>NZ_JARKMX010000006.1 GCF_029360705.1 Paraflavitalea pollutisoli | reverse complement strand
CTGGGCCTTCCCTGTTTAGGCCACAGGTACTACTTCCAGAGCTGACTTCTGCCAAACCTGATATACCATCTCTGATATTCATTGCCCCTTTAGGATACGCGTCTACCGCCGGCAGC
Source organism: Paraflavitalea pollutisoli (assembly GCF_029360705.1). GTDB lineage: Bacteria > Bacteroidota > Bacteroidia > Chitinophagales > Chitinophagaceae > Paraflavitalea > Paraflavitalea pollutisoli. The sequence continues at coordinate 247,357 of NZ_JARKMX010000006.1, read as the reverse complement.
AGTTGGGCAGATATCCCCAGGTAAGACCGTACACTTTCATCCCATGTGTCCGCTGTATTTACATCAAACAGGTCCGGATAGTTTAGGACTTTAGCTTGCTTAGCAGCCTTGTCCACCTCTTGATGCCTTGTATACAGTTTCTGTTCGTCGGACCGGGACTTTGCCGCAGGCTTCCTCCAGATTCCACCTCGCGGTGGACACCCTTGCCATTGGCTAACGGTTCCCACTATCAAGGCCCGTAGAGGACTCCCACCTCCAAGTTTAAGATCATGCTGGGCACACTAATAAAAAAAGCCACCTCACTTTCGAGGTGGCTTTTTTTGACGGCAACGGGAGGACTCCGTCTTCCATCTGGATAATTATATCGGATAGGCGCAAGTACCGAATAAGCGTAATATTGTGTAACCGTGTAGCTATTTAGCGAAGTTGCTCAAAAAAATAAACGCCTTTTTTGTTGGAGACAATGATATCAGGAAGGCCGTCTTTATTGATATCCTGTACGACAAAACTGTTGCCGATGCCGGAATTGTTATCGATCTGATGGGGAACCCATCGTTGCGCAGCCCCTGGACGAAACTCGAACCAATACAATACAGCAGGCTCAAAAGCGCCAGGATCTTTTTCGTTGTGGGCAAAATACCTTTTACCGGTGATGATATCCTGTTGGCCATCACCATTGATATCTGCCATGGCCATGGCATGCGATTGGGAGAAAAGCCTGCTGATCTCGTGCTTTGTCCAGGCAGGTTCAGTGCCAGGTTGTTTTTGCTGCTCGTACCACCAGATACCGTAGTCATGCGCAGAAGAACTCAGTACATCTGCATCACCATCTCCATCCACATCCTGCACAAACATATTCGCACAATCCGGGCCGAGGTCTGCTGCATGAAATGTCCAGTTCGGGCGGGTAACATTCGCCGGAGCTTCCCACCAACCGATCCTGGTGATCACATCTTTTCTGCCATCACCATTCACATCACCCCATCCTATTCCGTGTGTATACCGATGTGTGCTGCGCTCGGGATCGTTGCTGATCAAAATCCTTTCCCAATCCGTGCGACCGGTTACGGATGGCCCTTTCAGCCAAATCACTTCTTTTTTCTCTGCATCGTTACAGATAATATCCAGGTGTCCATCCAGATCGACATCGGTGAATAAAGGGGTCTCAATACCTGCATGGGCCATGATGCCGTGACGAGCCCACAAACCCTGTGCGCCCCCGGGATTCTCGTACCACACACAAGCCTCGCCCGGCACGTCGAAGCGGATCAGGTCGGGCCAGCCATCGTTGTTGACATCTGCACAAAAATTAAGAAAGGTAGTGCTGTAACCCTTTACCGGATCAAGCGTGTCGCCATGTATGGTGTGACGCTGCCAGCGGGGAGCCTCATACCAGTAGGCCCCTGCCAGAATATCGATCTGGCCATCGCGGTTGACATCACCGACGGCAGCGCCCTCGGATACAAAAACCGGACTGACGGTATGTTTACTAAAATTACCGGAAGAAGGAGATTGCGCCGCGGCTGGCTGCAGCAGGGTGCTGAAAAGGCCTGCGGTCAAAAAGAAGGGCAGTAGTAGGCGCGGTGAACGGCAGGAAGCAATCATGGGAGCTATTTTTAAGTGGGCAATGCTGCCCACTTAAAAATAAGCATAATCCGGCAGGGATCAGGGCTTTACAAAAAAGGGAATATTTGCGGTAGCTACATTGTTGTTACCATCTGTTACATAGACAAATAAGCGGTAGGCGCCCTCTTTGACCGGCGTTTTTAAAGTCGCCTTTCCATCGCCAGCTGCCGCCGCCAATCCTGGTATGGGTTTGGGCCTGGCTTCAAAATCGCCCCCTTCGCTCAGCTGTGTGGGCTCTGGCATCACCTCCCACCTCCACGACAATTTATCCTTATCGGGATCGGCAGCCACGGCAAACGCCGAATAGCTGGTTCCCGGCTTCACATAAATATTATCTGTCGATTTTTTATTATCCAGTTGTAACGAATACAGGTGCGGCGCTTTGTTGGCAGGCCATTTTCCGGACCAGAGGTACTGCATCACATCGATCACTTCCGATTCTTCGCCCTGTTCGGTAAACAGTCCGTACCAGGTGGGTGTACGCTCCTGCTTCTGTCCCCACAAAAAGACATAAGAGCCTAAACATTTGGCACGATCCCGCTCCACAGAATACTCATACCGGCTCTTGTACACGGCCGCCTTCTCGCTGCTGGTTTCTTCAATAGGAGATTTCCATTCAGTTTCCAACCCCTCCCAATGTCCGGTAGGTCCCCATTCCGTCACCATATAAGCACCCTCCCAGCCCGACTCACGCAGGGTACGGGGTAACCCTGCCAGTCCGCCATAAGTATTAACCGACAATAGATCGATGTCTGTTGTCTTCGTCTTCAGCAGGTCTACGACGTTTTTATTGACGCCTGCCAACACCGTGGTGGTGGGGTGGTTGGGATCCAGTTCATGGATCATCTTGGAGATTTCATTCACTGCATCCCAGACCTTGGTGTTTTTATACTGCAGATTCAGCTCGTTGCCAATGCCCCAGGCCAGCAAGGCCGGGTGATCTTTATATTTAATGACTTCCTGACGCAGTTTGTCCAGCTGTTTGCGGACTGCCGCGGTATCATCATAGTTGAACCCGTGCCGCTCGCGGGCAACATCAAGTCCGAGCAGGACTGTCAAACCATATTTGGCAGCCGTATCCAAAATCTTATCTGCTCCATGACTCCCCCAGGTTCGGATGGAATTACCACCATAGGCAGCAATCCGGGCGGGATAACCGCTTCCTCCAGCACCTCTTACAAAATAGATCTCTCCATCGCGGTACAACTGAAAGCCATTAGACGTTTTCCGAAGTTCTGTTTTGATGGCAGCAGTCGGTCGGGGCGAAGGCTGGGCTTGTGCGGTGGCGTTCAACAAACCACAGCAACAACATATGGCAATTACTCTTTTCATCCTGCAAAATTTTATATATGTCAAGTCCGGGTTCAGGACTTATCAGGTTATAAAAATAACCTGCCGGATGCTGTAGCAGAAAAAATCAACTACATCACTGCTACTACATCAACCTACTCAACACCCTATTTTACAGATCACTTACTACATCATTTCTACGTCTACCGGCTTTTGAGGCACAAAGCGGGGGCAAATCCGCACAGGACAAAAAAAATCGCCCCGCCAGTGTACTGACGGGGCGATGCAACAATATTGCCTTATTGGAAGCTCCAACGTTCCCGACCAACCTCCTCGTAGGCTGGTATTTCACCAGCATTCCGGTTTGGAGGTTCCACACCCATGAGGTGTTTTACAAAGAAGTCGCGCTTACGCATCCTGCCATAAACGCCCCCATCGCTGTGGCCCATACCTGGCACCGATAACAAATCGAAGTTCTTGCCCGCCTTGATCAGCGCATCAGCCACCCGGTAAGTCGATTCCGGAGGCACATTGGTATCTGCCTCTCCTACTATCAGGAAAAGGTTACCTTGGAGCTTGTGAGCATTGGTCACATTGGATTGGTCATCATAATGTTTTCCGACCGGATAGCCCATCCATTGTTCATTCCACCATTGCTTATCGACCCGGTTATCATGGCAACCGCAGGCTGACACAGCCGCTTTGTAAAACTCGGGATGCGTCAGCAAAGCCCCCGTAGAATTCTGCCCACCGGCGGAAGTACCATAAATACCTACCCGTTCAGCATCTACCCAGGGATATTTTTTAGCCAGGGCCTGGATCCAGAGAATACGATCCGGCAGACCGGCATCCGCTATGTTTTTCCAGCATACATCATGAAATGCTTTGGATCGGTTGGCAGTTCCCATGCCATCGATCATGACCACCACGAAACCCAGTTCGGCCAGGCTTTGCATTTCACTGTAAGGCACGAAGCTCTTGGGCACAAACGCATCATGCGGACCAGCGTAAATATTCTCCAGGACCGGATATTTTTTGGAGGGGTCCAGATCGGAAGGCTTGCTGACGATACCCCAGATATCGGTAACCCCATCTCTCGCCTTTGCTACAAATACTTCCGGCGGACTAACTCCTGCCCGTTTGTATACCTGCAGATCGGCTTCTTCCAGCAACAGCAGTTCTTTACTGTCGGCCGTGCGGTACAATACCGTACGCGGGGCCACATTGACCTGGGAATACGTATCCGTATAAAACGTCTTATCCGATGAAAATGTCAGTACGTGATGACCAGTGGCAGGAGTCAGCGATTTCAGGCTTTTGCCATCGAATCCTATCCGGTAGTAATGAATATTGTATGGATCTTCTCCGGCCTGCACACCACTGGCACGAAACCAGATTTCCTTCTTGCCAGCGTCGATACTGTCTACACCACGCACCACCCATTGGCCGGTTGTTACCGGCTGTTCTTTGCCTGTAACCAGGTCCGTCAGGTAAATATGATTCCAGCCATCTTTCTCAGAGGTACGGACCAACTGATTGGTAGCTGGCAAATAGGAAGTATAGTTCCGGCTGTTATAGATGAAGGTATTGGTCTTCTCATCCAGCAAGGTACGCGTTGACGCATTGCTGGCATCTACTTCGATGACCCTAAAGCGCTGGTGACCACGATCCATTTTTTCGTAGGAATAGTATCGGCTATCATTACCTCTCCAATGGGGTTCAGGTGCATTCAGGAAATCGACCGGCTCTGCCTGGACCTTAACCGCCTTTTGCTGTTGTGATGGATAAAACACATAGGGGGTATACAAAGTCCAGGGGTCGCCGGGTTGTTTGTACGATTGCGAACGCAACACACCACGGAAGGTGTTGGGCATGGAAGTAAGAATATAGTAAACCGAGGAATCCCGCACAATATTGATGTGATACCCCGCTAGGTATTTGCTGTCCGGGCTCCAATATATGCTGCCGTAAGGTTTGTCAGAGGTGCCATCAGTCGTCAATTGCACAGGTGCACCACCAGCTGCCGGCTTCACATACAGGTTGCCTTTTTCGAGGAAAGCCTCCCATTGCTTGTCGGGAGAAACAGCACCATTGGGAAATCCACTATTGAACCTACCTTGGAAACGGGGCCGGTTGCCACCTGCTACGGGCGCCGTAGCCATGGCTATCTTCGTACACGTATAGGTATTGAGGTTGCATTCGAAGCGTTGTCGTTGTACAGTAAATTGCATCGATGGCTTACCTGCCTCCAGCTCTACCTGCGTTATCGATGGACGCAGCGAGTCTACCACCACACCCACCTGCTGCAAACCACGGGCAAGCTTTACCCGATCAAACAAAGGACGTTTGGACGTCTTTATCGCATCTATATAGACGTATTCCTGGATGCTGTCGGCTAACACATTGCAATACCATCCAGCCTTACCACCTGCTACCCAATTGACGGCGACCGTCGATTTGAATACCGTATTCTTTGTGGCACTGTCTATACGGGAAGCGCGTATATAACGTTGTACCAGTTCTGCATGGCTGGGTTGAAAGCGGTTCGTTTGCTGCGCGTGAAGCAAGTGGGTACCTGCCAGCATGCCCAGCAATAAGTATAACTTTTTCTGCATAAGAGGGATAGTGCTTTATCGCCTAAAATTATCATATATCGATACGCTGTTCTTTACCGATATTACCGTTTTTTGAACATTATGGACCGCACATCCGGCATTGCCGGTAAAGCAATTGTCTGAATACAGGTTTTTATTGTCCCCTGCTTTTTCATTTATAATACCGGGCGACCAGCGGCCTCGTTTTTGCAAAGACTTGAGTAAATTTATAATACCCCCCAACCACCCCCGATCTGCCTTGCCGCACTGACAGATGAATCATTTTATTAATCAATAACTACCAGGATGGGACAAACAGCACCAGCCCCGGCTACTGCCCGGTTACCACAAGACCTTATTCAACAAATCGATGCCTACTGGCGTGCAGCTAACTACTTATCGGTGGGCCAGATCTACCTGCGCGACAACCCGTTGATGAAGGAGCCGCTGCAAATCGCCCATGTAAAACAAATGTTGCTGGGCCATTGGGGTACTACACCCGGACAGAATTTTATTTATGCGCACTTGAACCGGGTGATCAAACAGCAGGATCTGAACATGCTGTACATCTCAGGTCCAGGTCATGGTGGTCCGGCCATGGTGGCCAATACCTATCTCGAAGGAGCTTATACAGAGATATATCCAGAGATTACCCAAGACGAACCTGGTATGAAAAAACTGTTTAAACAGTTTTCTTTTCCCGGCGGCATACCCAGCCATGTATCGCCCGAATGCCCCGGATCGATGCATGAAGGTGGCGAATTGGGTTATTCCCTCAGCCATGCCTTTGGCGCCGTGTTCGACAATCCCGGATTGACAGTTGCGTGTGTGGTAGGCGATGGAGAAGCAGAAACCGGCCCCCTGGCTACCGCCTGGCACAGTAACAAATTTCTCAACCCGGTTACCGATGGGGTTGTATTGCCTATCCTGCACCTCAACGGATACAAGATCGCCAATCCTACTTTATTGGCTCGCATTCCTTACGACGAATTGATCAGTTTGTTCAAAGGATATGGCTGGAAACCTTATTACATTGCCGGTGACGACCCAATGGTGATGCACCAGCAAATGATCGATGTATTGGATCGGGTATTTGACGATATACGAAACATCAGGCAGGATGCCGCCGGAAAAGATGATGCTAGTCGCCCCTGCTGGCCAATGATCATTCTTAAAACCCCTAAGGGCTGGACAGGTCCCAAGGTGGTGGACGGATTACCCGTTGAAAACACCTTTCGAGCACACCAGGTACCGCTCAATGATCCCGCCAACAACCCGGAACACCTGCAGCAGTTGGAGACCTGGCTGAAGAGCTACAGACCGGAAGAACTATTCGATGATAGTGGAGTCCTTCAACACGCCATCGCAGCACTTGCACCAACGGGAGAAAAAAGAATGGGTGCCAATATCTATGCGCACGGCGGCAAATTACAGGACCTGCGGATGCCCGACTTCAGGACCTACGGACTAGAATTGAAAAAGCGGGGTATCATAGGCCCGGGCGACACCCGTGTATTGGGCACCTTTATCCGGGATGTAATAAACCTCAACGCCACCCACCGCAACTTCCGGATATTTGGCCCCGACGAAACACTCAGCAATCGCCTTAACTCTGTGTTTGAAGCTACCAACCGGCAATGGCTCGGCGAGATCTACGAGACCGACGAATTTCAACGTAAGGATGGACGCGTGCTGGAAATGCTCAGTGAACACCAATGCGAAGGTTGGCTGGAGGGATACCTGCTCACCGGACGTCATGGCTTGTTGAACAGTTACGAAGCTTTTGTACATATCATCGATTCCATGTTCAACCAGCACGCCAAATGGCTGAAGATGACAGCACATATGGATTGGCGGCGCAAACTACCCTCGCTCAACATCCTGTTGGCTTCACACGTATGGCGGCAGGACCACAACGGCTTTACGCACCAGGACCCGGGTTTCATCGACCACGTCGTCAACAAGAAAGCATCCGTTATCCGGGTTTACCTGCCTCCCGATGCCAATTGCCTGCTCTCTGTTATGGACCATTGCCTCCAAAGCCGGCATTATGTGAATGTGGTGGTTGCCGGCAAGCACCCCTCGCCACAATGGCTGACCATGGAAGAAACGGTAGTACATTGTACCAAAGGGATTGGTATTTGGACCTGGGCCAGCAACGATGCGGGCCAGGAACCTGATGTCGTGATGGCCTGTGCAGGAGACGTTCCCACACTGGAAACACTGGCGGCCGTGTCGATATTACGCGAGCACCTTCCTGACCTGAAGATCCGGGTTGTCAATGTGGTTGACCTGATGAAATTACAACCCTCCACCGAACACCCACATGGTCTTAGCAGCAATGATTTCGACACCCTGTTTACCAAAGACAAACCGGTCATCTTCGCCTTTCATGGATACCCCTGGCTGATACACCGGCTTACCTATAAAAGCACCAACCACGACAATATCCATGTTAGAGGTTATAAGGAAGAAGGCACCATCACGACACCATTCGACATGACTGTACTGAATGACCTGGATCGATTTCACCTGGTGCAGGATGTGATCGACCGTCTACCTGCCCTGGGTAGCCAGGCCAGCTATTTGAAACAGGCCATGCAGGACAAACTGATCCAGCACCGTAACTACATCAATGAACATGGTGTTGACATGCCCGAGGTGCGGGACTGGACCTGGAAATATTAATCTGGAAAACCAATACATGAAAGTACTAGTGATCAACGCCGGTAGCAGTTCTCTCAAATTCCGGCTATATGATATGCCTGCCGAACAATTGGTATGCGCAGGTATTGTGGAGCGGATTGGTGATGAAAATTCCTCCATCCATTGCACCAGCATCAGACATGGAGAAGAGACGAAATCCGACCAACCCCTACCTATCGCCGATCACGCAGTCGCGATGCGAGAGATCGTACGGCTGATCAGCCACCCACCACATGGCATGCTGCAAAGCCCTGATGACATTCAGTTGATTAGCCATCGGGTAGTACATGGTGGCGATCAATTTGCCGGTCCGGCGCTTATTACGCCGGAGGTACTCGAGAAGATCAAACAATTGATACCTTTTGCGCCCATGCATAACCCGATCAGCTACCGGAGCATTGAAGTGGCATCGGCGTTCTTTCCCAAAGCGCGGCAGGTAGCGGTATTCGATACAGCCTTTCACCATGCCTTACCTGCGGAAGCCATTCACTACGCCATTCCAAAGTCCTATTTCAGGCAGGACAAGATCAGGGCTTATGGCTTTCATGGTATCAGTCACAAATACGTAGCGGAACAGGCACGTGCTCTTTTGCAACGACAGGATGCCAAACTGATCAGCCTCCATCTGGGCAATGGCTGTAGCGCGGCGGCGATTGCGGGTGATCAACCGATGGATACCAGCATGGGATTTAGCCCAGTCAGTGGATTGGTCATGGGTACGCGCAGCGGTGACATTGATCCTTCAGTCATTCTTCACCTGATGATCCACCATGGATACAGCGTGGAATATATCGACAATGTCTTGAACAAACAGTCCGGACTGCAGGGATTGTGTGGCCTCAGTGATATGCGCGACATCGACCAGGCTGCCGAGCAAGGCAATGTAGATGCACAATTTGCCCGTACGATCTACGCCTATCGCATCAAAAAGTATATCGGTGCTTATATGGCGGTACTGAACGGATTGGATGCGGTGATCTTTACGGCAGGGGTTGGCGAACATGACAGCTCTATGCGGGCGTTGGTTTGTCATAACCTCTCCCACCTGGGGATTGAGATCGATCCCGTGTTGAATGGTATGCCTACGACTGGCATACGTGCTATCCAAAGCGGTAACCTGCCGGTAAAAGTACTGGTGATCCCGACGAATGAAGAGCTGGAGATCGCCCGTCAGTCAATGACAATATGAAAAAAGCTCCGCACATGGCGGAGCTTTTGTATCTAATTACAAGGAGGTTTACACTTTTACGAGTGTTAGCAATCTTCTTACACTTCCTTGTTCCACTACACAATAATAGGTTCCCTTGGCCCAGCTGGTACCAATGGTGAACGTAAAATTGGTACCGGTCTTCACCACCTTATCGACCAATGCACCTTGTGCATTGTAAAAACCGATGGTGATCGGATAATTGGTATTCGTGGAAACCTGAAGGGTAAAGTAATTATTGGATGGGTTGGGCGCCACTTTTACCGCGAGGGCTGTGCCCGCTTCATTAGGCTTCGCTTTCACCGTGACTGTCACGTCATCTTCTGCGGTAGCACCACTGTTGTCCTTCACCTGCAAGCGGAAGACATATACTCCTTCTACCAGGTCGGATACCACGGTAGAGACCGAATTAGGATTCGTGATCAATACACCAGGTCCGCTCACTTTTTTCCAGGCATAGGCAACGATGGTACCGTCTGCATCACGCGAACCGGCGCCGTTCAACACAGTGGCATTCACCGGCAAACTGATCACCACATCGGAGCCCGCATTGGCAATGGGTGGTTGATTACCCGCAGCATTAACAGTAACCGTCACGTCATCTTCATGGGTTGCTCCTTTGCTGTCTGTCACCTTGAGCCTGAATACATACACGCCCTGTACCAGGTTGCTCAGCGCGGTGATCGAACTGGTGGCACTTACAATCGTGAAACTGGTTGGACCCGACACCTTCGTCCAGGCATAAGAAACAATGCTACCATCCGGATCCTTGGAGGCTGAACCGTTCAGCGTAGTATTATTGATCGGCAACATGATCGTTACATCCGGACCAGCATTGGCTACGGGCAGTTGATTACCGGCAGCATTGACGGTCACCGTAACATCATCTTCATGCGTCATGCCTTTATTATCCGTTACTTTCAGCCTGAACACATAAACGCCGGCGACCAGGTTGGTCAATGCCGTGGTCACTGCGGCGGGGTTGGCGATCGTAAACTGACTGGGGCCACTAATCCTTGACCAGCCGTATGCAACGATCTGACCGTCGGGATCTTTGGAAGCTGAACCATTCAGTGCCGCGCTGTTCACTGGCAGCGTAATGACAATATCAGTACCGGCATTGGCTACTGGCGCCTGGTTGCCTGGCTCAATCACTGTCACCGTTACATCGTCTTCATGCGTAGCACCTTTATCGTCGGTTACTTTTAAGCGGAATACATAGGTACCAGTTGCCAGGTTCGTCAAGGCTGATGTTGCTGCCGTGGGACTGGCAATGGTAAATTGTGTGGGGCCGCTGACCTTGCTCCAGGCGTAGCTGGCGATCTTACCATCAGCATCTTTCGAAGCTGAACCATTCAGCGTGGTGCTATTGGTTGGCAAGGTGAGCGTGATATCCGTGCCGGCATTGGCTACAGGTGCCTGGTTGGCAGCTGCTGCTTTTACTGTAACGGTTACATCGTCTTCATTCGTAGCCCCCTTGTTGTCGGTTACCCGCAACCTGAATACATAGGTACCCTCTACGAGGCCGTTCAGAGCACTATTCGCGGAAGTAGCATTTACCAGGGTAAATTGGGTAGGACCGCTCAATTTAGTCCACTGATAAGCTGCAATTGTACCATCCGGATCGTAAGAAGCAGACCCGTTCAAGGTGGTATTATTGGTTGGTAAAGTCAACACAATATCTGTACCTGCATTGGCTACAGGTCCCTGATTCGGTGGTATCACTACCGCATCGGTGTACAATTGGCTTTGTGGTACATACTCCAGGGGCAGGCTGGGGCTCGTCCACAACAAACCCATACCTGTACCGGCATCCTGGTTGAAATATTCCAATTTGATATCATAGAGCTGTCCGGCCACAAGCGTTATGGAGGACGATTTGAATGTATCAGGGTAGTGTTCTAGCCAACTGTCGACGATTAATTTATTATCGATCCAGAGGCGATGACCGCCACCGGAACCGAGGTAAAAGGTATAGGATTCTGAATACTGGGGCATGATCTTGCCGGTCCAGCGAACAGAATAGACATTGCTGGTAATGGCATAGTGTACACCGGCACTCCACTCCGTAAAGCTCACATTGGAGTCGATCCGCGTCATGGCAGGATTAGTGAAGTTGATGCTGTTGAAATACTCCCCCTTCAAACCTTTGCCTACGCCCCATACAGAGGGAGCAAAGGCAGCAATATTGCTGGTGCCGTTTTGTGTAACCTGGTAGGGCTGACCCGACTTTGGCTGCACACGGATCGTTTCACCGGCAGCAGCCGTTTTTGCCACCGTGATCGCTCCGGTAATGGTAGATTGTATGACGTCGGTAGAATGCACTTCAGGTTCGGCCGAATCGAAAATAGCCGCGATCTTACAATTGCGGATCGTCATGTTGCGGAGAAACACGGGTCTTTCTCCCGGCAGCGGACTATGGATTACCTGCACACCGTAATCGGTAATGCCGGCACCATCGATGGTGATGTTCTCCAGTCTTACCCGATTCGAATTGACAGAAGCAGCTTTTACTTCAATGCCGTTACCATAAAAGTAACCGCCGGTATAGGTGTAACTATTCGCATAGGCTCCATGAAACATGCCCCAGGCATTGTGATAAGCGATGAAATCTTCCACCACGTGGTTACGGGTAGAGTTTTGCCAAACACGTAATCCGCAGTCGGAGTTGTGGGCCATATTGCCGGTAAAGATCCAAACGCCTTCATTGATCACCGCCTCCCAGTTGTAGGCGCCACCATCGGCATGGTCGCCCTGGCCACCGGCCACTACCACATTGTTCTTGGCGATGTTGCCATCTCCGGTGTTTAAGCCGAAGCCTGAGGAAGAAAACGTAGGCGCGTCTTCCGCAAACATATTCAACGAACCGGGAACCCATCTTACCAGTGCAACGATATTATGATCGTAGATCACATCGTGTGTAGAATCACCCGGGTCCCACCAGAAAGCGGTCTCCATCACATTGTACGCAACATTATCAATGAACTTGATGCCATGCGACACGTGTGGCACATAGCTGTGGTTGCCACCATCACGAATTACACAACCTTCTACCAGTGAACCCCGGCTGCCATCCATACAATGGTGAAAATGCATGCCATAGCGGCCGGCTACCAGTTCGGTAGCCGAAGATCCGCCACGGTCTTTACGGGCGCCGAAATTCCGTATAGCTACATATTTAATGGTCTGTTGTTGGGTTGACTTGATGAAGATATGTCCCTTACCGGTGGGCGTTCCTTCAATGCGTACATTACGGGTAAGGTTCACCACTTCCGCCGTCCATTGGTTATTTACCATGGGGTGTGGGCGTGTAGACCCACCACTGAGTGTTATCGTATTACCCGACACGGCTTTGATGGTGCGCTCCTCAAAACCACTGGAGAAAGCGGCTCCAACCGTAGGCGCTTCTGTAGGTGTGATACTGATCTCATCACCCACCTGCCAACCCGCAGCACTTTCCACAGACACGCTGGTAGCTCCAGCAGCAATGCTACCCGAAGCTCTCGTCCAGGATGTTTTGGAGGTTCCTACAAGATCCAATACACCACCGCCCATCACCCAAAGGCCAGTATCTGTTGCCAGCACCACCATGCCCCCACCTACAAATTTAGTTTCATCAACCGCTGTAAACTTCAGTGTTTGTATTACACTAACGGACGCAGGCCTCATTTGAAGACGACCTTCGATCACGACGTTGGCGGTTGTTTGTAAAGTAGTGGATGTATTTGCATCGAAGGCGAGTATACCGCCGCTGCTGACATTGACCCCGGCGACAGTGGTTAGTGCCATATCGAATGTAACGGTGTGTCCGGCGTTGATCAGCGGCGTGTCGCTGGCAGCAGGCAACTTACCACCCCAGGTAGCAGCATCAGACCACTTACCGGATTTTACACTGACGATGGTGCCAGGCAATGCATAGGTAGATTCGGGAGCACAGGAAATGTTAGACGTTCGACGGCCAAGTTTTTTATTGGCTCCAACAGGTGGCGGGATGAGCACCATGCCGGTAGCAGTCAGAGACACGCTTTGCAGAAAGCGCCTTCTGGTGTTTTTCATAAAGGTATTTTTTGTGGTTTCTCTTAAGAAATCAGTTGCGATGTTTGAACAACTATGGTGCCTGAAATGCTGATTTACAGAACAATCACTATCTGTAAAGGATAAAGTTTATAAGCCTTATTAAACAAAACCAACTTGACGAAAGTCAATCCTACGTTTGTTCAAGGCTTCAATAGGATCGCAGAGAATGAGTTATAATTGACATATTTTAAAATCAGGGCTTACATTCCTGTAAACGTTTTAAAGCGTATGCAGCGGGTGCTAAAACAAGAATGGCACGAAACCCAACAGGGCCGTGCCATTCAAAGACAATGCAGCTATTCATCTATCCTATGTATACGACGATCATATCTTCATCAGCTTATAGGCTTTTTTGATGTGTTGTAGTTTAAGAAAGAGCGCACCGGCACTGTACTGTCGTACGTAAATATAATTGGTACCAGGTGTAAGGCTACCGCGTTTTAGCAAGCGGCCCAATGCATCATACAATATATACAATGAATTATCCGGGCTTCTCACTTCAATATGATCACGTATGAGCTGACCAATAACCACGGGCTCCTGCAAGGGTGGTGGAGGCGGTGGTGGCGGTGGTGCCTTCTCGGCATACAGCTGTGTTTGGGGAACATATTCGATCGGCTGACTGGCACTGCTCCACATCAAACCCATTCCTGTACCGGCATCCGTATTGAAATACTCCAACCGCAGATCATAGCGCTTGCCTGCCTTTAGGGTGATCGGTGAGGACCTGTAAACATCCGGATAGTGCTCCACCCAACTATCGATGATCAGCTTCTCATCTATCCAAAGCCGGTGCCCACCACCCGATGCCAGGTGAAATACATACTCCTCACTAAACTGCGCCTGAATTTGCCCTGTCCACCTGATGGAATAGGCAAATCCGGTGATCTTATAATGTACCCCTGCACTCCATTCCGAGAAGCTCACGTTGGAGTCGATACGGGTCATCGCCGGCGTAGTGAGATCATTGTTATTAAAGTACTCCCCTTTCAATCCCTGGCCGTTACCCCAAACGACCGCTGCAAAAGCTCCGATATTCCCTTTACCCGTCTTTGAGATCTGGTAGGGCTGACCGTTTAACGGTTGCACCCGAATGGTTTCGCCCGCAACAGCTTCGGGATGCAGTACAATTGGTCCATCAATCGTACAGTGTACCAGGTCGGTCGAATGAACTTCCGGAGCGGCCGAGTCTACCAGCGCAGCCTCTTTGCAATTGCGAATGGTGACATCGCGCAAAAACACCGGAAAAGCCCCTTTTAACGGACTATGGATGACCTCCACGCCATTATTGATAATACCAGCCCCATCGATCATATAATGCTCAACCCGCACCCGATTCGAATTGGATGACGCCGCTTTGATAGTCATGGTGTTGCCGTAAAGGTGACCGCCCGTATAGGTATAGCTATTGGCATAAGCTCCATGAAAGATGCCCATACCATTATAATAAGCAGTAAAATCACGTATGATATGATTGCGGGTAGAGTTTTGCCAAACACGCAACCCGCTGTCGTTGTTGTGCGCCAGGCAATCATGGAATTCCCAGATCCCTTCGTTAAGCACTGCCTCCCAATTGAACGCGCCGCCATCGGCAAAATCACCATGTGATCCGCCGACCACCACACAATTGCGGCAGATATTGCTATCGCCTGTGTTTAAGGCAAATCCGCTGGAGGAAAAACTCGGTGAATCTTCGCCATTCATGTTGAGCGCTCCGGGCACAAACTGGCAATTGGCTACTATATTATTATCATAGATGACGTCATGCGTAGGGTCACCGGGATCCCACCAGAAGGCAGTTTCCAGCACCCGGTAGGCGATGTTATCGGTAAACTCGATACCATGTGAAACATGTGGCACATAACTATGATTACCACAGTCCATGATCAGGTTACCTTTTATTTTGGATCCACGACTACCGTCCATCGAATAATGGAAGTGCATACCATAGCGGCCGGCAATCAACTCAGCCGCAGCCGTCCCCTTGCGATCCTTGCGAGGCCCCAGGTGTTGCAACGTGACATACTGGATATGTTGTGGTTTGGTAGACCGGATGAACAGATGGGCACGCCCCTTTTCGGTTCCCTCGATGTGCACATTACGGGTAAGGTTCATGACTTCCGCCGTCCATTGTTTATTGACCATCGGATGCGGGCGGATAGTAGAACCTGTAAAATTAACGGTAGCACCACTAACACTGCGGATGGTCATTTCCTCAAATCCGGTAAGATAGGTCTTCCCCACCATAGGAGGCTCCGTGGGGGCGATACAAATCAGGTCACCCGGCAACCAGGCCTGCGCCTTATCCACCACGATCGAACTGGCACCAGCTGCCACACTCCCCGTGGCCCTGGTCCAGGAGGTTTTGGCTGTTCCCAACAGGTCGAGCTGGCCAGCCCCCATCACCCACAAACCTGTATCATTGGGGTTGACGTTCATACCGCCTCCTACCATCGTGGCTTCATCGATACCGATAAAGCGCAGGGTATGATGGATGGACGCCGTAGCAGGATGCATACGAAGCATTCCTTCCACCACCACATTGGCAGTCGTTTCCAGTAACAAGGTCTTGCTACTATCAAATAATAGCTCAGCCCCTTCACTGACGGTAACCCCTGCCACCAAGGTTTTCGCCAGGTCGTATACTATTGTGTGTCCTTTGTCGATCAAGGGAGTATCAGTTTCGCCGGGCAACTTACCACCCCAGGTGGCAGGGTCCGACCATTTACCTGGTTGCTTGCTTTGGATCGTACCCGTTACACCCCGCAATGAAGACAGCTCTTCTTCATCAGGCTGTCCTGAAGGTGAGCAACCAACGGCGCCCGATCGCCGATCCCGCTTACGTGCCCCTAATTGTGGCAAAGTAAAAAGGCATACCGCGGTCAGTATAGTATTACGGATAAAATGCCTCCTGTTAAACTGCATATGGATAGGTTGAATAATGGGTCATCGAATAAGTGTTAATACACCTTTCTGAAAGACGGGCTTGCCAGCATCATCGTCGAGGTAATTGACCATATACACATAGGTACCGGCTGGTTGCGGGGCTCCCGACACGCATCCATTCCAGCCAAAGGTGGGATCTGTTGTCTGGAATACCTGACTACCCCAGCGGTTGAAAATCCGCAGGGAGAAATTCCTGAGTCCGGCCGCATTCAATACTTTGAAGCTATTGTTCTGTGATTTTCCCGGTGTAAAGGCGTTAGGTATTGCAATCCGGCAGATTCCCCGGCGAACGACCAGTTCATCGGAAAAGGTGCCACATTCGGTAGTAACAGCAATCGAGTAAGTACCCGGTTCCGTAACCGTAAAACTGGATTGCGTACTACCATTCTGCCAAATGAAAGGCAACTCCGATTTGGGTTCCAACAATATTTGCTGCCCCGGACAGATCTCCTGATCTTCCCCAAGCCTCAATACCGGATTGAGCCGATAGGATGCATAAACTGTATCAGACCAGGCACAACCCTGCCGTTTTACTTCCGCGTAGTACAAGCCACTTCTTCTTACCTGGTAGCGAGATTGCGTGGAGCCGTCCTGCCACCGGTAGCTATCCCCCACTCCAGCGAGATCAAGCAACCAATTGTTCCCTTCGCACAAAATAGAATCTTTGCCAAACGAGAATACTGGTAATGCCTTCAGCGCTACTTGCAGACTGTCGCGCCAGGAGCACCCCACCTGGTTGACGGCTTCGAGCCAGTAAAGACCACTATCCTGCACCATGATCTGGTTGGTTTGGTTACCAGTGCTCCAGTGGTAAGACGTAAATGACTGCCCTGCCTGCAGGAGTACTTGTGCATTTTCACAAATAGCGGTATCCCGGCCAAGGGTAAAGGTTGTCACGGTCCTGGAAGTCACGTTCAGTGAATCGCGTGCCGTGCAAGCATTCAGGTTGGCTTCGAGCCAGTAGAGTCCCTGACCGGTAATGGTAAAAGCACTTCCAGTCGACGCATCCTGCCACTGATAGGTAGCGCCAGGTGTCAGCGACTGAACGATAAACGGGAACTTATCCGTACAGAGTGAAGTGTCTTTACCCAGGTTCACGATGGGTCTGGGTCGCCAGGTAACGGTGATGGAATCGCGGTATTTACAATTGTTGTGGGTGATCTCGACCCAATACAAACCGGGAGCGTTCATCACCATAGAATCCAGTGTAGTGCCATCCTGCCATAGAAAAGAGGTAGCGGGCAAGCTGATCCTGGCCACAATCTTTTCTCCTGAACATACCGTAGAATCAGCAGGTAGTAAAGTTCGTTGAAGGCCCGCCACGGCAGCTGGTAACCCCACGCCGCTGGTGATACCAGCGGGGAAGTGAATAAATTCGCGTACATGGGCGCATGCGTAGCTACGCAGGTTGGGCTGCGTGATAGCCCCGAGGAATTGCTGCTGATCATACGCGATATAGACACGACCATCACGCGCCAGTTGCAGCGCTCCGGCTGCATTGCCATAACCAGAATCGATGGCAATGCGGGAATCGACAATATGCGATGTATCGACTTTGTACTGAAAAATGTAGAAGTCGCCAGAACCATTATTATTGTACGACTCGGATACGTACAGCAATTTCGAATCCGGAGAAAATTCGACGCCATAGGGACCGGTGATCTTATTGGGATTGCCAGTGATCGCGCGTGGGTTGCTGATGCCACCGGTATTGGCGTCAAAATCGAAGAGTTCCACTTCCGACGTAAAGCCAGCCATCGCCAGTGTGGTTCCATCTGGCGACGCTTTTAGATACCCAATGGTATTCGTAATCTTATCGGCTATATTTCCGGCTACTGTAACGATAGGCGTCGCATTCAAACCGGCACAATCGATCTTATATATGTAAAAGGAATTGTTACCAAATTGGTGGGTGATCACCCAAATGTCGTTGGCATTGGCATGACGAACGGCGGTTACCTTTTCACAAACCGGCGTCACCAAAGGGATATTCTTCTGTCCAGCCACCACATCTCCCAATCCGCCGTTCAGTGTCATATCGACCACCGAGTATTGCAGCCCCTCGGGTTCGGCTTCCTTCGCCACCGTAAACACGTAATACAACGAGGGATTACCAGGATGGATTGTAATGAGCGCCGACTGTGTACACAACGTATCGCCATTCAGGTTGACGCCATTGGCCATCACCTGATGATTCCTGTTCCAGACGGTGATACCATCTGTATAAAAGAGCAGGTTGCCATTCCGGTCACTGATCGAAGAACAGCCTTCCCAGCCCCGCAGACTGCCGGGTGTCACCACCGGCATGCCGCCGCTGAAATTCAGTCCGCCATTATAGCCAAAGAACCAATTATTGATCTCCTGCTGCCCCATACAGGCTCCTGTGCAACACATGATCAGGACACCTAATAGCAGGCTTGCTTTCATGAAAAGGGTATTACATTACGGCTTCAAATAAGAATGACGACCGGGACAACGCTGGTACTAATAAGCCGCTTCTGGCTGCAAAAGGGCAGGCCCAAGCTCTGCATGGTCCAGTTCTTCGTATTCGGAGTTGTTGCTTTTGAATTCGGGTACCAATTCCTTCATCTTTTTAACCAAGGCATAATCGTCACCATGACGACTGATGCCGATGAGCTCATTGATCTCCATAACCACCTCATCGCAGCAAGGCACTACGCGGGCAATTTTGATCTTATCATGATGTGTAGGAAGCGTTTTCTCGTGGCTATTGAGCAACTCTTCATACAACTTTTCTCCAGGTCGCAGCCCGGTGTAGCTGATCTTGATATCCTCTTCAGGCACCAGTCCGGCGAGGCGGATCATCTTTTTGGCCAGGTCGATGATCTTGACCGGCCTGCCCATATCGAATACAAAGATCTCCGACCCTTTGCCCATAGTAGCCGCTTCCAACACCAGTTGTACGGCTTCGGGAATGGTCATGAAGAACCGTGTGATCATCGGATGCGTTACGGTGACAGGGCCACCGGCTTCGATCTGGGCACGAAACCTTGGTATCACCGATCCGTTGGAACCCAGCACATTGCCAAAGCGGGTGGTGATGAATTTTGTTTTGGAGTGCATGGCATTGAAGATGAACTGCCTGCTCCAGCTGTTGTAAATATTGGTGATGGTTTCCACCGACTTGTTCTGCACGATATTGCTGAGCGACTGCACATACATTTCCGCAATGCGTTTAGAGGTACCCATCACATTCGATGGATTCACGGCCTTGTCTGTTGAGATCATCACGAACTTGTGCACATCGAAGAATACGGCCAGGTCGGCAACGATCTTGGTCCCCATTACGTTTGTCAGGATCGCTTCAGCCGGATGCTTTTCCATCATCGGAACATGCTTATAGGCTGCGGCATGGAATACGATATCTGGACGAAACTCGCGGAATGGTATCTCCATCCGGTTACGATCTCGAATGCTGGCGATAAAAATATGAAAGTCTACCTCCGGGTATTTCTCCTCCACTTCCAATTGCATTTCGTGCAGATCAGACTCGGCCTGATCTACCAGGATCACCGTGGCCGGATTAAAGGACAATACCTGGCGCACAATTTCCGCACCAATTGAGCCAGCCGCTCCGGTGATGAGGATTTTCTGGCCCGACAGTTCACTGCTGATGTTCTGGTCATTGATGACGATCGGCTCCCGCTGCAGCAGGTCTTCGATACGCAGTTCCTGGATCTGCCGGATACTTAACTTACCATATACCCACTGATCAGAAGGCGGTACGGTAAGCACCTTAATACCCACCTGCAAACACTTCTCGATCACCGATCTTTTTTCGGGACCAGTCAGCTGGCTATTCATCAAAATGAGTTTGTCGATATTCTTTTTGGCTTTGAGCGTACCCAGGGCACGAATATGAAAAATCTTCACCTGCTGAATATATGCATTGATCTTGCTGGCATCGGTTTCTATAAAGCCGGCAATAACAAACTGGTTGGTGGAACTGGATTCGATCGCCTGCTTGATAAGGATCGCTTCTGTATCGGCTCCGTATACCAACACATTTTCCTTGCTACCGGTAGCAGTCCGCTTTATATAGTAATAGAAGCCCCGCACAACGGTTCGCATCAGCACCAATTGCGAAGAGGCAATAAAAAAGTTAACGATCAGCACACCCGGCATGTTCAGCGATCGGATATGGTATCGACGAGAAACGAAGAATTCGACCGCGATGGGGTATAGGATACTCACCAACGCCACAGCCAGGAAGATCCGCATCATGTCGTGAATATTGGAGTAGCGGATAATACCGGTATGAATGCGCATCAGGTAAAAGATCAGTAGCGCCATCACCACGTATACACCGGTGTAAATAAAGAAATGCCCTCGGAGGATCTCGTGAAACTCAAACTGCTTCACAATGAAATACGACAGGGAAAAAGAGGCACCATTGATCGCAAGGTCAACCAGCAATACAACCCATCTGGGCACTGATCTGGCAATAAACAACAACTTCTTCATAATCGTTAGATACTTTTAGTTAAATGGATCAGCTCGGCAGGATAATAGAGTGCTCGAATAATAGATACAACACGAAGTAGGTCTTCATCGGTCAGATTGGAACCCGAAGGCAGGCAAAGTCCGGTATTGAACAAAGTTTCGCAGGTATCATAGCCATAATAGGGGGCACCTTCAAAAACCGGTTGCAGGTGCATAGGTTTCCACAACGGTCGGCAGTCGATGTTATCGGCAGTCAGCGAAAGGCGCAATGCTTCCCGGGTAAAACGATCGCCTTCCACCTGCATCACTGTTAACCAATGGTTGGAGTAATAATGGGGAGAAGGCTCGATGCCAAAGCGAATTTCCGGGACATCCTGAAATGCCTGCAGGTAATAATTGAAATTGTGGCGACGCTGTAACACCCGTTGTGGCAGTACCTCCATTTGGCCCCGGCCAATACCAGCACACACGTTGCTCATCCGGTAATTGTAGCCGATGTGCGAGTGTTGATAATGCGGGGCGGGATCCAGGGCCTGCGTAGCCAGGAAACGGGCTTTGGCTACATAGTCAATATTGGCAGACACCAACGCACCACCACCGGAAGTGGTGATGATCTTATTACCATTAAAAGAAAAAATGGCGATATCGCCGAAGGTCCCCACCTGCCTGCCACCATAGGTAGAGCCCAATGCTTCCGCCGCATCTTCAATTACAGGTATATCGTATTTACGGGAAACATACATGATCTCTTCAATCTGGGCAGGCATGCCATAGAGATGAACAACAATGATCGCTTTCGGCTTCTTGCCCAAACGGATGCGGTCAGTGATGGCCAATTCAAGAAATTGTGGACACATATTCCAGGTATCCGATTCACTGTCGACAAAAATGGGCGCGGCCCCCTGGTAGACAATAGGGTTGGCCGAGGCGGCAAACGTCATCGATTGGCAAATCACTTCATCACCCGCCCGCACGCCCAGTATCACAAGCGCGAGGTGCAGGGCAGCTGTGCCGGAACTTAATGCCGCCACCTCCACTCCTTCACCCAAAAAGGTCTGGAGGTCCTGCTCAAACCCATTGACATGCGGCCCCAGCGGAGCAATCCAGTTGGTAGCAAATGCTTCCTGTACATACGCCAGTTCATGATCACCCATATGGGGTGACGACAGCCAGATCTTTGGATTCATGTAAGTTGTATTTCTTCAAATGATTGGATCACCGCTGCGGGAAAGGCAGCATGATCAAACGCCTGCGGATGGATATGATAGCCATCATCTTTCAGGCAGCAGGTAAACCAGCCCAGGTTGGCCGGAGCAATAAAATCCTTCGTTGTATTGTCACCAAAATAGCTGAAATCGAATCCGGGATACTTATTTTCAAAATACCGGTAGTTCCTTTCATCCGGTTTTTCTGAACCAAACTCTTCCGATATGATGGTATCAGAGAAATAGTCGGCAAGTCCCAATGCTTTCAGTTTATTTCGTTGTGTAATACTCCTTCCGTCGGTAATCAGACCGGCAGGAATATTGCGTTGCTTTAGTTGTTGTAATAAGCCAGCGGCTTCTTTGTACAGCGATATCGACGGCATATGCTCCCGGTACAGGGTCAGCAATACGGGCATCGCCAGGTCTGGCCACTGTTGGCGGAAGTTGCTGATGATCCATTCAAACACATTGCCACCGCCCTGGTATAAGGTAACCATATCAGCATAATGATTGGTACCCGTTTTTTCTTCCAGCACGCGTGCAATAGTGCGGTAGCCAGAATGCAGGAAGTCGATCTCCCGATAAAGCGTATCATCGAGATCAAACACAAAAAAGCTACGATGGTCAGTTTTTATGTGCATGCACCAGTACTTCGTCGTCGTAACGCAACATCAGCAATTGGTCTTCCCAGTCTTCTCGATAGGTGATCGTGTTACCATTGAAATATTCTTCAATAAGCCACCGAGGATAGTTGGCACCCGCGTGGTAACTGAGCGGGTAGCCACCACCGAACCGACCGTTGATCTCGATCGCGGTAATACGGCCGGATTCTTTGTGGAGAAAGAACTGCGCGGTAAGGCAACCACGTGCCCCTTCGATGTGCGCCAGTTTTTCGCGTAGGTATTTCAATAACCCATTTTTACTGGTGATCCCTTTATTGATCTCTCCTGCCCGGATGAGAATTCTTTTGCGTGGTACAATACATTTTACGTCGCCATTCCTGTCATAATACATATCGACCGTATACTCGTCGTGGTCCTGCTTATTGAGGTACTCCATAAACAACAGGCGCTCATTGCCCACTTGCTCCGGACGTAGTTCTGTTTCGGAATGGACCACATAGGTGTCGACGCTTAAACTACCGTTGTACGGCTTGATGAACAGGGGGAAGGTGGGTTGATGCCGATCGATCATGGCAGGCACGGCAATGCCGTGCTGTTCGAAGAAAGTATTGATCTTGCGTTTGTCCCGGCATTTGTCGATCAAATCGGAGGAAGATACGATCAGGTGAATACCTTCCTGCTCAAACAGATCACGATGTTGTGCCAGCACGACCAGCTCCGTATCGATGGTTGGCACGATCATCCGTATTTTCTCACGGAGACAAAGGGCCATTAATTCGTCGATATAGCCCGGATCGGTGACCCGCTGCACCCTGAAATACCGGTCAGATACATGACAGGCTGCACTCAGTTCCGGGCACATATCGGTCGTGTACACTTTGCTTCCGGGATAGGTAGCAGACAGTTCCTTTTTGAAAGCTTTGACCAGGGATACTCTTTGTCCGGCCGAGGTAATGAGAATGTTCATACTTGTTGGGCGCCTTTAAATGCAGGCATGGTGGCGTGTCCCTGTTGACTGATGCCTTCTGTTTTAAATACCTTTTGTATGGTGAGCAAAATCACCCGGACATCGAAGCGCCAATGCAGGTGATCTACATAATACACATCATAATCAAATTTCTGTTCCCAGCTGATGGCATTGCGACCATTGACCTGGGCCCATCCGGTAATGCCGGGACGTACTTCATGACGCCTGGCCTGGGTACTATTGTACAGCGGCAGGTATTCTACGAGCAAGGGCCTTGGACCAACCAGGCTCATATCACCTTTGATCACATTGATGAGCTGGGGCAATTCATCGAGTGAAGTCTTACGCACGAATCTGCCGATAGGCGTAAGTCGTACGCCATCGGCCAGCAATGCTCCCTTTTCATCCCGGCGGTTATTCATCGTTCTGAACTTCACCAGGCGGAATACTTTTCCGTTTCGCCCGGGCCTCCACTGAAAGAAGAAAGGATTGCCTTTGTTGGCAAACCACAACACCAGGCCCACCAATACGATCACCGGAAGCAGTAACAGGAGAGCAACCAGGCTTACCGCGAGATCGATCATTCGTTTCCCATAATTACGATACCATGCCATGTTGTTTCAATTGATCTTTGTATTCTCTCAATAGGAGGTCCCAGAATAGTTGCTGGTCGTAACGGGCGGTGATCATGGACCTTGCACGGCTTTGCATATGACACAACAACCGCCCGTCTGTCATCACCAATTCCATCGCCTGTTGCAGAGCAAGTCTATCTTTCGCAGGTATCACCAGACCATTTTCCCGGTCCTGGATGATCTCGTTGCAGCCATTGATATCCGTAACGATGGATGGCAGGTGCATGCAGCCCGCTTGCATGGGAACATTGGGAAACCCCTCCCGGTAGGAAGGGAATACCAATACCTGCGCGGCGAGCAACCAAAGCCTGATGTCCTGCTGAAAGCCCACCTGTACAATAGCAGGATTTTGTTGAATAGATGCCTTTGTTTCTTCACTGAGCGGATCCAGTTCTTCCTCATATGGCCCCACCAGCAACAGCTTCAAATGACCATATCGCTGTTGTAAGGTGCTGAAGGCTGCTACCAGCTCTTCGATACCCTTATCTTTAACCAGGCGGCCAATAAACACATATACGAAATCATGCTGCCCGAAACCCATCTTATCTCTCAGGCTACCGGCAGCAGATTGCATAGCTTCATCGCATTGGAAATACTCCGTATCAATTCCGTTGCTGCTACCATTTCCCAATACCCGCACCTTGCCGACAGTACAGAACCTGTTGTTAAGTATAAACCGGGCGAGATTGGTCGAATTGGGATACACCCTGGTAGCACAACCATAGGTCAGCCGTTCTACCAGCTCCAGTACTTTCCTTTTCATGCCCTTTTGTTCCATCAGGGGTAAGCCCGCCACCGTATGCATCCGGATGGGTACTGCAGCGAGGCGCGCAGCCATCATGCCGAGTAACCCGGCTTTGGGCGTGTGTGTGTGCACTATGGCAGGTCGCTCCTTCCTGAATAAACAATACAACCGCCATAGGGCCTTTAAATCCTGCACAGGCGTAATGGCCCTGGTCATCGCTACGCCCGCCGTACGCACCCGTTCTACACTACTCACTTCGGCGAGCACTTCGCCGGGTGTGGATACAGCCAGTACATCGAAATGGCCCGACATATACTGTAATTGCCGGCGCAGCAACACCTTCAGCGAGATCGGCACCGTCGTGATCCGAACCAACTTGGTTTTAGCAGGCTTGTCAGGTGCAGCACCCGCATCATTGGTGCGGCACTCATTCCCCACTTGGGCATTCCTGTCACTATTCCAGGGGGAATGAGTATCCGCGGTATACGTTGATAAAGCCATTTAGTTAGAATAACTCAAGATCGCCCGTCGAGTAACGCCAGTTCTTTTTGTTCAACAGGTACTGAAAATTGTCTTTCATATTCAGATCACGCAGCGTAATGATCGGTCCCAGCGATCGTACAGGCAATCGTCCCATCCAACGGAAGCAGGCTTTGTTGGCCTCGAACTGCTGTCCGGAGAGGGAAATAAAATCGATCCGGTGTTGTTCACAAAATGCCTCCACCTGTGTTTTCATTGCATTATTCAGGTAACCTGCATCGGCCTTGGGATTAAGCCTGATAAAATCAACCAACCTCAACTCTTTGGTAAACGACTGTAACTTGATGCGACTGATCAACAGGAAGTTTTCCTGGTCGGTGAAATAGTTGTAATGAAATAGCGGATTACTCGCATAACGCCAGGAAATGTACTGCGGCGTGAAAAGCGTAGATAATTGGTCGGAGTGCTGTACATACCTGTCCAGACTCGTTAAAACACCCTGCGTCCATTTTTGAAAAGGGGTGGGATCGTCCTTGAGCCCCGTATATTTATTGCGATCGAAGTAACGGGCCTGGATGATCTGAAAAGGATTCCGCACTTTAAACTTGAGAGGCATCCTCCCCTGCTCTACCCAGCCCATTTTAAGGTAGCCGGGTTTACTTTGCCCATTCGGCGTATTGAATACAAACAACACACCATCCAACCGACACCCCTCCAGCTGCTGCATCGTCAGCTTCTTGAAGATGCCTTTACCCTGATGATCGGGATGAGTAGCGGTATCCACCGCTCGTACTGACCGGTAAATTTTATCGTTACGTATCCACTGCCATTGCATGAACGCACGCACACCGACCAGTTGCCCCGCTTCTTCAGCCACCAACACATAAGAAGGGCCAAACGGGTTGTGCTCATGTTTCCATATCCACAAAGCCTCCGATTTAGGGATCGATGATTCTCCCAGCGATTGACGAAGTAGCTCGATGATGGCGGGCCTGTCATCAGCAGTGGCGGGCCGTATCTGTATGGCCATAACTAAGATTGTGGGGTCTGGCTGGTAATAAATGATCGGCATATTCACCCATATTCCAACTCTTCATGCCATATTTTGATTGGCAGGCTGCATATTGCTGTAACAATACCTGCAGCCCTTCCATATTCTCTGCGGGATGATCACCAAAATTTTCAGGATGCCACCAGAGGTGGTAACACTCTCCCTGTTTCGCAGCCAGTCGCATTTCCTGGCAAAGTCGCCGGATACGCCACTTGTTGGCAAACCGGTACTCCGCTCGCCAGGGTCGCAAAAAACGACTGGCCGGCAATTGCAGCGGTTCGCCTGGTAAAACGTGGATACTACTCAAGGGATAGGAGGTTCGGTGGTTGCCTACCTGTACATAAGCGTCGGCGGTACGCACCAGCTTTCTGAGCAGACTCGATCCTGTATTGGACACCGGACGCCAAAACCAGTTAGAAGGGTTGGAACGGATCGTGGTAATGCCTTGCTCAAAACAAGTTTTCAGGTAATCCGGATTGAACTGATTACGTGGAAACACCAGCGATCTCAGCCGGGTGCCAAAAAGCGCCGCAGCTTGCTGCACGGCCTGCAGGTCGGCCTCAAAGGCACGGGGTTCATCCTGCCGTTCGAGGCAATAATAATGACTGAAGGTGTGGGTCGCCAGTTCCTGTCCCGGGTACTGCATAATAGATTGTACAGAGGCGGGTGCAAAATGCGCCCAATGATCCTCCCGGGAGATGGCGTGCCCCCCTACATATCGATACGCCGAATACTTTTCTTCGTGGTACCGTGGCTCGATAGCCGGTTTAAGCTTTGACCATTCCTCCTGATCGCTGGCAAACATACTGCCCACGGTAGCCCAGGTAACGTGTACATTGTATTGAGCAAACAATTCAAGCAGGCGAGGTACCAGCTGCAGGGTATTGCGGTAGCATTGCTCACGCGACTTGCGGTCACGCTTGTCAAACACACCCCAATGCAACTCATAGTCGAGCGAAATGGTAAATATGCCTTCCATATGTTGAATTAGTTGAATGATACCTGACCTGGCAGCGGGTCAAGCGGAACGGGGCCAGCAGCATTTTTCTTTTTCTGCATCACCCATCCTTTCCGGTAGTCCATGAACATGATGATGACGAACAGGAAGAAATACATCACCATACTCTTTTGCCGTATAATGATCCCCAGGTTGGATAAAGTGCCCGACAACGCCACCGAGGTGGCGAGAAAGGCAACGCCACAGGTCTTGACCAGCGCCGGGCTCTTACCGAGGAATTTCAGGAACTGGGCGTTGAACAATTTGGCTGCCAGCCACAGATAAAAGAGGTTCTCGAATGAAACGATGATACCAATCGGTCCCGGTGCATCCACAAAAAGCGGACGGAACCAAAACGTGAATAGCTTTAAAGGCAGTGGATATCCCGATATATCGATGCCCGATCCGGCTTTCGCCAGCTCCACCGATCGGTGACTGGACAGCTGATCAAAGCTGGCGAAGAAATTCTCGCTGTCGATGCTGGCAAACGCCATCACATCATCATAGAGAAAGTAGACCGCCACACCAACACCAGCAAATACGATCAGCTTCTGGAACAGAGGGACTTTCTCTCTTGCCGTTACGAGGCCCGCGAGAATACCCAGCCCCATGATAAAGAATACGTGCGGACGCACATGATACACGATCAGCAAGCCAATCAGCAACACGATCTTGCGGCTGTTCAAACGGCTGATGCCATAGATTGCCATGGCCAGTCCCATAAAGATGATAGAGCCTTTTCCCAGCGATGCCGTCCAATAATGCATATTGGGCAGGAAGATGAAGAGCGTAACCAGGTCGATTCCCTGAAAGGTATGTTTGTGCTTCAGGTTCTCGCGAAAAGTAATGTAGAAATAAACAAAACCCCAATAACCCATCCAGGAGAACAACACCATCATCATTTCGTAAGAGAACCCGAGGTAGTTGACAAATGGATAAGCCACAAAGTCGATGAACGGGGTACCTGTACCATAGGCATCCATCCAATCCTCATAATTCTCGCTGGTACGGTTGAAGTAGGCTACTGAGTCGGAAGCCGAGGATTGAACATAGGCGTAGTAGATGCCTGCAAACAACACGTGGTACCAGTACAGGTTTCTAAGCAACCCTATCTTCAGCCAGCGATGCTGTGCCTTCAAAAGTTGCAACAAGGGCAAGGTGGCCCCGAACAACACCAGTATTAAAATGAGTGCACCCATCACAAGCGGTTGTTTTTAGGAAGGAGCTGTTCGTAGATATTTTCCAGCTGGCCAACCATTTTCTTCATGCTGAAATGATTGACCACCGTATCGCGCGCAGCTTGCCGCCGTGCAGCCAATTGCGCTGGTTGGCGAAGAAAAGCTGCCAGACGATCTGCCAATTGCAGCGGATGCTCCACCGGAACCAGGATACCATTCTCATTGTCCACGACCACTTCAGGAATACCACCCGCAGCCGTACAGGCTGGCATACAACCCATACTCATCGCTTCCAGCAACGCTATGGGTAATCCTTCAAACTCGGAGCTCATCATGAAGATATCCATGGCATGCAACCAGGGGCGCATTTCCGTTTGCAAACCGGCGAAATGCAGGTACGCCTCCATATTGAGGTCCCTGGCTTTCTCGTGCACCTCATGGTGCAGAACGCCATCGCCCACAATGATGAAGCGTGTATCCGGGTGTTGCAGGTGCAAGGCGTGGGCGATCTCCAGCCAGTGTGTAAGGCGCTTTTGTGCCCGGAATACACAGGCAATACCAATTACTGGTGCTTTGGGGGCAATGTCAAGCTCGCGCCGAATGTCCCGCGAACCTGCCTTGCGGCTGGTATATTTATCCGTATCGATGCCGTTTTGCACGACCTGCACACGCGGATGATCTTTTTTGTAATGCTTCCTGATCGAGTTGGCCACTTCGCCCGATACGGCGATGACCTGTTGCTGGGTGGAGAAACTCCATTTGTTCATCAGGTAGGTCAGGCGATGATACCGTTCCCATTTGTTGTGCTCCGTGTATACGACAGGGACACCTGTAAGCCTGCCTGCGATGCGACCAACGATGCCCGCCCAGGGCAGGTGGCAATGGATCAACTGAATACGGTGCCGCCGGATGTATTGCATGATCTTTCGTACCTGCAGCATAATCTGCGCATTGTTGCTGGCCGACATACAGACGACCGTTCCACCAGCTGCTTGCAGTTCAGGAACAACCTGGTTCTTCCAGGGTAGAAAATAGATATAGTGAAAATGATAATGCTGTTTATCATGCTGGTTGAGCGATTCGGGCAACAGGACTTCTGCCCCTCCACGTCCCAGCGATTTGATGATATGCAATACCTGGACTGGCTCCTGTTGTGGCACCACCTGTTTACGGGCAAAAGCACTCAGCGTCGTATCCATCGAAAAGAAGGTTAAGCAGTATTCTGAATAGATGATATATTACTCCAGCGTTTCAGCACGGATTCATACACCTGGATAAATCTTTTGGCGATCCATTTATTGAGGTAGCCCGATGTCACGAGCTGATAGGCATTCTGCACCATGAATTGATCTTCTTCCTTGTGCTCGATCGCATCACGGATCGCCGCCACAAACCCACTCTCATCGCCCTTCCGCACCAGGTGGCCGGTATCGTTGTTGATCAACACCTCTCCTACGCCACCTACATCATAGGCCACAACCGGAATCTTACAATAGAATGCTTCGAGGATAACACCCGGTAACCCTTCGATAATACTGGGCAGCAGCAACACATCGGCCGAGGCGATCAGTGGCATGACTTCTTTCCGGGCGCCCAGGAACCTGATCGATCCGGCCAGCCCCTTCTGTTGTACGATCAACTCAATGTCGCCTCGCAAGGGGCCATCCCCCACCAGGTACAAACGTGCCTGCGGATAATGATGCAGCAGATCCTGGAAGATCGTGATGAGCCGGATATGGTTCTTTTCGTAGGTAAAGCCACCCACATGTACCAGACAGGGAAAATGATGTCCATTGTTGCCGGAAGTATCCAGCGCCTGCTGCTCTACAATTGTTTCCTCGATACCAATGGGTACTACCGTGATCTTGTGTTGGCAGTTGGGATACAGGTTGGCAAAATCCGTTGCGGAGGTCTTGCTCACCGATACGATCTTATCGGCATGCCGAAACAGGAAGCCATTCCACATTTTAGCAGGCCAGGTCTTGATATACAGGCTAATGGTACTCGCATTGCGAAATATGATCGGCTGTTTCCAACGAAACAACAGTTTGGAAAACACGGCATATTTGAGGGTATCGCCCGCATTGGCCTGGATCACATCAGGTTTTTCTTTCCGGATGATGGCCGCCAAGCGGCGCCAGGCCGTGAAGTTCCATAAACGATGACCGGGCTTGCCACCCAGGTCGATGGTGGTGCCTTCAAACGGCAACTGTATATTTCCCGGGAACAGTGATACCAGGATCACCTGGTGCCCCTGGCGCCGGGTATGATTGGCCAGCTGCGCCGCAAAGATCTCAGCTCCCCGCATCTGTGGTCGCTGTACCAGGTGAAGTATAGTCATGCCAGGTGGGCAATTATCGTCTGTAAATAAGCTTCCATACGGGCAGCAATATCATCGAGCTCGAAATGTTCCAGTGCGTACGTATGGGCTGCTGCTGCCATTGTCAGCGCTTCAGCTCGATGTGCCTGGAACCAGTGCAAAGCGGCTGTCAGGGAAGCCACCTCATTACTTGAAAAAAGATATCCTGTCTGCAAGTGCTGCAACACCTCCTTGTTGGCAGGTATAGCGCTGGCCAGTACAGGCAATCCCGACAACATCGCTTCTACAACTGCTCCGCTGAATCCTTCGCTGAGTGAGGGAAATACAAAACAATCATATTGTTGCAACAGCATAGGTATATCTGTACGGATACCCAGCAGTTGTACGTTACCCGATAGCCCGAGTTGTGTCATCAATTGTGTGAGGCCAGATCGCTCCGGACCTTCACCTGCCAGGTGCAACTGTGCAGCTGGGTGTTGCTGAACAAAAGCATGAAAAGCATGTAGCAGGTCGTGATGCCCCTTCACCGGCACCAGCCTGCCTACATGCAGAAAACGGATTGGTTTTCCAGGCAGGACGGTGCGGGGCTTGAACACAAATCGACGGCTGTCCCGGCCCCGGTTGATCACCTGTATCTTGGCAGCTGGAATGCCCAGTTGTGCGGCATTGGCCTGCGCGATCGATTCGGAGTTGGCAATGAACCCCGCACAATAACCCGCAGTGATGCGGTTAAGCCATTTGAAAAAAGCTACCCCCCATTGTGCCTTACGAGACAACGAGTGGTTGTAGGATTTACCATAGAGGTCACTGACGAAAGTACCCATCACGGGAATATGCAGTTGGCGGCACAATACCCGGGACAACAGTTCAGACCGGGTAAGATAAGCCACTACCAGGTCCGGTGCTTCTTCCTGCAAAACTGCCTTCAGTTTCTGGTAAGCCGTTACCCATCCATATTTTTGTCGCAGACCTATTGACCGCACCCGGATGCCACTAGCTGTAAACTGCGGCTTCAGTGTTTCTCCGGCGTAAACATGGCACACGACCGGCTCCAGGGTACTAAACCGGGTCACAAGGTCGAGCAGACTCTGTTCAGCACCGCCTACTTCCAGTGTATCGATGACAAATAGGACCTTGCCAACCGGATACGTCCCATTCCGTACCACGCTTGGCTCTTCTCTCTTTTCAGTTGTGGTAATAGTCAGCATTTCACCCGTTGGTGGTAATAAGCCTGGTTACCCGGTACATTGGTCACTGTCGCAGTGACCGGCTCGGGTGTTTTATCAAATACGATGGTGATATTCTCTCCATGGAAGGAAAAAGTATATTCCCGATCACTGATGGCCCGGAAAAAAGCCGCCGCACATCCCGGCCTGAACCAGTCGTGCACTTCAATCACGATACAATTCACTTTAGGTAGCCAGGACTGGTAATTTCCGGAAAACAATTCTTTTTCCGACCCTTCTATATCGATCTTAAGCAGGTCGATCTCCGACAGCTTGTACCGGTCGATGATATCATTGATGGTAATAGAACGTATCGCAGCTTTTTCCTGCTGGCTTTCCTCTTTCACCAGGTAACTGTATTCCCCTCCTCCGCTGTCGTACAACCCCAGCAGTTTACTACTGTTCCAGATGGCATTATTGAGACAGTGTACACCGGGTAACCTGCCTACATTCTTCATCATCAGTTCAAAGTTTTCTTTGTCGGGTTCCACGGCAATCACCTGCGCATCCGGATATTGGGCTTTAAAATAAAGTACCGACAAACCGATGTTCGACCCAAGATCAACAATCACCTTCACCTCCTCTTTCGGTAATTTCTTGATGCGGTACTGTTCAAAGACCATTACCTGCCGGAACACACAGAAATCGGTAGTGCCTTTGCGGATGTGCACAGTGCGTCCTTTCCATTTTACTTTGTACTCTTCCGCTGCTGCAAAGACGGTCACAAAAAGCAGGAGCGCTTTGATAAGGCCAAACCTGTACGTAAACCGCAGGGTATTTACAACCACTTTGTTGAATTGCTGAGTTTTCAATGTAAACGTTTTTAGTGTCTGGTAAATGTTGAGTAAGAAGGTCGGCCTTTAAGGGTAAATCAATTATCGGATGAATTTCAGGGTTTGTGGGTCGAGTGTTTTACCGCCTACGCCAACCAGGCCATGCCAGATACCACATAAACGCAAGCGTACACGCTGAAACCGATCGGGGGCAAAAACAGCCGCTGCCGTGATGAGCTTTGCCTGCATCAGCAGGTATGCTATGAGCGCGGTAAAAGAAAAATATCGCTTCACAATGATCAGGTGGTTGCGGGAAGAATAGTATCCTCTCCAGAGCGTGGCCCTCGTGAAACTCCCCTGTCCACCCAGGTAAAGCCTGTTGTCGGCGCCATTTTTCAGGACACCGATGGAACAGCCATGTTTACGGAGCCGCATGCAATACTCGTGGTCATCGCACATCATAAAGAAAATTGCATCGACCACGCCGGCTTTTTTGATCGCTGCTGTTCTGATCAACGCGCCATCGATCAGCGCGTAGTCGGCTACCTGCAATTGGCGGTCGGGCAATAAGGGACGCTTTTTACCAAATCGGATGAGCGCACCGTGTAACCCGAGCAGATCAAAGTTGCCCGCCTCACTGTGTTGCAACAAGTCTTTCAAAGCGTCTTTTTCATAAAAAGTATCATCGTCCAGTATCCAGAAATAGTCGTATTGATCCTGCTTTAAACCATAGCGCATGGCTTCTGCAATGGCACCTGCACTCCCCACATTGGCATCGAGGTAAAGACAGTGGATCTGCTGGCGGCCATCGACCGTAGAGAGGTAGGCACGGGTACCATCCGTACTGTTGTTGTCGACGATGACGATGGCAGCGGGTGGTACTGTTTGCGCGAGAATATGGGCCAATGCCGTCTTCAGGGTATCGACCCGGTTGAACGTCACGATGACTGCGCACACTTGTTGAGACATATATAGGCTTCGTTATAAATGAGAAGGACGATTGCTACAACAGCGCATACTTGACCATACGCATATAGTTGATCCAACGTACCGGATTGTGCCGAATGGCTTTGAACAGGTATTTCACCGATTCCTGCCGTTGGCGCAGTTTATAGCTGGAATGCGCAATCACCGAATAAATATTGGCGATCTCCTTTTTGTCGTGCTCGTAAATAAAACCATAATGTTTTTCGATAAATTGTATTCCCCCTTCGCGTCTTCTTTTCCAGTTGGTCCGGATACGCTCGCCCTGGTGAATATTGATCTGTACAAGGTATTCGTTGATCACTACGGCGTTCATCTTCGATTCTCGCAAATGGACCAACAGGCGGTAACCCAGGTCGGTTTGTATATTCGATTTCAGGCTGGCATCGTACCCCCTTACTACCTCAAATAGGCTGCGGCGGATGAACAGCGAGCCGCAAGTAAACTTGAGGAAGAAGGTCTGTCCGAAGAAATGAAACACATTCATCCCCTCCTGCACCCGCGATCCGTCGGGGAATTTCCGGATGGCACCCACGCAGAGGATACCTGTATCTTCTTTTATTCCGGCAGCTACAGTTTGCAGCCAATTGGGGTACGCCTCATCATCGCTATCGAGGAAAGTAATGAACTCACCTTTTGCTTGCGCCGCACCCGTATTCAGGCTGTCTGCCTGTCCGGAGTTTGATTTCCTGATATACCTTATCCGCGAATCGGTCAGGTAAGATTTCAATACGTGCTCGGTATTGTCGGTTGATCCATCGTCGACGATGATCAGTTCCCAATCGGTGTAGGTTTGCTGCTGAATGCTGCGGATCGTACTTTGTACCAGCACCTCACGATTGAAGGTGGGGGTAATGATGGTAATCATGTGGCTTTGCGTTTCAGGTAAACAATATCTTCAGACAGTTGCTGAATTCTCCTTTCTTGATAAAATGTTTCATGTATCGTTTCTTCCTGCGGTCGATCTCCCGGGTCAATTCTTCCAGTTGCGCCCGGTTGAAAAAGGCAGATTGCTTCATGAGCTTTCGGGTATGAATGGTTTGCCGGTATTGCTCAACCTGGCTTTTGCCAGAATACGTGCCGCCTGCATGTACCCGGTAGTGCGCACCTACAAACCCCTGGTCAGCAGCTCCACCAAACTGCGATAGCATACCAAACAGGAATGTATCACCACTTTTGGCCCGGTATGACTCTTCCGGGTAGCATTCTATGCAATTTCTAAATACGACCGACAACGTCGGTATGCTGATGTGCAGGATATCCTGCCAATCATACATTTTCACTTGCGCTGCCGGCTCCTGCTGTTGAGTGATCCGATCATCCTGGTCGACCTGCTTAACCCGGTGAAAACTCATCACACATTCGGGATGATCATTGAGAAAATCCACCTGACGCTGCAGCTTGAGCGGGTCGGTCCAGTAATCGTCACCATCGCAAATGGCTATATACTTTCCCCTGGCTGCAGGGAGACAATATTGAAACAGGTTGGGCGAAGCCCCTACATTCCGTTCGTGATAAATGGGCTTGATGATATGGGGGTACCGCTCCGCATACGACCGGATGATCTCCCGTGTGCGGTCTCCACCGCAATCTTCCCCGAGTACGATCTCAAAAGGGAAATTAGTCTGCTGGTTCAATAGACCATCGAGGCATTGTGCTATGAAACGCTCATGGTTATAGGTAATGGTACACACGGATAAGATTGGATCTCTGGACATGGTATAGGTTTAGGGGTGATTAACCTGTTCACACGTTCACCGGTTGGCGAATGGAGGCCGGCACCGCCTTTTTGGACACACTGGTTGATAAAACAGGCAGGTATTCCTCTTTCAGCACCGCCATCATCAACTGGTCTTCAAAAGCACCTTGCTTATACACACAATGCCGTTGAATGCCCTCATTCCTGAAACCAATCTTATCGTACAAACGAACCGCACGAACATTCCGGACCAGGACGGTCAGCCAGATACGATGCAGGTTCAGGTCATTGAACCCATGATCGAGCACCATCCTGGTGGCCATGTAACCCACCCCTTTGTTCCAGTAATCTTTATCGCCAATAGCGATGGAGAACTCCGCCGATTGATTGATGGCATGTATACCGGTTAGCTGGGTGGTTCCTATCACCCGATTGCGCATATTATCCACAATGGCAAAGCGTTTTGCCTTGTCTCTGTTTTGAAGGTATTGTTCAAACCAGGCAGTATCTACATCCTGAGAGATGTAGAGAAAATTATTGCCCAGTAACCCGATCACCTCGGGATCGTTGCGCCAGCGATTGATCAAAGGCAGATCATCCTGGCAAATTTCTCTGAGTCTGTATGGCATGGTCGATTAGTTTAACCCTGTCCGGGCCGGTAAAATCTTTTAGCAGGTGGCTGGTACCATTCATCCAGGTTGACAGGCACCCTCGCATTGAAACCAATGATCTGTTGCACCTCTTCTGAAAACTCTCCGGCATTGTTGCGGTCATAGCCAATCAACCGGGGATAGTCGAGTTGTTGCTTCATGAATGGCCGCGAGAAGGTGAGTGTCAGCGCCCGGCGAACTTTGTCGGTGGTATTTATACCGGCAGCATGCCATACGAGCGAATCGAAGAGGATGATATCGCCGGCCTTCCCCACAGCGCGGTCGGCCTGACTGTAAAAATGTTCATCGGTCGGGCGCTCGTCTTTTTGATTCGACCCTGTCAGAAACCAGGTAGCCCCGTTCTCCGGGGTGAAATCATCGAGCATCACCAACATATTCATCATCATGGGAATGTTGTAGAAGGTGCGTATGTCACGGTGAATATTGCACACATAAGAAGCTTTGTGTGGCAGGTTGATCACGCCGCCGAAGGAATTGAGGATATAGGGCGCGTCAAAGAAGGCCCGGATATAGGCGTGCAGCTCCAGCCGCTGAATAAATTCCAGGAATACCGGTTGCTGGCCCAGCAGGTGGTGAACGGTTCCGTCCGTATTTACATTCACCCCATTTTTCTCCTGTACACGATGACAGGTTGTGTAAGCTGCCTCTATACCGGCGTTCAGCTCTTCCAGGAAAGCAGGTTCCAGACATTGTCCGAAATGCATCCAGCCACGCTCGCGAATACCTTCGAGGAAGGTATCCACCGGTGTTGTAGGATTAAGGTCTATTAACATGATTTATTCGGTTTTAGGCTCTCCTGTATGAATGATGTCTGCCGGTTCCAGTAGTTTGAATTGTTGCAGCATCGCCTTAACCTGTGGCAGACTGTTGAACATCAGCACGTCGATGATCGACAGGTGTGAAATAAACTCAGTTCCCGCTTGGCGATAGGCTACCACTTCCATATTATGAAAATAGAGATTGACACCCGAGGCCCGGAAATCTTGTCCGGCATATAACTCAATCCCTCCAATGGGGTTGATATAGGTATCAGCTTGCAGCTTCTGGCAGATGGCCAGGACTTTCAACACCCCTTTGCTTTGGTGGTCAATATCGAGCGACGATGATACGATCAGTTCGGTGGTTATATCCAGCAATTGAACAATAGTGCGGATAGCATGAAATATGAACCCGAAGAGATTGCGGTTGTCGTGGGTAAAAATGCTTTCTATCACCGGATATATCTGGCCAAACTGCGGGGCTTTTCGATAGGCCTGCCGGATCCTCGCCAGTATGTGGCCACTTTCTTTCGTATAGTCATTGGCCAGGGATTTCTGACTCACATCTAGGAAGTCGGAGGATGCTGCAATCGGGATCGTAAATAGCGCATCCTTCCCATTCAACAAAAATCTGTTGCGGTTGATCCACCCTTTTTTGGTGTATTTGATATTGTCATAGACCACAAAAAGGTCTACAGCATTGATCAGTTGAAAATAACCAAGATAAGGAAGGAAGTAGGGCTGCATGATGGCAAGCTTGTTGCGTCCGGCGTGGGTGCCTTGCAACAAGGCCGGTTCATCGAACGACTCCGGCATCATGTTGATGCTTTTATTACCTGATAATGATCCTGAAGGAATTGAGCGGCTCATACCGCTTCAGGAAATATTTGAAATACAATATTTTCCTTTTTATGATCTCCCGGCTGATCTCTTTTTTCTGCTCATCGGCAAAAAGCGGACATTGTTTCATCAATTTTCTCGTTTCTATCGCCTGCGCAAATTGTTCTACCACTGCTTTGGGACTGAAAACGCCCCCACTGTGCTTTCTATACCGCGCTCCTACAAACCCCAGATCGGCTGCCTTTCCATACCGGGCCAGTAGCCCAAACAGAAAGGTATCACCACTTTTAGCACGAAACATCTCCTCCGGAATAGCATCGAAACATTTTCTGAACACCACCGACAAGGTGGGAATGCTGATGTGGAAGATCTGCTTTCCGCTGTAGGTAACAATCTTGTCCGTGGCCTCCTGTCCGTTGATAAAGCGATCATGCTCATCGACACTTTCCACGCGGTGAAAACACATTACGTGGTCGGGATGCTGCTCGAGGAAGTTTACCTGTTTTTGCAGTTTGAGCGGATCCGTCCAGTAATCATCTCCCTCACAAATGGCTATATACCGGCCAGTCAGGCGGGGATAACAGAATTCATAGCCATTGCGCGCGCCACCGACATTCTTGCTGTGGTATACCGGCTTTACGATACCGGGATACCTGGCTTCAAACTCCTGTACGATCTGCCGGGTGTTGTCTTTAGAACAGTCTTCACCAATGATCACATCGAACGGGAAATCCGTTTGTTGCTGCACCACTCCTTCGAGACACTGTCGGATATATTTTTCATGGTTGTAGGTAATGATACATACGGATATCAAAGGTCGATCCATTACTAGCAGTTTTAGTTTTTAATGGCTACGGTCGAGGGGGATGGCTTAGAGCTGGTCAATCTCTTTGCCGGCGTCCTTTAGATGCAGTTGCTGATTGTACATGGCACGACTGAAGATCATTTTCTCCAGCATCATCTCTTTATTGGTATCGTAATACTCCGACACTTTTTTGAATCCCGCCAGCTTGCCCAATACCAGGGCAGCACTGTTGCGGGAATTGATCTGTACATAGATCTGGTCCAGGCCCTGCTCGTTGAACGCGAAATCAAAGATCATACATATGGCTTCAAAGGCCCGGCGCTTGCCCCAATACTCCATTTCACCGATAAAGATGTGCATCTGGGCTTCATTGTTCTGTATATCGGTCAAAAAGATATTACCAATATACTTATTGTCCATGTGCAGGCAAATGGCAAACCGTTTTTCGTTTTCCCGCTGCAACACTTCATATACCCAGGCCGTTTCCATTTCGGGGGTAATATATTTGTCGGGCCGGGCGCCGGTGAAACGCCAAATACGCGGATTGTTGCGCCACTGGTAGGAAACGAGCGCATCCTGCACAACCAAGGGTCTTATGTACACTGAAGCATTCATTGGAGTCGTTTTATCAGCTTTACCATTCTTTCCATATCAGCCAGGCTATAGCGGTGATCGATTGGAAGTGGTAATAAAAGAGCGGTTAATAGTTTTTCTATTTCAAAACCCGTCTTACGCCGGTTGTTTACATCAGCCCAATAGGTAGGAATAAAAAGGCCAAGGTCGGCAAACAGTTTCCGGTCGGGCGGTTTATTAGTTAGCAACGGGTATACCATGGGTACACAATCGTCCCCCTCATCGGGTGGAAACAGGTGGTATTCGGTAAACAAGGCATCGAGGTAGCGGTAATTACTGTACCGCTTTTCCATGACCTGGGCGTAATTAATGTGCGACAACAGGTATTCGCTCAACTTGGACATGCCGTAGAGATCGGCGCCGCACAACACTTCATTTTCGAGGAATGATGTATATCCTTCCCGCACGTGGTTGTTGAACCGGTCGATGAGGTGTGATACCGTGTATTGCTCGTTCTTCTCCATGACCGGTTGCAGGTCCATATGGGTCGGCGCATATAAATAGGAGCCATCTGGTACACCAAAATATTTCCGGCAGGAGTTGAAGAACCAGGATTTACCATTGCCTTTCATAAAAAAGGCCTGCGTACAATCTACGATCAACCGGTCACCATATTTGGCCGATAAATGCCTGACGTAGGTCCTTTTTACATCAAAGTAATTGATGTAGAGAAAATACTCGTTGGCTTCCAGCTCGGGCAGGTCGTCTGGCTCCAGCAAGTGGTTGATCTCGTAGAACTGGTAGGTGGTACCCGCTGCCTCGAAAGAATCGAGCAGGCCATCACAAGTATAGAACGGCACATACACCAGGGAGGGCTTCATCAGCTGCAATATATAATGCAGCGATGAGCGCCCGCTTTTAAAGGCATAAGGCGTGTCGTGGTAACGGTGGGGGCCTGGGGCTAGTTCCAGTTCGTAATATCCTCCGATTGGATTCATATGAGCTGGTAATCGTTTAACATGTCTCTGATCGTTGCCGGCGAGTTGTACATCATCACATCGATGATCGACAGGCCGGGCGTGAATGCCTGTTGGTTGCGTTGATCATATTCCCTGAACGAAGGCTTCACAAAGTGAAGTTCGATATCGTACCTGTTAAAATCCTCCTTCTCATAGAGTACCGTACCTCCGGGTGGATTGAAATAAGCAGAGGCGCCCAGTTGTTCGCACATATGCAGGGCCCAGTCGCTGGTCGTCTGGATGTCCGAGTAATCGAGGTTCAGTTCGGACGATACTTCCAGGCGGAAAGGAAGATCGATGTAATCGCAAACAGCCTGCAGGTAGTGGCCATTGATCCTGGCAATGCTCGTTTCCTCCCAGGAGAAACACCGGCACACCAGTTCGCGCACTTTTTCGAAATAGGGTGCCTTCTTGCGGTAGTAGTCGAGTTGGCGGATGATGGTTTGTTTCCAGACCGGCCCTTCCACCGCCCGGATGTTCCGGATCGGTTCATTGCTTCGGTGCTTCGATACGGGAACAATCATATATTGAAACCCGTCGCCCTGCTTAAGTATCCTGTTACGGTTTATCCAGCCATGCCGTATATATTGTACATCATCACACAATATAAAACGGTCAACAGCCTGAATTAGCTGAAACTGCCCTATATACGGAAAGAAATAGGGCTGCATGATCGCTATTTTCATTACTTAGTAGTTCTGTGCGCGGTATAATATCCTGATGACGAAATTTACCTCCTCTGTTGTTAGTTTATGATGCATTGGTAAACACATTACCCGTTTGGATACGCACAGACTAACGGGACAATCGTATTTATCAACGAAGTTTAGGGTGTGGAGAGACGGGAAAAAGTATCTCCGGGGGTATATGAGGTTGGCGTTCAGGTATAGCTCGATCTTCTTGATTTGTTCGTCGGAGGGTAACAGGATCGGGAAATAGGCGTAGTTGTGTACGGTATTCTTATGTAGTACCTGCAATTGCTTATCGAGCCGTTCCAGGTGCTCGACATAATAGAGGTATAATTCTTTTCTCCGGGCCAATATCTCATCGGCATATTTTAAGTTGGCCAGGCCCATGGCCGCATGAAACTCCGAGTTCTTGGCATTGATGCCCACACAGGCAAAGTTCTCCGGTCCGTCGAAACCAAAATTGCGCATGTAGGCCATCTTCTTCAGCAGCTCGGGATCCTGGGTAAACACGGCCCCTCCTTCGATGGTATGAAACAACTTGGTGGCATGAAAGCTGGCGGTACTGATATCGCCATACTCGAAGATTGACTTGCCCATGAACTTAGTACCAAAGCAATGGGCCGCATCGTAGATCACCCGCAGGTTATGCTTTTTCGCGATGGCATCGATGGCCAATATATCGCAGGGATTGCCGAACACATGGGTAGCCAGGATGGCCGAAGTTTTAGGCGTAACGGCTTCTTCGATCTTCGTAGCATCGATATTGAGTGTTCCGGGATCAATGTCGACGAAAACAGGTTTGCAGTTCTCCCACATGGCGCTGCTGGTGGTAGCGATAAAAGAAAAAGGCGTTGTGATCACTTCTCCCTTCAATTCCAGGGCGCGGATCGCCAACTGTAAAGCAATGGTACCATTGGATACAAACAGTAAATGCGGTACATCGAGGTATACTTTCAACTTGAGCTCAAACTCATTGACCAGTGGTCCGTTATTGGTGAGCCATTGGCGTTGCCAGATATCCCGGACATAAGATTCATATTCTTCTACCGGTGGTAGAAATGGTTTCGTTACGGGTATCATATGGAGCGTGTTAAAATGCCTGGAGCGACACTAATTTTTTGAATCTGGTAGACTTGTGGATCATTTCCTCAAAAGTGCCCGAAGCGGAGACTTTTCCCTGTTCGAGCAGATAGATCGTATCTGCACGTTTGATGGTCGACAGGCGGTGCGCGATGAGCACCATCGTAAAGTTGCCGTATAATTTTTCAATATTCTCCTGGATGATGCGCTCTGTTTCGGAATCGAGCGCCGAAGTGGCTTCGTCGAAGATCAGCACCTGCGTATTCTTGAACAGCTCCCGCGCAATGGAGATGCGCTGTTTTTGTCCGCCAGAGATCAAGATACCGTTGTCACCGAGCCTTGAATCACGACCGTTGGGCTGGGCAGCTACGAATTCCTGCAGGTGCGCCATTTCCACCACTTCTTCAAACCGCTGCAGGTTGGCCGGCGTTGGATCGGCCCAAAAGGTAATGTTGTTGAAGATCGTATCGTTGAAGATGACCGATTCCTGCGAAATATAGCCAATATTGCTGCGGTAGGTATCGAGGTCCAGCTGCTGCATCGGTACGCCGTCGATCAACACTTCCCCGCCCACAGGTGTGATGAGACCGGCTACCATATTGGCGACCGTCGTCTTTCCCGCTCCGCTTTCACCAACCAGGGCCACCGTATGCTTTTTAGGAATAACGATATCTATTCCATCGAGCACCGCTTTATCATCATAGCAAAATACCACGTTGCGAAAACTGATTTGGTTCCTGAGCTTATGAAACACCGTCGAACCTTTTACTTCTTTCAGTTCATCCATCTCAGTCAGCAGGGTGGCGACCGAATTCATGCCGCCGATATTTTCGATGAATCCCTGCCAGTGGTTCTGTACGGTGACCAGAAAACTAAGCGCGCGGTAAAACAACAGGAGGCTGAGTATGATCGTACCAAGGCTGGCCCCCATCCAGTTTACCTGCAACAGGATCACCAGGGTTACCACGAGGATGATCATCGGCTCTTTTACGGCCGTCGTGATCGCATTCATGTTTCCGATACGCCGGTTGATGTTTTCGGCATCTCCAATCACCAGCTTCAACTTGCGGGCATACAGATTG
Source organism: Paraflavitalea pollutisoli (assembly GCF_029360705.1). Classification (GTDB taxonomy): domain Bacteria; phylum Bacteroidota; class Bacteroidia; order Chitinophagales; family Chitinophagaceae; genus Paraflavitalea; species Paraflavitalea pollutisoli. Next base: position 204,047 of record NZ_JARKMX010000006.1, on the reverse strand, counting down.
AATGTATTGGTCGACTTCAGGTATTTGAAGTACAGGGTCGTCTGCGAGAGAAAACCATTGAAGTCACTACCTTTTTTCGACAGTTCAGCCGAGGCCCTCTTGGTAGCCTTGTAGATACGGCGGTATATCAGGTTCGACAGGGCAGCGCCGATACCCACCAATACGGCAAACTGGTAATTGGCGAGGAAGGCAAAGGCCATATAGGTAGCCAACATCACAAAGGCCTGTGCCGCGTCGAAATAATACTTCATCGTCTGGAACAGTCGTTGTACTTCTACCGTCAACGTGTTCTGTATGCGACCGGCATCGATATGTGAGAATGCACTGTAGGACAGCCCCTGCAAGTTATTGACGAGACTGTACCGTATCTTTTTGATAAAGAGTTGGCGCAGTGCTGCATAATAGCTGAGCTGGGTAAAGCGGATAAAACCTTTCAGGGCAAACATTACCACCAGCACCAGCAGGATCGAGCTTACTGTGAAATCCAGCCCTACCCAATGGATGAAGTCGGTGAAATAATGCAGGTGGCCCAAAGATTGAGCACCCGCCTGACTTTTATTGTCGGCCACGGCCTGTAAAAGCGGGATAAACATGGCCAACCCGATGCTGTCGAGAAAGCTGATGAGTATGCTAAGGCCGAGGAATACCAGCAGCCGGTTACCCACCACCTGGTAGTAAAAGTGGAAGTATCCCCGGAAGTTGTTCTTGTACACTAATTTCACAGGTAGTCGTATAAGGTTAAGATATCAGATACTGATGTAGAAAATCACCAATCGAAAACAGCTCCAGAGCTGTCTTTTTCTCAGAAAGATCTTCATGTATAATACTTCGCGGCGAAACAGCTCCCGACGTATTTCCTTTTTCTGTTCCTTTTTGAAGTAATCCGACCGGCGCATCCATTTCCGTGTATGGATGGCTTGCTTGTATTTATCGAGCATGGGCAACTGGTTGAAAAGGCCGCCGTCATGTTTGCGGTAGCAGCCTCCCACGAAGCCGAGCCGGGCACCATCACCGTGGCCTGATAGCATGCCCACGATAAAGGCATCCGTACTTTTGATCTTGTAAAACTCGGGCGGAAAGTAATCCAGGCAGTTCCTGAAGAGGATGGAAAGTGTCGGTACAAAGGTGTGGAACAAGTCCATTCCCCGGTACTCGGTTACACTGCCGTCACCCTCCTGTGTCTCCAGCAGCCCACCTTCCTGATCGACCGTGTTGATCAGGTGGAAACACATGACGTGTGCCGGATGCTTTTCGAGGTAGTCTACCTGTTTAAATAGTTTGTCCGGATCGATCCAGTAGTCATCGCCTTCACACATCGCGATGTACTTGCCGGAACATGCCAGGATGATCCTCGACAGGTTTTGGTTTTGCCCATAGTTCCTGTCGGAAGGCAGTAATTTGATCTTCGATCCGTAATGGGCGGCCAGGTTTTCACAGATGCTCCTGGTGCCGTCGTTGGAAAAATCTTCACCGATCACCAATTCTATATCAAAGTCCGTCTGCTGCATCATCACACCTTCAATTGCCTGCTTGATAAAGCGCTCGTGCCGGTAGGTGCTCATACAAATACTTACGAGGGGTCGCATAGCCTGGTTCATTGTTTGTTTGGGGAATTACAAATCGTGATGACCAGGATAAGGTTGTCAGGCGATCTTCAGCCGCGATTTCTGTTTCTTCTTCTTCATCTTGTCCATATCGCTGTAGCCATATCCATATCCATGTACATTGTTAAATCCTTCGCCACGTTTGATGCCGTTGATGATGAGGGCCGGCCTTGGTAGTTTTCGGTCTTCATACAACCGGTGCATGCGCACCAGGGAAGAACGCAACGAGTATTTATGCCTGAGCACAAAGAAGGTGGCGTCAGCCCACTTACCCAGCGTGAGCGCATCGGATACCGCTTCGATGGGTGGTGTATCCAATACGATGAACTCGAAGCGCTGGCGCAATTGTTCGAATAGTGACTGCATTTCATTACGCAGGATAATCTCTCCGGGGTTAGCCGGCAGTGGCAATCCAGCACTGATGAAGAACAGGTTTTCAGACCCCTCCACAGGCTGAATGATCTCATCGACACTTACTTCTCCGGCAAGAAAATTGGAAACACCCACATTTGGATTGCCGCCGATATAAGGCGCCAGGCTTGGGTTACGTAGGTCAAACTCGATCAATACCGTTTTCTTATTGGTAATAGCCAGCGTATTGGCCAGGTTGAGACTGATGAAGCTCTTACCCTCTCCACTAATACCCGACGTGATCATCAATACTTTGTTGGGGGTTCCCTGGTTGAGGTAAGATATATTGGTGCGCAGCGTTCTGAATTGTTCCGCTACGGGCGATACATTACCTGGCCGCATCACCATCTCCGACTCCATCTTACCGATAAAGGCTATTTCACCGGCAATCGGCAGCGAGGTGGTTTTGTAGATCTCCGACGGCGTTTCGATCCGTTTGTTCAGCAGGAACCTGAACAACACCACGATGGCAGGCACCAGCAATCCCAGTAAAAAGGCGCCGGCATAGATCATCGTTGGCTTTGGGTCTTGCAGGCCATTGATGCGCCAGTCGACGATACGCGAACCAGCGATGGCCGATGAAGCAAATTCAATGTTCTTATCCTCCTTCTTTTGCAACAGGAATACATACAGTGATTGCTTGATATTGAGCAGCCGGTTGACCTGGATATAATCCTTTTCCTTTTCAGGCAATGTTACAAAACGACCAGTAGTACTTCTCTCCTGGCTCGCCAGGAAGTTGTTGTTCGTTGCAAGTTCCTGTCGTATGCTGGCAATGCGGTTCAAGATATTGGCTTTGGTGGCATCTATCTTGGCATTGATGGGTGGCAAGCGCAGATCCATGGGAGCCGATGATTCCAGGATGCTCCCTTTCTGGCCGGCCAGGTCATTGTACTTACCAACCAGGGCGATCAGGTCGCCATCCTGCAGGCCGGGCACATTGATACGTTCTTCCCGGCCGTTGTTGTTGGAAATATTATGCTCAATCAGCTTCAACAGGCTTTCTTTGTAGTCATTATCACTTTTCTTGGTATCGATAGAGGTAAGACTACTCAGTAATTGGTTGGCAGAAGAAGAAACATCCTGGATCTTGTTATTGGCTTTGAAGTTGCGCACATAATTCTCCTGGGTATTCAACTCATCGTTGACCGTTAATAGTCTATTGTCGAGCCATTCGATCTCGGAACGGAGAGCTTTGTTCTTGAACAGGTAATTGGCCATATCATATTTCCGGATCAATACGTTAACGATCTTTTGTGCGCGCTGTGGTATTTCATCGCGCATCACCAGCTGCAGCATACCGATCCCGCCCTTCGGCACCTGACCGACCGTCAACCTGCCGAGGTAATTGGCAATGGCGTTTTGCCGGCCGGCAAACTGCACCATCCAGGCTTTGTTGGTCTTTACTCCCGGTTCACTGCGCCGTTGCAAGGTCACCGTATCTCCTTCCATCAATACGGGTTGACCGTATACTCCTTTATACTCTTTGTTTTCGGATTGAAAGACGAACTCCTCTCCTTTGAGATGCAGTGCATATACAAGGCTCTGGCGCTTGGGGTCTTTCTTTTGTACTTCGATGGTAAAGGGCAACTGGTCCAGGTCAACGGGCATGTGCTGGATCTTACCCCTGGTCATCACATCGATGTCCAGTTTGAGCGAATCGACGACTTCACCGATCAATGCAGCCGACTGCAGTTTGAATATCTCCCCGTTGATATCCGGCAGGTTGCGGGCCGCTGCATTGCCATTGGTGGAAAAGGGAGATCCCCCAAGTATATTGGCGGCATCATTGGGGGGCTGTACCTGTAAAAAAGCAGCCACCTGGTAAAGTGGCACAGAGAACCGCAGGTAAGTCCAGGCTCCACCCACAAAGACCACTATGGCCAATACAAACCACAAGTAGTTCTTGGTAACCTTGGTAAAGAACCGTTTTATATCAAAGCTGGTGTTGCTTTCACTGGCCTCAACAAATGTCTGTTCCATGAATCTGGCTTTTACTTATTTAGAAATCGTAATACCTAATGTGACGATACTGACAACCAAGGTTACGATGGAAGCGAACAATCCAAAGTCTTCTTTGAAGATGGCTCCCTTTCTTGTTTGTACATATAGGACATCATTAGGTTTCATTTGAAACACCTGCTGGTTATACAGCAGGCTCTTATCATTCAGGTTGATCTTGCGTACAGAGCGGTCGCCTGCGTAGTTACGATAGAGATGCACGTTGTATTTCTTGGCGGTATGCGGTAAATCGCCGGCGGCCGCCAGTGCTTCGAAGATGGTTGTGCGTTGCGACGGCAAACTAAAGGTGCCCGGTGCGCGCACTTCACCCAAAACGGTTACGTTAAATCCAGTGAACTTCACCTCAACGATGGGATCTTTGATATAAGGTGTAACCAGCCTGGTCAAGGTGTCTTTTACCTGGGGGGCCGTTTTGCCATACACCGGTATCTTGCCGATAATGGGTATTTCGATCTTTCCGTCCAGGTCTACAGGATATCCCTGGGCGGCGGGCGCCACTGAACTTTTAGCACCAGGCGAAGGCGTCATAGCGGCTGTACTGGCGATCTTATTGAAGGGAGTGGCCGCATCCGCATCTTTGGCACTGAAGGTTATATCCAGCACATCTCCTTTATCTACTACCCGATGTTCCTCGATCACCGGTGGCAAGGTCACCAGCACCGAATCGGGCAGGTTATTGAAGTAATTCAGTTTGCGGGATGGTGTACACGATACCGTACTAATGGCGCAATAAGCAAGAACGATCACCAGCAGAAGGGTTCTGCCAGATGGTTGACGTTTCATGGGGATAATTTTTATGATAAAGAGTAAGCCGTATGATCAGGAGGGTACAGAAAACAGACTTTCGTGCTTGTACCAGTCAACAGCGAGCGCCAGGCCTTCCTGCACGGTAACGGCTGGCTGGTAGCCGATGAGTTGTCCGGCCCTGGAAATATCCGCAAGGCTGTGTTTTACATCCCCTTTCCGTTCCGGCTGGTAGAAGGGCGCCATCTGCTGACCAACGATGGTACAGATATATGACCACAGTTCATTGAGGGTGGTGCTTTCTCCGACGGCGATGTTCATCACCTCATGGCGCTGAATGCCGGGTGCCAACAGGGATCTTATATTGGCCTGGACGGCATTTTCCACAAAGGTGAAATCGCGGCTGGTGGCGCCGTCGCCATTGATCACCGGCTGTTTGCCACGGAGGGCAGCTTCTATAAACAAAGGGATCACGGCCGCATAAGGTCCGGAAGGGTTCTGCCGGGGACCAAATACATTGAAATAGCGTAGCCCGACTGTATGGAAACCGTACAGCGAAGAGAATACTTCTGCATACAGCTCATTGACCAACTTTGTTACTGCATAGGGCGAAAGCGGTTTACCTGTTTTATCTTCCACCTTGGGCAGACCGGGATGGTCGCCGTAGGTGCTGGAACTGGCTGCATACACCAGTCGCTGTACTCCGGCGTCGCGGGCTGCCACCAGCACGTTCAAAGCACCTCCGATGTTGACATCATTGGTGGTGATGGGATCGTTGATAGATCTTGGTACAGAGCCCAGCGCCGCCTGGTGGCTCACCAGCTCGATGCCTTCCAGTGCCCGGCGACAGGTGGAGAGGTCGCGTATGTCGCCTTCTATAAACGATACATTCGGCAGTGTGAGCCAGGGTTGAATATTATCGAGTGAGCCGGTGGAAAGATTGTCGAGTATACGGATATGACCCGCCTGGTGCTGCACCAGGTATTCCACAATGTTGGAACCGATAAAACCGGCACCACCGGTGACAAGGAAGTGCAGCTGACCAAGGTCAGCCGTATGATAGGCTTGAAAATGCATGGGGAATAAGTATTTTATAAGCGTGCGTCGACGAGTTCTTTGTCCAATACCGACTTCACATCGAAGAGTATGCTGCGGCCGTTGGAGAGTTTGCGGACCACATCGGGGGTAAATTCCTGATGTGCCACGGTCAGTACCACGGCATCGTAGTGATGGCCGGTAGGCACCTCACGCAGGGTGCTGATACAGTACTCATGTTGTACCTCCACCGGATCGGCCCAGGGATCATAGACGTCAACATGCACATGGTAGCTTTTGAGGTAACGAACGATATCGATCACTTTGGTATTACGAACATCCGGACAGTTCTCTTTGAAAGTGATACCCATCACGAGGGCGCGACTGCCGGCCACCTGTATACCTTTGCGCACCATCATTTTGATCACTTCCCCCGCTACGTAGGCGCCCATGCCATCATTGAGCCGGCGGCCGGCCAGGATGATCTCGGGGTGGTAACCAGCCTCGAGCGCCTTTTGTGCAAGATAATAGGGGTCTACACCAATACAGTGGCCGCCTACCAGACCGGGTTTAAAGGGCAAAAAGTTCCACTTGGTATTGGCAGCTGCGAGTACGTCACCGGTATCGATATTGAGGCAGTTGAAGATCTTGGCGAGCTCATTGATGAAGGCGATATTGATATCGCGTTGTGCGTTCTCGATGACCTTGGCAGCCTCGGCGACCTTGATGGAGGGGGCGAGGTGCGTGCCCGCCGTAATGATGCTGGCATACAATTCATTGATAATAATAGCAATCTCAGGGGTAGAACCGGAGGTCACCTTCTTGATCTTGGTTACTGTGTGTTCTTTATCGCCGGGGTTGATACGCTCGGGTGAATAACCTGCAAAGAAATCCTTGTTAAAGGTGAGCCCCGAAACGTTCTCGAGTATGGGTACACATTCTTCCTCTGTGACGCCGGGGTATACGGTCGACTCATAAACCACGATATCTCCTTTGCGCAGTACCCGGCCAACGGTAGTGCTCGATTTGCGCAGTGGGGTCAGGTCGGGCCGGTTGTGTTTATCAACAGGGGTTGGCACTGTGATGATATAAAAGTTCACATCCCATAGCATTTCGGGTTGGCTACTGATAAAGAGACCATTTTCCTGATCATTGCTGGTCTTCAATACTTCTTCCAGCTCTTCCGTACTTGTTTCGAGGGTTCGGTCGATCGCATTACGCAGGTCTTCCACCCTTCTTTCATTGATATCGAAACCAACGACCGGATACTTTTTAGCGAACTCAACGGCCAGGGGCAGGCCAACATAACCGAGGCCAATGATGGCGATTTTATGTTGTCTCATAATAGTGGTGTGCAAATAAAGGGTACAGGCTGTGCAGAAGGCAAGCCCATACAGGTTGTCTTATTTTACAAGATTGTGTTTTTCGATTTCAGCGGTCATCAGGAAACCCAGAGAAGGCAACAAGACTTTAACGGTCTTGTGTTTTACTTCGAGCACATCGCCTTCCATCTGCATGAAAGGGCCACTGAGCACCTTTACACGGTCGTTCACGTTGAACTCCATGCGCTCGAGCCTGATGTTACGGTACTCGTTGAGGAATTGTCGGATGGTATCGATTTCGTCGTCACGGACGATTGCGGGCTTACCTAAATACTGTACAAAAGATACTACACCACTTACCTGTCGTACTGCAGCCTGTTGCTTGTCATTGACGCGTACAAACACGTACGACTTAAACAAAGGCTCCATGATGATCTTCTTGCGATCACTCCATTTGCGTTGTATCTTTTGCAATGGGCAGTAATGCTCGATGGAATGCATTGCCATTTGTCCGGCCACTTTCTTTTCCCAGCAGGGTTTGGTATACACGGCATACCATTGCAGTCCCGTTTTCATCATACAGTTAGATTCACATGGTTGGCAAAAGGGCAAAGCTTCGCTGCTCCCTGTCACAACAGGCGATTTTGACATAAAGCTTCGCTGTCCCCTGTCACACCAGGGGCGTTTCAATACAATGTGGGAAAGGTGATACTGCAGCCACCATTGCACGGCCTTAACCGGCAATATAGCTGATCGAGCAAAAGGTGGTCATGTTACTGCATCGAACAGTAAGCTCTTAACGTGATTGTGCGGCAAAGAAATAGCATTACGCTGAACAGAGGCAATTCACAAGGAAAAGGAAAGTAACCAGTTTTGAAGGAACATACAATGAAAATAGAACGAGGACATTAGAGTGGATAATTGGGATTTCAATCGTGAAAGTAAAGATGCAACGTTTTTCTTCTGCTTTTTATTCCATTAATATCCATTAATTAAACGTCATAACGATATTGATTCCGATCTGTTCAATTGCAGGTCAAACTCTCTGAAATAGACGAAACCGGTCTTTCTGACCAGGTAATTGATCTGCTCATTTACTTCCTTTCTGACGATAGACTTCGGGAACAGGCTGCGTTTCAGAAACAATAAATAGAACGTCAGGTAATCGTGCAGCAGTACCGGTAGCGGTTTTTCATTCAGTTCCAAATACAGCGACAAGGCGCGCTTATTGCTGATATTGTTCGAGAAATAACCGCTTGTTAATTTAAGTATACCCAGATACGTGATAAATTCTTCCTGCAACACTCCCGATAGAGAAGACGGCTTGATCTCATCACTATTTAGAATTTCCCAGGAACGTGCAAACTCTCCTGACAGCAGCAAGGCCTCTCCCACGAGATAACCGGCGCAATAGAACGATTTGGCATGGGAAGACCAGATATCGAAGTCGGTGAATTCATCTTTATCTGCCGCCTGGTGCAGGTGATCTTTCCTGCCCAATACCTGGTTGAAGATCAGTACGGCATAGTACCGGTCTATCAGAAGTGGGTGAAAAGCCATGATCTCCGATTGCCGGTAAGCATTCAGCAGGCTATAATATTGTTGAAACTGAGCTGACTGGGCTGTCAGAAAATAGCGGTAACAATATAGTATATAAGCAAAGAACTTCTGTTCCCGGTCGTGCGCATTGAGCAGGTAATATTGTAGTCCGTTACCGTATACACCATCGAGCGCATCGATATTGACAAACTGCTCGAAAAAGAACTTACGTCCGAATACACTGGGCGCCATCGAGCAATATACCTCACCCGCCAGCTGCTTATCGTCGGCCATCAGGGTGGCGATATTCTTGACCACCTGCAGTATTCCGGGCTCAATATGTTCTTCGGGATTGATCTGGGAAAATACAGACACAATAAAGCGGGAGGTAAAAGTAGAATTGACCTGTTCTGCATTCTTCTCTGCATGCAGCATCTCGAATTCTGAAAAAGATTTATAGCCAACATAACGCGCCAGCGTGTCCAGCGTATGCATGGAGGGGTTGAATCCTGTATGAATAATACCGAAAAAGCGGTTGAGTGTCTGCGAGGATAAGTATTCACTGGTTACCTGCTGGATGTCATGCTGTAATTGCTGTATATGCGAAGAGGTACTGCAATTCAGGTTAAGCTTTACCCTGATCAACCTTTTCAGCAAGGTTAATGCATTTTCATTGACTGCAGTTCGTTTCCTGGCCATGTTGTTGCGATTTATGTACAATCGTCGCCGGCGCAAACCGTGCCATGCACGTTAGGTCCGCCGGCTTTTAAGGTTAAATGCCAGTTTTTAAAGGATACCCGATAAAAGAAAGAAGGCAAGATATTAAACCCAAACTGATAGTATATCCAGTCGCTCAAGTGGCAGTAACGGAATAAACGAGGTTATCCAAAGGAAAGAATCTGTCAAATTTTACTGGCAGCAAATTAAGCATATTCCCTCACGGATAAAAAAATAATCTCCTACTGCCCAACAGAATAGGTTAAAACACCTATTAGTGCCCGTACTAGTACGGCGCCTGCAGGGGTGCAATTACGGCATTATAAGGGGTTGATTGCGACTGGTAGCTTTGGTACATTTATGCTATGAAACACTTATCTATACTTGTTCCGGAAGGGGCTATCCTGGGGGCTATCGAAGGACCGCATAAGCTGTTTTCCGAAGTAAATGACCTGCTGGTCAATATGGGACGCGACCCATTGTTCAAGGTACAACTGGTAGGCCTGTCGCCACAAACCAGGCTGAGTAAAGGGTTGTTCACCGTGCATCCTGAGCTGACGGTTAAGGATAACTTCAAGACTGACCTCGTTGTGATACCCGCCGTGCACGGCAATCTCGAAGAAGCCATCGAGATCAACCGACCTTTTCTGCCCTGGATCATCGCGCAGTACAAGGCCGGCGCCGAGATCGCCAGTCTTTGCCTGGGCGCCTTCCTGCTGGCTTCCACGGGGCTTTTACACGGTAAGAAGTGTGCCACCCACTGGCTGGGCGCTAATGAGTTCAGGCGTATGTTTCCCGACGTCACCCTCGTGCCCGAAAAGATCATCACCGATGAACAGGGTATTTATTCCAGCGGTGGCGCCTACTCGTACCTCAACCTCATCTTGTATATCATAGAAAAACACGCCGGCCGGGATATTGCCATCCTCTGCTCTAAAGTATTCGAGATTGAAATCGACCGGGGCAGCCAGTCACCCTTCATCATGTTCAACGGCCAGAAGGAACATGAAGACGAACCTATCCGGCAGGCACAACTCTTTATCGAAAAGAATTTCTCCGATCGCATCACCGTCGATCAGCTGGCTTCGATGTTTGCCATGGGCCGCCGCAACCTCGAACGCCGGTTCAAGAAGGCGACTTCCAATACCGTTGTGGAATATATTCAACGGGTGAAGATCGAAGCCGCCAAAATGAGCCTGGAATCTTCCCGTGAAAATGTAAACGAAGTGATGTATAAAGTAGGCTATTCCGACACCAAGGCTTTCCGCACTACGTTTAAAAAACTGACCGGCCTTTCCCCTATCCAGTACCGTAACAAGTATCACCGGGCAGCCACTGCCTGATACCGTAACAGTTATTACTTTCACGAAACTGGCAATGTGGCAATCTATCAGTTGGACTTGCCACCACATCAATAGCTGCGCCTGGCCGGGATACAAGGCGCCCTATCGCTTTTGGTGTAAGTGATTGATTTAGAAAAGTTGTGCTATTTTCATTACACTTCCATGGGAGCGCCATGGGAGCGGTACGGAAGCGAGTAGGGAGCGGCACCCTTCGGACAGCCATTTTCCAGCCGTTTGCGTACGTCACAAATGTACTATCCCCCTATAGGGCATTCCAAATACAGATGCTCGTTTTTATAAAATGTCATGACATTTTAGTACTCCCACCGTACAAAGGCCTCCATGGCTGCATACTCTGCCAACCCGAGTTGATTGTAGAGATCTGCCGTTGCCTTGTTACGTTCCTCCGCCCGTTGCCAGAATTCGCGGCTATCGGTGCCCTGAAACACCACTCCATCTTTTTGTGACTGGTGTTTGAAAATACCCGCCCGCTTTTTCAGTACCTGGTCAGGACTCATCGGTACCGCCATTTCAATCTGGTGTATATCCCACTCGGCCCAGGCGCCTTTGTACAACCACAACCAGCAATCTTTCATAAACGGTTGTTGTTTGAGCCGTTTCAGCGCTTCGAAGATGGCATCGAGACATACCTTATGGGTTCCATGCGGATCGGCGAGGTCACCCGCTGCATACACCTGGTGGGGCTGTACTTTTTCGATCAGGTCCATGATGATCTGATAGTCTGGCTCGCCCAATGGACTCTTTTCCACCAATCCGGTTTCATAAAAAGGCATGTTGAGGAAATGCACCTGCGCTTCGGCAACACCGGTAAAGCGACAGGTATTGAGTGCCTCACCTCGGCGGATCACCCCTTTGACATACCGCAGGGCATTGATGTCCTTTGCCCCCTTTGTTTTGGTAAGGAGAAAAGCCTCCGCCTGCTCATAGATCGCCTGTGCTTCCTCGTTCACGATATTGAACTGCCTGTTGAAATCGGTCACAAAACGAATAAACCGCAAGGCTTCATCATCCGCTACAGCGATATTGCCGGAGGTTTGATAGGCTACATGTACCTCATGGCCCTGGTCTACCAGACGTTGAAAGGTGCCACCCATAGAGATGATATCATCATCGGGGTGAGGGCTGAACAACAACACACGTTTCTTTGCCGGCACGGCCCGTTCGGGACGATTGCTATCATCGGCTCCCGGTTTCCCTCCAGGCCATCCGGTGATGGTATGTTGCAGCCAGTTGAATACCTCGATATTAATATCATAAGCCTGGCCGTACAGCACGAGCAGATCGCTCAGACCATGTTCATTGTAATCGTTGTTGGTGAGTTTGAGGATCGGTTTGTTCACCGTCAGCGCCAGGTGTGTCACTGCCTTTTTGATCATCCCTTTATCCCATTGCACGGTGTCAGTGATCCAGGGTGTTTTGTTGCGCGTAAGCTCCGCTGCGCAGGCTTCGTCCGCTACCACTTTTACGTGGGGATGTGCCTGTAACCAGGAGGCCGGCACCAGGTCGTTAACGGGTCCCTCAACGGCCTGCCGGAGAATGCCTGCCTTGTTTTCACCCCAGGCGAGTAAAATGATCTGCTTTGCTTTGAGGATAGAGCCCACGCCCATCGTGATCGCTTTTCTGGGCACGTTGGCAATACCGCCAAATTCAGCCGCCGCATCGATGCGGGTGCTGAAGTCAAGTGTAATGAGCCGGGTGACGGAACTGCTGTGCGAGCCCGGTTCGTTAAAGGCAATATGCCCATTACGTCCGATGCCCAGCAGTTGCAGGTCTATACCACCCGCTTCTTCGATCATTCGCTCGTATTGTTCACAATAGGCTTTTACGAGTTCTTGCGGCACGTTACCATCGGGTACATAACAACGGGACTGATCGATATCGATGTGATCGAACAAATGCTCGCGCATGAATCGTTTGTAGCTCTGCAGCGCATCGGGCAGCATAGGATAGTATTCATCCAGGTTGAACGTAGTCACCTGTTGAAAACTAAGTCCTTCTTCGCGGTGCAAGCGGATCAGCTCCCGGTACACCATCTTGGGGGTGGAGCCGGTGGCCAGTCCGAGAACTGTTGTTTGTCCATTCGACTGTTTGCGGCGAATGAGGGCGGCAATCTCCTGCGCAACCTGCTTTGATCCGGCAGCTGCGGCGGCATATTGCTCTACGGTCATCTTTTCGAAACTGACTTGTTTATTCCTGGCCATATTGGTGGTTATCATGCTATATTGAATTAATTATACACCTATGTACTCTTTGTACCGGTTATACAAGTGACCCGCCTGCAGATAGGCAGATTGCGGACTCATAAAATGGGAGAATTCAAAGGTTATCGCCTTATCATAACCTGCCCGGGCAGCAGCTTCCAGCTTGAGGCGCAGCTTTTCGAATTTGATGGGCAGGAATTTGATCGGCATATCACGGTCAAAGCTTTCGGCATTCGTCCAGCATTGCAGACCATATCGGTCAGCCAGCTGTTTGTTGACGGCAAAAAAATCATCCAGCTCATGGTAGTCGATATGCCCGTCCTGGAAAGCTACGGCATCGACAGCCCCCTGAAAACTGGCAAAGATCTCACTCCACTCCCGTTCGTGCTCCCGCAGTGATACGGCATCTTCTTTAGTAAGGGTAGCTGTAGCAGCCATCACCGCTTTCTTGCCATCGATCCAGGGGGAGATGAGGGTGGGCAGGTTATTGCTGACACCTTTACATTGCAGGCCCAGGGTTTTGAATGCATCGGTAGCCCCCTTGGTCTTGCGACTGATCTCCATGCTGAGGTACCATCCTTTAAAGCTGGGATGGTGGCCATATTGTTGCCACACTTCATCGATCACATAGCGGTTGCAGTCGATCTCGTGTTGCATATCGCCCGTATCCCAGTATTTTCCACTATCGTAGAGGCCGAAATAAAACTGCATACCCAGCTCGTCTGCCAGCTGCAGGAACAACTCCACCAGATCTACCGGTGGACGGTAACATTGGTGCTCCCTCATCAGGTAGGCCGACGGGTAGGTGATGAACTTTCGGTAGCCGCTGCGAATGAGGATCACGGTATCGATACCGATCGCCTTCATGTGTTCAAAATCTTTACGCCATTCTTGGGCGCCCCAGTTCTGATGTGGTATATCATGACTGATTTCATCGATAAAAGTGCCGGTAATTTTCATGTCGGATCTATTCTTCTTTCTTTACAACAATATGGGTTTGCGGGAGGGTATATCCTTGTACCGCTGCCTTCATGAACGCGTCCATTTCCTGGAACTTCCGGAACATATAGTTACTCACCTCATGCCCCTTCCCTTCATAGCTATATAATACTACGGGCGCATGGCGTTGCTGCAGCTCGGTAAACAGCGTATGAGCGCCAAACATGATCATCCAGCCAGCATCCACGGCCTTACAGAAACGATGCGCTGCTGTGCCATACGGTACCAGCTGGTCATTGGTGCCATGCATCATCAGCAAGGGCAGTGCGGGTCGCGCATCGAGGTTATTGATGTCGAGTATAGCGCCGGCAAACGACATGGCACCAGCATACCGGAAGGGTTTGTAGGTGGGATCATTCCGGCGTACGAAAGGATTGTATACCAGGTTAAGTATCGCTTCTGCACCGGCACTGCTGCCGGAGATAATGAGTTTGCTGGTATCTACCTGTAATTTACCGGCGTTGGTCACCAGGTACCGGGTTGCATCGTCTGTGTCTTCCACTGCATAGCGAATGGCTTTCAACTTTTCGGGCGTGGCCGTTTCGCAACCAAAACTCTTCCCTTTCAGGTACAGGCGGTATTTGATCACAAATACCTGGTAGCCGAGTTTGGTAAGACCATCGGCCATGGGGCGCTGGTTTTCCGGATCACCACCGGTGAAGGCACCGCCATGTACAAAGAGCACGGAAATACCATTGCTGGTGACTGTCGCCTTGTACTGATCGATCCATAGCGTATCTTTTTCTTTAATGGCGTAGGTATGGCGCGGTGGCTTTTGCGCCTGCACCTGGCCAGTCAGCAAGGCACCGAGCAATAGCCCGATCATCGATCTCATCATAATTTCATTTTTATTGGGTCAATGTGTTCACTATCCAGGCAGACAGCTACCTCATAGATACTTCTTTTTGCGCAGATAATCTATCCACAATACATAGGCAGCAGGTTTCAGGTGAATACCGTCTGCCGTGTATTCTTTGATCAGATCGCCGTTTGCATCGGCGAAGATCTCGTGCAAATTGATGTAAGTAAGCTGGTATTTATCCGCCAGTGCTTTGATGCCTACGTTCAGCTGCAGGATGCTGTCCTTCTTGTTCTTGAGGTAGGCGGCTATGGTGAGTGGCTCGTACAAAGGCAGTACGCTTTGGATGTACAAGGTTGACCTGGGTGTATTGGTCCGTATATAGTTGATGATGCGCTCGTAATTGTGCAGAATGACTTCTTTGGGCAAGGCGCGGCTGAGGTCGTTGATGCCGATAAGCAGGAACACCTTCTTAGGTTGCGCTTTCACCACCATCTCAAGGCGTGCCAACACACCAAACGTATTGTCGCCTCCGATACCACGGTTCATGATCTTTTGCCCGGGCAGTAATTCACTCCAGTTACCGCGCTCTGTAATGCTGTTACCGAGAAACACGATCCCCTTCTGTTGCAGGGGGAGGGTATTGAACAACTCCATTCTCCCCTGGTAGTAGGTATTGTTGTAACTGCTGTCGATCTTTTTGGGTGCTTCCTGCGCCTGGGTATTTGTAAACGTACAGGTCAGCAATGATATCCCCACGATCCCGGCAGTCAACCGCATTAGTTTTTGCGGAGTTCTTCTATTCATGATTATTTGTTTTACAGGTATTTTCCTTGTTTAAGTGCACGCGCCCATTGTATGTATGCCGCTTGTTTGAGGTGCAGGCCATCGGTCGTCTGCTCCCGCTTCAACTGTCCTTGGGCATCTTCAAATACCGGGTGCAGGTCGATATAGGGGTATCCGTATCTGGCAGCCACGACTTTCATGCGCTCGTTGAGCTCGTTGATCCTGGCATTGGTGATCTTCTTATAGATATCGGCCAGTATGGCCTCGGTTACCGGCAACACGCTTTGAAAATACAATTGCGTATGGGGCGCCAATCCTTTGACCCTGGCCGCAATCCGCTCGTAGTTGTATACGATCTGATCAATGCTGGTGCCCCGCTTGATATCGTTGACCCCGATCAGCAGGAATATCTTGCGGGGTTTGAGTTTCAGCACCTGATCCAGCCGGGCATACACGCCCCATGAATTGTCGCCGCTGATACCCCTGTTGATAACAGGGAGTCCGGATAACACTTCAGCCCAGGCGCCCACTTCGGTAATGCTGTTGCCCAGGAACACGATGGGACGTTTTACGGGTTGCAGGCTATCAAAATACTTAACTCTTTCTACATAGTACCCATTGGCATAACTACTATCCGGGTTGTCGGACGATTGGGCCAGTACCGGTAAAGCGAATGTCAGCAAAGCGGCTGTAAGCACTGTTTTCATATCAGGCGGCGGTGATTTTAAGACGATCGTACCAGGTGAATTTCAGGATTACCATACAAACGAGCCATATACCCAGGGCCATAAATCCGTAGCTGAAATAGCCAAAGACAAAGAATACAGGCATGATCACCATGCTCATTTGCCAGCAGATGCCTATCAGTACATTCAGCATATCCCATTTGAACTGGCGGTTGGGTTCAAAAGCAGGATCTTCCTGCTGCACCCATTGCAGTACTGGTTTCCAGAATCCCCAAGGTTTGGTATTGGCGTAAAAGGATTCGAGTACGCTCCTCGAAGCCGCCGGCGTCAACAGACAACCGATCACGCTGGCCGACATCGACAATACGAGAATGATGAAGAAAGAGATCAACGTACCAATGCCGCTGCCAAACAGTTCTTTGTAATCGGTAAAAACGTTGTTGCCGAGCCAGGCCATCAATTTGGGGACAAACGAAGCCGATACCAGGCCGGCCACCATGCCAGCGAAATAACCGTAGCCATTGAACCGCCACCAGATCCATTTGAGCACGTTGGCGGCTGCATAGCCACCATACAGGGCGGAGGAGATCCATAGGGTGAGGGAACTGAGTGAGTCAGCAAACAATCCAAAGATGCACCCGATCACAATAATGGCCACGGAGGTGAAATAGCTGCATTTTACATAGTGGCGCGGACTTTCGTTGGGGCGATAATATTTTTTGTAGAAATCGTTAACGAGATAAGCAGGAGCTGCATTCACAAAAGCCGAGAACGCACTCATGAAGGAGGCCAGCAAACCAGCCAGCACTACACCCCGGATCCCCGCAGGCAGGTAATTGCTTACTACCCCACTCAGGATCACTTCAAAGTCAGGTCGTTCCTGGCCTTTCAATGTCGGCATGAAGGAAGTAAAGGCAATCAATGTCAGCGCACTCACCATCATGAACAGGGGGATATACAATACGAGGTTGGTAAATCCGGAGAGCTTGGCTGCCTCCCAGGGCTTCTTCGCACTCAGGATACGCTGCATATCGAAACCGGGCACCGGGCCTGCCAGGCTCGCGAAGATACCTTTGCCAATCATCATCAGTACGAGCGCACCAAACCAGGTAAACCCATCCTCCCCTATTTTCTGATTGGCCTGCGTAAAGGAATCGCCCCAGTTCACATCGAGTTTCCAATCGGGCCAGAAGGAAGCCCAGCCTTCTGGTAGCTGCTGGTGCAGGGCGTCGTAGTCTACGCCCTTCACGGCGAAGATCACCACCAGCACGCAACTCACCACCAGGATACCGTATTGCAGTACTTCGGTGGCCACCACACTGTACATACCCCCCTTAACGGTATAGAGCGTGGTCAACGCTACGATGATAAAAGCATAGGTCTGCTGACTGGTAAGCCACTCGTTGGAAAGATCCCAGGGCAGGATATTCGCGGCGAATTTGCCAATACCGACAAATACATAACCAATGAACCCGATCACACTGACAATGGCGAAGATCACGACGATCATGTGCGCCATACGGCCACCTTTGTCGTCGCCAAAACGCTTGATGATCCAGTCCGCGCCGGTCATGGCATTGCTGCGCCGTATCCAGATGGCTAAAAAGACCATCACGAAGATCTGGTTCCAGATGGGCCATAGCCAGGGGAGCCAAGCGGCTTTGAAACCGTAGATAAAGAGCAGGGCTACATAAAAAGCGGTGCCGCTCACATCAAACATACCACTACTGTTGCTGAAACCCAGCCAGTACCACTTGATGTTGTTGTCGCCGAGAAAATAGGATTGAATGTTCTTCGATGCCTTCTTGGATATCCAGAATCCCAGGCCTATGATCACGACGAGGTACAGCAGGATAATGATAATGTCTACGGTGGAAAGATTCATGATAGAATATAGTCGATGATGAAATGGGTTTAAGGCAGGCTACAGCAATCGTTGTCTTTTCAGGCTGGCTACCCAGGCCTGGTACCCGAGGCCCGACAAATGCAGACCATCATAGGTGAACCGGGCATCGAGTTGCTGCTGCGCATCGAGCAGATCGGGATAAATGTTTACGAAGGGAACCCGCTGCTCATCCGCCATGGCCTTTAGGGCTTTGTTGAGTTCCATGATCTGTTCGTTGGTTCCCGAATAATACTGGCGACCAATCAACTGGTTGTTGATGGGAAACACACTTTGAACATACAAGGCGGTTTTCGGCGATTGCTGCCGTATAGCCCTGATGATCTTTTTATAATTGGCAACGATATAAGGTACGGGTATCTTCTTGTTGATATCATTGGTGCCAATCAAAATAAACAGCTTAGCTGGTTCATGCCGCACTATTTCGTCCAGGCGGCCACGCAGTCCGTAGGTGTTGTCACCCGCAATACCGCGGTTGATGGCCTTTTTGAATTGCAGCAATTCGGCCCAATCGCCCCAGTCGGTAATGCTGTCGCCCCAGAATACGATCGCTTTTTTTACCGGGGGCAATTGACGAAAATAAGCCACCCGGCTATCGTACAGGTAATTGTGGTAACTGCTGTCGACGGCCTGTGCCTGCACTTTGCTGCCCATGCCTATACACAGACCGCCTATGACAACAATGGTTCTTAACATACTATGGATACGTCTTTCCTGCAACATGCAATAATTTCTTTGTGATCGATCATGTTTTCCAGTACCAGCCCCGCCTGGTAAACCATACGGTGATCAGTGATACGAGGCCGGTAAATATTACACCACTCATAAAACCAGTCAGCACCTGTTGCTGCATCGTCAGGTAAATACTCATCGCGCCCGTCCATTTCAGCAAGGGCAGCAAGAGTAAATTGCCCGTCACATAAGCCACCATCGGGTTGCGGCCATTAAGCCCCAGGTAATACACGATGCGCGTGCCTGCCCGCGTGTACTGAAATCCATACAGGGCGATGAGCATGAAAAATGCCAGTCCGCCGGTTACCAGGTAATAACTAAACGTCGATGGATCTTTTTTGATCCCACCTTCCCAGGCTTCCAGGAATAACCCGAGTACCAGTAAGCCAGTGCCCGCCTGGAAGAAATGCCCTAGTAAAGGTTGTTGTTGTTTTTGACGACGAAGACATCCGTATACCAGCCAGCACAGCCCGGTCGTGAGGATAAGATTGAGCACCAGGTGCCGGCCGAAAAGCAAGATAACATTGGTGACGATGAGGCAAAACGATAATAGGGCTATCTGGCCTGTAGGCGGGTTGACCGGGACCTCCGTTCCGGCAGGCTGTAGCTTCCCATACTGAAGCAACCAATCTCCAGCGATCGTACCGGGTAATATGATAAAGAGGTATTTCAGGTAGTAGAATTTGTACATCCAGGGCACTGGTGACCACTGCAACACGTCTTCATTCCAGGAGCCTGCCCCTTTGCCTCCCACCAGTATGGCCATGATAAACAGCAAGAGCACCAGGCGCATCCAGCCATGGTGGCGGGTGAACCACCAGATGATTGTGCCGAAGAAGGCCATATTGCCCAACACGATGATAATAACATCGCTGCGATACAGGGAAAAGCCGTTGCCGTCTTTGAAGGGCAACAAATACATCATCAACGCTGCGGCTGCGAACGCGCAAATCCGGATGACGGTAAAAAGTTTTTGATAACGACCGCCCGCGGGCTGGTACAACTGAAAAAAGAGCAATACAAAAGCGGAGATGGATAGCAGGTAATAGATGGGTGATGGCTCGCCGGTCATCATGTTGGTGCGCGCATGTACAGTAAACAGCGCGAAGAATACCAGCAATATATAACGCCGCGCAGCGGCAAAGAGGATGGTACCGAATCCGACACCGGCCTGTTCTTTTTTGTGTAAGGCCAGCGGAATGGCAGCGCCCATACTGAACAGGAAGAAGGGAAATACGAGATCTACCCAGGTAATGCCGGGGATATCGGGATTGAACACATGGCCGGGCGGTGGTGTCTGTGCATGGTACATCCAACCAGGCAGTATGCCAAAGGCAATACTGCTCGACAATACCATGGCCAGTATGGCCAGGCCTCTTAACGCGTCTAAACTATGGTTACGTTGCATGGATCAATAGCGCTTCATGGGCCCGTGCGACGGGATGCAGCAGTAGTTAACTCCTGCAGGAAAGCACGAACACTTCCCCGCAGGAGATATCATTATAGCCGTACGGATAAAGGGTACTTCATGATTATTTGATGCCCTCTTTTACTGCATCCCAAAGCGGTTGCTTGAGGCGATTGTACTGAGGTGCATAGATGTGTACGATGTCGAACAACATGATACCACCGGAGGTATTGTTGAGTATATACTTGATAGCACGGGAGATCTCTCCTTTGTTGGGCCAGTCTACATTACCCATATCGATACTGGCGTACAACGGCATTTTATTGCCGGTGATGTATTTGGTACCGGCAATCGATCCCTCTACGCTCCACCAGTGGTATTTCAGGCTGGCGGTAGCCGAATTCTCCGACAATAGTATCTGGGTAAAATAATTACCCGTCATCAGCAGGTCGAGCTGCTCGGCATACCCATTCTTTCCGTATCCGGGATAAGCCCAGTCGAAACGGATCTCCTGGTCATTAAAGGGATCATACTCCTCGCTCGCCCAGTTGACGCCCACCTGGTAGTAGGTGGTATACCATGCGCCGACATACACCCCAAAATTGACATTGGGTTTGGTCGCCTTCACGGCTGCACGGGCTTTCTTGAAGAATTCTTTGATGACGCCGGTACGGTAGATCAGCCATTTTTTGTAATACTTACCAGTCGTGGCGGGCAATACTTGTCCGCTGCTGGTACGCCAGGTGGCAACAATATCCGTGGGAAACTTCATCCTGGCAGCATCGGCATCCTGGTAATTGTCTTGCAGGAATTTAATGAACTGCTCTTTACTGAAGTCGGAGAAGTCGGCATCGATATCGGTGTAGCGCGCATAATCGAGGATAAGACCGTCGATGTCGTATTTGCCTACAATCTCTTTGACAATATTGAGCGCCCGCTCCTGTATTGCGGGTTGTGCCGGATTGACGAAGGCGTTGCGGCCGGTACTCGTTACAGGCACCCGGTTGCCATTCACATCACACACGATGCTCTCGTATTTGCTTCTGAAAGCAGGATCATCGAACACCGTTCCGATCTGGCGGTTACCATCTCCCTCTACCATTGTCACGATGGAAGCATACACTTTGAAGCCCCGCTTGCGGCTTTCCTGGATCATGTATCCTACATAATCCACATTGGCCGGCAGCGACTTGCCATCGAGTGAACGCACTTCTTTGGTAAAGGCACTGGGGTACATGGTATATCCGGAGCTGCCCTTGCAATCGATCACCAGACCGGTAACACCACTTTGTTGCAACGTGTCGAGTACTTTCTTGAGTTGGGCGGTATCGTTCAGTCGGCCATAGGTGCCAAATACATTGGAGCGCGCATCGACCCAGGCGATCACATTCCTGCCGGGCTTCACGGGCGTCGTCGTATCGCCCCCACCACCTGTTGGAGGCGCCGGCGCATCCGACTTTTTACAAGCTACCGACAGGACCACCGTGGTCGTGAGCAGCAGGGCGTAAACAAGAAGTCTTTTCATGAGTAGCTATTTTAATAAAAGTAAAATCGACCGATCGTCCCCTACCGGCGCTGCAGGCAGGCTGCAGACCTGTAGGGGAACCTGCAACCTGCCAGCCGGTAATATTATGGCGCGTAGTTGGTGAATTCGTGGGCCATGATGCCACCATTCGTCAATAACATATACACCTGCATACGCTCGCGGTTATTGGAATAACCTACTGCGATATCAGCTGTACCGTTACCATTGGAGGTACCGGTCAGGGTTTGCGAATTGAATACATTCAAGGACGAATAGTTGGGATCGGTGGGCGCCAGGCTCATCATCGATGTACGTGTAACATCGAAGAGCGACATCTGCACCTGGTTCAGGTCATACGTGTTCATGTACCTTACAATGGCCAGGTAGTTGGCATTGTTGAACCGGTTGTAAGCAGTCGGCATCGTGAATACCACACCCGGCATAGCTGCCAGGGCACCTATGCGCTCGTGCGTGGTACCGCTCACCAGCGCTACTTCAAACTGGTAATTGATAAAGTAGTCGGCATTGGCCGTCGTGGCGATCGGCTGTGCCTCGGCATAGAAGCCCATGAAGGTAGAAGCACCACCGGCTACCGATTTATACGTGATCACATCTGGCGTTTGGCTCACGGCTACACCGTTCACGATACGCCATCTGTAAATAACAGCCGACTGGCCTGCGGGCGCCATGATCACCGCATCTTTGGTAAGGTCTCCATATACATTCACCCTTCTGCCCACACCACCGTCGCCGGTAATACCGGTCGGGTTGTTATTGGTCCACTCGATGAGCTTGGCGGGTGCTGCATCATCCACATTGTTATAGCGATACAGGATAAACTTACTGTTCTTGGGCGCCCAGGAACAAGCCAGGATATGATCGGCCGTATCACTGATCGTCTGGAACGATGTAGCGGTGAACGGGTTGTACATATCTTTGATATACGCTCCGGTGAAGCGGTTGAAGACGGCAAATTTAGCCGGCGTGGTACGACGGGTCAGGATCAGGTTGTCACCACTTACTGCCAGGCTCACTTCATTGTTGGCAGTGAAACCAAGTTCGGCACCTGCTTTGGTCCACAGTTTCCGGTTGATCCCTATACCATAGTTCAGCTTGACCGGTTCTACCGCCCGGAGGGTGTAGGTCTTGGGCACATTGTCGATACCCGTCACCGTAAACGGGACGTTTTGTGAAAGATTGACGGAAGCGCCATAGTTTACGGACGCCTTCGAATGCTTGTTGATGGAATAGGTCAGCGTGGCATTCGATACATCGGTGCCTGGCAATACATAAAACAGGATCTCGTTGGCCTGGACCACCGCTTCTATCTGCTGCATAGATCCATCCACCATCAATTCGATGGTCGCGCTGGTAACCGATACATCGCCTACCTTCTTCGCCATTACCACATATTTGTTCTGATTGCCGTTGCCAGCTGTCAGTGTCAGCTCTAACGGTTTGGTGAGGTCGATCAGTTTGCCAAGCGCCGGTGCGATGGAAGCATCGGTGGGAATGGTTGACCGGACGATCATTTTAGTAAGGTCCACTTCTTCGTCGAAATCGGGCGGCAGGAACCAGGGCACATCGAAATAGACGGTATCGTTGTTCGTACTGTAACGTGGTTCGAAGAGGCGTTCGCTGCCTTTACCATCGATGGTGAGGTAAATATCGCTTAAAGCACTTTGTTCTTTGCGGGGAACCGATTCGACCTTGCGGCAGGCCGAAAACACACCCGCGGCTGCCACCGTGGATATTATGACGGAGAGAAAATTTTTCATGTAATTAGTTTTACCGGTTTAGAATGCGGTCGGTAGGTGACTGAGGTGATCAGCCACCCACAACCTGCGTAATTACCAACCCTTGATTTGTGTAAGCGCCGTGTTATTCTGAAACTCCGAGAAGGGAATCGGAATATAATAAAGCGCTGGGGTAAACTGCCTGTTGACATTGTCGGCCTGTACCACTTCATACTTGAAGGTGCCGGCATTGGCAGTGACCCGGTGCCCGGTAAAGCGCACATTGTTCAACACGGTATGCGCTTTGCGCCAACGGCGCAGGTCCCAGTAGCGATGGCCTTCGAAAGCCAGCTCTACGATACGCTCGTGTTCCACAGCCGTTAACAGTTGTGCCGTGGTGCTGGCGGAGGTATTGGGCAAACCGCGTTTGTTGCGCAGGGTATTGAGGGCATCCTGCGCACCAGTGATATCATTCAACTTTGCTTTCGCTTCGGCCTGGATCAGCAGTACTTCCGCATAGCGCAATTCAATCCAGCTTTGTACACTTTTATTCACCACAAAATCATTCACGACCGGGTTGAGCATTTTGCGGATATAATATCCGGTCACGGTTTTGCGTGGTTCGGTGGTGGAAGCGTATTCAACGAGTCCCTCTGTGGTGTTGCTGGGTGTAGTATTGATCGTACGGTTCTTCCAGGCAGCGCCGTTGTACAGGATCGACGCGTAGAAGCGCGGCTCGCGGTTAGTATAAGGGTTCGCTGCCTGCGTGGCGTTGTTCCAGGAGAATTTGGAACCATCACTCATTTCAAACTCGTTGACGAGTTCGGCAGTGGGTACGCCATACACCAGGCTTTGACCGGGGGCATCACCGGGGGGTGTGAAGCCCAGGTCGTAATTGTGGGTAAGCTGCGGCGCAACATAGTCGATCTTGAAGATAGCCTCCTTCGTATTCTTATTGGTAAAGATGGAAGTAAAATCAGACTCCAGGGCATATACCCCTTCATTGGCCAGGTCTACCACTGCCTTGGCAGCGTTGGCGGCATTTTGGTAATAGGTTTGTGCATTGGCAGCCGACACACCAGTCAGTTCATCGGCATTGAACTGCTTTTTGTCGTAGTCGGCAATAGAGGCCGCATACAACCAGGTACGGGCGAGCAGGGCGTAGGCAGCCCCTTTGGTCGCCTTACCGGTACGGCTAGCGTCCCAGGTTTTGGGCAGGTTGTCGGCAGCGAACTGAAGATCGGCCGCGATAAACTTATAGCAATCCTCTTCGGAAGAACGTTGACGGTTCTTTTCTCCGTACTCGCTCAGGTTCTGCAGGATGACTACGCTGCCATGCAGCTTTACCAGCCAGAAGTATACATAGCCACGTATAAACCGGGCTTCTGCTTCGTATTGTTTTTTGGTGGTCTCGTCCACCTTCGCATATTTGGCCAGGCCATCCAGCAACTCATTGAGGCGGCGGATACGGGCGTAGCCGGATTGCCAATAGTTGAGTTGGGGGCCAGCTGCATTCACACGTGAGGCATCGGTGGCCAGAATATTGACCGTACCATTGCCGGCGACAGTGGAAGTGTATTTCTCAATATCCGACAAGGCATCGGTAGCATTGTCATATCCTATGGGGAAGGCGCCAAACTGGAATGTCTTGAATTCACTGTACATACCGTTCATATACAATTCCATATTGGCGGGATTACTCCACACGGTTCCTTCGGTGTATCGATCGGTGGGCAGGATATCTACTTTGCAACCAGGCAGCGTCATCAGCAGACCACCGGCCAGGATGCTTCCTTTTATATATG
Organism: Paraflavitalea pollutisoli; assembly: GCF_029360705.1. Classification (GTDB taxonomy): domain Bacteria; phylum Bacteroidota; class Bacteroidia; order Chitinophagales; family Chitinophagaceae; genus Paraflavitalea; species Paraflavitalea pollutisoli. The sequence continues at coordinate 178,709 of NZ_JARKMX010000006.1, read as the reverse complement.
TATTGAACTTGCTCATAAAGTCAGAATTGTGGGTAATTAGAAAGTAATGTTTACACCTCCTGAATACATCTTTTGTTGCGGATAGAAGCCGTTGTTCACGTTTGGCATTTCCGGATCGAGGTATTTCAGGCTATCCCAGGTAAAGAGGTTGAAACCCGATACATAGAAACGCACCTGCTGCACCTTGATCTTGTTGAGCATCCGCTTGGGTAGTGTGTACCCTAGTTGTGCCGACTTTAGCCGCAAATATGATCCATCCCGGATCCAACCTGAGTTGGAGTGTGCGTTGTGCGCAGACAGGGAGGCTTTATAAGCGGTCAGACGGGGATACGCCGCATTTGGATTATCAGGCGTCCAGCTGTTTTCAACGAGGAAGTACGGCGAGTTTCCATACCCATAGAAAGTTTTGGTAAAAGGCGTATTGTCGTCTACACCACTGGTACCACTGGAACCTTCATAGGTACCTGCGAGATTTACATTCACCAGCGCAGCACCCTGAAAGAGGGCAGTAAAATCGAATCCACCATATTGCAGATCGATGTTCAGACCATACATCAATTCAGGGATATTGCTACGACCAACGAAAGTCATATCATCGGCGCGCGTCAGGCGACCATCACCATTCAGGTCACGGTATTTAAAGAATCCGGGAGCGATCACACCACCGCTGGGCGAGGCGCCATTGGCCGCTTCTTCCCAGGTCTGGTACATACCATCTACGACGAAGCCCAGTTTCTGCCCTACACTTCTTCCCACCGTGCGTTGCCAATCGGGCAGACCGGCACTTTCGTTCCTGCGCAGGATCTTGTTCCTGGCCCAGTTCAGGTTACCGGTAACGCCGTAACGCAGTTTACCGATACTGTTGCGGTGCCTGATCTGCATATCGAAACCCTTGTTACCCACCATTCCATTGTTGATGGCGGAAGGATAGTAACCACCCAGTGTGAGCGGATAAAGCGCACCCGGGTTATCAAGAATGCCTTCGGTTAATTTATAGAACCACTCGAAATCCAAAGCGAGCAAGCCATTCAGGAATACGGACTCGAAACCACCATTCACGACAGAAGCTGTTTCCCATTTGAGATCAACATTCGGTGGCGCACTGGTGTACAGGGCTGCCACGGGCTGACCGCCGATCACGTTGGAAGGAGAAGAAGTTAACAGGAAAGTTTGCAGGTACGGGAAAGCGCCTACATTGCCCCTGCCCACTTTACCATATGAAGCCTTCAGCTTCAGGAAGCTCACTGTTTCTGTGAGACCATCGAAGAATGCTTCTTTGCTGATGACCCAGCCGGCGCCCACACCTGGGAAAGCCTGCCAGCGGTTGGCCTTGATAAAATCTACCGAGGCATCGAAGCGGGTAGCCACTTCCAGCAGGTAGCGGTCTTTGAAACTATAGTTGAGACGGGCTACATAACCAGCGCGGGAATCATCTACACGGCTGGAACCGGTTGGAGCGATCTGGTATTCGGTCGCCTTGCTGCCATAATCGATCTCATGCAGATCGGTGAGTGAAAAATTACTGGCGCCGGTTGAGAATACGTTGGAGGTTTGCTGAGACCATTCATACAAAGCCAACATGCTGATCGTGTGATCGCCAAAGCTGTTGTTGTAAGTGATGCTGGGCTGGAAAGTCTTACGGGCATATTGACTGTAAGACTGGCGCAGTGTCGTACGCGTAATACCCGGCAGGGTATTGATCGGTGTATAGTCGCCGGATATCTGGTCACGACCACGGCCCATCACCGTATACGGAGTCAGCCAGCTTTTGTTCTCGGTACTGCTTTTATCGTAGGCTGTGAGCAATTTGGCTTCCAGTCCTTTTACCCAGGGCACTTTGATCTTAAAGGTTACATTGCCCTGGAAGATATTGGTTTGGGTTTTCTGGTATCCGGAGTTCTCCACGGAGGCGATGGGATTCACCCAACCGGCATTGCTGTTGTACGCCGTGGGCAACCCGTTAGGCGCATACATCGGCATATTGGGCAACATCCGTACACCCTGGTAGAAAGGGTTGAGGTAAGCCGTGTTGTCGGGAGAGATACCGGGTGTATTCGTTAATTGCTGACGCAGACCCAGGTCAAGTGCCACAGAGAATACGTCATTGAGTTCGGCATCGAGGTTGGTGCGCACGTTGTACCGTTTGAAACCGGTATTCTTTACCACGCCATCCTGGTCGAGCATACCTACCGAAGTAAAGTATTTCACCTTATCGGTACCACCGCGTACAGTGATGGCGTGTTGCTGACTGACGCTTTCACGCCCTACCAGCATATCAAGCCAATCGGTGTTGCCGAGCAAGGGATTGGTATTGGTACCATTCCTCACTTCATCGATCTGTTTTTGAGAATAGGTATAGGGAACGATGTTGGCGCCTACATGCTCGTTGTAATCATTGTCCAGGTCGGTACCCTTGTTGTACCACTGCATATAATCGGGACCATTCAGGAATTTGGGAAAGCGGGTATTCTGGTTCACGGTCACTGCGCCGTCGTAGCTAACCTGTGGCTTCTGGTTCTTACCACGCTTGGTGGTAATCAGGATGATACCGTTAGCAGCCTGCAATCCATATACAGCGGTTGAGACGGCATCTTTGAGGATCGAGATGCTTTCGATCTCACTGGGGTCGAGGTGACTGAAAGATGGACGTTGCACGTTGTCGATGATGATCAGGGGCGCTGATCCGCCGGCATAAGATCCTACACCCCGTATCACCAGCGAGGCATCATCTGCCCCCGGACGACCCGACTGTTGCACGGTGGTAAGACCCGGCAAACGACCGGCCAGCATATTGGTGACGTTCATCGCAGGAGCCTGCTTAAGTTGGTCGCCACTGATCTGCGATACGGAACCTACTACGTTACCACGTTTCTGACGGCCGTATCCGACTACTACCACCTCATCCAGATCCTTCAATGATTTTTCAAGGGTGATCTTCATCAGAGAGGTCGTGTTGGCGGTAATGGTAAGCGGTACATACCCTGTCATGGAGATTACCAGTACGGGTCTGTCGGCAGTAACGGGCAAAGTAAATTTACCCGTAGCATCGGTAGATACTCCCTGTGTAGTGCCTTTCAGTACGATCGATACACCGGCCAGGGGAAGATCATCGGAGGAGCTGATGATACCTGTAACCGATTTGGATTGGCCAAACGTCAAGAGGTGGTAGGCCATGAAGAAGGCGAGCAGCCAGATCCTGCGCCCTGCAAACATAAGATGCCGGAATTGTCTCATATACAACTGCATTGGTTAAAAAGGAGGTTTAGAATGTTAGGACTGGTTTTATTCCAGGCTTCCTGAAATTGAGATGCGCTTTTCAAAAGGATGAAGGAAATGATCGACCAATAAGGCTATCGCACGCCGGTTGAGCGTAGTACCGCCAGCATCACGGGGAAGGTTTATAGAAGCGCCGGCCAATGTGTCGTTCACGTGTAGTTCGGTGACGGCAACGCCGGCTGCGTTGAATATCTTAACCAATCCGGTTACCGTCAGCAGATCGCCGGAAGCGGCCCAGTAGGTATTCAGCACGGGATAATACCCGCGCAGCCCCTGAACCAGTTCATAGGCCGGCATTGGCTGTTCCGGATAAAACCAGGTTTGGTTGGCCCATAGATAAGGAACACCGGTGCCTTTCAGGATGCCAGTAGCCCCTATCTTTTGAATGGTACTGAACTGTGGATCGGATGTTAGCACGTCGATGAAAGGCATGATGTATCCATTCGCCCTGAGCAATTGCGCCTGCACTTCCCGTACGGCTAGTTGTGCAGGTTGTTTTTGCTGTTGTACACACAAAGCAGCCATTACACCAGCGGCCTGGCCAAGTTGCAACACCACTGGTTGCAGGCGTGTAGCGCCATTCACGATATTGGTAACACTGATACTTTTTTCGGCTACGATCAGCCCTTCCGTGTTGCGGGGTATGAGGCTGCCCATCGGCACATTGTAGGAAGGGACCTTTATCTTGACGAAATCGATGGAAGGCGCAGTCGGATTCTTCAAATGGTGGTGATCGATGGTATAGTCGCCAACCGCAATGCCGGTACGGTACAGCGCTTCCCGGGTATCATAAGGACGCGCCACGTGGTTGAGCGTAAAGGTCACGAGCCCCTTCAGTCTTCTCGACTCCCGGTGATAAGCGATCATGGGCAATCGGTCTTTTGTAGGAAATTCATCATCGGCCAAGCCCAGATTTTTATAGCCTAGTTCTGTTTGCAGGTAGTAAAGAAAGCGAAGAGTATGTTGTTTGGCCTGCTGCAACAAAACTTCTCTTTCAGCAGGTGTCTTCTCGATGAGGTTGAGGTAAATATCATTGCCGCATTTGGGCCAGTTGATCATGTACTTGTTGTTGGGCAGTCGACCATACTGCATCATGCGGAAGCAATTGTTCTGCGGACTATCGAAGGAAGCCGGATCGCTGACATCGCAGCTGCAGCCAAATTCAGCGACCGAATAGCCGGCAGGTTTGGCAATGGTCTTGTTGGCGCCTTTGCCATAGTCTTTCAGTACGGCCACATAGGTAAGGTCCTGGATGATGTCGTTGGCTTTTTCCGGTGCAAATGCCTCACCGGTCTCCTGCTTACTATCCATACCAACGGCATAAGCAGCGCCCGCCGCGGCGAGCACATCGCCCAACTCCGTAGCATCGATGAGGATGGTTGCCTGAATGGTGTGTTGCTGTTTGCCCTGGGTAATGGTGACGGTCCACTTGCCGCCTTCGCGTTTTACGGAGGTCCAACGGGTATTGTATAGGATCTTCAGTTGCTTCTCGGCACTGGCCATTTGTTGCAGGAGCCTGTTGCCGATATGCGGTTCAAAGAGGGTATTGCTGACCCATCCGGTTGCGACAGAATCGGGGCCACCATAATGTTTGTACAGCATTTGCCTGAACTCGCCCCAAAGGCCACCAGGCATGCGGTGATTGCCATCGATGGCTGATACGCCGGCAGCAGTGAGCATGCCACCCAGCCAGTTGGTCTCTTCTACGATGAGCGCGTTGACGCCCATCCTGGCGGCTTGTATACCCGCAGTCGTGCCACTGGCACCGCCACCAATGATCAATACCTCCGTAAGCAGTGTCTGTTGTCCGCGCGATTGAACAGTGCAGGCCAGCAAGAAGACTAATAAGCAATAGATCGTACGGCTCATTTTTTTTCTTATGTTTTATCAATGTTGACACGCAGCAATCATGGGCGTGGCAATCGTGAATTGGCAATCGTTATGAATGTGCAGGTCCTGATCTCTTCGCCTGTTCTAAACTTTCACGGACCAGCCGCTTACACCCGGTGTATCAACGGCCTGTTTTTATGTCAAGGGCTTCCCAGGTCTTCCACACCTGGTACAGCGAGCGGGGTATATGGAAACAACCTTTCCATTTACCACCTTTCAGATCGAGCAATACTTCTCCGCGACGGTTGAGGTAACCAAACCATTCGCCGTACTGCTCATCCCGGAAATGATCCCAGGTATATTGATGTACTTTTTTGAACCAATCGAGGCAACGTTCATCACCCGTGAGCGCATATCCTTTCGATAAGGCCACCAGGGCCTCCGCGTGTACCCACCACAGTTTCTGATCCCACTCGAGTTGTTGCGGCGGATTGCCCAGCACATCGAGGAAATAGAGGATACCGCCAAACTCTTTGTCCCATCCATACTCCAGCGTATGCAACATGATATCACAGGCCCGGCGTATCAGGGCTTCATCACCCATACGCTTGGCCAGGTCCATGATGAACCACATGGCTTCGATGGTATGCCCGGGGTTGATGAGGCGCCCTTCAAAGCTGTCGGAAAACGCTCCGTTGGGTTGCACGTTCTCCAGGATCAATCCATGCTGTGGCTGGTAAAACACGTCCATCACTTCGTGGATCACCGTAGGAATAAATTCATCCACCCGGCTGGCGCCCAACAAGTGCTCGAGTTCCAGCGACAGGTTGCACAGGATCATGGGCAGGCTGAATCCTTTCAATGGCCTGGTACCAGGATAGGCTTTATTATAAATGCCTTTCCAATTGTCTTTGCGACGTATGATGTTCTCGAATGTATCGATCGCCATCTCTTTGTAGCGGTCGTGCGGCGTGGCCTTGTCTAGTGCCGCAAACCCCATCGCAGCAAAACAATCACTGAATATGTTGTGAGGCTGTGTTAACGGCTTGCCGGCTGCTGTCAGTGAGAAATACCAGTTGCCCCCCGTGTTGTCGCGGCCGTATTTCTCCATGAAGCCGGCGCCTTGCAGGGCCATATCGAGCCATTCCTGCCGAGGTGCTATATTATTATACATGTGGCTGAAGCACCAGACCTGCCGGCCCTGTAGCCACATGAACTTATCGGTATCATACACACTCCCATCACGTCGAAGGCAGGTAAAAAAACCGCCGTTTTGTTCGTCCCGGCTGTGTTTCATCCAAAAAGGCAACACATTTTCCAGCAGCTCATCGCGGTACAGGGCAGCATAGGCCGCAAAAGGCCATTCCTTTTCAGGGGATACAGTTTCTAGCTGGCTTTGATTTCTAACATCCGACGCCATAAATCCTTGATATTATTAATTTGTTTTACTTTCGCTAGTAAATTTAATAATTAATTTATCAAACACGGACAGTTAGTAAATATTTTTATTAAAAAATCTAGATTAGCTCTTATTTAATATTTATTGGGCATTCGCTTATCTTAGTTAATGAATAAACTTTATCCCTTACCGGTTATGGCAGTTAAACAAAGCATATTTGAGATCTTTTCCGAAGAGAATACCTCGGGTGTGGCCTACAGAAACAAGGCCTTCAAACGGGCTATCATCAATCACCTGGATCAAACGGGTAATTCCACCATTACCGATCTGGCCCAGGAGATGAATATCAGTGTGCCGAAGATCACCAGCCTCATCAATGAATTGATGACCGACGGGCTGGTGCAGGATTATGGAAAGGAAGATTCGAAAGGGGGCGGCCGAAAGGCAAACCTGTATGGACTGGTAGCGGATTCTGCTTTTTTCCTGGGGGTAGATGTAAAGCAGTATTATATTAATATAGGTCTGCTCGATTTCAAGAAGAACCTGGTGAAGGCGGAAATGCATGTACCGTACGAGTTGTCCAATACCCGTGAGGCCTTTGACCAGTTGGTAAAGGTGATCCAAACGTTCATTTCGCAGTTGCCGGAAGAGCACCGCAATATATTGGCGCTGTGCCTCAACCTATCGGGGCGCATCAACAGCGAGAACGGCTACAGCTATAGTTATTTTCACTTTCACGAAGAGCCGCTCAGCACCATCCTGGAGCAGATCACGGGCATCCGCACTTTCCTGGAGAATGATTCACGCGCCATGGCCTATGGCGAGTTTCACAACGGCCTGGTGAAGGAAGAAAAGAATGTACTGTTCGTCAATATGGACTATGGCATCGGCCTTGGCATCATGATCGACGGAAAGATCTACCGCGGCAAATCGGGCTTCGGTGGCGAGTTTGGCCACATCCCCCTGTTTGCCAATGAGATCATCTGCCATTGTGGTAAGAAAGGATGTCTGGAGACAGAAGCTTCCGGCCAGGCATTGATCCGACTGTTTAAAGAGAAGATCGCGCAAGGCTCTACTTCGGTGCTGGTGCAACAAAATAAGATACCCGACAACCTGCGCCTGATCGACATCATCCAGGCGGCCAAGAACGAAGATGTATTGTGTATTGAACTCATTGCCGAACTGGGTGAGAAGATCGGGCGGGGCATCTCTGTACTCATCAATATATTCAATCCCGAGCTGGTGATCCTGGGTGGTATTCTGGCTGAAACAGGCGACTACGTACGGCTTCCCATCCGCAGCGCCCTCAACAAGTACTCGCTCAGCCTCGTCAACAACGACACACAACTGCATATGTCCAAGCTCCAGGAAAAGGCCGGTGTGATCGGCGGATGCCTTATTGCCCGCGATAAATTACTCTCTGTGCAGTAAAAAGAAGCACTAAATACCGCTAAATGGGCACTAGTTATTAAATACTTTTACTAAATTCGCAATGGTTAATAAATTTATTTCCTAATAACCTACCATTGCACGTCATGATTAAGAAATTAGTAAGGAATGCGGGTTGCCTGTCTGTTTTGCTGTCCGGCGCCCTGCTTACGGCCTGCCCTGCTACCGCCCAACAGCTCGATGCTGCCCTCAACCAACGTTTACTATCCGCGCCCCAGGGCGCCGTAGTGGAACTGCCCGGCGTACTCACCGAAAAACTACCCCAGATCGGCTATCGCAAGATCGTAATGCCTGGTCCACAGTACCTGATCTCCGATGATCCGGAATACATCCGCGTTCCCGAAGCGGTTGCGCTGCGGGAAGCAGTAACGCCCGGCACCGTTCGCCTGTATGTTTACAATGTCAATGGCGTGAAGGAACCTGCCAAGATCGAAACGAGAATTGCTGCCGTGATCAAAAACACGGGCAAAGCAGATATGCGCCTGCGCCTGTTGAAATACTCCTCACAAAAACCTACCACCAACTACTTTCTGGCTGGCAAGCAAGGTCTGGCAGATTTCTTTGCCGCTACGCCACAAACAGGCGTGCGTATCATCAAGCCCGGTAAAAGTATTGCGATCGATCCGGCGCAGGAGAAATACGTCGCCAAATATGATGAGCTGGTACACGGCTTCTATGAGCTTGTGATCGATCAGCCCGGCGAAGTAAGTGTGGTGCAAACGGATCTGAAAACGCCTGTCACTGTAGCGAACGACCGCATCAAGGCTGCCATCTCTTCGAAAGGGGTCAATGCAGGTCGTGGCATTTTTGGTGTATCTAACTACCGCGTACTGGCGCAAGACACCATCGATACGAAAGATGGCATCCAACAGATCATCATGGCCGATGGCAACCAGGATCCCTGGGTACTGGGTACCGAAGGAAATACGGGCCGCGTTGCTACCCTGGCCGGCAACTATGGTGTTATGTATGAAGTAGAACTGAAATGGAAAAGCACCGATGGACGCGGACTAGCCCTGGTGACCTGGAACTCCCGCGCCGACAATGGTCAATGGTGTGGTGGTATGGCCAATACTATGGTGGTGAGCAAGGGTAAGTTTAAAGAAGGTATCATTCAGTTACCCTCCGACAAGCTCGTGACGCGCAAATCACCCGAAGCCATTTTGGTGCAGGTGTTTACACCAGCCCCCAATGGGGAAGAACAAACCATTCGGTTTACCTATTCGCCGCCCGGCGCTTCCTGCCTCCCTACCCCACTGGTATTGATCCCCGTGGACATGAAATAACTTACTGTTACTTAATAAAAAACTGCTACTACTTGCGCGCTCAGGCTAACAGGTAGTAGCAGTTTGTATTTTAAGAGGCTCTTATTTAGTTCTTCAGGATCTTGAATTCAACACGACGGTTCAGCTGCCTGTTCTCATCGGTATCATTCGGCGCTACCGGCTTCGACTCACCATATCCTTGTGAGATGATCCGTTTTTCATCGATGCCTTGTGAGATGATGTATTCACGTACCGATTTAGCCCGGTTGTCACTCAACTTGAAGTTGTACTCATCGGTACCTTTACTATCCGTGTGCGCACTCATCTCGATCTCGATCGATGGGTTTTCCTTCAACAGCTTCACTACGCGGTTCAGCTCAACATAAGATTCCGGACGCAGGTCCCATTTATCGAAGTCGAAAAATACATTGTTCAGGCGCACGATGGCCCCGATCTCGATGGGTACCAGGTACAAATCTTTGTGGATCTCTTTATAACCCGCCTTGATCATAGAATCGAGATTCAGGTTTTCAGATATGGCAAAGAACTTATCGGCCGTCGCGCGGATCGAGTAGTTCTTGTCATAAGGTAATACGATCTTGAAAGCTCCATCCGTCGGACTGCTCACTCCATTGCCGGCAGGCGCGCCATCGGGTAAGGTTTCATATACCAGCGAAGCACTTAATGGTTCCTTCGTCTTCTGGTTGTAGACGTTGCCACTCACGAGAATAACGGGATTGGGCTTTTCTTTTTCCAACAACTTCACCCGTACGATATCACTTTCGCCATAGGTGTTCAGGTTCGTGGTGAGGTAAGCGTATTCACCACCAGCATCCAGGGTAAAGAAGGCATCCCAGCCAGTGGTATTGATGGGCGCACCCAGGTTAACGGGTTCACTCCACTTCTGCCAGCTCTTGTCCAAGCGCTTGGTCATCCAGATATCGTTGTCGCCCAGTCCACCCGGACGGTTGCTACTGAAATACATGGTGACACCATCTGCAGCCACATAAGGCGTCATTTCATCGTATCCCGGCAGGCTGATCTGCTTGCCAAGTGTTTTGGGTTCCGACCAGGATCCATCGTCCTGCAGGTGGCAAACGTAGAGGTCATTCAAACTGCTGCCTTTATCCGGTGTCATATATAATAACAAAGTACGCGCGTCGTGGGTCATGGTCGCCCCGGACAGCAAGCCGCGATCATACTTTTCATAGTTCTTGATGTACAACATTTGTGGTTCACTCCAGCGACCGTTGGTCTTGCGGTAGCTGAGGCTGACACCCTTGCCATGGTAACCACCGTCGATAAAGGCACCACGAATGAGGATCCTGTTCTTATCGGGCGATATCCAATACACAGCATTGTAGTGGGCGGTATTGAGCGGTGCCTTGAGGTGACGAGCTTCGCTCCACCGCCCCAGGGTATCCCTTTCCGAATACCAGATATCCTGCGAATTCGGAATCGAATTGTATTTGGTGTTGGCAGGATGGTTTTCGGTGATGAAGAAAAGCAAATTACCATCGGCGGAGATCGTAGGTCTTAACTCGGGCAGGTCGGAGTTGATATTGACCCCGAGGTTCTCGATCTTGATGATGGTGTTGGCATTGATGATGTTCTCTTTCTGAAGCTTGAGCCCTCCTGTTGTATCTATATGCGTAGGAGGGGTCGGTTGTGCGATGGCAACATTGGCCATCACAGCCAGTAGGCAGGGGATCATGAGTGTTTTCACGGGGACCGGATTTGCGAACAAAATAGGGTAAAAGTTCCGTGTTTGCCAGTGAATGGGCATAAATTGATGAAGGCTGTTGACAACCTATCATTTCACGCTGATAATCAGCACAATCAGGCGGTTAGCGAGGCCATTTCGTGTACAAAGGCGGTGCGCTGGTTGAAGAGTTTGGGGCGGCAGATATATCCTTTTACCTGTCGCTCGGCAATGGCGAATGCGAGGAGGTTATCCGGGTTGTAGGCCACTGGGGTCTGCCGCTGCAGTAGTTTGCGGGCGCCGGCCTGTGTTACCGCATAGGCATGGGTACAATCGTGAAAACCGGCTTGTGCGATGAGGGGAGAAATATTCTTTGGATAGTAGTTGGCGTAATGCTGGCGCGATAAGCGAAGGGCTGAATGAAAGGGAAACAGTTTGTACAGGGTTCTCTTCAGCTGTTGTTTCCATCCGTAGGTTTCATTGCGTTCGTAACCGAGGTAAAACACTTCCCAGTCGACTGGTAACGCTTCGCTGATTGCAGCAAAACGCGCCAGGTTTTCCAGGATGGGGAATGCATCGTCTTCCAGGATCAGTACGCGCTTATAATTGTTGAAGATGATCGATTCATAGATCCTGACATGCCCAAGTGAACAACAGAGCATGCCCATGCTCATTTCTGCCCGCTTCTTATACACATCTTTGTAGGCCCCGGAATCGTAGACACCACGCTCCTTCAGATCGGTGAAATCGACGGCTTCTTTATCTACGCCATAGAAGATCTCATAATTAAGCCCTTCCAGTTCGCGGGTGAAAGACGCTATTCGGTCTGTCAGCCGTGGCAGGGTCAATATATAGATCTTATCGAAGTAAGCATTGATGGCACTGAAATCAGGACGCATAGATCAACGTTTTCAAAACCAGCTTTTGCCTTTACGCACCAGTCTGGTAAATTGGCTGAAATTATTGTTGCCCCGTACATCGAGCCGCTGGATCAGCAAAGGATTGCGCAACGGGAAGGCATTCAACCGGTTGCCAATGCGGAAGGCGGCCGCTATTCGTTCGCCGGCCAACACATCGAGAAATTCGCGGACAGCTTCTCCTTTCCTGGGATAAGCACCATAGGGAAAAGCTACACAGGGTTGAAAAGGAATCCCTTGCAAATCGAGCGATACGGCGCATTGCACGAGGTCGTTGCGTACGGCTTCGGCATTGAGCGCCTTATAACTCTGGTGATCGTAGGAATGCAACCCATATTCCACCAGCGCCGGATCCATTGTACGGATATCTTCGATACTAAGGTAACTGGCTTTATTCAAAAAAGTAGGTACTAAAAATATATTCGCCTTCATCCGCAGCTGCTCCAGCACGGGATAAGCATTGGTGAAATTGTCGCGATAACCATCGTCGAATGAAATCAGTACTGGTTTAACCGGCAAAGCAGTGCCTTTTTTGATATGGCTGACCAACTCGCTCAACAGGATGGCAGTATACCCTTCCTGCCGCAGGTAGTGCAACTGCCGGGTAAATTCCTGAACGGGTACCGTCAGCGCATCGGCTGAGCCGTCGGCACTGATCTGATGATACATTAACACGCGCAAGGGGTACGAACGAAACGACACGCCAATTAAGTTTGAGGAACAGTTAAGGGTTTTAGTGATTGGGAACGTATAGCGCGGCTGCCTTCACTGGCTGCCCCAGGGTCCGGTTCAGTTCGCGGAGCTTGACGTACTTCAGGAAGTGATAGTAGGTAATGAATACCGACCAGTAGAAGCCCTGCATGCCGTTGAGGCAATTACGTTCCAACAGGAAGTATTTGAAGAAATTAAACGGCAGGCCGAACAAGACAGCCACCACCGGTTTGTTTTTGCCTTTACCATAGGATATTTCTGCAGACAGCGCGGAATAACGATTCAATTTTTCAATACACTGGTGAACATTGGTATAGCTATGATGCAAGATCGGTTGATCCAGTTTTTTGATCTCTCCCTCTACATAAAAGGTTTCATGTACTTTTTCGGGGGTTACGCCACCTTTCTGCCGGTTGAACAGCCGTAGAAAGTGTCTACCACTTTCCTTTCCGTGCTTAAACTCCTTGTCAAGAAATACCAGGTTCATGGGGAAAGAAAACCCGGCAAAGGCCGTGTCGGGACGGATGCTTCTGATCTCTTCGATGAGCTTATCGGAAGGGATCTCGTCGGCATCGATGCAAAGCACCCAATCATTGGTAGCCCGGGCGATGGCGAATTGCTTCTGGGCTCCGTATCCGTCAAAAGTTCTGGAATAAATATCACAGCCAAACTCGCGGCAGATGGCCACGGTGCGGTCGGTGCTGTAACTGTCAACGATCACGATCTCATCGCACCAGTCGAGCTTCGACAAGGTTTTTCGAATGATCTTTTCTTCATTATAGGTAATGATGACAGCCGTCACTTTAAGTTCTTTGGGCGTTGGTAACACCACTTGCATAACAACACCAGGAACCGGACCGGCAACAGGAAGGGGCTGTGTACTATTCATAAAAGACTGAGATTTGGGGGACTTATCCTGATAACACAGCCATTTAGTAGAAACCCCTAATCCGGCCAGAGGATATTTTTCGAAAAAGGCAACAAGGCACAAAGGCAACGGAGGCAACGCGGGGAAGAATAGACGTTTTGACAATCAATCTCCTGAATACCAGCAAGATTAGGTTGCAGGAGAATTACCAAAGCGGATCGAAGTAATAAACCCGCTCGCGACGGGCAGCTCCCCCAAAGATCCCGAGCCCATTTTTGATATTCCCTGCAGGCGACGGGAGCTGGTTGGCAGGAATGGCGCCAAAGTCGGCCTTGTATTTTTCGTAATCCAACAGATATTCAAACAACTCTTTGCTCACCGACTTGAATTGAAAACGCACCCTGCCTTTCTGCATGGGGTCGTTGGCTACAAAGAATTGCCTGTCGACGAAACATTTGAGTATATAAGATTGCCCATTGAAGGTTTTATCGTTCAGGAAAAGCCGGCGAAACGGGGTGTGGAGGCTTTCAATGCGGGCGTTTTCCGTATTCACATCTTCGGTAAACAGCTCGAGGCGCAGGTATTTGTTGATGGAAACGGTGTCATTGTAGAGCCGCACGCCCGGATTGTTCTTTACCTGGTCGTACAGCGTCTTCCCTTGCGGCGTCAGATAATCATACCGCAGCCCCTGGTAAATAAAATATTTGCCAGGCTTTACCAGGTCTTTTATGCACTCTACCACATAATAGTCCTCCGTATCGCCAGGGTCCTGAATCTCGAAGGTGATCGCCAGGGTGTTGCGGCCTTCATGCACCACACTCATCGTATCTACAGTGCCCCAGCGGGGGATATTGGGAATATGGGTGCTGGCCGTCACCAAGCCCATGGTAGGATGTTTGACCTCGATGGAATATTTGGTATTTAACCGGAAACGCTTTCGGTTGGTGAAGATGGAAGTTGGATTGGCGGCATACTGCCAGGCAAAACTGGGTTGCAATACCCAGGTCCGGCTACTGTCTTCTTTCAGGGTTACGGTAGCGTCATTCACTTTATCGAACCGAACCAGTCCTCCATTGCCTACTTTGATCGTTTTACCCACCGGTATCTTCACGGAGTCACCAGCCGAGATCTCCGCCAATACCACCAGGTGATCATCCTCGAATTGGTGCGAAGAAAACCCTTTGTTACAAGACGCCATTAACAGACACACAACGGCCAGGCCTATCCAGTGGCAGGTTGTCTTCTGTAGTATACGATATGGTCGTGTGTTGTTCATCTTGTTTAGAAAACCAATGAATAAGATACGTAAGGAGTTATTTTGAAGAACTGGTATTTGGTCGTGACCACCAGCGAACGTTTGCCAAAGGTACCTTCCAGGTCATACACATATTGGTTTGGCGATCCGTATACATTATACACCCCCATCGAAATACGGGAGGCCAGTTTCTCCCGGTGTTTCAGCTCATAAGTGCCAGCCACATCTAGCCGGTGATAAGGTAGCGTACGGTATTGGTTGATAGCGGATGAATGGTAAATAAGCCGGTACTCTTTCGGTGACAGTGGATTCAATATCTGCTGGGCATCATCAAAATCGGGGTAACCGCGGTCGGGCAGTGTAAATACATCGCCGGTGGAGAAGGTCCACAACGTCGAGAAATTCCAGTGTTTGTTGTGCCGGTAAGTAGCCGCTACGTTCAGCACATGACGGCGATCGTATTTGAACGGAAATTTTTCATCATTGTTGATCCCTGTAAAACGACGCCAGTTCCAGGACAAAGTGTAACTGGCCTGCATGTACCATTTGTTGGTGGTCTTCTCGGTCTTCAGCTCCACACCATAACACCAGCCTTTGCCCGATTGTACGTTCTGCTCCCAGTCGGCCGTATTGAGAAAAAGGTTTTTACCTTCTACGTAGTTAGTCACATTGCGCAACTGTTTATAATATACTTCCGCAGACACCACAAACTTGCGGCGATCGCGAAACGTGTAGCCGAGGTTGATCATATCGCATTCTTCCGGGCTCAGCTGTCCGGTGCTGGGTACCCATGCATCACCATTGATTCCGAGGTAAGGATTGGTGACCAGGTGCAGGTACTGTGTCATGTGGTTGTACGCTACACTCACCTGGTGCTGCCGGCTAAGGCGGTAGTTGGCCAACAACCGAGGTTGCCAGGAAGTATAATCATATTCATTATTCGTGAAAAAGGACACATGTATTCCAGGCCTGACATAGAGTCGCTTATTCGGTCTGTACTCGCTTTCGGCAAAATAGACCAGCTCCCGAAAAGCAATGGGTGGGAATTCGGAAAAGTCACCCGGCTTATCAAAGAAGTCTGTAGAAATATTGGAATCGAAGGGACGCACCTTCATGAAATTGGCCCTCACACCTGTAATGATGCGCACCTTATTAGAGGCTGTCAGCTCGAGTCGTGATTGTCCGGTAAACTGCTGAATGGAAGAGTAGGTATTGTATACCCTGTTTTGTACCGAGCTGCCGGTACTGTCGTACAGGTTGTACCGGAAGCCGGCAATATTGCGGTAGCGACTGTAATTGACAGAGGTATTGATGAAGGCTTTGGAACCCAACAGCCGGTTCCATCCGATAGAAGCCGTACGATTGCCCCATTGCTGCCGGTTATTGGTATAATCCTGGTGCAGGGTCAGCTGATCCTCTCCGGCATATACATCAAACATCAACTTGTCCTGCTTGCCGATCCATTGGGTAAACTTGGCATGGACATCGTAAAAGTTGACACCGATCCCGGATTTCATCGCCCGCAGCAAGGGATTGATCCAGCTATGCCGCAGCGACAACATAATGGCCGAGCGATCTTTTTTCACCGGGCCTTCCAGCGTGAGGGAACCTGCCAATACGCCCGCGTTGACTTCTCCCTTCCATTCTTTGAGGTTGCCATCTTTGGTGATCACGTCGATCACCGATGAAAGCCCACCACCATATTGTGCCGGAAAATTACTCTTGTACAGGTGCAGTGATTTGACCGATGCCCGGTTGATGATAAACAACGAACCCAGCATATGGGTGGGATTGAAGACGGTGTTCCCATCCAGCAGAAATACATTCTGGTCGGGACTGCCGCCGCGCACCAGTAACCCATTGGTGATCTCAGGCGTATTCTTCACACCGGGCTGCATATACAGCGACCTGATCACATCCGGTTCACCGAGAAACATATCCTGTACGGCATTGGCCTGCTCTGCCAGGTTCACTTCATCGCCAGTTTTTCCGCCGGCGGTGACAGTTACCTCTTCAATAGCTGGCCTTGGTTGCAGGTTCAGGTCTATACGGGTGTTCTCCAGCAGGTCCAGCTCTACCCGACGCGTGTTGTAGCCGGCATAGGAAATATAAAGGGTTTGCTTTCCTTCAGGAAGCATCACCGAATAGTGGCCAAACGTATTGGACAATCCACCTTTCTGCAGCACAGGCTGCCAGAGCGTTGCATCGGGAAGTGGCTCACCGCTGACCTCATCTTTTACCAGTCCGTACACGGCAAAGTAATTCAACAACAGATCGTCTGGTAACGGAACAGCAGCCGGCACCAATATGACTTTATTATTCTTCTCGACAATCGACAGCTTTTGCCCTTTTAACACTTGCTGCAACACCGAGCCCAGGGTAGCCGGATGGTCATTGAGCACAATGATCCGCTCCGTTTCCACACTGGTGGAGGCGTATTCGATCAGTACTTTGCCGTTTTTGTTGATGTCGTCGAGAAATTCCCGGACAGTGCCTTTGATCAGGGAAGGCTGGAAAGGCCTGTTGGTAAAGGAGAATTTTTGCGCGTGCGCAGTAAGCATACTGCCAAGTAATGCCAGTATGCCCAGAGCCTTTTTCATGCCGTAGTTCCTGTACAATGTATTCGTTGGGGTTGCCGTTGCCGGCCCAACAAAGGAACCATTTATTTCATATAAAAGACGATTTTACCATCTTCTTTTTTAGTCTGCAAACCGGTTACCAACCGGATCTCTTCGAGGGCCTGATCGAGGGGTTGCTGATCAAACCGGGCGTTGACAACGATGCCTGCCAGATCCGCCTGCTGGTTATCGATGGAGATAGGCACTTCGTAGTAGTCTTCCAGGTCGCGCAAGGCCTGTGGAAGCGGGGTATTGTTGAAATGCAGGAGACCGGTATTCCAGGCAATAAAATTGGAATCGGCCACCGCACTTTGGTGAAACTCGTTCTGTTGCAACACAATACGCTGACCGGGTAAAAGCTCCACCTGTTGTTGGCCATCTTGCTTGCTGGCCACCCGCACTTTACCGTTTACCACGATGACCTCGTCTTCCTGATCGGAGGTATTGACGAGGAAAGAGGTGCCCAACACACTGATGCTGGCATTTTGCGTACCTATGACAAATGGGTGATGTTCATCTTTTTGTACCTCAAAAAAACCTTCGCCAGACAGGGTCACCCGGCGCTCCCGCTGATCGAATTGCTCGGGATATTGCAGGGTAGCGCCTTTGCGCAGCTTTACCGAGCTACCGTCGGGCAATACGATGGTGGTATGCCGTTCGGCGGCGATCGCTTTCCAGGCCGGGGATGCTGTACGGCTCCAGGTCCACCAGCCGATCAGTGCAACTGCCAGCAGGGAGGCAGCAATAGCCAGGGGGCGACGGAGCGAACGTATGGGCGTTCTTGCCGCAGGCGCCGGGGCAACATTGGCCGCAGCCTGTTCGTGAATGCGGTTGGCCACTCGGGTCCAGCCCGCGGCTTTATCGAATGAACTATCGGTCGTCAGGCGGAGACTCTCCTGCCACACGATCGCCAGTTCCTCAAACTCGCGCTTGTTGGCGGGGTCAGCTTCAATCCACTGCTGTAGCTGCTGCTGCTCGTCGACCGAAGCACGACCGCTCAGCACTTTGGCAATCAGGTCCATTATGTTATCGGCTTGGTTCATGGAAGGGACTTCATATTTAAGATAAACGTAAAAAACAGGGAAACCCCTATCTGGTTCAATAAAGAAATAACAAAGCCAGTGTTACCAGGAATGCCTGCTTGTTGCGTACGTACGACCGCAGTATCCTGAGGGCCTTACCCATATGGTTTTCAACTGTTTTAATGGAAATGTCCAGCGTTTCACTGATCTGTTGGTAAGAAAGGTCGCTAACCCGGCTCAGCACAAATACCTCCCGGCACTTGGGTGGCAGGGAGCCGATCGCTTCCTGCAACAGGGTGTGGTAATCCTTTCCCGAGCTGGTGGGGGCTGGTTGGTCGGCGCTTGTATCGGCCATATCATAACTGCCCAAATCACCTGTGGCCTGCCGCCGCAGTTGTTCGATATAACTGAGGCTGTTGTTACGGACGGCCCGGAACAAATAGAAGTGAAGCCCTTCGGAACCGATCAGGTCCTTTTTTTTGTCCCAGATCCTGACAAAAGTTTCCTGCACGATGTCCTCACAGGCTGCCTCGTTCTTTACCAGGGTAAAGGCATATCTGCACAAGGGCTCATAATAATCATCGAATGCCTTCTTGAATAGCTGGTATGTAAGATCGTTTTGCATGCAACCGGAGTAAACAGGATCCCCGCATGAAAATACAACAATGGAGTATAATTAAGTGACGCGTAACGAAAAGGTTCAGGATAAGGTTTCCTGCAGAACGGTGGCCACAGCCTGTACCAACTCTACATTGATCTTTGCGTGGCTATCCAACACGTCGGGTGGCAATACTACGCGGTAATTTCTTTCTTCATCGGGCTCGAAATACACTTCCACGTTATCGATTTGGGCTTTGAACCGATGGGTATAGCCCATGGGCTGCCATTCGAGCTCTATTTCTTTGTCTGTTCCGCGATAGGGAACGGTGATGACGATCGTTTCGCTCATGGTTGAGTGGGTCGGTTTGATCCCATGGTCTGCGGTAGGGGAAACAGCATCTGAAAGGCTGCCCCTTTGCCCGGCTGACTACTGGCTTTGATAGCGCCTTTATGGCGCTCTACTATTTTTTTACAGAGTGCGAGTCCAATACCAGTACCACTGTAATGATGCCGGTGATTGAGTCGCTTGAATACCACGAATACCTGGTCGGCATATTTCTGCTCGAATCCGATACCGTTGTCGATGAACTCGAGCTGTACATATTGGCCTGGATACAGGTCATATTCATTGGTATCACCGGCTACCTGTACGATCGAGGTAAATATTTGTATATGCGGCTCCTGCTCACAAAACTTGATGGCATTACTGACGAGATTTCCCAAGAGCTGACGCAGTTGCTGCGTATCTCCCTCTATCTCCGGCAAATGATCGACGGTAAAAGTCGCACGCCGCTGTTCGATCAGCAATTCAAAATCGCTTTTCACTTCGAGCAGCACCTGGTTGAGGTCTACCCTTTGCCATACACTCTCCGTCCGGGAAAGTTTGGAGTAGTTCAACACATCTTTGATCAGGCTCGACATACGCTGGGCAGATACGTTGATCTTGTTGAAGTACAACTCGACCGCCGCTTCGTCATGCAAACTACTCTTCAACAGGTCGGCAAAGGTCTGGATCTTCCGCAGCGGCTCCTGAAGGTCGTGGCTGGCAATATAGGCATATTGCTCCAGCTCATGGTTCGATCGTTCCAGTTCTTCGTTCGTGCGCAACAACTCGCCTGTTCTTTGCACGACCTCTTGTTCCAGTTTTATTTTGAAGCGTGTTTCGCTCTCCCGTATCAGTCTTTCAGTTTCCTTTTGCAAGGTGATGTCACGTAAGATTTTGGAGGCCCCGATAACCCGTCCATCTTTAGACTTTACCGGAGAAATCGTCAGCGAAACATCAATAATAGCACCGTGTTTGGTGACACGCTGCGTTTCGAAGTGATCGACACGTTCGCCCCTGGTGAGGCGTTGTACGATCTGCGGTTCTTCGTTGAGCCGATCGGGCGGGATCAACATGGTGATGGGACGACCGATGGCTTCAGTGGCGGTATACCCAAGTATGCGTTCAGCCGCATCATTCCAGCTGGTGATGGTGCCATCCAGCGTTTTACTGATGATGGCATCGTCCGAAGAATCGACGATGGCCGCCAGGTGTGCCATCCGGACCTCGGTATGTCGGCGCTCTGTGATATCGGTCAGCATATTGACGGCGCCTAGCAGGCCACCAGCGGCATCGTGTATCAATCGTGGTGAAGCCATGATCACGCGGGTGGTGCCATCGGGACGTACTATGCTTACTTCTTCCGCGATGATGGCATGCCCGGCCCGCACGGCGAGGGCCAATGGACTTTCATCGGGTTGCAACCTGGATCCATCTGCCCGGTACAACTCCAGCGAACCAATCCAACGATCGGTGCCTTTCACGGGTTCCCTGCCCCACAAAGCCACAGCGGCCTCGTTGTATTGGCTGATATAACCCTCCTTGTCGCAGTAATACAACGCAACGGGTAGATTATTGAACAGATTTACGTAGAAGTTGGGATGGCCAGGTCCTGCTTCAGGAGAAGATAAGTGATTGTCGTTGAAAGCATCATTCATAACAGCTGCGTTCGTCGGTTACCTGCATGTCGATCGGACATGCATATCATTTAAAAAAATGTGCCAGCATCCTTTTCAGGTCTTCCACGCTGGACTGTTTTTCGAGGTAATCGCTGGCGCCAAGGCTTTGCGTCTCCACAATGTCTTTTTGTTCGGAAGAAGTAGAATAAATGATAACGGGGGTTTGTCTTAGCCGGTCGATCTTTCTAATCTCTTGTAAACACTCTTTTCCATCCATCCGGGGCATGTTGAGATCGAGAAAGATGTAGTCGGGATTGAGGGTTGCTTCGCTGGTCAGACGCGATACCGCTTCAACCCCATCATGCGCAACGATACAGGAGATCGAGGGATTGACGCTTTTCAACACCAGGGTAAATATTTCCTGGTCGTCTATATCGTCATCTATCAGCAGGCAGGTTTTCCCATTATTCATAAGATAGTTGTTGTATCGTGGTGGAAACCAATTACCCAGTTCACTTTATCAGGGTGCAATCAAAGATAAGGGAAAAACATATTCACGCATAGGCAGCACTATGCCTTGCGACATTAGATACCCTACCGGCAAAGTCGGGTATTACGGCGGGAACCGCCTGCACGATGCAGCGGTGTTTCGAAAAAAGCTATCAATTACTCATTGCGCAGTGCCTTGATCGGGTTGGCAGTAGCTGCGCGCAATGCTTGGGTCGCAACAGTGCAAACGGCAATCACCAGGGAAATAGCGCCGGTAATGCCAAAAATCCACCAACCGATCTCGATCCTGTAGGCAAAATTGCTCAACCAGGCATGCATCAACCACCAGGCGATCGGCGAAGCCACTACGAAAGCGATCAGGACGAGCTTCAGAAAGCCTGTCGACAAAAGGGCCACCAGGGCAGACACGGAAGCGCCCAACACTTTGCGTACGCCCACTTCCTTGATCCGGCTTTCTGCCATATAGGTAGCCAGCGCAAAAAGTCCGAGACAAGAAATAAGGATGGTGAGACCGGCAAAGACGGCAGCCAGTTGGCCGGTATTTTGCTGACCTTCGAACTTACGTTTGTGTACATCCGTAGCGAAGTAATAGTCGACCGGATAACCGGGATTGTATTGCTTAAACACCTTTTCGATCTTTGCCAGTGTTTCTTTACGCTCATCTTTGAGGCGGAAACTGACTGCGCCAAATTGATCTTTATAAGGTCCTTGAAGAACAATGGGACTCATTTGTTCAAAGGGAGATCCTGGTACAAAATTGCCAACAACGCCCACTACATGCCAATCGACCTGACCATCTTTGATAATAACGCCAATGGGTTGTTTCAGCCCCATTTGTTGTACTGCCATTTCCGATAGCAACATGGCCGTAGAGTCAGTCGCATATTTAGCGGGTTCGATATCCCTGCCCGACAAGATCTTAATACCCATGGTACGCGAAAAATCTTCATCGGCGAGAAATTGTGAGAAGGCTATGCGTTGGTTGGGTTGTTTACCTTCCCAGGTAAATTGATCGGTATTGCTCCATATATCCGTGATGGGCGAGTTGGTGCGCGTTACGTCGGTAGCCAGTCCCTGATCGAGCAGATCCCGTTTGATGAGCCGGAAATTCTTCGACATGTCGCCCTTGACATACACAAACGCCAGCTTATCGAGGTTGACGCCGATATCCCGTTGCTGCACATGTATGATTTGCTTATAGATCACCATCGTGCAGATGATGAATAGGATGGCAAAAGTGAATTGCACTACCACGAGCACTTTGCGGGGAGTAACCAGGGCATTGACCGCCTTGAAGGTTCCTTTCAATACTTTTACTGGCCTGAAGGCAGAGAGATAAAAGGCAGGATAGCTGCCCGCGAGTACGCCGGTCATGATGACGAAGCCCAGCGCGGCCAGCCAGAAGCCTGGATGACCATAGGGTATCTGCAGTTGCTGCCCGACCAGGTTATTGAACCAATGCAAAGCCGACTGGGCGATGAGCAATGCGACGGCACCCGCTACCAGCGAGATCATCAGCGATTCGCTGATAAACTGAAAGACCAGCGAACCTCTGGCAGCCCCGGCCACCTTGCGGATACCTACTTCTTTTGCCCGCTTCCCGCTACGGGCTGTACTCATGTTCATGTAATTGATACAGGCAATAAGCAGGATAAATGCAGCGATGATCCCCATCAGGCGGGCTACTTCAATATCCCCGCCAACGCTCTGTCCGTTTTCGAAGCGACTCCAAAGTTGCCATTTCCGCATGGGGTGCAGGAATATTTGGGTAGTCACTTTGGGATCGCTTTCCGGGATAGCATTGACCAGCAGTTTATTGGCAGCTGCTTCGCTAACACCTTCTTTCAACAGTACGATGGTCGCTACAGAACTGCTCCCCCAGTCGTTGTTTTCCCAGGTCACATCTTTCATATAGCTCCAGGGAACGAGGTAGTCGAACCGGAAGCTGCTGTTGTTAGGAATTTTGTCGAGAATCGCCGTGACCGTAAAATTGATGTTGCTGTCGATACGGATGGTTTTGCCCAGTGCTTCTTCCTTGCCGAAAAGGCGTTCGGCTGTCTCCTGCGTCAATACGATGGAGTATTTATCCAGCAGCGCCGAAGCTGGATTGCCCTTCAGCAGCGGATAATCGAATACGTTGAAAAAGGAGGGATCAGTGAGAAAGCCTTGTGCCTGCAATTGTTTGTCGCCGTGCTTGAGTACAAAAGCGGCTACCCAATTGAGACGAACGGACTCTTCCACCTGGGGCCATTTTGCTTTGAGCACAGGAGCCAGGGGATGTGCCGTGCCGCTCCATACGTTGGTTTGTCCGTCTTGTATTTCCCGGCTGTATACCTGGTAGATCCGGTCTGCTTTGGTGTTGAAGGTATCGTAGTTGAACATATGGTGAATCCACATGAGCAACAACATGGCGCCGGCCATGCCTACTGCCAGTCCGATGATATTGATAGAGGAAAAGGTCTTGTTGCGCAGCAGGGTGCGACAGGAAGTTTTTACATAGCTGTTGAGGAGGCCGCTTTTATTGCGCAAGGTTTTGAACAGGCGTGCGCCGGGTGAGGTTTTTTTCTTCCAGGTAACACGGTGAGCGATGGGGGTCGGGGTTCTGTTGCTTGGGGACGACGGTGGTTGCTGCTGCGCTTGCTGGGCGGCCATTTTCTGTTTCATGCGGTTGAAGGCAGCCTCCGCCTCTTCCGTGTCATCGGAAGACGACATTTGCCAATATTGCAAAACTGCCTCCATTTGGTAGGCGAGTTCAGGCCGCTGCCTGATGAGCCTTTCGAGCTCTTCTACTTCTTGTGGGGTGGCCTCTCCAGCGAGTTTGTGACCCAGCAACGTCCAGATACGATCTTGTTCCTGCATGGCTATATGTTGGATTTGATCGATAGCGTACAATAGCGGCGTATTTGTAACATACGCTGTGCCAGTTTACTATTCATATAATTATCAAATATTTACAGTAGAACTTGCTGCTTCCTGACTGTCCGGTTTCGCACAGTTCGTTCGCATTTGCCGGACAACCCGTTGGTGACCGCTGCCTCCCCTGGACTCGCCCGCGCGCGCCAGGAAATTGAGCGGGCGAAAGGTGGGTGGAATGCACGCCAATAGTACGCACTATGGTGAAAAATAGCTCCACACATAGCACTATACTGCTCTACACATAGCACTCAACTGCTCTAGGCAGTGCTATGTGTAGTATATTTCCATGC
This sequence comes from Paraflavitalea pollutisoli, assembly GCF_029360705.1. GTDB lineage: Bacteria > Bacteroidota > Bacteroidia > Chitinophagales > Chitinophagaceae > Paraflavitalea > Paraflavitalea pollutisoli. The sequence continues at coordinate 154,140 of NZ_JARKMX010000006.1, read as the reverse complement.
CATCTGCTGGCTTATATCAGACAGGTTATCATACTATTAGCGTGCTATTCGCGTACATTCGGCCAGTTAACTAAGTGCTAGAAACACCCATAAGACAATAATAATAAATACATTATACCTATATCACACCTTTCATATAACAAAAAAGGCTTACGTGAAGGGTAAGCCCTGGTCCTATTGTGACGCTAGGTTTTCTGGAATTGTTACAAAAGAGCGCGGTATTGTTTTGCAGGTAGCGCAATGCTCGCCTTTTGGCATTCCCGTCACGGAGGTGCCATCGGTTCGACTATCGGTTTACTTCCAGCTCAATTTTACCGGTGTGCCCCGGATGATCTCCTGGGTCAGGAAACTACGGAAAGTGGTCGCCGTCGCGAACTGTTCGTCGCTGGGTTGCCAACCTGCATAGAAACGGAAGGTGGCGGCATCCTCGCGCAGCTTTAATACGACAGCATAGGTATTCTGTACATCGGTATTGCTGTTGGGTGTGGTGAGATAGCTATCAAACAGGTCATTGGCGGTGAGTATAGCCATACCGAGGTTGTCTTTGTTTTCGCTTTGCGCGTCGTAGGTGTACAATGCTTTGTAACCAGCGGTATCGATGGTAGCGGATTCCTTGCTGTGCAGGTTGACAATACCGGTCACCAGGCGGGCGTCGGCGGGAGCGCCACTGAGGTAGACTTTGCTTTCGTAGCAATATTGTCCGCCCCAAATAGAGATCTCTTCTGTTATAGCGATCGGCTTGGTGGAATCGATGGCTTTCCAGGCGGGGTATTTCATCCGGAAGATAGCGCGTACAGGGCCGTCGGCCAGTTTTTCATATTGGATAGGCCCCATATTGATACCACCGAGTCGCACGAGGGTGTCTTTGCCGGTGGCATCTTTCAGCAACAAGGCCAGGGAGCCTGCTCCCAAGGATTTGCCGACTTTCAAAACATCCATGCCCCAGTCAGCTTTTGCGTGGTAGTTGTTCGCGGTATCCACGCCAACTTCGTCCAATACCATCCGGGGGGTGGTTTTACCCCAGATGTCTTTTCCGTTACGTACGTCGAAATAAATGCGAAAACCTACTTTATCATTTTCCCAGGCTGGTCCTTCGGTGAGGAAGGGTGGCAGGGGTTGTTTGCTGAAATCGGTGGCGGGCTGGCCTGCAGGGACGGAGTCTTTGGCGAGGTCATCTCCGAAACTGTTGTCGGCATTTTTGCGTTTGTGGCGTACGTGGGCCAGTACGGCAGCTTTGATGGTAGCGGGTGCGTCGGAAGCGGTTAACTGCAGCGTTTTCTGCTCACCACTTTTCAGCGGCAGCAGGAAGGCAATTTCATCCCAGGCGCCGTCGCCGTCGAGGTCATCGTGTTGTACGACCAGCGGGCGTCCTGCATCGGTAGCGACCATGTATTTACCGGGGGTGAGGCTATCTACCTGGTTGATCAGTTCCGTTCGTTTGAGTACGACGAGTTGAGCCGGTCGATCGATCGTCGTATTATCGATCACGAGTTGGCCGGTTCCTTTGGCTGGTTCTCCGCAGGAGAAGAGGGTTGTAGTGCCGATCAATAGGACGAAAGCAGTCTGTTGAAAACAGGAACGATGCTTAATCATGTGCTGTAAGAAATTGATGATGGCACAATTTAAAAGCTTTATCCTGAAAAAGTGGAACTGCTGTCCATTAGTGATGCGATTGGCAGTTCCTGATTTGGGAAATTATTGACAAGTATCAAATAACATTTCCGTCTTATATATCAGTTTTTTCCATTACTCTCAGGGGTGAACGCTACAGCTGGAAAAGTGACGAATGTGTAACATAATACCTGTGTGCATTTAGGATTAATTTTTGTAATGTTGCATTTGCTGCGGGCCAATATTGATCGGCAATTATTAGTTCGCTGCAGTCCGGCATCTATTCAGTTTCAGTTAGCTCCTCTCCCCTTATCAAATGAACTGTTTGCCGGGATTTGTTTATTATATAGTTACATCTTCCCTGAACAGGTTAAGCCTTATCTATTTGCTATGATGCCCACCAGGCATTGGTAATTACTATTTGATTTATTGAACCATTAAAACAAGCGACGACTACCGCGTCATGCGATGACCCCAAAGTTTCAGGATAACTCGTATTGGATGCTCTCCTTCCGGGAGGGAAAGCCGGAGGCATTCCGACGGGTGTTCAATGAACATCACCGGGCACTTTGTTTTTATGCCATCAAGATGGGGCTGGAAAAAGAGGAGGCGGAAGACATCGCTGCCGATTCTTTTACGAAGTTGTGGCATGGTCGTATGCAGATTACTTCCGAGGAGCATATCAAGGGTTTTCTGATCACCGCTACCCGCAATGCTGCGCTCAATCTGCTGAAGCAGAAAAAGCGCCGGGCGGCTTCTAACAATGAGCTGAGCTATCTGCTTGCCGACAAGGAGGAAGATTTTTTCCGCAAAATGGTGGAGATCGAATTATTGCAAAAGCTTCACCCGCATATTGAAAACCTTCCCAAGAAGTGTAAGGCGGTCTTCAAACAAATCTATTTTGACGGGGCGAGTACTGAAGAAGTAGCGGCCAATCTGGGGATTAGTGCGCGTAATGTATTGAATCAGAAAGCTCGTGCGCTGCAATTGCTACGCGATAAAATATTGCTGATTATACTGATAAACACCTTATTAGGTCTATGCCTGTCGGGTGCACAGGCAGCTACCGGTACACCTCCAGCGGGGCTGATGCAGCCCGCCGGAAAAAAAAGTAAAAAATCTTTTTGTCAAAGAGTCACTACTCGCTGTTTATATAATCGTACTCGCGAGGGTACTGGCTCGAAAACTCAATTACTACCTTATTTTTTATGGAAAAAGTCGAATACATAGCAGGGCTCATCCTGAAGCATAGGGCCCAGACTTTGACCAATGAGGAACGAAATGAGTTAGAGCGGTGGCTGAACGAATCTGAGGAGAATCGCTCTTTGTTACAGGAATTAACGGATAACAAGACCTTGATTGACCGTTTGAGGGTTTATAACCAAATCGACGGGGATGCTGTCTGGCAAAAAACTATGCAGCATATCGCTCAGGAAGGTAGTCTGATCCCGCTGCATCCTCCCAAAAGTGTTTGGTGGAAGTATGCGGCAGCCGCTGCGGTGGTGTTGACAGTCTCCGTAGTGGGATGGCAATACCTAAGGCCGGTCAACCAGGAAGCAACAGCTGGCAACCTGCCTGTGAATGCGGCTAACAACGACATTTTGCCGGGCGGGTTGAAAGCAACCCTGACACTGGCAGACGGAAAACAGATCGACCTTGATCAGGTTGCTGATCAATCGGTGATAAAAGAGGGTAATGTGTTAGTGATGAGAAAAGGAGGTCAATTGACTTACAGTGGTTCATCATTACCCGGATCAGCAGTTCTTTATAATACAGTCACCACGCCAAAGGGTGGTAAATTCCAGGTAAAGCTTCCTGATGGAAGTATTGTCTGGCTAAATGCGGCTTCATCATTGCGTTTTCCTATAGCCTTCGCCGGTAATGAAAGAAAAGTTTCATTAACCGGTGAGGCTTTTTTCGAAGTTTCCCGTATGACGGACAAGCCTTTCCGGGTGTCTGTTACGACGCCACTGGGTGATGGGGGAACGGTAGAAGTGCTGGGAACGCATTTTAATATTGACGCCTACAGCGATGTAGCGCTGATGAAAACCACGCTGGTAGAGGGTTCTGTGAAACTCACGACTCCTACTGCGGAACAGCAGATCCTGCAACCGATGCAAACCGCTGTGGTTAACAGGAAGGGGATACTGGATGGAATAGAAGCGGCAGACGCTACAAAGCCGGTTCCCTGGGTAGAGGATTTGATCAGCCTGGAGGGTAATATCAAATCGGTATTGCTGGAGATTGGGCGCTGGTACAATCTCACCGTGGAGTTTAAGGGAAAAATCCCGGAGCAATCATTGAAAGGAAAGATCCCGCGGACCATGTCGATCGATGAATTGGAGAAGTTGTTGAAATCGCAGGGATTGAAGTTCGAGTTGTTACGAAAAGAGCGAAAAATAGTATTGATATAGTTAGCAATCAGTAATTTAACGAAGAGGTCACACAAATTAATTGGAACAATAGATTTCCCATTAATCATTAAACCATCCTGTGCTGCATGGCAGAGAAACATGCAGCAATCTTTTTCTACTGCGGACCAAGAGCTTATATTTGCTCAAGGTTCGCAGTTTTTTTTTGAAATTTTATATCCCTGGTGAAGAACTGAAGTCTGGTTAAGCGCAGGGAGCGAATGTAATCTGTTATCTACAAAAGGGTAGCGGAAAAAAACAACAGGGTGTAGTGAAAAGGGCCAGCATACTTCTAATAACCATCATTAACCTGCTCTGGAGCATCTGTGGATATGCCCAGGATACGGGCGTACAACAGCAGGAACTGGTGACCCTCTCTTTCAACAACGCTCCACTTACCACTATTTTTAAGGCAATCGAAAAACAGGTACGGCGTAGTGTCGTGTACAACGAGGATTGGCAACTTTCGAAGCGAAAGGCGACGATCCGGGTGAGTGCACAACCGTTGAAGGAGGTGATGACGCTGTTGCTGCAGGGGCATCCTTATACTTTTGAGTTGATGCAACAGGTGATCGTGATCATGCCGGCCGCGCCGACCGCGGTGAGGCCGGGTGGCGCGGGTACTGGATTGCTTTCTGAGTTTTCGGGCAGGGTGGTGAACCAGACGGGAGAGCCGGTGGTGGGGGCCAATATCCTGGCGATGGGCAGTAAAAACGAGCTGACAACTGATGCGAATGGAGGGTTTAGGATCGGAGTTTATGCCCAGGATAGTTTACGGGTAAGCTATGTGGGTTATCGTACGATGGTGATCCAAACACTTGGCAAACGCAGCCTACAGGTTACGTTGGAAACAAATGTATCAGAGCTGACGCAAGTGGTGGTCTCCACTGGTTACCAGAAACAGTCGATCGAAAAGCTGACGGGATCGTATTCTAAGTTGAACCAGGAGCTATTGAATTATAAGGTCACAACCAATATCCTGGACAGACTGGATGGGGTAACGAGTGGGATGATCTTTAATCCTGGTGTGATACCTGGTAACTCCCTTAACAAGGCATCGATCAGCATTCGTGGGCGCAGTACGATTTTTGCGAATCCGGAGCCGTTGATCATCCTCGACAACTTCCCTTATACTGGCGATATCAATAATATTAATCCCAACGACATAGAAAGTGTGACAGTATTGAAGGATGCTGCGGCTGCTTCCATTTGGGGCGCTCGTGCTGGGAATGGTGTCATTGTCATTACCTCCAAGATGGGCAAGTACAAACAAGCCATGAAGTTGTCGGTGAATGCGAATGTTACGGTGGGTGCTAAACCAGATCTCTATTACGACCCGCAGATGAGCTCGAGTGATTATGTGGAAGTGGAGAAGTTTCTGTTTGGGCAAGGTTTTTACAACGATAACGAGACTAACCCAACACATCCTGCGCTTTCGCCTGTTGTCGAAATCCTGATCCAGGAACGTGATGGATTGATCTCGTCAACAAAAGCACAATCACTCTTAGATGCCCTTAAACAAAATGATTTACGCCACGATAAAGACAAATACTTTTATCGCCCAAGCGTCAACCAGCAATACTCGATCAATGCCAGCGGTGGAGGCGAACAGAATCAGTATTACTTCTCAGCGGGGTATGACAGAAACCTAGGTAGTGAGGTCGGGAGCCAATACAATAGAATCACCGTCAATGCAAACAATACTTACGCTTGGTGGGATAAGAAAGTAGAGCTCAGCACAGGCATTATATTTACGGTTGCTGACGGTAAAGCCCCATCCCCGGAAACTCCTATCAGGACACCCTATGCCAAATTAATAGATGAAAACGGTCACCCATCGACCATCTACCTAAATTTAAGGAAGTCATATTTAGACACAGCAGGAGGCGGTCGCTTGCTTGATTGGACACATCGTCCTTTGGACGAGTTTAACTTAAGTAGTAACAAGAGTTCAGGAACCGATTATAGATTGAACGCAGGTTTAAAGATTAAGGCAACCAAAGGGCTTTTGATTAATCTACTGTATCAATACAATCGTGGATTTACAGATCTGAATAGATTTTATAGCCAGGAAACCTTTTATACGCGTAACCTGATTAATTTATATACACAACTAAACGGCAATACTACCCAAACTCCAATCCCTTACGGGGGAATTTTGGATAGGTTTAATTCATCGACCCAGGCACATATCATACGAAGCCAGATAGATTATACCAAAACATGGAATAGTAAACACTCCTTGACAGCATTTGGCGGGTCTGAAATACAAAGTCTTACCAGGGACCAGAAATATGACCGCGTATATGGCTACATCCAAGATCGACAAACAGGTACAGTTGTAGACTACAATTCAACCTTTCCGATGTACAACAATCCCTCCTATGAACAAAAAATTGACAATCCTAATAAAAGTTGGCGTATGATTGATCGCTTTATCTCCTACTTTATAAATACCGCCTATACGTTTAAACAACGCTATACTTTTACAGCCAGTGCACGCAAAGACGAATCTAACATTTTCGGGGTTAAGACAAATCAAAAAGGCGTTCCTTTGTGGAGTACAGGCTTTAGTTGGGAGTTGAGTAAAGAAACTTTCTATAAACAACAAAACTGGCTTCCTTATCTGCGATTTCGTTTAACCTATGGATATAATGGAAACGTGGATCGTTCGGTGTCTGCACACACAACCGCACTTATTACCAGTACCAATACTTATGGTGCCCCCAGTGGTAATATAGCTAATCCACCCAATCCCAATCTTCGTTGGGAAAAGGTAAGAATGACCAACCTGGGAATTGATTTTGCAAGTTTGAAAAACGTGATTACGGGAAGCCTTGAATTCTACCTTAGAAAGGCAGATGACTTGATTGGTAACAGCCCGCTCGATCCCACCACGGGCCTATCGAATTTCAGGGGTAATACAGCTAACATGAAGGGGAAGGGAGTTGATATAACGCTGAACACGCTAAACATCGCAACTACCCAATTTAAATGGAGTACAAACTGGCTATTTAGTTATACCTCCGACCAGATAACCAAATATCTGGTACAGCAGAATAATATTGGTAGCTACCTTAATACTGACTATATCAACCCTTTGGAAGAACGGCCTGTTTATGCCATTTATAGTTTGCCTTGGAGAGGGTTGGATCCACAAAATGGAGACCCGATTGGCGAGCTTGATGGCGTGCCCAGCAAAGACTACGTTAACATTCTGAAATCAGCAGATTTTAGTACACTTCGATATAATGGGCCGGCAAACCCTACTCTTTATGGAGCGTTACGTAACAATATTGAATGGAAAGGGCTCAGCATTTCCTTTAATATTACCTGGAAGGCGGGCTACTATTTTAGAAGATCTTCTGTGGATTATGATGAATTACTCGGTATGAATACAAAAGGGCACTCGGATTTTGCCAAACGTTGGCAAAGCCCCGGAGATGAACTTCACACAAATGTCCCCTCTCTCGACTATCCTATTAATACAACCCGAAATCAATTTTACAGACTTTCAAACATTCTAGTAGAAAAAGGAGACCATTTTAGATTGCAAGATGCACGAATACAATATAACCCAGGATATAAGGCATTAAGAAAACTGCCACTGCAATCAATACAGTTTTACATTTATGCGAATAATATAGGTCTTTTATGGAAAGCCAACAATCAAGGAATTGATCCCGATTACGTTGCGGGCTGGCCGCCTCCTTTTACAGTTGCTGGCGGTATCAAACTTGACTTTAAATAAAGTTTATGCTTAGATCGATAACTTCATGGCTGCTCTGCGCTATGCTTATAATCTTCGCTAGTTGCAACAAAAAGGAGTTCCTGGAGCAAAATCCAGACAGCAATATTTTTATTCCCACTACACTCGAAGACTGTCAGGCGTTGCTAGATAACGAAACTGTGATGAACGAATCCCCAGTATTAGGGGAGGTGGCAGCCGATAATTTTTTTATTTCGACGACTTTTTGGAATACGCTAACTCCAAGAGAGAAAAATGCTTACATATGGCATCCAAATTCTTTTGAAGGAATGGTTGCCAACGTTGTGGATTGGAACTCACCTTATAAGCAGGTATTTTATGCCAATGTTGTATTGCAGGCAGTAGAAAGTATTGAAATTACCTCCAGCAATGAGGTTAAATGGAAAGAGGTCAAAGGCCAGGCATTTTTTGCAAGAGCGCATGCCTTTTACCAGATAGCGCAACTCTTTGCCCCCGTCTTTAGTAGTAAAAACCCAGAAAGCATTCCAGGAATAGTGCTTCGCTTACAACCAGAAGTAGATGAAATAAGTCTTCGGTCTAGCCTCGAGGTTACCTATAGACAAATTATTCACGACTTAAAGGAAGCTGCTCGTTTTCTTTCCAACGATATTCCGTTATTGAATCGCAACCGGTCTTCGAAACCTGCAGCACTGGGATTGTTAGCGAGGACATTTCTCAGCATGGACGATTACAACCAAGCATTAAAATATGCAGACAGTTGCCTTCAATTATATCCGACGTTAATCAAATATGATACGCTAACAATTGGTCCCAACTCCAACCAGTTTAACAAATTCAATCCTGAAACGATTTACCAAAGTCGATTCGTAACCACCAACGTTCTCAGAGCTATCTCCGTAAGCAGTTGTGTTGTGGATAGTTCATTATATAGATCATACGAAACAAACGATCTTCGAAAAGCCGTCTTCTTCCGTGTTAACTCACAAAATACAATAAACCCCAAATCAAGCTACAACGGCACAAACCAACTATTTACCGGAATTGCAACCGATGAAATATATCTAATCCGAGCAGAATGCAATGCAAGGCTTGGAAATGTATCAGAAGCCATGGAGGATTTAAACACTTTATTGGAACATCGTTGGAGAATTTCCGCTTTCCGGCCGTTAACAGTACATAATGATGAAGAGGCATTAGACAGTATTCTTGCACACCGCAGGAAAGAATTGCCGTTTCGTGGATTGCGCTGGACCGACCTGAGAAGATTGAACAAAAACGGTGCTAATATAATTTTGAAACGATGGATCAATAATAAAGATTATGAACTCAGACCAGGTGACCTCCGCTACACTTTTCTGATACCTCCAGATGTAATCAGCTTCACCGGCATGCAGCAAAATCCAAGATAATTGGCGATATGTGGGCAAAAAAAGGTCCCGCCATGAAGACGGGACCGCACTAATCAAATACCATTAACCATTAAACCTTATCCTATGAAAACATGAATGTAGGACATTTTTCGAAATGTGGAAAATTTCCCCGCCAAGAATTAAACAAGGGAAAAATACATGCAAGTATTACACATTGATTTGCACTTAATTATTAAAATCTGAAAGTTGTGGCTGATATTAAGGATTTATTTAAAAGGAATTTATTTGGAGCCCGAAGGCCAAGCATTAAAAATGATTTCAATAGGTCGGCGATAAGCTTTTATGTTAAAATACGCCAAATTATTTGGTGCGGCTAGCCAAATCAATCCAGATTCCAAGCCTACATGGAGCATAGACATTAGGCTGACCTACCGGATTAGGTTTATAGTAAGTACAAGTAGTATTCTCGGTAAAATCACAATCATAATCAACACCGAATTCTCCCAGCGGAGAATAGGTATTCGCCACCTTATGATACTGCAGCGCATCCTCACACTGTAAACAATCGGGCCGGGTAGCAAAAGCACTTGTAATTGCGGCAACTGCAGCAATCACCATGAGCGAAACATTGCTCTTCTTCATAAATGGTAATGTCTTTGTTTTAATGCATTTTAGTGTCGCCTACTCTATTGGCAGGTTTTCGGCTTCCCCTGAAATTCGTTTATCAAGCAGCTGTTGCCATATTTTGCGTTGTCGTGATTCGTTGATCCTTCCTCTTGAGTATGATGCCTGTCAATGCAACGGCGACGAAGAACAGGTTGAACACTAAATGCTGTTCCCAACTCAGGTTCTCAATGACACCTCCACATGAGCAGGGTACGCGATCAAACACGTTGAGCAATATCAATATCGTATACAACGTAAACAATAGCATTAACACGAGCGATGCAACGAATCCCCACAGTTGGGTTCTGTTAAACATCAACAACAAGGAAATGATTACCTCCATGATCGGGAGCGTCCAAACAACAACAGGAGTCATCCAATTCGGAAAAGGCTGGTTATCCATCTGACCCGCGAAGGTGGAGAAGTCGAGCCATTTACTAACACTCGTATAAACAAACAATAACACCAGCAACGAAGAAAGCACCTCAATTACAACCTTCCGTTTCATATTGATTAAAGGGATAGATAACAAAGCCTGTCCTTAGACAATTCCGTCCAGGTTTCAACATGGCTCAACCGTAAAAATCATTTGTGTGATTCTTGAATTCTTCAGATCGATAAGGTAAATGGTGGGAAAAGTAGATCCGAAAGGATGCTTAGAAACAAATGTAATTAAAAAGGGTCCAGCTTGGCACAATGGAACAATTTATGACTTAAGTCAATTGCAAACGGCTGTTAGCGGTTGGAAGGTTTAATGAAATGATTTTGCGGGGGTAACTGGGAGATGGAGAAATAACGGGAGTATCGACTTGTGCTATAATATCCGGAGGGGTGAAAAGCTCAATGGGAATACCTGATTGAAATCAAATCAGGCTGTTTGTCGTGTTAATTGTTGATTAAAGATAATCTACAATTTATCTATAAACCAAATAATTATATGCAACTAACTTGCAAATTAACGCCGCACAGCCACGCCCCTATTGACTTCTACCCATAATCAGGTCGCACCGGCCAGCGCTAATAACTGTACGATCAACAATCAACCCCGATGTTTTCTCATGTCTATCATACAGAGACAGTTAAGAATAATTATCTTCGCCGCCTTATTAAAGTTCACCTACAAGCGAATATTGAATGGAACTACTCGAAAAGCAATTGAAAGTAAAAACATCCACCATCCCTGGCGCCGGAAAAGGATTGTTTACCTCCAAGTCCATACCCAAAGGAACCCGTATCGTTGAATACAAAGGGAAAGCCTCTACCTGGAAAGATGTCGAGCACAACGAAGGCAACAATGGCTACATCTACTACGTAACCCGTAACCTCGTACTGGATGCCGCCAACGACAAAACGGCCCTGGCCCGCTATGCCAACGATGCCCGTGGAATCGGCCGCGTAAAAGGCATTACCAATAACAGCGAATACATCAACGAAGGCAAGCGCGTATTTATCGAGGCGACCAAGGATATTCCCGCCAACAGCGAGATCCTGGTGCCTTATGGCCCCGAATACTGGCAGGTGATCCGTCACAACATCCGGGTTGAGAAGGAAAACGAAAAAGAACGCCTCAAGAAAGCAAAAAACGGCACTGCGAAAAACGGTGTAGCCAAAAATGGTACCGCTAAGAACGGCACTAAAAAAGCCACCAAGAGCAGCACCAAAAAAGCAAGCGCTCCCAAGGGCACGCCTGTAAAGAAGAAAGCCACCAAAAAGGCCAAATAAAGCGTTCTTTCTATCAATTACTTTACTATGGAAGACTATATCATCAACGTGGGCAAGATCGAAGAACTGCAAATGCTCAATGATGTTGCAGGACTGGATAGCATCTTCCAACGCGCTAAAGTAATGCTGGTAGGTGGCGGCATCGTAGCCGTTGTGCGCCACCAGCGCACCGGCGAAACCGACAGGATCGAAGAATTTTCGACCCTCGACGACCTGGCCGCCTACAAAGACCGCGTCTATAAATACCTTCATAGCTAACACCACCCCGTATGACCATCACCCCCGAAGTGCTGCGCCTTGCTCAAACACTCTGGGACTACCACCACCTGCTGCACTCCCTCCAAAAGTCGGATTGCATTTTTGTGTTGGGTAGCCATGACAAACGGGTGGCTACACGTGGAGCCGAACTGTACCTCGCAGGCTGGGCACCCCTGATCGTTTTCTCCGGTGGCCTCGGTAACCTCACCAAAGAGATCTGGACCGAAACGGAAGCCGATCAGTTTGCAGCGATCGCCCGCAATATGGGTGTGCCGGACCAGGCCATCCTCGTCGAAAACAAATCGACGAATACCGGCGAAAATATCCTGTTCACCCAGGAGTTGCTGAAACAACGCGGCCTCGATCCTGCCTCTTTCATCGTGGTGCAAAAGCCTTACATGGAACGCAGAAGCTACGCTACCTTTAAAAAGCACTGGCCAGAAAAATCCTTACTCGTTACCTCACCGCAGATCAGCTTCCAGGACTACCCCACTGAAGAGATCCCCCTGGAACGCGTGATCAACGTCATGGTAGGCGACCTGCAACGCATACGCATCTACCCCGAAAAAGGGTTTCAGATACCCCAGGAAATACCCGACACCGTATGGCAGGCCTTTGAACAACTGGTAGCGCTTGGATTCAACAAACACCTGGCTAAATAATACCAGCAGTCAATAGGATGGTTTCTAAGGATACGGATACCTAGTTCAATCCTTATCTTTAGGAACCAAACTTATTGACATGAGAATAGCCTGTTCCGCTCTCTTCTTACTCTTTATGACTGCTGTCGCCTTCGGACAGTCAACCCAGAAACCACCCTTACACGGTAAACACTGGATGGCCATCACCGGCAAACCACTGGCAGCTACCGCCGGCAGCATCGTCTTTCAAAAAGGCGGCAACGCCGTCGATGCCGCCTGTGCCATGCTCGCCGCTACCTGCACCATGTGGGATGTCTTGAGCTGGGGCGGCGAAACGCAGGCACTCATCTACAATCCCAAAACGAAAAAAGTTATTGCCCTCAACGCGATGGGCGTGGCACCTACTGGTGCTACCCCTGCCTTCTTTAAAGGCAAAGGCTACAGTTTTCCCCCGGAATATGGCCCATTGGCAGCCACTACTCCCGGTACGCCCGGCGGCATCTGCTATATGCTGGCTGAATACGGCACCATGAGCCTGAAAGAGATATTGGCCCCCGCTATGCAGCTCGCCGCTGGCTACCCCATCGAAGCGCAAACTGCCAACAGCATCGAACGAGGCAAAGCCCGCATCAAAGAATGGCCGTATAGCAAAGCCGTCTTCCTGACCCACCCCGGTGAAAAAAGGGAAGCCCCCGAAGCAGGTGAGATCTTCGTGCAGAAAGACCTGCTGGCCACCCTGCAAAAAATGGTCGATGCCGAACAAGCCGCTCTCCAACAAAAGAAAAGCCGCAAAGACGCCATCATGGCCGCTTACAACCGCTTCTATACCGGCGATATCGCCAAAGAATTCGTACGTGGTTGCCAGGAGCAGGGCGGTCTGATCACCCAGGAAGACCTGGCCCGCTGGAAACCTCTGTGGGAAGAACCCCTGCAAACAAATTACAAAGGCATCGATGTATACAAGCTGCGCGAATGGACGCAAGGCCCTATGCTGCTGCAAGGCCTCAATATCCTGGAGAACTTTGACCTGAAAAAAATGGGCTACAACAGCCCCCAGTATATTCATACCCTTTACCAAACCCTCAACCTCACCTTCGCTGATCGTGACTTTTATTATGGCGATCCGTACAAAGGTCCTGTGGAGCCCATCAAAGGTTTGCTGAGTAAAGACTACGCGAAAGAAAGAGCCAGGCTGATCAACCCAGACAAGAACGATGACAAGGCCGGTCCCGGTGACCCCTACCCTTTTGAAGGTAAAATCAACCCCTACACCGCGCTGCTGCAAGAAAGGGGTACGTTGGGAGATACCAGCGGCAACCGCCGAAATTTTGCCCCTGCCCATGACGTGCGCACCGGCATGAACGGTCAAGGGATCTCTACCTCCGCCGACCTGGCCATGCTGGAGGCCGAGTACCAGGACCGCCTGTGGCGTGGTACCACCTCGGTAGAAGCGGCTGATGAAGCTGGCTGGGTGGTATCCATCACCCCCAGCGGAGGCTGGTTACCTGCCTGCATTGCCGGTCAAACCGGTGTGGGCATGAGTCAGCGGATGCAAAGTTTTGTATTGGACTCTGTACTGAACCCCTTCAATGTGGTGCAGCCCGGACAAAGACCCCGCGTCACCTTAACGCCCTCGCTGGCTTTGAAAGACAACAAACCTTTCCTGTCATTTGCCGTACAAGGTGGCGACACGCAAGATCAAAACCTGCTGCAATGCTTCCTGAATGTGGTCGAGTTTGGCATGACGGCGCAACAAGCTGCCGAAGCTGCCAATATCAACAGCAACCAACTTTGGTTATCATTGGGTGGTACCAAAATAGCCGACCGCCAGCCTAAGCCAGGGCACCTGCTGCTGCACGCCTCTACCCCACCGGCAACGAGAGATGCGCTCAAAAAGATGGGTTATACCCTTACCTTCGATGACCGCACCAGTGGGCCCATCAACCTGATCTACTTCGACTGGAAGCATGGCAGTTTCTGGGGTGGTAGCAGTAATCACGGGGAAGACTATGGCATTGGCTGGTAGCACAGTGTAGATAGTTTCGAGTCTTTATCACCGATCTATAAACAGAAACCTTACAAACCGATCTCGTTATGCTGGGCAAACTTTTCAAGGCGCTTAGAGGTAAATCGGCGTCTGACATCGACCTGTCGCTTGGGTATGCACGCCTGCCGGAATTCAAAGGCTGGCTGGCACAACGTAACTATGAAGCTTTTGAATCGGCCTATGAAACACTGACCTGGGATGCCAAATCACTCGTCAACGAAGGTATTGGCCTGGATGCAGGTCAGGCCGGTGCGATCAAAGACTGGCTTTCACAACGTCCCGACTCTTATGCCGCCCACCTGTTTGCCGGTGTGTCGGAAACAGGTCTTGCCTGGATTGCGCGTACCGCAGGCATCGCCAATTCTGTATCGGGTGACCGGGCGCAGCAATTTTTCGAACACCTCGAAGCTGCGGATGAGCACTTGCAGCGGGCAGATGAACTGAACCAGGATGATGCTGAGATCTGTGCGAGAACCGTAAGAGTGTATATGGGATTGCAAACGGAAACCGAAGCCGCTACCAGTTATTTCGAAGCGGCCAAGAAACTGGTGCCCAATCACCTGATCGCCCACCTGATGATGATCAATTTCCTGAATCCCAAATGGGGTGGCAGCCTGGCGCAGATGCAACAATTTGCCCGGGACATGTATACGCCCGACAGTGGCAGTATACTCATTACGCTACCGCTGTTTGCCCTGGTGGAAGAATGGCTTCATTACGATATGAATGAGGAGCCGAAAAAGCATGCCCAGTTCTTCCGCGACCCGGCCATGAAGTCGAACATCAAGGCGCTCTACCAAAGTTACCGCGAAGAGGAAGACGGTCAATTGCTCATCCCGTACGTCTATAATTATTTCGCGTTCCTGTTGCACATGATCAACGAAACGGAACAGGCTAAAGAAGCAGGGCGGAAGATACCGGGTAAAATGACCGTGTATCCCTGGGCCTATATTGGCGTAGAATCGAACAAGGAAATGCTACACACCCTTAAGTTGTAATTACTAATATCCCCTTGAGAGTTCTACCTGGTTCTCAAGGGGTTCTTTGTGCAAGTAGTGTTGAAGGTTGGCAATAAACTGTTGGGCGATGCCGGTGAGCTCGTCTGCCTTTCCACCTCCGGTATGCTGTGTCAGGATCACGTTGTCCATCGCCCACAGGGGACTCGTTTCCGGCAGCGGCTCCTTCTCTGTCACATCGAGCACGGCTCCCCATAATTTTCCTGTACGGAGGGCGGCAATCAGCGCTTCTTCATCAGTCGTCTCTCCTCTACCAACGCTGGCATATACCGTTTGCGGCGTCATGGCGGCGATCATGTCTGCCGATACATATTTTTCCGCACTGCCTGGCAGCGTATTAATCACCAGCGTCGCCAATGGTAACTGTTGCAGCAGGGCTTCACGACTATGGATAGTAGCAGCGGGGTTGGTGCGCGCGGCCAATTGAACCTGACAGCCAAATCCCTCCAGCATTTCTTTCACCAGCGTGCCGATGGCGCCAGCGCCCAATACGATGGCTTTTTGATCGCCCAGCAACCGGAGGTTCAGCCGCAGCTTTTCGCCCTGCCAGTTCTTTTGCCGCTGCAAGGTCGTCAGCGTATGCAGGCCACGGTACATGGACAATACACCTCCTACAATGGTCTCTGCACAGGGGCGGGCGAAGAAATCTCCCATATTGGCCACCGGGATGGGTACGCTCATCCCCTCATATTCACTGAAGCCGGCGGAAGAAATCTGCCAGAACTTCAAGGCTGTGGGTAGTTGAGCTAACCACTCGCGTGGCGGATTGCCCAATATGAAATCGGCTTCTTCGTAGGCCTTGCGGTGTTCTCCTTCGGGCAGTTCCGTGCGTATCACGGCTTCTACTTCTTCGGGCAAATGTTCTCTGAGGTACTGATAGGCTGCATTATCCAATTTCCGGTAAACAAAAGCTTTCATCGTTGATCGTTTAAATCCTGATCTGTAACACTAATTACTGTGCCAACCTATCTAAGGTACGATCAATTGCGATTGCGTATGTTATATCCTTTGTGTTTCCGACTCGGCGCTTCCGGAGCTGCGTTTGCGTGTTTCGAAGGACTTTCCGAAATTATACGTGAAGTTGATGCCAATCGTACGTGTATCTGCCAGGTTGTAATACCGGCCTTTTGCATTCTTCAGGTTATTGATCAATCCATAATTGAGCCTGGTGAGGAAGGCATCGCTCACCGTCAGCTTGACGGAACCTTTGCCTTTGAGAATCTTCTTCTGCAGGCCACCGCCCAGCGTCCAGAAGTCGCCCAATACAAACTGGGTAGTGATGAGGTCGCCACGATAGAGGCCGAGTACTTCAGCAGACCAGCCTTTGCCAAGCCTGATCTGACTATTGAAGTTGGTGATGAAATTGTAACCTGCCGTGTCAAGTTTCTGGTTGTACAGGTCGGCCTTGAACGTGACATACTGTCCCAATCCAAACCAGTTGATCGTAAGCCAGGGAGCAGGCTGAAAGGAAGCATTGACCGTAAGGCTCAGGTACTGGGCTTTGCCCGTGTTGGCAGGACGGCTGTAGTACTGGTGTCCCTGCAGCTCGATCGTTTCGTTGATATCTCCATCGTAGAACTCATAATTGAGTGTAGTCGTGATCTTGTTTTTATAGACATGAGATAGTTCTACACTGTGGGCAATGGTGGGCTGCAAAAAGGGGTTGCCCACGTAGAAGGTAAATTTGTCGAGCGGAGATATAAAGGGATTGAGGTTGCCGAAATTGGGGCGCTGTATACGCTTGCCATAGGAGAATATCAACTGATTATTGGCAGCCGAATCCAGTTTATACGACAGGTAAAGTGTAGGAAACAGGTTGACATAATCCCGCTTGAAGGAAGAATCAGGCTTCATCACGTTGCCCAACTGGTGCCCGTTCATGATGGTATTCTCTGCGCGCAGGCCTGCCTGCACCGAAAAGCGGCTCCAATCCTTGCTGTAGTTCAGGTAGGCAGCATTGATATTCTCGCGGTAGGTAAAATGGTTGGTTTTGTCATAATCGGGATACGTAGTGCCATTCAATATCAGGTTATAGACGGCGATATTGTCGGTCTCGATCAGGCTGCTCTTGATACCCGCCTCTGCTTTTGCACCGCCCAACAGTGGATGGGTATAATCCGACTTGAAGGAGTAAATATGTATATCAGAAGGCAATGATCCCGACAGATCGTCTCTTCCTTTCACTGTTTGGTCGGCCCGATAACTGGCATTCTTATAATACTGATCCGCATCCGACGTATTGTAGACATAGTCGACATCGGCACTGAGTTCACGCCCCGTTTGTTTGAATTTATGCCTGAAGTTCAGCGAAGCAGTAGCCCGGCTAAAATCCCGGTTATCGATATTGTCGGCGGTGATCACCGAATCGAGTGCTCCTGCTGCGCCATAGAGGGAGCTTTTGTTGTTGACCGTACCGCGATAGGCATTGGTATTGCCGCTCACCATCAACCCCAAGGAATTGCTTTTATCGATGGTGTAGTCTACGCCCATCCTGGCCAGCCCCGAATTGGACTTTCTCCTGATCCAGGAGTGCTGATCGAACCGGGAATGGGGGGTACCATCGTCATTCACATACCGGCGTTCGATATCGAGATGACTGAACCCTTCATTATAATTGTAGCCGAGATTGAGGTAATAATTGAAAGCGTTGTTGCGGAAATTCAGGTTAAGGCTGTTGGCACTCTTGGGATAAAGGCCCTGGGTATAGCCGGGAGCGATGTTTCCATTGAACCCTTTCTGCTTGAGGCGCTTGGTTTTGATGTTGATCACCCCGGCATTGCCTGCGGCATCGTACCGGGCAGGTGGCCTGGTCATGATCTCGATCGACTCCAGCGTGCCCGAGGGCAGAGATTTGAGGTAAGCGGCCAGCTCGTTGCCAGAGAGATAAGTTGGCTTATCGTCGATAAAGATCACAACCCCTGATTTGCCGTTCATGCTGATATTACCATCCTGGTCGACGAGGATGCCCGGCGATTTATCCAGCACTTCCAGCGCATTGGTACCAGCATTGGAGATCAGCGCATCGACGTTTACCACTGTACGATCGATCTTACGTTCTACAAATGGCTTGCGGGCGGTAACGGTCACGGAGCTCAACTGGTCGGCGGAAGCCTGCTGTAGTACAATGGCCGGCAACTTCAGCACCGTACCTGTATGGCTGAACGAATCACTCAAGTATCGGGCAAAACCTACCGCTGTGACGGTTAAGCGATAGTTTCCCGCCTTGATATTGTCCAATTGAAACGTACCATCATCGGTGGTAAGGGCTACTTTCACCAGTGTGGTGTCGCCGGGCTTCACCAGGTTGATGGTGGCGGCAGCTACCGGCCGCTTACTGTTGTCGAGTACGGTGCCGTTGATGGTGGCTGTGGTCTGCGCCAACAGGCAGTAGGGTACCAATATCATGCTGCATGCCAGCATGAGGCGAATCATTTTCTTCATGTATGTGCAATTTTATGCAGGGCTGGCAGACAGGGTCTGCCCCGCAGGTCTTTATATATTCGTGAGGGTGGTAAAACTTTCTGTACGCAACCGAAACATTCCTCTTCTCTTACACCAAACTCCAGGCGACGTTTATAGAGCGCATAGGTAGCCCTTACCGGGCGAGGAATGTGCCGGTCGCAAAATACCTTATCTGTGCTGATTACTGATTTCCGCTGATCACATTCTTAGCGATCGATGGTGATCGTACTGCTGGTACGGTTACCTTCTTTGCTATACACGTAGCTATCCTTGGGAGTCTTGATGTACTTGTCCTGAAAGAATGACTGGAGGGATGCCGGCACCTTCACATTATTAACAACCACTTCATCCTTGTTGATCCTGAATGATAGTGGATTGGCGTACGTTGCGACGCCCGCAGCTACCAGCTCAGCGATGATTCCAGCAATTTCCGGATTTTCGTCAATGGTTTTGCTCTTCTTCAGCAGACTATCCGTTTTAAGTAGGTTCAATTTATCCTGCGCATGTAATTTTCCGCCAACCTTATCCAGGCTACCAAGCCTGGGGTGCTCTTTATCCCGGTTGTCCAGGAGTGTCTTCTGCTGATGCAGCCTGACCTGCTCGTCGCTCAGGCGGCTGGCTTCGGCCATCTTTTCGCGGGCCTGTGCTGCATTTTCTTTTACTTTCTCCCCTTTTAGCATCCTCTCTTCGGCTTCCATATTGCGGAATATCGCATTGACCTCATTGTAGTATTGGGGCATGGCATCGTTCAAAATCAGTTTTCCATCAACCATCAAACCCACAAGGCGGTTGTGGTCTACAGTGATTTTGTACTCTTTGCCTTCCCAGGTCAGCGTAATAACACCAGACATCACAGAATTCGCTTTGTGCAGCACCGGCATAGTATCGCCACGATCGTAAGTCGAGACATAAGGAGTGTATGCCTGGTTGACGGGCTCGTAGGGCGTTATATAGTTAGCCTTGTTCACAGGTTCCACCTTCTCCTGATAGGGTTCGCGGTAAGCGTTGTAAGGAGCTATGGCAGGAATGGTATCCGGTACACCTGGCTCCTTGCGGGTGGCTTGTGCGTCCATAGGTGCCTGTCCATCTTCGGCAGCTGGCTGATCGGGATCAGTCGTTGGTGATACGGGAGATCCTGGTTCGTCAGGTGCTAAACGCTCTACTGGTGCGAGTGTATCGGGCAGCTGTTGTTCATGATTGGTAGCCTCCTGCGCAATGGCCGGACGGGTAACCACCAGCGACAACAATAGGATCAGTCCAATACAAACAACCAGAAAGGTCTTCTCGGTCAGGTTCAGTGTTTTGTTGCTGTTGTTCACAATGCGCCTGACCCGGTTGAGCAACTGGTTCTTCTTGCCGGGAAAAGCCATTGCATAAGGTGTGGTGTTCTCCAGCTGGTACTCCTGAAAGGATACCAACGCATGTACATATTGCTTTCTGCTTTGGGTGACACCAATGGCCATATCGTCGCAGCAATGCTCTCTTTCGTCACGCAGCAGGGAGGACAGCCACAGTACGGCGGGATTGAAGAAGAACAGAGTTTCTGCAAAACTCTGCGCCAGGTTGACGAGGAAGTCACGGCGCCGGATATGGGCCAGTTCGTGCAACAGGATGGCCTCTACCTGCTCAGGCGGCAGGTTGGCCATGAGGCCTGCTGGTACCAGGATAATGGGTTTCAATATACCCGTTACCATAGGTACGGTCACCAGGCCCGACTCCAGCAATTGCACTGGCGCCCCTACTCCCAATAAATCAGCCAGCTCTTTTACGCGTTGGCCCCAGGGAGCAGCAGGTTGTTGTGTTTTATAGTGTCGTATCCTTTGTATATAAGCCAGACCGCTGATCAGCTTGAGCGCCCTGGCCATAAATACCAGGAACCAGATCGTTACCAGCAGGGTGGCATGTTCATTGAAATAACCCGTAAACTTTTCGATGTAATCCTCTCCACTATTGGCTTCGAGGCTGGTGCCCAGGGGAAATACTTCGTGGTGAGTGGCATCAATCGTTTTGTCAACGAATTCATAACTGGCAACCGTGCCAGTTGGTGTCTTCGTATTCAACTCTACAATAAAAGTTCCGGTCGCTACCGACATGAACACCAGGAACAGTATGGCCAGCATATTGTACCGAAAGGCGGCCGTGCGCTTTTTGGTCAGCATCATCATCAAGCCCGCTCCTGCCGCGAGGATCAGCCCCTGCCACAGCGAGTGGACGAGTGTCCAGCAGATGGCCTTCATCAGGCTGGCCGGAAGCCATTGGTTCATGAACAGTAGTTGCATAGGTGAGGTGTATTGGGTGGTTATTTCTTGCCGTCTTCCATTTTATCCAGCAGGTCTTTCATGGCCTGCAGTTCTTTTTTGGAGGTCTTTTTGTTGCCCAGCAGCTGCATCATGAGGCTGGAAGCCGACCCATTGAACATCGAATCGACAAAACGGTCGAGTAACAAGCCTTTTGTTTTCTGCTCTTCCAGTGCTGCACTATATATATGCTTCATGCTGCTTTCATCGCGGTCGAGCATCTGCTTTTCGACCATGATCTGCATGAGCTTGAGCGTGGAGGTATATTGTACGGCGCGCTTTTGCTCGTTGAGCTGGTCATTCACAAAACGCACGGTAGAAGGACCATGCGCCCAAAGCACCTGCAGTATTTCCAACTCCGATTTGGTGGGCTCGGGCTGTTTATGGATGGGTTGTTCTGCTGTCATGGAATAAAGATAGGAATTATTTCGTACGAACAAATACCTACCCCTATATTTTTCTTTTTCTTCTCCTGCCACCTACTGACATAGGGCTGTCACTAACCCTGGTTTTCTTTGTATTACTAAAACAAACCACTATGTCAATCATCCCGTCACTGATCAAGGAACTGAACCAGGAAGCTGCTACCACCCGTAAGATGTTGTCGCGGGTACCGGAAGATAAATACGACTGGACACCCCATGAAAAAAGTATGACTATACGGCGTCTGGCCGGGCATATTGCCGAGTTACCGGGTTGGGTGGATATGACGATTAGTACCAGTGAGCTGGACTTTGCGGCAAACCCGTATACATTTCCGCCTGTTCAGAATAACGAGGAGCTGCTGGCATTTTTCGATAAGAATGTAGCGTCTGGCAACGTGGCACTCGAAAAAGCGACCGATCAAGATCTTTCCGACAACTGGACATTGCGCAACGGCGACCAGGTATACAGTGTAAGCAGCAAAGCCGAAGTGATCAGGATGGCTTACTGCCAGACGGTGCACCACCGCGCGCAACTGGGTGTATACCTGCGATTGCTCAATATTCCGATCCCGGGCAGTTACGGTCCCAGCGCTGATGAGGTGAACTTCTAATCCACTGGCGGATAAATACGAGGTAGCCATGCTCGTATTTATCCGCTTCTTATTTTATCTCGTTGAAGCATTGAGGGTTAGTGAAAGTGGTATGATGGCTGGTAATACAAAGCCAGAAAATCCACGATGAATGGAAGCTTGAGCGCAAACTATATTTTAATTTTTTGCGTTCTGTAGGGGCATCCAGCATCCTTTTAACCCTCATTTATGAAGAACCAGCTAACCCTTGTTCCCTTTCTTTTATTGCTATTCTGCCTTCCTCTATTCCTATCGGCCAATGAGCTATACCCTGTTTCACTACCGCAACGGGTTCGTTATTCCAACCTGATCGCCGAAGGCAAGGTGGTGGGACAATCGGCCTTTACCGATGCCCTGGGCAATATTTATACAAGTAACCGCATTCGTGTTTACCGGCTATTCAAGGGAACCCTGCAAGGGGAGGAAATCGAGATCATTACGCACGGTGGCGTACTCGGTGATCGTATGGATGTGTATTCTTCGTATCTGCAGTTGTCTACCGGCCAATCGGGCATCTTCTTTTGTATGCCAGCTACCATCCAGTCCACAGGCCGGCAGGCAGGCAATACGCCAGCTTACATGGTTTACAGCAGCATGCAGGGGCTTATCCACTATGATACAAAATATCTGCGGGCCACTGATCCCTTTAAACAGTACACGTCGATCGATGCTGCCGTTGCGGCAGTACGGCAACTGACCCACCAGGAAACGAAGCTACGTGCCAACCCGGACCTGTTGGTAAATGACTTCACCACCCTGGGCGTTGCGGCCATCCCGGCCATTTCAAATTTATCGCCTACCACCATCACAGCTGGCACCGGATCTGTATTGACCATCACGGGTACCAATTTCGGCGGTACGCCCGGCAAGGTCGAGTTTCGTGATGCCAACACGGGCGGCACTACCTGGATAGAGGCCAACAGCTTTGACATCGTATCCTGGACTGACGTAGAGATCCGGGTGGTTGTTCCTTCATACAGCACTACTGGGCGGCCAGCCGGCAGCGGTCAGATACGTGTAACCAATGCTGACCCCAATTCAGTAATCAGCGCAGCTAGCATTACGGTCCCTTATGCCCATATCAATATTCCGTATAGCGGCGCCACTTATCGCGCAAAACATGTCAATAAAAATGGTACCGGTGGCTATACTTTTCAAATGGAAACCAATTTCGCTGCTTCCGCTGCCAAAGCATCCTTCCAACGAGCGATGGATACCTGGACCTGCAGTACGGGCATGAATTGGACAGTGGGTGCCAACACTTCCGCGAATGTTGCCGCCGATGACGGGATCAGCCTGGTCACTTTCGACAACAGTGCGCCGCTTGGTGCCGGTATACTGGGCGTTTGTTTATCCCGTTACAATGGCTGCATCAGCGCTGGCGTGGTCAGATGGTTTGTATATGAGCTGGATGTAACGTTTCGCAGTACGACCAATTGGGAGTACGGGCCTGCAGCTCCGGTGAACCCCAAGGTAGATTTTGAAACAGTGGCAGTGCATGAACTTGGACACGGACAACAATTGACCCATATCATCAACCCGGGAGCGGTGATGCATTACGCTATTGGTGCCGGTACGCAGTCCAGAACGCTCAGCGCGGATGATATCCTCGGAGGCAATGTGATCACCTCAGCGGGATTTACCACTACCACCTGTTCAAATCCGATGCTGCAACCCGGCAATGTGTATTCACTGTCTGGTATACAGGGCAGCAACCAGGTTTGTGTGAGCAATACGGTATCGGCAGGCGGCACCACTTACACCGACGCCTATTGCCGTGCCATTGCCCGGGTGGTACCTTCTGGTGCTACACCTGTTAGTGGATCGATCAGCGCCTGTGTCAAATATGAATCCAGCACGCCTACTTTCAATAGCCAACCTTTCAGCGAGCGGCACGTTGATCTGTCGCCATCTTCGGGCGGCGCTACGGCCACAGCCACCATCACTCTCTATTATAGTCAGGCTGAGTTTACTGCTTACAATAGCAATAACGGCGCCTTTCCAGATCTCCCGACCGGCGCTGCCGATGCTACCGGTATTGCCAACCTGCGGGTGAGTCAATACAAGGGCATGAGTGGCACGGGCCTGCCCGGCAGTTATTCGGGCAGTACCACCATTATCGATCCCAATGACGCAGACATCGTTTGGAATGCTACCGCCAGCCGGTGGGAGGTGAGTTTCGCGGTCAATGGGTTCAGCGGCTTTTATGTTCACACCTCTGCTTCGTCGGCTTTGCCGATCCGGTTGGTGCAATTTGGGGGAACGATCCAACCACAACACAACCTGCTCCAATGGACTACATCGGGCAACGAAACCATCAGCCATTTTGAGGTGCAGCGTAGTACGGACGGCATTCGCTTCACTACGGTCGGTCGGGTGAATGGTGTTGGTAATGCTACGACAGATCAGGCCTATCAATACCCCGATGATATTCGTCAAACCAGTAACACGATCTTATATTACCGCCTGCGCGTGATTGCCGCCAATGGCGGGGAGTCCTATAGCCAGGTCATTACCCTGAAACGGGGCAACAGCGCCTTCCTGGTCACTGCCCTGCAG
Source organism: Paraflavitalea pollutisoli (assembly GCF_029360705.1). GTDB lineage: Bacteria > Bacteroidota > Bacteroidia > Chitinophagales > Chitinophagaceae > Paraflavitalea > Paraflavitalea pollutisoli. The sequence goes on along the minus strand of NZ_JARKMX010000006.1, from coordinate 129,296 downwards.
AATCCCTTCGCCGGCCAATTGCAGATCAGCATTCATTCGCCCAAGGTGCAACAGGCCGAGCTGCTGCTGACCGACATGAATGGCCGTATCGTGCTGCGGCAGCCAGTTTCCCTGTCGAACGGACACCGGATTCTGGATATCGCGGCTGCTCCATCAATCCCCGGCGGCACCTACCTGTTGACGATTGCCACGGCCACCGATCGCCAGGTGCTGAAAGTGGTAAAACAATAACCAACGCTTAAACGCTTTTCCAGGGGCTGGCCATTTCGATGGTCAGCCCCTGGTCTTTTTACCCATACATACGGCCCATACGCCGGTACACGGCGGTTTCTGTACATTTATTATCGTTTATTTGCCTATGTACCGCGTCAAAACGCCCACCATCGTATCGCATATAATCGGGTGGCTTATCTTTCTAAGCCTGCCGTTTCTCTTTATTGCCGGTCATTCGGGCAATGACCGCGCGCTATCTACCATCAGTACCGGGTGGTATTGGCTGCTGTTCGGCACCTATGTCTGCGTGTTTTACCTGCATACATACGTGCTGTACCCGTTGCTGTACCTGAAAAAGAAATATGCCTGGTATTTCAGCATCCTGCTGGTGATGCTGGCAAGCGTCTATTTCCTGCGTCCGTTCGACAGTCTCTTCTTTCAGCTATCGGGAAAAGACAAGTGGAAGGAAGAATTCCGTCGGCCAGGCATGGAAGCCAGAGAACGCAAGTGGGCAGATTCGGCTACCTGGCAGGGTCGCGAGGGATCCGGCTCGCAGGGATTCGAGCCCGGCACCCGGTCGCCATCGCAGGATCGGGCTTTCAAACCGCCTCCCAATATGGGTGAACGCGGGCCGATGCCTGGCCGCGGACCGCGGCGCCGCCCCTTCGATGTGGTCAGTATCTTTCTTTTTCTGCTGGCCCTGTCGTTGGGCATTGCCTTGCAAAGCACGTGGCGCTGGCGTATGACAGAGAAGCGGGCCCTGCAGGCAGAAGCTGACCGTGCACAGGCCGTGGCCGACAAAGCGCAGGCTGAGCTGTCGTTCCTCAAAGCACAGATCAATCCTCATTTTCTCTTCAATACCCTCAACAATATTTACTCGCTGGCGGTGACTAACAGTGAGCATACAGCTGCCAGCATTATGAAGCTGTCGAATATTCTGCGGTATATCACTGACGAGTCGGCGATGGACCTGGTGTCTTTGCAAGACGAGATCGATTGTATCCGTGACTTTATCGCCCTGCAACAATTGCGGCTGGGACAAAAAACGGTGGTATCCTTAAACGTGGAAGGGCCTACTGAAACACTGTCGATCCCGCCGCTCGTACTGATGACATTCGTAGAAAATGCTTTCAAATACGGCATCAGCAGTCATCATACTTCGACGATCGACATCACCATCAAAGTGGATGGCCGGCATATCTATTTCCACTGCAGCAATGCCCTCTTTCCGCGGAAGCAAACAGAAAGAACCGGCATCGGCATTACCAATACCCAGCAGCGACTGGAACATCTCTACCCCAACCGGCATTCGTTAAACATTTCCACCGAAAACAACCTTTTTACGGTAGTATTGGAATTAGACACTTAACCACGCATTGTAGTTATTATGGCTTTAAGATGTATCGCTATCGACGACGAGCCGCCGGCACTGGCGCTGATCCGGGAATACATTGCTCAGTTTCCCGGCCTTCAATTGCTGCAAACCTTTGATGATGCCATCAGTGGGGCCGAATACTTACGGCAGCAGCCGGTAGACCTGCTGTTCATCGATATCAATATGCCCGATATTACGGGGCTGGACCTGGTACGTTCGCTGCAGGAACGGCCGCTGATCATTTTCACGACGGCCTATAAGAAGTTTGCCCATGAAGGGTTTGAACTTGATGCTGTAGACTATTTACTGAAGCCCATCGCATCGGAACGTTTCGCGCGGGCGGTACAAAAGGCGATCGAGTTTCACGAATACAAAAGTAAACCACGGTACGAGCAGGAAGAAAGCCTGTTCATCTACTCCGAATACAGGATGATGAAGATCAACCTACAGGATATAGAATCGATCGAAAGCCTCGAAGATTATATCAGGATACACCGGGTGAACGACAAACCGGTGCTGACGCTGATGACCCTAAAGGGCGTGCTGGAGAAACTACCTTCTTCTAAATTCAAGCGTATTCACCGAAGCTATATTGTAGCGGTCGACAAGGTAAAGTCCATTCTCAACAGAAAGGTCACCATGACTTCCGGCGCCGAATTGCCGGTCAGCGACAGCTATACTTCTTTCATCAATGAATGGAAGAAGCAGTCTTAAAGAAGCCTCTGGCTGTTAAAGCATTCACAACAAAACAACCCGCAAAAGCAGTACTGGCGGGCCTTTGCAGGATTCACCGATACATAAGGCAGGGTGATCTATCAAAGTTTCCCTGCTCCGGATAATTGATAAGATTTGCTGTTACAATCTTCTTGCTAACAAAATCTTTCATTTATGGAGCAGTCCAGAAAAAACTTCCTCAGACACCTGATCGTGGGCAGTACGGCGATGCCATTGATCATCAACGCGTGCAAAAAAGGCAGCGGTGATGATGACGGAGCCAGCTATAGCTCGGCTTCGGGTGATTGTGCAGTCACCGATACCGAAACCGATGGCCCCTACCCTTTGTACAATAGCCGTGGATCGGCCATCAACCGGGTGGATATCACCGATGGCAAAACCGGTTTACCGCTCGATATGACGATCACCGTCCGCAACGTGAATGACAGCTGTAATGTATTGGCAAATGCCCGCGTCGACGTCTGGCACTGCGATAAAGACGGTTATTATTCTGGCTATTCCAATTCGGGTTACCTGGGCACGCAAAACAATTCCGAAGCAGTTTTCTGCCGTGGCCTCCAATATACCGATAGCCAGGGACAGGTAAAGTTTACCAGTATTTATCCGGGTTGGTACACGGGCCGTGTTACCCATGTCCATGCACAGATCTATGTGGGCACTTCGCTGAAGCTGACTACGCAGATCGCTTTCCCCGATGCCATCAATACGGCTGTTTACAAAACCAGCCTGTATTCGGCCCACGGACAAAACTCCATCACCAATGCCGGTGACAACATTATCCAGGATTCGCTGGACAATGAACTGGCGACCGTGACTGCCAACAGTACTACGGGTGGCTATAACCTCGTACACACCATTTACGTAAAAGCTTAACCGAGCCTGCCGGGCCGCGGAGATATATCACACTACAGAGAGCCGGAACCAAACAGGCGGCCCGGCTGGTTCTCAACTTATACTTATGTATCCAGCTTCTATCCGCCTTACCTATCGACAGCTGATCGATCACAGGGCGCGCAGCGTATTTGAACAAGCCGTTTTTGAAGACAGCTATGCCGAATTGTTGATGCAGGCGCAGCGCTATAATAAAGACAACCAGTTTACGCGGCTGCAGGATATCATCGCCCATGACCCCAAAGCCAACTCTTTGCATTATAAGGTGGGGTTTGCCGTTGGCTTGTATATCCGACAGTTGAACCAGATAGTACCTGGTATATCAGATACACTGGGTAAGGTCGCTATCACCTTTTCGCAATATGAATTTGCCCTCGTCGATTCCGACCTCGCCAACAAACGACAACACCAGGTATCCATTACTTATACTACCGAGCCTTTCCTGTTTTTCGGTAGCGTGAGTAATAACCTGATTGTAAGTAGCGATAATGTGTCGGTACTGGAGCACCATGGCTGGGCGACCACTTTCTTACTTCCCCTGCATGAGGGACTGACCATTTCGGAGTATCGACCTCTACCTTCTTTTACGCATGACGAACAACCTATTGTTTATCATACAGCTCCTGCAACTACCTGATCTTTATATTAATCCAACGGCTCCACCAAACGCCCTCCAGCACCGCAATCCGGTGTTCAAAACTACCACAATGTGGTATTGCTGGCGTTTAGTGGAGCCGTTACCTTTATAGCCAACCTTTAAAAACAACTATCGCTATGAGTATTTCCATCCATGTCCTTAGCTGATATCTCTTCCCGCACTTTCCTGCCGCCTACTATCACCGCCTGTTGATGATCTAACTTTGGGGGCATCTGTTGAGCCCGCCATGCCATGACAGATCATGACTTGAATTTTCCCTGCCATCACCATTTTGCCGACTGAAGGCACCTACCTGAAGTAACAACTATTAACGAGCATCAATCGCTTCGTCATGGAGAACCTATCGGTATGTGTGCAACATACTGGTCAACCGGATCATCCGGAGTTGGCCTTTATTCGTCATGCCCTTGCAGCAAAAGACTTCGACTGCCAGGAGGAGCCATGTGTGGGATGCCTGGGCATTATTTTATGCTGGCAGGAGAAATGTGCTTTTGAAGCACTGGCTGATCAACTGCAGGTTGCCTGTCAAAGCGGCTGCAAGGTGATCGTACTGGCTATCAACCAGGCTTTGCCCGACCTACAGAAATGGCAATTGCTGCATGCGGGCGCTGCCGATGTCATTGCCTGGAAAGCAGATGAAGGGGTGACAGGTTTTCTGTGCTCGCGCCTGAAAAGGTGGAAGGTGCTGCAGGAACTGGTTCACTCCAGGATCGTACAGGAGGCGATGATTGGCGAGAGTTGCGTCTGGAAGAAGTTCCTGACACGTGTGGTGGAAGCTGCTGTGTTTACCAGTCACCATGTGTTGCTAATGGGGGAATCGGGTACTGGCAAAGAGATGACTGCCGGTCTTATTCATACACTGGATCCCCGCCAGGACAAGGGCGAGCTGGTGCTGCTGGACTGTACCACCATCGTTCCCGAGTTATCGGGCAGCGAGTTTTACGGGCACGACAAAGGTGCTTTTACCAATGCGATCTATGCGCGTGATGGGGCTTTTGCCCTGGCTGACAAAGGCTCTTTGTTTCTCGATGAGCTGGGTGAGCTACCGATGGCATTACAAGCGGGGCTGCTGCGTGTGATACAGGAAGGAACTTTTAAGCGGGTGGGTAGCAATATCTGGAACAAAACCCGTTTCCGGCTGGTCTGCGCCACCAATCGCAACCTCAAAGAAGAGATCGAGCGCGGGCACTTCCGGGAAGACCTCTATTTCAGGTTGGCCTCTACCGTATTGACCTTACCGCCGCTGCGGGAGCGTCGGGAAGATATTCCGGAGCTGGTGCGTTTCTTTCTGCGGCAAGAATTAAAAGTAGTGGTGGCGCCCGCCATCGACAATACGGTGATGAATTACCTGGTGAGCCGTAACTACCCCGGCAATGTGCGGGAATTGAAGCAACTGGTAGCGCGGATTGCCATGCGTTATTGCGGGGAAGGTTTTATCAGTATGGGTGATATTCCAGAAGACGAACTGCCGGACATCAACGACCTGAAGCAGGCCTGGAACCAGCAGCAACAAAGTATGCAGCAATCCATCCGCCTGGCCATTGCCAGCGGCAAAGACCTGTTGAAGATCAAAAACGATGTGGCGAAACTGGCCATGGAGATCGCACTGGAAGATTGTGGTGGCAACCTGAAGCTGGCTGCCAGAAGGCTGAATGTAGAAGTGAGGACCTTGCAATATATGCGGAAGCGGAATGGGGAGTGAGGGGAAGGCCAGTCACCCTGGTTATATTTCGTGGGTATACTGCCGGGTACCAGTTGCGGTGTGCTGCAACCGGATATGTGTGGATTGTGCGAATACTTAAGGCGCAACAAGCCAGGGATCACGGTATTCGTAGGCCATCGGTTCTGTGGCTTTATTGGCTGTAGGCCTGGGACGGCCTGCCGTTTCATATTCTTTGTTGCGCACCTTCTCCGTGAGGCGCAGAAAATTGCCGGCCAGCATGCGTTGCAGGTCGGCTTTGTTGTTGGTAAGTACCATTACTTTCTTCAATTCCACGGCCGGGTGCAGCCAGGGACCATCTGTTCCAAAAATGATCTTATGTGCTCCCGCCCTTTTAAAGGCCATCTCCAGCAGGTCATAGCGCCGCACGCCGGAGGTGTCGGTATAAATATTGGAGTGACGCTCCAGCAAAGGGATCAACGCTATCTGCGCCCGCCAATCATCGGAGAAGCTGGATAAGTGCGGGATGATGAAATTGACATCCGGGTATTCGGTCGCCAACAGTTCGACTACCGATACTTCTCCTGTAGGATCATACAATACCGGCGCTGCGAAATAACGCGCCGCCTCACAGATCTCGCGGGAGATGCGGGCATCGTGCCGGTGTACTTTTATTCCGCAGAAGCCATATTGTGTAACAGCAGTTCGCACCAGTTCAAACACACGTCCGCGGTCATTCACGGCGTGTACGAAGGCAAATCCATAAAACCTGTCGGGTTGCTTGTTGACGATGGCTGCCACTGCCCGGTTGGCCCTGGCATAGTCGGAATGAAAAGCCGCAAAGAGATTGGTTCTTTGTATGCCGGCTTCGGCCGACCAACGCAGGAAGTTCTTCAAAGGCGCGCTGGTGTCCCAGGGGCCGGTGAGGCCGTCGCCTTTACCGGCATGACAATGGGCATCGATGATGAACATGACGATGTGGTTTATTGTCTATTACATTCCAATCTCCCAGGTAACGACCTGCACATTCTCCGGCGCCAGGCCGGTGCTGTTGGCCACCTTCTTCGCCAGCTCTATCAATTGATCGTACGTGGCTTTCTGTCCGCGCATATCGAGGGCGATCTTCTGGTCGAGCGGATTGCCCGTGGGCCCCTTGGGGCCTTGTTGCATGCGACGACCTATCTGCTGTTGCAAGGTGCGGATCAGGGCATCCTGGTTATTGATGTTGTAGTTTTTCACTTCGATCATCGCATCGGCCGGATTGATGTCTGGCACTACACTACCCCGCGGCGGTATGGGTCTTTGCCCGGGCCGCTGGATCATTTTTGTTGGTTGGTTATTTAGAAACACCTGTTGCCCGGGCATACCTTGTGCCTTGAACAGGGCTTGCAGGTCTTTCTCAGATTGGTGCCAGCTGGGCCGCTGCCGTTTTCTGATCGTATCGATGTACTGCTGGTATTTCTGCTTCACGGCTGCACTCCGGGCACGCTGTAACTTCTGTGTCCAGTGCTGCAACAAAGCATCGCGCTGTCTTTTGCCGACACTGATGACCGGCGATTTGGTGACGTTCCCGGGCAATGCTGCCAACATCTTAGCCGGACCTGTATGCTTACGCGCTGCGTTGGCCAGGCTACCGGCAATCCTGACTGCATTGCCGAGTACGGGGCCCAGGAACTGTTCTTCTTCCAATTCCTGCTGTGGCGATACGCTGCATTTCACCGGCGTACCAAAATAACGCTGGTTGCGTCGTTCGCGCCAGTTCTGGTGTCCGGAGCTCTTGCTCTGTTTGCATTCATTGCAGCTGCAGGGGCTTTTATGACCCGGCCTGGCGACGGGCGCTACTTCGGCTGTTTCCTGTTCGCCCAAAATCTCCTGTAAGTAAGTTGCCATGTTCAATAGGTTTATTGTATGTATGGTGTCGGATAATGGCGTTGGCCAGTTTGTGCATGTCACGGGCAGACTGATCACTGCGCAGAATGACCGAAAGGGCAGGATCCTGTTGCCAGTGCGGCGTGACCATCACCGTTTTGATCTTTTCGCGGGAAAGGGCTTCCCATAAAGCCACGGTTTGCTGCCTGTTGCCTGCCTCGATCGTCTGTACCGGAAATAAGCTGCCCTGAACGGCTATACCGGCGTTGTGCAGGGAGGATCGCAGTAGCCGAATGTTTCTACTCAGGCTGGCCCGCCGGTCTTCCCCTTCCTGCCGATTGATGCGTAGGGCATTCAATGCCGCTTGCAGGTGTGCCATGCTCACCGGACTGGAATTAATCCTGGTGCGGCTGTTGGCGGCAAAATCCTCGATGGTGCGTCTATTTCCACTGATCACGGCCATGGGCACCCCCAACCCTTTGGCCAGGGAAACGATTGTCATCACCTGATCTGCCGGAGCGGGTAACCACTGCAGCAAACCACCACCTCCCAAGCCCAAGGGCATTCCTGCCTGCTTTCCTTTTCCCAGTACGCCGACGGCCTGTGTATCGTCTACTACCACCCAGCCTTTGTGGGGTTTTACCAGGGCTGCATATTGCTGTACTGGTGCGGGCCTACCGCAGGCGGGGCACCAGCCATCGGTGATGATCACCGGTCTGGCGCCGGACACTGTTTGCGAGGCCATCTGCCTGGCCAGGTGCTGCGCGTCCATGTGCCGGAAATAACTGACTGGTATTTTTCGCAGCAGGAGTTTTTCGATGCCATATCTTGAAACCGGGTATACTTTCTCATCGATGTATACCCGTACCGGCTGGTGGCAGAGCCAATCGAACAGGTCGTAGTAAAGGTGCAAGGTAGAGGGGGATACGAGTCCTTTTTCCAATCCCTGCAAGGCGGCTATCTCTTTGCCGACCTGCCTGGCAATCCTCACCTCGCCCAGGATGGCCGGCCTGCCCGTGGTAAGTGAGGACCAGCCATCCAGTTCTTTACTACTATGTTTCATTCCAAGGTAGAGCGATGAAGTAAAATCCATCATATTCTCATCCGGGTGTTTTGTTCTTTCAGTCTGCGCAGCAAATGCGTGGAGGGTTGTTGTGCGTCGATGGCCGTACTGTCGTCGCGGGTAAGGTCTACACCTGTTACAGCGCGGTAGGCGTGCATGTAGTTCTGTATCTGCGGCCGCCAGAAGATGGCCCAGTTGGCTGCCTGATCGCGGTTGAAGACGGTACTCCAGGCACCGAAACGGATGGACAACAGGATCTGCTCGCCAAATACACCCAGGTCTCGGAAATGCAGTACGCTGGTCTTGGTCCAGCCATGCAGTTGATTGAGCACTGCGGCACGATCCATCCAAGCTTCTGGATAGGGCACCATTTGACGCGTGGGCAGAAATTCCCGGAACTCGGGCCTTGCCAACAGGTATTGCTGCATCAGCATTTCTATGCGCGTGGTAGAGGGCAGGTCGCCATACTGGTTGTGGGCGCCTTCACTGAGGATCATGTGTACTTCTTTGAGTGCATTCATGATGGGGAAGCCATCGGCCACCACGGTGGTATCGTCGTACTGGCGATAGAACTTCATACTTAAGTTGAGCAAGGTATGGAAGGCCTCGATAAACTTGCTGCGGCTATCGGCCGTACGCATATTGGTAACAGCTTTCCCTTGCAGGGTGATGCCATAGTGATGATCGTATTCATAAGCCCGGCGGCGAACGGTGAGGCGGTGTTGCTCGTCCTGGATGTACCCCCACATGAGGTTGCTGAGCGGACGTAATGGCCCTACTTCGAGGTTGGCCAGCGGATCGACCGGACCATCTCCCTTGATGTTCTGGAAGCGGCGGGCAATAGTATTGACGCCCTGTACCATCATACTTTCTTCGTGCCAGTAACTCCAGATCAATTCGAGGTAGATGGGTTGTTGTATCCTTTCGGCAATGATACCATAACAAGTATCGGCCACTTTGCCATTGGCGGGATTGATGAAGTTGCTCATCGCATCGTCGAAGCTGGTCGATTTGAAATCGATATCACTTAGCTTGTTGCGGATGATGGCCAGGTAAGGAATAATCTGCAGCACTTCACCGGAGGAATCGGATACAGATTCCAGATATCCAGACAGGTCGCCGGTACTGTTGGCGAGGTTGACCATCACGAAGGCTTCTGTCGCGATCTTGATGGAACGATAAGCGTCGGTATCGTTGAAAGGCAGTTTACGGCGCCGGCGCAGACGTTTCAGTTCGGCCTGGAATAAACCGGTATTCTCGATGGGCACGTCTTCCCCGCAAAAGATCACGTTCATGTAGTCCTGGTAGTTGCGGAACGATAGGGCCTCGGTAGCATCCCGGATGGCCTGCCACAACTTCACGTCTTTGGTGAGGATGGGATTGACGGGCTGCAAGCCTACGGGAAAATAAGAAGGATTGTTGATGCGGTCGCGTGTATTACTGGGATCATCTGTCGATATACCCTGGTTGGCGATATTGGGCTGCATCCATTCGGTAATCGACTGCTGTACATAAAATGGATCAGACTCTTCGATCAATACCTCGCGCAGCGTGCCGGTGTTTTTGTCGTATCCACGCATCTGGATGACCTTTTCACCGGAAGCCAGGTCAGAGAGATCAAGCAGGCATTCCAGCTGTACCATCTGTGATTGATCGGGCTCTACCACGATGGGGCTGGCTGCATCGAACAGGTACTTCACGTTGAGTACCTTATCATCTGCCGGTGAATAAAATACAAAGAAGGAAGGAATCTGCTGGCCGGTGAGGGTTGCGCTCACATCATCGACAAAGAATTGTAATGTCAGGTAAATGAGGTCCCCTACTTTAACGAGCCGGCTGTTGGGGTTGTTGAGCACCTTGCCCACATCCATGAACCTGGACTCATTGACGTGTCCGATGCCGAAGGAGAGGTTGCCCGTCTTATTGAAGATCGGGTTCTCGTAATTTATGGTACCCATGTTGTTTGATTTTTGATTTCAAAAATGTTATTGCCTCAGCTATTGACCAGGGCCCAATGACGCAGCATATTGGTCAATACGCGGTTTTCTGTGAATGGCGTGATCACGTTATCGGCCCTGGCCTGTCCTATCACGGCAAAGACGAGCGAGGGTCTTTGTGTTTTCATGGTTTCCTGTTCGAGCTTCCATTGCCTGAACAAGGCGCGCAGTTGACCGGGATCGCGATCTGCATAGGGAAAAATGTCACCGATCCTCTTCCCCTTTAGCTTGCGTGGTTGGTGGTCCACGACGAGTTTGGCAAAATCTGCGAGCGTTGCTTCGAGCGTTGCGATCATGTCGAGCGCTTCCTGCTTCAGTCCTGTCTTCGGATACATCGATTCCCATAACTGTTCGAGCCGGTGCCACTGGTCTTCGGGATATACCTGTTTGCCGAAGGCGAGGCTGATCTTGACGCGTATCCAGGGAAAGGGATGCGGATCGTTATCGACGGCGCGAAACACGAAATACTTAGGCAGACTAACGACACTCATAAGGCCGGTGGTGGCACTGATGCCGAGGAAGGATACCGACCAGAAGTCGGACAGTATTTCGGAAATCCACCGATTGAGTAGCCGCCAGGCGTTGCTGCGCGGTTGGTCGTGCTTTTCCCGCTCATCGAGTACTGGCTTCAGCGATGGAATGAGGTCGAGCAAGGCCGATCCCTGGTGACCTACTTCATGCACGAGTGATGAACCGATGCCGTTGGCGACCATGCGTTCGCGTGGGATGCGTATGACGGCTACCGGATTTTCATCACCGCCGGGCAACCTGGTGCGGGCGCGCCGGATGGCGGCTCCGTGGCCTCTGTCGAGGTAACAGATCATCGGCGGTGCTTCGAGCAGGAAGCGGTTCATGCGCAGGGCATCTTTAGCGAATACATCCAACCCTGCTACCCAAATGCCGGTTTCGTTCTCCCCCCGCTGACTGACGACATCGGCGAAGATGTCGAACTGATCGAGCAGGGCATTGAACTGGAGCTTGAGTACTGCATAGGCCGCCTGGCATTTCTCCACATTCATCTTGTGCGGTTGCTCCATCCTGTCGATGAACTTCCTGACCTTGGTAGCGAGGAGGTCTTTGCCGGCGCGCATCAGCTCGAAGATGTTCTTTTGTGCCTGGTTAGGTATGGCTGCTGCCATGACCATGGGCATGGAGAACTCGAAGGGCTGCATCTGCGTGAGCCGGGTCAGTAATCCCTGTGCTTCGTTGATGAGGAAGCGCCGGTATTTCAGATCGCGTTCTGCAGGACCAGCTGATTGCCTTGTCTGAACCATGTTCCCTTGTTTTTGGATGAAATGCGGCTATATCCTCCGCGAGAGCGGCGTTTGGAAAGTATGGGCCTTGCTGCCTGGTTGATGGCCTGTGTGACCAACTGGCGAGGCTCGCCACTGGCACCTTCGGCGATGGCTTTGTTGAGGTATTTGGCGGCCTTTTTAACCACGCGCAGGTAGTCGACAGCCTCCAATTCTCCTACTTCTCCAAAGAGCCAGTTGCTGGCTGCATTGGCAAGTGCGCCACCTACCTTACCGCCGGTATTGCCACCGATATAAGATCCCAGGTTGCGCCCCACACTGGGCAGCATTTTCTTACCGAAGCTTTTGGCGCCGGCCACGAAGTCCTTCTTGACGGCCTGCCCTTGCGGTGAATTGTAGAGCCGTTTGGCGGCATTGAAGATGTTACCGAGGAAGTTTTCGAACTCGCCCTCGTTGGAGACCGATAAGAGTTCGTTGAGTTCCCCTTCTCCTTCGTATTCGAATTCATTGTTGAACTCATATTCATATAAGCTGCTCATGTAGATCAGTTTTAAGGTGTGGTGAATGGTTTTGACCTGCGGTAATCAGGCGCCGTACACGATGATGTTGTTGCCATCACGTACCCAGGTGCCAGTAGCTCCTTCTGCACCGCCATTGTCGTAGCCACCGCCACCATAACCGCGTCTGCCCATGGAGCGTGCGCCGTATCGGCCACCACCACGACGTTTGCGCAACAGACCGGGTGCATGGTTGTAAGCGGCTTGCTTGAGGGCGCTTCCTACAGCTGCTCTGGGTGGTGCACCAGCAGCGGCGGCAGACGTCGCACGGCGGGTAGCATCCGACGCAAAGCGTACGAAACGACGGGCCACTTCAAATTCGCGGTCTTCATTGCTGAGGCCTTCGAGCTCCATTTCAAACATGCTGGAAGCAAAACTGCCGAGCTTGTTACCGATCATACCACCAACACCAGGTGCAACAAGATTGCCCAGGGCTCCACCAGCGATGGGTAATGCTTTCTTGGCGATGGATTTGAGACCTCCCAACAATCCTTTGCCGATGGGGGATTTGGCGAAGCTGGATACGCCACGGCCGATCTTCTTGAATACGTTGCCGAGGAATTGTTCCAGTTCGTATTCATTGGTCACTTCGAGTAACTCAGTGGCCAGTTCCAGTTCAAGTGCTTCGCCTTCCAGTTCTCCTTCAAATTCGAATTCTCCTTCTCCCTCGAATTCAAACTCGAATTCTCCTTCTCCTTCATATTCGAATTCATTGTTGAATTCATACTCATTGGTAGTGCGATCAAGATTGTGCATAACATAGTGTTTTAAAATGAAGAATGTGTTGTTCCGGTTTTTGTCTTTCCGGCTGATGCCAGAACTATATCCAACGGGGTGCCAGTTGAAAAAGGCATTGTATTTCAAGCTATTGAGAGAAAGGCAGGCATGAAAAAAATTTCGTACCGGCACCGGGGTGGTGGCTGACCGGAAAAAATATTCGCAGGGGAGCCCGTTTGCTGTTGGGTGTTTTGTATCAACCGAAAAATAAATGCGGTTGGCTACCGGACGGCTGACGGTTTTGCGTTAGCTTCATAGCCTCACCAAATGATCCTGTAACCATGCGCCATATGCTTCGTTTATCCTGCTGCTTATTGATCAGCCTGCTGTTTGTAACCTCCTTTTCCCAAGCCCAAAAGAATAAGGTCCTCGTGTTTTGCAAGACTGCTGGCTTTCACCACAACTCTATTGAAGAGGGCAAGGCCGCGGTGATCAAGCTGGGACAGGAAAACAAGTTTGGGGTAGACACCAGTACGGATGCCAATGTTTTCAATACGGCCAACCTGAAACAATACAAGGCAGTGATCTTCCTGAATACGACCGGTAACATCCTCGATGAGGCACAACAGGCTGCCTTTGAGCAGTACATCCGTTCTGGGGGAGGTTTTGTAGGTGTACATGCCGCTACCGATACGGAATATGACTGGCCCTGGTATGGCCGACTGGTGGGCGCCTATTTCAAAAGCCATCCGGCTACCCAGGAAGCCTCGCTGGATGTGGTGGACAACAAACATATCTCGACCAAACACCTTCCTGCCCGCTGGACACGGAAAGACGAGTGGTATAATTTCAAATGGCTATCGGACAGTGTACAGGTGTTGATCACCATCGACGAGACCTCGTATACCGGCCCACGCATGGGCACGAAGCATCCCATGGCCTGGTACCATGAGTTTGATGGCGGCCGGGCGTTTTATACCGAGCTCGGACATACCCCGGAGTCGTTTACCACAGACACCCTGTACCTGCAGCACCTGCTTGGTGGCATTCAGTGGGCGATGAAAAAGAAATAGCGGGATAGACTGTCTGGTGTTACTGCTTAGATTTGCTGACCGATCGGTTGACCGGCTTGCCATATCTGCGATTGTACTAATTTGCAGCTATTAAATGGCCAGCACCCTGAAGAACATCATTGCCCATATTCAACAGTTGTATGCGTTGCCGGAGGACCTGCTGCAAGATTTTACGGCACTGCTGACGGAGGAATCGCATCCTAAAAACCACGTGCTGCTCAGGGAGGGCCGTGTAGAGCACAAGATGTATTTCATCGAGCGAGGCATCGCCCGTGCCTTTTGTTACCGCGATGAGCGGGAGATCACTTTCTGGTTTGGGGCCGAGGGGGATGTTTTCTTCTCCTACAATAGTTATGTGGCGGATAAGCCGGGCTATGAATCGGTAGAGTTGCTGGAAGATTCGTTGCTGTACAGTATTTCCTACAAAGCGATCCGTCAGCTGTTTGATACGCAGATCGAGCTGGCCAATTGGGGACGACGGTTGGCGGAACATGAGCTGATCAAAACGGAATCCTGCTTTATTGGCCTTCAATTTCAATCTGCCATCGAGCGATATAAAAACCTGCTGGAGACCAATCCCGCGCTGATCCAGCGGGTGCAGTTGGGCCATATCGCCTCTTACCTGGGCGTATCGCAGGTGACACTCAGCCGCATACGTGCGGAATTGCGGTAGCCTGCGCTTTCCTTTTTTAACATAGGTTAAAAAATAGGTCCTCCCTTCCACCGAGCTTTGCGGACTAAATCGGAAGGTTATGGCATGGATCATTCTAATCATTGCGGGTTTATTTGAGGTGGGCTTTACGACCTGTTTGAAGTTGTCGAACAACTTCACCAACTGGAAATGGTCAGGCGCCTTTTTTCTCTGTATTACGCTGAGTTTTCTGCTGCTCAATAAAGCTATCCAGTCCATCCCGATCGGTACGGCTTACGCTGTGTGGACGGGTATCGGCGCGGTGGGTACCGTGATCATGGGTATTGCTTTGTATAAAGAACCCGCCGATTTCTGGCGTATGTTGTTCATCTTCCTGCTGATCGGCTCGATCGTGGGCCTGAAGGTGGTGTCGAAGTAAGTAGATGATGGCGTGGATGACACTGCCGGAGTGGCAGCTGAAGAGGATGTCCTGTCTAATGACCATTTGTTGACCAGGGCCAGACCAGTACCTGATCAGGGTCTGGTATTGGTCTGATATGGGCTTACTTACTGCTCGGGTCTCCATAAGGTCTCTATAAGGTCCCTATAAGGTCTCTATAAGGTCTCGATAAAGGTGTGTTAGTTTGGACGGAGGGCGCTATTGGAGAGCTATTATCTGGCTATCAGTTTCTAAAAACTGAACTTAATTCCAGTTTTTGTGGCAATTAGGCTCATTGGTGGTGGAGCTGGTCGATTCTAATAAAGCGCAAAAATGCTGCCAGGTTGGCATTCAAATGTACGATTACAAGCCTTACAATACAAGTTATTCCTGGCTACAACAGGCGGTGAATTGGGAACACGCAATCGTCAAATTCTAGTTACTGTACCCCTGTTTCAAGCAAAAGGGCTGACCATTGCCGGTCAGCCCTTTTGCTATTTTGTATCTATACCTGTGCTTACAGGTCAGTAATCGGTTTGTATTTGGGAACAAGACTCTTCATGATGAACCAGGCGAAGAGATAAGCCAATGCACAGATCGTAAACATTATCGTATAAGCGGTGCCCATTTCGGCTTGCACCAGCGGCTTTTGAATCTCGAGCACTTTGGCAAATGCCGTCGGATCAACCGCCTTGATCTGCTCTACCACGTCTTTTGAAATATTGGTCAACGCTTTTACCTTGATATCGACTGCATCACCAAACTTCGTTACCAAGCTCATGGATTGCACTTTGTCCACATACTCGCCCAAGCCTGCTGCCCTGGCGGCGGCCCAGGAATTGGCCACACCGGTAGAACCATAGGCATCAAACAACCAGCCACCGATCTTGGTAACGAGTACACCACCCAAGCCGCCGGCCATACCACCGATACCTACTACCGAACCCACTGCTTTCTTGGGGAACATGTCGGATACCGTTGTAAAAATATTGGCACTCCAGGCCTGGTGTGCACCTGTACCGATACCGATAAAGAACACCGGCACCCAGAAACTAATATACCCCAGCGGCTGTGCTGCCAATACCGCCAGCGGGAAGATGGCGATCAACAACATGGCGCGCATACGACCATCATACGCCTGGTAGCCCTTCTTCATAAAGTACATCGGGAACCAACCACCGGAGATACTACCAATCATGGCGAACGTGTAACATACAGCCAGTGGTATTTGAATGGCATCACCGGTCATGCCGTATTGTGCTTTTAGGTAAGCTGGCAACCAGAACAGGAAGAACCACCAGATACCATCCGTAGAGAATTTACCAATCGCAAATGCCCAGGTCTGACGGTACGTCAACAATTTGAACCAGGACACTTTTTCTTTGCCGTCTACAGCAGGTGTAGCTGTCTTTTCTTCATCATCCGATTTAATATAGGCCAGCTCAGCAGCAGACAGTCTTTTTTGCTTCTCGGGTTTTTCATAGAACAACCACCAGAAGAGCAACCAGATGAATCCAATCGCACCAATGATCTCAAACGCAGCGCCCCATCCCCAATGATCTGCGATCCAGGGTACAGTAAGCGGTGCCAATATCGCTCCTACATTCGCACCGGAGTTAAAGATCCCGGTAGCGAGTGAACGTTCTTTTTTGGGAAAATAATCAGCAGTCGCTTTGATCGCAGCGGGGAAGTTACCCGCTTCGCCCAATGCCAGTACCGCGCGACATACCATGAATCCGATCACAGAGAAAGCACCGGCAGCACCTACGAGGGCACCTACGGTTTTACCGATGGGCTCAGCCTGCGAGTGAATGATCGCACCAATCGACCAGATCACGATGGCCCAGGCATACCCTTTTTTGGTGCCCAGCTTGTCGATGATGCGGCCGGCAAATAACATGAAGATGGCGTAGGTAAACTGAAAGACGGCTGCAATATTCGCATAGTCGCTGCTCGACCAGCTAAACAGTTCCTCCAATCTTGGTTGCAGGAGACTCAATACCTGTCGGTCGAGGTAGTTGACCGTGGTAGCGAAGAATAACAGGCCGCAAATTGTCCACCTGTATTTGCCTATGGCTTGGTGCATGATCGTTATTTTTTGTTGATGGTCGGGTTTATAATGGGCGGGGCAATGTCAACCGTTGTCTGCCGCCATTACAGCCTGCAGCATACGGCTGCTTTATTTTCCCCGTACTTCGTTTACCAAGGCAATGGCTTCCTGGGTTTTGCTCACCAATGTTGCGTAGTCTTTCTTTTCCAGAATCTCTTTGGTGATGAGTTTGCTGCCCATACCGACGGCTACTACCCCCGATTTGAACCAACCGGCCAGGTTCTCTTTGCTTACCTCTACGCCACCGGTGGGCATGAAGCTGATGCCGGGAAACAGTTCTTTGATGGCGCTTACGAAGCCAGGTCCGAGCAGGTTGCCGGGAAACAGTTTCACCATTTTAGCGCCGGCTTCTTCGGCACGGATGATCTCGGAAGGGGTCATACAACCCGGTATCCACAGCATTTCTTCTTTGTGTACGGCCTCGGCCACTTCTTCGATGATGCCTGGCGCTATAATGAAATCGGCCCCCGCTTTGATAAAGGCCTTGGCTTCTTTCTTGCGTTTGATGGTGCCAATACCCAAGAGCATTTCGGGCAACTCCTGGTCGCGGGTATCTTTCAGCAATTTGAAATTCTCCAGGGCTTCTTCCCCTCTGTTGGTATACTCTACCGCCCGGATACCTGCTGCATACAAGGCCTTCAGCACTTCTACGCTCACGGTAGCATCTGGATGAAAGTAGAGTGGCAATACGCCCTGTTCCGCTATTTTGGTAATGATCGCGTTCATGTTGGTTATTTCTTGAGTTGTGCCAGGATGGCAGACATTTCCTGGTTGGTAGCATCGCCCTTTTCCATGAGCTTGCCGAAAGCCGCCTGCGCTGCCACATCGATCACCTGCTGGGCAGGCTGTTCATTGTACAGTCCGTAGATGAGTCCAGCCATGAAACAGTCTCCACTACCTACCTTGTCGATGATCTTAGCCGCCGTGAGCTCCGCACTATGGTACAGTTTTCCTCCGGTATAGAGGGCTGCATAATACAGGATGCCACCATCGCCCTGATCAAAGCGGAAGGTATTGGCCACCACCTTGCACTTGGGATATTGTTTTTGTATTGTTTCAGAAGTCGTGATCGCGTGTTGCAACAGTTCTTCTTTCTTGTTCTCGATGTGTATGTTGGGATCTACAGGAATGCCGAGCAGACTATTGGCCGCCCAGATATTACCCATGATCACGTCGCAATAGGGCGCCAGTTCCGGCATGATCTCCACCGGCTTCTTGCCGTATTGCCACAGCTTTGCCCGGTAATTGAGGTCGATAGAGACCGTAATGCCTTTGGCGGCCGCTGCTGCTGCTCCCTCTTTGCATACGGCTACTACATTCTCATTCAAGGCAGGGCTGATCGCACTGAAATGGAACCAGGTGGCATCTTTCAATACCTCGTCCCAATCGATCATGCCAGGCTGTAACGAACCAAAGGAAGAGTAAGCGCGGTCATAGATCACGCCCGCATTTTTAAGATCGGCTCCCTGTGGCAGGTAGTAGACCCCTACCCTGCTTCCGGAGAAGTTGACGGTAGACGTATCGATCTTCTTGGTATTGATCTCGTCGCAGATCTCTTTGGAGAGGTAGTTGTCGGGCAAGGCGGTGCTGTATTGCGTGGGCAATCCCCAGCGTGCCAGTGCCGTGGCAACATTCAGTTCGGCACCTCCGATATAGACCGGCATGCTGTTCGTTCTGATCCATTCCCGGTTCAGTACGGGCGACATGCGCAGCAGGAGTTCTCCAAAACAAAATACGGTTCCTTTCATGTGTGCTTCGCTGAAATATGATAGCAGTGTATTTGTTGTCGATTAGCGGATGTCGGCAATGGCTACAGCATCCATATCCGTATAGGTGTAGTTTTCACCGGCCATACCCCAGATGAAGGAGTAAGCGGCGGTACCACAACCGGAATGGATGGACCAGGGCGGCGACACGATCGCTTCATGATTGGCGATGAGCAGGTGTCTTGTCTCGGTGGGCTCACCCATAAAGTGAAACACCCGGTGGTTTTCCTGCACATCGAAATAGAAGTACGCTTCCATGCGACGGGTGTGTACGTGCGCAGGCATGGTGTTCCAGACACTGCCACTGCTCAAAACGGTGAGGCCCATCACAAGCTGTGCGCTCTGAATGCCGTCGGCATGAATGTACTTATAGATCGTACGGCGATTGGCGGTAGTTTGATCTCCCATTTCTGTGGGAGATGCTTCTTCCCGCGTCAACTTACGCGTAGGATAGGGAGCATGAGCCGGAGAAGACAGGAGATAATACACAGCAGGCGCTTTCGCATCGTTGCTGGTGAAGCTTACTTTCTTAACGCCTTTACCGAGGTAAAGACAGTCGAGTTTGCGCAGGGAAAACTTTTCGCCATCCGCTTCTACGACACCGTCACCACCCACGTTGATAATGCCCAACTCGCGGCGTTCTAAAAAATAATCGGCCCGAAGTTCCGGATGATTGGGTAACTCCACTGCTTTGGCAACGGGTTTTGCCCCGCCTACGATCACGCGATCGTAATGCGAGTATACCAATTTGATCTGGTCATCCTGCATGAGGCCGGGAATGTGAAAATTCTCCCGCAGTTCCGCGGTATTCATGCGGCTGGTTTCCTTCGGACTATTCTGAAATCTTATCTCCATGATCCTATTCGAGTTTATTATACGTTGTACGAGTTGTTCTTGCTGCGCTTAGCGGCCCATCCAGCCACCATCTACGGTGAGGATGGTTCCATTCACATAGCTGGATGCTTCTGAAGCCAGGAACACCACAGCGCCTTTGAAATCTTCCGGATCACCCCAGCGACCTGCGGGAATGCGATCCAGGATGGACTTGCTGCGAACGGGATCGGCGCGCAATGCTTCCGTATTATCCGTTGCGATGTATCCAGGTGCTACGCCATTCACGTTCACGCCTTTGGCTGCCCATTCGTTGGCCAGTGCTTTGATCAGACTACCCAGCGCGCCTTTGCTGGCTGCATAGGAGGGTACATTGATACCTCCCTGGAAGGTGAGCAATGAACAGGTGAAGATGATCTTACCACTACCCCGCTCTACCATGTCGCGGCCGATCTCGCGGGCCAGGATAAATGGTGCGTCGAGGTTGATTGACATGACCTTATCCCAATATTCATCGGGATGTTCGGCTGCCGGCTTACGCATGATCGTGCCTGCATTATTGACCAGTATGTCGATCGTGGGGTTTTCTGCTTTTACTTTTGTGATGAAGGCATTCAGGCTGTTGCGATCGGAGAGATCGGCCTGGTAGGCTTTGAACGTACGACCGAGGGCTGTTACCTGCTTTTCGATATCGCTGCCACTGAGCTCGAGTGAACCCGATACACCGATGATATCAGCGCCGGCTTCTGCCAGGCCCAGTGCCATTCCTTTTCCGATGCCTTTGTTACAACCTGTTACGAGTGCTGTTTTTCCTTTCAGACTAAAGTGATCCAGAATTGCCATGATGTGATTTACCGCTTTTTAGAATATTTTTTTCCGTGATGATCGATTGTTTCTCTACATACTGCCAGTTGAAGTAATTCTTGGCATTGTGGAAACAAATGTCCTGTATCACTTTGCCTACCCAGGGGATGTCATTGGGCAGTTCACCGTTTTCGATCTCTTCACCAAACAGGTTGCACAAGATACGACGGAAATACTCATGGCGGGGATATGACAGGAAACTTCTTGAGTCGGTGAGCATACCCACAAAACGGCTCAATAATCCCATATTAGAAAGCGTATTGATCTGTTTGGTCATACCGTCTTTCTGATCGAGGAACCACCAGCCCGAACCCCACTGGATCTTACCCGCTGCTGAACCATCGTTATAGTTACCGATCATCGTAGCCATCAGTTCGTTGTCGGCGGGATTGAGGTTGTAGAGGATGGTCTTGGTGAGCTTGTCATCCGTATCGAGCCTGTTGAGGAATTTCGACAGCGATCTTCCCTGGGGGAAGTCACCGATCGAGTCCCAGCCTGTGTCAGGTCCCAGCTGACTCAACATACGGCTATTGTTGTTGCGCAACGCACCGAGGTGGTACTGCTGCACCCAACCACGCTCCCAATCCCACTCGGCAAATACAACCAGCATGGCCGATTTGAACTTTCTGCGTTCTGTGAGGTCGAGGTCTTTGCCACTGCGGATCTTGTCGAAGATGGCGTTGATCTCGGAATCTGTATAATCTTCTGCGTAAATCTCTTCAAGGCCGTGGTCCGATACATTACAACCATGGGCTGCGAAGAAATCATGGCGTTTCTTCAGGGCTGTGAGGTAGTCGCTGTAAGAACCGACCGATACATTGCCAGCTTTCTCTACGCGGGCTACATACTTATTGAAATTGGCAGTATGGTCTACATTCATCGCTGCGTCGGGTCTCCAGGCTGGCAGGATGGGTATTTCAAAACGCTCGGCCTGCAGTTGCGCGTGGTACTCCAGGTTATCGACCGGATCGTCGGTAGTACACACCAGGCGCACGTCCATTTTACGAAGCAAGTTGCGCACACCGAAATCGGGTGTTTGCAGCTTGGCGGTACACTCTTCATAGATCTCCCTGGCGGTATCGGGGTTGAGCACTTTATCGATGCCAAAATACCGTTGCAACTCGAGGTGCGTCCAATGATATAGGGGATTGCGTAATGTATAGGGAACTGTTTCTGCCCACTTCTCAAACTTCTCATAATCGGAGGCATTACCGGTGCAATACTTTTCGTCGGCACCATTGGTACGCATCGCACGCCACTTATAGTGATCGCCGTACAACCAGATCTGCGTCAGGTTCTCAAACTGCTTGTTTTCTGCGATCTGTTGCTGGGGCAGGTGACAATGGTAGTCGATGATGGGCATATTCTTCGCATAGTCATGGTACAGCTTCTGGGCTGTTTTGCTATGCAACAGAAAATGTTCGTCCAGGAAATTCTTCATAATAAGTGTTTCAATTTATAATGACACGCCACGTTTCCAGGGAATGAAATCATCCTGTCCGTGCCTTACAGCATGTACGATGGTTTCTCCGCTGGCTACTTTCACAATATAATCCAGAATCCGTTCGCCACATTGTTCGATGGTCTCTTCTCCTTCGATAATGGTACCGGCATTGAGGTCGATGATATCGCGCATCTTGTTGTATAGGATCGTGTTGCTGGAGATCTTCACCACTGGTGCGATCGGATTGCCGGTGGGCGTTCCCAAACCTGTCGTAAACAATACTACGGTTGCTCCGGAGCCCACTTCAGCCGTCGTAGACTCTACGTCGTTACCGGGTGTGCACAGGAGGTTGAGGCCCGGTTTGGTCACCTTCTCGGGGTAATCGAGTACATCGGCTACCGGAGAAGTACCTCCTTTTTTGGCGGCACCAGCAGACTTGATGGCATCGGTAATGAGACCATCTTTGATGTTACCGGGCGACGGATTCATATCGAATCCCGATCCTACGGCCACTGCACGGGCATTGTAGGAACGCATGAGGTCAATGAACTTTTTGGCACTGTCCTGCGTCACACAACGATCGCTGATCTCCTGCTCTACGCCGCACAACTCCGGAAATTCGGACAGGATCACCGAGCCTCCCAAAGCCACCAGCAGATCGGAGGTATAACCCACCGCCGGATTGGCCGAGATACCGGAGAAACCATCGGATCCACCACACTCGAGACCAATACAGATCTTGCTGAGTGGTGCGGGCTTGCGGCCATTTTTATCAGCTTCCACGAGACCGGCAAAAGTTTGCTTGACGGCTTGCGCCAGCAGATCGGTTTCGAGCCCTACTTTCTGTTGCTCCATGATGTACAAGGGCTTGCTAAAGTTGGGTGCTCTTTTAGCAATTTCTTCCTGCAGCATCGTTACCTGCGCATTCTGGCAACCGAGGCTCAATACAGTAGCACCCGCTACATTGGGGTGTGTGATGTAGCCCGCCAGCAATCCACAGAGGGTCTGTGCATCCTGCCGGATCCCACCGCAACCACCTTCGTGCGCCAGGAATTTAATCCCGTCGACATTAGGGAACAAATGACGACCTGCCTCGCCGTTGCCGGACGCGGTGTCTTTGAACTCCACGGTGTCAATATTAACGCCATTCTGATAGGCAGCTATCAGTTGTTTTGTCAAATCATTATACTTTTTTGGCCGGGCGTAACCCAGCTCTTCGAGCAGCGCTTCCTTCAATACTTCCACATTGCGGTTTTCGCAAAATACCAGCGGTACAACCAGCCAGTAATTGGCGGTACCCACACTGCCATCGGCGCGGTGAAATCCATTGAAAGTCGCGTTCTGCCAGCGACTGATATCGGGCAGGTGCCAGCCTGTACGACGGGTGTCGGACAGTGCATATTCTTCTGCCGCATGCTTCAGGTTGGACGTCGAGATACGTGCACCAACCGCAATATCTTCTTTGGCCTTACCGATCAGGACACCATACATGGTCACGGCACCGCCGGCAGGCAGGGATTCGGTCGTAAATTTATGCTTGGCAGGAATATCTTCCACAAGCGTGTACTCGCTGCCATTGTAGGTAATTTTCTGTCCTTTGGTGAGGTCCTGCAACGCCACCAGCACATTGTCTTTCGGATGCACTTTCAGCACGATCTGTTTCATATCTGTATTACTCCTTTCCTTTTAAACAACGAGGGTTTGGGTATGGTTCGTATTAAGCTGTCACGCCGTCGGTTTGCAGGCTTTTCATAGCAGCCATGGATCCTTTCTTGATCAGGTAGTCGAGCTTGTTGGTCACTGCTTCGGAAAAACCAGGCAGTTGAGCCAGGTTGGTATCCCAGAAAGCTGTATCGCTCAATACTTTTTGCACCAGGGCCGGGGCTTCCGTATCAGCCCATTTGGCGGCATACCAGGCGGCGTGGTCGTCGTTCACCAAGTATTTCTTGCCATTGTATTCACCGTAGTACTTGCCATCGTCACCCTGGGTACATTTCATGAACAGCAGGTGAGCGGCAAAGCCCAGCGCCATGTATTCCGGAATATTACCGGCTTTTTCATAGTGGCGGAGCAACAGCGGAATGTTGCGCATTTTCATCTTGGATGAATATTGAACGGTGATGCTCAACCACAGGTGTTCGATGTAGGGGTTGCGGTACCGGTCCAATACCTTGAAAGCGAAATCCTTAGCAGCCTCTACAGAGATGGTGTCGCTGGCTACAGCGGGTACCATTTCCTGCAGCATGAGGGTACCGATAAAGGCGTTGAAGGTCGCGTCATCCATGGCCGACTTCACGGTCGGAAAGTCCGCCAGGTGCGCCAGTCCGCAACTAAAGGTATGTGAACCATTGAGCAAACGCAATTTTAGCTCCCTGAAAATATTGATATCCGGGGCGATCACCACGCCGGTATCGGCTTTCGCAAAGGAAAGTACGGCCTTCACCTGCTCGTTATCGGATTCGATAGCCCAGAGGCGGTACACTTCCGACATGATCATCAGTTCATCGCGGTAGCCATTGTCGGCTTCCATTTGCTGGTGCTGTACTGCCGGTAATTTGCCAGGTACGATGCGGTCGACCAATGAATTACAGAAATAATTATAGGTTTCGAGCCAGTCCAGGAACGCTGTTTCCAGTCCATTCTGGTGCGCCAGCTCCAGTACGATGGCTTCGAGTTTCTTGCCGTTGTCGGGGATGAGTTCAGTGGGCACGATAACCATGCCTTTGGTTTTATCGCCCTGAAACACCTTGAAGCGCTGGTAGAGGAATGCAAGCAGTTTGCCCGGGAATGATTCTGGGGGTGAGGCATGTACATTGTCCTTTACCAGGGTGATACCTACTTCAGTAGTATTGGAAATAATGAGCTGCATGTCGGGATTGGCGGCGCAGCGCAGGATCTCCTCCCACTCGCTTTTGGCAGCCAACACGCGGCTGACCGATGCGTTGAGTATCTTTTCTTCTACTTTCCGTCCATCTTCGATGCCCTGAATGCATTGTGTGTAGAGACCATCCTGTTCGGCAAATGCATCGGTGGCACCCGCACCCGTCGATTTCACTACTACGATGCGACCATTGAAAATGCCTTGTTTGTTAGCTTTATCAATGAAATAATCGGGTAGTCCACGCAGGAGTACTCCGGTACCGAATTGCAATACTTTCTCAGGTAATTCAAAATATCCGGCAGCCGGCATCTCGATGCCAGGTGTCTTCATGTTTGCCAGCGTTTTCTTTGACAGGTTCATACTTGTATTTATAATTTCCAGCGTTCACCCAATGCCCGGGCGACGCTAATGGTTTCTGGTAATGTAATTACACGACAATGACGGTACACCATTGGCGTACCGTTATCGTTGTTTTTCTTTATTTCCTGCCTGTATCCCATGTTCACTGCCCGCTCACACAGGCCTTACCTTTATTTTTTATTCGTTTGTGCGATCAGCCATTTTACAAGATCGGTGGCTGCGTTGTAGTTCTCGTATTCAGCCGGCAGCTTTCTACCGTCAACATACTCGTTGTAGAACCAAGGATCGCCTACTGCAAACACGGTTCCTTTACCATATTTGGCCACGGCCATCACGATATCCTTGCCACTGGCATCTTTGAATACCGCCGTAGCTGGTTGCTTCACCTCGAGACTGCTGTATTCTTTGATGTAAATCTTCTTCGCTGTTTTAAAGATCGCATCCTGTGCCGTTGGATAAAAGGCCCCTTGTTCGTACTGATTACCCTGCACGCGGTTCAGGCTGTTCTCATTGAAGTGAATGCCAAAAGCAGCGCCCAGCTGGTTCCAATGTTCAAACTCTGCATTGCCGGTATCATTCCCCATGAGCAGCAATACGCCACCGGCCTTTACCCACTCGCTGATGGCTTTGATATCAGCCGTTTGAATGAAGTGCGGATCGGCTGTTTCTTTTTTCGTGTCGGGATCTACGACGATGTATACGGATGCCCCTTTCAGGTTTTGTGCGGTCGGTGCAGATTCCAATTGCGTCGTACGCATACCGTAGGTGCGGAAGATATCTCCCAGCATAGCAAAGCCACTGTTGGCCTTATCATCCCAGGTATAGTGAAAACGTGATTTGGTGCCATTGGGTTCTTTCTTCCACTCGTTGTTGAACCAGGTATCGAGCAATACCGTTTTGCCTTTACCTACAGACTGTGTGGGAATCAGTTCTACTTCCGCCGCGCATTTTATGAAGGCGCCTACGCCTTTCGGATCGTTCACGATCACGGGCTCGCTCATGTAGTAAGCAAAGCTGCCGTCGCGGTATGGGTTGCCACCGAGGCCTGATACTTTTACCGTGCCTTTGAGGTTGGTTTGCCCGTTGGCATCTGTTTCTATGAATGTTTTGATGAGCCCGGCATAGCCTTTCTGCACAGCCGGCCCATAACTAGCCGGCAGGTAGCCCAGGCGTACCCCTTTGGCCAGGGTATATACCAACATAGAAGAGCCGGAAGCTTCGTGGTAATTGCCTTTTTCAGTGGGCATGTCCACGATATCGTACCAGACGCCGGTTTTGGGGTCCTGTACTTTTACGACTGCTTTGGCAAAACGGTTGAGGATGCCGATGATGGAATCACGACCGGGATGACCAGCAGGGAAATGATCGAGTGCATCGACCATGGCCATGCCGTACCAGCCCAGGGCACGGCCCCAGAAATGCGGTGAAAGTCCTGTTTCCTTATTGGCCCATTTCTGCACATGTTTTTCATCCCAGCCATGGTATAGCAGACCGGTCTTAGGATCGCGGGCATGTTTTTCCATCAGCACAAACTGACGGGTTACGTCGTTGAAGATCGTATCCTCATTGAATACCTTGGCATATTCAGCATAGAATGGCTGACCCATATACAGGCCATCGAGCCACATCTGTGAGGGATAGATGTTCTTATGAAAGAATCCACCTTCTGTTGTTCGTGGATGCGTAAGCAATTGTTTACGCAACAATTCGGCTGCCTTCCGGTATTTCTCCTTGCCGGTCACCCGGTACAGGAAGAGAATGAGTTTGCCATTGTTGATGTGGTCGATATTGTATTCGTCGGGACGATAGCCTTTGATGGTGCCATCTTCCTGTACGAAGAAGTCCATGCTGCGTTGGATATAGTTGTAATAACGCACGTTGGCGGTGGCATTCCAGATGCTTTCGACTCCTTTCAGGATCACGCCCTGGTCGTAGCTCCAGCGGGCTGGCTTATCGGGTGTCAGGGCAAAGGAATCGCTCCAGATCTTCATGGCCGTATGTGCCATTTCCTGCGACCATTTGGTGGCAGGGTTGGTGGTCATTTTTGTACTGGTTTGGGCTGTTGCGTGATGCAGGGCAGCCACAGAGCAGGTTATAGCGAGGAATTTCTTCATGACGGGCAATCGATTTATTTCAGGGTAACGCTCTTTTCAGAGGCACCAAATTCATACTGTATTTTTTGCTTGGCCCTGGAGGCATCGGTATCGGTGATGGCGATCTTACCGCTGCGGTCACCGCCTACGCGGAAGAGCAGGTCTGCTCCATCCTGGTAAGTGATCTTTTTAAAACTCAGGTTGTCGCTGTTGAGTATATCCACCACCGGGTTGCTTTGTTTTGTGATCAGCTTGATGTTGCTGAAGCTGATGCCGGTTGCTTCGCTGCAATCAATTCCTTTGTTGGCCTGCAATACCATGTTTTGCAACCGGATATTCTGGATGTGCATTTCGGGCAGGCCACGGATGAAGATCCCTTTTTCGGCTCCGTTGCACACCACGTTATTCACCAGGATATCGCGAAAGATCGGTGTTGCTTCCGTGACTGGCAGCATCTCTACCTTGGGCGCTTCCCGCTTTTCACCATTGAGGGGAATGGGATCTTTGGCCATATAGTACATATCAAACAGGATGGCCTCGCCGGGAATGTCCTTCATGTAAATGTCGTTGATGTAGATCTTCTCCACGATGCCGCCGCGACCACGGGTGGTCTTGAACCGGATGCCGATATCGGTACCGATGAAGGTACAGTTGCTGACATGGATATTGCGGGCGCCACCACTCATCTCGCTGCCTACTACAAAGCCACCATGTGCATGGTAAACGATGCAGTTGCGGATGATCACGTTTTCGGTGGGCATGCCCCGCTCACGACCTGCTTCGTCGCGACCGCTCTTCATACACAGTGCATCATCGCCCACATCGAAAGTGGAGTTCTCGATCAACGTGTTCTTGCAGCTCTCGAGATCGATACCGTCGCCGTTCTGCGCATACCAGGGATTCTTGACGGTTACATTGCGCAAGGTGATGTCTTCACTCATCAGCGGGTGCAGACACCAGGCCGGTGAGTTTTGCACGATGATCCCTTCCAACAGTATCTTTTTGCATTTGGTCAGTACCACCATATTGGGCCGCAGAAAGTCTTTGATGGAATCATAAAAGGCAGCCGGTTGAGCGGGATCTATCACACCCGGATTTTTCAGCTTCGAGCCTTTGAGGGCTTTTTCTGACGGATACCAGGTACGGCCGTCGGTGCTGATACCACCGGAGGCCACCAGTTTCTTCCACTGCGTTTCGGTGAGTTTGTCTTTTTTCACCATCCGCCAGGCGTCGCCGTTGCCGTCGAGGATACCATGACCGGTGATGGCGATGTTCTCCTGTCCTTCTGCAGAGACAGGCGATTGGTTGCGCCATTGCGGCAACCCTTCCCAGTTGCCTTTTACGAGCGGATACTGGTTGAAGTCGTCTGTGAACTGTATCACGGCCCCTTTTTGCAGGTGCAGGTTGACATTACTTTTAAGTACAATAGGTCCTGTATTCCATAAACCGGCAGGCACCAGTACTACGCCACCGCCTTTTTTGTTACAGGCTTCCATGGCTTTGCCAATGGCTGTGGTGTTGAGCGTAACGCCATCGGCAACAGCGCCATATTTGACAATATTGAATGTGTCTTTCTTAAAGATGGGTTGAGCTATTTTCGGCATCGTTTGTGCCGAAACTTGTAGGGCAGTTGAAACCCATATGACAAGCAATGCTAATTTCTGTGTGGTCTTTTTCATTGTAATCGTTTCCGCCGCACGGGTAATTGGTGACAGTGATTGAAGGTTCGGACAACAATTGTAATCAGATATTCATTATTAACGAACTCATTTCCACTGTTTTTTTACGCAAACGTTGCCGAAAGCGTTTTCGTTTTCCGGGTGAATTGCGGTTGCTGGTTTTACGGCAAACGGCCTGAGGGCCCGGTAAGCTACCGGGCCGGCCGTGTTGGTTGGTTGTACAAGGGTTTCGTAAAACCCAGACACTTGTATTCCTTTTGGTTAACCAGGAGGCGGCTATCGTGCCGCGCCTGTTTGTATGCCTTGCTGTCCGGAAGGTCTGGGAGTGGTTAGTTGTATCCAGGATTCTGTATGAACTCCGTTTTATTAGAAACGGCATCGATCTGGCTTTGTGGGATCGGCCGCAGGTTGTGGTAGGGCTTGATATTGGGTGCCGCCTGTGGATTGAACTGCGTTACCCGGTCCACGAGCTTGCCGGTACGCTTCAGGTCGAACCAACGCCATTGCTCTCCAGCCAGTTCACGCGCCCGCTCATCGAGGATGAAGTCGATGGTCACGTCGGCATCGGTAATATCGAGTGTATTGGCTGGTAAACCGGTGAGTACGGCACGCCTCCGCACTTTATTGATCAGATCTGCTGCGTCGGCTTTCAGGTTCAGGTTGAGTTTAGCTTCTGCCGCAATCAGGATGATGTCGGCCAGGCGAAAAACGACCGCATCGCGGGCACTTTGCTGCTCCGCTACCGTAGGACGCGTAGGGTCGAGGAATTTCTTCAGTGAAATGAAGTTGGAGGTATTTCTCGGCGTACCGTTCGTATTGTACACATTGGTACGATCGAATATCTCGTATTTACGGCTGTCGCGGAAGGCATTGGTCACGACCGTGCTCTTGGGGATCCAATGTGCCGTATCACCAGGATTGAGTGTAAAGTTCTGCTTGGCACCGGTGGTCAGGGTTCGCTCATACGTGGTCGCCGTTGTCTTGTTGCTGAACCAGATGTCCTGGAAACTGCCTGCATAACGAGCGTCTTTGGTTTCATCGTACAGGTCGAGCAGGAATCGCGACGGCATGTACCGGCTGAAAGGACGGCCATAAGGAATATCGCGCACCATGCCGGGGCGCACATCGTACTTCTGCAGGAACATCAGGTGGCCATTGTGCGCGCCCCGTGGATGCCCACCAGGATAGACGATCGCACCGGCTGGTCCCTGAAAATCATTCAAGGCCAGGTTGGTGGAATAATTCACTGCCCAGATGATCTCTTTATTCGACTGGGTAGCCATATTCCACAACGAGGCATAGCTTGTCTGCAAGGCCAAGCCATAATCATTGATCACCTTATTGGCATAATAAAAACTGCTGTCGTAGTTTTTGGTATATAGAAACATTTTGGAAAGAAATGCCTCTGCTGCAGGTTTGGTTACCCGACCTACATCACTGGTGGTGAGGGGCAGGCGCGGCGCTGCCCACCGCAGGTCGGTCAGTATTTGCTGGTAAAAAGTATCTACCGGTTTACGATTGGCGGTGGTGACGATACCACTGGTTTCGTCGAGGGTAAAATGTACCCCTCCCCAGGTCTCTACGATGGTATAATAATACCAGGCACGTAACATACGCAACTCCGCCTCGCGGGTGCCCTTTAGGTTATCTGATAATCCGGACTGCGGCACCCGCCTGATCAAAGCATTGCAGAGATTGATGACGGAATACAATCTTTGCCAGTTGGCCGTAATGATCACGTTGGTGGAGTTGAGACCGGCTGTAAACTGTGTCAGCTCGGTATTGGGATCATCTACCCCGCTTACCCATAGATCGCTCGATGCTTCATACAGATGATAACCAGCTTCCTTGCCCCAGAGGTGGCGGTTGTAGCTATAGGCAGCACTAACACCTGCCTCAAAGCCCGCAGGTGTATTGAAGACCACGTCGGCGGTAAGACCACCGGGGTTGTATTCTTCCAGTTTTTTTGAACAGGCAGCAGCCAGCACCATCATGGTGACCATCGCTGCCAGGTATATGGTAATTCGTTTCATGTTTACTTTTTTTGTTGGTGCGATTCCTGGATGTTTAGAAGTCAACGTTGATACCGGCTACGACCAGTTTGGTCAGCGGATCGTTCAGCGCTCCTCCCCTCTCTACATCGTAGTTGTCGATCTTCGAAAAACCAAAAAGGTTCTTGCCGGTCACATAGAAGCGCATGCCCGATACGCCAAATTTGTTCAGGAATGGCTTGGGCAGGTTGTAGCCCAGGGTGATATTCCTGATCTTGACGAAAGAGCCATCCACATAGGCCAGTGTAGACGAATAGGGCAACGCCGCGAACGAACTACTCGTGCGTGGATGGGGGAAATCATTGGAAGGATTCTCGGGTGTCCAGTAATTGACCCTGGCGCCATTCTCACGGCCCGGCAGGTGTACCCGGCTGTAGTAAGCGTATTCCATGGTCTGCCCCACACGGGCAAAGACAAATACATTCAGGTCGAAGTTCTTGTAGCGGAAGTCGATATTGAGGCCAGCATTCCATTTCGGCACCAGTTGGCCCACCACTTTTCGATCGTTCAGGGCACTGATGACAGAGTCTTTGGTTCCCATGTCTTCGACCCGGATATCACCGGGTTTTTGGTTGTACTTCTTCGCCAGGGTGGAATCGGCGAGCTGCCAGATACCGATCTTATTGAAGTCATAAGACACCCGGGTGGGGTAACCTACAAACCACTCATTGAGGGGATCATCGATGCCCCCTACGAGGGAAGTGATCTTTTCTTTGGCGGTGAAGAAGCTGAGGCCCAGGTTGAGGCTAATATTCTCTTTGCGGATTACAGCAGCATTCAGGTTGATATCGATACCCGTGGTCTGCGTACTACCGACATTGTCGAACGTGGCCGATACGCCCGAGGTCATAGGCAGTTTGCGCAAGGTGAGCAAGTCGGTGGTTTTGGTTTGGTACAGATCGATGCTACCCGACAGCCGGTTGGCAAAGAAACCGAAGTCGATACCCAGGTTGAGCGCCTTTGTTTTTTCCCAACGGAGGTTGGCATTGCCGATGGTATCGCTGAAAGCAAAGCCAAGGGCTGGATTATCGCCAAAGGCGTTGGGGATACGTATGAGGGTAGATTGTGTTTTGTAGGCGGTGATGGCATCGCTTCCTGTTACACCATAGCTCAGCCGTAATTTGAGGTCGTTGAGTTTGCTGACGTTTTGCAGGAAGGCCTCATCGCTGATGCGCCAAGCCAGGGCTGCGGCGGGGAACACATCCCATTTATTGCCAGGACCCAGTTTGGACGATCCATCGGTGCGCACGCTGACGGAAGCCAGGTACTTGCCTTTGAAGGAATAATTAATACGGCCCGCATACGACACGAGGTTCTCTTTCGAATAACCACTCGTGATACCGAGGTTTTCGGTCGAGTTCTGCAAGGCATAAAACAGTTGGGAAGGCAGTATTTGTTTGTTGCCCTGCGCCTGGATGAATTCATTGTTGATCTCCCAGAACGTGGTGATACCGGTAAGGGTGAAGTTATGCTCGCCTATTTGTTTATTGTAGGTGAGGATATTTTCCCAGTTGGTATTACGGCCCCTGGTGGCTACACCAAAACCGAGTGTCCGCAGGCCACGTTGCGACATGGAGTTGAGATCGAAGAAAGCGCCCTGGCGCGAGTCGGTAAATACGAACCCGAGGTTGCTTCTCAAAGAAAGTCCTTTGAAGGGCGTCAACTCGAGGTAGGTAGCTGCCAGTGTGCGGGTGATCAGTGTGTTGTTGGTCGCGACACCGGGTTGCTCGTCGGCCAGCGGGTTCCAACGTGCCTGGTCGTTGACCGGGAACAAGATGATATTGCCGGCACTATCATAGGGTGTAGACCAGGGTGCTACCTTGCTGGCCTCATCCATGGGGTTGGTGCGTGCGTCGATATCGTAATACGTAAGCTGCATCTGCATACCCGTTTTGGCGAACTTACCCAGCGTCTGGTCGACGTTCATGCGACCGGTATACCGCTTCAACTCATCTCCTTTCAGCAATCCTTTTTCATTGTAGTAATTGAGCGAGAGGTATACCTTGGTCTTGTCATTGCCGGCCGACACGCCTACCTGGTGTTCCTGTTGGCTGCCATCGCGGAACAACAGGTCGGAATAATTCGTATTGATGCCATTGCCAAGATTCTTCAGTTCTTCTGCACTGAACAGGAGTCCATCATTTGCCTCACTGGTCCAGGTGCCCGATGGGTTGATGCCTGCCAGGGGAATGCGCCGGTTGGCTTCCCTTCTCCAGGCACGGTACTCGTCGGAATTCATGTAATCAGGATAGTCGGATACCGACGATACACCGTAGTAAGAATTGAGGCTGATCTTAGGTTTGCCATTGCTGCCGCGTTTGGTGGTAATGAGTATTACTCCATTGGCGCCACGTGATCCGTAGATGGCTGTAGAGGAGGCATCTTTCAATACTTCGAGCGACTGAATATCGTTGGGATTGATGTCCTGAAAAGTGTTGTATTGTATACCATCGACGATCACCAGGGGGGCATTGCTCGCCATGAGCGACCGGTTGCCCCGGATGGTGATGTTGACACCAGCAGAAGCCGATCCGCTGGTACGCATGATGTCGGCGCCGGGTAGTTTTCCTTGCAGGCTTTCCATGACGTTGCCGGATGGTACTTTTTTGATCTCGTCGCTTTTGACGGATACTACAGCGCCAGTGAGGTCTCTTTTCTTGACCGCGCCGTATCCGATCACCACAATATTTTCGAGGTTGCGGGCCGCAGATGTCAGCGATACATTGATCGCCGTACGTGCGCCCACTTTGGTTTCCTGGGCTTCATAGCCAACGTAGGAGAACACCAGTATATCTTCGTCATCGGCGTTGAGGGAAAAAAGGCCCTGATCGTTGGTGGTGGTGCCTTTTTCAGATCCTTTGATGCGGATGGTAACACCGGATAGGGGCACGCCATTGTCATCAGTGATCTTGCCGGTAATGGGTTTTTCTGCCGTGGCGGCCATCTGCTCCTTCACCACAATGAGGTTGTTTTCCATCAGCAGGTAGATGAGGCCGGTCTTTAGGAACAGCTGATCGAGGGTCTGCCGGATGCTGGCATTCTCCACCTCCAGGTTGACCTTCTGGCGGATGCTGCGGAGCTGGTCATTGTAGAGGAATCGGTAATGAGTCGCCTTCTCGATGCTGGTCAGGATGCCGGCGATCTCGGTCTTTTTAAACCGGAAACTCAACCGTTCCTGCCCATACCCTGTGGCTGACACATTGAGGGCGAACGCAATAAGCAAAATAGTAGTCAATTTCATAACAAGCAGTGCTTTGGAAAGCATAGGATGCCACGATTCCCGGGCAGGGTTTCGCGTCCCCGTTAGAAAACTTTTCATACTTTAGTGAACATTATGGGTTAACAATTCCCGCCGCCTATGGCGGCGGGTACACCAATTTTAACCTGTACAGAACGGGGAATGCTGCAACATTCTCCGTTCACTTTTTATAGCCTTTGCAGGCCAATATTGTGGAGACCGTTCCGGAACAAGGGTACCGGGTTAACGGCGTAGGTTGCTTCAATTATCAGGTGGCATAGCATTCGTTTCTTATTAAGCGTTAATTTTTATTGGCAGACCGTATGTATACATCGTTTCCCTTGATGTCGAAGCGAAAAGCAGTGGCCAATGTCAATGCCTGAAAGGCCTGCTCCACAGTTTCATTCTCTAAAGAACCATTGAATACAAGGTTACGCACCTCCTCATCCTGGAAATGAATGGTGATGTTGTACCAACGTTCCAGTTTCTTGGCCAGTTCGGCAAAGCTGTCTCCCCGAAACTCCAACCGGTTGTACATCCAGGCTGTTTCCAACCGCTCATTTTCTTTCAGGCTGCTATCGAGGTGTACAATGGCCGGTTGTACCCTGGCGGGAGATGGCACCGCCGGTTTGGTCATGGGCTCTGTGATCAATGGTGCCGACTTCGGTAGCACGATCTTCTGGTTGGGATGGAGGAAGATGGGTATACCGGTTGAATCGGCTTTGCGGGTGATCTGGATGAGACCGTGAATAAGCGTCGTTTCTATCGTTGGTTCTTCGTCGTATGATTTTACATTGAAGGCGGTGCCCAATACGCGTATGTTGATGTCACCGGCGTGCACGATAAACGGTTTGCCGGCCTGCTTCACGATATCGAAGTATCCCTCGCCCTGGAGGGTTACTTCACGGGCATTGCCGGTAAAGGCGGGATCATAAGTAATACTGGAGCCTGCATTGAGCCAAACCGTAGATCCATCGGGCAGCAGGGTGCGGGTCTTACTGCCTTTCTTGGCCACGATCTCGTTTTCGGGCACGGTGACTGCCGGGGTCTTCTGGTGTTGTACGTACACTGCCAATAAGATACCCACGACGGCCGCCGCCCCACTCCATCGCCGGATGCCACGCCATAATTTCCTGACCGGTGCTACCCGCAGATCTGCTATAGGCTGTTGATCTGGCTGCTCCCGGGTATCGGGCACTTCGCTGGCCGATCGTTGCAGGATTTGGTTAACCCTGGCCGTTATCTCTTCTGTTGGCACAGTCTGCCTGGGCTTCCACAAGCGCTGCAGGAGCTCATATTGCTGCATCAGCGCAGGTTGCTGCTGCAGGGCCTGCATCAGTTCTTCATGTTCTGTTTGTGATGCCTCCCCGCTCAGGTTGCGGGACAGGAGGAACCAGATATGTTCGGGTCTTTCCATGCTGCCAGTTGGCTTTATACCAGGAAGGACAGCAATTTGAAAAAACACCATTAAGCCATTGAAGGATTTTTTTTAACTTTTTTCAACGGGTCGCAAAACACCTTCTATTTGTCGGTTTTATCCAAGTTGGATTATGGAAGTAGCTGTAAGTTTGTTTCATCAAACAACGAATCACTCAACTTTAAAAGCATAATCATGGAAACGACCAAAAGAACCCAATTAACGATTGAAGCTACGATCAACGCACCGGTAGCTAAAGTATGGCAATACTGGAACGAGCCGCAACACATCATGAACTGGGCTTTCGCCTCCCCCGACTGGCATGCGCCGGCGGCGACCAACGACCTGCAGCCCGGTGGCAAGTTTTCTACCACCATGGCCGCCAAAGATGGCAGCTTCAGTTTCGACTTTGGAGGTGTATACGACGAAGTGGAGGAGAACAAACTGATTGCCTATACCCTGGGAGACGACCGCAAAGTGCGGAATACGTTTAATGAAGAAGGTGGCAAAACGCATATCATTTCTGTTTTCGAAGCAGAAGACACCAACCCGATCGAGATGCAACAAGCTGGCTGGCAAGCCATCCTTGACAACTTCAAGCAGTACACGGAATCGAATTAATCGCAGATACTGTTCGTTAAAAATAAAGGCCGCCCCATCGATGGGGCGGCCTTTATTTTTATACTTGAATCCCTTATTTCTTTCCAATCTCTTTTTTGATCAACTCGATCTCATCTTCGTAATCACCGTCTTCCAGTGGTTCGTCGGAGTCGTCATCGGTACTGAAATACTGGTTATTGAACGTGCGCGATGCTTCGTTGGCTTCCTGGTACAACGCCAGCGCTTTGTGCAGGTCTTTGGCAACGCCGATGCCTTTATGGTAATAATGCGCTAAGTCTCCTTTCGCCACCGTATGCCCAAGATCGCTGGCCTTTTGCACCAATTCCATGCCCCGCTGCGGATCGGCTTTGATACCGCCGATCCCCTGGGTGTAGATCTTCCCTTCCTTCCACCAGGCCCAGGCCTCTTTCAGGTGGTATTGCTGCATGGTATGCAGGGTATCCAAGGCCAGTTCGATCCTGTCGGGGTACTCATCGATGATGAAATCCGCCAGTTCCTTCAGGTCGTCCGATTCACCACCCGCAATGGCCAGTTGGCGCCATTTGATGACGGCTTCTTTATCCGACGTATTAAAATAAAAATGATTGGCCAGTTCATGACAGGCGCGGGCATCGCCGTTCTCTGCCAATTGCGTGAAGAGTTGCAGGCTGACAGCCTCC
This sequence comes from Paraflavitalea pollutisoli, assembly GCF_029360705.1. Taxonomy (GTDB): domain Bacteria; phylum Bacteroidota; class Bacteroidia; order Chitinophagales; family Chitinophagaceae; genus Paraflavitalea; species Paraflavitalea pollutisoli. Next base: position 92,151 of record NZ_JARKMX010000006.1, on the reverse strand, counting down.
CAGGCTTGCGGCGCCCGTTCGTCGTGTACCGCCAGGGAAATTTCATTGGCCACCCAATAACGGCAGCCGGCACAATCGCCAAACTCGTCGAGTAGCGGTTGGTATTCTTTGATCTTGCCTTCCCGCAGCGCGGCCGTTTTTTTGCTCAAAGCTGCCCTGTTGCCCAGCTCGCGCAACGAAAAACTGTACAGCGCAATGCGCTCTTCGTCGATGAGGAACAACCGGGTATCGGGAGAAACCGGGTCGGCGGCTCGCCTGTAAAGACAGGCCTGGCCTGCATTGACGGCCATGGCTACATATTGCGTACCCAATCGTTCTACATCGGGCTGCGGCGATGGTGCAAACGCCCAAACCTCCAGCCCATCATCGATTGACACCTTTTCGCCGGCACGGATCGCTGCCGCTGTTGCTTCCATATTACCCAATTCTGCCATAAAACGTTGTAAAGAAGAGTTGTATAGAAGTTAAATATAAGATACTGGCCGTAAAATGCGAAAGGAAGATCATATTTTAACATGAGTGGCCGGTCGGAGGGAAGATCCGGATGACTTACCAGCTATTTCTTACGCTTCCGGTAGCAGCGAGGCCAGTGCGCCGGTCAGCGGTAATCCATAACAAACGAACAAAAGCAGTGAATTGTCGGGCATCCTTCCGCTTTGGCGTGATGCTTTATCAGCCTGCCGCAGGTGGCGATCGATGCCCAGGGCCGTGCAGATCTTTTTAATGGCAATGGCCATTTGTACGTCGACCGTGTTGATGGAGATATTCAATACTTCCGCCACTTCCCGGTGCTTTAAGCCATCTTCCCGCACCAATTTAAAGATGATCTTGCAACGCGGAGGCAGGTTATCTACCGCCTCCTGCATCTTCTTCATGATCTCGGCGGTAACCAAATCATTATAGGGATCGGCAGTCAGGTAACTGCTTTCTATATCGAGGTCATCAAAAGGCGCTTGTATCAGGGAACGTGCTTTTTGGGATACGGCATTCAAAGCCTGGTTCTTGGTGGCGACATACAAATACACCGTCAGGTTATCCACTTCGGATATGCGGGCACGGTTGGTCCAAAGCTTCACGAATACATCTTCCACAATTTCTTCAGCAAGTTCGGGAGAGCGGGTAATGGCGCGGGCGAAATGGAGCAGGCGTTTACTAAACAGCCGGTAGAGCTCGGTCAGGGCAGGTTCATGACCTGTACAGATAGCATCCTGTATGGGGCGCAAGCATTGGGACATAGGTTTACAATCGTCCCGACAAGTGTAGGGAGATTAGCGTTAAATCTACAGCAATATCCTGATTTTATTTACGCAATCGTTACCGATCCCTCAGGGTTTGGTTACCCGGAACCAGTCCACATCTGCAAAACCGGCATCGTTGGTTTGTCCCGGGCGGGTACAGTACAAGCCTGTTTTAGCACCGATCCAACGGCCCGGCTCAGCTTGAAAATCAGTATCTAAGTCGGTAAAACTATTCCCATCGGTACTGTAACCAAAACGACATATGGCACCTGGCAGCACCCGTACCCGGAGCGTAACGGTAACGGAACTGTCACCCAGGCGTGTGAGCACTTTTTCCGTTTCAGCCGTTCCTTTGGCGGCATCCTTACAGGTATTGTATACGAGCCAGATACCGTCTTTCTTGTTCTTCAGCGAGATGGCTGCATAGCTGAGCCCCATCACGACCAGCCCTGCTTTTTCGTTCTCCAGTTTTGGATTGGGCGTGAACGTGAGGCGTGTGGTCATATCGAAAGTCTGGGTTGGCCATTTCTGCAACAATACATTGGGCACCTCCCACAGGTTCCTGGCCGAATCCGGGATCTTATCGGAATACAGGCGTAACACCCCACAGGAAGGATCGAGGAAGGACCAGGTCGCTTTGGGATTGGCCTGCCATTGCCATTGCAGTCCCAGCAAGCGTCCGTTGAACTCATCACTGTCGGCAGGTGTGGCCACCGGATAGGTTTTGCCCACCGCCGGCTTCTTGTACACCAACACAGGCTCCCCTTTACCATCTCCGTCTTTATCGACCCCGATCACCGGCCAGTTGTTGACCCATTTCATGGGTTGCAGGTGTACCACCCTTCCATACGCGTCTTTGTCCTGGAAATGCAGGAACCAGTCTTCGCCCCCCGGCGTATTGACCCAGGCACCCTGGTGGGGACCGTTGATGGGCGTGCTGCCCTGGTCCATCACTACCTTGCGTTCATAGGGGCCATAGATGTTTTTCGAGCGTAGCACCAGTTGCCAACCGGTGGAGACACCGCCTGCGGGCGCAAACAGGTAATAGTATCCGTTGCGTTTGTACACCTTAGGTCCCTCGATGGTCGGATCGGTAGCATGGCCATCATAGACCAGTTTACCTGTGCTGGTTACCCGGGTGCCTTCGGCATTCATTTCTTTCACAACGATCACACTTTTGATGCCCGCGCGGCTGCCCGCATAAGCATGCGTGAGGTATACCTTACCATCTTCATCCCAAAATGGACAAGGATCGATCAATCCCTTACCACCTTCTACCAGGATAGGTTCACTCCAGGGACCGCGTATGTTTTTTGCTTTGATCACGTAGATACCAAAGTCCGGGTCGGGCGAGTAAATATAGAATTCGCCTTTGTGGTAGCGAATGGCAGGCGCCCATACCCCATTGCCATGTTGTGTTTTGGAAAAATGATCGAAGGGCAGCTGGCGGTGCAAGGCGTGACCGATCAATGTCCAGTTGACCAGGTCTTTCGAATGCAGGATCGGCAGTCCGGGAATGGCATCGAAGCTGGAAGCGATCATGTAATAATCTTCGCCCACCCGGATAGCGTCCGGGTCCGAATAGTCAGCGTCGATCACGGGGTTCTTATACGTACCGTTGCCGTTATCGGCCACCCATACTTTGGAAACGGCGGCACCCGATTGGGCATGGACAGGTACGGTTGAGGTCGACAAACAGGCAATGATAGCAAGGGCAAACGTAGAACGCATGAAGCAGTATTTTAACAAAAAGATTGGATGACTAGTCGATGGCTACCATAGCTTTGATCACGCCGTTGGCGGGATCGAGCCAACCGGCAAACTGGTCTTTGGTAGCTTTAAAAGGAACCGTATGGGTAATAAAAGTGAGGGGATCAATCTGCTGGTTCCGGATGCAGCGGATCACATGCTCAAAATCCTCGCGAGTGGCATTGCGGCTGCTCATCAGCGTCGCTTCCCGTTTGTGAAATTCCGGATGCGGGAAGGAGATATCGCCTTTCTGTAAACCCACCAACACGTACCGGGCGCCATGCGCCATATACTGGAAAGCATTGTTGATCGCCTTGCCATTACCAGTTGCATCTACCACCACTGTAGGCATATCCCCGTTGGTGATGGCCTGTAACCGGGCCACCACGTCTTCTTGGGCACCATTGATGGTATATTGCACCCCCAGCTTGTTGCGACAAAAGGATAGCCTGTGCTCGTTGACATCGAGTGCGATCACCTGGGCACCTGCAATATTGGCCAGGGCAATTATACCCAGTCCAATAGGACCCGCCCCTACGACCAGCACAAATTCACCAGCTTCTACCCCTGCCCGGCGTAATCCATGGGCGCCAATGGCCAGCGGCTCTACCAATGCTAGTGCATCGAAGCCGAGCTCTTCGCCATGTAATAATTTATCGGCAGGTACAGCCAGGTATTCCACCATACCGCCATCTACATGCACGCCACACACCTTGATATTGGTGCAGCAATTGGGTTTACCGTTGCGGCAGGCAATACAGGTGCCACAATTGAAATAGGGTATAAAGGAAACCGTCTCTCCTTTTTCGAAACCTACAGCGCCACCGGTATCGACGAGTTCGCCAGCCAGTTCATGGCCCAGTATGCGGGGATACGTAAAAAATGGTTGGGTGCCTTCGAAGGCGTGCAGGTCGGTACCACAGACACCAATGCGGCGGATACGGATCAGGGCCTGCCCCGGTGCAGGCTGTGGTTGTTCCTTGTCACGGTATTCAAACTGTCCGGGTGCGATGCAGATCAATGACTTCATAATGAATACAATATTATCAACTTATTGTGGGTTTACGGCTGGCTCCCAATCGCCGAAAATATGTTTAAAAGTATATTGTTTTGCTTGTTTGGCACTCAGCTGGCGCGACCATGATACACGTTGACCAGCCTGCCCACCCGGACCCACGCTTTGGTATTCCGCGTACAAGACGGTCTTTTCATTCTCCGCATTTCCCCAATTGTTCCAACCCTCTTTGACAATGTGGTCACCCATTGTTGTGTTCAGGAAAACAGTCTTGCTGTTGGGCCTCCACGGTCGGCCGAGAAAAACTTTCTTAGCGGCACTATCAGCAACAAGCGTACAATCGAAGAATACGAACCCAAAACGCTGACGAGCCGTGGTGGCCGCCGCCGTGATATAAGAATTGCTGAGGCTTTTGATCGTGCAGCGTTGAAAGACGACTGTCGCTTCGCCGAACAGGAAATCGGTGGTGCCTTCGATAAAACAATCGCGGTACCACTGCCGGCTGGTTTCCGTAGCAGCGTACAAGGTATCCTGGTTACCCATCAGCTTGCAGTTGGACATCACGAATCGATCTCCTTCCACATGCAGCGCTACCGCCTGCCCTACCCGTCCGGCATCATTCCGGATGGTCAGGTTTTCGGCCGTGCAGTCATTGCCCTGGATCAATACAGTATAGGAAGTATACGTGCTGTATTTGTCGCGACCTACGAAATCAAGACCCGCATAGGCCTTTCCCGAGTAATCGCTGTTGGTGATGATGGTGCTGTCCTTGTCTTCTCCCAACAGCGATATCCTGCATTTCCAGGAAGGGATGACCAGCTTTTCTTTGTATACACCTTTTTTGATGTGGATGGTCACCTGTTGTTGCGACAGATCACGTACCGCATTCACAGCTTCCTGGATCGTTTTGAAGTTACCGCTCCCATCTTGTGCAACGGTAAATGAGGTGGGGTAGGTCGTTGGCTGACCGATCATCTGTAATGAGATCATCAGGCAACTCAGCAGGAGGCAAAAAATTTTCTTCATGGTCGTAAGCTATCTATTGTCGAAACCGGCAAAATACAATTATTGACCGCGAGAGCTATCCCGTACCATCCCATGGCGCATGCCTTTATTGTGCCAGTTCATTCAGGTACATTTCCAGGTTGGTGTATCCTTTGTGCAAGGTGTACAAATTTCCATCAGCCGGATTGTTGGGATTCAATTGGTGTTTTTGCTCCCAGGCATCGGGGATGCCATCTTTATCTGTATCTGTGGGGGCTGCGATAGAATGTAACGCAGGCCAGGCACTGATTGTAAGCTCGTAAGCTGTGCCGTGCGGAAAACCGCCCTGCACATCTATCAAACCACCTGTTCTATCCTCCACATTCTTCACGATGCGCTGGTCCATCGTATCGCGTTTGGGCCGGATGGCACCCACCTGCCGCAATACCAGTTCGTAGGCTTTTTCTGCGGACTGTGTGGTTACCGGTACAATGGAAAAAGGCTGTTCAAGTTTTGCCTGTGCGGGATCGTCCTTATCCTTGCCGTTGCCCAGTCGCACCCCGAGCCAGTTGTCGGCAGTGACCGCTGTCGCTCCATCTACATAGTTCCCGTTCACATAAAACTTGCCATAAGGAATATCGTTCCGGTTATAGGGGTTCAGCAATTGCGACCGTATCTGCTTGCTGGTGGACGGTCCGTATTTGTAATAATTGTTGACGATGTTATAGCGGCCACCTTCACCGGCGTACGTATTGTTGTGCCCCCAATTGTAGATAACATTGTTGCGGTAATCTACATTTTCTTCCGGCGCATTGCGAATTCCTTCAAAGCGGGGCGTGCGGCTGTTGCAGTGTGCGATAAGGTTGTGGTGGGCCGACAGGTGTTTGCCACCCCAGATACCACCATAACCATGGTGCTCATAATCCTTATCACCAGTCTCAAAATGATAACTGTAATTGAGTGGCTCGGCCAGCAGGTTCCATTGCAGGGTAGAGCTGTCGCCTGCGTAAATCGACATCACCTCGTCGGTGCTCCAGCTCAAGCTGCAATGATCGATGAGGATGTGCTTGCGGCGTGTACCACTCAGGGCATCATCGGCGCCATTCCCATCCACCATACCGCCCTTCTGGTATTTATCGCCCATGCGGATACGCAGATAACGGATAATGATGTTGTCGCCGGCGATGGATACGGGCTGGTCGGCAATACAGATCCCATCTCCCGGGGCGGACTGCCCCGCAATGGTGACATTGGCGGCAATCCCCAAATTGCTTTCGAGGTGTATGGTGCCCGATACCGCAAAGACGATGGTACGGGGTCCTTTGGCGATGGCGGCCTCCCGGAAACTCCCGGGGCCGCCATCGTTGAGGTTGGTAACGATATATATCTTTCCCCCTCGGCCGCCTGTTGCATACTGACCAAAACCTTCTGCGCCGGGAAAGGCGATGGGTTTATCGCCAGGTATCACCGTAGCGCTTTTTTGCTGGGCGCTGCAGGACACGATACAGGCAACAACAAAGGCTTTACTCAATAGGGTGCTTCTCATCGTTTTCATGTATAACCTTGGTATGGATCGTTGTCGTTAAGGCCTCCAGCGCGGATCACCAGCGGTGGCCCGTCCGGGGAAGGTATTGTCCTTGATCTTGAAATTGGCATTGGCCGGATCGGTAAACAGTTCCGAAGCATTCTTGGCATAAGGTGTCAAACCGGCAATCGGATTGGTACCTGCCACAAAGTCTTTGGTCGCATAGTTGTTCGTCGTCTCGATATTACCCGTGCTGATACGAATACCATTCACCGTAACATTACTGCCATTGGCCAGGCCAACCCCAATGATGTTATTCTTGAAACTGACGGTATTGATCGCTACGCCATTGAAGTCGACAATGAAGTTACCACCGCGTGCCGCTTCATTAAAGGTCAGGTTCTCCATGGTGAGCGTATTGGCAGCCTGCTTACCGGCTACTACTTTTTGCGCCCTTGAAATGGTGCTGTTGGTGATCTTTATATCATTGATCTTACAGTTGGCGTTGTCCACGTTGACGACACCATAATCGGCAATGCTATCGAGTACACAGTTGTTGATCACAAATTCCGATACGGTCATTACGGCAGACTGCAACCTGGTGAAACCACGGAACACCTTGGCACTGCAAGCCTCAAACTGGATCTTACCGATGGTACAGGCCGCATTGATATTGAAGACATACCGACCTGTGTAGCTATCGCTGTACATATTGAGATCGGAGAAAGACAGCAGATCGATTACACTACCGGCTACGATGTTGAAATTGGCTTTGAATAAGATAGTAGCCCGTTCCGTTGTCGTAAAATCTTCGGCACTCATGATGGTGAGCGATTTGGCCAGGTTGATGGTACCGCCAATCTCGTACAGCTGACCACGTTTCAGCAATACGATGCTGCCTGCGTCCAGGTCAGGCAGGGTATCTGCCAAAAGGCTGGGCTTGTATTCTGCAGTACGCAGATCAATGATCGTACCTGTTGGTTTTGCCTTCGTCTTATAAGTTTCCCACCCACGGATCGTTGTGCCACTGTAAAGATAGATCAGGTAAGCAGTACCATCTTTCAAACCGTCCACTACTTTAAATTCATTGGCGACATCATCCGACGTCAAGGGTATATCTTTCACGAACGAGCTATCCGAGAGCAATTTCACTTTGAGAGAGGTGACGGCTGCACCATCCGATGCCCACCGTATACGTACCGCTTCCTGGGTAAGGTCGCTGATCGCCGGCGACTTCAGGATCGTGGGGAACTTCATCGTTTTGATGGAGCCCAGGGTAGCCCATTTGGAACTGAAAACCGTGTCGGTCGCATTCGCGCGTACCCGCACCCAGTACATTTTGTCCCAGGCCAGGTTCTCAAATACATACAATCCAGAATCGGCCTGTGCCGAAACACCCACCGTTTTGAAAGTATCGGTACTGATCTGCACCGTATAAGATTGAGCATCTTTGATCGCCTGCCAGCTGACTTCGATCCAGTTGCCTTCAGACGCCAACGGCGCTTTGATGACGGGCCTGAACATCCGCACCTTTTCCGTCATGTCATCTTTCTTACAGGCAGCGAGCAGCAGCCCTGCACACAAGCAGGCGCATAACAGCTTTATTATAGAACGTTTGATTTGCATGTTGGTTAGTTTTAGTATCCGTATCCGTCGTTTCTCAGTGTGCCCTGGCTATTGGTGATCACAGAACCATGTAAAGGCAATATGTATTTTACAGCCTCTGCACCACTGTTGTCAGCATACCCTCTCCAGCTGCGCACGATGAAGTCGCCAGGCTGACTGGTTGTATTGTTCCACAATCCACGTGTCCAGGTTACACGGATATAGCCATCGGGATTATCTCCTTTGGCTGGCAAATCAACCACCGGTGGTGCTACAGCAGGCTTTCTGTATTTGGAATAGAAAGCAGCCGTTTTGCCTACCGTCTTTTTGTAGTAGAGATAGTCGGGATAATTGGCGTAAGTACCGGTTCCGGCAAAGGCATCAGCTCCCAGTTCGGCCATCATTTGTTTGGCTTCCACGATCTTTTGGCCGTAGTTGTTCCATCTGGCCAGATCATATTTACGCAGACACTCACCACCAAACTCCCAGGCACGCTCATCCACGATCGCTTCAAAGAATGTTTCTTTGGACGAGCGGGCAGCAATATAGGCATCGACCTTTTCGCTCCAGTTGGCGGCATCGAAAGCACGTTTACGTACCTGCGCCAGGGCATCTTTCGCAGTAGCCGTAGGCGCTCCATTGATCTCGTTTTCCGTTTCGGCCAACATCAGCAATACATCGCTGTAGCGCATCAGCGGCCAGTTGATACCGGTTCCTTTGGCTGAAGCAGAACCGGGGGCAGTTTTCAGCCACAGGCGGTTCCACTTGCCGGGAGCAATGCCAGTAACCGCGGTAGGAATTTCCTGCAGGGTACCATCAAAATAGACGATCGAGCAGGTAGTCTCCAGGCGTTTATCGAGCGTATCGAAGGAGTAATAGTAACTGGGTGGTAAACTCAGGTAATTGGAACCAGAACCATAGGCATGGGCGCCTGCATCCACACGTACGCCATTGCACCAACCCACATCACCAAAGCCGGGATGGAAGGCCACCTCATACAACACATCCATACCCAGTGGTGTTAAGCCCTGGCATTCGTTGTAGAAGATCTCTTTGAAATTGGGCGTCAGCGTATGCGGTTTCAATTCGATCAGCTTCTTACAAGCGTCGTTGGCGATCTTGTAATAGTCGAGGTAGTCGGGCATCCGTCTCATCTTCATATCAGGATACAACCAGTAACCACCGCGCATCAGCGACAGCCGGGAGATCATACCCAACACGAATTCGCGGTTGATGCGCTCGATACCAAAATCCAGGTCACTGGCCCACATCATATCGGGTTCAAACTTCTTGAGGTCATTAATGAGATAGGTCAGTATGCTGTCGCGGCCCGTGCGGGGCAGGAAGAAATTATCACCTGCAGTAGTTGACTTGATGGAGAAAGGAACATCTCCCCAATGGTTCATCAACAGGTAATACCAATAGGCACGCAAGGTAGCTGCTTCGCCAGCCAGCTGTTTCAGCGCAGGATTGGTTTTATAGGCAGCATTGGCAACGATACCATCCACACAATCATTCGCACGGTTGATGGCATTGTAGGCATTGTTCCAGACAGTGAGCAGATCCTGGTTGGCGCTGGTCGCTTCGAAAGACCAGATATCCCGGCGCGAGTTGTCAGGAGTGGCACCTACCCCACCCACTTCCACATCGGAGTTGCCGGTGAAGTTGTTAGACACCCGGGAAGTGAAGGCATCCTGGTTAAACAGGGCATACACCGCGTTAACGGCCTTCTTGGCATCCGTCTCATTGCCATAGATATAATCCGGGGTGAAAGAAGATTCAAATTCCTTATTGAGGAATTTCTTACAGGATCCTGCAACCAGTGGCAGTAGCGCAAGGCTGTATATAGCAAGTCGTTTCATACAAATAGTTTTTCGGTGTTGAGAGGTGCTGTTAGAATGTCACATTAAGACCCACCGTATAGGTTCGGCTTTTCGGATAACCCGAATAGTCGACGCCCGGCGTCAGGGCATTGTAACCTGTATTGCGGTTGGCACTTACCTCGGGATCGTAACCGGTGTATTTGGTCCACAGGAACGCGTTGTATACCGTAGCATACACCCGGAAGCGGCTCATCAGCGCTTTGGAGATAATATTCTTCGGCAAAGAATAACCCACCGTAATATTGTTCAACCGGATGAAAGAACCATCTTCCACTGCCCAGGAATGAAACACCGGCGATGCAGTGCCCATGGAGAAGGGCGTCCAGATCTTGGCATCTTTGTTCAACTCGGCTAATTTTTGCAGGTCCGTCACCAGGGCACCGTTTGCATCGATGTATTTATAGCGGTCGTTCGAATTCATGGTGTTGAGCATATTGCCATACGTATTACGGTACAGCATGTTCAAACCGATCTTTCCGGTGTTGTACACGTCATTGCCGTATACAAAATTGAAGAATACGGAGGCATCAAATCCTTTAAAGGTGGTGTTCAGGCCAAACCCTCCCTGGAATTTTGGCAGGGCCTTGCCGATCACCTGGCGGTCCTTGTCGGCAGTAATAAAGCCATCGCCATCCAGGTCTTTCAGTTTCAGCAATCCGGGTCGCATCGAGATACCACCCAGTACGGTGGCTGCATTGGGCACTTTGTCTTTCAGTACATAGGTTGTACCGTTGTTGGAAGCAAAGTCGTCGGAGGTGTAAAAGCCATCGGTTACATACCCATACATCAGACCTACGGTTTCCCCGACCAGCGCACGGAAATCATCCTGTGCTTTCAAATCGGTGCTGGCCCAGTTGGATCCAACTACGATCTGCGTAGCGCCCCCCAGGTCGTCGATCTTGGAAGTGTTGGTACCAATATTGAACGTGGCGTTGAGTGTGAAATCTTTCTTTGTCAGCACGGTAGCATTTAACCCCAGTTCGATTCCCCTGTTGGAGGTTTGCCCGATATTGATCATCTGGGTACTGAAGCCTGTCGTTTGCGGAATGGGTTGCGCTACCAGCAAGTCCTTGGTGGTGTTCCAGTATACGTCGAGGCTACCGGTGACCTTGTTCTTGAACAAGGTGAAGTCGAGCCCTGCGTTACGCGTAACCGTCGTTTCCCAGCGAAGGGAGGGATTGGGCAGCTCCGTGGAGGCGAACACATAATAAGGATTGGCTACATCGCCGAAACCAATCGTGCGTACATCGGAGATGGCATAGGTCTTTTTGAAACGATCGAGACCTACCCGGTTGTTACCTGCTTCCCCATAGCTCACGCGGAACTTCAGGTCGTCGATGAAGTCGATATCGCGCATGAATTGCTCTTCCGACAAGCGGTAGGCCAATGAAGCAGACGGGAAGTATGCCCATTTATTATCTTCAGCAAACAGGCTCGATCCATCAGCCCGGAAAGTTAATGCTGCCAGGAACTTGCTGTTGAAGGAGTAATTCACCCGGCCAAAGAACGACAGCAACGAGCTACCGATCCGGTCGTGTGTTGAAAGACGATCAACGGTGCCCAATGACATATTGGAAAACAACTTCTCGGGCAGCAGGTTTTCGGCAAAATATTTCGCCCGCATGAATTTATAGACGCCGTCTCCATCGAGCATTTCCTGGCCACCCATGACCGTGAAGGAATGGTCCTTGCCGAGTTTGAACTGGTAGGTCAGGGTATTGGAGATCCGGTAGCCATTTCTAAGTTCATCCGTGATCTCGCCCAGCGGCAGGTTACCACCCACATTCCTGGATTCGCCGGTCAGCGGTCCGTAGTAACGACGGGTTTCATCCTGTACGCGGTCGATATTGAAGTCTGTGCGCCAATTGAGGCCGCGCATGATATTCCAGCTCAGGGCAGCGCTGAGGTTGAGGGTATTGTTGAGCCTCCTGCGGTAATCCTGCGTTACCACTTTGGTGGGAGGGATCAGGCTTTTCAGGAATTGATCGTAATCATCTCCCTGGTCCTGCGACACTTCATCCGGCACGATCTGGTCGGCCAGTCCGTTTACCGGGCGTGTGGTGATGCCATCACTGACCCGTACACTGGATTGACCGGAGGTGCCCGCACCCATCGTGGTGGCGCGGCTGTAACGAACCCCCGCATCAAACTTCAGGGATTTGGAGATCTCGTGATTCAATTTGAAGCTCAGGTAATTTCTAGCATATGATGAACCGGTCATCAACCCTTCATCCTGGTTATTGGTGAAGCTCAGGTTGATCTTGGTCTTGTCGGTACCGCCTGCGAGGCTAACGTTGTGTTGTTGCGATGTTTGCGGATGACCAAACAGTTCCTCCTGCCAGTCGGTGCCCTTTTGCGCTTTGTACAGCTCCAGGTCTTCAAACACCCCAAAGTATTTGCTGAAGGCATCCACTTCGGCCTGACTCCGCAAGCGGGCATATTCATATTGCGCCAGCACAAACTCATATGGTGATAATACCTTCAGTTTACGGGGGAAAGTGCGCATCTGACCAAAGCCGTTGTAAGAAATATTCGTTTTACCAGCTTTGGCCCGCTTGGTCGTCACAATGATCACCCCATTGGCACCGCGGGCACCATAAATAGCAGAAGCCGATGCATCTTTCAACACATCGAAGCTTTCAATATCGGTCGTGGCGATATCGTTCATACTTTCCACCGGAAAACCATCCACGATGATGAGGGGCGAGTTGTCTTGCGTAACAGAGCCTCCACCGCGTACCCGGATCACGATCTCTGCACCGGGCGCACCATCGGTCGTCGTCACCATCACACCCGGGATACGACCCGTCAGCGCTTCCGCCGCATTGGCCACTGGTATACGCTCCAGCTCCTTACCTGATAAAGAAGAAATGGCGCCAGTCAGATCCTTCCTTTTGGAAGTACCGTAACCGATCACCACGACATCGTCGAGTGAACTTAGGTTTTTCCTCAGACGAACGTTAATGAGGGTAGAAGAACCTACAGCAATCGTTTGCGACACAAAACCCAGCGACGTAAAAGTCAATTGTGGTCGTTTCGCAGTAGCCGGGATGACGATGGTAAATCGACCATCGGTGCCGGTTTGAGCTCCATTGGTGGTACCTTCCAGGATGACAGAAACACCCGGCACAGGGGCTCCGGTACTGTCATCGACCACGGCTCCTTTTACGGCGTTCTGGGCATGGAGGGCTTTTGATGCAATAAATAACACCAATAGCATCAACAGTCTTTTCATACAGCAGTTTTTAAATGAAATGTTCGGTATTTATGTTGGGGTCACTGAATATGCGGAGAATCAATAATAAGATGAGGGAGGTACGTGGAGCAGTATCCACCAGGAGCAAGTAATTTCCTAAGCATAAGCAAGCAATTTATTCGTTAGCAAATAGCACAACAATGCTATACCCTTTTTCATGATTGTGAAAGACTTTGATTTCTTTTATTTACGCAATCGTTCCCGGCAACGATGGCGTTGTGTCAAAATGACAAGTGAATGTTTTACAGGGCTCTGCAAGAAAAACTGTATCTTAGTGACCGACGACAAACGGACCTCATCAAACCAACGGCAGGCATATGAAATTTGAAGCAGTAACCATTAAAGATATTGCTAAAGCACTCGGAATATCTACATCGACTGTTTCAAGAGCCCTGCGCGACAGCTATGAGATCAGCCCCGAAACGAAACAGCTGGTACTGGACTGTGCCGAAAAGCTGAACTATCGTCCCAATCCGATTGCACTCAGCCTCAAGGAGAAACGCAGCCGCTCCATCGGCGTGGTCGTTTGCGAGATCGCCAACAACTTCTTCTCCCAGATCATCAATGGCATTGAATCCATCTCGTACGATCGCGGCTACAATGTGATCATCTCGCAAAGCCACGAGTCGTATGAACGCGAAGTCATGGACCTGCGTTACCTCGCCTCCCGCTCGGTAGATGGCTTGCTGATCTCCGTATCGACCGAAACGAACGATATCAGTCACCTCAAAGCCCTGCACGAAAAGGGCCTTCCCATCGTATTCTTCGACCGGATCACAGAAGAGATCGATACCCATAGCGTGATCGTCGATAATTTCAAAGGAGCGTACGAAGCCACCGAACACCTCGTACAGAATGGCTACAAGCGCATCGCTGCCATCGCCAACTCCGAATTCCTGTCCATTACGTCCGAACGACTGGCCGGCTACCGCGAAGCGCTGCTGGCCAATGGCCTCAAACCTGAAGACGGGCTGATCAAACATTGTTTTTATGGTGGCATGATCTTCTCCGAAATCGAAGAAGCCGTGAACCGGCTTTTTACCCTGAAGCAAAAACCCGATGCCATCGTCACCATGAGCGACAAACTCACCAGCGGCTGCCTCAAAACCCTGAAAAGACGTGGCCTGCGGGTACCGGAAGACATTGCCCTGGTAGGATTCTCCAACTCGGATATCGCCGAGCTCATAAGCCCGCCCCTCACCGTCGTGCGCCAACCCGCCTATGAAATAGGGCGTGACGCCACAGAGTTGCTGCTGCAATTGATCGAAAGCAAACGGCCCGTCAAGCAATTTGAAAAGCGTACCCTTACCCCGGAACTGCAGATACGCGAATCTTCCCTGCCGAAGAAATAAGCGTTGCGTAAGCATCCCCCCCACATACTGCCCCCCTAGCCCGGTTGACCGGTTTTTTCCCAAAAACTGAAACAGTCACCATTTTTCCTGAATCTGTCACCATGCCTCATCCAGGCATATCTGGCAATTTTGTGGTGTACTAAAACCAAAAAAGATGTCAACTACCAACAAAATAGCCCTCGTTACCGGCGGTAGCCGGGGATTGGGTAAAAATGCAGCCCTCACCCTGGCAAAAAAGGGGATTCATGTCATCCTCACCTACAGAAGCAAAAAAGAAGAAGCAGACGCCGTCGTCGCAGACATTCGACAAATGGGATTGATGTCGGCTTCCCTGCGCTTAGACGTCGGCGAATCCCACACGTTCGATGCGTTCTTCGCCGAGCTAACTTCGGTTTTGAAGGATCAGTTTGGCCGCGGGCAGTTCGACTTCCTGGTCAACAATGCCGGTATCGATGGTACCAGTCCGATCGCCACCACCAGTGAGCAACTGTTCGACGATATGTTCCATGTACACCTCAAAGGCACCTATTTCGTGACGCAGAAAGCGCTGCCTTTGCTGGCTGACGGCGGTCGTATCATCAATTTTTCTTCGGGCCTGGCCCGCTTTGCCATACCCGGTTACAGCGCTTACGCGGCCATGAAAGGTGGCATCGAAGTGTTTACGCGTTACCTCGCCAAAGAACTCGGCAGTCGCAACATCACTGCCAACACCATTGCACCCGGCCCCGTCGAAACAGACTTCACCCGCCACTCTCTCGGCAATCCCCAGATCCGTAATGTACTGGTGGGCCAAACTGCGCTGGGGCGTACCGGTCAACCCGACGATATTGGTGGCGTGATCGCGTTCCTCTGTTCACCCGAGGCCGCCTGGATCACCGCCCAACGCATCGAGGTTTCAGGGGGCATCTTTCTGTAATCCGAAAAAAAGGTTCCGCAGGAGGAAAAAATGACCAGCCAAGCAACTAACTGTGCAGATAAGTGGTCATATTGGGACACCGCCCCTATAGCGGTTACCCTTCACCATGAAAAAAGTCATTTTCCTCCTGCTATTCCCCCTCATCGCCGAAGTAGTGGTATCCTGCTGCGGTTGTGTGGGAACACTAACCTTCCGGTATAGCAACCAATCTATTACCGTCCGCCAGTTGGACAACAGTGGTACCCAACCCGCGGAAAGCCAGGCCGACACCGTTCGTAAAACTGCGTATGGCGTCCGGGTCTTCCTGAAACGGGAACGATTGGCCTGCCTGCAAAAACGGCCTTCCCTGTTCATCTCTTCCGCCTATGCCTTAAGTTGTGGTTGCGAGCCAGCCTCTTCCTATCTTGCCAAAGACTCTATCCAGGCCATCCACATCATTACCACCAATGCCTTCGACAACACCCATCCCGCGGGCTCCGATATCAGCCCCTATTTCAAGGTCTTTCACAATTATACCTTGTCCTTGTTGAGCGACTACGTGAAGGACTGGCGCCCTACCCTCTTCGAGGAGGCCGATCTCCAGCCCTCCCAAGACATCCTCCTGATGACCCCGCCCACCCTGGGTCCCGAACACAGTTTCAAAGTGCAGTACCACCTGTCTGATGGTCGTATCCTGGAATCTACTACCCCTTCTGTAAAACTGCTCTGATGTACAAAAAGATCATGCTGTTCATACTGGTGGCTTTGCACGCTGGTAGCCTGACCGCCCAACAGCAAAAGGAAAGCTATAATGGGAAATTGGAATGGCAATTGGGTGTAAGCGCCGGCACAAGCCTGCCTGTAAGCAAATTACTGAGCGGGCGCCCTACTGACCAACTGGTCAACTATAGCAATACCAGTTCTAACCTATCCTATTCCCTCGGCGTTTTCTTTCATCCGCGCTGGGGCCTCGAATTCAGTATCGGCAACGTCCATTCGCCGAAAGATGGCCGGAAAGAAAAATTCTATGCGGCTTTGCAAAGCCAGTATGCGGATCGCTACCTGATCGATCCCTATCCCGGATTAGAACGAAATAACTTTAGCAGTATCGCGGGAATGCGTGCGATGTTAGGTGTCACGTATCGCTGGGAGAAAAAAAACTGGTTATTCTTTCCAAAACTCTCCGCCGGTATTACAGATTTCAGCACCACCGACTATATTATTTACCTGAAAGAAAAAGGGGGCAACCATTACCAGCAACTGGCCTTTATATACCCACCTGTCAATGGCCCAACTGCTTTCACCATAGGCCTGGCAGGCGTAGCCAAATACCGGATCAACCGATGGCTGGCTGTTAGTGGCGAATTGAACAGCACCTATTTCAAAGCGAATTTTACATTCAACAAAACGATCCAGGACCTCGATACGAAAACATTACTTTCGGAAGCGATCCCATACCGGGAACACGTGTTTACCTTTACGCCTCAGGTGGGATTGACCATTTGTCTGAAGCCCCATCCCAATCCCAGGGCCAAACAGCTTTCGCCTAAAAACAAAAAGTACAAAAACCCCTTATACTTTTAATACCCTACCCGTACACGCAATGCCTCCACCGCAGCAGCCAGATAAACCGCCGGCGCATTCCAGTTGATCGCAATTTCATTGCTGGCATAAGAACAATCGGCATCGGTAAAACTGGTCTCCGGTTCGTTGTAGGGATATTTACAATGATCCTGCTGACCAGGATTGGGGCCTCCCGATAGCAGGCCCGGCACCGGTGGCACGATACCATCAGCTACAGAAGGCCGGTGGTGCGGGTGCATCACCTGGTAAGTCCCGATACCGGTAATAAAAGAATACCCCGTGGCATTGCGCCCGAGCAGGTAATCCAGGTTACTCAAAGCCCCTGATACGTATTTTTTATTGCCGGTGAGTATCCACGCATTGATCAACAAGATGCCCTGGTTGGCAGCCACTGAACTACTGCCCCATACAAAGTCTGTACGGTAGCGCCCCATCACGGTACCAAAAGCACTTTGCGGCACGGCAGCCACATAGCCATCGGCATAGGCCAGGAGCTTACTGCGCATAGCAGCAGCCTGAGCAGGAAACCTCGATGCATAATGTTTGCCATGACGTAACAGCGAGTACTGCCCCAACATCCGCACATTGGCCCAGGAGGGGATCGACACCAATTGCTGTTCTTCTTTGGCAATGGTTGTTGTATAGGTCTCGTCCTGCGTAGTGATCCATAACTCTGCCGCCGCCCAATACCATTCATCGGTAAAATTGCGGTCACCATATCCTCCCGTGCTGACGACCGGTGTAAATTCCTTATTGAGTTTATCCTGGTCATACGGCAGGTCAGGATGCGCTACCGACCATTGCCAGGCCAGGCGGGCTGCCGCAAGACAGGAATCACGCAGTCCCGGCAATTGCTTGGCAAACTTGCCGGCGATCCTTGCCGCCTGCGCCATCACCGCCGCAAAATCGAGGGTAGCTGCCGTTCCTTTTTGTACCACATACCGCGGCGCTTTGGTAACGCCCGGCATCACCATCCCATCGAAACTGACATTGGTGCATTTGTTGTATACACCACCATCGGCCGGGTCCTGCATGGTCAGCATCCAGCGCAGGTTGACCAGCACTTCATCGAGCAGGTCGGGTATTTTATTAGGGCTTTCGGGTATATGCGTACGCAGTGTATCGAAATAAGGAGCAAAATCTTCATAGGCCGCCAACAAGGTACCCATGGTGATACCGCTGTTGACAATATACTTATTGTAGTCACCGGCATCGTACCAGCCGCCGGGTGAGGCGATCACCGTGCCTGCAGGCCGGTTGGCACTGGCAGCGCCTGGATGTATCATCACAGCTGTATCGGGATGCCCCGCCGGCCGGTGCCAGATACCAGCATACGTTTTCTCCAAGGGTGTAGATACACGCTGGTAATAGAATCCCTTCAGCAGGGCTACTGCGGTAGCATGGTGTACATGCTGACCGATACGAAATAGATAAGAAGCCTCCAGTCCCGGCACCAACAACCGATAGCTGCCGGGCCTGGTAAAGCTGCTGAAATCTGCTTGCCGTGTCTGCAGCGAAGAATTGGCAGACGGCTGCTCTTTACCCAGCTTACCCCGGTATACCGTGTCATTGCGGGGTACGCTGACCAGGTAATAATCGTCTGATATAGTATTGCCAACGACGGCGGCCCACTTGGGCGCTTTGGTATAATACCCCTCCTGGTTGATGCGAACCGGGTTTACAGGCCCCTGTGCCTGTACCGTTGCACTGCCCATCAACCCTACCAAGATCATCTTCCATGCTTTCGATACCATATTGCACAATTTTTAAGGTACGATCAGTTTTTTTGTAGTACTGCCTTTGGCAGTGATCACCTGCAGGTGATAAGTACCGGCAGGCAACCATTGTTTCGCCGCATACAGTTGCTGCCCACGAATGCTGGTGGCCAACAATGATTGACCGGCTGTATTGACGATCCGTAAACTTAGTGGTTCGGCCGGTGTAAACCCTTGTAACCGCACATTGAACCGACCTTTGGGTGCTGGATTGGGAAACACCTGCACCATCTTGCCGTCCGGATCGATATCCACCACACTGGTAACACTGCTTTTTTCCACCAATATAAAACTGGCGGAACGTGGGGGCAAACTGATCCGCACATCATTGTCGCAATTTGCGGCATCCGCTTTCAGGTCCACGTAATTGGCGGGTCCACCCGCTACACCAGTTGGTCCATTACCATTCACCAATACTTTACGGGAAAACTCCCCATTGTCGTTGTCGCCAGTCAGCGTATACCAATAATACCGCCCACCCGGCACAAAGTTCTGGAAGTTCAGCTTGACATGTTGCGTGCCCGTGCCCTTGTTGACGAGCACCACCCCTGCCTGTCCGGAAGCAAAAGTGGAAGCATAACTTACCACTTCATTGTTGCCTGTCACGGAGGAGGCTACCAGCTGATCGCCAAAGTATTTGCGGAAATAATACATATGGTAGAAAGATGGTCGTGGTGTCCATTTGCCAACACCCGGTTCGTCACCCGCACTGAAGGTACCATGATCATTGCCATTATCCCAACCATTCGACAAATCCCAGCGGGAGGCCTGACCATATTTGTTGTTGATCAGCTCACCCAGTGTGAGCGTAGCATGCAGTCCATTGATGTGCGACACGGCCTGTTTGGACCCCACAGCAAAAATATTCCATTCCGTCAGCGCAATGGGTTTCAACGCAACACCGGCCAGTTGTGTGGTGGTACGCATCCAGTTCATCATGTTGCCCGTTTCTGTAGCGGCAGTAGCCAGGATGGCACTGGCCGTTGAATTTTCATTGAAGGGCGTGTAGTAAGAATGGATGATGAAAAAGTCAGCAGCGTTGCCCGCTTTTTTGAAGTACTCACTGTTCCAGGCACGGTCGGGCACATTCCAGGAATTGGCGGCATCGTACTGGATCAGTTGCCCACCGATATGAATGGTATGGCCTTTTTCGCTCGCCGCTTTCTTCATCGAGTCGATAAACACCTTGATGTGTTCACCATACAGACCACCGTTAATGACCTCCGGCTGACCATCCTTATTTTTCGTAACATCGATCCTGAAGCCCGCCTGCCACGGTCCGGCATCTTCATTGCCGATCTCCCAGAATTTCGTTCGCCCATTGTCATAGCGTACCCAATCGGCCGCATAATGCGCAGCCTGTTTTACAGGATCGGCGCTCGTACCATACCGTGCGTAACTGTAGTTGACGGTGATGATACCGGTACTGTTGGTTTGCTGCAGCATGGCATAGTAGTTATCCAGCGAGAGCGTCCAGCCTGCTGTATTTTTTCCATACCAATAACCGGCGATCACCTTCTTGCCATCCGAATCGTACAAAGAATCCGGCACATCGGCCGGCGGTGTACCAGGCTGTCTATCCCAGAAATAAACACTACTGATATTGCCACCCGGCATCCGGATCAGGTTGGGGGCCAGTTGTTTGATGTGATCGATCAATACCGGCTCGGTCACCATTTGGGTCATATAGGGATTGGCATTGTTACCAAACAGGTATTTCGATACCTTATTGACTATCGTACCCGCATCGATGGTCACCGTTACCGTAGCGGTGCCCGCAGGCTTGGCAACGGTATTGAAGGCCGGCGCTACGATGTTGACGGGTTGCCAGTCGTTGAGGAAGAATCCGGGATCCTGAGCAAGCAATCGGCTGGCGGACAGGATGCAGCAAATAGCAAACAAGCGTGTCTTCACAGTATCCGTTTAGGTGCTAAAAAAAAGACAGGTGGCAATCATCACACCACCTGCCAGTTCGCCTTTCCACTAACCGTGGTTATTTTATTTTGACAACACGAATATTGTCAAGGTTCAATTCCAGTTTTTCGATGGCGGTACTTTCCAGGTTCACAAACATGATGTTCATCTTCCAGGAAGTAGCATTTTTCAGGAAGGCCGTCAGCGATGGAGCAGGATCCCCCGAACCATCTACCCCGTTGGCCTTGGTCTTGAATTGGGTGAGCGGTATCTCTACCGTTTGCCAGCCATTGGTCGTGAAGGGAGCAGCGCTGCCGTCGGCTTTTTTCCAGGGCACATAATTGGCCAGGTAAGTCCAGTCACCATCCCGCACGATATAGATATGACCCGATGTCCAGGGCACTTTTACATTGATCTCAAACTTGACGGCATAATTATCCAGCGGCTTGTTGAGATCGGCAGCAGGCACCCATTGCCCGGGATGCGTATTGATCGATTTGTTGCCATTCCACCAACCGCCATCGCCACCGGCAATCGCGGTACCTTTGATACGGGCAAAGTTACCATGGCCACCAGGATAGGCCGAGTTGTCAGTAACCGCTTCGCCACCCCATTCCATCTTGTCTACATTATCGGCATTGTGCAGTACACCGGTGGTAAAGTCATTGAAGAGCAAAACAGAGGTACCGGCACCATAGCGGTTCGACACTTTCATGGGGCCGGAAGCTGTAATACCCGTGGGTACTGTTACTTCCAGTTGCGTACCCGTACTGTTGGAAGTGATATTCGAGGTAACTTCTTTGCCACCCGGGAAGGTCACTTTGTCGATGAAGAAGAAGTTATTGCCATTGATCGTTACCCGTGTTCCAGCCACTGCATTTTCATTTGACATCGACGAGATCACCGGTGCGGGTGGTACGATGGGAAAATCAAATACGACCTCCCCATTGGCCGTCACCACTTTTACCTTGTTGAGGTCTTCCACTTTCAGGCTGGCAAAAGGCATATCGGCCGGAATAGTGACAACGATATTGGTCTCGGCCAGCAACGCAGAATTGAACGGTGCCGGATAACCATTGAAGTAGACCTGGGTGGTACTGGCAAAGCCGCTACCCTGTATCACCACCGTCTGGCCAGGACCTGCCTTGGTCAGCGTGGAGTCATTGGGAGCAGGGTCGATCGCCCGCAGGCGGGCGATCGTAGGTGCGCCGTCCTTGTCCTTGTCACAAGCCACCAGGGCGGTGACGAGGGCCAGGAGCAGCATACAATATCTTATGTAATTACGCATGTGTGCGAAGATTAGAAGTTAGGTAAAATTTACTCGGGCAATACGCTGAAATCAAACGGCACGGCTGGCTTGGCCAGTCCGGGAGCTTTCACCAGCTCTGCCTCGGGTAGTGGCAGGTACATGGTGGCATCCGTTACCGGATACTTCGCCGTGGTGAATACAGGCTTCCAGGTACGTGGATTGGACCCCGCATTG
Organism: Paraflavitalea pollutisoli; assembly: GCF_029360705.1. Lineage (GTDB taxonomy): Bacteria > Bacteroidota > Bacteroidia > Chitinophagales > Chitinophagaceae > Paraflavitalea > Paraflavitalea pollutisoli. The sequence goes on along the minus strand of NZ_JARKMX010000006.1, from coordinate 69,893 downwards.
TACGTTAATGTATACGACCCTTTGTCCTGGTCATTGATGATGTTCTTGGCCTTCGTCGGGTTGTAGTAATACAGGCGCATAAGCTCATACCAATAGATGCCTTCAAATACGGTCTCGATGCGCTTTTCCAGGAAGATATCATCAAAGGTGATGGAGGACTTCTCCGGCATACCGGCCCGTTTGCGTACTGCATTGTAATATTTCAACGCTTCGGCATCGGAAGTAGTGGCGGCATCACCCAGGATAGATTCTGCATAGATCAGGTATACTTCTGCCATACGCAGCATATACGTATTGATGTAAGCGCACATTTCGCTGCCCTTGCCGCCATTGTCTTTGACTGAACCAATGATATACTTCTTTGTGTTGGCGATATCGGTAAAGGTGTAGCGATAGCCGCCCAGATCTTTTCGTATCTCAGGATAAAAGTCGCCATCAAACATAAAGGTGGCTTTGCGACGGATGGAATCGTTGGGATTGCTAACATAGTAATTCACCAGGTTGGCAGAAGCGCCATGCGCAGCCCCCCATCCATCCCAACTGCCGGTGATATCTCCATTGCGGGCCATATACGCCTGGAAGGAATTGTTAATACCCCAGGGATCTTTGATGGGCATCCACTGGATGGAGAACAGGCTCTCTTTATTGTTTTTAGAACTGTTGTGGTTCTCTCCGCGAAACAGATCAGCGTAATTTGCTTCCAGGCCGTTCGGCGCATTGTGCACCACATCAGCTGCAAAATATTTCGCGCTGTCGAGGTCGGTTTTGCGGCGGGTAGCTCCACTACCCACACCGGCACGTGTAAGGTACATCCTGGCCAGCATGCCTTCTGCTGAGTATTTAGTCAGCCGGCCTTCTCCAAACGGTGTCGGCGGAAGGTGCTGAGCGGCATAATTAAGGTCTTTCAGGATCAGTTCCCAGATACTCTCGATGGTATTGCGGGTTACATTGGGATCACCCATCTGCGTCACGTTGTCGTAAATGATGGGTACAGCGCCCCAGTTGCTCACCAGGAAATAATATCCCATGGCGCGCATGAAACGACATTCACCAATAGCCGCATTACGCACATCGGCGGGTACCGCCGTAGCATTTTTACGGATATTGTACATGGTCTGATTGCTCTGCGCAATGATCTTGTAGAAAGATTTGTAGGCTGGCAACAGCGTATTGACGTCTGTGGCAGCTACTGCAAAGCGATAAAACGCGTCGCGGTCATTGGAGATCATATTGCCGCCCCGGGCATCGCCAAATGACAGGGCTGCTTTATCGTTATAATCGAACCATACGACATTGTACAGGGGAGCGGTTCCAGCCCGCACCTCGTCGGTCGTTTTGTAAAAGATGTCAGCGATCAAACGATCTTCCGGCGGTCGGTTGAGAAACTCTTTGCTGCAGGACTGCGCCAGCACCAGTATCGTTAATAATAATATGAGCTTATTCATATACAGCAATTTTAATGGTTAGAACTCAGCGGTAAGGCTGAAAGAATACATTCTGGTAGAAGGATAGCGGGCATCGTCGACACCCACTGCCAGCGACCCGTTAACAGGTCTCATACCTACCTCGGGATCATACCCCTTATATTTCGTAAACGTAGCCAGGTTCTGCACCCCAGCCGACACCTTCAGGAATTTCATGGCTGCCTTGGAAGACCAACGGGCAGGCACGATATACGACAAGGTTACGTTCTTGATACGAACATAAGAGCCGTCTTCAATGTACCATTGGTTGGCCCGGAAATTACCATTGGCCGTATTGGTAGTGATACGGGGTATCTGGTAGCCAGGATTGTTCAATTTAGTGCTGGCGTCGTTGGCATCCACACTGCTGGGACGGGCGAAGTCGGCTACCGACCTGAAATAGTTGCTGAATACACCGGTACCTTGTGGGTTTTCATTGATATACCGGGTATAGTTGAAAATATCATTACCCTGTACACCGATGATCAATACACTCAGGTCAAAATTTTTGTACGAGAAGGTATTGGTGAGGCCAAAAGTGAACTTAGGCCAGGGATTACCAATAACCACACGGTCATTCTGATCGACAATCCCATCCGGCTTACCATCTTTATTGGGTCCATCCACATCCTTGAACTTCACATCTCCTACCCAGGTACCCTGTGTAGGACTGATCAGCTTAGCGCCACTCAGTTGGTTTGCGTGGTTCTTGATCTCATCGATATTCTGGAACAGTCCTTCCGCATAGTAGCCGGTAAACAAGGCCGCCGGCTGACCGATGCGGGATGAAGTGATCAGCGAGCTGGTCTTATACGTGCTGTTGATCGGTGAATTTTGATAGAAGCTCAGTATCTCATTACGATCGACCGAGAAATTGGCGCCCGTTTTCCAGGTAAACGGACTTTCGACGTTCACGGAATTAATGGTGATGCCGAAACCTTTATTACGCATGGAGCCTACGTTGGTCGTCGGGAAGCGTATATAACCAGACGAGTAGCTCATGTCACCCCCGGAATAGAATGGATAATCGTTGATGGTGAGCAGGTCATCCACCTTCTTGATGTAAAAATCACCGATTATTTCAAGTCGGTTATTGAACATACGCAGGTCAAAGCCCAAATTGGTCGTCACGGAATTTTCCCATTTCATAAAAGGATTGGAAAAGTTCTGCGACAGGTAGCCAGTACCAGAGGCGGTGGGCACACTGTACAATGCAGCCCAATAGCCATCGGCACTCGAATTACCACTTGCACCATATTCAACCCGTAATTTCAAGTCGTTAATGGCGTCAACAGATTGCAGGAATTTCTCTTTGGAAACCCTCCAGGCTGCAGATACAGCCGGAAAATTACCCCAACGGTTTGCCTCTCCGAAAGACGACGCACCATCCCTCCGAATAACGAATTGAAGGATATACTTGTCATCATACACATAGTTGAGGCGGCCAAAAAACGATTCGCGGGCAACTGATCCTTTGCTGCTGTTATTCGTCGCCGTGAGCGCATCCCCACCAGACAATTCCTGCACGGCATTGGATACGAAGTTGCGACGCATACCCTCTAATCCTTCCCAACCATTTTCGTTGGATTCATGGCCAGCCATGGCGGTGAAGACATGCTTGTTGATCCTGAAGTCGTATTGCAAACGTTGTTGCAAACCCCACCAATAGTCGTTTTCTGCCGTGCGGCTCGATTCGGTGATGGCGTTTTCCAGGCCATTGAACTTGTAAGAAGGCTTGAAGATGTACTTATTCTTGTACTGAAAATAGCCGTTGACCTCATTATGGAAAACCAGCCCTTTTAGCAGCGTGATATCAGCATATAAGCCACCAGTAAATGCCATTGCCTTGTTGCGGTTGTTGTTGATCGATGCCAGCGCCACGGGATTGCTGAACTGGAACTGGGTGGAAACAGGGCCACCCCAGCTACCATCCGGGTTGGTTACCGGTACACTTGGGTTTTGACTGATGGCTAGATTGAGCAGGTCGCCATTGCTGGTATTGACCTGTTCGCGTACCTGACTGACACTTAGGTTGGTACCGATCCTTAACCAGCGACGGGTTTGGTTGTCGAGATTAAGACGTACGGAATAGCGCTCAAATCCTGAACCGCGGGCAACACCTTCCTGTTTGAAGTATTCCGCACCGGTATAGAAGGTCGTGCGATCATTACCGCCACTCAGGCCCAGGCTGTATTTCTGCAACAGGGTGCGACGGAACAAGGCGGCCTGCCAATCGGAACCTTCACCAAGTACCGACGGATCGGCAAAAGTAGGTTCGAATGCTGCACCGCCCGATTTGGCAAACTCATTGCGGTAGGTGGCGTATTCCCGAAGGTTCATCACAGGAATTCTGTCCGGCACATCCTGGATGCTAACCAGGGTGTTAAAATTTACTTTGGTTTCGCCTGATTTACCTCTTTTGGTGGTAATCATCACCACACCATTACCCCCGGCTGAACCATAGATCGATGTGGCTGCAGGTCCCTGCAACACGTTCATCGTTTCGATATCGTCAGGATTGATCGTCGACAACAGATTGGTACCGGTATTGTCACCACCACCAGCGTTGCCAATCCGCATCTGCACGCCGTCTACTACATACAGCGGTTGCGTACTATAGCTCAGGGAGTTGATACCGCGGATCAGTACCGAGGCGGGCGCGCCAGGCTGGCCGCTGTTGGAAGTAACATACACGTTGGCAGCGCGGCCTTGCAGCCCCTGCTCCAGCGAAGTATTGACGGTGCGGCTGATGTCGGTAGAAGTGACCGTTACCTGCGAACTACTGAGGTCGGTTTTCTTCATACGGCCATACCCTACCACGACTACATCCTGCAGGTCGTTGTAGTCTTTATCAAGCCGGATCTCAACGACTGCACTACTGCCTACTTTTACAGCCTTGGTGGCGTAACCTACCGAGCTCACCTCCAGCACATCGCCGGTTTTGGCTTCAATGGCGAATTCACCCTGGCCATTGGTAGAAACTGACTGACTGGTGCCTTTAATGGTTACTGAAGCTGATACGACAGGCTCTTCGCCCAGCTTGCCGGTTACTTTACCGGAAATCTTACGCTTAGCAGTTCCGTCCTGTGCGTAGCCCGGAGAGATGGCCAGCATACACAGCACCAGTATCCACAACAGTGATACCGGTTTGTTGACAGTTTTGGTCTTTTTCATATGTGATCGTTTACGTTATGCAAGTCAAAAAAAAAGATACAGGTCTATAAGCAGGTCATTATTTCATCGTGACGGTAGCTTTCTTTCCCATATACCTGATCACCTGGTCTGGTGTGGTATCGGCATCGAAAGCACGCGGTTTATCTTTGCTGATCCATACTACACGGAAGGTTCTTTTGGCCAGCATACCCGGAAAACTACCGGTGCGATCGCCGATTGTCAGCGTCTTTGTCGCTTCCGAATATTGCACGGGAATGCGGCTGAAAGCCCCCTTTTCGTAATTGTAGTTGGTGCCTTCATCTTCATACAGCGAAAACTGTGCATCCTGACCGGTGTACACAAACAGGGTGATCGGATCGGCCGGTTTTTCGCTGGTGAATTGTAATGCGGGGCCTACCGGAATAATGCTGCCCTCTTTTACATACAAAGGCATACGCTCCATCGGTGCCGGCGCGGTGATGGTATTGCCGCCAGCCTGCTGCACACCGGTATAGAGATCGTACCACTGGGTACCGGCCGGCAGGTACAAGGACCGCGAAGTAGCTTTGTAGTCACAGACCGGATTCACCAGCAGCGAAGGACCAAACATAAACTGATCGCCAATATTGCGTACCTGCGGATCGGCGGGGAAGTCCATCGCCAGTCCACGCATGATCGTATAGTGCTCGTGGTAAGTATTGCCCGCCAGGGAATAGATATACGGCATCAGGCGATAACGCAGCCTGTTATAGTACATCATGCTCTGGTAAGCAGGATGTTCCTCCGGTGCTATATTATAGATCTCCCGGAAGGGAAACTGACCGTGTACCCGAAACAGCGGACAGAAAGCACCGAACTGGTACCAGCGGGTATTGAGCTCCCGCCATTCTTCCAGGTCCTGCCCCTGTGCTTTTTCATACCGTTTCTCGACTGCAAAACCACCGATGTCGACTGTCCAGTACGGCAGGCCCGACATGGAGAAGTTGAGGCCGGCAGCGATCTGGTCGCGCATATCGTGCCAGCGGGCCGCGATATCTCCACTCCAGGAAGCGGCTGCATAACGCTGCTGACCGGCATAGGCGCTACGGGTCAATATGAATACGCGCGTATCGGGATTTACCCGGCGCTGTCCTTCGTATACACCCTGTGCATTCATCAGCGGGAAGGCATTGAAATAGCGGGTGGATGAACCGAGTGCGGTGGGGTTCATGGTTTCCTTGCGCGCTTCTACCGACATATTGGAATGAATATCGGGCTCAGTAGCATCGAGCCACCAGGCATCCACACCTTTGGCATACAGTTTCCTGTTGATCAGGTTCCAGAATGCTTGCCGCGCCTGTGGATTGAGCGCGTCGTAGAAGGTAGAGGTATACCCCGTACCAATCCAGTCTCGCCGCTGCTCGGCCACATTACGTTTGTACAACCAGCCTTGTTTATTGAAGGTGTCGTAGATAGGTAGCCCCTCGTAAAACTTGGGCCAAACCGAGATCATGAACTTCGTATTGTACTGCTTATGCAGGGTGTTGATCAGGCCCACCGGATCGGCAAAACGGGCACTGTCGAAATCCTGGCTGCCCCAATCGTTCTGTTTCCAGTACGACCAGTCGAGTACGATATTATCCAGTGGGATCTTGCGCTGGCGAAATTCCTTCACGGTGTTTAGTATCTCGTCCTGCGTTTTGTACCGCTCGCGGCTTTGCCACAGGCCCATCGCCCATTTGGGCATAATAGAACTTTGGCCGGTCACCTCGCGGTAACCACCGATCACTTCATCCAGGTTCTTACCCTGGATAAAATAGTAATCCAGCTGACTACCCGATTCGGCACTGAAACCATATTGTTGTTGAAGATCACCCTGCAGCGGGCTTAACCAATTGCAGGATATATAGGAAACATCCCCATCGGGGTTCCATTCAATGCGGAGGGCGTATTTTCTACCTCGCTCCATTGCAACCGGCAATACAGCTGTGCCGGGCATCCAGGGCTGCCGCCAACGATCAGCCAGTAACTTTCCATCGATCCAGATCTTACAATAACCACCATAACGTAATAAGAAATTGTGTACACCGGTAAAAGACGATTCGATGGCGCCGGTCCAGTTCACCACCGTTTGCCCCAACTGAATGCCTGCCGGAAAATCCTTTTGCGAGCTCAACCAATCATAAGACAAGGCCGATTCCGGACGCTTCACGATGACCTGGTCGGGGGTTCCTTTTTTCGCATAGGTAGCCGTGAGCCAGCCTTTACTACCGTCGGCCGCATAGAGCTTCAGGTTACCCAACGGTTGGTATGGACGGGTATCGCCCCATTTGGTGATGGAGTAATTATCCCAGAGGATGCCATAATTATTGGTAGACAACAGAAAAGGAATTGCGATCTCGGTATTGTTTTGCGCCAGATCGACCTGGTAGCCTCGTTGGTTCATCAGCCCTTGCTGGTGCTGGCCCAATCCGTAAAAAGCCTCGCCGGGTGTCTGGAGAAAGGTCTGGCGCAATTGAAAAGAAGGCTCCCCTTCTTCCACCACGGGGTCAAATGACTTCCCTCCTTCCCGGGGTTCGGCCAGTAATAATTTACCCGAAAGATCGGTAAAACTGATCTCGCCGGTCGTTAAGGATACAATGGCCCGCAAGGCGGGTGTAGACAGGACCACCTGCTCCTTTTCGTCTTTAACGTCCCATTTTACCGGCATTCTTTTACGCGGTAATACCATCAGGCTTTGTACGTTGGTGAAGCTGTCGAGCGGGGTGGCTGTAATATGAATGATGCGATCGGTCACCGCCTGCAGGCGCACGAGGCGAACCCCGTTGGTGACCCTACGCTTGACGTTTACAATAATACCATCATCGAGTTTTGAGTAGTCACCGGGTTGGATGGAGTGGGCCGAAAGGGTGGATACAGCCAATAGGGCGGCCACTAAAAAAGATAAAGAAGTCGTGATCTTCCACATAGCAATCAGTTCGTTTTGTTTACAATCCGGCCTCGGACAGTGGTCGGCTGAAGTAGCCCGGGCCTGCTCCATAAATGTAGATACACGACTGGTTTTACAGGGTATGCAGATGTTTATGAATGGGTATGCAAATGTTAACCGCTAGCATCAACTCATTGATTGTCAATAAAAACTTGTATATAAAATGTTTCAGCGGGCGGGTCCTGCGCCCCATTGACTGGGTAATACGTGGTACTCCAGCTTGAAGTATTTGGAGAAGTATTTGGGGTTATTGAAGCCAACTTCGTAGGCAATTTCGGCCACGGTCATATGTGATTTTTCCAGCAACTGAGCTGCCCGTTTCAACCGCACCGAGCGGATGAATTCGATCGGCGTTTTGCCCGTCAGCGCCAGGATCTTCTTATACAGGGCCACACGACTCATGTATACTCCTTTGCTCAATTCCTCGACCGAGAAATCGGGATTGGCGATATTCTTCTCGATCAGCTCCATCACCTGGTGCAGGAATTGTTCATCGGGCGAAGTGGTTAGCAGTTCGGCTGGCCGCAGGTCGATGCGCTTTTCGAAGGTTTTGCGGGCCAGGGCCTGTTGCGACAACTGGTTCCGGATGCGCGACAACAGGATCTCGAAATTGAAAGGTTTGGTGAGATAGTCGTTGGCCCCCGTCTCCAATCCCTTCAGCTGCTGTTCTTCACCCGCCAGGGCGGTTAGCAGGATCACGGGAATATGCGAAGTGCGCTGGTCTTTCTTGATCTTCTTACACAGTTCGATGCCGTTCATCTCGGGCATACTGATATCGGTCACCACCAGGTCGGGGTGATGGCCGAGCGATTTCTGCCACCCTTCCCGGCCATTGGCCGCTTCAATGATGGTAAAATGCTGCCGGAGATTGTCTTTGAGGTAGAAGCGGAAATCCTCATTGTCTTCTACCAGCAATAGCATTTTCTTCCGGTTGCCGGCTTCTCCGTCCGACATCGTCGACAGCTCGGCGGTTACCGGCACAGGAATGTCTTTGGTGGCGAGCGCCGCTTCTTGGGGCTGCCAGGTATATATATTATTATCAGGAGCTGTTTCGTTTCCCTGCTTTACCAGCGGGTTGATAGCCGTTGCCGGCAATACCTCGAGCGGCAACTTCACCGTAAAGCAGCTACCCTGCTCCGGTTCGCTGGCCACGGTGATCGTGCCCTGGTGTAGCTTTACAAACTCGCGGGTGATGGACAGCCCGATACCACTGCCCTGGTTCACGATACTGCCCGGCGTCTCGTGCTGGAAGAATCGTTCAAAGATCAACTCTTGCTTTTCTTTGGGAATGCCGATGCCGGTATCCTTGACCTGGATGGCCAGGTTGGTCTTGCCCGCTTCCCCATCCTCCTGGTGCACGGAAACGGTCACACTGCCGTTGGCCGGGGTAAACTTGAAAGCATTAGACACCAGGTTGAAAAGAATACGTTCCAGCTTGTCGTGGTCGAAGTAAGTGACAAGGGTATCGACCGTCGTATGAAAATTAAAGCGGATATTCTTTTTATCGGCGATATCACTGAAAGAGGTACTGATGTCTTTGGTAAATCGTACGATATCACCCGCGGCAGGGTTCAGCCGTAGCTCCTGTACCTCCATTTTACGAAAATCGAGCAGTTGGTTGACGAGGTTGAGCAAGCGGCGGGCATTGCGGTGAATGAGGCTGTATTGCTTCTGTTGCGTTTCATCTTCCGCGTGTTGCAGCATTTTCTCGACCGGGGTAAGGATCAGCGATAGCGGAGTGCGGAACTCGTGGCTCACATTGGTAAAGAAACGGATCTTCATCATATCCAGTTCGTGCATCCGCTGCGCTTCCTTGCGCTGCTGCTCCAGCTGAAATCGGATGCGGGCCCGTTGTACGATCATATGTCGGCTAAACCACAGGATGCCCCCCAGTACCAGCGCGTACAACACATAGGCCAGCGGCGTTTTCCAAAATGGGGGTAATATTTTCACCTGTAAGGCCAGTTCGCCCGCATTCCAAATATCATTGCTGGTAGAGGCTTTCACCCGGAATACATAATCGCCCGGATCGAGGTTGGTATAGGTAGCTACCCGCATTTTACCGTCGGTATAGGTCCAGTCTTCGTTGAAGCCCTCCAGCTTATACGCATATTTATTGCGGTCGGCATTGACAAAATTGAGCGCAGCAAACTCGATCGACAACACATTTTCGTTGTAGCGGAGCGTGATATTTTCTGTCTGCGATACGCTGCGTGGCAATATGACCCGGCCATTGACAGCTTCTCCAATGCCGATGCTTTTATTGAAGATGCGCAAGTCGGTAAATACCAGGGGCGATTGTTGCTTGTCGGGGGTGATGGCACCGGGCTGAAACAAGTTGAATCCATTGGCACCCCCAAAGATCAGTTCGCCACGGCTGGTCTTGAAAGCCGCATTTTCATTGAAAGCGGTACCCTGCAGACCATCGAGCTCATCGTAATGATGGCTTTGCAACACATAACCCTGCTTGCGTTCATCATAGTGGGCATTGAAACGGGTAATGCCATTGGGCGTACCGGCCCAGAGATCGCCGGCATCATCTTCGAGCAAGGTAAGCACGGCATTATCGGGCAGGCCATCATCGCGCCGGAAGATGTGGAAGGCGTTGCGTTTGGGATCAAACAGGTTGAGTCCATCACGGGTACCAATCCAGATCTGCCCTTTTTTATCTTCCAGGATGGTGATCACATTGTTGTTACTGAGGCTGGTGGTATTACCCGGAATATTGTAGTAATGCGCGAAGCTATCGGCCTTGTTGGGTTGCCTGATCAGTACGTCGACACCGTTGGCGGTACCGATCCATAGTTTCCCGGCCTTGTCTTCGGTCAGTGCGGCAATGTATCCCGAGCTGACCGAGTTGCCACCGGTGGGCAGGTGGTGATAGAAAATATTCTTTTGCCGGTCAAACCGGTCGAGGCCGCCATTGAGCGTACCCACCCAGAGTTCGCGGCGCGAATCTTCAAAGATCTCCCAGACCCGGTTATCGGCCAGACTACGCGGGTCATCGCTGTGCCGGTAATGCGTAAACCGTTTGCCGTCGTAACAATCCAATCCGCCGTAATAAGAACCGATCCACAGGCGCTGGGTGTGGTCGATGAAGAGGCTCACGATCACATTGTTGCTGATGCTGTTGGCGTCGCGTGGGTTGTGCAGGAATTGGCGGAAGGTTTGCTGTGTGCGGTCGAAATACAGCAGACCACCACCATTGGTGCCGATCCAGAGATTACCGGCCGCATCTTCCACAAATTTGTTGACATCACTATAAGGAAGGCTGCGGGGATTGGCAGGCTGGTGATCGTATAAGGGAAAACGGGCAGTACGCTCCCGGTAAAAGTTCAGTCCTTTTTTGTAGGTGCCTACCCAGATATTGCCGGCTTTGTCTTTATAGCCGGTGGTAAGACTGTTCTGACTGAGGCTGCGCGGATCATCGTCGTTGTGCATCACGTACTGGCTGGTACGGCGTTGTTTGTCGAGCACATTGATGCCGCCGTGATCGGTAAACACCCAGATCTGTCCTTTATTGGCTTGCACCAGGCCGGTGACCAGATTGTTGTTTAGGCGCAGCGGTCCGGTTTCGGTGATATGCTCCAGTTTGTTGGTGGCAGGATCAAAGTGGTAGACGCCGCGTGGATCGTTGGGCACGAAACACCAGAGTTCGCTTTCAGCGTCGATATACAAGGAATAGTTGAGCAATTCGAAATGGCCATACGTGGCGAGCTGATCGGTTTTGAAGAGCAGGCTGCCGGTTCTTCCTTCCAGTTGTTCGATATGACCATTGTTGAAGACGACCCAGATATTGCCCTTGCTGTCTTCGCCGATGGACACGGGGTTGGCCGTCATCGCGTCATGGTGTACGATGCGAACGGTTTTACGCGTGGCCGGGTCATATTTATATAGGCCGGCCTGTCCCATTACAAACCAGAAGGCATCGCGGCTGTCGTGCAGGATACTGGTGACGGAGGCAGGCGGCAGTGCATAACGCGCCAGAGAGGCTGATGCATTGCGGTTAAACTGCTCCGTGGTGCGATCGTATACGTTGAGGCCATTGCGGTTCTCAATCCAGAGTGTATTATCGGGTCCGTCGAAAACCCGTACGATAAAGTCGTCGCTGAGGGAGGTGGAGTCGTGCAGGTTGTGGCGGTAGGTGGTGAAGGCATAGCCGTCGTAGCGGTTGAGGCCGCTCATGGTGCCGATCCACATAAAACCTTTGCTGTCCCGGAAAATGGTATTGACCTGACTATGCGAGAGTCCCTCGCTGATATCAATCCGTGCGAACTGGTACTGTTGGGTCTGTGCTGACAGACGCCCCAGGAGGGCGCTGAGCATAACTATAATAGCAAGCTTCCTCATAAGCGACTGCAAAAAATTACGCCTTTTTGGTTGAATGAAGAAAAATTGGGGGGTGCCTTCCACCCTTCCACAGCAAAATAAGGACAATCACTTAATAACGTTGGTCTTGCGGAAACGTGTTAATTGGGTCTGTAGGCAATGTATTGCCGGAGTAGCCACAACCTGACAGGCGTTGGTTTATCCACCCTATAACGCACAACGTGATATGGCTCCTGAATAGGCCCAAAAACAAAACTGCACAGGCCGGGAAGACCTGTGCAGCAATATATTGATACAATGATGTGGGTTGATTAGAAGCTTTCCATCCAGCAGCCAGCAGCGCCCATGATCTGGGCGTTTTCGCCAAGACGGGCAATGCGCAGGGGCGTAGCGATGGATTGCGCCAGCAAAGCAGCCTCCGTATGGGCCAGGAACCACTCGGATGTTTTAGCGATATTACCACCGATGACCACCACTTCGGGGTTGATGTCGCGGATAAAATCGGTCAGGAAAGCAGCGAAGTTCTGCCCAAATTCTTTGAAGATCTCCTTGATACCGGGATTGGTGGGGATCAGCGCTACCAGTCCTTTTACATTGTCGACGGTAGTACCACTGCGCTCCGCATACGTGTTGATCAGCCAGCGGGCAGAAATATAATCTTCGGCAATACCATCGCGGAACGGAGCGCACCACAGGTTGGCATCTTTAGCTACTCCCTGTACAAACGTGGCTGTTCCCAGGCCGGTGCCCAGGGTAACGCCGATGGCACTTTTGTAGCCACGGGCGGCGCCGCCTACGACTTCTCCCTGCAAAAAGCAACCGGCATCGTTCATCAACCGAATCTGGTCGGGACTGATGTCGAGCCGCTCGGCCATCATGGCTTTCACATTGAGGCCATACAGCGCTTCGTATTTATTCTGGTCTTTGATAAAGGAAATACCATTCTCGTAGTCGAAAGGACCTGGCATCGCAATGCCCACACGACGTGGCAAACCAGGTTGGCCATCAAAAACATCTTTGATGGCAGCGCACCAATCAGCTACGATGCTGGCAGCATCTTCCTGCGCATTGATGTGCTTGCGTACGGAAAAAGCAGGTAACACACTGCGGACCTCGAGGTCCACCAGGGCCGCTGTGATATGGGATCCACCGATATCGACACCGGCCACTAAAGGGTTGTTCATGGGCAAATCAATTTTAGGTCTTGCCTATCGTTCTGGTTTTACTGTTGGGTCAAATGTTGGTTGCGACTGCAAATATACTCGCCGGATCGCTAACTATACCGTTTTAGCTAATATTATTATAGCCTACCCAAATGCCTGCCGCCAGCGCCGGCTGTTAACAGATCGTAAAGGCAACACGTTTTAGCAAGCCTGTTTGCAGCGCCGAAAACGGTTTGCAGCAGCTACAACACTCCGGCTGGTTCGAGGGTGCCGCGGGTTTCCCCATAACGTCAATACAGGCTAATCATTGCCACCATTAGGCAGGTTTTCCCGGCCGCCAAGCCACTGACGGCCAGCGGATCAGGCAGTTCTGTCGGCCATCCTTGCGACCCGGGCGCCTCAATTTCCCCCGTCGGCAACCGCCCCTGCTTCGCCTGCGTATGGAAAGGGACTGTTAGCCAGCTAAAACAAACCAGTACCGGTTGAAACATATTATCCAAAAAACTATTTCCATCCTTAGCCAGGACGAGCGACGGCGCCTGGGTCTGCTCGCCCTGCTCGACCTTTTCGTGGCCCTCGCCGACATCGCCTGCCTGGCCTTGCTGCTGCTGATCGTGCGCCTGTACACCCAGCCGGCCACCGCTCCCGGCATCCCCTGGCTACCCACCCCTATGCAAGACCGCCATAGACTGCTGCCCATTGCCAGCTTCCTGCTACTATTTGCCGTCAAGAATTTCGCCGGCTTTGACCTGTACCGCCGTCAGTGCCGCTTCCTGGCTACCGTGGCTACCCGCATGGCCCGGTCCAGACTGCTGCAATACCTCGAAGGCGCCTATACCAACTTCATCAACGTCGACTCTTCGGTCCACATCCGCCGCATCAGTTATCAACCCATCGATTTCTGCCAGCATATCCTGGCCGGCCTGCAAACCGTGATCACCCAAACCGGGCTGATCGTGCTAACCATCACAGCCATCCTGCTATTCAATGCACAATTGTTTCTTTTGCTTTTCCTCCTGCTGTTACCTCCCGTCATCGGGATCTCTTACCTCGTAAAACGGCGCCTGCGCCAGGTGCGCAGCGAAACCCGCCACAGCAGCGAAAAAGCGCTGCAACACCTGCAAGAGGCCCTGAACGGTTTCGTGGAAAGCAATATCTACAACCGCAATAAGGACTTTCTGGAAAGGTATATGCAACGGCAACAGCAGTTTAACACCCATTTTGCCAACACCCTGATCGCGCAGGGCCTACCCACCCGGTTGATGGAAGTATTTGCCTTGACCGGACTCTTCCTGCTGATCGCCCTGCACCAATGGGGTGGCTATGCGGGGCCTGAAGCCATCATCACGATCGGCGCTTTTATGGCCGCCGCGTACAAGATCATTCCCGGCATCGTTAAAATACTCAACACCATCGGGCAGATACAAACCTATGGTTATACCGCAGATGATTTGCAGGATATCCCACCAACATCGACCGACCATCAGAATGGCGTAAAGAAAGAACAAGAACAGCCTAATAGCTTCCCGAGCGAGGCAAGCCAATCCGTCGGACACCAAACGACCACTCCCGATCCCAACGGCGCCGCTACCGCGCACATTCCCTCCCCCATCCGGCATATCGCTTTCGACCAGGTGTCTTTCAGCTTTGGCCAGCGAACTGTACTCCGCCACTTGAGCTGGTCGCTCGAAGCCGGTGATTTCCTGGGCATCTCCGGCCATTCGGGACAGGGCAAAACCACCATCCTGAACCTGCTGCTCGGTTTTCTCCAGCCGCAACAAGGCAGGATACTGATCAATGGCCAACCGGCCGACAGACAGCAACGCCGTCAATACTGGCCTTCGATCTCATATGTAAAGCAACAGCCATTCCTGGTCAACGATACCTTACAGCACAACGTTACCCTGCAGCAAGCGCCACACCACACCCAAAAGCTGCAACACTCCCTGCATTCGGCCGGACTATCTACCCTGTTTCAACAAGATAGCGCCGACAACCTTATTGCCGAGCAGGGACGCAATATCAGCGGAGGCCAACGCCAACGCATTGCCATCGCCCGCGCCCTGTACAAAGATGCCGACCTCATCATACTCGATGAACCCTTCAACGAACTCGACGCTGCTGCCGAGTTGGCATTGTTGCAACACTTCCAGTCACTGTGCCAACAGGGTCGTATAGTGATCCTCATTACCCACCACCAGCAAAGCCTTTCTTTTTGTAACAAAATACTCCGACTCGATGCCTAAGCCCAACACACTGGTCGTCATTACCCCCGCCTTTCCCGAGCACGAGTCAGCCACCTGGTGGGTACCCTCTCAACAGTTGATGGTAAAAGCCCTGCAGGAAAACCATCCCGATACCAGGATCACCGTGCTATCCTTGCTGCATCCCTGTCACGAAGCCATCTACCAATGGCATGGGATCACCGTGCAGGCATTCGATGGCCTGCACAAACCCAATATCAAAAAATGGGTGCTTTACCGAAAAGTATGGCGGGCCTTGCAGCAATTACAGCAGCAATGCCATATCATCGGATTGTTCAGTTGCTGGAATGGAGAAAGCGCTTTGCTGGCACAGTATTTCGGTAAGCGGTACGGCATTCCACATATTAGTTGGATCTGCGGGCAGGATGCAAAAAGATCCAATTGGTGGGTAAAACTCATCCGCCCACACGGTGACCAGCTCGCTGCCATGGGTACTACCCTGCGTGATCGCTATGAGCGCAGCCACGGCATCCGGCCACGCCACCTGGTTCCCAACGCCATCGACCCACGCAGCTTTCCCGCTGTATGGCCCGCTACGCGCGATATCGATATCATGGCCGCCGGCTCCTTCGAGCCGCTCAAACAATATGATCAATATACCTATATCATTAACCGGTTGCGGCAAACCCTGCCCGGGCTCCAGGCAATCCATTGCGGCATCGGCCGTGAGCAACCGAAAGTGGAAGCCCTGATCAACGAGTTGCAACTGCACGACCATCTCCGCTTGCTGGGCGGAAAACCACATGCCGACATACTGGCCCTGATGCAGCGCAGCCGCCTCTTCCTGCACACCTCCCACTATGAAGGTTGCAGCACGGTATGCCTCGAGGCATTGTATGGCGGCGCTCATGTCATCAGCTATTGTTATCCGTTTGACCATGCCGTACCACATTGGCATGTAGTAAAGGATGCCGCTGAGATGGAAGCCAAAGCCCTGGAGCTGTTGCAGGATGCACAGCTGGTGCATGAACGAATACTGTATCAGACCATGGAAGACAGTGCACGGGCCCTGATGCAACTATTCCGCCCGGAAACTACCGTTGACAGTGAATACAAATTCCCCACGCTAACTGCCTCCTATGAAAAACTACGCACATGAAAGTCATCCAACTCTTTTATTTTTATGACGAACGCCTCCACGACGAAAGGGCATTCATTCGGCAATATTATACGACCACAGGCTGGTCGGAGGCGCTCCTGGCCGAAGGCGTACAAAGTAGGATCGTAACCCGGTTTGGCCGGGATGGTTATTATGAAGAGCGTGGTATCCAGCATCATTTCTGTGCAGACAAACGGGGAGGCAACTTCCGCGCCTGGCAGGTGCCCTGGAAATTGGTGCGACAGGTGAAGCAACTCGATGCCGATGTGGTGCAGGTGCACAGCCTGACCTTATCCCTGCCCACCTTTGTATTGCGTTGGATGCTGCCCCGTAAAACAGCCATCATTGTGCAACACCATGGTGGCCGGTCGCCCGGCCGGATCAAACGCCTGCTGCACAACCTGCTCAACAGCGTGGCCGATGCTTTCTTTTTCACTACCCATGAGCAGGGGGCCGAATGGTTCATGCGTGCCGCCCCCTACCACAAGATTATGCCCGTGATGGAAGGCGCCACCTTCTTTGATTATGACACACGTGATAAGGCTCCTATTCTCCAACCCGGTGGAAACAGCGGTGGGTTGAAGGCCGAAACATTTCGCAAGAACGATGGTACTGTCTTTACCAACAGAATTGCCATGCGCCAACTAACCGGCCTGTCAGGTGCCCCGGTTTTTCTGTGGGTGGGCCGGCTCGATGACAACAAAGACCCGCTCACTATTTTAGAGGGGTTTGCCCAAGTGGCCGCACAACACCCGCAAGCCCGCCTGTATATGATCTACCACGAAGGGGTATTGGAAGAAGCCGTACGCCAGCGTATACAACAGCACCCCACATTGCAGAACAGTGTCCATTTGCTGGGCAGGATCGGGCATGAAAAAATGATGAACTACTACCACAGTGCCGATTACTTTATCCTGGGCAGTCACCATGAAGGCAGTGGTTATGCGTTGAGTGAAGCGTTGCGCTGTGGTTGCGTGCCCATCGTAACGGCTATTCCCAGTTTCCGGATGATGACCGATGGAGGAAGGTTGGGAGCGTTCTGGCAACCGGGTGATGCTTCTTCGTTCGTGACAGCTGCCGGGCAGGCGATGCGCCAGCCGCTGCAACCAACCGGAGAGGCTTGTATGGCCTGGTGGCACGACCAGCTTTCTTTTGAAGCCATTGCCCGGGTGGCAGCGGCCCACTACCGGCAGGTAGTGGCTGCCCGGCAGCCTTTCCCTACACGCAGGATGGCCCTGAAATAACCAGGGCAAATCAACGAGGCTGTATACTGTACAGATACAGGTTACCACCCGATTCAACGGCACCTTCCCGCTTGTCGACCAGCGTTACGGCATATAGCTTTTCCAACCGGTCATCGAGGCGGATTATCGTTGGCGGCGGATTGGAAGAGATCATATAAAATTGGGCTACGCCCTGCTTGTTCAATTGTTGCGCCCCCAGCGAATAACGGTAAGGGGATCGCATCAGTTCCGCCATGCGTTCATTCCACAATAAGTAAGCGGTTTCCTGCTGCAGGTCCATGCAGTACATGGGCTGGTCCATAAAGGCCGCCACGGCATTCAGCCCCCAGTAATCGCATACCAGCGTTCGACTCGCAGGAACTTTTTGCGCCAATTCACCCACCCGGTTGAAATTGGAAAAGGGCCGGTTCCAGTCGAGGCCGATGGCCACCAGTGCAGCCAGCGCCTGCATGATCAACAAGCCATTGGCCATTCGCTGTTTCCGCGGTAACGGCGCTACGTGGTAGCAGGATAGCCACCACGCCACGATCCAACTGATGAAAATATAGCCACCATACCGGGCACAACCAATGGGAAAGATGGTCATGCTCAGCAAAGCCGTGACCGACAAGTTGGTCAGGAACAACCAAAGCGACGGCCGGTGCCGGCGCAATACGTAGATCATGGCCCCTGCAATGAACAAAGCCAGCAATGGGGTACCGTATTTGAGCCACCGATAGCTGCCTTGCCAGTCGAGCAGGAATTGTGTATTCCACCAATGATCCTGCCACCAGGCGGGCAATGGTACCAACACGCGGAGTGGCGCCTGCACCGTGATCATGAAATTGGATTGGGCCGAGGAGAACATCCTTTTGAGCCAAAAATCGAAATCAAGGGCACTGCCGGTAGGAGGCGTGATAAAATAACCAGCAGGCAGTAAGCACAACAGACCAAGCAGGAAGCTACCTGCCTGTTTTGCCGCTCCCGGTTGTTTTGCGTAGCGATCAAGGATATAATAGACATGAATGCTACCAGCCAATAGCAGCCCCAGCAAATGGGTGTTGGACAGCAATAGGAGCAATGCATAATAACACAACAATTGTCCCTTGAATGGCCGGTGCATCACCACACAGATGCAACAAGCCAACAGTACCCCAATCGCATAATTGCGGGTCAGTGTAGCATACTCAAACAGCAAAAAGTAACCGAAGGGAGCCAATAGCCGCGACCAAAATGGCAGAGGTGCATAAAACAGGATCAGCCACACACTCGTCGCTGCCAGTATGCCATGTACCACTTGCACATACACGAAATGGTGGGTGCATTTCGATACCAGCCACATCACGGTGTACCAGGTAGGAGGATGCCCTTCAAAACGGCTGTTACGGATCACATCCAGGTAGGTAGCACTGCCCTTGGCAATATTCCAACTATGCACTTCATCGCCCCAGGGTTCGTGGTGAACGATGGCCAATCCCAGCAACAGCAGGTACATACCAAAGACCGTCCACAATGCCAGTTGCTCGTAAGACAGTATCTTTCCGGTGCGACCAGGCATAACAGTTGCAAAAGAAGTCATAGCAAAGGTTCCACTACTTTTTGGTTGTTTTTGGCCGCACGGGTGTAAGGATTCTGCTCCCAGGTGATACGCCAACCGGTTTTCACCACAGCGCGGATCATGTACCAGTCACCGCGCCGTACAAACCCCAACAGGTTACCTGCCAGCGACCAGAGCAGCCACCCCTTTTTCACCGATCGAAGTTCCCGACGGGTTCTTGTAAAATAATGCAAAGCCAGCATACGGCGATAGTATTGTAAGGGGCGTTGCAGGCGGTTCTCGGGAGCATGGTGGTGATATACGAACGCCTTATTGAGCACCTGCACGCCCGGTACGGGGAAACCGAGGTTGACGCCATAATTGTCGCCGATACCATGCCGGTCGAGCACCTCTTCGTAAGGCGATTGTAATAGCCAGGCACGCCGCACCAGCGAAGCCCCCAATCCATATACCGGCGTGGTGAAATAGTCGCCCCTGAAATCAGTGATCACCGGCCAGCCTGCCCGCGTGATGTGATTACCTTTGCGTTGGTAGTATTGCAGCACCCGCCTCACCAACAGGTTATTCCCTGCGCAACGGATCTCTCCCCAAATGCTGAGCTGAAAGATATAATGAAACAACAAGGCCCTCGATGACTGTATCGCATAGCTGGCCGTCCACTTACCGTGGTACTGCTGCAACACCTGACCGGATACCGCGCCGGCCGATGGATGCAACGACACATGCTGCGCAAGCAGGTGCAGGTAATCGGCCGGCACTTCCATATCATCGTCACACAGGAATATCCATTCGCCCCGGGCTACCTGTATACCTTTGTTCCGTTGTATGCAAACCGATTTTTCTGAAGAGAGATAATGAATAGTCAGGTGGGCATAGGGCGCCAGGTCTTCTACGGTCAGCCTGTCTTCCCCCGCATCGACAACGATGATTTCATGCAGCGGATACACCGATTGCTGCAGGTTGTGCAGTAATTGCAGCAAACGCTGTTTCCGGTTGCAGGTGGGAATAACAACACTGATGTCCATACTTGGCCAGGCCCCGTACAGGTAGCCTTCCCCACAATGTTAGCGTATTCCGGTTGCACGCAATCGCCTATCCGACAATAATTTAATTAAAGGTTCGCACAGGCAACCCAGTCAGTCACGACTACGTATCGGGCTGCCTGCCGCTACAACCCCTGCTCCGCACTACCTGCACAAAAATTTCCACTTTTTTTCGGTCATTACACCCCTATCGGGTCAACGAATGGCCTCTACTTGACCGCCAATCTGGAAGATAAGCCGTAGATAACCCGTAGATAAGCCGTAGATAAGCTGTAGATAACCCGTCCTTGTATAGGTACAGCTTATCTACGGGTCATGAACAATTTGTTATCAGGTTATATTCTGCTTATCTTAGGGAGTAGTTACGTGTCCCAACCAACCACGCCTGAGGTCAGCTACTGTATTCAATCACCACAATTATTACCGACTTATGGCACGTAATCAGGAAGATCCCACCCCAAGGGACGGCGATGGCAACTATTCGTTTTACAAGATGTATGGTGTAAACCGCACGGTGCGGCGGAGAAAAGGTGGCGCCTCCCGAGACAAGATCAAGAACGATCCACAGTTTGAAGAGACCCGGCGCATCAATGCCGAATTTGGCGGCCGATCACGGTCCGCCAGCTTTATCATGCACACCATCATGCCATTGAAAGCCCTGGCCGACAAGAATATCGCCGGTCCCCTCAACGCCTTGCTAAAGCCAGTACAGGAAATGGATAAAACCAGTAAACTCGGACAGCGTAGTATTGAACTATCGCACTGGCCTGCTGTACTGGCTGGCTATTCACTCAACCGGCTGGTGCATTTCGATGGCATTGTACGCAACCACCTCGAATGGACGCTGGACAAAGCCAACAGGAAGGCGAGTATCCACATTCCTCAATTGACCACCGGCATCAACTTCCACCCTTCGCCTTATTACCCGCTGTGCAGCCTGATGGTCACCTTCGGCGTAGTACCCGATCTGTATTCCCAGCCAGTAGGCAGGTATACAGCGAGTGCAGAACAGTATGAGGAAATGGGAACCCAACTGGTGCTGGGAGATTGGTTTCCCTGTACGGAAGGAGCGCCTCCCTTCACGTTTACGTTGGAATATCCGTTGGATATGCCAGACAGTCACCATTCGATGGTACTGGCGATCGGCATCCGCTACGGCCGCCTGCAATACAACCAACAGGTAGACCAGGTGCCGCGGGCTGGTGCTGCTAAAATACTGGCCGTACGGTAAGATCATACTTCTTTGTTGGTCCAGGCAACCTGCGCTTCCGGTAGCCGTACTATTAGTAGCACTGTGTACCTACCCTTTGCGCTGAACGGATTATGAAGAAGATCTTATTGAGCCATTCCTATTTCCTTCGATTCGACCCCAAGCAATGGGCTACCGGTCAACCCTATGCCCCGCTGGGCACTTTGTATGCCGCCGCACAGCTACGGGAACATGGCTATGCCGTGAGCTTGTTCGATACCATGTTTGCCACCGCAGCAACCGATGTGGTGCCGCACCTTGACCGGGCTGCGCCCAACTTTTTTGTGCTGTATGATGACGGCTTCAATTACCTGACCAAAATGTGCCTCACCAATATGCGGGAAGCAGCTTTTCGCATGGCACGCCTGGCAAAGGACAGGGGATGTACGGTGATCGTGTGCAGTTCCGATTCCACCGATCACTACGAGCAATACCTCCAGGAAGGGGCCGATTATATCATTCTCGGCGAAGGCGAAATGACGTTGCTGGAACTGGTCAATGCCCTTCAGGCCGGTACTACCTCCTGCAGCCATATACCAGGACTTGCCTACCGGTCAGCAGACACGGTAGTTAAAACCGGCAAACGGGGCGTGATCCGTGACCTCGACAGCCTGCCACTGCCTGCCTGGGACCTGGTAGACATTACCCCTTATCGGGCTATGTGGCTGAAAAGCACCGGCTATTTCTCGATGAATATGGGCACCACCCGTGGTTGCCCCTTCAAGTGTAACTGGTGCGCCAAACCGATCTATGGCAATCGTTATCACTCCCGCTCTCCCCGCCACGTGGTACGTGAATTACAACTGCTCAAAGCACAATTCCAATTCGATCATATCTGGTTCTGTGACGACATCTTTGGCCTGAAGCCAGGCTGGGTGCAAGAGTTTGCCACGCTCTGCGAACAGGAACAACTGTCCCTCCGCTTCAAGATCCAATCGAGGGCCGATCTGCTGGTGCAGGAAGACTATGTATACTGGCTGGCCAAAGCTGGTTGCGAAAACGCCTGGATGGGTGCCGAAAGTGGCTCACAGGCCATTCTCGATGCGATGGACAAAGGCACTACCATCGACCAGATCAGGCAGGCCACCCAATTGCTGAAGCAACACCATATACGGCCAGGTTTCTTTATTCAGTTTGGCTATCCCGGAGAAACGAGGGAAGATATTGAAAAGACCATTCAGCTGATCCGCGAACTAATGCCGGCCGAGCTCGGCATTTCGGTATCCTATCCCTTGCCCGGCACCTTGTTTTACGAACGGGTGAAACATGATTTGCACAGCAAAGCCAACTGGACCGACTCCGACGAATTGCAACTGATGTTCCGCAATAAATACTCCCCGGCATTTTATAAAAAGCTGCACCGCCATGTACACCATGTATTGCGCACCGAACAGGGCTGGCAGTTATTACGCAAAGGACTGCGCCATCCCTTCTCTTTGCAGGGCACCGACTTCAAAAAGATCGCTGCTGCCTGCCTGTATCTTCCCCGCACGGTGCTGGGGCGTTGGCAACTGAAACAACTGTCGTATGAATAAAATGGCCGCCTTTGATGCCTTGGCAGCCGGGTATGACCTGGGTTTCGGTCAAAGTCTGACAGGACAAGCCCAACGTCAGGTCGCCCGCCGCTGGCTGCTGCAATTCCTGGCAGGCAAAGGCTCGCTGCGTATCCTGGAGATCAATTGCGGTACCGGTGATGATGCCTGGTGGCTGGCTTCCCTGGGACACCAGGTTGTAGCTACAGACCAAAGTGCCGCCATGATCGACGCTGCCAATGCCAAAGGACCACAACACAACGACGTAGTGGCCCCGCAATTTCTCACCTGCGCTTTCCATGAACTGGGCAGCTTGCAGGACCATGTACCATTCGACCTGGTTTTCTCCAACTTTGCCGGACTGAACTGTATCACGCCTCCGCAACTCCATCAACTGGGTAAAACCTTTCAGGCCCTGCTGCAACCCGAGGGGCACCTGGCGCTGGTACTGTTTGGTAAATATTGCTGGTGGGAATCCTGCTACTACCTGCTCAAGGGCCATTGGCGACAAGCAGGCAGGCGATGGACGCAACGGCCACAACTGGCACGACTCACCGATACCGTGCAACAGTCGATCAGCTATTATTCGGTACGGCAATTCTCAAGAAGGCTACCAACCTTCAGGCTGCTCACGGCCAAACCGGTTGGTTTATTCATCCCTCCCTCGTACCTGGAACCCGCCATGCGTAAACACCCCCGGCTTTTTCACCTGCTGGTATGGCTCGACACAAAAAGTCAACCACTACCCCTATTAAGCGCCCTGGCCGATCACACCTATGTTTTACTAAAAAAGAATGTACCATGAATATCCTGCTCACTCATGGATATTTTATTGAAGAGGATGCGAAAGAACAGGCCATCATGCGGCCTTATGTGCCCCTGGGCATTCTCTATATATCCGCCTACCTCGAACAGTTTGGTTATAACAACCGGGTTTTCGACAGCACCTTTTCTTCCTTCGACAAACTATGTTCGGCACTCCTGCACGACCAACCGCAGGTAGTGGGCATCTATACGAACCTGATGACAAAACTCAATGTATTGCGCATCATTCGTTTTATCCGCCAATCACCTGCACTCTCCCATACAAAGATCGTCTTGGGTGGACCGGAAGTACGCAACCACATCGTCAATTTCCTGGAGCAGGGAGCCGACTACCTGGTACTGGGAGAAGGAGAACAAACCATGTTGGAGATTGTGCAATACGAGGCGGGCACCGGTATGCCCAACCGTTCTGCCATCGATGGCATCGCTTATACCGACGAACACGGTGGCGTGATGCAGAATAGGGAGCGAGCCAAACAAAAGAACCTCGATGAACTACCCATGCCCAACCGGCAGCAGGTTGACCTGCAATTGTACTTCGATGCGTGGAAAGGCAAACACGGCACCAACACGATATCGGTGAGCACGATGCGCGGATGCCCTTACTCCTGCAAATGGTGCAGCCGGGCGGTATACGGGCAAAGCTACCGGCGACGCAGCCCACAGGCCGTGGCCGATGAGATCGCTTGGATCCAGGCACATTATACCGTAGACAGTATCTGGTTTGTGGACGATGTGTTTACTGTAAGTCATAAATGGTTGAGTGATTTCACCGATGAAGTGACCAGGCGGGGAATTGTAATGCCCTACGAATGCATCACCAGGGCCGACCGGATGAATGAGGAGGTGATCCTGCAACTGAAAGCCAGTGGATGTTACCGGGTGTGGATCGGTGCAGAAAGTGGTTCGCAAAAGGTCATCGACCTGATGGACCGCCGGGTGGAGGTGCAGCAGGTACGCGATATGATACGGCTGGCCCGGCATCATGGTTTACAAGCAGGCACCTTCATTATGGTTGGTTATCCTGGTGAGACGAAGGAAGACATCTTCGAAACCGTGCATCACCTGAAGACCTCCGACCCCGACCTTTTTACCATTACCGTCACCTACCCCATCAAGGGCACGCCGCTGTATGCAGAGGTAGAAGAGCGGTTCGTCACGAGCCTGCCCTGGGAAACCAGTACCGACCGCGATATCGATTTTCAGCGCACGTATACGCGGCGGTACTATGATTATGCGATCGAGATGATCAACAATGAAATGTATTACCACAAGGCATTGAAGAAGCCGTTGGCCAATCTATTCAAGCTACCCATGTTCAAGTTACGTTCGATATTGGCGCAGCGGCGCATGTCGTTGGAGGAAGGCAGGAAGAAAGGCAACGAGGCCATCAGGCAGTGAGGAACCGAGGCAACAAGGCATCGAGGCAGCAAGGCAACGAGGAAAGGAAGTGAGGCACGAGGAAGAAAGGCAACGAGCTAGCACGGCCACAGGCAACAAGGCTACCAGACAACGAGGTGTACAGGCATTGGGGAAGCAACAGCCCCGCCTACTTCAAAACCATCTCCAGTTTTCGCCGGTATCGCTCCAGGATCTCCACCTGAAAATAACGTGGATTGGGTTTGGAGAAATGCTTCGCCGTTAGCAAGGCCATTTTTCCACCACGCATGTTGGTAAGGCCAGCAGCTTCCTTCTCCTGCCATCGGCTGGCGGTGATACGCATCAGGTAATCATCCAGGCGGGCAGCTCCCGGCAACCGATCGATCAACCATTCGATGCCATGTTTAAGCTGGTCGACGCGCTGGTTATTGGTATAAAATGCTTCCTTATTACGTGCCGCGGGAAAATATTGCTGTATCCACGAATTGGCAGCCATCATATTGTTCGTAGTCGCCTCTCCACATACCGGCAGCAGGGTAATCATTTCAATGGCGGTAAAATAATTTTGCTCGGGAATCTCCAACGCCTGTTCATCGATATAAAAATTCATGCAAAAACTATGCTGTCCACCCCAACAATAGGACAACTTCTTCAACACGTGCATGGCAGTACGGGCAATCCACAACCGGTTAGCGCTGGTAACGATAAAGAAATCGATATCTGCCTGTTCATCAGCGAAACACTTGGACAGCGAACCCGAAATACACACGGCCCGAACAAAGGGGAAGCAGTACAACAACCGCCCTATGCGGTAGGCTTTTCGCAACATACGGGTTGCCTTTTCATTTCCTTTCCGGCGCCTTATCACCAAAGCAGGATCATTGTGCAGGGCATAAAAGCCACCCAACATATACACCTGCCGGGACGCCTGCAGTTGTGTCAATGACTTCTTCAATGCATCGGGTGTCGCCGGTCGGTCGAGGAAATATAACAACTCGTTTGCGGTGATGGGATATCGAAACAGATCGAACCACGCCAGGGTGCGCAGTATGCTGGCCTCAAGTATTTTGTTGGTATTGATCGCGGGTGGTTGAATGGCGTACATCAGGCAACTGTTTTTGAAAGGAGTCCGTATTCCTATTCAATACCGGGTCTGTGCTAAAAAGGTTGCTTGTATGGAACGATGGTTTGCAACGATCCGGCTTCACTATCTGATTGGTTCACCATGGATGTACTCATCGGCTCATCGCCAGTTATTGATATAGCTGCCCCGCATACGCAGGTATGCTATCGCCCGATGGTGGCGGGCAAGCCCGGCTTCTTTATGCTGAAACGCTGTTTTGATATCGGGCTTGCCTTGCTGGTTTTACTGTTGTTACTGAGTTGGATGACTCCGCTGTTGTCACTGTTGTTGTATGCAGACTCGAAAGGGCCGGTATTCTTCCTTCAACGAAGAGTAGGCCGCGGTGGCCGCAGCTTCCTCTGCTATAAATTCCGCACGATGGTGGTGAACCGGGCAGCCGACTACCAGGCAGCCTGCCCAGGTGACAAACGGATTACCCGTGTGGGAGCCTGGTTGCGCAACTGGCATATCGATGAACTGCCACAGTTTGTCAATGTATTGCTGGGAGATATGAGTGTGGTAGGACCACGGCCACATATGTATTCAGATTGCAGGCGGTTTGCCCTCCTCATTCCTGGTTATAAACTACGCAACCTGGTGAGACCTGGTATTACCGGACTAGCCCAGGTAAAAGGGTTTCATGGCCCGGTTACCGACCGCCGGCATGCCGTGTTGCGGTATCAATGGGATCTATATTATCTGCGCAATGCCTCATCCCGGCTCGATTTCATGATCCTGATCAAGACCCTTATTGGGGGGATTGATTAATTATCATTGTAGGTTTTAAAATTCAAGTTGACACTTAATAAGTTACCGTAAAATCAACGACTCTCGTTGATTTTGCTACAACGGTTGTGCCAGTCAGTCATACAGTTATGGTGAGCTATGGGAACTTCTAAATTATCGTGGCAAATTGTCTAAAATGATCAAAAACCGGTCGTATTTTCTGAAAATCATCTAGTGTATCCGGTTAGTCAAATTAAAATTGATCACATTCGTTACAAAACCCGGCGGATGATTTTGTCATTTTAAAGAATATAGGTAGTATTGTTGCTGAAAATAGTATTCCTCCTCCTTTTTTGGTAAAAGTAAGCTCTCTGGTAGCAAGTATTCATTGGGTAGGTATCGCCTGGATACACCCTTTTGAATATTCCTTTTCTGGTTAAGCAATTCATCGAAACAATGTTTGAATGTTCTGATTGAGCATTACTTGTCCTTTTTATTTCCTTACAAAAAAGTATTCACCGCCGGGATTGGCAATAATGTATTGCTCCATCCTGTAGTTGATGCCTATTGCTCGTACGTTATTTGTTTAAACCGTTAAAAAAACCCGTTGCTGATGTATCAAGAGGAAACTTGCACAAGTTCAAACTTGTTGACCGAGCTGAAAGAAGATAATCAAAAAGCCTTCGCGTTTTTCTTTGACCGTCATTACAACTCGCTTTGCTACTTTGCCGAGCGCATCGTGAAGGACCCACTCGTAGCAGAAGATATTGTCGAGGAGTCTTTTATGAAGTTGTGGGACAAACGGCATGCCTTCGAAACGGAGCATGGCGTGAAGGCATTCCTGTATGTAACCACCCGGAATGCCTGCCTCAACATGTTGAAACAAAACCAGCGCGATTATGTATCCCAGGCCGAATTGTTGTACATCTCGGAGAAGAAAGAAAGTTTTGCGTTAAACGAGATGATACGGGCCGAGGTACTGGGTGTAGTGGGTAAAGAATTGAACCGGTTACCCATACAATGCCGCACGATACTTGAAATGAGCTTTCTCAGCGGGCTAAAAAACCAGGAGATCGCCAACAAACTTGACATATCCATCAATACGGTCAGGAACCAGAAATCACGTGGCCTACAATTACTGCGCACCAAGTTCGATAGTAAGGAACTGTTAGGATAACTGTATTGTTGACAATTATACCTGAATCAGTTCAATAAAAATATATTTGACTTTTCTTTAGTACGAAATGTTACAATAGTTGTTTTATAAATAGAAAGAGGACTGATACCACAAAAGTTGAGAAGAAGTAGGAGAAGAGGAATCGTCAACATTGTATCAGTCAACAAGGGATCGTATAGGCATGTAAAGCTTTTTATATCAGAACCAGAACAACTGCTCAAATAAAGCACTCTTTTGTTGTATTAAAGCAGTTAGTTTTGATCTCATGTGACTGTTTGGTTGGGTCACAACAAGGGAGTGTTTCTACTCTCCCTTCAATTTTTGTTCTCGAAAGGTTACTTACCAACATCAACCAACACACAGTACTACATTATCCTTACAAGTTTTGGGCAACCAATTCAAGATATTGTGAACGATGTTCACTTATGTTTCCTCATGTGCATCATGCACTCTTCAGGGTACAGAAGAGGTGCAGGAATCCCCACAGCCGGGTAATCTTACCTGGCTCTTTTTTTCCATTCACCAGCGTAACAGGCCTGAAGCACTGAAGGATTTACTTTTAACAGCACAGGCTGTGCGGCAACCAGGCCCCTCGCTGCCAGGACACCCGACATGCTCCCTTTTCCATACTGGCGTTTCACCCATCAAGATTTCACAACCCTCGCTTTATAGAAGTTCATAGACCTGTCGTACAGGAATGAACTTTTTTTGCATTATAATCCGGGTGCCCGGCCTGGTAAACCTCTTTACTTTTTTTTGATTTCGCTGCCAGGAGCGACAGAGCAGGGAAAACAGACACTGCGGCTACCTATTTACCCTGGTGTTATGTTGACCCTCTAACCTAAACATAACATGGGTCCCTGGAACAAGTGCTGCAACAAACCATGGCCAGTCACCCGGATTGTAAGAAGAGTTACTATCATACAACCGTTTTTCAACGCAGGCCCGGCAAGTTGGAGATCCATCTGCCGGCTGGCCGCGTATCCTACTATTCTTTACCCCCTAAATATCCAACCGATTAAGCCTTCTTGTTTATGTTACCGGGATAAAAATTTCCATGAATGACGCTTAACCTAATAATTATTGCCAATTAGGGGTAAACCATTAGTATTCCTGTATCAAGAATAATACAATTTGTAATTACACGTTGGCTTATACGTTATTAACCAGAAGAATAAATCAAGGCAATCCTTGCCATGTATCTTTTTCCTCAATAGACCGTTTGTTGAGCCTGAAAATTTTAATGATATTTTTTGCCACTTCTTTTAGTACAAAGTGCTGCTCCAGTTGTTATATTAATAGTTGCGGCTCCTTCCTCTCTCCCTCATCCTGGTAAAACCGGCCAACGGTGGATTGGCTAACATACCAATCAGTACGATCTGTTGTATGTTCCGCCGGCATACAACAAACAACATTCATCCAATGAAAGAAGAGCTATTTAAGAAGGAATTCTTTATCGCCAGACTTATCAAGCGCAAGCTGTGCACCACACTCAGCACAGAAGAAGCCACTACACTGGCCATGTGGGAAGCAGAAAGTCCCTCTCATCAGCAACTGGTGGCCGATCTGACCAATATCTATTATTTGCAGGCTACGCTTCCTGCCATGAACAAGTTCAACGTCGTAGCCGGATTCGAGCGTGTCACCGCCATGATACAACGGCAAGGCCGGTCAGCTACTACTACCACCGAAGTAGAGTAGGCTCCGGATATCACCTGTATCCCGGACCAATGGCATTTTACAGATGCCTCAACCGGGCCATGCACCACGCCCGATCTTCTGTGTTTCACTCGGCAGTATCCCATACTTTTTTTTGAACGCCACCGTAAAACTCGAAATATTCCGGTAGCCCACGCTGATGGCGACAGCATGTACCGACATATCGCTCTCCCGCAACAGGCGTTTTGCTTTTTCCATCCTAGCTTCCAGCAGGAACTCAAAAATGGTGATCCCATACAACTGCTTAAACCCACGTTTCAACTTAAAAGAATTGAGGCCTACCACCTGCGACAACTCCGTCAACGTGCCGGGTTGATCGAGGTGCTGCACCAAATACTCCCAGGCTTCCCGCAGCCGCGACAGCTCATAAGGCTGCAGTTTCAAGTCCATTGCTGGCGTTTTCACGAGCGAAAGCCTGGTAACGGCCAGCAAAAGCAATCGTGCTGCCAGGCTATGCAGGTATAGATCCTTGATCACACCTGTAAACGGGCAGGTGCATATCTGCTCCAGCAGCCGCAACATCTCCGGCGTGATATGGGTATGGGTAGTCCCTAACTGACCGGAGAAGGCCAGCTCAGTCTTGAGCAAAAACTCATCTACAATCGGAAAAGCTGCCCGCAAAGGCTCCAGCATCGCTGCCGTATAATGCAGCTCATACACCTGGTATTTCCTACCCTTTTCGAACCAGTACTGAGTATGCACCGGGTTGGCATAAAAGATATTGAACTGCCCCTCCGGTATTCGCAGCCTGGACAAACCCTGCTGCTGACAACGCAATGCCCTATTGACCGGCATACACAGGTAAAAAGTAGCTGTGCCCGTTGTTTCGTACAAACTGGTGGTATGCCGGATGTAATACGTCTTGTATAAAATGCTTAGACCGGGAGCGGTTTGCTCAAGCAGCAGCAAAGCACCAAAATCCCCGACACTGTACGTGGGCCGTGCATGGGGTACTGTAATGCGGGCTAGCGAAACAGGAAGGTGGTGCGTAGGGGTCACAGGCACCTGTTCACGCGTCATAATGTTTATATCCATAGGATTACTTTATCTCTCTCATCAGCAACTTCCACAACAAAGCACTTATAATATAGCAGTTATGGACAACCTATTCATCAATCGATAAGAGCTTACTACTAAATAGGGATAAGGCATTCAACCTAACCCGGCACTTTATTGATGCAGGACAAGTCCTGTGCCGGATACGTTCGCATCACTGCGCCGTGCAGACAGCCACTGTTGACCGTACACCAAGCCAAGGTGGGACGATACCAGCCCTATGTGTGGAACACCGGGCGGGGCGGATCAGCAACCAATCGGGGGCGGCATGGATTTTATACTGCAGAGTCATGATGCAACCAGTAGCGCGATGGGTTATGCCCAACGCAACAAACCCGCACCGCCGCCAGGCACACGGATCCTGGTTCAATAGCAGCATTAATTATTTCAGTAGCTTGTAGTCTATGGCCCTGGTAAGATCGAAACCATCCTACTCGTATACCCACCACAACAATACCCGGCTGGTACGTGGCGGCAAGGAGTATTTTGCGCTCCTGGTAGACTTGATCAACCAGGCCAGGCAGTTCATTCACCTGCAGGTCTATATTTACGACGAAGATGACACCGGCCAACTGGTAGCAGACGCCCTGATGGCCGCCGCGCGGCGTGGTGTAGCGGTATATCTGCTGCCGGATGGCTATGCCTCCCAGGATATGTCGACAGCTTTTGTACACCAGCTGGAGGCCGCAGGCATCCATTTCCGCTTCTTTCAACCCATCCTGAAAAGCGAATACTTCTATTTTGGCCGGCGCCTGCACCACAAAATACTCGTGGTAGATGGACTTCACAGCCTCATCGGCGGCGTCAACATCAGCAACAAATACAATGATGGATTTGGCCATCCGGCCTGGCTCGACTGGGCCATTTATGCCCAGGGTGACATCGTGCCCGAGCTCACCCGGGTGTGCCTCGAGCTGTTCACACGCTTCGGCAAAGAACGCCGCAAACTGCTGTGGCAGACACAAGCCGTAGAAGGTATCACGCTCCAGGACTGCGCCGTACGTCTGCGCCGCAATGACTGGGTGCAGAAGAGAAGCCAGATCACGACCAGCTATCTCGAAATGTTCAAAGACGCCCGGTCTCATATCTATATCATGTGCAGCTACTTTCTGCCCGGCATGCTACTCCGCAAAAAGATGGCGCGTGCCGCCAAAAAAGGGGTACGTATTAAACTGGTGCTGGCAGGCGTATCGGACGTGATGCTCGCCAAACATGCCGAACGATACATTTACCGGTGGATATTCAATAACAATATCGAGGTATACGAATACAATCAAAGTGTACTGCATGCCAAGATCGCTACCTACGACGGGAAGTGGTGTACGATCGGCTCCTACAATGTGAATAACATCAGCGCTTTTGCGACCATCGAATGTAACCTCGATGTAAAACAGGAAGCCTTTGCCCACTCCATGCAGCGACATATCGAACAGATCATCGACCGCGACTGTGAGCTGGTGACCGAAGAAGATTACCGTACCCGGTACAATTATTTCAAGCGCCTGTATCAGCATGCCTGCTACCAGATCGTGAGGATGCTCTTCTTTCTTTTTACCTTTTACTTCAAGCAACGATCATTTAAGGCCGCGAATTCGGCGAAAAAGTGAGCGCACAGCCTCCTTGTTCCAGTTGCTGAACCGCCCCCGCTGCATGACCAGCAGATTCTCATCGGGTCGCTGCAGGTAATAGTGGAATACAAATCCATGGTTGGGATTTTGCCAGCCAACCATTTGGCCAAATCGAAGGTCATTGAAGAGCAGGGCACTATCGACCCGCTCGATCACGTAATAGCCCTGCGAAAACCGGAGTAGCCGATGCACCTCTTCTACGTCCTTCACCGGTTCCAGATACTCCTTGTGCTGTAATTGGTAATGCAGTAAACTGGTATCGCCGGGTGGATCGAGTACCGAACGGTGCCCGATATAGAATCCCCGCTCATCCTGCAGTACTACGAACCACAGCATGTTGTTGAGCGGGGTTGGCGTGCTCAGCAATCGGTTGTACCGGATACCCTGCTGCCGGGCGATCTCCCGAACAGATTGGTCGACGGCGCTTTTATTGTAGACACTGATGAAGATATACAGCAGGCTGACGGCTACCCCAGCCAGGGCCCATTTAAGGCGCGCGGTATATGTAGTACGGGAAAACAGCAATACCGCGAAAGCGATACCAGGCCAGATGGAAAACAAGGGATCGGCCACGAACAACAGGTGAAACGAAACACGGTAGTGCGAGAAGGGCTCAAACCAGCCTGTTCCATACGCATTGCAACCGTCGAGCAATACATGCACCAGCATTTCGATGGTAAAAAAGACCGTCCACTTCCGCCAGCTGTAATTGTGTGGCCGGTGCCATCGGTCGGCGGCAAGCGCCAGCAGCGGCGCTACCATGGCCACAAATAAAAACGAGTGGGTAAATCCGCGATGCGCCAACAGCTCATCGGCGGGTGTCATCCAGAAAGAGGCGATGAAGTCGATATCGGGCAAGCTCTGTGTCAATATTCCCCAGAACATCGCCTTTTTACCAAGTTGCCTGCCCGCGATCGCTTCACCGATGCAGGCCCCCAGTACGATATGTGTCAACGAATCCATATCCTTGTAGCAAGTTACTGATAGCAATTCATTTACCAGGGTAGCGATACCAATAATTGACTAAATTAGTCAGCAAGTAACATCGCCTAAAGTACGTGTCATGCTCCAACTACAAATAACGACCTTGCAGCCCTATCAGCATATCCTGACTGTTTTGCTGTGCATTCTGTTGCTGATACTGCTCATCACCTGGGGCAAGTGCAATCCATTTCTCGCTTTCCTGATCGTGTCGATCCTGGCAGCCTGGTGGCTGGGCATTCCCGTCAACAAGATCAACCAGTCGATCCAGAAAGGGATTGGCGATACCCTTGGTTCGCTGACGATCATCATTATGCTGGGCGCCATGCTGGGCAAACTGGTGGTGGAAAGTGGCGCGGCGCAAAAGATCACGTCCGTACTGATGAAGGCCTTTGGCGAAAAATATATTCAGTGGGCGCTGATGATCACGGGCTTTGTAGCCGGCATTCCCTTGTTCTACAATGTAGGTTTTGTGCTGATGGTGCCCCTGATCTTCTCGGTCGTGTATCAATTTAAATTGCCGGCGGTGTATATCGGCCTGCCGATGCTGGCCGCACTGTCGGTAACGCATGGCTTTCTGCCTCCCCACCCCTCGCCTACTGCGCTGGCCGGTCAGTTTCATGCCAGCCTGGGATTGACGTTGCTGTACGGCCTGGTGGTGGCCATCCCAGCGATCATTGTGGCAGGCCCTGTATTCGCCAGCACCCTCAAAAAAATCCCTTCCCAACCGCTGCAAACCTTCCGGCCCAAATCGATCCCCGAGAAGCAACTGCCCGGCACCTTCAATAGTTTTATTACCTCCCTGTTGCCCGTCATCCTGCTGGCCCTGACCACGGTACTACCCTACCTCGTCAGTACCAACGAAACGAACAATACCCTGCTGGCATTTTTCGGCGATGCCAATATCGTAATGCTGCTGGCCCTGCTGGCATCCATTTTTACCCTCGGTATTGCCCAGGGTAAAAGCATGAAAGCGGTGATGGATGTTTTTGGTGAAGCGGTAAAAGACGTAGCCCTCATTGTTCTCATCGTGGCGGGAGCCGGTATTTTGAAGCAGGTATTCGTTGACAGCGGTGTCAGCGGCGAAATTGCTGGGCTACTCAAGGGCTGGGCTATCCATCCGCTGGTACTGGGCTGGCTGATAGCCGCCATCATCCGCGTATGCATCGGTTCTGCTACCGTAGCCGGATTGACCACGGCCGGTATCATCGCCCCGGTAATGCCCCAACTCAATGTAGACCCCAACCTGATGGTATTGTCGATCGGCGCCGGCAGCCTGATGCTGTCGCATGTCAATGACAGTGGCTTCTGGATGTACAAGGAATATTTCAACCTCAGTATTCGGGATACGCTGCGTAGCTGGTCGGTGATGGAAACCATCGTTGGCATCATGGGGCTGATCGGCGTATTGCTGCTCGACCTGGTGGTGTAGGTAGCACGCCAAAAGCAAATTGGCTATCTTGCCAAAAATTACAGCATGGCAAATCCCATCCGCGTAGGCTTAGCAGGCTATGGCATTTCTGCAACCGTTTTTCACGCGCCGTTTTTCGCCACCATGCCGGAGTACGAACTGGTGGCCGTACTGGAAAGAACCAAAAACCTATCTCAACAACAATATCCGTCGGTAAAGGTGGTGCGCACCTTTGAAGAATTGGTAGCCGATCCTTCCACCGACCTGATCGTGATCACGTCGCCCAACGAGACGCATTTTCCCTATTCAATAGCAGCCCTGGAGGCCGGTAAACATGTGGTGGTAGAAAAACCTTTTACGACCACCGTGGCGGAAGCCAGGCAGTTGGTAGAGCTGGCGGCTGTGAGCAAACAGGTACTGAGCGTATACCAAAACCGCCGGTATGTGAGTGATTTCTTCACGATCCGCGACCTGCTCGACCAGCAATTGCTCGGCACCATACATGAATTTGAAGGTCACTACGATCGTTACCGGGCCGAAGCGCGCCCCAATGCCTGGCGCGAACATGATTTGCCGGGCAGCGGCATTCTGTACGATCTGGGTGCCCACCTCATCGACCAGGTACTGTACCTGTTTGGCCTGCCCACCTCCATCACCGCCGATATACGCCGCCAGCGGCCGCATGCAAAGGTCGACGACTACTTTGACCTGCGGCTCGACTATGGCTTTACCAAAGTGATCCTGCATGCCAGTATGCTGGTGCGGGAACCCGGTCCCCGGTATATGATCCATGGTACAGCCGGTTCCTTCATTAAGTATGGCGAAGATCCGCAGGAAGCGCGGTTGCGGGCGGGCGAATTACCGGGTGGCGATAATTGGGGCCGGGAAGACGAAAGCATCTTTGGACTATTGCATACAGAGATCGACGGTAAGATCATCAAGGAAAAGGTCGTTTCCAAAGCAGGTCATTATGGCGGCTATTACGAAAACCTGTATCAGACCATCCGCAACGGAGCGCCCCTCAAAGAAAAACCTGAACATGGTTACAATACCGTGCGGATGATGGAACTGGCTTTTGAGAGCCATACCCGCCAATGTACCGTACCTTGTTCAGGCTTGTTTGATATTCCCTACCGGTAATTATTTACAGGGTTCTTTCGACACATTTTGAAGATCATATTTCACAGCAGGCGGCGCGTCGAACATCATGCAGCTGACACAGTCGGAAGGTTGTGTGGGATGCACGGTAAAATAGATGGTGTCGCCTGCTTTCAGGTCGGCCGGCAATTTACATTTGTTCGTGACATCAAATACATGGTCAAATGACTGGGCCGCTGAGTCCAGCTGGTTCTTCCAGCCATTTTCACCCAGCGTATCTACATTCAATGCCTGTACGACATAGCTGGCACAGCTGATGCGGAGGATCTTGCCCTGTACGCAGGACTGCGCTGGTTGTTTTTTGTTTACCCCACATTGCACAAATACAAAGGCCATTGCGATGACGGCCAACATGGTTTGCTTCATAGCGATTACAATTTGGTTATTGATGATTGATGAAGGCAAAACGTTGCACTACAGTCCGACCACCATGAGGCTGCATCCGCGGATATCGCTGTTGTCCATCCGGCCCTGTACCTCAAAACTACCGTCGGGATACACTCGTCCTACATCTTCGGTAGCAATAAAGGAACAGGAGTACATATTGGCCAGATCGATCACATTGAGTACGCCGCTGCCGGCGTGGTGAATGGCAAAGGGGTCATCTTCTTCCCGCACCAGCACTTTCATCCAGGGTGGGCACTGCAAAATGCCTGCCCCGGCAGCATATGCCTGCGACAGCAACTCCGTCATCCCATATTCGGCATGGATCGCGGGCAAATGAAAGGCGGCTTTCAGGATATCGTGTACCTGTTGGCGGGTGATCTCTTCACGACGGCCTTTCATGCCGCCGGTTTCCATCACCACGGTATGGCGCAGGGCAAGGGGGTATTTTTCTGCGAAATCGAGCAAGGCAAAGGTGACGCCGATCAGAAGGGTCTTTTGGCCACGGGCCTCCAGCTGCTGCAGTACTACCGCCAGCTTTTCGTGCTCGTAGAGGTAAAAACCGCTGGCTTCGTGCCGGCTCTGGCGGATAAGCTCGTCGACCATCACCACCAGGGATGAATGCTGCCGTTCGAGGTAAGAAGGGAGCAGGCCGATCACACACCAGTCTTCTACAGCTCCGTAAAAGCGTTCGAAAGCCTTCCCGAAGCTCTGCTTATACAGGCCCAGGTCTTTTACATAATGGCGGCTGTTGACGGACCCGGTGGTACCGCTGCTCTCAAAAACAGCTTCGGCCTCAAATTCGGTGGTCTTGATCGTGTGGGTCTTGAAACACTGGATGGGCAGAAAAGGGATATCGGCCAGGCGACGCACAGCGGCCCCAACGATCGGCAGGCTGTTTACGTATTGATTATAAACGGGATTGTGTTGGTATTGAAAATGAAACAGCTCGACGGCCCGTTGTTCGAAATTGGCTTCGTCCGTTGAAAAAACTTTATCTTCATGTTCACAAATCATAAAAAAACGATACTCCGGGAGCAGTTAAATTTGTACACAATGTTAAAAAATATGCGATATATAACCTTTTGTGCGGCCATATTGTTGGCACTGTCCTGTGGCAAAGATAAACCGGAGACGAAACCCTCCATCAAAATTAAATCCATCAGCCCGATGGAAGTGCAGGATGGACAGCCCCTGAGCATTACCCTGGAATTTGCCGACAAAGAAGGCGACGTCGATGATACCCTGTACATCAAGCGTGACCGCCTGAATAAGGTCGACGGGCAGTTTGGCAATAAGCGCACCAATGACGAATTCTTCGAAATGATCCCTCCTTTTCCTTCCAAGGCAAACGGAGAAATATTGCTGACCCTGAAATACCATGGATACCTCGTAGATGCGGAAGCACCCCAAAAGATTGACAGCGTCCGGTTTTATCCCGACTCGATCCGCTTCCGGTTTGCCCTGCATGACCGTGCAGGTAACGTCAGCGATACGGTGATCTCGGAACAGGTAGTCATCATTCGCTGATCCTTCCGGTATACTTCCTGCTTTACATACTTTATTGTCCAATGGCCCGTTCACCAGTATCGCTGCCCGCTTCGGGAGCTATACTGCCACGAAAAGGACCAATGTGTCTATTTAATGCAGATTTAATTACATTTGAGCTTACTAAAGATATTCTATGGCTAAAAAG
Organism: Paraflavitalea pollutisoli; assembly: GCF_029360705.1. Taxonomy (GTDB): domain Bacteria; phylum Bacteroidota; class Bacteroidia; order Chitinophagales; family Chitinophagaceae; genus Paraflavitalea; species Paraflavitalea pollutisoli. Next base: position 31,585 of record NZ_JARKMX010000006.1, on the reverse strand, counting down.
GAGACCTCCGGGTCCAAATCGGTGATTACGAAAACATCCATGCAATTCCTGAAGAACTACCACAACAACCCCTCCCCCGTGGGTTTTGAGTACAGTGGTCAGAAAATATGGCTGGAATACCTCAAACAATATGTAGACACCACCTTTGTTGATCCTTATGGTACCGCAGTAGGTGTGATCAATCCCAAAGCGCCCTTCAAAGTAGTGATCGAGGCACATGCAGACGAGATCAGCTGGTTTGTCAATTATATTACGGCAGAAGGTCTGTTGTACCTGAAGCGCAATGGTGGCGTCGATCACCAGATCGCTCCCGGACAACGGGTATTCATCCATGGCAAAAAAGGCATGGTAAAAGGCGTATTTGGATGGCCCGCTATCCATACCCGCCTCGGCAATCCCGATGTAAAAGACCCACAACCCAAGGTCGACAACCTGTTTCTCGATACCGGTGCCCGCACCCGTAAAGAAGTAGAAGACCTGGGTATTCATATTGGCTCGGTCGTTACCTACCAGGATGGCTTCGACGAACTGGCCCACGACTATTATATCGCCCGCGCCTTCGACAACCGCATTGGTGGTTTCATGATTGCTGAAGTAGCGCGCCTGCTGAAAGAGAACAAGAAAACACTGCCTTATGGCTTGTATGTAGTGAATGCGGTGCAGGAAGAGATCGGACTGCGCGGCGCTGAGATGATCGCCCGTCGCATCAAACCCGATATTGCCATCATCACTGACGTTACCCACGACACCTATACCCCGATGGTCAATAAGATGATCGAAGGCGATGTAGCCTGCGGTAAAGGTCCGTCACTCGCCTATGGTCCGGCGGTACACAATAAACTGCTCAACCTGGTACAGGACGTGGCAGAAAAGAAAAAGATACCAGTGCAGTTGAGAACGGTTTCGCGTAGTACGGGTACCGATACCGATTCATTTGCTTATGCGAATGACGGTTGTCCTTCTGTACTCATTTCCATTCCGCTGCGTTACATGCACACTACCGTTGAAATGCTGCACAAAAGCGATATCGAGCAAACGATCCAACTGATGTATGAGACGTTGCTGACGTTAACGCCCAAAACGAATCTGAGCTACCTATGACAGTGAACCAACTTTTTCTGTATGTCGATCCAGGTAGCGGAAGCTACCTGGTACAGGCCATTATTGCTGCCGTGCTGGGCGCGATGTTCTACTTCAGGAACATATTCTGGCGGATAAAGGCCTTCTTTTTCAGGCCCAAAAAAGAAGACACGACCGGGAACGACCCAGTAAATGACTAACTACCAGCAGCATCCGGCATCCTTTAAAGACCCCTCCGGCTTTATCTATGAAGCGGAGGGAAACCTGTACCGACAGGTCAACCAGTCTTACGCAGCCGCTTACGATCAGCTCATGAGCTCCGGACTCTACCAAAAGCTGACAGGCAAAAAACAGTTGATCGGCCATAGGGAAGTAGCAGCACCTCACCCGGTAACCGCCGATCATTACAAGACCTTATTGCCGGAAGTGGTACCCTTCATTTCTTATCCGTACGAATGGAGCTTTGAGCAACTGCGGGATGCAGCACTGCTGACCCTGCAGATCATGCGTACGGCCCTGGACCATGGTATGATCCTGAAAGACGCTACACCGTTCAACATTCAGTTCGTCGCCGGCAGACCTGTTTTCATAGATACCCTTTCTTTCGAGCCCTATGTCCCCAGCGAACCCTGGGTGGCCTACCGGCAATTCTGCCAATGCTTCTTGTTTCCCCTGTACCTGGAGCATTACCTGAAAAAAGATGTTCAAAAAATACTGAGCGTTTATATCGAAGGGGTACCGGTGGATGTAACAGCCCGCCTGTTGCCCTGGAAGAGCAACCTCAATCTCGGTGTATGGCTGCATGTATACCTGCAGAATACCGTACAGCGGGGTGCGCGTAAGCCGGCCACCCATACCGTACAATTTCAAAAGAAGAAACTACTCGACCTGCTGAGCCATCTCGAGAGTATCCTGCAAAGATTTCCGGGCGAACGAACCTATAAAACGACCTGGAACAACTATTATGATGACAGCATCCTTAGCCAGGAATACCTGCAGGCCAAGGAGATCATCTTCAACCGGTTCATCGGGCAGCTGTCAGTCCGCAATGCCCTTGACCTTGGTGCCAACGATGGCTACTTTTCCAAGCTACTGGCAGCGCAGGGCATTCCCGTCATTGCGTCTGATGTGGATGGACAGTGTATCAGCCGGCTTTACCGGGAAGTGCGCAAAAAGAATATCACCAACCTGCTGCCCCTGATCCTCGACGTGGCGAATCCTTCACCGGCCATTGGTTTTCATAACCGGGAAAGAGCTGCTTTCTTCAGCAGGCTGCAAACCGACCTGGTACTGGCCCTCGCCCTGGTACACCACCTGGTGATCGGTAAGAATATTCCGCTGGATTTACTGGCCGATTGGTTCCGCGATATTGCACCCGTATTGATCATAGAATTCGTACCGCGGGAAGATGAAAAGGTACAGCAAATGCTGGCCAGCCGCCAGGATGTGTTTCAGCAATACACCAGGCCCGTATTCGAGGATACATTTTCCCGTCATTTCACGATCACAGCCGTAGAACCTGTGCCCGGCACCCATCGTTTGCTGTACCTGATGAGGAGAAAGAACTGAACAATACCCAACCATTGTTGCTACCATGAAGAATTTATTTAGCAGGCATCCGCTCTTTATCGTATTGCTGCCCATCTTCTACGTGCTAAATACCCTCAATCTTTACTTTCCGTTACTACGGGCGGACGATTTTTACAATTCCGCCAGCCTGCTGATCCTGGGCATTCATGTTGTAATACTGGTAATTTTTATTGCCCGGCCCCGCTATAGCCGGTATGCTTTGCTGCTGCTTTATTTATCGATTGTGTACCTCTTCTTTGGCAGTATACTGGCCAGTTGCAAGAAGGTGCTGCCTTTTTTAGCCCATTTCAAATTTATACTTCCTTTCCAGGCTCTTTGTGCTTTGATCATTTTCATGATCTTAAAAAGATCAAAAAAGAACTCATTTCCAGTTGCATTCCTGTACCTCAATTTATTACTGGTTATTTTCAACGTGATAGAAGCAGGTCGTGTGCTGATTAAAAACAACCTTTGGTTAACCAATCAATTGTCTAGCAAGGTTACCAGCGATCCGGTGCTAACAACCGCCATTTGCGATACCTGTGTAAAGCCGGACGTCTATTTCATTGTATTTGACGGCTATGCCGGCCAACGTTCTTTGCAGGAATACTGGGACTTCAGCAACAATTCTATGGACACCTTCTTTCGAAAGGAAGGCTTCTTTTATGCGCGGAATTCCAGCAGCAACTATAATTTCACCCCATTCTCCCTGGGCAGCATTTTGAACATGGACTATCACCAGCACCCACCCTCTACCAATGACCTGCAGGAGTTTTGCCGTGGTACAGGCAGCATCAGCCAAAGTAAGGTGATCGAGCTATTGATCAGCAACGGCTACTCGATAGTCAACAACTCCTGTTTCCCGCTACCACTACATGATGCCGCCCTTGATATCAATTTTACAGCAAACCCAACGAGTACCTTACTATCTCAGACGTTACCAGCGAGATTTTCCAAGGACGTTTTGTGGAATTTCGGAATGGGCACTTCTGACTTTATAGAAAGACGTCTCCCTTTATCCAAGCTGCACCTTCAACAGATCTTTAAAGCCGAAGAACAACTGCTTCATGCGTCAGCCACTGAGCAACAGGGACCTGCATTTGTCTATACTCATTTCCTATTGCCGCATGACCCCTATTTTTTCGACAGCACGGGTCAACGTACGCCCGATTCTCTCTGGTTTAGGACGGAGGGTGATAAAGCGTATTACCTATCGCAACTCAAATATTGCAATACCCTCATTAAAAAGATGGTACATCAAATCAAGCATACAGGCGCAAGACCAAGGGTCATCATCCTGGTAAGCGATCATGGATATCGGGCACTGGAAAAGGTAGACCCGAAACAATATCAATACAACAACCTGTTTGCCATCTACTACCCGGACGGAGAATATTCAGCCATGTATGATCATATCAGTACGGTGAACACCTTCCCATTGTTATTCAATAAGTATTTCAAGGCAAAAATTCCGCTACAGAAAGACTCGACAATTTTTAGTTACCATGACGTTCAAAAATTGTGGTAATCATTGCCGCCTGCGTCCTTTCCTAAACCACAACAGGAGGTAAACACTCCATATCAATGCAGCCGCTACCAGCAGCCCATTGGAGACAAGCCGCATGTAAAACTCGTAGTTTGTCTTAACGACGCTCATATTATCGCTGTACAAGGCATAATAGGGTGCCATGCTGAAGAAATTGGCAATACGGCTGGACCAACCATTTGCGGGGTACATGCGGAAATAGCGGTCATAGTAAAAGGTAAATACTGTATTGGGTGTGAAGTAAAGGGCTGGTATTTCGCGCAAAGTGTTGAATGGTCTTAGTACTACCGAATCATTTTGATAAGTATAGGCGCTGATCGCCGAATCGGGCAATTGAAAAGGCAGCAACCGGTGTACATCGAGTACATTGAGATACCGCCCCTGCTGACTAATCAGCATAGTGTTGGCCAGCAGATCTACATAAGCCCAGCATTTCTTTTCCCGGATGTATGCCTCGCAAAACATATGCACGCCTTTCCCTACTCCACTCCATTCCCCTCCCGTACCCACTGTACGTACGGGAATACCCGCTATCGTTGCCAGGGACGAGAACATCGCAGTATAATTACCACACCAAAGCCCCGAACGGTTGTTTTGAACTTCCCGCAATTGCTCCAAGGGATGCAGAGATGTCATAAAGGCGGCAGGCCTTGGGCCTTTGCCACGGGTTCTTGCCAAAATAAAAGCTGCGATCTTGATGATCCTTTGCTCCGAATTGTCCTGGCCCTGTATATGGATGGAATCTCTTAACACCTGCTGCACCTGAGCCGGAGTAACCCGCTCCGTCTTCCACCACGCCGATGCAGCCCAGTCGTCCATGGACCTGATGCTGGCCGGTTCTATCATGATATCAGGACTGCTTATTTCAAAATCCTGTGAGACTGTTGCATCGATTGGTTCCGACGTATCGGGGAAGGAGGTGGATAGCTGTAACCTGAAAGAGTCCTGGTTATTTACCGTTACCATGACCCGTGGTTTACCCGCCTCTGGCTTATACCGTAAAGTAGTACCCCGATAGGTTACCGGCTCGCTTCTCTCTCCATGAGCCCCTAAAGTCACTATAGAATAGTCTTGCTTATCCGCAACGCCATTCACCTGCATGGCAATTGAGTCATGTTCAAGCCAGAGCTTTTTTACATAAAGGCCGTCTTCTGTAGTATACAACAAACTATAGTCTGCAAGATCCGCGTAAGCTAATGGCAACCTGGTTCGGGTTATATAATTGAAGGAAAAAACAACTACCAGGAGCAAGGTCATCACGACGAAACGCTTCATTCGAGCCTTTTGCCATTAAAGATATACATTTATAGGCACCATAATTTTTTATACATTTGGCACATCATTTTTGCCACTGTTAAGTGAAATAACCATGATAAAGACAACCTGGACCAAAGGCGAAGTAAAAGCCATCTACGATACACCACTGTTGGAGCTGATCTACCGCGCCGCGACCATCCACCGCGAATTCAATGACACCGGAGAGGTACAGGTATGTACACTCTTATCCATCAAAACCGGTGGCTGTTCCGAAGACTGTGCCTATTGTCCGCAGGCGGCACGCTACAATACAGGTGTCAATGTGCAGGCCCTCATGAAAAAAGAGGAAGTGCTGGCATATGCCCAAAAGGCCAAGGAGGCAGGATCTACCCGTTTTTGCATGGGCGCCGCCTGGCGGGAAGTGCGTGACAACCGCGACTTCGATCGTGTATTGGACATGGTAAAAGGCGTCAACGCGATGGGAATGGAAGTATGTTGTACACTAGGCATGCTCACGGAAGACCAGGCCCATAAGCTGGCCAATGCCGGTCTGTATGCCTACAACCACAACCTCGACACCTCTTCAGAATACTACGGGGAAATCATCTCCACCCGCACCTATGACGATCGTTTGCAAACACTCGACAATGTACGGAAGGCTGGTGTATCTGTTTGCTGCGGCGGTATCGTAGGCTTGGGAGAAACCCACGAAGACAGGATCCATATGCTGCATACCCTGGCCACCATGCCCGAACATCCGGAGAGTGTGCCGGTGAATGCGCTGGTGCCGGTAGCAGGTACCCCGCTGGCCCATAACGACAAAGTAAACGTATGGGATATGGTACGCATGATTGCCACCGCACGCATACTGATGCCGCGTGCCATGGTAAGGTTGAGTGCAGGCCGCACCAGCATGAGTGTATCCGATCAGGCGCTGTGCTTTATGGCAGGGGCCAACTCGATCTTTGCAGGAGACAAACTACTCACCACGCCCAACCCTACTTTCGACGAGGACATGGCGATGTTCGATATGCTGGGGTTAAAACCAAGAGAAGCTTTCAAAGCGGAAGCAGCTGCACACCACCATCACCATGATACGATGGCTGCAACAACGATTTAACATCATTGACCGATAACAAAAAAGCCTGAGGCAGCTGCTTCAGGCTTTTTTGTTATCGGCTGTCGGCAAAGACAACCTTGTTACAAATGATATTCAGCAATTTCTTTACAATAATAGGAGCGGCCTTCCATGACCTCGAGGATGGCATTGATCATTTCTTCACCGGAAGAGTTCTTGGTAACGTATCCGTTGCCACCGGCTTTCATCAGGGCATGTATATAGGAAAGATCAGTATGGACTGAAATACCAATGATCTTGATATCGTTCGAAAATTCCCGGATGGCTTTCGTGGCTTCGATACCATTCATCGGATCCATATTGATATCCATCAATACTACATCGGGAGGATTGTCCCGGCAAACTTCTACCACCTTGAATCCGTTTTCGCAAAGTGCAGACACCGACAAGCGGTTGTCGCGATTCAGTACCAGTTTCCATGCTTCCCGCACCATGCGGTGATCATCGGCAATAACCACTGTGATCATTCAACAATTCTTTTTTTGAGATACTTACACAATTGTGCTTCCCTATTAGCACAATCAATTCCTGTTCCCGGTACACCTGTGCATGCAATTATCCCAGCTATTCATAGTGTTTAAAAATAACGGAAAGCAGCCCATTGAAAGCAATTTGTATGTTAAATTTCACAAAGACTGAGAAAGCGGTTAAACACGACTAAGGGTAAACAATTATACCCGTTAAGGTTCACTCAATGCAGTTTTGTCTTCAGGTCTTTCAGGGCCATCGAAAGACCTAATTGATTATAGGCGGTATTATTCTGGTAGTAGCTGCGGGCATACCTGATCTGCAGCTTTTTGAACAACGCCCCTACTCCCAACGAAAATCCATTGATCCCATTGCCTGTGTTGCCCACTTTAAGTTCCTGGCGGCGCAGGTGATTGTACCCTGCACTCACCTCGATCTTATCCGTGATGTACAACTGCATAGACAAGACTATATGACGGAATAACTTGTCGAACGTAAACTTTTTATCGCCGATATTCTGATCAAACCCATTCTCCTGATTGAAAGCAGTATCACGGTACAGGATATCGAATTGATGCAGGCGGTGCGCTGTCAGGGAGAATTGCAAGGGCGCCTTAGCCAGTCGTTTGGAGATACCCATTTGCAGATCAAAAGGAAGGTCACCACGCGCAGTACCGGCATAAGCACTCAGTTGCGTGCCCATATTTTTGATCACCAGCGAAGCCTGCAACAGGTTGGCGGTATCTGCATAACTGATACCGATATCCATGGCCATACCCGAAGATCGATAGGTCCCATAATTGGAATAGATAAATTTTACAGTTGCCCCATAGTGCCAGCGTTCGAGGTATTGGCGGCTGGCGGATAGCTGAACGACGTAATCGGCAGGACGTATATCACCGTATTGGTTACCCAGCATATCTGTAGCGGGTATTGAACCATAGTTGAAATAGTTGACCCCCATCGAAAAATCGGTCTTCCAGGCTTCATGCCGATACCCCATTTGGAGATGATAATTACGGATATCGCCGTAGAAAGCATTGAATACGAAGTTGGCTTGCGTATGCATCGATGCCCTCAACAAAGCCGGGTTGTGCCAGGCCATTCCGATGTCGTTCGTTTGATTGGAGATATTGATGCCGCCTAATGCAGTGAGTTCCGGGGTATTGGGCAGCCGAAGGAAATTGTAAACGGTATTACCACCCAGGGTCTGCGCCACCCCATACAACTGGATCATCACTAAAACGGGTATTAGCAGTAGTTTCCGCATGTGGTATGCGACGAAAATAAGTGATAATTCTCAAGCTGGTAGCAAAAAAAATTCCTCCATGGATATGGAGGAATTCCTTTAACCCTTAAAACAACCAACATGAAAAATTTATAGTAATCTTGAATTGTCTTCGTGATGACCACTATGCTAATATAACGCGGTCTGCTTTCTTTTGTTCACGGATGAAAAGGCTATTTCATTAAAATCCCATTAAAGGGAAACAGCCTTACACCAACGCCAGTTCCAACACCTGCTGCATGGTCTTCACATAGTGGAACTTAAGGCCTTTGATAAAGCTGCTATCGATTTCCTGGATATCCTTTTCATTTTGCCAACAAAGGATGATCTCTTTCAAACCAGCTCTTCTGGCTGCCAATACCTTTTCCTTGATACCGCCTACAGGCAATACCTGACCGCGTAAGGTGATCTCCCCGGTCATGGCCAGGTACGACTTGATACGACGACCTGTGAGGGCCGAACAAATAGCCGACATCATGGTAATGCCTGCACTGGGGCCATCTTTGGGCGTTGCTCCTTCCGGCACGTGCACGTGGATCGTCTTCTTTTCGAAGATGGCAGGATCGATATCGAGCTTGCGGGCGTTCGACTGCAGCCAGGTCAGCGCAGTAGTAGCACTTTCCTTCATCACATTGCCGAGATTACCGGTCAGCTTCAACTCCCCTTTTCCATCGCTCAGGCTCGTCTCCACAAAAAGTATATCACCGCCTACATAGGTCCAGGCCAATCCTACTGCTACACCAGGCATATTAGCCACTTTGTACATTTCATTGCTGAATCGGGGCTTGCCCAGTATCTTTTCGATATCGCCTGCGGTAACGGTACTTTTGATCTTATCCTTCAGAGCATATTCCTTTGCTTCATAACGCATTACTGAAGCAAGGTACCTATCGAGCTCACGTACACCGCTTTCGCGGGTATAGTCCTGTATGATCTTCTCCAATACTTTGTCGCCCACCTTTAAGGGAATATTCTTCAGGCCATGGGCATCTTTCTGTTTGGGCAGCAGGTGCCGTTTGGCGATCTCGATCTTCTCTTCTACGGCATAGCCGCTGAGGTCGATGATCTCGAGTCTGTCGCGCAAGGCCGGCTGGATATTGTTGATATCATTGGCGGTAGCGATGAACAGCACTTTGCTGAGGTCATACTCCAGCTCGAGGTAGTTATCGTAAAATGTGTGGTTTTGTTCGGGATCGAGCACTTCCAGCAGGGCCGAAGACGGATCGCCGCGGAAGTCGGATCCCACCTTGTCGATCTCATCCAGTATGATCACCGGGTTGGAAGATTTGATCTTGCGCAAAGATTGGATAATACGGCCAGGCATGGCACCAATATATGTTTTGCGGTGGCCACGTACTTCGCTTTCATCGTGTAAACCACCCAGGCTGATGCGAACGTATTTACGTGAGATGGCATTGGCGATGCTGCGACCCAGGGAAGTTTTGCCAATACCGGGAGGGCCGATGAAACAAAGGATGGGGCTCTTCATATCGCCCTTCAGTTTCAATACGGCCAGGTATTCGAGTATCCGTTCCTTCACCTTGTTCATACCATAATGATCGTGGTCGAGCACTTTCCGGGCCTTCTTCAGGTCATAAAGATCTTTGGTGAAGGTGCCCCAGGGCAGGTCAAGCATCAGATCGAGGTGATTGTAGACGACCGAGTAGTCGGGTGTACTGGGGTGCATGCGCTCCAGCTTTTCTACGCCCTTCTTGAACATTTCTTTGGCCGCCTCCGACCATTTCATGTGCTCCGCTTTGTTCTTCATTTCGCGGATCTCACGGTCATTGGTATCACCACCCAGCTCTTCCTTGATGCTCTTCATTTGCTGCTGCAGGAAATACTCCCGTTGCTGCTTGTCGAGCTCGGTCTTGGTTTTGGTAGTGACTTTGTTCTTCAGTTCGGCAAACTGCAGTTCGCGCTGCAAAAGCTGCATCAGCAGGTCGGCCCGAGCCTCTATATTGTTCATTTCCAACAACCTTTGCTTCTCGACCAACTCGGTGTTAAGGTTGCTGGAGATGAAATGGATCAGGAAAGAAGGATTTTCGATGTTCTTGAGGATGATCGCCGCATCCGAAGGAATATTGGGTGACAGGTTGATGATCTGCGTGGCCAAATCCTTTATATTGGCCACATAGGCTTCGAAATCTTCCAGTTTGGGCGAATCGTCTTCTTCCAGCAGGGAGATCCGGGCTTTGAAATAAGGATCTTCCGAGAGGATGCTTTCGATCTTAAAACGCTTTTTACCCTGGATGATCACCGTGGTGCCCCCATCGGGCATCTTGATCATCTTGATGATGCGGGCTACCGTACCAATATCTTCGAGGTCGGTGATCGTTGGATCCTCGACATTGCTGTCTTTTTGAGCAACTACACCTACCAATTTGTCAGCCTTATAGACATCATTGATGGCTTTAATGCTTTTATCGCGACCTACCGTGATGGGTAATACCACCCCGGGAAACAATACCGTATTTCGAAGCGGCAACAAAGGCAACTCATCCGGGATGGGGATCTCTGGTCCATTATCGCCTTCATTTTCATTGAGGGGAATTATAGGGATGAAGTCCATATCGTCTTCCGACTGAAATAAGATTGAGGGTTCTTTCATACGACTCATACTACAGTTTATCTATGACAAAATAACACGTCCCGTCTTAAAATCCGCAGATTTTGGAGTGAAGGGTGTATAGGTCAAGTTTGATGCCAACCGGAAAGGGAGGACAGAACGTCCGGTTAATCAGGCAGGTTATCCACCGGGACGGGACCTTCAGACGATCCAAAGGTACAAACTGGTATCAGTCAGCGACTGTCTTAAATTGTCGTATCTATCATCAAAAACTGGCCAAAGGCCTATTTTTCAGTCGAAAACAGTATGATTGTGCTATCGGTTCATCATCGGCGAAACACCCTGGATCTTACCGTCTTGAACGTGAAGGCGCGCCGATACGGCATCCTCTGCACCTGCCGCTTGATCGATCAGGTGCAGGTGTACCACCTCTTTCTTGATCATTGCAATATCGTACAGGTAACAGGCCAGCGCGGCAGTGGCCAGCGCCGGGGTGGCGATCGTCAACGCGACTTCGGCATGGTCTGCCGTGGGCATTTCATCTGCCAGCGGTAAGGTGTAAGGCAGGGCTACCACCTCGTCCCGACTGCCCTGGTGGCGGTAAAAGAGACAATAGCCAGCCAGCTGGTATTGCACCGCCAGCATGTGCATAACGGACGATACCGGCTGTAACAGAGGCAAAACCTCCTCGCTGCGAATTTCCAGCACCAGGAAGGCAGCTGCACCATTCTGCACGATCAGGGGCAGGGCCGCAATGTGATCGGCCGTTATACCCAATGAGAGTAACACCTGTTCATTTTCTCTAACAGGTGTATAGGCGGGGGGAGGCAGCACCGTTGTATCACCCGCTACGAGACCGGGATTGTTTGTATCCATAAGGCTATCTTTATCCGATGTATGATCTTATTCTCAAAAACATTGCCCGGTTTATCACCCTGACACCAGCGGAAACCGAGCGATTTACTTCGATCCTGAAGCCCCGGAGCCTGCGGCGGCGCCAATACCTCGTCCAGGCGGGTGATGTATTTCGGCAGGAATGCTTTGTGAATAAGGGTTCCCTGCGAATTTACCAGGTCGATGACAGTGGCCAGGAACGGATCATCAACTTTGCTTTCGAGGGCTGGTGGACCGGGGATATGTATAGTTTTTTGAGCGGACAACCTGCAATCTACCATGTAGACGCCCTGGAAGACTGCGAATTGCTGTTAATTGGGAAAGAGCAGCTTGAACAGTTGTACATAGATATACCCAAATTTGATCGCTTCTACCGTATTTTGCTACAGAATGCCTATATCGCCATGCAGCGCCGGATCAGCGACAATATGATGCTTTCGGCGGAGGAACGCTACCTGCAATTCCTGGAACGATACCCGCAATTTGAACAACGCCTTTCCCAAAAGCACATCGCGTCTTACCTCGGTATTACCCCCGAATCGCTGAGCCGTATACGCCGTCACCGCCTCAACCGGTCCTGATTGGCCAATCTTCCATCCGGCAGTAAACGATTTCGTCCCCAAGGCAGTCTGCAGTTACCCTGGTCACCCATTTCCGAACAGGTTTCTGCCTACCCGGTATCACCTGGAAACTTATCCTATGTTAAGTGTTTTTCTTATCTCCTGGTATTGGTAAGCCCCCCTTTCCGCGTGCAATTTTGTGGTATCAATTCAAGCAAGAAAAACATACCCATATGCGCAAAGATCTATTAGCAACGACAGATAGTTATAGCTGGCTTATTCTCCGTGTGGCGCTCGGTACCGTGATGCTGGGCCATGGATTACAAAAAACATTTGGATGGTTTGGTGGCTATGGATGGAACAATACCATAGCATATTTTACCGGTACGGTGGGCTTACCAGCCTGGCTGGCCGCACTGATCATACTCATCGAATCATTGGGCGCTTTCTTGCTGATCATAGGTTTTGCGGGCCGTATCAATGCAGCACTGACTGGCATCGTAATCGCCGGCGCTTTCGTGCTGGACCATGCCGCCAATGGCTTCTTCATGAACTGGTTTGGCAATCACCCGGGCGAAGGGTATGAGTTCGACATCCTGTACTGGGCCATCGCCCTGGTGATCGCGATCAATGGCAGTGGAAAGTTCTCCATCGACAGGTGGCTCACGACACGTCGCGCTGCTAGCGGAGCGCAAACATCAACCCGCCACCAGCCGGCTATACGATAAGAACAGATAGCCCTGAAAAGCAAAAGGTCCTGTTGCCGGCGGCAACAGGACCTTTTGCTACTGTATGTAGACAGGATTACAAGATCGCAAAACCGAGATAGATCTGCCAACCTTGATTTTTCCATTTGTCTTTGTTGTCGATATCGTTGATGTTGGAGAGGCCGATCACATACCGTGCACCGGCACGCAAACCACCCAGGTTCAATTGTGCGCCACCCAACATGGAGAAGTCGCCGCTTTTGAAAGCCTCTTTGGTTTCACCCAGCAGGTCTTTGTCCTGGCTGGTCATGATACCGAATTGAGGTCCCGCCTGCAGCGACAATATTTTTACCGGACGGAAGGTCAGCAGCAAAGGAATATTGATGTAATTGAGTTTACCTTCCACATCTTCCTTACCACCGGGATACAGATCGGAAAATTGATCGCCGGTTCTGTAGTTGGTTTGACTCCACAGCAACTCGGGTTGGATACCCCATTTTTCATTAAAGTTGATCTCCGCAAATGCACCCAGGTTGTAGCCAAACTTATACTCTTCCTTGAATGATTTACCGTCGACTTTAAAAATGTTGGCGCCTGCTTTGGCACCAATGTGAAAACCTTGTGCGAACGTAAGGGTTGAAAGGGCCAGCGCAAAGGATAGCAGAGCCAGTGATTTCTTTTTCATAAATCAATTGATGTTTAGTTCATAGAAGAAAATTCAACTTATATGCCAAGGAAACAAAATTGGTTGTTAATTCATTATATCGATCGTGAAGAAAGATATAAAAATTAATTCGCCAACCTGTCCTGTATGAAATGCAAGATGCATACCCGCATTGGACCATCCAAACAGGCGATAATGACATCAGGAATGGATTAAAAAAATAATTGATGGCTGCTCCATTGCTATATTTTTCATACCTTAATTTCAACATTACCATTTTAACCAAAGTTTTCTATTCCTCTGAAAAATATGAGATGCCTCATAGTTGATGACAATGAAATGGCCAGGATGCTGCTCAGCCATCTGGTGACGCAAACGGGACTGGTAGAAGTGATCGGAGAATGCCGCGATGCGATGGAAGCCCATCAGCAGATCACGCGCCACTCACCCGATATCGTGTTTCTCGACATTGAAATGCCGGGCATGAGTGGTATCGAGTTGTTGCGCTCCCTTCCCAAAAAACCGCTGATAATTTTCACCACCTCCAATAAGGATTATGCACTGGAAGCATTTGAATTGAATGTGGCCGATTACCTGCTGAAACCGGTTACACTGCCCCGGCTGCTACAGGCCATCGACAAAGCCCGTGAAGTGTTACAACGCGATAATTCGGAAGTCAACAATGTCGATGATGATAATATTTTCATTCGCGACAATGGCGCGCTGAAGAAGATCAGGCTGGATGAAATATTATGGATAGAAGCCATGGGTGACTACATCAAGATATATACACCCGGCAAATGGCATATTGTACATACCACGCTCAAGGCGGTGGAAGAAAAGATCCGCTCGGCAAAACTAATGCGCATTCACCGCAGCTATATAGTATCCCTCGACAAGATCGACAGTATTGAAGATGGGGTACTGAATATCATGAACACCCCCATTCCCGTAGCCGACAGTTATCGCAGCCAGCTTATGAAGAAGTTGAAATTTTTGTAATACGAATGGCCGTGATGCTCGCTGGCAACATAGTACCCCATGTTGCCGGTAGCCCGACAGTTGGAATCTAAAGCACAAATGGAACCTGCACATGAAAACGAAGCTTAAGCACAGTTACTTTATTGGGCTGATCGTCCTATTGCTCATCGTCTTTATCGCTACCGGCATCATGCTGCAATTGCGGCTGGAGTCGATCCTTACCGGTATTGGCCCTAAAGAGCGTTCGGTACTCTCCATCAGCCGTTTCCTGACCTCCGGCTCGATCGTTGCCATCTTTTTATTAAGCTATATCATTATCCGCCGGCTACGCCGCCAGCAGAGCCTGATCCTGCAATTGGAGCAGACCCATGCCAATGAGTTCCGCTTTCGCCAGAACCTCGAGAAGGTATCGGCAGAGATCCACGACCTGTACAACAACGCCCCCTGTGGCTATCACTCCCTCGACAAAGACGGCTATTTCCAGGCCATCAACCAAACCGAATTGAACTGGCTGGGTTACCGGCGGGAGGAGGTGATCGGTAAATTGAAGTTTACCGATGTGCTCGACGAAGCCAGCGCCGCCATCGTGGAAACCCGCTTTCCGCAATTCAAGAAGAACGGAGAACTGCGTGAGCTACGGCTCAACATGATGAACAAGCTGGGATTTCTCATCCCCGTATCACTCAATGCGATTGCCATTTACAATGAGCAGGATGAATATGTATCCAACAGGTCAACCGTATTCGACGTGTCGGAACAGGAAAAAACGGAAGACGCCCTCAAAGAGGCCAAACGGGATGCTGAGCAATCTGCCAACGTAAAAGAACAGTTCCTGGCCAATATGAGCCACGAGATCCGGACACCCATCAACGCCGTGATCGGCTTTACCAACCTGTTGCAGAAAACAAGCCTGGCACCCGAGCAGGAGCAATATGTGCGCCTCGTGCAGTCGGCCAGCGAAAGCCTGCTCACCATCATCAACGATATCCTCGACATCTCAAAGATAGAAGCCGGTATGCTGCGCATCGAGAAAAGCCCCTTCAGCCTGCGCGGATTGTGCAGTTCGCTTGAAACGATGTTCCAGCCAAGGGTACGCGAAAAACACCTGACACTCCATTTCGAGATACAGGAATCCATTCCGGATACCCTTACCGGAGATGCCGTGCGGCTCACGCAGATACTCGTCAACCTCATCAACAATGCCATCAAGTTTACACATGAAGGCGGCATTCAGGTAAAGATCGCCCCCGTACAACAATTGGCCGATACGATCAGGATCCGCTTCCTTGTACAGGATACCGGCATCGGCATTCCCACCGATAAACTCGATTCCATTTTCGAAAGATTTGAGCAGGGTGAAGCCCATACTACCCGCAAATATGGCGGTACCGGACTGGGCCTTTCCATTGTCCGCAACCTGATCGAATTACAGGAAGGCTCCATCAATGTAAAAAGCGAAGCTGGCAAAGGCACAGCTTTTATATTTGATCTGCCATACGAAATACTACCTATGCACGACAATACCCTGCCCGGTGAATCATCCGATGCGGCAAGTTCCCTCAATGGAACCTTCGAGGATGTGAAAATCCTGGCCGTGGAAGACAACCAAATGAATCAACTGCTGATGAAGCACACCTTCCAGCACTGGAACCTGCATTATGAGCTTGCCGAAAACGGGCAGCAGGCCATCGATAAACTGAAGATGGATAAATTTGATCTCGTATTGCTCGATATCCAGATGCCCGTCATGGATGGCTATATCACGGCCCGTACCATACGGCATGAGCTCAAAAGCAATATTCCCATCATTGCCATGACGGCCCACGCCATGGCCGGCGAGCGGGAAAAATGCCTGAGCCATGGCATGAACGATTATATCTCCAAGCCGATACAGGAAAAGGAACTGCTCAACCTGATGAAGAAATACCTGGCCCGTCAGAAACATGCGTTTGAAAACCTGAAAGCCAGTATGAGTAATATCAATATCGATTTTGTCTATGACCTGGTAATGGGCAACAGTGCATTCCTCAATAATATTATACGGCAATTCCTTAATCAGTTTCCCAGCGAAATGGACAAACTGAGGGAAGCGATCGAGCAGGAAGACAAAAAGCAGGTAGCCAGCCTGGCCCACCATATACAGTCTACCGTGTCTGTGTTTGGCAGGGATACCCGATTCTTCCGCCAACTGGAAAACCTGGAGAAGCTGGCCACCAGTCGGGCCGGCTCCAATAACCTGTCGGTGGCATTCCAGCAGCTGGACAAAGACCGTCAGCTATTACTCATGGAAATCAACCGCCTGATCACCCAGTACACATTATAACACTAATAATCAATGTAATACAGAAAAACTTGCTCTGTGGAGCAGGTTTTTCTGTATCTGATACTGTGTCCCGTGAACGCATTCACCGGCCATTCCCAGGTTTCTGGCTACAAATACGGCTGGCTCACCGATTGCAGCCACAGGCCCCCTGATCACGGGTGTATATTTGTAATGTAATTACAACGAGAGGTTAACAAATAGGGAAAGATTTTTTAACCTACGCCCCTAAGCCCTAAACTTTACCAGACGCTCCCAATCATATTTCGCCCGACTGAAAGACCCGACCCCTACACCTGGCGTAGCAATAAATGACGCGGGTCACATGAGAAAGATTTTAAAGTCACATGAGATAATTGATCAGTCCGTTTTACCCTTATTCTTTTTTTGTGGAGTTCAATGTGCCGAATTGAAATTATTGCTAATCCTGGGTGCTCGTTTTTAATCCCCGTACCTCATTGAAGATTCCTGTGCTTCTTCTGTACCAAAGGTTAATTGTTCAGTATGCAGTGACCCAACCAAACACAGTATGCAGTTCAAACAGTAGTGATTCGTGAGCGAAACTTATTTGAAGGATTGGTACAATGGTTAATGTTAACTGGTTTCGGCTCTGGCATTAGTAGCTTTTACTTTTTTCGTGATGAAGGTGAAGAGGCGGTTTACCCCTGGTAAACCGCCTTGTGTGTTGTTGGCCATGGGCCAGTTATTTATGCTGCGTTACGCCAATTCCAGCACCGTGATCTCCGGTAAAATACCTACCCGGCCCGGGTATCCAATAAAGCCAAAACCACGGTTTACATACAATCGCTGCTTATCCATCTCATACAAACCAGCCCATTGCTTATACATATATTGTACAGGGCTCCATTTGAAACCGGGCACCTCGAGGCCAAACTGCATACCATGGGTATGGCCTGCCAGCATCAGGTCTACATCTTTATATTTATCCAGCACCTCCGCTTCCCAATGGCTGGGATCATGGCTCATTAATATTTTGAAAGGGTATTGCCCGGAGCCCGCATGTGCTTCTTCCATTTTACCATACTTGGGAAAATTACCTTTGGCACCCCAGTTTTCGATACCCAGCAGGGCGATATGCTGTCCGTCCTTTTCCAAAGCCACGTGCTCATTCATCAGCAGCCTCCAACCCATTGCTCCGTGCACGGCTTTGAGGCTTTCCAGGTTGGCCGACTTCGCCTCCGCACTTTCCCAATGAACATAATCACCGTAATCATGGTTGCCAAGGGTAGAGTAAACACCCAACGGGGCTTTCAGTTGGGCAAACACCTCCTTGTAGTCATCCATTTCCGTGGCCCGGTCGTTGACGAGGTCACCGGTAAACAGGATCAGGTCAGGCTTTTGTTCCATGATCTTTTTGATGCCTTTTTCCACCGCAGTACGGTCGGTGAAGCTGCCTGAGTGGATATCAGAGATGTGCACGATCTTCAGTCCCTTGAAGGCAGCAGGCAGGTTGGCAAAGCTGAGCCGCAGCTTATTGACATGATATTTATACTTATTGTTGAACCCGTACAGCAGGGTGCCAAACAATCCGCCACCCACGGCCAGACTGATCCAGCTGAGGAAAACAGACCTGGAAATGCCCCCTTCGGCCGGCGCCGCAGCAGCCCGGCCACTCACCTTGGCAATGGCCCAGGTACCAGCCCGCCGGATATCGTCGATCGCGATAAACAGCGAAGCCAGCAGTTTGCTGACGAATAAACCGATCACGATGGCAAAGACATAGCTCCTGATCCATTTGGGCCAGGTGGCGGAATTACTATAAGGTAAGGCCACGATCATGGCGATAGATGCCACCGACAGTAGCCAGTATACCGCTGTTACGATCAGGCGGCCTCTCGGCGACGCCGGAGCGATCATTTTAACGGCCTGGAAAACATAAATATCCAGCAGGATCATGAGTCCCAACAAAAACCAGGTAAAACCAGCATTACGCATTGAAAGAGAGTTTAACTTTTAAAAGCATGCAAATACCTTTAACAGCCACGGCCATTGCCGATGGGCCTGATTTGCATGAAAGATTACCGGGGTAGACGTACGAAAGACGAGGATATTGTAACAGGCTTAAAAAGAAATGAATTCGTCTACCTGGTGGCGGATGGCGTCGAGCGTTGCCTGGTCATGGATAGCACCGGCGCCATTCAGCAGTTTATCTACAGAGGAGATGGGCAATTTGTTGGGATGGACGATCACTTTAAGATAATGTAGTATACTGGTCAGGTGATCCATACCGCGTTGATTGCCCGAACGCCCCAGGGCAACGCCGGTCAGCAAAGCTTTTTTGCCCCACCAGGCCTTTTTATAATCGGAGATATCGAGCATCACCTTCAGTACGCCCGGAATACTACCGTTGTATTCGGGTGATACAAAGATAAATTTGCGGCCGGGGATCAGGATATCCTGCTCCAGTTGCGTGTATTCGGGTGTCCTCTCCACCGATTTCAACCCCTCCAGCGACACCAGTCGGGTTGCCAGGCCTTGTGTCTCCAGCAGGTGCTGATAGTGCTGCGCCACTTTAATGGTATTGCTGCCTACGCGGTTGGTACCGGAAATAAACGTGTAAAACTCGCTCATGTTAAAGCATTAATCGCCTGGACGGTATTTGGTTGCTACTTTTTTATAGCGAAGCCGTACTTTTGCCGTCCTGTAAAACTTTTTATGAAATTAACCTATTACGGCCATTCCTGTTTTTCGGTGATCGTCAAAGGTAAGAAACTGTTGTTCGATCCTTTTATTACCTATAACGAATTGGCTAATAATATTGTAGATGTCGATCAGGTGGCCGCCGACTATATCCTGGTTTCGCACGGACATGCCGATCATATCGCCGACTGCGTACGGATCGCTACCCGTAACGGCGCCAAGGTAATTGCTACCTGGGAGGTGGGAGAATGGCTGACCAAACAGGGAGTTTCCAACGTACACCAGATGAATACAGGCGGTAAATGGAACTTTGGCGACTTCACCGTAAAATGTGTCGTGGCACAGCATTCATCGGGCCTGCCCGATGGCAGTTATGGAGGTAATCCAATGGGATTCATTATCTATACAGATGAAGGAAACTTCTACTATAGTGGCGATACAGCACTCACCACCGACATGCAACTGATACCCCGCTGGGCAAAACTAAATTTTGCCGTTTTACCGATTGGGGACAACTTTACTATGGATGCTGCCGATGCTGCTGAATGCGCCCGGATGGTTCAATGCACCAGGGTGGTGGGAGTGCATTACGACACCTTTGGTTATATAAAAATAGACCACCAGCAAGCCATTCAAACTTTTGCAGCAACCGGTGCGCAATTGCAACTGGTAAAGATCGGCGATACGATCGATGTGTAATACTTCATCAATCACACAATAAATCAGTCAGGCTGATTTAAGAATTATTGAGTATTATGGCGCTCCGATCGAAAAAGCTATGTTCATCAATGACGCAGCAGGGCCGGTAAAAGATTCACGATAGACGTAAAAAATAACAACCTTATACAAACAATGGCGCGAGTAATTGGAGTAGCCAATCAAAAAGGCGGTGTAGGAAAAACCACTTCAGCGATCAATGTAGCTGCCAGTCTGGCCGTCCTCGAATTCAGGACCCTGCTGGTAGATGCCGATCCGCAGGCCAACAGCACAACCGGTGTAGGATTCGACCTGCACAACATACAGCAAAGCCTGTATGATTGCATGGTCAACGGTACGCAGGCCAAAGATGTGATCCTGAAATCGGAGATCCCGAACCTCGATGTGATCCCCTCCCACATCGATCTGGTTGGTGCGGAAATTGAGATGATCAATTATCCCAACCGGGAAAGTGTATTGAAAGGCATTCTCGAGCCGGTGAAGAACGATTATGATTTTGTGATCATCGACTGTTCTCCGTCGCTGGGTCTTATCACCGTCAATGCGTTAACAGCCTCCGACTCCGTGATCGTTCCCGTACAAACCGAGTTCTTCGCCCTGGAAGGTCTAGGTAAATTGCTCAACACGATCAAGATCGTGCAAAGCAGACTGAACCCCGAGCTGGTGATCGAAGGAATTCTGATGACCATGTACGATGGCCGTCTGCGCCTTTGCAACCAGGTGGTCAATGAAGTACGTAAACACTTTGACGAAATGGTATTCAATACCATCATCCACCGCAATAGCCGGATCAGCGAAGCGCCCAGCGTGGGTAAACCCGTCATCCTGTACGATGGTCAAAGTAAGGGAGCCATGAACTACCTCAACCTGGCCAAAGAGATCCTGCAGAAGAATGATATGACGAAGATCAAACAGGAAGAAAGAATACTTGAATAGCAGCAAATAATACCGGCCACGCCGGTAGCCTCACCAGCCGGTGATCAACAAGGCTGGGCGTATAAAAAATAAAAGATGTCAAAAGAAAAGGGTAACAAGGAGTTATTGGGAAAAGGGATCAGGTCTCTTTTGCAGAGCATTGATTCGGATCTGAAGAATACGGCCGGCAGTAGCCTCAAAACCCAGGTGGTGGAGCAGGTAACTACGATGCAGCGGATCCCCGTGGAAAGTATTGAACCCAATCCCAAGCAGCCACGTCGCGACTTCGATGAAACAGCCCTGAATGAACTGGCGGCCTCCATCAAGCTGCACGACCTGGTGCAGCCGATTACCGTGGCTACCCTGCCCAACAATAAATACAGACTCATATCGGGAGAACGCCGGTGGAGAGCTTCCAAACTGGCAGGCCTCGTCGATGTACCCGCTTATATCCGCCAGGCCAATGACCAGCAATTGCTGGAACTCGCCCTGCTGGAAAACCTGCAACGCGAAGACCTCAACGCCATGGAGATCGCCCTCAGCTACAAACGTATGATGGAAGAGCTGAGCCAAACCCAGGAGCAGGTAGCAGAGCGCATGGGCAAGGAAAGAAGTACCGTAGCCAACTATATCCGCCTACTCAAATTGCCACCCGATATCCAGGTAGCTGTACGCACCGGCGTGATCAGCATGGGCCACGCGCGCGCTATCATCAACGTGGATACCGTCGACAAGCAACTCTTCATCTTCAACGAGATCAAGAGTAAGGGACTTTCCGTAAGACAAACGGAAGACCTGGTACGCAGACTTTATAAGACAGGGGCCGCTGTTAAAAATAGCGTAAAAAGCTCCCTCCCCCCTACCTACAAGAAAATAGAAGATAATTTAGCATCGCATTTCAGCACCAAAGTAAAACTCAACCACAACAAAACAGGACACGGTAGTATTTCCATTGAGTATTACTCCATCCAGGATCTCAACAAAATACTGGACGCGATTGGTGTGAATGCCAACTAAGTTTCTTTTGCATGTTCAGAGTAATCCTCGCAATCATCGTACTGTTTGGTCCGCTGTTGGCTTCGGCACAACAGAAACAGGATACCGTCCCCCCCCGCCCCACGCTCCTCGTCGACGAGCGCAGTGGCAAGGTGAAGGAAATAACGCCCATTGATTCCGCCAAAAAGGTAGATACGATCAAAAAACACAGCCCCCGTAAAGCCGCCCTTCGCTCGGCGCTCATACCAGGCTGGGGTCAGGTGTACAATAAAAAGTACTGGAAAGTGCCGATCGTCTGGGCCGCTGTGGGCATACCGGCATACCTCGTGTATTACAATCAGGAATGGTACAGACGTACGAGCTATGCGGTGAAAGTATCGGATCTGGGAGTTAGCAAACAGGATCCGATTACGAATACTAGCGTCATGACCTTTCCTCCCAACACACTCAACAAGGTCGATCCTCAGCTACTCCCCCTGGTAAAGGCCGGACAAACCTCTTCGCTCATCAATTACCGCAACGATTTTCGCAAGAACCGTGACTATGCCATACTTTTTGGCCTGGTATTCTGGGGACTCAATGTGGTAGACGCCACGGTAGATGCCCACCTCAAAGACTTTGATGTCAGCGATGACCTGTCGCTCTCCATCAAGCCTGCATTACTACCCGGTAATGCAGCCGGTTTAAGTTTAGTACTCTCCATCGGTAATAATCGACCAAAAAATATATCTTCGCTGCGCTAAAAAAAGGCATACTGTACATGAAAATAGCCCTTATCGGATACGGGAAAATGGGTAAAGCCATCGAAGAGATCGCTGTACAACGGGGTCACGAGATCGTGTTGAAGGTGGGAATCGAAAACCTGGAAGACAATACCATCAATAATATCCGCAAGGCGGATGTTGCGATTGAATTCACCGGTCCCGAAAGTGCCTATGAAAATGTACTACGCTGCGTAGATGCCGGTGTGCCCGTAGTATGCGGATCAACTGGTTGGTTGTCGCGCTACGAAGAAGCCAAGAATTACAGCCTGGCCCGCAAAGGCGCCTTGTTGTATGCCAGCAATTTCAGCGTAGGCGTCAACATCTTTTTTGCCATCAACAAAAGATTGGCCGAATTGATGGCCCCGCACAAGGAGTACAATGTATCCATGACCGAGGTGCACCACACCCAGAAAAAGGATGCACCGAGCGGCACCGCCATTACCCTGGCAGAGCAGATCCTGGACAACAGCGATAGCAAAAAGCAATGGGTCAACCAACCCAGCCAGCAACGGGAAGACCTGGTGATACGCAGCGAACGCATCGATCCCGCGCCCGGCACGCACATTATTTCCTACACCTCGGCGATAGACGATATCGAGATCCGGCATACCGCCCACAACCGTACAGGTTTTGCAACGGGTGCGGTACTGGCTGCAGAATTCATCCATGGCAAGCAAGGTGTATTCTCGATGAGTGATGTACTGGGGATCTGATCATAGTCGACTAAAATGATCAGTTTTTTTTCCTGCTATTGAACAATTGATGTAATTTTTCGGGAATAACCAAAATGCGCTGCATGGACACTCGAGTCATGGCTGCCAACGCCTTTATCTTAAACCGACCCTACCAACCCAACCAACCGGCCATCACCGGCTTGCCCGCACATCGATACCCGGAGGTTCATCATCCGCCACACGTTATTATGACGGCTCAGGCAACCTAAAGGCCTCATCCGGCATCTAAACATAAATAAATCGGTAAACAGCCCGTTAAACCACAAACCTTATCATCTGAAAATTAATCTGATAGTATGAAAAAGCAGCTGCAATCACCCATGGAGGGTGCCTCCCTGACCCATCGTGAGCTGGAAGTGATTCGTTTAATTGAACAGGAATTGAACAACAAACAGATCGCAGACCAACTAAGTATTAGTGAACGTACGGTAGAAACACACCGGAAAAACATCCTTAGAAAAACCAACACCAATAACGTCATCGGGCTTATCAAATATGCCTATGTGCACAAGCTGGTGTAGGCTGATGACCAATCAAAAAAAAATTATAACTTCTCGCCGCCAAATCAATACATCACATGCTGTCTAAAAAGGCCCAATATGCTTTCAAAGCCCTGATGTACATGGCTGAAAAAAAGGACAATCAGCCGGTACTCATCGCCGAGATCGCCAAAAAGAAGAAGATCCCCCTGAAGTTTCTGGAGAATATCCTGCTCGAACTGAAAAAAGCAGGTATCCTGGAAAGTAAAAAGGGAAAAGGAGGCGGTTATTTTTTCAAAGTAGCGCCCAAAGAAGTGAGCATGGCCAAGATTATGCGCCTGATAGACGGGCCAATAGCCATGTTGCCCTGTGTAAGTCTTTATTTCTACGAGCGTTGTAAGAATTGCGATGAAAAGCAATGTGGACTGCACGATACCATGATCCAGGTACGTGATGCCACCCTCAAGCTCCTCGATAAGAAAACGGTGGCCGATATCGCCAAACACTAGATCCTATCGCCGAACAGCCAGCTTTTGAACCATGGCGTCGCTGGCTGATTCGGAGCTGGGTCCAAAACCATCTACCAGGGTGCCCTTCTCTCCGCTACTGGATTCGATTGCATAGACCACCGCTTCATCGGCCGGGTCCGAAGGCCCTTCAAACCGGTATACCTCCGTGATAGTAAACTCATTGGGTTGAAGGCTCAATTGCCGCTCACTGCAGATGATACAATCGTAATCCCGGTTGAAATCAACTGAATATCCCCGCTGGCGCAGGCCATTGAGCGCCTCCGATACGGTATCATAAGTATACATGGGCTACCTTTTTATTAAATTATTGACCCAAAATTAATGGCATTTGGTGGCAATGCTTCAGGCTGTTAAAGGTACAAATCATCGTTTATCCCGTATTATTCAGCCTTCTCACTAAATAATAAGACCTAAACCGGTTGCAAATGCCAGCCCAGTGTAATATCGGGGAACATCAGGTTTGTCTACTTGGCCGTTACAGCCCTAAATTGTAGCTTTGGCACCGAAATAAATACAATATGTCAACAATCTCATCAAAAAACATTGACTTCACCTTACCCTATAAGGTAAAGGACATCAGTCTGGCAGAATGGGGCCGCAAAGAAATTCGCCTCGCCGAAGCTGAAATGCCAGGCCTTATGTCGCTGCGCGCAGAATATGGTCCCACCCAACCCCTGAAAGGTGCCCGCATTGCCGGTTGCTTACATATGACGATCCAGACTGCCGTTCTTATCGAAACACTCATTGCCCTTGGTGCTGAAGTAAAATGGAGCTCTTGCAACATCTTCTCTACACAAGATCACGCTGCCGCCGCCATCGCTGCTGCCGGCATCGGTGTTTATGCCTGGAAAGGTCAAAGCATTGAAGAAGCCGATTGGTGTATCGAACAAACACTGTTTTTTGGTGCTGCCGACCGCCCCCTCAACATGATCCTCGACGACGGTGGTGACCTCACCAACATCGTATTCGACAAATACCCCGAACTGGTTCAACACATCAAGGGTCTTAGCGAAGAAACAACTACCGGCGTTCACCGCCTGTACGAAAGAATGGCGAAAGGTACCCTGCCTATCCCCGCTTTCAACGTAAACGACTCCGTAACCAAGAGCAAATTCGACAACAAATATGGTTGTAAAGAATCACTGGTAGATGCCATCCGTCGTGCAACCGACGTGATGCTCGCCGGTAAAGTAGCCGTAGTAGGTAGCTATGGTGACGTAGGTAAAGGTTCCGCCGCCTCCCTCGCTGGTGCAGGTTGCCGTGTGATCGTTACCGAGATCGACCCCATCTGTGCCCTGCAAGCTGCTATGGACGGATTTGAAGTTAAAAAGATGATAGACGCTGTAAAAGAAGCTGACATAGTTGTTACCGCTTCTGGCTGCCGCGACCTGATCACTGAAAAGCATTTCCGTGCCATGAAGGATAAAGCCATCGTATGTAACATCGGCCACTTCGACATCGAAATCGATATGGCATGGATCAACACCAACTATGGCAATACCAAAGATACCATCAAGCCACAGGTTGATATCTACAACATCGACGGAAAAGACATCATCATCCTCGCAGAAGGTCGCCTCGTAAACCTCGGTTGCGCTACAGGTCACCCCAGCTTCGTGATGAGTAACTCTTTCACCAACCAAACCCTGGCCCAACTGGAACTTTGGACAAATACCGACAAGTACGAGAACAAAGTATATGTGCTGCCTAAGATCCTCGATGAGAAAGTAGCCCGCCTGCACCTCAAGAAGATCGGCGTTGAACTCGATGAGCTCACCGATGCACAGTCCGAATACCTGGGTATCCCCAAGGCTGGTCCTTTCAAGCCCGAACATTACAGGTACTAATCACGCTGTACAGCGTTAAGATAAGCCCCCCGCCCGGTTTTGCCAGGCGGGGGTTATTTTTACCTGCACGGCAAACGAAATATAATGCGTACCTTTACACCTCATTGATGTTGCTTACCAACACATCAAATATCCCCTCACGTATACCTTAAGCCTTTGGCTAATACTGCTGTGCAAAACTTTTCAGTTTATTAAGAAGGTTTTGGCAAAGTGTAGCATGAGAATTGATAACTCAAATGTTTAATAGAAGTATATGCGCATTCAATTTGTAAAGAACATTCAGTTCACCAAACTGCTGAAAGTAGAAGGCCGCCTCAGAGAGTTTAATTTCAGAAAGCTGGGCGGTGTAAATGAAGGTATATTTACCGTTGATGTGGTGGACGATCGTGGTAACCGGATCCTGTTCAGGATGCAAAAAGAAGACGGCAACTGGAAGATCATGCCGCAGTCGCTGCCACGCTGGATAATGGATACGGAAGCACAATTTCACGACCAAATAGAAGAAGAACTTCGCAATCTTTAATGGGCCGGTAGGCCCTTTTCTATTTTATACCCCTCCCGAAGCCCCGATCTTCCAGCCCCTACTCATTACTCCCCACAGATTAGTAAATTGCAAGTACTGCCACTTCACCAGCCACCAACCAGGTGATCGCAGCTGTCAGCCATGGTGCAATTCACATCGACATTATTACAGTTTGCAGAAGCAGGCGATAAAACCGGCTGGACGTACATCCACATCACTCCGGACATCGCCACCGCCCTGAAACCCGGCTGCAAAAAAAGCTTCCGGGTAAAAGGAAAACTTGACAAACACCCCATCAAGGGAGTTGCCCTGATACCTCATGGCGGAGGCTCCTTTATACTGGCCGTCAACGCAGGCATGCGCAAGGCCATCAGCAAGAAAAAAGGAGCGATGCTGCAGGTACAACTGCAGGAGGACAAGACACCACAGGCCATCTCGCCCGAGTTGATGGAATGCCTCAGCGATGATCCCCCGGCCATGACGTTCTTTACATCGCTGGCACCTTCGCACCAGGCCTATTTCAGTAAATGGATAGAAAGTGCGAAAACAGAGGCCACCAAAACAAAACGCATCGCAGAGGCCGTGAATGGCCTTTCACGCAACATGAGCTATGGGGAACTGATACGCAGCCTCAAGAAAACAGATTAGTTACAACATGCCCCTCATCCACATAGCCCAGCCTTCCAGCTGGAGCACCACGCCAGCCGTCTTCAACAGCGCCAATGACAATGGATGTCCTCACCCACAACAGGCAACGGCCTTCGCTTCGTTATTCAACCGGTAGTGGGCTATAGTAAACATATAGAGCACTTATAGAGACCTTATAGAGTACTTATAGGGGTTTTTACCCTGGGGATATCCAGGGGCTACAAACAGGCTAAGGCAGGGTCACTGGTACCCCTCTTTACGCCCATTCCCTGATTGACCCGTTAATTGCTTTTGCGCATCACGCGTTTGCGGTGTTGTAATCCCCAGGCATGGAGTTCATCGATCACCTTTTTCAGGCTATGCCCATAAGGGGTTCTTGTGTACTCGACAGCCACAGGCGTGGTGTCGTAAACAGTCCGGGCTACCAGTTCATTGATCTCGAGATCTTTCAATTCTTTCGACAGCATTTTAGCAGTAATGCCTTCCACCTGGCGCTGAATTTCTTTGAAGCGCATCGGTCCGTCAGACAATGACATCAGGATGAGTAATTTCCACTTCCCGTGTAAAATGTCCAGCGCATCCTGAACAGGCATCATGCGGTTTCTGCATTCCGGACCACTAACTTTTTGCTTCTCAAGAATCTCAGTCATAAAAGCCATAACGACGATTAAATTGGTAGCGTTTGGAAACCCGGTTTCCGTAGGAAAACCGGTTACGAAAATATACCAAACAAATCCGGCCGTAAATGGTTCGATCCGCTGGCATGAAATTGTTTTACAAAAACTTAAGAACAGAGCCGGTTTCCACACGTTGTTAATAAGTAACTTTGTGTTGAACCTATTCTAAAAATTATATTTGGAATAGATGGATTGGGAAAGTAGTATCGGCATTAATCGGTACACTCTTGTGAACTTAAACTGATGCACCTTGACAGAAACTATCATCAACCTCGACGCAGTTAATCCTATTGAATTCTTCGGTGTTAACAACGGCAAATTAGATATCCTCAAAAAAAGATTCCCGCTACTAAAAATTCTTTCACGTGGTACACAACTCAAATTAAGCGGTTCGCCCGAACAGGTGGATACAGCCCGGGAGAAGATCGATCTGATCGTTCAATACCTCCAGCGCAATGGCCACATGAGTTCGAACTATTTTGAGCAGATACTCGGCGGAGATGATGCGGAAACCGTTGATAACTTTATCGAACGCAATCCCAACGATGTACTGGTATTTGGCCCAAATGGCAAAACCGTACGCGCCCGCACAGCCAACCAGAAACGGATGGTGCAGGAAGGGGAAAAGAACGACATTGTGTTTGCCATCGGACCTGCCGGTACAGGTAAAACCTATACCGCGGTAGCCCTGGCCGTACGCGCCCTGAAGAACAAAATGGTCAAGAAGATAATCCTCACGCGTCCTGCGGTAGAAGCTGGTGAAAGCCTCGGCTTCCTGCCCGGCGACCTCAAGGAAAAGATCGATCCTTACCTGCGTCCTTTGTACGATGCGCTCGATGATATGATCCCCGCCGACAAACTGGGGTATTATATGAGCACACGGGTGATCGAGATCGCACCGCTGGCTTACATGCGTGGCCGTACCCTGGACAATGCCTTTATTATCCTTGACGAGGCCCAGAACGCCACCGACCTGCAGATCAAAATGTTCCTGACTCGTATCGGTGCCAACGCCAAGGCGATCATCACCGGCGACATGACCCAGGTCGATCTGCCCAAAAACCAACGCAGTGGTTTGGAAAAGGCAGTCCGTATCCTGCGCAACATCGACGGCATTGCCCATATCGAGCTCGATGAAGAAGACGTAGTACGTCACCGCCTGGTAAAAGCCATCATCAAGGCCTACGACCGCGATCACAAAGACAATCCGCCGCCGGAATATACCCCCGGCAACTGGAAAGGCAATCGCCACAACAAATTCGACGAAAGACCACAGTCTGAAGGCTAAGCATAACAAAGACATACGTTAAGCCCTCCCCACCGGGAGGGCTTTTTATTGTGCGCCCCCCTAACACCAGGAAGGCTATTTACCGGATTTCACCCAAACACCCTGGGAATAGTCCGGCAAAATGCGCCATGGCGATCCGGTTCATACGTAAAGGCCATTAAACCGCCCAAAGGCCTCCTTTTGGCAATGCTGCCCCATCGCCCTCCTGGCCGGCCAGGTCGCCTAATGTCCCACTCCCCCCAATTAAAACGGCATTACGAGAGTCCGGGATGGTTTTCACCCCGAATCCTTTACTTTTGCGCTATGATTAGATATGTTACTGCAGCTGCCCTGGCCATCGTACTGGTTGCCTGCGGAGGCAACGGAGGATATGAAAAAGCAACGGACGCACAAGATGCCGGTCGCGAATTTATCCGGGCCTCTCTCGACGGCGATTACCAAAAGGCGAAGTTCTATCTGCTGAAAGACGACGACAACCTCATCCTGCTGAAAAAGCAACATAAGAATTACGAGGGAATGACAAGTGCAGACAAACACTCGTTCAGTGAAGCCAGCATCCGGCCCATCGAAGTAACACCGGTGAATGATTCCGTAACCAACTATAAGTACAATAACTCCTTTCACCCCACAGACACCACCACCATCCGCATCGTAAAAGTGAACGGTGAATGGCTGGTTGACCTGAAATCTGTGATCAAAATGGAGACTTTGAAAAATTAATTGCCGCGAATTACGTTCTAATTGCGTCCCCAACGATTGACTGCCTGATTCAATTCTATATTACTTTAGTACAACATCAATAGAAATCAGCATGACCACAACAATTTCTCATCCCTGGCATGGTGTGCCTTATGGCGAAAATGCCCCCAGGATCGTAAATGCAGTGATTGAAATTCCACAAGGCTCGAGAGCCAAATATGAGATCGATAAAGAAAGCGGTCTGCTAAAACTCGACCGTGTAATATATTCATCGTTCTATTATCCCTGCAACTATGGCTTCATTCCTCAAACCTACGGCGATGACAAGGATCCACTGGATATCCTGGTGATCACGTCGCTGCCCGTACAGGCCCTGTGTCTGATGGAAGCGAAAGTAGTCGGGGTAATGCAAATGGTCGACAGCGGCGATGCCGATGATAAGATCATTGCTGTAGCAGCCAACGATCCCGGTGTAAACCACTACAACAACATTGAAGAGTTGCCCCGCCATTTCTTTGAAGAGCTCCGTCATTTCTTCGAAGAGTACAAAAAGCTGGAAAACAAGACCGTAGTAGTAGAAGAGTTTGGCGACAAATCCATGGCCCTGAAAGTCGTCAACGATGCCATCAGCATGTACAAAGAACATTTCAGCCATAAGCTGCTTACACAATAAGCACCTCCTGAATGGTAAGTGAGTAGGAGGCGCGGTTTATGCCGCGCCGTCCCCTCCAGCCACCGTACGTACGGACCCGTATACGGCGGCACATCAGAATAAAAACGTTGGAAGGGTACTTAATTCCGTAAGGGATAGGTACCCTTCTCTTTTGAGTAAAGAGCTGTTCAGTGCCCGTTTCAGGATAGGACTGTGACTCAGCCGCCAATAGCCTTTACGACTATTGCCCCATTGATAAGCCTGCCAGTCGGGCGTCCCCAAACTGACGAGCTTTTTCACCCGCGTCCAAGGCAGCTTCCATTGTTTCCAGTAGCATTGTCGAAGGCGGCAGCGAACCCACTTATCAAGTTCGACATATACGCTCTTTGCCTCGTTCAGTCTGAAGTACTGTAC
>NZ_JARKMX010000005.1 GCF_029360705.1 Paraflavitalea pollutisoli | reverse complement strand
AATCAATTTTGTGAATACAACATGGTTAATATCTGTTGCTGTTCATTTACAACTTCCCAATATGTAACTTATTGACTGGATAATCATGATCGCAAGATCAAATCAAATCCGGTATTACCTTCTTATGGTGGTTTTACCGAGGGTGTTCACCTCTTCCCATACCGAACAGAGTAGTTAAGCCCCTCATGGCCGATGGTACTGCACAACAATGCGGGAGAGTAGGTAGCTGCCATATTCTTTGAGCCCTGTAGTTTACTACAGGGCTTTTTTGTTTTATGCCCCTTCCGCTTTCTCAATTAGCCTCCCCTTCCTCGGTAGCCCCTCCACATACCACACCAATTGATTATTTTTAATACCAACCAACAACCGCCAGTCATTGCCCAGCGCCCCCATACGCTACCTATATATACTCCTCCTCCTGGCCTGCTGCCCTAACCCGTCCGCAGCCCAGCACGCCCTTCCCATCCCCCTCACTACCAACTACCAGTTTACCGAACTGTCCGCCCGCCACGGCTTGCCCTCCTCCGAGATCCTCTCCGTTTACATCGACCGGCAACAACAACTCTGGATAGGCCACGTGGCCGGACTAAGCCGCTACGACGGTTACCAGCTCTCTAATTACCTTTTTTCGGGCAATCGGCGTATCGGCAGGGTCTTCTGCTTCGTAGAAGATACCGCCCGTAAAACGCTCTGGATTGGCGCAGCAGGTGGCCTCTTCTTTTACCACAATAAAACCCTCCACCACGTCAATACCCGCGAAACCAACCTGCCCGTTTACAGCCTGCTGCAACAAGGCCGGCAGCTATGGGTGGGCACCGGCACCGGACCGGCTTTACTCGATACCGTTACCCTGCAACAGGCCCTCGCGCAAGACACGATCGCACTCACTAACCGCATCCTACCTGCCTGGCGTACCCTCAACGATGATAAACGGGCACGCAAAATGTGTCTGCTGCCCAACGGGCAACTGCTCGTGGGTAACCCATCACGGGTATATGAAGTCACGCCCCAGGGCCTGCAGCTCATCTGGCAGATGAGCCACCCCTCCGACATCCTCAACGGCATATCCTGTACCAACAAGGGCGAAGTATTCATCTGTGGCAATTTTAGCGGCGTCAATTACCGCGAAGGCAATACCTGGAAACAACTGAAGATCCCCTTCATCACCGGCATGGACTTCCACCAGGAAGGCAACCACTGGTACTACTATAACTCCGAAGCCATCTTCGAAGTCGATGTACACGACAAAACCTTTCGCCCTCTCGTATCCATTCCCTTCGATCACCGCGAATGGGGCTCCGCCTTCGCCTGCGACAAAGACGGAAACTTCTGGATCGCCACCCACGAAGGACTGCTGTACGCCAAACCCGAGATATTTAAAAGTCACCTGCAACCCCAGCCCGAAGGATTCAATGAACTCTACAGCATCCTGCAGCGAAAAGACGGGACGATCCTCACAGGCGGCAACCGTGGAAGGGTGTTCAGACTAACCGGAG
Source organism: Paraflavitalea pollutisoli (assembly GCF_029360705.1). Lineage (GTDB taxonomy): Bacteria > Bacteroidota > Bacteroidia > Chitinophagales > Chitinophagaceae > Paraflavitalea > Paraflavitalea pollutisoli. Next base: position 162,841 of record NZ_JARKMX010000005.1, on the reverse strand, counting down.
AGCAATTCACGCCAGCGTTTCCCAATGGCTTCAAAGTATTTCCCCAGTCAGAAGTAAAAAGTATGCTGGAAACACCCGACGGAGAACTCTGGTGCGGCAGTGGTTACCAGGGTCTCGCCCGGCTGACGAAATCCGGTTGGCGGTATTACTTTCAACAAGGGGGCGACAAAACATTCCTACACCTCTACCAAAGCCCGCGCGACGATCTATATACGACGGGCGATAAGAACCTGACCCGCATCCGTAAACTCCCCAACGACTCGCTGCAATTTTCCCAATACACTTACCCGGAAGATATCAATGATAACCCGCAGATCAAAAGCCTCATCGAGAGTCCAGGTGGTGCTATCTATGTCGGTAGTAGCTGGGGATTGGCCAGACTGCAGAACGATCGCCTGGTGTTACAGTCATTGAAAGACAGTCAGCATTTTGGTATCAACGACATGCAGCCGGATCACCAGGGGAATATCTGGATCGCCACCCAGGGCAATGGATTATTGCGTGGCCGTTTTGAGAAAGATAGCCTGGTCGTCAATAACCAACTGACGATACAGGATGGACTTTCTTCCGATATCATCCTCAAACTACTGGTCGATAAAGACAACGTGCTTTGGGCATTGGCCTACAACGGACTGAACCGCATCGCCACCCTCCCCGAAGGCCATAGCATCGTAGCCGCCCCCATCGACCGGCAATTGCTCAAAGGCGACTACCAGAATGCGGATATGCTGCAAGACAAGGATAACCGGATATGGATGGCTACCTCATCGGGATTGTTGTCATTTGATCCGCAGGTATTTGCCGCCACCATGACAAAACCTTTGCTCTACATCGAAAGCATACAACTGCTGCAGGACGGAAAAGACGATTTATTGGAACCATCCAATGGACAATTCCCGCCCGGCCTTTTCAACTACCGGCAAAATACCCTCGAGATTCTCTATACCGGTATCCATTACAGTAACCCCGGCTCTGTACAATATGAATACAGGATATCAGGAGAAGACACGGGGTGGATCAAACTACGACAGAACCGGCAGGTGACGCTCAGCAACCTGTCTGCCGGTGACTACATCATCGAAGCCAGGGCCGCAGCAGGCTCCAACCAATACAGCAATATCGTCACCTGGCCGTTTACCATACGGGCGCCCTTCTGGCGAACGACCTGGTTCATACTATTGATCGCAGCCTTGGCGGCCGGTATCGCCTGGTGGCTGGTTCGCCAACGCCTGGTCAACCTGCGCAAAAAGGCGGCCACCCAACGCGATTTTGAACGACAGATCGCCCGGGTGAAGATGAACATGCTGCGCGCGCAGATGAACCCCCATTTCATCTTCAACAGCCTCAATTCGATCAACAATTTCATCCTGCGCAACGACCCGCAAAACGCCTCGGGGTACCTGACCAAATTCTCCCGGCTCATGCGCATGATACTCGACAATTCGCGGAGTGAATGGGTGACCCTCGAAAACGAACTCGACGCCCTCGATCTATACATCCAACTGGAGTCCATCCGCTTCGATCATGTATTCGAATACCAGCTTACAGTAGAGGCCGCCATCGATCCATCACGCGTGATCATACCGCCCCTGATCATACAGCCCTATGTAGAGAATGCCATCTGGCACGGCCTGCTATACCGGGAACAACCTGGCGGACTGTTGACGCTGGAGATCAGCCGCAACGATGACCAACTCATCATCCGGGTGGAAGACAATGGCGTAGGCCGTAAAGCCGCCGCCGCCATGCGCAGCCGATCGGCCCTGAAGAACAAAAGCCATGGCATGAAGATCACCGGCGAAAGGCTCGACATTGTCAACATGACCTACGATGCCAACACCAGTGTGGAAGTGATCGACCTGTACAACGACGACCACCAGGGAATCGGCACCCGCGTGCTCATTACCCTGAATTATATACAAAATAAAATGGCCTGACCATGAAAGCCATCATTGTAGATGACGAAAAGCACTGCCGCGAATCGCTCGAAACCCTGCTGCAACAGAATTGCCCGGAGGTAAGCTTAGTGGCTACCTGCCACGATGGGCCCGACGCCCTCGCGGCGATCGCCGCCCACAAGCCCGACCTGGTATTACTCGATATCGAGATGCCGCGCATGAACGGATTCGACCTGCTGCGTCAATTGGACAAGATCGATTTCGAGATCATCTTCACCACGGCGTATGATCAATATGCCATTCGCGCCATCAAATGCAGTGCCCTCGATTACCTGTTGAAACCCATCGATGCAGAAGAACTGAAAACAGCGATCGACAAACTGAAAACACGTCCGCAGGTCAGGATCGGGCAGGAGCAGATACAACAGGTGGTCGACAACCTCAGCAATACGCAGCAGCCCGATTTCCGGTTGATCATTGCTACTGTCGATGGTAGTTTCTTCCTGCTGCCCGAAGAGATCATGTACTGTGCAGGCAAAGACAACTACACCCATTTTCACCTCACCAAAAACAGGAAGCTCGTCAGTGCAAAGACCCTCAAAGAATACGAAGAGGTATTGCAGGGACAGGGTTTTCTGCGCATCCATAAATCATACCTTGTCAACCTGCGGTATGCCGTCAAATATGCCAAAGCCAATTCTACCCTGATCCTCGAAGACTATACGGCGTTGGAAGTGTCACGCCGGAAAAAAGATGCGGTCGTCAACGCCTTGTTCAATAAATAGGCAACTATCCATATTTTCGGTCGTTCCCGTTCACTCATCGAAAGGCCATATCCTCACCCGATAAGGATTAGGTTGTTTACTTAATCTTACTTTGTAACGTCCCATACGATACGACTGTTTAATGGCCATCCGTGCCCAGCTCCGGGTATTTCCATTTCTTCTGATAGTAGCAAGTTCCTTTTACTGGTTTATCATAACCTTAAAATAACAACTATGGATCGTCAACGATTGTATCTGGTACTATTGGTACTACTATCCGCCGTATACACCAATGCCCAGGAATTGTATTCCGGTGTATGGCGCAAAGGAAATGGCAGTACCTATCTCTGGTCGGGCGTCAGCTGGGCCGACTTCAACAAGAAATGGGATGAGCTCGGTAAAAAGAACATGCGGCTCATCGATATCGAAACCTATGAGTCGGGTGGCAAACGGTATTTCTCGGGTGTATGGGAAGGTGGCAAAGATGGATACGCACTGACCCCTGCTGGCCTCGATTGGGCAGCCTTCAACAAGTTCTGGAGCGATTACAGCAAAACACTTCGACTGATCGACATTGAAACCTATACGGAAGGCGGCAAGCGCTATTTCCTGGGTGTATTCCGGGAAGGAAAAGATGGACATGCGCTGACCCCTGCTGGCCTCGATTGGGCAGCCTTCAACAAATTCTGGAGCGACTACAGCAAGAACCTTCGGCTGGTCGATATTGAAACATATACAGAAGGTACCAAAAGATATTTTCTCGGTGTATTCCGCCAGGGTAGTGACGGGTATGTATTGTCGCCCTATGGCATGGACTGGACGCAGTTTGTGAAATACTGGGAAGATCGTGGTAAAGAAAACCTGCGCCTCGTCGACATGGAACATTATATGGAAAATGGAAAAAGGATCTTCCTGGGCGTATGGCGTTCGGGCACGGATGGCTATTACCTCTGGCACAACACCGATTGGCAAAGCTTCACCTCCAAATGGGCAGAGCTCAACGGATCCAACCTGCAATTGATCGACATGGAAACATTCGATGGCAGCTGTCCGACCGGTTGCCTCAACCAGGCATTGATGGCCGACAACCCATCCACCTCCGGTCGCGATGGTTATGACTATGGGATCCATGCCACGGCACAGCATTGCGAGGACGAAGCGGGTACCTGCGGCACACCCGCTTCAGGTGGCCGCGTTTACTATCGCTGGCCCAATCTTAAGATTGGCGATGACTATTTTGTACGCAACTCGGTATTGTTTGATGCAGACGACAAGATATTCACGCTGCCCTTCAAGGAGAGTGCATCCAATATGTCGAAGAATGGCTGGCTGTATTCACCAGGCAATTGGCACCATGCGATGGATTACTCCCGGAAAGACGCTAAAACCTTCCAGATCACCGCAGCCGCAGCCGGTAAAGTGGTGTATGCGGGGTACGACGAATGGTCGGGTAATACGGTCATCATCAGCCACAATGCCGGTGGCAAAAAAGATGCCTACAGAACCATCTACATGCACATGCGCAATGGTGCCGACAACGATTGCTCGGTAGCCTGGAGCAAAAGTCAGCCTACGCTGAACCAGGCAGCCGGCGACGCGACAAGGGTGAAATATGAAAATCATTTGAAAAATACAGGATGTCCGCTCAAAGTTTCAGACAGGAATCCGGATCAGGCGTGGTGGGGAACCAATTCACAGAAAATCAGTTCAGATCTCGTCGGCAAGAATGTGCAGGCTGGTGAGGTGATCGGTTGGGCTGGTAGTACCGGACCAGGCGGTCAGGCCGCCAATCACCTGCACATTTTCTATGCACACCGCGATCCGGGCGATAAACGCTGGTATTTCTTCGATCCCTATGGTATTTATGGAACCCCCGATTGTTACCCCACCGCGGTAGACGGCGCCATCAATACGCCCTGCGCCCGATATCCGGTCGCCTGGAAAAATGGCAAACCGGACTACGCGCAGTAACCGGTTGACTTCGAAATCGTTTGCATAACTTTAAGCAGGATTCTACCTACCACATCCGGGCATTTTTTATATTTGTCCGGATGAGGAACCTGCTTTTTTTCCTACCCCTGTTGCTGATCGGAGCTGTTGTACCGAAGGCCAACCCCCTAAGGGCCTTTCGTATTGCCGGCCAGGCACAGGGCACTACTTACCAGGTTACCTATTACGCCACAGACAGTATGGTCACCAAGGGCCAGATCGATAGCCTGCTGGCCGTCATAGACTCCTCCCTCTCCATCTACAAGAATTACTCCCTTATCAGCCGGTTCAACCAGACGACGTCCGTCAGGATGGACGCACACATGGCCCGGGTGATCGAGAAATCCATAGAAACTTACCGGCAAACGGAGGGCATCTTCGATATTACCGTCCAACCATTGGTACAGGCCTGGGGATTTGGTCCCCGGAAAACGGATCAGTTGCCCGATTCGGCAACGATCGCGGCACTTAAGCAGTGTGTGGACAGCCGCTACCTGCAGGTAAACGGCACGCAACTGACTAAAACCAAGCCTTGCGTGAAGATCGATGTGAACGGAATTGCCCAGGGCTATAGCGTAGATGAAGTGGCCACCTTCCTCGAAGTTCATCAGTTAGCCAATTACCTGGTGGAGATCGGTGGAGAGATCCGGATCAAAGGACACCGCCAACCGGCCAACGAGCCGATGAAGATCGGTATCGAAGCACCGGGAGAAGATGAGTTTCAGTTATCACTGTTGCAGAAGATTATCTCCCTCGACAAAGGAGCTATCACTACCTCGGGCAGTTACCGGAAATTCTATGAGAGTGGCGGTAAAAAGATATCACACATCATCGATCCGAGAACCGGTTATTCATCGCAAAGCGAGCTGATTAGTGTAACCGTGTATGCGCCGGATGCCATCACGGCCGATGCTTACGACAATGCACTGATGGTGATGGGCCTGCAGAAGGCCATCGCTTTTGTAGAAGCAAGAACAGATATGGCCGCTTATTTTATCTACCGTGACCGGCAGGGTAAAATCAGCGATACCGCTACCAGTAAATTCTATACGTTCACCCGTGAGCGTTGACATAAACAATATAAAGGGCTTGTACAGCAGGCCCCGATCAACTACCATATGAGCAGAAGAAAATTCTTACAACAGGCAGGCATCCTTACCGGCGGTATGCTGTTGCACAACCAACTGGTGCAGGCCTTCCGTACCCCCTTTGCCGAAAAGATCAATGTAGGCGTGATCGGTTGTGGCGATCGCGGAACCGGCATCATGTCCGTGATGCGCGAACTGCCGGAGCTTTTCAACATCGTCGCCCTCTGTGATATTCTTGATTTCCGGTTGGATCATGCGCGCAAAGTAGCCGGTGCTCCATCCCCAAAAGAGTACAAGGACTACCGCCAGGTGCTGGACGATAAGAACGTGCAGGCGGTGGTGGCAGCCACGCCGCTCAACATGCATTACCCCATTGCCTCCGCGGCGTTGAGTGCCGGTAAACAGGTGTTCCTCGAAAAAACAATGACCTACAATATTCCCGAGGCGATCAAACTCGTGAAGCAGGTGAAAGAGCATCCCAACCAGGTATTGCAGGTCGGTCACCAGTATCGTTATGTGCCGCTGTACTTCAAGGTGAAAGAGATGATCGAAAAAGGTTACCTCGGCAAAGTGGTGCACATCGATGCCCGCTGGGACCGCAACTGGAACTGGCGCAGGCCAGTACCCACCGGCTACAGCGATCAGCAGGTGAACTGGCGGATGTACAAAGCCTATTCCGGTGGCCTGGTAGCAGAACTGTTGTCGCACCAGATCGACTTTGTAAACTGGGCTTTCAATACCCACCCCGATGAAGTGATGGGTACCGGTGGCATCGACATTTACAAGGATGGCCGTGAGACCTACGATAATGTAGCAGTGACCTTACGGTACAACCAGGAAGGAATGATCGGCAACTTTGGCGCTACCTGTGGCAATGCCCGTGAAGGGTATATCTTCAAAATAAAAGGCACCAAGGGCACCGTAGCCCTGCTGATGAATGAAGGGATCTTCTATCCCGAACCGGCCACCCGTAAAGAGCTGGAAGTAGTTGATGGGGTGAGCAGTGCTACAAAAATAGAGTGGAACAAAGACGGTGGCGTACCGATTACCAAAGAGCCGATGAAAGACGGTACCTGGTATGCGCTCCAGGATTTTCATAAATGTGTGGTGGAGAAACTGCGGCCAGCCTCGAATGTGATCACGGGAGCTACCACCGCCGTTACCGTACACCTGGCCAACCAGGCGGCTTACAGTCATACCACGCAAAAGTGGAAATCAGCCTATAACTTTTCCTAATCATTTAGAAGCGATATGAAAAAATTACCCTTTCTGTTATCCTTGAGCCTGCTGGCAGGTTCTGCTATGGCACAAAAATCGGCCAAAGGCTGGACCAATCTGTTTGATGGTAAAACCCTGAATGGCTGGAAGAAACTGTCCGGTACCGCTGAGTACAAAATAGAGAATGGCGCTATCACTGGCATTACATCACAAGGCACGCCCAATACTTTTCTGGTAACAGAGAAAGAGTATGGTGATTTCATCCTCGAACTCGAGGTGCTGATGGAGGATACCACTTCCAACTCCGGTATTCAGTTCCGTAGTCACCTCAATCCCGAAGGTAACAATGGCAAGGGGCGGGTGTATGGTTACCAGTTTGAGATCGACCCTTCGGCGCGCCAGTGGTCGGGTGGTATTTACGATGAAGCCCGCCGCGACTGGCTTTATCCCCTCGATTTGAATCCTGCAGCAAAACCTGCTTTCAAGAATGGGCAGTTCAACAAGGTGCGTATCGAGTGCATCGGTCATAACCTGCGCACCTTTGTCAACAATGTAGAGGCGGCGTATGTAGTCGATACCTTCGATGCCAGCGGTTTCATCGCATTGCAGGTGCACAGCATCGGCAAACCCGAACAGGCAGGCAAAAAGATCTTCTGGAAGAATATCCGTATTAAAACAACAGGGTTGGTCAGCTCCCCCCACCTGGCGGGCACGTATGTCGTCAACACTATTCCCAACAATTTGTCGGAGGCAGAAAAGAAATCCGGCTATGGTTTGTTGTTTGATGGTGCCACGAGCAAGGGTTGGAAAGGCGCTTATAAGCCTGCCTTCCCCGAAAAAGGTTGGGAAGTAAAAGATGGTGCGATCAGCGTACTGGCTTCCAATGGTAGCGAGTCGACCAATGGCGGTGATATCGTAACGACCAAGCAATACAGTGCTTTCGACCTGTCGTTCCAGTTCAAACTGACTACCGGCGCGAACAGTGGTGTGAAGTACTTTGTGACGCTGTCGGAGAACAATCCGGGTTCTGCCATCGGCCTGGAGTACCAGGTACTCGATGACAAGGTGCATCCCGATGCGAAGATGGGCCGTGATGGCAATCGTACCATGTCGTCGCTGTATGATCTGATCACTGCTAAAAAGAGTGATCGTTTTGTACGTCCTCCCGGTCAGTGGAACTATGCCCGTGTGATCGTGTACCCCAACAACCACGTTGAGCATTACCTCAATGGTATCAAGGTACTGGAGTATGAGCGCGGATCACAGGCTTACAAAGACCTGGTGGCCATCAGCAAGTACAAGAAATGGCCCGATTTCGGACAAGCGAAGCAAGGTTATATCCTGATCCAGGATCATGGCAATGATGTGAGCTTCCGCAGCATCAAGATCAGAGAATTGAATTAGTCTCGACGCGGCCACGAACAGGCGGTCCTTTCACACATAAACGATTTGTACAGCTGGTATGCAAGGCATACCAGCTTTTTTTATGGGGTCAACGACGCCGGAAACTGGCATCGGTACTGGGTTGTGCGGAGTACGCTGATATACGGGACGGTGGCACGGTAATTACTATGACTTAATAGAAATAAGCCAATTGCCAGGTGCTACAACGGTGCAACATTGCATATTAAGGGAATGTTACGTAGATTGACAGCTATTTGGGCAAGCAGTAAACCGAATGAAAACAAACAAAGCCAGCCGAACGGCGCAGTACATGGCCCTATTCAGGGCACTCGAGACATCGCGTCCCGCCGGCATGCGTTTGTTCAATGACCCCTATGCGGCTGCCTTTCTGGGGATGAAATTGCGGGGGGCTGCTCAACTCTCCCGGATCGCTGTGATCAGGAACATCATAGAAGGGATCATCTACCGCAAGATACCGGGGGCCCTTTCGTCTGGTATTGCGCGTACCAAATACATCGACGACCTGTTGTATTATGCCGTCAACAATGGCGCACAACAGGTGCTGATACTGGGCGCAGGATTCGATACCCGTTGTGCACGGTTGCCATTTTTGCGCAGCACCCCGGTGATCGAGATCGACCATCCCAACACCTCGGTGCAAAAAGTGACTGCATTGAAGTCAGCGATGGGAAGGCTACCGGCCAATGTAAGTTTTCACCAGCTCGATTTCAACAAGGAGAGCCTGGATGATATGCTGACCTGGAACCCGATTGACCTCGATAAACCAACAGCCATTATCTGGGAGGGAGTGACCAATTACCTCAATCCCACGGCTGTTGATAATGTGTTTCGCTTTCTGAGCCGGTTTGCCGGGGGCTCTTATATCATCTTCACGTATGTGCACCGGCTGGTGCTCGACAATCCACAGGCTTATTACGGAGCCGAGAAATTACTGATTGACCTCGATAAAATAGAAGAGAGCTGGACCTTTGGGTTCAAACCCGATGAGCTCAAGCCTTACCTGAATGGCTTTGACTGGGCCTTGCTCGAAGACAAGGGCGCTACTGACTACCGCCGTAAATACATTCCCTACAATACAGAACGCGGCTATGAGTTTTACCGCGTTGCCTTTGCGAAGAAACGATAGACAGCTGCTGTCTACTGGTCACTATTGTTCAATGGCTGTAAAACCATACCCTGCCAACCAAGATACCCTTGGGGGCACCTACACGCCTGACTTGATATCGTTCATTTTTGCAAACTACCTGACCTGAACGAAGGCAGCATTTATACCTCTGGTTTACGAAACGTATTGCGACATAAAAAAGCCTCCGGATGACCGGAGGCTTTTACCATTATTTCGACGGGGATAGTGGTTACTATCTGACCGGACGATTCCTGTTCCAGCTTTTACCAAATTTCTTATGGTTGTTGCGGGGCGCATTGTTGCCGGCAGTATTTTTTTGGATAGCAGGTGATGCTACAAAAGGAGCTGCGTCGACAAAAGGATGGTCCTCTACAACAGGAACGATCTGCTTGGTGAGCTTTTGAATATCCTTCAGGTATTCTCTTTCTTCTGCATCGCAGAAGGAGATAGCGATACCACTGGCGCCTGCGCGACCGGTACGACCGATACGGTGTACATAGGTCTCGGGCACATTGGGCAATTCATAGTTAAATACGTGCGTGAGGCTATCGACGTCGATACCCCGGGCAGCGATATCAGTAGCTACGAGGATGCGGATCCTGCCGTCTTTGAAATTATTCAGTGCATTTTGGCGGGCGTTCTGCGATTTGTCGCCATGAATAGCGTCCGCCTTGATACCAGCTTTGCTAAGGGCGCGGGCAATCTTGTCTGAACCATATTTGGTACGGGCAAAAACGAGTGCACGTTCAATAGCCGGGTTCTCGAGAATATGGATGAGCAGGCTACGCTTGCTATCCTTGTTCACGAAGTAAACCTGTTGGGCGATCTTTTCAGCTGTAGACGATACGGGCGTTACTTCGATCTTCACCGGATTCTTCAGAATGGTATTGGCCAAAGACGCGATCTCTGGTGGCATGGTTGCCGAAAAGAAAAGGGTTTGTCTTTTGATGGGCAAACGGGCAATGACTTTCTTCACGTCATGGATAAAGCCCATGTCGAGCATACGGTCGGCCTCATCTAGCACGAACAACTGCAAATGCTGCAGGCTGATATAACCCTGGTTGAGCAGGTCGAGCAAACGGCCTGGGGTGGCGATGAGTACATCGACACCATTGCGCAGGGCATTGACCTGGTTGCTTTGGGATACACCACCGAAGATCACCATCTGGTTAAGACCGGTATACTTACCATAGGTCCGGAAGCTTTCTTCGATCTGGATAGCCAGTTCACGGGTAGGCGTTAATACCAGCGTTCTGATGGCGCGAGGACCTCTATGAGCAGGCTGTTGGCTGTTCAGTAATTGTAAAATAGGGATGGCAAAAGCGGCTGTTTTGCCGGTACCTGTCTGGGCACAGCCCAACAGGTCTTTTTGTTCTAATACTACGGGAATGGCGCGCTCCTGAATTGGTGTAGGATGTGTATACCCTGTTTCCTTCAAAGCCTTTAATAAAGGCTCCTGAAGATTCAATTGATCAAATGTCAACATGATAGTTTTTAATAATTGATTTGTTAACTATCAACTACGTGGAAGAACGGAGAGAGAGCTAACTGTTTGTTCCTCATCAACCTATGACTTGATGAGCTTTTGGAAGAAAAAGATATCTAGTCTGCTAAGAGTGAGAATAAAGGGCAAAGATATGCATAAATATTTTAATCTTCTTTAAGATAACGTTAAGGTGCCTGAAAGCCCGTTTGGCGGCAGTTGGGGTGGGGGATCGGTAGGCGGCTCGGGTAGGCAGGTCCGGTGGGGTTGGCCTGTGTCTGATCGGTCGTCCCCGACATCGGCATCAACCAGTCGACAAAATAGCTGTGGGGTTGGCTTGTACATTTATCCCGTGGCAGTATTTGTTTGGATATGTCTGATCGAAAGTTTATTTTAGTTGTAGATACAACCAATATGAAACCTGCTTCGCTCGATCAGAACATCATTTATCTCTGTGCCGATTTCTCGCATAAGTTCAGTCAGGCCATGGCCGCCGCTTTCCGGCAGCATGACATCGATATTACCGCCGAACAGTTTTCGATCCTGGTAGCGCTCTGGTACCGCGATGGGATGAGTCAGAAGGAGATCAGCGAACAACTCAACCGGGATAAGACCACCATTACCAGGGTGCTGATCAACATGAAAAAGAACAAACTGATCCGGCAGGTGACGGATGCCAACGATAACCGGTCGAACCTTATCTACCTGACCGCAAAAGGGAAAGCCATTCAGCAAGCGGGGGTGTCGGTAGCAGGGCGACTGTACCAGCAGGTGCTGAAAGACCTTTCGAAAACGCAGTTGAAAGCAGGGATCGATATCCTGCAAAAAATGATCGCTGCTTTATAAACGGGAATTAGATGTATATACAACTATCGGTAACTTATTAAACCAACCTATATGCAATTGTGTAAACGCACTACCATTGGCTTACTGTTGTGCACCCTTTCTTTAGGTAGTCTGCCGGTTTGGGCGCAGGACAGCGCCACCGCGGGCACCTTGTTTCCCAGGCAATATAAAGCAGGCGAGCGGTACTGGTACCGCCTCACCACCGAGCAGCGGTACAATGGTGTCTGGAATTCGACCAGCGTCGTGGAGATGGAACTGACAGTGATGCGGGATAGTGCGGGGCGTTTGTATGATGAGGTACGCCATATTTCCAAGCTGGTGTACACGCCAAAAGATACGACGCGGATGGATGCCGAGGCACAGTCGGTAAAGCCTTACCGGATATCGCTGCATCCGCAGGGATCGATGGCCATTCCTCCGATAGAAGTGGCGGGTATGACTGGGCCCATCACGGACTTTATTACCTTTTTTGTCGCGATCAGTCCGCAATCGCGCGTTACCACATTACAGCGGATGGGCGATAGCTTGCAAAGAAAGGAGTTGGCCAGGGGGAATTTTGCCAATGGCAAAACGATCCTGGTGGGCGATGACTGCCTGTCGATCTCCGCGTACATCCGGGAAGTGAATCATGAGGTGGTGAAAGTGCAGACGCGGTTTATGCCCCCGGCAGTGCCCTGTATCCCTTTTCTGCTGGATAATATGCAGGAGCCGGTAACGGTTGGTGTGCGCAACAACTTTCAGATGGTGCAGCCGGTGGGCGGCGGTAAGGTGAACCTGCAATATGGCAATGAATGGTTCATCATCAACAGTACGGTGCGCCGGAAAGATGGCAAGCTGGTAGCGGCCGACATGACCAATGAACTGCAATTGTCCCTGCGCCTGAACTGTGATCCTACCTATCAGCATTGCCCGACGACCGTTCCGTTTCGTATACAGCGCTACCTGCGGCTCGAGTTGGTAGAGGTGCGCTAAGCCAGAGATGCAGGAACAGGAAGGTGCAGGATGGTCGGTATAGGTGAGCGCGATGGGAACAGCGATGTAGCCACTCATCAAGATAGATTGGGATGCCACGACCAAAAAGTTATATCTTTTGCGTTCATCGACCGACTGACTTGCTTTATGATTCATTCTTTCAACATTGCCATCGTATGCAATACCCTGGCTGGTGGCGGCCTTTCTGAACAGTATACCGATCAATTGGAGCAATTGCTCCGGCGACAGCAGATCGCTTGCACGGTATTCAAAGACCACTGGCCCGACGCATTTACAGGCTTCTCCGACGTTTTCATCCTGGGGGGAGATGGTACCCTGAATCACTTCATCAATCGCTATCCGGATATTACACAGCCCTTATCGGTGTTCAAAGCCGGGTCGGGCAATGATTTTGGCTGGCAGCTGTACGGCAACCTGACATTGGAAGCGCAGTTGCGGCGGGTGCTGGCAGCGCAGCCGAAGCCGGTGGATGCCGGTAGGTGCAATGGTAGGCTGTTTCTGAACGGCGTAGGGATCGGTTTTGATGGGGAGGTGGTGAAGTCGATGGGCAAGCGGCGTTGGCTGGCGGGTCACCTGGCTTATCTGGCTACCGTGATTCGAAAGATATTCTTTTACCGGGAGCAGGAGTTAGAGGTTAACTACGATGGGAAGCAGATCCGGGAAAAGCTGTTTATGATCAGTGTAGCCAATGGTTCGCGGTATGGCGGTGGATTCCTGGTGGCACCGCAGGCAGTGATCAATGATGGATTGCTGGAATTGATCGTGATCCGGAAGATCCATCCGTTGAAGCGGTTCTATTATTTACCAAGAGTAGAGAAAGGAAAGCATATTGTGTTGCCGATCGTTTCGAGCGACCGGGTGAAGCAGGTGGTAATAAAAGGCGAGCGGCCTATGGCCGCGCACCTGGATGGTGAGCCCATTGAAGCCGCCGAGTTCACCATCGAGGTGTTGCCAGGCAGGTTGCTGTTTCGGGGTCAGCAGGGGTAGGGGCGATCGGGGGCAATCGTAGCCGGTTTCAAGGTCGTCGTATATCTCCTTGAGCAATATTTTTTAATCAATAGATTGACTATCAATCGATAATCGACTACCCGGGTCCCTCAAAAATACTCTTTACCATCCCTTTGTCAGGAACTTAGAACATTGTATCTTTGCAGCCCCTTAGCCAAAAATGGCGGCCAACCGGCCAAAGTCAGCAGCGACGGGGATGTAATCATTTTTTTCTAAATCATTTTTAAACAGGGATCATGAACAATTATGAATTGATGGTGATTTTTACCCCTGTGCTCTCTGAGGAGGACTTCAAAGCCGCTCAGAAAAAGTTTACCGCTATCGTTACAGATAATGGCGGCCAAATCGTGCACACCAATCCCTGGGGTCTGAAATCACTGGCGTATCCCATCCAGAAAAAAACCACTGGTTTGTACTGGGTGCTGGAATATACTGCGCCATCCAGCTTCAATGAGCAATTGAAGATTCAATTGCTGCGTGACGAGAACGTGCTCCGTCACATGTTCACTGCACTCGATAAATACGCCGTCGAGTACAATGGAAGAAAGAGAAGTGGTGTACCTACAGGAGTTGAAAAAGCAGTGGAGGGATAACACATGGCAAAATCTAATGAAATTAAGTACCTGACCGCCATTAAGACCGAGAAACCCCGGAAGAAATTCTGCCGTTTCAAGAAATATGGTATCAAGTACATCGATTACAAAGACGGTGAGTTCCTGAAGAAATTCCTGAACGAGCAAGGCAAAATGTTGCCCCGTCGTATCACTGGTAACTCGCTGAAGTACCAACGCAAAGTTGCACAGGCTGTTAAGAAAGCCCGTCAAATGGCTTTGCTGCCTTACGTAACTGACCTATTAAAGTAAACCTCACCCTAATCCCGTGATGAACGGGTAGACAGTCATCCCGGCAATAACCTGGATCGATTGGGAAACGGTGAACAAAAAAAGAATCATGGACATCATCCTGATAAAAGACGTAGACAACCTGGGCGGCGCTCACGAAGTAGTGAAAGTTCGCAACGGTTATGCCCGTAACTACCTCATTCCTCAAAAATTTGCTGTTGAAGCAAGTCCTTCTAACCTGAAACAACTGGAAGAAAGGCTGAAGCAGATCCGCAAGAAAGAGGAAGCTATGCTGAAAGAGGTGAATGCTGTAATTGCTAAACTGAAAGATGGTGCGCTGAAACTCGGTGCTAAGACCGGTACCAGCGGCAAGATCTTCGGTAGCGTTACTTCTCTGCAGCTGGCACGCGCTATCCGCGAGCAAAAGGGTTATGAGATCGATCGTAAGAAGATCTCTATCCCTGAGGAAGTAAAAGAACTGGGTACTTACAAAGCTATCGTTGACTTCGGTAATGGTAACAGCACTGAAGTTGAATTTGAAGTTGTAGCCGAGTAATCTCGTCTGATACAAATCATTCGGGCCTTCCCATTCGGGAAGGCCTTTTTGTTTTATGCCACCTTCACGAAACCGGGCAAACTACGCAATACATTCGGCCATTCCAGTCAATCGGCTTTCCCTACTTTCCCCTATATTTATATTACAATCCTTCACGATGCGTACTTGTTATCTACTCTGCCTTACCATGGTGTGGCTTTCCGTATCTTGCCAGGACGGACAAAAGAAACCTTATGTCCGGACGGCCAAAGACACCCTTCCTTCGAAAAGTAATATCGACCCGTCCATTGCGGGTAATTTCAGCCGCCAGCAAAGCCTCCACTTCGACAGCACGCAGATCGATCAGTTTCTGCAGCAATATCCACTACTCAAAGAATTTGGACAGGATATGCACCAGTTCTATGGCAGCCGTCAGTTTGCTTATGCCTGGTTCGATAGCCTGGGCATAATCGAGCAGGCCGGTAACCTGCTCAACCGGGTGGAGAATATCAGCGATGAAGGCCTCCCGAAAAAGGTACTCTATGCCGGCGCTTTCGATACGCTGGTGGCCGATGAACAGAACAAAGCACTCGACCGCAACACACCTCCTTCTGTAGATGTCAATACCGAGTTGATGTTGACTGCTCAATACTTTTACTATGCCCGTCATGTATGGCAGGGAATACCCGATGAGGAAGTAAAAAAGATGGATTGGTTCCTGCCCAGGAAAAAGGTTGCCAAGGATGCACTGCTCGATTCGCTGCTGAAGTCACCGACCGATTCCTTCCTGGCCGATGAGCCACTCTATTACCAATATTACAAGCTGAAAGACCACCTGAAGCAATACCGTGAGATCGTTGCCAAAGGCGGGTGGCCGGCGATCAAAGCCGACAAGAAGAAATACCAGCAAGGTGATACCGGACAAGCTATAAAGCTTATGCGGCAATTGCTATTCGTGACCGGCGACCTGGCAGCAGACGATGGCAGTGCGGCTTTCGATAGTACGCTTAAGCAAGGGGTCAAAAGCTTTCAGCGTCGCTATGGTATGACTGATGATGGGGTAGTAGGGCCTGGTGTACTGAAAGAAATGAATGTGCCGGTGCAACAGCGTATTGAGAAGATCGTGATCAATATGGAGCGTTGCCGGTGGGTACCGGCCCGGCCGGCCGGTGAGTACCTGGCGATCAATATCCCGGATTACAAATTGCACGTGTTCAACAACGATTCGCTTTTGTGGAGCATGAATGTAGTTGTGGGGCAGGCTGTACACAAAACCGTTATATTCTACGGGGAGATGAAGTATGTCGTATTTAGTCCTTACTGGAACATTCCCCCCGGCATATTAAAAAACGAGGTATTGCCGGGCATTCGCCGCGATCCCAATTACCTGTCACGTCACCGGATGGAAAAAGTGGGGAATAACTACCGGCAAAAGCCGGGGCCGGGCAACTCGCTGGGCCAGGTAAAGTTCCTGTTTCCCAACAGTTACAATATCTACTTACACGATACACCTTCCAAAAGCTTGTTTGGACAGGAGAACCGCGCCTTCAGCCATGGCTGTATCCGGTTGGCAGAGCCAAAAAAACTGGCTGAATACCTGCTTCGGAACCAACCTGAGTGGACCAGTGCAAAAATCACCCAGGCGATGAATGCGGGAAAAGAGCAATATGTGACCCTCAAGACGCCGGTGCCGGTTTTTATCGGTTACCTGACTGCTTTTGTAACCGGTGATGGGCAACTCAATTTCCGGCAAGACGTTTATAACCGCGACGGAAGGTTGGCCGAAACTATTTTGCAATAAAATTTCAGGGGTACGGGCAGGAGGTGGCGATGGGGCATTTTACCGCTCAAAAAACAAACCTTGATGGTTAACTTTTTGTGCAGGTTTACAAGGCTTTAAATAGGCCAATTCGCCGAAATCCGCCCCCATAAAGGGAATGCGTAATATTTTTGTTGGTTACATAATTATTTCCCTATCTTCACAGTTGATTAATGTACTTAGTTCTCTTGTTCTGAAGTGTCTTACCTAATATCCTGGTTTCCTCAGTTCATAGTAGTAACTATTGTCATTATCCGTTTTTTCAGCACTTTAAAAATTTTAGTTACAATGAACATTTATGTAGGGAACCTCTCCTGGCAAATGACCGATGAGGATCTGAGAACCTTATTTGAACAATACGGTTCAGTTACTTCTGCAAAGATCGTTAAGGACAAAGTAAGCGGCCGTAGCAAAGGCTTCGGTTTCGTAGAAATGCCCGAAGATGGCGAAGCTCAGAATGCATTGAGCAGCCTGTACGAGTCAGAAGTACTCGGCAGAAAGATCATCGTTAACGAAGCACAGCCTAAGCCTCAAGGTGGCGGCGGTGGAGGCTTCAAGAAAAGAAGCTTCGGCGGCGGTAGCGGCGGCGGTGGAGGCTACAAGAAAGGTGGCTTCAACCGTGGCGGTGGCGGCGGTGGTTACAACAGGGATTATTAATCTTATCATCTCTTTGTATAGACTAAATCCTTCTGTTTACGCAGAAGGATTTTTTATTTTCCGACCGATTTGGAATCCTCCTTTTTGACATACTTCTCCTGCCTGCATTAGAAGCCAATACAGGCCCACTGCTTTCAATCCTGCCCGGAATGCCCGGATATGTAAATATTGGCCAATTTGACCCTTTTAAAGGCCTTATCGCGAATACATTCCCACCTTATTGTGTCATTGACCTATTTAACGGCATTTTAATTTCGTTTTAATCGTATGTAAAGGACAGCGGCGGATATTTTCCATCCTTTGAAATCCGCCCTGTAACCAGCAGATTAAAATGCCCCGGTAACACAGAAAATTAATCTTGTTGTGACTGGTCGGGGCATGGCTTTTGTCAATATAGATAGTCCCCCGCCCAGGGGGCTGTTGTGTAGAGCAAAAGCTGCAGTTTCTTGGTAAATCATAATCGTAGAATTTTACAAAAGGAGGTACTTGTGCTAACTGTTATCATTCCCGTATTGAACGAAGAAAAGACGATTGCTCGTGTGGTGGAATTCTGCCGGCAACAGGCAGATGTCAGCGAAGTGATAGTGGTTGATGATAAGTCGGAGGATAATACAGCAGCTGTGGCCATTGCGGCTGGTGCAAAGGTGATCACCAGCCAGGTTCGTGGGAAAGGCATCTCCATGAAAGATGGCATTCAGCAAGCCACTAATGAGTTGATTATTTTCCTGGACGGCGATATCGATCCATACCCGGAAGGAACCATTTCAGGCTTGTCTGCGCCCCTCATCAACGATGAAGCCGATTTTGTGAAAGGCAGTTTTGCCCGCAATGCAGGCCGGGTAACCGAATTGGTCGCAAAACCTTTATTGAATATTTTCTATCCAGGCCTGTCTTACTTTTCCCAACCACTCAGCGGCATGATTGCCGGTAAAAAATCTTATTTCAAGAAGATCGATCTGCTCAACGACTATGGCGTTGACATCGGTATCCTGATTGATATGTACCTGATGAAAGCACGCATCAAAGAAGTGAACATCGGATACATTGAAAACAAAAGCAAGCCCTGGCAGGCCCTGGGCAAAATGAGCAAGGAAGTATCCCGCGCCATCATCAGCAAGGCCCAGCGCCAGCATCCTGAGGAGATCAGCGAAGAAGAGCTGCATTCGTTGGAAGTGGTGAACAGTGAAATGAATAAAACACTGCGCGAAAAGCTCAGTGGGTTTCATAAAATGGTGATTCTGGATATGGATGATACCATATTGCTGGGACGTACCATCGATGCTTGCGCCAAAGAGTTTGGATTTACGGCCAAGCTGGAAGATCTGCGACACCAGGAGAAAGACTCCATTATCCTGACCAAACGGATCGGTCAGTTGCTGAAAGGCCGCACCATGGATGACCTGTTGCACGTAGCCAGTCAGATACCCATGGTATCTGATATCAAAGAGGTGGTGAAGAAACTAAAGGAGAAAGGGTATCTCGTCGGTATTATCAGTACCAGTTATACGCTGATCACCAATTATGTCGCCCGGCAAATCGATGCTGATTTCTCTTATGCCAACCAGCTGGAATTTTTCGAGGGCAAAGCTACCGGTGAAGTCAACCTGCCGTTTTATTTCTTTGGATCGCCGGAAAGCATTTGTGGCCATTCGTACTGTAAGACGAATGCGGTGCAATATGCCTGCGAGAAATACAGCGTGCAATTAAAAGATGTGATCTGTGTAGGCGACAGCCGCGACGACCGTTGTATGATCGGTCATGCCGGACAGGGCGTATCGTTTTGCACAAAAGATGAATTACTGGAAACAATCGCAACCAAAAATATCCGGGAGGCCAGCTTTGAACCGTTGCTGGCGCTTGCCTGACGCAAAACAACAACAATCACTCTATTGTAAACCTTAAAAAACGCCGCGTATGCCAAAAACTTTTTATAATATCCTGGTACCGGTCGACTTCTCGGGAAAGAACAAATGGGCTATTTCGAAAGCGATAGAACTGGCCAACACGTTCCATTGCAACATACACCTGGTGCATGTTGTATCGAACAACCTGTTGCCGCTGCTGCCGATCGAAACGAGCCTTAACATGCCTGGCCGTGCTTCAGAAATGAACAACGCGCGAAAGAAACTGGAAACACTGAAGAATACCTACCGTCAGCATATTTGTGGTGGCGGCAATATCGAGATCAGCCTGTTGCAGGGAAACCCCAGTCAACAGCTTTCCAAATACATCGAGCAGTACGATATGGACCTGGTAGTTGTTGGCCTCGCCCGCTTCAACCTCATTCACCGTATTCTTTCATCGGTATCCATCAGCCAGCTGGCCCGCAAAGCCAACGTGCCTGTATTGGCGGTAAGATCCAGTGGCCTCGTGAGCCATTTCAAAAAGATCGTATTGCCGCTTACCGACGAGTTACCGATGCACCGCATCAAGCTGGCGACCATGTTGGCACGATCGTTCAAATCGACCGTGTACCTGGTGTCCCTGCGCAACGACAAAGACGGCAATGCAGCAGAGAACATTATGGATAAAGCACTGGAAGTGGTACAGAGCCTGTCGACGATTCCGGTACAATCGTTCCTGCTGGAAGGGAAGAACCTGGCAAAAAGTACCCTGGATTTTTCCAAGCGTATCAATGCAGACCTGATCATGGCGAATCCCTTCAAGGAATTTCATTTACCAGGTTGGTGGAGCCGGGTAACCCGTAAGATCCTGTCTTATGGTTCCAATATTCCAGTTATCACCGTAGATCAGAAAAACGAGAGCGTATCAGCGTCATAATATGTTTTTTTAGGTTTGAAAGGCCCTGCCAGGTGGCGGGGCTTTTTAATGCGCGCCCATGCTGTTGTGCCTGCACCGCAACCGGCACAGAACATTAGGGTTAGATTGTCCGGGAATAACTGAATACCATTATCTTCCCGGTACAAATCAGCACTTTCTATGAGCATCGTTAACCGGCTATCTCTTTTTCTGCTTCTTTACTGTCTGTTGGTTGCTGTTGGCCCTGCCCAGGCAGGCGCTGTTCCGGCTGCCCTGCGTTGCGAATACCTGGAGAATCCTTTGGGTATCGATGCTACGCATCCCCGACTTAGCTGGCGCCTGATCGATGAGCGAACCGGAGCCCGGCAAACGGCCTGGCAACTGATCGTATCTACCGACTCAGTAGACCTGAAAAAGGCCATGGTATGGCAGTCTTCCAAAACTGCCGGCAGAGCTACCCTGGCAGCTTATGCGGGTAAGCCCCTGCAACCTTTTACCCGATACTTCTGGCGTGTAGTAAGCTGGGATATGAATGGCGTACAGACAAGTTCTCCAACAGCCAGTTTTGAAACAGGCATGATGGGCCAGCACCATTGGCGGGGATCCTGGATCAGTGATGTCAATGATGTAGCGCTGAAGCCTGCTGGACAATTTAGAAAGGTATTCACAACGGGCAAAAAGGTCCGTCAGGCCCGCGCGTATATTGCGGTGGCGGGATTGTATGAACTCTACATCAATGGCCAGCGTATCGGCAATCAGCGATTAGATCCGATGTATACCCGGTTTGACCGGCGCACTTTGTATGTGACGCACGATGTTACGGCACAACTGCAGACTGGAAAGAATGCCATCGGTGTATTACTCGGCAATGGCTGGTACAATCACCAGTCTACTGCTGTTTGGTACTTCCACAAAGCGCCCTGGCGGGCACGTCCAGCCTTCTGCCTGGATCTGCGCATTACGTATGAAGATGGTTCGGTAGAAACGATCTCCTCCGATAGGGATTGGAAGACGGCTACCGGCCCCGTTATCTTCAACAGCATTTACACAGCGGAGCATTATGATGCGCGCCTGGAGCAGGCAGGATGGAACACAGCCAACTTCAATGACGAGAAATGGAAGTCGAGCCTTTACCGGGCGGCACCCTCCGGCAACATCGTGGCGCAAGCCTTGCGCCCGATTGAAGCGGTGGAAACAATTTCTGTAAAATCACTCAACAAGATCAATGATACCGTCTATGTGTTTGACCTGGGCCGTAATATTTCCGGTGTCAGTAAGCTGACTGTAAAGGGGGAGGCGGGGACTGCGCTACGCCTCAAACATGTAGAGCAACTATATCCTAACGGCAGGGCTGATATGTCGAACATCGATGTACATTACCGGCCGACAGATGATAAAGATCCTTTTCAAACGGATATATTTATCCTCTCCGGAAAAGGAGCAGAAACCTTTATGCCCCGATTCAATTATAAAGGATTTCAGTATGTAGAAGTAATAAGCGACAAACCGGTGTCCTTAACCAAAGAAAGCCTGACCGGCTATTTCATGCACAGCAACGTGCCACCGGTTGGACAGATCAAATCGGCCAATCCTACGATCGACAAAATCTGGTCGGCGACCAACAACGCCTACCTGTCCAACCTGTTTGGTTATCCGACGGATTGCCCACAACGGGAGAAGAATGGCTGGACGGGCGATGCACAGATTGCAATAGAAACCGGTCTCTATAGTTTCGATGGCATCACCGTGTATGAAAAATGGCTGGCCGATCACCGGGATGAGCAACAGCCCAACGGCGTGTTGCCCTCTATCATTCCAACAGGCGGCTGGGGATATGAATGGGGTAATGGTCCCGATTGGACCAGTACGATTGCGATTATCCCCTGGAACATCTACCTCTTTTACGGCGACAAGAAATTATTGACTGATTGTTACGATAACATCAAGCTGTATGTAGATCATATCGATCAGCAATATCCTTCGGGCTTAACGACCTGGGGTTTGGGAGATTGGGTGCCGGTAAAGTCGAAGAGTCCGGTAGAGTTTACCTCTACTGCGTATTACTATGCCGATGCTACCATCCTGGCGAAAGCGGCGAAGCTATTGGGCAAAGCAGCCGACCACCAGCGGTATAAGGCACTGGCTGAAAAGATCAGGAATGCTTTTAACACTAAATATTTCCAGGCACAGACCAATAGTTACGGCACTGGCCTGCAAACAGAATTGAGTGTAGCGCTCTATTGGGGCCTTGTGCCGGAAGCCGTCAAAACAGCGGTAGCGGCCAATCTCGCCAAGCGGGTAGAGCAGGATAATTTTCACCTCGATGTAGGGTTGCTGGGTACCAAGGCCATTCTCAGCGCACTCAGCGAAAATGGACATGCCGATATCGCCTATCGGCTGGCTGCCCAGGAAACATTCCCTTCCTGGGGATGGTGGATCGTAAACGGTGCTACTACCTTGTATGAGAACTGGGACATCAACGCTACTTCCGATCTATCTCGCAACCATATCATGTTTGGCGAGATCGGCGGCTGGTTGTACAAAGGATTGGGTGGTATAAAACCTGATGAGCGGGCACCGGGTTTTGGCAATGTGGTGCTGGAACCGCATTTTGTAAATGGCCTCGATCATTTCGAAGCGGTTCACGAAGGACCGCAGGGCAATATCATCAGCTCCTGGAAAAAAGAAGCCGGCATGATCCATTGGACGGTCACTGTACCCGCCAACAGTACGGCTTCGCTGGTATTGACCTTGCAGTCAGGCCAAAATCTGTACAACAACAGTAGGCCGCTTCCTTCGACTTTAGGTAATGCTGGCAAACGCATTTTCAACGTACAGGCAGGTAGTTATCATTTTACGATCCGCTAAAAACGTCACTGACTACAATACATGCAAAAGGCTCGCATACGATGCGAGCCTTTTGCTTGTATATCGTGTGTATGTTTAGCGAATGATCACTTGCTCGGTATGCGTACCATACCTATCCATAAACGTTAACAGGTAAGTACCGCTGGGTAGCTTACTGGTTGTAAAGGTGACTGTCTGCGTACCGGAACTTGTCACCATGCGCCGTTCTATCAAGCGGCCGTTGAGGTCGGTGAAGTGAATCGTCAGCAAGCTGTTAACGCCACTTACTTGAATAGTCACGCTGTTGGAGGCTGGGTTGGGCCCAAAGCTGTAGGAGAGGCCAGTACCGACAGCTACCCGTACGATGGAAGAGAGTTCACTGCTGGCATCCATGTCAATGAGTTGAAGGCGGTACAGGTTATTACCCGCTAAAGGTTTTGCGTCGATGAATGAATAGTTTGATGCTGTTGAGGCGTTGCCTTTGGCCGCTACCTTGCCGATAGCTGTATACTGAACCCCATTGGCACTTCTTTCGACGATGAATTCCTTGCTGTTGGATTCCTGCTCCGTTCTCCAGGTCAACTCGACGGTCTTGTTTTTCTCCACTCCTCTGAACTGTGTGAGTCTTACCGGCAAAACAGCGGTGAGTAGGAAGCGGGCAATAACCGGGTAGTGATCGGAAGTGGTGATGGCGTAATCGGCCAGCACATCTTCCAAATCTTTGCGCAATTGAGCAGAACCGGGTACATAGTAGGAATTCATTTCGTTGGAGACGACCATATGATCAATTACATCGGAATTGGCCTTGGTACTGCGCAGGCCTTGTAAGCTAAGCGGTAACGTAAGCGACTTGTAGAAGTCGGCATCGGTGGAGTCACTGATCAGCGTAGTGTAGGAGGATACCGGTCCTGCACCAGCAGGTGCAGAGATGGAGAGGTCAAGGTCATCATTGAAATCGCCCAGGATCACTACGTTGTTGGTACTGAATTGAGCGTCGAGCGTATCTTTTAGTTCATCGGTACCTGCCTTGCGGGCGTTGTAGTCGGCTTGTGTATCGCCCGATTTGCCATGCAATATGAGGAAATTGATCGGTTGTGTTACGCCATTGCTCGTCACATCGGCGCTTACCAGGAAAGGCACGCGACCACTGGCCCAGTTGCTGCTAGCGGTAGGGCTCGATTTCAGCAAACCCCGTGAAATCACATTGCTGACTACATTGGTCTTGTATACGAGTGCCAGCTTTTGTCCGGTAGCATAAAGACCATTGGTGGGGTCTGGTGCTGAGGAGGCATAATACGAAAGAGCATAAGCATAGCCAGGCATATTGTCAATTACGTTTTTCAGTCGCATGGTATCGACGATCTCTTCCAGTGCAATGATGTCGGCATCGAGGTATAGTAATGCTTCGCGTACCCGGGTTTGCTGGAGGTCATTGTCTTCCGGACCATTGCCCGTACTGCCAAACCATTCAACATTCCAGGCTACGATATCGAGTGTATTTGTACCGGTTTGGCTGCTGCCAAACACCGGATAGGTTCTGTTCAGCGTACCTGATGTAAATGTAACAAGGCCCGAATAGTCGGATTCGTTAGTGGTGGGTGTCAACCGGATGAAAAGATTGTTGGCTCCGTTGGCCACTGCGGGTGCCAATGTCAGGGAAGCTGCCGGCGTACCGGAAAGCGTGTCGGTAGATAGTTCAAACCCGGTAGGTGCTACTATGTTGAGATCTGTGCTAAGGTCGGCTGCTTCGTATGGGATGGTTCTCCAGGCAGATGAATTGCCCGAAGTAGCTACGCCCAGGTTTTTGAAGTAATTGAATAACCGGGCATAGGGGGCCGCCGGGATAGCGGAGTTGAAAATAGCTACATCATCAATGCTCCAACGGGCTGCTTCAAAGGCGGTAGCCGTGTATACCCAGGCGATATGAACGCCGGCTTGTTTATAAGCCGACAGGTTGATGCTGTCAGACAGGGTCCAAACATCGCTGTTCTCATTGGGAAATTTACCCGCCAGCGTGGTCCAGGTAGCTGCTGCGGGATCACCGGTACCGGAGTAATTGGTCGATACTTTAATTTGTAAGGAAGGCCCTTCAAACCTGGTACGGCTATAGAAACGCAGCAGGGGGATATTGTAACCCGATAAGTCCAGCGCAGGAGAGATCAGCCAGTCCTGGCTGGGGAGCTTCGTGAGGCCTGCATTCACCTGCAGTGCTTTACCACTGCCCCGGCCAAAATCGGAACAGGCCCATACAGAATCAGCGGCATTGCCGGTCTCCAGACTATATTGGATAAATCCACCATCCAGGGCAGGGCTACTACAATTATCGAATGAATAGAAATAGTTACCGGAAGTTCCCTGCGTTTGGAATCGCCAGATGGTGTTGCCGGTGATACCGGCAAATAGATTGCCGGCGACGTCCTGCAGCGCGTTGTTGTCTGTTTCTATATAGTAATCTGTCAATGGCTGCAGACCGGTTACGTTTACGCTCGCTTCATTATTGGTAATGGTGGCAGTATTGGCAGCGATGGTTTGCACGATGCTGTTGTCGGCTGCCAGCTTAACATAGAGGTTACCGGTGCCTGGAGCAATATTTTCAGTAAATGCCATTGTGTAAGTGCCGCCTATGGGTGTACCTACCGAATTATTGGCAGGAGTAAGTCGGAAAAGTTGCGGCGGGTTCACGTCGGCACTGTAGGTAAAGGTGAGTTGGACGTCGTCAATGGCTAATCCATGGTCGTTGCCCACGTCGTTCAGGTCTTCCCAACGCAGCATGATTTCTTGCCCGGGATCGATGGAGAGGCCGCTGATCGTAGCACTCAGGCTGGTAAAATTAGTATTGCCATCCAGTGCGGCAGCTGTGGTGGTATTGACCAGGCTATTGAAGGTGAGGGCTGGTACAGGGGTGTAACCGGTAAAGGTGAGGCTGGTTACGCTAAAACCTGCCAGGTAGGCAAAGCTGAGTGGCTGCACAGCGTTGTTGCCACCGTTGCGCCATTGTTCGCCTCGGTATTGTACCTGGATGGCAGTAATGCTTTGTGCGGAATTGTTTTTTAGCCGTACTCCGTAGTAGATCGTTCCGGTACTGCCAGAGCCTACGCCACCGAGCGCTCTTTCTGTAGCGGTACCAGTGCCAAAGCTGTACAAGGCCCCGGAATTACTGGCACCGGCCCCTGCGTTGTAAACGGTGCGGGAGGCGTACCAGCCAGGAATGGTGGTATTGTCTGACCAGGCATTGTTGGTGCCTGCAGTGGCCAGACCATCGAAGTTTTGGGTGTAGCTGGCGCCGTTTACCAAAACCTGGGCGGTTAACTGGTTGACGGTCAGACACAAGAAGGCGATCAGGAATAAGTAGTCTTTTTTCATGTATAAGTTTTTATGAACAGTAATGGGGTACTGTATGGAATGGTGTTCCAGCGGATTGGATGTCGGAGACGGTGTAGGTGGGTGTGAGGGGTCAAAGATAAAGGAGCCAGCATTACCTCAATGTTACGGATAGCCGGAAGATTTCTCGGGGAGAGACAGGCGGCCGCCGGGTAGGCCGAAAACAGTACCTGAAAAGCTTTTCAACCGACTGACATTTTTGCCGGTTTATGGCTGCTGGCATTTTCTTTGGTAGCTTCAGGGAACAAAAACGAGCTTTTTATATGCAAAAAGGAACGATACGGGTACAGACGGAAAACATTTTTCCCATCATTAAGAAATTCCTGTACAGCGATCATGATATATTCCTGCGTGAATTGATCAGTAACGCTGTAGATGCTACCCAGAAACTCAAGACGCTCTCCTCCATCGGTGAAGCAAAGGGAGAGCTGGGTGAATTGCGGATCGACGTGAAACTGGATGCAGCCAACAAAACGATCACCATTAGTGACCGAGGTGTTGGTATGACGGCGGAAGAAGTGGAGAAATACATCAACCAGGTAGCTTTCAGTGGTGCGGAAGAGTTTGTCAAGAAATACAAAGGTCAAAACGAAAACAGCATCATCGGAAAGTTTGGCCTTGGCTTCTATTCAGCCTTTATGGTGAGTGACCGGGTGGAGATCTTTACCAAGAGTTTCCGGGATGGCGCCCAAGCGGTTCGTTGGGAATGTGATGGTAGTCCCGAGTATACCCTGGAAGAAACAGAAAAGGCCGATCGCGGTACCGAGATCGTACTGCACATCAATGAAGAAAGCAAAGAGTTTTTGGAAGAGGCGCGTGTGGAAGGTGTCTTGCGCCGTTTCTGCCGCTTCCTGCCAGTGCCTATTTTCTTTGAGCCCAAGGCTGGTGAAGAAAAGAAAGAAGATAGCCCCCAACCTGAGCAGATCAACAATACACAGCCAGCCTGGACGCGTAAGCCATCGGAGCTGACAGCGGATGATTACCAGAATTTCTATAAGGAGTTATATCCTTACCATGAACCACCGTTGTTCTGGATCCATGTAAATGTCGATTATCCATTCAACCTGACGGGTATTCTGTATTTCCCGAAGATCAAGCAGAGCTATGAAATACAGAAGGATAAGATCCAGTTGTACAGCAACCAGGTGTTTGTAACCGATGAGGTGAAGGACATCGTTCCTGAGTTCCTCATGTTGTTGCATGGTGTGATCGATTCGCCCGATATTCCGCTGAACGTGAGCAGAAGCTATCTGCAGGGGGACCCCAATGTGAAAAAGATCAACAACCACATCACCAAGAAGGTGGCCGATAAGCTGGATGAGATTTTTACCAAAGAGCGTAGTTCGTTTGAAGATAAATGGGATAGCCTGGGTCTGTTTGTGAAGTATGGTATGATGACCGACGACAAGTTTCTCGAGAAGGCCAATAAGTTCCACATCTTTGAATCTACCTCCGGTGATCACAAGTTTTATACATTGGAAGAACTGCGCCTGGCGACAGAAACTCTACAGAAGAACAAGGATGGTAAACTGGTGATCCTGTATACGACAGATGCTGTTCAGCAGGACGCTTATATCAAGGGGGCCGAACAGAAAGGATATGTAGTCGTGAAAATGGACACCCTGGTGGATGCGGCCTTCCTGAACCAGATGGAACAGAAATGGAATGATGTTCACTTTAACCGGGTGGATGCGGATATCGCTGACAACCTGATCGATAAACAAGAGAATACAGCGTCCGTTTTGAGCACTGAAGAGCAGGACAAGCTAAAGGAATTATTCAATATTCAACCGGCCAACTTGCATGTAACGGTAGAAGTGAAAGGCTTGAGTGCTGAAACGCCTCCGGTAGTGGCTACACGTCCGGAGTTTATGCGTCGCATGAAAGATATGGCCGCTATGCAGGGGCCGATGGGAGCATTTTATGCCAACATGCCCGATGAGGTAACGTTGACGGTAAATGGAAACCATCCTATATTCCAACACATCCTGGCAGAAGACAGCAAGGATAAGCAAACCAAGACGGTGCTGAACCTGGCTGATCTGGCGCTTTTGTCGCAGGGATTGCTCAAGGGAGCCAATCTTACCAACTTCATCAATCGAAGCGTGGACCTGATGGGGGGCGAAGCAAAGCCAGCAGCCGTCAATGCATAAAATAGTTATTGACGAATAATAAAAAAAGGCCGGAGCGTTCCGGCCTTTTTTTATTATTCGTTGCTGTTTATCGATCCAGAAGTAGCGTAATGGCTAGCTTTCCGACAAACGGAAGTCGATCACTTTCAATTGTAGATGTTTTTCATCATTCCATACATTTTCCTCAAGTGTAAACACGACATCCAGTGGTTTTTGTTCCTGTAGCAGGTAGAACTTTCTCGCCATGTTGAAACCTATACCATTAAACAGGATATTTTCCTGCCGCAGGGAGAACTTGATGTGGTTATCTTTTACAACGCGTGAATAACCGCTGTTCATGACATTCCTGGTTACCCAAACTGGCTTGGTATTGTCGGGCCCGAAGGGCTCCATTTGATGTATGATGTTATAAAAAGGTTGTTTGAGGTCACGGAAGGGGATCTCTCCATCGATGATGATCTCAGGGATCAGTAATTCTGGTGGAATGGTTGCGGAAACCACTTCTTCAAAACGTGCCCTGAATGCTTCCACATTGCCGGGTTCAAGAGTCATACCGGCGGCGTAAAAGTGGCCACCATAACCGAGAAGCAGATCTTTACATTGATGAATGGCTTCGTAAACATTGAAGCCGGCGACACTTCGGGCCGATCCGGCGACATACTCTCCGGATTGGGTCAATACGATAGTGGGGCGGTAGTAGTGATCGATGAGGCGGGATGCTACTATACCCACCACACCTTTGTGCCAGTGGGGCTGGTAGATCACGGTCGACTTCTTTTCTTTAAGTTCGAGGTTGCCTTCGAGCATTGCCAGGGCTTCATCAGTAATGTTCTTGTCCGCTTCTTTGCGGTTGGTATTGTCCGAGTGTAATAGTTCGGCGTATTGCTGTGCCTCGGTTTCGCTGGCTGCGATGAACATTTGAACGGCTTTGCGTGCATCGTCCATGCGTCCGGCAGCGTTGACCCTGGGCGCGATCATGAATACAAGGCTGTTGATAAACAGGGCCGACTCCAGTTTGCTCAGTTTTTTCAAGGCGCTGATCCCGAAATTGGGCGTTTCATTGGCTTTCTTAAGGCCATAAAAGGCTAGTATCCGGTTTTCGCCGGTCATCGGGACGATATCGGCTGCAATAGCGGTGGCCACGAGGTCGAGGTATTCCTCGGCTTCGATCGAGGGCAGCTGCATTTGCTGGGTGAGCGCAGCGATGAGTTTGAATCCTACGCCACAACCACATAATTCTTTATAAGGATAAGGACAATCCGGTTGTTTGGGGTTGAGGATGGCTACAGCTGGTGGCAATATGGCATCGGGAGTGTGGTGATCACACACCACAAAATCGATCCCCAGATCTCGGGCGTACCCAATGAGGTCGACTGATTTAATACCACAATCGAGCGAGATGATGAGGGTAAATCCGTTATCACGTGCATAATCGATACCCTGCTGCGAAATTCCATACCCTTCCCGGTACCGGTGGGGTATATAAAAATCTACTTTAGATGATTCATAATGCTTTCTGAGAAAGCTGAACATGCAGGATACAGAGGTGATACCGTCTACATCATAGTCGCCGAATACCAGGATCTTTTCCTGTTGCTCCATGGCTGCCATCAGCCTGCCCACGGCTTTTTGCATGTCTTTCATCAGCCAGGGATCGTGCAAGTCGGACAGCTGTGGGCGGTAGTACTGTTTTGCGGCTGAGAAATCATCTATTCCTCTTTGTATCAATACTTTGCAGAGGGCAGGATGAATTTTGAGGGACTGATAAAGCTTGTCAACTTTTTGTTCATCAGCCGCCAGTATGTTCCATCTTTTCTGCATGTATTCAATTGCTAATGTGTTGATCCCGCCAGGCGGATGATATGGTTAAAAGTATATGTATCCGGGACGTTTGACTGACTGCATCGGTCACCGGCGGCTAATACTGTTCAGGAAATCCTTAGAATTTTCTATCTGTTGTAAAACGCACCAGTTCTTCCAGGCCCTGTTGAACTTCCGGGTTATTAAATTCCTGTAAGATACTCAATGCCTCGTCACGGTAGGCAAACATCTTTTGTTCGGTGTAGTCGATCCCGCCGGCACGCTTAACGGTATCAATCACTTCCTGGACTTTTTCCGCATCCTTATTGTGATTTTTGATGATGTATATGAGGCGACGGCGGGTCGTGGCATCAGAATTGTTAAGGGTGTATATGAGGGGCAGGGTGAGCTTCTTCTCTTTGATATCATTGCCGGTCGGTTTGCCAATGGCATCGCTGCCATAGTCGAACAGATCATCTTTGATCTGGAATGCGATCCCTACTTTTTCACCGAAAAGACGCATTTTTTCGGTTATCGTTTCATTTTGAGTCACCGACCAGGCGCCGGCAGCACAGGCAGAAGCGAGGAGGGAGGCAGTCTTACCGGTGATGATTTCGAAATAGATATCTTCTTTGAGATTGAGGGTCCGGGATTTTTCCAGTTGTAATAACTCTCCTTCGCTCATACGACGAATGGCGTCGGAGAGGATTTGGAGGATCCTGAAATCGTCATGATTGAGGGAAAGCAGCATACCTTTCGCCAGGAGGTAATCGCCCACCAGTACCGAGATCTTGGTTTTCCAGAGTGCGTAGGTCGAGAAAAAGCCGCGCCGTTCCAGCGACTCATCCACCACATCATCATGAACGAGGGTGGCGGTATGCAGCAATTCTACCAGAGATGCTGCCCTATAAGAGGAAGCTGTGACGGGGCCGCAAAGTTTGGCCGAAAGCAGGACAAACATGGGTCTCAGCTGTTTGCCTTTGCGGTTTACGATGAATCGCATAATGCGGTCCAGCAAAGGCGTTTGGCTTTTAACTGCTTCCCGGAATTGTTTCTCAAATTCAGCTAATTCGTCGCGTAGTATAGCCTGTGATAATTTCATTTAGTCCAAAAGGAACGGCAAATTACTACTTTACTTTGTAAGTAAGGCAGCAAATTGGTCCTACATATAGGAGTCTTATTGAATGATTGACAGCAAGATAATACGCGTAACGTTGCTTAAAAAAATTTGGTATTTAGTTTTCAATTAATATTTTTGTGACTAATTTGGACATTGGTTTTCTTAATCCTTCACATAAACTTTAGTTATGGCAAGCAAAAAGTACACAGGTCTGTTTGGCTTACTATGCCTGTTCGCGTCTGGCTCGTTTGCGCAAATAGGCGGCAGCTATGATGTACAGGATTCCTCTGTAATACCATCAAAAAGATTACCTCAGCACAGTGAATTTATGGCTAACAATTACCCTTTTCCTGCTAAACCCAGGAATCGTTGGGAAATTGGTATCAAAGGTGGCCTTGGCAACGTATTTGGCGATGTTCGCACCCGTTTTGGTTGGGGCGCTGGTTTACATGTTCGTAAAGCACTGGGTTATGTATTCTCTTTGCGTGGTGATTTCAACTATCTGAGCGCAAAAGGTCTGAACTTCCAGCCTTCTTCCAATTACACTAAGAACCCAGCCTGGGGCGCTTATACAGGTACTGGTTCACGCGTATTCTACAACTACAAGTCGAATATTTATGATGCGGCATTGCAAGGTGTATTCACTTTGAACAATATCCGTTTCCACCGCGCAAAGACCGGATTTAACATCTATGGTTTTGTAGGTATTGGCGGTACTGTTTGGGATACCAAAGTAGATGCATTGGATGCCAATGGCAACCCTTACACGACTTTGTTTACCAACGTAGCTAACCAATATGCGGCAAATAATTATGCCTACAAAGATCGTAAGGACATCCGCAAAGCCCTGAAAGACGGCATGGATGGCGATTACGAAACTGAAGGTCAGGAAGATAACTCTTCTGCCAAGTTGTTTGGTGAGCCTTTCCGCCCCAACATCAACGTTGGTTTCGGTATGCAATTCAAGCTCAACAAAACTTTGAGCCTCGCTATCGAAGACAAAGTTACTATGCCCAAATCCGACCTGCTCGATGGGCAGCAATGGCAAGAGAATGGTGTTCCTTACACTGCACAAACAAGGGATCATGACATTTACAACTTCTTCTCTGTTGGTCTGAACTTCACGATCGGCGGTAGCAAGTCTGTAGAGCCACTGTGGTGGATCAATCCTTTGGATTATGCTTACAACGAAATCAACAAGCCCCGTCACATGAAGCTCCCCAAACCCGTTTTGGATGATTCTGACGGCGACGGTATCACTGATCAATTCGATCAGGAGCCCAATACACCAGCTGGTGCACCTGTTGACTCTCGCGGTGTTAGCCGTGATACTGATGGCGACGGTGTTCCTGATTACAAAGACAAGGAACTGGTTACACCTACACAATGTCAGCCTGTTGATGCTGATGGTGTTGGTAAATGTCCTCCTCCTGCCTGCTGCGATGAGCTGAGAAAGCTGATCGAAGAAGGTGGAATCCGTGGCAAGTGCAACCTCGGTAGCCTGCCTAGCGTAACTTTCAAGGGCAAATCTGTAACACTCAGCAACGACGCCAAGGCATTACTGGCCAGCGCTGCCCAGCAAATCAGAAACAACCCTGATTGTAAGATCGCCGTTATTGGATATTGCTCTTCCAGCAAATCTGAACAACAGCTCAGCTGGGATCGTGTAAATGCCGTTATCAACTATCTGGTTGAGAAAGAAGGCATTGGCTCCGATCGCTTCATCTTCAAGTATGGTGAAGTAGGTGGTGATTGCACTACAGTAGATCTCCGCGACGGAACTGGTGAAGAAGGTCCGAACACGGTACCTGCTCCGCACCCGAACCTGCGCCGCAGAGGATAGTACTTTTGCTGTCAACTCTATTATATAGCCCCTCCTTGTTCAAAGGAGGGGTTTTATATTTATCTTAACGGTTGGAAAAAGTCCGTTTTACATTCCTTTCCTATTATTGCAACGAATACCTTAATTTTGCCCACCTTTATGAAGTCAGTTTTCTTAATTGTATTTTTCGCGCTCGGCCTTGCTTCCTGCTCTAAATTCGCTAAAGTGCAGAAAAGCAACGACTATGACTATAAGTTGCGCATGGCCGAGAAGTATTATGTAGCTAAGAAATACAATTACGCCAAGCAACTTTATGAAGAACTGTTCCCCCTCATGAAGGGACAGCCCCAATTTGAAGATCTTTTTTATAAGTTCGCTTACTGTTCTTACTACCTGCGCGACTGGATGAACGCGGAAAACCTGTTCAAACAGTTTGTGGAGGTCTTCCCCACGAGCCCCAAGGCGGAAGAAATGGAGTACATGCGGGCGTATACCTACTACCGCCAGTCTCCCAAAACACCGCTTGATCAAACTAATACGCAGAAAACCATTGGTTTAATGCAGACATTCATCAATACGCATCCTGGTTCGGCAAAAAATAAGGAAGCAGGTGAGATCATCGATCTGTGCCGCATCAAGCTGGAGGACAAGGAACACCTGAGTGCGCAGTTGTATTATAATATGGGTAAGTACCGTGCCGCTGCCATCGCGTACACCAGCCTCATGAACGATTTCCCGGATTCACAAAGAAGTGACGAGTATAAGTTCCAGATCATAAAATCTTACTATCTTTTTGCTTCGAACAGCGTGGACGAGAAAAAGCCCGCCCGTTACGAGCAGGTAGTAACCGAATGCAATGATTTTTCGGATCGTTTCCCGGAGAGCAAACTAATCAAAGAAGTAGAGCGTTATTCTTCTTTGTCGCAGAACAACATTAAAGAAATCAGTAAAGTCAACAATAATGAGCAAGTTAAGAAGACAAATTAGCGCCAACACTGCTAACACGGCAGAAACCAAAGATCTGCATGTGATCAAGGGTAAGACCGGTAATCTGTATGAATCAATTGCCATCATTGCCAAACGTGCAAACCAGATCAACATTTCCCTGAAGGAAGAGCTGCACAACAAACTGGAAGAATTCGCCAGCCATACTGATAGCCTGGAAGAGATTCATGAGAACAAAGAGCAGATCGAGATCTCCAGAGCCTATGAGCGCATGCCCAACCCTTCTCTGCTTGCCACCCAGGAATTCCTGGAAGACAAGATCTACTTCCGTAAAAATGAAGATGATCTGTTCAACTAATCATCTTTTGCCTTAAGATATTAAGCGATGGGAAGTATTTCCCGTCGCTTTTTATTTTGCCCCAACTCCTCCAGCCCGTTTAGGGCAAGCCTTGTTAAATTGCTTTCCCCCAGCGTTCCTGCGCACCAAATTTGCTATATAAGTGGCGATTTATCAATAGATTTGACCCCGACCTCAGCTCCGTATCACAATCGGTAAGCCGTGTAACGAAACCTATCAACATGTTCCAGGACAAAAAGCTATTACTGGCCATTACAGGAAGCATAGCAGCTTATAAATCAATCCTCCTGACACGCCTGCTGGTAAAAGCCGGCGCAGAAGTAAAGATCGTATTGACTCCGGCAGCCTGCGATTTCGTATCTCCATTGACTTTATCGACGTTGTCGAAAAATAATGTGGTCATTGACCTTGCCAACAATGAGTCCTGGTCAAACCACGTACAACTGGGGCGCTGGGCCGACCTGATGGTCGTGGCTCCACTGACCTGCAATACACTGGCGAAGATGGCGCATGGATTGTGCGATAATATGCTGCTGGCCACTTATTTGTCAGCCACCTGTCCGGTTGTCGTAGCACCGGCGATGGATGAAGATATGTGGCACCACCCGACTACCATTGCCAACCTGAAGCAATTGGAAGCCTATGGCAACAAAGTGATACCGGTAAACCGGGGCGAACTGGCCAGCGGCCTCTACGGCGACGGCCGGATGGCCGAACCGGAAGCCATCATGCAATATATCCAGGAGCATTATTTTGCCCGGCAGGACCTGGCAGGAAAGAAAGCGCTGGTTACTGCCGGCCCTACCTATGAACCTATTGACCCCGTGCGTTTTATTGGTAACCATTCGTCGGGTAAAATGGGGCTGGCCATCGCCGAGGAATTAGCCCGTCGCGGAGCACAGGTTCAGCTGGTACTGGGGCCATCTTCCGTCACTACCGCAGTAGCTAATATCAAGGTGCATAAAGTGCAAACTGCCCAGGAAATGTTTGAAGCCTGTATGAAGGTGTTTCCTACTTCGGATATTGCTGTTATGTCGGCTGCGGTGGCTGATTTTACGCCGGCTACCACAAATGCCGAGAAGATCAAAAAGACCGCCGGAAGCCTGACGGTTGAGCTCACCAAAACAAAGGACATTCTGAAAGCGCTTGGGCAGGAGAAGCGGAGTGACCAGCTACTCGTTGGGTTTGCACTGGAAACCAATAACGAAAAGGAATATGCCCGGGAAAAACTGACCGCCAAGAATGCCGATATGATCATCCTGAATTCACTGAATGATGAAGGCGCTGGATTTGGCTACGACACCAATAAGATCACTATTTTTGAACGGGATGGGGGCGAGCTGACCTATGAGCGCAAACCCAAACAACAAGTGGCCCACGATATCGTTGATAGAATTGTAAACCGGTTGTATGCTTAATAAAATCTGTTCACTGATACTGTTTCTGGCCGGCCTGCAGACAGGTGTCATGGCCCAGGAGTTACAGGCGAGAATATCCATCAATGCGAGCCAGATAAGCTCGCAAACTGATCGAAAGATTTTTCAAACCTTGCAAAACTCACTCAATACCTTTCTCAATAACCGTAAATGGACAAATGAAACTTTTCAGACCAATGAAAAGATCGTTTGTCATTTCCTGGTAGTCATACGGGCTGCCGCCAACAATGTGTACCAGGCGTCACTGACAGTGCAGGCTGCGAGACCGGTGTACAACACCAATTACGAAACGCCGCTGATCAATTTCCAGGACGAGTCATTCAACTTCAAGTACCTCGAGTACCAGCCGGTAGAATTCAATGAGAACCGGGTTTCTGGTTCCGATCCGCTGGCCTCTAACCTGACGGCCACCCTGGCTTACTATGTATATGTAATCCTGGGGCTTGACTTCGATTCTTTTTCTTTACGTGGTGGCGATCCTTATTTTCAGAAAGCCATGTCAATCGTCAATAATGCACCTGAAAACAGGGATATCAGTGGCTGGAAAGCGTTCGATGGACTGCGCAACCGGTATTGGTTGATGGAAAACCTGACCAACAACAGGTATACGTTGGTACATGATGCTATTTACAGTTATTACCGGCTGGGTATGGATGCCATGTATGAAAACGAGGCGGAAGGCCGCAATGCTGTGCTCAACACCTTAAATATCATGAATACCCTGAATACCGATATTTCCAATACGATGGTGGTGCCCTTCTTTTTCCAGGGAAAAGCCAATGAACTGGTTCGCCTGTTTAAGAAAGCATCCCCCGAAGAGCGGCAGAAGGCACGCGAAATTTTGATGCGTGTCGATATTACCAATGCCAATACCTACAAACAGGAATTAAAATGATACGAAAGCGACCATTGACTGTGTTGGCAAATTCTTTCTTTTATGGAATGGTGTTTCTGTTGATAGCAGGCGCTGTAGCTTGTACCAACCGAAATAAGATTCCCTCGGATGTCATGAACCAGGAGAAAATGGAAGCGGTGATGTGGGATATGATCCAGGCTGATCGTTTTTCCTCGCAGTTTCTCGAGAGAGATTCTACGGCAAAAAAGAATATCAAGTTGGAGAACCTGCAAATGTATGAGCGGGTTTTCCAGCTGCATAAGATCTCACGCGATGAATTCATTCGAAGCTTTAATTTTTACCTGAGCCGTCCCGACCTGCATAAAGTGGTCTTTGATTCCATGTCGGTTCGTGCCGAAAGACGCAGGTCAGAGCTGTACAAAATGGATACGGCACGATAATCTACGGCTACCTCTACCGTTACCGTATCAACAGTTTGTCATAAAAGCCTTTTCATTGTATGAATAAAGTTGTTGCTAACGCAGTTGTCGCCATTCACGATATTACGGACAATGCTACCCTTATGTTGGGTGGCTTTGGTCTTTGTGGCATTCCGGAAAATACGATTGCTGCCCTCGTCGACAAAGGTGTCAAGGGATTGACCTGTATTTCGAACAATGCAGGTGTAGATGGTTTTGGTCTTGGCTTACTCCTCCAGACCCGGCAGATCCGAAAAATGATAAGTTCATATGTGGGAGAGAATGCTGAATTTGAACGGCAGCTGCTTAGTGGTGAACTGGAGGTGGATCTTATTCCGCAGGGAACATTGGCTACCCGTATACAAATGGCGGGTATGGGTATACCTGCTTTTTTTACGCCTGCCG
The DNA here is from genome assembly GCF_029360705.1 of Paraflavitalea pollutisoli. Classification (GTDB taxonomy): domain Bacteria; phylum Bacteroidota; class Bacteroidia; order Chitinophagales; family Chitinophagaceae; genus Paraflavitalea; species Paraflavitalea pollutisoli. The sequence goes on along the minus strand of NZ_JARKMX010000005.1, from coordinate 124,830 downwards.
GTTATGGTACTGAGATCGCAGAAGGCAAGGAAGTGAGAGCGTTTGATGGGAAAATGTACCTGATGGAACATGCCCTGCACGCCGATTTTGCCATTGTGAAAGCCTGGAAAGGCGATCATATGGGCAACCTCGTTTTCAGAAAGACAACCCGCAATTTTTCTACATCGATGGCCAAGGCTGGCCATATCACGATAGCAGAAGTGGAAGAGCTCGTGGCCCCCGGCCAATTGGATCCCGATGAGATTCATGTAGCCGGAATTTACGTGCACCGGATTTTTCAGGGACAGCAGTATGAGAAAAGGATCGAAAGACGTACTGTCCAGATCAATGCCTGAGTGTTAGAGCTTCTAGAATAATATAAAACGAACGTCTATGCCATTGGATAAATTCGGAATTGCCAAACGTATTGCCCAGGAATTGCGTGACGGCATGTATGTAAATCTCGGTATTGGAATTCCCACCCTGGTATCCAATTATATCCCCGCCGGTATTTCCATTATGCTGCAATCGGAAAATGGTATGCTGGGTATGGGGCCTTACCCGTTGGAGGAGGCTATCGACGCCGACCTCATCAATGCGGGGAAAGAAACAGTGACAGTATTGCCTGGTGGTGTTTTCTTCGATAGTGCAGAAAGTTTTGGAATGATCCGTGCCGGCAAGGTCGACCTGACTGTTTTGGGCGCTATGGAGGTATCGGAAGAAGGTGATATTGCGAACTGGAAGATACCTGGTAAAATGGTTAAAGGGATGGGCGGGGCGATGGACCTGGTGGCCAGTGCCAAGAACATCATCGTGGCCATGATGCATACCAATCCAAAAGGAGAATCAAAGGTATTGCCGGCCTGTACTTTACCGCTGACAGGAGTACGATGCGTGAAGCGGATCGTATCCGACCTCGCCGTGCTCGATGTGCTGCCGCAGGGTGGGTTTAAACTGATTGAACGGGCACCCGGTGTATCAACCGAGGAGATCCGTTTCAAAACACTGGGGAAATTACTGATCGAAGGAGATATTCCTGAAATGAATATTTGATGCCACTTCGGCTACCCAACCTATTGCCACGGATGGTTCTTTACGGAGCCATCCGTTTGTTTTGGTGGCCATACGGTAGCGGCGGCTATGATGAAGAAGGCAAACCTGATGACATGCAGTACTGAAAGCAGGATTGTTTTTTCCTGTTGTAACGAAGGAGTGCTTGTACCCCGTACCAGCAACACACCTGTCAACAGGTACATGGAGAAAAAACAGATATTACCGGCAGCAATCCAGAACATGGGGGATTGAAAGATATACAGCTGTTTGTGCCGGATCAATTGTACCAATGCCACCACCGATACCAGAAGCAGTATGAATGCGGCCGTCATTGCAAGCGGCGCGGCATACTTCATCATTCCCCCCAGGGCATACATGGTAATGGCTACAGAAGCAAAGGCGATCAGTACGGTGTGCAGTAGTTCTGTGGCCCATTTTGCCCTAATGATCAACCTATAGAGGTAGAGGAGCAGACCAAGCTCTGCCAAACCGAAGAGGCTGTTGATGATGGCTGTATTGCCCGGCTGCGATTGGGGCATGTAGATCAGCAGGTGTTGCAGACAAGAGAACAGGCAGATGACACCCAGGAAGATCATGGTATCCAGTTGCCAGGTACGGCGCACAAAGATGATGACAATAGGAATGAGCGGCAATAAGATTGCCAGCAAAGATAACATGAGCGGGATGCCTGTACCGGTTTGTACCATAATTGAAGGTTCGGAACCGGTTTTTCATAGAGCAGCGCCGGTCCGGTTTTAAACTGTCACGGACCGGGTATGCTGAACAGGCTATTGAAATTTAGCAGAATTAAATGCCGTTGGGTTGATCTGCCTCTGGCGGGTATACCGGCATGAGATGAAACTAGTCGATCAGGTTGTTCTTAACTGCAAAGAAGACAAGGCCTGCTGTGTTTTTTGCACCAAATCTTTCCATCAACCGGTCTTTGATCGCTTCCACAGTGCGAGGACTCACCTCTAGTTTTTGGGCTATTTCGTGCGCGGTAAATTCCATGCAGATATATTTGATCACATCTCTTTCGCGGTCACTGAGGGTTATTTCATTATTGAGCGTGGGCACCACTTTCTGGCGTGCGTGCGATTTTTTGAGCAAGATCCTGTTTACGAAGTTGTTCAGGTAATACCCTTTGCTCATCACTTCCATGATCGCTTTCTTGATCTCGGCGGGGTCAGCGCTTTTCAGCAGGTACCCATTGGCACCTATCTCCATCATATGACTTACAAAGCGTTCATCCTCATACATCGTAAGAGCAATCACATGAATCTGGGGGTATTGTTTGGCTACTACCTTGGTCGTTTCAATACCATCTTTCTGGGGCATGCGTAAATCCATGAGGATCACATCGGGTTGTTCCGGAGCGGCGGGCAGCGCATCCAGTAATTCCTGGCCGTTCTCGGCTTCAAAGACAAACTTGATATTGGTATAAGGCCGCAATGAAAGAATAACCCCCTTTCGGAATATCTTGTGATCGTCAGCGATAGCAACTTTAATGGGTCCCATTGTGTTAATGATATTGGCAACTAAAATTACTGAAAATTGTCCGTTATCAATACTGTCCTAGTGCTGTAAAATCGAAGAGATTGCATTGATTGTCAGTGATTCAAAGCCTGGTGATAACGAGCCACAAATGTAATTAGTTTTAATGCTTCAGCGCCTGATTATTATGGGTTTCAAAACATTATTTATTTATTCTCCGGCAGGCTCTTCTTCCTGTTTGGGGATTTCGATAGTGACTTTATAGTAGGTCTGCGACATATCTTTTTCGAAAAAGATACGTCCCTGCAATAGTTTCAAACGGCTTTGTATATTCTTCAATCCCAATCCTACATTGCTCTTGTTGAGCTTTTCAAAATCATTCTGGGTAATGCCCCGGCCATCATGATGCAGCCGGATGTATAGTTTATTGCCGCCCAGGTTTTGCGTGAGGTGAATAAAGCTGGCATTGCTGTGTTTCAGGATATTATTGACCAGCTCCTGGATGACGCGGAAAATGATGAGCTCTTCATCGGGGTGGAGGCGTTCGCGGTAGTCGTGAAAGCGGCAGCTGGCATTCATACTGCCCGAACCGCTGATCTTTTGGAACAGGTCATTGACAGCCGATTCAAGACCAAAGTTCTTGAGGGTAGGAGGCATCAGGCTGTGCGAGATATTGCGGATCAGCTGAATAGTGTCGTCGATGATCTGTTTGGCATTGTAGATACTCTGCAGTTGAGTTGTCTTGTCAAGGTTGACGAGGTTCTCGTTGAGATACAGACGGGCAGTAGCCAGGAGGGGACCGGCATCATCGTGCAGGTCGGCGGCGATGCGTTGACGCTCTTCTTCCTGCAGTCGGATAGACGCGTTAAGCAACATCTTTTGTTGCTCTTGTTCCAGGCGCTGCAGGCGCATCTGGTAGCGAATAACCTTTCGTTGGTGAAAAATGATGAACACAATCAACCCGATGGTAAGGGCCAGCATGCCCACTGTACCAAAGAAAAGTACAAGGGACACGGGACTGTCGGGGTCATTGATTCTTAGCAGCAGCATGGGGTGGCGCCCGAAGGCTAACTTGGTTTTTTAGGGTTAGAGAGCTGGTTTTTGAAACAGCTCGTCATCATAGCGACGTTCCGATATCGGCTGTGGCTTATGATTGGGTATTATAAATGCAATCGTCAATAACAGGTTTTTAATGATGTTGGATATCAGGTTAATAAACCAATATGCCTTTCTTTCTTCCTGGGTCAGAAATTCTGCCGATACAAACAGGAAAAAAGTGGCCGAACTATAAACCATGATAGCCACAATGATCCAGAACGTTTTGGAAGAATAAATGAATGATACTTCTACATCAGTGATTTGCTCAAAGAAAAAGCTGACGCAAAAAATGATCATCAAAATGGATTCCAGCGAGGCCGGCACAGCATCAAACAGCTTCGATTGATCTTTATTGAGGATATAGTATCCTGCCAGAATATAGAATAATGGCAAAGCAGCCAGGATCATCCACCGTAGTTTCTTAGACTTAAAATTAAGATAAAGAAAAATAGAGAATAGTGTATACTCTATGATGGTAAAAAAGCTAAAAACGTAAAACTTGGTTTGGGAATGATCTGGTAGAGAACCTGCGGTAACGTCGGTCAGAAAGGATAGTACAACGTACAAAAAAATTACCCATAGCTTCTTTTCATTGTTCCTTTTCAGGAAGAGTAGAAAAAAAACTATGGGTAAAATTCCAGAAAATCCACTTAATGCTTTAAGTATATTTTTGGTAAACAAAGCCTTTTAAAGTTTCTCAAATATAAAAGGCATTTGCTTAATAGTCAAGTAATCAGGAAAAAAGACTTGATTACCAGCCGAAGATCCATTTCCACCAGCTTTCGCCGCCGTCGTCTGTACGGTCGCCTACAGTGGCTTCAGCCTTCGTAATATTACCATCGTTATTTACCGCAGTGTATTCGAAAATGTTCTTGCCGTCCTTGTCGATACCTACGTAAACAAGTGTCTTTTTGCCAAACTCGTTGATGGCATTGTAGATGTGGATGCCTTCGCAACCGGGTTGAGCCAGGATCTGGTCGATGATGTTGCGGCCGATAACGTAAGAAAGAGTCTCGTTAGGGTTGGCATTCCGGAAGTTAGAGATAAACTCGGTGCCCATTTGGTAGCCTACATCCTCACCGATTTCTGCAGTGGAACGCTTAGTTACGAGTTCATTTTGAATCATAGTAGTAAGTTTTTAGAGGTTTAGAATAGTAGTTTGGAGGCGTAAAAAACCTCTAAAAAAAAAAGCTATACAACGGGTGGTAATCCTGATCAAAATGGTTTAAATTGCCTGCAATTCAATAGGGTAGTGGATTTGCGAGGATTTTACTAGTAACCTTACGACTTAAAAACGGGTAAAATCGCGAGTTTAAAATAGTATTTCTACTAACGTAAAAAGCCCATATCGATCGGGGTAAAGTTACTAAGCGGAGAAATCTTTACGGATAGGTGTGAGGAGGGATAAGCGGAAACCCTTAGGTAGCTGGCCGATGGATTTTAAAAACGGGACTGTCCGGTCTGATTAAACCTACAAATACTGTGCTGTTTTTTGCTTCCCGGCTTTTGAACAGCACTTTCCGGAAACAACTTACTGGCAAGCAGTAATGATACCGGAGCTAAAAGGATAAGATCAACAATTGTAAAATAGGCAGGTATCAAGCAACAAAAGAAGGGAGAAGTTGACTGATATTGGATTTGACGATGGTATTCATAAGATCATTGGAAATTATTTCTGGACGGTAACTCAGGACATTGGATATGAGAGGTTGCCTTTCCTTCCATCAATCAACTTCAAAACAAAAATACCCGGATACAAAATAGGGGTCAAGAGCACTTTTGCTCATTTTTATTCGTTCAGTAATTACACGGTCTGACGTAAAAGTTCAATATCCTGGTTCGAAAAAATCCGATTGATCATAATCAAGTATCTATTGCTCAATGCAACAGGTAGTTTATTTATACGAAATTGCCTGGACAGGGTAGTACCCCGTGAGTAGGAAAATGATTACCCCTGGCCATTGAAGTTCAATATCGCAAGCTGGATTTGTTAGCCAATTAACCCGATAATACGCCAAACCCGCCTACAACTATGAGTGCTGAACTGGTAATTAAAGTTTCACTCGCGGATGACCACAAGATCTTCCGTGATGGTATAAAAATGGCTCTGAAAGGCAAGGAGTACCTGAAAATCCTTTGGGAAGCCGAAGATGGCAAGGATCTGATGCACAAAATGCAACTGAAGAAGCCCGACGTGTTGCTGATGGACATCCGTATGCCTGAGGTCGATGGAGTCAATGCCATAGGAATTCTCCGGAAAGAATACTTCGATGTCAAGATCATTGTGCTCACTATGTATGACGACCAGGAGATGATCACCAAAATGATGGAAATGGGCGCCAATGCCTATCTCACCAAAACTTCCGACCCCGACGAGATCTACCAGGCGATCCTGACCTGCATGAACGATGATTTCTACTTTAATGATTTGGTTAATAAAGCCGTACTGTCCAAACTGCAGACTAAAAAGCAGGTACGTCAGTTTTATCCCAACCCGGTGAAGTTCTCCGAAAAAGAAGTGCGTATCCTGAAGTTGCTGGCGGAAGACAAAACGACCGACGAAATATCAAAAGAGATCTTTCTGAGCCCCCGGACAGTGGAGACCATTCGGCAGAATATGAAATCAAAAGTGGGTGCCAAAACCATTGCAGGGCTGATCATGTACGGCATGCGTAACAAATTAATCGACTAGCATATAGATACTATTTACACTGCTTTGCTTATTGCCAAATGAAAAAAAGGTACAAGCTACCTGATGCAACTTGTACCTTCCGCGTTATATCATCGATCTCTTCTATTGCGCTGATCGTGTGCCTCCCGGCCACTTTACTACACGCTCTCCCCCTACGATTTGAGGTTTAACTTGATCTGTAATTCGTCCAGTTGTTTATCGTCGATGGTGGATGGGGCATCCAGCATGACATCACGGCCGCTGTTGTTCTTCGGAAACGCAATGAAGTCGCGGATGCTCTCGCTGCCGCCGAGTATGGAACAAAGCCTGTCGAAGCCGAAAGCTATACCACCATGCGGAGGTGCCCCGTATTCAAAAGCGCCCAACAGGAACCCGAATTTATGTAGTGACTCTTCTTTCGACATACCCAATGCTGCAAACATTTTCTCCTGCAGTTCGCGCTGGAAGATCCGTATTGAGCCACCGCCAATCTCATTACCATTCAGTACCATATCATAAGCATTGGCTTTGATGCTGGAATAAGGGTGTTTGAGGTATTCGGCTGCGTTCTCGATCACCGGGTTATTATTGATCATCGTCGAGATCTGATCGGGCTTGGGAGCTGTAAATGGATGGTGGCGAGCTACCCAGCGATTCTCGTCTTCTGCATATTCAAACAGCGGGAAATCAAGTACCCACAGTAATTTATACTCATCTTTCTTGCGCATGCCCAGGCGTTCGCCCATTTCCAGACGCAGTTCACTGATCGCTTTGCGCGTTCTTTCTTCCAACCCAGCCAGGATCAATACGAGGTCGCCGGCTTTGGCGCCAGCTGCATCGGCAATCGCCTTCAGTTTGTCTTCGGAGAAGAATTTGTCAACACTACTCTTGTAGGTGCCATCTGCATTGCACTTGATGAACACAAGGCCTTGCATGCCGATCTGCGGACGCTTTACCCAATCGGTCAGTTCATCAGTTTGCTTGCGCGTATATTCTGCACAACCAGGAACAGCGATAGCGACTACAGTTTCTGCCTCATTGAACACTTTGAAATCAACGCCTGCCAGCAGTTCCTCACGGGGTATGTTGCACCCGCCCTGGTTAAAGGCCGATTTGATATTCAGCAGCTGCATGCCGAAACGGATATCTGGTTTGTCATTACCATATTGCCACATAGCCTGTTCCCAGGTCATGCGCTGCACCGTTTCTGTATAATCGATGTCCTTTACGGTCTTGAAGATATGCTTCACCATACCCTCAAACATATTGAGGATATCTTCCTGCTCTACGAAACTCATTTCGCAGTCGATCTGCGTGAATTCCGGCTGGCGGTCGGCACGAAGATCCTCATCACGGAAGCACTTTACTACCTGGTAGTAGCGGTCATAGCCACTCACCATCAGCAATTGCTTGAAGGTTTGGGGCGATTGGGGCAAGGCATAGAATTGTCCCGGATTCATGCGCGAAGGCACGACGAAATCGCGTGCACCTTCCGGTGTACTCTTGATGAGGAAGGGCGTTTCGATATCCATGAACTGATTCTCATGAAGATAGTTGCGGGCAGCCCGGTTTACGGCGTAACGCAACTCCAGGTTCCTTTTAACGGCATTGCGACGCAGGTCGAGGTAACGGAACTTCATGCGGAGGTCATCACCACCATCGGTGTCGTCCTGTACGGTGAACGGCGGGGTTACCGACTTATTCAGGATGATAAACGATTGAACCCTGATCTCGATATCACCGGTGGGTAGGTTAGGGTTTTTATTGGTCCTTTCGATCACTGCCCCTTTCACCTGGATCACAAACTCGCGACCGAGTGGCTGTTGATCCAATTGAGGGTTCAGTTCTTCACTGAACAACAACTGCGTAATGCCATACCGGTCACGCAGGTCAGCAAAGGTGATACTGCCAAATTTCCTTACCGTTTGGATCCAACCGGCGAGTGTTACTTCCTGGCCGGCCTGTGCCAACCTAAGTTCGCCACAGGTATGCGTTCTGTACATTGCCTATTTTTTATTTAATGATTGCTGTTTACAATGAATCCCAAAAGCGAACGTTGTTTACTGATCGGTAACTGTAACCTGCAAGGTTCAGTATAGGGTCTATAAACAATTAATATTCAACATTTCAGTTCCTGGTCGGCCAAAATGACCGGTGAGCGGCAAAGGTAACAGAAAACAGGGTTCCTTCCACCGTTGACCACCCAGGCAGGAAATGATTATTTTCACGACAGATGCCGCAGGATTCCACCTATAAGTACCTTGGTCCTCAAACTGATACCGTTTCAGTCCCTCACCGGTCACTTCCGCCGGTGCCGGCAAAAGATACCCTTCCTGTGGCTGCTACCCCGCTTAAGTCATTCAAAACGGTTCAATTGCAGGTGGCAGAAGAGAGGTCTTTTGTACACCGTGTCGGAAATTGGTTTTTCGTGATCATATTCGTCTTGCTTTTGATCATCCTGCTTTTCCCCCGCCTGATAGACCAGGTGCGCCGGGCACTGCAATCACGCAAGGCACAGGCTGTTATCGAAGACCGGCAGCCCGATTACCATGCAGTACTGCTGCAATACCTGCCGTATTACCGTAATCTTCCACCGCGGCTACAGGAAAGGTTCCTGAAAAGAACCGTGGTGTTCATGACCACCAAAGAATTTGAGTTTGTTGAAATAACACCGGAAGAACGAATGTCTCTGCTCATCAGTGCCACGGCGGTTCAATTGACTTTTGGCCTGGAGCAGTACCTGATGGATCATTTTGAAAAGATCTATGTATTACGACATGATTACCACTATGGTCCCAATAGTGTTCCCTTTCAGGGACATGTGTCGCACGACGGTATATATCTTTCGTGGAGTAATTTTATAAAAGGGTACGACAACTATTTCGATGGTGACAATGTTGGGTTGCATGAAATGGCGCATGCGCTGGCCTATGTGAACTTCAACGTTAGTGAAGGCCGCGATGATGGTTTTCACGACAGGTTCATCCGGTTCTCGGCAACAGGCCGCGAGGTGTTTGAAACAATGCAATCGGATATTTCGGGCGGTTTTCTCGGCCGGTATGCCGCTACCCGTTATGAAGAGTTCTGGGCTGTCTGTGTAGAGAATTTCTTTGAACGGCCAACCTCCTTTAAAATACAATTGCCTGAGTTGTATAGCGCTATGTGTAAACTGCTCAATCAGGACACCCTAACACCGGGAATTGTACTGAACGTAGTAGAAAATGTTTAACGCCAGCATATTATAATAAGGTTATAAAATTATTATCCGGGGCTTTCATTTACCAACTATTGTTTCTATTTTGTACCCGGGTTATAGATACCCCATTAAGAATTGACCCCTCTGTTCCTGAAACTTCCATACTCCCGAAAGACCGTTTTTTCTAATCCAAGCTTTGTGAAACCACATCCGTTACCACGTACCTATTCACAAAAAGAAAAAATGGACCCTTATGGAAATTTTGATCATTTTCCTGGTGGTTACTAGCATCCTCATTCTCCATAATCCGGTGAGTGAATGGATCAACCGCCTCTACGTTAAACGTCAGTATAAATCATTTCTCGCCCAGGAAACTTTTTACCACTCGATCGTCTCCAAAAACATTCGTTACTATAACAGACTCAACCTCGAAGAACAACGTAAATTTTTATTCCGCACCTATCTGTTCCATAAAGCCAAGAAGTTTCATTATATAGAAGTTACACCTACTGCTGAGATGCCCATTCTCGTTAGTGCTGCCTCGGTTCAACTGACATTCGGATTGGATAAGTATTTGCTGAACTATTTCAGGGACATCTATGTGATCAAGGATGACTATCACTATGGATTTTACTCACGGCCATTTATGGGGCATGTGGATCTGAGTGGTATTTATCTTTCCTGGGATAATTTCCTGAAGGGCATCAAGGGCGAACAACCCAACTGTAATGTAGGTTTGCACGAAATGGGACATGCGTTGGCGTGGGTTAACTTTATAACCCAAACAGAAGAGGATAAACACTTCAAAGGCGAGTTCAAAAACTTTTCCAAAGTAGCGCGCCCGATCTTCGAGTCTATGCAGAAAGGGGCCAAGAACATACTCGGCGATTATGCCGCCAGCAACTACCACGAGTTTTGGGCAGTAAGCGTTGAAGTGTTCTTTGAAAACCCAATCCGTCTGCGTCACGAATTGCCCGAACTCTACAAAGCGATGAGCACCCTGCTGCGTCAGGACCCTTCCGTGATCCTCACGGCGGCTAACAAGATCGCGGCGTAACTGGCCAATTATTACTGAACGATATATATAAACCGGTTCAGGTAGCTGTCGCCCGACAGACACCTGAACCGGTTGTCTTTTATTCACTTCTTGCACGATTAGGGTTTTCTCCATTCAAAGCTGCAACGGCTATCTCGACAATACCCGCTGAAACCGTTTGACATCCGCTTCAGGAGCAATGGCCTCACCAGACCTGATATGCTCCACCAGTTGGCGGGCAAACCAAGGCGCTAGTGAACATCCTTTGGTCCCCATACCATTGAAGATGCCAATAGCAGGATGCAACGGATGAAACCCTACAAAAGGCCGACGCTCGAGGGTGGCAGGTCGTACCGCCGCTTTGTGATCGAGTATCCTGAATGGCAACTTGACGGTTTGTAACAGCCAGTTGTGGGCAAACTGCCGGAAGCCTGGTGTAGGCAGGTCATTCTCAAATTCCCAGAGATAGGTGGAACCCAGCCAGAATACATTGTCCTTCCAAGGTACAAGGTTGAATCCCTTTTTGAAGATATGTGTAGGCGGGAGACCTCCTATCTCGGCCCATACCGCTTCGCCTTTATTGGGGGCAAAAGGCAGGGTCTTAAAATAAGGATTGTTGGCGGTGGCAATTCCATCGCTGAAGATGATGCGTGATGCTGTGACATCCTTGTAATTGACACCTGTACCAGTAACCTGCAGTTGCTCCACCTCGAACCGTTCTTCCAGCAGTAGCTGCCGGTTCTGCAGCCGCGCCCTCCAGGCGGGTATAATCTCCTGCAGCCTGACCAGGTAACAGGGATCTATCTCACCGTAACCAAAATCATAATTGAACAACGAGTGCCAGTTATTTTCATCAGCAGGTAGCGAGAGGTATTGCGGATCTTCCTGGTACTTCTTTTCGAAGGCCAGCTTCATTTGAGGCGTGGCATAGAAATCGACAATGCTGGTAGTGTCAATAGCATTGACGCCCAGTGCAGCGCCAAGTGTTTCATACGCCTGTTTGGCAAAGGGCATCACTTCATCGATGAGCCAGGTCTTCACAATCCGGCGGCCCGTCACCGGGTTGATGATGCCTGCTGCTACTTTAGAGGCGGTATTGTCCTGCGGCACATCGATCACCAGGTAGGAGATACCAGCCTGCTCCAGGTACCAGCTTAAGAAGGTGCCACAGATGCCCTGTCCAACGATGAGAATATCCTTATGCATGGCGCAAAAATAAGCCGGCCACTCCAAAGAGTGGTCGGCTTAATGATGTGACCTATAAAATTAAGGCCGATTATGTTATTGGGCTTCTACCGTCACTTTTACACCTTCCGAATGGCTGGTGAATTCAGGGGCGTACATACACTGGATGGTGGTAACTCCATTGCTGTAAGTGCCTGTATGCGTCACGAAGAGTGCGTACTCAAAAACAAAGGTGCCTTTGGGCAGGTTGCCAAAGAAGAAATTGGTGCTGGCATCTTTGGTGCTTTCGTAGTAACCAAGACCATCCTGCCATTTGTAGCTGCTCAATACATTCACCGGCTCCAGACAGGCGGCACGCATATCCTTCATGTGTACATACTCCATGGCCCGGTCGGACCGCAGTTCGATACGCACCTTCACCTTGTCACCTACCTTCAATGCATCTCCTTCATTCAGGGGCTGCAGCACGGGGCCGCGATCGGTAAGGCGCTCCACGAACAGTTTCTTGCTCAGCTTCAGTGGAGTTTCGGTAGCCTGTGTGATCTTGTCCAGGTTTTCGAAGTACTGCCAGTATACGGCTCCCCAGGATACAGATTCAGCTGCTGAAGGTGTAGAGGAAGTTACGGCTACTTTGATATTACCCATGTCAGGCTTCACATCTTTGCCGTCAATGACCTTTTTGAAGTAACCCGTACCGGCTTCCTGTGTTTGGGAACTGCTATTGATCACGTAATTGCCCAGGCTGATCTGTACCTGTGGTTCGTTGCTGAGCCAGTCGGTTCCCTGCAACAACAAGGCATAGCAAGCTTCGGCGGTAGCCTTGGTGGTTCTCCAGTTCTGCGTTTGCTTTTGTTTCAGCAACCAGGTCTTCATGTCGGCTACTGCTTTATGATCTTTCGTTACCTCGGTAAATGCTTCTATCAGCAGTGACTGGGTTTCGATGGGATGTTGATACCAATAGTAACCGGCTGATGCATTCTTCCAATACATACCCATTTCTTCGTTCACCACGGCATGTTGCTTCAGCGAGGCGATAATGGCCTGTGCTTTGGCTACATCCCCTGTGCGGTGCAGGGCCAGGGCGATCATTCCCTGCATATAGGTACTTTGTTTCAGCCAGTGTTGTTGTGCTTGTTTCCTGAAATAAGTGTGTGCCTTCAGGGAAGTGCCGGGAATACCATATTCCGGGAAGAAGCTACGCATGTACAGGTACTGAATCTGAATACTGCTGAGCGCCTCTTTAGGCTCTACATTCTTATTGTTTTTCAGCAATTGATCATACTCTTCTTTGATGGCCTTATCCAGGTAGGGGATGGCGGCCTTGACGATGGCATTGATGCGTGCATTGTTCTTTTGGGCATTCAGCTTCTTCAGGTGGCCAATGCTGGTGAGCATGTATTGCGTGATGTAGCGATCATCACGTCCACCCTGGAACCACGCAAATCCACCATTGTTCGTTTGCAGGTCTTGCAATTTACTGAGCGCGGCATCCTGTTCGCGGCTCATGCGGATCAGGTCAAACAGCAGCCCGATCTGTTTCTTTTGCTGGGCTTCGGTTTTGGCTTCCATGACCCAGGGCGTTTCCTGCAGCAGTACCGATTTTAATTCCTCGTTCTTTTGCAGGTTGCTCAGCAACGCGGCAGTGTCTGCCGTTTTCCAACGCTCGAAGATAGCCTTCAGGCGAGGAGAAGCGTTGGCGATCGTTGTAGCCAGGGTATTGGCGTAATACCGGTTGAAAACCTGCTCGGCGCACTCGTAAGGATACTCCATCAGGTAGGGGAGTGCCTGTACGGCGTACCAGGCAGGATTGCTGGTAAACTCAACGGTCACGGCATGCTGGCTGAGGGTTTCGCTTTCTCCGCTTTTCAGCAGTTTGTCGAAGGTGAAATTCTTCGTGCCGTTGCCACGTACGGGCAGGGGCAGGCTTTCTGTCACCAGCATCCGGTTGCTGACAACCGGCAGGGTGTTTTCTTCTCCGTCACTCAGACTGCTCGCCGTGCCTGCTGCTTTGGTAGCAGCGATGAGGCGGTAAGTAACCGGCTTGTTGTATTGGAAAGGTATTTCCAGCGAGAAGTTGACGGGAATGCTTTGGCCAGCCCCCACCGTAAAGAACTGGTTGGGGAATACATTCCGGAACCATCCATCAACGGATTGATTGGTAGTGGGGTCGATCAATTGCAACTCTACCTGGCCGGTTAGTTCCTTATCGCTCAGGTTCACGATCTTACCGCTGAAGTCCATGCGATCACCTTCCCGCAGGAAGCGTGGAGCATTGGGCTGCACCATCAGGTCTTTTTGGGTAATGATCTTTTTCTCTGCATAACCGAATGCCAGCTCTTTGGTATGCGCCAGGCTCATCCATTTCCATTCGGTGAGCGCCTCGGGCATGGTGAAGGAAAAGGTGATATTGCCGTCTGCGTCCGTTTGCAGGTCGGGGAAGAAGAAAGCGGTTTCATTGAAATTCTTACGTGCCTGGATGGGGGTGGACTCCTGTAGCGGGCCGGCATCTTCGGCCTTGTCATATTCATCCCGCATAATGCCTTTAGATCCATCAGGATCAGCCTTCAGGTCTGGAACAGCAATCATCCTTGGTTTAGACAGGGATGCAGAGACGGGTGCGGCCGCCATATTGGATTCGAAAACCATATTCGTTGCCCTGCCCGCAGCTTGTTTAGCCGCTCTGGCGCGGAATACTGTGCCATTATTGCCCATCATCACTACCTCTTCCCTGACCGTATTGCTACCCACCAGTGCATCATAGGTCTTTTCAAAGGAGTTAGCATCCTCTTTTTCGAAAACCCGGTCGGAGCTACCCATGTACTGAAAATTGTCCATATCATCCCAACGGGTGATACCGGAAATAGCCTGCCAGATATAAGGTCTGTTCCAGCTATGGGGATTGAATTGATCGAGCGAGGCATCATACATCGCCGTGAGCATCTCTGCTGCCACCTGGTCGCCTTTTATTCCGCTGATCTTTACCTTCCATTGCTCGGCACTGCCGGGTAGTGTCTTATCGCGATAGGTAGCGAAGTCGATCTTCAGCTCCTTGTTGGTAAAAGGAACATCGAAATTGAACGCATGGCTATAGAAGCGATTGTGTTTTACGAAAGCGATCTGTGCCGAAAAGCCACCCAGGTCATTTTCCGTTACCGGAATATTGTATACAGGGCTTTCACGGTTTATGTCCAGGTAGCTGCGTTCAGGCTTTACACCACGCCTTTCCACTTGTTTGATCACAAATAGTTTGTCGAGGTTGCTGACAACCTGGTAGGAGGCTGTTTGGCCAGGCGCATAATCGTCGCCATTGGGTCGTATGCTACCAAAGGCGACTGGGTTATGCTCTCCCGGTTTATTGAATAACTGCAGATAGTGCAGTGCTTTTACCGGATTGCCGTATTTATCCTTGGTGGTGGCTTCTATCAGGTACCAGCCTGCGGCTATCTTTCCTTTGTATGGGAAGCGGCCGTCTACCTGGGTGCTGTCTGTCATCTCCATCACTTTTTCCTGTCTTTCCCAACTGGCAGGTTGATCTTCATTGGCATACAGGTCATACGGGAATAGCTGCCGGTATTCCTCCTGCGACAGTACATACTGGTCGGGCTGCTCCCAATAGCGGGAACGGAAAACACGATCAGGTGCTTTTAATTTGTACAGACTCACTGCCACCTTCGACTTTTCAAAGAGGTTGTTGAGGTTGGTCGATTTGATCAATACATTTTTAAGGCTATCGATCGGTAGCTCGTTCAATCCTTCAATAGACAGCAACAATGCCTGATAGGCCACCGCCACCGTAGTACTACCGCTGCGGGTTTCTCCATTGATATCGGTGACGTCCGCATTGACGTTATAGGTAAAGGTTGGCTGGCTTTTTTTGTCAACGCTCAGGTCGGGCAATGCTTTGAACACTACTTCAAAACTACCATCTGCTTTGGTGGTAGTGGTGCCGTGTGCAATTTCCGCTTCGTTACGACCCTGTGGCGGCCAGATCTTTCTGCCCCAACCATACCAGTAAGGCATCTGCACATTGCGCACAACCCGGTATTTGACCGTTGCGCCGTCGATGTTGTTCCCGGCATATGCTTTGGCAAATCCTTTTACAGTAATGCTGTCGTTGAGGCGATAGGTACCGATGGGTTTGTTGACCTCTGTGGCAAAACGGGGTCTTTTGTATTCTTCCACCCGGAAGCTTTGATTGGTGCCGGTCACCTTATCACGAAGGGTGAATTGGCCATTCAGGTTGTTGGAGGGCAGTGTAAACCGGCCGGAGTAGGAGCCATAGGCATTGGTCGTTACTGTAAGGGAGTCCACTTCCTGGCCATTCGCATCGACCAGGTATACCTGTGTAGCGAAATTGGCAGCCACTGCATTTTGGTTGGTACCGCGGTGGTTGATCATGATGCCCTTGAAGTGAACGATCTGTCCCGGACGGTAGATAGACCTGTCTGTAAAGAAATACGTCGCCGAGCGATTCTCTTCTTCTGTCGAGGTCGTACGGTAGAGATATTTATTCCCTTCGAGTGCCAGGCGGTCTTCTTTGGTACTGATATCAAGGCGGTAATTGAGGTATTGGTTGCTGCGTTTGGCAGCGAACGTAAACAACCCTTGTGCATCACTGTACAGCACTTCGCCTTTGCGATCTACATACTCTCTTTTGGAATTGTCGTATTCGTTGTACCAGACCTGTACGGTAGCGCGGGGAACAGGGGCACCGGTTTCGCGGTTCAGTACATAGTAGTCGGTACCCTGGTTGATGTAGGCGAGATTGGAAACATGAATGGTTTGTAACGCCAGTGCATTCTCTTTCAGCGTAAAGTCTTTGTTGGCACTTACCAACAGGGCATAGGCACCTACAGGTAGGGCCTCTGCCTTGATCTCCACACCGTGCTCCTGGTAATCTTTGGTATCCGGCAGCGACTGGGTGAAGGTCTTCTGGGCTTTCAGGCTGGTCACTTTTTTCCAGTAATCTTCGTCCCAGCTCCGGTTATCTAATTTGATGGCTGGCGAGCCATCCAGGCGGATCACACGTACATACACCTGCGTGATGTTGCGGTAGTTGACCAGCATCCGGAACGGCTGGCCGGGAATATTGACCCGTTCGGTCTTCAGGCCCAATTGCTGTCTTTTAATGCGATTGAGCAGTTCGGTACAATTGGTTTTTCCTTCGCTCGAATCTTTTTGCACGATGATCTTTTCACAGATCTCTATAGCCTTGAGGTAAGCAAAGCGGTGCGTGGTATCTCCCAGCGCCTCATAGGTACCTGCGTCCAGGGCATAGGAATTGGCAAGCAGGTAAGACGCCTGTGCGGCAATGGGTAACTTACCATAGCGTTCTATGATGCGTTGCAAAGCCTGGCGATACAAGGTTGTTTTGTTGTCGATGACGGCATAACTATGAACAAATGATAAACGGGCAATATCGGCATCAATCCAAGCTTCGGGTTTAGCATCCTGCGCGTGGAAGTGGAGCAATCGTTGGTACAATTGAAGGGCCTTGGCATGCAGCGAGGTGGTGTCATCGGCCCTGAATCGATGGGTGGCAAAGTTGCCTGCATCGGCATAAGCCGCCGGGTCGGTGATCTCGAAGGCATCGGCGGGCTTGTCGATATTTCGTTCGTCGGTACTAAAGTAGGCCAGGGCCTCATGCGCCAGCAGGTCAAACAGGGTTGGGCGCAGGTAGCGCACATTACCTTTTACAATAATCGGATCGAATGGCTCCAGCTTCGTTTGCTGTAACTTCTTTTCATCTTTTAGTGATGCCAGGTACAGGGCGCTGATACGCTGATGGAAATCAGGAACCGACCAGGTGGCGATATCCGCTTTACTGAAGTTGACGGTGGCAGACCGGTTATAGATCCGGTAGCGGTATCGTTGAAATAAATTCCAGTACGCACTCGCAGCAATGTTCTGCAATATGGCCTTCGCCGGTTCGGTGGCGGTGGCGATCTCTGCTTCCAGTGCTGCAATGCTTTTGAGTTCGGCCCCTTCTTCATTGGTTTCGCTGAGTGCTCGCCGGTACAATAAGGCCTTGATCAACTGGCCATCATTCTTTTCCTGCTTTGCCTGGGCATAGATCTTATTGACTTCGGTCAATGCCGATTGCGGCAATCCCTTTTTATTGATCAGGCTGTCAATCTTTTTCCAGGCTTTGTCGTAGGTATTCATTTTTTGCTGCGCAGTTGCGTTGAAAACAAATAATATAGCTAATAGTAAGCAATAGACCCTTTTAAGAGGCATACCATCAATTTTTATACAAGTTATAGAATCTGCAATATTTTGCACGGTTGGCCGTTTTTAAATGCGTATTACTGCTTTGATGCAGATTTTAATCCAAATTCACATACTCCTAAAAACCCTATGCCCTAAATAGCATTCTTTTAACACATCCCGTGTAAACGTTCAGTGCCATCCGGCTTCTATATACTAAACAACCAACTGGAGGTCTTTATGAAAAAGATATTTACCCTTGCCTTACTGGTGATCACCTACGCTGTATATGCTCATCCCAACGATGGAAAAATGAGTGTGACCAACCTCAGTCAACAGCGGATCATTGTAGAACTGGATGGAAAGCGGTTTGAAGAACGTACAGACAACTACAACAATTTATTGCTGATCCCGGAACTGTCTTCCGGTTTCCATACCATCAAAGTATACCTGCAGGATGATAGTAAAGGGGCTACCAAAATGGGCCTGCGCAAACAGGTGCTGGTGTTTCAGAAAAGCCTCAACGTACGTCCTCAATTCCATATCGATATCGTGGTGAACCGTTTTGGGAAAGTATGGTACGACGAATTGTCGATGAAAGACCCCAAATACGTCGATACTGATGCCGACGACTGGAACAACAGCCGAGACAATGGTTACTACCCTGGCGGCAACCAGCAGCCTGGTGGCAATCAACCCGGCGGTGGCTACCAACAGCCAGGTCGTGGTAATAACCCCAGCAATCCTCCTGGCAACGGATATCCCGGCGGCGGCTATAACAACGGTTATCGCCCCATGAATGACCAGTCATTTGCAGCTCTGAAGGAAACCCTCACCAGGGAGCGGTTCGATAATTCGCGGGTAACCATCGCCAAGCAGGTCATCGACCAGAACCTGTTTACGGTAGACCAGGTAAAGCAACTGGTGCAGATGTACTCGTTCGATAATTACAAGCTCGACCTGGCCAAATATGCCTATAAGAATACCCTGAATAAGCAAGACTATTTTATGCTGTACGACGTTTTTCAGTTCAGTAACAGTAAAGAAGAATTAGCGGCCTTTATCAGGAACTATAAATAAAGATTTTCTGCGTGTTTTTAAGTGATGGATTCATCGAAGGCCCCG
Source organism: Paraflavitalea pollutisoli (assembly GCF_029360705.1). GTDB lineage: Bacteria > Bacteroidota > Bacteroidia > Chitinophagales > Chitinophagaceae > Paraflavitalea > Paraflavitalea pollutisoli. The sequence goes on along the minus strand of NZ_JARKMX010000005.1, from coordinate 105,786 downwards.
GCTTCAGCCCCGGGGCTTTTGATATTTTAAGGGGCAATAAAAAAGGGCCGCTGTTGCCAGCCGCCCTTGTAATATGTTGCGCGTATATCCTTACTTCTTCAGCAAATTAGCCATGGTGACACCGATATCAGCCGGGCTGGATACTACAGTGATACCACACTCTTTCATGATCGCCATTTTTGCTTCAGCAGTGTCTTCAGCGCCACCGATGATCGCACCGGCATGGCCCATACGACGGCCGGGAGGAGCAGTTTGACCAGCAATAAAACCAACTACGGGTTTCTTTACGGGTTGTGCTGCGTACCAGCGGGCAGCTTCTGCTTCCATACCACCACCGATCTCACCGATCATAACGATCGCTTCTGTTTCGGCGTCGTTCATGAACAGTTCCAGCGCCTCTTTGGTAGTAGTGCCGATAATGGGGTCACCACCGATACCTACCGCAGTAGATACGCCGAGACCAGCTTTAGCAACCTGGTCAGAAGCTTCATAAGTGAGGGTACCCGATTTGGATACGATACCGATCTTACCTTTCTTGAATACAAAGCCTGGCATGATACCTACCTTGCACTCTTCTGCAGTGATCACACCGGGACAGTTGGGGCCGATCAGCCTGGTCTTGGTGCCTTGCAGGTACAGTTTGGCTTTCACCATATCCTGTACAGGAATACCTTCAGTAATACAAACTACGAGGCCAATACCTGCTTCTGCCGCTTCCATGATAGCGTCTGCTGCAAATGCCGGGGGTACAAAAATGATCGATACATTAGCGCCGGTTGTCTTTACGGCTTCTGCTACCGTGTTGAAAACAGGACGGTCCAGGTGCGTAGTGCCACCTTTATTGGGCGTCACACCGCCAACCACATTTGTACCATATTCGATCATCTGAGTAGCATGGAAAGTGCCTTCCGTACCGGTAAAGCCTTGCACCAGTATCTTTGACTGTTTGTTGACTAATATGCTCATAGCTGTGATTTATGTATTCAGGAGGGGCAAAAGTAAGGCATAAACAGCATATCTGCTATGGTAAAATGCGATCTCTAACAGAGTCCTAATAAGGGCCCCGAAACCAACGGCAGACCTGCGTTAACCTGGTGAATCAGAAGCATATAAGTTCAATATGGGTAAAATAAAAATATATCTCTTTATATTAATTTAATACTGCATCATGGCTGTCATCTATAGCCCCATCGATACCTTTTTGCAGGTCATCAAAGGCAAGTACAAAGCTAAGATCCTCATCTACCTTGCTGCCCGCCAAAGGAGGTACAGTGAGATCAAAAGAAAATTTCCCCTGATGAGTGAGCGCATCCTCATCAAACAGCTGAAGGAGCTGGAGCAACAAGGCATCATTACCCGCAGCGTTACTGGTACCAAGCCGCCGCTCAAGGTGCAATACCAGCTCACGGCCTATGGATCTACCGTATGCCCCATCCTCAAGCAAATGTGGTTCTGGGGCGAGCAACATGAGCAGCAGGCGCGTTAGATCCGAAATAGTACCATCACCAATTGTTCGCTATTGATTGGCGGTTGCCAGTCCAGTAACTTTGACAAAAATGTAGCTATGAATAGTGTTGAAGCCAAACCCGTGCAGATAGTTGTTTATACCGCCGAATACCGGAATGCCTTTCGCAGCCTGAACCAGGCCTGGATCAATCGCTACTTCCGCCTGGAAGCAGCCGACAACAAAGCCCTCGACGATCCCGAAGGTTATATCCTCGACAAAGGTGGATTCATTTTTATAGCCCTGTACAACGACCAGCCTGTGGGTGCCTGTGCCCTTATCATGATTAGTGATGAGGAATATGAGCTGGCCAAGATGGCGGTAGACGATAGCGTACAAGGGAAAGGCATTGGCTACCTGCTGGGACAAGCCTGTCTGGATAAAGCCCGTGCGCTTGGTGCGACTAAAGTCATGTTGCTGTCGAATACGGTATTGAAGCCCGCCATTCACCTGTATGGCAAACTGGGTTTTGTGGAAGTACCCTTGCCTGCTACCGAATACGAGCGGGCCGATATCAAGATGGAAATCGTGCTGTGATATGCCGAAAAAAATGCCTGTAACCGATATGGGTACAGGCATTTGTGTTTTATTGTAAGCTAATAGCTACTTGATCATTTCATCCATGTTCCGGTCATTGTCGATCTTGCCCGTTTCCTCCAGCATACGCATGTCTTTGGCGTCTTTCAGGAACTCTGAGGCAAATATGAACTCATTCAACTTTTCATTTTTACTGAAGATGATCTCCTTGTTGGTTCCTTCCCATTCCTTGAGGCCCTGGTGCATGTAGATGATGTGATCGCCGATCTCCATCACACTGTTCATATCGTGGGTGTTGACGATCGTGGTAATATTGTACTCGATCGTGATCTCTTTGATCAGTTTATCGATCACCAGCGAAGTTTGCGGATCGAGCCCCGAGTTGGGCTCATCGCAGAAAAGGTATTTGGGGTTGAGTACGATGGCCCGCGCAATACCTACCCGCTTTTTCATGCCGCCACTTAGCTCAGCCGGGAATTTCTTGTTGACATCTTTGAGCTTTACCCGATCCAATACCTCATTCACCCGCTTCATTTTGGTAGCCTGACTGTCTTTGGTAAACATATCCAGGGGAAACAGTATGTTCTGTTCAACGGTCTGGCTGTCGAACAAAGCGGAACCCTGAAACAGCATACCTATCTCCTTGCGGATGCCTTTACGCTGCTCATCGTCCATCTCGGTGTAGTTCACCTTACTGTACATGATCTGTCCCTCATCGGGCTGAAACAGGCCGACCAGGCATTTCATAAATACCGTTTTGCCGCTGCCACTGGCACCGATGATCAAGTTGCACTTCCCGGCTTCCATGGTGACATTGACGCCTTTCAGTACCTCCTTATCGCCAAAATTCTTCTTAAGGTCTTTTACTTCGATCATATGATAAAGAAGAAACTGCCGGTTGCCCGGCAGTTCGACTGTTTTATCTTTAAGTACTTAACAATAATTGGGACAGAATATAGTCTGCAAACAATATCGCGATACAGCTCACCACCACCGATTTCGTACTCGCCCGTCCGATCTCTAAGGCACCACCATTCACATGGTAACCATAAAAAGCAGAGATACTGCTGATGATGAAGGCGAAGGTATATGCCTTGATGAGGGCAAAGAACACGTTATACGGTACAAAGGAACTCAGCAACCCGGTATCAAATTCCTGCGGCGACAGGATACCGGAAACAGTACCCGCCAGGCGGCCACCCCAGATGCCCAGGGCACCAGCCAGAATGATCAACATAGGGATCGTCAACAGCGCTGCCAGGATCTTAGGCATTACCAGGTAAGCCTTGGTATTGATGCCCATGATCTCGAGGGCGTCGATCTGCTCACTCACCCGCATATTACCCAGCTCACTCGCAATCTTACTGCCGATCACACCCGCCAGTACAATACAGACGAGGGTGGGGGCAAATTCCAGGATGATGGTATCGCGAACGATCTGTGCAATGGTGCTTTTTGGAATGATCGGGCTTACCAGCTGGTAGGCTGTTTGCAAGGTCGACACCGCTCCGATGAAGAACGAGATCAACACCACAATGCCCAGCGACCCGATACCGATCTCACCGCATTGGTGCATGAATTCCTTCCAATACATCTTGCCGTTCTCCGGTTTGGAAAACATGCCTTTGATCATTAACAGGTAGCGGCCAAATTCGGTAAATAGTGTCATAGATTCTTACCACAATAATAAGTCAACTAACCGAGTATTGACCAATCCTGGCCGTTAAAACTGCCTGATCATCCTCGTATTATGCGTTTTTTGCGTCCTTTTTGTTCCTTTTCCACCAGTGCGTCTTCTGTTGCGCCTCGGCATTGGCATGGCATTTCAACTGGGCGTCGATCACGGTGATCAGCGTCATATTGTAAATGCTGCGAACCGAACTACCCAGCTGCAGGATATGCACCGGCTTCTTAAGACCCAGCAGGATTGGCCCGATCGCATCGGCGCCACCTACTTCCTTCAATAAATTGTATGCCACGTTACCGGCGGCCAGGTTGGGGAAGATGAGGGTATTCACTTCCTGGTCTACCAACTCGCTGAAAGGATAGCTTTCCTTCATCAGATCCTGGTTGAAGGCTACGCTGGCTTGCATTTCACCATCAACGATCAGTGTAGGATCTTTTTGCTTCACGATCTCCCGGGCCTGCGACACCAGTTTGGCTTCGGGGGAAGCGCTGCTGCCGAAGTTGGAGTAGCTCAGCATGGCAATCCGGGGCACCAGGTTGAAATTGCGCACTTCCTGGGCAGCCATCAGGGTGATATCAGCCAGTTCTTCCGCCGTAGGGTTGAAGTTGACGGTAGTATCGGCCATGAAGATGGGGCCACGTTTGGTGAGCAATAGGTACATACCGGCGATCTTCTTGACACCGGGCTCTGTACCGATGACCTGTAAGGCGGGGCGGATGGTTTCGGGATAGTTACGGGTAAGACCGGAGATCATACCGTGGGCATCACCGGTTTCCACCATCATAGAACCAAAGTAGTTGCGGTCTTTCATCATCTTGATCGCTTCGTACTTGTTCACACCACGACGTTTTCTCTTTTCAAAGAAAAGCTCGCCATAGATCTTCCGACGCTCTTCGTAATCGTCGCTTCGGGGATCGATGATGGGCATATCGTCCAGGTCGATCTTGTTTTCGTTGGCGATAGCACGTATTTTTTTCTCATCGCCCAACAGGATAGGGTGGGCGATACCTTCTTCGTAGGCGATCTGTGCGGCTTTGAGGATCTTTTGGTTATCGGCTTCGGCAAATACCACACGCTTGGGATCGCGGCGGGCCTTGTTGCCGAGGATACGCATCACCTGGTTGTCCTGGCCAAGGCGTCGTTCCAGCTCGATCACGTAGTCGTCCCAGTTGTCGATCGTCTTTTGGGCCACACCGCTTTCGATAGCGGCTTTGGCGACCGCAGGTGCCACGGTAGACAGCAGGCGGGGATCTACGGGTTTGGGAATGATGTATTCAGGTCCGAAGGACATATTGTCCTGGTTATAGGCGAGGTTCACGATATCGGGCACCGGTGTGCGGGCCATTTCGGCCAGTGCTTTCACGGCTGCCAGTTTCATCGCTTCATTGATCTGCGTGGCACGTACGTCGAGAGCGCCGCGGAAGATGAAGGGGAATCCCAATACGTTGTTGACCTGGTTGGGATAATCACTGCGGCCGGTAGCCATGATGATGTCTTTACGAACTGAAGTAGCCAGTTCATAGGTGATCTCCGGATCGGGATTGGCCATCGCAAATACGATGGGGTTCTTTGCCATCGCCTTCACCATGTCACCGGTCAGTACATTACCCTTGCTGAGACCGATGAATACGTCGGCATCTACCAGGGCTTCGGTGAGGGTCAGGTTCTTACCGGTCGACAGGAATTCTTTCTTCATGTCGTCCAGGTCGGTACGGCTTTCATGGATGAGCCCCTTGCTGTCGAACATGCGGATGTTCTCCTTCTTCGCCCCCAGGGCTATATACAATTTGGTACAGGCCATGGCGGAGGCGCCGGCACCGTTTACCACAAACTTTGCTTTTTCAATCTTCTTCTTCTGCAGTTCTACCGCATTGAGGAGGGCTGCAGCGCTTATGATGGCGGTACCGTGCTGGTCATCATGCATCACGGGGATCTTCATCTGTTCTTTCAGCTTCTGCTCGATATAAAAGCACTCGGGGGCTTTGATGTCTTCGAGGTTGATACCGCCGAAAGTAGGCTCCAGGGCTTTTACGATCTGTACGAATTTCTCAGGATCTTTCTCGTTGATCTCGATATCAAATACATCGATGTCGGCGAATATTTTGAACAGTACGCCTTTGCCTTCCATCACGGGTTTGCCCGCTTCCGGGCCTATGTCTCCCAATCCCAATACGGCGGTACCGTTGCTGATCACGCCTACCAGGTTGCCCTTGGCGGTATATTTATAGACTGATTCGGGATTGGCTTCAATTTCGCGGCAGGGTTCGGCTACGCCGGGGGAATACGCCAGGGAAAGGTCTCTTTGGGTTTTGGTCTCTTTGGTCGGGATCACTTCGATTTTGCCGGGGCGACCTTTAGCATGATACTCGAGGGCCTGTTCTCTGATAAATTCTTTTTTCATACAATTTTTTTAGTCGGGGGCTGGGAAGGAGTGGTTTCTGGATATTTGATTAATGGGCCTTCCCGCCATGAAAAACAGGCGTGCAATTTACGGTAATTATGCTATCCGGGTGCTAATCTGCCAGTTAGGTAAATACACGGCTAATTTTGGTTTGAATTATTGGAAATAGGGCGGGGTGCGGGACGGGCACGTCGCGCCCTATCGCTTTTGGTGTAAGTGATTGATTTAGAAAAGTTGTGCTATTTTCATTACACTTCCATGGGAGCGCCATGGGAGCGGTACGGAAGCGGGTAGGGAGCGGTACCCTTCCGGTTACTCCGAACTACCTGTTTTTATCCTTCACTGCTGGCTCCAGACATATTAACCCCTTCCATTTTTAGCGAAAATGGCCTTGTTTTGAAAGTTGAGCTATTTATACGGGATCGATACGGGAACGGTACGGGATGGGTACGGGAGCGCCTGAGGTACGGTACCTGCACAACCAGGTAAAAGCGGGGCAAATGTACGGTCGCGGGCAGGCCTTTTCCAACTATTCAGTAAAATGTCATGACTTGGCTGATGGAGCGAACGATTACTCCAAAAGTCCCGGCAGGTGTCGAGCAACACTCATCCCGACAGCATACCAGCTCTATTTACTGCCCTGAGACGGTGGTTAAACCAGGGGTACAGCGCCCTTATAGAGGTGCTGTATCTACGCTGTATCCTCTATAACTGCCTACATTATCAATACATTAGGAGAGAGCCCGGCACGCGGGTCACGTGAATATTGCTAAGGTATTGTAAATCAATAAAAAACTCTGCAAACACTCTTTTTTACCGACCGCTCATCCCAGTTTTTGAAGAAAGATTTGGAATGTTAAGGAGTATTAGTATGTTTGTGTACTATTTAAGTAGTACACTAAAACACCGAGCATGGTCAATATTCAACAATTGCACTTTGGCTACCGCAAAAAGAAAGTCTTTACCGGGCTTAGCCTGCAGCTACAACCCGGCCATATTTACGGCCTGCTGGGTAAGAACGGCACCGGCAAATCGACCCTATTACGCAATATCGCCGGCCTCCTGTTTCCCGATCAGGGCAGCATCGACGTGATGGGCTTCACGCCCGGCAAACGCCAACCAGCCTTCCTGCAGGAAGTATTTATGGTACCCGAAGAGTTTTACCTGCCCAATATTCCGTTGCAGGCGATGGTGTCGAACCTGTCGCCCTTTTACCCCCGCTTCAACCAACAGCAGTTTGATACCTATATCCGTGAATTCGAGATACCGGTAGAGAACAAGCTGGAGAGCATGAGTTATGGCCAGAAGAAAAAAGTGCTGATCAGTTTCGGACTGGCCTGCAATACTTCTGTCTTGCTGATGGACGAGCCTACCAACGGTTTGGACATTATGAGCAAAAGCCAGTTCCGCAAAGTCATGGCCGGTGCCATCGATGAAAACAAATGTGTGATCATCAGCACCCACCAGGTAAAAGACCTCGAAAACCTGATCGATCGCATCACGATCATCGACGAGGGAGACATCCTTTTTGATCAAACGATCGACGCGATCTCCCGCAAACTGTCTTTCCGCATCTCTTTCGACCAGGAAGAAGTGAAACGGGCGCTGTACAGCGAAAGCTCCCTGCGTGGCAATGCCATCATTACATCCAATACCGATGGCGAAGAAAGCAAGATCGATCTGGAGCTGCTGTACAAAGCCATTGTAACGAACCGTCAACCCATTCACTCAGCCTTCAACTCTTAATAGAATAACATGAATCAGGTTTTTGATACAAGTCGGTTTGGCCTGCTGGTGCGGAAGCACTGGGGCGACAACCGCGGTAAATATTTGTTGTCATTGGGGGCCATCGCATCGCTACTGTTATTGTGGTATGGCTTTCTGAATATTATCGAAACGCGCAGCGCCATGCAGGAAGATGGCCAGATCGTGACCTACTATGTAGGGTTGTTTATTACCGGATCGCTCTATGCCAGCTTGCTGTTCAGCGATCTTGCCAATAAACCCAAAGCCATTAACTTTTTGGCCGTACCAGCTGCACAATTGGAGAAAGTACTGGTGATGATCCTGTATAGCGTCTTTATATTCTTCGTATGTTATACCGTTATTTTCTATCTGGTCGATTTTCTGATGGTGAAATTGAACAATGCCATCCGGTTAGCTAGCTGGGAAGATCAATTTCACGAAGCACAGGAAGTTTTTACGCCCCGGGAAGTAGCCAATGTATTCTACAGGGGAGTTAGTGACGGCACCGGCCCACACTTCGATCCGCTGGCCATGGCCTTCACATTGTTTTTTGGTGTACAGGGAGCTTATGCGCTGGGGTCCATTTACTTTCCAGCCTACAGTTTCATTAAAACGACCATTGCCCTGCTGTTGCTGGCCTTGTTATACGTCCTGGTCATTGCAAAAGTATTGTATCCCATCCTGCCACAAGGCTACTTCGACGATGGGCTTACGAGTTTTTACCCGTATGGTATCAACGATCCCAACTCGGAGAAACTGGTAGAGGTGCCCGGTTGGGTTGGCCAGGTAGTATTTGGTTTCTTCCGCTATGTGCTTGCGCCGGCATTCTGGGTAATCACTTATTTCAGGTTAAAGGAAAAAGAGGTTTAACCAACGTAAACAACTTATTATGCAATTCAGAGAATCGCAAGCAATATACTTACAGATCGCAGACTATGTGTGCGAGAAGATACTCCTGAAGGAGTGGAAACCGGAGGAAAGGGTGCCTTCTGTGCGTGAGCTCGCTGTACAGCTGGAGGTCAATCCTAATACCGTGATGCGGACCTTCGAGTTTCTCCAGCAACAGGAGATCATCTATAACCAGCGGGGTATCGGATACTTTGTATCACCCAATGCGCTGCAACAGGCTGTTCAATACAGGAAGGCAGAGTTTACCGAAAAAGATCTTCCCAACCTGTTCCGTAATATGTACCTGCTGGGTATGATACCGGAAGACCTGAAACCCTGGTACGAAAAATACAAACAACAACATTTCGCTTAACAAGCATAACTCAGTAACATGAGAACGAGTAATAAATTATTGTCTGGATTGATCCTTACCGGCCTGCTGCTGATTGCCGGATTGTTCATCTTCGTGAGGGTGCAAGTGGCCCGTGGGGCTACCGTGACCCGTGCGGTGGCTGGACAGGACCGTTATTGGGCCAATGTACACAAGATCGATGGCCCCGTGCGGTCTGTATCCATTATTGGACTGAAAAACATCACGCTGGTACCTGCTGATTCCGCCAGGCTGGAGATCGATAAAAATTTCCCCAAGGGCATTTTCTGGAAATTGGACAACGGCAGGCTGACCTTGACGATCGATACCAGCAGCAAAAATAGTTACAGCAGTAATGTACATGTTGAGCTGTTTCTGCCTGCTACCGATAGTATCATTGCTGACTACAGCAACATCGACGTGAAAAATACCGGTGATAGTACAACGGCGGCTGCTTTCCACTTCATGCTGTCGGGGTCTACCGTGGCGATCCAATCTGATGACCGTGACCCCGCCCACAAACCCGTAACCTATTATCAATCGCTGCAGTTCGACGCCCGGAATGGATCTGAAGTAAAGCTGCACAGCGACGTTACTGTCGGCAAATTCTCCGTCAAACTGCGGGGCTCGACCCTGGAAGTTACTGAAGACCATATCCGGTTTAATGAAAAGCCGACTATACAAACTGATAGTATCTCCCAATTACACCTAACCGGATCAACGTTACGTCAAGCCCTTATCACTTCAACAGAATAACATGAGCAACCATATTATCGAGACCCAGCGGCTGGACTTTTTGTTCCGGTCCGGGCAACCCATCCTTCAACAATTGAGCCTGCAAGTACCAGCAGGAAGTATTTACGGTTTCCTCGGTCCTAATGGGGCGGGCAAAACCACCACACTGCGGCTGATACTTGGCCTGCTGAAAAAACAACAGGGCAGTGTGACCCTCTTCGGCAAGGAACTGGCGAGCAACCGTATCGAGATACTGAAACGCCTGGGCTCCCTGATCGAGCAACCTTCCTTATACCTGCACCTCACGGGCAGGGAGAACCTGGAGGTTTTCCGGTTATCGTACCAATGCCCAAAGCAAAGGGTAAATGAGGTGCTGGACATTGTAAAACTGAAAGATGTCGCCAACAAGAAAGCGAAGGCTTACTCGCTGGGCATGAAACAGCGACTGTCCATTGCCATCGCGTTGCTGCACGATCCCGAGTTGCTGATCCTCGATGAACCTACCAATGGCCTCGATCCCAGCGGTATCATCGAAACCCGTGAGTTGATCAAGACGCTCAATCGGGAGCATGGCAAAACGGTCATGGTATCGAGCCATATGTTGGCAGAAGTAGAAAAGATGGCTACACACGTAGGTATTATCAATAAAGGTAAGCTGCTGTTTCAGGGTACGCTACAGGATCTGCAAAAACTGAAATCGAATCAATCGGCCATCGAGATTGAAGTAAGTGATACGCTCAAAGCGAAACAGGTACTCAACGGTCATTACGCGGTAAAAGAAGTCAATGGTGCCCGGATGCTGGTGCATTTCGAGAGCCGAGAAAAAATGGCGCTCATGAATCGGACACTTGTACAGGAAGGGATAGATGTGTACCAAATGGCGATGACACAAAATGACCTGGAAAACCTATTCATTCAAATTACATCCGAATAACCATGGCCTCTTTTTTTATCAATACACGCGCGGAAATGCTGAAATGCCGTAAAACGGCTGCCTACTGGCTTACTATAATAGCAGGGACTATCGTGCCCATCATATCGTGGATCGTCCTTGTGGCAAATCCCGATGAAATGTTGAAGGAGTTTGAAACCGATGCCTGGCGCAACCTGATGAATCTGAACTGGCAGCCTGCTGCTGCGTTTTTCCTTCCAATGTACGTAGTATTGGTTACCAGCCTCGTGGTACAGATCGAATACCGCAACAATGCCTGGAAGCAGGTGTACGCCTCTCCACGCAGCTATGCTGATATTTTCTTTTCCAAGTTTGTGATCATACACCTGCTGGTACTGGCGTCGTTGTTGTTTTTCAACGTAACGATTATTTTAACGGGTTTGGCCGCCAGCGCTGTTAATAATGGATACAAATTCTCCGGTACGCCCATCCCCTGGTACGACATGCTGCTGGTAACCAGCAAGATTTATATTTCCGTATTGGCCATGACGGCCATCCAGTATTGGATCAGCCTGAGGCTACGCAATTATATAGCGCCGGTAGGCATTGGCCTGGCCTTGCTGATCACAGCGGTAATGATCATACAATGGAAAAAGATTGTTTATTATCCTTATGCATATACGGCGCTTACGTATTTCAGGAATCTCAATAAGGGAGGCATGAACCACCTGACTTATTCCTTCATCTGGTTTGCGGGCATACTGGCTCTTGGATTTCTGGATACCGTCAAGCGCAAAGAAAGAGGGTGATCGCATAAAGTATAGCCATGAAAAAATTATTTGTTATGAATCTCCTCGTACCGATCTTGTTGCTGTTGATGACGGTGATGTATGTGTCGCAACCCGTGGATGCTGCAGCCGATCAGCCATTATCCCCGCCTGATCTGCAGGTTCCCGGGCCGACGCTTACCGGCATGGACGTCACTAAGGCCGGATTGGCCAGGCAGCCAGCCGCTTCGGCGGCTACTGAAGCAGCCACGACGTCGGTACCCCTTCCGATCTTATCCATCGAGGTGAGTGAAAGGGTGGTAAATGGATCGGAGGCGGAAGTGGAGGCCATCGAATCGGCGGGTGTGCTAAACCGGTTGGAACTGTTCGAGTTTTGACACGGGATAGGGCATTTCCGTCACGCCAGGTGGGAAATTGGTGTATTTTGAAGAGCGCTCCATCAATAATTCTGTAAACTGCATTCAGATACGGTACTCAATAATGCCATTAACCAATCAAGTAGATATAGCCATGAAAAAGTTCCTTTCCGTATTGTTCGTTGCGCTCCTGCTGGCTGGTGCCAGTTTTGCCCAATGCGATAAGCATGTCGTGTATAGCTCCGAAAAGCAAGAATTTATTGGTACTGATGGTCAGGTAGAAGATATTAAGACGGATGCTTTGACGCTTGAATTCTCCCAGGGGAAGATCGTCCTGAACGCGCCCGGCAAAGGAGATGCTTTGACCGGGATCATTAAGGAAACCGATTGCCAGTGGAAGACCTTGTACAAAGAAGGGAAGGCCGTGTACAAACTGGATTTCCAGAAACCACAAAGTGATGAAACTTCCGGCGGTTCCATCACTATTGAAGCTAAAGACGGTGTACTCACCATTCTCGTGGAGATTGCCAAGATGGAAGGTCGTAAAGTGAAGCTGATCGTGTCCAAATACGAAGAAAAATAATCACCCTATCATGAAGTATTGGATCATCTGGGCGCTGGTCATAGGATCGGCCGGGCAATGCTTTGCCCAAAAGCCAACCTATATCACGGGTACGATCGATCACTTCGACAAAGACAGCGTGGTGGTCTCTGTGCTGGAAGACGCCGTCATACGGCAGATGCAGGTATTGAAGGTAGCTGTTACGCAGGGCCGGTTTCAGGCCCGAGCCACGATCAGCAAGTCCTGTCTCATCTCTATCAGTGATGGCGAGTTCTATGTGAATGGTATGGTGGATGCCGGCGATAGCCTGGTGATCCATTTCGATGCGGCGGCGCCGCGTAGTTCGGTGCGGGCTGAAGGCCGTGGCCGGGAAGCATTTGGGCTGATGAATGGTCTGACCAATAATACGATTTCTGCTGCTATCAATGCGGCGGTGCCTCAGGCGAAGACTACTCCCTCTCCGCTCGATTACCTGCATCGGTTGGTGGATTCTGCGCAGCAGCATTACCTGCAGCAGCTGGCATTGATCAAACCAATTCTTCGTAGGGAGGCTGCACAATTGTTGGAAGGTGAGATCAAAGGCGCGTTGCTGTATAAGCGCTACAACCTGGTGGGGCCGGTGTACAACGAGACGGCTATACAGGCGGCCAGCCGCCAGGAACAAATAAGCCCAGCCGTGTTACTATACCTGCTCAATCCTATGCAGTTCGATGGCGCTTTTGCGGAGTCGGGCACTTATATCAACAACGTGCGATCACTGATCAATATGCATTACGATGCACTGGTGATGGCGGGTAAGCGGAGCAATAGTAGAGCCGACAAATACCGTTATGCCGACAGTGTGTTGCCGGTTTCCTTGCGCCAGCCGGTATTGACGCTGTTCCTGTTGGGAGATATCCGGGAAGATTTGTCGCGGGAAGAATTTGTGGTTTTGGAACAATTGGTCTTCCGTCAGAAAGATGTGGCCCGTTACCGTGATTTTGTGGTGGGCAAATATGATGCAGGTAAAGCGATGCAAGACGGTATGCCGGCACCCGACTTCCTGGTGGAGGATGAAAAGGGGCAACCGGTTCGTCTGGCAGACCTGAAAGGAAAGACGGTGTATGTCGATTTTTGGTTTGGCGCCTGTGGTCCCTGTCATGTTTTATTCAAGGACATCGCTCCGGTGAAGAAACACTTTAAAGACAACGACAAGGTAATTTTTCTAACAGTATCTGTCGATAACAACGTGACGTGGAAGAAGGCAATAAAGCAATTTGGGGTGGAAGGTTACCATGTATTCACACAGGACCAGGAGCGGGCACATCCCATGATCCGGGACTACCGGGTGGATGGTTATCCTACCACGTTGGTGATCGGTCCGGATGGTAAGATCGCTGTTACCCGGCCTGCACGCACGGCCGATGCGCTGATTGCGCAGTTGAACTCGGTATTAATGCCTTAAATATATTCCGGCCTGTGCCGGGTTTAACCTCCAAAAAGTATCAGCAAATGAAAAAAGAGATCGTTGACTACATTGGCTGCCTCTTGTTTGGCAACCAGGATACCGCCGGCACAGGCGGGCAATTGCACCTGCACAGTGAAAAGCAATTCCGTGTAGGTGCGGATGGGAGGTTGGAGAATGCCGCCTCTGTATTGACTGATATTACGGTCGACCAGCAGACCATTTACCTGCATTATGTATTGCCCGATGGATCGGTAGCGCGTTTTGCGAATGCCGTGAAGCAGGTTGATTGTACCTTGAATGCCGACTATACCATCGGCAGCATAGTGTACGAAGCGGAACCTTTACAGGGCGCATCAACAGGTGGTGAACCCGGCAGTCTGCTCTTTACATTGCAATGCGAAGAAGATGTGGTGCGATTTTATGAAGATCAGCGTGGGAAGGCAGGGTATGCCAATCGTGTGTTGTTCGAGATCTGTTGATAATAATTGTTTTCTATACGCAAGTTAACCTCTGTTAACACGGGGCGGGTTTTCACCTGCCCTTTCACTTAACGATAGTGTTTGAAAAGCAACAGCCTCCCGGGAAGGAGGCTGTTCTATTAAATTTTGTTTGATGATTGCTTAGTCGATCTGTGCGTTGGCACCTAGCCAGGCCATCATACCAATGCCTTTTTCGATCGCGCTTTCATCGATGTTGAAGGTGGGGGTATGTACACCGGAGGTGATGCCTTTGGCTTCATTCATGACACCGAGGCGATAGAAGCAACCGGGTATGAGTTGCGTATAATAACCAAAGTCTTCGGCGCCCATGCGCATTTCGGTGGTCTCTACATGTTCGGCGCCGATGAATTCCTCGGCCAGTTTGCGGGCTGAAGCGGTAAGGCCTTCGTGGTTATATACGGTAGGGTAACCAACATCGATGTGCAGGTCGATCTCGCCGCCCATGGCATGTACCAGTCCGATGGCATTGTTGCGGATGAGCTCATGGGCTTTAAAGCGCCAGGCCTCATCGAGGGCGCGGAAGGTGCCCATCAGTTTCACTTCGCTGGGGATCACATTGGTGGTATGACCGCCCTGGATCGAGCAAATGGAGAGTACGGAAGGAGAGAGTGGATTGCAGTTGCGGCTGATAATCTGCTGCAGGCTCACGATGAGATGCGAGGCAATCAGGATCGTATCTACCGTGAGGTGTGGGGCGGCTGCGTGGCCGCCTTTGCCTTTGATGGTGATATAGATCTCGTCGGCACTGGCCATGACCTGTCCGCCACGGAAACTGAGTTGTCCTACCTGCAATTGCGGATGCACGTGCAAACCAAAGATGGCTTGCGGTGCAGGGTTGGTCAGTACGCCTTCTTTGATGAGGATGCTGGCACCGCCGGGATTGCGTTCTTCGCCGGGTTGAAAGATTAGCTTCACGGTGCCTTCCCACTCGTCTTTCAGTTCCTGCAATATTTTGGCTGCACCCAGCAGGCAGGTGGTATGAACATCGTGGCCGCATGCGTGCATAATGCCATCGCGGGTAGATTTGTAAGGAATATCGTTTGCTTCAAGAATGGGGAGGGCGTCGATGTCTGCGCGCAGGGCGATCACCCGCTTATCGGGATTTTTCCCCTGGATAAGTCCCACCACACCCGTGGTGGCCATCACCTGGAAGGGGATGCCGTATTCAGTAAGTTTTTCTTGAATGAATTGTGATGTCTCTACCTCCTGGTAGCTCAATTCGGGATGGGCATGCAGATGATGCCGTATTTCAATGAATCCCGGGGCATAGGAATTAGCCAGGCTATGGATCTTTTGTTTCAGGCTGCTCATGCCCCAAAAGTAAAGCTTCTGACCGACACTTAGTTGGCTGCGGGGTCAGGATTCACTTCGATCGTATCTCTCACTACATAAACACCCGAGGGGAAATAACGCTGGAGGGTAACGATGAAATCGTCGGCATCTTTGCGTTCGCGGAAATTGCCGGCTTTCAATTTGTAAAATGGCGCCTGGTACATCAGATATACGGGTACCTCGGGCATTTCCTGGTACAGTTTGGATTTTGCATTCATGGCTTTGTTGCGATCATTGGTACTGACCACAAGAATACGAAAGCCCGGTACAAAGCGGCGGGCATTGCGCGTAGTGATCTCGTTGATCTCGATCTGCTTTTTGACGAGCAGGTCGATGCGGGGATCTTTGTGTACGACGATCGAGTTGGTATCTGTCTGCGCCAGGGCATTGGCGCTGATGAATAAGCCGATTATAATAAAGAGTTGTTTCATGTTTGTGCTGTTTATAGGGCAATAATCATGCTGGGATCTGCCTAGTATCCGCTGTTACCGGCAGCTTTGGCGCCGGTGACGATCGCGACGCTGGCGCTGCAGCCCAACCGGGTGGCGCCTGCCGCTACCAACTCCTGAGCAAACTCAAAGGTGCGGATGCCGCCTGATGCCTTGATCTGTATGGAAGACGGCAAGTGTTGCCGCATGAGTTGCACTGCGGCCACGCTGGCGCCTTTTTCTGCATAGCCGGTAGAAGTTTTAACAAAATCTACGTTGGCGGCTGTATAGAGATTGCAACATACAACGATCTCGGCGTCGGTCAAAATGCCACTTTCTATGATCACTTTTACCAGTCTGCCGTTTTGGTGCGCCAGGGCTACGATAGGTTCTATCTCCGCTGTGAGGTAAGCGGTATCAGCTGCCCGCAATGCCACCAGGTTGATCACCACATCCAGCTCATCGGCCCCGTCGGCAGTGGCCTGTTCTGCTTCTGCCAGCTTGGCGGCAGGTACCGAATACCCAAACGGAAATCCGATCACGGTAGCCACTTTAACGTCGCTACCGGTCAAATATTTTTTTGCCCCGCTTACACAGGGAGGTGGTACACATACGGCTGCGAAACGATAATTCCTGGCCTCCTCGCATAGCTGATTTATGTCATTTGAGGTAGCGGTGGGTTTCAGCAGGGTATGGTCGATGTATTGGGCAATATTCATATAAATACGATCAATTTTAATGCTGCATGAGCAGGAAATGATGGCTATCAGCGTCTCATGGGAAGTTATTTGCCGGGAAGGCAATTTTTTATGTGGTCTAAATTACAGCATTTGGCTAAATTGGACCTTTAAGCACAGATTAAAAAACCAACCAGCATATGAGAAAACGCAGGCTAAGTCCGCCAGGGAGAGCTCTTTCCCTGATGGGGCTGTTACTCGCATTAAAAGTTTCTACTCTGGCCCAGTCCACGTTTCCGGTAAACGGCGTGGCGGACCCCAAAAACGGCTACTACGCTTTTACCAACGCAACGATCGTTAAAGATGCACAAACCACCCTCAGCAATGCAACGCTGGTGATCCGGGATGGCAAGATCGTGTCGGTAGGCGCCAATATCGCAGCTCCCAAAGATGCTGTTGTAGTGGATTGCAAAGGCAAATTTATTTACCCCTCATTCATCGACGCCTATTCCGATTACGGCATTACTGCGCCAACGCGCACCTTCGGTGGTTTCAATTTCAATCAGCCTGCTCAGATCACTTCCAACCAGAAGGGTGCTTTCGGTTGGAACCAGGCAATTCGTGCTGATGTAGAAGGAGCCAAGTTGTTCAATGCAGATGAAGCCAAGGCAAAAACATTACGTGACATCGGTTTTGGCACCGTGCTTACCCATCAGAAAGATGGTATTGCCCGTGGTACCGGCGCCGTTGTTACCCTGGCCAATGAAAAAGAAAACCTGGTGTTGCTGAAGGAGAAAGCTTCTGCACATTATTCTTTGAATAAAGGCGTATCTACCCAAAGCTATCCCAGCTCTATGATGGGGGTAATTGCCCTGCTGCGCCAGTCGTATATCGATGCGGCCTGGTATAAATCTAATCCGGCCAAGGAAGGTACCAACCTTACATTGAAAGCCTGGAACGATAACCAGTCGCTGCCCCAAATCCTCGAAGCCAATGATAAATGGAATGTACTGCGGGCCGATCGCGTGGGCGACGAGTTTGGTGTACAATACATCATCAAGGCGGGTGGCAACGAATACCAGCGTATCAAAGAAATGGCAGAAACCAAGGCTGCCTTTATCCTGCCGCTGAACTATCCTACCGCGATGGACGTGGAAGATCCCAACGACATTCGTTTTACGGGTCTCGACGACATGAAGCATTGGGAACTGGCGCCTACGAACGCCGGTGCTTTCGAAAAAGCGAACATCACTTTCTGTCTTACGACTTCCGACCTGGCCAATGTAGGCGATTTCTTCGCCAACCTGCGCAAGGCGATCGAATATGGCTTGTCTGAAACCAAGGCCCTCGAAGCGTTGACCAAAACGCCGGCCACCCTGCTCGGTATTGCCGACAAAACGGGTAGTCTGGACGCTGGCAAGCTGGCCAACTTCCTGGTTACTTCAGGACCTATCTTCCAGGAAAAAACGGTGGTATTCCAAAACTGGGTACAAGGCCGTAAGTACGGTGTAAAAGAAGATGGCTGGAACGATGTGAAGGGTACTTATAAACTCGCCGCCAACACGGCTACCGGCGCCAAATCATGGGCGGTAGAGTTGAAGGATGGTGGTGTAGCTTCATTTGTAGCTGGTGATACCCTGACCGGCAAATACACCTATGATGGCAAACTGGTGAAGCTCAGCTTTACCGAAGGTCGTGGCCCGCGCGCTACGGAAACCGTTATGAGTGGTGTAGCCAGCGGTGATGTATGGAATGGTGCCGGCCGTGATGGTGCAGGCAACAAGTTTACCTGGACCGCGACTTTGGAAAAAGCGGCAGTAGCCAAAGCCGACAGTGTGAGACCCCGCCAACCCCTGCAACTGGGCAAGGTTACCTTCCCCTTCCTGGCTTATGGTACGGAAGAAGTAGCTAAGCAGGAAACCATCCTGATCAAAAATGCAACAGTATGGACCAGCGAAAAAGATGGTAAACTGGAAGGTACCGATGTACTGGTTATCGGTGGCAAGATCAATAAGATCGGCAAGAACCTGTCGGCTGCCGGTGCCAAGGTGATCGACGGTACAGGCAAACACCTGACTGCCGGTATCATCGACGAGCACTCACACATCGCTGCAGCTTCTATCAATGAAGGAGCACAGAGCGTTACTTCTGAAGTGCGTATTTCCGATAACCTGAATCCTGAAGATATCAATATCTATCGTCAGCTGAGCGGTGGTGTAACTACTTCTCACATCCTGCACGGATCGGCCAATACGATCGGTGGTCAGACCCAATTGATCAAACTGCGTTGGGGTGGCAGCGACGAAGACCTGAAGTTCAAAGGTTCCGATCCTTTCATCAAGTTTGCCCTCGGTGAAAACGTTAAGCGCAGTAGTTCCAGCGCGAACAATCGTTTCCCCGATAGCCGTATGGGTGTTGAGCAGGTGTTGAACGATGCCTTCCAACGTGCCAAAGACTATGAAGCTGCCCTGAAGGCCAAGAAGCCCGGTGTACGTCGTGACCTCGAACTGGATGCGCTGGTGGAGATCATGAACAAAAAGCGTTTCATCACCATGCACTCTTATGTGCAAAGTGAGATCACGGCGGCTTTGCGGGTGGCCGAGAAATTTGGTTTCCGCATCAATACGCTGACCCACATCCTGGAAGGATACAAAGTGGCCGACAAGATGAAGGCACATGGCGTGAATGCTTCTACGTTCAGCGACTGGTGGCAGTATAAGATGGAAGTGGTAGACGCCATTCCCTACAATGCGGCGATCATGACGCGTGTAGGCCTCAATGTAGCGATCAACTCCGACGATGCCGAGATGGCCCGTCGCCTGAACCAGGAAGCTGGTAAGATCGTGAAATATGGTGGTGTTTCTGAAGAAGAGGCGCTAAAGATGGTTACCATCAACCCGGCTAAGATGCTGCACGTCGACGATAAAGTGGGTAGCATTAAAGTGGGTAAAGACGCCGACCTCGTATTGTGGAGCAATAACCCGTTGAGCATTTATGCGGTAGCAGAAAAGACTATTGTAGATGGTACCCTGTATTTCGATCGTGAGAAAGACAAGGAACTGCGTGCGGCTATCCAGGCCGAGCGTACCCGGTTGATCTCGAAGCTGGCGGCTGCCAAGCGCACCCCAGGTGCCGGTGGCGCTCCTGCTGGTGGTTTTGGTCGTCCAAGACCGCGCTACGAAGTGATACAGGCTTGTATGGATCACCTGCACAGCCATGGTCTGCTGGCCATTACCGAAGAAGAGGCCGAACTGCTCAACGAAAAATAACCCTGAAAAAAGAACTTCATTATGAAAAGAATATTCTTCACGATATTATTGGGTAGCTGGGTAGTGACCAATGTTTCTGCACAAGAAACGGTGTACCCTGCATCCGCCCAAAATGAGACCATCGCGCTCACCAATGCCACCGTGCACGTGGGTAATGGCCAGGTCATTGAAAATGGCATGGTTGTATTTTCAAAAGGCAAGATCACTGAGGTAAAGCCGACAGCTGCCGTATCCGGCGCTAAGGTGGTCGATTGCAAAGGCAAGCATATTTATCCCGGACTGATCCTGTCGCAATCGAATGTAGGGTTGGTAGAAGTGGGTAGCGTGCGTGCCACGGTCGATGAAAACGAGCTGGGTGAACTGAATCCCAATATCCGCTCGCTGGTAGCTTATAATACCGATTCCAAAGTGACCAATACCTTGCGCAACAATGGTATCCTGCTGGCCAACATCGTACCGGGTGGTGGTGTACTGTCTGGTAGTTCTTCCGTGGTACAACTCGATGCCTGGAACTGGGAAGATGCTGCTTACCTGCCCGACAATGCGATTCAATTCCGCATGCCTTCGCTGATGTTGCGGGGCGGTGGTCGTGGTGGCTTTGGCCGCTTTGGCGCCCAACAGCCTGCCGGTGATCCCATCAAGCGTGCGCTCGATCAGATCGAAAGTGTAAAAGTATTTTTCCGTGAAGCCAAGGCTTATTATGAAGAAGCCAGCCACGAAGAGACCAATACCAAGTACGAAGCGGTGAAAGGTCTGTTTACTAAAAAGCAGAAGCTTTTTGTACACTGCAATATTGTCAAGGAAATGCTGGTGGCCATTGATTTTGCCAGGGAATTCGGTTTCGACGTGGTGATCGTTGGTGGTTCTGAAAGCTTCCAGATCGCAGACCTGTTGAAGCAAAACAACATCGCGGTGATCCTGGAGCAAATGCACAGTTTGCCGACCATGGTAGACGATGATGTAGACCAACCTTACAAAACTCCTGCTGCTTTGCAAAAAGCTGGCGTGTTGTTTGCAATCAATGACGATGATGGTAACACCCGTCAACGTAACCTCGCTTTCAATGCGGGTACGGCGGCAGCTTATGGCCTTAGCAAAGAAGAGGCCCTGGCCGCAGTGTCACTCAACGCAGCGAAGATCCTTGGTGTAGGCGACAAAACCGGCTCTATCGAAGCTGGTAAAGATGCAAACATCCTCGTATGCGACGGTGACTTGCTCGATATGCGCAGCAACCTTATCCTTAATGCCTTCATACAAGGTCGTGAGATCAATCTTACCGACAAGCACAAGCAATTGTATGAGCGCTACAAGTACAAATATGGATTGAAATAATTTCAATCCGTACCCCATGACAACGGTCCCGCCGCAAGGTTGGACCGTTTTTTTATGGCTGTCGACGGCATTTTCTTCCCTTAATAAACCATGAATATTTTCGCCCGTGTGTCCAACACAAGCCGGTGGTGCAGGAGTAGTTTGTTGCCCGTCATGCCGCCGATGCCCATGCGCATCATCTGCTGGGCCTGGCCAGCGTTGGCGCCTTCTATCCAGGTAACCTGGCGGATGGGGAGTCGCAGGCCTGCCAGTGAGATACTATCCCGGGTGTCGAATGTGTGGGCGGTTAATGTACGCCCCCAGGATTGGACGGGGTAGCTGGTTTGCCGGGTGCTGTCGATGGCCAGTTGGTGGCAGGTAGCTTTGTCGATCAGGAGGGGAAAGGCGCTGGAGCCGGAATCAAAATAGAGAATGGTTTGCTTGCCCGATAAGTTAGCTGGCAGTAGTATGCGACGCATGGCGTAGTGAAAGGCGCGTGCCTGGTGGGCCTGCCAGTTGGCGGGTAAGCTATCGCTGATGGTGAGTTGCAGGTGCTGGTAGTCGAGCGTTACCACTTTATGGTCGATCAGGTCGGTACCGATGGTGCCGATGATCAGTGGTTCATTCGGAGCGATGATCGAATCTCCGTGGTTGATCACTGCGATCTTTTGTGCAGTAAGCGGAAGTTTACCGGCTTTGAAACCAAACTGGTAGAGGGTGTCGGTCAGGTTCTTGCCATAACTGGTTTTGGGAAAAAGGCGATGTACTGCTTGCAGTGGTTGTCGGTACAATAATGTGTAGGGAGAGCCGGTATCGAATTGCATGTATAGGGTGCGGGTGCATCCGGGTAGCGATACGGGGATCAACAGGCTGGCCTGGGGCTCCCATTGTTGGTGGAGGCTATCGCCTTTCCAGTGCAGGGGGAGGGTGAAGGTTCCCGCCGGGTAGGAGAGATAGTTGGGTAAGGTGGATGGCTGGGGTGTCTGGGCCTGGGTAAGGCGGACGGTTGCCAGGAGCAGGGCGAGGCAAATGAGTTTTTTCATGCGGGCAAAATACTGCTGAAACTGGTGGGGTACACCCGACAAAGGCCCGTCATTTACCTGACATTATTTGATTATCAGCCTCTTATAAGCGACGCGCGGTGATGGTTCCGCAGGCGGAAGGCGGTGGTGCCGATGATGAAAGCATTCAGAATATACATACCAGCAAAGATCCAGAGATAATTGAGGAGGTAGCTTTTGCCCAACCAGTTGACCAGAACCAGGTTGTATATGAGGGTCAGCAACATCAGTAAATGGGTGCTGACGGTCCAGTAGATTTGGTGGCGGATAATCCGCTGACCGGTTGTCTGCAGGGTATCGTCCTTTTGTTTTTTCTTCCTGAGCAGAAAAATAGGAATGAGAAAATGTACGAAGGGCACCACGAGGTAAGAAAAGGCGGAGAGGTTGAGTAGCTGGAGAAAGTGACCAGTTTCGGAACGGTTGGCCGATTCAGGTTCCTGTACTACCATGGCTTCATGGCAGCTCTTGAGGCATGTCCGAACGGGGATGAACTCTTCGAACGGCATGTTCAGGGCGGCGGCGATGGCCTTCAGGGTGTAATCACGTGGTATGCTGTCATCGTTTTCTATGCGTTGAACAGTACGTACGGTGATCGTTGCTCTTTCTGCCAGTTGTTCTTGCGTAAGACCTTTACTCTTTCTGGCACTTACTACTTTATGTCCGAGACTCATGGTTGTTGAACTATCATTAGGGTACTCCATAAGCAAAGCCGGTGCCACCGGCTAAGTATCACTTACGAGTTGCTGATACAAAGATAGTCGGCGTGTTGCATTACTGGAAATATTGTGCAGCCCTTTACGGGTTCTTACTTATGCAGGATGTGGAAAATACTACCTAAGATATTATATATTAATAGGTTGTCGCGGTTTTAATCGCTGATTGCTGTGATTAATAAACGAGATTTTAATGTTGGCGACTTCTAAGAAACGGTTAAAAAAGCCACATGGCCAGGCTGCCGCAGAGTGCTTTCACGAGCATCAGCCCGTCGATGATGAACAGATAGTACAGGATGGATTTGCGTTGGGAGAGTGACCAGGCTACCCGGATCAAGGCGATGAAGGGAATCACGTTGAGAGCGATGCGATAAGGATTGAAGTGCATGGCTACGGTAAAGAGAAGCAGTGATACCAATCCCACCACGCAAAGTGGAATGATGATGTAGAAGATGGTTTTACGCAAGCCGGCTTTTACCACGAAGGTTTTCAACTGCAGGTTGTAGTCGACGGCATAATCCTTAATATCGAACATGATACAGAGCACGGTGATGAACATAAAGTTCTTGAGGAAGAACCAGGCGCCGATGAGGGAGGGCTGGTAGACAAGTCCATGTTCTATATGGTAAAACAGGATGGGGTATACGGTAACGAGGCCGGCCCAGGCGAAGCCGATCACAAAGGGTTTGAGCCAGCCGGTATTACGCAGACTGAAACGGCCGAGTTTGCGGTGATTGAATCCATAATACAAGGCCGCTGTTACCGGAAATACAAGAATCAGGAACCAGGTGCGTGAGGGCTGTTGCAGGAGGTGGTGCCAGTTGTGGTACAGCAGGTAGGTGCTGCCGATGGCCAGGATCACTGTAAGCATAATTTGCGAGTAAAACACCCATTTCCTGAATTGGATATACCACTTTGTGCGTTTGTTGCTGGTTTCTACGGCTACTTCCGTAATATAAGCTTTGGTGTAGTAGAGAATGGTGGCGCAGAAGACGAGGAAATAGTACAGTAGGCTGTTCAGGGGCACCAATTGTTGCAGACTGGATTCGATGGATAGGGCGACGGCACAGATGCCGTAAAAGTAGTTGCCAAAGAAAATAAAGCGGACCGCGGCATGTCCAAATGAGTTTTTCAATGGTATAGCGTCCTCTTTTACTGATTGCTGCAAATTGTCGGCGATTAAGCACCGGAAAGTTACGTCAAATGGCCAGAGCGGGCAAATGTGGGTGGGTGAAGTGCGCCTGGAACATGGGGTGTTGGCGCCGTTACTGCTGTGCGACCGGCTCACGTTTCCAGGCCAGGACTTTCACCCCACGTGAATAATGTATGAGGTCGGGTGGGCGGATGAGTGAGATGCCACCGAGGTTGTAATCTGTTTGGAGCCGGCTTACCTGTACTTCCTGTAAGGGCCAGGGCAGGTGGTGGAGGCGCTGAATTATTTGTTGGATGGTTTCCATGCTAAAAGCCATTTGGATTGTTCTGGTGTATCTGGTACAGATAGGCCGCGAGCTTTGCTGATATCGCCAATCAGTTCCTTTCGTGAATATCCCAGTTGCAATAATACACATCCTGCGATAATCGATGAGCGACCGATACCCATGCGGCAATGAATGACGATGGTGGCTCCATTGTGGAACTGCTCTGTTAGCTCATCGATGAGTATGCGCGTTTTTTCAATACTGTTTGGCAGGCCCCGGTAGGGGATGGGGTAGTTGATATACCGGATGCTGGCTGCTGTGCTGAGCGCTTCTTCCCTAAGCAGGCCGAGCCCCCTTATTTCTGCAGGTTCCAATAGGGACACGATGATCTGTACGCCCTGTTTCCGGAATTGTTCCATTTCCTCGGCCAGCCATTCGCCGCCCCGCGGGCGGGCCATGATGCCCAGCCTGGTGTTGGTGGATGATAGGTGCAGCCAATGGATTTTTGTGTACATAAATATTAACCTCCTGAAGTGTCGTCTTCAAATTCTATGACCTGTTCCAACAGGAACAGGCTGCAAAAAAGTAGCCGCAGGCTATCTCCATGTAACGTTACAGTGCCTTCCAGTTCTCCCTTGTACAACCGGGGGCGCTTGTACCAGGGTTGTGGACGCGTGATCCGGACATCAAAATGAACAGATTGCTCCAGGTTGCCCATCCATACGTCGAGGTTGTCTATCTGAGGACGGCTACCCAACTTGCAACTACCTGCCTTTTTCGTCCGGTATACGGCATCACCCAGAAACAGTTTTCCGTAGGGCGTCCAGGAGCTTGAATAATGTTGCCGGTCGTATCCACCAAATGGCTGTTGCGTTTTCTGGTCTATGATGGGATATAAAGTTCGCCGGAAAGCCCGTCGAACGTAATCGATCCTTACATCTTCATCGTCATAGGCATAAAAAGCAACTTCGTCACTGATAAAGAATTGGCCGATTTTTTTTTCCTCTTGCCAAACTTTGTACATGGCGCAATACTCCAGCCGGCCATACCCAGCCATGTAATGGGGTTCCAGTATTTCTTTCCGGAGTTGGTACTGCATAGGCTGGTTTAGGTGTTCATCCATTGGTTGATATAGATGAATGGGCGGATGATCTCCAGTTTGAGAATCCCGGTTTTGCAACAAAGCAAGGGGCATAGGATGCGCTTATCGGTAAGGTATGGTGAAGTTAGGTATTTTGAAACCTGCTGTCAATACCCCACAAAAAAAGCACCCACCTTGGTGGATGCTTTTAGTATTATTCAAAAGACTTGATTAAGCGTCTTTGCCGTGGCAGTTCTTGAACTTCTTACCACTTCCACAGGGGCAGAGGTCATTGCGGCCCACTTTCGGTCCTACGCGGACGGGCTCCTGCTTCACCTGGGTAGAGGGATCGAGGTAGTCGTTCTCATTGGCCGCGTAGTCTTCGCCACGACGGTCGATCTCTTCTTTGTTGACCTGCATGCGGCTCATATCTGTCTTCTCCTCATGTCCTTCACGGATCTGCTGGGGATTCTGCTGCTCAACGGGAATGTTGGCATGGCAAAGGAAACTGATGATGTCCTTATTTACGTCGGCGTCCATACGCTTGAACAGATCGAAGGCAGTGATCTTGTAGATCACCAGCGGATCTTTCTGCTCGAGGTAGGCGGTCTGTACGCTTTGTTTCAGATCGTCCATTGCGCGCAGGTGCTCTTTCCAGGCATCATCGATGATCGCCAAAGTGATCTGACGTTCGAGTGCATTAGTCAGCTCACGACCTTCTGTTTCAACGGTCTTGTTCAGGTTGGCCAGTACCTGCATACCTTTCTTACCATCGGTAAACGGTACTACCACATTCTCGATATGCGCCCCTTGTGTAGCGCGGATATCTTTAAATACCGGTACTGCCTGGGTTTGTACATCAGTCAGTTTACGCTGGTAGCGCGTAATTGCTTCGTTGTACAGGCGGTCGGCCAATTGATTGGCGTTGCCCTTGCCGAATTCCTCTTGTGAGATCGCTGTATCGATACCGAAGTTGACGATGGTAGCCATCTTGAAACCTTCGAAATCGCTTTGCTCCTGGAATCCGGAGATGAGGCTTTCTGCAACAATATAGAAGGCATTATCGAGGTCGAGTGCGAGACGGTCGCCAAACAGGGCGTGGTTACGTTTCTTGTAGATCACGTTCCGCTGCTTGTTCATGACGTCGTCATATTCGAGCAGGCGCTTACGGATACCGAAGTTGTTCTCTTCTACTTTCCGTTGTGCGCGTTCGATACTCTTGGTCACCATGCTGTGCTGGATCACTTCTCCTTCTTTGTAACCAAAGCGGTCCATGATGGAAGCGATACGCTCGCTGCCGAAAAGGCGCATCAGCTCATCTTCCAGCGATACATAGAATTGTGAAGTACCGGGATCGCCCTGACGGCCGGCACGACCACGCAGCTGGCGGTCTACACGGCGGCTTTCATGGCGCTCTGTACCGATGATGGCGAGGCCACCTGCTTCCTTCACGCCTGGTCCGAGCTTGATATCCGTACCACGACCCGCCATGTTGGTCGCGATGGTGACTGCGCCGGGCAAACCAGCTTCTGCTACCACCTGCGCCTCACGGGCGTGTTGTTTTGCGTTCAATACGTTGTGGGGAATTTTCTTGGCGGTCAGCATCTTACCCAGCAACTCACTCACCTGTACGTCGGTAGTACCTACCAGTACCGGACGGCCCGCTGTACGCAGGTTTTCGATCTCGTCGATCACCGCTTTGTACTTCTCGCGTTTGGTCTTGTACACCAGGTCTTCCTGGTCTTTACGAATGGCGGTTACGTTGGTCGGGATCGTGACCACATCCAGCTTGTAGATGTCCCAGAACTCACCGGCTTCCGTGATCGCCGTACCGGTCATGCCGGCCAGCTTATGGTACATCCGGAAGTAGTTCTGCAGGGTAACGGTAGCGTAGGTTTGGGTAGCGGCTTCGATCTTCACATTTTCCTTCGCTTCAATCGCCTGGTGCAGACCGTCGCTGTAACGGCGGCCATCCAGGATACGACCGGTTTGCTCATCTACGATCTTCACCTGTGCGTCCATCACCACATACTCGATATCCCGGTCAAACAGGGTATAAGCTTTCAGCAATTGCTGCACGGTGTGGATGCGGTCTGCTTTAACCGTGTAGTCGGTCAGTACTGCTTCTTTGCTTTGCAGCTTGGCTTCTGCGTCCAGCTCCGATTTTTCAATCTCTGCCAGTTGCACGCCGATATCAGGCAGTACGAAGAACTCGGGGTCTTCACCGGAACGGGTGATAGCCTGGATACCTTTATCGGTCAGTTCTACCTGGTTGTTCTTTTCGTCGATATGGAAATACAGCTCCTGGTCTACGGTCGGCATTTGCTTTTGCTGATCGGCCAGGTAGTAGTTCTCGGATTTCTGCAGTTTAACCCGTACGCCTGGTTCGCTCAGGAACTTGATCAGGGCGCTGTTCTTGGGTAAACCACGGAAAGCACGCATCAGGGCCAGACCACCGCCTTTGGGTTCGTCATCGCCTTCTGCAAATGCTTTTTTGGCTTCGTTCAGGTACTTGTTGGTGACTTGCTTTTGCATGTCCACCAGGCGTTCAACACGCCCTTTGAGTACATGGTATTGCTGATCGTCGCCACGGGGTACCGGACCGGAAATGATCAGCGGTGTACGGGCGTCGTCGATCAATACGCTATCCACCTCATCCACCATCGCGAAATGGTGTTTGCGTTGTACCATTTCTTCGGGGGTGTGCACCATGTTATCACGCAGGTAGTCGAAGCCGAATTCGTTGTTGGTACCGTAGGTGATATCGGCGAGGTAAGCCTTGCGGCGGTCGGCCGTATTGGGCTGGTGCCTGTCGATACAGTCTACGGTGAGGCCCAGCCATTCGAAGATGGGGCCGTTCCACTCAGAGTCACGTTTGGCGAGGTAGTCATTCACCGTTACAATGTGTACACCCTGACCGGCCAATGCGTTCAGGTAAGAGGGGAGGGTAGACACCAGGGTCTTACCTTCACCAGTAGCCATTTCGGAGATCTTGCCTTCGTGCAGTACGGTACCACCGATCAGCTGCACGTCGTAGTGCACCATGTTCCAGGTGATCAGGTTGCCGCCGGCTGTCCAGCTATTCTTGAAATAAGATTGATCGCCTTCTATGCGTACATAATCCTTTCGTACGCTCAGGTCACGGTCTAGCTGGGTGGCAGTAGACACCATATCAGGATTTTCCTTGAAACGGCGGGCTGTTTCCTTGATGACGGCAAAAGCTTCCGGCAGTATTTGTTTCAGGACCTCTTCAATCTGTTTGTCGCGGTCTTTGATCAGTTTATCTACTTCCTGGTAGATCGTGTCTTTGCCATTGATATCGCTAAAAGGGAGTTCTTCAGCTTGTTTGTTCAGGGTCGCCACCTCGTCGTCGATCTTTTGGAGGTGGTCTTTGATACGCTGGCGAAACTCTACGGTCTTGTTCCGTAACTGATCGTTGGTAAGTGATTGGTAGGCAGCAAAGTGCTGATTGACCTGCTGTACGATCGGCTGGATAGTTTTGATATCCTTCTCCGACTTACTGCCTCCAAACATTTTAGATAGAAAACCTAACATGATTATAGCTGGTTGATGTGTTTACAGAATTGTGAACCTTTTCGCCGTCAAAAAAGGTGCTATACTTTGATAACGAGCCAATTTGACAGGACGTCAAAGGTAAGGAAAAGCGACCGTAGTGGGGCACACCGGAGAGGGTTGATGGGATGGGATCGGTAGTTTCCCGCAGGGGAATGGAAAACCTGGAATCCGGGATCGTGTAGAAATGCCCTGATATGGGTATAGTGTGCTCATTGCTGGATAGCTACAAACGGATAAAAAAAATAATGTATCTCCTGAAATTGTTGCATTCCGCTTTGTATCCCGGAGCGATGAGCGCAGGATTTCGTAGGAAAATAATACAAGTTGCAGCAGCATTGCGCCAGCTTAGCAGGAACGGAGTGGCAATCAGGCCTTTTTCAGGGCAAAAAGGCAGCAGAAAACGGTCGTTTCCTGCTGCCTTTGATCGAATTATCAATTGTTTAACGGGGCTATGCTATTGTTTGATCGTGATGAGACCGGGTTTGATGGCATTGTTGACCGGCTTCAGCGACCGGAGGTAGTTGTACAATGCCTTCAGTTCATCATCACTCATCCGGGCGTAAGAAGGCCAGGGCATTGGGCTATGGGGATTGATGCGTCCCTGGCGGAATCGCTTGATAAACTGGTCCTGCGACCAGCCTGCCAGCCGGCCCGTGGTAGGGTCGGGGGTTATATTGGGTGTCAGCATCGCGTATTTTTCAGGCTCCAAGACCGATTCTATCTGCATGCCACCGGAAAATGGCTCACCAATGGCGGCGCCGGTCATCATATCGCGGGCCGTGTGGCAGCCTACACAATTGGCGATGCTGTTGGCAATGTACTTACCATAGTTGGCAGTGGTATCGCGGGCAATGCTCTTGCGTACCGGCATCGACGGGCCTACGGGCTCGATCAGGAAGGCATTGACCACTTTGCCGAGCGTGAATATTTCATGGTTGGGTACAGCGTGTTTGACGGGCTGCTGGCTGCGCAGGAAGGAGATAATGGCGGTGAGGTCTTCGTCGGTGGCATCGTGAAATGGCATGAAGTCGATCACGGCCGTGCCATTGGGGCGTACGCCGTAGCGTAACAGGCGGGCGATCTCTCCGTCGCTCAGGTTGCCAATACCCGTTTCTTTATCGGGGGTAATATTCCTGACGTAGATATTAGCGATGGGCAGCTTGAAAGGCTTGCCACCGGCCAGGGCTACTTCTTCTCCTTTCAGGATCTGTTCTTCCGATCCTTCGGCATGGTGGCAGTCGGCGCAATGGCCGGGACCGTAAGCAATGTACCGGCCACGGGCGATGATGCTGCTATCCGTCGATGCTTTGATATCGGGATAAGGGGCTTCGAATGTGCGGTGCTGGCGGGCGGCTACGGTGATAATGAGTATCACGAGCAGAGAGGCCAATACGATACCTGTCCATTTAAGGATCTTCACGGCTATTTTCATCGATTATACGTTCAATGGTGATATATGGTAAAAACTTAGCAGGCACAAAACTGCGGCGGGAATGGCGGCGGGAAAAGAGCCTGGGGTATGGACTGTGTAATGTGCGTGTTGAATTGAAGGCGATGGATATTTTTTGTGGCGAGCCATAGGAGGCATTAACTATGAAAACCGGGTAGGATCTACCCGGGGTTTCAAAAAGTTTGATTTTCTGGCAAAATTTATTTGTCAGGTTGATAAAATAGTTAGTATTTTTACTGCTAAAATAATTAGTCTATGGGCGTCGCTGGTAAAAACCTAAAGTATCTCCGCAAGTTGCGGGGGTGGACCCAGGAAGAATTCTCCAATAAGCTGGGCATTAAAAGATCTTTGTTGGGAGCCTATGAAGAAGAAAGGGCCGATCCCCGGATCGAGGTGCTGGAGCAGGTGGGGGAAATATTCAAACTAACCCTGGATGAATTGTTGTTGAAAGACCTGGGGGATGCAAAGGGCAATTACCTCGCCAAGCGTCGCGCGCAAAAGATGGCGTCTGGCAGTTCGAACGAGATCCAGCTGGTGCCTGTGAAGGCGGCGGCCGGTTACCTCGCCGGTTATGCCGACCCGGAATTCCTCGACGAGCTGAATACCTTCACCCTGCCCATGCTGGCGCCCGGTTCTTACCGTGCTTTCGAGATCGTGGGAGATTCTATGTTACCCACCCCCAGCGGTTCTGTGATCGTAGGCGAAAAAGTGGATGATATCGAAGATGTCAGGAATAACAATACGTACATCGTGATCTCCCGCAATGAGGGTATCGTGTACAAAAGGGTATTGAAAAATACACGGACCAAACAGAAGTATACCCTGATCAGCGATAACGTAGCGTATCAGCCCTACAATATCAATGCAGAAGATGTGATTGAATTGTGGAAAGCTACCATGGTGATCAGTAAGGCGAATACCCAGCAACGGTGGGACGTCAATCAGTTGGCCAGTGTAGTCAGCGATCTGCAGGAGCAGGTGAGCAAGCTGAAGAAGAAAAAAGCAAATTAGGACGTCAGATATTGGACAAACGGGCTGGCATTTGGTTGGCCGTACGTACAGTACAAGCCGCATGACAGTTACAACGCAATGACCGGTGATCAATTCAGCCTGATCATGGGTTGTTGCGTTTTTGTTTAGGAGTACAGGTCGATGGCCGTGCACAAGGGGCAGGGTTTTAGAAGTACCGACCAATGGTCGTAAGGAAGGATCAGGGTTTTAGAAGTAGCGGTCGAGTGCGGTACGAAAGGTATTGCAATGTGCTTCGACGATCGTCTTCACGTCGGGCGAATAGCCGCCACCCATCGCAACCGTACAGGGAATTTGGTGTTTACGCAGCATATCGAATACGATCTCATCTCTCCGGCGGCAGCCCTGCAGGGATACCTTGAGTTTGCCGAATTTATCGGTGTCCAGTATATCTACCCCCGAAAGGAAGAAAGCAAAGTCGGGCATCAGCTCGTTGATCAGTGTTTGCAGGGTATTTTCAAGCAGGGGTAGGTAAACGGCATCCGTGGTGCCATCTTTCAGTGCCACATCGAGGTCGCTCTTTTCTTTGTGAAAAGGATAGTTGTGATCGCCGTGCATACTGAACGTGAATACCCTGGGTTCTTTTTCAAAAAGACTGGCCGTTCCATTGCCCTGGTGTACATCGAGGTCGATGATGAGGATCTTACGCGCCAGTTGCCGGTGCAGCAGGTAGTTGGCCGCCACCCCAAAATCGTTGAGCAGGCAAAAGCCCTCTCCCCGGCCAGCAAAAGCATGGTGCGTACCACCGGCCACATTCATGGCCACGCCATACTCCAACGCAAAATGACAACAGTCGATGGTGCCCTGGGCAATGACGAGTTCCCGTTGCGTTAAAGCGGGCGATTGCGGAAATCCTATATGCCTTTGTTCTTTTGCGGACAGGGTTTGGTCGTGTAATCGCGCGAGATAGTCTGCTTCATGGGTCCACAAAACGATTTCATCGGGACAAATCGCCGGCGCAAACAGGTTGTCGGTCGTAATACTTCCCTCATACAATAGCTGCTCCGGGATCAACTCGTACTTCAGCATGGGAAAGCGATGCCCTTCGGGCAGCGGATGGGCATAGATGGGGTCGTACGCGATCTTCAGCATCGGGAGCCTATTGTAATTGAATGACCTGTTTATTGACGATCGCGAAGACATTCTCTTCGGCCGTAGGATTGATCATGGCCAATCCGGTAAACTGTCCGAAGGCGGGCAGTATGCAGAACGTTTTGGTGAAATAGAAACACGGGAAGGCCAGCGATTGCTTACCCAGGCCATGAACCCGTACGCCGGGGTGGATATGCCCGGAGAAACAGTATTGCTGGTGGTCGAGCTGTTCGGGCTCCAGGTCGTGCATGAATTTGAAATGGGTATGTAACGTAAGGGATTCTTCAATGACTTCGATAGCAGCCTCCTGGTACCAACGATCATGTAAAATATCGTGGTTGCCACGCACCAGTTTGATGGGCAGGTCGATGAGGTCATGGCGCCACCGTTTGAACAATTCCAGCTCTTTGTTTTCACGACTGTGAAACAGATCGCCGACCACGATCACCTGCTGGGGTTGAAAATATTGCAACTGATCGACGAGGCGTTGCAGATCATGTTTGTATACTGTTTGCGGAATGGGGATACCATTCTTGCGGAAATGGCCAGATTTACCAAAATGGAGATCTGATACGATGAGCGCTTTGGCTTCTTCCCAGAAGATACAGCGGTCGGGCGAAAGCCAGAACTGGTGCTGGAAGATCTTATGTGCAACGGGTACCTGCATGGAGTAGCAAAGGTAGGAAATGCAGCCAGAAAAAGGCGGTCTGTATTGTTTGACTACGTTATTGCCGCCGTTGAAGATGGGAATGAATGGAACTATTCACCCACAGGTCATTTGGTCGCCGCAATTTCTTTCTTGAGTTTTCGCGCCCAGTCGATAAGAACGGCGGTGTCGTCAAACAATTTTGCTTCGCCGTGCATCCACAGGTAGCTGGGCAGGGGCATCTCTCCATTGCCTACCACTTCAATGATCTCATCCATCACATGGTCCTGGTCTTTCGGCGTGTAGGAGCCAAACTCGTTAAAATTGAGGCTTTCTTTACCGTCTTCGATGTGCTTGCTCATCCACCAGCCGACGGGTTGGATATTCGTATACCACGGATACTCCGTGTTTTTGCTGTGGCAGTCGTAACAAGCGCGTTGTAGTATTTCCTGTATATCGGGCGGAATATAATACTGTTGGGCAATATCATTGGCCGTGATGCCGGTCGATTCATTGCGCTCGGGGCGTATGAACTGAATTCCGATCAGAATGAGTAATAAGATTCCGGCGATCTTCTTTATCATGCGGCTGGTATTGGGGACCCTAAAATAATAAAATTGCCAATAGCCGGGATGGCCTTTACAAGAGCGTGCAATATTACTTGCTCAATTGCAGCTGCATCTTCTTCACGCGGTCTTCCAGTTTTTCGGAGGTGAGTTGTTCGCGCATGCTATCTACCTTGATCGGGAAGCAGAAGGGGGTGAGTCGTTCGGGGAAGGTAAGGACGATCGTCGATTGTTGAATGCGCTCCAGCATATTGCGTAGCCGCACTTCTTCCATCTGCTGGTCCAGCACCTCCTGGTAGGCTTGTCGCAGCAGCAGGTTATTGGGTTCGTACTCCGAGAATACATTGAACAACAGGGAGGCCGAAGATTGCAGGTGGCGGGCCTTTTTTCTCTCGCCGGGCATACCCTGGAAGACGAGGCCGCCGATCACGGCAATATCACGGAACTTTCTTTTGGCCATCTCTGTCGCGTTGACGCTGCGTTGTATATCGGCCAGCAGATCGTCTGGCGCAAAAAGCTCGTAGACATTGGTATCGTCTACCGGAATGGGTTGATCACTCAGTAGCTCAAAGCCATAGTCGTTCATGGCAAACGAGAAGGTGATGGGCGTGATCTTGCTGATGCGGTACGCCAATATGGCCGCCATGGCCTCGTGTACCAGCCGCCCCTCGAAAGGAAATACGAACAGGTGGAAGCCGTCTTTCGTCTCGATCTGCTCGATGAGCAGTTCATTGGCCCTGGGCACGTGTGATAGAGTTTCCTGCAATTGAAACAGTGGCTGTAGTACTTTCAACTCGATGTCCCAGGCTGTGGCGAGTGATTTATGGCGGGAAGCCGTATTTTTTGCCGGTGCTACTGCCTGCATCGCTTCCCGGGCCACCATTTCGGCCTCTGTAAATTTCTCCCGTAACTTTTTACCCAAGTTGGCCGATAGCGGCATGCGACCGCCATTCCAACTGGGGACGATCGATTTGGTGGCATTCGACTTCCTCACAATGGCCGTCATGTCTTTGATCATTACCAGCTCGAGGTTACGGCCTGCCAGGGTGAATACATCACCGGGAGAGAGGCGTGAAATGAAATACTCTTCGATCACGCCGATGAACCCACCACTCACAAACTTCACTTTCATCATCGACTCACTCACAATGGTACCGATGTGCAGCCGGTGGCGCATGGCGATACGCCGGTTGGAGATGCGGTATACGCCATCGATGATCTCTATCTTCTTGTAGTCGTCGTATTGTTGCAAAGCCGTGCCCCCTTCGGTAACGAAATGCACGATGGCATTCCATTCGTCGCGCGTCATATCGCGGTAGCAATAGGTGGCGGTGATCTCGTGATAGAGCTCATCGGGTTTGAACCCATCGGATATTGCCAGCGTGCCGAGAAACTGGATCAACACATCATAGCACAGCAACATGGGGTCACGGCTTTCGATGAAGTTCTCTTCGATGGCAGATTTAAGGGCTGCTGCTTCCACCAACTCCAGCGAGTGCGTGGGCAGAAAATAGATCTTGCTCACTTCGCCTGGTTGGTGACCGGAGCGGCCGGCGCGTTGCAGAAAGCGGGCAACTCCTTTGGGCGAACCTACCTGTATAACGGTTTCTACCGGGCGGAAGTCGACACCCAGGTCAAGACTGGCAGTACACACCACCGCCTTGAGCCGGCCGGTATGCAGATTATCTTCTACCCATAGACGCAGTTCCTGTTCGATGCTGCCGTGGTGCAGGGCGATGGCGCCAGACAGTTCGGGGGCAATATTGAGCAGGGTCTGGTACCAGCGTTCACTCATGCCCCTGGTGTTGATGAAGATGAGTGTCGTGCGGCTTTGGTCCAGGATGGGGATCACTTTGTGGGCGAGTTTGATGCCGAGGTGACCTGCCCAGGGATATTTTTCTATCTCATCGGGAATGATGGACTCTATCTCCACTTCCTTCCGTAGTTGTGCTTTTACGGTAGCGCCGGTACTGCCCACCGGGGCCAGTAACACTTCCTGCGCCTGCTCGAGGTTACCGATGGTGGCGCTGATACCCCAGACGGCGCAGTGCCAGTTGGCCTGGGCTTTTTGGGTGTGCACGATCTTCGTAACGGCGAGTTCTACCTGCACACCCCGCTTGCTGCCGATGAGTTCATGCCACTCGTCGACGGCCATGATGCGAAGATGCTTCAACACGTCGGCATAACCTTTCTGCGCCAGCAGCAGGTGCAGGCTTTCAGGCGTGATCACCAAGGCTTCGGGCATCTGACGTTTTTGCCGGGCCCGTTCATTCACGGTGGTATCGCCATTGCGGATACCTACTTGCCAACTCATGCCCAGTTCGGTGACCACTTCTTCCATGGCGCGGGCGATGTCTTTGCCCAGGGCGCGCAGCGGGGTGATCCACAGTAGCTGTAAGCCGTTCTTTGATTTAGTCTGGTAATTGTTGGGGTGGCGGTTGATGAAGTCGATGACCGCGCCGAGGAATACCGAGAAGGTTTTACCGAAGCCGGTCGGCGCGTTGACGAGGCCGCTTTTGCCTTGTACGATATGCTCCCAGGCTTCTTCCTGGAATGCAAATGGACGATGGCCCTTGGCGGCCAGCCATTGTTGAATCGTCTTGTATCCTATGGTTTCCTGTAACTGCACGACAGCTGGTAAATGTAAGAGAAAAATGCTTACAACTTTTTCAGGTATTCCAGTACCGCCCGGCGTTCTTTATCGCTGAGCCGGTCACCAAAGGTGTGGCCATACTTGCCGTAGCCGTTTTTGGTGGTGTTGTATACATTTTTGCCCGGTCCTTCCTGCTTTTTATACACCCAGCCGAGCTTTTCGTAGTCGTATACCAGCTTATCGAAATTGCGCGACCAGTAAGCCGGTCGCAGGTCACTGTTGAGTAAGGCCTCCAAAGTGGGTACCGAGCCATTGTGCAGGTAAGGGGCGGTAGCCCAGATACCATCCAATGGTTGTGCCAGATAGCCGTCAAAAGGTTCGAGGCGCGCCGGATGGTCGCCTTTGGTGAACCAGCTGTTGTTGAACCAGTTTACAAATTGCGGATTGGAGTAGTTGCTTTTCGACAACAGGGAGTCGGTCTGGATGACTGCTGCCGGGATCAGCAGGTTCGGGAAACTGCCTTCGGGACCATA
Organism: Paraflavitalea pollutisoli; assembly: GCF_029360705.1. GTDB lineage: Bacteria > Bacteroidota > Bacteroidia > Chitinophagales > Chitinophagaceae > Paraflavitalea > Paraflavitalea pollutisoli. Next base: position 68,598 of record NZ_JARKMX010000005.1, on the reverse strand, counting down.
GGTGCCATGGCATTTGGAGCAGTTGTTCACGAATATCTTTTCGCCTGCTGTGGCGAGTGACTCATCGATCGTGCCGGGATATTTGGGTGTCTCGAGCGAATAGATATACGCCAGCATATCGGGCATATGGGCATCGACTTCGGCCGATTCGCTGGTATCGACTACCGTGAGCAGGTTGGAGGCGCCGAGAAATTTGCCAAAGTCACCGCGGCCAAAGCCGTTGTAGAACATGGCGTTCTTCTTTTTCAGCAACCACCAGGCGGGCACATCAGTGGGGATCACTTCTTCGGGAACATCAAGGTAGACAGTATCATTCCATTTAAAAGTAACGGGATCGCGGTGCGCCACCAGCAAGGCTGCCAGCCTGTCGGCGGCGTTGACGCCCTGTACATCGGTTTGCAGGTGTGGGCCGATGGCTTTCGCCACCTCGATGAATGATTTGGCCGCCTGGTATTTTTTGGGTGAAGTGAGTTTCAGAAAAGACTCCAGCGCTTTGAGGTTTTTGACGTTGAGCTTATCGTCCTGCCGGAAATCGATGGTCGTATTGCCCATGCCGATGAGGAGCTGGTCTTCGAATACCTGTGCGTGGCATTGCAGGCAATTGGGGGCTACCAGTATTTCACCATTGGGCGCCGTGACGGCTGTATACGAGAAAGGTATCTTTTCGTTCTTGCCAGCGCGTTGCAGGTAATTGTTCCGGTCTTTGCCCAGTCCCATGATAAAAGCGCTATAGGGTACACCGCCTTTTACATAGTCGCCGGTCGTGAGGTAATCGTATCCTTTTTGCGGATCGCCCCCCAGGCGCTGGCTGCTGGGCGGAATGGGAACCGGGTCATATTCATTCATGACCTCTATCCAGGCCGTGAAGGCCACTCCACTCAGCACCAGCGATAATATCATTGCATATTTCCTCATGAATCCCCGATTTCAGCCTTCAAGGTACAATTTCCCGGGCACTCATTTTCCATACAACGCCAGCATCTTTTTAAGGTCGTCGAGGGTATTGATCTCATCGGCTTTTTTGTCTGTGCGCCAACGACTCATGCGGGGAAAACGCAAGGCCACGCCCGATTTGTGGCGGTTGCTGGCGGCGATGCCTTCAAAGGCGATCTCAAATACCAGTTCGGGTTTTACGGTGCGTACGGGACCAAATTTCTCGATGGAGTTCCGCTTCACGAAATTATCCACCTGGGCAAACTCTTTATCAGTGAGGCCGCTGTAGGCCTTGGTAAACGTGACCAGTTTATCGCCATCTTTTACGGCAAAGGTGTAATCGGTATACAGGTTGCTTCTGCGGCCGGTTCCCTTCTGCGCATACACCATGACGGCATCGATCGTCAGCGGGTCGATCTTCCATTTCCACCAGTCGCCCCGTTTACGGCCCACGAGGTAGGCGGAGGATTTTCGTTTCAGCATCAGCCCTTCGCTGTTGAGGTCACGGGCCGATTCCCGTAGGGTGGTTAGTTGTTGCCAGTCGTCGAAAGTGACGATGGGTGACAACTGAACAAATGGCAACTGCAGACCCTGTATCAATATTTCAAGGGCTGCTCTTCTTTCGGTGAGTGAAAGGTGACGGATGTCCTGTCCGTCCAACTCGAGCAGGTCATAGGCATACAAGCCGGCGGGTGCTTCCTGCAAATGTTTTTTGGTGACGTTCTTTCGGCCAATACGGGTTTGCAGCACATTGAAGTTGAGGACCTGTTCATCTTTGACGGGCAGGATCTCCCCGTCGATAACGACCCCTTCGGGCAGTTTATCGAGGAGTGCGGCGAACTCGGGAAACTTTTCTGTGATCAGGTCTTCACCCCGGCTCCATACAAACAGCTGTCCGTTGCGCTTGATGATTTGTCCCCGGATGCCATCCCATTTCCATTCTGCTTGCCAGTCGGCCGGATCACCCAGGGCGGCCACTTCTTCTTCAATAGCATACGCGAGGTAAAACGGATAGGGCTTTGAGTGGTCGACCGAGCCGCCTTCTCCACTTACCAACGCGTCAAAGCTGGTCGTGGATGGATCCCAGTTGCCGCTGATGCGGTGCGCAATCACGCTTGATTCCAGCTGCAGGATCCTGGCCAGCGCATTCACCATCATGCTTTGAGATACGCCTACACGAAAGGTGCTGGACAGTAGTTTATTGAATACAAATCTTTCCTTGCTGGTCAGTTCCTGCCAGGAGTGCAGGATAAAATCTTTCTTGGTTGCTTCATCGGCTTTTTCCAGTTGCAGGAATTGCTCCACATAGTAATGTAATGGCTGTCCGTTGACAGCAGGATTATTTTGTTCCGGAATGAGCAGGGCGATCGTTTCTGACAGGTCGCCTACGGTATGGTAGCTTTCTTCCAGCAACCACAAAGGCAGGCCGACTACTTCGGCACACCAGGTCTGCAATTGCGTAGAGTTGATGGTTCGTCGCGGTCGACGTCCACTGAACAAGGCGATCACCCATACCTTGTCTTTGTCGTTCGCATGGGTGAAATAATGAACTAGGGCTTCCAGCTTGTCATTGGTCTTGGTATGCATACCCAGGTCCTGCACCAGTTGGGCAAACTGTTGCATGCCTCCCAGGCCGGGCATATGGATCGTATGGTCGGTCGTGTTGCTCAAAGTAACTGCTTTGAAAAATGACGCTGATCAATGCCTGGTGTAAGGTGCTGGGGCCAACTGTTGATCGATATCGTGATACAGTTATTCATCGGTCTTCTCCGGTTCTGTAATGGCTTCCTCTTCTTCGGTACCATATTCTGTTTTCACCTCGGCCGCTTCGATACCCTGCTCAGTCAGGTAGCGACTAAACACTGCCTGAAATCCGTGCGTAGCATATACTTTGGTGGCTCCGGTAGCTTTGACGGCCTGCAGCAGGCCTTTCCAATCGGCATGATCGCTGAGTGCGAAACCAGCGTCGGCGTTCCTCCTGCGCTGGTGTCCGCGCACCTGCATCCAGCCACTGCATACACCAACACTGTAGGGCGCAAAGCGGCGCATCCAGGGGGTGCCGTCGGCAGAAGGAGGCGCTATCACTACCTGTCCTTTAAACGCTTCCTTAGGCAGTTCCGGCGTTACCCGGATCACTTCCGGCAATTGCCAGCCGGCTTGCAGCAGCACCTGGTGTGTATTCCAGATAGCGCCATGCACAAAGACCTTACCTGTCAGGTGGGCTATGGCTTGCAATACCCGTTGTGCTTTGCCCAGGCTATAGGCGATCAATACGGAGGTTTTGCCGGCCAACTGGTTGCTGTGTATCCAGTTGCGGATATCGGTATAGATATCTGCCTGTGGCTTCCAGTTGTAAATGGGTAATCCAAAGGTCGATTCGGTAATGAAGGTATGGCAGGGCACGGGTTCAAAGGCACCACTGATGCTGTCGTTCTCTACTTTGTAATCGCCGCTTACCACCCAAACTTCTCCGTCCTGCTCGATGCGCACCTGTGAAGAGCCAATAATGTGGCCGGCCGGGTGTAAGGATAGTTTTATTCCGTTGAACTGGATGGGTTCATTCCAGCCGATACTTTGGTAGGCATTGTCACCCAATCGTAGTTGCAGGATGGGCGTGGAGGCATAATGACAGAGATAGGATCCATTGCCTGGACGGGCATGGTCGCTATGGGCGTGGGTGATCACAGCCTTGTCAACCGGCTTCCAGGGATCGATGTAGAATTGCCCCGCCGGGCAATACAATCCACTATCTGTAAACTCGATGATTTGACCCATATCTTGTAAGCCGGGAAGAGCGATGAGGGTTCAGTTCCGTTCACGCCTGCTCCGGTAGCATTGGCTGATGCAAATTTAAGGCCGGTAGAGCGATGGCTGTCGCCATCCTGATAAAGACGGTAATTACAGTAAGGTTTTAGTAAACAGCTTTTACAACGCCATCTACCTTTTTGAGGAAGTAAAGCTTTTTGTTTTCAAAGAAGTCGAGGGTCATGGTCTTTTTGTCGATTACAGGTTGCACGTCGAACTCGCTGAAGAGCTTGAACTTTTTGTCGCTCAGGCTGGAGGCAACATTCTTGCCGTGTAAATGGAGGAGGTGACTGAAATGGTACACACTTTCATAGCCGCGGTACACCATGTCGCTGGGACGTGAATAATAGTTGACCCTGAAATGCTCGCTGAGGGAGGTGGCCAGTTTATCGGTGGGTGGCACATAAAAGGGGGTACTATAATAGATCTCGATGCCTTTAAACACCGGCTTCTCAAAATCGAACTGGTCCCAGGTAGGCATGCCGATCACCGTGGTGGTATAGCTGCTGCTGACGGTGGAGAGCTGCTGACAGATCTGCTGACCAAAATAAGCATCGAGGCTGGCTACGAGGCACACATTGGTCTTGTTGCTGTCGAGGTAGTCGGTAATATCTTCCTGGGTGAAATTGTTCTCGAGGGTCACATACTTCATCTTCAGCGGCGTGCCGGTGGTCGACTTTTCAGCTTCGGTGAGGTAATTCTTCAGCACGTCTTCGGTAGCACCTTTTTTGCGAAACACGACGACGGTAGACACCGAGAAATTCTTTTGCAGGAACTTGTAGATCCCGGTGACCTGTGTTTCCAGCGTCGAGTTCAGGATCACATAGTAGGGATTATTGGTAGCGCCTGCTTCATTGGGCAGGTTGACGTTGATGAAGGGAACGGTGAGCCGGGCCGCCATTTGTGCCAGCAGGTTGGCTTCGTTGACGGTCACGTGCCCGATGAGGAGGTCCATCTCCTTGATCTGCTCGCTTTGCAATACGGTCATCAACGGTTTGGCGGTGGAGCGGGTATCGTACACATGCACATCCAGTTGAAGTCCCTCCCGCTTCATGGAGTCGATGGCGAGTTGGGCGCCCTCCCAGAATTCGAGGCCCGGATTGATGAACTTGGGAAATGATTTTGCGTAGCGGTACTGTCCGGATGCGTCAAAAGCAGAGTCCAGGTACAGTGGTGCAAATACGGCTATCTGATGACGTTTGGGCGTAGAATCGATGCGGGTGCTGGTGGAATCAACCTGTGAAAAAGTAATAGTGGCGCAAAAAAGGGCCAGGATCGTGAGGTGCAAGGTAAGTCTATTCTTTTTCATGTTGGAGCGTTGTTGATAGTGGTCCCTGGTAAAGATACCTGTACGTGCAGGCAATAACGCGCTGCACCGTACAGATATTTTATTGTAATACAAGGATTATGATCAAGACGGTTATTCCCACTCAATCGTTGCAGGAGGCTTGCTGCTGATATCATACACCACCCGGTTGATCCCTTTCACATTATTGATGATATCATTCGAAATATGTGCCAGGAAATCGTAAGGGAGATGCGCCCAGTCTGCCGTCATACCGTCTACCGACGTAACAGCGCGCAGGGCCACTGTGAATTCATAGGTACGTTCGTCGCCCATGACGCCCACGCTCTTAACGGGGAGCAGGATAGCGCCAGCCTGCCATACCTGATCATACAGGTTGTGTTCTTTGAGGCCTTTGGTATAGCGGTCGTCTGCGTTTTGCAGCAGTTCCACCTTCTCGGGGGTGATCTCTCCAAGAATACGGATGGCGAGACCTGGTCCGGGGAAAGGATGGCGATTGAGCAGTGCAGCGGGGATACCCAATTCTGCACCTACCCGGCGAACCTCATCTTTGAAGAGGGCGCGCAGCGGCTCCACGAGCTCGAGGTGCATGATATCTGGTAAACCACCTACGTTGTGGTGTGATTTGATGGTCACTGAAGGTCCGTGAACAGATACGCTTTCGATTACATCGGGGTAGATGGTACCCTGGCCCAGCAGGCCTACACCTTCTACTTTTTTAGCTTCTTCCTGGAATACGTCGATGAAGAGTCTGCCGATCACTTTACGTTTGGCTTCAGGATCGGTTTTGCCGGCCAGTTCTTTATAGAACAGTTCTTTCGCGTCGATGCCTTTCACGTTCAATCCGATGGTGGCGTAGGTGTCGAGTACCTGCTGGAACTCGTCTTTGCGCAATACGCCATTGTCGACGAAGATACCAAACAGGCGGTCGCCGATGGCTTTATGGATCAGGGTGGCTGCTACGGTAGAGTCAACACCACCACTGAGGGCCATGATCACTTTACGGTCGCCGATCTGCTTTTTCAGGGCGGCTACGGTATCGGTGATGAAGTGGGCAGAAGTCCAGTCCTGCTTGCAACCACAGATATTAACGAGGAAGTTCTTTAATATCTTCTTGCCTTCGATAGAGTGGTACACTTCGGGGTGGAATTGTACGCAATAGAGAGGCTGTTCTGTGCCGTTCTTTTTGAAGGCGGCGTAGGGGATGGCGTCGGTATTGGCCAATACGTCAAATCCTTTGGGCAATTCGAGGATCGTATCTGCGTGGCTCATCCACACCTGCGACAATTCCGTCACATCTTTCAGCAGCACATCCTCTTTTTGCTTGTGCATGAGTGCGCGGCCATACTCCCTTTTGTTGCTGTTGTCCACGCGGCCGCCATATTGTTTGGCAGTCAGCTGCGCGCCATAGCAAACACCCAGTACGGGCAGTTTCTGGTGCAGTGCATCCACATCGACAAGGGGTGCATTGGCATCGTTCACCGAGAAGGGTGAACCTGACAATATAATACCCTTTAAAGAGGGATCGAATTCAATTTTGTGGTGGTAGGGGACTATTTCGCAATATACGCTGGCCTCCCGGACGGCCCTGGCAATCAATTGAGTATACTGACTGCCGAAATCGAGAATGAGAATCTTTTCCGTCATGGTGCTGCGAAGGTAATAAAGTTTCTGTTTTCTGCTCGGGCCATTTTGGCCCGATTCGTCCCCGTTGCCCGCAGAACTGGCTAACACTCAGCTCGTTGCTTGGAAGGTCGTATTGGCGGGGTATCTGTGTATTGGGGGGATTTTTTACGTAACCTTTTTCAGTAAGCTGCGTCTAATCACTATATAATCAATATTTATCAGCATTTTTGTCATCGCCAAAACACCCAAGCACATGAAAAAGATCCTATTGATATGCGCCGCCACCGCTTTGCTGACTACTTCCTGCGATTTTGTTTCCGGTAAAAAAGTTCGGGGAAATGGTAATGTGACTACCGTCGACAGGCCCGAAACAGGTTTCTCTGCCGTTTCTGCGAGCTACAATTTTGATACGTATGTAGGCATCGGCCCCTATTCAGTACGTATCGAGGCGGAAGATAATATTGCTCCCTTTATCGAAACATACGTGGAAAATGGTGTGCTGAAGATCACCGACCGCGAAGGTTTTGCCCTGCGCCCCCGTCGTGACGTAAAGGTATTTGTGACTGCTCCCCGTCTGCACAGCATCCATGCCGGTGGCAATGGTGATGTACGCAGCACCACGAAGATCACGGATAGCACCAAGCTCGACCTTCGGGTTACAGGCAATGCCGAAATGAAGATCGAAGCCGATGCGCCTGCGATCGAGGCCGAACTGACCGGCAATGGTGATATCGACATCATTGGACAGACGCGCGACTTTCAGGCCAAAACAACCGGCAACGGCCATATCGACGCCAAGAACCTGCAAACGGAATCTACTAAAGTGGAGATCTTTGGCAATGGCAATGCCGATGTGAATGCCAGCGTAAAGCTCGATGTACGGATCGGCGGTAATGGGAATGTTCGTTACAAGGGCAATCCCCAAACCACTACCAACATTACCGGCAACGGTAGTCTGAAGAAGATCGACTAGTCAATGACAGCATAAAATGACAAACGACGGCCTGCGCCGTCGTTTGTCATTTTATAGGTTCACATACTTCACTTTGATCCAGATATCGCGGTTCCTGCCCTTGTCGTCTGTGCAGGAGATCTTCACCGGGCCTTCCTCGGGCATAAAGAATTGTTTGGCGCTGGCCTCTGCCGTCTTCAGGAATTGGTTGTTGATATACCAGTACACTTTGCCCACATCGTTGCCAGTGCGGCAGCTTAACTGCAAAGGCTCGGGATGCTTGCGGCTGATCAGGTATTCGGCGCCATTGCGCGGATGGGTGATGGCTGGGGCTCCTCCGGCAAATACTTTTTCACAGGCAGGATTGTGTACCGGGATCTTTTGGTAAGCTACCCGGTGTTCTTCAAAATACTGTTGCATATCGGCCGGCACCGTTTTGTACCATTTCTTTTTATAGCCGGCTTCCGGCATACAGGTCTTGCAATAAGAGAGTTTTTCGTCGGGGGATACCATCACTTCTTCCATATTGTTGCAGGGCTGTGTACTGGAAATAAGCGGAATGAAATAGTCGGTAATGGTATTGTGGCAATGTTCGCCGGGTGTGAGGCCTGTTTCGGAACAAACCACGCGGCTATCGCAATCCCTGGGTTGGGTAAACCATTCCTGGTCGCTGTCGTAATCGATCGTGTTGAAGACTTTGAAGAGGAGCGGGGTGGCCACATTGGCGCCACTGAGTTCCGGTATGCCCAGTGCGGAGAAGTTGCCTACCCAAATGCCGACGGTATAGTTCCTGTTGTAGCCGATGCTCCAGGCGTCGCGGCGGCCATAGGAGGTGCCTGTTTTCCAGGCGATCTTGGGCATGTGTTCGGTGCTCTGCCAGTTGAGTGGAAAATCAGGCCGGTTTACTTTGGATAAGATCTCGTTGATCATAAAAGTAGCGGCAGGGCTCATGACCGAATAGCCGGTGGGGCTGAGGGTATTGGCCACTACCGTCGTATCATCGATGGCCCGGGTATATTGTGGTCTGAAATATCTGCCTTCCTGCGCAAAGGAGCTGTAGAGACCCGTCAATTCTTCCAGTGTGGCACCACAGCCTCCCAGCACCATCGAAAGGCCGAGTTTCTGCTGGTCTTTCCGGATCTGCCGGAAATCGCAGGCTGCCAGTTTTTGCACGAGCTTATCCTTTCCCAACATGCGCAGCCCTTTCACCGCGGGAATATTCAGGGAATGTTCCAGCGCATACTCCACCGTGACATAGCCATTGAATTGCTTATCGTAGTTTTCGGGGGCATAGCCCTCATAATTCACAGCTACATCGGTCATCACTGCCTTGGGCGTCATCAACCCTTCGTCGAAGCAGAGTCCATAAAGCAGGGGTTTGAGGGTACTGCCTGGCTGCCGGATAGCCGCGGCGCCATTCACCTGGCCGGCATCGAGGGTGTCGAAGAAGCCGGCCGAGCCAATATAAGATACTACCTTATGCTGCTGGTTGTCGATGACGACCACCGCGGCATTGCGGATATTCAGCAGGCGAAGGGTGCGACTATAATCTTCTACCAGTTTCTCTACTTTCGACTGCACATTCATGTTGATGTGCGTAGCGATGATATCGCCGCCCTGACGTTTGAGGCGCCAGGCCAGGTGGGGCACCAGTTTGGGTACTTCCAGGCGGGTAGCGTTCAGTGGCTCGTCGAGGGCATCTTCAATCTCCTTTTCGGTAAAGACCTTGTCTGCTGCAAACTTTTTCAGCCAACGGTTGCGCTCCTGCACGATGCGGTCATTGTGTTTGCCGATCACCAGGGAAGAGGGCCGGTTGGGGATGATCGACAAGGCAGTGATCTCCGCTAGCGACAGGTGATCGGGGTTCTTATTGAAATAAAGGATGGACGCACTTTTTACGCCTTCTATATTGCCACCATACGGAACCAGGTTGAGGTATAGCTGCAGGATTTCGTCTTTGCTGTATTTCCATTCCAGCTCAAAGGCACGGAATACTTCCACGACTTTATTGTAGTAGGTACGTTTTTTAGGTTCCAGCGCCCGGGCTACCTGCATGGTAATGGTGCTGGCGCCGGATGTTCGTTTCAGGCGGAATATGTTTTTCACCATGGCCCGGCCAATGGCCAGCAGGTTGACGCCGGGGTGGTAGTAAAAGTATTGGTCTTCTTTGGCCACGATGGTTTTGCGCAACAGCGGAGAGATCTCGTCCAGGGTGGTTTTCATCCGCCATTTCTCATCATGGGTAAGGTAGGCATGGATCACTTCGTCTTTGTGGTCGGTAACAATGGTGGAATATTCTACCTGGTCGGGCAGGGGGAAGATCCATTGCAGCAGCAGGAAAAGCAGGAACAGGCCTCCGCTGACGATGAGGAACCATTTGCCCGCCTTTTTGAATTTGCCCCGGATGTTTTTCACGGGCTAAAGATAGAGCGCTACTGATTACTTTAAAAAGATGTGAGCCGGTTTTGACCGTTAATTTGGATTTAAATCTAAGTGAACATCCTTCTCGTACTTACTCCGCTTTTTCTTTTTCAATCGGACCCAACCAAATGATTTTTAATAACAAACTATCATTTGGCATGCAATTACATCAACCTTACACAGAATTAGTATCGAACATTGGCGAACTTTTGGCTGCTGGTCGCGCGAAGGCGGCCAGGCAAGTGAATAGCATCCTCGTCCAAACATATTGGGAAATTGGGCGTCATATTGTGGAATTTGAACTCAATGGGAATGAAAAATCAGAGTATGGAACAAAGCTTTTTGACCGGCTATCGAGGGATTTGACCGAGGTATACGGGAAAGGATTCGGTAGATCTAATCTGATGTATATGAGGAGGTTGTATGTTAGTTTCAAGATTAGTGGGACACTGTCCCACCAATTGACCTGGAGCCATTACTACGAGATCCTAAAATCAGATTCCGAGCTGGAAATTGGATTTTATACCCGGCAATGTGAAAAAGAGAAATGGAGCGTGCGAGAGCTGAAGCGCCAGATGAAATGCATGCTTTTCCACCGCCTGGCGGTCAGCACTGACAAAGAAGGGATCTTAAAGCTGGCTGATAAAGGACACGACATACAGCAGCCTGAGGACCTACTCAGGGATCCATTTGTACTCGAATTTCTCAATATTCCGGAACAATATCAATTCCACGAAGGCGATCTGGAAAACAGGTTGATCGATAATCTTCAAAAACTGTTTCTGGAGTTAGGCAAAGGTTTTGCCTTCATTGGACGACAATACAGAATGAGTATCGGCGGGCGTCATTTTCGCCTGGACTTACTTTTCTATCACCGCATTTTGAAGTGCTTTGTTTTGATAGACCTAAAGCGTGGAGAAATTGATCATGCCGACGTTGGCCAAATGAACTTATATATCAACTACTTTAAAAAGGAGGAGGCAACTGAAGGGGATAACGAACCAATTGGGATCTTACTGGGAACCTGCAAAGACAATGTGTTGGTGGAATATGCAACCGCCGGAATTACCAATAAAGTATTAATGGCTAAATATCAGCTTTACCTGCCTGAAAAAAAGCAATTGCAACACGCATTGAACAAATTGTTAGACATCTAAACGGAATTAACAAATCCTTATCTGGATAGATTTGCAAATGGGGTTGGGCGTTATGTAACTTTCGTCTACAATCACCTGTATGGACTCGTCCAGCATCCCTCCTTAGCTTTTCTAACTTATTTTTAATGGATCATCGAAATACAGCCGTAACGCCCGTCGTTACCGGCCGGTTTTCATGGTATTCCGGGATATTCTTACTAATACCTGCTACGAAAGCTGGGTAATTCCCGATATTTTGTATTTTTCGTCCGCTTTTCCTTAACAATCACGTCAATGTTAACCCTTTATGCGCAAACAATGTCTGGCCTTAACAACCGTCCTGGTTGTTATTTTTTTGTACGCCTGTAACAGGAACCTCGTTAACCTCGATTATACCAACGCCAAAGGCGAGGTGCAATCATTGGGCAACCTGGTATTCCGCTTCGACCAGGCGCTGGTAAACGATTCCCTGCTCAACCAATGGGATTCGACCGACTATATCGACTTCGAACCCAAGATACCGGGGCGCTTTCGATGGGAAACACCCGATCAACTGGTGTTTTCGCCCTCGAAACCACTACCACCCGCTACCAGTTTCAAGGCCAAGCTCAACAAAGACATCTTACAATACAGTGAGTATGGCAAGATCGGCAAGGCCGATGAAGTGAATTTCTCTACGCCGTACCTGCAGCTCGATGCTACCAACGTGACCTGGATGCTCGCCGATGGCAGCACTACGGCGATTCCCCAGATCGACCTGTATTTCAATTACCCGGTTAACCCTGCCACCATCAAGGAAAAGCTGAAACTCAATATCGGTGGCAAACCGGCTACGTATGAAGTCATCACCCTGTCAAACGATAGCAAGTTATCCTTGCGCATTTTGGGTATCAAGGCAGAAGACAAAGACCTCGACGCTACACTCTCGCTCGATAAAGGGCTGATCCCGGAAGGGGGCACCAATGGTACGAAGGAAGCCATCGAGAACAAACTGAGCATTCCCTCGCCCTTCAACCTTACCATCAATGACGTGACTGCAGAACACGATGGTACCGGCGGTACCGTCTATGTACGCACCAGCCAGCAGATCGTGATGGAGAATATTGCTGACCGTATTCAGTTTGACCCTGCGGTGAAGTTTACTGTACAGGAAACGGAAGACGGTTTCAGCATCAACAGCGAAGGGTTCGATGCCGATAAGACCTACGCGCTTAAAATATTAAAAGGCCTTCGTGGTAAGATCGGCGGTACCCTGCGGGAAGACCATACTGCTGATGTGGCTTTTGGTGAACTACAACCAGCGCTGAGCTTTGCCAATGGCAAAGGCGTTTACCTGTCGTCCAAAGGCAGTCAGAACATCGAAGTGAAGATCATCAACATCCCCAAGGTAAAAGTGATCATTTCCAAGATCTATGAAAGCAACCTGCTGGTCGCACAACGGTATGGATACTATCCTACCGACAACCGTAACGACGGCGAAGGTGAAGATTATTACGATGACGATTACGGCAACAGCGGTAGCCTTTCGGTAGGCGATGTAGTGTATGAAAAGGAGATAGATACCCGGTCGTTGCCCAAATATGGCAATAGCCGGTTGTTTACGTTCAATGTTGAGGACCGCCTGCCCGATTTCAAAGGCATCTACCATATCAAGATCCGATCTACCTCCGACTACTGGGTAAGCGATAGCCGCTTCATTTCAAAGTCTGACCTGGGTCTGATTACCAAAGAAGGCAAAGACAAGATCTACGTATTTACCAATAGTATCAAAACGGCAGAGGCTGTCAGTGGTGTCAATATCGTTGCCTATGGCAATAATAACCAGGTGTTGGGCGCCGGTACGACCAATGCGGAAGGGGTGGCGGAACTGCCCTTGACGCGCAAAGAGTTTGCAGGCTTCCGTCCGGCCATGATCATCGCCAAAACGGCCGATGATTTCAATTACCTGCCTTTCAATACGACCCGCGTCAATACTTCCCGCTTTGAAGTAGGGGGTAAGCGCAGCAACAGTACTGGCCTGGATGCCTTTATCTATGCAGAACGGGATATCTACCGGCCGGGCGAGAAAGTCAATTTCTCCGTGATCCTGCGTGACCGTTTGTGGAAGTCGCCGGGTGAACTGCCCGTGAAGCTGAAGTTCCTGATGCCCAATGGCAAGGAGTTGAAGACTTTCCGGAAAACCCTCAATGCACAAGGTTCAGCAGAAGGGGATGTCGATATTGCCGTGTCGGCATTAACCGGCAGCTATACACTCGAAGTTTATACCTCCAACGACGTATTGCTGGGCAGTAAGAATTTCAGCATTGAAGAGTTTGTACCCGACAGGATCAAGGTATCGGCCAAATTGGATAAGCCGTCCCTGCAACCTGGTCAATCGGCTACCCTGAGTGTGAATGCTCTCAATTTCTTCGGTCCGCCGGCCGCCAACCGCAACTACGAGATCGAGATACAGACCAAGACGCGGTACTTTAGTCCCAAGAAATATAACCGCTTCAGTTTCGGCCTGCAGAACCAGGGTATCTCTTTCGATAACTCGGTAAAAGAAGGTAGTACCGATGAGCATGGTAATGCTACAGTATCGTATTCCGTACCGGATATCTATGCTAATAAAGGCCTGTTACAGGCTACTTTCTTTGCAACGGTATTTGATGAAACAGGCCGCCCCGTCAGCCGCAGTACGACGGCCGATATTCATACCCAGAATGTATTCTTCGGTATCGCCAATGATGGCTATTGGTACTACCCACTCAACCAGGCGGTGAAGTTCCCCATCATTGCGCTCGATAAAAACGAGAACGTGGCCAGTGGCGCCAAAGCCGAGGTGAAAGTGATCAAACGTGAATACCGGACTATCCTCCGCAAAGAAGGCAGCTATTTCCGCTACGAATCGCAACAGGAAGACCGCGTGGTGGCCCAGCAGGCGCTGACCGTCAGTGGTGAGTCTACTGCTTTCTCTTTTGTACCCCGTTCTCCCGGTAATTATGAATTGCGGGTGGCGATCCCTGGTGCCGCCAGCTATGTCAGTACCACTTTCTATAGCTATGGGGCCTGGGGTGGCGACAACAGCTCATTTGAAGTAGACCCGGAAGGCAATATCGATATCGAACTGGATAAGTCATCGTACCAGACAGGCGAAAGCGCCAAGGTGTTGTTCAAAACGCCTTTCAGCGGCCGTATGCTGGTGACGATGGAGACCGATAAAGTGGTGTCGTATCAATACGTGAATGTAGAGAACAGGACTGCCTCGGTAGACCTGAAGCTGACGACCGAACACCTGCCCAACGTGTTTGTAACGGCAACGCTCATCAAGCCACATGAAGTAAGCGAGATTCCGCTTACGGTAGCACATGGTTACCAAAACCTCCGGGTAGAAGAAAAGGACCGCAAGATCGATGTGGCCATCGAGGCACAGAAAGCGGTACGCTCCCGTACACACCAGGTGGTAAAAGTAAAAGCCAAGCCAGGCAGCTTTGTGACCCTGTCCGCGGTAGACAATGGCGTATTACAGGTGAGTGATTTCAAAACGCCCGATCCTTATGGCCACTTCTACGCCAACAAGGCGCTGGAAGTACAGGCCTATGATATGTATCCCTTGCTCTTCCCCGAGCTGAGAGCCCGCCTGAGCAGTACGGGTGGTGACGGTGACCTGGATATGAACAAACGCACCAACCCCATGCCCGCCAAACGCATCAAGATCGTTTCTTACTGGAGCGGTATCGCCAAGGCAGATGGTAGCGGTGTGGCCAGCTTTGAATTTGATATTCCCCAATTCAGCGGCGAGGTACGCCTGATGGCCGTGGCCTATAAGGATGAAAGCTTTGGTAGCAGCGAGTCGGCCATTACTGTAGCCGATCCGCTGGTATTGAGTACGGCCCTGCCGCGCTTCCTGAGCCCGGGTGATACAGCCACCGTACCGGTGACAATCACCAACACGACCGCTAAAAGCACTTCTGCTACTGCTGCGTTGAACGTGAGCGGTCCGCTCAAAGTGATTGGCGAAGCCCGTCAATCGGTATCGCTCAATCCCAACAGTGAAGGCCGTGCTATCTTCCAGGTGGTGGCTGCTCCGCAGGTGAACGTAGGTAAGGTGAATGTGGAGGTGCAGGGCCTTGGCGAGAAGTTCAGTGACGAAACGGAGATCAGTGTACGGCCGGCTTCGCCGTTGCAGGTACAAACTGGTTCCGGCATCATTACCGGTGGAAACACACAGCGTGTTGCCATCCCGCTCAATGACTTTATGCCAGGCAGTGCTTCGTACCAGTTGGTGGTGAGTCGCAGTCCGGCCCTGGAGCTGGGTAAGCAATTGCGTTACCTGGTGCAGTATCCTTATGGCTGTACCGAACAAACGGTGTCTGCTGCCTTCCCGCAGTTGTATTATGATGATATGGTACAACAACTGCAATCGAGAACTACTAATTCTGGCGCCAATTACAATGTGCTGGAGGCGATCCGTAAGATCAAGCTGCGCCAGCTGTATTCAGGCGGTGTTACTTTGTGGGATGGCGAGGGCACCGAACAGTGGTGGACCTCCGTCTATGCGGCCCACTTCCTGGTGGAAGCGCAGAAAGCGGGCTTCGATGTCGATAAGACCGTGTTGAATGGATTGGTCAGCTTTATGAACAACCGATTGAAGAATCGTGAGCTGATCCCCTATTATTATAACCAAAAGGAGCAGAAGAAGATTGCGCCGAAAGAAGTGCCGTATAGTTTGTATGTATTGGCGCTGGCGGGCAAACCGAATGTGTCGGTCATGAACTATTACAAAGCCAATCCTTCACTGTTGAGCCTGGATGGTAAATACCTGCTGAGTGTAGCTTATGCCATTGCTGGCGACAAAGCCAAATTCAGGGAGTTGTTGCCGACTTCGTTTGCCGGGGAGGTATCTGTGACGCAAACTGGTGGCAGCTTTTATTCCGATATCCGGGATGAGGCGATTGCCTTGAATGCCTTGTTGGATGTAGACCCTGGCAATAACCAGATACCGGTCATGACGCAGCATGTGGCCAATAAGCTCAAGCAGCGTACCTGGTACAGTACCCAGGAGTGTTCCTTCAGCTTCCTGGCGCTGGGCAAACAGGCACGTGCGGCCAACAAGTCGACTGCGGTAGCCGAAGTGAAGGTAAATGGCAAGGTGGTTGGCAAAGCCGAAGCCAATACCCTCAAATTAAATGCGCAGCAGCTCGGTAACAATAATGTGGAGATAGCGACTAAGGGCGAGGGCCGGCTGTATTACTTCTGGCAAAGTGAAGGCATCAGTGTGAGTGGTACGTATATCGAAGAAGATAATTATATCCGGGTACGCCGCAAGTTCTTTGACCGCTATGGCAGGGCCGTTAGTGGCAATACCTTCAAACAGAATGATTTGGTGGTGGTGCAGCTCACGCTGGAGAAAGCGTACAACGGTGATGTGGAGAATATCGTGATCACCGATCTGCTGCCGGCCGGGTTCGAGATCGAGAACCCCCGCACCAAAGAGATACCGGGCATGGACTGGATCAAGGATGCTTCTACCCCTACTTACCTCGATGTGCGTGACGACCGGATCAACCTGTTTGTGGACCTGCACAATAGCCGCCAAACTTATTATTACGCTGTACGGGCTGTGTCGCCCGGTCTCTATAAAATGGGACCTGTAAGCGCCGATGCGATGTACAATGGTGAATACCATTCGTACAACGGCGCAGGCACCATCCGGGTAACTCAATAAATAGTACCGAATCTTGTTTTATCGGGGCCTCTTCCACAGCTGACCGCTGCGGTAAGTGGCCCCGGTTCTTTACCACTGTACCAAGCCATCGAAATTCAAAACAGTAAAATCTAACACATGAAACCCAAAAGATTATTAAGGATCTCTGTAGCCATTATTGGCATATTGGTCATTGGTACTTCTTTTCTGACCCCACCACGGCATCATACCCGGCGTGGGGGTGGAACATTCGTCATCGAATACAAAGGCAAGCAATATGTGTGCACCAAGCGCGATGGTTCTGCCATGCTCAGTGCAGATAACAAAGCCATGCTTTATTTCTCCGGCGAGCACCTCGCGGGCAAGCGTTCTTTCCGGCTGCAA
The DNA here is from genome assembly GCF_029360705.1 of Paraflavitalea pollutisoli. Lineage (GTDB taxonomy): Bacteria > Bacteroidota > Bacteroidia > Chitinophagales > Chitinophagaceae > Paraflavitalea > Paraflavitalea pollutisoli. The sequence goes on along the minus strand of NZ_JARKMX010000005.1, from coordinate 51,349 downwards.
TTCAACTTCCACCCGTTGGCCACTTTCAAGCCTGGCAAATACATATTGACTACGCAGGAGAAACAAATGGACCAGCACCAGCAGGATGGCTGTGTGTTGGTAAGCTTCGTCACATTGGCGGAGGATGGCAACGATCCGGGCGAACAAAATCCGGCAGACCTGGCGGGCGATTCAGAAACAGGTAACGTCACCTTAACCAACATTGTAGTCAATGCGGCCGATCATAGTGCCTTACTGACAGGCACGTATGAGTTTACCGGTACCAATGCGGCCGATTATGCGACCGACAAGAAATTCTCCGTCAAGGGGAGCTTCAAGAACTTCGAGGTGAGCTACGCCAATCTATCGCGACCGTAATTGCCGGCGTCTATTATTGCGTTTGGTTAGAAATGATACACAGGCAGGGATTTGACTCCCTGCCTTTTTCTTTGTCTTACCTTTGCACCCCATCGATGTCTTGTTTATGAATGAATGGCGCCCACTGTTGACGACGTATGCCTACAATATCACCGGCTCGCTCGAAGAAGCTCGGGATATTGTGCAGGATGCTTTCCTGAAGTTCATCCCGGTCGACAGTGACCGCATTGAAGACAAGAAGAACTACCTCATCCGAACGGTCATCAACCTGGCCATCAATGCCAAGAAGCGACAGCAGAAAACCATCAGCGAGTACCCGGGGCCCTGGTTGCCCGAGCCCGTTGCCACCGAGCGTGCCGATGCGGGCATTGTACAGGAAGAAGTACTTTCCTATTCCCTGATGGTGCTGCTCGAAAAATTAAATGTAAAACAGCGGGCGGTGTTTATCCTGAAGGAAGCTTTCGATTATGACCATGAGGAAATTGCCGCGGTGCTCGACATCTCTACCGATAACTCCCGCAAGCTGCTCAGTCGTGCCAAAGAACAGCTACACAAGGGCGAGAAGATCACGAAACATCCGGTGCCAGCAGATTTTGTCAATAAATACCTGACCGTTATTCAACTGGGCGATGCAAAGCAGCTGGAGCAATTCCTGCATGACGAGATCACCCTGATCTCGGATGGTGGAGGTAAGGCGGTGGCGACCACTCGCCCGCTGCTGGGTATGCACAGGGTCACTACTTTCTTACAGGGTGTTTATAACAAAACGTATCGGGTACTGCGTGCCGAAGTACGGCAGATCAACCACGAGCCAGCTATTTTGTATTATCACGGCGATCAATTGGTTACCTGCATGGTCCTATCCATAGAGAATGACCGGGTAGAGCACTTTTACTTCATGCGCAATCCGGATAAACTGCGCCTCCTCCAAAAATAGTTTCCCGTTTTTGTCACGTTTTCTTTCCCTGCTTTGTTTTCTATTTATAAACAGTAAAACAATAGTTATGGAAAGGATCACATTTGCTTCATTACCAGCAGGGTTGTACCAGACAATGGCCAACGTGGAAACGTATATCGCCAGTTGCGGGCTTGATCATAAGTTTCTCGCATTGATCAAATTCCGGGTATCGCAGATCAACAATTGTGCTTATTGTCTCGATATGCATTACAAAGATGCGATTGCTGAAGGCGAAACTCCTTTACGCATGATCTCCGTATCGGCCTGGCGGGAAACACCCTATTATACACCACAAGAGCAGGCGGCACTCGCATTTGCCGAGTTGTTGACCCACATGCCCCAGGAGCAGCACAGTGATGGTATTCACGATGAGTTGAATAAGTACTATTCTAAAGCGGAGATTGCTAACCTGACGCTAGTGGTTTGCCAGATCAATTCGTGGAACCGGCTGGTGCGGTCGTTCGGGTCTGTACCAGGCAATTATAAAGTGCGGGAGAAATCAGGTGCGCACGAGTAAAGCGTGAATTTTATTCCGTGGTACCCATACGCCTTGGTTGATAACGGGCCTGGCATGACCTGCTGCGCGGGAAGTCACGGATCGTTGCCGTTTTTCTACCACTCATACCTGCTCAGCAGCCGTTGACTCAAAAGCGGCTGCTTTCCTGCGTTTATTGGATGATCTTTGTACTCTACTGTTCATCTGCCATACTATCTACTGCGAGAGGATATTTTGCCGGCAGTGCTCATTTGATTAGCCGTGCGATTGTTACACCACTACAACTGTTTCATGTTCACCTGATTTTTCCTACAGGGTACCCCAGTGATCAATAATGGGTGTTATTGATCATTGCCTGACTTTTTGGTGCAGGTTACTTCCTGATGCGTGCGGTCTTTAATCCAGGCTGGCTTGTTCGCTGTTGGTCGTATTGCGCGGGCCAATACGCTTGCTGCTGATCTCCCTGCCTTTGTGGTTATAAGTCTTTACGCCAACGATCCTGCCGGTGGGGGAGTAGTATTTCCAGGTGTCTTGCCGTACTCCTTTGTGATACACACCTGTTGAGCGCATAGCGCCGTCGTTGATCCATTCTTCCCATACACCTTCCCGCAATCCTTTATTATAGTAGCCAGAATCTTTTACATGCCCATTCGTATAATAGTTCATGTAAAGGCCATCGTGTATGCATTCCGTGAAGGGAGGCAGGTAAGGCAAGATGCTATTATCGACATTTTGCTCTACGCGATCTTCCAGTGCACGAGGTGTCGGTATATGTGGGTTGGCCGCTTTGCTGGCCAGTGTTACATACGAATAAACGGGGGTCAGCAATTGCCAGGCATAAGCCAGGTCTGTTTTGGCGATATCCGTCACCGTAAAGAAGGTAGCACGGCCACCACGTCGGGGAATTTCATTCTTGATGCGGTGCAGCAGGTAGGCATTGTAGGTGCGTATGGAGCGTGGTTGTCCATTGCTATACCAGCTTTTCCATTCGCCATCCGGTACATTGTGTACAAGCCGGCCGGAGTCGCACAGTTGGTGGGTGGGGTACCAGCTTTGCCAGGTACCATGGAGTTGTCCGCGTTTATAACCGCCTGTGAACAGCGTATCGCCACTGGCGTTAAAACCAATGATGGCAGATTGGTGGCGGTGTTTCTTGTCGATAACAATAGGTGTGATAACATGTCCCGAAGGATGGATCCCGATCGGGATCAGTACAGACTTGGAGGTAGTAGGCATGATACCATGTTGCGCCTTTGCAGAAGCTGCAACAAGTAATGCCCATACCATTGGTATGAGTAAATAGGTTTTCATGACATTGACAAGCTGGTACACAACAAAGTTACGCCACCTGTCATTATCTGCTACGTGTGGTAGAAAAAATTAATACCGTTCTAATTCAGTTACAGGTAACAGTGAGCTGTTGTCGCGGGTAAGCAGGCTTTTATTGCCATATGGGTTAAACACACATATGAGGAAGTTCCGATACAGGGTGTTTAAATTCCGCTACTCTCACCGATAAAATGGGATATTGTACTTGACGGTAAATTCAATTAGGCGGTTATGAGACACCGCAGGCGACCATTTTTGTTTTTTAAAGAATTCTGTTACTTCACGGCTCATGGCCTCATGGGGCGACCGAATGATCCTGAAATCCTTCATTTCGCCCGTAGCGCTGATGGTAAAAGTGACTGTTACGTCGCCCTGAATGTCCGACCTTTTAAGCTCCGTCGGCCAAAAGATGTTGTCCAGCATGTATTTTTCAAAATCCAGGAACCTGCCCTGAGCTACCGGAGGTTTCTGGATAGGGCAGGCATTGCCGGTGAAGTTGCCCTGCTCATCGTAACAATCCAGCTTGACGACCTTGCCGTTGGCGTATACCTCACGGGTGCTACGCTGTCCGTTCGGGTGATAGTATTCCCATTCACCTTGCGGGCTGTTATGAACATACGTGCCCATCGATTCGGGTGTGCCACCTTTGTTCCAGGTTTTCCAGATCCCTTCTTTGCTTTCTTTTACATATTGGCCGGAATCCTTCGGCGATCCGTCGGAATGAAAAGTAATCGTTGGGCCGTCGAGGATGCTGGTGGTTTTATCGCCTGCCATAATGGAGCGGAACTTGTCTTTCGGATCGAACTCAGCGACGATTAAGCCAGGTATGCTATCAGGATGCAGGTAACTGGTGATGGATTGCAGTTTGCCCGAGTCATTCCAGCTATACCAGCGACCTACCAGGTAGTTGTTGAGTATGGCACCGGAATCTTTCAGCTGTCCGTTAGGATGCCAGGCTTTCCAAAGTCCCTGCCTTACATTATCTATATAAGTACCTTCTATGGCTTTGATGCGTTTAGGATGATACAGCACGAATGGACCTTCTTTAATGGTCAGTGCTTCATCGCGAAACCAGGCGCGCAGCAATACATTGGTATCGCGATAAGCCGATACCAACAGCCAGCGGTCTTCCGGCTGCCGGATGGCGAGCGCAGGGAAGTCCATATTGGCCCTGGTGGTAAAATGCAGGTCGCTGGTGAGGTATTTGCGCACCGTGTCTGGCTGCTTTTTCTGGGCAGCGACGGGTAAGCTGAAGAATAAAATGATGACAGTGTATAAACGGGCCATAAGGATCGGGTTCGATGAAAAAGTAAACCGCGGGCGGCCTGCCCGCGGTTTACGCTGTTTAAGGTACGATCGAATTTTGTAGCGGACAACCGCGCCGGTTAGTTTTTAACAACTCTGTAAATAGGATACCGCATGTGGGCCGGTTCGTAATACGGGGAGTTCCTGTACACAAAGTCGAGTTGAGTGCTGGCGCTTTTGGCCAGGGTTGTATCCGTTGCTTTGCGTTCTTCCAGTTTGGTACGTACCTCCGGATGTTCTTTCAGGTATTGGGCGGCAATGTCCTCAAACGCGTAGCCGCTGAATCCTTCTTTCTGTCCCAGTATGCCATCGAAATAATTCCAGGCAAAATAAGAGTCGTCTGCCTGTGGCTCCAGCACTTCCACCAGGAAGCGGTTGGCTACCTGGTTCATGGGGATGTAGAAGTCACCCTTGCGGAATTTAACTGGTTGCAGTGTGGTGCTCACCTTAACATCGCTATTGAGGTGGTGCATCTCATAAGGGCGTGGGGATGACTTGTAATCTTCTATGCGGTATACTTCTACTTCGATGGTGGTGTCGCTGCTCAGGGGCTTCATCTGCACCTTATTGATCTTCAGCAGGTCGATCACTTTCCACCAGCCTTGTGGTACAATGTACGCGGATGGCTTCTTAATGGTGGTTTTCGCGTCGAAGTAGTTGTAGTATTTGAGCTCTTTGGTATAGGGCTTTGTGCGGTCGTAATAGAGGCGGGGTAGTCCCGAAACGTCACTGGGTTTACGGCCGGCTTCATAACCGGTGAAGGTGACAGTGTCGATCTGGTTGCGGTTGAGTGCCCAACTCACCGGGAAATCGGTTTGCTGTTTGACGGCAGCTTTGGTTCGCTCACGCAGCTGTTTGATGGCGTTGCTGTTGGTAGCCGTGAAGGCGATAAAGCTTTCCATCAGGGCATAGGTCGACTGCACGCGTTGTTCGTATGATTTCAGCATATGCGTTTCAGGTACGAATGCGAAGGTATGCCAGAGCGTTGCGTAACCGCTGCTGTAGCGGGGACCGTCGAAATAAGCGGTAAGGCCTGCATCGGGTGTGGCGCCGCCAAAACTTACATAAGGAACCAGGTGATAGCCTTTTTGCTGCATAAGGCCATAGATGCCCGGCTCAAATTGTTTGTGAAGGTATTCGCCCATCGCGCCACCGAGTTTGCTGTGCTGTGACGACAGCAAGGTCATCACGTGTTGGTAGTCGGCGCCGTTGCTCACGTGGTTGTCGATGAATACATCGGGATCACAGAGATGGAAGATCTCGGCGAAAGACCTGGCTTCGCGCGAGTCGGACTTGATGAAGTCGCGGTTGAGGTCGAGGTTTTGTGAATTGCCGCGGAAACCGAATTCGGCCGGACCGTTTTGATCCACGCGGTAAAAAGCGCTGCGGTTGAGGCAGCCGCCAATATTGTACACAGGGATGATCGCGAGCACGACATTGGCGGGCAGGGTTTTCTTGTTGGTGACGATATCGCGTACGAGCAGCATGCTGGCGTCGATACCATCAGGTTCGCCGGGGTGAATGCCGTTGTTGATGAGTATCACGCGGCGGTCTTTCTTTTTGAGGCTGGCGATATCTACATCCTTATCGGCGCTCACGATGACCAGGTGCAGGGGATAGCCGGCATCTGTGGGCCCCATAGTGAGCATTTTGATATTCGCAAAACGTGTATCCATCATTTTCCACCAGCTGATGGCTTCTTCGTAGGTGGGCGTTTCCAGGTGATTGGATTGTTCGTACCGGGTAGTGATGGTCTGGGCCGGTAGCAGGGCAGGGAACAAGGCTAAAAGGATCAGTAAAACGTTTCTCATTGTTGTGACTTAAGGCATAAAAATAAGGCAGTGTTCCCGAAAGGGGTCGCTGTGCAGGTCTTATTTCCGTTTATTTCGGTCGTTGTAGGATGACCGGCAATCGTTCATTATCTTTATCCTTAATATTAACACATGGCCGCAGATCCGGGTACCAACGATCACTGGGAATGGGAAATTGACCACCGGGCCCGATGGGGCATTGTGGATCTTCGTCAGTTATGGTCGTTCCGCCATTTATTAGGCAGATTGATCCGGCGAGAATTCCTGGTCAATTATCAGCAAACGATGCTGGGGCCACTTTGGGTAGTGTTGCAGCCTGTACTGACATTGGTCGTATATGTTCTGGTGTTTGGCAGGTGGATGGCGGTAGATACTGGTACTGTTCCCCCTGTCTTGTTTTTTTTAAGCGGCATCTTGCTCTGGGGTCTTTGCAATGACCTATTTACCGGCACAGCGTTCATTTTTACTCACTATAGCTATCTATTCACTAAGGTATATTTCCCCAGGGTGATCATCCCTTTGTCGATCGGAGGAACGCACCTGGCCAGGTTTGCCATCCAGTTTTTTTTACTGATTGGCGTTCTCTTTTTCTACGGGATAACCGGGCGTTTCGAATTTGCGTTTAATGCCTGGCTGTTCTTTGTATTGCCGGCTGTGTTGCTGACGGCGGCCTTTTCGCTTGCTATGGGGCTTATATTTTCCATTGCCACGGCCCGCTATCGTGATCTGTCGAATATCGTTCACCTGGGTATTCGGCTCGCCATGTTTATAACTCCGGTAATATATCCGGCAGCGATGGTGCCTGAAGGCCTGCGCTGGCTGGTACGCATCAACCCGCTTAGCGCGGTATTTGAAGTATTCCGGTATGGGTTATTGGGGCAAGGACTATTTACACCCGGCGATCTGATCTATAGTGTTGTATTCATTACATTGTTTTTATTGTTTGCATTAGCCTGGTTCAATAAACTGGCAGCAAAGCTTATCGATGTGGTATGAGTAAAATCGTTATTCAGGCTTCACAGGTCTCTAAATTATACCGCCTGGGCACCGTGGGTACGGGCTCGCTGCGGCAGGATGTACAACGCTGGTGGTCGAGCGTTTCCCGTGCTGGCCGTTCCTCGTTCTTTCAGGAGCGGGGACGAGGCGATGCGCCAAATTTATGGGCCCTGAAAGACATCAACTTTGATATTCGCCAGGGAGAGGTTTGGGGTATTGTGGGAGACAACGGCGCCGGCAAGTCTACTTTGCTTAAGATCATTACACGCATCATACAACCTACAAAAGGCGTGGTTCGCGGTCGGGGAACAGTTGGTAGCCTATTGGAAGTGGGAACGGGATTTCATCCCGAGCTCTCGGGCAGGGAAAATATCTATATCAGCGGATACCTGTTGGGGATGGACAAGCAGCAGATTCGTCAGCGATTTGACGAGATCGTTGCCTTTTCGGGGATAGAGCAGTTTCTCGATACACCGGTAAAGCGGTACTCTTCCGGTATGTATGTGCGACTGGCATTTTCGGTAGCTGCGCACCTCGAGCCCGATATTCTGATCATGGATGAGGTGTTGGCGGTAGGTGATACTTCCTTTCAAAAGAAATGTCTCGATAAAATGCAGCAACTGGCACGCGATGGCGAACGGACCATCCTGTTTGTCAGTCATCAAATGCCCGCCGTGCGGCATTTATGCCAGCACGCGATGTGGTTACATCAAGGGCAGATGGTTGTATCTGGAACTGCCACGGAAGTCGTGGACAAATACATAGGTAGCATGCAGCAACAGCGCCTGGTGCAGCAATGGGATGATCCCGCAGCCGCGCCTGGTAATGAGTTTGTACGTATCCTGTCAGTGGAAATGATCCCGGCATTTCTGGAGGGGCAGGAAACCATCGACATACGCACGCCGTTGACGGTACGGTTCTTGATCGATAACCGGATGTCGGGAGCACTCTTGAATGCCGGATTACACTTATATAACTATGCAGGAGAGTGCATCTTTGATGTGGCTTCTACGGCAATAATCTGTGAGGCTGGTCGAGTGGTAGGTGAATGCCAGATCCCTGGTCAGTTCCTCAATGATGGTTCTTATTATATTTCCCTGATCATTGTTCGGGATACATCGATCCCTGTGTATTACCACGAGGGGGCCATTCATTTTGAGGTGGCGGATTACCGGGAAAATACAAGCTGGTTTGGTAAATGGAAAGGAGCCGTGCGTCCTCATTTTCCGTTCCGGTTTGGGAATCAACAACAGCCGCCATCGATAACTATATAACATTTCAACGATAAAAGCAGCTATGCAGGAAGTCCGAATTCCAGAACGTCCACCACACATACTGCCGTTGCCGGAAGGGATGACCCGTCCGCGCTGGTCGGTCATGATCCCCGTGTACAACTGCTATCGTTTTCTGGAAGAGGCATTGAATTCAGTTCTGTTGCAAGGCTATGCAGCAGCGGACATGCAGATCGAAGTGATCGATGACGGGAGTTCGGATGGTGATTATGCAGCGCTCGTGTCCAGGCTCGGGCAAGGCAGGGTGGATTACTTCAGGCAGCCACAAAACCGGGGCAGTCTCAGGAATTTCGAGACCTGCATCAATCGGTCACGGGGAATTTACGTACATATATTACACGGCGACGATCTGGTAAAGCCTGGCTATTACCAGGCAATGGACCATCTCTTTGATAAATATCCCGGTATTGGAGCCGCTTTTTGTCGTTATGTGTATGTGGGTGAAAGTGGCAAGCCTTTGTATTACCGGAATGAAGAAATGTCCATGCCTGGTGTCCTGGACGATTGGCTCCTGCGCCTGGCCCAGCGACAGCGGCTGCAGTTTTGCACAGTGGCCGTGAAACGGCATGTTTATGAACAACTGGGGGGCTTTTATGGAGTAAACTATGGGGAGGATTGGGAAATGTGGATGCGGATTGCGCAACGATATCCGGTAGCCTATGATCCTGCAGTACTCGCTGCGTACCGGCTCCACAAAAATTCTATCTCCGGGAGTTCTTATGCCAGTGCTAAAAATCTCCAGGACCTGCAATGGGTGATCGGGACCATCCGGCAATACCTGCCTGTTGAGCGGCAAGACGAGTTGTATCGGGAAGCCATGAGGTTTTACGCGCATTATGGCATTAAGATCGCTAATGACCTATGGTATGGGTTGCACGATAAGCAAGGGGCGAGGGTACAGGTACGGGAAGCCTTGTCGATGCATGCAGACCCCTTGATGATCTGGAAGATCACCAAGTTGTACGCCAAGATGGCTTTGAATATTACTTCATTTATTCCACGTAAAAAGCAATCAGACATTTGATAAAAGCAGGCGTCACGGTCCTTATTTGTACCTACAACGGAGCCGACAGGCTGCGGGTAACCCTACAACACCTGGCTGCCCAGGTGCTTCCTGATTTTTTATCCTGTGAAGTAATCCTGGTTGATAACGCTTCGACGGATCATAGCGCTGCTTTCGCGCAACGTGTATGGTCGACTTTTAATAGCGGTCTTACTTTCAAAGTGTTTGATGAACCACGGCCGGGATTGACCCATGCCCGCGAGCGGGGTTTCCGGGAAGCAGCCTACGAGTACATCATTTTGTGCGATGACGACAACTGGCTTTCGGAACACTATGTACGACATGCCTATTCGATCATGGAAGCGAATCCCCGCATCGGTATCCTTGGCGGTCTAGGTGTTTTTGCATTTGAATCAACGCCGCCTTCCTGGTTTGGAGCTTTTAATCTTTACGCGGGTGGTGCTCAGGCAGCCCAAAGTGGCGCGGTTGCCGATCACCTGGTATACGGGGCGGGAGCCGTACTTCGTAGGTCGGCTTACGAAAAGCTGCTAAATCATGGATTTGAACCATTATTGACAGACAGATTGGGCTATCAACTGAGTTCTGGAGGAGATCATGAATTGTGTTATGCCCTCGCACTGGCTGGTTACCAGGTTTGGTACGATGATAGACTATTGTTTCACCATTTTATTACTTCGGGCAGACTTACCCAGACGTATTGCCAGACCTATATCAAAGAAAGCAGTCGTTGCTTTGCTGTACTGGAGCCTTATAAAATCCTGCTTAAAACAGGTAACAACTCATTGACCAGCTTTCGCATGGAACTTTTAAAGAGCTTTGGATACCACGTACGAAAATTGACCGCCCTCATGGTCTCTCCACCGGGCAAAACGTATGCGACGGATCGGGGCATCACGCTGCAACTGGACCGTATGTTATTACGCCTGCGGCTGGCATCCTACCGGGAGTTCAAACTGATGGAACAGCATTACCGGCGTGCCGTCGCCTTTCGCCAGCGTTTTCTTAGCCCTTCTTCCACCAAATCTGACTAATTGCCGGCATACTGTATCGCCGCTTCCAGCACTTCATCTTTTCCATCGATCACGCCTTGCAGGGTAGGTTTTACTACCTGATCTATTTTGACGCCTACTCTTTGTGTAGGGGTGGAGTCTGGATAATACACGCCCAGTCCGGTCATAAAGGCGGTGTACCCTCCGGGTATCGGTATTCGGGATACGTTGCCGTCGGAACCAGCCGTCTGGCTGCCCATGGTATGGCAGCCTGGCACTGTCTGAAACATCATGGTACTCCACTCGGCATGGCTTTGGGTGGTTTCGTTGACCAGCACGATCACTTTTCCGGCGTACAGAAACTTTCCGCGGCGGTTCGGGGTGGAAGGCCCGCATTTGAGCGGTAAGGTCGATTGAAAGGCGCCGGGGTATGCAAAGGAGGGATAGGTGCAGGTGGCAAACGGAACTTCACCAGCAAGCAGGTATTCAACGACATGTTTGGCGGTACTACGTGGGTAATTGCGGATATCAAAAATAATGGCACGGGTATCTTGCAAGAGCGGCATGATCTGATCGACTTGAGAAACGGTGAGTAGGCCCATGTTGAGGTAGCCAATATTGCCGGGCAATATTTTATGGAGTACCGTATCCAGCGGCCGTTGGTAACGAAGCTGTGCGAATGGGTAACGGGTGAGTTGATAAGTAGCAGCGGTACCTGCACGCCTGATAGTAACGTTGATCTTCGTCGTGTTGCCACCGGTGATCTTGTTCATAGCATTCAGCAGGTGCCATTCCCCTGTTTCATTGGAACCGCCTGTAAGGCCTTTTCTGGCAGCCACCAGGTCTTGTACGGATTGGCCTTCTATCTGCTCAATGATATCTCCTTTTTGTAAGCCACCGGCCCTGGCCAATGAATCGTTGTAAACGCCTTTCACCACCAGTTGCTGGTTGATGATGGTAAAAGTGTAGGGCAAATAATGGTTGTATGCTTTGTTGATCACGGGCGAGTAGCTACTGGCATGGTTATCCCGGACACTATGAATAAAGGCAAACAATGCCGTATGGTAAGCCAATGAATCCCTGGCTTCTGCTATCCGGGGCAAAAAGGCTTCGAGTACTTCATTCCAGTCACGTCCGATGATGTGTTTGTTGGGGGCAAAGTATTGGATAATATTCCAGTAACGAAAGAGGCTCAGCAGGCGATAAGCTTCGCTGGGGTATTCAGCTTCCCGCCAATTATACTCCATGTCTTTGACCGACACATTGCTGGCTGGGTCATAGGTTGCGTAAACGCCGGTTTCGCGGTGCCGGTTGATGAGCAGTTCCTGCCATTTGTTTTGCAGGGCCTGGTTGAAGTGGGAATCCTTCATCCATCTTAGGTCGATATTCATGGTCTGCAAGCCATCGGGTACGGCGGCGTCGCATTTTTTGCAGGGTGGCACCGGACCCAGTCCATCGATCCAGCTCAGTAGTTCCCCACTGAAGGTTTCGTCATTGTTGGCTGCTTTTACCCGGGGCAGCAGGCGCATCAGTTCTCCATCCCAATTGAATTGTCCTTTGGCGACCAGGGGATGATAATATTTCAGGTATCCCCAGGCCTTGCCCAGCAACGCCAGGTAGGTGACCTGTGCAGGCGTGAGTGGGGTGATGGTTTCGCCGATGGGCGAGCACGCCGAACGAGTGGCGTACAGGGGTTTTCCATCGGCCAGTATGGAAATATTATCCAGCGACAGACTACCCTTTCCGATGTAATAGGCTGAAATGCGCAGATGGTCTGTAGGGAACCGCAGGTCACCCAAGGGCATTTTGGTCGTATAGTGAACCCAGTTGGCCGATTCGGCAATCTTAAAACCTCGCTGTATTACCTTTTTTTCTCCCCGGTCCTGAAACAGGTTGAAGCCTACTATAGCTTCCTTCAGTGGACCGGTGCATTTGGCATACAGCGACAGGGTTAGCGTGTCGCAGGGTACGTCGATGGAAAGGGTATTGGTGACCTGCCCTTCCGAAGGGTTGGCAGCTTCGGGTGTATAGCGTATGACGAGGGCATATCTCCCTTCCTGCACTTCCGTGCTATCGACCGTAATGGTGTAATGCCGGTCCTGGAAGGCGGTGCGTGTCCAGGGGGCAAAGGAGCTATTGCCGGGGGCGGATCGCTCGAACCCCAGGTTCCAGGGATCGGGGGAAAGGGGGGAGGGCTGGGCGCAGGTGATATGGCAACTTGCCAGCAAACTGGCCAGGGCGAGCAGGCGGAGGGAATTCAATTTCATAGAAATGGTGTTGTGGGGCAAAATGACCGTGTTGCTGCATTGACGTACCGGATTGGCTATGGGTTGGGTAAACGCAGCGATCGATGGCCTGTAGGAGGAATGTTCGTTCGGGATAGGTCCTGCCTTCTTAGGGTTTACCAAGGGTATAGGTAGGGTCATCTCAGGGTCATGGTAGGGATAAAACCCAAGGATGACCCAAGGATAACCCTAGGATGACCCTAGGATGACCCTGGGATGGGAGGTTTAAGATAGGAGGAAGAAGCCCGCAACAGGCCGCGCAGGTTGACGACGGATCAGATAGGTGATTGTGCCCGGATAGTGGTTTGAAAAGTCGTTTGCGGGTGATTGGTCACAGAAAGGGGAAGGGCGGCAGGCAGGCGAAAAAAGTGGCCTGTTGTGGTGAGTTTGTAATCAGTAAGCTTGCTGGAGCAACTCGGGGAGTTGATAGGGGGATGAATCTGCCCGGATAGACATTACGTCGAAGCGGCTGCCACCGCTTGTGACGATCTGCAAGTCATTTTGAAGGTTGTGTAACCGATGGAGAATGGCCTTTTGGATGAAGTGTTTCGGTGCGCAGCGGGGAAGGGCTGCTGACCTGGCGAATGGTATCAATACCCAATACGGTGCTCGTTCTATTGATAATGAATTAGTTACGTTTGGGCAAAAAAAATAGTCCCGTCACGAGGACGGGACTAGCGTTGCTTTATAAAGAGTTTCGGAAAAAACTATTTAGCTGCAGCCAGTGCGTTCACTTTCTTAGTGAGCTTGCTTTTCAGGTTGGCTGCTTTGTTCTTGTGAATGATACCTCTTTTAGCGAGTTTATCGATCATAGAGGCAACATCAGGCAGTTGGTCAGCAGCTTCCTTACCAGTCTTCAGCGCTTTCAGGTCACGGATGGCATTACGGGTAGTTTTTCCGTAATACTTATTTCTTTCCCTGCGTTTTGTAGCCTGACGCACATCTTTTTTGGTAGCCTTATGATTTGCCATTGTCTTTCGAAAAATTTAGGACGGCAAAGGTAGGAGTCATCATGGAATTATCAAAATAAAAGGTCTTTATTTTCCAAAAACGATCGAATTAAAGCGAATTTAATGCATCGCCTGGGATTTAGCACTGTTGCGGTGTTCAAACAACCTAACCTCATTCCCTGTTATCTAAATGCAATAAAATAGCCCCAACCTCTGTTAATCAGACATTCGTGGCTATATTTGTACCCCGATTTCAAATACCTATATTCTTTTAGCATTCAATGGCTTCTTCATGAAGGACTTTTCGTACATCACCAGTTCATCTCCGGCTTTTATTGAGAGTCTCTACCAGGATTTTGTGAAAGACCCCAATACGGTGGATCCGGAGCTTAAGAAATTTTTTGAGGGTTTTGACTTTGCCGTAGGTGAAGGGAAGGCCGGCGTCAACGGTACTGCCACTGCAGAAACCGGTGTTGCCGGTGGCATCGACTGGAAAAAAGAGGTAGGTGCATACCGTCTCATTCTCGGATATCGCAATAAAGGTCACCTGATTGCCAAAACAAACCCCATCCGGCCACGCAAGGACCGGGGCGCGAATCTCGACCTCGCTTTCTTTGGTTTCACCGAAGAAGACCTCGATAAAACCTACCATGCCGGCAATATGATTGGCCTGGGTACTACCACCCTGCGCAAGATCCTCGCACACCTGCAAACCTGCTATGCAGGTCATGTAGGTACCGAATTCAAATACATCAGCGACCAGAAAAAGGTCGACTGGCTGACTAACGAGATGGAGCGAAATTTCAGCAAGCCCATCGCTGTGACGCAGAAAAAGCGGATCCTGGAAAAGCTGAACCAGGGCGTACTGTTCGAAAAATTCCTGCATACCAAATACATTGGTCAGAAACGCTTCTCCCTCGAAGGAGGTGAATCGACCATTGCTGCCCTCGACGCGATCATCAATACCGCTGCGGACCACAACGTGCAGGAAGTGGTGATCGGTATGGCACACCGCGGTCGTCTCAACGTACTAGCCAATATCATGGGCAAGACCTACGAGCAGATCTTCAGCGAGTTTGAAGGTACTGCCAAGCTGGACCAGACCATGGGTAGTGGTGACGTGAAATACCATATGGGTTATGGCAGCGAAGTGCAAACGCCCAACAACAAGACCATTCACCTGAAGCTGATGCCCAACCCTTCGCACCTCGAAGCGGTGGACCCGGTGGTGGTAGGTTTTGCCCGCGCCAAGGCCGATGTGCTGTATGCCAGCGATTTTGACAAGATCCTCCCCATCCTCATTCATGGTGATGCTTCCGTAGCCGGTCAGGGTATCGTATATGAAGTGGTACAAATGAGTGAGCTTGATGGTTATTATACCGGTGGTACCATTCACTTTGTGATCAACAACCAAATTGGTTTCACGACCGATTTTGAAGATGCCCGTAGCGCCGACTACTGTACTTCTTTAGCGGCGATGATCCAGGCTCCGGTGATGCACGTGAATGGTGACGATGCCGAAGCGGTGGTGAAGTGCGTAGAGATCGCTACCCGCTACCGCCAGGAGTTCAACACCGACGTATTCATTGACCTGGTTTGTTACCGCAGACATGGTCACAACGAAGGAGATGACCCCAAGTTCACACAACCTCAGTTGTATGGACTGATCGAAAAACACGCCAATCCCCGTGAAGTATACACTAACTTCCTGTTGGAAAACGGTGAAGTGGATGCCAAGGAAATGGCGAAGGAGATGGAGAAGAAATTCTGGGCCGATCTACAGGAGCGTTTGGATGAAGTGAAGCAAAAACCGCTTCCCTATCATTACCAGCAGCCTGAACTGGACTGGAAGAGCTTACGCAAGGCGACCAGCGAAGATTTCGATGCCAGCCCTGTTACCGCGATCAACAACGACGATTTCAAGAAAGTATTCGACGCCCTGATGACCTGGCCTGCCGACTTCAAACCTTTGAAGAAAGTAGAAAAGATCCTGCAGGATAAAGTGAAGCTCTTCAACGAAGAGGGTAAAGTAGATTGGGCTACCGGCGAGTTGCTGGCTTATGGTAGTCTGTTGCTGGAAGGCAAGGATGTGCGCATGAGCGGACAGGACGTACGCCGTGGTACCTTCTCTCACCGTCACGCTGTACTGCGCGACGAGAATACCGACAAAGCTTATAGCCGCCTCAGCAATATTCCCGGTGCTACCGGCCAGTTCCGTATTTACAACTCGCTGTTGAGCGAATACGGTGTACTGGGTTTTGAATATGGTTATTCCATGGCCAACCCCAATGCCCTGGTGTTGTGGGAGGCACAGTTCGGTGACTTCTGTAACGGCGCGCAAACGATGATCGATCAGTTCATCGCCGCCGGCGAACAGAAATGGAACCGCATGAATGGAGTGGGCATGTTGTTGCCGCACGGTTATGAAGGACAAGGTCCCGAGCACAGCAGTGCGCGGATGGAAAGGTTCCTGCAAATGTGTGCCGAGCTCAATATGGTAGCTACCAATATTACGACAGCTTCGAACTTCTTCCATGCATTGCGTCGTCAGTTGGCCTGGAACTTCCGCAAGCCATGGATCAACTTCAGCCCCAAGGCCAACCTGCGTCACCCGGGTACTTACTCGACCACGCAGGAGTTTACGCAAGGTGGTTTTAAAGAGGTGATCGATGATGTTTTTGCAGGTAATGCCGATGACGTGAAGAAGGTATTGTTCTGTAGCGGGAAAGTATATTTCGACCTGGCCGAGCGTCAGCAGAAAGAGAACAGGAAGGACACTGCGATCATTCGCGTGGAGCAACTGTATCCGCTGCCGCTTAAGCAACTGGAAGCCCTGTATGCCAAGTACAGCAAGGCTACCTGGTTCTGGGTGCAGGAAGAGCCGTTGAACATGGGCGCTGCCTCGTTCCTGCAAATGAACCTGAAGTCGATCAACTATGGTGTGATCAGCCGGCAGCCTTCGGCGTCGACGGCCACCGGTTACATGAAGGTGCATACGCAGGAGCAAACGGAGATCATCGATACAGCGTTTTCGATCTAATACTCATGAGCCAGCTGGTTCATCGGGTAATAAGAAATCAATAAAAGAAGGAAGTGCGATTCGGGGTCAATTTCACGCTAAAATTGACTAATATCCGAATCAGAACAAAGCCGATATTTGTAAGGTTCCGGACAAACGGACCCAACTAAGAAACATACTATATGATCGATATTAAAGTTCCGACTGTAGGCGAATCAATCAGCGAAGTGACTTTGCTCAAATGGGTAAAGAATGATGGTGATTATGTAGAAAGGGATGAAGTGATTGCAGAACTGGAAAGTGAAAAAGCTACTTTCGAAGTGAACGCCGAGAAAGCCGGTGTGCTGAAGCGTGGCGCCCAGGAAGGCGACACCCTCAACATCGGTGACGTACTGGCTACTATTGATGATGCGGCTGCCAAGCCGGAAGGTGCTGCTGCACCCGCCGCTGCTGCGAAAAAAGAAGAACCCAAGACTGCTCCTGCTGCCGACACAAAGCCTGCTGTGCAAGCGCCTGCAGCTGCTGCCAATGATGTGAAAGCAACGCCTGTTGCTGCCGCTATTATTGCCGACAAAAAAGTAGATCCCAAGTCGGTAACCCCTACAGGTTACCAGGGCAAGATCGTTAAGGATGATGTACTGGCTGCTTTGCAAAACCCCGGTAAGGTGACTGGCGGTAAAGCCCTGTTCAACCGCGACAAACGTCAGGAGAAGATGAGCCAGCTGCGCAAAACCATTTCGCGCCGCCTGGTAGAATCCAAGAATACAACGGCGATGCTGACCACCTTCAATGAAGTGGACATGTCGCGTGTGATGGAAGCACGTACCAAGTTCAAGGATAAATTCAAGGAAGCACATGGCGTGAACCTCGGCTTCATGAGTTTCTTCGCCAAGGCTTGCGCCATTGCGCTGCAAGACTGGCCCGCTGTGAACGCTTATATCGATGGTGATCAACTGGTTTACCACGACTATGCAGATATATCCATTGCTGTTTCTACACCCCGCGGTCTTACCGTACCGGTGATCCGCAACGTAGAAAGCCTCAGTATGGCAGGCATCGAGAAGAAAGTGATCGAACTGGCTGGCAAGGCGAGAGACAATAAGTTGACGATGGATGAGCTGCAAGGCGGTACCTTCACCATCACCAACGGTGGTGTGTTTGGTTCGTTGATGAGCACACCGATCATCAATCTCCCTCAGAGTGCGATCCTCGGCATGCACAAGATCCAGGAGCGCCCCATGGCGATCAATGGTCAGGTAGTGATCAAACCGATGATGTACCTGGCACTCAGTTACGATCACCGCATCATCGACGGTCGTGAGTCGGTCAGCTTCCTGGTAAGAGTGAAAGAATTGCTGGAAAATCCCGAATTGTTGCTGTTTGGCAAAGATCCGGTGAAGACCCTACTGGAATTATAAAAGTTCTAAAGGAATTAAACATAAGGCCCATGTTGCTATCTGCAGCATGGGCCTTTTTTGTTTCGGAGAGTAGCCATATATAGTTCGGGGGGCAAAAGGCAAATAAAAAAGGCCGGTGGGACCACCAGCCCTGCAAGCGGTATTAAATAGTTTATTACCACCTGTTTAGTATCACCGCTCTTGATCTCAAACAGCCCATGCAGGAGCTGCTGAAACATATCTTAATTTGAATTAGTACCGGGATTGTATAAGGGTAAACCGTTATAACATAAAGGTCTGGCAGGTAACATAATCCTGCAATAGCCTTTTTGAGTGAGGAAAAATACGCACCTACCCCTACCGGGAAGGAAGAATGGCTGGGAGCGGAGAGCAGTTCATGGGTTACACGATCCTTTCACTGAGCGCTTTGGCGATCGCTTCTTTCCCGCAGTTGACGTGTAGTTTCTGGTATATATTCTTGAGGTGTGCCCGCACAGTGTCGAAGGCGAGGCCCATTTCGGAGGCGATCAATTTGATACTATACCCTTTGGTGAGCCATTGCAACACTTCTATTTCACGGGGCGACAGATTATACTTGTTGGTGTCGGGCCTCGATTGAAAGGTGTTCAATACTTTCTTGGCAATGGTGGGCGACATGGGCGCTCCTCCTTCCAGTACTTCCTGGATTGCATCGAACAGTTTGGCCGGCGGCGTTTTTTTGAGCAGGTAGCCATTGGCGCCGGAGCACAGGCATTTGAACAATTTCTCATCATCTTCGAAGACGGTATACATGATCACCGCCGTTTTCGGTTGCGCTTCTTTGATCATTTGCACACCCCGAATACCTGATTCGCCCGGCATGTCAATATCCATCAACACCACGTCGGGTTTGTACACGCGGGCAATATTGGCGGCGTCATTACATTGATTGTAGTCACCTACCACATCGTAATTGTTCATTTTTAACAGGTAGGCCAGCGACTCCCGCAGCCTGTCATTGTCTTCAAATATGGCGATCCTGGCTAACATGCTATAAAGGTAAGCTTTGGTTACCACTAACTGGTATCACTCATTTGGGGTATCAGCTACTAACGGGAAGGGTAATTGACGTGCGTGTTCCTTTGCTCGTCGCTGATGCAATCAGGAGTTGTCCTTTCCATTTATTGACCCGCTGCTGCATGTTCTTCAACCCATTGCGATGGGTGGTTTGACGGGTATCGAATCCCTTGCCATCGTCTTCAATGGTCATATGCAGCTGGTTGCCATCGAGCCACACTTTGATCACTACGTTACGCGCTTCTGCATGTTTGTAGATGTTGTTAATGACTTCTTTGAACAGCAGGAAGCAATCGCGCCGTTGTTCCATATTGAGTTTGCGGTGGGCAAACTGTTCATCGAGGTGCAGGGAGTACCCAATGTTGGAACCATCGAAGATCTCTGCCGCATACCGGCGCATGCGGGCTACCGTTTGATCGAGTGTATCGTTGTTGGTATTGATACTCCACACAATATCATCGAGCGCCTGGCTCGAGTTGTTGACCTCCTCGGCGATGCGGTCAAGGAAGGGGGCAGCCGCTTCTCCGCGGTGTAGCTGTTGCCGGCTCAGCTCTGACAGGATGCTGATGTTGGTGAGGGTAGAGCCGATATCATCGTGCAGGTCGGTCGCAATACGGTTGCGCACCTGCTGCAATTCGATCAGGCGATTGATGCGGTAACGGTACAAGCCATACAAAATCGAAATGAGTGCCAATACCAGCAGGCCAATGAACCAACCCGTTTTCCAGAAAGGTGGCCGTATGTTGATGATGAGCAGGGCTTCCTGGTCGTTGCTGCCCGTGGGCTGGCCCCAGGCTTTGACCCGGAAGGTATAATGCCCGGGTGGGATATTGGTATAGGCAGCATAATTGCGGTTGCCGGCCGATATCCAGTTCTTGTCGTAGGGATAAAGCTGGAAGTAGTAATTGAACTTGCGGGGAGCTACATAATCCAGGGCTGCGAAACTGAAGGATAAGGAGTTCTGGTGCCAGGCCAGGTTCAGTATGTTTTTGTAGGGTATGGCTGTGTCGCCGGTCCATGGTTCGTTGTTGATGCTGGCTTGTGTGATGACGACGGGCGCCGCGGGATCGGCCCCCGTATATTTATGAGGGTCAAACCAATTCAGCCCGTTGGTGCCTCCGAAATAGAGTACGCCACCCGACGATGCGTGAAAGGCACCGGTATTGAATTCATTGCCCTGCAGTCCGTCTTCAACGGTGAACAGGCTGAAATGGGAACGGTTGATCTGCGCGAGATTGGCTGGTGGCGTACACCGTATGATGCCTCCATTGGTGCTCATCCACAGATTGCCGGCATCGTCCGGAATGATACTATAGATGGTGTTGTTGGGAAGTCCCTGTTTTTCTGAGATGCCGGAGAGTCGGCCAGTCGTAGAGTCGAGCAACAGGATACCATTCCCCAGCGTACCCATCCAGAGATAGGGTGGACGGAAGCAGAGACTTTTAAGGACCGGTTCTTCTACCCGGATCTGTTGTAATGCTTTGGTATAGGAGAGATCGGAGAAAGTGCCTGTACGAATGTGGAAGAATTGTATGCCCTTGCTTTCGAATGCCAGGCAAAGCAGGCTATCGTTGATCTTCGTGATCGCTCTGATGTTGTTGTCGGCGATACCGCCGGTGGTACCTGGCTGGTGTCTATAATTACTGATGAGCCCTTGCTGCTTATCGAGCAGGCACAGGCCGGCATTGCGGGTGCCCAGCCAGGCACGCTGTGACCCGGAAGGTAATATACACCATACCGTGTGATCGGCCAGATAGCGTGTGCCTTGTTGCTGTGGTGTGAAGCTCGCTTTGGGTTTTTGCTGCCTGTTATCGAGTATCAGCAAGCCATTGTCTTGTGTACCTACCCATACATCTTCTTCGTCGGCATATAAAGACACGATGCGCTCTTTATTGCCCGGCACCCGTTTAGTCAACAAATCGATCCGGCGCAGGGTACGACTGCTATGGTCGGGTGAATAGGATAGCCCGCTGGAGGATGTGCCGATCCACAGACCGCCCAGCGCGTCGGTAGTCACCGACCGCACCTGTTCGATGGGTATATGTTTCGGTACCGTGTTCCTGGATAGCAGTGAGAATAAGTTGAGCCGCTTGTCGTAAAAGGATACCCCACCGCCATCGGTTCCGATCCACATGCCACCCATCTGATCGGGCTGCAGGCAGAGTACATCGATGTAGCTCAGGGAAGCGGCATTGTTGTCTTCCGGCAACAGGTGGCGGATGGTCTTATCGTGGTTGTTGATGATGTATAATCCATCGCCAAGCGTACCGATCCAAACGCGGCCCTGCTGGTCGGTGCGAATTGCTTGCACTACCAGGTCGTTGGGAATGGTATTGTTGGCGTTGAAGCCGGTAAATGGCCGCAGGGCCGTATCGCCGGGCTGGCTGCAATAGAGGCCGCGCGCATAGGTGCCGACCCAGCGTTGGTTATTGTTGTCTTCTGCCATGACGCTGCAGGAAATTGGTGTTCCCGCCGCATTGTACAGGAGTCTGCTATTGATCGCTTTTGCCGGATCGATGACCGTAATGCCATTGCTGGTGAGCACCCAGTATTGTTGGTTGCGACATTGATACAAATGCTGGACGCTGTCGCTGGTGAGTGTGCCGGTGGTGCTGGTATAGTGAATGACTTTCCGGATGGTTGAGTCAAAAAAATAGAGCCCATTCTTTTGGGTACCGATCCACCAAGGGCCTTCTTTTTCCTGGCGAAAGCAGCTGAGGGGTGGTAATGGGCCGATCATGGGTAATGTCCTGTAACGGGTAAAGGAGTCGTTGTACAGATTGAACCGCTCCAGCTTTCCACCACTGGTGATCAGCCACAGATCATGGTGCTGACCTGGTATGATTTTACCGAGACGGCTATACGCACGGGTGGTGATATCGTCGAAGGTCTTACGGAAAATGGTCATTTCTTTTCCATCGTAACGGTTAAGCCCGTCTTGTGTGGCAAACCATAGAAAACCTTTGTCATCGTTGGCAATATCAATAACACTGTTTTGTGACAGGCCCTGGTTGATAGTAATCGTCCTGAAGGAAAAGGGCGATTGCCGGGCCAGTA
The DNA here is from genome assembly GCF_029360705.1 of Paraflavitalea pollutisoli. GTDB lineage: Bacteria > Bacteroidota > Bacteroidia > Chitinophagales > Chitinophagaceae > Paraflavitalea > Paraflavitalea pollutisoli. The sequence goes on along the minus strand of NZ_JARKMX010000005.1, from coordinate 29,028 downwards.
CCCAAACCGGGAGGAAGAGGAATGCCCATATAGTTAACCAGTTACGCATGAAGGTGGATGATCGATCATCAAATTAATGGTTTTTATTGGCCCAACCGCGTTTTTGCTATCTTGCAGCGGATGAAATTCTTTGCGCATCTCAATACGGCTGTTCAGGTTCTCGATCAATACAAGGGTCAACAGCCTTTTGGTCTCTTCATTAAAGAGTTCTTCCGGAAGGATAAGAAGTTTGGCTCCCGGGACCGCCGCAGCATTAGCCATCTTTGCTACTGTTATTTCCGGGCAGGTAAAGGATTGGAGCAGCTACCGGTTCCCGAGCGGATCGTAGCAGGCCTTTTTTTATGTAGCCAGGCACCCAATGAAGTGCTGGCACAACTGAAGCCGGCATGGAATGAGCAGGCCGCATTACCGTTTGCCGATAAATGGACGATGGTAGCGGGGGAGGAATCGTTGGCTGCTGTCTTTCCCTGGGCAGATGAGCTGAGCACGGGCATGGACGCATTGGCTTTTTGTACTTCTTTTTTTGTGCAGCCGCATTTGTTCCTGCGATGCCGCCCTGGCAAACGCGCGGTGGTGCAGCAAAAGCTGACGGCAGCAAATATTACGTATGCCATGGCATCGGAGGATGCCATCGCCTTGCCCAATGCTTCGAAAGTGGATGAGGTGATTGTATTGAACCAGGACGCGGTGGTGCAGGACCTTAGTTCGCAGCGGGTCGGTAAGTTTTTGCAGCTGGTCAAAGAGCGCATTACCAACACAGCCGCTTTACCGGTATGGGATTGTTGTGCTGCCAGTGGGGGTAAATCAATTCTTGCCTTCGACGTGTTCGGTAAGATAGACCTTACGGTATCGGATATCAGGGACTCGATCATTGCCAACCTGAAAAAACGGTTTGCCGAAGCCGGTATAACCCGTTACCGCTCCTTTGTGGCTGACCTGAGCAATCCACAGGCAAACCTTGCCCTGGCGATACCGCCAGTCCTCATCCTGGCAGATGTGCCTTGTTCTGGTTCGGGTACCTGGAGCCGTACCCCGGAGCAACTATTTTATTTCGACCAGGCCGCGATTCTCCGATATCAAACCTTGCAAAAGAAGATCGTTGCCCGCGTGGGCACGCAGCTACCGGCAGGGGGGCTTTTGCTGTATATTACCTGTTCGGTATTCCGCGATGAAAATGAAGCGGTGGTACAGTACATGCAGGAGCATGAGGGCTTGGAAGCGCTACATATAGAGCTACTGAAAGGATATAGCAACCAGGCCGATACCATGTTTGCGGCATTGATGCGCAAATCTTAAGGAAGTTTGATGATCTTCTGATCGTAGAAACGTTTATTCCCTTTGTTCAAGGTTATTTTATATAGACCGTTGGGCCATCCGGCGGTGTAGAGCGTGTATTGCCTGTATCCGGCAGGTTTGGATTGTTGCTGCTGATAGATCAGTTTGCCCTGGTCATCATATACCTGTATCGAGAGGTCGGGTATGGCCTCCGGTGTATTGGCGACGATCTTCAGTTCGTTGTTGAAGGGATTGGGCATCACCCGCGTGGTATTGGCCGGGAAGCAGGTATTGCTGACCTGCTGTTGTACCGTGCCGATAAGAAACGAAGTATCAGTACCGATGCGCTGTACCAGCTGGTAAGTGACCGTTCCGATACCGGCTGTCGTTAAGGTGTCGTTGATGGTGTGACTGTTCTTTTTGAAGGTGGTGGAAGTGGCAGCTACCGTGCGGAGCAGCGAGAAGTTATTTTCGCCCGGCAGTTTACGGGTGATGGAATAAACTACGCCTGTATCGTCCTGGCTGGTCCAATCGAGGCTCACTACACAATTGTTATAGGCTGCGGATGTTTTTGCCTGTTGTTGCGTCAACAGTACCAGGGCTTTTTTGAAGTCCGGCAATCCGTAGCCAAAACGTATGTCGGGATTGTTATAACGATCGGCACTTCTTTGCACGGCATCGATGATCTTCATATTACCCACTTCAGGAAATGCCTGCCATAAACAAGCGATCAGGCCGGCTATATTGGGATTGGAAAAAGAGGTGCCATTACCAGAAGAGGGCGTACCTGTAAGGCTCGCGATCACCGTGCCCTGGCCTACCGATACGATATTGGGTTTCAGCGTACCCTTACCGTTGGGCCCCCAACTACTGAAGGAGGCGATGGCCCCGGTAGGGGTGGTGGCGCCTACTGCTACCACGCTGTCGCCATCTGCCGGGCAGGAGATGAATTTGAGGTCATCGGTGCGGGCGCCGTTGTTGCCGGCACTGTTCATTACGATCATGCCTTTGCGGGCAGCCCAATCGGCTGCGCGGGTAATGAGGGAGGTATTGCCATCCCGTTGGGCGTAGGTATGATCAAAGCTGTGATCGTCGAAATCGATATAGCCCAATGAAGACGAGATCATGTCGACGCCTGCACTATCCGCAAATTCAGCCGCGGCTGCCCAGTATTGTTCTTCTACAGGATATTCACTGGCGGGATTCTCTGTTCGTAACAGCCAATAGCTCGCATGTGGGGCAGTGCCAACGAGCTGTCCGGGTTTGTTGGATGCCAGAATGCTGAAGCAATACAGGCCATGGGTGTCGTCTTCGGTTACACTGGGTTCGTTAGCTACATAATCCCAGGTACCCAATAGGCGGTTTTGAAGCCGTACACTGTCGAGTGCCGGATTGGTGTGGTAGTTACGGAACCCGGCATCAAGTATTGCGATGGTGATGCCATTGCCGGTGAGTCCGCGATCGTGCAGGTATTCGCCCCTGTGAATATGTATCTGGTTGTAGGTATTACCGTAATTGAGGCCCATTGCTCCTTGCTGCCGTGTTGCCACATAACTGGCCGGATGATCCAGTGGTACCACTGTTTCCAGGAATCTTTCCTTTGTGGCGGTGCTGTTGCCGGCAGTTTCCCGTTTGCCGATCGGGGCGCCCATGCGTACAAAAGGATAACTGTTGATCTTTGCCAGGGCAGCCGGATCGTTGGTTTGTATCAGGGCCTGGTTAAGCCATTTGGAGGTATTGATCACCGTCACCTGTGGTAGTTTACGCAAGCTATCGAGATAGGTGGCCGAAACGGGCAGGTCGGTAGAGTCGATAGGAATATGCTGAATAGTACGCCGCGCCAGGGCTTTGGGAGAAAGGTACGTGTTGGGCGTGGTCAGGCTGTGGGCCGTACCTTTCTTATCGGTGAATTGGATCAGGTAGCGACTGTATTGTGCCCTGGCTGTATGAAAGCAAGCTGTCAGCAAGAGCAACCAGGTGATGTTTCTCATACAGCCAGCTTTTTCGGTTTGTGTGTTGTTTAGTTGTGATCGAGTATCGTCAACCTGATGCCGAAACCTGCATAGGAGGCAGCATTGCCGAGTGAAGGCGGGTTGTATTCCCAGAGCGCCACGTCGCGGTAAATGAGGCCAATTCCTTTGGCATATTTTTCCACCCATACTGTTTTGGAAGCAGACCGTGAGCGATCGATGATGGGCACTTCGATCGAATCGTTGACCATGGTAACGGTAATGGTACTGTCGTAGTTTTTACCATTGATCTCGGCCGCACCGAATTCTTCGTAGGTGGATTCCCATTTGCCGATATTACCGGTTATCGTTAGTTTAAATTGATCGTAGTAGAGGCTGCTGGGGAGATAGCCATTGCCCATGAATCCTCGGCCTTCCACCAGGGGAGTCTGCATTTTTACAAAGCGCAGGTTGTTTTCGACAAGTTCGATGTTGTTACCTGCCCGCACCACCTCGTAGTTGAAGGCTGGCGCCCATTCGGCCTCATTGGTGCTTTTCAGCGAGCGCATATAGCGCTGTACCCGCCAGGAGGGGCGGCCGAGCAGGTCGGTCCCGGTACCTTCTACCACATCCTTCGCCTGGTATGACCTGATGGCGTAATTGTCGCCTACATTGAGCCAGATCAGCGAATCGACCTGGTACCTGATATATTTTCCCACTTGCAGGGGTATGTATTGATCTGGTGTTTCAAAAGTTGACTGATCCGTTTCTTTATCACATCCACTAATAGCGACCAGCAGGACCAGCATGGCTACGAGTGAATACAGGGTAACGTGTCTTTTCATGGTAAACCGGTTAGATTCTATATTTATCTGCCTGAAGGACAATGTTAATTCTTTTTTCGTTGTCTCTTTAGATACGTTGGCCAGCGATGCCTGGATGGGGCAGCCAGCAATAAAAAAAACGGGAAAATGGTATTTTCCCGGTTCTGATAACGTTTTATAGGGGCAATTATTGCTTGAAAATCAGTTCAGAATGGCCTTGCCCGGGTTGGGGCAGGTCATTATCCGCGTTGAATGATACCGCCGCCGATCACGTCATTGCCTTCATAAAAGACGGCGCTCTGACCCGGTGCGATTCCCTTGGCATCTTCGAAAAACCTGACCATTACCCCACGCTCGTGGGTGTACAGGTTGGATAGGGTTCCTTTGTCCTTGTAGCGGATCTTAGTGTTTGCTTCCATCCCGTCGGTTACTCCATCATACTTGAGCCAGTTGATCTTGCTGACCAGCATTTCGTGCCGGCTAAGGTCTTCTTCGTCGCCCAGCATCACGGTATTGGTTTCCGGGATGATGTTGGTCACATAGACGGGTTTACCAAAAGCAATATCCAGGCCCTTGCGTTGCCCGATGGTGTAAAAGGGATACCCTTTGTGCTTACCCAGCACTTTTCCCGCCTTGTCGACGAAATTGCCTCCGGCCACTTTCTCTTCCAGGCCATCTACCCGGCGCTTTAAAAAGCCGCGGTAGTCATTGTCGGGCACGAAACAGATCTCATAACTTTCGCTCTTTTTGGCCAGTTCGGGGTAACCGTAGTCCAATGCCATCTGGCGGATCTCGGTTTTCCGGAAATTACCCAGAGGGAGCAGGGTGCGGGCCAGCAGATCCTGCTGGAGGCCCCAGAGCACATAGCTCTGATCTTTGGTATCATCAACGCCTTTGCTGATATAATGGCGTCCATTGGTATGCTGGTGGATATTGCCGTAGTGCCCGGTAGCAATGAATTCGCAACCGAGGGCATCGGCTCTTTTCAGCAGCGCGCGCCATTTGATGTGGGTATTGCACATAACGCAGGGATTGGGCGTGCGTCCGGCGAGGTACTCGTCTACGAAGTTCTCGATCACAAAATCGCCAAATTCATCCCTGATATCCAATATATAGTGGGGGAAGCCGTGTTGTACGGCTGCCATCCGGGCATCATTGAAAGAGTCTACATTACAGCAGCCTGTTTCTTTTTTACTGCCTCCGCTGGCGGCATAATCCCAGGTTTTCATGGTAATACCCACCACTTCATATCCCTGGTCGTTGAGCATCAGCGCGGCTACCGTACTATCGATACCGCCGCTCATGGCTACCAGCACTTTTCCTTTACGACTCATGGTTCCTTGTTTAGTATGGAGAATAACAGGCAAATATACAAACTGTTCGGCGGAGGCGGAAGAAGCGGGAGGAGGCAATTGTCGGATTCGGGTATTGTAGGCTACTCCTGCAGTGGTGAAAATGGCGGAACGGACTCGCAGCCAACTCGAAATAAGGGGCTAGGCTGTTGTAATGTATTTATAATCAATCATCATGCTTGGGTTTTGCGATCGTCGCCAACCGATGGACGGAAAATAGTGCCAGGGCTTACTGCTCGCGTTTACCATCCTGGTCAGCATCGGATGTATTCAAAGGGGGGGCGTTGTGGTTGCGGTACCGCTCATTGCTGAAATCAGCATTTCTATAGAGCCGATGGGAAGGTTGAACATCTTCTGTTGCGAGGGAGGTGTTGTACACCCGTTTGATTGTTCCCTGTGCATGATTCGATGATAGCTTGAGATAGGTACCAATAATGGATAAACGATATCGGCGATCTCGCTGAAGTTGCTTTTATTTTCAGCGTGGCTGTAGACGAATGTATGCAGCGTTGGCCAGCTACCCACACGATATCAACATCGGGATTCTATTTATGGTTTCTGTTGATGGAAACTGTAAATTGCCGTTTGAAAACTATTAGTACGAAGCTAAATTTTATTAAGTATGATCAAACTACAAGCAATCGGTAACCTGGGCAAGGATTGTGTTACCAACACCGTGAATGGAAAAAATGTGATCAACTTCAATGTTGCTCATACTGAAAAGTTCCGTGATGCACAGGGCAACCAAAAAGATAAAACGATTTGGGTAGAGTGTGCTTACTGGACAGATCGTACCGGTATTGCTCCTTACCTGAAAAAAGGTACACAAGTGTATGTGGAAGGAACACCCGACATCAGGACCTACTCCAAAAATGATGGAACAACTGGAGTATCACTGACGTTGCGCGTACAGAATATTCAATTGCTGGGCAGCCGCGGTGAAGGCGGTGGAGACAATCCAAGTAGTGGGTATGGCAACAACAGCTATACGGCTCCTGTCAACACTACGGCACCTGCATCATCCGTTGGTGGCAATTTTGCTGAACCCATGGATGACCTGCCGTTTTAAATTGGTTACTAACCCACTGTTTTATAGTTTAAGTAAGGATGCCCCGCAATAGCGGGGCATTTCTTTATATTGTGATCCTAAAGAAATGCTATGTCGCCTCGTACCAAGCGCCTGCTGCTACGATTTTTCCTCATCGTTACTGCCGGATACCTGCTTATATGTTGCCTTGCTTACTTCCTGCAGGAGAAACTGATCTTCTACCCTGAAAAGTTACCGGATGATTATCGGTTCCGGTTTCCTGCTGCCCATGAAGAGCTACAATTTACCATGGCCGATGGCGTGCAGCTTCATGGTGTGCTCTTCAAGGCAGACAGTAGCCGGCGGCTTATTTTTTACCTGCATGGAAATGCCGGTAGCCTGGCCGGTTGGGGTGAGGCAGCGGACTTCTATACAGCCAGTGGGTATGATGTATTTATGCTCGATTACCGGGGTTATGGAAAAAGTGAAGGGAAGATCAATGGTCAGCAGCGTTTTTTTGACGACGTGCAATCTGTGTATGATAGCCTTTCAGCACGGTATGCTGTCAGGGAAACCATCATTCTGGGTTATTCGATCGGCACGGGGGCGGCTACCTGGTTGGCGGCGCACAATGATGCCCGCATGTTGATCCTGCAAGCTCCTTATTATAGCCTGACGGATATGATGCAACACTACTATCCCGTACTGCCCACCTTTGTATTGAAATATCGATTTGAGACTTTCCGGTTTCTGCCGCAGTGTAAAATGCCGGTCACCATTTTCCATGGAGATGCTGATGAAGTGATCTACTATGGATCTTCACAAAAGTTGAGCACCCTGTTCAAACCTGGCGATACGCTGATCACCTTGCAGGAGGCTGGCCACAACAATTTGAGCGACCGACCCGATTACCAGGAGGCCTTTTTGCAGGCGGTGGGCAAAGGCCAATAAGCCGAATTTTAACGGACCTGCCTGCACACTTATCCGCCAAATCTGCACACTTATGGCCTAAATCTGCACGAATACGAACTTCCCCACGGAATTAGCTTGGGATTGGTATTTTTGACCTTCAAGACCTTAAAACTCTATTTATGAAACTGTTAAAGCTGTTTTCAGGAAGTTTGTTCTTATACTTCCTCTTTTTCTCCACTGGAACTCAATTGGTGTCTTGTACACCTGATCCAATATTCGATACGATTTACGTCAAAGACACTTTGACTATAAGAGATACCCTGACAATCCGGGATACTGTCGATTGTAATTGTTATGACCTGAAAGACGGACTGGTAGCCTGGTATAATTTCAATGGCGGTAACCTGAATGATAGCAGCGGTAAAGGTAACCATATCGTGTTCAATAATGCCACGAAGACGACCGATCGTAATGGGAAGGCAAATGGTGCTTATTTGTTCGACGGCACCAACAGTTACATGCGTGTAGCCAACAGTACCAGTCTAAATCCGCAAACTGCCATCACCATTTCAGCTATTGTTAAGGTGAATGGTTTTTACGCTGGGTTCTGCAAAGGCAACCAAATCATAGGCAAGCAGGGCTATGACGATTATACAGATGGCTATTATGCACTTCGGTTTGCTGATTATCTCGGAGACTGCTATACCCCAAGGGATACTACAAGGATGAGGTTCTCCGGTGCCTACGGAAATAATTACGGAAGTGGCGGTACTGCTGCAGTAACCGATAGCTTCTTCGTTAAGAAAAGCACCTGGTACAATGTTGTATATACCTACGGCGACAATGAATCACGAATATATGTAGATGGAGTACTGATCAAAAAAAGCGTCGATCCTGCTGTATTCACACCAAACAGTTCTGATGTATATATAGGAAAGACGAACAATACGCAATATCCTTATTTCCTGAATGGGGTTGTGGATGATATTCGCATTTACAACAGGGCATTGTGCTCCGGTGAAGTAAAGCAATTGAACCGGGTTAAAGACTAATTTACTTTAATACCTCTTAAACTATAGGCTGCCTCCCGCAAGGGAGGCAGTTTTTTTATTGACTGGAAAGAGCTAATGAGTGCCGTATTGAACAAGCAACTGTTCAGCGGCCTTTTTCATAAGCCTTTACCAAACGCTCTACCTCTGCCCGGCTAACGGGCGCCTGCTGGTTATCGAGATTGATGACATAAAGATATCCCTTGCCGCCTTTGGTGGCATTAAACGCGCTGACGAGATTGTATTGCTCGCTGACCAGCAACCGGCCATTCGATTCGTTCCAGAGTTCTTTGGCGCATAGGCAGCCGTTGGTGGGGGAAAGCGGGTACCAGAGTTTATTGCTGAAGTATTTGGGATCAATGGCGGTGCCATGGGCAATGATCTCCGACCGGCCTATCTTGCCGGCCTGGAAGGCTTCTTTCATGGGTGCATATTGGCGCCAGGAGGGTGGCAATAACTCGAGGTAAGTGACCAGGGAATCACGGGTGCTGTCCCAATGTTCCCAGGGGGGCAGCTGAAAGTATTTGTCCCAGCTGTTTTCATTGGGCATGATCAATTGCAGGTTAGGGGTAGGACCAATCAGCGCATTTCTCGAAACGGCGGTACCCTGCAAGCTGTATACTCCCTGGGGTGTGCTACCATTCGTAATGAACCAGGGTAGGTCGGAGGCAGAACGGGCCAGTTGCTCGAAGATCATGAGGCGCCCGTCCGGATGACGCATGAACTTGCCGCCCGCATCCTGTACGATGGCGATGCCGGGGTAGTCACGGTTCCAACGCTGCAGGGAGTATACCGTTTTTTGTTTACGATCTGACTGGTACTTGAAAAGGGTGGAAAGGTCGGGTGTTTTGCGTGCAACAGCCGCGGTGTAACTATTGAGGTGTTGTTCAAGTGCCAGTAACAAAGGAATAGAATCGTAATTACTGAACTGTTCTACCATCCTGATCTTGATGTCGTTAGTATTGGCGGTAGAACGATCGTGGCGAAACAGGTAGCTAGCTGCCATCGCAAAAAGCTTCGGATGTGTTTCCTGCTGCAATACCCGTGTTAGCTGTTGTACATAGGTGCTGGGGTATATGGCATACACCGCTTCCAGCAAGGCTCTCCGGGTATCGTATTCCAGTGAGTCGTAGGCGAGAAAGAGTTTGTTGAACCCGTTGGCTACATCTTCACCGGCAAACTGGTATTGAGCGATGGCCAGGCAGGCCGATTCGAACCGGTATTCGGTATTGCTGTCGATAGCTTGCGTGAAGGTATACCCAACGACGTTATCACGCAGGTCTTTTGCGAGCCAGGCTCTTTTCTCATACAATACGAAATTGGAATAAATATCTTCTCTGCGCGTCTGTGCCTGCATGGTCAATTGTATCCCGAGCAAACTCAGCAAGCCTACCGTCCATATCTTCATGTTACAAATGTACTGGCCTGGTGGCAAATTTGAGCAGGCTTGTCGGTATAGGCTGATTCAGCCATTATGGCTCCATGCTATTGCCTGTAGGGCGGTTGGCGAAGTTAGAGGGAATGGATGTAGTAGTGGGTTTTGGCAATAGGTGATCAATTCAGTTTTGCGTGTTCAGCCAGTTTGATCTTTTCCAGGATGAGTTTTTTCTCAGCCGATGAGGTGGTAAGTGTAAGGGCCCTTTGGAGGTATTTACAGGCGTTGTTACTGTCAAGAAGTTGCCTATAAAGATCGCCCATGACAGCATTGTAGAGGTATTGGCTGGCCAGTAGCTTTTCAATCCCTTCTATAAGCCATATCTCCCGCAGAGCAGTTGAGGCGCCATCGGTTTGCGCGAGTACAATGGCACGGTTCAGTTGTACCGTGGGTGATGGTTTCAGGTCCAGTAGCAGGTCGTAAAGGTGCCGCATGTGCTGCCAGTTGGTGGCCACAAAACTGTTGGCCATGCAATGTTCTGCCGCGATGGCTGATTCAACATGGTAAACGGTCAGGGTATTTCCCTGCGAGGAGTGATTGAGAAAATGAAAGCCCTGTTGTATCAGATTCTTATCCCAGGTGCTGCGGTCCTGGTGCTGCAGCAGAATAATATTATTATCGCTTCCTATCCGGCTTTCGAAGCGGGAGGCCTGAAAACACATGAGGGCCAGCAACGCAAAGGTGGCGGGACGGGCGCCTGCCGGATGTTGAGAAAGCAGCAGCCCCAGGCGCATGGCTTCTACGCACAGGTCGCGACGAATCAGTTCATGTTCTTTGCCAGAATTATATCCTTCATTGAAGAGTAGGTATAGGGTGGCATATACCATGTCGATCCTGGATTGAAGTTGTGTTCCTGTTGGTATTTCCAGGGGAATATGCTCTTCCTGCAGGAACTGCCTGGCGCGGTACAGGCGTTTCTGGATCGTGGCTTCGTTGGTCACCAATGCCCGCGCAATCTCGGCGGCACTGAATCCGGATACGGTTTTAAGGGTAAGGGCAATCTGGTCTTCTTCTTTCAATGCAGGGTGGCAGCACGCGAAGATCATGCGCAGTTGGCTATCTGCCATCTCTGTGTCGAGAAAGAATTGCCCAACGGTTTCATCCGTGTCTTTTTGTAGCAGGTGTTCGAGCTCTTGTGAATATTTTCGTTGATGCCTTTCGCGCCGGATTATATCGATGGCTTTGTTCCTCGCGACGCGCATCAGCCAGGCCCCGGGATTGTCCGGTAATTGGCCAAACCGCCAGGTCTGTACAGCTTTGAAAAATGCTTCCTGCACTACATCTTCCACCATAGCGAGGTTGTGGGTACCGAACACCCGGGTCAATACGGCAATCATCCGGCCGGATTCGTGCCTGAAAAGATGATCTACCAGCTGCTGAGAGGAGTTAGATGTCATTGCGGAGTGTTATGCAGGCAGTTGTCGCGGGCTGCGACAACTGCCTGCAAGGAATAAAAAGGTTGACGGTTGGTTAGTCTTCGCCGGGTACTTCCTGTACTTCTCTGATCTCCACACTGCCCTCCATACCAAAGTCGGGGAATCCCTGGGCGTGCTGCACGGCTTCATCGATGTCCTTCGCCCTGATGATAAAATAGCCACCTACCAGCTCCTTGCTTTCGGTGAAAGGTCCGTCTGTTACTACGGGTGATTTTCCCGCGATCACTTTACCGGCTTTGGTGAGCGGGCGTCCTTCGATGTAAATGCCCTCAGCTTTTAGCTGATTGACCCAGCTGATCCATTTGTACATATAGGTCTGGAATTCATCGGCGCTCATATTCATGTCTTCGACATGGGGGCCTTTGAAGATGAACATAAACTCTTTCATAACATCGTTTTGAGATAAATAATAGGATTACCGTGCACAGGACGAATGAAGGACATCGGGCAGGACAAATGTGCGAAATATTTTTTGGGTGCAGCAGGAGGTAATTAAAAACCCGGCCTTTCAGCCGGGTTTTCGGATGATGATATTGACAATGGTTATTGTACCATAAAGGTTTTACTGATGGTTTTATCGGCGCGGCTAACCACGACGGTATACATCCCTTTGCTGAAGTTACTGACATCCAGTCGTATGACACCGGTCTGGTTTTGCAGGTTCTTGACCATCAGGATCTGTCCCTGCATATTGAATACCTGCATATTCATAAATGGTTCGTTCAGCTGTACCTGAAGTTGCCCGTAGGAAACGGCGGTGGGGAATAACTGCATTTCTTTTCCTCTACCCGGATCGGTATCTACGCTGATGACGCGACTATAGGTAAAGCTGCTATCGAGATCGATCAGTTTAAGGCGATAGAAAACAGTGCCGTAGTAGTTGGTCGGGTGTTTGTAATAATAATCGGCGTCGGTGTTCTTCCGGGTGGCCAGTACGGTACCGGCGCCGGTCCAGGTAGTGCCATCGGTGCTGAATTCAATAAAGAATGATTGCAGGTCGATCTCGCGTGCTGTGGTCCAGCGAAGTTCATTGTATCCTGCTTGTGAGGCTGCTGTAAAGGAGATCATGGTGACGGGTAAAGCACTGGCAACAGCGACCTGGTACAGCATGCCGGTTAATGATACGGCCAAAAGTTCCCCGCTTTCCGTTTCTCCGAATCCTGCAATACCGCCTGGCAAACCACCTTGTTGGGTTACCTCCCAGGTAGCCCCATTGGGCTTGATCAACCAAAAATTGTCGGAGAGATAGTCGGCGCAAACGTAGTAGCCTGACAGTGTCGGGAATTGTGTACCGCGGTATACATATCCTCCGGTTACGGAAAATCCTCCCGTTGTATTGTTGTGCGGATAGGTGAAGATGGGATTGACGTATTGGGATGCTGGCAGGCAGCCACTTGTATTGTAGGTAGCTGTTCCTTCGTAGCAACGCCAGCCATAATTGATGTTGCCGGTCGCATTGGCGGGGCGGTAGTTGATCTCCTCTGCTGCGTCCTGTCCTACGTCTGCCAGCCAAAGGTCACCATTGCTGCGGTCAAAGCTCCAGCGCCAGGGGTTGCGCAGGCCGAAGGCATAGATGCTATGCAGGGTGTCGGTGGCATTTACATAGGGATTTGTGGGCGGAACACTGTAGTAGGGTGGGGTAGTGAAGTTGTTGACATCGATACGGACCATTTTCCCCAGCAGGGTATTGCCGTTTTGCGCATTGTTGTCGGGATCGCCCGTACCGCCGCCATCCCCGACCGCAAAATAGAGATAGCCGTCTGTGCCGAAATTGAGTTTGCCCCCATTGTGGTTGGTTTCCGATTTGGGGATTGTCAGCAGGACGGTTTTGGTGGCAGGATCTCCCTGGTTGGGATTGCCCGACTGAACATGGTAACGGGCAATTTCAACATCACCGGCAGTATTGGTATAATAGACGAAAAAGAAACCGTTGGTGTTGAAATTGGGATGAAAAGCAAGGCTAAGCAGCCCCTGCTCACCCCCGGAAGTAATACCCGTTACGGTGAGAAAATTCCCCAACGTGTTGTAGTTGGCGTCAAATACTTTGATCGTACCACCACGTTCTACCACGAATAGGCGGTTGGTACCGTCGCCAGCATTGACCACATCGAGTGGAGCGCTGAGGCCGGTAGGTACGACCGGATTTAACGACAGCATGGGTTGTGCCTGCAGGCGAGGTAATGGCATCAGCCCCAAGAGCAAAGTGAATATGGGCAGCAACCGGGGAAGTGTAAAATTGGTCATATACATGATATTTACTTGAAATAAGCAGGTAATATCAGTTCTGACAGGGACCGGACGGTCTTAACGGCGCAGGTACAAATTCAATGCCTTAGGGGAGGAATAAAAAGCGGTAAGGATCTTTGGGTAGGTAGCGGGATTTGATAAAAAAACAGCTCCCAAATCTATGAAATCGGTAAATACGTATATGTGAAAAATACCGGAATTTACTTGTACTTGTACGTATCCATCGGTCTGAGTATGCTTAAAATGTTGGATATCTGGTTACTGGGTATTGGTGTTTATGGAAAAGGGGTTTAATTTTGGAGCAGGTCAACCGTCCGTTTACCATCCGTACAGCCCGCACTACCAATGAATACCTTTAATCTGTCCAATCCATTTACAGTAATTCGTTAAAATAACAGAGGTTGTCAAAGCGGTCTGGTTTCGCTTGTAAAACAAAGGGGGAAAACGCAATGATGAAAAACATGAATGATTACCTTGCGTTCTTTGGTTTATCCGTCGTGAGGCGGTGCTCTTAGGAGCGCGAAATTCTTAAAGCTGTCTTTTGTACAACCTCTTTTTCATATCCCGCCGGCGATTATTTTTGTGGTATGATCACTTACAATCCCAAAGACTGGTTCACTTTTGTTTTCCGTTTTCACAAAGCTGATACGTTGCGTAAACTGGTACCACTGATCGTGGGTATCTCTCTATATACCGGTTTGATCGCTTTTCTCGAACTGGAGGTTTTTCAACTGAGTCAGAATAACTACCTGAAGAATATTTCGATAATGAACAACTTGCTGAGTTTCGTGATCTCGATGCTGCTGGTATTTCGCACCAATACGGCGTACGATCGTTGGTGGGAGGGGCGTAAATTGTGGGGAGCGCTGGTGAACAACAGTCGTAACCTGGCCATCAAGATGAACGCCATGCTGGAGCCGGGTGATGAGGGTAACCGTTCTTTTTTCAGGCGGGTGATACCCATGTATGCGAACGTCCTGTCGAGGCATCTTGGTGAAGAAAGCACCCGGCTGGCGCTGGACGAGCAAGAGCATCCGGAACTGGGTGAGCTGGATCATGCCAAGCATATACCCAACCAGGTGGCCGCCTTGTTGGTAAAGCGGGTAAACCGATTGTACCAGGAGAAAGTGATCACCGGTGATCAGCTGATCGTGCTGAATGGCGAGTTGATTGCTTTTACCGACACCTGCGGTGCCTGCGAGCGGATCAAGAATACGCCCATTCCTTTTTCTTATAGTGTCTTCCTCAAGAAATTCATTTTCTTCTATGTAATGACCCTGCCTGTTAGCTTCGTATTCAGCCTGGGCTATATTGCGGTTCCTGTGGTCGCGTTTATATTCTACGTGCTCGCAAGTCTGGAGCTGATCGCCGAAGAGATCGAAGATCCTTTTGGCAGTGATGCCAATGACCTGCCCACGCAAAAGATTGCCAGCAATATCAAAAAGCATATCGCGGAGATATTATAACAGGCGAGGTCTGGCGCCTGTTGCCCATTAGTCCACCATCGACAATTTGTACCTGATTGCATGCCGGTGCGGTGTTATGGGATGCTGTTTGTGCGATGCCCATACTTTCAAAAAGCAGGCGCCATAATAGAACATAAACGAACAGTAGAAGACGAATAACAGTAACAATACGAAAGACGTAGAGGTGGCATAGATATTCTTAATCGTGCTGTAGGACAGTAGTACACCCAGGATCATTTTCCCAATTGTAAACAACAGACCGGTAAAGAAGGCGCCTGCGAGGGTGGTTCGCCAGTTGGTATAGCCGTCGGAAATGTATTTGAATACCAGGGTAAACCAGGCTGTGGCAGCAATGACGGAAATGATCTGCTTGAGCAGGCGGTTGAGCAGATCGGCTTTTTCAGGCAGCAAGGTTAGTAATCCTTCCGCCAGGAGGACAGTGAGGAACAACATTCCGGCCAGTAAAATGATGAGGAAGGAGCGGCCCCTTTGGCGCAACTGGAAAAGAAATCCTGTACTGTCTTTTAACCGGATGTCCCAAAGCTGGTTGAGTGTGTCGCGGATCACTTTGAACAGGGTCGTAGATACGAATATCAGGAACAGGAATACGCCTGCGGCGATGTACCAGGCCTGCGCCAGCTGCCGCACATTGCGGAGGGTAGCCCGCATTTCTTCCACGGCATTGGGCCCTAAAATATCGGTGAGACCGGTAAATAGCTGCTGCCCGATGGCTCTGCGACCTGCTATCAGGCCAAAGATCTGGATGAGAATAATGACGATGGCCGGCAAGGCAAAAGTGGTGAAAAAGGCAGTGGCCGCAGCTATCCGCAACGGATCGTTCTTTTGGAACTCCCGGAAAGCTGCTCTCATCAATCCCGCCAAAGTAATGGCTCCCTTGTACGAAGGCATGGGCTATAGTTTTTGGGCCTGGCGATTTTGCGATCCAAAGCCAGCCTGAAGGTACTCAAATTGCCCGAAGGGGATTGTTTGTGCGGATTAGAATGGTCTAAAAACAACGACTCCCTTTTTAGACAAAAAGGGAGTTGGGTAAACCATCCAATATGTATATTCCTTTGAAAAACTGTAACCGAAGTTTAAAGAAACCGGGACGTCAACACACTGCTTTGCTTTTTTTCAGCGACTGCCTGGAACCTGTCATCCTTCACACGCTGCTTTCCGGCAATCCTAAATAATTTGTTGTCTACTGGCCATACTGTTCACATACCTGCTACACACCGTCCCGGTTGTTGATTGGTTGTTGTAAGGGTCGTTACAACATCTTTCTTTTGTGGGGGTACGCTTTGCTCTTTGTGATAAGCTACGGTACGCCTTCCCAATCAAAGGATCAAATTCATAGTCTCAAGGTTCAATTACGATAAGGTCTGCTGGTCGTTTGCTCCTTTGATGACACAAAACTAATGTGGCTGGCGGCTGCTGAAAAGTGCTATTGAGTAAACTGTGCTATTTGTTTAATGAATGGGGGCAAACGGCCTATAAACTGTTTTGGACATCGGATGGGTGGAAACTTAACATTTCATTTACCGGATGTTAAGGGTCGGCAACCGGGCTGACTGTATAGCCTGATCGAGGCCTGGCCTGCGTTTTAGGGGTTTATGGGTAGTGTGGTGCCTGGCGGGCGTTTCAGGTAGTTTTGGGTGAGGTACCTCTTTTGCAAAGTATTCTTGGTAAAAGCTTATTTTGCTATTCATAATCAGGCGGAAAGCTATGCGGTGTATGCGGTCGTCCCTTTTTTTACTGAGTGTTTTGTGTTTTCTGCTGGTCATAGAACTGCCGGCCCAGGTGGAGCCTGATACGACCATCAATAAAGCATCGCTGAAAAAGACGGATACCGCCCGCCGGGCCTCGCTCGATAGTTTTATTCTCCGGCAGCGTGGTTTATTTGGAAAGCTGGCCCGCAACCTCCTATCGAACAATCCTACCGGAGACCCGGTTACCGGTCCCATCCGAAATGACCTGTTATTTAGTATCTACAATGGCCGGGTGATCCGGAGCATAAATGTAGAGGTCCTCGATTTCGGTACTGCCATTGCGGATACCAGCCGACGGTTTAAAAGCAAGCTGACCAACCTGGCAAATAGCTTTCACCATAAGACGCGTAACCACGTGATCCGGAATAACCTTTTTTTCCAGGTGGGTGATAAGGTTTCTCCTTACCTCCTGGCGGATAATGAGCGGCATTTGCGTGACCAACCTTATATGCAGGACGCAAGGATTGTTATCCGCTCTTCCGACAGAAGTTTCGATTCGGTGGATGTTACCATTTTTACCAAAGATGTATTGTCGATCGGCGGCTCGTTCAGGATGCGGAATTCTACGAGTGTGAGCGGCACCTTGCGGGAAGACAACCTTGGGGGATGGGGAGACCGTTTGCAGGGAAGCTTGTTGTACGATCAGCGCCGAAAAGAGCGGGTAGGTTACGGTGCGGAGTATATTAAACGGAATATTGGGGGTTCTTTTATCGACGGTTATATTGGCTTTGATAATTTTAATAGGGCGTTCAACAGTGGCCGCAATGAAGAGATGACCTATTATGCACGATTGATCAGGCCGCTGGTACATCCCTATCTGCGATTTACCTACGCAGGGGAGGTGGCTTATCACCGGACAGAAAACATGTACCTCGGCGACTCGGTATACAAGACCGATGCGCAATATGAATATTATAATTACGATACCTGGATAGGCTGGAATACGGGCGCCTATAAAGTGGGTAATGTGCAAAACGAAAACGACCGTTTGCGGACCTTATTAAGCATGCGGTTTTTCCGTAAGCAATTCCAGCAAGTACCGGATGTGTTTTCTCAGGAGTATTATTATGATTATATCGACCGGACGGCCGCGCTGGCTGCGCTGTCGATCTTCCGCCAGGACTTTTATAAAGTAAGGTATGTTTACGGTTTTGGGCGTAATGAGGATGTGCCCGAAGGTATGGATTTGTCGTTTACGGCTGGGTATACGCAAACGCAGGGGCGCGACCGGCCCTATGCAGGCATTGATTTTCAGCGTTTCTTCTTTACCGAGAAGGAGCATTATTTCAACTATACTGCGCGGGTGGGTGGTTACTTCAATAAAAAAGTGATCGAGGATGTGGACGTGCTTTTTAACCTGGACTATTTCTCCAATCTTAAGACGCTGAGTAAAAACTGGAAGCAGCGCACCTTCATTAGTGCCGGTTTTACCTTGCAGGCGAATAAGGAATTGAATGAGCCCTTATTCCTGGAAAGTCCTTTCGGTCTGCCAGAGCTGCGCAACAATAAACGGGTATATGGGGAGATCCGCAGTACGCTCAAAGGAGAGTCGGTGTTTTTCAGCCCCTGGATGTTCCTGAACTTTCGTTTTGCTCCTTTCATCTTCGGCAACCTGACGTTGCTGACTCCGGAAAAACAGGAGTTGAAGAAAAGTGATCTGTATAGTAGTATTGGCGGTGGCTTGCGTAGCCGTAATGAGAGTCTTATTTTCGGTACCCTGGAGTTCAAGGCCTTTTTCTTTCCCCGACAGAATTACTTCGGCGACCGGTGGCGGTTCGAATTCAATACGAATGTCAAGTTTAAGTACAATCGCCAGTTCATCAAGCGACCAGAGTTGATCTTGGCTAACTAAGGATAGCTATTATCCAGGCGTCTTCTTGTGTGGTGTTTTTGTGTGGCAATGGGAGCATACAGAGATACCGGCTGGTGTAACATCAGGCACTATGCCATTACCGTTTGGAGAATAAAAAAAGGCAGTGTAGAAACACCGCCCGTTCATCAACGATTGCTTGCCATACGAAAAAGAAGGTTTGGTCTTGCGACCCGCCGGGGCATGCCGTCGGCTAATAATTTGAAGGCGATGTAGACACATCACCCGGAGGTTCAGGTATGAAAGTTGAACCGATGCAATGCAGTTACGGGTGGAGTCGAACCACCGTAGAAGGTCTTGCCAACCTTCGCCTCTCCCCTCGGCCACGTAACTCGTGTTTATGTTAAGATCTTCTGTGCCGGTCATATACCCACTCCAGGTAATACACTCGGATGGTATCGAAATAGGCTATCAGCAGGATGGCTACAAAAAGCAGTATGATGTTGAGCCAAATAGCTGGGTAAGCCAGTATGAAACCTATTGTCAGCGTTAATAGCCGTAAGAATTCCAGGTAGTAGACCCATTGTTTCTGTTCCATGATGGCTCCACAGTTGATCAGCGTCAGCAATATAGCCAGTGAGATCAGTACCTGTTGCGAGAGCGGTAAATAATGCTCAAACAGGATAAAGATGAACAGTAGTCCCATGGTGAGCCCGATCTGCCATACAACGTACCGGTTGAGCGGGGCGTCGAAGGCGGCGTCGTTCTGTTTGATCCTGAATCTTTCTTCTGCTATTTCCCGTACCGCAGGATCTACCTGTTCCGGCTTGCTGAAGAGCAGCTTCACTTTGTTCCAGGTACCGGGTGTACGTCTGACTGCATAGGTCAGTTCCGCGATGAAGTGAAAGTGCTGCCACAGGAAGCTATAGCTTTTCAAGGGATGCGTCAATCCATATTTGATGGCTACATCCTCTTCTTCTTTTTGAAAAGTGCCAAAGAGCTTGTCCCAGATAATAAATACATCGCCATAGTTCTTGTCGAGGTATTGTTCATTGCTGGCATGGTGTACCCGGTGATGGGAAGGGGTTACTAGTATGTACTCCAGTATGCCCAATTTGCCAATGAGCCGGGTATGGATAAAAAACGGGTATAATCCGTGTACCAGTAAAATGCTGGTGATCATCGAAGCCGGAAAACCCAGCACGGGCAGTATGGCCCAGAATCCGGTTCGTAGGAAAGCCTGCAGCACGGTTATTCTTGCCGATACGGTATAGTTAAAGTCCTCACTCTGGTGGTGCACGATGTGCGCTGCCCAGAATATATTGATCTCATGTGCCAGGCGATGGTACCAGTACCACATGAAGTCGGTACACAGCAGCAGTAATAGCCAAAGCAGCAGGTTCGGTTTAATGTCAAACAAGCCATAGTTCTTTTGCAGGTAGTCGTACACAAAATAGAACAAGCCTACAACCCATACATCCATCAGGCGTTCTGCTATGCCCACGGCGACATTGGTTATGGAGTTGTGCAGGTTGAAATAGGGCAATCTTTTTCGCCTGGCAACAACATACTCCAATATCATAAAGGAAACGAAAAGCGGTACTGCAAAGGCCAGTATGTTAAGCTTCATAGTGAGCAACGTTGAATGATGGGTACTTGCTATTATTTAAGATCCAGCCTGATCGTAGTTTTTTGGGCAGGGTCTTTAATGCTGATCTGCTTGGATTTGTATTTAGGATGTTCTACTACCAGGGTTACCGGCAATTGCTGCCAGGTGGATATGGTGAATATGCCATCTTTGCCGCTCAGGGCCTCTTCTTCTCCCGACACGATGTAGACATAGGCATTCTCGACCTGTTTACCGTTTAGGTTATGAACGATATTCCCTTCAATCTTTACCGGCCTGGATGGATAGATGGCCGAAGGGCTCGTGATGAAGGCTGGTACAGCGATGAGCCAACTGTAAGCCGATGCAGGTTTCATGTGTATCTTTTTAGATGAACAAATAGGTGCGTATTCCTGTTAGGAATCATCAACTACATCGTGCTATTGAGTTCTGTGATTGCATGAATGTCTGTTCTGAGTGCAAGTATAGGAATAACTATTAAGTCTACCAAAATAGTGGACTATTTTAATTTGGAGTTTTTTGCACCGGGCCTAGTAAAAGAGGAAAATTCATAGCAGAGGGTGCTTGGCGGGAAGTTAATTATATACGTAATTGTGATGGAGACAGATGGGACTACAGGGCCTTTTTTTATGTTGTATCCTGTAGTGTGTATCCATGGGAGATGGGGTACCAGGGTGATGGACTCCTTCAGCCAAATTGTTAAAACCAACCCATTTGCAATGGTGTCGCCATTTTTTATCCACTTTTCAACGCCTAGGCATAGAACTTGTAATACCTGCTGTGTAAGGGTTTCTTTTACCTCTTTAAAACACTACTAATATGACCACAAAAGGAAAGCTATTGGGCTTAGGCTCAATGGTGCTTGCCATTGCTTTTGTTCTCCATGCCTGTAAAAAAGATGCCTCTTCTCAAGATGAACCACTACCCGACGGTAAGCAAGAGGTTCAGTTGTATCTCACCGATGATCCTGCATTATTCGACAAAGTACTGATCGACATCAAAAGCGTTCAGGTATTGACCGATACCTGCGATAAGAACAAACAGGATGACGATGATGACGATGATCGTGGCCGTGGTCACGGTGATGATGATCATGAAGATCGTTGTGTGATCTGGGATAACCTCAACATTGCGCCCGGCGTGTACGATCTGCTGGGCCTGCGCAACGGGGTCGACACCTTGCTGGCCAGTGGCATTATACCGAAGGGGAATATCCGAAAGATCAAAATTGTACTGGGTAGCAACAACTCCCTCGTCAAAGACAGTGTCACTTACCCCCTGGACCTGTTTCCCGGTGCCCAGGCGACTATCGTGCTTAAGTTGAAGAGCAAGGACTGGGACGAATGGAGACCAGGCCGCAATCGCCTCTGGTTGGATTTCGATATATCCAGATCGATCATTACCGTGCGGGGCAAATTCCTGTTGTTACCGATCATTAAAATATTCACCGTGAAAGCGACCGGTAGCCTGGAGGGCCAGGTATTACCCAAAGAGGCTGTTCCGGTAGTAAGTGTTTACAATGCCCAGGATACAGGTTATGCTATACCCTGGCGGAATGGGGAGTTCAAAGTAAGAGGTCTGCAGGAAGGCACCTATAATGTCTTCATCAATGCCTCCAACGGCTACCAGGACACCACCATTACAGGGGTAAAAATCAGTCGTGGCCGGGAAACGGACCTGCCCAGGATCACCCTGCATAAATGATTTTCCATTAGATCATACGCCAAGTGAAGACAGTGGAGTTGTTCTCAACTCCACTTTTTTTGTGCAATAGCCCGTACCTTTGTGCCCTCACAAGGAGTGCTATGCTGATCTATAAGGAATTTACATTCGATTCGGCTCATTTTCTGCCCAATGTTCCGGATGGCCATAAGTGCAAGGAAATGCACGGGCATACTTACCGTTTGCGTATCTGGATCAAGGGGCAACCCGACCCCCAGTTGGGCTGGGTCATGGATTTTGCGGTATTGAAAGGGCTGGTAAAGCCGGTAGTGGCTGAGCTGGACCATAAGTGCATGAACAATGTGCCCGGTCTGGAGAACCCTACCTGTGAGCTCATTGCGGTATGGATATGGAACAGGCTGAAGCCCCTGTTGCCCGCTATGGACCACCTGGAGCTGCATGAAACGCCTACTTCGGGCGTTGTTTACAATGGAGCATAAGCCGTAAGGCCTTTCTCATTTGGGGTTGAGCCGGAAGTAATTATCGAGCGAAAGAGGTCCTCCTCCTTCTACGAGGAAGAATACCAGCAACAAAAAAATGATGACCGTCAGTGGTAAGGCTGCGCCTGAGGCGAAGAGGCCGTACTGGTTGGCCATGATCATGATGGCTGCCAGCAGGATCGGCATTTGCAGCAGGATGGCCCAGCGTGTGAGCAGGCCGATGATGATCAGGAAGCCTCCCAGCAAGTGGGCCCAGGTGATGCCAATGATGATTCCGTCGGCGGAGGCTGCAAAGGCGGTGTTGTACAATAATTGGTGAGCCTGAACGGAATTGACCATGAAGGAAATGCCTTTGATAAAGAGGCAGAGACCTAATGCTACCCGGGGCACTACCAGCCAGCGGGGGTGATGCATCAGGCTCCAGTTGTGGATCTGTTGAAGCGTACCCATGGCGAGATGTTTTAAAGAACGATGATGTTTGTGTACCTAAAGTTACAGCTATTCCCTGGGCGGGTATTGAATCCGGGATTAAATTTGGGGTGCCTTGCCCAGCGTGTTTTAGCAAACCGTTACCAACGTACACCTTATCCGAAAACCTTCTTTTTGATACATACTTTTTTTATTAATGGTACGTTTTTAGTGTTACCTATATTTGCAAACCTCTTTGAACGAAACCCGAGTTGCCGTAGTAGGCTACGCTCTGTTTAAACATCATTCACTATGAACAAAAAGACCTGGTATCAGGCCTCCTCGCTGTGTGTTACAGCGACTATGTGTATCTCTTTATTGAGTAATTGTCAATCGACTTCTGCTGAAGCTATGGCCGCCGTCAAGTCGGCTGATACTACGGACAAAAAAACGCAGGCGACAGAACCTGCGCCAGTAGTGGCTCCTACGGCATTCCTGGATACCGCCTGGTACAATGAAAGTACCCGATTGATGGTCAACGGCGACTCTACCGGCAAATGGCCTGTAAAAGGTGACTACCCGTTACCGGGCGCCATACTACCTATGAAGCGGGTATTGGCCTATTATGGCAACCTGTATTCTACGAAGATGGGCATCCTTGGCGAACTGCCCGAACAGCAGATGCTGGAAAAGCTGCAAGGAGAGGTAAAACGCTGGCAGGCAGCCGATACGGCGGTAGAAGTAGTGCCCGCACTGCATTATATCGCAGTCACTGCTCAGGGTAGCCCCGGTGCCGGTGGTAAATACCGCCTGCGTATGCCGTTCAAAGAGCTCGACAAGGTAATCGCCATGGCGGCGAAGATCAATGCTTTGGTTTTCATCGATATACAGGTAGGTACAGGTTCTGTTCAGGAAGAGGTGCCGCAATTTGAAAAGTACTTCAAAATGCCGCATGTTCACTTCGGTGTCGATCCGGAGTTCTCTATGAAAACTGGCGCCAGGCCTGGTTCGGTGATCGGAAGCTTCGATGCTGCCGATATCAATTACGTGTCCAACTACCTGGCCAAGATCGTGAAAGAAAACAACCTGCCTCCCAAGATCCTGGTGGTACACCGCTTTACGCAAGCGATGGTTACTAACTATAAGAATATTAAGCTGCAACCAGAAGTGCAGATCGTGATGGATATGGACGGTTGGGGAGCGAAGGCCCGGAAGATCAGTACGTACCGGTCTTTCATCCATCGCGAACCGGTTCAGTACACCGGCTTTAAGCTGTTTTATAAGAACGATTTCCGTGAGCCCGGCAGCCGCATCATGACACCTGAAGAGGTGCTGAGCCTGAAGCCAAGGCCGATGTATATTCAGTATCAATAAGCTACATCAATAACCTATCATTTAAAGGGCCTTGCTGGTGAATACCGGCAAGGCCCTTTTACTGTTGGCCAGGCTTTATTTCCTGGCTATGGGTTGAGTATTTTGTATTGTGTCTGGCATGGCTGGCTTGCGGAAAGCTGCGTTGGCCCGGTTCACTACTTGGCTTTGTTGCCAAACCAACTGTTCCTGAAAGCGAGCATGTCGGCAGTAGGCGTTTTTCCTTCCTGCTCAAAAGTCACCAGGCTGTATTGCGGGTTGCCGGCCAGTATGATCGTGGCGGTTTTGGTATTACCCCTGTGCTGATATTCAACGACGATGTTGTCACCTGGTTTGTGTTCTTTGAGGATTGGTTCCAGGTCGCTTTGCTTTTTGACGGGTTTGCCATCGAGACTGATGAGTTGGTCATCTACATCGAGGCCTGCCATGTACAGCGGGGTGCCGATAACCGTATTGCTGGCAATGGTCAGGTTATTGCCTTCCCGGTATTGAACCGAACCCATCCATGCCTTTTGCTCATTGGCTCTTTTGAGTACCAGTCCTGCTTTTTCTACAAGGGGGGCATAATTGAAAGATTCGTGGCCGGTAATGTATTTGCTGAAAAAGCTGGTCGCAAATGATTTGTCGCCGGTAAGTTCAACCAGGGCAGCTTCAAGCCCGGGAATGGTATAGGCCTTCTCTGGTTTGCCAAACTTTTTCCAGAGTGTGGTCATATAACTGTCGAGGGTCAGGCCTTTATAGCGTGTACGTAATTCCAGGTCGAGTGCGAGGGCAATGGCACCGCCATAAGGGTAATACGAAGTATACATATTGACATAGTTGCTCTTGTCAATAGCTACGCCGGCGTCCACAAAGACGGCATGACGACTTACTTCGGCAGGCGAAAACCTTTTGGCGCCGGCAGTATTTTCTTTGGTATTGATGAGGCCGGCCAGGGAGGGCATGTATTCGTCTACTGTCTGGAATTTGCCCCGGGTCATGAGCAGGTCGCCGTAGTACTGCGTAAAGCCTTCGGCGCACCAGAGCTCATTGCTCATATTGCTCTTTTCGAAATTGAAGGGTTCCAGCGTTTTCGGGCGGATGCGCTCTACATTCCAGCAATGGAAGAATTCGTGGGAGAATACATCGAGCAGGTAATTGTTGCCATCGAATTGGGTTGGCAGGGCAATCATGGTCGAGTTACGGTGCTCCATACCATCTCCTTTTACATAAGGATTGATACTGGCGATAAAGGTGTAGGTGCCGTAATCGTAGGCAGGCACTTCGCCAAACACCGCCTGGGCTTCTTCTGTGATGGTATGTACTTTCCGGGCGAAGCTGTCGGCAAGCGCTTCGCTGGCTTTCGCTTCCATGGCCAGTCTGAACTGGTATGATTTTCCATCGGGGTTTTTGAGGGTCCAGGTCTTCCAGATCAGCTCGCCGATCTTGGTGGGGCTGTCCATAAAATACTGCAGCCCGGGAGCGGTAAAAAGGGTAGGATTGCCTTGCACAGGTTTTAATTGGGTGGCAATGGTCCACTTTTTTCCTTCCGGCAGCTGGAAGTTGATATCGATCGGCGCTTCCTCCATGCCTTTTACCCACATAAATACGGCTGGCATATTGAAGTGGATATTGGTTTCATCGATGCCGGCATAAGTGCCGTCAGGATGATTGGCATACAGGGTATATTCCAGTTTCACATACCCGTCGTTGCGAATCTCATACACGTCTCCCTCTGTACGATTGACGACAAGCGATTTGCCGGCGCGGTCAAATGCCTTTACGTCGTACACATTTTTGCCAAATTCGTGGGTAGCATATCGGCCCGGGGAGGAGCGGCTCATCCGGAACAGGGCCGTGCGTTGGGGGATATCGGAGGCAACCACCGTGATCTTTGCTTCGTGGTGAACGATATTGGGGAAAGCGACCACATAGCTTAGCTTTTGTGCGAAGCCAAGGAGGCCAAATGCGGAACAGAGCGAAAACAACAACAGTTTCTTCATTTTATGCAATTATGGTATAACAATGTAAACAATTATTGGGGCCAGCCGGCCTTCAGGTATTTTGTAATTTAGCGGTTAAAATAAAGTGTTATGACGGAACGGGAACAGCATTTTATGCAGGCGGCTATCGATCTGGCCCGCCAGGGTATGAACGCCGGCAAGGGTGGCCCTTTCGGTTGTGTGATCGTGAAAGGTGATGAGATCGTAGGACAGGGGTGTAATTCGGTGACATCGAGCAATGATCCTACGGCGCATGCCGAGGTGGTGGCCATCCGGGATGCCTGTCTACAATTGCATACGCACCAACTGACGGGGTGTGAGTTGTATACTTCCTGTGAACCTTGTCCGATGTGTATGGGAGCCATTTATTGGGCCAGGCCCGACAAGGTGTTTTTTGCCGGCACGAGAACGGATGCTTCCGCGGCCGGGTTCGATGATTCTTTCATCTATGAGGAGATTGCTGCGCCAGTGGGTGATCGAAAAATACCCTTGGTCAACCTCGGGCGGCCGGGGGCTGTTCAGGTATTTGCAGAATGGGTTGCCAAGCCGGATAAGATCACCTACTAGGCGCTTATCCGTGTTGTAGTTTTTTGATGATGAACCAGGCCAGTACGATCAGGGCCAGCACGAGGAATATGGCCAGGTAGGTCCAGGGTTGCTCCGGGATCCTGCGCTTTTCGCGCCGTTGCTTCTTTTGTTGGATGTATTGGTTCAGCTCCTTGTTCAGTTGATCCACATAACCGGTGAGGTCTTTCTTATTAGAGAACTGCTCCAGTCCTTCCATGGCCTCATCGGCAAAGTCGTTATCTGCCATCCAGCGTTCTACCTCGTGCTTTTCCGCTTCGGACAGTTTGCCCGCGAGGTAGTCCATCAACTTCTGGTTGTCGATGTCCTTGTTGCTGTTCGATAATATGTTTAATAAATCGTGGTTCATGTTGATTTGATGGCCGGTAGCATGGTATCAGGAGGCATTGATTTTTTTGTCGATCGCGATCTTCAGGTTTCGTTTGCCGTTCTGAATATAACTCTTAACCTGCTGAATGGAATATCCGGTTTGGTCGGTGATCTCCTGGTACGACCGTTTCTCCAGGTAAAACAAAGTTAAGCACTGTTCCTGCTCCTTGCTGAGTTCCCGCATGCTTTCTTCCATTAATTCCAGTTTCCGGTCTTTTTCCAGGTGTGCCAGTCTTTCTTCCGATTCTTCGCCGCGTGTGTGGATCATTTTTTCTTGTATCTCGACGATCCGGTTGGGTTTTGCCCGCAGCTTCATGAGGCAATGGTTTCGGGCGACAGTGCCTACCCAGGGACGAAAGGTTTGGATGTTGGCGGTGGTGGGGTCTGTAAGTACTTTTACAAAGACCTGTTGCACGGCATCTTTGGCTTCTTCTTCGTTTTTGAGGTATTTCATGCAGATACCGAGCAGCAGAAGTGTATATCTCTTCAGTAGTATTCCGAGCCATTGGTTATTGCGATCGATCTTGAAGCGATCCAATAACTCCATGTCGGTCATATGTTCATGCTGATCAGGTTTCACTCAGGGTAATTTAGCTCTTTTCTATTCTATGGATGCAAGAACGAATATTTTTCACAAATCGTTTCCCTTTTTCTTTCTTTGTTCTTAAATAATAACTGATTATGCCATTTGTCGTATGCTGTGTACCGGTAAGTCCCATGCGGGCAGAATCGAGTCATAAAAGTGAGATGATCAGCCAGCTTTTGTTGGGTGAAGGCGGCGAGCTGCTGGACGAGGCGGAATATTTTGTCAAGCTGCGTGGCAGTCATGACGGTTATGAAGGTTGGTGCCAGCGAAGCCAGGTAGTGATCCTCGAACAATGGCCTGGGGTGGTTGCCCCTTCCATGCTGGTAGGCGATTGGACAGACAAGGTGCTGATCAATGGAACGACGGCCTGGGTGCCGATGGGAACGCCCATTCTGGCACCTGCACAGGAAGTGGTGCAGGCGGGACCTTATAAGCTGCAATACACGACCGGTAGTGCCTGGAATGCTGCCAATACCCAGCCAACACCGGAAGCGGTGCAGGCGCGTGCGGTACGATTGCTGAATACGCCTTACCTGTGGGGTGGCCGTTCGGTATTCGGGATCGATTGCAGTGGATTTTGTCAGTTGGTATTCCGGTTCTTTAATATTCCCCTGCTACGGGATGCGTACCTGCAGGCCACACAAGGTGAAAATATCGGCTTTTTGCAGGAAGTTCATGGCGGCGATCTGGCCTTCTTCGACAATGCTGAAGGACGGATAACACATGTGGGCATTCTGTTGAGCGAGTCGGAGATCATTCATGCTTCGGGCAAGGTCAGGATCGATAAGATCGACAATGCCGGCATCATCAACACTGACACGGGGCAGCGTACCCATCAGCTGCGGATTATTAAAAGATTCTTCTAAAGGCATTTAGGGAACAAGGCATCGAGGGAGTAAGGCATCGAGGCAACAAGACATCTAGGCAGCTGAGGGGGCACTGAGGCAGTCCAGCTATACGGCGGCGAGGATGCTAAGGCATCGAGGAGACAAGGCATCTAAGCAGCGAGGTAACTGCGCGGACCTTCTGGCAGTCCTGCCATACGGTGGGAAAGGCAGGAAGACCTTGAGCTGTCAAGGACACAGTTGGAAAGATAGATAAAGTGCTAATCAATACTTGAATCGGCCTTCTACATAAAAAAAGCGTGCAAGGAATTGCCCTGCACGCTTTTTTATTAGTGTGCCCAGCATGATCTTAAACTTGGAGGTGGGAGTCCTCTACGGGCCTTGATAGTGGGAACCGTTAGCCAATGGCAAGGGTGTCCACCGCGAGGTGGAATCTGGAGGAAGCCTGCGGCAAAGTCCCGGTCCGACGAACAGAAACTGTATACAAGGCATCAAGAGGTGGACAAGGCTGCTAAGCAAGCTAAAGTCCTAAACTATCCGGA
>NZ_JARKMX010000004.1 GCF_029360705.1 Paraflavitalea pollutisoli | reverse complement strand
ACAGAATCAAACTCAATCTAAAAGGAATGAGCCCGATAAAATATCGAGCTCATCACTGTAATACTTAATTTTTTAACTGTGTCCAACTTTTGGGGTTCACTGCACGGGAGACAGCCTCTTGTTTATTCCTTAATGATGAGTAGATCATTTCACCGGTATCCACTTCAGACAAACCGGTTTGTCGACTTCTATCTTCTTGCCGGTATCAGTCAGCAGACCGGTTTCCTTGTCCCGCGTAAACACCACAATATCGTTGCTGTTCTGGTTGGCCGACAGCAAGAACTGTCCGGTGGGGTCGATGCTGAAATTGCGGGGCGTTTTACCCAGTACAGGTTGATGACCTTTCAACGTCAGCTTGCCGGTCGATTTATCGATGGCAAAGATGGCGATATCGTTTTCATCGCCCCGGTTGGAAGCATAAAGGAACTTACCGTCGGGTGATACATGAATATCAGCACTACCCACAGGCCCTTTATAGCCCTCTTTCACGGCCGATATCCGCTCGATGAACTGCAACTTGCCGTTGCTATAGCTATAAGCCGATACATGGCCGCTCATTTCTTCCATCAGGTATAGAAACTTGCCGTTGGGCGTAAAATCGATGTGACGGGGTCCAGAGCCACCAACGGCCGAATAGGAAGGGATCTTGGCGGCCTTCAGCTCTCCCTTTTTATTATCGAAATCGTACACCATGATCTTATCGGTACCCAGATCCTGTACCAGCAAGTGGTCATTTCCCGGATCAAATACGGTAGAATGCACATGGGGCTTGTCCTGCCTTTCTTTGTCGGGACCTCTGCCGGAATGGTTGATCGTTCTTTCGGCAGCCCGCAGGTAGCCATCGGGGCTGACACCCAGCAGGGAAAAATTCCCCCCACTGTAATTGGCCACTGATACCCATTTGCCAGATCCATCGATAGATACATAACAAGGGTGATCGCCGCCGCTGGTTTGCTTGTTGAGGAATTTCAGCGAACCATCTTTTTTATTGAACTCGAAAGCAGCCACGCTGCCTTTGTCATCACCATCTTCAAAAACCGAGTACACGAATTTATTGTTCTTCGACACGGCGAGGTAACTCGGATTGCTGGCCGGGGCCTTATTGACCAGTGCCGCATCGCCCGACGCCGCATTGAATTTGTACACATAAATGCCTTCACTTTTACCGGAGGTATAGGTACCGACAAGTAAATAATATTCCTGGCTGAATGCGATAGCAGGTAACGCCATGAGCAAAAAATTGAATACAAACTTCTTCATGCCTGTAGTTTAAAGGTTTATACCGAAGTATAAATATACACAACTACGACCCGGCAATCAATATCAATTTGTATTGCTTAAAATTTCGTGCCCCTGGAAGGCGCCCTGGCCGCGATGCCGCGCGGCCTCATGCCCTCCATATATTTCCTTGGGGCGTCTATGCCTTGCAGCTTTTCTTCAGGCCCGCTGCATAAGCAGCAATGGTGGTCACCGGTTTGCCCAGCTCGTTCCAGGTGGCAGTGCTGTCAAAACGCTCAGGATATTTATTCAGTGCTTCGGAGATTTTAGCGCCATAGTCGACGAGGGGGATCAGCCGGCCCATCAGTTTGAACATACCGAGGGGCATCGTCAGCGTGCGAAGCCGTTTATGCGGATAATGTTGGATAAAGTCGGCGGCGCCTTGTTGCCAGGTAGCTGCTGCAGGTCCCTGGATGGCATACTCGTGGTTGCCTGCCTGCTGTATCTGAAAGGAGCGGGCTACCTGCCGGGCATAGTCGTCGGCAGCAATAAAATACATAGGGGCCTGCGAATGGCCAGCCAGCAAAACATGACGACCTACCAGCAAGAGCTGATCGAAACTTTCCATAAACGTAGACGGGTAAAAGATAGTGTAGGGGATGCCCGATTGCCGGATCTTTTGCACGGCTGCCAGCTTGATATCGAATATCCACCAGCGAAAGCCGTTGGTGCCGTTGTATTGTTGCACCAGCGACGATAGCAGGGCGATCCGCTTGATGCCGGTACGCTGTGCTGCGGCAATGATGTTGTCGATGCCTTCCCGTTCCGGCATGCGGTGGTACGGTCGCGCGGTACGTGGCGGACTCAAACTGATGTAAACGGCATCCTGTCCCTCAAAAGCCAACATCAGGCTGAGCGGATCAAACACGTCTCCTTGGATGATATGCACATCCGGAAATAGCGCTTCGGCCTTCTGGGGATCACGCGCCAGCAGGCTGACGGTAAACCCGGCGTCGATCAGCGCCCTGGTTACGGGCTGGCCAATCATGCCTGTACCCCCAATGACAAGAATCTTTTTCATCTGCATTATTGGAGCCCAAAGGTAAAATACCCAACGACTCATGTAGCAACAATCGCGCATGAAGGGTAAGATTTGATGCATTGGTTGACGCTCTGCGACCGATAATCGGTCGATAAAAAAGTAAGCTGCAACAAGTCGGAAAAACAACCAGGATCGTATATGGAATGTGGTTTATGAAAAGAACTGTGCATACTCAAATTCGTTCAAGGTCACAAATTGTGATCTTGAACGTATCCCCCAACGAGCAGCATAACGAGACATATTATAAATATCTATAAGATCACAAACTGTGATCTTAGAACACAATTGTATACATTTTAATCTATAAATCAATTAATTATTAGCAAAATGGAGATCATTCAAAGTATCCAAAACAGGATTTACACGGTAAAAGGGGAGCGGGTGATGCTGGACATCGACCTTTCTGAACTTTACGAAGTTGAAACAAGAACATTGAACCAGGCAGTAAAAAGGAATAGCAAACGGTTTCCTACAGATTTCATGTTTCAGCTAACCAGGGAAGAATGGGACACTATACAGACACAAATCTCGGGGCATCAGAACGAACGACTTTTAAGGTCACAATTTGTGACCTTAGAAAGTGGCAAGGGAAAACATCTTAAGTACCTCCCTTATGCCTTCACTGAACAGGGCGTAGCCATGCTTAGCTCCGTGCTCAATTCCGACAAAGCGATCACGATGAACATTGCCATTATGCGGGTATTTGTGGAGATCAGGAAAACGTTGCTGCAGCAAAGTGATATCCGTGAACAGATCAAACAGATCAGGGAGCGGCTGGGAGAGCATGATACGCAGCTTAGCCATATCTATGATGCCATGGAAAACCTGCTGGATGAAAAAGCCGCGGAAAGAAAATGGGATCAGCGGGATAGGATCGGCTTTAAAGCCGGATAGACCAAGTGTAAGGCAGTTTACTGATACGAAAGAAAGAAGGGGAACATCATACGGCCCAAAAACAAAACCGGCCCTTGCAACGCAAAGGCCGGTCAAGTATCAAAGATTCCTTCCGTTAAAACTTTTCCAGCGCCGCCACCACACGGTTGTAAACCTCTTCATCAGACAGTGCTTCCGGTATAAATTTCTTACCGATTACCTTCTCATACAGTTCGATGTAGCGGCCGCTGATCGTATTGATCCACTCGTCGCCCATTTCCGGTACGGTCTGTCCTTCCTTACCCATGAAATTGTTGGCGATCAGCCACTCACGCACAAACTCTTTGCTCAATTGCAGCTGCCTTTCACCCGCTGCCTGCCGTGCTTCAAAACCATCGGCATAGAAATAACGGGACGAATCGGGGGTGTGTATTTCATCCATCAGGTATACGGCACCATTGTAGGTACCGAATTCATACTTCGTGTCGACCAGGATCAAACCTTGCTTCGCCGCAATGTCCTTTCCGCGTTGGAACAGGGCCAGGGCATATTGTTCCAGAATGGCCCAATCCGCTGCAGAAGCCAGTCCCTGGGCAATGATCTCTTCTTTTGAAATATCTTCATCATGTCCCTCCTCAGCCTTGGTAGAAGGCGTAATGATGGGGGTGGGGAAGTAGTCGTTCTCTTTCATGCCTTCTGGCAGGGCCACACCACACAGTTCACGTTTGCCGGCCGCATACGTACGCCACGCGTGACCAGTCAGGTTACCACGCACCACCATTTCGATCTTGAATGGCTCACATTTCTGACCAATCGACACATTGGGTGCCGGAACGTCCATCAACCAATTCGGGCATATATCACGGGTAGCTTCCAGCATAAATGCTGCGATCTGGTTTAGCACCTGACCTTTATAGGGTATGGGTCGGGGTAATATTACATCAAATGCAGATATGCGATTAGACGCCACCATGACCAGTAAATTATCCTGAATCGTGTATACGTCCCGCACTTTTCCTTTGTAAAACTTTGTCTGACCGGGAAATTGATAGGCATTCATGGCGCGAATATAGAGCAGCCTATCAAATGCCAGAAAAAAATGATGACCGAAATATTAACACAGGAGTCCTATTTGTTTATAAATTAAATTTTTAGGTGATAAATACTATACGTAGATTAGAAGTATAAACAAAAACTGCCATCATGAGAAACCGATTCCAGTACCGGGCAGCTGCGATCAATCTACTATTGCTAATTTTTGCTGCCACCGTCTCACATGCTCAACCCCAGACCTACACCATCTCCGGAACCATCCGGAACAGTTCTAACAAAGAAGTCGTTCCCGCCGTTTCGATCACTGTAAAAGGTACCAGTTTGGGTACTTTCAGCGACGAAAAAGGGCACTTCAGGATCGTTACCAGTCAACGTCCACCACTAACCATCGTCGTCTCGTCGATCGGATTCGAATCACAGGAGATCAACGTGACCAACGCAAACGATGCTGTGGAAGTTGAACTGGCACCGGCCCCCATTCTCGGCCTTGAAGTGGTCGTTTCTGCCAGTCGCGTGGCAGAGCGAATTCTTGAATCTCCGGTATCCGTAGAACGTATGAGCGCCGCCAATGTACGGGCCGCCGGCGCACCCAGCTTTTACCAGGCCATTGCCAATTACAAAGGCGTCGACATGACCACCTCCAGTCTTACCTTCAACACCCTCAGTACCCGCGGCTTCAATGGCAGTGGCAACCTGCGGTTTAACCAGTTGGTAGACGGTATGGATAACCAGGCACCAGCCCTTAATTTCTCGGTTGGCATCATCACCGGCCCCACCGAACTCGATATCGACAACGTTGAGTTGCTCCAGGGCGCATCTTCCGCACTGTACGGGTCAGGTGGTATGACGGGCACCCTGCTCATGACGAGCAAAAATCCCTTCAAATACCAGGGACTTAGCTTCCAGGTGAAACAGGGTATCATGCACGTCAACAGCGACGCCCGTTCGGCCGCACCTTATTACGACTGGTCCATGCGTTGGGGCAAAAAGATCAGCGAGAAGTTCGCGTTCAAAATCGGCGGACAATTCGTGAAGGGCCAGGACTGGCAGGCCAGCGACACCCGCAACCTCAACCGCAATAATGTGCTTAGTTTCATCAAACCAGGTGATCGCAGTACCGACAACAACTATGATGGTATCAATGTGTACGGCGACGAAGCCAGCGTCAGTATGAACGCACTGGCACAGGTTGCCCGCGGTCAGCTCGCTGCTGGTGGCGGCGGAGCAGTACTGGCAGCAGTGGACAATGCCCTGCTGGTTGGCGCTACACCTCAACAAATCGCCATTGCCTTCGGCACCAATCCTGCGCTGCAACCCTACGCACAGGCATTGCCATTCCTCATACCTACCAGCCCGAATGCGACCGCTGCGCAAAAAGCCACTTACGGTGCGCAACTGGTAAGCCGTACCGGCTACAACGAAAGAGACCTGGTAGATTATGATGCGTACAGCCTGAAAGTAAACGCAGGTTTGTATTATAAGATCAACAACAACGTCGACGCCAGCCTGATCGGCTACTGGGGTACCGGCACCACCGTGTACACAGGGGCTGATCGGTACTCCCTGAAAAATTTTAAACTGGGCCAGTACCAGGCGGAAGTAAAAGGCAAGAACTGGTTTGTAAAAGCCTACACCACGCAGGAAAACTCCGGCGACTCGTATACGGCTACAACAGCAGCCCTCGCCGTTAATAACCTGTGGAAGCCCAACCTCACCTGGTTTCAGCAGTACACCGGTACGTATGGCGCTGGCAGGTTAGGCATCATACCCGGTACTACTCCCGGCACCTTCCTCCCGGCACTCGGCGATCCACAGGCACATGGTGCGGCACGCGGCGTAGCAGAAACGGGCAGACTGTTGCCCGGTACCGCTGCATTCGACAATGCCCTGAATACGGCGATCAATACCAACATCAACGACAAGACCGCCAGTGGTGGCGCCAGGTTTGCCGATAAATCGGCCCTGTATCACTTCGAAGGTCAGCTCAACCTCAGCGAATATGTAAAAGTGATGGAAGTGATGGTAGGCGCTAATTATCGCATCTATCACCTCAATTCCAAAGGCACTATCTTCGTGGATACAGCGTCGCCCATCGATGTGACCGAATACGGCGGTTATGTACAGCTGCAAAAACGCCTGTTCGACGATGTACTGAAACTGACCGGCTCTGTTCGCTACGATAAGAACGAAAATTTCAAAGGCCGCGTTACACCACGCGTAACTGCCCTGGTAAAGGTGGCAAAAGACAACAACCTGCGTTTGTCGTTCCAGACAGCGTATCGTTTCCCTTCTACCCAGGACCAGTACATCAACCTGAACGTACCGGGCGCCAAACTGATCGGCGGTTTACCGTTCTTCCAGACACTGTATCACTTCGATACCAACCCGGTGTATACAGCTGAGAGCATTGGCGCCTTCCGCGCTTCTGTAGCTGCCGGCAGTCCCAATCCAGGATTATTGCAAGTAGCGCCCTTCAACGAGCTGAAGCCCGAGACAGCCAACTCGTATGAGTTTGGCTATCGCGGCCTGCCCACGAAGAACCTGCTCATCGATGCTTATATCTACTACTGCGAATACAACAATTTCATAGGTCGCCGGGCAGTGGGCCGTGCGAGTGTAGGCACTGTAGTGAATGTGGCCAACCCGCTCACTACCGAAAACTATTCTTATCCGGAGAATTCCCCCAATAAAGTGAAAGCGCTTGGCTGGGGTATCGGTGCCGAATACCGTCTGCAGGGCGGATACAACCTGCGCGCCAATGTATCGGGTGATGAGCTGCGCGACGTGCCCGCCAATTTGATTACCTTCTTCAATACGCCCAAAGTGCGCTTCAACGTCGGTATCGGCAACGAAAGCATCGCGAAAAGCAACTGGGGTTTCAACTTTGCTTACCGCTGGCAGGATAAGGTACAGTGGGAAGGAACATTCGCCGCCGGCGAAGTACCTTCTTTCGGTACCCTCGACGGACAGATCAGCTACAAGCTGCCCAAGATCCGCAGCCTGATCAAACTCGGCGGCAGCAACCTGTTGAACAAGTATTACTACAGCGCGCTCGGTAATCCTTATATCGGCGGACTGTACTATGTTTCGTTTGGTTACAATATATTTTAACGGCTGAAGAACTGGCGGCTCTTTTGCCACCCTATACAGGTTTTCAGCTTCGTAATAGCAGCGCCCAAAGTTGTACGACTTTGGGCGCTTTGTTTTGTTATTATATCCGATCAATGACTACTATGCTGTTGGGCAGCCGTTGCTTCCCATTTATCTTACCGCAAGTATCTTTGCTGCCCCCGCGTAAGGCGCCTCCTCTATCACATCGATTTCCAGTTGGTTGCCGTATTGAATACCCACGGAAAGTATCAGCGTATGGTCGTTGGCCGGCGGCACGCCACCCAGGTCTACGTCAAGCATGACCGAAGGCATGCCCTTTTTGACGGGAAACCAGGAAGTACCTACCTCATTGGGCGCCCCATAAAATCGTTCATAATCAGGATGAGCAGGTTCGTACGAAAAACGCCAGCGTTTAGACTGGGGATCAGAGAATGAATCATAGTCGGGGTCGATGGGAAGACCACCTTTCATGAAAATAAGATCGGGAACGAGGCCAAGCGCCACGATGATCCTGAACCACGGATACCGGGAAGAAGGGGAGAAATTAATGGCGGGAACCAGGGCAGGTATCAGGATGGAGGCTTTGTTCCCTTCGAAACGATACTCCAACGCAGTCTTGACGATCGTATCAAAGGAGGTGCCTCGGTTGAGCGAAAACCCTTTCAGTATCTCCGGGTTTGCTGATAACAAGATCGGTCGTTGTCCGCGATGCGTTGACATGTCCATTTCTTGGATGGGCATCATCAATACATTGAGTGGACCGGCAATGTTATAATCAGCCAGCCTTTTATGATGATGTAGTGCCCGCATGATCCAGCCGCTTACCGCAGCACGCCCACCAAATTCAGAATTTCGGCGCCGTGTATTTTCAAAATTTTCACCCTCGCTCACCTTCTTTTTTGAAGGTCCACCCTTGCGTCGCACGACTGGCTTATCTACTCCTTTCATCTGGTAAACAGACAATTTACCAATCGAACCCGTAAACGAGAATTCTTCGTTGAGTTTTGCCATTTGTTATTGGTTTTTAAAAGATGATAAATAATGTTAACCGGCCACCACTGAGCTGTTACAGGCATATTAACTGGCCAACAGTTATACTGATATAACGTATAAGTTTCGTAAATAAACCATCTATATCCCGTAGATGTTCCGTACCTATATAGAAACGGGACATCTACGAGATATCTACGAGACATCTACGGGATATCTACGAGATATCCTAAAATGTGGATTGGCAGTTGAGCGCATTAAAAAGGGCCTGGCAGTATACACCACCAGGCCCTTACGAGTTTTTATGCAATCACCTTACGCCATCGCGCCAGAAACATATTGATTTCGCCGTGGCGCCAGTTTGGCTTCCTCCTGCAGGCGTTTTCTCTTTACGTAGAGCCAATAGGATACTGCGAAAAACGCTAGGAATATCAGGTTGTAGACCCATTCTTTCATACCCACCGACATTAACGAGTAGGTAGCACCTACGAGATCGATGGCTAAGCCGGCATAGGCCCATTCCTTGAGACGGTGAAAACCGGGCACCAGGATGGCTATTACGCCCAATACTTTTGCCACACCAATGAAGGGGATAATGTATTTCGGATACCCCAGAAAACCGTTGATGAACTGTACGGCTTCCGCTTCGTTCGCGATATCTGGAATCGCAGAGAACAACATAAAGCCTCCGAAGAGACCATTGAAAACCCAGTAAAGAATGTTTGTTTTTTTCATGGCTATAATTTTGATTGTTCAAAGCTATAACCCTTATCCCGCTTGCCTGGGCGGTGTATACGTCAATTGAAGGGGGCCAATGCGACTGGCAGGCTGTTCGTGCTGGCTTGACGGCAAATTCTCCATCACCGGGCGACATAATGCGTGAAAAAATTGTCGATCTCTCCACAAGCCGGAGCGCAACCCCAATTTTGCCCTACCTTCACAGCATCCCATCATATTCAGCAGCACGGATCTATGCAAGAGAAATGGTTACTGGTCTACGAGATCATTTACGTTATTGTGGTCGTATTGGTTTGCCTGCGCGTCATCTATGACACCCGCAGTACCACCAAGACCATTGCCTACATGCTACTGGTTATCTTTCTGCCCATCGCTGGTATCTTCATCTACTTTTCGTTTGGTATCAACTACCGGAAGCGGAAAATATACAACAAGAAGATCGTTAAAGACAACAAACTCGATGAACAGATCCATGCAGAGATCGTTCATTATACCTTGCACAATTTAGAACGCAAGAACCCGGCGATCGCCGCCAACAAAGAACTCGCACACCTGCTGCTGAAAGATGGCAGCAGCCCGCTTACCGCCAACAACAATGTGAAACTGCTTGTGAACGGGGAGCAAAAATTTCCCGAAGTACTAAAAGCCCTCGAAGAGGCCAAACACCATATTCACATTGAATATTACATCTACGAAGACGATGAGATTGGCCGCGCCATCGAGCAAATTCTGATCCGGAAAGCACAGGAAGGGGTGATCGTGCGGTTCATCTACGATGATTTCGGCAGCCGGACCATCCGAAAGAAAATGGTGCGTCGCCTGCGCGATGCAGGTGCCAAGGCTTATGCTTTTCACAAAATCATCTTCATCGCCCTGGCTAACCGCCTCAATTACCGCAACCACCGCAAGATCATTGTTATCGATGGGGTAGTGGGGTTTGTGGGGGGCATTAATGTGAGCGACCGGTACATCAATACGCCCGACTCCAAAAGCTCGGGCATCAAACCAGGCGGCAAGAACAAAAACCTGTACTGGCGGGATACGCATTTGCGCATCGAAGGTCCGGGCGTGCATTACCTGCAGTACTTGTTCCTCGCCGACTGGAATTTCTGCGCCAATGAAACCGCCACCCTCACAAACGACCTGTTTCCCAAAGAACATCCGTTTATGCCGCGTGGCAATAAACTGGTGCAAATGGCAGCGAGTGGTCCGGACTCTGACCGGCCCACCATTTTATTCTCCCTACTGCAAGCCATCTACCTGGCGCAGGAAGAGATTCTGATCACCACACCGTACTTCATCCCCGGCGAAAGCATCCTGGAAGCCCTGATCGTTTCTGCATTGAGTGGCTTAAAGGTAAAATTGCTGGTGCCCGGTGTATCTGACTCCAAATTCGTCAATACCGCTGCACGATCCTATTATGCCGAACTACTGAAGGCAGGGGTGGAGATCTATCGCTACCAGAAGGGGTTTGTACACGCCAAGACCATGGTCACCGACAGCAAGGTGGCCATCGTGGGCAGTGCGAATATGGACTACCGCAGCTTTGACCTCAATTTTGAAGTGAATGCCATCGTATACGACCAGGAAATAGCCAGCGAACTCCGTACCATCTTTTATGAAGACCTGAAAGGAGCCGAGCAGATCGATCCGGTACGGTGGGAAGCACGCCCCTGGTATTATGAACTTACTGAGAAGACGGCGAGGTTGGTAGCGCCGATGCTGTAATAATTCCCACACACTATCGACCAATGGATCAAAATACCCCAATATGCAAAAAGACTTACTCATTATCGGTTGTAATGGTTTCGTTTCTGCCGTTAGGGCCAATTCAGGAGAAGAAATTTGGCGTACCAAGTTAAGAGAAGGCACTTTTGGAGGCTCCCGCGGCAACGATGTCAGTGTACTGATGGACGGTGACAAGATTTTCGCCGGCTGCTTTGGGCGAATCTACTGCCTCCGTGTGTCCGACGGAGAGATACAATGGTCTAACGATCTCAAGGGAATGGGCTACAACGAAGTGGCGCTTGCCCGCCAGGGTAACAATACGCAGTTCATCACCCGGGTAGAACATAGCCAATCCAATACCTGATCAGGTCAATAACGCCTGATACTAGTCACCCAACACCAAAAAGGCGAATAAAAATACCAGTGCGGTATTCAAGGCAAAAAGCGCTGTGATCGATAGCCTATACAAAACAGGGGTTGTGGCCTTGCTATTCTTCATCCATTGATCGACAGACGATACCTGGTGCAAGACATAGAGCACGACAAAATGAAAAGCAACAGATAACAATAGCAGGGCCGCCAGTATAAGGCATACTACAGCTCCCAAATTGCCTGTGAGTAACAACATACCTGCACAAGATACGACCTATCCAGGTAGATCGGAAGCGTGCCGACGAAAGGGTGAACCACAGATAAACGATTACCAGCAAGACAATGGTCGCAACAATCGCCCCTATCCCCGTAGGAAGCTTGTTTCCAGTCGTAAGAAATCATGAAAAAAAATTTGTGAAGAAGAAGCCTGCTCGAGTGTATAGTAGGGTGTTTCACACGCACTTCAACCACAAAGGACGGCTATGCGAAAGTTGCGCTATAAACGGGTTTATATAACTTTTATTGTCAGGCACTCCGCTTATTTCCCTCCTTTTTGACGTATATCAAAGAAAATCACCTGAACGTGAAAACCACGCCTGTATTGTGGTTCCCCGTGGAACACTCAATATTTACAGGTTTCACAGACATTCCACGCACAGCACACGCTAAAAATCCCGGTGCACATGGCATACATAAATATCTCTCCATGAAGGAACTTATCCGTTAGTAATCCCTAACCTATAAAGGAGTTAGTGGGAGGCTGGCAAGCTTCTCTCAGCCAGATGCTTCCAGCAGGTCGGCTTTGGGGCGACGGTGTCGCAGTGAACGCGCCATTCCCATAGGAAGCCTATTTTACAACCACTTGACTGCGGGGGGATATGCAGAAGGCAGTGGCCGCTTTAAAGTCAACAAGGAGGCCGTCAGCGCTCCAAACAGCCGATCGCAACCAAAGAGCCAGCAGCCCCAGCAAAGCTATTTATGGGGCATTTACGCACTTCAGAACAGCAAGCCAGTCCATCCCCCCAACAAAAAGGCCCGCCGCAGCTATCGCTTTGGTAGGCCTGAACGGGGAAGGGGGAAAAACTATCTTAAAGGCTATTTGAAGATCTCAGCCAGTTTCTTATTGAGTGCCTCACCACGCAGGTCCTGCGCAATGATCTTGCCCGAAGGGTCGACGAGGAAGTTCGCCGGTACGGCCTTGACGCCATACAATACAGCGATCTCGTTGTTCCAGCCTTTCAGGTCAGATACCTGGGGCCAGGTCAGGCCGTCTTTTTCGATCGCCTGTACCCAGGGCGCCTTGGCTTTGTCAAGCGAAATGCCCAGTACATTGAAACCCTTCGCACCGAAGATCTCTACCTGTTTGCGCAGGTTGGGATTCTCTGCCCGGCAGGGACCGCACCAGGAAGCCCAGAATTCGAGCAATACATACTTGCCCTTGTAATTGGCCAGACTGATCTTTTTGCCGTCTACATTGGCCTGAGAAAAGGGCAGGGCAGGTTTGCCGGTAACGATCGTGTTCAGCAACGCCATGCGTTTCGTCAGCTCCTGACCTTGTGCCGAAGCCTTCACCTCCGCCGTCAGCGCTTCATACATCGGGGTGCATTCTGCCAGCGTCTTGTTATTTACATACATCAGCAATTCGCGCGCAGCAATGGGGCTGGAAGGGTGATTGCGGATATAAGCCTTGCGGATATCGTACTCGTAGGCATACCACTTGTTGCCATCTGCTTCCAGCAGTCGCGCACGGGTTGTATCGCCCGCCTGCTTGGCATTGTACGCCTCCTGGAAGATACCGTTTACCCATTTGCGGTTGCCCATCACCTGGCGGTTGAATACCTCGTACTCGTTCACCACGGGGGTCCCAGTCACTTTCATATCATCGATGGTACCGGCTACATTCACCGCTCCTTTATCTACAAAGAGATCGAGGCGCAGGCGGTAGTTGCGGGAAAACAACATGCCCTGCACGGGTTCGGACACCAGCCCTTTGAACACAAATTTGCCATCAAGCACCTTCGCACTGTCGATCTTCGTATCATCGAAGGTGCCATAGGTCAGGAATACAATGCTGTCTTTGAAATCGCTGACATTGCCATTGACCGTGAAGGTCTCCGGAGCTGTTGGCTGTTGCCAGCCGATTGCGGTAGCGGCGCCTGCCAGCAGCAGGGCGAAAACGGAATTTCTCTTGGTTATCATTATTGTGGTTTAATAAGTTATTATCGGTCGTTACGGATCACGGCATCGATGGTATTACCTGGAATGCCGTCTTGTTTCTTGATGATCTCGCCAAATTTGCCGGTGCTGACATCGAG
The DNA here is from genome assembly GCF_029360705.1 of Paraflavitalea pollutisoli. Classification (GTDB taxonomy): domain Bacteria; phylum Bacteroidota; class Bacteroidia; order Chitinophagales; family Chitinophagaceae; genus Paraflavitalea; species Paraflavitalea pollutisoli. The sequence goes on along the minus strand of NZ_JARKMX010000004.1, from coordinate 631,787 downwards.
TTGATATAAACTGCCAGCCGTGCCTGCCAGCAGGGTATTGCCGCCATCGATAAACTTGAGCATCGTTACTGCTTTGCCACCAAAATCGGTGACCAGCGCACGGATATCCTGGTTCAGCGGGTTGTAGCGGTAGATCTTGTCACCCGAGGTGAAGTAGAAGATCTCCGCTGGTGCAAAAGCCCATTTGGTGTCAGGTTTGATCAGCGCCGGCTGGGCAAACGTGCGGATGTATTCGGCACGCAATTGAATAAAGCCCATGAAAGCGGCGCCAAACTTGATCTCCTTCAGCGTTCCGGAAGCATCTTTGCCCAACGCAAAGCAGTTGCCATTGTTGACTTGTGTAAAGTACAAGAGGTCGAGGCCCACTTTACGCAGATCGAAGGTGTCACCCACCGCTGTATAAGTGGTACCGATATAAGCCGGTGTACCAAAATTGGTAAACGCTACCACCTGCTTACGCACCTTATCGTAGCCCAGGAAATAGGGCATCACCGAATTAAACGCTGCCTGGTCAAACAGGTTGTAATCACCTTCTGCCGGCAATCCAAACATGTTGTACAGCGGGTTCAGGTTCCAGGTCTGCGTAGTACCTGCGTAGAGCTTTCCGCTGATCACGCCATTCAACGATTCCATCGACGTGCCGATGAGATCACCAGGCGTAATAGTCGCGGGTGGTGTAAAGAAGTTGCCAGCGAGGTCCTTCTTTTTCTTCATCGTATTGGAGCTGATCTGCACACCCTTGTTGCCACCATCGGTAAACACCCAATAGCTGGATATGTGCTTGGGGGCAATGTTGTCGTGGCGCAGGCCGATCAGTTGACGCGGATGGTCGCCCAGCTTTTCGCCGGGATTGGCCGCTTCGTAAATATTAGGAACCACCGTACCGTCTGCCTTGATAAAAGAGAGGATGGTAGCGCGTTTGTCTTCGCTCAGCACGGTCGTACCCTGGAAGAAATCGGTCTTGCCACTCACAATGAACGTATAAAAATACTTCATGCCATTGCTGCTGTCGGTGATCGTCAGGCGCGCATTGTAGCGATTGGCGCCAATACCGAATACGGTACGGATTGCAGGGCCTTTGAACGTCAGGTCGGATAAGATCTCCGGCACGGCGATCTTCCAATCGTAGCGAAGCGCTTCCGGATGACTGTAATTCACCGTTGGCTTTACAATCAGGCTATCCCCTACAAATACCGAGTAAACAGTATCGAGGTTGGTGACCAACGGCGCTTCGGGCACACTATACTCATAGTTGCCTTTGTCTTTGTAACAGCCTGCCAGGATCAACAGGCCGGCAGCTACTATCATGATGAATATCTTACGCATGAGAAATAAGTTGGTTGGTTAGTTGATGTCGAGCCCGGCTTCGTCTACGAAGTAAAACCGGCCCGTCGTATTGTTCTTGCGCACCAGGATCGTTTTGGCAGGGTTGGAGGGATGGTAGAAATCGTAATTACCATCCGCCTTCTGCGTGGCCACATACCCTTTTTCCGGGTTGTTCTTTACCCAGGCCAGCGGATCGGCCAGCATTACGGTCAGCCTGCCCGTGAGGTACAGGTTGCGTGGCGCATCAAGTCCCTCGGTGGTCATCGAGGTAACACCGGTAGCGATCATAAACAGCTGGTGCTTGGTTTGCGAATACGCACCCAATGGCCAGGTACCCCACCAGGATGGCTTCTCCAGTTTGTTACTGAGCAAGATCTTCACTTTGATCAGTTTATTCATCGCCGTGTCGATACCGTTACCCGGTCTCAGTTGCAACGTGAGTTTCACGGACTCACGTTCCAGCAACGGATCGGTGTTGAGCAGGATCACCGGCAGGCGAAACAGGCCGGTATCGGCCGGCAGGTCGTACCAGTTTTTGAAAGCCTCGTAATGCAACCCTGCTTTGGCCGTGGTATTGCTGTCGACCACCGTGATGCCGAACTGACGGGCACCATTCGACCGCAGGCCGTTCAACTTTACAGGCAGATAGATCGTGTCTTTGGCCAGCGTTGGCTCATAGGCAAAGGTGAACACCACGCTATCCTTCGGGTTCAGGTCGAAATACACATTTTGTTTGGCCGCCTGGTACGTGAAATCAGGCGTCTTTTTGCAGGCAATCAGTGCCAGTGCACATATCGTAGAAAAGACAAATACTTGTTTCATGTTCGGAGCTTTTAGCGTTGACCGTATTCTAATTCATCGTTGGGCAGCGGCAGTACAAACACCTTATTGGATGGCGTCAGCACGGCGCCCGATTCCTGCACGATACCGCGGTTGAGGCGCTTGTACAGGTAGAAGATTTGTCCTTCGGCATAGGTTTCTTTCCGTACTTCCTTTACCAGTTCATTCACGAATACCTGTTTATCGGCCGTATTGATATCGGAGATGATACCACGTTGCCTGCGTACGGTATTCAGGTAGGAAAGGGCTTTGGCAGGATCGGTATCCCAGGTCGTTTCTGCCGCGATATAATACATCTCGCTCAGGCGGATGGCCGGCAATACCAGCGGATGCCGGTTGGTCTCCTTATCGCGTTTGTATTTCACCAGTTCGTACCGGGAGATGGAGTTGTCTTTGACCATCGTGAACCAGTGTTTGAGGCGCAGGTCCTCACCACCCACACCACCTGTTTCATACAGGTTGTCGCCGGCAGCCAGGGCGATAAACAAACCCGCTGCGCCGGATTCAAACCGCGACAGGTAGGAGTTTTCGTACCGATCGGCAAACCAGCCGAATAAGATCTCCGGATAAAGAATCCTGTCTTTGAGCGTTATATCCGATTGGATAAAATCTGCCGCTTTGGTCCAGGGAAATTTGCCGGCTGTGATCACTTCCTGTGCATTCGCCAGGGCTTCGGCCTTTTTATCGAGGTACAGGTAAACCCGGGCCAGCGTACCACAAACGGCGTAGTAATTCAAGCGGTGCCTTCTGTTCTGCTGGAACAATACCTGCGATTGCTGCTCTTTGGAAGCCGTATCGCCGGGATAGCCTACTTTATACCCTTCGGTAAGGATCGGGTCGTATCGTTTCAGGATCTCCTTGGCCTTGATGAGGTCCGTCACCATGAGGTTCAGGGCTTCTGTGACCGTCGACAAAGGGGTTACCTTGTTGGAGTAGGAGGTAACGTAAGGAATGGATTTGCCGGCAGGTGCGGTGGCAAAGGATGGGCCGAATAAACGTAACATATCGAAATGCAGGTAGGCCCGCAATGCCAGCGCTTCCCCTTCTACGAGTGCCTTGTTCACCGGCAGCATCGGCGTACTGTTGTTGATGTTCTCCAGGATCAGATTACAATTGGCGATGGCATTGTAGGTCTTGCCCCAGATGCTGGAAATACGGGACATCGCATGCCCATCCTGGTAGTTGTACTGGGCTGCCTGGTAGTACCCATTCCGGTCATTGGGCTCCAGGTGGAAGCTTTGCGCCAGCGCATCCGGCAGTCCGGCAGAAAGCTCTACGCCGTACAGTTGCTCGTTTGCCGCAGCGGTATACACGCCATTGATCGCTTCCAGGAAGCCGGATTCCGTTTTAAACAACTCTTCCTTGCTAATCGCGTCTTCCGGCTTTACGTCCAGCCATTTGTTACAGGAACCGGAGAACGCGGCAAGTGTTATGATGAATAAGTATTTTTTCATACCTAAGTAATTAAAAGCTTGTTTGAAGAGAGAGTGTGAAGGCACGGGCAAATGGATAGTCGAGACCTCTTTCTATCGCCATCGAAGAGGACCTGAACACATCGTTCATCGTGAAAGAAGCGCGCAGCATATTCATGCCCAAACGTTTTACCAGCGACTTGTTGAAGTCGTATGAGGCGTACACCGAGCGCAACTCCAGTACATTGTCTCGCTGTACAAAGCGATCAGAAACCCGTGTGGAACCAATATCGGAGATGTCCTTGTATTTGGCAATATCACCTGGTTGCTTCCAGCGCTCGGCCAGTACCCGGCGGTCTACGTTGTAGCGAGGATCTGCATTCTCTACCCGGTCAACCAGCGTCTGGTTGTAATCTTCTCCACCAAACCTGGTGTAGAATTGCACCTGTACCTGGAATCCTTTGTATTGCGCAGAAGCGCCAAAGAAGCCATCGGCGAAAGGTGTGTTATCGCCCACAGCAACGATGTCTTTCACATCCCAGTCATAGGTATACGTGCCATCTTTCTTCAGAAATACCTCGCGGCCATTCTCCGGGTCGATACCCAGCGAACGTACGGCATAGATCGTATTGAGCGACTGGCCCTCGTTGTAGCGTACCAGGGGCTGCGATGCAAAACTGTTGTTTTGCGCATCATCCACCTTATCGTTATAAGCTTTCAGCGCATTGGAGATACGCACGATCTTGTTGGTATTACGCGCCATATTCGCGAACACGTTTACAAACCAGTCTTTCCGCTTCACGATTACCGCCTTCAGGTTCAGCTCAAAACCTTCATTGAGCATGTCACCCAGGTTGTCCTTGTAAAACCCAAAGCCGGTAGAAGGCGCGAGGGTGATATCAGACAACAAATCGGTGGTGAGCTTGTGGTAATAGCGGGGCGAGATCATGATCCGGTCGTTAAAGAGGCCCAGATCGACGCCTGCATCGTAGTTACGCGTTTGCTGCCATTTGAGGGCAGGATTGCCGTAACTAGATACAATAGCGCCCACACCCGTGGAATACCAACTGGCGTAGTAGCTAAAGAGCGTCTTAGCCATATGCTGACCGAAGTTGACGGCGCCGGTGATACCGGTACTACCACGCAGCCTCAGTTGACTGATGATCTTGCTCTTGAAGTTGGCTTCCTTGTGTACATTCCAGCCAACACCCAGTGACCAGAAGGTCGCCATCTTGTTGTCGGTGCCAAATAGGGAAGAGCCATCGGTGCGAACGGTACCGTCGAACAGGTACTTGTTCTTGTACGTATAGTTGCCACTCAGGAAGCTACCGAACAAACGCGAGCGGGAGAAAGAACCACCAGGCGTAGCGCCTTCCAGGTATCCTTGTGCAAAACCAATATTGGTAAAGCGGTCGTTGGGGAATCCTACTGCCGTAAACGAGTTCTGGTCGAGCGTGGAAGTACGGATATTGGCACCCAGCGTGGCGTTGAAGAAGTGATCGCCTAGCTGTTTGTTGTAACCCAACGTCAGGTTACCATCAACTGTTGTTTCATCAACATTGGTATAAGAGTAACTGCCGCGTTCATCCATTTTATCTGCCGGCTGGAAGAAGTAATAGTTGGCCAGTGGCGACGTGTACACATCATAGGTCGTCTTCCTTTTGAAGAGGCTGACAAGGCCACGGGCACGCAGACCTGGCGCAATGTTCCATTCACCGGAAAACACATCGAGGATCTCCAGGTATTTGTTCTTGTTGAAAGAGCTCAGTGTGCTATTGTACATCGGGTTCAGTACATAATTCGTCACAAACTGATCGGGCCCCGAGCGGCCGGTATTGATCAACCAATCATCAACATTCTGAATGATATTGCCCAAAGAATCTGTTTTCGGATAGTAGGGGTTCATCCTGGAATAATCGCCAAAACTACCCCAGGGAGACTCCGTAGCATTTACCTGGGTAAAGGTCAGTTCGTTCTTGAACAGGAAGGTGGTGCTGGGATTATAATTCAGGTTTACGCCGAGGCTATACCGGTCGCGGGTAGATCCTTTCATCACCCCGGGCTGTGCCTGGTAGCGCATGTCTACCCCATAACGGATACCGTTGCCACCACCTTCCAGGTACAGGGAGTGTTTTTGCCCGAGCGATACACGAAGCGGCTGTGAGAGCCAATAGGTATTGATACCCGACAGCACACTTCGTTTCTTTTGGTAGTAGAGAGCTTCCTGCATGTCGGAACTACGGGAGCCCACAGTGGTATACAGGCCGGCAAGTCTTTCATATTCCAGCTTTTCTGCAGCATCGAGCAGGTTATAATCGGTAAGATCGGGCGCGTTGACGGTGTAGTCGCCATTGTAGAAAACCTGCAGCTTGCCCGACTTGGGTTGTTTGGTAGTAATTACCACTACGCCGTTGGCAGCGCGGGAGCCATACACGGCGGTCGCTGCTGCATCTTTCAAGAGCGTGATGCTGGCGATACGGGAGTTGTCGAGGTCAACGATCTTCTGCACCGACACTTCATAGCCATCGAGGATGAAGGTGGGCATATTGGCGCTGCTCTGGAGGTTGGCGCGGCTGATCACATCGCCCGTACCAGTGGGCAGGGCAGTGGTACCACGCAGGTTGATATTGGGTAACTGATTGGGATTGGACCCCATCAGGTTGTTATCGGCAATACGGAAGGAAGGGTCGAATGCCTGAATGCTTTGCAGCACATTCACCGGGTTTACCTTGCGCAACTCTTCGCCGGTTACGACGACGGCATTACCCGTGAAACTCTCTTTGTTAATGAGTGAATAACCGGTTACAACGATATTGGCCAGGGGATCTTTGCTGGCACCCTGCCGGAGGCGGATGGTAATGGGGTTGCCATTACGGATCACGAACGTCTGTCCTTCATAACCCACAAAGCTGATCAACACCGTAGCACCTTTTTTTCCGGTGATGGAGAAGTAACCACCGGCGCTGGTAGGCACACCGTTCTTGGTACCTTTTACCATGACGCTGGCGCCTTCGATGGCACGGCCGGTACTGTCATCGATGACGGTGCCCTTGATGGTGTACTCACCGGGAATGGTGTCGACGGCCAACGGAGCCACTTTGTTGTCGATGACCACGGGGCGGGGACTCACCACGATGGTTTTATTGACGATCCGGTAGATCAATGATTGATTGCTGAAGATCTTGTCGAGCACTTCTTTCATGTCGACGTTTTTCGCCGAAACGGAAACTGGCGCTGCATTGTCGAGCAGCCGGGCATTGTAAAAAAAGGTGTAGCCGGTCTGCTTACGGATGTCGGCAAAGACTTTCTTCAGCGAAGCATTTTCGCGGGAGATATTCACTTGCTGGGCATTGCCCGTAGCGGAAACCTGCAAACAGCCAATCAAAAGCAATACAGCTGTCAATCTCATAACCAGGATGGTTTTGGGCTTCACAAAACGCCGTAGGTGCGCGCTTTTGCGAAGAATGATAAAAATCATACTTTTAATCAATTGGGTTAAACAATTTGGTTCCATTAGCCTGAGAACTGGTTTTGCCCATCATTGGCCGTCAACGTTGGCGCGTTGGCGGCTTTTTATTGGGTAAACCTTCGTACTGATACGTTCAGTACAACGATGACATCGGTTTTGGTGCTTTCATGCAGGATAGCGGTTAGCTTGGTTGAGCGTCTGCTTTCGCAGGATAAGGTTGGGAGGCAGGAAAGGTTTATACAATCAATGGCGATACATCAGGGCATTACGGTGACCTTACGGCCCTCGACCTTGAAATGCACCGCACTTAATTCCAGGATTTTGAATACTTCGGTCAGTGTACTGTTCCGTGGTATCTCCCCTTCAAACAATTCGTTGGAGAGCGGTCCTTCATACACCACTTCTACATTGTACCAGCGTGCCAGCTGGCGCATAACCGTTCTGATATCGGCATGGTTAAAATTGAAAATGCCGTTCTTCCAGGCAATCACTTCATCGGCATCCACCGTATTGACAGTGATGGACGCAGGGCGGCCAACGCCATAGGCAAAGGCCGCCTGCTTGCCGGGTGCGAGGGTGACAGGTGTACCGGGAGCCGCCATGGCAGCTACTGTCACCTTGCCTTCGAGTAACGTGGTCTTCACCAGCGGCTCGTCTTCGTAGGCATTTACATTGAAGTGTGTACCCAATACTTCCACGACGCCGTTGTCCTGGTGCTGCCGGTCGGCTGTATACACACGGAAAGGCATGGCGGCATTTTTGGCCACTTCAAAATAAGCCTCACCGGTGAGCTGAACTTTTCGTTCACCACCGGTGAAGGCTGTAGGAAAGCGCAGGGAGGAAGCTGCATTCAACCACACATGGCTTCCGTCGGGTAAAATGATTTCGTATTGACCTCCATTGGGCGTAGCAATGGTATTGAACAGCGGTTGGGCACCAGCCGTTGCTTTGTTCGCATCCTGGTAGGCCAGTTGACCATTGTTGAGTTTGATGATCCTGGTGGTACCCTGTTGAGCGAGGGTGGTATTGCCAGCGGTATCCAATATGATCTGCTGTCCATTGGCCAAGGTGAGTACCGCTTTGTTGCCACCAGGCAGGAGTGGAGCGGCTTCGTTGGCAGTTACAGTGGGCGCGGTTGTCGACGTGTTGTTGCCATTGAACCAGATGGCGGCTCCAATGCCCATCAACACCAGCACGGCTGCTGCGACCTGCAAACCGCGTCGGCGATAAAAGGGCACGACACGCGCCTGGGCGGCCGGATGAATAGCTTGCTGCATATTGCGCAGCATTCGATCTTTCAATGCGGTCACTTCTTCGGCATTGGCCACTGGCCATTCCACGCTGCGCTCATTGGTGGCATTGTACCAGGCGGTCAATTCCTGTTCTTCTTCGGGAGAAGCTGTATTACTGAGGTATTTATCGATAAGTTGCTGGAGCCTTTCGGGGGTCATGCGTTAGTTTTTGGCAGGAGCTGATGGGCAGCCCCTATAACTATGTACCCACGAACCAACGAGTACCCTGAGTGCTCGTTATATTTTTTTTAAGAAAATATTAATAAAAAGTGAAGCGAGGGTGAAAAAACGATAGTTGCCCAGCAGGTGGCGTAGGGTTTTGAGGGCTTTGGTGAGGTGAGATTCGACCGTTTTGGGCGATAGGTTGAGGGTTTCTGCGATCTCCCTGGTAGAAAGCTGGTGATCGCGGCTATAGACAAATACGAGGCGGCATTGCTCGGGCAATCCTGCCACTAAGCCATCAACATATTCTTTCAGGAATTTGGCCTGGATGAGCTCTTCGTCGAAAGTAGCGACGGGCAAATCGGTGTTGGTGGCGGTATGATCCTGGAGCAGGTCTTTGCGGCGATTCTCGCGGGAGATGGATTTGAAGACGGAAAACTTCACGGCAGTGGCCAGCCAGGCGGCCAGGCGGTCGATCTCCATATCGTGCCTGCGATTCCACAGACTGAGCAGTACATCCTGTACAATTTCTTCAGCGACTTCCTTATTACGGGCGTGGTTGTACCCGATCGCCAGTAGCTTGTCCCAGTAACGATGGTAGATCTCCACAAAAGCTTCCTCATCATTATCCCGCAACAAGGCTACCAATCGTTCGTCACTGAAATCCCCGTACAAAGCAGTTCGCGTAGTCTGTGACACGGCCTCAAGATAACAAAAAAAACGTTTTAGCGGGGTAGATTTACCCGCTACCCCGCGAGAAATATTTGCTGTAGTAGTAATTGCTTAGCAGGGCCGGTGGCCAGAGAATAGCCAACAAAAAAAGGGAAACACTGGTAGTGCTTCCCTTATAATGTGGTGTATTGACCCAGGTCAATAGTGTAAAATACTTATACGTTAAAACGGAAGTGCATGATGTCGCCATCTTTCACGACATACTCTTTGCCCTCGATGCGCAGCTTACCTACTTCACGGGCAGCCGCTTCAGAACCGAGCGCCACGTAATCCCCGTAGCCAATCACTTCCGCCTTGATGAATCCTTTTTCGAAATCGGTATGGATCACGCCAGCAGCTTGTGGCGCCTTCCAGCCCTGGTGAATAGTCCAGGCACGTACTTCCTGTACGCCGGCGGTAAAATAAGTAAACAGGTTCAGCAACTTGTAAGCGCTGGTGATCAGACGGTTCAGAGCAGGCTCCGTCATTTTGTATTCCTCCATGAACAGCTCCCGGTCGGCGGGATCTTCCATTTCGGCGATCTGCGCTTCGATGTTGTTGTTCATCACGATGATCTCGGCGCCTTCTTCTTTGGCAGCCTTGGCCAGCGCTTCGGAAAACTTGTTGCCGGTATGCATGGAAGGCTCATCTACGTTGGCTACATACAACACGGGCTTTTCAGTCAGCAGGAACATATCGGCGATGGCTGCCTTGTCTTCTTTCGACAGGTTCAGTCCACGAATGCTTTTACCTTGCTCCAGGTGCGCTTTGCAACGCTGCAGAACGTCGAGTTCCAATTTCATCTTGGGATCCGTACGGGCAGCCTTCTCTACGCGACCGATCTTGCGGTCTACGCTATCGAGGTCTTTCAGTTGCAGTTCGGTATCGATGATCTCTTTATCACTTACAGGGTTGATGGCGCCTTCGTCACGCAGTACATTCTCATCTTCGAAACAACGGATTACGTGGATGATGGCGTCTACTTCCCGGATATTACCCAGGAACTGGTTGCCCAATCCTTCGCCTTTGCTGGCGCCACGCACCAGGCCGGCGATGTCCACGATCTCGATCTGTGTAGGCACTACCCGGTTGGGCACTACCAGTTCGGCCAGTTTACTCAGGCGGGCATCCGGTACATCTACCAGGCCAACATTGGGCTCGATGGTACAGAAACGGTAATTGCTGGCCTGCGCCTTGGCGCTGTTGCTCACAGCGTTGAACAAAGTTGATTTTCCTACATTCGGCAATCCTACGATGCCTGCTTGTAAAGCCATAATAGATTAGTTTTCATTGATGGTGGCAACCTGCCACCGCCCTTTTCAGGCGCGCAAAGATACGCCGAAACACGGAATTTGGCGTGATGAAATAAGTCTTTGGCAGTCAATTCGTGGGATGTATAAGCCCCATTTTTGAAAATCGGGTCCGCAACCGGTTGGACGCGGGGAAATGACACCTCGGAAGACGGGCAGAATGGGCTTAAAATAACGAGCCCCCAGGTACTGATGCAGCAGCACAAGGGGGACCCGTACAAGCAGACCTTCGTGGTCTCGCCAACCGTCTGCTATTATTTAACAGCCGCTACAGGCTTCTTCAGTTCCTGCAGCTCTTTTTTCAATTGTTCGATCTCCTGTTGTTGTTCTTTGATGGAGGCCACCAATAACGGGATCAGGCTTTCCATGTCTACCGTTTTCACTGTGGCGGTACGATAGGTGTTCTTACCATACATATAGGTGCGGGTGGTATGCTTGATCAGCTGCGGAAAAACAGCTTCTACTTCGGCTACGGTAAAACCATAGCGCTTGCCCTGGGGCAATTGCAGGGTTTTCGATTGCTGCTGATCATATTCAAATACGCCGGGCTCCAGTTTCTCCAGGCTTTGCACGGGGTGATCGATGGTACCCACTTTCTTCTGCACTACACCATCCTTGCTCTCCTGAGCTATCGACACGGCCGTTACCAACATGAAAAGAGCAATAAAAAACGATTTTACGATATATTGATTTTTAGTAAGCATTGTGTATTATTTATATTGAAAAAAAGAACCCCAGGATAGTATCACTACTACCTGCAAAAAGCAAATCGGATCAAATTCCTGACGGATCGATTACAGGATCGTTATATCGGGCGGGGGAGTAGGTACCGGAATGCACACGGCATCAGTAAAGGAAATATTCCTGGGAATGATGTGATCGGCCGAAAAGAAGGCCATCACCGGATCAATATAAAAAGTGGAAGGAGCGTCTGGCAGGTTTTCAGCACGGGGATCGGCTTGTTTCTCTTCCGTATTGCGTTCAGATTTTGTTTTATCCTGCCCGGTCATGGTTTCTTCCACCAGTTGCTGGTTGACATGTCCCGACAGAATCATCACATCCGGCACAATTCCATTGAACAGGAACGCGACGATCAAAAAACAGCCAATGATATATTTAGTCCAGCTTCTCTTCATAACCAATAATATACACTTCGTCTGATCTTTTGTTCTGCGGTGCAAATGTACGACGCATTGGTTATTTGATAAAATGCATCGGGTATTATTAACATACGTATAAGTCAAAAATGTTAAAAATTAACCAGTCGCCATGGCCAGCATGGCCGACAATACACCATCTACCACCTTCGACAGGCGTGTGATATCCAGTGTTTCCAGTTTGTCGCCTGCCTGGTGATAATGATGATTGCGAAAGAAAGACGTATCCGTAATCATTAAAGCGGAAATGCCCATTTGCCAATAGTTCATATGATCCGAATAATCGACACCGGTCACCGCCGCAGGAGCGGCAAAGGGAACGGAGCGGATCGTATTGGCAGCCTGGAAATGCTGCGTAAAGCCATCCACAAAAGCATCCTGGCGCGACAGTCGCACCAGTGAGATGAAATCACCTTTGTCTCCATACTGATCTTTCAGCGCGGGATGAGGATATTGCTGACTACCTGGCTCATCCCGGAAATAGCCGATCATTTCCAGGCTGATCATGCCCACCACATCGGCCTTCATGGATTTCAGCGATTGCGCGTGCACATAACTTCCCATCTGTTTGGTACGAAAGAAAGGAGGCTCTTCCAGTGTATAGGCCACCAGGTCGATCCGTTTGTGGAGCGGCCTGCCCTTGAACTGGCGCGCCAATTCCAATAGCCCCGCCACACCACTGGCATTGTCATCGGCCCCCTCCTGCTTGCCACATACATCGTAGTGGGCGCCCACGATGATGCGTTTGGCATGCCTGACGCCAAAGGACGCAATCACGTTCCTGTACGTACGACCTTCCACCTGGTAGGTCTGTTCGTACACCGTATCAGCATGTTGAAGCAATACCTGCCGGATATAACCGGCCGTTTTGTTGAGGGCTTGTGTATCCTCGTAATTCCGGTAGCCGTTTTGCTTTGTCAAGGCGACCAGGTGCTGGCGCACGAGCATCGTGTCGGTGACCGTATGGCCGGCTGTAGCAGCCTGCATCACAACAATCAGCGAAGAGAGCAGTAAAAAATGTTTCAGCATAAGGGATGCGTGTGAGTCAAGGGTTAGAACTTCATGGGGTATTTTACGGTCACTTTGCCGTCCCTGATCTTCTGCAATTTGCTCTTGAGCAAAGTGCGTTTCAGTGGCTTGAGGTAATCGAGGTACAGGATGCCTTCCGTATGGTCGTATTCATGCTGTATCATACGTGCGGTGGTACCGCTGAACGTCTGTTCCCGTGGCGTAAAATTGCGGTCGAGGTACTCGACGGTGACCGACCAGGAACGCTCTACGGCACCCTCGATGGAGGGAATGCTGAGGCAGCCTTCTTCCTCTACCCAGGTGGTCGCCGAGCGGCTGGTGATCCGGGCATTGATAAAAGTTTCCTGTATACCCCCATGGGTATCGAAATAACGCTTGCGATCGCGCTGGTCCATTTTGCTATAGGTCTGCGCACTGTCTACGATAAACAATCGCCAGGGTTTGTCGACCTGTGGTGCTGCCAATCCGCAGCCACTGGCCACGTACATCGTTTGCCACATATTTTCAATGAAGGTATCGATACCGGGAAGATCCGGGGGCACTTCGGCGCAGGATTGCCGCAGGATATCATGGCCGTAGGCAACAATAGGTATGATCATGGCTGTACAGGTTTTCTGAAGCGTTGCGTTGGGGTAAAATACAAAGATCCCGGCAACTGCGCAAAGCAGCAGGCCGGGATCTCCTTAGTATTTTGTTAAAGAGGTACGCTGACTAGGTGTAGCTCGCGCACTCCTTATTTTCCTTGTCTGTATACGCGAGGTTGTACTGTTTCAGCACATCGTCGGGCACCCCATTCCATTTGTTGGGGGTGTTGCCTTTGTAGCCGATGTCTTTTACCCCGATCTCGGAGGTATAGAAACCAGTCACCGTCAGGTTACGGATCAGGTTGAAGAACGCTACGCCCTGCGCCATTTCAGGCTTGGCCTTGGCGGGCCAGGCGATCTCGTCTACCATTTCCATCTGTTGTTGCTGGGTGCAACCCTTGAACGCCTTTTCGTAACGGCGCAGGCATTGCATATCGAGCCAGCGCAGGCCGCCACGCATGGGCACCTGGTGCTCGGGCATATCCTTCACAATGAATTCGATCCACTCGGGCACTTTCGCATCGGAGGCACTGCCGCTCACATCGTCCTTGGGGATGATGATATCGCCCAGGATGGTGATGGTGGCCAGTTCTTCGGGGGTAAAGAAGGTGCTGGAAGTAACTTGTTTATAGTGTGCCTCTTCTTCCTTCATACGGTCGATGGTACCGGCAGGCTGCGAAGCTTTCGCGGCATCATCGGCTGCCTTTTTATCGCCGTCGCCACAGGCTTCGAGCAATACACCGGCAGAAAGGGTTCCTAAGGCTAATGCTTTAAGGGATTTTCTCCTGTCCATAATAGTTGTTTGTATGGATGATCCTAAATATTGTTACGACAAAAGCGTGGTACGCGGTTTAGAGATTCTGTTTCTTCATCTCATCGATGATGTACTCACTCGCACGCATCGATAAAGCAAGAATGGTCCAGGTGATGTTCTTATCAGCTTGTGATACGAACTGACCACCGTCCACATTGAACAGGTTCGGACAATCATGCGCCTGGCTCCATTTGTTGAGTGCCGACTTTTTGGAATCGTCACCCATCCGGATGGTGCCTGCTTCGTGAATGATCTTACCGGGTGTATCGATACCGTAGTTGTTCTCTTTGGTACCGTCATCGCCCCAGGTAATGATCGCGCCCATATTGTGCATGATCTCGCGGAAGGTTTCCTTCATGTGCTTGGCCTGGTTGATCTCATGCTCGGACCACTTCACATTGAACTTCAATACAGGAATACCGTATTTGTCGACAACGTTCGGATCGATCGCGCAGTAGTTGCTTTCGAGCGAGAGGGCTTCACCACGGCCGGCCATACCCACGCTGGCGCCGTAGAAGTAACGAACGTCCTCTTTCAGCGAAGCACCGTAACCACCGGCTTCTTTCTTCTGGCCATTCACGGTGTATTTACCGTTCATGCCTTCGGTACCCCAACCTACACCGTAGGCTGGCTGGCCCATGCCACCCCAATACTCGATGTGGTAACCGCGGGGGAAGTCGAGCTTCTTGTTGTCGCCCCACCAGGGTGAATATACGTGCATACCGCCTACACCGTCTTCGTTGTAGCGTTTGCGGCCAAAAAGTTGTGGCAATACACCACCCATGGCAGTACCGGTCGAGTCGTGCAGGTATTTACCTACGACATTGCTGCTGTTGGCCAGGCCGTTGGGGTGACGTTGAGATTTGGAGTTGAGCAGGATACGGGCGCTTTCGCAGGCACTGGCAGCGAGGATCACCACACGGCCATTCACCTGGTATTCGTTCATATCGTCTTTGCTCACATAAGATACGCCGGTTGCCTTTCCTTCGCGATCGGTCATTACTTCACGCACCATGGCATTCACCACGAGGTCTACGTTGCCGGTTTTGAGGGCAGGATTCACCAATACGGAAGAAGAAGAGAAATCCGCATAAGCGTACGAACAGGCACGTCCGCACTGGGCGCAGAACATACACTCGCCACGGTCTTTATTGCCAGGTAATGCTTTTGTCAGGATCGACAGGCGGGAAGGGATCACGGGTACGCCGGAAGCGATGCCCGCTTTCTTGATCATCAATTCATGCAAACGGGGCTTGGGGGGAGGCAGGAAGAATCCATCGGGATCATTTTCCAGGCCTTCATTGGTACCAAACACACCGATCATTTTATCTACGCGATCGTAAAAAGGCTTGATATCATCATAACCGATGGGCCAGTTTTCACCCAGACCATCGATGCTTCTGCGTTTGAAGTCTTTGGGTCCAAAACGGAGCGAGATACGGCCCCAGTGGTTGGTACGGCCACCGAGCATACGGGCGCGCCACCAATCCCATTGCGTACCGGATTCCTTGGTATACGGCTCACCATCGATCTCCCAGCCCCAGTAGCAGGCATCAAAATCGCCAAATGGACGGTACTTGGTGCTCGCACCACGACGGGGCGACTCCCAGGGATTCTTAAATTGGGTAACGTTTGTCCTTGGGTCATACATAGGTCCTGCTTCTACCAGGCACACTTTCAATCCTGCATTGGCCAGGATATAAGCTGCCATGCCGCCGCCGGCTCCGGAACCTACAATTACCGCGTCATACTGCTTTGCACTTTTTTTGATTTGCAGATCGCCCATATGGCAAGTTTAATATTTAAGGTAAAAAGGTGGCGTAAATGTAAAAGATTTAAAGCGTACGCCATAAATCCGATCCCGTTTTTTTATAAGTGGAAGGACGTGGGTAACTTTCTAATCTTATTTTCCAATAAGGGGCCAAGATAGCCAACTAAAAGCATTTAGCAAAAAATCAACTTTTAATCATAATACTTTTTTAACCCGCGGTGGTGGATTTTGAACCGGGTAGCAGAATTGTACCCGCTGCAGTAGGTGTGCGGTGAGAAATACGCCACGGGAGGCGTATGACGAAGGGGCGGCAGGCTAAAAAAACTGTCCGGTCTTGCTGGCGTGCGTCAGGCCGTTTTCCGTGTACGCAGTTGGCGCCGCTTGAAGAACTTGAAAACTTCCATCACGAGCACAATGGTGCAAGAGAGGCCTAATAAGACCAGCCATTCGTTCATCCGCACCGGTTCCAGCTGCAGGGTATCATTGAGCCCGGGAATATAGGCGGCCAGGATATGAATACCCTGCGCCAGCAGCACGCCCACCACGATGAGTTTGTTGTTGGAGAAAGGCATTTTGAACAGGGAGCGGGTTTCAGACCGGCAGTTGAGCACATGAAAATTTTGCAACAGCACCATCAGCATCATGATATCTGTACGCGCGTGGCGTGCTTCCATACCCATGATCTCGATGAGGTAATACCAGGCACCAAAGGTGATGACCGTCATCACCGCCGCCGAAATGAATACCTCCTGCAACATCAGGGGATCGAAGATGCTTTCTTCGGGCTTACGGGGCGGCTTTTTCATCACGGCCATATCACCTTTTTCGAAGGCGAGGGCGATCTCCTGGATGCCGTTGGTGACCAGGTTGAGCCACAACAGCTGTACCGGCACAAAGGGGATGGGCATACCAAGGATCAGCGGAATGGCCACCAGTAATATCTCGGCCACGCCGGTAGAGATTAGCAGGTAAATGATCTTGCGCAGGTTGTCGTACGTAAAACGACCTTCTTCCACCCCCGCGGCGATCGAAGCAAAATTGTTGTCGGTAACGATGATGGAGGCGGTCTCTTTGGTGAGGTCGGTGCCGCTGCCCATGGCAATACCGATATGGGCCGAGCGCAGGGCAGGCGCGTCGTTGGCGCCGTCGCCTGTCACGGCCACGAAATGACCTTCCCGTTTCAGTCCTTCCACGATCAGTTTTTTCTGCAAAGGGGTTACGCGGGCAAATACTTTTTTACCTGCCAGCCGCTCGTCGAACCCGGCGTCTACGGGCGTTGGCTCCGGCTCAGTTGATTTGTCTTCTTTGGAAGCGCTGTCGCGCTTGCTTGTTGCCCGGGGAGCTGGGCTGGACGTTTCCCCGGTGGTGGGGTTATTGTTCGTATCCGCAGTGGTTGATGCTGCCTGATCACTTTTCGTTTTCTGAACTACCGGTGTCGCCGCTTTATCGGCTAGGGGAGTGGCGGCCTTTTCTTGCTGCTCGCCCCGTTGCTCCTTGCTTTCTTTGGCGCCGCCGAGTTCGCGGCCCGTGATCACTTCCTTTTTATCGCTGGCAATGCCCAGCTCTTTGGCGATGAACAAGGCAGTGGCAGGGTGATCGCCAGTTACCATCACGACCGAAACACCGGCTTCCTGGCATTCTTTCACTGATTTGATAGCCTCGGGTCTCAGCGGATCGATCAGTCCGGCCAGGCCTGCCCATGTCAAGGTTGGCAGCTGATCCAGTTTCGTATCGTTCACTTGCTCCCTGGCAAAGGCCAGCACGCGGTATCCATCGGCAGCGAGTTTCTCCGACTCTTCATGGGCCTGCTTGCGCTGGTCTTCCGGCAATTTTTCAGCAATGATCTCCAGCGCTCCTTTCATCGCGAAGTGCAACGTGCCGTCTTGCTTGAAGAACACGCCCGAGAATTTGTTTTCCGACTCGTACGGAACCATCTGCACGACCTCTACTGCTTCCTTGAATGCATCAGGCGTTTTGCCACTTTTATGCGCCATGGCGAGCAGTGCCACGTCCATGGCATCGCCGGTATGCTCCCAGTGATCACCTTCCTGTCGCAGTTCGCCTTCATTCGACAATACCGCTATTTGTATAAACGATTGCAGGGCAGGTGGCAATTCAGACAGTTCCTGATCGCCTTGTTTAATCTTGCCCTCTCCATCATATCCTTCGCCATCTACGGCGAACGTCTGATTGTCGGGCAACACAATTTTCTTCACCGATTGCTGGTCCATGGTAAGCGTGCCTGTTTTGTCGGAAGCGATCATTGTGCAGCTACCCAGGCCTTCTACGGCCGGCAGCCGCCTGACGATCACGTTGCGTTTTGCCATGCGGCGTGTTCCGATCGATAGCCCAACTGTTAAGGCTACCGGCAACCCTTCGGGAATGGCGGATACCCCCACAGCGATCATCAGGAAAAAGATCTCCATGATGGGCATGCCCCGGTACCAGCCAATGAGTCCCAGCAATACGCATACGATCAACACGGCAATGCTGATCTTCTTCGAGAATACGTCCATACGACGGATGAGTGGTGGCTTTTCCGCTTTGCCTTCCGTCAGTGATCCGGCGATGCGTCCGATCTCTGTTTCTTTCGCAGTTGCTACCACATACCCCCATCCGCGGCCTTTTACGACAGTAGTCGCTGTAAAAGCCATGTTAATTTGGTCGCCGGGTGGCAGTTCCGTATCGGATAAAACATCCGTTGATTTGGTCACCGGTTGTGACTCACCTGTCAACAGAGCTTCTTCAACATGAAGATCTTGCGCCTCCGCCAGTCGCAGATCAGCAGGCACCTTCACACCTGATTCAAGTAGTACCACGTCGCCTGGCACCAGTTCGGTTGCATCCTTTTCTATTACTTTGCCGTCTCTTTTAATACGCGCTTTTACGGTAACCAGGTTCTTGAGCGCTGCTGCACTGTTTTCCGCCTGCCATTCCTGCCAGGCACCCAACACCGCATTGATCACAATGATGGCAGCTATAAAGATCGCGTCGCTGATCTCCCTGGCTACTACAGACAGGATGGCTGCACCGATCAGGACATAGATCAGCGGACTGAGGAATTGGGAAAAGAAGATGGCCCAAAGACTTTTCACTGTGGGTGGCGGTAACGCATTAGGTCCATGTTCCTGTCGTCGCTTATCCGCTTCAGCCGATGATAAGCCATTGGGATCTACAGAAAAATGGGTCGCTATTTCTTCTTTCGATTGATTGTACCAGGCTGTGGAAACTTTGTTCATATGAATGGGTTACTGATAACAATAAATACAATGCCTGCCTATGTAAAAAAGCCGCGGAAACCTGCTATGATGGCGGGTGGTTTCTGCATCGTAAATTTCTTGTAGAACAACACAATTTCCGAATTACCCCATCGTTAATTAAACACAAGTCTATTGACTAAAAGCAATTATCCCCTATGAACCCCAATATCCAGAATGACCAGGATTACCTGGCCGAGAAATTCAAGCTGATGGAAAATCATACCATCCATGCGAGTAAGATTGCAATTCTGAAGATACAAAGCTGGAAATTCGCTTTGAAGACACCGGAAGTAGGCACCCGCTACCAGCAGGCTGCCGAGGACATGGTGCGGGAATCGTTGTTGCGCTTTATACCCAATGAACATGTACTGAGTGAAGAAGGTTTCTTCTTCTCGGCATTAGATAACTAAACGTTTGCTTGCCCTGCTTTGTTAATGTTTGAGTGATACCTTGTGAAGGGGGTGTCACTTTTTTTATTTGGTAGCCGCCCTGGTTGCCCGGTCCATACTTCTTCCCACAAAATAGCCGCCTACCACGCCCAACAGTGCACCTGCGATGAGCCATAGCAGCTCGGGCCCTGCAGAAATATAAGCTACAAAAACACCCAATGTACCGAGGAAGATCATCATGATCCGTGAACCCTTGCCGCGTGCAGCCTGACGACGAACCTGATGGTTTGAAGGAGGGTGGGGATGTGCATGGTGATGCCCATGTTTGTGCCGGTGCCTGCTTTGTGCCATATGGAAAGATTTTACCATAAGGTACGAATAAAACAGCGGTCTGGATCGACCGGTTTTGCAGGCCCCCGCGTGCCTGCCAAGGCACCGGACGGAGCAACTATGGGATGCCTACAGACTCTGGAGCCACATGAGGGCGCGCCCCTTGACGGTATCTTCCGACGGATTGCCGGCGCGCACCAATTCATCGGGAGCGATCTTCCCCTCATAAATGCGGCCTGTGCGATCGGCCTCCTGGCTAATCGACATCACCAGGGTGGAGCCATCCAGCAGGCTATAGGTGGTATTGGCAGTAGTAAAACCCGCAGTGGGTTCTCCGATGTGTTTGGCGTTGGGCATTCCTTTAAACGCGAGGGCAAGAATTTCGCCTGAGCTCGACGTTTTGGGGCCGGTCAGGACGACGATCTGTTTGCGCTGTACGGCGGTCAAAGCGATGGGCTGACTCACCCGGCACATCAGGTTGGTACCATAGAGTGCGGCGCCCGCTTCATACTTAAATCCTGTTGCTTTACCACTGCGTACAAAAAATCCGCAAACGCCGTCACCCAGCAGCGGTCCCATACCTGCCAGCATGGGCCAGCAATTACCGCCCGAATTACGACGTAGGTCTATTACCCAGCGGGTAGCGCCGCGGTCGGCCAGCTGACCAATGAGCGTTTGCAGGCTATCGGCGATGCGTGTACAAATGGCTTTGTCGGTAGTACTGATCCAGGGCACTTCGAGGTAGCCGATATTGCCGTCTTCGAGACGGGCCGTAATGGTACCCATCACTTCGTGCAGGGCAGATGAGCGTTTGAGCGAAGTGGTATCGTTGTGGTACAAGGCCGCGCGTTTGGCGGGCATCAGGAAACTATGTCCACCGCGCACCTGTTGCAGGCATTGGTTGATCGCGGCATAAGCGTCGCGTACCGTGCTGGCATCCGACAATTGTTCCCGGGCATTGCAGACGAGCGAGTCCCAGGCCAGTTCTTTTTTGAAGGGATTGCGTTGAATGTAGGTGAGTGCCTGTTCGAAAAGCTGCAGGGCACTGTCTTGCCCGGAAAGCAGGGTAGTCGTCATGCCGGCAGCAGACGCACGGCCAGACTGACCATTCGCGAAGGAACCCATTAAAAGCAAACCAAACAGTAGATAACGCTGCATATCGGTCTTTGAAAGTTTTGAATGTCACCGGCTATACTTCCCCGGAGGGTATAGATGCAAACCGGGTAAAATTCCATAATCCAATCAGGATTTGATACCTTTTTTCTTCATTTCCTCCGCCAGTTTAGCTGGGATGGGCCGGCAGGAACAATGTTGCTGGTGCCCCAGGTGCCATTTAACCCGTTGCTCAAAGCTGGGATTTTTAGGCATGCGGTGTTGTTCGTGCCAGGCTTTGTTGATTTTCATCCATCTAAATATACCGAAACAAACTGGCTTGCTGAAATCGGGAAATTGTTGCCCATCTTCCACACAACGATCTAGCGACGGCATACGGGAGCAGAGGCAGGATTTTGGTAGTCAATCACTAAAACAAGGACTATGCAAGACTATGATGCAATGGAAAGCTGGATGGACGATCCGGTTTTGCCCAATATAAAAACCAATAATGTGATCAATGTCGGCTGGCCCGAAAGGCTGTTGTCGGCAACGACCGGCGTGGCACTCATTGGAAGTGGGGTCCGCAATTTTACCAAACATCCTGTCAGAAGTTTTATGCAGAGTGTGATCGGTGGTTTCCTGTTGTACAGAGGTGCATCGGGTAGCTGTCCGGCCTATGCAGCGATGGGAAAAACGAATAATGTACACCGGACACCGGCGATCAACGTACGGGAGACGATCGTTGTCAATAAACCGAGACATGAGGTATACCGCTTCTGGCGTAACCTCGAAAACCTGCCATCATTCATGCACCACCTGGCGAAAGTAAGGGAGGTAGATCCGGTGCACTCGCGTTGGGAAGCGATCGTGCCCGCTAACCTGGGCCGTGTACGCTGGAATGCAGAGATCGTAAAAGATGAATACGGAGTCCTGATCGGCTGGCAGTCGATTGCCGGGTCGGCCATCGAGAATGCGGGGAAAGTAGAGTTTCGCGATTACGACGATGGTACGGAGGTGCGCGTGGTGATCACCTATCGTCCACCTGCGGGCGATATCGGTGTGGTACTGGCGAAGTTGTTGAATCCCGCCTTCGCGCGCATCGTATCAAACGACATCAAACAGTTTAAGGAATACATTGAAGGCATCACGCCTGCCGAATATGAACTGACCACCAGATAGCTATCTTCAATCCGTACGCTATGAGTAGAAGCTGATCACGCAAGTGGTCAGCTTTTTTGATTAGTCGAAAGGAATGAGCTAAAACAGGGAGTTTTCTGTTGTAAATCCATCGGGTAGGGATTACGTTCATTGCTATACCAAAACTGGCAATGAATGAATTTGGACAGGAAAAATAGCAACTGCAACAGCATATCGACCCGCATCGACCATGCGGGTTTTCTTTTGCCCGTATATCGATTTGCCCTGATATACGTCGCCTACAGGAAACTCCGCAAAGTTCCCGAAACACTATGATCGCACAGCTAACCAAGCATAATTATTGAGGCTGCTTTCCCAATCAAGCATACCCCACTTCCAAATCAAACTAACAATCGTTATCTTTACGAACCCAAATTTAGCACTAAAGCCATAATCCATTAAAGATCAGCTGTATGAATAAACGTGAGGTCTATATTATATCCGCCGTCCGTACCCCCCTCGGCAGTTTTGGCGGTGCGCTGAAAGACTTCAGCGCCACCCAACTGGGCGCCATTGCCATCAAAGGTGCAGTAGAAAAAGCAGGCATCAAACCCGAACAGGTTCAGGACGTACTCATGGGCTGTGTGATACAGGCCAACCTCGGCCAGGCACCCGCCCGCCAGGCCGCGAAATTCGCTGGTCTGCCCAATGAAGTGAATTGCACGACGGTCAATAAAGTATGCGCCAGCGGTATGAAAGCCATCGCCCAGGCAGCACAAAGTATTGCGCTTGGCGACGCCGATATTGTCGTAGCTGGTGGTATGGAAAGCATGAGCAATGTGCCTTTTTATGTTGATCAGCTACGCTGGGGCAACAAATACGGCAATACCAACCTCATCGATGGATTGGCTAAAGACGGTCTCACCGATGTGTACGACGGCAAGGCCATGGGCAATGCTGCCGAGCTGTGTGCGAAGGAATGTGGCATCAGCCGCGAGGACCAGGACGCATTTGCCATCGAAAGTTACAAGCGCAGCCAGGCTGCTTGGGCAGGCAGTAAGTTCGATGACGAAATCGTTCCCGTTTCGATCCCCCAACGCAAAGGCGATCCCATACTTTTTGCCAAAGACGAAGAACCTTTCAACGTTAAGTTTGATAAGATCCCCGAGTTGAAGCCTGCCTTCCAGAAGGACGGCACCGTTACAGCTGCCAATGCTTCCACCATGAATGACGGCGCCGCGGCACTCGTACTCATGAGCAAAGAGAAGGCGGATGAACTTGGCCTGAAACCAATTGCGAAAGTGGTATCGTATGCAGATGCCGAACAGGCGCCCGAGTGGTTCACCACTACACCGGCGATAGCCCTGCCCAAAGCGGTAGCCAAGGCAGGTCTTTCGATCGACCAGATCGATTATTTCGAACTCAATGAAGCGTTTTCCGTAGTGGGTATCGAAAATACGCGCCGCATGAAACTCGACCCTGCGAAAGTGAATGCCCACGGCGGCGCGGTGAGTATCGGCCACCCATTGGGAGCCAGTGGTGCCCGTATCATCGTTACGCTGATCAATATCCTGCAACAAAACAACGGAAAATATGGAGCTGCCGGTATTTGCAACGGTGGCGGAGGAGCCAGCGCCATGGTCATCAGTCTATGAGTACCGTTACCATAAGATTAGCGTCTACGGCTGATGCGGCCCTTGTTGCCGATATCAGCCGTGCTACTTTTTATGAAACCTTTGCTGCCGACAATACTCCGGAGAACATGGAGAAATTCATGAACGATCAGTTCTCCCGGGAAAAGCTGATGGCAGAGTTATACGATCCCAATAGCATTTTTTTATTGGCCGAAATCGAAGGCGAAGTGGTCGGTTATACACGCCTGCGCGAATCGCCCAACCCAACCGCCCTTGGCGAAGCGCCTTCCATCGAAATCGCCCGCATTTATACCATCAGCAAAATGATCGGCAGGGGAGTGGGTAGTATCCTGATCGAACATTGCATCGAAGTGGCCCGCAAACTGGGCATGCAAATCATCTGGCTGGGCGTATGGGAACACAACCAACGCGCCATCGACTTCTATACCAAATGGGGCTTTACCAAATTCGACGACCATATCTTCGCCCTCGGAGATGACCCGCAAACGGATTGGCTGATGAAGAAAGAACTATAAATGCCAATCTATTTCCCCCGATCCTCGAAGTAATCATAACTACTCACCTTGCCGGTCGCCAGATCGACCACCTGCAACAGATTCGCCTGCGTGCCCGACAGCTCCGGATTACTCACGCCCAGGAGAAATAATTGCCGGCCCGTGTAGAGCCAATCTACCCAATCAGCAAGCCCCGAAGATAATTTCCAGATCGCCTTCCCATCCAGCCCAATCCGCGTCACCTGGATCAACCCTTCGCGACCGATCTTATCCTTGTGTATTACCAGGTAACCCGCAGGTCCGGATAACCGGATGGGCAATGCCGTCTTTTTGTCGACCAGAAAACCAGCCTCCAGGAAATAGACATCAGGCACCTGTACACGTGCCTTCTCTTTATCAATCAGCAAGTCGCCATTCCGCCCCGTCGACCATTCTCCCACATACAACTGTCGGCGTGCCGCCTCTTCATACGCCGGTCGCCACGCCACCCGGTCATACAATTGCTCAAACTCCTCACGATCATATAATCCCATCCATCGTCCGTCGATGGTGTCCTGGTTCACCTTGATCTGCGAAAAAGAAGGGTGCGATCGTTGCAGAGACGCAATGGCCGACTCCAGTTGCCTCGACTGCGACTCCTCGGTGCGCAGCACCGATTGCACCTGGTACAGGCTATCCCGTTCCCGGTAAAGCGCTTTTTGATGGGCCGCAAAAGCTATCTGGCGACGCTGGTATTCCGACGCGCTGATCTTACCCTGGCTATATAATTTGCCAGGGTATTCGTTTTTATACAGCGAATCCTGCTGGCCGCGATTCAATACGATCGCTTGCTCTACCGACTCTTTGGCTGCAGTAAAAGCGTTTTTATCGGGATCACGGTCACTGGCAACTGCCGCCAGCGTTGTGGTATTCAATTGCCATTTCGAGCCATCACTGGCTGTAAAATAGAGCTGCCCATCAGCCGGATCAAATTGATAGTACCGCCGCTCGGCGGGAAACTTTCCTTTCAGCGATGGGTTACTGCGCTCCAGTATCGATACATCGGCTTTTACCTTCAGCGTAAAGGGATCGAAAGCCATCAATTCACCCATAAATACCCAGGCCAATTGCCCCGACGCACCCAGCACATCCACCGGGAAATTCTTAATATCACGGTGTTCTTTTATTTCCCGCATTGCCTGCCGCGCACCTGTTACGCCATCCTGCTGTTGTACCAGGTAGCTGGTGGTGACCGATTTATTGACCATGCCACCATTCCGCGAATAATTATTCGTTTCATCATATTGCACCAGGCTAAACAATACACTACGGCCATCCCGCTCGAAATACAATACGGGCGCCAGTGCAAAACGTTCGTCAAACTGGGCCAGGCAACTCCTGAGTAACAGGATGAACCCGGCGATCAACAACCCCAGAAAAAGAAACCCGCCTATAAATAGCTTGCTCAAACGCATCAGCAAAAAGTTTAATTAAAAATAGAATAGTCAATGATCTCCGGCAAATCAAGCCATTCATGTACGCCTGATCTCTCCTTGAAACGTGGCAAAACAATGACCAGGCGTGATGGCAGGATCGATCATGGGCCCAACCCGCAAGCCTTATCTGCCGCTGAACAACATCAAAAAGCAAAGTACACAAGCCGTGTTGCCTTTACCCAGGGCACCGGTTGCGCACTTTGCCAGTTTTCAAGCGTACGGATGCGCCGCCTGGCGCCGCTATGTTGAACCATGAAACAAACCAACAAGGGGAGTATACAGTCGGCTTCAATTGATTACCCAAGAGCTAACTAATCAGGCCTCAACCACCCAACCTACCCATGGCCACCGGAACTAACCCCGCCACGTAGTAATACATTTATCAAGTAACTGATCAGGCTGTAACCTCCATCAACTGCACCTCGGCAGGTACAGCCCGCTCCGAGTCGCCTGGCCGGGCACTGCCCAGCAGCAACAGCTCGCTGACCAATATCTCCGTGGTGTACCGTTTGATGCCTTCTTTATCAGTATAGCTCCGGTTCACCAGTTTTCCCTCGATGGCAATCTCTTTGCCCTTCGTCAGAAACTTCTCGACAATATCAGCCACCTTACCCCAGGCCACCAATTGGTGCCATTGCGTTTCTGTGACCTTCTCACCCAGCATATTTTTATAACGCTCGTGTGTCGCCAAAGAAATACGCGCCCATTTTTTACCCTTTTCTGTAGTCCTTATTTCAGGCATATTACCCAGGTGACCGATCAACTGAACTTTGTTTCTTAAAGCGTACATAATTGACATGTTTAATTTATGATGGAAACTTTTTGATACCGCCGTTCACAACCTCCCGGCGACACCACAAATGTGCACCCCGCCGAAATCCGTAGTCGGTTATTTGTCGTTTATAGTCGGATGTAAGTGTTTGTAAACGTTTGTAAGCGCTTACAAACGGCTACTCCCCACCCCAATTCCTGAAAAGCTGGCGTATTGCCAGGAAGAACCCATTCTGTGCATAAAAAATTAATCATGAACGAAGAAACCAGGACCTGCCTTGCTTGTGGAAGAAATATCAAAGGAAGGATCGATAAGAAGTTTTGCGACGACGCCTGCCGCAACCAGTACAATAACCAGCTCAACAGCGACTCCATCAATTACGTACGCAATGTCAACAACATACTCCGGCGCAACAGGCGTATCCTGGAGGAGGCCATGACTGGTGTAGAAAAAGCGACTGCCCGCTCAAAATCCGAGCTGGCCAAAATGGGATACCGGTTCGATTTCTTCACCAGCTCGTTTACCAATAAAGACAAGGAAACTTACTACTACTGCTATGAGTACGGGCTGAAAGAAGTAGGCGAAGATAAATGCATCATCGTGCGAAACAGGACACAAAAGTTGGCGGGCAGCGCCAATCAATAACGACGCCACAAAACCGGCCCGTCACCAGTAGACGGCCGGTTTCCATGAACAGGTCCCGAGACCTGTTCCCCGTACACCAACAAAACCCGGTGCTTCGCCGGCCGCAATGGCTTTACAAAGCGCCGGAACGCCACCACAACAGCTCGACCGGCAAGGGTTCCCGCTCTGGTGGCTGGTGCCTGTGTGCACAAGGCAACGTCCAGTGCCCCACATGCCCTCGTACCGGGGCCAGGCACAACATGCCCGTCACCAGCACGAGGGGGGATCATCATTTTTTTCATGGCTATACTGCTATACTTTGATAAGATACTTGAACCCATCTTGTTGTTGCACGGCCTTCGGCACTAATCAACGAGTATCGCTGATCCGTCCACCAGACACCTTTTCCGTTTGCATTATGTCACCGGGTATTGCGCGACCGTCATTCATCCGCCCCAATCCGTCATTCAGAGCAACTACCTGCTGCTGTACCAGCAACCCACAACGCGGCCGCCACAGTCCTTCACACACCCTCATCCCGTGCTTTTCTCCAGCACCGCCTGCACCAATTCTTTATAGCTGCGGCCAATCGGGATCTGCTTGCCATTGATCTCCACATCCGTGGCAGTAAACGCATCCACCTTGTCCTTGGCCACGATAAACGACCGGTGGATCCGTACGAAATTGTTTTTCGCCAGCATCTCTTCGATCTGGCCCAACTGAAACTTGGTTAGGATATTCTTGGTCTTCGTGTAAATACGGATATACTCCTTCAGGCTCTCGATGTACAGGATCTCATCCAGGTAGACCTTCACCTTTTTCTTGCTCACATTGAAGAACAGGTAAGCACGTTCAGCCGGTGCCAGCAGCGTATGAATGCTGACCGCCGGTACAGGCGATTGCTTCAGCTTGTTGACTGCCATCAGAAAACGGCTGAACTCGATCGGCTTCAGCAGGTAATCCACCACATTGTATTCATAGCCCTGTAATGCATACTCGTGGTAAGCCGAGGTGATGATGATATGAGGCGGCTGCTTCAGCGTACGGATAAAATCGAACCCTTTCAGCTTCGGTAAATGAATATCGAGGAAGATCAGGTCCACCGGTTGCTGCTGCATGAGTTCCATGGCATAGATTGCATCACTGGCCACGCCCTTCAATTCCAGGAAAGGTACCTGCCGGATATAATCCTGCAGCACCTCCGCTGCCAGCGGCTCGTCTTCAATAATGAGACAATGATATCGTTGCATCGTTGTTAAGGTTAATGGTTAAGTGAACCCGGAATTCCTCCCGGTGATTCGCTACCTGCAGGTCGTGCTCCTGGTACATCAGTTCCAACTGCCGCCGCACATTGCTCAACCCGATGTTTTCCGTCACCGAAGTATCCCCATTTTCTTCCTTCGAGTTATCGATACTAAAATCCAGCACTCCTTCCTGCAAAGCCACTTTGATATGGATAAAGGAATCGAAGCGCGTTTCACTCGCCCCATGCTTGAAAGCATTCTCGATAAAGGGCAGCAACAGCAATGGTGCAATAGGGTGGGAGGCATCGTCGATCTCTTTTTCGAACCGGATCGTCAGCCGGTCGCTGTACCGGATCTTTTCCAATTCCAGGTAATCTTCGATCATCCGGATCTCCACACTCAACGGTATCCGTTGCTTACGCGACTCGTACAGCATAAACCGCAGCAACTTTGCCAGTTTCATCACCACATCTGCTGTATCGTCCGATTTCTTACGCGCCAGCGCATAAATATTGTTCAGCGTATTGAACAGAAAATGGGGGTTCGTTTGCGTGCGCAGAAACTTCAGTTCCGCCTCTAGCTTTTCCTGCATCAGCTTCTTTTCCCGCATGCGACTTAGCCAGCTCAACCGGAGAAACTTCATCGCCACCGCACAGGCAGCTACCAGGCTGATATCGATAAAGGCATTCAGCACCCTGCCGAGCGCAAACAGACTGATCTCCTTCCACGCATTGTTCAACATCAACGGCACCGCATAGTAATATAAGATCGCCCGGTAAAAGGTCACGGCAGCGGCCAGCGCCAGGGTGGTGGCGGGAATCAACCACGGTATATCCCTGCTGCGGTTGAGACCACGTCCTACCGCCCACAACAGAAAATAAGCAAATAAGACCTTCGGCGGCAGAATACATAAGACCGTTTTAAAGGCCAACCAGGCGCGCGCTCCCGGTTCCAGCGAAGGAAAATAAGATTGGAACCAGGCATACTCGAGGATATTCTCGTGCACGATGTAAGCCAGCCAAAAAAGCAAGTGTAATCGCAGTCTGTTCTTCACTGTATAAAAATCGTAAAAAAGCCGATCACAACCGGTAAAATTGTACTAACCGCAGCTTGGTCCCCATGAACAACCAATTACCTGCCAACCTACTCGCTACCAATCGCTTACTTACGATACCCGATCTTTCCCATCACCTCATCCTTCTGGTATTTTGAGATCGGGACCTGGTAACGGCCCACATGCAGGATATTTCCTTCCACGGCACCAATGGCCTCCAGATTGACCAGGTACGACTTATGCGGCTGGATAAACCGCCCCGGCGGCAGGCTATCCTGCAAACCCTTTAAGGTAGAATGGGTGATCAGCTTTTTATCGCCCACGTAGATGGCGACATAGTTTTCCATGGCCTCCACCAACAGGATGTCGGCAAAACGAACCTTTTCCAACCGGCTATCGGTCTTCACAAACAGGTGGTCCCGCTCACCCGACGTCGATGGCTGGAAATAATCATACGCTTTATTGGCCGCCTTCAAAAACCGTTCAAAGGGGATGGGTTTCAGCAGGTAATCCAGTACATCCAATTCATACCCCCGGATGGCATACTGCTCATACGCTGTCGTGAAGATGACTTTCGGTGGATGGGAGGTTTGCTGCAAAAATTCAATGCCTGTGATATAAGGCATTTCAATATCGAGGAACAGCAGGTCGACCGGTTGCTGACGTAACAGGCTATTCAATTGCAGGGCATCTTCGCAAACACCCGCCAGCTGCAGGAAATCGATCTTCTCCACATAACCCTGCAGCCCTTTACGGGCCAGTGGTTCGTCGTCAGTAATGATACAACTGATTGTTCTTGTCATCGTTCCAGGTTTATGTGCAATTCAGCATGAAAAACATCGCCTTTTTTTGCTGTCGTCAAGGTACTCTTACCCGCATACAACAGTTCCAGCCTGCGCTTCAAGTTTTCGAGGCCTATGCCGCTATCCACTTTCACCGGTATATGTTCCGGCACATTGTTCTCCACGGCAAACACCAGTTTGTCGTGGACCAACCGGGCATCGATGCGCAACTGGTAACGGCCACCTACATATTTAAAAGCATTTTCTACCAGGGGCAACAACAGCAGGGGATAGATCTGCTGACCATTCAGCCCGCTGTCGAAGTGAACATTCAGCTGCAGTTTATCCGACGTACGTACCTGTTGTAGTTCGATGAAGTTCTGCAGGTATTGTATTTCCTGGCTCAGGGGCACCGTTTGCTGCTGGTCGTACAGCTGGTAACGCAGCAACCCTGAGAATTTTTCAATGCTGCGCTTCGCCGCCTGGATATCGTCATCCATTTGAAAATACACGGTATTGAGCGCATTGAACAGGAAATGCGGATGGTATTGGGCCTTCAGGAATTTCAGTTCGGTTTGCAATTGGTCATTGGTGATCTTCTCCAGCTGCATTTGCTTGTCGATATAAGCCTTCAGCAGCTTGTTGGCCCGCACGACAGTATAGTAGATCAGGTTGTACATTACCGGGATGACATTGATGATCGCCGCGTCGCCGATCGATAACCCATCGTCTGTCAGCGCAGCCATCGGCGTCATCAACAGGTTGACGCTCACCTCCGTCACGATAAACACCCACAGCAATTCATGCAGCACCGTTTTGTAGCCCACGCCGGTAGCCAATGACCGGTCGAAATACCGGAACAGCCGTTGCAGGGCATACACCATGATATACGCCATAACTACGCTGCAAAACATTTCAAAGGCATTCAGCTTCCACGAACGATCCCAAAACGGATCATATGACAAGGTATCATTGATGAGCCGGATGGTGAAGTAGATCAACAATCCATACAAAGCGGGAAACAGGTATTTCCAGAACCATTTCATCAATAGAAAATTAGCATTAATTTACTAAAACCGGGTCAGGCGTTACAGAAGGAGCAGGTCGGCTTTCCTGCCGCTTGGGTTGCTTGTCCGCCGGCTTCATGCCAAACAGAAAGCGCATCACCCCAAATGGCCTGATCAATACCTGGTAGATCAGCATGGACACAAAGAAGGTGGCGCCAATGGTAAACACATACTTCATACCGATCGTTTCCTCGATCTGCACGAAATAGTATACGAAAACCAGCATCACCGTCTGGTGCAAGATATAGAAAGGATACACCGCCTGATTAAGATAGTCCATTGCCCGATGACGGCGGTTCAGGTAGCGTTTGCCGTAACCGATGGCCGTCAACACCCAGCTCCAGGCCATGATGGGCGTCAGGGCCAGAAAGGCATACGTGCGCCAGTCTTGCCCCCAGTTAGGGATCGTATCCCAGGGCTCCAGGCTGTTCCACCGGAAATAGTTGATCGCTACCATGCTGAGGAAAGCGAAGGTCAGCGAGATACGCCGGTTGCGCTCCAGGCTCTCCACCAGCGTAGGAATGGCCATGCACCCGAAACCTACCAGTAAAAACTGTAACCAGTAAAATACATTACACCAATCGTGAATAAGATCATTAGTGCCGGGGAATTGCAGCACCAGGCTGGTATAGAGAACAATACCTGGCACGATCAGCCAGTATACCCGCTGGCCCCGGCCCAGCACCGACAGTTTTTGCATAACCCGCTGGCCACGTTCGCTGAAGGTCCATTTGAATACTGGCGTAAACAACACATCGTAAATAAAGAGATATAAGATAAACCACAGGTGATGCCAGCTGAAGCTGCCACCGATGGGGTAGGGCTTGAATTCGAACACAGTGGCCCAAAACTGCCAGTAATTGCCCTGGTAGCCCTGTGTTAGCCGCTCTACATAGATCTGGGGCGGTACCACCACCAGCATCCCGAAAAGGAGCGGAATGAGCAGGCGGCGGAAACGGAGGCCGATAAAGGTCTTGGCCGACTTGTTTTTAAGCATGAAAAATGCCACCGTACCGGAAATGAAGAACAGGAGGGGCATCCGGAACCGGCTGAGCCAGTAGTTGAACTCCAGCAGCAGGTGGCTGGTTTCCTTATTTTTGATATGCCAGGATTCTTCGGCTACATAGGCCATACCTGAATGGAAGACCAGCACGCCCAAAATGGCCAGGATCCGCAGCCAGTCGAGGTAGGTTTGACGATTTGCAGGTTGCATAGTTGGTTATTTTTCACAAACCTAGCCGGTGTGGCAGGGAGGGGGAAAAGCGTTTGACGTATGGGCAGATTTTGGTGGTCTGAGGATTTTTGCACCAAGTTTGTTTATCTGCCTCTCAACCAATAATTTTGCGTCGCCCGAAGGACCATTTGATGCACTCGGGAACAAAGAACAATTAAACCAATTACCGGATGGCAAGATTAATAGCATTTCGTGAAGCGCTGCGCGAAGCGATGAGCGAAGAAATGAGAAGAGATCCTAATGTATTCCTGATGGGTGAAGAAGTGGCAGAATACAATGGCGCTTATAAAGTTAGCCAGGGTATGCTCGACGAATTCGGCCCCAAGCGGATCATCGATACCCCCATCGCTGAGTTGGGTTTTACCGGTATCGCAGTAGGCGCCGCCCAGAACGGTTTGCGTCCGATTGTAGAGTTCATGACCTGGAACTTCGCCGTACTGGCCCTGGACCAGATCCTGAATACCGCTTCCAAGATGCTGGCAATGAGTGGTGGACAGATCAGCTGTCCCATCGTATTCCGTGGCCCCAACGGCTCTGCCGGTCAATTGGGTGCACAACACTCTACCGCTTTCGAGAGCTATTATGCCAACATTCCCGGCATTAAAGTTATATCTCCCTCCAACCCATACGACGCGAAAGGTTTGATGAAGGCGGCCATCCGCGACAACGACCCCGTCATGTTCATGGAGAGTGAGGTGATGTACGGCGACAAAGGTGAAGTACCTGAGGAAGAATACATCATTCCCATCGGTAAAGCCGATGTGAAAAGACAAGGTCGTGACGTGACCATCGTTTCCTACAACAAGATGATGAAGGTGGCCCTCGGTGCTGCTGCTGAGCTGGAAAAAGAAGGCATCAGCGCAGAAGTGATCGACCTCCGTACCATCCGTCCCCTCGACTGGATGACCATCGTAGAGAGCGTGAAGAAAACCAACCGCCTGGTGATCGTAGAAGAGCAGTGGCCTATGTGTTCTGTATCTTCGGAGATCGCTTACCGCATCCAGAAAGAAGCTTTCGATTACCTCGACGCGCCGATCCGCCGTATTACGGCTGCAGACGCGCCCCTGCACTATGCGCCCAACCTCGTAGCAGCCGCGCTGCCCGACGTTCCCCGCACCGTGAAGCTGGTAAAAGAAGTGATGTACGTGAAGAAATAAGTTTCGAACAATTGCATACGATCCCGGAGAATTTCTCCGGGATTTTTTATTTTGGGGTATGCAAACCTTCCTGTTGTTTACACTCGGACTGGCCGCCCTGATAGGTGGCATGGTCATGCTGGTACGTCGTACGATACGATCCGGCTAATCCCGCTGACTTTCACCTCCCGACGAATTAAAGCCGCATAGCCTTACACAGAATGGCCACCCAATTGGACGCTGAATCGCGTTCAAGGTCTATGCAATCCGTTGCGCTAAATTGGCTGACACCGCACCGAAGCCGGATTTCTTCCTATCTTCCTTTCTCCAAATTTCCAGCTATGAGATCATTAACGATTGCCATCCTGTTCCTCATCACGACCATCGCCTCTTTCAGTCAGACCAGCTACACGCCCTCACCGCAAAACCTGGAAGCACGGAAGTGGTTTGAAGATGCCCGCTTTGGTATGTTCATTCACTGGGGCGCCTCCAGTGTACTCGGTCACGGCGAATGGGTCATGAACCAACGCAATATCCAGGTAAAAGAATATCGTCGCCTCATCGATATTTTCAATCCCACCGCTTTCGACGCAAAAACCTGGGTCAGCACCGCTAAGAACGCCGGGATGCAATACATCACCCTCATCACCCGCCACCACGATGGATTCAGCCTCTGGGATACCAAACAATCCGACTGGAGCATCATGGGTACGCCCTACCACAAAGACATCGTCAAACAAATCGCCGACGAATGCCATCGCCAGGGCATGAAGCTGATGTTCTATTACTCCCTGCTCGACTGGTATCGGACCGACTACCAATACGAAACCGGCCGTACCGGCAAAGGCACTGGCCGCACCGAGAAAAGCAATTGGCCCAGCTATATCAATTTCATGAAAGCCCAACTCACCGAACTACTCACCAACTATGGTGAAGTAGCCGGCATCTGGTTCGATGGTCATTGGGACCAACTCGAAAACGACCACAACAAACAGGCGGTATCGAAAGTCGACTGGAAATACGAGGAGATCTATAGCCTCATCCATAAATTGCAGCCACAGTGCCTCATCAGCAATAACCACCACCTGAGCCCCATTCCCGGCGAAGATTTCCAGGCTTTCGAGAAAGACCTCCCCGGAGCCAATACCAGTGGCTTTGGCGGTGCTTCTGTGTCGCAACTGCCACTCGAAACCTGTGAAACCATCAACGACAGCTGGGGCTTCAACATCACCGACCGCAACTACAAATCGACTAAAGCACTGATCCATTACCTGGTAAAAGCAGCTGGCCACAATGCCAATTTCCTGCTCAACATCGGGCCAATGCCCAATGGAGCTATTCAGCCGGAATTTACCGAACGCCTGGCCGCAATGGGAACCTGGCTCAAAACTTACGGCAGTACGATCTATGGCACGAAGGGAGGATTTGTTGCTCCGCAGGAGTGGGGGGCAGTCACGGAAAAGGACAATACCGTGTACCTGCACCTGCTCAAGGCGCCCGAAGAAAAGCTCCTCCTGAAGATTCCCTACAAGATCAAATCGCTGAAGACATTCACCGGCAAATCACCCGTGAAATACCAGGTGCTCGCCGACGGCTATGTGGTAATCGATACCAAAGCCATTCCAAAAGAAGAATATGATACAGTGCTGGAGATGGAGATTGTGAGGTGATCGGCACTGAACATCCATGATACCAAACAAAAATGCCGGCTTACGCCGGCATTGCCTTTATTGCTTGCCAATAGAATCTTCCGACCTATTGAATGACTTGAATAGCTGACGAACAAAGCATGAGGAAAGCATACACGGCGGCTAAGAGAATGCCACCCACAAACGTAAGACGCATAACAGTTTTGCTGACAGACGGATTCTGAATTTGGAGCTGAGCCTTCATAGGGACCTTTTTAGATTATAAAATTGTTTTCAAAGGATGATGATGACACTAAAGTAGCAAGTTGCGCCAACTTGTGCAATAGGACTTTTACGAACTTTTAACTACCACCGACGCAATTGCTGTTGCGTAAAATTCCACTCCGGCGTCACTATAACCGACTCATTTCCTGCTCTGTACCATGGACTCAGCGCTCCATCCATCGGGTTTTTCAAAATATGTATGCTTTGCGCTGGCATATAACTCTGCGCCAGCAGGTAGATCTTTTCCCCGGCTGCATTGGCTGCCACATCCATCACGATCACGGCATGCCCCGGTGAGCCACCTTTGATCAGCACATCACCCGGTTGAATAGCACCGAACACCTGTACTTTCTTCAGTTGCTTCTCCAGCGACAAAGTACCACACCACGCATAGACCGTTTCCAGGTACTTTTCAAACCGGGCGCGATCGGCTCCGGCCGGACAAGCATATTTCTTTCCGTTGTTATCAGCAAACCAGATCCGGTCATATTTCCGTTGCCCGTAAAAGAACTCAGCCCGTAACCGCATGACCGCATCTGCACACTGTTGCAGGTCCTTGTTGCCAATGGGAATATCCAGCACCGCATATTGGGCCGACTGATTGTACTTCAACCGTCCGTCGTAGAGATATACCTTCGTATCCGACTTCAGCTCCACCCGCCGCAGCCAGCGCGCAAAAGCTGTATCGCCGCCGTCGATCCGTTTGTAACCGGCTGGCAAAGCTATGTCACCTACTTTTTGCAATGCGTCCAGTCCCGGCACTACGGTACCAACCGCTTCTACAGGAGTGGCCTTTTCGTCAGTTGGCATTGGTTTTGAATAGGGTTGAGCCATCGTACCTCCGCAACTACCCAAAAACGGCAGGATAATTGACCATAGGAGGAAATAAAAATTAGCCGGCCGGCGGTCAACACATATCATTATTTTTGGTTTTACTTTTGGCGAGATGCAAAATGGCTTTTTTTCCATAGATAAAGATTTATAAGCTTATGTCAAACATCCTAATTATCGACGACGAAAAGGCAATCCGGAAAACGCTCAGCGAGATCCTTTCTTATGAAGGATACAAGATCGACGAGGCAGGCGATGGGGAAGAAGGACTGAAGAAATTCAAGGAGAAAAGCTATGATGTCGTATTGTGCGACATCAAGATGCCCAAACTCGATGGCATTGAATTCCTCGACAAAGCCCGGGAAGCCAACCCCGATGTGCCGGTGATCATGATCTCCGGACACGGCACCATCGAAACAGCCGTAGAGGCCGTTAAAAAGGGTGCTTACGACTATATATCCAAACCACCAGACCTCAACCGCCTGCTCATCACCATTCGCAACGCGATGGACAAGACCAACCTGGTCGCAGAAACCAAAGTGCTCAAACGCAAGGTGAGCAAGGTAGAAGAGATGATCGGCGAGTCGGGCCCCATTGGCCGCATCAAAGAAACCATCGAAAAGGTAGCACCTACCGATGCGCGTATCCTGGTGACTGGCGAAAATGGGGTAGGTAAGGAGCTGGTGGCCCGCTGGGTACACGAGAAAAGCAACCGGGTAACTGGTCCGCTGGTGGAAGTGAACTGTGCCGCCATTCCCAGTGAGCTGATCGAAAGCGAGCTCTTTGGCCATGAAAAAGGGTCGTTTACTTCTGCCGTAAAACAACGTATTGGCAAGTTCGAGCAAGCCCATGGGGGTACGCTCTTCCTCGACGAGATCGGCGATATGAGCCTCAGCGCACAAGCCAAAGTGCTGCGCGCTCTCCAGGAAGGTAAGATAACTCGCGTAGGTGGCGACAAAGACATCAGCGTGGACGTACGTGTGATTGCGGCCACCAATAAAGACCTGCTGCAGGAAGTGGAAGACAAGAATTTCCGTCTTGACTTATACCACCGCCTGAGCGTGATCATCATTCACGTACCGTCGCTCAATGATCGTCGCGATGATATTCCCTTGCTGGTCGATAAGTTCCTGGGCGATATCTGCGCCGATTACGGCATTGCCAAAAAGGCCATCGAACCCGATGCCCTCGAAGCCCTGAAAGAGCACAACTGGACGGGCAATATCCGCGAACTACGCAACGTGGTGGAGCGCCTGATCATCCTGTCGGGTAAAACCATCGTCAAGGAAGACGTCGAAACCTACGTACTCCCCAAGAAATAACACCACGGATTGATATACGAACGGGTTCGCAGCTACGCTGCGAACCCGTTTGCTTTTACAACCTCAGGGATCATGTTCGATCTATCCTGCAAACACTGCATGCTTAAGGATTGTAAACAAATTTCACAATGGCAAATCACCCACAAACAGTAATTTGCCGTCCAATTAACGTACAGACAAATGGCCATCGAGATCGAAAGAAAATTCCTGGTGAAGCAGGACCTATGGACAGCAGTGGAAAAAGGAACCGGGAAGTATTATGTGCAGGGATACATCCCTACTGAACCAGGCGCCACCGTACGGGTACGCGTGGCCGGCGATAAAGCATTCCTGACCATCAAGGGCCCGTCGAAAGGCATTGCCAAAAGCGAGTTTGAGTACGAGATACCGGTCAATGATGCCAATCAATTACTCGGCGAATTGTGCGCACAGCCAATTATCAAATACCGCTTTGAAGTCGATTACAACGGTAAACGATGGGAAGTGGATGAGTTCCTGGGCGATAATGCCGGACTGATCGTAGCCGAGATCGAATTGACCCACGAAGCCGAAACCTTCGACCTGCCACACTGGATTGACCAGGAAGTATCCGACGATAAACGTTACTCCAATGCCAGCCTGGCCCGACGTCCCTATCAGAGCTGGTAACTGGCGTCCTTCAACATCCTGCAGCAGGCAGACGACAAGTCGCTATCCGCCCACCAGTCCGCCCAGCGCCTTCTTCATTTTCGCCCGGAAGCTTTTCGGCACATTGTTCTTCACCCACAGCTTCAGACGCCCCTTCAAGGTTTTGCGTGCTTCCGCATGATGGTAAGTGGCATGCACCTGGGCATAATAGCAAGGCTTCTTGATCACCTGCTCGTAGCCTTCTTCGAAAGACATACGACGATAATCTGCCAGCAGCTCCATCAGCAGCGGGAAATCGGCTTCCGTCCAGCGGTTTTGCTGTGTATCGAACAGCTTTTGCTGCCTGATGTTGATATTGCTGAAGTGATAGATCACCAAGGGGAAATCGTTGTTTACAACCAGCTCGCCATTCACCCGCGCCACTTTGCGCTCGTGCAGGTTCCAGTACCCGATGTTGTAGCCAGGGTGCTTTACATTGGCCACCTTGTCGAAAAATACCGGTGCCAGGTTCACCCATTTCTGATCAGAAAACAGGCCGGCCTTCCAATCGAATACACAGTATTCCCGCAACCGATCGCGCCACCAGGCAATGAACTGACGGCCATTCTCCGTAGGTTTTACGGAAATGAGGCCGAGGTTGTACGTTCCGGTCGACAGGTAGGAGATCTCGTTGGGTGTTTTCCCGTCAAATGGTTGCGGCTGCAACAGGTGGGGGAACAACAACACATCCGCAGTCTGGTGCAAGCGCTCGATCTCCGTTAACTTATTATAGATCACCATATCCGGATCGATGAAGAAGATATGTTCAGCATCCGGGTATTTTTGGGCGAAATAATCGAAGTAAAAAGGCTTCAGGGCATTCTTGATATTGATGCCATAACGCAGCACCATATCATCCAGTCCATGGGCGCCGATCTCCTCACAGGGTACCACCTCATAGCCTTCATAGTAAGGCTCCATATCCGCTGTGCGCTTATCGGTGATACAGATAAAAAACTTGTACTCGGGATTGTGCTGCAACAAGGTTTTGGCAACTACCCGGGTAAAAGGTACCCAACTATTGGTACAGGTTGTAAAAGCGATCTTCATATTAAAACTATTCTACAATTCGGCCGAAAGATAATAGAAAAACGATGGCGATAAAAGTCTGGTGTCTGTCAATCGGTTCCTCTCCACCAACCCGGCTTATTTCGTCCGGTTAGCAAACCTGGCGTACGCTATAACAGCTCCATCGCCGGTATCCGTCCAGCTCAGGCAAATTTCTTCAGGATCTTCCGGGCCCGTGAATGAAAAGCCGGTGTTTCAGTAGCCCAACGCTCCTCGATAATCAGCTTCAGTTCAGGCACAATATCGGGATAAGCCGCTGCCAGGTGTTCCAGCACGGTCAGCGAAAAAGCTTTGACCGCCGCTGCCTGCGCCGGATCGGCCACAAACTCAAAACAGGCGTTCATCACCTCACCCTGGTACAGCTCCGGGATCGTCACATGCTGCAGGGCGCGCACCGTATTCCGCAGTACAGCATTGTGTACATCCTTCCGCTCCAGCAGCTTTACCAGGCGGCCAAGATGGGGGAGTACCCAACCCGGTTGATCCTCTGCCACTGCACTCATCGGCCAGCCCGCCCGTTGCTGCAAGACCGGGTCGTCCGACAAAAACAGCAGCATCAATGCGTCAAACCGTGCCTGGTTTCGGCCTATGTATTGCACAATGCGATCGGCCTGCTCCTTGGAATGTTCTGCTAATATGGCTTTCTTAAGATCCACTGGTGCGCAGTAGTTTTTTGCGGGCAAAACCAAACAGGTCGCGATAGGCCTGCATCATGTATACCCAGATATTCTTCACCTCGATGTGTACGTACTTTTTCAGCACGGCAAGAATTACAATCGCAGAAATAACATTGTACACGATGGTGCCATAAGCAGCGCCCGGGCCCCCGAAATGGTATAAGCCAAACGAAGTCGTCGCCAGGTTCACCAGCATCAGGCACACGCTTACATAGAAATTGATCTGTGGTTTACCGATCGCATCCAAGGTATTGCCAAACTGGAAACCCAGGGGCCGAACGAGGCTGAACAGGATGGTCAGCTGCAGGATCGGCACCGCATCCATCAGCGTAGGCGCCAGGATGGTAATGATGAGTTTGGGAAAAATGAAAATGACCAGCGAGATCGGCACAATGATGGCCATGATGGTACCCGTCATCCGCTCGAAATAGTATTTCACTTTCGCCAACCCGTCCGTTTCCACCGACTCCACGTTCTTGGGAAACAGCACATCGGCGGCAGCCAGCGACGGCACATCCACCATGTTGTTGATCCGCCCAACCGTATTGTAGTAAGAAACAAAGCGCTTGCCGACCTCAGGTGCCAGCAGAGAGGCGGTGATATAGTGATCGAAGGAACGGGCAATATTTGAAAACACGTTGGTGCCGAAAATGTACTTGCCAAAATGGAACATGGCTCGCATGGTCTTGCCATCGTAATGAAAACCGCGCAGGCGGTAAGGCTTGGTTGCCACAAACAAGATCACCGAGCCCACGAACAAAGCCCCGATCTGCAGCAACACCAGGTTGGTCAGCGACAGGTAGGCGGGCCACACGAAGCTCAGCAGGATCACCCCCACAAAGAAAATACCCTGCCTTACAAAGTACGCCCAGAAAATCTGAGGGAACTGGTAATGCGCCTGCAGTAGCACTTCATAATGATTGTAAGGGATAAGCAATACCACAAACAATACACTCCAGGTTAGCATCGGGATCAGCTCCACGCTCTTTAATATCTCAGCCAGAAATCTACCGCCAGCAGTAAATAATAAAATAGCAAGTATCGAGCAAAAAATATTCAAAATCAATGCAGAAGTCTGAACTTCCTTTTTCTTATCTGTGTACTCCGACGAGCCCAGAAACTTGATCGTAGGGTTGCGGAGCAGGCCCTGTTTGATGGTTTCAAACAGCGAAAGGGTAGTGAGGTAGATGGCCCACACCCCATAGGTTTCCACCCCATGATCCTGCTTGCCAAAACCGCGAACCAGGATCATGAACGATACCGCACCGAAAAAGAACAGGGAAAAACGTTGTAACAGGGTATAGAAGATCGAGTGTAACCAAAAGGAAGATTTCAACAGCTTCAAAGTGTAGGCTTTGGGCGTGAAATTAATATAATAATCGATAGGTGGTTAATCGGAAAGTACGCAACGTGGGCCAAGGGGGCATTTTACCCATAAGCCAGCGGGTACAGGTGGGATAGGTGATAAATGCTCAAAAGCCATGGGTCGACTGCTACGCTCATGCAGGTCCCCTCATTCAGAATCAGCCGGGTTTGATTCGAGGCTTCTTCGCCTCTTATTCGTGTCTTCTTCGGGAAATACCGGGGGATTACCAATGGAAACACGAAGAATTCCCGAAGAAATCCGGACGCAAGCCCTGAGTAAACAGGAAAAGCAGTAATGCCGCTCAGCATCAGCAATACCAGGAACAGAATGATCATGCGGCGGATACGCTGTTGGAGTTTTTGAGGGGTCATGTGTTGTACATTTACAAGTAGGCCATCGCTGGCCGCCAAGATTATAACCTTATGCAGCAAATACAATCGTCCTGTTTCCTGTTGCTTGTCACCTGCCTGTTGGCACCCGCCTGCAAGCAACAGCCAGTCCATAAACCGGCCCTCGTATTCCAAACAGACTTTGGCCTGCGTGATGGTGCCGTCAGCGCCATGAAAGGGGTCGCCACGGGCGTCGATCCCGACCTCAAGCTCTATGACCTCACCCACGAGATCCCCGCCTACAACATCTGGGAAGCCGCCTACCGCTTGCAACAAACCGTCCCTTACTGGCCGGCTGGTACCGTCTTCGTGTCGGTGGTCGATCCAGGAGTAGGTACGAACAGAAAGTCGGTAGTGGCCAAAACGCGCGCCGGCCAGTACATTGTAACACCCGACAACGGGACACTCACGTTAATCAGCGAATCAATTGGTATAGAATCAATCAGAGAGATTGATGAAGCAACAAATAGAAGACTAAACAGTCAACAATCCTATACTTTTCACGGAAGGGATGTGTATGCTTACACCGGTGCCCGCCTGGCGGGCGGCGTGATCGGCTTTGAGCAGGTCGGCAAGCCGATCGGCGACTCGGTGGTGAAAATTGCTTACGAGAAACCGGTCTTAAAAGACGATACGATCACCGGTGGGATACCGGTATTAGACATTCAATATGGGAATATCTGGACAAACATCAACGATTCGATTTTCAATCAGTTGAAGCTATCATCTGCCAAAAAAGTAAAAGTAAAGATCAGCAGGGGAGGGGTCGATTTCTTTGACCAGGAGCTGCCCGTCGCTCATACTTTTGGCGAGGTACCCGAGGGCCAGGTATTGGGATACCTGAACAGCCTGATGAACTTTTCGCTCGCGATCAATATGGGTAGTTTTGCCGACTCGTTTCACATCCGTTCGGGACCGGGCTGGAAGGTGCAGATCGTACCGGTAAAATGATGGCAAAGACTTTCGTATTCAGCGGCTTGTAATTCTCCACAAAAGTGGAAAAGTGAAGTCAAAAAACACAGATCGTTAACGGGTTTATAGGTCCAAATAAGGTAGATTTGCCCCCCATCACGGACTGTCATCCCGACGGCCATAAAATGGATTAAATCAGCTCAATACAGCTATGGAAGAGAATCTCACACCATCAGAAACGAATGATCAGAACAGGATCGTTCCCGTGAACATTGAAGAACAGATGAAAACAGCCTACATCGACTATTCCATGTCGGTGATCGTGGGGCGTGCCTTACCCGACGTACGGGACGGTTTGAAGCCGGTACACCGGCGCATCCTGTATGCGATGAATGAAATGGGGGTTACTTACAACAAGCCGTATAAAAAGTCGGCCCGTATTGTGGGTGACGTACTCGGTAAGTATCACCCACACGGTGATAGCTCCGTATACGACGCCATGGTGCGTATGGCGCAGGAATGGAGCATGCGCTATACACTCGTAGACAGCCAGGGTAACTTTGGTAGCCAGGACGGTGACGGACCGGCGGCCATGCGTTATACTGAGGTGCGTCTGGAGAAAATGGCTGAAGCCATGTTGGAAGACATCGACAAGGACACCGTCGACTTCCAGCTCAACTTCGACGACTCGCTGAAAGAACCAACCGTACTGCCTTCCCGTCTGCCCAACCTGTTGCTCAACGGTTCCAGCGGTATCGCGGTGGGTATGGCCACGAACATCATGCCGCACAACCTCACCGAAGTCATCGATGGTTGTATCGCCTATATCGACAACCGCGAGATCACCATCGAAGAGATGATGAACTACGTGAAAGCGCCCGACTTCCCCACCGGTGGTATCATCTACGGTATGGAAGGGGTGAAAGCCGGTATGGCTACAGGCCGTGGCCGGGTGGTATTGCGCGGTCGCGTCATGCTGGACGCCAAGCCCAGCGGCCGCGAACAGATCATCATCACCGAAGTGCCTTACCAGGTAAACCGTGACGCGCTCTGCGACCGCATCGGCCAGCTGGTAAACGAAAAGATCGTGGAAGGTATCGCCCACGTGAACAACGAATCGAACGAAAAAGAAGGTACCCGTATCGTAGTTGACCTCAAGCGTGACGCCATCGCCAACGTAGTGGTCAATCAGCTGTACAAATTCACCGAACTGCAAACCTCCTACGGTATCAACAACGTAGCCCTGGTAAAAGGCCGTCCGAAGATCCTGAGCGTTCGGGAGATGATTGCCGAGTTTGTAGAGTTCCGCCACGAAGTGGTGGTACGCCGTACCGAATTCGAACTGAGAGAAGCTCAAAAGAAAGCACACATACTGCAAGGCTACCTGATCGCACTCGATCACCTCGATGAAGTGATCGCGATGATCCGTGCCTCAGCTACCCCCGAGATCGCCAAAGAAAACCTGGTCAACGCAGGTTGGGGCCTCGATGAGATCCAGGCCAAAGCGATCCTCGAACTACGTCTCCAACGCTTGACCGGCATGGAGCGCGAAAAGATCAAGGAAGAATACGACGAGCTGATGAAACTGATTGCGCACCTGCAGGAACTGCTCGCCAACGAAGGCATGCGGTACGACCTGATCAAGACCGAGCTGATCGAGATCAAGGAAAAGTTTGGCGACGCCCGCAAAACCGAGATCACCTACCTCGACGATGAAGTAAGCATCAAGGACCTGATCAAGGAAGAAGACGTGGTGATCACGATCTCGCACCTGGGTTATATCAAACGTACGCCTGCTGCTGAATACCGTGCACA
This sequence comes from Paraflavitalea pollutisoli, assembly GCF_029360705.1. Lineage (GTDB taxonomy): Bacteria > Bacteroidota > Bacteroidia > Chitinophagales > Chitinophagaceae > Paraflavitalea > Paraflavitalea pollutisoli. The sequence goes on along the minus strand of NZ_JARKMX010000004.1, from coordinate 587,203 downwards.
GAAGAGAGGTGGCCGTGGTGTGATCGGCGGTCGTACCCGGGAAGAGGATTTTATTGAGCACCTGTTCGTAGCTTCTACCCACCACACCATGTTGTTCTTTACCGAAAAAGGACGTTGTTTCTGGCTCAATGTGTACCAGATCCCCGACGGTGAAAAGACCGGCAAAGGCCGCGCCATTCAGAATATGATCCAAATACCGCCTGACGATAAGGTTCGCGCCATCATCGACGTAAGGGACCTGGACGACAAAGACTTTGTGACCAGCCATAATATCGTACTTTGCACTAAGAAGGGCATCCTGAAAAAGACCGAACTGCTCGACTTCAGCAATCCCCGCAGAACTGGTGTGAACGCCATCAATATCCTCGAAGGCGATGAACTGCTCGAAGCCCGGATGACCGACGGCAACAGTGAGATCATGCTGGCTATCAAGAGCGGACGTGCCATCCGTTTCCCCGAAGACAAAGTAAGAACAACGGGCCGTGGCGCCACTGGTGTTACCGGTGTAGAGTTGGATGACGCCACTGATGAGGTTATTGGCATGATATGTGTCAACAAGGACGACAAATCCCGTACAGTACTGGTAGTGAGTGAGAAAGGTTACGGAAAACGTACGGCGATCGACGAATACCGCATCACCAACAGGGGTGGTAAGGGCGTGAAAACCATCAGTGTAACAGATAAGACCGGCCCGCTGGTAGGTATTCTCGACGTTACCGAAAAAGAAGATCTGATGATCACTTGTAAGAGTGGGGTTACCATCCGGATGCCGATCAAGGGCGTCAGCGAGCAGGGCCGTGCTACACAAGGGGTGAAACTGATCCGCCTGAATGAAGGTGACGAGATCGCCGCCATCACCAAACTCGACGAGGATGAAGAAGAAAATGCTGAAAATCAGGCATTAGCTGCTATGCCTGCGGAAGATGTAACAGGAGAAACCGGTGAAGCAGTCGTTGAAACAGGAGAGGTCGCCGCCGAAGGATTAAATACTGATGAGCAGGCAACCGGCGATGACGAATCCGCATCTGGTGAAAGTACTGAGACAGAAAACCCATCATAAAACCAACTATCACTTTAAACTATAAGCAAACAATGAAAAAAGTATTGCTGACCGTATTGCTGGGAGCCACAGGATTTGGCCTCTATGCCCAAAAACTGGATAAGGCGAAAGACCTGCTCGGAAAGAAAAAGTTGAACGATGCAAAGACAGAGATCGACGGCGTTGTAGCTGCTGAAAAGACAGCCAGCAACTCCGATGCCTGGTACACCCGGGCAAAGATCTATGCAGAGATCAGCAAAGATTCTTCGCTGAAAGGAAGCGTACCGGATGCCCGTGAGCAAGTACTGGCTTCCCTGAAAAAGTATACTGAGCTGGAAGACGCCAGGGAGAAAGATCCTGCGAAAAGGTATATGGCCGCCACCCTCGATGGTAATGCCGCCCTGATCGATGTCTATTCCGGTTATTCCAAAGATGGTGCTTCTTTTTACAACGCCAGCAACTACAACGACGCGTTGACCAACTTCAAGAAGACCCTCGAAACCTTCGACATCCTGTACGCCAAGAAGATCGTTCCTATGGCGCTCGATACCACCACCACTTTGTACGCTGGTATCTCTGCAGAAAAGGCCAACAAGCCTGAAGAAGCAGCGGTTTACTACGGCAAGATCGCCGAAGCAAAAGCGAAAAGCGATGGCTTCGTAGAGATCTACAAATGGCTGGCTGACCACTACCGCCAAAAAGGCGATGTGGCCACTTCGCAGAAGTTCTCCGCCCTTGGTAAAGAAGTATATCCCCAGGATCCTTTCTGGACTGGTTTTGACCTGGAAATGCTGAGCGAAAAAGGCACCAAGGCTGACCTGTTCAAGAAATACGAAGACGTGATCAAGGAAAATCCCGACAACCACATCTTCCTGTTCAACTACGCAGTAGAGCTCTACAAAGAAGGATATAACGAAGACGTCACCAAGCGCCCGGCCAACTCCAAAGAGCTGATCAACAAGGCTGCTGAAATGATGAAACGTACCCTGGAAAAGAAGCCTGACTACGCGAACGCCAATATGGTAATGGGTCAGATCCTGTACAACCAGGGGGTTGATGTCAATACAGAAAACAAGGCGATCCGTCCCCAAGGTGGCACCAAACTGACGCCCGACCAACTGAAAAAGAAGGAAGAGCTGCGTTTGGAAGTGGTTAAGAAGTTTGACGAAGCAACTCCTTACTTCCAAAAAGTAGTGGACCTGCTCGACAAGCAAGCGAAGCTGAAGATGGACGAAAAAGAGATCCTGAAGAATGCATTGGATCTGATGATCACCGTCAACGAAGAAAAGACCGCACAACTGGAAAGCAAACGTAATGCTGCTGAGCTGGCCAAGAAGGCAGCAGAAGTAAAGCAGTACGAAGCTGATATCAAGAAGCTGCAGGATCAGACCACAGCTTTCACCGAGAAGTTCAACAACGTAGATCGCAAGCACTAAGCGGAAACCCATAGCAGCCTGAAATAGGGCCCGGGAAGCCGGTATTGCGATCAGAATATAGTAAGGAAACCCTCGTTAATACGAGGGTTTTTTTTGTACTTTTAAAGCAGTTCCTAACCTTTAAACAACCTGCGTCATGTCAACCTACAACGATTTGCTGCTAATCGTGTTTATTCTCGTTACAGTACCAGCTTTTACGTATTGGATGGGCTACCGAAGCGGTGAAAAATCGGGCGAATTGAGGGTGTACAAGGACATTAAAGACAAAGGCCAGGAGACCACACCTGGCTTATCCGATGCGGCGGCTTCGGCATAGCCGTAACCCAATTGTACAACCAACCGACGAGCAACTACACCAAAAACATTGAAAGGCAGAGCAACCAGCTTTGCCTTTTTCCTTTTGTCTGACAGCAATGATGGGCAGGGAGGATGCCCAACACTTATCTGATGGATCGGACATGAGTTTTTCTTGAAAAATGTCTGTTGAGCTTGTACGGAAAAGTCGAAGACAGCTTTTGTTGTTAAATGGAGGGGGAGATGATGATACTTGTTCATCTTTTTGGAAATGAATGTTAGAGGCTCAGCACAAATTCAACAATCAGCTATTTATCAAATACTTACAAATATGCTACTTAACATAATATCAATTATAACCAAATAGCGCCAGTAGTTTTTAAGGGCTTAAATAACTACTGGCGCTTGGGTTTATTTACGTAAACCCAAACTTACTGGATGCAGGTTTATACGATTTATTATTGGCCGACAGCCTTACGCCATTTGCGAGTCTAAGTTTTGATGTTTGCCGGAGCTGAGATACATTTACACAAACCAACCGCATGTCGCTTTTACAACCGCAATTGGGTCCTTTGTTTTTTTTCTTGCTTTTCGGTATTGGTTTGTTGTTGCTGGTGGGATTTATCGGCTACAAGCTCGGATATCGATCTGGTAAACGTGATGGAGAATTGGCCCAACAGCTTGCTCAGCGCCAAAAACCCTAAATAACCGATTCCTGGGGCCTGTTCCAGGTTATTACTGAATGACTCAACAGCTGTTAACAGCCATCCTGGGTCTTCCCTCACTTGACTAACCTGCCAATAAACCTGCAACAGATTGACGTAGGGACGTCTTAAACGTTTCAGAGAACAGCCTGGGGATGGCTACACTCCTTTTTTCGCCAGGTAAATGTCCCAGAGATCGGCCATTGTTTTGCCGGCCGCATTCACCCATAAAACAGGTCCACGAACGAAATCATTATCCTGTTTTGGATCCAGGTCCTTCAGTATTTTGCTGGCCAGGTCACTCATCGAGTACCGGTTGCCATTCCATTTAAGCTGTCCGTCGGCAACCGTCACTTCGTATTGCGGAAATTTGACGCCCCGGTAGTTTTGGAAATAAACCCGCTCATTCTCCTTCACCAGGCCATCTCTGACTAGTTCTGGCAAACTTGTTTTAGGTTTCTTTTTGCCTTTGGCTGTTCCTCCTGAGTTAGAAATATTAGAATACTTTTCCGTAGACGATACTACTGGTTGATTTACAGGAATATTAGAGTCAAATAGGTTAGATGAATGGAGTTTAGAATTAGAACCCTCTAGCGATAACTCTTTAGAATTAGAATGATTTAATTGATTAGAATTAGAGTTGTCCTCTAATAAATGGCTGAGATTAGAGCGGTTTTCTAATGATTTATTAGAATTGTGGTTGTTTAGAGCAGATTCTCTCCCGCTTTCCATTGATTTAGAGTTATGCTTATCTAATATATTAGAATAGAAGTCCCTCAGGCTTTGCCTGCTAGACTGCTGAGTGTTTATGGTCTTTTCTTCGGTCGGTAACTCCCCTTTAAGAGCATTAGAATCATTAGAATTATTGATAGTTGTCTGATTTTCAATAGATTTCTCACCTACCCCCAGGAGTCTTTTAATGGTGTCATCTGGTTGCTCTTCAAAGGGAATTGCTTTAGACTGTAAGAATTTGTAGGTGTCTTCAGCTATCTGAATGGTGCGCATGGGGAGCCGTTTAGACCAAAACTAACTAACATTAGAAAGAGGAATGTTATTACTTATACACAGCGGAGGGCTAATTTGGGGAAATCAGCCAAAAATCCCCCCAAAATGGCTTAAAAATGAAGGCCCTGAGAATCGCGTATACGATTTTTAAACGCCCCTACCTCCGAATATGAAAAGGGTGCTTCAGGCATTTGAAGCACCCTTTTTTAGATAAAACAAAGGATACAATGACAATAATTTATAATACGTAGAAGGCCCTTGCTGGTCGCTCAAACTCCTGGATAGTTGGCCCCTCGTTGTCGCGCATCATCTGTCGCAGGTCACGCTCAATGTTACGGGCAATGGTCGTCATGGGTGTATCCGTGGGCTTGTTTTCGAACGGATCTTGCAGGTGGATGGCCATCTTTTCGATCAGCAGAAAGCTCGCGGAAACCGCCATTACGAGAGGAATTTCCAGAAACCCGAAATATTCGATCACACCGAAAGGCAGCAGGCTGATGAACAGCAATAAGGCAAAATGAATGTACAGGCTGTAGGTGTGCGGGAAAACCGTATTCTTGATCCGTTCACACTTGCCCATCGCATCACAAAGCCGCGTCAGTGTACGGTCCAGTTCAACCTGCTGGTACCGGTTGATCCACCCATTTTCCAGGGCTTTTTTCAACTCCCGACCATGCATTTCCAGGATAGCCGACGGCACATTGGTATAGTTCCCGAGGCTCTCGAGCTCGCGTTTACTGAAGTATTTCTCCAATCCTTGTGTCGGGCTCATCCCCCGCAGACTTTGCCCCAGGCTGTAATTCCAGGCGATCTGCCGGCGGATCATCCGGTCGCGAAAATACTGGACGTCATCGCCCTCTTCCACGACATCCGTGAAGGTCAGGATTTGGCGGGCCAGGGTGCGTGATTCGTTTACGATGGCCCCCCAGATGTGCCGGGCTTCCCACCAGCGGTCATAAGCCTGGTTGCTCCGGAAACCCAGGAGCAAGGAGATCACAGTACCCAATAAGGCCGGAATGGCCAGCGGGATCGATATGGGCAATACCCGGTCAAATTCGTGCAATAGCGCGATAATGGAGGTATAGATGAGTATGACCAGTAGCTCATACTGTATTTTGCCGAATATGTACCGGAACGGGATGTTCTTCTTTAACAGCATAATTTTTTTCTTTGGTGTATTCTTCAAATCTGGGTTCTGCCACAGCTGGTTTGGAGGCCGATTCTTCGGCTGTTTTCCGCTTCAGCTTAAACTCTTTCATCATCGGTACGCCGCCTTTCTGGAACATGGCTACCGGGTTCACACTACCGGTATGGACCGACTGGAATACAAAGAAATCCGGGCACACAATGAGGTCGATATCATTGGCATCAACGAAGTTTCGGAAAACCGCGGCTGTGCTGCCGTATTGATGCCGAATGACGATGCTGCGAATGGTCTTGGGATACTGCAGCTTTGCGCGCTTGCAGGCATTGCGGAAGGGCTCGGTCACCAACTCGGCATAGGGTAATTTTCCGCGGAGATCGAATACATCGCTCACGAAAAAGGGAATCTCAAAAGCATGAAACAGGATAATGTTCAGCGACTCACCTTCCAATGTTTGGGCTGTTTTATCAACCAGTTCAATAGAGGCTACAGAAAAATCTGTAGGGATCAATACATTTCTCATGGTATCTATTTTGTAACGATTATTGGTTTTCGATTACAAAATTGCACCACGGCCATTAGGCTGGCTTAAAGGACCAATTAGAAGATAATGAGATGGCGATTAGAAACAGATAAATGTTATTAAAACGGCATAAGAAATGTGTGGCGATTACCCGGACATTGGCTGCAAACTTAAACACAGGGAGGTTGGTTCAATTTTACCCGTTGATATAAATAGGCCACATATAATTTATAATCAATTATTTATATGAGCACCACATAATGCGACCATTTTCTCATCGCTTTCTTAGATTACTGTGATGGCCGTCTGCAACCAACTCCTTACTTAACATAATAAAACCATTACCAAGCGGCTTTTCTCATTGCCCGGATACCTGAACGGCTGATTATTGCAGAGGCTGGGTGCCTGGTGGCATTCGGCCCAATTGTGAGTTGATAGATTTGAAGAAAATCGCCTGGCGTTGTTTTATCAACAGATCGACGGTAATGTGACAATCACCGTTGTCCCCTTCCCCTCCCGGGATTGGATCCTGATATCGCCTTTGTGCAGCCGGATAATCGTATGGGTCAGCGGCAATCCAATACCATATCCCTCGTATCGATTGGTGTTGGAAGCCCGGAAGAATGGATCAAAAATGTACTTCACCTCGCCCGCCGGAATGCCAATTCCCTCATCCACTATCACGATGATGATCCTATTTTCGGAGGTAGTTAGCGAAAGCAAAACAGATTTATTATCAGAGTATTTACAAGCATTTAATACAATATTACTCAAAGCCTGGTGCAGTAGGTGTTCATTGCCTTGTACGGTCACCAGCTTCTCCAGTTCGGGCATCTGCAAAGAGACCTTGACGCGGTTATTGGGTTCGATCTCATCGGTAGTGCGCTTGACATTCATGATCAGTTCATCGATCCGGATGAAACCCCAATCCTGTTTTTTGCCATCAAAACCTGACTGCGCCAACTGCAGCAACCCCTTGGTCACATGCTGCAGGCGTGACGCTTCCTGCTGTATCACCTGGAGGGTTTGCTGATATTCCTCACACGACCGTTCCCTGGACAAGGCGATTTCGGCTTCCCCGATGATAGACGTCAGTGGTGTTCTGAACTCATGGGAGGCATTGCTCACGAAATTGTTTTGGGTTTCGAAGGAGGCTTCCAGCCGGTCGAGCATGTTGTTGAAGGTGCGGGAGAGTTCCGTCAGCTCATCTTTCCCATCCCCTTCTTTCAACCGCAAATGCAGGTTTTGGACACTGATGTCCTTCACCTGGTTCATGATCTGCCGTACCGGCGCGAAGACCTTATGAGAGAAAAATATACCAACAGTAAAAACAACAATAACCGATGTAATAAATGTGATAACCAATATCTCCCGCAAGTTGCTGATAACGGTTTCGCCGTATAAATTGGTGGCCGAACTGATCACCAGAAAATGATCATTATGCCGGTCGCGATGAAGGATACCGGCGTAGTGCACATGATCTACCAGCTTGAAGGTCGTCTGCCCCTTGTTATCGACAATGGCCTCATAGAACGATTGTGGCAATTGCGGCCCCGTATCATTCTTTACCGATCCGGATACACTGTCGTATCGAAGAATAAAGAATCTTTCATTGGGGAGAGCCGAGAGGTATTGCTCGCGAAGCTCCTGGAAGGCGGCCGTGGTGGACTCGTCACCTTCGAAATGGATGCGGGCGGTAATCCTGGCACGTAGCTCCAGCCGTTTGAGGAAGTCATTGTAAGTAAAACGGCTGGCGAAATAGTAAACGGTCAGACTCAGGAACAGGATGATCCCGGCTGTAATGAAGGTAAAAAGCAAGCTCGTCTTGATCTGTATGCGCATGGGTACTTACTCTTTTATAATATACCCCATGCCGATCACGGTATGTATCAGCTTGCGGTCGTTTTCGTTGCCCAGTTTCTTGCGAAGGTAGTTGACGTATACATCTACGACATTGGTCCCCATATTGAAGTCGATACCCCAAACATTTTCCAGCAACTCGATACGTGACAGAACCCTGCCCCGGTTGCGCACCATGAATTCGAGCAAGCGGTATTCGGTAGAGGTGAGCGCAATCTCTTTGCCGTTGCGGATCACATTCTTGGCGGCGGTATTGACGGTTATATCTCCAATATGAAGGAGGTCGTTGGCTTTGGCGGCCCCAGCTTTGCGACGGCTAAGGGTACGCAGGCGAGCTTCCAATTCGGCAAATTTGAACGGCTTCACCAGGTAATCGTCGGCGCCACTGTCGAGGCCAGCCACGATGTTTTCGGTAGTACCCAGCGCTGTCAGCATGAGAATCGGTGTATCGATACCATCGCGACGCAGCATTTTACACAACTCCAGACCATTGATTCCTGGTAACATAATGTCGAGGATCATGACATCGTAAGAGCTGGAAGTACCCATATCAAGCCCCGATCGACCATCAGGAGCAACTGTTACCGCATACCCACTTTCACTTAAACCCTTTTTCAGCATTGTTGCCACAGCTGCCTCATCTTCAACCAATAATACCTTCATACAGTTCTATTTATTTGTGCCAGCTCCGCAACATTTCGGCAACGGAACATCTACAAAAATAACCCCTAATCGGGAGGGCCTGCATTAGAAACTGATAAGAAATTTATTATGCGTTATAGCGACGAGCAGGGCTATATGCCGCAACTGAACTACATTTTCCAGCCACTACAGGAAATGAACAACACTACCCAGCCACTACCCGCAACTGACTTCTCTGCCATTGCGATTTGGGCACCTGCACATCTGCATAGCGTTCTACTACGATGGCCATTTCGGGCGAACCGTCTTCTCCCGATTCCGCCAAAATACCTGCCTCTTCGCCAAACAGGGTCACCAATATACCACCACTACTCAGCGGCGCCAACGACAGCCCTCTTCCATCCCCCACCGACAGCCGCCCACGAAGCCCTCCACCCAATCCACCTGCCGCCTGCCCGACAGCGCCAGCATGCCTCAACCCTGGCGATGACACCCGGTACCAGGCATTCGCCACGGAGATAAACCTGGTATTGCACATGATCATCTCCACCGCCAGCCGGGATATCGGATCCGAGCCTGCCGGACCACCTACCCAAATCACACTCGCTTCATGACAGATATCTTCTTTGATCGAGTCGTGCAGTATCGCCTGCTCAGCATACAACAAGGCCCCGACACCGTGCCTACTCACCTGCTGAACCGAGCGCTTTGTACCTGCAGAAAAAACATCGACAGACGGCACAATCAACACAAATCCAATTAAAAAAGGAATTGACTTCATATTTCAGTTTGGTTTAAAATAGCCTGGCAAGCACCTCTTCCCATCGACTCAAACCCCTTGCATGAGAGCAGGCATCGGGGCTTGCACAGGCTTTGGTTTTTCTATTTGTAATTCAATGGCTGTATCCTCGGGCATGGTGGCGCCTCTCGACAACTGAGGCATGCTACTTACTAATCCGGTAGACGAACATGCCCCATGGATGTTTTAAAACAGGCCCAACATTTTTTGATACGGGCACTCAGGTCACCACACCTCCCGACCCTGCAACTGCCTATTAAAACTGCAACCTGTAGAGGATATCCGGAAAGAACCCTACCTGGTTTACTACCCCCACCTGCTTCATGACCCGGTTGTATCGCTGTATGAATACATTCTCACGATTGGTTACATTCTGTATATCGAGGTAGAAAGTATGGGAGAGCTTGCGCTTCGCGCTGTTGAGGCGGATTCCGAAACGGGTATCCAACCGGAAGTAACTGCTAAACTGCTGGCTGTTGTACCGGCTTTCATCCAATTGCTCGAATCCGGTGGCCGCTGACCGCTCCACATCGATCGGGGTAAAATAACGGCCGCCCGACTGCGTGGCCTTGATATCGATGGTAAACGCATTGCGTCCGCCGGGTCCCATCTTCCACTCTTTGCCCGCCAGTACATTCACGACCGCCTTGTTGTTGAAAGCTGTATTGCGTTCGATGCCATCACTCCCCTTGTATTTGGCATCGAAGAAGGAAGCGGTCGTCAGCAGGTAGTACCCACGGCTGAAGAACTTTTCCAGGGTCAACTCTATGCCGGTATTAGTGCCGGTACCACCATTCACCAGGCCTGCCTTTTCGGGAAAAGAGAAATCGGCCCCACTGTTCAGCACAGAAAACCCACTGGGCGTGCGCTCTACCGGCACATTGCTGATGTTTTGGTGGTACGCTTCCGCCTTCAGGCGCCAGTCACGTGCAAAAGCCCAATCGTACCCCAACACATAATGCTGCGCCCGGGTGAAGTCGAGGTCGCGGTTGCGCCGATCATAGCTTCCGTCCGGCTTTCTTTCCTGGTACAGGTATACCGGCAACGGCTGCTGCTGGTGGTGCATGCAATAACTGAGGGTGATGGTTTGATTGGACGCCAGCTGGTAACTCAACGAAGCCCGAGGCTCGATTGCCGATGTCTCATTCATACCGTACCAGATGCCATGCAGGCCTGCATTGAGCGATAGCTTTTCCGTAAAGCGGTATTTGCCCTGCACGTACGGCTGCAACAACCAGGCATTGCCATCATAATCACGAACCGTTTCCCAATCGGGTCGGTCCTCACGCGTCAGCATCTTCGTATTGAGCCCGATCAACTCGGCCAGCATCCCCCCACGCAACGTAAAGCGGGTATTGATCTTAGAATTGATGAAAGAGGAGAAACGCAGGCCGGTATTGACGGTCGATTGGTCGGTCATGTACTGCCTTTCGGGCTGCCCTTCATTGTATTTATAGATATCGCCTTCGTTGCTGACATACGAGTAGGAAACAAGGGTCCGCAGGTAGCTGTTGCGCCCCAGATCGAGCGTGTGTTTTAACCCCACCAATCCGATCTTCGATTTATAATAGGTGTCTTCGTCTTTGTTGGCGAAGAGATCGGTGGAATCGATGTCGGCCCCGATCATGTCGATGCTGCTGGTACCGCCCATGCCAAACAAACTAAACTTGCCCAGTTTGCCTTTGGCAAAATTGAGGTGGAAGATCAGGTCCTGGTATTTAGGAACGGCGTCGGTACCGATGTCGAACCCGAGCGACTGTCCGATCTGCGCAAAGGAATACCGGTAGCCTACCAGGAAAGACGAGCCATTCCCCTTTTTACCCAGCGGCCCTTCGAGCATCGCTTCCAGTCCGCTGAACATGTTCAGCTGGATAGTCTTCTCCAACTTGTCTTTGTTGCCGGTACGCAAACCGATATCGAACACGGCGCCGGTAGCGTTTCCAAACTCAGCCGGAAAAGCGCCGGTATAGAAATCGGAGTTCTTGAGGGCGTTGGTATTGAGCGCGCTTACCGGGCCTCCGGTAGTACCAAGGGTTGAAAAGTGATTGGGATTGGGGATTGGAATTCCCTCCATGCGCCAGAGTACCGCGGTGGGTGAATTGCCCCGTACCACGATATCGTTGCGTGAATCGTTGGTGTTGGCAACGCCGGCAAAATTGCTCGCGAGCTTGGCGGGGTCGTTGCGCCCGCCAGCGTAACGCGTTACGTCATCCATGCTGAAAGAGCGCGCACTACTACCAGCAAATTCATTGGATGCCATACCCTTGCGCACCTTACCTGCAGTAACCGTTACGGCATTCAAGGCAGCAATCTGCTGATCGAGGGGCACGTCGAGGACCACCTGCTTTCCGCTGGTGACGAGCACTTCGGGGATGGTAACGGTCTTGTAGCCCACGTACGTAAAGCTTACCTGATGACGTCCGATCGGAACGGATGGCAGCACAAATCGACCCAGGGAATCGGTGGAGGCGCCGATGCGCAAGCCGACGATGCTGACCGACACGTTGGTGAGTGGCCGCTCGGACGCTTTGTCGATGACGGTGCCAGAGACCGTCTGGGTGTTGTTTTGAGCAAAGGATGACAGGCTGGCTACCAGGAGTAGCCAGGCGATGAGTGAATATTTCATATTTAGGTTGGTATTGCTGGTCTAAAATAGCCACGGGTACATCGCGCTAAAAACGAAGTATACGAGGCAGACCAACAATGCGACATACGCGGGTAATGTGTAGACAACGGAAGCGGCCAGTACCCCTATGGGGGTGGCAGAGATTTGAATGGACGAGGGCATGGAAACCGGATACACCTATAGTATCTTTTGCGGATCGATGAGGCGGAACAGGTCGTCGCGATAGGAGTCGCTGATGGGAATGATATGTTGCTGCAGGTAGATGCGGTTCTTGCGGATGGAGCTGATCTTATCGACTGCGATGATGTATGACTTGTGGATGCGCACGAAGCTATTGGGGGGCAGCTTTTCAGCGATCGACTTCATCGGTAAGCGTGTTATGATAGGCTTATCCACGCCCTGCTTGTATATCTTGATATAGTCCTTCAACCCTTCTATGAAACAGATCTGACTGATCTCGATCTTCACCAGGTTGTATTCTACATTTACAAAGAGATAGTCTGGGATGAAGGTTGCCGCGGGCGCCAGGGTGATGGATGGAGACGATGCGTTGGCGGCCAGCGTAGGCGCGGTAGCAGCACTACCCGTCGCTGGCAGATAAACAGCCGTCTTCAAAGCATGGTATTCGGCGGCCTTGTTCACCGCTTTCAGGAAGCGCTCGAAAGCAACGGGCTTTACGAGGTAGTCGAGCACATCGAGATCGAAGCCATCGAGGGCGTACTTTTTATAGGCCGTGACAAAGATCACCATGGGGCGCGCGGCCATCGTAGACAGGCTTTGCAAAAACTGCATGCCTGTAATGCCGCCCATCTGAATATCGAGAAAAATGAGGTCGACGGGCTCACGGCGCAAGATCTCCAGCGCTTCATAGGCATTGAAACAGCGCCCCACGAGGTGCAGGAACGGGATGCGCCGGATATTGTCTTCCAGCAGCTCGAGCGATAACAGCTCATCGTCAACAGCCACACACCGGATCATGCCATTGTAATTTTAGGGATGCATTGAAATAGTCTCCTTCTTTTTTCAGGTCGATGTGGTGCTTTTGCGGATAGAGCAGCTTCAGCCGCCGCTCCAGGTTGACCAGGCCGATACCTGACGAATTATCGCGCGCTTCGCGCACCGTATCATTGTATTTATTATGTACCGATAAATGCAGTTCCTGCTGATCGACCAGCAGGCGGATATCGATCTCCGGCTCGTGGATCATGCCGATGCCGTGCTTGAAGGCATTTTCGATGAGCGGGATCAACAACATGGGTTCGATGGAAGGATCGCCGGGATGCGGCTTCTGCACATTGAACAGGATGCGCACATTGTGTCCGAAGCGCAGGGTTTGCAGGTCGATGTAGCTCTGTATATAGTCGATCTCTTTCGAGATGTTGACCTTCTCCTGGTCCGATTCGTAGAGCATGTAATGCATCAGGTTGCTGAGCTCGATGAGGGCGGGCTCGAGCTTATCGCTTTTCTTCCGCGCCAGCGCCACCATGCTGTTGAGCGTATTGAACATGAAATGCGGACTTACCTGTGAGCGCAGGAACGATAGCTCCATCGTCATACTTTCCTTTTGCTGGCTTTCGAGCTTCATCACGTCCATAACGAAGCGATAAGCTGTGCCAGTACCAATCACGAATAGCACGATAAAGAACTTCACGATGATATGCGCCCAGATAAAGGCGGGTGGATCTGGCATCAGCAGGTTGGCAATACCCGATAAGACGGCAATTAACAGGGAAATTCCCAGCGAAAAGCCGAGATAGGCGGCAATCTTCTTGCGGAGCAGGAACCGCGGATACAAAACATAGGCGCTGGTGTAACAGGCGATGGTAGCCAGGGCGGTCAGCAGGATCACCGGGAAATTGTAGAAGTCACGCTGGCCAGTGATCGCCGATTCCTTGAGCGGCATCAGGAAAATGGGCACCAGGATGATGATCGTAGTAAATAATATGTGCAGCAGGAGGTTGACCCACTGTTTCCGGGATAACTGCATAGTCTTAACAAAAATACCCTTTTCGGAACTGCGGCGGTGCCGGGCGGGGCTTTCAAGCGTGATTTTGCGACAAGATGACCTAGTGTGTCGACAAGAGGCGGCATAGGCGTGATCAGGATTGACCTACTGCCCGGAAGGTAAGGGCGGGCATGGATCGGTAAAATCTCGGGGTGCGGCCAGTAACGAGTTCATTAGAAACTGTTAAACCCTGGCGGTGGAACTACGTATTGTTTCGCCAGCTATTGACCGCCAACCGAAAGAGGGATATATTTGTCGGGTATGGCTTTGTCCAACCGCCTGAACCTTATCCCATTGCAATTATTATTAATACTATAATGAAGTGTAGATTGATCCACCTTATTCTTCCCCTGGCCCTGGCAGGCTGCGCCGCCGAACCTGCCGACAGCAGGATTCCACCTGCCGGCTCCCAACTCATCAAGGTTTCGCCCGGTCGCGATCTCTGGAATATCACTGGTCGCAAGAACCCCGAGCTGCTGTTTGACAACAGTGTGGCCGAAGGCAACAAGATGGACCAGGAGTACTTCATGAACAATGTGTTTGCCAGTCCGATGACGTTTTTCCTATCGCTGGGCGATAGTTGCTATAATAATATGTCCATCGATTACTTCCACGGCTATGGCGCCAGCGACTGGACCATTTCGGTATATGACAGTAACCGGGTGGAAAAAGGCAGTTTCAAAATTACCGGTGGCAGTAACAAGTGGGAATTACTGCAGGGTAACCTGAGCAGCATTGCCGATCCCATCCGGTTTATCAAATTTGAGACACTCAATCCCAGTTCGGATGTACGCGAGATCCGCCTCTACGGCAATCCCGTCGCCAAATGCTCACCGGTCGTACCCAAGGCGAAGGCCGCGCCACTCCCCGACCCCGGTTATCATTTTCAGGGTGGCTCGGCCATCGGCGGTAAAGATCCCGCTTATATGAAACTGAGCAGCGGATTGCCCCTCTATGGATCCTTCCGTTCTCCTTCGAATGTATTTGTGTGGGTGCATGACCTCAAAGCGCCGATCGACAAGCAGTCGTTCGAGATCGATAAGTTTGGCGACTTTGCCAAGAATACGCTTCAATACCAAAAGCAACTCGGCACGCCGGTAATGTTGTATATCAATGGTGCGAACGTCAAAACCGTACCGACGCTGAAGGATGCGAATGATTACAATGCGCTGTCGCAGACAAATAATTATAAAGACATTCCGCCAGGATCAGATAGTACGGCGTACGAGCCCTGGACCAAGAGCCATGGCCGTATGTGGAAGGTGATTGCTCACCTGTGGGCCAGTAATAAGAGCAGCCAGCTCGGCCCCGACTACCGGGTATATGGTACTACCAACCCCAACCTGTCGGCAGGTCAGGACCTGATCAAGGTGTTTGAGATCGGGAATGAAGATGACAAGAACTGGTTTGGCCCTACGGCTTATCACTCCCCTACGGTGATCCTGCAAAAGCTGAAGGTAGCCTGGGATTCGATCAAGTCGGTGGACCCAAAATCGAAAGTCTATGTGGGCGCCATGCTGAGTGCCGATACGGTGAAATGGAAGGCCCTTTACTTCCTCAACTACTGGAAATATCCCGGTCAGCCATTCCCCGCCGATGGCTTTTGCTTCAACCAATACATCAGCAATAATTATGGTGGTCAGAGCCATGGTACCGAAGCCGATGCCGTGAGCCCTGAGCAGTTTCAGGTAACGGAGCGCATCAAGGCCTACGCCAGCTTCCGCGACCGGCTGTTTCCCGGCAAGGGTTTGCGGTGGACGGAGATCGGCTATGCCGTTGGTAACAGCGACTACAATGTAAAGGCGGTGCCCGGCATCCCGGATACGGTTGTCACAGCCAATTTCATGGTGCGTACGCTGGAGCGTGCGGCCGCTGTGCCGAATGGCCTGGAGACGGTGTACAACTATTTCCATACATCCGATGGGTCGGGCACGTTTGGGACGATGTTTATGGTGGCGGAGCAATTTGACAAGACTACGTATGCTTATAGCGGATCTAAGAGGCTGCCACTATGGTGGTGGTATGCGGCGCGTATGAATGTGTTGCACGATTACAAGGGCTGGTCGACCATGATCAAAGATGGGGACAGCACCGGGGTGACGGTGACGCGCTATGACCATGTGAGCAACCCCAAGCAAAAAGTATATTATGTGGTGCGTGGCACTTATAATGGATCGAGCTCCAAGAACTATGCGGTCAATGTGGGCAAGGCGACGAGCGCGACGTTGGTGACCATGGCCATCGGTAAAGAAGAAGGTACACGCACGCCGCTGGCGGTCAAGAATGGCTCAGTAACGGTGCCGGAGGTGAATGAGGGCCCTCAATACATTATCGTGACGGAACAGTAACAGCTGTTTCACTTACATAAGCAGATCGCCCCGCCGGATTCGGTGGGGCGATCTGCTTTTATAGGTGTGTTCCTGCGAGCGCGTATGATGGCAGGCCATCTATTTCAACCAGGTTACTTTCTCTTCTATATTGCCGCGATGCCCATCGCCGGAGGGAATGCGTACCTGGCCTACGTAGAAAAAGCCCATCAGTCTATCTTCGGGCGCGAGGTTGAAGAGCGCTTTCGCTTCTTCAATAAAGGTAATACCGCCCGTGCTCCAGTAGCCACCTACGCCGTAAGCCTGGGCAGTAAGGGCCATATTCTGTACGGCGCAGGCTACGGCGGCAATCTCTTCCATTTCCGGTACGGCCAGGTTGCGCTTCATGGCAATGGCAATGACGTGCGAACACAACATGGGCAACTGCTTCAACTGTTCGTATTTGCCTTGCTTGAATTTGTCCCCGGCATATGCTTTATAGATAGCAGCCTGTTGTTCGGCCAGGGTCTTCCGGCTTTCGCCGCTGAATACGGTAAAACGCCAGGGTTCGGTACGCTTGTGGGTGGGCGCCCAGTTGGCATTTTGCAGCATTTGCCAGATGACCTGGTCGTCGACCGGTTGGCCGGGGTCAAACTGCTGGGTAAACACGCTGCGGCGGGTACGGATCACCTCATTGATGGTGGCTGGTGTGGACGGTATGGATGGCACGTCGATCATACTTATCAATTTGAGCAGCAAAGATAGAATGCCGGGGTTCGTAACATTTACGCATTCAGGAAAAGCTGGGGCCGGAACGGGTTATAGGTTGCCTGGGCGGGTTTGTTTCAAATTATCAGGGTACAATTCATGACTCTTTTAACACAATTCACAATGCCTTAACTAATATCCTGCTGGTATGTTATACTACTTTGCATCTTTGAATAAGCCAATTATATGAGAGTATTAATCGTTGTAGCTGTGCTGATGGCTACGTTTGCCTTACACGCCGAGACCACACCCATAGACAGCCTGTTGCAGCAGCGCGACTATTTTCGCTTGCGGTCGGCCCTGGCCTCCCCTGCCGAAGCATCTTTGCCACAGCATCGGCGGTTGTATTACGAGGCTTATGTCCATAATTTCTTTCATGACCTGCCGGCCTCCAACCGGGCTATCGAAACCATCTTCAAGAAGTACCGGAAACATTTTACCGATAAGGAACTGGGCCGCCTACTGGGCAAGAAGGCCGATAATCACTCGAAGCTGTACGAATACCGGGAAGCGTATGCGACCAACCAGTTGTTGCTGTCAAAATACGGTAGCAGTTTATCGGAGGAAGACCGGAACGATGTGCTCAATACGAATCTCATCTGGAAGGGGTTGGCCGATGTGCCTGCGCAGCGTACCACCATTGCCCGTGACAGCCGGATCGCCTATAAAAGAGACAAGGCCGGACTGGTGAACGTTCCGGTGTCGTTTCGCGATAGCACCTATGATTTTGTATTCGATACCGGGGCCAACCTGTCGGTGATCACGGAAAGCTATGCTGCTAAAGCTAGTGTCGATGTGCGCCCGGTGGTGTTCAAGGTGCGGGCTATTACGGGCATCGAGGTAGATGCCAGGCTGGGCATTGCCCGCAGTTTGAAGCTGGGCGATGTAGAAGTGCAAAATGCCGTGTTCATCGTGTTTCCGGATAGTGTGCTCTCCTTTGCCGGCGGGGCGTATACGATCAATGGCATCATTGGTTTTCCCGTGATCGAGCAGCTGGGAGAAGTGCGAATCGACAAAGCGGGCTTTGTTTCAGTACCCCAGGTAGCAGTGGACAAGCCGATCCACAATTTTGGCATCGACGAGCTGATGCCGGTGATCAATATCCACGTCAACAACGATACGCTGCCTTTTACTTTCGATACCGGCGCTCAGATCACCGACCTCAACGAGCCTTTTTATGATCGCTACACCTCACTGGTGGAATCGACGGGAAAGGCCATCGAGATGAAGCAGGGCGGTGCGGGTGGTTATGCGACCAGCAAGGCCTGGCAGTTACCGCTGACCCGGTTTACGGTGGGTGGCGAAACGGTCAACGTACCCAACCTGAATGTGAAGACGCACAGCGCCAACAGCAAGGACCGGTTTTACTATGGCAATCTGGGCCAGGATGTGATGTACCAGTTCCGGGAGCTGGTGATCAACTTC
The DNA here is from genome assembly GCF_029360705.1 of Paraflavitalea pollutisoli. GTDB lineage: Bacteria > Bacteroidota > Bacteroidia > Chitinophagales > Chitinophagaceae > Paraflavitalea > Paraflavitalea pollutisoli. The sequence continues at coordinate 568,627 of NZ_JARKMX010000004.1, read as the reverse complement.
AAGTATATGTATGTGGATTTTGTGCAATAAGGGTATTGCTGCTATTCGAATTTGTAGATCAAACCAGCAAAGATGCCGTTCACACCACCGATATCGCCATCGTCGCTTTGGCTACCGCCTACTATTACGAATCGATTGTCTGCGGTGCGAATGATCTTATAGCCGATGTCGAACTTTGAACCACCCAGTGGATTTGACCATTTGATATTCCCGGCCAGGTCGAGGTTGGCCAGCCAGATATCATTGTCGCCACGAAACCCGGGAACACCTCCTTCATAGCTGTCGGTCTGCAATACGGCGAAATAACCTTTTCCGCCCGGTTGAACAATCATGGTGTGTGTTATTTCGTCATCGTTGCCGCCGTATGTTTTTTCCCAGACTTTATTGCCGGCTGCATCGGTCTTGATGAACCGTGCATCATAATACTGAGTTTGGGGACCATCCTGGGAATAACTCATCAGGTAGCCTCCATCTTCGGTGGCTACCACCGGTGCCGTCGAGGGCACCAGCACCCCGGTATCAAATCTTTTCTCCCACAGGATATTGCCAGTCGGTGTTATTTTGACCAGACAGGCTACTGATTCAACACCATACATGGCTGACCTGAACCCTCCCACGATGAAATTGCTATCGTTGGTCGCTGCCAGGTTTCTGAAAAATACATTTCGTGTCGAATCTTCTATAATAGTACCTCCCTGCAAAGCTCCTGCTGCGTCGACCGTTGTGATCCAGGTCTTATAGTAGCTGGAGGGCGCCGATACAGGGACGTCGCCTTCCATGCTTTTCGTATTGCAGAGCATCAGGAAACTGCCGTTGGGCAAAGCACCCAGGCCAAAAATGTGATCGCCCAATTTTCCACCAAAGCATTTGTTCCAGATGATCGTTCCGGACTCATCAAACTTGACGGCCCATACATCCTGTGCTCCGTGGTTGCCGATTACATCGCCGTTTTTGCTTTGTGATTCTCCAACGGCCACATAATTACCATCTGACGTCGCCACTATGTCCATGAAATCATCTACCTGCGAACCTCCCAGTTGTTTCGCCCACACCACTTCACCAGTGGCAGAAAGCCGTACGATCAATCCGTCGTACGCCAGGTTCCCCAGCACGCCCTTACCGGTAATCCCCACCACGATCAATCCACTGTCGGGCGTGGCGACTGCATTGTGGAACAACACATAGTCATTCCGTTCGTATAGACGGATAAATACTTTCGTTGCGGTAACGTTCCTGACCACCCTCACGGTAACGGGTGGCTGACCGGGGTCTGCGGACCGGATGGTCAGGGTAGCTGGTGCGGCCGTTGCGGTGAGTTCTTTGGTCGTTCTGACAACAATCGTTTTGTTGTTGGTGCCACTATCGACATCGACCTGCAGCCAATCGGTGGCCGAATCGACCTCGATGTACCAGGCTTTGTTGCTGGTGATCGCAAAGCTATCCACGGCGCCGATAAACCCACCGAGGGTGAGTTCGTTTTTGTCAACAGACAGTTCGGTCACCATTTCAACCTCTTTCTGGCAAGCTACAAAAGCAAGGACGACCATTGCCAGGAGGCAGGAAGTGAACCATTTTTTCATGTGGTGGCAGGTTATGGGTTTAACGACGGGTTATCGATCTGCACCTAAAATAATGCTGGCAACCAATATTTTAAAGCAATCCGCGGCATTTATTTTATTGCGTAGCCGGACAAACGAAGTTGGGGGGTGTGTTTTAGTAAAATGCGCCTTTACTACGCCGTATCTATACAGCATCCTGCCGGCATCTATACAGTATCCATACAGTCAGGTGCGGGCAGACCCTTCGAGTCGGTGTTTTAGGAAAATGCGCCTTTACTAGGGTAGCGGTACGGGAGCGCTACGGGAGCGGTATTAATGCGCCCCGGGGAACGGTATGCCAGCGACTGATGACTGGCCTGATCGCTCGTTTTGTAAAAGCAACTATCGGATCTGCCGCATGTCAGTCTATTTTGGTTCATTTCGGCTCAAAATGGCTCAAATACTTGGAATCGCTTTTTGATATTTGTAAATTTGCTATATAACCTATATCCCATGGCAAAACAAATAGCCGGACTCTGCTTTCTCGAGGGCACGATCGATGACCTCACTTTCTACAAGATGGATGGGCAATACTATTGCCGCACCAAAAGCTGTCTTACCAGCGAACGCGTAAAAACCAGTCCCCGTTTCAGGCTGACAATGATGAGTGCCCGGCGTATGGCCCGTGCCTCCCGGATTGGCGCCGCTATTTACAAAGCCCTCCCACCCCGCTGGCGGCAGTTCTGGATGTACCGCTCCTTTACCGGCGAGGCTTTTACCCTGCTCAAACATACCTCCCTGACCGAGGAAGCGATCACGGCTCAACTCAGTGTGTGTTATGTGGCGTATTGGGAGCAGCGCCGGGCGGCCGATCCCGACAATATCATCTGGCAACCAGTGCCTGTCAGGGTTCGCAAGCGGCGGCAATACAGTGCTGAAACCATTCAAAGGCGACTGAAGGCTTCGCGATCGAGGGCCGAGATCCGGGAGGATAATAAGCGGGCCGAAGAAGAACGGCGGCAAACCTGGGTCGAGCAACTGGCTGCGCGAGCCGCGGCGAAGGCGGCTGTGATTGCGCTGCAGGAAGCTGAACGCGGGGCGCGGGCTGCAACCTGGTTGACTATTGAGCGACCGGCAGTAGTAGATAAGCCAGCAAAAGGTAGAAAACGCGCTTGGCCGACGCGGCGGCGGACATTGGCCAGGGGCAGACTCACCGTACCAGTATACGGCGATTGGGCCATCAATCAACACGGTATTCAACAACAACAACAACGCGTGCCGGCCGTCACACGCAAAAGACGAACCGGCACGCGAACTATATTGGGTGGGCGACAACCAGCAGTTGCTGTTTGCCAACCCTGTGATTCTTCTTAACTCCCATGCCTTCGAAGGCTACGCCGGGGCGAAGTGCAATGTCCAGGTGCTTTCCATCGGAAGCATCCTGCCCACCGATGCCTATCCCCTATCGCCACCACCTTCGTCCATTCCACCCCCTTCGCCACCTTTGCGCTTGAAGAGGTTGAAGTCGGACTTACCGAATTTATAGGTAAACGTTACCCGGAAACTGCGCACGTTACGACGGCGGTAAGAGTCCTGGTAGAAGTTATCCGTATCATAAATGGTACCCCAGCGACGGCTATTGAATACGTCGTTCACACTAAACGTGAGTGTACCCTTGTTGCCTTTGAGAAAATCTTTCCGCAGGGCCGCATCCAAGCTCAACTGATCTTTGCGCTTGCCCTGTGGCAAAATCTCGGGCGATTCGTATTCGCCGATCGCCTGCAGGCTCAGCTTGTTCAGGATCTTCGATTTGCTGGCCAGGCGGTAGTTGGCAATCAGTTTCGCCTCCCAGTTAAATCCTTCATTGCTCAGGTCAACCTTATCGAGCAAGGCATTCACCTTGGTATACTGCAAACTCACGGTGGGGGTGAAATCAAAGTTCTTGCCTACCCGCTGTTGCAGCGTCAATTCACTACCCCAGGTATTGGTATTGTTGGCGTTGATGAAGGTATTGACGATCGCATTGGGATCAACCGCTGCATTGTTCAACTGCTCGTATTGTGCTGCCGTGATGGTATCGCTAAACTGGGTTATATCCCCTTCCGTGCGGCGGTAATACACCACACCGAGGAAGCTGCCAGAGCTATAGGTTTTGTTGTAATTGAACTCAAACGAGTTGGTAAACTGCGGTCTTAAGGCAGGATTACCCTGACGCAGGTTGAGCGGATCGTTGATGTCGACAAACGGATTCATCTGCCAGAAATTGGGTCGGCGGATCCGGCGTGTATAATTGATCTGGATATCTTCTGACTCGCTCAGTGCTTTGGTGATGAATACGCTGGGAAACAGGGCATCGAACAGGTTGCCGATCTTATCGGGATAGGTATACCCAAACTTCTTGGCGCTGTCGATCAGCTCACCGTCGAATTTGGAGATCTCTGCGCGCAAACCCAGCTGGTATCTGAAGTCACCGAGTTTGTTGCTATAGGTACCGTAGGCGGCATTCACCATCTCGCGATACTTGTAGTTGTTGCTGAGGGGCAGCTTGGTCTCAGCTCCGTTGGCCACTGAAAACGCATTAAAATTACTGCGCGAATCGTTGATGAAGGTGCGTAAGCCTGCTTCGAACTTGGAGTGATCGCCATTGGGATCAACATAATCCATCTGGATGGTCAGCTGGTCGCTGTTATCTCCACCGTCATTGCGCACCACGTTGGTGGGTGCCGCTACTGTTCCATCCGGATTGAAATAGCTATTGGTGATCAGCGAACGGCTGCTACCGCTACCTGTATTGAAAGTAACATCGGCATTCAGTTTCTTGCCTGCTTCCGCAAACTTATGTTCCCACAACAACTGGGTATTGCTGCGGTTGAAATCGTTCTTGCTGTTGGCCAGTCGGTCGCCGTATTGGGTCAGGTCATTGTTCAATGTGAAATAACGCTGTGACTGGGTTTCATCGTTGCGGTCGTTGCCGTTGACGAAGTTTTGCGACAGGGTCAATGTATTGCGGTTGTCGAGGAAGTAATCGACGCCAAAGCGCACGGAACCGAACTTACGGAGTCGATCTGCATCGGATACCTGGTTGAAGTAATTCTGTGCTATGCCTGCCTTCCTGTTTTCCCGGAATGACTTGCTGGTAGCGATACCGCCCGACTGGTTGTAGTTGCCGCTCACAAAGAAGTTGAACTTATTCTGACGGAGGTTCAGGGTCAGGTTGCCATTGAGGATATCGGGATAACCGGCACCTAAGGAAGCCAGGCCATTCAGTCCGAGTTTCTTGTTCTTTTTGAGGATCACGTTGATCACACCGCCTGTGCTCGACGCATCGAAGGCGGCTGAGGGGTTGGTGATCAATTCTACTCTTTCAATGTTATCGGCAGGGATCTGATCGAGTGTGAGGATCGTAGGACGACCATCTACAAAGATCTGCGGGGTATTGTTACGCAAGGTCACGTTGCCATCTACATCCACATTCACGGAAGGAATGTTCTTCATCACATCTACACCAGTACCACCTGCTGCGGTCAGACTTTTATCTACATCGAAGAATTTGCGGTCGATGCCCATTTGAAGGGCTGGTTTGGTCGCGGTGACGGTTACCACATCAAGGGTATTGGCTTCCTGCTCCAGTTTGAAATTGCCGAGGTCGGTTTCGTTGCCGGCCTTGCGGTTGAAGGCCACTTCCTGGTCGATGGCTTTGAACCCGATCGCGCTGATAGTGAGCCTGAACCTAGCAGCTGTGGAAAGTCCTTCAACACTGAAGTCACCATTGGCTTTAGAGAGCATGCCGCCCACCAGGCTGTCTTTGGGTGCACCCATGGCATCTTTTACAATCAAATATAAACGCACGGAGGCTGCTTCTATGCCTTTATTGGTCTTATCATCCAGTATGCGTCCATATAAACGTCCTTCACTGGCGCCTGCACCTTCGGGCCTTTGACCACGGCCCTGACCGTCCTGCGCAAACAGGCTGATCGATAAAACCAGCAATGCCAACAAACTTCCAATCTTTTTCATCACAATAATTGTCGTCTTTAATGATTTGATTCTCTTAGGGATATGGTTAGACGACAGCTGGTATACATCCTTTCGCCCGCGGGGTCGCCGGGTGGTCTTTTGGCAAGTCTTTAACATTTGCCGGCGCAACAGAAAAGTGATGGAGATGGTCGCGTTGTAGATTGAGGAAACAAGGTCGGGTATTTTGAACCAAAACATAAACAGCCGGCACCGCGTGGATGCCAGCTGATTTATCGCTTTGAAAAGTTTATTTACCGGGGAATGCGAATTTGCCGGGAATGTTCGAACATATTCAGGTTTCCGTCTCTATAATAATTATCGTAATCCAGGCTTTTATTTTTATACCTGATATTATCCCAGGTTACCGTAAAAGTGGCCGGTGTATTTGAAAACAGAATGGTCAGCTTGGTACGCGCTTCGTTGGAAAAACTCCAGGTGACAGAACGTTGAATACCACTGTTCTCGACATAGGTTGCTGTTCCATTGGAGCCAAAGCTGATATGTTCGTTATCCAAACTCTCTGTATTATTGTTTCCTCCACGCAGATAATAACGGTTACTGTTGCCGAGGACACCTCTCATCTCCTGCATCTTCCAGGCATTGGCGGTTAAAATATCTACGGTCAACGCTGTGTCCTTGATAATAATGGTGTCTTTTTTTATGACTGTAACCGTGTCATAAATGGTGGTTTCTTTTTCGCAGGAGGTCAGACTCACCTGCATCATAAAAATAAACGGTAATACCAACAAGGAAAATACACTGCAGAATTTCTTCATTTTCGTGGTTTTAGGGGTGCGAGTTGCAATTTGGGGCAAAATAGGCAATTACCCTTAGATATACTAACTGCCACCAGTATTGTTTTTTTTTTCGCAAACAGAACAAGCCCCCCTCAACCATCATACGCTGTAAACCTTACACACTCACCTTCCCCCTAAACGCTCTCGCGCCGTAGTAAGAGTCGGCACCATTGTGGTAAGTGAAGATGTGTTCGTAGCGGCGATCGCAGAAAATGGCGCCCCCGTGTTTGCGGATCTCGCCGGGTGTCTTCACCCAACTGGAAGTTTTCTGATCGAATTTGCCCAGCTCCTGCAACGCGCGGTATTCTTCTTCATTCAGTATTTCAATACCCATCTCTTCGGCCATGTTGATGGCACTGTCAGCAGGTTTGTGCTCTTTGCGGGCTGCGAGTGCTTCGCCGTCATAGCAAATACTTCTACGCCCCTTAGGACTTTCTGCCGAGCAATCGTAAAACAGGTATTCACCGCTCTTCTTATCATATCCTACTACGTCGGGCTCTCCTTCCGTCGACTCCATGGCATTCAGCGACCACAGTTTCGCGGGGCTCGCAACCAGCTTCGCCTCTACATCCGTCCAGGCAATGCCTTTATGACGTGCCATATTCTTCTCGAACCGTGTTTTCAACGCCTTGAGCAGGACTGTCTGCTCATCGGCGGATAGCTTTTTCTTTGTATGGGTGGTTTTGCTCATGGTTACATTCTTTTAAATAAGTAAGGTTGTTTATGCGAGGGCCAGCTTTCGATCGGCTGGCCGGAAATACCAGGATACTATCGTCAATACCAGCAGCAATAATGCCGGAAATATCTCCACGACGGGCTGCCCTGCACCCAGCTGTGAAAAAATAGCGCCTGTCATGGCAAAAGCAAAGCCGGCATAAGCCCATTCTTTCACCAAAGGGAATTTCGGGATCAATACCGCTACTACACCGAGTATTTTAAACACGCCCAGTATGGTCACGAAGTAGGAAGGATAGCCCAGTTTGGTGGCAAAATCATCCTGTCCTTCAAACTTGAACATTTGTACCATGCCGGTGGCCGTCATGCCGAGGCAAAGCCAGATGGTGGCGATCCAGTAGATGATCTTATTACGCTTGCTCATGGTTGGTTGTTTTAAGGTTTGCGACTACTTCCTGCAGGCGGTCGTGCGCCATATTGACTCCGTATGAGAAAGGCAGTTTGAGGTTCTCGTCTCTCAAAGCGGGCGACTTATAGACCACGTGCATCGTCAATTTACTGTTGTCTTCGCCCATAGCTTCAAACGTCAGGTATTCCATCGTGATACCAAAAGGGCCATTCTCCATTTCGAAGGTGCGGGTGATGCGTTGGTTGGGCACAAATTCATGAATGGCCCCATTGGCCCGCATCAATACATTCCCTTTGGGGTCGGATGTTTCGAACACATATCCGCCGTGGTTCCTGTTTTCAAGCTTCAGCACTTTGGTGCCCATCCATTGCGCCACGATGTCTGCGTCTTCATAGGCTTTGAAGAGTAGTTCAACGGGCAATTCAAACTCCCGGGTGATCAACAGGTCCTGCTTGCCTGTTTCGGCTTGTATTTGCGTTTTTCTTTCCATAGTATGGCTAATTTTTAGGTTTGTAATTTTTCATGATGTCTTCCAGCTTGTTGAAACGGTCGTCCCAGAATTGCCGGAACGGCTCGATGAACTCGGCTATGTCTTTCATCTTTTGGGGATTGAGGTGATAAAGTATTTCGCGACCGTTTTGCTCCTGCTTCAGCAGTTCGCATTCGGTGAGGATGGACAGGTGCTTGGACACGGTGGGCCGGGCTGTATCAAACTGGGCGGCGATAGCGCCTGCTGTCATGGCGTGGGAGGCTACCAGTAAGAGGATCGCCCGCCTGGTGGGGTCTGCAATGGCCTGGAAAACGTCTCGTCGTAGGTTCATTGTGTAGCTATTTGACTACAAATTTATATGTAGCTATTTAACTACGCAAATATTTCTTGGCAGCAGGTGGCATTTTGGCCGCTAAGTGATTGATTTGTAGCTATAAAAAAAGTTGATCCCCGGCCTGGGCCGGGGATCAGTAGATTAATAAGGCTGTGTTGCTATGTCAGTGAGCTTTTCAAACGGCACGTTTTAACGGGCGATTTGTACAGCCATACCGGCTGGCGTGTATGCACGATGCTATAGGATAAGGTTTGCTGGTATGATGAGCTTTTATCATTTACGGCAGCAGCCATTTAGTAACGCGTCCATTGCCGCTTTCCAGGATGTAGATCGATCCCTTGCCATCAAGTTTGATGCTGACCGCGCCCCAGAGTTCACCCAAGGCATTGCCGTAGGGAGTACTGGCTATTTTTGTTCCGCTGGCGGCACCTGCCTTCCATACCGACACCTGATTACCGCCTGCTTCAGCGATGTACAAGTTGCTTTGAGCATCGAGTACGACCTCTACAGGGCCAATGACCTGGTTATCGGCTGCACCTTTGCCGTTGCCTCCGGCAACGGTAGTGCCGCTGGTGGCGCCGGGTGCCCATTTTTGGACGCGGTTGTTATCGTAATCGGAGATGTACAGGTTTCCAGCTGCATCGATCGTTACGCCCTCGGGCCTCGAGAGTTGGTTGGCTGCACTGCCTTTTCCGTTCCCTCCAGCTACGATCGTACCTGTTTTTGATCCGAGTGCAAAACGCACTACCTGGTTTTTGTCATCACTAACTATATACAGCTGACCGGCCGGACTGATGGCCATGTTTGAGATATAACCATACTTTTCCAAATCTTCGAATTTATAGACCGTGGTACCATATGCGGCGCCCGGTACCCAACGTTTAATATGTCCATCTGCATTCAGAATATATAAGCTGCCATCGGGCGCCATGGCCATGCCATAGGGGCTGTTGAGTTTATTGGAATCGGTGCCTATGCCATTACCGCCTGCAATCGTAACGCCGGTTGTAGCCCCTGGCGTCCATCGCTGCACCCGGTTGTTGAATTTGTCCAGAATGATGAAATTGCCGGCCGCATCGATGAGCAGTACCTCGGGCGTTTGAAACTGGTTAGCCGCACTACCGTACCCATTATTGCCTGCAACCACAGTACCGATAGGTTTTACCTGGTACAAGGCTTTTATCTTTTGAGTAACTGTTACCCCCAGATTTGGGTCAGTAAATACGACATCAAACGTGAAGGCCTTATCTGCTTTGAGACTCGCACTGGCAGCCTTTATCGACAGGGTGGTATCTGCCGTTGTAAAAGTTATTCTGACGGCTGTATCTGATACATTGCTAAGCTTGAGTTTGCTGCCAGCCATCGGGTAACTGATGGTAGTTTTGGACGTTTTAATTGGATTGGTATATGCAGGAAAAACAGGCGCCAGTTTTTTAAACCATTTAGTGATCCTGTCGTAAGCAGCTAACATACCAGCATGTATTTTGCCAACACTTTTTTCGGCCGCGAAGATATCTGCTATCACCGGGATCTTAGAGCTTTGATCCGTTTGGATCACCGGACGGTAGCTGGCGCGAAACGATACCGTTTTCGCCACATCTTTATAAAATTTGAGCTCTTTATCCTCCACGCCGAGCCGGGCTGTAAAGTCTGTCAATTGTTCGGCAACACCTTTCAGGGTGCCTATCTCTTCTACTTTGGCAATGGCATCTACCAGGTATACTGTGCCGGTTACAAACGAGCCGAAGGCCAGCAACTTGGTAAACAGGTCGGGAGAGGGCAACATCGCGAGCCCGGTACCGATTCCCAGAAAAGTGACTGTACGGATCACGCTGTTCTTGAATCCGATGGCTACTTTGAACAACCTTTCGCCCGGGTCGATATCGAGCTGGTTGACCCGATAGAACAGCGGATTAAGCGTATCCACAGCAAATGCTGCCGGATCGGGTTGGTTATTCTGCAGAAAATACGCGAGCGTCAACTGATCGGCCGGGCTCAGCGAGGACTGGTTTTCCGTAATCGTCTCCTGCATATACCGAAGCGTTGTGATGTAGCCGGTACCGAGGTTGACTGCTTCATTGTCCAGCTGCTTTTCCAGTACTTTAATTACCTGGTCAATATTGGTGGTAAAGCTGGCAATCGCTTTATCAGCCTGCGTGATCGCCGTGTAAGCATTGATGGTTAGCGGGAGTTGCTTGGGTGCACCGATGGAACTGTAATCAACCGTGACCTTTCCAGCAGGCAATACAGGCATGATGAAAATGACCTGGTTTGAATCGTTGGCGAAAGCCGATACCCGCTGACCATTGACGATGAGATGGGTGGTATCGGTCACCAGGGGTTTGAAGTTGGCTTGCGCAATCACTAGTTGACCGGGCAAAGTAGTGTTGCTGACCAGTTCTATGGTTTTGTTTTCTTCTACGGGCGGGGCGGGTTTGTCGTTCTTACTACAGGCGCCCAGCAAAGAGAGGGAGGCCAGCAGCAAAGGCAGGTGGGGTTTCATAACAATTTTTTTGAATTCAAAAGATATTGGGATGCCGTACAAAAGTATTTTTAGCCGGCTGTGCAGACAATACTCATTAATAAGTATGGGGAAGGAATTACCCCGAAGATTAAATCCTGATAGAGACTTGTTTGCGCGCCAATAAAATGCCGCTCCGCACGTTTTACTTATCAAGAATCGCATTCTCCACTAATCCGACCAAAACAGCTTATGGGATTGGTTATTTATGACGAAGCACAGAAGATCTGGCACACGACATGGCTTCAAGGTAATGAGGTCAATAAACAGGTGGAGCTTCACGGCTACAAACGCCTGCAGCAGCTCTTCCAGGCCGGCGAATCGTATTACTTTATCTTCAATGTGAAATTATCGGTCTTTGAGTTTATCAGCCCGGAGATGAAATCCGTGTTGGGCTATGATGCCGACAGCATGGACATCACGTTTTTTCTCAGTTTGATCCATCCTGATGACCAGCCTTATTTCCTTAATTTCGAACGCGCCATTCAGGAGTTCCTTCAGCCGTTGCCGACCGAGCGGGCCCTCAAGTATAAGTTACGCTATGACTTCCGGATCCGCAATGCGCAGCAGCAATACATTCGATTACTACACCAGATGATCATCCTCCAACTCGACGAGGGGATCAATTACAAAACACTCGGCTTTCACAGCGATATCACTTATCTGAAAGAGCTGGGCAAACCCGTTTTATCATTTATTGGACTGGATGGCGAACCGTCTTATACCAATGTCGACGTAAAAGAGATCTATTCATCCCGTAAAGGAATATTAAGCAACCGGGAAAGCGAGATCGTTTGCGCCCTGGCCAATGGCTTACAGAGCAAGGAGATTGCGGAAACGCTCTTCATCAGCAAAACGACGGTCGACAAGCACCGCAGAAATATCCTCGCCAAAACCAATACCGCCAGTACTGCCGAGCTGGTGGCGAAAGCCATCCGGGAAGGCTGGATATAAAAACAGGCCACCAGTATTTTCTGGCGACCTGCTGCACAACACTGGTAAGCACCACTTTCATTCGGGGCCACCATGGTATGGCGGGTTGAATGAATGGCTGGCCGTTTTTCAAACTTCCTCTTTGGCGTATTTGTGGTAATCTTCCTGTAATCTCTTTTGTATTTCCCCGGGAACGGCTGCATAGTCTTCGAACTGCATGCTGAATTTGGCCCGTCCCTGTGTAATGGAACGCAGGGCTGAGGAATAATCATGCATCTCGGCGAGTGGCACTTTGGCCAGTATCTTGGTGAAATGTCCTTCCGTATCCATGCCTTCTACAATCGCCCGGCGTGTTTGCAGATCACCGATGACGTTGCCGGTGAGGTCATCCGGACACAGCACATCGACATGGTAGATGGGCTCCAGTATCTGTGGATCGGCCTGGGCAAAGGCCTGTTTGAAGGCCATGAGTCCTGCGATCTTGAAGGAAATATCGTTGGAGTCGACCGGGTGCATCTTGCCATCGTACACCGACACCCGTACATCCCGTACAAAGGAGCCTGTTTGCGGACCTTCGTGCATTTTCTCCATGACGCCTTTCAGGATGCTGGGCAAAAAGCGGGTATCGATGGCTCCGCCCACGATGCAATTGAGGTACACGAGTTTGCCACCCCATTCGAGGGGATGTTCTTCGCGCCCCCGCACGTTGAGTCCCTTCGGATCGGGCATGCCTTCGTACCAGGGTTCAATGCGCATGAACACTTCGCCGAATTGTCCGTTACCGCCGGATTGCTTTTTGTGCCGGTAGCTGGACTCGGCCATGCGGCGGATGGTTTCACGATAAGGAATGCGTGGCCTGCTGAACTTCACTTCCACGCCATGCAAGTGCTCTATGCGCCATTTGATCACCGACAGGTGCAGTTCGCCAAGGCAATGTATGATCGTTTGTTTGAGTTCCTGCGAAAATTCGACCCGGATGGTGGGGTCTTCTTCCGGCAATTGGTGGAGGGCCAATGACAGCTTCTCCTCCTCCCCTTTTTTCACCGATTCGATGGCCATGCTCATGTTGGCCTGCGGGAACCGGATGGGCTCCAGTTCGAGGTTTTTACCCTTGTCATGCAGGGTGTTGTTGACATGTGTGTTCTTGAGTTTGAGTGTTGCGCCTATATCGCCAGCCACCAGTTCGTTGACGTTGACCCGTTTGTTGCCTTCCACTACAAACAGCTGGTTGAGCTTTTCGGATACACCGGTGGTTTCGTTCACGAGCTCCATGCCACTTTTGATGGTGCCGGAATAGACTTTAAAGAAGGAGAGTTCACCGACATGCGGTTCTGCGACTGTTTTATAGATAAAGAGGCAGGCGGGTCCACTGGCATTGCAGGGAAGCTCCTGCCCGTATTGCATGAGTTTGGCGGACTGCATTTCGTTGGCGCTGGGGCATACATTGTCAATAAAGCCCATCAGGCGACCACTGCCCATATTGCGTTCGGCGGAGAGGCAAAACAGGGGAAACAGGTCGTGTTGGATCATGGACTTTTTCAGTCCCTCTTTCATTTCGTCTTCGTCCAGTTCTCCTTTGTCGAAATACTTTTCCATCAGCGCCTCGTCGTTACCGGCGATTGCTTCCACCAGTTCGCGGTGCAGTTCGTCGGCACGCGCTTTCTCCTCGTCGGGTATGGGCAGTTTTTCGGGTTTACCGCCGGTATCCTTGAACTTGTACATCGTCATGCGCAGCACGTCGATGATCTCGTGAAAACCGGCGCCCTGCTGGCGGGGATATTGTACGACGACCACTTTGCTGCCGAAATGGTTTTTGGCTTCCCGTACGGTATTATCGAAGTCTGCATTGTCATCGTCGAGTTTGTTTACGGCCACGATCATGGGTGTTTTGAACTGCTCGGTATAGTCCCAGATAATGTCTGTACTGACCTCTACGCCCATTACCGCATTCAGCAGCATCACCCCTGTATCGGCTACTCGTAAGGCCGAGACCACTTCGCCGGCGAAATCGTCATAGCCGGGGGTATCGATGATGTTGATCTTGTAGCCGCGCCATCGGGTGTGCAGTAAGGTGGAGAAGATGGAATTGCCCCGTGCCTGCTCGAGCTCGTGGTAATCGGAAACGGTGTTGCGCTCCTGTACGGAGCCGCGGCGGGTGATGAGGCCTGCTTCGAACAGCATGCATTCCGCCAAGGTTGTCTTACCGGTGCCGGCGTGGCCCAGCAAGACAATATTTTTTACGTGTGAGGTATCAAATTCCGGCATAGCAATCTCGGTTTAAATGTTGTTTGATAGGATTTGCTGAGCGGATTTCACGGGGCGCAGAAGGTCACTACACCGTACTGCTGCGTATGGTGTAGGAAGTGGTGTACCGGCTGAAGCTGCCGGCAACATCAAGGTTGTAAAGGCCAATGGGCGGCCTCTATCACGTTCGTCCTACAAAGTCTTTGAATTCCTGCTTAACTTCTTTCAAGGTGTTTTCGAGGCTCTGGTACTCGTCGTACAGTTGTTCGTGGTAATTAGCGGTGTCGTCGTTGATGGCCCCTTTGGCGGTTTCGGCCTCGATCTGTCGGAAGTGGGTCTTAATGGTGTGCTTGAGGTCGTGGATGTTGATGAGCTGAATGTGAAGCTGGTTTTCGAGGTGATCTACTTCGAGCAGATCTTCTTTGGTGGTTTGCCTTGCGGCTATGTCTACGAGGTTGTTTTTAAGCTGGCCAAACTCGTCGCGCCAGGAACGCAATGTCTCCCTCCAGGCATTGCATTCGCGTGATAGCTGTGCTACATCTGTTGTAACCATGGGAGGTAAATTTAGGTGAAGAAATAAATTAAAGAGCTGTGGGATGCGGGGACTGGACTGGTGACGGTTGTTCTTATTTCTAAATTAGGACTATTTGTGCAGAGCGCCCGTTTATTTCCATTAAAATTATGCACCCGTAGCGCAGGTTTAACATTCGGTCTTTTCCGGGCTTTTTGGGGAAAACCAGGACCGGCCGGTTTGGCTTTTTTGGCGTACATTATCTGGGTTAAAAGCCTAACTTTGCCACCCTTTTTCTGAAATGCCGGGGGCTGCCAACCAGCAGCGCAGCCAGGCACCAGGGGGCAGCATCTTAACCATCGTAAATCAGCTTTTTTTGATCAGTCAACAAACGATACAGCAGATCCTTAGCCGGGTAGACGTCGTGGAAGTCGTGGGTAGCTTCGTAAAGCTCAAGAAGCGCGGGGTGAACTATATCGGTCTATGTCCTTTTCACAACGAAAAATCGCCCTCCTTTTCGGTATCGCCAACCAAGGAGATCTATAAATGTTTTGGCTGCGGTAAAAGCGGCAACTCCATCAGTTTTTTGATGGAGGCCGAGAAGTACTCTTATGTAGAGGCGCTGCGGTGGCTGGCCAACAAGTACAATGTAGAGATCGAGGAAACGGAGATCAGTCCCGAGCTGAAGGCCCAGTACCAGGTGGGTGATAGTTTGTACATCATCAACCAGTTTGCCCAGCAGTATTTTTCGGACCAACTGTTCAAATCAGAGGAAGGCGATGCCATTGCGATGAGCTACCTACAGGAGCGCGGTTTTAACGAAGACATCATCCGCAAGTTCCAGATCGGTTATTGCCTGCAGGACCGGGATGCTTTTGCCAAGGCAGCCCTGGCGGCCCAATACAATGAAGAATACCTGCAGAAGTCTGGCCTCGTCGTCGTACGCGACGGAAGGGCCTATGACAATTACCGTGGCCGGATCATTTTCCCCATCCATAACCAAAGCGGTAAAGTGCTGGGTTTTGGTGCCCGGGTGATCGGCAAGGTAGAGCGGGCTCCCAAATACATCAATACGCCGGAAAACGAGATCTACCACAAGAGTAAGATCTTGTACGGCTCTTATTTCGCGCGGCAGGCCATCGACAAGAACGATGAGTGTTTGCTGGTAGAAGGCTATACCGATGTGGTGTCGCTGCACCAGGCAGGCGTCGAAAACGTGGTAGCTTCGGGTGGTACCTCGCTGACCCCCGACCAACTGCGGTTGGTGAAGAAGTACACGAAGAACCTGACCATCATCTACGACGGTGACGGTGCGGGCGTGAAGGCGGCCCTGCGTGGTCTGGACCTGGCCCTGGAAGAAGGTCTGAACGTAAAGCTGGTGCTGATTCCAGACAACGAAGACCCCGACAGCTATGTGAACAAGATCGGTGCCGAAGCTTTCCGGGATTTCGTGAAAGCCAACAAGAAGGACTTTATCCTCTTCCAGGTGGAGATCCTGTCGAAGGATGCGGGTGATGATACCAACAAGAAAGCGGCGCTGGTGAACCAGATCGCGGAGACCATCGCCAAGCTCAATAAAACGGAAGATTTTACCAAACAACAGGATTATATACGTCGATGCTCGGACCTGCTGCGCATCGATGAGATAGGCCTCAACAACCTCGTCAACAAGTTCATCCGCGACAAGCTGATGAAGCAGGAATTGAAGGACCAGAAGCAACAGAATCCCTTTGGACAGTCGGACGGTGGACCCGGTTTCGGTCCGCCCATGATGGGACCTGACGGCTTTGAAGAACCGCCCATTTTTGTACCGGGCGAAGAAGACGCCGTTCAGCTGTTCAATAAAGACGAGGCCAATGAGCGGGCGATGATCCGCTGCTTACTGGATTATGGCCTGAAGCCCTGGGATGAAGGCCGCCGGGTGGCCGACTACATCTTCGAAGAATCTGTGGAGCAGGGCATGATCGATAACAAAGAGCTGGTGCGCATCATGGATTATTACAAAGGCTGGTATGACGAAGGACTGGAGCCTACCTCCAAAAACTTCCTGTACCATGAGGACCAGGGATTGAGTGCGATAGTCGTTTCGGTGATGGATTTTGCCTACGAACTCAGTGCCAAATGGAACCAGCATTTCGATGGTAAGATGCCGACTGTCGAAGATATTTACCGCAATGATGTACGGTCTGCCATCAATTACCTCAAGATCCGCAAGATCAGGCGGCTGCTGGACGAGAACCAACGCGATATGCAGAAGCCGCACAACTCCGACGAACTGATGGTGCTGTTGCAAACGCATATGGCCCTGAAGAAAATGGAGCAGGATATGATCAAGGCGAATGGAACGGTGATCCTCAAATAAGCAGGGTTACGATGGCCTATTCAGCAATAGCTTGACGTAGAAGGACGGCTGGGCCAATTTCTTCCGGATGTCGACTTCAAAAAACATCGAGGATACAAGTTCCTGCAATTGCTTATTGCGGCTGCAAATTCCAAACACTTTATTGACGAGCCAGGGGAAGCGCACCATCTGCAGCAAGCGCTTGCTCAGTTTCAATTCTGCCCCCAATACACGGTACACTTCGCTGTCATAGGCCGCCAGTTGCGTGGCGGAGAAGTTGTTCGCCTTGATCGCTTCAGCAGCCTGTAAGGCGGCCATACGCCCTGCATACATGCCATTGCCGATGCCTTCGCCCGTGAAAGGATCGATGAGGTAGGCAGCATCCCCCACCAACATATAGCGCTCTCCGGAAATCACCCTGCGTTTGGTACCGAGGGGCAGCCCATACCCTTCTACCGGGCTGATGCGTTTCGCGTCCTTAAAACGGTCCTTCAATATGGGATCGCTTTCGATGATCTCCTGCAGCGACCGCTTGAGGTTCATCTTTTTCTTCCGCACATCGTCACTCAATACGGCCACACCCACATTGGCCTGTCCATTGGGTAGGGGAAATATCCAAAAATAGCCGGGCAGTAATTCCTTCAGAAAATGAAGTTCGATGAAGTTGTCGGCGTTGTTGCCGGTTACGTTTTCATAATAGGCACGTACCCCTGCCGAATAATGCTTCGGCTCCATGGTGATGTTGGCCACCTCTTTGGTAAAGGAAGCGTGGGCGCCATTGGCCACGATGAGCAGTGCTGCCTTGACCTGAAATCCGTTGCTGCCTGAAATCAGGTAGCCATCGGGCTGTAGTTCGTATTTGTCGATGGTCACCCCTTCGTGTAGCTGTATTTCGGGGCGGGCTTTCATTTCGTCTACCAGAAAATTGTCGAAGTCCATGCGTTTGCATACATACCCGATGGGCGCTTCTTTGTGCTGGCTGTTGGTGGAATCGAAGTCGGGCCGGTAGCCGACCTGCAGCGCGTGCCTGCCGGGAGACACAAACAGTACGCCCCAGCTGTTGAGCTTATCCTGCCGTGCCCGTAAACGACCAGCCATGGCGGCATCGATGCGGTTCAACACGGTGATCACCTTACCACTCAATCCATCACCACATACTTTATCACGGGGAAAAATGGCTTTGTCGACTACGATACATTCAATGCCCAATTGGGCCAGCTGGAGGGCAGCTGTGGCTCCGGCAGGTCCTGCCCCTACGATACATACTTTTGTTTGTTTCATGGCTTCGCGGTAAGAGGGTGTAAATTAGCGAAATCGTGGAAGGCGCCATGGAAAAAGCTGGAATGGGAGTTATTGTTCGTCCTGGGAGCGGTAACGGGTTGGGGCAGCTAGTTTCTTTTGCCGCAATACGCGGCCGAATTCATTGCCTTGCGGAAGTATTTTTAGTATCCTGTTGGCCGGTATGGAGTTGGATAGGACGATCTGGTAATCTTCAAAAGTGTATCTCATAAAATCCAGATCGTTCATGCTATCTATGAATGTCTTGGGATTCTTTTCAATTTCCGCTTCGGCCACACTTATATAAGTATCTCTTGCTCTATCCCAATCAGCGAGGCTCATATCCGGATTCCGTTGATGGACCAGGAACTCTCCCATACGCCAAAGTATGGATTCCCTAAAGCCCGTACTCAAAGACTTCAGATTGGTTATTTCGTTCTTGAGATCGGACCGGCTGCTGGCATTTACCCAATGCCCGAAATAGGCTGGCATGTCATCCTCCTGAAGCCGAAATACAATACCATTGTACTGTTTTCTATGACTCACTCCACATTGGTTAAAGAAATAAACCCACCACCGGTCGAGGGATTTGTGCCCCGTTAGCGGGAAGCAGAACAGTCCCTTTTGAGACCTGGTAATCCCATTCTTCAGGATGTGTTTGGTGTTGTTGACGGGTGTCCAGTGAACGGCTAACATGATGGTATAGGGCCAGGTTAGGGCTGGGGGTCAAATATATTGATCTTTCCGGGTGGAGACTACAGGTTGCCGATACAAAAGTTGAGTTTACACGCTCTCAGCCCTGGTTGACCGATATTATTTCGGAAGGCTGCTGTTTTCGGGCAATTTGGCGTAAATTTCAATCAGCCATGAAACTTATTGCCACCCTCCTGTTGCTCTGCGCCAGTATTGTTGCGTCGGCCCAAACGCCAGCGCCCATCCGCGATAAATCGTACAAAAAAGCCATAGAAGCCGCCCGGCGCTTCATCGACTCATTGCGACAAAGCCAGCATCTGCCCGGTCTGTCCGTGGCAGTGGG
The DNA here is from genome assembly GCF_029360705.1 of Paraflavitalea pollutisoli. Classification (GTDB taxonomy): domain Bacteria; phylum Bacteroidota; class Bacteroidia; order Chitinophagales; family Chitinophagaceae; genus Paraflavitalea; species Paraflavitalea pollutisoli. The sequence goes on along the minus strand of NZ_JARKMX010000004.1, from coordinate 549,503 downwards.
TAACCGCGACAAAATACTTTGGGCCGAAGGGTTTGGCTACGCCGATCTCGAGAACCAGGTGCCTGTCAACATCCATTCAAATTTCCGGATGGGCTCCGTTTCCAAAGTCATCACTACCCTGGCGGTCGGCCGACTGTACCAGCAAGGCATGCTAGACCTGGATGCGCCGGTACAACAATACCTGCCAGCCTTTCCCGCGAAGCCCTACCCCATCACGGCGAGGCAACTGGCCGGGCATCTTGCTGGCATCCGGCATTACGGACCTAACGATCCTACCAATGTTCCCAAACGTTATAAAAGCGTTCAGGAAAGCCTGTCCATCTTCAGTAGCGACAGCTTGCTGTTCAAGCCGGGCACCAACTACAATTACTCCACCTATGGGTACAGCCTGCTGAGTGCCGTAGTGGAGTCTGCCGCACGCAAGGATTTCCTGTCGTACTTGCGTGACAGTATCTGGCAGCCACTCGGCATGTTGCATACAGCGCCAGACTATTCCGACAGTATCATTGCCGGGCGCGTGCGCTTTTACGAAGTACTGAAAGATGGAACCGCGATCAATGCTGCCCAGGTAGACAACAGCTATAAATGGGCCGGTGGCGGCCTGCTTTCCACGCCATCAGATCTCGTATTGATGGTGCAAGGTTTATTGCAGCACCGCTTGTTGGATGCGCCCACCCTGCAACTGTTGTTCACGTCGCAACAGCTGGAGAATGGGAAAAAAACCAATGTAGGCATTGGCTGGCGGATCAATGAGACCAGGGAAGGGGTGCGCTACATTCACCATGGCGGCCTGATCGACGGCGGGCGGACCTTCCTGCTCTTCTTTCCCGATAGTGGCCTGATCTTCGCCGTTGCCTCCAATACACACAATGCGCAGTTGAATATCAATGAGGCTATGAAAGTGCTCGCCATGTTTTGAAATACGGGGCCAATAAATATCTTTACACCCGAATATCCTATCCATGAAAAATATCGCTTATCTGTCGCTGGTATTGCTTTCCCTGACAAGTGCTGCACAAACTCCCGTTTATCCTTATTCTGATGGCCATCGCTGGGGCCTGATCAATGCCAACCTGCAAGTGATTGCCCCACCACAATTCGACACGTCCGTATTCTTTGGCCGTGAATCATTCGCCATCGCCATCAAGAATAAAAAATACGGTGTCATTGGCAGCGATGGTAAAAACCTGATTGATTTCAACTACTATAGACTGGACCACTACCAGGAAGAATTCGGACGGGGCTACACCCGGTACGACGGATATACCAAAGAAGGCTATCCCATCATCAAATTCGTATTGCTCAATCTCGCCACCGGCAAAGTGGTATCACCCGTTTCGTATGACGTGCTCTGGGATTATTGCGATTGCCCCGACAAGGTATTCAGCATCAGAAAAGATACACAGACCGTATTTGTAAGTGGTATCACCGGCAAGCAGTTGGGTAAAGGGTATGGCCCTGGCGAGGTACTGTTTTTGCCCGAACAACGCGGGTCCGGCAACAAGGCCATTGTACAGCACAATGGCCAATATGGCGTGATCGATGCCATGACCGGCGCCTGGATCGTTCCCGCTCAATACGAAGCCATCAGCCAGACTTATCGCCATAACCAGATAACCGTGGAAGCCGTTGCAAAAGGCGTCAAGCAATACTTTGACTACAATGGTAAGCCGATACAAAAACCCAAACCGCAACCAGGGAGCAGTAAGGAGTCGACCAGTAGCCCCATGGTCATGGAAGCCGCGGTCCCCGACCAGCAATGGTATGCCAAGGATCTGTACGTACGCAACCTGGGGGATGGTAATTGGAAGCTGACGGTTGAAACCCGTGGCACCGGCAACAACCAGGTACACCAGACCTATGAACTGAAGGGCTACACCAACGTGGAAAAAGTCGCGTATTATGATGAGCAACACAAACTACCCGCGCTGCTCAAGGCCGTCAAAGACGGGAAAACGGGCATCGTCGACCTCAGCGGCAATGTGCTGGTGCCGTTTATGTATGACAATATCGAATCGTTGAAAGTCCACAACTTCTACCTGCAAACCTCGCTGAACAACAAAATAGGTGTTTTGAGAAGAGATCTGACAGAGCTCAGCAAACCGGTCATGAAGCAGGTAATGGCTGATGAACCACGTCTCAAGGACTGGTATGTAGAAATGCCCAATGGCTACCGGGGTTATATGGACGTTGAAACCGGAAAGATCTTTATACCGGGGGAGAGTGACCTCTTATTTCTTAAACGCCAGTTTACCAATACCAATAGAAACAATCGGATCGGGCCAGGTTTCGTAGCTCATCAGGCCCGGGAAGACCGGTACTACATTCGTAGACACCCATTTTTCGGGGCGTAGCAAAAAGATATTGGCCTGGTAAGTCAGGTGCCAGGCAAATGGATTTTTGACAGCCAGCATCATCAGTTCGTGCTTTTTGTTATTGACCGATTGCGTAAAGGATAGTACGATGGTTTTTGCAGAGTCATTGATGGCTGCTACCGCGCGAAACGAATGGACGACGCCATCCGTTTGATCGACCTCGATGTTCACCGTTTCTCCCGGATAGAGCATGATCGTTTTGTCGGGCAATACATACGGTCCTTCGGGAATCGCTTCCTCGTACACTTTACTTTTGCTGATGGGCATCTTCAGCGTATAGGCTGCTCTTTTGAGCGGCGCATTGTCCTGGCCGTAGGAAATAGCTCCCAGGCATAAGGCCAGGAGTAGTAGCAATATACGTTTCATGGGAATTGAGTTCAGGTACATTAAAATGTTCAGCCAACGGTTCAACAGACAGTCAAATGGCCCCTACCACCTTTACCACCTTGTACAACCGCATCACTGATGCGGAACAACGTATTATCCTGGGCTTGAACCAACGCCGATTCACCTGCAAAATGTGCGCTAAAATCCTCCAGGCTGCTGCCCACCCCCATTGACCCGATGGATCTATATTCTTCTTTCAGGCGTAGTGTTCCAATTTTCTGCAACTCGTGTTTGAACGAAGCCAGGTCGTTGTGTGACACCGCGACCATACTGACACCAATCTTGAAACTACCGGTTCGTTCGGCCTCCCGCTGCATAATGGCCTGAATTCCTCCCTGCCGCATGATCTCTTCCATACCCATGGCCATGAAATGCTGCAGGTCTCCACCCAGCCCAAACGGGATCTTACGCCCCACGAGCCCGCCCTCATAGATGGTCTTCATATCCGGCTTTGCCTCACCTGCCAATGAGATTATGCCGAAACGATAGCTACATTCACCACGGTATTGGTGTACTTCCAACAGCACCGTTGCTGCATAAGACGACTTACCCGGAAGTTGAAAGACCAGGAGATCATCGGGCTGAAAGTGCAAATTAGTCACCAGTTCGTATCGCTTCCGTGGCCGTATGGCGGGATTGGGTTGGGTTATTTGTGTCCAAAGATTGTCCAGTTCTGCCTGTCTCGCCTTACCCGCCTCTTCTCCGTAGTGAGCGGTCCACTCCGCCACGCATGCACCAGCCTTGATAACGGCTTGTACTTCCGCCACCACGTCGTCGGTTACCCCGCCGATCTCCCACAATGCAAAGGCATATGCTGTCACGTAAACCTCATAATGAAAGGCATCGAAGTGATCATCACCAGGAAAAGGGAATGTGTACCTGATCGATTCCAGCGGCTCATCATTGTCATACATATCCATGATGCCCCAATAAATATCATGTGCGGTATCTCCGTCAATAATTTTAACACCATCAGTCGCCATGGCAAAATTCGGTTAAGGGTTTGAGGGGTAAAATACGCTGTTTTCTCCAAGACAGCAATATGCCAACCTCAAAATTGTTGCGGTCCGACGCCATGTGACGATCCACTTCGGACTGTTCGTTCCTTCATCTTGCTTTTGTAGTATTCCTGCAACGCCTGCAGACTTTGGTCGGGGTAGGCAGCCGTAGCCTTTTTAAACGGGTATTGGTAGGTCTTGGGAAACTCGCTTACCATACCACGGATCGTTGGCTCCCATCGCTGCGTCACCCTTTCGGTCAACAGCCAGGCTTGCCATTGCTGTTGTAACTGATCTGCCGTAAGATGAGCAACCTGACCAATAATCGCGATCTGCCCGGTATCTGTCAAGGCCGCCCCATCGCGAATTTGCCTGTATATCGCGGCAAGTCCATCTTTGCCCGACTTGTCATGCAGAAACTTGCAGAAATACCGGCTGTACCCATGCAGTAAGTTATAGGTCGTTTGATCGGCCCCTTCATATTTTGCGGTTCGGATCAGGTCGCGCCAATCGATGCAATACTGATCACGCGCTATCGCTTGTTGTATCAATATCAGCCGGTAATTATTGACAGGCATGCCCTGCTCATTGGCTTCTTCGTGCAGGGAAGCCATCCCTTCGTTCAGCCACCAGGGCGCCTGGGGAAAATCACCCGCCATCAAGGCATGCACCAACTCATGCACCAGGGTGCCGCCGCCTGAAGAGGCCCATGCCACAATGCTATTGTCGAGCGGCATGTAATACGCCACCTTCTTCCAGGCCCTGTAATGGATCTGATTGCAGAACGACAAAAAGTCTTTGACTCCTGTCTGACTATAATCACCACCCGCCAGGTATACCGGTATCAGTTTATCAGTAGCGTTGTACTTATCAAAATAAGTCTGTTGTATTGCCTGGTAATGTTTCTGCATAAAGGCATTATAATCGGCCAACATAGGCGCTGGCGCGCCTGTCTGTGTATTCAGCGCCAGGTTCTTCTCCCATTTGATTGGAACTGACGCAAAGGCACTCCCCGTTTGCATCAATAAAAAGGGAGGCGCCAATAAATACTTGTCCTGCCCCGAAAGCTGCCTGACCCTGGCTACATCGATCGTATCGGCTGCCCATACCGTTCTCGCCATGATTTTTTCGATCTCGTCGGGCAATAAGGGTGTTTCGTTATACGTACCCTCAGCTACCTGGGCAAATACGTTTTTCACAAAAGCGTTGCCTTTTCCGTCGTAGTCCAGGGAATAGCCGTTGGAGTTAGCCGAGCCCTCCACCTGGGGCCGGTTGCAATTGTACCTGCCGATGACCTGCGCATAGGTACCTGCGGCCCCTATCCGCTCCGTACCACAATGCGGATTACCCAGGCACAGGTCAAATGATTTACGGGCATCGTCACAAGCATAGGCCTGCAAATAGAGTTTACCCACCAGGTAGTTATTCTTCAGGTATCCCACACTGCCGGCTGCTACCGCCTGACTGGCGAAACAACGGGTAGCGATGGCTGCTCCTTTTTTGGATTCGTTGATGTATTGCTGGTAGAGCTTCTTTTTACGCTCGGGTTTGGTCTCTGACCGGTTCTGATCATAGATGGTTTGCAGAAAGGCCAGGTGCCGATCCAAAGAATCACAGGAGGTTTGCCCTACCGCCGCCAGGCTTATTCCTAACACGATCAGGCAGCCCAGTACCTTGCCTGCCCTGCCTTGTATGAAATGATGCTGTTTCATGTTTACTTGGTTGAATCCTTCAATGGGATGGTATCCTCCCGAAAGTTGTAGTCGGGGGTCGGCAACGGATCTTCAATCGTGCCTTGCGACGTGTTTTGTTGCGGTGGCTGGGTGGGGTCGCCCTGAAATTTGGCCGAATAATCGATCCGGAAGGTAGCGCAGAAAATAATGATGACCGTTGCACACAGGATCACAAAGATGCCCGGCGACATGCGAACGATATTGACCTTGGCACTTTTGTAATCCAGCGAACCTTCTATCTCTCCTTTCGCCTGGATGAGGAAAAGGGCAAATCCCAGAAAGCCAAAGGACATGGCCACAAAGATGCCGGTAGACAACAGGACCATGCGCCGTTCTGCGCTAAAGCCTACCATGGTCTCTACCTTGATCAACTGCGGATCGGATTTGTATAAATAATAAAACAGGTAACTGGAAGAAGCTATAATGCCTACTATGGCGAGCACGATCGCCGCCTTGTATCCCCATGCGAGAAACTTGTACTCCCGTTTGTCCATCGTGTAGCAGCTATTGGTGGTAGATTGGATGCCGGTTTTCCGGGTACGGAGGGTTGTTGCGAAGGCCTTTGGAGGCCTCCTTTTAAAGATAAGCAATTAAACAGTACCCGGCGTTGTGCCGCCTAGAGCTTCACTTCCGGCACTTTGTAATTGGCCATGGCAGTGATATAGCCCGGGCGGTCCTTCTTGATCTGCTCCAGGAAGGCCGTGCCGGCATTGCCATAGGCACGCTTGCTAAAACCCACGAGTAACACGCCTTTCGCACCCGATGTTTCTTTCAGGGTGATGTACCGGTACACATTGTATTCCACAATGCTGGCAGCACCTGTACCCTGACTCACCACAAAGTCGATCAGGTGATCGCCCGTCGTGGGGTTTTTAATGACTGCATAGTTGGTGGTGGGGTCTGTTCTTTTCCGATTGTCCAGTTCATTCGTTTTCTGCTTGACCACATCGGCCAGCACAAAATTGCCCGTCGCCACCTCGAGCATCACCATGCTGTTGTATTTGTTGGTGGTTTGTCCGGCTGGCAGGTATTCCTGCTTATAGTAGGTGGCGCTGGGATGCGCGCTCCAGGACAGGCGAAAAGCTTCGTTGTTGAAGGCCAGTGGACCGGGCACCTGGAAATAATCCTTTACCGGGGGCTTATCCCCCGTCGCGAAGGCCGTTAGTAGGGTTATGAGGCTGAAGGCTGTCAATATTTTCATGGCTATGCTGTTATTTCCCAAAACTGCCTAAAAAGGGGGCCACCAGCAAGGATTAATTAGCCAACGGGGGGATTTATTGAACGAAGGGCGGTTTACTGCCATTTTACTACACTTTATTGGCGATTGCCGACCAGTTACAAGGATTCATTATGACGGCCGCCGTTTCCTTGTCATCTTTGTTTCCTCAACCACCCTGCAATACGTCAATATGAACATGAAAAACAGCCATATTCGCCAGCAAATGGCCGCCCGAACCGGTAAATTGATCCTGTCCTTCTATCAATTATACACCAAGCTATTTGTCAGGAAAGAGGATTTCCAACTCCCCCACCCGCCGGTTCGGCACCGGGAGATCATCCTGATCCGGAAAACCGGGCACGGATACCGCGCTATGGCGGATGTAGTGTCGCTGAGCTAAAGCAACAAACCCTTCAGACTGTGTGGCCGGAAGGGGCTACGCATTAGGGCGGCTTCGACTATCCTGTAAACTCCACCATCCACTGCACGCCGTACTTATCGGTAAACATACCGAAATAAGCCCCGAAAGGGCCATCATTGATGGGCATTTCTATGCTACCACCGGCAGACAGACCATGAAACAATTTCCCCGCTTCTTCCCGGCTCTCAGCACTGATGGAGATCGTATTTCTATTGTCGGCTTCCGTTACCTCGCCCATCACCGATAATACATCACTGCCCAGCAACATACTCCCCTTACCGATCGGCAAGGAAATATGCATCAGCCTGTTGATGTCTTTATCTCCAATGGGAAACTGCTCACTGGCCAGGTCTTTGTACCACATCACTTTGCCAAACTCGCCACCAAATACTGATTTATAAAACGTAAAGGCTTCTTCGGCATTGCCATTGAAATGAACGTAAGGATGGAGACTTGCCATGTTGTTGTGTTTTTAGGTTGTGTGCCATTCGCTGGCACCCCACAAATCTCGGCAACTGGCGGTAACCTCACGTAGTGCAGAAGCGACAATCGTAGTGGCTGAATACGACCTGTATCCCCTATTTCTTCGGCAACGACCTGAAATACTCCATCGGCGCCATCTTGAAATACTTCTGAAAATTGCGGCTAAACAAGCTTTGCGAGCTGTACCCCACCATACGCGAGATCTCGTTCAGCGAGAACTCATTTTCGGCGATCAGGCTGGCGGCCTTCTTCAACCGGGTGATATCGATCAGTTCCTTGGGAGAAAGAGAAGACAGCGATTTGATCTTGCGGTAAAAGGTGGTGCGGCTCATATACATATGCTCCGCCAGGGTATCGATCTCTATGTTCGGATCTTTGATGTTCTCTTTGATGTATTCGTCCAGCTTCCGCAGAAAAGCCTCATCCGTTTTGGAATGCGCCATCACCGCCACATCGTCAAAGGGCGAACTGGCAAAATGCTCCTTGATCTTGCGCCGGTTCTTGAGCAGGTTCACGATCTGCACCTGCAACAGCTCCGACGAAAAAGGCTTTTGTATATAGGCATCCGCGCCTACTTCCAGTCCTTCGATATGTGCCTGGTAGGTATTCTTGGAGGTCAGCAAAATGATCGGAATATGGCAATACTCCACATCCGACTTCACCTTGCGGCACAACTCAAACCCGTCGATACCCGGCATCATGATGTCTGAAATGATCAGGTTCACCACTTCCTTGTCGAGTATCTCCTGCGCAATCTCTCCATTGGCAGCGAGGTGCAACGTATAGGTATCGCCTAATACCACCGACAAAAACTCCAGGATATCTTCGTTGTCGTCGATGATGAGTATACTGTCTGTCATACTATTCTATCTTTTTCCAGCTACTTAATTGAAATTCTATGTCCTGGTGCACCGGCAACCGCAGTTCGAAAACGATCAGGTCCTGCGCGCCCGAAGCCAGGGAAAGGCTGCCATTGTGCAACTCCGTCAGCGACCTCGCCAGCGACAGGCCGATGCCTGTACCCGGCTTATTGTTACCCCGCACCCGCACAAAGGGCTCAAATATCTGCTGCCTGAATTCATCGGGAATGGCTTTACCATCGTTGATGAACTGCAAGGTAAAGTATTCATCCCCCTCGGCCATCGCCGGCATACGTACCACCACACTGGCCGCCGCATACTTCACCGCATTGGATAACAGGTTGGTCGTTATTTTGATAAACGCTTCCCGATCCACGAAGGCCGTAAACGGCCCGGTAGGCAATTCAACGTCCAGTTGGAGCTGATTGGTGGCCGCCTGCCCTTTGAAACCGGCGACAATATCGGTCACTACCGCTACAATATCCGTTTTCACAAAGTTCAGGCTAAACTGGCTCGCCTCGGTAGCCCGGAAATCCAGTAACTGGCTCGTCAGCTCCACGAGCCGCCTGGTATTCTTATCAGCGATCAACAGGCTCTTATTGATCTCCGGCATATGCCCAAACTTCTTCAACAACCACTCGATGGGCCCTGCTATCAGCGTCAGCGGTGTTTGTATCTCATGCGTGATATTGGTAAAGAACTCGATCTTCGCCTGGTAGATCTCTTTTTCTTTTTCGTGTTCAAACAACTGCAACTTGCGCAGGTTCTTCCGCTCCAGGTACTGGCGATACATACGGGTGGCAAAAAAGACCGCCCCCACCAGCAACAGGATATAGATAAAATACGCCGTATTGCTTTTCCAGAAAGGCGGCAATATCCGGATGTACAACTTACGCTCCTGCCCTAACCAACTGCCGATATTGCTTTCGGCCTGCACAATGAACTCATAACTTCCAGGGGCCAGATCGGTGAAATAAGCTTTCCGGTTGGTGTTGAGGTAAGTCCAGGATTTGTCGAGCCCCTTCATCAGGAATTTATACCGCGTCACTTCCGGTGCCGAATAATTCAACGCGGCAAACTCGATACTGAAATTGTTTTGGGTATGGTCCAATACGATCGTGTCGGTATACAGTATGGAGCTTGTGAGCGGACTGTTGGCCGTATCGGGCACCACCTCTTTGTTGTTGATCTGGAACCCGGTGATGTAGGTGGGCGGACTTGGTTCCTGCTGATCGAAACTAGCCGGATCGAAGGCGATCATGCCTTTCACCGAACCAAAATACATTTTGCCGTCCGTATGCTTGTACGCCGAATTGTAGTTGAACTGGTCGGTGATCAGTCCATTGGCCTGCGTATACACTTTCACGGCGCCCGTAGCGATATTTAACCGTATCAATCCTTTGAGCGAACTGATCCACAAATGCTTCGATGCATCTTCCAGGATACCATACAGCACATTGGTGGGCAAGCCATCCTTCATGGTATATCGCTTCATCGTTTTCCAGTCTGCGCTCAACTTGATCAGCCCATTCCCGGTGGTGGCAAACCACAAGGCATGATCGCTGTCTTCAAAGATGTTGTACACCGCAAAATCATTCACGATGCGTGCATTGACGGTATCACCAAACTGAAAATTACCGTGCGCGCCGGTTTGGGGATGAAAGTAGAAGGCGCCGCGGTTCACGCTGCCGGTCCAGATATTCCCTTTTGAATCTTCAAAGATGTCGAATACATACGTGTTCTTCGGTATCTCCGGTATACGCTTGAATGTTTTTTGTTGGGGATCAAAGCGAAATAAACCAGATGCACGGTAAGCCGACCCCACATACAAGGTATTATCCCGGGTACGGTAGATCGCGTGCACAAAATCGCTTTCCCGGTCACCCTCTTCACCGATCAGGGGAAACCGGTCGGTGATGATGCCCTTGCTGATATCCATGATCTCCATGCCGAGGAAGAAGGGGCCTATGTACAATTTGTCGTTCCAGGCCAGCAAGCCATGTATATTGGGATATGAAATGGATCCTTTGTTAGCCGATGTGGTATAGTTGACAAATTGCCCCGTTTTCAGATCAAATCGATTGATCCCAGCGTCCTCCGTGCCGATCCAGAGATGCTGGCTGCTATCGGCGCATATTTCCCGGACTGCCTGCCCGGATATGGAATTGACACCTGGCCGTGGATAATACTTTTCAAACCGGGCATTGTCTTTCGAACAGTAATTAACACCACTGAAGAAGGTCCCGGCCCACATGCCTCCCCGGTTATCGCGGGTGATGGTGTACACGGCATTGTCTGCCAGCGCATACCGGTCGCCTGTTTGCCTGGTCAGGTTCTGGCTGGTACGCCGGACCGGGTCGTATACATAGATGCCCGATTCGGTAGCTACCCAATACTGCCCCTCATTGTCTACCGCAATGTCCCGCACATAAACATCGCTGTTGTCGGCGCGCAGCGAAAAATTGGTCACCTTACCTGTTTTCGTATGGTAGCTTTTGAATCCCTGGCGGAAACAACCAATCAGCAGCTCATGAAGGCCGATCGGATATAGCTTGCTGATGGAACGGGCATTGACCGGAATATCAGCCGCTACGATCCTGATCTTTTCAATGCTCGCGTGATGGGCATCATACCGGCTGATATTGCCATCATTGTCGCCTATCCACAATTGCATGGCCGTATCCAACGCTATGCAGGACGCGCTGATCTTCAGATTTACAAATTGATTGGCGGCTGGTGAATATTTACACAGGGTTGAGTTCACCAGGAACCACAGGTTGTTGTGGTCATCGATGAGCAGGTTGCTGGAGTATTCTTTGGGGGTGGCTTCTACTTCGAAAAATAGTTCTTTGAAAGGGTCATATTTAAAAATGCCCTTACCAGTGCCTACCCAGATCATGCCATTTTTATCTTCCGCAATGGTATTGATGATGTTGTTGCCGATACGGCCAAAGCTGTCTTTCGCATACGCACAGCTCTTGAAGGAATAGCCATCGAAACGGTTGATGCCATTGCGGGTACCGATCCAGATAAGCCCTTTGCTGTCCTGGATAATGGAGGTCACGGCATTGTGCGCCAGTCCATCATCGACCTGGTAATGTTTAAAATAATACTGACCGAAGCACGACGATGCGGCAAGCAACAAGAACCATCCCGCAATGACTAATTTATTCAACAAGCGCATAGTTACCTCGGCCAAATATATTGAAATCAGGAATATCCTGTTGCTACTTCCCAAAATGGCCATCGCCAGCCTGGCACGATTCAGCAAAATAATGAACAGGTCATTTGCCACCTGTTTATTTATTTTGACGCTTTACAATACCGGAACATGATACGATTGTTTTTGCCCTTGCTGCTGCTCCTCTCTTTTTTCCACAGTCAATCCCAGCAACTGGTGTTGCCGGGCGACAATCCCGATCCCTCTGTTGTTAAAATAGGCAATGAATACTGGGCCGCCGGCACCACTTCCAACTGGTTTCCCGCGTTTCCCTTGTACCGCTCCACCAACCTGGTCAACTGGCAACCTGCGGGGCATGTATTTACCAAAATGCCCGACTGGGCCGATTATTACCTCTGGGCGCCTGAGATCACTTACGAAAATGGCAAGGTTTATCTCTATTATACAGGACATAAAAAAGGCGGCAACCTGTGTATTGCGGCCGCTGTAGCCGATAAACCAGAAGGTCCTTATACCGATCTCGGTCCGCTGATGTGCGAAGCCGATGGCTCCATCGACGCTTTTCCCATGCGTGATGAAAACGGTAAGCTGTACATGATCTGGAAAGAGGATGGCAACAGCAAAGGCAAGCCCACGCCCATCTGGGCCGCGCCCATGAAGGAAGACCGCACCGCGCTAATAGGCGAGAAAAAAGAACTGTTTCGCGGTGATGCTCCCTGGGAACGTAACCTGGTGGAAGGCGTATCGATCATTCGCAAAAACGATTATTTCTATGCGTTCTATGCCGCAGCAGCCTGTTGTGGCCTGAAATGCAATTACGGAACAGGTATCGCCCGCGCTAAAAACCTGCTGGGCCCCTGGGAGAAGTTTTCGGGCAATCCCATCCTGACAGGTGATGCCGATTGGAAATGTCCCGGTCATGGCACACCCGTCGAAAAGAATGGCAAGCACTATTTCCTGTATCATGCCTATAGCAACCACGCCAGCACCTACGGCGGCCGGCAAGGGCTGCTGAACCAGTTTGAGTTTACCCCCGATGGATGGGTAAGGTTTACCAACGACAAAAGCTATGGTAAAGTAAAGAAGATCGAAAAGATCGCCGACAACTTCCCCGGCAAACAACTTTCCGGCAACTGGCATTGGAGTGTTTTTCAAAACATTCAATATAAGGTCGCCAACAACACTGTACAGCTGAATGCGCTGTCCAGTCCCTCCGGGGCTTATATTGGTCAGTCTGTGTTGGCCGTAAATTATGAAGCCACCGTAACCGTGCAAAAAAACTCCAGCGCACAAGCCGGACTGGCCCTGATCGGCGATGACAAGAACCTGGTGTACGCAGCCGTAGCAGGCAATGCGCTGCGCGTGATACAGGTGAAGAAAGGCGAAACGCTGGTGTTGGCCGAAACGACCCTTACCTCCGCTTCGAATGTTACCCTTAAAGCCACCGTCAGGAACAATACGGAACTCAGCTTTGCGTACAGCATCGCTGGCGCTGCCTTCACCACCCTGAATCCCCAGCCAGCCGATATGACTTACCTGCCACCGTGGGACCGGGCTGTGCGCGTAGGCCTCGTATCTAAAGGCGATACAGACCAGGCTGCCTTCTTCCAGCACTTCCTGCTCCAAAACCGATGATCCCAATGACCGGCAACCTCAAAACCTATCTATATGAACCAACGATTGCTTGTATGGGTATTGGGTGGCGCTAATCTTTGTCATTCAACTGCACATCATGAATAAAAAGCTATTGCTAGCGCTCTTGCTGCCGACCCAATTGTTGGTGGCCCAGAAAAACGACCTGAAGAAATTTCCCAAAGGATTTGAACCCGAAACCGTGGGCAAACTGATTGCCTACCGTTTTGTGACGGCCAAACACGCCTTACACGCCGGTAAATGGATCGGCTATCCCGAAACCTTTTTTTGGAACGGGACACTTAGGTATGCCACACTCGCGAAAGATAAGAATCTGCTGGACCTGATGGAGAAACGGTTTCAACCGCTGTACAGCACAGAAGCGGCCCTGCTGCCCCCAAAAAACCACGTAGACCTGAATATGTTTGGCAGCTTGCCCCTGAACCTCTACGGCATCACCAACAACAAACAATACTTCGACCTGGGTATCCCCTATGCCGATACGCAATGGCAGGTGCCCGACAGTGCGAAACCACAGGAGCAATACTGGGCCAAACTCGGCTATTCCTGGCAAACCCGGCTGTGGATCGACGACATGTACATGATCACCATCGTACAAACCAACGCCTATAAAGTCACGAAAGATCCCCAATACATCGACCGGGCGGCTAAAGAGATGGTATTGTACCTGGACACCTTGCAACGCCCCAATGGCCTGTTTTACCATGCGCCCGATGTACCTTTCTACTGGGGTCGTGGCAATGGCTGGATGGCCGCTGGCATGGCAGAACTATTGCGCCACTTGCCCAAGGATCATCCCCATCGCGCCCGCATTCTGGAAGGCTACCGGAAGATGATGAAGAGCTTAAAAGAATTTCAAACACCGGGAGGCATGTGGAACCAGCTGATCGATGAAAAAGACAGTTGGGCAGAAACCTCCGGTTCGGCCATGTTCGCTTATGCGATCATCACCGGGGTGAAGCAGCATTGGCTCGATGCAAAAGAATACGCACCGGTTGCCCGGAAGGCCTGGCTGGCGATGGTACCTTATGTAGATGAGAAGGGCGCTGTATCTGAAGTCTGTGTGGGTACCAACAAAAAGAACGACAAGCAATATTATTATGACCGGCCACGCAGCAAGGGCGACTACCATGGGCAAGCTCCCTACCTGTGGTGTGTAGGTGCCTTGCTCGAAAAATAAGAGCAGGCCACATCTTTGTATCTTGTGCTATATGCGGCAAATCCTTGTTCTCCTCCTGTTATGGTGTTCGGCAACGCTTTCACAGGCGCAGGAGCCACCCAATATCATCATTTTCCTGGCCGATGACCTCAACCAGCAAGATGTTGGTGCGTACGGCAACAAGCAGGTAAAGACGCCCTATATGGACCAGTTGGCGGCGGAGGGCATGCGCTTTACCAAAGCGTATGCCGCCTCTCCCATGTGTACCCCTTCGCGCAGTGCTATGTTCACCGGGCTTTACCCGCACCGGAACGGGGCGCAGATGAACCATTTCACCGTGCAGGCGGGTATTAAAAGTCTGCCCCATTATTTACAGCAGGCAGGCTACCGGGTCGTTATTTCGGGAAAGATCCATATGGCGCCATTGGCAAACTTCCCGTTTGAACATATCGGGAAGGAATTTGGCCAATACGAACCGGTTGCCAACCGCCTCGATAGCAAGAAAGAAACCGTCAACGCCATAGAAGCGCATTTCAGATCGGCAGTTGCCAAACCACTATGTCTCGTCGTAGCTCCCTGGGTACCGCATGTACCCTGGTTTCCCAACAGGGATTTTGATCCGGCTGCCTTGCCGCTACCGGAGTACCTGGCCGATACCAAAGAAACGCGCCAGGCCCTGGCAGCCTATTACCAAAGCATTGGTGAGGCCGACAAGATGCTAGGCGAAGTGATGGGCGCGATCGATAAAGCTGGCAAGAAAAACAATACCGTATTCATCTTTCTCTCCGACCAGGGGGCGCAGTTTCCCGGTGCCAAATGGACGGTCTATGACCAGGGACTACGCGTGCCACTGATCGTTCGCTGGCCCGGCAACACCAAGCCCGGTTCGGTGTCGGATGCCCTCGTATCGTTGGTGGATATGACACCTACGCTGATCGACCTGGCAGGTGGCCGGCAAATTGATAGCCTGGATGGTCGTTCGTTTGCCAGGGTACTGAGGGGTAAAACCAGTAGGCATCATTCGTTGGTGTTTGCGGAAACTTCAATGGAACCCCATTTCTGGTACAATTATGTGCCGGCCCGTTCGGTCATTACCGACGATGGGTTTCACCTGATCAAAAACTACCATCCTGGCTTGCGCTTCATCACCCATATCGATCAGGTAGAGCGCAACGAATTCTATTTCGACTCCTGGGTGGTGAAAGCCACCACCGACCCTGTCGCAAAGTTTCTGCTGGATCGCTACAGCTATCGTCCTCCCCTGGAACTGTTTGACCTGAACAAGGACCGTGTTTCCTTTCACAACCTGGCCAATACCCCTGCGCACCAGGGCAGGCTGCGAGTCCTGCAATCACTGCTGGCTAAAGAGCTGGCGCGCCAGGGTGAATCGGAAGCCAGTATTCTGGCCGGCACCTTGCCGCAGTTTGCGCACAATAGCTATTCCCTTTCCCAATACGGCAGTGCCATGGACCTGTCGTTTAACAGGAAGCTGTGGAATCCCGACACCCTTCACATCACCGGTTTCCTGAAGGGTATCGACCAGGGGGGCATTGTGTGCGATTACTTTGGCCAATTCAAGCTCTACGCTTACCAGGGCCGGATGGGCATCCAGCTGGCTGATGGCACGGTAAAAGAAAGCGAACTACTGAAAGATAACACGGGGCATTTATGGCTGACCCTGGCGGCCAATGGCGCACTCACCCTGCGTTTCAACAACACGGTGGTGGTACAAAGCAGCGTCGGCCGCGATCTCACGAAGGTGAAAGGAGGTTTTGTTACCTGTGGTAAACTGCAGGGCCAGGAGCAAACCGGCCGCCTGCGCAGGTTTCAGGGCTACATCACCGACCTGCGCTTCAGCATGAATACATTGCTCCCGTCACCATAATTACCCCGGATAAGAGATTAAAATTTACCGATTCCGGCCGCCGAAAGGTGACCGGAATCGTTTTCGGTACAATTCGACAAAAAGTTGAAAAGAACATCTAGCGGATGTTCTTTTTTTTTACACCGAGGATATGACTCAAACGATTGCGCCTGAATAGCCTGTATTATTTTAACCGACTAGCTGCTATCTACAGTTCCCACCGTTTGCGATTACTCCTTTTTTCGATCCTGGTTCGGTAAAAAACAAACCAACTATATACTGCTATGCTATGCATCTTAAACGATTGACTATTATGAAGAAAAATCCTACACAAGTCAGGGGAAGGCTCTCCTCTTCGCCGTTCGTGCAACGTATGTTGCCCCAATTATTTTCCTTATTGCTGTTGTTGCTGGCGTCCATGACCGGATCTGCGCAGGAGAAGGTCATCACCGGAAGGGTCGCCGACTCGTTGGGTGTTGGCGTGCCCGATGTGACCGTTACTGTCAAAGGCACCAACAAGAGTACCCGGACCAATGCCCAGGGTGTTTTCAGCATTACTGCTGCCAATGATGCTGTGCTGCGTTTATCGCACGTAGCCTATGTGGCCAAAGAAGTACGCGCCGACCAGGCCGTATCGGTGGTTATGCAATCTTCCGCTACCAGCTTCGACGACGTCGTCGTGGTGGGTTATGGTACCATGAAGAAAAAAGACCTTACCGGAGCGATCGCACAGATCAAGCCCGATAAGATCGCCAATGAAAACCCCAAGACGGTACAGGACATCCTGCGCGGTACCCCCGGTGTGCGCATCGGCTTTGATCCCTCTGCCAAAGGTGGTGGTGGTATCGAGATCCGCGGCCGCCGTTCGGTGTACAACGATGGCGGACACAACAACCCGCTCATCGTATTGGATGGTATGCTGTTTTATGGTGAATTGTCGGAGATCAACCCCGATGACATCGAGCAGATCGATGTACTGAAGGATGCCTCCGCCACTGCAGTATATGGCTCCAAGGCTGCCAGTGGTGTGTTGCTCATCCAGACCAAGAAAGGTAAATCGGGCAAACCTGTTATCACCGCTACCATGAACCTGGGTGCCACCCAAAAAAGCATCATCCGTGAACGATTCAACACGACCGATTACCTGCAGCACCGCCAGGATTGGCTGATCAATACCAGTTATGATGTAAACCCCCAAACAGGTGTTTACGAGGCATATCAGAAAGGCGAGTTTGTCACCAAACCCGCTTACTTCACCAAGCCTGAGCAACTGCCCTCCAACATATCCCTGGACACCTGGCGCGGGTACACCTCCAATACCGCCAACGAATCTGACCTGAGCATTTGGGCCAGAAGACTCGGTTTCACGGGCAATGCTTTGCAAAACCTGCTGGATGGAAAAGTCACCAATTGGAACGATAAAACATTCCGTACCGGTATCAACTATGATCTCAATGCCAGCGTAAGCGGTGGCGGCGACCGGGTAAACTATTACTTATCCATGGGCTACCTGAAAAACGAAGGTGCTGTGGTGAGTGATAACTACCGGGCGATACGCTCCAACTTCAAGATCGACGCCAAGGTCACCAAGTGGTTTGAAGTAGGCGCCAATATCAACTTCCAGGACCGTTCCGATGGCAATGTCGACATCGACATGGACCAAACCATGCGCAACAGCCCTTATGCTGATTATTATGATGCCAACGGCCTCCCGATACAATTTCCGCTGAGTGAGGCTTACAGTCAGCGTGGTTACAACTACGATTTCCAAAAGCAGTACCTCGAGTTGCAAAAAGGCTACACGGTGCTGAATACGATCGTGAACGCCAAGATCAAGCTGCCGTTCAACATCACGTATTCTTTTAACGCTTCGCCCCGCATGCAGTTCTTCTACGACCGTTACTTCATGTCGGCTGCGTTGCCTGGCTCCAACCCCACGACAAGAGGTGCCAACCGCGAGCAGTCCAAGAGCTTCAACTATTCGCTGAACAATACGATCAACTGGGACCAGTATTTCGGCGACCACCACGTGATGGTGACCTTGGTACAGGAAGCAGAAGATATGCGCTCCTGGACCGACCGCATCGAAGCCCGTGCCATCCTGCCTTCGGATGCCCTGGGTTTCCACAACACCAAGAACGGTAGCAAAGAGTACAGCAGCTATTCCAGCAACGACTCCCGTCAAACCGCCGATGGTTTGCTCGCCAGAGCTTTCTATGCGTACGACAACCGTTACATGATCACGGCTTCTATTCGCCGGGACGGTTATTCTGCCTTTGGCCAGTCTAACCCCTATGCAACCTTCCCGTCTGCAGCCGTAGCCTGGACCTTTACCAATGAAAAGTTCTGGAAATGGAACAATATCCTGAGCACCGGTAAACTACGTTTCTCGTATGGCGAAAACGGCAACCGGTCACTGGCCAACCCCTATGTGGCATTGTCTAACCTGTACGAAGGTGCCGGCAGAATGCAAGGCTACCTCAATTCGGCCGGTCAGCAGCAACTGTACCGCTACCTGATGGCTGAGCGGATGGCCAACCCCAATCTGAAGTGGGAAACCACTACTTCCTACAACCTGGGGCTTGATTTCGGTTTCCTGAAAGACCGCATCACCGGTAGCCTGGAGTATTACAACATGACGACTAATGACATGATCATGTTGCAACGCATCAACAGCTTTACCGGCTTCCTGAACATTACCACCAACCTGGGTCAGGTAGACAACAGTGGTGTGGAATTGACCCTCAATACGGTCAACATCCGCAAACGCAACTTCGAGTGGAATACCACTATTGGTGTGTCGTACAACAAAAACCAGATCACGCACCTGTACTATGACCAGGAGGATATCAAGGATGCCAATGGCAATGTGATCGGTAGCAAAGAAAGGGACGATATCAGTAATGGCTGGTTTATCGGCAAGCCGATCGGTGCTATCTGGGATTATCGCGTTACCGGCATCTGGCAGACCAACGAGGTAGAAGAAGCGAAGAAATTCGGTCAGCAACCCGGCGACCCGAAAGTAGCCAACAACTACACAGCTGATGATGTGAAGAATGCCAACGGCACCGTGACGCCGGTATACAACGACAAAGACAAAGAGTTTCTGGGACAAAGCATCGCGCCCTGGCAGTGGTCCATGCGCAATGAGTTTATTTTCTTTAACAACCTGAGTGTTTCCTTCAATATGTACTCTTACATGGGGCATAAAAGCACGAATGGTGAGTACCTGAACAACGATGATGATGGTGGTCGTATGGCCTATGCCATGGCTAACCTGCCTGCCAAGCAATATTGGACACCTGAACATCCGACCAACGATTACGGACGGATACAAGCCCGTGGCCCTGTAGGTGCATCCGGCGTTGGCAAACTGTATGACCGCTCCTTTATCCGCCTGGATAATATCGCAGTAGGTTATACACTGCCTGCCGACTGGACCAAGCGCATCACCGTGAACAAGGTGAAAGTATTTGGTACCGTACGCAACGCGGCGGTATGGTCCAACAATTGGAAACTGGGTGATCCCGAAACCGGCGGCTGGGCTGCCCGCGTGTACAACCTTGGTGTTAACTTAATTTTTTAATGAATTAGCTTGAATGATATGCAACATATGAATAAGACGCTGAAGCGAGCATCGAAGGGCCTCACCCTGTTAGTGGGCGGTATGGTATTGCTGAGCAGCTGTAAAAAGAGTTTTCTGCAACCGGAGCCCCTGTCTTTTTATGAGCCGGGTGCCACTTTCAATACCGAAAACGGTTTGATGGCCGCCATGGCCATCTGCGACCGTCACCTGAAGGGCTACTGGGCGGTCGATCACAATGAAATGCTGACCCTGGGCACGGAGTATATCTTCTCCGAAATGATGGTGGCTGGGGCTACGGATAAGCGCAACATGTTGTGCGATGTGGCGAGCATGTTGACCCCGACCAGCGAAACGGTTTACCAGAACCTTGACCGTACCAACAGTATCTGGTACCTGTGGGAAGAAACCTATAAAGGCGTTATGTACGCCAACACCATCATTCAATATGTGGATGGGGTGAAGGAACTGAGTGAAGCCGTCAAGAATGCCTACAAAGGCAGGGCTTATTTTCACCGGGCTTTCCGTTATATGGCGCTCACCATGGAGTTTAACGATATCCCGCTGGTGACGACCGTGGTCGGTGTGCCCAAGCAGAACTTCCGCAGCACTACCCGTGATGCCATTCTGCAAATGATCACCGCCGATATGGAAAAGGCGGTAGAATGGGTACCCGATCAAAAAGACATGCCGCTTACCGGCCTGGTCAACAAAGGCGCGTGCCGCATGTTGTATGCCAAATGTTTGATGGCTACCGGTCAATACGAAAAGGCGAAAGAGCAAATGGATATCCTGATCAACCAGTCGGGTTATTCACTGATGCAGGGCAATTTCGGCACCTTCAACCCAGGTGGTGAGCCCAATACCTGGCCCATTACCCGCAATGTGATCTGGGACCTGCACCGTCCGGAGAACAAGCTGATCGCTTCCAACAAAGAAGTGATCATGGGTATGCCCAACCGGGGTGCCGATGTGGAAGCCTTCATTCCCATGCTCACCATGCGTATCCTCTATCCGTTTGTATTCGACAACCGGATCCAGACCAAGGACGGCAAACAAGCCTTGCTGAACATTCGCCGCAGCGATGTCAACAACTACAACAACAAGTACGATTACATGCGCGCCTTTGGCCGTGG
Organism: Paraflavitalea pollutisoli; assembly: GCF_029360705.1. GTDB lineage: Bacteria > Bacteroidota > Bacteroidia > Chitinophagales > Chitinophagaceae > Paraflavitalea > Paraflavitalea pollutisoli. The sequence continues at coordinate 528,451 of NZ_JARKMX010000004.1, read as the reverse complement.
TATTGCTACTTTCCGCCCCAGCAGTTTTTCCACGAAAGACATGTGGGCAGTAAATGGCACGATCGATGCTACCGACCTGCGTCATAGCTCTACCCATGGCAACTGGATCCGTATGGAAGATTATAAGGTCAACAACAAGGCCTCTACCGAATTTGGCAAGCCGCTGTCCCTGCGCAACAACAATGGAGCGCTGCTATGCAGCGATACCATCCGCCGCTGGTTCGATGTGCCACACTACAAGTTCTTCCTGAATGACCCGATCAATGAAGCGAATATTACTGGCTCTGATGGTCTGCGTGGTGCCACCAATGGCGGTATCGCCGACTGGTACCTGTACCGCCTGGCAGAAGCCTACCTGTTGCGCGCCGAAGCCAAGTATTACATCAATCCCGGTGATGCGACCATCGCCGCTGACCTGAACGCCGTTCGTCAACGGGCACAATGTTCACAGCTCTATAACGGTGCCGTCACTATTGGCGATATCATGAACGAGCGTGGCCGTGAATTGTATTGGGAAGAATGGCGCAATGTGGAATTGAAACGCGTATCGCTGTGCCTGGCGCGTAGCGGCAAACCGGATGAATGGGGTAATACGTATTCACTGGAGACCTTCGACAAGCAGGCAGGCACCGACAACGCCGGTGGCAGCTATTGGTACCAGCGAATCGTACACTACAGCATGTACAACAAAGGCCCGATCTCGATCAACTCCACGGGTAACGCTACGCCCAACTATACCATGGATAAAAAGAACATGTACTGGCCCATTCCCTATGCCGCCATTACCTCCAACAACAAAGGACGGTTGTCGCAAAACTTCGGTTATGATGGTTATGATGCAGGTGTTCCCAAATGGGATAAGTGGGAAGATGCCGTGAAAGACGAAGCTACTTACTAGGCAGTTAGAAACGTTGAATATAGCATGCAGGCCGGCTGATCTGCTTCTCCGGCAGGAAGCAGGTTAAAGGCCACACTTTAAAGCCCCCTCGGATCGAAAGATCTGAGGGGGCTTTGGTTTTACAGCTCGTTACATTACCGACACGGTCAACGCTTTTCAGCGTCATCCTTTGGCTCCTGCGCGCCGTCGTCTTCCGCATCATCTTCCTCCTCTTCCCATTCGGGCTCATACGGCTCCAGGTCATCCTCGTCAGGCTCGTCTTCCACCACCGAGTAGCGGTAATTGCCTTCACCAGCGTACTGCTTCAGTTTGGCCAGCACCGCCGTCTGCAGGTTGGCAGGCTCTACCACCAAATGCGGCAATCCGTTTTCGTCTCCTGTATGGATATCGATCAAAGGAATGTTGTCGCTGTCTTCTTCCAACAGGAATTGCGTGATCTTCTCAAAGTCTGGATACTGAGGAATATGAAATTCCGCAGCAAACTCATAGCCGGCAAAAATGATGTTGTGCACCAGTCCGTAGTCGACTTCGTTCATGTCAATCTCTTCCTTGTTCGCCTCCAGGTAGCCTTTCAGGTCTTCGGGCGATACATTGAATTCATAAAAGGTATCCCGGATGCCGAGGCACAACAGATCGACCCAATAACCGGCGAAGGTAAAGTTGCCATTGCTATGTTTGCGGATCACGAGCGCAAAGGCCAGGCGTTCGGTTTCCCAATCTACACTTAGCAGGCAGCGGTCTATGGGAAGCGTTCGCGCACGCGTTTGGATATACTTTTCGGCTGATACGGGCTTTGTCATGCCGCAAAAATACAGATAGTTAAGTTGCCCCCTCGCTATTTAAAGACTCGCTTATCGAATGGGAATTTTTCCACCTCCAATATTTTGATCCTGGAAAACTCTGAATGCTTGGGGTTGATCAATAGATTAAAGTCCCCGCGAGTTACTACAGAAGGTATTTGCAATACGCAGTATTGATTTTCAGCGATAAATTTATCGCCAACAGCCTGAGTTGCGTTCGGATGCGGGAAAATGTTCCAATCTATTGGTAAGTCACCAATATTTAATTTTAACAGCGAAATATTGTCGGGAATAAATAGTGTCATCATCATATAATCCACAGGAAGCGTAGCCAGGGTGAAATGAACTGCCACTTCCGCCATTGCGAGAGATCGGTTACTCGCAGTATAAATCATTTCTACTCCAATTGAATTCCACCGGGCCCCTTTCATAGCAGCACCTTTCCCCGACAAAGTAGAAGCATACATTTCTCTTGATAAACGATATGCTTCCATTATACTAAAATTCCATGATTGATCCTGGTCAGTTCGCCGATGACTAACTCTTTTCCATAAGAATCCATCAACAGGTCCATTGGCTTTAAATTACCCAAAGAGAAGTTAGGCGTATCCAGCCATAGCTTGAATTTTTCCATATCTCCGAAAACATCAAGTCCAACGTTGGTCACCTCTGCCATTTCAATTATTTTCTCTGATTGAATCGGCTTGAAACTTTTTGAGGTCTGCTTATATCGATGTAACGACTTAGTAGATAGGTCCAGGAACTCCGCCCAGTTATCCTCAGTAAAAGGTGTAAGACTTTGAATGAGGTGAAATAGGGTATAAGGAACTCCTGACCTGATCATCCAGATCATTAGCATCTTATCGGCCAAAAAATCAGCGTAGGTGATATTCTTCCGAGTGGAAGGAAATTTTTTATCAGCCTTTGCACGTTTCACTATATTGGTGATCTCTCTGTCTAATTTATTGGTAATTTCAATAGGTGGCATTTTTCCTCCTTAGACTTTTGTCCCTAAAAATAAGACATTTTTCCAGCTTTGGCAGTAGTTTGTATGTTAAAAGCCCAACCTTCGCCCGGCCTACTATTGTGCCTTAAGAACCAATAAATTACGAGTAAGTCAGCAAATTAATCCACATTAGGTAAGTAGGGATTGGGCACGCCGGTCACCGTCCTTCAACTCATCCCGTATTTTATACACTTCATGCAGTCAAACCGGTCGGTTACCGGCTTCTTAACAGCGTTGTAGGGCGACTGGTACTACATTTGCGCCCAGCCCTTTCTACATGATAGCCAAGATGTCTTCGTTTTGTAAACCCATCGACCGGCGGTTGCGCCTGGTGGGACCCCTCGTGTTGTTTTGCGTGGGGGCCGTGTTTTTCCGGCTGCAGTTGTACCTCAATACCCCCTCCCAGAAATTGCCCATCCTCATCTTCGTCGCCATCAGTTGTGGCATGGCCGGCTGGGAAATGGCGCGTTTTGCCGCTCTTTTTCTTCAGCAAAAACTGCCTGGCCTCACACGCATCCGGCAACGGCTTTTTTACCTGCTCATAGCGCTGGTACTCATCGCACACATTGGTTTCCTGTTGCGCAACCTCGTTCATGCCGCACTCGGCACCTACCACCTCGTGTGGCCCACGCTGGTCGACTATTCATCGGGCATGGGCGTGCTCATCTTTTATGCAACGGTGACGCTGTTCGTGTACGAGGGTGGTTATCTGTGGAAGCAATGGCAGCGCACGGCCACGGAGAAAGAACAACTGATCGACCAACAATGGCAATCGAAGTTTGACCTCCTCAAAGCGCAGATCAATCCGCATTTCCTGTTCAACAGCCTCAACTCATTAAGTACACTCATTGCCGACAACCCGGTGCAGGCCGAGCGCTTCACCAATGAGCTGGGGAAAGTGTACCGTTATCTCCTGCACAGCAGCAACCAGGAAATGGTGCCACTGGCCGAAGAGCTGCAGTTCATTGAATCGTACGCGCACCTGCTGCGCATCCGCCACAGCGATCATTTTCAATTGTCGGTAGACGTGCCTGCCTCCTATCGCGGGCACCTCATCCCTTCCCTGTCTTTGCAGTTGCTGGTGGAAAATGCGGTCAAGCACAATGTAGTGTCGAAAGATCAGCCACTGGAGATCTGGATCAAATGTCCGGCAGGCGATGTACTGACCGTAGAAAACCGCCTGCAGCCCAGGGCCATGCCGATGCTGTCGAGCGGTATCGGGTTATCGCATATCAACAACAAGCTACGCTTACTGCAACTGCCGCCAGCCAGGATCTTTGCAGACGAGCGTGTTTTCCGGGTAGCTGTGCCCATCGTCGGCCAATAGCGGACACCCTCCTACTTTGCAGCCGCTTTTTCCAGCAGCAAATCACTGTAAGAAAACTGAACCAGGTCATCATCCCCAACGCCAAAGGCCAGCCGGTACTGCTCGCATTGCTCCCTTAATCGTTCTACCGGGATATCTTCAATCTTATTGCTGGCCTCTACCTCCACAAAATGGCCCAGCCCTTCCAGTACGTCGAGGTGAAACTTCACGTTGCCGATAAAATAGATCTCGCGCCGTTTTACCACGGCGACTTTTACGCCCAGGGCATTGGTCAGTGATTGCTTAAGGGCAACGGCATCCGCTACCGGTGTCAGGATGAAATCCGATTGTTTGGGCCCGGCCTGGTTGGTGCGTTGGTACCAGATGAGGTTGTTTTCGATATTGCCTTCCCGCAGTTTGAGGCGGCCGTGGGCCACGTTGAAATAAGTATCCGTTTGCGCATCCGTGCCGCGGCTTTCAGCGCCGTGGTCGATCAGGTATTGCCGGATGCGGTCACTATGTAGGGTGCGGGCTTTGAATTCGATATTGATGAATGACATGAGAAGCGGTTTTTGCAACGGCAAAGTTCGCCCGCTCGTCATTGCGATTACGCCTGGTGGATAAAAAAAACAGACCCCGGTAAGTGGGTCTGTTGCAATAAATTGAAAGTGTCGGTGTGGTTTAATCTGCCATAGCTGCTACGCGCTTACCGGGAACGGGCGCTCTGCGAGCTGGTTTGGTCGGTGTCGCTACAGGTGCAGGCGCTACTTTGCTGAAACGCATCGCAGTCCATACATGATCGAGGGCTACTTCATCGGCGCCTTCAAATCCGGCATTCCGAACGCAGTCCCAGCTGCATTGACGATTGAGATTGGTGGCGATCTTAGAAGAGGTTTTCGGATACGCGATCCAGAATTTACCTTCTTCCTGTAATGCCGGGATCACGTCCTTCATGATACCTGTCAACTGGTTCTCATTGACCGCAAACACCAGTGCAAAGTCGATTTTGCGCGACTTCAATAAAGGCGTTACGTTCTTTGAAAAGGCTAATTTGATAAATTGTTTTTCGATCGAAGAAGGAAGTCCCTGGATCAGTACATTTTTCTCTTCCTGAAGCTGAAGCTTATCTAATAAGTTTTGCGACATGCCTGAGAAGTTTTTTTAGTAAGTAACTAAGGATTAGTTCAAACGGGATTGCAAAGGTAAGGCAAATTGAACATGTTTTGCCACCTTTCGCATTAAAAAACCCGCCATGGGCTTTAATTGGCCGATGGCGGGTCTGCAAAAAACTGTTATATAATTTCCCCTTAATCTATTTCCCAACTGGTTTATAGTACTTAAGCGCTTCGGGCATGAGCTCGCGCAACTTTTCTATACGGGTCGCTTCTGCGGGGTGTGTACTCAGCATTTCCGGTGGTTTCTGACCATTGCTCGCTGCTGCCATACGCTCCCACAGGGGAATAGCCTGTTGTGGATCGTAACCAGCCATCGCCGAGAAGATCAATCCAAAACGGTCGGCTTCCAACTCCTGCTTACGCGAGAAAGGTAACAAAGCGCCTACCTGCGAACCGATACCATAAGCACTCATGAACAGGTTTTGCGCGGCGGGCGTCTTGTTGGCTATGGCTACAGAGAGCAATTGACCACCCAATTGCTGGGCACTGGCCTGGCTCATCCGTTCGTTGCCATGCTTGGCCAGGGCGTGGGCGATCTCATGGCCCATTACAACCGCAAGAGCGGCCTCATTTTGTGTGATGGGGAGTAAGCCCGTATACACCACGATCTTGCCACCAGGCATACACCAGGCGTTTACCTCGTTCGAATTAACCAGGTTGTACTCCCATTTGTATCCATTGAGCTCTTCCGATAAGCCCTGGGTGGCATAATAGCTCGTAATAGCAGTCACCAGCCGTTGTCCGATACGACGCACCATTTCAGCATCCTTGCTGGCGCTGGCGCTCACCACTTTATTCTGCGTCAGGAACTGCTGGTATTCGGTGGCTGCCATACTTTGTATGTCGGCCTCATTGAACAAAGACAACTGGTTCCTGCCGGTAATTTTATTTTGGCTGCAGCCTACTAGGAGGGCTAAAGTGGCGGCTGCAACAAAGACTCTTTTCATGGAAATTTATATTTGTGTCAAAAATAGTTAAACAATCTTTGTACCAGCTACTAATTTGATACCAGTGTTGGTCAATATCCATTCAAACTGAGGCTGGTACAAAAAAGAAACATCCGCCTAGTGTGGCAGATGTCCCCAGTTTTTTATCGATGTGTTGACGATTAATCTTCTTTAGCGAGGCGGCGGCGCTCTCTGCGGCGGTCGCGGTGCTTCAAAATAGGCACTTTGCTTTCACTGCCCCGCAGCAAGCGGGTAATGTTCTTCTGGTGGGTAAGTACCACCAGCAGGGCTACAGCAATAGCGAAAGCCCGGTACAACGGTTCCTTCTCATTGAAGATGAAAAGGATCAACACGGCAAACGCAATGCTGGCCAAAATTGAACTCAGCGATACGAAACGTGTCAGGTACAATACCAGGAGAAACACGCCTACACAACAGATGGCTACGATCGGCTGGATCGCGAGGATCATTCCGAATAAAGTGGCCACCCCTTTACCGCCTCTGAAATCGGCCCAGATGGGAAATATATGCCCCAGCACGGCAGCCAGGCCCAATCCCACCATCAGGTTGGTACGGTCCCATTCATTGGTAGAATCTGCGTAAAAAGGTAGTAAAAGATATAGACTGGTAGCGGCAACGCCTTTGAGTACATCCATCGCCATCACGAAAGTGCCCCAGCGGGAGCCGAGCACGCGGAACGTGTTGGTGGCACCGGCATTACCGGAACCATATTCACGAATATCGATACCAAAGAACCCTTTGCTGACCCAAACAGCAGTAGGAACAGAGCCGATCAAATATGCTATTACAATGACGAGCACTTCTTTCATTGCATAGTTGGTTGAAAGTTGGAAAATTCAAATATAAGGGAAAAACATGTCAATATCGTGTCTCTCACCCTTTTATTCTGTTTACTGAGTAGTAAACTGTAGGGCGATCCATGCCTGATGTTGTTTTTCGTCCACAAATTGAATTCCATTTGTGCTTGCCGAATGTAGGATATCAGACCGGTCGCCTGCCAGCAGGCCACTCATGATAATAACGCCGCCTGGTGTTAAATGTTGTTGCAGACTTGCCATATTTGCCAACAAAACATGCTTGTTGATATTGGCTAATATGATATTAAATCTGCCATATTTTTCTAAACTATCAGCCTTCTCCAGCACGATCTTTGTGGCGCCGTTGACCGCGATATTTTCCGCCGCATTGTCGATACTCCAGTCATCATTATCGATCGCCATCACCGTCGACGCCCCTTGCTGCTCTGCCAGTACTGCCAATATTCCCGTGCCCGTACCGAAATCGAGTACTGATTTCCCAACCAGGTCAAGATGCTCCATATACTGCATCATCATGTACGTGGTACTGTGGTGCCCGGTACCAAAACTCATCTTGGGCGTAATGATGATCTCGTATTGCACATCGGCGACCGGCGCATGAAAATGAGCCCGCACGGCACAGAATTTATCAACCACGACCGGTTCGAAATTCTTCTCCCACTCTTCATTCCAGTTGCGCTGGGCAATCGTTTCGGAGCTGTAAGTCACCGTCATCGATTCGGCCAGCTCTACCAGCGCCGCTTCATCCAGTTGCTCTTCGGGAATAAAGGCAGAGAGGTACTGTGGTCCCTCTTCAAAACCTTCAAATCCTTGCTCATTCAGCAGGGCGATCAGTATTTCCTGTTGCTCTTTCGTCACCGGGTGAAAACGCACGTGGGTGTAGTTGGCCTTTGTCGACATAATATGTTGTTGTAAATGAATGGTAGCGGGTATTCATGAAAAAGGGTGCGCTACTTTGTCAGCAGCGCACCCTTTATTATTTAGCTGGTATTAATAACCGTGGGGGATTACTGCTGGGGAGCAGCGCCGTTACCCTGGGGCGCTCTTGGAGGAGCACCACCTTCTGGTTTAGGCATTAATACTTTGCGGCTCAATTTGAACTTGCCGGTCTTGTGGTCGATGCCAATCAGTTTCACTTTCACCTTCTCGCCTTCTTTCAACACACCTTCCATGGTATCGAGGCGCTTGTGAGAGATTTCGCTGATGTGCAACAAACCTTGCTTGCCGGGGAGGAACTCGACGAATGCACCGAATTCCTTGATGCCCTTAACGGTAGCTTCGTATACGGAGCCAATTTCAGGCATGGCAGTGATACCCTTGATCCAGGATACCGCTTTGTCCAGACCTTCTTTCGCCGGGCTGAATACGCTTACTTCACCGTACTGACCAACTTCTTCGATGTTGATGGTCGTACCGGTTTCGCGTTGGATCTCCTGAATGATCTTTCCTTGTGGTCCGATCACCGCACCAATGAATTCCTTGTCGATGAAGAGTTTCTCCATGCGTGGTGCATGTGGTTTCACTTCTTCACGGGCAGCAGGAATACATTCGTACATGGCTTCGAGGATGTGCAGACGGCCTTTGCGGGCTTGCTCGAGGGCTTCGCGCATCGTATCCATGCTGAGACCATCGATCTTGATGTCCATCTGTACACCACAGATACCTTCGCGGGTACCGGTTACCTTGAAGTCCATATCGCCGAGGTGATCTTCATCACCCAGGATATCGGTCAGGATTGCATACTTGTTGTCGACAGCGCGGGTAACCAATCCCATCGCTACACCACCTACGTGCTTGGGTAAAGGCACACCAGCATCCATCAGCGCGAGTGAACCGGCACAAACGGTCGCCATAGAAGAAGAACCGTTTGATTCGAGTACGTCACTTACCACGCGTACGGTGTAAGGATACTCGTTACCAGGCATCATTTGCTTCAGGGAGCGCATGGCGAGGTTACCATGACCTACTTCACGACGGCCGGGCCCGCGCATCATCTTCACTTCACCGGTAGAGAATGGTGGGAAGTTGTAATGCAGGATGAATTTGGTGTAGTCGGAAGTGGCAGCACTTTCGATCAGCAGTTCGTCCAGCGGTGTACCGAGGGTAACCGTCGTCAGCGACTGGGTTTCACCGCGGGTAAACAGCGCAGAACCGTGGGGAGAAGGCAGTGCGTCTACTTCCATCGCCAAACCACGAACCTGGTCGAGCTGACGGCCGTCGAGACGTACGCGATCATTGATCATCATATCACGCACCAGTTCCCACTGCAGATCTTCGTAATATTTTTTAGCTTGTTTCTTTGTTTTGTCGTCGGCTTCTTCACCGAGGCTTTCGATCAGTTCCTTTTTCAGGGTATCGAAGGCATTGCTGCGGTCGTGCTTGGCAGAAGCGCTTTTTGCGATCGCATAGATCTTGTCTTTGGTAAATTCGGTCACCTTGGCGCGCAGTTCTTCGTTCTGCTCGGGTTTGGTGTAGTCGCGTTTACCTTGTACACCTGCTTTTTCACGCAGTTCGTGTTGCGCTTTGATCTGGATGCGGATCGCGTCGTGTGCTACTTCGAGAGCCTTTACCAGGTCTTCTTCGCTGCACTCTTTCGATTCACCTTCCACCATCATCAGGTTCTTTTCAGTAGCTGCGATGAGGAAATCCATATCGGCAGTGGCGAGTTCAGTGCGGCTGGGGTTGACAACGAAGTTGCCACCGATCCGTGCTACACGCACCTGAGAGATCACTTCTTTAATCGGAATATCTGATACGGCGAGGGCAGCAGAAGCGGCGAGACACGCGAGCGCGTCGGGCACTACTTCTTTATCGCTGGAGATCAGCGTTACCAGCACCTGTACATCGCAGAAATAATCTTCGGGGAACAGGGGGCGCAGGGAACGGTCGATCAGGCGGCTTACCAATACTTCATAATCGTTCAGGCGGCCTTCTCTTTTGAAGAAAGAGCCTGGGATACGGCCGGCAGAGGCGAATTTTTCGTTGTAGTCTACTACCAGGGGGAAGAATTCTTGTCCTTCTTTGGGTTCTTTGTTGGCTACTACAGTGGCCAGCATAATGCTGTTGCCCTGGCGAACGGTAATGGAGCCATGAGCCTGGCGTGCCAGTTTACCGGTCTCGATGGATACCATACGGCCACCACCGATGTCGAATGTTACACTAATAGGTTGAGAGAGCATGTTGTCTCATTTTTTGATTGGCGCACGCAAGCATGCAGGCGGGAAGTTGTGGCTTGCGGGCAATCGGTTTAAAATACAATTTCTGTGTGCTGGATCAGCAGGTCAGTAAAACAAGTATTCCCAACCGGTAACTTCAGTTGGGAATAATATCTTAGAGCTTGTTCTGACTATTTTCTGATTCCGAGTTTCTCGATCAGCGCGCGATAACCCTGGAGGTTATGCTTGCTCAGATAGGTCAGCAGGCGCTTACGTTGGCCTACCATCTTCATCAGACCACGCTGAGTAGAAAAGTCATGCTTGTTTTTCTTGAGGTGGGCGGAAATTCCGTTGATGCGCTCAGTCAGCAAAGCAATTTGACCTTCGATAGAACCAGTGTTGGCAGCTGTTCCACCATACTGCGTGAAAATATCTGATACTTTTTCTTTAGTTAAATACGGCATCTCATTTTTTTTTAAAAAACATCCAAATTTTTACTTCTTCTATAATTTGGCGGCAAAGGTATGGTTTTAATCGCGATTTCAATATCTTGCCAGCCCGTTTTTTTTACACATCGTGGATAACCGGGGCACGGAAACGATTGACTGTCCAGATCGCAGTATCCGGCTTGTGCTGGCCGCGAAAATACGGCATATCGACCGCTATCACCTTTAAAACCAGGCATGAGCTATCACTTTGCATTGATCGGTTGCGGCCACATCGGCCAGCGCCATGCAGCACAGATTGCCCGCTTCGGCCGGCTGGATGCCGTTTGTGACCTCGACGAGGCACGCTCCCAGTCCGTCGCCAACCAGTATGGCGCCCGGTCGTACACCTCCATCTCAGCGATGCTGGCTGCCGAAAAACCGGCCGTGGTCAGTGTCTGCACGCCCAACGGCCTGCACGCCCCCCACACCATCCTGGCCCTGGAAGCCGGCTGCCATGTATTGTGCGAAAAACCCATGAGCATTTCCCGCGAAAGTGGCCTGCGCATGATCGCCGCCGCCGAAAAGGCCGGCAAGCGCCTGTTTGTCGTCAAACAAAACCGCTACAACCCGCCCGTAGAGGCGATCAAAGCCCTGATCGAAGCCTGTAAACTGGGCCGCATCGAAAGTTTCCAGGTCAACTGCTTCTGGAACCGCCCCATCGCCTATTATACCAACAGCTGGCACGGCACCCGCGAACTCGATGGCGGCATCCTCTATACCCAGTTCAGCCATTTTATCGACCTGTTGTACTGGCTGCTCGGCGACGTGAAAACCGTACAGGGACTGCGTGCCAACTACAGCCATGGCGACCACATCGAATTTGAAGATACCGGCGCGGCGCTGCTGCAGCTCGAAAACGGCGCGGTCGGCACCGTGCAATACACGGTCAACAGTCACCACAGTAATATGGAAGGATCGATCAGCATTTTCGGGTCCAAAGGCACCGTGAAGATCGGTGGCCAGTACCTGAACCAGATCGACTACTTTTCCGTGACCGGAGAGCAGGCACCTGCCTTGCCGGCCGGACAAAGTGCCAACCATTACGGCTTTTACCAGGGCAGCATGAGTAACCATGATAAGGTGTACCAGCACTTGCTTTGCGCACTGGACGATCCCGCTTATCGTTTTGTAGAGGCCGCGGAAGCGTTGAAGAGTGTCGACATTATTGAAAGGATCTATGCGGCATCTCCCCTCCTACCTTAAATTGCAGCCCCTGGTATGAAGCAACTCGTATTTACCGTCACCAACGACCTCAATTTTGATCAGCGCATGATCAGGATCTGTACGTCGTTGAGCCAGGCAGGATACGGGGTCACTTTGGTGGGCCGCACCATGCCCGACTCGATCCCGCTGCGGGAACAGCCCTTCCGGCAGAAGCGCCTGCGCTGCTTTTTTTCGGCTGGTAAGGGTTTTTACCTGGAATACAACATCAGGCTCTTTTTTTACCTGCTATTCACCCAATTAGACCTTATTTGCGCCATCGACCTGGATACCATCCTACCCTGCTATGGGGTGTCGGTACTGCGCCGCAAACCCCGGGTATATGATGCCCATGAGCTGTTTTGCGAAATGAAGGAAGTGGTGACCCGGCCGGCCATTTACCGGATCTGGAAGCGGGTGGAGCGCTTTGCCGTACCTCGTTTTCCGAAGGGATATACCGTCAACGAACCCATTGCACAAGTTTTTAAAGATTTGTACGGCGTTGACTATGAAGTAGTAAGAAATGTACCGGTAGAAAAACCGCTGACCATACCGCCCAAGCCCGAAAAGTACATCTTGTACCAGGGATGGGTCAATGAAGGCAGGAGTTTCGAAACGCTCATTCCCGCCATGCAACAGGTCGATGCCCGCCTGGTCATCTGCGGCGACGGCAATTTTATGGAACAGTCAAAGTCACTGGTAGCGGCACATGGGCTCGAAAACAAGGTCATTTTCAAAGGACGGGTACTACCACACGAATTAACTCATTATACCGTTAATGCCTGGATTGGCGTGACCCTGTTTGAAAATAACGGGCTGAGCAACTATTTTTCGCTGGCCAACCGGTTCTTTGATTATATGCAGGCAGGTATTCCACAACTGGGTGTGGATTATCCAGTTTACCGGGAAATAAACAATCTGTACCAAATCGCTGTTCTTATTGACGATCTGAGACCGGACAATATTGCGGTTCAACTTAACAGGTTGTTAAATGATGAACAATTGTACAGGGACTTGCAACAAAACTGCCTTGCAGCGAGAAATGTATTTAACTGGCAACAGGAGGAGAAAAAACTGATTGCTTTTTATTCATCGTTTAGTTGAGCATAAAAATATTTTGGAAAAGTTCTTACATATCGTTTCTTCCGATGTTCCCTTTCCCGTCGATTATGGCGGCGTGATCGATGTCTACTGTACCGTGAAGGCCCTGCACGAAGCAGGTGTAAAAGTGCATCTGCACTGTTTCGATGATGGCAAAGGCAAACAGCCTGAACTGGATCAGTACTGCGAAGTCGTTCACTACTATCAACGCCTGAGTGGCCACAAATGCATTTCGCCCAAGCTGCCGTACATGGTAGCTTCCCGTAGCTGTAACCAGTTGCGCGAAACCTTGCTCAAAGACGATTACCCCATTTTACTGGAAGGCATTCAATGCACCTATCTGTTGAATGACGAACGCTTTGACAAGCGGCAGGTATTCGTGCGCCTCATGAATGTAGAGCACGAATATTACGAACAGCTTTGCAAGACGACCACGGTACTGCAGCCGCTGAAAAAGATCTACTACCACCACGAAAGCCGTTTGCTGAAGAATTACGAGAAAAACATAGCCGACAAGGCCGTGTTCCTCGCCCTATCGGAGAAAGACGTATCGATCTACCGGCAAAAATTACAGGCTCAAAACGTGATGTGTCTGCCCCCCATGTTGCCCTTTACCGAAGTGGAAACAGAAGCGGGCATCGGTTGTTTTTGTTTGTACCATGGTAACCTCTCCGTAGAAGAAAACGAAGAAGCCGCCATCTGGTTGCTCAATAATATCTTCAACAAGATCGATGTGCCCTTCATCATTGCAGGCAAACACCCTACTGCGCGCCTGCAACGGGAGGTGGACCTGCATGGGCACGCCTGCCTGATCGCCAATCCATCGGCGCAGGAGATGGCGGACCTGATCCGCAAGGCGCAGATCCATGTATTGCCCTCTTTCTGTCGCAAGAGCCGTTCCGTAAAACTGATGAATGCCCTGTTTGGCGGTCGTCACTGCGTGGTGAACCCTACGATGGTGGCCTGCTCGGGCCTCGATACCGCCTGTCATGTGGCTACGACGGCCGAAGCCTTTCAATCGATCATCATCCAGCTGTACCACCAGCCATTCGATGAGCACGAGCTGAAGTTGCGGAAAGAGATTCTCACCCCGTTCATGAACCAGGGACAACTCACGAAGCAACTGATGAACATCATCTGGCAGAAACAACCCGAAAGCAGCAGCGGTTGCTGTGGTGGTGGATGTCATGATTAAGAAAGGCAACCAGGCAGAAAGGCAACGAGGGAACAAGGTTTGAATACAAGGCAACGAGGCAGAAAGGCATCAAGGCAACGAGGACTACAGGAGTTTTTACAAGCCGATGAAGTAACGCAGCCTATAGAGATCGAAGCGTTTCAAAGAAGGATTGCCCGACCGCAGGTTACGTTGAATCATCTTACCAAATAATTGATAGTATAGTACCGGCGCCCATAGCAGGCGCCATTTTTTTAACCATAGGTACACGCGAAAGAGCTTTATATGCCGGGCCAGCAGATCGGGTGCTACTTCCCGGCTAATCGCTTTTAAATTAACCAACGCCTGTTCCGATTTACGGATAAAGACATCGGCCGTTTCCAACCCTTCATGCACCACCGGATTATCGATATAGACAATCGGAATATGTTGCTGTTCCAGTTGGATACCGATCAGCGTGTCTTCATGTCCATAGCCTTCGGTAATGGCTGCATCCCGCCAGGTATCGAATACCGATCTGGCCACAAGAAAATTATTGGTCATAAAAGCAGGCTGGTGTTGCTTACCCGGGTCCCTGCTTTCCCGCGCTGAACCATACCGCCAATGCAGGCGCAAGGCTTGGTCATCAGGTGGGTGCTGTTGATAGATGCGTCCGCCAACTATCACCGTAGCCTTGGCAGTCAGAGCCTGCTCATACCGCCGCAGAAAATCATCGTGGGGGATGCCGCTATCCCCGTCGAGAAAGAGCAGCCACTCCCCTTTCGCTTCCCGTGCCAGCAAGTGGCGGATGCGGGCGCGGCCCTGGTTGCTGAACTGCGCCACACAACGTACGCCCGGCAAGGCAGCGATGGGGGCATTGGTCATCAACGTAGCCTGATTCGATCCATCATCCATCACAATGATCTCGCCGCCCCCCTGTAAATGGGAAAGCCCGGCGCTGAGCCGGGCTATCAAATGATTTACATCCTGGTTGTATACGGGGATCAGTATGGAGATCATACTATACGATGTCGATGCTGGCGTTGTCGATGACCCGGCCACGCTCGGTACGCACCATGCGGGCGGGAAATTTATTGATCACGATGTAATCATGCGTTGCCATCACGATGGCCGTACCATAATCGCGGCTGATGTGGAAGAGCAATTGCATGATCTCGTCGGAGGTTTCCGGGTCGAGGTTGCCGGTAGGCTCGTCTGCCAGGATCAGTTTGGGCGAGTTGAGCAGGGCGCGGGCTACATCCACCCGTTGTTGCTCGCCACCACTCAATTCAAAAGGCATTTTAAACCCTTTGGATTTAAGGCCCACTTTATCGAGTACATCTATGATCTTTTCATCCATGAGCTTTTCGTCCTTCCAGCCGGTAGCGCGCAACACGAACTTGAGGTTATCGTTCACATTGCGGTCGGTCAGCAGTTGGAAATCCTGGAACACCACGCCCAGGTTGCGGCGCAGGAAAGGCACTTTCTTCCAGTCCATCGTGCGCAGGTTGAAGCCCACTACGGAGCATTCCCCTTCATTCAGCGGCAGGTCACCATACAGGGTTTTGAGCAGGCTCGATTTGCCGGTACCGGTCTTCCCGACCAGGTAAACGAACTCCCCTTTCTGTACCCGCAGGTTGACGTCCTGCAGTACGAGATTGGTGCCCTGGTAGATGTTAGCGTGCGATAATTCTATGATAGCATCCTGCATAATAACCGGTTAAGTCAAACAAAAATAAAGAATTATGGCATAAGATGGTAGCGTCGGGCGGCATTTCCGGGTATATCACAGCACTGGCGGCCCTGGTCGTTGGCTTGCCGGGGTGTATTTCGTCAGTGCCTTTCAGTCGCGTCGCCACCAAACTGCGGCTGGGGGCGCCCTCTGTTGTTGTGTCGTGTCTTGCCCCTTGCTAGCTGGTTGTCGCGTCTCGTAGCCGACTGCTCCCCCTTCAACAGCCCTGACAGCCGCCGGTTACAGCCTTCTTCCCATCAGCACCAACGGCGTTTGATCACCCGGCATGGTGATATGTCGCTGGTAGGCAAAACCCAGTTTTTCCAACAGCCGAATGGAGCGCCCGTTGTCTTCGTTCGCAATGGCCAGCAGTTGTTTGAACTGCAGTTGTTCCCGGGCGTAATCGATCACGGCTGTGGCCGCTTCCTGCGCATATCCTTTGCCATTGTGTGCAGCGAGAAAGGCGAAACCGATGTCTTCATGTTGCAGGGCTTCACGCCTTATGAGGCCACACATACCGATCGGCTCCAGCGTCTCTTTCAGCGTTACTTTCCAAAGGCCAAAGCCATTGTCCCGGTAACTTTTCAGCGGTACATTGTGAATGTAGTTGATGGCATCATCGATGCTACGCACCTGTTTGTCGCCGATAAAGCGCAGCCAGGCGGGCTCATTGAGCAGTTCGAGAATAAAGGGCGCATCGCTGGTATCGAAAGGCTGTATCAGGAGTCGGCTGGTCGTGGCAATGGTCATGAAATGTTTTGCTTGTTCTTGTTGATGTGCCGGTGATGGACTCACCGGGTTGGTTGTTGGGTAAACGTAAGATAGCTGTTTATTCGCTGCCACAAGCCCTTGAACGACCCGATACTTGTGCGCGACTGACCCGTCAGTTGGGTGGATCGCACTGGTGTTCTATCTGATAAGGCAAGCGGTGGCTTCCGCTACTGGATTACCACTTAACCCACGGCGGAGGTCGCTTCAATGATCCGCTTGATGGTAACCAGCACGTCTTCCCACCCTGCCATCGAGTTGCGCCACCAGTCTTCGCTGCGAAAATTGGTTTGTTGGATGGTTAGTACCGTCTTGTTATTCGTCTCTTTCAGACTCATAGTGATGGTCGTGTAGTTATCGGGCAGGTCTTCCAGGCCGGAGTAGGGCGTCCAGTAAGTATGGCGCAACAAATGCGGCGATACGGCATCGAGTACGATGCCTTTGTCGATGATCTCCATGCCGCCTTCGCGGTGTATGTATTGAACGGAGCTACCGGGTTTCCAGTCGGAGACGACCTCTACACCGGGCAGGTACTGCGGGATCAGGTTTGGGTTGATCAGGGCGTTCCACACCTTGGCGGCGCTGGTGTTGATCTCAATGGATTTTGTAATGGTCTTTTCCATATTTGCCGGATTTTAGCGTACGGTTAAAGGTACGTACACTAATCACGTTCCCAGCGTCTTTTGGGTGTACCCTCCTGGCGGATGACTGTCCAATCCTGACTGCTGGCCTGTTTGAGCAATCTTTTCCGCAGTTTCTTTGGGTAAAAGATCTTCAGGGCTGTTTTCTTCGGAGGGTACCTTTTGAGCAGGTCCAGGCGCGCCAGGATCTCATAGGCGGCCGAGCCACAACGCATGCCAAACAGGGCATAATCGTAAGGTGTTTGCTGTTGATACGCGATCGACAGGCTGTCGAACAATTGCTTTTGCGGCATCGTCACGGGAATGACGATCACCTGGTAGCTTTGCCTGTTCGTGGATCGTTTAGGAATGGGGTACCTCGATCAAATCCCACAGATTTCCATAGAGGTCGGCAAAAACAGCGACCTTGCCCCAGGTTTCCTGCACCGGCTGACGGACGATGGTAATGTTGTGTTGCAACAGGTTGCTGTAAGCGCTGTCAAAATCGTCGGTATGAAGAAACAGGAATACGCGACCGCCGGTTTGGTTGCCTACCCGGCTGGCTTGCTCGTCGTTCGCCGCCTGGGCGAGCAGCAGACAACAACCGTTGGCATCGGTGCCAGGCGGCGCCACCACCACCCAACGCTTCGTCGGCGACAGCTTCGTATCCTCTATCAGGGTAAAATGCAGCTTCTGGGTATAGAATTCGATGGCTTCATCGTAGTCTTTCACGACCAATGCTATGCGGGCGAGCGTTTGTTTCATGTCCTGGCTTTTTGCGGGTGCAAATTACTACGCGGCACCTGATCTTCGTCCGATTTTTGCCGGTCCTTTTCTCGCCGACTGACTTTTCCGCCAGGTTTTCTGGCCATTTACTACGGCCATGACCTGTCATCTCCAACTATTCACCCATCATTACGCCCTTATTCGGCCCCGAACGGCCTGCTAATTCCTCATCTTATTGTGTTTCAACGGCGCTCAATATCATATCGGGTTCATGCCCGCTTGCGGTCATATACACAGATGTTCCGTAGATATCCCGTATATGTCTCGTAGATATCTCGTAGATATTCCGTCCCTATATAGGTACGAGACATCTACGGGATAAGTAGCTGTTATCATCTTGACAGCTACGGAATATCTGAGTATCGTTGGTACATCAAAAGGCCTTTCGGCATGCGGGGACGCCGAATAAACGTAGCGGAATTAGCCATTAAATGGTGGTAAAAAGGAAGAATTCGAGCGGAAACTAGCGGATTAAGCGAATCAGGGCGAGATCGTCGCCAGGTTTTAGCCCAAACTGGTGTTCGAGCGTTTTCAGCTTTTTTTCGGGCATATCAGGATGGTCTTTGCCCTGCTGATCGATGGTGAGGAAGGCGATCGGGTCGATGGCGGGCGCGGCATCGGCGGTTAGTTCGGTGAACGATCCGAGGCCATGGGTAGCGATTGTAATATCCTCTATCGACGATAGTTCCATCTTTTGCGGCAGCGAATCGTACCAGGTAGCAGCGTCGTCTGCGAGGTGAAAACCGAGGTAGTCGGATCTGTTGTCGTGGTCGTAGGCAGTAACCGTACCGTTCACTACCACATACCCATCTCCTACGCCAACGAGCATGCCATTATTTTCCTGGGTATCTACCACCAACAACACGAGCGTCGTGAGCAGTTCGTCGTTGTCGAGCAGGAGGCGGTTTTTCATGTCCGTTAATTCGGTCATCAGTTCAATAAACACCGAACGGAGCAATATTGTGGCAGAAGTCGCCTGGGTTTCGGGACGGGCATGTTCCAGCTCCTGTCGCTGGCGAAGCACTTTTCGCAGCAGCTTGCCCGTGAGCGTTGATGCAAAATGGCTATCCGTACCCATGGTGCAGCCATCCATGACGGCGCCAATAACGAAGCGCGCCCCGAGGTGATCGACTAAAAAAAAGTCCTCGCAGCGGTTACTGTTTAAGTGACCAATCTGTAAAGCCGTATATATGTGCATGGGGAAGTAGCACAAAGGTAGCAGAATTCCTGCTACCAATACCATCATGAAGCCAATATGCTTCAGCACGTAGAGATGCCCCTACTCTACTTTCCGCATCTTGCCAATGATCTTTACCTGTTCAGATACGATGGAATAGATCAGCTGGTATTGGTCCGTAATGGCCTTGAGGTCTGATAAAGTTTTGCGGACCGACTGGGCAGACTTGTCGGCGCCGGGTGCCATCTCCTGCCGGCGTTGCTCCAGCAACTGTTGCAGGCGGGCGCGGATGGGATATTCGCTGGCCTTCTGGTCGAGCTTGACCAACTCCTGTTTTTCCAAGACCTTCTCGGCATTCTGAAACTGGTCGTCGACCTGCTTGACCAATGGTGCAAAATCGGGTGATGCATACTGTGCGGCCGACCGTTGTGCGTAATACGAGAGGGAAGCAATATGCGAATTGAGCAAATGGCTGGTAGCTACAAACTGGTGGTAATGCGGCAATCCGGGTTGCTTGTTCTTCGGCTCGGAGAGCATCCGCTGAAAATGATCCGACATATTCGCCAGCGCTACAAAGGCCTCTTTGCGCGCCAGGCGGTAATTGCTGTTGGCAGGCACCTGTCCGGTGAAATACGAAGCGACTACATCGAAATAACTGCGGCTCGCCTTGATGGTCTGCTGGATATAGGTATCGATCTGCTCGTGCTCCCAGAGGGGCAATACAAATTTCGATACCAGGTAAGCAATGAGTGAGCCAATACCGGTATCGATGATCCTATCTGTGAGGGCTTCTGTCAGACCGCTGGGGTTCATAAAGTGCAGGCTCAATACCACGTAGATGGTGATGCCGGCCGATCCGATGAGGTAATTCAGTTTGATATACGTGTAGGCCAGGATCATGGCGATGAGCATGATGATGAAGATGGCCGTATTGTCTTTGATCAGGTAGAGCGACCCGAAGGAGATGGCAGCACCGATCAAGGTACCGGCCAGGCGGTGAATGTTGCGCTGCCGCGTGATGCTGTAGGCCGGTTTCAGGATCGTGACGATGGTCAACAGGATCCAGTAGCCATGTCCGAGGGGATACAGCAACGAGATGATGTACCCGATCATCATGGCCAGCGTGACGCGGATGGCGTGCCGGAAATGGGAGGATTGCAGCGACAGGTTGTCGACCAGGAGGCGGATGTTGAATTCCTGTCCGGGTGAGTCTTGCTCCTCCAATCGATCAGGATCGATCTTTTTGTTTTTACTGATGCTGCGGTCGTAGGTAGAATAGTGCGCGAGGATGCCGATGCGCTCTACCAGGTCTTCGATGCTGTACAGGATATGGCGCAGCTTGATGAGCCCTTCGATGGTATGCGGATTGAGGGCCGCATCGCGGTGGGCGAAGAAGGTCTCGCTGGTGGCTTTAAAGGCTTCGTCGAGCGAGTTATCGTCTTTATAGGGCAATCCCTCCTGCACGGCCAGGCCAATGCGGTGCAACTCGTCGGAGGCCTGCATGATCATCTTGTGGTAGACCTGGAGGATCTGGCTGTCGTCGAATTCTTTGTGCAGGGCGTCGTAGTCTTGCTGGGTGGTCATGATGCGCTCGAAGAGGTCCATGCTGTCGAGGAACATCATCATGAGGATGCGTCCTTTGCTGGTGGATTCGAATAGGACACGGCGGGCGCGGAAAAGCATTTCGCGGAGCTCATCCTGGTGCAGGTGTACGGATACCTGGATGCGCATCATGTCGCGGTAGAGGGCTTCGTCGTTGCGTTCGCGGTCGTAGAAGGCGGCTTTGATGCGGAGGTAGTCCGCGATGCCCATGAGGTTTTCGCCCAGCAGTTGCTGAATGGGTTTGTAGGGCCGCAGGGAGTACAGGGTAAGGCTCAATATCGCATACCATATGCCGCCGACGGAAAACCAAAGGGCGTCGCGCCAGATATTGGCGGAGGCCAGGTGGCTGTCGACGTTGAAGATGAATACGAGCAGGGCGATGAGACCGATGGCGTTGACGCGGTTGCCATACACGCCCACCAGGGAAAAGAGCAGGCCAAAGATGATGATCTCGGCACTGATGAACCAGGGTGAGTGGCGGGTGAGGCCTACGATGACGACGATGATGAAATTGAGGAGGATGCTGACCAGCATGCCGTTGCGGCGATGCTGGGGCGGTCCGGGGGTGTCGGTGAAGCTGACGACGAGGGCGCCGAGGGGGATGGCCATCATGCGGTCGAGCAGACCGAAGTGATGGAGGATAAGGGCGGGAATGATGGCGCCGGCCGTGATACGAACACCTGCATACAAATACTGACTACTGATAAACTTCCTGAATTCCCGGGTATAATCCATAGCGTGTAATCATAACTAAATTACACCGGGAATTGTTGCGGACCGATGGTGGGGCGGTTTAAATTTCTGTGAACCATCTTGTTGTAAAATATTTTTTTCGAACATGGGTGGAGGGGCGGTTTCGAAAACGCAGACGGGATGTGGGTTTCAAGGAATTGTGAAAAAAACAAGCAATTTTCATCCACAGGCTGTGGATTTTAAATCTAAAATAATTTTGGTGCAATGTAATTTCTCCCTACTTTTGCACTCCCAACAACGATATAACGGTCCTGAAAATGAGACAGTTACCAAGTTGAAAGGAAATGGTTAGAACTCGTAGCTCAGTTGGTAGAGCACAACACTTTTAATGTTGGGGCCCTGGGTTCGAGTCCCAGCGGGTTCACTAAGAAAAGAGATCATCGGAAGGTGGTCTCTTTTTTTGTGTTCATAGTAATCTTTTGCGTATACTTTTTCGCTTTTCTAATGTTCATAATACGATTATTAATCCTGCTACTCCACTGCAAATGGAAGCAACAGGACTTCGTTCCTGACAAGCCCTACATTTCCTGCCGTACGATATGGAGCATTTCTATTTTGAAAAGTGATCTTATCAAACCAAAAAGTATCTTGTCCACTAAATAAAAATCGTTACCTTCTCATTTTTAAAGATTTACATTCGCGTCTCAATATGGGCAAAATCCCCTTTAAAGTCTCGGCGAGGACGGCTAAATTGATTGGGCAGGAGAACTTTGCAAATGCCGACGGTGCAATCATTGAGTTGGTTAAGAATTGCTACGACGCAGATGCGACTCACTGTATGGTTTTTTTTGATATTCCTTATCCCAAAGTCCCGGAAACCCTTAGCGTTCAAGAGCACAAACATCTATCATCCATCAAAGGATTTAGTGCTTCATGGTATCAGGCCAAAGGGAAAAATTATATACTTTCTCAGAAGATCAGGGAACAACTTAAACCTCTGCAAGATTTTCTAAATTCTCAAGCATCAATTTACATTGTCGATAATGGAACGGGAATGAATGAAAGTACTATTCTGAACCAATGGATGGAGATAGGAACCGGAAACAAGGAAGTAACATTCACATCGGATAGTGGACGCGTAAAGACCGGTGCGAAAGGTATTGGTCGTTTTGCCTTGGACAGATTAGGTACACAAGCAGAAGTCTATACTTATTCTCGTCAAAAAAATAATAAATCAGGTTATTATTGGTACATGGATTGGCAACAATTCAACCAGCCTAACAAGAACTTAACTGAAATTACTGCAGAACTAACAGAAAAAAACACAAGCCTTTTTGACTACATACAATCGAGTCTATCCCAATATACCAAGGCAATTGGCCTTTTTAAAAGTAGAGCTTTTGCCGGCGGCACGATAATCAGGATCACTGATTTAAAAGATGCTTGGGATGAAAAAGCAATTGCTGCCATATTTAAGAGCTTGGAAGCTCTAGTCCCACCAATAGAAACAGGTGTTGAATTTAATTTGCAATTACAGCATCTTCAATCACCAAAAGAATATGGGCAGGTAGAAACAGCTTATTTTGATGATTTTGATTATAAAATAGAAGGACATTATGATGCCGTAAAATTAAAGATGGCGTGTGTGATCACGAGGAACGAACTGGATATGAATATTGTTAAGCGCGAATATTCTCACTTATTTAAAGGGGCGAAAGCCCCTTATGACCTAACCAGCTTGTCAAAGCCTTCTGTCAAAATTTCTAAATCCATTTTCGAGCTTTTAACTTGGCCTAAAGACAATGACAATACATATCGGCTGCAAAAAGTAGGGAGTTTTTCCTTTAGCTTTTACTACCTAAAAATTCGAAATTCATCGAAAGAAGAATATCCGAATAAGGATTTTAGTGGCAGCGAAAGAGCAGCCATTATGGAGAAATT
Source organism: Paraflavitalea pollutisoli (assembly GCF_029360705.1). Classification (GTDB taxonomy): domain Bacteria; phylum Bacteroidota; class Bacteroidia; order Chitinophagales; family Chitinophagaceae; genus Paraflavitalea; species Paraflavitalea pollutisoli. Next base: position 505,064 of record NZ_JARKMX010000004.1, on the reverse strand, counting down.
CGGAGGTATCAAAATTTACCGCGATTCGTTTAAGGTAAGACCCTATGGGGAAAAAGGGAATGATTGGTTAAAGCTCGGAGAAAGGGTATCCCAAAGCCCTGCAGGGGCAGGTCAAAGGATTGGAGATTGGCGGGTTGGGCCCAGGCAAATAGCAGGCGCAGTCTATATATCTCGAATTGCCAACAAGCAAATCATAGACAAATCTGACCGCGAATCTCTGGTAGAAAACGACTCTTTTAAAATTTTTACCAGCATAATCATCGAGGCTATCCATCTTTTTGAATATGATCGCTCAGTTATTCTCAATAAATTCTACAAAGACGCTACAATTCGAAAAGAAAATGAACGCAAGAAGGCAATCCAAGCAGAAGCCGAGAAATTAGCTAATAAGATGATTGAAGAAAGGAATAAAGTATCTCAAAAAAGAAATACCGATTATTCTGTTCAAGGTAGGCGACAAATAGCTGCTCAAGAAAAAAAGGCCATTAAAAAAATCATAACTTCTGGCCTAGAAAGCTTTACAGCAGCTGAAAAAGATAATGGAGAAATAGCGCAAGTGCGCGCCCTCGCAAGTTTAGGATTAATTGTAGCCTCTTTTTCACATGAATTAAAAGGAATAAAAAATAACGCTGAAGAGATTGAAGTATTGGAAGACATATTTAAGCAGTTAGAGCCAACTAGTCGCCAATTATCCATGGAATATAAGGATGGCTTAAAAATTATTTCCGTACTACGGAAAGACATGAACAAGATTTTGCACTGGATGAATTATGCTCTGTCCTCAATCAAAAGTGATAAAAGAACAAGAACTTTATTAAATTTCGATACCTATTTGAAAGGATTAAAACAAAGTTGGGAAAAAGCGCTAACAGACAGAAATATACAATTAAAAACTTTTGATAGAACTACAACATCTTATGATTTTCGAGCTAATGAAGTAGATATGGACACCATTTTTTCCAATCTCATATCCAATTCTGTAGACGCCCTCAATAACGCAAAGGGAAAAAGAGAAAGAACCATAAAAATATCAGTCGCATTTAATAACAACAATATCCGAATAATTTACGAAGATACAGGTCCAGGGCTAGATAGGGTCTTCAAAAAAGATAAAGACCAAATATTTTTACCATTCATTACTTCTAAAAAAGACAAGGAGGGTAAGAGCATTGGAACAGGACTGGGCATGTACCTTGTTAAAGGCACTGTAACTGATTATAACGGCACCGTGACAATCGTAGATTCAGCCCACGGCTTTAAATTAAGGATTGATCTTCCAGCAAGAAAACACACTTCCTATGAAATATAAAATTGGATTCATCGATGAAGACGCAGATCAGGTCGATACATATGAAAGACGACTACGAAAGAAAGACTTTGAGGTCATCGGGTATAAAATTGAAAAGGGGGTTACATTAGATAACCTACTAAGCCAAGTTTATAATTCCAACATTGACCTTTTAATGGTGGATTTCCTCCTTTCTGATAGGGGAATACTTGATTTTAATGGTGATGAGGTAGTACGAGAATACCAGAAGATCAAACCAGGCTTTCCAACAATTGTGTTCACCAATTTAGAAGGACAGGCTTTTCCAAAAGTAGACAACCCAAACATTGTATATGAGAAGGAGATGACCCTTAAAGAAAATATCGACAGATTTACGGAAATTCTCCGGAAAAACATCCTCGTTTACCAAAGGTATATTCAAGAACGGAAAGATCTCATCGCAGTATTGTCGGAAAAAGCGGCGACCAAAGGACTTGATGCTAAAGATAAGCATTCATTGTCCGTAGCGCAGTTTGAGTTACAAAATCTGGATAAGCGCGCTGCTCCCGAGGCTCCTATGCAGTTATTGAATATCGACAAAATCGAAACCCTTACAGAGACAACAAAAGAAGCTGAGGCTTTTTTAGAAGAACTGATTAAAAATCAAAAAAAGAATGACCCTAAGAGGTAAAATCCCTTGCAGGCGACTAAACCCCAGCCGCAATCCTTCAGGAGAAAACTGGCGAGAACACAAAGCAGACCTTAAACAGGATTTTAATCGTCATTGTGCCTATTGTGACAGTTTTGACGGATTCAGAGATGCTTTTTTCGAAGTAGACCATTTTATCCCAAAGGATTTCTTGTTGCTACATGGCACTATTAGCCTGACGGCTTACCGCAATCTGGTATATTCTTGCCGACACTGCAACAATGCTAAAAGAGCCCAATGGCCTTCCGCCAGTGAGACTGTATCGCACAACGGCAAAGAAGGCTTTATTGATCCTTGCTCCGTAGAGCTGGACGACCATCTATACCGCACAAAAGAAGGAGCCATCTTGTGGAAAACACCGTTAGGTAAATGGATGTGTCAAAAAGGATTTAAGTTTGACGAAAGACAGGATGTCATCAAGCTACTATATAACCTTAACAGGCTTCGCGTACTCATTGAAAAATTGACAGCCATCAACGAAACAATGGATAAAAAAAGCAAAGAGTATAAAAAGGTACAGCTCAAAATAATGAAGTTAGCTGTCACTTATTGCGAATATCATCGTGAATTAATGGATTTTTATAATTAGATGAACAAACAAATTGCGCTTGCACTCAGAAAGAATTGTTCTACGGAACCATATAATGTTGATCGAGTAATTGTATCTGCATTTGTTTATATAAACAGGATCAATGTTAGATATAATGAGTTTTTATTAAAATATATTATAAGAGCTGATGAGGAAACGGAGTATAAAACCCTTGTTTGGTTTTTAGGACTTCTGAAAAAGCACAATGTATCTTGCACCATCGAAGACCTGATCGAATTATTTGAGTTTGTGATTTCCCCTGAAGACCGTGTAATCACAGGTGCAGTGTATACACCTTCCTTGATCAGAAATTTTATCATTGACAAAACTATCCCTGACACCCCAAATACAACTATCCGAATTGCAGATATTGCCTGCGGTTGTGGTGGCTTTTTGTATGATGCTGCTAAAAGATTAAAAGAACTTACAAGCAAAACCTATGCGTCAATTTTTGCGGAACAGCTTTATGGATTAGACATACAACCCTACTCCATAACGAGAACACAATTGCTATTAACATTGCTAGCAGTATCTTCAGGAGAGGACAAGTCCCACTTTTCTTTCAACTTATATACTGGCAACACTCTTGAATTTGATTGGAAACATGTGATCCCTTCCTTTCAGGGTTTTGATGTCATCGTAGGCAACCCTCCTTATGTATGTTCAAGAAATATAGATGACCAATCAAGGCTTTTATTACCCAACTGGAAAGTCTCAAAAACTGGCCATCCTGATCTCTATATCCCTTTTTTTCAGATAGGTCTGGAGAATTTATTACCAACTGGCAAGTTGGGTTACATTACTATGAATACTTTTTTCAAAAGTGTTAATGGTCGCGCAATACGAAATTACTTTGGGGAAAACTCTTATCAATTCTCTATCATTGACTTTAATAAAATACAGTTATTTAAGGCTCGCTCCACTTACACTTGTATTTGTCTTTTGGAGAAGAAATACTCGTCCACAATCTCTTACTTTCGATGCACGAATTTAGAGCAATTAAAAACTCCCATTAACTATATTAATTTTCCCTACGCAGACTTGAACGGATGGAAAGGCTGGAACCTTAATCTCAATCAAGCACTTATTAAGGTCATTGAAAATACTGGAACTGCTTTTCACAAAAAATTTAAGACAAGGAATGGACTAGCTACGCTTAAGAATAACGTTTATTTATTCAATCCGAGTAGTCAAAACAAACGTTATTATTACTTAGAAGACGGCGATTTTGTTTACCCTATTGAAAAAAACATTTGTAAGGACGCAGTAAACACTAATTTGTTAACTACAGAAGCTACAATAAATAAAATAAAAGAAAAGATAATATTTCCTTACGAATATATTGAAGAAAAGGCGGTACCAATATCGCTGTCAGTATTGAAAAAAAAATACCCCAATGCCTTCAATTATTTAAATCAAAAAAAGAAAATATTAGCTACCCGTGATAAAGGCAAAGGTGAAAAATACACTCCCTGGTTTATATATGGGCGTAACCAATCACTAGAAAAACTTCGACACAAGCTTTTTTTTCCTCACATCACACCACAGACACCCAACTTTGTTTATAACGCAGATCCTGATCTACTTTTTTACAATGGAATGGCTGCTATCGGAGCTAATAAAAAAGAGTTATTGGTTTTGAAAAAACTGTTTTCTTCAAGAATATTCTGGTTTTATATTTCAAACACTAGCCGGTCTTATGGATCAGGCTACTACTCTTTATCAAGAAACTATCTTAAAGATTTCGGCATCTTCAATTTTACAAAAAAACAGACGATTTATATACTGTCTGAAAAAGATCCAAGAAAATTGGATGCGTATTTTGAGAATCTATACCAGATTCAACTTCCGGATTAAATTTGTTGAGTAATATAAAAAAACAAAAAAACAATCGGAAAATGCAGCAACGCTGCTCAAAAATGAGGCGCTCTCTCGAGGAGTAAGCTTATAAATGCGACCTCATGCCAACTAACCACTATAGAATTGTCCTTCTCAAATAAAAAGAGACTGCTCACTTTGTGCAGTGCATGAGACAGTCTCTTTTAGGTAAGTATAACCGATTGGTCACCTGAGCCAATCAACCAATCTTTCCTATATTATTTAAGGTATCCATAATATTCATCATCCGTTGCACAATCCCACCAGATAGGCATCGACCAAATGTTCGGATCTGCGGCATGCGGATTTAAGGCCAATGTATTTACCGAGTTGTAATTGATTTCATACGTGGGCGGCAACATCCAACGACGCATCCAATACCTGGGGTCCGCTTTAGTGGTGCCTGTTAATTGTGCTGTGCCTGTAAACAATGGCCCTCTGTCGTACCCGGGATAAACAACGCCAAAACCACCTACATTACCGGCGCTGAAATTAAACCGGCGCATATCATTCCAGTTTTCAATACTGCACCCCATGGCAATGAATTTTTGCAACATGATGTCCTGCATCGTCAAGTTTCCCGCCCCCTGGCTAACTGCATCGCTTGCCAGATAGGTAGTGATGTCTGCCGGATTCATAGGCTGCATATCGGGATTGGTGGCACCGTACGATCCCCGCCACTCGGTCAGCTTCGTTTGCATCATATCCAAATGGGCCTGAATACCTGCTTTATAGGCGGTGTAAGCATTCGCAGGGTCATTTTTCCGTAAATACACCTCTGCTTTAATGAAACACATTTCATGGTACGTCAGTATCTCAAAATCGGACACAGGATGGATCTGAAACGATCCGGTAGAACCGACCACACCCGCACCATAGGCTGCTGTATTAACATACCAGTTGACATCGGTAGCAACCTGCGTGGCTATGCCTGATGTAGGCAGGGAGTTACTACGCAAACTGACAAACACCGTATCGCCGGCATTCAGATAATTGGTATTATTGACAAACATGGAACCAGCCGTATAGGTTACCGTAACATCGCTTCCGTTAACAGTAAAGATCTTCTGTGCTGCGGTGATAGCAGCTATGAAATTAGCCCGTTCTGTGGCATCGGCGATGGTATATTTAATATTCGTATTGGCAGCAGCAAACGTTGGTGTTGCAATGGAAGTAGCACCACCTTTCAACAAGCGGGTGGCAGGTCCATAAGAATCGACGCCGATGGAACGTTTCCAGGTGAAAGAACTAACCTTTCCGCTACCATCCAGCTTAACATTCGACATGTAAGCCGGCACAATTTTAGTCATGCGTGGGTCGGTTATCCCTGCATTACGCATATTGGTCAACAGGTTGTAATGGAATTGGGAAATACGTTGATTGTTGCCATACGCCGCATAATTCCAGTTGCCGTTTGTTACCACCGGATCACCTATCAGGTAATCGGTGACCGTGCTGTTGTTGAGGCCTGGCTCTGTTACGTTGTCGCTAATGCTTTGTGGACCTTTCGACAAACAGTATAGTATTGAATCGGCATTGTACAGGTCTGCTTTTTTCGACAACTTCAGCATGTACCGGGCTTTCAATCCCCAGCATAACTTTGTCCATTTGTCTACATCGCCCTTGTTAATCATATCACCGATGGACAGCGCCGGGGCTCCGGCTTCCTGTGTTTTACCGAACAGACTGATGGCTTCGTTCAACTTGTCCATGCAGCCCTTGTAGATAGTTTTACCGTCATCAGGCTTTGGGCTCGGATTGCCGGTAGCCGACTCGATGTAAGGCATTTCGCCATAGAGATCCAACATTTGCATATACCCCAATGCATGGAATACATCAGCCGCCGCCATATAATGATAGGCTCCTTGTTTCTGGGCTGTGTTATACATATCAACGATATTGGAAGAGGTAGCTACAAACCACGATTGGTAAGGCGTGGTAGAATTGGCGTTGGAGCATTGCCAGGTGGTGGAAAAGGTGTTTTGAGCCGCAGCAATGGCATAATAAACGCCCGACTGGCAGGATGTACGGAAATTGGCTACTCCCGCAGAATACATATAAAAATGTTCGATCCAGGGAAGCCTGTTTTGAACCAGTACGCTTTGGTTATTCGGATTGTCAGGATCGGTATTTACATCCAACCACTTTTTACAGGATGCCGTTCCCAATACCAGTATGCAACCGAGTATGATATATTTGAATTTATTCATAACCTGTTTTTGTAATGATTTAAAAAGAAAGATTTACCCCGAATGTGAAACTGGCTACTGCAGGCACGCCCAGGTAGTCGATACCCGTAGAGCCCGAACCTCCTGTGCCACCTGCGGCGCTTACTTCGGGATCCATTCCTTTATAGTTGGTCAATGTAGCCAGATTGGTTCCGATGGCCGATACGCTGAGTCCTTTGATGATCTTTTGCCCCTTCAACATACTGGTAAAGTCGTAGGTGACCGATGCCGAACGCAGCTTTAACCAATTCACGGAATTAAGGAAGTTATAGGAGTTGGCTGCGTAGTTGGCCCAATAGCGCTGGATCATTGCCTTGCCGTCTACCTGTGTAGTTCCAATGGTATAGGTCTTACCGGCTTCATAGGTTTGCGTAAATTCCGCACCCGTTGAGCTGTTAACCCCGGAAACTGTCACCGATTGCCTGTCGTTCAGCAACGTTAATTTGCTTAACCCATTTAACACCAACGCATATTCGGAACCATTAAATACATCCCCGCCCTTGCGGATGTCCAGCAGAAAAGAGAAGGACAGATTCTTATACCTGAAGTTGTTATTAAATCCACCAATGAAATCCGGTTCACGATTCGCCACCACCGGGTTCAGCGTATTCAGTTTATACAATCCGGTAGTGGGATCTACCTGGTAGCGCCCGGTGGGAATTTCAACGCCTTTTGCATCTACTTCACGCAGATACGGCTGGCCGGTCAGGCCAAGGAAATAACCGCCATTGGGAATAGAAGCAGCTTTTACAGTTCCGAACTGGGCATCGGTAGGATAAAAATAGGCTACACCAGGAAGGAACGCACCCAGCCTGCCCCTGTTGTAAGAAAAGTTCAATGTTGCCTCCCAGGAAAAATCCCTGTTTACGATCGGTTTACCAGTAACCGCTATTTCCATACCCTTGTTGATGACAGAGCCGGTATTGAGGGAGCTGAAGATGAACCCACCAGATTGTGCGAGACGTGGTTGCGCAATCTGGTTCTTTGTCTGGCTGTGGTAATAGGTATAATCCAAACCAATACGTCCGTTCAGCAACCTCACCTCTCCGCCTACTTCCCAGGAATCCTGGATCTCGGGTAACAGAATAGGATTGCCAGCGGCCCACTGGTTACCCACCGCAGTATAGGAGCCAATGGTATAAGGAGGATTTACGTATGTAAGCGTGGCATACGGGTTGGCATCTTTACCCACCTGCGCCCAGCTTGCCCGCACTTTACCGAAGGAAAGAATACTGTTCTTCGGCAGCAATTCCGTAAAAACCAAAGAACCACTGACAGAGGGATAAAAATACGACCTGTTCTCTATCGGCAACGTAGACGACCAGTCATTGCGTCCGGTCACAGTCAGATAGGCAATATCCTTGTAAGACACACCCGCTTCTCCATAGGCGCCCACCAAACGCTTTTTCGTGGTGTTGTCGGTAAAGAATTTATTGGTCGTTGCAATATTATTAAAGCTGATGGTGCCGGCAGTAATAAAGTTGTACCCCCAATGATTCTGGCCAGCTGTCTGCGTGTTCTCTGAAGTGGTTCCCAGCATCAGGTGCGTATCAAAATCGCCGAATTTCTTTTGGAAATTACTCATCACGGTCGTTGTGATGAAAGTATAATTGATCATGTCTTTGCTCAGGCGTCCGTTTTGGTATATGGGAGACAGCGCAGATCCGGGAGCGACATACGTATAATCATTGGTACTGTACTGGTCGTACCCCAAACGCGCTGAAATATTCCACCAGTCGGTTATTTTATAATTGCTATTGATCGCCCCTGTGATGCGCTTCGTTTGCGAGGTCAGCTTGTCTTTATTGATGATCCAATAGGGGTTGTCAATATCGCCTTCTAATGCAAGCGTTCCCGCATAAGGCCGGTATTGCGTTCCATCCTGGTTGACATACCGCTTCATATCAAATTTTAACGGCCAGTTGTACAATGCCTGCATACTGCCTACACCACTTCCATACAGCCCGGCAGTCGTCAACGTTCTATCGATGTCGGCAATGGAATAGGCTACATTGGCACTCAGGGTTAAACGCCCATATTTCTGTTCGCCATTAAAGCGAAAAGTAGTTTTCTTAAAGCCTGTACCGGGCACGATACCAGTTTGATCGAAATTAGAGCCTGATAAAAAGAAGGAGCCATTTTTAGAACCGCCGGATACATTTACGCTGTTATCATACACCATACCGTGTTGAAAGAATTCACCGATATTATCGTACAAAGTATCTGCTGAGGTGAGTTTTTGCCCCCATGAGCTGTACGAATTCAGATCGCTGAAAACGCCGTTGGTGGCATAAGAGCCGGTACCAAACTGGTTTTGAACTTCCAGCAACTTGTTGGCCCAGGAGTTGCCCACCTTGCTGGCAATATTAACCCTTGTAGAGCCTTCCGCACCTTTCTTGGTGGTAATGATGACAACACCATCAGCCGCGCGTGACCCATACAAGGCAGCTGCAGCAGCCCCTTTCAGCACCGACAAGGTTTCGATATCCTCCGGATTAACATCCATCACACGGTTGGAGTAGGTGGTATTGCTGCGGGATAACCCATCCGTACCCGTATTACCGGTAACCGTCGTTGAGTTATCATATATTACTCCATCAATTACAAACAAGGGTTGGTTTTGCCTGCTCTCTGAGGTGGAGTTGCCACCCCGGATGGTGATGGAGGCACCGGCGCCTGCCGAGCCACTGAATTGGGTAATGTTTACACCCGGCACTTTGCCAACGAGTGAATTGACGATGTTGGTATTTTTATTTCTCATCAACTCCTGCGCATTCAACTCCGTCACCGAATAGCCCAGGGCTTTCCGCTCCTTTTTTATACCCATCGCCGTCACTACAACATCTACCATCTGGCCGGAATCTGCTTTTTTCAGGAGCACCTTCATGCCGCTTGCCGCTTTTTCTTTTTTTGTGACATAGCCGATAGAGCTAAACTCCAATTGAACGCCTGCATTGGCCGTAATCGTAAATTTTCCATCGCTGCCCGTGGCAGTTGCCTGCGTAGTGCCACTGACGGTAACTGTTACGCCTGCCAGTGGTGTACCATCATCAGCATACACAGTTCCGCTAATGGGAACCTCCTGAGCCATCAGGTTGTTGGTGATCATGTAAAGCATGATAAACATGATCAAACTACAAAGCTTTCTTTTTTTCATACCGTTACTTTTGGTTATTTTATAAAATCCATATAGCCCTACTCCACCAACAATAAGGCTGCTGCCTGTCACGGCAGTATCGCAGTCTATACGGTTATTGAACGAATAGCCTACATGAAATGGCTGCCAGCAATCATTTGTCTATTCAACGGATAAAGGAGATACGGCCAAAAGGTACTTTTATAACACTTCAATGCCTGCATCACGATAAGGTTTGAGGACCGGATCGTCGGGAGGCAATTCGGTGATCAGTGTATGTATCTTACTGACTTCGCAAAGATGGATAGGTTGTAAGGAATTGATCTTTTCTGCAATAGACAGGCACACTATTTTACGGGACGACTCGATCATGGCTTTTTTCAGGTGCACCACTTCCCAATCGCTGTCCGAAATTCCATCTTTGATGTTGATGGCGTTCACACCAAGAAAGCAGATATCGGCCCGTATGCGCCTGATCTGCGCAATAGCTTCACTACCCACCGTAATCTTGGAGTTTTTAGATACCTTATCACCAATCAGGATGATCTCGATAGTTGGGTGTTGCATGTATTCCAGCACGACAGGTATGCTGCCAGAAATAAACGTGGCTTTCAACTGTGGGTCCAGGGCCCGGGCCAGCTCAATGATCGTAGTACCCCCTGAAGTGAGCACAAACATGCCATCTTGAACCAGGGAAGCTGCCTTCTGCGCAATGACTTTTTTATGATCGTGTGAGTAGACATTGTTAACAGGATAGTACACCTGGTTGAACGAATGCGATAGAGCACCTCCGTGTACCTTGATTATTTTTCCTTCATCGGCCAGTTCCTGCAGATCCCGACGGATGGTATCTTCAGATACATTGATATTCAGACTGAGGCTGGAAGAAAGCACTTTGTTGTGCAGGTTGACCTGGTGCAATATATACGCCTGACGTTCCTTTTTTAGCATCGGTATAAGCAGTGTGGTATCTGTACAATTTAGGCTAATTGGCGCAGACTCCAGTAGGTCGACGGGATTAAATTGCACAATGCCGCAGAAAACACACCCGATTTTACATTTTCTGGCAAGCTTATGCAAGAACTGGGTTTCTTTGTGGGAACGATAACCGCTATTTTATGCTATTTTGCCCCTTGTGCATCTATTGAGATGTCTATCCCAAACCATGCTTATGCTTAAAAACTATTGGACCGTGGCCTGGCGCAGCCTCGTCCGCAACAAGTTATACAGCCTCATCAACGTATTGGGCCTCGCCCTGGGCATCTGTGCCTGCCTGTCCATCTACCTTATTGTGCGGCACGAATTCAGCTACGACACCTTTCACCCCGACCGCGACCGCATCTTTTGCGTAGACGCCACCCTACGGGGTAATCACCTCAACAGCACGCCAGGCCCCATGGCCAGCGCCATGCGCAACGAAATGACGGGCTTCGAGTCTATCGCGGCCTTTCAGCCTTACCCTGCCAGCGTGACGATACCCAACGGGCTTCAGGGAGCCTCCAAATACTTTGAAGACGATGGCAGCCTCATGATCGCCGAACCGCAATATTTCGACATCCTCCAATACCATTGGCTAAGCGGCAACGCCCGTACCGCACTCACCCAGCCGCATTCCGTCGTGCTGACTGCCAGTAAAGCCCGTAAATACTTTGGTGAACTGCCTGCCGATAGGGTCATCGGACAAACCATCTATTACCAGGACTCGCTCCTGGCCACTGTAACGGGCGTTGTGGCTGACTGGACCAACAACAGTGATTTCAATTACAGTCAATGGATCTCCTATGCCACCATCCCCGTTAGTCTTTTGAAGAACGAGATCAAACTGGACGCCTGGAATGAAATGAACCGCTCCAGCCAGATCCTCGTCAAGCTGACCGCCCCTACCCAACCCGCCCAGATCAATACGCAATTCGTCGCTTTCACCAAACGTCATTACAGCGCACAATTACCCATCACCTCCCGGCTGCAGCCGCTATCAGGTATCCATTTTCACCCTGAATACGGCGGCAACGGCCGCAAAGCCAGCCTGCCTGTACTTTACACCCTCATTGCCGTGGCAGGCTTTATCCTCCTGCTCGCCATGGTCAATTTTGTGAACCTGGCCACCGCCCAATCCATGAAACGAGCCCGGGAGATCGGCGTTCGCCGGGTACTCGGCAGCAACAGATCGGGCATCGCCTGGCAATTCTTTACGGAAACCTTCTTACTCACGATAGCTGCCGTGCTACTGGCCGCCCTCCTGGTAACGCCGGCCTTCCGCTTCTTTACTGACTTAATACCAGCGGGCGTTCATTTCACGATGGATATACCCACGCTCCTATTCTTGCTGGCGGTAACGGCCCTCACTACCCTACTGGCCGGATTCTATCCAGCCCGGGTATTGGCCCACTACGAACCTACCGCCACCCTGAAAGGCATCACCGCTGTACCTGGCGGCGGGAAAGGCAGGTTACGTAAAGGCCTGATCGTTTTCCAGTTCACCATATCGTTGTTGTTCATCATCGCCTCTGTCGTCGTGGGTGCGCAACTGCGGTACGCTTTGCACACCGACCTGGGTTTTACAACAGACGCCATCCTTACCATCAGCAGTCCACCGGAGCAAAGGTTGTCAGGTATGGGTTTCGCATCGGATAAAGCCAGGAGCCAGCAAACAGCGAGTGTAACACCTGCCAAAATCGCCTTACTGACCGAGCAGATCCGGCAACTGGCTGGCGTAGAACAGGTGATCCGGCAATGGAAACCACCCATCGGACATGGTCACCGCGGATTTGAAGGCGGCAGGCTGAAAAACAGCGAAGAAAGACCAATCAAACTCTCCTATCACTACGGCAACCAGGACTACCTGCCCTTTTATGGCATGAAGCTGATCGCCGGACGCAACCTGCTACCCAGCGACAGTACCCGGGAGCTGCTGATTAGTGAAACCGGTGTACGTGCATTGGGCTTTTCGGATGTCAGCAAAGCCATTGGTCAACAGGTCGTCATCAATCCCTTCGAGACCTATCCCATAGCCGGTGTAGTGGCCGATTTTTACGAGAACTCATTTCACCAGGCTACCTGGCCCACCATACTCTTACACGATCCCGCGCAGGAGAAAACCATTGCCGTTAAGATTGCTACCAGCAATAGGACAGCAGGCGACATAAAAACGCTCATCGACCAAATTGAGCAGCACTGGAAACCCCTCTTTCCCGGACAACCGATGAGCTATGCTTTCCTCGATGAAGCCATCGCCAATATGTATGCAGACGATCTGCGAACCGAGCGACTGATCAATATCGCCATGGCCGTCACCGTCTTCATTTCCTGCCTGGGTTTGCTGGGCCTGGCCATTTTTTCAACCGCCAGAAGAACCCGCGAAATTGGCATCCGGAAGGTATTGGGCGCCTCCGTATCGGGCATCCTGTACCTATTGTGCAAAGACATCGTAGTACTGATCCTCCTGGCACTCGCCATCGCCAGTCCGCTGGCCTGGTACCTGATGCATGACTGGCTGCAAGGCTTTGCCTACCGCACGTCGCTGAGCGCCTGGATGTTTGTCGCGGCCGGACTCGCAGCCATTGGCATCGCCTTACTGACCGTCGGCTTGCAAGCCCTGCAGGCAGCGCGGGCCAATCCGGTGAAATCCCTGCGTACAGAATGAGCACCGGATGATGTAAGATGTATGCGCTGAACTGCCTAATTTCGCGCAACATGAATATCTATACCACGCCAGGGATGGTCACCATCACCTGTCACAAGCGGACCATGGTTTACCTCGAACAGGAAGTCAAAGAGCTGGGATTTGAGCCCATCGAGACTTTTGTGACCGGGGTGAAGCTACGGGCCAGCGTGAATGAATGCATCCGTCTCAACCTCAACCTGCGTTGCGCCAGCCAGGTACTGTACAGCCTTCAATCATTCGAGGCCCGCAATGCCGATGATGTATACAACAACCTGATCCACTATCCCTGGGAAGAGATCTTACCCGACGGCGGTTATTTTTCCATCACCAGCAATGTCCACAACGATACCATCAATAACAGCATGTACGCCAACCTGCGCGTAAAAGATGCGATCATCGACCGCATGCGCGACAAAAAGGGCATACGTCCATCTACCGGATCGGCCCTTACCGGCGCTGTGATCCATTTGTTCTGGAAAGAAGACCAGGCCGAAGTATTTGTCGACACCTCCGGCGATTCCCTGGCCCGCCACGGCTATCGCAAAATACCTGGTCAGGCCCCGATGCTGGAATCGCTGGCTGCTGCCACGATCTACGCTTCGCGCTGGGACCGCGTCAGCCCGTTTGTGAACCCGATGTGTGGTTCCGGCACCATTGCCATCGAAGCCGCTATGATCGCCACCAACCGCCGGCCTGGCCTCTTCAGGACCAACTACGCCTTTATGCACCTGCAAGGCTATGATGAGCAGGTCTACTTTGCGGAAGATGCACGCCTGGAAGAACAGATCAAAGAGGTGCCGGGTCTTCGCATCATCGCCACCGATTACAGCGACCGGGCCATCGAAAATGCCCGTAAGAATGCGGTAGCGGCCGGCGTTGCCAACCTGATCGAATTTGCCGTTTGCGATTTTGCTGCTACCGAAGTGCCGCAAAACGTTCCCGGCGTCTTTTATGTAAACCCTGAATATGGTGAGCGCCTGGGAGAGATTGCCGAACTGGAAAAGACCTACAGCCGTATCGGCGATTTTATGAAACAACAGTGCAAGGGTTATTTTGGCTATGTCTTTACCGGCAACCTGGAACTGGCCAAAAAGATCGGATTGAAAGCCACCCGGCGGATAGAATTTTATACCAGTATTATCGACTGCCGCCTGTTTGAATATGAGCTCTACGGAGGATCGCGCACGGAATCAAAAAACAAGTAAGCTGATTGCGGAATGAACGGCCTGGAGCACGGTTATCGTTCGAAACAGCACAGTTACCGGCTGTTTCTGCACGGTTATCGGTTTGCCCCGCGCTGTCTGCCTGTTTCCAGTAGATTTGGCGGCAATCAACCCCTCATCACATGAACGCTGCTCAATCCGCCGGCACGATACAACTGCTGTTATTACTCATCATCCTGACTATTGGCGCCTTGTTTTTTTGGACACAACACAGAGCCTTCCTGGCCGTACGGCCTGAAAATCGCCGCATGGAACCGGGACTGGTCTGGTTGCAGTTCATTCCGCTGTTTGGCCTGGGTTGGCAGTTTTACGTCATCGTCAAATTATCAGACTCTATCCGGGACGACCTGAATGCGCCTAGCGGAGACTCCCTGTTTGGCGATGACCCCGTTCCCACACATACCCGCCCCACCTACGGCCTGGGCATTTCGTATGCCATATTGATCTGCATTTCCCTGCTGCCACTCGGCCTCATAAAAAGCCTGTTTTCCCTGGCAGGATTGGTGCTGTTGATCATTTACTGGATAGATGTTGCCCGCTATACCAAACGATTAAAGAACCGGATCGTGTAACAACATGGAGTTTGAAAGAGGTTACCGATAGGTGCCTCTTTTTTTGCCTAATTTTGCTTGCAGTATATTCACCCGCATAAAGCTCCGCGTATGGATTTTCAACAACTGCAACAACAGGTCAATTTCATCTATGAAATCGATAAGGTAAAGTATATCGAACGTAAGACAAAACTGTTCAACAGCGATCGTCGGGAGAATGATGCGGAGCACAGCTGGCATCTTGCGTTGATGGCGGTCGTCTTGTCTGGCCACAGCAACCAGGATATCGACCTCCTGAAAGTCATCAAAATGCTGCTGATACACGATGTGGTGGAGATCGACGCAGGCGACGTCTTCCTGTACGACAGTGTAGTGAGTCATACCAATACAGAAGCCGAAACACTGGCTGCCCGCCGCATATTTGGCCTGCTTCCCCCAGCGCAGGCGGAAGAACTGATCGCCATCTGGGAAGAGTTTGAAGCCGGAGAGACGCCTGAGGCCAAATTTGCCCGTGCTATGGACCGCTTTGAACCCTTGCTCCAAAATCGGTCCAACCAGGGAGGCACCTGGAAAGAGTTCAACATCCCCTACGACAAAGTGCTCCAGAAAAAAAGCATCATCAAAGAAGGCTCAGAAGTGCTGTGGGACTATGCCAAAACACTGATCGACCAAAGTGTGGATGAAGGGATTTTGAAGAAAGATTGAGAAAACTTCCCGAATCCTATTTAGGAATAATAGCACCAGCATAAAGGCAATGTTCAATGATTTCATCCAACGATTTTGATCATTTTTTAAGAAAGGGCTACATCAAAGGCCTGCCAGCAGGCACTTCGGTAAAAAAACTGATAACAGTATACGGTAAGAAATACTGGGGTGTAAAGGAAAGAGACACCAATGGACTCATTTATGGAATTATCAAAGTTGGGTTTATTGAGTTCCATATCTATGATGAAAAGATTAGCGGAATCAGCTATCGGCCAGACATCATCTACTCAAAGAAAGATTTTAATGCCGTACTCGTTCCATGGATTGAAAAGAAACGAAGTTTACAAGCCGTAGAAGCAGCATTGACAAACCGGAAGATCCAGTTCAAAAGATTCACAATAACTGGACCATTGGATAGCCTGACGACTGCAGGCGGCGACTTCTTCTATGTCGAACCTGGCGAATATACTTTAATCGATACAGAAGGGGGCGTTACTTGGGTTTTTGAAAAAAACGAAAGTACCGGACAATTAGAGGCACGCCAAATTTGCAAGTATTACAGACGAACAAATGAGATCAACTCCCAATAATGTTTTGGAACCAATCGAACATATGGACCTATGTTAAGATGCCTAAGATGCCCCGCTACAATTTGATCGCTTGACTCCCCGGCTTCAAGGCCAGGCGCTTGCCCTTCCAATAAAAATTGCCTGTCATGCCTTTGGGCAAGGTGATCTTTCCCTGTATACCGGCGGAACCGTTGCGTGTAAGCGTAAACTGTATCTCACCGGCAGGTACCGGTAGTTTTCCTTCGATGTGATTGAGCGTACCGAGGTGGGGCGCGATCTTGACCGTACCAAAACCTGGTGAGGCTGGTTCAATGCCCGCAATGGTGGCCAGGAAATCATAATTGGGACTGGCGCTCCAGGCATGACAATCCGAACGCGTAGGCTCTGGTCTTTCGGAAAAGGTAGTAAGCCCCAGATTGAGCATATCCTTCCATGGCTGCAGCATCGCAACATAATCATCACCCCAACCCGCTTTTTTCATAGCCTGGTTCAGGTAAAAGCGATAATAATAGGTGCATTGTATCAGCGTACTATCATACGCTACGCGTTTAATCAGTGCTTTGCCTGTTGCCACCGGCACCGCATTGGTGAGTACCGCCAATACATTGGCATGCTGACTGTAATCTTTCATCTTCGGATCATCTGCCAACAACTTCCTTTCGTTGTTCCAACAATGCTTCAGCGTAGCAGCCTTTATGTTTGCCGCCAACTTGCTGTAGCCGACCAATTCGTGCTCCCATTGGAACGCCTTGAACAGCTCCACGGCCCGGTCGATCGCATACGCGTATTGCAGGGTAAGGATGGATGAATTACCTTCTACCGTACCAGCCGGTACGCCACTGGTTTCCTCGACACCCGTCCATGGCCATTGCGCCGGCCAATCCACAAAATTCCAGTAGGGCATATGCCCCAGCATAGAATCCCTGTTCAGGTAACGCTTATGCCAATCCAATATCTTTTTTACATCTACTAAATACTGTTTTACGAAAGCGGTATCCGGGCGGTGACGCCAATAATCATGTACCATGGAGATCCACAGCAAGGAGAAGGGGGGTATCACCTGTTTCATCGACTCCGGGTAGCGGGAATGCGTCAACCCTTCTGCCAACATAGAATGGCTAAATTGTTCAATCGCATTACGCACCAACCGGTCGTCGCCCGATACGTAATAAGAGATCAATGCCTGTATCCGCGTATCGCCCACATATTGCAATTGCTCGTAGTAGGGGCAATCCATATAGGTTTCGTAGGCACAAAGTCGTGCCGTGCGCCAACCCGTATTCCAAATAGCTGTCAGCGAGGGATCGTCGCTTACAAACGAGGCATTTTCTTTAAATGGATAGGCGGTGAAAACGGACCTGAGATCATGCAGCTGCAAGGCGGTGGCGCCAGTCTTAATTTTCAACTCGATGTACCGGAAGGTGCGGTAGTATAGCGGCCTGAAAAGCCTGTTGGTTCCACCATCAGGCAAGTATTGATCGGCATTCCCCCTTACCCTTTTTCCTCGTATTTCGTTGCGGTTTCCTTTATTGCCGGCGCTATCGTACAACGCTTCTGCATAGGTCAGGGTAATGGAGGCTCCTTTGCCACCACTTACCAACAGTTCAGGGAATGCAGTAGTCAATATACCCTGATCGATGATCGCCGTGACCGAATCATTGGCTGGCACGGTGACGGAGTAACTGCCTTTAATGAACTGATCATCGAGGCCCCCCAACGTGGAGCGACGCACACTGCGGAATCGTTGCGCGTTCTCTTCGGGGAAAGGCAGTCGATTGGGCACTAACCGATGAGCGGTTCCACCCTCCATTATTTTTGCGGATTGCCAAAGCCGATCGTCGTAGCTCGTATATTCCCACCCCCAGGGATATTGATCTGCGTGTACTTTCTCAAACGGCGTAACGACCTTGTTACCTGCGGGAATCGGTTGGTAGGCTCTGTTCTCCATGACCTTCCAACTCGTGTCCGTATTCGCCAAGGGCGATGTCACCCCTCTGATCATCAATCCAGACTGGTAAGTGATCTGCGACCAGGCCAGGTGTTCGCCCTCATTCCAGGTCAGTGCGGCAATCGTATTACGACCTTTTACCAACGCAGGTGCAATATTTACCGTCTCATACCGCCAATGCTCCACATCGCCTTTGGCCGGGCCGAGGGCGATCCGTTTGCCATTGACAAATAGCTGGTACCGGTTGTCGCCCGAAATATATACAATAAACTGCCTGGGTATAACGGGCAGATTAAACTGTTTACGATAATGGAAAACGCCGTAGGCATGTGGATCTGCTGTTGGATGGAAGATCCATTGGGCCGTCTTCAGTGGTTCCGGCGACGTTTGGGCGAACGTAAAAAGCGATGATAATAGTAGCAAAGGTAACAGCAGGCAGGTTCTCCGGGCAAGCAATACAGGCATGTAGTCGATTTAAAACAGTTAGGGTTGTCCTAAAAATAACAAAGTGTAACGAATTTTGGGCGCAATTGTACTACTGCCTGGTGATTCGTACATTTAGATGCAAATTACCCTACGTCCGTAGCTTGGTTACCAGATCCTGTCTCAAATATTCCAGCTTTTGTATCATCCATGGCGGCATAACTGGCGTATAGGCAGATTGATCCCGCTGCTTTGTTGGAAGCCGCAGGGAATGGAACGTCCATTTAAAAATTGGTTAAATCAAACCGCCCCCCGTCGATCGCCGCATAACTTTTGCGAGGTTTGTACAAACCTGTTTGTATGAAAACAAATTTCTACCTGTTTAGTGTGGTGGCTTTCGTTTCGGCTGTCTTCCTTACCAGTTGCAAAAAAGAGGTCAGTCCAACCACCGGAGAAGTGATTGCCCAGGAATTACAAGCTGTTATTGAAAAGAACAACCTCCGGTATGTATATCCGGTCATTGCCAGCCAGCCTTTTCCAGACCGGTTTTCCGCTGAAGCCGGCAGAGAATGGTCCTTCTCCAATGGCTTTGTCCATTTTCCCAAAGGGTATCAGGCACACTTCAACCTTACTTATTTAAAGCGTTATGCCATCACGAACGTCAGCATCGATGGCGGCATTGGCACCACCTATGCGCTCATTCTTTTCCTGGAATAACATGAATCAATTCAATTGCCTGTATTCCCGGGGAGAGTGTCCCGTCTTGTTCTTAAACAACTTGGTAAAATGGGAAGGATGCTCGAAGCCCAGCTCGAAGGCGATCTCGCTAACCGGCTTCTCCGTACTCCACAACAGGTGTTTGGCCTTGTCCACCAGCTTCAGGTGAATGTGCTCCTGCGTAGACTTGCCCGTGTATTTATGCAGCATATCCGACAAATAGTTGGGCGACAAATGGAGTTGTGCCGCAAAGAACTTTACATCGGGTACCCCGGATGCCACCAGGTTATCCTGCGCAAAATGATCATCGAGCAGCCTGTCAAACTTTTCTACGATATCATTGCCCGCCTTCACACGGGTCAGGAATTGCCGGTCATAAAAACGGGCACAGTAAGACAACAACAGCTCGAGGTTGGATAGTATGAGATGATGGGAGTGATTATCCAGGTTGTTGGATATCTCTTTTTCGATATTACGAACACATTCCTCCAATACATTCTTTTCCGCATCGGAAATATGGAGTCCTTCATTGGCATCGTACCCAAAAAAAGAATACCGGGTTAACTCATATCCTTTCGGGCTGGCATGCAAAAAATCAGGATGCATATAGATAGCCCAACCAGCAACTTTATTTTCAATACCTGGTATCAACACCTGGTTGGGGGCCGTGAACATCAGCGTCCCTTCCGAGAAATCATAGTGCGTACGACCATATTTGAAGGAGCCTTCCACTTTCTTGCAGGCAATGGAGTAGAGATCGAGCCGGTAAGCCGCATCGGGCACCCTTTCGGTCCGGTCAACCTTGGCCAGGTCGACCACCGAGATCAACGGATGCCGCGGTTTTTCACACCGGAAAAACGCATGCAAGGCGGCAATGGAAGGAATATCTGTGTACTGCATAACATGCTATTGATGCCTTATCAAATGTAATCATTTCCCAGGCAACAAGGCTGCCCGCTATCCCATCAGATCATGATGCCGCCACCCACTTCGATGCGCTGCGCATTGACATAGCGGCTGTCGTCTGACAACAAGGAAGCAACAAACAAACCAATATCATCCGCCACACCCAGCCGACCAAGTGCAATACCGGCAGCTATCTGTTGCTTATGCGCTTCATCACCTTTGCCGCCGCCAAACTCCGTATCGATGGCTCCCGGCGCTACGGTATTCACCCGGATCTTACGATCTGCATATTCCTTCGCAAAATAACGCGTCAATCCCTCCGTGGCCGCCTTCAGGGCACCATACACCGCTACGCCCGGAAAAGCAAAACGCGCCAGGCCCGAGGAGATGTTGATGACCTGCCCGCCATCGACGAGGTAAGGCATCAGCTTTTGCGTCAGGAAAAATACGCCTTTGAAATTGACATTGACCAGTTGATCGAATTGTTCTTCTGTGAGGTCTTTGATCAGGGTTCTTTGGGCAATGCCTGCATTGTTAATGAGATAGTCTAACCGGTCGCGACCCCAGAAGGTTTTGAGCGCCTCCACCACCTCACCGATAAACCCATCCAGGCTCGCGATATTGCCGGCCTCCAGTTGTAACGCCACTGCTTTTCCACCCTTGCCATTGATCTCATCGGCAACGGCTTTACCCTGTTCGGGCTGACTGTTGTACGTAAGGATGACCCCGAGACCACGTTGGGCGGCGTTGAGGGCAATGCTTTTTCCGATCCCGCGGCTACCACCGGTGACCAGTACGATCTTCGATTGTTCGTTTGTTGCTGACATGGTATCTTGTTTTTGATACCACAAAGTTCTGCCAACCCAAACGGCCATACTTACACTTTTAACGGCAACACTTATACATTTTCCAGTTTAACCCGACGCGCCCGAACGATCTGATAACCATGCAGCTACTCCAGGGCTCTTGTTTCCTGCTGAAACGATGACCACGATCTTGTCCCCATTGTTTATCTTTAGACAGCCTACACGACTCATAAATTATACGAACATGAAAGCCTTTGCCAAACAGTTATTGCTCCAGCACCAGGTATTCAACGCCGCCGCGATCGATGCGCTGCTGGACCACACCACGGTGGAGACTTTTGACAAAGGCGCCGTAGTGATACAGGAAGGACGTGTTTGTCACAAATGTTATTTTGTGCTGAAGGGCTGCCTGCGGCAATACCGCAATGTGGAAGGCATAGAAAAAACCTGTGGCTTCTACCAGGAAACAGACCAGGTGGTCATGTACTCCAGTTACTTCTCGGGCCTGTCGGCAGACACCAGCATACAATGTATGGAAGATTGCATCCTGCTAAGTGGCACCAAGGCACAAGAGGCTGCCATGTACGAAGCTCATCCCGCTACCGACAACCTCGTCTTCCGACTTTTATCGGATGACTACCGCAAAGCCGAGGAATACATCAACCTGCTCAATGCCTATAATCCCGAGCAACGCTACCAGGCCCTGCTGCAATCAAAACCAGCTATCCTCAACCGCGTACCACTGGTGCATATCGCCTCCTATATCGGCGTAACGCCCGAGTCGCTCAGCAGGATCAGGAAAAGGATCGTCGACAATGCCGGTAAAGTATAAGCTGGTTTGCGCAAACCCTGATAAAGCAGCAGTGCCAGACCACCAATGACCAGCTCACCAATCGCTACTCCCACCAGCACGGGGTGCGGTATACCATCTACCAGCATACCATACACCCGCGCAATGCCATAACCAAGGCCGATCAATACCGTCAGGATCAACGATACACCACGTAGCGAAGTGCTGAAAGCACCCATTATGATCAGGATCCCTCCACCCAGCAATACCCCACCGGCACCGCGCATTTCACTGAGCAACGATACATTCCCCCCGAGATCAACGCCGGAGGAAGCTTCAAACGCCACCGGAAAGAAAAGCTGACCAATACCCACGATGATGGAGATGATCCCCGCAATCACCAATAAAGATTTCACAACCATTAATTGACGCATAGCTTGTAATTTTCCTCAAAACTACTGGCTGCTACACGCAGGCTCCTTGACTTTAGGTAAGAAATAGAACGGGTCAGCCAACTACTGACATATCCGGAGCGGGTTGTTGGCGGGATAACTGAAGTCATTCTCTATAAACCAACGCGCTTTGTATATCTTAAGTCCGGCCTGTTTGAAAACGATCTTCCCGTCGGTGGAGCGAACCTCATTGGTCCACCAGCTGCCAGGCGTACCGTCTGGCACCACCACTACGACGGGCGCGTTTTTGGGACCTGTGCTGACGCTTTTCACATCATGCCAGGGGATAGAGATGGCTGTCAGCGCCTTTTTGCGCAGGTCATATTGGTAGGTAGCTTGGGTATTCGTTAGCCACAGGGCTTGTTTACCCCCAACAGGAAACAGGTCATGCGCGCCCTTCTGCGGTAATGGGATAGAATCCAGGGGAATCAATTCGGGTTGACGGCAATCACCATTGTAGCGGAAAGTCTGCAATTTGTCCTGCGCAGCCGACCACAACAACTGCCGCTTGTTGTCCCAAACGACGTTGTGACCAAATTCGAGGTATCGTTGTTGGCTGTACACCTTTTCGGGAAACTGTAGCGTATCGGTTCTGAATACGGTCATCAGGTTACCCGTGCTGGAGGCCGTTACGATATTCCCGTCGGGCAACAGTTCGGAGGAATGTGGATTGCCGCCTGCATACGCATAGAACATGACCTTCTTATCGGCGATACGGATCAACGCTACGCCCCCACCCGATGCATTCATGAGGATCGCTGTACCCCCATACACCACTTTGGCATCCGAGGGAAATCTAAACCAACCCACATGCGCAGGCTTGATAGCAGGCGATTGATCGGGCAACCACTCCCAAACAATACGTTGGGCAGCCAGGTCAAGTATCGCCACCCGGTTCACCGACTGTTCGGACAATACCAGGCATTGCCGGCAGTTCTTAAAGCCGGGAACGAAAGCTGACTGTGCCAGCGCTGTGTAGGCCACTGCGCCACAAACGAAACATAAAACGATGGAAAGAAGCCTGCGAATAAAAGACATATGTATCAGATTTGTCAAAGGCGTAAACAATGTGCCGCCAAATTTAATGATTGTATCATTTGGCCTCGATTAATTGGTATTATACTTGTTTGATGTCTTTCGGTAATGGGATGTCACAAGCGTAAAAACTTACCGCTATGAAAAAGAATATATTACTCTGGTTATTGACTGTAGTAATGCTGGCTACCAGCACAGCCTATGGCCAAACCAGCAAGCTGGAAGGCCTGTACGCAGGCGCACAGATCTACAATACGCCGTACAACGGCATGCAAATAGACAACATCGTCCTCTACTTCCGCAACAACGGCAGCTTTACTACCCAACTAAACGCCCCGGCCTGGAAAACCCATGTCAGCGGCCAGTACACCATCAAAAATGGATTGGTGCAACTAAACTTTACCGATGGGTCCGAAAGTCAAACCTACAAGCTATCGGCAAACGGTAAGCTACAAACCACCAGCGGCGTAGCCTCCACCCTGCACCAAATGATACTGGTAACCAACCTGCCGGCGGCTGGATATGAAAGTCGCGGCGCGGCTACCAGTGGAGGCGCCGGAACCGGCATGCCACAGGTGGGTACCTTCTCCTCCGACTTCCTGTATTTCGATGGCAAGGGACGCTTCACCCTCGACCATGAAGGCATCTTGGGCATTGGCGGTGATGCAGCGGGTGGCACCATCGGCGGTAAATCCACCAGCAAAGACGCCTTGCAGGGCACTTACACGCTGGGAGATGGTGAAATAACCCTTCGGTTCAACAATGGCAAGACGGCGAAACAAAGCTTCTTTTACAGCCCGCCTACCGAACAGAACATGATCGTACTGGGTGGTGCATTCTATTTCCGGGAAGATGGGCAGGCCAAAGCTGGCACACGGCAGGAGCAGACAGCGACCGGCACCGATACCAAAACCAACAGCCCATCGACTAACAAAACCCTCACGGCGGCCTCGCTGGTAGCGCAACTGCGCCAACGCTATGGCGGCGCCAATCTCGACAAAGTGAACACCAGCCGGGAAACCGCAACGATCACGGGCGGATTCCAGGTAGTTGCCCAGGCCGATATCGTCAACAGAAAATTACGCATGGAAGTAAGACAACAAAACAAACTGCTACTCGTCAAACAGCTCATAGGCGACGACGGCTGGCAGTGGTCCAACGGTAGCCTGCAGCCTTTATCGACAGCAGAAAAAGATGAGTTGATGCTGAGCTTTCATCAGGGCGTGATGGGGCTGCATCAATCACTGAACACCGCGTTGTTGACAGGAACCGTGTCGACCGTGAAAGGAGACCAGGCGATCACCTGCACCATAAAAGGCTATCAGATCGTGTACCTGATCGGCACAGACCTCACCTTGAAAGCCAGCGCCTATACGGTGGGCAGCACACCTACCTTCAACGTGTACCGGCAATACGCACAAAAAGACGGTGTCAGTTACCCGACCATCACCGAGTCGTCGAGTGGTGATCAAAAGCTGACGACCACCACCACCGCCATCGAGTTCAATCCTGTACTGACGGAGGTGCATTGGCAAAAGCCCTGAGTAAGCAGCAAGCACCATCAGGGGATATATTCCTTCATAACGTCATAAACATGCATCAGGTGCTTTCGCCCGCCATGGGGGCGCTGCCGCATCATAAACAAGCCGGCGCTCATCAGCGAGTTGCCGGTAAAGTTCCGTTGCGCGATCGCCAGTCCGCGGCTGGTATCGATCAGCAGGAACTGTCCACCATAACCATCGGCCCAGATCGTGTTGTTGTCTTTGTCCAACCACCACAGGTATCCGTAGCCATCGAATGGCCACATACTTTCATGAAGTTCCGTCGTGTATGCCCGGGTACTTTCGCGTATCCAATCGGCCCCTACAACCTGACGCCCCTGCCAGCGCCCCAACTGGGCCACCAGGGCACCGATACGGGCCAGGTCGCGGGCGCTCAGGTACATCCAGTATACCCGATAATCCGATCGATCGTCACGCACCGGCCAGGGATTTCCATACACCACATTCGTGGGAGCAAAGTCCTGCATGCCTAAGGGCTTCGCCAGGTACTTTTCCATAAACGCACCGATCGACAGACCACTTTTCTTTTCCAGGATCGCCCCCAGTACATTAAAGTCGAAGTTGTTGTAAAAGAAAAAGGCGCCTGGTTCATATTGCCCGCGCCGGGGCCGGTTGGCTTTGGCAAAATCGGTCTCCGCTTCCGCCGGCAGGTACACGCCCGAGCGGGCCATCAGCAAGTCACGGATGGTAGCTGTTTTTTCCTGCGCGGTCAGCGGCGTACGGCTTTCGTCGATCCCCAGGTCGCCCAGCGTTTCCGTCAGATGTAGCAATCCTTTTTCCTGCGCGATGCCCATCAGCAGGCTCATAATGCTTTTCCTCGCCGAGTGGCAGTTGATGAGTTGACGAGCATCACCCACCTCAAAAATGACTTGCTCCCGCCACAGGGCCACCACCTGTTGGCCCGCAGCATAGTGCTGGGCGGGGTCGTTCAGGTATTGATGCAGGGAGTCTTGTACGGCCGAGGGCAGGAGCTGGCTGGTCGCCAGCGCACGCCCATAAATACTATTTGCAGCACGCACCCGGGGCAGCGAAGTATAGATACCGGTGACGATAACTACCAGTAATAAAGACAGCAACAAGCGTCGAAGCAGTCTGCGGAAGTTGATCATGGGCTATATTTTGCAACAAATCAACCACTTCACATCCCCATTTCCCACTCAAAACGGGTTTTGAGTGCTAATAAAAAGCATTCATAAACTGTTATGGCTCTTTTGTGCGCAATGCGCTGTAGGATTTGGGCGATTGCCCGGTAAACTGGCGGAAGATGCGGTAGAAACTGGCTTCGGAGTTAAAGCCACAGTCGAAGGCAATGCCGGTCATATTGAGGTGCGCAAAGGCGGGATCGTTGAGACGTTGTTTGACTTCCTCCACCCGGTACCCATTTACCCAGTTCCTGAAGTTTTGTCCCAAACCACTATTGATGACCTGCGATACCTGGGTCGCCGGTGCCCCCACCAGTGAGGCCAGGGTGGCAAGATTCAATTCGGGATCGAGGTAAGGCTTTTGCTCCTGCATCAGTTGCAGCAATCGTTCCTGCAATTTATTATCCTGTTCGGATACCTGAATGGCCGGCAGCACCTGTACAACCTCTGCAGAAGGAACGTTTGTTACCACCTGTTCGGAGCCTGGCGAGGCCCACCCTGCTTCGCGATAAGAAAGATAATAAATCAGCAAAATGAGGTACACATAAAATACAACGAGGTAGTAAAAGCTACCCTGCCAATAAAGGATATTCGCGGCAAGTGAAGAGACAGTCAGCAAGATAACCAGGATTGCGGTCACCAGGAGTAGGTTACGCAGCCAGGTCAATTCCTGGTATCGGGTGGCCGACTCATGGGCAAATAACCATTGCCGGTATCGCCGTACTTTGATCCAGGACAAGGTCCAATACAGCAGCGCTGTAATAAGCGTCACCACATCTTCCCACCATTTCACTTCATTATAGCCCATGCTGGCAGCCATTACGTCTTTGGCAGCAAGGTCACCAACACCCAAGGTCACACCGTACACCACCAGCGCATGTACCATAAATATGGTTGGGATGGCAACATGCGGCCACCATTTCTTTGACAGCTTAAAATCCTTATTGACCAGGGAACCTGTATAGGCGTAGAAAAGGGGCGCCACCAGGGTATCGATCGCCAGCGGGAAATACCGCAGACCAGGAGCTTGCCACCCGCCAGCAGTATGCAGGAGAATTTTGACCGCCAGTAGGCCCAGCACCACCAATAGTACGCGCAATAGTTGCAGGCTGGTATCTTTTAGCGGCCGCCGGCCAAGAAACCAGCAGGCTGCTATCGCCTGAACGACACCGGCCGCAATCAATCCATTGAATATACCGGGGTATTGGCTCAAATAGGAGTAGATTAAGTCGTGGGTTGGCCGTATAGCTGCTGGTAACTATCAATCACCAGGTCGGCTTCATATAATTGCGCCGCAGTATGGGTAGTGGTGATCGCCACACAATGCATGCCCGCCTGTTTAGCGGCGCGCACGCCATTGGCAGCATCTTCAAAAGCAATACAGTTTTCAGGAGCGATGCCCAGGCGCTGGGAAGCGGTGAGGAAAATTTCGGGAGCAGGTTTGCCGTTGATCACCTCGTCGCCGGTGACGGTCACATCAAAATAGCCAAGCAAGCCCGCCCGCTCCATCACCAGGGTCATTTTGGGCCTTCTGGAACTGGTGGCCAGGCCGAGTTTTACCCCTTGGCGACTCACTTTTTCTACCAGTTCTTTGGCGCCTTCTATCATTTTAAAACCGTGGGTATCGATCACCTCGTTGAAGTAACGCATCTTGTCCGACAGGGCGGTATCAAGCGCAGCGCCTTCCAGCCCCAGCCCCTCTTTCACCACATCGTGGCTTCTTCTGCCCAGCAAGGGGAAGTATTGCTCGAAGGTCAGGTCAACCTGGTGCTCGGCAAACACACGCTTCCAGGCCAGGTAATCCGCTTCTGTGCTGTCGATCAGCGTACCGTCCATATCAAATATAACTGCCTGTGCGTCTGCTATTCTTTGTAATACCTCGTTCATGGGGCCTGGGAACATATTAGTAAAAGTATCAAAGATAAGCGCTGGCGGCAAAAATTCCCCCTGTTATTATGTCCAATGGACGGAAGCCGCTTTTGATCGTATCTTGCGCCTTTTACACCATGGCCTACACACGCGAAGAAGCTTCCAAAATAACACAGTCTTTCTGGACCTCTTTTGGCCGGTACATGCAGCCAGTGACGTCTGTGGATGGACTACCTGTCAACTGGATCAACTACAAGACCGGCATCAACGGCATCAGCTTTAAGATGGATGCCGATCGTGACCAGGCCATGATCATGATCCAGCTGTCGCACAGCAACACGGAGCTGCGTCATGCCCACTACGAGCAGTTGGTGCAGCTGAAAGCGATGCTGGAAGAAGCGCTGGGTGAAGATGACTGGCTTTGGAAGGCCGACCGGGAATTGAACGGCAGGATCGTTAGTACGGTGAGCAAATCGTTGGAAGGTGTGAATATTTTGCGACAAACCGACTGGCCCACCATCATCTCTTTCCTGAAGCCGCGCATCATTGCGCTGGATGCATTATGGAGCACCGTAAAGCATTCTTTCGAATAGCTGGTAATAAACGAAGGGGACCACCGCTCGGCGATCCCCTGATACATTTGATGACCTGATTAGTTTACCCTGGCAGGATGCGCCTTTTTCAGAAAGGCCAGTATCTCCGGAAAGAAGGCCGCAAAGTCCTTGTATTTACCGCTGTTGACATAGTTTTTGGTAATGAAAGGTTCCAGCTCTTCCACGTAGATAAAATCACTCAGCAACTCTTTGGCCATTTGTTTTTTATAGGACCGCTCATCGCGGTATTTGCGGTAGAGGGCTGCCGTCACTGAACGAACAATATTTTCATCGAGACAATAAGCCCAGTTGGATATATTGTTGCGCCGCATGCCTTCATCGTTTTTATTGAACAGGTAGCTAAGCGCCTCGATCTGCTGATCGTATTGCTTCAACAGGTCGTTGATGTAAATATGACTGCCTTCATGAAACACCAGGTTGTCGAAGTTGGTGAACTCGAAATAGGGATCCTTCAGCGAATCTGCATTGCGGACAAAATAGCCGGTATTGTACACCACCCAATCGGCGTAATCCGGATTGAGGGTCTTGGTCGTAATGGCATGTGAGCCCCAGTTATTCAGTGGGTCGATACAGATCCACCAACGCACGTCGGAATCGTATTTATAGAACCCCTGGAGCATCTGTACCAGGCCGGCCGAATCTACTTTATGTTTCAGGTCATCGCCCCATTGCTGGTACCTGGCCTGATGTTGCTGGAAGAAATCCCAAAACCGGGTATCATTGAAAAAATCACGGGCAAGCCGGATGTACTCCAGTACGTTTTCCTTGCCGTAGTGTTTGTACCAATTGAGGTCTGCCGCCGGTTCGTAGATCTTGATGGCAGGAAAGCCGGTCATACACCAACCCAGCTCCACCAGGTCGGTATAGGTTTTCTCGAAGGAGCCTACCTTCCTGACGGCCGGATGATCTTTATACCGGCCAAAATAAGCCATGGCCTCTTTGGCATAGGCAGAAGGATTGGGGTCCGGGTATTTTTCAGCGAGTATCTGGATCACGGTAAAAAGCTCCACACCGGGATGCACCTCCACTTTCAATTTCTTTTCTACCTGGGCAGTAGCCTGCAAACTCACCAGGAGCAGCAGGAACAGGGTCGTTTTTTGTATCATGGCGTTGTTTTACACCAAAGATGATGGTGAATGCAGCACGGATCAGTGAGCGATTGCTGAACCGGTCGAATCGATTGACCAATTGGCCGGCGACCATTTTGTCCCTGCAAATCGCCCATTCGTCAATTTGCCCATAGGGAGGCCGCCATTCCGGGTATTCGGCAATATATTTACGGCATGAAGCGAAAACATATCGTATGGCTGCACGTAGCCATCTGGCTGCTGCTGGTGCTCAGCGATATCATTCAGGACTACATCAACAACGACACCCGTTCGTTCGCCGGACACGCCAAGGACATGATCCTGCTGGGCCGTTATGCCCTCATCACCATCGGTTATGAATCCATCGCCGCTTTGTGTTTTTATGGTAGTTACCTGGTAGTGGCCAGGACCTTTTTTAATCGCAAGCAATACTTCCTGGCTATCCTGTATGCAGCGTTGCTGCTGGTGGTGATGATCGGGTGGCGTTTTACACTCGAATATGGTATCTTCAAACCATTCCTGGGCTTCGACAACTATTTCGGCCGGCCTATGCAAGTATGGGACTTTTCCACGAATATTTTCTGGTTCTATTTCCCGAAATACTTTGTGTACGGGATACTGTACTTCTTAGCCGAAACCTATATCCGTAACCGGCAACGACAGGCAGCCCTGCAGCGCGAAAAGCTCACCACCGAACTGGCTTTTCTCCGCTCACAGATCAATCCGCATTTCCTCTTCAATACCCTCAACGATATTTATGCGCTGACGTACCAGAAATCGGACCAGGCGCCCGAAGCCGTGTTGAAACTATCGGAATTATTACGCTATATGTTGCGGGAAGGCGCCGGCGATTTCGTGCTCCTGCATCGGGAGATCGATTATTTGCACAACCTGATCGAGCTGCAACGCATCGGCGCCAAGGGAAATGCCTTCATCGACTTCACCACCCATGGCCCCGTGGGCGATCAGCGGGTAGCTTCGCTGATCTTCGTGTCGTTTGTAGAAAATGCCTTTAAACACGGTGTATTGAATGACCCCGCGCATCCGGTACGCATCCAGTTGGATACCAGGCAAAACAGGATCAGTTTTTGGGTCAGCAACAAACCCCACAAAAGCCAGAAAGATGTTACACCGGGCATTGGACTCGCCAATGTACGGCGCCGGCTGGAGCTGCTGTATCCCGACAGGCACGAGCTGCTCATCCAGGATACCAACGATACCTATTCCGTTCACCTGACCCTATCCCCTACAGCATGATATTGCGTTGCCTCATCATAGACGACAAACCACTGGCCGTAGACATCCTAACCGACTACGTACAAAAAACATCCTTTCTCGAGCTGGCAGCGGCTACCACCAACCCGATCGAAGGACTGGATATACTGCGCGAGCAATCCATCGATCTCGTGTTCCTCGATATTCAGATGCCAGAGTTGAGTGGGCTGCAACTGATGAAGATCATTGGCAAGCAGCGCTTGTTCATTCTCACCACGGCCTATCCCGACTACGCACTGGAAGGATACGAGCACGATGTGGTCGACTACCTGCTCAAACCCATTTCCTTCGACCGGTTTTACCGCTCGGCAGAGAAAGCCCTCAAACTGGCACAGCTCACTGCACTCTCCTCCTCGCCTGCCACGCCGGTGCCTGACCCACTGGACTACCTGTTTGTCAAAACCGAACACCGCATCCAACGGATTCTCCTCAGCGAATTGCTGTACGCAGAAAGTTTACAGAACTATGTATCACTGTATACCACAAGCGGCAGGATCATGACGCTGCAAACCCTCAACGCCATCGAAGAACAACTGCCCCGCACCAGCTTTTGCCGGGTTCACCGGTCGTATATTGTCGGCTTACGACATATTAGCTCCGTAGAAAAAAGCCGTATCGCAATCGGCGACACCATCATCCCCATCGGCGACAAATACCGGGACAGCTTTTTCCAGGCGATTAAAGCCTGATGCGCGGGATAGCGCGTGAACTATCCGAATAACAAAGGGCCAGCCAACGGCCAGCCCTTATCTATTATCAGGAATTTCCCTGGTTATTTAGAGGTGATCTTACCTACAGCCAGTTTGGTTTTTCCAAACAAGCGGTCTGTTTTGCCCACCACATACATATCCTGACCGATCACAGCGCTGTGACGCGGCATGGAGGTAGGCACATCAGCATTGGAGAAGAATAGCTTACGCTGGAATTTTCCGCCCACTTCATCCAGCGAGACAATGAAGCAATCTGATTTGCGGTAGGTAGCGATCCCTTTCACACTTTGTCCCGGCTGTGTTACACCGGCATTTTTGGTGTGATCATTAAATACCAGGTGAATCTGGTTTTTAGTTTGAATAGCGCCAAATCCTGCATAAAAAGGACGTGCGCCGGAAGCAAAGAAACTGCTGAACGAGACGCCAAATCCCGCGCCCGTAGAGCCACCGCTGCTCCGGATTACTTCCCGTTGCGCCTTCGGCACTATCTGCAGCCAGCCGATATTGTTATTGGCATCGATCTTACACATCAGTATTTCGCCACATTCGTACACATAATTGTAGTACGTAGTCCACCGGCCTGGCGATCCATTCGTGCCAGCTGTATAGGATTGAGAAATATACTCGTAGTGATGGTATTTCTCTGCCAGCAATACAAGTCCGTTATCTGCCGTATAGAAGATGTTGCGAAACAACATAAACTTGGAAAAACCCTCGCCTTCATCCTTGATCTTCGCCAGAGACTCTCTTTCCTTTCTTTCTGCCTTACTTTCCTTGTCCTTGTCATCATCGTCGTCCTTTTCCGCCTCACCACTGTCTGTCGCGATCATCGAATAGTTGATATCTTTCTCTGCCGTGCTGAGCACTTTTCCGGTAGATGCGTCGATGCGTTGTACCAACAAGCCATTGGTAGCTCCTTTCTTTTCCTTGCTGTAAAAGCTGGCCAGGATCAGGTCCTTACCCTTGCCGAGCATCAGCTTGGTAGAGTTGAGCCATTTACCATTGACGTTGGTGTTAATCTCATTCAATTGTTTGCCACGGTCATCGTAGATGCGGATGTTGTAGTTGGCAAAATCCAGGAATTTCTCCTTTTTCTTTTTGCCCTCCTGGTATTCGAATACCCGGCCAACTAAAACGATCTTCCTGTCGGTCGTGTACAACACATCTTCCAATTGGTAGGTCTTTGCCTCAAACTCGTTAGAGATGGTTGCCGGTTTTGTGATTGCCTTCAGGCTCTTGTCATACTCCTGTACCTGGTAAGTATTTTTTTCCTTTCCCGTGATGCTGCTGATCATGACAATCTTTGTTGTATCTGAATTGGGGATCAGCTTAAATTCGATCGCGTTCTTCTTCTCTTCTTTCTGAAAACTGGTCAGTGGTTTGAAGGATTCGCGCAACTCCCCTGTCCCCTTGTCGATCTCCGCCGCAAACACCTCCATGGTTTGTTCGCTTTTATGATATTCGGAGGCGATGATCAACAACTTATCACGAAAAGAAAAGAAGGTTTCAAATTCTTTTCCCCGTAACTCTTTATTGAAGTCATTCCGATACAACTCCTGTAGTTTGCTGTCCAGCTTGACCAGGGATGCAGAACCGCGGTACGACGCACCGATCAGAAAATACGATTTCATGACTACGTGGTCTTCCTGCAGATAAACACCACTGGCGTCTGTATGCACCACCGCAATGTTGTTACTGCCCTTCTTGAGTTTGAATTCTTCGCCCCAGGTGATGGATTGCTTTTGGGCGTAAGCGCTACCCGCCATGGCCGTGGCGGCCAGGATTAAAAAATACCTTAACATGTTCGTTTAGTCGGTTTTTGGGTTAAAGGGTCAATAAATGGTACTGGCGCTTTTTTCTATAGTCTTAAGGCCGGCAAAGATAACTGTTTCAGTATCGGATAAACGCTCCCTTCGGCCACAGCACGAACGGCAGAAATGGGTGGTGTATTGTAGCAGATGTAACATTTTACGCCCCCTTTTCAACCCATCCTGGATGCCAGGAACAACCAGCTACGGGTTTACCGGTAGTAAAACCTCATGGTATCGGGCAAGGGAGAGACAGTGGTAAAAAGCCTTGTTTCCCGGTATTGGTGCGCGCAACGCACCCGGCTACTTTTGCTGTTATTAAACCATTTTTCAAGCCATGAAAATGCAAACAATGACAGTTACCCGATTACTTCGTCACCTATGCCTGCTCCTGATCGCCGGACTGCTCAGCACCGGCTGCAAAAAAGACAAAGACAATGCAGAACCACCCGCCAACACCCGCGTACCGATGAAGTTCACCCTGAAGGTGACCGGTGCCGATGCCAATGACGTACTCAATTTCCAGATTGCCGGAGGCAATAACGATGCGAGTCAATATGGAACTGTAGTATGGAAAGTCAATGGCACCGCACAGGGCAATGAAAGTGTATTGTCATTCAAAACGCAGGATTTTATCGGCGGTACCAAAACCATCGTGGTTGAGTCCGTGAAGGGCTTCGACTTCGGCTCCCTGAACATCTATTGCGCCAATGGAGACGCCAATACACTTACCGTCAGCTACAAGGCGGAGGTAGACGGCAATGTGGAAACCAATGGAGAAAATATTGCCATCGTCAACGGCACTACCCACATCAAGAATTTTACCTACCGGAAGCGATAATAGCCATCAGAAACAAAAGCTTTCGTTCACGAAAGGGTGTTTACGCAAAGAGGTTATCGCTGGATAACCTCTTTCTTGATGTCTTTAATTGAATGATTGCCGGAATTCGCCCGGCGATTGGTGGGTTTTCAGCTTGAACAATTTACTGAAGGATTGCGGATGCTCGAACCCGAGTTCAAAAGCGATCTCACTGACTGACAAGCTCGTGGTAGAAAGTTTCTCCTTCGCCTTTTCAATCAGCTTCTCATGAATATGCTGCTGGGCACTTTGGCCCGTCAGCGAGCGCAACATATCGCTCAGGTACCGCGGAGAAAGATGCAGTTGCGCTGCCAGGTAGTCGACGGTCGGCAATCCTTTGTGCAGGGCACGGGCATCGTTAAAATAGTCCTGCAGCAATTGCTCCATATTGGTCAGCAGGTCATGGCTCACCGCTTTACGGGTAATGAACTGCCGCTTGTAAAACCGGTTGCTGTAGTTGAGCAATACTTCCACATAAGACAACAATACATCCTGGCTGAAATCATCGATCGGACTGTCCAGTTCCCGCTCGATCAGTTTCAACACTTCCAGGATCGTCGTGCGCTCTTTGTCTGACAAATGCAGCGCCTCGTTGGATTCGTAAGAGAAGAAACCATATTTACCAATCGATTTACCCAGGGCATGGTTGCGTAAGATATCGGGATGTATCAGCAAGGTGGCGCCGAAAAACTCCGCATCGGGATCGATGGCAATCACCTGGTGCGGCGCCGTAAATACCATGCCTCCCTCTTCGTAGTCATAATACCCTTGACCATACCCCATCCTGCCTTTCAGGATCTTCTTATAGGAGATCTTATAAAAGCCCAGTACGAATGACTCCGGCAATTGATCCACCGCCACGGCAATCTTTGTATTATCGACCAGGCTGATCAGTGGATGCTGGGGGCCGGAAAGGCCCAGCTGCCGGTGCAGCTCGGCGATCGAATCGATCTTGTGGGGAATGGATGGATGTTTTTTCATCGTGCGTCCTTTACCAGTTACAAACCTAGTACATTTTTACCCATCTCTTTCCGGAAGGCCTCGTTACCCAGCTCAAGCCGACGGGCGTACAGGGCTTTGGCATCTTCGCCGGCCACATACCGCACCTGGTCTTTGCCATCGGTAGCGGCTTCCCACACCACCTCCGCAATATGCTGGGCCGAAGAAAGCTTTTCGACATCAAACAGGTCCCATACTTTTTTCATCGCTGCATCGTACAACGGATGCGCAGCGGCATCGATCGACCGACCGCCAAAATCGGTCGCAATACCACCGGGTGCCACTGTTTTCACCCCGATATTGAACTGACCCAGCTCGAAGGAGAGACTTTCGCTCCAGCCTTCCAGCGCAAATTTGGTAGCATGGTAGATAGATCCAAACGGGAAGGCAAACAAACCGCCCATAGAGGTAGTGGTGATGAAAAGCCCTTTTCTCTTTTCCCGGAAATAGGGAATAAAGGCCCGCGTTACGCGCATAACGCCCAACAGATTGGTATTCAGCTGCCGGATGATCTGCTCGTCCTGGATCGCTTCCATGGGTCCCATGAGGCCATAGCCGGCATTGTTGAAGACCACATCCACGCCAAGTGTTATGGCCTGCTGTACGGTACTGTTGACCTGTTCGGGATCGGTCACATCGAGGGGCAACAGGGTCACATTGTCGAGGGTGGACAATTCCTTTTCCTGCTCGGGGCGCCGCATGGTGGCAATCACTTTCCAACCTTTTTGTTGAAATAAGAGGGCGGTGGCTTTTCCCAGTCCGGCCGAAGCGCCGGTAATAAAGATCGTGTTCATTTGTTATCTCATTTTGTTACCACAAATGTCAGCCGCCCTCCGCAGGCCCGCGAAGCCATATTGCCGCATCTTGTAGCCAAAACGACGACGTAGCCATTTTAACAATTTGTAACCTGGGTTACACCCACTTGTAACAAGTGTTACAGGAATTCCCTGTGGCGTGTCGCACATTTGTGGGGTACTATTTCAAACAAATAAATACCACCTATTATGAGTCTGCTATTAAACGACACCGCTCCCAATCATCCGTGCTCATCCTGCCCCCACCAGCAGATCAGTGATGAGCTGGGTAACAACCGGGTCGTGATCAGCAGGATCAATGCCCGGCAACTTCAAGGTTATAATTACCGTCTGCCACCTCAAATACAAATCCCACACCGTACACGTTGGCGATTTGTACACTATTGGAATGGCTCAGGTATTTGCGCAGCCGGAAGATAAATACATCGAGACTACGACCGAGGAAATAGTCGTTCTCACTCCATAAACGGGTCAATATATCCTGACGCTTCACTACCTGGTTTACATGTTGAAAGAAATAGTCCAATAACTCGGCCTCACGGGCTGTGAGGGTGATGGTATGCTCCCGGATAACGAGCTTCAAAGCATCTTTGTAAAACTTAACATCTCCCCGCTCCATCACCGATCGCTGTGGCACCACCGTCAGGGCAGGTTGCCCCCGCTTGATATTGTTCCTAATGCGCAATACCAGTTCATCGATATCGAAGGGTTTCACGATATAGTCTACGGCACCCAATTGCAATCCGTGCAGTTTAT
This sequence comes from Paraflavitalea pollutisoli, assembly GCF_029360705.1. Classification (GTDB taxonomy): domain Bacteria; phylum Bacteroidota; class Bacteroidia; order Chitinophagales; family Chitinophagaceae; genus Paraflavitalea; species Paraflavitalea pollutisoli. Next base: position 467,971 of record NZ_JARKMX010000004.1, on the reverse strand, counting down.
CGGCCCGTTCATTGCGCGCCGTCAGGAATATGAAAGGAACCTGGCTGTTGAGCTGGCTGATTTTGGCAGCTAACTCAAAACCATCCATGAAGGGCATCGATACGTCGAGCAGTACAATATCGTAGGCGGCCGGCTGGGCCGTAAACCGGTCGAGTGCTGTTTTGCTATCGAGGTGCCAGTCCACGTCAAACTGCAGTATCTCAAAATACTTTGCCACCGCATTGCCCAGATCGGCCTCATCTTCTACAAATAATATTCTCGATTTCATAGCAGTATTATAGCGTTACATGGCCGACATCGGCTGGCTGCCAGCAGCAGGCATGACCGGCTCTGCCACCCGTGATAATTGAGCTGGTATGATCACCGTAAAACGCGTCCCCTCGCCGGGCACACTGTCTACCTGGATCTTCCAGTTGTGGGCAGAAACGGCTTGATGTACATAAAACAACCCCAACCCAAGCCCTTTTACATCGCCGGTTTGATGTCGCTTGTGCCGGTAAAACTTTTCAAAAATGTGCTGCAGCTCTTCTTTAGAGATGCCAATGCCATTGTCACTCACCACCAGGTAAATATTCCGACGATCGCTGCTCGTTGACACCGTGATCTCCTTAACCGGTTTATCATTATACTTCACGGCATTGTCAAGTATATTCAATAACAAGGTCGTAAACCAGAACTGATCCAGTTGAACCTGGTCGTACTTAGCGTCTTTATGAAAGTGGAGTAACAGGTTATTGGCAGCATATTTAAGCCGGTATGCCAGCAGGATCTCGTCGGTCACCTGGTGTATCGAATACCGTTCTTTTTGAAGTTTGAGCTGGTTGGTGGTGGTAATATCCAATACCCGTTTGATCAGGTGCTGCAGGCGTTCCGCCTGCCGGCCCACCACCTGGGCCATCGACCGGATGCTTTCCCGGTCCGTACTGATCTCATCTTTCAACAATACTTTATTGGCGACAATAATCGCTGAAATGGGCGTATGAAACTCATGGGTAATACCATTGATGAAATCCGTCTTCATCTCTGACAGCTTCTTCTGCCGGATCCAATTGCGGTAGGTAATGTAAAACGTAACCACCATCACCAGAATGGAAAACAGGGAAAGCGCCAGCGGCAGCAGCATTTGTTTGAAAATGGCCATACTCCTGTTCGGCACATCCACGTTCAAAGTGAAAAATACCCGGCAATTGTACTGGTAAGGTGAACTGACCATCAAGGTCACAATCTTGTTCTGATTGTTGACCTGTGTCAGGCCACCACCGATAACAGCCCCGAATGGCTTTAGTACCGTATCACTGATCAACGGATTCGGTTCCTTGTTGTCGAACAAGCTGACATACTCATTTTTCTCAAAAGCGATGGCCATAGACTGTATCGACAATACGTACTGCAGATCGTCACGCAAATGCTCCTTTTTGCTGATACGCGCCAGCACGGTATCGAAATTATTGGCTTGCCGCAAGGCCCCGAAAAATCCATCGCACAGGCGTTGACGCAGAGAATCGAACCCAGGCCGGTTGGTGTGGTAAAGGTGTTCCAGTTGCATCCGGTAATCCCACACATAGCGGTCCATGATCTTACTCGCCCCCGGAAATACGATATCGTTGCTCAGGTACTCCATATATGATCGGTGTACCTGGTCTCTTTCGCTCAGAATATACTTTTCACCTTTCAGCTCGTAGGTATTGTACATGAGAAAGACCTGCACGGCAGACAGGATGAGAAAACCAATGATCGCAGTTGTTTTATGTGCAGCAATGGTGTACTGCATAGGGCTTGGTTAGTTTGGGGCTAAAGATAGAACAGAATCCCATACAACAACCGACACAGGCCATTCCAGGGCAGTTTTCCCCTTTGTAATTTTTCATTAACAATTCGTTGTATTTCGTTAAGTATTCGTTGAATTCTGTTAACAGGCCCTGCCACCAACGCATAATACCTTAGGTGCCGCAAAAGCCAAATGGCTTTCGCGAATCCAGCCTATATAAAACCACAGTACATTTTTCACAATCAACCAAACAACAAGCTTATGGAGAAAAGAAGGTGCAGGCACCTGCTTACTTGTGCAGGCTTTCTGCTACTGCTATTGCTAGCCGCGCGACAGGGATTGTTCGCACAGGCCACCGGCAAAACGATCAACAAGGTTACCGTCAACGGCACCATTAAAGACCAGTTGGAAGCCCCCATGCCGGGCGTTACCGTACTGAACAAAACCAGCGGACTCAGTACCACCTCCAACAACCAGGGCTACTATACGATCACCGCCACCCAGGGCGATTCCCTGCAATTTTCCTTTACCGGCTACAACGTATTCACCACCGTATTCCGCGACCAACTGGTCATTGCTGTCACGCTGGAACCACAAAGCGGCAGCATGCAGGATGTAGTGGTCGTAGGGTATGGCAAGCAAAAAAAGATCAGCACGATCGGCGCCCAATCCAGCATCAAGGCGGAAGACCTCAAGATCCCTGCTGCGAATATTTCCAATGCCCTGGCCGGCCGCGTTGCCGGTATCATCGGCGTTCAACGCAGTGGCGAACCCGGCTATGATGGCTCTCAAATCTATATCCGGGGCATTTCAACTTTCACCAACAGTGGTCCACTCGTACTCGTCGATGGCGTCGAACGTTCCTTTGGCAATATTGACCCGGAAGACATCGCCAACTTCACCATCCTGAAAGATGCGTCCGCTACGGCAGTGTACGGTGTACGGGGGGCCAATGGCGTCATCCTGATCGAAACCAAGAAAGGGAAAGCCGGCAAACCCCGGGTGAACCTGCAACTCAACCAGGGTATCACCCAATTCACCAAAGCACCTGAATTCGCCGATGGGGTTACCTACCTCCAAATGGCGAATGAGGCCTATAAGAACACAAACCCCAACGCTACCCGCCCGCTTTATTCTGACGAGCGGCTGGCAGCTACGGCCGATGGCAGTGATCCCGACCTCTACCCCAACGTGAACTGGATGAAGGAAATGTTTAAAGACTATGGCGACAACCGGAGGGTGAATGTCAATGCCAACGGAGGATCCGAAAGAGCCACTTATTACCTCTCCGTAGGCTATTACGATGAGCAGGGTCTGTTCAAAACAGACCAATTGGCACAATACAATTCGGCCATCCGTTTTACGCGCTACAATTTCACCAGCAACCTGACCCTGAAACTCTTTCGCGATACCCGCGTTGACTTCGGCGCTTCGGGTTGGATCTCTGAAGGCAACTACCCCGGTACCAGCACCGGCGATATCTGGAACGCAGCTTATATCATGCCGCCCACAGTTATTCCATTGCGCTACTCCAATGGTCAGTTCTCGCAGGCCCGTGGAGAAGTACGTAACCCATACGATCTGCTGACCCAGACGGGCTATGTAAATGGTGTCAATAGCCAGCTTTGGTCCAATGTGCGGGTTACGCAAGACCTCAGCCCCCTATTGAAAGGATTGAGTGTGTATGGTATGTTCTCCTTCGACAACAACAACTCGCATACCATTTCCAGGACCAAAACGGTGGATACCTGGTTTGCCAATAGCCGTGGCGCCGATGGCAAACTCGTATTTGAACAAACACGTGTAGGATCAAACTACCTGGGGTATTCACGCACCAATGGTGGCAGCCGCCAGTTCTATGCTGAAGCAGCCATCAATTACAACGCCAGCTTCAATAATGGCCTGCACGACGTAACCGGCATGTTCCTGTACAACCAAAGCGACCGTACCGATGCGTTCGCCGGTGATTTTATCAATGCTATCCCCTACCGCTACCAGGGTATTGCCGCCCGTGCCACCTACTCGTACGACAACCGCTACCTGGCAGAAGTGAACCTGGGATACAACGGATCAGAAACTTTTAATGCAGGCAAGCGTTTTGGCTTATTTCCCTCCTATGGCGCGGGCTGGGTGGTATCGAATGAAAAGTTCTTTGAACCATTGGCCAATGTGGTCAGCTTCCTGAAGTTCCGGGGATCGTATGGCATGGTCGGCAATAGCAATATCGGAGGACGCCGCTTTGCCTATATCTCCACCGTTGCCACCACGACCGGATACCAGTTTGGCAGAAATACTTCCAACAACTACGGCGGTCTCGACATTGGCGACTACGCGGTAGACGTGACCTGGGAACGTGCTAAAAAGGCCAATATCGGCATGGAGTTGCGCACGCTCAACAATGACCTGTCATTAACCGTCGACGTATTCTCCGAAAACCGGGAAGGTATTTTCCGGCAGCGGGGCGACCTGCCCAACTATGCCGGTATTCAACGGGCTCCTTATGGCAACCTCGGCGCTATCCGCAACAAAGGCATCGACGGCACCATCACCTACAACAGGAAACTGTCGCATAACCTTACGATGGAGTTCCGGGGCAATATGGTCTGGAACCGGGCCATGGTATTGCAAGATGCCAATGCACTCTGGCCGTATCCCTGGCAGCAGGTGATCGGGCGTAAATACGGTCAACGTTTCGGTCTTACGGCACTTGGATTATTCGAGTCCAAAGGGGAGATTGCCAACAGCCCTGTACAAACTGGCAACATACAACCCGGCGATATCAAATACAAGGACCTTAACGGCGATGGCAAGATCGACAACTACGACAATGGACCCATCGGTTATGGCTCCATTCCGGAAATCGTTTATGGATTTGGTCCCTCCTTTACCTGGAAGAACTGGTCGATTGGGGCCTGGTTCAAAGGTATCAGCAATGTCGATATCTCCCTCAACGGAGAAGGTCTGCAACCCTTCCAGCAAGAGGGTATTCGTGGCAATCTCTTCAGCAATATCACCGATCGCTGGATGCCCGATGGCTCCAACCCTGATCCCTGGTACCCACGCCTCACCTACCCATCTACCTCCAACTCCAACTACGCCAACAGTACCTGGTGGTTGAAGAACGGCGCGTTCCTGCGTATTCAAAACGTGGAGATGAGCTATACCTTCCGCAAACAGGGTTGGCTGGACAAACTCGGCATCAGTCACCTGCGCTTGTATGCCGTAGGCTACAACGTAGCAACGTTCAGCCAGTTCAAATTGTGGGATGTGGAATTGGGAGACGGAAAAGGGGCACAATACCCCCTGATGAAAACATACAGTTTCGGCATCGACTGCCGCTTTTAAATCAACCAGCCGATTATTATGAAGAAGCATACGATCATTTGTACGATAGGCCTGATCGCCGCCATCGCTCTGCTGCCGGGCTGCAAAAAATTCCTGGACCAGGTTCCCAACGACCGGCAAACCATCGAAGAGGTCTTTCAAAAAAAGAAACCAACAGAAGAATACCTGGCCAATGTATACAATTTTGTCCGCGACGAAAGTGATCAGTGGAATGGAACGCCCTGGACAGGCAATGTGGATGAAGTCAATGTGGCCTGGGCCAAATGGACCATCTACCAGCTTAACGTTGGTAACTGGACGCCCGGCAACTCCCATTTCTATTTCTGGCAATCCTATTACAACGGTATCCGCTCAGCCACTTATTTCATGAGCCACATCGATGGCAATAAGGAAATACTGAACCTGGATGGCCAGGCCCTCATCGACCAATACAAAGCCGAAGCCCGCTTCCTGCGCGCCTGGTTCTATTTCATGATCCTGCGTCAATATGGTCCTGCCGTGCTGATCGGCGAAAAGGAGCTGGCGCCCGATGCCACGGCTGCCGACCTTCAGCTGCCACGCAACTCCTATGACGAATGTGTAGACTATATCGTGGCTGAGCTGGACAAGGCTGCAGCAGTATTACCAGTAGTCCCTGCTACAGATCGTGACTATGGCAGGGCCACCAAAGGTGCCGCCCTGGCTGTCAAAGCCCGCCTGCTGCTCTATGCTGCCAGTCCCGCATTCAATGGCAATACCGAATTCGCAGGCTTTGTCAACATCGATGGCAAACCCTTTATCAACCAGCAATACAACAAAGAAAAATGGAAACGTGCCGCCGATGCGGCCAAGGCGGTCATCGATCTGAATACCTATGCTTTGTACGAGGATGCGGCGGGCAACCCCGTCGCCTCCTACCGGGGTATCCACCTGCAACCCTGGAACAATGAAACCATCTTTGCCCGTAAGAGCAATGGATTGTGGAACTGGGACTATAACTGCTCCCTACGCTCTGCCGGTGGTTGGAATGGCATATCACCCGTACAGGAAATGGTAGATGCGTATTTTATGAAAGACGGTCGCTCTATCCAGGAATCACCCTTGTATGCCGAAACGGGTTTTACAAAAAATGTGTTCAACATGTATGTGAACCGTGAGCCCCGCTTCTATGCATCGGTATTGTACAATGGCGCGCGGTACAAAGGTGGCTCCATCACGGGCGACTCCATCACCGTTGACATGACCTACTCTGGAAGGGATGGCAAAAAGAATGGCGGAGAAGACTACTCACACACCGGTTACCTCGTATTGAAAGGCGTATCACCGGTCACCAACCGGATCGCCAACATCAGCTTCGAACGTCCGTTCATCCTGATACGGCTCGGCGAAATGTACCTGAACTACGCAGAAGCGGTGGCGGAATATGGCAACAACGACGCCGAAGCCATCAAGTACCTCAACCTGATCCGTAAGCGGGCTGGTATTCCTCAATATGGCAGTGCCGACCTGCCCATTGTAAACGGCCAGGAACTGGTACAGAAGATCCGCGCCGAACGCCGTATCGAACTCGCGTATGAAAGCCACCGCTGGTTCGATGTGCGCCGCTGGAAGATCGTAAAGTCAGCCATGGGTGACCTGCATGGCATGGATGTCAACAAAGATGGTAATGACTTTTACAAGCGCGTAGTAGCCGACAACCATATCTGGAAAGACGCCTACTACTTCTTCCCACTCGCCCAATATGAAATGGACCGTGGCCTGAAGCTGGTACAAAACCCCGGCTGGTAACCTTTATTGACAACTTTTATCAAAACACCATGAACACAACATACAGATCCATGACGTGGCTGGCAGCCATCCTGGCAACTGGCGCAGGCATCTCCGGATGCAAAAAGGTCGCCATTCCCCGGGAAGAGCTGACCGACTCCTTCAACCGCATCTATATCGCCGCTGCAGCCAGAAACCCCAATATCACCACGCTGAAGATGGTAGACTCAACCTATACGATCACGTATGGGGCTACCTTTGGCGGATACGGTACAGCCCCCGAAGACATCGAACTGCAGTTTACCGTAGACCAACAACGCGCGGAAGCCTACAACAAAAACAATGGTACCAGCTACCCCCTGTTACCCGCCTCAGCGTACCAATTGAAGCAATCCACTGCCGTTCTGACCAAAGGCACCCTGTCGACCGCACCGCTGGTGCTCGCGATCAATCCTACCAAAGGGTTGGATTTGTTCAAAGAATACATTATTGCCGTGACGGTCACCCCGACCAAAAGCCAGGTACCCGTCAGCGAATCCCTACGCACCGCTTATTTTATCGTAAAAGGATCGTTGGATTTTGCCGACTTCCCCGAATTTGACCGCAGCAATTGGTCGATTCTGGGCGTATCGTCGGAAGAACCGGAAGAAAAAAGCAATGGAGGTTTAGGTATACACGCGATCGACAACAACGCGGCCACTTTCTGGCATACCAAATGGAATGGCGGATACCCACCTCCCCCACATTGGATAGCCGTCGATATGGGTAGCTCAAAAATGTTGCGTGGCCTGTCGTTTACAGGCCGCCAATCCACCAACAATGGTAAACCCAATGTGGTATTGGTGGAGGTAAGTACCAATGCGACCGACTGGCTGGCCCTGGGCACCTTGCAATTGCAGAATAACAATACCACCCAGAAGTTCTTTTTACCCAGCTTCCAGCAAGCGAGATATGTGCGTATCATGGTCCTGTCTAATTACGGCAATACCGAATTCACGCATCTTGCAGAATTGAAAGCATTCTAATTCATCCATAAACAATTCCCGCAAAGTAGTAAAGCTATGAAGTCCAGGTTTTGGAAGTCCGTACCCGCCGTGATCGTATTTTTTCTCACCGGCCAAGCGCCCGTAAGCGCGCAATCGTTTGTCGCCAGCAAGCATTACCGGCTTGTTTCAGCCCGGCAGCTGACAGCCGATGTATCAGACAACAGCGACAACAATGCCCCCATCGTAGCAGTCCCGTTGGGCAAGCCACAGCCGCTACAAGCATGGCGCCTGCATTTGCTGGATAATGGCGCTTACAACATCAGTATGGCCGGTGCCTCAAAAAGTATCGATAATGGCAACCGGAAAAGACAGGAAGGCAATCCGGTCATTCTCTGGGATAGTGAACCGGCGAATAAGAACCAGCAATGGTATGTGCAACCCGCCGATACAGGATACAGGATCTACAACGCAGCCAGCGGGCAATATCTATCTACCCGGCGCAGGAACGACAGAACCGTGTTGTTTCAGGCGCCTGGTGATACCACTGATGCTGCCCAGCTCTGGCAGATTGAATCCGTGAAAGTTAAACTGCCCCGCCCCTCCAACACCAAACCTGAAGACTGGGAAAATGAAGCGGTATTTGCCATCAACAAAGAACCAGCACACGCTACTTATATTCCCTATCCTACGATGCAACAGGCACAGGCGCCGGATACCAACAGGTTCCGGTCGCCCTGGTGCCAGTTGCTGAACGGGACCTGGAAGTTCAATTGGGTGAAGCAGCCCGCCGAAAGGCCCATCGATTTTTATCGCAAAGATTTTAACGATAGCAAGTGGTCGACCATCTCCGTTCCGTCCAATATGGAAATGCAAGGATATGGTACGCCAATCTACACCAACATCACTTACCCCTTCAACAACAATCCGCCCAAAGTAATGGGCCGGGTACCGGCAGACTGGACGGCCGCCAAAGAGCCCAATCCTGTCGGCTCCTACCGGCGAAGCTTTACCATTCCGGCTGATTGGGGTGATAAAGAAGTGTTCGTGCATTTTGAAGGTGTCATCAGCGCCCTATATGTGTGGGTAAACGGGAAAAAAGTAGGCTATAGTGAAAACAGCTTCAGCCCAGCCGAATTCAACATCACCCGGTATGTACGTCCTGGCAACAATACTATAGCTGTTCAAGTATACAAATACAGCGATGGCAGTTACCTCGAAGACCAGGACATGACGCGCTTCAGTGGCATTCACCGGAACGTATTCCTCTTTGCCACTCCTAAGCTGCACATCCGTGACTTCTTCATCAAAGCCGACTTCAATAAAACATTGACCAGTGCCCAGCTGTCGATCAACACCGACATCGTCAACAGCCAGCAAAAAACAAATGGCGTCGCTACCGTAGAGGCCTTGCTACTGCGTCCGGATGGAACAGTAGCAGGCAAATACGGTCCTATCTCGATCGCACCGTTGAAACCAGGCGCAGCAACCAGCTATGCCATCACAGGAACGGTCGATCACCCCGTGCTCTGGTCAGCCGAACAACCGGTACAATACACCGTGGCCTTGACCCTGAAGGATGCCAAGGGCCAAACACTCGAAACCATCACCACGCCCTTCGGCTTCCGGAAAGTAGAGATCGTCAATAGCCAATTGCTCGTAAACGGCGAACCCATCCTACTGAAAGGCGTTAACAGACACGAGATTCACCCAGTACTAGGCAAAGCAGTAACTATTGAAAGCATGATCCAGGATATCCTGTTGATGAAGCAGCACAATGTCAATACCGTGCGCACTTGCCACTACCCCAACGATCCAGTCTGGCTAACCCTGTGCGATGCCTATGGTTTATACGTCATCGACGAAGCCAACCACGAAACGCATGGTCATCAGCGGATCGCTACATACCCTTCCTGGCAGCCCGCGATCATCGACCGTACCGTACGCCTGGTACAACGGGATAAGAACCACCCCTCTGTGATCATCTGGTCATTGGGCAACGAAGCCGGTGGTGGCGACAACTTCGTAGCTGCCCGGGCAGCTGTACGACAGCTCGACCTTTCGCGGCCTATACATTATGAGGGCATGAATAGCGTGGGGGATATCGAATCCAATATGTACCCCTCCGTCAACTTTATCATAGAACGGGGTAAGGCAGCTTCGGAAAAACCTTATTTCATGTGCGAGTACGCCCATGCCATGGGCAATTCCGTAGGTAACCTGAAAGAGTACTGGGATGCTATTGAAAGCCACCAACGACTGATCGGCGGTTGTATCTGGGAGTGGGTCGACCAGGGCATCACCGCACCAGTACCAGGCGACAACAGTGGTAAAACCTACTACGCCTACGGTGGTCAGTTGGGCGATAAACCCAATGACGGTACTTTCAGCATCAAAGGTCTGGTCACCTCCGACCGGCAGGTAAAACCAGCCTTGCTGGAAGTGAAGAAAGTGTATCAATACATCAAGTTTGCCGATGCTGGTGTGTTGACCGGCAAAGTCCGGATCAGCAACCGGTACGACTTTACCCACCTCGATCAATTTGAGGTTACCTGGAAACTGTTGGAAAACGGTGTAGCGGTACAGCGTGGCGTACTGCCCGCCCTTTCCATCCGTCCCAACTTCGACAGCACCATCACTGTTCCATTCAGACAACCGGCAGGCAAACCTGGTGCAGAATATTTCCTCACCCTCGAAGCACGCTTACGGCAAACTGCCTCCTGGGCACCCAAAGGTCATGTAGTAGCGCAGGAGCAACTGGCAGTGATGATAGCAGTTCCGGCATTAACAGCCGGTAATGCCGGCAGTTTCCCCACACCAACGCTGGAAAACAACACCCAGGAGATCGTGGTGAAGGGACAGCAATTCGAAGCACGTTTCCACAAAGGCACCGGCCGGCTATCGCAACTGAAGTATGGAACCTACCAATACATTGACGGCCTGCAAAATGGCCTGGTGTTTAATTTGTATCGTGCCATGCTCGACAATGACCATACCAGCGATTGGGGACAACCTTATGATACACGTGCATACGGGTTTGACAATCCCGGTTACGAAGTGCAAAATCTACATGCCACAGCATACCCTGACTACATAGGGGTCTACCTCACCATGCGTGCACACACGGGCAGCGGTTTTGGCACGGATGTACAGGTGAATTACAGCATCTATCCCAACGGACATATCAAGGTGCAGGCATTACTGAAGCCAGATGAAACACGCCTGTTCATTCCCCGTCTCGGATTACGCATGTCCTTATCGGGCGGACTGGAAAACGTAACCTGGTATGGGCGTGGCCCACACGAAAACTATATCGACCGGAAAGAATCGGCCTTCATTGGCCTGTACAATCGAACCGTTTCGGAGATGGCAGAGCAGTATGAGAAGCCCCAAAGCATGGGCAATCGCGAAGATGTTCGCTGGTTACAACTGACCACACCCGGAGGAGGCAATGGTATCCGCATCACGGCACAAGGCCCCTTACAGTTCAGTGCCCTGCATTTTACAGACCAGGACCTGGGCAATGCAGTCCATCGCTACGCGCTGAAACCAAGGCCCGAAACCGTTGTATGCCTCGACTACCGGCAAATGGGACTGGGCAATGGTAGTTGCGGCCCGATGCAACTGCCGCAATACCTGGTACCGCAGCAACCGGTGGAACTGGTATTCACCATCGCTCCGGTAGACTCTGCCCAATAAATGATACACTTACTATACGCATAACGCCAGGAGGCTGTCTCGACCAGCGACAGCCTCCTGGCATTAACTTCAGTGGGTTAGCCATACAACTTACCGCCCGATCAATCCGCTAAGCCCCTTCCCCAACACCTCGTACCCCTTACTGTTCGGATGCAGCCCATCGGGTTGAAAAAGCGATGCGTTGATCGTTTGGCCAAGCAGGAAAGAAGCAGACAGATCCACAAACCGTACCTGCTGCAACGTCGCCATACGTTTGATCTGTTGATTGAGCAACCGCACGCGCGGTTCCTTCCCCTTCCTGGGCAGTATGCCGACCATCGTTAGTTTAACACCCGGTTTGCGTACAGCGATCTGTTGCAACAGAAAGGAAAGCCCCTGCACGATCTCTTCATCGGTATTGACAGAGAGGTTATTGGTACCGATCATCACGACGATCTGCTGGCCCCGGAAATCGTCCAGCAAGCCATGGTATACCCGCCACAACACGTTCTCGATACGGTCATACCCGAAGCCCGCATTCTGTACGCGCAGCGGCTCCATGTAACGGAGCCAGGCACTATCTGCCACAGGCGGCATTTTCGTAGACCTCGGTTCACCACCCCAAAAGTTGATGATGGAATTACCGATCAGCAAAGTGGAAGGATTGGTTTGTTGGATGCGCTCGATGATCTGGGCATGGCGCAGTTCCCAATCGAACCCATCCCGGTATTGCGACACGGGCTGCCGGGCAGTGCCCGTCGCTTTCGGCTCACGCAGTATCTCCCGCACCTTTTTTTCGTAGGCGACCGCGTATTGCTGCATGCCGATATCGTTGGGATGCGTCATTTCGGTCAGACTATTGATATCAAACCCGATCTCTTTCTCCGTCAGCAAATAGAGCTGCTGAACACCTTCCTGTTGCAAAGTCTTGAAAAGCTTTACCAGGAAGGCGTTGGCCGCATGACGTGGACGCAGCAAGGCGGTATCGGTGTAATAAGGAATATCGCCGTTGGGATACTCAGTAAACAGGATCGGTGTGTTGGGATGCGCAGCCCGCAAGGTCTGAACGCCATACCGTATGCGCTTTTCCACAGAGTCTGGCTGACTCAATACTTCGGCCGTCAGGTTGGGCATACAGTCCAGGATATACAAAGCCGCATCGACCTTGGCCATATGATCGAAAAGAGGCTTTTCGTACCGGCCATTACCCGAGAATCCCAGGTTGATGATCAGGCGATCCAGTTGACGACTGAGCACATTGGTCCAGGTGAGCCCGGGGCGGGAAGTAACCGCCCCCTGCATGATAGAAGTACCATACGCTACAATAGGTTTTCCCCGCAGCTCCGGCACCCAGCTAAACGATTCCGATGTGCGTGCCCCGACCGACAGCCACTGCACGGTATTGTACAACGGTAAAAACAGGTAAAAATCAACCAGGGCGCCGGGCGCTATGCCGATGTTATTATAGGTATACACACAGGTATCACCGAAACGATAGCGCGGCGGCATCCAGTTCCATTGCCCGTCCTTGTCTTTGATATACAGATCGAGGCCACTAACACCGGTAGACGGCATATGCGGCATGCCCATCGTTTTATTCGCCACGCCATACCGCACTTCAAAAGAGCGTGCGGAGGTTCTGAAATGAATGAATTCACCAGCCGTTTGCAGCGACAGGTTCCAGACGACCGGCCGCACCGAGTCTTTGAGCGACAGCGGCAGGCGGTAAAAGATATGGGAGCTATCCCGGACGGCGATTCCTTCTATCCGGGTGGGTGTGTGCCAGGTAGAATCCTGGGCTGGCAGGCGGGCAATCGATAACAGCAGCAAAAGGGTGGCAAGTAGTCTCATGAAATGGGTTGTTCTAAGTAGTTTGGAGGTAAATATAACCATGGACCGCAGCATTTACACCATCATTTTCACCGCAGCGTACAATGGGCCACCCTCACATTAATCCAATTTTAATATCATTCTCAGCAGCTACTAATGGCAAAGATTTAGGCGGGAAGGCCTTTTATTTATCGAGTAAAGCTTGCCTGGTTATTCATTTGTTAACGACACCCTTCAAAAAGGCAACCCATTGACTACCGACTACATTTGCCGGCAGATGAAGGTTTTGTTCCGATTCGTATTGATGGTGTCACTCCTCCTGTTGCAGAGTTACTTCTTTCTGCGACCGACTTCGAATCCCGGCCACCACAACCGTGTTCGGGTCATCATGCCACGGGGTGTTGACCAATACACCGCTTTCACCCGGCAGGTAGAACAAAAAACCAGCCTCCGGCAACAGGACCCACTAGACAGCAGTACCCCGTTCGATGCAGAAGCGCCGGTCGAAGCGGAAGAAGAGGAAGACGAAGAAACGGCCAAAAAGCAAAACAACACCAGCCCTCATCACACCCGCACCAGCGCCTATTTCACCTCCGGTCTATGCACCGCTACCACCGATCATCACCTGCCGCCCGAACAGCAACAAGCGGCACCACCCAACTATAAGAATATCTTTCATTGCGTATTCAGGATCTGATCCTGCGGCACCCCCATAAGCTTTACCACCACCTTTGCCATATACCAACCATTGCTTGCTGCCTGTGCCATAGCACAGGGGTAAAGCCCGTTTTTGCCGTCACCCACCCATAACAAGCGACCAATCCTCCAATCATCACCCATAAATCATTTATGAAAAGTACACTCCTGCTCATGGGTTTGTGTGCCACCATTGGCTACACAAGCTGTAAGTCTGAACACCACGAAAAAGAAGAGACCACCAAATTGCTGGTCACCAGCCCGCTGAAAATGGACACCACGATCATCAATGAATACGTGTGTCAGATCCGTTCCATCCGCAATATCGAATTGCGGGCACAGGAAAAAGGGTATCTGCAGGCCATCTATGTAGACGAAGGCCAGGCCGTCAAAAAAGGCCAGCTGCTGTATAAGATCATGCCTACCCTGTACGAAGCAGAACTGCAAAAAGCCCAGGCCGAAGTGGACGTTACACAGATCGAGGTGCAGAACACCGAGTCGCTGACCGATAAGAATATCGTTTCCAAGAACGAACTGGCCATGGCCAGGGCCAAATACAACCGCGCCAAAGCAGAACTCGAACTGGCGAAAGCACACCTGGCCTTTACCGAGATCAGGGCCCCCTTCGATGGACTGATCAACCGCCTCGATATGAAACTGGGTAGCCTGGTAGAAGAAGGAGAATTGCTCACCAGCCTGTCAGACAACAGTCAGATGTGGGTGTACTTCAATGTATCGGAACCAGAATACCTCAACTATACCGCCCATAGTGGTTCGTCTGAAAGAAAGACCGTGAACCTGCTCATGGCCAACAAAGAAAAATTCAATCACCCCGGCGTGGTAGAAACCATCGAAAGCGAGTTCAACAACGAAACCGGCAACATCGCTTTCCGGGCCACCTTCCCCAATCCCGAACGCCGCCTGCGCCATGGAGAAACCGGTAATATCCTGATGGAGGTATCGCTGAAAAATGCGTTGATCATCCCCCAGAAAGCAACGATGGAAATTATGGACAAACGTTATGTCTATATCGTCGACAAGAACAATGTGGTAACCCTGAAGCCCATTACAGTAGGGGCAGAAATGCCCGACCTGTTTGTCGTCAGCGAAGGCATTGCCGAAGGTGATAAGATCCTGCTCGAAGGCCTGCGCAAGGTGAAGAACAACGATAAGATCGCTTATGATTTTGAAGCACCCCAACAGGTGATCGCGCACCTGAAGTTACCGACCGAATAATTCTGTACCCCAAAAAGCAAGTTCATGTTTAATATATTTATGAAGCGGCCGGTCTTCGCGATCGTGATCTCACTCGTGATCATCTTCATGGGGATACTGGCCATCAACACACTGCCAACGTCGCAGTTTCCTTCCATTGCGCCACCGCGGGTAATCGTCAGTGTGGCCTACCCCGGTGCCAGCGCCGATGTACTGGTACAATCCGTACTCATCCCGATGGAAAAAGCGGTAAACGGCGTACCTGGCATGAAATACATCACGTCCGATGCGGTGAGTGCCGGTGAAGCGAATATCCAGGTGGTATTCGACCTCGAGACCGATCCGAACGTTGCCGTGGTCAACGTGAAGAACCGCATCGAGCAGGTAACGAGCCGTCTGCCAGAGCTCGTGCAGCGGGAAGGTATCACCGTAAGTGTACTGCAGCCAAACATGCTGATGTATGTGAACGTATACAGTACCGATACCAAGGCCGACGAAAACTTCCTGTACAACTATGCCAGCATCAACATCCTGCAGGAGCTGCGCCGGGTAAAAGGCATCGGTAGCGCCCAGATCCTCGGTAGCCGGCAATACGCCATGCGTATCTGGCTCAAACCCGACCGCATGCGGGCCTACAACGTATCCACCGAAGAAGTGATGGAAGCATTGGGTTCACAAAGCATTATCGGATCGCCCGGCCGACTTGGACGAAGCGACGGCAAACGCTCCCAGGCCCTGGAATACGTACTCACCTACAAAGGACGTTACAACAAACCCGAGCAATACCAGGATGTGATCATCCGCGCCAATCCCGAAGGCGAGATCCTCTACCTCAAAGACGTGGCCGATGTGGAGTTTGGCAGCGAATTCTATGATATCTACTCCAACCTCAACGGACACCCTTCCGCGGCGATCGTGCTGAAACAAACCTATGGCAGTAATGCCAGCGATGTGATCAAGCGCATCAAGGCCAAACTGCAGGAGATCAAAGTGGGTCAGTTCCCCCCCGGAATGGATTACGAGATCAGTTACGACGTATCGAGCTTCCTCGACGCCTCGATCGAAAAGGTGATACATACCCTCACTGAAGCGTTTATCCTGGTAGCCATCGTGGTATTCCTGTTCCTCGGCGACTGGCGCTCTACCCTCATCCCTACCCTGGCGGTACCCGTATCGCTGGTGGGTGCCTTCTTCTTCATGCAGCTATTTGGGCTCACGATCAACCTCATCACGCTGTTTGCCCTCGTACTGGCCATCGGTATCGTGGTGGATAATGCGATCGTGGTGATCGAAGCCGTGCATGCCAAGATGGAAGAAGAACACCTCTCGCCTTACCAGGCAACCGTAAAAGTGGTACACGAGATCGCAGGGGCCATCATCGCCATCACCTTCGTTATGGCAGCGGTATTTATCCCGGTGGCATTTATGTCGGGCCCGGTGGGGATCTTCTACCGCCAGTTCTCGATCACCATGGCAACGGCCATCGTGTTGTCGGGTGTGGTAGCCCTGACGCTCACACCGGTGCTTTGTGCCATCATCCTCAAGAATAACCACGGCAAGCCGCGTAAGAAGTCGCCGATCAACCGTTTGATCGATGGTTTCAACCGGCTCTTCGAAAAGCTCACCGGTCGGTATACCAGCCTGCTGAAAGTCATCGTCAACCGCCGTCTCATCACCTTTGGTATGCTGGCTGCCTTTGCGTTCGGCATCTTCGGCATCAGCCGCGTACTGCCATCCGGCTTCATCCCCAGCGAAGACCAGGGCATGATCTATGCCATCATACAAACACCGCCGGGCTCTACCCTGGAAAGAACCAACGATGTATCCCGTCACGTACAGGAGATCGCTGAAAAGATCGAGGGTATCCAATCCGTATCTGCCCTGGCAGGTTATGAAGTATTGACGGAAGGCCGTGGATCCAACGCCGGCACCTGTTTGATCAACCTGAAACCCTGGGACGAACGCAAGCAGTCGGTGACGCAGGTCATCGAAGAACTGGAAGAAAAAGCGAAAGAGATACCAGGTGCTACCATCGAGTTCTTTGGTCCGCCCGCCGTACCGGGTTATGGCGCCGCTGGTGGCTTTGCCTTGCGCCTGCTCGATAAGACCAACAGCGACGACTACCGCGATCTCGAGAAAGTGAACGACGAGTTCATGGCCGCCCTGGAAAAACGCAAAGAGCTCACCGGTCTGTTTACCTTCTTTAGTGCCAACTATCCGCAGTTTGAGCTAGAGATAGACAACAAGGCAGCCATGCAAAAAGGGGTTTCCATCGGTAAGGCAATGGACAACCTGTCGATCCTCATCGGTAGTACCTACGAGCTGGGCTTTATTCGCTTTGGTACTGCGCTGAAAGTATATGTACAGGCATCGCCCGAATACCGCGCCCTGCCCGATGACCTCATGAAACTGTATGTGAAGAACAACCGCGATGAGATGGTGCCGTACTCGGCCTTCATGTCGGTGAAGAAAACACATGGCCTCAATGAGATCACCCGGTACAATATGTACACCTCATCCGCCATTCGCGGGGAACCCGCTGCCGGCTTCAGCAGTGGAGAAGCCACCAAGGCCATCCAGGAAGTCGCCGCACAAATACTGCCCCGCGGCTACGACATCGATTGGGAAGGTCTTTCCAAAGATGAAAACGAACGTGGCAACGAGGCCGTCTACATCTTCATTATCGTACTGGCCTTTGTGTACCTCATCCTCGCCGCGCAATACGAAAGCTTCATCCTGCCGTTGGTCGTGATCCTGTCACTGCCTGCTGGTGTATTTGGCGCCTTTGCCCTGGTTAAGGTCATGGGGCTGGCCAACGATATCTACGCGCAGGTGGGGTTGGTGATGCTCGTGGGACTGTTGGGTAAAAATGCGGTACTGATCGTAGAGTTTGCCGTGCAGCAACACCGCGCAGGCGCTACCGTGTTGCAGGCAGCTATCGAGGGAGCCCGCGTGCGTTTCCGCCCGATCCTGATGACCTCCCTGGCCTTCATTGCCGGTCTGATACCGCTGTTGTTTGCGACAGGTCCGGGCGCGATCGGCAACCACACCATTGGCGCGGCTTCTGCCGGAGGTATGTTGCTGGGTACCATTTTCGGGGTCATCCTCATTCCCGGATTGTATTACATATTCGGCAGCCTCGCCGCCAAACGCAAGCTCATCCGGGGTGAAGATGAGAATCCATTAACAGAAGAAATCGATCACAATGTGTAAGCACACGATAGTCAAAACACTGGGGGCGATCGCTTGTATCGCCCTCCTTTACCCGGCTTGTAAAATTCCCGTGCTCACAAACCGGGAAGCCAACAACAAGACACCTGACAGTTATGCCGGCAGTCAGGATTCCACCAACTCCGGTTCGGTGGCCTGGAATACCTTCTTTACCGATCCCCACCTGCGGGCGCTGATCGATACAGCGATCAAGAATAACCAGGAGCTCAACATCACCCTGCAGGAGATCAAGATCACCCGTAACGAGATCCAGGCCCGTAAAGGGGAATACCTGCCCTTTGTAGGCGTGAAAGCAGGCGCTGGTATCGACAAGGTAGGCCGCTACACCAGCCAGGGTGCCGGCGATGCCACGACCGAGATCAAACCCGGCAAAGAAATGCCGGAGCCACTGCCCGATTTTCTGATTGGCGCTTACGCCACCTGGGAGCTCGACGTGTGGCACAAGCTGCGCAACGCCACCAAAGCATCCGTCAACAGGTACCTCGCTACGGTAGAAGGCCGGAATTTCGTGATCACCAACCTGATCGCAGAGATCGCCAATTCGTATTACGAGCTGCTGGCACTCGACAACCAGCTGGCGATCGTAAAACAGAATATCGCCATCCAGCAGAACGCCCTGGAAATTGTAAAGGCACAGAAAGAAGCAGCCCGTGCCACGGAACTGGCTGTACGAAAATTCGAGGCGGAAGTACTGAACACCAAAAGCCTCCAGTTTGGCATCCAGCAACAGATCACGGAAACCGAAAACAGGATCAACTTCCTGCTGGCCCGGTTTCCCCAACCGATCCAGCGCGATGCGCAGGCTTTCAACAAGGATATGCTGACACCGGTGCATGCTGGCTTGCCTTCTCAGCTGCTGGTCAACCGGCCAGATATCAGGCAGGCAGAATTGGAATTGACCGCCAGCAAACTCGATGTACAGGTAGCCAGGGCGCAATTCCTGCCTTCCATTGGCCTGTCGGCTTCACTGGGCTACAATGCCTTTAGTCCGGGCCTCTTGTTCAAGACGCCCGAGTCGTTGTTATACTCGCTGGCCGGCGACCTGATGGCGCCGCTCGTCAACAGAAATGCGATCAAGGCGGGCTATTCCAATGCGAATGCCAAACAAACCCAGGCCATTTACCAGTATGAGCGTACGATCCTCAACGCCTATATCGAGGTGGCCAACCAGTTGAGCAATATCGGCAACCTGGAAAAGAGTTATGCGCTGAAAGCACAACAGGTGGAAGCGCTGACCCAATCGATCAGTATCTCCGGCGACCTGTTCAAATCAGCGCGCGCCGATTATATGGAGGTGTTGCTGACACAGCGCGACGCACTCGAATCTAAATTCGAATTGCTTGAAACGCAGAAACAACAGATGAACGCAGTCGTGAATATTTACCGCGCACTCGGCGGTGGTTGGAAATAACGACATCCTGTAAATAATTGGGCAGCCTCGAAAGGGCTGCCCAATTTATTCAAACCTATAGAGCACATATAGAGCCGTCCGCTTATGGTATCCTGCAGGGTCGCTGTATGTCTGCCAATGGGTTGTCAGTATACCTACCCTGCCCGAGCCGTATCGTTTCCCGTTTACAAGACAGCTGCCCTAC
Source organism: Paraflavitalea pollutisoli (assembly GCF_029360705.1). Lineage (GTDB taxonomy): Bacteria > Bacteroidota > Bacteroidia > Chitinophagales > Chitinophagaceae > Paraflavitalea > Paraflavitalea pollutisoli. The sequence continues at coordinate 447,884 of NZ_JARKMX010000004.1, read as the reverse complement.
GCCGCCAGCCTGCGCACTTCCGCCGGCGTTTTCCCAAATCGCTTCTTAAAAGCGAAGGAGAAATGCGACAGGTCCTCAAATCCAACTTCCGCGTATACGTCATTGGGCTTGCGCTTTTCCGTGTGCAGCAAGAAATACGCTTCCTCCAGCCGCTTTTGCGTTAGCCAATGTCCTGGCGTACTGCCAAAGGTTTTCTGAAAATCCCGTTTGAAAGACGACAGGCTTCTCCCCGTCATCAGGGCAAACCGCTCGAGACTCAGGTTGAACCGGAAATTCCGGTTCATATAATCCTCCAGGTCGATCTTTTCCGGGATGGTGAAATTGAACAAAATATCCGCCAGTCCGGGTTGTTGCGACAAGAGGATCAGCAGCAACTCCTCCCGTTTTACATCTACAAATGTTTCCTCGATTTGCTCACCCCCATTGTAATACGGCTCCAGCGATTGAATGAAAGGATGGATGCGTCCCTTGTCTTCAATAAACAAAAAGGCTTCTTCGTTTTGCACCGGGTGCACCACATAAGGATGCCTTTCCAGGAACCGTTGCAGAAAAGGTTCATCCAACGTGATGATGATCTTCTCAAACACATCCCCGTCTTTGTATTTCGTATACCGTATGGGATAGTTCTTGCGGGCGATGGCAAAATCACCGGGTTGCAGCGTGTATTCCTTGCGACCATCATAGGCCACCATCGATCCGGCGAGCAGGTACAGGAAGAAATGTTCCGGAATAAAATGCTCCGGCGATATTTCAGGGCCCAACTGACAGGAATGAATATTGTTGAATTTCACCTTGCTTTGTTTTACACCACACCAAATTTACACCATTACACCGTATCGACACTGGCCAGCAGCGCTTCCTCTTTGGAGCGGGGTTGCCAACCCAATACGTTACGCGCCTTCTCATTGGAGAGCGTAATATAAAACGCTTTATCGGTGGGGTTCATCGCTGCTATATGAGCAGCACGGTGGGGCCGCTCCTGCCGGATCAATTGTGCCACATCGTAAAAACTCAGGGCACCTTCGGCGGTAGCGAGGAAACGTTGTCCCGCAGCAGCAGGAAGCACCATGGCCTTCAGGTGTATATCGGCCACGTCACGCACATCTACCACGCCCAGGGTAAAGTCGGGGCTGACATTGGTGGTACCATTAATGATCCCTTTCACCACCACATCGATAGAAGAAGAAGTAATGCCGCCAATAGCAGGCCCAAAGATTCCCACGGGATTGACTACCGACAGTTCCAGCGCACCACCCTCATTGGCGATAAAATCCCAGGCTGCGATTTCAGCTACCGTCTTTGATTTGATATAGGCCGGCAGCGGGATGGCAGGGTCCGTCCAATCCCGTTCGGTATAGACGTGATCCTGCGGAGGCGTGCTGTAACCAATAGCGGCAAATGAAGATGTCAGCACCACACGCTTCACGCCGGCATCCCGGGCAGCTTGCAGCACCCGCAAGGCACCGTCACGGGCAGGCAGAATCAGTTCATTTTCATCGGCAGGCTGACCAGTCGGAAAAGGCGAAGCGACATGCAATACATAATCGCAACCCGCCACCGCAGCTGCCCAGCCCTCGTCTGCGTTCAGGTCTGCCTCGTAGTAAGAAAGCCGTTCGAAGGAAGAAAGGCCGGCTTCCTGCAACGCCTTTTCGATCTCTGTTTTCCGCGACAGGGAGCGCAAAGTCGTCTTAACGGTATATCCCTGCTGTAATAATTGCAAGAGGATATGAATACCTACAAAGCCAGTTCCACCGGTTACGAGTACGGTTTGATTGTTCATGCTATAGAATGGATTTAGAATGAAAAATGGATGCCGGTGACTTCGGTGGCATAGTCCCACAGGCGGGCTGCCAGTTGCTCATCCTGCATAGCGGGCGTGTTGTAATGGGATAAGGCGGGGTAACCGGAAAACTCCTGGTCGCCATCCGGGCCATAAAAAGCCCCACCTGCAATACCAGGCGCCGTAGCGGTGTACAGTTGCGGCAAAGCACCCTGCCAGGGTTCCATCACCGTATCGAACCGGGCAAACAATCCTGCCAGTTCTTCGGCGGGTATATGACGTTGCAGGTCTGTTCTGGTAACACCCGGGTGGGCGGCTACAGACAGGATACCGGACGCTTTTCTGTCGAGTTCTCGGGTAAAGAGGATATCGGCCAGTTTGCTCACGGCATACTCGCGCCAGGCATCGTAGGGTTTCTCCAGCCGCAGGTTGTCGAAGTCGATGCCATCTACCCGGATGGCCGCACCGCTGCTGACGGTCACTACGCGGGCATGAGCGGCCTGTTGCAACAGCGGCAGCAAATGTCCCGTCAGGGCAAAATGTCCCAGGAAATTGACCCCAAATTGCAGTTCGTAGCCATCGTCGGTGGTGGAGGCTGGAGGGATCATCACGCCTGCGTTGTTGACGAGGATATCGAGGGAATTGTAATCGGTTTTGACAGCATCCGCAAAGGTCCCGATGCTGGTAAGATTGGCCAGGTTCAACAGGCCCACGCTCATTTGCCCACGCCCTGGTCCGGCCGCCTGGATCGCATCGATGGCAGCCTGTGCTTTTCCGTAGTCCCGCGCCGCCACGATGACCGTGGCGCCGGCCTTGTACAATGCTTTCACCGTTTCATAACCCACTCCGGTATTGCCTCCGGTAACGATCGCCGTTTTACCCGTCAGATCGGGTATGTTTGCTGTTGTCCACATAACCTATTCGTTTTATGGACACAAAGGTCGGCCCGAAACAACCAGGGCTATTTGTTCAAAAGTTCAATTTTTATGTGCTGAAAAGTTCAGGCCGAGGCGATCATCGTGAAAACCTGAACTTCCGCGGGCATCTACAATTCAGGAAATGGTTTTATCAATTCACCAACGATCCGTTTTTACAGGGTACCTCCCGTATCGACCTTTGCTCCATTAAATCATAGCCATGAACAAAATACTCATCGTCACGACGATCGTGTTATCGTCCTTATTCGCCAATTGCCAGAAAGACAAAGGCAGTTCTGACAATTACGGCAACGGACCCCGCACAACAGTCTCCACGGCCCTGCAAGGCAACTGGATGTACGGACAATTCTCGATGACCGAATACTGGAGTCAAAACCCGGCAGATTATCTCGGCAATGCTTTCGAACTGGCCATAGCCTTTAACTTCAATGCCAATGGTACCTATGCGCAATACTTCACCTCGCGCACCACCACAGGTACACTTTCTACCTACCACCAATCGCTGAGCAAGGGAACCGTGGAAATCGATGAGGCAGCCGGCACCATCATCACACATGCCAACACCGCGCACTACAAGAGAACGGAGAACGGCAAAACCAAAGAAGACAGGGATCTGGGCAAAAGTGAAATGACGGTCACTACCCGCTATACCTATACGGTGGGCACGGACAACAATGGCACCAAAGCGCTTTACCTGAAGCTGAACGGAACCGGTGACGCGATTACCTTCCTGCAGAAGTTTTGAGGTAGCACGATCGCACCCTAACTTTCCGCCAGCATCTTGTGCATAATTCGGAGGATCATGAATTCTGCGGGACTTGTTACCGCCATGCCGATCTCGATAATCATCCGGCCTTCCTGGATATCCAATTCCGTCATGGTCTCCCCCAGACCAACCTTGACAAAAAAGGCATCGTGGGCGGTGCTACCCTGCAGTGCGCCGGCCTTCCATTGCTGGGTCAGGAAAAGATCGATCATACTTTTCACCCGCACCCAGGTGTTGCGATCATTGGGTTCGAATACAAACTGTTCGGTACCTTTCTTCACCGATTCCTCCACCATCATATAAAAACGGCGCACCGGTATGTAGCGCCAATCATTGTCGTTACCCGCCAGCGTACGCGCCCCCCACACCACCGTCCCTTTGCCTTTAAAAAAGCGGATCGCATTGATCGACCGGCCCGTTTCCACATCTACATTCATATCACCCTGATTGGCATCATTGATACCCCAGTAAGGACCAACCACCAATTCCAGCCCCACATTCGCTGGCGCCTTCCAAACACCCCGTGTACTATCAATTTGTGTATAGATACCCGCCATCGCCGGTGCAGCAGGCAGGTTCATGGCCAGGCTGCGCACGGCATCCTTCGCCCGCAGGTAATCGGTATTACTATTTTCCTTTAGTTCGGCCAGGGTATGGCCATGTTTATTCCCTTCTATCTTCACCAGCGCATCATCGTCGTCATCGGTGCCGGGCAGTTTGTATTCGAAATTGACCCGGGTCACCAGCACCGGCCAGTATACTGCAGCATTCCGCAGGCCATCGACCGTTCCGGGTAAATGATCCCGCAGCATTTGGCGGTCGGCCCGCCAATCATCGCGTGGCGCATACAGGTCCATGAGCACAAATCGATTGTTCAATGCCTCCGCCTGGTTGATCGCCTCGCCCATCAGCAGATAGTAGGTGGGTGCATCCGGCAGCCCCAGTGCATCGGGAAAACACAGCAACGTTACCTCTTCCACCTGCCCAGCCGCTTCTAATCCGGCCAGCAACAGTTCTACATATACCTGTCGTCCGCTGGTAGCGTAATTTCCTACCGAAACGATATAACAGGGACCGCCACCATTGGCAAAGTACAATTGCAGGCTATAGTACAGGACGAATTTGGAGCGGGTTGCTTCCTCCGACCGCGGATTCATTTCCACCGAGGTCCCGGTCGACCGTCCGAAACTAACCACCAGGCTTTGCTCCGCATCCGCCCGGCCAAAATAGTGCTCATACTCATACCAGGAACTAATACGCCTGGGCGTCAGCAGCAGGTCATCGTCTGCCTGGTCACGCGCGCGTTCCGTATAACCGATAAAGGCCGGGATGGCGGTGTCTACCGCAGTAATGGACGGAGGCAATTGAGGCACTTCCTCGATATAAACGCCGGGTGTTGTATAGTCAGCCATAAGAAGAATTTAGGTAATGAGCGACAACGGTATCATTCACAGGGGATCGAAAAAAGGGCATTGCCAGGGGAAGAAAGGACAGCCCCGTTTCAAAGCTAAGCAATAAAATCTTTTTCAGTAAATTGACCCCTATGAAGCCTTCCGTTTGCCTGACACTGCTAGCGCTATTGCTGATAACGATGACCACTACCGCCCAGCAACGCATGCCCCCTGCACCGCGCAAGAACGTTCCGCTCGACTCCATCCGCCTCAGCGATCCGTTCATACTGGCCGATCAGCCTACAAAAACCTATTATATGACGGGCACCGGCGGCATGCTCTGGAAAAGCAAAGACCTGAAATGGTGGGAAGGACCCTATGCTATTGCTAAAACAGACTCTACTTCCTGGATGGGTCCGCGCCCCATGATCTGGGCCGCCGAGATCCACGCCTACCAAGGAAAATATTACTACTTCGCTACGTTCACCAACCGCGCCGTCTTCATCGATACGGTAAAAGGTACCCCCATCGAACGACGCGCCTCGCATGTACTCGTGAGTGACCGCCCCGACGGCCCTTATGTACCCATGAAAGACCCCACCTATCTGCCGGCTAATATGCCCACCCTCGACGGCACTTTCTGGGTCGATAAAAATGGTAAGCCCTATATGGTGTATTGCTATGAATGGTTGCAGAACTGGGACGGCACCATCGAAAAGATCGAACTCAAGCCCGACCTCAGTGGTTCGGTAGGAAAAGCGAAACTCCTGTTCCGCGCCAGCGAAGCGCCCTGGAGCCGCGAGAAAGATGAAAACGGGAAGGATAAACCCAACAAGGTAACAGACGGCCCTTATTTGTTCACCACGGGCACCGGTCGCCTCGGCATGATCTGGACGAGCTGGATCTATGATGTGTACACACAGGGCGTCGCCTACTCCACCAGCGGTACCCTCGATGGCCCCTGGATACAGGAAAAAGACCCCATCACACCGCCCAACTTCGGCCATGGTATGCTGTTCCGCACCTTCGAGGGCAAACTGTTGATGTCGCTGCACAGCCACCGGTCAGAAAATGGCCGCACCATCCGGATACCGAAGCTATTTGAAGTTGACCTGTCGGGTGACAAACTGAAAGTCGGCCAACTCATCGCCCCTTAAAACCACCACCTACTACAAATTAAGTATTTCCTACGCGCCGGGAACTTGGAAGATTTGCAACATCAATCATCTTAAGTTTCCCGCAATGAAAAAGATATTCCACTACTTACTGCTGTTCACCCTCCTCGCCTACGGCTGTCGCAAGAACGACAAAACAGGCGACAACAACAACCAGCCGCCCATACCCGGCCTGCCCAAAGAAGGCGTACTGGTCACCACCAGTGTGTTTGGCCGCATCGTCGATGAACAGGACAAACCGCTCTCCGGTGTCACCATCACCGGCGGCGGTAAAACCACCAGTACCGATGAGAACGGTATCTACATGCTCACCAGTATTCGCCTCGACGAGGCACGCGCCTACCTGGTAGCCACCAAACAAGGCTATTTCAAAGGCTCGCGCATCTTTCAGCCGAAGAAAGACGGCATGTCGAAACCGCCACTGATCAAAATGCTGGCTATGAAAAGCATCGGAACCATCAGCGCCACCACCGGCGGTGCCGTGGAGTCTACCGGCGGTATCAAGATAGAAATACCAGCCAACGCCATTCAGGGTTACACCGGCGTCGTCCATGTAGTCGCCAACTACATCAACTCCACCAGCCCCGACTTCTTTGCCCGCATGCCCGGTGACCTCGCCGCCGACAATGCCGACAACAAAAGAGGGTCACTCGTCTCTTACGGTATGTCGAACCTCGACCTGCTCGACGACAAAGGCAACAAGCTCACCATCAAAGCCGGACAGGAAGTAACCGTCACCCTGCCCGTGCCGCAAAAGCTGCAAAGCTCGGCTACCCCTACCATCGATATGTGGTACTTCAATGAAGAGAAAGGCATCTGGCAACAGGAAGGCAAAGGCACCTACCAGAACGGCAAATACATCGGTAAGGTCAAACACTTCTCCGTGTGGAACTACGACCACTGGAACCCACTCATGATACTGCCGATGATCCTGCGCTGGATCATTCCCAATATCACCAGCATGCCACCCGAAGACATCGACAACATCGCCAACAACCCGCCCGACTTCATCCTCAACGTGCGCGATAAGCAAACACAGACCACGCTTTACACCAATACCTTCCCTACCCCCACGCCTAACCCCAACCGCAATCCACCCGGTGGCACTACGTCTGTTACCTTTCCATTGCCCAGCATGACCACCGAAATGGAAGTGACGGTGACACCCGTGCAACCCGGGGGTCCCGACTACCCCACCAATCCCAACTACACCCCCACCGGTGGCGAAGTTCCGCCGGCTGCACCCACATACGCCGAAGAAGGGCAAAGCGTTACCATTACCGTCAGGCCCACCAACCCGCCTTCTACGATCACCATTACCGTTCCTCCGCAAAGCAGCGGCGGCGGTGGCAACGGCGAAACGGTTGTCAACGTGAATGGTAAAGCCGTCAATTGCAACAACCAGCCCATCACCACCGGCTATGCCTTCCTCAGCATGCGCAGCGGCAACACCATCGTGAAGAGCACTACTGCCCCCATCTATGGCAATGAAGGACGCTTCACCGTACAATACCTGTTTGCCCGCGCCCTCACCAACCGTGTCGACAACGTCGTACTCACGGTATTCGATGTCGCTACCGGTAAGCGCAGCCAGGACATAAAGATCAATGTCAATCCTTCCGTGGCACACATGATACAGGAGCCTGTGAAAGTGTGTGAAACGCCTGGCACTGGCAATCCCGGAACAGGCGATCCAGGAAAGATCTTCCAGGGAGACTACAACATCGGCAACGCGGAAAACCTGAAAGCCTTCATCGACTCCGGATATACTGCGGTCAGTGGCACGCTCTATATTTCCAATCAATCGGACTTAAGCGGCATCGTGAAATTGAAGAAGCTAGGAGGCCTCGCGCTGGAGCGCAATACGATCACCAGCCTTGGTGGCCTGGCAGAACTGGAAGAACTATCCTACCTCAAGATCTCCGCCAATGGCCAATTGCTCAATGCCCCCTTTCCTAAACTGGCCAGTAAGACCTTGCAGGCGATCGTCATCACCCACAACCTGACACTAACGCGCTCACCCTGCCATCTATTGAATCGGTGAGCCCGCTGACCAATGGCAGCATCACCATCGTCGGCAACCCATTGTTGAAAACCTTCTCCATCCCCAACCTGAAGTCGGTCGACAAGTGTGGGAATATCGAGATCACCAATACCCTGCTGCCCAACCTCAATATGTTTGCCAATGCCAGCGGTACGCTCGGTGGCTGGGGACTTACCCTGGTCGACAATCCGGAAATGACCTCGGTGGCCGGCATGAAGAATATAGTTGCCACGGCCCGCCTCACCATCGATCAGCATCCCAAACTGACCAGTCTGGAAGGCATCAATATTCCGGCCGCGATGACCGACTGGGTCAGCATTACCAGAAACGATCTGCTCACCGATATCACGGCCGTGAGCAACAAACTCCGGTCGACGGGAGGACTCTCCATCAACCAGCATAAAGTCTTGAAGACCGCCAACTTCCCGAGCTACGAAAAAGGCAACCTGACCTGCAAAGACAATGGCGAACTCACCAGCCTCACCCTGCCCAACATGAAAGAGGCCGACGCCGTTGACCTCAACCACAACGTCAAACTGGTCACCATCAACCTCAACGCCCTGGAAAAAGTACCCAATAGCTTTTACCTGTGGGGAGGGTATGAAACCACGCAGGCCCTCACGAGCTTCGACCTGCCCGCACTCAAGACCTGTGGCCGGTTTGTGATCGAGAACTGCCCCGGCATCACCAACCTCGATGGCTTCAACAACCTGGAAACCGTCAGCGGCGACTTCACCATTTCCCTCGGCAATATTCCCGGCGCCAATGCGAAGCTGAAGACCATCAATGGTTTCAATAAACTCACCGGCGTCAAATACTCCCTGTTCCTCGAATCCGCTTCGGCTGCCGGATACACCGGACCACTCAATGCTATCAAAGGATTCAAAAGCCTGAAGTCCGTAGGCGCCATGTTGCACATCGGTGGTAAAAACCTCACAGATATATCCGGGTTTGCCAAACTTGAATCCGTCGGTCAGGACCTGCGTGTCGTACAAACGGCGCTGACCGACCTGAGTGGTTTGGCTAAACTTTCCTCTTCCGGCACCAACGAAAACCGTTTGATCTACATTACCGACAACAGCAAGCTCACTTCGCTGAAAGGCCTGAGTTCCATCACCACCGTCATGGGGTTGTTTATCACGCGCAATCCCGAACTGGTGGACATCGACGGACTCGAAAAGGTGAAATCACTGCGTTGGGGCATCACCATTGGGCAAAACGATAAGCTCGCCAGCCTCGCCGGACTGGCCAATGTAGAAGGAACAACCGCCAGCATCAGCATCACCGAGAATAAAGTGCTGAAGAACTTCTGCGGCATCACCAAACTCGTGAAATCTGCCGCCATCCTGAACGGCTATGGTGTAATCAGTAATGCCTATAACCCCACCCAGGCTCAAATAATCGCCGGACAATGCAGCCAGTAACCCATAAACCGGTATGTTTGATGAACAATAAGCAGTATACCCCATGACGCGCATCGCTGCTGTCCTGATCATACTCCTCGCTTCGTCGAAAGGGCTCGTTGCCCAGACACACACGATAGACAGCCTCCTGCAGGCTGTCTATCGTGCCGGCAACGACCGTGACCAACTGACTGCCATGCTCCACCTCTGTGAAGAATATGCCAGCATCAACCGCGACACCCTCGATCACTATAGTTTTCGGGCGAGGGCATTGGCAGCACAGACCGGTGACAAACGATCAGTAGCACAAGCCGAGATCGCGGTTGCCAATGATTACTTTCGCTGGGGATGGATCGATAGTGCCCTCGTCACCATCGCCCCCGTCGTAAAAAACCACCAGGTCACTAATGCCGAAGAAAGGCCCCTGTATTTTAAAGCAGCCCGCCAACAAGCCCTGTATTATGGCAGCCACAGCAAGAACCAGGAGGCACTCACCATACTGTACAGGATCGTACACGAGGCAGAACAATACAACGACACGGCTGTGATGGTCGCCAACATGAATACCATCGGGTCGATCGATCTCTCGCGGGAAACGCCTGCTACCGCCCTGCCCTGGTTTCGTACGGCGCTGGCCAAACTGGGCAACACCGCATACTTCGATCCTATCCGGGCTTCGATCTACATCAACCTGGCACAAGCGCACCGCATGCTGAACCGGTCCGACTCGGCAGTTTACTACGGCGAACAGGGCATCCGGCTGATGCGGGCCAGTCACAATCTCAACAACCTCGCCCTCTCCCTGCAACGGCAATCCGATATTTACCTGCAGGCCGGACAGATCGATAAGGCCGAGACCGCCTTACAGGAAATGATCGACGTGCGGCAACAACTACACGATGATGCCTGGGTCGATGACAACATTTCCCTCGTCAATTTCTACATCACCACGAAACAGCTCGATAAGGCCATTGCTTTTTGCCAGGAAAAACTGCAACGCGGCGATGTGCGCAACGCGCCCAACGGCCCCTCCCGCACCTATACCAACAAGCTGGGTATGCGGATCGGGTTTTACGAACTGCTGGCCAGGTGTTACAAAGAAAAAGGCGATAGCCATGCCTATGAAGGCATGCTGGAACAGATCATCCTGGCCAAAGACTCCCTGGCCAATGCCGAATCTGAACTGGCCATAGCAGAAATGCAAACCAAATACGCCGTACAGAAAAAAGAGAATACCATCATTCAACAACAACTGACTATTGCTCAAAAGAACAATATCCTGCTACTCGGCGTGAGCGCCGGCGCCATTGTGATCGTAACTGGTTTCATGTTGTTTCGCGACTTCCGTAAAAAACAACGACTGCGTATGCAACAGGCCATCGAGCAGGAAAAGCTAACAACAGCCAAAGCCATTGCCGATGCCGAAGAGAACGAACGCAAGCGGATCGCCGCCGACCTGCACGACAGCCTCGGTGCCTATGCCGCCTCCATCGCCTCCAATGTAGACATCCTGCAAACCAATGGCATCAGCGAGGACAACAGGACCGCGATGCACGAACTCAACAGCAATTCACAAACCATGGTAGCCCAGTTGAGCGATACCATCTGGGCCTTGAACAAAGACACGTTGTCACTGACGGCCATCAGCGACCGCCTCAAAGTGTTTCTGCATCGTATCCGCAAAAGTCACCAACACATCGAAATGGAGGTGATCGAAAAGATCGGTCAGGATATTTCGCTGCCACCCACACAGGCCTTTCACCTGTTTCAGGTAATACAGGAGGCCGTCACCAATGCCGTGAAGCACAGCGGTGCCAACCTGATACAGGTACACATCGAAGTCAACAGCAGCTGGCAGATCAAAGTACAGGACAATGGACGCGGCTTTTCCCCCCTTCAAACAACCAAAGGAGGAGGACATGGGCTGAAGAATATGCAGGCCCGCGCAGCTGCCGCAGGCTGGACGCTCGGCTGGACAAACGGAGTCGCTACCGGAACAACCGTACGCATTGAACCCATCCACCATAAAAACTGATCACATGGAATTCAGGATCGCGCTGACAGAAGACAATGCCGTGAACAGGAACACCTTTATGCAGAAGCTGAAAGTATCCGGCCGTATGGAACTGGTGTTTGTCGCGCACAATGGCAATGAATGCCTGGAAGAATTAAAGGGGCTGCCACACAACAGCCTGCCGGAAGTGATCTTCATGGACCTTGAAATGCCAGAACTCGATGGCATCGAAACCATCCGCCTGGCCAAGACGCTGTTTCCACACATACAGTTTATCGTACTGACGGTATTTGATGACGACAACAAGATCTTTGAAGCCATTCGCGCTGGTGCATCGGGGTATATCCTCAAACATGAACCCGCTGCCGTGCTGGAAGCGGCCGTGGTAGAAGTACTACAAACAGGAGGTGCTCCCATGAGTCCGGCGATCGCCCGCAAAGCCTTGCAATTGCTGAGCCGCGCCACCAACCCCGCGCCCGACCAGACACAAACGCAAGAACTGCCCGTCAATATCACGGAGAGAGAACAGGAGATACTGCAGCATATGGTGAGCGGATGGGACGCGAAAAGGATTGCGTCGGAACTACAGGTCAGCGTGTTGACCATTCGCAAACACATCGCCAATATCTACGATAAATTACACGTCAACTCGCGGGCGCAGGTCATTTCCCTCGCCCATAAACATAAATGGCTGAAAGGGTAAACAGGCCCGGCAGCGGGATGCCCGTGATCTGCATACAGGCCCCGCTGTTTTTTTAACATTTCTACTGCAAAAAGAAACGACAGGAGGCGCTGCACCATTTGATCAAGTAAAAGAATCGCCTTATTTTTAGCAGCAGCCAAACCCCGCATACTGCAAAGCAAACCTACCAAAACGATCAAAGCCTGGTGCTGGTACGACTGGGCCAACTCGAGTTACTCACTCGTCATCACTTCGGCCATCTTTCCCAGTTATTTTTTAAGTCTGACAACCAGCGGTACGCAACCTGCCTGGTGGCAATCGATCGGTAATTCAGTACTGTATGCATACCTGTATTCGCTTGCCTCGTTGATGATCTTATTGCTGAGTCCCTTGTTTGGGTCTATTGCCGACTATGCCGGCAACAAGAAAAAGTTCATGCGCTTGTTTTCCTACACCGGTGCCATTAGCTGCGCGGGGCTCTTTTTCGCTACCGGCGAGTCGATGGTACTCACTGGCGCACTATTCCTCGTATCGAGCACCTGCTATAGCCTGGGTGTAGTATTTTACAACGCTTATCTGCCAGAGATCGCTGCACCCGCCGACTACGACAGCGTAAGCGCCAAAGGATTCGCCTGGGGTTACCTGGGAGGCCTGCTCGCACTCATCCTTTGCCTCGTGCTGATCCGGTTTGCCGAACCACTTGGCTTCCCCCGCGACAGCATAGCGTCGGCACTACCGGTACGGATCACCTTTGTGTTGATCGGGGGCTGGTGGTGGCTGTTTGCGGCGTACGCCTTCAAGGGACTTCCACCCGATAGCAACACCCAACCGATCACCCGCACCATCATCGCACAATCTTATGTCCGCATCGGCACAGCCTTCCGGCAGGCACGTGGGCACCGCATCATCGGGCTGTTCCTCCTGGCCTTTTTCTTTTACAATATGGGGGTGACCACCATCATGGGCATGTCAAGTGTATTTGCCACCAAGACCCTGCACCTCACCACCGAACACCTGATCGGTGTCATACTGGCCTTGCAGGTGCTCGCCATTGCCGGCTCCTGGCTGTTTGTAGAGGTAGCCAACAGGTACAATAACATCATGGCGGTAAGAATTGCACTAATCCTGTGGGTGGTGATCTGTGGTATTGGTTACTCGGTACAAAACCTCACACAGTTCTATGGCATGGCCAGCCTGGTGGGCCTCGTAATGGGCGGCACACAGGCCTTATCCCGTTCTGCCTTTGCGACCCTCATACAGGGAGAGCAACATGAATATGCCACCTGGTTCAGCGTATACGATGTGCTGGATAAGGTAGGTGTGGTGGCCGGCACTTTTTTATTTGGATGGATCGAATGGCTGACCGGCTCCATGCGCGCCAGTGTAGCCACCCTCAGTATATTTTTCATCACTGGACTTATCATACTCTTATCAATCAAATCACCGTGGAAAAAATAAAACGCTCCATTCCCTTTGCGCTGATCCTGTTCCGCCTCCTGTTGGCCCCCGTCATGCTGCTATGGACTGTACAAACCCACCAGAGCGGCTGGTTCCTGGTAGCTTGCCTTTGGGCTGGCTTGCTGTCCGATATATTTGACGGCATCATCGCCCGCAACCTGGGCGTTGCGGACAACCGGTTACGCAAATGGGATGGCAATGTCGATATTGTGTTCTGGCTGGCAGCAGGCGTTTGCGTGTGGATACTCAATGGCCAGCTGATGAAAGAACATATTTACTGGATCGTCGCCCTTTTTGTATTGGAGCCCATCTCCGACCTCATCAACTTCGTCAAGTTCCGGAAAAGTGGTTGCGCACACAACTGGACCTCCAAAACCTGGGGACTCTTTCTCCTCGTCACCTTCACCAGTTTCTTTGCCGGTCAACAGCCTGTTGTACTGTTCCGCATCTGCCTGGCACTGGGATTGGTCTCCCAACTGGACCGGATCATCATCTCTTCGCTCCTGCCCAAACCGGAGTGCGATATACCTTCCTGTTACCATGCCTGGCTACGCCGGCAGGGAAAGACATTCAAACGCTACAAACTGTTCAATTGAAATCTTACCTTTAACCACAATGGCAATCGCCACATCGTGCTATGAACAAATTTTACCTCTACCTACTACTTTTACTACCATTCGGTGCCCAGGCCCAGCAATATGTGTTGTTCGACACCTCGACGATCAACTACAAATCAAAGCTGATCGGTTATTACAAGACCGACCCCTACAGCGACAAAATGGATTTCATCATCGATAATCCCGACGATATCAAGGAACTGATCGTCAGTTTTACAGCGGGAGCTGAACAGGACCCACAAATGCCACGGGATTATTATATTGTCACCTTGTCGCAGAACAACAACGAGGTAAAATCCTGGACCTTCGACATGGTCCGTGGTTGTACCCTGTATGAAGGACGCAGCTATGCGTACGATGTCAAAAAGATCAGGAAGCTCGCCAAACAAAACCCTTTACGGGTGAAAGAGGTCACCGCCACCTTCAAGACCAATGAAGAAGCCGAGCAATTCCTGAAAAAGCAACAACTCGATCGCAACCTGCTGTATTCAAAACTCAACAAAGTACGGCACGAAGGACAATTCACCCTGAGAGTACCACGCCTCACCACCGATCCCAGGATCAGAATAGCCACCGACACGGTGCGCAAACAGTTATCACGGCTGGCAGCTCCCGGTACGTTTACCGTACTGTATGTCAACAACCGCAGTGTTGCGGCAGACAATAAGCACTACACGTTTACGATATACAGTAAAAAAGACACCTACGACTACCTGGATATTCCCAAATGGGAAAAAGGCAAATGGGGCGCCATAGAAGCCACCGTATTCCTGTACTACCGGAAGTATAAATAGCTGGATTGGCAGGCAGTGGGTCAATAGCCTACTTGTTTGGCCTACTCTGCCGTGTATTGTTTGGCATTTTCCTGCAATCCCTCCGACCATTGTTCTTTGGGCAATTCCGAATACAGTTCAAAGAGATTGTTTTCGGTATCCCGGAAATGCACCACCCGGATGCCCCAGGCAGCCATATCCTGCGGGGTATCGATAAACACCACGCCTTTCT
The DNA here is from genome assembly GCF_029360705.1 of Paraflavitalea pollutisoli. GTDB lineage: Bacteria > Bacteroidota > Bacteroidia > Chitinophagales > Chitinophagaceae > Paraflavitalea > Paraflavitalea pollutisoli. The sequence continues at coordinate 432,611 of NZ_JARKMX010000004.1, read as the reverse complement.
GTGACAGCTTGGTGTAGGCATCCTGCACATTGTCCACCTGTACCAGGATCATCGTACTATCCCCTTGCGCACCAGCCTGTTTGGCTTGATAACCGGGAAGGGCCATTGCCATCAGTTCGGCTTTGAAAATGGCGATTCCCGCTCCATCTCCCAGGCTGAAACTGGCAAAATTCTCTCCTGGTTTCCCCCAGGTACAGGTCAGTTCGAGGATGTCATGGTAAAAAGCATAAGCTCTGTCGAAGTCATTCACGAGAAGTGTGATATTGTTGATGCGCATAGTCGGTGATTGTAACCACAAAGCTACTCGGCAGGCAGGATCTTCAATTGTAAAAAACGGTCGTTTTTATTCTGGTACAATTCCAGGGGGCTGCAGCCGGTAAGTTTCCTGACGTATTTGATAAAATGTGACTGATCGAAGAAGTTGCCGGCGGGATACAGTTGTCCTTTCCTGATCTGCCGGAAAGAAGCGAAGAGCTTGAGAATGGTACAGTATTGTTTGAGCGAGATCCCAAAACGTTCATTGCAGTACCGATTGATCTGCCGGGCCGACCAAAATACCTGACACGCGTACCAATCGATGGTTTGCTCACCCCCAGTTTGATGCAACAGATCAAACAATTGCTGCTTTTTTGCGTCCACTGGCTTACCGCCCGCCAGGATGGCAACCATTACCTGGTCAAAATGGGCGACAGCCGCCGGCTGGTTGGTCATATCTACCTGGTGGGCCTCCCAGTAGTCCGTGGCTACGGATCGCTCACCATCACAAATAGCAGCGATGGATTGACGGAAAAGATAGTCCACGGCCAGCAAACGGAAGCGGATCGCAAAGGACTGGCTGCCGGGCTCGATGGTAACATCGACCGGCCTGGTCCACAATCCTGTCAGCGACGCCTCGATAATCTTACCAGCCTTCAGGTGAAAGATCAGGTCAAAGCAGCCGTCGGGCAGGATGGTAAAATCAAGTGGTTGTGGTGTAGTATTCTCAAACCACCAGTAGTTGCTGACAAAACCGGCAAGGCGGCTATCGGGCTGAAATTCCTGGTAAACCATGTATAAGTGTAACGATGAAATGTATAGCGAAGGTAGTATATGAATTATTTCCCTCGCACACAACGCACCGATAAAGCCTCTTCCTTTTCGCCGTCCGTTTGCAGGTATAATGCTTTCGATCCTTTCGCGAAATTGCCATAATAAGCCATCGAGCTATCCAGGGAAGTAGATGTCCAGTAGAAGCCATGGGCCTCCCCCCGCGCATAACCGCCTTCCGGCGCTCGGCCTCCACCCAGTACTGCCTCAAAACCAGCGGCACCACCTGTCATCAGTTGCTGAAAGGCCAGCCTACGCGCCGCCATCGTATCACCGCTGAAACGTCCCTGCAACAAGGTCAGGCGCTGCCACTCGGCCGCGGTAGGCAATCGCCAATCTGATCCCAGTAAAGCACATCCGGCTCCTGCCTCCTTCCACGTATACAATCGTCCGTAACGGGCACACTGCGCTGCTGCATCGTCGTAACAAAAAGAACCCGGCAATACCGTTTGCAGGTTGACGGTCATCCATTGTAGCCCATCCTGCATCGTTTTTACTGCGTAGTGGTGTCCTTGCTGGTCCACCACCACCGTATCACGAGCGACGGGCGCTACAGCAACCGCTGGTTGCCCATGAGCACGATCATTGCTCAGCATCGATACGAACGTCATTGCGACGATTGCCCAACAGGATGGACTGGCTGCACTTTCCATGACAAAAAGTTTTAATAAATATACAATTAATATCAGCCAGGGACTGATGAATCGTCGTAGCCGCCTGATACTGGGCAGACTGGTGGGCGCAAAGGAAGTACCCGCCAGGAATTATCAGCCTATTGTGGGCAACTACTATTTGATCATTCACGTCTGATGTATATTTTTGGCCCCGACCCTACAACCCAAACCATGTTCCCTTTCTTCGACACCAACTTTTACTACATCACCGGAGCCATACAGGTTATTTGTGTTATCCATTGCATCCGCAAAGGCAACCAGCAAAAATGGATCTGGATCATCGTGTTTCTTCCCCTGATCGGCGGCATCGCTTATATTTTCACGGAAATGTTCAGCCGGCGGGATGTGCAACAGGTACAGGCCAACCTGGGCTCTATCCTGAACCCTACTGGCACTGTTCGTAAACTCGAGGAGAACCTTCGTTTTTCCGATACATTCAACAACCGCATGGCACTCGCCGATGCCTATCTCGCTACCGGGGAAACCAGTAGAGCATTGGACTTGTACGAAGGCAGCTATACGGGCGCCTTTACAGAAAACGAAGACCTGTTGAAACAGCTCATCATCGCTTACTCGCTCCAAAAGCAGTACGAAAAGGTCATTCCCCTGGCAAAGAAGCTGTATAAAACGCCCTCCTTTGCCCGCTCCAAAACACATATACTCTATGCCATTGCGCTGGAACATACCGGCAACAGCCAGCTGGCCGACCAGGAATTCAAAGGCATGAATGTTCGTTTCTCTTATTTCGAGGCCAGGTACGAATATGCCCAATTCCTGCAACGGGCAGGTCGTGCACAGGAAGCCCGGGACGTGTTGAAGGCCCTGATCGACGAAGCAGGTCACCTGAGCCCACGCGAAAGAAGCCTCAACCGCCAGTGGATCGGCCAGGCCAAGGAAGAACTCCGGCGCGCGTAGTGGCCAGCATTCGTTGCACAAAAAAGGCTGCCCTTGCGGAGCAGCCTGTCTTCTTCTTATATATCGTTCACAAAAACTACTTGGTCAGCACCCCGTTCAGCAACAGACCGTCGCCGGCCGGCATTTCGAGGTTCAGCAGCTTGCTGATGAGTGGCGCTATATCCACCAGTCCCATACGTGGTATGACAGCACCCTTTTTAACGTTCTTACCGAATACGACAAAACCGGTTTGTATTTCTTTGAAGTCGGGGAAGAAACCGTGTGTACCGCCCTTGCCAGCGCGAACGAATTCGCCGGCAGCAGCACCACTGAAGGTATATCCCTGCTGACCAGCCAGCGCAAAAGCAGCGGTAGCATCGGCACCTACTGCATCCAGCTCTTCACGCGACTTGATGAGGAACGCATTTCGTTGAGCAGCCGGTAACGCGTTAAGCAGCTGCAATACCTTATCTTTTGTTTGTTTGTCGTTCTTGTCTTTCAGTTGCAGAAAGGCGCCACCACCAGACGGATGAAAATAAGCCTTCCAGTTCTCGGGTTTCTTCGGATCATACAAGCCGGCCTGTGCCAGCAATACATTCGGAGCCAGCGCTGCATAGATGTCAACAAAACCGTGATCGCCAGTAACGATGAAAGTGGTATTCTTTTCAATACCGGCTTTTTGCACCGCTTCCCGAATGGTTTTGATGGCGCGGTCTACACCGGCAATGGCTGCACGGACTTTATCGCCATCACGGCCCTGCTCATGTTCGAAGTGGTCGACCGTGACGAGGTGCACGGCCAACAGGGAAGGTTTATAGGTACGGATCAGGTAGCCGCTCATGCGGGCCAGGTTTTCATCGATGCCCAGGTAATCACCGTTAAAGTCGATCTCTTCTAGTTTACCCACGGCGTTTTTTTCCAGCTCTTCGTACAAGCCCGGCGGGTTGGCATGTTCCTGCAAAGCCTTCGTCATCACACGCTCGGCTCCTTTCTTCGCAGGCAGGTACCAGTATTCGGGAATGTTATAGGTAGCAGGGCCGCCTACCGATACAGGCCAGAAAACAGAGGCTGTCTTCAGTCCTTTCGCTTTTGCGACGCTGAATACCGTAGGCACCTTGATATTTTCGTATTGCCAGATCCAGTTGCCGGTAACACCCAAGGGCTCTGAAGGCACGTTATAATAGATACCATGCTTCAAGGGTTTTACACCGGAGATCATCGTCGTATGCGAAGGATAGGTAACCGTCGGGAATACACCATCCACCCCATCGGCGTAAGATCCCTCGGCCATGGCCTGGCGCAGGTGCACCATGTTCCAGGAAGGGTCCTTATAGAATTCTGGACGAAGACCATCGATACTGATGAGGATCACGTGTTGATCGGGAGTAGCCTGCTGTGCCTGTTGGGCTTGCAGCGGCCATTGTGCTGCCAGGAAAGCAGCAGCCAGGAGCGTTTGTTTCATATCAAAAATAGGTCAGGTGGCAGATCAGGTAACAGTTCGTTAACCGGGCGCGAAAGTACAGGTTCTGCCACAGGATCACCACTACACAGTATGAACTTTATGTTAAGAGCAACACTTGCATCCATCATTACGCGGTACCCTAACACTTGCTGTATTCCCTCGCTGCCTTGTTGCCTCGGTGCCTTGATGCCTATATCTTCGAAGTATGCTTCGTATCCTTCATCGTCACATACACCAGCAACGAAATGCCGATACAAACCGTGATGTACCAATAGAACCACGATTCATGACCGCCATTCTTCAGCCACAACGCCACATATTCGGCGCTGCCACCAAAGATGGCTACCGTAAGGGCATAGGGCAAACCCACGCCCAGCGCCCGCACCTCGGCTGGAAACAACTCTGCTTTTACCACTGCATTGATGCTGGTATAGCCGCTGACGATGATCAACGCCGCCATCAGTAGCAGGAAGGCGGTGAACAGCGATGTCGTATGGCTCAATGCCGTCAGCAACGGCACCGTACACCCTACGCCCAATATCCCGAAGCCCATGAGCAACGGGCGGCGGCCAATGCGGTCACTCAGGCTGCCAAACAGGGGTTGCAGGGCAGCAAACAACAATAGGGAGATAAAGGACAGCATCGTACTTTGTTCCTTGCTCAGGTGTACCGTATTCACCAGGAACTTTTGCATATAGGTGGTATAGGTATAAAAGGCCAGGGTGCCGCCAAGCGTTAGCCCCACCACCGTCAGGATGGCTTTCGGATGCTTCAACAACTCTTTGACCGAACCTTTTTTCACATCGGCCTTTGCACCTTGTTGCTGGAAAGAAGGTGTCTCCTGCAAACTGCTGCGCAGGTAGAGTGCTACCACCGATAAGATGGCGCCGATCACAAAAGGAATACGCCAGCCCCAATCGTGTAGTTGGTCTGTCGTCAGGAGGCGTTGCAGTATGAGTTGTATACCCAGGGCGATCAGCTGACCGCCGATCAGCGTTACGTATTGAAAGCTGGAATAAAAGCCGCGGCGATTGCGGGTAGCCATCTCGCTCAGGTAGGTGGCCGACACACCGTATTCGCCACCCACGCTAAGGCCTTGCAGCAATCGCGCCACCAACAGGATCACCGGCGCCAGGATACCAATCGCGTGAAAAGTGGGTGTACAGGCGATCATCAGCGATCCCAGCGACATCAGCAACACCGACCAGGTCATGGAGATCTTGCGGCCACGTTTGTCGGCCAGCCAGCCAAACAACCAACCACCGATGGGCCGCATCAGAAAGCCGAGCGCGAAGACCCCGGCCGTATTCAACAACTGCGCCGTGGCATTGCCGGTGGGGAAGAAAGATCCGGAAAAATACAGGGCAAAGGCGGCATAGGCGTACCAGTCATACCATTCCACAAGATTACCGATGGATCCGCCAATGATGGCCTTCAGCCTGTCTACGGAAATACGCTCATTCGATGCTTGCATAGCCTAGCCTTTCAGGTTATTGCTCACTTGTTTGATAAAATCTTCTACGCCACCAAACAGGATCTGACCGCCGATACAAAGCAGGATGAATGAGAAGATCTTCATGATCACCTTGCGCATCTGAAGGGTGAGCCTGCCCAATACAAAGTCGGTACTGCCGTAACAGATATACACGGTGAAAGCGATCAGGATGATGGCCGTGATCGCCCCGGCAAACTGCAGCATGCTATTGGCACTGTTGCCCCGGTGCACGAGCGATTCGGCACTGATGGTGAGGGCTACGGAGATGGTACCAGGCCCCACGGTAAAGGGAAAGGTAAATGGATAGAACAACTTGCTCTTATAGGCTTCAAAGCCACGCATGCTGTTGGCCATCTTTACTTTTTCGTCGCTGTCGTTGGCGTCTTCATCTTTTGTCAGTGAGCGCCAGCCCATAGCCAGGATGACCAAACCACCGCAGATCTTCACGATCGGCACGGTGATACCAAACAATTTCAGGATATAGATACCCCCCAACAGGATCACAACAAGCATGATGCAGGCATTGATGGCCACTTTACGGGCCATCAGGCGACGTTCCTTACCATCCGCGCCGGGCGTAATATTGTAAAACAACACCCCCGAGCCGATCGGATTGATGACGTGAAACAACGCCACGTACGTGAGCGGAATGATGCTGGCGAAATACTCCAACTGGGCCATAAAATTGTCGGGCATGGCCCAAACCTAGCAAAAAACCGGTAACAGGCAAGGGATTGTGCTGAAAATCACAGCACATAAGTCCGTATACGGTCTGTTTGCTGTATTCGCGGCAAATAATTATATTACGGTGACCCGTACCCACCCCTACAAGCCCAAACCGACCAATATGCAACTGAATAAGATCGCCGAAGTAAGATTTATCAGATACTACGCATCCTCTATCGACTACTATAAAGATGTCGACATTGAAATGACGACGGCAGTGCCAGCTTTTTGCTTGGTGGCAATAAAGGCTTTTCAATCCGTTTTACCTGTACAAATTGTAAGAAGACTCATTACCACCAGTACGAAAGAGAGCATGGCAGCCTACCCATTATATTCACCTTCTCTGGCAGGTAGAACTTGACATCAACGAATTCAGGGAGCAATGGTCCAAACTGGATCATTCTTTTATCGGCTAGGCCACCCAATCACCACAATCGCAGCACCAGACCAACCAATGTTTCCAAAAATCCATTATGTATAAATTCTTAACAAGAATCCCTAGCCCTGCCGCCTATGGATTTGGCATTCTTCCCGATGGCAGCGTATTGATCCGGGACACGAGAGGCGTGAAACTACTAGATGATCAATCATACAGATATGGAAACGACCAGCCACTCGACCACCTGCTTTTTGACAACAAGATCATCATTACAGACTGGGCCGGCAAATATTCCATATTCGACTTTCAGTCCTGGCAACAAATTCTAAGCGGCGTAAACCAGGGATTCTTTCTTGTCAACGACGAATATCTGGGTACTGCGATCATCGACAATGGCAAAATCTCCTTTGGTTTATTAAACAGGGACCTGACTTTGGCGGAGCAATGGCCATACCGCCCATATAGTTACTTCAACCAGCTTGTTCAAAAAAACTGGATCTTGCTGGATTCATATGAAAAATGCTACGCACTCAGCATTGGTGACCAGGGTAAGCAATGGGAATTCAGCTTTTCGACGGCAGCACCTGCCCAATTCTCAGCGTTCGCTGGGCAATATGGCCAACTTGTAGCGATCACCTTAAACAATGGAAGTTTTCTACTGAACGATGCTGAAACAGGTAAACTTAGGCAGCAGTTCAACAACACCAATGTAACAACGGATATGTTACAATATGCTCCAGGCAGTCCACGATTTTTAGGGGTTGGATTTGAAACTTTTATAGAAATCAATATCGAGCAAAACAAAGTGATTAGAAAAATAGATTTCACGCAATCTCTACAACAACTAGCCGGGGAAACTGTCTTCATGAGAAAAGCAAAGATCTATGGCAACAAGCTGTATTTTATCGCTGGCACAAACCATATAGGTGTCTTCGACATTGAAACTGCGCGTATCGAATGGCTTCACAAGTTCAAATTTAAAAGTAGAAATACGCTAATCCCTGTAGATGAAGCTCAGATCCAGCTCTATCAAAACAAGCTATTCGTCATGGACAATGCTGGCGACTTGCATGTATTCGAACAACAAAACACGCCATGACCATCAATACCGAAGGCTTTTATCGCACCCCCGGCGTTTATTTTGAAAAGCAATTGTCAGGCTGCCTGATAAAAGGATACGCTTATGAATACCTGAAGCTCGAAGAGGACGGTACTTATTTTCGTACCACCTCACACGACCCCGATTGGGATTTTCTGCTTTACTTATCCTCGCTATCGTCGCAGGCGCGGAAAATCGGGGATATGCAGGGCCAGTCCCCCAACTTACAAGGTTTGCCACAGGAAAAAATCGATTACGAACGTGGTTCCTACACCTTGTCGCCGGGCTTGCCGGACCGCATAATTTTCCAATTCTATTACAACCCGATGCAAAGCACTTTTGAGTATGGGTGCACCATCATCAACGACCACGAATTATTGATGGATCGGGGCCATCCCTTTCACTTACTCTTTCCGGTGCCGGCGGTCAGGCAGCACCGGGCATTACCGGAAAACCATATACCCATAAGAACCGATGGCTATTATCAGTCGGAAGGACTTTACTGGGAAGTTCCAATGGCATCCTTTACATTACCACAATCAACCCACCATTTCTATTTGAAGAACCTATTTGACCCATATGTTTTATACGCTTAGACATCAATCGATCGTTGACTTCGGGGAAGAAGTCATTCCTACAGCAAACATGCGAACTGTACGGGTATCGCAAGAATATTTCACCAGGATGAACGACCAGGAGTTGATTGACAACGCCCCGCTCTTTGATCACTTCTCGCTGATCAGGCAATTCCACGACGACCCAACAACCTGGGAATGGATACTGCTCGACATATTCTCCTTCAGTGGAGGCGACCAACCAGGAGGATGGTTAATCTCAGATCATTTCAAATTAATTCTTGAACAATTCATCATTGCACAGCCACATCGTTTTTATCCGGCAAAACTACTTTACAAGGGAAACAAGCTCGACTACTCTATCTTTAACCTATTGTGGACAGCTATCGAATCGACCGTCCAAATCGATGCGTTAACCTTTAATGTAACAGACGTCGATACAGAAACCGATAAAGGACCGCTGCAAGAAAGATTCCACTCAGCAGAGGAAATACACAACAGGCAGCATGCTTTGCGGATGCAACAAAGGTTGAGAATGCATCTCAGCTCTATCACCATCAACCAATACTACGATCTCATTCCGCTCTTTGGTCTATTTGCAGACGTCATCATCTCCGAACGACTAAAAATAGCCATAGAGCAATCACGGATTGAAGGCGTCGACATCAAGGAATGTCCCTACGAAGTTATTATGCCCCCGATGAACCTATAAAGCAAACGTCCCGGCAGCTAACATACCGTTATCTATAATTCACTCACCAAACCCGTTATCATGACCTAACCAACCATGCCATCTCCAGACTATAGAGACTACAGGGAACCAGTGACACCAATCAAACCAATCATCAAAACACGCACCAATGAAAAGAATGTTTCTATGGGTTTCCCTGCTCGGGAGCCTTGCATGCGCATGCCCCGTCAACAGTCTGGCCCAGGGGCAAATGGATCCTTGTCCCGCCAAAAGGATTTATCTTAACGGCAACTACGTTGGCCTCTCGCTCAGCGATTCATTACCAGCCAGCATCAATGGCGATTATACCTTTTATGTCTTTGCAGAGTCTGCCATGTGCCTGATAGAAACAGCAGGGGTCAGCCCTGTCTTCGTTACCGGTAGTTTCTCGTCGTATTTCCCCGATGCCGCGTATGAGCCAGGCAGTACCAATATTGGTCTCGTATTTGACATCAGTGGCGCCAGCAGTTGCCCGGGCCTTACCACGAGCGACCTGCGGCAACAGGCAACTGCCATCTCTGCCGTAAGAACAGTGCCGTGGACCGTACTCTCCTTCACGATGATCGACGGTGAACTGCAGGAATGCCTGTACGATACGAGTGAGGTGGCGCGTTTATCGCTGCCCCCTTCCGCGAACGCACCCAACAACCATGCCTGGGCGACCGCCGTCGAAAGCATCGCTTCACCTTATGTAAAACAGCGTAGCATGTTAGTTGGTCAAAGCAGAAAAACAGGGTGTGCCGGCAAGAAGGCAACTGCCCCAGCCCTATCCACAAACTTGTCGCTGCTGCCTTAACAGCTGCATCGATGAAAGGACCATTTCCCGGGCAACACGGTACATAAACAAATGGGCATCCCACGCGGGATGCCCATTTGTTTATGTAAGCTCATTCGATTACAAATACTTCAATACTTCCACACCCATCGCCTCGGTACCGAGGATCTTATCAGCAGGTGTGGTTGCATCGGCGATATCGCGCGTGCGGAAGCCGGCTTTCAATACCTTGTCGACGGCGGTGATCACCAGCTCCGACTCTTCCTTCATACCGAAGGAGATGTCCAGCAGCAAGGCAGCAGACAGGATCGACGCTAGTGGGTTGGCTACGCCTTTGCCAGTGATATCGTGTGCGGAACCATGGATCGGCTCATAAACACCGGTACCATCGCCTACAGAAGCGGAAGCCAGCATACCCATCGAACCAGCGATCTGAGACGCTTCGTCGGTCAGGATATCACCAAACAGGTTGGCCGTCACGACCACGTCGAAACGGCGGGGATCTTTGATCAACATCATCGCCGCTGCATCCACAAACTGGTGCTCCAGTTCCACATCGGGATATTCTTTCGCCACCTGCAGTACCACTTCTCTCCAGAGACGGCTTGTTTCGAGTACGTTGGCTTTATCAACACTGCACAACTTTTTGCGACGGGTACGGGCAGCATCGAATGCTTTGCGCGCAATGCGCTCTACTTCGAAACGGCTGTACTCGGCAATATCATATGCGGTACCACCATCGTTCTTGCGGCCTTTTTCGCCGAAATAGATATCGCCGGTCAGTTCGCGGAAGAACAGGATATCGGCACCTTTCAGTATTTCTGGCTTGATGCTGGAAGCACCGAGCAACTCATCGAATAATTTGATGGGACGCAGGTTGGCGTACAGGCCCAGCTCCTTGCGCATCTTCAACAATCCCTGCTCAGGACGTACCTTGGCCGAAGGGTCGTTGTCGTATTTGGGATGGCCCACCGCGCCAAACAGCACAGCATCAGACTTCCTCATCTTCTCCAGTGACTCATCGGGCAAAGGGTTGCCGGTAGCCTCGATCGCTACGTGACCGATCAGGGCTTCGTCGTACGTAAAAGTATGTCCAAACTTTGCTGCGATCTTGTCCAGCACTTGTTTACCAACTGCTGTTACTTCCTGTCCGATACCATCACCGGGTACGATTAGAATGTGCTTTTGAGCCATGAGGTTTAGTTATGTTGTAAATTCTTGGATAAAATAATCTTGGAGCCGCAAGGTACAGGATTATGGTCAACCCTGTTGTCAGCGCAACGTCATCAGATCTGGTTGAGCATCTTCTGCGTTGCCTTGATCGCCGACACCGTCTGGTCGCTGTCGAGACCGCGGGTGATGAACTCCTTGTCGTTGTGGCGCCAGGTGATCAGGGTTTCGCACAAGGCGTCCGTTTTACCACCGGGTGGAATGCGCACCGTATAATCCGTCAGCAACGGCAGTTCCCGTTTCAGCTTTTTATAGATCTTTTTGAGGGCATTCATGAAAGCATCATACTGGCCATCACCCTGCGCATGCTCTTCATACAGTTCCCCCTCAATATTGATCTTCACCGTGGCCGAAGGGTTCAGGTTCTTGGAGTGCGTCAAAACATAGTTCTCGACACTCACTTTGTCTTCGATCGCCTTGCTGTTGAGCACGTCGGAAATGATGTACGGCAGGTCGGCCTGTGTCACCACTTCCTTGCGATCGCCCAGCTCGATGATGCGCTGCGTCACCATCTTCAGGTCAGCATCGGCCAGTTGAATACCCAGCTGCGCCAGGTTGTTTTCGATATTGGCTTTGCCACTGGTTTTACCGAGGGCATATTTGCGTTGACGACCGAAACGCTCGGGCATCAGGTCGCTGAAATACAGTTTATTCTTCTTATCGCCATCCGCATGGATCCCGGCCGTTTGTGTAAAGACATTCTCCCCCACCACCGGCTTGTTAACCGGTACGCGGAAACCGGAGAAAGATTCTACCAGTTTGCTGATCATGTACAGCGAATTCTCGGCTACACTCGTCTTCACCCCGGGCATGAAGTCGTTTAATACGGCGATGGTACTGGCGAGCGGTGCATTACCGGCCCTTTCACCCATGCCGTTAATGGTAAGGTGAATACCGTGCGCACCGGCCTTGATGCCTTCCAGCACGTTGGCAGTACCGAGGTCATAATCGTTGTGCGCGTGAAAATCGAAATGCAGCTTGGGATAGCGTTGTACGATCTGCGAAACAAACTCATATACTTCCGAGGGGATCAGCACGCCCAGCGTATCGGGCAGCATGACCCGCTTTACCGGTTGCGTCTGCAGGAAGTCGAGGTACTGAAATACATACTCGGGGGAATGCCGCATGCCATTACTCCAGTCTTCCAGGTACACATTGCACTCCAGTCCTTTCTTACGAGCCAGTGAGATCACCGCAGCGATCTCTGCAAAATGTTGTTCGGGCTTTTTCTTGAGCTGGTGTGTGAGGTGGTTGAGCGACCCCTTGGTGAGGAGGTTCATCACTTTGGCGCCGGCTTTCTGCATCCATTGTACAGACACATCGCCATCGACAAAGGTGAGCACCTCTACTTTATGCAGCAATCCATTGGCCTTGGCCCATTTGGTGATGGCCTTTACAGCCGCAAATTCACCTTCAGACACACGGGCGGAAGCTATTTCAATGCGATCGACCTTTACTTCTGTCAACAGGAGCTGGGCAATGGTTAGCTTTTCGGAAGCAGAAAACGAAACTCCGCTGGTTTGTTCACCATCGCGGAGTGTCGTATCCATTATTTCAATGTAACGCTGGGCGGAAGACATAAATCGTTAGTGGCTGTTTGTTAGTAGGGACTGTTGGCAGCAAAAGCGGTGATCTCGCTTTTCAATGACTGCAGGTAGTCGATATCATCGAAACCATTCATCATGTTGTGCTTTTTATAGCCATTGATATCGAATGACTCCTTATCGCCGGTAGCCAGGATCGTGATCGACTGCTCGGGCAGGTTTACTTCGAGTTCAGTATTGGGATCTTTCTCGATAGCCGTAAAGATCTTATCCAGGAAGGCGGGGCTTACAGTCACCGGCAGGATACCAATATTGAGTGAGTTGTTCTTGAAGATATCGGCAAAGAAGCTCGATACCACGCAGCGGAAACCATAGTCGTAAATGGCCCAGGCAGCGTGTTCACGGCTGCTACCGCTACCGAAGTTACGGCCGCCGACGAGGATCTTGCCGGAGTATATCGGATTGTTGAGTACAAAGTCTTGTTTGGGCGTATCGTCGCCATTGAAGCGCCAGTCGCGGAAGAGGTTATCACCAAAACCTTTGCGTTCGGTGGCTTTTAAGAAACGGGCGGGAATGATCTGGTCGGTATCTACGTTCTCGATCGGCATGGGCACCGCGGAACTTTTCAATACGGTAAATTTATCGTAAGCCATGTTATTAGAAGCTATGGGCTATGCAAGCAGCATGGACCCCGTTGATTGAATTTGTTATTGACAGTTCGACACAAAGCCGGCAGCAAGCTGCTGGCGAATAATAAGCGATCACTTAGATCAGCTCGCGGGGATCGGTCACCACACCGGTCACAGCGGCGGCAGCAGCTACCAGCGGGCTGGCGAGCATGGTACGAGCGCCAGGTCCCTGACGGCCTTCAAAGTTGCGGTTGCTGGTGCTCACGGCGTACATACCGGCGGGAATCTTGTCGTCGTTCATCGCCAGACAAGCCGAGCAACCAGGTTGACGCAGCTGGAAGCCAGCTTCGGTGAGGATATCCAGGATACCTTCTTCTTTGATCTGCGCTTCTACGATATGCGAACCGGGAACGATCCAGGCAGTTACATGGGCTGCTTTCTTACGGCCTTTTACCACAGAGGCAAAAGCGCGGAAGTCTTCGATGCGGCCGTTGGTACAGCTACCGATGAATACATAATCCACCTTCTTGCCGATCATGACATCATCTTCATGGAAACCCATGTACTCGAGTGATTTGTCGTAGCTCGCTTTGCTGCCACCTACCTGTGCAGCAGTAGGGATATGCTTGGTGATGCCCATGCCCATACCGGGGTTGGTACCATAAGTGATCATCGGCTCGATGTCGGCAGCATCGTATACGTGCTCTACATCGAACGTAGCGCCTTCATCGGTCTTCAGGGTTTTCCAGTAAGCGAGGGCTTTGTCCCAGGCTTCGCCTTTGGGCGCTTTCTCACGTCCTTTGATATAGTTGAAAGTCGTTTCGTCGGGAGCGATCATACCACCGCGGGCGCCCATTTCGATGCTCATGTTACAAACCGTCATACGGCCTTCCATGGTCATCTGCTCGAATACCTCACCGGCAAACTCTACGAAATAACCGGTAGCACCGGCGGCCGTCAGTTTGGAGATGATGTACAGCACTACGTCTTTGGGAGTAATGCCTTTGCCCAATTTGCCATTGACCACGAGGCGCATCTTTTTGGGCTTGGGCTGCATGATACACTGAGAAGACAGTACCATTTCCACCTCGGAAGTACCGATACCGAAGGCGATGGCGCCAAAAGCACCGTGGGTGGACGTGTGCGAGTCACCGCACACGATGGTCATACCTGGCAGGGTGATGCCGTTTTCTGGTCCTACTACGTGTACGATACCGTTTTTGGGATTACCGAGCCCCCAGTGCGAAATGCCGTATTTGGCGGAGTTGGACTCCAGGGCTTTCAGCTGGTTGGCCGACAGCGGGTCCTGAACGGGCAGGTGCTGGTTGATGGTGGGCGTATTGTGATCGGCGGTGGCAAAAGTCTTTTCGGGGAATACCACCTTCAGACCGCGGCTCTCCAGACCCAGAAAAGCAACCGGGCTGGTCACCTCGTGAATGAAGTGACGATCAATGAAAAACACATCAGGTCCATCTTCAATTTTCCTGACCACATGGGAGTCCCATACTTTGTCGAATAACGTAGCAGGCGTCTTACTCATTTTTTAGAATTTAAAACAGAATTGCGAATTTCTTAAAATATATCCGGATAAACAGGAATATAGCCTCCTTTTTTCCAACCTAAATCATAATTTGGTTGAAAACTTCCACCCGACCCGTGCATTTCGGGCGGGCTCTATTCAGTTCCCCACTCCACCTATTTTACTATGTTTAGGCGCGTTACGCAAATGTAACTCAATTATTTAACGCTTCCCTACACTCCCATTCCAAGCCTTTCGCCATACGGTATTCCGGAATAATGCGATTGGGATTTTGTGTATCTTTAAGCAGCCGGACTTTCTTCCCCGGCCATTCTCTCCTGTACCCGTTCCATTGCCGCACTTATTCACGCTAATCAAATCAGCAGCCCCTTAGGGCTGGCAGTCGATCCGTGCCCACCCATCTCCCAAACTCATCATTTTGCGTGTATGAAAAAGCCATGGTTACAATTCTCGCTGGGGGTAGTCACCCTCGCACTCGCCTTCATCGCCTTTGTGGGTAGTAATAGCCGTAGCCTGTCATCGATTGCGGATTGGCTGACCGTTACTTCGGCAGCCTATATCACGGCGATATGCGGCGTATTGACGGTCACCGTGCTCGTACTGATGCGTTATCGCGCCTTACCCTGGACGGGCAAAAACGGCGAACGCCTGCGCATCAAAAAACTGAACAAATCCATCTACTTCGTCCTGGGGCTGCTGGTGTGCTGCTGCTGGATCACCGCCATCGTCAATGCTCAAACGGCACGTATGGCGGTACCGCCCGCCATCACCAGGAACACGCCCCCTTTTGACCGAACTGTCAAAGGGAACAAGGTATTGATACTCCCCTTCCGGAAGGAATGCGAATACATGGGCATGTCGTATGATATCGGTTATGTGATCCGTCAGCGCCTGGAAGCCATGCGCCTGCAGGATTCCGTGCTTATTCAAACACGCTACTTCATAGACTCCATCGATCTGCGCAACTTTACCACTGAAATGGCCGACAGCCTGATGAAGATCACGGGTGCCAACCAGATCGTGTATGGATCGTATTCGCTCGCGGCTTGTGAAGGAAAACCTTCCGACAAGATCTGTTACAACTACCGCACCGATCGCAAGAGCCTGCACATGGAAGAGGACCTATTGGATCATGAATACAAGATCTTCGACTTCTATGGCCTGGAAGACATTCGCAACGGCGCCGGGATGGAAACCATCGATTACGTGATCTACTCGGTGAGTGGTACGGCGCAATACTGGGGCGGAAAATACAAATCGGCCATTGCCTTGTTTCAAAAGATCAAAGACTACCAACACAAAGCCGCAGCCCTGTTTGGCATCGGCAATTGCTATATGATGATGCGCGATCACCAAACGGCACGCAGCTACTACCAGCAAACGCTGGCCATCAAACCCGATTATGCCGAAGCCTTGTCGCACTACAGCATCATTGCCATGCGCAATAACCAGCCCGACAGCGCCCGACAACTGATCGCGCTGGCGCAGCAAGCCAATCCCGACAATCCCTGCGTGAACCGCATCCTGGGCGATATCAGTCTGCTCGACAGGGATACCACCCAGGCGAAAGAGGCCTACCGGCGGGTCACCCGGCAGTTCCAGGAAAGTGACCAGGTACTAATATCTCTCGCCAAAGAATTCTTTCAATTCAAGGATTACGCAGACGCCCTGGAGACCCTGCACCAGGCGGTCAAGGTTCACCCGAGCCATCCGGGTATCTGGAACTTGCTGGGCCAATTGTATTTCGTACTGGAAGACGACGCAACGGCCATCATCTGCTTCGACAACGCCCTGGCCTTCGACCGGCAGGATGTGAAGGCCTTGCACAATAAAGGGCTTGTGCACCTGAAAAACGAGCGCTTCCGCGAAGCCATCTGTTGCTTCCGGGAGGCCACGGCCATATCGCCCCGCATGCATGAAGCCTGGATCGCGCTGGCCGATTGCTACCGGCAGCAGCAACAAGATGAGTTGGCCATCGACTGCCTGCAGGACGCCTTATCGTACGACCCCAAAGCAGAGAACGTATTGGCCTGCGCAGCGGACCTGTTTACCAGGCTGGGCCGCTATTCCGAAGCTACGATCCATTATGCTGCGCTGACGAGGCTGCGGCCTTCCAGTGTAGGCTATTTCAGCCAACTGGCCGAAGGCTATATCAGCCTCAATGATCATGCAAGCGCCTTGTTGTGCTATGAGAAGATCTGCCGGTTGTCGCCCCGCAACGGGGAGGCCTACTACAAAATGGCGCAGTCGCAAAGTCTGCTCAACCGGCCGGCGCAAACCATCCAATCGCTAACGGTGGCGATTGGGCTCAACCCATCCCTGTTGGTTCTGGCGCAGGGAGACTGGGCTTTCCGGTCGCTGGCCGACAACAAAAACTTTTCACTACTCGTAAAAAATTATAGCTTGGTCGTAAAATCGTTCCATGAAACGCCTGCCTGTCATCCTCCTCTTCATTTTCCTGGCCGCATTACAGCCGGTATCAGCACAAACAACCGACCAACGCTGTTTCGAACTGCGCATATACTATTGCCATCCTGGCAAGCTAAATGACCTGGTACAACGGTTTACCAACCATACCACGCGCATCTTCGAAAAACATGGCATGACCAATATCGGCTACTGGCTACCCATCAACAATGCGGATAGTGCCCTGTATTACATACTCGCCTATCCTTCACGGGCAGCCCGCGACAGTTCCTGGAAAGCCTTCGGCGCCGATCCCGAATGGAAGCAGGTGGCCGGACAATCGGAAGCCAATGGCAAGATCGTAGCCAAAGTAGTGTCGACCTTCCTGGCCGTGAGCGATGTATCGCCCGTTATCCAGCCATCGGTCAAGAGCCCCGAGCGCACCTTCGAATTGCGAACCTATACCTGCAACCCCGGTAAGCTGCCCACCCTCATCACCCGTTTCCGCGACCATACGCTCAAGCTGTTTGAAAAACACGGCATGACCAATATTGCCTATTGGACGACCGTGGAAAAGGATACCACGCAACCCAAGCTGGTATACCTGCTGGCGCATGCCAGTGAAGAAGCGGGCAAGAACTCCTTCAAGACCTTTGTGGCCGACCCTGCCTGGATCTCTGCCCGCGACAACTCCGAAAAAGACGGCAAGATCATCGAGAAGCTGGAATCGGTGTACATGAAGCCGCTGCCGTTCTCGAAGCTGCGGTAACACGCGCCGATCCTGGCTAAGCCTGCCTTAAGTCCAGGCCGCATTCGGCAGCTATCGCGGCAGACTTAAAATCCTGTTTGGCTCGCCGCCGGATGCTATCACACTCCTATCCTTCCCGCAGGGAGATGCTTGTACACTCCTACGGATATGGTATGTATATGCTAATGCGCCAGTACCAGTGTTATACCAGTTCCATACCAGTCTTATACCAGTCTCCTACCAGTGGGATACCAGTCGGAAGGCAGTGAAAGAGCTGTAGCCGACGGTTTACTTGTCATTTTACGCCCGCTTACGGGCATTTTAGTCATGCCGATCACAATGCCCCTGCTCTGGCAATGCTCTGTCACAGTTCTGGCACTGCTCTGAAATACCAGTTTTCACCTGTGCAGTGACAGAAAACCGGCAGTGGACTGCCAGGGCATTGCCAGCGCTATCACGCGCCTCGCTGCCCGTCCACGGCTATAGGCGCAAACTATTTATAACTGAATCAGGCATTAACTAACCGATAGCGGTAAAACGGAGCATTTTGGCGACGCTGGCAATCTTTTCGGACTTCAAACATCTTTCATTCAATTAATTTCGTATATTTACGGGTAAGCATTTGCGCTTCAGTACGTTACCTGGATTTACGCTGATTGCCTGCTATATGCCTACACATTGCCTAAACACTGGGAAAACATTGCCTGCTTTCATTGAGCAGCCAGGCAATGCGTAGGCAAGCTGTAGGCGATACGTAGGCAATGTACTGGTTTATATGGCTATAACTGTGACCATGGCTGAACTTGTTATTGCAGGACGAGCCAGTTAGCTGAACGATCAATAAAAGTATACAACACATATACTTTTGCCACATGAAAGGGAAATTTGAGCCCTAAAGATACCGAAAGGAATAGTCTGCCATACGTGCTATCAGGCAACAAAAACCGTAGACAAATCAGGCTTTTTGTTATTTGTTTGATGCCTCCCGGGTTGTTGGTCCCTCTGCATGCAGCCCACGGGCACACCAGCCCCCTGCCCCATTTTCCGTACCTTTATCGGCATGAAACGTTCGGGTTCTGCAGACCTGCCCCTGCATTATGGATATGTGCCAAAATGGTTGGCGGAAAGAATGGCCTCGCTGGGACTGGCGATCACGGAAACCATCCTGGCCGATTATGGCAAAGAAGAAGTATTACGCCGCCTCGCCGATCCTTTCTGGTTCCAAAGCCTCGGCGCCGTCATGGGCATGGACTGGCATAGCTCCGGCATCACCACCTCCGTGATGGGCGCCCTCAAACGCGCCATCAATCCCCACGGCGCTTCCTTGGGCATTTACATTTGCGGCGGTAAAGGAAAGTTTTCTACCGAAACACCAGCCGAACTGGCCCGCCTCGCTGAAAGTACCGGCCTTGATGGCCACGAACTGGTACATGCCAGCAAGCTCAGCGCCAAGGTCGACAACACAGCCGTTCAGGACGGCTTTCAACTCTACACCCACAACTTCATCGTGAGCGATACCGGTCAGTGGACCGTGGTACAGCAAGGCATGAATCCCGGCAGCAAAACGGCCCGCCGCTATCACTGGCATTCGGCCAATGTGCAATCTTTCGTAGAGGAACCACATACCGGCGTCTGCGGCATCAGCCAGGGCGACATCCTCAACCTCACCGCCAACGAAGCAGGCACCACCCGCCAGGGCATCCTACAGATCACCGGTGAAGACCCGATGCAAATGGTGCGCGACTTCCAGCGGCTTATCATGCCTAACCACCACGAAGTACATGCTAAAGACGTAGACCTGAAAAGACTCGGCTCCGTACTCTGGGTGGCCCATGACCGTGGGATCAACAATTTCGAGGAGTTGCTGGCTTTACAAGGCGTAGGCCCACGCACACTACAATCATTGACGCTGGTGAGCGAGGTGATACACGGCACACCGTCACGGTTCCGTGACCCGGCCCGCTTTTCTTTTGCGCATGGCGGTAAAGATGGCCATCCCTTCCCCGTACCGGTGAACGTGTACGACGAGACCATCAGCATCCTGCAAACCGCCGTACAAAAAGCGAAGATCGGCAACAGCGATAAGGCGGAAGCCATTCAGAAACTACACGAGATTGCCGCAAGGGCCGAGAAAGATTTTGTACCCAATGACAACTTCGATGCCCTGGTGCAACAGGAAAGAGACGAGTCATGGAAGTATAGCGGTAATACGGTGTTTGGGGAAGCCAAGCCCCCGCAGAAGCCGAAGTCGGATCAGTTGTCGTTGTTTTGATGCGGAGCTACAGGTTGACTTGCACGTGCCCGACAAGTTGATTTGCACGTGCCAAACAGGTTGATCTTCATCGGTCAATTGCTTTGTGAGGCAGCTGACGGATCAACTCACAGCACTTCCTGCACCCCTTCGGTCGTCATGGCTACGCGCTTCATCGTTCCATCTTCAAAATAATAGAGGTCATCCACACATACGGAGCGGCGGTGACTGCCACCTTCGGGCAAGGCGCCATTGTGGTAGAAGAAATAAGATTGCCCTTTGAATTCGATGACCGCCGGCCTGTTGGTGGCACAATTGCCAGCGATCTCATTGAGAATGCCTTTGTATTCCCAGGGGCCATCGATGTTGCGGCTCATGGCATAAGCCACCTTCTCCGGATAACCATAACCATACGATAAGTAATACCAGCCATTGGCGTGGTGCAGGTGCGCCCCTTCGGTAAAACCGGGTAAGGGCACCCGCTGTATGGGACCATCGATGGATAGCAGGTCGGCGCTGAGTCGTGCCGCATAACAAACCGTGTTGCCCCAGTAGATATAGGGGGCACCCTGCTCGTCGATAAGTACGGTGGGATCGAGGTTGGCTTTTTCGAGGTGCTGGTCCGGTATCATGTCCTGGGTGATCAGGGCCGAACCTTTTGCGTCGGCAAAAGGTCCGGCCGGATGATCTGCCACAGCGATCCCGATCGCTTTGCCTGGAATGGTGGCGTGCGTTACCGACACGAACCAATAGAACCGGTTGTTGTATTCAATGACCTTAGAAGCATAGGCATCGCCACTGGACCAGGTAAAATCGGTGGCCTTCAGTAAGGCCCCATGATCTTCCCAATCGATGAGGTTGGCCGAGGAAAAACAATGCCAATCCTTCATCACATAATCGTCGACACCTGCGGGCGGTTCATCATGCCCGGTATAACAATAAAGTTTCCCCTGGAAGCTGATCACCGTAGGGTCGGCGGTATACAGGTGGCGAATGATCGGATTGCCGGCAGGTGTTACATTGTTTGTCATGGTCGGATATTTATCCTACCGATGCAACATAGGTGCCAGCCCGTTGATCCCAATTAATTGCTTTCCGATTGCTCCTTCAGGTTGTTCAATCCATTCTGGAACATATCGCCCAGGCTTCCCTTCATCAGGTTGCCCATGACGTTCATCGGGTATTTATATTCCGATTCGAATCCCCAGGTTACATTGGTGGCATTGCCGGCAGGGGTCAGTTTGATATAAGTATCCGCTTCCCCTTCGAAGGGTTTTATAAAGTGCAGGTGCGAATCAACACGCTGTCCTGGCTCCAGTTTGGTAATGGTTTGCGTACCCTCGCCTACTTTCTCGCTTTTCCAGGCATAGGAAGAGCCGACAGTGCCCGATTGACCCGAATAAGAAACGACCGTATTGGGATCTTCTTCTACAAAGGGACTCCATTTATGGCAGGCCTCGAGGTTATTGACGTGCTGCCATACCTGCTCACCTGTCGCATTGATGGTGATGCTTTTTTCTAGTGCGACTTTCTTCGGCAGCATGAGGCCGGCAATCAATACCAGCACGATCAGCGATAAAAGAATGATGCCGGCAATCTTGAAGAACTTTTTCATACAAGTTGTTTTAGGTTATAAAAAGGTAGTCTGTGTTTGTAGCTGCAAGGTAGAATTACCCCACAACATTTTCAGGGGGACATTCTGACCTTGTGACGGGCCGTTTGCGACTTCACTTAGGTGCCTTCATAAGCCCTTTCTGCAAGCTGGCCGCCGCACAACCGGTTGCTCAAATTAATCGCAGTATACTACCAACGATCTGGAGCATAGATCGTAGTTTCATCAGTCAAAACTACCTGGTCATGATCCGACTTTCATTCACCTGCCTTACGGTCTTTGTATTATGCACGGCAACGGTGCTGGGGCAGTCGCGCGACAAGCCCAATATTATCATCATCATGACCGATGATCTTGGTTACGGCGATCTGAGTTGTTATGGCGCCACCAGGATCCAAACGCCCCATATCGACCAGCTGGCACGCCACGGATTGCGGCTCACCAATGGCCATGCCACTTCCGCCACCTGTACACCTTCCCGGTATGCACTGATGACAGGGCAATACCCCTGGCGCAGGAATGGCACCGGCATCCTGCCGGGCGATGCAGCACTGATCATAGAGCCCGGTACTACCACGCTTCCATCAATGCTGCAAAAGGCCGGATACAAGACGGGCATCGTGGGTAAATGGCATCTCGGCCTGGGAACTACAGTAGAGAAAAACTGGAATGACCTTGTGAAACCCGGACCACTGGAAGTAGGTTTCGATTACTCCTATATATTTCCGGCCACCGCCGACCGTGTACCTACTGTGTTCCTCGACAACCAACGGGTTGTAGCGCTCGACAGCAGCGACCCCATACACGTCAGCTATAAAAATAAGATTGGCACAGACCCTACCGGAAAAGAACACCCTGAGCTGCTGAAACTGTTGTCATCACCCGGTCAGGGACATAACCAGACTATCGTCAACGGCATCGGCCGCATAGGCTATATGAGCGGCGGCAAAGCTGCCCGCTGGACGGATGAAGAATTGTCGACAACCTTTCTGGCGAAAGCCAAAGCCTTCATCGACACGAACCAACGGCATCCTTTCTTCCTGTACTTTGCCCTTACCGAACCACATGTGCCCCGCATGCCAGCCACCATGTTCAAAGGTAAAAGTGGACTGGGGTTGCGGGGGGATGCCATTTTGCAGCTCGACTGGACTGTTGGGCAGCTGCGCCAGCACCTCGTTCAGCTTGGCCTTGAAAAAAATACGATCATCCTTTTCACCAGCGACAACGGACCTGTACTGGATGATGGCTACCAGGATGGCGCTGTAACCCAGCTACAGGGACATACACCAGCCGGCATCCTGCGCGGCGGCAAATACAGCGCTTTCGAAGCCGGCACCCGCGTGCCCTGGATCATGTATTGGCCCGGTCATATCAAACCCGGCGTCAGCGATGCATTGGTTTGCCAGGTCGACCTGCTGCATTCGCTGGCACGGCTTACCCAACAATCCTTCGGCAAGGAAGACGCTCCCGACAGCTTCGACGCCTGGGATGCGCTAACCGGCAAGTCTGCTAAAGCCCGTTCTGTGCTGGTAGAGCAAGGCGGTGCATTTGCCCTTGTACAAGATAACTGGAAGTACATCGAACCCCGTAAAGGACCAGCCATCCTGGAAGGTGTGGATATAGAATCGGGCTATAGTGAAGTTCCCCAACTATACGACCTCACCCATGATCCGCGCGAGCAAACGAACCTCGCCACTACCCATCCTGCTACAGTAAAGGCATTGCAGGCGTTGCTGGAGCAGATCAGAATGGCCGGCCGTACACGACCTTAGCGTATGGCGACTGCCCCAACACCATACCCGCCTATTTGAATCTTACAAGAAATGCATTGAATTGCGCAAGCGATCGACTGAACCACCCTGCCTCCCTGGTTGTAATTTTATGTATACAGCATCTAAAACGATTTCATCATGAGTACACAAACAATTTCAACTACCTGGAAACTGGGTGGCACACTGAACATAAACAGATTGGGTTACGGCGCCATGCAGCTGACCGGAACCGGCGTTTGGGGAGAGGTCAACAACCGCGAAAACGCCAAAAAGGTATTGCAGGCTGCCGTGGCCGGCGGTGTTAATTTCATCGATACGGCGGAAGCTTATGGACCGAAGCTCAACGAGTCATTGATCGCCGATGCCCTGCATCCCTATCAAAAAGGCCTGGTGATCGCCACGAAGGGCGGCTTCGACAGAACGGGCCCAGGTCAATGGATCCCCAAAGGAACCCCCGAGTTCATCCGCAGCAATATCGAGGGCAGTTTAAAACGACTAAAAGTCGATACCATCGACCTCTGGCAGTTGCACCGGTTCGATGCCAACGTACCCGTCGAAGAAACCCTGGGGCCGGTGGCGGAGGCCGTGAAAGCCGGGAAGATCCGGTATGTGGGCCTCTCGGAAGTAGGCATCGAACAGATCGAGCGGGCGGAGAAGATCGTTCCCATCGTATCCGTACAAAACCGGTATAACCTGGGCGACCGCCAATGGGAGCCCATTCTGGACTACACCATCAAAAGAAATATGGCCTTTATACCCTGGTATCCATTGGCTTCCGGTCCGGAAAGCTTGTCGGACAAGATCAACCACATTGCCCGGGTGCACAATGCCACCACGGCCCAGATCGCCCTGGCGTGGCTGTTGCGTCGTGCAGAGAACATCTTGCTGATACCCGGTACCAGTTCCATCGGCCACCTGCAGGAAAACCTGGCTGCCGGTGATATCGTGCTCAGCGACGCGGAGTTCGAGGCGCTATCGAAATAAAAATATACACCACCGTAAAGGGGGCTGCCTGACCAGGTGGCCCCTTTTTCATGTCGTGTTTATGAAGTTTCGACGGCAGAAAAACAAATTCCATTCATCAACCGTTGTAACGGAACGACCAGTCACGTACCTTCGGACAGCCTGGAAATAAAGCACTTATTCAACATCAGTATGAAGCGGATTTATTGGCGTTTATGGATCGGTTTGCAACTCTTGCTGCCTGCCACCCTGGTCAAGGCACAAGAGGCGCCCGTGAACCGGTACCTGATCCGGGTATACGAAGACAATGACGCTATGAACCTGTTTGACCCGGGCAGCGACCAGGGCTATACCAACGGCACGCGGCTCGACTTTTTCTGGGTACCCCGCAAACGGCCTTTTCTCGCCGGACTTTTCCCACAGGCGGGCCCCCAAAGCACGAATACCCATAGCTGGAGCCTGATGCACCAGATGATCACCCCCGACAACATTGTACGGCGTGTGCCCGACCGGGAGGACTTCCCTTATTCAGGCGGCCTGTTCATTACTCGTGGCCTGCATTCGGCCAATGCCCATCGCCGCCTGGCGTTGCAATCGGAATTATTATTGGGTGTGATGGGGCCACCAGCCATGGCCGAAGGCTTGCAGAAACTGATACACCGGGTTATTGCTGCCCAACCACCCCGCGGCTGGGACTACCAGAAACCGACAGACCTGCTGCTCAATTACAATTTCAGTGTCAGTCAACAATTGAGCCGACCAGCTCCTGGCTTCGAATTCATCGGTGTGGGGCAGGCACAGGTGGGTACGATGCAAAACAGCCTCGCCGTATCGGGACTGATGCGCTTTGGTAAAATGAATCCCTATTTTGACGGGCTGATCCCGCAATTTTCGATCGATAAGCGCCGCGCCAATCGTTGGCAATTGTATTTTACGGTGCAGCCCGGTATTGAGTGGATGATCACCAATGCCCTGCTGGATGGCGGCGTGTTCAACGACAAGCCCTCCAAGGGCGCGGAAGCCGCCGGCCCCTATGATGTTCCTATTACCCTCGAGCGCCGCAAGATCCTGGGTCACCTCGACCTGGGCGCCGTATTGACCCATGGTAATTTTGGCGCCTCTTTCACCCAACGCAGCACCACCTCAATGTTCAAGGGCATCGGTGGACAGGGATTTGGCAATGTATCGGTGTACATCGCCTGGTAAAAATTCCTTTGTGTAATTTTCCGGGAGTTCGCATCTATCCGGTAAATACGCCACGCATGCTGCCAAAGCTATCCAAATTGCTCACCCTTATTTGCTTTGTTCTTTTCATCGGCTTGTTCTTATCGTACCGCACCGGCCACCTCGACCGGATGTTGTCGTTTGCCGATAACACGGCGCCGGTGCTAACGACTGACACGCTGCCACAAGCATACAAAGATTCACTGGCGCTAGACTTCTTACAGGATTCACTTTCTCCGCCCAATCGGTTATCCACCTCCAAAAGCATCATACTGATGAGAACGCCCAATCCCGTGCTCAGGGACAAACTTCGTGCAGACACTGCCCGGCTGCGGCGGGTATGGCGTAGTCGGGAGCGGCTGCTTATTATACAGGATAGCGTAGAGCGGGAAAACAAGGCCTATTATCGTCAACGTCACTAGTTATGTATTGGCTACAACTCTTACTCGGCACGGGCGTTAGCCTGTTTTTTCTGGCGGTGGTATTTATACCGATGGAAAAAGCTTTCCCGGCCAAGCCGGGCCAAAAGATCTTCCGGCCGCAATGGCTGCTGGACCTGTGTTATTTTCTCGGGCAGTATTTACTGTGGAATGGATTGGTGCTCTGGGCGCTCAATTACGTGGAGCAATGGTTGCAGGGCATTTTGCCAGGCACGCTGCGCGCAACAGTTGCTCGCCAACCCATCTGGTTACAGTCGATCGAAATATTACTGCTGAGCGACCTGGCTATCTATTGGGGGCATCGCCTGCAACACCGGGTGGAGTTTCTCTGGCGTTTTCACAAGGTGCACCACAGCGCTGAGCATATGGATTGGCTGGCGGCGCACCGCGAACATCCACTAGATTCGATCTATACGGTGGGACTGATCAACCTGCCGGCGATGTTGCTCGGCTTTAACCTGTCGTCGCTCGCCGCTATTGTAGCCTTCCGGGGCATTTGGGCCATCTATATTCACTCCAATGTTCGGTTGCCGCTGGGGCCTTTGAAATACCTGATCGGATCACCCGAAATGCACCACTGGCACCACGACGTGGAAAGGGACCGGGGCAACTACGCCAACCTGTCGCCGCTGATGGACCTGTTGTTTGGTACGCATTACTGTCCGCCGCACGAGCCCGAACAATTTGGTATCAAAGAAAAGCTGCCCGCTGATTATGTGGGCCAGCTGCTGCAACCGCTACTGCCCAGCGCGCCTCCAAAAACAACAGATAATCAACCGGATACATCGCTGGCCAACAGCTGATCTTATTCAATTCTAATATCATTCTAAGTTAGTGCCCCCTGCGTGCTTCGTATCTTTGCGCCTTTTAAAGGAACAAAGAATCGACTTGTGCCATGGAATTATACTACTCCTTTTCTGTCCTGATCGTACTGGCTTCGTTTTTTGCTTATATCAACCTGCGGGTATTGAAGTTGCCCTCGTCTATCGGGGTCATGATCATCGCGATGATCAGCTCGATCCTGCTGGTTATTGGTGGTAGCTTGTTTCCCAAGTTCTTCACGCACTTCTCTACGTTGCTGATGGATGTGGACTTTACCGAAGTGTTGATGGGTGCTATGCTCAACTTCCTCTTGTTTGCCGGGGCGATCCACATCAACCTGAAAGCACTGAAGGAGCAGAAAGCCCCGATCATCGTGTTCTCTACGGTAAGCGTCTTGATATCGACCTTCGCGATCGGGTTTATCCTGTATTATATTTTTAAGTTTTCCCATATCGACCTGCCCTTCATTTACTGTTTACTGTTTGGCTCTCTCATCTCCCCGACCGACCCTATTGCGGTGCTGGGCATTCTCAAGAAAGCCAATGTGCGCAAATCGCTGGAAGTAAAGGTGGCGGGCGAATCGCTTTTCAATGATGGCGTAGCGGTCGTCGTGTTTGCCGTGATCCTGCAACTGGCACAGGGTTCGGAAGTCGATACTTCATTCGGCAGCGTGAGCTGGTTGCTGGTAAAGGAAGCGGCGGGTGGTTTTGTCCTGGGCGCTTTGCTGGGGCTGGGTTCTTCCAATGCCATCCGCAAGATCGACGACTACAATGTGACCGTGTTGATCACGCTGTCGGTGGTGATGGGTGGTTACCTGATTGCCCATGCCATGCATATCTCGGGTCCGCTGACGATGGTAGCTGCCGGCATTGTGATCGGCAACTACGGCAAGCGTACGGCCATGTCGCCCACTACGAAAGATTATGTCAACAAGTTTTGGGAGCTGATCGATGAGATCATGAATGCGATCCTGTTCCTCTTCATCGGGTTTGAATTGTTGCTGATTCCCGACCTTAATAAATACTGGGTAATGGGCAGTATCGCCATCGTGGTGGTATTGCTGGCCCGCTTTATTTCGATCTGGCTGCCGGTGAAGCTGATCCCTTTCCGCAACAAGTTCAGCAGCGGCACCATTAAGATCCTGGTATGGGGTGGCTTGCGTGGTGGGGTGTCGATTGCGCTGGCGTTGTCGATTGACAATGGTCCCTACAAGCAGGCGATCATTGCGATTACTTATTTCGTGGTGGTGTTCTCCATCATTGTGCAGGGGTTGTCGATCGGCAAGGTGGCCAACAAGGTGTTGTCGAAGGAAGAGATATGATAAAAGGTTGTGCTGCGATGGCCCGTAATTATGGGTTACCTTGCGGCATGAAGTTTTCTACCTTACTGGTCGCCGGTCTGCTGATGGCTGGCGCTGTCCGGTCGCAGACCCGTCCCAACATCATCCTGGTGTTTGCCGATGATATGGGGTACAGCGACCTCAGCTGTTTTGGCAGTCCACTCATCAAAACGCCTTTCCTGGACAGGATGGCCAACCGTGGTATCAAGGCCACTAATTTCCTGGTCGCTTCTCCTACCTGTAGCCCTTCCCGCGCTTCTTTACTGACGGGTCGCTATGCGACGCGGTTTAATTTGCCGGTGCCGATTGGTCCGGGTGCTCCCAATGGCTTACCCAATGAAGAATTTACGCTGGCAGAGTTGCTGAAGCAGCGCGGCTATCATACGGCCCTCGTGGGCAAATGGCACCTGGGCGATAAACCGGAATACCATCCCAATGCGCAGGGCTTCGACCAGTTTTTTGGCACCCTCTATAGCCATGATTATCGTCCGCCCTATGTGAAGACGGATACGGTGGCGCGGATCTGGCGCAACCGGGTGCCTGCGGTTATTCGTCCGGAAGACTCGACACTCACGGAGACTTACGCGCAGGAAGCGATCAAATACATCAATAGTCAGTCGAAACAACAACCCTTCTTTTTGTACCTGGCGGAGAACATGCCGCATTTGCCGTTGGCGGTGCCCGCGAAATGGAGGGGCCGATCGGCCGGTGGCTTGTATGGCGATGTGGTAGAGCAGCTGGATGAGAGTCTGCGCCGCGTGTGGGCTGCCGTGGAGGCGAAGGGAATGGCCAACAATACCATCTTTATCTTCACGAGTGACAATGGTCCGTGGATCGGTTTTCCCGATCGCATGCTGGGCGATGGTTATACCAAACCCTGGGATGTGGGCACCACGGGCATCTTCAAGGGGCAGAAAGCAAACACCTATGAAGGTGGTCACCGCGTACCGTTTATCTTTTACTGGCAGGGTCAGGTAACGGGTGGACGTACGATTACGTCACCTGTATCGTCACTGGATGTATTCCCCAGTATTGCCGAATGGATGAAGTTGCCGCTGCGGACGGACCGTGAGTATGATGGTCAGTCGGTGGTGGACTTGTTGACGGGCAAGAAAGCGGCGATCGAACACCGGCCGATCTATTATGTGCACAACCAGGCACAGGCGGTACGGGTGGGCAAATGGAAATTGCGGGTGACGGGTGCGGGCAACAACAGTGTGACGGAGTTGTTTGATATGGAGAATGACCCGGGCGAGCACCACAACCTGGCGTTGACGCAGCCCGATGAGCTGGAACGATTGCAAAAGATACTGGATGCTTTTCCCGGTATGAAGCCGGGGATCCAATCGACGGAGCAGCCGGGTAAGGGAAGACTACAATAATGATACCCTCCCTCTACGAATACGGTACGGGTCGGGTACGGCGGGTATAGTAACGACCCATTGGCAGACACCGGACAATCCTATAACCATCCATCAGCGGACGGCTCTATATGTGCTCTATATGTCTTCTGTATCTGCTCTATATGTGCTCTATATGTTTTTTACGGCCCTAGCTGTATAGTAAAAACGGGAAGCATGATGAATCGTGCTTCCCGTTTTTGTTTCTGATTTAAAAATGCTGCGGGCATTCCAGTCGGCCATCGTCTTCTTATAGCCTCGATGCCTGGTTGCCTCGTTGCTTTTTCTACATGATAAACTCTTCCCGGATCACCTTGCCGTCCTGCACGGTGTACACGCACAGTTCTTTCATGGGCATGCGACCACGGCCTTTCATGGTAGCATCCATATCGAGTACACAGGCAAAGGAGTTGCCGGCAACAATGGGATCAGACACCTTGATACTGTGCATGGTGTCTACCATGTCGTCAAATTTCTTTCCTTTTGCCAGGATGGCGGGTAACCCATTGGTTTCTTTTTCGAAGGCGGGACTGGCTTCTGGCTCTACGCTGACGGCATTGTCGGCGTACAATTCCTTTTGGGCATTTTCCCAATCGCCTTTGCGGCAATAAGCGACGAGCTTGTCTGCAATCTGTTGAGTTGTCATGGCAATAATTTGTGCACTTTGCCGCAAAAAGCGCGCCTGCCTCCGGGCGTTTTGTTGGTGGGTGCCCATAACTATTGATCACCAGTCTATTTATAGATCGATGATGTATTCGACGGTTCGGGTTTGTGTGTGAAGTTGCCCATTATGGCACGATCGCATATTCGATCATTTTTGTCAGACTATCCCTGACACCATCCGGCCTTTCGAAACTGATAACGACTGGCAGGATATACTTTCCAGGTTTGCCAGTGGCGACAAATGAATACTGCGCTACGCCCTCTTGATCAGCATTGCGCGCCACGCCGTTTATTGCGATGACCGGTTTACGTGACAAGCCAAACTCCCCGATGCCTGCTGTTATTTCGAGGGACTGGCCCGCTTTTACCGCGCTGCTGCTTGCATGAGCGAGAACACTAACCTGAGAAAAATTATTACACCCAATCGCAGTTTGTGCGATGCAATATTCTGTGATATCATAAGCTGTGCGATTTACTGCTGCCTCCAATATTACAAATACCTCTGCGGGTTTAGTAACCTCCTCAAAAGACAATAAGTAATGCGACATAGATATTGGCACAGTATCTCCAGGCAGCAATTTGAACCGTTGCGCAAATTGGCGGCTACGACTTGCCCCGTCTTTCTTTACTTGCCGGCAAAACCCTGAATAGCCTGAAAGGCTACTGGTATCAAAAGTATTCAACACTGTATCACGAAACTGTACCAATTGTTGGTAAATGCTATCACTAACCTTTTCCAACCATTGCGCTTTCGTATCTTCTACGTTTTGCGCCTGGCGTTCCAACTTACGCAACCATACTGATAACCGGTCAGCCTCCTTCTGCACGGCGAGCGCCTTAGGCAGCCATATGTCAAATTTGGCACTAACATAGTACCTGTTGGCCTCGACCTTCATATTCAGGCAAGCATTTTCATTGGCCATAGCCAGCAATTGCGATGACTCCCGCAGGCCTTCGATCAGTGGATTGGTGGAAGCATGGCGCTGACGGCAGCCCACCAGCATTAGCAACAACGCACAGCCTATCCATTTGGCTAGCCTTAGCCACCATCTTTTAACGAGCAACGGCATATTGTATGTTTTTTGTCCAGGTAAGTAAGGTGCTATCGGGGCGCAGCCAGGTGATCGAAACCGGTACGGTATAACGTCCCGGCTTGCTCTTGGCTCTTATTGACAGGATAACCTCGCCTTCGTGGTTGCTGGCCGCCACCGTTGTATCGATCTGTACCCTGACCGATCTCGCTGTCACCGTTTCACCAACCCCTGCCATCACCCTGGCGGAGTCTCCCACCCCCACGTGTTGACATAGGAATAACACCATCGGAATATCCCTGCCGAACCCACACAACCCGTGCGAGGCAGACACCTCTCCAAAGGCTTCATAGATCCTGCTTTCTATCATTTGAATATCCAACAACAACAGATCGAGCAGTCGCTGTATGGCCGCAATATTTTTACTCCCCGCTAACACATCTATCCGGTTTAGCGTACGTTTCCATTGACCGGCCTCAGCAGGCTCACTCCACCAGGTCCTCATCAACGTATCGATGTCAGCCACTTGCCTTACATAAGCCTCCCGATACCTCCAATAAGGTGCCTGGGCGGTATCCAGCAACAAGCCGATGGTCACCTCCCTGTAGTGACTGAATTGGCGCGCCAGGTCCTCTGTATACTGTGTTACAAAAGGCGCCGGCTTCATTCCCCCGACCTGCTCACGCATCCACTGCACGGTAGTGACGAGACTATCCGTTACTAGCTGATACCGCCTGATTTTAGGTCCCCAATACAACTCCCGGCTATTAAAACGTGCCTCATTGTATTGTTTACGCTGATATACCTGCACCTGGTTATTGATGTTTTGTATCACCTGTCTGCTTTCTTCCAATGATCGTGCGGTATGTACGATTGCGTCCTCTACCTCGTCATTGCCGCAGCCGACCTGCGAAGCCAGTAAGGCGACGACAAGCATCTTCATACCCACAGGCAAAAATTTAGCGCTCCACATAGTAGGTCAGCTTTTTATAAAGTTTATTGGTATCCCCACCAGGATTGACATATTTTACATCTACAGTTACCTCCCGTTTGCCGGGTGACGCTGCCAGGAAGGCGTGTGAGTAAACCCCCTCACTATCTTTCTCCAACAGGGTATCTCCCACTTTCAGTATCATATTTTTCAATGTCCGATAGCCATTAACACCAACTGTTACCCGGATGCGCTCCCCTGGTTGCACACGACTGCGGTCCATTATAATTAGTGGGGCGTAGTGAACCTCAGGCTTTTCAGGTGGCGACACTACGGCCCACCAGTCATTCAACAGCGCATATTCTGCCTGCAGTAAGTCATTTTTCAATGTTTTTAGTTGGAGGGCTGCTATCGGGGTCGACACACCATCGACGTACCTGCCGGCCCATTGAGCTTTGCTGATCAATTCGAGGGCACTGCTGTCTTCCAGCAATCCCATAGTCGTTAGCAGTTTTGTCCGGAATGTGTTGCCGACAACTCGCAAAGGTCCGTGGAATATTCCCAGTTGTCCTGTATCGGGAACCTGTAAGATCGAAACCACCCGGTCGGCATAAGCCAGAATACTGTCGTATAAAGACGCTCCTTCGCTTCCATATAATCGATCGCGCCGGGCCAGGTCCTCCAGCAAGTCGATTTGCTGCAACGGGGTTTTCGACAAGGCGTCGACCTGATTTACCCGAGGGGCCAATGCGGTAAAAGCTGCTACTGAATGTGGATCATTGGCAGTCGCCTGAAGTGAGGCAAGGACATACTTATTTTGTTCACTGAAGTAGTCAATCGTTTCGCTGAGCCGGTGATCGGCCAGCCCTAGTTGAGGTGACACCCCTCCCTCCCGGCATCCAGCCAGCAACACATGAAGAATAATTACGGCAGGACAAAGCAGACGATTGGTTAACGCCATGGAACCATAACGGCCTATACCGGCGTTTAGTACAGGCCATGCCGTTGGAAGTAGCTATAAAAATGTTAAATGACCTTTTCAGCCTGCTTGCGCCGGGCCATACCCTGTGCAATAATACTCACGGCAATTAATTGTAATGCGTGGTACAGCATGATTGGCAACAGTAATATACCCGTCAGGGGGCTATTCATGAAGATGACCTTGGCCATGACGGTACCATGAATGATCGATTTTTTGGAGCCGCAGAAGGTGGCCGTAATCCGGTCCTCCCGGTTGAAGCCCAGCAAATGGGCCATGTACCCGATCAGGTAATAGACGACCAGGAACAAGGCCAGCATACAAACGCCCAGCAGCAACAATTCCAACATCCCCAGGTTGCTGAACATATCCTTCTCGAACGACTCGCTGAAGGCCGTATAGACAATGGCCAGGATCGTGAGCTGATCGAAATACTTGAGTTGCTTGTTGTATTTGCCCGCGACCTGGCCCAGCTTGGTAGGGTTGAGCAGCAGTCCCAATACGACCGGCAACAAGATCTGCAACAACAGCTTGACGATGATATCGCTCATATCCACACTGTTCTGTTGCCCTTCCGTAGCAATGCTCATCCACACCGGGGTAATGAAGATGCCCATCAGGCTCGATATACTGGCATTGAAGATGGCCGCCGGAATATTGCCTTCCGCAATCGACACCATCACTACCGAGGATGAGACTGTAGAAGGCAGGGCTGCCAGAAAAAAAGTACCCAGCCACAATATATGCAGATCACCCTGATCGAGCCAGGGACGGAGTGCCAGGATCAACAAAGGAAACAGGATGAACGTTCCTGCCTGTACCAGGATATGCAGCTTCCAGTTGCTGAGGCCAGCCACCAGTTTGCTGCGGTTCAACTTCAATCCATAAAAGAAGAAGATAAAGGAGATGCCGATATTGGCGATCGACGAAATGGAGAAAGGGCCGTCGGCCACACCGGGTCCCGGCCATTGTGAAGCCAGTACAATCATGCCGATCAACGACAAAATAAACCAGTCTAACCCTGCCTTACCCATAAACTGCCTGATCTTCTGTACCATCATGGCTGCAAGATAGTACGCCCTGGCCAAATCCGCCCCGCAACAGCCCGGTCTGGCTTTCCACTACCACATCGACCGCCCGCCCGGGCCCGTGGCGTCCCTACTTTTCCGGCGCTATTAGAAACGTATTAGAAATCCATCACAAGCATCGATTCAACCAGCCACAATGCTGGAGCCTGTTGAGCAGCCTTGCCCGGAAACCATATACCTTCAGCGAATACCGCTAGGGCCTAAAAACCTCAGGAAACCCTACCCGTAACATTGGATGTACATAGTCGACTCAATACAAACGCCGCAGCGTGTTGCGCTGCGGCGTTGCCGTTTAGCTTTCCTTAAAAATGCACCTTTTACAGATCGATGTTGAATGTTTGCTGTATCCATCCTGTTGCAAAACCCGCCACCACGAGGGCAATCAGCAGTAATAATACGATGAAACCGGCGCCTACCCCTCTTCGGCGTGGAGGCGCTGCTGTATACGTGGGTACGGTCTGCAGCTCGCTGGTATTGGGCTTGCGCGCTTTTATCAGTAAACCCGAATGTCGGGCAGTAAATACATCTGCTTCGGCCTGGTTATAAACAACCTGCTCGGCCACAAAGAGATCGTCGCTACCTGATGGCTGGTACGCCTGTACCACCACGGGGAACTCACCTGGCTGGATTGTCATAGTTAACGTTTACCCATCACCACGCAAATCGACTGCCATCCTTATTTCTGTTGAATTGTTTGCACACAAGGGCTGTCATCGCGTAAAACTAATTGGGATAGCGTGTACTATGTATTCGTGGAAGCCTGTCTACAGGCCCCATCAGCGGGGGAAAACGCCACTACCCTATGCCCCCACTGAATGATACAAGTGTATTGTTGAAATGATGTCGCTTGATGTCGGAGAAATTCCTGCCGGCTGTTTTTTTGAAGTACCGGCTAAAATGGGCATTGTCGTGAAATCCTAGGCTATACGCTACTTCTTTCAAACTAGCCCCCTTGAGTTTGGCCTGGCGAACTGCCTCCAAGACGATGCGTTGGCGTATATGCAATCCCACCGACTGACCGGTGGCCTGCTTGATCGTACCGTTGAGGTAGTTGGCCGTTACCGATAGCAAGGCTGCATATTCCGACACCTTTCTTTTAGTCATGAACTTCTCTTCCAGCAATGCATTGAATTTCCTGACCAGCATATGCTGGCTGACATTGCCCGACACCGGCACAAAGCAATCGGTTGCCCGCATCAGGTGCAACACAAATATATTGAGGAACCCGCCCAGTATATGTAAACTGAATCCCGGATGGTAACAATATTCTGCATACATCATATCGCACAACTTCTCCCCTTCCCGTAAGAAAGAAGCACCTGGCTGTATGGCTTCTCCCCGGAAAACCAATGCCTGAAATGCCGAGAAATGGGAACAGTAGCTTTCCTGTTCGCCGCTATACAGCATACTCTTACTAAAGCGGATAACATACCCTTTGACATCGGGATGCAGACTGACCTCGCCCTGCTTGTGCCGTAACCGGCTGTACAAATGGTTGGCATCCAGCGACACGTCTGATCCGCCGCCATGCACCATTATCTTCCCCTTCAATACCAGGTAGATCTCGATAACACCAGGCGGCGTTGCACCAGGTTCTGCGTAGTATAATTCGTTCAACGGTTGTATACTGAAAAAGGTCTGTTTTTCGAAAATAAATGCAGTCATAAAAATATAGTTTGAGGTGACATCAACCGATTATCCGGCCCAGGTTCTGGTGAGCAATTGCTCCAATTGTCGGATCTCTTTTGCATGGATGGTTTTCTTTCGTTTGCCGAAATGCAAGGTATTCTCGACATGCGGATCACCTTCCCATACCAGCTTGACGGTTCCCTGCGCCACTTCTTTGCGGCAGAGAAAATCGGGCATTACCGCAAACCCTTTTCCATTGCGCAGGCAACGTAAAATGGAGCAGCAATAAGGCACTACATAATTGGGCTTCACATCGGGCAGGCTATCGAAATTCGACAGCCAAAAACTTCTCAGGTGTTCCATATCTGCGGTGGTGGTATACCACACCTGTTCTTTCAGCCATTGCCGGATGGCGGTGCGGTCGTTACCAAGTACATGCTGTTCAAAAGTGCCGGTATCTGTTTCACTGCCGCAGACCAACACCAGTCGTTCGGTGGTGAAGGCCGTGTATTCAAGATTGGGTTGCCAACCTTTTTGCGGCGTCAATATAAGGTCCAGCTTGCCACTGTCCAGGTCGTGCACCATCTGCGGGTATTCACCGAAACGGAGGATCAGGTTGAAAGGTAATTGAGCCAGGTGTTCTTCCAGCGTAAACTCGAAGGTTTCAAATCCCATCCCGACCCTGATGGTTGGCTTCTCCACGATTGAATTGCGGTGAAAGGTCTGCTCGGCCTCCATCAGCCTGTTGACCGGTTCGATGATCCAGTTGTACAGTATGGTACCCCGCTCGGTAGGCACCATCTTTCTGGTTTCGCGGTCAAACAGGCGGTATCCTGTATAGGTCTCGAGTGAGCTTAAATGTAAGCTCACGCCAGGCTGGGAGATAAACAGCACCTGCGCTGCAGCCGACAGGTTGCCGGTCTCATAGATCGCTTTGAAGGTTCTAAACCATTCCAGATTCAGCATATAAGTATCAGTTTTTTCAAAAACAAAAAGCTTCCATGCAGGCGGCTTCCGCCGCCTGTCAGCATCGTTGAACAGTAAATCAAGGTTTATTACAACCAGTAACGGGTTGTAGCAGTATTGGACCTATGCATTTCATTGGTGGATCGTAAAGCAGACAGCAGTATCCCTATTCTTCTTTAAAAATGATAACGGTTCCGCTGCTTACGCTGAAATCAAGTCCCTGTCCCTGCAAACAGATCTTCAGTACTTCTTCGACCGGCATTTGATGTACCTCCAGTGTAACCGGCCGGGCGGTTTCGAGTAATGCACTTGGGTAGAAGAATTCGATGCCCGTTTGTTTCCGGATCTCCGCCAATACTGTTTCCAACGGCATGTTCTCACCAGCGATACTGACACGCTGGGAAATGATCGACGAACATACCTGCACCAAGGCAACTGTCAATAAAAAAAGTACCCCTTTCATCAACAAGCTTATGTTGCGCAGTATTGGGCGCGCAGGCCTGCTGGCTCCTGGATCATTGGACATATTTCGCACCGGTTTCGGTTAACAATGTAAAGGCCTCGTTGTGGGCATAGCCATACACCGAACCCGCTACCAGCATGATCTGCTCCTCCAGCTGGATAAAGTTTTTGAACCCATATATATAATAAACGTCGCCCGGGAAGGATCGACCCCCTCCGGTTGTCACTTTCTTTGAAGAAATAAAAAATGACTCATTACCGGGCCGGGTAGCCGGGATTTTGAACCAGGAATGGATTGAGCTGCAACTCGCGTTGTGGCACGGGATACCATAGACTGGCGGGTTGCCAATCAGGCTTCAGTACACCGAGTATTTCGTCTGCCCTGGTGCGGGAAGGATTTACAAGGCCGGGCCACCGCCTGAGATCGAACCAACGATGCCCCCACTCGGTACATAACTCTACCCGTCGTTCCTGCTCCACCGCCAGCATACATTGTTGCTGATCCAGGGAAGCGGATAATGCCAGCAGGCCCGCACGTTCGCGGATGATATTGAGGTCTGCAATGGCTAAGGCCGTGTTGCCCAGTCGGCTATTGGCTTCGGCACGTATGAGGTACTGTTCGGCCAGCCTCAATACGATGTAATATTCGTTCGATACCGGATCGTTGTTGTCAGCAAGATTTTTGTATTTACACGCTGTGGTAAATGATTGCCCCAGCAGGGGCTGGTCTGTCACCCAGGCCTTACGCCGCAAATCACCCGGCTCAAAGGCGGCGGCCAGTTCACGCGTTAACATCGTAGGTGTACCCAGGTATATCAGGGCGTCGCCCACAGGCTCCATCAGCTTGTCTTTTCCTGGCATCAGTTGCCAGATGGTTTCTTTGCCAGTCCGCAGGAATAAAGCGGCTGGCTTGGGCAAGGGCGTATACAAATTGCTGTTGATGACTGTACTGCTTAGCGTGACTGCTTCCCCGAACCGGCCCTGGTACAGGTATACCCGTGCCAGCAATGCGTGGACGGCCATGAGGTTGGGGCGAACCCTGTCCGTGCCCGCGTAGACC
Organism: Paraflavitalea pollutisoli; assembly: GCF_029360705.1. Taxonomy (GTDB): domain Bacteria; phylum Bacteroidota; class Bacteroidia; order Chitinophagales; family Chitinophagaceae; genus Paraflavitalea; species Paraflavitalea pollutisoli. Next base: position 393,987 of record NZ_JARKMX010000004.1, on the reverse strand, counting down.
ACTGTCAGTAATGACTGAGCCTGTACCAGGTCGGCGATCATTTGGTCGTATACCTGTTGGCGGGGAACGCTTTTGGCCACCTGGTTTGCTTGTGCATCGGGGGTTGTGATGAGGGGGATAGCATCTCCCCAGGTATTGACGAGGTTAAAATAGGTGAATGCCCGGCAAAACATCGCCTCGCCCAACAACCTGCTTTGCTGAGGTTGAGAAAGTTTGGTGGCTGCCTGCAGTCCTGCGATACAGGTATTGATGGTAAACAGGCTACTATATCCCTGGCTCCACATGGTTCTGACATCGTTATCCGTATACGTCAGGGTATTCGCTGCAAAGTAATCCGGAAAAAATGATTTCCATATTGCTTCGTCTGCCGAACGGGCAGTATTATAGGAAAGACCACTCCATTCAAAGTGTCCCTGCCTGTTCATATTGTTGTAGATCCCTGCTACGGCAGCCTCCGCCAATGCGCTGTCACCAAACATGTCATCGATGGTTGTTTCGTCGGACGGGGACACATCCAGTAGTTTATTACACGCCGTCAGGCCTGACGTCAGCAGCAGCCATATTGTTGTCACATACACCAGTTTGCTCGTACGCATAACAAGGGGTTATAAGTTGATGGTTAAGCCACTCACCAATAACATCCGGAGCGGAAGTTGTGTGGTAAGGCCAGGCTGCTCAGGGTTAATACCCCGGTACCCGGATAGTGGAATAAAGGCCAGGTTTTCTGCCCGTGCATATATACTAAATGCCTGAATACCTGTTTTGCGTAGCCAGGCCGATGGCATGCCCACCGTCAGCGTTGCATTTTTTATGGCGACATACGAGGCATCGTTCCAGTAGATATCCAATGACTGAAAGTAGCTCACACCTGCCGCATGAAAGGCGCCTCCTATCGTTGAGTCCGCCACGCTATGCCAGCGCGGGTCATTGATCACGGCCACGGGTTGGTTACTCAACGATCCTGCCGGCAGCAGGCCCGGATAGGCGGTGCCCTGCATATTGGTGAATCCCTTTTGTTTGGCAACAGCCAACGATGCCGACAAGGAAATATTCTTCCAGGAAATGCCTGTTTGCACACCGCCGGTAAATGCCGGATAATCGCTCACTTTTACCGGCACCGCCCGCGCATTGCGGTCGTTGGGATCGACCACCGAATAAACACCTGTCTCTTTTTGCAGAAAGGCGGGATACAGGGATTGATAAACCAACGGTTGCCCAATGTCGTAGAAGCTTTGGAGCGGTGAATTTTCAAGCCCAGGATAAGACAGCAGTTGATTGCGGTTGGCGGCTCCATTCACCTGCACATACCACTGCCAGCCTGCCCGATTGGGCTTTGACGCATAATCAATGATGGCTTCTATGCCCTGGTTCCTTACCTTAACAGGCGCATTCGCGTAATAGGTCTCAGCGCCGGTCACCGTACTGACCGGTTTGGAAATGATTTGATTGCCGGTTGTTTTTTGATACCATTGCAGGGATACTTTCAATCGCTGGTCTTTGAACAGGTACAGATCGATGCCCAGGTCAAGGCCAACAGACTGTACCCAACCCAGGTAGGGATTGGTGACACGGGTCACCGAATAGGTATTGATGCCCTGGTAATTGCCATAGGTGGTATAATAAGCATAAGGCGGAAGGGTTCCCCAATAAAAATCGTTGGCCGGCCTGTAGGTAGACAGGTATGCATTGGGAATGGCACTTTGTGTACCGGTAATCCCGTAACTGCCCCGGATCTTTCCAAAGCTGATGGCCGGTAGCTGCCTGATCCAGGACGCTTTCGTGAATATCCACCCCAATCCCACGGAGCCGAAATTACCAAACCGGCGGCCGGGGCCAAAGCTACTCGAACCATCGCGCCGCCCCGAAAGGTCCACCAGTATTTCATCGGCATAGCGATAAGACAACCGCCCCAACGCTGCAATGGATTTACGTTCTACGGCCTCGCCTGTTTTTATAACAAGGGCAGCACCAGCTGTTGAGTTCATCTGGTCATCTGCCGTATACCCGCTGGCATCTTCAATGGTGCCTTCCTGGTCATCCGATTGAAATCCGCCGCCTGCCAGTAACTCCAGGTGGTGCCGCCCCCACCGCACTTTATAGCGCAACTCTGGCTCTATGCTGAGACCGGTATGCTTGTTGTGTCCAAAACTCGCCTGCCGTATCAATGCATAACGCGGGTCATTGGCCGACGAAGGCTTCGTGATGGTTTGTGTACCCTTGCTATCGGCGTAACCAGCATTTACCGCAAAGACCAATGACCGGATCAGTTCGTAAGATACTTTCGTACGTACAAACAAGGTGGTTCGCTGGTCCTGAAAATGCTCCGCCAGCATGTTAAACGGATTGTTGTCACCTACGACCTCTCCCGCGCGCGCTTGCCACCAGCCCTTGTAGTTGACATCGCCTGCTGAGTCGAATATAGACGGCGCATCAGGTGCCAGGAATATATAGGGATCGGGACTGCGGGAAGGTTGCCGGGAGGCAATGGTTGAAAAGGTTGCTGATGTCGTCAGCTTCAGCCGGTTGTTGGCAGAGCGGGTCGACACACTGCCTGAAAAAGTAGCCCTGCTGTCCCGGAAGGCCGGTGTAGCACGGGCATGCGGATAGGAGGATGTAAAATGGTTGTAGTTGGCAGACAGCCGGTACACAGTAGTCTTGCGACCGCCCGACAACGACATGCCTGCATTGTAAACCGGGGCGCTGCTTAGCAATTCGTGTTGCCAATCCGTAGTGCGTGTGGTATCCCATACCAGCATATCATAGGCATTGAGTGCATCCGGCTTATTGCTTCCGTTCACGGGCAGCCCTGCGGCTATTGAATTGTTCCAGCCCTCCCGGCGCATGGCCAGGTATTGTGGGGTACTCAATAGGTTGAGCCGGCGCGCGGGCGCATTGATGCCTGTATTAACGGTCACCTGGAAGGATGTTTTACCGGGCTTCCCTTTTTTAGTGGTGATCATGATCACCCCATTGGAGGCACGGGACCCATAGAGGGCTGTGGCTTCCGCATCTTTCAGTACGGTGATGCTTTCTACGTCGGAAGGATTGAGCCAATACAAGGGGTCGCGGTCGCCTCCTGCTCCTATGAGTCCGGAGAGTGGATTGGTCAGCAGGTTTTTGTCAATATCGGTTACCAGGTCGGGCGCGGTGGGCAGACCATCGACAACGACCAATGGTTTGCTAAGCGTATGTACCACATCGGTACCTGCAGACAGAATGGCGCCAAAAGTGGGAAGTACATTGACGCCCCGCAAATTCATCTTATAGCTGCTTCCCGGGTTACTGCCGTTTTGCCGGACATACAAACCAGGCACCCTGGCCGCCAGCGCCTCCACGACATTCAGCGAGGGCGTTTTCTCTATTTCCGCCGCCCGGATGGTGGTAATATCACCGGTACGAAACCGCTCGGAAGTAGCACCATAGGCCATCACGACGGATTCGTCGAGTGCATGGTCGGCTGGTTGCAATGTCAACTGACCGACATTCGTTTTACCGGCCAGTGCCACCTGCAGTTCTTTCAGTCCTACAAAACTGATGGTCAATACATCGGTCAGTTGGGGCGCTTTCATTTTCAGGATAAAGGATCCGGAGGGATCTGTCAATGTTCCCGTCCGGGTGCGTCCCAATACCACCGAAGCCATCTCCACCGGTGCTCCATGACTGTCTACTATCCGCCCCCTGATCTCCACGAATGGATCCTCTTCTACCGGCTGCTTTTCGGCCGGTACATTGTTTTGTGTTCTATAAATAATGATCGTGCCATTGCTGATGCTGAAACCCAGTCCCTGCCCTTGCAGGCACAAGGTCAGGATGCCTTCTACCTGCATTGGTTGATCGGGTAGCGATACCGGGTGTGCCTGCTTGAGCAAGACGCTTGGATAGAAGAATTCAAGCCCGGTCTGTTTGCTGATCTCCGCAAATACCTGTTCGAGACGAAGGTCTTTACCGGCAATACGTACCTGCTGGGAAAATGCCGGTACCGATGACATCAATACGAGGCCCAGCAACAACAGGTGAATACGCCTGGTGCCGGAAAGTTTGCAACGCATAAAAGGAACAGGAAGGGTCATTGCCGCGCGATTTACAGGTATCATCTGGTTGGGTAAAATAGGTTTATTGAGGTCCGGGTATCACTACGATGGTCTTGTTGTCTTTGATCTCGAAATGAACCTCGCGGGTGGCAGACAGGATCATCAGCAGGTCGGCCAATTGTTTCTGCCTCGATATCTGCCCGCTGAATCCTATATCGGATGCCTTACCGCGGAATTCGACCTGCACATCGTACCACCGGGCTACCTGGCGCATGATCGCCGCCATATTGGTATCTTCAAACCAGAACTTACCGGTACGCCAGGCTACCGCTTCGTCGATACCCGATCGGGTGGTTTGCAAATTGTCAGACTGGCGTGACAGTACCGCTTGCTCACCGGGCTGGAGGGTCAGCTCCTGCCTGCCATTGGAAGCTTTTACGACACCCGACACCAGTGTTGTCCGGATGGCCGCTTCATCGGGATAAGCCATTATGTTGAACTCGGTGCCCACAACCTGTACCTGCATAGCGCCGGTTTTTACAAAAAATGGTTTGGAGGGATCTTTGGCAACACTGAAAAATGCTTCACCGGTTACTGTCACTTCCCGTTTATTACCCCCAAAGGTGGTTGGGTAGGTAATGGATGAAGCTGCATTCAACCATACCTGCGTACCATCTGCCAGGGAGACCTGGTACTGACCACCCCGTGGTGTAATGACGGAGTTGTAGACTACAGGTCCAGCACCCGTTGTGGTATACACCAGCCGGCCATGATCCTGTAGCAGGCGGGCGGTTCCCTGCATGCCCAAGGAAAGGTTTTGCAGACTGTCCAGTGCCAGCTCCCGGCCATCGACGAGTTTTACCACTGCTTTTGTATAGCCGGGTACAATGCCGGCTGTCGTGGCATCACCGGGCTGCGGTCCGCGCTGTCGCTCATACAACCACCAGCCGGCGCCGGCCAGCAATAGCAAAGAGGCCGCCGCAGCGAGGGGTTTTATCCAGCGCTTCCAGGATTTGACGACCGGGGCAGGCGGTGAGTCGATCGCGGTAAAAATGGCGGCCACGGCTTTGTCGGCGTCAAACTTTGTCATCGACTTCAAAGCTGCTAGGACCTGTGTGCGATCAACCAGTTCTGCCAGCAATTGCTCGCGGCCGGGATCGGCGTTCAGCCAGGCAGTCAATTGTTGCTGCTCTTCGTCCGTCAATGGTTCCTGCTCGCGCACCTTGTGTACCAGTATACCCAGCTGGATCGCCTGGATATAGGGTAATTCGCTTTCGTTGGATTCCGTCATAACTGCATGATGGTATTTATATAACGCCGCACGCCCCGGTTCGACCCCGGGGTGGTAGTAATTTTTTTAAGCGTGCCGTTCCCCCAGCAGGGCAAGGGCCTGCAATAAAAGCAATAGTGGTTTTTCTTGTTTGGCAAAACGGCTACGCAACGCCACCAGGGCCTTGTACTTTTGCTTTTTGACGGCTTTCAGGTTCATCCCCAGGTGGGCAGCAATCTGGCTTACAGACATTCCTTCCTCATAGCTCAGGAAGAATACCTGCTGCATCTTTTCCGGCATATCGTTGACCACCTGGTAGATCGCAGCCAGCGACTCGGCCCGGATGATGGCAGACAGCACCGACTCCATCACTGGCTCCTGACTGGCCGTTGATTGCTGGTGCCTGTTGTGTAAACGGTTTCTGCTTCTGATCAGGTCGAGGCAACCATTGCGGGTGATGGTATATAAATAGGCTTTAAGCGCTTCGGTCGATGTGAAGGACTTGTCTGACTTCCATAACTTAATAAAGGTTTCCTGTACTACATCTTCAGCCAGGGAAGCATCGGGTAGAAAGTTTTCCGCAAAACGGCACAGGACAGCGTAATAAGATCGGATCAATATGTCCAATGCGGCAGGATCGCCTACAGAAAGAGAAGGTATGAAGTCGTCTGGGAGGGTGGTCAAGTCGGCCACAGTAGCATGGTTGTTACCGCAAACTTATACCATTTACAGCAAAAATGATAAAAGAAAATCATGTAACATTTATTGCGCTACCATGGCCGGACTTCATCACCAAAACACTGGCAAATTGAAATTTGCGATGGCTTATTGCTTTTTGGCAGCCTCCAGTATCACTTCAACTATTTTATCGGGCTTGGCCAACATGGCGACATGACTGGCGGGTACGTGGTAAGTAGTGGCGCCTATGTGCTTGGCCATATTGCTTTCCAGCTGCGGGGGAATCATATGGTCATTATCTGCTACCACATAAAAGCTTGGCTTCGCCTTCCATGCCGGATTGGATACTTTTGCCCCGATCGTGCTTACATGAAAACGTCCCTGGCCGGCGGCAATGTTCTTCCTGTCCTGCAAAGGCAGGTCCTGAGCGAAGTGCTGGATGATCGCGTCTTCCTTCAACCGGATAAAGCCATCCGTCACCACGGGATCTGCCAGGCCGGGTACTTCAGGGATCTTTTGGGCAGCTGCTTCTTTATGCAGGCTTTCGATGCTTTGCCCCTCATCCGGTGCATAAGCCGCGACATATACCAATGCGCCTACCTTCTCCTGGTTGCCTGCCTGGGTAATAACGACACCACCCCAGGAGTGTCCTACCAATATTACTTTACCCGGCGCCTCGGCAATGGCGCGCTCTACAAATGCTACATCCTCTCCCAGCGATGTCAGCGGGTTTTGAACGGCGATGGTTTGGTAACCTTGCTTTTGCAGCAGCGGGATGACCTTATTCCAGGACGATCCATCGGCAAAGGCGCCATGTACCAATACGATGGTTGGTTTATCGGCTGGTTGTCCGTTCGCAGCGGAACGCGTGGCTGAGGTGCTGACGACAAACGACAGGCTTAACATGGCCAGTCCTGCGCCCACAAAAAACAATCTCTTTTTCATGCTCAAAAAATTAAAATGGTGAATAGTTAAATCCGTTACAACAACACTTCTCCTTTCGGTGTAATCGGGGCAGGCACCCCCGTATCGCCCATCATTTGCAACAGGTCGATCTCGATTGACCGGCAGATAGAAAGCATGGGCACATCGTTACGCAACCCTTCAAAGGGATTTTCAGAATAGTCGCCAACCATTTCCATCGCTGCATAGATGTAACCGATGACGATGCCAATGGGTATACTGAGCCAGGTGCCAGCCGCGCCCAATGCACTGAAAGCGCCGATCACCCCAAAGGGAAGTAAGAAGAGAAAAATACAAACGAAGGCAAAGCTGAAGCTGGCATACTTCCGGGGAAAAGGCGTTTGCTTGATCCGCTCCGCCTCGCCCTGTGCATCATAAAAACGTCCGATGGCGCCCTGCAACTCTGCCTGCTGCAGCATATTGATCGCCTTGCGCCGATACAACTCCTGGACCGTTTTAGATTGCTGATCCAGCAATTGAGCGGCCTTGTTGGCGTACCCTTCCAAGGCGGCACACTCCGCGGCCGACAAATAAGGGCGTCCGTCGACCTCTGCCAACTCCTGCCGGAAAAGCGCGTTCAGTTGTTCATGCCTGCGCCGGTTATTGTACCGCATCCCCCAGGCATGTCCCAGGCTGACGTGCTCCCAGGGAGCAGGCTCCAGCAACTGCGCGCGCAATTGATAGAGATAGGCAATGTGCCGGTAGATCAGTTCCTTTCGCAGGGTAAGGCTGTCGTCCGCAGCAGGATCGTCGGACCGGTAATGCTTGATCATCGTGCTCATCTTGCGACTATTGTTCTCGATACCCGTCCAAATGCGGGTGGCGCCCCACAGCCTGTCATAGGCATGGCTGTTTTTGAAGCCTACATAAAAAGCCACCGCAACGCCCACCAGGGAGAGTGGCAACCAGGGTATTGCCATAAATGGCCAACCGGTATAGTGATAGACTACTGCGACCAGTGTTACCCATCCGGCAAGCCACCACAGTACCCGTCCGGTAAAGGCATACATCGAAGACAAGGAAAGAAATTTATGAATGATCATAGTGGGTGCTTGTGTGACACAAAATTGTATTGCTGACAACCAACTGGCAAATCACCTGACTAATACTGCTACGCATTTTTCTGATAGCAACGGATACAAAGCGCAATGCGCGACTGATAGCCGGCTATTATTTTTTTAACAGCCGCTATGATTCCAGTGATTTTACGATACCGGCTACCGGGCGCACCTTTGACGCTCTTTCATCAATGCACATGAAATACACTATTCAACTGTTGGTTTTGGCCGCCCTGATCGGTTGCGGCCGTCGCCAGGAACAATACGCCACTTCAAACGTCCACGCTACAGACAGCATACTGACGGGCGGCAATCGATTAATCACCGTAGACGGTAAATACAAAGTGTGGACCCAACGGATCGGAAAGGGCAACATCAAAGTATTGTTGCTGCATGGTGGCCCGGGCTTTTCGCATGACTATATGGAATGCTTCCAGGACTTCCTCCCGCCGGCAGGTATGGAGATCTATTATTACGACCAGCTGGGAAGCGGCTATTCAGATGTACCCACCGACACGTCGCTTTGGAATATCGCACGGTACGTGGAAGAGGTGGAACAGGTCAGGAAAGGGCTGGGCCTCGATCAATATTATCTCGTAGGGCACTCGTGGGGAGCGTTGCTGGCGATGGAGTACCTGACCAAATATCCTTCGGCCGTGAAAGGCGCGGTATTCTCGAATATGACAGCCGGCATGAATGACTTTACCAGTTACCTCGACACACTTAAGCACAACCTCTTTTCCGAAAGAGACAGAATGGTATTCGATTCCCTGGACAGGCTCGGGCAGTATACCTCGCCCCTGTATTCGGAACTGCTGATGAACAAACTGTATGCACAGGTGGTTTGCCGCCTGCCGCTGGACCAATGGCCGGAGCCGCTGCTGCGGGCATTCAAAAAAGTAAATCCCACCATCTACACGCAGATGCAGGGCGTAGATGAATTTCATGTTACCGGTAATTTCAGAAACTGGGAATTCTGGGATAGACTACCTCTTATCAAGACGCCCGTGCTGGTGTTGGGCGGTGAAAAAGATGAAATGAACCCGGAAAGTATGCGCCGGGAAGGCCGGTTGCTTCCGAACTCCAGGACTTACCTGTGTCCTGCAGGAAGTCATATGGCGATGTACGACGACCAGTCACGTTATTTCCAGGCACTCACCACCTTCTTACTGGATGTGGATGCGGGCAGGTTTAAGGCCGATGCCAGGTAGTACCTTTTTTGACACACTAAAAACGGATTCAATATGAAACAACAGGTTTTGTACAAAACGATCGACATCGATGGCGTTTCCCTCTTTTACCGCCAGGCAGGCTTACCCGGGCAACCCACCCTGCTGTTGTTGCATGGCTTTCCTTCCTCCTCGCATATGTACCGCGATTTGATAGCAGCACTCGCGGAGAAATATTATGTTGTTGCTCCTGACTATCCGGGCTTTGGTCAAAGCAGCTCGCCCGACATATCAACTTTCGCTTATACCTTCGATAACCTGTCGACCGTCATTGAACGGTTCATCGATCAGCTGCAATTGGAAGCGATCCACTTATACATGCAGGACTATGGTGGTCCGATCGGTATGCGGATCGCCACCCGCCGTCCCGGGCTGATCCGCTCGCTCATTATACAAAATGCCAATGCCTACCTGGAAGGGCTGGGTGATTTGCTGGAACCATTGACAGCCTATATTCAGGATGCGGGACCAGCCAACGAAGCAAGGGCCCGCTACTTCCTGAGCATCGACGCTACCCGGTTTCAATACCTGCATGGGGCTGGTGATGCCAGTAAGGTAAGTCCGGATAGTTACAGCCTCGACCAGTACTACCTCAACCGGCCTGGCAACGATCTTATACAGTTGGCTTTATTCCGGGACTATGGCAGCAATATTGCGCTGTATGAAACATGGCACCAATATTTCCGGCAACACCAGCCGCGGGCATTGGTGATCTGGGGTATCTACGATGCCATGTTCATTGCCCCCGGCGCCAACGCCTATACGAAAGACTTGCCCGGTGCGGAAGTCATACTGGTTGAAGGCGGCCATTTCCTGCTTGAAGAACACCACCACTTCGTTGCAGAACAGATCGACCGGTTTGTCGCCGCAGGCGTATAACCGTCAACGGACGCGGTCAACAACCGTCAAAAAGACATTCAATTTTTGGCATCAGCTATGAATTGCCTAACTTGGGAAGCACGCCGTGAATGGATAACCCATTTCACGGCACTTCCAATTGCAGTACCTTAATAACAACTGCCTATTGGTACCAGTACCCGCTACAAACTCCTATTAACCAGACTGCCCAAAAAGGGAAAACATGCACAAAGCGATTCTCCTGAGCGCGCTATCCTTTTTATTATCACTATCCCTCCGATCACAACCGGCGGCCACCTACACGTTTTATCCGCCCTCCAACGATAAACCTTCCTGGCAACGATTGAACCTGTGGCTTAGCTCCACCTATCTTTTTGTTGGCAAAGAAGCCCTGGCCGACCAGGATAGCTGTTTGATACTGGCGGCCCGTTCATTGGGCCTGAGCCGGTTTTCGGTTTTGGCAGAAGGGTTCGGCGATGAACAGCTCGCCAGGCAGGCAGGCTGGATCGACCGGGCCGATGCCGCCACCGGCGTTCGTTTGCTTTCCGGCACTACCGGCCACCAACGTCTGCAACAGTTGCTGTTGCTGGGTGCCTATTATGCTTTTCAGCCGGCCAGCTATGACCGTTACAAAGACAGCACGGCGCATTACCTGCACCAGGCAATAGCCACCAGCCGCACACAAAAAGAAGACAAGCTACGGCGCATCGCCTTGTGCCTGCTGGCCAAAGTCTATTTGCAGGGGAATGACAAGCGGGGCGATTCGATCTGTACAGTGCTGCTCAAAGAGTGCGGGCAGTCGGGAGATCAGGAAACAGCAGCAAGGGTCATCGCCTTCCGTGGTATGTATACGGTGCCTACCCCTACCAGCTTTGAAAGAAAGATCAACGACCTGCAGGACGCAGCCACACGGTACCTGCAATTGGGCAATACGGAAGGCGCGATCAATATGCTGACAGACCGGGGCTACCTGCTTATTGTAATGGGTGCCCTGGAAGAAGCGTACGATATTTTCCGGAAAGCGCTTTCGCTCTGCGAAGCCATCCATTATCCCTATATCCATTACAACTCGGAAACGATGGTCATGGTCACCTTCTTTCAGGGAAAATTTGGGGAGCCGCTGCGCTATCTACGGCAAACAATCCGGGTGGCAGAAGCCTGTCGCGACAGCCTGGCCTGGGGTTATTTTTATGGTCGTATGTCGCTGCTGATGACGGCAGAAGGCCGGTCGTCGGCCAGTACGACCATGGCGCGCAAAGCCATTGACCGCTTTATAATCGACCGTAATCCATCCGCCTACCTGATGTTGAATAACCTGGTCCTCGAGCTGGGTGAAAGCGGCCGTGTGCAGGAAGCCCTGGCGCTGGTTAAAACGGTTACCGAGCGGGTAGGCCTACCGACCGCCGTTGCGGACCAGTTCTTTTACAAGCTGATCCTCGCCAATTGTGAGCTATACCTGCATCGGCCGGATGCTGCCGAGCGGTATCTACCGGCGTTGGATTCACTGGAAACCGTCATGGAAGCCGTGAGGGGGCCCTTCCGGAGAAATTCGATCCATGAGTTGCAGGCACAGATCTATTTTGCACGCGGTCAATACCAGAAAGCCCGGGAATATGCGGCCTTACATTTTACGGCACCCACTACGGCCGACCGGGGCCTCATGAATGATGTAGCCAACTATCGATTTATGATCCAGATCGATTCTGCCCTGGACGACAAACCGGCGATGGTAGCCCACTACCGGCAATATGCCAGGTTGCTGGATTCCAATTTCCAGGTAACCAAGATCCGGCAGGCGGAAGAACTGCAGGTGGTATACGAGACGCAGGAAAAAGAGAACCAGATCACCGCACTCAACAAGCAGGCGAAACAATCCAGGTTGATCAGGAACCTAACCCTGGCCGGCATTGCGGCGGTGCTGATCATTGCTGTACTGTTGTATCGCCAGAGCCGGTTGAGAAAAAAGAGCAACCAGCTCATCACCGACAAGAACGGCCAGTTGCAGGATTTGCTGGCCGACAAGGACTGGCTGCTGAAAGAGATCCATCACCGCGTGAAGAACAACCTGGAGATCATCATGAGCCTGCTCAATTCACAATCCAAATACATCGATAACGATGCGGCACTCAACGCCATCAATGACAGCCAGCGCCGGGTGCATGCCATTTCCCTCATTCATCAAAAGCTCTATCAAACGGCCAATTCTGCTTCTATCGACATGCGCCAGTACATCGACGAACTGATCAGTTACCTGCAGGAAAGCTTCGATACCGGTTCGCGCGCTGTGATCGAACAGGACATCGACCCGGTGTGGCTGGATGTTGCCCAGGCAATCCCCCTGAGCCTGATCCTCAACGAAGGCATTGTCAATGCCGTGAAATATGCTTTTCCCGGAACCCGGCAAGGTATTATCCGTGTGAGCCTGAAGCAAACCGATGACCACCATCTATTGCTGGAGATTGCCGATAATGGCACCGGCTTGCCGGAGGCAATCAATATCAACAAAAGCGATTCATTGGGTTTTAGCCTGATGCATGGCCTTACCCGCCAGTTGGAAGGATCGCTGCGGATGGAAAACCGCCAGGGATTACATATAACGATCCGGTTCAACCCACAAACCAATCACGGCAATGAACAGGAGTAAGCAAATACTGATCGTAGAAGATGAGTTCATTGTCGCCAACAACCTGCGGCTGATCCTGGAAGGCGCCGGGTATGCCATACAGGGGATCGCTGCATCAGCACGCGAAGCCAAAGAATCGATGCAACTAGTCCGCCCCGATCTTGTATTACTCGACATCCGGCTAAAAGGTAAATTATCCGGCATCGATATCGCCCGGGAACTGAAAGCAGATCATATCCCATTTATCTACCTATCGGCGAATGCCAACCAATCCATCCTGGAAGAGGCCAAGAAAACAGAGCCTTATGGATTCCTGGTGAAGCCGATCAGGGAGCAAGACCTGCTGGTAGCGCTGGAAATTGCCTGGTACCTGCACCAGCATAGCCTGGAATCGAAATTGAGGCGGGAAGAAAAACTGCAGCAACAGCTTACGCAGATCGCCGGCACCACCTGGGATAGCCGGCAATCGCTGCTGAAAATGGCTACAATCCTGCAATCCCATATTCCTTTTGATTGCATCAGTGGCGGCATCAGGCCGCTTGACACCACTCAGCTTACGGATACCACCTATGTTCGTACGGGCTTTGATGAATACCAACTGATCGAAGAAAAGGAATGGATAAACATGACCGGGTCCGATAAGGAAGGCCTTTCCGCCCTCCTCCGTAAAACCGACAGCGAAAACATTGCGCGGATCTATCAACTGGATGACGCAGTTGCGCACCAGCATTGGTTGCAAAGCAAATGGATGGATATGCTGCACCTGGAATCGTACCTGGTTTTTCCGGTCGCGCTGGGCTATGGCTTGTCTGTGCATTATTTCTTTTACAGCCGTCAACCCGATACCTACCTCACGGATCATATTGTGCTGCTGAACCGGTTAAAGCCCGTGTTGGAAGCCATCGCCAACAATACCGTGTATACCGAAACTGCTGCGGTTATGGTCAATCGCCGCGCTGGTCAAGGGAAAGACAACCCGGAAGAAGACAGCAGCAAAAATCCTTTCAAGGACATCATCGGCAATCACCATTCCCTGCTGTCTGCCCTGGATCTCGCGGCGCAGGTGGCGCCTTACAATACTTCCGTACTGCTTTTGGGAGAAAGCGGCACCGGCAAAGAGCGGGTCGCTCAATCCATTCACGTGTTATCGCCCCGGAAGAAAGGCCCATTCATTAAAGTGAATTGCGCAGCCATCCCGGCTACCCTGATAGAATCGGAACTGTTTGGTCATGAAAAAGGGGCATTTACCGGTGCGATCGACAAACGCAAAGGGAAATTTGAACTGGCTGAAGGTGGCACCATCTTTTTGGATGAGATCGGAGAATTGCCCTTGAGCATGCAGGTGAAATTGTTGCGGGTATTGCAGGAGCGGGAGATCGAGTATGTGGGCGGCAATGCGCCCATCAAAGTAAACGTGCGCATCGTGGCGGCCACTAACCGTAACCTCGAGCAGGAAGTAGCAGCCCGCAATTTCCGGCTCGATCTGTACTACCGGCTCAATGTATTTCCGCTTACCCTGCCCCCGCTGCGCGAGCGAAAAAACGACATCGAGGCTTTAGCCACCTTTTTCGCCCACAAATTCTGCCAAGCCCTCCACAAACCCTTTCATGGTATCGCCGATATCATGCTGGAAAAGATGTATGGCTATCACTGGCCCGGCAATATCCGTGAACTGGAGAACATCATCGAGCAATCGGTCGTTCTCAACGATGGCCGGTCAAAGCTACAATTGATGCGGCAAATTACCCCGACAGACACTGAGCCTGCCGGTAAAACCACCGTCAATACCTTCGAAGAAGTAAAACATATTCAGCAACAAACCGAAAGGGAATACCTTTCTGCCATCCTCCAAAAAACCAAAGGACGTATCCGTGGTGTTGGCGGCGCCGCTGCCCTGCTGAATATCAAACCCAGTACCCTCGAATCGAAAATGGCCAGGCTGAACATCAAACGGCAAGACTTCATCGATTACCCCGACGATAAATAAGGGCACCCGATAATTTCGGGGCTGCAGTACATTCCCCCGTCTATTTCGGGGATCACTGGGTTTGCCATTGCTGTACACAACACGGCAATGCAACTCATTATCAACCCCTTATACCTCCACCTGACTTTTCCCGGGTGAATGGCATGCATATGGACAGTTGGTGTAAAACCAATCATATGACGCATTCCACCAACTGGGACAACGACACGCCCATCAATCCCGCGAAAGGGTTTCGCATCCACCTGATCGTGTTCGTACTGACAACACCCGCCATCTGGCTCGTGTGGTACCTGACCGACAGCAGTTATCCCTGGCCTTTATGGTCGACCCCAGCCTGGGCAGTTGGCCTGCTGTTTCATTACCTCGGTGTATTTGTATTCAAGAAATCCAGTAACCAATAAATCCCTTTAACATGCCACAGACATCCAACACCTTCAGGCGGATCGTGACCGGTCACGATGAAACCGGCAAAGCCATGGTAGTTTCCGACGCCCCTCCTGTACATACGCAATTGATTGGTGGCCCCGGGGGTCCCACCTTCTTCGAAATATGGCGTACACAGCATACGCCCGCTATCATCCATGCACAACCTGGCGCACTGGATGAAGAAGGCCTGGTATTACCGCCACCCAAACAGGGAACCCGGCTGCGCGTGATCGAGTTTCCCCCGGAAGGTGAAGAGATCCGCAAACTATCCGGTGCCGATGCGGCCGATAAGTTCAGGTCGATGGGTGACGAAAAAGCCTCCACTTCTGCAGCGGGCGCACCACACCCCCTGATGCACCGCACGCAAACCATCGATTACGGTATCGTGCTCGAAGGGGAGATCACCCTGGTACTCGACCACGATGAAGTATCCCTGCAAGCGGGCGACATCGTGGTACAGCGGGGCACCAACCATGCCTGGGCCAATCGCTCGGCTCATATTTGCCGCATGGCGTTCATCCTGATCGATGGACAGTTTGCCGACGGTCTTTCTTAATCTTTAATCAACCTACATGCGTATCAAACCCATACCTCCGGGAGACTTACCTCCCGAAACCCGTTATGTGCATGACGAGATCGCACACCTGATAGGCCATAGCCAGGGGCAGGTACTCATGATGAATGCAGCCGGAGCACTGTTGGGGCCTTTTCCTCCCATGCTGCAGTACCCACAGTTTGGCATACCCGCGCTGAGTTTTATTCGTACACTCGACCAATACGCCACCCTGCCCAAATCGGTTCGTGAAGTAGCGATCCTCACCGTAGGGAGCGCCTTGGGTGCGCGGTTCGAATTGTATGCACACGAGATCATGGCGGCTGCTTTCGGCCTTTCGCCCCGCCATATTGCGGCCCTTTCAGCCGGAAGTCATCCTTATGGCCTGACGGCAGCTGAAGACATCGCCCATATCATTGCCGCCACGCTGGCCAGGGGGCGTGGGGTACCGGAGGCCACGTACCGGCACGCTGTAACGGTGCTGGGGAAGGACCCGGTGGCGGAGCTTTTTTTTCTGATTGGTGGCTATAGCCTGATTGCAATGATCCTGAATGGATTTGATATGCCGGCACCCGAACAGACCGATTGACCCGGGCATTCCAGAGAGCCCCTTGAAAAACAGCCAGTTTGTGATAATTTGGCAGGGAAGAAAAAGCGCGCACATGGAACCAGGTATACATACACTGCTGCAATCGGTACGGGTCGTTTGCCCCGACCTAACCCAGGAGGAAGTGGACTTGTTTGCTGCCAGGCTCACCAGCCAGGAACTGAAAAAGAAAGACTATTTCATTCAGGCAGACAAAGTGCAGAAAGCCATCGGCTATATTGCCCATGGACTGGTACGTTCCTTTTTCATTGACCAGGAAGGTCATGAGATCACTGTTGGATTTTATGCCGAAGGCGACTATGCCACGCATTATCCGGCCTTCGTGACACAACAGCCCAGTCGGTATGCCATTCAGTGCCTGGAACCTACTACGATGATCTGTCTTAGCTGGCAGAACCTGCAATGGATCTATCAGCATGTTCCGGCATTTGAACGTTACGGCAGGCTGATCTCCGAAGAGATCCTGAACCGGCAGCAGGCGCGCATTGAAAGTTTCATCTTTCAAACAGTGGAAGAACGTTACCTGGATTTCATCGACAAACAACCAACGCTATTCAACCGCATCTCTATATCACAACTCTGCAGTTTTCTCGGTACCGAGCGGCAAACATTGACCCGCATCCGGCAGAAACTGGCCCATCAATAGTTTTTGACACATTTGTGTCAGGTGCCCCCTTCATATCCTTAGGAGCTTTGCAGTATCAAACAAACACGAACTGCAATGGCAAAGAAAATCTTACTCATACTCGGGCATCCTTCAGAAGCCTCCTTTTGTAATGCTTTGCTCGATGCTTACCGGCAAGGCGCCCTGGCAGCAGGCGCCACCTGTAAAACCCTGTATATATCCCGGCTCGACTTCGATGTCAACCTGGCCGACGGTTATAAAAAGGGCGATACCATGACTATGGAACAAGACCTGGTGGACGCCCAGGAACTGATCCGTTGGGCCGACCATGTGGTGATCGCGTATCCCAACTGGTGGGGCTTTATGCCCGCGCTGTTGAAGGGGTTTATCGATCGGATCTTGTTGCCTGGTTTCGCCTTCAAACACCAGTCGGGCAAGCTGTTTCCGGACAAGCTGCTCAAAGGTAAAAGCCTCCGGCTGCTGGTCACGATGGATACGCCCAAATGGTGGTTCTACCTGATCTACCGGGCATCGCAATACCAGATCCTCAAAGACATCGTCTTCGGGTATGTGGGTTTCGATCCCATTCGCTTCAGCACGTTTGGATTCATCCGTAAATCGACCCCTCCCCTGCGGGCCCAGTGGCTACAAAAAGTAACCCGGCTGGGACAGCAACTGAAATAGTATACCATCACATCATTTATAAATTAACAGCAATGAAACAGTTATTTTCTTCCCTGCTATTAGCGGCATCGGCCATTTCATCTTCTCCGTCCCAGACCAGTATCTATGTACTGGTACATGGCTCCTGGCAGGCTCCCTACGTATGGGATGCCGTCAAGGCGGACCTCGTCAGCAAAGGCCACCAGGTACTGGTGGTAGAACTACCCGGACATGGCAGCGACAACACGCCAACACACACTTTAAGTATCGGCAGTTATCGTGACAAAGTCATCGAAACGATGGCGAATGCAACTGGTAAAGTAATCCTGGTGGGCCACAGCATGGCCGGCATGGTCATCAGCCAGGTGGCCGAGCAAGTGCCCGAAAAGATCAGCCGGCTCGTGTATATCGGCGCCTTTTTGCCGGCCTCCGGACAGGCCCTGACCGACCTGGCCTTTTCGGATCCCGGTTCCCAGCTGGGGCCCGTGCTGGTACCTTCTGCCGATAAACTGACCCTGGACGTGCGGCGCGACAGCCTGCTCCAGCTCTTTATTCCCGATGGCCCGAAGGCTGTTCAGGAGCTCGTAGAGCGTCATTACCGTGCAGAACCAGCTATTCCCTTCACCAGCCAGGCAATGCTGACAGCCGAGCATTTTGGGGCCGTAGAGAAGGTATACATCAAAACCCTGCAGGACATCGTCATCTCCCCTGCCCTGCAGGACCGCATGATCGCTGCCGCAGCTATCAAAACGGTGTACACCGTCAACACCAGCCACTCACCCTTTCTGTCGCAACCGCAGGAGGTCGCCAGATTGCTGCTGAAGATCGGCCAATAACCATGCTTACACACTTAAACATCAAACCATGAAACATTCCAGGTTAATGAAAAGATGGAGAAGCGTACTGGCCACGCGCACCATGGCCATGACGAGTCTGCTGCTGACCGGCAGCTGGGCAATGGCTCAACCACCCGCTGCCCGGCTGATCCGGTACGAAGTAAAACCAGCCTCACTGGTCTCCTTCAGACAGGCAGTCCGTCACTACATCGGTGAATCGACCAAGGCACCGGGCAATATCTTATCAGAGGCTTTTCAGGAAGAAGCCGACAGTACGAAACTGTGGATCATTGAACGATGGACCAATCAATCAGCACTCGATAAAGCCAGTCATGGCAACGCGTACAAAACCATCACCGCGTTATCACAACAATCCCTGCAGCAACCGGCCAGGCTCATCCTGGTCAAAGACCTGGAGCCCCTATCGCCCCAACAATGGCGCCGGGCGGCGGCTCCGGAAGACCGGCCTTTGACGATCATGTTGTTTGTAGATGCCAAACCTGGCACCGCCAGTCATTTCAAAGCCGTCTATCACCAAGCCATGCCACAGTTCCGCAGTGAACCGGGTGTGATCAACTACCAGCTATCGCAGCTGGAAAATGACAGCACCCAGTTTGTCACCTATGAAAAATTCAGGAATGAAGCGGCCTTCCAGTATCACCTGACCTTTCCGCCCATACAACCGGTGATCGATTACCTGCATACCAGTATCAAACAGCAGCCTTTCGAAAAGGGCCTGCACAGGCTCATTGGGATCGCACCCTGATCTTCTCATTAAACAGTATTTAATCAACACAAAAAATAAGCAAATGAAACAAATGAATCGGATGATGCTGACGGGTTTGCTCAGCACATCAGCGGCCATTACCGCCCAGGCACAGTCGACGTCACACGAACTGGAAGTGATCAACCAATTGGGCACCTCGGCGGCCGTCGTCAACATGCCGGTCACCCAACTATTGAACGCCCCTGGCAACGAAGCCCTGAAAGCTTTTTTCTTTACCCCCGTCACCAAAAAGACCTTGCAGGGTAAGAAAATTGCCGTGATCGCGGCAGATGGTTTTGAAGAAATTGAACTGACGGGACCAGTCTGGTATTTTAAACAACTGGGAGCCACCGTCGACATTGTAGCGCCCAAATTCAACCCGGCACCCGCCCGGTATGGGCTGAGCTATCCGGAAATGTCGAAGACACATATCATGGCCATTCAGTACCTGCAGCCGGTGGGCTGGATCAAGTTTGACCGAACCGCCGACCAGATCAAGGTCACTGATTACGATGCGGTATTTATTCCCGGTGGTGCCTGGAACCCGGATAATCTCCGGTACGATAAGGACGTGATCAAATTCGTACAGGACTTCAACAAGTCGGGCAAGCTGATCGCGGCGATCTGTCATGCACCGGTAGTGCTGGCCTCTGCGGATATTCTGAAGGGTAAAAAACTGACCGGCTACTGGAATATCCAGGTAGACCTGAAGAATGCAGGCGGCACCGTGTTGGAGCAACCGGTAGTCACCGATGGCAACCTCGTGACTAGCCGGCATCCAATCGATGTGGCCGATTTTTCACGGGCTGTAGAAAGTTGGTTGCTTAAAAAATAAGCTAGCTTTGAGCAGGACCAGGATTACCTGGTCCTGTGTTTTATCACTACAAACACGCATCATCGTATGAAAGCACTGATCATCGGCGCCACCGGGGCTACCGGAAAAGACCTTGTCAACTTACTGCTGCAGGATCCGGCCTATACCAGCGTGGTGGCGTTCGTACGCCGTGCTCGAAACATCCATCACCCCAAACTGGTAGAGATCGTTACAGACTTTGACCACCTGGAGACCGTCGCTCATCATATCCAGGGCGATGTATGGTTTTCCTGCCTGGGCACCACGCTCAAGACCGCCGGCTCGCAAGCCAACCAATGGCATATCGACTATGAGATCCCTGTTCAATTTGCCACCATTGCAAAAGCCAACCAGGTTCCTTCGATGGTCTTGCTGTCGGCCTACGGCGCTTCATCCGCCAGCAGGGTATTTTACTCCCGCATGAAAGGTAAGCTCGAAGAGGCGATGGCTGCCCTTCATTTTGATCAATACATTGTTTTCAGACCCGGCTTGTTGTTACGAAAAGACACGGACCGCCTGGGAGAACGTATCTCAGCCGGCCTCCTCCGATTCCTCAATGGTATCGGATTGGTCAGGAAGTTTCGTCCGCTGCCTACGGCCTTGCTGGCCGAAAAAATGGCGAAGGCACCTACGCAACTTTCGACCGGCAAACACCTCATCGAGCTGGACCAGGTATTTCGTTTTTAACCAGCCTGCCCAATACCTTTAATTTTTGCCGCACTTCCGGCGTGATAACCAGGCCCAGCGACAGCCGCATACAGTGATTAAACTGATCTTGCAAGGTGAAGATGCGGCCTGGCGAGATACTGATCTTTTGTTTCAGCGCCGCGTCAAACAGCCCGCCCGTATCTACCTGGCGATTGAACTCGACCCACATCGCCAAACCACCTTGGGGCCTGCTCACTTTGGTATCGGCTGGAAAGTAGTCACCGATCGCCTGTACATACTGCAGATAGTTTTGCTGCAGCGTGGTGCGCATCTTGCGCAAGTGCAGGTCGTACCGGCCGGATTGTAAAAAGCTGGCTACCGCTGCCTGCGTGATGGTAGAGGATGAGATCGCGTGCGCATATTTCAAGGTCAGCAACCGGTCTTTATACCTGCCTGGCGCTACCCAGCCGACCCTGTAACCCGGCGCGAGTGTTTTTGAAAAGGAACTGCACAACAATACATTATCGGCCGCATCATAGGTCTTGCAGCACTTCGGTCGCTGTGCGCCAAAATACAAGTCGCCATAAATATCATCTTCGATGAGTGGTATATCCTGTTGCGCCAGCAGGTTGACCACTTCCTGCTTATGCGCATCCGGCATGCAGCTGCCCAATGGCGTATTGAAATTGGGTACCAACAGGCAGCAATCGATCTTCCGGATTACCTTTTTCAACGCCTCTATCTCTACGCCGGTGGAAGGATGCGTAGGCAACTCCAGCACTTTCAATCCCAGGCTGATAGCCAGCTGCAAACTGCCGGGGTAACAGGGGCTCTCTATCGCTAGGGTATCGCCCGGCTTTGTTACCGCCATCAGGCTAAACGCCAGGGCATTCATGCCGCCCGCTGTCGTGATCACATCGCTTTCCCGCAGCTTGCCGCCCCAGTTGATTGCCCGCAAAGCGATCATGCGGCGCAATGATTCGTTGCCCTGGGTGGGCTCATATTCCGTTCCGCCGCCTGGCAAGTCGCGGGTAGCCTGCACGATAGCCTTATTCAGCATCGCCAGGGGTAAAAGTGATGATGATGGTACACCCATGGAAAATAATGTGAGGTTTTTGCGCCCACGAGTGGCATACACCCTACTGAACAGTTCTACTGGTGCTGCCAGGCTGCCGACGGCAGACGGACTGCTGGTTGCCGGCAAGGGTAAGCGCTGGTAAGGCAACTGGCTGACAAAATACCCCGCCTGTGGTTTGGACTCGATGAGTGACTGCGCTTCCAGCTCCAGGAACACGCGCTTGGCCGTATTCATACCAATACCGTGCTCCTGGCACAGCATCCGTACGGAAGGCAAACGGTCGCCGGGCTGCAATACCTTATCCCGGATCAGCGCTGCCAGCTTATTCGAGATATCGATGTAGAGAAAATCACGCTTCATGGCACAAAGCTAACTGTGTCCATCAAATAACACAAAACTGGGACTGTGTTTATCCTTGCCCCGCTGATAACTTTGCCGTATAAATGAACGCACATGCAATCAATCACCATCAGAACGGGAAAGGACAATATGGATATTAAAACCGTACATGCCTTCCTGAGTGAGCATTCCTATTGGGCGAAGGGCATCTCCTATGCTTTCGTGGAGCGGTCCATGACACATTCGTATTGTGTGGGGGCTTTTCTGGATGACAAGCAGGTGGGATTTGGCCGCGTTGTCACCGATTACTACACCTTTGCCTGGTTTGCCGATTTTATGGTACTACCCGAGCACCAGGGTCAGGGCGTAGCGAAGCAAATACTAGCACATATACTGAAACAGGACTGGGCAAAACGTTTGCGCAGGATCATGCTCAATACCCGTGATGCCCATAGCCTGTACCGCCAGTTTGACTTTAAAGACCTGGCCAATCCAGCTTTCGCCCTGGAAATATCCCGGCCTGGTATTCATCTGCAATACGCAGACGACTTACCCGAAAGCTATACGCACTAGCGCGGCAATTCCCAATCTGTATCCAATGGGCCATTGACCTTGTAGGAAGTATATTGTATGGTAACGTTGTTCTTGCCATCGCTGGCTTTTGCTTTGAAAGGGATGAGCAAACCATCGATGTTCCGAAAGTCGCTGTAGCGGGCGGTATGTTTGGCGGAGCCAATGGTGATGATATCGCCCACCACCTGGTTTTTGCTGTCGATCTGGTATACGATGGGATGGCCATCGACGGCAAAGGCCACTTCGTAGCCACCACCATCCGCCTTGACCGTTCCGGCAGCAAAGGCGGCGTTTCTGCTTTTGTTCAGGCCTGTGATACCAGTATACAAGCTATAGGCTGACTCCTGCAGTCGTTGTTTGGTCAGGGCCGTCGTCTTTCCTCTGACCCATTGCCAACTGCTATCGGGGGTGATCTGCTCTACGACCAGCAATTGGCCTTTTTGGTAAGATTCATGCCGGACCCGTTTGCGGGTGAGGTCGATAAACGATTTTACAGTAATACCACTGAATCCCGCTTCTGCGCCGATCGTTTGGACGCCATCGATCTTATCACCACCGTGCTGGTTGCGTACCGCCGTCAGCAACTCAGCAGCAACCGGCAGTTTGTTATCGGTACTGGCTCCTTTTTTCTTGTTAGCGTCCGCCTCGTCTTTCATGAAATAAAACCGGCCATCTACTACAGCCATCGGCCCATCTTTGCCACCACCGGGGCTCGAGAAGAAACTATGCTTCGTAACCTTGCCATCATCATGCGTAAGTGTCAGTAACCCGTCTTTCAGGGTGTAGGCTCCCTTGCCTTCCTTACTGCTACCGGAGCCACCGCTGATGTTATCACCAATCACGGAGGTATAAGTCGTAGATTCATTGGAGAATCGCCCTTTTCCATCGAAATGCAGGTAGGCATTGGAGCTCGACCCCACATAGGCTGTAGGGGTACCGATACCGCCCGTTCCCCGCATATGGGAAAAACGGTAACCGCCGGGCTGTATCTTGTTGGCCTCTTCCATCTCAAACAGTACGTAGGTGCCTCTCGACAACGTGCCGCTCTTGTTGATCGTATAATCTACGACCCGGGTCTCCCCGTTCCGCTTTTTTTTGTGGTAGGTCAGCAACAGTTCATTGCCCTTTTTGACAAAGATTCCTTTTACGGCCGTTTGCCAGTCGGCTTCTTCCAACTCATCGGTGAAGGTGCCATCATTGCGAAAGAGAATGACATGATCTGTGCGGTTCATGCCCCCCATCATGGTACTCAGGCTCAATTCTACGCCGGCATAGACCCCTTGGACCGGTGCCTGCTGGCAGGCGCTGGTGAGACCCAATAAACAACAACCGAGTATCATCGCGACAAAAGGAGGGCAGGTTTTGTGTAACATGTGTGGGTGGTTGGTACAGCAATAGGTTTGCTGCACAACTACCAAAATGATGCCATAGGGAGGAGCGTCGATACAGGTGGTCAATGGTTTCGACACCAGACGGATGGATGGAGGTAGGCAACCTCTGTAACACTGCCAGCAAAAACACTGTACAGCCTGGTCCCCGTCCGAGGACATGACCTGGCTGTACAGTTGAAATCTACGCGCGCATCGCAGCCCGCTCGATGCTGGCCGCAAACAACGGCGTTTCCATCTGGTTGTGATAGGTGGAAGCTGGCTGCCGTTGCGCCTTGAACACCGAATAGGGAATGCCCGACTTTTCCAGGCTCACGATCATGTCTTCGGTTGCATGTGTAGTGACCCGGTTTGTAAATTCGGTTTGCGTATCACTGATCTTTTTCACACTGAGTTCCCAACGCACATGGATCACGATACGGCCCGTGGGCGAAAACACATCTGAAAAAGAGGTCAGCACCAAATGATGCGGTTCCGACACTTCCTCCTGGTAATGCTGCACCATCGGACTGCCACCGATCACTTCCACATTGATAGACATACGGCGTCCATCGGCACCAACGGTTGTAGCAGCCGACACATGCGCCGGTGAACAGGCCTGGTATTCTTTTTCCGGCAAACTGAATACCCAATCAGGTATATTGATCTTTTCGATCGGTGCATTGATGACTGCGCTGTAACTGGAATCTACCAGTTGATCTGCTAATTGCATAAACGTCTGTTTTATTGTTATAAACTATGCTCGTCTTTCCCGATATGATTCAGGTAGGCGCCCATATTCAATTCGAAATCGCTGTATTGCTGAATCCCCCAGTCCTGCATGCGTTGCGCCACCCGCTTACGCTCGGGCCGCAGATTGGCCTGGATAAAGGCAGTGCGCGAAAACACCATATCATCCAGCGACGGCTTGGGCGACCGTTTGTTGATCATGGTTTTTGCCTGTCCGGTGATGACCGGGTCAAACTGACTGATCCGCATGGCCAGGTTGTATACAAATTCATTCAACTGCGCATCGGGCACCAGCCGGTTAATCAGACCATATTTCTCGGCCGTGGCTGCATCGATATCCTCCGACCCGACGATGAGCTCCAAGGCCCGTGCCCGGCCGATCAGCAAGGGCAGGAACTCCATACTGCCGCCTCCTGGAATGGTGCTAAGTCCCACTTCGATCTGGCCAAAGACTGCCAGCTCGCTCGCAAACCGCAGATCACAGGCTGCCGAAAACTCGACACCCACACCGCGCGTTCGCCCGCGGATACAGGCAATGCTGATCACGGGCGATTCGTGCAGCAGCATCGCGATATTCAACCAGGGCGGTACGCCGGAGGCCGTTTTGCGTTGCAGCACCTCGCCGCCCCGGTTGACGTCGAAGTGTGCGATAAAAAATTCTTCCACTGCGCTGTCAAATACGATCACCCGCAACTCCGGTGTACGTTGCATTTGATTGGCCAGTTGTTCCAGTCCGTCGAGCATATCCGGGCCAAATAGGTTGAGGGGCGGTGCATCGATGGTTACCTGCCAGAAACCCGGATTGTGTTTACGTAGCCGTAACGGGCTGCCCGGGATCATTTCTTCTGTATAGCTCATAATATTGGATTTAGGCTTGTTGTACAACTGTATTACCGAGCAGGATGGACACTAATTCGTCGGTCTCCAACAAGGCATGGGCAAACGTGGGGCCGTTCAGTTCATGCGCCGCATGCATATGCTCCCACGAATAAGTGGCAGTGGCATTGCGTACCAGGGTAACGTGGTAACCCAGTTCCATGGCCATGCGGCCTGTGGCTTCAATACAGGTATTCGCGAGCATGCCGATCAGGATCACGCGGTCTATATTGTGTTGCTTCAACTGCTGATCGAGGTCGGTGTTCGCAAAACCATTCTGCGCCCAATGCTCTTTGATGATCACGTCGTTGGTCTGCGGCTGAAAGTCTTCGTGAAAAGTGCCACCCCAGGAATCTTTCGCAAAAACCTGTCGCTCTTTGGTCGACAACTGACCACTGGTGGGGTATTTCCAGTTGTTGAAATCATTGGGTTCGGAGCGGTGATGCGGCACATAAAATACCTGGATGCCGAGGTCGCGGGCGGTCCGGATCACCTTGCGCATATTGTCGAGCAGGTGCACCCCCTCGATCACTTCCCGCGACTTGAAATAAGACTTCCCATTGGGGTGCAGAAAGTCATTGTAGGGGTCCACCAGCAGGATACCCGTACGTTTGGATTCATAGGTGCCATAGCGGCCAAATCCATTCTCTGTATGCTTGTCCATTTGAATTCGTTTGCATGAAGTTACCAATGGTTCAGGGTGCGGGTCAAGTACCACGCCGGTGAGGCGGCCCATTCCATTCATGAGGCAGCCCATATCGGAGGTAAAAAAAAGCGCCCTGTAATTCTCCGGGAATCAGTAACTTGACGCCTCGTAAGGGATTGCTGCTCAAACAACTGCCGACATGAGGGAGAAAATTTTAATCGTAGAAGATCAGTTCATCGAAGCTGACTATCTGCGTATCCTGCTGAAGCGAGCGGGATACGACGTTACGGGTATTGCCCACTCCGTTGCGGAAGCCAAAGAGCTGATCGCACAAGAGCGGCCTGATATCGTTTTGCTCGATATATTCGTAAAAGGCAAACAAACAGGTATCGACCTGGCCAGGGAACTCAACAATGAACACATTGCTTTTGTGTATCTCTCCGCCAATTCCAATGAAGAGGTACTCAATGCAGCCAAAGCCACCCAACCCTACGGCTTTCTCATCAAACCCTATCGCGAAAGGGACCTGCTCGTGATGCTCGACATTGCGCGCTACCGCCACGAATACAGCCGCGAAGCCACTTTACGCAAACTGGAGAAAGTACAACAACAACTGAAGAACATCGGCAACAGCAACGATAGCTGGCCTGTTAAACTGCAGGCTATTGCGCGTGCCTTGCAGACCTGTATACCTTTCGACTATCTCACGGCCGGCTTCAATCGCATTGCCGATGACCCACAGTACAGCTACAGCTGTTTGCGTATCGGATTTGATGAATACCAACAGATCGGGCTGTCCGAATTGCTGACCATCGCCGGATTGACCATGCAGGAATTACTTCCTTTGGTCAATACGACCTCTCTCTACGATATGCTGAATGATACTTTCAGCCTGCGGTCCTGCACGTCACTCTACCTCGACATCGCCCCAGACTTCCGCTTCCACCTTTCGGTCTATTCCCGTCAACAGGGCACCTATACCGACGAAGTCGTCAACCTGTACAAACAACTGCAGTCCACACTCACTGCCGTCGTGGCAAATTCCATGACTAAGCCACCGGCCAGCGTGCAGCTCAACCAGCCGCTCAGGCCCAAAACAGACGTCCTGACTACCAGTAATCAATTTGAAGGCATCGTTGGCCAGAGCCCGCTGATCCTGAATGTATTTGACCTGATCACCCGCGTGGCCAGTTCCGATACGTCGGTGCTGATACTTGGCGAAAGTGGTACGGGTAAGGAAAGGATCGCCGACTGCATTCACAACGGGTCGCCCCGCAAAGGCAAACCATTCATCAAAGTGAATTGCGCGGCCCTGCCACCAACCCTCATCGAGTCTGAACTGTTTGGCCATGAAAAAGGCGCCTTTACAGGCGCCACCGATAAACGTATTGGTAAATTTGAAAAAGCCGATCAGGGCACCATCTTCCTCGACGAGATCGGCGAAATGCCCCTGGAGCTACAAGTCAAACTGCTGCGCGTACTGCAGGAAAAATACATAGAGCGTATTGGCGCGAAAGAACCCACCAAAGTGAATGTGCGTGTCATCGCCGCCACCAACCGCAACCTGGAAAAAGAAGTCGCGGAAGGTCGCTTCCGGCTCGACTTATATTATCGGCTGAATGTATTCCCAATTGAACTGCCACCATTGCGGCAACGGGTGGAAGACATCCCCTTGCTGACCCGCCATTTCATCAAGCTGTTTGGCGAAAAGACAGGACGCTCGATCGTTGGAGTGTCGGACCGCGTGGCCAACTCCATGGCTGCCTATCACTGGCCTGGCAATATCCGCGAGTTGGAAAACTTCATCGAGCGGGGCGTGCTGATGGCCCGTAACAATATGATCGAAGACAGTACCCTACCCGATGCCCCTGCCCGTAAATTACAGCCAGAACAGGAAGATCTTCGGCTCAAGACTATTCACGAAAATGAGCGCGATCACATCATCCACATCCTCCAGAAATGCAAAGGAAGGGTGTGGGGCGTCGGTGGAGCTGCGGAAATACTCAACCTGCCACCTACTACCCTGGCCTCCCGCATGAAAAAATTAGGCATCAGGAAGTCTGATATCCAGTAATCACAACACAGCGGCCTGGTACCGTTGCAGTACATCGGCATCGTCGATAGAGCCATGGTGGTGTACCTGCACCCATTGGTGTGGATGGTGATCACGGTAGGTAAACAAGCGGGTCGTTCTGATCTTTAAGGGGATGGTAATACCCTCACGTGTAAATGCACCGTGTTCCGTACCGGCAAAGACCACCATCTCCTCCGACGCATAGTAAAAGATATCCGACAGCTCCACCCATACCCGGGCATGGCCATAAAAGATCCTCGTATATAAAGCCATCACTTCCTCGCGGCCCCTGATAATACCGCCCACCGGGTTGTTGAGTTGAATCTGATCGACTTCGTCCCACACATCATGCATGGCATCGATATCCCGGTTATTGAAGGCATAATAGAATGTTTCCAAAGCCGCAACGGCGCCCGCGAATCCGCGATGCGCCGCCTCGGCCTTTCTGGACCTTGCACCCTGTCCGAATGCCTGCTCCAGTTTTTTTGTGTCCAGCATACTTTTCGTTTTAAGCCACATAACCAGCCACTTCGATCACGGCGGCTGCAAAAGCGGCCGGTGACTCCTGTGGTGGATTATGACCTGTGTTTTTGAAAACCTTATGGCTATACTTTCCCGTAAACTTCGCAGCGTAGGCAGTGGCATCCGGATGTGGTGCACCATTGTTGTCACCTTCGATCGTGATCGTCGGTATCGTGATCGCAGGTGCGGCAGCCAGCTGTTGTTCCAGGTCATTGTACTTGGTGTCTCCGTCTGCTATGCCCATCCGCCACCGGTAATTGTGCACCACGATATCGACATGTGCCGGGTTGTTCAGTGCGGCCGCTGTGATACCAAAGGTGGCATCATCAAACTTCCAGGTAGGCGATGCCTGCTGCCAGATCAGTTTGGCGAAGGCCGCGGTGTTCTTCGTATACCCCACCTTGCCACGTTCCGTGGCAAAGTAGAACTGATACCACCACTGCAATTCGGCGGCAGGTGGCAAGGGCTGCTTGCCGACAATCTGATTACCTACCAGGTAACCGCTCACGGACACCAGCGCTTTGAAACGTTTGGGCCACAAGGCTGCCAGGATGCAGGCAGTTCGGGCACCCCAGTCGAAACCTGCGACAATCGCCTGATCGATCTGCAAGGCGTCCAGCAATGCTATGGCATCTACTGCAAAGACAGACTGCTGTCCATTGTGGAAAGTTTGCTCGGACAGAAACTCCGTAGTTCCATATCCACGCAGGTAAGGCACAACGGTGCGATAACCTTTCTTGTTAAGGATGGGCACTACTTCAGCAAAACTATTGATGTCGTAAGGCCAGCCATGCAACAACAATACCGTCTGCCCATCACGTGGCCCTTCGTCGACATACCCTACATTCAATTCTCCTGCTTTGATCTGTTTGATCTTACCGGCAAAAGCATTACCGGAAGTCGCAGGAGCGCTTGCAGCGGGCGTAACAATGGAGGATACCAGGTGGGGCGTCGCTGCTGCCAGCGGACCTAATGCGATCACTTTGGCAGCTGATTGAATAAAGGAACGACGATTGTGCATACTAATGAATTTCATACAATGCGTTTATTGGTAATAGATGATTAACGTACAGTTTTGAAAGCGGCGCGGAGTTCTTCGGCAAACAACTGAGGCTGCTCCCAGGCGGCAAAATGACCGCCTTTATCCACCTGGTGGTAATACGACAGCTTGGGATATGCCTTCTCCGCCCAACTTTTGGGTGCCTGGTAGATCTCACCGGGAAATACCGTGATGGCTACCGGTACTTTGATCTCCTGCGTCTTCTGTTGCACGACGTTGAAATTGTTATTGTTGTTCTCCCAATACAGGTTGGCGGAACTGCCACCGGTATTGGTCATCCAATAAAGCGTGATATCGTCCAGCATATCATCTTTCGACAACACTTTTTCGGCATCACCGCCGCTGAAGGTCCAGTCGTCGAACTTGTCGTAGTAGAAAGCAGCCTGGCCCGAAGGGGAATCAGCCAGGCTATAGGCCAAAGTCTGTGGCCTGGTGACCATGATACCGGCATAACCACCACCCCGGGTATACAACTCATTCATCGATTCGTACGCTTTCCTTTCTTCTGGACTGAGACCTGCCGGTGCCGGTTCACCACATTGCAAAGCTTTAGCTATATCTGCCGGAACCGTCGCAGGCATGTTGACGTGAATACCGGCAAGCCCTTCGGGCGCCAGTCTGCCCATCGCATCAGCCACTACAGCCCCCCAGTCGCCACCTTGCGACACGTACTTACTATACCCTAGCCTTTTCATCAGTACATCCCAGGCTTTGGCGATCCGCTCGGGTCCCCAGCCGGGCGTGGTGGGTTTGCCCGAATAGCCATACCCCGGCATAGAAGGGATCACCACATCAAAAGCATCCTGTGCCTGACCGCCAAAAGCAGTTGGATCGGTCAGGGGTGCAATGATCTTGATCTGCTCAAAAACAGAGCCAGGCCAGCCATGCGTAACGATAACAGGCAACGCATTGGCGTGTTTCGACTTCACATGAATAAAGTGGATATCAAGTCCATCGATATTGGTAATGAACTGCGGGAAGGCGTTCAGCTTCGCTTCTGCCTTACGCCAGTCATAACTGTCACCCCAGTACCCCATCAGTGCTTTGAATTTCTCCAGGCGTACCCCTTGCGACCGGTCCGACACAGTTTCTTTGTCAGGAAAACGCGTGTCTTTGATACGACGCTTCAGGTCCGTGATCGCTTCATCAGCGACTTTGGCAGTAAAAGGACGGATAGCGGTAGCTTCTCCGCCAATCGGCGCTTGTGAGCGCTCTTTACAGCTGCCGGCTACGAGTAGTATGCCGAGCATTGCTACCAGCAGGTTTCTTGAAAAAAATGTATTGTTGTTCATGGCTATACTTTTTAGAAGGATGAATAATCAAAAATAAGGTTGGCAATGCCTGGTGTACAAGCACCAGTCCCGCCAGGTGGACAAGATGAGGGTTGAGTCAGACAACAGCAGGCGGCAAATGATTACCGGTTATCGAGCCAATGCAGAAAGGTGGCGGCTTTACGCTTGGAGACGAGTAGCTTTTCTTTGGTGGGTACGGTCAGGTTGACCAGCAGTTTGCGGGCAAAATAATGCTCCACTTCCCGGATGGAAGAGAAATGCACCAGGTATTGCCGGTTCAGGCGGAAGAACTGGTCTTTTTGCAGCAACTGCTCGATTTCTTCCAGCGAATGATCGACAAAATATTCCTGCTTGCCAAAGGTGACGATGATCGTGGTATCGTATTTCACATAGAAATAGGCGATGCTCTCTGTCGTTACATTGATGTACTTGTTGTTCTTGTGCACCAGGAAATTGGTCTTGCCGGTGGGCTGGCCTATCCTGCTCAGCAGATCCGCCAGCTCGCGCAGGTAGGGTGATTGGACCAGTTCCTGCAAAGCAGGCGCCTGTATCGTTTCCTGGAATGTTTCATGGAGCGATAGATCCGGCAAAGCAGTATCATCATCCGCTGCCGGATATGCAAGGGTTGGCCGTAACATGATTGGTGGATTGAAAGTTGAAGAAAAGAAATCTGCCTATTTACCGTGTGCGGCCTCTGACACCGCACGCCAGGCATTCCAATCGGCCCAGCGTTGATCATATACCCCTTTCACCCAGGCGTATGCCTTTTTGCCCAGCAAAAAATGCAGGGGCGGCTGTGAAGCATCGACCAGCTGCAGCACTGCCGTGGGGGTGGCAGCAGGATCACCGAAGAAATCTTCCGTCAGCGCTGCCCGGAAACTCGCCTTTACGGCATCGTATTGCGGCATCGCCGTGGTATGGATCGCCGAAGCGCCGCTCCAGTCGGTGGCGTAGGCATTGGGCTCTACTAACGTTACATTGATCCCAAAAGCTTTCACTTCTTTGGCCAACGCTTCCGAAATGCCTTCAACGGCATATTTGGAAGCATTGTAGAGTCCAAGGGTAGGCACGCCCACCAGTCCCAGCACGCTCGATACGTTGATGATATGCCCGCTGCCTTGAGCACGCATCACCGGCAAGATGGCCTGTATCATCCATACCAGACCCAATACATTTACTTCGAGTTGCTCGCGCACTTCCTGTTCGGTAGCTTCTTCGATGGGGCCAAACAAACCATAGCCCGCATTATTGATCAGCACATCGATGCGACCAAAATGTTGCTGTGCTACCTGAATAGCAGCGATGCCCGCATCCCGAATCGTGACATCCAGCTGCAACGGCAATACGCGATCGCCGTATAACTGTACCAACTCATCGAGCTGCGCCAGATTCCGGGCGGTGGCTACCACCCGGTCGCCCCGCCGCAAAAATGCCTCGGCCCACAACTTCCCGAAGCCTCGGGAAGCGCCGGTTATAAAAATGACTTTTGACATGATCGTTTGTATTAACCTTTGAAAGAATAGATCAGGGAATCATGACCGGGTATCGGTCAGCATCTTGTTCACGATCTTCCAGTGTCCGTCCAGCTCGTGGAAGGACAGAAACTCGTGGTAATCGAAGTCATACATCTTCACGGTCACTTCGGCCACGGCGATCGAGTTGATCACCGATACCGAAAGGATTTCCCCCTGGAAAGGGGAACCTGTTTCGCGCGGGCTTTTGCGGTTACCTACCCCATCGAGGTATTGCTCCAGGGTTTTAAAATAGGGAACCCCTTTTACGTCTCCCACGACCAGGGAGCCTGGTACATACACCTGCTCCAGCAGGTGCAGATCGCCTTCGAAGATGCCTTTGAAGTACAGGTTTTCCAGCGCCAGCCGGATTGCTGCTTCAGCTGTTAGGTTGCTCATAACATTACGCTTTTTTGATGTCAGAAGAAATACCTTGTTCGCGCATCACGGATACCTGCTCGTTGTTGTAGCCCCAGTTGTCGGTATCGATCTCCTGAATGACGACGTGTGTCAGCAGGGGATCTTTGTTCAGCACCTCCATGATCAGGTTGGTGACGCCTTTGATGAGTTGTTGTTTCTTTTCGCGGGTCACGTCTTCGCGTGTGAGCTCAATTTTAATGTATGGCATAACGTTTTTTTTATGGCCGCCAGGCTGCTTAAGCAGCCTGCGCGGTCAGGTTAATGGTGAGTGAAAAATCATTGTAGATCAGGTTGTCTCCCAGGTTCTGGAAGAAATTGCCCGAACGGAATTTGATGCCGTATTTGGTGCGGTCGATCACGATGGTACCGGTAGCCTTCAGCGTATCGCCAGCCACGTTCAGGTCAGCCGCGAACTCTACCGAATGGGTGATGCCTTTGATCGTCAGATCGCCTTTGATGAAATTGCCGCTTACCGCCGTGATCAACAGCACTGCTTCTGGATACTGCGCAGTAGAAAAGAAATCATCGGAAGCCAGGTGACCGGCAAACTGCGCATTGAGTGCCGGATCGGTCACATCATCGATCTTGATGGAGGCAGTATCTACCACTACTTCGCCACCTACCAGTTTTTCTGCTTCTGCATACAGGATGCCCGATTTGATCGCGATGGTGCCAAAGTGTGTACCGGTTACTTTTCTGCCTACCCAATCGATCTTGCTTTGTGCGGGAACGATGTTGAATGTTTGATTGCTCATTGTTGTAAGATTTATTTGAATACAAATTTGCGACGAATTCATAGCGTGATTGCGTGACATGGATCACATTCAGTCAAATGTGATCTACATCACATCCGAGGCTCTAGCGATTATCCAGCCATTCCAGGAAGGCACTCACCTTTTCGCGGGGAACCACCAAAGGCTGTGGCACCGGGATGACCGGGTTCACCAGCAGTTTCCTGCCGAAATAGGTATCAACATCTTTCACCAGCTTGAAATTGATCAGGCATTGCCGGTTGATCCGGAAAAACTGCCGGGCGGGCAAACGGTGCTGCACTATATCAAGCGATTGCTGTAGTGAAAACACGGCGGCATTGAAACATTGGAGTGACGGCGCACTTTCAGTGATAAAGAACAACGCAATATCTTGCGTCGGAACACTACGGTACTTATTGTCTTTCATTACCAGAAAACTCTTTTTGCTGTCACCAGCCAGTAGATGAGACATCAATTGATGACAGGCCGGGAATTTCATCAGCTGGAGCAACTGTTGCAGGTTGCTGGCAGAAAAGGCCTGCAGGATCGAGGCCGTTGTTGTTGCGTTGGCCAGGATAGGCATAGGCTGATTGGCCCCCGGCTGACTGGAGATGGTACACGGTTTCATGTAACTATTTTTATAATGAATGGTTAATCGGACAGGACGACGGATGCTGTAAGACTCATCGCTGCCATAAGAGAACGAAGACTGTGCCAGATCAGCAATGCACTGCTTTTCAACCAGATAGCATAAAACACACGCTCAACCACAACGAAATATCGTGGTGTAGCCATGGTAGTCACTGAGATTTCGTTGTGGGCGAAAATTGTGTACACGCCATCCTATCTTCAAGGCTTCAAAAATATCTCACATGACTATGCGATTTATGGTTGTATTGATGACCGCCACCTTATTAACATCTTCTGTACAGGCACAGATTGATGCCATCTCCCGCCATGAAGCAGACTCGATGCTCGCCCTCCTGCCCAACACAAAAGCTGCCACTCAAATAGAAACGCTATTAAACCTGGCACAATTCCACATCTTTAAGGCAGGCGAGAACAAGATCGACCTCGATAGTGGCCAGACCTACATCGACCAGGCCATTGCACTTAATAAAAAAAACAAATCAGCCGACGCTGCTGCCTATATCCTGGTCAACCAATCGTACTTAGAGCGCGAAAGAGGCGCTCGTGAAACCGGTTTTAATAAAGCAGGAGAAGCTGTGAGACTACTCCGAAACAGCCAACTGAAAGGGCTGCTGGGGCGTGCCTTGTATGAGTTATCCATGTATTACTCATATCAGGATTCAATACAGCGGGCAGTAAAGATGAACCTGGTTAGTCAAGCCGTCGAAGCATTTCAATTGGCTGGCGATACACTCAGGATGGCACGTTCACTGGAAATGCTGGGGGATCTGACATTCGTAAACCGTAACCGTCATCAAAGCCTCCAATTGCTGCTGCAGTCGCTCGCTCTATATGATTCGATAGGTTACCCCAAAGTGCAGGATGTTGGGTTATTGATTGGGGAATTGTATTTTCAGTTAGACGAATACGTACTCTCCATACACTATTACTTCAGGTCACTCAGAGCTGCAACCTTGACCGGTGATAGCTCTATTCAAATGTATAAGATCCACCACGGCTTAGCCATGATCTACCATAAAATAGGCCGCAACGAATTGGCAGCCAGCTATTATAAACAAGCACTGACATACGCAAAAAAGGTTGATGAAAGTTTTTCGATAGCTTTAACGGTCTGTAATGCAGCCTACATTTATTGCGAAAACCAACCGGTGATGGCCTTGCAGATACTTCGGGACTACCCCCTGCACCTACTAAAGGAAAAAGATAGTTATACAATTAAATACGCGTATTACAGGATTGTACTCGTCAGTAACTTGCGCCTGCAACAGCGCGAAAAGGCCCAGCAGGCTTGCAACCAGTTGTTGGCACTGGATAAAGAGGCAGCATTTCCAGCCATCAACCGAGGCTCTCTAAACCGCTATATTGCGACCTTCTACTTGTACACCGGTCAAAACGCGAAAGCCCAACACTACCTCGACATAAGTGACGAATGGGAACGGCGTGTTTGCACGAAATGTGAGATGTCGCGTAATCTTCAGTTGCATTACAAATTAGATTCGGCACGCCGCGATTACCAGGCGGCCTTCCATAGCCTGTCCCGCTATAAGGAGGTAACAGATTCCATATTTTCTGAAAACAATTTGCGGCAACTACAAGTGGCAGGTATCGAGTACGAAGTCGCGCAAAAAGAAGACTCGATCAAACTCAAAGACAAGAATATCATCAATCTTCAGCTTGCCAACGACCTGCAGAAAGCTGATCTTCGTCAGGCTAACCTGCTCACTTATCTTACCATTGCAGGCATCCTGGCAGCCTTGCTGATCATCGCGCTGCTTTACCGGCAATACCGCAACAAACAGCGCAGCAATGCCATCATCTCGCAAAAGAATGAGCAACTGGAGGGGCTGGTGATCGAAAAAGAATGGCTGCTCAAGGAGATCCACCATCGTGTCAAGAACAACTTTCAAACGGTCATGAGCCTGCTCGGTACCCAATCGGCCTACCTGAAGAACGATGTCGCGATCAGCGCCATCAACGATAGTCAGCAGCGCATCCAAGCGATGCTCCTCATTCACCAACGGTTGTACAAATCCAACAACCTCTCGTCCGTCAGGATACAGGATTATTTGCATGAGCTGGTCGAATCGCTGAGCGAAAGCTATGCCGACAGCGATGTGCGTTTTCAATTACAGATCGCGCCCGTAGAGTTCGACCTGGCACATTGTATTCCCCTCGGACTTATTCTCAACGAGGCCATCACCAATGCCTATAAATATGCCTTTCCGGACAAACGGGCAGGATTGATCTCGATCACACTGGCAAATACCACGGGCAACCACTACCAACTCACCATCCAGGACAATGGTATTGGCCTGCCACCCGGCTTCGATATCCAGCGATTGGAATCCATGGGTATTAACCTCATGCGTGGCCTGGTACGGGAGATCAGTGGTAGTTTTACCCTGTCTGGCAGCAACGGTACAACAATCACCATCAGCTTTCCTTACGAGCCGGTACCTACCATGGCCGACCACGCGGCCTATGCCTAAACAAAACAAAAAACCGGGACTGGTTGTACCAACCAGCCCGGTTTAACAGCTAAAACCAACTCAAAATGCAAACCGTCTATACCAGATTGTACTCAACTACAATATTGCCTTTCACCGCTTTCGAATAGGGACAAATGCTTTCCGCCGCTTCAACGATCTCCTTTGCCAGGTCCCGGCTCAGTTCGGGGATGGTGATGTTCATGCGTGCTTCCAGGGAGAATTGTCCGTTATCGAAACGCAGGTCAACCTCAGCGTCGATGGAAGCAGTGTCCGGCAGCGTCACTTTTCGCTGCTGCGCCGCCAACTGCATAGCGCCTTCAAAACAGGCCGACCAACCGGCAGCAAACAATTGTTCCGGATTCGTGCCCTGGTTGGTGCTGGCCGGCGAAGCGAGGTGCACTTCGAGGCGACCGTCTGAACTCTTCGACAACCCGTGTTCGCGGCCACCTGTGGTATGCGTCTTCGCGGTATACAGCACCCTGGCAGGTCTTGTTATCGTTCCCATGATTGAATGATTGAACATGTTAGGTAATGAATGATCCAATTTATTACACAGTAACCAGTAACCTTATCGCAACGACCTGAACGCCGCCCGTAATTCATTGGTGAACGCTGCCGGCTGTTCCCAGGCCGCAAAGTGTCCACCCTTATTCAACTTGTTATAATAGATGAGCTTGGGATAGGCTGCCTTTGCCCAGTTTTCCGGCGCCGTATAGATCTCATCCGGAAAAGCACTCACGGCGACCGGTATCTGCACCTGACGCGGATCGAAGAAACCACCCTTGGCTACCTGGAAGGCCTCCCAGTACAACCGCGCTGAAGACACCGCCGTATTCGTCAACCAGTACAAGGTAATATTCTCCAGGATATCTTCCCGCGACAAACCTTCTTCCACCCCATCAAATACCCGCGTGATGAGCTCATAACTTTTCGCGTCGTGGTCCAGCATCCACGCTGCCAATCCGATGGGTGAATCTTCGAGACCATACAAGGTCTGTGGCCGCAGCCCCATCTCCTGGGCATAGCCCAAGCCTTTTTTGTTGAAGAAGTCCAACTGCTGGTAGGCTTTCTTTTCATCGGCGCTCAGTCCGTCCGGTTCCTTACCAGCTGCCAGCGCCGCCGAAATCGATGCCGGCACGGTGGCGGCCATATTGGTATGAATACCCAGCAATTCGGGCGGCGCAATCAGCGCCATGGTTTCCGATACGGCATTGCCCCAGTCGCCACCTTGTGCTACAAATTGCTTGTATCCCAACCTGCGCATCAGCGTGATCCAGGCGTTGGCAATCTTTTCAGGGTTCCAACCCAGCACGGCAGGCTGCGCAGAAAAACCATGGCCAGGCAAAGAAGGGATCACGACATCGAATGCATCCTCCGCAGTACCGCCATGGGCAGTAGGGTCTGTCAGCGGCCCGATCACCTTCATCTGCTCGATGATCGATCCTGGCCAGCCATGCGTAATGATCACCGGCAACGCATTCTTATGCTTCGACCGCACATGAATGAAGTTGATATCGAGGCCATCGATATTGGTAACGAACTGGGGTAACGCATTTAATCGCTTCTCCACCTTACGCCAATCATAGTGCTTAGCCCAATAGTCGGCCAGCTTTTCCATCGTTCCCTGTTGTACACCCTGAGTGGCATCCCCAACCAGCTCTTTCTTTGGCCATTTGGTGGCGAGGATACGTTTCTTCAGATTGGCCAGTTCCGCATCGGACACCTGTACTTTGAAGGGGCGAATGCTTTCATCGGGCTTGGCCGCCTGCGCATGAGCCACCGTACCTTGCAGTGCCATCGCACCACTCAGCATTGTAGAGGCTATGATTTGCTTTGCTTTTTTCATCGCTATACTTTTTGCTGTTAAATAATTACCCGTAAAAATAGCGGTGAAAAGCCTCCGGGGTCAAGCACCCAACCCGCCAACGGGACAAAGACCCGGGTGAACCGGACATTCCTTTATGCGGACTAACACCACCACCTTGATCGCATAGATAACTATTGTCAATCTGAACGAAAATGCCAATTCCTTTGACCGAAAATGCAATCAATCACAATCCGCGACGAATGAGTTTTGCATTTTATTCACCAATAGCATTATTATGAAACATGTATTCAGATCTACCCTATTGCTCGGTTTATTGACGACAGCATTTATGAACAGTGAGGCACAGGACAAACAATCTCCCTCTTCCAGGATCAGGTTCAGTGTTGGTCCCGATGCGGCGCTTCCGGTGGGCAACTTTTCCGATGGCTACAACTGGGGCATCGGTGGCTCCATACAGGCTGAATTTCCGGTTGTACCCCAGGTGCTGCACCTGGTAGCGAATGCCGGCTTCCTGAACTTCTTCAATGATGACGACAAGAATAAACAGGGAGAGAACCTCAGCTTTTTGCCGGTAAAAGTGGGCGTTAAGTATTATCCCATTAAACTGCTGTATGTGCAGGCAGATGCGGGTGCCGCTTTTATTACCAACAAAACAAAAGTAAAAGCTGACAAAACTGCTGCTTTTGTGTACGCTCCGCAGGTAGGTGTTACTGTACCCCT
Organism: Paraflavitalea pollutisoli; assembly: GCF_029360705.1. Classification (GTDB taxonomy): domain Bacteria; phylum Bacteroidota; class Bacteroidia; order Chitinophagales; family Chitinophagaceae; genus Paraflavitalea; species Paraflavitalea pollutisoli. Next base: position 354,365 of record NZ_JARKMX010000004.1, on the reverse strand, counting down.
CGGTGGCAGCAGCAGCATCGATGCAGGTTTCCGTTATGAGCGTGTGTCCAGGATCGTGGACGGGCAACACAATCCCTCTTATTTTGGTCTGCGGGTGGCCTATGGCTTTTCGCTGTAAGCGTCATCACTACCATCGCAAAGGGGCTGCACCGGTGTACGGGCGGCCCCTTTGCGGTGTATTCCGTAATTCTGTATCCGTATTGTGCTGTTTTGTATCAGTGCCAGGGCGGGGGGATGTCTAGCTTTGTGTTATTAAAATAGACAAACATGGCAAAGACAATATTTATTACAGGAGCTTCCCGCGGATTGGGGAAAATATGGGCCGAGGCATTCCTGCAACGGGGTGATAACGTCGTGGTTACTTCCCGCAAACTATCGGGTACCCAAGATCTGGTCGACAAATATGGCAGCGCAGTACTGGCCCTCGAACTGGATGTCACCAACCGGGCTGCTTCCTTCCAGGCCATCGAAAAGGCCAAAGCTCATTTTGGCACCATCGATGTCGTGATCAACAATGCCGGTTCCGGTGTGGTGGGAGCTGTGGAAGAACTCAGTGAGCAGGATGCCAAAAACCTGATGGACACTAATTTCTTCGGGACACTCTGGATGACACAAGCTGCCCTACCCATCCTGCGGGCACAGGGGCATGGCCATATCCTGCAACTGTCCAGCGCGCTGGGTATCTACACCTTCCCCACCCTCGGCATCTATAGCGCCAGCAAGTTTGCCGTAGAAGGACTCAGTGAGGCATTGGCGCTGGAAGTAAAAGATCTTGGTATACACGTGACCATCGTTCAGCCCAATGGCTTTGCCACCAGTTTCGGCAGTACCACGATCAATAGTCAACCTAACACCGCTTATGATGCGGTGCGGGCTAAACTTTATGCCGATCCGAATGTCGCCGGGCCCGACGCCTATGGCGACCCGCAGGCGACCGCAGCGGCCATCCTGCAACTGGTAGATAGCCCAACGCCTCCCCTGCGGTTCATCCTCGGCAAAAATGCCCTGCCACTGGCAAAGCTGGCTTATGCAGAACGACTGGCCGAGTGGGAAACCTGGCAAGATGTATCGAGCAAAGCCCATGGCCTGCAGGCCCTGGAGAATGCGTAACTTTATACCGTGGCCAGTCTGTGACAACATAGGCTGGCCACCCTAATACATCGCCTTATGCATTTCAAAAGACTGAGTGATGTACACCGCTGCAATCATTACCCGGACCCGGAGCATCCGCTGCTGACGCTATTCCGGTGCAATCCCCTCCGCAATGTGGCCAGCTATGAAGTCACGGCCGATTTCTACATCATCTCGTTGAAAAAAATACAGACCGGGGAGATCCGCTATGGCAAAACAAAGTATGACCACGAAAGCGGCTCTATGTATTTCATGAAACCTCAACAGGTGATTCAAATGAAAGACATTGCCCTGGAAGGTGATGGCTTCGAGATCTGGTTCCACGAAGATTACCTGCATGGGCATCCCCTGCATACACAGATCAAAAAATACAGTTTCTTTAATTACGAATTAAATGAAGCGCTGCATACTTCGCCCAGGGAAGAACAGACCATGTGGGAACTGTTTGACAAGATCGACCTGGAATACAAGAACAACCAGGACGAGTTTACCCGTGAGATCATCATCGGCCATATCGAATCGATCCTGAAATACGCGCAACGTTACTACAAGCGGCAGTTCATGAACCGCAGCATGCTATCGGGCGGTACTGTCACAAAATTCCAGGATGCTTTGTCGGCTTATTTCGAACAGGGACTACTACAAGAAAAAGGCCTGCCTACCGTAGCGATGTTTGCCAGTGAATTGCATGTATCACCCCGTTACCTCAGCGACCTGCTCAAGCAGGAAACCGGCAAAACCGCCATGGACCTGATACAGCATTTCCTGGTATCGGAAGCCAAGAACCTGCTCAATAGTGGCCGCTACACTATTGCAGAAGTGGCTTACCGGTTGGGCTTTGAAAATCCGCCTTACTTCTCGCGCCTGTTCCGTAAAGAAACCGGCTTTACACCTACCCAATTCCTGAAGCAGCAGGAGAATTGATGCTTTTCGCCCGGCAACCGGCAGCAGCCCGACTCTTTGAAAGTCGTTTTCCGCCCTATCCTTGTCGCTTACACACCACCTTGGTTTCCCCCGGTGCAACGACATTTGTATTCTAACAAAACGTATAGTACATGAAAGCGACCTTACCATGGCTGCTGATAATGGCAGTTATCGCCTCCTGCCAAACGAGTCCAACAACAACACCCACCACCACACCCGCAGTGAAAGACACTGCTTTAAAAGCCACCGATAGTGGCTATGCAGACGTTAACGGCCTTAAGATGTATTATGAGGTGTATGGTTCCGGTAAACCACTGGTCCTGCTGCATGGCTCCTTCATGAACATTAACACAAACTGGGCTTCCATCATCCCTCAATTCGCCGAAGGCCGCCAGGTGATCGTCGCAGAAATGCAAGCGCATGGACGCACCAAAGACATTCCCCGCGCCTTCCGTTACGAAAACATGGCTGATGATGTATCGGGACTATTAACACACCTGAAGATCGACAGCGCCGATGTACTGGGTTATAGTATGGGTGGTGGTATAGCCTATCAGTTTGCCATCCGGCATCCGCAACAACTGCGCAGACTCGTGATATTGTCCAGCACTTATGCACACGACGGCTGGTGGCCAGAAGTGGAAGCCAGTTTCGCCACCTTTACCCCGGACATGTTCAAAGGCACTCCCATCGAAGACCAATTTAAGTTGTACAATAATAATGACACCACCCATTTCGGCGACTTTATCAAAAAGGTTATGAGTGCCGACATAGGCACCTATGACTGGACAGCTGCCGCTAAGCAAATCAAAGCACCCATATTCCAGCTTATCGGTGATGCGGATGGTGTTCGGTACGAACATGCGATCGAACTGTTCAAAGCCAAGGGCGGCGGTAAAATGGGTGATATGGGTGGCCTGCCCGAGTCACGCCTGGCCATCCTGCCCGGCACTACCCATATCGGTATGATGGTAAATACAAAAGTATGGATGCCGATGGTCATCGACTTCCTGGATGGAGATCTGAAAGCACCCCCACCATCATTTTAAGCGATACCTAAAAAGGAACAGCCGGTCTCCACCTGTGAGCCGGCTGTTTTTCTTATGAATACACAAAGTGATCTACGCTACGGTCGCCACAGGTTGTTGATACGGCTGCCAATCGAGATACCCTTCCATCGTGAGTCCATAATGCAAAGCAGGATTCGATTTGGTCAATGGCCAGTTGTGCTGCAACCTGTCGACCAGGTCGGGATTACCAATAAAGGGCTCACCGAATGCCGCCAGGTCAATGGTTCCTGCATTGATCAATTCTTCCGCCTTCGCTCGGGTCATGCCGCCGGCCAGGAGGAGCGTGCCGCTGTACCAACTCCTGAATTGTTGTAAGAACACAGCAGGTATAGCATAACTTCCCCGGGATTGTTGATCCATCAAATGGATATAAGCGATACCGCGTTTACCCAGTTCAGTAGCGAGGTATTGGTAAGTAGCATCGATCTCCGCATAATGGGGCATTTCATGCAGTCCACCATAAGGCGTCAGACGAATGGCTGTTTTATCAGCGCCAATAGCAGCCACCACCGCGTCGATCGCCTCCAACAGGAAACGGCTTCTGTTCTCTATATTTCCGCCATAATCATCAGTCCGGTTGTTGACAGCCGGGTTCAGGAACTGTTCGATCAGGTAGCCATTGGCGCCGTGCAACTCTACACCGTCAAAACCAGCAGCGATGGCGTTGATCGCAGCGTTCTTAAAATCCTTTACGACTCCTTTGATCTCCTCGACAGGCAATGCCCGGGGCACGGAACAGGGTACAAATCCCTCTTTACCATCTTCATCATATCCCCAGGCAAAAGAGTTCGTGGCGCCGATGGCAGACGGGCCTACCGGTGCCCCCCCATTGGGTTGAATGGAGGTATGCGATACACGGCCCACATGCCATAACTGCGTAAAGATCTTACCGCCCTTGGCGTGTACGGCCTCCGTCACGGCCTTCCAGCCAGCTACCTGCTCCTGGGTGTACAACCCAGGAATGTGTAGTACCCCTTTAGCGGTGGGCGATATCGCCGTTCCCTCCGTGACGATCAAGCCGGCACCGGCACGCTGTTCATAATAATTGACATTGTATGCCTTGGGTACGCCATCTTTGTTGCGCGCACGCGTCAGCGGCGCCATGGCGATACGGTTCTGAACGTTCAATTGGCCGACCGCGGCCGGCTTAAAAATGTTGATAGCCATACTTCATAATATTTACGAAGGCAAAGTTCACGGCTATTTACCTATAAATAAAATAACATGACTAATAGTCTTCTATCAGAAATATTATAGAGCTTCAGGTCAGATCCATCCGGCCGATGACCCGCTTATGCGCTTCAACAGGAGGACTATTTATATACCCTGAATGATGGCAGCGTAGTTGACCGTACAATCCTTTTCGGCTGTGCCTTCTACCCGGTAGGTATATACATCCGTAATGCCCAGGTAGGTGCTGAATACGGCTTTAATATAGGATTCAATAAATTCGTACCCATCGGGCATATAGGCTGCTCTTCCGCCCGATGCGATAGCCAGGTACACTGTTTTATCGGCCAGCAAACCCGTTCTGGTTCCGTCTGCATTGAACCGGTAAGTAAGCCCCACACGCACCAGCTGATCGATCCAGGCTTTCAGCAATGCAGAAACACCCAGGTTGTACATGGGGGTGCTCAATACAATAATATCAGCCTGTTTCAGTTCTCCCAACGCCGCATTGGCATAAGTCAGCACTTGATCATCGGCCTGTATATCAGTAACATATTTATAAAACTCCCCGATCAACGACTCATCTAAATAGGGCGGAGGGGTTTTAACAAGATCCCGTTCTACCACGGTATCGATATCCTGCCGCTCCATTAATTTCTGCACAATGGCCTGACTCAGTCTTCTGCTGTACGACTGAGCGCCCCTGGCGCTCGAGGTAACATGCAATAGCTTTTTCATGATGCTGGTATTATTTCCAGTACGACGAATGACGAAAGGCCGGGAGGACAAATCATTATTATTTATTTGGCGTGGCGCATTACGCGTCACCCGCTCGTTGATTCCTGCAATCCACTCAACAAACACAAAAACCTACAGCCCTTCCGGGCCATAGGTTTGCGACTCGAATACTCCTATTGGTCCCCACTGCATAAGGGCCAACAGCATGACTTTATTGTTTTACAATGAAGATCGTCTCTTTCAATTGGTTGATGGTGACCTTGTAATTGCCCGGAGCCGTGATTTTCCATTTGTTATCGGGATTGCCGCCCGGAATAAATACTACCTCCGTTTTACTGATGTCCGGAAAATTGGTGGGTGGCATATAGTAATCGCCTCCCCAGTTGCCCAGCCCCACCGGGATCTTGAACTCGCCCGCTTTCAACTCACCCGTATAAGAAAACTCATAAGGATTACCCGGCGTTTGCACCATAGGGGTTGGATTATTGATATTCCATCCCGCTGGCGTTGCATCCCCCACGATCCACAATTTGGCATAAGGTGTAAATGGCTTGATGGTGATATAAGCAGGATCGCTGACATCCATCGTAATTTTATAAGCGCCGGGCGTGCTGATCAACCAACGGTTGGTATTCGCTGGTGTGCTGCCGCCGGAAACGTACACGGATTTACCATCCACTATATCCGGATGATGGGTCAATGGTCGGTAGAAATCACCATCGGGCTTGCCCTTCGCCACGGGTATCTCAAACTCTCCCGCCTGCAGCACTTCATAATACAGGAACTGGTTGGGATTTTTCGCATTCAGCGTCATCGCCACCGGGTTGTCGTAGTTCCATCCACCAGCTATGGCATCACCCGTAATAAACAGGGCCGTTACCGGCGGTATAAAAGGTACCACTTTCAAATACACCACATTGCTCGAATCCAGCTTCACCGGTTTGGCATGGATCGTGTCTACGATCCGCACCTGGATCTCGCTGAGGGTATTCACGGTCAGGTGAAGACTGTCGAGCAACAGCGCATTCAGTTGCAACACACTGAAAGATTTGGAATAACTCTGCCCCATCGGCACACTGACCGCATTGGCAAAGTCACTCCCCCGCTTACCGATCTTCAGCGTATACGTGATGGAGGCACTCGTGCCATAATTGGACCCATTCGTCCAGGTAAAGGTCGCCGCATTGTTGGCACTATTGCCTTTGAGCAAGGTGATAGAGTCGGTAGAAGCCGTCAGCACGGGCGACTTCATAATGATATCATACTCGAAAGAAGGTTTTTGACAGGCAAAGACAGCCATACAGGCTATCATGGCCAGAAATATATTTTTCACTGTATCGTGTTTAGAAGTGAACGCATGTTATTACCAGCCGAAGTTTTGCACGAGGTTCTTGTCTTTGTCGATCTCCGTGGGGGGAATGGGCATCAGGTAATGTTTGCTTTGGAAACTCCGGGATTGGATGACCACCTGTTTGTAAAACACAGCCACACCGGCGGCTTCGCTGTTCACGTCCAAACCAGTGGCCGCCAGTTCGGCCGTTGTAGGCCTCGCGTTCATGCCGTGTACATCCGTATTGTCGACCTGCGTGCCGATCAGCCAGCGACGCACATCCCAGAACCGGTGGCCTTCAAAAGCCAACTCAACCCTACGCTCGTTGCGGATACGCTGGCGCATACCTTCTTTGGTATTGTCAGACGGGATGATGGGCAATGCTGGCATGCCAACCCGCGCCCGCACAGCATTCACTGCCGCATACACGTTGGCATCCGGTGCCGATAAATATTCATTCATCGCCTCGGCATAGTTGAGGTAGATCTCCGCCAGGCGGAAGATGGGCGCATTGCGCTGCCCCTGTCCCTGGCCATTCACGCGGTCTACATTGGGCGAACTATACTTCCGCAGGTTATAACCGCTCACGCAATTGGTACCGGTCTTTGGCCAGCCATCGCCATCGCTTTTGTTATTACCCCACCAGGCCAGCTTCACCGGGCGGCCCACCGATTGCAGGCGCCAGGCTGAATACTGGAAGAATACGGTAGCATAAAAGCGCGGATCACGGTCTTTGTACATATTGGAGATGTTCGACACATTGCTCTGGCGCAGACCATCCCACATCTGACCGCTCCAGAAACCCTGGGTGGTATAGCCGGAACCTGGTTCGTTGATAGGGAACCCATTTTTCATTTCGTAGGCATCCACAAACTCCTGCAGCAGGCTCAGTTTGCCATTGCCTTTAAAGGCTGCGCCATTGGGCAGAAAGGTCTGTTCCAGATCGGTGGTATTGGGCATAGAATACGCCAGGATATTCTCATTGTACTCGCGCGTATAGAACAACTGCGCGTAGGTATTGACCGGGTTGGTGGGCGTTGGATTATACAATGTATACAAGTTCATATCCAGCACCGCTTTGGCGGCATCGGCCGCCCGCTTCCATTTGTCGGCACTGTACGTCGTATTGAAGAGTGCTTTGCCGTCACGGTTCTTGATCTCCGTATACAGGCTGTTGCCGTTGAACAGTGGACTGGCGGCGTACAACAAAGTCCTTGATTTCAGTGCCAGTGCAGCACCACGCGTTATACGACCCACATCGGCCGTTGAATAATCCGTCGGCAGCAAAGGCGCAATGGCATCCAGCTCTGTTACAATAAAGTGCACGATCGAATCCGACGGTGTCCTGGCCAACTCTGCATTCTTAGGGTCGTTGAGGTCCAGCGCTTCCGTGATCAGCGGCATGGCGCCATATCGTTTGAACAACTCAAAATAGTAAAAGGCACGCAGGAAGCGGGCTTCCGACTTCAACCGCGGAATGATAGGCCCGTAAAACTGGACCTGGTTGGCGGTCAACGGCACTTTTTCCACATGCTCGATATAAAAATTAGCAGCCCGGATATTACCAAACCGGCTACGCCATTCATCCAGCGGGTTATTGCCCGGCCCCCAGGCACCGTAATTGAACAAGAGCTCGGCAGGCGATTCCCAATGGTTCATCGACTCATCGCTGCTGGCCCATAGCATCGTACCGTAAAATCCGTTATTGGGCATGGCATTGTACAGGGCAGCCAGCGCTTTGTCGGCATTTTCAATATTGGACCATACATCTTTCGAGGTAGTGATCTCCGTAGGCACTACATCGAGAAACTTTTTACACGAGACCGTGAGCAGCGTACTGCACAGGAAAAGAGCAGCTATATAGGTAGACTTCATGATTGTTCGGGTTTAAAAGCTGAAGGTTAATCCGGCATTGATCACTTTCTGTTGGGGATAGTTGCCCGTACCATCGGGTATTTCCGGGTCAAAAGCTTTGATCTCCGACCAGGTCAGCAGATTGATACCATTGATGAATACCCGGGCAGACTCGATGCCAATTCGTTTTAGCGCCAGCCGCGGAATGGTGTAGCCCAGTTCTACGTTCTTCAACCGCACATAGTCCGACGACCGGATCCAGAAACTGGAAGCGCGGAAATTGTTCACGTTCTGGTTCGAACTCATACGCGGATACAAGAAGGACTGCCCTTCTTTACCGGCTACCCAATGATTGTCTTTGATCTCAGACAACACCGTACCGCTGCGGTTGCCAAAAGCCCATACCGCGTCACCGGTGAAGTATACGTTGCCCCCCCAGGCGCCCTGAAATAATACGCTCAGGTCAAACCCTTTATAATTGATGCCAAACGAAGCGCCGCCAAATGCTTCCGGCACACTCGATTTATTAAGGAAACCTTCATCGAGCTGATCGATCACGCCATCACTGTTGAGGTCTGCATACTTTACATCACCAGGCTGCACAGCACCAAATGTTTGCCGCGCGCTGTTGGCGATGTCTTCCCAATCCTTAAAGAGGCCCAGCGAGGTAAGGCCTCCCATTTCACCAATGCGGCGGGTAACGGCCTGCTTCCATTGACGGTTCACCAGTACCGGTTCTCGCTGATCCAATATTTTATTGCGGGCAAAGGAGAAATTACCCTTGACAAAATACCCGAAATTCTTTGTTTGCTGTTTGTATTCGGCCACGAGCTCGAAACCACGGTTGCGTACCAGGCCGGCATTGATATAAGGCAGGCTGCTGATGCCCAGGTATTCGGGGGCAAACAGTGGCTGTTGCAGGATATCGCTGCGCTGGTTGAAGAACACATCGGCTGTCAGGGTGAAAGCATTGTTGAACAGGCCCAGATCGAGACCAATGTTCAGCTTCTTCGCTTTTTCCCAGGTAACGAACTCGTTGCCCGTCGCCTGTTCGCCGGCTCCGCTATAGCCGTTGCCATCGCGGTTCACCCCAAACTGGTATCCGGTGGTACTGGTAGACCAGGTACTTTGGTACAGGAAGCGACCACCACCTACATTGTCGTTACCCACGATGCCATAAGAAGCGCGGAATTTCAAGAGATTGATGGTTGCGCTGATGGGATCGAAGAAATCTTCCTGCGAGATCACATAGCTGCCCGATACGGCGGGAAAAAATCCGAAACGATTGCCAGCGGGGAAATTTTCCGAACCATTATAGCCAAAGTTAAACTCTGCAAACAACTTGTTCTGGTAGCCATATTCCACACGGCCAACCCAACCCTGGTATTTAAAGGGCAGTGACCCCATCACATTGCCGCTACTGACGTCTGCCGAGTAAGATTGTTGGTTATAGAGGAACAAACCTTTCACCGTATGGTCGCCGAAAGTCCGGTCGTAGTTCAGGTACAATTCACCCAGGGTACGCCGGTTGCCATTGGCGGTTACGTTATAGTCCAATACACTGTTGCCGGTAGTGATGCGGTAATAAGTACCCTTGGTAAGGTCCGCTACCGTATCACTGATGGAATACACGTAGCTGTCGTAGGCCCTTCTGCGTGCCACATTGCGGTAGTTGTTGACATCGAAGGAAAGGCGGGCACGGCCACTGAGCCCCTTGGTGATGAAGTGCATATTCAGGTTAAACCCGGCTGTGGCAGTCAGGTTATTGCTGAACAATTTCTGGTAACCGCTTTGTGTCAGCTGACCGTATGGATTATCGATCAACCGGCTTTGCAGCGCCGAGATCGAGCCATTGGGATTGGTGACGGGATACCAATGTGGGCCGATCTGCTTCATGCCGCTGAAGATCGTACTGGCATTGGCACCGGGGTAGTTGCGGTCGGTGATGATATCGCCGAGGTTTAGTTGCAGCACCAGGTCTTTGGTGATATTGAGGTCGATATTGGACCGGAAATTGTATTTGCGGGTTCTTGCCTGCGTACTGTACAGATTCACATCATCGAAGCGATACAGCCCATCCTGTTGCAGGTACGAGAGCGATACAAAATAACGCGCTTTGTCGGTACCGCCGGATACATTGAGGTTGGCCTGGCTCATCATGGATTGGTCCTTCAGCAAGGTTTCGAGCCAGTTCACATCGGGGTACAGGTATTGGTAGGCCGGATAGTTGCGGTCACGATATTTGGCCAGGTATTCATCGGTGTATACGGAAGCGTTGAGCCCATCGTTGAGCAGGCCTTCGCGGTAAAGCGTTAGTGTTTCAAAGCTGTTGAGGTATTCGGGCAACCGGGTAGGTTGCTGGATACCGGTTTGGGCGGTGACACTTACACGTGGTTTGGAGTTGGTACCGCGGCGGGTAGTAACCAGTACTACGCCATTAGCGCCCCGCACACCATATACGGCAGTAGACGAGGCATCTTTCAGGATGGTGATATTATCGACCTCATTGGCATCGATGCCATCGAAAGAACGTTCTACGCCATCCACGAGGATTAACGGCCCCTGCGAACCGGAATAGGTTTCGAGACCACGTATATAAATGGCGCTGGCGTCGGCACCCGGCTCACCGCTTCTTTGCAGTGAGATGAGGCCTGGCAGGCGGCCGGCCAGTGCATTGGACAGGTTGGCCACCGGGCTTTGCTTCAGTTCGGTAGAGTTGACGGTAGCAATGGCGCCCGATACACTGATACGCTTTTGCGTGCCATACCCGATTACCACGATCTCTTCCATGTCTTTGGGCGTGGGCGACAACCGCACGGTGATCGATGGATTGTTGGCCACTACTTCCCGGCTGGTATAGCCGGTAAAAGAAATGACAAGCACGGTATTGGGCTCGAGGCCGTTCAGTACCGCATAACCGATCGAATTGGTAGTTTTGCCCTGCTGCGTGCCTTTCACACGCACGGAGGCACCTTCGAGGGGCAGGCCGGAACTGTCCTGTACCAATACGGTAACGTCCATAGCAAGGGGTACCACCAGGTCAGCTTTTGGTTTGTTAGTCGCCGGTGTTCGGGGAGTGAGGTAGATCGTGGTACCCTGGATATTGTACGACACCGACTGATCGCGAAACACCTCATCGAGGGCGGTTAGCAGGGGCGTTTGTTTCCAGGATACGCTCACGGGTTTCAGTTGTTCTACCTCATTGACCTTGTAGAAGAACACATAACCGGTTTGTTTACGGATCTCTTTCAAAACTTGTTTTACGGACTGTTGCTGTGCCCGTAGGGTCACCTGTTGGGCGATCCCGTTGGCACTCGCGGTGAGCAGACCGGCAAGGAGAAATACAGCAGTTAATTTCATAGCCAGCCAGATTTGGTGGGGGCTTTGGTGAAATTGAACAGGTGGATGCACAGCGCGTGTGCAAGACCTGCAATCGTTAATTTTCATACTTTTGCAGCGCTTGGGTTAATGACAATAATTAAATCCTTAGTCAGATTGGTCATTGCGTAACTCCGGCATTATATATCGCTCCGGCTCCACCCGGGGCGATATTTTTCTACGGCATTACAACAATGCGTTTATGTTCGATACGAAACTTGATCTTCATGGACTCCAGGCCTTTCAGTACCTGGGATAGGGTTTGGTTCATCGCGATCTCACCGGCAAACAGCATTTTACCCGGCTGTCCTTCATACACGACGTCCACATCATACCAGCGGGCGAGTTGACGCATCACTCCTTGCAGCGTTTCCCCGTTGAAGGAGAATATGCCCTTGGACCAGGCCATGGCCTGGTCTATATCCGCATCATTGACCACCTTCACCACCTGAGCATCTATCTGCGCCTGCTGACCGGCTTTTACCGTATTGTCTGTTTTCGCAGCGGCAGTGCGTACCGCTACACTGCCTTCCGATACACTGGTCAAGATGAGCTGCTCATCGTTATAGGCGTTGATGTTGAATTCGGTGCCCAGGTCTTCCACCATACCGGCTTCAGTGCCGGCTTTATGGATATATACGCGGAAGGGCATGCTTGCCTCATGTTTTACCTGGAAGATCGCTTCGCCGGTCAGTGTTACCGCTCTTTCTTTGCCGGTAAACTGCAGGGGGTACCGGAGGGAAGACATAGCATTGAGGCGTACCGTCGATCCATCGGGTAATACAGCGGCATACTGGCGGCCCTTGTCGGTCACCATTTCATTATAGATCACGGCATCATTGGCCCCTTTGTACAGGATATTGCCGTTCTCTTTATATATGGCTACCTGTCCATCCATGGCGATGAGACCGTCTTTAACGGAATCGACGAGTATGATGCGGTTGTCTGAAAGCTTGAGGCGAGCGCCCTCGTGACCAGGATCGATGTCCTGCACAGCCATATCACCAGGGGCAGCGGAATCCCGTTTGCCGGGCAGTAATAACCAAAACGTGCCGGCAGCCACTAAAAGTAAGATAGCGGCGGCAGCCCAGCGCCAACGGCGCAGTATAGACAGGTGATGCACAGGGGCCTTGGTCGGGGTTGGCGCACCGGCCATTGCAGCGGCGAGGTTGTCGAGAATACGTTGGCGGGTAAGCGGCAGGTCTACCTCCTGGTCGTAGGTTTTATCGGCCAGTTGCTGGTCGATGAGGGCGTCGAGCTGGTTGGCGTTGGACTGCTCGTCAAGCAGGCTCAACAGTTCGGCGGCCTGTATTTTATCGAGGCGGCCGAGGATATATTCCTCCAGCAGGTAGTTAAGGCGTTGATGGTCCATATGGCAGGGGCAATAGGGTGGCCCGGAAACAAAGACGCAGAAAATGTGACGCGGATAAGTAGCGTAACCAGAAAATGTTACAATAAAGTTAGTGAAACAAATAGCTGCCCAGGAAAAGCAGGCAAAACAGGAGACTTACTTCCTGTTCCTGGAGATAGGACTTGAGGAAGGCAAGCGATTTGGCGAGGTATTGGGATACCGTGACGGGATGTATATTGAGTTGCGCTGCGATTTCCTGGTTGGATTTGCCTTCCAGCCGGCTCAGCTTGAACACTTCCCGGCGTTTCTCGGGCATGAGCTCGATACCCTTCAGCAATATCTGGTACGATTCGCGGTATTCGGCCTGGAGGTCGGGAACGAGTTGGGGCTCGATGGAAGTGGCTTCCCCTACACTATCGAGGCCGGCAATCGCTTGCAGTTTGCCGCGAAGGGCAGAAATGATCTTGTTGCGGGCGACAACCTTGAACCAGCTTTCGAAGTCAGCCACCTCCTGCAGTTTGGCCCGGTGCTTCCAGACCTGGAGGAAGATGTCCTGCGTGATCTCTTCGGCGCGTTGGGGACTGTGGGTGTAGGTCAGGGCATGGAAGTAGCAGTTGCGCCACAAGCGGTTTACAAGCAACGTAAATGCCATTTCATCGCCGGCTGCCACCAGCCTCACCAGTTCCCCCAAAGAATAAGTAGAATAAGATTCCATCGCTGGCGACGAAAATAAGGAAACCCCGGAAATCCGGGGGCGCAAATTGAAACGGGCGGGGATTGGCAAAAAATAAGTCATTACCCACTGTAAACGGCAGAATCCCGATTACATTATTAGCTAATTGTATATTTAGAATGGGAGGGCGCGCCATGATCTATTACACCATTGAAAAACTATCCGCATTGCCGTGTCAGTCGGACCTATCTGAACTTAAAAAAATGATTAAGTGGGCACTATCTGTAGTTACCACCGATCTAAGAGGATTTAGCCCTCAACAGCGGCGGGTCGTTGACACAACTGCACAACTGCAAGAAATACTACGAACTATGCCCGTAGGTGGGAGTACCGACTTGTTTTTGCATTTCAGGGGGCGTGCCATTGATGCACTGGAACTGTTCTTTTACCAAAAGTGCCGCCAATCATTTACCACACCGGGGATGCGAAAATACCCCCTCGATTCTTTCAAGATAAAAAAGGACGAGCTATTGGATAAGATGGAATTGATGTTACTGGAGATTGAACAGGATCACAAAGATTTTTTCAGCCAAAAGCCCTCTTATTTTAATAAACAGATACCAGACAGGATCTTTAACCACGTGTGGCTTCTGGAAACAAAAAAAAGGCTTGATTTGCGTATTCATGCCAACAGCACATTACCTCAGGCCATCCGTAACCAGATCATCAACGCATTTACAGCCCTCCAACACCAGGTGACAGACTAGAAAGCCAAACTTTACAATTCTATTGCCTTATAATCATACCATAGCAAAAAGCTTATCAAGTTATCGATAAATTCCGACTGTAACATTACAGTATGCCAATACGTTTCAAAGGAAACTACGTTGATGGGCATCACGCACAACAGAACCTTATGGCTGGATTATCTCCGCACTACCTTAACAGTGTTGGTCGTAGCTCACCACGCTTCATTGGCCTATACCACCTTCGCAGCATTTCGTCCGGAAGCGTATATTTTAAGCACAGCACCCGTAGTAGACACACACCGCTGGATCGGACTCGACATCTTCGAGAATTTCAATGATGTTTTCTTCATGTCGCTTATGTTTTTTATAAGTGGCATATTCGTGCTTCCCTCATTGCAAAAGAAAGGTGTATGGCTATTCATTCGTGACAGGTTTTACCGCCTTTTGATACCTTTTGCCATCGCTGTATCGTTGTTGATGCTCATTGCTTATTACCCAGCCTACCTGCAGGCCTATCACCGGCATGACCTTCGCCACTATATCATCGATTTTTTCACGACGGAACAATGGCCTGTAGGACCGCCCTGGTTTATCTGGCTCCTGTTTACCTTCAACCTGGTCATGGCACTATTATATCCGTTGGTCATGGTACCCTTACACAAGTTTGGTGGCTGGGTGGCCAGGCTACAAAACCGACCAATCGGCCTGTGGCTGCTGTGGTTCGCACTAACCTGGATACTACTGGTCCCCCTGGCGCTCTGGCTGGGCCCCTACCGATGGACTGGCTGGGGCCCCTTCGATTTTCAATTGAGCCGTATACTCCTGTATTTCGGTTACTTTACGCTGGGTGTGGCCAGTAATAGTGCGCAGGAAGCCAGCGGACTATTGGCCAATAACACAAGCGTTAATCGACGGTGGCCCTATATGGTGGGCCTCTGCCTGCTTTCATATGCAATACTCACTATTATTCCACCACAATTAGAGCATTGGGTAAAGCAGGAAGTTATGGCTTCCACAACGGGTTGGATGATCTATTATGTACTGTATGTTGCTTCCTGCACAGCCAGTTGCCTTGCCTTCCTATTTGCCTACAAAGCGCTGGTGCGTACGCCACGTCCGTTCTTACAATCGCTCTCTGCCAATGCATACGGCATTTACCTGGTCCATTATGTATTCATCACCTGGACACAATATCTGTTGCTACCCCTGGACCTGCCAGCGATTATAAAATGCCTCGTATCTTTCGTCCTGTCTTTGGCACTGAGTTGGGGCCTGGTAGCTTTGATGCGTAAAATTCAATGGATACAGCGATACTTGTAACCGGCAGCGGAAGGGTCAGGGAATCGACGTACAGGCAATTACGGCCACTACAAAGGCGGTTCATGCCTGTCCCTTCCATCGCATGACATCACCCCGCCTGTCCGCTCCGTATCATTCTCGCCAGGGAGCAGCTGGTACAGGACAGTCTCCAGCCCATTTTGCCTATATTTATAGGGATTGTAAAACCATATTCCCCAACGGCCTGGCATCGATAGCATGGATGACCGGCGCTACTGCAAAAAAGACCAGATGAGACCACTGATAACGACTGCTTTGTTCGCTGTCACTACCCTATTTTCAATAGGAAGCTCCGCACAAACCAACTACCCCTTTCAAAATACAGGGCTCACTTTTGAGCAACGGGTTGACGATCTCGTGAGCCGAATGTCACTCGAGGAAAAGGTGGGCCAAATGCTCAATGCAGCGCCTGCCATACCACGACTTGGCATTCCGGCTTATGATTGGTGGAATGAAGTATTACACGGCGTGGCGCGAACGCCCTTCCGGGTGACGGTGTATCCACAGGCCATTGCGATGGCAGCTACATTTGATAGCAGTTCCCTGAAACAGATGGCCAGTTATTCAGCAGATGAAGGCAGGGCCGTGTTCAACCTGGCCAATGAAAAAGGACAAACCGGGCAACGGTATGTGGGCCTCACCTACTGGACGCCCAATATCAATATCTTCCGCGATCCACGTTGGGGCCGCGGCCAGGAAACCTATGGCGAAGACCCTTTCCTGACGGCCATGATGGGCACCGCCTTTGTACACGGACTGCAGGGCAATGACCCAAAGTACCTAAAAGCAGCGGCCTGCGCCAAGCACTATGCGGTTCATAGCGGACCGGAGCCGTCCCGCCATGTCGATAATTTCTCTCCCAACGACTATGATCTTTGGAATACCTATCTGCCGGCCTTCAAGCAATTGATCACGAAGACCGGCGTGGCCGGCGTAATGTGTGCGTACAATGCCTTCAAGTCGCAACCCTGTTGCGGCAGCGATCAGTTGATGATCGACATCTTGCGCAACCAATGGAAGTTTACCGGGTATGTGACATCTGATTGCTGGGCAATCGATGATTTCTTCAAGAACCACAAGACGCATAAAAACGCCGTGGATGCTTCCGCAGACGCGGTTTTCCACGGTACCGATGTGGAGTGCGGTACGGATGTATACAAATCGCTGGTACTGGCGGTGAAGGAAGGTAAGCTCGGGGAAGAGCAGATAAATCAGTCGGTCAAAAGACTGTTTATGATCCGTTTTCGGCTGGGCATGTTTGACCCGGCTTCGATGGTTAAATACGCGCAGACACCTTCTTCGGTGCTGGAGAGCACGCCGCACAAGGCGCATGCGCTGAAGATGGCACAGCAATCCATTGTTCTTTTGAAGAACGAGCGCAACCTGCTACCGCTTTCCAAAAAGTTGAAGAAGATCGCTGTGGTAGGCCCGAATGCAGACAATGCCATAGCCATTCTGGGCAATTATAACGGTATCCCCTCCGAATCGGTCACCTTGCTGCAGGGTATCCGGAATAAGCTGGGCAGTGGAACGGAAGTCGTATATGAGAAAGCCATCAATTTTACGAATGACACCTTATTGCAGTATCGGAATATGGATGGCCAGTATAAGTACCAGGGACAAAACGGCTTTTATGCAGAATACTATAACAATAAGGAGCTGAAGGGAACACCGCTTGTACAGCGTATGGAATCCCGCCTGGACAACAGTTGGCAGGAAGGGCAGATCGTCGTAGACACCTTGAAGGCGTACAATTTTTCGGCCCGGTATTCCACTGAGTTTACGGCCACGGAAAATGGCGATATTACTTTTGAATTGTCGGCCGATGATGGTTACCGTTTCCTGATCGATGGAAAGCCGGTGATCGATGCGTGGACCCGCAATCGGTGGGGCGCGCGCACCTATAAGCTGTTTACCAAAGCCAACACCACGTATAAGTTGGTTGTCGAATACGTACAGGCAGAAGGCAAAGCGAATGTGCAATTGAGGGCAGGTCGATTGGCAAAGACCGATTTCGATGCACTGGCTGCGCGGCTCGGAGATATCGACGTCATCATATTTGCGGGCGGCATTTCCCCGCAGTTGGAAGGCGAAGAGATGCGGGTGGACTATCCGGGTTTTAATGGGGGTGACCGTACAACGATTCAATTGCCGGCAGTGCAAACGGCGTTATTGAAAACACTGAAATCAACGGGCAAACCGGTTGTGTTTGCGATGATGACGGGCAGTGCGATCGCGACGCCCTGGGAGGCAGCCAATATTCCAGCGATACTCAACACCTGGTATGGTGGACAGTCTGCCGGTACGGCGATCGCGGATGTATTGTTTGGCGACTACAATCCGGCGGGGCGCTTACCGGTTACCTTCTATGCCAGCGATAGTGACCTGCCGGCCTTCGGCGATTACGACATGAAGAATCGCACCTACCGGTATTTCAAAGGAAAGCCCTTGTATGAATTTGGCTATGGCTTAAGCTATACAACGTTCCGTTACCAGAATATCAAGATCAGTGGTCAGTCTAAGATCAACGTGACGGCTACGGTGACCAATACGGGCTCTCGCGATGGCGAAGAAGTGGTGCAGCTCTATGTATCCACGACCGGCCAGAATGCCCCTATCCGGTCCCTCAAAGGCTTTCAGCGTATCTTCCTGAAGAAAGGCGAAAGCAGGACCGTTCAATTCAACCTGACCCGGGAAGACCTGGCCGTCATCGATAACCAGGGCAAGCCCATCCCTGTTAAAGGGCCTGTTAACATGGCTGTTGGTGGCAGGCAGCCGGGGGCAGAGGCGGTGAAGGTGGGGGCGGTCACAGTTGCCACAATACACTAATCGATCCAGCGCTTCTTCATACAGCGTAACCATGGCCTGCACATGCTCTACACATTGCCTGAACGCTCTCTGGTAGGGCGGCAATTTCTCTAAGGGGTGTAGGCCATGTGTAGACAGTATCCAGGCAAGCAGTGGGCAGATGCCTGTCAGCAGCTGCATGATCGCGCTAAAGTTGGAAGTTGTCATGTTGGTAGCTGTTATCATATTTATCAATTTTGATAACACAAATCTGGGTTAAACGGTAAGGGAATTCTACCGAGGTTTGCCGAGTCGGGTAAAATTTAGTTGTTATTGATTCATGTTGCGGAAAGCCACTGGCGTCTGCCGCAGAGGCATTATTTTTATACTTTTGAAGATCCACGGGCATTAAATCAACAGCACCATGAAAATCGTGATCACCGGCACCACCGGCTTTGTAGGTGAAGGCGTTTTACTCGAATGTTTGCAGCATCCTGCCATCAGCCAGGTAATAAGCGTGAGCCGCAAACCAACTGGTATATCCCACGCCAAACTGGAAGAATACCTGGTGCCCGACTTCCTGGCCCTGTCACTGGACGACCCCAAACTAAAAGGCTACGATGCCTGCTTCTTCTGCGCCGGCATCAGCAGCGTGGGTATCAAAGAAGCGGAGTACAAACGTATCACGTACGATACGACCCTTCATTTTGCCAAATGCCTTTCTCCCAACCCACAACTTTCATTTATCTACGTTAGCGGCAGCGGTACGGACAGCTCTGAAAAGGGACGCCTGGCCTGGGCCCGCATCAAAGGCAAAACGGAAAACGACCTGATGCGCCTTCCCTTCAAACAAGCTTTCGGCTACCGCGTAGGTTTTATGAAGGCAACCAACGGACAAAAGCGAATGAACACCCTCTTCAAGGCAGTGACATTTCTCTACCCCGTACTCAAGACCTTATTCCCACGCATGTCCAATACCATCCACCAGGTGGCCCTATCAATGATTTACGTATCAAAACACGGTTACCCCAACAACATCATCCACGTTAAAGACATCGACGCACTGGCGGCAAAGGATACCCCAAACGCTTAGATCAACGGCAGCCTGCCATATGGTGCTTCGCCTTCTCCATTTATTGACATACATCAACGGCCAGGAGCAATGCCATGTGTAGCTTTGATGCATCAAAAATACGCTACATGAATAGCAAAGCCCAACAGCTCGAAGACAGTTTACTCGTGATCTGGAACGACCGCAACGCCGACAACCGGTTAGCAGCCATGGAAAAAATCTACGCCCCTGATATTCACTTTTATGAATCACAGGAAGGACCGGCTATCATCGGTTACCAGGCCATCAACGAAGTGATCGCCGGCCTGCAGTCGAAATGGCCACTGGAATTCACCTTCCAACTGAATAGACCCGCCAAAGCCAACCACCAGGTACAACAGATCGCCTGGCACCTCGGCATACCCGGTCAACTGCCCGCAGCCTCTGGCATGGACATAGCCCTCATCGAAGACGGAAAGATCAAATCGCTGCATTTGTTTTTGGAGGCGTAATAGGACCGGGGGGATTGGGGATGCAGAATCTGGCAAGTATATTTGGGGTAATGAACATCCCCCTACACTACCATGACCTCTCCATTGAAGTTTTCGACGATCACCTGTTTGCCGACAAGGGCGATCAGGCTTTGCAGTATGATCATGTCTACCAACCGGACCAGCACAAGAAATTCATGCCGGTTTCTCAACAAGCCGTTGTGGTTTATCGGAACGATGTAAAGATCGCCAGTACGATCCTGCTGGCTGCTGCCGGAGCCACATCGGCAACAAGGGACTCCATCGTCATCGACGAGGGCAACCTCGTCACGCGGTGCTGCAACATTGTTTTCTCGCTGGCCTTGCCGTGGCTTACCTTAAACTGGATGACGGAAGCGGACTGCGCTACCTGCTTTTCTATTCATCCTTTTCAAGATGGCTATATCACACATGGCGAACTATCCATCGCCAGGATTGACAGGAACGGTAATGTTTGCTGGAGCTTTAGCGGAGCAGATATATTCGTCCGCCTGGAAGGTGAAAATCCTTTTCAGTTATACGATGACCATATTGCCCTCACCGATTTCAATGGTCGACAATACAAGATCGACTATAACGGCGAAACCATACAATAACAGCCCCAGGCATCTTATTTGCCGGTACCCGACTAAAACCGATCCATGAACACAGACAACAAGTCAATTCTGCAGACCGCCAACGCCGCCATCACCCGGGGCGATCATGAGACCTTCCTCTCCTATTGCACCAACGACACCGAATGGACTTTCGTAGGCGAGCAAACCCTGCGGGGCAAACAAGCCGTACGGCAATACATGGCAAAGGCTTATGTAGAACCGCCACAATTCATGGTAGAGTACCTGGTGGCAGAAGGTGAACTGCTAACAGCCATTGGCAAGATCAGTATGAAGAATGGAGAAGGAAAAATGATCACGTACGACTACTGCGATGTCTGGCAGTTCCGGGATGGCAAGATGGCCAGCCTGAAAGCATTCGTAATCGAATCAACAGTTGAAAAATAAGAAAATTAAGAGATGCCCTCACCTGGGGTAAACAACTTCCAATGCCCCTTCGACACGACTTCCACAACACCATCCACGACCTGGATGGCCGTTTGATCGTCGATCGCATATGAAGGCATGGGTAACCTCTGCGCGAGTGCTGACAAATTGGCCAGGGAGTTATCCGGAAAAGCCGGGTAATCCAAATGAGGATGCAGCGCAAAGTCCAGGAAACCCAGCGACCGGGGCGTATCAGCTGGCAGATCATGGTGACCATAGGTTGTGCCGTAGCTGGTCATGATCATACTGCCTGCACTCAGGCCTACGTATACCGTCTTTTGCAACAAGGCAGGCAGCATGTCAGCCAATCCACTCTGTTGCATCCAATAGGTGAGGAACTGGCAATCGCCTCCCCCCACCAATAGCGCATCCGTTTCCTCCAATAGTGGAACCCATAGATCGTGTTTGAGGCCTGGCAAAGCAGTCAACTCCAATAGGCCCCAGGTTTTCCAGCCCAGCTGGCAAAAGGGATCGCCCAGGGTACCATTGATCACCCGTTGCACGATATTACCGCCGTTTGGAATGGCATAGATAGCAGTAGGGACAAACAAGGCACTGGCCTCGCTGACCGGTTTCCCAAGGAGATCAACCAATGCCTGGTGAATACGCTCATTGCTAATGCCTGCCGAAGTAAGCAGTAATTTCATAACCTATGCTTTTTTAGGGAGAGCGGCGATGGGTTCGCCGGATGTACACCGCCGTTTACTGTAGAATAACGCCGGGAGTTATGCACTACCCCTGCTACACAAGGTGCTCATCAATGTACCTTTTAGCCTGGTCCAGGGCATCGAGCATGCTGTCCTCATCGCCCCGGGTATAGGCGCAATCCATTGTTTGAACCAGCACGACTGTTTCGTCAATGGGCGCATTTTTATCTTTGATGCGGATATAACAAGCCTCGTTGTCATCCGATTCGATCGCCCACAAATGAAATTGCTTGTATTCGGCTATTTTCTGTGCTGCCGGCATATCACGAGGTTTTGGTTATATCACATCAAATATTATTCCATCACTATCGGGCATACATACGACGTTCAAACACCTGATAATCATTTAATAACAAGCATTTTAGAGCGTCCCCCCCAGCCGCTTCCCAGTACCTGGAAAGGGATCAGGCCCCACCCCCCGTTACCCCGTTTATCGCATAATGAAAGGATAATCATGAAACCGCTTCAATGCCAGACCTGTACCGCGCACTACGCTTTTCAGCGGATCATCGGCAATGTGCACCGGCAACTTGATTTTCTGACTCAATCGTTTGTCCAACCCACGTAGCAACGCGCCCCCCCCCGTCAGGTACAGGCCGCGGCGGTAAATATCGCTGGCCAGTTCCGGAGGTGTTTGTTCCAGCGCCTTCAAAATAGCCTCCTCGACCTTAAATACGCTTTTATCCAAAGCCTCAGCCACTTCCTGGTAGCTGACATAGATCTGCTTGGGAATACCCGTCACCAGGTCGCGACCATTGACCGGAATATCGGCCGGAGGATCGTCCAGGTCCTTGGTAGCAGCGCCGATCTGTATTTTGATCTGCTCCGCAGTACGCTCACCGATCAGCAAACTGTGGTAGCGGCGCAAAGCCTCCATAATATCGGCCGTAAATTCGTCACCCGCAATCCGGATGGATTGGTCGCACACGATGCCTGCGAGAGCTATCACCGTAATACCAGTGGTTCCGCCGCCAATATCGATGATCATATTACCAACCGGCTCTTCCACGTCGATCCCTATACCCAGGGCAGCTGCCATGGGTTCATGTACCAGGTATACCTCCTTGGCGCCGGCCTGCTCGGCACTGTCGCGCACAGCCCTTTTTTCTACCTCGGTAATGCTCGAAGGTATACAGATCATCATCCGCCACGATGGGGCAAATAAAGACCTGCCAGGGCGCACCATTTTGATAAGCCCCCGTATCATCAATTCCGCGGCATTGAAATCTGCGATCACACCGTCTCTCAGCGGCCGGATGGTCCTGATATCTTCATGCGTCTTCTCATGCATCATCAACGCCTTTTTGCCGACGGCCAGCACTTCCTTGGGGTTGTTGCGCCGCAGCGCCACGATCGAAGGCTCGTTGACAACTATCTCATCGTTGTGTATGATCAATGTATTGGCCGTTCCCAGATCCATCGCTATCTCTTGCGTAAGCCAGTTAAATAGACCCATAGTTGTTCAATCATTAATAGTTTTCGTACAAATGGCCAGCGGCGACTGCCGCCCGTAACCAGCCATTTAACCTACAAAAAGCTGAAAGGTGATCGAATGTAAGTAATAAAAACTATAATGTCTTATTTCGCTAGCCGCTGCACCGCACCGGCCTCCAGCGCCCGCGTAAACACCTGCAGCTGCCGGATCGATGCACGCGCCGCATGACGTACATCCCCGATGGTTTGTAAAGGGAAGAAAAGTGTTTGCACCCTGGCCGTTTCCTTACCGTTATTAAAAGTCCGCCTGGCACCTTCGAGTTTTTCGACCAATTGACCATTCACATACAGACTGGTACCCTTGTTATCGCCCACCATTACAATATGTGTCCACACCTCAGCAGGCGCCGAGTAATTGAAGTGCTCATGGTACCCCTCGCGTGAAAAACCCAGAAAACCACTGCCCTGCTGATTGAGGGTCACTGTAGCATCGGAACTGCCAAACAATACCGCATCCGGTGCATTGCCTGCGGCCGCCTTCAGGTAAAAACTAACCGTATAGTCATAACCAATTCCCGGAATGCCGGTTGCCAGGTGGCTATTCCCACCAGAAAGCGTCAGGGTTTCGCCAGCCGGGTCTATTAACGCCCGATGCCGTTTGCCCTGGCGGAAATCCAATGTCATCGAATCAATACCCGGCAGCCGGCCCAGCATATTCAACCCGGGCCCCTCACCCAATCCACGCGCCAATTGCCCGAAAGTTGCGTAGTCTGTGCGCGTTGCCCTGCCGCCCCACATCTTTTGCGCCAGCACCTGCATGGCCGGAAACACCCGGTGGTGCACATCTTTTTCGGTGATGCCATTGCCCACATGGTCATTCCACACGGCAAAGGAGCCACCCCGTAACGGGCCATAGGGTTCGGGAAACGAATCTTTACCGATGCGGCTGGGCGTCCACTCGTTGTACAGGCGCTTTACGTTGAGGTAATCATAGTAATAACCCGCCGCCGGCACAATGTACAGCCAGCCATCAGGGGTGCTGATGCCCTGGAAGCCCTGGGCAAACATGTCCCTGGGCTCTGCATATCCATTGTACCACAAATTCATGGTCACGCCAGCCGATTTCACCGGCGTGTTTCCCTTGGCATGGGTCAGCGCGCCCCACAGGCGCACCCGCTTGCCATAACTTTCCACCAGGCGGATATAATGATCCGTAAACCGGCGGAACGGTTCCGCTTCTTTTTTGTCGTATTCGTCCGTACCGATATGTACCTCTTTCCCCCTGAACACCGGCCGGGCGCCCGACAAGTATTCTTTAAACACGTTATCGACCACTGTATAGGTCATGGGATTGTTAAGATCAAGATGATCCTGACCATACCGCTCACTGCCAATACCTGGCACCGCGCGGCTAAAAGCCAGCGCATGCGCCGGCACATCGATCTCCGGTATGATGTTGACGCCATATTGCTGCGCCAGCTCCTGCAAGGCAATGAACTCTTTTTTGGTATAATGCCCGTCCCGGGCGGTCAGCTGCGGATAGGTTTCGCTTTCCAGGCGGAAGGCAGCATAGGTGCTGTCCCAGTTGTCGTTGAAGAAATATTTGAAGCCGTTATCATTGAGGTGAATGTGAAAATCATTCATCTTGTAATAAGACATGAACTTTACATAGTTGCGCAGGAAGTCGATGGTAAAGAATTTCCGCCCTACATCGAGCACGAAACCACGTACGGCATATTGGGGATAGTCGAGGGCCTTTCCCCGGGGGATATGCCGATGCCCGGTATCCTGCGCCAGCAGCTGCAGCAAACTTCGGGTGGCCCAGATAGCACCTGGTACATCTTTGGCCCTAACAGTAACGAGATCGCCAATCTCCAGCCGGTAGCCTTCGGCGGGCAACAGGCTATCGGATGTGAGTGGAGTAAAATAAATGTCACCAGCCCGGGGCTGGCCTACCAGTACCGTACATTTGGTAACATATCCGGCTACCCGCATGTCCTCCGCCATTAGTTTCGCTACAGGCAACAGCTCGGTTCGGGAGGAGGGGGCTACGACCAACCGGGCCTGGCCTGGCAATTGGTAGTAACCATTGCTCCCCACCCACTCCCGCAAAGCGGGTATCACGAAGGGTGCGGGGTTAACAAACCCTACCTGCCCCCTGCCGATACTTGGATAAGCGCCCAATAAGAACACGAGTCCTGACCGCCAAATGCTTCGATAGATCCTGGTCATAAAAGCTGCTTTAATCCAGTAATCTACCGCCTTTTCAGCGGGCGACAACAGGCAACCGGTTGCGCAATAGGTCCGGCGGGCCATTGTACGGTACACTATTACAAATCAACCAAACTGCTTCGTTTGTTACACTTATTCATCAACTGCACCTGCCAGCGGTAGTTGGGATAACTGGCCTCCAGACTTTCGCGCGGACCTTTGCCGGATAGGCATCCCGCGATATAAATTCCCACGACTCCTTCATTCACGGTACCGGAGATCAGGTACACCGAATACCCATTGGCAGCGATCTCAAACTGCGGCGCACCCGGGTTCATAAAATACAGCCGCACCGGATAACAAGTCTGTGCCATGTCACACCCCCCACTGCCACCCGAAGCCAGGATACCTGATCCTTTGGCAGTAAAGGCCACTTTGATCACAATTCCTTTGGGATCACAACCCAGGGTAACTCCGGTGATCACGGGGGCGTCCGGACAAGGCGGCGTAACACCCGTCGATACCGTCTGCACCTTTTTTCCCTTGTACACAAACTCCAGGCTGGTATATTGATCGGTTGGCTCATCGTGCTTGAGCGTCAGGTCAAAATCACTCCCGCCTTTCAACAGCGTATACTGTACTTTGGTGTTGCTGTTATTGAGCGTATAGTCACCGGCACTCACGGAAATATCCCGGCCATCTTCATTCACCCATTTGAAAGAACGCTTCTCGCCAGACTCCCAACTGGTGGAATTAGGTACTGCCGCCCCGGTCTTCATCACCAGTTTAGGTTTGATGTATTGGAAACTAAGGCTACGCGTCTCACTCTTGCTCCAGTTGTCCTGGGTAAAGGCATAGCGGGCCGTCAGGTTCTTATACAGCTCATGATCGGGAATGGTCGTGGGATCCACCTTGAAGGTCACGAGGCCGTTTACGGTAGACGTAAACTTTGTTTCCATATACACGGCCTCGTTGGTGCCTGGTACCATGAAGGCCATATCGATGCCAATGGGCTTTTTGGTGTAAGGCAGCCTGGTTTCCTGATCGATCAGGGTGAAGGTCAGTTTCACCTCCTCATCAGTCACCTCATCATAGTCCAGATCGGACGCCTCTGCAAAAGGCACCAGCAACACATCCGGCCGCAATTGAGCCTTCAGTTCATTGATCTCTGCAGCCAAATCGCGGAGATAACCGGCGAGGATCGACTTCTCAAATTTATATCCGGAGATCTTGCCACTGATACTTTTGAAGAGTTCATTGAGCGCGCTGTAGTTGCGCTCCATGCTTTTTACTTCCTCCTGTTTGCTTTGGTATTTAGCGGCATTCTTAACAGCTTCAATCGATTTCATAATAGCCGCCTTGATAGCCGCCAGGGCGGGATATGTATCATAAGCATGCCCACCACATTGAAAATAATCGAGGGTATTGTCGACAGACTTATTGACATCGTCCGAGGGTTGCGGTTCGGCGCAATTATATACCCGGTCGCCACCCTCTCCTGTTTCGCGAAGCGCTGTAAAACCAGCCATCTCCTTTCCATCTGTATAGTAGGATTGGTTGATCACGGTCGATTGACCCGTTGTCCAATCCAGGTCGATCGTCGACATACTCACCCGGTTGGCAGCGAGGTGGTTCATCTCTACCACGATGCTGCTCTTTTTGCCGTTCAGGATGGTGTACATCCGGCTCTTAGAGACTTCGGGAAACATTTCCGTGACCAGCACCTCGGTATTGCCTTTTTTGGCCAGTGCCGTTGCAGTCAGGTATTGCAATTTACCGGCAGCATTGATCTTACCATATCCTGCCAAGGTATCGCCATTATAGGAAATCTTAAATACGAGTTGGTGTTGGGCATTCGGAACCAGGTTCGACTCGAACAGCACATTGCCCACACCAGGAGTGATATTGCTGTTGAAGGCAGCATCCGCCAGTCGTTGTTGAGACAGTTGTTCTTCTGCACTCAGGGGCTTTTCATTTTTACCGCAGGCGGCGGGCATAAAAAGGGAAAGGAAAAGGACCAGTCGGACCGGGTACAGCATCTTCATGTTGATCAATCATTTAGGGGTTGAGGCAAGCTACTTCGGCAGTAGCAGTAATCCCTGCCAAGATGCTAAAACCTGCCGTTGCCCGCAATACTCATTAATGGGTATTTTTCTCCTATTGCGCACCCTACCATGAATTGTACGAATGATCCGATGATCGATCAATGAGAACACCATGGACCAACTACTCCGCAGCAGTAATTTTGGAGAACACAAACCGAGATGCACTGCCCGATATTCATATTGCTGGTGACCACCCTCTTGTTGGCCTCCCGGGCGAAGGCACAACCCAACCAGGCACCCATTCCCCAACGCTACATCGTTTACTTGCATGACTCGGTCGCCACAGCCTCTTCCGACAGTCTCCGCGCCTATTACTGGGCAGAGATCGCGCGATGGTATTATTTCTACCGCCACATTACACCACACTGGCACGACAGTGCTATGAAGTACAACAAACTCAGTGCAGCCCTGAGCGAAAGAAAAAAACTCTCTACTTTTCAGTACCGGGCACGGCGACTTGAGCTCAATATGTCGTTTGCACTGGGACAACACGACAAAGCTATTGCCGGCTGGGACCGGATTCGCGACACCAACACGGTGCAGATCCTCAGTTCCTGGGGACGCTTCTACGCGGGCTCCAGCTTTGACTATACCAGGAACCTCGACTCGGCCCTCTACCTGTTTCAAAAAGCCCTGGCCATCAGCGAAGCCTTACATCAAAAACAACTCATTGCCCGAGCGCAAATGAATATAGCCAATGTGTATTGCCGCAAAAAAGACACGGTGGCGGCCAAAAAGATTGCCGCCCATGTAATGACCTTTCTGGGAAAAGAGGATGACCTGATCGCCGCGATGTGGTATGAAATAGGCATCAACGCCCCTTTAATAGAACCGTTCTTTGCCTTTAAAAAAGCAGCCTACCTGCGATCGATGGAACTGGTCACGCTACGGAAAGAAAGCAATTCCCTGCCGTCGCAGTCACTGACAGGACTAAACCTGATCTCTCTTAGTGACATTTATGAATACACCGGCCAGGATTCCATGTCCATGGTGTGCATGATGAAGGCGCTGGAGCTGTTAGCCCCGATCAAACACATCAACACATTTACTGTGCAAATGCGCCTGCACGACAAATACTATTACCGGGGCAATTTCGACAAAGCACTCTCCTATGCCCTGGAGGCTTTGAAAGGCGCACATGCGGCGGGCTATCGCAACCTGCACCAGGTCTATCTCTACATCGGCAACAACTGTTTCGAATTGGGACAGGTAGCCAAGAGCATCGAATATTATGAAAAAGGCATCGCCACCGCCATGGAAACTGATAAAAAAGTAAGTGGTGTATTGATCAAACGCCTGGCGAAATCCATGGTGGCGATGGGTCGGCCGGCAGCCGCCCTGAAAATGGTGCAGGAGGCACAGCAAACCTTTTTATCATTTACCTCCGCCGATTCCATGCTGCTCGAGGAGGCCTATGGCATCAGCTACCATGGCTTGCGGAACTACGACCTGGCAGAAAAACACTACCGCCAGATGGGCAATTACATTCCCCGGGTACCCAAAATACAGGCAGCCATCTGTCCCATCGTATGGGGGAAGTTCTATTATGAACGTGGTCAGTATGACCGGGCTATTCCCTATATGAAACAATGCCTGCAAATGCCCCCCACCTTTGTACCCAGCTTTGTGATTGGCGATATCTACCTGATGTTATACCGCATCGACTCTACCCGCCAGCAATACCAATCGGCGCTCCACTATTACCTCCAATACCGAACCATCAACGATTCTATCTACAGATCAAAACAAGAACAGGCCCTTGAAACCCTCCGCAGCCGGTTTGATCTCGATGAAAAGGACCGCGAACTGCAACTCCGCGGTATCGACATCCGTTTGCTGATGAAAGAAAAGTTGTTGCAACAATCCCTGGCAGAGCAAACCCGGAAAGACGCCCTGCTCAAACAACAGAGCATCGACCTGCTCACCCAGGAAGCGTCCCTGCAGGAACTGATGGCCGACAAGCAACAGCTGGTGGTGCAACAACAGCAAAAAGACCTGCGACAGAAACAGGAGAACATCGACCTGCTGCAAAGTCGCGAACAAATGCAGGAAGCCCGTATACGGCAATCCGATTTTATCAAGCAACTGACCATCGGCGGTATCATCTTGTTGTTCATCATCGTCGTATTGCTGTACAGCCGTTACCATACCCGTAAAAAGACCAGCAAGGCGATCAGTAAAAAGAACGACGAACTGCAACAACTGGTAGAAGATAAAGAGTGGCTGCTGAAAGAGGTGCACCACCGTGTAAAAAATAACCTGCAGGTAGTACTCAGCCTGCTGCAATCACAATCGGCCTATTTGCAGGATGAAGCTCTCGAAGCTGTACACAATAGCCAGCACCGGGTACAGGCCATGTCCCTGATTCACCAGAAGCTGTACCAATCGGACAATATCGCCTCCATCAATATGGATACCTATATTCCGGAGTTGGTCAATTACCTGCAGGAGAGCTTCGCCGCTACCGCACATATCCGGTTTATACTGAATATCTCTCCTACCACCCTCGATGTAAAACAGGCCATTCCCCTTGGACTGATCATCAATGAAGCAGTCACCAATGCCTTCAAACATGCTTTTCCGCAGCAACAGAACGGCCATGTGTCCATCGCCTTGCAGCCACTGAATGAACAGGAGATGATCCTTGACATACAGGATGACGGCGTCGGCCTGGGTACCGACTCATCTGTCAAGCGAAAAGGTTCACTGGGCATGAGCCTCATGAAGGGCCTCTGCTCCGATTTCAACGCCCGCAACGAGATCTCCGGCACACAGGGAACGAAGATCCGCGTCATCTTCCCCCGGTCTACGGCCATTGCCTGACACGCTGCGACCATTTTCACTGCAACCATAAAATACCACACCCGCAACGATTTTGATAGTCATTGGCCTAAGTAGTATAGTGTCCATTATAGGCTTCTCACGCACCTTTGTAGGGTCGGTTACACCTGCGCAGTTGTATCGTCCGCCACTTCAGCACCCATGCTGATTAGTCATCAAAAACAAAATATCCGCAAATGCAAAAGATCCATTGTGGCCTGGCAGCTATTGTACTGCTATGCCTGGCAGTCACGACCTCGTGCAGGAAGACGCCCTCTCTAGACAAACTTTCCAGTGATTTCGTGGTAGAAACCAAATACGACAACACCGTCAATTTTAAGGAGTTCAAGACCTTCGCTATCCGCGACACCATTGCCCTGTCGACCGACAATCCGAAGGATTCTGTGTGGTACGACAAAGACGCGCAATCCATCATCAGTGAAGTGATAAAGCAGCTCACAGCTTACGGTTACACCCGGGTGGCGCCGGGCGCTGCGGGCAAAGCCGATCTCGGTGTTCAATTGGTTGCCATCCGCAACAAAACGATGTACAATGTAACACCTGGTTACTGGTGGGGCTACCCTGGCTATGGCGATCCCTGGTATTGGGGCGATTATTATGACTGGTACTACTACACACCGTATTACTACAGTTACAGCATCAAGACCGGTACCCTCGCTGTTGAAATAGTGGATTTGAAAGATGCGAAGACCAACCAGAAGCTCAACATTGTTTGGACAGGCATCGGCAGCGGCCAGATCGGCAACGCACAGGCCTTCCTGGTAGATCAGTGTATTAAAAGCGTAGACCAGGCATTCGCCCAGTCTCCTTATCTCAAACAGTAAAGAACATTTCAACACATTATTATGAAAAAGATCGTTTTACTCATACTAGTGCTGGCATCGGTGCTGGCAGGCTATAGCCAAAAACGGGCTGCGTCCAATTTCGTGATCAATTACAACCTGGCAGTACCCATATCCAGTGATTTTGTACAGGGTTTATCCCCCTATGGCGCCACGGTGGGCTATAACCAGGGCATTGCCAAAGGGCTTACTGTAGGCCTTGAACTGGGCTGGAATACGCGAAATAAGTACTACGACCGCATGACGGATTATACCAAGGATGGCGCCGTGACCACAGACAAATATAAGTCGCTGTTTACCCTGCCGATCACGGCCACCGTCACCAAAGACATCTTTCCAGGCCGTACCCTCATCCCTTATGGCAAACTGGGTGTTGGTACCTTGTACAGCGAGCAGCGGGTGTACTACAATATCTACGAAGAAGACAATCACAACTGGGGATTCACGGTGATACCCGAAATAGGCGTTCGCATCAAAACCCGAAAAACGAGCCCCTGGGCTTTCAATGCCGGCGTGCAGTATCGCTATGCCACGAACTCGGTAGACGACTACCACATCAACAACATTCAGTCTGTCAACTTTAATGCCGGCATCAGCTGGCTCCTGCGATAAACCTGCCAATATCCTATAAAGCGGCACTGCCCCGGTCGTCCGGGGCAGTTATTATTATGGCGGTTTAATTCAGCGGCAATGCCTTGGGTGCTTCATCACCAAACTGCACCTTGACGGTCACGTTGAAAGGCGCGTAATATTTGGCGAGGAGCTTGCGGATCTTGTCCTTACTTTGCTCGCGGTAAACGTTGTTCTGTTCTACCTGCTGGCGGGTGGCGGTGTACAGTTTCTTTTGTACACCAATATAGGTTTCATCGTCCGAAGACATGAACATGCCTTTTCGGCTGGAGGTTTCCATTTGATCGAGGCGTAGTTCGTAGCTCAGTAGTTGGGTCGCAGGCAGTGATACCAGCACTTCTTTATCGTGTACGAGTACATGGAAATTCTTATCATCTACATTCACGCCAAACTTAGCGGTATAGGGTACAGTTACCCAGATAGTGTTTTCATTGAAGATCTTGCGCAGGTTGTCGGTCCAGCTGCCATCGTTGGCCAGGTTAGTGCGCTTCAAAGAAGCGTTCCCCTGCACTTCGAGACTGGCGAGTTCTGCGATCTCGCGCACGATCAGGCTATAAGAGAGGGTTTGATCATGCACTTTCCGGGAACCCGACCATTGTCCCAGCCAGAATACCAATACGATGGTCAATACTACTACGATCCAGGTGATCAGTTTCTTCATTGCGTACGTTTTTCAGCAGTTTCCAAGCTTTTAGCTGCTTATGGCGCACAGTCTATTTGTCCGCGCACCGCAAATTTCGGCAATTTTTGATCAAATCAGGAGCTTTATACAGCTATTGACATTTCTTTATAGAACGACGTTCTCTTTACCGCCGATTACCGGAAAAAAACCTATCAGCCCTATAGCACAGCATTTTATGCATAGCCTTTTTCATCCTATAAAAAAGCATAATCGGTGTATCCCTTCACGCCACCTCCAAACATTGTCGCCCGGTCGGGCTGATTCAATGCAGCACGCAACGCAAACCGTTTGGGCAGGTCGGGATTAGCCAGAAATAAACTACCGTAAGAAATGATAGTGGCGATGCCTCTTGTCAACTCAGCCTCTCCGGAATCACCATCATAACCTCCGTTGGCTATGATCGTATGATGGGTCAGTTTGCCAAATGTCTCAAACACGTCTTGAGGGTAGAACATTAAATGGACAACACAGGCTGGTGCAGTAAAAACCCGACATGCCTTAACTTTACAGGACTATTTATATTCATCGATCAAGTATACTTACAATCTATCATCATGACGGAAAACAAAGGGTAAGATTTGTTTCAAGGCGTTGGCTGTTTAAAGCGATTGCAATCATTCGATTCGAATTGATCGGCCACCGCCCCACCCCAGGTGTTGTACAGGTCTTTTTTAAACTGGGCTTTAATATCTGTGACACCATCAGGTATTGGCCAGAAATATATTTCGAAGCCGGGCTTTTCCAAACCCATACCAGAAACTTCATACAAGTACATAGGACTCGTTATCACATCGCCCTTATCGATCGATCTCCTGAAAGCGGAAAAGGGCGATGCCTTTGTGTCCATATTCTCTTTGAACCGGATGCGTGCCACGTAGACAAACGACTTGCTCTCGCATTTTATCTCATAGGAACCGTCTCCACCAAAATCGATAATATCCACCACTTTCATAGTTACGGTGTCGAACTTCTTGTTGCAGGCCACCCTCCTCGCCTGCCATAAAATACTATCATGGCGTGGCTTGTATTTATCATACTCCGTTTGTGTAGCGCGGTAGTTGGTGTAACCCTGCTCCAGCTCCAATAACTGTAGTTGAAATGTCGACTCTTTCTTACTTTGACAGCTGGCTGCAACACATACAATCGCGGGCAGAAGGATTTTTTTCACGTAGGATATTTTTTTTTGGATATCAATATAATCGCTACAAAATAAACAGCCCTTTTTATAATTCAAAACAATTGTCCGACAAGTTATTTCGGTATTACTGCTATTAAAACTGTACCTTCTATTACTCCAACGGGCACAGGTATCCTTATACACAAATAAACAAGTAGCTAAAAAGTACGCTTATGATTTTCATACATCCGCAGTGGCAAGGCTCAGGCCTTACCGAGGACCTGAAATGGGGCGCAGGGACCTTCCTATCTTATTTCAAGGATAGCGAAACGACCGTTATCCCACTTTCAACAAAACCGTTGACAACGATTGCCAATATTCAATGCTTTGAACCAATTCTTGAGCAAACAATTCTTTTCAAAGAGATCATTGCTAACAGCAACCTTGACAAAATAGTGACCCTTGGTGGCGACTGTGGCATTGAGATCATACCCATTTCCTATCTCAACAAGCTGTACCAGGAAGATCTGGGTGTTGTTTATATAGATGCCCACGCCGATCTGAATACACCAGAAAGCTCCCCCAGCAAGGCATTTCACGGCATGCCCCTGCGAATGCTCCTGGGTGAGGGCAACGAAGCATTCATCGACCTGCTCTTTTCGAGACTGAAACCGGAACAAATATGTTATGTGGGATTACGGGACCTGGACGAACCTGAAAGTCAATATATCCGGCAGCACAATATGTCAACCGTTACTGATTGCGAGTTCGAATCAGTCAAGGATAAGATTAAGCATTTCAAAAATGTATACATTCACCTCGACCTGGACGTTTTAGATAAATCCGAATACGCATTTTCCATGTTTCCAGCCAACACTGGCACCTACGTGTCTAGCGTTGCCGATCTGATCAGAAAAATAAAAGCTACTCATCATGTCGTTGGGTTTTGTATCACCGAATCAACAGCCACAACGGTAGAACAATTGAATACGATAAAACCCATCCTGGACCAAATTGGGCTTTAATCAACCGGGCACCAGAAAAATTGTTTTCTGAGGATGGTACAGCAATTAATGTTATCCATCGGAGAGGCCTCATCCTTTGTCAATTTTACTCACTCCCAATAGCCACGTACTGCCAACTCCAGAAGTGGACAGAAAGGTAGTACCCTTTCCCGGTTTTTCCCTGGGTGTAGTACCGCAGCTCATCGCGACGGCATGCTGCAAACGTACACCAGGACTGGCTGCCATAGGTTACAGGTTAAGGTTAAAGGCTAAGCCCGTATTGACAAAATAGTTGCCCAGGGTGAAAAGATGCTGCTCCCCGCAGCTACATGCAGCTGTATATGTCTCGAAAGGGCATATAATATTCCAGCGTCTACATTATGAAGAGGATGTTCGTGTACCTGAAATTGTGCAAAGTATTCGCCAAAGACCGTAATGGATCTGGACACATCATATTTGAGATCGGCGGTCGATAAAGATGATTCTACCTGCAGGCACCGCTTATCAACCGCCCCCGCGCCGATCGACTGATCGGGCTGGTCTGTTTCGATCTTTCCATCCTGGGCATACCCCTGCAGCGATAACAAGCATTGTGCAATAACGTACAACTTATGGTTCATCATGTTTCCGTAGTTTTTTCAACTACACACCCCAAGCTTCCGGCGGCTAGCTGGTGATAGTTGACAAGCAATCCCTTTACGAAAAGCATACCAGCAGCATAATACACATACCACAACCGGCATTCCCCCTGCCAACAGCTGCGCCACAATTACACAATAATGTTCCACCACTATCGCCACAATTGGTAAAGAATGCCTTGTCAATAAGGGTAAACACGCGCTGGCATAAGCTTTGAAAATGAAACGCCGGCCAGCCCGGCGTTTCTACGTATCAACTTAGGGGGAAAAAATGACAGCCTCTTCCTGTCGCCGGTTGTCACTTTTTCATTACGCTTCGCATTGGCACGCCGCTTGATCGGCACCTGAAAAACACGATTACCGATGCACGGCTTGCTGTTTCCCTTGATCGCTTTGTGTTTTACGATCCTGTTGTTGGTGCCCCTGCTCAAAAGGTTTCATCAACCCTACCTGGTAGCCTACATCATGGCAGGCATCATCATTGGCCCTCATGTGCTTGGGGTATTTGCGGAACCGGGTCCGGTAGAAAGCGTCGGCGAGCTGGGCGTCATGCTCCTGATGTTCTTTTTAGGGATGGAGATCGATGTGCCGGACAAACGGAGCGAATTACTTACGCCCATAGCGGCACAGGTGGTGCGCACACTGCTGGGCGCCGTGGTGGCCGCGATAGCTGGCCACCTGCTCGGATGGACGCTGCCCGCGATCGTGCTCCTTATTGTATTACTTTCCTTCAACAGTACTGCGGTGGTAAGTGAGTTCCTGAAAAAGCAAGGAGAATTACAGACAGACCACGGTAAAATGGTGCTCAATATCCTGCTCCTGCAAGACATCTTGCTGGCACCTGCGCTAACTGTATTTCAATTGCTCGGGGGGCAACCTGTTGATGTCGTGAGAGTGCTTAGCGCGGCCGGTGGTTCGGTGCTCATCTTTCTCCTGCTGCGGGCTATCCGCAACCGCAACCTGCTGCAACTGCCGCTAGTTAAGGAACTGGAGCAGGACCATGACTGGCAGGTATTCGCAGCAGCCTGTATCTGCCTGGGTTTTGGAGGCTTGGCGTCGCTGATGGGCCTTACCAGTGCCATTGGCAGCTTTGCCGCTGGTATCTTCATTGGCCGTACTAAAGCTTTCCACTGGTTGGGTGAAGTGCTGCAGCCATTCAAAGTATTCTTTACAGCGCTGTTTTTCGTTTCCATAGGCATCATCCTCGACCTGCATTACCTGTTACAGCATGGCTGGTTACTGATCAGTATCACGTTGTTGATCATGCTCATCAATACCTTGCTATCGGTAGCTGTATTCAGAACTTTCAAATTACCGTGGCGAAAAAGCCTGTACGCAGGCGCCCTGCTTTCACAGACGGGTGAGTTCGGGTTGCTCGCGTGTTCGCTGGCTGGCAGCATGCAGATCATTAGCCCGGAGGTATTAAAGGCCAGCCTGGCCATCACTGGCCTTTCCCTGCTGCTCTCGACCCTTTGGATGGGTATCGTAAGACGCTACACGCATCAAACAGCGAGATGACCGCACTTACGGATCATCTTATTTTCAGATTGGCCTGGTTGAATATCTCCTTACTGATGATGCGGCAATTATTGGCCAGTTCATCGAGGGTACAGCTGAGCAGTTGCAGGTTTACCGGAAGACCGGCGATCGTCTCCATTAACTCGACCGACAAAATCGTATTTTCATGTACATCGTGGCGCCCCTTCAACTGCCGGAATATCTTTTCCGCCACAGTACGTTCATTCCCAATATCGAAGCGGCCATAACAGTGCAGCCCCTCTGCGGTCTTAACATTGAACCGGATGTAAAAAATGCTTTCCATATCAATAGTCGTTATTGGCAAAAAACTGCCGTTCAACTTCAATGCCAGACGACCGCCCTGAAAAAATGACAGCTATACCGTTGCCACAACCGGTATTGTTCCGCGCTTACATGTTCCATCCCCCTACCACCTTACCGTTCAGGTTCATGCCGCGCAAATCGGGCTTTGAATGCCTTGTGGAAATACGAAAATATGACAGCCTGAAGGAAGTGCCAGTGGTAATATTTTCATCCTCGTTAGAAAGGGAAGACATTGACCGCGCATTCGACCAGGGAGCCGACTGCTACCTCTGCAAACCCAGTAGCTTTCCTGCACTCAAAGAAGCTATCGCTAAAATCCTTTCCATCAATTGGAACGAACAGGTGGCCCCGCCGGCCAGGAAAAGCTTTGTTATAGCTGGCTGATCCTTCCTCAGTGCCGTATGGCACACTTATCCAATGGTGTACCTTTAATCGCTTGACACCAATTTACCCATCATCCGTCTGCCAGCCATCCATCAGTTAGCTGCAATGCCTGAGCAACCGTCATTTTAAGTCTCTACAACTTCGTTATATTTAAAGAACGATATTCAAGATTCACTACTGCATGCACAAAGGCTCTCTGTATCCAACATCTACCTGTGTCTGCAATAACCTTTATATTATCAAACTGACCACAATGCTACATAAACTAGTAATGATCCTTAGCGCTGTTGCTGTCTTTTCTGGTAACGTAATGGCTCAAAAAGCAGTTATCTGCCTCACCTACGACGACGGCCTGCCCTCCCATCTTGTCACCGTCATTCCGCAACTGGACAGTTTCCAGTTAAAAGGCACTTTTTTCCTGAACGCCATCCGCGGTTCGTCCGACAAAATCGGACAAGCACCGGAAGCATTGATAAGCTGGAGGCAAGCGGCAGCGCATGGACATGAACTGGGTAACCATACGATGTTCCACCCTTGCCCGGAAGCACTTGGCTGGGATAAAACAGTATCCATTGAAACCTACACGATTGAGCAAATAATTACCGAGATCACCACCATCAATGCGATGCTGGGCATGATCGACCCAAAAAGGAAACACCGATCATTCGCATTTCCTTGTAACAATACGATCGTTCAAGGCAAGGACTATTCGGCCACCATCAGAGAAAAAGGGTTGGTGCAATATGGTCGCGGTGGTGGCGATAGCAATGCGTTCGTTAAAGATATTCGGGAAATGAATTCTATGCAGGTACCCAGTTGGCTGGTGGAGAAAGGCACCACCATTAAGCAACTGATCGCCTTTGCTGAAAAAGTACGATCACAGGGAACGATGGGCGTTTACCAGTTCCATGGAGTTGGAGCAGAGTTCTTCACCATTTCTCCCGAAACCCATCGGGCTTTTCTGAAATACCTGAGCGATAACCATTCCCTGTACCAGGTGATGACTTTTTCAGAAGCCATGGAAATACGCTCGAAGAGATAACTCCTCATGTCCGATACGGTATTTACCCCAACGATCACTGGAGGGGCATTTGATGCATGCCGATTTCGTTTTGATCGGCGGTGCAGTATACGTAGGTAAAATGCAACTTCAAAACTGGCAGTAAACCTCCGTCCACTTTTACAAAACCTGAAATTATGGAATATAAAAAATACAGCAACAACTGCACGTTCATTACTGAGTTATTCCTGATCGCCCGGATCACCATACCACGGCTACCCTCCCTCGCCAATGAACGCATGGCTGAATAGGGACACAAAGTATGCACAGCAGGCAGATGGAGGGCCATTAATTAATAGGCTGTCGAACCCCTGTTTGCCTGGGTCATGCTCTTAAACTATTTCCCATACCCATCTTTCGATTTATCCCTAACTTTTCATATTATTAGTGTATTAAACCAATGCTATCACCACCCAATGTATATACTTCCCCGCCTGCTATCGATCTTATTCTTAGCCACGCTGCTAACCAATGCTGTTGCACAACCTATCCGGCGTATTGACGGTAGCAGCATCGATGCGGCCCAACTGGATGAACAGGTACAGAAAATAATGACACAGGCAAAGGTCACCGGCCTTTGTGTAACTGTGTACAATAAGAACAAAGCCGTATTTGCAAAAGCCTACGGATATGCCAAAGCGGCCACGCAACAACCCATGACGCCGTCAACCGCCTTGTACGGGCTTTCGCTCAGCAAAGCCGTTTTTGCGCACCTGGTAATGCAACTGGTGGACGAGAAAAAGATCGACCTGGATAAACCATTGGTCACCTACCTGCCACGACCACTCCTGTCATATACCTTTCCAGGCCGACTTTCCAATTACAAAGACCTGGAAGGGGATGACCGCTATAAGAAGATCACGGGCCGCATGTGCCTCGATCACACGACTGGTTTTCCCAATTTCAGGTGGTTCGAGCCCGACAAAAAGCTGCGTATAAAGTTTGAACCCGGCAGTCGGGTAAGCTATTCGGGTGAAGGCCTCTACCTGCTGCAGGTGATCATACAGGAAATTACCGGCAAGCCCCTCGAAGAGCTGGCCAGGCAGTACATTTTTGAACCCTGTGGCATGACGTTGTCCAGCTATGTGTACCAACCGGTTTATGAGCGCGATTACGCAGTTGGGCATGATGTCAATAACGACAGCACAATGTTTCCCCGCCGACCGGTTTCCAATGCAGCCGGCTCGCTCACGACTACCATGGAAGAATTCAATAAATTCTATACCATGCTGATCAATGGTAAGCGCTTGTCAAAAAAGTCATTTAATGACATGACCCATTCGCAGATTCGGATCAGGTCGATTAAGCAGTTTGGCCCCTTATCCTGGAAAGATTCTACCCTCAATGACAATATACAACTCGGATACGGCCTGGGATATGTAGTGTTGCAGTCACCCTATGGCCGTGCCTTTTTTAAAGAAGGCAACGATCAGGGTTGGGGCCATTATACCATTTGTTATCCCGATCAACAGATTGCCGTCGTGATACTGACCAATTCAGACAACGGC
The DNA here is from genome assembly GCF_029360705.1 of Paraflavitalea pollutisoli. Taxonomy (GTDB): domain Bacteria; phylum Bacteroidota; class Bacteroidia; order Chitinophagales; family Chitinophagaceae; genus Paraflavitalea; species Paraflavitalea pollutisoli. Next base: position 314,246 of record NZ_JARKMX010000004.1, on the reverse strand, counting down.
GAAAGCAGCTTCAAAGACTTACTCCAGTTAACGATTGGTGATGTGTACACTCCATGGTATTGGGAAAACTATATTCCCTGGAACCAGCGTTAAAACACAGATAAAGACACCTTGCCTACTGAGGGCGCAGCACTCATTCCTATCTTAGACCTATGGTTGAAATGCTTCGAAAGCATATAGATCAGGTTGTATCCTTTAGCGTGCCTACCTAGCACGCATTTTGTCCTTTATATCCACCCCGCATGCAGCTCTCCTATTTCTGACGGCAGTTACCCCCTACTATAGCTGCTTTTCACCTGTCAGTTGGCGGAAAAGGAATAGGAGAAGTGTCTTTAACCAGCAACTCATCTGAAAACATTCCCACCTAGATCGTTTTGAATTTTTCACTTATCAATTTGTTGCAAATGAATATGTTTCATTTCAAAAACTGTATACACACGCCAAAATGGATGAGCTGCTGCAGTGGTAGCCTATTCATCGTTGCATATGTATCCTGTCAACTGTTTTCCGCTTGTTCGCAGCCACAGACGGGCAAACCCGACGTAAATGACTCCACAGCAGGTTCAAAAAGCCGGTTCGAATTTCGGGGTGGCTATCCCACTGCGGCAACCGTTCAGCAGGCTTATGATGAAGCCGACCTGAATCGCGCGGTCATGGCATACCGCTTTTTTTATCCCTCGGTTTCCATCATGGCGACCTGGAAAGGAAATTTAACGGGAGGCGTTGTGCCCAACAAAGTGTTTGCCATGCTCGATGGAACGCCCCAACAATTGGTATTTACGCCTAATTCTGATACCCGTTACGCCGGATTGGCAATTGATCTCCAGGAGTCAGGTCCCATGGTCGTTGAACTGCCTCCGGGGCCCATTATGTCAGTGGCCAATGACATGAACCAGTTGTATGTGATGGATCTGGGATTGCCAGGGCCCGATAAAGGCAAAGGCGGTAAACACCTTTTATTGCCTCCCGGCTACAAGGGCAAGGTCCCTGCGGGATATTACAGCGGCATGCCCACCACCAATCGCGTGCTGGTGCTGGTGAGAGCGATCCCTCTGCAGGGCGGGGCGGAAGCAGCCACGGCCATGATCAAATCGGTCAAGGTCTATCCTTTAACAAAACCAGCCGGCTGGACCGAACCTACCTGGGTCGACCTGAACAAACCCGGTCTGGATTTTACGCCCGTAAGCTGGGAAGACAATCTTAAGTACTGGGAAGAGCTGCACGAGCTGATCGATCAAGAACCACCTTACGAAGCCTACCGGCCAATGTATGGTGAACTGGCTGAACTAGGCATTGAAAAGGGTAAAGCTTTTAACCCCGATGCAAGAATGAAAACCATTCTGGTAAAAGCCGCTCAAACCGGTAACGCCATTTTGCGCGTGCAGTCATTCGCAGATCGCAGAGCAGATCGCATAGCCTGGCCCGACCGACAATGGGAGTGGGCAGCTCTAAGATCCGACAACGGAACATTCGACACGCAGCATTATACCGACCTGTATGCACGGGAAAAATGGTTTTACCAGGCACAGATAGAGTCACCCGCCATGTTTAACCGCTCCACCCACGCAGGGTCACTATATTGGCTGGGAACAAAAGACAACCAGGGCAATTACCTCGATGGCAGCAAAACCTATAAACTGACAGTTCCCCTACCCGTTCCAGCGAAATTATTCTGGTCAGTAACGATATATGATGTGCTAACAAGAAGTGAAATATTAACCGATCAAAACAAGTCGGCCTTGCGATCGATGTTCGAATTAAAGGGCAAAACAGGATCATCTATCGATCTGTATTTCGGACCAGCTGCTCCGGCAGGCAAAGAAGCGGTATGGATAAAAACCAATCCCCATGTGGGGTGGTTTACCTATTTCAGGATTTACGGTCCAGAAGGACCTGCGTTTGACGGAACGTGGAAACCAGGAGATTTTGAAGTGGTGAAGTGAGCACTTCTTTACGCAGCACTTCTTGCCGTTGAATAGGTTGCCTTCAAGGAAATCATGCTGGTTCAAATTCCCAAACTGTAAAATGTAGTCCACAAACACTTTCATACGTTAAATGTCCAACTTATTGGGGGCAGTTCATTTACCAAATGGTAAAAAAATATGTCGGCATATTGTCTCTGCACCACCGACGCCCTGGCCGTATGGAGCTGCAAAGCCTTATTTATTATCTTTTGTCAACATAATTCACCGCCCCATCGTATAGCTTTGCAGCAAACTGATCTTTCTTATGCTTGACATCGTCATCTCTTCCCGGGAAGCGCAGATCATGCCCGGGTTTTCGGTTAAACGCATATTGCCCTTCCAACTCCGGAGAATGGTGGGTCCTTTCATTTTTATGGATCATGGCGGACCGATCAGTGTACCGGCCTCCACCCACAGTCAGTTCGACGTGCTGCCACATCCACATATTGGCCTATCGACGGTAAGTTATTTGTTTAGCGGAGAGATCACCCACCGCGACTCGCTGGGGGTAGAACAGGTCATCAAGCCCGGGGAGGTCAACTGGATGACGGCCGGAAGTGGCATTGCCCACAGTGAACGGTTCGAAGACCCGAACATCCGGGCCGGCGGCCAACTGGAAATGATACAAACCTGGGTAGCCCTCCCGGAAAAAGACGAAGAAGCCAATCCTTCTTTTGCCAATTTCAAGCCGGAGCAATTGCCTGTATTCACCGATAAAGGTGTTTGGATGCGCCTGATCGCCGGCGAAGCCTTTGGTGAAAAGAGTGCCGTCACCACCACCTCCCCCTTATTTTACGTGCATGTGGAGCTTGACAAAGATGCCCGTTTCGGCATCCCGCAAGGCTACGCAGAAAGAGGGGTGTATATCGCCAAAGGCCGCCTCCAGGTAGAAGGGACCGCTTACCAGGCAGGACAACTGTTGGTGTTTAAACAGGATACCGATCCCCTGCTGATCGCGACGGAACCCTCCACCCTGATGATGCTGGGCGGAGAGCACCTGGGTGAACGATACATCTGGTGGAATTTTGTATCCAGTCGCAAAGAACGGATCGAACAGGCCAAGGAAGACTGGAAGCAGGGACGGATCATATTACCACCGACAGATAACGAGGAATTCATCCCCCTGCCTGCCGGCAATTCGAAGCCTGCCGGAGGTCCGCCCCCTAACGCGCTGTCCTGATCAACACGCATTTTTCAACTTATTCAATCGCAGATATGGAAATAGGCATAGATAGTTTTGCATCGGCCATGTATGGCAGCCACACCCTTAGCAGCGAGGCAGCCATGGATCAGTTATTGGAAAGGATCGTGGCGGCCGACATAGCCGGACTCGACGTATACGGCATCGGTGAACACCATAAAAAAGAATTCCTGGATGCAGCACCTGCCGTGATACTGGCGGCAGCAGCTGCCCGCACCCAAAAGATCCGGCTTACCAGCGCCGTAACGGTGCTCAGCACTTCAGATCCGGTGCGCGTGTTTCAAAGTTTTGCCACCGTCGATATTATTTCGAAAGGAAGGGCAGAAATGGTGGTGGGACGTGGTTCGGCCATCGAAGCGTATCCCTTGTTTGGGTACAACCTGGATGATTATGATGCGCTGTTCAAAGAGAAACTCGAGTTGCTGTTGCGCATCCGGGAGCATGAGTTTGTAACCTGGTCGGGCAAGTTCAGGCCATCGCTCAACAACCAGCCGGTGTACCCGAGGCCCTTGCAGCAAAAAATACCTGTATGGATCGGCGTAGGCGGTACACCTGCATCCTTTGTTCGCGCCGGTCAGCTGGGCCTGCCATTGATGGTGGCGATCATTGGCGGAGAGCCTGAGCGTTTCAGGCCATTGGTGGACCTGTACCGGAAAGCGGGCCAGGAGGCAGGATTTAGCCCCGATCAGCTTTCCGTAGGTCTACACTCACCTGGCTATGTGGGCATCGACGATGAAGCCGCTATTGCCGATTACTATCCGGGCTATGCGGAGTTATGGACGAAATTGGGAAGAGAACGCGGATGGCCACCGGTGACCAGGCAGCAGTTCAACGGACTGATTGCGCCAAGAGGTGTACTCGTCGTGGGCGGACCAGAAACCGTGGCAGCTAAGATCCTGCGGCACAGCGAAGCATTGGGTGGCGTTGACCGGTTTACGTTTCAAATGGACAATGCAGGTTTGACACACGCACAGCTGATGCAATCGATAGAGCTGATCGGTACCAAAGTGATCCCGCTGATCAGGCAACAGGCGTAAGCAGCCAGGGCAGCGCCCGGCTTGTCATGGGTGCTGCCTTCTCACCCTGCTGAGGGTTTCTTTGGTGATGCCCAAAAAGGAAGCAATCTGGTGTTGCGGAAATCGCTGGGCGAAATGCGGGTAGTTGGTCATAAATTCCTGGTAACGCATTTTTGCGCTGCCCACGATCAGGGAGCCCAGGCGTTTGTGGGTGGCGATGGCATGTCGTTCATCCATCACCTGGGTCATGGTGGCCAGTGCTGGCACCTGCTTGATCAGTGCCTGGATCTGCTCGCGGGTAATGAGGAGCAGGTCGGTGTCTTCCCAGGCCTCGATGGTATAGAGTGAAGGCTTCCCCGAAGCGAAGCTCTCCCGGTCGGTGGCCCAGTGGTTTTCAATATAAAAGTGAACGATCTTTTCGTCGCCTTTGTCGTCTACACAATACTGCCGCATGGCGCCTTTGGTGATAAAGCCGGCGTACTTCGAAACGGCTCCTGCCTGTAAGAAATATGCCCGTTTTTTCAGCGACATTGGTTTGAAGTTGCTTTTGATCAGTGCTACTTCCGCTGGCGTTAACCTCGCCTGTGCATATTCCTCGATATAACGAATGAGCTGCTCATACATAGTAATCTCGTCTATCGGCGCAATCTACGATAAAAGTCTACACCTTCACTTCCCACCCCTTTTCGTAAGTCCGGCCCCATAGTTCCATGGCAGCTTTATTGTTGACGATATGCCCATTCTTAGGGTCGCACTGCAGCACACTATTGGTGCGGTAGGCGATATTGCCCAACTGTGGCAGCAGCGTCGATTTATGTCCTTCGGCAATGGGCGCGTTGAGTTTTTCCTGACCGCGTATGGCCTGTACAAAATTCTGCAGGTGCAGGGCATCCAGTAATTCGGTCGGACTAACCGGGTTGGAAGGATTATACGGTGTATTGTCTTTTATATCCTGCACGAGTTTGTTGGCAGCATCGAATAGTTGGTAACTGTTGCTGCCGGGATACACGATGGTACCTTTGTCGCCATAGAATACCACCCCTCTTCCCGACCCTTCGGAGGCGTAGCTATTGCAGCTTCTTCCTTCCCAGGTAGCGGCCGTGTTGTTGGGAAACTTATAGGTGATCGTTTGCGTATCGGGTGTTTCCCAATCGTCCTGCCAATGAAAACGTCCGCCTGCGGAGACAACCTCTACCGGATAATCGACGCCCAATCCCCAGCGAATCACATCGAGTTCGTGGGTGCCGTTGTTGAGCGCTTCGCCGGTACCCCAATGCCAGAACCAATGCCAGTTGTAATGCACCAGGTTGCTTTTAAAAGCCTGACGGGGTGCGGGGCCTTGCCACAGGTCAAAATTAAGATTGCCCGGTACCGGTATATTGGTGCCGTGGCCAATGGATTTACGGTTGTTGGTATACCATCCCCGGGCAAAATAGACCCTACCAATGACGCCTGTGTGCAATTGGTTGATCATTTTGTTGACGTTGTCAAAAGTGCGGCGCTGGCTGCCCATTTGAACCATTTTGTTGTATTTGGCGGTGGCCTGCACGAGCAGTTCGCCTTCCCGCGGGTTGTGGCTGCAGGGTTTTTCTACGTACACGTGTTTGCCTGCCTGCAGTGCCATGATAGCCGCGGGTGCATGCCAATGGTCGGGCGCTGCGATAGCCAGTCCGTCAAAGTCTTTTTGGGCCAACAGTTGGCGGATATCGGCAAAACCACGCGGCCGCTTGCCGGTTAGTTTTTCCAGGTCACCAATCGTCTTTTCCAATACGGTAGCATCCGGATCGCAGATATAGGCTATTTCTACATTGGGCAGTCCGGCAAACGTTTTTGCCAGGAAACTGCCCCGGCTATTGGTACCCATGATGCCCAGCACTACTTTATCATTGGGTGACCCCGTAAAAAAGCTGTTGGCAGAGGAGAGTGAGGAAGACAGCAGCACAGAGCTGCCGGCTAGTGACACATTACGGATAAAGTCGCGACGACTGTTGTTGTCATTCATGTTTTTAATATTAGGCATCTATCAATGGGTGTAGTTACTGGCCTTACAATTTAATTCATTTCACAAGCTCCGCAAACTATCCTTCGCGGCCTGTCCCCCCACCAGTGCCACAAAAATAGCCTGTCAGCGACCAGTCCCCCGGACAAATGGGGTGGGCTTCTGCCGAACCTGTGACGACCTTCGACAACTCGTGTGACGAACGGGCAGTTTTACCCGGAATTTCTCTTTTTTTAGGGACGGAAGGACTAAATGTTTGTGATGGTCGTACGTAGGTGGCATGATGAACGGGCGTTGATTCATGGTTCCTTCTCGATTCCTCCTCGATTCCACCTCTGTAGCACTACGGGCCTCGAGGACCCAATGAGGAGGAATAGAGGTGCAACAGTACAGACACTGAAATCAGCCAGGAATAGCAAACGCTTAACAGATGTTACGATTGCTGCAGCGCAAGATGTTTTTAAGAATTCAGCAGGAATGTCTGAAGCGTAACAGCAGTGCTACCTTGATTAATAAAGAAGGGCTACCGGCAGCGACATTTATTTCAGAGAAGTGAGTTGATGGACAGACTTTTCCCGCCGGATGCCAGCAGGTTTTACTGTCGTTTTCCCGGCTTCCTTTTTATAATTCGCGACGGCTATGGGATCGCCGAAGATGAAAAAGAGTTTTCTCCGCATGCCTTTCGCGGCTTTTACATCCTGCCACATTTCGACGTACTCATGAAAGTTGAGGTGAATGGGATTGGCCTTATGCTCAATATTGGTGCTGATGCCATATTTCGCCTGTTCTTCTTCAGGCTGATAAGTGCCAAACAGCCTGTCCCAAAAGATGAAGGTGGCACCGTAGTTCTTATTGATGTATTTTTCCTGAGACCCATGGTGTACCCGGTGGTTGGAAGGCGTGGCAAAAATATACTCGATGAATCGAGGAAGCCTGCGAATGTATTCGGTATGTACCCAAAATTGAAAGAGCACCGCCACCTGGCTGGTGATAAAGAAAATGACCGGGTGAAAGCCGAGGGCCATGACCGGCAGAAAGAATACAAGCTTCAGGTTCTGTACCCAGCTTAAACGGAAGGATACGCTCAGGTTATAATTTTCGCTGCTGTGGTGAACGACATGGGTTGCCCACCAAAAACGCTGCTGGTGCGATATACGGTGCGACCAATAGCTGGAAAGGTCAAAGATCAGGTAACAGGGGATCAGTGACCACCAGCTAAAATACATCCGCCACGGCACCAGGTTATAGATCCAGATCACCAGGTAGAAGAGGCTTACCTTCAGGAACGTATTGATGATCACATTGCCTATACCCACCAGTACCGACCCGATGGTTTCCTTTTTGTCGTACAGGTGATGGTCCTGCTTTTTGGCGATATACCATTCCAACAACACAAAGAAAAACATCACGGGTGCTGCCCAGATGATGATATCCGGGGTACGCTTCTCCAAATCACTGATATGATTGAACTCAATCTTTGGCGCCTGGAAAAAAGAGGTGAAAAAAAAGAAGTTTGCAAGCATCGGTACAAATTAAAAAAGAAATCAAAAAAGGTAACGGCCAATTCAAAAACCCTGGAACGCCAATCAATGTGTCAATAAACAAAACTTTATCAAAAGGAATTATTAATAAAGGGAGATTATGACTAAAGACCGTCAGCTATACGAAGGTGTAAAAAAGGCCAACGAGATCGGTTGGCATTGATCTGAAGGTAGGTTATTTTATTTAATAATTGACAACTTATCATCGCAGATTTATTGATACCCCCTGGACTATGGGTATCGTGCGATGATCGGCAGTACCCTACCCCTGATCGGTTCGCCACTTGTCACAACAATTCGTTAAAGTGTATGGGTAGGTTGTAGAAACGTTTCCCCGTGGCGTGGTACACGGCGTTGGCAATCGCAGCTGGCATCGCCACCAGGCCAATCTCTCCTACCCCTTTTACACCGAGCTCGTTGATTATTTCGTCGGGTTCATCGGCAAAGATCACATCGAGCTCGTGAATATCTGCATGCACCGGAATATGGTATTCGGCCAGGTTGGGATTCATGAACTTGCCCAGCTTTTCATCCAGGATGGTGGCTTCGTGTAATGCCTTGCTGATGCCCCACACCATCGACCCTTCAATCTGGCTACGGGCCGTTTTTGGGTTGATGATCTTCCCCGCGGCCACTGCGGTTACAGCACGGGTAACCGTGATCGTCTTTAGTTCCGCATCCACCTCCACCTCCACAAAGGCAGCGCTATGCGTTGCTTTGGCATATTTACGGAGCTTGAGCAAATGGGGCTTGCCCATATTGGTAGTCTTGATAGGACGGCCTTTATTGGCAGCCACGATCGCTGCCAGGGAAATGGCTACAGAGGGGTCATGCCTGAGATAAATTTGACCGCTATCGAAAGCGACGTCTGCTTCCCCGGCTTTGGCCAGGGGAGAGCCGTCCATACCCTTCGCGATCTTCCACAACTTCTTCTTCAACGCCTGGGCGGCTATCACAATGGCCGAGCCCGTAGAGGCTGTGGTAGCCGATCCACCCTGGAACATTGAAAAAGGCTTTTTACTGTCGCCGTAGTGGACATTGACCTGCTCAATAGGAAGGCCAAATTCATCTGCAGCGATCTGTGTCATGATCGTAAGCGTACCAGTCCCGATATCAGTTGTGGCGTTGCTGATCACCAGTTTCCCTTCCTGGTCGATCATCGCTTCTACCCGGGCCGGAAACTGAAACGCGTCCCAGATGCCGGTAGCCATACCATACCCTACAAGCTTATTACCACGCTTCATGCTTGCCGGTTGAGGATTGCGCTGGTGCCAGCCAAATTGTTCCGCCGCCAGCTGGTAACAAGCCCGTAAAGCTTTGCTGGTAAATGGCTTTCCCGTCGAAGGATCTTCGTCGGCATAATTGCGCAGTCGAAATTCCAGCGGGTCGATGCCGAGTTTGTAGGCCAATTCATCCATCGTACACTCGATGGCATGCAGGGCGCTGTTGCCGCCCGGGGCGCGCATGTCCACGGGCGTGTGCAGGTCCAGGGAAACCAGTTGGTAGTCGAAGGAGGTATGGGGCGCCGGGTACAGTTTGTGACTCCATTCGGAAACCGTCTCGGCATAATCTTCAAACTGAGAGGTAGCTGAAAAAGCCGTATGGCTCAGCCCTGTCAGCTGACCTTTATCATCCGCCGAAAAGTGCAGGCGTTGCACGTTCTGCGGCCGGTGGCCAAAGGAGAACATTTGTTTGCGATCGAGCACCAGGCGCACAGACCGCTTTAATTGCAGGGCAGCCATCACACAAAGAAAAAGCTGGTATTGCGGTCGCAAGCCCGATCCAAACCCACCACCCACAAAAGGCGCCAGCACGCGTACGTACTTATACTTCAAGCCAAAGACGTTGGCCACGTATAGCTGGTTGTTGATGGTGCTTTGCGTCTTGTCGTAAATGGTGAGTTGGCCGTCGCCTTCATAGACCGTGGTGGTGGCAAACAGCTCCATTGGATTGTGGTGCTCCGTGCTATGCCTGAATTCCGCAGCGACCTGCGCGGCAGACTGCTGAAACGCTTTCTTCACGTCACCGGTTGGCTTGGGCGGCGGCGATTTCATCACGGAGGCCAATCCCTTCTTCGGTTTTCTGGCTTTGTGCAGGTTATCGTTTAGACAGGTATCGAACGATGTCTCTTCGTATTCGATGGTCAACAAGCTGGCCGCATATCGGGCTGTCTCGACATCTTGGGCAATGACCAGCGCAATGGGCTGCCCGTTGTAATGTATGGTGGCATCATGGAGTGGTTTAAAGACTGTGCCGGGCGGCGCATCCATATCCGCATACTGCAGGTCGAACCACGCGAGCCGCGGCCGGTTTTCGTGGGTAAAAATGTGTACCACACCTTCTACCGCCATCGCTTGCGTGGTGTCGATCCGCGTGATGGAGCCTTTGGTGATGGTGCTGTTCACCACATACCCATGCAAGAGGTCCGGAACCTCATATTCCGCGGCATAGCGGGCAGCGCCAGTCACCTTTAAGATGCCCTCCAACCGGCTGATCGGTTTTCCTACTGTTGGTGTTGATTGCATAAAAGTGGGTGATTATGCCGATGGCTGGGCACCGGGCAATTGACTGGCCGGATCCAACGCCATCAGGCTGTTACGGATGATTGCTTTTTTAGCGAGCGGTATTTTAAACCCATTGTGTTGATATCCTTGCGCACCTTGTAGCAGGATATCGGCCGCTGCGGCAAAGTTGGCCTCAATCGCTGCTTTTCCTTGCAGAAATTGTTCGGCCAACTCATTACGCCATGGTTTGTGCGCTACGCCGCCCAGGGCGATGCGCGCCTCGCGGATGGTATCGCCGTCGAGATCCAGTGCTGTAGCGACTGATACCAGGGCAAACGCATACGAATGACGATCCCGGAGTTTGAGGTACGAATAGTTAGTGGCGAAACGGTTGGGCGGCAGATCGATGGCCGTGATGAGTTCTCCCGGCAGCAGGGTATTGTCCAGCGCTGGCTGGTCGCCAGGCAGCCGGTGAAAATCGGCAAAGGGAATGCTGCGATCACCTTGCTGTCCGGTAACCAGTACCACAGCGTTCAATGCTGCCAGGGCCACACACATATCGGAAGGAAATACGGCAATGCATTGATCGCTCGCCCCCAGGATGGCATGCATCCGGTTGTAGCCGCCGATTGCCGGGCAACCAGAGCCGGGGTTGCGCTTATTGCAGGGCACCGCCGGATCATAAAAATAATAGCAACGGGTACGTTGCAGCAGGTTACCGCCATTGGTAGCCATATTTCGGATCTGTGCCGAGGCACCCGCGAGTATGGCTTTCGACAGCAACGGATAACGTTCTTCTACGAGCGGGTGATAAGCGGTGGCGGCGTTGGTGCACAAAGCACCCAGGCGCAGTCCGCCCTCCGCAGTTTCCGTGATGCTGTTGAGTGCGGGTAATTGATTGATATCGATCAGTGCAGCAGGATGCAGCAGATCGTATTTCCAGAGATCGAGCAGATTGGTACCACCGGCGATGAACCTGTTGCTATCATTAGTGCCTGCCTGATCAACCGCCTCGCTGACGGACTGCGGCTGTAGATAGTCGAAATTATTCATAGCTTTCTTTTACCTCCATGATGGCATCGATGATTGTTTTGTTGGCGCCGCAGCGGCAAAGGTTGCCACTCATCAACTCTTTTACTTCTGTGCGGGTGCGCGCTTTACCTTCCCGGAGCATACCGATCGCGCTGCAGATCTGCCCCGGTGTGCAATAGCCACACTGGAAGGCATCGTGGTCGATGAAAGCCTGCTGTAAAGGATGCAGTGTGTCGCCGGTGGCAATTCCCTCAATGGTCGTAATGGCCGCACCTTGCTTCATGACGGCGAGGGTCATGCAGCTTAGGATGCGTTGATCATTACACAGAACGGTACAGGCGCCACATTGGCCGTGATCGCAGCCTTTCTTGGTACCGGTGAGGCGAAGCCGTTCACGTAAGGCATCCAGCAGGGTTACCCAGGGAGCCAATGACAGTGTATGCGATACACCATTTACGGAGAAGGTGACGGGTCTGGCGGCAGGGTATGACATGCGTTTTTCCATATATCATCAAATCCTGTACCCCGGTGGCAGCAAAATTGTTGCGCTTTTGATAAACACTGCATTATGGCAACAACTACCGCCAAAAAAAACACTTCGCGGGCAGCGGCCACCCCAAAGGTAAAAGCAGCTTCTGCACCTGGTAAAGCCAACCCGGCGAAAGCTACCGTTGACCCTTTTTTGTGGGCGTCGATCGGTATTACCGGTTTTTCGCTCGTACTTAAAATGCTGGGTAAAAAGGACCATGCGGCATTCGCCGGACGGCTTGCTGCGCAAACCCTCTTGTTGGGTATGTATCGGAAGATGAAGAAATAGGCCAATGCTATCGCATTGGGGGCTGAATGCCGGCGGGCTAACCAGACTTACCTACGCGAAAGATTCATTTTCAATCACAGCGCACTTGATCATGGTGATGTGCCCGCGGTTTTTGCCATTCACGAAGATTGTATCTACCTGGCCGGCAGCAAAGGGGGTTATGTGATTGACAAAAAGGTGCAGAAAAAAAGTAGCATTCATAACCTGTTCTGGTATGGATTGCATCCCACGTGGGTGGTCGTATTGGATAATCGAAATGTACTGGTAACTATCCGTGGTGGCTATGTGCGCATAGACCCGGAGGTGGGGAGTATACAATTATACAAGGCTAAGTAACAACTCTTATCTTCATTGGTCACTTGAACTAAAAAGCCATCTCAAAAAATGAAACGGCTTTTTAGCTGGTATCGTTTTACGTGAATTATTTAGCTTGAACGTCCGAAGCTTGTTGAATAACTTTGGCAACAGCTTCTGGTTGCGACATAAAGATCACGTGGCTACCCTTCACATCCGTTGTTTTTGTATTGGAGCGTTTGTACATGGTACGCTGAATCGTCGGATCGATACTCTTGTCTTCGGTGGCGATAGCGGCAAAGGAGGGTTTGTTTCTCCAGGCAGCTTCGGTAATGGGGGTCGCAAAACATTGACCATAGAATGATCCCTGTGAGGCATACATGAAGGCAGCTTCTTCTGTGGAGATATCTGCGCAGAAACCTGCATGATACCGATCCTTGTCGTAATACACAATGCCCTTTTCATCGAGGGGAAGGACACCGTTTTCAGGGGCGGGTGGCGCTGTCTGGAACCATTGCAGCGCTGTTTCGCCGTTGTCGGGTTGAAAGGCGGCTACATACACCAGTGACGCGACTTTAGGGTGATTACCCGCTTCGGTGATCACGGCACCACCCCAGGAATGACCAACCAGTACGGTGGGGCCGTCTTGTTTGTCCAGCAACAGGTGAGTGGCTTTAACATCGTCTTCCAGGGAGGTCAGCGGGTTTTGTACGATCGTTACGTTATATCCTTTCGTGCTGAGCACTTCGTAAAGGGCCTTCCAGCCTGAGCCGTCTGCAAAAGCGCCATGAACCAGTACTACGTTTTTGATGGAATTTGTCATTTTATTGATTGTTGATGGTTTTAAAAGATCAACAAGACAAAGGTGGCCCTTAAAGGTGCCTGTAAGAATGGCGATACTTCCCGAATATTTGTGATTTTTTCCCGGCCAGGTCTTGCCCCCTGCCGGATGGCATAAATTAGTCAGGTAGCTGATTTCCATTCGTGGCCAGGCACCAAGCAACGAAAAAAAGTTATACCTTATCGTACTAACAGATCAGCGAGGTATTATTACTAGCATAAAAATAAATACTTGATAGCCCCCAACGAAATAGAAGCGATCCTCATCACGCTTAAAATAGACAAAAACCAGGTGTTGTTCATATTGCTTACTTCGGATGGCACCATCAACCGAATGGGTAATGGCAGTGCAGACTGTAAAGACAATAACCTCTACATAGGTAAGACAGGCACATTGCCAATGATTTCACAACTCCGTTCCATGATCACTCCCGAGATGCAGGAATTTCTGCACAAGACCTTTGACGTGCCGGATAAAAAGGGACGTACCTGCGAACTCAAGATTCTACTCAGCAACGACAAGGTGGAAACGGGTGTGCAGTTTATCTATGGCGAGCACTCCCAGGGACCTCCCCGCGAATTTGCCAATGTGGTTCGTAAAGCAGTAGAACTCACCGAGGGTTAGCATATGGACCAGAAGCGGGCCACTCAGCAAGCTCAACAAAAGGCCGGCAAACCCTGGTGGAAATTCTGGTAGCGGGGTTCCGTTTTTAAAGTGGCTGCGCCTGGCAAATACTTATCTTAGCAGCTATGGAACCCATGCTGCGTCGGCATATAGAACACGTGGTACCCCTCAGCGATGAGGAATACGCCTTTGTAGAAAAGCACTTCATTACTAGAAAGGCCACCAAAGGCGCTATGCTGATCACCAAAGGCGAACCGGTCAGGTATGTGTACCTGGTCATTGCTGGATTACTGAAACTAACCTACGAGGATAAAAAAGAACGTGAACACATTGTTTCATTTGCGATGGAAGATTGGTGGGAGACCGACTATCCTGCCTGGTTTTCCGGCGACCCTGCGTCGCTGAGCCTAAAGTGCATCGAGGATACACAGGTGTACTGTCTTACGTTGGATGGCTACCAGACCATCTGCCAGCAGCTACAAAAAATGGAGCATTTCTTTCTGCATAAGGCCAACCGGGGACATATGGCTTCGCAGGACCGCATTCTTTCCTTCCTGACGGATACCCCGCGTGAAAGGTATGAACTCGTGTTGCGCAAACAGCCAGTGTTGTTGCAACGCGTACCGAAGGCCCTGCTGGCTGCTTACCTGGGTTTATCCCGCGAAACGCTTAGCCGGCTATACCGTAGTCATCGAAGTGCCGGCGGCGGCAAGATGTGATCCTGATCACACCAGCACATAAAAACACTGTCTAATTTTGTCATCTATCAAACAATATAAATGATGAAAAAGACAGTGATCAATCCCTGGGCCTGGCAGGACGACCGGAGTTATGTACAGGCAGTAGAAGTAACGGAAGTAACAGGCACCTTGTATGTGGCCGGACAGGCAGCGGTACTACCCGACGGGAGCTCCAGCAATGCCGATATGCGTACGCAGCTTGGAATAGCGATCCAGAACCTCGAAACGGTGATCAACCAGGCGGGTTACGACGCCGGCAACATCGTACGCCTGACCATCTACACCACTTCCTGGGAGGAATTTATCAACAACTGTTTTGACCTCTTTAAGGAATTCGTTGCCCGGCATGGCATGAAACAAGCAGTGACGCTCATGCAGGTCGTGGGCCTCTACGAAACCCTGAATGTGGAGCTGGAAGCGACGGTGGTCAAATAAGATATCTCATACCAAATAGGAGTTCGCCGATGATGGTCTCCTGGCGCCAATGAGTAAGGCTCAAAAAATAAAACTGAACAGCATACAAAAAGGGTGTATCATACTTTTTGATACACCCTTCTGCAATGCAAATAATTGCAACATTCCTTCAATCAATCCTAATTTAAAAGGATATGCTACGCATACGGTTTGCTTAAGTAGACCCAATATCACGGACAGCCAGAGGCAGTACCCCTTTGATTGGTTTGATAATCGTAGGCCGTTTGCAGGATATTTCTGGTTATGCCGGTGGCATTTTGGACATCATATATTTTGATGGCATGGAACTGGTAAGTCCTGGTAAGGCCTAGCCATCCCAAGGCACTGGCATCATCAATTGGCATACAAGGGAATAACTCGGTAAGTACAATTTTTATCCTGGTTTGATAGGATTCTGCCATGGTCTCATGTGGCCAATCAATAGGAACACCTTTTGCTTCCAGCAGACCGTGAATGGCTTCGTGATAGATTACCGTTGCAATCGCCTCTTTAGACATGCCTGGAAGAGATGTTACATTCAGGTCGATTACAATGGTACCATATTGCTTTGGATCAGAGGGAGGACCACCAAAATGGCTATCCTGAAGATTAAATTGCCCCATCACACTGGAATCGCTAAAAAAACTAACTGGTTTTCCCGGAAAACAAGGTCAAAGTCGCCTTTGATGTGGGCAACCGTATCCAAGGTCCTGGCTATCCAGCTTTTTAGCCGCTTATTTAAAGCCGTCGACAGCACCTCTTTCAAACAAGGATTGTTCAGCGAATCCTGGATGTCATAGATGGCAACATCTCCAGAGATGGCCGGCAATGTACTACCACCGCCACCACCCGCGCCTGCGTCACCATAGTCTACACCTCCACCGCCACCATAAGCATTCCAATTGACAAAAACTATACAGTAAGTAAAATATATAATTGCAACAGCTTTTCAGAAACAGGTAAGTATAAGACAATATCCACCCGTGGTTTGCTAGTAATTAGTCAGGGATGTAAAACGGTCCAAAAAAGAATGCTGTCGCCACAAAACATGTCGTTTGCACAATAAACAACTACTATAACGGCGCAAAATATCCGAATCAGGTCAATTCAAATACACATCACTTTAAGAACCAATTAAATTCAGAATAAATTGTGTGCATAAGACTTCATATCCGTAAACGAACAGTATCTTTGAACCTGCAACTCTCCATAATTTCCCATTATACTCCTTGGCTATTTTTGATCGTAGAAAGCTAATTAGCCATAGAGCTAGTTGCAGTTATTTGTGTAGGGCCGACGTGCTAACCGTGCGTCGGCCCTTTTTTACCACGTTCTTCTGAAGACTTTTTGGCTTCTACCTGTTGCACAGACTTGCTCCCTTCTTCTATCTCCACCTCGCGCGTCGTCACAGCATAGTGATTGGGCCTGATCTCCGACCCCAACTTCATCGCATAGGCCTTCGTAAACTCTGCCCCAAAGAAAAGAATGATGGAAGAATAATACACCCATAACAACAATACCACCAATGAACCCGCAGCGCCGTAAGTGCTACCTACATCACTTTTGCTGATGTAAAACGAAATCGCAAACTTACCCAGCAAAAACAACAAAGCTGTAGCGAAGGCACCCGCCATCACATCTTTCCATTTCACATTCGCATCGGGCAGCACTTTGAAGATCACTGCAAACAAGACGGTCACTACAGCGATCGTCAACACCAGGTTAATGATATAAAAGATGACGACCGTCGTATCCGGGTACCGGGCCTGTAAGCGGCTGCTGAGTGCATCTATGATACCGGAAACGCCCAGCGACACCAGCAACAGAAAGCCAAGACTGATCACTACCGAAAAAGACAGCAACCGGTTTTGTAACATCTTCAACCAACCACGCTTGGGTTTTGGCTTCAATCCCCAGATGGTATTGATGGAATCCTGTATCTCCGCAAAAACGGTGGTACAGCCAATCAGCAAGGTTACGATACCTATGACCAGGGCTAGACTCCCTTTTCCCTCGAGCGAGGCGTTTTTGATGATCTGCTGGATCTGCAGCGCGGTATCTGATCCCACAAAGCCGCTAATCTGCCCATACACCCCATTCTCGATTGCTTCCCGGCCAAAGAAAAACCCACACAAGGAAATGATCACGATCAGCAGCGGCGCCATGGAAAACACCGTATAATAAGCCAGCGACCCACTTAGTTTCATCACCTTATGATCGGAAAAGCCCGTAAAGGAATCCTTGAGTATCTGCCAC
Source organism: Paraflavitalea pollutisoli (assembly GCF_029360705.1). Classification (GTDB taxonomy): domain Bacteria; phylum Bacteroidota; class Bacteroidia; order Chitinophagales; family Chitinophagaceae; genus Paraflavitalea; species Paraflavitalea pollutisoli. The sequence continues at coordinate 296,964 of NZ_JARKMX010000004.1, read as the reverse complement.
AATACCTTCAAACTGAATTTCTTCATGCCCATGCTTTGGGCTACCACTGCAAAAAGGCTACCAGGGGCGAGCCCCTTCATCTCGCCAATCGTCAAAAAGAAAAAGGCAGCCATTACGCTGCCTTTGGTAGTCTTTAGAAGGCTATTCGCTACTCCAGCTCTTCGCAGTAAAACTGGTGAAGTTGCAGCAGGTCAATGATGCTCAACACAATGTTTTGGTCGCTGTCGATACGCAAGATCCTGTCGCAGTCCTGGAGATCGAAATTCCATTGTTCGCCGGAAAGTATATTATCGATGTGAGGCTTCAGACACTTCACCTCCTTCTTTGTTTTGACAGATGTCTTGAAGACGTAGATCATTTGTTGGACAATGATAGTAACAGCGCCTGCAGGTTCTGCATCGAAGCAGCATAACCCTCTTTGAAGCCCATTTCAATCATCCGCTCCAGACGAGCCATCGATTCGTTATAGATAGAGATAATTACTTTAGTTGTCTCCCCCTGGTCGGTGAATTGATAGTCCCAATCAGACCCCTCTGCTTCCGGATTACCGGCTGCATCCGCAAACGCATTAAACATCTTGAAATGAGTCTTCGGCGTGATCGCGGTATATTTCTGCAGAGCCCAGCGCTCCATCCCCTCCGGACTCACCATCGCATACAACCTGCTGCCCCCCACTTCAAAATTCATGTGTTTCGTTCTGGCGCTCCAGGGCTTGGGCGCTACCCACTGGTCCAGCAGCTCAGCCGTGGTAAAAGCATCCCATACCAGTGAAAGTTCAGCATCGAATTCCCTCGTGATGACTACGGTCTTGGCCGCTTTGTCAACCGTAAAATCAAATTGCAGATCCTTTGTCATTTTTTTTGTTTTTTAATGGTTGCTAATACATTGTCCAGTTGATTGAATTGGGTCACCCAAAGCTTTCTGAATTGGTCCAACCATTTATCAACCTCTTTCATTTTTTGAATTTGGAGTGAATAATAGATCTCCCTGCCTTGCTGCTCCTGCTTTACCAGCTCGCACTCTGTCAATATCTTAATATGCTTCGACACTGCCTGCCTGCTCGTATTGAAATGATCGGCAAGCGCATTGGGCGTCATCGCCTGCAAGGCAATCAACGCCATGATCGCCCGCCTCGTGGGGTCGGCGATCGCCTGAAAAATATCTCTTCTTGTTTCCATGATGGGCGTATTTGCAACTATGTGGTTGCAAACATACGTGCAATTATCTGGTTGCGCAATTTTATTTTCAAGGTAGGGGAAACAAGACGGGTTTCGCCGGGCACGACGCTCATTATCAGGCTGAAATCATGAATAGCCTTCTTACGTCATGGCCGCGCAGCCTATCGTACATGCCAGCAGCTTTCGCCATGGGGGGTAGTACTTTCGCTGGGATGGAATGATAAAACACCATAAGCATTACTGGGACAATCGCAGCGCTTCCTGGTATACGCCACCAGAGGCCAGGTCGCGGATACCCACACTATCGATATACCCGATGCCGGCGAAGGAAATACGTAAGCCGTACAGCCGCTGCAGTGGAAACGTGTACCCACCGGTATAAACAGATTGACTGTCGAGCCAAAGCTGCGCTTTCTTTTTTTCAATGCGCAACCTGATCACTCCACCCGTCGACAGATCGGCCCCCAGGAAACTGAGATCATCCCGGCTACCATCCATCTCCACGTCCGACAAGCGCAGGTTGCTCCAGCTGATACAGCCCGGTTTCAGGAACAACACTCGATGTTTGGACCGGTCGCCATACAGTTCCATCTTCACCTGCGAACAACGCACGCCCGGCCGGTCAACCGAAGTACGTACCCGGGCCGTCAGTTCAAAATTATCGCCATCGATATCGAATGGCTGCATGCGTGAGAAATGCACATAAAAAGTATGATTGGTATCGATGCCCGATTGCTGCAAAGCCTGGGTAGTAACCCCCAATCCTTCGGGCGAAGGCGTGTGCAGTGCCGCCACCGGATACACGCGCATCGTATCGCGCTCCATCTCTGTCACCACTTCCCAATTATTGGTAGCCAGGTACACCACCGCCGTATCCACAGGCTTGCCATCGTATTGCAGCACCGCATAGTAGCGGCCAGGTATCTCATAATAATGCAGCAACTTGCCCCCGGTAAATGGCAGCTTCCGCTTGCCATCGTCAAACACCATCGTAAACTGGTCCAGCGGTCCTTTGAATTCCCGCGGCACCTGCAAACTGAAAATAGCTGAGTGTGGCGCTTTGCCGGTGGGATTACTGCACAACAATTGTACGCCCCGCAAGTCGGGCAGCTGTTCCGCTTTTTTTGTCGGTAACAGGAACCACCCCGACACAAGTGCCACCAACGCCAGTCCCACCAACACCAACCACCTCCGTGCGCTGCGCGAACTTGCGGGTTGCGCTGTTGCTTCGGAAACGGGATGCACTTCGATTAAATTAGAAGAGGGTTCAGGCGAATGGGCCGTTCTGGGTTGCTCATCTTGGTAGCGTACAAATGCCTCCCAATCGGCAAAGCCGGTAAAACGGGCGAGCGCATCACGCGTGGCCTGCTGGGGATAATAGCGTTCGCCGGTCCTGAATTTGCCAAACACCCGCTTCAGGGTACTGGCACTGATCTGTACATTGGTTTGGCGGTAGATCACCCCGCTCAGCTTCATGTAGTCGAGGTTGGACCAACTGGCAACCGGCTTGTGATCATAGCGGCCTGCCACCAGCCAACAACAAGCTTCGAGGTAATGGAATACATCCTTATTCGTATGGGGGCCGCCTGAGGTTTTCATATAGTCCTACAACATGTCCAACAAACACCCGCTTTCGTCCCGCAGGTAGTCGATGCGCAATTTAACATTAATTACAAAACCGCAAAATCAAAGCCGCCCGCCATCAGCCTCCCCTGCTTTTCCTGACAAAAGCCAGGTGCAGACCTGTTCATATTAAAACAATTTCGCTAAGTAAGCCACTGACCACTAGCGCGCTGGCTTGCTCATAATTTTGTACCGGGCTTTGAACAGCCCACGTTTTGGAACCGCCTGCCGCCTGCCGATATTTTTATGCTTTCTCCAAACAAACACTGCTTATTGTATGCGATTGAGATTGCCATTACTAACGATTGTCCTGCTTATGCTGGCCAGTATATCCAGGGCCCAGACCCGCACGGTCAGCGGTACGGTGACCGATGCCGCCACCCATCAACCGTTGGCTGGGGTCAGCATTACCGTTGCCCAATCAAACCTGGGCACCACTACCAACGACTCCGGGAAATTTGTGCTGAACGTGCCTGCCAACACCAGGCTACTCAACCTATCCCTGGTCAACTACCTGACCTATTCCCTGGCCGTGACGGGCGAAGGGCCCTTTACCGTGTCACTCGCCCGGGCAGAGAAAAACCTCGACGATGTCGTGGTCGTTGGTTATGGTACCCAGAAAAAACGTGACCTCACCGGCGCCGTAGCCACGATCGGCGCCAAAGACGTCGGCGGCCGCCAAACCACCCAGGTATCGGAAGCCCTGCAAGGCAGCGTGGCAGGTGTCACCGTCACCCGCGGCAGCTCCACTCCCGGCGGTGGTGCTACCATCCGCATCCGGGGCATCACGTCACTCAACAGCACCGCTCCCCTCATCATCATCGATGGGGTGCCGGCCAACAGCATCGATCTCGTCAACCCCAATGATGTGGAATCACTCACGGTATTGAAAGATGCCGCCTCCGCCGCCATCTACGGCTCGCAGGGCGCTTCGGGCGTCATCGTGATTACCACCAAAAGAGGCAAAGCAGGCGTCAGCAACCTCGATTACAACTATGAATACGGGGTGCAGCAGGCCACGGCCCAGCCGGAATATGTGGGCATCCAGGATTATTTCCGCTATTTCAATGAACAACGCATCAACGATGGCGGCACCAATTTTTATTCCGATGATTTCATCAACAGTTACCTCGACAGCAACCGCGCAAACCCCGATAAGTTTCCCAATACCAACTGGCAAAAAACGATCTTCACGCACCGGAAGGCACCCCGCCAACGGCACGACCTCGTATTCACCGGTGGGTCCGAAAAACTAAAGACGAAGGCTTCGCTGGGATACAATAAGACTGGTGCTTTCTATGACAACTACCAATACGAACGCTTTCAGTTCCGGGTCAACAACGACCTGCAGATCAGCCGCCTCCTCTCCGCCAATATCGATCTCGCCTATCGCCTTACCAACAGCGATGTACCCGCTTACGGCCCCATCTATGATGCCCGCATCTTTCCGGCCTGGTACGATGACTACTATGATGATGGCCGCTACGCCCCTGGCAAAGACGGCCTCAATCCCATCGCCCAGCTGCGCGAAGGCGGAACGAGCCTGAACAAATACAACCAGCTCCTGGGTCGCATTGGGCTGCAACTGAAACCCATCGCCGGCCTCACCATTACGGCACAGGTATCGCCCACCTTCGACTGGGACAAAACCAAACACTTCGTAAAACCCATCCGCTACTACGATAAGGCAGACCCCGCCCGCGTCGTCTATGCCAACAGTACCCCACAAGCCATCCTCACGGAAACGCGCATCGAAAACCTATGGATGGATGGACAACTGCTGGCCAACTACAACAAAACGTTTGGCGACCATGCCGTGGATATAATGGTGGGGTATGAAGAGATCTACCGTAAGTCGGAATCGATGACAGGTATGCGCACCGGCTTTCCCCTGCTCGACTTTCCCTACCTGAGTGCCGGCACCCGCGAGATCATGGAAAGTTATGGAGGGGCGAGCGACCTGGGACTGCACTCCACCTTTGGCCGGCTGCAATACAATTACCAGGGCAAATATTATATACAGGGTAACCTGCGGCTTGATCAGTCTTCCCGCTTTGCCCCGCAATACCGCAATGCCTGGTTTCCGTCGGTATCTGCCGGCTGGACGGTATCGGAAGAAAAATTCCTGCAGCGCGCCCAGTGGCTCTCTTTCCTGAAGCTGCGCGGCAGCTGGGGGCAGGCCGGTAATGAACGCATCGACAACTATGCTTACCAGGCCCTACTCAATTTCAGCAGCGCCCTGTTTTACCAGAATGGTGTTGTGGTACCACAACCTGGCCTCGGCCAGCAGGTATTGAATGTCGAGAACATCACCTGGGAAACCACGACCACCAGCAATATCGGTGTCGATGCCGCCTTCCTCGATAACCGGTTAACACTGACCGGCGAGTACTACCGGAAAGCCACCACCGATATCCTGCTGCAACTGGATATCCCCCTGTACATCGGCTACGACCGGCCTTTCCAGAACGCGGGCAATATGACCGTGAAAGGCTGGGAAGCAGAACTTGGTTGGAGAGACCGGATCGGCAAGCTCAGGTATTCTGTAGCCGCCAACCTCTCTGACGCGCGCTCGGTAGTAGGCGACCTGCGTGGCACACAAACCCTCGGCGACCAACTTATTCAAAAAGGGGCCGAATATGCTGCCTGGTATGGCTACCGCTTCGAAGGCTTTTATCAGACAGCTGCCGAGATCGCTGCCGGTCCTACCCCGCTCAACGGCAACAACACCAAAGTGGGCGACAGCAAATACCGCGATATCAGTGGTCCCGATGGCAAACCCGATGGCAAGATCACGCCCGACGATCGGGAGATTCTCGGCGGCTCCCTACCCCGCTGGATATATGGTGGCAACCTGCGTGCTGAATATGGGGGCTTCGATGTGGCACTCACTTTTCAAGGGGTGGGCAAGGTACTCACCCGGCTCAACAGCGAAGCGATCATGCCATTCCTCTCTGCTTTCGGAAATGTGCCAACCGGCATCGTCGGCAAATTCTACAGCCGTAATAATTCGGAAGCGCAGAACCTCGCCGCCGTGTATCCCCGCCTGTCGACCAACCTCACCACGAACAACAACAATTATACCTTGTCGGATCACTGGCTCATCAACGGGGGGTATTTCCGGGTCAAGAACCTCACCATCGGGTATACGCTACCAGTAGCACTCACCGCCAAAGCAAAGATCCAGGCGATCCGTTTGTATGTAGCGGGCAATGACCTGTTCAGCCTGAGCAAATTCCCGAAATTCCTCGATCCCGAATCCAACAACTTCACTTACCCCATTGTAAGAACCCTGATGGCAGGCGCCAGCATCCGGTTCTGATCTCCATCAACACAAACATGACAACCATGCGCAACCTATTATACGGACTTTGTGTGGCAGCCCTGGTGCCTGCCTGCAAAAAGCTCGACCTCTCCGATCCTTCCAATCCCACCTCAGCGGGATTCTATGCCAACCAGGCCCAGCTGGAGCTGGCGGTCAATGACCTGTACCGCGGTGATTTCTGGAGCAACGACAACGAGTTCTTCGGCGACAACAATATCTACCGGCAGAACGGCAACTCCGTGATCAGTGGCAACATGAATTCGGAAGACGCTGCCGTGCGCACCTACTGGCTCAACAGCTACAAGGCCATTGCGCGCGTGAACAGTTTCCTGGTCAACAAAGACAAAGCAGCTGCCAACACGCCTGCCAGCGTTATCGCCCGGCTGGAAGCTGAAATGCGCCTCATCCGTGCGTATCAGTACTATCGGCTCGTCACGCATTTTGGTGATGTACCGTTCCTGACCGGACCTAAGCCATTGGAAGAATCGTACGAGATTGCCCGCACACCCAAGGCGGAGATCATTCCCTTTATATTTTCCGAGCTGGACTATGCCGCCGCCAACCTGCCTGCGTCTTATACTTCAGCCTCCATCCGGCGCGTCACGAAGGGCTTGGCTTTTGCCATCAAAGCGCGCACTGCCCTGTATACAGAAAACTGGGCCATGGCCAAAGCAGCCGCCGATTCGGTGATCCAGCTGGCAGGGAGCGGAGTCTATGCCCTGCACGCCAACTATCAGCAACTGTTCGTTAAAGAAGGTGAATTATCCAAAGAGATCATCTGGTCTACCCCGCGGGATGAAAAGCAAAAAGTATTCAGTGCGGCCGAAGGCTGGGTAAAAGAATTCATGAGTCGTACCGCCGGTGGATACGGAGCCTATTTCCCTTCATTCGATATCGTCAACGCCTACGAATGCATCGACGGCAAACCCATCGATGAATCGCCCCTGTACAACCGCAACAAACCCTTCCAGCAACGGGACCCGCGGATGGCGATGTCGATCGTAGAATTTGGTACGCCCTGGCTGGGCTTTTCGTATCAGCCACACCCCGACTCCACGACAGTATGGAGCTACAAGAACAGCCGGATGGTGAGCAATGTCGATACCCGCTCGGTGGCGGCTTTTGCCAGCTTTACAGGATTCCTTTGGAAGAAAGGCATCGATCAATCCTGGGCCGACCGCCTGGTAGAAGACAACGACGCCATTCTCTACCGCCTCGCGGAAATGTACCTGACTTTTGCAGAAGCCAGTATCGAGCTGGGAGAAACGAATGCGCGCGTACTGGAAGCCATCAACCGGGTACGGGCACGCGCTTACGGCGTTGCCCATACGGCTACCGCCAGCTATCCCGCTGCTACGGCAGCGATGACTGCTGCCGAACTGAAAAAACTCGTGCGCCGCGAAAGAAGGGTGGAATTTGTGTTGGAAGGGCTACGTTATATGGACCTCATTCGCTGGCAATTGGCAGAAAAGGCATTGACCCGGCCCGTCATGGGACTACCCGATCCACGGGCCGCCGCACCGCGTGTAGATGCCGCCAAATGGCCTTTTGCCGCTACACCGGAGATCGATGAAGATGGCGTGGCCGACTACACCAATTTTGGCAGCGATATCAAATTGATCCTCGAGCGTCGCTTCGACAAGACTAAACAATACCTGTGGCCCATACCCGCCAGCGAACGGCGTGTTAATACGAATATGACCCAAAATCCCAATTATTAATCCAACGAATACCGTCCGTACCCTATATCTTAACAATTGAACCTACACGCATGAGCAAAAAGACCCTGCAGCGCAGTTTATGGATAAGCATCACCCTGACCAGCCTGGCGTGGCCAGCTACCGCCCAGCAACAACCGGCCAGCACACCAGCATCCGATACTACCCGCCGCCCTTTACAGATCAGCGGCGTGTACCCACACCTCGCCCTCTTCAACGATAAGAACACCGCTGGCTGTGGCGATATCAATGGTCAGTTTAACAAAAAGAGTGATGGATTTGAAGGTGGCATCGGCGCCGTGGTGGGCTGGGCCAACCAGTTGTGGATGGTGACCTACTCGCCCCACTGCCCCATGGGCAGCTCGGACAAATTATACAGCATCACCAAAGACCTGCGGCTGACTGTGCACCCGGAGAGTATCGGCGGCACCCCCGCCAACCGGATGGTCCACCGCGAATCGAACCAGCTGATCACCAGCAGCTATTTTATCGACAGTATTGGCAACGTAAGGGTCATTCCCTTTACACAAATGCCGGGTCGTATGACGGCCACCGCCAGGCACCTGACCGATCCAGCCAACAAAGTATATTTCTACGATATGGAGGGCATGGTGTATGAAGTAGATGTGCATACCCTGCAGTCCACCAAACTCTTCAACAAACCCGTACCGGGCTGGCATGGCAAAGGGGCATATACCTCACAAGATCAGTTTGTAGTGGCCAATAACGGAGAAGTAGCGGCCCACAAAGTAATGCCCGGCGACCTTAAAGCCGGCTCCCTGCAACCTGCTACACCCGAGGAGATGGGTGTATTGGCCAGTTGGAATGGCACCGCCTGGAACATCATCGAGCGGAAGCAATTTACCGATGTAACCGGCCCGGGTGGTATTTATGGGGCACCCGACAACAAAAGCCCCTTGTGGGCCATTGGCTGGGACCGTCGATCCGTCATCCTCAAACTGCTCGATAACGGGCAATGGTACACGTACCGGTTGCCGAAGGCTACTCAAACTTACGATCACCGGGGTGGCTGGTATACGGAATGGCCACGCATCCGCGAGATCGGCAACGGCCAGTTGATGATGGACATGCACGGCATGTTATACGACTTCCCCAAAACCTTTACCCGCACCAACAGCGCGGGCATTGCCCCCATCAGCACCCACCTGCGGTATATTCCGGATTTCACGTACTGGAATGGCCAGCTGGTGTTGGCGACCGATGAAACGACGATGCTGGAAAACCCCATGGCCGGTCGTTCACAGTCCAACCTGTGGTTTGGTCAATACGAGCAATTGAAACAATGGGGCACGCCCCATGCCTGGGGAGGCCCCTGGGTCAACGATACGGTACAAGCTAACGAACCATCTGATGCTTTCCTCGTCAATGGCCCGCAGCAAAAAGTACTGCACCTGGTGCACAACCAACCATCACCTGTCACCTTTACGGTAGAAATAGACAAAGCGGGTAACAACCAGTGGACTAAATACAAGACGATCACAGTGGGTGCGGGTGGCTATGCGTTCGAGGTATTACCTGCCAGCTTCCGCGCCAACTGGATCCGCTTTACCAGCAACAAAAGCTGTGTGGCTACTGCCTACCTGTATTGGGTAGGTGCTCCACAAGCTTCGAAAGCAGCACCCCTATTTGCCAGCCTCGCCGATGCCAGCGATCAACGCCCGTTTGCCGCCAGCCTTATCCGTCCCGCAGCCCACAATACCAACCTGCAGGTATTGTCGTTGACAACGCCTGGCACCGGTTACCAGGAAGTGCAGGAGGACATTGGTTTTATACAGCCAGCAGCCGACAGCACAGCTGCCATGCAACGGATACTTGCCCTGCAAAAAGATTTCGACCTCGACGACGCCTCCGTGATCGTGCACGATAAAACAGGCACCTTCCGCTTACCAAAAGGACATGCCGCCTTCGACCGTCCGATGGCCGGCCAATGGCCCCGCGGCCGGCGCGAGCTGGAATCGGAGCGGTTGATGCTGAATGCCCACGGTACTTTTTATGAGGTGGGCCGCGAAGCAGGTTACAAGGCCATGCGTCCCGTGACCACGCATAACAAAAAGATCATGGACTTTTGTACCTGGCGCGGACTGCTGGTGTTAAGTGGTACCCAAACAGGCGCTACCAACGATGGACATTATTTTTCGAACGACGGTAATGGCCTGTGGTTTGGCGCCATCGATGACCTGTGGGCATTGGGCAAACCGCGTGGCGAAGGGGGCGTATGGAAAAACAGCGCAGTAAAAGCTGGAGCAGCTTCTCTTCCCTTCCTCATGACGGGTTACGATAAAAAAACGGTGACCATCCAGGCCGACAAAACCGTCAACATCACCCTCGAAGTTGATGTAGACCTCAACGGCTGGCAGACCTACGGGCAATTTACCATCCCGGCCGGCAAGACTGTTACGCATGTTTTCCCCGCAGGATACAGCGCCCGTTGGGTAAGGGCCAGGGCCGACAAAGACTGCCAGGCTACGGTATGGTTCAAATACGAATAAGCGTTCATTCATTTTACAAATTATTCGACGGGGCCCTGCCGGTCCCCGTCTTTTTTTTGTCGATAGCCCGGCTCTGTCGCCCAAAACTGGCGCAGCAACTGGCTTCCCCTTTTTCCGCTTTGCGCAAGCGTTTTTCCCGTCCGGGAAAAAAGTAAGCTGCACTTTTGCCGGCATCCGAACCCCTTCGGTACACCATAACCCACGATCATGAACAAAATATTTTTCGCAATAGCCCAAACCATCGTTACTGTTTTTATCGTCCTCATCGCTGTACCAGCCACTGCGCAGGAGGTGAAACGACTTGCCAATATCGATGGCAGTGAAAAACCGGCTTATATCAACCTCGTGGAAGGTAAGGCGGTGAGTCAGTATGGAGATTGGAATATCGCCTTTCACAAAACCACCATACTGATCAACAGTGGCACCAGCGGATCCAAAAAGGATTCTGCACAACTCGTCACTGCATCCTTCGACCAACTCAACACCGCGCCTGTATCGGGTTACAAAGCCGATGGTGATCAAAAAGCCATTCCCCAGGGCAGTGGTAATGGCTGGTACCTGTACGACATGCAGGACCATTCTATCAATCCTATTCCCGATCGCGTGATCATCGTGAAGACCAGCACCGGTCAGTTTATCAAGGTTCAAATTATCAATTATTACCGCAATCAACTCACATCTGAACCAACAGGATTTTATACCATACGATACGCCATCCTGAAATAACGCCGCAAGTAAAGTATTAAGAGGGCCTTAACATTTACAACTATACTTTTGGGTGACCAACTAACCCTTAAGATGAATTGTATTCGTGGCCTTTTCCTGATCGCTTGTAGCCTGAGCATCGCTCTATCCACCCAATCACAGGTCCAGAAGATCTACCTCCATCCCAAAGCGGCCGGTAGCGAGAAACAATCCAAATTTATCGACTCCGTGCGTTTCATTCCCCTGGAAGTAACACCGGATGCACAGTTCACCCAATACAGCAATGTAGAAGTGACCCGGGATTATTTCATGATCCGCAACTACCAGGCAAAGGAACTAGTACTGTACGACAAACAAGGCCGGTATATCAAGAAAATCAGCTATAAGAAGCTCGCAGGCGACTTGTATCCCGCTTATGACCTGCGCACCAACCAGCTCATTTTTTTTGGCTACAACAGCACCTATGCCCTTACGCCCAAAGACCAGATCAAAATTGAAATGGACTGGAGCAGTCCCAAAAACAAAAAGTACTTTAAAAAATATTCGATCGATCTGAATGACTCCACCTTTGCCATCAAAAAGGAAAAACCGGAACAAAAAGATATCATCCGCGCTTATCACTTTTACGATGATATCTATGCCGCAGGGGTGATCAAAACGAGTGAACTCTTTACCGATAGCCTCGATTACGAGTACAAGCTATACCGCGACAATAAGTTCATCAAAGGATTTTGGCCCTACAACCGGATCAATGAGTTAAAATATCAATATCAACCGGAAAGTATCAGCATCGGCAGAACGGACACCCCCTATATCAACTATATTACGCGCCCTTACAGCGATATTATTTACAAAATGGTGCACGACAGCATCACCCCCTATTACCAGGTCGTGTTGCCGCTGGAAAACAGCTTGCCCCAGAGTTTTTTTACCAAACCTTTCAAGAACAAGACGGAGAAAGATAATTTCAGACGCAACAACGGGATGCTGCTCCACGCGATACATCCCATGTATGAAAATGACCGGTTCCTGTATTTCATGGTAGCTTACCTGTATAACTGGGAAGCATACATTTACCAGAAGCAAACGCAGGTCACGCACAAAGCCAAAAACATCAAAGGGGATAGCAGCCAATATAATTTATCCTTGCTCTCCGATTTTGGTCTTACCCGGAATAAAGACCAATTCTATAAAACACAAAAGGCCGGCGACCTGATCAGCTATTTTGAAAAACACAAAGACGTGGCCATTCCCCCCGAGCTGGAAAAGTTCATCAAAAGCAATCCGCCCGCCACTTCCCCTATCATCATCGAATTCAAATTTAAAAACTAGCCGTGAAGCCGCTAACCCTTACCTGTTTCTTGCTCGCCCTATCCATCCTGACCTATAGCCAATCCGGTAAAATTACCGGCTCCGTCATGGATAGCACCAGTAAAACACCACTCGAACTGGCCACGATCACCATATTGGGACCAGATTCGTCGGTGATCGCTTACAAACTATCCGACAAGGAAGGTCAATTCTCCTTTGAGAAATTACCACTCCGAAAAAAATTGCTGGTCAACATCACCTATACGGGTTATGGATTGTTTCATACTACGATTCAACAGGATTCGGCCCGTACGGATACCCTGAACGTGTTGCTATCGTTGAACAGCAGCGATGCGGTGATCGTTACGGCCGCTATCCCCATCAAAATGAATGGAGATACCCTCGAGATCAATCCGGCTGCCTTTAAGATGAAAGGCGATGCTGTAGTAGAGGAAATGTTGAACCAGGTAAGCGGTATCGTCGTTTGGGCCGATGGCTCCATCACCGTCAATGGTAAACAGGTATCCAATCTCCTGGTAGACGGAAAACCTTTCATGGGATCGACGGATACGCGGGTGGCTACGCAAAACCTGCCCAAAGCAGCCATCGAAAAAATACAGCTTTACCAGGAATTCGACCGTAGCAAGATCGGACAGCCGGGACAAGCGCAGGGACAACCGCAGGATTCGCTACTCACCATGAACCTGAAACTGAAAGAAAGCGCTAAGAAAGGCTATTTCGGAAAAGCGGGTGTGGGATATGGTACGCGTGACCGTTTTGAAGGCGATTTTTCGATGCAGATGTACAACAAGACGAGCAGCGTAGGTATCGGCGGAGGCATCAACAACATCAACAAGAGCATCGGCAACCTGCAGGAGATGTTTCAAAACAACACCTACCGCAATTCCAATCCTAACCTGAACAATGTAGGCCGGTTCGGCACCAATGGCATCAACAAGAACCACAGCTTTGGCGGTGTGCTGGTACACAACTTCATCGAGTCGTCGAATAGCCGGCAAAATGACCGAATCACCCTTAATTACAACAAATCGGGCGTCAATGCCTTCGTCACCGACAACTCCTTCCAAACCAGAACGACGGTGGAAAAACCACAGTTCATCCACGACGAAGGGCAATCGAACAACCGGTCGGACAATCACGATGTCGGGCTTCAATATGTGAAGACCAATAGTTATAACGATAATTTCAGCATCAACGGGTCGTTCAATACCCGCAACGGAAGCAGCAACTCCCAACGATTTACCGAAGTGCGGGATTCTGCCAATCAATTGCAAAGTACCAACCGGGTTAGTAGTTCAGGCAGCAACCGCTCCGACAATCAATCCGTCAGGATGTCCTTTGCCAAAAGCAATAACGATGCACCTGCCCAAAATTTCAATGCCCGGGTCAATGCCTCCCGCGACCAATCATCGTCGGAAAGAAACACGATCAGCGATTTCCGATCCATGACCGCTGCCGGTAACAACACTTTCCTCGACCGCCTATACAACAACCAGAGCGAACGGATCGCCTTCAATGCCGAGCTCAGTTATGCCGGCTTTAAAAGACTGCTGATGGGCCGGCACAACCTGTTTGGTTTCAACCTCAGCCTGGACCAATCGTTCAATTACGACCGCAACACCGACGAAGCTGCAGTATCCGACTACGATACTACCATTAAAAAGCGCAACATCAACGAAAAACTATCGAACTACAACAGGCGCGAGTTGATCGAATACACCCCTTCCCTCTCGTTGATGAAATGGTTCAGCAAAAACACGGAAACCGGCTATCGCAGTATAACCATGTCCTTCTCCCTGATGAATGACTTTAAAATCGACAAAAACAGCTCATCGATCACCCAACGAAACCTGGATCGAAACTTTAGCTTTTTACGATATTCGGGATGGCTTGGTTATAACAAATCCGAATGGCAGAAATACCAGGGAAACGCCAGTCTGTTCATCTCAAAAACATACGGGTATCCCTCCATCGACCGGTTATACACGATCGTAGACGACATCGACGCCTACAATATTCAGGTTGGTAATCCTTTCCTGCGCAACAATGTCAACCATTCGATAGGTCTGAACAGTAATTTCAGTACACAAAACAGAAAATCACCTTATTCCTTCAACGCCGGCCTGAGCGGCAACTACAACACCTCCAAAAACCCCGTCACCGACAGCACGATCAATGATACCAGTGGTAAACGGATCACCTATTTTGTCAATGCCGACCATTCACGCAATGCGAACCTGAGCTACAATTTCAACATCTCCCGGAAATTTGGCACCAACACGCTCCAGTTAATGTACAATGGTAACTTCAACTTCAGGGAGCAACCCAACTACATCGATGGCATCAGCAATACCAGTACCACCAACACCCTGTCGAATACCTTCAAACTGTTTTTCATGTTGGGTTCGAAGTATGTCTTCAGTGCCGAACAGGTGTTGCAGCGAAACAAATCAAAGCCAACCGCTCCCGGGTTAAATGCTTTTACGAACAACAATGGCGTTTCGAGGCTGGGCATCACGGTGAATGCGACCAACAACCTGACCTTCAGCAGCACGGCTGAACGAGTCACCAACAGCAACCTGGACAAACCGTTCATACTCTGGAACTCCTTTGCCACTTATCGATTCATGCAGCAACAAGGAGAGCTTAAGTTCTCGGCGATGGATCTCTTAAAGAAATACCAGAATATCACCAACAGTGTGTATTCTTATGGTACCACCACGCGGATCTCGAATGGCTTGCAACAGTATTTTCTGCTGACCTTCTCCTATTATCCCCGCAAGTTTGGGAAAACGGAGATCAGGCGGAAAGAGGGCCCCAAAAACGATTGGGATTAAAGGGCAGCCGGGTTTTGGAAGTAACCAGCGTTGCCGTCATTCAATACCTGGCTAAACACCGACGGACCCACGCTCAGCAGGCTGAAATACCGGACGTGCAAATACCACACGAATATGGGTACCATGGTAGCTGTCGATGGTACAGGTGCCATTGAAATCGCGACATAGGCCCTGCATCAGGCTCATACCGAGCGAAGCGGGTCGTACAGCAGCCTCATTGGCCGCCATCCCTATTCCATTGTCGGATATCCGCAGCTCCCATTGCTGGTCGTGAAGCGGTTGTAAAGAGATGGCCACCTGGCCACGGTCGCGGCCGGTGAAAGCGTGTTTGAATACATTGGTGACGGCCTCGTTGATGATGAGGCCGAGTGGAATAGCCAGCGTTACATCCATCGCTACGGGCGCTACTTCAATATCGAACCGGATCCGCGTACGTGATACAAAGCTATCCTGCAGGTATTGAACCAACTCCGGAATATAGGTATTCATTTGAATGGTCGTCACATTATCGGCCTGGTACAGCTTCTGGTGTATGAGCGCCATGGCCTGTACCCGGTGTTGACTATTGTGTACCGCGTCGAGCGCTTCATCCTGCAGATACACCGACTGCGATTGCAACAGGCTGACCACCACCTGCAGGTTGTTCTTTACCCGGTGATGCACTTCTTTGAGCAGCCATTCCTTTTCCTGGAGCAATCCATTGAGCTGGTCATTACGACTACTGATCGCCTGGTTGTTGCGCTGCTTGATACGATATTGGTTGTACAGCAGCCCCACGATAATAAGCAAGAGCACGATGCCGCCGATCGTCATGGTTTTAAGGAAGTTTGCTTGCCGCAATTGCTTGCGTTGCAGCTGATCACGGCTTTCTAGCAGTCCGATATTCTCCTGCTGCAGTTTCAACTCTTTTTCTTTCTGCTGCAGGTCCTGTAGTTGCCTGCTGGCGATGGCCTGCGCCAGATCAGCTTCATGCCGCAGCAGGTCAATATGCTGTTGTTTTAGTTGCAGGTCTTTTGTTTTCTGATCGGTCAGCGACTGCTGCAACTGCTTTTCCTGCATCAGCAGCTCGATGTCTTTGTGTTGTAAGCGCAGGTCCTGGTCCTTCTTGTCCATATCGTGCAACACCTGCAGCTCGGCTACCTGGCGGGTGCGTAAAGCGGAAAAGATGGAATCATTGATCTGTTTATGCAGTTGCAGGTGACGCAGGGCGGACGCATAGGCTGCGCGGGAAGAATCGATGTGTGACAACATCAGGTGTGCTTGTCCAATACCTGTAATGGCGGTGAACATGCGGGGAGATTGCAGGTATTCTTCCAGGTAGGGGGCAGCTTTCCCGTATTGCCGGGTATCGTAGTAAAATTTACCGATCGTAAAAGGGGCCGACGCGGAGAAAGGGGCAGTCAGCAACCGCGAATAGCGCATCATCCTGGCATAGCATTTTTCTGCTTCAGCATAATCTCCCAGGGCCGCATAACAGTTCCCCAGGGCTTCCGCATATTCCATCTGGCAGTAATCGTCAGTAACGTTTAACCGGTTGTATTCTTGCAGGATCATTTGAAGCGCTTCCCGCGCCTTGCCACCTATCACCATACGTTTTGCCTCCTGTTTGAGGTGAGTGACATACAGATCGCCTTCCGTGTTGTTGTCCAGCCGTCCCGGCAATACACCGGCATCGCCCTGGTACAGGAATACATGATCCAGCCTGTCATCGGGATATTTTTCACCACCTTTCTTTACTTCAAAGGAGTAATACAGGGCCTTCTCGAGGTCGCCTTGCTGAAAATAGTAATCATGCAATTTTAAAGCGGCCTGCATCACCTCGGCGCTTCCAGTCTGCTTCAGCAAGGGAAATGCCTGCAGGTAGTATTGCTCGGCAAGAGAAGTATTACCAGCCAGCAAATAGCTATCCGCCATCCAGAGCAGATTTTCACCCACCTGTTTTTGATCGTTCAGTTGGCGGTACAGGCGGATGGCGTTTTGGTGGCAAGTGAGTTTGAAGGAATGCAGGCTGGTAGTCTCGCTCAGCGTTCTACCCATGGAGGTCCATACCCTGGCCACATCGGCGGGTTTATTTTTACCGGCAAACAGCCTGATCTCGCGTAGTGCGGTCAGTGTATCGCCAGCCTCCATATAACAACGAAAGATATGGCGGTGACTGGCCTGTATCCATTTGGTCGACCCTACCTTTTCGCTAATGGCCAGTGCCTTTCGGTAAAAGATAAGGGCCGAATCGATATCAGGTGTGCGCCAGATGCTGTTTTTAAACACGACCCCCGAACTGAACAACATTTGCACGACATGGGTATCCACGAAGTTTTCGATCAGCCGGAAACTTTCGGTGTAGTTACCGTAAATGGCATAACTGTCGTAGCAAATATCGAGTGCCCGCCAGTAACCCTTGCTATACCCGGTCTTTTTGCTAAGGGCGAGGGCCTGCCGGCTGTAAACAATAGCACTGTCCCGGTTGCGGTAGGCTCCCCGACTCTCGTAGACATAGGCGATCTCATTGAGGATGTCCACCTTCATGACCGGTGTACTGGCGTGCGGCAATCTCGCCAGCAAACGCGACACGGTCTGCCGTTGGTCCTGCGCCACAGCAGTTAGTTGCCAGGCGGTTCCCAAAAGCAGCAATACAAAGCATAAGCGGTACATCATCCTGGTTATTAAAACGGGTGATCGATGGATAGACAGTAAATAATGGGTAGTACCGCAAGTTAGCTTTTTTGCGTATAGGTAGGCCATGGCCCGCCCCCGCCTTCTGTTGTACATTTCATGGTAGCGGCAACCTTTCAAAGGCATTCCCTATTGACAAACCACTTCAGAACTGCTATTTTAGAGGCAGCAACACCAACTACCACTATGTACAAAGCAGTCATTGGATATACAACTGGCCTGGCAGCCTTGCTCGTTTACATCATTTACACGGCCAGGTTTATCAAACCGTTGCTGCGATCTCCCTTGTTTTCGAAGCCGGTGAAATGGTTTCACCTCATCATGACCTGGTTGATTCCTTTTATCTGGCTGGTGCTATTGAAGGTCATCATGAAACCGTCACCAGGCTCACACCAGGTAACACAGAAAGATAAGTGGAAGCCTTTTTCTGATGCGTATAAACCTCCACGATGACGATAGGAGAAAATACGTAAACTTTAATTAAAACTCCGCCTGAACACCAGGGGCGATAGGTTGGTTTTGGTCTTGAACAGCTTACTGAAAGACTGTGGATGCTCGAAGCCCAGGGCATAGGCGATCTCGCCCACGGATAAGCGCGTTGTTGACAGCTGCTCTTTGGCCCGCTCGATCAGTTTGTCGTGAATATGCTGTTGTGCATTTTGGCCGGTAAGGGTGCGGAGCATATCGCTGAGGTAGCTGGGCGACATATGCAGTTCATCAGCCAGGTATTGCACGGTGGGGGTACCTTTTGTCAATCCTTTCTTCCCCACTAAAATAATCCGAAAGCAGACCTTCCAGCTTTTGCAGCAGATCATGATTCACCAATTTACGGGTTATGAACTGGCGTTTGTAGAATCGGTTGGCATAACTCAGCAACAACTCGATCTGCGAGATCACCACATCCTGGCTCAATTCATCGATGCGGCCATTCAACTCCTGCTCCATGATGCTGAATACCGACATGATGATCGTCTTCTCTTCTTCCGACAGGTGCAGGGTTTCATGGGTGGCATAAGAAAAGAATCCATACTCACCGATCTTACCAGCAAGTGGATACCCCAACAGGAAATCCGGGTGTACCAGCAAGGTATATTCGGAACAGATGGCCCCTTCGTTTTCTGCGACACCGATCACCTGTCCGGGCGCAGCAAACAACAATCCACCTTCATCGAAATCATAATAACCCTGACCGTATTTCAGCTTACCACCCAACTTCGGCTTATACGACATTTTATAGAACCCCAACACATGCTGATGCGACGGCTGAGCGACATCTGCCCAGGAAGGCGCTCCATGCAGCAAACTGATCAACGGGTGTTTGGGCTGTGGCAGGCCAAAAGCCCGGTGCGCATCGGAAAGGGTTTCAAAGCGCTGTAAGGAATTTTCTTCTTTTTTCATGCGTCCACGATTTAAACATAACCGACCACCAGGTTGATGGCCGGCTGTTGATCACACTTATTGAGATAATGACTGGGCAGACTGTGCCACGTCATCCCATTTTTCCCACAGTGCCATCCGCTCTGCATAGACGCCTTTTACCCAGGCCAGGTTTTCGCTGCCCAGGTGGATGCGCAGTGGCGGATGGGCGGCATCAACCACCTGAAAGAGGGCTGCCGGAGTGGCTTGCGGATCACCTCTTTTCAGCTCTTTCAATTGACCAAAGAACTGGTTTTTGTAATCCGTATAAATGTCCATGCCCGCGGCGAACTTCAGGGAATGCTCACTGCCAAACTCCGTGGCGTAGGCACCCGGTTCGATGATGGTCACTTTGATGCCGAAAGGCGCTACTTCCAGGGCCAGGCTTTCATGGATCGCCTCAAAGGCCCATTTCGACGAAGCGTAGTAACCGATCACCGGTAAGGTCACATGCCCCAGGTTGCTGGAGGTGCCCAGAATATGGCCATAGCCCTGTGCGCGCAGCAAAGGCAGGGCCGCCTGAACAACAGCCAGGGCGCCGAAAATGTTCGTTTCATACATGGCCTTCACCTCCTCCAGGCTGGCTTCTTCGATGGTGCCGACCAGCGAATATCCCGCATTGTTCAGCACAATATCCAACCGCCCGAAATGGGTATGCGCCTGGTTTACTGCGGCTTGCGCCTGCCCCGGTTTCGTTACATCCAATTCGAGGATCAATACCTGATCGCCATACTTATCTTTGAGGGCGGCCAGGCTATCCACCTTCCGGGCTGTTGCCGCCACCAGGTCACCGCGTTCGAGGGCTGCCTCGGCCCATACGCGTCCAAAACCGCGGGAAGCCCCGGTAATGAACCATATTTTACTATGCTGTTGATTTGCCATACTGTTTGTTTTTTTTGATACCACAAAATTCAGCATGGGCCGTCAGGCAGAAGTAGGCTAATCGGGGGAGTTTGTAGTCGAATTGAGGATGGTCGTCAGTAAAGCCTGACGAAACCCCAAATCCATGTCAGAATCATACGGATCTTCCCGTACAATATGGGCTTCCACAAATAACCGCCATCGGCTTGTTGCGAGTTGCCAGCATTGCTTGAACATATGCCTATCAGTTAAAAAAATACCGGCCAGGTCCTTACCTGTGCCGGCAACTACTCAATATAGAACGGGAAAAATGCCTAGTATAACTTGTTATTAGGAAACAACCGGGCCACATCTACACCATACCCCGAGGGCGATGGGGTCATGAAATACGACTGCACCTTACCCAGGTTGTAAAACCGGTGTGGTATATACATGCCATGGCCATAGGATTGGCTATTGTACTCATTGTCATTGAATGCCCAATCGAAGGTGCCCGCCTTGGTAAAATATACCAGTGAAGCCTCAATGACGTTCTTATCGGTCAACCCGGGCTGCGGCAGGTAGTCGACATAGGTCATCGTGCCCGGCATCACTTTTTCAGCCAGGTAGGCCATGGCGCCCGTATTCGTATTGTACAGGATGATATCGATCGGTTCGTTGCTGGTGGGATAATGAATATAAAACCCCAGCTTATTCGTGGACGTATCCACTGCAGGCTCCTTTACTTCTACCAGTTTGCCATCGATATGCAGCAGGTTGTAGTAGAACTCCAGCTTGCCCGTTTCCAGCGACATGGTTTGTGAAAATAATTCTTTACCCGTCTCTTTGTTCTTCACGCGGAGGGTAGCGTCTTTTTTGCCGGCAAAATAAGGATACACGGCACTGAAACCGATCTGCTCGTTGGCACGTAGCAACATGTCTGTATAGACAGCCGTATCTACCGACACCTCCAGCTGATCATCACCGATATTATAGCCATGGATAGCTACAGTAATAGCCTTATCAGTCTCCACATCTTTATTACAGGATACCAGTGATAGCAGGGTGAGTGCGGCCATCACGAATCCTTTTATATAGCTGTTGTTCATAAAACGATGGTTGCTTTTGTTGTTGTTTAGAATTTGACAGACTGGTAGTTCTCGATATAAGCAGTTCCCGGCGTGCCGAATTCCGTTACGCCCAATATGTCGGGTACCGAATTGTACGACAAGGGAATGTTGGCATAGGGACTGGTCGTAAAGCCAAGACCTTCCAGATAAGGTGTATCAGTACCTGCCTTGTAAAACAGGATCAGCGGGTTGACGATATACCGCTCACCATCAATGACCTGATTGCCGCCTGGAAAGCTGGGCATTTTGAAGAATTCGGAAAACTGCCAGGGTTTTACTGTCATCCGGGCTAATTCATCTTTTTTAACAATCACCAACTGACCATTCTTCACCACCTCATATTTTTTGTAATAGACCGCATCGATGTCGCCCGAATAACCGGTCATAATCGGCAGGAACAGGTAACAGGATAGCCTAAACCCAGCCGGGTTGTTCGCCGGCGCAAGGGGTTTGCTGATCAGCTTGCCATTCACATAGATCAATTCTATCGAGACGCTGTATTCCCCACGTCTCACGAACCTTTCGTACACGGGTACACCAGTTGCTTTTTCCTTAATGACCAGCTTTACGCTGTCTTGTCCTTCGCCAAACGTATATTTATCCGTACGCTTGAATGGGTAGCCCGGATCAATCGGGCTTTGCAACGTAGCGGTATCGACAATGATCTCCAATGGGTTGGTACTGCCATTGAATCCACTGGTAACGATCGCAAAGGCTTCCTGTTTCTCCAGGAAATTGTCATTTTTATCGCAACCTGTCAATAGTGAGAGCAGCAGTATGGCTGCAAATCCTATAGAAAGAAACTTCATGTATGTCGTTTTAAATCCGGTGATCAAAAAGTGTAAGAAACAGTAAGGCTGAACGAACGCCCCACTTTACGCACAAAAGTGTCGGTATCGCCGATACGGGTCTTGGTTTTACCATCTTCGGATTCCTCGTAATAGCCTTCTTCATATTTCTCGGAGAATCCATACTTCCATTCGTAGCGGTCACCCCATTCTACGGTACCATAGAGCACTCCCTTCCTTTCTTTGTACGTCAGGTTGCCATTCACATAAAAACGGTGTGCATTGTCAAGCAGGTTGGTCATGTTCAGCTTCACCTTCAGTGACTTGTCTTTGAGGAAGGAATAGGCTATCTGTGCATCCAGCTGATCACGCGGGCGCTCGTACTCTACATATTCGGGCATCATGCCTACGGTAAAGGTTTTATAGCCCATGTGGTTAAAGACGGCATTGAGACTCAACCGGTCTGTCGTATAAAGCAATCCCAGGTTGTACAATACCGGTACCTGGCCATACAAAGGACGTTTTTCTTTCAGCAGGATCTTCTCACGGTAAGAATAGCTCAAACCGCTTTTATCGTAAGGGGACTCGCCAAAACTGGTATAATTGAACCGGCTTGCCTGCACCTGTGATTTTTGCAGGGTAAGATTGGCCGTTAAGACAAGGTTCTCCAGCGGTTTGAAACCAGGTGCTGCAAACCCAAGGCTCTTGCGCAGGTCAAACTCAAAGCCATGAACCTTCGCCCAATCAGAGTTACCCGTAAGCGCATCCACACTCTGGCTGGAATTCGTAACATCCAGGTACAGCTCCACCGGGTTCTTGAAATATTTGTAGAAATAACCCACCGAGATCACTTCACCTGCACCGGGATACCATTCGAGTTTCGAATCATAGTGATCGATGACCGTAGACAGCACACCAATATTGTGCTGGATACGACCAATGGTTGGATTGAGGCGGGAGAATCCGGAATTCTCGATGAGTGAGGGCCTTACCACCGATTGTGCATAGGAAGCACGGATATTGAAATTCTCAAGCGGGGTGACGGTCAGGTTCACCGATGGCAGGTAACGCCATTTCTTTTCTTCCGTAGCCGCGTCGAGGTATTTGTGTACCAATTCACCGGTCACCGGATCGACATACCTTCTTTTTTCTTCCGCCTGCTGATCGATCTGGTTGATGAGTTTGCTCACGCCATCTGTGATCTCCTCATACACATACGACTCGATACGCAGGCCGTAAACAAGGCGTATCCATTTGGCGATGCGGTTGTCCATCATGCCAAAGAAAGCCTCATTGGTATTTTTACCTTCGTAACGACTCAGCGAAAAACTGCCGGGATAATAATAGATATCGTTCATCGGATCTTTGAACTCCAGGAATTGCCCCCACTGGTGAATGGGAATGCCCCCGTAGCGCGTGCCATTCAATGTTCCGATGGGCAGTATATTCCAATCGTAGTTACCATGACGTTCGAGAAACTGGTAACCTGTTTTGAACTTTTGATTCCAGGAAGCAATTTTAAAATGATAGCTGAGCGCTATATCTGCCATGAGGTTGTCTTCATCATAAAGGTATTGTGCGCGGTTCAGGGCGCCTACACCAGGGTCGGTCACACTGTTGGGAGCATAGCTATACACCGTCGCATTGGCCGTTTTTACCGGTCCGGCCCAGGCTTCTACGGCATCATTTTCATGGTTCGACACCTTGTTGCGGGCCAGGTTCCAGTCGATCTGGAAATGACCGAGCTTGTGTTCACCAGTCAGTTTGTTCTGCAGCAGTTCGATAAACTTTGGACTATCATTCTCCAACACGGCAGGATCTTCGCCATAGCCGATATCATTGCCCCAGCCCTTGACGCGGAAAAACCTGTTTTGAAAGCTGCGGGAATAGAAGTTGCGGGTGATGATCTTGTGATTGGCTGTTTGCCATCCGCCATTCACCAGGGCAGCCCAGGTCGTGATGAAGTTGTATTGCCTGGCACCAGTTTCCTGGTTCTCTTTACCCGTGATGGCGTCGTAGCTGTTGTTGCCATTTTTGGACCAACTACCTCTTTCGAAATGGAGGATATCGTCGATCGCCTGTTCGTTTCGGTAACTGATGGACCCTACAAACCCCAAACGGCTTTTGCCGATATCGTAACTTCTACCCAGGCTGAACTGGTAGTTCTGACCAGGACGCGCGGTGTAGATACGCGTTCCCAGCCGCTCCGTACCACCGATCTTTTTATTCTGCTCTGCGATCATGTCTACCGTAATGGGGGTAAGCGATGATCCGGGAGGCACCGGGCTGACATATGGGTTGCGGGGATTGTAGCGATCCATATCGAAGTAGAAAAGGTCCTTGGGAAAACGGTCTTTACGTTGACCGTCGTCGATGCCCAGGTAGTCATACTTGCCGCGACCGTAGCCGAGAAATTCTTTTCCGGTACTATTGTCGTTGTATTTGCTGCCCGCATTAATGGTCGTAAAATTCCGGGAAGGCACAGCCAGCGTATTGATCTGCACCAGGCCACCTCCAAAACCAAAGCTCATATCGGGCGTATACCCTTTCGATACGATGATGTTGTCGATGAGGTTACTGGGAATGATGTCGAACTCGAATTCACGCACCTGTACATCGGTGCTGGGCAGCGTAACGCCATCGAGCATGGCCACATTGTAACGCTCGGCGATACCGCGGATCACTACCCGCCGGTTATCGTTGGTGCTGACACCGGAGATGCGCTTGAGCACCTCTCCCACGTTCTTATCGGGGGTGGCAGCGATCTGCTCGGAAGAAATACCATTGGAGATCTCGGCCGTCATTTTCTGACGTACCATCAACGCAGCAACGCCCTCTTTGCGGGCCGTACTTCTGACCACTACAGCCGACAGCTGTCCTTTTTCTCTTTTGAGGGCTACATCGAGTTGAAAAGAGCCATTGTCTTTCACTTCGATGCCCGTGACAACTTTTTTACCATATCCGACGGCCGATATTTCAGCCTCATAATTTCCCTTGGGTAAAGAAATGGTAAACGTTCCATCGACATTGGCCACGATGGATTTATCGCCGATACGGATGCTCGCGTTGACGACGGGCTGACCATCGGCTTCATCGATAATTTTGCCCGTCACCTTACCCGGATCTTTGGGAGCCGATGCTGCGGGTTTGTTGTTGGTCGATACAAGAGCAGGTTTGAGAATAACAGCCCCGCTCCCATTGATGCTGTGCGTAATGTGCGCAGCTTGCTGCAATACATCGAGTGCCTGTTTGATAGAAATGCGGGTATCGGAAAAATGTACCGTGTTTTTCAGGCGGTCACTGACGGTGGCGCCATAAGTAAACTGCAGCGGATTGTTTTTTTCGATCAGGGAAATAACGGCCGCGCCGGTCATATCCTGCTGCGGCAACTGAATGATGCGGCTGATATCCTGCGCCCGAAGGGCCGTGATGCTGAGGACAAAGAGGCCTAGCGTAAAACAAAAAATACGTAGTATAGCTTTTTGCATAACTTTATACTTAAATAATACTGTTCTTTACTGGACGGTGTGTTTAAACGGGCAGCTTTCGGTGGTGAGATACTGAAAGGCGCCATGACCGGACTGTTCACGCAGACCGGTTTTTTTATGTGATTAGTGGGTTGTTTCCTGCATATAGTAAACTTGGCGTTGGGTTTTGGTTAATAAATAAGGACCTGGCCGTTTTCCTTTTTGTAGTGGAAACCGAGCGTTTGCGACAGCAGCGTGAGGGCTGCAGAAAGGTCCTGGTCTTTTATGCGGATAGTGACTGGTTCGGTCATCCATTTCGTATTGGTCATCCGGATCGGTACATTGTACCAGTTTGTCAGTGTCTGCATCACTTCGTACAAGGGCGCCTGGTGGAAGACCATGCCATTGTTCCACCACTCACAGAGCATTCCGGCATTCACCTGGTCGATCAGTAACTTATTCTGTTGTGCATCGAAGCGAAGCCGCTTACCCGGCGTTAGCTGGGCGAGTCGTTGCTGGCCGTATTGCACGCCCACCCTACCGGTTCGTACGATAACAGATTGGTGCAGGCTGTCGCTGGCATACACTTCGAATGAAGTACCCAATACGCGGGTGCGTAGCTCGCCCGATTGTACATAGAACGGTTTGGCGGTATCGTGTTTTACTTCAAAGAATACCCGGCCGGTCGCTTTGAGCATTCGCTCCTCCCGGTTGAAATTGTCGGGCACTGCTACCGTAGCACCGGGAAACAGGTGTACCGTAGAGCTATCGGGCAGCTGGATGGTTTTCGCCTTACCTGGCAGGGCGCTGATGAGCTGATAGGTCGGCGCTGCTTTCTTCACCATGCCATGGTATACCACGATGCTACCGGTCACCAGCACAGCCACGGCCGCCGCATACGGCAACCAGGTACGGCGTTGCACCAATTGGCGCAGCAGGCCCGGTTTGCCCGTTGTTGGCTTATCTACTGTTTGCAGGGCCACCGATCGCCACAGGGTGTGCTGCAACGCTTGCTGTCGTTCAGCGGCGAGTGGTTCGGCATCAGCAGGCCTGGTATGAAGCCAAGTGGTGATGAAGGCTTTTTCTTCGGGGGAAGCTTGGCCCGCCAGGTAGCGGTCGATAATCACTTCAAACTGGTCAATGTGCATGGTAGCGCGGAGCTTTTAGGGTTCCTGACTATATGCGCATAAAAGGAGGATTTTTAACTAGTCCCGATTGTTACGGAATTATTACCAAACTAACCGGCTGGTGGCCGCGGGTTTCGTTACCACTTTATATATGTTGGAGAAAGATGGCGGCGAGTACGGCGTTCTTTAGGTTCACACGCAGCTTCTGGTAGCTGTTGTTGAGCTGGTTGCGCACCGTTTGCTCGGAGAGGCCTAGGCGCCCGGCAATTTCTTTGATGGAGAGGTTCTCTTCGTGGGTGAGGCGGTACACCCGCTGCATTTTGGGAGGAAGGCGGCTAACCTCGGTTTCGACGATGACGAGTAATTCTTTCAACAGCAGCGGATCGGTCTGACTGACCAGGTCTGGAAGGATGTTGCGTTCCAGCTCGGCCTTACGTTCAGTCGATTTAAGGGCACGGGAGAGGTGGGCGAGCAATTCATATTGAACGGCGGCGTGGAGATAGGCTGCCAACGTCGTTTGAATGACTACGGTGGACCGGCGCAGCCAGAGTTTGATCATCACTTCCTGTACCACATCCTGGGCATCTGCTTCCAACTTTAAGCGGTTGTACGCATATACATATAATTTTTCCCAATATTGGTCGAAGAGTAGCTTAAAAGCAGGACCATCGCCCTGGCGCACGAGCTGCCACAGTTCTGTATCGTGTTGGGAATGCACTGTCATTGGCTGCTTTCTTTTTGCTGCTTTCTTTAGCGGCGCAAATATATAGCGCTAATGTTATCGAAATGTTATGTGGCGGGTTGGATGTTCGAACCACTTAATTCTGTTATCTTTAGCCGGGTACCTGTACCCTGTTACCCTTTAAATAACTCTAAACACTGAACATGAAATTTACCGCCCGGCAAATTGCCGACCTGCTGCAAGGAAAAATAGAAGGCGACGAACAAGTGCTGATCAGCAAATTATCCAAGATCGAGGAAGGCGAACCAGGTTCCATCTCCTTCCTGGCCAACCCGCTGTATACCCCCCACCTGTACAAAACAAATGCTTCGCTGGTGATCGTGAGCCAGGATTTTGTGGCTACCGCGCCCATCGCAGCTACCCTGATACGGGTGGCCGATCCAGGCAGCGCGTTTACCAAACTGCTGGAAATGTACAACCAGGTGAAGCTGAACAAAAAAGGCATTTCCAAAATGTCTTGCATATCAGAAAGCGCCACGGTAGGAAAAGATATTTATGCCGGTGAGTTTTCATTTGTAGGAGAAAATGCCAAAATAGGCAACAATGTAAAGATATATCCGCAAGTCTATATTGGCGACAACGCCGTGATCGGCGATAACACCACCCTGTTTGCCGGAGTGAAGATCTATTCGGAGACGGTGATTGGTAAAAACTGTATCATTCACTCCGGCACCGTGATCGGCAGCGACGGCTTCCGCTTCAACCCGGAAAACAATCACCAGAAGGTGCCGCAGATCGGCAATGTGATCATCGAAGATGATGTGGAGATCGGCGCCAATTGCGCCATCGACCGGGCAACCCTGGGCTCCACCATCCTCCGCAAGGGGGTGAAGTTTGACAACCTCATCCATATCGCCCATAACGTCGAAGTGGGCGAGAATACTTATTTCGCCGCACACGGTGTAGTAGCCGGTTCTACTAAGATTGGCAAGAACTGCATGTTCAGCGGACAGGTCGGCATTGTGGGTCACCTGCAAGTGGCCGATAATACCATCATCACTGCGCAATCGGGTATCTCCAAGAGCATCACCAAAGCCGGCGAAACCTATATGGGATCTCCCGCCTTCGATGCCAATAAGTACCGGAAAGCCTTTATTCATTTCCGTAACCTCGACACCCTGGTGCAAAGGGTGAACCAACTGGAGAAACAACAGCAGCAGCAGACCTTGTAGACGGCGCAACTTCCGTAAAATCAATCAGCCGGACACAACTTGCCCGGCTGATTGATTTTTATATCCTGCAATTCCTACTGCATTCCCCGGTACTCGTTCGGCGTGTGCCCTACCCGCTGTTTGAAGAAGCGCGTGAAATGCGCCGGGTATTTGAACCCTAGTTCCGTGGCCACCTGGCTCACTGACTTGCTGAGGTCGAAGATCCGCTCTTTAGCAATAGACAATATCTTGGTTTGAATGTATTCCTGCGCCGAGCGACCCGTTTCCTTCTTTACGAGGTCACCGAAGTAATTGGGGGACAGGTTCAGTTCCTGAGCACACCAGGCCACCGAAGGCAGGCCGATCGTTTGTGTTTTATCAGAAGTGAAATAATCATTCAGCAAGGCTTCAAAACGCTCCAGGATGCCTTTGTGCACATGCTCCCGCGTGATGAACTGCCGGTCGTAGAAACGTTGACAATAATCCAGGAACAATTCAATGTTGGAAGCGATCAGTTTTTTGCTGTGCTTATCGATAGACTGCTCCAATTCATACTGGATCTTCGTAAAACAGTCCAGCACGATCTGTCGCTCCCGTTCGGAGATGTGCAAAGCCTCCCGGCTTTCATACGAAAAAAACGAATAATCATGAATGTGCCGGCCCAGCGATGTGCCATGTATAAGGTCTGGATGAAAAGCCAATACATTCCCTTTGGGCTGATATAGGTCCGGACTATTGCTGCCCGCGATCTGACCGGGCGACATAAACACCAAAGTACCTTCCTGGTAGTCGTACGTATCCCTGCCGTAAGTCAGGTCACCGCATTTTACTTGCTTCAGGAACACCACATAAAAACCGAAATACATGCGATGGCCCCGCCGGGGATCGGCTTTCGATATATCCAGTATGCTGACCAGCGGATGCAGGGTTGGATTGTTGTTGAAAACATTGTAATCGTTGACCGTATTGAATTGCAATAGATTATCCATGATCGCGTGGTTTACTGTCCTAAAATTACGCCATATTCTATCCTATTACGCCGAAGTGCCGGCCCTTCAGTAATAATGGTAAGAACGCCAGTAATCGGTGTAAGGATCGTTAGGCATTTGCCCGCCACCTTTGTGCTACACCCACCATTCAAACACCAATGAAACGACTTTTACTAGCACCTTTGATAATGACCTGCTACCTGCTACCGGCACAACAAACAAAACCGGTAGTTCGTACAGCTGCCGGAGCTGTCCGCGGCCTGCAGGAAGGCGATATAAATGTTTTTAAAGGAATTCCCTACGCAGCCGCCCCTATAGGCCCTTTACGCTGGCGTCCACCGCAACCCCTGCCTGCCTGGCCGGATATACGGGACGCCACTAAGTTCTGCGCCGATTGCGCGCAAGCTGGTGCCCGCGGAGCCGGAACTCCTATCAGGACTGGTTCTTCCGAAGATTGTCTTTTCCTGAATATCTGGACACCGGTCAATGCCCAAGCAGACGCCAAATTACCGGTGATGGTGTGGATACACGGCGGAGGCTTTGTATTTGGCAGCGGCGCTCAGCCAGATTTCTCTGGAACTTCCTTCGCCAGGCAGGGCGTCGTCCTGGTCACCATCAACTACCGACTGGGACGATTAGGCTATTTCGCCTTCCCGGCGTTATCACAGGAGCACCCCAATGAATGGAAAGGCAACTACGGCTATATGGACCAGGTAGCCGCCTTGCAATGGATACAACAGCACATCGCCTCCTTCGGCGGCAACCCGAAAAATGTTACCATTTTCGGAGAATCGGCTGGAGGCGTATCCGTACAGACCCACCTGACCATGCCTGCCTCACGCGGTCTTTTTCACAAAGCGATCATTGAATCCGGCGGTGGCCGCGACGGCGTACTAACGGGCCGCCCCATCCGGGAGAACGGTAATGATCCCTATTACCCGGTTTCGGCCGAAACAGTCGGCATCAACTTTGCCCGTCGACACCACATAGAGGGCACCGATGCAGTTGCCCTGGCCAGCCTGCGTTCGCTATCCGTAGCCGATATCGTCGACGGTGGCCAGGAAACAGCTGGTCCAGGCGGCCCCATCACCTACCCCGGCCCTATTCTTGATGGCCGATTGGTAGTCACCACGGCGCAAGCGGCCTATGAGGCCGGAAAAGCACCGCGGATACCATTGATCATTGGCTCCAATAGCGCCGATTTTGTAGGATTCATCCAGGCAAATACCAAAGACTCCCTATTTGCCCAGTTTGGCCTACATAAATCGGAAGCGATGTCCGCTTACGACCCAACGGGCAGCACCGACTTACGAACGTTGCTGGTGTTGGCAGGCACCGATCGCGTGCAAGCCGAGCCTGCCCGGTTCACGGCCCGCGCTTTCGCCGCCAACGGCGCCCGCACTTACGTGTACCGCTTTTCCTATATACCCGACTCGGCGCACCGTTGGATGGCCAATGGCGTACCGCATGGCGCTGAGATATCCTTTGTATTCAATACCCTTGACTCCAACCGTAGAAGTACCCCTACTGCAAAGGATCATTCCGTGGCGCGCACTGCTAACCAGTATTGGGTCAACTTTGCGAAAACAGGCAACCCCAATGGACCAGGCCTACCAGCATGGCCGCGTTATGATTCGAGGGAGAATAAGATCCTTGAGTTTCAGCAAAACGGATCGGCTGCCGGCATACCCGACCCTATAAAAGCACGCATAGATGTCACCGAGAAAGCAGCACCACGTAGCCGGCGACAGGCTAGGTAACCCTATCAGTAGCATTGGTAAATAAACCTGTAATCGGGATACCACACCCCAGCCCGATCAGTAGGACCTTTGCATTACAAAAAAGAGATACCATGAATACAGTGAGCCTCAATAACGGTGTTGAAATGCCCCTACTGGGCTTTGGCGTGTTCCAGGTAAATGACCTGGCCGAATGTGAAAAAAGCGTATTAGATGCCATTGAAACCGGTTACCGGTTGATCGATACAGCAGCTTCCTATGAAAACGAAGAAGCTATTGGCCGGGCAATCAAACGCAGCGGCATTCGGCGGGAAGACCTATTTATAACGACCAAATTGTGGATCCAGTCCGACGGATACGAAAGTACCAGAAATGCCTTTGAACAATCCCTGAACAAACTGCAGTTGGATTATATCGACCTGTACCTGATACACCAGCCTTTTGGCGACGTATATGGTGAATGGAGAATCATGGAAGAACTATACCGGGAAGGAAAGATCAAAGCGATCGGTGTCAGCAACTTTCAGCCAGACAGGCTCATGGACCTGATCATCCACAATGAAATCGTTCCTGCCGTCAACCAGGTAGAAACACACCCCTTTCACCAACAGGCGGCTTCACACCAGTTCATGAAGGACAACAAAGTCCAGATCGAATCCTGGGGCCCCTTTGCAGAAGGCAAGAACAACCTGTTTAAGAATGAACGGCTTATGTCCATCGGCAGAAAATATGGAAAATCTGTAGCACAGGTTGTGCTGCGCTGGCTCCACCAACGTGGCATTATAGCTATTCCCAAATCAGTGCGCAAAGAAAGGATGGCAGAGAATTTCAACATCTTCGACTTCGAGCTGTCCAAGGCCGACATGGAAGCCATCAAAACCCTGGACACCAACGCCAGCAGTTTCTTCGACCACCGCGACCCGGCAATGGTAAAATGGTTGGGAGAAAGGAAACTCGCTAAGTAGTGACAGGACACCCACCAGGCGGAAAAAATCATCAAATGAAACCTATGAAGGCACAGATCATAAAGTTCACAGCGATACTGCTGCTCGGCATTGCAACGGCAGGCAACCTCACCGCACAAAACAACAGCAAGGTTCAAACTACATTAACGCCCTTGCAACGCCACCTCATCGCCGTCGGCGCGGAGACTGCCCAAGGTGATCTCCCCCGTCTCAAACAGGTGCTATCAGCGGGATTAGACAGTGGTCTTACGATCAACCAGGCGAAAGAAGCGATCGTGCATTTGTATGCTTATTGCGGCTTTCCCAGAAGCATCCGCGGGCTGCAAACATTGATGACCGTACTGGAAGAACGCAAGGCAAAAGGGATCACCGACGAACCCGGACGCACGGCATCGCCCATCAGCGATACCAGCAGCAAATACGAACGTGGCAGGAAGTTGCTGACTCAGTTGACGGGCGCGCCGCAAAACCGACCAACAACAGGTTACGGTGCCTTTGCACCCGCCATAGATGTATTCCTGAAAGAACACCTGTTCGCCGACCTGTTCGAACGTGATGTACTCAGTCATGCCGAACGTGAACTGGTGACCATATCCGTGTTGAGCAGTATCGGAGGAGTTGAACCCATGTTGAACAGCCACTTCAACATCTGCCTCAACGTCGGCATCACGCCTGCCCAGTTGCAGGAATTCATCGGCTTCATTGGCTCCACCGTGGGAAGTGATGCAGCCAGCAGTGCACAAGCAGTGCTGGAAGCAGTCCTAAAAGACAAGGCCAGGTAAACACCAGGCCTGCACAATCAAAAAATACAAGTATGAAAAACTTATCAATAGTCTTATCGTCTGTTTTATCCATAACGAGCTTACAGGAGGTGGAAGCACAAGGTGCTCAAAAATCACCGCACAAGAATCCATATTCGTTGGTATACAAAGGCGCCATCACGCGTAACGAAAAAGGAAAAGTAAATATTAACGCAGTAACCTATCAACTCAATGGGATCGATATCGCAGCGAATGTATATACACCCGCGGGGTTTAATGCCACGAGGAAATACCCGGCCGTAGTAGTTGCCCACCCCAACGGCGGAATCAAAGAACAAACGGCCGGACTGTATGCGCAGCGACTGGCTGAATTGGGGTATATAACGATCGCTGCCGACGCTGCCTACCAGGGCGCTAGTGGCGGCCAGCCACGCCATACGGACAATCCCGCTTACCGCACGGAAGACATTCACGGCATGGCAGACTATATCACCCGATACTCAGGGGTCGATGCTAACCGCTTAGGCGTATTGGGAATTTGTGGCGGCGGCGGCTATACTTTGAAAGCAGTGCAAACTGACAAGCGGTTTAAAGCGGTGGCTACACTTAGCATGTTCAACTCCGGTGAAGTAAGAAGAAATGGCTTTCAGAACTCCCAATTAGCGACTATCCAGGAACGCCTGCAAAAAGCTTCTGAAGCCCGTGCGCAGCAAGCGGCAGGCGGTGAGATCATCTATGCCGGTATGGCAAGTATTACGGATGAAGAGATCGCCAAAACCACCACCGACCTGTACCGTGAGGGTTATGAATATTATTATAGAACACATGCCCACCCCAACTCTACCTTCCTGTATACCATGAGCAGCCTGCTCGATTTGATGAACTGGGATGCGGCCGCCAACATGGACCTGATCGATCAGCCCCTGTTGATGATGGCCGGCAGCAAGGCAGATACAAAGTATATGACCGATGAAGCATTTGCGAAAGCTTCCAATGCCAAAAGCAAGGAATTGTTCTTGATCGATGGCGCTACCCATATACAGACCTATTGGAAGCCCGAATATGTATCGCAAGCGGTTAATAAGTTGAAAACCTTCTATCAACAAAACCTATAAACACCATGAAGCATTATAAAACGCTGAGAATATGCCTGCTGTCCGGCATGATTTCGTTTTCCTGTAACCAGCAGGCAGTATCTCCGCAACCTGCGCAAGAACCCGTTTTTGCGAAAGGGGGGAAGATCACCAACGACAACTTTACCGGAAACGTTTGGTTGAATTCCCTCGTAGCAGCCGATAGTGTGAACCAGGTTGCTGTTGGCAGTGTCACCTTCGAACCCCGCGCCAGAACAAAATGGCACAGCCATCCTGCCGGGCAGATCATACTCGCCCTCGACGGCGTGGGCTATTACCAGGAAAAAGGTGGTCCCAAAAAACTTATACGCAAAGGTGAGACCGTGAAATGCCCGCCCAATATTCCGCACTGGCATGGCGCCAGCAAAGACAGTGGGTTTGTGCAGGTTGCCATAACAGGCCGGGAAAAAGGAGACACCGAATGGCTGGATGCCGTTAATGAACAAGAATATGACCAGCAATGAAAACATCCAACACATAAAATATACTCCGCATGATCTACAGTAAAATTATCATCAATCTCATCGTCGGCCTTTCTTTCATCACCGTTATTCCGGTCTCCTCAAGCGCACAGGCGGTGACTGCCACCGGTATCCTCCTCAACGACAGCAATAAGGAGCAGGGCATCATTGCACTCTCCAAAGAAAAATGGAAATGGATGGCGGACAAGAAGGTGGATACACTAAAGTCATTATTTCACGACAAATCGGTCTTTGTACACATGGGAGGCAGCTGGGGCAAAGACCGCGAACTGGACGTCATCAAAAGTGGGGGCATACACTACAAACAGGCTGACATATTTGAAACGACTGCCCAATTGATCGGCAATACAGCCATCGTACTCACGCGCATTCGATTGCTGGCAGTAGTAGGCGGCAATGAAGTAACGAATCCATTCATGGTGACAGAAGTGTACATCGCGGAAGGCAACGCCTGGAAAATGGGGTCACTGTCCTTCACGCGATTAATGGGTCAATAACGAAAATCAAAAAGATGAAAAATGAACTTCTGTATCATAAGACCAAATGGCTGGCTGGCTTTGTGATCGCCGCAACGATAACATCCTGCAACACCGCAAAACAAAGTACCAGTGGACCACTTGTCATTGACAGGCAAGGAAGTTTTGCCGCAGGAGGTGCCTTGACGACTCAGCCGGGTATATTCGACCCCATCAAACATGGGGCTTACCAGCCCGTAGATCCACCTACGGAAGGTCAAACCTTACATGGCGATCATGCTTATGTATTTTACCAGGTGCCAGCCAATCGACGCAAGCTGCCCCTGGTCTTTTGGCATGGCCATGGCCAGTTTACCAAAACCTGGGAAACGACGCCGGATGGTCGGGAAGGTTTTCAAACCCTATTCCTACGTCGCAGGTTTCCGGTTTACCTGCTCGACCAACCCCGACGTGGCCATGGTGGCCGCAGCACCGAACCCATCAACCTCATCCCCACACCGGATGATCAATTGTGGTTTGGCATATTCCGGTTTGGCGTATGGCCGCAGTTTTACCCAGGCGTACAATTTTCCAACAACCCAGGCGCACTGAACCAATTCTTTCGCCAGGGAGCACCAAACATCGGCCCCTACAACGCAGACGTAAATATCAGGGCGGTATCGGCGATATTCGACAGTATTGGCGCCGGCATTTTGGTCACACACTCACAAAGCGGCGGGCCAGGTTGGCGTACCGCTTTGAGGAATCCGAATGTAAAAGCCATCGTTGCTTATGAGCCTGGTGGCGATTACCTGTTTCCCGAAGGAGAAACACCCGCAGCCATCGTCCTCCGCGGCCGTACGATCGTGCCACCTACCGTACCGGTGCAGGAATTCAAAAAACTAACGAAGATTCCCATCGTGATCTACTATGGTGACAACATTCCTGACAGCCCGAGCGAGAACCCCGGTCAGGAACAATGGCGCGTATTCCTGCAGGTAGCGCGACAATGGCGTGACGTGGTCAATAAATACGGCGGAGATGTTACCCTTGTGCACCTGCCCGAGATCGGTATTCATGGCAATACACATTTTCCGTTTGCAGATCTCAACAACGTTCAAATCGCCGACCTGCTGTCTACCTGGCTGCGGGAGAAAAAATTGGATTGACACTTTAAATAAGGATCCACTATGACAAACACCATCAAGCCCGGCTTGCTATTACTCGTCTTCATCTGCATGCTTTCCGGATGTTCCAACGGACAGTCTTCGGCTAACAAGCTACCTAAAAAGACGCTCATCGTGTACCTGTCGCGCACCGGCAATACCAAAGCCATAGCAGCCATCATTCAAAAACAGGTAGGCGGCCATTTGGTGGCGTTGGAAACGCAACAACCCTATCCTGCCAACTACCAGGCGACCGTACAACAGGTTGCCCATGAAAACGAGACCGGCTTTCTTCCGCCCCTCAAAACCACCATCGACAGTCTGCAGACCTATGAGGTGGTATTCCTGGGTTTCCCGACCTGGGGCATGAAATTGCCCCCTCCGATGAAAAGCTTTCTGCACCAATACGATCTCAACGGCAAAACGGTGATCCCTTTCAACACCAATGGAGGCTATGGCGTTGGCAGCAGTTTTGAAACGATAAAGCAACTATGTCCCGGTAGCACCGTATTGGATGGCTTCTCCCTGGAAGGTGGATCGGAACGAGATGACAAACTGCTGGTGATTCGAAACGAAAAAGGCGTCGCGGCAGAAAAAGCAGTCACCGGCTGGTTAAAGAAAATAAGATTGGTACAATAATAAATTTCATCGTTTGTCCAATAATCCGCAGATCAGTAATATTGGTAAGACGATCAGTAATGTATATAAGCGGTCCATCAGCAAATACCAGTAAATTACGCACAGGATTACCCACGCGGTAACCATTACCCACAACAACAACCTTGTAAGATGGAACAAACCAGGACCACCCATAGCAGGCGTTCTTTTTTAAAGTCTTCTTTACTCGCAGGTGGCGGGCTGATGATTAGTTTTTCGTGGCTACCGAAGGCCGGGCAAGCCAATACCCCGCACCATCCTGTCGCGCCAGAAGCGTGGAATGAACTGACCGGCTACGTCAGGATCTATCCCGACAACAGCATCACTATACTCAACCCCAACCCGGAATTCGGCCAGAATGTGATGACCTCCCTCCCCATGATGGTGGCGGAAGAACTGGAGGCCGACTGGAAAAAGATCGTGGTGGAAATGGGGCCTCATGACAGCACCAAATTGGGCGCCCAATTTACCGGGGGCAGCAATTCCGTGCGCATGTATTGGCGTCCGCTACGCGAGGCAGGGGCCGCGGCCCGGCAAATGTTGTTACAAGCCGCCGCTGAATCCTGGAGTGTGCCCATCGAAGAGCTGACAACCAGGGCAGCGATCATCTACCATGAAAAAACGGGCAAGTCCGGCACATATGGCAGCTTTGCCTCCAAAGCCGCTACGCTACCCGTGCCCAAAGGCATGAAGCTGAAAGCACCGAAAGATTTCAAA
The DNA here is from genome assembly GCF_029360705.1 of Paraflavitalea pollutisoli. Taxonomy (GTDB): domain Bacteria; phylum Bacteroidota; class Bacteroidia; order Chitinophagales; family Chitinophagaceae; genus Paraflavitalea; species Paraflavitalea pollutisoli. The sequence goes on along the minus strand of NZ_JARKMX010000004.1, from coordinate 259,338 downwards.
GTCGTACGCAACTCGCAGAAAAATGTGGAGGGCATTAAGATTGTCTCCGGCCAGCCACTCTTCGGTATCGACTACAAAGTAGATGGCATGCTGATCGCCATGATACAGCATCCACCGGCATTCGGCATGAAGTTGAAATCGTTTGATGCAACACAAACCCTGAAAATGCCGGGTATTAAAGATGTTTTCACGCTCAAATTATACGAAGAAGGGTTTGAACAAGGCGGATTCGATACCCGCAGCTTCAACGACCTGTTGGTCGTTGTCGGCAATACGACCTGGGAAGTGATGAATGCCCGCAAAAAACTTATTGTAGACTGGGTACCTGCTGGTGATACGAAAGATACCTTTGGAGGCCGCGGTACCAAAAGAGAAGTGACTGTGCCCGGGGCTTTGGAAAGCACGACTGCCCAGCTGGCAAAAATGGAAGAATACGCCCAAAAGCCCGCCCAGCAATTGCGCAAAGACGGTGATCCCGAAACGGCCTTTAAGAACGCCGCCCAGATCATCGAACGCACCTACAACGCTCCCTTCCTGGCCCACAACTGTATGGAACCAATGAACTTCTTCGCACATGTAACGGCAGAAAAAGCCTTGCTGGCCGGTCCCTTACAGGCTCCTGGCTGGAGCGAACCAACGCTGGCGAAACTACTGCAATTACCCGCCGAAAAGATAGAAATACAAATGACGCGTATGGGTGGCGGTTTTGGTCGCCGTGCTTATGGCCACTACTTGTACGAAGTAGCGCTGATCGCTAAAAAAGTGCAGGCACCCGTTAAACTGATCTATACCCGCGAAGATGATATGACCTATGGCATCTACCGGCCCATGTACACGGCAACTTACCGCGCCGCACTCGATGCCAATAAGAAGCTGATTGCCTTTCATGTGAAGGGTGGTGGCATTCCCGAACATGCCATACATGCTAACCGGTTCCCGGCAGGCGCTGTCGACAATTACCTGGCAGAAGGCTGGCAGATCCCATCCAATATTACCATTGGAGCATTCCGGGCGCCACGGTCCAACTTCAATGCAGCAGCTGAACAATCCTTTCTCGACGAATTGGCAGAAGCCATGGGCAAAGACCCCATCGATTTCCGGCTGGAGTTGCTGCAGAAAGTTAAAGAAAAACCAGTGGGCAGGAACAACGAATACGACGTAGACAGGTATACAGGCATATTGAAACTGGTGAAAGAGAAGTCAGGCTGGGGCAAACCGGAAAACAACAAATATAACCGTGGTGTGGCCGCCTATTTCTGCCACAACTCCTATGCAGCTCATGTAGTTGACATCGTGATGCGCAATAACCGCCCCTATGTAGAAAGAGTGTACAGTGCCATCGACTGTGGCATTGTGATCAATCCCGATGCCGCCACCAACATGGTTGAAGGCGCAGTGATCGACGGCATCGGCAATGCCTTTTATGGCAAGCTCAGCCACAAAGATGGCGCCGCCGAACAAAGCAATTTTCACAATTACCGGATGATCCGGCACAGTGAAGCACCAGCAAAAATAGAAGTGCATTTTGTACAAAATGACATCGATCCGACCGGCCTCGGTGAGCCTCCCTTTCCTCCTGTATTCGGGGCTGTGGCCAATGCCTTGTACAAGCTCAACAAAAAAAGGCACTATAACCAGCCCTACCTCAACAACCCACTGCAGTCGGGCACCGTCACCAACAACAAGAAACCCTTTTAGCCAAACGAACCCATCAACTATCTACCATGCTCAAGTTAACGATCAATAAAAAAGTATACAACCTCGATATAGACCCCGAAACGCCCTTATTATGGGCACTCCGGGATGTGATCGGTCTGGTAGGCACCAAATACGGTTGCGGCATGGCTCAGTGTGGCGCCTGTGTAGTACACCTCAACGGAGAAGCGGTGCGTTCGTGTGTCACGAGGGTGAGCAGGGCCGCAGGCAAAGAAGTAGTGACCATCGAAGGATTGTCGGACAACAACGATCATCCGCTGCAGCAAGCCTGGCTCGAACTGGATGTATCGCAATGCGGCTACTGTCAGGCCGGCCAGATCATGTCGGCGGCCGTATTGCTTCGCGAGAACAAGAACCCGACAGACAAAGACATCAACAGTGCCATGGAAGGCAATATCTGTCGCTGCGGCACTTATCTGCGCATTCACAAGGCCATACAACTGGCGGCGGATATACAGCGAAAAGGGTCGAAATAAAAGTATATAAACGAAACACTACCCTACAAATCAATCCCGGTGATCACCGAATGAGTTCTCGTTACCAAAACTACCGCCGGCAGGTGCTATTCCGCTTCAGCTAAAAGTGGCCCTACTACAATTCACCCCGCACGATCGGCAACAATTCGATCAGGTTGTCGATGATAAAATCGGGACCCGCGCTGTGTAATTGATCATAGGTATGTGCGCCGGTGGTAATGCCTATGCTGTACCGGCAACCCGCATTACGCCCCTCTTCAATGTCGATGATGGAATCACCCACTTTCAATACACTTTTGCCATCAGCAATGCCCTGTTGCTGCATCGCGCGCAGGATCATGTCTGGCTGCGGCCTGTTCTGCGCCACATCGGATGCCGTTACCAGTCCGTCAAAATCCACCCCCTGCCTCCAACCGATCTTTTGGATCAGTGCTTCAGCAGTTGGGCGGTTATAGCCGGTATTCATCACGACCTTGATGCCCTGCTCGCGCAGTTTATGAAATAGCACGGTGGCATTTACCTGCTCGGTGATCGGTTGTGTGGAGTATGCAACATCGAGCATGACGAGGAATTTTTGAAAGATGGAAGCCGCCAGTGCATCGTCCTGCACCCCCTCCAGCGCCAGTACACTTTTAATGGCCTGCAGTTTCTCCTGGCCTGCTCCAGCTGCCAGTACCTGGTCGAGTGTAAACTGGTACCCGGCCTCATTGATGGCCTCACGCAATGTTTTATACACCAGGTTATCTTCATTGACGGTGGTACCCGCCATATCAAAAACAGCCAATTGGATCATACAGAACTTTTTATAGATGATAGTGAATGGAGTGTAACAACCTTTCCCCCGGTATGCTTCTTAACGAGGGTCGTCAACAGGATACTGATGGCACTCAACAGCGCGATGAAGGCTACGGTGAGGAAGATGACCGATTTGCTGCCGGTACGGTCGATCAGGTGTCCCATCAGCGGCTCACCGATCGCAGCAAACAGGTAAGCGCACATATTCATGATGCCGATACCCGTACCTACATACGCATGCCCCAGCAATTCGGGCGACAGTGGCCAGAAGTTGGCTTGCGGTCCGTAAGAAAAAAAACCGGCACAGAACACGAAAACGCCCACCAACCATCCACTGTGCACCGGGAGCCAGTACAACAGCAGGGATACCACGCAACACAAGCTCATGCCCAGCGCTATTGACTTCACCCGGTTGGCATTGAATAATCTATCCGAAATAAAACCAAAGGATAAAGCACCGGTGGCCATACCGATCGGCAGCAACAGCGAGATCCAGACATCACCCATACCGCGCTGCACCTCCTTGCTCATAAAGTACAGCGGCACCCAAAAAATAAGGGCATACCGTGCCATGCTTTGAAAGCCCAGCGCCAGGCATACGATCAAAAAACGTTTATTGGAAAACACAGCCTTATAAGCTTCCAGCCAGTTCGGACGTTCCGTGGCCACCGCTCCTGCATCCGTATCTTCCGGTGCGTTACGTACGAACAGGAAGAAGATGACGACCGCCACCGCAAGAAACAATACCGGTATACGAAAAACATTACGCCAGCTTTCATGCACCAGCAGGATGGAGAACAGGTAGGTGATCACAGAAGAACAGCCCGCCGCCATCGTGTACATGCCAAAAGCCATGCCCCGGCGCTTATCCTGCCACCAGTTGGAAATGATGCGGCTGCCCGATGCCCAGGCCATGGACTGGAAATAACCATTCAGGGTCCACAACACCAGGATCACCGTAAAGGAACTGGAAAAACTGATCAATACATTCGCCACTACCGACAGCAGGCCACCGGCCGCGATCATGTGTTTGGGACTGAAACGATCCGCCAGGTTGCCGTTGATCAATTGCCCGGCGGCATACCCGATCAGCATGGCGAAACTCACCCACCCGATCTTTTCATAAGAGATATGCAAGGTAGCAGCGAGGTGCTTGGCCGCCCAGCCAAAATTGTGACGCCCCGTATAAAAGAAGAGATAACAAAACATGGTGAGCAACAACATCTTCCATTGCTGTTGACCAAACTTGCCGCCGGCTTTACCGGCGCCGTTGCCATTTTGTGTGCTCATCATTTTTCAGGTATCTTGCCGCCGCAAATGCAGTTTCCATTCGCCGGAACAAGGTATAAAAATAGTAGTTTAATATTTCCGATGGCGAAATTATTTTTCTTTTTAGTAAATATTAAAGATCTATTCTTTAAGTAATTATTAAATTACAGCATGAAACAGGAGTCAGCCAACCAGGGTCAGTTGGAATATTATAAGATCGGTGGCCTCGTACGGAAGTACCGGAAAGAAAAAGACCTCAAATTACTGGACCTTTCGACCCTTACCGGTATCAAATCCGCCATGCTGTCTAAGATAGAGAATGGCCGCATGGTGCCCACGATCCCCACCCTGTTCACCATTATCCAGAAACTGGGCATCAAACCCGATGTATTCTTTGCCCAGCTCAGTACCGAGAATGATTTCCCCGGCTATTTCTTCTTGCCCAAGGATGGCTTTACCAGCTACGAAAAGGAGGAAGGCGCTGTAGGCTACCAATACCAGTCCATCCTGGAATACAATTTTGAAGGCGGAGCTTTCCAGATCTCTCTGCTTACGCTGCAGCCCGGCTCGCAACGCTCGCTCGTCACCACCTCCGCCTACGAGTTCATTTATGTAATCGACGGCAACCTGCTGTACCAGCTGGAAGATAAAACCTTCCACATGACCGCAGGCGACGCCCTCTTTTTCGACGGCAACATCGCCCACGTACCCGTCAACAATTCCAACGCGACGGTCCGCCTGTTGGTCTTGTACCTGTTTACCGACCAGGGCAAATAGTTTCTGTGTAAGAAATTAACTTTCCAATAAAGAAATATTAGTAGCTTAGCAACTTTCATTCACCTGCTAAAAGCACATTCATGAAGTTGACAAGGCTATTGATACTGCTGTCGATGCTAGCTGCTCGAGCCCAGGCCCAACCGGTAAAACATGTCATCCTGATCGGCAGCGACGGCTTTGGCGCCTATGCCTTTAACAATACCAAAGTGCCCAATTTGCGGAAAATGATGGAGCAGGGCTCCTGGTCGCTGCAAACCCGCACGGTACTGCCTTCGTCCAGCGCCGCCAACTGGGCCTCGATGGTGATGGGAGCAGGCCCCGAACTGCATGGCTATACCACCTGGGGCAGCAAGAAACCAGATATGCCCGCCCGTGTACTCGACGAGTATGGCATGTTCCCCACTTTGTACGCACTGCTGCGGAAAGCCAAACCCAACAGCGAGATCGGTGTCATTTACGAGTGGGATGGCATCGGCTACCTGTTTCCCAAGGCAGCCGTCAACAAGGACCTGAACGCGAATGGCGACATCGCCGTCACCAAAGCAGCCGTTGATTATATAAAGACCAGCCAACCAACCTTTCTGTTCGTGCACCTGCACGATGTAGACAGCGTAGGACATAATGTGGGCCACCATACGCCGGAATATTATGCCGCGATCGAGCGCACCGATACCCATATCGGCGAGATCCTGCAGGCGATCACCGATGCCGGCATGGAAAAGAATACCGTGGTATTGTTTTCCGCCGATCATGGCGGCGTTAACAAAGGACACGGCTCTATTTCGATGAATGAGATGCAGATACCCTGGATCATCAAAGGTCCTCGAATCAAAACCAACCACGAAGTAACCGCCAGCATCATGACCTTCGACACAGCCGCAACCCTGGCCAAACTGCTCGGCCTTACGCCACCGCAAGTTTGGATCGGCCGGCCCGTAACCGATGCCCTGAAATAAATCATTGTATGAGATCATATAGCCTGAGTTGCCTGTATGTACTGATGGCCCTGTACAGCAGCGCCCAACGCGTCGATAGCCTACAGTGGTGGCAGCCCTTACGCGACCCGGCCGCCGTTATAGGCGGACGCCTGCCTGCGGCCGGCGGGAATGGTCATTATGGACGTTTGCCCGTCAGCGCCAATCCCCGGGTGCGGCGGGAAGTATGGAGGCTGAGCCAGAACAGCGCCGGTCTTTACCTCGAATTCCGGACCGATGCCACAGAGATCACGGTACGCTATACACTGGCAGGCAATACCCGCTTTGAACACATGCCCCTGACCGGTATAGCTGGTGTAGACCTTTATGCGCAGGAAGCTAACGGCCCCTGGCGCTGGGCCAAAGGCAAATACAGCTTTGCAGACACTGTCGTATACCGCTTTCAGCAACTGGCAGCGACCCCGCAGGCCATTTACCGTCTGTACCTGCCACTATACAATGCCCCGCAATGGCTCAGCATCGGCGTAGCCACCACCAACAACTTTGAAGTGCTGCATCCGGCCATGGAAGCCCCGGTAGTACTCTACGGCACCTCGATATTACAGGGCGCTTGCGCGAGCCGGGCAGGACTGGCGTGGACAAATATACTGGGCAGACTGCTCGACCGGCCACTGATCAACCTGGGTTTTTCGGGTAATGGGCGCCTGGAACCGGCCCTGTTGCAGCTCATGCATGAAGTACCGGCTGCCGCCTATGTGCTCGACTGCCTGCCCAACCTGTACGACGAGCAACTGTACCCCGATGAGGAATTGCTCCGCAGGATCGACACGGCCGTAAAGACACTACGCAACAGCCATCCACAAACGCCCATCGTACTCGTAGAGCATGCCGGCGGCTCGGCCGCCTTCACACTCGATACCCTGCAGAACCGGCGGTACCAGCGTGTCAACTACCTGCTCGACCGCGCCTTCCGATCCTTGCGCAAGCAGGGGGTACGGCATCTTCATCTGCTGCGGGCAGCAAAGATCCGGCTCGATGCCGATGGCACCGTCGATGGCACCCACCCCAACGACCGGGGCATGTACGCGTACGCCGAAGCCATGAATCAACTATTACGACAAGCGATCAAATAGCAATCACCCAACAAACCCACACCATAGCATGGGAGACACACAGTCAGACAAAGGAAAATTGGCACTTTTTCACGGACCGGGCGCACCGCTTGAGATCAAGCAATTCGGTATCCGGGACCTGCTGCCCGGTGAAGTACTGGTCAAGAATGAATACACGACACTCTGCGGCAGCGACCTGCATACGTATTGCGGTCTGCGCAACGAGCCCTGCCCTACTGTGCTGGGCCATGAGATCGTTGGCCGCATCGTAGCCATGCATCCCAACCATCCCGGCTTTGACCTGCGCGGCAAGGAGATTGGAACGGGCGACCGCATTACCTGGACGGTATTCAGCAGCAATCCCCAATCGCCCAATTCACTGCGCGGCATACCACAGAAAGGAGAAGACCTGTATAAATACGGACATGTGCGCGCGGAAGGCAACGAAGTTTTCCATGGCGGCCTGGCCGAGTACTGCATCCTGAAAGCCAACACCGGCATCATCCGGCTGCCCGAATCATTGCCGCTGCCTATTGCGGCTACCCTCAACTGCTCGATCTCGACAGTTGCCGGCGCCCTCCGCATGGCCGGCGACCTGAAAGACAAGACCGTACTGATCACGGGCATGGGACACCTGGGCATTACCTGCGCGGCCATGTGCCGCGAAGCAGGCGCGGAATGGATCGCTGCGGCAGATATCGCCGATAAAAGACTGGAAGAAGCCCTGAGCTTCGGGGCCGATGAAGTATTCAACATGAACGGGCACACGCCACAAACCCGGCAGGCGCTGCAACAACGCACGAACGGTAAAGGCATCGACGTGGTTTTCGACATGAGCGGATCGCCCGATGCGATGGAATTTGGGATAGAAAGCCTGGGCATTGGCGGCTGCGCCGTACTGGTCGGGGCGGTATTCAACACCAGGCCCTTGCAGATAGATCCCGAACAGGTGATCCGAAAACTGATCACCATCAAAGGCATCCACAACTACAATTTTACCGACTTCAAGAATGCATTCGACTTCCTGCGGCGCAACTGGGAGAAGTATCCCTTTGCCGCAGTCGTGGAAAAAGAATTTCCGCTCGAAGAGATCAACGAAGCATTCCAGTATGCCGTTTCGCGCAAACCGTTGCGCGTGGGCATCCGACTCGATTAAGTTACCTTACTGACGGTACAAACCAACAGCATGAAAAGAAGAAAATTCCTGGGCAGCCTGCCCCTGCTGGCCATTGCCGGCGCAGCGCAGGCCAATAGCAGCGACGCAACAATGGCGCGCAAGAAACCGGCATTGCGCATTGCGCATATTACCGATGTACACATACGCCCCGAAGCCAACGTGCCCGATCGCTTCAAGAAATGCCTGCAGGAAGTACTGACGCATAAAGTGGATTTCTTCCTCAATACCGGCGACTCTATCCACGCGGCCGACTACAACAACATCACGCGCGAAAGGGTACTGGAACAATGGAAGAGCTGGGATGAATGCATGGCACTGGTGCGTGATCATGAAATGTACACCTGCATCGGCAACCATGATCCCTGGTGGGCGGCGCCCAATAAAGAAGATGCCATGTACGGCATCCCGTATGTAGTAAAACGTACCGGCATGCCACACCGATACTACAGTTTCACCAAAAAGAACTGGCACTTCCTCGTGCTGGATGGCAACAATCCCGGCGTGTCGCTCGATGCCGAACAAATGAACTGGCTGAAAGCTGAGCTGGACAAAGTGCCGGCCGATCACCATGTACTCCTGATGTCGCACTACCCCATCCTATCTGTAACCGGCAGTTTTGTGGGAGGCGGCCAGCACAAGGATTATAAAGAGCTCAAACAACTTTTTTACCAGCACGGTAAGAAAGTAAAAGTATGCCTCAGTGGCCACCAGCACCTGCTCGACAACTGTGTGTACAACGGTGTGCACTACCTGTGCAACGGGGCCATGAGCGGTTATTGGTGGGACAAGGGTGATGAAAAATCTGCCGGTCCTTATTACCTGCAGGAAACACCGCCAGGCTATGCCATCCTGAACCTGTACGAAGACGGAACGATCGACAATACTTATATAGCGCACCAGCATTGACCGGTGCGCCGCCAATCACCATTATATGAAACAACTGCTAACGATGTTGCTGCCCGGTCTTCTAACAGCCGGCATGGCCCAGGCACAAACCAACAATAAGGGCACCGCCTACCGCAATACCATCGCTGTACAGGCTACCGATACGAAGGAAGACATTGTGCGCAAGGCAGCGCACGTTGTACCTACGGCGAATCAATATGCAGCCCTGCGGAATGAGTTTATCGCTTTTATCCATTTCGGGCCCAATACTTTTACCCGTATGGAATGGGGCAACGGCCAGGAAGATCCCCGCATCTTCGACCTGAAGGAACTCGACACCGATCAATGGTGCCGGGCCATGAAAGCATCGGGCATGAAGATGGTGATCCTGACGGTAAAACACCACGATGGTTTTGTGTTGTGGCAAAGCCGCTATACGCAACACGGCATCATGGCCAGCGGTTTTCAGCAAGGCAAAGGGGATGTATTGCGGGCGCTCACCAACTCCTGTGCAAAGGTTGGCTTGAAAGTGGGCATCTACCTGTCACCAGCCGACCTGTACCAGATCGAATCGCCCAACGGACTCTATGGCAACCTGAGCCCCTACACCACACGCACCATCCCACGGCCAGTCCCCGGTCGGCCTTTTGCCAACAAGACCACCTTCCAGGCCAGCGTGGACGACTACAATGAATATTTCATGAACCAGCTCTTCGAACTGCTTACAGAATACGGGCCTGTGCACGAAGTATGGTTCGACGGTGCCCATCCCAAAACCAAGGGCGGGCAACAATATAATTACCAGGCCTGGAGAAAACTGATCCATACACTCGCGCCACAGGCCGTGATCTTTGGAAAGGAAGACATACGATGGTGCGGCAATGAAGCCGGCCGTACAAGGCCTACCGAATACAACGTGATGCCTTATGCAGCCAACCCCGATACGCTGGCCAGTTTTGGCGACCTCACGGCCGATGACCTGGGCAGCCGTGACAAACTGTATACGGCAAATTATCTGCATTATCAACAAGCGGAGACCAATACGTCCATTCGCGAAGGATGGTTTTACCGCGACGAAACAGCGCAGCAGGTGCGCAGCGCCGACGATGTATTCGATATTTATGAAAGGTCGGTGGGCGGCAACTCCACCTTCCTGCTTAATATACCACCCAACCGCGACGGGAAGTTCTCCCCGGCCGACGTAGCCTGCCTGGAGGAAACAGGCAGGCGCATACGCGCCACCTATGAGGTAAACCTATTCAAAGGTGCCCGCGGACCAGCAGCGGTGCTGGACGGGCAACCAACCACTTTTACAACACTTAACCCTGCCAACCCGGAAATCATCATCACCCATTCCCGGCCTGTCACTATCAACCGGCTGGTATTACAGGAAGCCATCGACACCCATGGCGAACGGGTGGAAGCGCATACGGTCGATGCCTGGTTAAATGATCAATGGCAACCCATCGCCACAGCCACCAATATCGGCTATAAAAGGATCTTACGGTTTGCAACCGTCACTTCCCCCAAATTCCGCATCCGCTTTACACAGTACAGGGATACACCGGTCATCAGCAATATCACCGCTCATTATTACAAGGCCCGACCACCGCGGCTGCAGATCACCCGCGACAGCAAGGGCATGGTCAGCATTGTCCCCTTCAACGAATCATTTGGCTGGAAACCGCACGGTGAAAATGCAGCGAAGAACCTGCAAAGCGAGCTGGACATCCGGTATACGCTGGATGGATCGGAACCGGGCGCACAGGCGTTGCGCTATACCGAGCCCTTCCAGGCGGCACAAGCCAACATCAAGGCCGTCGCGCTCACGAAAGGACAACGCGGCCCGCTGGCCACGCAAAAGCTGGGTATGCTCAAAACCAACTGGACCATCACTACGAGCAGCGAGTCGGCTACCCATAAAAGCCAGGCAGCGATCGACGACAACCCCAACACCTGGTGGCAGGCTGCCGACGGGGATGCTTCCGTCACCATCGACCTGGGCAGCGAATACAAGTTATCGGCATTTGCCTATACGCCCCCTGCCCGTTCCGGCGCCGGACTGATGAGCAGTGGTACCGTGCAAACCAGCACCGACGGACAGCATTGGCAAGAAGCGGGCAATTTTGTGTTTGGCAACCTCGTCAATGATCCCACTACCCGGTATTACCCCTTCACCCAAAAACGCCCGGCGCGTTATGTACGCATCCGCGTCACCGGACTGGAGGGTAATAGCCGGCAGGTCGCCATCGCAGAACTGGACTTTTTCGAGTAACCTACAAGAGATTCTAATTATGACTTAATGGGAAATTAACTTTCCACACAGGAAATAACATTATCTTTCCTAATCGCTTCTAATACACGACTTTCCATCACCAGTAAGCACCCAGATGAACCAGCAACTCCCTTCCAACCTGCATAGAAGAAGTTTTATCCGCCAGGCTGCCGCAGCAGGCTTTTCCCTGGCAGTGCCCGCATTGGCGCAAGCCCTGGTAGGCCGGCAGCCACGGCTGTCGGTTGGCCTCATCACCGATCTTCACCAGGACGTCATGCACGATGGCCTGGAACGGATGAAGGCCTTTGTCGGTGCCATGCAAACGACCAACCCCGACGCCATCATGCAGTTGGGAGATTTTGCCTACCCCACTGTTAAGAACCAACCCGTCATCGACCTGTTCAACCAGGCGCACCCCACGCGACTGCACGTGATCGGCAACCACGATACCGACAGTGGCTTTACGCATGCACAATGCGTAAGCGTATGGGGTATGTCCGCACCTTATTATACGCAGGTCGTTAACGGGTTTCGCTTTATCATCCTGAATGGTAATGAGAAAGGTTCTCCCGCCCACAAAGGAGGTTATCCAGCTTATATCGGTCCGGCACAAACCACCTGGCTGCAACAGCAACTATCGGAAGGCACGGAACCCATTATCGTAGTGTCGCACCAGCCACTGGTGGGCTACCTGGCCGTAGACAACGCTGCAGCCATTCAACAATTGCTGACCGCCGCACGCCACCGGGTGGTGCTGGCCATCAATGGCCATACGCATGTAGATCAATTGCAGTATGTGGACGATGTCCCCTATCTCACCATCAATTCCGCCTCTTATTTCTGGGTGGGGCAAAATTTCATCCACGACAGTTATGCCCCCGACATCCACAAAGCCTATCCCTGGATCTCCCGCACCTGTCCCTATAAAGAGGCTCTGTTCACTACTCTGACCATCGATCCTAAAAAAATGACCATCACCCTGTTGGCCAAACAATCGGAATGGGTGGGCCAATCGCCGGAGCAACTCGGCTTCAATGAACAAAAGCCGCTACAATTGGGAAAGGATATCGTGCCGTTTATCCGGTTCTATAAGCTATCAGCCAGGAAGCGCCTTCGTAAATAAGGAAACGACTTACAGATAAAACAGCCGGACCCACAGTAACGGGATCCGGCTGTTTGTTTTCCGGCAGGATCACCTCCTTTGAGGCAGCTTCCCTTACCAACCAACACCCCTCCTGCCTTAATCTTAATAATTACGTAAACTCCCAACAACTTAATTTACTATTAAGAAAACTATTTTCGCACCAGGAAATATAAAATAACCTATATTCACTGTCGGAAAACAGGTAACAGGGTTAGCCCACCTGCGTGATCGGAGCAACGAGTAGGCAGAAAGAAAGGGTTCAGGACCACCGGAAAACAGACCGGCCGCCGGACGTACCGGCCCGGCAAATAGCACAAACCTTATTGCATGAAAAAGCAGTGAACGGCCAGCCACGCTGGTAACCACTGCAGCGTGCACCCGCGCACGAACGGTTTTGGACCGAACGGATAACCCATGTCGTACCGCGGCGCAACTCAGTATTCTTAACCAATCAAATAAAAAAATGCCTACGAAGCTTCAGGGTAAAAGGCATGCAAGCCCCCCGCCCTCCATTGTACGCTGTGCATTGCTGCTTATGATGACTGTATTTTTCCTGCGCACACAAGCCACTGACCTTATCCGCCGGCAGCTGCCGGTGGCAGGTACGGTCACCGCCCGAAGCGGAGAGCCGCTGACCGGTGTATCCGTGATGGAAAAAGGAAAGACCAACGGAACCGTAACCAACACAAGCGGCTCCTTTACATTGACGGTGACCGGTCCGGATGCCGTGCTCGTGTTCTCTTACGCGGGTTACATTCCCCAAGAAGTGAAAGTAGGTAACCGTACCAGTTTCACCATTCAGCTGGAGGCCAACAACACCGAGATGGGCGAAGTAGTGGTAACCGCTTATGGTAAAGTGAAGAAGACCAGTCTCACAGACGCCGTGTACGCTGTACCGGTCGAAAAGATAGCCAACCGTCCTACACGTACCGTGGCGGACGGACTGGTCGGACTGGCGCCCGGCCTCAATATCCGAGTACCAAGCGGAGCGCCCGAGAGCAGTCCCTCCATTAACATCCGCGGTTTTACCTCGCTGAATTCAACGGGTTCTCCACTGATATTGATAGATGGCGTCGAGCGCCCTTTAGCCGATGTGAACCCGAATGATGTGGAAAGCATTTCGCTGCTGAAAGATGGTGCCGCTACCGCCATCTATGGCTCGCGCGCTCCTTATGGCATCCTGCTAATCACAACCAAGAGTGGCAAATCGGGCAAAATGGCTGTAACCTATTCCACCAATGTAAAGATTGGCAAGATGGTTTTATTCCCGACCCAACCCAATTCACCGGATTGGGCGCGTTGGATCAATATTGCCCAGCGCAATGGCCAGCCCAACGGCACCGGCACAGATGGCGTAGATGCTGTCACCATCAAAAGAATGGAAGCGTGGTTGGCAAAAGACTGGAACAACCCCGTATTCGATGACCTGCGCGCACAGTTTGGAGACAAAGCCCAATCGTATATCGAAAATGGCCAGTTCCCCACCACCGATGCGAGTTTTAAGAACTGGACACGTGAACAATCCTTCGCTACCAATAAGCTTTACGACTCCTATTTCAACAATTCAACCGTCAGCCAGCAACACAACCTTGGCTTCAGCGGTGGCAATGATAAGCTGCAATATTTTTCCAGCTTTGGCTACAACAACACCAATGGCCTGTTGAAAGGCGACTTCAACTACAACAAGCGCTTCAACCTGAACACGAGGCTCACCTACAAAGCCAATGACTGGCTGGAGCTGAGAACCGACCTGAGCTATGTAAGGCAGCAGAACCAGGGCACCAACTACCGGGCTGCTTCCGGGTCCGATGCACAGAGCGGCCCAATCTCCGATTATGCCAGCATCTTCGGGACGATGATGCAATACTTCGCAACGCCATTGCGGGTACCCTCGGGCAATGCATACTCCTGGATCCTGGGCGCATCCAGTATCCTCGGTGAAGGTGGCCTTAACACCAATGAGCGCAATGACATCGTACTAACCGGTGGCGCCACCATCAGGCCACTCAAGCACCTCGAACTGCGGGCAGATTATACCTGGCGTATCAGCGATGCTGACTATCAACGCGTGGACAAGATCGCTTATACCGAATTGCCCAATGGCACCAAGATACAGAACAACCGGTCGGCCAACGTAAGCGGCATCAGTAAGAATGATGTAGGTTCACGCTATGGTCTGACACGTTTCAGCGCCCAATACCAGCGTTCTTTCGGCAAGCACAACCTGCTGGCACAGGCAGGCATGCAGGCCGAGGAATACCAATACAAATCACTCACCGGCAGCCGTACCGACCTGTTCTCACAAGACATTATACAGGCCCTGAACGGCGCTGCCAACAACCAGCTCACCAACGACAACCTCTACGAGTGGGCGGTACTGGGATACTACGGCGTACTGGCCTACGACTACGCCGAAAAGTATATGATCAAATTTGCAGGTCGCCGCGATGCCAGCTCCCGCTTCTCGCCCGACTCCCGCTGGGGCTCCTTCCCGTCCGTATCGGTGGCCTGGAATGCCGCCAGGGAAAACTTCTGGCCGTTGAAGGACTGGATCACCGAGCTCAAACCCCGTGCTTCCTGGTCTACTTCCGGCGACGTAGCCTCCAGCGGCAGCGTATACAGCTACCTGCCTACCCTGGCCTTCGGCGTAAGTCAAAACACCTTACTAGGGGGCAACTACTCCAATATCGCCACAGCACCGGGGCTGGTCAGTTCTACCCTTACCTGGGCCAAGCCAACGGTCATCAACCTCGGCTTCGATCTCACGGCCCTCAACCGCCGCTTCACGCTGACCTACGAGTGGTATCAGCGTACCGTTAAAGACCAGGTTGGTCCGCCCAACCCATTGCCGGCAACACTCGGAACCTCCGCACCATCCCTGAACAATTCGGTCTCTGAAACACGGGGCTGGGAATTGAGTGTAGGCTGGAACGACCATATCAAAGTGGGCAAAAAACCATTGACCTATGAGATCAGGTTCAATATGAGCGACTATATCGGTTACGTAACGCAGTATGCCGAAAACAAAACCGGCACTACCGGCACCTGGACGCGGGGTGAATTGTTTGGACAAAATTATGTCTATGATTTTGCAGGCATCGTGCAGAACAAAAACGACCTGAATGGCAAAACGCTTTCGGGCACTTACAACTATCCCGGATACATCACATACAAGGATCTCAATGGTGATGGGTATATCAATTCCGGCAATGGTGGTTACTGGTACAGCAGAGGCGATGTCATCACCAACGGCTTCAACTATCCCCGCAAATCGTATTCGATCCTGCCAAGCGTTTCCTGGAATGGTATTACCGTATCGGCCGTGCTGGATGGCGTGATGCAATGGACCGTGTACAATGGTAGTGAGTGGGTATTCGGTACCCGCGCTGGTGCCGACCTGGCCTATTTCTACACGCCGGCATTTGAAGAAAGCACGAAACTAGGTTACTGGAGTCCCAGCACACCGAACGCTTTCTTCCCTGCCTTCAATACTGCCTATGCAACACCAACCAACAAGTATTCGCTCAACCTGGCCAACCTGCGCGTCAGGAACCTGACCATAGGATACGATCTGCCTGCGAGATGGATCGAACGACTGAAATTGAAGAGAGTGAATATCTATGCCAGCGGCGACAACCTCGGCTTCATTTACAACAAATCGTATATCAAGTACGATCCTGAATTGCTGGCCAATGGCGTTAACGGATATCCTCCACTGCGCTACTATTCTTTCGGCGCAAATATCAATCTCTAATACCAGCCTATTCCTTCAACAATTTAATCAGACCAAACAATGAATCGCAATAAATACAGCCGCTGGAAGATGATGCTGGGCGCCTGCTGTCTCGCCGCTTCCCTCGCTTCCTGCAAAAAAGATTTCCTGGACAAAAGACCTTTATCGTCCGTTGATGCCGACAATTTCTTTCGCTCAGCTTCCGATCTCAGGATCTTTGTCAATGGCTTTTATTCAAGGCTGGCACCGCAATACAATACCCAGAGCGGAACAGGAACGGTCTCGGGTGGCAACAGCAACCTGGCCCTCGATGCCAACTCAGATATGATGATCGTACAAACGAACGTTACCAGCAACCTGTACCGGTGGGGGGTGGCTTCGGTACCCGCCGAAACCAACAGTTCCTGGAACAATGGGTATGCCTATGTCCGCAACGACAACTACTTCCTGTTTTATGCTTATAGGAATGCAGAAAAGACGACCGCCGCGAACCATTATATCGGCGAAGGTTATTTCTTCCGCGCCTGGGATTATTACAACTTGCTGAGAAATTTTGGCGGCGTTCCGTTGATCACCGAATTACTAACCGATAAAGACACCGACAAACTGTTTGCCCAGCGCGCCAGTCGCGATGCGGTAGCCCGCCAGATCATCAGCGATCTCGACTCGGCCATTGCCAAACTGCAGTGGAAAGGAGAAGGAGAAGCAGCATCGTCTGGTCGTCTCAACAGAGAAGCTGCCTTGACGTTTAAAGCAAGGGTTGCACTGTATGAAGGTACCTGGGAATACTTCCATGGCAAAAAGAACACTGCATTTGCCGTCAGTGGCAAGAACGGTAGTGAATTCCTGAACCTGGTCGCCCCCACTGTCGAAGCGTTGATGGCAAAGCAAGGAGCGAAGATCTACCTCGGTGGCGGAGATAAGGCCAGCGCTTACAACCAGCTGTTTGCCCAGAAAGATGCTTCCAACATCGACGGCGCCTTCCTGATCAAGGTGTATGATGCCGCCAAGCTCGCGTTAAGTCATAACTTCTTCTTCAAGATTCTGGACTCGGGCCCTTCGATCACGGATCACCTGGTGGACATGTACCTGAAGAAAGACGGTACTGCCCGAATACCGCAAGCCCCTTACACCGACCGGCTCAATGACCTGAGCACCTCACTGGACCCCCGGTTCCGTCAAACCGTATGGACACCTGATCGTGGGCCGCTGAATCAACTGCCCGGTCGTGGTGGCGATGGAGACCCTTTCCGTTTCCCCGTCATCGCCTCACAGGCACCGTATACCAGCATCGGTTTTACATCTACCGGTTATCGAAACTACAAAGGCGCTGTGCTTGCACAAGAGGCTACCAAAGGTGAAACGGATGATATCCTCATCCGCTACGAAGAAGCCCTGCTGGCCTATGCAGAAGCGAAAGCTATCCTCGGCACCATCAACCAGGGCGATATCGACAAAACGATCAATGTCATCCGCAACCGTGTCGGCATGTCACCCCTGAGCCTCGCCACAGGCACCGGCGACACCTATCGTTCAGATCTTGGGTTCGATCTGGCCGAATCGCCGATCGTCAACGAGATCAGAAGAGAACGGGCTGTAGAATTTGCACTCGAAGGATTCCGCCTCGACGACCTGAAGCGCTGGGCAGTCTACGATAATGTGATCAATGGCTACCAACCCAAAGGCGCATTGCTCCAGGAATGGCTCGATTACTTCAACAGAACACCCGCACAGGTGACGCTCGACAAAGGCACCGATGCAAGCCAGTGGAGCCAGATCCGCAAAGACGGCTATGTAAAGGATGAATTTAAATTGACAACGGGCAGCAATGTAAGCGCATTCGCCAACGGCCGGATGAACCCCTGGTTCAAGATCGTGGATTTCAGCGCCGGCGGAAGAGGTTTGTATATCGAACCCACCAGAGATTATCTGAGCGCTGTACCCCTCGACCAGATCAAACTTTACCAGGCCAATAATATCACCTTGCAACAAAACCCTGGGTGGAATTAATCATCTACCCCATTTACTCACAATGGAAAAACACATCGCATGAAACTCAATATAGTGGCAATCTTACTCGGCATCCTTTGTCTCAGCACCATTTCCTGCATGAAACCCCGTGTAAAGTTCGACGACTCGGTATGGGGTGATAACGCCACCATCACCGCAGCTGTACTATTCCGGTACACCGAAGTCACCAACAACCTGGGATATGGAGAGCCCGTTACCGGTTACCAGAACGTGGCCGTGGCCACCAAATCGAACACGATCGACAAGACCGGCTTTACCGTGAACATTGTCGCGGTGAAAGGCACCGACCTTTCGAAGATCGGCATCCGTTTTTCGCATTATGCCAAGCTCATCACCCCCCTCGATGGCGCACCGGCCGCCGGCATCATTGCAGATTTTACCAAAGGTAAATTTGTATACCAATTGACCTCGGCCGACGGTACCGTTCGTGACTGGACCGTGAATATTGCTGTAGAACCATAAACCCGACCCTTACCGCACCCTACGAAAAAAGCCTGGAATGGATCCAGGCTTTTTTCGTACTATCAGTAGGATTGATTGCCGCATCATATTTAATCCAACAGAAAAACGACAGACCATTTATTACTTAATTGGCGCCCGTTAGCGGGCCTTTTTAATCAGGGCATCTATTCTTTGATCAATTGCCAGATCCATTCTGCTGACACTTTCGTCTTTGGATCAAAATCTTTCGATTGCAGGTAGGTGACCAGGGTATTGTACAATTGACGAGCGACAGGACGGTTGACCTGATCCGTCAGCAGGTCGATGCCGGAGAACAACAACTTACCTTTTCCGACCTGTACTTCGAAAAGATTCGCCAGGTTTCTATTGGTCACAAAATTATCGATCACCCGTACAAGGATCGCTTCGTCGGGCAGGCTATCCACGGGTAAGCTCTTGCTTCGCTTAACCAGGTCCCACCACTGCCAGTCCGTATGATCGGCAGTAGGGAACTGTCGTAAAGCCGGGTGATCCGCCTTGATCAGCTGCCCCATCGTACCGGGCTGATCCGGGAAATGCACCGGGCTCCAGAACACAGGAACAAAGCGGCCTTCGACACCGGTCAGCGACTTCAGACCCGGTGACAACAGTACCGTTGCACCGTTTTGCAACGCATCGATGGCGGTACGATAAGAGTCTGTAACAATTAAGCCATTGGGGGCGGCCACCGGTGCTGCAGGATATACCCAGCAACTCCAACTATTGCGGTAGGGAGTACCACTAACGCCGACCTCCACTGCAACCCTGGTGGCCGATAATAGGGTATGCAACGGGAGGTTGATAGTACCTACCGGCAGGCAGTTGCTTACCGGGTAATCGGCCTTGTTAAAAGCACCTTTCCCGAGCAATGCTCCCTTATCGGTGCTGACCTTCCAATACACCCTGCAGCAATTGGAACCCATCAAATGTTTTTGTTTTTAACGCACGTTCTATTTCCTCTTTGTAGAGTAGTGTAGCCAGTTTGCCGGAAGCCCGTAAAAAATCACCTGCCATGCCCAACCGCCCTTTCTGCTCCAGGTCATTTTTAATGGCGATGAGGTTATGGGGAACAAGATTGCCCGTATAGCGGGAGATCTCCGAGAGGTCGGGATACACAGCATACTGGCCGACCTCGTGCGAGATCAGGGGAATACCCACCTTACCCGCCGCCTGGCTGAAGTCTTTGGAAAAATCCGGCGGCTGGCTATTGAAGACTCCTTGTCCCCTCACCCATCCATCTTTCGTCCACTGCGTCACCAACAGATCATCGGCAGGCTGCGGTACGCCCGAAATATCTTTTTGAAAAGTAAAAGAGGTGGTTGCATACAGGTGGCGCCTGTCTATGGTTTTTAACTCCTGTACGAGCGTATTGAGCAAGCTAAAGTCTCCCTCCAATTCATTCCCCATCGAAAAGAACATAAAAGAAGGGTGATTGCCATATTGCTGTACGATGCGGTAAGCCTCGCGCCGCAGAAAGGCAAACGCGGCCGTATCGGCGCCCACCTCCAGGTTCCAGTGTGGCAGTTCCACCTGCAGGTAAAACCCCGCTTCATCGGCCGCTTCAAACGCTGCACGTGGTGGACACCAGCTGTGAAACCGGAAGCTGTTCAACCCATACGATCTGGCAGTCAGATACAGGTCCCGCCACGCAGCCTTGCCGGTGGGCGGATAGCCCGTCAGTGGGAAAATGGCACATTCCAGGTTGCCACGGATAAACAGGCGGTTACCATTCAGGTACAGATCACGGTCCTGCACACGCAGGTCGCGGATACCAAATGAAGTGATCGCCGTATCACGCCTCTGGTTGGTCTCCAGAATGGAAACGAGGTGGTATACTGTTGGTTCGATGGCATCCCAAGGGGCAGCCTTTTTGTCGAAGTCGATGACTGCCTCCACCAAAGAACCCTGCAATGTCGTCACCACCGTGTGTTTCCAGCGGTGGCGCCCCTTCGCATCCGTCACATAACTGGTGATACGGCCAACCGGATGATTGGTTCCGTTGAGGGTGTACCTGATCTTTAACCGCCGTTCATTGACCAGCGGCTCTGTGAAAACATCTTCGAGGTACACCGGTGCTTTTGCCTGCAACGTGATCGGACCAAGTATACCATTCCATTTTACCTGTGTATGGTTGGTATAGGCATGGGCCATTTCATAGCTCCGCGGGTCTGGGTATTTTCGTTCATACACATTGATCCCGGGATATTGATTGCCATTGTCGATCAGGATGGTGAGCGTATGTTTACGCCCCGGAAGGAGTTTACCGGTAAGATCAAACCGGTGACCTGCCACCAGGCTTTCTCCCGTTTCGTCTACCCACACCCCATCGATGTTAACGCGCGACCGCCACAACACACGCTCCAGTTGCAGCAGGATCAATTTCCCCTGCCACCCGGCAGGAATACTTACCTCCCGCGTGTAATAGGCTTTGCCGACAAAACTGGTCTTCCTGCTCAGGTGCGCCAGCGACGCTATGTTGAGACGGGGCGTCCCGTTAAGTGGCTCGCCGATACCGGCATCATCCAGCGTACCGGGCAATTGGATCTTTTGTGGTAGTTGTCTTTCTCCCTCCAGTTTAACCGTCCACTGCCCTTGCAGGTCGAGCGTTTGCGCATTGGCGGATCCTGCATGGAGGCATAGGCACAACAATCCCAGCAGGGCAGTTTTTCCATACTGCCCTGCTGCATACTTTATTGATTCCATCTTATGTCGTATTATTCTTCTTCGACGATCACAAGGCTTTTGATGTCGATGGCACTATTGCCGTCAGCAATGATCTCCAGTTCTACTTTACCGTCATTGGTATCCTCCCGCATCAGCAGCACCTTGATCCACTTACCGCCTTTTTCGATAGCACCGGTGTTGATCTCCCGGTTGTCGAGCGTCACGATCGCACTGGCGGCCGCATTACCCGGGTTACCCAATTGCAGGTATATTGTTCCCTTTACGCCCCTCGGAGGTTCGATAGCGATCTTCATCTTTCTGCCACGCCATCCTTGTGCGGTTTCAGACCGCACGGCATTGGCGCCCGTTACTGTATACTTGTACTGCCGGCTATTCAGGAGCACGCTGTCGCTGCCCGCTTCCCAGGCACCGGGTTTGCCGGCCGAAGCCCGCGCCCCTGCCCTCACAAACAACGAAGCGTTGCCAAACCCATCCGGCAACAGGGTCACAGCCGCCGCCACGGGCGTTTTAGCGACCAGCAGCCGCAAAGGCGCTTCCGGCAGCCGGTAAGCCGGATCAAAGGCAGGACTGTTCATGTATTGCAACAAGCTGTAATAAAGTTGCTGCGCATAAGCGTTGTCTGGCTGCTGCAGGTTGTACCCGCACACGAGTAACTTGCCATTGCCCACTTTCGTTTCGAACAGCGTGCCGAGTTTTTTATTGATGTGAAAATCCGAGATTGGCTGCACCAGTGGCCGGAAATCGTGCGGCATGCCCTGCAGGTTGAAATAGCGGCCACCACCCGACACGGCATACCATTGCCAGTCGGTAAAATGGCGGGTAGGAAAATGGCGGAACGCCGCGCTGCTGTCAACAATATAAGATCCCAGTGTTTCATTGCTCTGGCCGGGAAAAAAGCTCGTCGACCAGAACAGGGGGGTAAAGTTGATCGGATGTGTCTGGGCGATCGTTCCCAGCTTATGGGCCAGCAGCAATACGCTGCCGCCTTTGTCCAGCACTGCCTGGGTGGCATCATTCCATTCCGCCGTCACCAGTACTTTACCGGCATCGATCTGCGCGTGCCGCGGCACCACATAGAACTGCCAGCTATTGCCGTAAGATCCATCAGCCAAGCGTAGCCGGAAGGTATACACCGCAGCTTTGGCCGGGAATGCGCTGCCAGGCAGCTCGACCTTTCCCACCTCCGTGACCACACCCTGTGGAAACGCCTGTACGGCCGCTTTACCGCTTTTCAGCACCACCCCCTGTTCGTCTGCCACTTCCCACACCAGCGGCTTCCGGATATCATCCTGGTAATTGTTGGCAATCGCCAGCCCGATGTGGATCGTATCGCTGGTGGTATAGGTAAAACTATTGGTACGTATCAGCGGCACTACCGCATTGGCATACTCGCGTACCTTTTTAGGTACCGCTATACCTTTATCACCCCAGAACGCATCGAGCCAGCCCACCAGCGCCTCACCCTGCCCCTGGTAGTCCTGCATACTGAGCAGTTGGTACCCGGCACTGGACGGTGCCAGTTGAATATTTTCGATCAGGTTCTTGTACAGCAGTGTTTGCAGCGCGCCGCTTGCTGCATGGAATTGGCGGTCCTGCTTTTCCAGGCCACGGATGGCAGCGGTATCCCTGAACAATTGCAGGTTGCGCGCTTTCAACACCCCGGTATATTTATCGATCTCCTTCCATTCGGGGTACACGGGAAACTGGCCCACCTCATGCGCGATGATCGGCAGGGTGGCCCGGCTGTAGTTCTTCTCCAGCCCGGCATCCGTCTTGTTCAAACTGAGCCCGTAGGTGCCCCCTACATTCGGAATATTGTGGGTGACACTGTAATCATCCACGCCGGTGATCTTGCGGGCGGTAGACACGGCATACAAGCGGCGGGGATCATATTTCTTTGCTTTATCGATCCATTGCGCCATGACATCAAAGTCGGAATTGCCCAGCTCATTGCCGATGCAGAACATCATGAAGGAAGGATGGTTGCCGTAAGCATCCAGTATCCTTTTCATCTCCGCCTGCACAAACGCATCTGCGCTGGGATTTTTACCGAGCCCTTCCGGATGACCCTTGGTATCCATCTCGGGACGGTCTTCCGGCGCCGTGGTCATCCACCAGTCTATCCAGATTATTTCAGCCTGGATATAGATGCCCAATTTATCGGCAGCGGCAAATGCCGCTTCGGGCGGACACCAGGAGTGAAACCGTACGGTATTCAAACCATAGTCCTTGTATTTTTTGAAGATCGCTTCCCAATCCTCCTGCTTACAGGAAGGATAACCCGTCAGCGGAAAATGCACGCAATCGAGGTTGCCGCGCAGGTAAGTTACTTTGTCGTTGACGAGTACCTTGTGCGTATTCGTGGATACCTTACGGAACCCGGTTGTTTCGGTCCAGGTAGACACTTCATTCCCCTGGCGGGCCTGTACAGTAACCGTATACAAAGCAGGATTGAATTCGTTCCAGGTTTTGATACCCGGGATATCTTTCATCACCACATCGATCGCCTGGTTGCCGGATAAAGTGGCCTGCTGTTGTGTCATCTGCTTTACCAGTTTTCCCGTTAGCTTTTCCCGCAGCGTGATGTCCAGCGCACAACTGGCAGCAGCCGGCAGTACATTGCGCAAAGACAGTTTCAGGGCCAGTTGCCTGGCCGCTGCATCCGGATAAAGCGCCACACCGGTAATGGCCACAGGCGGTTGCTTACGCAGCTCCAGTCGTCCTACTATGCCGTTCCAGATGCTTTGGGTATACTCTGTATAGCCATGTCCTTTGTCGCCGATGTTGTGGATCAGCTCGTTGTTGACACAGATGGTGAGCGTATGCCGGCCCGGTGTCAATACACCCAGGTTGTGCAGGTGTGGTACATACAAAGGAGATTGGGCCGATACTTCCTTTCCATCGACATAGACCTTGCTTTCCCACAGCACCCGCTCCAGGAACAAGGTCACTGCCCTGTTTTTCCAGCTTGCCGGAATGGTGATGGTGCGTTGGTACCAGGCTGGTCCAACATATTTATACGCCCGGGTGAGGATACCATAATCCGACCCGGATGTCTTGGTGCCCAGGTGGGCTTCATCGGTCGTGCCCGGCAATTGAATGGATTGGTTAAATGTCTTCAGCGACCAGTTTTCGCGGTACCCTGCGCTATCGGGATCGAGGGCCACCGTCCACTTTCCCGCGAGGGAAAGCACTTGTTGTGCGAACCCGGCGGTGCTTTGCAAGACAATAGCCGATAAAAGGCAGGCAACGTATTTCAATAGGGCTTTTTTCATTGCTTAGTGCTTTCAGTTCCTTGTTTGATTGCTTTGGCCAGGTTGATCAGCGACCGGTTGATCAGGGGCGCATTTTTATGCAGTCCGGTATGGCTGCCATCCAGGTCCATCGCCGCGTTGTAATGGGACATGGCTTCTTCGGCCTTCCCCAACCCCGCATAGCCGAGGTATAGCAGGTAGTGGCAATGTACTTTGTTCCTTTTGTCGGCATCATCTTCAAAGATCATGAAGTCGGGCAACGACACGGCAAAATAATGTATGCTGACTGTATCATCGATATGCTCCTGTGCATACTGTAACAGGTCGCGGAATTTTTTCCTGGCTTCACCGGCGCGTTGCAATCTATACAGTGCAAGTCCCTGGTAAAAGATCGCATCGGGTGGCGTATCGTTGTAATAGATGGCATCGGTGGGCGCAAGGTGGCCTTTTGCGGCAGCCTCCCAACACCCGCGTGCCTGGAGGGCGTCACCCAACAGGTCGTAACAGACACCTTTCAGGTAATGCAGTTCCTGTTCCGGCGTATTGGGCAGTTTGCCTTCTCCCAGGTTATCGGGATAGGTCGATGCTTCCTCCAGGTATTGCAACGCTTCAGCGGCCTGGCCGGCATTCAGGGCTGTTTTTGCCAGCGCCGTCCGGGTAAAAAGATATTGACCCGTCACTTTACCCTCTCCCCCTTCCCAGGGATGAAAGGTCCTTTTCTTTAGCCATGCATCGGCCGCCGCATGGTCGCCCGTGATATTGAGCAGGGTAATATACTCCAGCAACAGGTCATCACGTTGTGGCAGCAGCGCAGTATGCCGGTCGAGCAGCGCTTTCCGTTTCTTAACGGGGTAATTCTGTTTCTTATACAATTGGTCCAGCTCAAACAGGATACGCGCATCCTGCTCATTCAGCGCAAAGGCTTTTTCCATGGCGGCCAGCGGCCCAAACGTTTCTCCGCCTTTGTTGTACCAGGCAATGCTCAGGTTACGGTACACGGTGGGGAATGCATCATAGATCTTAACCGACCGCTCCCAGCAACCGATCGCCTCCTGGTATTGCTGCTTATCATACCACAGGTTGCCCAGGTAATACGGTGCTTTGTGGTCACGGGGCTGCCGGTCTGTTACAAATTGCAACACGGCGATATCTTCGAGCCGGTTGGGAAATACATACGCCGGGTCTTTTTGGTATCCTTGTTCCAGGTATTGCGTGGCTGCCTCGTCATCGCCGCTACCGCAGCTCCAATAACCCAGGTAGTAATTGAACAGCGGATCTTTCGTTCCTCCTTCACAGAGCAACATAAACCGTATGGCATCCCCGTAAGCTCCACAGTTGGCGTAATCCATGGCCAGGTCGATATAAGAAACGGGATTGTTCCGCATACCGCGCACCAGTTGTTGGCGGTAGGTGGTTGCCTGCCCGGCATCACCGATCCCTTCCGCACAAAGCACGAGCTCATACAGTGTATTGAAGGCAAAGGCATCATGACAAAGCGTTTCACCCGCATAGCGGATCGCCTCTCCGAGCCTGCCCGTATGGCGCAGGGCGATCACTTTCAGGTGTCTCGCCTGGTAGTTGTATACGTTCCGCGCCAGCGACCGGTCTGCCAGGTCCAAAGTCTCCTGCCAGTTTCCCTGTACAGCCTCGAGTTGGGCCAGCTTCAGGTAGGCATTCTCCTGGCATTGGGCATCCCAGGCCGATTTATAGAACCAGTTACAGGCTTCTTTCATCTTCCGCTGGTAGTACAGGCTTAGCCCCAGGTTATACACTGGCTCTGCATCGTAGGGGTTGGGATTGTACTGCAAGAGGCTGTCCACTGCCTGCTGAAAATACGTTTCCGCTTTCGCAAAGCGGCCCCGGCGCAGGTACCAAAGCCCCAGCGCATTGTTGTTGCGGATATCCGTCCGGTCGCGGCGCAATGCTTCCTGGTAATAAGCTACCGGGTTATAGGTAGCATGGCGGTATTGCTCCAGGTGCAGCCCTGCCATGTACAAGGCCTCCGTACTCTTCAGCACTTCCGGGGCAAGCATGGGCGTTGCCGGGCTGGGCACGGGCGTTTGCTTATCTGCCACCACGGGGGTATAAGAAACCAATACCCGGCCCCCGCCGTCTGTCACGGAAACGGTCAAGTGCTGCGGAAGCACTTCCTGCTGCAAACTGAGCTGGTGCCGGAAAGCGGCCAGCGGCGACAGCACGACCTGTTCGGTATATACTTCCTGCCCTTTATGGTGTAGGGAGATAGTGACTAACTTATTGTGCTCTGTAACGTACACACATAGGGATGCCCGTTGCCCTTCCAGCTCCAGGTTTACCAGCGCTTCTTTGGTGGCGTTCTTCACATATCCGATCTCTTTATAAGGCAGAAAGTATTGCTGAAAGGAAATTTCCTGCCCCGGCATGATCCAGGAAAAATCGGGCTGGTTATCGGTATACATACCCGTCATGATCTCCACATAGGGGCCATCCTCATCGGTCAGTTGCTTGTCCCACGCGCGGCCAAAGGCGCCATGGCCCCAGGTCCACTGCTTTTTACCCGGCGATACATGGTGGTTGGCAACATGCAGGATACCGGCTTTTCGCCGGTGATGATAGCCGCCCACAAAATCGAAGTTA
Organism: Paraflavitalea pollutisoli; assembly: GCF_029360705.1. GTDB lineage: Bacteria > Bacteroidota > Bacteroidia > Chitinophagales > Chitinophagaceae > Paraflavitalea > Paraflavitalea pollutisoli. Next base: position 231,978 of record NZ_JARKMX010000004.1, on the reverse strand, counting down.
GAAGCCACCGCCATGAAAGAAGTAGGTACGGGAATGTTCTTGTACCAGGAGATATCGGTACCGGGTGCATAATCCGTTTTATAGTAAGTACCCTTCGCAATCGGGAAAGAGGACACATCTCTTTTACCATGGTCATACACCGCGGTCACATCGGGAGGAAAGACCGACTGGTAATCATTATCGACCGCCACGGCGGGATTGGCCCACCACAAAAAAGTTTGTGGCAAAGCGGTACGGTTGTGCAGCTTGCCCGTGATCTCCAGGTAAGCCTTACCGGGATACAACCGGAAACCAGCCATGCCCTTGGTATGGAACATCTTTTCCACTTCACTCACCCACACCGTGGCGCTGCCATCGGCATGTTCTTCTATACTGAAATCGATCGGATCGAAAGTACTGGGCCGATGGTGCTGCGGCCAGTTGAATTCAATACCACCCGAGATCCAGGGACCTGCCAGCCCCACCAGGGCCGGTTTGATGACCCGGTTGTGGTACACGAAATGATAATCGTTGGTCTTATCATAGGCCATCTGGATCCGTCCGCCCAGTTCGGGCAGTATCATGATCTTCAGGTATTCATTTTCGATGAACACGGCCTGGTATTCCTTATCGTATTTTTCATCATATACCTGGTCGATCACGGCATGCGGATATACTTTACCGCTGCTGCCCTGGTACACACGTTTTTCAAAGAACATCGGATTAGGATCGGGTTTGCCTGTCTTGTAGGTAGGAATGATCACTTTCTCTTCCCAGGCGCTCACTTGTTTGCTCATATCGCTGTTACTTATTGGGATACTTAATGGGATACGGGGAGGTTGTCGATCTCTTCCAGTGATTTACCCTTGGTTTCCCGTACCGCCCGCCATACGAGCAGGAAACCCAGCGCACATACACCGGCATATAGATAGAAAGTATTTTCCTTGAAGGTCTCGAAGAGCACGGGAAAGGTAAATACGAGGGTAAAATAAGCGAGCCAAAGGAACATGCCGGCCACTGTGATAGCCTGCACCCGCACTTTGCCCGGAAATATTTCCGCCATCAATACCCAGGTGACCGGCGCCAGCGACAGTGCATACACACCGATGGCCGACAGCAACAACCACGACACCGAAGGAGATTGCTGCTGCAGCAGCCAGGCGATCAGCAGGTACAGTACACATAACCCGCCCGCGCCTGCCAGCATGAGCGGCTTCCGCCCCAGGCGGTCTACCAGCAGGATCGCCAGTACGGTAAACAGAAAATTCACCGCGCCGATCAACACCGTCTGAAAGAGCTGGTCGTCGGGCGAAGCGCCCATACTTTTAAAGATCAGCGGCGTATAATTGAACACGGTATTGATGCCGCAAAATTGCTGAAATACCGCCAGGGCAATGCCGGTCAGTACCGCCGGCAGATACAATCGGTTCAACAGTTCCCGGTAGCGTACCTTTTTATCCGACCTGCCTGGTTGCCCGACATCGGTGATCGTAGACTGCGCATACGCCGCGCCCCCGATCTTGCTTAAGATAGCTTTTGCAGCGTCGGTCCTGCCTTTTTTGATCAACCAACGGGGACTTTCCGGCAGCCAGAGCAATCCGCCAAAGAAAAGCGCAGCGGGCGCTACGCCCAGGCCAAACATCCAGCGCCAGGCATCATCCCCCTGGTTGCGAAGACTATAGTTGATAAGGTTCGTAAAAAAAATACCCAGTACGATCGTGAGTTGGTTGATGGCGATCAACCTGCCCCGGTACACCGGAGGCGCCAGTTCGGCAATGTAGAGCGGCGACAACATAGAAGCCATGCCCACTGCCACACCCGCCAGGCCCCTGGCTGCGATGAAAACATCCCGCCCCGGCGCCAATGCCATGGCCAGCGACGAGAGGCCAAACAGGCATGCGGCAGTCAGCAGAGCGGGCTTGCGACCGAAGCGGTTGGAAAGATCCCCGGCGACCAGGCAGCCGAGGATGGCGCCCAATGCCAACACCCCTGTCACAAAGCCTTCCCAATATGCATCGAGTCCAAACTGCTTTTGCAAAAAGGGCAGACCACCGGCGATCACCGCAAAGTCGAATCCAAACAAGTAACCGCCCAGCGCCGCGATAAAGCAGATGCCGGTAATATAGGTCGCATTGAAAGCCGTTCTGGTAGTCCCTGTATGCATGAAAAATTTATTGATGGCTGTGTCAGGCAAATTTCCCGTTAAGGGTTTGTTACTGCAATGTAAATTACCCGGAAAAAGATGGATTTTTATACTTTTGGGCCATGCGCTTCCATATGAACGAAAAGGTCACGAAAAAGAGAGATGGCTTCGACGGGCAGAAGGCCATTGGCATTCCGCGTAATGTATTACAACAAACCTGCTCCAACCACCCCTTCCTGTCGGGCCTCCACATTACCGACATCGGCTATTACCCGAAAGCTAAATTCCATTACCGCAAAAGAGCGCATGGCGCCGATGAGCACATCCTCATCTATTGCGTGCGGGGATCAGGAATGGCGACGGTCAACAAGGTGCCCTGCAAGATCAGCGCCGGTGGCTTTTTCGTGGTGCCGAAGTCAACAGATCATACCTACCAGGCCGACGAGAACGATCCGTGGACTATCTATTGGGTGCATTTCAACGGCTCCAATGCCCCCTCACTGGTCAACTACTTACAGCAGCGACTGAATGGTTATACCGACGTACTGCATTACTCCGAAAAGCGCATCGACCTGTTCGATTCCATTTACCATTGCCTGGAAAGAGGCTACAGTGCCAAGAACATGGTATACGCCAATATGTGCTTCTCCCATTTCCTGGTATCCTTCATGCACCCGGAAAATATCGACCACCAGAATACCCGGTACGAAGAAGATGTGGTCGACAAAGCGATCACCATCATGACCGAAAGCATCCGTTCGGTTTGCAACCTCAGCGATATTGCAGCCCGGCTGAATGTTTCTTCTTCCCACCTCTCCTTTCTCTTCCGCCAAAAGACAGGTTATCCACCCATGGAGTACATGAATCACCTGAAAGTGCAGAAAGCCTGCCAGTACTTGTTACTGACCACCAAACGCATTCACGAGATCGCCGAGGAAATAGGCATAGAAGACGCCTATTATTTCTCGAGGTTCTTCAAACGGCAAATGGGCATGTCGCCCAGGGCCTATCGCGATAAAAAGCGATTGAAGGTGGAATAGCATAACCCGCTTGCTAACGGGCCATACCATAAAAAAAGCTCCCCGGCCGGGCCGGGGAGCATACACAGTATAACGATCAATAACCAGGATTCTGTTTTCCTTTGAGCTGTTTGTTCTGATCGATCACTCCCTGCGGTATCGCAAACAGGTAGTGCTTCGACTTATCGAACTTCCGGTTGCCGCCAGTTGCAGCCACCACTTCATACACCAGTGAGCCATCGTTCTTTTTGGTGATCTTCATGCCGTGCAGCGGCTGGTTGAGGTTGACCTCGGCGGTCTTCCACCGGATAAGGTCCCAGTAACGTTTATCTTCCAGCGCCAGCTCTACCCTTCTTTCGCGACGGATAGCAGTGCGCATCTGGTCTTTCGACAGGCCGGCGGGCAGGTCGTCGATATTACCCCGCTTCCGGATCCGGTTGATCGCCTGGTATACGGAGGCATCGGGCCCGGCCGCTTCGTTCTGCGCTTCTGCATAATTGAGCAGCACTTCAGCAAACCGGAAGAGCGAGTAATTCTGGTAGCTGGTGTAGCCATCCCAGTTGGCAGCACCCAACACGAGCGATTTGTCGTCGAGCCGCTTGCGCATGTAATAACCGGTCTGCGTAGCATCGTCCTTATCGGTAAGGTCGATGTAGTTCGGGCTACCCGTGCGCATATACATCGTATCGTTATAGAACCAGGAAGCGTCGTACACAATGGATTCGTAGAACCTTTGCTCCCTGTTCTTGTAAGGCTGCTGCGGATCGTAACCGGAGGTAGGATCGGTGATCGGTTTTCCATTGTCCATCGCATAGTCATCTACCAGCTCCTGGGTGGGGTTCACACCTCCCCAACTGGTTTCAGCACCGTTCTTGGTAAACGTGGGCCCCACGGTACCGTCGAGCGCCGAACCTTTACCGTAACCCGGTGGTGCATACTCCACATAGAGAATAGATTCTTTACTGCTATTGCCTTTTGCCAGGAAGAAGCCGGCATAGGAAGGATGCAGGTCATATACACTGCCCAGCTCATCGATGATCTTTTTGTTACTGGCGGCTGCATCGGCATATTTTCCGCCAAACAATTCGCACCAGCCTTTGAGCGCCATAGCAGCGCCTTTACCGATCCGGCCCGAAGAAGGCGTTTGCAGCAGGTCTGCATAGATAGCGGCACATTCGTCGGAGATGAACTTAAGGGTCTCCTCCGAGCTGTTGCGCGGCTTGAAAATATCCTCTCCCTGTGTTTGCCGGTCGAGGGGCTCCGTAATAAGGGGCACACCGCCATAATACATCCAGATGAGGTGATAGTAATAAGCACGGAGAAAACGGGCTTCCGCCACGCGGGGTTTCTTATACGTATCGGGCAGATCGGATGCAGCAACCTTGCTGATGAAGATATTGCACTTCCTGATCAGGGCATAGTTCGTGCTCCAATCGAAGGTGCCGATATCACCCAGGGGCGATACGGCCGGCGCCTGCAGGCCCTGCTGGATCACCGTTCTCGAGCTGGGCCAGGCAAAACCGCAAATGGAATTGTCGGACCAGTTCTCCAGTGGATCGTACCAATTGTTGCCATCGGGCAGTGCGCGGTAAATATCGTTCAGGAACAGGTCCGATGCGCCGGGATCGGTCCATACGTTGGCATCTGAAAACAGGTCGCGCGGCTGCACATCCAGCGCCTCGTCTTTCTGGCAGGAAGTCACCGACAGCAGCACCAGCAACGCTGTACAGATCTTAAGGAGTCTTCTATTGTTATTCGCTGACATAGCAATATGAAAGTTGAATTATAAAGTAATATTGAGACCAACCGTGATCACCGATTGTTGCGGGTAATAGTTGCCGTTGGCGGAACTGATCTCCGGATCGAAATCCTTGATATCCTTGCTCCAGGTGGCAATGTTCTGACCGGAGAGGTAGATCCTCGCCTGTTGGATATGCACCACCGACATCCACGACTGGGGCAGGGAGTAACCGATCTCGGCCGATTTGAGGCGGAGGTAATTGCCACTCCTGATCCACCAGGAAGAGGTTTGTGTATTGTTGCTTGTAGGCACCGGCATTACACGGGGATAGCGGGCATTGGGGTTCTCCGGCGTCCAGTAGTCGAGCGTTGCGGCCAGGGCCGAACCTGAATTGAAGAAAGGCCAGGCAGCCTGCCCGTTGATGTAGAAGTTCCGCTTCGCGGCACCCTGGAACAGCAGGTTGAGGTCAAAGCCTTTATAAGATACCGTGGGCGAAAACCCGTAAATGATGATGGGCGTTGCCGGATTACCGATAGGCTTCAGGTCATCGGGCGTGATCTTATTGTCACCGTTCACGTCTTCGTATTTGATATCACCGGGACGAAGCGTACCAAACTGTGCAACGGGATATTCGCTGGCATTGATGGTACCATCGCCATTCTTATCGTCCGTTACCTGGAAAAGCCCCAGGGCATGGTAGCCAAACTGCGTTCCGAGCGCACGGCCCGTGATCCGCCGGTTGGGATTGTTGAGCGTAGCCGCGCCTTCAAATACCTGTTCCAGTTTGTTCTTCGCATAGGTGAAGTTAAAAGAGAGCCCTACATGAAGGTCTTTGTTGACATTGTATTTTGAACCGGCATTGAACTCAAATCCACGATTGCTCATTTTCGCTGCGTTCTCCTGGGCGATGCCGATACCATATTCGGCCGGCACGAGCACCTGGGGAGATACGAGCATGTTGTTGCGCTTCTCGGTGAAATAGTCGGCTTCGATGAAGAACAATCCTTTGAGCACGGACAGCTCAAAACCGATATTCGTTTTCTTAGCTGTTTCCCAGGTGATGTTGACATTGGGCTCCACCGATTCTCTCAGTCCCTGGTTCTGCACGCCACCTAAAATAGCGCTGGCGCCATACAGCGCATAGGCACTAAGGTATTGGAATGCGCCGCCCGAAGGCAAGGCACCGCTTTCGCCATAAGATCCCCTGATCTTCAGGTTATCGATCCACGAGGCGTTGTTCTTGATAAACGATTCTTCCGACAGGCGCCAGCCGGCTGACACGGCGGGGAAGAAATGATAACGTTTGCCGGGCGCAAAAGCATAATGCCCGTCGTACCGGCCGGATGCTTCCAGGAGGTATTTACCATCATATGCATACGTGATACGGCCGATCAGGCCTCTTTGTTTCGCTTCGCTGGAGAAACCTGAGTTTGAAATGTCGGCGGCGTTGGAACTACCGTTGCTCAACTCAGGAATGCTCACCCCGAAGTTTGTACGCGCAGCTCCCATAGAGGTGGCTTTGGAATTGCGTGCTTCGAAGACCAGCGTACCGCCGATATCGCTTTTACCAAACCGGTTGTTGTAGGTAAGGTAACCCTGGTACGTAAAGGCCTGTCTTTGCAGAAAGGACACCGAATAGGTCGGCTTAGCCGGGCCATCTTTTCCCGCTTCGGGGTAAGTATAAGGCGTTGTGCTGGTATTGACCGTATAATAAGGAATGGGGGTAGCCCAGGTCTTGGTGGTACCGCCATCGCCATCGTTGTAGTCATAGCTGAACACGACTTTGGCCGTCAGTCCTTTTACAGGAAGCTCCTGCTCCAGTGACAACTGCGTAAGCAGTACCTGGCCCAATGTGTTGGTGTAACCGCTCTTGAAGATATTACCATAGGCAGAACGGCCGATGTAAGAACCCCACAAGCCGTTGGAGAAAGTGAGCGGCGCAGTAGGGGGCGTGCGGTACAACTGGTCGAAGATGGAACCGGCACTTACCGCAGGGTAGCGCTTGTCTTCTACGCGACCGTTGAGGCTCATCGCAAATTTCGTACTGTTGGTCACCCGGGCCTCGAGGTTGGTGGTCAGGTTATAACGCTTGAAGCTGGTTGTACCCCACATGCCTTGCTGGCTGAGGTAGCCCAGTGCGCCGAAGTATTTGATCTTGTCTGATCCGCCGGAAACCGACAGGTTGTGCCCCGTCATGGAGGCGTCTTTATTGATCAGTTCGTTCAGCACGTCGTGGTTGGGGTACGCATCCGGGTCAGAACCATCGCGGTACTTTTGAATTTGCGCATCGGTGTACACGGGGTTTTGCCCGGCATTCTTATTGGCGGCATTACGCAAGGTCACATATTCATAGGCGTCTACCATATCGGGCAGCCGCGTAGGGTTCTGCAGACCGTAATAGCCACTATAGGTCAATACGGGTTTGCCCGCATTACCTTTTTTCGTGGTCACCAGGATCACTCCATTGGCGCCTGCCACGCCGTAAGGCGCCACGGCAGCCGCATCTTTGAGGATAGAGATGTTGGCAATGCTGGAAGGGTCCAGCTGGCTGAAGCTGCGGGGTACACCATCTACGATCACCAGCGGAGCAGCACTACCTGTAGTACCGATACCCCTGATCAGCAGCGAAGCACCATCAAAGCCCGGCTCACCGCTGTTCTGCCGGAAGATGACACCGGGTACACGGCCGCCAATGGCATTGGTCAGGTTGGCCACCGGGACCGAAGCGATCTGCGAACCCGCGATCGTAGATACAGATGCCGTTACGGAGGTCTTCTTTTGCGTGCCATAGGCCACGACCACCACTTCACCCAGGTCCTGCTGTTTCAGCGTCAGTTGAACCGCAATATTGACGGTAGACGCAGTGAAAGCAAATTCCTTCGGTGCATAATTGGCATGGGTAATGACGAGGATACCAGCTTTAGACGGTACCTCGATGGTAAAGTCGCCGGTTTCGGAGGTAAGGGCGACAACAGTAGAACCCTTGAGAGCGACGGTGGCTGCGGGCAGCCCGTTGCCCTTTTCATCGAGCACTTTTCCGCTCAGGGATGCATTGTTTTGTGAAAAAGCAGATTGCAGTAATAGCAGGAATAAGCAGGAAAGTAACTGCATCTTTCCCCCTCTTCGAAAATGCCGGCAGCCTTCGTTCATCAGGCTACGGTTCGCTACAGTCAGGAGCTTCAACATGGCAGGTGTTTTGATTTACGATTAAGAATCATCCTAAAGGTAGCAGGCCGGTAAGGCGCAGTGAATGGACAGAATCCGTAATAAAATGGACTTTTATATGATTGTATCTTATCCCGGGAGGCGCGCAAAGGCCGGTTGAGCTGCGCAAACCATTGCGCAAATGCACTACCTTTCTATTACTTACTTTTCAGCTCATGAAATATGTAGTAACCCTGTTGCCGGCTTTGATGGCTGCAATGATCACCACCACCTGTGTGTGTCAATTGCCGCCACGCACAATTGTACAGGATGCCACCCAACGTACAGACTGGCTGGTTTCGCCAGTTAAGCAGCAGGCCAACATTCAACCATCAACCGACGGTAAAGAAATATACCTGAACAACGGACTCGTGAAGCGCAGCTTCCGCATCAGTCCCACTGTAGCCTGCTTCGACTACACCAACCTGCGCAACGGGCAACAATTGCTGCGGGCCCTGCAACCCGAGGCCAAACTGATCATCGACGGAATAGAATATAGTATCGGAGGACTCCAGGGCCAGCGGGAGAAAGCTTACCTCACCATGACGGCCATCGATAGCCTGGCGCCGGCCTCCAGTAATTTTGTCTATGAGCGCTACGAGATCAGCAGCCTCGCGCCCCTGCTCGATTGGCACTACCAGGGCTGGATGCGCAACAAGCGACAAGCGAGCGGCAAAACAATTGGCTTCCGTTACCGGGCAGCAGCCGCCGCACTGACCGGCCTCGTCGTCATGGTGTATTATGATCTATACGATGGATTGCCACTGATCAGCAAGCGACTTTCGCTGCATTATGAAGGCAGCCGCCCGCTTAAGCTCGATCGCGTGGTGCATGAAGTGCTGGGCCTGGTTGAAGAAGAAAGCGCCGTGGTGGGCAGCCCACAACAAATGAAGACACCGCAGGGCATCTACCTCGAGACCAATTTCGCGTACAATAACTCGATGCGCTATACACTCAGTGATCAAACGACCCATTGGAAACCCGATAGCAGCTATACCAGCCAGGTCAACTATAATTACCAGACTCCCTGCCTGCTCGAGATCTACCCCGAACGTTCGCCCGGCATCGTATTGCAAAAAGGCGACAGCTTCCAGTCAGTGCGCACCTTCGAACTGCTGCAGGATAGCTACGACCGCCAGCGACGCGGTATGGCCATCCAGCGCCTATACAGCACCATTGCTCCCTGGACGACCGCCAACCCCATCTTCATGCACCTCGTGAGCCGCAACGATGAGCAGGTACGCACCGCCATCGACCAATGCGTAGCCACAGGGTATGAAGCCGTGATCCTGAGCTTTGGCAGCCACATCAACATGGAGGATACCTCCGCCAGTAATATCCGGCATTGGAAAGCATTGTCGGAGTATGCGCACCAGCGCGGCATCAAGATAGGCGGCTACTCGCTGTTCAGTTCAAGACGCATCAGCGATGCCGACGATGTGATCGACCCGAAGACCGGTAAACCGGGCGGCGCCTTCTTTGGCAATGCCCCTTGCTTTGGCAGTCCCCGGGGATTGGCCTACAGCAGCAAGATCAAATACTTCTTTGCGCAAACGGGGTTCGACATCTGGGAGAACGATGGCCCCTACCCCGGCGACGTATGCGCTTCGACCACCCATCCCGGCCACCAGGGCCTGGACGATAGCCAGTGGCGGCAAATGGCCATTCAAAAAGACCTTTACCATTGGCTCAATGCGCGGGGGGTGTACATCAATGCACCCGACTGGTACCTGCTCGACGGCACGCACAAGATCAGCATCGGTTACCGCGAGGTCAACTTTTCGTTGCCACGGGATAACCAGAAAATACTGAACCGGCAAAACATTTATGATGGCACCTGGGATATGAGTCCCTCCATGGGCTGGGGTTTTGTGCCCCTCACCCGCTACCAGGGCGGTGGGCCTGAAGCTATCCTGGAACCGCTGTCGGAACATTTGAAAGACTATGAACAATTGATGATGCAATATTATGGAGCTGGCGTGCAGGCCTGTTATCGTGGCCCGAGGCTGTATGATACGGAGGCCACCCGTGCGGTGGTCGCCCGCGTGATCAGCTGGTACAAACAATACCGGGATATCCTGAACGCTCCGCTCGTGCACCTGCGCCGGGCCGATGGCCGTGATTGGGATGGCTGGCTACACGTAGATCCGTTGCTGAAAACAAATGGCCTGCTGATGCTTTTCAACCCCACCAGCGAACCCATTACCCGCACGATCGAAGTACCCCTGTATTATGCCGGCGCAACAGACCGGGTCGTGGTACGCGAAAAGGGATCGAAAGCGCAGACGCTGGCCGTAAACAGGAACTATAGCATGAAGATGACGGTCACGCTGCCGGCCAATGGCTGGTCATGGTGGACGTTGGAAAAAGTACGATAACCAGAATTCCCCTGCCAACATTATCTTCGCGGCTGGGCCAATAAAAAGAGCCTGTATCCAACGGTCGATACAGGCTCTTGCTTTTACACAGATAACGGTCTAATGAAATAATGGTCGGGTCGGAGGTACGGTCGGTTAAAAAGTTTGGTTAGAATCCCTTCACCGTGCGCAGCACATAATCCTGGTAAGTACCATCCGCAGCGGTTACCCGGTACACCTGGTCCTGGGTAAAGTCTCCGGGTTTACCCAGTTGAGGGGCTTTGCCCTGCGGTGTTAGCTTAGCTACATCCGAGATGGTGACATACACCCATAAATTACTGAGCTGTTCGGTCTGGATCCTTTTTACAAATTCATTGTACAATTGCTGCGTGGTGACCGAACCAGTCGGGCCGGCCTTCATCACCGAGCTTAGGCTGTGTTTGATGGTGGTAGAAAACCCCTTCATCCCATTGACTTCGATGGCAGTGGTGGTCTTCGAGAACACCACTTCGCAGACACGGTCCAGCTGGATCTCCTGTTGGGGTGTCCCTTTCTGGATGGTATCGTTGTACAAAAAGCGATAGGTATAGTTGACCGCTGTCAGCGCTTTGTCGGACGAGTTTTTCAACCCTTCGTAGCCGTTCTTTAGGCAGCCGGTCAGCGACAGGGCAGCAAGGGCCAGCAACAGCTTACCCATATTTCGTTTTATCAGTGTTTTCATTGCTTCAATTGTTTAAACGTATAATATCAAATTCAACCGGTTGTTAATCCCAGCCCGGGTTTTGCGCTACACCGGAACTCAGCCTGAATGCTTCATTGACCGGCAGCAGGTAACGTTTGGGGGTAAAGCGGGCTTCGCCCACTGCATTATTGTCTTCAAAGAACGAGTAAGACTTTCCATCTCTCGATATGCGTATACCACGGAGCGTGCCTTGCAACTCTGGGATCACGTAGCCGGTATTCGCATATTCACCATTGCGCAGGCCACCGGAACTTCTCATACCCCAGCGGAGCAAAGACCAGTAATAGTCGTTGTTCTCGTACACCATCTCCACGTTGCGTTCTCTCTTATAGGCTTTGAACAGCGACGACTCCCAGGTATTGCCGCTCAGTGGTGCAAGGTAATTGCTGACAGCCGCAGCCGTAAAGCCGCCATGTTTGATCATGGTGGGCGTCATATACATTTTGGCATTGGCAAAGTCTCCTTTCATCAGGTAGGCTTCCGACATATTCAAATAGGCTTCCCCCAGCCGTAGTACCGAGAATACGAAATCAAGTTTCTGGTCGGAGGGTGAAGGAAGGCTCACGACGTTATCATAGAAATACTTCACCATCGAATAGCCGGTAGAGGAATTGTAATTCTCGGTGTTGCCGGCCTGGTAGCCGTATTCCTGCACCGAACCTTCATTGATCTTGCTATTGGCGTTACTGACATTACCATCCCTTCTGAAGAAGGCACGGGCCTGGTTGTTGAAGTACAGGCTGCTGTCGTACAAAATAGTAGTATAGAAACGAAGGTCACGTTTCTTCGTATCGCTGAAATACATCTTTTGGTCAACGTTGGCGCCGGTTTGCACATAAGAGGCATCACCCCAGAACTTAATGGCCCCGTCTGCATCCGCGACCAGGTAATCATCTACCAGGTCCTGGGTAGGCCAGCCACCGCCGTCCATGCCCCAGAAATTCATCGTTACGCTGATGGGGAAATTGGCTTTGGCATAAGTAGAAAATTTGCCGGTCGACCAAAGGCCCTGGTATTGCATGGGCACATCGTATAGCGAGGTATTGGTCTTGTTGCGCTCCCGAGTCAGGATGAACTCTGTGCTGGCAATAGCCGTCTCATAACGCCTGAACATATTGTAATAGGGACTCAGTTTGGATCCACCGGCGTCGAGTCCGAGTGCATTACCGGCTGTGATCACTTTATCGTAATAAGCGCTGTTGGGCGTGCCGCCATCGATATAAGCAGCAGCCTGCAACGCCACGCGCATCAACAGGGCCAAAGCCGCTTTATTCGATGCCCTACCCCTTTCTGCCGTCGCAGGCAGGTTGGCTGCTGCGCGGTCAAGGTCGGTAATGATGAAGTCGTAGGTTTCTTTGGCCGAAGCACGGGGTATCTGCAGGTTGTCGTCGAGCGTCAGTTCGCGATCGATGATCTGCAGGCCACCATACATCTTGGTGAATACGAAGTAGTGCGATGCGCGCAGGAAATACAGTTCGTTCATGGAACGCTTCTTGAAATCGGCAGAGAAGGTCTTGCTGTCTTCAATGTTCTTCAGGGCTGTATTGATCCGCCACAACAGCGAATAGCTTAACCATCCGTAATTGCTGTTCTTGGTCATCAGTTCTGCGCGATCATTGGACCAATATGTACTGTTGAGTGTTCCGACCATTACATTCTTCGTCGTTCCTTCGGAGCGGACGGAATAATTATCTGCATAACTGGCCATCCAGTTGCTGCTATTGAATACGTCGGCATATACCTGGTAGATATAGGCTGTTGTGAGGTTTTCGCTGCTCCAGGTCTGGCTGCCTGTGATCTTATCATAAGGTTCCGTATCGAGAATCCTGGTGCAAGACACCGAGCCCAGGATCAGCAGGCCCGACAACATCGCTGCTATTGTATGCTTTTTCATGCGTGTAATGACTGTTTAGTTTGTTCGACGTTATGTACTGTTGGTTATCAGAATCCGATGAGGAACCCGGTTGAAAAGGTGCGCATCATTGGATAGGAATATCCATCGAAATTATTGGCTTCCGGATCGCTGTATTTCACGGTGGGTCCTACGGCAAACAAGTTCAGACCAGAAGCAAAGAAGGTCAGGTTGTTGAGCCAGGGCTGGCTGCGCAGCGGACCTTGCTTCAGGTCGTAGGAAAGCGTGAGCGACTTCAGACGCACATAATAAGAATCACGGGCCCAGAAATCGGCCGAAGCATAGTTGTTGTTGTTGTTGAGGCTCGCATTGCCGGCGCGGGGCATGGAAGCATTGGGGTTCGACGGACTCCAGTTGTCGTTCTGGAATTTGAAGTCCAGGCGACGCTCGCCTTCCGAGCCCATAGCGACATTGGAAAAGTAGGTCTGTCTTTTACCGGTACCCTGTATAGTAGCATTGACGCTTAAACCCTTGTAGCTGGCACCCAGATCGACACCATACACAAATGTTGGGTTCACATTGTGTCCATAACGGCCCTGGTCCTGACCGTCGATCTTACCATCACCATTCACATCTTCGAACCAGAGATCACCGGGACGCAGGTCTCTTGACGTTTCCCGCTTGGGGTTGTTCAAAATCTGCTTAGGGTCGGTATAGAGCTGTGAGCCAATATAGCCGGTACCAACATATCCATAATAGTTACCCTGCTGGCGCAAACGCGGGTTAGCCAGTGTTACGCTGTCTTCATTGGTCTTGAAGGCAAAGGTTTTGTAGTAAGTGAAATTGAAGCCTGCGTTGAAACTTACCCGACCGATATTGGTTTTGTAAGTAAGACTTCCATCAAATCCCTGCAACCTGTCTTCTGCCTCGGTCACCACCTGGGGCAGTGAATAACCCAACGGAGCGGTGTAGCGGTATGAATTGGCTGCACCAAGGTATCCCTTGGTTTTCTCGAAGAACCAATCGACGGCGCCTTCCAGTTTATTACCGAAGAGGCTGAAATCGATACCTACATCATACTTGGTGCGGGTGTACCAGGTCATGTTGATGCTGGGTTGTGCACCGGGTGTTACGGTATTGACCAGGCGGCCGTCCACTACATAGGCATTGGTATTGTAGTTGTACGTGGGCAGGTATGCATAAGCCCAGTGGTCGACGTTGTTGAGGCCCAGCTCGCCGTAAGATGCCCTGATCTTCAGGTAGCTGAGGATACTGTTGTTGTTGATCTTCTGGAAGAACGATTCTTCTGATACGGCCCAGCCGGCCGATACCGAGGGGAAGAAACCCCAGCGTTTTCCTTCTGCAAAGTTGTCGGACCCGTCATAGCGACCCGCAACATCCAGGATATAGCGCTGATCGTAATCGTAGTGCAGGCGGCCAACATAGCCAACCCATCCCTGCTTGCCTTCGCCATTGCTGGCGGTGATCAACTGGGCATCGCCTTTCTGGATTTGTTTAATGGCTGTGGTATAGAAACCACGGGAACCAGCCGACATATTGTTGCCATAATACTGACGGGCATTCTGCACGACAGTAGCTTCGAAGTTGTGCATACTGCCAAACCGGTGCTTATAGTCTACCCGCAGGTTTACGTCAAAATTCTGGTTCATGTAAGAATACCTTCTTACACTGATATTGGTCGGTTGCTCCACGGTGGGGTTACCCAGGTCGTCGTAGTAAGTAGCCGTTTCCACCCAGTCTACCGCATCCTGTGTTTCCATATTGAAGTTGCCGTTGAAGCCAACACTCAGGCCCTTGACCCAGGGTATGTCCCACTTGATCACACCGCCCAATTGGTTGTAGATGGTCTTCAGTTTGATGTAGCCGGGACTCATCAGCGCCAGGGCTGGGTTATCGAACTGGTTAGAGATCTGGCCGCTGTCATTGAAAGGACGCTCGAACGGCGTTCTGTCGCGCAAGCGGGAATAGATGGTGTAGGCGCTGGCGGGCGGGTATTTTTCATTGCGCATGAAACCGTTGACATTGAAATCGACTGTAAGTCCGATCTTATCAAAAGTACTGCTCACATTGGTGCGGTAGGTGTAGCGGTTGTAGGTCAGGGCATCTGACTTGTAAATACCATTTTGGGTCAGCGCATTGAGGCTACCGAAAAAGCGCAGCTTATCTGTGCCGCCCGAGAGGGATAAGGTATGCTCCGACTGGGGCGTATACTTCCTGGTCAATGCATCCTCCCAATTGGAGTACTTGCCGGGATTGTTTCTGATATCGGCCAGTTCTTCTGCCGTTTTAAAAGAATAGACACCCTTACCCAAGGCCTGGTTGAGGTTATTGATCGCGACCGCATAATCGTAGGCATCCATCCGGTCGGGTTGGTAAGAAGGCGTATTGAAAGCAAAGTTGCTCTGGTAGTCGAGGTTGAAGCGGCCAGCCGTACCTTGTTTGGTCACGATCAGGATAACACCATTGGCTGCGTTCATCCCGTACACGGCAGTAGAGGCTGCATCCTTCAGAATGGTCATCGACTTGATGTCGGCCTTGTTCAGGTTCATGAACTGCTGGCTGGTAGAGATGAATCCGTCGATCACGTAAAGCGGTGCGCCATTACCACGAATGGAGATGTTGGCGGCATTTTGTCCGGGCTCTGCCGATCCCTGCTGCACGATCACCCCGGGTATACGTCCCTGCAACGCCGATCCCATGTCCGTAAACGGAAGGTTCTTCACCGCCTGTGCGTTGAAAGAAGTCACCGCGGAGGAATTCTTTTTAACACTGGTGGTACCATAGCCGATCACCACCACATCGTCGAGGCTACTGGTCGTTTTTTGAAGACTTACTGTAATTGGTGCGGCAGCATCTGCCTGCAATTCTTTCCTTTCATAACCCACATAGGAAAAAACCAATACAACAGCTTTGCTGGCGGGAGCAGTGGAAATAGTGAAGGCTCCGCCATCGTCTGTGGTCGTATTGGTCTTTGAGTCTTTCAGGGTAACGGTAACCCCTGCAAGCGGCAAGCCTGTTTTGTCATCTGTCACCTTACCCGATATTGTTTTAGTCTGGGCGACCACTCCCAAACTCCAACAAGCCAGGCAAAGCAGCAGGCATAAGCGAATCAATTTTGGCATAAGTAAAAATTTGTCTACCAAAGGACGTTTAGTAGTCAAATCTTTCCTCACAGTATTTTAACCGGTATTAAAACTTTTCTATCAAGCCCGCTCGTGACGGGGCTTTCGTGCCCACCTGTAATTAGCTGAAAACAACAAGGCGCAAACGGTTGCACTAATTGCTGCAACACGATTGCGCCTTGTTGGTACGTTGATCCTTTACCCGCGTTTACGGCGCGACAGGCCGATCATGAACAGTGCGAACACAATGAAGAGCATGCCACATCCATAATTGACCGGCTGCCGGGAAACCGTGAGCCCATAGCCAAGGAGCAGCAATCCGATCACCAGGAAGAACAAACCGATCACAAAGCCAAGGTCAAACAACTTGTTCATATAATTAGCTTAAAAGAAAAACAGGTTTAAAAAGATGGTTACCGCCAATACCGCCAGCCCTATCCACAACGGATTCTTATACCAACGCCTGGCAGGATCTTTCACTTTGGGCGTAAGACTGTAAACGAGCCCGCGCAGCGCATCCTCTGGTTGCGGTTTCGTACACAGGCTAACGAGCACCGTCACCAGCAAGCAAACCATGAAAGCGATCCAGGCAATCGTAAAAGCCTGGCTGGTACCGGAATAGAAGGTATGCCAATCTGCGATCCATCCGCCTTTCCCTTCCGCCGTGGTAACGCCATGCGTAAACGCAGCCGCCAGGGTGCCGGCCAGCAGCCCCCAGAATGCC
Source organism: Paraflavitalea pollutisoli (assembly GCF_029360705.1). Taxonomy (GTDB): domain Bacteria; phylum Bacteroidota; class Bacteroidia; order Chitinophagales; family Chitinophagaceae; genus Paraflavitalea; species Paraflavitalea pollutisoli. Next base: position 215,074 of record NZ_JARKMX010000004.1, on the reverse strand, counting down.
CCATGACCGGTCGTACGTTTCCAGAACATGCCCAGGAAGAAAGTGGCGAACAAGGGGGCATTCACAAAACTGAACACCAGCTGCAACAGGTCCATGATGCTGTTGAATCCTTTGGCGACATAAGCCGTGGCGATAGAAGCCAATATACCCACTATCGTCGTGGCCTTACCAACATAGAGATAATGTTTTTCCGGCGCATGCTTCCGGATATGCGCCTGGTAGATATCGAAGGTCCACACCGTATTGAAAGCAGTTACATTACCGGCCATGCCGCTCATGAACGACGCGATGAGCGCGGTGATACCTACACCTAGTATACCATTGGGATAGAGTTTTTGCAACAATACCGGTAGTACCATATTGTAATTGGGACTGCCATCCGCAGCCGCCGGCAGCGCAAACCCATCGTACTGCTGCTGCAGTGCCAGGATCACCAAACCGGGGAGTATCACCACCACCGGCATCATGATCTTTGGTATGGCCGCGATGATCGGTGTACGTTGCGCTTCATTGAGGTTGCGCGAGATCATCGCACGTTGTACCACCAGGAAATCTGTACACCAGTACCCGAATGCCAGTACGAAGCCAAGTCCAAACACCATACTGAAAGCATCTACCCCCATCGGGTTGTTGGCCGGATGATCGAGGCCCTTCCACACGTGCAACTTCGCATCTTCTACATGCCGCACAATTCCCTCCCAGCCCCCGGCCTTGTCCAGACCGATGAAGACCAGCGGTGCCATGCCCAGCACAATAAGAAAGAACTGCAATACCTCGTTATAGACAGCACTGGTCAACCCGCCCAGGAAGGTATAGGCTAATACCACCCCCGCCGCCATCCAGATCGACAGATCGAAATCCCACCCCAGAATGGTCTGCATCAACATCGCCAGCGCATAGAGCGATACCCCCGACGAAAAGACCGTCATGGCCGCAAAGGTCAGCGCATTGAACGTACGCGTCTTTTCATCAAAGCGCAGCCGCAGGTATTCCGGTACACTGCGGGCTTTGCTGCCGTAATAAAAAGGCATCATATAGATGCCGAGAAAGATCATGGCCAAGGCTGCACCCAGCCAATAAAAATGCGTGGTATACAAGCCGTATTTGGCGCCGTTGGCCGCCATTCCCAATACCTCCTGTGCACCCAAGTTGGCACTGATGAACGCCAGCGAAGTGATCCACAGCGGGATATTTCGGTGGCTCATCAGGAAGTCGATACTGGTCTTGATCTTCCGCTTCAGCAACACACCGATACCAATGACAAAAAGAAAATAAATAGCAATGATGAGATAATCGATCCATTCAAGTTTCATCGCAACCGTTATTAAGTAGTAGGATTATTCGGGCAAACAAAAGGATGCATCGGTGCACCACGTGTGCCTACCCAGGCACGAAAGATGGAGCCGCTCAACGGATATTTACGCAGGGCCGCGGCACTAAGTCCCTGACGGGCGGTCGTGATGAACAACTGGTCACCCTCCTCGCCACCGAATGCACAGGCGGTAACATGCGGCGCATCGACCAGCACTTTGCCCAGTAACCCGCCATTGGCGGGATCATAACAATGCACTGCACCAGCGCCCCATACCGCAACCCACAACCGGCCAGCTTCATCGATACACATGCCATCGGGTGTCTCCATCTCCCTGCGAAACGTCACGACGGTACGCCCGTTGGTGATATGCCCCGAAGCCAGGTCAAAATCGTAGGCTTTCACATCATAATCGAAAGAATCGATGTAGTACATCGTGCGGTTGTCCAACGACCAGCAGATACCATTCGATACATGGCGCTTGTCAAGCTTTTTCCACAACGCGACATCAAAGGCATAAAGGGCTCCCTGTTCTCTTTTGGCCGCTTGGTGCATCGTGCCCACCCAGAACCGGCCTGCCGCATCACACTTACCATCATTGCAGCGGTTCTGCGGCCGCGTAGTTTCCAGTAATGTTAATACTGACCGGGCTCCTGTATCGAAATTCAACAGCTCGATGCTGCCTTGCAGGCCTACCACCAACTGGTCGCTGCCGGCCACCGGCACCACGGTGCCTACGCGTTTGCCGACAGGCACTGTCTCCACCCTGCCGCGGGCAGGATCGAGCCGCCCTACCAGCCCGCCTTCGATGTCCACAAACAACAACCGGTTCCAGCCCGGATGCCAGTGCGGCCCCTCCCCCAGTACCAGCTCTGCTCTATACACGAGTTCGCTTGTCCATTCCTGCATACCCGTATCGTTGTTTAAATAAGTTCAGCAAACCCATTTAACGCTCAGGCATCCTGCAGCAGCGCGCTGCGGCCACCATCGATCAGGTAGGTGGTACCTGACGCAAAAGCAGCGTAGCCGCTCGCCAGGAACACGCACCATCCACCAATCTCTTCGGTGGTACCCAGCCTACGCACGGGATGCCGGTCGATCGTTTTCTGCCGTTCGGCTTGTGGATCGGCAAAGCCATCGAACCAGCGCTGGTTGCCGGGGGTATCGATGAATCCCGGTGCCATACCGACCGTTCGGATGGCTGGCCCCCATTCGATCGCCAGGCTGCTTACCAGCCCCGTCAGGGCGGTTTTGGCAACGTTGTAGGGGAAACAACCCGGAATGGTACTGAACGCCTGGTTGGAGCTCATGAGGATGATCACGCCGTTGCTTTTTTCAAGCCAGGGTCGGCACTTCTGGGCCAGCTGCCAGTGCGATGTAAGGTTGAGGTCCATGTTCCCTTGCCAGTCGGCAGCGGTGCTGCTGGTGGCGCCGGTAAACACATTGCGCCCTGCATTCGACACGAGGATATCGATGCCATCGAACACGGCCACCGCGTGCTGCACCAGCCTGTAGAGCTCATCTTCCCGGGTCACATCTGCCTGCAGGTACAATACCTGGCCACCCAACGCTTCCACGCCCTGCAATAATGCAGGCGCTTCGGGATCCATGCCACAGGCAGCGATGCGTGCGCCGGCTTTGGCCAGCTGCAACGCAATGCCCAGGCCAATACCGGAAGAGGCGCCGGTAACCAGCGCCGTCTTCCCACTCAGATCGATCGTAAATGCCATATTGCTCGCATTAGTTTATACATAGAACCCTGCCCTTGGCTGCAAAATACCGGGATGCTTTTCCATCTCCGCTTCAACGAGATCTACGCCGAGCCCCGGGCGGTCACTCAGGTGCAGGTGTCCGTTGTGCACCATCTCTTTGATCGGGTGTGTGATCACCGTATCCCGCCAGGGCACATCGTTGAACATGAATTCCTGCCGGAAGAAATTGGGTACCGAAGCACAAACGTGCGCCGAAGCCAGCGTCGACAAGGGCCCATTCGGATTGTGCGGCGCCAGCAATACATTGTACGCTTCCATCATGGTGGCCATCCGTTTCATTTCCGAAGGCCCGCCGCAACGCGTGATGTCCGGCATGAGGATATCGCAAATATTCTTCTCCAGCAACGGGCGAATATTGTGCCGGGTATAATGCCGCTCACCCACGCAGATGGACACGTTGGAAGGGATACGCTCGCGCATCGCCCGTAAAGTATCTGCACTCTCCGGACCCGCAGGCTCTTCATACCAGGTGATATCAAGGGTCGATAGTCGTTGCGCCATCTTCACCGCCACCCGGTAATTGAGCATGGCATGCGTTTCGATCATGATATCGAAATCGGGGCCCACGGCTTCCCGCACCGCCTTGCTCACGTCGAAAGCCAGGTCCTGTTGCGCAGCGGTCAACGTCAGGTTCGAGGAAAGGTCTTCTCCGTATAGATAATTCGTATGCGCGAAGGGATCGAATTTCAACCCGGTGAAGCCAGCTTCTTTCACCTTCCGGGCCTGTGCCGCGTAGTCGGCAGCATTGTGTCCGCCACCCGTGAACCAATAGTTCGCATAGAGCAGGATATCCTTCCGGAAAGCGCCACCCAGCAGCTCATAACAGGGCGCGCCATATACTTTACCTTTCAGGTCGAGCAGGGCCATATCGATGCCGCTAATCGCACACATACTGGCACCAAAGGGGCCGAGCCAGTTCAGGTCACGGTACAGCTTTGTCCAGATAAAATCCGTCTTCAGCGGATCGAGGCCAATGATGCGCTCGCCCACATGTTTGGCCGCATGGTACACGATGGGGCTGCCGGGCCAGTTCGTTGCTTCCCCCACCCCCGTGTGTCCCGTATCTGTATAGATCTTCAATAAGGTCCAGTTGTATTTCACACCTTCAACCAGCCATACCTTCACATCGGTGATCTTCATCAGTTATACTTTTATACAGTGAAATAATTATTCAAGGATCAATTGTACGGTTCCCTGCATGGTACGTGAACGATTCCTTTTGCCCTGGTAATTCCCCCAGGCCAGGCTCCAGTAATCCCACTTGTCACTCACCAGCAGACTTTGCTGACCGTCCACACCTACGTTCATCCCGGCAGCCTGGCTGCCGTCCGACACCACCCGCAGGCCGCCTTTTTTTCCCAACGCCGTCAGTGTATAGGATAAGATGTTTTCTTTCTTAGCACGGTACCGCTCCGACGCTGGCAATGCCGCTTTCGCCGGATCGATCGCATGCTGCAGGTAATAGTCGCTCATCGATTGCGCCACGGCGTATGCGGGCTTTACACGATATGCTTCTTTCACCATACTGTTGCGCAGCGCCTTACCCTGCAAGGCAGATAAATGATCGGTGGGGTACGTGGTCCAGTAACCGTTGCGCTGCCACGAGACCTGGTTCAGCGAGTTGGCTACGGGAACCTGGATACCGATATCCCAGGTATAGGGCGGGATACTGTCGGCTTCATAGTGTACCGTGATCTTACCGGAAGGGGCCAGCTCATACCGCATACTAACGGGGTATTTGTCCACCAACCCTTTCAAACGGATACGCACCAGCTGTACATTCGAAACATCCACCTGCGCCTCCTGTGGTACATAGGCACCCGAGAATACGCCTTTGGTATCTTTGAAGGCATTGGCCTGTGCCGGATAGTTCACGGCAAGGACCGGTGAACCCGTCAGCAGGGTACTGTTGCCAACGGCAGCCGATGCTATCAAACCAGTTGTCTTATTGACCACGATATCGAACTTACCGCTGCGGAGGCGCAGTTGTCCATCGGCTTCGGTAATCGTCCAGGCTCCTACCGCTGTGGTCGTAACCTGCTTTGCCGCCGGCGCCCAGGTGATTCGCTCTTCATCTACCAGGGCACCCCGTGCATCGTAAAACTGCAGCAGGGCCCACTGCCGCGGATAGTTGCTGGCAGCCAGCGTAATGCTCCCCTCCTGGTGCGGCAGTACCGCAGGCAGGGACAGTCGAATGGTTTTGCCGTTACCACTTACCTTACAGGTAATGTCCGACAACGACAGGTGATCGAAGCGGTTCTTCACAGGGATCTTCAATACACCACCTGCTGCGCCATCGAAACGGGTTTGCAACACCCGGATGGGTGAATAGGCTTTCTTTGTATTCCAGAATTCAGCTTTCTTCCGGCGCCATACATCGATAAAACCCCAGGGGCCATAACCGGTGGCCGTATCGGGCAGGTGAAAGGTTTCATCGATCATACCCCAGATCGCGCCGCCGATATAACCGGGCACATCGAAACGGTACGACCAGACAGAGTCGAGGCTTTTGCCCCAGGCGTCCTTTACGTTGGGATCATAATTGAGCAAGCCCGTATTATAACAAGCCACATGCGCCCATTCATCGCCGATGATGGGATAATCGGCTTTCATGTGTTTTTCATATTTACCCAAGTCGCTTGATCTGCCGTCGTAATTTGGATAATGCGACACGAGGATATCGAAACAGCGCTGCCCTTTGTCGAGTGCGGTGGCCGGGAATGACCAGGATACTGGACGGGAGCTATCGACCGACTTCACGAAATCATATTCTTTCCTGAAATTGCTGCCATAGTAACTTTCATTGCCCACCGACCACATGATGACCGCGGCATGATCGCGGTCACGGTCGATCATTTCGCTGAGCTGACCAAGGTACCGGCCCGTATAGGCAGGATTGTCCTGCGTTTGGGCATCTTTAGCGTAGACTCCTTCGCGCCAGTCGAGCACAAAACAGATCGCTGTTTCTTCCTGCACATAGATACCATACCGGTCGCAGAATTCGAGGAAGTCCTGCGACGGCGGATAGTGAGAAGTACGGATAAAGTTGAGGTTGGCTTCTTTGGCCAGCACCACATCCAGGCTGTCTTGCCGGCGATTGGTGCTGCGGCCCAGCAGCGGGTGCATATCATGGCGGCAGGCGCCACGCAGTTTTACCGGCCGGCCATTGACGAGCAATTGTTGTTGCGCATCGATGGTCACTTTGCGGAAACCGATCATTTTACGGATCACTTCCTGCACCTTTCCTTGCTGCAATAATTTTACTTCCAGGGTATACAGTTGCGGGTCTTCAGCCGTCCAGGGTTGCACCCCATCGATGGTCAGCGCTTCGTGCCACGTACCATCACCGGAAGGCAACAGCGTTTTGCCCGCCACTTTTTTTCCACCGGGCGCCATGAGCGCGTAGACCAAGGAGGCGCCCGCTGCGTGTTCGTTCAATGCCATATTAAGCGCGAGGGTACCGTTGCGCAGATCATCGGTCAGCGAAGCCTGGGCATACACCCGTTGCAAATGGACACGAGGTACTACCAACAATTGCACGTTCCGCAATATGCCCCCAATGGGATGATGGGCATATCCCGATGCATAGGAAATATCATCGGCACGGTCCGTCACCTCCACATGCAGCACGGCGCTTTTACCTGGCTGCACATAGGGCGTGATATCGCAATCCCAGGCGGTGAAACCACCGAAGTGTTCACGTACATACCGGCCATTGACCCATACACGGGCATAACTGTACACGCCATTGAAACGGAGCAACAGTGTTTTGTTGGCGGCACCGTCAGGCACCGCGATGGTATGCCGGTACACAAAAGGTTTATCATTGGTAATGGGATATCCTTGCATGGCGGCTTCGCCTGGTACCTGTATCTGCTGCCAGTTACTGCCTTTCTCCTGGTCGAGCCAGAAGGAGGCACCAGGTTGCCGGTTGATCTCCCAGGTACCGTTCAGGTTGATCATTGCCTGTGCCATACCAACGGTTAGTTGCGGCAAGGGCGCCAGGGGCGTACGGCCATCGGCGAGGAATTGTTGGGCCTGCCCTCGCAGTCCCAGCAGCAATACCAAACCCGCCAACGCCTTTCTCCGGTAGAACATCATTGTATAGTTAAGATTATTTTGCCTTTTAAGGGTTGATTTTTTTTCACCGTGATCCGTCCATCGGTATGCGGACTTCCATAGAAAGGTTCGGAACCATTGTTGGAATAATCGGCGATCAGCCATTGTATCCGCTGATCCTGCAGCCAGGTGCGGGAAGCCTGCTGCCCATTCGACGATACGCGTACTGTATTGCCTTGTTGATCTTGCAGCGAAGCGGTAAGGATCGACCGTTTGGTAGCGCGGAAATCATTGCTGCCAAGTTCATTGGCATCGTCTTTCCAATCGCCTGCCGGCACAATACCCGGTTCTTCGACGCCTGTGGTTGGTCGGGCATTCAGGGTGGCCACGCCTTCGTTGCGCGCAATATCAGTGGCGGGATACAGGCTGAATTCGCCCGCACGCTTCCAGCTCAGCCGGTCAAAGGCACGTGGCAATTGCAACAGCAGTCCGTATTGATAAGGCTGTACATCCTTGCCATCCAGCCACACTTCATACTCAACTTCCAGTTGACCGGCCGTTGTGAAATAATACGTTTGTTTGCCTTTGCCGGTGGTATAGGTCGTTTGCACCTCCAGCCGCAGTCCTTCAGTCGTTTGCCCGATGGCTGTGCTGGTCGCAAACAAGATATAGAGCGGGAAGTTTTGCAACGGGTAGATCTTGTTCTGGTAGGTTTCGCCTGCTACGTTTGGCTTGCCGCCATCTTCGCTGTTCATTGGTACCATACAGAACACGGGTCCCTGCTGCAGTACGACCGTTTCTCCTTTACGCACCTGCGTGATGACACCGGTAGCTTTGCTCACCTGGTATTCGATAGCGCCTTGCTGTATGTGATAGCTGGCGGGCGTTTCTGTATAAGCAACCCGTACTTGTGCAGGCGCAGGTACAGGAGCCGCCTTTGTGCGTTCGTATCGTTCTTCTTCGGCCACAAAGCCGCGCGGATCGGTGAACCGGATCTGCAACGACTGTGCATCCGCACGGGCCGGTATACGCAGGGTTCCTTTTGTACGGGCAGCGATGGCGGCCGTGACGGGACTTTGCACGCCATTCACAGCAGCCATGATGGCCACTTGCTTCATCGACGTGAAGTCGTACCGGTTCTCTACCGTCAGTTCAATATAGCCATCCTTCACAGTGCTCCAGTTGATGCCGAGCACACGTACCGGAGAATAAGCTTTCTTCATTCCCCAGTATTCGGGCTTGGGACGGCGCCAGGCATCGAGTGGCCCCCAGGGGCCATAACCCACGATGCGACCATCGGGAAGATGGAATACATCGTCGATGCCACTCCAGATCGCGCCACCCAGGTTGCCCGGGTGAGCATAGATGGAGTCATAAAATTTTACCAGGGGCGCACCATAAGCACTTCTTACACCGGGGTCCGTGAGCAACTCACGACGATTGTACGTAGTAAGGTGCGCATATTCGCCAAACAGCACCGGCCGTTTCATGGTATCAGTGGCAGCCGGCCCGTTGAGGCCGGGATAATGATAATTGGCGATGTCTGCTTCACTGCCGGCATTGTTGAAACCACCCCAGCATTGATCGTGGAAACTGGTGGGGCGCGTGGGATCGACCGCTTTCACAAGTTGATTCACCTGTGCCCACAAGGGGCTCCAGCGGCTTTCATTACCCAGCGACCACAGGATGACGGATGGATGCTTTTTGCCCGCCAATACGTTGTCTACATTGGCGCGTTGCATAAATGCCAGGAAACGATTGTCGGTATAATTCATTTTGCGCCAGATGGGAGAAGCGCCATGTTGTATCCAGCAAAGCGACGCTTCGCTTTCCACAAACAGGCCCAGCTCATCACAGGCATCGAGGAATTCTTCCGTGGGAGGATAGTGCGAGGTACGTATATAGTTGCAATTGGCGGCGCGGAACAATTCCGCATCCTTCCGGTCAAGCGCAGCATCGATGCTACGGCCGGTGAGCGGATAGATGGAATGGCGGTTGACGCCATGCAACTTCACAGGCTGGTCATTGACGAGCAACTGGTTACCGCGAATGGCCACCTGCCGGAACCCGACACGTTGCTGTAGCTGCTGCACCTGCTGTCCATTGATCAGGAGCGACACCTGCAACCTGTACAGAACAGGCGACTCCGGGTTCCAGGGCTTGACCTGTTTAACAGTCATATCAACCGGGGCTGTCGCATCGCGTATGTTGACCGTACGCGCGGTAGCCGTTTTGCCCGCGGCGTCGATCAATTGGTATCGAACAGCCAGCTTTTGTCCGGCGGCAGCAACACCATCGATGGTGGCCTGCACCGACAGCTTCCCGTTTTTATATCCGGCATCGAAACTGGTTTGTACGGTGAGGTCGGACAGGTTGACTTCCGGCAATACAAACAAACGCACCTTACGCAAGAGACCGCCCACGGTGTGCACGGCATATTGTGAGGTACAAGCGAGCGTATCGCTGATAGTCAGGGATTGCACTTCTACTTCCAGCAGGTTATCTGCCTCGCGAAGCGCGGGGCTAAGGTTTACTTCAAAGGGCACAAAACTCCCTTCATGTTCACCCAATACGCGTCCGTTCAATTTTACCAGCGCATAGGAACTGACACCGTCAAAACGGATGTATACCTGCTTGCCCTTCCAGTCGGACGGTATCGCCAGCTTTTTGCTGTAAACGGCCGTCTCCCCCGCCTCCACGTGAAAGCCTTGCATTTCCCACTCGCCCGGCACTTTGATCTTATTGGCCAGCGCACGGCCTTTGATCGCAAACCGCCATTCCCCGTCCAGCGACAGTACGGGTTGTTGAACCCCTTGTACCTGAGCAGGAACGGGTGATAAGCGGGGCAACGTAAATCCATTCACTACGCGCGACTGGCCAATAGCAGCCAGTCCGGAGATCATAAAACAACCGATAAGAAAGTTTCTCAATAACATTATAGCAATATTACATGATACCATACTTTTCAAATGCGTCTTTGGCGCTCATCCCTTCCAGGATCTTTTGCTGGACCAGTTTTTCGCCCCGGGCCTTTTCGATCGCCAGGGTGAATACCTGCTCTTCCCATTCCTGGGGAACGATGCAGACGCCATCGATATCGCCCAATACAATATCACCGGGATTGACACGAACGCCTTTGATATCGATCGGCACACGGAAATCGATCACTTTACCGCGCGGTGCCTGGTCTTGCGCATAACGCCCATAGGAGAAGGTGGGAAAGTTAATATGGAGAATACCGTTGGTATCCCGCGAATAGCCGTCGACAACGGCGCCAGCTGCACCCAGCTTCATGGCCCGCGTGCTCATGAGTTCGCCCCAGAGGGCGTAGCTGGGTGCGGCGCCGCTACAGATGTACACTTCATTTTTCTTGAGGTCGTCCAGTGCTTCCAGCATCAGTCCAAAAGGTTTACGCAGGATGGGGTTCTGGCTATCGAACCCATCGCTTTCCAGCACATCGGCTTCTACCACCGTCATGGCCCGGCCTACAATAAACATATCGTGACGCAAGGGCTTTACCTGTGGCGGCAGGAACTGGTGCAAAAGCCCCAGCTTATCCATGATATCACCCACGACCGCCGTGTAGAGCTCGGCCTTTACAATACTAAAAAGTTCATCATCCGATTTCCATAGGATACCCCGTTGCGGGGCACTGTCCGTTAATTGCATAAGAAAATATTTATTCAGGAATAGATTTAATCAAAAGAGACAAGGCCAGGAATGGCCCTGTCGTTAAGCATCCAAAATGCTTATGAGAATGCTATTTTAAGAGAACCATCCGCACTGTTCCTGCTTTCAGGCACCAGCACGGTGCTCAGGAATATCGTTGCTGACAGCTCCTTTTGAACCTGCACAAAACTATCCCCGCGCAGGGCGTTGTCCTACAAGCAGGTAGGCCACTATATAAACTTTTCTACCATCAACTGATCAAGTAATATCCCTTTTAGGTTAATTTAGTTATCAAATGAAGGCCCAATACATAGATGTCGGGTTGGCGGGCGCCAAAACCATACAGATTAAAAAGGTAGACCAGCACTACCTCGACACGCCATTTCATTTTCACCAATCCTGCGAGCTGGTACTGATCGAGACGAGCTATGGCAAACGAATTGTTGGGGACCGGGTAGACAATTTTGAAGTGGGAGACCTCGTGTTAATGGGACCCAACCTGCCGCATATCTGGCAGAATGATGACGCCTTTCACCGGGAGAAAACAGGGCTACGCGTTAAGTCTACGGTGGTATATTTTCCGCCCGATTTCCTGCTCAACCTGACCGACGAACAGGCCGTACTCCACCCCGTGCAGGACCTGATCAAACGCGCCGCGCGCGGCATTCACTTTTATGGCAACACCAGCAGAACAGTCGCCGATGTACTGATGTCCATTTCAGAGGAGAGCGGCTTTAAAAAGATCATCCAGTTTCTCCAGGTGATGGAGATCCTTTCCAGTTCCAAAGAATACGATTTCCTGGCCAGCGTCTCTTACCGCAACCTGTATGATGAAAAAGATACAGGACGCATACACAAGGTGTACCAGTTCCTGATCCAAAACTTTCACCGTGATATCGACTTGCAGGAAGTAGCCGACCTGTGCAATATGACCCCCAATGCGTTCTGCCGTTTCTTCAAAAGCCGCACCCAAAAATCGTTTACGCGTTTCCTCAACGAACTGCGCATCGGGCATTCCTGCAAGCTGCTGCAGGACGAAAAATACTCCATTGCTGATGTTTGCTTCGAGTCGGGGTACAACAATATGACCAACTTCAACAAGTTTTTCAAAACGATCCTGAAGACTACGCCTTCGGAATACAGGAAAAAGCTGAAGTAGTTGCCCTCTCGCTGGCTGTATATCTTACGTGCACATTATTTCAGGACAGTAGAGATCGCATTTCCCACCGGGTGAACCGGTTTAAACATGAACCCCAGCAGTCGTGCCACAGTCTGTGCGCACTGGTCCATAAAAAGTTGTCCGGGCGATTGCTGCTCACCGGTCGGCGTCGTATCCGGTCCCATCACCAGCAGGTACGACTCGCCCGCGTGCGCCACCTGCCCGCCATGACTTACCCACTGTTTATCCTCTCCCCGCCCATGGTCGGGATAAATGAGGATCGTAGTCTGATCTTTATAAAAAGAATCCTGTTGCAAATAAGCCCAGAGGTCGGCGATCATCGCATCGGCATAATGGGCGGCATCGAGGAAAAAATCATACTTTCCATCGTGACCAAAAACATCGGTATCCGCTAAGTCGATGTACATAACCCGTGGCTTTTTTGCCAGGAGGTAAGATTTTGCCAGCAGGTAGGTATTGCCATCCAGCCGCTCCCCCCTGCCGAAAAAATCAGGCAGGAAACGCTGCATCGAATTCGCTGCCTGCTGCAGTGCTGTGAGGTTTTCGTCCTTTACATCCTCGCCATAGATATTGACGAGCATTCCGTTCCTGTTCCTGTTTACGATCCGCGCCACTACATCCCACGAGGCAAAGGTGGCTACCTTACCTGCATACCCTTTCTGTTTGTTAACGAACTCCAGAATGTTTTCGTTAGGGTTATCCGGATAGCTGTTGGAATTGATCGCCGGATCGGAATACCCCGTCAACACTTCGGCCCTGCCGGGATAGGAGAACCAAAAGGTATTGCGGAAGTCAACCTTGTTGTCCAACTGGCGGTTTCCGTACAACTGACCTTTCCGCGCGATCGTCTGCCATACGAATGGCATCAGCTTTTCACGCCGCGCTGCGGGCGTCGGCGCCCAGTATTTGGCATACCGCCAGGCAGAATCCTGGCTATTGTATTTCCTGGAGGCTAACAAGAGCGAGTCTGCTCCGGCAAATAGCTCCCGCCAGCGGTAACCATCCATGGAGATCATAATGACGTTCTTCGTGCGTTGTTGAGCGACCGTTGACATACAGAGGCAAAAACAAGCAATCACCTGTAATAAAAAACACTTCCTGGTCTTAAACTTTATCATATTCTATGCTGGTTATTTGATTAGCCACATCTCCTCGTTGCGTGTATCCGCATAGGCAAATTGCCGGTTGATCAAACAGATACCGACAACAGCTTGGTGATATGCTCTTTTGCATACCCCAGCGACCCCGTCATGCCTTTGCCGCCAATGCCGGTAACGATGTGAATATGTTCATCGATGGTTTCGTTGTACACCTCACGGCTGGCACATTGACAATAGAAGCCAAGCCAGGTATTCCGAATCTGCCAATCGTCGAGTTGATAGATCTTTTGGGCTTCCGCGATCATGAACGCATTCAGCGCTGCAGACGTGTCGAAGTCCGCTACGGCATGTTGGGATACAGGTGTATAATGATGGGAATCGCCGATCACCACAGCACCATCCAGTAGTTGCTTGAACAGGATATGCACACCGTGTTGCAGGTGATAAGCCTGCTGGTCTTCCCTTGCCTTAATACCGGCATAAGACGCGCATTCCTGGAAACTCTCGTACCGCCTGATCGTCCAGCCCGTCAAAACAGATCCGGCAATGCGTACAGACGGCTGCGGCACCGTATCCATCATCTGCAGTTTGACGATCTTGAGATCGCTCTGCCTGAACAGGTGCGGGTACAGCAACTGGAACTCGTTGCCCGAGCAAACGAATACCTTATCGGCAGTGAACGTAACGCCGGAAGTCGAGTCGAGGTGAATGCGGCCGTTGCTGCGTACGATCTCTTTAATCGTTGTATGAGGGATATACTGCAAAGACAGTTGCTCACAGCAATAACCGATGAGCCTGGCAACGGCAAGCCGTGGGTCTACCACAATCTCCTCTGGAAAGAAAAGTCCTGCCCGGGCGTAGGCAGGTTTTATACCAGGATACCTGTCGAGGCAATTGCGCTGACTGAGCAGTAGGGAAGCATAGCCATTCCGGTGATTGATGGCAGCCAGTTCCTCGATCAGTTGCACTTCTTCGTCGTTGCTGGCGATGTACACCGTACCTTCCTGTCGCACCGTGATGTCGACCTGTTGTTGTATTTCCTTATAGAGGCGAAGGCTTTCCAATCCATATTGCTGCCATTGGGAATTGAAACCCGAGGGCACCACCTGGCCAAAATTGCGTACTGAGGCGTCGCGGGGAAGATCGTTCTTTTCGATCAGCGCTACTTTATAGCCTGACTTCAAACAATGGTAAGCATGCGAGAGACCCAGGATGCCGCCGCCAACGACAACAATATCGAAATCCATATTTTTCATCTGCTGGTGTATTTATTTCAATAATTTCATCCGCTGATAAAGCCGATTGAACATCTTATGGACCTAAAATTAAAAGCAGCAGCCTCTTCAACACCGGAGTAAACAGTTACATAATTCTTAATAATATAATAACCATATTAATTATTTTAATTAATACAACTGACTTCCTTTTACCATACAATACATTGGCATGAATTCATTTGTAAAAGACATGATCGCGTTGCAGGAAGTATACGATCAATTGCAAACCAGGGGGTATAAGAACAAAGACCTGGCCGCTCACCTGGAAATGTTCCCTTCGGCTTTTTCCACCTTGATCAACAAAGTGGTAAAACCAATCGTAAAACGTAGCAAGGAATCGTCGGTAAACGAGCAATTCCTCACCGATCTTTTTACACAGGTTTCCAATATATCGGAAGTGAAATTGAAACGGCGGCTGTCCGACTACCTCAAAGTACTGGAGGGATTACTGAAACAGGGATCAGATCATCAGCAGGCGCCCCAGTCGAATTTCATAGAAGAACTGATCCGGTCGACGCCCTATGATACGCTGAAGGTACTCGAAGGCATGTATGATTGTTACTACCTGTCTACCTTTGGGTACCGGATCAAAAAAGAACCTTTTTTACTGAAGTTCAATGCGAAAGAGAACAGGTACCAGGTATTCAAGGGGAATGAACGCGGCCCTGCCCGTTATAGTGGCTTCGCCTACGTGTCAAACCCGCAATTGCTAACGATGCAGTTGACTGAAGCAGGTACGATGTTGACCGATCATTTCATGGCCCACTTCATTCTCCCGCCTACTTACTCCACCACGGTCAACTTGCTCAAGGGTATTGCGGTATCCATCTCCAATGCCCTATTGCCTGCTTCGAGAAAGATCATACTGGAGAAGATCAGCGACAAGACGGACCTCACCACCTTCAACGAGCAGCCTACGGTGTTCTTTGAAAAAGAACAGGGCGACGACAACCCGATCGTAGCCTACCTGCGGTCGCATGTGTCGGTACTGGAATACATTCCGATCCCCCACCCCAATTATGACAGAAATGACCTCAAAAAAGAAGAACTGGTTAAAAACATCCAATAGTTACAGGGTAAACTTCCATAACATTTATGAGGCTACGGTGACAGCGGTAAGTGTTTTAATGCTGTTTTAGCGGCATGATCACTTCAAAACTCGTCCCCTCCCCTACCTTCGAAGTTACCGTTATCACGCCATCGTGATTGCCTACAATACGTTTGCACAGGGCCAGCCCAATGCCGTTGCCCTTGTATTGCTGTTCGGTGTGCACTCTTTGAAACAACACAAAGATCTTCTCCGAAAATTCTGCGGAAAATCCAATACCGTTATCGGACACGGTAATACGCGTATACGATTTTTTCCCGCTGAGGTTGAGTTCCTTTACCTGTTCCGAGGTTAAGAGAGCGGAAGCAATCGTAATGCGCGGTCTGGTATCCGTTTTGGAGAACTTAAGTGCGTTGCTGAGCAGGTTATAAAACAGTTGGCGCATCTGCAAGGGCACCGCGTCGATAACCGGCAATGGGTCCAGCGTAAGCGAAGCCTCCTTTTCCTGGATCAACAGGTCGAAATCCGCCAGCACCGTTTGCAGGATCTTGTTCAGGTCCGTGGCCACGAACTCCCGTGTTTTCTCCTGCAAACTGGAATAATTGAGCAGATCCTGGATAAGCCCCATCATACGGCCGGCCGATCCTTCGATCTTACGCAGGTAATCAGAGATCTCCGTATTATGGCCATCGTCTTTGCCCAATAGCAAGCTAATGAACATTCGGATCTTACGCAACGGCTCCTGCAGGTCATGGGATGTAACGTAGGCAAATTGTTCCAACTCCCGGTTGCGGTCCAGCAGTTCGTCATTTACATCCTTCAGGGCTTCCGTTCTTTCTTCCACCATTTTCTCGAGTGCTTCTGCGGCCATACGCTGGTCTTGAATATCCATGCAGGCCATCGTGTACCCAGCGAAAGAATTGTCATGCTCGAAGCGCGGTATCGCGTTACAGGATATCCACCGGTATTTTCCATTGTGTCTCAACCTGAACTCGGCGTTGAAACGCTTACGGGCTTTCAGCGCACTGTTTTGGAGTTCCATGAAGGAACCAAGGTCTTCTGGATGAATATCATCTAACCAGTAGTTGTCCGACTGCGGACTATCCGCTTCCTGGCCGGTAAAGCGCAACCACTCTTTATTATAAAAATTGAATATGCCGCTTTGGCCGCTCATCGCGATCATTACAGGCGCACTGTTGGACAAGGTGCGAAAATGCTGTTCGTTGTACCGGAGTTTTTGCTCCAGGTCTTTGCGGAGGGTAATATCAGCCGTCACGCCGATCATGCTGATGGGTTTGCCTGCATCGTTGTAGATCGCTTTACCTACGGCATAGATCCAATGCCAGGTACCATCGGGCCACTCCACGCGAAATTCTTTGGTGAAGGTGGTATGGGAAGCGGCGGCGAGATCGATCGCTTCTATCACGGATTCCCGGTCAGCCGGTACTATTGCCTCCTGCAAGCGTGCATAGGAAAGGTTAGCCTCGGGCGGTAAACCCAGGTTGGCCTTGCAGGTGTCGGAGGCAGCAAAGACAAGGCCGGGCAGCGACAGTTCCCAGGAACCAATATTACCGGTACTCATCGCAAAATCCAGCCGGGCAATGGTCTCTTCCAGTTTTTTCTCGGCAGCCCTGATCTCCGTTACATCTTCAATCATCAGCAACACCAGCCCTTCAGGATCCTTGTCGCCCAGCATTTTCCGTGCATTCAATTTCATGATCCGTTTACCCAATCCAGGAAAAGGCTGTACGATCTCCAGGTTAACGATCTCTTTTTTATGCGTATGAACTTCTTCCAACAGCCGACGCAATGATGGCTGATTCCAATGACCATCGCCCAACTCATAAAATAGCCTGCCTTCGGAATCACGCGCAACAGTCTCGAATATTTTATAAAATGAGGCATTGGCCGATTTGACCCGCAGCGACCGGTCGAGCACGATCAACGCATTATTGACAGTATTATTGATGGCATCTGCATATTCACGGGCATTGCTCACGTCACGGTTAAGTTGGTTGAGTTCCTTGTTACGAACGGTCAACTCTTCGTTGGTAGAGATCAGTTCTTCCTGCGACGTCTGCAATTCCTCGTTGAGCGCTTTCAATTCTTCATTGGCACTTTGAAATTCTTCGCTGGTAGCTTCCTGTTGCTCACTCAAAGCTCGCAGTTGTTCCCGGCTTTCCATGAGTTCCTGTTCCAACTGGTGAATACGCAGATCGCGGGTATTGTTGATTTCATCATCCGGTCCCAGCGTAGCGGGTTCCGGGGGGGTGACATTGTGGAACAATACCAGGTAAAACCGCTCTTTTGTATTGCTGAGCGGCTGAATCTCGATGTTGATGCGCAACAGCTTGCCTTCATGTTCGAGGGCAATTCCTTCACGTCGTACGAAACTACGTTCAGCCTTGACCTTCTGCAGGCTTTCCTGCAGATCGTAGTACAACCCTTTGCGCACCATTTTGAGGATGTTAAAACTGGCAATGCCAGGCGAGGGCTCGATATAAAACCCGGTATTGCCCCTGAAATCGACAATGTCCAGGTTTTCATTGATGACGACACCAGCGGGAATATATTTGGCCAAAAGAATATCGTCGGCCGCTTTCTGAAAGTCTTTTTTGTCAAAAACATTCGGTCTGTCCTGATTCATATCTCGGTCATTTTGCGCGGGTTTCAAACCTGGGTAAGATAATTTGTTATTGCGCTGCTTGTTGATATAAATATTATAGGTCTTACTGATCGGTTCAAAATGACCCTCTCCGCCCCCGGTCTCCGATTTGCCAAGAAAAAGATAGGCTTTTGGTCGAAGAGCATAGGAAAAAATGGACAGGATCTTTTTCTGTAGCACGGGTTGCATATAGATCAACACGTTGCGGCAACTCACCAGATCAATATGGGCGAAAGGGGGATCAGTCAGCACATTGTGGTGCACGAATACGCACATATCACGGATGAAGGATTTCACCTGCCAGCCACCCGGGTGGCTGTTGAAGAAGCGTTGCAGGCGCTTGTCTGATACGTTGGTAGTGGAACTTACCGGGTAAACGGCCCTGCGTGCCTTGGCAATAGCTGCCTCTGAGAGATCAGTAGCGAAGATCTTAACTCGAGCCAGATCGTACAATTCACTGAAATGCTCGAACAGGCAAATGGCGATCGAATAAGCCTCTTCGCCAGTTGCACACCCACAGACCCAGATGCGAACCGTGTCTGTAGGCGATTTGTTCTCCAGAATCCTGGGAATGATCTCGCTGCAGAGATAGTCGAAATGCGGTTCATCGCGGAAAAAGCTGGTGACATGGATCAGTAATTGACGAAACAATTGGTGGTGCTCCAGTTCGTGTTCCTGCAAATAAGCAAGATATGCATCGGCGCTCTCGATATTGAGCAGGTGCATCCTCCTGATAATACGCCGGGAGAGCGTGGTAGGTTTGTAATGATGGAAGTTGACCCCGGATTTCTGATGCAGAATATCCAGAAACTTGCGGAAAAGGTCGCTACCATCATTGCCGGAAATGCGTATTTCGTCTTTCAAGCGGGGTTTATTATATCAGTTGAGCACAAACTTGTTGAGCACCAGTACAATGTCTTTACATAGGAGATCGAATGAACAATGTTTTGTTATATAGGCAGCCGCTCCGCGTTCCGTCGAGCGCCTGATGTCTTCCGGCCTCGATGAGGTGGAATACATTACCACCGGAATATGCTGGCACTGTGGCATTTGTTTAATTAAATCCAGCAATTGTAAGCCACTGATCCGAGGCATATTGATATCCAGAAAAATAATATCCGGAAGCTCACTTTGGCTGCACGTCATTTTCGCAAGGGCCTCATCGGCACCAAAGGCTTGCACCAACCTGATCTTCGGGTCAATCTTTTGTACCGCTTGTTGAAATATTTCCTGGTCGTCAGGATCGTCATCGATTAGAAAAATAATCCGTTTGCTGCCATGCATAAATGAGGCCTTGGGATGGTTTGGTTGCAAAGGTAGCTTCAGCCCCTCACAAAAATCGTCTTTTTGTGGAATAGCAGAAGATCATGGCACAATGTGCGTTTATTCGATGCTTATTTTGTAGATTAGATTCCACATTAGCGATAGATTCAAGACCATCGGCACGCACACTTGTCTAAAAACAATAATAACTTACTTTAAGCCGCTGTTAACTTTACACGTTTTTTTTACCACCATACTAATCTAGCTATGCAGGTAATTGCGCCAGGGTACACTAATAGCGTTAAATTTCGGGACCCCACGGCCAGGATCAAAAATGTAGCCAGGTGGAGAGCATGGGAGAACATTTCGAAGTTTTTACGTCCTTCAACAATGCTGAAATAATCATTATTTTACATTCAACAAAATGTACCCGCATGACGGTGAAACGAACCATAACCTGCTTTCTCCTGGCAGCCCTGTCAGGCAGCTCCTGCCAATTCGCAGACAAGAAGGATACTCCATCCAGTACTACTGACTCGCTAACCGCTGCACTTACAAGCGACTCCATCACCAATGCAGTAGCGGAAGACCCGGATCTAACAGATACAATACCGGTTGAAAAATACAACGTGCATTCCATCAGTCAGCAAACAGCCGAACTGGTGAGAAACACGCTGACCACCGCGATCTTTAAGAACGAACTTCCCGCCATTGACCCAAGAGAAAGAAAATTCATCTTCGAGGAGATCGACCTGAATGGAGACGGGAAGAAAGAGATCTTTGTTGGATTTGACGGGACCTATTTTTGTGGCACTGGTGGATGCCGTACCTTATTGCTGAGCCATCACGGAAAACTAATCACCAGTTTTTCGGTAACGGAATATCCTGTTATTGTACGCCCCAGTACCACCCAAGGTTGGAAAGACCTGGTGGTCGGCACTGCCTCTGCTCGGCCATCCATGCACCTCATCAAATGGAATGGAAAAAAGTATCCCGGTAATCCCTCTACCCAGCCTCGTTTTACCGGCATTCCCAGCGAACATTCCATCAGGATATTGAGCGACAGCCGCCATCCCCATCCCTGGTTCAGGTTCTAGCATGATTGTATCTAAATAGTACCTGTAATTTCATGTAGTGCCATTCGGCCTTATCTTTGCATACCATTAATCATTAATATCTGGATGTTATGTTTTTGTTTAGAAGAATAAGCGTGCTTATAATACTTGTAACAGGCGTCACGGGTGCTTTCAGTCAGACCACGAGCCCCACCGGTACCGGCGCAAAAGTGTATCTTATCCGGCATACCGGTTACAATGGATCCGCCCTGAACTTCCACTGCTTTATAGATTCTCAGCTCGTTTGCAACCTGAAGAACAAGCGCTACTCCATTCACCAGGTTTCACCGGGTACCCATCTTATCAATGTAAATATTTACAAAAAGGATTTTAAATCTGCGGAAGCCGGTATCAACCTCGAAGTAGAAGACAACAAAGTTTATTATGTGAAGTTATTGCCCGGAAAGGCCTACTCTTTTAAAGGCGCGGATAAATTACTCGTGGTAAGTGAGAGCACGGCAAAGCCGGTATTGGCCAAATGTAAAGAACAAACAGCCTGCTTAAATTAACATCGATGAAACACTTACTGTTCATAGGTATATGCTTGCTCGTGCAGCAGGTAGCTTTCGCACAAAAAGCCACCGTGCTGGAGGTTTTAAAAAAATACCACGTTGACACGGCCTTCCTCGATTCCAATGCGCAACAAAATGCTACCCGGTATTCCTTCGATGTTAAAACGACCCTCGTCACAGACGACAAGAAGAAGGTGTCGATCTCGAAATATGACGCCTCCCAACCCGAAGGCCAGCGCTGGAAGCTTATCAGTGTAGATGGCGGCATGCCCGGCAAAACAGATCTGAATACCTTCAGAAAACAACACAGTCTCAACATTCCAACGCCGCAGGCCGATGACAATACCTATAAGATCGTCAAAGATGAAGGCGGACAGTTGGTGATCACCTACAGCTATGACCCCAATTCCCTGGTAGACGACAATAAATTCCTGGCAGACTGCCCCGTCACCCTCTACATCAATACCGAAACCAGCCGGCTGGAAAGATCAGAAATGATCAGCACGAAACCTTTCAAAATAAAATTGATCAAGGCCGACTACATGAATACCAACTTCACTTACAGCTACCAGGAGCAATTCAAAGAATACCTGCCCCTGAAAGAAGAGGTCACGCTCAACCTTAAATTACTCGGCCGGCTCATCGAGACGACCACCATCAACGAGTACTCCAGTTACACACGGCCTTAATGCATTATTGACGCTGGCATCAACCTGCTGAAAGCCACCCGGAATAAGCACTTCCTCAAATTTCCCTGAAAAGGTTACCAGCCCGATCTGTTCATGCACTTTCTTTATTCGGCTACCTGTTCGGTTATGGACAGACGGCCCGCTTTGTCGCTCGATGAAATCAGGTTACAGTAAAATCCGTCCGGTGGTACAACGGACGTCGTCTGCTACTTGGCGGAATCAGTTCTCCACAAGTGTCTTGGTAAAAACGGCGCTCCTGTAAGCAAACAACATTGTTCTAAAACGCATTTTTACCATGAACAGATTGGGTTCTATTGCCATAGCCTTTTGCCTGCTCGCCAGCTGCGGGCAAAACGATCAAAAGAGTGCAATAACAGCCCCCGCCGGGGATAGCCACGGGGCAGATCATTATAGCCAGTTGGCCAATGTAGCTTTTATTAAAGGTTATCCGGGTAAAGAAGACATCGAAAAACTGAAAGACGAATTATTCTTCCAGCGGGCCGTTCAAAGCTATATCTGGGCCTTGCCAGCCCTAAATATTTATTCAATGAAATTGGCGTCCGAAAAACAATTTGGAGCAGGGTACAACATCATGCCTATCTGGAAAGAACGGCTCAACGCCAAAACGCTGGTCACCACGCCCAACTCAGATGTCATCTATGGCATGGGTTATGTAAACCTGCAACAGGATGGACTGCTGGTCATCGATGTACCGCCGGGCATGCAGGGCATACTGGATGACTTCTTCCAGCGCCCCCTGGTATCGGAAGCAGCTATTGATGGCCGCAAATGGGCGGGTGATATCGGCTTACCCGGACCCGATAAAGGGAAGGGGGCCAAATATCTTTTATTACCACCAGATTACACCGGTACTGTGCCGGCAGGGTATTTTGCCTACCGGTCACGCACGTACAACGTATTTGTTTTCCTGCGTGGTTTCTTCAAAGATCCGAAGCAGCTGGAAGAGCCAGTAAAAGTGATGGAGCAGGTTAAAATATATCCGCTGGGCAAAGAAGCATCCGCCAAACCGATGCAGTTTCCCAATGGATCGAATATACCACTCAACATGCTGTATCCGGAAGACGGAAAAGCGTATGACATGCTGAGCCGGATAATCAGTGAAGAATACGCCGACCCCGTCGATATGGAAATGCGGGGTATGGTGGCGGCGATCGGCATAGAGAAAGGCAAGCCTTTCAACCCGGACGCCCGTGCCCAGGACCTGCTCGACAAAGCGGCCAAAACAGCTTTCAACATCGGACACGCCATTGCCTATGAACCACAGACCATTGTACAAAATGGCAAGTGGTACGATGATCGCCGGTGGCTCAATGTATTTCCGGGCAATCCTACTTTTACGGCCACTGACTTCAATTACATCGATCCACGTACCGGTTTCTTCACCTTTGCCTATTCGGCCAGTCCTGCCATGGCCGTTATGATGGAAAACGTCGGCGCCAAATATCCCGCTGCATTTGTAGACGCCGATGGGGCATTCCTTTCGGGCGACAATAACTACAAATTAAACCTACCTGCCAATATACCGGCTGCGATGTTCTGGTCGGTTACTTTGTACGACCCGGTCACCGGTGTGGGCCTGGATAATGGACAGGCGTTCCCTTCCATCAACACGATGGACAAGCCTGCTGCGAATGCAGATGGCTCTATCGACCTGTATATTGGTAAAGATGATCCGGGCACGGGCAAGAGCTGGCTCAAAACCATTCCTGGCAAAGGCTTCTTTGTGTTACTACGCCTGTATGGGCCTACCAAAACTTTTTTTGACAAGACCTGGAAGCCCAGCGACATCGAGAAAGTAAAATAAGGATCCATTCTTACAACTACGTCGCCAACGACCTGGCTACCGCCAGCGACAAGGGATTGAGCGATTACCCGCAGAATTAGTAACTTACGGGCAAGGACTGTTTATTAGAGCAGGTAATACATCCCCCTGAACAGTGCTAAACCAGGGAGCTCGATCCGTACGCTAATAGAAATGAATGGCGACTATGTTTACAAGTTTTACCCCTTCGGAAAGAAAGGTCCATTATCCAGACGACAGACGTGTTTATATCGGACTCAAACGGCCGATTTGGTATGTTCTCGCAGCACTACTGCTGGTTACTCTGGGTACCGCCTGGGTCCAATACCTCTGCTGGGGCCTACCCCCCGATCCTGCTGCCACCTTATCGCCGGCCGGCAGTACCGCTACGCCCGGATTTCCTGGGTGGGCACGTTTCGCTCATTGGGCCAATTTCTTCTTCCTCGTTATCATTATCAGAAGTGGCCTTTCGATCCTGGCCGATCATCCACGCCTGTACTGGAACAATGGCTGTACGCCACATTCGGAATGGATCAGGTTCACACCCGTCAAAGTTCCCGATGACAAGGTATGGACAGCCAAGGAAGATGCCTGGTACATCAGCCCTGTGCTGGGTCTGCCTGGCTACCGTCATACAGTAGGCATTGCGCGTAGCTGGCATTTCCTGCAAGTGCCGTTCTTTCTGTTGAATGGCGCCATCTTCATCACCTTGCTGTTTATAACCGATCACTGGCAGCGCCTGGTGCCCGCATCCTGGCAAGTGATTCCCGATGCCTGGAACATATTTGTCCATTATGCTACCTTCAATATGCCCATCGAGCCGAATGGATATTATCAATACAATGCGCTGCAGCAACTGGCCTATTTTGCAGTCGTGTTCCTGTTTGCGCCCGTGGCCATGGTAAGCGGTATGGCCATGTCGCCAGCCATCGAAAACAGGTTTCACTGGATACCCAAACTGTTTGGCAATCGTCAGGGCGCCCGTTCCGTGCATTTCCTAGTCATGATCGGGTATGTAATATTTGCCGTTGTGCATGTCGGCATGGTGGCCTTTACCGGCCTTGCCCGCAACATGAACCATATCGTAATGGGTACTGATGACCCCACCGATCGTTCAGGTCTTTGGATCGGCATCGCCATAGTATTGCTGACGATTGCCTTTGGCATAGTAGCACATTGGATCTCCTGGCGGAAGCCCCGTTTGTTGCAAAAGGCGGAAGCCGCTGTCAATGGATCGCTGTGGAAATGGACCATCAATAAATTCAAACCCAAAAGATATTATACCCAAAAAGACATATCCCCCTATTTCTGGCCCAATGGCAAAGTACCCGACTCGGCCGCATGGCGCCAATTGGCTGCAAATGATTTCAAGGATTTCACATTGAAAGTAGGCGGATTGGTGGAGAATCCGGTAGCCCTTTCGTTAGAAGCATTGAAATCTCTTGGCAAAGAACAACAGATCACCATGCATCATTGCATCCAGGGATGGTCGGGCATTGCGGAATGGGGCGGCCTGCCCCTGCAGGCATTGATCGATATCGTAAAGCCGGGCCCGACAGTAACGACCGTAGTCTTTTACTCATTTGGAGAAGGCCTTTATGGCGGCGTTTACTATGATACCCATACCCTCGAAAATTGCAGGAAACCGTCTTCGATCCTGGCCTGGGAAATGAATTACGCACCACTAACCGCTACCTACGGAGCGCCGCTCCGGTTAAGGGTCGAAAATCAGCTGGGTTACAAAATGGTAAAATGGATAGAGCGTATCGAGTTTGTTGAAACACATCAAACCATCGGTAAAGGTTATGGCGGCAAGAACGAGGACGATGAATATTTTGACCTGCTGGCCAATACGTAATTGCTCAGGGCAACATGAGGTCAACCCTGTCGCAATTACATCCTTTAAATAATTAATCGTGCTACTTCAGCTATTTCGGGCGTCGTCTAAGCAGTAAATGGGCCTGCGCTTTCCAAGTACCACATTGACTGGTCGCCTAATCCTTCGGCTCCCACAACTGGATCTTATTTCCCTCTCCATCCAGGATATGCACAAATTTGCCGTAATCGTATGATTCGATAGCATCCACGATCGTCACCCCTTCTTTCTTCAATTCCTCCACCAGAGCTTCCAGGTTCTCTACGCGGTAGTTGATCATGAAATCCTTGCCAGAAGGCTCAAAGTATTTGGTCGACTCCGGAAACGGCGTCCATTGCGTCTGCCCCTTCTTCGTACTGTCTTCGCCTTCATACCACTCGAAGGTGGCACCATACGGGTTCGTGTTCAGTCCAAGGTGTTTTTGATACCATTCCATCGAAGCTTTTGGGTCCTTGCTTTTGAAGAAGATGCCGCCGATGCCGGTTACTCTTTTCATCGTAGTGGGTTTTGTGTTGGTGATGATAGTCTTGAATGCGAAACCACCGAAAAATGATCCCGCAATGATCAGGGTAATAAAGATCGGTTTTTTCATGCAGACCCAAATTATGGTTTTGGATCGGAACTATTCGTTATTAAGTTGTTATGGTATTTTCACGGGCAGATGGTACATCACAAAAAAAGCGCCTCCTGGAGGCGCTCACAGCAACATCCATTACAGCTATTCTTTATTCGGAACGCAAACTCTTCACGGGGTTCATCAACGCCGCTTTGATCGCCTGGAAGCTCACCGTCAGGATCGTGATCAGCAGCGCCGCCACTCCCGTAGCCCCAAAGATCCACCATGGCAACGACGTCCGGTATTCATAGTTCTGCAACCAATCCTGCATCAGGTAGCCCGCCACCGGCATCGCGATCACCAGCGAAAGCAACACCAGCACGACAAACTCTTTCGACAACAACCGCCATACCTGGAATACCGAAGCCCCCAATACCTTCCTGACACCTATCTCCTTCGTGCGTTTTTCCGCTACGAATGAAGCCAGGCCAAACAAACCCAGGCAGGATATAAAGATCGCCAGCACTGCAAAACACGAAGCCAGCTTACCAATACGCACTTCATCACCAAACTTCTCCTGGAAACGTTCATCCACAAAATTCGGTTGAAACGGAACCCCTGGATCATATTGCTTGAATACCTGCGTTATCCGTGTCATGGCATCGCTCACCCCCATCGAAGGGCTCAGCCGCACATTCAATACCGACAGCCCCTTGCCCAACCGGAAGAAGGTAGGTTTTACAGGCGAAAAAGGTGATTCCCGGATGATGTTCTTTACCACCCCTACAATCTGGTATTGCCGCCCCCCAGTCTTCACCAACGCCCCTATTGGCTGCCGGTACCCGGTCAGCGCTACCGCCGCCTCATTCAAAATTATGGCGACTGAATCACTCACATACGCCCGCGAAAAATCCCTGCCCTGCACCAACTCCCAGCCGATCGTCTTACCAAAATCGTAGGTCACATTATTGCTCATCACCAGCGGTGTATTGCCAGGCTTTTTACCTTCCCAGGAGAAATCGGTCGTGCCTCCATCCTGCCCCGTAATGGTGCAGGAAGCACCCGACATATCAGCCACCGCCCCCGAAGCCAGCAGATCGGTCCGTAGCGGCCCCAGGTTACGCCGAAGATCGGTCGTATTGATGCTTACCTCAAACAAGCCACCACGATCATACCCAACCGGCCGGTTACGTGCATGTTCCAGCTGGCGGAACACCACCACCGTACCGATGATCAATAACACAGATACAGCAAACTGAAAAGTGACCAGCACCTTCCGTGGCAAAGCCGCCAGGGGGCCCGCTTTGAATACCCCCTTCAAAACCTTCACCGGACGGAACGACGACAGGTAAAAGGCCGGATAACTACCTGCCACCAGCCCCGTGATCACAGCAAAGGCCAGCAGTAGTGCCCAGAAGAGAGGTTGTTGCCATAATATGCGTAAGGGTTTCCCGGATACTTCATTGAAGAAAGGCAAAGACACCTGCACCAGGATCACCGACAGCAGCATCGCCACCAAGACCACCATAAAAGACTCGCTCAGAAATTGCCCGATCAATTGACGCCGGCCCGAACCGATCGCTTTGCGGATGCCCACTTCCCGCGCCCGCTTTTCCGAACGCGCGGTACTCAGGTTCATAAAGTTGATGCAGGCCAGCAGCAACACAAACACACCGATCATGCCGAAGAGCCACACAAACCGTATTGCCCCGCCGTCGTTGACCCCATTACTAAAGGAAGAATACAGATGCCATTTATCCATCGGATGCAGGAAGTAGGCAGGCTTATAGGCTGGCGGATCATCCCGCTTCATCCGCATATCGCGGATCTTGGCCGATACAGCATCGACATCTACGCCCGGCTTCAACTGTGCAAAGACCTGGAAACTGTTCTCGTCCCAATCCGGCGCAGCCTTCCTGGCGTAAGTATCATTTGCCAGGTACAGCGCCCAGGGCGCCAGCATCTGCACCCCGGCAAACTGCGTATTGGCAGGAAAATCTTCGTAGACCCCTGCCACCTTCACCGGCAGTTGGTTATTGAGACTAACGACCTTCCCCACAGCCTCAACACGTCCAAATATACTCTCCGCCGAAGATCGTGACAGCAATACGGAATTCATATCCCGTAAGGCATGCCGGCTACCTGCCAGCATAGTCAGGGAGAACATATCGGCAAATGCTGGCTCCACGTAAAACCCCTTCTTGTTAAACCGGTCCTCACCATTGGCGACCACCATCTCCTGCATTTGCGACACGACACTCACCGCCTCGAAGTCGGGGTATTTGTTGCGCAACTCGTCGGCCACCAATATCGGCGACACATCATAAGGAATCTTTTCACCCTTCGAGAATTCGACAAACTGCCAAACCTTGGCCAGTCGGTCATGATTGGGGAATGACTTGTTGAAGGAGAGTTCATCAAAGATCCAGAGGCCGATCAGGATGGCGACCGTCATGCCGGCGGCCAGGCCACTGATATTGATAATAGAAGAAGAACGGTTCTTGAAGAGGTTGCGCAGGGCAACCTTAAAGTAGTTACGAAGCATGGGCGATAGTGTTTTGGCTAGTTTACCGAAACCATAAAAATGCCAAACTCCACCCCCTTCTGCCTCAATCCCTTATAGCAGGATAAGAAAACAGGACTGTCCGCTTTCGATACGACCACTGTCCGCCCGCAATCCAGTCCTGGCCGAGCTCCACTCGTCTGCAGCCCTGCCCTTCCTGCTTTTCCTCTGTCGTAGCCCTGGAAATACCGGCATTGCGTCGATGCCTGCCTGGTATCATCGCACCTTCAACTTCGCAACTACCGGCAAATGGTCCGACGCATAGGGCTCATCGATCACTGCGTGCGAAAGGACCGTAAACGCTGTCGCCGGTTTGAAACCGATAAAGTCGATCGTTTTGTTGGGATTTACCTGCGGGATAGTAAAACCACAATTCTGCACACAGGTGCGGGTAAACTGCTGGTCAAAGGTATTGATCACCAGACCACCAGCCGTAGCATTGAGGTCGCCGGCAATCACGACGGGATTAGTTTCTGCCTTAAGCAATTCATGGATGGCATTCACCTGCAACACTCTGTTGGTATCGCTGCGTTGTGCATCGAGGTGGGTGCAGGCTATAACGATCTTTTTGCCATTCCGTTCAATAAAGGCCGTGGCGAGTACACGGGGTTCTCCTCCGGTTCCTGCCAGGGTGGGCAGCTTATGCGTTGTACCACCCTGCAATGGCAGGCGCGACAGGATCGCCACCCCATAGTCGCCCCCGTCATGATCGATGGCCTTGGCAAAATAGAAGTTCATTTTGGTTTTCTCCGCCAGCACAACTGCCTCATTCATCTTCGAGCGGCCGGTATTCACGTCCACTTCCTGCAGGGCCACAATATCTGGTTGGTGTTTATTGATCACTGCCGCGATGGCATCGATATCGATCAGTCCCGGTTTGGAAGGTGGGTTGGCATGGTGGATATTATAACTCATCACGATGAGTTCGTCTTTCGAACCACCAGCACCAGGTTTAGCAACACTACAGGCAATAACCAGTACGATCATCAGCGAGGCAGACAGCATACGCATAGCGGCAAATAGATTTGAGGCACAATAATACAGATTGTTTTCCTTGAATGGTCCATCATGTATACGCTTAATAAACAGAAAATATTTGTAGCTTGTACCAGCATGAAACATCTTGTCCGATCGCTGTTGTTGATCACTTTTATGCTGGTGACTACACCCCGGCTCCGCGCGCAGGAGCCTGCCTACGATCCTGCACGTCGTTATCCGGTGGAGGAACTCGTCAGCGACCTGCGGTATTTCCAGCACCAGTTCGACAGCCTCCACCCCGCCACCGATCGTTATACGCATCGTCTCGTACTCGATCGCACCTTCGACCGGCTTGCCCGCAGCATCCGTGAACCCATGACGAGCGAGGCCTTCCTCAGTCGGCTTTCGCTCATCAATCCGAAGATCGCCGATGGGCACACCCAGCTGTTGCCGGATACAGCCACCCTATCCTATAATCGTCAAACCGGCCGGTTCTTTCCTTTTACCGTGACCAGCGTCGGTGGCCGGTTGTATGTATTGCAGAATGGCTCCACCGATACTATCATCCATGCCGGCGATGAGCTTCTGACCATCAATGGTGATCCCGCCGCCCGCGTACTAAAACAATTGATCAATCGCCAGATACGCGACGGCTACAATGAAACCTATCCCCGGTGGATCGTCAACAAATATTTTTCAGCTTACTATAGTTATTGCTACGGCCAACCGACAACGTTCAACCTCAGGTTCACCAACGCAAAAGGCAAGCCAGATTCCTGTCTGGTCAATGCCTTGTCACGCGATAGCATCCATCAGCTCCATATTGATCGTTACCAGGCCACCGTAACACGACAAGGTATCGTAGTAGCCGAATCACCCCAACCGTCTACTGCCATTCTTGCCATTACGACTTTCGACTCGGCTGCCTTGCAGGCCATACACCAGCGGGACGTAAATACCATGATCGATTCTATTTTTACCTTACTGCAACAAGCGGGGAAGCAACAACTGATACTCGACCTGCGCAACAACCAGGGCGGTGATTTTGAACCCGGCAGGCATTTATTGCGCTATCTCATCGACCGGCCGGTCAGCTACCTGCCAGGAAGCGCAGAACACCGCAACCTGCAGCCCACGCCCAACCGGTTTACCGGCCAGCTGTTCGTACTGATCAATGGCGGCAGCTTTTCCAATACGGCCATTGTTTGCAGCTACCTGCAGCAAATCAACCGGGCCGTTTTCATCGGTGAAGAAACCGGTGGAAACCCGGTGGAGATCAGCGGCAATGCCACAGGCATCGTATTACCCCACACCCAACTGCAAGCCTATATTTCCACCACCAATTACCGGATCACTGATCAGCGGCAACAAGGTCAGGGTTTATCACCCACCTATCCGGTAGCGGCTACGATCAAACAACTCATAAACGGAGAGGATGCCGTGATGCAAGCCGCCTTGAAACTGGCGCAACAGCCCACCAGCCGATAGATTGTACAACTCTACCCTGTATATGGCAATTGCCCCCGATAACCGACTGGCCTAGCTTTGTAGGCTATGAAACTTGTGCTGTACCTGCTGATCTGCTGCTGCTCACTCACTGCCCTGGGCCAATCCACTCCCGCCTTCAGGCCCCTGCGCTATGAGGAAGACTATTCCCAATGGCACAGCGATACCAACACCACCTGGTACGAGCGCATGAAATACAGCTCATTGAGCAAAAAGGGCGGCAGTTACATCAGCTTTGGTGGAGAAGCCCGGTTTCAATACTTCAGGTATACGAATGAGAATTGGGGGGAAGAACCCCGCGATAAAGACGGCTATGTACTCGCCCGCTATCTCTTCCATACCGACCTCCATGCCGGCCGCTCTCTGCGAGCTTTTGTACAACTGCAAAGCAGTCTCGTCAACGGGAAACCCTCGACCAGTCCTGTAGAAGAAAACCCATTGGAAGTACACCAGGCTTTTGTGGATGTAAAATTACTGGAACATAAAAAATCGACCCTTACCTTGAGAGTCGGCCGTCAGGAGTTGCTCTATGGCATCCAACGCATACTGGCCGTACGCGATGGTCCCAATAACCGCCAGTCTTTTGACGCAGCCCGCGCCATCTATACCACTGGCAAGTATCGCCTGGACCTGTTATACGGTCACTATGTGGCAGCTAAAAAAGGCATCTTCAACGATGGTTTCAATGATCATGCTAAGGTCTATGGCGTCTACTTCACGCGCAATAAGCTACCCCTGTTGCAAAACATTGATCTATACTATTTAGGTTCCTGGCGCGACCGGGCTGTTTTCGACGATGGCGCCGGCAAAGAGAACAGGCATTCCTTTGGTGTACATAGCTGGGCACAATATGGAGGCTGGCGCTATGATGTAGAAGGGCTTTACCAAACAGGGCGTTGGAACGATGCCCCCATTGCTGCCTGGACGGCCTCGTTGTATACCAGCTACCAGTTCAAACAAGCACGTCTTAAACCGGAGCTGGGGCTCAAGACCGAATTGATCAGTGGAGACAAACAATATGATGATGGAAAACTGAA
This sequence comes from Paraflavitalea pollutisoli, assembly GCF_029360705.1. Classification (GTDB taxonomy): domain Bacteria; phylum Bacteroidota; class Bacteroidia; order Chitinophagales; family Chitinophagaceae; genus Paraflavitalea; species Paraflavitalea pollutisoli. The sequence continues at coordinate 183,075 of NZ_JARKMX010000004.1, read as the reverse complement.
TACCTTCAATCCGCTCTATCCCCGGGGTGCCTACTTCGGACAGGCAGCCATCATTGGCCCCGTCAACCTCTTCGACATACATCCTTCCGTAACATTGTCACTCAGCCGCCTGCTCGCCTGGAATATCGACTACGATCTCTTCTGGCGATACAGCCGTCACGATGGGATCTATGGTCCCAATGTTGCCCTCCTCTATTCGGGCAAAGACACCGACAGCAAGCATATCGGCAATCAATTGGCCACCGAATTTGTATACGCGCCCAATCCTTTCCTGTATTTCCGGGCAGAGTTTACCTGGTTCAACAGCGGCGCCTACCTCAAGGAAGTAGGTCCCGGCAAAGACATTTTATTCACCGGCCTCACCGCACAAATCAAGTTCTAGCATCCACAAAAAAGCAGCAGGTAGTCCTGCTACCAGACCGGCGTCAACAAACGCGCATGCCTGGTCAGCAGACCGCCCACCGCTCTTAACCCCTAAACATTATTTTACAAATCTCTTCGTGACCGATTTGCCACCACTCGTCAACACCAGCATATAAGTGCCTTTGGAGAGGGCCGATACATCGATCCGGTTGGCAGTTACCTTACCCTGCAACACCTGCCTGCCGCCAATATCGAAGACACGGATCATCGAACCGCTGAGATCTTCACCGGTTGACAGGTTCAATACATTACCCACGGGATTGGGATAGATATCGAATCCTTTTCGGGTAGTAGCAGCCTCTTCGATAATTTGGGTAGCTACCGTCGCAGGTGTTTCCGACAATACGGTCACGGTATTGGCTACGATGAGTGACGACGCCACATCATTCCAGCCATCGTTCACCAGGCAATCGTCATCGGCCGTTTTCACCAGCGAAGTGCCACCAAAATTATCGTTCTGGTAGAGTGTTACTTTGTAACCGCTGCGCACCCGCACCGACGAAATATCATCGTTCAGAATGCCCTTGGCCTGCAACTGTGCCAGCGTATAACTGCCCGGCAGCAAGGGGATAGCATAACCACCATACGAACAATTCTTGTACACGGTAACCGCACCGTCGGGATAGGTAAACGGAAAATCGATGCGTGCCTGGTTGAACTGCGTTTCGTAACTGGCCGGCCAACCGAAGGCTGTTGTGGCCAGCGGCTTCAGGTTTACCCCGGCAGCGCCACTCCAGAAATGCACAAACTCGCCCCAGTTCATACCCCGGCTGTATTGGCTGCCGCTTTTTGGGAAATATTGTGCCAGCAGCGTGAAATACCGGTTCAGCGTTTGTGTACCTCCATAGGCACTGTAGATGGGATAGAACCAGTCGCGAAACCAATAGGTATTGGCCCGCGGAAAGCTGGACGTACCGTTGATCATCAGGTTGTACCAGCGCGTTACATCGCTGGTGCGGCCCAACCCGCGATACACATCATAGATAAAGATCTCTGCCCACTTGCTATCGCCCCAGATGCCAAAGGCAGGCGAGTTCTTGACGCCCTTGCTGGCCCCTTCCACGATATGCGCTACTTCATGGGTGACGATATCAAGGTCGTTCCCGGCACCGCTGGTCCAGGGGCCTGGACCAACATCGATCACATTGCGGTTGTCGTGACTGGCATCGAAATACGTAGACGGATGTCCGCCGCTGTACTTATTGGTGTGAAAGATGGCAAACAGGTGTGGATCGGTGCCGAAGCTGCCATACACCGATTTGGTATAGCGCCACACATCACCTGCAAACGCATTAGGCCAGGTTACGCTATTGCTCACATCGTTGTCGTAATACACAGCCACATCGTTGTCATAGAATTTACGGTTGAGCAGTTGGTTGTGTTCGAACCAATGTTCCTGCCAGGTGGCAGGAGGAGTTTGGGCCATGACCAGGCCCGCCAGCATCAAACAGGACAATAAGAGGAATGATCGCTTCATGATGATATGGTTTAATTAAAAAATGAACAGGTTCGTTGCCGGCGGGCCTGTCGACCTCCAGAAGCACTTTGAGCACGCCTGGCTCCACTTTCATTCGTACCAATGTCTTCAGCCCTACGTTGCCTTTGTGCCTCTTTGACTTATTGCCTCCTCTTATTCTTTCACAAACTGCTTCGTGACGGATCTATCCTTGCCAATAAACACCAATGTGTACACACCCGGCGCCAGCTTCGAGATGTCTAACTGATAAGTGGCCGCCCTGGCAGCAATCACCTGACGACCCGCGAGGTCCATGACCCGGATGATACCGCCTGCCAGGTCTTCGCCTGCCAGGATATTCAAGCGGTGTTTAGCCGGATTGGGATACAACACCCAATTGCCCGTGCGTTGCAACCGCTCTGCTTGCCGCGTTGCTGGTGCCTCGGTGGTGGTGGTCACCTGCCGGGCGCCGGATGGCCTGGTAATCTTTATCCAGTTCAGGTTCCAGCCACCCGCCTGCGCATACACCCCTACATTGTAGGTGCCGGCATTGACGGTTACATTGTGCGTAATGGTGGTCCAGTTTTGCCAGCCACCGGTGGATGGAACAGCCAAAGCCCCCAGTTGAATACTACCCGCATTGAGGTCGAGCGACAGGGTGCCGCCGCCACTCAAACTCGCTACCCGGTATTCTACTTTATACGAACCAGTCACCGGGAAATTGATGTTGTAAAAAGCCATCCAATCAGTAGCATCGATATAGCCTACATTCTGTCCGCCACCCGCATCTGTACAGGTTTCCACCTGTACGCCCGACATGGAATTGTAACTCTCTGCTTGTATCGTGATCGAGCTTCCACCGCTACCCGTACGTTGTAATACCACTTCATGGATCGCCGACAGCAGGGAATTACCGCCAGTGGCATCCTGCGACAGCTCCCAGATCATGATACCATTACCCTGATCGAAGGCCAGGTTGGTTTTGCTCTTGATGGTAGGGATACCATTGTAACCCACCCCACTGAAAATATCTGCATTGGGACTGGCGCCGCGCGCCACCAGGGCTGCAAACGACTCCCAGGTGGGCCGGCCATAAAAGGGCACTCCCAATACCACTTTCGAAGCGGGTAATCCCCGCCCCTTCCAGTAATTGATACTTTGCTGCGCATAACTGTACGTAGAGTGGTCGTAACTGTTCGCATCATAAGCCATCAGGTTGAGGAAGTCGACCATATTGAATACGCTGCTCAGGATACTGCCTCCATTGATGGCAACTACAGCGGCAGTGAGTAGTTTACCACGATTGTGCATTTCTGTAGATAACTGCTGCATCAACGTCGCATAGTTGTTGGCAGAAGCACCTGCATCGGGGTATTCCCAGTCGATGTCGATGCCATCGAGGTTGTACTGGTTCACGAAATTGATCATATTCGTCACAAAGGCATTGCGGTAACCGGCGTTGGCTGCCAGGCTTTCAAAAGCGCCGTCGTTGCCATTGTTCCACCCCCCAACGGCTATCAACACCTTCTTGCCATTGTTGTGCGCCAGGGTAACCAGGCTTTGCAACTTGGACGGATTTTCGATGGCCTGTAAGCCTCCCGTACTCGTGGGCAGCAGGAACGCATAATTGATGTGCGTGAGCTTACTGTACTGAATGGAGTTGACACTGCCCGCCCAGGACGGCATATACCCCACCACCCTGAACTGGGCCGAGGATACGTTAACGATGATCAAAGCGAGAAAGAAAAGCAAAGTTGATTTTTTCATGATCGATTTATTTTTGTTAGTGAAAAGACAGCCAGGTCGCACGGCGAGGCGTGCAACGAAGGGTTGATACAGGCTTTGCAATTCACTTACTTGGTAAACCGGCGCGTGATGGTCTTGCCATCTTTCGTATAGAGCAATGTATAAGTACCAGGTACCAGCCGGGACACATCGACCCGGTTGGTGATGATAGACGTTTGTAGTACAGGCCGACCCATGATGTCATAGATCCGCAACAGGCCACCAGTCAGGTTTTGCCCGGTATTGATCCGTAGCTCATTGACCACGGGATTCGGGAATACCTCAAATGCCCGGCTGGCGATGAGCGATCGGCGGATTTCAGCCGTAGGTGTTTCAGAAGCGATGCGTGCACTGCCCTGTTTGGTGATGCGGAGCCAGTTGAGGTTCCAACCACCAGTTTGCGCAAACACCCCGACATTGTAGGTACCGGCATTCACATTGACAATATGCGACACAGTTGTCCAGTTTTGCCAGCCGCCGGTAGCAGGTACCGTACGGCTACCGAGTTGAATGGCGCCGGCATTGAGGTCCAGTGACAGGGTGCCACCATTCAGGCTGGCTACACGATATTCGACCAGGTACTGGCCACTGGTGGGGAAATTGATGCTGTTGTAAGCCATCCAGTCACCGGCATCGATGTATCCAACATTTTGTCCGCCTCCTGCATCGGTACAGGCCTCCGTTTGTACGCCCAGCATATTGCTGTAGTTCTCCGCCTGGATGGTGACACTGGACGGGCCACTTGTTTGCTGGTATACCCGTACATAGTCTATCGTCATCGTGGCAGGCATGGCGCCATTGTTGACCGTAGAGCCGGGCCAGTTGCCGCCGATCGCCATGTTAAGAATGAGGAAGAAATTGTTGTGAAACTCATTGGTCCCGTTGACCCCGTTGAGGATACTGGCCTCGTGGAATTGTACGCCGTCTACAAACCACTTGATGGAAGAAGCCGTCCATTCGATGGAATAGGTATGGAAGGCGGTGACACCAACGGCCGTATTACCACCATACTGCGCGTAATTGTTATTATTATCAGCCCAGTGGATGGTACCATAGGTACGTGCCTCTGTGTTGACGTGCTCCATGATATCGATCTCGCCACAGCCCGGCCAGCCTGCGGTACCGATGTTATCACCCAGCATCCAGAAGGCAGGCCATACACCCTGGAAAGCAGGCATGGCGATACGTGCTTCGATGCGGCCATACTTCCAGGACTTGCGGCCCTGGGTTTTGAGGCGGGCCGAGGTATAGTTACGGCCACCAAAACTTTCATTGAAGGCCGTGATCACCAGCTGCCCGTTTTGTACCGTAGCATTCTGCGTACGATAGTATTGCAATTCATTGTTACCCCAACCATTGGTACCGGTACCGGTTTCGAAGACCCAATCGGGCCCAATACCATTGGTAAACTCATCCTGCCAGACCAGCTGCCAGCTTTGTGCTCGTGAAGTTGTGGGGAGAAGGGAAATGGAAAGCAATAAAAAGAAGGCGTGTTGAATTCTTTTCATAAGCAAGGTTTGTCGTTAAGGAATAGCAAAGTCGATACAAGATAAGGGTTTTGAATATTGGTATCCGTTAGTGTCTATTTTGTAATATCCATTTCAGCACTTTTTTTATACACATCGTAAAACTACTAGCCGTGTAAACGTTTAAGTAAACGACCGCGCCGACCGATCGCATTAATTTTCGACAAGCACTCATCGCTGGAAAACTAATTTCTGTAATTTCGCGCATGGCCCAGGCAGCAGACGAACCTCTATTACACGAACACAAAGAATTCAAGAACGTAGACTTCAGCGGGAAGACCTTGCGCGATCGTGAGTTTTTCAAGTGTACATTTATCAACTGCAATTTCTCCAAGAGCGACCTTAGTAAAAACGAATTCAGCAACTGCCAATTCGAAGCCTGCAATTTCACCATGGCTAAGATCGTCGACACGGGTTTTGGCGAAGTGGTCTTCAACAACTGCAAGCTCATGGGACTGGATTTCAGTTCGGCCAGCCGCTTTATGTTCAGCTTTGCATTCAATGGCAGCCAGTTGGACTATGCCATCTTCCAAAGCACCAAACTGAAGAAAACGGCATTTGATCGCTGCTCGCTGAAAGACGCCGACTTCACCGATGCAGACCTGTCGCAAGCCGTATTGAAGGAATGTGATCTGCAGAATGCGCAGTTTTCTGGTACCAACCTGGAAAAAGCAGATCTCCGTACCGCACACCATTATAATATCGACCCGGACCGAAATAAATTGAAGAAGACAAAGTTTGCCAACAGCAATCTGGCCGGATTGTTGCTCAAATACAACCTCGATATCGACTTCGAACAATAGCGTACTAATCCATCACACATACAATGGCCCGCCCCTGTAGAACAGGATGAGCGGGCCATTTTTATTGGTAGTTGTCATTGGGCCTTCTGATGCTGGCAGCCGCCTTCACTGGCAACCGGCTACGAATCATCCGCTAGCAGTCAATCTTACCGTTTGGGCAACACATGGTTCTCTTTCGCCCATTGCAGCCACTGTTCCTGCATGGCTTTCGTCCGGGCTGGCTCTTGTCCAGAAAGATCCTTCAACTCCATGGCATCGGCGTGCAGGTTGTATAAGCGCCAGATGCTGTCGTTGGATGGGGCAACCAGTTTCCAGTCGCCCTGGCGGATGTACTTCGCGTTAAAATGTTCATTGTACAATACACGGGGTCTCGCCTTTTGATTACGCAAGGCCGGCACCAGGCTTTGGCCCTGTTGCGGGTTGATTGCATGCCCTTTGTAGGTGGTAGGATATTGCGCACCAGCCAGTTCGGTCAGTGTCGCCATAAAATCCATTACATGACCCACGTATGAAGTCGTACCGCCCTTTGGCGCTTTGATACCTTTCGGCCAGAAGGCCACCATGGGTGTATTGATGCCGCCTTCATACGATTCTGCTTTCCAGAAACGATAGGGCGTATTCACCACATTCGACCAGCGTTCGCCAATAGAAGTAAAAGTGGTTTGCGGACCGGGCATCACTTCTTTGTTGACCGGGTAGACGACGGTTTCGCCGGTGCGCGTCTGGCCCGGACGGTCAAAACCGGGACCGTAGCGCATAGCGTTTTCTGCACTCGCACCATTATCACTCAGGAAGAAGATCAGCGTATTCTCCAACTGGCCAGTGACCCGCAACGTTTCGATGATGCGACCAATGCCCTGATCCATCCGGTCTATCATGGCGGCATGTACCGCCATGGCGTGCGCATCCCAGGCTTTGTCGGGATTGTTTTCCCAGCTCAGGTCGTTTTTGATACGGGGCGATAGCGGCGCCTGTTCAGGCCGGATCAACCCCAGCTTCACCATCCGGTTGTAGCGTGCCTGCCGGATGCTGTCCCAACCCACTGTATAGATGTCTTTGTATTTCGCAATATCTTCCGGCAAGGCCTGCAAGGGCCAGTGTGGAGCATTGTGTGCCAGGTACAATAGAAAAGGTTGCTGTCCTTTAGCAAATTCTTTGATGTAAGCTACCGCCGTGTCGTTAAGCGCATCGGTATGGTAATAATTGGCTGGCACCTGCTCCACCGGTTTCGTTCCATTGACGAGACTGAAAGGATCGAAAAAATCGATCACGCCCCAGATGGTGCCAAAGTGTTTTTCAAAACCGCGGTTTACCGGGTACTGATCCAGCGGCGAAAAGGCGGGATGCACTGCCTGGTGATTGAGCCATTTCATTTGCTCAGGGGCTGTTGGCTGCTCGATGGTATTCGATACATGCCATTTACCCGCCATGGCGGTGCGGAAGCCCGACTGGCGCAATACTTCGGCGATGGTCACGGTATGTTCCGTAATGCGCCCGTTGTACCCGGGTCGTTGGCGGTCGGTGGTCATTTCCCCGATACCGGCGTTGTGCTGGTATTGACCTGTCAGCAGCGAAGCGCGCGTAGGACAACAGCGTGAAGTATTGTAAAAATTAGTGAAGCGCAGGCCATTCGCGGCCAACCAGTCGATATTGGGCGTATTGATCTCACCGCCATAGCAGCCGAGGTCGGAGTAGCCCAGGTCATCGGCCAGGATAATGATCACATTGGGTCGCTTGTCTTTTTTGCGTTGTTGTGCAGGTAAAGCCAGTGCCGCCAGCATAACTGCACTGAGCATGGATAATCGTTTCATGGTTGGTCCAGACGGGCAATACTACCGGTATTGCCAACGGTTATAGAAATTTGCGGAGAGCCGTGTGTATTATTATAGCCAGGCTGCCCCGGTCTATAAGTTAACTGCTTCCTCCAGGTGCCCAACGTCACAATACCTTATCTTTGAAGCCGAGAGCCAAAATAATTAATCCATTCCAAAAGAGCGCGTTCCATGAAGCAATTATTCAAGGCATTTATCCTGTTGTTTGTGTCCGGCACCGCGGTGGCACAAAACAAAAGCGAAGCGGATCCTGCTGCCTTTGAAAAAGGCCTGCAGGCAAAAGATGTTCAACTCGTCGATGTACGCCGTCCTGAAGAATTCAAGGAAGGTCATATCAAAGGCGCCGTACTCGCCAACTGGCAGGACGATAAACATTTCCAGTCGCAGGTAGCCAAGCTCGACAAGAGCAAACCCGTATACCTCTATTGTCTGGCCGGTGTGCGCGGCAATAAAGCAGCCAGCTGGCTGGTCAAGAATGGATTTTCCCATGTGGTGAACCTCGAAGGGGGGATCACGGCATGGAAAGAGGCCGGTAAACCAATCGAAGCGGGGCATTGATCGGCATATGGTGGCATTCGTCAATTTCCTGCTGGCCTTCACGTTCAGCTTTACCGGCTCCCTCGCTCCTGGCACTGTCAACCTGAGTTCCGTACAACTGGGACTCAACAACAAGGCTTATCTCGCCTGGCGCTTTGCGCTGGCAGCGGCCCTTATGGAGTACATATATTCGTACCTGGCGGTGACCTTTGAAAAGATCATCACGTCATCGCCGGTGATCGTACAAAACTTTCACCTCATTGCAGCCGTCGTGATGCTAACACTGGGTATCCTCAACATCCGCGCAGCCGGCAAACCCACCAACCTGTCGGTTAAACTGGAAAACAGTGGCTTCCGGCGGGGGCTGATGCTGGGATTGCTCAATCCGCTGGCCATGCCTTACTGGATCGGCATGATCGCCTACCTCAAAAGCCAGCATTGGATCGACCTTTCCACACCACTGCAATTACAGGGATTTCTGCTCGGGGTTTCTGCCGGGGTATTTACGTTATTGGTGCTCGTAGCCTATCTTGCAGGTAGGGTAATGACATTATTCCGGGAAAATCAGGGCATCCGGAAGTTTCCCGGCTACCTGATGCTGGCACTGGGCATTTACGCCCTGATCCGCTACCTGGTATCGCTATTGTAACCTGGCAACTGATCATAAGCACCCATGGAAAAGCGCGACTACGATGCTATTGTTGTTGGATCGGGACCCAATGGTCTCGCAGCCGCTATTACGCTGCAGCAGCAAGGGTTATCGGTACTCATACTGGAATCGAAAGATACGATCGGCGGCGGCACCCGTACGCAGGAACTCACCTTGCCCGGCTTTCACCACGATGTTTGTTCCGCCATCCTGCCCATCGCAGCTGCTTCTCCTTATTTCTCCACCCTTCCCCTGCAACAATTTGGACTTACCTACAACTACCCGACCATCGATGCGGCGCATCCCTTCGACGATGGTAGTGCCGCGATCTTAAAAGGTTCAGTGGAAGAAACAGCCAGCTTGCTCGGGGAGGATGAAAAAACCTGGCTGCAGTTTATGGGTCCCATCGTGCGCGATTTCCCGGCATTGGCACCAGACCTGCTGGGACCGCTGCGATTTCCCCGCAATCCCTTAAAACTCGCAGCCTTCGGACTCAAAGCATTGCCCTCGGCCGCCACGATCGCCCTTCGCTTCCGGACAGAAAAAGCGAAAGGCCTTTGGGCCGGCATGACGGCGCATTCTATACAACCACTGACGAACCTTACTACGTCTGCCATCGGATTGGTATTGTGCGCTTCGGGACACCTGTACGGTTGGCCTGTGCCGAAAGGCGGCGCCATCAGTGTAACGAAAGCACTGGCTGCGTATTTTGAATCAATGGGCGGCACGATCCAAACGGGATTCCATGTCAGCAACCTGCAACAACTGCCCTCAGCACACGCGGTATTGTTTGATATTACACCCCGGCAATTATTATCGATTGCGGCCGACAAGTTCTCAGCCTTTTATACATGGCAACTACAACGCTTCCGCTATGGCATGGGCGTATTCAAGGTAGACTGGGCGCTCGATGGGGCCATTCCCTTTACAGCGCCTGAATGCCGGCAGGCAGGCACGGTACACCTGGGCTCTACTTTTAAAGAAATTGCGGCCAGCGAAGCCTTTACTGCCAAAGGCGGTCATCCGCAACGGCCTTATGTATTATTGGCACAACAGAGCTTGTTTGATGACAGCAGGGCCCCGGCCGGCAAACATACTGCATGGGCTTATTGCCATGTACCCAATGGCTCTACCGTCGACATGACCACGATCATCGAAGAACAGGTAGAACGCTATGCCCCCGGGTTCCGGAAACGCATACTTGCGCGTCACACCTTCAACACCAAACAACTGCAGGAATACAACAACAACTATGTAGGGGGCGATATCAATGGAGGTATCCTCGACCTGGGTCAACTGTATACAAGACCTGCTTTTAGTTTATCGCCTTACAATACCTCAGCGCGTGGATTGTACATCTGCTCTTCTTCTACCCCACCCGGCGGCGGCGTACACGGCATGTGCGGCCACCATGCTGCGCGCAAAGCACTGCGTGACATCTTTAAGATCAAGCTGTAATCGGTCAACTGAAAATATACCCGGACGGATACGGGCACCCCGCCACAGCCTATTGGCCTTTTATCATTGCTGCACGGTGTACAGACATTTGCCCATCAGTGGCGAAAACGACAACAAATAGCAGCAATCTTACATCACCCCTGTATGCCCCCATTCCGCCATTGCCGGATTCATCCCCACTGACAATCATACTACTACCTAACCTACCCGGTTTCTACCCGCTTGCTCACCGCCAGAAAACTTAACATTGGGAGATAAACCCAAATACTACCTTTATGTTATCCTTATATTATCGCAACGTTATCATTTCGTAAATTGTATCAAATCAAATAGCACATGTCCACGAGTAAGAACACTGAAAAGAAGAGCAAGCCCCTTTCCAAGAAAAAAGAAACCCGTGCAGCCGTCAGCGAGCAACTGACAACTACCCTGACGGACCTGAAAGAAACATTGGGACAAAAGAAATTTGCCCGCCGCATCAAGAAGGCAGCGCGGTTGCTCACCGAAGGCATCAAGGCAAAAGCTGAAAAGAAAGAGAAAAAAGAGCAAAAGGAAAAGAAAGTAAAGAAAGTTAAAGCTAAAACAAAGACCAACAAGGCTAACAAGGTCAAGAAAGCGGTGGCTGTGAAAGCAGTAGCAGTTTAAAACAATTAAGTTGTTTCAATAACTTCCACCGGGCAGGCCGCTTTTTCCGATAAAGCCTTCGGATCAACGAGTGAACCTGCCGCCCCTTCCTCTCTTCCGGCTCCTCCGTCAACAAAGATCTTGCTTACATTGCCCGCGACCTCCAGTATGGAGTCGACCGATGCGTCGTTGCTGACCCGCACCGTGCAAGCGACACCGGCTGTCTGCGCCTTATCGCGGATCAGCTTTGCCTTGCTGTGCAATAAACGGCGGTCGTCATCGACGGCATCTGCAATGTCGGTCAGCGATTCAGCCGCATCGATATCGCTGGGAAACAGGTAGTCCTCTTCAACAGGTGGCTCCACCAGAAAGAGCACCTGTACATCCGTATGCTGTTGCCTGGCAAAGGCAAGCGCGTGGTCGAGAACACCATAATTAAAAGAGAGACCAGGGAAGATGACGAGAACGGCTGACATGGTACCTAGTTTTGTTTAAACCATGTCTGCAATTATGCAGCCAGCCGTACACTGCCACCGCGCTGGTTGCTTCATTTTATTTTACACCATCAGTCTATCTCAATTCCGGCTACACAGTTGCTCCTACTTCCCTACTTCCAGGCTTCGCCTGCCTCCGCATCGGATGCTTTTTCCAGTAGGTCAGGCTACGCCAAACCCATTCAAAGGGGCCGAAATTGAAATACCTTAACCACAGGTGGCTCCAGATGATCTGGATAAACCATACCGCAAGTACGACATAATAAACTTCCAACCGGTTCAGCTTACCATACTTACCAAAGCCTACCCCATAAAAGAAAAGGCCGCAGAGGAGGGATTGGGTGAGGTAATTGGTAAAAGCCATTTGTCCGACCGGCTTCATCAGGTTAAACAACCAGTTGAACCAGCCAGACCGGTAGAGCAGGATCAGCAGACCTAGCAGACCAATACTGCGGGCGTAACGCGAAAGCGTATACAAGTCTATGAATTCATTTTTGGCGTTCTCATACCAATTGAAATCATGCTGGATGGTTGCCAGCAGGCGCAGGTACGAAAGCGTCAACCCGATGCCAAGTCCCGCAATGGCCATGATCCAATATACCCTCAACGAAGCATGTCCGGTAATAATACCCAATTTGAAGAAGGCCATACCGAGGAACATGAAGGTCAACACATCCCAGGGACTGTAATAGAGATAGCGTACGAGAAAACGCATGTAGGTATCGCCGCGATACTCGTACACATCACCGAAAGAGCCTTGTGTTTTCCGGATGGCTTTTTCCATGCGCTTTACTTTCGAGGCGTGACTGCTTTCTTCCTTGAAACCCGTCATAGCAGCGAGGTCTTCTTTTTGTTGCACTGTCAGCTTGGTTTTCGTGGTATCGATGGCCGCTACCTGTTCACCGGTGGTGATGATGGCCTTATCCACGTACAGATCGCGTGTTTCGCGCCCCACCATGCAGAGCAGGCAGATGACCGAGCCTATGATCAGCTTTTTGGCAGGCAAGCGGCGAAACGTGAACATCAACATACCCAACAATGCATAGTCGAACAGGATATCCCCATACCAGAGCAACAGCCAGATATCGATAAGACCGAAGAGAAGGAGCCACAATTGCCGGCGCAGGAAATAATCCGCTGGCCAGCTCCCTTCCAGTTTCTTTTCTGCCCGGCTGGTAAACAGGAGGATGCCCGCACCAAACAACATGGAGAACAAGGCCCGCTGGGTACCTTCCGGCACCAGGCTCATCCAGTACCACAACTGGTAATTGATCCCCGTTTCCTTCCAGATAGAAGGATCGTACCCGACACCAGCGGGTAAACCGAACCCTGGGATATTCATGAGTAGAATGCCGAGAATGGCGAATCCGCGCAGGGAATCGAGCAGGCTGATGCGCTCAGCCTGGCTCACCGGTGTAGCCGATGAGGATAGGTGGGTTGTCATGTGGTTGGTTTGATAAAAGGCAAATTACACTGTCCATCCGGCGCTGCCTATCATCAATATAGGTGATTTGACGCGTAAGCGGCGGCCCCAAAAAGGGAACGGTCATTTTCCAGCGATCCGTCGCGGGCGCTCAGCCTGGTACCTATCGTTGAAGTGGGTCTCTTCCCGGTTAACGGGTAGCGTGCTGGTCTTGAAGCAGTAGCTGCTGCTCACTGCCGGTGGCAGGCCAGTGAAGCATTATCGAACTTAGCGATGATCGCTATAATGGTTCCTGCCTGCTGGACTATGCTTTAACGTTTCTTTACCGGTTGCCATATACGGTTATACCTGCCTGCTACGTTAGAACGGCATCCCGGGCGTATCCGCGACGGGCAGGCCTGCCAGGACTTGTCCATATCCTTTCCCACTAACTTCAAACCTGCTTATGCGTCTGATTATCTACTTGATCTTGGCCACGATGATTACCCCAGCCGCCCTGCGGGCGCAAAAGATCGATGCACTGCGCGACAGTGCGGAAGTGTTGGCATTTGTGGGAATGCTTAAGCACGATTGGTACCGCATTACGTACCAAAAGCCTGAAAGGTATTTCATAAAAAAATATGTCGCACAGCGGCAGCGCGGACTAGGGATTCGCCCCTACGAAAAGGCCGACATCGACGGCAACGGCCTTACGGATTTGCTGTTCAATGGATTTGACACAAGCGGCCGGCAACTGGCTTTTGTAGTACTGGACAGGGGGAATAACGACTTTCTATTAAAAGACTTAACCAATTATAGTAACAGCTCCTTCATCGCAGCACGACTAATAGCGCTTGAGCATACAACCTATATACTAACCAATATCATCGACTATCATTCTAAAAGGTACAGTAAAAAGACTGAACGCACCGAACGCACGGACACCATCCGTTTTGCCATGGACGCTTTTATAGAAAAAGGCGCCCCCGGCCAATTTACCATGCAGGAATTCAGGTATGCTATGTGTGGAGCGATGGGTATTGAACCATTTGCCTTGATCTTCAAAAACGATTCTGTCACCTACCTGAAAAGTACTTCACCATGGCGTACAGAAAATGAGCTACCCGGCGGTACCTATAGAGGCTGGCTACCCCCTGAAATAAAGAAAGAGCTTACTCAATGGCTACAATTGGTCAACTTTCCTGCACTTAGCGATTCCTATCCGGAGCATGGCAGCGACACCAGTCCACAAATCACGGTGCTCATCGACGACCAGGGAAAAAGGAAGCGAATTATTGATTTTGGGGAGGCTTCCTATTCCCTGCATGCGTTGGAACATTACCTATATCACCTAAAGGACAAACTGCAGTGGACCTGGATCGGTGAAGAGCAATACTTTTATACATTTGGGCCTGAATGGGATGAGTGATCTTCATTTGCCACAATAGCGAACGCATGATACGGTGATTGGGCAGTTTGCGGTCATGGGTATTTCCCCCCAAACCAATCCCCCAGCAACGCACTCACATTGACCGGAGCCTCCCGCTGCGGGAAATGACCTACACCTTCCAGCACCACCCGTTTATAATCAGCCGTAAAACAGTGTTCCATATTCTCTGACAGCTCAGCCGGATCACAGCCATCCTCTCCGCCCACGATCACCAGCGTCGGCACTTTCAGCTGTCCGATAGCGCCCATTCGCTGGGACAGAATATCATACAGAGGATCAGTCTTTTCCGTGCAGAACCGGCTGCGGTAACCCTGAAGGGTGATGGCAGCCCAGTCGGGGTTGAGGAAACTATGTGCCGTGGCTGCAAAGTCGGCTTCGTTGTACCAATCCGCCGGGCTCCAGGTATCCCACTGTATCCGGGCAAAACCCACCGGATCTTCAGCAACGGCTGCTGCGCCCTCTTCTATATACATGAACCACTGGTACCAGAACCGGCGGGCCTGCTCAAACCCAGGCATGTGGAATTGACCGTTGGGCTGGAAAGCCAGTCCCAGCGCGGCGATCCGCTTCACCCGTTCGGGGAATAATGCGGCCAATAGATAAGCGGCGCGCGCTCCCCAATCGTTTCCTGCCACCTGAAATTGTTCAATATTCAATGCATTGGCCAGGTCGATCACATCCTGCGCCAGCGCTACTGCCCGGCCATCGCGGATCGTGTCTTCCCGTAGAAAGCGGGTCTCCCCCGTACCGCGCAAATACGGCGTGATGGTTCGGAACCCCTTCTCATTCAATATGGGTGCGATGTGCTGCCAGCTCCGGACATCATCGGGCCAGCCATGTAGCAAGAAAACAGGCGACCCGTCGGCTGGCCCCTGGTCGAGATAAACAATGTCCAACAAGTCGGTTTGGATAGTATTGGTGCGCATATGAAAGGAAGTTGAATGGTACGATCCCCGATTGCAATTCTCAGACCTTCCGCGCCCGCCGGCCGCTCACTTCCCTGAATTGACGTAATTTTGCGCCAAATTCGATGATTTGAGCGCTACCGTGTTTTTGCTGACGCCGCCTTTTACACAACTGAACACGCCGTACCCGGCGACCGCCTACCTGAAGGGATTCCTCAACACCCGGAATATCACCGCCTTCCAGGCCGACCTGGGTATCGAAACCACCGTCGCGCTCTTCAACCGCCAGGGACTGCAGGAGCTTTTTGCACGCATCGACGCTCAGCCGCCCCAGGCTATCAACGACAATATTGCCCGTATCATCGCCTTACGGGATGACTATATCTCTACGATCGACGATGCCATCCTCTTTCTGCAAGGCCACAACCCTACCCTTGCCCACCGCATCTGCAAACGCGATTTTCTCCCAGAGGCAGGCCGCTTTGCCCAACTGGAAGACCTCGACTGGGCCTTTGGCTCCATGGGTACGCAAGACAAGGCCAAGCACCTGGCCACCATGTACCTCGAAGACCTGAGTGACCTCATCCGAGAATGTGTGGACGAACATTTTGGTTTTAGCCGCTATGCGGAACGCCTTGCGCGCTCCGCCAATAGTTTCGACGAACTATACGCAGCCCTGCAAAAGGACTACACGTTTATCGACCAACTACTTATCAACCTGCTGCAACAACACATGCAGGCCGTACAGCCCAAACTGGTCGCCATCTCCGTACCCTTTCCCGGTAATCTCTATACCTCCCTACGATGCGGGCAGTGGATAAAACAACACTATCCCAGCGTGAAAGTGGTGATGGGTGGCGGCTTCGCCAATACTGAATTGCGTGGCCTTACCGATCCACGTGTATTCGAGTTCTATGACTTCATCACCCTCGACGATGGCGAAGCACCCATCGAGAACCTCATACACCATGTGGAAGGCATTAAGCCTTTGGAAGAGCTGAAGCGCACTTTTACGCTGGTAGACGGGCAGGTCACCTATTTCAACAACAAAGCCTGCAGCGATTACAAACAGGGGCAGGTAGGCACGCCCGATTACAGTGATTTCCAGCTACACAAATACATCAGCGCCATCGAGGTAGTGAATCCCATGCACCGCATGTGGAGTGACGGCCGCTGGAACAAGCTCACGATGGCGCATGGCTGCTATTGGGGTAAATGCACCTTCTGCGATATATCGCTGGACTATATACGCCTCTACGAACCCATTGCGGCCGCCCTGCTCTGCGATCGCATGGAGCAACTGATCGCCCAGACCGGTGAAAATGGTTTTCACTTTGTGGACGAAGCCGCGCCGCCCGCTTTGATGCGCGCCCTGGCACTGGAGATCATTAAACGCAAACTGGTCGTGAGTTGGTGGACGAATATCCGTTTTGAAAAGAGCTTCACCCGCGACCTCTGCCTCTTGCTGAAGCGCTCGGGCTGTATTGCCGTATCGGGTGGATTGGAAGTAGCCAGTGACCGCTTACTCGACCTGATCCAGAAAGGTATTACCGTAGCCCAGGTAGCCCAGGTCAACCGCAACTTTACCGAAGCCGGTATCATGGTACATGCTTACCTGATGTACGGCTTTCCGACTCAGACGGCCCAGGAAACGATCGACTCGATGGAGATGATCCGCCAGATGTTTGCAGCAGGCATCCTGCAATCGGCCTTCTGGCATTTGTTTACCATGACGGCGCACAGCCCGGTAGGTCTCGAACCCGCAAAATTCAATGTGCGCCGCGAGAACGACAACACACCCACCTTTGCCAACAACGACATCGTACACATCGACGATACCGGCGCCGATCATGAATCCTTCAGCTTTGGGCTGAAGAAGTCTTTGTTCAACTTCATGCACGGCATCGGCCTGCAGGACCCTTTGCAGAAATGGTTCGAGTTCAAAGTACCGAAAACGAAAGTGGCTCCGGACTATATTGCGCAGACGCTTACACAGGATCAGTTTGCTGCGGCCAGGCCTACTACCAAGATCGTGTGGCTGGGCCGGCAACCTGCCGTGGAGCATATTACCAAAAGTAAAAAAGGCAATAGCTGGGAGATGACCTCCCTGACCTTCCAGGATAGAAAGGAGAAATACAGCATCAGTGTAGGCCGCGAACAAGGCGACTGGCTGGCCGACATGCTCAGCAAGCTCTCCATCACCAACGCAAAGACCTATACGTTACAGGAGGTCATGGACAGCTACCGTGATGCGGGCCTGGAAGATTTTGAATTGTTCTGGGATAATAAGCCGGTGAATACCTTGCACAAGATGGGGTTGCTGAAGTTATAAAAAAGGTCTGACCGGATAGGCCGGTCAGACCTGTACAATTGTCTGCTATCGGGTTACAAACGAACTACCCTGACGGTCCTCGTCTCTTTCCCCTTCATGACTTTAATGAAATAAACGCCAGACACCGAACCTGGCAGTAAGAACGGCTGCTTTTCCAATGCCGAAGCGGACGATACCTTCCTGGCAGCAACCACTTTACCCGTGATGTCGGTGAGCACCATTTCCAACGGCTGATTGGCCGCGCCAAGTACCAGCACGGTTACCGCATTGCCGGGTACCGGGTTTTGCAGCAGGCTGACTGCAAAGGCATCTTTCACGGGGGTCGAAGTAGCGGCCCGGGCCGTCAACAACTGGACCGCCATTTCCGCGGGCTCTGTGCCGTACACCAATTGTCCTTTCACATATACGGTCACGTGGGCGTTCTCGGTAAACACCTCCGCAGGACGGAATGAATGATCATCGGACTGCGTGAAGGCACTCCAGTTGGTCTTTGCCATGCGCTGTTGAATATTACCGGTGGTACTGGCCGGATACAAACTATCCGGTGCCGTGAACGACAACTCGAGGTAACTATCTGCCCCCTGTAACGGCGCGGCAAGGTTCACGACTTTCCCCTTTACATACTGGTTGCCCATGGCCGCATAATCCAGGTAGTAATTGACCACCTGGCTGCCATCTGCCGTAAACCAGTAACGGAGGGTAACGTCTGTATAGCTGACGGGTGTGTTGCCTTCATTGTTCAGCTTTACATAGTTGGCGATGGTATTGGTATTGTTGCCGGCATTTCTGCTGTATGCTTTCAGGTTGTTGACCACCGGCACTTCCAAAGGCTCGGTGCCGCCCACCAATACCTGGTTTTGGTACACTGTGATACGATCATTCTTCGCATACGCTATGGCAGGCGTATAAGAATAGTCGTTCATTTTCTGGAAATTAGTCCAGTTGCTCTTTGCAGCCCTGGTTTGTATAGGACCAGAATTGCCATTGGCTATCAGGTTACCGGCAGTGCTGTCGAATCGGTACTCCAGGTAACCGTAAGCTCCTTCCCGCGGTACCGGCAATTTCACATAACGCATTTTCACTTTATCGGTTCCCAATTGCGCGTAGTCGGTGTACAGGTTGGTCATGGGGGCAAAATCCTCCGCCGTCAGCCAATAGCGAATACTGATGTCTTTGTAAGGGATCGCTTCACTGGTTTCATTCTGCACCTGTAATTGGTTGTGAATGGTATTATCAACCGGCTTATTGGCCGCCGGATCTTTGTGCAATACGATCAACCTTTCAGCGGCCGGCAGGGAGAAATAGCCCCATACCCTGAACTCCAGGATACCGGTTGATTCTACATTGTGTTTCATCACTACACGCAGGCGACTGGTATTGAGGCCGTGCAGGGCAACCTGGTTAAAGGCATCTTTTACAAGCGGAACATCGGCCACCTTTACCCAGGCGGTGTCATTCCAGTATTCGAGGAAAGCCATGGTGGGTGTACGCACGCCCCCACCATCATCAAACCAATAGAGGTCAACCTTATCGATCACACAATTGGCTGGCCACTCGTAGGCGACCCACTGTAGCGAATCGGGACTGTACCAGTTGCCGTATGCCCCGTGGCTCTTATCTCCGGAGTTCAATGGCGTAAAGCCATCGTTTACCGCACCGAGTGTTTCCCAGGGCGATACATAAGAAGTTGATGCCGTAGCCACCAGGGCAATGTTCTCTGTTTGGGTACTGATCTTTACCACAGTACTGTAGACGCTGTTGCCGGCAGTAAATACCTGCCGTACACGATAGTAACTGTTGCTGCTGTTGCTGGCATGCGTTGCACGATAGGCCTGTGCAGCATTTTTAGCCAGGGTAGCTACCTTGATGAAGTGAATGCTATCGGTGCCATATTCCAATTCATAGTGGGCGATGGACTCATCCGAGATCGTTTCCCACTGCAATTGATTGGCGCCGTCTGTACGTGTGCCCGCAAAAGACAACAAGGTGTAGCCTGGTACCGGTAAGGCCGTTTCGGAACCCCACACGCGCCATTCGATAATGCCTGTCGATTGAACATTGCTGCGCATGGACAACCTGATCTTATTGGTACGGATACCGTTCAGCAACACCGTATTGAATGCGTCCCGTTGTACAGGTATGCTGCCGAGAGCAACCCACTCGTTGTCTTTCCAATATTCCGCGTAGGCAGTGTCCGGAACACGTATTCCGGTATTATCATCAAACCAATACACTTCGGTTTTATTGATGAGGTAGGCTTGTGGCCACTCATATAGCACCCATTGAAAAGAATTGGGATTGTTCCAGTTGCCGTATACGCCATGTCCGCGGTCGCCGGAGCCGGCAGGTGTGAAACCATCATTGATGGCAGCCAGCGATTCCCAGGAAGAAACAAAGGAGGTGGAAGGCGTGGCCGTGCGTGCGAGGTTTTGTACAAACTCCACCGGAACGCACGCGGGCGACTCGCTGATGGACATTTCCTGGTTGGAGAACAAAGTATACACAGGATTGATGTCGATATTCGACACATCCGCCGCGCCTTTACCATCACAGGCAGCACGACCATTGTTGGAATTGGGCGTCTGCAGGTAGACACCATTGGTGCTACAGTTTTCGATCTCTGCATCACCGCCTACGACTACACTGTTGCCCAGGGTGGCCCCCCACTCCAGTGCATTGTCTTTCAATAACACGTTGCCCGATACCGTACAATAGTTGAGGATCGCATTGTCAGTCACCTTCACATTGCCGCTGAAAGTGCCGCCGAATATCCGCCCATTACCGCTCACCACGACCTGGTCGCTGATCAAGGCATTCTCTACCCAGGCGGTACCTTCTATCCGTACATTACCGGTAAGCCGGGAAGTACCGCGCACGATGGCCTTCGGTCCCACATACACACTGGCATCCACGGTAGCACTGTTGCTCACCCAACCGCCGCCGTTGGCATGTATCCGGCCTGCCGATCTGAACTCCTCCCGGAAACCTGGCTGGTAACCTTCGGGCAAGGCATTGCTGACACTGATCTCATAGGGAAACCTTTTTATTTTGGGGAAGCCTGCCTCCCACACATAAGTAGTATGTGATGTGGGCGCACCCGCTACCACGAGGTACAGTGACGTCTCGTCTTCCTTCATCGCAAATGTCACCTCCGCCTCAGGCGAGGAATAGGATGCACTGTAGCGGGCCGTTGAACCATCTGCTTTGACGGCCACAAGACCATACCGCCAGCCGGCACCGGCCGTTTCGGCATGTCCTTTGAATTTTATTTTCACGATCCTGTTGGCGCAGGTAGGATGCAGAGGGATAATGTTATAGCCATAATCCTGCGGCGCCTGGTAGTCGGGCACCACAAAGCGCGGTAGCGAGTCGCTCACCCGTTTCAACAAAGTATATTGGCGCCACAGGTTGTGCGGCTCTGCATTCTGCAACCGGCGACGTTCGGCGCGTATGAAAGCACCGGTTCCCAGCACATTGTAGTCAGCGATGACATCACGTTTCGCATAATTCCATATAAAATCATTTAGCTGACTTTGTGTCCAGCCCTTGATTCGGCGATAAGTCATTAGTGGGTGTTCATTGGCAGCTGACTCCTGCCAGATCCTGTTCACCATGCCAAGGCTGTCCAATTCCTGTATCGTCAACAGGAGATTAAAAGCACAATAGTGGTGACGGGTAGAAGAGAACTGGAAACTGCGGGTAGCCATCCAGCGAGGGGCATCTTCCTTGGCAAATTGCGGATACATCTGCAATCGCATGAAGTTGGCATGCGTTTCCCAGAAGGACCCTGTAGACTGATTTCTAAACCCTCCCACCAGGTTGCGGTCGATATTGTTCTGTCCCTGTAAGGAGTGCGTAAGCTCATGGCTGAGCACAGCCCCATCCCGCACTGCATTGGGATGTACCCACATGGCGCCGATCACTTCATCATAGCTGCTGCCGAAAGCCCATCCGGTGGGGCCACCAGGTGGCCAGGTATCGTTGATCACGACGATGATCTTATACTTGCCCAGGTTAGTCGTAGCATCATCTTTAACAAAATGAATTTCCCGCACAAATTTCTGATACACTTTCTCCAATGTGTCCAGCACATGGGCCGGCGTAAACCGGAGGTTGGGATCAGCATACGTTTCCGGATGTTCTCCAACTACCGGCCCCCAAAAGCATACAAAGTTTTCTGATTGTACCGAACGGCTGTATGACCAGGTGCTCAAGGCGGGATCGGTTGAAAAAATGCGGGGAATATAAACCTGTTTTTGGGCGCTTGCATGGAGTGCAAACAATAGCAATAGAACTGCGTAGCATTTTCGCATAGACAATAGTTAATGGTAATGAATGGTTCATGCTGCACGATACCCACTGAGAGCGTGCGCAGTAAATGATTCTGAACGATGTTCCAGTAAAGAATGAAGATAACGAAGGCAGCCAGCAAGGGCCTGACTGATATTAACTAAAAGCAGCAGGAAGTTGACCGGTTTGTGATGGGTAGAAAATCACCCATATCAAAGTTGATCTGAGAATTTGCGGTAATTTAGCCATCCTACAAACATAATTCCATGGCACAATTCGAACTACCTTATTTCGGCGTGATCGATACCGACAACCCGGAAGAGTACTATGATGTCGAGATTGATTTGAATGGCAGGATGGTCGAAGTCGACCTCAACTTCGACACCAAATCCATCGACCCTTCCCGATTGGAAACTGTTAACACATTTCTGGGCAAATTATCCACCTACGACGCACAAAGCAGGCAGGAGATCCGCGACAACTATTTCCTGGAAGACAACAATACCCTAAAAGGCTTTATCGAATTTTACGTAGAGGAGATCGATCACGACGAGCTCATCGAAGCCCTGGGTGTTACCCGGGACGATATCGAGCAACAGGTACCACTACTTGAAAAACTACAACTGGTAAGGGTCGGTTTTTATCCGCAGCAGGAAGGCCAACTCGCCACTTTTGATTACAGCTTTGGCCGCGACTTTACCGACGAATTGGTCGTTGTCAACAGAAACGATGAAGGGCAACTGAGATATATTACCTGGGAGAGCTGACAGTCAAATCTCCGTTCGAATCCTGCACAGTTTTACGACTATGTTTTGACGAAAAATATGCTTCCAAAATATTCTTATTGTGCAGATGGTCTTCCTCTGGCAGATTTAAGCAAAATAGCTTCAACAGTTCTAGCTGAATATTGCTTAAAGATTGATTCTCTGGCATAACAGGTAAGGTTGTTAGAAAATTCTTTAACAATACTTCTCCCGAAACCGGCTGACAATTACTCACCCACCCTCCACATACTCCGCCCAGGCGTATGACTCCACCGACGCATTAACCGCCCGCCTGGTAGCCCTATCCAGCAACTGACAGGCATATTGCTGCCAGCAAACCTTTTCCGCAGGCGGCTCATGCAACAAGTCTTCGCGCATAGCGCCCTGACGCGTAGTGCGTTTAAACTGCTCCCTGATGCGCATACAAACGCCGTCGGCGCTGGCCACAGGCTGACCATATTGCCTGATCAGGTACGCCACGATCTCTTCGTCCTTCCACTGGTATTTCAACCAGGTCATGGCTTCTCCCGTCAGCTTGCGGTACAGTGTATGTTGTCTACGCCGCGCCGGCAAGGACGCATACACCGACGAAGCGATCCGTGAAGCCCGCGACAGTAAGGCAGCATATTGCATCGTCTTCTGGAAGGCAGGATCCTTCTTCACCCTGTCGCCGGAAAGCGGGTTACTGGTACGCATATAATACCGCCCAAACATCTTGTAGATGCATACCGGCCCAATAGTGCCGGTCATGATCGGTATGCCCTCGAAGCGTGCCATGTTTATTACTGCCTGCAAACATACGTCGCCCGCCTCCTGTCTGGATACGCCATGTTGCGACCCGGCCGTCAGGTAGGTACGAGCCCCTAGACAGGTAGGTATGAATGTTTCGTAGTCCTGGGCGGACAGGCGCCTGCCGATGCCCCCACTGGACCATCTTCCCCCGCCTAACCATCGGCCATCCATCGGCCATCCTCCGTAGTTAAAGCGCACTTCACCCATGGTTCATCGAGCCATTGGGCCAGTTTCGCCCCTCCAACAACGTACCCATGCCATGACCGACAAGCCCCCACCACCCCGGTCTACCACTCCTGCTGCCACCAATCAATAAGGGCCGGCACGAAGCCAGCCCTTGAATACAGATCAGGACATGTTATAACCTACTGCTCATACCCTGGATTCTGAGGCATTTTTGCCGGATCCAGCTTGTTCTCGTTCAGCGGGATCGGGAAATACCGGTCTTTGGTAGTGATGTTCGTCAAAGGTGAGTTGTCATAGTCGGCCTGACTCTTGGCTTTGAAGTAACTCACCAGTTCCTCCGCCGTGAAGAAACGGTTCAGGTCATGCCAGCGATGGTGCTCAAATGCCAGCTCAACCCTACGCTCATGCAGGATCGCCAGCTTCAGCGAAGGATAGCGGGTTGCATAGGCAGGATCAGCCATCATCACCGCATACAACGGACGTTTGGCGCGCTCGCGTACCATATCGAGGTACTGAATAGCCGTAGCATTGTCGCCCAGCAACAGGTGCACTTCTGCCAGGTTCAGGATGATGTCGGCATAGCGCAATACGATCCAGTCGTTGCCACCATACCCGAGGTTGGTAGCACCCGAACTGTTGTCACGGAACTTGGTAATGAAGTAATTCTTCACCGACACATCATTTGCATATTTAATGGTATAATCCGTACGCAGATCACCTGTTTCAAATTCCTTCAGGAGGTCCTTGGTGAAAGTACCACCAGCACCGGTAGAGGCAAACTGAGAGTTGATGGTCTCGCCCTTCGCCTGGTTGTTGGCAGCCAGACGCGAGCTGTAAGTGATATCCCCCTGCTTATAAGCGATCTGCCAGATGACCTCCTGATTGGTGCCCTTCTTCGTTACATCGAACACATCGGCAAAAGGAATATCGGCCAGTTTCGTGAAGGCACGCAGGTTGTAGCAAGCCGTCAAATAGGTCTTTGCATTATTCAGGTTACCTGTTTTATCAGCCGCCAGATCGGTAGCCATTTTCAGGTATACCTGACCCAGCAATCCATTAGCTGCCTGGAGTGATACACGGCCTTTATTACCGGCCGCCTGCACATTGGGCAGTTTGCTGGCCACGGCATCTTTCAGGTCCGCTACGATCGCCGCATAAATATTCTCCTTCATCTCCCGGTATGTCTTTGCCTTGATCGCATCGAGATCAACGACACGCTCCGTAAACAAAGGGACACCCCCAAATTCCTGTACGAGGTTAAAGTACATCAACGCACGGATGAATTTCATTTCCGCTTTGTACTGACTGCGTGTGTCTTCTGAAGCAAAGGTGATATTGTCGATCTTCGAGAGTACGACATTAGCCCGGCTGATGGGCGCATACAAAGCTGTCCAGTGGCTTTGCAGGTAAGTATTGCCCGCCACCAGCAAGAATGCCGTAAACTGGAAGGGCTCACCTGCGTTCGACTGGTTATCGGTCGTATTGATATCATCCGAGCGGTCATCGGTCCAGGTAGAAGCGCCTTCGCCGATACAGTTGCTACTCCGGAGTGCCTGGTATACACCATTGACGCCGTTGGCAATATCATTCTCAGTCTGGTAATTGTTGTCGACATTCACCGAGTTGGGATTGGTTTGCTCTACAAACTCCTTGTTGCAGGAACTCATTGCTCCCGCCACACCCAAACCGATCGTTAATACAAGTATGTTACGCATAAAAAATCTTTTTGTTGTTCAGGGCTTAGAATTGAAGTTTAAGGCCCAGGTTGTAAGCACGCATCAAGGGGTATTTTCCATAGTCTACACCCGGTGTCGTATTGTTTCCGTTGTTGTAATCCACTTCCGGATTGTAACCTAAGTAGTTGGTGATGGTAAAGGCATTGTCTACACTGGCGTACACACGCAATCCGCTGAGACCCGCCTTCTTCACGAACGCCAGCCCATTGAGGCTGTAACCGAGGGTGATATTCGTGCACCGGAAGAAGGAACCATCCTGCAGGTAAAAATCGCTCAAACGGGTGCTGTTGCTCTGGGTACCACCACGTGAAGCGCGGTAGATATGTCTGTCGCCGGGTTCCGCTTCGGAGCGGTAACGGTTCTTCACCACTGCATAGTTGTTGCCGGAGCCTTCCATGTTCTTGATATAATAATCCTGGGCATCTACTACATCATTGCCCTGAGAACCGTTGAAAGAAGCCGTCAGATCCAGGTTCTTATAGCTCGCACTCAACATAAAACCATAGGTAAAATCAGGGTAAGGAGATCCGATCACCTGCTTATCGGCATCGTTCACAATACCATCGCCATTCACGTCTTCGAAATACAGGTCACCGGGGTTAAGCGGTGTAGCATTGGCAGTAGAACGGGGAGGTCCTTTCAGCTTGTAGCCCGAAGGGAAGGTATTGTTGGGCAACAGGGCAGCATTGTCGGCCTTGATATTGGCCATGTCCGACTCGCGTACCATGCCTTTTACTTTGAAACCATAGAACATACCGATCGGCTGTCCCACCATGGTAACGTGGGTCGTATACGATCTTTCGCCGCCCTGGGAGAAAATAGGCGCAGCACCACCAAGGCTGGCCACCTTATTCTTATTGGCAGTGATATTACCACTCACATTCAGGTTGAAGTCGCGGCCCGTGATCGCTTTCACGTCGATCTGTGCGTCGAAACCGGTGTTGCGCACTTCTGCTTCGCGCAGGTTGGTGAGCACCGAAGTAGAACCGGAAGCAGCGGTAATGTTCATGCTGAACAGCAGGTCGTACGACTTACTGATGTAGTAGTTCACCAATAGGTTCACCCGGTTGTTGAGCAACCCGAAGTCAGCACCGAAATTGTACTGGGAAGTAGACTCCCAGCCCAGTTTGGGATCGGCTACCCTACCAGGTGCTGTGGCGGTGTACACCGTATTGCCAAACACGACGCCGGTAGGTGTTGCCATGTTTTGCTCGTAGTTGTAGTTACCGATGTTATTGTTACCAGACAGTCCCCAGCTGGCGCGCAGCTTGACCGTAGAGCCGGCACCCAGCCAGTCGCCGTAGAAGCTTTCATTGGAGAGGTTCCAGCCGGCGGATACAGAAGGGAATTTACCCCAACGGTTGGCCGGGCCGAAACGCGAAGAGGCATCGGCGCGGAAAGAAGCCGTCAGGTAATACTTGCTATCATAGCTATAGATCGCACGGGCCAGGTATGATACCAGCGTGGTGGTCGATTTACCGGCTCCGTTCAGGTAAAAGTTAGTAGCATCCGCTCCTTTAGATGACAGCTCCGGTACCTGGTCATTCGAAAAGCCATTGGCGCCTACGCTCACCATATCGCTGGTAGATTCCTGCGCGGTATATCCAGCCAGAACGTTCAGGTCGCCTTTACCGATAGACTTCTTATAGTTCAGGGTAAACTCAGCCAGCTTATCCATCAGGGTCGTCGTCTGCACCGATGTATTGGCTGCCCGGATAGCGGTGGGTGAACCCGGAGGATTGGCGCCGCTGCTCAGGTTGGTGGGATAGTAATATTCGTACTTCTCGTTGTAGGTCTGCACACCGAGGTTTACTTTACCAGTAAACCCTTTGAAGAATTCATACGTTGCGTTGGCGCCATAGGTACCCCGGGTACCTTTGCGGGTGATCTTTACGCGATCGGCCAAAGCAACGGGATTCTCGATCGTCTGGAACGCATAGTTGTATCCATCGATCGGCACGTTGGCATTACCCAGCGCATACGAACCATCAGCTTTGTATACCGGGAAGAAAGGCATGTATACCAGCGCACCCAGAATGGGGCCGTTGTTGAAGCGCCCTTCCTGCACCTCGCGGTTGTCGATATCGGTGACAAACATGCTGGAGCTTACTTTCAGCTTAGGGCTGATATCCGCATCGATGTTAGCGCGGAAGTTTATACGCTTCTGGTTGGTGAACTTCAGGATACCATCCTGGTTCTGGTAGCCACCGCTGATGAGGTAACGTACGTTGTTGTTACCACCAGTCAGCGACAGGTTATGACGTTGCATCAGCGCATTGCGGTACAGCTCGTCCTGCCAGTCTGTATTGTATTTGGGGCGCAGCACCGTCTGTGTGGGAAAATCATAGAACTCCTTGATCAGCGTGATGTTGCCGGGATTGGACCCCAGGCGGGCAATACGGGCAGCGTTGTCGTCACTGAAATAAGCATCGTTCCAGGCTATGCCTTTTGCAATGATCTGGTCTTTGTAAGCACCATTGCGGCCATCGGCAAACAGTTTGGCAAATTCATAGCTATCGAGCATATCCACTTTCTTCGCCAACTGGTTGATACCGGCCATATAGTCATAGCTCAGCCGGCCCTTACCCGACTTACCACGTTTGGTAGTGATGAGTACTACACCCGCTGCAGCGCGTGATCCGTAGATCGCCGCGGAAGCCGCGTCTTTCAGGACCTCGATCGACTCGATGTCATCGGGATTGATGAAGACATCGTTACCGGCGGTATTGGAATTGTAACCACCAGTACCGTTGCCGCCGTTGCCCGGGCCCTGGCTGATATTACCCCCCACCGGATAACCGTCGATCACATACAGGGGTTCGGAGCTCGCACTAACGGAACCTATACCACGCACACGAACCTTGGTACCACCATAAGGTGCACCGCTCACCTGGGCGACCTGCACACCCGCTACCTTACCCACCAGCGCCTGGCTGAGTGTAGGTGTAGTCAGGTTCATCTCTTTGGCCTTCACACTGGAAATGGCGCCAGTCAGGTCGCTCTTGCGTACCCGCTGATAACCGATCGACACCTCTTCCAGCATCGCCGCTTCTTCTACCAATTGAATGTCGAGGGTCGCTTTGTTGCCTACCACCACGGTCTGCGCTGTGAACCCGGCAAAGGTCACTTTCAGCACATCGTCTGCCCCCACTTCAATCGTAAACTGACCTTTCTCATTGGTCATCACAGCCTTGCCCGACCTGGTTGCCAGTACACTGGCGCCGTGCAGGGGTTCCTTTTTGTCGGAGAGGACAGTACCGGTCACCGTGCCATTTTGGGCCCATACCGGACTGATCGCTGTAACCAAAACGGTCACCAGCATCAAGAGCAGTTTTGGAAGCAGTCCCTTGCGCTTACGCATAGGAATGTCCTGTGCAATGTTCATTTGCATGAATTGTTATTTGTGATCAATAAATAATACAGCAGACAGCAATCGCGCACTGCGGGCAGGATCTATTTCTCCCAGCTGATCGTCATCTTGTTGGCATTTTGCCTGCGGGATGAACTGACAGCAATGCCTTCTGCCATGTTGTCGAGGAATGTAAAGCCTTCCAGCTCATCGGGCCGTTCATTCAGGTCTACCACTTTGATCACCTGTTCCGTTCCGGTGGCCATGGACTTTTCGAAATCGAGGAAGGTGAAACGCCATTTGCGGCCTTCGAGCTGATTCTGGATCAGCACGAGGATGTTTTTGCCAGGTATCCAGTGCAGGTTCTGCACCCACGGTGAACAGGTAAACTTCTTAACAACAACACCAGGCTCGGAAGTCTTTTTTGCTTTATGTAAAAGAGCGGGATCGTAGAGACGTACTTCATTGGCCTTGCCGCCATAGTCGGCTGTAGCCACATACCATTTCTTATTGTATTGGATATATTCAGGTCGGGTGCCTTGTATGCAGGCATCATCATCGATCGTATTGAGAAGATTTCCATCGAGGGTACCGGTCTTCAGCAGCCCTTCCCAGTTGACGGAGTAAATAATGGCTTTCCATTTAGTGCCTTCGGGATTGAGCCGCACGCTGTTGCCGATGAAGGTTGGCAGGCCCTTGCGATAAGCAATGCCGGTGGGATGGTTGATCACATCGCTGTCGTTGACAGTCAGCTTGTATTCTTTACCGATCCAGACCAGCGTATCCTTTTCCAGTTTATACTCCCGGATCAGTCCGATCTCCCGGTCTCCATAGAGAAACAGGCGACCATCCAGGCGTGCTATACCCTGGCAGGCACCCAGAGAATCGATCGACCAGCTGCGGCTGATCTGCATCGACACGCTGGTGCGATGCGAGGCGCCGGCAATGGCCAAACAAGCAAGAGAAGCAAGAAGTGTTTTCATGATCATTTGATTTGACGTATCATGGACCGGCAATCGAAATCAAAGGATATAGTGGTAGCAGCAGATCCTGCCTGCTGCTACAGGAACGGGTGTCGGACGGGTCGGGGTTTTTAGGTTTGGGTATAAGGGCTCTGGTTGTTTTAAGGGTCCATCGGTTCGGTCGGGTCGATGTGCAGCGCCTCCAGTAAGGGATAAAACTCCGCCTCCGTTTCCGACAGGCGTGCTCCGGGACGATAAGGCACAAGGTCCAGTTCACGCTTGCATCTTTCAATGAGCGTGCCGGTGATCCAGGCGCTTTGCCCCTTTTCGGTAGAGGTAAGTCCTGGTTTATCCATCGGCATGCCATAACGGAACATCAACCGTACGGCGTTGCGCATGTTGGTGGTGGTATGCCGTGCATGCGGCTCCAAGATCACAGCATTTTCGGGAATATGGAGCTTATCGATCAGGAAATGTTTCATTTCTTCCGCTTCATTGTACTTTGTCTTATACGGATGTACTTTACCACCCGACACCACGATGAAAGGCGCCAGACCTTTATTGTACTGGATAGCGGCCAGCCTGCAGCGCAACATTCCACCGGCACTAAGTGGTACGGCAGGATCTTCGGGACCGGCACCGGGCACCACGATCACCGAGTACTTGTAATTGGCCCATTTGAGGGTTTTGATGCGGTCGAAAGCGGCCTTGTTGACGGTCGACTCCATGGGTTCGTAATCAGCCGCCTGGTCACGCTCGTTGAGTTCGATAAACTGTAAAGAAGCTTTCAGGGAAGGAAGAAAGAACAGCTTCGTATCCTGGCTCTCCTGCATCACCACATACGTAGGCGCATACAGCATAGCACCATAGCGTGGTGCATGAACGTTATAGCTGATGGAGTCGATAAGCGGATAATTGGGTTTCTTACCTTCGGCGTACACGCCGATCGCGAAGTTGATGCCCATCGCATCCTGCTCCCAGGCCTTGCGCAAGAATGCAGCGGGTGCCTCCTGCTGAAAAAGTATATAAGTACCGGAAGCAGCCAGGTGTTTCTTTATCAGCACGCCCAGCGCATTGTTATCGTTGTACAACGCCACAAGACGATCACCAGCAGTTTTGATCTCCCGTTCAGATAATCTAAGCTGCTCTGCATAGCAGGCAGCTGCATTGCCACAGGCCTTCAAAGCAGCGGCCAGGTTGTGTAATTTACGGGTGGCGATATTACTGAGGGCGGTATCGGACTCGACGAGTTTGCGGGCTGCCGCATCTTCCAGTAAGGTCGACAGCAGGTAGTAGTTCTTTGAGCGAACATAGTCATTGCCGGTAACCAGTTTGTATTTGGCATCGGGCACTGACTGTTGGGCAAAAAGCGAGCAGGCCATGGTAACCATGGCGGTAGTGAGTAAAACCTTAACCATACTTGTGATTGCTAATTGCCCGCAAAAGTCCGGTAGTCACATTAACTAAATATCACCGCCAGATTACCGGATTGTTACCAAAATTTTAACAGGTGCTTATATAAAGAACTATTTATCAGTGTTGAAATTCTACACCAGTTGCGTTATCAGCTGAATAATATACTTCCTTCAACCCGGTAAAGACATAGGTCTTTTTTCGCATAGGCGTTACCCCAACATCTGTAGACTGATAGATCAATAACAGGGCCTGGTCGAGCAATGGATCGCCCGGCAACCCCAATGGCATCAAGGGTAGCCGGCTAAATTCGTTGACCGCATGATCGGGCAACAGGCCGCTGCTATAGTTGCCTTTCCCGTTGGCATCGGCGATCTTATACACGATCGGGTACAGGATCCAGGGGATCTGTTTGGGACTGCGCTTGTCTTCTATGCGAAAGGAGGCTTCATCCTTGCCATAGGTTTTGCCACCCACCCGTACCACCTGCATAAAAGGTTTCAGGTTATTACACAATATCTCTGCAGCAGAAATGGTAGCCCCGGAAGTAAGTATAAAGATCCGTTTCAGGTTCAGGTTGCGTAACAACAGCTCCTGCGGCGTCTTGCCGGGCGCGGTGGCGGAGAAAGAAATGGTCTTTTCAAACGACTGCTTTACCGTTCCGCCCGACCGGTTGCCCTGAAAGGTAACAAAGGTCTGCCCGGGTTGATAGTTGGGCACCAGCATCGCAGCCAGTTTCGCGCAGGAAGCGACACTTCCCCCCGGATTAAAGCGCAGGTCGAGTATCAGCTCCGTTACACCTGCCTGTTTAAAACGCAGCATGGCATCGAGTACCCGGTAGTCCTGGCTTTCGATACACTGCAGGTACGAGAGGTAACCGGTGCGGATACCATTGCGCTCAAAAGCACGCGCCGTATAGATCGTTTGAAAAGGAACGCCGCCACCTGTAACCGACACAGCAGCTTTATCCGTCAGTTGAGTGCCCTGGTCATTGATCACGGCCTTCATCAGGGTAACCGCATCGCCATCCGTAAACTGCCGGCTGATCTCTTCCACATTGTCTTTCCCCAACTTACGGCCATTGACCTGGGTGAAAAGATCACCTCTTTCGAGGTACTGGGCCGCTGTAGATCCCGGTAGTACAAAAGTTACCACACCTACCAGCCTTTGCGCATCGAAGGGATGGGTGACGAGCGAATAGTACAATCCATACCACTCATACACGGACCGATGGGGCTGTACATCCCGGTTATTGGTGATCGCCGAGAACCGATCGGCCGGCGCCAGCAGGCTCCGGAAGAATTCGGGCGTGGCGAGCGAATAGTCCGGGTGTTTATTGAGCTGATCCGACCAGTAATAATACAACCGGAGGCTATCGTATACCCATTGATTCGCCCTGCCGAGGGCATCCGTTGGTTCGAAAGGGGCCACCTTCTTGCTGCAGGACTGGTGTTGCGAACAGATGGCCATCAATAACAGTACGTATACCCATTGGGTGCTGACCACTTTGCCAAGGCCGGCGGCCAATACCCTATGCACATTGTTCATAATGGCAGTTTTAAGAAATTTTTATTTTACTGTTAATTCCCAATTAGTATTTTTACGTTGGAATTAAACAATTAAACAAGCAAGAGGGCAGCCGTTATGCGGTTGCCCTTTTGTCATATAGCGCACCTGGTTGTATGTCTCACAATATGCTCCCATAGGAAAACAATTACCTGTGAGGTTGCCCCCACAGGTAACCGAGTACATCCATAGGAAACGCTTTTCTGTCAATTACTTCTTAATGAAGGATTTGCTTTGACGCTGGCCATTTGCACTGAATACCACATAGTAGTTACCAGCAATCAGCTTGTTGACATTTACCTTCGTCTGCACAGCACCTTCTGCCACATTTTGTGTCAACAGGCGACGGCCGTCGATGCCAATTACCTGGATAGCAGCACCGGCCTCAGCAGCAGGGTGTTGTACCAGCAGTTGGTCGGCAACGGGGTTGGGCAGTACGTTCAGCTTGATGAAGCCCTGTACTTTCAGCACATCGCTGGCAGTACGGGAACCGTCTTTGCTGGTCATCACGATGCGGTAGAAAGAAGCAGTAGCGGAACGGCTTTCTTTCAGTTCATATACCTGCTTATTCTCGCCTTTCGGGATCGATCTTAGCGGTGAAAAGGTCTTTCCATCTTCAGAACGCTCTACCATATATTCCACCGCCTCTTCTTCTGCCGGGCTGTTCCACTGCAGCGTGATCAGTTCTTCTTCGGTAAACGATTCACCCGACAACCACAGATTGATACCCAATACCCTGGCACCATCGATCACCAGTACCTGGTCGAGACCACCGGTAGGATTTTTGGTATCGATCAGGGTATTGCTGACAGAAGGCCAACGGAAACCGATGCGAAAAGGATTCCAGGACTCGATCACCGGGTAGGGATAATAAGAGCGCTTGAACGATCCGTTACCCAACTCGAACAGGTCGATACGGCGCAAGCCATTGGGCAGTGCGTTGGGTACGATGGTACCGAATGCACGGTTAACACCATTGACATGGCTGGCATAAAAAGGGGCATAGCCATTGGCCAGGCTGCCGTCGGTGCCATCGCTTTCCACATAGGTTGCAGTGAGCGGACGACCAGTAGCTTCGAAGTTGTCGTACAGGAGCACAAATTGTTTGGCAGCCGCCTTTTGCAGCGGGGTCGCGCGCAGACCGGTACCACTGGTACTGTCGGAGCCGAAATTGATTACCCGTACAGGAGTCGTAGAGGTCACGAATGAATTGATGTATTCACCGCCCGCACCATCATTGAGGAGGAGGTGAAAATAAATATTGATACCGGGAGCGAACGTATTCGCAATATTGGGCTCGGTTATAAACCAGCCCGTATAGGCACCTGTGCTGTCGGCCTTGAATTCGCCATGCTCACCGGGCGACATAGATGGTACAGGGATACGTACAAAACCAGCATCCGCTGCTACGATCACGGTGCCTTCGCCCTGACTGAAGGAACTCTCCCCTTCCATCAGGAACCTGTTGTAGAAAAAGTAAGTAGCATTCGGCGTCAATCCGGACACTTTTACGCGACAGGCGAAAGGTACACGGCGCTCTGCCGCCTCATTGAAGCTACCTACGCCCTGGATATAACGGGGCATGTACACCTCTGTCAGCGTTTGAGCAGATGCTGCCATACCAATAAACAAACAAATAAAAATGATAGATGTAAGTTTCATGATCTGTTGATTTTACCATCCGATGAAAAAATAAATGGCCGGGAAAATGTACAGTCATACACATACTCCCGGCCACTGTATAATCATTACCTGCCCATACATGTGGAAAAACAAAATTCAGTCCCTACACTGGTATTAGTGCTTGGTCCAACCAGCCAGCCAATTCGCGTTGGTAGTATTGCAAGCAGCAAAAGCGCCCCTGTAAGTAACAGATGTGAAGCCCAGCGTGCTAACGCAACCATCGGTAAAGTTCGCGCCGGAAGAAGGATAAGAACCTACTTTAGGCCTGAAGTCAGGGCAGCTATAGTTGCAAGGAGCCACCAGCTGAATGCTGTCGTTTGCGCTTGTACCAGTACGGAACTCCTGGTTGGTGTTGATATGTGAGAAGGTTGTGGGCTTGTATTTGGTATCAAATGCCTGAACCAGGTTGTATCGGAAACAACTTGTATCAGCAATCTGAGAACCCGTAAAGTCAACACCAGTAGGAAAGCCCATGAAAATAGAGTTAAATACAGTCAGCCTGGTATTTCTGCGGAACTGAGCGCCATTCAGCAATACATCACCCAGTTTCTTGGAAGTAGCTGAATCACAAACACCGATAACGGTCAGGTTAGACAACTTGGGGTAGGTGTAAGGCTGATCGCTGCTACCAGTAGCATCGTTATCACACTCGATACCATTTGGGTTGGGAGAAAAATCGTCTGTGGCGTTCAATACAGATACAGCAAACTGAATACGGCCAACATAACCCAGGTCGAAATCGAATGCGTCGTCATCGGGTACATAAGCATAGAGGTGGTCGGCATTGACAGTACCTCCGAAAAATTCGAAAGCATCGTCATTGCCTTTGTACACCTGAATATAACTAAGGGTTGTACCACTACCAACGCCGCCGCAGGTAAGACCATTGAGCTCGTTGTCGGTAGCGATGGCAGCACCGGCATATTCGATACGAACATAGCGGAGGATACCAGAGTTGTCATTGCTAACGTTGCCACCATAGTTGACATCGATACCAGCAGGAACGCTAGGCAGGTTGATACCTTCGATCGTAGGATTCACCTTGTTTACAGGCGCTCTGCCGAGCAACACGATACCACCCCAGTCACCAGTTGTAGGGGTAGTTTGGTTAGAAGTAAAGATAATGGGACAGGTAGCTGAACCATTGGCATTGATACGACCCCAGCGTGTTACAATAATCGCAGCGGCTGAGTCGTTAGATGTTCTCTTGATCGCCTTGATGATAGTGCCTGGATTTACGATCAGCTGTGCAGCGCTG
Organism: Paraflavitalea pollutisoli; assembly: GCF_029360705.1. Taxonomy (GTDB): domain Bacteria; phylum Bacteroidota; class Bacteroidia; order Chitinophagales; family Chitinophagaceae; genus Paraflavitalea; species Paraflavitalea pollutisoli. Next base: position 147,400 of record NZ_JARKMX010000004.1, on the reverse strand, counting down.
TCTACATAACATTTGTAAGGCAGGATCCAGATCTTGTTGTTGGTCAGTGTAAAGTTCACACCGGTGCTGATGATCCGGGGAACGGTGTCGATCAGGGTAGCCGGCGTAATGTTACATACGTTGGAAACACAGGATACGGGCGTGCAGGTATCCACAATTACCGGACCTGCATCAGTACCACGTGCATCGAATTTGTCGAAACCTCTCTTACAAGCAACGATGGTTAAGGCAGCTATCGCTACAGCTGCGAAACCGAAAAGGATTTTCTTTTTCATAGTTGATAAGAAATTGGGAATTAAACAATTAAAAACAATTAAACAAATATGGACAGGTAATTTCTTATGGTTTAATGGTCGGCAGGTTGATTACTGCCAGTTGAACAAGAGGCCGAAACGAACAGTATTGGTCAGCGGGTTTCTATTGATCTTCTCCCCGGTCGGCACCAGGTAAGAAAAATTAACGGTAGCAAAACTAAATTGCACGCCCACGCCAGCGGTTACGTGCTGCCAGTTGCCCGACTCGTACGAGCGGCTATTGTATCCCAGCCGCAGGTGCAGTTGATCGTTGTACGTATATTCCATGCCAAATCCCAATTGCCAGGCTTTGTTGCCAAATGAATCGAACCAACTGTCTACTACCCCTTTATCGCGATAGGATTTCATAGCATTGGCCTCATTGGGCAGTTCGGGTACGAGTAATTTGTTGTATTCGGCCGCAAAAGTCATTTTGTTCTTATCATCCCACACCTCCGTATAGGCACCACCCAGTCCGATATTCGCCGGCAAGAAGTCTCTCTCTTCTGCATTATCGGTATAACCGATCTTTCCACCCAGGTTGCTCAGGGAAATGCCGGCCGTCCATCCCGCCTGCTTATCGTTGAGTCCGTTGTAATAGAAAGACAGGTCGCCGGCTACGGTATTACCTGCCTTGTAGTTTACGCCGTTCATAGCACCGGTACTCAGCTTGGAATGGATATACCGAATGGCTACACCCATACCAAACTTTTCGGACAGTTTACGGGAGTAACCCAGATCGACGGCCATTTCTGAAGGTCTTGTCGTTTGCAGTTTGTTGCCGTTGTAGTCGATCAGGGAGAGTTCGCCCAGGTTGAAATAACGCAGCGAAGCTGACAGCGCCTCGTTGTCATCCAGTTTTACATATCCGGCCAGCGTGGCCAGGTATACATCGTCGGCTATTTCACGCAACCAGGGCGTATACGTTACACCAATGCCCGATTTGGTATCGGCAAAGGGCATTTTAGCCAGGTTGTAGAATATGCTATTGGCATCTGGCGACAGGGCAATCCCCACATCCCCCATCCCACCACTGCGGGCATCGGGCGAGATACGAAGAAAGGGTACGGCGGATGTAGTGATGTTGACAGCATTGTTACTGTTGCCTTCCTGTGCCTGCAGTTCCTGCGAGCAAAAAGTAAACACCAGGAAGCAACTTGTGATAAAGCCTATATTGAACGTGCGCATGTAATTGTATTTAAAATTGAGACTTGCCTTTGGTTGAATGTTACCGGGTTGCCTGGTTAACGGATCACTACTTTATTTTTCAGGATAAACTCCGGCCCGTATACGCGTACATGGTAAATGCCTGGTGTGATATTTCCCACCGGCAGTATGGGCGTATTGAATCCTGCTGCCAGGTTGACCATGGCCTGTTGCAACCTGTTGCCCTGCTGGTCAAATACCTGGATCGTGGCTTTACCTGCTTTTACGGAATGAATATTGACCTGTAGCTGGCCGGGGGCACGCAGGAAGGCAACCATATTATCCTGTCCCGCGCCCAGCGAGGGTCTTACCTGCAGTGTTCCATTGACCTGGGCTATCGTATAGTTGGGCGATAGGGCGCCGGTAACCGAGATTACGTATTTACCCGGTACGGAGTTGGTCGTAGCCTGCGTACTTACCTGGGGAGCTGCCGTGAGGCTGGTCGCGGTTTCGTTGTTCACAAATCCGCTATAGTTCAGCAGCAAGGGCGGGTTGGCCTCCCCTTCCAGTTTAGCGGTATCCACCGCCTGGATAACCAGCTGGGCTTTGGCAACAGTCAACGTCCTGGTGACTTCCGGAGCTGCCGCGTGGTAAGGGTCACCTGGCTGTGCGGCAGTGATATTGGCCGTACCAGCACCTTTGAGCTGAATGAGGCCATTGGCATCTACGGTAGCCACCTGCGTATTGCTGCTCCGGTACTGTACGGATAAGCCGGATGAAGCGGTCGCACCGGCATTGATAGCAGCATCACCATACCTGACATACGGCAGCGTCGCGAAAGTGATCACCTGGGCCGGCAGTGGCTCCACAGTCAGTTCACCATCGATATAGGTGATCGTATAGTTAGCTGCCGCAGCCCCACTGACCCTGATCGGATACTTATCGGCAGGAGATGCGGGCGTCGCCGTAGTGGAGATGGTGGGCGGCGTGATCAGTACTGCCACCGTTTCGTTGTATACAAATCCTGTATAGGAAGCGGTCAATACGGGGTTGGCAAAACCTACGAGCCTGGTTTTATTGTCGGCGCGGATCGTCAATCCCGCTTTGTTGATGGTCAGCGATTGCTGCACATCGGTGGCGGGTTCAAAATTGGCATTGCCAGGATGAGTAGCGGTGATGGTCACCACCCCTGTTCCTTTGATATGGATCTTACCATTGACGATGTCCGCGATAGCCGGGTCACTGCTGGTATAGACAACCGGTAAACGAGAGCTGAGGGTAGCACCCGGATCGTAGTCTGCCGCTCCGTAAGTGACGGGCGCCAGCGCTGCAAAGGTGATCGTTTGTGGTTGTTTATTGGAACTAACAGACAGCTTGCCTTTTACATACGTGAAGTCATAATTGGCAGCCACAGCACCAGCAGGTATCAATTCATAGTCACCGGCTGGCGACACGTCGGTAGCTGTTGTATTGACTACCGGCGGTGTGGCCAGTACAGATTCATTTTCTCCGTTTACAAAACCACTATACAGTACAGTTAAAGCAGGCATGGGATCACCCTGCACTTTTACTTTATCTTCTGCTGTAATAGTCAGCGTAACCTTATTGATCGTAAGGGTATGGGTGATGGGGGTTGCCGCCAGAAAATCGCCATTGCCTGGCTGGCTCGCCGTGATATCGGTGGTTCCCGCACCCTTGATCGTAAGGGTATTACCACTCACCGTTGCAACGGCCGGGTTGCTGCTGCGGTATTGAACAGTCAATTGAGAACTGGCCGAAGCTCCGGGATCGAACGCTGCATCCCCGTATGTTTTGGCACCCGGAGCTGCAAAGGTGATCGTCTGTGGTTGTGCGATCGGCACACCCAGGGTGATCACCGTTCCATCCAGTTCGATCACGGTGGTCAATCCACCGGCAGGGTTTACCGTGTTCACTGCACCGCCGCCTGCCTGGGCCCATTTGCCATCGGCCGATGTTTTATAACCGATCTCGCTGCCATCCGCCAGGCTGTACTGTGCGATACGGCGTATACCATTGGCCAGGTTGTTGGGAATGATGCCTCCCCAGGCTTTGTCTACTGCATTCACGTGGTCGCCATAAAAAGGCGCGAAAAAAGTAGCGGCAGAATTGTCGGTCCCGTCCGATTCGATATAAGTTCCCATGACGGGAGCTTCACCCGGAGCAGGGTTAGCATTGGCGTATAAGAACACGAAATTTTTAGCAATACCTTCCGTGGCGGGCGTACTGCGGATAGCTGTACCACCATCTGCCCCACTACTAAAATTGATCATGGTAACTGGTTCGGGGCTGGCGATGAAGGAGTCACCCCAGGTGCCACCGCCGCCATCATTCAACATGAGCCTGAAATACGCAGTCTGACCAGGTGTGAAAGTACTGTTGGCGTCTGGCTCATTGATGAACCATCCCGTATAACTTCCACTGGCGTCGGTCGTAAATTCTCCGCAAACTGATACATCCCAAACGTCGGGATACTCCACCCGGTCAAAACTACCATCCGGCCGGATAAAAATACTGGTACCCGACACCCAGGTATCGGAGGTATTGGTGGCAAAATGATTTACATATCTGTAGGTAGCATTGGGTTTAAGATCTTTTACCGTAAAACGGCATACATAGGGTACCCTGTCTCCCCCGCTCCCGTTACCCTGCATATAAGACGGGTAATACACCGGAACGAGCGATTGAGCCGAAGCAGTAAGTGTAAAGAGTAAGGCAGTCATTACAGCCAGAAAATATCTCATTGCTTGTTCGATTATGGAATATTAATAAAGTTTTTTGCTTTCAAGATTGAACACACCTCCCCCGCTGGCCCGGTCAAACAAGAAGGTAGAGAAGTGGAAATTCGTGTTCAGGAATTGCTCAGGCGAAACAGTCGCGATCAACTTGCGTTCTGTGCCTGTCGTATACATCCTAAGGCGGGGCTTTTTCTCTTCATGATTCACACCGGTGAAATATTTGGAGAAGCTGAACTTATCGAGCACGAAGCTGTCAGTGGCCTGGTATTGGGTACCCGACGCCGGCACGACATTCTCTACCACGACTTTCATCGATGCCGGAAGCGCCGGTGCGGTATAGACGATGGAAACCTTGAGGGCACCTGTTGCCGGTGCCGGCTCTCCCACCGGCGGCCCCATCCAACGCAACTTATCGCCAGCCTTATCCTGGTAAAACGTCAGGTAAAAAGGCGTTCGTTCATATGTAACAAGGGTATCCAGCAACAGGGCATCTCCATAAAAATCGAAAACCCTTATCCGGTGTACCTTGTCGTAGTAAGTAACCGACGCAGTCACTGACCGTCCGGTAGATAACAAGGCATTGGTGAGTTGTTGCTCTCCATCCATCACCCGTAACCGCATCTGATCGACGGTAACAGCCTGCAGGAAAAGACCTGCAAATTCGGGCTCGGCGATGGGCTGCTCCTGCTTGGTACATCCTGCCGGCAGCACGAACATCAGCACAACAGCCTTTGCCAATATGCTATATATCAATCTATACGGTTTCATTGTTCTTGGTGTTTTGTTGATCACAGCGCCTGATAGCCTACCGTTATAGCCGGTAAGTGGCAGTAAGACTGAAATTGCTCCCCTTTCTGACTTTATAATTGATCAGGTCCAGTTTGTCATTGAAACCATCCCCCTTAGGATCATTGTTGGGACCAGGCGGCGTAATGATGCCCCGGCTGACATCGGTATTGGAATAAATAATAACAGGGTAGTTCAACAGGTCGGCCATATTCAACCTGATCTCCAGCTTTTGTTTCATCACCCTGAAATTGAACTGGCAGTCGAGTACACTGCGCGGGTTCTCCCACTGGATCAGTTCATTGATCATCCCCCCATTCAATATCCTTCGCCCAATCCGGTTGAAGCCGAGGTTGAATCCCCAGGATTTGTCCTGGTAATTGATACCCCAGTTGAGAATGAAGGGCGACAACCCTTGTATAGGTCGGTTGGCATCTACGATGATCATGGTATCCTTACCGGTCGTTTGGCTCTTGCTGTTCTCCCGGTGCTGGATAGATCCCTTCAGGTAGGTATAGTTTCCGCTTACATAGAGTTTTTCGAGCCAGCCGCTGCCGGCACTGATAAAGCTGAGTGACTTCCTGATATCGATCTCGAAGCCCTTGGCGGTGGCGCTGTACAGGTTGCGGTACTCGACCGTATTGCTGGTAGTGGCAATATTGTAGAACCGCTCTACGGGATTGCTGAAGTCTTTGAAGAACAGCGAGGCAGAAATGATCTCATCACCTGATGGATAATACTCCAACCGCAGGTCATAGTTCTTGATCCGGGCAACCTGCAGGCCTTTTTGCCCATACACTTCCGCCAGTTCCGTAAAGTCATAGTACACGTACGGTGAACGTTCTACAAAGTCCGGGCGCGCCAGGGTCTTGCTGTAGGCCGCCCGTACATTGATCTTGTCGGTGATGCTGTACACCACGTTCACGGAGGGCAGCCAATCCTTTTCAACATAACTGCTGTCGTCGAAATAGGGATCTCCGGTGGTATAGTCATAGAAGATGGTAGACATCTTCATCTTGTTGTCTTCGTACCGGATGCCACCAGTAATCCGAAGTCCTTTCAACACTTTTAGATCCAGCATGGCATAGCTGGCCTGCAACTGCTGCGAGCCGGTATACCGGTCGCCCAGGGTACTTGCCCTGGTAGATGTAGGGACATAAAAAATGTATCCTTTCCGGAACGCATCCTGGGTAGCGATCTGGTAATAAGGTACCGCTCCGAGCGAGCGGGTATAGGCCGACGCGTTGTCGTGCATGATGCGCAGGTTGGCTGCATCGAAATCCGCTTCGCGTTCTGACCAGCTATAGCCTATTTTGAATAGTTGTTTCTGGCCGGCGGCTACAGAAAAAGGAAGGGAAAAATTGCCGCCGGCATTCTTTCGCTTTTCGACCAGCAATGAATTGTAGATACCTCCCCGTATCAATAAGAAGTCACTGAAATCATAGGTATAGACACCATCGCCGGGAATGCCGTATTCTTGTCCCGTCATGAAGCGCGTATCGGGCTGGTCGCGCTTCAGCTGGATAAAATCACCAGCCCAATCCACTTTGATACCGCTTTCGGACAATTTGTGCTCGCCTTCCAGCCTGGTATGGATCATACGGCTATCGAGCGTCACCTCACCAGTACGCCGGGCCACCCAGCTTTGGGAAGCGTAGTCACCGGTACGCCAGTCCAGCTGGTTGCTGTATCGTTTGTTGTACAGGTTTTTCCAGGCAATCCGGTGGCGGGGCGTTTTGAAGGCGGCGTTGAACAAGCCGCCAATCGTTGTATTGTACCGGTAGCGTTCGCTGGCAAAATCGTACTGACTCAGCACGGCCGCACTGCCTTCCTCCACCAATTGCTCATTGAGATAAGTGACGGCAGCGACAAAGCCGATCGAGCTTTTATTGAGTCGCTTGTTGAGTCCACCGGCGAGTTGATAGTTCTGCTGCGGCTGGTAGGCATATTGAAAATACTGCCAGCGGTTGGGGATTTGCGCGCTGATCGAACGGATCGAAGCGGTATCACTGGCAACCCTGTACTTCATGAATTGAACAGGGTCGAATAACCGGCCGTCGCCAAAATACTTTCGGTCTTCATCGATCTTACCGAGCCCCGCTTTGTCATCACGCCGGTAGCTTTTCAGCTGCTTGTTCGAGCTGGCAGTGTTAAACCCTGTACCGATGGTAATACTCAGGAATCCTTCGGCCGGCACCTCTTTGGTATTGATCTGTACCAGGCCGCCGGCAAATTCACCGGGCAGGTCGGGGGAAGCGGTTTTGTTGACCACGATATTGTCGACCAACTGGCTGGGTACGATATCGAAACTGAAATTACGGCGATTGGGTTCGGTGCTGGGCAGTGTGGCGCCATTGATGAGTACATTGTTGTACCGGTCGCTGACACCCCGGATGGTAACAAATTTATCGTTCTGTACGGTGATACCGCTCACACGTTTTAGTACCTGGCCAGTATTATTATCCGGTGTAACGCGGATCTGTTCAGCACTGATGCCATTGGTCATGCTGGCATTGTTCTTCTGCGCCAGCAACAAAGCTTTCACCGATTCTCTTTTGGCCCCGCCCGTCACCACTACTGTTGAAAGTTGTCTGGAATCAGCCACTTCCAGTACCAGGTTCAGGTCGGTTGTTTCGCCCTCGGCCACCACCACATCGGTTACCTGCTTGGTCTTATAACCCACAAAAGAGATTTGCAGCGTGTAATTACCGGGCGCCAATGACAACGCATAGTCACCGGAAACAGAAGAGGTGAATCCACGCTCCATACCCTGAATGCCGATACTTACACCGGGCATGGTTTCGTTCTTTTCGTTGCGAATGACACCAATGATCTTACCTGTTTTATTTTTCACGGCCTGCGTTGTACTTGCTGGCTGGTTGACGCGTACAGCGATCGTTTTGCCCGAAATTTGCCAGGTAAGTCCTGCCTGGTTACCCAGTAATTCCAATGCTTTACCAAGGGTAATATTCTCCTGCTGAAAAGAACTAAGTTTTATCTTATCCAGCAGCGTTTGTGTATACAAAAATTCGTAAGTGCTTTGTTTGTCCAGTTCCTGCAATACCTGCAAAGCTGTTGTGTTCTTCAGCCTGATCGTGATCTTTTCAGTGAGTGTCGCCAGCTGCGCCTGCGTGGAAATATGTAGTAAGATGAGCAATAGGGTACCCACAAGCCAGCGCACGGTCACGCGGCCGCGTAAACGGTTAGTTAAGGTCATTAAGATCATCCTTGCGTTTTTATATATTGTATATCCGGGAAAACTGTTTAGGGTACCATCAATCGGCCAGTATGCTCACGACACCGTTCTTGTCATGAAATTGCAGTCCATGTACGAACAGCACGTTGCGCAGGGCTTCCTGCCAATCGTGAACGGAGAGAACGGCTGTGATCCGTTTATTGTGTAATAGTTCTTTATTGTATTGCAACTGCAGGTGATAGCGGCTCCCGATCCTTTCGATGGCTTCTCCGAGTGGCACCTCGTTGAATACGAGCGCACCGGAGGTCCATGCACTGATATTATTGACGGCCATGGGCATCAACTGCCAGTCCTTTGTTTGCAGGGAATAGCGTATCGTTTGGTTGGGCGCCAGCATAGCAGTGACCGACCTGGCTTTATCTTCGAGCGATACGCTACCGTGTACCAGGGAGATCCTGATCTCCGATTCCTCTTGATAAGCTTCTATATTGAATGCAGTGCCCAATACCCGGGTATGAATATTTCCGGTAGCTACGATAAAGGGCTTGAGGGGGTCTTTGGTCACTTCGAAATAACCTTCGCCCGACAATCGAACGAAACGTTGTTCCTGGTTATATTGATGCGGCTCAAATTCCAGTTGCGAATTTCGATTGAGCCATACAATAGTACCATCCGGCATGGTCACCTTACGAACCACATTGCGGTCGTTGCGGATCACAGAAAAAGCCAGTTGATCTTTTGCACCCTGCCCCGTCGTTCTGGCTTTCAGGTACAAGAACAAAATACCCGCACTCACCGTGATCACGATCGCGGCAGCAGCAGCATAGATCCGCCACATCGACCGGCGGCCTATGCGCGGTGCCGGAGTGGCCTTGATCGTGTCCATCAACTGCTGGTGCATACGCAGCTTGTAGACCTCCAGCTGTTCCAGTGTCAACGACTCGGTCTCAGCCGACAGATCTGCCGACGCTATCCAATCCCTGAACAGATCGATCTCTTCGGGGGTGGATGCGCCATCTTTAAGCCGTTGCAGAAATGATTCAAGTGATTGCCTGGAGGGTTGCATGTAGTAGTAGTAACACGACGCGCAAAAAGTACCATACGTTCTATATTACCAAAACGTTAAGGACGTCCACGCTACCAAAGGAGCGACAGGAAGATACCGTAAACACGTCTGCAGGCCACCTTTAAACGTTTAGAAGCCAGCTGCAACTGATTCTTGACAGTCTGTCTCGAAAGGGTCAGTTCGCCCGCGATCTGGTCGATGGATTGTGCCTGGTATACATTCCTGATAAATATATCACGCATCTTTACCGGCATCTCGCCGACAGCCGCAGAGAATGCATCATCGATACGCTCCCAGCGTTCGCGGTCTTCTGTTGTGCCCTGTAAGTCGTGCGAGGAAGATTGCCTGGTCAGGAAAAGCTCAAAGCTTTTGTAATGCTTTTCCTGTAGCCCCCTGGAGCGGAAGTAATTGAAGACTTTATGATACAGGGCCGCCACGAGGTAAGACCTTATCGTATCGTCACCTGGCAGCTTTTCGAATTTGCGCCAGATATCCGTAAACAGATCATGCACAAGATCATAGGCATCGTCTACGGATCCCGTTTTTTTACAGGCCAACCGGAACAGGAAATCCCAGTAGGCATGGTACAGCTTATTGAAAGCTGCTTCTTTTTCATCATGGATAGGTAACTGTAGGTTCATAACCGGTACCCACAAATGTATTGGGTTATTTGTCGAATTAATTGTTTTGGGCTGTTATCAAAATATGAAGTGGAATCGTTAACTCGCTGAGGTATACTGACCAATTTATTCTTTTTAAACTATAGCTGATTGACTGCCATATTATAACGCCGACACTACCCGAAAACAACCACAATTCAATAAGTACAACCCAGTACCCCCCCTTTTTCTGCGTAGTAGTACTCATTTCCAATGACAAGTGCTGGTAAAAAAAGTATACTTTAATCGGATCATTTTACATTTGCGCTTCACCCGTTATTTCTGACAATCTATGAGCCTGAACAATTTTGTGGTGTCGGCCGAGGGACTTAAGGTGGTGCTCATCTATACGGACAAACTGGGCCTTACGGCTGAACAGATTCTCCGTGAAGCCGGTTTGCGTACCGATATACCGGAACTGCCTCGTCATTTTATTACCATGGGGGAATTCAGCCAGTTTTTCCAGGCAGCCTGTAAACTGACCGGCGATCCCTACCTCGGGCTGCACATCGGCAACCATTCGAACCTGGACGCCCTGGGTATCGTAGGGCAGTTGTATCGCTACAGCCGCAATACCATCGAGGGAACCCAGCGCATTACGAAATACCTGCCGCTGCTGCACACCATCTTTAATTATGAACTGGAGGAAACAGCTGACCAGGTATCCATCTTCCTCACGCCCTGCAATCCGACCGAAGAGGCCACTTTTGCCAACCGCCATTTAGTAGAGCTCGCCATCGCCTTTACCCGGCATGGCATCCAGCACGGCACACAAAGCAAGATCAACCCGCTGGAGGTTCATTTCAGCTGGCCCCTTACCGCCGAAGAAGAAACGCATTATGCCGGTATCCTGGAAACGCGGGTGAAAGGCGGCCAGGTCCGCAACCAATTGGTCTATGACCGCGAGCCCTGCACCAAACCCCATGTGTTCTATGATCCTACTTTGCTGAAAGCACTGGAAGCAAGTGCCAATGCCGGTCTGCAATTCTCTCCCTGGAGTAGCAATGACCTGCAAAAGGCCTTATTGATCATGAACGCAGAAGAAAAGGAAAGAAGCCGTATAGCCCGCAATCTGCATGATGGGGTTTGCGGCACACTCGCAGCCGTCAAGATGCACCTGAGTGCCGTACAGGCGCAATACCCTTTTCGCGAATCGGCCGATTTCCAGCAGGCCCTGCAGCTATTGGATGAAGTATCGAACGAGGTACGCAAAACGGCGCATAGTCTGATGCCCGAGGTATTGCAGAACTATGGCCTGGATGAAGCCCTCAACCGTTACTGCCAGAACCTGTCGCCCTGCAGCACAGCCCGGATCAACTACTACCGGTCGGGTGATCCGGTACGTTTCGAGCGTGGTTTTGAACTGGCTACTTATCGCATTGCCCAGGAGTTACTGCACAATGCCATCCGTCATGCCAAAGCCACCGAAGTACTGGTGCAACTGTGTCTCGATGATGATATCGTGCTGACCATCGAAGATGATGGTATCGGTTTTCAGAAAGAACAACTGAGTCCCGGATCGGGGCTCGACAACCTGCAGCAACATGTAACCAGCCTGGGTGGTGTGATCAACTGGGACAGTAATACCGGAGAAGGCACTTCTGTCACCATCACTTTTCCCGCCGCCCACCTGCATTATAAAATTTAGTACGTTATGCCCATAAGTATTGCCCTTTGTGACGATCACCTGCTGGTCATCAACGGACTGAAATCGATGGTGAAGCAATTGCCCGATGTAGAGATGATCTTTGCAGCCATCGATGGCGCCTCCCTCCTTACAGCCCTGGAGCAACGGCAGCCCGATGTATTGCTGCTCGATATACAACTACCCGATGTGCCCGGCACCGAGCTTTGCCGCCGGGTGAAAAAACTGTATCCCGATATGCAGGTGGTAGCCCTCACCAGCCATGATGACGCCAACTACGTACGACAGATATTGCGCAATGGTGCATCGGGCTATCTATTGAAGAATACAGACCTCCCCACCCTGCAGAAAGCCCTGCAGACCGTTTACGACGGCGGCCGCTTCGTAGATGAACAAATTCAAAAGAACCTGGTACATGAGGCCATTACCGGCCAGCGGATGAGCCACAACGACATTCCCCTCACCAAAAGGGAAAAGGAGATCCTGACGCTGATCGGTCAGGAACTCAGTAGCCAGGAGATTGCCGACAAATTATTCATCAGCCTGCGTACGGCAGAAAACCACCGGTTCAATATTGCCAAGAAACTGAATGCCCGCAATACGGCAGCACTCGTTAAAGAAGCCATTCGTCGCGGATTGGTGTAACACCCGGCATCAGGGATAGCGGGTGGTGGACGGATGAAAGGTCCGCCAGCTGTGCCAGAACTCCTGGTAAGACTGCACCCATCTCAACTGTCTTCCTTTGTAGATGCCATCGGTACAGTTGCCCGCCAGGTCCCAGACCGAGCCTGTACCATGATCGACGAGTGAATCCTGCCCCGGTCGTATACTGAATTGAAGGGTCGTATCCCCGAGTACAGGAAGAAGCGTATGGTAGCTAGCGGTATCCCGCTGCAGCGTCAGTAAGACAGGCTTACCGGCAATCGTATCCTGGATCATTCTTTTGGCCACCAGTTCATTCCAGTCATACGCTTTGGCCGCCGTCCCCTGCGTAATCCCCACTACCCAGGACTTCATTTTCCAGGAGCCCGAATCACGTTTCTCCAGGCCACTCTCGATTGTGCCCTTGTCGAAGCCGGCCAGGTGTTCATATTGCTTGTTATACTGTGCGTCTGGTTCCAGTATCCAGGAGTCGGGGTGCAACTGCAACCAGGCCGACAAAGTCGTTTGCTGCGAAGGCACTTCACGCAATTGCTTCCCTTTGCGCGGCCCAATGATCGCTTCACCACTCACCTGACGCCACCAGCTTTTGGTGGTAGAATCTTCAAACATCGCATTGAAATGATCCATGCCCACCAACCTGAACTCTTCGTACCGCCCATCGACGATCGGAATGTATACCCGCCCGGTTCTGCACACCGTACAATAGGTCACCAATACGGGTACCCCGCCTACTTCATCCTGCACCTGGTGATGATAGCCGATGAATTGCACCGGGTACGCTTTGGCCATGCCACCTGCCACTACCCCGATCACCAGTTTGTCGCCCGGCACCTTGTTGAGGTCAGCATGGAGAAACCGGTTCACTTTGGGCATGATGAACATTTTATCGGCCATAAAGCGAAAGGTGAACAGATAAGCTACTGTGCCATACAACACGAGGGCGATCACCAGGGCAATCTTTTTCCAAAGTGCCGATTTCCGGAGTACCTGCAGGACCGGCCAGGCGATCATTCCCAGACACACGATCCTGATCCAGTAAATGTTTTGGTGCAGCCAGTAAGCAATGTCGATGGTATTGCTTTGCTGGCTGCCCGGGAAGGGCATGATAAAATAAACACGGAGTATTTCAGCAGCGAGGCCGACGAGCAGGCCGATGACAAGCAGCGTTGTTTTCATGTGACGTATGCAATGGTTAATAGTTGATCAGTGTTGGGCCGATGCCGGCGAGCAGCCAAGCAGTTTATCGGCAGCGATCGCAAAGTCTGCTTTGCGCAACGTACGCCTGGTGAGCGTAGCATTTCCTTCTTGCACGATTACATGGGCGCCTGCTTCTATTTTATCAAATACCTGTACGGTATGGCTGGCAGGCCAGTTGATCTCCACCTTTTCTACCTGCGTGGCCTGACCAATACCAATATGCTGGCGTAAAGGATTGGCACCAAAGCTGCCACCACTGTTGACCTCCCGGTACACCGATCTCAGGATGCCATTTTCCCGGAAACTGACTTTTATACCGGCGCCTATCGCCGACCGGTTGGTAGTAGTTCCTTCCAGGGTGATATCGATCCATCGATTGGCATTTTGCCCGGGATTCAGGTACAGGGAATTCTGGTAAGCATCTCCGGCAAAGGCCCCTCCCATTTCAATATAAATATCCTGGTCACCGTCGTTATCGAGGTCTGCGAAAGATACGCCATGCCCTTTTTGCAGGTTACCTACCCGGGCGGCCGTAGTAATATCCTGGAACGAATGCCCCTGTATATTCCGGAACAACTTATTGGGTACGAGAGATTGGTAAAGCGGATTGCCCGTACCAAAGTACATATCAAGATAACCATCATTGTCGATATCGCCGAAATTGGATCCCATGGCAAAGACCAGCCGGTGCAGGCCTGCTTGTTGAGACACCTCTTCAAAACTGCCGTCCCGTTTATTCCTGAAGAGGAATAGTTTACCCGATGGCCCTGGATCGCGGCCAAGTCCTTCCAGCGCCGCATAGAAAGCCAGCGACTGTTCGAATTCGTATCCGGATACCAGGATATCGAGCCAGCCATCATTATCGTAATCGAAAAACCAGGTGGGGAAAGTGCGTGTCAGGTTTTGCGTGAGGCCTGCTTTTTCACTGACATCGCTGAACTTCACGCGACCATCCCGGCCGGTGGTATTCTTCAGCAATATCTTACGACCATTCAGTGAGGAGACGAATATATCCGGCCATCCATCTTTATCATAGTCGCCGGAAGTGACACCCTTTACAAAGGCTATAACGGAGCAATTGGCGGCAGCAGCCTGCTCGGTAAAATGTCCGTTACCATCGTTGATATACAGCTCACAGGGATGTTGCTCATCGCCTTCGCTGGTTTCGTTGCCGATAAAAAGATCAAGCCAGCCATCCTGGTTGAAATCGGCCCAGGTGGCGGTTTGTGTAGGATGAAAAGAGAGCAATCCACTTTCCCTGGTTACGTCGGTAAAGGTACCATCGCCATTGTTGCGCAACAGTGAATTGGGTTCTTTGCCAAACTTCCCTTTCCACGCACCCCGCAATACGAAGATATCTTTATAGCCATCGTTGTTGTAATCGGCCTGAACCAGGTTCAACCCGCCGGTAAACCGCTGTAAACCGGAGGTAGCTGTTACATCACTGAATGATCCATTGCTGTTGTTGCGGCAGTAATGCATCTGCTGGTTCAGTCCCCAGCAACTGCTGACAATGTCGAGGTAACCATCATTGTCAAAATCATCGATGATGCTGCCACCAGCCATATTGTTTACGTTGAGCCCTACCGCACCTGCCACATCCATAAATGGCTTTACATCGGATGCCGTATCGGTATCGAGTCCACGGATCAGTTGTGGCGAAGGCACGCCACGCGGATATTCACCGATCGTCATATACGCCAGGTTCAGCAGCCACCTCGATTCAAGATCGGTGGGATCTTCCGACAACAATTGTTCGTAAATAGCAATAGCCCGCCGCGAACCGGCTTTATCGGCATGAATACCCCTGCCGGCGATGGGAAAAACACAGGATTCGCCGGAGTGGCTTTTAACGCAGTTCGTGCGCTCTCCCATCCGTAAACAGGCTATGGCCAGGTTCTTCAGCACTGCCTGGCGATGCGTCAGTTCATACCGGGGAATACGAAGTACCAGGGCCTCGCTGATCTGCATGGCCTTCTCTTCGTCGCCCACTTCGAGTAAGGTTCTGGCCAGGGAATACTGAATAAAATTGGAATCAGATTCATTGGAGGCGGCGCGCAGCAGGGAATCGAAATAGGGCAATCGGGCTTCGGGACAAAAAGGATTGTTGTTGTTGTACGACTGCCGGTCTACAGCCGCGATGAGCGACACCATACCGTGGTCGGCGCTTTCTTTACAAGCAGGGATGCACATGAGCACGCAGGCGCCCATGACAATGGTCTTGGTTAGTGAATACATAGTAAAGGTTTGATGATGATCTATGGCCCCTGCCGGTTAAACGTGCAGGGATGGCCCAAACAGCTGTTCAGGCAAGTACAGGATCGATCATCACCCACCGGGGAGGTTTGTCGGCTTGTGGTAAAGAAGGGCCGTCTACGCGCAGCAGACAACGCATGGCATAAGAGACCAGTGTCTCCGGACAGGAAGCCAGCTGATAGTTATTGACGGGCTGCTGCAATTCGGGCATGGATACCCCTTTCTTAACGGTATTGGCAGGCTGTCCGTCGGGGGTAGTTTGTCCGTTGGCCCGTCCGGCAAGCTGGTGCCTGAGGTTGTTGTAGTGTGTTTTGTCGTTGTTGGGCAAACAAAGCAGGTAGAGGGTATTGTTGGAGATCTTACGTTTTACGTAAGTATAATAAACGCCATTGACGACGATTTCGCCTTCTACCCGTTCGTATTGGTCCCAGTTGGCCGTATAAGGTAGATGCAATGGCAGTCTGATCTCGAGGAGATCCGATTCGAGGTAATTTCCCTGGTCGACCTGTTGTAACAGTTGTTGATCAGTCCGGGCGATACAGTATTCGAAGAAGAAATGATACCCTGCAAGATGGGCAAAGTGCAGGCAAAGCAGTGCTATGGCAGCAAATCTTTTCAGAACGAAAGTTTATGAAATTTAGCGATTTTCCGCCAAATCACCATTCTTTCGTTCTGAAAAGCAGTTAGTCCTGGCTGGCCTATTTCGGCATGATGCGGAAATGCTTGGTTGAAATGTACAGCATCAGGGTACCAATGTTGAGCAAAAACGTGGCCATTCCAAAGGCGAACATGATCTGTTTACTTTCCATCCAACCAAAAACAGTCCAGCACAAAGTAGCTGGTAACATCAACAGCAGCAGTCCGGTAGAAAGGTAACGGGCTTTCCGTTTCCGCAGCATACGAATCGATTGAGACAATAAAAGACTACACACAAGCGAGTTAGCAAAGATTGCGACCAGGGTATCCATGATATCAGATTTAGGGGGTAACGAACCAGGTTATAGAGAATATGTTCTTATTTTTTGTAATTTCAGGGCAAGCATTCACACAGTCCTCAGCCATGAAATATCAGCATTTTCCACCACCAGCGCACCTGCAAGAGTATATCCATGCCATCTGGACACTGGAACTACCGGCCGACAGCCAATCGTCATGTTCTTTACGCACTTTTGCCGAAGGTATGCCGGGTCTTATCTTTCAACAGGTCGATAATGGTTCCCTGTACCAGAACGATCAGCCGTTGCATGATCTTTTCCTGTATGGCCCAGCCACTACACATGCCCGTTTACACGCAACAGGCGACCTGCACATTACCGGCATATTTCTACGCCCCAATGCGCTTAAAACTGTCTTTGGCCTCAATGCCGGACTGTTGGCAGACACCTGCATGGATGCAAGTGAACTGGCAGTACGCGAACATCATTCACTGCCGGAACAATTGGTAAATTGTCGGTCTTCGACCGATCGGATAGGTTTGCTTGCTTCGTGGATAAAGGTTCAGGCTGACAAGAACCATGAACGCCGTGACAACATGATACAATATGCTGTTTCCGCCATTGCAGGGTCTAAAGGGAACGTAGCTTTGAAAGGGTTACAGATCGAGTTACAACTATCCGAAAGAACCTTTGAACGGAAATTCAAAGAATATATTGGGATTAGTCCTAAATTATTTTCCAGGATATGCCGGTTTCAATCATCCCTGCAACAATTAAGAGCAAACGATTTTTCGAAACTCTCCGATATTGCCTTTGATCATGAGTATGCCGATCAATCACATTTCATCCGCACCTTCAAAGAATTTGCCGGCTTCTCTCCGCTTCAGTACCAACAACAACCGGGTGGACTGATTGAAAATCTATCGACATTACTAAAATGATTAAACCGTCGCTTTTATTGTAATACGTAATAAAAAAGACCCCGGGGTTGCTCCCGGGGTCTTCTATTTTTCAGTACGATGGTGTAGGTGAGGTAAAATTGCTACACCCCTATTCGGTGCGCAGACTTTTGACCGGATTGCTCAGCGCCGCTTTGATGGCCTGGTAGCTGACCGTCACCAGGGCAATGGTCAAAGACAATAGTCCGGCAGCGGCAAATACCCACCATTGGATCGACACGCGGTAGGTATAGTCCTTCAACCAGGAATGCATCGCCCACCACGCCACCGGCGTTGCCAGCAGGAAGGCGATCATCACCAGCGTCAGGAAATCTTTGGATAACAGCGTCGCCAGGCCGGTAACGGAAGCGCCCAGCACCTTGCGTACACCGATCTCTTTCACCCGGCTTTCGGCCATATAGATAGCCAGCCCAAACAGGCCCAGGCAGGAGATGAAGATGGTGAGGCCGGCAAACAGACCAGCAAGCGTACCTGTGCGCTTTTCATCTTCAAACTTGCGGGCATACTCTTCATCCACAAATCTATATTCGAACGGATACTCGGAATTGTACTTACGGAAAACCTCTGTAGCACCCTTTATGTTGACGCTGGTGCTGTTGTCGGCATTCAGCTTCATCATGATCACATTGAACCAGGCTTTGCCACCTGCGATGAGCATGGGCCTGGTAGGCTCGTAGGGATTGGTGAGGATAAAGTCTTTGATCACCCCCACGATATGCCAGTCCCGACCGTTGTCCTTTACGATCTTTCCAAGGGGATCTTTAAACTTCATGACCTTGAGGGCCGATTCGTTGATGATCATACCCGTAGAATCGGTCGGGAACTTCGAGAGATCGAAGTCACGCCCCTTCACGAATTGCAGTCCCGCCGTTTTGCCGAGGCCCTGATCGGCATTGTACCGGTAGAAATCGGTTTTATCATTGGGATCTTTGCCTTCCCACTCCTGCCCCCAGCCATCGCTCCAGCTTTCGGTAATGGGCGCGCTGGTCTTGGTAATGGAGGTCGCGATGCCACTCGACAGCAAATCGTGTTTGATCAGTTCGAAGTTCTTTTCAATATCGCCGGTAAAGATGTGGTACACCAGGTTATTCTTGTTGTAACCTGTCTGCCTGTTCTGTGCATAGTCGATCTGTTGTTTGACGATGATCGTACAGATGATCAGTATGATAGCAAAAGTGAATTGCAGCACGACGAGTACTTTACGGGGAGCCACCAGCGCCTGCGCTTTTTTGAAGGTCCCTTTCAATACTTTGACGGGTTGAAAAGAGGAAAGAAAAAAGGCGGGATAACTACCGGCCAGCAAGCCTGTCAATAATACGAATCCCAGACCGGTGAGCCAAAAGACAGGATTACCGTATGGAACATATAGTTGTTTATCGGTAAGCCGGTTGAAACCACCGAGGCTACATTGTACAACGATGATAGCAATCAAACCGGCAATGAAGGCCAGCAAGATCGACTCTCCAATGAACTGCCCGATCAGTGATAACTTCTGCGCACCCACCACTTTGCGAATGCCCACTTCCTTTGCCCGCTTCTCACTACGCGCGGTACTCAGGTTCATGAAATTTATACAGGCAATGAGCAGGATGAAAGCGGCCACAATGCCGAAAAGCCGTACAAAAGTGATGCGTCCACCACTGTCTTCCACCCCATTGGTGAAACTGGAATACATCCTCCACCGGTCGAGGGGGTATAAAAACATTTCCCATTTGGGCTCGTCCTTGTCATACCGTTGTTTCATCACCTTGACCTTGGGCGCTGCGGAAGCCAGGGTAGCATTGGGCTTGAGCAATACGTACGTGCGGGTACTGTTGTTGCCCCAGTTCTCATCGTCGTCGCCCTTGAATCTCTTGTACGACCAGGGCACGAAGTATTCGAACCGGCTGAACCGGGTGTTGTTGGGCATGTCTTTAATGATACCAGTTACCGTAAAGTTCTCCTGGTTATCGATCCGGATGAGCTTACTCATGGGCTCTTCGTTACCAAACAACCGTTTGGCCAACGATTCCGTCAGCACGATAGAGCGCATCTCTTTCAAGGCGATAGACGCGTTACCCTTGAGGAGCGGAAAGGTAAACACCTGGAAGAAGTTGGAGTCGACAATGGTGCCCCGCACGGTCAGCTTTTTTTCGCCCACGGTGAAGAGGTAATTGGTTCCCCAGTCTACCCGGGCAGCAGCCTCTACTTCGGGCAGGTCGCGTTCAAGCGCACGGGCCAGCACCTTGGGGGTGGTATTCCAGCAGTTGAGCTCTCCGCTGAATTCAGCCTTGTTCCAGGCTTCGTAGATTCGATCCTTCTTTTCATGAAACTGGTCATAACTCACTTCATTCTGGATCCACAATAAAATGAGGATGGCGCTGGCCATACCTACGACTAGTCCGGCTATATTGATGGCCGAGAAACCTTTGCTGCGCAGCATGTTGCGCCAGGCAATTTTGAAGAAATTCTTGATCATAAGCGCTGGTTGGGCTGTTTTTATAGCATTATCAATAAGTAGGGACGCACTACTAAAAGATATGTTACAGCCAATAGCGCTTTTTATAAAAAAAAAGGAGTTAGCGGACCACCACCCGGAAGCTTTGCTGCTGTGCACCTGATTCCCGGACCGACAACCAATAGGCTCCAGGGGGCAGGCGGTCGACCGGAATGGCCCGTTCACTGGCCCCTGCAGCCTTAAAGCTATCCTGATAAAGAACTTGTCCTTGTGCATTGGCCAGCATCACCTGGTAATTGCCGGCCTGACCAACACGCAACCGGATCACGGAGTGCGCCGGATTTTCCAGCACGTACAATCTACGGACTCCCGTATTCCTGATGGCTACGATATTGGAATAGGCCAGGTGACCATCCCGGTCGGTGGCCTTCACCCGGTACCAGGTGAGCGGATAAGCGGAGGGGTCTTGTTGCCCATAAGAATAGCCGGAAAGGGAATTGCCTTTTGCGGACACCACGTTGCCGATGGGTTCAAAATGACTACCGTCTGTACTCCGTTCCAGTTGATAGTGGGCAGTCATTTCTTCGGCACGGGTCACCCAGGTCAGCCGGTTGAAGGTCCCATCTGCGCTACCAGTCAGGGAAAAGTCCCGGACGGGCAGCAGGGCACTTCCAGCCAGGTAATTGGCCGATGCACAAAACAGGTTGTCACGGACGGCCGGATCGGTGATGGCTTCCAACGGAAACCCAAAATACAATACATTAAAAGCTCCCCGGTACCCCACGCCTGCCCCACCACCGGTGCCACCAGTATAATTGAGCACCACCTGCGCGCCACCCTGGGCACCCACGACATCGGGAAAATCGACATTGTAATAACCATTCACCCCATTGCCAAAAGTTCCCGTTACGCCATTCAGCAGCGTGCTGGTGCCGGTAAAATTGTATGTACCTGCCCCATCGCTCACATATTGCGCTTTCAGGTAATTGTTGAAAAAGTCGAGGTCGACATTGGCAGAAGCCGCCCTGCCCAGGTCCCAACCAAGCTCGGCACCAGACATCAGCAAGCGGCCGCCGCCATCGAGATATGCTTTAATCAATTGTTTCTCGGGTGCATCCAGCGTCCTGTCGGCCGTACTTTCTTCGCCGACAAACCAATCGACGGCATAATAATTAGCGAGAATCACTCCACCAAGACCTTCATTCTGCACCCCGTCGAATGCCAGTTGACAGTTTGCCAACCCACTGCCATGCTCCACCATGTAGTTGTAGTTATTCATTTTATCCAGCACCATGCGACGTACATTGCCCAGCACGGCCCCTTCATTTTTCAACAACATAGCCGACGCATCAAGCCGGTCGAAGCCGTCAACGATCAGGTATTTGACCGATTCGCCCGCCATTGGAATACGCGCGGCTACGACTCCGGATGCAAATGATTCGCCGCCGGCATTGACGGCCGACACCTTGAAGAAATAGGTTTGCCCGGCCGTACCGGTAAAAGAGAAATCGGTGGTCAATACTTCCGTGGGATTATCGAAACCGCGGCCATTTTCACTGGTGTAAACACGATAACTGGTAGCAGGATGCCCATAGATGCCACCAGAGACCGGTGCCGTCCAGGAAAGTTGTACCTGGTTGTTACCGATATTTTTGGCCAGTAAGGCGGTAGGTTGCTCGGGCATATAGTTCAGCGGGATACCATCCCGATAATGAAAGAATTTCAGGATACCCTTGTAAACAGCCCTGGCTGCCAGACGCCTGAATTCGGGGGCACGCAGGTCTGCCGCATCGGTAGCATGATCGTGAAAGCCCAGCTCGATCAAGGTACCGGGTATGGTATGTAGTTCGCGTAGCTCGCCGAAGTTCGCTTCCTTCACGCCCCGGTCGGTCCAGGTACTGCGCCAGCCGGCCCGCAGGTCGGCTATGACCTGCTTGTGAATGCTGTCGCGCAATTGCGTACTGCCAGGCGTAATGACCGGCTGACCGCTGCCAAGTCCGTTATACCGATAGGTTTCGGTACCCGTACCGCCACCCGCATTGGTATGAAAGGCTACATAAATAGCCTGGTTGATCTCGCCAGGTGCGCCCTTCGATAGTTCCCATTCGGTATAGATAGGGCGCACGGTTACATCTTCGCGGCATATCGGATGCCCCTGGTAGCGGGCATATTGGCGAGCTGATTCTTCAAAACGGGGTTTACCACTGGCCAGGCCACCATTGAGACAATCGGGATCGCTTCCCACTCCGCCACCGAGCCGCACGGCATCTGCCACGACGCCCTGGCCCACGTCGGACGATTGATTGCTGATGACAATCCTGTTGTCGCCACCAGCCAGGAAATAATATTGGCCCAGGTAGATCCAGGTATCACTGTGCACCTCCTGGTTGACCGTATGCGTGGCCGATCCACCAGCATGGTAGATGGTATACTTGACATCCGTAGCACGGTTGGCATCGGCCATAAACCGAACAGACACCCAATAATAACCAGGGGTGGTTACAGTGATAGCAAATTGGGCCGCTGCCGTTTCACTCGCAGCAGCTGTGCTGATACGATAGGTGCCGTTATACCCGGGGATGGTTCCATCCTGCCAGGTGCCGGTTTCGGTATATCCCGGTGCTCCCTGGTTGTTATCGACAATGATCTCTGCCGGATTCACATCCCGCTCGCGCACGCTCCACACATTGGCGCCCGCATTCATCAGGTAATGCAACAGGTAATAATCGACCGTTTCGGCGGTGGTGAAATCTTCCACCAACTGGAGCGAGGTGCCGCGTTGCGTGGTAAAGCCACTGCCGGTATTGTGCCAGCCATGGCCGGGACTCAACCATACTGTTTTTCCGGAAAGGCCCCCGGCAACGCCGGGGATGCCTCCACCCGGAAAGATGCGGGCCTGTGCGGTGGGGGATTTGCCCGCCTGCGCGGGAAATGGGTCGCGGTTTTTCAGGGGCACGTATGTTGAAACGGGCGGTTGATCTACAAAATAATCGAGTGTCTTCCATTGGCCCGACAGCCGGTCGCGGGCCAGCAGGAGAATATTTTGCGTATTGGTTTCAGTAGTCAGGTGAGATAGCCATTCGGTCAGGGATTCTGCTTCCGTTTCGGAAATGGAGCCGCGAACAAAACGGTCGTGTTGGTTGAAAAAGATTTGTAACAGCCCATCTTGTCGTTGTATGCTGTCGGCGTGTAGTCGTCCGCCGGCCTCCCGGCCGATCAGCGTATTGATATGACCAATGAGGAGCGAATCGTGTTGTGCATAGAGCACGGAGCTGTGCAGGCATAGGATGGCCGGCAGCATCCATAGAAACAATTTTCTCATGACGCAGCGGTTAGGTTTGGTAGTTAAACTTACTAAATACTAACATGTCCTGCGCAGCCGGAATTTGCGTATACCCGATGTGGTCAGGTGGCAGTCGTTCTCCGCCAGTGGTACAGGTGGGACACTGATCGCGGGGTTGCCCCCAACAGGCTGCCCGCATTGGGCAAAATAGCGCTACAGGATCAGCCACTTAGTAAGGCCCAGGAATTTTACGGTAAACGCTGCAACATTTTGCGTGCGAAGCGCACGATACCACCTCCCGGAAACAAAAAAAAGGTTACATTTTTTTAATTCTCATCTATCAGCCGGTTTCATTGTTTATTTTTACGCAAATACCAAAGCGGCTGTTCGCATGCACAATGACTTCATCATCTATATTGTACTCGTGCTGGCAATCCTGTTTATCGTCATGCTGGCACAAAAGCTCAAGATCTCCTACCCCATTCTACTGGTCGTTGCCGGGCTCGTGATCAGTTTTGTGCCCGGCCTGCCCGCTATCGAGATCGATCCCGATCTTATTTTCGTGATCTTTCTTCCTCCCCTGCTGTACGAGGCTGCCTGGAAAACCTCCTGGAAAGAACTGTGGCGATGGCGACGGGTGATCATGAGCTTTGCTTTTCTGATCGTCATCCTCACGTCGGGCGTGGTGGCCGTGGTGTCCTACTGGCTGATACCGACGTTTACGCTGGCCCTGGGTTTCCTGCTGGGCGGCATTATTTCACCGCCGGATGCGGTATCGGCCTCCTCGATCCTGAAGTCGGTGAAAGTGCCGAGACGACTGGTATCGATCGTAGAAGGCGAAAGCCTGCTCAACGATGCAGCCAGCCTGATCGTTTTTCGCTTCGCGCTCGAAGCTGTAAAAACAGGCAAATTCGCTTTTCAGGATGCGGCCCTGAGTTTTGTGCTGGTGATTGTCATGGGGACCTTGATCGGTATCGGCATTGCACTCGTGTTTTACGCCATCCATCGCTGGTTACCGACGACCACGCAAATGAATATCGTGTTGTCTTTCATAGCTCCCTATACCATGTACCTGGCAGCAGAGCATTTTGAATTCTCCGGCGTACTCGCCGTCGTCAGTGGGGGCCTCTTCCTGTCAGTGCGCAGCCACCAGTTCCTCGATCACCGCAGCCGTATCCAGGGCTGGAATGTATGGGAAACCATTGCCTTCGTATTGAATGGTCTCGTGTTCATGCTGATCGGCCTGGAATTACCCGTCGTGGTGCGTGACCTGGGCAGGGAGAACCTGCCAACAGCGATTGGATATAGCGCCGTGATCTGTTTGCTGGTCATCATACTGCGGTTGGCCTGTACCATGGGCGCATCCGTATTCACCGTATGGATAAGCCGGTACATCAGAACGGCCGATAACCGGCCAGGTTGGCGGGGCCCTGTGGTGCTGGGGTGGGCAGGTATGCGTGGCGTGGTATCGCTGGCTGCTGCGCTCTCTATTCCGGTATACCTCGACAATGGTGCCCGCTTTCCCGAGCGCAGCATGATCCTGTTCATCACCTTCTCGGTCATCCTGGTGACGCTGGTGTTGCAGGGACTCACCTTGCCAGCCGTGATACGCTGGGTGAAGGTGGAAGACCGCGACAACCAGGTACCGCCGGAAGAGCAGGATGCCCTGGTGCGTACCAAAATGTCGAAGACCGCCTTACAGGTCCTGCAACAACAGCATGGAGCCGAAGTACGGGTAAATGGCTTACTCAAAAGCCTTGAAACAAGGCTCGAAACTGAGATCAGCATACTCAGTAATACGCCCGGTGCAGGTATGAACCTCGAAGAATCGAGAGAATACATACCTAACTTCCGGGCGGTATACCTTGAGTTGATCACAGCACAACGTCAACTACTACATAACCTGAACCACAAAGCCGAAGTAGACGAGGCGATCATCCGTAAATATTTATCCTTGCTGGATATTGAAGAGGAGAAACTGTACGTCCAGTTCAATAGCCACGAGCACTAATTCGGATAGTAACGTTTCGTTTTGATGAGATAAGCTTTCAGCAACGCAGGCTGATCTGTCTGAATAATATTGGCCCCTGGCATCAGTACTTCTTCAAAAGCGGCGATATCACCGGCCACTACTTTGGCATCGATATCGCCCAGTGCATTGTTCCAGACACGGGCTCCCTGTTGCTTGATGCGGGCGATCACGGCCGGCTGGTTGTGGGAAGGGTCGATATGAATGGCTTCCGGCTTGGCTACCTGGAATGCCGAGTCGGCCTCACCGGCACTATGGGTTCTGAGCAGGGCTCTGAAAGCAGGGTTCTTGCCTTTCAGCATTTTTACATGCGCTGCTTCACCCAGGAAAAACATACAATTGTTGGCGGTTCCCGTCTTTTCGACAGTGGCCATGATGGACTCTATACAGTTGGCTGATTTGATATCGAGGTCTACCAGGATCTTTCCTTTCGTCAGCAACAACGCTTCTTCCAGCGTGGGGATCTGTTCATTGGTCGATTGACCATTGTGTTTGAGCTTCAGCTGACGGATCTCGGCAAAGGTGAAGCTGTCTACCGGACCAGTACCGTTCGTGGTGCGGTTGACCGTCTTATCATGCATACATACCAGTACACCATCTTTGGTACAGCGTACATCCAACTCGATGATATCGATACCCAGTTCGATGCTTTTACGGAAAGCAGCCATCGAATTTTCAGGATCTTCCAGGTGAGCGCCCCGGTGCGCTGCAATCAATACAACCGGCGACGACGGCTGCAGAAAAGCCTGGTCGATCTGTTTAAAACGGGGTGTTGATTGCGAAAAAACGGTAGTCATAAAAAGCTGCAACAGCAGCAACGAAAATAGTGATTTGTACATGTAGGCGTGTTTGACAATTGATAATTAACGTTCGGATCAAACGGATACCCGATTGGATCGGGGGGTAAGGTTTGCTGAAGGTGGAAGAATGATCCCCAACTCCGGTTACAGCGCAAGCCTGCGGTTATGGACCGCAGGCTTACTTATCATTAATAGTACCCCTTGTTCTGTTCTTCTTCAATCGGTCCCTTGGGGTCCAGGCGATCGATATGCGTTTGTGGAATAGGACGCAACACATGGAAGTCGCGGATATTACCCGCATCCGGGTTGTATTTCTTCACACGCTCTACCAGTTTTTCGCAACGCGCCAGGTCTTCCCAACGGCCAAACTCGCCGAGTAATTCACGACCCCGCTCATCGAGGATGAAGTCGGTGAAGTTGCCACTGATCTGTGCCGCGGTGACCATCATCTGCGGTACAGACGTAGCAGTACGATCGGCATAGGAACCACCTTCAAATGTCCAATACTGAGTAGATTTCAATTCACCATCCTTGTACGCTGCCCGCTCTCTCACCTGGTTGATGTATTTGGCAGCGTTCTCATAATCACCTTTACGGCCATAAGCTTCGGCCAGGAGCAGCAAAGTCTCCGCATACCGCATCATCATCCAATCGCGGCCACCATTCACCTCGTTGGTCGTAGGGCGGGTACCATCGAGCCATTTGCGCAGACCCGGGAAGATGAAGTTGTAAGCGAAAGGCTGGTAGGTATTCAACGGCATGTACACCGCAAACCGTTTGTTATCCTGCACGGCTGCATTGAGTTCAGGGGTAGTGTTGTAGAAGATCGGTGAGAAGTAGATCGCCGTATCACCCACCTTCACATTGATGGAGTTTCCTGCGGTGGTCACCACACCCGTGGCCGCCTTATTGGCAATATATCCCCAGACAAAAGACTTCATGAAGCGGGAATCATATTTACGCGTGGCGCCAAACAATTCATTGTACACGAACGGCGTGGGACGTACGCGGCGATAAGGACGGCCATACTCTGTAGAACGGGCCAGTATCCGGGTATTTACGGCATCATACTGTGGTACGTGGTAAAGATGCTGCTGATTACCGCTACCATTGTTCAGCAGGGTATTGGTAAACTGAACCGCAAAGATCACTTCAGGATTCACCTGGTTACCGACATCAAACAACTTGGCATAATCTGCCACCAGCGAAAAGCTACCCAGCTCTTTGTTCACGATGCGGCTGGCATAGCGAATGGCGCTGTCGAGGTCGGTAGGCTGTGTACCACGCGTAGTTTTTTGCTCGGCAGAAACGGCGCTCGCCCTGGCCAGGTATACTTTCGCCATCAGGTGCGCAACAGGCGCTTTGGAAGCCCGTCCCTGTGCTTTGGCAGCAACCGGAAGCCGGTCATAGGAGATGCGCAGGTCATTCAGGATACTGTCGTAGATAGCGGCAACAGGTGCCCGTTTGAAATCGGTTTTGATCCGGTCATACGCTTCCAGTACCAGGGGTACTTTACCGTAGTGCTGTACGAGGTTGAAGTAGTAATAGGCACGGAGAAAACGCGCTTCCCCTTCCATTTCTACTTTACGGGCTGCATTCATGGTCACTTTGGGCAGGTAAGCCAGTGTTACATTACAAATAGAAATGCCCTTATAATGATAATCCCAGAAATCACCGATCTTCCCTTCGAGAGAGGATAAGGTGGCCAGGTATTGGTTGATCGCCGTATTGCCATCGGAACCTACGGTAAAGAGGTCGGTACCCGCATCACCCAGGGTCAACATACGCTCGGAACTAACCCCCAGGCGAAGACTATTGTAAGCAGATACCAGGGCCCCTTCCAGCCCTTCTTCCGTTTCATACAACTGGTACGATACCTGCGTTACCACCTTTTCGGTCAGGTATTTTTTACAGGCCGTAAAGGAAAGCATCACCAGGGAAGCCGCGCTATATAAAAGAAACTTTTTCATGATTGTGTTTTTAGTTCGTTCATCTACACAGGAACTACAATTAAAAAGCAATATTTACACCGAGCATATAAGTCGTTACACTGGGCTCATCGAAGCCGGTAGCGCCTTCCGGATCGGTACCGGGGAATTTGGTGAACAGGAATGGATTCTGAACACTGGCGTAGATCCGCAGTTTCTCCATGAAGGCTTTTCTCAGCATAGGCTGAGGCAGCGAATAGCCCAGGGAGATGTTCTTCACACGCACAAATGATCCATCATAGTAGTTCAGCGTGCTGAGGTAGTTCAGGCCGGCGGTACCCAGCAAAGGACGGGGATATTTATTGCTGGGGTTGGCGGGTGTCCAGTAATCCAGTGCAGGCTGGTTGTAACGGCCATCAAAACGCATGTCCAGATCATGATACAATGTTTGTCCAAACATACCTACCAGGAATACAGACGCGTCGAAATGGCGGTAGCGGAAATTATTGGCCCAGCTGGCAGTCCATTTGGGATCACGCTGACCAATGATGTAGCGGTCGCTGGCGTCGATCTTGTAGTCGCGATTGCGGTCGAGCGGCCTTACATCGCCCGGCTTGAACGTTGAACCGTTGGCGTTGAACTTAGCCATCTCCGCTTTGTCGCCATCCGTATCCTGCCAGATGCCGTTGAACCCGAGGTCATAGAGCGAACGTACCGGGTTGCCGATAAACAAGCCACCGGCAACATCGTCCTGTTTGCCATTATAGAGCTCAACGATCTCTTCCTTATTGGCGGAGAAGATCCAGTCCGAGCTCCATTCAAAGGCTCGGCTGCGCACATTGCTGGTATGCAGGCTCAACTCTACCCCTTTGTTCTTCGTTTTACCGACGTTGGTCAGGATCCTGTCGAACCCGGAAGCAGATGGCAGGAAACGATCGAGCAGCAGATCGTACGTATTCTGTTGATAAAACTCCAGGCTACCGGTCACGCGGCCGCTCCACAGACCGAAATCGAGACCTACATTGTACTGGCCCGTCGTTTCCCAGGTAAGGTTGGGGTTGATCATTTTGTTGGGTGCAAAGCCAAGGGCAGTCGCCTCTCCGAATACATACCGGATAGTTGACAGTTCGCCCCAGGTGGTATAGGGCTTCACGCTGGAGTTACCCGTTCTACCCCAGCCCAGTCGCAGCTTCAGGTCACTGAACAGGTTGGAATTGCGCAGGAAGTCTTCGTTCTTGATGCGCCAGGCCAGGGCTACAGAGGGGAAAGCCACCCATTTCTTGCCTTCTGCCAGTCGGGAAGAACCGTCGTAACGCGCAGAAACCGTAGCCAGGTATTTTCCTTTATAGCTATAGTTCAAACGACCCATAAAGGAAGCGAGGTTCCATTTGGAGATCTCACTGCTGACGTTGTTGAGGGTAAGTGCACTACCTACGTTGTAATACTGCTGACCATCATAAGGAAGGTCCTTTACAGAAATACCATTGCTCTCTACCTGCTCGGCTTGTACAGACTGTACGAGGGTGGCATACAAGGAGTGTCCGTTGCCGATGGTTTTGTTGTAACTCAGGATGTTTTCCAGGGTGTACATAAACTTCTTGGCAGTACCGTTCGAGGCTGCCGAAGGTGCCTGTCCACCGGCAATGGCCGTATTCTTGCCGTTAAAGTCCAGGGTTTGCAAACCGCGATAGTCGAGCCCCAGGTTGGTGCGGAAACTGAAATCACGCAGGAAGCTGACCTCTCCATAGTAATTACCTAAAAAACGATCGATGTTACGGACGCGTTTGGTCACCCCAAAATTGGTAATAGGGTTGGGGGTACGGGTATTGTTGGTCGGAAACAGAGAGAGTGTAGTGCCATCCGCTTCATAGGGAGAAGCCAGTGGATTGAAACTCTTGAGACCATATCCGTCAAATACATCATCCCAGCCGGCGTTCTGTTGTGAGCGGGAAAAAACGGTCTGGGTACCGATACGGAATCCTTTGACCACATTGTGTTCGGCGTTGATGCGTACCGAATAACGGGTAAAGTCCTGGTCACGCACCACCCCTTTGTTGTTGAAATAATCGGCCGATAGGAGAAATTTGGTGGGTTCGCTGCCACCACGCACACTGACCTGGTGGTCCTGCATCACACCATCGCGTAAGCCATAGCTTAACCAGTCTGTGCTGACGAGTTTGGAAGGATCGTAGGTACCGCTTTCCCAGGCACGCTGTATATTGGCCAACATGTAAGGTGTAGCTACCAGCTGCTCGTTCCTGAGGTCAAGTTCTTTATTGGGTTTGGGATCATAAGCACCGCCGAGCGAATTGCGTTGTGCTTCGCGGGAGTACTCCACAAAGGAGACCGCATCCATGAGTTCGGGCAAAGGTTGGTTCTTCTGTACACCATAATAGCCATTGTATTCAACGATGGTCTTACCTTGTTTGCCTTTCTTCGTGGTAATGAGGATAACCCCGTTGGCACCCCGGTTACCGTAGATGGCGGTAGCCGATGCATCTTTCAATACCTCGATCGATTCGATATCGTTGGGACTGATCTGGCTGATGGCATCCACGAAGGGAATACCATCTACCACATAGAGCGGTTCGTTGTCGGCCGTGATCGACCGATTGCCTCGTACCCTTACCTGCGACGGAGTACCCGGCCGCCAGGAAGTAGTTTGCACGTAGACACCCGATACACGCCCCTGCAACACCTGTGTGGCATCCCCGGCTGCGATTTCCGTGATCCTGTCCGACTTCAATGAACTGATGGAGCCGGTCACATCTTTCTTCTTCAGCGAGCCATAACCCACCACCACGACTTCATTCAGACCGGCAGAGGCATCCTTCATACGTACGATGAGGGAATTGTTCACGCCTGCCTTGATCTCAAAAGATTTTACTTCATAAGCCTCATACCCCACGTGGGTAAAGACAAAACGATACTTTGTTTTGGGTACCAGGGATTCCAATACAAACACCCCCTTCTCGTTGGATGTATAGGATTGTTTGTCTTTGGCACCTTCGGCGTGTACCGAGATGGAAACGCCGGCGAGCGCATCACCACTTTCCGTGGTGACGATACCTTTTAGCTGGACCTTGTCCTGCGCGTGCACGGCGATGGTGCCGAAAAGCGCCACGAGGGTGAGCCAGCACCATTTGCTGATTGTTTGGTTGAGTGCTACCATATACTTGTTTGTGTTTTTGGGGCAATAGCCGGCCTGCACGCGGGTAAGGCATGTTCACAACCGGTTCGTGCTATTATGCTATTATTCTGATTTCTTGACGACGATCGACCCATCCTGGTGGGTAAACGTCAATTTGTTTACAGTTCCGAGAATTGATAGTACCGTGGATAAGGAGTCGGATGACAGGAACTTGCCGGTTACCTGTTCGTTGCTCAAACTGGCTTCATCGTACACGAAGTGCACATGATAACGCTTTCCGATAGCGGTGAGGACAAGGGGTAATGGTTCCTGTGCAAATTCAAGGGCCCGCACAGACGTTCTTGGTTTAATGGTCTTTTGTTCTATAGGATCGGACTCAGGTATCGTTGTATTGATCTGCTTAAAGGGCCTGACCGAGCATTGATGTAGCAGTTGATCCAATGAAAATTCCTCACCAGGCTTCAACACCACTTCTTTCATAGACGGGCCACCGGCAGCCTGATGAATGGCTACTTTTCCTTCGTAGAGACGCACGGCTACTGTATGTTGTTCAAGGGTGGTGACCAGGAACTGGGTGCCCAATGCGGTGGTAGCAATACCACCGGCATATACCGTAAATGGCCGAAGAGAGTCCTTCGCTACTTTGAATAGTGCCTGACCGTCTAGACTGATATCCCGGAGATTATTCTTATAAGGTTGATAGAAACGGATCGTACTGCCAACAGCCAGTGTGACCAGGGAGCCATCTTCCATCCGGATCAGGCTATCGGTCTTTGTCCGATTGGTGATCGTATGCAGTTGCTGGTCGTTGGTAGCCAGCTCTGCAGGAGTTGAAGGGTGTCCCCCGCTTTGCGGACGGAACCAATAGATGGTCATTCCTACAACAGCCAGGACAGCAGCGGCCGCTATCCATTTTCCGATCGATGAGAATCGTACCACCCGCGCCGGCGCTTGCAACCGGGCCTCCTGCCTGATCTTTGTATGGAGTAGTGTCAATAAAAGTTCAGTACGACCTGTCGGCAGGTATTGACGCTGCTGCTGAACATCTTCCAGGAAGGCTGTTTCCAGCATAGCCTTCCAATCGGCTTCCTGTTCGAGAAAGGTAGCCAGCAACTGTTTCTTTTCAGCCACTGTGAGCGGTTCATTCCAAACCCCTATCCATGGTGTATTCTGCTGTTGCATATTGGTTAATCCCGACGGATGTTCACCATAAATACTCCGAAGTGCAAAAAAGGGGATGCCTTTTAATATTACGGAATTGTTAAGCCATATAGACCAGCAGGAGAGACAAGGAAGTCAATTCAAAATGTGGATATCGGCTACGAATGTATTGGCGGATGAATTGGGTCGATTGTTTGAGGTAATCCTTGACCGACAACTCGGAGATACCCAGTTGGCTGGCCACTTCGTTAGGCGATTTGCCCTCGAACCGGCACAGGCGGAATACTTCTTTCTTACGGGCAGGCAGGTGATTGATGGCCTCTTCCACAGCAGATAGCCTCAGCTGAAACAATTCTTCGTCGGGTGATTCAGCGGCAGCCATGTCATGGGTGATCGATTCGTCGTCTGCCACCAGCAGCGTAGGTTCTTTTAACTTACGCTTGAGGTAAGAAGCAGCTTTGTTATAGCTAACCACAAACAACCAACCGGCGACCTTATCGGGGTCGAGCGCTTGCCTGTTTTCCCAGAGGGAGAGAAATACTTCCTGTAAAATGTCTTCCGCGCAGGACGCATGGCTCACCATTTTGAAGATGTTGGCATATACAGCCTGGTGATAGGTATAGTACAACCTGTCGAAATGCTCCAGATCAGTAGCCAGTTCGGTAGCAGGCAGTGGATCGGGTATCTGCGCTTTCTTCATCCTGTAAGTTTTGAAGCAGCCGAGAAGGGGGCCGGATAAACAGCGGCAAAAATAATTGCCGGGCAGCAGCCAGCAGGTTATATAATTGTGAACTGGCTCTTGAGGCACGGAGAAGAAAAACGACAGGGCTGGTAGCGCCAGGTAATGGAGACGGCAAAATAAAAAAGGCGAGCGCTCTGCAGCCACCCGCCTTTGTTCAGAATCTTTTAGACGTGATCAGGAAAACTTAACCTTGGTCTTTCCCGGATGATTGGATTATTAATTATATGATAAGGTATCCTGGTGGTTTTTCGGATATTGAACATCCCTATTTAAGCTGGTTTTTCATGGATATTCCTGGAAGTTTCGGATAACCGTATCATGTAATCAACAATACAAAACTACTCAGCAGAGGCCGCCGGCGCAAGCGCAAAACCGCCCTTTCCTTTTTCTGCACCATCTACGGGCAACCTCGTACTATTACGAGTCGCCCGATCGGACAAATTTTACTCGGCCCGTAGTGACTTCACGGGGTTTACCAGGGCCGCTTTCAGCGCCTGAAAACCCACCGTAAGCAATGCTATTGAGGCAGCTAGCAAGCCTGCCAGCACAAAGATCCACCACTGAATATCGATCCGGTAGGCAAAAGTTTGCAGCCAGTTATGCATGGCATAATATCCTATTGGGAATGCGATCAGGATAGCCAGCAATACCGGCTTCAACAGATCCTTCGACAACAGTACTATAATACCGGTCACAGAGGAACCCAGCACCTTTCGCACGCCCACCTCTTTGGTACGCTTCGCCGCCGCAAACGAGGCCAAACCAAACAGTCCCAGGCAGGCAATGAATATGGCGAGACCAGAGAATACCGTTAGTAAGGATTGTTGTCTTTCGTCAGTCTTATAAGAGGCGTCAAATTGCTGATCGAGGAAATCATACTCGAAAGGATAAACGGATACCTGTTTCGAATACTCCGCCTTGATAGCAGCCAGCGCCTCCGGCACATCACCGGGCTTCAGGCGGATGGCAATGACGCGGTTGTCTTCGTTGGGAGAGATCACCAGTGGTTCCACTTCTTCTTTAAGCGATCTGAAATTATAATCTTCGATCACGCCCACAATCCGGCGCCTCGATTCATCGCGAATTGTATTCTTGATCCATTTACCGATAGCTTGTTCAGGCGTAAAGCCCAGCGTGGTGGCAGCCTTGCGGTTGATCAACACCGATCCGGCAGTATCTGTCGGGAACTGGGCCGACAGGTTGCGTCCTGCAATGACCTTCAGTCCCAGTGTGGGCACCAGTTCGAAATCGGCAAACTCCGTGCGCAGCTTGATGATCTGATCATTGCCGCCTTCCACTTCAAAATTGTGTATATCGTGAAATCCTCCGGGTGCTCCGGACATAATGGAAACCGCTGCGATCTGCCGGTTTTGTGTCAATTCATTTTTGAACGCCCACCGGTGGTTATAGATCTCATCATTGCTAACTGGCACCAACACGATATGTTCTTTGTCGAAGCCCAGCTCCTTACTTTTTACAAACCGCATCTGGTTAACGATAACAATGGTACCAATAATGAGGAATACGGAGATGCTGAACTGCACGACCACGAGGCCCTGGCGGAAGAAAGCACCACCTTTGCCAAGCCGTAGTTTACCCTTGAGCGCCTGCACGGGCGAGAAGGCCGACAACACGATGGCGGGATAGCTGCCTGCCAACAGACCAACCAACAGGATCACGCCGGCCAGGAAAGCATAGATAACCGGCGAATTCCAGGACACCGTCAGTGAATAACCGAGCAGTTGGTTGTACCAGGGCATCAGCAGTTCCACCAGCCCAATAGCCAGCAGACAGGATATCGTGGCCAGCAGTACGGATTCACCGATAAACTGCCGCACCAGGTCAAAACGTAGTGCCCCCAGTACCTTTCGCACCCCTACTTCCCGTGAACGTTCTATCGCCCGTACGGTAGAGAGGTTGGTGAAATTGATACAGGCCACCAGGAGGATCAATACGGCGATCGACAGGAATACATACACTACTTTTTTATCGCCATGACGCACATCATCGAATGCATTGGGCGCTTCAAAATAGATATCCTCCAGCGGATTCAACCTGAGGTCGAATTTGGTGCCAAAACGTTTCATATCAGCCCCCATGTACTTTTCCATAAAGGCAGGGAACTGCTTTTCCAACGCCGCTTTTTCAGCCGGGTTATTCAGTTGTACATAGACGAACTGGTTGTTGTTGATCCATACATTGAACCAGTCTTCTTTCGAGACGATCGAAATGGGCAATACCATATCAAAATTCAGGTGTGAATTGAGCGGTACGTCTTTGGCCACACCAGTCACTTTCAGCGCCAGTCGTTTGTTGAATTGTACGATCTTGCCGATGGGGTCTTCATCCCCAAAATACTTTTTCGCGGTTTTCTCGGTGAGCACGATGCTGCCCGGCTCTTTCAGCACGGAAGCAGCGTTGCCCTTGGTGAGCGGGAAAGAAAACAGATCAAAGAAGTTGTCATCGGCCATGACCAGCTTCTTTTCGTTGTATCCTTTGTCATCGATGGATATGAGGCCCGAGGTAGTTCTTACCCGTACGGCCGTCTTGAGCTGTGATGAGAAATCGTTCAGCAAGGCGGGACCATAGGGACCGGAGAGATAGGGCGCCCAGCGCTTATCGCCGTTGACCTCAAAACCACGCATCACGCGGTACATGTTCTTTCCATTCTTGTGGAAATTGTCGGCACTGAATTCGTTGAGGAGAAACAGAAAGATCATCATGCAACACGCAATACCGAACGTGAGCCCGAGTATGTTGATCACGGAAAAGACTTTGTTCTTCCGGATGGTGCGCCAACCGGTCTTGAGATAGGCTTTAAACATAGCAATACATTTACGACAATAGGTTCACTTATCCTTGCCAGTAAAGTGCCGCTTTTATAACCAACTCGTTTTCAATCAGTAGAATTGCTTTATCAAACCAGCACTGTCCGGTTTTGATACAAGCAGCGTTCAGTTCCGCTATTGTAGCGTACGCATTTGAATATTCCGGAAATCGATGGGAGATCCCTCGTATTGCAGCAGCAGGCGGCCTTTTTGGGTAGAGGCCTTGGTGCCTTCATTGACAAGTACACCGTTGAGATATTGCATACAGTGACCTTGCTGATGGATAATCCGGATCGTGTTCCACTCCCCGGCAGGCTTTTCCTGCTCACTAAGGCGGGGCACAGCCACACTTTTACCCGGCGCCTGGGTTTCCCCACGCACTTCCATCGTGACCTGCTCCAGCAGGATAAAATCGCCGGTAGCGCCTTCCTTGATCTGAAACTGGATGCCGGCAGGCCACAACATATCGCGGGCCGTATCGGGCACATTGTACATTACGCCACTGTTCTTTTTACCGGTACCCCGCTGGTATTCCTTTCCGGTATTCCACCGGTAATCAAGCGTGAGCTCAAAATCGCCGTAAGACTGCCTGGACATGAGGTAGCCTGTTTTGTCGCCAAACAACCGGATGACCCCATTGGTGATGGTATACAGCTCCCAGGGATTGTCATATCGTTTGTCTTTGGCATAGGCATACCATTCGACCGGAGTACCGGTGTTGGCAGCAGCACGGCTGGTGCTTCTGGAAACGGGCCCGCAGGCAAACAGGAACAACGCAAAGGCAGGAACAATCGATAGCTTCTTCATGCGGGGATATTTACACAAGGGCCGGGAAGGTAGGCAAAAAAATAAGCCCCGAAAAATCGGGGCTTCATAACTTTTTTGGACGGTCATCAGGAAAAATAATCACACAGCTTTTCCTGGATAATTGGACATTGACATTGGATTTAAAGGCGCCGATTAGTTGATATGTTTCCTGGTTTTTGGATTTTGGATGATGCTTGGTCTTTAACCTGGATATTGGATACAATCAGAGCTTTGGTTTTTCGGATATCTGGGTGCGAACACCTTTGGATTTTTTTGAAACCGTATCAACTAATTCAACAATACAAAAATACTTATTCACAATTGTGGATACAAGAGCAAAACTGCTCAATCTCCAAATTGCATCAAGTACGGCCGCTATCGTAAATTTACGAATACCTGAACCGCTGTAATAGAAAGAATTACGTTCATCCCCCCTGTTCCGACGCTCCTTTACTTTGTTTTTACCATTCCGTATCAATTGGTTTCATTTGCACCTGTAAACCGCTACACATGTTAACAGGCTTGAATAAGGGGTCACTATACTGGAAATGCCAACTGATCGGCTGGTCGGTTGCTTCCCTGTACTGGAACTTCCTGGGCTATATCGGAACGCAGTTTAGTCCCTGGCTGGCGGTGATTCACTTTTTTGCAGACTTGCTCATTTATATTCCACTCACACATGCCTACAAAACCTGGTCAGTGCGCCGGGGATGGCACCAGTTACCTACCCGGCAGCTGGTCGTGCGGTTGATACCCGCCATATTCCTGTTGGGCCTGGGCTTTATGGTATTGACGATCACCAAAAACTACCTGGTACGCCACTGGTTCGAGCCGGGCTTTTCAGATACGCTGCAGGAACATTTCCGGCAGCAAGGCCTTACCACCTTTGTTACCGGCACCCGGTTGATGAGTATCTGGCTACTGGCTTATTACGGTTATCACTATGCACAACGCGAATTGACAGCTACCCGCGAAAGCGCCCGCCTCGCTATTATAGCCCGGGAGGCACAGCTGAACAACCTGACGGCCCAGCTCAATCCGCATTTTTTTTTCAATTCGCTCAACAACATCAAAGCACAGGTGATCGACAACCCGCAGGGGGCACGGCGCGCCATCGATCTGTTGTCGGAAGTACTGAGAACCGCCTTGTACAACCGCGATGCGATGCTTATCCCCCTGCACCAGGAAATGGACCTGGTGGCAGATTTCCTGGAACTGGAGAAGATGCGGCTGGAGGAAAGATTGCAGGTATCCCTGCTGGTAGATAATACCCTGCTGCAGCAACAGGTATTGCCGCTCAGCATGCAGTTGCTGGTAGAAAACGCGGTCAAACATGGTATCGCCACCCGCAAGACAGGCGGCACACTCGGCATTACCGTCAAACGGCAGGAAGGCCAATTGCAGATCGTGGTGGAAAATCCCGGCAAATTGATCGATAGTCCCCATCCGGGACTGGGATTGAATAATCTCCGGGAGCGGCTACAACTGCAGTTTCACGGACAGGCCAGCCTGCACCTGGCACAAACAGACCACGAAACCGTATTGGCCACCCTGTTAATGCCCTTGTCATGAGTTATCCGGTATTGATCGTCGACGATGAACGCCTGGCGCGGGAAGAGATCAAAAGACATTTGTTGCTGTACCCCGATTTCACCATCGCCGGTGAGGCTGCGAATGCAGATGAGGCGGAAGAACTGATCCGGACCATCCGCCCGGTACTGATCTTCCTCGATGTACAAATGCCGGAACGATCAGGCTTTGACCTGCTGGAGTCGCTGGAGGAGATACCGGAAGTGATCTTTACCACCGCATTTGATAAATATGCTGTGCAGGCTTTCGATACCAATGCCATCGACTACCTGGTGAAGCCCATTCGCGAAGAACGGTTTGCCCGGGCCATCGAACGGGCACAAGCCGCCCTGCAGCCGGGCAACCAACCACTTTCGACCCTGTTTATCAGAGACGGAGAACGGTTTCATTTTATTCGTGTAGAGGAAATATTTCTCATCGAATCGACCGGCAACTATGCCCGCATATATTACGGGGATAAGAAAACATACCTGAAACGGTCACTCAATCAATTGGAAAAGACACTCGATGTGGCTGTGTTCTTTCGCGCCAGCAGAACGAGTGTGATCAATACACGGTTCATTCAATCGGTAAAAAGTTTATCCGATGGCAGACTGGAGATCCTGCTGCACAATGGTCTTCCGGTGATCGTATCCAACCGGCAGTCGGCTGTTTTCCGCAGCAAGCATAAACAATAACAATCATCATTTAAACCCACCTTCCATTTTATGAGAATACTATTCTCACTGGCCTTGCTATGCCTGGCCCTTCAACAACCGGTCACGGCACAAACCACGCCCTACGCTTCTGCTCCTGAAAGCAGTTATATCATCAACGACACCCTGCTGATCAACACGCGCGACGGCGCGCAGGTATCAGCCCTGCTGGTGCGGAAAAAAGGCGTACAAAAACCTTTGCCCACCATCCTGATCTTTACCATCTACGCCCGGGTAGCGGATATCCGCAAGGCCCAGGAAGCAGCAG
Organism: Paraflavitalea pollutisoli; assembly: GCF_029360705.1. Lineage (GTDB taxonomy): Bacteria > Bacteroidota > Bacteroidia > Chitinophagales > Chitinophagaceae > Paraflavitalea > Paraflavitalea pollutisoli. The sequence goes on along the minus strand of NZ_JARKMX010000004.1, from coordinate 108,124 downwards.
ACAGGGGGTACGCAGGCGTAGTAGCCTATACACGGGGCAAACGAAACAGTCCCGAAACAAACGTTGCCCCTTATGAATATGACGGACGCGATGCCTACGATGTCATCGACTGGATCGCACACCAATCCTGGAGCAACCAGCAGGTGGGCATGTATGGAGGCAGCTACAGTGGCTTTGCCCAATGGGCAGCCACCAAGCAATTGCATCCAGCCTTGAAAACGATCGTACCCTCGGCTTCCGTTGCCCCGGGCCTGGACGCACCCATGATGAACAATGTGATCATGACCTTTCCTTTCTCCTGGACTTATTATGTATCCAATAACAAATGGCTGGATACCGCCGATTACAACAGCCGGCATTGGAATGACCTGTTGTGGCAGTGGTACCAGGAAGGCAGCTCCTACCGGTCACTGGACAGCCTGGCCAACAGGCCCAACAACCGTATTTTCCGCAGCTGGCTCGCCCACCCCACCTATGATACCTATTGGCAAAACATGATTCCCTACCGGGAAGAGTTTGCGCATATCAACATTCCCGTACTGACCACAACAGGATATTTCGACGGCGGACAGGTGGGGGCCACTTACTATTTTCGGGAACACCTGCGTTACGTACCGAATGCGCAGCACTATTTATTGATCGGGCCTTATGGTCATTTCGGTTGCCAGGGATATCCCGACAGCGTCTTCAATAATTACCGCATCGATCCATCAGCCAATATTCCCATTCATGAGATCATTTACCAGTGGTTTGATCATATCTTCTTCGGCAAAGACAAGCCTGCCATCCTGCGCAACCAGGTCAACTACCAGGTGATGGGCACCAACCAGTGGAAACACGCTGCGTCCTGGAACACTACCAGCAACGACACCCTCACCCTTTACTTAAGCAAAACAGCCACCAATGGCCAGCCTACCTTAAGCAGCAGCCGTCCCCAACAACCTGCTTACATCAGGCAGGTGGTGGATATGGCTGATCGACGAACCGTCAACAGCTATTACTACATCAACAGCATTTTGTACGACAGCCTGCCAGACAACCACGGCATCGTGTTCAAAAGCGCCCCCCTATCCGCTCCGCTGGAATTGACAGGATGCTTTATGGGAAAATTATCTGCCACCATCAGCAAGCGGGATATAGATTTCAGCGTCGTATTATTTGAACAAACGGCCAAAGGCCAATACATCTACCTGACCTATTTTATGGGACGGGCCAGCTATGCCCAAGATCATCGTGTGCGACATTTACTGACCCCGGGTAACAAAACAACGATCCCATTCTCCAATTCCTATATGACCAGCAGGCAACTGCAGACAGGCAGCAGGATCGTTGCCATCGTCAACATCAATAAAAGCCCTTTCGAACAGATCAATTACGGTACAGGAAAAGACGTAAGCAGTGAAACCATCCGGGATGCGGGAACGCCCCTGGTGATCAAATGGCACAATGACAGCTTTCTTCAGCTACCCGTCTGGCGTTAATTTTCGAAGGATTGCCCCTTGTAATAACCTGCCGGGAGCGATTTGTTAACGATGGCAGTGGATGGATGCTAAACGAAAAAAGTCTTAAATTGTACTTCAGCCATTGAAGTCATGAAGGACAATAAAATCCACACCACCAACTACCACAATACATTTATTGAAATAGCAGACGATTGTCCTGTCAGGATCGGCGAAGTACCACCGCAGAAAGGTGACAGTAAAACAGTAGCCAATCACCATTTCGAGATAATCGCGCACAACCCTTATAAATATACTTCCGACGATGTATTATTCCAGGTTTTTGCTGAGCGAAACCATATAATCAGCCATGAACAACCTGCCGCACGGGCTGCCTTCTTTTCGAAAGGGCAGCCCTGCCTGCGTTCATCTCCCCTCTCCAAACGTTACGGATGGGGTATCCACAGCGATGCCGAGGGACGAGTAGCCTTGTATGCAGTAGATTCTGCCGAATACCGTCAGCTACAAAAAGACAAGAGCCTGCAACACATAAGAGCCATGCGCAGCAGGCGCGGATAGCAAGACAATTTTATGCGGTCGTTATATGTATCAAAAACAAAATGCATTATCTTAGCCCATAGCAACCTATCTCCATCCATTTACCTTATCCCGACATTCCGCCCCTGTTTAAACATTGACACTACCTTGTTTTGGCTGTATCACCATTAGTAACAGATCTGGACTGCATCATTTTCCTTTTGCATCAATTGTATGCCCAACCTGCTATATCAAAACATGCTTATGCAAGTCATTTACACGCCTGCAGCCATCTTCTGTCTCATTTCGGTCGTGTTATCGATGCTGACAGGCACCGTACTGCTGACTTTTTCTCCGCATACAGACATTAAAGCCAATCGTTTCCTGGGTGCTGCATTCATAGCTTTTGGGATCACGCTTACCGTCATCTACCTGATCTATACAAGACTCATCCTGTACGTACCCCACCTGTACAGAATGGGCAATGTATGCTGGCTTTTGTATATCCCGCTTTGTTATCTCTATGTACGGGTAGCCGCCAAAGGAAAATCGCTATCATGGTCCGACCTTATCCATTTGCTGCCGGCCTTGTATTACCTGATCGACTACACTCCTTTTATATTCTCGGCAACAGCCGTAAAAGTTCCTGTTATCCGGGCAGACCTTGACAACCTCGAACTGGCTGCCGCTTTCCGCCAGGGATGGTTGTTGCCAGCCAATGTGCATGTACCCATCAGGACGGTTATTGCTACCTTTTATTGGATACTGCAGGTACGCCTGCTGAGAAGTATCCCATCCGACATTGTGAAGGAAAACACCGTCTGGTTCCGCTGGCAGTATATCTATACGGGTTTACAATTGCTGCTGTTCCTGCCTACCATCATCAGCATGCTGGCAGGCGACTCACTGGTTTGGTCTACGACCATACCACCTGCCGCGGGCATTCTGCTATCAGCCGTTACGCTCTACCTATATCCGCAGATCTTATATGGCCTGACAGGCAGGTCAGTTAAACCGATGCAACAACCGGCAAAGCCAAAGCCCCCCATGGAAGAAGCTTTTATCCGGCAAACCACGCAGGCACTGGAGCGATTGATGACCAACAGCAAACCGTTTCTGAAAAGCAACTACAGCCTGAAAGAGCTGGCCGAAGACCTCCACCTCGCACCCCACCAGGTGTCGGCATTCATCAACCAAACCACCGGCAAGAATTTCAATGACTACCTGAACTATCAACGCATTCAATTCTGTATCGGTTTCATCCGGGAAGGAAAGGCCGAAAACCTCAATATGAACGGCATTTCACAACAATGCGGCTTCAACAACCGGAATACGTTCGCCATCGCCTTCAAGAAAGTAACCGGTCAACTCCCTTCCGAATACATTACCGGCCAGGAAGGCCGGGCCTTGAGATAGTCCCTATCCCCGGTATCAGGCAGTACAGGTTAACGTAGTTTTTGTATTTTCGCGGTATGAACCATCGCATTTTACAGTCCACACCTCCGCCACCGGTTGCCATTGGCCAATAACCGGTTTCTCTTTTTTTAAGTTACTGTCACCAGTGCTCCAATAGCGCTCCGGTTGTTGCTGCCCTCCAGCGAATCTGCAGGCCATCCGCCTGCCTTCTTTTATTTTTCAACCGGAATCAATGAATAAATACAGCGCAATGATCTTTGCGGGTGCATGCAGCTATGGCGTGCTCTCGACAATTGTAAAACTCGCCTACCTCGATGGACATAGCATCGCCTGGCTCTCTCTGTTACAACATGCCATTGGCATGATCGTTTTATGGCTATGGGTGTTACTGACACTCAGTCGGCAGCAGCAGCCTGCCTTACGACGTCGCTGGCTGCCCGTGATGGCCAGCGGCGCCACCATCGGCCTTTCGTCTTTTACCTACTACCTGTCGGTCCGGTACATTCCGGCCTCCCTCGCCATATTACTGCTCATGCAGTTTACCTGGATGGGATTACTTCTGGAGCGCGTGATCTTCCAGGCACGGCCCTCCAGGGGGCAGCTCCTGGCTGTTGGATGTATTCTATTGGGAACGCTGCTGGCAGGCAATCTCTCACGTACAACGATCTCGCCGCATTTCCTGAGCGGCGCAGGTTTTGCGTGCCTGTCGGCCCTGCTATATGCGCTGTACATCATTGCGAACAGCCGACTGGGTAAAGACTTCCCGGCTCCGCAGAAAAGCGCTTTGATCATGACAGGATCTACCCTGGGCATTCTGTTGGTCAACATGCGGCCTCTGACTGCACAGGTCTCCCTGAACCCGGATACTGTTAAATGGTCGGTATTACTGGCTTTATTCGGCACGATCATGCCGCCCCTGTTATTTTCCAAAGCCATGCCGAAGGTGGGAACGGGCCTGAGCAGCATCATCGTGACGGCGGAGCTTCCCGTGGCTATATTATCGGCTTACTGGGTACTGGACGAATCGGTAGATGGTCTGCAATGGGCAGGCGTCGGGATCATGCTCGGCGCCATCGTGTGGATGAACCGGCCATCGGTAGCTGCCGGGAAGGATGGATAAAAAAAACAAGCCCCGCTGGTGCGGGGCTTAAAAATCTTTTGGACGTGATTCAGATGAACATTAACCATGAAAGATTTTCCTGGATCATTGGATATCGATACTGGAATTTTAAATGGTTGTTAACTGATATTGTTTCCGATTGGTTTCTTTTTGGATGTTGGATGGTCTTGGTTTTTCTGGATATTGTTGGTCTTTCTGGATGTTGGATCGTCGGAAACCGTATCATTTAATCAACGATATAAAAGTACTATTAAGACTCTTTTAACACAAGAGTGAAACTGCGCAATTAAAAATGTTCAGTATTTACAACGGCGGATCGTAATTCTACGAGCCGCCGTTCTTTATCCCCCTAAAGAATTATAAAACAGGGCGTTCCCGTTAATTAATCATGAATTTTCCGACACTCCCCCGCGCTGCCAGTGGGTTCCGCAACAGGGTGCAATCGTTTGCTCAATATCGACACGGTCTTTTACTTACTTTTAGTCCTTAAGTATTTTCTATGAGCGAGCAAACCTCACCAGCCTTTGACAGAAGACATTTTCTCGGATCACTTACCCGCGCCAGCGCATTGGGCGCCGCAGCCCTGACGCCTATCGCCGGTATCGCCGCATCGGCGCCAGTCGCACCAAGGGCCGTGGAGCATGTTTTTCTCACCCGCCCCTACCTGCAGGCAGTCAACCCCACCAGCATATCTGTACGTTTCCTAACCGCCAGGCCAAGTTACAGCTGGGTAGAATACGGAGAAAACGGCGCGTTTGATAAAAAGGCGCATACGACTACCGATGGACTGGTCGATGCTTTTAACCGGGTGCATGAGGTCGTCATCGAAGGCCTGCAGCCAGGAAAGACCTACAACTACCGCGTGGTATCCAAAGATATTGTAGAGTTTCAGCCCTATAAACTGACCTATGGCGAAACCATCAAAAGTGAAGACTTCCATTTCTCCACCATCCACCCGGGTGCAACCGAGGTAAGTTGGTTGGTATTGAACGATATTCACGATCGGCCGGCCTCTTTTCAGCACCTGATGAACCACAACAAGGATTTTCCCTATGACTATGTTTTTCTGAATGGCGACATGTTCGACTACCAGACCGATGAACAACAGATCATCGATCATTTGCTGACGCCTTGCACCACCTGCTTTGCTTCCAGCAAACCCATGATGTTTGTACGCGGCAACCACGAAACCCGCGGAAAATATGCGCGTAACCTGAAGGAATATTTCACCAATCCCGGTGGACAATACTTCAGTTTCCAATGGGGGCCCGTATTTGCCATAGCGCTGGATACGGGGGAAGATAAACCAGATGATACAGCCGTATATGCAGGCATTGTAGACTTCGATCATTACCGGGAACAACAAGCGGTATGGCTGGAACAACAACTGCAAAGCAAAGCCTATAAAAAGGCCCCCTATAAGGTAGTGATGATGCATATTCCACCGCACTATTCCGGCGACTGGCATGGCACCTTGCATTGCCGTCAATTATTCTCTCCCCTGTTTGATAAATACAAAGTAGACCTGGTGATCTCTGGTCATACCCACAAATACGGCGTACACCCGCCGGTTGCCGGCACACACAATTATCCTATCGTTATCGGCGGCGGACCGAAAGATGGCAACCGGACACTCATCCGGGTAAAGGCCGATCAACGCGCACTCACCCTGCAAATGCTGGGAGACGATGGTACCGAAGTAGGAAAATACGAAGTGCTGGCGAAGCGATGAGGTTAACGGCCCAGGTCAGATTTTAACTGGGTCAACTGACCGAGCAGCCTGGTGGCAGACACCTGGCTGCCCAACCCCAGCTCTTCTGCAAACCCAACGATCGCTGCATTCAAGGTAGCGATCTCCGTTGGCCGTCCCTGCCGTATGTCCTGCAAAGTCGAGATCAGCTGACCATCCGATCGCTGGCTGATGAGCAGCACGCTTTCCAATACCTCCTCCTCCGTCAAGGCTATCCCTTTCGCCCGGGCTACGCCGACACATTCCGCAACCACGGCAGTAGCCAGGGAAAGCACCTGTTGATCGCGGTGAAAGATACCATTGTCTGCTTCGATCAAGGGGCAAATGGAGTTGAATACACAATTCGCAATCGCTTTTTTCCATACGATGGGCTCAAGGTCAGGTTCTGCCCGAAAAGGGAATACGGGAGTATGTAACCGCTCCACAACGCTTTCCAGCTGCGCGCCCTCCCCCTTCACGGCCCCCACGGGGCAAGTGGTTACAGGTCGAAAACGAATGTAACCATCGGCAGTAAACTGACTGGTCACAAACAATACACAACGGTACACTTCCGAAAATGCGGGATCCGCGAAACATTCTTCCACCCGCAGGCCATTCTGCAGAAGCACAATCGGCGAATGGCCTGTTTTGCCGCGGAGCAAACCAGCTATGCGTTCATTGCCAAACGATTTGTTGGTGAGCACCACGATCCCCTCGAAGCTGGCAACCTGTTCAAGGCTACTGACGGTAACTGTGGCCTGTATAGGCAGCTGTTCCGGCACTTCGAGCGTGATGGTTTCTTTATACGGTACGGCCTGCGCTGCACGCGCCCTAAGCAATACGACCTTTCGGTGATGATGTGTGAGGAGCGCTGCCAGGGCTTTGCCAATAGCGCCCGCTCCTACGATGTAGATGGTATCCATACGATATGTGCTTGGGCACAAAAATGCGACATTCACCTTGTTGAAAACAGTAGCAGATTGATCAAATGCGGGTATATCAGTTGCAGGCACTATCCCCCAAGCCCTAATTCCATCGCCTTCTTGACCAGTGCTGCCGTATTTTTTACATCCAGCTTTTGAATGAGGTTGAAACGGTGATTCTCGACGGTACGGATGCTGAGAAAAAGCCGGTCTGCGATCTCCTGGTTGCTCAGTCCCTGCACGATCAGGGCAATGATCTCCCGCTCACGCTTGGTCAGCGAGGGGGCAAAAGGATCGCTGCGTTTACTGGTGATCAATTGCTGCACCATCTGTTCTTTCAATTCATCGTGGATATACTGATTACCCCCTACCACCGAACCAATGGCAGTATGAATGATATTACCGTCGGCAGTCTTGAGCAGGTAACCGGCCGCTCCGTTTTGCATCATGCTTTTCACGTAGTGCCGGTCATGGCAATTGGTAAACACGATCACTTTAACAGCCGGCCAATTCGCTGTCACTTTTTTACACAAACTGATCCCATCCTCCCCGGGAAGCTGAATGTCCATGATCAGTACATCAGGTTGCCTTACGGCCAGGCCGGCCATCAGCTGACTACCATCGGTGTAAGTTCCTACTACTTCCAGGCCGGGGTAAGCGGTCAGGATCATACGCAAACCATTCAATATCGCTGGATGGTCGTCTACAAGTGCAACGTGGATCATATTCATACTGCTTGTTATAGCGCTGGAATAAGTAACTACAACAGCCGGTCCAGTCTGAGGAGGGTGTGAAAGACTGACAGAACAGGTCGTTGAGCGAATTGAGTACTACTACTCAATTTCAAATACAGGTATTTATTCTGCGAAAATAAAGATAGCCAGGGAATAGTTTTGTTACTGATTTTTTTAGTGTTCCATGATGCTACTAGAAAAGAAAATAGTGACACACACTATAGCCGGAAAAACAACGACCACCTGGTTGCTACATTCAGCAGAAGCGCTGAGCGTATTGTTCGTTGCGCTCCTGCTGTTCAAAAGCTGTTACCCGCCAGAGGAACTTTTTTCCCGTATCGTCGAGCTGCTCATCAAATTACTGCTGGTAGCTTCCTGCTGGTGGCTAAGCATTCACCTCTTCCGCCGTCAAAAACTGTCGACCCAATTCCTGGTGCATGTCATTACACTGGCGTTATTCGCCTTTAGCTGGCTCCTGGTCACCACGGATTGTTTTGGAGAAATGGTAATACCGCAGGAACGAGGCACTTTCGGATTCCTGTTCCTGGTCGTATTTTCCTACTGCATTATACTGGTCGTGTACCACCTGTGGCGCTTGCGGGCACGTAGCCAGGCGCACAAGGCGAGAGCGCTGGCCTGGCGGGAGCTGGCCAACCAGGGCGATGTACAGGTACTCAAAGCACAAATACAACCCCATTTCCTGTTCAATACACTCAACCGCATCAATGCCACCATTCCACCCCAACAGGAACAGACCCGCGAACTGATCGCCAAACTGGCCGATACCTTTCGTTATGCCCTGCAGGCCACCAAAGAAGACGAGGTGCAATTGAGCGACGAGCTGCATTTCATCCGGACCTACCTCGAACTGGAAAAAGAACGGTTTGCCGACAGGTTGCAGGTCTCCATTGAAGCCTGCCCCGCCGCCATGAACGCGCGCATTGCGCCTATGTTACTGCAACCCCTGATTGAGAATGCCGTAATACATGGCGTAGGGCCCTGTATCGATGGCGGATTGATCAGCCTGCATTGCCGCCAGGTCACTGACCGGATCGAGATCTGCATCAGTAATACGGGTTCCCGTTATATCGGCCCGCTCGAATGGCTGCTGGAAGGTAAAGGCATAGGCCTGCGCAACACCATTTTACGCCTGGATAAGATCTACCAGCAACAAATGCACATAGAAAAAAATGACGCAGGCGGCCTTACTTTCTCCTTTTCCATCCCTGCTAGCGCCTGACCAGGCATCCCGCCCAACGCCGGCCTTCCACTGCCCGCATCAGTCATTCCCGTCAACTTTCCCGATACCCGCCCGCAGCCCACCAGCTTGCAGGCTTTTTTTACGCCCCTTGTCCAATCGGGGGCAACTTGTTTGTTATGGTAATGACAGCCTTCTTTTCTGTATAAAACCAATAACATGCATCCATTATCATCTTTTACTTTTTTGACCCTCAACGGGTTTTACCAGGGCAGTAAGGGCGATACCAGTTGGCACCGGCATGGGGAAGAAGAATCCGCCTATGCGCTGGAAGGTCTGCAGACAGACAGCCTGTTGTTGTTTGGCCGCAAGACCTACGACATGATGGCCGGTTTCTGGCCAACGGCCCAGGCAGCCACCTTGATGCCCGAGATGGCCCGGGGCATGAATGCCGCCGACAAAATGGTCGTATCGCGCAGCCTCCGTCAGGCGTCCTGGCAAAATACCCGTATCGTACAGGGCGACCTGATCCCCGCTATCCGGGACCTCAAAGCCCATGGTGGTAAACCCATCACGGTATTGGGCAGCGGTCAACTGCTGGCTCAATTGGCGGCTGCCGGGCTGGTAGATACCTTCCAGGTGATGATCGACCCGGTGGCCCTGGGGGTCGGCACGCCTTTTTTACAGGGAATCGGGCACTCACTCGATCTGCAATTGAGCGGTCACCGTATATTCAGCAGTGGTGTGGTATTACTCACGTATGTACCATCCGGAATCTGATTTACATTTACCAGGCGCAGGCCATTGTCAAAAAACCTGCGCCAAACAAAATCTTGCCAACATGGAAGAATATCTATTGCTGATGCGCCTCGACCTCCTTACCAAAGAAAAACAACCTTCGCCGGAACAGATGCAGGTATTTATTCAGCAGTACCAGGACTGGGTGGGCGGCATTGCTGCGCAAAATAAATTCAGCGGCGGTACAGGTCTGTCCACCGAAGGCCGGGTATTGAAAGGAACAGCCGTGGTAACAGATGGCCCTTATGCAGAGATCAAAGAATCGCTGGCAGGGTTCATCATTGTGAAAGCCACTGATTTTGATGACGCCGTATCCATGGCCCGCGCCTGCCCCATCCTCGAGGGCGAAGGCAATAGCGTGGAAGTAAGAAAAGTAATGGGGGTGCACCAGGCTGCCTCCTAAACAGCATAGTATGCCAGGCGACCAGGAACCTGTATTGCTGCCGCACCTGTTCAGGACGGAATACCGCAAGATCGTGTCGGTACTATACCGGCATTTTGGTTTTGACGCCATGACCACGGCCGAAGACATCGCCAGTGAAACTTTTCTGACGGCAGCACAAACCTGGGGGGTGCAGGGCACACCCGCCAACCCGGTCGCCTGGCTTTACCAGGTAGCACGCAACAAAGCGATCAACCAGTTGCAACGCCAACGAACCTACCACCAAAAGATAATGCCAGCACTGGCAGCAGCCAGCCAGTCGACACAAACCACGATCGACCTTTCGCCACAAAACATCAATGACAGCCAGCTGCTCATGATGTTCACCATCTGTCATCCTGCTATACCCGCAGCAGCACAGATCGGGCTCGCCCTGCGCATCCTCTGCGGATTCGGGATCGACGAGATCGCCGCCGCATTTCTAACGTCTAAAGACACCATCAACAAACGCCTCTACCGTGCCAGGGAAACACTACGCGAAGCGAAGATCGTAATCGAACTGCCGCCGCCTAATGCTATCGACGCACGACTGGAAACCGTATTGACAACGATCTACCTGCTCTTCAACGAAGGTTATTATTCGCTGCAGGCGCCCCTGGCCATTCGCCGGGAGCTTTGCCTGGAGGCCATGCGCCTATGCACGATGCTGGTAGAGCACAGTACCACTAATACACCACCCGTAAACGCCTTGCTGGCACTGATGTGCTTTCATGCTTCCCGCCTGGATGCCCGCCTCGATGAACACGGCGGATTTATTCTTTATGCACAGCAGGACAGCAGCCGTTGGAACAGCGACCTGATCAGCAAGGGCGGGTATTTCCTGCGTTGCGCCGCCAGCGGCAATACCTTGTCGAAGTATCATCTCGAAGCGGGCATTGCCTGGTGGCATACCCAACAGACCGACAGTCAGGAGAAATGGGAGCATATCCTGCAGCACTATAACCACCTGCTGCAAATAGACTACAGTGCCCTGGCAGCCCTCAACCGCACCTATGCATTGGCCAAAGCACGTGACAAGCTGACAGCGATTCCCGAAGCGGAAAAACTATCCCTGCACGACCATCCCTTCTATCACCTGTTACTGGGTGATCTCTATACCGGTATCGACGAAGAACGAGCAAGGCAACACCTGCACGCCGCGCTGCAGCAGGCCCGCACCGAACAGGAACGGCAGGTCATCCGTAAAAAACTCGACGTGCGGTAGGTTGACACAGTACACCCAACCTACCGGTAAACCAGTAGCGCTTCATTCGGGGTTTGTTGGTATTCTGCAAGCGATCCGGGAGAATATTCGCCCTGCAACAGCCGGATTCCCCGCTTATGGTATTAGTTTTGCGAGGTACCCCGTATCCAAGCAACCATTCTCAAACACCTGAAACGCATGCTAAGAAAACGATCGTTCATCACCGCGCTCATCCTGACTTGCCATTCTTTTACTCCCCTGCTGGCTCAAAACAATGCTACCGCACAAACTGCCTTAAACCAGTTGATGGAAGGCAATTTCTTCCTGGCGCAGCAAACAGCCAACACCGTGATTGCCGCCGACGCCAACCAGGCCCTCGCCTATGCCGTCCGTGCCAGCGGTGCCATGTTCGAAAACAAAATGCCCTCCGCCCAGGCCGACCTGGAAAAGGCGCTCAAATTACAACCCACCAATGGTACGCTGGTAGCCCTGCAGGCCGACTACTACCGGATCAGCGGCAATAGCACAGCAGCCCGCACGACCGCAGAGAAAGCCATTGGAATGTTGCGCAATGCACAGTCTTCTTTCGATTACTACGCCCGTGGACTGGCTTATTCAGCCCTGGATAAATCGAAAGAATCGCTGGCAGATTACAGTAAATGTATCGAACTGAACCCACGCAATGCCAGGGCCCTCACCAAACGTGGCTTCATCTATTTCAGCCAGCAACAATACGAGCCGGCCATGGCCGACTACAACAAAGCCATCGCCGTCAACCCACGGTATGGAACGCCCTATCACTACCGAGGCAATATTTACCTCAATCAAAACCTGCCGGATAAAGCCATTCCCGACTATACACAATCCATCAACCTCGATCCGACTTTCGCCGACTCCTGGTTCAACCGTGGCGTGTGTTATAAACGTATTGGCAAACCGGAAGAAGCCATCGCCGACTATACCAAGGCCATACAACTCAACCCCAAAGACTGGGAAGCCTACAACAACCGGGGCAATGTATATTACGATCAGAAAAAATACGATGCTGCCCTCAGCGAATACAACAAGTCGGTAGAGGTCAACCCCAAGGCCCCCAATACCTACGTATTGCGCGGCAACACCTACAACGCCAGACAGCAGCCAGAGCAGGCGCTCAGAGAATACAACAAGGCGCTCGACCTGGACCCCAACTTCAAGGACGCTTATATGCAACACGGCTTCGTGCTGTACCGCAATAAACAACTGGATGAAGCTTTGAAAGATTTCAACAAGGTGTTGCAGATCGACCCAAAATCCGCCAATGGCTACCTGTACCTTGCCTTCATACACCACGACAAACAGCATTTCCAGGAAGCACTGAACAACTACAACAAAGCGATCGAGCTCGATGCTAAAAATATGTACGCATACCAGAACCGTGCAGAAGCGTACGATGCGATCGGTAAAAGCAAGGAGGCAGACCTCGACCGCAAGAAATTCGCAGAACTGGGTGGGAATATTACTGCCACCGGCGGCAATACCATGCGCTCACTGTTCCCCCTCGGCACGTTTGACCCGGCCATCGCCAAGGCTGGCCTGGAACGCGGTCTGTCAACCATTCGGGGAAAAGCCTGCACCAAAGTGGATGGGCGCATTTTCGATGCGCAGGGCGTGAAGGTGGTATTGTTTCCCGTTACCCCCTACCTGGAAGAATGGTACGACCTGCGGGAGAAGAAGGAGGGCAAACACACCAACGTATACATGTCGAATGAAGCGAACCAATACCGCATAGAAACGACCGCAGATGCCGATGGCCGCTTTGAATTCAAAGGACTGAAACCCGGCAAATACTTTATCCAGATCATACACAGCTTCAACCAGCTGAAGACCGCTAAAGTATACACCGGAAGCGATACCTACCAAAATGGTCCGGTAAGAACCACCACCAACTATTATTACAACCAGGACTATACGGTTGCCCGCGCCAAACGTCTGGAAAAATTTGTAGAGGTCAAAACCGATGGCGATACACAAAAGATCACGCTCGCCAACGGACTGATCAAGAGCTGCGCCTTCTAGTTCGATCGAGCAGCCTTGCCCCGGAACATCAGGTGCAGGATCACGCAAATAAGGAGAAAATTGAATTCGACGCCATTGCGTCCGCCACCGACCACAAACCATCCTTCTTTAAAATGTACCATAACAATGCCTGTTATGAGCACAAAAAGCGTGATCCAACCTGCGGCCTTTACGTACCTGTCGAGCAGAAAACAAATAGCCGCAGCCACATGCGACAATTTGATGGCCCAGGCGATGGGTAGTCCCAACGGCGCAAAACCAACCTGGTTGAGGTAGAGGTTGCCAAAATCATTGACACCACCGGTAAACATGCCCGGTACACTGTGCGCCAGCAAGGTGATGGCCACCGCAAGGCGCAGGAGGAAAGCATTGTTGAATAGATTCATGATGGCAGGTCTTTGATGAGGTGTTTATAACTTTTCCCGATGGGCAGTTCCTTACCATTGCGCAGGCGGATGGTATTGCCCTCTATATAGTGCACAAATTTTTTGTTGAGTATATAGGATTTATGGATCCGCAGGAAGGAATCGGCCGGTAACTGCTCTTCAAAACTACTCAGCGTTCGGGCCGTCAACAGGAATTTGTCCGCACCCCATACTTTGACATAATTGCCCACGCTTTCCAGGTAATATACCTCATCCAGCTCCAACTGTACTTGTTTCTTATCGGCTTTGATATAGATCCGGGCGGGTTCTGCCGCAGGCAGGTTACTGGTCGCCAGGGATGCCACAGCCGCGGCAGCGGGATGACGCAACGCATGCAGGGACAACGCGCGGTTGGCGGCTTTGAGAAACCGGTCGAAACGGAAAGGCTTGAGCAAATAATCACATACTTCCAGTTCGAAGCTCTCCAGGGCATGTTCTTCATAGGCCGACGTGATGATCACCAAGGGCCGCTGTTGCAGGGAGCGCAGCAAATCGAGCCCGTTGAGACGTGGCATCCGGATATCGAGAAAAATAAGGTCCACCGGTTGCGTATTCAGAAAGGCAATAGCTTCTGTAGCCAGGTAGCACTGGCCCGCCAGTTCCAGGAATGGCAGGTCTTCCATGTACCGGAGGATCACCTGGTGCGCCAACGGCTCATCATCCACGATCAGACAGCGTAGTTTCATACGTGTAACAACTCGAGTGTAGCCTTAAAAGTATGATTTTCCTGTTGGGTGGTAAAACGGTGTTTACCGGGATACAACAGGTCGAGCCGGCGTTGCAGGTTGGCCAGTCCGATCCCTCCCGGCGTAGCGCCTTGCTCTTCTACCGAATTGACACAGGAAAAATACAGTTGTTGGCGGTCCGCCACCAGGTCCATGTGCAGGAAAGAAGGTCCGGTAGCTGGTTCAATACCATGCTTACACGCGTTTTCTACCAGGATGATCAGCAGCAAAGGAGGAATGGGGGGCGCATCCGCCGCCACCTGGTAATTGAACCGTATATCGGGTTGCCGCTTCAACCGCATCTGCTGTAGCTGCAGGTAATCTTCAATATACCTGATCTCTTCCTCCGTCGATACCACGGGCTCCTTGGCCTTGTAGATCACATAGCGCATCAACTCCGACAATTGCAGAATGGTATCCGGTGTTTCTTTGGCCTGCGTGAGGCTGAGGGCATAGAGGTTATTGAGGGTATTGAAAAAGAAATGTGGATTGAGTTGCTGCTGCAACAGGTCCAGTTCGGTCTGCGCTTTTGATTTTTCGAGGGCCAGGATGGTATTGTTTTGCCGTACCCATTGCATGGCTACCACTACCGGAAGGCTGAGGAGCAGGATGAGCACGGCAGCAAATCCATTTTCGAGCCGGAAGGGATCGCTGTTAAACACCATGCCAAGCCGCTTATTGATCGGCAACCAGGCCAGCAGTTGTCCTACGATCGGATAGCTCAGGGCCACAAAGGCGAGTCCGGTCAGGCAATACAGTATCCATCCCTGCGCCTTCAATACCCTGGGCACCAGGATGCGGTTGTTGACATAAAAATAAAAATAACCGCAGGCATACATGAAGAGGAACTGCGCCGTATAACTGATAAAGGTGCCGAAGCGAACAAATACCTGCCGCAGTTTAAAGTCAAACCCGAGCAACAGCCGGTCTGGCAGATCGTATTCCGGATTGCCGATACTTGACACCGCCATGATGGACAACGTTACAGAGATCAATAACATGCTGATCAATAAGGCCTTTTCCAGACTGATGCGTTGAATCCATTTCCATTGACGCAGCCGCTGTTGCCCAACCCTGTTGACGACCAACACCAACTCCAGCACCAGCACACCAATTGCACACGTAATGACCAGGTCTCGCTGGTGCATATACGCCGTGTTCCAATAGGTAAGGCCAAGCAGCAGCGCCGGAAGGTATACGGCAAAACAAAGCAACCACCACCGCCAGTATCGACCAGTAGGCCAGCTGCTTTTCCATTGCTGCTGGAACCAGGAGAAAAAGAGTGCTGGCGCCAGGGCTACCCCCGTCAACAGGAGGTTACTGATGTAATACCCCCACCAACCAGGCTGCAGCCGGGTCATGTCCGACAACCAAACCCAACTGATCAACCCCAGGTACAGGATCGTGGAGGAACGACGGCCCAACCACGCCCCCATCACCGGCATCCAGGGTGCTATCTTTTGCTTCATTGGTTGTAAAAGAACGTTGGTCCTGGCATACCCGGAAAAAATAATGACCAACGTACCGGTTTTGATGATGTATGCCGCCACTCCCCGATATCAGGACCAGCCAGGGGTTTGTCACCACTTACCCGCTCCTGATCACTATTAGTTTTCACGCTGCCACCCCGGTGATAGTTTGCACCTGATTGAACCGGTCATCGGTACCGGGTAGTCATGAAAAACATTGCTTTTATTTAAAACCCTTCTTTTCCCATGATGCATCGTTTACAAATACGGGATCTTTCCAAACGGTACAGCAATGGTGTTCAGGCGCTGAGCCAGGTTTCGCTCGACATCTCCAATGGCCTCTTTGGCCTGCTGGGTCCCAATGGCGCCGGCAAATCGTCCCTGATGCGCACCCTGGCCACCCTGCAAACCGCCGATAGTGGCCAGGTGCAGTTTGATGGTATCGATATTTTTAAAGACCCTTACCAATTGCGTTGCCAGCTCGGCTATCTGCCACAGGATTTTGGGGTGTACCCACGCCTGTCGGCCCAGGAGCTGCTGCACCACCTGGCCGTGCTGAAAGGGATCGACAACAAAGCAGCCCGGCAAGAACAGGTAGCTGCGCTGCTGCAACAGACCAACCTGTACAACGTTCGCCGGCAGGCGGTGAGCACCTTCTCGGGCGGCATGCGCCAACGCTTTGGCATTGCACAGGCCCTGCTGGGCAACCCACAACTAATCATTGTAGATGAACCGACCGCTGGCCTCGATCCGCTGGAGCGCAACCGTTTTCACGACCTGCTGTGCCAGATCGGCGAACAGGTAGTGGTGATCCTATCCACCCATATTGTGGAAGATGTACATGACCTCTGTCCCAATATGGCCATCCTGGCCGGAGGAAGGGTGATCTTACAAGGGAAGCCCGCCGTATTGACGGAAAAACTGGCCGGCAAGGTCTGGCAAAAAGCCATAGCCAGGCAGGAGGTTGCGCGCTACCAGGACAAGCTACCAGTGATCAGCACCCGCATCACCGGTGGACAGCTACAGGTATTGGTGCTTTCAGACAGTCAGCCAGAAACCGGCTTTACCCAATGCCCACCCGATCTTTCGGCAGTATACTTCTCGGCCCTGACGGGTGCTACCGGCACTAAAAAGGAGGTAACGGTATGGTAAAGCACCTGATGCTGTTTGAAAGCAGGTACCACCTCCGGCAGCTGACGTTCATGATCGCCGGTGCTTTGTTTCTCGGATTGGGCATGCTGATCGCGCAGGGTAACTTTGGCAGTGGCGAACTACACAAGAATGCCCCTTATGTGATTAGCTATATCACGTGTATGATCAGCCTCGCAGGTATATTTGTAAGCACGCTGCTCTGTGCCCAGGTGGTATTGCGCGATACTACCTACGATATGAATGCCCTGCTGTTCAGCACCACGCTGCGGCGCCTGCCCTATTTTATCGTTCGCTTAACCGGGTTGTTCGTGGTGGTACTGTTGGTGCTGGCACTGGGTTCCGCAGGCATCTGGCTGGGGACGATGAGCGCAGATACAGCATCCCTGGGGCCTTTTCGCCTGCGGTATTTTATACAGCCACTGCTGGTATTCAGTGTCCCTAACGTATTGCTTTGTTGCAGCATCCTGTTTAGCGTAGCCCTGCTGACCAGGCAGGTGCGGGCCGTGTACATGGCCGGTGTCGGCTTATTCATCCTCTACTTTCTGGGTTCCATCCTGGGCAACTCGCCGCTGATGGCCAATTCATCCCTGAAAACACAAGAAAATCAACTATGGCCTCAACTGCTCGATCCCTTTGCCATCACTTCTTTCTTTGGTCTTACCCGCCACTGGACCGTGGATGAACGCAACCAACAATTGCTGCCACTGGCAGGAGCCCTGCTGCTCAACAGGCTGACCTGGCTGGCCCTGGCCGGTGGTTTATTGTGGTTGACCTATCGCCGGTTTGCCTTCCGGCTACCGGTTGCCACCAGCCGCCGCACCAGGCCCACTACGCCGGATAGCCCCATCCCGCTACCCTATCACCGGGTATCCGTACAGACTACCGGGCGCGGCTACAGCTGGCGGGCCTTTGCTTCGCAGTGGCGGCTCGAGACGAACTCGATCTTCCGGCATATCCCCTTCCTGGTATTGCTGGCCTTATGGGCCTTCCTGACGGCTGTAGACCTCAAGGAAACCATTTTACACGGTCCCTACAATATCCGGTTCTACACCGCCAGCGGGTACATTGTCGAATACCTGCGCCCGATGCGGCCCGCGCTATTGCTGGTAGTGTTTTATGCGGGAGAGCTCATTCACCGCGAACGGGCCACCCGCATGCATGAACTTATTTTTGCCACCCGGGTACCCGACACCGTTTTATGGTGTGCCAAAACAGCGGCACTGGCCAGTCTCATTGCATCCTTGGTCACCGTGAATATACTGACGGGCATTGGCTTTCAATTGGCGCAGGGGTTTCATCCCATCGAATGGAATTTGTATTGCTCGTTGTTCTTGTACAGTGGCTGGCCATTGCTCCTGTATGCCATCTTGATCGGCTTCCTGCAATCCTTGTTCAATAACAAATATGCCGGGATGTTGCTCAGCCTGGCCGTCGTTGGGGTTTTTCTGTTCGGAAACAGGCTCGGGCTGCACAGTTACCTGGTTCGTTATGCCGCCACGCCTTTGCCCGACTATGCCTACATGAGCGGCTGGGGTCATGAAGAAAAAGCCCTATACTATTACCTGCTGTATTGGACAGCCATCGCCGGACTCTTATTGTTGGCCGGCGCAGCCTGTTGGAAGACGAGGAACAAAGGCAGTTTCAGATCCACTTTCCGTCAGCAACAACGGCCCAGGTTTACGTGGAAGTTCATAATGACCGCGCTATGCCTAAGCACCTGCTTAGCCATTGCCATCTTTGTCCGGTATAGCGCCGGCCATCAACCCCTGGTTCGTGAAGCCTTGTACAGTTGGCAGGCATCCTACGAAAAAACATACCGCTCCAGAGTATCCCTGCCCCAACCTTCTATCACCCATGTACAACTCGCCACCGACCTGTACCCCGGTCAGCGGCGGTACACCGTACGCGGCCAATACAGGCTGCGCAATGAGTCGTCACAACCCGTCACCACTGTATGGCTGGGCAACGATGCAGCGGTGACGAGCATCCGCTACACCATCCCCAACGCCCGCCTTGCGGAGCAGGATGATCGCTTTGGACAATCCATCTACCAACTTGGTCAACCGCTGCAGCCCGGCGACTCTATGACCTTGTCATTTACTCAGGAAGTCATACAATCGCCGTTTGTTCCTTTCAACAGTGAACATGCCATTGTAGACAACGGTAGTTATGTGGAATTGGAAAAGTACCTGCCCTACCTGGGCTACCAGGAGCAGTATGAACTGGAAGATGCACCACTACGCAAAAAGCAGGGCTTGCCGCCTCAAACAAAGTTGCCCGCAACAGATAGCGCGTACCACTTCGTCACCATGGATCATGTTATTTCTACAGTGCCCGACCAACAGGTGGTAAGCGTTGGTGCCCTGCAACGGGACTGGACGCAGAATGGCCGGCATTATTTTCATTACCAGTCAGAAAGGCCCATTGCTTTTAAGTTTGCGTTCAGTTCGGCGCGGTATGCTTTGCACCGTGAAAACCACGATGGCGTACAATTGAATATATTGTATCAGCCCGGGCTCGACTATAATATACCCCTGATCGCGCAGGCCATGACAGACGCACTCGACTATGGCAGCAAACAGTGGGGAGCCTATCCATTCCAACAATTGACATTGGCAGCTATTCCCCATTATCCCGGTGCTGCGACGGCTTACCCCGGTGTCTTGTTCAGTACCGAACGCATCAGTTTTATGAGCAACCTGCACGACTCGACACGCTTCAACAGTGTATATGCAGTGACCGCCCACGAAGTAGCCCACCAGTGGTGGGCCAATGTGCTCTCGCCGATGGACGGCCCTGGCAGAGCCGTGCTGACAGAATCGCTGGCGAAGTTTGGAGAGTACATGGCGGTGGAAAAACGGTTTGGTGCCCATTATCTGCGCCGGCTGTTGCAGGCCGATAACAACCTGTATTTCGCGTTGCGGGGCATGGACCATGAACAGGAACAGCCCCTGTACCAGACAGACAAACCTTATGTATACTACCAAAAAGGGGGCATGGTGATGTATGGCATAAAAGAAATGCTGGGGGAAGATACGGTCAATGCAGCATTGCGCGCCTTGATCGCCCAACACGGGTACCCCGCCAGCAAGGGCAGGCCCGATGACCTGTTACAGTTGCTGGTCGCTGGAACAAACCAGCAACAAGCGGCACAGATACAGGAATGGTTTACCGGTACCGCTACCTACGACAACGCGGTAAGAGCTGTGCGGTGCGATTCGCTCACTGGCGGACGTTTCAGGCTTACCATCGAGGTGCAGCACGGGAAAAAGGGCACCGGGAAAAGCGCTCCTTCGGCCGACACACCACCAGACCTGGTGCCAATCGCCCTCTATGCGGCGCCACACATTACCTGGGATGGCAGCACACAACCACTCTACCGGCAGCATTATTGGCTATCCCGCTCCCAGCACACACTGGTGATCGAAGTAGACCGCCGGCCTGCGGTGGTCGCCATCGACCCATTGGGCTATTTACCAGACGAGGACCTGTCAAATAATTATTATTTGTTATCAGACACAGAATAGCGCCACCGGCCCGTTTGCCAAATGCTCCCTCCACACTGTTGCTGCAGTTTGTGGGTGGAGCATTTTAGTATGACTGCCAGGGCCTTTTATTATCCACATAACGTCCATTCCTGATTTAATCATACACTGCTTAAATAATTAAAAATTAAATAGGTACGGTTATAATAAAACGGCATTCATTCCCGTTTAGAGATTTGAAATCCAATATTGGGAACCAAATCGACAACCATGATACACACTTTACCAACTGCTGCCTACCGCCTGACCTACCCGTCAACGTATCCACCAGGACAGTTGGTAACGTCCTGATCTTACCAACCGGCACCAACCGGTATTTCCCTTGCACCAGGTTATCACCAACAGGATTCTCACGATTGTTTGCCATACTTTATTAAGCTTTTGTTACGAGCCCCAGGGGCAATGACAACAGCATCAGAAAAACCATTCATCAAATCTAATATCGGATAAAACCTATGCGCCGGTTTAGTCAAACCTATCTTTTGATCATCTTCGTGTCGGGTCTTGTGCTGGCGATGTCGTCGTGCACGATGAACAAAAAAATCACTTACTTCAAGGATATCCCCGATTCACTGTACCTGGCTGCCCTGCAATTGCCCAGCCTGCAATATTCCGATCCTGCCATTCAACCCAACGATCTGCTGCAGGTTTCGATTCTTACCCTCGACCCACAAGTAAACACACTGCTCGCAGTAGGAAATAATTCAACCTATTCCGTTCAACCTGGCTCTTCCAACTCCCCCGGCTCTCCAACGGCAGTAACGGGATTCCTGGTCGACCGGGAAGGCATGATCGAGTTGCCCATCGTTGGAAAAGTAAAGGTCTCTGGTTTATCGACCTCTATTGCCCGCGATTCGATACATGCGCGCGTAGCGCTATATTATAACAACCCGGTCATCAATGTGCGGTTTGCCAACTTCAGCATTACCGTCCTCGGTGAAGTAGCACGACCAGCCACGTATATCGTTCCCAATGAAAAGGTCAGCATCCTCGACGCGATCGGTATGGCCGGCGACCTCACCATTTATGGGAGACGGGAGAATATACTGCTGGTGCGGGATTCACTCGGACAAAAACAAACCATCCGTTTCAACCTGAACTCGGCTGAAACCTTTGTTTCGCCATACTTCTACCTCAGACAAGGTGATATGGTGTATGTAGAACCCAACAAATCGAAGATCGCGTCTACCGACGCGGTCAGAACACGGAATATCTCTTTGATCGCAACCGGCCTTTCCTTACTAATCGTAATCATATCAAGACTATAGAAGCTTATGCAGACTTACACTTTCAATGATAACAATGAACCAGACGAAAGTTCGAGCCTCCTTAAGAGCATTGGCGCCAAATTCTTCACCCTTTGGCCCTGGCTGATCGTTTCTGCAGCCATCTGTATTTCCGTGGCCTACGTATATTTCCGCCTGGCCACGCCCGAATACATGGCTCATGCAACGTTGCTGGTCCAGGATGACAAAAAAGGCACCAATTTCGGAGAAGCAGAAGTACTGCAGGATTTCGGCATGCTGATGGGCAAAAGCAACGTGGACAATGAAGCTGAGGTGCTTAAAAGCCGTACGATCATTGAAGATGTGGTTAAAAAGTACCAATTGTGTGTACGCTATTCGGCCTCCGGTAAAGTAAAAACATCGGACATCTACAACGAACGTCCTGTCAATTTCACGTTTGTACATCCGCCGGCCGACTCACTGACGAAGGGCAACGAGTACCTGCTGACCTTTGATCAACACAATATTGCCAATTTCGAGATCATTAGCGGCGAACAAAAATACAACGGACACCTGGGAGATACGCTGAAGCTGAAAGAAGGTTATGTCCTGATCAGCGCGGCACCAGGCATCTCCAAATGGCCTATCGACAAACCGGTAACCATCTCCATCAGTCCATTTGATGACGCCGTACAACGTTACAAAGGCGCCTTAAAAGTAGAGATCCCCAACAAACAGGTTAGCGTGATCTACCTGACGCTAAACGAAACCTTGCCCGACAAAGGAGAAGAGATCCTGAACGCCATCGTCAGCACCTATATTCAGCAAAGTGTCAACGATAAAAGCCGCATCGCCGACAGCACCATGAAATTCATCGACACCAGGCTGAAGCTGGTATCGGGTGAGTTGACCGGCATAGAAAAAGACATTGAAGGTTTTAAAACAGCCAACCGACTGACCAATATCAGCGAACACGCCAAATTATTACTGGAAAATACGAGCGATTACGCCAAACAACAGACAGAACAGGAAGTACAGTTATCGGTGGTTAAATCGCTGGAAGAGTTTCTCAAAAGCAACCAGAACACCCGCCAGGTTGTTCCCTCCTCGCTCGTCATGCAGGATCCCAGCTTTATAGCCCTTATTCAACGCTATAATGAAATGCAGTTACAGCGCGATAAAATGAAAATGAGCTTCACCGAAAGCCATCCTTCGATCATCAGCGTAGATGAGCAATTAAAGAACCTGCGGCTGGAACTGCTGAGCAGCATCGGTTCCATCAGAAAAGGAATCGAAGTAGGTATCGCTGAACTGAATAAACGCACCAGTAACTTCGAAGGCCAGATCAGCAAGGTACCAGCCAAGGAACGTATCTTCCTCGACTTCTCCCGTCAACAAGCTATTAAACAGGAGCTCTACCTGTTCTTGTTGAAGAAACGCGAAGAGTCGGCCATTTCCAAATCATCAACCATTGCTAATTCGCGCATTATCGACCCGGCCAAGTCCGAGCCTGCTCCTTTTAAACCCAAGAAAAATATCATCCTGATAGCTGGTTTTGCGATCGGTCTGATCCTGCCGTTTGGCATCAGCTTCCTGCTCGACATGCTGAACAGAAAAGTGACGACCATTGAAGACATCACCAAGATCACCCGACTTCCTATCCTGGCAGAAATAGGCCACAACAAAAACCAGGAAGTAATAGCGGTAACGGAAAAAACAAGAAGTCATATTGCTGAGCAATTCCGATCGCTCCGCACCAATATCCAATACCTGCTTACCGAATACAAAAGCAAGACGATCCTGATCACCTCCAGCATGAGTGGCGAAGGGAAATCATTCCTGTCCATCAACCTGTCGGCCGCCCTGGCGCTCACCGGCAAAAAAGTGGTGCTGCTGGAAATGGACTTGCGCAAACCCAAGATCTCCGAGAACCTGAACCTGACCAAACAAGGGTTTACCAATTTTGTACTCGCCGCCGATGACGACTGGCAATCCTGGATCCAGCCTTCCGGTATCAGTGAAAATTTCGATGTACTGGCCTCCGGTCCGCTGCCCCCCAACCCGACCGAACTGCTGCTGCTCGCAAAAACCAACAAGCTGTTCCAGGACCTGAAAAATCACTATGATTATATCATCATCGATACCTCTCCGGTAGGAATCGTTACCGACGCCGAGATCATGGCGACCTATGCAGATGCCACCTTCTATGTAGTAAGGCACCAGCATACGTTCAAACAGCAGATACATTTAATTGAAAAAATTAACGGTAAAAAGATATTCCCCAAGCTCAATATCATCGTTAATGATGTAGCGCACAAAAAAATGGGTTACGGCTACGGATACGGCTATGGCTACGGATATGGTTACGGCTATGGCCTGGAAAATGGCAAAAAGAAGAAGAAAGGATTCAAAAAAACAGCGCAAGAAGCATGACAGATATTTCGTTAAAGACGTCCGCTAAGGGGTCCGACAAAAAACAGGTCATGTCGGGAATGGTATGGAATGCCATTCAGATGGTCGTGAGCCAGGGTTTTACCCTGCTGATAAGAATGGTGCTGGCCAAACTGTTGTTTCCCGAACAGTTTGGTATCGTGGGCATGGCCCTCGTATTCACCAACCTCGTGCAGATGTTCAACGACATCGGTATCGGCGCAGCACTGGTACAAAAGAAAGAAGAAGAGCTTACGGAAAACCACTACCACACCGCATTCTGGACCGGCGTCATATGGTCGGTAGCATTATACCTGATCATGGCTTTTTTGCTGGGCCCGTTTGCAGCCCATTTTTATGAGCAACCGATCCTCGCCTCCATTATTCCGATCATCAGCATCGGGATCCTGTCGAGCCCGGTGAACCTGGTTCAGCAGGCTATGCTGACCAAAAAGATGAACTTCAAGCGGATCGCGGTCATCAACAATTACGCGACGATCTTTTCAGGCGTATTGTCGCTGGCACTGGCCTTTCTCGGTGCAGGTATCTGGGCACTGGTGTTCAACGCAGTGGCATCTTTCGTGATCACCATGCCGATGTTCTTCCGGGCTACCGGCTGGCGTCCCAAAATGGTGTGGAACAAACAGGCGTTTAAAGAGATCTTCGGATTTGGCGCTTATACCACCGGCACCAACGTAGTCAGCTACCTCATGAACAATGTGGATTACTTCCTCATTGGTAAATTGCTGAGCGCTGTACCACTGGGTATCTATACACTGGCATTTGTACTGACCGATACTTTCAGGGGCAAATTAATGGCGGTGATCAACAACGTCATGTATCCCCTGTACAGCAAAAAACAGGACGATCCGGCTTCTGTCAAAAAATATTACCTGAAGGTGATCGAATACAATAGCCTGGTGGTGTATCCCATCATGCTTTTCTTCATGGTATACGGAGAGTCATTCATCCTGAATTTCTTCGGGGAAAAATGGACAGATACCATCGTGCCACTGAAAATCCTTTCAGGATCAGTGATGTTGCACATGCTGGTCAACAGCAACACAGTATTGATCCGGGGACTGGGTAAAGCAGGCCTCGAGATGAAATTACAGCTGTTCAAAGCATGCATTTTCATCCCTACCCTTTCTATCGGCATTTATTACTACGGTATCGTTGGCGCAGCCTGGGCGGTGTTGATCAATAAGTTCATTGCAGTGCTCATTGCACAGTATACATTCAACTACCTGTTGAATATAAAAATGAAGGTGGGTGAGTTCCTGTCGTGCGTCAAAGTGCCGTTCATCGCCACCTTCGTGGCTTTGGCGATCTCGCTTAGCCTGTACAAATTCCAGCTGCACTATATCTGGGGCGGCCTGGTCATAGCAGCATCGTATGGCACAACCGTGTGGACGATGATGAAAGACGATATCGTTAAACAATTAAAAGATCTGAAGAAACTTAAAAAATAACCCCATGAATCTCAAAAGCAATCCGACACTTAAAAAGATAGCCAGGAGATTAAGGCCGCGGAATGAGAAGGTCATTCAAAAGCAACTGTCAAAGTTGTGTTACCGGTCGAGGTTACTCTCCAGTGTATATTATTTCTTGTTCGACAGGTCTTTTTCCCGCGAATACCAGGCGGTACTGGCAGGAAAAGTGAAACACCTGAAAGAAGCAGAGCGGATCAAAGCCAACTACTTCCTGCTGGTGCGTAATACCCATCGGATCGAGAAAGGATTGCTCATGCGCCCCAAAAGAAATGTCTTTGCGAAAGACTATATCGCAGAGACCGTCGATAGCTTTGAAGGTGTGTGGAAAAACCAGCAGGATCGCAATAACCCGCAGATCAAATGGTTTACCGATGTGCTGACCGAATATTTCGCCGGCGCTTCCAGCGACCCCGAAGTAGCTAAATCAGCCAACCGCTTCCACAAGATCATTGGCACCACCACCGACGCAACCGGATCAGCTACAGACTGCAAAGCCATTCCCTACGTGAGGCTCGACCAGGATAAAAGCAATATCAGCTATGATGAGCTGTATAAACTTTCGCGTCAGCGGAGATCCGTCAGGTGGTTCCTGGACAAACAGGTACCACGTGAGCTGATCGATAAGGCGATCCTGGTGGCCAACCAATCACCCAGCGCCTGTAACCGCCAGCCTTTCGAATTCCGCGTATTCGACAATCCGGAAATGGTGAAGGAAGTGGCCAAGCTGCCCATGGGTACCAAGGGCTACGAACACTCCATCCAGACCATGATCGTGATCGTAGGCAACCTGGATGCTTATTATGACGAGCGCGACCGCCACGTTATTTACATCGATGCCTCACTCGCTTCCATGTCGTTGATGCTGGCACTCGAAACACTCGGACTGAGTAGTTGCGCGATCAACTGGCCCGATCTGGAACCCCGTGAACGGAAGATGGAAAAATTCCTGGCACTCAATAAACACCAGCGCCCCATCATGTGCCTCGGCATAGGCTATCCAGATCCTGAAGGCATGGTGGCTTTCTCGGAAAAAAGACCCTTACACCAGATCAGGAGCTTCAATCACACAGACAAATAATCGCTAAAAAATTCAAAACTATGAAAATACAGATCGACGGAGTAGGTACCCACAACAAAGGTGCGGAACTCATGTTAAGAGCCATTCTTCAACACTTCGAACCCCACAATGCTACGATTTCTGTCGGCAAAGGAAACATCAAGCCACAGGAATATGCAGCCCTTAACCTGGTTAAGAATCCCCAGCCTCCTGTTAAGGATCAGTTACTGTATTTATTGCTCGGCTACGCCAGCCCGGCCGTAAAGAAATGTAAAGTGGGTCTGCTGATCGACAGCAGCGGCTTCAAGTATGGTGATTTCTGGGATAATTCCCGCAGCTGGGGCGCCAACTTCAAAGAATCTGTTTACCTGCGTTTCTTCAAAAAGCTGGGTACCAGGATCATCTTCCTGCCACAGGCTTTTGGCCCCTTCAGCACACCAAAATCAAAATACCGCATCCGCAATATCGTTCGCAATGCCGACCTGGTATTCTACCGTGATATGTCATCCAAAGAATTCCTGGAAGCAGCTATCAAGCCAGGCTCGCTGCGTGAAAAGATGCAATTTGCCCCCGACTTCACCGCTTCTTTCTCGCAGGGAAAAGAACGCAAGGAAACCTCTAACTCCTTCAAAAGAGTAGGTATCATTCCCAACTGCAAGATGCTGGAAAGCGACACGTTCAAATCCATGGAGGTATACATCGACTTCCTGAATAAACTGGTGGCTCACTATCAGCAGCAGGGTCTGCATGTATCACTGATCAACCATACCGGATCGGAAGACCAGGAAGTGATCAAACAACTGTATCAATCACTGCCCAATACGTCCAACGTGTCACTGGTATCGAACGACAATGCGCTGGCATTGAAAGACGACGTGGGTGCTTGTGATTTCATTGTGGCTTCGAGGTTCCATGGCGTCATCAATGCCCTGTCGCAGGCTATTCCTACCATCTGCCTCGGCTGGAGCCATAAGTACCAACGTATCATGGAGGATTACAACGTATTTGATTACTACGTACAACTCGATACGAACGAAAAGATGCTGGAGAACATCAAAAGATTGTCTACCGAAGCGGAGCTGAAGAGTGCCAAGGGAAGAATAGAAAGCCGCCGGTCACATTGGTTCACGCAGATCGCCAATATGTGGAGCACCGTCGATAAATCACTGAATTAATGCCAACTGTAAGCATCTATATCACTACCAAGAACAGGCCTCAATTGCTGGAGCGGGCGATCCTTTCGGTCGTCCGCCAGAGCTACCAGGACATTGAAGTGCTGGTGGTGGATGATGGGTCCGATTGCGACAACCAAAGTATCATCGACCGGGTACAACAACAAACCAACGTACCTGTGAGGTATTTCCGGAATGAGGTGTCAAAAGGAGCCTGCTACTCCCGCAACCTGGCGATCGATGCAGCCAAGGGGCAATTTGTAACCGGGTTGGATGACGATGATGAGTTTGTCGTGAACCGCATCGAGGTATTGCTGAAGTCATATGATAATAAGTATGCTTTCGTAGCAGCCAACGACAACCTGATCCTGGTAAACGGTAAAATCACACATACCCAAAGGCTACGCCTGATAAAGGCGGATACCTTGCTCGACGCAGGCGAGAACCTGATCGGCAACCAGGTATTCACAGAAAAAGCACGCTGGCAGGCCATCGGCGGGTTCGACGTGCAATTTCCGGCCTTCCAGGATTTCGATACCTTCTATCGCCTGATCAGGCAATTTGGTCCGGGACTGATTATTCCCGACAGGTTGCAGAATATTTACCGTAACGACACCGTGATCAAGATCACGACGTTAAAAAACCAACTGAAAGGGCTGTCCAGCTTTTACAAAAAACACAAAGCCGACATGAATAGCCGGCAGCGCAAACGCTTTATCCTGCGGTATCGCCTTATAAAAGCCAAACTGCTGGGCGCTAAAGGCAGTAAGGTGAGTATGCTGGATATCGTTTTCTGTTCAGGTTTGCATTCACTGAAGGCTAACCTGATCATGTACATAAAAAGCTACCTGAAACCACCAAAACCGGCCCTCCAATAACTACTTATGTCCAGCAATACGCTAGATTTCAGAACCCGCCTGGTGTGCCTCCTGCCCACCATCGCCATTGTGTTCAATTGCCTGCTGAGCTTTTTTCCCAGGCAGTCGGGCCTGGCCGTGGTTAAAGGTGGCCTGTTCATCGTGTTGCTGGTATACCTGTATCTGGGCAAATTCCCCAAGGCATTCAACCGCTTCGCCATCTTTTTCCTGTTGGTCCTGTATTGGTTCCTGCTTATACCACTGAGCACGGGTCAAACTCGATCATTCGAGTACATACTGAAAAATGGTATCGCGATCCTGATGTTGCCGCTTGGTTACTGCTATATCAATACGCCCGAGAAGATCAGCCGGTTTATCTACACACAGCTTAACCTGTTGATCATCTTTGTCGTTTTCGCTATCCTGTCCAATATCTTCAAATGGGGGGTAAATCAGTATGGAGGCAGCGCCGGGGTGCGTGTAGGACTGTATGATGCGCAATTATATTGTCCGGCTTCGGTACTGGCGCTTACTGTGTTCATTTTTCAGACCCACAAGCTGGATAAAATAAAAACGTATGCTATCTATGTAGTAGGCGTTTTGGCCTTTGCCTTTCTAATGTTGTCATTGCGACGCACCACCCTGCTGATCTCATTTGCAGGGATCGCGTTGTTCTTCACCCTGCGCGGAAAGATCAACAAACTCATTTCACTGGTCATCAGCATCGCTTTTGTACTGGTACTCACCTTCCCGATCTATGGTGATTACCTGATCGAGCGTATCCAGATGAGAAGTAACGTATTCTCGTCAGACTATGAAATGACGGATGAACTGCGTTACCAGGAGCTGTTTTTCGTTCTCAAAGACCTGGCCGACAATTTCTCCGTAACCACTTTGCTGTTCGGTAAAGAAATATTCAATTCTCCCGGGCACTACGGATTCACCGACGGCTTCTTGTCCATCCGGCAACTACACGTGGATTACACGATGCTGTTTCATGGTACGGGACTTTTCGGGCTCGTCCTTTACCTGGGTCTGTTTTTGCATATCGTTGTGTTGTTTAACAGAAGGTTCAAAAAATTCCGGAAGATCTTTCCATCCTTCTCCAAAGACGTCAAAGCGCTTTTTTATACGGCTGTTTGCCTGCTCCTGATGATCCACTTCTCAGGACAGATGGAAGAGCTCAGTTTCCGATCGGTATTACTACTGACAGCCGGGGCTTGCCTGGGTGTGTTGTACAACGTGACAGGCAGGGCTGTACCTGTACAGCGAAGTGAAGCAGCTACCGGCGAACCGGATATTGCCCCTAATGATGCTATCAAAAGATTACAGTTCATCTAGTGTAAACAATCAGTAACCATGGCAAACATTCTTTACTCAGCGTATTTCTGTAACCCCCGCGAAAGCTCGGAATCCTATACCGCCGTGAAGTGGCTGGATATCCTCCTGAAAGAACACAATGTAACACTACTCACCAATAAAAGCTCCGAGCTGGGATTACTGGAATATTACCAAACCATGCCGGCGAACCTGAAGATTATTGGTTTTGACATTCCCGAATGGCTGGAGAAGAAAAGGAATATCCAGTTGCACCTGGGCTATTTCAGCTTCAACAAACAAAGTTATCGTTATCTTAAAGCACATAAAGACCTGGTAAACTGGACGGATGTGATGTTACGAAAAACACCTTCCAGCTTCCGTTACTACTCTTCCCTCTCCAGAATACCACGCCCCCTGGTCGTGGGACCACTGGGAGGTGGTTTACAGGTACCACCTGAATTGAAATCCTATTTCAAAAAGGAATCGCTACTCAATAAACTGCGTCAGTTGGATTCCTTTCTGCTGAAGTTTCCGCCTTTCCGGTCACAGCTGAAAAAAGCAGATAAAATACTGATCACCCTCGACTACCTGCGCGACATTCTGCCGCAACAATATGTTCCGAAGATGGTCACCCTGTTCGATACAGGCATCGATACGTCGAACCGTACGCCAGTCGGGAAACCAGCACACAAAAAAACAGTCAACATACTATACGTCGGCAAACTGATCCGGTACAAAGGAGCAGAATTACTGATCAAGGGCATTGCCCCTTTGAAAGACAAATATGATTTCCACCTGCATGTGGTTGGAGATGGCGTTGAAAGAGAATCGCTGAAACAACTAACCCGCAACAGCAACCTCGGTTCGGTGGTCACTTTTCACGGCAACCTCGACCGGCAACAGGTGTTCGATTTCTTCCAAAAGGCAGATATCTTCTGCGCGCCATCGTTAACGGAAGCCAGCGGCAATGCCCTCCTGGAAGCCATGCTGTATTCGCTCCCGATCGTCACCATCGACAACGGAGGTCCTAAATACATGTGCCCCGACAACGGTGCCGTAAAGATCAGGATCCAGGATGAGAACGGCATCGTGCGGGAGATAACCGATGGGCTGACCGACCTCATCAACCACCCCGAAAAAAGAGTGGACATGGGTATGGCCAATTTCGATTTTCTGCAGCAGAACTTTTCCTGGCAGGTACTGGAAAAAAAGATCAACAATTTCTTCCATCAATACAATGGTCCAACAATTAATGTACGATGATAGACAAAGTAGCAGCCTTGTTGCGTTTTATAATGGTAAAGCTGGCTAAGCGGGGTGTGCAACTCCCCCGGGTATCGTATATAGGACGCCACACGTTGATCCAGGGTAAAAATGGCGGTACGATCAGTGCCCGGGGTAAGATCAGGCTGGACCATGACACCGAGTTGGTCTCCCTCGGAAGTATCACACTGGGTGAGAACTTTGTCATGAACGGCTATTCACGCATTGTGGCGCACCAGCGTATCGAAATCGGTAACAATGTCGTGATCGCCCGGTTTGTAAGTATACTCGACCATGATCACGCTTTTGAAAAGAATGCCTCGGATGGCAGCCTCGTCTTCGACGGATACAATATGGCGCCTATCAGGATCGGCAACAATGTATGGCTGGGTGACAAAGTGAGTATCCTGAAGGGGGTGACCATCGGAGACAATGTCATCATTGGCGCCAATGCCGTTGTAACGAAAGATATTCCATCCAACACGATCGCCGGCGGTATACCGGCAAAAGTGATCAAACACTTATAACAGAACCGATGAATAACGAGCGTACCTTGCGGATTTTAATGACTGGCCCGGAAAATGACCCTTCCATTTCTCTGGGCGGCATCGTGACGGTTGTGAATATGATACTCAATAACAGCCGCCAGGAGATACAGTACTTCAACCGGGACATGGGCGATAAGAACAAGGCGGTCACGCTATTCAAAAAGCTATCCGGCTTTCGGAAACAACTGAATCAAACCAGGTTCGACCTTATCCATTTCCATTTCTCCTTCGACCGGAAATCACTGGTCAGGGAGGCCCTGTACCTGTATATTGCCCGGCAGAAAAAGCAACGCATCATCGTTCACCTGCATGGCGGCGTGCTGTTGTTCCAAAAGAAGCAATCCAGGCTTACCGATTGGATACTCAAAACGGCAGACAATATCATTGTGCTCAGTGAGCTGGAAAAGGAGTCGCTGACAACACTCTATAATGTCCCGGCCACCAAAGTACTGGTGTTACGGAACTGTATAGACCTTAAAGAAATACCCCGCTTCGCAGACGAACAAACGAGTCAGAATAAATTGATCTTTTTTGGCAGGTTGCACGAAAGCAAAGGCATTGAAGACATTGTAGATGCCTGCGGTCAACTGAAAGAACAATCCCCCGACTTCCACTTCGACGCCTACGGCAGCGGGCCACAACAACAATGGTTCGTCTCGTCGATGGAGTCAGTACTCGCCGATCGTTTCAATTACGGTGGCCTGGTATGGGGAGAAAAAAAATGGCAGGCGCTGCAAAGTTCAGATATCTTTCTGCTGCCCTCCCGCTATGGCGAAGGCTTACCCATGGCATTGCTGGAAGCCATGGCGCTGGGAAAAGTTGTGATCGCTTCAGACGATGCCTCTATTTCAAAAGTGGTGCAGAACGGTGTCAATGGTATCCTGGTGCCTAAAAAAGCACCCGCATCGCTCGCACAAAAGATCGCCAGTCTGCTCGCCGATAAACAGAAACAAAAAGAATTGGGACAACAGGCTAAGTTGACGATAGAAAGGGAGTACTCGTCCGACTACTACATCCAATCACTATCGTCTGTATACACACAAATGCTGAATAACTGATCGTCATGGGTATTTTCAAGAAGATATATCAATTGTTGTTTTTACCGATGAACCTGCTGAAGCTGCGCCTGTTCGCAGTACAGCATGGAAAGGTAACGATATTCGGTCCTTTGTTGCTGATGAACCGCGGCGTGATGAAACTTGGTGCCGACGCACGGATCAATTCCGGTAAATACAAGAACCCCATCGGGGGAGATACACGCAGCAGTATCGTCGTAAAAAAGAACGCTTCGCTTTCAATAGGTACTAATTTCCGCATGAGCAACTCAGCCATCTATTGCGCCAACCAGATCACCATTGGTGACAACGTAATGATCGGCGGAAGTTGCAAATTGTGGGATTCCGATTTCCACCCCATCGATCCTGCAGTCAGACTGGCCACACCTAATGAAGGATACAAAACCGCTCCCATCAGGATCGGGAACAATGTATTCATAGGTGGCGCATCCATCATACTAAAAGGCACCACGATTGGCGAAAATTCGGTGATTGGTGCAGGAAGTGTTGTTTCGGGTACCGTACCGGCCAACGAAATTTGGGCAGGTAATCCGGCCCGCTTCATTAAAAAACTGAATTTGCATGAACAACCGGTTTGATTTTCTGGGTGTACATATTTCGATCATCAATCCATCAGCAGCTGTTGATGCGATCAGCAAATATGATTTCCGTTCCCCTTCCTATGTCAGCTTTCCCGATGCATCCGTTATCAAGGAAGCACATGGCAATCCGTTGCTGACGAACATACTTAACTCGTCATTCCTCACCATGCCCGATGGCAAACCCTCGCAGGTAGTGGCCAGGCTAAAAGGTCATAAGTCGGTATCCACCGTATCAGGATTCCACTTGTGCAAGGCACTGCTGCAAAAGAATACGCTTACCCATTATTTCTATGGCGGCGACGAGGCGACGCTCGGGAAACTGAAAAACAACCTTGAACGGGAGTTTCCCAACGCAAAGATCCTGGGTTATAAATCGCCCCCCTTTGTAGCAGCCGATCAGATCGCAACGAGCCCACAGTTAAAACAGGATATATCCGAGATCAATGCCTTGCAGCCCGACATCGTTTGGATTGGCATCAGCAGTCCCAAACAGGATTATCTCATTCATCACTATCACCAGCACTTTACAAAATCATTGATGATGGGCGTTGGAGGCGTATTCTTATACCTGGCCGACGAATCGTTGAAAAGCCCCGAATGGGTAAAGAAAATGGGATTGCGCTGGGCTTACCGGCTTTCTAAAGAACCAGCACGCCTATGGCCTAAATACTATGCAACCTTTCGCTTTCTGCTTGGTAATCTTGGGTTCTTTATGAAGCTGGCCATTCGCCGGAAATAAGAAAAACATAAAAGAAAGGGCCTGGTGGCCTCTCCAATAAATAAAATGAATAAAGCCTCTCAATATTTTGAGAGGCTTTATTCATTAACAAGTTATTGAATGTGCAGTTGGCCTAATCGCTGTTACGCTTGGCAAAGTGGAAGTTGTATGCCACCATTACGCCACCAACACCAATTTTCGACAAACGCATAGTCGTGGTAGAAGCATGGTAAAATACACCAAAATCAATCTTGGCATTCAGCGAGTACCCTACCATGGGCATCACAGAAAAAGTAGTATAGTCCGTTCCGGAAAAAGAAAACCCAACCTGCGGTTCCATGAAGAAATAATTATAGACATCTTCTCTTCTGAAATCGTATCTGTATCCTACAAACGCAGTCAGGATATCATGCTCTTTCAAACCTTTTCCGTTTGGCTTTTTGCCATTGATACTAAGTGCATTCAATGAAAATGTGAAGTAATCGCTGGTTCCCAGGGGAAGAGAAAACTTTCCAAGGCCACCCGCGGCCCACGAGTAATTGCGGACCTGCTTGTTAAACGGAAAACCAGCCTGAGCACCGATGCTCATAAAAGGGCCATCGCTCCATTGCGAATAACCTGCTGTAGAAATAAGTAACATACATATGATCCCTGCGAAGCGGGATTTTGCTGTTGCCATCATAAGATACGAGTTTAGAGCATGTTCAAATTGCGCCACAATATATATAACACTCCTTGTTAACGCAAGTGATGCAACGAATATTATGAGTAATAATTTATGACAGCTGCAATTGGCAAATGATTTGGAAACTAGAAAAATATTACGCGTAAAAACACGTTTAACTTTCATGTCAAACGAAAGGTTTACCTATATAGATGGTTTAAGAGGGATCGCCATTGCCGGCGTGATCATCACACACGCAGCAAGTATTACCCATATTGACGGTATATCCAACTACCTCGCCAGTATCGGTGGCATGGGTGTACAACTGTTTTTTGTCATCAGTGCGTTCACCATCTTTTATACCTTGTCTAAAACCGACGGACAACCTTTTCAATTCAGGGATTTTTATATTCGTAGATTATTCAGGATCATCCCCATCTATTGGTTGGGAATTATACTATATACATTAGTGTATGGTATGGAATCGAGGGGATGGCGCGAAGGCCCCGAATTATGGCACTACCCCTATCACATATTGCTGGTAAATACCTTTCATCCGCTTACTTCCAGTTCTGTAGTACCCGGTGGCTGGTCAATCAGTTGCGAAGTGATGTTCTACATGTTGGTGCCTGTTCTCTACAAATACTTCAATACCAATAAGAAAATATTGGTTCTGATGTTGATTGCCTTGTTTGTGCTGCCGGTAGGCAACTACCTCCTCAACAAATATGCGTCTACTCACTGGCTTGCAGGATATGAGAAAAGCGTCACCAATAACTTTTTCTATCGTTGGATACCCAGTCAGCTTGCGTGCTTCGGCTTTGGTATGATCCTCTACAGAATATGGCGGAAGGGTACTTACCAACATATCATCAGTAAGCGATCGACCAACCTGATGCTTGTCGGTGTGGTATCCCTGCTGCTATTGGTCGTTAAAAAGTTCAGTGTGCCTTTACCGCAAACACACCACGTATACGCGTTGTTATTCATGATACTGGCCTTATTGTTATCAGCCTACCCCTGGAAGTTATATGTAAATAAATTCACTGTATTCCTGGGCAAGATCAGCTATTCAGGTTA
The DNA here is from genome assembly GCF_029360705.1 of Paraflavitalea pollutisoli. Taxonomy (GTDB): domain Bacteria; phylum Bacteroidota; class Bacteroidia; order Chitinophagales; family Chitinophagaceae; genus Paraflavitalea; species Paraflavitalea pollutisoli. The sequence goes on along the minus strand of NZ_JARKMX010000004.1, from coordinate 71,746 downwards.
TCTCATACACTTTCTGGTAATCAAGCAGGTAACCCTTGCCATGGAGCAATACACACCACAGTTAACGACCGGTCCGCTGTATTTCCCCATCGTTACATTGGCAGGTTTTGCCTTTACTATTCCACTGGCCTACATTAGTTATAAATACCTGGAATTGTCTTCTGTATCATGGGGGAAAGCACTGATCAAGCGGCTTTCCAGATCACGTGAGCTTGCTGTTAACTAAGCTACTACATCCAACCTAACGACTGCCTGAACGTATGAATATTCCTACATTGGGAATAGACATATATGTTCAAATTAATTTCTTTTAATTACTAGTAGCTCCATCATATAAAATATAGTTTTACGTTTCAATAGTCAGATCCTTTAGTCCAAATTCAGTAAAAACTGAATCCATATTCTTTAGAAAACTTAACCCATATCCTCTATGATTCGTTCAGATCGGCGGCTTACATTATTATATGGAGCTGGAGACTTTCTAACATTAGGAGGTTGTTTCGCAGGAATAAACCTTTTCTATGGCAAAGAAATGAGTGATCAGAATTATCTGTACCTCATCAGCCTTGCTTTTGCCTGGATATTCTTTACTTCCAAGAACAAAGTTTACTACCTGCACCTGCACAACGGACTCAAGTACAGGTTCAAGAACCAATTGAAAACTCATTTCGAGTTGATCGCCGTGTTATCCCTCTCCTATCTTGTATTGGGCATTCCACAGGGATATAGCAAATCACAGTTCATCGTTTTCCTGCTCGGATTCCCGGCAGTAAACCTGGTCGTCAATTACCTCACTTTCCTGATCGTACGTGCACTCCGCATTAAAGGCAAGAACGTTCGCAAGGCATTGGTGATCGGCGCAGGCCGGGTCGGTGCCCACATCGACAATTACTTCCGCCAGAATGCCGACTTTGGATACCGCATCATCGGATTCCTGGACGACAACCCGGAAGACTCCGATCTGCAATACCAGATCATTGGGCGCATCGATGAAATTGACCAGGTCATACAATCCAGGAAAGTGGATGAAGTGATCATTGCCTTGCCGACACACCTCGACGAAAAGATCCAACAAGTGGTAGACCGTGCAGACTACTTCGGCATCCGTGTGAGGCTCGTACCTGATTATTTCCGCCTGCTGGGCAGAAACTATAAGACGACTGCCTTTGGCGATATGCCGATCATCAATATTCGTGAAATATCACTCGACCGTTTGCGCTTTGCCTCCCTCAAGCGTATATGTGATGTCGCCTTCTCTGCCACCATGTTGCTGATGCTGGCGCCCCTGTTTCTGGTGCTTGGTATCCTGATCAAATGGGAATCGGCGGGCCCCGTATTCTATTGCCCCATCCGGCTCGGACAGGGTGGCCGTCAGTTTAAGCTGTACAAGTTCCGGAGTATGTATACCAATGATGCTGCAGTAGCAGGTAAAGCATCCACAACCAAAGACGACCCACGGGTTACACGGATTGGTAAGTTCATCCGCAAATACAGCCTCGACGAACTACCACAATTCATCAACGTACTGTTGGGCCATATGAGCGTGGTGGGCCCCCGCCCCCATCGTATCTTCCTAAATGAAGTGATGCAGAAAGAGGTAGACAACTATATGATCCGTCACTACCTGAAACCCGGCATCACCGGTTGGGCACAGGTGAACGGCTGGCGTGGCCCCACCGATACGGAAGAACAACGCAACAACCGTACAGCGCATGACCTGTGGTATGTGGAGAACTGGACGCCCCTGCTCGACATCAAGATCATCTTCCTCACAGTATTCAGTGAGAAAACGCATAAGGCAGCTTTTTAACACCAAGCTACCACAACCGCCAAGGGCAGGTATCCGCTATAGGATGCCTGCCCTTTGAACATTAGGGCCTTCAAAACAACCACCAAAGCGGTACATTTGTCGTATGAAAACATTTTTCATCTGTATGATCGGCGTACTGCTGGCACCGCTTACGCAAGCCCAGGAGGCCACGATACCCGCCAGCAGCGTAAAGGCTTATCCAGTATTATTTCAGCAAACCGCTGCCGAATACAGGGCGCTTTGCTACCAGGCATTCAATATGGCCGCGCTGCGCCTGCAGGAGATACCCCGGCGCAAGTTGCGCAAAAGCAAACTGGCCATCATCACCGACCTCGACGAAACCATCCTCGACAATAGTTACAGCGAAGCCCAACTGATCAAAGAAGGAAAAGAATACAGCAGCCAGGCCTGGAAGCAGTGGACCGATCGCGCCGCCGCCACCGCTGTACCCGGAGCTGTTGAATTCCTGCAGGCCGCCAAACAAAAAGGTATCAGCATCTTTTACATCAGCAACCGCGATACCACCGAGATCAACAGCACCCTGCTCAACCTGCGCAAACTGCAGTTGCCCGATGCCGATACCAGTCATATGTTGTTCCTCCGCAATACCTCTTCCAAAGAGGTGCGTCGGCAGCAGGTCATGGAACAATACGAAGTAGTGATGCTGCTGGGCGATAACCTCACCGATTTCACCACCGCTTTTGAAGTGAAAGGCATCGGCGCGCGCAACCAGGCGACCGACGCCGTCAAAGAAGAATGGGGCCGCCGCTTCATCGTACTGCCCAACGCCATCTACGGCGAATGGGAAAAAGCCATGTACGACTACGACATGCGCCGGACGCCGGCCGACAAAGAAGCGCTGCGCAAATCGCACCTGACCGGCTATTGAGCTGGCTGGCATGTACATCCTTTGGCCATCCCTGGCATCACTCAGCCCCTACGGGCGCGCCACCCAGCCTCACAGGCCCCTTGCCTCCTGATAATCAACATTTTTTCAACCGGTCGTTTAACAACCGGGTGAAAACCTTACTTTTGCTCAATTTTTTGAACAATGGTGTTGCTCATTCAACAGGCTTACATTACAGATCCATCCTCTCCTTTTCATCAAACCAGGCAGGATATTCTCATAGAATCCGGCATTATTAAAGACATTCAACCACGTATCGACGTAAAAGCCGATCAGGTCATTGCCGGTGAAGACCTCCATGCCTCACCAGGTTGGGTAGATATTTTTGCCCAGTTTGCCGACCCCGGTTATGAATTCAAGGAGACACTCGAAACCGGTGCGGCTGCCGCTGCAGCAGGTGGCTATACCGATGTATTGGTGATCCCCAATACCAAACCCGTCATCGACAACAAATCACAGGCAGAATACATCCGGCACAAGTCGAAAGGCCTGCCGGTCAACGTATACCCCATCGGCGCCGTATCGAAAGGAACGGAAGGGAAAGACCTCGCCGAGATGTACGATATGCGCAACAGCGGTGCCATTGCTTTCAGCGATGGATTGCATCCCATCCAAAGCGCCGGCCTGCTGATGAAAGCCCTGCAATATGTAAAAGCATTCGACGGTGTGATCATCCAGATCCCCGACGATAAAACGATCGGCACCAATGGCCTCATGCATGAAGGCATTGTGTCTACCCAACTCGGACTGCCTGGCAAACCCATGATGGCCGAAGAACTGCAGGTAGCACGCGATATCAAACTAGCCCGCTATACCGATTCCAAATTGCATTTTACAGGCGTTACGGCGCCCCGCTCGCTCGAGTACATCCGGCGCGCCAAAGAAGCCGGCCTGCCGGTAACCTGCTCGGTAACACCGTATCACCTGTTCTTTACCGATAAGGACCTGTGGGAGTACGACACCAACCTGAAAGTGTTTCCACCCTTACGTACAGCTACCGAGGTAAGCGCCCTGAAGGCAGCCATCCTCGATGGCACCATCGATTGTATCACCGCCCATCACCTGCCACACGAATACGACAGCAAGGTGCTGGAATTCGAATACGCCAAGTTTGGCATGACCGGTCTGGAAACGACCTACAGCGTGCTCCGCACGGCGATGCCCGAAGTAGCGGAAAGCCGTTGGGTAGAACTGTTGAGTACCAACCCGCGGAAGATCTTTGGCCTGGGTACAGCTGCCATCGACAAGGGAGCAGCCGCAGCCATCACGCTCTTTGAACCTGAAGCCAGCGTCACCATCGACGCCAAACAATTCAAATCGAAGTCGGTCAACTCGGCCTTTATCGGTAAAACACTCACCGGTAAGATCCGTGGTATCGTCAACGGTACACATATCTCCGTAAAATAAACAACAAGGCCAATGGAAAAGAAGACGATCTCGGCAGTGACGGCTGGCCTCATTACAGCAGCGATACTGATTGTGCTGGCACTGGTGATCTATTTCACCAAACGCAATGAAGAACAATGGCCCCAATACCTGGGCATTGGCGTCTATATGGTAGCCATCGTAGCCTTTATCAATATCCATGCAAACCAGGTGGGACGAACGGCCTCTTTCGGTCAATTGCTCGGTTTTGGTTTCCGGATCATTCCCGTAGTGATCATCCTGATGGTATTGTATACTGTCGCCAGCAACTATATGTTTCCGGAAGTAAAGCAGAACTTCCTCGATTACCAGCGTACAGAAGCCCTGAAACTGCAGAACAATACGGAAGCACAGATCGACGAGAACATCAAGAACCTGAGTAAGAACTATACGATCCTCCTTGTCATGGGCCAGCTCTTCTTCTACATGGTAGGGGGAGCACTTGCGACGGTGACGGGAGCGGTGATTGCAAAGAAAATCCCTACATCAACACTCCAAAATCAGTAGCCTGGCATGGACGTATCTATCGTAGTTCCCTTATTCAATGAAGAAGAATCACTGCCCGAGCTGTGTGCCTGGATAGACAAGGTGGCTGCAGGACACCGGCTGTCTTACGAGGTCATCCTTTGTGACGACGGCAGTACCGATAACTCCTGGGCGGTGGTAGAATCCCTGCGCAGTGCCAACCCCTGCATCAAAGGCATTCGTTTCCAACGCAACTATGGTAAATCGGCCGCACTCAACGAAGGCTTCAAAGCAGCCAAAGGCGAAGTGGTGATCACCATGGATGCCGACCTGCAAGACAGTCCGGATGAAATACCCGAACTGCGTCGCCTGATCGTGGAAGATGGGTACGATATGGTCAGCGGCTGGAAGAAAGTACGGTACGACAATACCCTGACGAAAAATATTCCTTCAAAATTCTTCAACTGGTGTACCCGCCGCATATCGAAGATCCCCCTGCACGATTTCAACTGCGGTTTGAAGTCATACAGGCGCAAGGTGGTCAAGAGCATTGAAGTATACGGCGAGATGCACCGCTATATTCCCGTACTGGCCAAATGGGCCGGCTTTCGCAAGATTGGTGAAAAGGTGGTAGAGCACCGCAAACGCAAATACGGCACCACCAAGTTTGGCTGGGAACGCTTTGTAAACGGATTCCTCGACCTCACCTCCATCACCTTTGTCAGCAAGTACGGGAAAAGACCCATGCACTTTTTCGGCATGATCGGCACCATTAGTTTTCTCATAGGCCTGGCCATGATCATGGTATTGGTGATCGGTAAGTTCATAGACCCTACCAAGGGGCTTACCAACCGGCCGCCTTTTTATATTTCACTCACCGCCATGGTGATTGGCACCCAGCTGTTCATGGCCGGCTTTCTGGGCGAGCTGATCGCCCGTAATGCACCAGGCCGCAATAATTACCTGATCGAAGACAAGATTGGCATCGAATAAGGTTCCGCATGGAAAAGAAAAAGATTGTCATCATAGGTCCTGCCCACCCATTGCGTGGTGGCATCGCAACGTTTAACCAGCGTTTGTGCCAGCAATTCATCGAAGAAGGGCATGAATGCAGTATTTATTCTTTTTCCTTGCAGTACCCTTCCTTCCTGTTTCCAGGCACCACCCAGTATTCGAGCGAACCGGCACCACCGGGACTGGAGATCTATTCCGTGATCAACTCCGTCCATCCGCTCAACTGGTACCAGGTGGGCAACGCCATCCGCCGCATCCGCCCCGATATCGTATTGGTGCGTTACTGGTTGCCTTTCATGGGACCAGCACTCGGCACCATCCTCCGCCAGGTAAAAAAGAACAAACACACGCGCATCGTTGCGCTGACCGATAACGTCATTCCCCACGAAAAGCGGCCCGGCGATGTGCCCTTCACGCGCTATTTCGTAAAACCCTGCGATGCCTTTATCGCCATGAGTGAAAAGGTCATGCAGGACCTGCGTCAGTTTGAACCCCATAAACCGGCCCGGCTGATCAGCCATCCGCTGTACGACAATTTTGGGGAAGCAGTCACCAAAACAGCCGCCCGCGAGCGGCTGGGCATCGACCCCGATGCACGTATCCTGTTGTTCTTTGGATTTATCCGCAAATACAAGGGGCTCGACATCCTGCTCGAAGCCATGCAGCTCATCCGACAGCAGCGGGCAGCCCATCCAGGCAACGAAACCCTGTCGACCGTGAAATTGCTGGTAGCCGGTGAATTCTACGAAGACCAGAAAGGATACGAAGAACAGATTAGCCGCCTGGGCATTGCCGACCAGCTCATTTTGCGTACCGACTTCATCCCCGACAGTGAAGTGAAATATTATATGTGTGCGGCAGATTGCGTCATACAACCTTACCGCAACGCCACCCAAAGCGGCGTAACACCCCTCGCCTACCATTTCGAGAAGCCAATGATCGTGACCAAAGTGGGCGGTCTGGCCGACCTGGTGCCGCATGAAAAGGTAGGACTGGTCTGCGAACCGACGGCGCCCTCACTGGCGGCCGCTATCCAACGTTATTTCGAATTGGGAGAATCCTTTTTCCTGCCCTCCTTACGCCAGGAAAAGGAAAAATATGCCTGGCACACGCTGACCGATGCCATCATCGATCTCGCCACGCCGGCCATCGTTTCCGGCAATTAAGGAATTATTCGCATCTTCGCGGCAGGCGCTGGCCGGGTGGTGCCACCATCAAAGGCTGCCACGCGTCTGTAAACCGAAAAACAGTTCTAATCAGTTCATATTTATAATACCTATGCAGGACAAGATCAAGCACATCATTGCAGAATCGATTGAAGTAAAGCACCGTGTACTCGAAAACGAAGCCATTGTAAAAACCGTTGGCGATATCGTGACCGCCATGGTAGAGGGCCTGAAGCAAGGCAAACACATTTATTTCTGTGGCAATGGCGGCAGCGCAGCCGATGCGCAACACCTCGCGGCAGAATTCTCCGGCCGCTTTTATATCAACCGTGATGCGTTGCCCGCAGAAGCGCTGCATTGCAACACCTCTTATATGACGGCGGTAGCCAATGACTACAGCTATGATGTGATCTATGCTCGCCTCATCAAAGGCATAGGCAAACCAGGCGATTTCCTCGTGGGCTTATCCACCTCGGGCAATTCTCCCAACATCGTACAGGCCTTTGAAGTGGCCCGCGAAAAAGGCATCGTCACCGTAGGTTTTACCGGTGAAACCGGTGGCCTGCTGAAACCCCTGAGCGATTACCTCATCAACATCCCGTCGAAGAATACGCCCCGCATCCAGGAAAGCCATATGCTGCTGGGCCATATCATCTGCGAATTGGTAGAAGAACAATATTTCAAAGGATAAGCCATTACCCCTATTCAACAAGATGCTCGACCTCAGGCAGATCGATAACAGCTGGACCTTATTCCTCGACCGCGATGGAGTACTCAATATCGAGAAATACCAGGATTACGTGTACAACTACGGGGAGTTTCACTTTTACGAAGGGGTATTGGATGCCATGCGCATCCTGGCCACCCGCTTTGACCGCATCGTGATCACCACCAATCAAAAGGGCATTGGCAAGGGGCTGATGACAGATGCCGATCTGCAGCAGATCCATGACCGCATGGTGCAGGACATCGAAGCGGCCGGTGGTCGCGTCGACAAGATATACTACTGCTCTTCCATCGACAATAACCATACACACCGCAAGCCACAACCCGGCATGGCCTTCGATGCTGTGAAAGATTTTCCCCTCATCGACCTGCGCAAATCGCTGATCGTCGGTAATAACCTCAGCGACATGGAGTTTGGCCGCAATGCCGGCATGCATACCGTTTTTGTACAAACTACCCATCCGGATCTGTCCTTACCCAACGCTTTGATCGATCTGGCCGTCTTAGACTTACCAGCTTTTGCAAAAGCTTTGCAAGGGGCATAAAATTTAACGGTAGCTTTAGCGTTCCTGCTGGTACACACAGGTACCTTTGTTGCCAGATCCAATCACCAGATCGTACGGATACTATGAAGAAGCGAATTGTCAATTATTTGTATACCAGCGTCCTCCTGATTTCCTTTTTTGTCGCGCCGGCAGCCATGGCGCAGCAGCGTATCGCTGCCGCAGATCTGACCGTGCTCGAAAAAAAGCAGGACAGCCTGCAACAGCTGTCGGCCCGTATGGTGTTTGATTCCATCAGCGGCGACCGTTTTCGTGCCGACAGCCAGTTTGTACGCACCTTTGTACGTGCCCTGGTGACCAAAAACTCTTTTTATTTTCCGTTCGATAGCCTGAATATATCCCGGCTCTATGCCCCCGACAGCGCTTTCCGCATCTTCACCTGGCAAATGAAAAAGGATGATTATGTGTACCTGCAGAAAGGGGCTATCCAGCTTCCTACCAGAGACGGATCGCTCAAACTGATCCCGCTGCATGACGTATCGATGTTCACCCGCAATCCGATGGACTCGGCCCGTACAGCCCGCAACTGGATCGGTGCCATCTACTATCGCATCGTGCTGAAGGAATTCAACGGCAAAAAGTATTACACCCTGTTTGGCTTCGATGACTTTACCGTCAACAGCAATAAGAAATGGATGGAGGTACTCACCTTCAATGACAATGGCGAGCCCATCTTTGGGGGCAACTATTTCTCGTATAAGAACGATTCGGTTCCGCGCCCTACCCAAAAGCGCTTCAGCATCGAGTACAAGAAAGAAGCCAGGACCTTCCTCAATTACGATCCTGAGATGGACGTGATCCTGGTAGACCACCTGGTATCCGAAAGCGACGAACCTGAAAAGAAATGGACACTGGTGCCCGATGGCGATTATGAAGCCTTTAAATGGCAAAATGGCCAGTGGATGCACATCAATAAGCTCTTCGACCAACGCCTGAAAGACGGCGAATTCCCCAAAGAGGCGCTGCTGCTAGATGATGCCGGCAAGGCCAATGAGAAGGCGCTGGAAGAGGCTTCCCGCCGGAATATTCAGCGGGCCGAGCAGAAACAGCCCCCCAAAACGCCTGTTAAAAAGAAAGACAACTAGGTTTTCCTCCGTTATTTACTGATTTTCAACGCGGCAATCGCCCTTTAAGAGTGGTTCCGGTAGGCATTTGCCGTATTCGGCAGGGTATCTACTGGCCCATGCTTTTATAGATGTTCCGTAGATATCTCGTATATATCCCGTAGATATCACCTAGATATTCCGTCCTTATATAGATACGAGACATCTACGGAATAACAGGGAGTTATCTTGCTGACATCTATGGAATATCAATAAACTCGTCACCCAACCGGACAGGGAAATGAACCCATCCGACCAGCTTGGCGAGCGACAGACCTTTGAAAACCAATAAGTAAGTGGAGAATTGAAGAAAATGGTGATGCCAGTGGCGCAAACGCCCTTACACTTTCCGCTTCGCGAGGCCCGGTATGGCCATTCCAATTGCCAGGGGGCAGGAAGACAGTGTAGGTCACGCAAGGCCATTCCACCTGCCGCCCTGTACTGCCGGCCCCTGTTGGGCGCGCAATGGTGCCTATTCGTTAAATGGTAGGCGACGAGGCGACCCGGTTGACAGAAAGGGCCCTACTGGCCCAGTAATTTGCTTTTAGCGCGGTTGTATTCCTCTTCCGTCAGCACGCCCTGCTGGCGCAATTGATGCAGTTTTTCCAGCTCGGAAGCGAGACTATGGTTACCACCGCCAGTGGTGCCGGTATGCCCGATAGCAGTGCCGGTAGCTGTCGACTGCCAGCCCATGGCGGTCGCCATTTGCCGGGCCTGGCTGGTAAGCTGGTAATTCTTGTATTCGGATTGAGCGAGGGTGATCGTGTCTTTGAGGCGTTTGGGCTGGTGCACATTGTAATATTCCGTGGCACCCAACTCCGCCGCTGTTTGAATCTCTACGTGGCCGTAGTTGAAAATACGTCCCCAGATATTCTGGTCATAAGATACATTATTGATCTTCTCCAGTGGGCTTTCTTTCGCGTAATGGTTGAGCAACCCCGTTTCGTCGATGACCCGCAGGTTGGTGACTACCCAGATATCAACCGACCAGTTCCAGTACGCGAAGCCGAAGTAGACGAGGCCTGCCACGGCAGCGATCCAGCCCCAATATTGGATGAACCCGATAAAATAAGACGCCACAAACCCTACCAGTACGAGAAAGGCGGGCAGCACCAACTGCAACCAGCTGCGGTGGGTTACGAGTAAGATCTTTTCATCTTTCTGCAAGGGTGTACGCATGTATCAGGTTTGAGGAATAAATGTAGTCTTTTCGATCAATATAACAGGTTACCAAACCCTGGCAGCCAGCTTTTCGGCCACCCATCGGTTCCACTTCTGCTGTACGGCAACGAGTGTACCATGTTTGGTTTCGGCATCATATTGCTTCTGAAGGGCATCGAGCTCCCGTTGCTTTTGCGCATGCACTTTCTCCAGCTCTTCCTGGTAATTGGCCTTGTTCAGCGACAGGGTACGCAGGGTATCGGCCAGTTCAGCCGCTTTGATCGCTGTAAGCTCAAAATGCTTTTGCTCGTGGGCCAGTATTTTATCGCTGCCGCGGTGTTTGGGATTGAACCAGGAGCGTGCTTTGTCGAAGTACACGGCGATCTGCACATCTACATTGATCCTGCCTTTATCAACGCTGGAAGAATACCGCAAAGACATGGCGGTGGCCGTGAGCGCAGCGGCCAGGCTTAGTCCATCGGGGGTGCCGATGAAGTCATTGTAGGTAAGTGGCCGTTGTGGTGAATAGATGATCTGTCCGGAATCTTTGACAGTACGCATCACCGTAACGGTGCATTCCACCGGTGCATTCTTTTCGTACAGCAGCCGGTTCTTATCCCACCAGTCATCAAACTGCAGCAGGCTGCTACGCACGTTTTGCCGCACCATATCTTCCACATGCTTCACCACATCGCCCATGGTCTCCAGTTCGCTGGTGCCTTTGTAGTCATAGGTCCGGGCTCCCTGTATCCAGAAAGCGAGCAGGAAACTCACTTCCACCTTGGTTCGAAGACCGCCGGGCCGTTCTACCAGGGCCAGTTCATCGATGTGCAATTCGATGGGGGTACTGCCATTATCCTGCCGGAAATTCGCAGCCATATAATCTTCCAGGGCGGCGGTCAGGCCACGTTCGAAGCCTAGCTGCAGGGTCTTCTTTCCCAACAAGCCACTCCGTACCGTACCCAACAGGGCGGTATCCCGGCGATCGTCTTTTATCCGCACGATATGGTAGTGCTTCAACGATTGCCGGTCCGGTTCGTTGCGAAAACGAATGAGGCGGGTATCCTGCGCGGGCAGCAGGCAGGTGGATAAAAGCATTAATAGCAGCAGGGAGAGCGTGCGCATACGAGGCAATATAAGGAAGATGAGGCAATTCATCAACGTTGCGTGGCCACCTGCGGCCATCCTGGTGCACAAAAAAATGGGCGCACCAGAGCAGGTACACCCATTACTATTTTTATGGAGGCGGGTGATCAATCGTCGAGCTTCAGTACAGCCAGGAAGGCTTCCTGCGGTACTTCTACGTTGCCGATCTGGCGCATCCGCTTCTTACCTTCTTTCTGTTTTTCGAGCAGTTTACGCTTACGGCTGATGTCACCACCATAACATTTAGCGGTTACGTCCTTACGCATGGCCGAGATGTTTTCGCGGGCCATGATCTTGGCCCCAACAGCTGCCTGGATAGCGATCTGGAACTGCTGACGCGGCACCAGTTCTTTCAGCTTTTCGCAAAGCTTGCGACCGAAATCCTGCGAGCGGCCACGGTGAATCAGGGCGCTGAGGGCATCGACCTTATCGTTGTTGAGCAGGATGTCCATCTTCACGATATCGCTTTCGCGGTAGCCGATAGGATGGTAATCGAACGAGGCGTAACCACGTGTCTGGCTCTTCAGCTTGTCGTAGAAGTCAAATACGATCTCGGTGAGGGGCATTTCGAACTGGAGCTCCACGCGGGTGGTGGTCAGGTAGCTCTGGTTCATGAGGATACCACGCTTGCCGAGGCACAGGGTCATGATATTACCGATGTACTCGGGTTTGGTGATGATCTGTGCTTTGATATAGGGCTCTTCGATACGGTCGGTCTTGACCGGATCGGGAAACTCGGTGGGGTTGTTGACGATCACCTTCTCTCCTTTGGTGGTGTAAGCGATGAAACTTACGTTGGGAACGGTGGTGATCACCGTTTGGTTGAATTCGCGCTCGAGACGCTCCTGGATGATCTCCATGTGCAGCATACCGAGGAAGCCGCAACGGAAACCGAAACCGAGTGCCTGCGAGGTTTCCAGTTCATAGGTGAGCGAGGCGTCATTCAATTGCAGCTTGTCCATGCAATCACGCAGCTCTTCAAACTCGTCGGTATTGACGGGGAAGATACCAGCGAATACCATGGGCTTCACTTCCTGGAAACCTTTGATCATTTCCTGGGTAGGCCTGTTGGCGAGGGTGATGGTATCACCCACTTTTACCTCTTTGGCATTTTTGATGCCGGTAATCAGGTATCCTACGTCACCGGCGCTCACTTCTTTCTTTTCGGTCATCTTTAGCTTCAGGATGCCTACTTCTGCGGCTTCGTAGTCGGCTTCGGTCGATACGAACCGAACCTTATCATTCTTGCGGATGGTACCGTTGAGTACCCGGAAGTACACGATGATACCGCGGAAGCTATTGAATACGCTGTCGAAGATCAGGGCCTGCAGGGGCGCTTCGGGATCGCCTTTGGGGGCGGGGATGCGCTGTACAATGGCTTCTAGGATGCCATCGATACCGATACCGGTACGACCGCTGGCCAGGAGGATCTCTTCGGGCTTACAGCCGATGAGCTCGATGATCTGGTCTTTCACCTCTTCGATCATGGCGCCGTCCATGTCGATCTTGTTGATCACGGGAATGATCTCCAGGTCGTTGTCGATGGCGAGGTAGAGGTTGCTGATGGTTTGTGCCTGGATGCCCTGGGTAGCATCTACCAGCAGCAGGGCGCCTTCGCAGGCGGCGAGGGCACGGCTCACTTCATAGCTGAAGTCGACGTGACCGGGGGTATCGATCAGGTTCAGGATGTATTCCTGACCATCTGTATGCTTGTAATTGATCTGGATCGCGTGGCTCTTGATGGTGATCCCTTTTTCCCGCTCCAGGTCCATATCATCCAGTACCTGGTCCATCATTTCACGTTCGCTGATGGTATTGGTGGATTGTAACAATCTGTCTGCCAGGGTACTTTTGCCGTGGTCAATATGGGCGATAATACAAAAATTGCGGATATTCTTCATGTACGTTGCTCCTCTGTTTAGGAGGTGCAAAAGTAGTTGATTTTAAGCAGAAAGTCCTCTCCAAACGGAGAGGACCTTTCAACATCTTACTGACGCGGGTGCATTATTTCTTGTCGTAGACCAGGGTCGTCTTGTTTTCGCCCCTTGGCGTGGTCGTGGTGGCATCGATGGAGAGGGTTTTACCGCCATCGAGCAGTTTCCAGATCTCTACCGACTTGATTTCGATGGTATTACCATCTCTTTCGAAATTGGTAGTCGCATTGATGGTGAGTTCTTCACCGCTGGCAGACCAGGCGGCCGTGCTCACTTTCTTGGAATTTCCAAAAACCGTGTTCTCGGAGGGCTTACCATCGGTGGTGATTTTTTCGCTGGAGGTGCGCGATTCGCCGTTGAACGAGGAAGTACGTTCGATCACGATCGCGGCGCCATCATTGGATACCTTCAGCGTAGTGGCATTCATACGCATACGGCCTTCGCCCATTTTGCTCTTACCTTCATTGAAAGACCATTCTCCTTTAAAATCAGCATTGACGATCACGGTAGCAGCGGTACCGATCAGTGCTACGGCTGCCAACAGCAGGGCAGCGAGTTTTCTTTTCATACCAGTTGATTTTGAGTGTGTTGATGTACCCGGAAGGTAAGCAATTAACTGAATGGCGGAAGCATATTATTTTACCTTATACTAGTCGTATCCTATCCCGCGTTATTATCCCAACCGGGGAACCGGGAATGTATTTTGGGAAATGGTCAAGTCCGGCACTCTTTATAAACTTCTAGTAATCAAGCCATATAAATCAGGTATGCCATTTGACTATCCATGCCAGATCAATTCGTACCCTTATGTATCAATCCCGAACCGAACAAATGCCCCCGCGCGCAAAGGCCATTAGTGTCGCCTTTCCCCATGCCTTTGTGTGGAGACGTGTACTGATGACGTTGCTGCTTGCGCTGGCCCTGTTCTTTTCGCTGAAGGCTCAAAACGTTACTGAGATCATCACCGACTATAATGGATATTGGAAAAGCGGCAGCTCCGCCATCAGCGCTGTAAAACCAGACAATTCTCATAACCTGGTAGCTTTTACGTACAATGGCGTTCGCTACTCTACCGGCGTCAATGACGCTTTATTGACCACCCATGGCCAGGCCTTTACGGCTGGTGACTATAAAGCTTTACCGGTTCAGCACATCAGCGTTACGGCCAATGCCAACACCAAGATCGCACTCGGGGCGATGTATGACGGCGTATTCAATGGCGCCAGCAACCCGCCCCCCATCAACGATATCTACAGATACCTCACCGATGGTGCCCGTGGTATGGATATTGGCACCGGGGTAGCCAACCTGCCAGCCGGTACTATTACATTTGCTGTCTCGGACTTACAATCCACCCTCATCGGTGATGGAATTCCGGACCTGTTGATCACGCAAATCGCCGATCCCTCTGGTTCATCAGACCAATATGAATTTGCTGACGTCAATGGCGTACGTGTCGGCAATCTCGTTAGTATCAACCTGGAAACCCTCAGCCACCTTGGCCAATGGATCGCCGACTTCTACAATGCGAATACAAGCCCTATGTTCCTGAGCTCTGGGTTTACACAAACCGAGCGCCCCCTGCGCCTGTGGGCTGCCGATTTCAGCACCTTTGGTATCAATGCTTCCAACATCAACCAGATAGCCTATTTCAGGATCCGCCTGAGCGGTAATAGCGATATGGCCTTTGTCGCCTACAACAACAAATCATTCACCATCCCTTCTTCCCTGCCCGTTGAATTGAATGCCTTTAAAGGAGTGTCCGTGCAACAGTCGGTACAACTTGACTGGCAAACAGCCAGCGAATCGACACTCGCTCACTTTGAAGTGGAATACAGCCAGGATGGTCAGCAATTCACGGCCATTGACCGGGTTGCCGCTACCGGCAACAGCAATACGCTTCGCAACTATGGCTTTACCCACCGAACCCCTGCCGCCGGCGCTGCCTGGTACCGTTTGAAGCAGGTGGACCTGGATGGCCGTTATACCTACAGCAACACGATCAGGGTAGCAGTACAACGCAACGTAAACAGTAAGGTGCATACCTTCCCTAACCCCGTCATCAACCGGGTAACGGTTCAACACAAACGGGCAAACGGCACCGATCGGGCTGTTGTCTGCAACCTGTTGGGTAATGTGCTGGTGCAATGGAAGCCCGCAACCGGCAGTACACAGTCAACTATCAACCTGGAATCCTTGCCTACCGGAACCTATGTAATCGTAGTAGGCCGTGGTGAGGAGCAGCAAACATCGATGATCCTTAAAAAATAATTATATATTGTACAGAACCCACAGACGTCCCGTTTCTACGGGACGTTTTTTTTAGTCGTAGGTCATAAGAGCAAGTTCTGTACCTTGGCTGCTGACTTTTCCTTACATTCGCGATAAACATAATGTGACTATGGACCTGAAAACCCTTTTTGAACAAGCTACTGAAGACAGCAAAGCATTATCCGACCGGCCCAGCAATGACACCCTGCTTCAATTGTATTCTCTGTACAAACAAGCTACCGAGGGCGATGTCAATGTAGATCCTCCTTCCAATCCTTTTGATTTTGTATCCAAAGCCAAATACGAAGCGTGGGCTGGCCTGAAGGGCAAGACCAAAGAAGTTGCAATGCAGGATTATATCAACCTGGTGGGTAAACTGAAAGGGTAAGGTCCGGCAGGGAGCAATCAGCAGCATGAAAAAGACTTTCCTCTACCGGGTTTGGCAACACGACAGGCGACTATGCTACTTACTGATCCTTTTTGGTATCGCGACCCTATTCTTCAATGTACTGGGTACGCAGGTCACCCCTTTCTTCGTATGGGGTATGTATTCTGAAAAAGAACAACCGGTGGCCCAATATGAGTTGTTGCGCACGACGGTCAACGACAGTATGGTGATCGATGCCAGTGCCGGCTATGCACCAGGCACCCGTTTTTTTCTCGGCACCCCCCTTAGTTATTACCTGCGCATGAAGCAGAACGGAGGTATTGATCCCACTATTAGTTTTCTCCGGTCGAAGGCACGAGCTGCCTACCAGTACCTGCAACCCTGGGAGGCCCGGCTCTTTAATGGGCAGGTACAACTGCAGCAATTCCCCGACTGGTACGTTCATTACCTGCAGGAAATCACCGGGCAATCTATCTATAACGTGCAGGTTGATGTATTGCAAGTGCATTACGATAACAGTCAGCGCATCATCCTAGATTCTTCTTACCAACTTTTACAATGGCCCGGACACTGACCAGCAACACCGAGTATAACCGGGCAGAGCGAGACCTGCTATGCCGCCTCGTATTCCTGTTCGTTTTCGGGTCACTGCTGTATGATTATTACGCGCATACCATGCTGCACCAATTGCAGCGACCTGTTTTGAGGTACCCTTATGTAGATCTCACTTACTGGCTGATGCACCTATTGCAGCTGCCAGAGCTGATCACCGGCCATATCGTAGTAGCTGGCATCGTCGATAGCGTGCTTATCATAACTGCCCTGCTGGGCGTCATTGCACCGGCGTGGCGATGGAATATGATACTATTCTTATTACTGTATCTCCTCTACTTCATCGCATTCAATTCATTCGGTACGCATCATACTTCGCATAAGGTGGGCATACTGGTGATCGCCATTCCATTTGTGGTGAAGGATATCCGTTCATTCAACTATCTATGGCAGGCATTGCGGTATTTCGGGTTGTTTGTGTTCAGTAGCGCTTTCCTGTGGAAGTTGCTGCGGTTTGGCTGGCTGCAGCCCGACCAGGGGCTGCTGATCATGCGGAAAAACCTGGCGGCTTTCCTGTATTACCAGAAGCACAGTGTGGCTGCGGGATTATATCGTTTTGTATTGTCACATCCGTTCATCGCCAATGGCCTGTATATAGCGGGCATGTTGTTGGAAGGGATTTTCCTGGTGGGTTTCTTTACGAAGCGATACGATCGCGTATTGTTTTTCGCATCGTTTGTATTGGTGCTGGGTTTCTCCTTTACTGCCGATGCCAACTTTACCGAATTACTCATGCTCTCGCTCACACTCGTCAACTTTCATCCGCTTTTTCGCTACCTGGGGGTCAAGCGCTCTGCCGGGGCAAGTTAACTTTCATCCACTTTATCAACGCTTGTAGGTCAATTGCACTGTAAGGAAGCTTCACTTTCATTCGCTTATTCACCACTTTCGTATGAACCAGCATTGGGGGCTACCTGCATGCCCTCAGTCAGGTAGTTTCCGCCGCGATCATCGCCTCGATCCGGTCCAGGGCATCTCCCAGGCGCTTCCCCTGGCTGATCTGTTGGGCAAGGGTTCGCGTGTTGGCCACCAGCTGCTGGTAAGTACTATCGTCGATACCCGCTATCAGGGCGGTTATCTCCTGCAAACTATCGACGGCATAGCCAATCCCGTATTGCGCCACCAGCGCCGCCGATGCTGCTTTGCGGGCAGTGATAATGGGAAGTCCGGCAAGTAAGTACAGCGACAATTTATGGTGACTGATATATGCCATGTAATCGCCCAGCGGGCCACCAGCCTGCTCGATACTGTCTCCATCCCATACCAACCCGTAGCTGCCTGCAAGCTGTGCAGGTAACCGGTAAGGTTCATACACGCCTTCATAACGTGTATTGGCAGGCCAGCGATCTGCCGTTGCCTCGTAAGGACCATATAGCAGGAAACGAAGTGGCGAAGCCTGCAACTGCTCCAACTGCCAGAGGAACCGGCTCTTCGCGAGGTTGCCCGCGAAAACGATATCGGCAGACGGGCGCCGTTCCTGTACAACAGGTGTTGTCAGGAAATCGAAGAATCCGATCTGTGTCACGCGGCAACCGGGCACCACCTGCCGGATCCATTGTTCCATGGCCTCATTGTGTACGATAAAATATTGGAAAGAACGATAGGTAGTCTTTTCGCGCTCCAGCAGTTGGGCATCGGCTGTTTTGAGTCCATCGATGTCGGCAATAAAACAAATAACGTTTACCTGTTTGCGCCGGGCCAGTAACCGCACCAACGACTGGTGCAGGCGTGGGTATACCGGAAACTGTATCACAAACAAAGCGCCTGCGGGCAACGAGAACACTGTTTTGAAGAGGAACCAGGTTCTTCTGAGTTTGGCCAGTATACTGAAACCATCGAGGCAAGGAAATAAAACGGGTTGAAAACCTTTGCGCATCAATATCTTTTCCGCATCGATATTGCCGACACCACCATGCACCACGCCTTGCCGGTGCAGGTGCTCCTGGAGAAAATACTTATGAGGTCGGTTTGTCGTCATAGTTTCTTTTAATCGATCAGGCCTTGAAATAGGCCCAGCCGCCCTGGTATACGGCGCGCACAAAGGTATTACGCAGCACAAACAACTGCAGCCCAAAATAAGCCGGGATACAGAGAACGACCGATACCATCAATACCATGGCAGGCGCCTCGAACTGTAGCCGTACCCCATATACGATGGGTACAAATACCAGCGAACCAATCAGGGCATTGCCGGCAGTCTTCCAGTCAAAGAGGCGTAGAGCGCCTATACGTTGGCGGATATAATAATAGTTCATTGCCAGCACCACGCCTTCCGATAACAGCAGGGCGATACAAGCACCCTGGTCGGCGAAGTAATAAGACAACACCAGCGTGAAGCCGACAAACAATATACTGCCGGCCACCAGGCTTCGAAGAAATAGTTTCTCCTGGTCATGGGCCACCAGTACCTGCTTGCTCAACAATACCCCCCATCCTTTCAACAGCGGAAAGAGGGCAATGATGCGCAGGTTGGCTGCCACCGCCCCAAACCGGGACCCCAGGAATACCTGCACGAAAGGATCGGCCAGCAGGTAGAGGCCAGCACCGGCCGGTATGGCGAGCAGCGTGAGTAACTGCACCGATTTCAGGATCACCGCCTGCATCCCGGACTGGTCCTGCTGCTCTATCAACGCCACCGTACGTGGATACAGTACCAGGAAGGCATCCGTGAATAGGGCGGAAACGATACGGGCGATCTTCACGGAAAAGGCATAGATTCCGACGGCTGCTGTGCTGCCTACCAACCCAAGCAATACATTGTCGAGCAGCAAGGGAATACCCGCAAACAAGCTGATGAGAAAGGTAACCAGTGTATGGGGAATATGCTGTTGCCAGTTGACCTGCCGGAACCTGATGGGCACCTCGCGAAAAAGCGTCCACCTATTCCACACGAGGTTGGCGATGGCAGAACAAACGATGATGCCATAATACAGGTAGTATTGTTCTGGACGCCTCACCAGCAGGAAGATCGACAGCAGGCCCAGGCCACGTGTGAGGAGCGAGCGGATGGTGATATAGCGGAACCGTTCCTGTCCCCAGAAATACCATTCGCAGGCAAAACCATTGACGAGTAGAAAAGAAAGTGAAAACAACAGCAAGCGCATATCCTGGATCTTGTACCAACAGGCCATCACCGCTATACTATACAACAGCAGGGCACAGCAAGAAGTGACCAGGTGCAATACCAGCAGTTCCGAAACCGTTTTATGTAATAGTTGCTGGTCGCTTCTGGCCCTCGATATGGCACGTACGCCGTACACGACGATCCCAAACTCAGCAATGGCGATGAAGTAGTAGGTAAATGAATCGATAAAACTGACCCGGCCAATGCCTTCCGGATCGAGTACACGGGCTATATAGGGAATAGAAACAAGTGGTATCAGTACCTGGCTGATCGATAGCAGAAAATTATAAACAAGATTTTTCTTTAAGTTTGCCACCAGGGTGCCGTTTTATGAGCCGATGCATAAGTTACAAACATAATACTTATACCGGAACTCTTACTCTTAACACACTTTAATGAAAATAGGTATTTTCGAAACAGAGCATTTTGAAGGCGCCTACCCGGTCATCCGATTGTTCGATCTTCCTTCCAATGAGCTGTACATTTTTACCGATACCAAGACCTACAAACGATTTGGCGATCTTTTTGGTACTTCCATGAGCCGATATCAGTGGCGGATCCTGAAAAGGGCCAGGTCACGGTTGCTCACCTTCTGGCGCTTTTACCGCGCTGTCAAAAAGGTGGGGCCCGATCTGCTGTACATCAATACCATCAGTTCGAACCACCTGTTGTTTGCGGGGGTGATCCGCCTGCTGAAAGGAACCCGGGTGGTATTGACCGTACACGATATCAACTGCCTGTTTCAGTCGACACCTTCCCGCAACCTGCGCGAACTGGTGCATCACCTGGGCAAGCGCCTCCTGATCCGTTATGTGGACGAATTCAATGTGGTATCGGAAACGATGGTCCCCTACCTGAAACAGCAAACGCCAAAACCCATACACAATGTACCCGGCGCCGTGTTTGACAACCGGCAGCATCCGGGCATCAGCGCTTCCTGTTTTCACCTGGTGATTCCCGGCACCATCGACCGCAAACGACGCGATTATGCGCAGGTATGGGCCTTGTTGCAGGAGGCCGAAACCCGCCAGTTTCCATTGTACCTTACCCTGCTGGGGGGCGGCAACGACGAATATGCGCAACATATTTTACGGGAGGCCCGGGACTTTCCCACTTATTATACGCATTTGCGTGTGTATAACACGCCGATCGTCGACCAGGCCGAATTTGACCAGCGGCTCGATGAAGCGCATTTTATCTTTATCCCTTCTGTCGTCCATACCGCTATCTGCTACAGCATTCCTGAGGTATATGGTATCACCAAATCGTCGGGGAATATCTTCGATGTGATCAAACATGCCAAACCCTTCATCGTACCCAGCACCTTGCAGGTACCGGTACAATTGGCCACCAGTGCCATCACCTATCAACACGTGAGTGAGATCGTATCGTTGCTGGAAAAGTTGCAGGAGGAACGCGTGTTGTATGAAGCCATGCTGCAGCAGGCGCTGCTCAATTCACGGGCGTATACCCCCGAGCAGGTAAGAGCCCGCAATCCTACACTTTTTGCCACTTCCTGACGGTTGCATAGTGCGCCTGTATACGATCGTATACCTGATCGGGGTCGATCGAGGCGACCACTTCCGGCAAATAGTCTCGTCCGTAATAGGCCCGGCCCAAGAGCGGGCTCACCACTTTTTGCAGCAATCCATAATCATAGATCTCCGCAGGACTGGTGCAGTTGAAAATAGCCAGCGACGGTATGCCGTAGGCCAGGGCCACGTGCATAGCAAGGGTATCGCCAGACACCAGGTATTCGCAGCGGGCAATATCGTCCAGGTAATCGCGCAGGCTGTTGCGTTGTTCCAACTGCAGGCATTCGAAACCATCTGCCCGTAGCCGGTCGGTCAGTGCAGCGTAACCTGCCCAGGCTTTATTGGGCCAGCGATGGCCACTGCGTGACTCGATACCGATCAGTGCGGTCTGCTGGCGGATGGTAGGGTTGCGGTACATACAGTAAGGCTCGCCATTGAATGCGCGTTCCAGCATCTGGAACAACCAGTACTGGAAGGAGTGGGTATTGGCCACTTTCAGTTCGTTGGCTTTGTGGCGACCGAGCCGGGATACCAGGCTCATATCGTACCAGCCCTTTACTTCATCGGTATAGGCAATACCTTGCGCAGTGGCGTACACACCGATCAGTCGCTGCGTGGCGATGGCCGAGGCCAGCTGCGTACAGGCTGAATCTTCTTCGAGGGAAATGGTGAGGTCGAAAGTTTCATCCCGCAGCAACTCCGGAGCTTCGTCGATCGTGCAAATACGTTGTAAGGCGGGATGGCCGATGGGCAGTATCTCCTGGTAGCGTGGATCGATGACCCAGGTGACGGCCCCCTGCAGTACGTGCAACAGGGTGGTCGTACGAACGACATCGCCAGCGGCGCCGGTTTTTATCAGGAGGATGTTGGCCATATTACGGGGTAATATACTATGTTGATCGATGTAAAACAGTAAAAATATTAAATGGTACCCATTTTTTGTAAACGGTTATGGAAATATCCCGGTTCTGCATCTAGTATCAAACTACTGTGGTATGAACTCTCTAAACTTCCCCGTCATTCATCCCTCTTTCCAGAAGTTGAAGCGAGCTGGCCGGTTATTGCATTTAACGGCCGGAATGCTCATTCTTGTACATGCCATCTCCCATTTTCAACAACCCGAATCGAGCCCGTTGTACCTGGGCTGCCTGCTGCTGATGGCGCTCGACATCTTCATCCTCGTGCTGGCCGGTAAAAATATACTGATGGACATGCCCCGGGTGAACCTGTTCTTCCGCCTGGCGGAGATCCTTTTCTTTCTCGGCATCGGCATCACCCTGCTGCTTGAAGGACATTGGCTGATCGGCACTACTCACCTATTGCTTTGTACGGTCTATAGCTATCTCTTCTATTGCGAGAAAAAGCTGGGGTCGGCCGAATACCTCGCCATCCACCATACAGGCATCAGTATACCCTCCCTGCCCGAAAGTAAGTTCTTTCTGTGGTCGCATATCAATGCGGTAGACGCCCGCTACGACTGCATCTCCATCAATACCGCCAACAGCGGTTCGTACGAGTTTGACCTGCGTGAAAATCTTGCATTCGAAGAACTCGATCAAATTCACGAATTTTGCAGACATTATTTAGGAGCGGGCCGCTGAAAGGATTGATTCACAGGCTTTACCGTATTCCGTCGCACCGATACCAGCTACCGGTTGGTTATCAGTCGATAAGGCAACGGCATAAAGTGGGGAGTCCGGTGGCGGCCGGCCGTGAACTGAAATCTGTAAAATGTCTGTATTAAAGCAATCGCCGTATTTACTGTACTCCGACGGAAAGGGGACCATTTTTGAAGACACCTCGCTGTATGCCGCTGGCCGTGCCGGCTGGGATGCTTTTGAGGTACCTGTAGAGGACTGGATCGAGCTGCCCGATGGCGGCTCCATGTATGAACTGCCTGGTCGCCGGGGTATCGGTATCGATGTTGAGACGGGTGAAATGCGCCTTTGTGAATTGGGTTGGGCAGTAGCCGCCTTTATTCCGCCTGCGCATACCGGCCTCTACATAGCCGCTTACGAAACGGGGCATGACGCCCCTACCCTGCCCCTGTTCTGCTATACGGCAGCGGGCTGGTACAACGATAAATTCTACGTACCGGCGGTGCGTATCGAGCAGGACATTCGTCAGGAGTGTGCCGGCTTCGATCAAAACAAGGTCAACACCGGTGTAGAACATATGCTGGAAGCCTACCCGCACAACCGCCTGGTGCAGCACCTGGCCAATAACTGCGCGCTGACCTACCATTGCCCGGCAGCCCGCAACTATTTCATGGGACGTTGGGAATGTCCGATCCCCAGTTCACCCGCCTGTAATGCCAATTGCATTGGCTGTATCTCGTTCCAGCCATCGGATGAAGAGATCGTGTCTACCCAGGACCGCCTGACCTTCAAACCCAGTGCAGAAGAGATCGTGGAGTTTACCGTACCGCACCTGGAGTCGGCCCCCTTCCCCATCGTGAGCTTTGGACAGGGTTGTGAAGGAGAGCCGCTGCTGATGTGGGAAACTATCCGCACGTCGATCATCGAGATGCGCAAGCATACAAAAAAAGGCAGTATCAATATCAACACCAATGGTTCGAAACCGGCGGCGGTAGATGCCCTTTGTAAAGTAGGGCTAGACTCCATCCGCGTGAGTACCAATTCGGCCCAGAAACATATTTACGAAGCCTATTACCGCCCCAACAACTACCAGTTTGAAGACATCGTGGAAAGTCTGAAGGTGGTACGTGGCCACGGCGGCTGGGCGAGCATCAACTATTTCGTATTCCCGGGTGCTACCGATACGGAAGCGGAATATGAAGCACTGCGCAAACTGATCATCGATACCGACCTCACGATGATCCAATGGCGTAATTTCAACATCGATCCCGACTGGTACCTGGGTAAGATCAATCTGTACGAACAGGGTGATCTGCTGGGCATCAAGCAGGTGCAGGAATTGATCCATGAAGAGTTTCCGAACGTGAAGTACGGCTACTTCAACCCGCCGATGGAGCGCATCAAGGGTAACTACGAAGTCGATTTTGCGCACTAGTTGTACAACAGTCTACTACTATAAAAAAAGCATCGCCGGATCGGGCGATGCTTTTTTGTTACATCAAAGAGCTCATCATTTAATGATGATCCTGGTTGATTTCCTGTACTTGCCTTTGGTGACGACGAGTACATACTGACCACTTTTCAAACCGCGGATATTCAGCGATCGTTTGCCCTGCCCATTATCGAAGGTCCATTGGCGTATGGCACGTGTCTGGTTGAAATCATATAACACATACTTCACAGGGGCCGACCGTGACAACGCTTTGGCATCGGCCGTGATATCTTCCAGGGTAACATTGATATCACCCACCGCCGGATTGGGCGAAGCCTGCACCCTGAATCCACAATCGGGACATCCACCGCCGCCGGGTTCCGAACAATTGACGAATTCTACTTCGAAACCTGTCCAGTCGCTGGTACCGCAGGCATGGTGCAACCTGGCTTCGAGCACATACCAACCGACAGCATAGCTGGAACCAACCGGTATCGGGGTATAGACGGGCCGCCAGGTGGGATCGGTGTAAACGACCGAGAGACTGGGATAGCTGAGCAATCGCCATTCGACGCTTGCACTTTGTGCCGTAAAGGAAAACGAAGGGTAAAATTCATTGCCGGTATGGCTGGTGCAGAAATACGGGCTACCATTTGCGCCATTCGTGAACGACATGAAATCTATGGGAGGAATCCCCACCAGCAAGGTGATCTCGTCTATGTAACCACAGCCTTCCACCCGTACCACCGCTTCGCCATCATATAATTTTGTCAACGTAACGGTATTGGTGTTTTGGCCGGCGGTAATCTGCAATGGGCCGGAAACCACCGTCCAGGTCACTGGTACATTCATATTATTAGAGGCAGTAAGGTTGATCGAACTACAAACTATAACGCTGGTGGGTTGAACGATCTGAAGGGCATTGGTGATGAACGACGCTCTCGGCCCTCCGGTAGCGAACATGGCCCGCATCCTGGACTTCTGGCCATTGGTAAACAGGTTCATGCAGGCATCATCGGTATAATCCATATAGTTCATAAACATATCCCCGCCATTGCTGCACGAAGAAGCCGACGATGGGCAACCACCATTCGCATCGGCCTGGTTGGGCGTGTCGCTGCAGTCATCGGAATCGGAACAGGAAGCATCACTGGGATTGTTGGAGCCCCAGATATGGTATAGACTCAACCAATGGCCTACTTCATGGGTAGCGGTACGCCCGAGGTGAAATGGAGCAGTCGCACTGCCCGTAGTTCCGAAATAAGTGGCGCCGATTACCACGCCATCCAGTTGGGGGCTTGTACTTTGATCAAATGGCCAGGAAGACACGCCCAGAAAGGCTGTAATATTCCCTACCCAAATGTTCAGGTATTTATCAGAGGGCCATCCATCGTGTCCCCCGGCAGCGGTAGATTTGATGTTGTTGTAATTACTGATGCCAAAAGAAGTGGAAGATGAAGTACGGGTGATGCCGTTGGTGGCGGCACCGGTGGGATCCACACAAGCCAGCCTGAACTCGATATTGGGATCGGCAGCAACCCCCAGAAATCCGGCGGGCGTATTTGTCCGGTTCGCGTTGAGCCGCCTGAAATCTTCGTTCAGCACTGTGATCTGTGATTGGATCTGCGCATCGCTGATGTTGGTACCGGTGCCGATAGCCGTTCCGGTATGTACCACATGCACGACTACGGGAATGATAATGGTGCTACTGGCGGTAAGCAGGCGCGCACCTACACCACCTGCCTGTTCGCTTTTGCTAAAGTCCTGGATACGTTTTTCCAGTTGTTGATAACGCAGGTACCGGCCTTTGTCGGTTAGTTTGGCATGATCGGGTTCAAACTGCACACCACAGGTTCTTTGTGCAAAGGAAGGTAGTGCAAGGCAAAGCATAGCCAACAGGGATAAACCCAGAATTGTCTTTCTCATAGATAAACTTGGTTTGGTTAACTAAATGATGGGAATGTCGGGTACATATCAAATAAGCATCGATGATGAACAGGAGAAACTATTTGTGTGTAGACGTCGGTTTGAACAGGTGATTACCGACAAGAAGGGATGCAATAACATGGATGGGTAGAAGCATCTCATAGGCGTTCAGGTTAGTCTGGTACTGACAAATAAGGTTATACGTAAATATGCGTAAAACTTACCGCACCAACAAAATTTTGCGCAGGCATTTACTACTTATTAATGCCCCTCTAATCTACCGGCACCCGGAGTGGGCCGAAAAGTTTACTTTTGCCCCTTATACCGGAATGCCTTAACCCTTTTCGCAGACACACATGACTACGGGCAAAAAAGAACTGTTTATCGGGATCGGACTCGCCGTACTCGCCACGATTGTATGGTCGGGCAATTTCGTGGTGGCGCGGGGCGTCATTCACCAGATACCGCCGGTGAGTCTGGCCTTTTACCGGTGGGCGACCGCTTCCCTTATCTTGCTGCCATTTGCCTGGAAAAAGTTTCAGGTGGAAAGGCCGCTCCTGCTGCAACATAAATCTTACCTGTTCTGGACAGCTTTGAGCGGCATCACCCTCTTCAATACCTTCGTATACGTCGCCGGACATCACTCTCCTGCGATCAACCTGGCCCTGATCGGCACTACGACCTCTCCTATTTTCTCGCTGGTGCTGGCCGCTATCTTTTTAAAAGAAGCCATCAAGCCATTGCGCATCATCGGCGTCGTGCTTTGTATTGCCGGCATTCTTTATTTGCTGTCGCAGGGTAGCTGGGAGCGCTTGAAAGCCTTTCATTTTTCGGCGGGCGACGGATGGATCTTAGTGGCAGCATTGACCTTTGCCATCTACAATATTTTTGTGAGGCGCAAG
The DNA here is from genome assembly GCF_029360705.1 of Paraflavitalea pollutisoli. GTDB lineage: Bacteria > Bacteroidota > Bacteroidia > Chitinophagales > Chitinophagaceae > Paraflavitalea > Paraflavitalea pollutisoli. The sequence continues at coordinate 44,538 of NZ_JARKMX010000004.1, read as the reverse complement.
CCGGCGGGTATTCACCCTATCAATTTCCTGTTCACCATATTTGCGTTGGGCACTTTGTTGTTGTTGCCGGCTTATGTGATCGAGCTGAGCCATACCCCTCCCGTACAATGGACCACCAACCTCGTGTTGATCATCCTCTACCTGGGCGCCGGTGCATCAGTACTGGCTTTTCTGTGCTGGAATATAGCCATCGGTCGACTGGGTGCTGCCCGAACTGCTTTGTTTGGCAACCTCATCCCGATCTTCAGCATCCTGGAAGCGGTATGGTTTCTGGGCGAAACCTTTACGATGATCCATGCGTTGAGCGGACTGCTCGTCGTTGCCGGCGTGCTCATCGCGAATCTAAAAAAATAAAACCGGGTAGTTGCCACCGCGGCAAAGCCCGATCACCATTATGACGACTGAACTGATATTGCTCTGTATCGCTGCGTTCCTTGCCGGTTTCGTAGATGCCATCGTGGGCGGGGGCGGACTGATCCAAACTCCGGTAGGGCTGGTATTGCTGCCCGAATACCCGGTAGCGACTGTGCTGGGTACGTTGAAAATACCTGCCTTTAGTGGTACCAGTTTTGCGGCCATTCAATATGCGCGTACCGTGAAGCTGGATTACAAACGCCTGGGGTTGATGGCCGCTATTGCCTTCTGCGCGGCCTGTACTGGTTCCAAATTGCTTACGCTGGTCAGCAGCAGTTTCATGAAGCCAATGCTGCTGGTGATCCTGGTGGCTGTTGCCATCTATACCTATTCAAAAAAGAACTTTGGCGCCCATACGGAAAAAGACCATAGCGATACCCGCCAATGGTGGTATGCCGCGGGCATCAGTCTGGTGATCGGCTTTTATGATGGCTTTATCGGCCCCGGCGCCGGCAGTTTCCTGATCCTGGCTTTCGTGACCTTGCTGGGCTTTGATTTTCTCAAGGCCAGTGCCCATGCGAAGTTTGTGAACCTGGCTACCAACCTGGGCTCTATCCTGTTCTTTGCGGTGAGTGGTAAGATCATTTATGCGATCGCATTGCCGATGGCCCTGTGCAATGCTTTGGGTGGCTTTACGGGGGCCAGGCTGGCCATCCTCAAAGGCAACAGCTTTATTCGCCTATTGTTTCTGGTAGTGGTGTGTGGCACCATTCTGCGGTTTGCGTACGATATATTTTTGAAGTAATTGGCGTATCTTTCTGGTAAACCTTACGACCATGCCCAAGCATCCCCTTCATGTATCGCACCTGGTACCTTTTCTGCCCTACCTCTATTTCGCGTGCCTGCCGGTAGCTTCTTTTTTGTCGGCACTGAACAAAGATGTCAGCGGCAGTACCTTTTTGTTGTTGCTGCCAACCATTCCCTTTTTGCTGCAATTGTTCTTTTCATTCAAAGGGGTTGACCTGGTGCTAGCCATCGTCACCTTTGTCATTTCGCTGTACCTCACCCTCGCTTATGTGTGGGACCTTACCAAGATCACCAGCGTTACGCCACGCGCTATCAGCTTCATCACCGGCGGTGCCATCGTGGTGTTGCTGAATTTCGTGATGTCTATCCGGCTGTTCAGAAACTTCAATCTGAAGGTGCAACAGGCGCCAACTCTATAAACGCATCCTTCGAGCACCTGGCTTTTTAACAGTTTGCATACAGTTGCCCGGGCAATTAGCACGGCGTTTGTGACGTTTTTATAGCAAACAGTGGTAAATTCGTGTATTCGAATCCCTTGAATATGGATAATAATTTCGAGTCGAAGAAGAATATGCAGGCAGGTGGTTATACTGCTGCGGTGGTAGGACTGCTGCTGGTGATCTTCTTTTTTGTACGGTGGTCGCTGCCGCCGCTTCCCGAGCCATTGGACAATGAAGGCATTGAAGTGAACCTGGGTAGCAGTGATATGGGTATGGGTGATGACCAGCCATTTGAACCAGGCTCTCCCGCTCCGGCCGAGCAACAAGCTTATACGCCTCCTGCTCCTACTCCGGTGCACGAAGAACCCGCCAAGGAAGAGGAAGACGATAAAGAGCCGGATGCTCCTGCGATAAAAAAACCAACCGTCACCAAACCGGAAGCTACCAAACGTCCTGAGAAGGATGTAGTGAAGGCTACACCGGTCAAGAAACCTGTTGCAGAAAACCCTCCGGCCCCGGCGCCTCCCAAACCCAAAGCGGTGTTTAAAGGCGTGAATGGTACCGGCACAGGCGGTAATGAGGCCGATACTTACAAGAAAGGTGGCAACCAAGGTATTGCCGGTGGTACCGGTGACCAGGGTCGTCCCGGCGGCAACCCCAACTCCAACAACTATAGCGGTGGTGGCAATGGCAGCGGCGGTATTTCTGTACGTTCTGGTCTGGGCAACCGCAAGATCTCCAGTTTACCGCGTTTCACGGATGATTTTGATGAGGCTGGTACAGTGGTCGTCGCGGTGAAGTTTGGCCAGGATGGACGTGCCCAGGAAGCTAATTTCATAGCGAAAGGGTCTACCACGGGTAGCGCCGCATTGAAAGCAATCGCGCTGCGCAAAGCACGCGAGATTAAGATCTCCGCCGACAACAATGCTGCCGAAGAGCAGATCGTCGTATTCAACATGGTGTTCAAACTGACCAATTAATACTGCAACCTTACCCTCAAGGATCTATTGCGCAAATTCAAGTGGCCGAGTGGTGTTCCTGGTATCCCTGGTCATCAAACTACTGGGTGCCTGGATGAAGATCACCCAGCAGGCCAATGCCGATCTGCTGTTGACGATCGGATTCTTTGGGCAGATCCTGGCCCCGCTGATCGCCTTTATAGTGGTGGCGCGTTTGTTGTTTACCCGCAAGGCCAACGATCCGTCTAACACTTAATTACTAATCCTTCGATATAGGCAACGCCACGGTTTTGGAACCGTGGCGTTGCTTTTATAGCTTTGTGGCTCCAACATTCGCCATGACGTACGAAGAAACGCTCGATTATTTATTCACCCGGTTGCCCATGTTCAGCCGCATCGGGGCCGCCGCTTATAAGAAGGATCTTACCAATACCATTCAGTTGCTGGAGCAGATCGGCAACCCGCAACAACATGTCAAGACCATTCATATTGCCGGCACCAATGGCAAGGGCTCTACCAGTCATATGCTGGCATCGATCCTGCAGACCGCCGGTTATAAAACCGGGCTTTACACCTCGCCGCACCTGCGTGATTTCCGCGAGCGTTTCCGCATCGACGGCGCGATGATCGATAAAGACTTCATCATCGATTTTACCCGCCGCATTCAGCCTGCTATCGATCTGATAGAACCTTCCTTCTTCGAGATCACGGTAGCCATGGCCTTCGAATATTTTGCCCAACGCGGTGTCGATATCGCCGTGATCGAAACGGGCCTGGGTGGCCGGCTCGACAGTACGAATGTCATCACCCCCGAATTGTCGGTGATCACCAATATTGGCTACGACCACATGAACCTGCTGGGCAATACGCTGGAGGCTATTGCCGGTGAGAAAGCAGGCATCATCAAACCCGGGATTCCGGTGGTCGTGGGGGAAACCAGTCCTGTTACACAACCCATCTTTGAAGAGGTGGCTGCTACTCAGCAATCGCCTATATACTTTGCCGATCAACTGCGTTATGTCGCCGACTGGACCTATGAGCACCATGCCCTGACCGCGCAGGTCACCCGCCACGGTCGCGATGAACGCATTGCCTACCGCCTGGACCTGCCCGGTTTTTACCAGACCAAGAACCTGGTGACGGTGCTGGAAGCAGTGGACCAGTTACAGCAACGTGGCTTTCACCTGCCAACCGAGACTGTACAGGCCGCCTTGCAACAGGTAAAACAAAAGACCGGATTACATGGCCGGTGGGAAGTGATCCATCAGCATCCCGCTGTGATACTGGATGTAGGTCACAATGAAGATGGCATGCGGCAGATCCTGTCGCAGGTGGAATTGACCCACTACGATCACCTCCATATGGTGATCGGCATGGTGAAAGACAAAGAGATCGAAAAGGTATTGCAACAATTACCGAAGGAGGCCCATTACTATTTCACCCAAGCTCAGATACCACGTGCCCTTCCGGCAGACGAGCTGTCCGCACAGGCAGCCACGCACGGCTTGCAGGGAGTCGCCTATAGCGACGTGAATACAGCCCTGAAGGCAGCTTTGCACAAAGCACAGCCGAGGGACCTCATTGTTGTTTGCGGTAGTGTATTTATTGTCGGGGAAGTGGTGTTATAAAGCACCCAGTTTTTTCAATCCATAATAAAGGGCCGTGACGTGCATGGCCTGGATGATCTCGTTGTTGTCGAGCAGCCTTTTCAGCTCGTCGATCGATACGAGGTGGATCTCGATGTCCTCATTGTCGTCGAGCTCCTGCTCACGTACCTTTTTACCACCGGTAGCCAGGTACATGTGCATCATGTTGTTGTTGGTGGAGGGATTGGCGCTCGTTTTGCCGAGGTATTCGAATTTGGTGAAAGCATAGCCCGTTTCTTCCAGCAGTTCACGTGCGATGGCCTCTTCGTTGCTGGCATCGGTATCATCAACACAACCGCCGGGAATCTCCAGGTGGCTTTCTCCCAGGCCATGGCGGTATTGACGCTCCAGGATCACCTGCCCATCTTCTGTCAGGGCCAGTGCCGTTACCCAGTTGGGGAATTCATATACATAATAGGGGCTGACGATCTGTCCATCGGGTCGCTCGCAGGTGTCTTTGCGAACGGTAAACCACATGTCTTTGAACAGGTATTCGGATTTGAGGGTCTTCCAGCTAAGGTCGCGCATAGGGAGATTCTGTTATGGTAAAATGCTTCGTTAATGGATCGTCGGTCTCGCTTTCCTCCTCGTTGCCTAAATGCCTTGCTGCCTCGTTGCCTTTCCCCTACCAACCACTGGCCAGCACATCGGCGATGTGCATGGTTTGCAGGGCGATGCCCTTGTGGCGGATATAACCGTCGATGTGCATGAGGCAGGAATGATCGGTCGAGATGATGCATTCTGCACCGGTTTGCCGGGCATTGCTCACTTTCTGATCGGCCATACCGATGGAGATGGGTTCGAACTTTACGGCGAACGTGCCGCCAAAACCACAGCAGGTTTCCACGTCGTTCATTTCCGTCAGCTCAAGGCCACGCACTTTGGACAATAACGTACGGGGTTCACTTTTAATTTTGCACTCGCGCAAAGCAGCGCAGGAATCGTGGTAGGTAGCTTTGGCGTGCAAAGAAGCGCCCACATCTTCCACGTGCAATACATTGACGAGGAAATCGGAGAATTCGAAAATGCGCTTCTGCATTTCTTTCACCTCGAGGTGGTGCGAGGAGTTGTCGAAAAGCTGGGGATAGTAATTGCGTACAAAGCCGGTGCAGGAAGCGCTGGGCGCTACGATGTAATCGGCTCCGCTGAAATCTTTCAGGAATTTGGTACACACCTCCTTGGCCTCGCGCTGAAAGCCGGCGTTGAAAGCCGGTTGGCCGCAACAGGTTTGTTCAGCGTTGTACTCCACACTGCAGCCCACTTTTTCCAGCACCTTCACCATGTTGAAGGCGGTTTGCGGGTACAGCTGATCGATGAAACACGGTATGAATAATTGAACGTTCATTGTTCCCTGCCTGTAAGAGAAAACCCTCTATTTTTTGTGAAAAGAGTTGACCAACGCGATCATCTTGATAGCGGTGATGGCGGCTTCTTCGCCTTTGTGGCCATGCTTTCCGCCGATGCGTTCGTCGGCCTGTTGCTGGTTATCTACGGTCAATACACCAAAGATGGTGGGTACGGGAAGGGTAAGATTCAATTGGGTGACACCCTGGGTGACGCCCTGACAAACATACTCGAAATGCGGGGTATCGCCACGCAGTACGCATCCCAGGGCGATGAAGGCATCGGGACGGTCATCGCGGTACTTATTGGCATCCCAATAGCTTTTGATGCCAAAGGGAATTTCGAAAGCACCGGGTACATTCACGATAGAAACGTTCTTCACACCCTGTTGTTCAAATACACGCAGGCATCCTTTCTCCAACTCATCGATGATCGCTGCATTCCATTCTGTACGGACTATAACGATACAGGCATCCTTCTTCAGGATGCCTGTATCAACTTGTAATAATTTACTATTGCTAACTTCAGCCATAATTCATTCAAAGGTTCTAATCTCATTCAAAAGCCATGCCCACCGGATGCGCAGTAACCTTTTAACTGGTAGCCGCTACCTATAGGGTGTGCGACAGCTACCTGACCTGTTTACTTGGTATAACCAAGCTTGCCGAGGTATTTGTCAATATCCTGACCGCCTTGTGCCGATGGCATGGCGCTGCGGGGATATTTATCTTTTACCTGCCTGAGGATCGTGATGGCATCCTGTGTTTTACCGGCTTCGCTCAACAGCATGGCTGCGCGGAACAGGTATTCGGGAGCGTTTACTTCATCTTCCGGGAAAGTGCTGCCAGCTTTCTTGTAGTGATCGATGGCTTCTTCTTTCTTACCGAGTTCTGAGTAGGCATCGCCCAACAAACCTTCTGCACGCATTTTGGCTACCTTCTCATCGGTAGAGAATTCTTTCAGGTATTTAACTGCGTTGTTGAAGTCGCCCAGTTGCAGGTAGCAGGCACCGGCATAGAAATTAGCGCGGTTACCGGTTTTGGTGCCACCATATTTGGAGATCACTTTCAGGAAACCGTTGCTGACGCCGTCGCCGTTGAGGGCGAGTTTGGCAGAATCCTGGCGGAAATACTCTTCAGCCTTCCACATTGCTTCGGAAGCCTTGAGCTCCTGGGGTCCTTTATAAAGACTGTTATAAGCAAAATAGCCGCCTACGAGCAATACGATTACAGCAATTGCAATACCGATCGCTTTGCTATTCTTGCTCCAGAACTCCTGGGCATTTGCCACCACTCTTTCTTCAGATGTCTTTTCTGCAGGAACAACAGGAGTCTGACCGGTTGGCTGATTAACAGTAGCCATGTTTGTACGTGTGTTTTTAATGTTGGTTTGTTAGGGTTGTCCTTAGTCTACGATGAAAGGATAGTTTGCATCCATCGCCACGTCCTTCAGCACTTCGTCGTCAGAAGGCCAGGGTGATTCTTCGGCAAACTTCACGGAACCTTCTACGGTTTCCGATACACGCTTGTCGATCGCTGCAATTTCGTCTTTTGTAGCGTATTTATTCTTCAGGATGGTATTTAATACCAGCTGGATCGGGTCACGTTGTTTGTACTCTTCCACTTCTTCCTTGGTGCGGTATTTCTGTGGATCGGAGATGGAGTGACCTTTATAACGATACGTCTTGATCTCGAGCAAAGTAGGACCATCTCCTTCGCGGGCGCGTTTTACGGCGCGGGAAATGGCTTCGTGTACGGCTTCTGCGCTCATACCATCGACGGTATCGCCGGGCATTTCGTAGGCGTCAGCCAGTTTATAGATATCGGTTACGTTGCTGGTACGCTCTACCGAGGTTCCCATGGCGTAGTTGTTGTTCTCGCAAATGAAGATCACGGGGAGCTTCCAGGTCATAGCCATGTTGAAGGTCTCGTGCAACATACCCTGGCGGGCAGCACCGTCACCAAAGAAAGTGAGGGCTACGTTGTCGGTTCCTTTATATTTTTCAGCGAAAGCGAGTCCGGCGCCGGTACCGATCTGAGCACCTACGATCCCGTGACCGCCAAAGAAGAATACATCTTTTCCAAAAAAGTGCATCGAACCACCTTTACCTTTTGCACAGCCGGTCGCTTTACCGTACAATTCGGCCATACAAGCGTCGGGCGACATGCCTTTGGCGAGGGCCAGACCGTGATCGCGGTAGGCGGTTACAAACGGGTCTTCGAGACGGGTAGCGGTCATACAGCCTGCAGCGATGGCTTCCTGGCCGATGTAGGCGTGGAAGAAGCCGCGGATCTTGCCGTCCATTTTATACTTTTCTTCTGCCATGAGCTCAAACTGACGGATAAGCTGCATCAGTTCGTACCAGTACAAATATGTCTCCTTACTGAATTTGGTTGCGGCCACTATGCTTAATTTGAGGTTACCTGCCTAAGAATCATTTCCTCAACCCGGTTGTCCGGAAGGAAAAGGCGGGGGCAAAGATAAGGGGTAAATGGGAAAATCCTAACAGATTGTTACGCTTTTACATATGGCGTTAATAACCTGACCGGGAACCAGTTAAAAGGTGCTGCCAGTGCAGGTTTCAGGGCTGCCGGGAAGCCTCCCGGGGCTATACTGCCGGTAGCTGGTCCGGCACTAAGGGGTAGTTTGCGGAACATCCGCTTAACCCGTTACCGGTCAAGGCTTTCAGGGGGCCAACCACTTATGAAAATGCGCCTTTACTACGGAAGCGGTACGGGAGCGGTATGGGAGCGGGTAAATCCCGCCGCCGTGCGGGTACTACACCGATCCGTCCCGAAGTTGTTTCCGGGTGCGCCGGACGGGCCAGTTACCGGCCAAAGAAGGCCGATCCCTGGGCCAACCATGGGAAAACTGCGCTTTAACTGGCCAGGATCACCGATGGATGGGGCCACCCTGGCGGGTCATTGGTGGCCGATCTGGCGGTCGACCGCGAGGCCGCTGCCCGCATGCGGGCATAGAAAAAGCCCCTGCCGGGGCTTTGTATGGTTGATGGGTAAGGTCCATGCTGTCATTCCGGGTTGGCCAGGCACTATCGCCCACCCGGCATTTTCTTCTCCTGGCGCAGGTCTTTCAAGCTGGGGTCGAGGGCAATGGCCTGGTTGCACAATTGCTCGCCCTTTGCCGTATCGCCTTTCTTCTGATAAGCCATGCCGATCATGTACAGGGCATTCATGTTTTTCTTGTCGATCACCAACAGCTTGTCCCAGGTATCGATGGCATCCTGGTACTGTTTATTGCGGTAATAGGCGTCGCCCACATTGTAGATCAATTCGGCATCATGGGGCCGGTGCTCCAATACCGTCTTCAACAAAGGAATACCCTTTTCGTATTCTTTCATATTGACGTAGGCATTGGCCAGGTTCTCGAGGTATACATCGGTACGCTTATAGCCTTTTTCTGCCGCCATTTCGAACCAGTATACGGCTTTCTTATCGTCGGGAATTGCATAGGCCACCATACCCGCTTCAAACATCCAGTTGAAATTCTTCGGGTCACGGGCAATGGCCTGCTGATAGCAACCTTCGGCCCGTTTATAATTGCTCATTTCCACGAAACAACGACCAGCGATATAAGGCACTTCCGCTTTGGTGGAATCATCGCGGAACGCGCGCTCGCAGTATTTCAATGCTTCGCCATAGTTTTCCATTTCATAATAAGCCTTGGCAATGATGAAATTGACGGGCTTGGTTCCTATTTTTTTCGCCTGCATCAGTTGTGCGTATTTCACTGCCTCGGGCCACTTGCGGGCGTTGATCGACAGTGTGGCCAGGTTTTCGATAATGACGGGGTTCTCCGGGTCTTTCTTTTCAGCCTCCAGGAATTTTTCCCGGGCTTCCATATAGCGGTTTTGCGCCACCAACACATTGCCCCACTCTACGAGATTAGCCGTGTTGCCATGGCCAAACTGGTCGGATTTTGCAAAATGCTTTTCGGCTTCGCGGAAGCGGCGGGCCTGCTGTTCGGTAATGCCTTGTTGGTGATAGTAGGAAGCGCTGTCGGCGTTTTGCGCGATAGCGGTGGTGGTTGCACAGGTGCTGAGCAGCAACCAGACAAGTCGGTACTTTTTCATACTGGTGGATTTGGATATAGCGGCGGCTTTGACCGGCGTTTACAGGGTACTCCTTTTCGGCAGTACTCCCATCACATTACTGCAAAACACCTGCCTGTATTGTGTTTCAGGCAGTTACCGGGCAGTAAAAGATAACCCGTTCAAAATCTTTCAGCTATGTGTTGTACTATTTAAGTACAACTATCCCCAACGGCGGTAAATGGATATTTATTTCGTAGCGGTTTTGCTTTTTATCCACAAGCGTTGTGATGATCTCCGGGTTGAACACATCGCCCGTACCGCCATATTCAGGCTGGTCGCTGTTGAAGATCTCTTTCCACGCATCCTTGCCGTTGGCAAAAAGCTTCCAGTCGCGGTGTACGGCGGGCGTCAGGTTGAGTATTACCAGCAGGTCGTCGGTGGGGTCATTGCCTTTGCGGCGGTACACCATCACACACTCGGGCCGGTGGTTGAGGTCGATCCATTCAAACCCATCCGCCGTGAACTGCTTTTCGTACAAAGCCGGCTCGCGGCGCAGCAGGGCATTGAGGTCACGTACGCAATCCCGCAGGCCGCAATGTGATTCATATTGCAGGAGGTGCCAGGGTAGTTCGGATTTGTAATTCCACTCTACATTGGAACCAAACTCGTTGCCCATGAAGAGCAGCTTACCGCCCGGGTGGGTGAACATATATCCGTACAAGGCGCGCAGGTTGGCAAACTTCTGCCAATCATCTCCCGGCATTTTGTACAACATGGGACTTTTGCCATGCACCACTTCATCGTGGCTCAGCGGCAGCATGAAGTTCTCATCGTAGTAATACATCATGCTAAACGTAAAACGGTTCTGGTGAAATTGCCGCTCGATGGGATCGAGTTTGAAATAGCCCAGTGTATCGTGCATCCAGCCCATCATCCATTTCATGCCGAAGCCCAGCCCGTCCATAAAGGTAGGCCGCGACACGCCGGGCCAGTCGGTGGCCTCTTCGGCAATGGTCTGCACATCGGGAAAATCGCGGTAGATGGTTTCATTCAGGTCTTTGATAAAAGCGATGGCTTCGAGGTTGCCATCTCCCCCGTGCTCATTGGGTTCCCACTCTCCTTCTTCACGCGAATAGTTGAGTTTGAGCATGGAGCTCACGGCATCGACGCGCATACCGTCGATGTGGAATTTATCGAACCAGAAGCGGGCGCTGCTGATCAAAAAGGATTTGACCTCGGCCCGTTTGTAATTGAATATATAGCTGTTCCAATCGGGATGAAACCCTTTGCGCATATCGGCATATTCGTAGGTATGGGTGCCATCGAACATAAACAAGCCATGTGCGTCGTATGGAAAATGGGAAGGTACCCAGTCGAGGATAACGCCGATGCCGGCATTGTGAAAGGCATCCACCAGCCCCATAAAGCCCTGCGGGTCACCGTAGCGGGAAGTAGGTGCAAAAAAGCCCGTGCCCTGGTAACCCCAGCTGCCATCGAAGGGGTGTTCATTCATGGGCATGAGCTCCACATGGGTAAAGCCCATTTCTTTTACATAGTTGACCAGGCGGTCCTGGAAAAACTCATAGGTGTTATACCGCTCTTCATCATGCGCATCGGGGCGCATCCAGCTGGCCAGGTGTACTTCATACACACTCCAGGGCGATTGGGTACTGTTATTGACAGCCCGGTGTTGCATCCAGTGCTGGTCTTGCCACTGGTACCCCAGCTCCCAGGTGATAGAAGCGGTATGCGGGCGGCGCTCCCAGAAGTTGGCATAAGGATCGCCCTTGTCCATTTTGCGGCCGCGGAAGCCATGTATATGGTATTTATAGACCTCTCCTTGGGGCATATAGGGAATGAATCCTTCCCAGATGCCTGAATTGTCGAGCCGTACATAGAGTGGATGTGACTGGGTATTCCAGTCATTGAAATTACCGGTGACTGAAACCCAGGTGGCATTGGGCGCCCATACGGCGAAATAATAACCCGTTTTGCCCAATACCGTAATTTCGCGTGACCCAAACAGTTCATATAGCCGGTAATGTGTTCCCTGCTGAAAATTGACGATGTCTTCGGTAGAAAACAGCGAATAATTCCACACCGGACGGGTACTGTCTACAAAGTGAATGTCCTCGTACTTTTTGTCTTTTGCCACGCGTTGAAATTTATTTACACTTTATTTATGGATTCTTTAACGTGCCGCATCATACAACATCCGCTGAACCATGCGTTTGACCGATGATCATTGAATTATGTTAAAACGGACCTAAAGCCTTTAAGATAATACTGATTATCCGGAATTTCGTGCCGCCCCGAAGAACAGACACCCGGAAGTTCGTAAATATTTTACGGTATTTCCAAACCAACGGTCTTTGTTTGTGCGTCTTTTTGGTAATCGAGATCCGCCTGTTTGCAGATGTGTGACCCCGGCTTGCAGATATCGTTTCATTCAGGTAGCTCCAGTGTGTAGTTTAGCTCAGGTTCTGCGTATAGAGATCACTTTAAATTAACACTGAATAGCATTTAAGTATTAGCCAAACCATAATCAACCCAGCAAAGACCGATGCGAAAACTAATGTTGACCCTGTTGGTACTCCTTGTATCTACAGTGTACCTGATTGCACAACAGCCTGCTCTTAAAGGTACTGTAATTGACACCAGTGAAAAGAAAAATCTATCCAATAGCGTAGTCGCGCTGCTCCGTAAATCCGACTCGGTATTGGTTTCTTTCGGCCGCACCGACAAAACCGGCCACTTCTCCCTTACAAAGTTCACGCCTGGCAAGTATGTGTTGATGGTAACCCATCCTGCGTATGCCGATTACATGGATTCTATTGAAGTGAAGGACGCCGCGCCTGTCAATCTCGGCAATATCGCCATGATCCTCAAATCCAAGTTGCTGGAGGAAGTGGTGGTATCGCACAAACTGGGCGCTATCCGCATCAAAGGAGATACGATCGAATACAAGGCCGATAGCTTCTATATGCGCGCCGGCTCTACGGTAGAAGACTTGTTGAAGAAACTACCCGGTCTGCAGGTAGACCGCAATGGTAAGATCACGGCCCAGGGTGAAGCCGTTCAAAAAGTTCTCGTAGACGGGGAAGAATTCTTCAGCGATGATCCTACGATCGCCACCCGCGGATTGCTTTCGGATGCCGTCGATAAAGTGCAGGTATTCGATAAGAAAAGTGATCAGGCGACCTTTACCGGTGTAGACGACGGACAAAAGATCAAAACGATCGACCTCAAATTAAAGGAGGATAAGAAAAAAGGGTTCTTTGGTAAAGCAGAACTGGGCAGCAATGGCGACCAGTACTGGAACAATAGCCTGATGTTGAATGCCTTTAAATCCAAACGCAAGTTCTCGGCCTTTGGCCTGATGTCGAGTACGGGCAAAACTGGCCTCGACTGGCAGGAAAGCATGAATTACGGTGGCGTCAATGCGCAGTCGGAAATGAGTTCCGATGGAGGCATGATGATGTTCATCGACGGCGGCGGCGACGATTTTGGTGGCGGCAGTTATTGGGGCGAAGGCCTGCCCAAGGGCTGGGCTGCCGGCCTGCATTACTCCAACAAATGGAACCAGGACAAGCTGCACCTCAACGGCAATTATAAATTCAACAAACTGAATACGGAGGCATCCGGACTCAACCTCAGCAAATACATCCTGCCCGATACCTTGTATTATGTCAATGAAACCGGTAATAACTACGAGAGTAAGGAAAGGCATCGTGTGGACGGGATCTTCGAGGTACAACTCGACTCGTCCTCTTCGATCAAACTGACGGCCGGTGGCTCGACGGGTAAATCGAATGCGATGCGCGTCAGCAATTCAGAGTGGCTGGATGAAAACGGCAACCCCGTTCGTACCATCGACCAGCGTACTACGTCTATTGGGGAGAACAAGGCCTTCAACTCTACCCTGCTCTACCGAAAAAAATTCAAGAAACAGGGCCGAACGATCTCGCTCAACTTCACGCAGGATTACCGCGAGAATGAAAGCACCGGCCAGTTGTATGCCAAGAATGATTATTTCGACGCCAATGGCAATAAGACGGAACAGATCGTAGACCAGCAAAAGATCAACGACAATATTACTGCTATGGTCAATGGCCGTGCCGTGTATACGGAGCCCCTGTCGAAAAGAGCCTTGCTCGAGTTCAACTATGGACTGACCAATAACCACCGCCAATCGCGCAGAACGGCATTGGAAAAAGATGGTCCTACCAGTCCCAAGTACGATGAGATCGTCGACTCGCTGACCAACGATTACGCCTTCAATGTATTGACCAATACGGCCGGTATCAACTACCGCTATGCCAAGCCTAAAAGGATCTCGTTTGGCTTTGGTGTGAATGTGTCGAAAGCCGACTTCACCCGCAAAGACCTGAAGACGAACCAATCGACGAAGTACAGCTTCAATAACTTCTTCCCTTCTGCCAACGTAAACTGGACCCTGGGGTCTAATGGTAACCTGCGCTTCAACTATTGGGGCAATACGCAGGCGCCTTCGATCGACCAGATTCAACCGGTGGCCGACAACAGCGACCAGTCGAATATCCGCATCGGTAATCCTGATCTGAAACAATCTTTCCGCAGCCGCTTTAACCTGAACTATAACAAGTTCCAGATCCTGTCTGAAACGAGTATCTGGGCAAGTGTCAACTTCAGCACGGTGCAGAATGACTTCAGCTCCATGACCACGGTCAACAATGGTATGCGCGTGACCAAACCGGTCAACGTGAGCGGTAATTACAATATCAGTGGTTACTTCGACTATGGCAAAAAGATCAAAGCGATCAATACGACCATCGGTCCCAGCGTGAGCGCCAGCAAGAGCCGCAACATCAACTTTATCGACGGTCTGGAGAATACCAACAACAACTACAGTTATGGTTTTGGGGTAAGCGCCTGGGGACAGAAGGAGAAGAAGTACCAGTTCAGTATCCGTCCGGAACTGCGTTACAACGAGTCCAAATCATCCCTGCGTCCGGACGTAGTGACCAAGTACTGGACACAGACTTATGATGCCGACCTCACCGTATACCTGCCCTGGAAACTGGAGATTGGAACCGATGTGAGTGTGAACATCCGCCAGAAGACCGATGCCTTCGACCGCAACAACAACGTGGTGCGTTGGAATGGTCGCCTGGAAAGAAAGATCCTGAAGAAAGACGCGGGTCGTCTGCGCTTCTCGGCTTTCGATATCCTCAACCAGAACATCGGTTTTGACCGGAGCATCAACAGCAACTTTATCAATGAAAGGACCTACGATACCTTCCAGCGTTATTTCATGCTGAGCTTTATCTGGAATTTCAACAAGAATGGCCAGCCGATGGGATGGTAATCAACAGTCACTAATAACTCTATAAACTAATTATATGTCTATCCGCTCTCTTTTGTTCACCCTGCTGACGATATCCGGCGCTTTGGCAGCCCGGGGCCAGCAATTCGTGACACACGGTAAAATTGAATTTGAACGCAAGACCAACCAGCACTCGCTGCTGGAAGAATCGAGTATGTGGGATGAGGCGATGAAGAAAAACTCGCCCAAGTTCCATACCGCTTACTTTGACCTGTATTTCAAAGATGGTCTTACGCTGTACAAGCCTGGGCGCGAACCGGAGGTAAGGCAGATGAAACTGTTTCAAACCTTCCCCTCCGACAATACGATCCAGACCAATTTGTCGACCGACAGTTCAACGGTGCAGAAAGACATCATGAACGATCTATACATCATTAGCAGTGCTACCCGCAAGATCGACTGGAAGATCGGCACGGAGATCAGGAAGATAGCCGGTTTTGATTGTCGCAAGGCCGTTGGCCGTGTGATGGACTCGTTGGTAGTGATCGCTTTCTATACCGATGAGATCGTGCCTTCCGGTGGTCCTGAATCGTTCAGTGGCCTGCCTGGGATGATCCTGGGCCTTGCGATCCCGCGGATGCACGCCACCTGGTATGCCACCAAACTGGAGTTGATCGATATCAGTGACAAGGACCTGGCGGCTCCCAAAAAAGGTAAGAAAACTACCAAGGAAGACTTCAATGGCCGTTTGACGGAGATGTTGAAAGACTGGGGCAATGAAGGCAAACGCATGATCCCGATGATCTTGTTATAGCCATGATAAACGCGCTTCAAACCATCAAAATAGCAAAAGGCAGGGTGATCATCACCTTGCCTTTTTGCTGTATGAACGATGTGGTTGTTTTTACTGCAGTTCGAGCACCCACTGTGTTTTAGCCGGTATCTTTATCGTAGCGCTTATCGTGCTGCTCTTTCCGGTTGTGACTTCCCTACCCTCTTTAAATCCCTTCAGGCGCTCCTCGAAACGCGCGGTATTGATTTCCTTCGCTTCTTCGCTTATATTCATGATACACATCACGGTTTGCCGGGCATCGTAGCGGAAGTACACGTAAACGCCGTCCTCGGGTACATACTGCATCAGTTTACCCGTCTTGATGGCGGAAGACTTTTTACGGAACCGCGCCAACGCGCGGGTATAGTTGAAGAGGCTGTCTTCGGCTGGTGTGCGTCCCTGCGCCGTAAACTTATTGGCACTATCGCCTGCCCAGCCACCGGGGAAATCAAGCCGCACGAGGCCATCGGGGTTGGCGTGGTTCTTCATCATCACTTCAGTACCGTAATACAGTTGGGGTACGCCGCGGAAGGTCAGCAGCCAGGCGAGTCCGATCTTCAGTTTCTGCACATCATCCCCCACGACGGACAGGAAACGGCTGAGGTCGTGGTTGTCGAGGAAGATCACCTGCTTCATGGGGTGTTTGTAGACAAAATCGTTGGAGGCGGTGAGGTAAAGGCGGTTCACGCCTTCCGTCCAGCCAAAGGGCTGTGTCAGTGCCGGTACAATGCCATACAGGTTCAATTGGAAATCGGTAATGGCCGGCAGGTTGCTCTTAAAAGGTATCTGGTATACATTCTCCGTAAAAAAGCTCTGGTTGGGAATGCCATGTACCCAGGTCTCTCCGAAGATGTGTAGCTGCGGATATTCGTCGAGGAGTGCTTTGTTGCACCGGTTCATGAAATCGAGGTCGTTGTAGGCGTAGGTATCGATGCGCCAGCCATCGAGCCCAAATTCTTCGGTGCACCACAGGGCGTGTTGTATGAGGAAGTTGCCTACATAGGGATTGCGCTGGTTGAGGTCGGGCATGGATGGCACGAACCAGCCATCGCTCATCTTCTTCTTATCGATGGCGGCCGCATAGGGATCCATCAACACCTGGTCTTTGTAGGTGGTATTGGTGTAGCGGGGCCAGAAGTGGAACCAGGTACTATCGGGCAGGTCGCGAAACAGGAAATGTTCGATACCGACATGGTTGTATACGGCGTCCTGGATCAGCTTCATGCCACGTTTGTGCAGGGCATTGGACAGGGAATGATAGGCCGCTGCCCCACCGATGCGTGGCTCGATGGTATAGTGATCGGTAGCTGCATAGCCGTGTTCGGTACGCGAAGGCATATCGTTTTGCAGTACCGGATTGAGCCACACGGCCGTAACGCCAAGGTCTTGCAGGTAATCGAGGTGGTTTTCGACGCCCTGCAGGTCACCGCCATGGCGGTCGAATATTTCCTTCCGGTTGAGGCTCTGGTCTTTCATGCCGGCGATGCGATCGTTGGAGGGGTCGCCATTGCTGAATCGGTCGGGCATGATGAGGTAAATAAGGTCTTCGCTGGTGATGCCTTTGATGCGCGTTTTGCCGTTCTGTTTACTACGTGCTTTGAGCTCATAGTTGATCTTCACCTGTTCGCTCAGGATCGTGTTGGCAAGGGTGAGTTGCTTGATACCGGGCTTCGCATTGGCTGCGATCTCGACATCTACAAACAGGTAATGGTTGTTACCGGTTGGGCGCCAGTGGCGGATCACCTTAAAGTCGGCACTGTTGGACAGTACGGTATGTTTGGAAGACGTAAGGCCGGAGGGCCGGTAGATCATCAACTGCAGTTGGCGGTTCTTCATGCCGGTCCACCAATGGGTAGGATATACTTTCACATCGTCCTGGGCATATGTTGCCAGGCAAGTCAATAGTGCCATAGTGGCAATCAGCGATTGCCTGTAAAACAACTTCATCACGGTATAATTTGATTTGTAGGCAGTACCTATGAATGATTACAACAGGTCTTCTTTCATTTTATCCTTCACGATGAGGGCACAGACAAAACCTGCCAACACCAGTAACCAGCCTCCGATCTGTACGGCCATGAGGCGGTCGTTGTGCAATACATTTTCCATGAACTTACCGAAGAACAGCGATGCGATAATCTCGGGCAGTACAATGAAAAAGTTGAAGATGCCCATGTAGATGCCGATCTTATTTTCGGGCAGGTGGCCTGCCAGCATGGAATACGGCATGGACAGGATAGATGCCCAGGCGATGCCGACCATACTCATGGAGAGGAACAACATCGATGGGTCGGTGACGAAGCTGACGGAGATCAGGCCCAGTCCACCGAGCATCAGGCAAAAGGTATGGGTCATTTTCCGCCCAAACTTGCCTACCCAGAAGGGCAGGGAAAAAGAGAAGAGGAACGTAACGAGGTTGAGTACCGCAGAGGTAGCACCGGCGTGTTCGATACCAGCGGTATATTGGTTAAAGGCTTCGGAGCCATTAGCTGCCTGGGGATCACCTTTGAAGAAATTCTGTCCTACGGTGGGGGCATAATAAAACCACATCAGGAACAGCCCGGGCCAGGTGAGAAATTGTACCAGGGCCAGTCGTTTCATTTGCAGGGGCATGTTGGCAATGGAGTGAGTGATCTCTTTGACGGCGCCGGCAAAGCCGCTGCCATGTTGTGCATTGAGCTTTTCTTTCCAGTCGCGTTCGCGCGGGGGATACTCTTTGCTGCGCAGTACGGTATACAAAACAGCGCCGAGGAACATGATGCCGCCGATGTAGAACGACCACATGATGTTTTGCGGAATGCCACCGGCTACTTTGTCGCGGCTGATGTTAAACCAATTGGCCAGTACACCGGGCAAAAAACCAGCGATACAGGAGGCAGCGCCAATGAACATACTCTGCATGGCATAGCCGAAAGACCGTTGCTTGTCGTTGAGGTTATCGGCCACGAAAGCCCGGAAGGGCTCCATGCTGATATTGATGCAGGAATCGAGTATCCAGAGGGTACCTGCCGCCATCCAGACGGTGGGCGAATTGGGCATGATGAAGAGGGCCAGGGAGCTTAAAATAGCGCCGATCAGGAAGTACGGCCGGCGGCGTCCCCAACGGGGGTGCCAGGTGCGGTCGCTGAGGTAACCGATGATGGGTTGAATGATGAGGCCGGTCATGGGGGCGGCGAGCCAGAGACCGGGGATCTGCTCAGGTTTGGCGCCCAGGTATTCGTAAATGGCGCTCATATTGTTCATCTGGAGGGTCCAGCCAAACTGGATACCGAAGAATCCGAAACACATGTTCCAGATCTGCCAGAAATTGACGGTTGGTTTCTCCAGCAGCGCTTTATCCGTTTCGAGCGTGAGGGGTGTCGTAGGCTCCATAGCAATCGTTATTAGTGGTTGACGACGGAAAGATAAGGAGTTATTGTGTAATTGGTACACATAGTCGGGAATTCCTTATTTCCCCTACTCCAGGATAGCCGGAAAAGGGCTTGTCAGTTCCAGGTCATTACCTGGGCTCCATTGTAGCGGGGGGCATAAATCTTTGTATATTAATAGCTGGCTGGTATCTTTACCGGCCTAACCCCTACAAACATGTTATTTGTTTTTATCCACCGCACCCGTGTATTGTTATATTTTCTGTTACTGTCATTTAATTTTTCGGCTACCGCACAGCTTATTACCAGGCAAACAGAGACAAATAAAGACTGGAGTACAATAAGCATAATGGCTAACGCCGGAGGCGCACACATACACCAATACAACTATACTTATCAAAATGCCATTCTATACATTGGGGATACTGCGGCAGTCGTTGCTGCCATGACTAATGGCACCTGGAAACCCCGTTTGTTACAGGTAGACGATAAATTGAACACCAAATGGGATATTCCGGTGGATGGAAACCTCTTTGGTGTTGCCAAAACCCCCAAATTGGGTTTGGCTTTCTACACCCGATATGAGAAAGAACGTAATGCGCCGGCACCTACCATATTGGTGTATGTACTGGGAGTCGATCTTCAATCAGGGGAAATAGCATTTGATAAATTAATCATGGAACGCCAGAGTGATAAACATGTTGAGGCAAAAGTGCTTACTGGTCCAGACGGTACGTTTCAGCACGTGCTCATCCGTGTATCCAATCGACGGTACCACGAAAAATACAATAGCAACAGTGGCAAATGGGAAGGAGAAAGTATAGAATTTAACCTTATCACTTCTGGTGGGGAAAATTTTAGTGAACGCCAGATCTTACCCATTAAGACCGATGGTACCGATAATATGTTTGATGGTGCGATTGCCAACAACCAGGGAGATTTTTTTATCGTATCCTCCAATAACAAAAACGTAGTAGTGGAGAAATTTGACCGGCATGGCAAAGCTGTTGATCGATTAGCAACAAACCTGACGAAGCTTTCAACTTTCGGTGGATTCAGGTTGGCCATCAATGAGCAAAACGACCAATCCCTTTTACTACTTCCTCCTGGAACCGAAGGAGTAAGTGTTAATATATTCAGTTTTGACTTCAGCCGCAAAAAGGTGTTAGCAGTGACAGCACCTGCCGATAGAGCGTTTTTCGACAATATTATGGCGCTGCCCGTCAATGCTCAAGAGCAGTTAAAGTATAAAGAGTTAAAAGATCTGGAGCCCGAAGGAATTATACAACACAATGGCCGGATCATTGCCATTCGGGAGGTACTGACCAGTGAAGAAGGCAAGTATCCTGGTTCCTGGGCCACAGCAAAACATACGATCATTGTATCCATATACGACCAGGACCTGAAGGTGCTGACACATATCGCCTGTAAAAAGGAGTTCCTAAGTTATACCCTCAGAAAAACTTCTATAGGATACACAGTCAGGAACAACCAACTAATAATAGCCACGAATATTGGGGATCTTAAAAATGCGCAGGGTGCGTATATAGTCATAGATCTGGATACTTATAAGAAGGAAACGATCAATACAAAATCTTACACCTTTGAAGGCTCGGCTACCTGTTGGTTTAAAAACCGTTTCTGGATTCAATCATTAATAAATACGGAAGCCCGATTTGCCGAATACACCTACTAAGCTATAAGCTGTGCAAATACCTGGCGGCGAGGAGTGTTGGCTATAGGTCCCCTACTTCCTGATTGATTGCAGGCATGTCTGCTATTGAGCCGGTCCACCGCCCTAAACTGCTGGGTCAAGACTGGACGGTACAGCGTGGTGGTTGGTTCAGTTTGCATAACAGGATCACGATTAAGCGTATGTGCAAACGAATATACGTTTAATCGGTGTAAACGTTGTACAGAATGGCTGATGGTGTTTTTTAGAAGTGGCGACTGTTAGCTTCTGGAGGGAGGATCCAGGCGTGGCTCAAAACCGTTTACTTTCAGGAAGGCGATCTGGTCTTCGATGAGTTCCAATACTTCTTTATCGTGGACAGCCTCTTTAGGAAGCAGGATGGACGTTTGTACAAAGATGTCTTCAAACTTGAGTCCCCTTGGCTTCAGCAGTTCTTCGATCTCTTTTTTCGTTCTGCGCTCGTTGATCTTTTCATCTACGCCGATATAGATATTGAATCCTTGACTGGAAGCACTTTTGATCTTCACCGGAAACCCATCGACGACGCCAGTGGTTCTTTTGCCGGAAAACAAAAAGCGCGAGCGGGTAGCCGTGTAGCTGATCCAGAAACCATTTGCGAGCAGGTATTTGAATGGAGCGCTGGCAAATAATACCGTGGCCTTCGAAAAATCCATGTAAGCGCCCAGCAGAAAAACAATATAGCCGAAGAAGGCCAGTGAAAAAGCCAGAAATCCATTCATCCATGCATCCTGCAGGTAAGATTCAAAGGGTGTAGTACGATTGAAGATGGTCAACACGACAAATATGGCCACAAAAAATATGACCAAACCCCAAAACTTTTTCCTATTCAACAGGATGTATTGCAACATAGATCGTATAAAAGTACTATACTTTATCTCAATTGCCACCCTTTGCTGACTAAAAAAGATTTGCAGTCAGGGCAAAAGTCATGTTCTTCATCGAGGGGATTGCCTCCCGCTGCGTCACGCATATAGCAGGATATCACACTGCAATGTGGCAATCCCTGGGTATGACCAAGTTCATGGATCGCTACTTTATAATACTGTTGTTGCTGGCGCTTTTTCGTCAAGCGATAAGTAGATGCAACGCAGGCCTGGCCCGGACAATAGCCGTAGCCCATCACTCCCCAATCCTTTATGTCGCCCTTGGTAACACTGATATCTTGTGTTGTCAGTCCGATCAAGACAGTATCGCTGCTACCAAACTGTCGCAGGTACGCGATCAATGAATCTGCCCGGTAACGAATACGTGGTGCATACCAGGCATGCGCAGGAAGTGGGATAGATGACCGCAGTAACACCTTACGATGGACCGATTTTAGCTCATTGTATACCTGTTTTGCCGTCGCCGACGGGAAGTCACCCAGCGGTTGGACCACTACTACACGCGATACATGTATCACTGGTTGCCGGCAGGCTACTTTGCCGGACAACCAGGGTAACAATAAGAACAGTATACATTTTTGTAATTGTGGCTGGCCGCCTGTGGGCGGTCGTTTGTTCATGCCCATCAAAACGTTTGTTTTTTCTCCAGTTCAGGCAAGGTTTCATCGATGCGGCGAGCCAATTCGGGTAGTTTGATGGTGGGTACTGCCGGAAATAGATGGTGTTCGAGGTGATAAAACATGCTGAAGGTGATGCGGTTCTTCCAGCCACTTCTTTGCGTACGGGCCAGTTCAGGTGTTTCTTCCGTATGGTGATGCACGGTCCATACCGCAAAAAACGCCATCAGGAATTCTCCGATAACCATTACTATAATGTGGTAGATCAGGAAATATAACTGGAAATAAAAAACCACGAAAGCAAATAGCGCAATCGAAAGCAGTTCGACTAATACGTTGCGTACATATTGCTTGTTGCCCAACTGCAGGGTGACCTTATGGATCAGGAACATGTGTACCGGTCCATAGAGTATCGCTCCGTACCACGACATCCCTGCCGATTTGCCTTCATAATCTTCCTCCGTGAGGCAGTATTTGTGGTGACGGATATGGTTGAACTTAACCGCATGGATCGACGCCATCATCAGGATACTATTCAGGTACAGCGAAAGCCAGGTAAGAAATTTATTGGTGCCAAGTGAATTGTGGAAGCCATTGTGTACCTGTCGTAAAGCGGTGAGGAAGAAGAAAGCAGAAAATGGTAATGCAAACCAGTAATAACCAATATAAGCGAGCGTCCAGGAACCGAGCAACCAGGGAATGGTCAGGTTGTTTTCGATGAGCATTTCGCAGACATTGAGCTGGCGCAGGTCTTTCCATTGAACACGACGTACAATTTCAGCGTGGGTCATATGGGAGGTTTTTATTGTCGGAGCAACTGGCAGCGCGCACAAAGAAGCTGGTTCACAACAGCCGGGAGATTTCGGCCACCATTAATCGGTAAAAGTAAACAATGATCGACAGAAATCAAAGAATTAGTGTGGGTATTCAGGTGAGGTTAGCTTCCGAAAACCCCGGCAAGAGCTTTAGCGGCATCTATGATAGGTTCTACGCTGTCGGACATAAAAAAAAGCCGCCCGGGGGCGACTTTTTCAATATAGTTTGTAACGCGCTGTTAGATCACAAATCCATCAGGCAGGATGGCCCCTTTCTTCACGACTACGATACCATCTTTGATGGTATAGAGCGAATGATCGGTGCTTTCCAGCTGATCGTGCCCGTTGATGCGTACATCATTACCAATCCGGCAGTTCTTGTCGATGATGGCATTTTTGATGTAACAACGGTCACCGATGCCGAGTGTGGGCAGGCCACGTTCGGTGGCATGTGACATCTCGGGAATCGTTTCGTAATAGTCGGTACCCATCAGGTAGCTGCTCACGATGGTGGTACCATAACCGATGCGGCTACGAATACCGATCACACTGTGCTCGATGCGGCTGGCATTGATGATACAGCCTTCTGAGATGATGGCTTTTTCGAGGGTAGTACCGCTGATCTTCGCCGGCGGCAACATCCGCGCACGGGTATACACCGCGTTGGAGTTGTCGAACAGGTTGAAGGGCGGGATATCCTGCGTCAGGGCCAGGTTGGCCTCGAAGAAGGAATAGATGTGGCCGATATCGGTCCAGTAACCATCGTACTGGTAGCTGGCCACTTTATAGTTCTGCAGGGATCCGGGCAGGATCTCTTTACCGAAGTCTGTGCAATCCTTGTATACATCCAACAGCAGGTCGTTGAGTAGCTTCCTGTTGAAGATGTAAATACCCATGGAGGCCAGGTATACTTTGCCCTGCGCTTCCATTTCGGGACCGGTATCGCTCGACCAATCGGGCAGCAATTCTTTCTTAGGCTTCTCAATGAAGGAGGTGATCAGGTTGTTCTCGTCGGCTTTCAGTATGCCGAAGTCAGATGCTTCGCGGGCAGGTACCGGGATGGTAGCGATGGAAATATCGGCCCCGCTATCCTTGTGGTTCTGCAGCATTTTCTGAAAGTCCATCTGGTACAGCTGGTCGCCCGACAGAATGAGTACATATTCACATTCATGCTGATTGAGGTGGCGCAGCGATTGCCGTACGGCATCGGCGGTACCCTGGTACCAGGACGGGTTGTCTGGTGTTTGCTCCGCTGCCAGGATATCAACAAACGCACTGCTGAAAATACTGAAGTGGTACGTGTTCTTGATGTGCTTGTTGAGCGAGGCAGAGTTGAATTGTGTCAACACGAACATGCGGTTGATACCGGAGTTGATACAATTGGAAATAGGGATGTCTACCAGGCGATACTTACCAGCAATCGGCACGGCAGGCTTGGAACGGCTGGCAGTAAGGGGGTACAACCTGGTGCCGGCTCCTCCACCCAATATGACTGCAATCACTTGTTTACTCATATTTGTCGGGTTTTTATATTTGATCAGTGCTATTCTATCCTTTTTTTGCAACGATAAGATGCTGGTACAACAGCTTTATGGCTATAATGTTTATACCAATGCTGCCTGGTAAACGTCGACATACTGCTGAACACTGGACTCCCAGCTAAAATCGAGCTGCATCATCTGCCTGCGAATCCTTTTTACGGTGTCCTTCTGGTGATACAATTCCGTTGCCCGCCAGATGGCATGGGTAATATCGCCTACACTTGTGTTGTTGTAGCAAATACCATATCCTCCCGGATCGCCATAGTCGATCACGGTATCTTTCAGTCCACCGGTACGGCGTACCATCGGCACCGTTCCATAGCGCATGGAGTACATTTGGTTGAGGCCGCAGGGCTCTACCCGCGAAGGCATGAGCAGAAAATCCATGCCGGCGTACATAGTATGACTGAGTCCTTCATTGTAGCCAATGAAGACATTGTAATCGTATTGCGAGAGGGGTTTGAGCGCAGACAGGGCAGCTTCCACCTCGGGAAATCCGCTACCCAATATTAAGAAGTTCATGCGACGCCCGATGTGCATGAGCGAGTCGCGGATAGCCTGGGGCAACAGATCGGCCCCCTTCTCTCCTACCAGCCGGCCGATAAACCCGATGAGGGGTTTGTCGAAATCGAGCGAAAACTGGTCGCAGAGCTGCATCTTATTCTTGGCCTTGCCTGCCTCCAAATCCTCCAGCCCATAGCGGTGGGTGAGGTATTCGTCGCTGTGCGGATCCCAAACCTTGACGTCGATGCCGTTCAATATACCGTAACACTTGCCTTTTTCGTATTCAAACAGTGCCTCGAGCCCGTTGCTCACGTATTTAAGCTCTTCGAGGTAGCTGGGGCTCACGGTGGTGACCTTGTCGGCACATTTGATGCCACAGGCCAGCGGATTGATGGTCTTGTCCCATTCCAAAAGCCCCCATTGCCACATGTCGTAGGTCGGGATGAAGATGCCTTGTGCCCAGCTCATCCAGCCCTGGTACTGGGCATTGTGGATGGTCAGTACGGTCCGGATGCCGGCAATCGGCCGGTATTTGATGGAGTTCTTCAGCATGAAGGGGATCAGCGCTGTGTGGTGATCGTGTACATGGATCACATCGGGATGATGTTGCCAGGCACTGACCCAGTCCAGTACGGCGATCTGGAAGGCGGTAAAGCGTTCCGTATCGTCGTCGTAGCCGTATACTTTTTCCCGGTCTAACAGTCCATTGATATCTACCAGGTACAGATCGAACCCGAGTTTATTATGTCTTTCTTTAATAATGGTAAAATCGAACCACCAGTTGCCCAGGTTGGTATTGCCCTTGTGTACCACATCCCAGTCGTTCTGATACAGGAATTTTGTTCGATACATGGGCATCACCACTTTGGCGATATGCCCTGCTTCGTTGAGGTATTTTGGTAGCGCACCCACCACATCTCCCAATCCCCCTGCTTTGGCCACCGGGTAACATTCTGCGCTGACGTGTAAGATCTCCATGCTGTTTCAACTAATTGGTGTGCATAAATCCCTGTCAATTTAGGAAGGATTTTGATTCATTGTTGCACAAGGCTTAAAAAAGGCAAAAGAATGCTTATGTGTGATCATCAGCAGGTTGCAGTATCATTACAAAAGCTACATTTGCGACACTAGTGCCCGGGGCGCCTTGTATAAATTTTGGGCCACCCTAGCTGTCAAAGCAAAAAACATTTACTTTTAACCAATTTTAATCAAATTAGCTAAAACGGTATTGCATGTCTAAACCCACCAAATGGTCCCAGTTCGGAGTACTGGTCTCGGTTTTCTTCTTCTGGGGATTTGTTGCTGCCAGCAATGATATCCTGATCCCTGTGTTTCGCGAAAAACTGCATCTGGAGCCCTGGCAGGCGCAAATGGTCGCTTTCGCCTTTTATGTGGCTTATACAGTAGGTTCCCTGATCTATGTGGGCTGGAGCAAGGCTGTGGGTGGCGACTTACTGAATAAGATTGGTTATAAGAATGGTATTGCCATTGGTCTGATCATTTCGGCATTGGGTACCCTGTTGTTTTACCCGGCAGCCGAAAGTGAATCCTTTCCGCTGATGATCTCGGGCCTGTTCATTGTGGGCCTCGGTTTCTCCCTGCAACAAACAGCCGCCAACCCCCTGGCCATTGTGATGGGCGATCCCAAAACGGGTGCCCAACGACTTAGCCTGGCCGGTGGTGTAAATAATTTTGGCACCACCCTGGGTCCCGTACTGGTGAGCTTTGCGATCTTCGGATCGGTTACCAGCAAAAATACCGTGGCCGATATCGGTGCTGTAAAAATACCTTACCTCGTATTGGGTGCGGCTTTTGTGATCGTAGCCCTCATTTTTAAATTCTCCTCGGTTCCCAATAAGATCGATAGCGTAGAAGAAGCACCCAAAGACGCTTCTTTAACGGACTATGCCGCTACCCTGCCCCGCAAAAGCCCGATGAATTACCCGCAACTCGTGTTGGGTATGATCGGCATTTTCGTGTATGTCGGTGTGGAAGTGGCTACTGCCGCCAACCTGCCCCAGTTTATGGAAGAACACCTGAAGACGCCGGAAGGCCTGCCCTTCACGGCTGAGAAGGTAGCTCCTTATGTATCCCTGTACTGGGCGAGCCTGATGATGGGTCGCTGGACGGCCTCGGTAGGTGCCTTCAACCTGAGCAGTGGTGTTAAATCGATCCTGCGTTTCGTGATGCCTTACCTGGCATTCGGCGTGTTCCTGCTGATCAATGTGATCGCCAATCACGACATTACCCCTTTCTATATCTATCCCGTCATCATCCTGGCGCTCATCATCGCCGACCTGCTGAGCAAGGGCAACCCGGCCCGCCAGTTGCTGATCCTGTCGTCCTTTGGCATCGCTGCGTTGCTGATCGGTATGTTCTCCGATGGTATGATCAGTGTGTATGCCTTCACCAGCGTGGGTCTGTTCTGCTCTACCCTCTGGCCTTGTATCTTTACGCTGGCCATTGCGGGATTGGGCCGCCATACCAACGCCGGCTCGAGCTACCTCATCATGATGATCATGGGCGGTGGTATCCTGAGCTTGTTGCAAGGCTGGCTGGCAGGTCCTGGTGTGATCGGCATTCAGGCTTCGTTCATCGTAGGTGTACTGTGTTTCGCCTACCTCGCTTTCTATGCGATCAAAGCGAAATCGATCCTGAAAACACAGGGCATCGACTACGACAAACTGGAAGGCTCCGGAGGCCACTAATCAACAGAAATAATTTGTACATTGCGTCCCGCTCCCAAGCGGGACCTTTTTTTAGAATATAAACTCATGGCAATCAGTCAAAAGCAAGAGCTTGCAATCGGCATCGACATTGGTGGTACCAATACCGTATTCGGCATCGTAGATCATCGTGGTGACATCTCATACCGGGGTGCCATTTCTACCAGGAAGCATAATAACGTCAATGACTATATCGACGAGTTGTACGAAGCCCTGATGCCTGCCATCAAGGAAGTAGGCGGTATCGACGTGATCAAAGGCATCGGTATCGGCGCGCCCAATGGCAACTATTACAATGGTACCATCGAGTACGCTCCCAACCTGCCCTGGAAAGGAGTGATCCACCTGACGCAACTGGTTACCGACAAATTTGGTGTACCCGCTTCTCTGACCAATGACGCCAACGCAGCTGCGGTCGGCGAAATGATGTATGGCGTAGCACGCGGCATGAAGGATTTCATCATGATCACACTCGGTACGGGTGTAGGTAGTGGTATCGTTGCCAACGGTCAGCTGATCTATGGTCACGATGGCTTTGCCGGTGAACTGGGGCATACCACGATCATTCCTGACGGACGTTTACACAAGGGCACTGGACTGCACGGCTCGCTCGAAGCGTATGCTTCGGCTACGGGTGTAGCATTGACTGCGCTTGAATTCCTCGATAAAGCACCTCAGCGCGACAGCCTGTTGCGCAATTATGCCAAAGAAGCCATCGATAGCCGTGTAGTATATGACTGCGCGATAGAAGGCGATAAACTGGCACAGGAAGTATATGAGTTTACCGGTAAGGTACTCGGATTGGCCTTGGCCAATTTCGTCATGTTCTCGTCTCCCGAGGCCATCATCCTGTTTGGCGGGATGACCAAGGCGGGCGACCTGATCCTGAAGCCAACGCAGGAGACCATGGAAAAGAACATGCTGCCTATTTTCCAGAACAAGATCAAACTGCTTTTCTCTGAACTGAAGGAAGCTGACGCCGCGATCCTGGGCGCCAGTGCGTTGGTTTGGGAGATGAAGACCAGCTTGGCTTAACGTTGTATTTACACAACTGCTTTATATATGAAATCCTCTTTTATCCTGTTCGCCTCTTTGATCATCAGTGCGTTTGTTTACGGACAACGTGATAGTACCGACCTTACTGGTACCTGGCGTTCGATGCTCGAAAAGGATAAAAAGGGTTTCATCTTTTTTAAGGATGGATTTTTGTCATTCATCCAGACCGATGAGCCGGAAATAGGCGGCCATCCTGGTGAACAGTCGGAAGGCAAGACTTTCTGGCGTTACAAAGTAGGGCGGCTAAACAACTTCTTTACCATCGACGTCATTACCATCCGTATTGAGAAACAAAAGCAGGTAGAAGTAGAACGCTCCCTGGGGTTATTTACTTACCTGCGCGATGGCAGGATCAAGATGGCCCTGCCTCCTCCGGGACAGCCCAGACCCTCTCAATTCGTCAGCGGGGAAACGAGGGTATTCACCCGCCAGTAACTTGCTCTAATTATTTCTTTTTCTTTTTCGGTTGCTCACGAATAATGAACACACCCGGCACGGATCGTTGCCCTGTTTTGTCGGACGGCTGGATGGTTTCCTTGCCATTGACCAGTACACAGCTGCTGCCGCCGCCATCGAGGTTCAAGGCTTCCACACAACCCAGGTCTGCCAGTATTTTGGCTTCTTCGGCCAGCGTTACCCCTTCAGCAACTCCCGGAAATCGTCCCTGCACCACTAATATGATCAGCTGGCGCTTGGCTGTATAGCCCATGGCCGTACGCGGATGCAGGTCTTTTTCTCCATTCACGAACATCTGCTCCGCTTCATTCGTCACCCGTACCAACCCATCTTTTACCAATACAGGTCCACCGCCGATAGCGGTTTGCATTTTCCACCAACGCCACTGATCGAGGGTATTGAGGTCCGCAAACGATGGATCGGGATTGGTGCCTTTTGCCAGGATAGGCCGCTCCTGGAAGGCATATGGCCAACGTTGGGCCGTATCGGTAAACAACCAGGCTACATCGGCACCGCGATGCTTCGTGATTCCAAAGGCACTGCGGGTAGGATAATAAAAGGAATCGGTGCCTTTTTGCTGCATGGCCGGCTGATTGTAGGCTACCAGCTTGCCGTCGCGCATCACCGCATTCAGGTTTTGATTGGTGGCAAAGGAGAAGAAGGTGCCGTTCATGACGAGCAGCGGTTGCTTTTCCTTTTCATAGAATTGACTGGGTGTATACCGTTGTCCCTCTCCTACCTGTGTGGTAAATTCCAGTTTACGGTCTTTCAGGTTGGCCACAATACAATAGGCGACAAAGGGGCGACCATTGAGCGAGTCGGTCGTCTTATAGATCTGCAGGCCCGATGGCAATCTGCCAAATCCACTATCTACCCGCCGCCAATTGAGTTGCGCCCAAGAAAAAGGAGCATACGCCAATATGAGTATGCTCCCGAGCAATAATTTCTTTTTCAAAAGGATCTTATAATGTGTTGATCGAATACTAGGCCAGCACCTGTTGCTTTTGCAGCTTCCAGGTAGAGACGCCATAACCGGGTATCACGTGCTTATCGCTGTGGTAAGAGGAACGTACCAAAGGACCACTTTCAACATAATCAAAACCCATTTCATAACCAGCCTCCCGGAAAGCAGCAAACTCATCGGGATGTACAAACCGTTGTACCGGCAGGTGCTTACGGGTAGGTTGCAGGTATTGACCGATGGTCACCACATCTACACCGCTGTTGCGCAGGTCACGCAGGGTTTGCAGTACTTCTTCTTTTTCTTCACCCAGCCCCAGCATGATACCGCTTTTGGTACGCATGCCACCTTCTTTCAACACTTTCAAGACATCCATGCTGCGGCGGTATTTAGCCTGGATACGTACCTGGCGGGTAAGCCTTTCCACCGTTTCGATGTTATGCGACACCACTTCCGGCGCTGCTTCTATGATACGCTGTATATTTTCCTGCTGGCCTTTGAAATCAGGCACGAGGGTTTCGAGTGTGGTAGCGGGATTGAGCGACTTGATCGCTTTGATGGTATTGTACCAGATGATGCTGCCGCCGTCTTTCAATTCGTCGCGGTCAACGGAGGTCACCACGGCATGTTTTACCTTCATCAGGTAAATCGCTTCTGCCACGCGCTGAGGTTCATCCCAGTCTACCGCCTCGGGGCGGCCGGTGGCCACCGCACAAAATCCACAGCTGCGGGTACAAACATTACCCAGGATCATAAAAGTGGCCGTACCTTCTCCCCAACACTCTCCCATATTGGGACAGTTGCCACTCTCACAGATGGTGTGCAGCTTATGCGTATCCACCAGTCCACGAACATGCTTGTAATTCTCGCCGGTAGGTAATTTTACCCGTAGCCAATTGGGTTTCTTGATCTTAGCGGTTTCGGGTACGGTATTAATAATCGGTAATTCCTGCATATTTTGTCTTTCAGTGATCTGTATCAACAACTTATAGCAAGCAGTTGTTCAATATCGGCAGCCGGTGGCTGCGGCGACAAAAATACATCACTTTGGTGTCATTTTCGCTTGCCGAGGAGCAGGGTGACATATCCGTTGAAGAAAAACGTCTTTTCCTTGTTGTAGGCCATCTGGGATACCTTTTGGGGATAATATTCGGCCCCAACACCCACTTCCACGGCGCTAACCGTTTCATTGAAACGGCCAAAATCGAACCGCATCCCTACTTTGGCCTGGGCTCCGGGACGGAATTTCACTTCATTCCAGCCTGTCGTAAATCCGGCAGCACCAATCTCCTTGTAGTTGGAATCGATGATCGTGGGGTATGTGGAGCGAACACGTTCGCCATTTTTATCGACATCTACGAGGTACGGTTTCTGGAAGCCCAGCGAAACACCACCAGCATATACTGCCATCACTGCTACGCCATTTTTGTTGCCTTTACCACCAATCACCCGTTGCTGGCCCATGCCAAATTTCAACTGGTAAAAATTGTTGGTCTTACCATAGATATAGCTGGATACGTTGAAGGCACCGTAGGTTTTATTGATCCGCTTTTCCTTCGAACTTTTCTTCTCATTCAATTCTATCTGGAATATAGTAGCTACCCGGTTGCTTTTAAAGCGCCCCCATTCGTAAGAAAGACCATAGCCGTCGGTCGATAATTTGATGCCGAAAATGCTTTGTTTGTTAAAAATGATCTCTCCCTCCTCTTCCATTTTCAGTAGTTTGGCTACCTGCTCTTTTTTGGCCGCTTTTTTATCCTTCCTGGCTGTGGGCGACTTCGCTTCGGGGTTGTTCTGTGCCCAGGTTGAACATGCTATCAGTCCTAATACAATTGACAAAACAAGTTTCTTCACCGGCTGTGATTTAATTATTCAACGTAAATTTAAGGCAAAATTACACATAATGACCTCTACTGTTGTTTACGAAGGAAACCTGAGAACGGTTTGTTCCCATTTAAAATCAGGCAGTCAGATCCAGACGGATGCACCACCAGATAACCAGGGCAAAGGCGAACGCTTTTCCCCAACCGATCTGCTGGCCACTTCCCTGGGCGCCTGCATGATGACGATCATGGGTATCAAAGCCAGGGATATGGAGGTAGACCTGACCGATACGAAGATTGAATGTGAGAAGATCATGGCGGCCGATCCGCGCCGGGTGAGTGGCATCAATTTAACCTTCAGCTTTCCGGAAACGCTGGTGGTAGACGAAAAAACAAAGGAAATACTGGAGCGTGCAGCACATACCTGCCCGGTGATCTACAGCATTCACCCGGATATTGTCGTGAATGTGACGTTCAACTGGAACCCTGCAACGATCACCCTGAAAGTGTAAGTAAAATAGACATTCGGTGACCGATGCAGCATAAAATCTGTACAGCCACCTGATAAACCCCATGCTGAATGCCCACGATTCCGGAATGGGGTTTTCTTATGCGCCTGCTGCCTATTTAGTGGCCGTTCCCATCCTTGTCATATTCTTTTTGAGCAGTACGTTCCCCACCGCACAGTCGAGACATCGCTTCTGATCGCAATAATGGGCCTTCAGCTCCAGGAGCGCCTGCGATTCGAAAGCATTGGTGGCATTCACGCCGCACTGGCGGAAACTACGGGTTACCTGGTTTTCCTCGGCTTGCAATTCGTTGAGCCATTGCAGGGCCTTGTCTTTGAAAGGCTGCTCTTTCCGGAGGTAGCCATAGGCAAACACCATGGGCACGATGGTATTGATGATGACATTGCGGATCATGCTTTCGCCCAGGTGTTTAGGACGGGCGGGGGAAAGATGATCAAAAGTATAATGCAGCTCCCAATACGCTGCCGCCTGCACATCGAGCAGGGTTTTAACATCTTTGATCGATTCTAATTCCTTATATTTCGAGAACAAATGACCTGATTGATGGATCAACATCGCCAACTGAGAGAGCCGGAGCGTCGGGAACGACGCCGGTCGCATGCGCAGAAACGCAGAAGCCTGCGGCACCTGCTGCAGGTGATAGGCTTTTTGCTGGAACTGGTATCCATATTTTAACTGCCGGGGCCAGGCATCAGTAAAGTCTTTTTCCAATAAACCGGCCTGTCCCGCCAGCAATCCCTCCAATTCATCTGGCTTATCGCGCAACTTACCCAGTAGGGTCAACGGAATACTGCGTGCTACCAACTCAAATACATCCGCATTCACTTTCATGCCAAAATTACGGGCCATCAGCCACCAGCAGGTTTCATCCCAGTGTTGGTTATTTTGCCGCAGGCAATCCATCACCCAGCCCGATTTACGTTGAAGCCGCTCTACCAGCAATCGTTCATTCCACGATAACCAGGTCAGTGGGTTGACCTCGGCGATCTGTTCACCACAGGCAATGAACCACTGATTGTTCATCCAGGTTTCGTATTGCTGCAACAACAATTTGGACACACGTTCCTGTAATGCCAACACCGGAATCGGGCTGGCACGACTGTCGAGATCTTCCTCCCACACTACATGCAGGATCACTTTATCATAATTGGGATCATACTGGTGTTCGTGACGGTACCAATGGGAAGTTTTGATGTGCAGCTCTACGGGGCCAACGATCGTGGTGTCGCCAATTCGTATGCGGGCCGCCAGAAAATCTGGCCCTTGATTGGTATTTAAAGTGCCGGGATGTAAGATCTGAAAGGACTCACCGGAGGAAAGCAGGAGTTGCGATTTATTGAAATACTGGAATTGCCAAATAAACTGGAGCAGTCGTTCAGTCATAGGTAAGCGGCTTTTGCAGCATATACGGAATAATCCTCCGGACGTATTGCGAAGAACTCATTTTTCCCGGATTATTTATGCACCATCCCCGCAAGGGCAGGCTTCGTACCAGTATCTGCTCAACGCGCCGACTGCTATATTGCTTTTAATGCCTGTACCACACGGCTTACCGGCAGGCCCATGACATTGTAGAAATCGCCATTGATCCGTTTGATTCCGGTAACACCGATCCACTCCTGGATGGCATACGCGCCTGCTTTATCGTACGGGCGGTATTTATCGACGTAGAAAGCGATCTCGCTGGTGGTAATGGGATGAAACCAGACCTCGGTAATATCGGCAAACGCCGTTTCGTCGCCGTCGTGGAGGATCACTACACCGGTAATCACCTGGTGCCTTTTGCCCGAAAGACTGCTGAGGATATCGATGGCGTCTTCCCGGTCTTTCGGTTTACCAATGATGGTTTGTTCCAGCACGACGACCGTATCGGCCGCAATGATCGTCGCATTATCCTTGTATTTCAGGTACTCG
Source organism: Paraflavitalea pollutisoli (assembly GCF_029360705.1). GTDB lineage: Bacteria > Bacteroidota > Bacteroidia > Chitinophagales > Chitinophagaceae > Paraflavitalea > Paraflavitalea pollutisoli. Next base: position 9,891 of record NZ_JARKMX010000004.1, on the reverse strand, counting down.
TCACATCGCTGTACAGCCAGCGCTTTCTCGCGGGCGATGTGTATCGGAACTGTTTCCACCGGCATGCCGGCCGGAAAACTTTCATCGGTAGAACGTACGATCACATCGAAAGGGATCTCGGCCCATTCCAACAATTGCTTGCGGCGGGGCGATTGCGAGGCCAATACTACACGTTGAAGCACCATCAGGTAAAATAGATTTTAAAGAAGATCATCGACACGATGCCCGTCAGCATGACAAACTTCACATGATTACTCACCTGGTGAAACTCCTCGCTCAGCTGGGCTTTGTACAACCGGCGCAGGATAACCAGGAGGGGAATGATAATAAGTACTACACAATACAGGGCCGACCACCACCAGGCAAATGTAAGTACATAAGCCTGTACGATCACCAGGGCCGCTACCAAAACAATGATCCAGGTGGCCGCAAACACCTTCGATACGTTGACGCCCCACACAATGGGCATGGTGCGGCAGCCATACCGCTCATCACCCGCCATGTCTTCGATATCTTTGACCACTTCCCGGATCAGGGAAATGATAAAAGCAAATCCCGCATACAGAAACGTAATACGCATGATCTTCGAGGCTTCCGTCAAACTATGAACCTCCGGCGACTTGATCACCTTGTAATGGATCATAAAGCCAACTACCATGACCGTCCACGCCGTCAACAACGAAATGATGATATTACCACTGAGTAATTTGCGTTTGAAGGTCGTGGAGTAGAACCACAGCGCGATCACGCACCCCACATTGGCCGGTGCCAGCCACCACACACGTGTTTTCCAGGCCACAAACGTGCTGATCAGTATGCCCGCAATGGAAAGTACCAGGTGCCACAAAATGGCCCAGCGACGTTTGATGACCTTTTCCACCACCAGTTTGCCCGGTTTATTGACCCGGTCGATATTGAGGTCAAAATAATCATTGATAATATAGCCCCCTGCCGCGATCAGCAATGAAGCAATGGTCAGTAAGATGAACTGGTACACCGGGATCAGCAAGGGCATATTGGCCTGCCTGAATACGGGCATGACCACGCAAACCAGAAACAACAACTGGGTGAAGGCAATGAACACGAGGTTCAACGAGCGTATCAACCGAAAAAATGCGACCACAAGTTTCATGAGGCACTAAGATAATCAAGAGATTTAATGATTGCCAGCATTTACCGGCAAGGAGCATCTTTTTTGCCCCGGTATTGGATAGTAGCCAGGCAGCAAACCCGTACTAAATACTTGCAGTATGCGTATAAAGGTCCCAATGGTCGTTCAGCTTCAGTACTTTTTCGATCACATCGCGCACACAACCCATACCGCCCGTGTGCAAAGAAATGTAATGTGCTGCCTCTTTGATCTCCGTCACGGCATCCGCAGGCGCACAGGCCAGGCCGGCTGTCTTCATGACTTCATAATCGGGAATGTCATCGCCCATCATCAACACTTCGGCCGCTTGGAGGCCATGCTGCCGCATGTATTCCTCCAGCCGTGCTTTTTTATCTTTTACCCCCATAAATATATCTACCAGGCCTAGCTTGTGCAGGCGATCTACTGCAGGATCGCTGGTGCTTCCCGAGATCACCACTACCCGGTACCGCTTTTTGATGGCCAGCTGCAACGCAAACCCATCCTTGATGTTCATACGCCGGTACTGCCCCCCATCGAGCACATAGACGGTGCCGTCGGTCAACACGCCATCCATATCGAAAACAAAGGTCGTAATACGCTTAAACTGATCTAATAGGGTCATAACGTTGGATAGTAAGAAGACAAAAATAGTGAATATTAAAAAAGAACGCTGAACGGCAGGGGCCATTCAGCGTTCTGTACTATTAAATTATATACGATTAATTGATCTTGTTGGCGCCGCCCGTGTTGTACACCACATTCTGTTGAATGATCATGTCATTGATCACATTCACGGCTTCACCAAGATATATATCGCGGTTGCGCAGGTTCTTGATCCAGGCTTTGAAACGCTCCAGTTTACCGGCATCATACTCAAACTTCTTCAGGTCATCGCTCAGGGCCTCTACATCGAGTTCCTTCGCCGATTTGCTGATCGAGTCGATCTCTTTACCAATGGTTTTGGATTGTTTGGCCTCTTCCTGGAATTTCTTCAGGCTGAGCGGTGATACTTTATCGTTTTGCTTCGACAACCATTCTGCATTGGCCTGAATCCGTGAAAAGGCAGCATTGGTCTTGATACGCTCGTCGCTGGCTTTTTTAATGGGCGCCAGGTCCAGGCCGTATTTCCAACGACTGAAGTCGGCTTTCTCAATTTCATCCCACGGCAATGCGTCGGGGTTGTCCTTTTCGCGGAGCTTGGAGTACTCTGCCAGATCAGGCAGAGTGATATCGGAGCTAACGCCACGCAGCTGGGTAGAACCACCATTGATGCGGTAAAACTTCTGCAGGGTCAGCTTTACAGTACCCAGTTCGCTGTTGGGATTGAGCATACCCAATGTTTTATCCAGACCAATATTGCGTTGTACAGTACCCTTACCATAAGTAGTGGTGCTACCGATGATGATACCACGGTCGTAATCCTGGATCGCTGCGGCAAAGATCTCGGAGGCAGAAGCACTGAACTCGTTGACCATAACAGCCAGCGGACCATCGTATAATACCGATTTATCGCGGTCTTGGTAGATGGTAGGTTTGCCTTCCCGGTCTTTCACCTGTACAATAGGGCCACCTTCGATGAAGAAACCCACCATTTGTACTACATCGAAAAGAGAACCACCGCCGTTGTTGCGCAGGTCCATCACGATGCCATCTACCTTTTGTTCCTTCAATTTGATGATCTCTTTGCGAACGTCTTCCGCACAACGGGGACCTTTCGGGTTCTCGAAATCAGCATAAAACTCGGGCAGGTAGATGAAACCGATCTTGCCTTTTACTGTATTGATGATCGCACTGCGGGCAAAGGTTTCGTCCTGGACGATCTTATCGCGGATGAGGGTTACCACCTTCACGGAACCATCGGCTTTTTTCAGCGTGAGGCGTACTTCCGTACCTTGTTTACCACGAATCACTTTCACGGCATCCTCTACGAAGAAGCCAGCCAGGTCGGTGGGCTCGGCGGAGCCTTGTGCCACCTTCAGGATAAGGTCGCCTACAGCGATCTGACCCGATTTCCAGGCCGGACTGCCCGTCACCAGCGTAGCGATCTTGATACCACCATCCGATTCGATCAGTGAAGCACCGATACCGAAAAAGGTACCGCTCATCTGCTCGTCGAAATAACGCTTGTCGACGGGTGGGAAGAACGTAGTATGGGGATCCATCGACTCGGTGATCGTCTTCACGAATTCGTTGAAACGATCATCCTCGGAGATCTTCAGCTTGAGGCGCTCGTACGTGCGGTCCATGATCTTGAGTACGCGGTCGCGTGCTTCTTTTTCCAATTCCGCATCGGTCTTGGCTTTTACACTGTCTTTGCCTTTGGCATTGTCGCGGGCATCGATCAGGTCCGAATAACGGTCGAGTACATAATACTTCAGGCGTTTGCGCCAGAGTTCTTTGCGCTCGGCCTCATTCTTCGGCCAATCCAACGTTTCTGTATTAAGGTTGACAGACTCGTCTTTGGTGAATTCGAATGGCTTGCTCAGAAGTTCTTTGTAAAGCGCTTCCGTTTCAGGAATACGCTTTTTGAGGATCTCAGAGACAGCAGGCACAAATTGCACGGGCTCACCCAGGATCTCGTTGTCGATCTTGGTTTCGTATTTCTTCAGCTGCTGAATATCCGATTGCAGGAGGATGTTCTTGGATTCGTCTACATACCGGTTGACCAGGAACTTCTTGAATACTTCTTTGGAGAAATTGTCATCGATCTTCTTAGGGCTATAGTGAATCTCGGAAAGCATTTCGCCGACGTTGCGTAGGATCTTTTCATACTTCGTAGCGGGCGGATTACCCCCTCCACCACCAATACCGAGCGACCGGAAAGCGACAAACAGTCCGGCACCCAATATGATCAGCACAATGGGCAGGTTTTTCTTTTTTACCATATAACGTAATACTTTAGTCATTGCTACCAAAAATAACGATAATTAAGCTGGGTTGTTGCGAGCTAAATTGAATATTAACAATCGGTTTTGCCTGAAAATCCGAATATCAGGAGGATCGGGAAAACCAGCAGGATAGATGGTACAAGGGCTAATTACCTGCCGTACAAAATGGACATCCGCTGGTGGTCATGGAGATCGTTGATAACAAACTCCCATCAATTTCCCGCGCGCCCTCACCTACCGATCAGCCATGAGAGACGATCATCCGACTTTGTGCATAAAAAATTGGCAATCATTAAAAAATAGGGCGCTGTTTTTTTGGAGGAAATGATATTTGCTTTACATTTGCACTCCCAATTACGGTAGCCATAGCTCAGTTGGTTAGAGCGTCTGATTGTGGTTCAGAAGGTCGCCGGTTCGACCCCGGTTGGTTACCCCAAAAAAGCGTTCAGATGGAAGTCTGGACGCTTTTTTATTTTCTACTGCTGCCACGCCCCCAACAATAAATTAATCCCTTCTTTAACTAACTTCTTAGTTATAATTATAACTAAATTCTTAGTTTTACAGCCATAACTCAAACACACTATGAAAACGTTGACTTGCATCGCGTTAGGCGCTCTATTAAGTACATGGCCAATTTTATCCCAGGCTGCCGAAGGTGAAAAACAGCCGTCGACCAGTGCTGCTTTGGCACCCGATTCACAGAATAACCAACTCACCCGCACCCAGGTAGACTCCGTAAAGATCACCTGCATCGTGCCCGAAGGCATCCATACTGTAGCCATCGCCAAGCCCATCTTATTCCTCACCCAAATGCGACCAGAACAAATTACAGATGCAGCCGTGCACGATGGCCGCATCGACCTCGCCTTCGCCCAACAAACACCCGGCTTTGTACAATTCATTGTATCGGGCCACAACAACTGGATGGTGTATGTGACGCCTGGTGATAGCATCACCTGCAGGATCACTGGTACTGGCCCCACCAGTACAGTACATTTCGAGGGCCGCAACGCCATCAACTGGCAGTCCTTCGCCCTGGTATCGGGCCTTACTGCCAATCGTTTACTGCCCACTTACAGTCGGTACAACGATCCGCATGTTTACCAAAATGCGCTCAATGCCTGGCGGACCGCTGCGCTTGATTCACTCACTCAGTATTGGCAGCCCCAAAAGCCGAAAGCCACCGTTCAACAGCTGGCAAAAGCCTGGATCGACTACGAATACGTTCGCCTTACCTATGCCATCTTACCCGGTTTGCCCGCCGATTTCCCCTTTGCCACGTACACCCGGGAGGCAGATCAATTCCTCTTCAACAGCGACCTACTGGCAAACGTCAGCAGTTATCAAAACGCCTCGCTGGCCAAATATATCTTCCGCTACCGGCGTGATACCGCCTGGACGATCAGCCGCCTGGCAGCGAATGCCCAAAAGCTATTATCCGGCAAAACCCTCGACCATGTATTGTCCAACCTGACGGGCGTCTATGCACAAAAGCAACTGCCAGCCGATAAACCTGCCTTGGAAAAGCTGTTTGTCACTGCGCAAAAGCAGGTGAAAGACTCCGTATATGTGGCCTATATCAGCAAAACAGCCCTTGATTACCGTGTCCTCGGCAAACCGTTGCCCGACGCAGTACTCGATCAAACTTTCCTCACTTCTTATACAGGCGGACAGGAAACAAGTCTGCGTACCCTCCTGCAACAATACGCCGGCAAAGCCGTGTACCTCGACCTCTGGGCGAGCTGGTGCGTTCCCTGCCGGGAAGATATTTCCCAATCGGCCGAAGCAAAAACCTACCTGAAGGAAAAAAGCGTAGCCTATTTGTATATATCTATCGATAAGAATGCTGCAGCCTGGAAAACGGCTGCCGCACAGGATACCATCACAAACGATCAATTCCTGCTCAATACAGGTAAGGCAACCCCCTTCTACCAGTTCCTGAACCACGAATTCATTCCCCGGTACGTATTACTCGATGCCAACCACAAAGTGAAAAGTACCTATGCACCGCGGCCCAATGCGGGTGGCACGGCCGCTTTAAAAGCACTCGTCGCATCTTTGAGCGCCAAAGTGGTCACTTTTAACTGATCATAAACCGAAATCAACCAGGGGCGCAGGATACAGCTACGAAAGCCAAAAATAGCTGTACCTTGCGCCTTCATTTTATAAAAGCAGTCTATGAGCCCCTGGTGGTTAATGATCCCCATTCTCTCAGCCCTCATCGGCTGGCTAACGATTCACCTGGCAGCCAGGCTCTTCTTTTCGTGGATCTTACCCAAACGTCGTCACCAGTGGACGGCCACCATCGCCAGGCAGATCAGCCAGGAATTGTTTGCCTCCGGCCTGCTCGAACAAAAAGTGGCCAACCCCGAAAGTCTCCAGAAAATAATGCCCCAGGTGGAGGTACATGTCGATGACTTCCTGCGCCAGGGTCTTCCCAAAGCGTTCCCGGTCATCAGCACTTTTATTGGCGAACGTACCATTGGTCAATTGAAGGAGATATTCCTTAAAGAACTGGAAACCATCTTCCCGGCCGTGATGAAAAGTTATGTGGGCAACCTGCAACAGGACCTCGACCTCGCACAGGTGATTATCGACAAGGTCGGTAGTTTCACCTCCGAAAGTATACAAATTGCTGCCTATCAGGCCATAGGCGCCGACCTCAACAAAGCTGCCGCACTTGCGGCCGGCCTGGGGCTGATCATCGGTCTGGCCCAACTCGGCATTGTCATGGCGACGGTCACTTATTAGGCTTTTTGCCACTCATCACAATGTCATAACCGTGTCACAGGTTCTATTCCACTTTTGCGTCTAATCCCTACAATTATAATTAACCACAGGTATGAGAAGTCTTCTATTATTTGTTGTATGTGCTGTTCTGTGCAGTAGTAGCATAGCCCAATTCCCCGGAGGAGGCGCGCCAGGTGGCGGCCGGCCAGGCGGTGGCGGCGTTCCCAGTATCGGCCACTTTTATGGTCGTATCCAGGACGCTAAAACCAATAAAGGGATTGAAGCAGCCTCCGTGCAGTTGATCATGACCAAAATGGACGCTGCTACTAAAAAACCCAAAGATTCTATCGTAAGCGGTATGCTGACCCGCAGCAACGGAGATTTTAGCCTGGAGAACCTGCCCATCTTCGGCAATTTCCGGCTCAAGATCACCGCCATCGGTTATAAGACCATCGATCAGAAAGTATCTTTCGACCTCAAGTTTGGCCAGGGCGATATGAGCCAGGCGATGAACGCGGTCGATAAAGACCTCGGCAATTTCAAGCTGGAGCAGGACGCCCAGGTGATGGCAGAAGTGACCGTTACCGGCTCCAAACCCCTGATTGAAATGGGTATCGACCGTAAAATATTCAACGTGGAGAAGAACATCAACTCCGCAGGCGGTACAGCCGTGGATGTGATGCGCAACGTACCTTCTTTGAATGTAGATATCGATGGTAACGTAACCCTGCGCAATGCGGCTCCACAGATCTTTGTGGATGGCCGACCCACTACCCTCACCCTCGACCAGATCCCTGCTGATGCGATCCAGAGCGTGGAAATGATCACCAATCCTTCCGCCAAATACGACGCAAGCGGTGGTCAGGCTGGTATCCTCAACATTGTACTGAAGAAGAACCGCAAGGCTGGTTACAATGGTAGCATCCGCGCCGGTATCGATTCCCGCGCCCGCATCAATGCCGGTGGCGATATCAACGTTCGTCAGGGTAAGGTAAACGTATTCGCCAACGCGATGTACAACCAACGGAAGTCTATAGGCTGGGGCTGGTCGGAGCAAACTGACCTTCGCCGCAACATCTTCACCCGCCAGGACAATGACCAAACCAACCGTGGTTCCTTTGCCTTTGGCCGCTTCGGACTTGATTATTTCCTCGACAACCGCAATACCATCTCGGTATCGCAGTCGCTGGTACGCGGTAATTTCAAGAACGATAACGAAGAAGACTACCTGGTCGACTCCCTCAGTAATTTCAGCTACAGCCAAAGCCGTAACAGCCTGGGTGAATTCACCTTCCGCAACTACGGTACACAATTGAGCTATAAGCGCTTGTTTGCCCGCGCTGGCCAGGAGTGGACGGCCGATGTCAACTACAACCTGAGCAAGAACGACAACGAGAGCAATATCTTCAACAACTATTACCTCGACCGCGATCAAACGATTGCCAAGCCCGGTGGACTGGTGCAGAACTCGATCGGTAAGGGTAAGAACAGCTTTATCGTTGCCCAGACCGACTTCGTACAGCCCATCACCGAGAACATGAAATGGGAAGCAGGTCTGCGTGCGCAGATCCGCAAATCGGAAAGCTTGCAGGACATTGCCTACAACGGCATCAAGAACCCCGACTTCAGCAACAACTTCGAGTATACCGATTACGTATATGCCGGTTACGCTACCTTCTCCCAGAAGGTAAAGGATAAATGGAGCTACCAGTTAGGGTTGCGTGCAGAGAGCTCCAGCTACGATGGTATACAACAAGGTAAGGGCGAATACTCCAACAGTTTCCCCATCAGCCTGTTCCCCAGCGTATTCATCACACGTAACTTCGAAAACAAGCAGGATCTCCAGGTCAATTACTCCCGTCGGGTAAACAGGCCCAACTTCTTCCAGTTGATGCCCAACTACGACGTATCGAACCAATTGAGCTACCAGACGGGTAACCCCAACCTGGTACCGGAGTTTACGCACTCACTCGAACTGTCGTACCAGAAGACCTACGGAGCCAAGAACAATACCTTCCTGGCCACCATCTTCGGTAAATACACTGAAAACCTGATTGCCCGCTACCAATATTGGGAAAAGTTCAATACCGACTCTGCTTTCGTAACCAGCTGGATCAATGCGAATGAAGCGTTTGCCGGCGGTTTGGAACTGGTGTTCCGTAACAACTGGACCAAGTGGTGGGATATGAACTTCAGCACCAACGTGTATTACTCCAAGATCAATGGCGACGAAGCGATGCAACAGCTCGACAACGAGCGTACCAGCTGGTCAGCCAAGATCAACAACACGTTTAAACTGGGTAAAGGCTACAGCATCCAGCTGAGCGGTGACTACATCAGCAAGAGCGCCTTACCTGTCAGCACCAGCAACAGTGGTGGTGGCGGCGGTGGTGGTCGCGGCGGCGGCGGTGGTGGCGGCGGCTTCATGGGAGCAGCCCCCTCTTCTACACAAGGTTTTATCGATGCCAACTATGGTGCCGATCTGGGCCTGCGCAAAGAGTTCACCCTGTGGAAGAATACAGCCACTGTTTCCGTTAACTGGAACGATATCTTCCGTACGCGTCGATTCTATTCGTTCTCCGAGTCAGAAGGCTTCACGCAGTGGGATTGGAGAAGAAGAGATCCCCAGGTGGTACGTGTTAACTTCAGCTACCGCTTCGGTAAATTCGATATCGGCCTGTTCAAACGCAAGAACATGAAGGGCGAATCGGAAGGCATGCAAAATGGAATGCAAGGCATGGGTCAATAATCCAAGCCTGATCATAAGTGAGTAGGAGGCGCGGTTTCTGCCGCGCCGTCCCCTCCAGCCACCGTACGTACGGACCCGTATACGGCGGCACATCAGAATAAAAACGTTGGAAGGGTACTTAATTCCGTAAGGGATAGGTACCCTTCTCTTTTGAGTAAAGAGCTGTTCAGTGCCCGTTTCAGGATAGGACTGTGACTCAGCCGCCAATAGCCTTTACGACTATTGCCCCATTGATAAGCCTGCCAGTCGGGCGTCCCCAAACTGACGAGCTTTTTCACCCGGGTCGACGGCAGCTTCCATTGTTTCCAGTAGCATTGTCGAAGGCGGCAGCGAACCCACTTATCAAGTTCGACATATACGCTCTTTGCCTCGTTCAGTCTGAAGTACTGTAC
>NZ_JARKMX010000003.1 GCF_029360705.1 Paraflavitalea pollutisoli | reverse complement strand
GCTGACTTCTGCCAAACCTGATATACCATCTCTGATATTCATTGCCCCTTTAGGATACGCGTCTCCCGCCGGCAGCAGTTGGGCAGATATCCCCAGGTAAGACCGTACACTTTCATCCCATGTGTCCGCTGTATTTACATCAAACAGGTCCGGATAGTTTAGGACTTTAGCTTGCTTAGCAGCCTTGTCCACCTCTTGATGCCTTGTATACAGTTTCTGTTCGTCGGACCGGGACTTTGCCGCAGGCTTCCTCCAGATTCCACCTCGCGGTGGACACCCTTGCCATTGGCTAACGGTTCCCACTATCAAGGCCCGTAGAGGACTCCCACCTCCAAGTTTAAGATCATGCTGGGCACACTAATAGCAAAGCGTCCCGGATAAACCGGGACGCTTTGCTATAAGGTATTGAAATGATTCAATTACTCTTTAGTCTCACCACCTTGCTTCTCTTCTTGCTTCAGCTTTTCTTTGATCTCAGCCAAAGCACCCAGATCACCTAAGGTAGCTTTCTCTACTTTACCCTGGATGTTCTTCACAGCCTTCTTGGTCTTGTCGGCTTCTGTGCGAGCTTCCTTACGGGCAGCTTCCTTCTCTTCGATCTTAGATTGTTCCCAGATGCGTGTGTGCGATACAACGATGCGTTTTTCATTGCGATCGAATTCGATCACCATGAATTGTGCAGTTTCATCAGCACCCATGCTCTTACCATCTTCCTTGCTCAGGTGACGGTTAGGCGCAAATCCTTCCAGACCGTAAGGCAACTGAACGATACCACCCTTGTCATCACGACGGATAACAGTTCCTTCGTGCACTGAACCCACAGCGAATGTGTCTTGCAGTGCATTCCAGGGATCTTCTTCCAGTTGTTTGTGTCCGAGTTGGAGCTTGCGGTTTTCTTTATCGATACCAAGGATCACTACGTCGATGTTGCTACCAACTTTCGTGTACTCGGAAGGATGGTTGAAGCGTTTCAGCCAGCTCAGGTCACTGATGTGGATCATACCACCGATACCAGGAGCCAGTTCAACAAACACACCGTAAGGCGTGATGTTCTTCACCAGACCGGTATGACGGCTTCCTTCAGGGAACTTGGTTTCGATGGTGCTCCAGGGATCTTCGCTCATTTGCTTGATAGACAAGCTCATTTTGCGGCTTCCCTTGTCGAGGGTTACGATCTTAGCTTCGTACTCATCGCCCAATTTGAAAAATTCCTTCGCATTGATCGGAGTATTAGCCCAGGTGATCTCACTTACGTGAACCAGACCTTCTACGCCTGGCATGATTTCCAGGAACGCACCGTAATCTTCGATGTTAACTACTTTACCCTTCACTACAGAACCTTCATGCACATTTTCTGGCAGGATATCCCATGGGTGAGGAGTCAATTGCTTCAGACCAAGGCTGATACGTTTCTTCTCGTCGTCGAAATCCAGTACCACCACTTTCAGCTTTTGATCCAGCTTCAGCACTTCGCTCGGATGGCTGATACGACCCCAGCTGATATCGGTGATATACAGCAGACCGTCCAGACCACCAAGGTCCATGAACGCACCGAAATCGGTGATATTCTTGATAGTACCTTCCAACACCTGACCTCTTTCGAGTTTGCTCATGATCTCTGCACGTTGTGCTTCGATATCGCTCTCGATCAGTGCCTTGTGTGATACTACAGCATTCTTGATAGCTTCGTTGATCTTCACTACCTTGAACTCCATGGTCTTACCTACAAACTGATCGTAATCAGTTACAGGCTTCACGTCGATCTGAGAACCTGGCAGGAACGTTTCCATACCAAACACATCAACGATAAGACCACCTTTTGTTTTAGAAGTAACAGTACCAGTGATAACTTCGCCAGTCTTGTGTACTTCCACGATGCGCTCCCAGGCACGTGTGATACGCGCTTGTTTGCGGCTGAGGTTCAGGTGACCATCCCGGTCTTCCTTCTCAACAACCATCACTTCTACCTCATCACCTGTTTTCAGGTTGGTGAGATCACGGAATTCGTTGAGGGAAACCAGACCGTCGCTCTTGAAACCAATGTTGATCACCACGTCAGTTTTTGTCATGGCAACCACCAGACCTTTCACCAGTTCACCATCGGTAACTGCTTTGAAAGTGCCTTCGTACACAGCATCATACTTCAACTTTTCTTCTTTGCTGTAAGTAGCTACGTTACGTTTGTCGATGCTCCAGTCGAAATCATCGTGTGCACCTTTATCTTCTTCCACGTACACTGCTTTAGCAGGTGCCGCTTCTACAGGTGCAGTTGGTGTCGCTGTAGCCTCTTCAGCAGGTGCAGAAGAAGACTCCTGTGCATCAGCGTTTAGTTGTTTAACAATTAAATTTTGAAACATGATAGAATCCCGGAGGGTTTTGATTCCGGGGCTGCAAATATACGCCAAAATGCTGAATGGGCGCGGGTTTTTAGCGATTTTTTGGCCTATTAAAGGGTTCAACGGCAATCTTTTGCAGGCAGAGCACAAAAACCGGATAACTTTGCCCGCGGCTGCCCCGTCATCAGCCACCCTTGCAAACCGTAGTTACGATATCGACAATTATTATTTTTCTGCAAAACATTTCACAGCAACCAGTTTTCTGCTATTTTTGAAACCTTTTTATACCAACCGTCAACAATGATCACACCGGTTTTAATCCAGCTATTTGAGGAAGGCCTTAACAAATTGACAGAAGAAATGAATGCGTATCCCGACGACGCCAGCATGTGGTTGGTGAAGGAAGGAATCAACAACAGTGGTGGAAACCTTTGCCTGCACCTTACCGGAAATCTTCAGCATTTCCTCGGCTCCGTACTGAATGATTCAGGATATGTGCGCAACCGCGAAGCGGAATTCAAAGTGAAGAATATCGTAAAGGGCAAACTGCTCAACGAGATCGAAGAAGCGAGAAAAGCCGTGAAGGACACGCTCGAGCAGGTAAGCAAACGCCAGCTTGACAACAACTATCCGCTGCCGATCAATGGCGAAATGGTCAATACAGAGTATTTCCTGGTGTACCTGCTTTCGCACCTGAACTACCACATTGGCCAGATCAACTACCACAGAAGATTGGTAGGGCAACAACCAGCATAAAAGCTTTTTTCTCCGGAGTTTGGCGGCAATCCCGCCAAACTTTCTTTTTGAACCTGCGCGGGCAGCTTCGGAGCCCACCAACCGTCAGGCAACTTCCACGCCTTCTCGTTTGGCAATGCTCACAGCGGCAATATAGCCACTGGTCCAGGCATGTTGAAAATTGAACCCGCCGGTAATCCCATCCACATCGAGGATCTCTCCCGCGAAAAATAAACCCGGTAACAATTTGCTTTCCATACTGCTGGCATCCACCTCGTTCAAACGAATACCACCAGCTGTTACAAACTCCTCCTTGAAGGTCGTTTTGCCCTGTACCTCAAACTCCTGCGCGCACAACATTTTGATCAGTTTATGCTGCTCTTTTGCGGGAAGATCGGCCCAGCGAATTTGACCATTGATGCCACTTTGTTCAAGCAGGTAATCCCACAAACGTTGGGGTAGCTGAAAGGGATTTCGGTTAACGATCTTCTGCGTAGCCAGCTCAAAACGCAGAGATTGTATATGCTCCCGTAAGCTATTCTCATGAAAAGCAGGTACCCAGTTCACCATAATGGAAAACTTATATTGCTCATTCGCCAACTCACGTGCGCCCCAGGCCGACAATCGCAATACTGCCGGACCACTCAGCCCCCAATGCGTGATCAGTAAAGGTCCGTTCGAACTCAATTTGCTTCCCACGATCTTTACCTGTGTATCTGGTACAGCAACCCCCATGAGTTGCGTAATAGGATTACCAGGCATATTGAAAGTAAACAACGATGGTACCGGCGTTTCGATGCTATGCCCCGATTGCACCAACCAGTCGAACATCACCGATTTGGGATAACCCCCGCAAGCCACGCATACATAATCAGCTTTCAGCTCCCGCTCACCCGCCAGCCCCAACACAAAACCACCTGCTTTATCAGCCCCGATAGCCTTCACCTCAGTCGCCATGCTCACTTCCACACCATATCGGTTCACATCACGTAAGAGGCAATCGATAATGGTTTGCGACCTGTCTGTTGCGGGAAACATACGACCGTCGTCTTCCGTTTTGAGTACCACGCCACGGGATTGAAACCAGCCGATCGTATCAGTAGTGAAAAAATGATGAAAAGACTTCTTCAGAAAATTGGCTCCTCTTGGATAGCGCTTGACCATATCGGCAATAGAGAAACAGGCATGGGTCACATTACAGCGTCCACCGCCCGATATCTTCACTTTCGATAAGATCTTGGTTGTTTTCTCCAGGATGATCACTTCCAGTCCGGGCAACAGGCGGGCGGCATTGACAGCGCAGAAAAAACCCGCAGCCCCCCCTCCTATTACTACCAATCTTGTCTTTTTTTCAGCCTTCATGTTGTTGTCGTTCCGGTAAAAGAAAACCCTCCGCTAAGAGGGTTTTAATGAGTTGTCTTGAGTCGATATCCGCCAATTAGCCGACCAGTGCTGGTTGTTCGGCAATCAGGTTCGGGTTGGCCTTCTCAGCAGCTTCAATGATGCTATAGTCGGATAATATATCTGCCTTGTTCTTCATGACGGCCACATCATGCTCAAAATGCACAGAAGGCGTACCATCGATCGTCCGCACTGTCCAGCCATCGGATTCTGTATAAACATCCTTCTTACCCATATTGATCATCGGTTCGATGGCCAACACCATGCCTTCCTTCAATTTGGCACCACCACCTCTTTTACCATAATTGGGCACCTGAGGATCTTCGTGCAGGCTCTTGCCTAAGCCATGACCTACCAGTTCCCGCACCACACCATAACCATATTTCTTTTCAGTATGGTCCTGGATAGCAGAGCCGATATCACCAATCCGGTTGCCGGCAGTGGCTTTCTCAATGCCTTTATACAAGGACTCCTTTGTCACACGGATCAGCTGAAGCACTTCTGGTTTTACATCGCCGATAGCAAATGTATAGGCGTGGTCGCCATGCCAGCCATTCTTGATGATACCGATATCTACAGAGATGATATCCCCGTCTTTTAGCTCCCGGTTATTGGGAAAGCCGTGTACTACGACGTCATTGACCGAAATACAGGAGTTATAGGGATAGCCATGAAAATTGAGGAAAGAAGGTATACCGCCGTGGTCTCGGATCATCTCGCCGATCGTTTTGTCGAGCGAGAGGGTATTAATACCGGGACGAAGTACCTTGGCAATTTCGGTCAGTGTAGCGCTTACCAATGTCGCACTAATGCGCATAAGCTCTATTTCTGCCGCATTCTTGAGATGAACCATGTTCTTTAGTATCTTATTTTTAAAACAAAACCTGACAGCTATATAACAGCTGCCAGGTTTTAAAGTTCTATAATGATTTTCTTACAAGGAGGCAGGCGATACTGTCTGGCGACCTTGTACGCGTCCGCTCTTCATCAAACCATCGTATTGACGCATCAAAAGTTGAGTTTCAATTTGTTGCAAGGTATCCAGAATTACTCCCACCATGATCAGCAGCGATGTACCACCGAAGAAGGAAGAGAATTGTTGCTGTATACCTAGACGTTGTGCAAAACCTGGCAGAATACCCACTACAGCGAGTAATACAGCGCCGGGGAGGGTGATCTTGTCCATAACTGCACCAATATAATCGGCTGTGGGCTGTCCTGGTTTTACACCAGGAATGAAACCGTTGTTGCGTTTCAGGTCATCAGCGATTTGCTTGGGGTTGAAGATCAAGGCAGTATACAGGAAGGTAAAACCAATTACCATGACTGCATAGATCAACATATACCAGAAGTTGCTATGATCACCGAAGATCTTGGCTAAACCACGGGTAGAGTCGAAGTTGGACAACAAGGTGGGCAGGAACATGATCGCCTGGGCGAAGATGATCGGCATTACACCAGCACTGTTCACTTTAATAGGCAGGAACTGGCGGGCGCCACCAAACTGGCGGTTACCGACAATCTGCTTAGCGTATTGAACCGGTATTTTACGTACACCCTGGATCAGGATGATCAGGCCCATGATGATAGCTACCAGTACGGCGATTTCGATCACGAACAGCAACAAACCACGGCCGCTGCCGCCAGTTGTTTTCGCTGTCCACTCCTGCATAATAGACTGCGGGAGACGGGCAAGGATACCTACCATGATGATCACGGAGCTACCGTTACCCAGACCTTTATCAGTAATTTTCTCACCCAGCCACATCACGAAGAGTGTACCGGCAGTGAGGATAACGGTGGTCGACAGCCAGAAGAAAGAAGAATAGGCGTCGATCATCGCATCTTTGTTCGTTTGGTGCAGGTAGGCCACATAAGCGCTGGCCTGAAGTATTGCCACGGCTACAGTGAGGTAGCGGGTATACTGGTTGATCTTTTTACGGCCACTCTCACCCTCTTTTTGCATTTTCTGGAATGGCGGATAGAGAATGGTCATCAACTGCATGAAGATCGAAGCAGAGATGTAAGGCATGATACCAAGGGCCAGGATAGAAGCCTGTGAGAAGGCACCACCGGCAAAAGCATCGATCAACCCGAGGATACCACCACCGGATGCAGAAGTATTGATCAGGTTGGGGTTGATACCGGGCAATACAATGTGTGTACCGAGGCGATAGACGGCTATCAGGGTAATGGTCACCAGGATCTTACTCTTCAGTTCCTCAATACTCCAGATATTCTTCAGGGTCTGTATGAATTTTTTCACGGAATCCAGAAATTTTTTATGATGGCCTCTGTTTTGAAAACCACAAAACAGGTTTGCTTAAAAGACCGTTTCAATCCCTTATCGCAAACCTGCTGTACAGTTATGTAGCTTGGTTAACTTAAAAGCTGTGTTATGCAAAAAAGACGCATGCTGCCATGCGTCCTTGCAAGTTACGGAAAATTACTTTACAACTTCCACTGTGCCGCCGGCTGCTTCGATCGCGGCCTTGGCTTTATCACTCACCGCATTCACCTTGAAAGTGATTTTGCTTTTCAGCTCGCCATTACCCAGTACTTTCACCAGGTCAGTACGGCTAACCAATCCGTTGATGTACAGGTTCTCCAGGGAGAATTCCTTGAGATCGTATTTCTCTACCAGGTGATCTACCTGACCGAGGTTAAATACTTTATACTCAACCCTGTTAATATTTTTGAAACCGCGCTTGGGCAAACGACGCTGGATAGGCATCTGGCCACCTTCGTGGGCATTCTTACGTTGGTAACCGGCACGGCTTTGACCACCCTTGTTACCTTTTGTAGATGTACCACCCTTACCGGATGCTTCACCACGACCTAATCTTTTCTCTCTGTGCGTTGCGCCTTCTGCGGGCTTAATCTGATGTAACTTCATGTTCTTTGATTTTTACTCAACGGGGAATCTCCCCTCGCGTTAATAAATACTGATAATTATCGATCCGAATTTTTGAGTTTTAGCCCAAAAGGGCCGCTAAACTAATCATTTTCAGGTTAGCTACACTCAAATATTCAAATTATTAAGCCTGCTCTACTTTTACCAGGTGGGTTACAGCACGAACCATACCCAGTATCTGTGGCGTAGCTTCTACTTCTTTAGTAGAATTCAGCTTGTTCAGGCCGAGCGCCTGGAGCGTTAATTTCTGACGCTCGGGTCTGTCGATAGCACTCTTAACTAAAGTGATCTTGATCTTGCTCATACTATAATCTTTATGATTAGCCATCAGCCGGCAGCTCCTGTTTGCAGCAGCAGCTTCCGGCCAAAGCCAATAGTTATCCGTTAAATACTTTCTTCAGGTTCAATTTACGTTGCTTGGCAACAGTAATTGGCTCACGCAACAGGGCCAGGGCTGCTACTGTAGCCTTCACCACGTTGTGCGGGTTAGCAGAACCCAGTGACTTGGCGAGTACGTCGGTTACACCGGCGGCTTCCAGTACTGCACGCATGCTACCTCCGGCGATCACACCAGTACCATGAGCGGCTGGCTTGATCAACACTTTAGCAGCACCCACTTTCGCCCACTGATCGTGCGGAATAGTACCGTGCATGATGGGAACTTTTATGAGGTTCTTCTTAGCATCTTCGATGCCTTTGGTAATTGCTTCCTGTACTTCTTTGGCTTTTCCGAGACCGTGTCCTACCACACCATTATCATTACCAACCACCACCAGGGCAGAAAAACTGAAAGCGCGACCGCCTTTAGTGGTTTTTACCACACGGTTGATGGCAACCACTTTCTCTTTCAGCTCAAGATCGCCGGCTTTAACTCTGTTTAAATTAACTTTTGCCATTATTTCGAATTGACGATTTTTAATAATTACGCTAAGGATTAGAATTGGAGACCACCTTCACGGGCACCATCAGCTACGCTTTTCACGCGGCCATGGTACAGGTTGCCACCACGGTCAAAGATAACAGTAGTAAGACCCAGTTCAGTTGCCTTGCGGGCAATTGCCTGACCTACCAACTTACTCTGTTCAACCCTTGTTACTTTTTGGGCAGCAATTTCTTTATCCTTAGAAGAAGCCGCAGCCAGTGTAGTACCAGTAACGTCGTCAATCAGTTGCACATAAATTGCTGTATTGCTCCTGAAAACAGCCAGCCTGGGTTTTTGGCTTGTACCGCCGATTTTTTTACGAATCCGGTAGCGGATTTTCTGTTTCTTATCAACTTTGCTCATTGCTCTTTATTTTATGGCCACCCGATACTGCCGGGCGGCCTTTTTAATCAAATTATTTACCAGCAGCCTTACCAGCTTTACGACGGATAACTTCACCAGCGTATTTAACACCTTTACCTTTGTACGGCTCGGGCTTACGCAGGCTGCGCAGTTTTGCTGCTACCTGTCCGATCAGTTGCTTGTCGATACCTTCCAGCATGATCTTGGGGTTTTCACCCTTTTCCTGGGAAGTAGCCACTTTCAGTTCTTTGGGAACTTCGAAAATAATATTGTGAGAGTAACCGAGCGACAGGTCGAGCAGGTTGCCTTGGTTAGAGGCTTTGTAACCTACACCCACCAGCTCCAGGTTTCTCTTGAAACCTTCAGTAACACCCTTAACCAGGTTAGCTACCAGCGCACGGTACAAGCCGTGCATAGCGCGGTGGCGGATCTGATCAGTAGGACGTGTAAAATTAACCGCATTGTCCTTCACTTCTACAGTGATATCGCGGTCGATCTCTTGCTTCAATTCGCCCTTGGGGCCTTTAACAGTCAGCACATTGTCCTTGCTGATAGCAGCAGTAACACCACTGGGCAGAACGACGGGTTGTTTACCTATACGTGACATAAAAATTAATTTAAACTGTTCTGATTCTTGTTGATTGCCTCCGGTCGGTCAGCCTCTATAGGTCGGGCTTAAGGTACCGGAAACTTATATATATCGAATAGCGGGGGCCAGGGGCCCTCGCTATTATATTAATAGATGTAGCAAAGTACTTCGCCACCTACATTCTGCAGCTTCGCTTGCTTATCGGTCATCACTCCTTTGGAAGTGCTCACGATTGCAACACCCAAACCATTCTTCACACGTTTGAACTCAGCAGGGCTGGCGTACTGACGCAGACCGGGGCGGCTTACTCTTTCCAGTGACCTGATAGCAGGCTCTTTGGACTGAGCATCATATTTCAAGGCGATCTTGATCACACCTTGTTTGCTGTCATCCTCAAATTTGTATTTCAGGATGTAGCCTTGATCGTACAGAATTTCTGTAATACGCTTTTTCAGGTTAGAAGCCGGGATCTCAACGATACGGTGGCCTGCCATTTGTGCGTTACGAACTCTGGTCAGAAAATCTGCAATGGGATCTGTTACCATTTGTATAGAAGTTATGTATCAGTTCTAAAT
This sequence comes from Paraflavitalea pollutisoli, assembly GCF_029360705.1. GTDB lineage: Bacteria > Bacteroidota > Bacteroidia > Chitinophagales > Chitinophagaceae > Paraflavitalea > Paraflavitalea pollutisoli. Next base: position 493,045 of record NZ_JARKMX010000003.1, on the reverse strand, counting down.
ATGATTATATCTTATCTACAGGATGCACTGATACGGGACTGATTATTACCGTACCTCATATCCTGCAGCAGTGTCTTACCAGGAAGCCTTGCGTACTCCCGGGATCTTGCCATTCAGGGCCATTTCACGGAACGTTACACGGGAAAGTCCGAAATAACGGATATATCCCTTGGGACGACCGGTCAATTGACAGCGGTTCTTGAGACGAACTGAAGAAGAATTCTTCGGCAGCTCATCCAGCGCTTGCCATTCTCCGGCAGCTTTCAGTGCAGCACGCTTCTCAGCATACTGAGCTACCATACGTTCTCTTTTCCTTTGTCTGGCTTTAACTGACTCTTTTGCCATAATAATTACAAATTCGAATTTTGAATGTCGGAACCCCGGAGGAATTAGCTACGCGATCCCGGATTTGTATTTTTTACTTCGTTTGAAAGTACTGTTGGTACTTAGTCTTTCTTCTTGAACGGCATGCCCAACTCTTTCAGCAGCTCGAAAGCTTCTTCGTTGGTACCTGCAGTTGTTACGAAAGTGATATCAAGACCAGTGATCTTGTTTACCTTGTCGATATCGATCTCCGGGAAGATAATCTGCTCGGTAACACCCAGGGTATAGTTGCCACGGCCGTCGAAAGCCTTGTCGCTGATACCTTTGAAGTCACGTACACGAGGTAAAGCAGTAGAGATCAACCTGTCCAGGAATTCGTACATTTTCTCTCCACGCAGTGTAACACGAGCGCCGATAGGCATCGCCTTACGCAGTTTGAAGTTAGAAATGTCCTTCTTAGACAAAGTAGTAACCGCTTTCTGACCAGTGATGGTAGTCAGTTCATCAACTGCTACATCAACCAGCTTCTTGTCAGTTACTGCACCGTTTACACCACGGTTCAGGCAGATCTTTTCCAGACGGGGAACCTGCATTACACTACCGTAGCTGAAACGCTTCATCAGGGCAGGTACTACGTCCTTTTTATACTTGTCTGCTAATCTCGGAGAATATTTTGTTGTGCTCATTTTTAAAAACTTTTGCTGACAACCGCCTTAGCGGCCTACAGCGTTTTGCAATGATCTATCTATGTCTGCCGGCCGTATCTCCCTTTTGAAGACCGTTGCCGCAGTTGGAATTACTTGATTACTTCACCAGACACTTTGGAAACACGCACCAGCTTTCCACTCTCGCGGGTACGCTTAACCTTGGTGGCTTCGCCCTTCTTCGCATCCCACAGCATTACGTTGGAGATGTGAATAGGAGCTTCCTTCTTTACAATACCACCTTTGGTATCGCGGGCAGAAGGCTTGGTATGACGGGTAATGATGTTCGCTCCTTCAACCAGCACTTTTTCCTTGTCTGGAAATACTTCCAGCACTTTGCGGGGCTTTGTTACATCCTTATCGTCACCAGTGATCACTACCACGGTGTCGCCTTTTTTAATATTGAACTTCGGTTTAAAACGATTGCTCATCTTTTTAAGCTTTGAGCTATGAGCTGCGAGCGGCGAGCTAATAGCGTTATAAAAAATCTATTTGGAGACGGGCTCGTAGCGCAAGGGCTCGTTGCTCGTTGCATATTCTAGAGAACCTCAGGTGCCAGAGAGATGATCTTCATATAACCCTTGTCACGGAGTTCACGTGCAACTGGTCCGAAGATACGGGTACCACGGGGCTCATCAGATGCGTTCAACAGTACCACCGCATTGTCGTCGAAACGGATATAAGATCCGTCTTTACGACGCAGCTTGTTCTTGGTACGAACGATAACGGCTTTCGCAACGGTACCTTTTTTAATACCACCGGCAGGGATTGCATCCTTAACGGTTACAACAATCTTATCGCCGATCTTCGCGTAATCCTGGCCGCTGTTACCCAGCACGCGGATACACAGTACTTCTTTGGCGCCACTATTATCAGCTACGTTTAATCTGCTTTCTTGCTGAATCATTTTCTTAAGCTTTGAGCTCTTAGCTGCGAGCTTCGAGCATTGATACAATTATATTTATTCCGTGGCTCGTAGCTCCTCGCTCGTAGCCCACAGCTCTCCGAATTACTTCGCCTTCTCAACCACTTCAACCAGTCTCCAGCGCTTTGTTTTGCTCAGCGGACGGGTTTCCATGATCTTCACAACATCACCGATCGTGCACTCATCCTTCTCATCGTGAGCGTGGAATTTGGTGGTCTTTTTTACGAACTTACCATAGATCGGGTGTTTTACCTTTCTTTCTACAGCAACAGTAATGGTCTTGGCCATCTTATTGCTGGTAACAACACCAGTTCTAGTTTTACGCAAATTTCTATCTAACATTGTTCTTAATTTGTGAATTTGAAAATTTGAAAATTTGAAACATGCCCGGCCTTCCGACCACTAACATTTGCATTTTTTCAAATTTCCGCGTTGGCATTTATACAGCCTGTTGTTTTTGCTTCAGCTCAGTCTTCAGACGAGCGAGGTCCTTGCGAACGCTACGGATGCTCATAGGATTCTCCAGGGGAGAAATAGCATGAGCAAACTCCAGCTTCTTCAAGCGCAGTTCGTCTTCCTGGATCCTGGCTTTCAGATCAGCAACGCTCAGATCTTTCAGGCTTTTTACGAAATCGATTTTCTTAGACATGATATACAATTTGAAAGTTTGGCAATTTGAAAATTTGAAAACTATCTGCTACGCTTCTCTCCCACTTTTCAAATAATCACCTTACTGTATGTTTTACGCTTGATAATCCCGGCGAACGATGAACTTGGTCTTGATCGGCAGCTTCTGTGCAGCCAGCTCAAGCGCTTGCTTGGCAGTTGCTTCACTTACACCGTCGCATTCGAAAATGATACGACCTGGTTCAACTACAGCAGCCCAGAACTCGGGGTTACCTTTACCTTTACCCATACGCACTTCAAGAGGCTTGCGGGTAATTGGTTTATCAGGGAAAATGCGGATCCACACATTACCTTCACGTTTCATGGAACGGGTCAGCGCCTGACGGGCAGCTTCGATCTGACGGTTATTCAACCAGATTGGCTCAAGGGCTTTCAGACCGAAAGAACCAAAAGAAATGGTCGTACCGCGTTTTGCTACTTCCCGGATGCGGCCTTTCTGCGCTTTCCTGTGTTTCGATCTTTTAGGCTGTAACATCTATTGACAATTTGAAAATTTGATAATTTGAAGCATTAATTCAGTTCCGGTACAAACCGGATCCAATTAACGGCCTCTGTTGTTTCCACCGCGGAATCCACCGCCACCACCGCCTCTGCGGTCACCACCACCGCCGCCACCGCGACGATCACCACCACCACCGCCACCACGACGGTCACCACCACCTCTGCGGTCATCACGACGATCTCCACCGCGCTGGTCATCACCTTGACGGTCACGACGGTCACTTACATCACTCTTACCACCAACGAAGTTGGGGTTCAGGTCACGCTTACCAAGTACTTCACCTTTACAGATCCATACCTTGATACCTATTTTACCATATACTGTCAGTGCAAACACGTTAGCGTAGTCGATATCCATACGCAGGGTGTGCAGAGGAGTACGGCCTTGTTTGATCTCTTCAGTACGGGCAATTTCAGCACCACCCAAACGACCGCTCACCTTGATCTTGATACCTTCAGCACCCATACGGAGCGCAGAAGCGATCGCCATCTTGATAGCACGCTTGTAGTTGATACGATTTTCGATCTGGCGGGCAATGGTGTCACCTACGATCATCGCATCCAGTTCCGGACGGCGAATCTCGAGGATGTTGATCTGTACGTCTTCTTTACCAGTCAGCTTCTTCAACTCTTCCTTGATACGGTCTACTTCGCCACCGCCTTTACCTATGATGATACCGGGTTTAGAGGTATGAATGGTAACGATCAGTTTATTCAGCGTACGCTCAATAACGATCTTAGAGATACCACCTTTGTTGATACGGGCGTTCAGGTAGGTCCTGATCTTGTTATCCTCGATCAACTTGGTAGAAAAATCTTTTTTGTTACCATACCAGTTAGATTCCCAACCACGGATAATCCCCAACCTGGCACCAATAGGATTTGATTTCTGACCCATTTATTAGAATTTGAAAATTTGAATATTTGAAAACCCGAAGTTCATGCCGACACGATCATCCGCACCCTTCAGATTGTTCGCTTTAATTTGTTTTCGAATCAACGATGATGGTTACGTGATTGCTACGTTTCCGCAAGCGATACGCTCTTCCCTGAGGAGCAGGCAACATCCTTTTCAGGGTACGTGCACCGTCAACGAAAATTGTTTTCACCACCAGTGCAGCGTCAGCAGCACTCTTTCCTTCATTCTTTTGCTCCCAGTTGTTGATAGCACTCTTCAACAGCTTGTACAAAGGAGTCGCGGAATGTTGCGGATGGTGTTCCAGCAAAGCCAGGGCTTTCTCCACTTCTACACCGCGGATCTCATCAGCCAGCAAACGCATTCTGCGGGGTGATGTGGGATAATTTCTCAGTTTAGCTACTGCTTCCATTTTTATTAATTTTCAAGTTCAGAGTCCGGAGCCGGTAGTCGTTTCAGCGAGCCGCCCGCTCCAATCTCCTCACCAGTTAATTACGATACTTTTTTACTTGAGTGTCCTTTAAAGTTACGCGTGGGCGCAAACTCACCCAGCTTATGGCCAACCATAAATTCAGTCACATAAACAGGGATGAATTTATTACCGTTGTGCACGGCGAAGGTATGACCTACAAAGTCCGGAGTAATGGTAGAACGACGGCTCCAGGTTTTGATAACACCCTTCTTTGCTTTGCCTTCGTTTACAGCCAGGACTTTATGCTCCAGTTTCGCAGCTACATAAGGACCTTTTTTTATCGAACGAGCCATGATATCTTAATTTGAGTATTTGAAGTTTTAAAATCAGCGTATGATTACTTAGCTAATTTTTTACCGTTCTTACGTTGGATGATCAGCTTATCGCTTCCCTTGCCACGTGTACGTGTCTTCAGACCTTTAGCGTACTTACCAGTCCTTGAACGTGGGTGACCACCAGAAGCTCTACCTTCACCACCACCCATCGGGTGATCTACAGGGTTCATCGCAACACCACGAGTGCGGGGACGAATACCTTTCCAACGGTTACGGCCAGCCTTACCCATCATCTCGAGGTTATGATCACCATTGCTCACGATACCTACGGTAGCGTAGCAATTGATCAGTACCTTTCTCAGCTCACCGGAAGGCATCTTCAATACTGCATATCTTTCTTCCTTGTTCGCCAGTTGAGCGGAAGTACCAGCGCTACGCACCAGCTTACCACCCTGACCAGGCTGCATTTCGATATTGTGGATGTTGGTACCGAGCGGCATGTTCTTCATCTGAAGAGCGTTACCGATCTCAGGCACAACAGCATCACCAGCAATTACGGTAGCACCTACCTGTAAACCCTGGGGAGCGATGATATATCTTTTTTCACCGTCTACGTAGTGCAGCAGAGCGATGAATGCAGTACGGTTCGGATCATATTCGATAGAAGCTACAGTTGCTTCGATATCTTTCTTGTTTCTCTTGAAATCAACGATACGGTACATCTTCTTGTGACCGCCACCGATGTAGCGCATTGCGCGGCGTCCCTGTACGTTACGACCACCGGTAGACTTTACTTTCTCTACCAGGCTCTTTTCAGGAACATTCGTCGTCACTTCTTCATATGCATTGCCAATTCTCCAGCGAGTTCCGGCCGTAATTGGTTTATACTTTTTCAGTGCCATGTTTTAATTCTTATTCTTTTTTAAAAATCGTTTTGTCAATGCTTAGCGGCGTTTGACGCGCCATTCTTCTTAATAACCCTGTCGCCTCAGCGACTTAGTTATTAAATGTTACCGTACAGATCGATGGTTTCACCTTCAGCTACGGTTACATACGCTTTCTTGTAAGCGGGCTTAACACCGGAAATGAATCCAGCTTTAGTGAAACGGCTCTTAGCCTTTCCTGGAACAACGACAGTATTCACATCGATTACATTCACACTGTAGAAACTTTCTACTGCCTTTTTGATTTCCAGCTTATTGGCTTTGCGACCAACTTTGAAAGCATAAGTTCTGCTCTTGTCAGAGAGCTTATTGCTCTTCTCGGTTACGATCGGCTTTATCAATACTTCTGCGAGTCTCATATAACTCTAATTTGAAAATTTAAAATGTTTAATGCTGAGAATACCGGAGCATTCTCCAACCGCATATACTATGCAGTTACTTCTGCTTCGTCTTCTGCGAAGATCTTGGCAGCGCTTTCGGTAAACACCAGCACGTTCGCATTTACGACATCATAAGTGTTCACATCAGCGATCAGTGCACCGATTACACCAGGCACGTTACGCAGGCTCAGGTACAGGTTGTCGTTGTACTCGGGCAGAATCACCAGTGATTTCTTATTATCGATACCGAGCGCCTTCAGTGCACCAACAACAGTCTTTGTTTTGGGAGCATCCAGGTTGATATCTTCAATAACTACGATTGCATTTTCTTTTGCTTTGTAAGACAGTGCGCTGATCTTAGCCAGGTCCTTTACTTTACGGTTCAGTTTGAAATCATAACCGTGGGGCTTAGGTCCGAAGATAGTACCACCACCTTTGAAGATAGGAGCACGCAGGTTACCTTTACGGGAACCACCGGTACCCTTTTGACGGTGCAGCTTTTTGCTGGAACCTTGTACTTCAGCACGGGTTTTCACTTTGTGAGTACCCTGACGCTGTGCAGCCAAAAATTGTTTTACAGCCAGGTAGATCACGTGATCGTTTGGTTCAGCACCAAAGATCTCATCGGGCAACTCAACCGAGCGACCTGTTTTCTTACCGCTTATATTTAATACCTCTACTTGCATTGTACGCTATTTTTCAGTTCAGAAAGAAGACCACTTTATTCAAGCTGTCGATCTACTGATGTTATTTTTGAATTAAGACAATTGATCCGATGTGTCCAGGTACTGATCCGCTTACCAGGATGTAGTTCTTCTCAGCGAAGATCTTCACCACCTTCAAGCCTTTCACCTTTACACGGTCCTGACCCATCCGGCCTGCCATGCGCATACCCTTGAATACACGCGAAGCATCAGATGAGTTACCAATTGAACCCGGAGCACGCTGACGATCGTGTTGACCGTGAGACTGCTCACCAACGCCACTGAATCCATGGCGTTTTACAACACCCTGGAAACCTTTACCCTTGGTAGTACCTACTACTTCAACTTTATCGCCTTCAGCGAAAATGTCGACAGTAATAGTCTCTCCAAGAGCTTTCTCTATGGAGTAATCACGAAATTCTTTTACAAACTTTTTTGCGGCTGTATTGGCCTTTGCGAAGTGGTTCTTTTCAGAAGCGAGGGTTTGCTTCTCTTTTTTGTCGCCGAATCCTAACTGCACAGCATTATAACCATCAGTGTCTTTTGTTTTGACCTGGGTTACAACACAGGGACCGGCCTCGATGATGGTAACACTTGTTTGTTTACCATCAGGGCTGAAGATGCTGGTCATCCCGATTTTTTTGCCAATAATTCCTTTCATCGTTGTTCTTTTTTGCCTTCTCGGTTAAAGAGACATTTGCAGTATGATTGTCTAATACCTGCTGTCCGGGCGGACAGTGAAGGCACAACCATGGCAACTTCAATCCCCGTTTGCTACCGACCTTTTCTTTTATTATCTGCTTTATTCCATCTTACATGAAAACCGCAGAATTCGAAGTACCGATAGTAAACTAACCTCGAAGGGTCAGTTCATATTTAATGTTTATAGAAACTGTCAGGGTTGCCCCCTCCAGCTTATTCAATTGTTATTTACCCAGCGCTGCTTTATTCGTCACCAACGGCAACAAAGTTTACAGATAGGTTTGAAAGAACTTTACTACTTGACGTAGTGATATACGAAAAAACCCTGTCAGGATTTTAGAACCCTGACAGGGTTCATCTATGATCTATCATGCTTTGATCTCAACTTCCACACCACTGGGCAGATCCAGCTTACTCAGGGCATCCACAGTGCGGCTGGAAGAAGTATAAATATCCAGCAAACGCTTGTGCGTGCACAACTGAAACTGCTCACGGCTCTTCTTATTTACGTGAGGAGAGCGTAATACAGTAAAGATTTTCTTACGGGTAGGTAAAGGAATAGGACCTGTTACTACCGCTCCTGTGCTGCGCACTGTCTTCACGATTTTCTCTGCAGATTTATCTACCAGGTTGTGATCGTAAGACTGTAATTTGATTCTGATTCGTTGAGACATAGTTCTATTCCCATTTTTCTAATGGGGATGCAAAGGTAAGAGTAGTTTGAATACTTACAAAAGATTTGGAAAGAAATTTTGCCCCACAACACTAAAAAATCCCGTGCCAGCGTTTGATTGCCGCCTGTTTCCTACCCTCGTTTCCAGCTTCATTTCTCTCCGTCTTCCCCCGTTTTACCTGTCGCGCCCCATTAACTTATTGATAATGTATATTTAATTTTTCTAAGGGGCTGCAAATTTAGTACAAGATCCGAAACAATAAAAATCAACTTGGCCTCACTACACCAGAATTCCAATTACAGCAAATTAACCAGGAAAAATACGCCGATACCTGGCCCCACCAGCACAACCGAACCCAACCACAATAGCGCCAATGCCCCTCCCCGCCCCTGCCAGGATGAAAATGAGGCCAAGCGGAAGTTGGCCAATGAGTTTCCCATCATAAAGGCCAGTGTAACTTCAAAAAGTTCGATCGCCATCAACTATCGCGCTCGCCGGAGCTGTTGGTAAACTGCCCGCCCGCCCACAATACCGTAGCCATAGCTGACACTGTCGATCGGAGTGCCCTGTACCACGTAAAACCGATCACCGCGCCGGTCGCCATTCAGCAGTTGCGGCAAATTATTCATCTTAACAAGTTGAGAGACATAGAAATGGTGCTGACAAACAACAGGTTGGGGATCTGCCTTACCCACCATCAGGGTCAGGTAACTGGTAAAAACAAGCGGAGACGTCGCCGAGGTAAACCAGGCTTCTTTCACCACTTCCACCCCATCGCCCATCGCGGGAATTCTCTTTTTCTTGAAAATACTGTCGGGCAGCTTGTCGATACCCTGGTTGGTAATACCCATCAGCTGCCGGGTAACATAAGTTTGTGGTGGAACGAAATCTATCTCCGTTGGCAGGGTCGCCGTCGCCTTGAAACGACCGGAAGTACTAGAGAAATCCCGGGTCCAGTCAAAAGAATAGGTACCGAGCGAACCATTGATCGCTACCGTATTGGGAACGTAGCTGATCGCCTGGTTATTGATAATCAATGCCGATCGTTGCCAGTCAATATACAGTGGCTGCTGCAGCTTGTTGGTTATCTTGACATTGATCGGGCCATTCTGCCCATTGAAATTGTAACACAATTCCAGGCTGTCATTCTCGATCACAAACTCATTGGCATTATTCTGCCGGATCTCGTTGCTGGATACTGTCATCACTTGGTAGGCGGTGCAAGACGAAAGGAATAATAGGATGGAAATAGGTAGAAGATGTTTCATGGACCGGTTTTTCTCCAATTTACCGCTCCCTGTCAATCACTTATGTTAAGAATTCTACAATTCGCAAAAGCTTAGACGGTCAGCTCCCTCCCGATTTAGTGGCCGATGAACAAGCCAGCGCAGCTCTCAATTTGACAGGCATTCCTGCCAGGTCCGTCCCAATCTGACACCCGCTACACTCTCGGGTTCCCAGGCACCTGCCCCAAACGGGTAACCTGATAGCGGTACAACTCCTCCCCTACTGGTATACTACTGGTATCACACTGGTAAGGATCCTCTATATAGCAGTACCAGTTCGCTAGGAGTTCCCGGCCTCTTTAGAAGCAGTTATGAGGCAGCCCCGGCAAGTTTCAATACAGTAAAACCCGGCCGCCGGTACCTTACACCACATTGCCTACGCTTTGCCTACGGATTGCCTACACATTGCCTGGCTTGTCAATGAGCGGAGGCAATATTTCCTTAGTGTGTAGGCAATGTGCAGGCATAATGCAGGCAATCGGGCGCCCAAGGTTAACCTACTGAAAAGAAGTAGTTTATATCCAAATATAATATTTTATTTAGATGACTTCAAATAATTCGGTGCAAAGCGCTGAGTACATGACGCCTCCAAAAAACCTTTTTAAGGTAGTTAACACCGCTTACAGCCATACTTTTTTCAGACCTGTCCCCGTCTGTGTCCACCTGGCGTTGCCTACCGAACGCCGTTAGTTCGAGGGCAGCCCTTACTGATTTAAGGGCCGTAGCAACCTAAAAAGAAACGGGGCGGCCAATTTGGCCTGCCCCGTTTCACGAAGCTTTATTCAACGCCGGATTATCGGCCACCAGGAGGGCAATGTTGCCGCAGGTAATTGGTATATAAAGTTGACAGGTGCTGGAAAGTACCAGGACCTTCAGAAATACTGTGCGTCCGGTTGGGATACGGCATGATCTGGAACTGGCGGTTATGCCGGATCAGTTCATTCAGCAACATTTCCACGTTATTGTAGTGAACATTGTCATCGCCGGTACCATGGATGAACAGCAGGTTACCCTTCAGGTTCTTCGCATAGGTGAGCGGCGAACCCTTCACAAAATCTTCCCGGTTTTCCTGGGGCAGGCCCATGTAACGCTCCTGGTAGATATTATCGTAGGTCAACTGGTTGGCCACCGCAGCCACAGCAATACCTGTTTTGTAGATCTCGGGATACTGGAACATCAGGTTGAGGGTAGCAGATCCACCACCGCTCCATCCCCAAACCGCCACCCGGCTGGTATCAACAAATGGCCATTTCAGGATCTCTGTAGTTGCCAGCGCCTGATCACGGATATTGACCAAACCGATTTTCCGGTAAACAGACTTGCGCCAGGCCCTTCCCTTGGGGACCGGTGTACCTCGGTTGTCGATGGAAATATAGATATAGCCATCTTTAGCCATACTACCCTGGTACAGGAAATTGCCTTCTACACCATACTGATCCTTTACATTTTGTCCCCAGGGCTCCGTGTACACATAGAACACCACCGGGTATTTTTTCTTCTCATCGAAATGCTCGGGCTTCACCATCCAGGCGTCCATAGTCACCCCTTCGGAGGTGGTTACCTTGAAGAATTCGGTCCTGGACGAAGCCTTGTTGGCCTTCGCCACGGCATCAGCCACCTTGTTGTCGCCATTAAGGCCTTTGTGGTCGGCCAGGGTGATCATTTCGTTGGCATAGGAAGTGTAATAGTTCGAGAAGGTATGTTGTGCATACTTTGCATTAGGCGATACATCGTAGTCGTGCGTGCCTTGCTGGGCGGCAGGCGACAGTCTTTCTGCTTTGCCTTTCCCGTCGAGCTTGATACGGTACAGGTATTTCTGTGTGGCATTCTCCGGAGATGCCATGAAATACACAAAACCGCCTTTTTCATCTATGCAGGTAATTTCCATGACATCGTAGTTACCTACCGTGATCAATGTTTCTTTTTTACCATCGCGGCTAACCCGGTACAGGTGGCGCCAGCCATCCTTTTCAGAAGGCCAGATGAATTCTTTACCGCCGTTGAGCCAATCCCATCCACCCCAGATATAATCATTGTCCCACAAAGGCAGGATATCGATCCAGGCTGAATCCTTTTCTGCATAGATCGTTTGTGCGGTACCCGTTTGTACATTACACAACATCACCTTGCTTTCGTTTTGCTTGCGGTTGAGGTGTTGCAGGATGAGCTCGTTGCCATTGCCGGCCCATTCGAGGCGGGGCACATAACTCTGCCATACCGGATCGGTAGGCACGTTCATCCATTTGGTTTGCGCATTGCTGATGTCCACTACCCCGATCTTATAGGGAGACACGGTTTCTCCGGCTACCGGATACTCAACAGGTATGGCTTGGGGATAGATGGAATCCGTATTGTTCACCATCAGATAGTCCTTGGTATTTTTTGCGTCGATCTGCCAGTAAGCGATCTGCTTGCTATCGGGGCTCCAGCGGAAACCGTCGCGGCAGAAAAACTCTTCTTCATACGCCCAGTCGAAGGTGCCATTGATGAGTTTGCGGGTACCATCGGTCGTGAGTTGCTTGATCGCCCCGGAAGCGAGGTCTTCAACATACAGGTTAAATTCACTCACGTAAGCCACCTTGCTGCCATCGGGCGAGAATTTGGCAAACATGAGAGATGACACGGGGCGCCCTTTACCGACCTGCTGCAAAGTTTTTGCCGTGCGATCATACACCCAGTAGTCGCCGCGGGTATGCAGGCGCCAAACTTTTTTGGTATTGGTAAACAACAGCACTTTGGTATCGTTGTCGGAAAAGGAAAAATTCCGGAAGGTTAATGGTTTCTGACCCGCCGGGGTCAGCTGCTCTTTAGAGAGCAAAACGGTCTTGGTGTTCTGAGGCAGGGAGAACAACAATAGTTCACCGCCCTGGGCGCTGTAATAGCCATTACCGTCTTTGGCCCACCTGACGGCTCCCTGGGCATGCAGCCATTGCGCTGCGAGGATACCCAGGCATAAGAAGAGCAATCTTGCAAAGCATGCAGATCTACATTTCATGCGTAAAAATTTAGGGCGGGAAATTAAGGCAAAACCCTGAATCCGGGTAAACGAGTATTAACCATTACGGAAGTGGCATTGCCCGTAAGGATGAAAGGGGTTATCTACCCGTAAGCGGGCATACATCCGGTGCCCCAGGCGTTGTACGCACCAACCCAGGCAAAAAAATAACCCCGCCGGAAGGCGGGGCTTGAGGTATAAATTGTCGATTTACTGTTTTAGGATCTTTTCACTACCGATCAGCTGTCGTTTGTCGTCATAAACACTGAGCCAATAGATACCAGATCTCAATCCGGCAGCCGGTATCTCCAGTACCGACCTGTTTTTCACTACCGCACGGTAGGCAATGGTACCTCGGCTATCATACAACACTACCTGGTAGGCTTTACCGCTATTCAATCCGCTGACATACATGGTTTCGGTAAACGGATTGGGGAACAAGCGAATAAGCTGGCCGGGTGCATTGGGATCGGCGATGCCTGTTGTCGCATCCCTGCGCAGCAGCAGGCTGTCCACATCGGTTTGTAAAGTATAACAGGTTAGGCTGGTCTTCATCTTCACGAAGACCTTGTTATCGCCAATCGTAAGCAAGGCAGGATCGATCCTGAGCACCTGGCTACTGCTTTCTGCCTGCAGGATACTGGTGAACGCTTTATCGCGGGCAAAGGTGAACAGCGGAGTGGTACCACCGCCGGTATGGCTGGCCGTTACGACTACTTCCGACGTGAGGCTCATTATATTCGTGATATTGGCCGAAAGATCTACTGCCGGCAAGATAGCTTTTACAACCTCGAAAGATTGCTCGGTCACTTTTGCTGCCGCAACGTTGCTGTAGGTTGCCTTCAGGAGATGACTACCGCCTGAAAGTGTATCCGGATTAAACCGGAATAGGCTGTCCTGCACCAAGGACAGCAGTTTGCCGTCGAGGGTAATCAACACCTTCGTTCCTTCTTTGATAACGGGTAGGTTCGTCAGTTTGGCCGTCTGTATCCCTGCAGTACTGCAATAAGAATTGGTAATGCCTCCAATAGCCGGTGTTGCAGGAGCAAGCGTAAGCAAGCTATTGCCGGCACTGGTGACAAAGAAGCCACTGAAACCTGTAACATCGAAAGTGACCTCCCAACGTTTGGCAGCTGTATTCCAAACGATCTTACTATCATCAGGATCGATCAAATTACCGGCAGAAGTATAACTCCCAGGTAATCCTGTAACACTCGTTCCGTGAAATTGGAAGATGACCAAATTGGCTTTGTTGACCTGGTCAGCTGGACCGACAGGCAGTTTTTTACCATGTGCCGGATGGAGGTTATACTGATCAAAATCTGCTTGTGTGAAATAAAGGGTGACTGTTCCCGTGGCCGTGGCCGCGTTATTAGCGGGCGATAGGTCATAGTGTCTTTGCACAAACGGAACGCCCTGGTAAGTATTGACAATGGTATCACAAAATATCTGGTTATTGACAGGCCCCGACACCGGATTAGATCCGGAAGCAACAATGCCTGCATGACTGCTCTTGTTAACGATCACCGATATGGCGCCTGAAAGCGGTTTGGCAGCTACGATATCGGGCTTACCATCGCCGGTAAGGTCACCAATGGCCAGGGTCTGCGCGAAGTTCTCAACCGGCGAGCTCGTCCGGGGGTCCCAGGAAATGCTGTCGACACTGCTGGTATTTTCATACATACTCAGGAAGCTACCCATCTCAGCGATGGCCAGGTCGGGTTTACCATCACCATTCAGATCGGCTGCAGCTATATAGAGAGGCTGGCCGGTCGTTACGATCTCCTTTGGTGGCGCCAGGCGAACGGTATCGGAGGTAACGCCGAGGTTACGGAATACGAGTACCCTACCGGTACTGGCGTTGGTGGCGGCAATATCGATCAACCCATCGCCATTGAAGTCGGCCGTGACGGCACAATAAACAATACCGCCCACTCCCTGATCGATTTTCGGTGCAAAGGACAATGCCCCACCCTGGCTGGTATTGCGGAGCAGTGAGATGGACTTTCCATCGTGATTGGCCACCACCACATCCGGTTTACCATCGCCGGTAAGATCATCGATGCTGAGGCCATGTGGCCATTGTCCCGTCGCAAAATCAACTTTTGCAGCAAAGGAGATCGTGCTGGCAGTACTCAGGTTTTGCAATACGGAAATACTATGTCCATTGCTATTGACGGTCACCACATCGGGCTTGCCGTCATTGTTCATATCGCGTACAGCCAGGTCTACCGGATTCTCGCCCGTGTTAAAAGTCTTTCTCGGGCCGAATGACAATGTACCCGGTACTGAATTATTCTTGTGCACGCTGATGTGGCTGCCATCCAGCTCGGCAATGACGATGTCCTTGCGCCCGTCACCATCCAGGTCTTCTGTGACCACCATGAACGGATTGGACCCTGTAACAGAATCGATGCGTTGACCAAAAGCCCATCCGCCGACCACTCCGGTATTCCTGAGTATCGACACCAGTTTACCGGTATTATCCAGGACCACTGCATCCAGTTTACCATCGGCATCGAGGTCGGCCAGGGTTACACTGCGTGCTCTTCCGCCGGTACTGAAATTCACAGGTTGCGTAAAAGAGGTATCGTGAAGCTGCGACATGCCCGAGAAGGAAGGCAGGAATGGCTGGTGGCTATAGGCAGTATATAATCCTGTCGTAACGGTAACAGGCGCATAAGTAGCCGTGGTAGGAACATTTACCGTGAGGCTGGTGGGCGATGCCGCCGTGATGGTGGCTTTGCCGCCTCCAAAATATACGATGTTGCTATCGGCGTAACTGCTGAAATTGCCTCCCGTAATAACGACCGACGTACCAGCGGCTCCTAATGCAGGCGAGAAGCCTGCAATCGCCGGGCGGCTGCCAAATAGGAACAGGGATCTTTCATAACTACCGGCCGGTGAACTCACGCGTACATTACCCGTAGCGCCACTGCCCACCGTTGCCTGAATGGTAGAATCATTGACCACGGTAAAAACCTGTGCCGGCACGCCACCAAAGCTCACCGCATTGATGCCGGAAAGTCGTTGACCTTTGATCGTTACCACCGTATTCGTGTTTCCGGCAGTCGGTGTAAAGGACTTGATGAGCGGTTCGCTACTCACATTCCGCAGCACTACCACCTTACTGCCCACCTGGTTGGTCACGGCAATATCTGTCTTCCCATCCAGGTTGAGATCGGTAATGACCAGGTCGGCGGGGCTAGATCCGGCGTTAAAAACCTGGCGTTCATTGAATCGTACCAAACCGGGTGTACTCCGGTTGCGGTATACAGAGATGGTGCCGGCTGCTTTTGTTGTCACGGCCAGTTCCGGCTTGCCGTCTCCATCAATATCGCCAATGGCCACTTTCTCCGATTCTGTAGAAGCTGGTAGCTGCAATTTCGGAGCTAGTGATAATACATTGCCGGTGGTTGTATTTCTGAAAATCGTTATATAACCAGGACTAAAGCTGCCAAGCAACAGGTCATTCCGGCCATCCAGATCGACGTCGGCAGTAGAAATCATGGTGACACTATCGGCAACGGCCCAGCTATTGCCGCTTTCGAAAACAAAGGACGGACTTCCGGCATTTAATAAGATGGTCAGCGAGTCGATGCCTGTCGGATTGGTTACCGACACGGCCAGGTCCGGACGGTTGTCGCCGTTCAGGTCGGTTGCCACCACTGAATTGGGAAACAGTGATCCTACCGGGAAATCTAATTTGGCGCCAAAGAGAAGGTTACCGGCGATACCATTATTTCGAAAAACCGATAAACTCCTGTCCAGGAAATTGGCAGTAACGATATCCGGTTTGCCGTCTCCGTCCAGATCGGCGATGGCGGCCTGCCTGGGCAACGAGGCCGTCGTTAAGGAGAGCGGAGCGTCAAAAGCTATCGTTCCGGCAATGCTTGTATTACGCATCACCAATAGCTTATTATCGTTTCCGGCAGTAAGGACCAGATCAGCTTTGCCATCTCCATTGATGTCGCCAGCAATAATGCTATTGCAGTAAAAGCCGACAGGGAAATACGTGGAGACCGTAAAGGCATCACCATTTCCGTTGCCATTGTTGCGAAGTACAGTAACCGTATTGGAGGCTGAATTGACAGCGATCAGGTCATTGCGGCCATCGCCATCAAAATCCGCATTGACAAGCCCGTAGGGCTGCCAGCCGGCGGAAAGTTCGACGCTGGTGGTCAGGGTGGAGGAGCTCAACGTATCATATCCCTGGTAGGTAGGTTGAAAGGGGAGCTGGCTCACTGCGACCAATCCACCGGAGCTCACTGATAAGGGGCCATAGGCAGCTCCGGCAGGTACCGTAACTAATAAACTATCTGTCCAGGCACCAGCTACGCTGGCCTTCATGCCACCAAAATACACGGCATTGCCAGCCGGTGTGGTACTGAAGTGCTGGCCAAACAGTTTAACGGTTGTACCGCTTTTTCCCAATAAAGGTTTTATGGAATCGATCCGTGGAGCAGATTGTGCCCGAGCGGCGCTTGGTATAAGGGGGACACTCAAAAGCAGAACAGCGTAAAAGTTTTTCATCATATTTAAGTCGGGGTTGGGCTAATAGCCGGCCAATCAATGAGGTCAAATATAAAAATCAGCAGCTTTTCATGCAAGCAAACCGACAACTGTGCAGAATTGAGGCAAAACTGTGCAGTTTTGGTGGTTAACCGTGCAGACATCGCGTGAAAAACATCACACAGAGGCCACTTAAGCGCGGCGGTATGCACGATCGCTTGGTCAACAAAAAAAGCCCCTTCCTGGAGGTTTGCAGAACGGGGCTTTAAAATATGGTATTTTTTTAGCGGACGATCAACAGCTGGCTCAACCTTTCTCCACCCTGCTCCAGGGCCAAAGTATAGGGGCCCTTGGGAATGCCAGCCAGGGGCAAGCGGGTTTGAAGCTGGTTGGCGCCGATGCGTACCGAACGAATGGTTTTGCCGTGCATGTCAACGATCCGGATCATTGCCTTGCCATCCGAAACAGCATGTTGTACAACCACAAAATCGGTAGCCGGATTGGGCCTCAGCGAGAGGGGCAGGCTGCCCCCAGTTTTGCGCACGGTTACGATCTGGCTGTAGGTCACGCTCTGGTCTTCGTCGACAATTTTCAACCGGTATTGATAGACCGGAGCCTCTCGTGGAGCGTCGGTATAATCGTAGTCAACGACAAACTGATTACCGATCGGTTTCACCTGGGCAATGGTCACAAACTCACTATGCTGATCACGCCGCTGCAGTTCAAACCTGGCCACATTGAGCTGGTCGGTTGTTTTCCATTGCAGCAATACTTGCTCGTCTTTTACCTGGCCGGTGAAAGACAACAGCGTAACGGGCAGCATGGCGCTGTTGACCGAAGACACAAAGAAGCCACTGAAGCCATTGACATCAAAGGTCACCTCCCACTGTTGTGTGACCGTATTCCAAACAATCTTCGCATCATCCGGATCGATCTCGATACCGTTGCCGGAATAACTAGCAGGTTTACCCGTCGTGCTAAAACCATGATATTTGTATACGCGCAAGTTGGCTTTGTTGAAGGCATCTGCTGGCCCATGCGGCAGGTCCAAACCATGAGCGGTATGAGCATTGTAGTTGTCAAAATCCTGTTGTGTGAAATACAAGGTAATTGTTGCCGTGGCAGTCGCAGCATTGTTAACCGGGGTGATATCGTAATGACGTTGTACATAAGCCTGTCCCAGGTGCGTTTGCACCACAGGATCGATGGTAACGAAATTCATGATGGCGCCCGAGACCGGATGGCTACCCGATGCCACAATAAGCCCTTGTGCCATACGGTTCTTTATAATAACCAAACGCCTGGCCACGCCATCGGCGGCCACGATGTCCGGGATCGCGTCGCCGTCGAAATCACCGATAGCCGTGCAATAAAGGGAACTATCGCCACACAACAGGGTGTCGGCCGCCAGGTATTGGATCGACGCCTGGCTGCTGGCATTTTCCAGCAATACCAGGGCTTTGCTACCTGTACTTACTATCAGGTCTTCTTTGGCATCTCCATTCAGATCGCCCATAGTGATAGCAGTGACCCAACCGGTTACAGGAATATGTAAAGCGGCAGCCAGTACTACTGGTGTGGTGGTACTGTTATTTTTCAGGATCGTAACGATATTTGAAGAATCCCTACCGATCGACATATCGGGTTTACCATCACCATCGATGTCGCCAACGGTCAGACTTGTAATATTACCCCCAGGGAATTGAGCAGTCTGTGTTTCAAAAGTCAGTTCATTATCATTCACAATATTGATGAATGAAGTAAGATGACCTTGGTCACCAGCTGCAACCAGATCGGTGATCCCATCGCCATTGATATCTCTGGCGGCTACTATCCGGGGGCTGTAACCGGTATTGAGGGTGATGGCTGGTTGAAAAGAGATTTTACCAATGGTTGACTTATTCAGCAGAATAAATAATTTCTTATCCTGTGGGCAAGCCGTTACGATATCCGGTCGACCATCGCCGTTCAGATCGGCAACCGCGACAGCCGAGGGCTCCGTACCAGCTTCCAGTTCAAAAACGGAATTATTAAATTCAACCCACTCCTGGGTGGTATTGTTTCGCAACACACCAATCGATTTAAAATGAGTAGTACCAAAAACAACATCAATTTTACCATCGCCGTCCATGTCACCCAAAGCCACGCTGGTCGGGTAACCACTTGATAAATGGAGGTTCGTCAACATCAAAGAAGAATAATCAGGTTTGCTCCGATTGGTAAACATCGTCATAACCTGGTTTTTATTATTGGTTGTCACGAGGTCGTTCAATCCGTCGCTATTGAAGTCGCCCATCAGGACATGCCCGGGGTCTCTATAAGAATCAATCGAAGTATCCACAGAGAATAATTGGTGACTGATGGTACTACCCCCTGCAAAAGTCAGGGTGAAGCCACGAGTGGCATAGGCTGTTTTTCCGCCTGTCGTCACGGTAACCGATTGATTGGTAGCACCGGCAGGCACAATCACCTGTAACAGGGAATCGGTGGCGTTTGTAACGGTTGCCCGTACACTTCCAAAGTATACAATGTTTCCTGTCGTTACCGGGCTAAACCTTTTGCCTGCAATGGCAACCGGGGTGCCGGCAGGTCCGGCTATTGGAGTATACGAAGTGATCATCGGTGGCAACCCAAAAATAAAACCGTCTTTTTCGGCCTGTGCCTGGTTAGTAAATACCACCACATTTCCAGATGCCCCATTGCCTAGCACCGCGCGGATAGTGGTATCGTTGAGCACTATAAAGCTACTTGCGGTTACACCGCCGAATTGTACACCCGTTACGCCTGCGAAATGCCGCCCCTTGATGGTGAGGGTATCACCGGTCTCTGCTGCGGAGGGATGAAATGAACTGATAACCGGATCCTGTAGGTTATTTTTTATGTAAAACAATCCATTACCATTATAATCTGCAGCCAATATGTCTGGCAACCCATCGCCATTTAGGTCGGCAATGAACGACTGTTCCGATATTAACCCCACTTCCACATCCTGGGCAAACGATGTGACTATATTGCCGGGGGTGCTCAGATTGGCAGAAACAGCCATGCTCTTGGTACTGTGACTATTCAGAACCAACCAATCGGGTTTGCCATCGTTGTCAAAATCGCCCTTATCAATATACAATGGGTAGTCGATCAACGATCGCTCGATCTTTGGGGCAAAGGTTATGTTTCCGGCAACCGACGTATTGGCAAATAAGGTAAGTCGTCTGGTGACAATGGTCGCGGCAGCCAGATCGAGTTGACCATCGCCATCGAAATCACCAGCAGTAAGACTAAAAATGGTCGCACTCGCTGAGATATGTTTGGGATCAACGAATGAAATACTACCGGGTAGGCCATTGTTTCTGAAGGTGGTAAAGAATGCTCCTGAGCTCAGGATTGCTAAGTCTACTTTTTGGTCGCCATCCAAATCTTCCATGATCACAGTACTGGCATAGGCGTCACAAGGCATATCGATACCGGTAGCCAAACTCACAGCTCCCGGTGAGCTGGTATTCCTGAACACAGAAAAGCGCTGCTGGCCATTAACGGAAACAATATCAGGTTTACTATCACCATCCACATCTTTCATAGCCATTCTTCTGCCGTAGTAGGGGGGAAAGCCTGTATTGTTGACAAAAGCCGCCACGGAAACCCCGGCACCAAAAGACATGGCGGTTCCGCTGCTCGTATTGCGAAAAACAACTATCTGGCCGGGCAGCATGGTTTTAACAATAATATCCGGCTTACCGTCCATATCAACATCGCCAGCAATCAGCTCCACCGGATAGCCGCCAACCGGCAATTCGAGTTTGGGAGCAAAGCCAACTTGCGCGGTGGCACTGATATTCCGATAGATAGCTACTTTACTGGTGTGGCGATTAATGGATACCACATCCGTTTTTCCGTCACCATCAAAATCAGCAGCAGCCACACCTCCTCTTGCGTCACTACTGGAATCGATAGCCGTGGCTTTTGCAAATCTAAACCGCTCAACGGGCGTTTCACCAGATTCCGTCACTAAGAAATGACGATAGGAATAGCCGCTGGAGCCATTTGCGCGTACATTGATCTCTCCACTCACAGCCCCTACAGGTACTGCTACTGTCAATTTTGCTCCTGTGGCAGTAAGAGGTATTGCCGCTGCTACCCCACCGAAATACACTTTATTGGCAGCAGGATCTGGGTTAAAAGGACCACCCGATATGGTAACGATCGTGCCCGGAGGTCCATATGATGGTTGGTGTGCGAAAGTAATGTAAGGAATATAGGTGAAGCCTGGTGCCGTGGTAAAGCCTGTGGCGGTCTGCACGATCACGCTACCAGACGTAGTGGTAGGTACCACCGTGATGATGGTAGAGTCGTTCACAACCTTTAGGTAAATGGGGGATTGTCCGGCAAACATAACGTCTGTTACATTGACAAAGTTCCTGCCATTGATGATCACCGTGTCACGGTAAGCCGCAGCCATTGGAGAAAAAGAAGTGATCACGGGATCCATCGGATCAATGGACGACACAGCGTTGCCGCTACTGGTATTCCTGCTATCGGAGTGATTGGCAGGGGTATTCGAAGGCTTAACCCGATCTACGATGCCGCTTTGGTTGACGACCGGTTTCACCAGCTTGCTGTCGGCGAAAAATTGTACGGCTAACGATCCCGCCAGGTAAGCGCTGGAACCATTCCATCGTTGCTGCCTATGCAGGGTAGCACGCTGTGCTTGCAAAGAGCAGGGTGCTGCCAACAGCAGCACCAGGATCAAGGGGTAGAATTTCTTCATAAGTCAGTTTGATATTCTTTTATATACGTCACCGTTCCAAGAAAAATAGAGCGGGAGCATACTCAAGATACTATACCGACCAACACCCTTCCGACCGAACTGGCCGTCGTGTAGAAACGGGGCATAACCGTGCAGTTTTGGCTGATAACTGTGCAGGCAATTGTCGGGAAAAGCAGCAGACCGGATCAATTTTACAAACCGCCGCGCACACGATTAGCCTGCGGCTGCCAAAAAATCGAGTAGGAGGACCACCATTATTTGATGGTCCGTCCTCTCACACCACCGTACGTGCCTTCGGGCATACGGCGGTTTGTCAGAATAAACTTTTCTGCTTTCCGGTTTGATGATAGCGGTGGTTTCGGAACCCTATGTATCCGTTTTTTTGGAAGTATTCGTTGGATAGGGCCATTTTAACGGTCCATCCATTGACGATCCTGTGATAGCTTTTGTAACTATGGCCGTGCCCTGCAGCGGAGCGACGGTTGGCACCCAGCCTTAGAAGTCTTTGCATTCTTGTTCTGGGCGTTTTCCAGTCCTTCCATATACACATTCGCAGCCGGAAGCGGACTGTACCATCTAGTTGATCCAATGGCGGGTAGTCTCTAGCTATCAGGAAGTAGTTGACCCAGCCTATAAGTAACTGGTTCAGTTTACTGATACGCTCCTCCAAAGAGTAAGCTTTGTTGCGTCGCGTAATTTCCTTGCATTTAGCTTTTACACGTACGATACTATCCCTGGCGATGACTATTGTCCACTGTTGGGATCCGCCTTTAGGTTTGCGGAAGCAAAAGCCTAACAGGTTGCTATCTTCGGGGCGGCTAAGGCGGGTCTTTTTCGGATTCACCTTTAGCAGTAGCTTTCTTTCAATGTAACGGGTCACGCTACTTAGAATGCGCCTGGCGGCAGTCTCACTCCTTGCATAGATACTTATATCGTCTGCATATCTGACAAATGATAACCCTCGCCCCTCCAGTTCCTTGTCCAATTCGTCCAATACGATATTTGAAAGTATCGGACTTAAGGGGGAGCCTTGGGGGGACCCTCACGGCGTGGACTAATTACTCCACCCGCCATGATACCGCTCCTGAGAAACCCCCGGATTAGCTTAAGTATTCGCTTGTCCGTAATAGTGCTTGCCAGCCTGCTCATTAGCCTGTCGTGGTTGATCCGGTTGAAAAAGCTTTCCAGATCCAGCTCTATGACCCATTCCTTTCCCTCCTTCACATATTCATATGCCTGCAGAACGGCGTGATGAGCACTGCGATGGGGGCGGAAGCCATAGCTTCGCTCCGAGAAGTTTTTATCGAACTGGTAAGTCAACCACTGCGCTACAGCCTGACCTATCATCCGGTCTACTACCGTAGGTATCCCTAAAATTCTCTTACCGCCCTGGGGTTTGTCAATCTCAACTTCCTTTACGGCCATGGAAACATATTTGCCGTCCAGAATCTCAGACCGTAACACCTGCCAGTTTTTACTGACGTAGGTACGTAAGCTATCCCAGGTCATCTCGTCGATGCCACTGGCGCCCTTGTTCTTTTCAACCTGAACAAGGGATTTTTCAATATTACGTCGGTCTAAAATATCTTCTAGCATAACTACGCTGTCCACTAACTTTTATACACGGCTTGTTTCTACTAGATTGCATCGTTAGGCTCAGCACCTCCGGCATGACTTTCGGCTTCCGGCCTACGGCTCAATCCCGGAGTTCTCTTACGGGTTTCGGCTGTCATAGCCTTACAATAAATCAGTTGTAGATCATACGCCTTACTCTGACATTCAGCCCTTCGCTTGCCAAGTCTTCTTTCTCGAAAAAAAAACAACAACAAGCTACTATGGCCTCTGCTGACTTCTGCTTAGTCGAAGAATCGACTACAGACCTCTCATGATAAGCTCTGTCTCTTTCAGCTCATGTAACCTCTGCATCTACCTATAAGCGCTCCGCACAGCATTGGGCTTTTGTTTCTATGGCAACATCGCCCGCGCTTAAATGGCCTTATATGCAGTTTCTATTCGTAGGTTCGAACTTTTGCCGCCAGCTTCTTTCAGATTCCAACTCGCGATGGACACCCTTGCTATTGGCTAATGCTTCGGGCTGTAACCGCGCATTCGGGACTTGCACCCTAGAGAAACAGGGCATGCCTGACATACCAAAAAAAGCCCCGCCAAATGGCGGGGCTTGTATAGCGATTAACTAGAATACTTATTCGCTCACTTTCAGCTTTCCTTTCACCTTCGCGATCACTTCTTCAGCGATGTTGTTGGGAGCAGGATTGTAGTGGCTGAACTCCATGGTAGAAGTAGCGCGGCCAGAGCTCAAGCTACGCAATTGTGTTACGTAACCAAACATTTCGCTCAAAGGCACTTTCGCCTTGATAACCTGTGCACCACCGCGGCTGTCCATGCCTTCCAGCATACCACGACGACGGTTGAGGTCACCTGTTACATCACCCATGTATTGATCAGGCGTGATCACTTCTACTTTCATGATCGGCTCGAGCAGTACAGGTTGGGCCTTGCGACCAGCTTCCCGGAAACCGGCTCTTGCGCAAAGTTCGAACGACATACCGTCAGAGTCAACCTGGTGGAAGCTACCGTCGAAAATACGAACCTTCACATTCTCTACAGGGTAGTTAGCCAGTACACCGGTACCCAGTGCAGATTGGAAACCTTTCTGGATCGGCTGAATGAACTCACGGGGGATAGAACCACCGAAGATATCATTCACGAACTGCAGGTTATCCTTGGGGTTTGCTGCCAGCCACTCTTCGTCGGCAGGTCCGAGCTCGAACACGATATCCGCGAACTTACCACGACCACCGGTTTGCTTCTTCAGCGTTTCACGGTGTTCAACAGTTTTGCGGAACGCTTCTTTATAAGCAACCTGGGGAGCACCCTGGTTAACTTCTACTTTGAACTCACGACGCATACGGTCGATGATGATTTCCAGGTGCAACTCACCCATTCCACGGAGGATGGTTTGTCCGGTATCTTCATCTGTATTTACGCGGAGCGTAGGATCTTCTTCCACCAGCTTGGCGATAGCCATACCCATCTTATCAACGTCGGCCTGTGTTTTAGGCTCAACAGCGATCGCGATTACAGGCTCAGGGATGAACATGTTCTCGAGGGTGATCGGGTGATTTTCATCACAGAGGGTATCACCAGTCTTGATTTCCTTGAAACCAACAGCTGCACCGATATCACCGGCTTCGATGAAGTCGATCGGGTTTTGCTTGTTGGCAAACATCTTCATGATACGGCTGATACGCTCTTTCTTACCGCTTCTTACATTCAATACATAAGAACCAGCATCGAGGTGGCCGCTATAACACCGGAAGAATGCCAGACGACCTACGAAAGGATCGGTCATGATCTTGAAGGCCAGGGCTGCGAACGGCTCCTTAGGATCGGGCTTACGCGTTTCTGGTTCACCGGAATCAGGATTGGTACCTACAGTATCTTCGATATCAACAGGAGAAGGCAGGTAACGGCAAACAGCATCGAGTGCAGTTTGTACGCCCTTGTTCTTGAAAGAAGAACCACACATCATCGGAACGATGCTCAGGTCAATAGTCGCCTTGCGGATCGCTTCGTGTACTTCCTCTTCAGAAATTGAATCGGGGTTTTCGAAGAACTTCTCGAGCAACTTGTCGTCGTATTCAGCAACAGCCTCGATCAGATTTTGTCTCCACTCAGCTACTTCAGCTTCCATATCAGCAGGCACTGGGATTTCGTCGAAGGTCATACCTTCTGTTTCCATATGCCAGATGATACCTTTCATCTTGATCAGATCCACTACGCCTTTGAAATCATCTTCAGCGCCGATGGGCAATTGAAGGGGAACGGCTTTAGCACCGAGCATTTCCTTCACCTGCTTAACCACCATCAGGAAGTCAGCACCGGAACGGTCCATTTTGTTAACGAAACCGATTCGGGGTACTTTATAACGGTTGGCCTGGCGCCATACAGTCTCAGATTGGGGCTCTACGCCATCCACTGCAGAGAACAGGGCGATCAGACCGTCCAGTACACGCATAGAACGCTCCACCTCTACAGTGAAGTCAACGTGACCTGGAGTATCAATGATGTTGAAGTAATATTTCTTAGTGTTAGCGTCGGCCTTACCTTTATCGGTAGGGAAATTCCACTGGCAGCTAACTGCAGCAGAGGTAATCGTGATACCTCTTTCTTTTTCCTGCTCCATCCAGTCAGTGGTAGCAGCACCATCATGCACCTCACCAATTTTATGGATCATACCGGTGTAGCGCAGGATACGCTCCGTAGTGGTGGTTTTGCCGGCATCGATGTGTGCCGCAATACCAAAGTTTCTCTGTAATCGTAAGTCTGCCATGACTTTGTTGTTGTTTTCTTTTTAATTGTATTGCAGGGAAACTCCCTGAAAATAAGTGCGCAAAGGTATACAAAATCTCCCGTAAAAATCAGATTGGATAAGAACAAAAGATTAAATGTGGAAAACCAGCCAAATCCATACCTAATGCGCCTTTCCGCCTGTTCTTTGCCCACGCCGATCGGATCATCCTATCGCAGCAAAAAGAGGGCCTGCTGGCTGGTTCCTTCTCGCCAGAAGATCAATATTTAATTCATTATCAGCACCATAAGCCCCTCACTAGCCTTCAACCGCGAGATTCCCTGCCCGGAAGGCAGCCGACGCCCCGCGGCCGCACACAAAAAAAATTATATATCAGCGCCCGATTGCCTAAATTGGGTAACCTGCTAATGCTTATGAGAATCTACCTGTTATTAACCTTATTCCTATGCGGGTCGGCCATTGCAATAGCCCAGGAAAGTGCCAAAGCAATCCTGGCGAAGCAATCGCCCCTGTTGCGGATACAAACCAGGCCCTACAGCCAGGAAAGCCTGTACTGGATCGTCTGCACCGACCTTCCCCGTTTCAAAAATTACCTGGCCCACCACGGCCTGCAAGAACGGATACGACAGGAATATACCCCCGTTCGCCTCCTGGCAATTTACTGTTCCCGACGCATACTCGATTCCCTCCTGCTGCCCCTCCCGGACGTCGTCTTTGCCGACCTGCCACGTACCCCGCGGGAAGAACTCATCATCAATAACCACGACCTTTCCAGTAACCAGATCAACCTGATACACAGCCACTTTCCGACCCTCGACGGACAAGGCCTCACCGTATCCGTCAAAGAAAACAAGCCCGACACCACGGACATCGACTTAAAGGGCAGGTACATAACTACCCCCCTCGCCTCCCCCAACATCTCGCAGCACGCCGGCATCATGAGTACCATCATCAGCGGCGCCGGTAACAGCGACCTGACGGCAACCGGTGCAGCCCGGGCCAGCAGTTTGACCTCCTCCAATTTTGCATCGCTCTTGCCCGATGCCAACCAGGCGTACCAGCAATACCAGATCGCCGTTCAAAATCATTCCTATGGCACGGGTATCGAGTATTACTACGGGGCCGATGCGGCCGCATATGACGCCAGTTGTGTCGACAACCCTACCCTCCTGCATATTTTTTCCGCCGGCAATGCCGGTAACCAAACGAGTACGATCGGCGCCTATGCCGGCATTCCTGGCTACGCCAACCTGACCGGTAGCTTTAAAATGGCTAAAAACATTTTGACGGTGGGTGCCGCCAACAAACTCCTGGCACCAGAAGTACTGGGATCGAAAGGACCTGGCTACGACGGACGCGTGAAACCCGAACTGGTAGCTTTTGGCGAAGATGGCAGCTCCGGAGCAGCCGCCATAACCAGTGGCACTACTTTGCTACTTCAACAGGCTTACCGCTCCATCCATGGACAATTGCCCCTTGCCACCGTCATCAAAGCAGTATTGCTCAACAGCGCCGATGACGCTGGAACACCAGGCATCGATTACCAGACTGGCTACGGCAACCTCAATGCCTGGGCGGCCTTACAGGCCATACAGCAAGGCAGAGTAACAACAGGCGTTGTCTCCGAAGCAAACTCCCATACCACCCCGCTCACCCTACCAGCCGGTATCCACCAACTGAAAGTAACCCTCTGCTGGAACGACCCGCCCGCCACCCCTAATGCCGCCAAAGCCCTGGTTCACGACCTCGACCTGTCGATCGTCAATACCACCACGGGGCAGGTCTGGCTCCCTTGGGTGCTCAACCACACAGCACATCCCGACTCACTGGCAAAACTGCCTGTGAGAAGCCGCGACAGCCTCAACAACCAGGAACAGGTCACGATCGAACAGCCCTTGCCCGGCAACTACCAGATCAACGTGAGGGGGCACCAACTCGATGAGGCGATACAATCCTTCTCCTTGTCCTGGCAATTAGACACCGTCAATAAATTTCAATGGTACTATCCGGCCAAAGGCGATCTGCTGCCCAGCGGAGAGGCGAACATACTGCGCTGGAAGAGCACGCTCACCGGCACGGCATCGATAGCCTACACGACCGACGGTATACGCTGGCACCCGATCGAAACACAGGTCGATCTTGCCCGGGGCTATTTTCAATGGCTGCCACCAGATACCTTGGCCAGCGCTTTGTTGCGTATGACCACGGCCCAACAAGCCTTCCCGACAGATACCTTCCTGCTGACCAACCAGCTGAAGGCCACTACAGGCTTCAACTGCCCGGACTCCTTTCTGCTGAGCTGGAACAGGCCCGCTGGTATACCGCAATTTTCTGTATTTGTGTTAGGAGAAAAATATCTCCGGTTATTAACAACCACTACCGATACCAACCTCATCCTGAGCAAGGCAACCAACCAGGCTGTACATTATACGGTGGCCCCCATGTTGCCCAATGGAGCCTACGGCAGGAAAGCCTATACCTTCAATTATGAGGCGCAGGGAGTAGGCTGTTATATCAAACAGTTTCTGGCAGATCAGGTAGATCATTCAAGCCGCCTGTCGATAGAACTGGGCACTTTCTATGGCATACAAACCTTGACCCTGGAAAAAAAAGGAGCGTCCGGCTATACCGACCTGCAAATCGTGACGCCAGTGAACCAATTACAATACACTTTAACCGATCCTGTACTGACGAGGGGCCTCAACAGTTATCGGCTTAAAATACGCCGAACGGACGGAGTAGAGATCTATAGCCAACCGGAAACCGTATACCATTTCCAGGATGCAGCCTACCTGGTCTTTCCCAATCCCGCCGCAGCTGCTGGCTACCTGCAGGTGCTATCTGCCGAACCCGGCAGCGGCAGTATCGTTCTGTACAATGCGATCGGTCAGCAGGTACTGCAATACAAGCTGCTCAACCTGCACGAACAGATCTCCTTGCAAAGACTGCAAAGAGGTCTGTATATCTATCAGATCCGCCAGGCAGGCAATAAGGTTCAAACCGGCAAACTGGTGATCAACTAGGCGACTGGCAACGGGCAAGACCGCCTCGCTGGCCGGTTGGAGCATAGGCAACAAAAAAGCCGCACGAAGGCGGCCTCTTTGTTCTTAAACCTCAAAAAAACGTTTATTCATAAATGACTTTGTAGACATACGACTCCTGGCTATTGATGGCCAGTATCCGCAACACATACACACCACTCACTACCCCCGGGCCGCGGTGCAATTGCAGTACACCCTGCGGGCCTTTCTGCATGATTTGCTCCTGCACGGTTTGACCGGTAGAAGTCATCAGTGTCAACTTGTACGTTTCCTGCTGGGTAGCAGAGATGGCAATGTTGAGCACCTGCTTGACCGGGTTGGGATACAATCCGATCGAATTCACTACCGCTGTCTTCATGCTGATGACATTGCTGTAGGTTATTTTTCCATCATTGCTCACAATGCGCAGCCTATAGTAACCCAAAGACAGGGGTGATTCGTCGGCAAAAGCATAGATGCTCTGGGCATTGAGCTGCCGTGAACTCACCGTACCGAGTGTCGTAAAGGAACCGTCGGCAGCAGTACTTCGCTCTACCACATAAGACCTGGTGTCGAGGTCACGTTGCGTACCCCAGTTGAGGTGATTGATGCCATTGATCTGCCTGCCGGAAAGCTTTACTTCAGTGGGCAGGGTTCCGCCACACATACCAGTTACTTCAAAGTAAGAAAGCTTTGAAAGACAACCATTGTTCACACTCATATGACATACATAGGTACCGATATCCGATGGCAGCAGGTAAGGTATCCGGTAAGAAGTGGTATTGCTGACCAGTACGCTATCCGTAGCACTCTTTTTCTTGTACCATTTGTAGCTGGCATTGGCTGTAGAGTCGACTTGCAGGTTCACTTCATTGTAGTAACAATCCGAACTGGCGTAAATCAGGGTGTTGGCCAGTGGCAGGATGTTGACGTCATTAAGCGTAGCATTACCACAGGCATCCACTGCGCGCAAACGAACTAGCGAGTATTGCACACCATTGGTGATGGTAAATACGGGGCTTGTTTGTCCGGTGGCATTGATGCTCGGCGAAGCCGGTATGCTACCAATGATCTCATAAGCGAAAGGACCAGTACCACCTGTCACCACGGCGCCCACGCTAAAGTTATTATTATCACACTGATAAGCCGCCGATTGCTGCAGACCCGGGAATGAGTAGGGCACCACTTCGATGGTATCATAGATCTTTCCCGTACAGTTGGGTACAGTGTACTGCACAATGTAGCTGGCCGGCTCCAGGTCTACAAACTTAAATTGTGTACCAACATTGGAAGCGTAGTTAATGGTTGTGTTGGTATTGTTCTTCTTGATGATCACGGGTTTCACCACGCCCATGTTAGAACTAACATCGATATCGATATCCGTGGCGCCGTTTTCCCATACGCCAGAAGGACATTTCGATTTCACAAACTTTGTCTTGTTGATGATACTGGGCTTCGGCGTTACCAGGACTGTATCACGGCCACCGCAATTGTCGATACCGATCACCGTATATTGCTGGCCACCGGTCAACGGCTGAAGTGCGCTGATCAACACGGGGCTGGTGGCAGACGTGGTATTTATCACCGTTACACCAACCGGGTTCAACACCTGTACTTTGTACGGCGCATTGCCACTACTGAAAGTAACGCTGAGATCTGTCGTCCCGAAAGTACACGACTCCTTGGCAGAAACGGAGATAGTGATCGATACAGGGTTTGCATTGAAGCGACGTACAATGATCGTATCGTAACAGGTATCTTTGATCCGTGCCTCATAGTAACCCAACGGTAGTTTGGTGAAAGTACCGTTACTGTTCTTGACGATAAAGTTACCCAGGGTATCGTAAATCAGATATTCTGGATTCTTGATATTGTTAGGGTTGTTCACCTTAGCGGTAAAATCGCCACAGGCGATTGCGCTAACGGAGACGCTTCCACCGCTGGGTACATCCCTTTTCACCGTGTTACATCTTTCGATGACAGTATCGTAACAATTGGGTTTTACACGAATACAGAAGTTGCCATAAGGCACATTATTGAAAGTACCTGTGCTATTACTATCGATGGCTACACTGGATGCGTTGTATAAAATATACTTGGCAGTTCCGAGGTTCGATCCCGACACTTTAGCCGTAAAACCATCGCAACCTTTACCACTGATATTGATCACGCTGGACAGAGAAGGTTTGGGTCTGTTGGGAGTAAAACATTGTGTAATGGTGGTATCATAACAGCCAGCCCCATTCTTGACTTTTACACAATACGTACCAGTCGTGATATAAGGAAGATTATTGAAAATCCCATCGTTGTTACAGCTGATCTCGCTTCCATTCGGTGCGTAGAGGCAATAACGGGGATTCTCCAGGCCGGTCTGGCCAGTGACACGAATATTGAAGTTGTTACAATTGTAGGTAAAGTCGGGAGCAGCGTTTATACTCGGCCGGGTACGAGGCACGGTAATGCAACGCTCGATCGTCGTATCATAACATACATCATTTTTGATCCTGATGCAATACCGTGTGTCGAATTGCAGGTTGTTGAAAGTGCCAGTGTTGTTACAGTCCACTTTAACATTGCCTTTATAGAGACAATACTCCGGATTGGTTAAGTTACTCTGTCCTTTTATTGATGCCGAGAAGTTGGCACAGGAAGAACTATTGGTCGATACATCTAACGACACGGACGGAACGGGCGCTTTTTCAGTAAAACAACGTGTAAGCGTAGTATCATAGCATCCATCTTTAATTTTTATACAATAAGATCCGTAAGGAATATTCGTAAATACACCATCAGTACTGGTAGCTATCTGTGGACCAGTTGCCGTTTTATGCAGCGTGAAAGTCGGGTTGGTCATATTCGACATATAGACCACCGAAGCACTGAAGGTAGCACAAGCTTTCTCGTAGGTATTGATCCAGTCAGCCGCCGTAGGCTTAGCGCGTGTTGCGGAGAAGGGCCGGCGGATCGTGGTATCATAACAATTATCGCGGATATCCACATAATAGTTACCATAGGCCAATCCCGGCATTACCCCGGTAGTATTATTACCCAGGTAAGCACCCGCTGCGGTATACCAGTTGTAGGTAGGATTCGTCAGGTTAGCCTGACCAGTTACTGTGGCCTTGAAATTATCACAGGTAAGGTCACTGGTGGTGACACTCGCATTTACCGAAGGCACGTTGGGGTCAACCCAGGTTTTTACCTGTGTAGTACCGCAAGGATCCTTGACTACTACCGTAACGGAGCGCTTTTTCCCGATCAGGAAACGGAACGTACTATTGGTAGACCATACGGTATCGCCGGCACTTCTTACAACTCCAAATTTGAAGTTATTGAACACGGTCGTATTGCCTTTACTATCTCCCAATCTAACGCTTACCTGCGCACTATCGCAACCAACTTTGGAGATGGTAACACCATCTACCCACCATTGGTAGTTCAAAATGGTGATGCGGCGGGTTTGTTGACCGCCGCAGGAATCTTTTAGTTGAATAGCATACTCGCCGGCTACCAATCCGGTAAACTGTCCGGTGGTATTGGTAGTACCCACTTTCGATGGCGAAGGGGCCACGATGGTATAGCTGAAGGGAGAACGTCCACCGAGCAGGTTGGCTACCGTTACCGTTCCGTCGTTACCATTCATACAGGTCACGTCGGTCTTGTTCAGTACAAACCTGGGCTCACTATAAGAACCAGGTACTACGATATTGTATTTTTCGGTAACACAATTTGTAGTAATGTCCTTAACACTCACTGTATAAGTGCCGGCAGACAATCCGGTAATGCTGGTGGATGAAGTGTAGGCCGTGGATACCGGCCCGGTTACTTTAATGTTGTAATTACCCGATCCTCCGGTGACGTTGACCGTCATACTACCGGTGGCGATACACCGGGATTCCCGGGTAGTCGTGGTAAAATTCAACTTGGTACAGTCCTGGGCCACTCCAAGGAGGGGGGGCAGGTACAGCAGGGGCACAAGAAGCCCAATACGCATCAATTTCAACAGGCTCTTCATGGGGTACGATTTCGGATTATTTTTCTATAGGATATAGGCTCTTATTGAAATACGAGAATAAAATAAATAGCTTTTGGCCATTAATGCAAGTGTCTCTGGATAACTTATTAAGGAAAAGCATGCTATCATGGAAGCGGGAAGATTGCATGGCAATTAATAAACATGTACAGGAAAGCTGATAGACAGCCTATTGAAGGGGTATTGAGAATGGCAGCCGGGCAGTATTAAATTTGGGTGCGGAACGGGTAAATGTGGATAATTATTATGTCGCCTTGGCGAAACGTTGTGCAGAACAGGCGGGTCTTTGGGCATTCCTGCGACGAAGTCAACGGGGATTAACCGCTTCCTGAACTGCTTTAATGGATAGATTTAGGAGAGCAGAACAAAAAAAGCCATTCCGGATACCGGAATGGCTTGAATATATTGATCCTGGAGGAGATTAAACCTTGAAGTGAGCGAAAGCCTTGTTGGCTTCAGCCATACGGTGCGTATCTTCCTTCTTCTTGAATGCACCACCTTCACCCTTTGCAGCAGCTACCACTTCGTTAGCCAGCTTTTCAGCCATGCTACGACCGTTTCTTTCACGGCTGTAACGGATGAGCCACTTGATGCTCAGGGAGATCTTTCTGTCTGCACGAACTTCAGCAGGGATCTGGAAAGTAGCACCACCGATACGACGGCTACGTACTTCTACAGCCGGGGTAACGTTAGATAATGCTTTCTTCCAAATTTCATAACCATTTTCGTTAGTCTGCTTGGAAATACGATCCATAGCATCATAAAAAATGGTGAATGCTGTATTCTTTTTCCCCTCCCACATCAGGTTGTTGACGAAACGGGTAACCAGAGCATCATTGTATTTTGCGTCTGGAGCCGGGGCAATTTTTTTGGCTTTAGTCTTCCTCATTGTTATCGCTTGTTTATAAGTTGGACCAGCCTTGCCGATCCGGTTTTATCTTACTATGTTGTTATCCGCGGAAGCGGGTGTATGTACACAAACGGGGACCGCCAGTTACTATTTCTTGGCTTTCTCGCGTTTAGTACCGTATTTAGAACGGCTCTTCTTACGATCCTTCACACCAGCTGTATCAAGGCTACCGCGAACGATATGGTAACGAACACCAGGTAAATCCTTTACACGACCGCCACGAACCAACACAATGGAGTGCTCCTGCAGGTTATGACCTTCACCGGGTATATAGGCAATCACCTCTACTTTATTCGTTAAACGTACCTTCGCTACCTTACGCAAAGCCGAGTTAGGCTTCTTGGGAGTAGTTGTATATACACGGGTGCAAACACCGCGACGGAACGGACAGCTATCCAAAGCCCTTGACTTGCTCTTGGCCTTGATGATCTCTCTTCCTTTTCTTACCAATTGTTGAATTGTAGGCATTCTGAACCTTTTATTTTTGGGACGGCAAAGGTAAAACCCAGCCAATTAAATACCAAATCTTAATCTACCATTTTACGTAATTATCGGGCCGAATGTGGATAAACTCTGAATTAAGGCCCGCCAAATGCTGCCTATAACCGCTGTAATACATTCACAGTTAATGGCTAACACGCCCGGTGTTAAATTTTGAACATCCAGCCATGATTGTCAGTAGTTTTTCCTTCGCGGATGCTGTCCAGCCGGCGTTTCATCTCCGGAGCCGTTTTCCAGCCCTCTACATCGAAGCTCATTACAAAGTCTTTGTAAGTCAGTTCCCGGATCGGAGAAATCGTCGCAGCCGTACCGGTACCGAATACTTCCTTCAGTTTTCCGGCTTTGTAAGCCTCGATCACCTCATCGATGTTCACCGGCCTTTCTTCCACCGTAAGTCCCATTTCTTTCAAAATGGTGATCGCACTATCGCGCGTGATGCCCGCCAGGATCGTTCCGGATTCAAGTCCGGGTGTGATGGCCTTATTATCGTCCAGGATGAAGAATACATTCATCGTACCGATCTCCTGTACATATTTATGCTCAGCTGCATCCATCCACAATACCTGGTCAAACCCCTTGCTCCGGGCCTCAGCGGTAACCATCATACTGGCACCATAGTTACCGGCCACCTTGGCAAACCCAACGCCGCCCGGAGCAGCCCGCGTGTAGGTCTCTTCCACGTAGATCCGTGCCGGCGCCGCGTAATAAGGCCCGGTAGGGCTCAGGATGATCATAAACTTGTAAGTATCAGATGCTTTTACACCAATCACTTCATCGGAAGAGAACATGAAGGGACGGATATACAGAGAATGATTTTCCTTATTGGGAATCCAGCTCTTGTCCAGGTTGATCAACTGGCGCATACCCTCAATGAACAGATCTTCAGGCACTTCAGGCATTTGCATGCGGCGAGCTGAAACATTGAAACGCTGGTAATTATCGTAAGGACGGAAAATAAATGCTTCACCTGCCTCATTCCGGTAAGCCTTGATGCCTTCGAAAATGGCCTGACCGTAGTGCAGCGACGCGAGCGAAGGGCTCAGTACCAGGGGCTGATAGGGCTTGATCTCCACATTCTTCCACTCACCATCGATGTAATCGGCTTCCAGCATGTGGTCCGTAAAATACCTGCCAAAGGGGATGTTTTCCAACGAAATATCGTTCAACTTACTCCTTTCAATTTTTGTAACAGGTATGCTGTATGCATCAATCATAATCCAGTATTTTTGAACCGCAAAGAAACAATTAAACTGGCTGCCTGCAAAAAATCCAGGCAGTTTTTGCTAACAATTGTTAGCATCATGATCAGTTTTCCATCCATCGTCAAAATGACCCATAATCAATTGTATGTCGGCGTATAACATAGAATTACCGGGAGTTGTGCTGGCCGGGCTTTACAAAAAAACCATCGTGCAGGGAGAAGGCAAAGCTGTACTCGAAGGAGGCAGACCAGCCGTAGTGGAAGAAAAGCCGGCCACAGTGGTCGCTCCGACCGTCGAGGCCCAGCAACCCGTTGCACCAGCCATGTCCGCCAGCGCCGCAACCCCGACACCAGCACCGGTTGCCCTGGTCACACCAATGCCTGCCCCTGTTACCGCAGCCGCCGCACCATTGGAAATACCAGCGACGCCACAGCCCGCAGCCGCCGCACCTCCACCAGCGGCCGGCCATCTCTATAAAATGCTGGGTAATAACCGGCAACAGGTAGCCGTCGTGGTTCGCTGCCCCGGCGAAGCCTTCCTGCCCGAACATCACCTGCAAATGCTGACTAAAATGCTGGGCGCCTGTAAACTCAACCTGGGCGATGTCGCCATTATCAACGATGCCGCCCAACGGGTAGATATACAGATACTGAAAGAACAGCTTACGCCCAGACGCGTACTGCTGTTTGGCGTTAAGCCCGAAGAGGCCGGCCTGCCCCTCTCCTTCCCGCTATTCAAAGACCAGGAATATGCAGGCACCACCTACCTCTATACCCCGTCGCTCGATGAACTGAATACAGAAACAGACGATGGTAAATTGCTGAAACGTCGTTTGTGGGATAGCCTGAAGAAGATATTTGGCGTTTGATGACCCATAAACCAAATCGATGATAAGACTCATATTCGCGACCAACAACGCACACAAAGTAGAAGAGATACAACAAACGATCGGCACAAAGATCACCGTGATCAGCCTGAAAGACGCCGGTATCGACATCGACATCCCCGAACCCCACGATACCCTCGAGGCCAACGCCACCGAGAAATCACGCACCATCTGGGGGCTTACCAGGGTCAATTGTTTCAGCGAAGATACCGGTCTCGAGGTGGAAGCCCTGCAGGGCGAACCGGGCGTAAAAAGCGCCCGCTATGCCGATGGTGACCAAGCCTTTGACAATAACATCGACAAATTATTGCATAAACTGGGTAATAATCCCAATCGCCGGGCCAGGTTCCGTACGGTCATTTCCCTCATCTGGGAGGGCCAGGAATACCAGTTTGAAGGCATCTGCGAAGGGACCATAATACCAGAAAGGAAAGGAAGCGGTGGATTTGGATATGACCCCGTCTTTGTTCCTGCAGGAAGTAACCTTACTTTTGGAGAAATGAGCCTGGAAGAAAAGGGCCGGATGAGTCACCGCCGCAAAGCGGCCGACAAGCTGGTTTCCTTTTTGCAGGAAATGGTACTGCATACCTGACCACCCTGGTGAATGCTGCGGATTCTGTTGAAAGATCACCCCACGACACCACTTCATAATATTTATTTAAAAATTTGGATCAACTAAGCAACTATAACATTTCTGAATCCGACTTGATAAGAGGCAGTATTGCGGGCGACCGGCGCATGCAGGAAGAACTGTATAAACGTTTCGCACCAAAGATGTATGCTGTATGCCTGCGTTATGCCAATAATGCCGACGATGCCCAGGACCTGCTTCAGGAGGGATTTATCAAAGTGTACAAAAACCTTCATCGCTTCCGTTCGGAAGGCTCGTTTGAAGGATGGGTCAGGAGAGTTTTTGTCAATACGTCAATAGAACACTTTCGTAAAAAATCGGCTCAGTTATCGAGCGTCAGTGAGAAGGAAGAGAATACCATCGAAGACGCAGATATTACCGCACTCGATAGCCTGGCAGAAAAGGATATCATCAACATCGTACAGGAGTTATCACCCGGATACCGAACCGTATTTAACCTGTATGTGATAGAAGGATATTCGCACAAAGAGATCGGCGAAATGCTCGGCATCAGTGAAGGAACCAGTAAATCACAACTGGCCCGCGCCAAGTCGATCCTGCAAAAGAAAGTAGCACAGTATTTAAGCGACACGAAAAAATCCTTTACCCGCTGATATGTCCGCCAACAACAAACATATTCTTCACGACTACGAGACACCTCCACCAGCAGGCGTTTGGGACACTATTAGCGCCCGTCTGGATACAGAATATGATGCCCGTGAAGGAAGAATAACCGACAAACTTTATGCTTGGGAAGCCACCCCACCACCTGCTGTATGGCAGCAGATCCACCTGGCCCTGGAAGTAAACGAAGCAGCCCGTGAAACGGCCCAGTCATCAGCCGCTCCGGCAAAAGTCATTCGCCTCCCGTTTCGGCAGATCGCAGTAGCTGCCATTGTGCTCATCGTAGCAGGCCTGGTTACCTGGAGTTTTCTGAATCAGGAACAAGCCACCACAGCACAGGGCGGACCACAGATACCCGCCGCCGTTGCCGACACCGACAATACCAAAGTACAACCTTCCTTACCTGCCGTGGATGCATCGATCGCCATTCGGCCCCGGCAACGTATCGATGTAGCCCGCAGGGTCAGCAGCGACGCCAGGCTGATACCCGGCTATAGCGCTGCCGTCATAGAGGAAGATCCTTTCAATGATATACAATATGCCGCGGTAAAAGATATGCGGGCACAGACCACCACACACAGAACCGGCATCAAAGCGCCACTGATCAAAGATGCCAATGGTAATATCATACTGGACAAAAACCTCATTATCTCCCGCGACAAGAACTACATAATCATTACCTGTCCCAATGGCGAGCAAACCAGGATATCGGCCAAGTTCCTGCCGGTACTCACCGATCTCAATGCCGCCGCAGATCCCACAGAGTACTTCGATGCGGTGATCCGGGAAAGCAGTATCTGGAAAGGTAAGTTCACGCAATGGAGGTACAAACTGATGCAGGAAGCCTCTTTTATGCCAACCGCCACCAACTTCCTCGACATCATCGCACTGAAAGAACTCATCGAAGAACAATAGACTCCCCGGAGGCCCCCATCGTATGGCAAGAATAAAAGTAGACCTACCAGCCGAATTTGCTTTTACCACCCAGATCCCGGTTCGCATTACCGACCTCAATTATGGCGGACATGTAGGCAATGATACAATACTATCCATCCTCCACGAAGCACGCGTGCAGTTCATACAACACCATGGTTATACCGAGTTGAAACTTGCAGGCGTAGGATTGATCATGAGTGACGTCGCTATCGAGTTTAAACAGGAATTATTTTACCCCGATAACATCAGGGCTTCTGTAACTGCAGGCGACCTCACCAAAGTGTCTTTTGACCTGTATTACAAACTGGAGAAAATAGTGGAAGGAAAGACTATACTGGTAGCAGCCGCTAAGACCGGTATGGTTTGCTTTGATTATGAGAAGAAAAAAGTAGCTGCCGTTCCCGGGGAAGTAATAGAAAAGTTTGGACTTTAGCTGTTCCAGATCCGCCAGCTTTCTTCTGCCTGGATCACCAGCATATCGGCGCCATTCTTGATCACAGCGCCACGCTCCTCCCCTTTTTGCAGGAACAGGGTTTTAGCCGGATTGTATACCAGGTCAAACAGATAATGCTGACTGGTGAACAACCCGTAGGGCAATGGCGGACATTCGTCTACCTTGGGGTAAGTGCCCACCGGTGTCGTATTGATGATCAGCGAATGCTGCGCAATTACCTCCGTCGACAGGTCTTCATAGCTGATCTGCCGGCCAGTAAAAGGAGTACGCGATACTTCCAGAAAGATGATACCGAGTTTTTCCAGCACAAAATGAACCGCCTTGGCAGCACCACCGGTTCCCAGTACCAACGCCTTCTGGTGATGGGCGGCCAGTAACGGGCGAAGCGACTCTTCAAAGCCCGTTACGTCGGTATTGTATCCGTGCAGTTTTCCCTGAACAAACTTGATACAGTTACAGGCGCCGATCTTTTTCACCACATCGCTTTGGTGATCCAGGTAGGCGATCACCTTTTCCTTATAGGGAATGGTAACATTGAGGCCAGCCAGGTTGGGATATCTGGCCAACACTTCCCGTAAAACGTCAATATTCTCCAGGGGAAAATTGTCGTACACGCAGCCCTCGATCTGCTCTTTGCTGAACTTGTCAGTAAAGAACCGTTGAGAGAAAGAATGACTCAACGGATAACCGATCAGGCCGTATTGTTTCATTAAGCTTCTTCTTTATTGAGGAACAAGCTGAAAGTATCTCCACGCAGCCCCACCCGCATAGCTTCCAGCGAGATCATTTCTGTGGGAGCAATATTGCCGAGGTTCACATTGCACCCCAACAGCTCGATGAAATACAATTGCTGTGCTTTTTGCGGAGCTTCCCAAAGGATCTTTTCACCTGGTATCTGGGTGAGGATCTCCTGCACCAGACCTTCCCGTACTTCACCGCTGCCGCGGTAAATACCAACGTTGCCGGCTTCGCGTGCTTCAGCGATCACATAGGTAGCGCCGGCATTGAGTTCCGCACGCATCAGTTCAATCCATTTATAGGGAGGGATGATATGAGCCGCATCTTTGCTGCCCACTTCACTCAGGATGGTTCCATGTTTGGTAAGCTTTTCTATGTAGCCACACTTTTCCGCATGGGGTATCGTGATGGATCCATCACTCACTTCCATGTATTCGATACCATAATCTTTACAAACAGCGATATAATCGTTGAACTGGTTGCGAACGAGGAACGCTTCGAACAACGTGCCGCCAAAATAAATGGGAATGTTATAAGACTGATATACTTCGATCTTTTCGCGCAGGTTGGGTGTGACGAAAGAGGTTCCGAATCCCAGTTTTACGATGTCCACATGTGGACCCGATACACTCAGGAAATTATGCACTTCCGGGATACTCAGACCCTTATCCATCACCATGGTGATTCCATTGGTACGGGGCTTAAGGTTTCTATCAGGAATCTGTGTGAGATTAAAATTCATTCGCTGGATTTTACAATTACGGTTTTCTAAAGCCGGCGCAAAAATAGGGAAGAAACAGACAAAAAGCGCATACAGCCATTCCTCGTATATTATATTAAACCCGTATAAGACAATTAATTGTCTTATACAACAGGTTGCTGCTACAAAGGTTGCGTGCCTTTGCTTACGCAAACCAGGGTATACCTGGCATCATTTATTGGGACTTGTTTTTCTTGAAACGCGCCACCACATCTACTACCAGCTGGTGCTGTAGCAGGGCTGGGTTAAGTTGTACCAGCTTCTTGACCATCCGGGGTGCCACATGCATGGCCTGCTCCAATTGCAAAAGAGCTTCCTTGACCCTGCCCAGGGCAAAGTATACACCAACCAGGTAAAATAAGAACAACGGCTTTCCATCGGTCATCTTGATGGCAGCCTTGACCTGCTCCAGCGCCTCTTCATAGAACTCACCATTGTAGAGGCAACGGATCAGAGCTTCCCAACTGGAAATATTTCGCGGACGTTGACGTACTACATTCGAGAAATACTGGATAGCCTCCTTGTATTCACCCAGCTGCATTTTACATTCACCCATGGCCATATTGTACTCCGGTTGCATGCGGTGTATCTGCAAGGCAGTTTCCAGGTGCTTAATGGCAGTAGGCCATTGGGCCTCGTTGATATACGTATAGGCGATCTTGTAGTGCAGCTTGCTGTCTTCCACATTCAGGTGCGACGCTTTGCGGTAGTAGAACCTGGCCTGCGCATAGTTCTTCATACGATCATAGCAATGACCGATCGCCTCGTAAATCACGTCTTCGGGACGTGACAACTCCAGCACCTTTTCCAGCACTTCAATGGCGTCTTTGTACTTGCGCATCCGGATGAACGCGTCACCCATATTACGATAAGCGTAGTCGAACTTCTCGTCGATCACGATGGCATAATTGTAGGCATCGATGGCCTTCTCATAGAGCTTCAACCCCTGGAAGGCGGCAGCCAGGTTGAACCAGGCTAACTCACTGTAAGGGTATTCATCGATGATCTGCTGGTGCAGCTGAATGCTTTCCTCGTTGCGCCCGGTGAAATCCGTCCAGAAACAGATCTTGTACAAGGCCTCTTCATTATTGGGTTCCTGCCCAAGGATCAGCTTCAGGCAATCGAATATTTTGTCGAACTCCTCATAATCATCATAAACGTCCGCCAGCTCAAACAAAAGCTCAATACGCTCCTGTCCTTCAAAAAGCTGCAGGGCGTTTTCCAGCAATGCCACCGCCTTTTCCTGTTGATCGAGCGCCAGGTAGGCGTCGGTTTTCAGTATGTACAGGTTGATATCGTTACTATCCAGTAGTTCCGCATGCTCCAATATGGTCAGGGCCTCCTGGTAATGCCGGGTGGCAATTAGCAGATCCGCTTTCTTGATCTGCAACATGGCCGAATAGGGATATTGCTCAATACCAATTTCCGCCGCCTCCAGGGCTTGTGGCAGGTCCTCCCGGTCATCGAAATAATCGATGATCCGTTCGAAGGATTCTTCGTCCAGGAAGGAGTGACTGCGACCTGATTTTAGATTCTGAAATTGCTTCACCAACTCCCTAAGTTCCTCATTATCATTACGTGATGGATTATCTCTCATGTATTTCAGCAATGGTTTATGTAAAATACCTTTTTAGTGGATGCACGCCAATTTTTTCTTATCGACAGCCTGTTGATAACTGCCCTTGAAAGAGACTGAACCTGAATATTTTAACAGCGCCTTGCAACATTTGTTAAAATTACGGTGTCAATTTTATGGAAACTGTAACCTTTCTGCATCTCTAATCGTTAAAGAGATACTAAGATTTGTGACAATCGGTTAAAGGTTTCTAAAATTTTTTCAATATTTTTGCGTTAGTTATGAAGGCAAACTCTACTCTTAAATTTAACCACATGTTTAAAAAGACCCTCATCAGTTGTGCGATGATCGGGGCGGTTGCACTTGCTGCTGTTGCCAGCAGCGGTGGTGGTAAAAAGAAGTCTGAGGAGCCGCTAAAGCCCGTCTACACACCAATCAGAACGACCAATGGCTTCACGCTGAAAGCCGGTCCGGCCTACACAGGTAGTCATATTTTTAGTACTGAACGCAACCGGAATACGGTAACCCTGGGCGCCGTGGTGACCTACCAAAAAGGTAACACAGTTTACATCATGCCACAGCAGGTCAGGATGATTACAAAACCGACGTTCAGGTCTAATTTCAACCTGTTAGACCTTAAAATAAAGCTTCATAAGTAAGCTTTACTGGTTAAAATCCCATTAAAATACTGATTTAGTTTACTTTCCTGCTTTCTTCGTAGGTAAGCTCTCTATAGCCCGCTTTGGGGATGTCGAACCTTGAGGCAGGTACAGGATTGAGGTTGATCCTAGATACCGTGTACTTGATAGTCAGCTTCCCCTGTACCAATTCATATTCCAGCGGAAGTCCGTTGAGGTTCTTGAATTGGGAGTCGTAATCCT
Source organism: Paraflavitalea pollutisoli (assembly GCF_029360705.1). Lineage (GTDB taxonomy): Bacteria > Bacteroidota > Bacteroidia > Chitinophagales > Chitinophagaceae > Paraflavitalea > Paraflavitalea pollutisoli. The sequence goes on along the minus strand of NZ_JARKMX010000003.1, from coordinate 449,797 downwards.
TGTTCTCAGGTATGATATCAGAAGTATAAAACACTGTAAAAGTGGTCCCGTCTGCCAGCTTGGCCACGGCTTTCGTACAGTTATAACCGGCAATGGTCTTCGTTTCCTTCGTATCGGTGAATGTCATTCCATTGTATCGCTTGTTTTTCTCCACCCAGTTTTCCGCGGTCATCCGGATCAGCAATTTTTGTCCGCTTACCTCCTTCAAAACAACAGCAGTACCCGCTTTCGAATCGTGGATTGTCGTCGATGAAAACAAAGCACTCACCATTTCCGTGCGGCTCATGGCCCCTTTCAGGTAAACAGTGGTGGTAGCACCATCCAGCGCATCTGCCATTTTAGGCTCCGCACTACCAGAAGAAATAGAAGCATCATACACGAGGGTCAGCTCAGAAACTTTCTTTTGCGCTACTACCGAAAGCACCAGCAGCAAATTGACAAAGAAGAGACCAATGTGTTTTTTCATGTTAACCCGGGTTGTTGAGTTGACTGTAAGACGAATAACTGCGAATAACCGTTGCCTAAAATAACAACTACCCGCCAATTTTTTGAACTATTGACTTGATTTTTAACGAAATACTTTCAGTTATCGTACACAAGCGAGGCGAATGACCACATTTTGGCAACCTATAGACGCAATAGAGTCATTGATCGCCAATAGCCATCCGGTGCAAAAGCAAAAAGGGCTGTCTCCTTGCAGAGACGGCCCTTTCTATAAAATATAAGGTAGATAACGATGGACTATTTCTTGCCCTGCTTCGCTCGCTCGTCTTGCAGTTTCTTTTGTTGTTCCTGCATTTGCTCCAGGCGCTCGGCCCATTTGGATTTTACCTTAGGTTTCTTGCGCGCAGTCTCGATCGTTGCCACCAGTTTATCGTGGTTGATAATGTAATGCTGGATCACAAACTGCAGCACCAGCGTAATGATATTCGACACGGTATAGTACCAGGTCAACGCCGCAGGCAGCTTATTGAATACGAACAAGAGAATGAAAGGGAAAATGTATGGCATATACTTCAGCGCCGGGTTACCCTGGTCGGGCGTAGAAGCCATATTGTAGAAGGAGATCAGGAAGCTGGTAGCACAGGCAGTCAGCGTAAACAAGCTGAGGTGATTGCCCAGGCCCCAGATCTCAAAGGGGAATTGTACCAGTACATCATAGGAAGCGAGGTTCTTGGCCCACAGGAAAGACTCGCCACGTAGAGAGATGTTCGAGTTAAAGAAGCTATACAAAGCAAAGAAGATCGGGATCTGCAGCAAGCTCGGCAAACAACCGGCAAACTGGTTAACCCCTGCCTCCCGCATGAACTTCATCTGCTCCATGGCAAATTGCTGTTGGTCGGGGTACTTTTCTTTCAGCTTAGCCAGATCAGGACGCAGGATCTTCATCTTCGCGCTGGTCAGGTATCCGGGATACATCAGCGGCGATGTCGCCAAACGGATGAACAACGTCAGCAACAGGATTACGATACCCATGCTGCCGATAAAGCTATCGAAGAAGTTGAATACCGGCATCACAATGTACTTGTTGATCGGGCGTACAAATGCATACATGTCCCTGCCGAGGTTGATCACCTTATCCATTTCGGGAACAGGCTGGCTCTTCAGGATGCGAAAATCGTTGGGACCGTAGTACAGCTGCATGGGGATCATTGCATCACTGCCCAAGGGCACTTTGGCCTGCAGCGTAGTAGTTACATCGGCGATCTTGTTGGTCGTATCGGTATGCTTCAACCAACGGGTTTCGCCGGAAGAGAACCCACCTTTATAGTACAGGGCCGAGTTGAAGAACTGCTGAGAAACAGCTACCCACTGGGTTTGCCCCTCAAACTTTCTTTCGGTCTTGGCCATGATATAATCAAAATCCTGGTTGGTATAATAGCAGATATTCGATTGCAGGCGCTCATACTTCACATCGCTTTCATGCTGTACCGGCTGGTTTTGCCAGGTCAGGTTAAAAGCTCCTTGTGTGAGCAGGCGGTCTGCACCCGACATCTGTACGGTGAAATCGATCAGGTAATCATTGGGTCTGATGGTAAACCGGTGGGTCAACACACCATTGGCTACAGGTGCCCGGAATACGATAGATTGACTGTTATCGGCATTCTTCACCACTTCGCCACCTGCAAAATACAAATCTGCTACCTGCAGGGCCTGGTTGGACGCAGCATTGACGGGATAAGAGATCTTGTCGAAATTGGTGCCGTTCAACACCACCAGGTTACTGTCGCTCGACTTATACTGCTTCAGTTCCACTTTACCGGGCTGGCCGCCCTTGTTGGTAAAACTGATCTTAATGACTTCGTTTTCTACAACCACCAGCTTTTCTACACCCTGTGTGCTTTGCAGGGTACTGTCGCCAACGAGGGCAGATTTGATAGCGGTATCGCGCAAAGCTACAGCCTTTGCAGAATCAAGTGCTCTGTTTACCCGGGCCACAGAATCTTCGTAATGCTGGCGTTGTCCCTGCAATTCGTGGGTATTCTTGGTCGAGATAAAGAGGTAAACAAACAGTAATCCAGCCAATAATATAAAGCCGATCACCGTATTGCGGTCCATGTTCATTAGTACAAAATTTAAAGGAGGTGCAAAGATAGCGGGTAATTCCGGATTTAGGGTTTTACCATAAAGGATTATTCAGATGTAACTTATTGATAAATAAAAACATGCTGATCAACGTATTAGTCGGGCCACAGCCCGGTCTGTTACATCGATCAGCATGTTTTCTATCAAAATGGCCATAACTCCCTGGCGGGCAGGCCTAGATCATCTCACTTTGCAACAAAGGATTCTTTACCACTGTCTTTTGCTCGGTATATTCTTTTGCAGCCTTGATAAAGTGTACAAACAGCGGATGAGGATTCTCCACCGTACTTTTCAGCTCAGGATGGTACTGAACCCCGATAAAGAAAGGATGTTTGGGCAACTCCACGATCTCCACCAGACCACTTTCAGGGTTCTTTCCGCTGGCCACCATACCCGACTCTTCAAAACGGCCGAGATACTTGTTGTTGAATTCCCAGCGATGACGGTGCCGTTCAGTGATCATTTCTTTGCCATAGATACGGCGTGCGAGACTTCCTTCGAGCGTTTGGCAGGAATACGAGCCCAAACGCATGGTGCCCCCCTTGGCAGTAACATTCTTTTGCTCTTCCATCAGGTCGATCACCGGATCGGGCGTTTGCAGGTCCATTTCCGTAGAGTGAGCCTTCGACAGACCGAGTACATCACGGGCATATTCGATCACCGACATCTGCATACCCAGGCAAATGCCAAAGAAGGGGAGCTTGTTTTCACGGGCATACTTCACAGCAATGATCTTACCTTCTACACCACGATGTCCAAAACCAGGTGCTACCAGCAAACCGTCGAGATTGGCCAGCTTTTCACCAACATTATCATCAGTAATAAATTCACTGTGCACATTCACCACCTGTACCTTGCACTCATTGATGGCGCCTGCATGCACAAAAGCTTCCAGGATAGATTTGTAAGCATCCTGCAGCTCGATGTATTTTCCGATCAGGCCGATCGTTACCTGACTCTTGGGATATTTCAGTTTGTCGAGAAACTCTTTCCAGCGATGAAGATCCGGCTCATTCTGTTGAATGATATTCAACTTCTTCATACAGATCAGATCCAGTTTCTCGCGCATCATGGCCAGGGGCACTTCATAGATCGTAGGTGCATCAGCCGCCTCGATCACCGCTTCCGGTTTTACATTACAGAACTGGGCAATTTTACGACGCAGATCGGGCGATAAAGACCGCTCGGTACGGCAAACGATAATATCAGGGTGCACACCTTCCTGGCTCAGCATCTTTACACTGTGTTGCGTAGGTTTGGTTTTCAATTCCTTGGCAGCCTTCAGGTAAGGAATCAAGGTAAGGTGGACCACCACCGTGTCTTCTTCCGGAAGTTCCCACTGCAACTGACGGAGCGCTTCGATAAAAGGAAGACTTTCAATATCACCGACAGTACCACCTAATTCGGTGATAATCACATCATACTCGTTGTTCTTGCCCAGCAGCAGCATCCTGCGCTTGATCTCGTCGGTAATATGGGGAATGACCTGTACCGTCTTTCCGAGAAAGGCGCCTTCCCGCTCTTTGTTGATGACTGTTTGATAAATACGGCCAGTCGTAACGTTATTGGCCTGGGAGGTAAAAATGTTCAAAAAACGCTCATAATGCCCCAGATCGAGATCCGTTTCGGCACCATCCTCGGTTACATAACATTCACCATGTTCGTAAGGGTTGAGCGTACCCGGATCCACATTAATATAAGGGTCAAATTTCTGAATCGTCACCCTCAATCCTCTTGCCTGCAATAGCTTCGCTAATGACGCGGCAATAATCCCTTTTCCTAATGAAGAAGTTACGCCTCCCGTAACAAAAATGTACTTGGCCATAATATATTCGTTAAATCAGTTTACAATGCTCAGCTTAACACGGCTTTAGGTACAAAACAAGAAGCCACACAAACATCGCCTGAGCGCCCTGCCAAAATTGAATGAACAGGGGTACATGGACGTCTGTATTATCTGGCGAACTTTTTTACTTTGATGAATGAACCAGTCCGGCTAATGACCAGCGGAAAACCACATTAGGGGAATAAAATTTCCTGAAGGTCATGCAAAGATACACGAATTTCCGGGGGATAAAAAATCACAAAAAAGTAATGTGGAAAAACTGAATGCAGGCAGCGAATACTATATTCGGAAATGACCTGGCCACTAACCGTAAATGGTACAGTTCGCACACGTTTTACCAGGCAACGCTGCCCGGCAAATCCTGCCAGTAAACGAGTGAGGAACAGAGACGATATTTTATTTCAGGCGGATCAATGTAAAATTATTATTCCATTGGTAAGGAATTTGGGTGGACGTGTGCTGCGGAGCAATGCTCGATTGCCGGGCAGTAGCAGGTAGTTGTTGGTTGCTTTTCGCGGAATGTAGATAACCAATCACGACGATTTCAACCAGTAAGATGATAAACGTAGACCTCTCACTTTTCATAGTCAATTGGATCAGGGATATTAAAGTATTTCTTAAACGAAGGTTGGCATTTTTTATTTCATTTGCAAGCGTAGATCAACGATTTATTGACGTATTCGTACGATTACCTGCCTGTAGACCTTATTTTTATGAATAGCGATGAATTTTTATGGGTATTTTCTTCCCACTCTTCAGATATCTGCTCCAACCTTTATATTTAATGCCCTGAAAGGATCAAATAATTTCATTCCATATCTGGCTTTTTACTATTTTAGTAGCTCCAACGGTGGCACTTATACTTCACCGCCCACACAGATCAGCCCCTTTTAATTCCCCCCATTCAAGATCATAACCTGTGAATGACGCCACGAGCTCATTTTCTAACTGCCTAAGCATATTACATGAACCGGTATCTTCTTCTTTTTATCGCCTTCTTATCCGTTGGTCAGGCTGCATGGAGCCAGTCTCCCCTGTCCTACCAACTCGCCCCCTCCAACAAAAGCCTGTATAAGATCATCTATCCGGTGGCAACCGGCAACGGACTAAATATCTCTGTACCATTTTCGAGCCTGGTGATACATGACATACGTCCAGACACCACCAAACTTGGCTTCTACCGATCCACCAAAGACCGCCACTCGTATAAATACAGATTCACCGGCAACACTGCCCAGGAATTGACCGCCTATCTGACAGCGCATTATAACAAAAACCTGACATTGGGTTCACCCAATCAACTGGAGATCTTTGTCAAGAAATTATGGCTATCGGAATTCGACTCGGCAGAACTCAACCTGCATAATACGCACCTAAGGAACGCCTGGCTGCATGTAAAAGCAGAAGTTTATCTCCGCACTCCCGCCGCTTATCACCCTGTTTTTCGCATCGATTCGATCCTCTACGCACGCAAACAAAATGGATATACTTCAGGAGGGTTCATCACCCAAATGCTCGTCGACGCCTTGCAGCGATTGGAACAGGCGGATTTTTCACAGATCGTCTCCAGAAAAACACTGAGCCCGAGTCAGGTTGATGCCTACAATAAGCATACTACAACAACCCCGTCTGCCCACGTACCCGTTAAAGGCATTTACAGCTCTTTCACTGACTTCAAAAAAGGAAAACCTTCAGCAACCGAGTACGAAGTAAGATTTGAAACGCTGACCGATATCGTATACGTAAAAGAACAAGACGGTAATACCTATGCCCGTAAAGACATCTGGGGTTTTTCAGACGGCCAAACGGTATTTATTCGCATGGGGTCCAACTTCTTCCCGTTGTACAACCACCAAAACACCTGGGAGTTTTATGGTACAGCTGCCATGGAGTTCAAAGCCCCCCGTATGCCCGTTTTGGCCGGAGCTGGCTGGCCCTTTTTATTGGCAGCGGCTGGCGCCACCGAAATAACACAGTACGAAAAGCGCCTCATCAACCTGCGCGCATTTCAGGTGGATGTAGAAAACGGTAAATTCTATTAAAAGAAAACGGTGAAGTGCTTTTGCACTTCACCGTTTTTTATAGCGTACTATATTATTAATCTTTCGCAATCTTGTCATAACTGGCAACAATACCCTTGATCAGCGAAGAACTGAACCCCTGGTGCTCCATTTCATTGAGCCCGGCGATGGTACAGCCCTTGGGGGTAGTCACTTTATCGATCTCCTGCTCGGGGTGCGTACCCTTTTTCAGCAATAACTCAGCAGCACCTTTCACCGTTTGCGCAGCGATCAGGTTGGCCGTAGCCGCATCAAACCCGATCTCGATGCCGCCCTGTATATTCGCGCGGATATACCGCATGGCATAGGCCGTACCACAAGCGCCCAATACCGTAGCAGCATCCATCAGCTTTTCATCGATCCAAGCCACACGCCCCAATTGATTGAAAAGCTCTTCGGTATAGCTCACCTGGTCCTTCGTCACCTCATGAGCCGCCAGGCAGGTCATGCTCTCCTGGATCGCAATGGCCGTATTGGGCATGGCCCTGATCACCGCCACTTTCTTTCCCACCGCCTCCAGCAACTGGCTGATCGTAACACCCGTCACCACCGACATCAGCACATGCCTAGCCGGATCGATGACCTCCTTCAGTTTACCCAGCACCTCACTCACTTGGAAAGGCTTCACGGCCAGAATCACCAGGTCGGCAAAGCGAATAGCCTCTGTATTGTCGTCACCAACCAGAACACCACGTTGCTCCAGTGGTTGCAGCGTCTTGATATTCCGTTTGGTGATCAGTATGTTTTCAGGTTTCGAAAATCCACTATTGATCAATCCTTCTGCAATCGCGGTTCCAAGATTACCGCCGCCGATGATCGCTATCTTCTTACTCATAAACAAAGTTTAGAATGGGGATTACGCATAGGTGCTGCCTGGCAACAGTTGTTTTCTAATAATGCCGGCCGGAGGCCAGATAATTACGCACATAATCTTCTACACCAGCTTCCAGCGTATGAAAAGGCGTGGTATAGCCGGCATCGACAAGTTTCTTCATATTGGCTTCCGTAAAATACTGGTACTTGTCGCGGATATCTTCCGGCATATCGATGAATTGGATATTCGGTTCCTTATCGAGCCCGGCAAAAGTCGCTTTGACAAGGTCTTCAAAGCTCCGCGCTTTACCCGTACCCAGGTTATACAAGCCGCTCGCCACCGTTTTAATATTTTCGTCATACTCTTCCATCAACCAGTAACAAACATTCAACAGATCTTTTACATACACAAAGTCACGCAGTTGCTGACCGTCTTTGAAATCCGGCCTGTGTGAACGGAACAATTTCACCACACCATCTTTTTTGATCTGGTTGAAGGAGTGCCAGATCACGCTGGCCATACGGGCCTTATGGTACTCATTGGGACCATATACATTGAAGAATTTCAAGCCAGCCCAGAATGGCGGCTGCTTGGTCTGCTGCAACGCCCATTTATCGAACTCGTTCTTGGAAACACCGTAGGGATTCAACGGCTTCAATTGAAAAGGCACTTCATGATCATCATTGTAGCCAAGTTCTCCCGCCCCATACGTGGCAGCAGAAGATGCGTACACTACCGGCACCTGGTGGGCTACACAATAATTCCACACTTGCTGTGAGTATTCAACATTCAACCGCTGGTGTACCGAATAATCGAACTCGGTCGTATCCGTACGTGCCCCGATGTGAAAAATAAAGTCTACTGGCCTCGATTGCCCCTCCAGCCATTCAAAGAAATGATCACGCTCTACTTTTTCCAGGAATATTTTCCCTTCCAAATTCGGGTCCTTATCGATGCGGCTAAATTCATCCACGAGGATCAGGTTGATAAAACCGTGCTTATTCAGGAATCCGGCGAGGCAACTGCCGATGAATCCGGCTGCCCCCGTTACGACGATGGTTGCTTGCTTGTACATGATGCCGCAAAAATAGCACGGTTTTCCGATTTGACAGTACGAGTCGCAAAACCTTTCCGCTCCTTTTTCCAATCAGGTAAAAAGAGGGGCGTTATCGATCGCCCTGGCATCCACCAGGAAAGTATTATTTTTACGCCTATCCCTGCAAAGCCATGTCCATCGCACTGATCCATCATAACAAAGCTTTTTTGTCAGAATTACATGGCTACAGCCATTTTTTTGCCGGCATCGGGATCCCCTGTGAGGTAGTAACGCCCAAAGAACTGCCATTACTAAAAAGAAAAATAGACTGGTACTTTATGGGAGTCGACCGAAGCCACCCCATTCCCGGAATATTCCGGATCCATGACTATCTATCCCCGTCAACACCACCCGCACGACGTCTCAAAGACTGGGGCAAACGATGGATCAACGCCCGGCCCGATCTCCGCATATTCAAAAATCATTATACACGGCAATGCTTCGGCTTTTCCGATGCTATTCCCGAACTCCTGATGAACATGGGTATTGCCGATGAATGGTTGCAGACCACAGGCCAAAGGCCGGAAAAATCCTTCGACTTCATCTATATCGGCGAATTGTCGGCAGCCAGGCAAACAAATATTTTACTGGATAGGTTCACGCAAGGGGATTTGCGCGAACGAACGCTGTTGTTATTAAGCCGTAATTATGAGCAATGGCAACGGCAATATGCCAGCCACCCTAATATCCTGTTCAAAGGGCCGGTAGACAAGGCTGGTGTAAAAGACCATATACTTAGATCGCGGTTTGCGATCAACTACATTCCCGACCGCGAACCCTTCAACCAACTCCCCGCCACGAAAATGCTGGAATACGCTGCCTGTGGAGTGCCCATCCTATCCACCAGCTATCCCTGGGTTCGTCAGTTTCAGCAACAATACGGCGGCAACTATCTCTACCTTTCACCCGACTTGCACGACCTCACCTGGCAACGGGTCACAGATTTCAACTACCACACACCCGCCATGTCCGACTGGACCTGGGGCCATCAGATCAAACGATCGGGCATCCTGGAATACCTGCGTCCGCTTTACACGAACATCCGGTGGCCCATTTACACTAAAGAAGATTAATCGGGAAGATCTTGCTGAAGCGTGTCGATGTATTCATCGATCACCTGATCGATACTGAATTTTCGTAACACCAGCGACCGGCCATTCTTTCCCATGCGGGCGCGCTCGTCTGGTAACAGGTTGATCATTTTTTCCATCTTATCCGCCAGGTCGAAGGGATCATGCCTGTTGCAGATATAACCGGTCGAATTGTTCAGTACCACTTCCTTACAACCACGGTTCATCGAGGTGATAACCGGTAGTTCCATGGCCGCCGCTTCCATCAGGCAGCGCGGAATGCCTTCATTATAAAAAGAGGGAAATACAAAGCAATCTGCCTTGGCCAGAAATGGACGTACGTCCTGCGCAAAACCACCATAATGGATCAGCCCTTCCTTTTCCCACCTTGTCAGCTCCTCCTGGGAGATCGAATCGGGATGGTGATTCTCGAAAAAGCCGATCAACTCAAACCGTACATCATAGTTCTTTTTACGCAGAATACGCGCCGCATCCGCATATAACCCGATCCCCTTACTTTTCAACAAGCGGGTGCTCATCAGAAAAGTAAAGGCATGGTCATGATTTCGCGAAGTCCGGAAAGGTGAAAAATGTTTCGTATTCACCCCTTCACCCGGCAATACTTTTACCTTCTCGATATTGACGATCTTCTCATCGATAAATACACGAGCATCTTCATTGTTCAGGAACCAAACCTCCCTGGCCTTTCGCAATCCCCGTTTGTACAGCAAACGAATGATGCGGTATAACCAGTTCTTTTTGGCAAACGCATACCCCAGGCCAGTAATGACAGCTACAGAGGGGATGCCGGTAGCAGAAGCCGCCAATGAACCATAAATATTCGGTTTCGCGACGTAGTGGAAAATGAAATCAGGGCGAAGCGTACGGTACAGTTTTTTCAACTGCCAGTAAAAAGCCAGATCGCGAAAAGGGTTCTTGGTCTTGTTATCGAATTTAATGGGAATAAAGCGGCAGCCAAGTTCTTGTAATGCTGCAGAAAAGGTATCATCAGGCGCCATAACGATCACCTCATATCCCTGCGACAGCAGGTTATTGATCACATCCAGCCGGAAATTATAGACCGACCACGCGCTGTTGGAGACAAAAGCGATACATTTTTTATGATACGCTGAATATCCGGACATTGGCAAATATTGCATCAAATGTATAGATTTGATAGCAATTGCCATAACTGGCTTTCGAATTCATGGTCATTACGTTATTGTTTTTTTTACTGTTTACCTTCCTGATTGTCCGGTTAACCCGGCGATCAACCCCTACCCTGTCAATCGGCGAGGTGACGCTGGCCTTTGGCCTGAAGGCACTGCTGGCCTGCGCCTACGGCTACATCTTTTTGCGGTATTACCACGGCGACGATACCTGGGAGATCCATGCAGGTGGACTCGAAGAATGGAAGATACTGACCACCACACCGGTTCAGTTCTTCCTAGACTTGTTACCCATTAATGCCTGGAAACAGTCAGGTGGTAACCTGTCCTCCGCAGCGCCTTACTACATCGACAAACTCGAATGGCACCTGCAGGTAAAGACGCTGGCGATCGCCAACCTGTTCACACGCGGTAACTATTACGCCAACGCGGTTTTCTTCAGCTTCCTGACCTTTTGGGGGCATTTCCTGCTTTACCGGTTAGCAACGCGCGAATATGCCGGCAACAGGAACTGGCTACTCTTCATCATTTTCGGCTTTCCGCCGGTGTTGTTTTGGCTAAGTGGCATCCGGTCCGATGGATGGTTATTCCTGTGCTTCGCCGGCCTGTTGTACCAGGGCGATAAATGGATGAAGGAGAAACGGCCGGCATCATTGGTCTATGCCTTGATCTGCCTGACGGGCATTTTTATTTTCAGAAACGAATTGCTGTTGGTACTCCTGCCGGGGCTGCTTGCCTGGTACCTGTCTGCAAAGCGCCAACATCGTCCGGTACGCGCATTTCTGATCGTCTATGGAGCCGCCCTCTTGTTGGTTGTTGCCAGTACATACATAACGGGCATCCCCAATGCCTTGCAGCTCGTCGTCAACCGGCAGCAGGCATTCCTGTCGCTGACAGGTAATACGCGGTTCGCACTGTCGGAACTAACACCCCATGCAGGCAGCTTCCTGCAGGTGCTGCCCCAGGCATTCACCAATGCCTTCCTGCGGCCTTTTGTATGGGAAGCCCGTGGACCGTTACAAATCCTGTCAGCATTGGAGGTGCTCTTCTTTTGGGGGTTGCTGGTGGCCATGCTGGTGAGGCGAAATAAAAACAGATGGCAGGCCCCCGGGCCCCGATGGCATTGGCTGGCGTTGTTTTTCAGCGTGCTCTACTACCTCCTGATTGGTTTTGTAGTTCCTTTTCCGGGAGCCATCGTGCGTTACAAAGCGATCCCCGAACTATTGTTGCTTGTGTTGATGGTATCCAGACTAAGCACAGCAAGCAACACTGAAAAAGCCAGCAACAGCACTGCAAACGTTACGCCTTGAAGTAAATGATCATATCAATTATTAGTTCCAGATCTTGTAATGATCAACGCTGAGCTGGCATCAAATTAGTAAAAAGAAAAATATCTAAATTAGAGGCTATCCAAGGTTAAATTCTGATGATTTATTCAATAACACTAGGCCCTTTTCCACATTTTGTTTAAAAAAAACCACAACGAGGCCAAAAACTTTTTATTACCCGCCATTTATTGTTTATTTGCACAACACGCAAAAAACTAAGAAATGGAATCATTACGCTTTAAAGCTATCAACGCCCTGAGCCATTCGAATGGTACGGCAGAGTTGGACAATTCAAAAATTACCGGCTTTTTCGGTGAGAACGTATTTACGCTGAAAGTTGCACGTGAGTTCTTAAGTGATGAAGCATATAAAAGTTTGCTGACCTCCATCAAGGGTGGTAAAAAGATCGATAGGGCTATGGCCAACCAGATCTCCGCTGGTCTTCGCCAATGGGCTGAAAGCAAAGGTGTTACTCACTATACACACTGGTTCCAGCCACTGACTGGTACTACTGCAGAAAAACATGATTCTTTCTTCACCCTGAAAGGCGACGGCAGTGCCCTCGAAACCTTTGATGGTGATGCACTTATACAACAAGAGCCCGATGCTTCTTCGTTCCCCAACGGAGGTATCCGCGCTACTTTCGAAGCACGCGGTTATACTGCCTGGGATCCTTCTTCTCCTCCCTTCATCATGGAGATCGGTACCGGCAAAACCCTGTGTATTCCTACCATCTTCGTTTCTTACACCGGCGAAACCCTCGATTACAAAGCTCCGCTGCTGAAGTCGCTGGAATCACTGAACAAAGCCGCTGTAGACGTATGTAACTACTTCGACAAGAATGTAAATAAAGTAGCTGCCACCCTGGGTTGGGAGCAGGAATATTTCGTGATCGACGAAGCAATGTTCAACGCTCGTCCTGACCTCGTCATGAGCGGCCGTACCGTATTCGGTCACTCCCCGGCCAAAGGCCAGCAACTGGAAGACCACTACTTCGGATCCATCCCCGAAAGAGTGTACGCTTTCATGCGCGATTTCGAAACAGAATCTTACAAGCTCGGTATTCCTTTACGCACTCGCCACAATGAGGTAGCGCCTGCACAGTTCGAGTGTGCGCCTATCTTCGAAGAAGTGAGCGTAGCGGTAGACCACAATACCCTGCTGATGGACATCATGGACCGTGTTGCCCGCCGTCACAAACTGCGTGCCCTGTTGCATGAGAAACCATTTGCCGGCGTAAACGGTAGCGGTAAACACAACAACTGGAGCCTTGCTACAGATACTGGCGTGAACCTGCTGGCTCCCGGTAAAACACCGAAGACCAACCTGATGTTCCTGACCTTCTTCGTCAACACCATCAAGGCTGTACATGATTATTCCGACGTACTGAGAGCTTCCATCGCTTCAGCCGGTAACGACCACCGCCTGGGTGCCAACGAAGCCCCTCCTGCCATTATCTCCGTATTCATCGGTGGCTACCTGAGCAAGGTACTGGCCGACGTGAAAGAAAGAGTAGGTGGTAAATTCGATGAGCAGGATGAAGCCATCCTGAAACTCGACCTGCACCGCAGCATTCCTGAACTGTTGCTCGACAACACCGACCGTAACCGTACTTCACCGTTCGCCTTCACCGGCAACAAGTTCGAGTTCCGCGCCGTAGGTTCAGGTGCAAACTGTGCCAACTCGATGACAGCACTCAACACCATCATGGCGCAAACGCTGAAGCAATTCAAGAAAGATGTTGACGCCCTGATCGAAAAAGGTGAGAAGAAAGAGATTGCTATCATGCACGTGATCCGCGAGTACATCGTAGCCAGCGAAAAAGTATTGTTCGAAGGCGACGGTTACAGCGACGAATGGCACCAGGAAGCAGAAAAACGCGGCCTGCCCAACATCCCGACTACACCGCTCGCACTCGACGCAATGGTGACTGATAAGGCCAAGAGCCTGTTCGAAAGCAACAACGTACTCAACCACGTTGAGCTGGAAGCACGCCACGAGATCGAACTGGAAAAATACATGAAGCGCGTACAGATCGAAGCCCGTATCATGGGTGAGCTCTGCACCAGCCATGTACTGCCTGCAGCGATCAAATACCAGAACCTTCTGATCAACAACATCAAGGGTCTGAAAGAGATCGGCCTGAAAGAAGAAAGCTATGCTAACCAAAAGCAGATCCTCGAGAAGATCTCTGAGCACATCAACATCCTCAGCGACCTCGTCGAGAAAATGATCGAAGCGCGCAAGATAGTGAACGCGATGACAGATATCCGCACCAAGGCTATCGGTTATCAATCTCAGATCAAGGATGCCTTCTTCGATGATATCCGCTACCGTGTTGACAAGCTGGAGCTGCTCGTTGCCGACGAATACTGGGCACTTCCCAAATACCGCGAAATGTTGTTCCTGCGCTAAAAAGCAGGTACCCACAAATAGGTACACTGACATGACAAGCAAAAGAGCCCTTCTGCGCAAGCAGAGGGGTTCTTTATGTTTAGGGCTGCTTTAAAACAGCGCCCCGGCCCGAACAAACCCGTGCCAGCCTCTATTGTGACAAACCGTCTACATACTAACAGCCTGTATGGGGACTAGTACCGCAAGCCACAATTGAACAAAAGAAATATCTATGCACACAATCGGCCAAAGCATACCCAAACCAGATCACAACCATTATAGATAGGCGCTTAATCTGTAGAAACATGGCCAATTGGCAACACAGAATATCAAAGCAGTCATATAATAAAACTATGCGGCATGATTGTTAGTAACTAACTCCATAGGATAAGGTTTAATGGTTAACGCATATGAATGGGAGCCCCCGCCTTTTTTAGGGCGGGGTTTTTCTTGCGGTCAGGTGACCCTGTTGCCCTGCAGGGCATCCTCCGGGGAAGGATTCTCCCCAATTAAAATCAACCTTTTAAAATCATCTTCCCCACAACGCCACCAAACTGCCCGGTATGATAGATATCGCCATATCTAAAGCAGCCTGAATGACCGGATTTCGTTATTTGTGCAACAATCTTGCTCAAATGCATGACTATCGAAATCCTTTGGCGCGATTTATCGTATATGAGTGTAGGAACAACCTAAATGTTTTAGCGTATGGAAGCCTATGTAAGACACCTCATCTCGGACATTCAGGAAGCGGAAAGGCCCGAAGAACCCGGTATACAATATGTATTTCCTGAAATGCTGGACGATGGCGCAGAGGAGGATGACCGCTGGTCCGAAACTGAGCCAACACATACTTTCAGTTATTACTGTGGCCTGCAGAAAGAGCTGTTTCCGCCGGCACACCTGCTGAGCTCTCTGCAGTTAGACAACATTTGCCAGGCCTTCAGTAAAATGATGTTCACCTGGAACCTCGATACCGATATCCCCGACCAGGTACCCCTGAGCAAAAAATACCAGTTACTCATCAGTACACTCGACATCAAAACCGAGATTAGCAATAGCCTCATGACCTTTGAACTTTGCAGCGTCGATCCCCCCTCTTGCCCCCTGGGAGAATATTGCGTATGCAAAGAGTTCCTGAAAGACGAACCCCTGGAAAACATCGATGACTACCAACATGGAGAATAATATCTGCCCACCAGGCACACCGGCATGCCTCATTAGCGCCATATTAGCGCCATAAAAAAACCGGAAGCTCATAATTGCTTCCGGCCCGGTTCGCCAGCTTATAGCCAGCTGCTCATAGGAGTATGGTAGGCATACGATTATTCAACAGAAGAATCGCCCAAATGGTCATCAATAGCTTTACCCACAATATGACTTAACTCACTTTCCTTTTGTGTGTCCATATGCACCCATACCAGCTCACCATGCAACGGACGTTGCTGAAGGCGGATCTCTGGGAATGCATCATAAGGGCCATCTGGCCGGTTCACAAAACGGATATTGCTGACCGTATAATGAGGGGTTGAGTGGTGTAGGGTGACATTTCCGGTAAGCTCGATGGAAATGTTCTTCTCTTTAAATGGATACTTGAAATGAATACTGAACGATTGATTCATAGCCTCTCGGTTTAGTGAATAATTCCTTTCAGTACTATGTATTTCAAGGCCTGTGCCAGGATACCCGATAATGGCCAAAACATATTCTAAAGCAATGATTATCAACTTATTCAGCAATGTTATTTTCAGAACTCTTTAACATTTTCAAGCCATGTCATGACATTTATCAGCAAACTTGGCCCCCCCTGTCTGGGAACTTATATTTGCCGCCGGCGTACAGCTGGAGGGTACCCCTCCCTACTCGCTTCCATGCCGCTCCCTACTCGCTCCCATGGAAGTGTAATGAAAATAGCACAACTTTTCTAAATCAATCACTTACACCAAAGGCGAAAGGGTGCCTCGTGTCCACTCACCTCCCACGTCAAAAAGTACTGACCACAATAGGCGAAGCCCGTAGTATAAGGCGCAACTGCGGCAAATACAACGGGCTTCTTAAGTAGGTTACAGAGCAAGCCTGCGACTACACAGGATCAGGTTTAATGTAATGCTTTATGTAAATCTCATTCGTGTTTTCGGTAAAATCATCCTTCCAAAACAACTACAGGATCAGCTACATTACCCCGGCGCTCTTTACACCTCACTGTCTATATCAAAAACAGCGGATTCCATAAACGGGCACTTCCGGGCATTTAGTATCTATCCAACCGAATTGTTTAAAAAAGAAGATCCCGCCTGCGGGGCGGGACTTCTTAACCACTATTCATGAAAATAAAACCTCTTAGCCTTATTTGATTATTTTCTGCAGCCATTTGTCTTCGCCCGCTGTCACTTCCAGCAAGTACAGGCCTTTGCCCAGGTCGGTCAGGCCGATGAGTTGCCACTTGTTGATCCCCGCCTGCCCTGCATGATCCTGCGTCTTTATAACACGACCATTCATATCCAATAACCGGAGGCTTACAGCAGCCGCCCGCGGGATCGTTACGTTCACCACTAGTTTCTCGACAAAAGGATTGGGATATACGCCGGCAGATATCGATTGCTTCGTCGCCGTCCGGATGCTCACTACAGAAGAATATTCCGTACGTCCATCCTGATCCACCAGCAACAGCCTGAAATATAAAGTAGGATACATCTCCTTGCTATACCGGTATTGATAACTCACGCCCTGCACATTGTTACCCCTGGCTACCACCGTGCCCACCTGGGTATAGTAGATACCATCGGTACTTACTTCCACCACAAATTGCTTCGCATTGGTTTCGCTCAGCGTTGTCCAACTCAGGTCAACGGCACCCTCGGTATACATGCCTTTGAAATTGGAAAGTACCATCGGCAGCAGGGCCAGGCAACTGGCATCCGGGTTACCGGCACCACCAGCATAGGTCAGGGTGTCTTCCGCTGCCATAGCACTATTAGTACTCGTATTGGAAGTTGTTCCACCACCCGATTGCCGCAAAATAATCCGTTGTGTGCTACTAAGACCAGTGATGGTTCCCTGATTCAAAAAGGAACCACCTGTATATAAGCTTCCAAATCCGCTGATGGCACCATTGCTTACAAAAGACCCGCCTACACGCAATTGAGCGTTCGTACGATTGTTCTTGATGCCGCCACCGCCATTATATTGAAAAGCGCCGGCAAACCACAGCAACCCTTCATTCCGCACACGTGGGGCGCCGATGACCGAACCGCCAAAGACCATCGTGTACAGGTTGATGATGGAGTCACCGCTGTTGAAAGTATGACTGGCACCTTTGAACACCGCCTTCCATTGGTTCTTGAACGAGCCAGCCAACTTGGTATCGCCCGCCACGATAAACTGCCCCCGGTTGTCAATGGACACTCCACTGCTTGTTTCCAGACCACCCAACAACACCATCGTGCCACTGTTCTGAATGGTGGTACCGGACTTCGACAAATTCAAGGAAGGGGAAATCCGCATCGTTCCGCACGAAGTATTGGTAATAGAAAAGGCATTGTTCAGGTTGATGTTGTTGGGCCAAAACAGTTTGCCACTATTGATGATAGTGAAACCATTGCCAGGATTGATACCAGACAAGGTCACGTTGGCATCTTTACCTACAGTGACCGTCGCACTGAAGTTACCGCCGCTGGGAGTAAAATTACCGCCATCACGAACCTCTACAGTGGAGCCCTGGATCGCAGTAAGGCTGCCACTGT
Organism: Paraflavitalea pollutisoli; assembly: GCF_029360705.1. Lineage (GTDB taxonomy): Bacteria > Bacteroidota > Bacteroidia > Chitinophagales > Chitinophagaceae > Paraflavitalea > Paraflavitalea pollutisoli. Next base: position 431,691 of record NZ_JARKMX010000003.1, on the reverse strand, counting down.
AGTGACCGCCATTCACGATCACCATTTTAGCGCCATTGTTCAATTGCAGATTACCACTGTAATTGGTGGAGATGCACACCACCTGTCCATTCGTGTACGTGGTATTGGCTACCGGAGCCACACTGCCCGAAGGACACTGTGCCACCGCAGACACAGCAGTTGTAAGGGTGATCAGAAAGATCAGTCCGCTACTGATCAGTTGTTTAGGGTACGATTGTTTCATGATACGTGGGTTATTGGCACAGAATATCCAATCGGCGCGCCAGACCGCTTTTTAATTACTCGACCCTAAACCCGGTACTTATACGAAATATATCCTAAGCCATATTCAATCAACGACTTACCCACTACGTTTTTTCCCAAAGATTTCATGCCCGTAAACGATGATTAAAAAGTCCTGACAGTCCATTTCTTCCCATTACCGGAAACATATTCCACCGTGGGAACAAATAGGATGTTGACACATTTCTTACTAAAAGAAAGACAACGCCTTACACAATAAATCATCATATACAAAATCATCCACCAACACAATAATCGTTAACCTGGGCCCAGAATAGCGGTCAATATCCCATGCCCCCGGGATTTGAATCCGGCGCCCTTCTTCAACACGGAATGCTCCTCTTCCCCTGCAAGAGGCCTAAAAACAAAACTGCCCCGGTTTACATTCCGGGGCAGCTATCATTGTATGAAAAGTTAGTTAACGACTACTCACAGCAGTTTGCGGTGCGCGGGGCAGCACTCCATCCTTCACCATCGTATCCACGATCTCGGCCCCCCCTTTCAGGTTGGCATGCAGGTAATCCGTAAAGGAAGAATAATCAAGAATAGCTTTACTGTAATCATGCACAGTAATGCCGGTAGCCGCTTCGATCTTCTGCTTGAAAACATCCAGTTTCTTGACAGTATAAGTTGGGAAGATAGGAGCGATCACAAATTGCAGGTTGATATTCCTGGCCTTGCAGTAATCAGCCAATTGTTTCAGGTCCTGTACATGACTATCAGGCGTTTTAAACTCCACACTCCGGTGCGGCGCCTGGTCGATCAGGTCCTGCGTGATCGTGTGGTCAAAATACCAGTCATTGTCCAGCTTGTTGCGATAATACATCGCGCGCTGAAATACCTCATTGTTGAACCGATAGATATGGGAGAAATTAGCGTAGTTCCAGGTCTCCTTGGTCTTTAGCCGCAACACCGAATCGATGCGTTCGGAATAAGGCATATAGGTTGTAAAACCAGGTAATAACTTATCATCCGACATCTCCACGATCGTCGTTTCCACCAATACCGTCTTTACCTTGGGATAGCGATCCAGGTAGTCTTTGGCGAGTACTGTAGCGATCTCGCAAGGCATACTGTAATAACAAAGACTGAAGGTAGTTAAGCCGGTAGCCTTCTCCACACTCGGTTGGTAGAAATTGAGACCACGGGAGTTACCCACGATCAGGATATCAGCCTGCCCCTCACCACGGTACATACGGGAATAACGGAACTGGCTTTTAGTGATTTGCTGTTGGAAAATATAGCCGATAAAGCGGTCGCCCACAAACAGGATTCCCAGGAACACAACAACCCAAATTGCCTTTTTCATGATGTGGTAAGGTTAGAATTGGAAATAAATGAATGAGTTGGAACCAAACGTACCGAACAGGGCGATCAGCCACAGCACGGAGGCAAACAGCGCTATCCGCAAAGCCGGACGACGCAGCTGCGTTACATTCCACGACATTCGCTGGTTGGTGATCTCCACCGCCAGCATGATCACCAGCAACAAAATGCCCTTCAGTACCTGGTATTTGTTCAACACCGTATACCAGGAAAACTCTTCAAACGAGGTAATGCGGCCGATAATGGTATTGGCCACCGAAAAACTGCGATGCCCCATACTGCCGGAACGGAAATAGATCCAGGCAATTACGGTTAAAGTATACACGATGATCATACAGATCGCCGAGTTGATAAAGGCCGGCATGCGTACCAACTGTACAAACTTCCGCCAGATCGGTGTCGTGATCCGTTGTATGATCAGGTATACCCCATGCAGAAAACCCCAGAATATAAAGGCCAGGTTGGCCCCATGCCACAAACCTCCCAGCAGCATGGTGATCATATTGTTCTTGTAAGTGCCAAACTTTCCGTGACGGTTACCGCCCAACGGAATGTACAGGTAATCCCGCAGCCAGCTCGACAACGAAATATGCCAGCGTGTCCAGAACTCACTGAAGCTTTGCGAAAAATAAGGTGTTTTGAAATTCTCTACGAAACGATAACCCATGATCCGCGCCAATCCAATGGCAATATCCGAGTAACCGGAAAAATCACAGTAGATCTGGAATGAATAGAAGATGACGCCCACCAACAGATGCGACGAAGAGAATTTAGAAGGATCGGCCCAGCACTGATCTACAAAAGGTGCGAGCGAATCGGCAATCGCTACCTTCTTGAAGAAGCCCCACAACACACGCCCCAGGCCAGAGTTGAAATTATCCCAGTCAAACTTTTTGTCCGTTTCCATCTGTGGCAACAGGTCACGTGCCCGTACGATCGGTCCCGCCACCAATTGCGGGAAAAGCGCAATAAAGGCCGCAAACTTCAGCATATCCCGCTCCACCGGGATTTCCCGGCGGTAGATATCGATGGTATAGGAAAGGCTCTGGAATGTATAGAAAGAGATACCGACCGGCAACAAGATCTGCAACGTACTCAACCCGGGATTCAGGCCAAACGTATGCATCAGGCTCACGAAACTATCGATGAAGAAATTGAAATACTTGAAAAAACCCAGGAACCCGAGGTTCATGATCATACTCAGGATCAGGTAAGTCCGCCTCCTGGCCTTGTTCTCGGTAGCGCCGATCAGCTTGCCGAAATTGAAGTCCATAAAGGTCGACAACATGATAATACCCAGGAAGCGCCAGTCCCAGGAGCCGTAGAATACGTAACTCGCCAACAAGATCCACCAAAGCCGCAGCTTACCTTTGGTCGCAAAGTAAATAGGGAAAAAGACGACGCTGAAGATTAAGAATGTAATGCTGTTGAATACCATCCTGGCTTAGCTTAAGGGTATATTTTAGTAGAAACCGGGGCAAAGTAAAGCAAATCAATCCATAACCGGAAGTACCGCCGGACGGGTTGCCTTATTGCCTGCTGAAAATTACCCAGTTAAACGCCAAAATAATAAAAATTATTATATCACCCGGAATTCTACGTGTTAACGAAACGTCACGCCATTGGAAAGCTGCAGGGTTATTACTATTTTCGGCCCCATGTCAAGCATACCCAACCCCATCGCTGCCGGTGGCAACCCAACAGTACCCGATCTGGCCAGCACCCCTGCGGCAAAAAAAGCCAAGGTATTCTTCCCCCACCTCGACGGTCTGCGGTTTGTATGCTTCTTCCTCGTATTCCTTTTCCATTTCAATAAAACAACGGTTGAACATTATCAAGCCAGCCAACGCGAAGTGCCAGCCTTCTTTAAAGCCTTTACCGTTTTGTTTCAGAATGGTAACCTGGGGGTCAACTTCTTTTTTGTGCTGAGCGGATTCCTGATCACCTTCCTCCTGATCCGCGAGAAAGAACATACCGGCAGGATCCATGTGGGGCATTTCTATATGCGTCGGATATTGAGGATCTGGCCGCTATTTTACCTCTGCGTATTCATAGGCTTTGTGGTATTTCCCAAAGTGGCCTACCTCATCGGCATGGGTGCCGAAGAGCATGCCCGCCCCCTCTGGTACCTCACTTTTCTCAACAACTTCGACGTGATCGAAACCGGCCACCCCAACTCACTCGTGTTGGGCATCCTCTGGTCCATCGCCATAGAAGAACAGTTTTACCTCACCTGGCCCCTGCTGCTGTCGTTCGTCCCGCTGCGCTACTTCAAGCATGTATGCCTGCTGATACTGGGTGGGTCGCTGCTATTCAGAGCCTTCCACCACAACCAGCCCGATGTATTGTATTTCAACACCTTTGCCGTCATTGGTGACATGGCCCTAGGTGGCCTCCTCGCCTATTGGACCTCCTACGACAGCCGTTTCCTGCGTTGGATCACCAAACTGCCGCGTTGGCAGATCATTGCCATCTACGCCATCGCCGCCGGATTGTTCCTGCTGCGACGCAAACTGTTCTATTCAGGGATTCCCGCCGCTGCGATTACCGAAAGGCTGATCATCGGCACCTTCTTTGGGCTCATCATCGTTGAGCAAAACTTCTCACAAAACTCCTTTTTCAAGTTTGCACAATTCCGCAGGATGAGCAGCATGGGCATCTATACCTACGGCCTGTACTGCCTGCATTTTATAGGGATATACATTGCCCTGGCCTTGTTCAGATCGGCTGGCGCCAATGAGTTTTCCGTACCCATCAACCTCACGTTGGGCATAGCAGCACTGCTGATCACCATCGGCATCAGTATGCTGTCCTATCATTTGTTCGAGAAAAGGTTCCTGAAGCTGAAAGACCGCTTCGCCTTTATCGTCAGGAATTGAGGCGCTCCTTCACCCAGTGAAGGGCAATGTCCAGTTGCTCGCGCATCGACAGTTTGGAATTGTCGAGCAGCAGGGCGTCTTCAGCCTGGCGCAACGGGCTTACCTCGCGATGGGAGTCGATATAATCGCGCATTTCCAGGTTGGCCCGCACTTCCTCGATCGTAACGTTGGGATTCTTGTCGTAAAGCTCGCGGAAACGGCGTTCAACGCGGATGGCATTGTCGGCTGTCATGAAGATCTTCAATTCAGCCTGCGGGAACACTACCGTTCCGATATCGCGGCCGTCCATGACGATCCCTTTGCTGGAGCCCATGCTTTGCTGTTGGCGTACGGCAAAGGCCCTGACTTCTTTGATCGCCGCCACTTCACTTACTTTTTCGGCCACGACCAGGTCGCGGATCACGTATTCCACGTTCTCCCCGTTCAGGTAGATCTCGCTTTGACCATTCTTGTGGTTGGAGAGGAATTCAAGGGTGATCTTGCCCAGGGCATCTTCCACCGCTTCGTGGTGGGTCCAGTCGATATGATTGCGGAGAAAATACAGCGTAATAGCCCGGTACATGGCACCACTGTCGATGTACACATAGCCCAGTTCACGCGCCAGCTGTTTCGCCACGGTGCTTTTTCCGCACGATGACCAGCCGTCGATGGTTATAATGATCTTCTTTTCCATGTTGTGGAAGCAAAACTAAGAAAAAAGACGAATGCAGTACTGCTCGCAGCAGCCAGTAATAGCTTGTAAACAAAATAGTAATGCCGCTCTAACGCGTAGAGCGGCATTAATAAAGTAGTGGGGACGATTCCGGACCTACTACGCGTAAGTCACCTTGTTATCATAAGCATTGGATTTTTCCATGTTCCAGTAAGCAGGGTGTTGGTACCGCGAAAGATACCCCGGCCAGCCTACAGTATTAAACAGAGGGACTTGATATATAAACGTCTTTCATAAGATTATAGTGCATGACTGAAGTCAAGAAAAGCATTGCAGACCCCGGGGTCCGCAATAAAAAACCCCTCCGGCCAGGCTGGAGGGGCTATTATGTAAGGAAGCGGTAATACTTACGCTTCTGATTTCTCGGTAGAAGTTTCCTTCAGGGTGAACTGGATCTTCGTTTTCTCCTTATCGAGGTCGGCAATCATGACATCACCTTGCTTAATATGGAGGTTGAGGATCTCTTCTGCCAGCGGATCTTCCAGGTATTTCTGGATGGCCCTGTGCAGCGGACGTGCACCAAACTGAACGTCGTACCCCTTCTCGGCGATGAAGTTTTTCGCTTCTTCCGTCAGTTCCAGGCTGAATCCAAGGCTGTTGAGCCGTTTCATCACGCCCTTCATCAGGATATCGATGATCGAGAAGATATTCTCTTTACTCAGCGAGTTGAAGATGATCACATCGTCGATACGGTTGAGGAACTCGGGGGAGAAGGTCCTTTTCAGAGCCTTTTCGATCACCGCCTTGTTGTTCTCTTCCGCATTTTGCTGACGTGAAGCGGTCGCAAAACCTACACCGTCACCGAAATCCTTCAACTGGCGTACACCAATATTGGATGTCATGATGATCAGGGTATTCTTGAAGTCCACCTTACGGCCCAGACCATCTGTGAGCTGGCCATCGTCCAGTACCTGCAAGAGGATGTTGTAGATATCAGGGTGTGCCTTTTCGATCTCATCGAGCAGGATCACGGAATAAGGCTTGCGGCGTACCCGCTCGGTCAATTGACCACCTTCTTCGTAACCTACATATCCGGGAGGCGCACCGATCAAACGGCTCACTGTGAATTTCTCCATGTATTCACTCATATCGATGCGGATCAGCGCATCTTCCGAGTCGAACATATAACGGGCCAACGCACGGGCCAGCTCCGTTTTACCAACCCCGGTAGGTCCGAGGAAGATAAAGGTACCGATCGGTTTCTTGGGATCTTTCAGACCTACCCGATTACGCTGGATGGCTTTTACCACCTTGGAGATGGCATCATCCTGACCGATCACCATGCTGCGCATGTCGAAGGTCATGTTGCGCAATTTCTCGGTTTCGGCCTGCACCATTCGTTTTACCGGAATGCCGGTCATCATACTCACCACTTCGGCGATAGCCTCCTCATCGATCGGGTAACGCTTGTGTTTGCTTTCTTCTTCCCAGCTGGCTTTCGCCTTTTCCAGTTCTTCCTGCAGGCGTTTCTCCGTATCACGCAGCGAAGCAGCCTCTTCAAACTTCTGGCTCTTGACGACCTTGTTTTTTTCCACCTTCACATCTTCGATCTTCTTTTCGAGGTCGAGGATCTCTTTGGGCACATTGATGTTCTTGAGGTGAACACGGGCACCTACCTCATCCATCACGTCGATCGCCTTATCGGGCAACAAACGGTCGGTGATGTAACGGTCACTCAGCTTCACACAGGCATCGATGGCCTCGTCGTTATAAGTAACGTTGTGGTAGTCTTCGTATTTAGACTTGATGTTATTGAGGATCTGAATGGTTTCATCCACACTCGGTGGTTCTACCATTACTTTTTGGAAACGACGGTCGAGGGCACCATCCTTCTCGATGTACATGCGGTACTCATCGAGGGTAGAGGCGCCAATGCATTGGAGTTCGCCACGGGCCAGGGCTGGTTTGAAGATGTTCGATGCATCCAGTGATCCGCTGGCGCCACCGGCACCAACGATGGTGTGGATCTCATCGATGAACAGGATCACATCACGGTTTTTTTCCAATTCGTTCATGATCGCTTTCATTCTTTCTTCAAACTGACCACGGTATTTGGTACCGGCTACCAAGGCAGCCAGGTCAAGCGAAATAACACGTTTGTCAAACAGTACCCGGGATACCTTGCGCTGCACGATACGCAGTGCCAGGCCTTCCACGATGGCGGTTTTACCTACACCAGGCTCACCGATCAGGATGGGATTGTTTTTCTTTCTGCGGGAGAGGATCTGCGATACACGCTCGATCTCTTCTTCGCGGCCTACGATGGGATCCAGTGCACCACTCTCGGCAAGACGGGTAATATCGCGACCAAAATTGTCCAATACGGGGGTCTTGCTTTTCGTGTTGCCGGCAGCACGTGATTTTTGCTGAGAATACTTCTTTTCTTCATCGAAGTCGTCTTCATTCTCGTCTGCATACTCACTGCGTACATCGTTGCTCTTGACTACACCTAACTCGTTTCTGAATAAATCGTAATCCACGTCAAACTGATTTAAGATTTGAGTAGCTATGTTTTCCTTGTTCTTCAGTATGGAGAGCATCAGGTGTTCCGTTTCAACGGTCGGACTCTTGAGTGCCTTCGCCTCCAGCACCGTTACACGAATTACCTTCTCTGCCTGTTTGGTCAGGGGTAAGCTGTTTATGTTGGCGATGTTCTTACCGGTCTTGTCCTTGACAGCCAATTCTACTTCTTTGCGCAGCTCATAAAGATCAACATTGAAACTCTTCAGGATCCGAACTGCCGTATTTTCACCCTCACGAATCAACCCAAGCAACAAATGCTCAGTACCGATAAAATCATTCCCCAGCCTCAAAGCTTCTTCCCTGCTAAACGAAATAATCTCCTTTACCTGGGCTGAAAAATTGTTATCCATTTGCGTAATTTGTTGTGTTATACAATAATAACGAATATTTTTGACTTATGTTCTCGCCTCTTTATTAACGGCTGTTAACAAACATTAAGTGTGTATGCAGGTCAAAATTGATACCAAGCAAAAATTCCATGCCATAACGATCATTGAACCGGTCTTAACTGCAAATATGACAGCAGAACTGGATGAATGTTTGCTTCCGATCCTCCAAAATGACGTTAAAAACGTAGTACTGATTGTTAAAGACATTAACGAACTGGACGATGCTGCAGGAGAATACCTGTTAAAGGTACAACAAACCTTCTATGAGCAAGGTGCGTCGTTCGTGATCTGCGAAATGCAGCCTGGTGTGGAAGACGCGCTCGATAAGGCCGGCATTCTTGAACTGATGAACGTGACCCCCACCGAAAGTGAAGCATGGGATATCGTGCAGATGGAGGAGATCGAACGGGAGATACTCGGTGGCGAATAATTGTTAGCGACCGGTAACGACTATATACTTTGCCGACCCGGTAGCACGTTGTTCAACAAACACCAGAGTCATCATGCGTTTTGTTGTATTCAGCTTCCTATGCTTATTTTTGGCCCCGCATCTAACGATTGCACAGGGAAGAAGCCGAATGGCTCAATTCTCCTGAAAATGCACCATTGCAGGCCGCACCGATTCCATTACGAAGGAAATGGTACTGGTAGCTGGCAAACTGGAATGTCCCCATAAAGCCTTTGAAATTGTCGATTTCACCATGGCCATAGGCGGCAATTGCCTGGAAGAAGGCATGCAGGTGTTTTATATCCAAAGTCAAACCTTCCTGATCCGCCCGAAATCATAGCCATTGGGGCTTAAAACGGTCACGTGGGGGCCCCGACAGGTGTTTTTTGGATCATTTGCAGCTTTATAAATCTTTTTTTGCTCTTAACCAGTACATTATATTAAAGTCGACGTTGCTCCTTACATGAAAAAGTATGCTGTTATAGTAGCCGGAGGTTCCGGTATGCGCATGGGTACGGTCGTGCCCAAGCAGTTTCTCCCCCTCCAGGGTAAACCGGTGCTTTGGTACACCCTGACCGCCTTTCTCGACGCTTTCCCCGACCTGGAGATCATCCTGGTACTGCCGGAAGCACACCTGCAGATCGGGCAGGAAATACTCCGCTCTACCTATGCCCCCGATCGCATCTGGATGACCGTAGGCGGCGAAACCAGGTTCCACTCCGTCCGGAATGGCTTGTCCCATATCCACCACCACTCCATCGTTTTTGTACACGATGGCGTAAGGTGCCTGCTCACGCCACAGCTCATCCGTCGCTGCTATGCCATGGCGCAGGAGCGCGGCAATGCCATCCCCGCCATCGGTTCTGTCGATTCCATCCGCATCGAGAACTTCGGAGGCAATGAATACATCGACCGCAGTAAGGTGAAGATCATTCAGACGCCGCAGACCTTCTACAGCGATATCGTCAAGGCCGCCTTTGAACAGGAATACGAAGAATCCTTCACCGATGAAGCCAGCGTCGTAGAAAGACTGGGTGTAAAGATCCACTTGATCGATGGCGAATCCACCAACATCAAGATCACCCACCCCATTGATGTCCTGATCGCAGAAAAGATCCTGGAAGAAAGAGAGATGGGGATTTGATAACTTGCAATACATGACGATTAATCGCTCCGGCAATTTCATACACCGTTTGTCGGCAGCTACGAGCAAATTGCTGTTCTGCTGCAAAGTGAGCCGTGATCTCCGTACCTGGTTCCGATTGATCACCAATACCAAGAAACTATCCTGGTCGGCAGCCGGTCACCTTTCCCAGGCCGATGAAGCCACCACCTCCTATCATTTTACCCTTGCCCGCCAACCAGCCACCCTTGCCTTACGCACTCTGCAGGGAGACCTGCAGATATTCTACGACGTTTGGTGGCGATCTACCTACCAGCTGCCAAATGCCATCCTGCAACGCGCAGCCGTCATTGTAGACCTCGGTGCCCATGTAGGCATGACCTCGCTGTATTTCAGCCGCCACGCACCCAACGCCACCATATACCCGGTAGAAGCAGACAACCAGAACTATGAGCTGCTTTGCAGTAACCTGGCCCCCGTCATCCAAACAGGCCGGGTAGTACCTACACATGCCGCTATACACCACCGACAGGAGCCTGTATACCTCCAAAAGGAATTCTTTTCCTACAACACCCATGTGGCAGAAACCATTACCGAATGGCCTGTCGACGGCATCCGGCTCGCCGACCTCATTACGCTTTACGAGTTGAAAAGAATCGACATCCTGAAGATAGATATCGAAGGAGCCGAAAAATTCCTGCTGCAGGAAGCAGACACCTGGATGCCCATTACCCAGCACATACTTATTGAACTACATGACGATCAGTTGAGGAACTTATTCCTCCTCACGGCAGCAGCACATGGATTCCAGGTAACAAAACGGCCTATGGCTTATGAAGATATTTATTGGGCATCGCGCTAAGAAAAGCGCTTTAGCCATTTGATCCACCCCGGTAGCCTATTGAAGCGATACACGAAATAAGGCTCCTCCACACTCCCGAAATTACGGTAAAAATGCGCCACCCCTGGCAGGTCAGATCCTTCAAAGTCGAGTACGGTAGCACTGCCCGCAAACTCCCGGATCAATTGGTCCAGCAAAAAATGATTGGCAGCCACTTTCCGGCCGGCTCCCACAGTAGCGCTGTGCAACAGGTATAGCCGCCCTTTGTACTGAAACAGCAAGGCAGTCGACAACCAATCACCGTCCGCTTCCTTAACGCCCCTCGTAATGACCAGCCCCTGCTGCCACGCGTCGGTACACAGCCGCTCAAAACGGTCGTATTCTTCAGGCTTGATCACGGCTATCTGTTCACTGTAGGTGTCACGGAAAGCACGTAACACCAGCGGTAAGGCAACCTGCTGATGATACTGTAGAGGAAACTTGCCAGCCTTGTCGAGATTCTTGAGCAAGTCGTTTTTATAAGCAGCCCTTAATTGGTCGTAGGCAGGCGCCAGGTCCAGTATCAGGTTGGTACGGGCATCAGCCAGCGCAATGCCCTGATTGGCATAATTAAAGAAGAGTTCTCCGTAGTTGAAATGATGCAAGGCTGCCTGCAGCATAGCCTGCACCTGTATTGCCGACAGTGAAGCCGGCCCAAATACCCCGAGCTGTTGCGCAAATGGTACCCAATGAAGATACCTGATCCCAAACTTCCGTTTCCAGGGCAATGGCATCACCACTTCGTAATCTCCCATCACGAGGGCATCCCACTGTCCGGCCATATGATCCAGGTACAGCGTCGTTGCATAGACCAGACCATTGGGTGCAGCATCGATACACCGGTTCCACCGAACCGGATCGATCTGCGCACGGGTATAGTATTGGATAGAATTATTGTGCATAAGTTATCCGTGTGACAGCACTGGTTGCCAATACCTGTTACTGGCCAATGATTTTACGCAGGTTAAACCGGTGAATATCGAAGCTAAAGGAAATACGTTTGCCAAAAGTATTTTGCTCTGGTACTGTCTTCAGGTTATCCTTGAACTCCTTGCTGTAAAACAGGGGCGCATACACATTCAGTAGGTCTTTGAACAACGATACCTGTAAGCCGGCCACATACAGGAAGCGGCTCGTTACGGCGTCTTTTTCCCAGGCATCGGCATAGGTACCAATGTCCAGAAACACCCGAACAGGTAGTTTAAAAGGCAACAGCTTATTGGGCAACGTTGTATTGAAGTTTACCGAAGCGATCCAGTTGTCCGAACGCCCCTGCAACCCTGCAAACAAGTCGGTACGCAGTTTTAATCCTCCATCCCGCACCATGATCTGCTGACTGGCAGCCCCATCGAACTCCGATCGACCGATGAAGTAATTGCTGTACGTATAGTCCTCATCACCCCGCACCGCAGTCAGCTTAGGTTGGTAGAGATAGGTGTTGCTGTACTTTTGATTCGTCTTACCACCCAGGTAACCAAATTTGGCAGCAAACGCCCGTACCTGCAAACCACCGCCCTTGGCATAGTTGAAGAAATAATGCCCGGTCGCATTAACCCGGTAAAATCCTTCTCCCTGCTGCACCTGCAATTGGGCATCGTAAGGATATAGCTTCCTGTAATTGGTCACGTTGAAGGTCAATTGGTTCAGGTAGCGGTTGCGTACCGCTGCCGGAGAAGGATAGGTCATGGAATCATCGCTATCGGTTACATAACGGAATCCCTTCTCCCCAATCAGGTAGGTTTTCCATTCGATCCACTTCTCCACCGTCGACAAGGGTGACTTATTCCTGAACGTGAACCGCAGCGAGGGCACCACCTTGTGGAAACCGCCAAATACCTTAGCTCCATTGCTGTCTACACCATCCAGCGTAGAAAAACGCGAACCCGTCACGCCCAGTTCGATAGTATTGAACGTCTTGTTGGGTCTCCAGGTATAATTGATATTACCAATGCCGTTCAACTGCTTGCTATTGGTAGCATACAAGGGAGCCAGTATGAACTGAAAGTCATGCGTAGGTATACTGATGTTATGCAGCACCAGGCCTACCATGAACTTATCGTACATATTATACCCCATAGCCGGCAGGAAATTGACATAGTTTACCCGGTCATACTCTTTGATCGAGAAGAGGAAAGCCGGCTTGATCTTTTTAGGCCCGGTATACCCGCCTGGCAACGCACCGGTGGTATCAAGTAACCTGAACAATCCATTCAGGTCTTTGGAAGTACTACCTGCCATCACTGCCCGGAAATCGTCGGGGGATGGATGCCTGAACTGCCATTGTTGATAGTAGCGACGCATTGCCGTGTCAAATGCAGGTTGCCCCATTGTCTGCTCCAATTGCCGCATCCACTGTGCTGTCTTGAAATAAGCTATCGCACCATAGTTCTGCTGCGACAATTCGGCCGAAGGCGTACTGATCGGCTGATCCTTTTTTTCTTTCACGAGCGCCGCTACCAATAATGCCGCCTGGTCGGCCGGTAATCTTTGCTCCAGGCCGTTCCTGACCGGGGGCACCGGATATTTCCAGGCCTTATAGCGATCACCATAATAAGAATTGATGCCTTCATCCATCCAGGGATGATCGCGCTCGTTGCTGGCCAGTATGCCATAAAACCAGTTGTGGCCGATCTCGTGTTCGATTACTGCATCCAATGAAGTCGTATCGTCTACCGGACCAATATTCGTGATCGTGGGATACTCCATACCACCATTAAAATCACCGCTCGTCTCCACTACACTCACCACATTGTACGGGTATTCACCAATCAGGGAAGAACGGAAACGGATGGCATCCTTGGCCATGCGCAAACTGCTTTCCCAGATCTTGTCACCTGGCTTGTAAAAGGTCCAGGCTTCGATGGTTCTGCCCGAAGGCAATTGAATAGTATCGGTGTTGACGACAAATCGTTTATCGGCAAACCAGGCAAAATCATGTACCCGGTCTTGCTTGTAACGGAGGGTCTTGGTGGGTACTGCCGGGGACTGTGGTGCAACCGGTGTTTCGGGCACGGGCATGTCATCGGCCGGTTTCTTCTTGCCCGGTGCTGTTTTCTTTCCCTGGCTGGTTGTTGTTTTTTTAACAGTCGTCTTTTTCGCAGTGGAGGAGCTCCCCTGTCCTGTTTTCTTCACCGGCTTGGGCGGTGGCGCCAGGAACTTCGCCCGGGTCACCGGCTTCGTCTCGGGATGCTGCAGCCAATAAGCGCCATCCTTTGTACGCAACCATGCTTTCTCATTGGCATCCTGCAATTCGCCAGTAGCGGCCACAATATAATCCTGTGGTACGGTAATACGTACATCATAACTGCCAAACTCACTGTAAAATTCTCCCTGGTCGAGGTAAGGCATCGGGTGCCAGCCACGCTGGTCAAACACGGCCGGTTTGGGATACCATTGCGTTAACTGATAGGATTGCCCCACATGTCCACCACGGGAAAAGTTTTTGGGCAGCTTGACATGAAAAGGAGTCGTGATCTCGATAGCCGCACCAGGTAATAGCAGGCGGTTCAATAGCACCTTCACCACATCGATATACTGCGGATGATCTTCCGTTTCGAGCGTTACATTGTTGGTGCGGAAATCGAGGCGGTTGATATATCCCCGGTCTTCCCGATCGGAGAAATAAAAGTCGGTACGCCCATGCAGTAACAGCTGGTCGCTGAATGCGGTGCGGTCGTTCTTAAAGGCATTGGGCCACAGGTGAAACCAGATATAATTCAAACTGTCTGGCGAGTGGTTGATATAACGCAGCTTAAGGTAGCCGTTCAGGCTGTTGGCCTTATCATCCAGCTCCACATCGATGATATAATGAACTTCCTGCTGCCAGTAAGCCTGCGCCCGCACCACCTGCTGCAGCAGCATAAGACCGATGAATATGACCAAACGTATGTTCATGCGTTATACTAGCTTAAAAATTGCCTTCCTTATTGAGCAACTCGAAGTATTTTTCCAGGTCGAGCTGCGAAGCTTTTTCCAGCGCCGCCTTCAGGTCTTCCGGGTATGGATGCTTAAACTTCCAGGTCTCGAAATAAGCTTGCATGGCTTTATCGAATCCTTCCCTGCCCAGTGCCATCTCTACCAGGTACAACCAGGTGGCCGCCTTTACATACACCACGATCCCATAATCATCTTTGTTGGCAAATCCCGTTGAGCTGGTATTGACAGGTTCCTTGGACGGGATGCTGTTCAATGCGTTGTACACCCGGCTCAACAATTCTTCCGCCGGCAACGCCTTCACTTCTTTCGGCATCGACTTACCAAAGATACTGTTCGACTTATACTTCTCCGCTTCATAGCGAAACTGGTAAAAACTGTTGATACCCTCATCCATCCACGGATAGTCACGCTCATTGCTGGCCAGGATGCCATAGAACCAGTTATGGCCCACCTCGTGGGTAATAACGGCATCCAACTCTTCCACACCGGCATCCGGACTGGTGATCAGCGTGATCATCGGGTACTCCATCCCTCCTGATGAAAGATTCCTGGGACCTTCTACCGCCTGTACCACCGGCCAGGGGTATTCACCGATCCAGGTCGAGTAACGTCGTACCGCATCCTCCACATAATCGATGCTGTTGTTCCATTTATTGTTCCCGTTGGGCTGGTACCAGGTAAATGCATCGATGACCTTGCCTGAGGGCAATTGCAGACTATCGTACTGTATGATCACGTCTTTGTCGGCAAACCAGGCAAAGTCATGGATATTCTCCCCAAAATACTGAAGGGTTTTGTTACCACCGGGGTTGGCAGGCTTGTACTGCGCAACAGCTGCTTTTGCCTGGTAATTCTTTGCCCCTACCGATTTATATTGCTCCAGTTCGGCGGTGGTCAACAGGGTACCGGTAGCTCCTACAATATAATCGGCAGGTACGGTGATATTGACCTTGAAGCTGCCAAACTCGCTGTAGAATTCGCCCTGATCCAGGTAGGGGAAAGCATGCCATCCCTTCCTGTCGTAAACGGCTGGTTTGGGATACCACTGGCACAGCATATACTGATCGCCATCATATCCGGAGCGGGAAAAATAAAATGGTAGTTTGACCACGAAGGGCGTGGTAATGTCGGCAGACTGCCCCGGCAATAGTGGCTCATTCAATACAACCTTCGTGACATCGGGGTTGTTGAGCGAGTCCGGGGCGGTCGTTACTTTTTTGCCGTTCACGGCAAAGGCCAATCCATCGATAGAGCCGGCGCTCTTGCGGTTCTTCAGCTTCTTTTTGCCTTCTTTATCGGCTGCCAGTTGCCGAGCCAGAGCCGTGTTCTCATCCTTGTAGGCATTGGGCCACAAATGGAACCAGATATATCGCAGGGTATCGGGCGAATGATTGGTATAATTCAGCTGCAGGGAGCCTTTGAGGCTATGTTGCTGCACATCGAGGGCAACGTCGATGGTGTACTGTACTTCCTGTTGCCAGTAATCTTGCGCAGCAACCGTACGGGATACCAGGACCAGGGTTAATAGGGGAACGATCTTTTTAAGCATGCTATTGAATAGGTATTTGTCATACATCTCCCCCGCTCTGCTACCTGCCCTGCCCCAAAAAGATGATGCGCAGGGTATGTATCATGATCTTGACGTCGAGCGCCAGAGAGATGTTCTCGATATAAATCAGGTCGTACTTCATCCGCTCCACCATTTGCTCCACATTTTCTGCATAGCCAAACTTGACCATGCCCCAGGAGGTAAGCCCCGGCTTCACTTTCAACAGGTACTTGAAGTAAGGTGTACGCTGCTCAATGAGTTGGATGAAATAGGCACGTTCCGGACGGGGACCTACCAGGCTCATCTCTCCCTTCAGGATATTCCACAGCTGAGGCAGTTCGTCCAGGCGCCAGGTGCGCATCACTTTGCCCCATTTGGTAATCCGTTCATCATGGGCCGATGACAATTGCGGTCCGGCTTCTTCAGCAGGATGGTACATCGACCGGAACTTGTAAATATTAAAACGACGGCCACGCAGCCCTACCCTTTCCTGCGCATAGAAGATCGGTCCGGGAGAAGATAGACGCACGCGGATGGCCACATACAGATACACCGGTAACAGCAAGGCCAGGCCCAGCAAGGCGATCGTTACATCGATCACCCGTTTGATATTCTGTTGCCATTCGGGCATCAGGCCTGTCTTGAGATCCGACAACACAGCCCCAAATACGCTGCTTGTTTTTACAGAGCCAGACAAGATATCGATGATATCCGGTGCGATCTTGATATCGACATCCGCTTCACTGAGTACCGACACCACATTTTCGACCTGGTGTTTTTCCGACCGCTCCAACGCAATTACTACCAGCTGCACCTGCTGATCGCGTACCACCGATCCTATATCGGCGATATGGCCATATTGTGGCAGGTGAGCACTGATGCCATTCACCTCCGAAGGTGCCGCCACAAATCCAGTATAATGGTATCCGGCCAGCCTCAGGCCGTTTTTGGTATCCGTGTAAATTTTGGTGGCGAGCGAATTGCCTCCTACCAGCAGGGCATTGAACTGTACACTGCCTTCGTACAGCTGCCGCCGCACTTTGCTCAGGATAAAGCTGCGACCAATCCAGGTAAAGAACAACTGGGCCCAGATATACGTAAACAGCGCTTTGTAGAAATAGGTATACTTATGCTGCGGGTCGTTGATGACAATACAAAAGAAGATGACGATACAACCGATAATACAGGTGACGATGGTATTCGTGAATTCGCTCAACCTCGATTTCTTGTACAGGGAATGATAAGACCCTACCAGCGTGAAAAAGATGAGCCAGGCTATCGGCATGATCCATATGCCCCACAAGAAGGGCTTACTGAAAAAGATATGCCCATCCGCTGAAAAGATGGGCTCATGCAGGTAATACCGTCGTGCAAAGTACAAAACGATCCAGGCCAGGAGGGCAGCCATATAGTCGCTGAGCAAATACCAGACGCTATGGATACGTTTATTAGCTGACATGTACGCTAAGAGGTAATACTATTGTTTTTTATTTTGTGCAATATCTGGTGTGCTACATCCATGGCCCTATAACCATCTACCTCCGACACTTTGGTCGGGGTATTGTGCAGAATGGAATCACGAAACGCTTCCAGTTCTTTTTTGATCGCATTGACTTCTGGAACCTGGGGGTTGATAACCGCAATCGTTCTGGTCCCGTGCGGTGTTTCCAGGTCAAAGGAAAAGGCATCCACGTCCTGAGGCGTCTTCAGTTTAATAACTTCCGACTTTTTATTGAGAAAGTCCACTCCAATATAAGCATCTTTCTGGAATAAGCGCATTTTTCGCATCCGCTTCATCGAAATTCTGCTAGAAGTAAGGTTGGCCACACAGCCATTGTTGAATTCTATCCGCACATTTGCAATGTCGGGTGTATCCGTCATAACGGCTACGCCACTGGCAGAGATCTGCTTTACTTCACTCTTCACAATGCTGAGGATGATATCGATATCGTGGATCATCAGGTCGAGGATCACACTGACTTCCGTACCACGGGGATTGAACTGGGCGAGACGGTGTACTTCGATGAACATGGGGTTCAGCTGCATGTGCTGGATACCCAAATACGCCGGATTGAAGCGTTCTACGTGACCTACCTGTAATTTTACGTTCGACTCCCGTACCAGTTTTACCAGCTCACGCGCTTCTTCCATCGTATTGGCCAGGGGCTTTTCCACAAACACATGCCGCCCTTTGCGGATGGCTGCTTTGCAGAGGTCGAAGTGGTAGTTGGTTGGCGCAACGATGTCTACCATATCCACGGCATCGATAAGACGCTCGGGATCGAGGAAGCGGGGCAATTGGTATTTTTCCGTGACTTCCTGCGCCGCCGCATCATTAGGATCGTAAAATCCTACCAGTTCAACATCCGTTATTTCTTTCCAATTGTTCAGGTGGAATTTACCAAGATGACCAACGCCGAATACGCCAACCTTTAGCATAGGTATTGTGAGTTATAATGAATTAAAAATCAAAGATAAACCATTGGCTATTCGAATTGGAAAAAGGAATTGCACGAGTTATCTACAGCGTGAGTTGTACCGCCAGACGGCGTGTTACCGGCAGCTGACAGACCCTGGATTCTATTTCAACAACGGTGAACGGCTACGGTAAGTGGAAGTTGGGTGATAAATAAACAGGCAGGTACCTTCCTTGATCTGATCGATCATAGGCTGGCAGATCTCTTGCGGCACAGCAGGACAGCCCTTACTGCGACCAATATATCCCTGGCTGGAAATGAATTGTTCGCTCACGTAATCGGCTCCATGGATCACAATGGCACGGCGGTAGGCAAAATCATTGATGCCTTTTTCAACGCCCTGCAACTTCAGCGAATAGCCGTTGCTGCCCTGGTACGCCTCACCCGTGATGTAAAAACCGAGACTGCTTTTATTGGAGGAAGGTTTATTCGAGAAGACATTGGCCATCGATTTGCCCGACTTCATGCCATGTGCCACCCAGGTATTGTACAACAACTCGCTGTTGTCGAGGTCGATGACATACAGACGTTTGCTCGAACTGGGCTGACTAAAATCCACGATCGACAGCACACTACTGTGCAGGCGACCCGATTTCGCCAACTTTTCCATCCCTTTTACCGCCAGGCGGAATACACTCTTCGACAGCCCCATCGTTTCCAGGTGGAGACTATCGTAAATGTCCATTACGTTGCGAAAGGAAAAAGTAGCCGACTTGCCGGGAATGTCCGCAGCAGTGGCAGTAGTAGCACGAAAGTTAAAAGTACTGCCGATGACCGTAGGAGCTACGGGTACAAAAGAACATAGGAGCAGTATTGCCACACCTAATAAAGGGGCACTTACCCATCCACGACACCTTGCCTTGTTCGGTTTTTCCATAGATTCAGCCGTTTTAAGGGATGAACAAATTGATCAATGATTTCAGTATCAACGAGCTAATGGGCTTAAAATTGCCCAATAGCCAGAGAATATGGATATTTTTTGGACGCGGACGAAAATAGCGGTTTTTACGGTTACCCCGGACTAATCTACGCCGGGAGAACACATTTTATAGATAGTTATATATAGACCATAAAAGATAGCCCTTATTACCGCCATAATTGGCTGACTATTAACACATCGGGGGAGTGCTACAGTTTCTCACCGATGATATTGTACAACAGGTCCTTGTAATGTTCGCTGCACGGAAGCTCTGTTTCACCCAGAAACACAGTCTTGCGTGAGACCGTATCGACCTTGCGAAGTGACACAATATAGGACCGGTGAATGCGGATAAAGTCCTCATTGGGCAGTCGGGTTTCATAGTATTTGAGGCTTTGCAGCGTCACGACGGGCTTTTTACTATCAGCCAGGTGGATGCGGGTATAGTCCTTGAGCCCTTCTAGGTAGATGATGTCATGGTAAAACAGCTTCTGGATCTTGTGCGCCGTTTTGATGAACAAGAAATCATCTTTACGTTGGGGTGATTTATTCTTGCGATAGCCGATGTACTCCGAAGCCTTATTCACCGCCGCTACAAACCGGTCGAAAGGCACGGGCTTTAACAGGTAATCGATGGCATCCAGCTCATACCCTTCCACGGCAAATTCATGGTAAGCGGTCACAAAGATCACCGCTGGCTTCTTGGGCAGGATCTTGAGAAATTGGATACCTGACAGATCGGGCATCCGGATGTCGAGGAATACCAGGTCGATCTCTTCCTTCTCGAAGTAAGGCATCGCTGCCATCGGCCCTTCGCAACGCCCCACCAAACGCAGGTTGGGCATTTTACGGATAAAATCTTCCATGAGGTCCAGTGCCCACGGTTCGTCGTCAATGATGAGACAGTTCAGGTTCATCGATCTAGCATTTATTTGTTTAATACTGGTCCGCGTTTCTGGTAGCAGACAGATCAGGCATGGGCGATCTGGTCGCTTCCGGATTCATGATCCAGGGTGATTTGGAGGTTTACTACATAAATACTGGTGTTGTCGCTGATATCGAGCAGGTGCCGGTTGGGATACAATACATCGAGCCGCCGGCGTGCATTGACCAGGCCTACCCCACCCGATGTTTCGGTGGCTGCAGCCGTTTTCCGGATGATCGTATTGCCTACCGTCAAGGTCAGTTCCTTACCGATCACGCTGATCTTGATATCGATTGCCGAAGGACTCGAATAGCTGATGCCATGCTTGAAAGCATTCTCGATAAAAGTGATCAGCAGCAAAGGCGCGATCAGCAGGTCGCCGGTGGCACCAGCTACCTCGTACTGGATCGTGATATTGCGGGATATCCGTAGCTTCTGCAGATCGATATAGTTGCGGATGTACTCCAGGTCTCTGGTGAGCGGGATCTTCTCCGTCGTACTGTCGTACAACACATACCGCATGATCTGCGAGAATTTGAGAATGGAATACTCCGTTTGCTCCGACTTCAGGTGTGCCTGCGAATAAATGCTATTGAGCGTATTGAACAGGAAATGCGGGTTGATCTGCAACTTCAGGAAATTCAGTTCGGCATTCAACCGCTCATTCTCCAATGCTTTCTTCTGCTTTTCACTCACGATGAGCGAATTGGCTAGTTTGATGAATCCCCCAAACAACAGGATGAGCACTCCCGAAGACAGGGTATTCATCAAGACCATCGGAAAGCCCATCCAGAAAATGCCCCGTTCATTGAAAGGCCCTTCCCGGAAGAATGGCCCCCCAGCAGGTATCACCGGTTGCATCCTGTTCGAGTCGCCGGGTAAGGTGGTATGGAAGGTACGATGCCAGGGACGCGCAGGCCGGTACAGGGTATCCACCATGACCTGGTGATTCAAGATCACCGCCCCTTCTATTCTTTGCCCACTGCCCGCAATATGATACGAAGCGACGGCCGGCTGGGCAGGTATTGCCTGCGCATCGGGCCATAAACGTGCTTCGGCTACCGAATCCTTCGTGGCGATCACACCATTGCCCATCTTGCTGGTCAGGATATAGCGCCGGGGATGCATCCGCAAATGCTCCCGGAAGAAATATTCCGTTGCCGCATTCATGGCAAACAGCATCACCAACGCGCCCGTGATCGATAGAAAATAATTGGCCATCTTTCCCCGCTGAAAGAAGGTCGGCAGCAGGTAATAATAGTTTACATAGAACAAGATGACCAGGAAAGACTTGGTCACGAGCTCTCGATAAAAGAAAGTCACATCGAGGATCCGGATGCGATAGATCAGCAAGGGCATCGCAAGAAACAATCCCCACAAGATCATGTGTGACACAATTACCATCACCCGATGACGGGCCGTTTTCACCGGCTTGAACCCCAGTATATAGGAGATGGCATCCCGGGCCTTTTCTTTAGTCATCCTGTTTATGAGCGGGTAAGCCACCAGTACGCTGCTTGGCAGGCGCACCAAATACCGGTGTCTCACCCAATTTTATCTTATTGATAACAATTCGTGCATGGTCGGCCGCCGCTTCACGGCTACCGAAGCTTTGGCGGCCTGCCAGGTCCGGATCGATCGGTTGATGGATCACCACTTTACCACCGGCCATGATATCGTATCCCCAACCTGGTCCCTCTTCAAAACAACGAACACGCAAGCCTGCCACTGGAGTAGCCTGGTAATAGGCATACCACTTTACCGCCGTAATAGCTACCGCGATCAGCACGGCCCCCAGTAAGATACGGACAGCTCTATTGGTTGTCATTGTCATTTTGCTCATCGTTGGGATGAAACTCAAATGTATTGTAGTAGTATTCCGATCCGTTGCGGCCAGTCATCACGAATCCCCTGTTCCTCAAGGTCATGGCCACAGCGCCTTCGCGGGTTTTGGCTTCAAAATCCGTTTTACGGCTCCACAGGTCTGTGGTCGCATCATACTCCCAAACCGTGGAAGCATACGATCCATTGACACCGGTAGCCAGGTAGGCCTTGTTGTTCATCACAAAGCTGACAGCGTTGGAGCGTACGATGGAGGTATAGTCGTCATCATAGGTTTCATCCGAGACATTGGTCAGCTTACGTTTTTCCGTCCAGTCTTTGGTAGCCGGATCATAAACAAGCAGGTCGTTGAGGGCCGATCCGTTGTTATTGCCACTCACGATATAAGCCTTGTTGTCCAATACGAAAGCCGTACTGGCCGAGCGGCGCCTGTTCATACTTTTCAATTGCTCCCATTGACCGGTAGCAGGGGTATAGGAATATAAATCCTGCAAGTCGCTGCCATCATACCCTGAACATACATAGCCAACATTGCCGATGGTAAAGGCCACAGCATTGTAACGTGCAGAGCCCGGGAAGGCTGTAATGGGATCCCAGGTATTATTGGCGGGATCGAATGCATACATATCATTGTACTGGGCATAACCATCTGTACCCGTACCAACATATCCTTTACTGCCTACGGCAAATGCTACGGCAGAATTTCTCGCAGTACCGGGAAAGTCTTTCATCTTGGTCCAGAAATCTCTGTAGAGATCATATTCCCACAGATCGTTGTAACGCTTGGTGGAAGAAACACCGGTGCCCAGGTAAGCTTTATCACCGATCGTAAACAGAATGGCTTCTCCGCGCGCATCGCTTTCAAAGTCCTTACTGATCGACCAGTTGCCCACCAGTTCATCATCGCTGTCTGTACTCTTGGTACAACCCGGTAACAACAAGATAGGCGATAGTACAATTAACAAAGCAGCAGCATAAACAGCAATTTGTTTCATCATTTACTTTTTTTTTAGGTAGCAGGGGCCTGGTCTTCCACCTTCCGCGGTTTTCGCAGGGGTTTAAACAGGCGCGGTCACCAATAGCCCGCTGGCGTTACAGTATTTTCGATAAAAGTATTCCGTGCGTCTCCAAACGTCTTGGTAAAATAGATGGGTAGCGAGGTTGAATCGACGAAATTCTGAATATAATCTGCCAGGACAAAAACACCCACCGGACCCGCTTCATCAGTACCAGTGCTGGTTCAATAACAAGTGCACAACAGGCCGCAGCAACGTATTCAGCAGGCTCTTTCCCTTTACAGATCGAAATGTCGACTTCGTCGATTATTCATGGATGATCATATATTATAACAAAGTCACCCAATGACGGGCCGATATATTGCGCCAATCAACATTCCAGACAAGCGTATGACTTTACCGAGATCAGCCACCCGTGTGCTACCCGTTGTTATTTTCCTCGCCCTGTTCTTTACTTCTTGTTATAAAGACGAGATCAGCTTTGGCGACATCACCGACGGCGACAGCAATACCAGGATCATTACCATCGACACGATCACCCCGG
The DNA here is from genome assembly GCF_029360705.1 of Paraflavitalea pollutisoli. Lineage (GTDB taxonomy): Bacteria > Bacteroidota > Bacteroidia > Chitinophagales > Chitinophagaceae > Paraflavitalea > Paraflavitalea pollutisoli. The sequence goes on along the minus strand of NZ_JARKMX010000003.1, from coordinate 407,921 downwards.
TGATGTCTACCGTCGTGCTTGACTCCTTCCCCACCAACGGCAACAAGATCATACTGATCGGCCGCTGGAGCGATGCACAGCTCGGCACTACGGATGCCAGCACCTACCTGCAGTTTGGCTTGCCTGCCGATCTCGTCAGTTTCACTTTCCCCAACGATGCCGTATACGACTCCATAGCGCTTGGTTTTAACCCAATACAACAATACTATGGCGATACGCTTGGTGCCCAAACCTATTCGGTGTATGAGATGGCCTACCAACCCGATTATACCTATGCCAGCCAGATCTACAATACGTCGACCACGGGGTTGTTGCCTGCACCATTGGCCAGCGTTACCAGACAGTTGCGGCCCGGTTATGGCGACTCCCTGCAGATCAGGTTGCCGCAAGACAAGGGACTGGACCTGTACAACAAGATCCGGACGAATGCCACCGAGGTCAGCACGGCCGATAATTTTCTCAACTACCTGCGTGGATTCTGCATCCGGGTGGGCGCTACCGACAAAGGCGCCATCTATAGCTTCAATGCCGACAGTAGTGTCGTCATGAAGCTTCATTATCATACCACCATCCCTACCTACCAGGAACATATCATCCAATTTTACATCACCCGTACCGATTACCAGTACAACCGCGTCGTGAGCGATCGCAGCAACACGCCCCTGGCGCCTAAAAACAACTTACAAACAGAGTTCTTTCCCGATGCGCAAACATCTTATGCTTTTAGCCAGGCAGGTACCGGCGTGATGATGAAGGTGAAGTTTCCTTCCCTGCGCAATATACTGGGCTATACCCCTGTAGTACGGCTGATCAGCGCCAAACTGGTATTGAAACCCGTGGAGCAAACTTTTGATGACTATGGATACCGCCTGCCGGATAGCCTTTACCTGGCGCAAACGGATGCGAGCAACCTGATCGGCAGCGCGCTCACCTCCAGCGACGGAGCCTCCATGATGTACGCGTCGCCTTTCGTGGATTATATCAGTCGTAGCAATACCAATTATACGTTTGACGTATCGTCGTATATCAACTACCTGCTCACCACCGCCGGCACTACGGAAGGTGGCTTCTTTGTATTGCAGGAAGCACCCGGCACCACCCAGGGCCTCGACCGGGTGTTGATGGGCAGCGCCAACCACCCCAAGTACAAAACCCAATTGAGCGTGACCGTCATGGCCGTTGAATAAGCTAAACCTTGCACATGCCACTACTCAAAAAAATATTCATGCAGAAGACTCTTACGATCCTGTCGCTGTTGATGGCCGGAGCTGCCACGGCGCAGGACTACAATGCCCCCTACTCTATTTATGGCGTCGGCGACCTGGAGCAACGCTTTTACGACCGTAGCCTTGGGATGGCCAATAGCTCGGTATCGCTGATGAGCAGCCCCCATTACCAGTTTCTGAAGAATCCCGCTTCACTGAGCGGGCTGGAGCGCAGCAATGTATACGTGAACATGGCCCTGACCGGCAAGATCATTACTTATGCCGGCACCCCCATCGACGTTACCGCCAGCAAAACGCGCGACTTCTCGATCAAGTCATTTTCGGTAGCCACCAAGCTGAACAATGTATGGGCCAGCAGCGTGGGCTTTATGCCGGTGAGTTATGTGGGCTACCACTATGCAGCGACCAAAAATGTAGAAGGTTCCGAAGATACCTATGCAGGTGACTATGTCGGTGATGGTGGGTTGTACAATGTATACTGGAACAATGCCTTCGCCATTGGCAAACACCTGTCGATCGGTGTTCGCTCGTCTTTTATCTTTGGGTCCATCAACCATACGGAAACCCTCACGGGGGATATGCTGGCAGCATCGCTGATCACCAAAACCCGTGAATACTACAACAATGTCCGGTTTGAATTTGGCTCCATCTATTCGGCCAATCTCAGCAAGAACTGGAAGTTTGCCCTGGGCGGCAAGATGACGACCAAGGCAACCCTCAACGCGGAAAGAACGGTCTCCATTACGGAAGGTACTACTGCGGTAAAAGAAGATGAAACAATCGCAGCCACCGCATTCTCCTTACCGGTATCCTACGACGCCGGCCTGTCGCTTACCCACAAAAATCGTGTGACGCTCGCAGTAGATTACAATTACCAGAGTTGGACCGACCTGCAACAACGGGGATTGGGCTATTCCCTCATCGACAGCCGGCGACTATCTGCCGGCGTACAGATCAGCAACCAGCTAGAGAAATGGGGACGTCGTTATGAAAAGAATTACCTGCAGGCTGGCTTCTTCACCCATGACTCTTACCTGCGCATCCGCAACACACCGATCAAAGAAGTGGGTGGCAGCATTGGGTATGGCGGCTACCTGAGCGGCAGCCTCTTTTATGGATTATCGCTGGAAGCAGGCCGTCGTGGTACCATTACCAACAACCTCATCAAGGAAAATTATGTGCAGGCGACGCTCACGCTTTCGCTGCGCGAGTTCCTGTTCAGCAAGGGGATTAAATACGATTAGGCACCAATCTACCAATCGATCGCTTCACTTTTTGGCGGGTCACCTGGTTCTGCGCTGAGCCGACTTACCCGGCACCAGTCGACCAACTCCAATTGAAAAGCCTCCAGGATGCGCATGAGTTCTTCATCGACATACTCCAGGGCGGCCAGCCCCAGGCTGGTGATGAGGCCATCCTGCACCAGGCCATAGTAGGTGTAGCTATCTGTGCGGAGGCAAAAGGCATTGCGTACCGCGTGTCCCGGCTCCAGGGTCAGTGACATGGGCGTTGGCTCGTTCAGCTGTTGTAGGAAGTCTTCCCACATGATGGAAAGCCCTGCTACGGCGATACCCGTTCGCAAGTATTGTTGTTCGTACCCGAGCAGTGGATTGGACTCGCGTTTCAGGATGGCCCGTATATGACTCAGTGCTTCTTCTACGATCTCCCGCTGTTGTAAGGGTAGCAGTTGTAACTGCAGCCAGTCGCGCCGGTCGAGGGTCAGCCGTTCAGATTCACTGGCACCTGCGGGGTCTGTCCTACTACTTACCTCGTCTGTTGCAAGCCCCGCCGGGTAACTGATCACTTCGGGCTCCCAATCGCAACGGGTAGGCCAGAAGAAGCGATCGGGCGATGTCTGTGTCACCGGCTGTACATGCAACAATAACTTTTTGGAATATAGAAAATCATCTGCCGACAAGGGCGATGCGGCCAGTACCCGCCACAATGTGTTGTTGATGGTAAGGGTGGTGGGCCGGTCGAAAGCGGGCGGTAAAGTGGCCGCTGGCAGCTTGCATTTGCCCAGGAGCCTGTCGGTGCCTGGCTCCAGCAGGGTGACCTGTATCTTTTTAGGAAACAACTGCAGTGCCGATCCGATAACTTTTGCGTAGTTCATATGGTGATGGCAGATAAAAGTGAATACTAGGCCACCTGCACTTCCGTTTGGATCAATGCGGAGATGGTCTTTTGTTTTTCGTTGAGAGATCGTTGAAAACTAATGATAAACTGACCATCCTCACTATAGTAGTAAGTGTCGCGGAATTGGTCGAATTTGATAGGAGCCCCCAATTCCCGCATGAGGTTGAGGTATTGGTACAGGCTTCTTTCGGACATTTTCAGTCTGGCCGCCAGTTTTGCCGGATTCCCGGTTCCCTTGATTCGGATAAGGCGGTCAATACGCTCCAGGCGCTCCAGGATGTTTTTTCGCATGACAGTGTAACGGTTTCTTAATGTTTGTGGATGCAGCACACGATCGAGGGCGCGTTCGCCACTCAACCTGTTTGGCATATTGCAACTGAATTTCCCAGTGTACGGCGGCCTGCAAGCCTGGAGGTGCTCCAGGGGTTAAAAAGAGAGTATGTAATGCGTATCCTGCCGGGCTAGCCTTGGTAGCAGGACCGGCATAAGTGCTGGTGCTATTGGAGAGCCTTAACCATTTCGCTGCAACTGACCTGCCATGTCAAATAACCCGGGTCGCGATGATGATCAGTTGTCGTACTTGTGTTCCTGAAGGAAAGCACGGGTTATTGAAATGGCGTAAATTTTCTCATGATTAGGGGACCGTTGTTCACGGTCCGCACTATAAATTTCTTCCAATATTCAGGATGTTGTTTTATTTGGCAGGACTAAAATTTCCATAATTGACCACGATGCGATTTGTTAACATTCGCGAAACATTGGAAATTAATGCATTACGTAGTGCAGCATGTCCGGGCAGGATGGAATTTACACCATTACCCGCCGGATTGCACCCGTAAGCTAGGTAAGGTCCTATTCATAGTCAATGCGTTATAGAGGATACAGCGTAGATACTGCGTCACGTATAGAGGCGCAGTTTGATGGCGGTATTTGGCGTACTGAACGCATGCTACTCCAGACCTCATTCGGACCAAACGCCTAACAAAAACGGTTCAAAGCCAGGTCAAACGCACACGAAACGCGCTCACGTGCGCGTTTTGTCCGGGTTTGGCCCGCGTTTAGTGCGCGTTTGGTCCGCGTTTGTGCCGAACAAGCCCCGGCGCGCTCCACCGCCAGTCACCACTATTTCGGCTTGCGTAAGCCCGATTTTCCCGATTATATAAACCATTTCGCAGCAGGAATGCCAACTTTGGGGTCCTGAAACCGAAAAGTATTAGGTACTGTTAAACCGTCCTTTTCGCCCGCCCGTAAGGCTCCCTTCAAAAAACAAAGGTGCTTTACGGGTTATGGTATTTTGATAATCAGTCTATTAAAAACTGTTCATGTCGTTTAAGAAGATCATTGGTAAGGTTCATCTTTGGCTCGGACTGGCGTCTGGCCTGCTCGTAGTCATCATTTCCCTTACCGGATGTATTTACGCCTTCCAGGAGGAGATTTCGAATACGACGCAGCCCTATCGCTTTGTGGAGGCGTCTGACAAACCCTATCTGCCACCCTCCCAGCTGAGGACCATCGCCGAAAAACAACTACCTGGCAAAGCCATTCACAGCGTCGGTTATTTTGACCGAACCGATGCCGCCCGCGTCACCTTCTACGCCTTCGAGCCTGAAGAATATTACTATATGGTATACCTCAACCCGTATACAGGAGAAGTGCTGAAGACAAAAGATATGGAAGTCGATTTCTTCCATTGGATACTAGACGGCCATTTCTATCTCTGGCTGCCACCGACCATCGGCCAGCCCGTGGTAGCCAGTGCTACCCTGGTGTTTGTCGTGATGATGATCACCGGTATCGTACTTTGGTGGCCTAAGAATAAAGCCGCCCGCAAGCAACGCTTTTCCGTGAAGTGGGATGCCAAATGGCGCCGTAAGAACTACGACCTGCACAATGTATTTGGATTTTATATGACCTGGGTGGTGATCTTTATTGCCCTCACCGGCCTGGTTTGGGGCTTCCAGTGGTTTGCCAAAGGCTCCTATGCCCTGATCGGCGGTAAGAAGTCGATCGAGTACGTAGAACCACTCTCCGACACCACCAAAGCACGCCAATATGCCCAGCCCATCGATGCTATCTGGAGCAACCTGAAAGGCAAACGGCAGGATGGCGGTTCCCTGGAAGTGCATTTCCCGGCTACCGATTCCGGCACCATCGAAGCTGCGCTCAACGTGGACAAGAAGACGTATTGGCAAACGGATTATATCTACTATGATCAATACACCCTGAAAGAAGTGCCGGCAGCCCATATCTGGGGCAGGATCGATCAGGCGACAGTATCTGACAAGGTATACCGGATGAACTACGATGTGCATACGGGTGCCGTGCTTGGATTACCCGGTAAGTTCCTCGCTTTTTTTGCGAGCCTGATCGCAGCTTCGCTGCCCATTACCGGATTCATGATCTGGTGGGGCCGTAAGAAGAAAAAGCCGGCCGCCAAACCGCGCCCTGCGATGGCGCCGACACCCGCAACAGCTTAAAAGCCTCATATGATACATAAAAAAGGTGGGCCGATCGGCCCACCTTTTTTATGTATTCTTGTTTGGTTAGAAGTTGACAACGAGTACTGGTATCGTCAGCTCATGCCGTACGGAGTTAATCGTCTCCCCATACAACCAATCTTTGACACCAGTATGGCGGTGTGCGCCGATCACGAGCATATCGGCCCCGCTTTCTTTTACCAGGCGCACGATCTCTTTGGCACGGTGATGAAAACCGAGGTGACCAGTGGTGGCAAACCCTTTTTCCGTCAATTGCTGTATATAAAATTGCAGACGTTCATCATCGGCACGGGTCTCAAAATCATCTGCTTCCTTCCCGAGCAACCTTGTAGTAGCACTCTCCACAATATGGATCAATACATATTCGGATTCTGGACGCCCCTGCCCGATCGCATGCGCCAGGATGGCTGAGTCGTGCTCGCCAAACTCAAGCGCTACGGCAATCCTTTTATAGGAAGGTACCACCAGCGGCTTCAAAGCATCTACCTGTGGGTGCATCTGGATGGATACCGGTTTGGTACGCTTGCTGAAGAAGGGATACAAGGTGGTATAGGCCAGCAATACCAGGAAGCCGATCGCTGCCAGCACAATCACGACCTTCCAGAACAGGTTGCCCTCGTGCTCAAACACGCCACTGGCCTCTGCAATCACCATGCGTATATTGAGGTATACCAGTACCGCGGCAATCAACCAGGCGGCCAATTGAACAATGGGTTTGATCGTGAAAGCGCCCATCGTTTTGCGGTCGCTCACAAAATGGATCAGCGGGATCACCGCAAACCCTAGTTGCATACTCAAGATCACCTGGCTCAGGATCAGCAGGTAATCCACTTCCTTTTCTCCAAAAATATAGATGACAATGATAGCAGGCACGATCGCCAGCAAACGCGTGAGCAAACGCCTGATCCAGGGATTGATGCGCAAGCGCAGGTACCCTTCCATCACGATCTGCCCGGCGAGTGTACCGGTGACGGTAGAACTTTGACCGGCAGCGATCAACGCGATGGCAAATAATGTAGGCGCCACTTTGGAACCCAGTACGCCTGACAATAACTGGTGCGCATCTTTGATCTGATCGACCACGATGCCGTTCTTGAAGAAGGCGGTGGCGGCGAGTACAAGGATGGCGGCATTGACGAGGAAGGCGATATTCAACGCGATGGTCGAATCGACGAAACTCCATTTCAGGGCCTGCTTGATACCTTCCCGCGTACGGTCGATCTTACGGGTTTGTACGAGGGCCGAATGCAGGTACAGGTTGTGTGGCATCACGGTAGCACCGATGATACCGATGGCAATGTACAAGGCTTCGTCATTGGGGAAGGTGGGCACAAAGCCAGTGGCCACTTCCGCCAGATCGGGCTTTACGAGTATGATCTCGACCAGGAAGGACAACCCCACCACGGCCACCAGGCCGATGATAAAAGCTTCCATCTTGCGCATGCCCAGCTTCTGCAGGTACAACAACAACAAGGTATCCAGCACGGTAATGCCAACACCCCAAATGATGGGCATGCCCGTCAACAGGTGGATGCCGATGGCCATCCCCAATACCTCGGCCAGGTCTGTGGCGGCAATAGCCACCTCGGCCAATATGTATAAGAAGAAATTGATGGTTTTGGGATAAGTTTCGCGGTTGGCCTGCGCCAGGTCACGACCACGCACGATGCCCAGGCGGGCAGAAAGACTTTGCAGCAGCAACGCCATGATATTACTCATCAACAATACCCATACCAGCGAATAACCAAATTTGCTACCGCCCGCCAGGTCGGTGGCCCAGTTGCCCGGGTCCATATAACCTACACTCACCAGGTAGGCGGGACCAAAGAATGACAGCACTCTCTTCCAGCCAATCGCTTTACTATTGACGTCGACGGAACCATGTACTTCACTGAGCGACTGCTCATGTTTTAGTCTATTCATCATACTTTACATACACATTTTTCGCCACATGCTCGCTGATTGTAACGATCGATTGGTTCTTAAATTTCAGCTCGAGGGAATTATCGAACGCGAACTTTTTCTTAACCTCTACGCGTGTACCCAGTGCAATGCCTTTGTGCCCAAGCAATTCCAGCATTTCCGGACTCTGGTCGCCGATGCTCGATACTTCTGCTATTTTGTTGACGGGCAGGTTGAGCAGGTCCACCTGCTTGGGCACGGTAAACTTGCCGTTGCTATCGGGAATGGGATCACCATGGGGATCCTGCTTGGGGAAACCGAGGAATTCATCCAGGCGGTCGATCAGCTTTTTACTGCTGATATGCTCCAATTCTTCGGCAATCTCATGCACTTCGTCCCACCCAAAATTCAACTTCTCTACGAGGAAGAATTCCCACAGGCGGTGTTTACGAATGATTTGCAGGGCTACCTTCTTGCCCTCGTTGCTCAACTTGAAACCCTTGTATTTTTCATAGAGGAGCAGTTTCTGCGCCTTCAACTTTTTGAGCATGTCGGTCACCGAGGCAGGCCTCGTTTGCAACTCATTGGCTACATCGTTGGTGGTTACTACGCCATCGTTCTTTTGCAGGTGGAATATGGCTTTCAGGTAATTTTCTGTACTGCTGGAATATTTCGGGGCCGCACTCATTTACTATCTGGCTAAATTTTAATTTAGACAAATCTAAAATTAATTTACCAATATAAAAACACAATCTTTTCAAGGAGTGCAGGGGATGTATTACTTTTAACCGTGAATGTTTTAACCCGGATTATGAAGTTATATTTACTTTGGTTACCCTTTCTGTTGTTGATCGTTGCCTGTAAAGGAAAAAAGACTTCCCTGCAGGATGATGAAACCGTAACAGCCAAAGAATTCATCGAGTTTTTTCCGGAAGCACCGCTACCCATCCGCATTGCCGATACTACCCTGGTGAAGAAGTCGACAGACTCCCTGCAGATCGGCTACAAGATCTTCACCCAATTTGTGCCAGACAGCCTCATTCAGCGTGATTTTGGCAAGGGTGCTACCCCCCGCATCTTCCCCCTCGCCCGTTACAACGATAATGATAAGGAAACTTACCTCTTCATTAAAGCTACTACAGGCGTCAAACGTATTGGCTACCTGGCTACCTTCAACAAAGACGATCAGTTTTTGTCGATGCTGCCCATCGTAAAGCAGGGATTTGAACAATACTCTTCCGCTTATGGCATGCTCGACAAAAAGATCCAGATCACCACTTATGTGGAAAGGAAAAAGGCCAGCAGCGAGACCAGCTTTAAACGCAATGTCTATATCTTCAACAGCGGCGCCAATGAGTTTACGCTCATCATGACCGAGCCCAATGAAGAGATCATCGAGAACGTGATCAACCCCATCGATACCCTGCCTGCCAAAAACAAGTTTTCGGGTGATTATGTGAAAGACAAGAAGAACTTTATCTCGGTACGCGATGGCAAAAGGACCAATGAACCCCTGGTGTTCGTGCATTTTGAAAAAGGCGATTGCCGGGGTGAGGTAAAAGGCATTGCCCGTTTTGTATCAGCCTCTACGGCAGTGTTTCAGGAAAGTGGCAACCCCTGCACGCTGGAATTCGCTTTCACAGCTGGCAAGGTGAGTATGAAAGAAACCGGCGGATGCGGTACTTACCGCGATATCACCTGCTTTTTTGAAGGCAGCTATCCGAAAAAGAAAGCGACCGCCAAACCTGACGCCAAAGGCAAAACAGGGAAAAAATAAGCCCAGCGACTGCGCCGTAACCACCATTCCAAATACCGTAGTCCCTTACAACAGCCCGTTCCCCATACAATAAGCCCATTACTGCAGCGTTGGTATCAGCCTGTGCAAGAAGTTGTAAAAAACTTCACATGTAGTTTTTTACCATTATATTGCACCGCATTTGTGTATTTTGTACACATAGCATGTTTAGTAAGGCTGGCCCCGTAATTGCCCGGAGTGGGTGGGGATAACAGGATTTAATCAACCAGGAATAATTGTATTACACCATATGAGCTTTATCAATTACAAAGTACCGTACCAGACAGATGAGCGCTTTTCGAAAAGTGTAGCTTATTTTTCGATGGAATTTGCCGTTCACCAGCCGCTGAAGATCTATAGCGGAGGACTTGGTTTTCTCTCCGGATCGCACCTGCGCAGCGCGTATGAACTACGCCAGAACCTGATCGGCGTAGGGATATTGTGGAAATATGGTTACTACGACCAGGCACGCAACCAGGATCAGACTTTACAGACCACCTGGATGGAGAAGAATTATAGTTTTCTCGAAGATACCGGCATCAAGTTTCAGATCATCATCCATGACCACCCAGTGTGGATCAAGGTCTTTTACCTGAATCCCGAAACGTTCAAAACGGCTCCGCTGTTCCTGCTGAGCACCGACTTGCCCGAGAACGATTACGTATCGCAAACCATCACCCACCGCCTGTACGATGCCAATGTGGCTACTAAAGTGGCGCAGTTCATCCTGTTGGGTGTCGGTGGTGCCAAACTGATCGACGAGCTCAACTTCAACCCCGAGCGTTATCACCTCAATGAGGCCCATGGCGTTTCGTCGGTATTCTATCTCTATAAGAAGTTCGGTAATGTAGAAGAGATCAAAAAACGACTCGTATTTACTACGCATACACCGGAAGAAGCCGGCAATGAAAAGCACGATATCAACCTCTGCCATAAGATGAGTTATTTCTGTGGGCTGGGGCTCGATGAAGTGCGCAAGCTGACCGGTTTGCAGGATGATCAGTTCAACCACTCGCTGGTAGCACTGCGCTTTGCCCATCTCGCCAATGGCGTATCGGCCTTGCACGGGGAGGTATCCCGCCAGATGTGGGGTAAATATCCTGGCATCTGCCCTATTATCTCGATCACCAATGCACAGAACTGGACTTATTGGGCCGATAAGCAACTGTACCGCGCAGCTGATGAAAGCAACGATATCTGGTTTGACGACCGCAAGAAATACCTGAAGAAACGTGCCTTCGAGATCGTAGCCGACCAGACGGGCAAGGTATTCGACCCAAATGTCCTTACTATCGTATGGGCACGCCGCTTTGCGGGCTACAAACGCGCGGAGTTCCTGACCCGCGACAAAGCCCGCTTCGAGAAATTACTCAGCAATACCAAATATCCGGTGCAGATCATCTGGGCAGGTAAACCCTACCCGATGGACTATCCCGCCATCAACGAGTTCAACAACCTGGTACACTTCAGCAAGAACTACAAGAATGTAGCCGTGCTGATCGGTTATGAACTGACCCTTTCCAAAAGGATGAAGCAGGCTTCCGACATCTGGCTCAACAATCCCCGTGTACCCCGCGAAGCATCGGGCACCAGTGGTATGACGGCTGCCATGAACGGCGCTGTCAACTTCTCGACCGATGATGGCTGGATACCCGAGTTCATGGACCACGGTCACAATGGCTTTGTGGTGCCTAAAGGAGATTATGCACACATGAACGTGCAACAACAGGATGACTACGATTATGAGAAATTGTACGACATTCTGGAAAAAGAGATCCTCCCACTCTACTACGACAACTACGATACGTGGCGCCAGGTGGCTAAGAATGGTATGCGCGATGTACGCTTCCGTTTTGAAGCGGGCCGCATGGCTACCGAGTACTACGAACTGTTGTACAAATAATTGATAAGGGATAATGTTCCACTGATCCGGAAGTCGATCGACACCGATCACTTCCGGATCTTTTTATGCGGGCTACCAATCACAACATCTCAACCCTCGGTATCAAAGGATCAGTAGCTGATACCACCGCCTGTTTTTGATTTTACCACACTTCGCTGCCATAAGTTTTTATGCCGCCGCCGGTCGCTGCATTTTTGAGGTATAAATCATTTATCACATGACAGCAGCGCAAATACAACTGGTTAAGCGATCGTGGACACTGGTGGCCTGCCTGCCCACCGAAGAGGTAGGACAGCTGTTTTATGGCCGCCTGTTTGAACTGGCTCCGCACCTGCGCCCCCTGTTTCGCGTTCCGCAACCCGAACAATCCCGTAAACTGATGGCCATGATCCAGTATGTGATTGGCCGGTTGGATACCCTGGAAGATATACTGGACGAAGTGGCGCAGCTTGCCCGGCGACATGTAAAGTATGGGGTGGAAGAGAAGCACTATGAGGTTGTGGGTGTGGCCCTGTTGTGGACGCTGGAAAAAGAGTTGGATAAGTTCTGGCACAATGAGTTGAAGGAAGCCTGGGTAGCTTGTTATACCACACTGGCCGGAGCCATGATCGGCGCCTCTTACCCTAGTCCCGTCTCTGCATAACGATTCATAAACACGACGATGTTCCCTGCCATTCGCTGGCACCGGTGTCTCACGGTATCGTGAGACATCTTTGCTATTATACGGAGTCCTGATCAAGTTAGTTGAACACTTGTTGAATAAACATAGTGATGCTTTAAACTTTATGGCCTATGTACTTATTAATTGTCAAAGCATGTTACACCTTTAGTCCATCACCACTAAGTTGTATGCCCGTACACCCTTTATGGTGATAATGCTAATGCTTTTTTGACTTACTTTTAGGCAGGCCAAAACGATTGTCTCATGAAAATACTTTTACTATTTCTGGGATCAATGGTAATAGGTTTCTGGTCCTTTTCGCAACAAAACAGTTCCTGGACCCCGGTCAACGAATCCACCATCACCAACGATCTTTTCACTTCCCATATCCGTCCGCAGGCCTACAAGCTCTTTCGCCTGAATGAAACAGCCATCCAAACTTCCTTACGCAGCAGCTCTTCTTTAGCAAGGGCCAGCGGAGCTGTGCCTACTATGACGATCAGCATTCCCAATGCCGAAGGTGTGTTGGAGCGGTTCAACGTTACCCCTTCCGGAACGATGGACCCTGCCCTGGCCGCCAGGTATCCGGGCATACAGTCGTATGCGGGCCGGAGCCTCGATCATCCCGGTTCCATCATCCGCTTCGATGTATCGCCGCGCGGCTTTCATGGCATGATCCTCTCGGTAGACCGGCCTACGGTGTACATCGATCCGGTTAAGCGCAACGATCCGCATTATGTCGTTTTCTCGCGCGGCGAAATGATCGACTACCAACAATTGTTCAAATGCCTCACGGGTCAACAGGCTGGGCCTGCCAGGCGACAAGCCAATGCATCCGGTGCCACTTTACGCGGCGCCGATGATGGACAGCTACGTACGTATCGACTGGCCCTGGCCGCCTCTGGCGAATATGCCAGCTATTTTTTAGATGGTACGGAGACCAGCGATGCGCAACGCAAGGGCAAGGTACTGGCCGCTATGAATACCCTGCTAACCAGGATCAATGGCATCTATGAGCGCGACTTTGGTATACGCTTGCAACTCGTTGCGGGCAACGACACCCTCATCTTCCTCAATCCGGCCACCGATCCCTGGACCAGTGAATTCAACAGCCAGACACAGTTAACCATCGATGCAGCGATCGGCAGCGCCAATTATGATATTGGTCACCTCCTGCACCGGGGTGCCAATAATGGTGCGGCAGGTTGTGTGGGTTGTGTTTGTGTGAATGGCAGCAAAGGGCGGGGATATACATCACATACCATCCCCGAAGGCGATCCCTTTGTGATCGACTATACCAGCCATGAGATCGGACATCAGTTTGGCGCTACCCACACCTTCACCTACTATAATGAAGGCACCGGCTCGAATGTAGAACCCGGTAGTGGCAGTACCATCATGGGTTATGCAGGCATTTCGGGTCCAGATACAGACATACAACCGCATAGCGACGATTACTTCCATGCCAAGACCATCGAGCAGGTCACCAACTATGCGAAATACAATCCCGCAGGCATCTGCGCTACGCTGACGAGCACCGGCAATGCGCTTCCCGTTGCTAATGCAGGCAGCGACTATATCATTCCCCATGCTACTCCTTTTACGCTCACCGGCACAGCCAGTGATGCCGACCTCACGGATGTACTGACCTATACCTGGGAGCAATTTGATGCTTATGGTGATGGTACCGTATCCATTCCCTCTGCCATGGCGCCCTCGGGCCCGCAGTTCCGCAGCAAGGGACATTCTACCAATCCCTCCCGCATGTTCCCGCAATTGTCTTCTGTGCTCAGCGGTGCGAATGGCAATAAGTGGGAAGCCCTGCCTTCCATCGCCCGTACACTTAATTTCCGCTTTACGGTGCGGGACAATCACCTGGGGGGTGGCAGCAATACGAGTGATGATGTGCAGGTGACGGTTTGTGCCGCCGGTCCTTTTGCCGTCACGACACCCAATACGACGGTGACCTGGATACCCGGTGCTGCACAAACGATTATGTGGAGTGTAAACGGCACCAACAACGCACCCATTCATTGCACGCACGTGAGGATCCTGTTATCGACCGATGGTGGTAACAGCTTTCCGACGGTGTTGGCGGCCAATACGCCCAATGACGGCTCAGAGATCATTCGCGTACCTACCACCCTCACCACACAGGCAAGGGTCAAGGTAGAAGCAGTCAACAATATCTTTTTCGACATCTCCAATACCAACTTTACGATCAATGGTACGCCCCCCCTTTGCGCGGGCCCGGTGGGATTAACCGTTACAGATATCACTCCATTACTGACCACGGTGTCCTGGACGGCTGCACCCAATGCCGTTAGTTACAATGTGGAGTACAAGCTCAGCACGGCCACTACCTGGTCGAGCGCAGCGGTCGGCTCTACGGAGGTATCGGTAATGATCGGCGGCTTGGTACCCAACACGACCTATGACTGGCGTGTGCGCACCAATTGCGCCTCAGGTACCAGCGCTTATAGCAGCACCCAGTTTACTACGCCCGGTATTCCTCCCTGCATCAACGCCATGGAGTCGAACGACACGCGCGAAACGGCTACGATTGTCGGCACCAATGCCAACCTGTCGGCAGCTATTTCCAGCAGTACAGACGTTGACTGGTATGTGATCAATGTGGCGAGCGCCGGCGACCTGAACATTCAGTTGGGCAACCTGGCAGGAGACTTTGATCTCGTGTTGTATGATCAAGATGGCATGGAGCTGCAACGGTCGCAATATGGCGGCACCAGTCCCGAAACGATTGCCCGTCCGAATGTGCCTGCCGGCACGTATTATATCCTGGTGTTTGGCTATGGGGGCGAGTTCAGTGCTACCACTTGTTACAATCTTCAGATCCAAACCACCTACCTGGTCGCTTGTGCAGGCACCAGCGACAGCGGTGATAATGATACATACAGCCAGGCAGTATCGATCCCACTCAACACGGAGGTCAACGGGCGGATCAGTGTGGCTGGCGACCAGGACTATTACAGCTTTACGCTCACCGAGCCTGCTACGCTCACCATCACGTTGAGTAATCTGCCCGATGATTATGATATCCGATTGCTAGGCCCTGCGCAGGAAATCCTGGGTACGTCGATGCTGGGTGGTACCAGCAATGAGGTGATCAACTATCTGGCTGCGGCCGGCACGTATTACGTGCAGGTATGGGGCTACAACGGCGCCCATCATGAGGCGCTTTGCTACACGTTGCAGGTGGGTACAGCTACCTCCCTTCGCAGCACCAACAGCATGGCCCTTTCTACCAGAAAGCCTGTCTTCAAGGTATTCCCCAATCCGGTAGCCAGCACCTTGCAGGTGAACATTGCCGGTACTGCGGCCCGATCGGTGATCAAAGTGCTGGATGCCGCCGGCCGCCTGCTCATCACCAAGCCGGTGACAGATGGCACCACGCCCCTGGATGTGCAGCGATTTGCCCAGGGCGTGTATATGATCATCGTGACGGATGAGAAAGGGAAGCCACTATACCAGCAGAAGTTTATTAAGCAGTAAGAAGAAAAGGCACCCAGGCAGCAAGGCACAGAGGCAACTAGGTAAGGCATGAAGGCACCAGGTTCGACAAATCAGCAAACTGTTATAACGAGTAAGGCCATCTCCGCGGAGATGGCCTTACTCGTTATAAAAAAGATGATTCTTTTGCTTATTGTCCACCACCGGTGGCGGGCTGTGTAGTGGGTTGTTCTGCCTTCACGACTTCGATCAGTTCTACTTCAAAAATGAGGGTAGATCCACCAGCGATCGGACCATTGTCCATATCGCCATAACCGAGGTCGGAAGGAATGAACAGTTTCCATTTGCTGCCGATCGGCATTAGTTGCAAGGCTTCTGTCCAGCCACGGATCACACCACCCACAGGGAAGGTGACGGGCTGTCCGTTCTTGTAAGAACTTTCAAACTCCCTGCCGTCGATGAATGAACCGATATAGTGGCATTTTACCTGGTCGTTGATCGTGGGCTTGGGACCGGTGCCTTCTTTAACCACCTGGTATTGCAAGCCGCTGGGCAAGGTGATAACACCCGCTTTGGACTTGTTCTGCGCCAGGTAAGCTTCACCGGCTTTCTTAGCACCGGAGGCTTTGGCCGAGCGGGCAGTTTGCATCACACCCATGATGCAGGCGTTGGACTGCTCTTCGGTGAGGGCGGGCTTGCCGCTCTTGGAGTCATTCAGGGCTTTGATCACCATTTGGTTATTGATATTGGTAATGCCCGATTGCTTGTAGAAGTTGGCAATGCTCAATCCAATGGCGTAGCTGAAGGAGTCGGTCGCATTCTTCATAGGCACTGCTGCAGCGGCGGGCTTGGCAGCAGGTTTAGCAGCACCTGGTTTGGTGGCAGGTTTGGCGGCGGGCTTGGTTTGTGCAAAGGAAGCTGCCGTTGCCAAACAGCCTGCTATCAACAAGGTTGTTCTTTTCATTCAATAGATTTTTTAATAAGGGCTCAAATGTAGTGAAACCCTTCAGTAAAAAAAACCCACAATTGCCAGCCCGCGGACACTGCCCAATCCGGGTAGCCGGCTACCCACCACGGGCCGGCGGGTGCGCCAGCTAGAATGGGGGGCAGACACCCTGCCCCCAACTTATTATTTCTCCAACCCCTTGAGGAACGCCATTGCGTCGGCATTACCGGGCTGCAACTGCAACACTTTTTCACAGCAGGCCTTTGCAGCGGGCGTATTGCCCTTTTTCACATACGCCGTGGCCAGGTACAGGAAGGCGCCCGTTTCGGCCGGATAGAGCAGGGTAGCAATTTGCATGGCATCGATGGCCCGATCGGTATAGCCGCTGGTTAGCATCACCCGGCTGAAAGAGGCGAGTTCGCCCCAATGCTTTATCTGCGGCTTCATTTGCGCAGCTGCCTGCTCGTACATCGCGGGCGTTGCCTGCCAATTCGAGGACTGAAACTGCTGGATCAGGTAAGCCACCCCGGGATATTTGGGTGTATACGGTTGCTTTTGTACGATGGCCAGCAGGTCTTTTTCCAGTGACACGATGGGCGATTCCACAATGCGGCCCGCTTCTCCGTTTTTGTCATACACCAGCAGATCGGGCACGCGGAATATACTCAAACCTCTTTCCTCGTGACCCGGGCTTTGTTTATAAGCACTGTCGGCATTGTTTACATTGATCAGTTTGATCTGAGATGATTTCACTCCACAGTAGTCCAGCAATTTGTACATGCGTGGTACCTCCCGCTTGCTATCCCCACACCAGGTACCCATGAAGATGACAAACTTCTTGTTTTTCAGCAAAGGTTTCAGCTGACCGGCGGTAGCCGTATCGATCGTATAACCGTTGTAAAACTGATCGAACCAGGAAGCAAAAGGCGCCTGTGCCAGCCGTTCACGTGTACTGAGGCCCAGCAGATGCAGGTTGCCGGCAGCATCCATGTAGGTACGGTCGGTTGTGGGTGTTTGCACAGTGGCCTGGCTGCCGGAGCCTGCAACGGGTGCCGCTTTGTGTTGGCAAGCGGTGGTGATCAATAATACGGAAGCGAGGAGGCTATAGTTGAATGATAATTTCATGATTACAGGTTGTTGTGTTAATGACAATAGTTGGCTACTGCATGCCATAACAACCATAGTTGGCTGTTATACATACATCGGTTGTTGGCAGCTGCGGGAGCCTGTCAAGGGCGTGCAACTCCATGAGTATGCTGTGCGATTGCCCAACCGCTGTGACGCGATGTTGCAATCTGTGACAGACATACCCGTCTATTCCCGTTCGGGCTTAATGAATCGATAATAAGTGAATTGTGTTAACTAAGCGATGCTTCGGGGCGGCTGAAAGATGGAGACACTATGATCTGCTGGTAACATGGGCAGGTAACGACTGGCAGCTACTGCAGCGGTTGCCATGGTCCTGAATACGGGCAACACCACATCGTGGTGCACGAATACTTCTTCCGACTTCTCTTTCGCGATCAACAACGGTGTATGCTGGTGATCGCTATCGGAGTGACCGGTGAGCTGTTTGGCGCAATCGCAATCGATGGGGGCTGCCACGCGGCAATGCCAGTAGCTGATCACCTTCCCATACTGGAGAAAGGTGAAAGTAACAAGGCATAGTAAAGCGAGCAGTTTGCGCATACATTCGGGCAAGTTAATGCCATACGAAAATTAGATAATAATTGCTGTATGGTCTAATTTTATAGACAGCTTTTTAAAATTCATCTATGAGCAGTTACATCAAACCGGTTGAAGTACGTTGGTCGGATCTCGATCCTAATTTTCATTTGCGCCACTCCGTGTACTACGACTACGGCGCTTATTGCCGTATTGCTTTCCTGGATGCCCATGGTCTCACGGCTGCCTTTATGGCGCAGCACCACCTGGGTCCTGTATTGTTTCGGGAGGAATGTATATTCCGGAAAGAGATCCGCCTGGGCGATGATGTTACTATCGACCTGCACCTGCTGAAAGCCAAGGAAGATCAGTCTCGCTGGAGCATCCAGCATCATATCTACAAAAAAGCCGATGTACTGGCGGCTGTGATCACCGTAGAAGGCGCCTGGATCAATACCCAACTGCGTAAAATAGCAGCTCCGCCAGCGCAGATTTTGCATGTTTTTAACAACATGCCCAGAGCCGTCGACTTTGAATGGATTAACTAGAATTTAATGGCTGTATTCGGGGGCGGCTTAACAACTTTTTACGGAAACCGACGTTACTTTTAACGAAATAATGTCCGCTATGAAAAAAGTAATACTCCCCTTATTGTTATTGAGTTCTGTAGTCAGTTTTTCGCAAGAATCCGGTGGTGGCTTGCTGAAGAAAGCCGGTGGTCTGCTGAACAAGGCCAAAGGTGGCTCGCTGAGCAGTGAAGATATTGCTGCTGGCCTCAAGGAAGCCCTTTCTATTGGCGCTACCAATGGCGCGAATAAGCTCTCTGCAGTTGATGGCTTTTTTGCCAATGCCGCCATCAAAGTATTGTTGCCTCCAGAAGCACAAAAAGTAGAAAAAGCCTTGCGCTCAGTGGGTATGGGTAAACTGGTAGACGACGCCATCCTGTCGATGAACAGGGCTGCTGAAGATGCTTCTAAGTCAGCCGCTCCTATCTTCGTCGATGCCGTGAAGACCATGAGCTTCCAGGATGCACTGGGTATCCTCAAAGGATCCGATACAGCCGCCACTGGTTATCTACGTGGCAAAACAACACCTGCTCTGACCACTGCTTTCCGTCCCGTGATCGAAGGCGCGCTGGAGAAAACAGGAGCTACCAAACATTGGAAAGCATTAACGGAAGCCTATAATAAACTGCCTACTTCTTTCAATAAGATCAATTCCGACCTGTCGGGATATGTAACCGAAAAGGCACTCAGCGGTATGTTCATCCAGGTAGCCCAGGAAGAACAGAAGATCCGCAAGGACCCAGCTGCCCGCGTTACCGATACCCTGAAGAAGGTATTCGGATAGTCGCCAAACAGTAGGCCTTTGACCAATAAGCGTGGTCACCGACCCCACAATACATTCAAAGCCTGTATCGAAAAAGATACAGGCTTTTGTTTTTGTGATGAGCCCTTTTACCAGGGACATAGAGCGCGCCAGGCAGTGTAGCCCGGCGGTCGCCGGTCACTTTTACAGCATTCTCCTGGCAGCGAGCCACTGCCATTCCTTATTTTTGCCAGGAAGTATACGCCATGTTTGCCAACGCCTTGTCCCTTTACAGAAATGCCTATAGCGGCCTCTCCTCCCCCACCTGGTGGCTCTCGCTGATCATGCTGATCAACCGGAGCGGCACGATGGTGCTGCCCTTCATGACCATTTACCTCATCAGCCCCGAAGTAGGATACAGTATCGGTCAGGCCGGTATCGTGATGGGTCTTTTTGGCCTGGGTGCCGTTGCAGGTGGATACCTTGGCGGCTGGCTCACCGACAAGATCGGGTTCTCGCGCATACAGTTCATGGCCCTGATCGGTGGCGGTGTACTTTTTATGATACTGGGCCAGATGCATTCTTTTTCGGGCATCTGTATCATGAGCTTTTTGCTCAGCATGGTCAATGAATCCTTTCGACCGGCCAACGCAGCAGCCATTGCCTACTATAGCACCCCGGAGAACCGTACGCGATCTTTCTCTCTTAACCGGCTCGCCATTAACCTGGGCTGGGCCGTAGGAAGCGCTGCCGGTGGTCTTATTGCCGCTTATCGATACGAACTGCTGTTCTGGGTAGATGGTTGTACCAATATCGCCGCGGGCATCCTGATGCTGTTTCTGCTGCCTCCGGCCAGGCAACGGGCGCCTGCTGCGGCCATCAACGCTACGCCTGTAGATACTACGCAAACAGCCTATCGCGATAAAATATTCCTGTGGTTCCTGCTGTTCACCACGATCTTCGCCGGCTGCTTCTTCCAGGTATTCAACAATCTCTCTGCCTACTTCAAAAACGTTCTTCATTTTTCGGAACAGTACATCGGTATGCTCAATGCCATCAATGGGCTGCTCATCACCCTGGTAGAGATGGTACTCGTGTTCAAGCTGGAGGGACGGCACAACAAGCTGTATTATATCACCCTGGGCGTATTGCTCTGTGGTCTCGCTTACTGTATGCTCAATGTCTTTCACATGAATGCGGGGCTCACGATCGTCATGATCGTCATCATCACCTTTGGGGAGATGCTCTCTATGCCTTTCATGAACTCGTACTGGATCGCGCGCAGCGCGCACCACAATCGTGGTCAGTATGCCGGCTTGTTTACGATTGCCTGGTCGGTTGCGCAGGCCATCGGTCCCTTCCTGGGTTCGCAGGTAGCCGACCGGGCTGGCTGGACGACGCTGTGGTGGACGGTCAGTGGTCTCTTCTTTATTAGCAGCCTGGGCTTTTACATCATGTATCGCCGCGACCATGCCCGACGCGTACTGACATCCGCCACGCACCAGCTTTAGTCAGTCTTCACTTCCCGCACTAATACCAGTTACTGTATCTTTGGCGCATGTCGACCGAAAAAATGGAGATGTTCAGGAACCGGCTTACCAAGGTGTATAAGCATATCGGCAAACAGGCACGCCGCCAGGGCATTACCTGCTATCGCGTGTACGATCACGACCTGCCCGAATTTCCTTTTTGCATCGAGATCTATGAAGAGAATATTTACCTCGCAGAATACAAACGCCGCCATTCGCTCACGGAAGAAGAGCATGAACAATGGCTGGAAGACTGTATCCAGGTGATCAGCGAGATTCTGGAGATGCCATCGGATAATGTATACATCAAGCAACGGCAACGCAAGGCAGGTCGCCTCGGTCAGTATCAACGGGTAGCTACCGAAGGTGTTTTCTTTGAAGCTAAAGAGGCGGGGCTCACGTTTAAAGTCAACCTCTCCGATTACCTCGATACCGGATTATTTCTTGACCACCGCATTACCCGCGGCATGGTGCGGGAAGAATCTGCCGGTAAGCGCGTACTGAACCTGTTTTGTTATACCGCTTCCTTCTCGGTATATGCAGCGGCAGGTGGCGCGTCGGAAGTGACCTCTGTCGACCTCTCCAAAACTTATCTCAAGTGGGGCGAAGAGAATATGCAGCTCAACGAAATGTACGATCCGCAAAAGCATGTTTATGAACATGCCGATGTAAAGCAATACCTCGATACGCTGAAACCCGGATCTTTTGACCTGGTAGTGATGGACCCGCCTACCTTCAGCAACAGTAAGCGCATGCTCGACTTTCTCGACATTCAACGCGACCATGTGGAGCTCATCAATAAGACCCTGCACGCCATGACGGCCGGTGGTATCCTGTACTTCAGTACCAATTACCGCAAATTCGTGATCGATCAGGAGAATATTCAATCAACTTCTATCCGCGATATCACCAAAGCCACTACCCCCTTCGACTTCCAGGGGAAGCTGCACCGGCAATGTTTTAAAATTGTGAAAGCAGGCAACTAGGCGGACGAAAGGCAACGAGGCAGCCAGGCATCGAGGCAACGAGTTATAAAGGATTATAAACGACAACGGGTGTATCTCTTGATACACCCGCTGTCGTTTATAATGAAGCATTGTACTTCAAAAGATTATCTACCAGGCACGTTCAAGGGAATGTCACGCTTCAGCATGTCGTTCCGGTTGGCCATTTCCCAGGCAGTGTAGAATACGAGCTTGGCACGTTTGGCCATCTGCACGTAATCGATCTTGTCGGGGGTATCGGTAGGACGGTGATAATCCGCGTGCGTTCCGTTGAAATAGAAAATGATGGGAACACCCTTGCGCGCGAAGTTGTAGTGGTCGCTGCGATAGTAGATACGCTCTTTGTCGTTGGGATCATTGAATTTATAATCCAGTTCGAGCTTGGTGTATTTCTTGTTCGCTGCTTCGCTGATGATACGCAGGTCGGAGCTGAGCTTGTCGTCACCTACTACATATACATAGTTGGTAGAGTCGCCGATCTTACGGGTAGGATCGATACGACCGATCATGTCGATGTTGAGGTCGACCGTCGTCTTATCGAGCGGAAAGATAGGATGCTCTGAATAGTATTCAGAACCCCACAGGCCTTTCTCTTCACCAGATACCGTCATGAACACGATCGTACGGCGGGGACCTTTACCAGCGGCTTTCGCCTTGATAAATGCTTCTGCCAGTTCGAGAATGGTCACGGTACCGGAGCCATCATCATCTGCACCATAATGGATCTGACCGGCAGCGTTCACGCCCACGTGATCGTAGTGAGCCGTCAGGAATACGTACTCATCTTTCTTGTCGGTTCCTTCCAGTACACCTACCACGTTGGAGCTTTCCAGCTTGGTAATCACTTTTTGGAAATCGATCGCGATGTTGGCTGCGTATGCTTTTGCTTGTGGGTTGCCGGCCTTCATGGCTTCCTGCGCGGGGGCGAAATCAGCACCGAGGATCGACTGCGCTACCTGCTCGGATACCGCGTATACGTTGGGATAAATCGTCTTTCTGAAACCGTTGATGTATTGGTAACCCCGGGTAGAACCAGCTTTGCGGGGGAAACCGGGCTGCACCTGCAATACGGCAACAGCGCCGTTCTTGAAGGCTGCTTCCAGTACGGGCGACATGCCACCTCGACGGGGAGCTGCAGCGGGCTGTCCGGCGGCAGGTGGTGCACCAGCCAATACCAGTACTACTTTACCTTTCGCATCGATGCCTTTGTAATCATCGCGGTTGGCATCGCTGATACCGTATCCTACAAATACGACTTCGCTGGCCATGAGCGAGGACGAAGAAGAGCCGCCCAGGTTAGCGGTGAAGTCGGTATAAGGCTGAAACTTTTTACCGTTGATCTCGATAGAAGCGGAACCCAGTGAATCCTGGTATACCGGGTACGACTGTTGCCAGGCGCCATTGTTGCCGGGTGTAAGTCCTACCTGTTTGAAATAATTCTCGATGTAAGTGGCAGCCTTGCGCTGTCCTTCTGTAGCTGTCTCGCGACCCTGCATCTCAGCGCCCGCTACGATGTAGAGGTGCTTCTTCAGGTCTTCCGCCGTAATGGTATTGGCGAAGGGAGTAGGGTTGACTGCTTTCTGGGCCATCATTCCCAGTGGAGCTGCCAAAGCCATAACCAGGCATAGTTTTCTCATGAAAAATTGTATTTATATGATTTTAGGATGTCAAAAGTAAGGCAAGGGACCTTGTTTCTATTGCCATTGGTGGAAAAAGCTGATGGCTACAAACGGTTGGCTGGCGACTGCAAGTGGCAATCGCGGCCAGGATCTATTCCGGCAGACGTGTAAGGTCTGCGATGCCATGCATGAACAAGCGCTTTTACCCTTCTATTTCACTGAGTTCGAGCCAGCGCAGCTCTTTTTCGTCGAGCAGGTTGGTAATTTCACCAATCCGGTTGGCAGCTTGCTGCAACTCTTCGAAGGGCAGGTTACCGCTGTTGAGCTTTTCGGATAGCGTTGCCTTTTCTTTCTCCAGGTTGGCGATCTCTTGTTGCAGCGTTTCAAACTCACGCTTCTCCTTGAAGGAAAATTTCTTTTTTTCGACAGGCTTACTGGTAGCTTCTGCCAGTGCAGGAGCTGCCTGCTCCTGTTTTGCGGTAACCGCTACGGGTTTCGTTTCTTTTTCCTTTTCCGCGATGCGGTACAGTGTATAGTTGCCGGGGAAGTCGTTAATCACGCCATCGCCTTCGAATACGAAGAGGTGATCGACCAGGCGGTCCATGAAGTACCGGTCGTGCGATACGATCAGGAGACAGCCCTGGAACTCACTGAGGAAATTTTCCAGGATGGCCAGGGTCGGCAGATCGAGGTCATTGGTGGGCTCATCGAGCACCAGGAAGTTGGGATTGCGGAACAGTATTGATAGCAAATGCAGGCGGCGTTTTTCGCCACCGCTCAGTTTGGAGATATAGGTATATTGCTGTTCTGCCGGGAAAAGGAACAGTTCGAGGAACTGCGAGGCACTCAAAGATCCGCCACTGGCCAGCGGGAAGCTTTCGGCAATATTCTTCACGTACTCGATCAGGCGCATGTCTTCTTTGATGTGCAGGCCCTGCTGCGAATAGTTGCCGAAGATGACCGTTTCGCCCACATTGATCTTGCCGCTGTCGGGCTGCTCGATGCCCTGCAGGATATTGATGAAGGTAGATTTGCCGACACCGTTCTTTCCGACCACGCCTACCCGCTCTCCCTTTTTGAAGGTGTAGTCGAATCCCTGCATGATCTTCTTGTCACCGAAACTCTTGTACACTTTTTTCAGCTCGATGATCTTACCACCGAGTCGGCTCATCTTTACATCGAGCTGTAATTGGCTGTCTTCGATGCGTTGTTTGGCTTTAGCCTCTACCACATAGAAGGCATCCTGCCTGCTCTTGGATTTGGTGGTACGTGCTTTGGGTTGTTTACGCATCCACTCCAGTTCGCGGCGATAGCTATTCCGGGCTTTATCGATCGAAGCTGACTCGCTTTCCATGCGGGCAGCTTTCTTCTCCAGGTAATTTTCGTATTTGCCTTTGTACACCACCAGGCTGCTGCGGTCCATCTCCCAGATCTCTTCACAAACGTTGTCGAGGAAATAGCGGTCGTGTGTCACCAGCAACAGGGTAACATGTTGCTGGTTGAGGTAATATTCCAGCCACTCGACCATTTCCACATCGAGGTGGTTGGTCGGTTCGTCCATGATCAGCAATACGTGCTTGTGTTCGAAACCGATATCGATGAGGGTTTTGGCGAGGGCTACGCGTTTGCGCTGACCGCCCGATAAGGTGCCGGTGGGCTGGTTGAGGTGGTGGATATTGAGCTTGCCGAGAATTTGCTTCACCTTGGCATCGAAGTCCCAGGCGCCCAGTTCATCCATACGAACGATGGCATCACTGATCTGCTCGGGCGTACCATCTTCCCCCACCGCTTCATAGGCTTTGATGGCATTGATGATGGGGTGGTTGTGCTGAAAGATATTATCGAGTACCGACAGGTGTTCTTTGAATACAGGTTCCTGGTCGAAGAGGGCTACCGTTACTTCCTTATTGATCCACACTTTACCGCTTTCAGCGGTCTCCGTACCCGCCAGGATCTTGAGCAGGGTCGATTTACCGCTGCCATTCCTGGCTACCAGGGCGATCTTGTCGCCTTCTTCGATGTGGAATGAAATGTTCTCAAAAAGCGGCTTTACACCGAATGACTTGGATAATCCCTCTACAGAAACGTAATGCATGGCGCAAAGATAGTAAATGGGAAGCCAAGGACCAGCTCCATAAAACAGGAGCAGTAGCGGGATGTTTGACCGTTGAAATGGCCTATAAAGGAATGAGTTGCTGAAAGGGTGGGGCCAAACTGGCCATTCGAATAAATACAGAGTTCCGACAGTCTGTGATCAAATTGTAAACTAATCACCACCTTGTTCCGCAACCGATTGCGGGATTGACGTGGCACGGGCCGGTGGTGAACTTATGATCAGAAATTTTAGTATGAAATCGATGATCGGTATGGAATACAAGATATTTTTTCGCAATATTGCAGATATAGCCTGTTGTTATGAAAAATCCACTGCCCTCCTCTGTAAAACTCTCCATCACGTTTCTCATTTTCGGCACGGCCTGGATATTGTTTTCCGATTCAATAGCCTGGTCGCTGAGCGATCATGTGCCCGATACTTACTACAATATACAACGCTACAAAGGCATTCTCTTCGTCACACTGGCTTCCCTGCTCATCTATTTCGTCAGCCGCCGTCTATATGAAAGTATCGAGAAATCACGCCGGCAACAGGAAGAGATACTAGAGCGCTATCAACTACTGGGCATGGCTACCAATGATGCCGTATGGGATTACAATATCGAAACGAAACAATGTTATACCAACCGCACCCTGCAGGAATTGTTTGGCTACACGGCCGACGAGCTGCAGGACAACTATACCTGGTGGACCAACAACCTGCATCCTGAAGACAAAGACCGCGTACTGGATACCATCGATGCCAAACTCGATATGGGAGGTACCGTGTGGCAGGATGAATACCGCTTCCGCTGCAAGAACGGTGATTTCAAGACCATCTTCGACCGGGGCTTTATCATGCGCAACAAGGCCGGACAGCCTTACCGCCTCATTGGCGCCATGCAGGACGTTACCGAGCAACGTATTTTACAAGAAACGCTGATCGAAGCGCAGAGCCATCATAAAGATGTATTGGCCAGAAGCGTGCTACAGGCCGAGGAAGCCGAGCGCAAGAAACTGGGTGAAGAACTCCACGACAACATCAACCAGCTATTGGGGGTGGTAAAGCTGTATATTCAACATGCGTTGATGAACGCAGCGGTACGAGAAGAACTGTTGCATAAATGTTCCAGTTATATCACACAGACCATCGAGGAGATCAGGAGCTTATCCCGTTCGTTGTTGCCTCCGTCGCTCAACGAGCAAGGATTCATGGAAAGTCTTTACCAGTTGGTGGAAGATATTGGTCATGCCAGGGATATGGAGATCCACGTCCGTCATGCCGGTTTCGATGAATCGAAAGTGGCGGATAACCGCCGGCTGGTCCTGTACCGGATCATCCAGGAGCAACTGAACAATGTACTCAAGCATTCGCAGGCAGAAGAGGTCGTCATTGAATTGAAGCCCAGTGGTGCTCACACGCAGCTGACCATCCGCGACAATGGAGTTGGTTTCAACGTAGCTGATGTACGCCCGGGTATGGGCCTCAACAATATCCGCAACCGCATCGAAGTATTCAATGGTGAAATGGAGATCGATTCCGCACCGGGCAATGGTTGCAGCCTGCGTGTGAAAGTGTGAAGGGGCCTGCAGAGGCGTTCCTTGAAAACGATAAGCCGGCCGGGCACAACAATTGGTGATCATAGCATATTCATGTTGCCACTACCTCCATATGGTTTCCTGGTCATCTTGTGGGCCTTGTTTGGCATCACCCACAGCCTGTTTGCGGCACTTTGGTGGAAGCGCCGTATGCAAACCTTGCTGGGCAGGCACTATCCTTACTATCGTCTCTCCTACTCGCTTTTCTCCTTAGCCTTATTAATCGTCATTATCGTTTATGAATTGGGCCTGCCCGCCAACTGGCTATGGCAACCCAGTCTGGGGGCCCAAATGGTCGCGGCTATCCCGGCTATCACTGGACTGCTGATCATGGGGTATTGTATTCGCCGGTATTTCTTCTACCTGAGCGGTATCGATGTATTGCTACCGGCACGGCCGTCTGTCGGCGGACTGGAAACAGGAGGGCTGCACCGTTTTGTACGGCATCCTTTGTATTTCGGCACCTTGCTGACCGTGTGGAGTTGCTGGTTCATCTGGCCGAGGCTTGCCTACGGTATCAGTTGTGTGATGATCACTGTGTATACGGTGATCGGTACGGTATGGGAAGAGCGTAAACTGGTGAAGGAGTTTGGCGCTGCGTATGTAGCTTACCAGCAGCGGGTGCCCATGTTATTGCCTGTAAGAAAAAGGTCCTTTGCCCGGAGGGACAAAGGACCGTCAGTATAGTTGTTCCGATGTATTAAAGCTTACCGGCCGTATACGGATTCCCAGTTCATCATACCACCTACGAGGTTCTTGGTATTCTTGAAACCGAGCATGTCGAGTATCTGGGCTGCCTGACCGCTGCGGTTGCCGCTGCGACAATATACAATCACTTCTTCTTCTTTGAGCCCTTCGAGCTCGTCTACCTGCATGGTCTGTATCTTACCAAGGGGATACAGTGTTCCGCCGATATTGAAATCAGCATGTTCATGAGGTTCGCGTACATCGACGAGGTTCAGCGATTCACCGGCATCAATACGTGCTTTTACTTCTTCTGCTGTGATGTTTTGCATATGCTTACGATTAATTGTTATTCTGGTTGCTCTGGCTGTGGTGAAG
The DNA here is from genome assembly GCF_029360705.1 of Paraflavitalea pollutisoli. Lineage (GTDB taxonomy): Bacteria > Bacteroidota > Bacteroidia > Chitinophagales > Chitinophagaceae > Paraflavitalea > Paraflavitalea pollutisoli. The sequence continues at coordinate 379,503 of NZ_JARKMX010000003.1, read as the reverse complement.
GGATGTTGGTGGTATCGCGTACGGGCTTTTCTGCCTGCAGCCATACGTCGATGAACTGGCCGGGGCGGATCATACCATACCGTCCGTCGGGCAACACTGCGTCGGGTTTTTGGTTGAAGATATAAGCGTTGGCACTGTCAACTACACTACCGCTGAATACGCGGGCTCCGAGACCGAGGTGATACGATTCGAGGAACACTCGCGCTTCTGCCAGTGTTTTACCAAAGAGATCGGGTACGGGCAATGCTTCGGAACCAAGGCCACTGCCCAGTACCAGCGAAACATCGCTGCCCATGGGTAAGCGGGTACCCGGTTTGATGCTTTTGCCTTTGAACTGTTGTTCGAGTACGGAGTTCCGGCCGAAGTCGGGTTTATAGGAAGTATCGCCGAGGCGGAGGTTGTATTGTTTCAGGGCCAGTTCGGCGCTGCGGAAGGAAAGACCGACCAGGTTGGGCATCTCTACTTCTGGCGCTACGGCCCGGTTGATGGTCAGGTATACGGTACGGTTCACCTTCACGATCTCTTCCCCATCGGGAAACTGGCGCAGTACCGACATCGGTTTGGCCGTATCGTTGTAGATAGAATCCTGTATCTGTACGTCGAACCCTTCTGCTTCCAGTACCTTCTTCGCGTCTTCATACGATTTGCCGGTCACGGAGGGAATGATCAGGGTAGCGCCGTGACGGGTCATCAGGTTGAGGGATTGCAGGAACAGGAACAACAGGATAAGCACCAGCAGCACCGCGAAAAGGATGTTCTGCCATAAAGGTCGACGGGTGATGAATTTGAACACGTTGTTGTATTTCGATTTAGAATGTTGGCATTTTATTTCCGCTTACCCCTATCCAGTGCGTCTTCGATGAGCGAAGTGTAGAAGTCTTTGAGCGACCATCCCATCACTTTCACCTGCTGGGGTACAATGCTGGCTTCGCTTTGGCCAGGAACCGTATTGATCTCGAGCATGTAGGGTGCGTCTTTGGCTTCGTTGTAAATGAAATCGATCCGCACCACGCCACGACAGTTCAGGATCTCATACACTTTACGGGCTGTTTTGCGAATGATATCCGCTTTGTGCTCGTCGATCTGTGCCGGTGTCGTTTCAGTGCTCTTACCCTGGTATTTGGCTTCAAAGTCAAAGAATTCCTTGTCAGCATCAGCAGCTACCTCCGTAATGGGCAGCACGATGATGCCTTCGAGGGTCCGGAACACGCCGACCGTAAACTCACGTCCGGCGATGAACTCTTCTACCAGGATCTGGTCATCTTCGTTGAAGGCTTTCTCCAAGGCGGCTGCCAGGTCATCTGCCTTGCTCACTTTGCTCATACCGATGCTCGATCCACCGTTGTTGGGCTTCACGAATACCGGCAGGCTCACCTGTTTCAAAATATCGGCCGGGCTGATGGGGCTATGCTTAAAAATATGCAAAGATTTGGCCACGTGGATGCCACCGAAAGCAGCCACCGCTACGGTATAGCGCTTGTTGAAGGTGATGGCCGAGGTAGCGGCATCGCAGGAGGTGTAAGGCAGACCGAGAAGGTCGAAATAACCTTGCAGCTTGCCGTCTTCGCCGGGGGTTCCGTGAATACCAATCAGTACGGCATCGAAGGTCACTTTACGACCGTCGGCGGCGATGGAAAAGTCGCTGCGGTCTACCGGGATCTTGCGACCGGTAGAAGTTTCGTACCACCAGCCATCGGTGGTGACATCTATCTTAAAAACTTCGTATTTATCGGTATCGATGTTGTTTTCAATGGTCACCGCGCTTTTATAGGAGATCACGGCTTCTGAGGAGTATCCCCCGGTTACAAAGGCAATAACAGGCTTCATTGCTTGATTTGGAATTTTCAGCAAATAAACGAAAAAAGCAGTGGGGATGGTATAATTGTTTCGGAGGGCATTGATAACCTGCGGCTTCAGTGGCGCCAACGACCTGCCATCCTTCGACGAGGCTTGGGTCGAGTGCGCTTTAACCTGCATGGATGAGGCCAGGTTGGTGCATGGGTGGCGGAAGGATGACAAGGGTGCAAAAAAGAGCCTTCAGGCTTAAAAAAAGCTGCTTTCCGCCCATCCAGACATACTTATTTTTCGTAATTTAAGGGCTATTGAGTGCTACCATGGCCAAATTCGACGGCATACCAACTTTTGTGGGCAGTGAAGGCCCTGTTTGCATCTACCAGATGTACGGTCGCTATTTTATGCGTACGCGGAGCTCGCTGACCGGTGAGCGGGTGAAGAAAGACCCGGCTTTCCGCAAAACGATGGCCTATGCGGGGTTGCTGGCCCAGGCTTCGAAGATCGGCTCGACGGTGTATGCCCTTGTGCCGGCTGAGCGGCGTAAGCATACCCTGTACCGCAAACTGACCGGCGAAGCTATGACCTGGCTGAAATACCAATGGGCGGCGCAGGACATCGTTGAATACCTTACGCGGCAGTATGCGGGCAATACACCTCCCCCACCCGAAGGACGGGTTACCGTATTGCGCGCACGTTACCGGCCTCCCCGGCCGGGCTTGCGGCGTACCCTGTTGGAGATTGCGAAAGCACCGAAGACCAGGCGCATTCCTCGCGCCCTGCAGAAATGGCGGGAGCGGGATAAGGAATTGCGACGGAGCGCGCGGGAGAGCGCATGGAGCGGAGGATCATGACTATCCAACTTCTATTTACGTTTCTTTAGTTCTGCCAGCCGCGCTTTCGCCAGCTCATGGTTCGGCGATTCCCTGTCGGGAATATTTCGGTAATAGTTGGAATCCGGAACATCCGATCGATCAACTACTTTTTTCAGTAAGTTATCCTTTGATTGAAGGACCGCTTTCAAAAAAATTATGTTATCCGTGTCTTCAAAAATCCTCTTCCGAAGAGAAAAATCGCGGTCAGAACCTATCCATGGATAATCAAGATCCAATCGATAATTGAATAAAAAAGAAGGCAATGGTTGTCCGGCCTGATAACGATTCACCGAATCCAGGAAAACCGGAAACAAATTAGTAGCTCCGGGTATTTCGACAGTTCCGCTCCACGCGATTGAAGGCGTATCCAAGTCGGGAAACTTAACCCTTGATCTATCCTTGCCATCAGCACACCCGACCAGCAAGACACACTCCACGATCAGCAGAAAGGCCGCCACTATCTTGAATAGGCTGCTTCCTGGAGATCGTATGGGCAAGCTTTTTTCATTCATTTACGGAGGATTTATTTGAATAATAATCACACGGTCTTCACACCTGGCCACTCCAGGCTATTGGCAATAGAGGCACCCAATACCGGAATGACGAATTGGTTGTTTTGTATATGCCGGTACCAGGCATCCGGTATCACGACGCCGCTCTTCTCGATATAATCGCCCAGGTCATCGAGCCAGAGCCATACACCATCCGTACGATAGCAAATGGATCCCGTCTTCACCATACCGGTTACGGGATGCGGATAGTGACGCCTGCTGGAGGAGGCCAGCGCATACCCACTGCGTATATATTTCAGTAAGCGTGGTTTTTCGTAACCCGCATTCAGTTCGGGCTGTACAAAGTCCCAGACCGAAGGGTACTGTTCGTATCCCTTTCCATACTCCCGCCATACGCCAAACCATTTATGGGGCCATTCGTGGTTATTCATATAAAGGCGTTGAAGCAGGAAATAAGCAACAATGATTGGGAAGGGCTGGCAGCGAGGAGGCTGGCCGGTAGCGGTCAGGTTTCAATAGCAGTAAGGATCGCATTTTCACGAGGCAATCTTAGTTTGGTTAACGGGTTCGGGAAAGGCAACGCCTATGCGCTTTTCCTTTCGCTAAATAAACGCGAAACGACCAAACTTGCAACCCCAAAGCCATATCTGTGCAAAAAGAGCCGATAGGTGTGTCGATTCAGCTGGTAAGTGAGTAAACGAAACATCCGGACAGGCGTAAAAATCGGAATGGTGAAGGACGATTGTCGCTTCACCATTCTACAACGGGAAATATCACCCGCCTGCTTTAAGTAGTACTTAGACTACATTCACTATTTGAATACTGTTAAGTTACAACTTTCAGGCAACTCATTCCAAATTTTGGAAGGCCTGTTTTTGCACACTTGTATTAAACGTGCAATTTGGCTTTTTTAGCCATCAGCTCATCCACCGTTTCCTGGTACATCTCATCGGGTACACAGCAATCCACCGGACAGACGGCCGCACACTGGGGCTCTTCATGAAAGCCCTGGCACTCTGTGCATTTATTGGGAGTAATATAGTATGTATCAACGCTTACCGGTGCCAGGCGCTCTTCAGCATCCACGACTGTACCATCCAGCAGGGTAAATGAACCTTTGATGTTGGTACCATCCGTAATAGCCCATTCCACACCACCTTCATAGATGGCATTATTGGGACATTCCGGCTCACAAGCACCGCAATTAATACATTCCTCAGTTATCTTAATTGACATATATTCCTTGAATTTTAATGGATCGAATACAGTTATTTTGCACCACAAATATAAGCTGTAATGAATTTACAACAACGGATAGATTTAATGACGCGATTGGGTAGCTATATTTTATCGACTGACAATCAATGGACGGCGACCAAGGAACGTGCCTCCCGGGAAAATGGCTGGTTTACCCCGGCATTCATCGACCTGGCCGCCAACGGCATTGCACAATCCTGGCTCAACCCCGCTGCCCTGCAGGCCTGGGCCTCACAATACAACGTACCCGACACACAAGCCCATCCAAAAAACATCGGGATCGTGATGGCCGGTAATATCCCCCTCGTGGGGTTTCATGACCTGCTCGCCGTGTTCATCAGCGGTCACCGTCAAACCATCAAACCCTCGTCTAAAGACGATACCCTGCTGAAGCACCTGGTAAGCCAGCTCCATGCCTGGGAACCGGCCACGCAGGCGCTCATTACTTTTCAGCCCATGCTGAAGGGTTGCGACGCCTACATCGCTACGGGTAGCAATAATTCAGCCCGCTACTTCGATTACTATTTCGCCAAATATCCGCACATCATCCGTCGCAATCGCACGTCGGTTGCCATTCTCGACGGCAACGAAACCGTAGAAGAACTGGCCCTGCTGGCCGATGACGTGTACCAGTATTTCGGACTGGGCTGCCGCAACGTGACCAAGCTTTATGTACCCGAAGGATACGATTTTGTGCCGCTGCTCGAGACCTTCAAGAAATATGAAGCCCTCGCCGATCACCACAAATACAAAAACAACTACGACTACCAATTGGCCATCCTGATACTAAACAAGCAGTATTACATGACCAATGGCAGTATCATCCTGCACGAAGACGCGTCGCCCTTCTCACCAATCAGCCAGCTGCACTATTCGTTTTATACCGATTTGTCAGCGGTGACCGACGCTTTGACCGGCAATGATGACATACAGTGCATCGTTGGAAAAAAATGGTTGCCCTTCGGTCAGGCCCAACAACCCTCCCTGACCGATTATGCGGATGGTGTCGACACGATGCAATTCCTCGTTGGCCTGTAACCTGGGTCCCGACTCAGTTTGCTTTAATGTGCTGGTTTACTTTCTTTACCGATAACAATGACTTACAGAAGCGGCTCAATAGCCGCTTTTTTTATTTTTCCGGGCAGTTTTGTGCGCGCTAACTGGCTGAGTTTCCGCCTTTTTGTGTTAAATTTGGTCAACGAAGTACGAAGACTTTAGTAAATTAATTGTTAAACCATTGTTGCCTCGTGAGCCTTATTGATTCTGTGCTGTTATTTTGTTGTGAGCAGGCATACAATTTGAAACCGTATATTTTTACAGCAATTATAAAATATCATCTCATATGAAGTTTACCCAAATAGCAGGCATTGTGATACTCAGCGCTGCTACTTCTTTTGCTACCATGTGGGGCTATCAGAAGTACGGCAAGTCGGGCACATACGTTTACCAGAACGATAACAATGATAGCGGTAAGATCCCGGCCAACTATGCCGATTTTAAAGGATTAACCAACGCACCGGCAGATTTCACGCCGGCAGCCAATGCGGCCATTCCCGCCACCGTACACATCAAAACAAAAGCAACCCGCACGGCCAGCAACAACCTGCCGCGCAGAAGTCCTTTCGGCGATCTGTTTGATATGGATCTCGATGATTTCTTCGGTGATCGTTCCCGTTCTGTGCCGCAGATGGCCTCTGGTTCCGGTGCCATTATCAGCGAAGACGGTTATATCGTCACCAACAACCACGTAGTGGAAGGTGCCGACGAGATCAATGTAACCCTCAATAACAAGAAATCATTCAAGGCCAAGCTTGTAGCCGCCGACCCCAGCAGTGACCTCGCTGTGATCAAAGTGGAGGCAAAAGGTCTTCCTTTCCTCATCTATGGCAACTCCGATGAAGTGAAGGTAGGACAGTGGGTACTGGCAGTAGGTTATCCCCTGACACTCGAAACCACCGTTACCGCTGGTATCGTCAGTGCAAAAGGACGTACCCTCGATATCAATAGCCGCCAGAGCCGTACACCGGTGGAGTCGTTCATTCAGACCGACGCCGCCGTGAACCCCGGCAACAGTGGTGGTCCGTTGATTACCACTGATGGTAAACTGATCGGTATCAACTCCGCCATTGCTTCGCCCACGGGCGCTTACGCTGGCTACTCCTTCACCATTCCCGTCAACATCGTTAAGAAGATCGTTGCCGACCTGATGAAGCATGGTACCGTACAAAGAGCTTACCTCGGCATCGAATATCCCCGTGAGAACCTGAGCGACGAAGTGAAGGAACAAAACGGTATCAAGGATGGTGAAGGTGTATTTGTACTGAATGCACGCACCGAAGGTGCTGCCGCCGCTGCGGGTATCAAGAAAGGTGATATCATCACCAAGATCAATGGCGTCCCTGTAGTGAGCGGTGCCGACATGGTTGGCCAGATCGCTACTTTCCGCCCTGGCGATAAGATCAGCCTGACCTACCGTCGTGATGGTAAAGAGTCGACCACCAACGTAACCCTGCGCAATGAAACCGGCTCTACCGATATCGTACGCACCTCGGCCCTCGACAAACTGGGCGCTCAACTCGAGTCGCTGACCAAAGAGCAAGCCAAGGAATTGGGCGTGAACGGTGGCGTAGTGATCAAAGGGATCAGTGGCAAAGGCGCCCTCGCCCGTGTACGTGTACAGGAAGGATATGTGATCCTGAAAGCGGATGGCAAGGAAGTGAAAACAGTGGATGACTTACGAAAAATACTGGATGGCGCTTCCGGCAATGTGAAAGTGGAAGGGATGTATCCCGGTTACGAAGGTATCTATCCCATCGTCATTCCCATGGGAGCCAGCAATTAATACAACGCTTCTCCAAAAGCAAAAGCGGAACTCGTACGGGTTCCGCTTTTTTTATAGGCTACTACGCTGCCGATCTTACTGGTCATTGAGCACCAGGTATTCCCAGGGCTGCAATTCGATCGTTTGGCGCAGTGCCAGCGAATAGGTTTTGTGATCGAAGATGTTGATGAAGATGCCGGTGGCCCGTTCGTCCATCAACTGCAGGGAAATGGGTTGCGCAGTAAAATTGAGCAATACCACTAACCGGCGTTGCTCGTATTGACGCATGAAAAAGAATACCTTGTCAGGTTCTGTCGATGACAGGAGTATTGGCTGCGTGTCTTTGGAAGTATTGATGGCCGGATGCTGCTTGCGCAGGCGGTTGAGCGTTTGGTAAAAGCTGTGCAACTGAAAGGTGCCCGTCCATTCAATGGGGTCCTTATCGAAGAATTTCAGTCGCTTCAGGTTGGGTAACTCCTGTCCGCTATAAATGAGCGGTATGCCAAACCAGGTAGCATTGAAGACGGCCAGGGGCCGCACGGCGCCGTCGTACTTCTCATACTCGGTGCCATTCCAGCTGTTCTCGTCGTGGTTGGCCGTAAAGAACAGGGGGCAGGTGCCGGAAGGATATTGCTGGCGATAGAGCCCCAGCAGATCGACCAGCGCTTGCAGGGTCAGTTGTCCTTTGCTGAACTTCTCGGTATGGTGCATCCAGCGCCAGGCATAGCAGGTATCGAACACATCAAGGTAAGGAATATCTTCTGTCTCAGCCAGCCAAAACAAGGTCTTGACCTGGTCGAGCGCCGTACGCGCCTGCCGCCAGAAATCGAGCGGTACCAGGTGGGCCATATCGCAACGGAAACCATCGATATTACATTCCTTCACCCAAAAGATCATGGCATCGATCATCGCCTGCCGCATGGGCTGATCGTAATAGTTGAGGTCGATCACATCATCCCAGCCGTGGGTATCGTAGAATTTACCGTCGATGTCTTTCTTGAAATATTCTGGATGGGTCTTTGTCCAAACATGATCGAGCCCGGTATGGTTGGCCACCCAATCGACGATCACCTTCATACCGGCCTCATGGGCTTGCTGCACCAGTTGTTTGAAGTCGGCCACGGTGCCAAACTCTGCATTGGTGGTGGTGTAATCGGAACAGGCATAATAACTACCCATGGTGCCCTTGCGGCCTGCCACACTGATCGGGGTAATGGGCATGAACCACAATACCTCCACCCCCATATCGGCCAGGCGGGGCAGGTGCTGTGCAAAAGCCTGAAAGGTCCCTTCGGTTGTATATTGGCGGATATTGACTTCGTAAATATTCGTATCAGTGCTCCAGGCTATCGGTGTAAATCGTCTTAGCATAGGTCGTTATGGATTGGAAACGATACGAATATAGCTCCATCCAGCCGTAAATGGTGCATTCAGCAGCAAGTTTGTACCTTTGCTCCGATGAAATCTTTTAATGTTCCACTCCTGTATCGCAGTCCGCTGATCAATGCCATCAAGGCCACACGCAAGGCGGCCGATAAGATGAAAAAGGACTTCACGCCTACCCTGCTTGACCTGGGGCCGCTGCACATTTACCTGGCACGGCATTTTGGGTTTTGCTACGGGGTGGAGAATGCAATTGAAATTTCATTCCGCACCATAGAAGAGAATCCCGGTAAACGTATTTTCCTGTTGAGTGAAATGATCCACAACCCACAGGTCAATGCCGACCTGCAACAACGCGGTGTTCAATTTCTGCAGGATACCTATGGCCAACAACTGATCCCTTTCGAAACGCTGACGCCCGAAGATGTGGTCATCATTCCCGCTTTTGGTACCACCCTCGAAATAGAAGCCAAACTGAACAGCTTTGGCATACCGACGGAGAAATACAATACCACCTGCCCCTTCGTGGAAAAGGTCTGGAACCGCAGCGAACAGATCGCCAAAAAGGGATACACCATCGTCATTCATGGCAAACCCAAACATGAAGAGACCCGTGCCACCTTCTCGCATGCTTCGGAGAATGCCCCCTCGATCGTCGTCAATGATATCCAGGAAGCGATGCTGCTGGCTCAATACCTGACCGGAGAACAGGAACCCGACAGCTTTTACTCCACTTTCGCAGGGCGCTATTCACCCGGCTTCGATGTTACGCAACACCTGCAGCGCATCGGTGTGGTGAACCAGACCACGCAGCTGGCCACCGACACGCAGGCCATTGCCGACTACCTCAAGCAAACCATGCGGCAACATTATGCACTGACGGATGCCAACATCGGCGACCGCTTTGCCGATACCCGCGATACCTTGTGTTATGCCACCAATGACAACCAAACGTCCATCACACATATGCTGCAAACACCGGCCGACCTGGCCATTGTGGTGGGTGGCTACAACTCTTCGAACACGACTCACCTGGTAGAACTGTGCGAAGCTCAACTACCGACCTATTTTATCAATTCGGAAGATAAACTCAACTCCGCCACCGACGTACTCCATTATGACTATCATACGAAGCAGGAACTGCTGACGGCCAATTACCTGCCTGCAAAGGAGCCCCTTCGGGTACTGATCACCAGTGGCGCTTCCTGTCCCGATGCCATTGTAGAAGGGGTAATCCGGAAACTGGCGGGCTTTTATGGGGTGAGTGAAAAGGTAGAGGATCTGACACGCAGCTTTGAATCATAAACCCGCCATGGCCGGCCCACACCTATCGCGGAATAAACACGGTAACACCACTCTATAATAGCAAAGGCCTCGCGGATTGGATCTGCGAGGCCTTTACCATTATTAATAGTTCTGTGGTTGTTATGCGGGCTGTGCTTCCTGGTTCAATTTCCACCGGCGGATCAGCGTCTGGATGGTTTGCTTATAGGTTTCCAACGCTTCCTGTTCCTGCAGGATGAAGGCATTGTCTTCCAGCTTGCCGACCACCTTGTTCATTTCCGCTTTGGATTGGTACACCATCTGCCTGAATTCGTTGCGGTAGTCTTTGGCACGCGATTCATAGATACCTTTCACCATCCATTCTTTGGTCGCGATGCTATCTTTCAATAGTTGCTTCAGAACAGACCGGTTGGCTTTTCTGAGATTGATCCCATACACCTGTTTAAACGCCGCAACAGCATGATCCAATTTTTGCGTAATGTACCTGTTCGCTTCCGCCTCATAAAACGCATGCACCGCTGTCCAGCTCGTAACAGTTCCCCGACGGATACGATTCAGCATGTGGTCGAGGGCATCGCGGGCAATCAACTGCCCCCCGACATTGACCCATGGTTTCACAACGGTCTTCACTGACAGTAAATTCTGGAAACCTTCATAGGTAAGCTTTCGGACACCTTTGGTTTCACAGTTAATGATTTGCTGCACCAGGTTGTAACTGATCAGTTCTTTAAAGATCCGGTAAGCGGCAGGTACTTTCACCAATACCATCGGCCGCGTGCTGTTTTCAAATCCTTCCGCACGGATCTCCAGTTCACTGACTATGGGGTCATCACTATCCAGTAGTTTTTTGCCGATAACTTTCACCTCGTCAGTCGTCAGCTTTTTATGGTTGCCTTCCCGCTTCAACCAGGCCTTACCGGTGAACAGCTGCAAAAGGTCGAGCGCATGCAGGATATCATTGACCGAATCCGGCGCCAGGAAATCGAACTCGATATCCTGCACCTTTTCGATTCGCTTATCGCGGTCAACATATTTCCAGGAGTTGCGTGCCAATGCATACATATTGTACATAAACCAATAGGCTGGCATCACCACCAACCGGTTATTAGTAACGTCATTGCTGACGAGACTAAAAGGAATGGGAATATCCAGTTCGGCTGGAAAATCGCCCTTGGCCAGGATGGTGAAGGTCGCAAACCGGGAGTTGTGTTTAATGCTCACACAAAGCCCCGGCCAGAATCCCCGGCCGGCGATCAACTCGCCATCGGGGCTGCGTGAATTGTGGTTGGAACCAATGGTGGCACCAGCGGCCATATTGCTTTGCCCTTGTACCAGTGCAGCACAGAGGAATGAGTTGTTGTGGTGCTGCTCGTGCGCGGGAAAGATCAACGAGTTCAATACCTCGCAACAGGATATGGTGGAGTTATCGCCCAGGTAACTGTTGATCAGGCGGGCACCATACTTTAACTGCGAATGCGAGGCCAGGAAGAAACGGACTGCCTTTACCCCATAGAACAACCGGCAGCCATAGCCTACAATACCATTTACCAGTTCGCAGCCCTCGCCTACCTGTGTGGGCGCTTCGGCCGACGATTTAATGGTTACATTCTTGATCTTATTGGCGCCTTTGATGTAAGCATCGGTACCCACGATCACATCCTTCACGATACGGCAATTCTTGATGACCGTACGATCGCCGATGGTCCCGTAGTAACCGCGGCTGGTATCGAATTGGTGCTGGGTAAACTCCTTGAATTTCTCCTGCAACACATTGTCATCGCGAAACTGTGTCCACAGCCAGGCATCACCTGGTTGCATGCCATCGAATGGGATGATCTTGCGGCCACCGTTCTCATTGCACACTTCCAGCCAGATGCGGATGTTCTCCTGCTCGCCATCCTTCAATATGCCGTTACCAAATTTGGCATGATCGGTGGCATCGATCTCGTTGATGTTGACGAGGATCACTTCGCTGCCGATGATATAATGCGATATGAAATTGACATTGTCGACCACCACGTTGTCGCCGAAATCGCAGCTGATGATGGTACTGTTGTACAACCCTACCGGCCTGCGCAGGTTGTGAAACTCCAGGTAAAAGGGTTCCAGCTTTCCGATTCGTACCAGGCCAAAGAACTTACAGTTCTGCACCAGTTCGGGATTGAAAGCATTTGACACCAGGAGATGGTTCCAGTTGTCGGATGTATTGCGGTTGCGCACCAACACCTCGATCTCGTAAGCCGTCAGGTGACGGTACTGAATGCCGTTCTTATTTTGACGGTTTCGGAGGTAATACTCATCTTTCCCTTTGGGCACATACTCTGCTGGAATGAAATGATAACCCAGTGTATTCAACGGGCTTTTCTTAATGACATTCATTGGTGGACGTTGTTAAAAGTGATCAACTACACAGGATCATTGACTGTAATCGGCTAAGCGGACAGTACGGGGTACACAGGTTCACAAGCTTTATTCAACAGTTACACTCTTGGCAAGATTACGGGGTTTGTCTACATCGAGGCCCTTGGCCACACCAATGTAGTACGCCAGCAATTGCATCGGAATGACACTCAGCATGGGCGCCACCAGTTCATCGGCCGCGGGCACCACGATCACATCATCGGCCATATTGCTGATGACCTCATCGCCTTCGGTGATCACGGCGATCACCTTTCCTTTGCGGGCTTTGATCTCCTGGATATTGCTCACGATCTTTTCGTGGTACGAGTCTTTGGTCGCTACAAAAACAACCGGAAGGGTCTCATCTACCAGCGCGATCGGTCCATGCTTCATTTCCGCAGCGGGATAACCCTCTGCATGTATGTAGGATATTTCTTTCAGTTTCAAGGCGCCCTCCAGTGCCACGGGGAAGTTGTATCCCCGGCCCAGGTAGAGGAAGTCTTTGGCGTCTTTGTATTTGTCTGCCAGTTTGCGGATCTGCTCATTGGTTTGCAAGGTTGCTGGCACCTTCTCAGGGATAGCCTGCAGTTCATTCAGCAGGTACATGAAGCGCTTGTTGTCGATACTGCCTTTTTCCTGTGCGATCTTAAGTGCCATCATGGTCAGCACGGCCAGCTGTGCCGTAAAGGCCTTGGTACTGGCTACGCCGATCTCCGGGCCGGCATGGGTATAGGCACCCGCATGCGAAATGCGGGAGATCGAAGACCCCACCACGTTCACGACGCCAAAGATGGTAGCTCCCTGCTCTTTGGCTTTTTCGATGGCTACGAGGGTATCGGCCGTTTCACCACTCTGCGACACGGCAATGATGACGTCGCCTTTATGGATAACCGGGTTACGATACCGGAACTCCGACGCATACTCCACTTCTACAGGAATGCGGCAAAGCTCTTCGATCACGTATTCTGCCACCAGGCCGGCATGCCAGCTGGTGCCACAGGCTACGATGATGATACGCGACGCATTCTTCAATTGCTCGATATGGTTTTGTACCCCCGCCATGGTAATGGTACCGGCATTGGCATCCAGGCGGCCACGGAGGCAATCGAATATCGTATGCGGTTGTTCGAAGATCTCCTTCAGCATGAAATGATCATAACCACCTTTTTCGATGGCAGCCAGTTCCATATCAAGCTTGGTGATATAAGGAGTGATCTTTTCATTACCCAGGTTCTTCAGGATCAGTTCATCGGGACGAATGATCGCCAGTTCGTAGTCGTTGATGTATACCACTTCCTTGGTGTACTCGATGATGGGCGAGGCATCGGAAGCCAGGAAATGTTCTCCTTTACCAATACCGATCACGAGCGGGCTTCCTTTACGGGCTGCGATGAGGGTATCGGGATGGTCCTGGTCGATCACTACGATCACATACGCACCGGTCACCCGCTTGAGGGCAATCCGCACAGCTTCTTCCAGGCCACACTCATTGTTGAGTTGAATATCTTCTATGAACTTCAGCAATACTTCGGTATCGGTATCGCTTTGGAAGGTGTAGCCTTTTTTGACCAGCTCACCTTTCAATTGCGTATAGTTTTCGATGATGCCGTTGTGGATCATCGCCAGCTTGCCGTTTTCTGAAATATGTGGGTGGGCATTGCGGTCACTGGGTTCCCCGTGAGTAGCCCAGCGCGTATGTCCTATACCTGCATGAGCGTGCAGGTCTTTTCCTACCAGGCTTTCTTCCAGTTCTGCAACTTTACCTTTCTTCTTGTACACCTTAAGACCGCTATTGAGCAGGGCCACGCCAGAGCTGTCGTATCCACGGTATTCAAGGCGTTTCAATCCTTTCAGGATAACAGGATAGGCTTCTTTGGGGCCTATGTAAGCTACAATTCCACACATATGAGTCGTTAATGGCTTTTTGTTTACAATAAATGGCTTGCCGGCAGTGGACAAACGTTTGCGCAATTTATTGAAAATTATGCCGATTGTGCAAGAATATGCCTGCCCGGTAAATTAGTGGAGGACATAAACCGTTATAGCAGGCACAAAAAGGCAATTAATGGAATAAATGGAAAAAGGCGCCCTGCTTGTACAGAGACGCCTTTTTCGTGACTGCGGGTGTCCGCTACTATTTTTTGAGGTGTGTATCGAATAGTTTCAGGATACGCTTGTACTCGTCTGTCCAGCTGCTGGGTTCTACAAAACCGTGGTCCTCTACCGGGTAAACGGCCAGCTCCCAGTTATCCTTGCCCAGCTCGATCAGCTTTTGGGAAATACGTACGATGTCCTGGAAGTGTACGTTCACATCCACCATACCGTGGCACATCAGGAGGTTACCTTTCAGGCCAGCGGCGAAGTTGATGGGCGAGCTACGCTGATAGGCAATGCTGTCGTTGATGGGTTCGTTGAGGATGTTGGCTGTATAGCCATGGTTATAATGGGCCCAATCGGTCACGGAACGCAGTGCGCCGCCTGCAGCAAATACGTCCGACGCGTTGAACATGGCCATCAGGGTGATGAAGCCACCATAAGATCCGCCGTACAAGCCGATATGCTTTGGATTGACCCCTTCTTTTTCGATGAGGTATTTGGCGCCATCCACCTGGTCGCTCAGGTCTTTGCCGCCCATGTGGCGGTAGATGCCTGTACGCCAGTCACGGCCATAACCGGCACTGCCGCGGTAATCTATATCCAGTACGGTATATCCCTGATCGGCGAGCAGGTTATGGAACATGTATTCGCGGAAATAACTGCTCCACCATTTGTGGGCATTTTGCAGGTAGCCTGCGCCGTGCACGAAGATCACAGCAGGTTTGGACGAATGGGCTTGTGTGGGACGATAGAGACGGGCATGTACGTCGGCACCATCTTGCGCTTTAAAAGTGATGACGGCAGGTTCTCTCCACGCGTAGGAGTTGAATTCGGGCGTGGTGGCCCCTGTTGTTACCTGCTGCAATTTACCACCAGGTTTATTTTCCTGGAGATACAACTCCCAGGGTTTGTTGCTGTAGGAATACAGAATGGCCAACGTTTTCTCATCGGGTGACAGGGTTACCTGGTTGGCACCTGTCATTTTCGTGATCTTCTCGGCCTTGCCGCCGGTTACCGCCAGGCGGTAAAAATGTTGCTCGCCGGGGTGCACCTCATTGGTGGTGAGGTAGAAATATTTCTTGTCTTTGGACAGGATCGTGCGCTGTACTTCGTAATTGCCGCTGGTCAGCGCTTTCTTCTCTTTGGTCTGCACGTTGTAGGTGTACAGGTGTGAATAGCCGGTGGCTTCCGACTGGAACCAAAACGTGTTGGCATCAATCCAACCGCTACCTGAATTACCGAAACCACTTACGCCAGGACCGCCGATCCAGGCTTCATCGCGCTGACGGTCGAGCAGGCTGTATTTACCGGTATTGCCATCCAGCAGCAATAACCAACGGTCTTTGTTATCCTGCGAGCGTACTTCCACCACCGCATAACTGCCGGCGGGCGACCAGGTAGTATTGTTGAAATTCACAGCACGAACGGCAGGATTCTTCGAACGCTCTGCATATACTTTCGGATAGTCTTTTACATAGTCTGGTAAATCCTTGATACCGGCAATAGAATCTGTTTTGATGGCATACACGGTATCTTTTTGCGTATCGTACAGGAAGAACTCCTGGGTACTTTGCGGAGCGCCTACTTTGGTGCGACCCGGAATGTCTTCCGTAAAACCTGACTCGGTTACATAATTCGGTACGATGGTGTTTTTGCCCCCGTTGGCCGATTTGATCAGGCGGTAGCTAATGAAACGACCATCGGCACTGATGGCGGTGCCGAATAAGGATTTGTCTTCTGTATTAAGTACACGCAAGGTCTTTTCTTTGGGCAAAGCCTTACGGGCCGAATCGGCGAGGTCTCTTTTCTCCTTGCGGCTTTGCAATACCAGCGAGTTTTCGAGGGCTTCATCTGCCAGCCATTTTTCGGGGGTATTGCCCACCAGAACCGGGCGATTGCCGCCGCGGAAACCACCGCCACCGCCTTGTCCGCCACCGCCCCGTTGCGGACCGGCAAAGGCAGGAACAGCAGGCGATGCTGCTCCCTGCTGGAAATTGGTAAGCTGGGTGGTTGCTCCGGTAGCGATATCCCAGGCATATAAATTCTGCCCACGGGTATACACCACTTTGCTGTCATTGAAAGAGAAGCGGGGATTGCTTTCAAATTCGACAGTTTGTGTGACGATGCGTTGCTGGCCGGTTTTTACATCAACGAGCAGTACATCGCCTTGGCGGGTAAAGAGGTAATGGGTGCGTTTCGTATTGTACGCAACACTGCTTTCATCGAGGAATTGTTCTCGGAAAGCATAGGTTGTTTTTTGCGGAACGAGAGAGGTGGGGGTGATGGAATAGACGGAATCGGACACGGCCTTTTCAGGATTCCAATTAAACAGCAGGTATTTTCCATCCAGTGACCATTCGGGTTCGGAAGGGGAAGTACCGATCCACTTGGGATCGCGCATGATCTTGTCGACAGTTAGCGGCGCAAGGGAACCTGTCTGGCTATGCGCGGCCTGAGCAGCCAGCAACATCGCCAGGGGGAACAGCGTAGATTTTCTCATTGATAATATTTGTGATATTAGGGAGTGTCTGTAATTAAAGCAAAATACCCCCCAAAAACAAATAAGCAGTCGAAAAATATATGATCAGGCCGGTAACATCCACCAGCGTCGCTACGAAAGGAGCAGAGGAAGTGGCGGGGTCGGCCCCGAGCTTTTTAAGGATGATCGGCAACATGGAGCCCGAGATGGTACCCCACAATACGATGCCTACCAGGGAGAATCCTACGGTAAGCGCCACCAATACGCTGTGCTCTCCATACGTATGAAAAATAGAGTTCCAGAATACGACGCGGCAAAAACCGATTAGTCCCAGCATAGCGCCCAACATAAGACCCGACAGTATTTCGCGGCGCAATACCCGCCACCAATCGACGATGGTGATCTCGCCTACTGCCATAGCCTGGATGATCAGGGTGGAGGCCTGTGACCCGCTGTTGCCACCACTCGATATGATCAGCGGCACAAACAAAGCAAGGACCACAAATTTTTGTATCTCTTCTTCAAAATACCCCATCGCGGTGGCCGTCAGCATCTCGCCCAGGAACAGTACCACCAGCCATACCACCCTTTTTTTGAACAGCTTGCCGAGGGGTATTTCGAGATAAGGCTCATCGAGGGCTTCTGTACCCCCCATTTTTTGCATGTCTTCACTGAACTCCTCATTGGCCACCCAGAGGATGTCGTCGATGGTGACGATGCCGAGCAATATATTCTTATCGTCGATGACCGGCAAGGCCACCCGGTTGTTCATTTTAAATACCTGGTTGGCTTCTTCCTGGTCGTCATTTACATGCAAAGCGATAAACCGGTTATCGATCAATTCGCCTACCTGCTTGTCCGGAACGGCGAGCAGTATCTCGCGGATCCGCATGTCATCGACAAACTCTCCTTTGTCGGTCACCACGTAGATCACATCGATCGTTTCACTCTCCTTCCCTACCTCCCGGATATGCTCGAGGACCTCCTGCACGGTCCAGTCGACCTGCACGGAAATATAATCGGGGGTCATCAACCTGCCCACACTACCCTCGGGGTACCCCAACAAGGACAAGGTCACCCGCCGTTCTTCCGGATCGAGCAGGCGGATCAATTCTTTCACCACCTCGCTGGGCAGTTCTTCGAGGAAAGCCGTACGGTCATCCGCCGGCAGTTCGTTGAGCAGCTCGGCTGTTTTATAGGGGGGCAGTTCCTGTATGACGGCCTTTTGGGTCGACAGGTCGAGGATCTTGAACACGCTGGCCGCCCGGTGCATGTTCATATGCTGGATGATCTGACTTTCGTATTCGGGCAATTCAAAGATGAGCTCTGCCACATCACTGATGTTCTGGTCATTGAGCCACTCCTTGACGGAGATCTCATTGCCGCTGCGCATCAGCTCTTCAAACTGTTCCTGTAGGGTGATGTTTTCCGTGCTCATTAACCAAAATTAGCTATTTTGGCTTGTCAATACCACGAATTACGTATGATCCTGCCATGCTTATTTATCGCCCCCACCCCCGACATGGGTCGCGGTGTTTTTACCTCCGCTGCCCTGGAAGCCGACAGTATTGTGGAGATCGCCCCCGTGGTCGTCATGAATGCCCAGGACCGTATACTGATCGACCAGACCACGCTGCACGATTATATTTTCGAATGGGGTGATGACCAGCAGAAATGCTGTATGGCCCTGGGATATGTGCCTATCTACAATCATTCCTACTCGGCCAACTGCGAATACGATATGGATTACGAACATGACACCATCACGATCAAAACCGTGAGGCCAATCGAAGCGGGAGAAGAATTGTTCATTAACTACAATGGTACCTGGGACGATACCAAGCCGCTTTGGTTTGATGCCAAATAACTTCCCTCCATGGCCGTCACCTGCCGGGTGCAGGTAGAACCGACCGTTGCGACCGCCAGCCTCCGGGCTGTATATTATTTATGTAACTGATAGCGCAGGGAGAAATAGAGTCCGTAACTGTTGAGGTCCAGCTTACCGTACCCCAATCCTTTGGTAGGCAATTTGAAATATGGTTCAGCCTGCAACGACAGGCGTTTATTGAGTTTTGTTTCGAAGCCGACCGAGAAGTTTACGATGGAGAAGAGATAGCTACTGGTACCGTATTCTTCATGGGGGTAAACGCGTGGTGACCCGTTGTATTCATAATTGACCAGGTAGTTCTGGTTGGTCATGATGTACGAAGAAGCACCTGCACTGACAAACCACCGCGTCTTCTTATTCAAAGAAAGATCGTACCGTACGTTGAGTGGTATATCGAACATGACGCAATCACCACTTACCTGTTTTACATCGGCGTTATTCCAGTAGTTGTTGTTGGGCTTGGTAAAGTCTTTACCCTGCGCTGTATAATTTTTGCGTGTGTAAATAAGGCCTGTATTCACCGACCAGCGATTGTTGAAGCGGTAAGCCACCTGGGCGCCCACATTGTACCCTACTTTGTCTACATCGGTAAAACCTACATTGCTCAAATCCGGACCGGCCAGTACGCTCACTTCCCATCCACGTGGCTCTTTGATCCGCTCCAGCGGCGCTGCCTTCTCTTTATTCTCAATCACAGGCGTATAGGCAGGTGCTGTAATAATGCCCAAAGCTCCGGCCATATCACCGGGATCCTGCACCAGGCTTGGAGCGGGGTCCTTGTAAGCTGCCCCTGTTGCTGGTCGATCAATGTCGGATATAGTTGGATCAGCAGCAATGACAGCCCTTGGCTGGCCTTGTATACTTACGCCATCGGCCGGCACGGTAACTGTGTTCCTGCCACGATCAGCTATAGTAACGGGTACATTCTTTGTGCCGCGTGCGTTTATCGGCGCAGCAGACTGCGGTGCCGCGACAAAACCTGCTTTCCGGTTTCTGCTATTGTGCTGGGGCACACGAGCGGCGTCATCGCCGCGGCGACTGGCAGCGGGTAGTGAACCGGTCGCCAGCTCTGCAAGCGTGGTGCCTTGTTGAACAGTTGCGGCAGTTGGCTGATCAGCACTCGCAGTAGCCGTTTTGTTACTGTTGTGATCGGTGGCCGTGGCCGGTTCCGGTTTATTTTCGTTGGCCGAACGTTCCTCCTGCATGGCCGGCCCCTTATTGGCTCCCGTGAACTGTACGGTTGCCGGACGATCTTTATTGGTCATCATCCACAATACACCTCCACCCGACAGCAATACGATCAGGAACAGCCAGAACAGGAAGCGTCGCCGCTCCTTGTCCTCTTTCGGAGGCAGTTCCTTGTTGAGCCGGTGTTCGAGCGCTTCCCAACCCGATGTGTGTGGTTCCACATCGTACTGGTCGGCAGCTTCCCGACTCAAGCGGTCCAGGTCGTTGTCATTGAGGGGATACATACACGTTATACTGTCTTTTGTTCAACAATAGTTTTCTTAGGTTGTCACGCGCTTTTGACAAATTGGATTTCGATGCGCCTATAGATATGCCCAATACCTGGGCTATTTCTTCATGACTTAAGCCTTCTATCACAAATAAATTGAATACCGCCCGGTAGCCCGGCGATAACAGCCTGATCGCTTCAATGATCTCCTTGTACGATAAGATATCAATGCCTGTTTCACTGTGATCGGGAATGGACTCCGACTCCGTGTTCAGCACATGGCCATTCACAGAAGCATTCGATTTTCGGTAATGATCTATACAGGTGTTTACCAGGATGCGCTTGAACCACCCTTTTAACGATAACAGGGTGTCTTCCTGCCGGTGTTCGTCAAACTGGCTGATGTGCTTGAACAGCTTGACAAAACCTTCGTTCATGATCTCTTCGGACTCTTCCTGGGCATTGGTGTAGCGGTAACAAATCTTCATAGCAAACCCGCGGAGCAAATAATATAGCTCCTTCTGGCTGTTCCGGTCATTCTGGCGACAGCCATGCAACAGGGCAGAAATTTTCGGGTTATCTCCGAGCAAGGGATGGTTGGTTTACAATTGTAAAACTTATCTAATAAGTTACAATGTTTTTTGATTTCACCCCATAATACGCAAGCCGTTGCCGTCTGGTTGCCTCCACCAATAATTTTCTAAAAATAAATTAATGTTTCATACTCAACAAGTTAGCTGGTGGGCGACCAATCAGTACCATCTGTCCTTTGATGAATGCCTGTACCTGTATGTAGTCTTTTTGTGGAAGGAGGCCAACGATCTTAATGCTTTCCAGCTTGCCGGTGGTACTCATCCACTCGGTAACGGGCTGGTTGAGCCTGGCTTCAATCACCGCTTTGTTCTTCTGGATCAGTGCGGCGATGTCCAATACACTTTTACCCTGTAACTCTTTGATGATCTTGCGCCGGAACATCCCCTTGGCAATATTGACCAGGATATCCTTGGTATCGAGTGCAAAATCGAGGTCATCCATCGACAGGTACTGGCGCGCCGTATCCAGAACCGGGGTACCACTGAGGTGCAATACGCCCTTCCGGTTGCCGGTAAATGACACATCCACCGCGATCTTGCCGTCATTGCTGCCCCGGATGTTCACGTCCTTGATCACAAAAGTGCGGCCTTCTACCTCGAAGGGTTTGTTGGCCAAACTATCATTGAGCAGCTTGTTGAAGAACTTGTACTCATAGACGGCATCGAGGTAGGTACTGATGGCCCCTACATTATCGGTACCACTGATCGGTGGCAGGGGCGCCCGCGTCACCAAGCGAAGGCTATCGGAAGAGAACTTGGGTGAACCGTGAAAACCCAGGGCAAAATACAAGGTATCCCTGCTCACATTGAACTTGCTGACCCGCAAGGCCGTTGGATTGAGGTTGAGGTACCCGTATTTACTGACCGGCATTACGCGGCTACCGCCTCCCCGCCATTGCTTCAGAAAATCATTGTTGTTGACGGCTTGCACAAACTGATCGAAGGTGGTGCAATAGGTTTCGACAGAAGCCTTGATGCTATCCATGATATCCTTCGTCATATCGTTCTGCAACACGGTTACCTGGCATTTATCGATCGGCTTCAGGGTTTCCAATCGCGTTACCGTACTTACCTGGTGATTGGGCAGCAGGTTCAGCATCGAGCTGATGTTGAGGTCTACCCGGCGGAGCGCCTCGTCGCCAAAGCCGCAGCTACCGCTAACCCAGGGCGACACCTGCTTGTCGAACGCACACACGCATTTACTGCCTGCAATCTGGTAATTACCCCTAAAAGCAATATTCACTTTGTTGTTGACTACCGAAAAGCTGAAGGGGGAACGAACGAAGCGGTATTTATACCGGAAATCGCAGCCACTTTGAAAGTAGTTGGGCCATTTTTCACTGGTAAATTCTTTAGCCGTCATACTGTCCATCAGACTCAACAACGGTTTCATGTACACTTTGATGGGAATATTGATCTGCGAAACAGGCAAGGCCGGTAGCAAACGTGCAGCAGGCTCGTTGACTAGACTGGTCGCTTTTTTGGAGCTACCACAGGCGCCCAGGAACAATACCGTAACTATCAGAACAGCAAGGGACAGAGATTTCATGGCGTAAATATAAAGCGCGACGGGCGATTGGACAGCCCTGTATAAAAACAGGCAACATTTTGATCATCTCCTGTTAATGAAAAGATAAATCACATGGATTTATAGCGTAATTTGTCTTACTGACTAAATCCTTTGCTCCGCCTCTATTTCCTGCAAACCGTGACGCTCATTTATAAACCTCGTAGGCATGGAATGGCTCAAAGAAACGCTCAGGCATTATCCCGAAATAGCCGTATTTCTGACCCTCGCCATTGGATTTTTTATCGGTAAACTCAAGTTGGGCAAGTTCACCCTGGGAACTGTTACCGCCGTACTGCTGGTAGGCATATTGGTGGGGCAACTCGATATCAACATAGGGGCCTCCAGCAAAGCCACTTATTTTCTGTTGTTCCTCTTTTCCATGGGGTATAGCATTGGCCCCCAGTTCTTCCAGGGTCTTAAAAAGGACGGGCTTTCACAGGCCTTGTTTTCTGCTACTATCTGTATCACCAGCCTTATTCTCGCTTATGTATTGGCACTTGTGTTCAAATTTACGCCGGGTACTGGTGCAGGCCTGTTGTCTGGCGCCAATACCTGCTCGGCCATCATTGGTGTGGCCGGTGATTCCATTAACAAGCTGGATATTCCCGATAGCCAAAAAGAGCTCTGGACCGACCAGATCGCTGTAGCCTATGCCGTCACGTATATTTTCGGCACGGCGGGTACAGCCTGGTTTCTCTCGGTCATTGGCCCCATTTTACTGGGTGGCAAGGTGGCCCAAAAAGCCAAAGAACTGGAGGCCCAAATGGGCACCATCGATGAAGGTGACGACAACATTTCGACGGCTTACGACCAGGTAGCTTTCCGTGCGTATGCCGTTACGAGCGAGCTCTTCAAAAATGGCCTCACGGTCAGGGACCTGGAAGCCTATATGCTGCAGCACGACAAACCGATCTATGTACAGCGCATTAAGCGCAAGTGCAACCTGATCGATATCACTCCTTATACCATCATCGTGCAGGAAGATATTGTGGCCGTAAGCGGGCAGCGTGATCAGATCATCGGCGTGGAAGATTTTATCGGCGCGGAGATCACCGATGCAGCTTTGTTAAGTTTTCCGATTGAAGTAGCCAGCGTTACCATCACTAAAAAAGAAGTGTTGGGCCACAACCTTATGAGTCTCCGCCGCAGGGATTCGGTACATGGTGTTGCCATCCGCAAACTGGAGAGAGCCGGGATCGAAATGCCCGTGACAGCCCGCACGAAGATCGAAAAAGGAGATGTACTGGAACTGGTAGGTACCCGCGAAGACCTCAACAATGCCGTTGCCCGGTTGGGATACAAAGAGAAAAGCGGTCTCGAAACAGATATCGTATATATGGGCCTGGGTATCGTTATTGGTTCGCTGGTGGGTGCGCTGACGGTAAAAGTCGGCAATATCCCCCTGAGCATCAGTACCAGTGGCGGATCACTCATTGCCGGGTTGTTTTTCGGCTGGCTGCGTACCCGGCGGCCGGTATTTGGCAATATACCCGCTCCCTCGGTTTGGTTGTTACAGAAACTGGGCCTGCACATGTTTATCGCCATTGTCGGTATTACGTCCAGCAGCGGCTTCGTACAAGGGCTGCAACAGGAAGGCGTAAATCTTTTTATCGCCGGGGTGATCCTTAGTATCCTGCCGATGATCCTGGCGGTGTACCTCGCCCGGTATGTGTTTAAGTTCCACCCGGCCATCGCCCTGGGGGCTTGTGCGGGTGCTCATGATGAGTCGGCTGCATTACTGGCTGTACAGGATGCCGTACAAAGTAAGATCCCGGCTTTGGGGTATACGGTTACCTATGCCGTAGCTAATATCATCCTCACCATCTCGGGGGCCGTCATCGTTGCCCTGCTATTTCATGCCGCGTGATATTCGGGTGTCAGTGCGATCACTACTGTATCAGACAAAAAAGGCCACCCGAAGGTGGCCTATGTCAGACTATGCACACTATGGAAGATACATTTTTGTACGACGCGCAGCCTGCTGCATTATCTATGCCCGCTGTTTGGCAGGCTTCTTTTTCACCGTCTTTAGTGATTCGTCAATGGCTTTGCTGAGACCGTCGAAACTGTTCTTACCGCTATACATTTGTCCATTGATAAAGAACGTTGGTACATCTCTAACGCCCAACGCCACGGCGTCCATCACGTCAGCACGAACCGTCCAGCCATAAAATGAATCCAGTAGCCGGGTAAGAAAATGTTTATCACTGATGCCCGCATCCCTGCTGTGTTCTTTCAGGCTTACGGGGCCAAGGTGCTTTCGGT
Source organism: Paraflavitalea pollutisoli (assembly GCF_029360705.1). GTDB lineage: Bacteria > Bacteroidota > Bacteroidia > Chitinophagales > Chitinophagaceae > Paraflavitalea > Paraflavitalea pollutisoli. The sequence goes on along the minus strand of NZ_JARKMX010000003.1, from coordinate 354,832 downwards.
TCTTGAACAATATTTCGTGCATTTCCCAGAACTTACCGGCCTGGCAGGCACCTACCGCTGCTTCTGCCGCCTTGTGTGCCCGTTGGTGTACCTGGGTCATGGGGTAATGTCTGAAATTGAACCGCAATTGATCGCCATAAGTTGCCAATAGCTTTTTGACCACTTCATGGGCTTTGGCGCAATCTTCACTTTCGTAATCACCGAACTCCACCAGCTCAACCGGGGCAGTGGCAGGTCCCTGCCAGATGTCTTTGGGCGGAATGATGTCGATGACCTTGGATCTATTGTTTATTGCCATATTCGGACTCCTTTTTATCTTTTACAAGGGTGACGGATGGTCACCAGAGAAACAGCCGACGGAACGTGGCCGACGGCAAGTATTGTACGTAACGCTGCTAACTAGTTGGTTATCTGCGTCCTAAAAGAAAAGCCACTCCGCACGTAGCAGAATGGCTTTGGTAATCTGTTATATAGACGAAATTAGTGTCTCATAGGTGGCATGCCGGTTTAAGAAGCGATGTGGTTGGGTACTTCATTCCTAAACACCACTACTCCATCGAATACATCGACCAGCACCGGATGTGTTTTATCGATATCGCCTGCCAGTATCCGTTTAGACAACTGGTTCACGATCTCCTTCTGGATCAGCCTCTTCAATGGTCGGGCACCAAACTGGGGTTCGAAACCATTTTCTGCCAGGTAGTCTACTGCGTATTCGCTGAACTGCAGATCGATTCCATTGCCGGCCACCATCTTTTTCAGGTTGTTGAGCTGGATATTGATGATACCCCGGATCTCCTTCTTCAGCAGTGGCTGGAACATGATCACCTCATCGACCCGGTTCAGAAACTCGGGACGGATGGTTTGCCGCAGCAGGTTCATCACATCGGTCTTGGCCTTTTCGGCTGCCTCGTCGAGGGTACGTTCGGTAACCCCTTCGAAAGCTTCGGTGATGAGGTGACTACCGATATTGCTGGTCATGATGATGATGGTGTTCTTGAAGTTCACCACACGGCCTTTGTTGTCGGTAAGACGGCCATCGTCCAGTACCTGCAGCAACACGTTCCATACATCGGGGTGTGCTTTCTCGATCTCATCGAGCAATACCACACTGTACGGCTTGCGGCGTACCGCTTCTGTGAGCTGACCGCCTTCATCGTAACCTACATATCCCGGAGGGGCGCCTACCAGCCGCGACACCGTATGTTTTTCCTGGTACTCACTCATGTCAATACGCGTCATCATACTCTCGTCGTCGAAGAGGTATTCGGCCAGGGCTTTCGCCAGTTCCGTTTTACCTACCCCGGTTGTACCAAGGAAGATGAAGGAACCGATAGGCTTCCTGGGATCCTGCAGGCCTGCGCGACTACGGCGGATAGCGTCCGCTACAGCGGTGATCGCTTCTTCCTGTCCTACCACACGTTCATGGAGGTGTTCTTCCAGGTGCAACAACTTCTGCTTTTCACTCTGCATCATGCGCGTCACCGGTATACCCGTCGCCTTCGCCACATTCTCTGCAATATCCTCCGCATCTACTTCCTCTTTCAACAAGCGCTTTTCATTGATCACTTCCAACTGTACCGACAGGTCCTGGATCACTTTCTCCTGTTCTTTGACCTTACCATAGCGTATTTCAGCTACTTTGCCGTATTCGCCATTGCGTTCTGCCTGTTCGGCTTCGAGCTTCAGTTGCTCGATCGCCGCTTTGGCATTTTGAACTTTATCTACTATTTCTTTTTCTTCTTTCCATTTCGCTTTGAAGGTATCCCGCTCTACACTCAGGTTGGCGATCTCGGTATTGAGTTCACGCAACTTGGGTTCATCATTCTCGCGCTTGATCGCTTCGCGCTCGATCTCCAATTGACGGATCTGCCTTTCCAGCTTGTCCAGTTCTTCGGGCATGCTGTTCATTTCGAGGCGTAGCTTGGCTGCACTTTCATCGATGAGGTCGATCGCCTTATCGGGCAGGAAACGATCGGTGATGTAACGTTGCGATAGTTCTACCGCCGCAATGATCGCTTCATCCTTGATACGCACGTGGTGGTGTGTTTCATAGCGGTCTTTCAATCCCCGCAGGATGGAGATGGCATCTTCCACAGAGGGTTCTTCGATCATGACTTTCTGGAAACGGCGTTCCAGGGCTTTGTCTTTCTCAAAGAACTTCTGGTATTCGTTGAGGGTGGTGGCACCAATCGCTCTCAACTCACCCCTTGCCAGTGCAGGCTTGAGGATATTGGCAGCATCCATGGCACCTTCGCCACCACCGGCACCTACGAGGGTGTGGATCTCATCGATGAAGAGTACGATCTCTCCGTCGCTGGTGCTCACTTCTTTCACCACGCCTTTCAGCCTTTCTTCGAATTCTCCTTTGTATTTGGCACCTGCGATCAACTGCCCCATATCGAGTGCATAGATGATCTTGGATTTGAGGTTATCGGGCACGTCGCCATTGACGATGCGGATGGCCAGGCCTTCTGCAATCGCGGTTTTACCGACACCGGGTTCACCCACGAGGATGGGGTTGTTCTTGCTACGGCGCGATAAGATGTGCAACGTGCGGCGGATCTCTTCGTCGCGGCCAATGACCGGATCGAGCTTACCCTGACGGGCCAGCTCATTGAGGTTCTTGGCGTATTTATTTAAAGCATTGAATTGTGTTTCCTGGGTCTGGCTCTTGATGGTGTCACCTTTGCGCAGATCCTTGATGGCGGTTACCAGTCCTTTCTCGGTGAGTCCTGCATCTTTCAGCAGCCGGGCTGTATTATCACTTCCCTGTAATAGAGATACGAGCAGGTGCTCCACGCTAACGAATTCGTCGCCGAATTGCTTGAGGATGGTGCCAGCCCGTAAGATGGCATTGTTGGCGTCCCGGCTGATCGCCTGGGCCGGCTGTGCGCCTCCGCTTACTTTGGGCAGTTTATCGATGGCCTCACCCAGCTTTGTTTCCAGCAGATTGACCGTCACATTATTTTTCTTCAACAGGTATTCTATGGGAGAATCCTCCTGATCCAGCAGGCTTTTCAACAGGTGCTCCGTTTCTATGTTCACGTTTCCCTGGTTAAAAGCAATCTGTTGCGCCTGCGCGATCACTTCCTGGGCCTTGATAGTAAAATTGTTCAGATTCATAGTCTCTTCTTTTTGATTTGATGGCGGTAACCGGGTCGGGAGCTAAGCCTTCCTGGCGAAAGATGCCGGAAGGACTGGGAGCAGGAGGCAATTAATTCGTTTATAACAACATTATGCCAACCCCGATGGTTCGGTTGCCGTATCTTCCAATAACTTTATCCCTTATCGCAAATCGCAATCCAACCAAAAATTTCCGGCATTTATGTCATTAAAACGCCCCCGAACCTGTCCAAAATTCAGTTTATTCCTGTTTGGCCTGTTATTCTTGCAGGTTGCGCACGCCCAATACGATTTCAGTGCTGTCGACAAACTTCTCGAAAGGAACAAGAAACTATTGGGAAACAATGTGGTAGCCCTGGTCTGGAAAGACGGCAAGATGGTTTACCAAAAAGAGATCGGGACCGATTTCACGGCGAAGACCCAGGCCCCCATTGCCAGTGCCAGCAAGTGGATCACTGCAGCCACGATCATGACGCTGGTAGACCAAGGCAAGATCAAACTCGACGACCCGGTTGTCAAATACATTCCCGAGCTCGACAAATACATGAAGGGATACATCACCATCCGGCAATGCCTGTCGCACACCTCCGGGATCGATGGCGATAAGAATGGCCTTGCCAAGCTACTCGAGCGTCGCAAATTCGAGAGCCTGACCGAAGAAGCGAGCGCCATTGCCGCGAAAGAGATTTCCACCAATCCGGGAAAAGAGTTTGCCTATGGCAGCAGCGGCCTCAACCTGGCTGCCCGGGTAGCCGAGATCGTTTCGAAAAAGGATTTTGTACGGCTCGTGCAGGAACGTATTACCCGCCCGCTGAAGATGCGTTCCACCACTTTCCAGAACGATAATGGCGGCGGCCCCAATCCTTCCGGCGGCGCCCAATCCAGTGCACTGGAGTATATGAACTTCATGACGATGATCCTTAATAAAGGTATGTTTGAAGGCAAACGTATTCTGAGTGAGGAAGCCATTGCCGAGATGCAGCAGAATCATTTCCCCGGTTTACCGATCAAGTATACTCCCAAAGTAGCTGAAGGTTACGAATACGGGCTGGGTGTATGGATAAAGGAAAAAGACGCCCAGGGTAAAGCGACCGTGATCAGCAGTCCCGGCTTGTTTGGTACCTGGCCTTATATCGACCAATGCCGGGGCTATGCGGCTATTATCTTTGTGAAGAGCATTTTAAGCGAGCAGAAAAAAGACGTGTACCAACAGTTTAAAGAGATCGTCGACGAGCAGATCGGAGCCTGCAAACAATAAGATCATCGCTTTCTGTCAGCATGAAAAAGGGGCGGCATCCAACGATACCGCCCCTTTGATGTTGTTGAAAACGAGCAGCGCTATACACGCCAGGTGAACTCGTGTCCGTCATTTATTGCAAGCTTTTCAACAGAGCTGTTTTCCATTCACCATATACATCCTGGTACTGCTGCTGCAGGGCAGCATCCGGCTCCAGCCTTTTGATCACGTTCATACCGGTAAAGCAACTTACGAAGTCAGGATAGATGCCTGCTCCTACACCGGCTGCCCGTGCTGCCCCTGCAGCACCATCGGTATTGTACAGCTCGACCGTGCAGCCGGTGGTATTGGCAAACACCGAACGGAATACATCACTGAGGAACATGTTGGCATAGCCTGCGCGGATATTTTTGATCTGCATACCCATCTGCTGCATGATCTCTACGCCGTACTGCAGCGAGAATACAATGCCTTCCTGCGCAGCCCGGGCTACATGGCCGCGGTGATGCCGATTGAATTGCAGCCCTTTGAGCAGGGCACCAGGATCCTTGTTCTCCAATACCCGCTCGGCGCCATTGCCGAAGGGGAAGAATTGCAGGCCATCTGCCCCGGGAGCTATCGCCGCGGCTTCTGCATTCATATCGCTATAGGAGGCATTACCGAAGAAGTTCTTGCGTAGCCAGCTGTTGAGGATACCGGTTCCATTCACACAGAGCAGGATGCCATAACGGGGCATTTCTTCCGTATGGGTAACATGTACAAAGGTGTTCACGCGCGACAAGGGATCATACTCGACCTTGTCGGTAACACCATACACAACGCCCGAAGTGCCTGCCGTAGCAGCTACCTCGCCGGGTTGCAGTACATTGAGGGAATAGGCATTGTTGGGTTGATCGCCGGCACGGTAACTGACCGGTGTGCCAGCTTGCAGACCCAATATACCTGCTGCTTCGGCGGTGAGGCGGCCTTGTTCGCCAAACGTTGGTACGATGGTCGATAACAGGCTTTCATCGATACCATAATAGTTCAGCAGATCACGGGCAATGGCTTTCTGGGGGAAGTTCCAGAGAATACCTTCCGACAAACCAGAAACGGTGGTGGTGGCTTCGCCCGTCATGCGCAAGGCGATGTAATCGCCGGGCAACATGATCTTATCGATCTTTTTATACAGGTCGGGCTGATTTTCCCGTACCCATTTCAGTTTGGAGGCGGTAAAATTGCCGGGTGAGTTGAGGAAATTTGAGAGACAGAAATCTTCTCCCAGGTCATGGAAGGCTTTGTTGCCATACCCTACCGCGCGGCCATCGCACCAGATGATGGAGGGGCGTAAGGGTTTGCCTGCCTTGTCTACACATACCAGGCCATGCATCTGGTAAGAGATGCCGATGGCGGCGACCTCATCGCCCCGAAAGGCGACCTGCTGGCGCATCTTGTTGAGGGAGTTTTGTAGTTCCAGCCACCAACGATCAGGGTCCTGCTCGGCAAAGCCGGCCTGGGGCGCATCGATGGGCATTTCTTCGGAAGGGGAAAAAGCCGTAGCGGCTATCTTTCCATTGGCTATTTCTATCAGGGCGGTTTTTACGGAAGAGGAGCCTACGTCTACACCAAGTAAGTATTTCACAATCGCTGTTTGATTAGTTTACATTTTCTATCGGGTAGCCAATTTAGGTAATTTATCGGCAGCAGGAAAGGATTTGGCGGCAATAAAGAGGCCCATGGCTCCGATCATCGACAATTTGATACTATTTAACCAAAAGTCGTGTCTACGGTCATCCCGTTTTTCTTGGCTAAATTGCGTCCGGATACACCGAGGTCCGTGCAAACATTACCATGAACAGCATTGCCCAACATACTACGACCGTTAAAACACTGGCCGCCAGGCTGGGGTTCGACTATTGTGGTATAGCCAGGGCGCAGCGGCTCGATGAGGATGCCCGCCGCCTGGAGCAATGGCTGCACAAGGGCATGCACGGCGCCATGGCGTATATGGAAAACCATTTCGAGTTGCGCATCGACCCCACCAAGCTGGTACCCGGGGCGCAATCGGTCATCACGTTGTTGCTCAATTATTACCCCAACCAGCAACAGGACCCCGACTCGCTGCAGGTAGCCAAATATGCTTACGGAAAAGATTATCACGAAGTGATCAGGGCCAAGCTCAATCATTTCCTCGCCCTTCTGCGCGAATCGATCGGCGAGGTACAGGGCCGGGGATTCGTCGATTCGGCCCCCGTGCTGGAAAGGACCTGGGCCCAGCGCAGTGGCCTGGGCTGGATTGGCCGCAATGGCAACCTGCTGACCAAACAAGCCGGTTCATTTTTCTTCATTGCCACCCTGATCACGGACCTTCCGTTGCAGTACGACGACCCCTTTGCCAAAGATTTTTGTGGTACCTGCCGCAAATGCATCGATGCCTGCCCTACCGATGCCATCCTCGAGAACAAGGTGGTTGATGGTAGTAAATGTATCTCCTACTTTACCATCGAACTGAAAGACAAACTGCTTCCTGCCGAGATGAAGGATAAGTTTGACAACTGGTTCTTTGGCTGCGATACCTGCCAGGATGTATGTCCCTGGAACCGGTTCTCCTCTCCTACCCGGGAAGCGGAATTTGAACCTATACCCGAACTCCTCAACTTTACCACGTCCGAATGGCAGGCTATGACCGAAGACGCCTTCCGGAAAATATTCCGCCACTCGCCCCTGAAGCGCTCCAAATTCCAGGGCATTCAACGTAACTTATCGTTTGTACAAAACAGTTTTGATGGAGAAACCCCTGGTCAATAAAAAGTATATCCTGCAAAGGATGCCCGGCAAGGGTGGCTGGACTTATATCGTGATCAAAGAGATCACCCGTGAGCAACGCGGTAAGCGGGGCGTGGTGCAAGTGCGTGGCTTCATCGACACCTACGAAATCAAGGCATTGAACCTGATGCCCATGGCGAATGGCGCTATGTTCATGCCGGTAAAAGCGGCCATCCGTAAGGAGATCAAAAAGGGAGAAGGCGACTCCGTAAAACTTGTTCTGTTTGCGCATGACGCTCCCCTCGACATACCGGAAGAATTGCTGGACTGTCTGCGGGATGAACCGCGTGCCCACAAAGCTTTTTTTGCCCTGCCTGAAGGTGAGCAAAAGCTATACATCGACTGGATCTATGCCGCTAAAAAAGAAGAAACCCGGGTCGACAGAATGGCGGAGGCCATTAACCGTGTTTCCCGGGGTTTAACATTGCGACAAAAAAGCGGCGACGAATAATATCTACGATCAGAATCTATACCCCAGCTGCATAGCATAGCGATTCAGCTGATAGGCATATACGCCTGACGCGGTAGTCTTTTCATAATCCTTCCTGGTGTAGCCGACCGACATCGATACGGCCCCCTTTTTACCAATACCGACATAATATCCGATACCTGCTTCGTAATAACCACCGGCATCATACAGGTGCCAGTTCCAGCCGCCCTCTTTTTCTGTAAGATCTTTTTCACCCATAACCTGCATACCACCACCCGCGTACACAAAGGGCGTATTCCTTTTGCGAAACAGGCTTTTGCGCAGGGAGGCAAAGAGGGGATAGGTCTTATCCTGGTAGGCATCCAGGCCTGCCCCGAGGCCCAGGAACCAGGTCTTGTAGCGCACACCATTGATCGTTTGCAAGGTAAAGTCGCTATTGTTCTCCCCAGCTGCACCTCCCACCAGGTTGATGGAATTGAAACCCCAGTTCTTTAGTTTACCGGATGTACCGGCAGCAGCTGCCTCCTGGGCATGGACTGCTTTGGTACAGCAGCCTGCTATGAACAGTAGTAAAATAGTTTGTTTCAGCATGTGATGATTAGTCCTTTTGCAGGGTGATCTTACTCAACAATTTGATGTTATTGACATTGGCGTAGCTGAACTGGTATAAACCGTCATCACCTACCACAATCGCGCGGTTGTTGTAAGCAATGACATCATAAGCATTGATACCGTCGATCTTTTTCAACAGTTTGAGATCGTTGACGTTTGCGGCGTCGTATACCTTGACACCGTCACTACCATCGCAAATGAACAAGAACTGATTGTCTTTGGACAAGCCGTGAGGATTGGTCATTGGGTAGGTCTTGACCAATGCGGGGCTCGACGGGTTTGTGATGTTCAATACTTCCAGTTGATTGGTAAAGCCCTGGCAGGCAGTGCCGGACCGGAGTGTTACGTAGGCATAGTTGTCGTCGGCAATCACCGGATCGCAGCTTCGAACGTGCGAGAAAGTTCCCTGCTGCTCCGGCGAAGCAGGCGAATTGACATTAAAGATGTACATGCCGGTTGTGGAGCCGATGAATAATTTATCCCTGAAGGGGAAGATGGTTTCGATACCCCAGTTGTTCAGGTTTTTCTTCGATACCAATTTGGGAGACAGGGCTGTGGAAATATCAAACGAATTGAGATCGCTGTTCGACACCGTGTACAGGAAATTGTTCATGAGGGTAAACCGTGCCATCGAGCCACCACGGCCACCTACATTCGGTGATGCATAGCTACCAGATTTATCGGCAGCATTGGCCAGGTAGAAGCTTGAATACAACCTTTCGTAGGTTTCGCAATCGACGGTGGTATCGCGCTTGACCCACTCGGCTACCACCTTCGCAGAATCGGGGTTGCCATTGCCCCTTATATAGTAGTACATGGCCCTGTGGGGGAATACGCCATCTACGAACGTTTTAGCTACTACTGCCTGGGGATTGGAGATATCGAAGGCCACCAGGTCTGTATACGCATCTGCATACAGGATATTACCCTTTACGGCGAGATCTGCGTTGCCCGGGATATTGATGAATGCGATGTTCCTGGGTGCGGCAGGATTGGTATTGTCAATGATATGTATACCTTTCTGCTGCTCGTTGAGGAAGATATAGTTATTGTAGATATAGAGCTTGCCAGGCGCTTTCACCTCCTGGGGTGTACCGCTTTTCATTTGCGCCCTCACCTCCGCAACGGTTCTGTATACGGGTAAGTAAAGTGTATAGGTACGTTTACAATTGTCCTTCAAACAGCCACCCAAGGTAATGGTGAGCACGGCTGAAGCTATCCATAGCAGCAAGCGTTGGTTAATCCTGGTCATAAAAAAAGGGTTTCTTATCTGACAGCAGAATGTTTACAACCGTTGCCTATACCCTATTTTTTCAGCAATACCCTGGCCCGCAGCCCTACAGACCACTGGTGCTGACCGGTGGAGAAATCTTTCACCAGCATGGGTGTCATATTGTAGCGCATTACGGGTCCCAGTGATACCGGGTAATTGGTCTGATTAAACAACTTCAGGTAGAAACCGGCAGAAGCTGTCCATTGCGTTTTATTGAAGAGGGCATCATCCTTATAGTAAACATTACCGATGCCATCATAGTGCAGCGCCGTGGTGCTTAATAAGTGCATGGCCGAGAGGCCTACATCTACCCCAAAAGGCAGATGCCTGCCCTCATTGAGTTGTGCGTGCAAGGTGACAGGCAGTTCGAGGTAATGATACTTATTGGTGTACTTATTGGTAGTGGACGCAGAATTGTCGTAATAAGAGTTTACCAACCGGGAGGAGGCCGGCGCCTGGTTGACCGTGCGGTCATTGTTAATCTTGTTACCTACTACCTGGCGGGCGGTGAGCAAGGTATACTGAAGACCCGCTGAAAGGCTCAACCGGTTACTCAGCTTACGCTGTGCAAAGGCACCGATCGAGAATGACGGCCCCATGGACAGGGAAGAAGCTCTGTTGACGGGTGGGCGGGGAAACTGCGGGGCGAAGGCCTGGCTATTCCCTATACTGTTGTAATTGGGCGCAGCTGCCAGATCGGGCACTGCTGCTTCCTTTTCCAGGAATCCAAAGAGACCATCTGAACTGACGCCGGAAGCACCCCCTTCGGCGGTAACCCCGAATTGCCATTTCGATTCTTTATTGCTTTCCTGCTTACGTTGAACAGGTGTTGCTTTGGCGACAACCGGTGTTTTGGCAGCAGGCGTAACGGCCGCTGTGGTCGTAGCACTATCGGTACGGGTGCTGTCGGTGATCGTTGCCTGTGCAAGGTCTGTATCCGTAGCAGGCACTGCAGCGGTCAGGGTGGAATCCGTGTGTGCTGTTTTGTCTATATCCTGGTCGACCTGCTTCGTCACTGGTGCAGGAACGTTCACACCAGATAAGCTGGCGGCTGCGGATGGTTTGCGGCCGGCCAGGTCTTTGTCGTTGCTTTGCTGGCGATGTTTATTGTTCTTCGCGGTATGGTTGTTCTTGTTGTTACGGGCGGGGCGAACGGTGGCGAACTGCTGGTGCGTGGCAACGTGATCATCGGCTTCGGGCGCACGAACAGGCTGTTTGGCTGATTTTGTATCGGCCACTGCGGATGTACCATTGCTGGACGGGCCGGTGGCAGCAGGGGCAGTCACGGTCTCTGGCGCTGCAGTCGTGGCGGTATTATTATCGGGTACCGTTTGATCGGTTGGTGTAGAAGTAGAATTATCGGTCGATGGTATTTGATTTGGTGAAACAGGTGTGTTGGCGGGTTGCGTGGTTTCCACGGTTTGTGCCGTCATCGCTGGCGACGCATCATGCCGGGTTGTTTGCTGCAGGGCGAGGTAGCCTCCGGCAATCATTACCAAAAGAGCAGCAGGCAGCCAGATCAATAACCGGCGGCGGCGCTTTTGGAGGCGGATATTTCGCTCCACCTCTGCCCACACTGCGGTGGAAGGACGCAACTTCAGTTGCTCCAGCCGCAGCTGAACTTGTTTCTCAAAATCATGGTCGGACATACGTTTCATTTTTGGTTTCCATGTTTTGCTTTCTCAACCAGGTGATGAGCAAAGCACGGGCACGGGCATATTGTGAACGGGAAGTGCCTTCGTTGATACCGAGCATCTTTCCGATCTCTACATGTGAAAAACCCTCCACGGCGTGGAGGTTGAATATTGTTTGATAACCTGTCGGTAATTGTCGTATCAGTTCGGCCAGGTCCTTGGCCAGTAATTTCACCTCCGGATTGTCTGATGATACAGGATGCAGGCTCGTGTCGAAATAAGCCAGGTCGGTCTGGTAGCGACTGTTCTTTTTGAGGTAATTGAGGGCCGTATTGACCATGATGCGCCGGATCCATCCTCCCAGTTCGCCCTCTGCCTTGTACTGATCCAGGTGCTTGAAAACTTTGATAAATCCTTCCTGCAACACATCTTCGGCATCGGTCATCGACTTTGTATATCGATAGCAGATACCCAACATCCCTTCGGCAAAATGCTCGTAGAGTTGTCGCTGGGCATCCGCTCGCCCCTTTATACAATCTTTAACCAGCCTGTTATAATCCATTTTCGTACACCACTTGACAATTTACAATCCCCGGACGTTGCACCCCGGGCTCTTTTTTGCCGCGCCAGCCTGGTCCCTTACCTTTACTTCATGGCAAATTCATTGAGAATCAGGGACAAGCAAGTAATCTGGCATCCTTACACGCCACAAAAGTACATGCCTGATCCAATTCCCATAGTAAAAGGTGATGGAACCTACATATTTGACGATGAAGGCAACGCCTACCTCGATGCCATTTCCAGCTGGTGGGTTACCCTGCACGGCCATGCCCACCCATACATTGCAGAAAAGATCTATAAACAGGCACTGACCCTGGAACAGGTCATCTTCGCCGGATTCACCCACGAACCAGCCGTTTTACTGGCAGAAAGGCTGTTAAAGGTATTGCCGGGAGAGTTTTCCCGTATTTTTTACTCCGACAACGGATCGACCGCCACGGAAGTGGCGCTCAAAATGGCGCTGCAATATTGGTGGAATAAAGGCATTCAGCATCGAAAAAAAATCCTTGCTTTCAATCATTCGTACCACGGCGATACGTTTGGCGCGATGAGTGTCAGCGAACGCAGTGTTTTTACCCTTGCCTTCCAGGAGAAGTTGTTTGAGGTGCAATTCGTGGATATTGCCCGAACGGCCGACGTGTTGCAGGACCTGAACTGGAACGAGGTGGCCTGTGTGATCTACGAACCCCTGGTGCAGGGTGCCGGTGGCATGTTGATGTATGAACCGTCGGCCCTGGATGCCTTCCTGCAGCAATGCCATGCGCACGGCGTGATTTGCATTGCCGATGAGGTGATGACGGGGTTTGGCCGTACCGGCCGCCTGTTTGCCTCCGACTACCTGACGGAGCAACCTGATATCGTTTGTCTTTCAAAAGGACTGACCGGCGGTACGATGGCCCTTGGGGTAACGGCCTGTACCCAGGAGATCTATGAAGCCTTTCTCGAAGAGGATAAACTGAAGACCTTTTTTCATGGCCATTCTTTTACGGCCAACCCCCTGGCCTGTGCCGCCGCACTGGCGAGCCTCGACCTATTGCAGGAAGACGACTGCCAACAACGCATTCAGCGCATTTCGGCGCAACACCAGGCTTTTGCAGCTACCCTGGGTAGCCTGTTTCCCGCTGCTACCAAAAATATCCGTTGCCGGGGAACCCTGTTGGCGTTTGAGCTGGTCCAGGGAAAAGATGAATACCTCAACCATATCAGCCGGGAGATCACGGTGATGGCGCTATCCAAAGGCGTGTACCTGCGTCCGTTGGGCAATACGGTATACCTCATGCCGCCCTATTGTATTACGGAAGCCGAATTGAACCAGGTATATGAAGTGGTTACAGCCATCGTTGCGACTTTCCAGGCGAGAAGCGTATAGGTAAAAGCGAAGCCCCAAAATATAGTATCTTGCCTCCCTACAGCTAATCATGAAAGAAAAAGCCAAGCAACTGCTCAAACAAATTGGGTGGTACCATCCATTGCAATCACTGTACAGGAATACGCGGTTACAGCTGACCAACCTGCGGTACCGGATCCTATACCGCAAATACAGCGGTAGTGGATTTACCTGCAATTTCTGTGGCGCCTCCTACAGTCAATTCGTACCCGAATATCCGTCTAACGACATCGCCCCGGTTATCTATGGCCAGAAGGTCATTGCAGGCTTTGGGGAACACGTATATTGCCCACGTTGCCTGAGTAAGAATCGTGACAGGCTGGTAAAAGTGGTGTTGGACCATTACCTCGACAGCAACCACAAAAGAGTGCTGCACTTTTCACCCGAAAAACAATTATTCGCCAATCTCTCCCGGCGATCCATGGTGACTACCGTAGATATCGAACCGGGATTTTATAAGTCCATCGACAAATCGATCACATTTGCAGACGCAACACAACTTCAGTTTGCAGATAACAGCTTCGACATCATCATCGCCAATCATATTTTGGAGCACATCCCCGATGACCGGAAAGCGATGCGGGAAATATACCGGGTGCTGCAGCAACAGGGTGTCGCGATTTTGCAGGCGCCCTGGTCTCAAAGCCTACCGGCTACGATTGAAGAGCCGACGATCGCAGACCCTATCCAGCAAGCCAGGTTATTTGGACAAAGAGACCATGTCAGGATCTACACCCTCGACGACTACGTAGAACGGCTAACTGCTGCAGGCTTTGCCGTGCGGGTGATCTCCGCCGTTGAACTGACCACTTACAGCCACCATGCCATCCAGGCAGGTGAGCCTGTGGTATTGGGCTATAAGATCTAATACCGGTGCATTTGGGTAACCGACAGATATGTACTCTTGTAATAAACGATCGGACCTACCACCACATCATCTTTGTACAGGCAACTGACCGCGATATTGCCCTCCTCATCGAAAAAGATCCAGTCTCCCTGTTTCTTTTTTTGTTTGTCGACATGGTTGGCTTTGATCTTTCCGATCCGGATATCCGATTGGGCATTGGCTGGTGGGGCTGACATTGCAAGCAGTATAAACAGTACAAAACTGCAGCGGAGGGGTAGGGTCAGGTTCATGCTTAAAAATAATGAACGCGCCACAACCCGATGTTACTTAAATATTAAGTGTAGCTGGTTAGCCTTGTTTGCTAAGCTTTTTGATCACCTGCTCCACTCTTTTGCGCCTGCTTTCTTTGTCGATGTCGGGCAATCTTTTGGTGAGGGTTGCCACAAAAGCTGGTCGATTGCCGGGGGAGATGACGGGCAAGGCTCTTTCGGCATACATGGGTAACTGGTTGGTGGCACAACCTGCCAATTGTTCGAGCAACAGGGAAAATGTGTCTTGCTGATACGCTTTCTGCGCACTGAGTTTGATCAATATGTTGACAGCATGGTCTTTCGTGATGACGGAGCCCTTATCAGCTGCCTGTAGTATTTGGGGTAAGGCCTTGTGTACGAGGGCTGGTTTTTCTGTCGCTACGGCATCGAGGGCAGTCATGGCCCCCCATTGCAGGCGGTTGTTCTTGTGCGACAGCAGGTCAATGAACACAGGGGTATAAGCGGCAATCAGTGCGGGGCGCTGTTCCCCTACTTCATACAATACTTTGATGCTGTCGCTCTGGACGTCCTTGCTTTTGTGTTGCAGCAACGCTACCAGCTCTTCAACCGCTTCTTTGTCCTGTTCTTTAACAATACGGGCTGCCAATGCCGTATTGGGTGCTTCATCACGCTGGCCCAGCGATGACGCCAGTTGATCTACTATTGCCATGTCACACTGTTTTATTAAAGATAAACTTTCCGGATCATACCTACGGTATAGGTAGATCAACTGGTTATGCAGCAAAGCGGGGCAACTTATCCGCATAAAAAAAGCGGCCCCGAAAGGCCGCCTCCTGTTTTGCTATAACCAGGATTGTATGTTGTGCAGCGGAGCCATTGGCCCGTGCATTAAAAGGCAATTATTCTACATTGAATGCTACTTCAGTATCGCCCCACAGCAACGCCACCTTACCAGCTTTGCTGATGGTGAAGGTCATACGCTCAGTCGTAGCGGGTGCTTTGGTGGGCTTAACTTTTACACGGAAAGCATCTTTGCCTTCGGGGTACATAGTTCCCCAACGAGGTACTTCTTTATTGATGATCACTTCCCATTCGCTTTCGCCGGGAAGGGCCCAGAGGCTGTATTTACCAGCGGGCAGTGCGTTGCCATTTACTTTTACGTCTTTGCTCACTTCGATGGTGGTAGGCTCGTTGGCGCCTGCTCTCCACACTTTGCCATAAGGCGCTACTTCTTTACCAACACTGCGGCCTTTCAGGGCAGGCTGGCTGTAATTGATCGTAATGGTGGTACCCTTGGTGGTAGTTTCGGTCACCGTAGCCGGGGGACTTGGCTTGGCATTCTGAGCCAGCGTAGTGGAAGTTGCCAGGGCAACAATCGCAGAAAGGAATAATAGCTTTTTCATATAAACGTGTTTATTAGTGAACGTGAATGTAAGGTATCAGGGAGCTTGTTCCAGCAACTTTTTGAGTTCTGCCAGCGATTGCTCCATCGGCGGCCCTAATTGCTTATCAAAAATGATGCTACCAAATTTTTCCCAGGGGTACCATTTGAGGTGAAAGTCGAAATACCATTGAACCACAGTGGTGTTATCAACGGTATGCAGGTTGAATCCGCTCTCGATGGTACGGCCTTCTTTTTGCTGCCAGGTTGTGGTGATGGAATCGGCCCGGGCTTCCCGGAGCTTCACGGTAAGCTCGTCGCTCGTAATGGTATTCGCCGCATATTGCTGGTTGAGCACACCGGCGACATTGGTGAGCGCATTCCACTGTTTCCAGTGCCGCAGGTCAGCCAGGCGGTCATGAATACTGTCTTTCGGCGCTATGATGTTCACGGCCCTCGACACCCGGATTTCACCCGGTATCAGCAGGGAGATCGCAAAGATCACGATAAACAAACCGACGATACTGATCAGGCCTAACTTTACAAATCGCATATTGGATATTTAGTAGCGGGAATTACTCCCATTTGAATACTTTGACGGCCACTGCATAAACGCCTATGCCCCACAGCACCAGTACGCCAATCTCGAGTCCACAATCGGTGAGGTGGGCGCCTTCGAAGGCAATGTTGCGCATGGCATTGTTCATATGGGTCAGTGGCAGGATGCGGCACAGCGGCTGCAGCCAGGAAGGGAAATTATCGATGGAAAAGAAAGTACCGGCCAGCAGGAACTGGGGCAAGGTGAACATATTGGCCATCAACGGGATCACACTTTCGTTTTTCGCTACACTGCTGACGATGAACCCGAAGCCCAGGAATACCAATAGCCCGATGGCACTCAGTACCAGGATCTCCAGGATGGTCAATACCCCGTGTATCAGGGTGAAATGGAAAATGAAATGCCCCACGAGCAGGATTACGATGGCCGTAATCATCCCGAAGAACAAGCGGGCAAATCCTTCGCCCAGTACGATATAGGTACGCTTAATGGGCGTAGCAAAGAACCGTTTCAATACCAGTGTTTGCCGCATATTGAAGAATACAAAGGCTACGCCGAACACACCGGCGCTCATCAGGGAGAAGCCCAACTGACCGGGTAAGATGAAATCGATCTGGCGGTAGATACGTCCGGGGATCATCTCTGTTTGCTTATCAATCTCTACCAATGTCTTTTGCTTGCCATAGACCTTTTGGTCGGCAGCCCGTACGTTCGATTCAAAGATCGAACGCATCACCGCCAGGTTCTGCGGATTCACCGCTCCCGAGCTTTTAAAGGTGAGTTTGTATAGCGACAGGCTGTCCTTGCTGGGTTGAATATTGAGGATGGCTGCGATGCGCCCTTTTTCCAGGTCTTCCAGTAGTTCCTTTTCGGGTTTGTCGACGATGCGAATGCCCGGTGCCTGTTTGATAGACTGGTACATAGGCGCTGTCGTATCTGCCTTTGGATCGAAAGCGATCCGCACGTTAATGCCGCCTCCACCGCCAATGAACCCAAACACGAGGATGAAGATCATTGGGAAGAAAAGACTGAACGTTACAGCGCTGGGACTTCTGAAAATACCTTTCAGGCTGGCCCTGGTGATGGCCAGCATTGCCCGGAACTGACTATAAGGTTGCGGCATGGGGATCGACTGGTTAAATGAGCAGCAAAGCTATGGCTTACAACGGGAAAACTTGTTATTCGATGGTAAATTCAAAGGGTAACCTGGTTTGTGTAACGCCCACCAGGGCTTTAGCCCGCTTGAGGGTATTGTAGGTCTTGATGCCGCTGGCACCCAGTTCTTCCCGGATAGCCGATTGTTTGGCGTTTTGCTGGTAGTCGCCAAAGATCCGTTCGAACAGGCTGCGTGCCTCGGGGAATTCTTTCAGACCATATCCCGATATGCGGGCCAGTTTGGCGGCACATTCGATGGCGTCATCAAGGCCACCCAGGCGGTCGACCAGTCCCAGTTCCAGGGCGCGGGTACCACTCCAGATGCGGCCCTGGCCAATGCTGTCTACAAACTCCAGGCTCTTTTTACGACCGTCGGCCACCCGTTGTTTGAAGGTATGGTAGATCGTATCGACATCATTCTGGAAGTACTGGCGTTGTGCAGGGGTAAGTGGCTTGGCCACCGACAGTTGGTCGGCATCGGGGGAGGTCTTTACCCCATCGAAGGTCATGCCCAGTTTGTTCTTGAAGAAGTTCTGCATATTGGGCAACAGGGAGAATACGCCGATAGAACCGGTGATGGTATTGGGTTGCGCAAAGATGCTGTCGGCATTACAGGACATATAATAGCCGCCGGAGGCCGCCACATCACCAAAGCTCACGACGACGGGTTTGTCTTCCCGCGCCATCTTGATCTCGCGCCAGATGTTCTCACTGGCCATGGCGCTGCCACCGCCTGAGTTGACACGGATCACAATCGCCTTCACTTCAGTATCGAGGCGTGCTTTGCGGACCAGGTTGCGGTAGGTATCGCCGCCGATATTTTCCTGGTCGCCCTTGCCATCGACAATATCGCCTTCTGCATAGATCACGGCAATCTTCTTTTCGCCGGTGGATTTATAATCGACTGCCGCTGCATATTTCCCGGCTGTGATGAAATTGATCTTATCGTATTTGCTCACCTTGAGGCGTTCCTTGATCTCATCCTTCACTTCATCGTCGTATTTCAGTCCGTCGACGAGTTTCAGGTCGAGCGCATTCTGTGCGTAGCGAACGCTGTTTTCATTGGCATACTGGTGCAAGGTGGCGGTATCGATCTTGCGGGTGTTGGAAGCCTGCTGCAGGAAATGACCATAGAGGTCATTGAGGATGACTGTAGACTGAAGGCGGTTGGCGTCGGTCATCTTTTCTTCGCGGAAAGGCTCGGTGGCGCTTTTGAATTTGCCGGCGAAAAAGATCTGCGGTTCTATCTCCAGTTTTTCCAGCGTGCCCTTCAGGTAAACCATCTGCATCGACATACCGTGCCAGTCGAGGCCACCTTTGGGATTGCAGTAGATCTTATCGGCCACATTGGCGACGTGATAGGCATTCTGGGTGATCACATCGGCGTAGGCGTAAATGAACTTGCCGCTGGATTTGAAATCGAGCAGTACGTTGCGCAGCTCGTCGCTGGCACCAAATCCATTGCCATTGCCGCCGGCCTTGATATAGATGCCTTTTACGGAGGAATCGGTTTTGGCGTAGCGGATCAGCCGTACGGTTTCATAGAGCGAAGGCAGTGAATATTGATCTCCACCACCAAAGCCTGCCAATGGGTTCTCTTTCTTCACCTCGGAGAAAGTTTGCGACAGGTCGAGTACCAGGACGGCCTTTTCGCCGGTCGTTTCTTTCTTCTGCGCTGTTAACCCCGACACAAAGCCCATGGTGATGAAGAACATGATCACCGTAAACAGAAAAAGCGCAGCGAGGGAAGCCAGGAATATTTTCAGGAAGCTATTCATCAACTAATTGATTTTAATACAAAATTCAAAGATATTTGCCCCTTCGGGATTGTGCAATATATGAATAAAGCGTATTTACTGATAGGCGGCAACGTGGGAAACAGGCCCCTAAACCTGCAACAGGCTGTAAAAGCCATCGACGAACGCTGTGGAAGGGTGATCCGCCAATCGTCGGTGTACGAAACGGCCGCCTGGGGTAAAACGGACCAGCAGGCCTTCCTCAACCAGGCCCTGGCCATCGAGACGGCCTTACCGGCCGAAAACCTGCTGCAAGCCGTGCTGGACGTGGAAACATCCCTTGGCCGCATCCGGGAGGAACGTTACGGCCCCCGGGTGATCGATATCGATATTATCTTTTTTAATGATGCCGTCATCGATCTACCGCAACTGACGGTCCCCCACCCTGAAGTGCAAAACCGGCGGTTTGCGCTGGTACCACTGGCAGAGATTGCACCCGGCTTCCTCCATCCCCTGTTGCACCAAACCATCTGCGAATTGCTGACCGACTGCCCGGACGAACTGCCCGTGAAATTATTTGGGATCTAACTTTTCCACAAATTGCCTTCAGCATGCCGGGGTCTGTGTCCATTTCCTTTATTTTGGCAGGCGTTGACGATTCCCGCACTTATTTATGAATTATCACTTTATTACTATCGAGGGCAATATCGGGGCGGGTAAAACCACCCTATCGCATTTGCTGGCTAAAAAATACAATGCCCGCCTGATCCTGGAAGCTTTTGCAGACAATCCGTTTCTCAGCAAATTTTACGAGAATCCAACGCAGTACGCTTTTCCGCTCGAATTGTTCTTTATGGCGGAACGTTACAAACAGCTCAAAGAACTGATCCATACCAAAGACCTCTTTCAGAGCGTCACGGTCACCGATTACCTGTTTACCAAATGCCTGCTCTTTGCCAAAGTAAACCTGCCCGAAGAGGAGTTTCGCCTTTACCAGAAATTATTCGATATCATCCATCAGCAGATCACACAGCCGGAGATCCTCATCTACCTCCATGCGCCGGTCAACAAGCTGCAGTTCAACATCCGCAAGCGCAACCGTCCTTACGAGCAGGCTATTCCCGATGAATACCTGTTCAAGATCCAGGAAACCTATACGCATTACATCAAGCAGCACAACATTAAAACACTGTTTGTTGATGCTAGCAATGCCGATTTCCTGGGCAATGAAAAACACCTCAAGGTGATCACCGATGCGCTGGAAAAGGACTACGATTACGGACAGCATTACCTGACTTTGCCCTGATGGATTGCTTTATCCGATAGTTTCTGCCGACCTTTGCCGCCGAGATCCTGGCTGATCTCATCATCTGCTTTGTTTTGCGGCTGCTCTTTGAGCATTCCAGGGACTACCTTTTGCCAGGCCTCCGCCATCATATGTGTTGCCCGCTAACCCATCTGCATGACGATCCGTTCATTTATAGGCGTAAATGATTGATTTAGAAAAGTTGTGCTATTTTCATTACACTTCCATGGGAGCGAGTAGGGAGCGGCATGGAAGCGAGTAGGGAGCGGTACCTTCCGGTTGCTCCAAAACACGCTCTTTTACCCGTCGCTGCTGGCCCCAGGCATATCTCCTCCTGCCGTTTTTGGTGAAAATGGCCTCGTTTTAATCATTGAGCTATTTATACGGGATCGGTACGGGAACGGTACGGGATGGGTACGGGAACGGTGCGGGTGCGGGGGCTGCTCAAAACGATCAAAACGGGGCAAATGTACGGTCGCGTGCAGGGGGAATCCAAGTTTTCAGCAAAATGTCATGACATGGGCCGTCGCCGTTTTTTTGACTGAAGGGTCTTGTACGATCCCGGACGGGTGAGCCCCTATCTTGCCCCCTGTTAACCAACCCACAACGGTCAAAAACGGGGAATGCTTTATTTTTGCGGCCATGGAAACCGAACAGCCCAGTCTCAACAGTCCATTCGCCGCCGTCCGCATCACCGAATTCCGCTACTTCATCATTCAACGCTTTTTCTTCATCATGGCCATGCGCATGGTTGCTACCATGGTGTTGTGGAAGATCTACCTGCTCACCAAAGATCCGTTGCAGGTATCGCTGGTGGGGTTGTCGGAAGCCATTCCGGCTATTTCCCTGGCCTTGTACTCGGGCCATGTGGTCGACAAGAGCAACAAACGCAACCTGCTGTTCCGCAGCATTCTCTTGTACCTGTTGTGTGTGACCGCGCTGCTGTTCATCAATTTCCCATCGGTTGAAGCCAATATGGGCAAGCACTTCGTGCAGTATGGCATCTACCTCATTATTTTCTGCACGGGTGTCATCCGTTCTTTCTCGGGCCCCACCACGAGTTCCTTCCTCGCGCAACTGGTTCCCAAAAGTTTATTGCCCAATGCGGTAACCTGGAGTTCTACCACCTGGTTGTCGGGCTCGGTGCTAGGTCATGGATCGGCTGGTTTGCTGATCGCCTATGTCGGTTACTCCCAAACTTTGCCGATCGTGATGGGCTACCTCGCTATTTCAGCGATCTGCGTGTGGCTTATTAAACCCAAGCCCATTCAACACACCAATGCGGAGCAGAAGACCTGGGAGAGTGTGAAGGAAGGATTGAAGTTTGTTTGGAATACGAAAGATCTGCTGGGTGCTTTTCTGTTGGATATGCTGGCCGTATTGTTTGGCGGTACAGTAGCGTTGCTGCCTTTCTTTGCTGCAGAGATTCTGCATGTGGGTCCGGTTGGTTTTGGCTGGCTCAACGCGGCTACCGACATCGGCTCCATGATCATGATCCTGTCGCTCACCTTCTTCCCCATCAAAAGAAAACAGGGCCTTACGCTACTCTATGTGGTGGCGGGTTATGGGTTGTGCATCGTCATCTTCGGTTTCTCGAAAGTATTCTGGCTCTCGTTCATTGCCTTACTGGTCAGTGGTATGCTCGATGGCATCAGTGTGGTGATCCGCGGTACCATCCTGCAATTAAAAACGCCCGACAATATGCGCGGGCGTGTATCTTCTGTCAACTCGATGTTCATCAACTCGAGCAATGAGATCGGCCAGGTGGAGAGTGGACTTGCCGCACGCCTGTTGGGCGTTGTGCCCTCCGTGATCTTTGGCGGCGCCATGACCTTGCTGGTCGTGGGTGTGATGTGGTTCAAGGCGCCGTCGCTGCGGAAGTTTGAGTATTAGGAAAGGCAGTGAGTCAACGAGGCAGAAAGGTAAAGACGTTATTCCTTCATTAGTTTCTGCAACTGCTTGCGTTCGCCCACGATCCAGACTACATCATCCCATTCGAAGATGGTGGTAGAGTCGGGATTGAGGATGCGTTCGCCATTGCGTTCGATGCCGACTACCAATCCATTGACGGTTTCGCGGATGCCCGATCCGCGGATGGATTTACCGCGCAGGTCGGTATGTTCATCGATGATCAGTTTGTTGAGCGTAATATCTTCCCTGGCAATTTGTGTATCGATACCGGTGATCTCCATCTCTACCACTGTGCGGAATTTTTCGAGCTGTACGTCGGTACCGATCACCGATATGTTATCGTAGGGAAAGATCTTTTCATTGCGGGTAGGCGCATAGACGGTGCGCTTACCTCTTTCGATCGACGCGATGTTCACACCATATCGTTCGCGCCAGGCGAGTTCCTGCAGGGTATGGCCCACATTGGGCGACTCGGGCGGTATGGTGAAATAAGCGATGTGGGCATCCCAGGGCGACAGGTCGGGTACGCCATTGGTGGTTCCTTCCCGCTCGTTGAGGTTGGACATGAACCGCTTTTCGATGCGCGAATAAAAGGATTGCAGTCTCCGGGAAAAGATCAGCAATACTACAATGATCACCGGCAATACGGCAAACAGTGCTACCATGGCTGTGAAGAGCCGATCGACCAGGAACCCCACCAGCAATACCAGTAAGATATTGCGGATCACTTCTAGCATCACCAGCGGACCGTGGTTGTATTTTTTATCGAGCCAGAGGTTGGCATACGCAAAAGAATTCGGGCGACGGATCGCGAGCGCCCACAGAAAGGGTGCTACGGCAATCAACGTAATGAAACAGGTAAATACGGACGACAGGGTTGGACTGGAAACATATTCACTGATCAGCGGCCATAGGAATTTTTCCGACAGCAATACGAGGGCGATCACTATCACCGAGTTGACCACCATCACGGAGATATAATTGCGCAATACGATCTTCCAGTCGCTTTCGGCCTGGATGGTTTGGGCACCGGTACCGTATTGATTGATGGCTGCCTTCCACCGTTGGGGCAGTTTTGCCTCCAACAAATTGTACAAGGGCTCGGAGAACTTGATGAGGTAAGGGGTCGTAAAGGTGGTGATGGCAGAAATGGCTACCGCGATTGGATAGAGGAATGCACTGGTTACATTGAGGGTGAGACCGAGCCCTGCGATGATGAAAGAGAATTCACCGATCTGTGCGAGACTCATACCCGATTGCAAGGACTGCTTCAAGGGTTGGCCCGATAATAGAGCGCCCGCCGTTGTACTGAGTATCTTACCCAGGATGGTCACTACTGTAAGGATCAACACGGGCCATTTGTACTCGACAATGGTACCAGGATCAAAAATGATTCCGACAGACACGAAAAAGACAGCTGCGAAAAGGTCCTTCACGGGTTTGATGAGGTGTTCGATCTTTTCGGCCATGGTGGTTTCTGCAAGGATAGACCCCATTACGAAGGCGCCCAGTGCCGGCGAAAAACCAACATTGGTGGCCAGCACCACCATGCCCAGGCAAAGCCCCAACGATACGATGAGCAAGGTTTCTTCACTCATGAGTTTACGGGCTTTCTGCAGAAAGGTGGGCAATATAAAAATGCCGGAGAGGAACCAGACGGCCAGGAAGAAAACCAGTTTCATCAACGATATCAGCATTTCGCCACCTGCAAATTTCTGGCTTACTGCAACGGTAGAGAGGATCACCATCAATAAGATGGCTACTAGGTCTTCTACGATGAGTACGCCAAACACGATGCCCGCGAATCGCTGGCTCTTGATGCCGAGCTCTTCAAACGCGCGTATGATGATGGTCGTGGAAGAGATAGACAGGATACCACCGAGGAATAAGCTATCCATCGTTGACCATCCCATCAGTCGGCCTACGAGAAAGCCAATGCCCAGCATACCGGCGATCTCTACGATCGCGGTAATGGAAGCAGTACCTCCGATGCGCATGAGTTTTTTGAAGCTGAACTCCAGTCCTAAACTAAACAGCAGGAATACGACGCCGATCTCTGCCCATACGGATACACTTTTTTCATCGGAGATGGTGGGCGTCCAGGGAATATTATGACCGACCAGTAATCCCGCGAGGATATAACCCAGTACTACCGGCTGCTTCAGTTTTCTGAATATGAGCGTAGTAATACCGGCTACCCCCAAAATCAGGGCGAGATCTATGATCAGGTTTGGCAAGTGCATGGGCTCTCTGGGTTTATCTCGTCTAAAAATCTACTATGAGCAAAATGATATCCGCTGATAATACAAATAATGTGAACCAGTTGTTGAATGGGTAGTGGCGATTTCCGGATTATTTCGCTGTTGTTTGCAGCAATTTTTCCATCACGTAGTAGGTGGCCGGGCAAAAGCTGGCATTCTTCAAAGTGAGTTGCGGTCTTTTCAACAGCACATCTTCATCCGTATAGGGGAAGCGCTCGCAATCGGAGGGACGTTGCTCATAGATCGAACAAAAATTATCGCTGCCGAGAAACGGGCAGGGCGATGATTTCACGACATAGTCTCCATCTTCATCGAGGCGCAGGTAAGTATCAATAAAGGCACTTTCCTTCATCCTAAGGTGTTTGCTGATGCGCTTGATATCGGGCGTTTTAAAACGCGGCGAATAGTTCTTACAGCAGGCAGCACACTGTAAACAGTCTACCTTACTGAA
Organism: Paraflavitalea pollutisoli; assembly: GCF_029360705.1. GTDB lineage: Bacteria > Bacteroidota > Bacteroidia > Chitinophagales > Chitinophagaceae > Paraflavitalea > Paraflavitalea pollutisoli. The sequence goes on along the minus strand of NZ_JARKMX010000003.1, from coordinate 329,888 downwards.
AGCTTCTTCGTGCAGTTCGGGCAATTGTCTCAACACTTTGTTTTTGTCAGCTTGCTTCAGGAACTGCTTGTACTGCTTTTGATTAGCAGCCGCTTTTTTTTGCCAGTTATCGTTTAAATTTATCTGCATCCGCTAAATCATTCCACAGGAGCCAATTATACAGCCCCGGGATTTATGACACGATTAGAATCTGATTAGATTTTGTTTCCAGCCCGCAAGTTACTGAACCCAGGCAGGATTGTATGGTACTTTTTTTGATTGGGTGACGGCATGGGCTCCCTTACACAGCAGCTACTGGTATTGATCACCACCCCTTTATACGCCATTATCATTGGGGTAGAGATCATCCTCAGCAATCTCCACCACACCCATAGTTACCGTACCCGAGACACTTTCCACAATTTTGCCCTCAGTCTTTGCGGCGGCCTGGTCGACCTGGTGATGCGTGGAGTCAGTTTTGCCCTGCTGACGTTTGCGTTCGGGTATCGCTTTTTCCAAGCCGGTCATGGATTCCTGTATTGGCTGGGGCTGTTGCTGCTCGTCGATATGATGCATTACTGGCTGCACCGGCTAGGGCATACCTGTCGCCTGTTCTGGGCCGTGCATGTCAACCACCATTCTTCCCAGCACTTCAATTTTACGGTTGGTTTCCGGGCGGGTGTACTTGAACCGCTGTACCGGTTCCTGTTTTTCATTCCCATCGCCCTGCTCGGCTTTCAGCCTATCGATATCTTATTGATGTATTCCATTACCGAAATATGGGCTATTCTCACGCACACTGAAAAGGTGCGCAAGCTGGGTTGGCTGGAGTATATTTTTGTGACCCCTTCTCACCACCGGGTACACCATGCTTCCAATGTCAAATACCTCGACCGGAATATGGGAACTGCTTTCATTTTCTGGGACAAGTTCTTTGGCACCTTCCAGGAGGAGCTGCCTGATAACAAGTACGAAGCGATCCGCTATGGGCTCACCACGCAGCCGCAGCATGATACTATTCCCTATCTTATCTTTCATGAATGGTCGGCCATCTGGCGCGACGTGCGACAACCAGGGCTTACCGCCTGGCAACGATGGATGTACGTATTTGGCCCTCCCGGGTGGAGTCATGACGGCAGCCGCTCTACCAGTGATCAGTTGCGGGCCAGGGAGTCCAGGCCGATGTGGGTACCACCCGCCAGTGTCGATAACCCCCACGGGTAAACTTTTCGTTTTAAGCTTTTATTAAGGTGGGTGCGAAAGGGTGCCGTCCTATTAGAATTTCCTTGTATGTTGTTCAGTAACAATATGATCGGTGGTCAAGATAAGTACCAACCCGTCTGCAGTTTTTGGCAAAACATTTACCGCCAGTTGCTTACTTTTGTCCCCACATGGATTCACTACGCGAACAGTTACTGATCCTGATCAGTACTCCGATCTACCTCATCATCATCGGCCTGGAAGTATTGCTCAGCAATTACCGGCACCGTAAATTGTATACGTGGAAAGACACGGCTGTCAATTGCTACCTGATGTTGATGAATGGGGCACTTGATCTGTTATTCCGTGGTGTTTATATCATCGTGCTCGACTATTTCTACCGGCACCAGATCTTCTCCTTCAGCCATGTGCTGGTGTATTGGTTCATGCTGGTATTGCTGGAAGATTTCCTGTACTACTGGCTACACCGCTTTGACCATGAGGTCCGCCTTTTCTGGGCCGTGCATGTGACGCACCATTCTTCGGAGCACATGAACTTTACCGTGGGATTCCGTTCTTCTGTATTTCAGCCGCTGTACCGTTTCATTTATTTCATCCCACTGGCCCTGATGGGATTTTCTCCTGTCGATATAGTGTTCGTGTATTCGGCCACGCAGATCTGGGGCATCTTCGTTCATACTGAGCTGATCGGTAAAATGGGCTGGCTCGAGCATGTGCTCGTGACGCCTTCGCACCACCGGGTTCACCACGCTTCCAATGTAAAATACCTCGATAAGAACATGGGCATGTTCCTGATCATCTGGGACAAGCTGTTTGGCACCTTCCAGGCCGAATTGCCTGCGGAAGAATACCAGCCGATCAAGTACGGTCTTACTTCTCCGATCAAGAAGGAAACGCCGGTGACGGTGGTCTTTCATGAGTGGCAGAGTATCTTCAAAGACGTTAACCGCGCCGATATTGGCTGGAAAGAGAAGTTTGGGTATGTATTTGGCCCTCCCGGCTGGAGCCATGACGGCAGCCGACTCACGAGTGAACAACTGCGCGAGGTAGAGGCTGGTAACTTGCCGGAAGAGCCTGTTACTGTAAAAGCTTCCGGTAAATAACCGGCGAGGCCGCGCGGTTCGTTTGCTGGGCGCAGTATCGTTGCGCTTAATGACTGCCGAATATTCTTCCAAAGAATTTATAGAAATCCCAGCTTTGGTAGATGTAGATTGCTGTTATGGTGAGTGAGAACATGAACCAAAACGCGATCGCGAAGAGGCTTACCAGGAATGACCTGGTGCGTGCTCCTATGCTGTGTAGCTGGAAAAAACCATTGTAGCACCACCAGAGGTAGAGTATCTGGAATAGCATGCCGAGAAAAGGCAGCCTGTAGCCCAGTGGGCTATCCTTCAACAACGCTTTTAACGGAAATATCAGCACCACCATCAGCAGGTTGGCGAATACCACAAACAGCATATTGGCCGTGAGGTGTTCGGCATAATTGAACCCGCGCCGGTAGTAGCACAACCAGGAGATGAGGGCTATGAGCGGTACGGCTACCATGGCCACGAAATTGGCCTTGCCGGTCAGGATGTACTGCATCTGGTTGGCCCGGTGCAGTATGCCGATGTAGTTCTCCCGGCCTTCGGCCGTGGGTATGCGGGCGAGTATGGCAGGATCCGGATGCACTTCGGGAATGGACCGTACGAAAAACGGATCGACGAGTACATACACGGCCATCACGATCAGGAAGAAGGTGAAGGGATTGAAGTAGGCTTTGCGCCGGCCGTGCAGGTATTCACGGGCGGTGAGGCCGGGGCGGGTAACCAGGCATTTCAACAAGTGGAAAATTCCTTTATCAGTATGTGTGAAGGCATGGAAGAATTCATGGAAGAAATGGGGCATAGAAAACCGGTGGATGGCGGTTTGCTGACCACATTGGGAACAAAAACGCTGTTCTGGCTGCAGGTGGGCCTGGCAGTTTAAGCAGTTGTTGGTGTGCATGGGTTTTGTTGGCTTACTTCCGAAAATAAGGAAATAATGGGGGAGCATCAAGTTAAGTATAGGTCATGAAACTTTATCCTATAAACCACATCCGAATCTTCCCATACACCGTATGTAGAAAACATTTACATTGAGTAAGCTTATGGAACAGGGTAAAATCGTCATATATCAGACAGCGGATGGTCAGACAAACATTGAAGTAGCTTTAGCGCTTGATACCGTGTGGCTTGATCAGCAACAACTTACAGATCTATTTCAAACAGATCGAACTTCTATTTCTAAACACATAAAAAATATATATAAATCTGCTGAGTTAAAGGAGGAATCAACTTGTGCAAAAATTGCACAAGTTCAAAAAGAAGGAAACAGAGAGATCAAACGAAAGGTCACCCGTTACAACCTGGATGTTATAATTTCTGTTGGCTATAGAGTCAATTCCGTTCGCGGTACTCAGTTCCGTATTTGGGCTAACAAGATATTAAAGGACTACCTGACACAAGGATATGCTTTGAATGAAAAATTTTTGCAGGAGCAGGTTCAGCAATTAAAAAATCTAAAGCGAACTGTCGGCATCCTTAATAATGTAGTTGAATCCACCTCCCTAACTTCAGAAGAAGCCACCGGGCTACTAAAGGTTCTGTCAGATTACGCCTATGCTTTGGATGTGTTGGATAGGTACGATCATCGCACGTTAACTATTGAGGCAATTCGCCAACGATCCTTATTCACAGCAACTTATGATGAAGCCATGTCTGCCATTCACAGCCTGAAAGATAAATTTGGAGGTAGCAAGTTATTTGGCAATGAAAAGGATGAATCGTTTAAAGGTTCGATTGCAGCGATCTACCAATCCTTCGATGGGTCGGACCTTTATCCAAGCGTAGAGGAAAAGGCGGCTAACTTCCTATACTTTGTCGTTAAGAATCATTCGTTTTCAGACGGCAATAAAAGGATTGCGGCCTTCCTGTTTGTTTGGTTTCTGGATAAAAATGGTATTCTCTACAGGGAGGACGGTTTCAAGAGGATTGCAGACAACACACTGGTTGCACTCACCTTAATGATCGCAGAAAGCAAGCCTGATGAAAAAGACATCATTACGCAGGTTGTTGTGAACTTGATTAATGGTAACAACTAGGTTGCCCTTGTTGCTGAACGCTTTAGCAACGAGCACATTACCGCCTGAACTTAACGGCTATCAATATGCCTTACTAAATAGCTCACAACATGCTGCATCGCGGTTTGTCAGTGGACAGGACCTGTCCCGATAAATGACTAACTTCATACGTCCTGGGCCCTACCCTTCGTCAACGTTCCCCCTTACCCCATGGTGATATTACAAATCAGTATTATGAGCCGGATTGCCCTTTTGCTTTGGCTGGTGTTATTTATTACGCGCCTGGCGTTCGCGCAGCCCGTTATCAAGCAATCAAGAGCGCTTCCTGGTTGAAAAGTCGTTGTTGTGGAAGGCGGTATTTACGCGAGACGCAGATAGCTGTAAGGAGTACGCACGGCAGGCGTTGGCAACAGCCACCAGCCGTAAAAAGGATTTCTTTATTGGTAAGTATGCGGGGTATGATCCGCTGGATGATATTTTTCTGTCGCTGGAAGGTTCAGCCATGTGGGCGCAATACCGATTGATGCTAACCAACCCTCCTGAGGGCATGCGGCAGGATGTAGTGCTGGAGTGGCTGTTGCAGCGATCAGCTTCCTGGTCGCAGGAAGAGGGCCTGGCCATCTTCTTGTTGATCGATCGCCTGGCGCCGGGCTGGCAACGGGACTTCTTCGGGAAAACATTGCCACGGGCTTTTTCGTATTTGCGCAATGTGGTGGATGGCAAGGATTGAAATAAGGAAATAATGGGGTTGGGGTAAGCTGGCGGCCCCACTAAAAGTCTACGTGCCAATCCCAGTTCCGCTTGTCGTCGCCTTTCTTTCTGAGTGCTACACAGTGTGTGTTAAGTCCCATGTCGAAATCGGTTCTGATAACATTTTCTTTAATGTACTTCTCCGAGTAGGGCAGGTATTTAAGTGCGGTTACTATTTTACGTTTTCGACTAGGTGGCAGGTTTCCTGGAAAGGTAGCATGCACCTGGTAACTGGGAAATTGTGCTATGTAGCGCAGTAACTTACGAATCCCGGGGCAGGTCACATCATCAAATACGACCATGCCCCCTGGTGCCAACATTTTATCAATGTAGAAGAAGTCAACCAGCAGCCAATCCAGTTGCTTGGTCGAGTCAATAAAAGCAAAGTCGAACTTTTTTCCTTCTGCCAGCAATTCAGGCAACACGATGTAGCAAAATTCTTCATGGAACTGCAGCGCATGGCCAAAACCGGCCTGCTCTACAAGGTCTAGCCCCGCTCCTTTCCAGGCAGATAATTCATATTTATCGATGACGGTATGGGATCCTCCGTTGCGGGCTATTTCTTCAATGATGGCGAGGGTTGAAATACCGAAGGCAAATCCCACTTCCACCGAGCTGTTGAATTGATTGGCGCGGATGAGTTGCTGCAGGAATTCACATTGTCCCTTACTGATCCCGGAATGAACTTGCAGTGGCCCGCTATCACGTGTTGCAAAGGACTTTGTTTCGAGGATATTCTCCAAAAGGTTGTGCATATATACCCGTTTTGATAAACGCTTTGTTTATAGCGCTCAATGAATATTATACGGTCTATGCAAAGGGGTAGTAATGGTCTATTATTGAAGAACCAACTAAATATAACCAATCTTATTGATTTATTGACACTGCTGTACAATATACTCCACCGCCGCCGCCAGGTCTTTGATCTGCTGCACGCCAAACTGCTCGCAGAAGATATCGACATTACCTTTGCGCCAAAAACCATCCGGACATACCACTACTGCTTTCTGGTGGAAGGCGCCGAGCTCGAGCAAGGATACCGGCGCTTTGGTAGCAGGATCGAAATACACCAGCACGTGGTCGGCTCGTCGTAGGCCGTCCAACTCCCAGCTTACCTGCCCATAAAATTGCGGATCAGCCCGATCCTGCTTCCAGCTGGCGTCCCAATCGGGGCGGCGCGGATTCAACAGCAGCCAGTCTTCCTGTACCTCCGCCGGCAGCAAAGCGTTAAATAAAGCGATTGCCTGCGTTTGCCAATCGACAGCCGTTCCCATCTCGATGGACCCAGCTAGAAATACGGTCACCCGGTGCCCGGATTCGACGGGCTGTGGTGGCATAACTACGGAGATACTCATTTTGCGTTCGTTTGACACAAATGTAAGCCTCATTGGGGAGCTTTTCTAATTTTGTGTAAATCAAACGCAAAATAACTGCAGCGTTCAATCCAACGCTACTCAATTGTTTATCAATAGATATAAGTATATTTGGTATCCCCACTCCTGCCTTTTAATTAGCTCTTTATTGCCTGCGGATTGCCTACGGATTGCCCACTTATTGCCTACGGATTGCCTAAACGCCTTATTTTACGGGGGTTCAGGCCATATTCAGGCAATCCGGGGAAATACCGCAGGCAACCAGTGGGCAGAAAGCGGCCTTCAGGATCCATCGGGATAACCAGCCGGGGCCCTGGCTGGATCCGGGAAGGGCGATGCAACCGACTGCGGCATTGGCTGCGTCTATTGACCGGTAATCCGTGCATAGCCCTATCCGGCTGTACGTCAATGGGTTTTCCCCATTATATGCACGGTTTGCGCAAACACCTGTTCGTCTGGAATAATCAGCGTAACTTTGCACCCTTTTAGAAGGGTTACCAAAAGGTTTGTGGTCGATTCCGAGGTAGTCTTTTCCCTGCACCTCCATCGCCTCCCCGCGGTTGCTCCCATCAATAAAGCAAGAAATATAAAACTATATATGAGTCTGTTTGAAAAGCAAAACTCCGAATTTATCCGTCGCCATATTGGCCCCCGCGACCACGAAACGAAGCAAATGCTGAAAACGATCGGGGAATCCAATCTGGATGCCCTGATCAACAAAACGGTGCCCCCGGCTATTCGCATGAGCAAGGCACTGAATATTCCAGCCGGCATCAGTGAGCATGAGTACCTGCAGGAACTGAAAGAAATTTCCCTCAAAAACAAGACTTTCAAAAACTATATCGGCCAGGGTTACTATGACAACATCGTACCCAGCGTCATCCTCCGCAATGTTTTCGAAAATCCAGGTTGGTATACCCAGTATACGCCCTACCAGGCCGAAATTTCACAAGGCCGTCTCGAAAGCCTGCTGAATTTCCAGACTATGGTGGCCGACCTTACCGGTTTGCCCCTCACCAACGCCTCCCTGCTCGATGAAGCAACCGCCGCTGCCGAGGCCATGACCATGTTCTTCAACACCCTCAACCGCGACCACGACCATATCACCCGTCCCAAATTCTTTATCGACAACGATACTTTCCCGCAAACCAAGGATGTGATCGTTACCCGTGCCATTCCTGTAGGCATCGAAGTCGTATTCGGTGATTACAAGACCGCCACTTTCGATAAGTCTTACTTTGGTGCGCTGGTACAATACCCCAACGACAAAGGCGCTATCGAGGACTACCGCGCCTTCATCAATAACGTACACGAGGCAGAAGCTTATGTCGTAATGACTACCGACCTGCTGGCGCTGACGCTGCTCACCCCTCCCGGTGAACTGGGTGCCGACGTGGCCTGTGGTTCTGCCCAACGCTTTGGTGTACCCCTCGGCTTCGGTGGCCCGCATGCCGCCTTCTTCGCTGCCAAGGACGAATTCAAACGCAATATTCCCGGCCGTATCATCGGTGTGTCTATCGACGCCCAGGGTGACCGCGCGCTGCGCATGGCACTCCAAACGCGTGAGCAACACATCAAACGTGAAAAAGCTACTTCCAACATCTGTACTGCCCAGGCCCTGCTGGCCAATATGGCGGCGATGTACGCTGTATTCCATGGCCCCGATGGTCTGAAGGATATCGCAAAGCGCGTTACCGTACTCGCCAATGCCGTAGCAGAAGAACTGGAAGCTGAAGGCTATGAAGTATTGCACGACAATTTCTTCGATACCATCGTGATCAAAGTAGACGATGAAGCTGCGATCAAAGCGAAAGCTGAAAAAGCAGGCATCAACTTCCGTTACTATGGCAATAATCTCGTGGGTATCTCACTCGATGAGAGCACCAGCCACAGCGACGTGCTGGACATCCTGTTACTGCTCGATCAACCCAACGAGCACAGTGTAGCTGGCTTCAGCGTGAATGAAGACGCCGGTCTTTATCACCTGCCTTCTACCCTCACCCGTACATCAGCCTTCCTCACCCACCCTGTGTTCAACACACACCACAGTGAGACGGAGATGATGCGTTACATCAAACAACTCGAGAACAAAGATCTTTCGCTGAATACCTCCATGATCTCCCTCGGCTCCTGCACCATGAAGTTGAATGCAGCTTCCGAAATGATCCCCCTTAGCTGGGCACACTGGAGCAAGATCCACCCATTTGCGCCCCAGGATCAAACAGCTGGTTACAAGCAAATCGTTGATGAACTGAGCGAATACCTCTGCCAGATCACGGCATTCGACGCCTGCAGCCTGCAACCCAACAGTGGTGCACAGGGCGAATACGCTGGTCTGCTCGTGATCCGCGACTACTTCGAAAGCCGTGGCGAAGGTCACCGCAATGTGATGCTGATCCCCATCAGCGCACACGGTACCAACCCTGCCAGCGCTGTGATGGCCGGCATGAAGGTGGTAGTTGTAAAAGCACTGGAAAACGGTTATATCGATATCGAAGACCTGAAAGCCAAAGCTGCTCAATACAGCAAGGAGCTGGCCGGCATCATGATCACTTATCCTTCTACTTACGGTGTGTATGAAGAAACCGTGAAGGAGATCACCGACATCATCCACGAACACGGTGGCCAGGTATATATGGACGGTGCCAACATGAATGCCCAGGTGGGTCTTACTGCTCCCGGCCTCATCGGTGCCGACGTTTGTCACCTCAACCTGCACAAGACCTTTGCGATCCCCCACGGTGGTGGTGGTCCCGGCATGGGCCCCATCTGTGTGAAGCAACACCTCGCTCCTTTCCTGCCCGGCCACGTGTCGCTGCAAGGCAAAGGCGCTGTATCTGCTGCTCCTTACGGCTCTGCTTCTATCCTGCTCATCAGCTACGGTTATATCCGCATGCTGGGTCAGGAAGGTACCAGGCTGTCGACCGAATACGCGATCCTCAACGCCAATTATATGCGTGCCCGTTTGCAGGAAGAGTTCGAGATCCTGTACACCAACCACAATGGTCAGTGTGCGCACGAGTTCATCGTCGACCTGCGTCCTTTCAAGAAGAGCGCCGAGATCGAAGCGGAAGATGTGGCCAAGCGTTTGATGGACTACGGTTTCCACGCGCCTACCATGAGCTTCCCCGTACCGGGCACCATCATGATCGAGCCTACGGAGAGTGAGGATAAAGCTGAGCTGGACCGCTTCTGCGATGCCCTGCTGAGCATCCGCGAAGAGATCCGCGCTGTAGAAGAAGGCAAGGCCGATAAGAAGGACAATGTGCTGAAAAATGCACCGCATACCCAGCACGTGATCACTGCCGACGAGTGGAAGCATGCTTACAGCCGTCAAGCCGCTGCTTTCCCCCTGTCTTATATCCGCGCTAATAAGTTCTGGCCTTCCGTGGCCCGTGTCAACAACACGCACGGCGACCGCAACCTGATCTGCACCTGTGAGCCTGTTAGCTCTTATGCAGAAGTGGAAGCGCAATAAGCACACGCGTTTTATTTGGAAATTGCAATACAGGGCTGGCTTCGCGCCGGCCCTTTTTGTTGCGGCCAGGCTGGGAGCCTCAGAAAAACTTCTCTGCCGTAATACCAAAGTTGACCAGCAGGTTCTCGCGTTGGGTAAGGCTCAGTTTGTTGTAGGTCAGCGCCGTGGTAAGACTCAGCCATTTGCGCAATTTGATAGACAGCGAATTGGTAGACCGCAGGATATAATCATCGATGCGCTCCAGCGATGGTTGCCAGAAATGCAATCCATCCAGCTGGATGATATCTGTGAGCAGCCATTTGTATTTTATCCGCAGGGAATTGCGCACCGTCTGATGGTCGAAGTCGGTTCCCGCTGGCAGCTTGAGCTTACTGGTTTCATACAGCAACCCGTCGCTCACGACCAGCTCGGCCTTGGGGGTATTGATGAAGTTGTAGCCAAGTCCCGCACCTGCCTGAAACTGGTGGTCGATCTTGAGCGAGTAACTGGATGTAAAGGTGAGTAGCCCCCAGTAATACAGCTTTTGTTTATTCTTGAGGTAATCGACATTGAGTGCCGACGTAAAGTCGTTGTTGGTGAGGTTATTACCCTGCCGCCCGTAGATCCAGGCATTGGTGCTGTTGAGCGTAAAGCGCTCCTTGCTGACCTGGAAGCCCAGCACGTTGTTGAGCACGAAAGAACGGGCGTCATTCGTTTTGTTGATGATGCCTGTTGTACTATACTTTATGTGGTAATGGGTTGAATCGTTGAATTGGGCTGCGGCCTGCCACGCGATCATCCAGCCGAGCGCCACCAGTAACAATCTTTTCATATCCGTTCTATTTCCAATGCCAGCAAAGGTAATGCCTCTGTGCTGCCTACAATTCACCAGCCTGAATGCCCAGTTCAGCCAGTGCCTGGTTGACCGCTGGTCATCGCCGGTTGTAGTTTCGCTCCGTAATTTCTATCAAGCCTAAAAAGTATAGTCATGCGTAAACTCGTGTATGTGGTGATGGCCAGCCTGCTGGCCACGTTCAATAGTTGTGACAAAGACAAGAACAGTAAATCCTGCGACCTGCCCGCCAGCAATGCCCCTACCGGTATGGCCGGCGCCTGGGTGCATGGCGATGCCTCTGCCACAGTGGTGGTAGATTCGTACAATGGCAAGTATGTGGGTACCGGTTTCAAGACTGGTCAGTACCTGAAATTTGACGCCAATGGTAAAAATGCAGAGCTCGTGGTGCTGATCGATGGTGGCTATCACAGTGGTCTGCAGTCGGTCACGAAAATGTATGGTTCTGTAGTATTCGATGAGGAGGAGCAGACCCTCGAGTTCAAAGTATGTGAAGCACATTACCGGGGTTGGAGGAGTGGTACGAAAACGATCGACCGTACCGCGAACGATGCCGAAGTACTTCAGCTGACCAACAACAATCGCTTTTATTTCGACTATAGCCCCGGAAGCAATTACCCCGTAAGGCTCTGGTTTCAATCCCTGCCGGTGGATGATGATCATACGATCAGTTTCCGGGCCGGATAAGCGGGTCACCTGCAAAAAAGGGCTGTCTCATTGCTGAGACGGCCCTTTTGAGTTGTAGCAGTTGGTTTTGTTGTCAGCCTCTAAGGCTGGAGTGTACGGGTCGAAAACTATTGCATAGTCACATGCAGACACAGCCGGAGGAAGCCGCTGGTATCACACATATGGACAGTTGAAATCTTACAAAATGGAAAGACTGCTTTGCTTGAAATACACGCAGAATGGGTATTCGTTGGCGATCGCATTGAGTCGGCGGAGCGTCTCCTCGGTAGGAGGTGCCGGAACGGCTTGCTTCGCAGTTTCTTTTGTTGTTTTTCCCTTTGTTGCCTTCCCGGTACTGGTTGCGTCAGTAGGGAGATAGTTGTACTGTAGCTTTTTCATGCGATCAGATTTTATAGATATATCAGGTTACTGAATGGATACTTGGCATGTGCAGTGGTTAGCTGACAAAGTTTCCGGTCGCGGGGTACAGATGCATAACGTTTGGCAAAAAATCGGGAAAACTTTTAATATGGCAGGCGCTCAATGTTGACGGAGAAAGAAGGTTGCTTCTGAATCATTCGGTCCTTTCAAAGATAGGGAAAATAGCAATCGACCCAATGGCTACCTTAAAAAATCATACATTTTAATCTTATTCTTAGATTGATTTTTAAGTAGTTCTCCAGGTAGCAATTGTCGTGTGTAATACACACATTTGACCCCTCTCACCTCGACCCTACAGCGCAATTCGGCAGCCGGCCAAAAAACATGGTTAAGATCATATTTCTGTCATGAAGCCTCTAACTTGCTGGACGCCATCGCCGGCTGTGCCGGCCACCCCTTCATGGGCATCGTTTTTTTAGCAGTACCGGAATGAATATACAATTGGTAGGATTATCCGGCAGCCTGCGCAAAGGCTCTTACAATACCGCTCTATTACAAGCTGCCGCCGCTATGTTGCCCCCAGATGTTTCGCTGACCATCGCTGCGATCGACGACCTTCCGCTGTACAACGCCGATCTGGACAAGCCTGCCGTTGCGGATCGGCCGGCCACCGTGGTCAGGTTACGGGAACAGCTGGCAGCGGCGCACGGCATTCTGATCGCTTCGCCAGAGTACAATTACGGTATTCCCGGTGGGTTGAAAAATGCCATCGATTGGGCATCGCGTGGGGAAGATGCTCCCCTGCGCCACAAACCGGTCGCCCTCATGGGCGCCACCATCAGTTTGTGGGGTACCGTTCGCATGCAGCTATCGTTTTTACCCGTATTTCAATACCTGAGCATGAAACCTCATTATCAGCCGGAAGTGCTCGTGAATGAAGCCGTCAAGAAGTTTGACAAGGGTGGTAACCTGACAGATGTTGCTACCCGCGAGATCATTGCCAAAAAACTCCAGTCCTTCCGGCAGTTCATCCTCGATGGATTGGCATAAGATTTTTGCGCGTTGTTGCTATAAACTCAGCAGTTATGAAAAAGACAAAGTCGAACCCCGCCACCTCGCCTGGTGCTACTCCCAAGCAACCTGTCAGCCAACAAGACCTTACCGATAGCCCGGAAGACGAAGCAAAAATGCAGGGAGAGGAGGTCACCCTGGATCTGCCTGAGGTAAAAGACATACCTGGCCAGGAACATGTGCACGTGCCCCGGATGCGGGAATTTGCCGATATCACGGCCTCTTCCGACGATGAAGAAGGGGTTGGTGTGCTGGACTATCCGGAAGACGAAGATATCCGGGCTGACCGCGGTGATACGAATGTGTCCAGCGAGGAGGCCAATGCCCTGCGGGATGCCGCAGCAAACGCTTCCGAGGAAGAAGATGCCATCATCCGCTCGACTGCCCTCGACAGCACCGACGAGGAGGGAGATCCGCTCAATGAAAAGGGATTTCGCAACGCGTACAGCGGCAGCGATCTCGATGTACCAGGTAGTGAAGCCGATGACCGTGACGAAGCGACTGGTGAAGAAGATGAAGAGAACAATGCCTACAGCGTAGACGAAGAAAACGAAGACGAAGAAAAATAAGTTACATGTTATTTGATTGGGAAACTGCTCTGTGGCGGATTGGTCTATCCGTCCTCCTGGGCGGCGTTATCGGCGCCGAACGGGAATACCATGATAAGACTGCCGGCCTGCGCACCCTCACCCTCATTTGCGTCGGTTCCTGCCTTTTCTGTATCGTATCGCAACTTTTAAGCAATGGCACCACCGACCGGATTGCCTCCACCATCGTGACGGGTATCGGTTTCCTGGGCGCGGGAGTTATCTTTAAAGGCGATAATGGTATCAATGGTCTTACGACTGCTGCTACCGTGTGGACCACCGCCGCCATCGGGATGGCTACCGGCTCGGGTATGTATTTTGTGGCAGGTGGCACGACCCTATGCACCCTGATCGTGCTGTCGCTGTTTGTACGCCTGGAACCCATCATCGATACCTTTCACAAAGAGCGTAATTACCGGATCGTGAGCAACAGTAGCCCGGAGATTCTCGACCGGTACAAAAAATTGATCGCAGATAACCATTTGCGATGCAGTAAACAGCGGAGAACCAAGAAAGGAAACGAGATCAATTTCTTCCTGAAAGTGAAGGGCGGCAAGGCCAATCATGAACGATTTGTGGATGCAATGCTGAAGGATGAAACGGTGAAGGATTTTGAGTTTTAAGGCAGACTGCCTAAAGCCTGTTTTTACCCTGCTGCGGTCCCGCTACCACGTTCAAACACTGGGGGGTGATGCCGGATGAATGGCCACCGGGGCAATCCCCACCTTCTCTTTTGACGGTTGAGTACCCCAAACGGGCATTTCATTCCAAACGGCACTGGTAACCCGGTGGCCGGTTTTTAATATTGCTGCTGCAACAAACTAAAAACCGGTTATTATGGAAAATAAGCAATTGTATGGAATCCCCGGGCAGGGTAATGGGAAGAAGATCCTGTTTGCCAATGTGCCTGCCGACGGACATTTCAATCCCCTTACCGGCCTGGCCATGCACCTCAAAAGTATTGGCTACGATGTAAGGTGGTATTCCTCCAACACCTACGCTCCCAAGATCAATAAGTTGGGTATTCCCCATTATCCCTTTGTACGCGCTTTCGACATTTCGGGTGGTCCGGTAGACCAGATCTTCCCGGAACGTGACCGCTATAAAGGACAGGTGGCCAAGCTCAACTTCGATATGATCAATGTTTTTATCCTGCGGTCTCCGGAATACTATGAAGATATGCTGGAGATCTACAAGACCTTTCCTTTCGATATGGTCATCGCCGATGTATGCTTTGGCGCCCTTCCGCTGATCAAGAAACAACTGAACATTCCCGTGATTGCGATCGGCATCGTGCCGCTCACCGAAACTTCCCGCGACCTGGGCCCAGCCGGACTTGGCCTGCTGCCCGAAACGAGTTTCTTCGGCAGGCGCAAGCAGGATATGATGCGTTTCATCGCGGACAATATCATTTTCCGCAAATCGAACGCTGCTTTCCGTAAAATGTTCCACTACTATGATATCGACGTAGCCGGCTCCAATGTGTTTGATGCATTGACCCGTCAATCGAACCTGTTGCTGCAAAGCGGTACACCGGGATTCGAGTACAAGCGCAGTGACCTGGGCAGCAATATCCGCTTCCTCGGTCCACTACTGCCCCACCAGTCGTCGCAACAAGCCCCGCGATGGTTTGATGCCAGGCTGGAGCAATATGACCGTGTGATCCTGGTGACCCAGGGCACGGTGGAGAAAGATCCGGAGAAGATCATCGTACCCACCCTGGAGGCCTTCAAGAACTCGAAGCACCTGGTGATCGCCACGACCGGCGGCTCCAAAACGGAGGAACTCAGGGCCCGCTACAATGCCCCCAACATCATCATCGAAGACTTCATTCCTTTCGACGACGTGATGCCGTATGCCGATGTGTATGTTACAAATGGTGGCTATGGCGGCGTGCTGCTGGGCATCCAGCACTTGTTGCCCCTGGTGGTGGGTGGTGTACATGAAGGCAAGCTGGAGATCAATGCCCGGGTGGGTTATTTCAAGCTCGGCGTCAACATGAAAACCGAAAAACCGACACCCGACCAGGTACGTGAAAGTGTGGAGGCAGTATTCGCCGACGAGCAGTACCGTAAAAATGTACAAGTACTGGCGAAAGAATTCAACCGCTTTGACCCTCACCTGTTGTGCGCCGGTTATGTGGCTGAGCTTTTACAAGGAACCAAGGCTCCTTTCAACAGCCGATCGGGCCTTGCTAAAAAATCGCTGGTGAATCAATAAGGATTTCGCACCAACCTATAGCAACAAAAAAGGATGCACTAACAACAGTGCATCCTTTTATATATAGAAGTTAATTCAGCTTAGTTGGCAGCCCGGAGGAAGCCGATATTGAGGGCATCTGGTCCCTGACCGTCGGGCGATCCTGCCAGGTACAAGGTGTAGGCATTGCCTTGCTGGAATACGATGTCGGATTTGGTCTTGAAAATCGAGCTGTCGCCCTTTTTCACTTCCACCACGTGACTACCTACCGTACCCAATTGGAACGTATTGTAGTAATCGCTGTATTGGTTATCGGCCAATTGACGATTGGACTGCACCTTCACGTTGTCGATGTATACATCAACAGGGCCCAATGCATTGACCGCAGGGCTGGCATGCCAAAAACGATAGAATGCTTTGTCGAGGGTGAGATCGGAAAAATCATCCTCTACCAGGAAAGAGCCAACAGCATTCGAAGTCGTGCCGGTGTTGTACAACATGATCGAATAGAAATGCAAGGAATCATAAAAATTGGGCGGTACGCTGGTCACCAGGCTATCGCCACCTGCTTTCTTAAAATCGATCCGGTAATTACCTTTGGTAATGCCCGAGTAAAATTGCGAAACACCACCCGCGGGCCAGGCATTGTCATTGGCCTTTTGGTCGTTGAAATAGACATTCAGTGATACGGCAGTTGGCCTGGTGGCCAGGTGCATGATCGACAGATAAGCTTTCGCTTCCTGTGGCTGCTGCTCGGTTGTTTTCAAACAACCCGTCATTGAAATACCTAAGACTGCTAAAACACTCCAGAAGAAAATATTCACCTTACTCTTTTGCACCGTTTTGATTTTTATTGGCTTAAATAATAATTGGGTCAAGCGAACGAATACACAGGATAGATTGGACTGCAATTATAGGAAAGATTGCGCGTTCCTCTACATTTCCCTGCTGGCTGTTAGACATCCGGCCCTCTCCAATCGTTGCATTGCCGCCGGGAAGCTCGACAGACCGGTTGACCACACAAACTTCAACCATTTAGTTTACAATGTATTGCAATAATATCAGGCTTCAGATTAAGGTTTTACGGCTATTTTTTAATCAGCTGCAGCACCTCCACGGAGCTGGCGTACAGCAGTTTCACCCGGTAACTGCCCGCTGCCAGGCCCGGCGGCAAGGTGACCGACAGGCTGTTGCCAGCGCTGCGGCTCATCCGACAATGATAGACCATCTGCCCCATATTGTCGAGGATACTGACAGCTGCCGGTTTTTTCCCGGCCAGCCAGCTGATCTGCACGACGGTTGTACAGGGGTTGGGAAATACCCTGGGCGTTGCCCGGCTTCCGGACTCAGGCGCCGGTAACCTTTCCGCCCGTGGGGTAACGGGCAATAAGGTGAGCCCCGTGCAATTGGCGCAGGCCGGAAAGAGGGTCGCCTCGCCCCAGGCATTGGGCCGGTTGCTGCCTCCGGTGGCGGAAGTATGGCCGCTGGCCACACAGGTCAATACCGTGGGATCATTGGTGAGTGTATCGAGAAACTGGGAGTACGACGCCACCGACAGGCAGGCATTGCCGGAGGGCGCCCGGTAGGTATCCTTGATCTTATTGATCACGACCGATTGCCGTAGCTCGCTCGAGGGGCCCAGACATACACTGCCTGCCCGGGAATTGTTGTCGGTGATGATGCCGTGAAACTGTGCCAGGCCGTAGTTGATGAAATAAGACCAGGGATCGTTGATGATATAATAATTGAAGGAGCGGCAGGATGCAGCCGTGGAAGCATTCATCACGATATTGGGCCTGGAAGCCGATGAGTAAGGTCCTTCCATGGAGAGATGGGAGGTTATCTCGAAGGTGCCGTAATTGTAAATCGCGCAGCCACCCCGCAGGGTCAATCCCGCTGAGCTGCCGGCCGTAAGCCGGGCACCAGGTCGAATAATGACGGTGCCGGAATCGATGGTCAGGTTATTAATGGTGAGGTCAGAGCAGATGATCAGGGTGCCGCCCCGCAATGTCAATTGGCTGAAACTGGCCACCGGACCGGCGTACCATTTCGTGATGCCGGGGGTCAATATTTCATTGTTGAGCGCGGCAGGTTCGCTGCCCGTACAGGCAGCAGGTGGCGGTGGTGCCGGCAAACATTGACTAAAGGCCGACTGAAAACACAATGGCAAAATAGCCAGGCTGCATAGCATAGCAATAGCTCGCATGGGTAGAGGGGTTTGAGGGTTTTCGACAGGTATCGGGTTTCCTGTCCAAAATACCAACCTCCTCCGGACCTTTAAAGTGATTGGGCGCCAGCTGCACAACAGGCTGTGCGAGTTGCAACATCCGCGTAGCGAAGCTTGTTTACCAATCCTCCAGCTTTACCGGTCATTGAAGTGCAGTGCTACTTAGTGATTGATCTATTGTCCCAACCACTTTTTGAAGTCATTGACCTTTTCCCGGCTGACGAGCACGTCTTTTTCCAGGCCAGGCTCCAGGAAGAGCTTCAGGCGGTTGCCAAAATAAGGATGGATCTGCTCTACGCTTTTAAAGGAAATGAGCAGGGATCGGTTGATGCGGAAATACTGCTGCGGGTCGAGCATGGTCTCCAGTTCTTCGAGCGTGTACTCGACGAGGAACTTTTGACCGTCGTAGGTTTTGAAGAAGATGAAGCGGCCTTCGGAGAAAAAATAAGCGATGGTAGCCGTTTCTACCGAGGCGAATTTCTGGCCCTGCCGCACGAGAAAGCGGGTACGCCAGGTAGCCTGTATTACTTTGCCGAGCGCAGCCCTGGTGGGGGCTGGCGCGGTGAGCACGTCTGTATCGGCTTCGTCCTGCTGACGCTCCATAAAAGCGGCGGGCAGTAAGTGCTCGAGGTGGCCCAGGCGGAAGGCGTAAAAAGTGAACTGGTCCGATTGTACGGTAAAGATGACGGTAGCGTTGATGCGACCATTGGACAGGTCCATGATGCCATGTTCGCGTACGGCTTCTTCACTCATCAGGATGATATCGGGTACGCCGTGCTGCTGCAACCAGTGCGCAGAAGAAAAAATGGCGGGAATGGTACCGATGATGCGTATGGATTGATCGATCCTTTTCAACGCACGTTCCAGGATACGTACCACACGTTTTTCACCTTCCACGACTAATACCTTCATGATGCTATACTTTATCGGTTGAGAAATTTGATCCCTTTGTCAGGCCGACAAATGTAGAAATACCCTTTGCGGTAAAAAGCAGGAAGGTAATAGACAGTCAATCAAAAAGAATAAACCGAATGAAATCGTGGATGAACCGTCGGGGTGCGGTGCAGTGGCAAGGGCAATAAAAAGGGGCCGACTGGCGGCCCCGTATTCAAGAACGTTGATAATGTTAGAAACTTTCGCGGATCACCTTGTTCAAGGTATTGGGCTTCCAGGCCCCGGGTACGATGATCCGACGGATGGTGTGCAGGGGATCCTGCGGATCGCGCTTGCCTGCCAGCTGAAAGGCAGCGATCATTCCCTTTTCTTTCAAATGAGGGATTGCCTGGGGATTCCAGAGACCGAACGGATACGCAAAATAGTTGATCGGCTTGCCGGTGATGGTTTCCAGTGTTTTGGAAGGCTTTTCGATCTGGGTAACCCAGTCCTGCCCCTGGTACTGTTTTACGTTGTGGTGATCCCAGGTATGTGAACCAATGGAATGTCCTTTATCTGCCAGGTCTTTGATCTGGGCTTTGGTCATATAGTTGGGACGACCGATCGATACCGTCATCACAAAGAACACACCTTTGAAGCCGTACTTGTTCATTTCGGGCAGGGCAACGGTATATTGATCGAGATCGGTATCATCGAAAGTGAGCATGATCGGCTTGGAAGGCAAGGCAGCGCCTGTGGTCAGGTAAGCATACAACTGGTCGGGCAAAATGGTATGGTAACCACTATCGGCGAGGGCCTTGATCTGGTTACGGAAATTCTCCACCGGAACGATATAGTTCTGGGCTGTTTTGGAGTCCGTGGGGCGCCAGTCGCGTATCTGGTGGTAACAAAGAATGGGCACTTCCTTTTTGGCCAATACCGAGGCAGCATCTACCGGTATCGGTTTGGTGATCGGCGCTGTTGCCGGTGCCGGGTTTGATTCGTTGATGGCAGGCGTAGTGGCGGTGGCCTCTTTGGGGGCAGCCGGTGAAGCGGCAATGGCCACGTTCGATTCGGGCATATTCTGGCAGCTAAGTACCATCGACATGCCGGCTACTACATACAGGGTCCGGGCTATTGCTTGCAGGGCAGTGGTTTTCATAGTTTATGAGCGTGGGGTATGATCCTTTTTTTAAACGGCAAACTTAGGTTTTTGTTGTCTTATAAGTACCACAAATACCACCTATTTTCGCAAAGTTATACATGGAGCTGAAAGACTATTATAAGATACTGGAAGTGACACCGATGGCTACGCAGCAGGATATCAAAAAGTCGTTCCGGCGGCTGGCCCTGAAGTACCATCCTGACAAGAACGAAGGCGATCATTTGTCGGCTGCCGTATTTCGCGAGATACAGGAGGCCTGGGAGGTTTTGTCGGACCCGAAACAACGGGAGGAGTACAATTACAAACGGTGGTATAATCGCAGCATCGGGGAAGCTTTTGTTGAGCAGGCGCTCACCCCCGATACGATCCTGGCCGAAAGTCGTAAGCTGCGCAACTATGTCAATACGATGAATATCTTTCAGCTCGACTACGATGCCCTGAGCTTTCACATCCGTCAGCTGCTGAGCGAGGCTAATATTGGTATTCTGCACCAGGCGCAACAATCGGCCACCAACCGCCAGATCGGTGAGTCGCTGCTGAAAGCCTCCGACCCCCTCCCCCTTCGCTACCTGCAACCGATCGTGTTGTTGCTGACCCAACTGGCCGGTAACGATGAACAGCTGATCAGGCAGATCGACGATGCCGTCAAACAACGTTCACGCCGTGAAAACTGGGAAAAATACAAATGGGTGTTGGTACTGGTGATCACTGCCGTGATCTGCTGGATCATGTACCTGGTAGGACGACCTTCGTGAGCGCAATTCTTTGTAGCGAGCAAAAAAAAATGCAACCCGCCAGTCAGCAAAAAATTACCACCCTCTGTCATTTCTTGCCCCGGCCAGGTTGCGAAAACAAATGTAGGATCGCACACCATGAAACCAGGAGCAGAAACTACCAACGATATTGCCGGACGACGAATGGTACCCACAGCAGTTCATCGCTCTATTGGTTGATTCGTCGGCGATCAGTACATCAGCCTGCGCAGATCATCCGTATAACTGCGGCTTACCTTTAGCGATACATTATTGGAAGTGACGACCAGTATACCGTTGTCTTCGCGGTATACTTCTTTGATGTGGTTGATATTGACAATATAAGAACGATGGATGCGGATGAAATACCGCGGATCGAGTCGCTGTACGATCACCCCGATACCATAGTTGCTGAGGTAGTTTTTCTTGTCGGTATGTAACCGGGTATAATCCCTTTCCGCTTCCAGGTAGATGATCTCGGAGGTCTGGATATTGGTCATCTTGTTGCCGCTTTCTACCAGTATCCTTTCAGAATAGGTCGTACTACCGGTGGCAGCCTGATCGGCGAGCTGGCGTACTGCTTCGAGCGAAGCATTACCGGGTCGCAGCAATACTTTCGACACGGCCTGGCGGAACCGCTCCAGGGTATAGGGCTTGAGCAGGTAATCGATCGCGTTCGAGTCGAAGGCCTTCAGTGCATATTGGTCGTAGGCTGTGGTGAAGATGATCTGCGGCACATGTACGATCTGCTGAATTACCTGGAAGCCACTCAATCCAGGCATCTGTACATCGAGGAAAACCAGGTCGGGCTCGAGCCGGTTGATGGCGGTCACGGCTTCCTGGCCATGGCTACACTCTCCCACGATCTGCAGTTCTTCAAAAGCGCCGAGGTATTGCCGGATCACGAGCCGGGCAGCGTCTTCATCATCAATGATCAGTACTTTTTTCGCCATGGTAGCAATTATAAGGGTATGTAAAAATACGATGTTAGTCCGGAAGGTGTGTTGGGTTCTACAAATAACTCCTCGTTGTATAAACGAAGTAAACGCAGGCGCGTGTTTTTCAGGCCAATACCTTCTTTGAGCTCCAGTTGTTGCAGGTCGCCGTCGAAACCGGTACCGGTGTCGCTAATGATGATCTTGGCATGCCGGCCTTCCCGGATACACGAGATCCTGATGGTACCGCCGCTGATGCTGCCCCCGATGCCATGCTTCACGGCATTCTCTACCAGTGGCTGCAGTAACATGGGTGGTATTTTCAATTGCAACACGGATTCATCGGTATGGTACTCTACTTTCAACCGCGATTTGAACCGGTGCATTTCCAGCTCGATCCAGGTACGGATAAAATCGAGTTCTTCTCCCAGGGTTACCTGGTGCTTTTGTGTACTGCGCAGGGCATAGCGGAAAGTATCGGCCAGCCGGGCGATCATGACCCGTGTGGCCTCCATTTCGGGCGGCACGGTAGCGCTGATCGAATTGAGGGTATTGAACAGGAAATGCGGTTGTATCTGTGCCTTTAGGGCGTTGACCTCACTTTGATAGGCCAGCGACAACAGCTCTTTTTCTTTTTCCACCTGCCGCTGGCTCTTGCGCCAGAAGTTATAGGCGTGGAAGATGGAGAACTGTATCACGTAAAACAGTAAGGGAAGGTAGTAGGCATGCCAGTAAAAGAAGTTGCCCGGCTCTTTGCAGGTAAGCCGGCTCACCAGGCCTTCGCTGATACCACGCAGGTACAGAAAGGCAGACAGCACTACGATATGGGTAAACAGGACCACCGACAGCCGATAGTTGGACAGTTTGCGAAAGAACAGCCACCAGAGTGGAATGGTGAACAGCCCCTGGATAAACAGCTCGATAAATACATCCAACAGCAACCAGATATAGAATCCGTGCACCTTCACCCCACCGGCGATGGTGTGCAGGGCCACATAGAATAACAAACCGTATACGATATTAAACAGCAGCCATAGCAATAGCTCCTTGACCGTGATGGTCCATAAAACGCTTCGGGTTGACAGGTTTCTCCAGGCAATGCTGCTCATGGAATAAAATTACTATGAGCGGTTGGGTATGCGGGGGCTTATCCGACGAAACCATCATAGCGCCGATGAGTAGCAGCATTAACCGGCAGCATGCAGTGAATGAGCGACGAACGGCCCTATTATCCGACAGGATACCTCATAGGTCTGCCAATCATGTTTCCGGACCTTCGTCTACTATTTGGTACGCTGGTAGTTTTGCGGCTGCCAACGGCAGCACGGACGATTAATTTTGGTCATTATAACCCAGTCTATTATCACCCCGCTTAAAACTTCGTTATGAAATATCTCTTTGCTGTATTGGTGTTGTTGATGGCAGGCAGCGTGCAGGCCCAACTGTTGAACAAACTCAAACACATGGCCAAAGACAAAGCAGAGAACAAGGTCGTTCGCGAAACCGGCAAAGTCGTGGATACGGTGCTCGATGGTAAGGGCAAAAAGCCCGCGGGCGATAAAGCCGCTACTACTCAGCCGGCTGCTCCATCATCCCTACCGGCCAAGGCGACCACCGATAAGGCAACGGGTGATAGCACACCCGCCAATCTGCCCGGCTTCAAGGTGTATACCAATTATGATTTTGTGCCGGGCTCTACCGTGATTGCCTGGGAAGACTTCTCGCAGGAAAGTAAGGGCGACTTCCCGGTCAAATGGAATACCAATGCTGGCGGCGAGGTGGTGACGATCGACGGCAAGCCCGGCCAATGGTTGGCGATCAACAAAACAGGTGTATATATGCCGGAGTTCATTACTGAACTGCCCGACAATTTCACGCTTGAATTTGAAGTAGGCTGCAACCCGGGATTTCGCAACCTCTCCTCGCCTATCTCTTTTGCGATCGCTTCCCTTAAAAAGCCGGAAGACTATACCCGCTATATGCAGGGATCGGGGGGGCGCACCGGTTTTAATACCTGGGTGTTACCACTTTCCACAGATGGAAAATCTGCGCGTTATGGTTACCAGGCTTCTGTGGATGGCAATGAAAGCACCAGCCAAAGCAATGGAATCACACTACAACTACATGCTCCCACGAAGAACTTTATGAAAGTCTCTATCTGGCGGCAGAAAACAAGGATACGGGTTTACTTCAATGAAGAGAAGGTGGCGGATGTAGCCCGGGCTTTGATGGCCCCGATGTACAATGCGCTGGTATTCTCGCTGACTACCGCCCGTACCGAACCGGACCAATATTTCCTGTCGAACATACGCCTGGCCGTAGGCGCCCCCGACCTGCGGAATAAACTGCTCACCGAAGGAAAGTTCACCACCACGGGTATCCTGTTTGATGTCAACAGCGACCGCATCAAACCAGAGTCGTATGGCGTATTGAAAGAGATCGCCTCCGTGCTGAAAGACAATGCGGGCCTCAAAGTAAAGATCACGGGACATACCGATAGCGATGGCGATGCGGCTTACAACCTGACCCTGTCGAAACAACGCGCTGCCGCCGTGCGGCAGGCGTTGGCCACCGAGTTTGGTATCGATACCGGCCGGATGGAGACGGATGGCAAAGGAGAAACAGCCCCGGCCGATAAGGCCAATACGCCAACGGCCAAGGCCAATAACCGAAGGGTCGAGTTTGAAAAGATGTTATGACCAGCTTTTGTTCTTACGCCTCACGGATACAATCGGGGTCGGTGTACGCACCGGCCCTTTCTTTTTGCAGCAGTAAGTTGCCAGGCATCATTGAAGTCGAATTCAGCTATCTTTAGCCGACCAAAAACTGACATTCCATGAGAAAATGGTCCTTCCTGCTTGTTGCCTGCAGCAGTTTGCTGACTGCGGGTGCTCAAACGAATCCCGCCCCTGCTGGTCCTATCGTCATTAGTAAAGTCAATGTGATCAATGTAATCACCGGCAAGCTCGATGCCGACCAGACGGTTGTCATCGATAGTCAACGCATTATAGCGAGTGGGCCCTCCAAAAAAATCAAGGTGCCAGCCAATGCCACCCTGATCGATGGCACGGGTAAATTCCTGATGCCTGGCATGACAGATGCTCATATCCATTTCTTTCAAAGTGGCGGCTTGTATACCCGGCCCGATGGTGTGAACCTCAGCACCATTTATTCGTACGAAAAGGACCAGCAATGGGTGAAGGACAATCTCTACAACCAAATGGCGCGTTACCTGGCCTGCGGTATTACTACGGTGATCGATGTGGGTGGGCCGATGAGCAATTACCAGGTGCGTGATTCCGTCAACAAGCGCGTTAATGCACCTCATGCCTGGGCGACAGGACCACTGGTTTCTACTTTTCTTCCGCCCAACCTCGACAAAAAGGACCCACCGATCGTTAAGGTGAACAATGCTGAGGAAGCCCGTGCATTGGTGCGGCGGCAGCTTCCTTCCAAACCAGATTTCATCAAGATATGGTACATCGTATTACCTAACCAGAAAGCCGAGGCCACTTTGCCCATTGTGCAAGCCGCCATCGAGGAAAGTCATGCCCACGGCCTCAAGGTAGCGGTGCATGCCACCCAGTATGAAACGGCCAAACTGTCTGTCACTGCCGGTGCCGACATCCTCGTACACAGTGTGGATGACAAGGTGCTGGATCCGGAGATGCTGCAGCTCCTGAAGTCGAAAGGCACCGTATACATACCAACCCTCCTGGTGTCTCAAAACTACAACCGCACGTTTACCCAGCAGTTCAACTTCAGCGCGCATGACTTCGCCTATGCCGATCCTTTTATGTTGGGCACACTGATGGACTTTCAGCATTTTGACAAGAAGCAATCGCCGCTCAACTACAAAGGTTTGCGCTCCAGGATTCACGTACCGGACAGAGAAGACAGTACCATGTTGACCAATCTTAAACTGGCACAGGATGCCGGGGTATTGGTAGTAACGGGTACCGATGCCGGTAATATTGGTACGCACCATGCTGCTTCCTATTATACCGAACTATTGGCCATGAAGCAAGCGGGCCTCAACAATACCGATATCATACGAGCTGCCACGATCAATGCCGCCAAAGGTTTTGGCAAGGACAAAGACTACGGTAGTATTGAAAAAGGTAAGGTGGCCGACCTGCTGTTGCTGGACAAAGATCCATTGCAGGACATTACCATACTGAGCAATATTAATACGGTCTTTCACCAGGGCGTACCCATGCAACCTACGCAATTGCTACCGGTATCGCCAGCGATACTAGTCCAACAACAATTGAATGCTTACAACGCACGCGACATCGAAGGGTTTCTGGCACCCTACAGCGACAGTGTGCGTGTCTATATGTTTCCCAACCAACTGATAGCCGAAGGCAAAGAAGCCATGCGTAAGGAATACAGTGGCATGTTTACGCAAGTGAAGGAATTGCATTGTGAACTGGTGAACCGAATCGTAGAAGGCGATACGGTGGTAGACCAGGAAAATGTCACCGGGTTTGGCGACAAGCCTTTGAAGGCGATTGCTATTTACAAGATCCGGAACAACAAGATCGCCGAAGTGTATTTCATACAGTGATCTGCAAACCAGACTAAAAAAAGCAACCCCGCATCGATCGATGCAGGGTTGCTTTTTTTTATTGTCCTTTGCGGACAAGCTCGAGGGCAAATCGTTTTTGGGTATCTACACCGATCAGTATGTCGCTTATATTGTACGGTAGTTCATGGTCAGGCAGTACGCCTCTTCCTTTCACCTGCACCGGCCCTGTAGCATTGTCATAATATACCAGGGGGATCGTCGCCCGCATCTTTGTATTGGGCAATAAGAGGTTTACAAAGGAGCCCGCATTCCCCCCTTCATAAGCGCCAGCAGCCTCTTCCCCAATAAGTATGCCCAGCTGGTTAGCACGTACGGCGGCTAGCAATTCTGAGGTAGTGGAAGCACTGCCACCATCCATCAGGAAATACAGTTTTCCGTTGAAATGATCTGGCTTGGGGTATTGCAACGGAAGCCCTGCCGCGTATTCGGGCTTGATGGAAAAGGTGCCATCTTTTTCTGCTACCAGCTCTTGCTTCACATTTTTAATCGTCTTGGCGTCGAGGTCACTCATCGCCAGGTATTCGGAGGAGTCGCTGATCGTATGCTGCCGTAGATAAAAGCGGGCCGGCTGACTGATGAGGTAGGTAAAGAGCAACACACCGGCACTGTCGGAGCCGCCGGGGTTGGCACGCAGGTCGATGATGAGGTGTTTGGTTTTCTTTGCCTTGATCTCTTTCATCGACTTCTCCAGGAATTTGGGGAGGTCACGCGCGGGCTTTCCACCAAAGGTGCGAATCGATAGGATTGCTGTGCTAAGGTCCTCTTCAAACTTCAGGTCAAGGTCGGGTCGCTTGCGGTTGACATATAGGCGTACAATCTCTTTGTTGACGGGATTGCTGAAAACGGCGGCATTGCCTGCCGTTACATTGACGGCCGGATAGGTTACCTGCACAGGTTGCCCCTGCAGGTCCTTGCAGGCGACGGTAAAACTATCGGGGCGGGCAATGTACATATAATAGCTGGGACCAAAGAAGCCCCGGTTTAGCCGCTCCTGCTTCACCGTTTCATTGTAGCCGTCGGCCCAACTCAAGGCATACAGGGTATGCAGGATTTCCGGTAACGGCTGACCGTTGATGACGGTTAATTCATACCCTGGTTTTATAAGGGTATCGCTCGTGAGGTTGGCTGCGACATACATTTTCCCCTTAATGACCTGTACGGAAAAAGGGAACATCAATGGCTTGCTGCGGAAATGATTTTCCCAACCATTGCCGGGATAGATACCGGTATGCGCACATCGTACCGCTGCCATGAGCGCGGTCAGCAAACGGTAGTAATCGTAGAAAGGCATGGTACCTGTGATCTTTTGCTCGAAACTATCCAGGCGCTGGTCCATGATGGGTTTGGGGGTGTAGCGGTATAAACCCGGGTGCACGGCCTCCAGGGCTTTCCGCAGATAGCGCAGGTCGTCTATGGCCTGTTGTTGGGTGACGGTGCGATCGAGTAAGGTATCGCGGTTGGCCGGGCCCGACTGGGCCCATAATAAGCTGGGGAAGACTAATAGAAGCAGTAAGGTCAATCCATTTTTCATGCGTGGCTATTTGCTGCAAACCTCTGTATTCATGTGGGTTCAGCATAAAAAAGCAGTGCTCAGATCCGGAATTGAGGGGTATTTATCGGACTTCAGGTACCCTCCCCTGGTGCCTTACCCTTGCGCTGCCTGCTCCTCGCTGCGCCTGGCTTGCTGGATGTATTGCGACGGGGTGGTACCTGTCATTTGCTTGAAGATACGTTGGAAGGTGGCGGGCGAACTAAAACCGCATTCTGCGGCGATGCCCGATATGGTCAGGTTGCTGGCCGGCTGCTCCACCACCCGTTGCCGGAAGGCAGCGAGGCGGTATTCATTGACGAAGGTGGAAAAGCTTTTACCCAGGTGTTGGTTCAGGAGCGTGGACACCAGTTTGGGCGTCAGGTCGGCGCTTGCTGCCAGTTGGGCTACCGTGAGTTCGGGATCGAGGTAGAGCTTGTCCGATTCCATCACGCTGGTGAGCCGTGGCAACCACCGCTCGATCGATTCGTCCTGGAGCCGGGGCATGGGTGTAGCCGCCTTGTCGCCTTCTTCGGCACGGGGTGTGCCGGAAAGCCCCACCAGGTATCCCTTCATACCGAGCCAGTAGATCAAGATAGCGAGCGGTACAAAGATCGGGTACCAATTGAAGGTTTCCAACAGCGACTGCCGGGTTGCCGGTATTGCGTATGGTATCAGGTACAGCAACCAGATGCCACAAAAAGCCAGGAAGCCATACAGGAACTGACGCAGCCATGGGTGGTTGCCGGCCATGGTTTGCTGCCTACGCAGGTATTGTAATGCCATCCAACAATAAACGGTGGTCGACATCCAGCGGGGAATATCTGCATACACATTGTACTGATCGACCAGGTTGCTGATGTAGGATCGTTGCGTGGCCGACACTGTAAGGGTGGCCACCCCGATATCTGCTACCAATACCAGGCAGTAGGGCAACAGATCAATGATTGTCGTCAGGAAATGCCGGCGGTACCGATCGGTCATTTGAAACTGCGCATCGGTACTGGCGCGCACATACAACCAGATCAGCGGGCCCATCGGCATCACGATTACCAATGGCAGGTAACTGGCCAGGCCAGTCAATACCGGATGAGCATCGAGCCAGGGTGCATCGATACAATAGATGTTCACACATGCCAATGTGATCAGGAATATCAGCAAAGACAGATAACGGTTGGCCGGCTGCCTGCGGGAACGATAGAGCATCGCGCTGAGAATGAATCCCTGCAGGATGCCCAACAGAATGATCGTGTCCCAAAACTGCCATAAGGGTGCGCTCATACAGATCGATTGACTACCCGAAAATAGGTCGTCTGGCTATCAGGTTATGTTTTTTTATACAGGTGGCTGGCCTTACCATCCGAAATCGAAGGTCAGGGTGCCTGCAAATGGTGCATTTAACTGTGTATTCTTCTGACTTTGTGGTCCCATCGCGCCGGCAGCCTGGAACTTGGTGCCGATGGGTTGTATGGCATTCAGGAAACCGATATTACCGGCGGGATAGTTCACCGTTGTATTGTTGTTGTAAGCACCGGTGGGACTTACGGGTTTCAGCATCTGGAAGTACAGGTTTTCATTTGAAACGCTAACCGTAAAAGGAAATTCGGTGGTTTGAATGGTTACCCAACGTACATCAGCATGGTTGCCCTTGAACTCGGGATATTCCCAACCCGACTCACCCGTGACCGTATTGTTGTAAGCCTTTTCCCAAATGCCCCATTGCTGTCCCTTCAACCGGTTCTTCCACACGCGGTAAGGCCCCCGGCCTTTCCATTTCATGCCTTTGATCTTTTCCTCCGGGTAGTTGAAGGTAATACCAATAAATTCCGCCTCGCCGCGCTGAGAAAAGCTGTATTCAAGTACGGCCGGTGCTGCGGGTCTGAATGTCCATTTTATCTTCAGCCAGTTGTCTTTGCCTTTGTATTCTGCTTCTACTATTTCTACACTGCCTTCCCCTTTCCCGTGTTTGAAAGCTGTCAATTGCTGTTCGAAACCTGCCAGTGCCGGACCGCCAGACAGTGAGATCACCTGATTACCTTTGGTCACCTGAGTGATATAACCAGTCGCTTTATCAAAATGTATGGCGCCAGACTTGTCCAGCACAATCAGCCGGCTGTTATCCTCTTCGATCTTTAGCTGGTGATCGGCTGTCTTGACCGAATTGCCGGCTGCTTTGTAATGGATGGGCCAGCTCCAGGTATATATTTCCTTGCCGCCCGGATCGTAAGCGGTCAGGTACAGCGCGTCCTGATCCTGGCAGTTGGCAGGCAGGCCCAGGTCGATCCATTGCTGGTTACCGGGGGCTGCTGATACAGATGCAACTATACCACTGTCCCGGATACTCATTGCACCATCTTTCTCCGTCTTCAGCTTCCAGACAAACTTGCACTGCGCGAGATTCGTAAACATATACCTGTTCTCCACGCGTAGTTTGCCATTAAAACCGGTATTCAAAGTAGGTGTAGCTACCTGCACGGGCGACCAGATCTCTTTGATCGTATAATAGCTGCCTTCTTTTTCATGATAAGGACCTACGATGCCATCGGGAGCCGCATTCTTCCAGCTGTCGAGGCTATCCTTCTTATCGTGGCGCACGACGGCTTCATCGGCAAATACCCAGAGGAAACCACCGGCAGAGCGCGGCGTTTGCACCATCAGGTTCCAGAAATCATCGAGGGCAGCACCATGTCCACCATCATACAAGCCGTGCATAAACTCTGTGGGGAAGAAGACTTCTTTCTCATAGAGTGATTGGTTGACGAGGTAGTTATAATCGGGATAGTGTTTTGTTTCTGTACCATTGAATTTCTCCCAGGGGTGTATCACCTGGCGTTTTTGCGGATCGTACCAGTGGTAGTCTTTATCGACCGTTCTGTTGAAGCCGCCTTCGTTGCCATTGGCCCACAATACGATGCTTGGGTGGTTCACATCCCGGATCACCAGCTCTTTCACCAACCGGCGCGCCGTGGTATCGTCATACATTTTTTGCCAGCCCGTGAGCTCATCGATCACCATCAGGCCCAATGAATCGCAGACATCGAGGAAATGCTGGTCTGGTGGATAATGCGACATGCGCACCGCATTCATGTTCATATCCTTCATGAGTGTCACATCACCTATACTGATCTCCTTGCTGAGCGTACGGCCGGAGGTGGGCCAGAAACTATGCCGGTTGACGCCTTTAAATAGTACTTTTTGCCCGTTGAGGTAGAAACCATCCTGTCGACGCAACTCTACAGTCCTGAAGCCAAATTGCTTCTCGAGCGTATGTACCAGCTTGCCTTGTTTATCTTTCAGCGATACGGTTACCTTGTATAGGTTGGGAAATTCGGGGCTCCACAAAGCTGGGTTCGACACGGTTGCGTTTAATACATCGATCGTATCGGCATACGTATTGGCATTCCAATTGGCCGTTACGGACGAACCATCCAGTTTAGTGATCACCGCTTCTGCCCGGTAGCCGTTGTCTGCCCCACGCTTGATCACTGACACGTTGAAGTTTCCTTTCGCATCGGCATCGATGGCTACCCGGTCAATATGTACCGGCGGAGCCACCTCGAGGTATACGGGACGGAAAATGCCGCCGAATATCCAGAAGTCGGACTCACGCTCGGCCCGGTTGACAGAGAGGTTGGCAGATTTTTTACTGACCTGCACTTCCAGCAGGTTGGAGCTGCCATAGCGTAACAGGGAAGTGATATCGTAACTAAAGCGGTAAAAAGCGCCCTGGTGCAGGGGCCCCGCGGATTTGCCATTGATCTTTACTTCGGTATCGGTCATCGATCCTTCAAATACGATCTTCACCGTTTGTCCTTTCCAACGTTTGTCTACAGGAAAGCGGTATTTGTATTTACCTACTTCGTCCGCCTGTTCGGCGAGTTTCACGTGACCGTAGTTATAAGTTCCAAATCCCTGCAGTTCCCAGCAGGATGGAACCGGAATGGTTGTCCATTTACCACTGTTGCTACCGGACGTGCAATAAAAATCCCAGTTTACCGTATGATCTTTATCGGTGCCGGAAAGGTATTGAATTGTCGTTTGCTGGGCCCGGGACGCGAGGGCTAGCAGGCTGAGCAGGAAGCAAAGGGTATATCGAAGAACCGGACGAGACAGCAGTACAAAGGATGGAAGCATGTTTTTGGCTTGTTGTGTTGATTAGCTTTCAATCGTTCTATGTTACAAGATAGTAAAAAATAGCAGCCTGCATTCTAATACAATTCTAATGCGTGCCTATATCCGGTCATTATTTACCGGAACTTAACGCTACCTTAACGCCCGGTATATTTTTACGCTCATCATTTTCTCAACGCTATCTATATATTTGCAATCTGTCAAAAAGCATGTCAAGGATAATCCTCATATTGGTCGCCTTCTCCATACTCAACCAGAGTATCGATCTGGACTACCTGACGCATGCCTTCAACGCAACGGCGGCTACCGCCCAGTACGATGACTTCGACAGCATCACAGAATATGTCATCGAGCAATTGCTCGATGACGACAGCATCGTGCCCGACAACGACGACGACAGCGATGGTATGCCCAAGGCGAAAGGCATGGAGAAGTTTGCCTGGAACCCCTTGTACTTTCAACATGCCCACAAAACCATGGTAGCTGCCAACTATGGCATCGAT
This sequence comes from Paraflavitalea pollutisoli, assembly GCF_029360705.1. GTDB lineage: Bacteria > Bacteroidota > Bacteroidia > Chitinophagales > Chitinophagaceae > Paraflavitalea > Paraflavitalea pollutisoli. Next base: position 297,546 of record NZ_JARKMX010000003.1, on the reverse strand, counting down.
AAAGACTCACTGAGTGCCTGGTTGCAACTGACCTCTACCTGCAAAGGGTACTCCCATATTTTCACACCTCCCCCCGACCTTTCGGTAGCCTGATCATTGGCTCGCAGCACAGAGAACCACCTGTCTGCTGCTCTCTTTTATTTTCCAAACGTGTACAACCCGTTGATGGGCTGGTAATCCGCCTAAACAGCTTCCAGCCTTCCGTATGTCTTCATGGCCCGTTCTTCCGTGCCCTGACAAAATTATCCATGTATGAATAGCAGTCTTTTTCTGTTCAGGCATTGCATGGTGTGTATTGCTGTAATTCTGCCGGGACTCGCTTCCCAGGCGCAGGATACCTTACGCATTACCCTGCCAGCTGCCGAACAACAATTTATCCAGAACAACCTGTCAATACTGTCTGCCAAATTCGATATCACGGTAGCGCAGGCCGAGATCATCCAGGCCAGGCTCTACAACAATCCGAATGTGGAAGTAAGTGGCAACCTGTACAACCCCGACCTGCGGAAATACCTCGATATCAGCAACCGAACAGGTCAGTACGTGATCCAGGTAGAACAGCTGGTCACCCTGGCCGGCAAACGCAATAAGCAGATCAAACTGGCGACCACCAATGCCCGCATTGCCGAATACCAGTTCTATGATCTGTTGCGGACCCTGCGGTATTCGTTGCGCAGCAACTATTTCTCGATCCTCCGGAAATACCAATCGAGGGCCGCGTATGAAGTGCAGATCAAAACTTTGCAGCAACTCAACGCAGCCTACAGCGACCTGCAGGCCAAGGGCGTCGTAACGCTCAAGGATGCTGTGCGTATCCGCTCACTGTTGTACACCTTGCAGGCCGAGCAAACAGCACTCGATAATGAGCTCAATGACCTGCAGGCAGAACTGCAATTGCTGCTCGGCGACAACCACCATTACTATTTGCCCATGGAGGCCGACAATGACCTGGCCACCCTACAGCAGTTTCCGTTGCAATCACTGGTCGATACGGCCTACAGCAACCGATATGACCTGAAAGCGGCCGATGCGTATACCCTCGGTACACAGCAAAACCTTCAGCTGCAGAAAGCGCGCCGCACGCCGGATCTGCAACTGGGGTTTGAGTTTGACAAGCGTGGTGCGCATGTCGACAACGCGACTTTCCTGCACGCAGCCATGGACATTCCTTTCTTCAACCGCAACCAGGGCAATATCAAAGCCGCCCAGGCACAGGTGGAACAAAGCAAGGTGCTGCACAAGCAACAACAGTTCACCGTCGAGAATGAAGTACAGAAGGCCTATGTGAAAGCGCTGAATACGGACCGTATGCTCGATTCCTTCGATCCTGCTTTCCGGCAGCAATTCGACAAACTACTGCAAGGCATTACGGAGAACTTCCAGAAGAAGAATATCAGCCTGCTGGAGTTTACCGACTTCTATGAATCCTGGCGCGACAATGTGCTTCGCTTTAATCAGCTGCGCAACGAGAAAGACCAGGCCAAGGAAGCCCTGAATTTCGCTATCGGAAAAGCCCTCTTCAACTAACCCGATCTAAAACATTACCAGATATGAAATCCTTAATAATCCGTGTGGCAGGCAGTGTGCTGATCTTCCAATTATTATCCTGCGGAGAAACTGTTGCCCCTGCTCCCACACCTACCGCCTTTTGCCTTACCGACACCTTACAGAAAAAGGTAGAGCTGGCAACCGTACAATCCGATACCGTCAAGAATGAGATCGCGCTGTCGGGCAAGATCGAAGCCAATGAAGACAAGTGGATCAAAGTATATCCCGTTGTTGGCGGCGTAGTAGAAGCACTCCGTGTACAGCTGGGCGACTATGTTACCAAAGGCCAGGTGCTGGCTACCATTCGTAGTAGTGAGATCGCCGATTACCAGGGACAACAGTCTTCTGCCGAATCGAATGTGCGCCTCGCAGAAAAAAGCCTGGCTTCCAATAAAGACATGTTTGCAGCCGGCCTCGCTACCGAAAAAGATGTGGTGGCCGCCGAGACCGAACTGGAGAAAGCCAAGTCGGACCTGAAACGTATCCGGGAAACCAATGCCATCTATGGTGCCAAAGACAATGCCCGGGTAACGATTACCGCTCCGGTATCGGGCTATATCATCGAAAAGAATGTTACGGATCAGATGCAGTTCCGGGTGGATGGTTCCCAGCCCTTCTTCATCATCTCCAACCTCGATGAGGTATGGGTGATGGGTAATGTGTTTGAAAGTGATATCTCGAAGATCAAGCTGGGCTATGATGCCAACGTGAGTGTGATCGCTTACAAAGACAGGATCTTCAAAGGCAAGGTAGACCGCATTTTCTCTATTCTCGATCCGCAAAGCCGGGTGATGAAGGTACGCATCCGCATACCCAACACCGACAACCTGCTGAAGCCGGAAATGTTTGCCCAGATCAACATCGAATATACCGAGGGCAAAGAAAGCATGCCGGCCATTCCGGCACAAGCGGTGATCTTCGACAAGAACCGGAATTTCGTCATGGTCTATAAAGACAAATGCAATATCGAAACCAGGGAGATCGAACCCTTTAAAACGATTGGCAGTACCACTTATATCAAACAGGGATTGGCAAATGGTGAAAAAGTGATCTCCCAGTATCAACTGCTGGTATACGGAGCGCTGAACAATTAACGTGATCTATTCAACCGTTGGCCGGCAGCCGATACGCGAAAGGGATGTCGCTGCAGGGAGCCTGACTTTTCCTATGGCGGCAATTGTTTTGACCGCCAACAGACGGGCACTGGTCAACGGGTCATATTGCAAAAGTTTGTAGACAATGAACAAGTTTATTTCCAATATTGTAACCTTTTCGCTCAAGAACAGGTTCTTCATCTTTTTCATGACGCTGCTGACGATTGTTGCCGGCGTATGGAGCTACATCAAAACACCGTTGGAGGCGTTTCCCGATGTAACCAACACCCAGATCGTCATCGTTACACAATGGCCGGGCCGCAGTGCCGAAGAAGTGGAACGGTTTGTAACCGTGCCCATCGAGGTCAACCTGAACCCGGTTCAAAAAGAAGACTTCGTTGCGTTCCATCTCCATGTTTGGCCTCTCCGTGACCAAGATCATTTTCGATGATGATGTGGAGGATTTCTTTGCCCGGCAACAGGTCAATAACCTACTGGGCAATGTAAACCTGCCCGAAGGCGTAGAGCCGGAAGTGCAGCCGCCCTATGGCCCTACGGGTGAAATATTCCGGTATACCGTACAGGGCAAGGGAGAGACCAGCACCGACCTGCTCACCATTCAGAACTGGGTGATCGACCGGCAGCTGCGCAGTGTACCCGGCGTTGCCGACGTCGTCGCTTTTGGCGGTGCTGAAAAAACCTACGAGATCAAGGTCGACCCGGCCATGATGCTGCGGTACGATATCACGCCGCTGGAAGTGTTCAATGCCGTTTCCAAAAGTAATATCAACGTAGGTGGCGATGTGATCGAAAAGAACGGCCAGGCCTATGTGGTGCGGGGCATCGGTTTGCTCGACAAAACACGCGATATCGAAAACATCATCGTCGACAATATCAATGGCACGCCGGTGCTCGTCAAGAACCTGGCTACCGTCATCGAGAGCCATGTACCCCGCGTGGGCCAGGTGGGCCTCGATGCAGACAATGACGTGGTGGAAGGTATCGTGGTGATGCGCAAGGGCGAGAACCCGCGTGAGGTGCTGTCGAAGGTGAAAGCCAAGATCGATGAGCTCAACGACAATATCCTGCCTACGGGTATCAAGATGGTGCCTTTCTATGACCGCGACAAGCTGATGGATTTCTGCACGGAGACCATTACGCACAACCTGATTGAAGGTATTCTGCTGGTAACGCTGATCGTATTCATCTTCATGTTTGACTGGCGGACTACCGTAATCGTATCGATCATCATTCCCCTCTCGCTGCTGTTTGCCTTCATTTGCTTACGCATGAAAGGCATGAGTGCCAACCTGCTGTCGATGGGAGCGATCGACTTCGGCATCATCATTGACGGCGCGGTGGTAATGGTCGAGGGGCTATTCGTGGTCATGGCGCACAAGGCCCACGAGGTGGGCATGCAGCGATACAATAAGATGGCCAAGCTGAGTATGATCCGCCAAACCGGTTCGTCGCTGGCCAAAGCGATCTTCTTTGCCAAGGTGATCATCATTACCAGCCTTATTCCCATCTTCGCTTTTGAGAAGGTAGAAGGCAAGATGTTCTCTCCCCTGGCCTGGACACTGAGCTTTGCCCTGTTGGGTGCGCTGTTGTTTACCCTTACGCTGGTACCCGTACTGGCCAGCATCCTGCTCAACAAGGATGTACGCGAACGCAATAACCCGGTGGTCAATTTCTTCAACCGCATCGTGACCAGCGCTTTCCGTTTTACGATGAGGCATAAAAAGCTCAGCCTGTCTTTGGCTTTTGGTTTCATGGGTATTGTGTTGTTCTCCTTCAAATTCCTGGGTAGCGAGTTTCTCCCTACACTCAATGAAGGTGCCCTGTGGGTGACCGCCGAATTGCCGATGAGCTACTCGCTGACGGAGACCCGTAAAATGGCAGAAACCTTCCGCAAGGAACTGGGGCAATATGACGAGGTGAGCCGCGTACTATCGCAGATCGGCCGTTCCAACGACGGTACGGACCCGAACGGCTTTTACTTTACGCAGTTTCAGGTAGACCTGAAACCCAAAAAAGAATGGAAACGAAAGATCAGCCAGGACAAGCTGATCGAAGAGATGAATGAGCGGCTCAATCAATATCCCGGCATCGTGCTCAACTTTTCGCAACCGATCATCGACAATGTGGCCGAAGCCGTAGCCGGTTTCAAAGCCTCCTTTGGTGTCAAGATCTTTGGCAATGACCTGGAGAGCATCGATAAAGTGGCCGATAGCGTATACAATGTGATGAAAACCGTAGAAGGGGTGAAAGACCTGGGGGTAATACGCAACCTGGGGCAACCGGAGATCAGTATTGTATTGAGCGAACAAAAGATGGCGATGTATGGGGTAACGATTGCCGATGCCAATGCGGTGATCGAAACGGCGATCGGTGGTAAGTCGGCGTCCTACTTTTACCAGGGCGACCGTAAGTTCCCCATCCGCATCCGCTATCCGGAGGAGTTCCGCAACAGTGAATACGCCATGAGCAAACTGCGGGTGCCCACGCTGCATGGTGCTACCGTACCCCTCAAAGAGATCGCGACCATCAGTACAGTAACCGGTCCGGCCTTTATCTATCGTGATAAAAATACCCGTTTCATTGCCATCAAGTTTTCCATCCGCGAAAGGGATATGGGCAGCACCATTGCCGATGCCCAGGAGCGGGTAAAACAACAGGTAAAACTAAGCAAGGGTATGAGTATCGAGTGGAGTGGTGAATTCGAAAACCAGGTGCGGGCGCAGAAGAAACTATCGCAAGTGGTGCCTATTGTGCTGGTGGCCATCTTCATCCTGCTCTTTATCACATTCGGTAATGCCGCCGATGCCGGCCTGGTATTGATCAACGTACCCTTTGCGATGATCGGTGGCATACTCGCCCTCCATATTACCGGCACCATTTTCAGTATCTCGGCAGGTATTGGTTTCATTGCCCTGTTTGGGATCTGTATTCAAAACGGGGTGATCCTGATCTCTGTATTCAAGCAGAACATTCAACATAAGATGCCGCTGCTGGATTCGATACGCGAAGGGGTGAATTCAAGGATCAGGCCGGTAGTGATGACGGCCCTGATGGCGGCGATTGGTCTGCTGCCAGCCGCGATCTCGATGGGCATTGGTTCAGAAACCCAGAAGCCCCTGGCGATCGTGGTGATTGGCGGCCTGATCAGCTCGACCATTTTGACGCTGCTGATTTTCCCGCTGATCGTCGAGATCGTTTACCGGCGATCGCACAAGCGCAAGCAAAAGAAGCAGGTGGCCATAACAACCTAGTAGTAATATTTCCTGTGTACCCATCGATAGACGGCAGTTTTCCGGCCATAGGGACTGCTTTCTTCACGGCCTGGCTGAAGTCATTCAGTCCGGGCCGTTTGTTTTTACTTGATCTTTATCAACCTACCTGCACCAGGCCCTTCAAATTCGCGCAGGTTTCAATACTTTTAGGGTGTCAATGTTTCCATTTGATCCCAACCAATGCTGTTTATGAAAAGAAGAACCTTTATTCAATCGAGCCTTATGACTGCTACTGCCGCTACCGTATCACCCGCCGCTACCCTGGCCGATGCCGGTAAAAAGAAACAGGAATTCTACGAGCTCCGCGTATATACTTTCAAAAACGATGACCAGCAAAAGCTTACCGAGGCCTATCTGGCACAGGCAGGTATTCCCGCACTGAACCGGTTGGGAGCAAAAAATGTGGGTGTCTTTACCGAATTACAGCCTGAGGGGCGTACACGCCTGTTTGTGGTGATTGCATTCCCATCCGTGGAAGATTTCTCGTCAGCGGATATGAACCTTGCGAAAGATATCACCTACCAGCAGGCTGCTGCCGATTACCTCAGCGCACCGGCCGACGCCCCTGCTTATGAGCGCATCCAAAGCTCGCTGCTCAAGTCGTTCTCCGAAATGCCCAAGCTGGTGGCTCCCGCCCTCAAAGAAAGGATCTTTGAATTGCGCCGGTATGAGAGTCCAACTGAGTACGCCGGTAAAAAGAAAATAGAGATGTTCAACGAAGGCGGAGAGATCGAGATCTTCAAAAGAACCGGCCTTACACCCGTATTTTTTGGAGAGACCGTCATTGGAGAGGCCCGGCCCAACCTGACCTACCTGCTCACTTTTGACAATATGGCTGCCCACGACAGCAACTGGAAAACATTTGTCAATGATCCCGAGTGGAAAAAGATCAGTAGTATTCCTGAATATGCCGATAAATTAATCATCTCGCGTATTGTGCGCACGTTTTTGAAACCAACTACTTACTCGCAGATCTGATCGCGCCACTGGTCGACTAACGTGAACCTTCTATCGGTTACCTGCATCTATTGTGCAGTCCCGGTCTGTGCTGCCTATGCAGCATCAAAAAATATACATTGAATTGAGTTCGCACACACCAGAATGCAATATCTTGTGGAAGATTTGCCGCTATTTATAAATTGCGGCATGCAATACAACCCGTTCCTATTATAAAAATGCCCTGGGCATGATTTTTATTCGTTGTTGTTCGCTTACCTTCTGATTCTTCCCTTGCCATAGATCCAATCTCCACAGCAGTCCCAAAAGGCTGCAGTCATCCACTTAGGTAAATCCTGAAAACGAAAATACATGAAGCATTTGTACAAGGTCTGTACAGCATGCCTGGCCCTGGCGTGCATTTTATTGAATTTGGAGGCAGCTGCGCAATCTCTTAGAAAAATGGCTAACCGCGCCATTATTCCCAATGCCGGTGGCTACTGGGAATACCTGCCGCAGAACTACAATGCTGCTGGTAACCAGCGGTATCCGGTACTGGTTTATTTCCATGGTGACGGTGATCGCGGCAGTGGTTCGTCGGCCGACCTGGATAAAATGGTGGCGAATGCTTTACCCTACTACCTGGGGCAGGGCGGGTTTCCACGGTCCTTTACGGTGAACGGTGAAACCTTTGAGTTCATCGTCATTGCTCCGCAATATGCCAATAAACTCAACGAAACCGAAACTGGCAGTATCATCAAATATATCAAGGATAACTACAGGGTCGATACCAACCGGATCTACCTGACTGGTATGAGCCTGGGTGGTGGGATTGTCTGGGAATATGCCGGCAGCAGCCTGGCTGCAGCTAAAGGACTGGCAGGTATCATTCCCATTTGTGGATACACCCTTCCCCTGACTTCAAAGGCCGATAACATCGCGGCTGCTAACCTGCCGGTATGGGCTACCCATAACGATGGAGATCCCAACGTCGATGTGGCGGCTACCCTTGACTATATTCGCCTCATCAACAACCGGCGGACACCTCCTACGCCCCTCGCAAAAGCCACCATCTTCCAATCGAACGAACATGATGCCTGGACCGAAACCTATAAAACGACCTTCACGGAAAGTGGCGTGAACGTTTTTCAATGGGCTTTGCAATATACCCGGCTGGAAGCGGTATTGCCGGTCACCCTCACCAATTACCGCATCGCCGACGCCAGCAAACAGGGTGTTACCATTACCTGGTCTACTGGTTTTGAGCAGCACAACCAGTACTTCAGCATTGAACGTTCGGATGATGGAATTACCTTTAAAACGATTGGCCGTGTTACAGCCACCAATGAGGCTAACGGCAGCAACTATAGTTTCAAAGATGCCAGCCCGCTCACCGGCGATAACTACTACCGCCTCAGCCAGACTGACCTCGATGGCAAGCTGACCTACTTCACTATACTGCGGTCGACCATCGACGTGCAGGCTGGTAAACTGGTACTATTCCCCAACCCCGCCACTACCTCGATCACGGTAGGGTTCAACCAGCCCGACAAGGACCGGCTGACCGTGAAGGTACTGAACCAGCAGGGTGTGCAGGTGCAGGTGTTACAGTTTGACAAGGAAGCAGGTTATTGGCAAAGAACCATTCCTGTAGGCCAGTTGGCCAAGGGGCAATACTTTATCCAGGTAAAAGGTGCGAAAGCCGACTTTACCCAATCTGTGATAATCGGCCACTAGGCTCAATAGATATTTACTACGGGGCAGGAAAAGCGGCTTTTGCTGAAGTTCCTGCCCCGTTTATTTTGGGGTCACCAGGTCATGCTCCCAGCGACTTCAGGCTTGATAAGTTGCCCCCTCCCTGTTCGAAGCTACCATTGCACAGTTATTCAAAGTATTTGCCGGGCTGGCTATTTTCATCTCCTGCCTGGGACTGTATGGTTTGGTCGCCTTAATGGCTGTGCAGAAAACCAAGGAGATCGGTATCCGCAAAGTACTGGGGGCTTCGGTTCAAAGCATCGTGTATCTCTTTTCGAAAGAGTTTACGATTCTGATCCTGCTGGCGTTTGGGATCGCCGCACCGGTAGGTTATAACTTTATGCAACAGTGGCTGATGGATTTCCATTATCATATCCAGGTGGGCGCTGGTATTTTTATTGCCGCCATTCTCTTTTCCGTGATCATCGCCTGGATCGCGGTAGGCTACCAGGCCATCAAAGCGGCACTGACCAACCCCGTCAAAAGCCTGAAATCGGAATAAGTCAATTATAGAGAAGCCAGAGATACCCAGTACCCTGTCAGAGCCGGTCACCGTAATGACCGGCTTATTTTTTTTGTGCCCTGGCGCTATCGCGGGCTGCTTTCGCTTCCTGCCGGGCCTTGCGCTTGAAAAAGCCGCGCAGCAGGAAGTTGTGTTGCAGAGCTTCCATATTCTCGTCGAGCTTTTTACTGCTGCTGTTGATATTCTCCAGGGTATTGCGCAATTCATCCGCCACCTGCTCATCGTTCAGCAACAAGCCAGCTGCATTGTCGGCTTCATCCAACTTCTTGCCGGCATTGCGCAGCGAGTGTACAAAAGCGTTGGCCTGCGCGGTGGCCAGGTTGACCTGTTCTACCGAGGTACGCAGATTGGCCATCACCACCGTGTCGGTCACGAGATCACCTGCCAGCGTACCGGGTTTGTTGAGCTGTGCGGTATAATCGGCGATGCTGCTCGTCAACTGTTGGCTGTTGTGGGCCGCCACTTGCAGGTTGGCAGCAGTGGTGCGCAGCGTAGCCATGGTCTTCTGCAGATCTTTGTACAGGTTATCATCTTTCAACAAGGCGCCCATCGATCCCTGGCCCTCCACCAGGCGGCGACTTAGTAATTTGAAATCCGTCGTGATATCTACCAGGTTCTTGTTGTTGGTCTGCAGGGTGGTCATCAATTCTTCGGGATTCATGGCTTCATCGGTGGCCAGTGTTTCTCCACCCTCGATGGGGCCTGCCTGTGGGGTACCACCAGACAACACGATCAGCTTATTGCCGATCAGGCCTTCGGAGGAGATTTTGGCATGGGCATCTTTGCGTATGTATTCGCGGGCATTGCGGTCGATGTTGATGGTGACCTCTACCTGCGAAGTACCATAGAAGCCTACGCTTTTTACGGTACCGATCTTCACGCCGGAGAACCACACGTTGTTGCCTTTCTGGAGTCCATTCACATTGTTGAAGATGGCCTTTACATGCAACATGGGTGAGAAGGTCTTCTTTTGTCCGCCAAGGGTGAAGATCCCCACCACTAAAATGACGGTGCCCAGGAAGATGAAAAAGCCTACCGTGATCGCATGTTTATTTTTACTATTCATGGTTAGTCGATAAAATTATAGTCATAAAAACTTTTCACCTGTTCATTGGTGCTATTCTCCACCGCTTCTTCAAAAGAGCCTGTTTGCAGAAACTGTCCGTCTAGCAGTACGGCAATCCGGTCGCCGGTCGACTTGGCACAGGTAAGGTCGTGGGTGATGATCACCGAACTGGTATGGTAGCTTTCCTGTACTTCATTGATCAGGTTGTTGATGTCCATACTCGTGATGGGATCGAGACCTGCCGTAGGTTCGTCGTACAACATGATGGCCGGCTGCATAATGAGAGTACGCGCAATGCCGATGCGTTTTCTTTGTCCACCCGACAATTCGGATGGTAACTGGTGCAGCGCTTTCGACAACCCTACTGCTTCAAGTACACGCGCCACCTCTTTCTTTACGGCATCGGCCGACAAACTCCGGTTGTGTCTTTGCAGGGGAAAAGCCAGGTTCTCCCCCACCGTCATACTATCGTACAGGGCGCTGTGCTGGAAGGAGAAGCCGATCTTCAGCCGCAGTGCATCGAGTTCTTTGGTGGCAAGTTGATCCACCTCCTGCCCCAACACAGTTACCGTGCCGCTGTCTGGTTTCAGCAAACCGGCAATGATCTTGATGAGTACCGATTTGCCAGTACCCGACCGCCCCAGCACGACCAGGTTTTCGCCCTGGTAAATATCCAGGTCGATGCCCCGCAACACATGGTTGTCGCCAAATGACTTGTAGAGGTTGCGGATGGCCACCACCGTGTTGTCTTTATTGATATGTGCGTTGTTCTTCTTCATACTTTGTCTTGATTACCTGAACGAGTTGACGACCTGTACAACAATGATCTCCTCGATGAAGATGAGGAACATGGAAATGACCACCGCCGAATTGGCTGCCTTGCCCACGCCCTGCGTGCCCTGTGTGGTATAGTACCCTTTGTAACATCCTATAATGCCGATGGTAAAACCAAACAACAGCGATTTAAAGCTGGAGGAGAAGATGTCCAGGAAGGATATCTGCTCAAAAGCATTTTGAAAAAAGGCTGCCAGGCTGGTCTGCTCGTTGTTGTGTACATTGAGGTAGGCGCCCAGCAGGGCAATCACTGCCATGTACAACATCAGCAGGGGCAACATGCAGGTGGTCGCCAATACCCGTGTCACTACGAGGTAACGAAAGGGATTGACCGCCGATACTTCCATCGCGTCGATCTGCTCGGTTACCCGCATCGATCCCAGTTCGGCCCCGATATTGGACCCCACTTTACCGGCTGCGATCAGGGCTGTCACCAGTGGCGCCAGCGCCCGGATGATGGCAATGGCTACCAGGGAAGGCAACCAGGAGGTGGCGCCAAACTCGGCCAGTGATGGGCGTGATTGCTTGGTAAATACGATCCCGGTCACGAAACTCGTAACGGAGACAAGCGCCAGCGACTTATAGCCTACCATATAGAATTGCCGGATGACCTCTTTCCATTCAAACGGGGGCCGGAACGCTTCCCGGAAAAAGCGACCGGTAAACTGTCCGATGGAATAGATATCCAGGAAGAAAGCATCCAACTTCCGCGTAAAAACCTGTGTACGCGTTTTTCTAGGCCGTTCATTCATATCGAGCCAGGATTGATGAGCGGGGACCAATTTCCCCGTTTAAGGTTGTTTACAGGATTTTTTCCAATCTTATGCCAGCCAGTCTCACTCCGGCGTAAAGGACTGGTTCTTTGTCCGTTCCGGACCGCTTTGTATACTGTTGGCGGCAGTGTTGGCCCTTACCCCCTTCACAGCATACAGACAGAAAGCCCAAAAACAGTCACCCTGGCTATGTAAATGGCAAGCCAGCGAGGTATTTAGGGATATTGGCCCGTTTAAGGTGTTTTTATGCCCCATTTGATTTAAAACAGGCTTAATGGGCGGCATGGGGCCAACGGCTTATATTTGGGCCAAACATTTATCTACTACCATGTGTAACCTCAGGAAAATATTGCTTGCCTGTTTGTTGTTTTACATCCCCGCTCATTCGATGGCATGGGGCATGCTCGGCCACCGCATCACCGGAGAAATTGCCGACCACTACCTCACTAAAAAAGCCCGTCGGCAAATCGCTGCCATACTGGGCAACGAATCATTGGCGATGTCTGCCAACTGGCCCGATTTCATCAAGTCGGACCCAGCTTACAATTATCTGAGCCCCTGGCATTATGTCAATTTCAAAGAAGGCCTGAGCGAGCAGCAGGTGTACGACTACCTCGCCAAAGACACCGCAACGGATATCTATACCAAACTGAATTTTGTGATTGGTGAGCTGAAGAATAAATCATTGGAGCAGGATAAAAAGTTGCTTTACCTCCGCATTCTGATACACCTGGTAGGCGATGCCCACCAGCCCATGCATACCGGACGCCCCGATGACCTGGGCGGCAACCGGATCAGCGTATCCTGGTTTAACCAAACCACCAACCTGCACAGCGTATGGGACGAAAAGCTGATCAGCTACCAGGAACTGAGCTATACAGAATATACGAAAGCCATCAACTTTACCACGAAAACACAACGTCAGGAATGGCAGGCACAACCCATCCGGCAGTGGTTGTTTGAATCCTACACGATCAGCAACTCCTTGTATGCCGAGATCAAGGAACCCAACCAAAAATTAAGCTATCGTTATAATTTCGATCACGTGGACACGCTCAATGACCGCTTGTTGAAAGGTGGCGTGCGACTCGCCGGCGTACTGAATGAGATTTTCGGATAAGAAGATCCAACCGAATAGTGAAACGGGGAAGCGTCGTTTGTGTAACGATACTTCCCCGTTTTTCGATGATATATACAACAGGGGTCCCGTTTTACCCATTGGCGCCTTCGAACAGACCGTATAGCTTTGTTGTATTATAGATCATTATGATGAATACACCGATCAAAGCACTGTTCCTCGATATGGGGGGCGTGATTTTAACGAATGGATGGGGATCAGGCTCCCGCAAGTTAGCTGCCGAAAAATTCTCACTCGACCTCAATGACCTCAACGACCGCCACAAGCTGGCTTTCGATACCTACGAATCGGGCAAGATGACGTTGAATGAATACCTGGACTATACTGTGTTCTACACGCCACGCACATTCTCGCGAGAAACTTTCACCGAGTTTATGTACCAGCAATCGCAGCCACTGGAAGAGATGTTGCAGTTTGTACAAAAACTGAAGAAGCAGTACGGTATCAAGATCTTTGCCCTCAACAATGAAGGGCGGGAACTGAACGACTACCGCATCAAGCAGTTCCAACTCGATACCTTTATCGATGGTTTTATCTCTTCTGCCATCGTAAAACTGCGCAAACCCGATAAAGAGATCTATACCCTGGCACTCGATATTGCTTTTGTCAATCCGGATGAGGCCTTGTATTTTGATGACCGGCTGATATTTGTGCAGGTGGCACGCAGCCTGGGCATTCAGGGCATTCACCATACGAGTGTGGAGGAGACCCGGCAGCAATTGTTGCCTTACGGTTTGTCGGTTTCCTGAACCAATACTTATCTTTAAGGCCTATTACCAAAATACCCTTTATGATCTCCGGGAAAAAGACCACCCCCACCATCATTGTGATATTTGGCGGCAGCGGCGACCTCTCCAAGAGAAAGTTGTTGCCTGCTTTCTATAACCTGTTCCTCGACGGCTGGATGCCCGACACCTTTGCCATCATCGGACTTGGCCTCAATGATTTCAACGACCAGCAATATGTTGACTTTATCGAGGACGGTCTGGGACAGTTCTCCCGCAAGGGCAAACCCTCCGGCCCTACCTGGGATGATTTCAAGAGCCGGCTGCATTATATCCCGGCCAATATGAACGAAGAGGTAACTTATTCGAACCTGGCCGCCAAGATCAACGCACTAGATCAGCAATGGAATGTGCGGGCCGACCGGTTGTTCTATCTTTCGATCGCTCCCCGCTTTGTAGAAGTGGTGGCTGTCAACCTGCACAAACAGGGACTGGCGTCCAACCCTACTACCGACCGCGTGGTGATCGAGAAACCATTTGGCCACAACAAGGAAAGTGCGATGGCCCTGAATAACCTGTTGACAGGCCTGTTTCAGGAAAGCCAGCTGTACCGCATCGACCATTACCTGGGTAAAGAAACGGTGCAGAATATCCTCGCTTTCCGTTTTGCCAATGCGTTGTTTGAACCTTTGTGGAACCGTAACTATATCGACTCTGTACAGATCACCGTGGCCGAGCAGGTCGGGGTGGAGGAACGAGGCGGTTATTATGAAAGTGCCGGTGCCCTGCGTGATATGGTGCAAAACCACCTGCTGCAGTTGCTCTGCATGATCGCGATGGAGCCCCCCGTATCCTTCGATGCGGAAGAGATCCGTAACCGCAAGGCCGATGTGATGCGCGCTATCAAACCCATCAAGCCCGACGAAGTAAGTAAAGTAGCTGTACGTGGTCAATACGATGCTGGCTGGATCGAGGGCAAGAAGGTACCCGGTTACCGCGAGGAACCCGGCGTAAGCCCCCACTCCAATGCAGAAACCTATGTGGCGGTCAAATTCCACCTCGATAACTGGCGTTGGCAGGGTGTGCCGTTTTATATCCGCACCGGTAAGCGGATGCCGGAGAAAACCTCTTCCATCACCATCCAGTTTCACCCCATTCCACACTCGTCCTTTCCGGAACACCTGTACGATAGCGTAACGCCCAACCGGCTTATCATCAATATACAGCCGCAGATGGACATCCGCCTGCGTTTTACCGCCAAACGGCAGGGATTGGAAATGAACCTGAACCCGGTGGAAATGGTATTCGACTACGACACCTGCTCTACGGCGTCTCCCGAAGCGTATGAGACCTTGTTGCTGGATGCCCTGCAAGGCGATGCAACCTTGTTCATGCGTTCGGACCAGGTATTGATTGCCTGGGATGTGGTAACGCCCATCCTCGAGTCGTGGGAATCGCACAACTCGATCGACTTCCCCAATTACTCCGCCGGTATGTGGGGACCAGAGAATGCCGAGGCATTGATTGCCCGTCAGGGGCATACCTGGTCGGCACTGTCCAGAAATAAATAAGAGACTTATAATAGCAAAAGCCGTTTGGAGCATCGATCTCCAAACGGCTTTTGTCATTTTGGGATTGGCTATACTGGTGTTGCCGGTGAAACGCAGCTCATACTTTGCTCTACTGGTTGTTGATGTTCCAGTAAGTGCCGCTTGCACTTGATTTGAAACTGATGATCTGACCTGATTTCTTCAGGAACTTGGTCTTCAGGCGCTGGTGCAGTTCAGCGGATTGTTTTTTATCATTGACGATGAGTGATTCATCGGTCAGCTGCAATACATGCAAGTCTTCTCGGCCGCCGATCACTTTACCCTGTACGAGTTCATCTATCAGGTCTTCGACCTGCTTACGGTCTTCATCCGATCTTTTGCGGGCGATCTCTGCCTCTCCGCGGGCTTTCTCCGCATGTACCCGGGCTACTGCCGCTTCTGCACGAGCCTTCTCAGCCAGCACACGCTGTTCGTCGCTTTTCATGCGCATTTTATCCGCTTCCACCCGTTGCTGCTCGGCCTGCACACGCTGTTTTTCTGCTAATAACCGCGCTTGTGCAGCTTCTCCCCTGGCGAGCTCGGCTTTCTTTCTCAACTCATTGGCTTCCTGCCGGTCTTTCTCGCTTACTTTACGGGCCATCTCAGCCTGCTCGCGGGCGACCTCTGCCTTTTCGCGTTCGCGATCGGCTTGTTCCCGCGCCTTCATAGCCTGCTCCCGGTCAAGGGCAGCCTGTTCGCGCATCTTTTCGGCTTGTGCACGCGCTACTTCTGCTTCTGCCCTTGCCTTGTTGGCTTCTTCCCGTTGTTTCTTCAGGCGTTCAAGCATTTCTTTGAGCATCGGTTCGTATTGGGCAAAATCTGCTTCGGCCACCTTCCTTTCACCGATGTACATCTCTGTTACCTTATCGTTGACCATGGTAATCTTGTGTACCTCTCCGTTCCTGTATAGCGTAATTTGTTTCCATTCTTCATTATCCCCTTTCGCTTCCACATTGTACCAGGTAACACCGTATTTATCCTTTTCCGTAGCGTTGGAGCTGTAGGTATGTGTTGTAACACCTTGTTTGTTTTGCGCGATAGCCTGTGTTCCGGTGGTGATCATGAATAGACCTGCGAAGAACGTACTGGCAACGATTGATTTGTTTTTCATGTTTTCTTTTTTACTTGTTAAGAAAGGGCAATACTTTCCCTGTACACCTGTCGGTGAGTTTTTTGACTGTTCAAAACTGTTGTTGAAATAACCAGCTATCCATAGCCCGGCCGGGCATGTATCTTACCAGGTTGTGCGCATCAATGGCTGGCAGAAAGATTGGGCTGGTCGGTAGTTTTTATGGCAATTGAATGGTGCTGTTTCGTTGGTTTTCCTGGCGTTGCTGTTCATTATAGTGACGGTCGGCTTCTGCCTTGAAACGTTGTGCTTCTGCTACTTTGCGGGCTTCGTTGGCTTTCTCCCGCTCTTTTTCTGCCTTTGCACGCATCAATTCGGCTTCTGCCCTGGCCTCCTGGGCACGCACCCTGTCCTTGTCGGCCTGGACCCGCGCTATATCCGCCAGTTCCCGCTGTTTGGATGCTTCCACGCGCATCAGTTCCGCTTTTACTCTTTCCGCATCGGCCTGCACGCGTGCTTCCTCTGCATGTTTTCTGGCAATGGCCGCCAGTTCCCGTTGCTGCTGGGCCAGTTTTTTTGCTGATAGCCCTTGCTGGTCTTCCTGGCTTGTTGGCCTGTTCGCAGGCAGGGCAGCCGTTAATGGCTGATCGGCTGTCTGATCCATCCCATTAGCTGCTTCTGTGCGTTGACGTGCTTCGTCTGCCGCAGCGATTTCCTTATCTATCAAAAGTTGTTGCTGGCGTGCCCTGTCGGCATTGCTGCCAGCGCGGCGTTTTTCGTTATTCGCTTTGACCACTTCCTTCACAGCCATCAATTTCAGCTGCAAGTCGGCCGATATGGAGTCTTGCTGCACATTTAGCTCCGGCGTCCGCTGCGCGATCATTAATACTTTATCCTGTTTGGGTTGGCTGTTTTCGTTGGCCAGTGAGGTACCCCATTGGCTGCCTCCTAATGAAACCAGCACAAATAAACAGATGAGAAAACTCAGCGCCAGAAAGCCTTTTTCTATTTTGCTGAATGGGTTATTGCGACCATATACAATGCGCGAAACTCTTTGTATCAGTTGACTTTTGCGACCTGGAAAAGCCAATGACAAGGAGGGGCGTTGCAGGGTTTGCTCCTTGAAGCCGATCAGGGCTTCGATGAATTGCTTCTTATTACCGGTTTGCGTCAATACCACGTCATCGCAACAATGCTCACGTTCTTCTTTGATGAGGTACGACACCCATAGTAAACCCGGGTTGAAAAAGAAGACAGCATCCACGATCGTTTGCAACAGGTTTACCAGGTAGTCAGATCGTTTTACATGTGCCAGTTCATGCAACAGGATCGCTTCGACCTGATCGGCTGGTAAGCCGCTGAGCATGCCCAACGGTACATAGATCACCGGCTTCAGGTGCCCCATAACCACCGGCACACGGGTTAATCCGGATTCGAATAACTGAACGGCGCGCTGAATACCCAGTTGATCGATCATGGCTGCCAGTCGTTGATTCCACACTTCACCAGCCGACTTTAATTGACTCGCCCGGATTGCACCCATATAGCGAACTGCCCTGATCATTTGCCAGCAACGAAACACAAACACAGCCAGCCAAAGCGAGATAATAAGATGGTTGTACCGGCTGCAAAATGCCGCCAATTGTGTTACCCAATATTGAAAACCCTGGTAAACCGGATTACCCGCCGTAGGCAATGTTGCATCGACTGTCGCTTTGGAAACAGCAGTCAGCTGCCAGCCATTTACAAAGGTCATCAGGCAGGTGATCACAAACGCACCATACAATGAACACATGATCAGGTACCGGGAAGCAGGCGCCCATTTCCTGGCCAGTAGCAGGGCAAACCCCGTCACCAACGCCAGCAGCAAGCCCTGCCACACCGAGTGCAGCAACATGTAGGAGAAGGCATGTAGTGCTTTATCAAAAAATGCGCTGTTCATAAATAGACCTGTCATGTGTCTTTATTTTTCCGTTTAGGCCTTGTCATCCAACTGCTTCAACATTTCCTTCAGCACTTTCAATTCTTTATCCGAGGTTTTATCATTGCCCAGTAAGGCCATCATCAGGTTGCTGACAGACCCGTCGTACATATTATCTACAAAGCGGGTCAGCATGGATCCCTTTGTCTTGTCTTCTTCCAGTACGGGACTGTAAATATGTTTCATGCTCGACTCGTCTCTGGTCAACATGCCCTTTTCGGTCATCACCTGCATCAGCTTCAACGTAGAAGTATATTGTACCGCTTCCTTTTGTTCATTGAGGGTGTCGTGTACAAAACGCACGGTAGCAGGTCCGTGTTTCCACAGCACCTGCAACACATCCATCTCTGCCTTGGTAGGCACTGCTTCGGGCTGATTTTGCTCTTTCCTGACTTTCATATCACCAAGGTACGATAAAAAACGTACGTTATACAAGTAACCCCAAATATTTTTCTTTCCGCTATCCAGGACAATGCATTTTTCACTGATTAATAAGGTCTTGTAACTTAAAAGAATTGTTTTGTAGATTTTGACTCCCCAGCTTATTGAGTATATTGCCGCCAAATTATCCATCCGCATGGTCATCGACACGTTAGAGAATGCAGCGCTTTACGAAAACCTGGGGCCAAGATTTGCCCAGGGATTTAAATATCTCCGGGAGACCGATTTTTCGCAGGTTGCCAAAGGAAAGTATGAGTTGGATGGTACCAACCTGATTGCCATCGTTAATGAATATGATACCATCGACCAGTTGGGTGAGCAAATGGAAGCTCACAAGAAATACATCGATGTACAATATATTGTAAGTGGTGAGGAATTGATCGGTCATGACCTGCTACAGCAGCAGGTGCCTTCCAAGGCCTATGATGCGGAGAATGATTTCTGGCTGTTTGCCGATACCCCTACTTTCTTTTCGAAGATGCAGGCTGGTATGTTTGCCATCTTCTTCCCCACCGACCTGCACATGCCCAATATCCGCGTACACGAACCCACGCCGGTGAAAAAGGTAGTGCTGAAACTTCGGGTAGACTAGCTATTTCCAGTTGATCTGAGCGGGGCGCAGGGGCAATTCCCGCAACCGGCTGCCGGTAGCCTGAAAAAGGGCATTGGCAATGGCTGCTGCGACGGGTCCCTGGGCTGCTTCTCCGGCGCCCATCGGTTCCATACCAGGCCTGTTGAGGACAGCTACTTCTATAGCGGGTACTGATTTAAATCGCATGATCGGATAGGTATCCCACCCACGGGTAATGATACCTTTTTCATGGTAGCGCACCGACTCCAGCATTGACCAACTGGCCGATTGGATCATGCCGCCCTCTGTCTGGTTCTTTACGCCATCGATGTTGATCACTTGTCCCGCATCGATAGCACCCGTCAATTTCTTCAGGCGGTATTGTTTGGCAGCGGTATCAATCTCGACTTCTGCTACTACCGCAAAATAAGCTGCATCATTTTTATATTGGGCAAAGGCAATACCCAGTCCTCGCTGCGGTTCACGTCGCTCCATGCGATCATTCCATTGCGTCATCTTCATCACCGTTTCGATCACTGCTTTCGCCCGGTCATCTTTGAGGTTATCGAGGCGAAACCTTGCCGGGTCTTTGCCGGCTTTGTGTGCCAACTCGTCCATGAATGATTCCAGGGCAAAGATATTCGCATAAGCACCCAGGCTGCGCAAGGCCGAGGAACGCAGGGGGCCTTTGCAATTGTTCAGCACTACCTGCCGCAACGTGTCGTACAACGGCAGGGCATTGCGGTAGCTGCCACCCGAAAAGCGGCCAGCAGTGAAGGTGAATGGCTGTTCCAGGTCGCGGCCGGCAATAAAATGGCCTGCTTTTCCACCTGGACGTGAGCTATGCGTATCGGACCATAATTCCGTATGCAACGCGAGTAACTTGCCATCTTTATCGAGACCACCTTTCAACCGCATGACCATCGCCGAACCATATGGCTCCCAGCTATGCTCATCTTCGCGCATCCATTGCACCCGCACCGGTTTGCCCGGCAGCTGCATCGCCAGCAAAGCTGCATCTGCCCCTACATCATCGGCCCCATTGTGACCATAACAACCGGCGCCCGGCGTGGCGATCACCCGGATGCTGGTTTCGGGCAAACGCAAAAGATCCGAGAGCGTACTCCTTAACGGAAAGGCGCCTTGTGTATGGGACCATACCGTAAGTTCATTGTTTTGCCAAAGGGCGATGGCGCAGGAAGGGCCAATAGAACCATGTATCTGGTACGGGCGTTTGTACACCGCCTCCACCTGGTTGCTGGCCGCTGCAATGGCAGGCTCCACCTTGTCATTGCGCTCTACCACTTCGCTGTTGCCGGTTTGCTGCAGCAGATGGTCGTACAGGCCATCCTGCGCAGGTAACAGCAATGGCCGATCCCATACCGCTTTTTGCTGGAGGTTCCGGATCGCTTTGATGGCCTGGTATTCGTCGCGGGTGATGACCCCCACAAAGCTGCCATTGCGCACCAGCTTGATGATGCCGGCAGCATTGCCCGTGGCGTTATCGGGTAATGATTTGAGTTTGGCCCCATATACCGGTGGACGCAGTATGCGGGCATGCACCATATCGGGCAATCGCATATCCTGGATATACACCGGCTGGCCTGTGGCCATCAGCTTGATATCTTCCCGGGGCCAGGCAGTACCTACTATGGTGTATTTGGACGGATCTTTCTGCGGCGCTTTGCCGGTCACCGTCCCTTCTATGGCTTTGCCCTTCAGCAGCGCCGCATAGCTCACCGATTGTTGAGAGGTAGCGGCCGTTACTACACCATCCTTGACGAGCAATTGATCGACTGGCACTTTCAGTTCCGTAGCAGCCATTCCCAACAATACCCTGCGCGCTTCTGCCGCTGCTTCGCGTATGGCACCGCCACTCGATTCGATGGAGGCACTACCGGCCGTATACCGTTCGTCGGGGGTGCGGCCGGTATCGGCAATCACAATGTGCACATTCTTCATGGGGATGTCCAATTCTTCGGCAGCAATTTGCATCAGGGCCGTTTTGATGCCCTGCCCCAATTCCGTTTTTCCTGTCAACACGGTTAGCTGTCCGTCGGCATCGATCCGCAACCAGGTGTTGATGGCATCGGCGAATGGGGGTGTACCGGACTCAGCTACAGCGGTGCTGAGCTTTCCCAAGGCGGGTAGTATCGAAAAGCCGATCAATAGTTGACCGGTCTGTTGTAAAAAGCGTCGGCGACTGGTAGAGAAAGCCTGGTCTTGCGAAGGGGAAGGCATATCGTATAGTCTGTTAGAAGATGATCAATAAGGAGACTCGATGAGAAACGCATTATTGGCGTTTGTAGACAGCGGCTTTTTTGATGGCGCCGATAAACCGGGTATGCGTGCCACACCGGCACAACACCCGCTGCAGGGCTTCGCGTATCTCTTCGTCGGAGGGATCGGGGTTTTCGTCCAGCAATTGCTTGCCACACATGATCACCCCATTGAGGCAATAACCACATTGGGCTGCCTGCAGGTCGATCACCGCCCGTTGCACGGGATGTAATTGTTGCTGGTTACCGATGCCTTCCAGGGTAGTGATCTCGTGGGTGGCCGCTGCCGAACAAGGCATGATGCAGGAAGGCTGGGCTTTACCATCCAGCAACACCATACAGCTGCCGCATAGCGCGACACCACATCCATATTTGGGACCGTTCAATTGCAGGTGATTGCGTAGTGCATACAGTAGCGGCGTTTCGGGATCGATGGTCACGGAATTGGGATGTCCGTTGACCCGCAGTACGACTGTCTTTTCCATACAGATGTCATTTAAGTCCTATATCATTACAGGCATGATCTATCCCACAGGTTCTTCGCCCGATCGATAGGTCGCAATGGACCTGCAAAAATTACACCTGCCCAATGATTTTCAGGATTATTGAACAACGACCGACTTCACACTGACGCTGAACCCGCTAAAGCAACCCGTTACCAGCTCTCCCTGTATGGTGCTTTGCAGGGTGACCGGGGTGGCAAAAGGACCATCGTTGCTGCGCGCTTTATTGAAGCTGTCCCAGAAATTATAAACCGGCCGCTCTACACTGGCCATGTATATGCTGACCGAATCGCCCAATACAAACCCATAGGACTGCGTAAAGGCAATTTGTTGGCCATTCACCAGGTCATCCGCGCCTGAAGCAAACCGGTTGGTACCCAGTGCACCCCAACCAAAACTTTTCCGGTTGTCCCAGTGACGCCAGAAAAACAGTTGGGTATTACCAATGGTATCCGGGTCTTTGTAGTTGACGGTGATGCGGGCTTTGGAATAGGTAGTATCTGCATTGGAATCTGTATAATAGAAACCGCAGGTCAGGGTGTCGATGGCAACCGGCACTGGTAGTTGGGTGATGGCGCTGTACTGCTTACCCTCCACCTCGATCGTCAGTTTGTAGCATTTACCCGGTTTGCCTACCAGCGCATTCAGCGAATCATATCGCAGCCGCTGGTCGAAATAAAACCCTGGTAAGGCGGAGTTGGCCAGCTGGGGTAACCTGCCTTCTGTCAATACCGTCCTGGTCGCTTCATCCCACTGAATATCACCTGACACCCGCTCACCTTCAGTAATAGAGACGGTGGCCCCACTTACCGCCAGGTTCTCCAAACCCGGATCATAGAAATCCTTACTACGGGAAAGTACCACATAATTGTACAGGGGAAATTCATTGTTGATGTATCCCTCTACGATCAACTGCTGCTGGCCGTCTTTTACTGTAATATCATAGTCGCGTTCGCAGGCCAGCAACAACGTACTGGCCAATACAGGGAGGCAGATCTTCTTTAGTAGCATGCTTTTCATAGTTCAGAATTTAAAATTCCAGGTAACGGATGGTACGATGGGAAACAGGAACACTTTTTTACCCTGTATGGTCTGCGTTTCCTCTTCCACGTCAAGGTAAATAAAATACGGATTATAACGGTTATAAACATTGTAAATGCCAAAATTCCAGCTACTCCTGAACCGCTTCTCCTGCTCGCGCCAGCGGACATATGTGAATGAGATATCCAGCCGATGATAAGCCGGCATCCGGTAGTCGTTGATCTGGTCGTAGTGATTGATACTGGTAAATACCGGCTGCCTTTCATTGCGGTTGTAGCCCACCCCGTAAGCAAAGCGTCCTGAAGGCATCGTCAACGAATTGCCGGTACCATATACAAAAACGCCCGACACATCCCATTGCCGGCTGATCTTGTAATTGAGCACCAGGCTACCGTCGTGCGTACGATCGTATCGGTAAGGAAATGGTTTACCCCCGTTCAGGTCGGGGAATTCCCGCTCAGTGCGACTCAATGTGTAGCCGACCCAACCGGTCAGGCGACCTGTCTTTTTTTGCAGAAACAATTCCACCCCGTAAGCTGTTCCCTTACCAAATACCATTTCACCTTCCAGGTTTTGGTTCAGCAGCAGCCGGGCGCCCGGCTTGAATTCGATCTGGTTGGACATGGTCTTGTAATACGTCTCGATACTCATTTCCCAGGCGCCGTTGTTCCAATCCTTCGAATAACCCGCCGCAGCCTGCTCGGCCAACGCCGGTTGAATATTTTTACCGGCGGGTATCCATAGATCACCGGGGAAGGTAGCGGCGCTGGTGGTGGCGAGGTGCAGGTATTGTACCGTACGGGTATATGATAATTTAATGCTTGAACTGGGCGACAACCGGAATAAAGCAGCCACCCTTGGTTCAGGATAGTGGTAGCGGGCAATGCTTTGTCCGTGGGAGTAGCTTTCTTTGTCGCCGGTGGGTGCGCCATCAGGTGCATATTTGACAAACGCAGTAGGACCTACCTGGTTGAAATAGCTGTACCGCAGACCAGCGGTAACGCTGATGCCTGATGTAAGCTTCAGGTCTGTACTCAGGTAAGCGGCAGCTTCATGGGCGAATTGATCCTGTATATTGTTCTTGAAATCCTGTACGCCTGCAGTAGTATTACCGGCACCGGGCCGGAAATTGTGCCAGGTGTATTGCCAGCCTGCTTTTATTTTCAGCCACCTGCCCGGACTGTATACCCAATCGTTTTTGGCGCCGTAGTCGGTTAGCCCCGAACTATAGATATAGGTGGTGGCACCGTATATCATGCGGCTGTCGAGATCAAAATCATTGCGCACGATGGACAGCTCCTGCCGAAGCCGCTTACCCAGTTGCTGCTTCCAGGTAAGCCCCAGGATCGTATTGCCCCACAAGGCATTGAATCGCCGGGAAGGACCATCATCATCTTCATCGACAAACATAAAATTGTCCTTGCCGAGGTAAAAGTTGATGCCCAGGCTATTGTTCTTGTTCAACTGGAAGTCGACCTTGGCGTTGACATCGTAAAAGTAATAGCCATTGTCACCCAGACTGTCTTTAGCAACCAGCTTGGCCACCTGGTCGATATAGGTGCGCCGCGCACTCACGAGAAAAGACGATTTCCCTTTATCGACGGGTCCTTCCACCGCCAGGCGGGAAGAGATCAACCCAATGCCTCCTTTCACCCGAAGGCTATCACGGTTACCCTCCCGCGTATCAACAGCAATGACACTGCTGAGCCGGCCACCGTACTCGGCTGGTATGCCACCCTTGATCACTTCGATGTTCCTGAGTGCGTCGCCATTGAAGATGCTGAAAAAGCCGAGGAGGTGATTAGGATTGTAGATGGGATTACCATCGAGCAAAACCAGGTTCTGATCAGGCCCACCGCCGCGCACATATAGACCAGCACTGGCCTCTCCCCCATTCTTGACACCTGGCAACAGCGTGATGGTCTTCAACGGATCTACTTCTCCGAGTATCACGGGAAGTTTTTCGATCTGGTTGATATTGAGTGCCTGTGTACTCATCTGGTTGCGGTGTACTGTGGAACGGGCGGTGACAATAACGTTGTTCAGTAAACTTTCGCGGGGGTACAGTATGACTTTGACAGCGGTATCGGAATGCAGGTGGAACACAAAACTGGCCGGTGTATGGCCAACAGCGGTGAAGTACAATCTGTATTTGCCGGGCGGCAGGCTGGTCGCATAATGGCCCGTCGAATCGACGAATTGCTCCAGCTTATTAATCTTGATCGTTGCATTGGCCACTGCATACTGCGCACTGTCTGCCACCGTAATGGAAAGGGTATGCAGCTGTGCCTGGCTGATCTGGGCAGTCATACCCAATAGCAGCAGTACAAGATATCGGATCATTTGGTTGTTAGTCGATGCGCTCATACTAAATTAGTTCCAATTCAGGATGGGGTCGGGACGCATAGAACGGTCGTCTATCATTGACGTGATAGCACCAAAAGCGTAACATGATCTACGATCGGTCGTTGAGGGGATTCCCCGTATGGGGTACTATAGACGAGGATAGACAATATCCTGCCTGCATAACTGGCACAGCAATAGAATGAAATAACGCGACACCTGGAATAATTAAAAAAGTAGCGTAGGCTTTGCATAACAAAAAATGGGCCACTCCGGTAACTACCGGGTGGCCCATTTGTTATTTCACGGCTATTTCACTTACTTCCAACCACCGCCCAGGGAGCGGTACAGTTCTACCACGGCGCCCAGCTGGCTGCGCTGGATCGCTGCGAGGTTCAGTTCTGCCTGTAAGGCATTGCTTTGCGCAGTGATCACCTCCAGGTAATTGGCCAGGTCACTTTTGAACAGCAGTTGTGCATTGCCTACGGCCAGCTTCAAGGTATCCACCTGGTCGCCTGCCAACACGCGCTGCTCCTTCAGTTTGTCTACCTGCACCAGGGCATTGCTCACTTCGCTGGTTGCCTGCAATACTGATTGACGGAACTGGATCACTGCCTGCTCCCGTTCGATTTTGGCTACTTCAAACTGCGTTTTCAGCGCCTTCTTGCGGAAGAGGGGTTGCGCGATCGTACCGGCAGCCAAACCAAACAGTGAACCCGGAATATTGAACCAGTTGCTGGCTGTAAAGGTTTCCAGGCCACCGCCAGCAGTGATGCTCAATGCGGGATACATATTGGCTTGCGCGATACCTACCTGTGCATTGGCGACCACCAGGGCCATTTCATTGGTGCGAACATCCGGCCGTCTGCTCACCATCGCTACCGGTAAGCCTGTAGACAGCGTTCCCGGTAAAGCGATATCGTGCAAAGTGGAAGTGCGCGCAATGGTGCCTGGCAGCTGCCCCGTCAACACCTGTAAGGCGTTTTCCTGCAAAGCGATATCCTGCTCCAGTTGAGGAATGAGCAATTGCGTTGTTTTTTTCTGCGCCTCGGCCTGGTTCACGGCCAGTGTGGTCACCACACCACCATCACGCAGTATCCGCGTTACGTTGACAAACGTATCGTTCAGCGCCAGATTGTTGCGGGCAATGACCAGTTGACGGTCGAGCATCAGCAGGTTGTAATATCCCTGGGCAATGCTCGTTACCACCTGCGTTTGTACGGCCCTGGCAGCTTCCTGTGTTTGCAGGTATTGCGCCAGCACGGTTTCTTTCTGCCGGCGGATCTTACCCCAGATATCTGCTTCCCAGGAAATGTTCGCTAACACCTGGTAGTTTTCCAAATAACTTTGTTTGAGGAAGGTCTTTGTACTCAGCCCGTTCAAACTGTTGTCGGAAGGCCGGTTGATCTGTCCGGTTGCCGACAGGTTTACTTCCGGCAATTGCAGCAGCTTGGCCTGCTTTACCTGTGCTTGTGCAATATCGAGGCGCTTGATCGCTATCAGCAGGTCATTATTGTAAGTAATACCCTTGCCAATGAGCCCCTGTAAAACGGGATCGGTAAAGAAATCTTTCCAGGCCAGGTCGGCAATACTGCTGGTATCTGCAAAACTCTGCCCGTTGAACTGCTGCGGCAAGGCTACTTCAGGACGTTGATAGTCCTTACCTACCTTACAGCCAGCCAGCAACAGTACGGCCAGTGCTATCGTGTAAAAATGAATATGCTTGTGTTGCATGCTATATCCGGTTTAATTCTTCAGTGTTTATGATAACCCGGCAGGATCTACCTGCCGGGTATTATACGTTGCTTGGGTTATTATTCGCTTAAGCTGATCTCTCTGGGTCCGGTTCTGCCCGTTACTTTCTCCTGCAGGTACTGGAAGATCACATACAGTACAGGTATGATGAACACACCAAGTACTACACCGGTCAACATACCACCTACTGCACTGGTACCGATCGAGGCGTTACCTTTTGCAGAGGCACCATGCGTCCAGATCAAAGGCAACAGACCTACGATGAAGGCGAAGGAGGTCATCAGGATCGGGCGTAAACGCAACCTGGAACCTTCCAGGGCCGACTCGATGAGGCCCATACCTGCCCGGCGACGTTGCACCGCGTACTCCACGATCAGGATCGCGTTCTTCGCGAGCAGACCGATCAACATGATCAAGCCGATCTGAACATAAATGTTCGCTTCGATACCTGCCCAGCCGATGAAGGCATATACGCCCAGTACCCCTGTTGGGATGGTGAGGATGATGGCCAGCGGCAGGATATAACTTTCGTATTGCGCTGCCAGCAGGAAGTACACGAAGATGATACTCAACAGGAAGATGAAACCGGTTTGACCACCGGTCTTGATCTCTTCACGGGTAACCCCTGTCCACTCATAAGCATAACCACGGGGCAATACCTGCTTGGCTGTTTCTTCGATCGCTTTGATGGCGTCGCCAGTACTGTAGCCAGGCTTGGGAATACCGTTGATGGTTACCGCGTTGAAGAGGTTGTTGCGGGTTACTGTTTCTGGACCATATACACGTTTCAGGCGCACCAGGGTACTTGCAGGCACCATTTCACCCTGATCGTTCTTCACATAGATACCATTCAGCGAACCTGCATCGGTACGGAAGGCAGGATCGGCCTGTGCCATCACGCGGTAGTATTTACCGAAACGGTTGAAGTCGGACACATAGCTACTACCAAAGTAGATCTGCATGGTCTGCATCAGTTCCGTGATGGATACACCGAGTTGCTTGGCCTTTATATTATCCACTTCGATCATGAATTGCGGGTTGCCGGTAGCAAAGGTGGTGAACGCATAAGCGATCTCCGGTCTTTGCATCAGGGCACCGATAAAGCCCCAGGCAGTATTGCCCAGTTTATCCAGCGGTCCGTTGCTACGGTCCTGCAACATGAATTCGAAACCACTCACGTTACCAAAACCCTGTACGGTGGGGAAGTTGAAGAAGAAGGCTTTCGCATCATCCACGGCACCTACCTTACCAGCGATACCGTTGGAGATCATGTTCACATCTTTCACAGCACCACGGTCTTTATAATCCTTCAAGCGGATGAAACCAGCTGCATAAGGCGAAGCATTCGCATTGCTGATGAAGTTAAGACCATTGATCACATAGTGGTGATTGGCGGCTTCTTCTTTGGCAATGATACCTTCGATGGCCTTGGTAGCATGTTGCGTACGATCGAGTGAGCTACCGGGAGGGGTGTTCACCGCATACAGTACGAAGCCCTGGTCTTCGTCAGGAATAAAGCCGGTTGGCGATTGCTTGACGAGGTAGAAGGTGATCGCACTGATGAGTACGAGGGCACTGATGGGCACCCATTTATTTTTGATCAGGAACTGTAAGCTCTTGACGTAACGATTGGTAACCGATGTAAAGCCTGCATTGAAGGCGCCAAAGAAACGGGCACCAAATCCTTTGCGCTTGCCATGTCCTTCTTCACCATGTGGGCTCTTGAGAAACAGGGCACACAAGGCAGGACTCAGCGTCAAGGCGTTGAGCGCGGAGATCAGGATCGCCACAGCCAGGGTAAAGGCAAACTGGCGATAGAACACACCGGCCGGGCCTTGCATGAAGCCTACGGGAATAAATACCGCGGCCATTACCAGCGTGATCGAAATGATGGCACCGGAAATTTCGTTCATCGACTGTACGGTCGCCGTTCGGGCCGGCAGGTTGGTACGTTCCATTTTGGAGTGTACCGCTTCCACCACCACGATGGCGTCATCCACCACGATACCGATGGCCAGTACGAGGGCGAAGAGCGTAAGCAGGTTCAGCGTAAAACCAAACAACTGCATGAAGAAGAAGGTACCGATGATCGCTACCGGCACCGCAATGGCCGGGATCAAAGTACTCCGGAAATCCTGCAGGAAGATGTACACCACCAGGAACACGAGAATGAAGGCGATGACCAGGGTCTCGGTTACCTGGTGGATAGAAGCATCCAGGAACTCCTTGGAGTTGTACATCACCGTCGTCTTCACGCCTTTGGGCAGCGTCTTTTCAAAGTCCTTCAGCTGCTGCTCGATGATCGTGAGGATATCGTTGGCATTAGAACCAGCTGTTTGGAACACGGCAAAACCAGATACCGGTTTACCATCCATACGGCTGTTACTGGAATAAGTATAAGAACCGAACTCGATACGGGCCACATCTTTCAGCTTCAGCATCGATCCATCATTGTTGGCCTTGATCACGAAATTCTCATAGTCTTCGTTCTGGCTCAGCTTGCCTTTGTACTTCAAGACATACTCGAAGGTCTCGGCACTGCTTTGACCCAAACGACCGGGCGCTGCTTCCAGGTTCTGGTCGCGGATGGCGTTGAGTACATCCTGTGGTGACAGGTTGTTGGCAATGAGGCGATCGGGGCGCAGCCAGATACGCATGGAGTAATCCTTGGTACCGAATACGAGGGCCTGGCCCACACCGGGAACCCGCTGTACCTGCGGGATCAGGTTGATCTTGATATAGTTTTCCAGGAACAGCTCATTGTATTGCGTGCTGTCTTCACTCGACAGGGCCACAAACATGATGATACTGTTCTGTACTTTTTGGGTAGAGATACCCGCCTGCACGACTTCGGAAGGCACCTGGTTGACCGCTTTCGATACGCGGTTCTGTACGTTTACCGAAGCGATATCGGGGTCGGTGCCCTGCTTGAAGAATACGGTGAGTGTCATACTACCGTCGTTACTCGAGTTGGAGGTCATATAAGTCATGTTCTCCACCCCGTTGATGGCTTCTTCGAGCGGGGTCGCTACGGAGCGTGCTACTACTTCGGCGTTCGCACCTGGGTACAGTGCAGTAACCTGTACGCTGGGCGGCGCGATGTCGGGAAACAGGGTCACTGGCAATGTGTACAGTGACAAGCCACCCAACAGCAGCAATATGATCGATATGACCGTTGATAATACCGGCCTTTCAATGAATTTTTTTTTAAGCATGGGAATTGTATTTGAATTCAGTTACAGAATTCATCAATAAGAAATCAATAGTCCAACTTACCAGCCACGGGTACGGGACGGGCCACGTAACCGTGTACTTCTATAGATTGATTAAAGTGGTTTAGCCTTCAACAAGCTGTCTGCCGAGATAGGCTTGGGTACGATGACCATACCATCCTGCAGGTTACCAACACCAGAGTATACGATCTTTTCGCCGGGCTTCAGACCAGCTGATACATAATACCAGGCGGCTGTTTTACCCGTAACCGTGATCGGCTTGCTGGCTACCTTGTTGCTATCGCCCAGGGCAAATACGAACACCTTGTCCTGAATTTCGAAGGTCGCTTCCTGTGGTACTACCAGTACATCTGCCAGTTGTTGCGGAATACGCACCTTACCGGTGTTACCAGAGCGGAGGGTACCGCCGGTGTTGGGGAAGGTGGCGCGGAAGCTGATGGAACCGGTGGTACGGTCAAACTGTCCATCGATGGAGCTGATGCGGCCTGTTTGTGCATACACACTGTTATCGGCCAGCAGCAATTCGACCGGGGGCACTTTCTTTACCTTCTCTTCGATGGTAGCACCTTCGAACTGTTGTTTGAAAGCAATGAAGTCGGGCTCGCTCATGGAGAAGTAAGCGTACACTTCGTTGATATCGGACAATACTGTCAGGGGCATGTTTTCACCTTTACCCACCAAGCTTCCGGTTTTGTAAGGGATGCGGCCGATATAGCCACTCACGGGCGCCGTGATATAGGTATAGCCTACATTGATGCGGGCATTGCCTACAGCGGCTTTGGCCTGCTCTTCCGCTGCTTTGGCAGCATCGAGTACAGCACGGGCTGTTTTCAATTGTACTTCAGAGATCACCTTGTTGTCTACCAACGGTACCAGGCGGTCTACCTCTACCTGTGCTTTCGCGACGTTGGCCTGTGCAGCCGATACGCTCGACTGGGCACTGTTCAGTTGCTCGTTGTAGGGGCGGTCATTGATCTTAAAGAGGGGCTGACCGGCCTTTACAAAAGCGCCTTCATCGACGTAGATCTTCTCGAGGTACCCTTCTACCTGCGGGCGTATCTCTACGTTCACCCGTCCTTCGAGGGAGGCTGAATATTCTTTGTGTGTAGTAGCCGGCGTTGTTGTTACGGCCAGTACCTGTAAATTGGGAGGAGGCATTGCTCCATATCCAGCGGGCGCGGCGGAAGATCCGCAGCTATATAATAGAATAGTTACGGCAACGCCCAGGATCAGCTGGCGTATCGGAGCACCCCAGGGATGCAGCGCTGTGCCAGCAGCAGCTTGTGATTTGTTTGGTCTTGTATTCATCTTTGTGTATTGCATAACAGGTTGTTTGCGGCAGGCTCCAGGCCCACCGGTTTATATTTACGGTCAGAATTTAGCAAGTGCTTATGGCAAAAGCATGGCAATCGACATGAGTTTCTATCAGTCGGGCAGGATAATCAATACTTTGTAGTTAAGACGAACTAATGGAACGGAAACAGACAAATCGCGGTGAACTGGCAACGCAGGAGGATCTGTTGTTTCATGGCTATCTTTCCCTTTCTAAAAACTGTTTATCCCGGCGCTTTCATGACACGCCCATCTTATATATTAAACAGCGGCAACAAAGCTAATTAAATTAGTTACGAAGCACTAAATTAATTAGTGTCTTTTTTATCCACTGGACAAGTTAGGATTCGCAATCGCCTCAGGTGAGGTTCTTAATGAAACCTTCTATTGCATCTTCCATCACCAGCTTGTTCAAATCATCGTGCATATCGGAGGTACGCATCATTTTGATGGAGATAAGACCATGTATCACCGACCAGAACGTATGGCTTTTCATGCATACACTAATGTCTGTTCGTTTGCTGTTGGTCATGATCTCTCCGATCGATTCGCCCACCAGTGTCCGGAAGTTGATCTTCTCGGGCAGGCAGGTACAGGCTTCTGCTTCTGCACAGGGTATGCCCAGGTTGAACATGACCTGGTAGTATTCTTTGTTCTTGAATGCAAAATTCCAATAGGCATCTGCCATGGCCCTGAGCTGTGCTGCCGGATCGGCGTGCTTGCCTTTGGCTTGCGCCATTTTGCGCCCCAGCAGGCAAAATCCTTCACGGGCAAACTCCAACAGAATACATTCCTTGTTCACAAAATGGTCATACACCACTGGTACACTGTATTCTATGGCATCGGCAATCTTGCGGATCGATAGCGCCTGCCACCCCTCTTCCCGTACGATCTGCCAGGCAGTAGCCAGAATATTATTCCTTACTTCCTCTTTTTGCCGTATTCTTCTTTCTGATATTCCCATTGTTACTTTTTCTAACAGTGTTAGCAAAAGTAACAACGTTTGAGATACCGACAAGTTTTTTCCAAATATTTTTCCGTTAAAGGCTTTTTAAAGAACTATGGTGGGGATTGAGGCAATAAGTAACAAGCTTACCGTTGGTTGGTTCACCATAACAAAAGTAAATTCATTTTTGTCTGCCGCAGCGGGGCGAATGCGCCATTCTGTAGGGCATATCACGCATATTTATGTATATATTATACATGAAAAAGCCGCCAATCAATATTGATGTTCACAACATTGAATGGCGGCTAACGAACGATAGCTCTTATTTCAAATCGATGCGTTTACCCGTTTTACAGGCCTCATAAATGGCATCGATGATCTTTAGATCACGCAGTCCTTCTTCACCATCTACGGGTATCTCGGGCTGCTTGCCTTCGAGTATGATACCCGCCATTTCTTCCATCTGTACGGTTTGATGGGTATTATGTGGTTGCGTCAATTCACCCTTGTGGGTACGCCCTTTGATAGGCCCATAACCTGTGGAGGGTTGCAGTTCTGCATAACCATTAACGCCATCGAGGAAGAAGCGATCGAGGTTACTCATGGCATAAGTCGATAAGCAAGAGGCTACGGCACCCGAAGGAAATCCCATCTGAAACTGTATGGTTTCATCTACGCCTTCTTTGAATTTCTCTTTATCGGTTTTCGTTTCCTGCGCCGTTACCCAGATGGGTTCTTCACCCAGCATATACCGTGTACCATTGATGCTGTAGATACCAATGTCCATCATCGATCCACCACCGGCGAGTTGCTTGTTGAGCCGCCATTGTGTAGGATCGCCGATGCGGAATCCTGACAGTCCCTGGAAGAACAATACTTTCCCAAACTCACCAGCCTTACGCATGCGCACGATCTCGAGGGTCTTGGGCTCGAAGTGCATGCGGTAACCCACCAACAGTTTGACATTGGCTTTCTTACAGGCATCCACCATCTCCTGCCCCTCCTTTGCATTCAGGGCCATTGGCTTTTCGCAGATCACATGTTTACCTGCTTTCGCTACCCGCAGCACCTGCGGATGATGCAGGGCATTGGGCGTGATGACATACACTGCATCGATGTCGGGATTGTTGCGGATGTTATCGAAGTTGTCGTAGTTATAGCAATTCTTTTCGGGGATATTGTATTTCGTTTGCCAGGCTTTTACCTTGGCCGGCGTACCACTGATGACACCTACCAGCTTGGCTTTTTTACAGGCCTGCATGGCATCGGCCACCCGGGTACCATAACCACCCAGGCCCATGATAGCTACCCGCAATACCGGACCATCATAGGGTACATCTGCCTGTGGCGCGTCCGTACATTCTTCAAACGACAATAAGGGTAACGTGATAGCGGCGGTGGTAAGTTGTTGCAGGAAAGAGCGGCGTGTGTTCATAGCAAGGCTTTTGAAGTGAGGAATTGAACTACAATTTAATCCATATCCGGTACAATCCACGTGCCTGCCATGACAGATTGGTCAATCGAGACATATTGAACAACGAGCGGAAGAAATGCCAATTAGCCTCAAAGACCGGCCAATTGCGGGCAACCAAGTCTAGGATATATTACTTAAATTGGACATCATACTGTTTCCTCCTTACCCAATTACACTGCTTTCTATTGCTTACTGATACTGATTGTCTTAGACAGGTAGCCTGACTACCTTCAACCAACTATGCGCATATGGCCAATCAAGTAAAAAAGCAAACCCCGGTATGGGAAGATATTGCCGGGCAAATGGACCGCATTCGCGGCAGCAAAGAGTTCAGTAGCAAAGAGCTGCTTTGCCGCTTCCTGGATTACGTGGTCACAGAGACCATGGCCGGCCGGGTAAACGAGATCAAGGAATACACCATTGGCACCCGCGCCCTGGGCCGGCCGGGCGACTTCAATCCCCAGTTCGATGCCTGTGTGCGTATCCATGCAGGCCGCCTGCGGCAGGCCCTGGGTGCCTACTATGCCGATACCGGCAAGGCGGACCCCATCCGGATCATGATCCCCAAGGGCACTTATGTACCCATCTTTTCTGTGGCCCACGAAGAGCCGGCTACTCCCGGGCTAACTCCCCCTTCGCCGGCATCCAGCCCCAATAACCGGTTGACCATGGCGGTGATGCCCTTTCAAAACCGAGGTCCGGAATCGGGCAGGAATTATTTTGCCGATGTGGTCAGCGAACAACTGAGCACGGAGATCGCGCATTTCAGGAATATCTCCGTCATCTCTTATTATTCCATGCGGCTGATCGCTCAACAGCTTACCGACCTCAACCAACTGTACAACGTATACGGCGTACACTACGTACTCACCGGCAGCGTGCAGCTGGTAGAGGAACATATCCGCATCCATGTACAATTGATCTATACACCCACGTCGGAGCAGATATGGGCAGGTAATTATGAGCAACCCCTCTCTGCCCTGCCGCTTCAAAACGTGTCGGATGACGTTACCCAGCACATCGCTTCCGTGATTGCCGGATACTACGGCGCCATCATTCAGCATATCTCCATGGTAACCGTACACGAACAGGCAGATGTATTGGGCACCCACAACGCCGCTTTCTGGCATTACAAATACCACAAAGCCTACACCGTTCCCATACTGTTGCAGGCACAGGCGGCTGTTGAAGCCACCTTGCAAGCCACGCCACACAATGCCCTCGCCTGGGCAGTACTCGGAGAGATCCACCTCGACAGCTACCTGCTGGAAATGCAGCCCGCCTCCATCATCGACTACGGCATCGAATGTGCCAATAAATCCATTCACCTCGACCGTTATTGCCTGCATGGCTACCAGTCGCTGGCCTGGGCTTATATGCTGCAGAAGAACCGGCAGGCCTGTATCCGGGTGATCGACGACTGCCTGGCCCTCAACTACAATGCCTCCAACAATATTGGCTGGCTGGGCATGACGCTGATCTTTATCGGAGAGTTTGAACGCGGCAGAAGTTTGCTAGAGAAAGCCATGGACATCAATCCTTTTTATCCCTGGTGTTATTGCTTTACCATGACGGTGTATTATTATGCCCAGGCCAATTATGAGATGGCGCGTTATTGGGGCGAGAAGATCAATATGCCCTCGCTCAAATTTGACCTGGTGGTACGAACCGCTACTTTGGGCAAATTGGGCTTATTACAGGAGGGCATGGCACTCGGCCGGGAGCTCACAGCCAACTGGCCTGCGGTGGACCGCGAGATCAAACCATTTTTACAGAAGTTTATCCTTGCCGATCAGGTAACCGAAGACCTGCTGGAAGGCCTCGCCGCTGCCGGTATCCCGGCGCGGCCATTGTGATCGGTTATACGGTTAATTAACGGTATAATGCCGGATGTAAAATGAGGTTACTCATACCTTTATGGCCTCAAATTTATCCTAATGAGTACCATTCAACCATCCGACGAAATGAAAGAGGCATTCAGCCCTGCGGGTCTGAAACCTTTACTGGAGCGTTTGTTTACAGAAGCGAAACCCTACCTCAAACAAGGGTATAACCTACGGGAATTATCCGACAACCTCAGCACCCCCCTTTACCGCATCTCAGCCCTCATCAATCAGGAGTATGCTATGCGCTTCACCGACTTTGTGAACCTGCACCGCATCGGCCATGCCATCCTGTTGATCAAACAAGGCGATGCCAGTCATTGGAGCCTCGATGGCCTGGCAACCGTATGTGGCTTCAGCAACCGTAACTCCTTCCGCGACGCCTTCAAGCGCTTTACCGGTCAGATACCCTCTGCCTACCTAAAGAACGGCCAAACACTGGACTTACCTGTCAGCTACCGGAAAGCAGGGTAAACGAGATCCAATATCCACCTAACCCCTCCCTGCCGTCGGAATTGCCGCCTGTTGTTAACCAAGCTGGCGGTTGCTGCAACAGCTGTTTTGGGCCGCCATGACTTCATCACGATCAGCTCCAACAGTAAGTTACTTCGCCATTGCTTTTTTCGCTGCAGGCTTCGCTGCCTGGGCGGCTTCCTTGTTCTCTTTGAGCCGAAACTGCACGATCTTTTTGATCAGCGCATCGGGCAGGGGCTCATTGAGGGGTAACTGGATGGCCGACTTGCTCATTTTATAACCTGCCAGTTCTTTCTTGAAATGGGCCAGGAAGGCAGCCGTCCACGGATAAGATAGCGTGATATGCGCTTTGTAGGCGGAGTAATAGATCAGCCAACCATCGGTTTTAAAAGCGGGTATCTGGTAGCTGATCACCTCTTCTGCCTTGGGCGCCACTTTGTGAATGATGCCGCGAATGGTTTCCAGGCGCTCCACTGTTTCAGGTGGAAAACCGGCGTGGTATTGGTCTACCGTTTTGAAGTCTGTCTTTGCCATGTTGTAGCGGGTTGTTTGCTCAAATGTAGTGGGTTCTGCCGGCTATGGCAGGGGGCCAATCTGACTTAAGGCAGGGCTGAATGCGGCGCAACAGGATCGCAGGTTACCCGCAACTGTATTCCCTTGATGCCTACGATGCCTCGATGCCTAGTTGCCTCTGTGCCTCGATGCCTCGATGCCTAGTTGCCTTACTTCCGCTTATAGCTGTTCATATAATCTGTAGGATTCATGCCCATCACTTTTTTGAAGACGCGATTGAAGGTGATGGTATTGTTGAACCCATTGGCGTAAGCGATGGTGGAGATGGATTCGTATTTGCCGTTGATGAGTTTCTTGCAGGCTTCACTGATGCGCACTTCGTTGAGAAAACCCATATAGGTTTTGCGCGTATGCTTCTTGAAGTATTTGCAGAAGGCATGGGGCGTCATGTGCGCGATACCGGCGATCTGCTTCAGCGATATATCCATCGCATAATGCTCGATGGTATATTGGTAGATATCGTTCATGCGCAAACCTTCCATATCGGTAAAGGCTTGCTTGGAGGTACCGGTCGACAGTGAACGCCATTCCCCTACTTCGGTGGCGAAATAATTGAAGAGGCGGATCAAGGTGATCAATCGTTCCGTACCGCTGGCCAGGTTGATCTTTTTGATGAGCCGGGCTGCCTGCGGGGCAAAACCGGGCGGCAATTGCAATCCGTTATTACTGATGCGTACAAACTTACGGATCAGTTCAAACTCGGGCATGTTGAATACCCCGGATAACAGTTTGTCATGATCGAAATAGATATGGATGGCCTGGATGCTGTTCGGTGCTTCGTGCTCAAAGTACCGGGGATCGGCTTTGAAAATATGCGGCTGATTGGCGCCCAGGATATAAATCTCTCCTGCTTTGAAAGGCTGTGTATAGTTGCCGGCGATGAGCGTGCCCTCCCCCTTCAGGATCAGCGTTACCTGTCCCTCGATATGCCGGTGGAAGTAATTGTAGAAGTATGGGAGGTTGTCTTCCTGTACGATAACCGATCCCCGCTCTGTCATCGGTACAGTGAATTGCAGCACTTTCATTAACCAATATTACCAAATTACTGCATTTTTTAGCCAATCCGGGACAATTAATGTTTATAGATCGCTAATTAATGTTGCCGGTACCGGGTACTGCTTAACCGGCTTTGCCGGATAGAAAACCGGCGACGTGCTGCCAAACCAGGGGGAAATTGCAGTTGATGACCACATGGCCGCAGGCGGGAATCACTGCGAGCTGACTGCCGGGGATGGCGTCGGCGGCGATCTTTACCTGGTCGACAGCGTGGTACACATCTTTGTCGCCGGTCATGACGAGCGTGGGGCATTTGACCCGCGAAAAGGTTTCCGTACTCAGCAGATCTTCATTGTATAAGGCGTTGAGCCAGTTGAGCGATTCGGCCCAGCGCTGCGGCTCGGGCATCAGGGCCAGGCGGCTTTCAAACAATTGCTTAGCCTGCCCCAGCAGCATCTCGGGCGAATAGGCCAGCGGGGGCTGAAAACGTCCTTTGGGCGCATCTCCAAAACCAATAGCGACCAGTTTGCCCACCACTTCGGGATGGAGGACAGCGAGCTTGAAGGCTGCTGCTCCGCCATCGCTGAAGCCGATCACGGTTACCTTTTGTCGGGTAACGACCTTGATCAATGTGTAAGCGTCTTCCGCACGTTGTAGCCAACTATAGGGGGCGTGGCCGATATCCGATTTACCGTGGCCACGCGTAGCCAGGCAGATCACCTGGTGCTTTTGGCGCAGGGAATCGATCAGCGGTTGAAACTCGTCGATGTACCCATACACACCACCATGGAGCAGCAATACCGGTGATCCCTTGCCATAGGTTTCATAATACAGTTTCGTGTCGCCGATGGTCAGGTATTTGCCGGCGGCCGGGTTGTTGCCATAGGGAGCGGTTGCCGTGGTGCTGGCTACGGGCTTACCGGCAGCCGGACTTTTGGAGGTCGATGCGGCACCATGCAAGACAACCACATTGGAGAAGCTACCGCGGGCCATGTTGCCTACCCACAGACCGATCTTGCCCGGGGTATTGGGCGCCAGGCTATTGACGACCAGCGAGGGCTCGGCCTTCCGGTTGACATATACTTTAATGACCGGATGCTGGATCGTGATCTTTACATGAAACCATTTGTCGGGATTGGGAGGCTGCACGATCCGGTTTTCATACTTGCCGGGTGTTTCGGCGCGCAGTTTCTCCCAGGGGTGATCGGGCATGTAGACGTATTGCACGGCCCGCCAGCGGCGCACGGTATCGGGATTGAAGAAATTGAAGGGACGCAGGTAGATGACCTCGTACTGCTTGTTATCCTGGATATTGAAGGCAAAGCCGACGAAACTCTGGTTCATGAAATTATCACCCCGCACGTCAAACTCGATAGCGGAAGGCTGGCAGGCGTTTTTCCAGATATACATGCCGTCGCCGGGGCCGGCCTGGAGCGCAACGCTGTCTTTGGTGGTAGTCTGCAGTTCACGGTTGTAAATTTGCCAGGCGGTAGGGTCGCCCAGCGGTAGTTTTTGTATTTTGCCCTGGGCGGCAACGATGCTGACGGAAAGGCTGGCGAGTAGCGAAAGGGCAAACGAACGAAGGATCTTTTTCATGCTATGGTGTTGATACTGGTGTTGAGTAAGACCCAAAATTGTAACAGGCCAGTCACACTACCTGATCAGCAGTCGATCATATCGGTTCATTTTTGTTCATGCATTAACCAGCTCATTATCATATGACTACAAATGATGAGCAGCTTCATATCAGGGCCTGCCTGCAAGCGATAGAGGCCCAGGTAAACTGGGGACCAGCAAAAGACTGGAGCAACAGTGACTTTGAAAAACTCGCCGAGCAGATCGCTGCGGCTACCGGGGTGCAGCTGAGTGTATCCACCCTTAAAAGATTGTGGGGCAAGGTGGCCAGCACCCATGCGCCCTCCCTCACCACCCTGCATGCGCTGGCCCGCTACCTGGGCTATGCGGATTGGCGGACTTACCAGCAGCAGTTTCGTCCGCCGGTACCCGCCGCGATGGAGGGCCACCAAGCGGTCAATAAGGAAGTCGTCCAGGACGCTAACACGGGTATCGATCCGGTAGCCGAGACTGAATCTTCGCCAACCGCTGCTGACGCCTCCACAGCAACCGATCCCTCCTTCGACAACACGACTACAGTACCTACCCCCACCCGCCGCCGACAACGCAGGCGATGGTTGGTGGCCGGCATCACACTGTTGCTGCTCATTACCATCATCGGCATCATGAGTGTAAAGCGCTTGTACAGGCCCGATCCTTCGCGGTTTAGTTTCTCGGCCAATAAGGTGGTGACAGAAGGCGTACCCAATACAGTCATCTTTCAATACGATGCTTCGGCAGCGGAAACAGATTCTAATTATATCGTGCAGACCTGGGATTTCAGTCGCAAGACGCATGTGCCAAAAGATAAACATGCGCATTCGGCCATGTATTATTATCCCGGCTTTTTCAGGACCAAGCTGATCGTAGACGGGCAGGTGGTGAAGCACCATGACCTGCAGATCACTTCCGATGGCTGGCTGGGCTTGCTGGAGAACGACCCGGTGCCCACCTACCTCAAAAATGAGGAATACCTGCGGGGCGATAGCATTGGTGTGGACTCGTCTGTACTGCTGCGCTATGGCGTGTCGCTGTATCCCCAGGCGCCACGGTTGCGTTTTTTCAACCAGCGCGACCTGGACACGCTGATGAGCGACCGCTTTGAGTTTGAAACGAAGGTGAAGAGTAATTTCTCACAGGGGGCAGGTGCCTGCCAGTTTGTGCAGGTACTGATCCAATGCAAAGACGATATCATGATCATTCCGCTGGCGGCGAAAACCTGTACCGGCGACCTGAACCTGTATGCCTGTGGCGCGGGGGCCAGGAGTAAGGACGCCGATCTATCGGGCTTTGGGGCCGACCTGCACGAATGGGTGACGCTACACGTCAGCAGCAAGAACCGCGAGCTGGTATTTACCGTGAATGGTAAAGAGGCTTATCGCCTTACCTTCCCCAACGACCCTACCGGGGTGGTGGGCCTGCAATACCGCTTTCCCGGAGTGGGCGCTATCAAAGACACCTGGTTTCGGGATGGAGACAGGGTGTATGATTTTGGGACCCGATAAATTCGTTTCGTTGGTCCGATATGCTTAGTTTGCACTTCGGTTAAACTTATCTGTTTAAAATTATACAATCAGGAATCCCCTATCCCGGCTTTATGGAAAGATTACAAATATCAAGTAACCTACGATCCGGTAGGTATATCGCACTTCTTGTGGGGCTTGTTGCCCTTTTTATATTAATCCGATCATGGGAGGAAACCCAAACAGTAATCGTCTGTGGGGTATTGGTTGCCATTGCAGGCTTTTTGTACTACCTGCATGACAAGGCTAAAACCGTGGAATTTGATGAAGGGAGTATGTATATTTCACGTAAAGACGTTACTGAAACCGTTCCACTGGCAGCTATTTATTCCATCAAACTCACGATGACGCAAGTAAACGACCGGAATTTATGGAAAATTAAATATTTGAATAGTAATGGGGAGAAGTCTGCGGTAAGATTTTTGCCAAGACGAGATGCTTTTGAAGCATTTAAAAAAGCTGTGCAGGAAAAAAACGGATCGGTTGATATCAAGAACTGGTCTCATAGCCTTGACTTTGACCAATAACATATTTCCACCTGTTTACTAATAACCCTACGGGTATCGTGGAACTGAAATATCACTTTGCGCGTGTGGGCCGTCACGCAGGTATTGGTTCAATAAAGGCAGTTGACACGATTCACGTTGACAGTAAACACCGGTTCGAAGACGGTACCAAAGGCCATTTTCGCATTGAACTCGAAGGACTGCAGTGGTGCGCAATCGCCATTCTCTACCCTGCAGTCGCCGTAGGCGTTGACGGTTTCCGTTTGCAGGATAGGCACCATGGTTTTGGTGATGCTGAATTGCAGATTACGCCTCCGTGGCTGTTCCGTGTAATACCACCACAGGCTGAAAAAGCCTATTAACAACAGAAAATAAAACAACTGCCTCTCAAGTCGAGGTGAGATCCATTAATAGATGGTAGTGGCCAGGAAACTCATGAAGCTGATGGTCATAGGAAGCCGGTTAAACAGCAACCGGTAATTGTCGGGCAATAGGTGATCTAAATAAAAACAAAAGCCCGCCTTTGAAAAAGCGGGCGCTCCCATTCATATGCGTTAACCATTAAACCTTATCCTATGATGAAACATACCCTAAGCAATTACCCTTAGATTTAAAATTCATAAGAAAATAATTACGTATTTATTTTAGCGTTTATTGATCCGTTACAGGCATATCGTGATCGTTTATGATAACATTTTCCTAGGAATACTTATAAAAAACCAGCTGTCGATAACCGCCTGTTTAAAAACCTGACCGACCTGGCTACGGCGGCCTATGTGATCACCAAGGGGTAGGTCACAAAAACGAACGCCACCTCCCGCGGTGGCGTTCGTGGCTTATAAATGCTGTTCGACAAAGGCCCTCGCATACGCACGTATAATATCCCTTACCCGTCTGAACTCATCCATTACTTCTTCTGGCCTGCCGGTAGCCTTAGCCGGGTCGGGAAAGTTTTCATGCAGCTGTATAGCCTTTGTGGGGAATACAGGGCACCTTTCCTTCGCATGGTCGCAGACGGTTATTACGAAATCAAAATCGACCCCTACGTACTCGGAAACATGATTAGAAGTGTGCGTGCTGATGTCAATACCATCTTCGGCCATGGTAGCGATTGCCCGTGGATTTACGCCATGCGTTTCTACACCAGCGCTATAGATCATTGCCCTGTCGCCGGCGAAATGTTTCAGATAGCCCTCTGCGATCTGACTGCGGCAACTGTTGCCCGTACAAAGAACCAGTATCTTCTTTTCATTCATGGGTTTGCCGTTTGGGGTTATTGACAACAACCGGGGGCGCAACAAGCTGCGGGCTCCACTGGTTTTTCTGCATATACCGTGATACTGTAAATACCCGTATTGCCTGCCTTGAATTGAACAATCTCTTCCGGGCTGAGGTAGGGCGACAAGACATCATTGGGAATGTTGATGACCTTTTCTTTTTGGACCGTCCTGTTAACAAACCCGTTGGCTACAATCAAATCGAGGTATACCTCTTTTTGAATGGCGCCCGACACGCAGCCTGCATACATTTCTGCCGCCTGTTGTATCGCAGGCGGTAGATCGCCTTCCAACACGATATCGGAAATACTGAAATGGCCACCGGGTTTGAGTACCCTGTATATATCCCGGATCACGGCTGCTTTATCGGGCACCAGGTTGAGCACACAGTTGCTGACGATCACATCGGCTATATTGGCCGATACCGGCATATTTTCAATATCGCCCTGCCTAAACTCGACATTGTGGTAGCCGAGCTTTTCGGCGTTGGTCCTGGCCTTTTCAATCATGGCTGGCGTGAAATCGATACCGATCACTTTGCCCGTGTCACCAGTCTCCGCCCTCGCTACAAACGCATCATTACCGGCCCCGGAGCCGAGGTCTATCA
Source organism: Paraflavitalea pollutisoli (assembly GCF_029360705.1). Classification (GTDB taxonomy): domain Bacteria; phylum Bacteroidota; class Bacteroidia; order Chitinophagales; family Chitinophagaceae; genus Paraflavitalea; species Paraflavitalea pollutisoli. The sequence goes on along the minus strand of NZ_JARKMX010000003.1, from coordinate 253,851 downwards.
CCACATCCCCTTTTTTGATCTTCGCAAACTGTGTAGGCAGACCGCAACCCAGGCCGAGGTCAGCATCCTGGTTGTATCCTTCCAGGCCGGCGTAATCATCTGTCATGATATTGGAGGTCTCCAGTGAACAAGATCCTGCCCCGCAGCAGGAGGCGGCATTGTCGGTTTTATCCTGTAAGGCAATGACACTGTATTTCTGCCTTACCATGTCTTTTATTTGTTCGTTGGTTTGCATGGCTTGTATCGTTTTTATTGTTTAATTGTAATATTACGATGAATGAGTTCAAAAAAAAGGTCAGCAGCAGCTGTCCTTGTTTACGTAGGAGACGAAAAAAGCATCGAAGGCTGCCTTGTATTTATTCCAGACCTTTGGATCGATACAATAACACACACTGGTCCCTTCAATAGTGCCCTGGATGAGACCGGCATTTTTCAACTCCTTCAGGTGCTGGCTAATGGTAGCCTGGGCCAGGCCCAATTCTTCTACCAGGTCGCCACAAATACAAGCCTGCGCCTTGATGAGGTGTTGAATAATAGCGATGCGGGCAGGATGACCAAGGGCCTTCATCATTTGCGCCAGCTTATTCTGCTTGTCTGTAAATATCTCCGACTTCGTTATTCCCATTACATCGCAATATTACGATTGATTAATTAATCAGCAAAAGAAATCTTTCAAGGGCCTGGCTAGCCTCCTCAAAATGATATCCTGAATACATACTTATTCAGCAACCACAGCGCAAGAACAAGCAGGAATACCTTCCACATATGTTTATCGATCCAGTGGAAAAGGGCAGTGAGAAATCTGTCGCCAGTGCCGGTGGCTGCCGTCAACTTCCTGGCTGGCTTGTTGCCCGGCACATAAGGATAGAATTGTTGGGTGAAGCTATGGTAGTCGCGGCTGGCCTGGACCGCCACGGCGAGTTGGGAGTAGTAACGTTGCCGATCTGCCAGGAAGGTAGCATACGATGGCCCTTCCAGGAGCAATTGTGCGAGGATGAAAAACCCGATCAAGCCCGCGAGAATGGCGGGCCCCACCAGGGCCACCCGGTCCCATTCAAGTCCATTGGGCTTCTCCGGAAACAAATGAAGGTACAGGGGGATCGCCACCAAACATACCAACGCACAGCCAACGATCCACCACAGCCGTTTCCGGAAATAATAGGTGAACGTTGCTTTTGATAACCTGCCGGGATTATAAGCAGGATCGGTAGACCACAATTGTTTTAACTGGTGGTATTGATCCAGCGTGAGTACACCCGGATTCTGGAAACGGTGCTTTACATAGTTGATGACGGCCATGGGCACATAGTTTATGCATCCTAAAATTATTGAAATCGTTGATTGCCCTCCACCCGCCCGCTCATTCAATCCCACCATTCACTCATTCTTTCGGTAGGTTGGCCAAAATCGCTGTATACAATGCAAATCGGCCAGGCTGCGATTTGGTTTTTATATACTTACTTGTGACCTTGCTCAATCCACATCAGATGTACAAAAACACGTTTCTTCGTATTGCTATTGCCCTTGTTATTACCGGCCTGTTGCCTACCACTGCTTCCGCCAAAGAGATTGTTGTAAAAACCATTGCTGCCTTACAGTCTGCTATCGATAAGGCGGCGCCCGGCGATGTGATCAGCGTTGCGCCTGGCGACTATACCACCACGGCCGATATCGTGATCCGCAACAGCGGTCAGTTTGCGGAGCCGATTACCATCGCTGCCCAACAAAAAGGACGCACCACCATGCTCGGCAAGGGTGGGTTTCGCATTGCTGGCGCTTATATCGTGATCCGTGGCTTTGTATTCAAACACAGCTCAGACAAAGCGCTGACGGAACCTGGCAGCCGATTCAGCCGTTGGACACAAAACATTTTCGAGACTACCGGTGAAGGCAACTACCTCAGCCTGATGGGTAGCGATCATCAGGTAGATTACAATACTTTTCAGCACAAGAATTCGCTGGGCAAATTCATCGGTGTACGTGGTGAAGGCAGTCAGATCGCTGAGCGGTTATGGATCCACCACAACTATTTCTTCGACTTCCTGCCGCAAACTGGTAATGGCGCGGAGGCGGTACAGTTTGGCCTGAGTGGCTACAGCTTGTCTTCGAGTCATAGTTTGTTTGAGAACAACCTGTTTGAACAATGTGCCGGTGAAAACGAACTGCTGTCGGTGAAGGCCTCCTTTGTAACCATCCGGTACAACACCATCCGCGACTGCAAAGCGCAGTTTACCCTGCGGCATGGCAACCATTGTGAGGTGTATGGCAATTACTTTTGCCGTACGCCAGGCCTGCGCATTTTTGGCGACGACCATATCATCCACAGCAATTACTTCGAGCAGTGCAAGCCGGCGATCAATATCGGCAATGGCGGTGCAGAGGTGGCCGATGGCGCCGATGTACGCTCGCATGACCGGCCCGACCGGGTGCTGATCGCTTTCAATACGCTCGTCGATAATGAAGAGAACATCACGCGTACCGAGCGCCCCAAGGGCATTGGCTCCACCCATATTACGATTGCGTACAACATTATTCAGGGTGGTGGCGAGGCAGTGAGTATACAGGGACCGCTGTATATACAGCCGGTATGGAAGGGAAATATCCTGTTCAAGACCAAAGGCGCCGGTCAGTTGCCCGATACCGCTTTCCGGCAGATCGATCCCCTGTTGGCCAGGGATGGGGCAGGAATCTATCATTTGCAGAAAGGCAGCCCAGCCATCGGCGCGGTGGCGAAAGACGATTTTAGGGGTATTACGGTCGATATGGATGGACAGTTGCGCAAGGCTCCGTTCGATGCGGGTGCAGATCAGTTGTCAACGACGGCGGTAAAAGCGCGTGTGCTGCAGAAGGCAGATGTGGGACATGAAGCGGCTATGCGGTCTGGTGATAAGTAGCATTGCGGGCATATAGGCATAGGATTGCCTAAGGTTTGCCTACGCTATGCCTACAGATTGCCTGCGCATTGCCTGGCTGCACAATGACGGCAGGCAATGTTTTCCCAGTGTGTAGGCAATGTGTAGGCCATCAGCAGGCCATGGGGTACTAAGCGTTCAACCTATTGGCAGGCATCAGCTTATAGCCAAATATAATAAATTATCATCAAACAATAAAATTTGCCAGCCCCATTTTTCGGGAAAGTGCAAAAAGCATCTAAAATGGCTGATTCGGATTGTTAATGGCTAATTCAGCTAGAGAATTTTTAGCGGGTTGGCGACGTTTAGCCGTTTTCTGAAATGGTGGGGAAGAAAAGGCTTTAAAGCAACCGGCAGAACCCGCTCATTTTCCGGAAATCCGGGCGACCTCGATCGGGTTTGCTTCGTCCCTCCTTCGCCTCTTGTTCGAGACTTCTTCGGGAAATACCGGGATATTACCAATGAAAAGCCGAAGAATTCCCGAAGAAAACCGCCGTCACTCCTCTGGCACAGCTCTGTCACAGTTCTGGCACTGCTCTAAAACAGCGGATTTTACCAGTGAAGTGCCTCTGCACATCCAGAGCATGTCCAGTACTATGTCACTGCATCTATATCACCCTTGATCACCAGCCACGCCGGCTGCCACGAGTGTGCCATGTCGAAAACGACCCGATTGTGCAATTTGCAAGTCTAACTTTCAAATTGCATGAAAACAGACCTAAAATCATGCAATCTGCAAGTCAAACTTTCAAATTGCATGAAAAAGGGCCTAAAACTTTGCAATTTGCAAGTCTAACTTTCAAATTGCATAAAACATACCTTAACCGACCAGGGTCAACCACAAAACCCGGCTTTTCGTACCTTGTAGCAAACTCCTGCTATCATGAAATGCTTGCACGCCTTGTCCTTTGCCGCCCTTTTGGGCCTGGCACTCCCCCTGGCAGCTTACAGCCAGGAATCGCCCGTCAGACAATATTTCCCCACCGGCACCATCATTCACCCAAATATCAACTATGCCGGCGATACGTTCCAAAAACACCTGCTGGACATCTACCTGCCCGCCAATGCAGGCCCCTCTACGCCACTCGTAGTATGGGTACATGGCGGCGGCTGGATGGTCAACGACAAGTATGCCGATATGAGCTATATGCGCAAGACCATTGCCGGAATACTCGACAGCGGCTACGCACTCGCCTCTATCGACTACCGCTTCAGCACCACCGCCATTTTCCCGGCGCAAATACAGGATTGCAACCTGGCACTGGAATGGTTGTATAAAAATGCCGCTACTTATAAACTGAACAAGAACAGGATCGCCCTCATGGGCTTTTCTGCCGGCGGTCACCTGGCGTCGCTACAGGCCTTGTCGCTCAATAATAAAGTGAATACCTTCTATGCCAACGGAACAAAACCATCCTTTGGCATTAGCTGTGTAGTCGACTTCTATGGCCCCTCTGACCTCATCGCCATTGGCACCACACCCGCAGCCCTGGACGATAAGAATGCGCTTACCTTACTGCTCGGTGCACGCGCCATCGACCGGCCCGACCTTGCCCGCGTTGCCAGCCCTGCTACCTATGTCGACAAGAACGATCCACCTTTCCTCATCATCCAGGGAGAAAAAGACGACCAGGTGCCCAATACCCAAGCGGTCATCCTCAACAGCTGGCTCAAACTGCACGGCGTACCTACCGAGCTCATCATGGTAGCCGGCGCGCCGCACTACGGCGTGATGTTTGACGCGGATGATATCCGGGCCAAAATATTCAGCTTTCTGGCGAAACATTTGAAGTAGGTCTAGCGAAGACAACTCCCTTGCTGTAGTGAGTTTATTCCATTGATTGATCCGGTCCGCGCATCAAGAAGCTGTCACAAAAAACAAGCTGCCCCCTGTGAAGGAGGCAGCTTTCTTGTTGTCATGGCTATGTGGAAGACCGCTTAATCTATGATGGTCTTCAGTTGAACATATTTCTGCAGGGTCTTGAAGTTGTGTCCTTTTTGTTTCATGGCAGTAACAAAGGCGGGTGTAGTGCCCGTAGCTTTGGCGGCTACCACATCATTGATGGATACTTCTCCAAAACCCAGTTCATTGTACTCTTTGAACAGCGCCGGCGTAATACTCTGGGCCTTGAAACCAATGGCCTGGTTGAGGCTCACCTCTTTTACCCCGGCATCCTTAAACCCTTTTACAAATTCTGGTGTAACGCCGAGTGATTTGAGCGAAATGATCTCGCGGGCAGGAATGTTCTTATAGCCCAGGGGCGCAAAAGAAGCGGCAAATTCCGGGGTGATACCCTGTGCTTTGAATGCTGTGACCTCTTGAATCCTGATATCGTCATAGCCTGCAGCTTTGAGCGATTTAATATAAGCCCCGGTAATGCCCAAAGACTTGAAAGACATCAGCTGACTGTTGGAGATCTCCGTAAATCCCGCTTCATGGATCGACTTTACGAACTCAGCATCCACACCCAATGATTTGATCGAGATGATATCGTTCGCACGGAGATCCTTGAATCCAGCTGTACGCAGGCCTTTGATGTATTCGCCGGTAATGCCCTGTGATTTCATGGAAATGAGTTGCTGGTTGGTGAGGCCCGTCATACCAGCATCCGCCAACGATTTAATATACGTTTCATTAATATTGAGCGACTTGATTGCGATGAGGTCATTGATGGATACATCTACCTGGGGATTGACATTGACCTGAGAATTGGTGTTGGTGTTGATAGACACCTCGCTATCGTTGTCTTTGTTGCGGTCTGCTTTGTTGCTGCCGGCACTGGTGGACTGGCTGCTGCGGGCAGGTTCACCCAGGCTGGCCTTGGCACTCCGTACGTCGGCGATGTATTTGGCATCGATGCCTTGCGCTTTGAAAGAGATGAGCTGACTGGCCGACACATCGGGGTAACCAGCTTTGCGGATCTCGGCAATGTAATCGCCGTTTACGCCGAGTGCTTTGAAAGGCACTATATCCTTGAGGGTAAGTCCACGGATGCCACTTGCCTTGAGACCGGTGATATAAGCTTCATCGATCCTGAGTGCTGCCAATGGGATGACATCGTTGCGATTGAGGTTGGTATACCCCTGTGCCTTCAGCATTTTCACATAGCTGCCGGTTACGTTCACGAGGAAGTAAATCATGACATCGTTGTCGTTGCGCATCTCAATACCTTCCTGTTTCATCTTATCGGCATAACCTGCGGCAGGGGTAAACTTGTAGCGGCCCATACCCTGCCCATCTTCAAAACGGCCGGTGAACTGCATGGTTCCCGCCTCGCGGGTAGCGCTGAATACGCCGGCTTTGTCTTTGGGAAGGTCACCGAGCTCCGACAACTGGAAGGTGTTACTGTTGGTGGAATGGTCATCGCCATCGTGTTTGAACTGAATGGTGACTTCGGTTCCTTTGATGGTGGCGAACCAAACGCCTTCTGTGGACATTTCATCCAACGAAAAACCGGTCTCGGAGATGGCCTTTTTAGCAGCCGGTTCGTTGGCGTATACCCGGGGTTCATTGAGCAGGCATACGAATAATACAAGTACCGGCAGCAGGAAGCAGTATTTCCAGGCGGTGTGCAGGTTTGATTTCTTGACGTTCATCATGGCTATTCTTTTTTTAAGGAGTGACTGGTTGTAGTTGGTCGTCAGTGCCAGCGGGAAATGAGGCGCCGACACACGCAGCAGGCTCAGCTGGTAAGCTTCTTTCTCTACCTGGTAGTGATTGACCAGTTGGTCGTCGGTCAGGTATTCGAGGTTATCTTCAAGCGCCTTACGGTATTTCCAGGCAAAGGGATTGAACCATTGGAATACGATGACCAGTTCGGCGAGCATGAGGTCGAGGCTATGCTTTTGTTCGATGTGGATCTTTTCGTGCTGCAGGATCTGGTTGTAGGTATCCCAATCGTACTTCTCAGGATTGATGAAGATGTTGTTGAGAAAAGAACAAGGCGCTTTATCGCCGCTCAACTCAATTATACGGAAGCGGCCATCTTTGATCACCGGGCTGGTATAGGCTCTATAGAGCAACGTAATGATTTGCACCAGGAAGGTACCGGCAAATACGATGACACCAAACCAGTAGAGGTAGCCGATCCAGGTAAGGGCCTGTTGCCAGCTGAAGGAAGGCCGGGTATTATTGGTCGTAGCAGGTGTCACTTGCGTAGCTGGCGTGGCGGGTTGTGTAGTTGACGGTTCGACGCCGGCAGGCTGGGTGACAGACGGTACCACCAGAGGCGACGTTGGTGTAGCGTCTGTCACCGGCGATTCCTGTACGGTTTCGGTGCCGCGCAGCGACCACTGCTGTGGTATTTTGATCAATGGCAGGCTAAAAGATAGCGCCAGGCAGGCCAGGAGTATCCAGCGGTTGGCCCGGAAAAAGGTTTCTTTCTGCAACAGGAGTTTGTAGAAGAGGAAACATCCGGTGAGGATAATACCTGCGTTGGTGATATACTGCATCATTGCTTTTTGTTTTTAATGATGTTCACTATTTCATTAAGCTCGGATTCGGAGAGGTTTTGTTCTTTGGCAAAAAAGGCGAGCATGCGGGGATAGGAATTGTCGAAGTACTGGCTGACAATGTCCTTGATCGCGTGCTTCTGGTAATCTTCCCGGTCGATGAGGGGAAAGTAGCTGTACATGTTGCCGACCGCTTCATGACTCAGGAAACCTTTGTCTTCCAGGATCTTTACCATGGTGGCCACACTGTTGTAATGCGGTTTGGGATCGGGCAGATGAGGGATCACTTCCCGGATAAAGGCTTTTTTCAATTCCCAGAAAACGATCATGATCTGTTCTTCCCTTTTAGCGAGTTTTTGCATACTAACGGCTTTGTATAGCAATACTACTAATCAATTAGGAGATCAACTAATTTATTCGGAGAATAATTATCCAGCGGGGCTGGCGGAGGGCATTTTACAGGTTACAAGTATTTAATATTCAGTGATTAAGGAGGTCTAAAAATATATTTAGCAACCGCCTGTACTGCTCCTAACCGGCAAAAAAGCTACCTTTCGGTATGCATCAACACCAGGAATATGAGCCGCCGGAGGCACTGCGCGACGTGATCCAATGTTTTTGGCTCGACAGCCGGAAATCGGGAGCTGCGGGTGCCGAATTTGAGGTGCTGCCGGATGGTTTTGCCGAGATCATCTTTCATGTTGGTGGCGATTGCAGTGTGGTATTGCCCGGTGGCCGGCAACCTTTGCCTTCTCCGTTTATGATGGGCTTGCTGGATCAGCCAGTGCGATTTTATTCAACCCATCAACTGACCATACTGGCCATCCGCTGTTTTCCCTGGACGGTGTTTGACCTGCTCGGCTTACCGGCTGGCAAAGGCGGCATACACATCTTTACCCATCCTATCGCCGGGCTGCAACCGATCTTACAACAACAACTGACATCGGGCGATATCGATGGGGCGCTTAGGTTGGTCATTGATTATTTCCTGGAGATCAGAGCGCAGGTAGCGATGGACAGCATGCTGCACAAAGCGGGCATGGCATTGCGTCAGGCCAATGGGATGTTGCCCGTAAGCGAAGTGGCTGCGGCCGCCCACGCAACGGTGCGTACCCTGGAGCGGAACTTCAAGCAATCCTCCGGGCATACGGTGAAAGACGTATCGGGCCTGATGCGTTTCGAGCAGGTGCGTAATCAGCTATGGCGGCATCCGGCAATGAGCCTGGCGGGCCTTGCGGCGGAGTTGGGGTATACCGATCAATCGCACCTGAGCCGTGAGTTCAAGCGGTATAGTGGTACCACGCCTGCCGCTTTTGCGCGCAAAGCGCGGCAAACGAAACAGACCGTCAGCCGGGATTTTGTCGCGTTTGTACAAGCCTAAGGAATAAGTCCGGCGCAACTTTGTGTCTCAATCATACACTATGAAAGACACAACACCCCCACCCACCACCACCCATTATGATGTCATCATTGCCGGAGCCGGACCGGTCGGTTTGTTCCTCGCCTGCGAGCTAGCGCTTGCTCACTGCTCGGTACTGATACTGGAAAAGCAGCAGGAGCTTTCTTCTCCCATAAAACGATTTCCCTTTGGCATACGTGGGCTTTCCACGCCCTCGGTAGAAGCGCTCTATCGCCGTAACCTGCTGGATGAACTGGAAGTGCCCAAACGATTGAAAGATCCGCATAAGATCTTCGTGAAAGGTCCCAAACGACAGGTGGGACATTTCGCTGGCATTCCCTTTTACGAAAGCGATATCGACACCACACAATGGGGACATCGTGTGGCAGGATCGACCGATACCCACCTCATGGCAGAGATGGAAGAACTGGAAACCGTATTTACACGGCGTGCCTTATCGCTGGGCGTTACCATGGTTCGCGGAGCGGCGATATCGGGTTTGTCGCAATCTGCTGATGCGGTAACTGTGCAGGCAGGGTCATCTTCTTATACCGGCCGCTGGCTGGTGGGCTGCGATGGCAGTCGCAGTGTGGTGCGTAAAGCTGCAAGATTTGAATTCGCGGGAACCGAGCCCGCCTTTACGGGTTACTCTGCCAAAGTAACTATCGCCGACCCCGAGCAACTGTTACCGGGCCGCAACCTGACGCCGGGCGGTATGTACCTGCAATCGCAACCCGGTTACCTGAACATGCTGGAGTTTGATGGCGGTGCAGCACACCAGGGAGATCAACCATTAACACTGGAGCAGGTGCAGGCTGTGTTACGGCGTGTATCGGGAACCGATGTAACCCTGACGGAGCTGCACATGGCTACTACCTGGACGGACCGGGCGCGGCAAGCCACGCATTACCGCAACGGGCGCATTCTGCTGGCCGGTGATGCGGCGCATATTCATTCGCCCCTGGGTGGCCAGGGCTTGAACCTGGGCTTGGGTGATGCGATGAACCTGGGCTGGAAGCTGGCAGCTACGCTGCAAGGTCGTGCACCGGAAGGTTTGCTGGATAGTTATGAAGCCGAAAGATACCCGCTGGGTGCGCAAGTGCTGGACTGGTCGCGGGCGCAGGTGGCCATTATGCGGCCTACGCCGGAGGCCCGCGCGCTGAATGCCATTATCCGTGACCTGATGCAGACGCGCGATGGCGCTACCTATATGGCCGGCAGGGTGTGGGGTATTCATACGCATTACGATCTGGGCGCCGGCCATCCACTGGTGGGCCGTAGTGTTCCTAATTTCAGCTTTGCAGACAGTACTACCATCGGCGAACGGCTGCGGCCTGGTAAGGCGCTGTTGCTCGATGTGGCTGGAAGTGATTCACTGGCCACATGGGCTGCCGGCTATGGTGGGCAGATCGACTATATCACTGGCGGTATTCAAGATGCTGTAGCCATTAGCGCGGTGTTGATACGACCTGATGGCATCGTGGCCTGGGCGACGGATGGAGCGGTTGACTTGAACGAACTGCAGCAAGCGGCGGATCGATGGTTGGTGAAGCGGGCGTAAATGAAGCAGGTTGAAATACATTGTCGAAATGCGGTTGGGTTGCCCTACACTAAGGCAGCCACCGATCAGCAGTCTGTCCGGAAAGGAAAAGCGACCAGGTAGTTGTACAATAAAACAGCCACCCGATCTTGGGTTGTTCAGGAGTGTCTTCCATAGAAAGACCCACTGAACAGCGATCGGGTGGCTGCATGACAGGGATCAACAATGATCCGCTATCGTTATTATCTTACTGCTTAGTTGCCGGCATTGATGCGGCGGGCAACACGCATGAAATACTGTGTGCTTTCCTGTACGGCAGGCAGGTTGTTTTCCCACTGGTACTCGTACTCTACGGAGAAATATCCCTTTACACCTTGTGCTTTGAGTTCATTGAGTACACCGGCGATATTGCTGACACCGGTACCCCAGGGTACATCGTGGGCATTCTTAACGCCGTAAACGTGCAGGTCTTTTACGTGGAAGGCGATCAGTTTGCCCTGCAGTTGCTTGATGCACTGTACCGGATCGAGGGCAGAACGTACCCAGTGACCGATATCACCACATACACCGATCATATTGCTGCGGCCTTTCAGTTGGTCGAGCACGATGGAAGGATGCCAGTAGGTAGTAGGCACCGGGTGGTTGTGCAGGGCTGCTTTGATCTTGTATTCGTTGCAGAATTTGTCGAGGGTTTCCAGTTGGTTGAAAGGCGGCTCGGTGGTGATGTGCTCGATACCGAGGTCTTTGGCAAATTCAAACACCGCTTTCCACTCTTCATCATTCTTACCGTTTACAACACCATAACAAACCGCTTTGATGTCGTTGTCCTTCAGCAGTTTTTTGATCTGCGCACGCTCTTCGGGTGTAGCGTTGGGGGCTGTGGTGCCGGTGCCAGCCTTGGTGATCTTCTGACCAGGAAACAGTTCGACATATTTGATGCCGATGCTTTTCATCTTACCCAGGGCTTCTTCCAGCGAGAACAGGCGGAAGGTATACGCCTGGCTACCGAGGCGCCAGCCCAGTGAATCGGGCAGCAACATCGGCGCATTGCTTTGTGCCATTACAAATACGCTCAGGAACAGAAAGGGGATCAATACTAGTCTCTTCATCATATGGAGTTTAATGCGGTAAATGGGACCCATGGCTTTTATAACCGCCATTGGCCGGGGCAAGATAAGCAAGATGCGATTGCCTTTTGATTAAAATACGACAAAAACCTGCCACTTTCCGCCTGCCTAGTCACGGCTACTGTGCTTTACCGCTATACGCTGCTGCGATTGGGAGCATCAGCTACTATAATTTCCCCATTACTGCACACGTCTGAAAGGTACCCATTGACTACGCCTGAATGACCTGGCGCTATTGAATGGGTAGACATAATAAGATTACCGGCAAGGGAACCTCTGGTCCATTCGCCTGTCAACGTCTTGTGGACACCCCTAGTCCCGCTTGCCCTTGAAGTACGCGAAGATCGCCATGGCATGTCCGTGGCCCAGGTCGAATTCTTCTTTCAGCCATTGTACGATCTCGCCGGCTTTCACTTTGGGATCGAGTACTCCTTTGACGAGGAACTTTTTCTTTTCGGCCAGTTTCTTGAAATCTTCGGGCGACTTGCCTGTCTTTGTCTGGATATTATCCATGTAAGCCTGGAATGACATATGCGTGGTATTTATTGTTATTGATACCGCAAACATACAGCAGCACCTTTTAGCACATCGCGTGTGATCGCGACATTAAAGGGTGTAAATTCACAGCACATAGGAGCAGCATGAAACAATCTATCAGCGATTTTCTCAAAGAAGGTAATTACCGTGTGCGTGGCAGCCTCTGGATCGAGGGCGATGGCACCCGCTTCTGGGGCCCGGGTCCTGTTGAGTTGCTTGGTCATATCGACGCTACCGGTTCCATCAACCAGGCAGCCAAAGCCATGGGCATGTCGTACAAGAAGGCCTGGGAAATTGTGAACCGGCTCAACGCCATGAGTAAAGAACCGCTGGTCGTGACGGCTACCGGCGGTGAAAAGGGCGGCGGCTCGGCCCTCTCCGAAACAGCCCGGGCGATGATCGCCTATCACCATGGCATGCGTGAGCGCTTCCAGCAGTTTTTGGAGGCGGAGACGAAGCGGTTAACAGGCAACTAGGCAGCAAGGCAAATAGGCCACGAGACGGAAGAAAGGCACCAAGGCATAAAGGCAACAAGGCAACGAGGGAAAGGCAGGAAAAGGCATCGAGGCAATCCCGCCATGTGGCGGGACAGGCTCCGGCAACGCGAGATACCTGGATACAAGCAGCAAACGAGGCTACCACGCATCCACCGCTACCCTATCTCAACCCGTCCTGGTTTGCCCGGCCACCCCTCTCCTACTGTTTTCAAAAGGTCGATTTCTTCTATGGTAGGATACCCCCCTCAGTACAAGTAGTAGAAAAGTATTCAAGCTATAGCAGGCAGTTTCCTGACCCATCGTAGGTGTCGAAGACTTTGTACCTGGTGTCGAAAAATACTATCGATACCCCAATCGCCCTGAAAGTGACAATGGTTATCTGGCGGTGGCGTTATATCTTTGAAGGAATAACGCTTAAAAGTACGCTCTTCATGACCAAAAAACTCTTATGGGCCCTCTGCCTGTGCACACAATGGTGCCTGGCTCAGGATGCCCTGGTAGCCAGTACAAACAACTCCTCAGCCGACACGACTGCCCCCCGCTTCTTCACCTTGGGTGAAGTAGAAGTGATCAGCAAACGACAATCCGACATCAACGGCTTCCTCAGTGCCCAAAAGCTGCAGGCCTTCGCCAAAAACGACGTTTCCAAAGCACTCAACCTGCTGCCCGGTGTACATCTCTCGGCCGTTGGCCCCCGCAACGAAGCCATGATCTTTCTGCGCGGCTTCGACCTGCGCCAGGTACCCCTGCTCATCGACGGCATCCCCGTCTATATTCCCTACGATGGCTATGTAGACCTCGCCCGCTTCACCACCTTCGATCTTTCTGCCGTTAATATCTCTAAGGGATATACATCGGTACTTTACGGTCCTAACGCACTCGGCGGCGCCATCAACCTCGTCAGCAGCCGGCCGGTCAAAAAGTTTGAGTTCAACGGTGCCAGCGGCTGGCAATCGGGCGGCTACCGCACCAACATCAATATTGGCAGCAACCTGGGCCAATTCTATGTGCAGGCAGGTTTCTCCAAACTCAACCGCGACTCCTTTCCGCTCTCCAATGATTTCAAACCTTCCAAAACCGAAGAAGGCCATTGGCGCAACAACTCCTGGAGCACCGATGAGAAATACAGCGTAAAAGTGGGATTCACGCCCAATAAAAAAACAGCGCTGGCACTGAGCTATATTTACCAGCACGGCAAAAAAGGTACGCCCGTTTATACCGGCACCGATACCCTCAATGCGCAGTTCAAGAACCCACGCTTCTGGCAATGGCCTTACTGGGACAAACAAAGTCTTTACTTTATCGCCAATACGCAGATCGACAGCAACCAGTATATCAAAGGCCGCCTGTACTACGATAAGTTCAAGAACCAACTCAACTCCTACGACGACGCGACGTATACCAAGATCTCGCGTCCCTACGCGTTCAAGAGCTTCTACAACGACTATACCCTGGGCGCTATCGCGGAATATGGCCACAGCCTGTGGCAACAACGCGATCAACTGCGCGCTACCGTTCAATTCAAACAGGATGTACACCGGGAACACAACGAAGGGGAGCCGGAGAGAACCATGTCCGATAATACCCTGACCCTGGGAGTGGAAAATGAGTTCAAGATCACGCCCCAATTGTTGTTGCTGACCGGCATCAGCTACAACAACCGCAACAGCCTTAAAGCGCAGGATTATAATTCTACGACCAAAGTGGTTGCTGATTATCCATCGAACAACAATGATGCTGTAAACATTCAGGGTGGATTGGAATACCGTCTGGGCAGCAATAACGTGCTCACCGCGAGCGTGGCACGCAAAACAAGGTTTGCCACTACCAAGGATCGTTATTCCTATCGCATGGGCGCCGCCATTCCCAATCCAGACCTTACTGCTGAATACACCCTCAATTATGAACTGGGTTACCGCGGCCACTTCAACAACCGCCTGACCGTGCAGGGCGCCCTGTTCTACAGCAAGATCCACAACACCATACAGATGGTGAGCAACGTGAAGTATGATTCGGCGCGCAAAGTATGGCAGAGTCAATTGCAGAATACCGGTGAGGCGGAGTTCATGGGTGTAGAAGCGGGTATCGAATACCAGGTCATCGCGCCATTGAAAGCCGGTGTGAACTACACGTATGTAAAACGCAACAACCTTAGCAACCCCACAATCCTGTTTACCGATGTGCCCGAACACAAAGTATTTGGCTTTGTACAATACCAATGGAAGACCTGGGCTTCGTTGCAGGCAAATATCGAGTACAATGCCGATCGTTATAGCACAACCTATGGCACGAAGGCCGGCGGCTTTACACTACTGAATGCCCGGGCCCTGGTGCCGGTGTGGAAGTACTTCTCGATAGAAGGTGGTATCAACAATATCGCCGGTGTGAATTATGCACTGGTGGAAGGTTACCCCGAGCCAGGCAGGAATTATTTTGTCAATGTGGTGTACCATCTCTAATAAAAAGTTATGAAGCATCAGCTGGCAATAGTGATAGTGGCAATCGCTGCGGTGATTGGTCTCGGAGCATCCGGGATCAGGCGCGCTACCCCGTTGACGCTGGTGTACCCCGCCAATTTCGGTAACCGCATTTCCATTCCCGACGATAACCCGATGACGGAAGAAGGCGTGCAGTTGGGGAGGCGGTTATTTTACGAAACCAGGCTGTCGGCCAACAACCGTGTTTCCTGCGCTACCTGTCACCAACAGGCTAAAGCGTTTACCGATGGGTTGCGCTTCAGCCAAGGGGTGGACGACACCCCTACCCCCCGCAACGCCATGTCGCTGGCGAACCTGTTGTGGGTGCGCAACTTCTTTTGGGATGGGCGGGCGAAAGGATTGGAAGCGCAGGCCAGCTTCCCACTGACGGACCCGCATGAAATGGGTCAGTCATTGGCCGTATCGGCGCAAAAACTACAGGCGGATGGCCGGTATGCCTCCCTGTTTGCGCAGGCTTTTGGAACGCCGCAGATTACCGGTCAGCGGATCGTGCAGGCGCTGGCTCAGTTTGAGCGTACACTGATCTCAGCCAATTCGAAATATGACCAATACCTGCGGGGTGAGTACCAGCCCACCACGTCGGAGCTGAACGGCCTACAACTGTTCTTCTCCAATCCCAATGCCGAAAAAAATATCCGTGGTGCTTCCTGCGGACACTGTCATGGCGGGCCGAAAACTTTTATCGAGTTGTTTCACAACAATGGGCTCGACACCGTGCCCGCTGATAAAGGGCGCGAGGTGATCACGGGACAATCCATCGACCGCGGTCGATTCCGGGTAGCAACCTTGCGCAACATAGCTCTTACAGCGCCTTATATGCACGATGGCCGCTTTGCCAACCTGGAGGACGTCGTGGATCATTACAATGAGCATATTCAACCCAGCGAAACGCTGAGTACTTTTCTGCAGGGCAACCAGGGGGGTATGGGCAGCGCTATGAGCGGGCGCGGAGATCTGCAACTCGGGCTCACGACAGCGGAGAGAAAAGACCTGCTGGCCTTTCTGCACCTGCTGACCGATTCATCTTTTATACAGGACAAACGTTTTTCCAATCCATTCATACCATAACATCATGCGCATACGTACACTGTTCCTCTTATTACTGACCAGCCTGCTTAGCTTTCAAACGCTCTTTGCGCAGGATCGCGCGACCGTAAAAGTCAGCGGTGAAGTAACCAAGCCCTTACAATTATCGCTGGAAGACCTGCAGAAAATGAAGCCCGCTACCGCCGTTCTGAAAGACCGTGACGGGAAGGAGCACCCTTATACCGGAGTAGCTGTATCCGACATTTTAACCCTGGCCGGCGTCACCACAGGTCAGCAATTGCATGGGGAAAATCTCGCCAAGTTTTTACTCGTAAAATGTGCCGACGGTTACGAGGTATTGTTTTCCCTGGCCGAGCTCGATGCGGCTTTTACCGACAAGCAGGCCATCCTTGCCTACCAATTGGAAGGCAATGCGTTACCTGCCGGCAAAGGTCCTTTCCGGTTGGTGGTGCCTGGCGAAAAACGCCCTGCCCGGAGCTGCCAGCAGGTGGTAGAAATGGTGATCCGGTTTGCCAAGGACTGATCAAAAATGCCCGAATACGAAGCGGAATAACCCATAACGGCCAGGTTAATTCGCTTTTTTGTTGCTGCCGGTTTAGGATGGAGCAGCGGGAGGTTTTGAAATATCCAAAAAATAACTATATTGAATTTCGAAGCGGACCCACCATACGGTAACCCGCAACTGCATCTGTTGTTTTATTTATTGGGTAACATGTAAAAACCTCTCTTATGCTGACCACACTGCTTGTCCTGATGGCCCTTTGTTTCTTGTCACATGTCATCATGCTGTTCACCAGTTTTGGTGGCGGCGGCGTTAAAAAAACGCGGTATTTTCTGTCTCACCTCACCCTTTGGCTGACCGGCGCTTTTGGGTACCTGATCGCTGTCTTGTATGCCGGTAAAGGCGAATCATCGATCATCGACATCTTCGACACGCCTTTCAAACAGGTGCTGCTGATCGTCGTTGCCTTTGCGCTTTCGCTCATCGCGCACAGCATCGTTCGTTTATTTGTGCTGCCACAGCACAAACGCGCCTAAGAAAGATTAAACATTCGCTAAGCATTAACCTTCCTTTTTTTGGGTACTGTGGTACACAGTACAGAATATGTTTTGCCTGTAACGGTGGCTTTTCTGATTAAAAGGCGTGTCCGTGGCGGGCTTTTGTTGTTGGCTTCGAGCGACCGGGAAGTAGGACGGATATGGATGAGGATCAGATCGGTTTACCCAGGTAGGCGGCTAACCATACGCTGCATCACCGGGCATAAGATTTGTATGCGGAACAGTTCCAACCATCGCACCATGAACAAGATCATGCCCACAGTGCTGTTCGCGCTGACCACTATTGCTTTTGCCCATTGCGGCGGCGCCGATAACGGCTCCGGAACCAACCAGCCACCTACCGACAGTGCTACTATTACCAGCCCCGACAGCGCGACACCAGCCGCAGCTACGGCGCATACCAGTAACAACTCCCTCGATTGGGATGGCATTTACCGGGGCATATTGCCCTGCGCCGATTGCCCGGGCATCAAAACGACCATTTACCTCAACCGCGATCTTACCTATGTGCGGAAGAGCAAGTATATGGACCGGCCGGCGCCCGAGCAGGAAGAAAAAGGCAAATTTACCTGGGACGCCGATGGCCAAACGATCACCCTCGATGCTAGTGGACAGCCCGCCAAATATGCGGTAGGTGAGAACACGTTAACGCAGCTCGATATGAGCGGTGCGAAGATCACCGGCAACCTGGCCCCTAATTATGTATTGAGCAAGGCGAACTATGCGATCCTTGGCCGACGCTGGAAGCTGGTAGAGCTGAATGGCAAACCGATCGCGATGGATTCGAGCCATGTAAAAGAAGCGTTCATCACGTTCGATGATAAGGAAGACCGCGTGAGTGGCAATACCAGCTGTAACAATTTCTCGGGGCGGTTTGAAACGGGCCCGCTCAATAAGATCCATTTCTCGAAGATGATCTCGACCAGGATGGCCTGTCGCAATATGGAGATCGAGCGAGACTTTCTGAAGATGCTGGAAACGGCTGACAACTTTACCATCAATGCCGATGAACTGGTGCTCAATAAAGCCCGTATGGCGCCAATTGCGAGGTTCAAATCAGCCTTCAACTAAACAGATCTCACACCCTTCACACACTATAGGAGCCAACCAGGCAGGTTGGCTCTTTCGTTGTACCTGATACCTGTTTGCTGTTTTATAGCTGTTGCTTTTGTACATCCCCCGAAAGTAACTAGCTTTATCAGCTTGTGCACCGCACGCTATCATCCTTAAATGCATTCCATGAAGATTACCACCTATAATGTCAATGGCGTTAACGGCCGCCTGCCCGTATTGCTTCGCTGGCTCGAAAGCTCGCAACCCGATGTTGCCTGCCTGCAGGAATTGAAGGCGCCGCAGGAAAAGTTCCCGGAAGAAGCGATCCGCAACGCGGGTTATCATGCCATCTGGCATGGACAAAAGAGCTGGAATGGTGTAGCGATCCTGTCGCGCCATGAGCCCCCGCAAGAGGTGATCCGTGCGTTGCCGGGCGATCCCGAAGATGAGCACAGCCGCTATATCGAAGCGATCATCGACGGCATCACGATTGGCTGTCTTTATCTGCCCAATGGCAATCCCGCACCGGGGCCCAAGTTTGACTACAAGCTCAAATGGTTTGAGCGACTGCAGGTGCATGCCCAATCATTGCTGGCACAAAAGAAGCCAGTGATCTTGACTGGCGATTACAACGTGATGCCCACTGAGCTCGACGTATACAAACCGGAGCGCTGGGTAGAGGATGCGTTGTTCCGCCCGGAAACCAGGGCTGCGTTTGCGAAGCTGGCGGCACAGGGATGGACAGATGCTTTGCGTACGCTGCATCCTGACGAGACCATCTATACCTTCTGGGATTATTTCCGCGATGCCTTTGGTCGTAATGCCGGCTTGCGCATCGATCACTTCCTGTTGAGTCCGGAGATAGCGCCCCGATTGAAGTCGGCGGGTGTCGACAAGGAAGTAAGGGGTTGGGAGAAAACGAGCGACCATGCGCCCGTATGGATAGAGCTCAAGAAAAAATAAAGGCCCCTATCGAGGACCTTCTAAACAAATAAAGTTCCGTTGAGACAACCGCCTGAGCAATCAAGGCGGGTGCAGTTTTTTTACGAAGCGCTGGCAGCTGACCTGTCGACCATTCCGGGCCAGATAACAGACTTTCTGCTGATTTTGCTGTCGCTATCGCTGCATTAGTTTCTTTCGGTGGGTGGCGCCCCAGGTAGCGAGCGCCCCTATTACATCACGCAATGTTTCTGAATACTTCGTTCTTTCATACACGACGGAAGCGGGTGTCGTTGTATTGTCTACCGTACGATTGACAAATCCATTTTGTTCGAGGTCTTTCAGCTCATTGGAGAGCACGCGTGGCGATATGCCGGTGATGGTGCGCTGCAATTCATTGAAGCGAAGTGGACCATCGGCGAGGGCCACAATGATCCTCAATTTCCATTTTCCACCAATGACATACAGGGCATCATCTACATTGTGCAATACGGACATGCATTGACTGGTAAGATGAGGAGGGTGTTGTACTGTTTCCATAACACTGATATTGAAGTAAGTATACTTTTGGTTACCACTAACCTACAGGTTAGTCTATGTGCCAGACCGACAAATGTACATAGCTTGCATCATGATTCCTGCGCAGGATTCACAGACGCACCCAAATCATTTTGTAAACTACTTTTCTGTACAATCATGAAACATATTTTGCACGTCACCTCCAGCCCCCGTGGCCCCGAGTCGCACAGTATTCAGCTGGGCAACCGCATCGTGGATCTGCTGCTCGCTCAATACCCTGGTAGCGAGGTTACTGTCAACGATACCGTCGCTTCCAACTATATCCACCTCAACGAGGTACACCCTGTGGCCTACCGACTGCCGGAACATGAACAAACTCCAGAACAAAAGAAAGTGTTAATTAGTTCGGAAACCGCGGTACAGCAGGTGATGGACGCCGACATCATCGTGATCGGTGTAGCCCTGTACAATTTCAATATGCCCTCGGCCCTCAAAGCCTGGATCGACCATATTGTGCGGGCCGGTAAAACCTTTAGTTACGCAACTGGCAAACCCGAAGGTTTGCTGACCGGAAAAAAGGTGTACCTGGCCATTGCCTCCAATGGTGTGTACTCCGACGGACCGATGAAGCCTTTCGACTTCAGCGAACCTTATTTACGTTTCATCTTCGGCTTTATGGGTATTACCGATATTACAACATACCGTGTGGAAGGCGCCGGCATGCCCGGTAAGATGGAAACGGCCCTGGAAGCCGGCCTGGAATCAGTAGCGGTCTAAAGAGGATAACGCATCTTTTTATACAGCAGGTTTGCTCAACCATTGGCCTTGTTGCATTAATACCAAAGCCTGGTCGTAGATGGCCAGTGCATAGCGCTTCAATATTTCCTGCTGCGCTGGTTCATCAAAGCGCTGCAGGTTTGTATTGGGCTCTGTGCATTCCAATTCGCACAGGTAGTAATGATCCCCGTCTTTGAAGAGATCGATGCGGGTGCGGGTGAGTGCATGGCTACCGTAGCGATCGGCCATGTGTTCCAGTGCCTTTTTGCCGAAGGCGATCATGTCTGTTAATTCAGCAGGATCTGTAACCGGTACACGGTCCTTCGAACTGTTTTGTACAAATCCACCTGGTTTGCGGATGGCATGGCTGAAGGTATCGTTGAAAAATACCAGGGAGTATTCGCCCTGCTCTACACCGTCGATGTAGGGCTGCAGAATAATACCGCGCAGCTGCGGTTGCCGGGTAAGCCTATCGAAGGTTTGTTGGGCAGCGGGTTGATCCAGCAGCAGAGCAGGATTGGCGATGTTGGGAAATTCGCTGCCGCTGGTGTTGTAGAGATAGGTACTGAGTGCATCGGCAGAGATGACGGGTTTGATGACAATACCTTTTGCTTGCCATAATGGGTTTACGATGGTAAGATCATCGATCAGCTGATCGAGGGTCTTGCCATTTACTGCCCTGACGTTATAAATAGGATCTGCTTTTTCACCGAAGAAGGCACAAGGAATGATGGAACAGTTGGGCAGGGGCTCGTGCTGAAAACGATCCATCAGGAACTGCAGGTAGCAGGATTTGATGACGTTGTCGAGTATGAGCTGACTGTCGTTGATGAGTCGTTGCCGATTGGTGGTGCAACGATCGACCCATTGAAAGAATGCCTGCGGGTGATGAGGAATATCCCAGGTACTGCTGACGAATATGGCATCGTAGCGCTCCCAGGGCTGGTTTTCGTCGCGCCAATTGATGATATCGACGCCTTCTTCCTGGCCCATGATCGATAGCAGGGCCTTTCGCAGATCGCGATCATCTTTCCAGCAATCTTTACCGGGTAGGGCGTAGTCTTCGCCGGTGGCGATAGCTATACGCGGTTGTTTTGCAGTGAGGGACATGTTCCAAATTTCTGCAAAAGAATCTTAATATCTACAAAAGAGAGTTATTCTTTCACGACCTGGCTCATCGGCAAGCCAATGTTGCTGTTTCCGTACAAGCCTCCACCGGCACGCGGACCGCACTTTAGGTTGATCTCTCCTACTTGTTGTAACAATACTTTTACAGGGTCTGCCAGCCAACGCTGATGGGCGATCATCGAAGCGGGCGCGGCAGGTGTCGCTACCTGCTCTTCGCTTGAGTCGACGGCTGTAGGTTGCTGCGAGCGTACAGACATCAGTAAGGGGGTAAGGGTCAATAAAAGCCATCCGGCTGGTCGGTTTACTTTCATACAGGTTGATGGTACGGTCATGAGCAGTCCTTTCCCGCAAACAGGTAAATGGCTACCCGGGTGACCAGGGATTACTGTTAAAAAATTAAATACTGAAGCGAACGCTGTGACTTACAGGATGATGGATCTTGGCACTGGGTGGTGCAGTGAATGCGATGGTTGGGCTGGTGGTTTTTCTGAATGCCCCTGGGGCTAATGGACACTGCAAAGCAACAATTTGCCTTGCGTAGTTCAAAGCCCTCCACCACCGGATTGTGGTAAAGCGGTGCTGAAAAGCCTGTTTCCATAGCCAGACGAATCCCAAAAACAGGAGGGCATCCCCTGCCAGAGACGCCCTCTTTCTATACTGAGCCGACCTGAATTAAAGCGTGGCAGCGGCAGTGGGTGCCAGGTTGTTGACACCCAGGTACTTGACATAGTTGAGCAGGGAATGTTGTGCAGCTGCCTGCTGAAAGAAATCTTCTACCGTGTTTTGGTTGTAAGTGGGGTCCAGCGGATTGGAGAAGATGATGTAGTTGTTGGCTTGCTGGGTATACCCGATGTACAGGAAAGCGCCGGCCTGCGTGAGGAACGCTTCGCGCAGGCTAACGGTAACGCCCTCTATGACGGTCGTGATCTGCGAGGCTGCCGGCGTGGGAATGTATAACAAACTGACTAACCCGACCAGGCTGAATACGGGATAGGCGGGTACGATATCGTTGTCGTTGTGGTAGTGCCAGGCATTGGGCAATTTGGCATCGAGGTCGGTGGCATAATCACTGTTGCCGGCGGCAGGAGCTGCAAAGGTATACAGTGACAGGTTGTTTTGTGCGTAAGTAGGGTTGGCGATCTGGCTAACGAAGTAGGAGGCATATACGTTGGCCATATTGCCGCCAAGACTGTGACCAGTGATCAGCAAGGGGATATCGGCATTGAATACATTGTTGATGAGGTATTGGGTAACGCTGAGCCCCGAACCCAGGGTATCCTGCATGTCGATCAGGTTGGTGAATGCCGTATTAGTGCCGTTGGCGATGCGCGGGTTGGCGGTGGTGGCATAAGGCCAGGCCACGGTGGTCACCACATCCATGTCTTCGATAACCCAGTTGGCAAAGGTGTACCAGTTCTGAAACACCTGGTTGACGGGCAGCGAACCCCGAACACCCAGGGCATAGAAGTTTCCATTGGTTTGCCTGGCAACAAACGCATAGTTGCCGTCTTCCGTTTCCTGTCCGTTCCAGACGATCTCCCAATTGTCAATGTACTCGCTGATCTCGGTAACGGGATTGGTGAGATAGGATACCCAGGAAAGCAATACTGCGAGCTGACTGTTGTTGGGGGTAGCATTCACGCCACCGCTACTTGCCGTTGGTTGCATGTTAGAAATAGTTTTTTAGATGAAAAAATACCAGCGCTCAGGGAAGGAGTAATTGTTTCGTAGTGTACTGCAGGAGACTTGCTTCGCGAACGAAGGTAGCTGGTATGGAAACCATTCAGCAAAGTAACTCTACGCAAGTTTCGCGCAGATATTCCCTTTTCCATACCTGTATCGGGTAAGATCAGATCTTCCTACAGGTAATGATGCGATCAGTGGTGGCGTAGTGCCAGGGCGGGCTGTACATACCGGCTGGCTTCTACCAGTTCGGGTCGTTGTGCTGGTTGCTGTTTATTCAATAATAACAATTGCTGGTAGTATTGTTGGGCAAGCCGGTTATCGCCTTGCAGGCGGGCAGCAGTCGCTGCGCCGTATAGGCTATTGAACCGGTTGGGATTTCTTCGCAGGCTGGTTTCATAGGCTGTCAACGCTGCGGCAGGTTGGTGCAACGCGAGGAGCAGGTCACCCAATTGTTCCCGCGCCGGTGATACTTCTGCGGGTGTTACCGGATGCTTTTCTGTTGCATCTTCCATATTGGCTGCCGTCTGCATGGCTTGAATTGCACTGTCATTCAACTGGCGGCCTTTTAACCACCAGCTGCGGGCAATATACCATTGCACCGCTACTTGGCCGGCCTTGTATTTATCTTTTTGTGCCGACAAGGTATCATGCAGTCTTTTCAATATCATCAGTTCGGCTTCTGCCTGTTTCAATTGACCAGTATGCGCCGCGCCCAGGGCGCGGGCAAAATGCACGGTGGCATTTGGCCAGGGGTAATCGGCCCAGGCAAAATTGGCCGTTGGCGGTTCGAGGATCGCTGCTGCGGCCCAGTCTTTATTCTCCAATACATAGCGGGCTGGAATAGCTGCAAAAGCATAAGCCACTTTGAAGTTGGCCGGATGCACTTCTTTGATGGTGGCGAGGTAGGCCAGCTGTCGTTTTGCTGCCTTGTTATCACCTTGTTGCAGGTAAGCATAGATGAGGTAATCGATCCCATGCATCTCTTCATCCCAATGTCCTTTGATACCGGCCTGCTCTGCATAACAACGCGCCGACTCCACCGACTGCAGGTTGGATTGTACGCAATCGTTCCACATGCCCAAGCGGGTAAATATATGCGATGGCATGTGCAAGGCGTGTGCGGAGGATGCTGCTATTGTTGCATAGTTGCGGGCAGCGACCAGTGCGTGCTGTGCCATACCCGGTACATCGTAGGTATGTATGAGGTAATGGACTACGCCGGGGTGCTGGGGATATTGTGCATAGAGCAAGTTCAGGATTACACCTGCTTTCTTTTGTTTGGCATAGGTTCTATCGGCAGGATCTGCTGCTGCATCAAGCGCCAACGCATACAATACTTTTGCTTCGATATCCTCCGGAAAGGCTGCCTGTATTTTGTCCATCGCCAGCTCGAAACGTGCCGTACGGGTACGGTGTTCGGTTTGCTGGTAATCGTCGTAAAAAGCAGCGATCGCCTCGAGGTAGGCTCCTTCACGGGGTGTAGGCGCCTTGAGCCCACGGGCAATGGCTATGGCAGCCGCTCCCTTCTTCAACTCGCCTGGTAAGGGCGGCGCCCATAACGGATGAAAATTACTCATGGCTACACCCCAGTAAGCCATATAGCAACTGGGTTCAGCATCGATCAAAGCAGCAAACACCTTCTCGGCCTCTTCGTACTCGAAGGAGTGCAGCAACTTGACACCGGTGGCAAACAAGGGCGCCTGTTGATCACTGACGGTAGCCTTGAAAGACAGTTTGCCCAGGGCAGCCTGCTCCGGACCGCAGGTGATGAGCTTGCCCTGCCTGAGCTCCAGCGCAGCGATGGCCGCGGCCGACGGCGCCTTGGGCGCTTGCGAGCAGGAAACCAACAAGGTGATGGCGGTGAGCCATGCGGCTGTTTGTCTGCAAGTGTTTATCATATGCGGTGTGTTCGTTGATTCTTTGTACTGTTGATCGTGCAGTGTGCTTTGTCCATCGTTGTACACGAGGCGCCCTTTCGCTTTTGGTGTAAGTGATTGATTTAGAAAAGTTGTGCTATTTTCATTACACTTCCATGGGAGCGCCATGGGAGCGGTACGGAAGCGAGTAGGGAGCGGTAACCTTGCGATGCTTGTGACTGCCTTACAAACTTACTATCGCCGAAAGGCCTTTTCCAAATTTCGGGCCTATCGTTTTTTAAATGTCATGACATTTCGTGGACATACTGTTTTGCCGAGTGGTTGCCCTGCATTAGTTCGTATTTTGCAGTATGAAGATCTATCAGCAAGGGTTGGCCTTACGGGAGAAAACGAGGGGATTTCACCTAATCACCACCGAGATCCTGCGTGCGATGCCTCAAATCAGCGAGATACAGGCGGGTATGTGCCAGGTATTTATCCAACATACCTCTGCGTCGCTGACGATCAATGAAAATGCCGACCCCACGGTGAGGAAGGATTTTGAGACCTGGTTCAATAAAGCGGTTCCTGAAAATGATCCCGACTATGTACATACGGATGAAGGTCCGGATGATATGCCGGCGCACCTGAAAGCTGCATTATTGGGTAGTTCGGTATTGATCCCGATCGCCAATGGCCGGTTGGCGCTCGGTACCTGGCAGGGCATCTACCTGTGTGAACACCGGAACTACGGTGGCAACCGTCGCCTGGTGATCACGGTGTGGGGGAATTGATGGCATCGATCCTGCACGCCTACCGCTTTAGGGGGATGACATGCGGCCACAATATCCTGTATTGGCAGGATTGCTGTCGGGCAGTGGGCATCGTTTATTTGTTGCATGAAAAAGCTACTCGCCCCTCTCCTCTTTCTTGTTGCGCAGTCTACGATTGCACAATCGGGACAGCTAAGAATTCTATTTTATGGCATCCATTGCCAGCAACCTACTACCGACAATCCGCTGGGCATGGACGGTGTAGGCGATGAGGTATTTGTGATGAGCTATGCAGCTGTGACCAAACCGAATTATGTAGCACCGACACTCAACATCAACGGAGGCTGCCAGGTATATGGTGAAGTGGAAAGATCACTGAAAGGTAAATGTGGCTGGCAACGCGAAAAAGCAGGAACTGCAGGTGTACTGGGCGGGTTTAAATCGGGCGATGTGTATACGCAGACAGCCAATCGCCAAATCATCCTGGTGGATAAAAAGATGGCTGCCGATGAGGTAGCTTTTGTGATGCCATCGGTGTGGGAGTTTGACATCGAGCAGGGCAATTATCCATCCGGCGAATTTGGCCGCGTTTCCGAACAGGAAGGCAAAAGTGTTTTCTTTCAGCAAAAGATCGTCAACTATTACACCAATATTAGTTACAATCCCGATCATTATGGTTTTCTTATTGCGGGCCGTCATCTCGACCTTGATACGAAGTATGCACCTATATTCAAACCATTTGTGGGTCAGCCAGTCAGCAGACCCATTGGAATGACGGCGGGGCATGAATTCAGCTCTGTGGTGCTGGCAATCAATACCCGGATGGCTGCGCTGCTGGTCAACAAAGATTTCGGGTATGGGGTCGGTGTAGTGCCGGTATTGTTCAACGATGTAACGCTGGGCAACACGGCCAACAAAGGAATTTACTCCATGCTGTTCAAGATCGAGTTCAAGCCGGATGCGGTGGCTCCTTCTTCCACCCCTGTGGCGCCTCCGCCTGCAGCAAGAGCGAACACCACGCCTGTTGTACCAACGAACGTGAACCCGGCCAATGCACCGGTCAACATGAATATTCGGAAGAATGCTACCACCACGTCCGTGAATATTACCGGTAGCTGGGCAGGCAGTTGGGACAATGCTTCCCGGACTGGCAGCTATGTGATGCGTTTCAATAAAGATGGCAGCATGCAGTGGCTGGATGTGAGGGGGAATGTGCTGGGGAGCGGTCAATATACAGTCAGTGGTTATGAGATTACCGGCAACTGTCAACTCACGCATGGTGAGTCAATTCCTTTCCGGGGCACGCTTTCGGGAGCGGACCGCATCAGCGGCAAATGGGGCAGCACAAAATCAACAGGCGGTGAAAAGAACTGGGAACTGGTGAAACAACCGTGATGTATATTAGTGGGGTTAATTCCACTCCACTATGCGTTACCAAGGTAAAAGAGTCATTTGGGAAAACAAGGCCAGGCAATGGCGCGCCGTACTTATAGCCTCCGGATTTGTGGCCTTGATCCTTTTTGTTGGTCCGACCTCTTCTGCTTTTATGTACTGGGGGGGACTGGTCTTTTTTGGTGGCGGCGGCCTTGCGGTGCTGGTAAGGTTGCTGTATCCGGGAAACCTTTTTGTATCCGGAGGATCTCCTCTGTTGGAGAAAATATTTGAAGAGCAGTATCGGCGTGACTCGAAAGACCCTGGCCTGTTTGAATACACAGACACTGGCTTTTTCTTTTGCCAAGGTAAGATCCGCACTTATTTTGAGTGGCAAAATATAACGGCTGTTTTTGGACGCAAGGAAGATGCGAGGACCTACGATGTTATTTCAATAGATATTTTTACCGACCTGGGAAAAGGCTTAACCCTGCACGAAGAAATGCCTGGCTGGATTATTTTTAATAAGGCCCTTAAGAAGCAATTTCCTGCTGTACCAGCAAATTGGGACCTTGAGATTACTGATCCTCCTTTCGACACGGAGCTGACGCTCCTGTACGATCGAGGTGGGCGCTCAAAGGAGGAAGCTTTACTGTTTCACTATAAGATTGTAGATTGATCACTCCGCTTGGGACAACTTCTCTTCCCCCTCTTTACTATACTTCACTGCACCGTTGCATATGACCTGATCGGGCATGCTGTAATCGGGTACGATCTGCTCGCGGTGCTGATGGCCCCAGGCTTCCATGGCCTCAATGATGGGAATAACGCTTTCGCCCAGCGGGGTGAGGTAATATTCAACTTTTAACGGCAGGCCAGGATAGATCTTTTTGGTGAGCATGCCATAGTCTTCCAATTCGCGCAGGGCCATGTTGATGACCCGGGGATTGGCCTGATCGACGGCCCGGTGCAGTTCGCTGGGACGGCGCTTACCAAGGTGTATATATTCAATAATAAGGGGATTCCACTTACCCCCCAGTACCTTGAGGGCAACGCTGATACCACATTCATAATTCTCCGGGATCTTCTTCTCGTACATGGTCAGTGGGTGGTTTTGTTACAAGTTACGTATTTCTTACCTTTGGCTTCTATGAGGTACGCAGTTACATTGGGCTAATCATCTGCTTTCACATCTTCTTTAGATTCTATCCGCTTCTGTGCGGATCTATTACCTCATTTTTTCAACTGCATACCATGTCATTATTCAATGCCCAACAATTACAACAATTCATAGAAAAAGGTTTTATTCATTTGCCACAGGCGTTTTCTACGGAGACGGCTGCAGCGGCCCGCACGATCCTGTGGAAGGCGACGGGATTGGATCCCAACGATCGCAGCACGTGGACACAACCCGTTGTCAGGATCGGCGAGTTGAGTTTGCCGCCCTTTGTTGCAGCCGCCAATACCCCACCCTTGCATCAGGCTTTTGATGAACTGGCTGGTAAGGGGCTTTGGATACCCCGCAATAGCCTGGGTAGTTTTCCCATCCGGTTTCCTTCTACTGAAGCACCGGGCGATGATGGATGGCATGTAGACGTTAGCTTTCCGGGAGAGGATGCGGCCAACTATTTCACCTGGCGGTCGAACGTGTTTTCACGGGGTCGTGCATTGCTGATGTTGTTTCTTTTTTCGGAGGTAGGAGACAACGATGCACCTACGCGTATACGGGTTGGTTCGCACCTGGCTGTGGCGCAGCTGCTGGCGCCCTATGGAGAAACGGGACTGTCGTTTATGGAACTGGCCCAACGGCTTACTGGTACTTCTGAACTACCTGTTGTACACGCTACCGGCATGGCCGGTGATGTATATCTATGTCACCCTTTCCTGGTGCATGCGGCGCAAGCGCACCAGGGAATGCAGCCTAAATTCATGGCACAGCCACCACTGGCCATTCATGGCCAATACGATCCTTTCCGAGCATCCGGCTCCTTTACGCCGGTGGAAGCGGCCATCAGAAAAGGCGTGGGCTTACCCGTTAACTTCAGCTGACAAGCTTATACCCTACGCCACGAATGTTCATGATCTTGACGGCGGGGTCCTGGCTGAGGTATTTGCGCAGGCGGGTGATGAATACATCGAGGCTGCGACCGGTAAAAAAGTCGTCGTTGCCCCAGATATGCAGCAGGATGGATTTTCTATCCATGACCTGGTTGCGGTTGAGCAGAAAGAGTTTGAGCAGTTCTGCTTCACGGGCGGTGAGGGAAATGGTTTGTCCGTGGTGCTGCAGTAGGGCCTGGTGGTACAGGAATACATATTGCTGACCGATACCGACTGGTGTTGTGGTATCCGCATCGGGCGTGATGACGGTTCTGTTTTTACTGATCAGGGCTTTGATGCGTACTACCAACTCTTCCATGCTGAACGGCTTTTTGAGGTAGTCGTTGCCACCGCTTTCAAAGCCGGTCACTACATCCTGTGGAAGTGATTTGGCGGTCAGGAACAGAATGGGGGTTTCCATATCGGTGGCCCGTACCTGGCGTGCCCAAGCAAAACCGTCGGCATCGGGCAGCATGACATCGAGCAAGATGATCTCGGGTCTTTGTGCGTAATAGGCTTCCAGTCCGGCCGATGCCGTAGCACAGTGTGTCACGGCAAAGCCCCTGCTTTCGAGGCTTTCGCGAACGATCTCTGCGAGATTGAGTTCGTCTTCGACAAACAATATGGTGCGCTTGTTACTCATGCCTGCCAGACTATTTTGAAAGTACTGCCTTTACCGGGTTTGCTTTCGGCCATACACCAGCCGCCATGCCGCTCGATGATGTGCTTCACATAATTGAGGCCCAGGCCGTACCCTTTCACTTTGTGAATATTACCGGAAGGTACGCGATAAAACTTATCAAATACATGGGGCAGGTCACCGGCATCGATGCCAATACCATCATCTTTTACGGTGATGATGTTGTAGCCTCCTTCGCGGTAATAAGCGATGTCGATGGCAACTTTCTCAGTCGAATACTTGACAGCATTATCGACCAGGTTGCTGACGACATTGTACAGGTGTAGTTTATCAGCCTTCACCCATGCAGTACCTGCCCGGTTTTCGTATTGAAAGGTGATCGCTTTTCCCCCGGCCAGCGTATACTTACCCGTCAGCGCTTCGATCATTTCATCGACATTGACTTCTTCGGTGTTCAACTCAAAATCCTGCCGTTCGTAGATGGAGATGTTCAGGATCTTGTTCACCATCTCCGTGAGCCGATTCAATTCCTCCCGGGAAATGTTGAGGTAACGTTTTGTCTTTTCGGGACTTTGCAGGGCACCAAAGCCCTCCATGGCATCTACTGCGGCGGTAATGGTAGCAATGGGTGTTTTTAATTCGTGCGATATATTGCTGATGAAATCGTTCTTAATGGTCGACAGTTTTTTCTCCCGACGGATAATGCGCAGCAGGTACCACAATGCCAGTACTACGACGGCGAGCAGCACGACGGAGGCGATGACCATACCCGTCATTTTACCCAGGAGGTAGCCCACTGGCGGCTGGAACATGGCACGCACAAAATTGATGTTGTTTTCGGCCCTGTAGGTGGGAAAGGATTTTGTGATCACCGGATAGCGGCGCTGCAGGCTATCGGGAAAACGGGTCCTGTTGAGCGTGCTGTCTTCGTCGGCCATCATCAGGGTGAATGGCTCTTGAATGCCTCTTTCCTGCAACAGGGTTTGATAGATAGGACGCAGGCGGGCTGTATCGAAACTGAATTGTTTGGCTTTGTTGCCTATATAGTGGCCAATGGCCTGAGTTCTGAAAAAAAGGATGTGCCGCTCCAGGTCTTCTTCCCGGTAGGTGCGGGTAAAACGGCGGGCGACTTTTTCCCGGACTGAATCGGTCTGCGTGAGAATCGGGGCATTGAGGTCCTTGAGCGAAAAAGAAAACCGGTCGCCTTTTTCCGTCTTATCTGCCACCGTGTAGACATGGGTACTATCGCCTGGCCGCCACTTACTGGTAATGATCACTTTGTTGGTGTCCTTCACGTACTGATAGATCAATGCCTCGATGGTATCATTGCGTTGCTTAAATTCTGTTTTGATCGCATCTTCAAAAGCCAGGTTCGCATCTTTCTCAAACCTTTCTTTGTTGACCTGGTAATAATTGACGAGCCACCCGGACTGCAGTGCCAACACCATGGCCACCGCAGCAACACATACGATAAAAATTACACGGGTGTTCTTTTTCATATATACCAAATGTAGGGACGTGGCGGTGAGGATTCAATTTCCGTTAACATAAAATAACAAAGACTAACAATCCCGATAACCCTGTTTGCGGCGGCGGATGTAGAGTTTTGCGTAAAATTAATGTTATGCGCTACACCCTGATCAGCCTGTTGATGCTGGCAACAACCTTTGTAACCGCCCAGCCCCTGTTGAAGGTAGGAGATCTTTTTCCGCAGGTCGTGATCCGGCCGCTCCTCAATGCACCCGTAAAAACACTGGATGTTCACAATAGCAAAAGCAAGTTCCTGATCCTCAACTTTTGGGGCACCTGGTGCAGCCCCTGCCTGCCAGAAATGGACAGTCTGGCCAAACTACAGGCTAAGAATGCCACTCACATGCAGGTGATCGCCATTTCGAACGAGCCGGTGGACCGGCTGCAACGATACCTGCAACGAAAACCGTCTTCCTTGTGGCTGGCTTCCGATACCACCTCGAACCTGTATCTACAGTTTGCGTTTTCGTATGTAGGGCAGTCTGCTATTCTTGATGATCAGCGCCGCATCATTGCCCTGGTGAGGACGGACTCTATCAACCAGGCGATGATTGATAAACTGGTACGCCGGAAAACGATCCGATCTTCGGCGGAGACCGGTGTGCAAAAGAATGCGGAGGATGAGACCAATGCCGTAGATACCGCGATGGGGATGCAGGTGACCTGGGGCAGCTACCGCAAGGACTTGCCTGCGATGTCGAAAAGTTATAAAGGCGGTCCTTTTTACGGACGCCGGTTGACCTTCATCAACCAGTGTGTGCCGGCCATCTATCAAAACCTGTATGACCTCTCTTACCAGCAGGTGATCTATGAAGTGCCCCGGAAAGAGGTTTGCGACTGGCAGCAAAGGGCGAGTCTGAATGTTTGCTTTGATGTGTTGGTTAAGCCGGAGCAAAAAGACAGTCTAAAGATCATCATGCTGGATCTGCTGGCCCGCTTATCGCCCATCAAGACCAAACTGGAGCAACGGGAGATGCCGGTCTATGTACTGCGCCGGTTGCCGGATGCACCAGCCTGGAAGGAATCGCTTGATACAACGAATACCTATAGCTTTAGTGGCAGGGGCTTTCAGGGAGCGGGCATACCCTTGAAACCTTTTGCAGATTATGTGGCCAATGAGTTGCAATTGCCAGTCATCGACGAGACGGGGTTGACGGGTCGGTATGATATTGAAACCACCAACGTATTGCGTAACGAGGAGGAAGTGAAAGCCGCCTTGCAAAAGCTGGGGCTGACGGTAGAGAAGACCAACCGCAAAATGGATGCGCTGATCATTTATCAATAGACTTGGCGCTGGCAGGGATCATGTGGTGCCTGCCAGTTCTTGAGCGACAAAGTTGGTCACTGAGCTGACGATCTGGTTTATGTCGGCGGCATAAAAACCGGCACTATTGAGGCAGCCACATTCTACGATATACAGGCTGTCCCCGGTGGCACAGATATCCATTACAAAAAATTCATGCGGTGTGTATTCAAGACAACGTTGCTCCGCAAAGGCAATTACCTCAGCTGGACAACCCCGCTCCTTTTTCAGGTGAAAGTCCTGGCGGTATTGAGAAGCGGCCACTACTTGCTTGTTGACGATCCAGAGGCGCCATTCATACCGCAGGTGGTAGGGCTGCGACACGATGATCTTGCTATCCTTCGTCAGGTTGGTATTTTCGATGGCTTGTAACCTATTGAACCATTGGCCGATCTCTTCAAAACTGTGGACCTCACCTGAAAATGATTTGCTATCATCGTCGGGCCGTATGAAAAACAGTTGATCGTGTGGATGTTCCTGCGTCATCAACGTACTAAATGTGGTCACCTGCGCCCCATGGTTCAGCATCTGAGCACCCCAATGGGCAAAGTAATTTTCCATCGAAAAGGTGACCGGATCGAAAAAGAACCCCTGGTGCACGGAAGCATCTGCCAAGACCAACTCACCCAACGTCGTAGATCCGTAAAACAGGTTCAGCGGTTTGCGCGCGAAGGCAGGTAACTGACCGCTAAAGGGGATGATATCGATATCTGTATGCTGCACGCCAATCGCCTCACAGGCCTGCTGCAATTGGTGCAGGTCATTTGTATTGGTCAGGTTGCGTTGCAACACCCATTGTAGGTGGTTAAAATCGGGGTTCATGTGATAAATATACAAACTGGCAGCGCTATTCGCAAATGACGCTAACCGGGCTTTCCGTATTTTTATGTTCTTTGCATAAAAACTTGCCAACCCGATGGAAAGCAGATCAAGAAAACTAGCCCAGGTACTTGAATGGGCAACAACCAATGAGGATGTCAGGGTTGTATTGCTAACCAGCTCGCTGGCCAATCCAACGGCACCGGTAGATGATTTCAGTGACCTCGATATCGAATTGATTTTCGACAATATGCATGTTTACCAGGATAACAATAGCTGGATTACCCTGTTTGGCAGCCCTATATCAATGGTGGAAGAAAGCGAAGCGGCTTTTGATGGTAAGCATGCCATGAAAATGGTCCTGTACGACGACCATGTAAAGATAGATTTTAAACTGTACCAACGTGAGCAGTTCTTGCAGGAAGTAGCGAACAGCGAGCTTCCTGAAGATTGGGATATCGGCTACCGGGTACTGCTGGATAAAGATCAACTAACCACCGCCATGCAGCCTCCCACCTATCAATCTGTCGTTATCAAGCCACCAACCGAGCAAAAATTCAGGCAGGTGCTGAACGATTTCTGGTGGGATACTACGTATGTAGCCAAATGCCTGACACGGGATGAAATTTTCTATGCCAAATTTATGTCGGAAAACATGATGCGGACCGACTACCTGGTGCCTTTGCTGGAATGGTATATCGCTATGGAGCATCATTGGCACATCACCACCAACAAGCATGGCCGGCTATTCAAAAAATACCTACCTGCTGACCTATGGCAAAAGGTGGAAGCTACCTTTTCTGGCAGCGATATCGAAGCCAACTGGCAGGCCCTTTTTGCGTATGGAACACTGGTGCATGAGGTCGGTACTTCCCTGGCCGATCGATTGGCGTTTGACTATCCCCTGGCCGTAGAACAGCAGGTGATGAAGTACCTGCGGGAAGTGCATTCGAAACGATAATCTACCAGGGCTTTCCACAGCTGGGTGGCGGTCGGTGAACTTTAACTTTTGCATAACCTAACCAAACTGATTTTCAACACATTACAGCAATACCTAGGTAGCTACCCCACTTCCAGGATACAGGAAAAAGCTGTAAATTTGCGCCCATGAATGAATGGAATACTGTGACCAATCAAGCGGATTTTTATACCCTGTTGGAAAACTCATCGGAAAAGCCCCAGATCATCTTCAAAGACAGTCTTACTTGTGGCATCAGCGCATATGCCAAAGAGCGATTACAGACTGGTTACGACCTCATCAAGGACAAGGCCAGCTTTCACTACCTCGACCTGCTGACCTTCCGTCCGATCTCGAACCTCATCGCCCAAGAATTGAAAGTAACCCACCAATCGCCACAGATCATTGTGCTGAAGGATAAGAAAGTAGTGTACACCACTTCCCATCATGCGATCAATCCGGCGACGATTGCGCAACATCTTTAATGTATAGATAGAGAGGAAGGCACAAGAAAAGTAAGCAGCGACCTTTATCCATACAGGTTGCCGTTTATACAGTAATTACCGTTTCATACAACGGACGGGAAGCATACGGTGTCAAGGCGATAATATCGTACCAATAACACCCTAGCTAACATGAAGCCATTACTGACCATCGCCGTACTCTGCCTCGCGCTCTCGGTTTCAGCCCAACAAAAAAAGCTGTTTTCCTGGACAGCACAAGCGGGCTTTAACCTCTCCAACGCTTCACTGCATACAGACTATTTACTCGGTAAAAAAGAATCGAAGCCAGGTTTTCAGGTGGGCGTCAGGGCTGATTATCATTTGAGCACTTCTTTTTCGCTACAGTCAGGTCTTTCCGTGACCACCAAAGGAGTGAAACACCGAGGAGGAGAAATGTGGATCGGTGGTACGAATGCCCCCACCACCTACTATGCCATCACGACGAACCAGGTGTACCTGCAGGTACCTTTGAAAGTGGCCTATCAAATTCCGCTAAGCAGCCAGACAAAACTCATTTTGAATGCTGGTCCTTATGTGGCTTACGGTATCGCCGGCAATGATACGCAACGAGAAACGACCCGTCCAGTGACCGTAAGAGGCGACGAGAAGTTTACAGCGAGCACGTTCAAACAGGAACGCAGAAGAAGAGGTGGCTATAGCCTGCAAAGACTCGACTACGGTGTTACCGGAGGCCTGGGTGCCACTTACCAACGCATTGTACTCTCCGCAGGCTATGATTTGGGATTGCCTGATATTGGAGAAAGTTATGGTAACGCGCCCGAGTCGCCTCAACCCCGTTACGAATACAAGAACCGCAACCTGTTCATCACAGTTGGCTATCGACTTTAAGGAGAATGGCCATCAAAAGTTTTCCCGCGTTCCCGCTTTATAATACAGTTCGGCCAGTGATTGCTGATAGCCAGCAATCATCTTGGCACGCTTGACTTTCATATCGATGAGCTTGGTCTCGCGGCTGTTGATCAGGAACAGGGTGCTTTCGCCCAGTTTAAATTTCTGCTGCTCTGCATCCAGTAGTTGTTGCTGCTGCGCGATGCTGGACACCTGTATCACCAATTGATTTTTATAAGCTTCCAGCTTGTTGTAGGAAGTAAGGATGCTGTTCCTGATCTCCCGGTCGGTTTGTACCAGGTCGAGCTGCAATTGATCCTGTTTGATGATCACCGAGCGAAGCTTGCCGCGTTCGGCACGCAGGAATAGGGGAAATGCCACATCGACTCCCACTTTATAATTGCGCCAGCCAATATCGTAATACTTTGGGTCGAAAATGCCGAAGCGGTTACGGGCTGTTATCAGCGTACCGCTGATATCGATCCGTGGTTTCAATAACTCGCGTCGGTAGGAGCGCTCCACATCCAACGTAGCTGCCTTTGTACGTATTTTTAATAGCTCGGGATGTTTACTCGCGGCATGCCGAACAAGTGTATCGATGGCCACGCGGTCTGGCTGCAGCAGCTTTTCATTGGGTTGTTCGGGAATGGCAGCCCCTGGCAATTCCACCGGTGATCCTGTACTATCCCACAAATGATTACTCAACAAGAGCCGACGATTGCTTAGTTCAATGCTCAACCGGGCCAGTTCTATCTCCCGCTCCTGCACAGTGATCCTGGCTTCTACAGTGTCGATAGGTGGCTTATCGCCTATGAGCGTTTGTCCGCGCAAAGCCACGAAGCGGGTGGACGCCAGTTCAACGCCATCTTTCAATAGTTCATATTCGCTGTAGGTCTGGTACCAGCTCCAATAATCGCTAACGGCTGTATACCATACGGAGAGGATCTGTTTTACCCGCTCTGCCTCTGCGTACCGGGTCATCAGTCTGCTTTGCCTTAATACATTCCGGCGGGCGTCGATGATCAACCCCTGACCGAGTGGAATGGAAATACCTACTCCACTCAATCCCTCATCGGGTGTGATGTACTGCGGATTTACGTTGTCACCCACCACACGATCGTACCCAATTTTCAGATCGGCTCCGGCGAACCAAAGCGGCACTTTGAGTTGATTCGTCCAATTGGAGTAATAGTCGCGGTTGCCGAATTCTTTTCTATCGAAGGAACTCTGTAATAGGGGATCAAATTTCCCCAGCGATTGCAGTACACCAGCCCTGGCCTCCTCGGTCAATAGCGCAGCCTGACGAACGATCGGGTGGTTCTTCAATACCAGTTGCTGGAACTGCGCCAATGAGAAGATATCGGCCGTATCGGGTGTTTTTTCTTTATGGACAACATAAGCAGGGAGCTGTTGCCAGGTAAGCCCCGTCACCGGCTGCGCTTGTGCCAGGTGAAAACAACCCAATACAAGTATATAGATGATAATAATACGCGTCATGAGTTAACAATACGGTTTGTGGCGCTTATTGCCTGATACAGCAAAAGCGTTCATGGATGATGGTAGCCATCCTGTGATTAATTGGGCGAAGTTTGCTTGCCAGCATTGGGTTCTTTTTCCAGGCTTGGTGGAAAGCCGTTCAACTGCCGCCATATCTCGTACCACAAGGGAACGGGGCGAAGTATCACCCTGCCGAATACACCCGACCCTTGCCGTAAACGATCGGGCCAAACCTCATCCCCTTCGGGCGTAGGGTTCGTTTGCCGCACCAGCAGACGGTATTTTCCATTGGCGCTGCTGACCCGGTCTATCACGGCCACTCTGCCGGCGAATGTGCCTACGGCCACCGCTGGCCAGCCTGAAAACTGTACGGAGGGCCAGCCTTCAAATTGCAGGCGCACATCGCTGCTATCCTGGATCAGGGGAACATCCATGGCATCGACATAGATCTCTACGGCAACCTGCGGCTGTCGCGGTTGCAGGGTAGCGATAGACTCCCCTTCTTTGATATTCTCTCCTACCCCGGCCTTGAGGGTTTTTACAACAAACCCACTTTGCGGAGCACGTACTACGTACAAACCCCGACGGATGGTGACGTTGGAGATCTCATTGCGTAGTTTAGCAATATTGCCCTGTGCTGATACCTTGCTAGAAAAGGCAGAACTCAGATCAGATTGGGCCTTGGCCAGTGACTCCTGGTAGCTGGCCCGGATATGATCGAGATCAATCGTAGCGTTGATCAGGTCCTGCCGGGAATTGCTGAGTTTATTCTGCGCGCTGATGACCTTGGCATAATCTTCCTGCAGTTTCAGCCTACGGGTTTCTATATCCGTTAGAGAAAACAACCCGTTTTTAAACCCTTCTTCATAACGCACCAGTCGTGCACGACTTGTTTCATAAAACTTCTCGATTGCCTGCAGGTCAGCGCTGTCGATGGCCACCACATTGGTTCTTTGTATCACTTTATTTTCAGCGGCCGACAATTGTAATTGTAAGCGGTTGGTAAGGGCACTCATCTGGGTGCGGGTAGCATCCATGCGTTGGTCAGCCGCCTCTTCAGTGCCCTTGGCCGAATTCAGTTGCTCGGCCAGTCGCGCGGGTAATTCCGGATCGAAGTAAGATTGGCTAGTTTCCGACAAAACGAGGATCGTATCGCCCTGTTCAACTTCCTGACCATCCATTACTGCCCAATACTCTATACGTCCACCTATCTGGTTCTGTACAGTCTGGCTACGGTCTTCGGGCCTTAGGGCTGTCACCAGCCCACGGCCAGGGATCGTTTGTCGCCAGGGTAAAAACAACATAATTATAAATAAGCCCAGTGCAACCAACAAGATCCTTCCGAGGTACTTTGACCTGCGCGGCATCAATAATGCCTTGTTGGTGCTTGGGGTAAGATTATCGAAATAAGCCTGTTCAGGCATATGCTTAGTGTGCGGCATGACTGTTTTTTATTTCTTCAATTTCGAGGTCGGTTACAGCCGCGAGCTTTTCGCTGCCGGTAACCATGTCAAAAACCGTGTTAAGATTGGTGAGCAATTTTTCGATCGCATAGCCGATCTGCACGATAATAACTTCTGCTGCGACGAATTGCCCCAGGGTCATTTGCCGCTCTACTACAAACCAGGATCCTAGTAACAGCAGGCCACCCATCAGCAGGGTTCTCATCACTACGGCGCTGGCAAAAAATCTACGCAATATGCGGAAGTGGCTATTGCGTGCCTGCAAATAATGTGCATTGATCTTATCTGTATCGAGTATCACTTTTTGCCGGCTTTCTTCTTGCTTATAGTGCCCCAGATTGCCCGCTACCTTTTCGAGGTAGGCGACCAGATCGTATTTATGTGCCGATTCTTCAATACTGGTATCCACTCCCCTGCGAAAATACAGTAGTACAATACCGGCGATGATGAGTATGGTCAAAGCGCCCATCACAATAAATATCGGGTGATAAAACGCGAGTAGTACCACACTGAATACGACAGTGACTCCATAGGCGACGATATCTACCAGCAGTTTGGTGAGCCCTTTCTGTATTGTCAGGATATCGAAGAACCTGTTTACGAGCTCAGGAGGGTGTGTACCTTCCAGTTCCTGCTGTTTGATGCGCGGCAGTCTATATGCAAACTCGATCGCTGCTTTGGTGAAGATCTTTTGTTCGATGGCCTCTACCAGCGTCAACTGGCAGATCATTATGATACCGGCCAGCACCACACCAATAATGACAACTGCGATCAGGATATAAGTAGAGCTGTATAGCGCCCCATTCATCAACAGGTTGAAAACGGCCGTGATACCCAGTGGTATGCTGAGACTGATAAGACCGGTCAGCAAGGCGTATAGAAAGATATAGTTGATGTGCACTCTTTCAGGGTGCAACATATTGATCAGACGGCGCCAGGGTGATGGGCCGTTACCATGATGACGTTTCATTGAATTGAGCAATTTGGTGTTCCGGTGTTGGGATAACGCATGATGCAATCACCTGTCTCGAAACGAGATAAGAAAACAATAAGAATATACCGATGATTTAAGCCAGCGTGGCAAGTGGAGGTGGAGTGAGTACGCGCTGGTAAAGACTGATCGGGCTGGAAAACTGGGATGGATACTGCCTGATGGTAGAGATCCGTGCAAAGGGTTGTGCAGCGAGTTGCAATTCACCGGACTCCATTTCGGTCCAGGATTTTTTGCAACCTTTCAACAGGTTTTCCTTCTCGGTTTCATTGTCTTGCGAGGAATTCTCTTCGGTGTCCATGGCAATGTTCTTGCTATTCAATATGGCATAGTTCACGCATAGGATAGATTTACCGTACAATACGGTCATCATCAACAGGGCGATGAAATACTGGCAATATTTACGGCAAAGGATATGCATTGTTGTTGGGGGTACTGAACCCGCTGCTGACAAAAATAGCCTTCATCGGGTGCAATAAGTATTAGAATATTCTAATTTGAATGAAGAGCACGATAAGTGGATAAAAAACGCCCCAAAGTATCGTAACCTTGTGATATATTATCGGGTTAACAGAAGAATTTAATGAATGATTGTTAATATTCTGAAAAGATTGTCCAACAAGCGAACGGGTTTATGCCGGTGCAGACTGCCGATGGCTGGCGTACTGTTGTTATTTATGTTACCGGTGACTGTGCTAGGACAGGCCAAGTCGGCCAGCTGGGCGAGCAGGCAGTTCAACAAATTCTTCAACGACACGACTTCCTCTGCAGAGAAAAGTTTTAGGGTCTACCCCACCCTGGGGTATTCGCCGGAAACAGGTGTGGAACCAGGCGCTTCTGCCTTGTGGTTGTTTCGAGCACGAGGTGACAGTACGAACCGGTTGAGCGAAGTACAGACCTTTGCCTTTTTTACCTTTAAAGCACAATTTGGTCTATGGATCGATAACGCGATCTACGGTGATAAAGACAAATGGTTTTTTCTTGGCAGGACGAGGATTCAACGATTTCCGCTTCTATATTACGGCATCGGCAACAATACCTCCGGCGATCATCCCGCTGTGGTAGATGCGAACTATATACTACTGCGCCAGCGGGTGTTACGAAAAATCAAACCCAATCTGTTCCTGGGGCCGGAAGTAGATTTTCAGCATTTGTTTGGTGTGGCTTTCAATCAACCGGAAGGAGGACCAGCTCATACCTTGCCTATTGGTAGCAGCGGCACCACTAACCTGGGCGTGGGCGCGGCACTCGTGTACGACGACCGGCACAACGTATTGAACGTACGGAAGGGCTGGTTTGGCGAGATCGGCTATCTCGGTTACACTCCATCGCTTGGGAGTGACTACCGGTTTAGCAGTGTGAATGTGGAAGTACGGGCTTTTCATCCTATAGCCCGTAACAATGTGTTGGCCTGGCAGGTGTTGGGCAATTTTATGCAAGGAGATATTCCATTCAATCAACTGGCATTGATGGGCGGCGAGATGATGATGCGGGGTTACTACCAGGGCCGGTACCGTGACAAGAATATGCTTGCGGCACAGGTCGAATACCGTCTGCTGCCTTTTACCTTCAGCAAGCGCCTTGGCGCTACCCTATTTGCAGGCACGGCTACAGTGGCCCCCACCGTCAGTGCCTTCCGGCTCGACCGCGTACAGTTTGCGGGAGGTGCTGGTTTACGTTACCTGCTGTTTAAGAAAAAAGACATCTATATCCGG
The DNA here is from genome assembly GCF_029360705.1 of Paraflavitalea pollutisoli. Classification (GTDB taxonomy): domain Bacteria; phylum Bacteroidota; class Bacteroidia; order Chitinophagales; family Chitinophagaceae; genus Paraflavitalea; species Paraflavitalea pollutisoli. Next base: position 212,316 of record NZ_JARKMX010000003.1, on the reverse strand, counting down.
CTGGATATGGGGCTAACGAAAGAAGGTCCAGGCTTCTATTTCTTCACGGGAGAGGCGTTTTAGATGGTTGGGCTGGTACAGCCACAAACCTTCTACTGTTTGCGCGCTATAGGTATAATTTTGAACCGTTCAAGACATGTAATCACTGTCACAACTAACAATCCCCAATCGCAGTTGGGAATAACAATAAATCGTTAAGCTTCCGTTTGGAACAGCTTGCGAGGGGGATAAAAAAACTGACAATCAGCGAGAAATATAAGGCGATTAGACTATCTAATTAACGAGACAAATCCTTTCTGTACTATCCGCTGTCCATTCAGGGTTTCCATGACGAGTGTATATGCATAAGTCCCTATAGGTTGCGGAATTCCTTTTACGCGTCCATCCCAAGCTGTATTATTGATGGCGCTTTCAAAAACGATCTGGCCATAGCGATTGTAAATGGTCAGCTGCACCAATCGGTTTCTTACAGATGGCGGTACGCGGAAAACGTCATTTTGCCGGTCGCCGTTTGGTGTAAACGCATTGGGCATATTGATCGTAAAAGCACAGTCCTCTAAAATTTCGACACTATCGCGGACGGTGGAGCAGGAGTTGGTAACAGACACCCAGTAGTTGCCTGGTTGCCGGATTACGTACCTGTTGTTGGATGATATACTTCCCATCCAATTATATGAGGCATAACCTGGAGGAGCTAGTAACACCACCGAATCTTTGTCTTTCAGGCAGTCATCTGGTCCGAGGTCAACTGCAGGAGATGCCGAGAAACGAACGGGGAAATAAACAATGCTGTCGCACCCTTTTTGGGTCGTATAAACAATGGGGTAAGTACCTGAGGTGGTAACTACATAGTTATTGGGCAATGTATAAGACGTAGCATTACACAGTTCTTTTGTAGCTGCCGTATCAACCACGTCTTCGCAGCAGGAAATTTTACATAGTGTATTACTGGTAAAAGGATAGTCAACCATGTTCAATGCCACAATACCCTGCAGGCTCGCGGGGTTTACGTCTACATCCAGGTTGAAGGGTTGTTGTACAAACGAACCTGACACATCCGACATCGATAATGCCTTCGGACCTTCTAGGCAAGAAGCAGCTCCCTGTAGATCGGTTTTAACCAGGTGTGGATCGGTGCTGCCTCCATCGTGTGTGAAACTGAAAAAATAAAAACCATAAGGTGTAGCCAACAGGTCTTTGGTTTCCTGGCTTCTTCCGGTTTGAGGGTAGTTTTTTTGCCACACGATGGCTCCGGCTGCATCGATCTCCATTAGTGCCGGAGCATCGGCATTGTCGAACAGGATTGCCTGGTGACCGTTTGTGCCTGTTTGTACAGCTGCGCTGGCATAGATGGGAGGTTGTGCACTTTTGTAGGCAAGCACTTGCAGCAGGCTACCGGTTTTGTCGGTCAGGAAATTGAGCACGCGGGTAGACTTGCGAAAATAAAAATAAGCCGTGTCGGCCTGCGAGGTTATAAAACTAAGATTACCGGACGGGAGTTCGGTTATTTGCGCGACAACACCAAAATTACGTTCGCGGTTGGATGGTGTTCCGTTCCATACGTACAATCGTTCCCATTCAACGAGGCCAGCATCGTAGTGTATGCAGGCGGCATAATATCCTTCCCGGGTAGTGACGCCCGGGCTTCCGATGTCATACAGTCGAATGTAATTGGCCACAGCTATATTGCCATTCTTCAACCAAGATAGCCGCGGAGCTGCATACCCCCCACCCCGGCTACCGGCATGAAGTCGCAACGTCCATTTGATACCTCCATCTTTTGTGATCCTGCAAAGGATGTTTGCACTATTTACAGCAGCGGCGTAATTCACGCCCATAACGAAGTCGCCATCCGGGCCGGCCAACATATCTGCAATGTCAACCACCTTTTCACCGACCAGCATTTTGACAAATACACGCGACCACAATATATTACCCTGCTTATCGATCCGCATCACAAATCCGAGCTGCGTGATGATGCCAGGCGGCACAGTAGTGGTATCCACATTGCCGATATTACCGGCCACCATATATCCTTCGTTGCCGATTGGCAGCGCTTTCACAAATCTCACATAGTTATACAGGACGGACGTATAACGCCTACTCCACAACAACGTTCCCTGGGGAGATAAAAGCGTAACCCATCCATCCAGCAATACTGAATTGGGGCGCATTACTTCCCCGGCCAACAGCAGTTCATTTTTACCTGTCAATACAGCGCGTTGGAGATTCTGGACGGTAGGCGTTGTATAGCGAACGTGAAAATAGTCGCTGATGCATACTTGTGCAGCGCTACTTGTAGGAAGTAGATACAGGAGTGAGCATAACAAAGGCCACAAAGATATCCGGCAAGGCATGAACGTTCATTAGGACCGAAATTACCTGCCAGTGATGGTGAAATGCTTTAGGGAATCCTTCATCCATCGAGGCTGCGGCAACGATCCGGCTATGGTAATTTAAGCTTATTGGAGCGGATAACCAAGAGGTTGATTAGCCGCTGATCGATTCTCCGTGTAGTTTAGTACATCGGAATCAGTCGTTGGTGCTGGTTTTACCATACAATGGCTATTTGGAAGACCTTTAAGCAAAGAAGGGCCTGTATGCCTTTAACCAAAAAAACAACTAACATGAATTCTACACTAATCATTATTGCCCGTAGCTTTTATGCGGTAGCACTGGTGTTTTTCGGCGTGCAGCAATGCGTTATGGGTAAACTGATAGCAGGCCGGCCACTGGCTTGGTCTGCGCAAACGGGTGGTGAAGCAATAATTGCTTATGCTTCGGGCGGACTCATGATCATTACGGGGATACTGGTGCTGCTGCGTAGTCAGCATCAGCAAGGATTGATGGTGGTCGGTGTTCTGTTGCTGGCTTGTGCGGCATTACCCAACCTGGTAGAAACGGTGATCAAGGGCAACTACGGTACCTTGCTAACGAATACCGGTAAGTCGTTTACGCTGGGGTCAGGTGCATTCCTGGTATTGAGCACGTTTAACTACGGTACCGCGCAACAGCGAACTGCATTTTTAGTGGTCTTGAGATCCTCGTGCCGGTATTGCCTGGGAATATTTCTGCTGGCCAGCGGCATTCAACATTTCCTGTTTGCTGACTTTGTGCAGTTGCTGATACCAGTCTGGATACCTGGCGCGGCATTTTGGGTATACGCTTCGGGTGTGTTTTTGATACTATCTGGCTTGTTGTTACTGATTGGTTGGCGGCTTGTTATCGTGGGCAAGATCATCTCCCTGGTGATCCTTTGCTGGTTCTTTGTATTGCACCTGCCACGGGCGATTGGCGAAGCAGGCAATTCGAATGAATGGACGGCGGCTTTTGAAGCGTTGGCGTTTAGCGGACTGGCATATCTATTGTCGGAGTTGCGGGTTATAGGAGGAAGACAATCTATGGTTCAGTAGGCACCAACAAAAAAGCCTCACATTTCTGAGAGGCTTTTTGCGGACCGGACGGGACTCCTTCCGGCCCATTATAATATTGATTATCAATTATTACCCAAAACTGTCGCGCTTTTTGTCGCGCTCTCTTTCAATCTGCAAAGAACTTTACTCTGCTTAGGTTTAGCTTGGTACAAGTTACCTTAAATATACGAAAAAAGATACTTCTGCGTATTCGAGCCAGTGGAATAAGGTATATTGACTTTTTGGGATTGATTAATAAGTGTGGTTACTTAAAGTTAATCCCAACTGTCAGATCAAATCTTGACTATTTCATTTAACTACATACACATATCCCTTCCCCATGTTGTACGAAGCCTCTTTACTGAATCAACTTTAAGACCTCTTCCGGTCTTACATTAATAACGAGTCGTTTGTTAATGGACCCCCCAATACAAATACCACCAAAATAAAATTCATTCCTAATTTTAAAAAAGCAAGGAGAGCCAGAAAACCCGCCGCCCATTGGACTTTTTTCATTTGGCTTCATTAAATAGTTTATTTTATCAAAAGTATTGATTTCGGCATAGTAGTTAAGCGTTGAGTACTTCTCTAATAAGTTTCCAAATGATATCGTTGGCACAGTTTGTTTAATCTCTCTTATTGTAGTCCCTGCCAAATTTGGATAGCCATACATAATTACAGTATCTATTGAATTCTTGTCTACATCATCAAAAGTTTTCACAAACAAATCAACGGATTTAATCGAAAAAGGAAGTTTGCTATCGACTTCATAAACATACACTTCTGGTTCTTTCGTGAATGTTGTTGATTGAGCTAATTTCTTAATCTTCGAGATGTCTATATGTATTACTCCAGAATCGGCGCCACATTCTCTACAAGCAATAATTGAAATAGAATCTGGATAATCTTTGTCGTCCTCGCCAGTTATAGTGTTTTTACCGTTAAAAGTATGTCCGGCACCAATCAAAAATAATCTGTCATTCTTCCGTATGAAAAATCCTGTAGCAGAATATCTAAACTGTCCGTTATTAGAATAAATTAAATAACTATACTTTCCCAGATCACCAGATAGTACCTGTCCATAAATCATTTTTGGAATAAAAAAACAATAAAGAACTGTGAAAATATATAGGAATGAGGCTTTCAACATGAATTGTACTTTAGAGTGGCAAATCAAGATTACTCATATCTCAATCTTATAAGAGTGGATTAATGAACAACCAAAATCAAATGATACTTCAATTTAATCTATCGTTTAACTTAAGCGAAAACTAAGTTTCAGATCTTTAGCGTCTCAGTATTGAGTAACCTACCAGGCTAAGAATTGTCGAAAACAGAAAAATTATCTTATATAGGAAATGCCTTAAATGAGAACATAGTGCTTTTCGAAAAACTTACATTGAATCTAAATAAACTTCCTCATCTTCGTCCATTTCTTCAGAAATATCTTTCGTAACAAGGTCAAGAAAGTTTGTAGTTTGCTCAGAGGTAAACGTAAGTTTGAAGGCATCGTTAAAATACAATTCTTCAATTTCATAGCGCCTCGCTTCTTCAAATTCTTGCTGAAAAGATTTCAGCCTTTTTATCCTTCTTATGTCTGCAACGAAGTCCTGAACTACCAATTTTTTGCCTTCTTTGTAGCGAAGCCCTCTGCCAAGCTGTTGTAAGAAGTAAACCCTACTGTGTGTGACTCTTAAGAAAACGATATAATCAACATCAGGAACATCAACACCTTCATTTAACATGTCATAGCAAGTTAAAATACAACATTTACCAGTCCGGAACTCGCGCAACCTTTTAGCCCGTTCCCTCGAGTCCTTAACTCTTGTCGTTAAAGACCAAACAGGCAATTGAAAATTTACTTTCAATAGCTTTTCAATCCTCTCTGCATGTTCGCTGCTATTACAGAAAATTATTCCCCTTTCAAGCTTTCTGTCATTCCAAATTCTGTATACTTCTTCACAAACAGTATCATCTCGTTCAGGCAAAAATATTTTCTTATTTAACTGTTTAATCGTGTGCCCCTTCCGGCTGTTCTGGGTTATCCAATCCTCATCTATGTTATCATTGTGCAAGTGGTATTCCACTTTCGCCAAATATCCTTTCTGTAAAGCTTTGTAAACTGAATAGTAAACCAAAGGTTGTCCAAAAACTTCGGTCACGTCTCTTTCATCTTTCCTAAATGGAGTTGCAGTTAGTCCAAGTAAGAATTTCGGCTCGAGCCTTTTTATTACTGCCAAATATGTCTCAGCAGGCGCATGATGAGCCTCATCTACGATTACAACATCATAATAAAATCCTCCTATCTTTTTGTAAAAATCCTGAAAGCTTTGAAAGGTTGAGAGTGTGACACCTTCCAAAAAGGTTGGTTTCTCAGAATCATAAAGCAAATGCGTTGCAATCCATTTCGGAAGATTAGACCAGATAGCTCTATCAAATTGTTCAATCAACGACTTTGTGTTTGCCAAAATCAAGACATTAAGGTTTGGATTATTTTGGTAAAGCCAACGCAAAAAAGTGGCGGCAACAAAAGTTTTGCCTAAGCCAGTGGCTAAACAAATCAATCCATGTTTGTCACCTCTCGAATATGCTCCTTGAAGCTTCGAAAGGGCTTCTGCTTGGTATACTTTTAATGCTCGATTTTCTGTTGCCCAAGGTGGAAGTTGTGTGTATGTGTCGTAAATACTTTTTGAAAGAAAAGTTTGAATATTGTACCCAGTACCCTGTAAAGTCTTCAGCCGCAAATTTTGAGACTCCGAAATTGATCGGTTTGATGCAGCAACCCCCCTTTCAATTCCGTAATACTCCATTGCTCTTTTTATATCTCCAATAATATCAACAGAAAGAGGTTTGTTAGTTTCTGAAAATTTTGCTTGGTAAATAAATTCAAGAAGATTTCCATCATCATCACGAAATGCTGCAATGATGTCAGCACCGTGGTCCCCAGAGCCGCCTACCAACTCATTTATTTCCCACCCGCAGTGCATAAGCAATCTGGCAATCCCTCGTTCAAATGCTTGCCATGTGCCCTTGGATAGCCGTTCAGTTGAAAGGAATCCTTTTGAATCATCTATTAATGCTTCCATCTAATATTTCTATACTGTACCGATTACGAATAATTTGTTGCTTTTGCTTTTTCACAGCTTCATCACCTTCCTTAGACAAGTCATTCATAAACCATCGGACATCGCTAAAATATCCTGTGTATTTTTTTGATTGGTGTTGTTTGCTTTCATCATCTAACTCTACATAAGGAAGATTGAAAATTTTCCCATCGTAAATCACATCAGGAAACTCCTCGACGAACCTAAAAATGTAATTTAGATCAAGGTACTTCATATACTTCGTATTCATAACGAAGGCATTAAAATCAGAAATACTCTTTCTTTCCAAGTCAAGATACTTTTTCTTGATAGCTGCTTCATCAGCGGAATGTAGATTTGGTTTCCTTGGCAAAAGAATCCCTTCTCCGCTTACTAATTTATTTTGAATATCCCTCAACAACTTACTCGCTTTAGCAACTAAATTTGGCACATTTAACATTGTTTCAAGAGCATACCTCGATTTCAATTCATAATAAATTCGGGTAACAGTCCATTCATCAAAATTATTCTTGGCTTGGGCATATTTAGAAGCAACTTCCATGAATATTAAATCTTCATAGCCATCAGCAAAATCCCTAAACATCGGGTGACTATTATTCAAATAAACATTGAATTTCCACATAGCCCCCTGCGATTCAAAAATGATTGGAATGCTCAAATCGTTTTCAGGATAATAATCAATAAGTGTTAAGTCTATTGGTTTTTCACCGATCAGCTTTTCAATATCATATCGAAGGGCCTTCTTGAACAGCTTTTTACCTTGATATTTTTCTGGAGCAGGTGCGGGCCTACTTGTTCCTGATTTAGTACTGGTCGCTTTCCCTGTGGGGTTAAGCGGATTAAAAGTTGATTGGGTATCTTTTAAATCTGCTTTTGTAACAGCCTCCCACCATTTGGTGTCATCTTGATAATCTACATCACCTTCGTAAAATTTATTTGCCCAATTTCTCGGCGTAACATGATCGCAACTCCCGTCTTCTTTTGAAAAAACAAGAGTTTTGGAGCCTGCTACGTTCATTTTTCTGTAGGCATTAAATAACCGTCCGATAGGAGAACGATTTGGTTGTTTGAACCCAAAAGAGCTTGCAAGTTCAGGCTGTAATGGCATTTCACCACGAATGAAATCAACTACCTTTTTCCAAACCCTATCCTCCCTCTCAAAATCATCTTTTGTATATTTGGGAATAACGAAGTTTGCATCGAGCTGTCCGACAATTCGTCCTCCAGCATAGGTAGTGTCTCTCGGGTATTCAGGACTAAACCTCCCTTGCGGGTCATTTTTCCCTCTCTCATCTTCCCAGTAAAAAAAAGATTTGTCAAGTTTGCTAAGGATTCGCCCATTTCGTGAAATATCAATGCCATAATGCTCCAAATCGGAATAACGTTGAATGCCAACCCAACCCAAAATGTAAATTTCTTTCTTTACAACTTTTCCAATGGTATGGCAATGTGGGCACTCAATATTTAAGGTAGTGTCAACGGTCTCTCCCAACCAAGAAAAACAGTTTTCGCAAAACATTTCATCACATAAATGTTGATCAATCTCTATATAAGAAGGAACATCATCGTATTTATGCTTGACGGAACGCTTCTTGTCCCAAACACAAAATTTAAATGGCTTTACTTCTTCTTTATTAATTAGAACTTTTATTCCATACTCATTAAAAATCTTTTCAGCATACGCCTTATTCAACTCTCTACTGATTTGTTTTGATTGAAGTAGATTAGTCGCTTCAGGTTTATAATCATAAATTTCAATTCGTGTGCCCGATATTTTGTCAGCCCTCTTTTCCCTTTCTATTTTAGGGCGATGAAAAGATCCTGTTTTTTTCATTTCTCTTAAATCAATACACACACCAATCTCCCTTTCCATCTCTTCCGTTGCAGTCCAAACTTGAACTGTATTAGCAAGCCGGGATGTTGCGACATTAAAACCCATTCCAAATAACCCAAGATTTGAGTTTGTATTTTTACTTGAAAAACCGGCCCTAACAGCATTCTCAAGCTGCTCTTCAGTCATTCCAATTCCCCAATCTTCAACAATCAAAGGCTGATTTTCGATTATCCTTCCTTTCGTTGGGATATAAACAGAAATTACTTTCTGATAATCTTTCAGTTTGCTGCTATGATTTATCACGGCATCAATTGAGTTGTCAACCAATTCAGCAACACATTGCCATCCTTTGAAAGGTATTTTCCCCAGAAGATCAAGCAAGGCGGGGCTTGGTGTTAAGTCAAATTGTTCCATATAAAGGCAAGCTATAAAAAGCAAAGGTTATTGTATACATGAACAAAAAGTATTTCCTTCTCTTTTTGAACATTCATGAGATTGGTTCCCAAAAGGATAATTTAGATATTCAATTGTATCCAACTCAAGTTGATATATGCTGTATTAATTGCTTTAGAACAAGGCCACTTTGTTCGCTAAATAACGGAGGTATAGCATTACCGATCTGAGTATATCTTGGCACTTCCTGAACCCTTAACTTACTTCCAGTGGTATACTTTCCTCGAATTTCAAACCAATCCGGAAAACTCTGTATTCGTGCATATTCTCTAACAGTCAATATTCTTGGTTCAGAATAGTGTATGTAATCGTCAGGTAGGGTTGTAATTGTAGGAGCTTTATGTTTTGCAGATAAAGGGATGATAGTATGTTTCTTTATGTTGTATTTCTTCCTTGCAGTTTTACTGATATTTTTATTAGCAACCTGCGTGTTTAATAAATATTTGAATCTTTTTACTATTTCAGGCTTGTGATTAGGGAAACTATGACTGTCTGGAATTTCCAAGCAACAGCCGCTTCTAAAGTATTCCTGATATTTGGAACGAGGAGTAGCATAGAGCCCACTGCGGAATTGTTTACCACGGTCAGGAGTTGGAACTAATTTATCTAAATCATTGCCTTTTATTAGATCAGAAATTGCATTTGCTAAATTAGGGCTCTGTGGCAGGTCTTTATTATTTAAAAATCCTTTTTTATTTAACCTAAGCTGCTTAAAAAATGCCTTTGCAACTATATTATACTGTTGAGCAATATCTCTTCTTATACCGACCAAAATAAACCGGGTTCTTTTTTGTGGTACTCCAAATTCAGAAAAATCTACCATCTGGCCTTCAACATCGTATTTCAAGAACTTAAGAACTCTCAGAACATATTGGGAGTATGCATATCCCTTAGTCTTATTCGTTTTAAACTCCTGCGTAAAGCCCTTAACATTTTCAAAAAATATCATTTTAGGCCGTACATACATTATAAATCGAAGGTATGATCGAATAAGTTCATTTCGGACGTCATTCTCTTTGCGTAACCCGGCTGTGGAAAAACCTTGACATGGGGGACCTCCAGTAACAAGGTCTATAGAGTTTTGCAAACCGATCAGTTGGTCCTTGAAATCAATTAAAACCTGATTAATATCAAGATTTTTTTTCGGTAACCAGGAAGGCCAGTTAAAATGATTGTGCTTTTTGATCAAGTTATGTTCAAGGGTGTCGAAGGCATAGGGGCTTTTTTCGATAGCAAATAATCCTCTCCAACCAGCATTATGTAAACCTAAAGAAAGCCCTCCACATCCGGCAAATAGGTCAATATGAGTCAAGTAATTTTGTTCCAAGTTGCAACAGGTTAGTATATCCCACAAATTTAATAATTCTAGGAAACAAAACAACTTTTACACAATACTGATTATCAACACTTTGATAAAACACAAACTCTTGAATGCTAACTTATTTAGCCAATATGTAAACCAATTTTTATAACAAACGGCGTCTAACACTTTTAATGAAAGCACATTTTCTTGCAAGAAAACAAGTTTTGCAGATTGGGTTTCTTGCTTTGCAAGTAATTGCTGCAAAATCGAGAATTGCCCAATTTAATTCCTTAGAATGGTTGTGCTTTACGACTTTAAAAGCCAACTTCTGCAAATAAGGGTCATAGCGAATATCTGCCATTGTTCTTTCTCCAATGTACCTTTCTAACACTCGAGACATATTTACATCAAGCAAAGGAAACGGCTTATCATAAAGGAGAAGTTCTACAGCATTGGCCATATACTGTCCCATGAAAGGCATACTTTCTAATTCTCTTCTATCAGTAGGCAGGACCTCATTTCGTTTAATCATTTCCAGGGCAAGACTTTTTAATCGCTTTGATCGCTGAGCGTAAAGTCCTACCGGTTTCAAATAGTGTTCAATATCAGAAACGTTTGCTAAGGATAGGGCTAACCAGTTAGGAAAATGTTGTATAAATTTTGGGTAAAATTTTGATACTGTTTCTGCTTTAGTCCGTTGCAATAATACTTCTGCAATAATAGTTTGATAAGGAGTTAACCTTCTTTCTCGCCAAGGAAAATGCCGACCATTTGTAGCAAACCAAGCAAGAAGCTTTTCTTGAAATTCACTAATATTTTTCGTTGTTGCTGCAGCCACAATTAAAATTATCCAAATATTTCCATTTCTCCACCCTGATTAAACCTCCCAAAAATACAAAACTCGTATTGATCAAATAAGTAGTATTCCCTGCAACTATAATAGCATTAAGATATTTACGATTCTTCGTCCTACATTATCTAAAACACATTTTTGGATACCCGTCAATAATACTTCATAAACTATTTGCTAGAAGACAAAAGCGCTTCAATATCCTGCCACAAAAAGAAGACCCTTGACCTTATCTTCAGTGGCTTGAGCTTTCCAAGCTTGCACCAGTCATAAACTGTTGGTTTAGTAACCTGGAACAACTTGCAGACTTCAGCCATTTTATAAAGAGGTTTCTGTGTTAAACCGGGCGTCTCATGCAAATGCTGGTTTGTTGGAGGTTTTGCAGACGTGGCAGCGGATACGACCTTTTCAAACTCTTCTTTAATTACATGCCTTATTGTTGCCCAGAATTCGTCCGTTTCATAGGGAATTAAAATTGGCGATTTAACAACCGGCTTTTCCTCACCATTAACAATATTCATAAGTAACATTTTAAAAAATTCGACTTCAACTGTTAAATGCAGAGCTTAAGCTCCAATTTTTTCACCCATCCAATTTCCGCAAGTATATTTTACTGGGTATGCTTGGATTAAACGATGCAATTACAGTAATATAATAACCAGCTTTTAAATCCTTCATCAGCTGGTAATACAACCTTTTGGAACTGATCTTGGATAACTTCCGTAATTCCGAAGCATAAGCCTTGACAGGGTTTCCTGATTTATTGGATAGGTACAATAATGCTGCAAATAAACTGATGTGGGAAGGACCGATCTTTGGGTCCTCCCCTGCCAGCTCAAGAAACGTCAATATAGACAACCCCGATTCCACTGTTTAATGCTTATGCGAAGGCTTAACTTTTTGCTTTGCCTCATCCGTCGCGGCAACCTTGTTTATATCCTTTTGAGTCTCCTTCTGGGTCTCATTGCTTTTCTCACCGGCTTGCATAACCTGACCGCCTTCAACCTTTTCCCCAGCCTGCTTTTGCTTATTGGCAAAAAGTTCTACAAGTTTATCCGCAAGTTCATTAGTGATAAGCCCCTTTGCGACCTGTTGCTCCAGGGGAATTTCTTTTTTGTCCTTATCAAATATTCTCATCGAACCGGTACGAATTGAAATGGATTGATAGTAGTCTTCTTTTTTGCCAGAATTGTCGACCAATTTCACCTTCTGCAAATTCCCCCTTTCGAATCCCTCGGCCAATTGGGCCATTTTTTGAGGATCCCCCGCATCGGCATAGGAATATCCGCTCATCGTTTTGGCAAGACTGAAACCGTAGTTCTTATCGAACCTGTCGGTGGCATAGTTTCCATTCTGCAATTTCTTGCTTAGGTTGATCTTATTCCACTCATCGTTGTTCTTGTCATAAATGGGTCGGCCAGATAGGAAATTGAAAGCTCGTTTTTGTGTCCACTGCTGTGGTTGCCTACGTCCGCTTTCTTCCTCTCCAGGCTTCGGGCGGTTATTGTTGTAAAAGGTTTGCTTAACAGTCGATCCGTTGGGTTTTTCCTTCTCCAGATCAAATTTGTTCAGGAAATAGCGATCACCTTCTTTGGTCTTATTCAAATGCAACGTACCTTTCACTTGCTCGCCGTCAATGACAGGAGTAATAATTTCACGGATTTTCGGTAGACCATCGCTCATCTGCTTAACCACTTCCGAAGTAAAGTGATCCAACATTCCAGCAGCCTTAAACTGGCGCTGATTGAATTCAAAGTCTTCACTCTTCATAATCTTTTGTTTTATCTCCAAAAATTCAGGCACTCTGACTGTATACCGAGGTACATACCTTTCCCACATGCTTTGTATTAAAGCCCTTTTTTCAACCTCAGCAAACACGCACAGATCACTTGTTAGCTGCTTAACCTCCTGCGCGCCTTTCTCTCTTACCCCACGGTCGTCGCTGTAATCATAGGTCCAGTCTATCTTTTGCATTCGATCCTTTGTATTACCTAGTTCTCCCCAGTGCCTGATCAAATCATCGAGCTTGATTGACTCACTCGGACCAAGAAATACTGAATACAACAGTTTTGCCGCAGCATCCAATATGTGAAACATGGTAGGCAGCTCAAAATTCCGTATTCCACCATCAGTTTTGCCACCATCCCAAATTTTCGGCTGGTCCGCTGCAAAACCAAATTGAATGTTCTTTGAACTGATGACATTACTTTCGCCAATGAATACTGTGTCAGCCTTTCTATATACCAACTGGTCACCAGCCTGGTCGCGTAAAGACAGTAGATCTTTTCGAGCAACTTCCATATATTTCACTTAAATGATCCTACAGGCTTCGCGCCTGCAAAAGAGTACCATTTCTGAGTACTAGTTCCAAATCACGCCCCCCATTCTTTTCCTTCACAAGCACTCGCAACTCTTGATTTCCTGATAAAGTGAACGCCGGTATGACTATGGCAAACCTGGTGGGACTTCCGCTACTAGTTGTCTTAAATGGAGAAAAAGGGGTAGGAGTCAACTCTTTTACTTGTATGGCGGTACGACGAGCTTGCTTTTTCTCTTTGACGAAGAACTTTACATATTCAATGTCGAAATCAACAAGCGACCTATTCTTTAATTCAAACGAAAACCAAAGATGACGTTGCCCGAAATGAATCCCTCCAAGCCGTAATTTCATAAACTGACTCTTTTTACTTCGATGAAGGAAAAATCCAGCCTTCAACACCGCCTCGGTAGTTTCTGCGACAACATCTTCGGCTAGATCAACTCCCGAAAGCCGAATGGGAGAAGCGAGGGAGTCACTACAAAATGATAAAGTAAGAAAACGTGGGCTTGCTGAGAAATTCACCAAGAATGAATAAAACCGGCCATCGGCAGTAATCACCGATAGATTGCTTTGTTTAAACTCCTTTGCCGCCTTAATCTGCAAAACATTCTCGACACCCCGCGCTTTCTGAGCTAGGATATCACTTGAACCTCTGTCCACGCTCTTTATAGCAAAAGGAAATATCAAGTTCGTAGTTAAATCACTTGAAATCTCCAATCCAATTGGATTGATTATTTCGACTTTAAAGCCACCGGACAATAACTGCTGCGCCATTAAACCTGAGTACACAAACGAGATGATTGCCACCATCAACACATATCTTTTCATCACATGCAATTTTAAAGTAATAAAATAAGCTGCCTGTATCTTACCTTTCGCGGCCATTTGCGTCCATCAACAATACTTCATAGTTACCCGGCACATTAACCCTCACCAAACGTGCTTTTCGACCTACGAGCGTTTTAGCTGCTTGCAACCCAGCACTGGCGGCCTGAGCACCCAGGGACGGATCAAGAGAAGCTATTCCCAGATTCTGAATAGCCTGATCGGCTGTTTGCTTGCTAACCTCTCGATTTATAGAACCAGGTACATAGATACCTTCTAAACCGTCCAAATCATAGGCAGACAATGACACTGGATAAATGTTGCCTTCATATTTAAGAGAAGCAATGGCAATACGCATACGATCGCCATCGATGCTTGCTACACCGTAGACAAATGTGTGGCGCGGGATCAATTCACCCCTTATATATACATCATCGGTTAACATGAGCTTGATGGTAGTACCACTAACTAAAGTTTGAAATTCAGGGACTATAGCCCTAATTGAACGCTGGTCGGAGATCTGTTTCCGGCCATCTTCGAGACCATAAAAGCGGGCATTTTCCGTCCGTAGTAAGCCAACCGTATCTGATGGAGCCACATTAGACAACAGGGAGACCCCATTTTCCGAAGGATAAGCAGTTACTGGAAACACGCTCGTTTTGTGTTCAAAAGACCTTTCTTTCAGCTTTTCCCTGACCCTCTCCGGATGTTGCACATCCAGGATTCGCTCTAATACGCCATTAATCTGTGAAAACTCATTTCCTCCATTATCTGCACTTACTGATGCCATCATTCGCTCTAACCTATCCACATCAGCATTGCTCGTTGTGGGCGCAGCCTGGTCAACAAGCGTCGCGGGCCTTTGCCGACGGTTCAATTCATTATCTAGTTCCGCCAGCTTCTTGTACACCCGTTGTTCGTTGGCGTCTACCGCAGCGCTTTCTAAAGGGCTACTGCTCGTGTTAGGATACGGTTCATACTTATACCTCGACGTACTGCTACTGCCAGTGTCCTGCCGTACAGCTTGCTGATTGTCGTTAATCCGATATGGATCTGCCCGTTCACCAGCTCTACGGAGCGCCGAGTCCTTGTCGGCCTTTTCGTAAAATGCCAACTTATTCCAATTGCTGTCGGCAGATGGTGCCGCGTCAGGCAACTTTGCATTAAAACCACGTTGCTCTACCTGCTTAGCTGGTGCATCCTTCCCTATGATCCCGGCTGAATAACCCACGAAAGTCAAAAAAGGCAATACCAGTAATGGCAGTAGCAATAAAAATTTCCGCTGTTTTAAAAATTTCTGAGAATGTCTGATTTCATTTTTCTTTTCCATACCCCACATTTTTATCGTGTCCCTCGTGAATACCAATTATATACTCAATACTATCCAAGATGCCCGGATGCTCTTCAATGATCCGGTCGTACTGCTGCCTTCCGACCGGGCTTCTCCTCAAACTATCCAGATAGTCCCTGAAGCCCATAAGCCTTTTATATTCTTCAACACTCAATAGCTTCAAGCGATCCTGGATAATCCGGTCGTTTGGCGCAATAATGTGCTCGGGTACTAAAATCTGGTCTACAGCAATCGTAGTGGCACTTTGCAGAAATAGCAAGTAGAAACCAACGCCTCCGTAAAACATGCAAAACACCATCAGGCCGATCTTTATAGACCTGCGGGACCAGCCTGCTGCACGCTTATTTAACTTCCCGGCCAACAAGCGAAGTTTTGCTTCCATCCACAAACCTCCCTTTAACAGGAACTTATCTGCTGAGGAAGGACGCCCAGGCTTTTTAAATATTCTGAACATGATTTATCGATTTGAAATACTTAGATCTTTGTTTTCCAATACAGTCCACCGCTCAATTTGAAAGCCGTGAGGATTATTATCACTACGACCCATGTTTCGTAAATACCCTTCTGTCACAAGTGACCTGGTGACAATAGAAGACGAGCGGATGATTCGCTGACTTCCCATGTACCTAAAACGGTATGGATACTGCTTCACATCTATTGTAATGCTCTCGACGTGGACTTCTTGACTGATATTGGCCGAAATGATATTAGAATAGTAACCCTGCTCCTTCAAATTAAGATATTGGCGCTTTGCACTTTCGTCAGCCAGATAAAGCGAATTAGTAATATTATTTTTGATAATTTGCTCATCTGGATCCAACGTAAAAAAATAATAGTGGAACATCTTAACATGATCCCTTGCTTCAACAGGCACATTTTCCTTTCTATCGGAGGCAATCGCCTCCAATACTTTTCCATTCACAAGAACATAAATCCTATTTTGGGTCGTTTCGGTTAACTGAAATGACTTGTATAGACTTAAACCACAAAGCGACAAAGAGGCAACAATCACGATCAACGTAAATAAACGTATGTATTGGAATGACCTTTCAATACTTTTTACCTTTGGAAACATAACTACCACATTTTCTTACTCCACAAATATTTAACCCACACCGAGTTCTGTAATCAGATTACCTAGCCCGTAATCTTACTCTGAATGAAGCTCGCCGGCCCAGACACGACAGCGGTTGCCGCCCCCTTGGCATCATTAGCAAACTTGCCAGTAAGGGCATCAGCACCTGTTACGTGCATAATTTGATTGGCAATGGCAGGGACTGTTGTATATCCATAAATTCCTATAATCAGAAATACCAAATAGCCCATATCCGTACGACTGAAAAAGGTATCACCATTTTGAGAAATCTGAGACAGATCGAGCTTTAGCATGTTAATCTGAATCGTGGCGATTATCATCCCGAAAATATTACTGATCGGCAGCCACATGAAAACATTGATGTAACGGGCCAGCCAGTGCTTAACGGTATGCTGAAAGCCATCAAACGTACTTAGTCCAAAAACGAATGGCCCCAAAATCGACAAAATGACCAAGTTAAAGGTGCGTAGCGTGTTAATACATAGGGAAACAGCTGCAAAAAGCATCTGCAAGACTTCCGCAATCACCTCCTTTACAGCATTTCGGAAAGCATACCCAGCCTTGGCAAACGAAAACGACAAACTTGTGTGAATTCCGGAAAGCCACCCTTCACTTTCCGGCATCTCCTTATCGTAGGTGTACTTATACCATTTGGATTTATCCCCATCACCTGTTGGACCAACATACATTTGATATACGTCTGTAGTCTTAATAGCGGCATCTTTTTGCTTGAGAAGCGTTTCGATAGTGTAATTCGAGTTCGTCACAAGTTCCTTGGTGCCTGTAACTGTGGGCTTCATCACACCATTAATAACTCCCAATACCAATGGAAAATTCATAATACAAAATCCCAAAACGAATGGCCTAAACAAAGGGTAAAAGTCTATGGGCTCAGTCCGGGCCAGGTGTCCCCAAACGCGATAGGCAATGTAAAACAGCGTGGCAAACGCAGCAATGCCAGCACTTACATTCTTTAGTTTAGCACAAAGCGGCATCAGCTCATCATACAGCTTATCCAACACAGAATGCAAACTATCCAACGTACCTGATATAGTATTGTTATTCTGTGCCAAACCAACCACAGGCAGCACCAACCCTATTAGAAAAAACACAACACTTTTTTTCATACTTCACTTTTTTCACTCTCTACAATAAACTATGTTGACAAACACCGTCACTATTTAACCCCTTCAATCTGCTTCATTCGATTTGCCTCGATCTGCTCCTTTTTCCGTTGCAGCAACAACAGGCTTGTCGAATTATTAAAATCACGTAGAAAAACCAATTTATCTTCCATCTCCAGGAAAATCTTGTCAATCTCCACCAATCGCTCCTCATCCGACATCCTAAGCCGGTTAGCTGTTATCACCGTCAATAAATCCTCAAGATTCTCCAATGACGAATTAAAGAGCCGGGTATAGACATTACCCAAATACCTGACCTCATCGGGACGAAAGAGGGTCGAACCTCGAAACTCACTAAACGCACTCTTATATTCCTTGACAAGCCGCACCTGGTAGTCAATAATATCTGCTACCCGACGATACTTTCTCACTGCTGGGCTAACCGCCATGAGTCCGTCTAAAAAAACCTTATGCAACTGAAAATTCCCCTGACTAAGACCTCGCACAACGTTGTAACCATTGGTAAGGATTTCATATCCCTTCTTCATATCCGACAGCATTTGCCTGAACTGAGCCAACTTCTCAATATTCAGCGCCAATTGTTGCAGTTCCTGCACTTGGGCAGTAGCGCGAAAATTTAAAAGCAAACTCGTCGTCAATGAAATAACCACGATGAACTTTACCATACACTCATTTTAAATCATACACACCTTTCATTCTACCGTACTCCATGCTTTCCTTCTTCATTTGCAAAAGCAGTTTCCCGGTATCGGTCGACCAATTCGTAATGAAACTATGCCTCTCCTCCATTTCCCGATGGATCTCGTCAATCCTACGAATGCGCTCATCGTCGGATAGTTTCAGCACATTAGCTGCGAGTAAATCAGCCAGGTCCGATAATAATGCCAGACAACCTGCGATCTGCAGCGCAGTAATTCTATTCGAATAGGTCACCATCCCCGCCGACAGCAAACCCTCACTTGCCAAAGCCCGTTTATTACGATTGCAGGTTTCAATAATCCCCGTTGCCAATACCATGATGTCTATTACGTGAGGATAATTCCGAATTCGCGGATTAATTGTCACTAACCCATCAAAAAACAATCGATCAAGTTTCAGGTGTCCATTTTTCACTTCGCTGATAAATCCCAGTCCCCGCCGCGCCACGGAATACCCTTTTTGCAGGTATTCAATATAAACCTTACCGGCAGCTATATGTTCCAGGTACATTTTGATTTGTCTACTCTGCCCCTGGCCAATACTGAATCTTCCAACGAAAAAAACTAGAACGACCAAACACTTCATGAAATATGTGCTACTTAATTCCATAAATCTCCTTTACACGTTTTACCTCGGTGGCATCTTTTGCACGTTGCAGGGAAAGCTGAACGTTTTCAGCATTAAACATCCGCAGATCAGCAAGATTTCCATCGATAGCGGAGGCGACCCTGTTAATAACCTCAAGCCGTTTGCCATCCGTCATTTCGGTATTCAAAGACTTGATCACTAAAAACAACTGATCAATGTTCTTTATGCTCTGATCCAGGATGCCCGAATAGACTTGTACCATGTATTCAATCTCCTTTGTGGTGAAGTGTTTGTCTTGACGAAAAAGCCGAAGCGCAGCTTTGTATTCGTCGACTATAGCCAATTGCTGCTGCATGATCACCTTGACTTTCTTGTACCCTGAAATTGCTTCCTTCACCTTTCTCAGTTCATCGAAATAGCTAGCGTACTGCTCTTTGTGCTTCTCCACCCACCCGGATATCTCATCCAGCTTTAATTTGGATAGAGTATTTTCCAACGCTTTTTGCGCATTTTGCAACCAGATAGTCTTGTTTTGCAAACGCTGTACAGCCAAATCCGCAGCTTTAATGGCCGCAATCAAAGCCTGCTTTACAACATCCCATATAAAAGCATGGCTTTTCTGTGTTGGGGCAACAGTCAACACCACACAAAATGCGATAGCACAAATCCATTGTTTCATACAACCTCCTATTTCGTTTGATAAATTCGCTAAGCGGCATGCTCTTCAACCAGTGCGGAAATTCCCTTTTCCATACTACCATATCGTCGAGCGTATTCCATAACCATAACACGTTCTTTACCCTCTGTGGTGAATGCGAAATACTCCTCCCTCGCCAGCTCGTTCCTGAATACCTTCATGATCTTCCCGCCAATTTCAATATATATCTCCCGGTCATCCCGATTTACACTGAGCAAAATCTCCTTACCCTTCTCAGACATGCCCAAAACAGACTGAAGCTGGTCAAATTTGTTTTGAAACTTTCTCATGTCCATGAGAATTTTAATGTCGCAATTGGCGATGATTGCATCTTTGATTACGGGAGAACTGATCAAATCGTCCAACTCCTGCGTAACAACGGCAGGGATGCCGTCAAACTTTCGCATTGTCTTATAGGCATACTTTACAAATTGCGCCATGCCCGCGTTGGCAATAGCTTTCCAGGCTTCGTCAATAAGAAAACATTTCCGCTTTCCTTTTAATTGCCGCATCTTAGAAATGACCATCTCCATGACCAATAGTGTGCAAACTCCAAAAAGAATAGGATGGTCTTTTAAATTGTCCATCTCAATAACAACAAAAGGCTGATTCAACAAATCCTGTTTTCCATCGGAATTGAGGAGATACCCATACTCACCATCGGCATAGTAGGGCCGCAGGACGTATAAGAAATTAGCCAGATCGAAATCACGGTCTTTGACGTTATACTGTTCAATTTCCGCCGCGTACTCGTTTTGCAGGTAATCATAAAAAGTATTGAACGAAGCAGCGACTGTAGAATCCTGCTCAAGCTTTCGATAATACCCCTGCAAGGCGTTGCTCAATGCGACATACTCGCTCCGCTGGAATTGTTCATGCTCCTGCTTCCATAGGGCAACGAGAAGAGATTTAAGACTTTCCTTCTTTTCAGTATCCAGGCGTTGCCCGGGCGGAAGATAAAACGGGTTAAATTGAATAGGAGTATCCTCCTTATACTCGAAATAGTATCCACCCACCAGCTCGCAAAGTGCCCGGTAGCTGCCGCCAATATCGCATACTACACAATGAGCCCCCTGATTGTACAATGAATGCAGAATATGGTTAGCTGTCATGCTCTTGCCGCCGCCTGATGTACCACAAATCAGCATTCCCATATTACTGGAAACTCCCATTTTCCGGGGGCGGTCAAACAGGTCGATAAATACAGGCCGATTCGTCAAACGATCACAGAACCTTATTCCACCTTCCGGGTCACTCCGATAGTTACCCTCCAGGTGCAAAAAACAACAAGCCTGTTCAGCAAACGTTATAAATGTATCGTTACTGGGAAAATCAGCTGCGTTACCCGGAATGCCCGCCCAGAATATTTGTGGCGCTCCAATAGTCTCCAACTTTGCCGTCGCGTCCAATTGCGCTAGCGCACCAGTAATACTATTTCTGGCTTCCTGCAAACTGTTACGGTCTTCAGACCAGGTCAAAATGTTAAAATGCGCATTTACAGGAAGTCGCTGGTGGGTAATAGCTTCGTTTAGAAAATCGTCAGTAGCCTCCTTCGAAATAGCATTCTCCCGGCTATACTGGGAAAGCGACTGATGGCGAAGACGCTTGCTTTCCATCTTCTTCACAGTCGATTGCGCATCGCCAACAAAAATGTACTGGTTATATATATGGTTACAATCCAGTAGCAGCCCAAGAGGCGTGGCAAACCCGATACTGAATTTTGTACGGTCAGTCGAAAATGGTTCATAAGTGATACGTGGGCCGCAAACATGCGGCAAATCGTCACTGCTGCCCAGAGAATACAGTTGGCAAAACTTTGAACCTACGCGCAACTCGTCCCTAAACTGAATGTCTTTAACCAATGTCTGCTCCGGCTGCTCTGCCAGAAAAAGATATTGCTCAAGCAAACCGGCCCTTTTTCCTGTACTTAACAAGTCCGATTGCCGCAACCGAACCATATCAATACCACAATCCGCCAAAACACGCTGAAACTGACCACCAATTTCTTCAAACTCACGAATTGCTGCTACATTTAGAACCTGATCGGCAAAGAGATTGGGCCGGATGAGATTACTGAATAAAGAAGTCGCTTTTTTCCGGCTGGTTGACCTACGGGTAAGAAATAAGTAGCATTGGTGGCGAAGGTAGCGGCGACCGGCAAAATGCCGGTCCGCCCTGCCTTCCAAAAACCCCTTGCCATTACCAGGTAGAGGTTGATACTGATCTCTTGTGAACCAGTCTTGCTTATGAAAAACTGTTTCCTTCGGGAGTAGCTTAATAGCCTTGATAAAGGCCTGATGAATAGTTTCGAAGTCATCTGCCGACGAGGTAAATACCTCCGGCAAACTTACCTTAAAGCCGATAGTTACATCACCTTGCTTACTGACGATCGAATCTTGCTCGACCTCCAGTATAGGAAGCATGTCATTCAACCACTTTTCCATCTTCACATTTTTAGCACTTCACATTTTGATAAAACACTGTCTCGACTTGCACCGGATTACCTTTGGAATGCTCCGCCTTGCCATGTTTTTCATCATCCCATGCTCACCATACTTTTTACTGAGCTTGAAAACATAGTAGAAGACCATCCCCGCGGTAGCTCCGACAACAAACAAGCATACGTAAGAATTAACACCGATGATGTACATAGCTACATAAAGTATTAGGCAAAGTAGCAATCCGCCGCCCAGATACCAGATGTATTGCGCCTTCAATCCTTTGAATTCGATGCTACGGTTAACACCTTTATTAATCTTATATACACTTGCTGCCATCACGGTCGTTTTAAGCAATCCCAAAGAATGATTTAATAACTGTAGCCACCACAACCAGAAACACACAAGCCCCAAACCAGGCCGCCGCCACACTACTGGTGTCCGGATGTCCGCCTGCCCATTTTTGATAAACGCGAACAGCTCCGATCAAACCTAGTATGCCACCCACAGCGTACATCAGGTTGCAACCGACTGCGAAGTACCCCCGGACCTTTGTATTAGCCTCCTCAATACCGGCCTTCCCATCCTGGGCGAAAACACAAATAACAACTAAAGAAAAGACTGCGCATAGCAGTGCCACCTTGCCTAAAAAGCAATTCACTCCACACATTTTCATAACTCACTTGCTTTATATTGATGATTGGTAAACCAGCAACTAAAGGAAGCGCCGCCTGTACACTCATTCCCACAAACACAACCTCACTGTACTACGGCGGCGCTATTCACACCCACAAAAACACGGACAAGCAAAAAACAAGTCCACCCACACCTCACTCGCACTTGGTTCTCCTGCACTAGTGTAGGTGGACTAAAACCAAACGCCTACAAACAATCAAAAACAAAAAACTACTGACAGACCATTATTCAACATCAATTGAAAAAAACTTTAAAACAACCACCCACACCCTTTTACGCACTTGGTTTTCCTGCAAGGGTGCAGGTGGTTAAAAGCCAACCGCCTACCTCCACAATCGACCTAACACATCCGGACTGACCTCCACATGGCACTTGCTCTCAGCAAGAGAAACCACCAGATCATTAATGCTCAACCTGAAAAAAGGATCTACTAGCGGCGGATACTTTTGTAGAATCGACTTTACACCCGCAACAATCTCTTCTTGCTCCTTGGGAAGATCCAAAGCGGCCTGGTTCATATAAGCATGAACCTCATCCAGCAAAGGCATCGGCTGGAATCCATTACCCTCCACAGGCGCGGCAACTTCGGATGCTTGCAAAGGCGAGCTAGTTACGACTGCCCTGGCAGGCGTCATCTTCATCTTGTTAAATATCTCCTTGCGGAAAAATAGAAGCAGCACTAAAGCATAGTAAACTACCAGGAAAATGCTAACTGCGGAGAGATATGTTGACCATGTAATCATTGTGATTCGTTTCAACAAAAATGCGCCGAAACGAAAAGGTGATTTCACACTACGATTACACTACGGAAAAACTTTTTTTTAAAATCTTGTAAAATCATAAGGGATCCGAGGACATCCCTATAAATTCATAATCAGGAAGCTTTGTAAGTGAGTCCAGAAAAGCATAAGGGATTACAGCGGTTTCATTTTACAACATGGACACAATACGGAGAGAAATATATCTAATATGAAGCACCGTTGGTGCCGTCCTATGCCCGCCAACCAATCACACGGGCAAGCACGGAAATACTAATTTTTTTGGCTATCTAAACTAACCTTATTAGTTTTATATAATGGATCGAGACCCGAGGTATCTTATAGTAAATTCAATGATGAAGGAAAACAAGATAGATCGATATGCGTCGATTTATTCATTATTCCCTAAAACATTAATTGCACAATACCTTGGTACAAATAACGCTAGAATGAATCGTCTGATCCTTACGCCAAAAGAAATGTCGTTGGTAGAAATTGAGAAAATTGCAACTTATTTTGACGTTTCATTGAATGAAATGCTATTCCTAGTAATAAAAATGTGACGATTCATCACTTTTTTCTGTCATTCCTGTACTGCTTGGTGTACGGGGATTTGTCGTTATTTGTGGGATGAGGAACACAAACATCGCCTTACGTCGACTAAAGCGTGGTAAAATCAGATATTTCATGGACCTTTTTCGAGGTAAAGATCCATTAATTAAAAGGAAAGAATTATCTGCTCTCCTCTCAATAAATTCAAAAAAACTAAATTACTTAACTCAACATCCCCAACAGCTGAGTGGCGAGTGTCTTCTCAAAATCGACTATCTACTTAACGTTAAGGAAGATACTACTTTTGACCTCGTAGCTACCCAAATATCATTTTACGCGGAAAAACATCGACTTCGTTGGTATTATAGCTTTGGTGATAAACATGGCTACCTGGTCGCCAGACGTCGGAAAAGCAGGTGGAGGTGAAATATTTGACACACTTTTCGAATCACGTTTCTCAATTTCCTTGGAAGTATTCAATTGCAAATTGAATAGATAAGACTTTCTTTATCGAATAAATTGTCTATTGGGCTGTTAATTGCAGTTTATAGGGAAACACTGTCAATGGAAGTTTCTGGTAAGATAATGGAGAAAAAAAGTTACATGGGCTAAGTGATCACTCAAATCTATCTCTAGCCAACAACGCTTCGACATGATACCTTTAGCATAAAACAATTCGTATAAAAAGAGATATCCAAATATTTCCATCAAAGCCTTGCTTTCCAAAGTCTGAATATTAAAGAGTACCTATTTAAATTGTCGGTTTTCATCCTGCTCGTCGGCATACTTGTCAGAGGTTTCTATCATGTGCTTCAGAAACTGATTACGCACCTTTCTTATTTTTAAGTCGATATTGTATCGGTAGTAATTCCCAAGGTCGATACCAGTTAATTTCTCCACTCGTTTAGCGATCTGACGTAACTGGGCCTTTCCATTATTAAATGCGGACCCGGTGAAAAGGCCATAGAGGATCTCAATAGCCGCCATGCGAGTCGCAGTCCAGACCAATTCATCGTCACTTACCCCCTCATTGACCTTTGATTTTTGATCAAAAAACTTGAGCTCATTGTCCAAGTATATTCTGTACCGCTCATAGGCAAGAAATTCGCCGGTAAGATATGCGGGCACGGTAAGAAACTCATCGTCAAAAAGCCATTGACCAGGATCAGTGATAAGGTTGTTGTCCCGACTACCTTTTAGATAGAATTTCTTATCCATACTTATGGCGCCGCTTCTATAATACCGAAAGAATCCTTCGTTCTTTCGAACCCATTTGTCGACATCTTTGCGTTCAGATTTCAAAGTCTTCTTTCGAGCGCTATCTTCCAAAGTAAGCAACCGAAGCTCCAGCGAGTACAACTTTACATAGTAAAAGAAATACCGAAGTATGCCCGGCAGATGCCGCTTGTAAAATTCAACTTCCTCCTCTTCGTCAAGGAATTTATTATCGCTTACGAATTTTCTAAGTTCCTGAAGAGAGTCTTTCAAATAGGAAAGCATATTTTCAGCAATACGCAGCACGTCGATTCCGGCAGATTCTACCAGTCGCTCCTGCTTTTCAATGGACTTCAGGATGGATTCGCAAAACGCAGCCTTATCTTTCACGGATTCCCTTTTCATAACAAGGCGTTTACAAGGTAATGCACACCTTAACTAACCTCAAAGTCTATGCTACGATAGCTCGCTGATACGCCAAATGAGATAATATCTTGCAGCAGAAAAGAAACTTTAAACAGCAAAAAAAGCCAATCTCTCAAATACGTATTGCCGTCAATTATATTTTTCAACATCAGCCCGAATTTCAATACCTGACACAGATTTTGCTGTATTTCATTCTAACTAAACCATGACGAATGGAGGCTAGCTATGCTGAAAAAAACTGGATTTTCTGGGAAGAGGATTCGACTAAGGGAGCATTCGTAGAAGCGGTATTAATCCTGGCAGATTTTTACTGTCTAGTCAACGACCGGAAGAGTAACGAGTATAAACAAGTCTGCGACCAAATTGCTATCGATCTATGCAATATATTCCATGTATCGATTCAACCCTGCTCCACATTCCAAGAATTCAGGCGTAAGTACAAGGTTGCTGATAGCCATTTCAAAAGTAAGTTCGAGTCTGAACTTGGTAAACTATTAGCATCCTCAGGAATACCTATCCTGCAATTAATGGACAAGCACCCAAGATTTGAAGAAATATGCGATGAAATAGATTCTCGCAGAGTGGCCATACTAATGGCAGAAGCATTATTCCCTAACATTTCGCCCCGTAAATAGGTCAGGCAACGCCACTAATACCAGACAATTGGAATATTTTTCAGCTTATACTCACCTGAGCTATTTATGCCTCCACCATACTGGTAATAGTGTGAGCATACCAAATGAAGCTGACTGATCGACTTACCTAGTTTCTCAAAGTTTGTCACTTTGACAACGAAAATCTTATTTTCACCGGCCGAAAAAGACTGTGGTAAAACAGTCGCCATTGTCATTTCTTTTTCTCCAAACTTTATAGTGGTAACTTGTTTATACCCGGAGTTTGGATTTTCATCGGTCATTTTATTATAGTAGGTGTGAACCTTATACTTTGCTCCTTTGTCCGAAGTAAACCCGAAATTATCCCATCCCCCTACAGAAAGCGAAACATCCACAGTATTTGACCATTTATTCTCAAATTCAATAGAAACAGTTAGGTTGCCTGTCTTCCTATCTCCAGTTGCCTTCACACTGGCAATTGGCAAGTCCTTAATAGGTATAGTCGCTGAGGTATCAGGTACTGGTACTGCATCCTGCGCCATACCTGGCGTACCAATGACGCACATCAAAATAAAGGCGGCTAAAATGCAGGAAATGGCGTTCTTGTTCTTCATACACCGAAAATTGATTTATTAGAAAAATTCAAAAGCAAAGTCACCTTCAATATTACATGCTACCAGTAGAGGGTAATCTATAAAGAAACATTAGGGGGTACTACAAATTTACGCCTCCTGACGCCAAAAACCTGAACGCCTACACGCAATATGTGAATTGGGTGTCAATAACAGACTACAGCAAAAAGGCCATTTTTTTCATTGTCAGCGGAACCTTGGCTACGGCCAGGAAATTTATATTTCAATACAAAAGACAAAACTGGTCTAAAATGACCTACTTTCACCAAGTAAGATGATTGTAGGCAGGCACGATAATCGATTAGATTGAACTATATTTGTCGGTCATTATTATAATTATACTCCAATCAGACCAAACAAGCATGAAACCATCCTTCGACCAATTACCTGAAAAAAAACAGCATGAAATCCGCATGATTGTGGAATTCATTAAACAGGTAGTAGATCCCGAAATGGTTATTCTGTTTGGCAGTTATGCGAAAAACACTTTCGTAGAGGACCGCTATATATCCGAAGGAACTGTACACGAATACATTAGTGATTACGACTTCCTGGTGGTAACAAAGGAGAGTATCGAAAAGACGTATGAACTTGAGAATAAGATCCTTGAAATGGCTGACAAATTTGATCCGCCAGTAAATCTGGAAATCCATGGAGTTGATTTCATCAACAAAGGACTGGAATGGGGAAGCTACTTTTGGGTCGATATAATTGAAGAGGGAATAGTTCTCTACGACAAACAAACAGTGAGCTTTAAGAGACCAAGACCACTTTCAGCCTTGGAAAGGAAGACTAAAGCCTTAGGACATTTTGAAACCTGGTTCCCGCGGGCCCAAAAGCTACTTAAAGGAGCTCATTTCTACTATAAAGAGGGAGACTATAACTTATCGGACTTCCAACTGCATCAGACTGCTGAAACACTCTATTACACGGTACTATTGGTTTTCACCGATTATAAACCCAAAGTCCATAACCTCTGGAAACTTAGAAAAAAAGCAAAACCCTATTCAGAAGAGCTACACATCCAATTTCGAACAGAAACTGACAAAAATGATGAACGACTCTTTGAACTTTTGAAACAGGGATATATAGAAGCTCGATATAAGCCAATATGGAAAATAAGTGAACCTGACACTAAGCTTCTAATAGACAGAATTGAAAAGATGATTACTATAGTGGAAAGAATTTGTACTGACCACATATCTAAAATTGATTAGAATTTCTACATTCTTTTCTTGCTACGCTTTGGTAGTGGACTTCTCCAATTTACATTATCAGGAAGAGATCCATCATAGTCAGCCAATTGTTTTATTGATACTTTCAACTCCTTTGCTATTCTGTATAGTATCTGTAAGCCAATATTTTCCAAGCCCCTTTCGTATCGACTAAGCATACTGTCACTAATACCACTCAATGTTGCCAGGTCAAGTAACGTTAGTCCTCGATGCTTCCTAATAACCCGAATCCGTTTTCCAATTCTTACTAATTCACTCTCAAAATTTTCTGAAACCATGATAACTTATTAATCCTGAAAGCTGCCCCAATAGTGAAAAATAAAAATGTAGCTATAGCTACATTTTTATATCTTTTGTCCTATATTCGCTTTGAAATAGCGTTTATTCCTTTATGCCAGTAACTCGGGTGCGTGAGAAACACCAAGATGCTGATAAAGGACATAACATATAAAATCATTAAGTGCAGGGTTCATTTCTTTTGCCAGAACAGGAGCATTTTCTCACGCCCCGATTTTGGTAACAGGAACCCTGCCTTATCTTTTTACACCGACACTCAACATTCGATTCATGCACTGATAATCTTCAGCTGCATACATTCAACATGCTTTATTGTGGTTTTCAGTATGACCTGGTTGACATGGTTGAATAAACTAGTGCCCGTTTAAGTATTCCATGAAAACCGCGGAGGGAGCTAGTCCCTCCCTCCGCTTTTTACACATTCGTTCATCTATGCCCAGCACCATGAATCATTCAATATTTAATACCGCTTGCAATCCGGAAAAAGTTGCTGAAGTAATTGAAAGGCCACATGCAGATCACTCAACGGTGCGAAACAGCTCGACAAAAAAGTCAATCCCGACTACAGCCGAGCGACTTAATTACCGACCCTCAATTTCACTTTCACAAACGAACTTCTCTTGTGTTACAGTATATAAGTGTCCTCATCAATTTTCTCTCTCATCAGGTGATAGTGTTAAATACCCCTTCTATTATAAAACACCCACCAGTCGAGGTGGCAATGGAACGAATTATACAGATAGCAATCTCCACAAAGTATCGGTTTCTTTGAACTACTTGGGTGGAAAAGGAAAGGTGGGTTTAATAGATACCTTCCCGAATGCTCAATCGGGCTTTGGGAGGGTATCCTTCTTTATTCCCTACCCTGCGTTAATGAACGCCCCCAAATGCCTTCACACCCGATATCTCGATTTTACAGAAACAGAATTCGGATGCCGCTTAATATTTCAAAATATTCAAACAACTCATTCAGGCGACTTACCTGACATTTACCGGCATTGTGACTCATGCCCGCTTTACGGAAGCGGATAGAAATAAGTTCCCGCCTTATAATGGAGGAACCTTTATCTTCTTTCGAACTAGCCGTGGTGGTTTTCCAATTCAAATCTTTTGTTCACAAGGAGGTAGAATACAGGTTCCCCATTTGGGGCGGGACATTTACAATTCGTCAATAAACCGTACTCATTAACATTTAATCTTACTCCATGGCAATATCAACTTCCAATCACACCACCCTTGATCAAAGCCCAGGGCTGCATGGACTAAACCAAGCCTTAGAAATCATCGACAACTTCTTCAGCGCATATCACCATATCGATGCCATAAGAGGCCTGAAACTTTTGCTCACAATGTCGACCCAGGATGGCAGAGAGAAAAAACTAACCCAGCGGGCAAGTCAAACCCTCTACTTTACCGAAATGCTGACACTACTACTGGAAGCAAGCTGGATTTTATGTCCTAAGAAACACCCTGAAAGCCTCGCCATCATCAGCCTATCAACAGACAGCCAAAAGGACTACCTAGACCCGCTCCTATTTGTTACTCCCCAGTACATCAATTGCGCATTCGATTCATTCCCCCGCAATTTATCCCGCAAAGAGTTCCTGAACCCTTACAGGGTATTCCCAAAGTTGTTCAAAGAACACTCGTTATCTGATTGGAATGAAAAAATCAACAACATTTTACACCGGGCCTTAAGCAGGTTTCAGAGCGATATTACTACCTCCGAATTCCACCTATATAAACAGCCCAGGCTACTAGGCAAAATGATCGATGCCTGCCATTTGATTTACGTAAGAGAAAAACTAAACAAAACTAATCTATCGACATCCGAAGCCAATGAAACAGCAGAAAATAATTCCACCGAGATTACGAAAGCCTAATATGGAGTTGAAACACTTCTCAGGAACCCGTCTCCGGAAACGTGATGATGATTTCAATAAACTGCTACATAGTGTGGTGCTTGAGCTACTACGCTTAGTGAAAGCAATGAAAGCCGAAATCGCTGAAATCAAGCGGCAAATAGCATCCCAGGAAAACCAAACCTCACATAGAAAATGACTTTCGAAAGAATGGCTTGAGGACGATCACCAAGTTTCACCTGTAAAAACACATCAATTACTAATTCAGATTGCACCTAGTTGGATAAAACATTCTCTTATGTCAATTAGAATCATGTTTTTTGCATTTAACCCCGAAGCGACTTTTCGAATAAATCATTCCTTCCTGGAAAATGAACGAATTAACGTGACGGGGTATGTTTCCTGTTCGGATAATTACCTCGAACTATATCGTCAACTGTCACCTGATATTATTTGCTACCACTTTGGCACCATTAACATAGCCCGGTATGAATACGAATTCTCCTGCAAACTACTAGCCGTAACAGAATATTTTTGCCAGGAAGATCAACGACTCACTATGGACCTCGCAAAAAGCAAAACTAATAGCGGCCTAAATATCGTCGGTTATGTACAAAACGAAAAGCACCTGTTAGCCTCGGCTATTAATCTGGTTGATTCAGGAAAAGAATGCTATTTTCCTGAAGGGGTGACGCCACAATAAATACATGTACCATAGTGAAATGGTGCTCCAAAATTTCTATTTATGAATTAACCTAAACAATCTTAACCATTCAAATCTCAACCCATGACGTATTATATCGATGCTTTTTGGGGAAATCAGCACTTCTTTGCGACAGAAGACTATGAGAGCTACGATCAATTAGTTACTATGTACTCAAAACTCCAGCGTCACCTCACCCAAGCTGCCGGGTTTACGCTTCGTGTTACAGTTCGTCCGGGGAATCGGGCTACCGTACCCGAAAATGAGTTTGCCCATGATACCAGCAATGGAAAAGGGTTTATTATTAGCTTGAAAAGTAAATACCGAAAGGCTATCCTGGTCGCAGGTCAGTCCTATGACTTGCTTATTAGGAAATTTCACATTCTTTTTAGAGCGCTTTCGCACCTCTTAGCCTAAGCAATACCGCCTTTAAGGATACACCCAACTCCTATCGAGACCAACAAGCAAGTAATATTTGAAAGCCTTTGCCACTGTGAAAGCGTTACATTCTCCAGCGCATAAAATGCCCGGCGAAGATTATTATAGTTGGTAAATCCGCAGGCCACTGCCACCTCTGACAATGTCAGATGCGGATAAAACTGCATGAGTCTTTTTGCCTCCCGGATACGCTCATACAGCAAGTAGTGATAAGGCGTTATTCCAAATACTGTCTTGAATAGCTCCTTGAAGTAAGTAATGTTCATGCCTGCAGAACGCGCCCAATAACGTAACTGCTGTCTGGAAGCCAGGTGCTTCTTGATCTCAGCTTTTACCCTGAACAGGCTCTCAATTTGAAGTTCACTGATCTGCCGGTGGGATTGTTTCACCGCACGAGCTTCCACCACCTCCCTGATTAAGTCTTCGACAAGCGACTCATTACCTGGATCTCTTAGAAGATCCTCCATTCTGTCCAGGACACGAATACTGGCAAAGCCCGGACCGCCGTGTAAAATGATGGTTTGATTGGTACCAATGCCCTCCGCTATCTCAAAAATTGCGGGGTGGTTGATCTTGAGCTTTGCGAACCACTGAGGGTCGATCTGCAGGTCAAAAGCTACGTACAATTCATTCTTCCTCAGCTGCATTTCGCTGTTCACCCACGGTGCAACCACCATATTTACCTGACCTTGCATTAAATAAAACCTACTCCCGTTAAGTTGATAACGGATGTGGTTATCGATCATGATCCGGAAGCCGAGGAACTGAGTGCCATACTCTACCCTCAATACCTGGTCACGGGCAGGTATAAAGGTGCTCTTATAAATCGTATAATTCGGTTGGGAATAGGTTTGTAGCAGGAATTGACCCGCAGGAGGTGCTGCTTCGAAGGTTGTTGCACCCGGTATATAGCTATCCGGTTTCAACAACGCAGTCGCTTGGTCGTGTTCCTGGAAGCGGATAACCCCTTCAGGAGCAAACATCCTAATCATAGGCTTTGGGTTAATTGTTATGGATAGAGAGTTGCTCGCCTTCTTGTCCATAAGCCTTCATAGGTTAGATTTACTGCAGACAGCAGTCCCTGTTCCGAAATTAAACAACTCTTACCTCATTTCAATACTCCCACTTCGTGGTATTGTACGGGTTTTAGTATCGATTGGTTGGATTGTTAATCGGTTATACATGCCTGATTAAATATAATTTAATCTCAGAGACCAGAGAAGCCTCGGATTTAACACTTTATATGCAAAGTAGAGGGATACATAAGCCTATGACAGGCAATAAACATCAACCAAGTGGGTAAAATAAAAGGCTCAACTGCTTATCTTGATCCAGTCGGACCATAGGCCGGCTGGTGGCCCCTTGTAATACTGTGCAGGTAGGATCTTCATACAGGTTGCCAACATCTACCCCCAGATGTTCACAGAACTCGGCAATCATGTCCAGGTCGAAAAATGTAACCTCGCCATCTTCTTCAAAAGTCAGCGGAAATCCGTAGTTGACATCAGGGTCCTTTTTACTGCCCCGGGATTCTATCTCCCGGACCAGCTCGCCCTGGTCATATAACAGGAAGTAAGCATACCCGACTAAATCATTGTAACAGACTTGAAAAAAGACCGTTTGTAAATCGGAAGAGACTTGTCTGGCAAGGTCATGTAGCTTTTTGTAGCTATTCACCTCAATTAGGATTCGATCCTTCCCACCATTTACTACGTATAAGGTCGGATCAGCATCAATATCGGCCAGTACTTCACACACTGCTGCTTGTATGGGGGCATCATTAACAATCGTCTCAAAGCCCGAATACTGTTGCAGAATGTCCAAAAGCTGTTCCTGCTGTGTAGAGATTACAAAACACGCTATAAGGTTCATGTAGTGTTGTTGGTAGAGTGGTACTGTGGAACCTAAGTTACACCCCCCTTTACGGCTCGTCAAAAAATTATTTTCATTATCCGTGTCCATTCAGAATCCAGATGCCTGGTTATCACAAGTTTCCGTGGTTCTCAGCCAGATGATACTTTTATGTGAATGGAAGACCATCTGGCATTCTCCCCTTCTATGACGATTTTGCTGCAATCAGTAGGCCAGAATTATTTCCCAAAACCTCGACTTTACTACTATTTATTAAACGGTAAATATCCTGGGAAGGGAAACGGTATGTAGCCAGCACTAGTTCATCAATCCAGCGTCCGTTGCGTCGCACTCTTGTGCACTTTCCTATCCTGCAACCAGGTTCATTTTCCCTATACAGTATTGCATTACTCCGAGCCTGCGAACATCCCTGGCAAAAAATCTCCACCGCCAGGGCGGTAGTATTTTTTGCTGGTAGGCTGTTCTTCGGCCTTCGTCCTGCAATTAGCCGCTTTGCGTGCCAAAAAGAAAGAACGCGGCGCACATGCCGCCTTTCATTCACCTAAAACTTTTTGGTTATGCAAGTACCTAACAAGCTCCACGAAATCGCCACCATTATCCACAAAGACCGTAGTCCCGTGTACTACGGCGCCCTCCCATACCTCGATGCCATGGGAGACCGCCAAAGCGTAAATGACAACTACGGCGCTGACACCGGTCGAAGTGTAGTAAACTATTTCCTTGCCAACGCCCGCACATGGCGCGGAGAGACAGCCAAAGCGGTAAAGGCAAAACTCAACGAACTGGTGAAACAGTAGAAACAACTCCCGCATCCGTACCCTTTTTTCTTCACCTCAAAATTTACCAGTATGCAAGCTAACCAGCTATCGCGCCTCATGTACCTGTCATGGGAGATTCAACGCACCCGGCAAAGCAACCGTTCGAAAGCGCTTGCCGCTGCATGGGCTATTGTCAGCAATGCAGACGTTACCATCTACTACCTATTGCGCAAGCACAGCACCAGCAAACCCGTGCAAGAGACAGCAGCGGGCAAACTCACCCTTTTTCATTCATGATCAAAAACTACCCACGCGCCCGGGTTGGTAGAGGCGCCTTGTTATGAAATACTTTTCAGGATGTAACACGTTAGAAGACGTTAAGAAGCTATACAAACAACTCGCATTAGAGCATCATCCGGATCGCGGAGGCGATACGGCCACCATGCAGGAGATTAACAAAGAGTACGCTTTTGCCTGCGCCTTTATCTCCAAAAATGAAGGCATGACAGATGCCGAAGTTGATCAGGAACTGAAGATGTCCGAAGAGTACCGCCAGAAGATAGAACAGATTATTCACCTACCCGGTATCATCATCGAAATAGTTGGCAACTGGATTTGGGTAACCGGTGATACCCGCGCAGTAAAAGATGCCATCAAAGCTGCCGGGTATTTCTTCGCCAGTCAAAAAAAGGCTTGGTACTACCGAAATGAGGCTTTCAGAAGCCACGGTAAAGGCGGCACCCTTGAACAGATCCGCGCGAAATACGGTTCCCAGTCCGTCGCATCCCAAGGACGCAAAATCATCGATCAGGAGTAACAATGGTTACTCCTTCTCCCTCCATTTATCAACATCAAAAAATCACATTATGTCACTGAAAAATATGAACAATGTGCAGCGTGCAAAACTCCTTGCCGTCCTGCTGCCGGAAGAACTTCCCGCTTTCTTAGAGGCCATGAAAGACTATTGCGACCAAATTACCGCCGATCCTGACACGGTGCAAACATCTTTTGACAACAATCCTAACCCCATTCTTTCCGCTCGTGATTGGATCAATATGGCCAAGGAAACACGCACCAGTATTGACAGGTATGGCGTAAGACTTACAAAAGCTACCCTATTCGCCGATCAGCTTTTTGACGGTTTTCTCGCACTCTACACTTCTCATTGTATCGCCTGCTACGCGAAAACACTACCAGATCAAAACCCTTTCAGGAAAGCCGCTACACTACTTTTTTACATCGATTAAAACCACCGTTATGCAATTACAACTCAGGATATCCGGCAGCGTCCTGCTGCCGGATAATGACCAGTGGCAATTCAGGTTCCAGATTGAAAGCGCTAGTTCAGACCGCCTTTACATTATATCTCAAAATAAAAGAAGAAGGCATTGGGCCTGTAACTGCCCCGGCTGGAAAAGACACCGCCACTGTAAGCACCTCGAAGCACTTGGGCTACCCGGCAATGAACAACCCTGCGAAGTAAACATCATTAAAACTTAAATACTATGGCAAAAGGATTTTTAGACGGCTACAAAACCTATGACACAACGGGCGGTTTTGGCGATCCCGACAAATGGCGCAATGCCTTCAATGAGCGGATGACGGAAGATGAAGCCCGCCGCGTTTTGATCAATGCGGAGAAATCGCCTTACGAAATTTTGGGCGTTCCCCCAACAGCCGCCATTGCCGCAATAAAAAAGGCTTTCCGAATCCTTATTAACGAGTGGCATCCTGACAAGAATCAGCACCGGATTTCAGAAGCGGAGGAGATTAGTAAAAGGCTCATTGCCGCCTACTCCCTTCTTACCAATCCTTAAAACGTAGTCACTTTCACCACACACAAACAACATATGACTATGAATAACACACAAGACAATATCAACGAGTTTATCCAAGACCTTCGCCAGCGCTTGGCCGCTGATTACCCCAATTCAATTATCCTGCTCAAAACGGAAGGTGCCTATTTATCAATTCGAGAGGACGCAGAATTGATAAGCTATTTGCTGAACCTGCCACTACGGGAGCCTACTGCTCGCATCCCGGTAGTTCATACCGTATTCCCACTACATGCTTTCGATCAGTACGTGGGCATCCTGAATAAAGGACAATTATCGGTTGGCGTCTGTTCACAGGAAAACTCCCCCGATGGTGCATTAAGCCCGCGCTTACACTATTCTAAATCTGACGTCAAGCAGGCAGCCTTTCGGCTGCCGCTTGATTTTTTATAAAAAAGCTGCTGCCCTGGCGGGCAGCAGCTTCGTTTGGCAGATGGTTATTAATGCCTTAAGCAAACGCTCCCAGCCAACATTTAACACCAGCACCAAAAAGAGTCTCTTTTAACGTTCCTAATTTTCGTATATTTGGTTCGATTTCGTTGCCAGATCTGGGCGTGAGAAAGCCAGACCTTGACAACAGAAATCCGGCTTTTTATCTTTTGGGTAGCAGCCTAATAGTTGCCCATTCATGCTGTCTTTTTGTTGTTCACGCTGGATTTATTAACAAATAAATTCCTTTGCAAACATGAACAACGCTTTCACTCCACCGGCATTTACCGGCTATTTCGATGAAAAGAAATTCATCGACGCTATTATGTGCTTCGCAAAAATGCGTAATAGCCTCAACACCCTCTCCCACAACCTCATGTATCAGTTACCCCGTGCAGCAGGTCCGTGGACATCACCTTCCGATTATCACTTTACTGCATATTGCCTGGAGGTTATCCTGAGGCGGCACTACGCCCCTTTTAAGCCTTCGCTACAAACCTTAAAATTTACAATTCCTCCTTCTGAGATTGCCGAACTAATCTTCCAGGCACACCAATTGCCTGCCGAGCCAATCGTTAAAGTGTGCAGCTATAATCGATTCCTGGACGCAGGTAGAATCATAGGACGGGACGAAAACGGTAAGGATTCATCACTCATCAAAATTGTAGTCGACAACAACAATTGGGTCCAAACCGCATATCCTGTCTCTGCACCAATTTCTAACTTATAAAATCCCTACCCTTGGATAAGTAATTCGATCAGACTCCGAACTATCATCTCGAATTTATCAAAGCACTGCAAAGCGGGGACAGTTTGGCAATTGAGCACTTACGGAGTTGCTATACTTTCCCCTTAGTCTTCATTCTTATGGGGATCACCCGTAGCTTTCCTGTGTCATTTCAGACAATGCTTAAGACATTTGAAATTGCAGAAAGTAAAATTTCTTCTTATACTAATGATCCGCCCAATGATCTCTTCTTCTGGCTATTTAAGATCCTTGAGGAACACCTAGGTTCCACTACCGAAAAAAAGATCTACCATGACCAATTGCTTTCGCTTATTAGAATGACCAGGCCACCCTACTAAATAGCAATCAGGTCTAGCAACACCGTTTTGCCTTTTCCCGTACGCCCTATCTGCAGCTGATAAAGACAACCAACCGGACACCGGTAAAAGTCGATGGAATGTTTGCCAATGTAGTACGTGCGAGATGCTGAAAGGTAAACAGACAACTGAATTTTTTTTCCGGTATCTGAAATGGTAAAATACCCGTTAATTCCAGGCACCTTTGCCCAAATTTTGAAATCAAGGATAGCATCGAATATGTCATTGGGAAGTGGCCCCGGCAGGTATTCATACTGCCGGGGTTCATATCCCTGAGTGATCGCCTGTTTCCAGGATAATACTGTTCCCCTCATAAAGGTTGTTTCGAAATCAGTGAATTGATCCGTTCACTCATTTCTTTTAAGCCGGCCTTTTGCAACAGCTCGTCTTTAACCCCGGCCAATTCATCGAACAATTGCCCTTCAACAGAAGCGAGTAAGCCGCCTTTTTCTCCATCTCCTTTGGCAGCAATTCCCACTTCAATAATCTTGGAGAGAATCAATACTTGCTTTCTCGGAAGGTGTAATACCAGCTTCACCGAATCGGTCATACCTGGCGATGCGAGGACCGTTTCATACAACACTGCAAATTCCTTTTGACTAAGCATACACTTCTTTTTTTGTGAAACCCATTCATTAATCAATACAAAACTATCTCACTAAATACACGAATGGATAATTCACCAGTATCCTTATCCGCACAGGTAAAATAGGCGAATCTCAACTCATTGTCCCGAAATCCAATGTTCCATAAGAATCTTTTTGACTCATTCAAATATGAAATCATTCTAAACACTCTTTAAAACCTTTAACAGATATGAGGAAGGCAGTAGTTTTTCGTTCTCCGAATTATTCCGAAAGTTCGGCTGATCGCGGCAGAGCGTCCAAACAGTTCGGCATAAACACCTATCCGTCGCGCATAGCCGTCTTTTATTCCGCCTGCTGGTTTGGACTTGTTTGCGATCATCCGGTGCACTGTTCCATAATTCTTTAACGCTAAAACTATTTATTATGGAACACACAGTAGTTGATATCAACTTGCAAAATGTTGCGGAAATTGAATTTACCTACCGTAATAAAATTCCGGCTTCAAAGCGGCCTACACTTACAACCTCCAGGGACAGCTACAAAATCTTTCTAGGCCATTGGAATATGGACAGGATTCAATTTATTGAGGAAATCAAAATCTTACTCCTTAACGCATCGCGCAAAGTCCTAGGAATCGTTCATTTAGGAACGGGAGGCATCTCCGCCACCGTCGTAGACCTTCGGATAATTTATGGAATAGCATTAAAGACTTGCGCTTGTCAAATTATTCTTTGCCACAACCATCCATCAGGAGGGCTGACGCCTAGTATGTCAGACCAAAAAATAACCAGAAAATTAAAAGAAGCTGGAGAACTGCTGGACATAAACTTTCTCGACCACCTCATCATTTCAGATACAGAATACTATTCATTTGCCGACGAGGGGTTGTTATAACCCCTTTTTTGATCACTCACTCGATATTCTACTCAAAACATAAACAACCTACCTGCTTCAGTCCTAGAAGAAACATGTTCTCCTTATGAACTATCACCAACGTTAAGCCATCGCTATACGGATCATGGAAACTCCACTACGCTGAAACGGTCTCCCGTTAACTTGTTCAACTTCCCCAATACCTTCCCAAGTGGAAGATTGCGGGATACCGGGCCAAAATGATAGCGGGCTGAGTTATCTCCGTATTTAGACAATTTTAACCTGACAGCGTACCATTGTTCAATCTCATTCTTTATTGCTTCCAGATTGTCATCCTCGAAATAGAAAACATTATCTCTAACACCTACAAAACTTCGTAGCTTGGATGATTTCCATTCAAACCATTCGCCAGGATGCACATTCACAACGTCCCCTACTTTCAGTCTCGTAAACTTACTTCCCTTTGTCACAGTAAGTAATCCTTTCTCCAGGCTAATTGTCGTTGGGCCACCTTCGTAGCTTTTCACGATAAA
Organism: Paraflavitalea pollutisoli; assembly: GCF_029360705.1. Classification (GTDB taxonomy): domain Bacteria; phylum Bacteroidota; class Bacteroidia; order Chitinophagales; family Chitinophagaceae; genus Paraflavitalea; species Paraflavitalea pollutisoli. Next base: position 172,781 of record NZ_JARKMX010000003.1, on the reverse strand, counting down.
CTTAGACCCTGTCGTTTCAATTTTGGCACCATTTGAATAAACATTAAAAAGGCCTCCCCTTTTACTAGGTACAGAGAAATAAGCCTGTCCGGTAACAGAAACAGACCTTTCACACTCAAGTTGGGAAATATCCATTGCCAATTCAGCTAGGGGATCTAGTTGCACATTGCTGCTGTCAGGAAGCGTGACTGCCAAGGGCCTTTTCGGCAATGCAATTACCTTATTCGTTAATCTTAGTTCCCCAGCAGAATCTCTGCTTTTGCCGTAAACTAGTTGCCCGTTTGCTCGCCTGTATAATGTTATTCCGTTCTGTGTAGCTATTAACCCTGTATCGTATGTAGCAAAAGGGAAATGAATGCCGTTTGACAACTCTATCACTCCGGCTGTATCTCCCCTGGCAGGAAGCATTTTGATCTCCACGATTTCCTTCGAAATCCCGCCCCCCATATCTGCTTTTCCTTGAAACAGGCATCTGTAGCCAATCACACCAATGATAATCAACGAAAATATGGCAAGCCAAATCCATCGACCTGAGAACCCCAGTCCCAACGTTGACGAAGCCGGTGAATCATCAGATTGTATTTCCTTAATTTCTTGATCCGAAGAATATTTCATAGATAAGGAGTGTACTCATTCTATATACCGATAAAAAGTGAAAAATTACTACAACATACGGCCACTTTATTCTATACATAATTATCTAGTACCCGCTATTGCAAACGATTTTAAGTACTCCTGCTCCATAGTCAAACTATTACTCCAGCGCTTGATTTCCTGCTAACCCATTCCGTTGAAGGAAGTTAAAACTGCCACCTTTCGGGCAATTAGGCTGTTATCCCCGGGAGTATCCTCCACCCGTATCCTAATTCGCACTGGTATTTATCTCCCTGTCAGACAGCCATAGCTTTGTAGCAGATACGATATGTGAATAAAGAAAACAGTGTGTTATGAATATCCGGCAAGCAAAAGACCTGGACATGGTCGATTACCTCTCCTCGCTTGGTTATAAGCCCCAAAGAATAAGCGGCAAAAATTACTGGTATTACTCGCCGCTTCGTGACGAAAAAACCCCCTCCTTCAAAATCAATCGATCTATGAACCGTTGGTTTGATTTTAGCGAAGGGAAAGGCGGTAACCTGGTGGACTTCGGAGTGGCCTATTTTAAATGTACCCTACCAGATTTCTTACAGCGCCTCATCGCACCAGGATATCATCATAGCCCGGTTCAGCAACCGGCAAAGTCAGTCACAACCTCCCCCGAGGATACGATCAAGATTAACCTGGTAAAACCTATTGAATCCTTTCCCCTGATCAAATATCTCCGCGACCGCAGGATCCCTCCAAAAATCGCCGCTGAGCACCTTAGGGAGGTTAATTACAGTTTGCATGGCAAAAACTACTATGCACTTGGCTTTCGCAATGATCAGGGTGGTTACGAACTGCGCAACCAGTACGTAAAGGCTTCCAGCTCCCCCAAGGCAAGCACCTTCATTAATCAGGAAGCCAGCAGCCTGGCAGTATTCGAGGGCTTCTTTGATTTCCTTTCCTATAAGACAATCACCAATCCGCAAAACCATGGACTGACAAACTACTTAATCCTCAACTCGGCCTCTTTCTTTGACCAGCAATTACCCACCATGCGGCAGCATGATACAGTACGTTTATTTCTGGACAACGACAATACGGGAAACAAGCTCACCACAGCAGCCTTGTTACTCGATCCAAAAAGGTTTATTGACGAACGCCGATTATACCGGCATTACAATGATCTCAATGCTTTTTGTCAACACCTGGGAAAGTCTCAAAAAATGCAACAAAAGCCATGATCCTTTGATCGGCCACAGTACTTTTTTTCTGCCTGGCAATTGTCGCTGGTTTCGCTGAGCAGGGCCAAAGAGGGGATGGACAGAATGGTTATCAAAGGTTTTCAGGGCGACTGGAGCGCCTCGCCCTGCCAGATGTACCGATGTCGGACATCGGAATCTGGCCGCCACCCCTCCGAAGTCGGGGGCGGTTTTAAAAACAGGCAATAAGTAATTGATTATTAACGTGAAAATGATTTGTGAGTATGAAAGCAGCAAAAGTAACAAGACCAAAGCGGTTACACGTGCGTTTTACAGCATTGGAGTATGAAACCTTGCACAATAGGTGCAACAAAACAACTTGCAAAAACATCAGTCAATACGCACGCAAAATGTTGTTGCAAAAACCTGTCACCATCTACCAGCGTAACCAGTCTCTCGATGAAATGATGCCACATTTAATAGCGCTCAAAAATGACCTGAATGCCATCGCCAATAACTACAACCAGGTCGTCCGAAAACTGCACTTGATTCAGAATATTCAGGACCTGCAATCTTGGGGTCCACAGCATGAAATAATCGTTCGGATTTTGTCGGACAAAATCGCTGGAACAAAAACCCTCATTGCCAAACTTTCGGACAAATGGTTGCAGTAGTAAATCAGGGGCGGTCCATCCGCAATATTCTGCAGTATAACGAGAACAAAACCACGTTGACAATCGATCAACAAAAGAGTATTAAGGCAGCCACCTTAATACATGCCAATGGTTTTGCCAAAGATATCGACGGTCTTCGATTTGCCGATAAACTAAAGTCCTTCGAAAAACTAACCAGCCTCAATGAAAGGACAAAAGTTAATGCGATTCACATCTCGCTAAACTTTGATCCATCGGAACAGGGACTGTCCACAAACAAACTGCAGGAAATCGCTATCAGCTATATGGACCAACTCGGCTTCGGTGGTCAACCATATTTAGTGTATAAACATAATGATGCCAGCCATCCGCATATCCACATCGTCACCACCAATATCCAGGCTAATGGCAAGCGAATTAAGCTCCACAATATTGGGCGTGACAAATCTGAAAAAGCTCGTAAGAATATTGAGAAAGTTTTCAACCTGGTACGTGCTGATGACAAACAGCGACACCAACAATTCGAACTAGCGCCGATCAATGTCAAGAAAGTTGTATACGGCAAGTCACCCGAGATCGGGACCAAAAGAGCAATTACCAATGTACTTGACTATGTCCTTCCAAATTATAAATACACCTCACTGGCGGAGCTAAATGCGGTGTTAAGAAACTACAACGTCATAGCGCACCAGGGAGGAAAAGACTCTCGTACGCATCAACGGAACGGCCTGTATTACCAAATCCTGGGAGAAAACGGAAAACAGGTCGGCAAACCTATACCGGCAAGTGACTTCTATAATAAGCCCACCATGGTTAAACTCCAGGAATTCTTTGCTGAAAAAGAGCTACAAAGAGAAGGACATAAACGCCGCATAAAAAACGCTGTAGATCTCCACTTCTTTAAAAAGTCGGAATCATCCATGGCCCAATTGGAAGAAGCACTTCGAAAAGACAATATCCAAATGGTGATCCGCCAAAATGATCAAGGAACTATCTATGGTTTAACATACATTGATCACAAAACAAAATGTGTGTTCAATGGTAGCGATCTGGGCAAAGAATATAGTGCCAACAGAGTTCAGCAGCGCTTAAAATTGATCGATCAGGCTTCCTATCAGACCCCTGTCACAGAAAAGCAGACAACCAGGGAGCCATCAAAGATAAGTAAACCTGAACAGGATCACTTTCAACAAAACGGCAAGTCACAGGAAAGTCAAATGCCTCAACATACGCCACCTTACAAACCACAGCAAGGTGGCATGGCCGCCGAATTAAGCCAAGATCCGAGTAAGCGCAGGAGAAGGAAAAAACTAAGATATTAAAAGCACATTATATGTTACGAACTGGAGAGAACGAACAGGGGTTGAAGAAAGTAACAGATCTTACCCGGTGGATTGCCCTGGCAATCCTGTTTATTCATTTTTACTACTACTGCTACAGCGCTTTTGAATTATGGGGCTTTATTGCGCCCATTGGTGATCAATTCCTGGCCAGAATAGCCGACACCGGATTACTTAAGAGCTTCAACTATTCGAAGACCCTCGCGCTATTTTGTTTGTTGCTATCGCTGATGGGCGTGAAAGGCCGCAAAGACGAAAAATCCAGCTACAGCGCAGGCATTGCCTACCTGGTGGCTGGTTTGATCGCATATTATTGCTCCGGCTTCCTGTATTGGTGGCCGCCGTTAGCTCCCGCAACGCTTGCCCTTTGTTACATGAGCATTTCAATTATCGGGCTACTACTTGTTATCACCGGCGGCAGTACGATTTCCAGGGCCATCAAACAGCGTCTTCGGCAACAGGTTTTTGCCGAAGAAGGGTTTCCCCAGGAAGAAAGGCTCTTAACTGAAGAATATAGCCTAAATCTACCCGCAGTCTACACCTATAAAGGGCAACAAAGGCGGTCTTGGATTAATTTCTTAAACGCCCGAAGGTCGGTGCTCGTGCTGGGCTCTCCGGGTAGTGGCAAAAGTTTTTACGTCATCGAGAACCTCATCCGGCAACTGGTTGCCAAAAAGCAAGTTCTATTTGTATTCGACCAAAAATTTCCGGAACTGTCTACCCTGACCTATAATCATTACCAAAAACACCAAAGGGAATATCCCGCAAATACTGAGTTTCGAACAGTCAACTTCACGAATCCGGAACTAAGCCATCAATGTAACCCAATTCATCAATCTACCCTACCCAACCTGACGAGTGCCATTGATTCTGCCAAATCGCTACTTCTTAGCATGAACAGGACGTGGGCAACCCGGCAAGGAGAGTTCTTCCCCGAGTCTGCAATCAATGTTTTTGCCGCCGTCATAGGCTTTCTTCGCCGGTATGAAGACGGCGCCTATTGCAGCCTGCCACATTGTATAGAACTGATACATCAACCCTACGACAAATTATTCACCGTGCTACAAACTGAACCTGAAATAAAAACCCTGATTAACCCTTTTGCCCAGGCATTTGCAGACGACGAATTGGAAACCCTTAACAGTCAGATGGCTACCGTAAAAATTGCACTGGGTCGCATTGCCTCTCCGGAAATATACTGGGTACTTTCCGGTGATGATTTTACACTAGCCATCAACGACCCCAAACGGCCGATCATTTTCTGCCTCGGCAATAATCCTCAGTACCAGGAAGCGCTGGCTCCGATCATTTCGTTATACATTGATCGACTCAACAAAATGATTAATCAGCCGGGAAAATATCCTTGTGCTCAGGTATTGGATGAGTTCGCCAGCGCCAGAGCAATTAGCGTGTTATCCACAATCCAAACCGGTAGATCCAACAACATAACTACAATTTTAGGATTGCAAGACCTCAGTCAGCTTAAAATGATCTATTGTAAAGACGAAGCAGATACCATTTTCAACATCACAGGAAATATCATCAGCGGTCAGGTGTCAGGAGAAACAGCGAGACTACTGAGTGAGAAATTTGCCAAGACCTTCCAGGACCGAGAAAGCATTTCAATCAATAGCGGTGACACCTCCATATCAAGATCGAAGCAACTGGATCAATCCGTGCCTCCCAGTACCATCGCAAGTTTGTCCAGCGGGGAGTTCGTTGGTGTTGTATCCGACAATCCAAATCAGCCAATAAAATATAAAGCGTTTCACTGCAGGGTAATTAACGACTATAAGGCCATTGAGAGGGAAAAGCAAAAATACAAACCATTACCGGTTGTCAACAAGGCCAACAAGGAGGTAATGTACAATCAATTCCTCGCAATAAAGCAACAAACCCAAGACATTGTTGACGCTGTGTTGGAGCAAGTACTAAATAATCCAGATCATATGCATCTGAGCTCTAAAAGCTAGACCGATTCCAACTATTTGTTATAAGCCGAAATTCGCAAGTTTCAATCTGGCCAGTGTTGGAACTAATTCTTTAGGCATGAGCTTAATGCAGGGACTTGCGGACCAGGTTGATGGTGAATTTAACTTAATAAGCGACCAGACGGGCGTAACCATTTCAATCCTCTTTTTGTTCAGCAACCTAACCGCCAAGCTGTCGGAATCTAACTGATTGAAGAGAAATATCATTTCACTAGCGGAGTCTAGGTTCGTGGCTGGCTTTAATACAGCGTTTAATTTACCGGCCTGCCAACATTTAGAAATCTTGGCAAGAAGAATAAGGTATCAGTCGTCGCCAATAGGATAGAACTATAACTTGCAGAAAGAGTTTAATAGATGTTTCAGAATGATTCTTTCAAGCTCAAACCAATAATCGATTATTGGTTAAGGCTAGTTAAAAGATCCTTGAAGAACCATGTCCACATCTCTTCCAGGGCGCCGATAGCAATAAAAAGGGGAATAGGTGCAGGACGAATAAAGGCTCTGCGAGTGCGGAGCCTTTATTAATTAACACTATGAAAAATGTTTTACTCCCTGTCACGAATTCACAAATACAACAATCAAATTGCCCATGATAAACACCTAAACGAGCCACTAATACATCCATCGCGCCGTTAGTACTTCGAATATACATTGAATATCAATACTTTTAATAATCACGTATTGAACAAAGGTTCAAACATCAATAAAACTGGCGTTATTAGACGCAACCTTTATCCGTTTTTTACCCTATTTCCGGCAAAACATTCCTATTTTTAGTAATCCAATTACACCCCACCTGGATCATTAGATATTTGAGCAAGTAGTGCAATTAAAGTGACTTTCTTCACGAGGCATTTTGTTTCAAATATCTGTATCAGATTTCTGCATCTTCCTTCTATAAGGCTACAGCAAACTTGTTGCTATAGCCAGAACTGCCAAAACAGATTCTATGCTTAACCGATTCAACCCACCCAGGTCTTATCATTATTATGAACGTATCAAATTAATCCCGGATGAATTGATCCACGAATGCCTGCTATTAGCTGCTTCAACCGCACAGTTAATACTTATGAAAGGCATCCGGCAACCTTTTGACAACAACGAGCTTAACCAAGCTGTCTCCTTTATCCATTTCAAAAGAGAAAGCCTTCCCTTTTTCCTAAGGGCAGGCAAGGAGCGGGACATTCAACATGGTTATTGTTCTATTATTGAAATTGAAAACTACTTAATGATCAGCAACCATGGCGCCGATGACTTCCACAGCCTGTTAAGTGACTATACGCGAAAGATATCTGCCCCCTGGCGAAACCTAAGATCAATGCCCGGCTCTTTTTGGGGTAACGAACAACAAACCGGGTAATTAAATTTTCAGGACTTAAATAAGGATTTACCGCTTACTATTATCAATAGCAAGCAAAAGACGAGCAACCTGGTGGCGGATTGCAATGGTTGGCCGTGTCCTCAGCCCATCCTACAGCGCCTAACCGATTTTGAGATTATTAAAACCACCTAAATGCAATTTGACCTTTCTTTCATTGCCATACTATCCTGTATAAACTGCCACGACAACGTTACTCAATATGATGCCCCGTAAATGAATATTTGCAACAATCAACTTCATGTCGTAGTGCAAGAAACTGTACCATATAGTGAAAAGAAGGATTATCTCTCTGCCACCTCCAATTGGAAAAAGTATTTACTGTCAAGTTAAATGCAAAGATACCCTACCACCGAGCAACTGGACATTGATCGTCGACCGAAAGGCTGATGTAGTTAATTATAATCGACGGAAATGGCTGGTAACTTACTCATTAAGTATCATTCTATACCCTCCATAAAGCCTGGCACCAACATTACCCAAAATCAGCCTTTCATTTTTTTAACGACCACAGAAAATGGCTACAGGCAGATAAATGGGGGCATATGTGGACAGCATACCAGATGAGCCGTTTGTCAGGTATTGCCTGGCAATGGGCAGGATTTGGTGAACACCAAGCCGCCTGGCTGGGTGGCATTAGCGGAATAGCCTACCAAAGCATTATTGAAATGCAGGACGGATTTTCTGCTGAATGGGCTTTAGTATAGGCGATATGACAGCCAACATTGCCGGATCAGCGCTTTTTGTGGTGCAGGAGTTGATCGGCGGAGATTAAAAATTGCAGCTGAAGTCAAGCTACTATCCGTATTCCTATGCAAATGATACAAAAGCAAGGCGGGATGACATCCTGGGAAAAACACTACCGGAAAGATTGCTAAAGGATTACAGTTCACAGACATATTGGATAAGCGCAAACTTACGAGGTATAATGCCGGCTTCGAGACTTCCAAAATGGCTCAATATTTCGGTAGGCTATTCCGGGAAAGGGATGCTTGGGGCAACACATAATAAATGGGTCGATAAAGAAGGTTTTAGCCACGACAGGTCAGACATCACCCGTACACGCCATTTTTTACCTGAGTGAGGACGTAGATCTTACAAAGATTAGGACCAATAACAAGTTGCTTCGATCGGTCTTTAACTTGTTGAATGCGGTCAAAATACCCGCACCAACTATTGAGTTTACACGTGGTAAGGTGTTTGGACATTGGATTTACTTCTAGTGGCTGCGACTCAATAAGGGCAACTCCCTACCCCGTCCGCCCACAACATTTAATATACTCCATCACCACCTAAAATCATAAAAATTATGATCGATTATATAAAACCGTAAACTTCTTATAACAACTCACTTATAACACGTATAGTCCTAATTGTTACCATTATCACGAAACAAAACACGCAAGATAGTGGCGGACAATGATAACGGGTAGTGTCATTGATCAATAGACCTTTTAATGAAAATCCACTGTTATGAAAAAAGCTGTACACGTAACATCCTCAACTTTCATCCGAATATTTGCGCTCCTGTCAATGGTCGTATGTTCCCTAACCGCTCATGCGGTCGACTACTACTGGGTAGAAGGAGCCGGCAACTGGAGCGATATCAACCACTGGGCAACCACCAGCGGTGGCACCACCAAGCATTCCATAGTTCCCTCCTTAAATGACAATGTGCATTTCGATGCCAATTCAGGATTTACACCGGCAAGCCGCACGGTCACCATCAATACCAATGCATTGTGCAACAATATGACCTGGAGCGGCTCCCTTACCCCGCCCGCCCTTGTATTCAGCAACACGTTGCAAATTAACGGATCGCTGGCCTTACAGCCTGGCATGACCGTTTCAGGGGGAAGCACGGTCACCTTTCAAAGCAGCAGACTCGGAGAAATCATTTCTACGGGCAATGTCGCCTTGCCCGTAAATCTCAGTTTCAGCGGCACCGGTGGTTGGAAACTGCTGGACTCACTTAAAGATGTCAACTCGATCAACTTTTCGGATGGCCACCTCAGCTTCGCCGGGCAGTATGTCAGTGCCTTGTTCTTCAACGGCAACTTCGGAACAGCCACCAAAACGATCAATATCGCTAATGCCACCATAAATATGCGGGATGGCACCCTAACCAACCTGGGCTGGTATTATGGCGGCGGTGTACCCCTGGTGGCCGACAGTTCCATTAACTCTCAATTTCTCATTGCCAACCGTAGTACAAACGGAGGTTTTCAAACCAAGACAGGCGATGTGTATTATAATGTCACCTTTCTGCCGGCGGGTGGATCGAACCCCATCATCTCGGGCGGCACCTACAATAAGATCAATTTCTCCGGCACGGCCGGTCGGTTGGGGAGCGGCATCACCACCGATAGCCTCGTATTGAGCCCTGGGCTCGTGTATACCTTCCAAAGCAACAGTACCATCACCGTCAATGAATACCTGGCCGCCAATTCACCCGCTTGTAGCGGGTTGATCGAATTGTACTCCAATACGGGAGGGACACAGGCCACTATCGCTGTGACAGCTGCCACAGTGGTTGCGGTAGCCAATGCCCGCATCCGCGACCTCCGCATCACCGGTCCCGCCATTCCGTATGCGGCGTCCAGTTCCATCGACCTGGGCAACAATACCAATTGGACCTTCACCGTACCTGCTGCCCATACCTATTATTGGGTAGGCGGCGCCGGTAACTGGAACGATCCCACGCATTGGGCATCCACCAGCGGCGGCAATGCCAGCAGCGGTTGTGTACCCACACAATACGACAATGTGATCTTTGACGCAGGATCCAATTTCACGCCTGCCAGCAAAACAGTGACGGTCAACGCCAATGCCTATTGCGACTCCATTACCTTCATCGGTGCAGCTACACCACCCGCCCTCGTACTCAGCGCTCCGCTCGAAGTGCATGGATCATTTACTTTGCAAGCCGGCATGACCACCTCCGGAGGCGGCGGTATCAATTTCGCGTCCAATCGCCTTACCGAATCCATCACCACCGCCAATGTGCCGGTAAGTACCAACCTCGGCTTCAATGGCACCGGCGGCTGGAAACTGCTCGATTCGCTCAAAGACGTCAGCACCATCAACTTTGTGGATGGTCACCTCAGTTTCGCCGGGCAGTACGTCAGTGCCTTATTCTTCAATGGCAATTTCGGAACAGCCACCAAAACGATCAATATCGCCAATGCCACCCTATTCATGCGGGATGGCTCCCCCAATAACCTGGGCTGGTATTATGGCGGAGGGGTACCCCTGGTGGCCGACAGCTCCATCAACTCGCAATTTCTCATTGCGAACCATGGCACCTCCGGCGGCTTGCAAACCAAGGCGACCGATGTATATTACAATGTAACTTTCCTGCCGGCGCCAGGCTCCAATCCCATCATCACAGGGGGCACCTACAACAAGATTACTTTTTCAGGCACAGCTGGCCGGGTGGGTACGGGTATCACCACTGATAGTCTCGTACTGAGCCCAGGGCTTGTATACACTTTCCAAAGCAACAGCACCATCACCATCAATGAATACCTGGCCGCCAATTCACCCGCTTGTAGCGGATTGATCGAATTGTATTCCAATACCGCAGGTACCCAATCTACCATCGCCGTAACGGCAGCCACAGTAGTCGCGGTGGCCAATGCCCGCATCCGCGACCTGCGCATTATCGGGCCTGCCATTCCTTATGCGGCTGCCAGCTCCATTGACCTGGGCAACAATACAAACTGGACCTTCACCGCACCTGCCGCCCATACCTATTATTGGGTCGGTGGCGCCGGTAACTGGAACGATCCCACGCATTGGGCTTCCACCAGTGGCGGCACAGCCAGCAGCGGTTGTGTACCCACCCAATACGACAATGTGATATTCGACGCGGGATCCAATTTTACACCCGCCAGCAGAACGGTGACGGTGAACGCCAATGCCTATTGTGACTCTATTACATTCATCGGTGCAGCAACACCACCAGCCCTCGTACTCAGCGCTCCGCTCGAAGTGCATGGATCATTTACTTTACAAGCCGGCATGACCACTTCCGGAGGCGGCGGTATTAATTTCGCTTCCAGCCGCCTTACAGAGTCCATCACCACCGCCAATGTGCCTGTCAGTACCAACCTCGGCTTCAACGGCACCGGTGGCTGGAAATTGCTCGACTCACTCAAAGACGTCAGCAGCATCAACTTCGTGGATGGACACCTCAGTTTCGCCGGACAGTACGTCAGTGCCTTGTTCTTTAACGGCAACTTCGGAACAGCTACCAAAACGCTCAATATCGCCAATGCCACCATATTCATGCGAGACGGTACGCTCACCAACCTTGGCTGGTATTACGGCGGTGGGGTGCCCCTGGTGGCCGACAGCTCCATCAACTCTCAATTTCTCATTGCGAACCGTAGCACAAACGGCGGTTTTCAAACCAAGGCAACCGATGTCTACAACAACGTCACTTTTCTGCCGGCAGCTGGTTCCAACCCGATCATTTCAGGTGGCATTTACAACAACATCACTTTTGCCGGCTCCGGTGGACGGATCCAGTCGGTTATCACGGATACACTTGTATTTTCTGCCAACCATACCTATACTTTCACCAGTGGCACCACCACCACCATCAACGAGGCCTGGTATGCCAGTGGCAACCCCTGCTTTCCCACCACCATACAGTCAACCGTCGCAGGCAATACGGCCAGTGTAAGCATGCCCATCACTGCGGCCAACATACCACCGGATATTTACGGCATCGATTTCGTACGGATGCGGGATATCAACGCTGTTACCGGAGCAGATCGTGCCCGCTTACAGATAGGCAATCAAAGCATCAATAACGGCAACAACACCAACTGGATCATCATACCTTATGCAGGCCCGGCCGGCATCACCGGATTAGGGGTAGATTCAACGGCGCTGGACTGCAAGGGAACGCCCTACACATTGAGTACCCTGGCCTTCCAGGGAAATCCATATACCACTTACCTATGGGACGACAACAGCACCGCCACCACGCGTACGGTAACAACACCGGGTTCTTATAGCATTACGGTCACTTATGGTGACGGTTGTGTGATCAAGGATACCATACAGATCAGCAATGCGACCAAACCAGTATTGACGGGTATTGCTGTCCCCAATGGAGCCAACTACGATATTACCCTCTCCGTTACCCCGCTAACCGGAACCCCATTATATACCCTCAACGCGGTGGAACCGGTGGGAGCAGTTGCTACACCGATCAGCCAGACATCGCCCAATTTCAACATGGTACCATTGACAGTAACGATGACGGAATTCTTCGTAGAAGATCAAACAACCGGTTGCCGCGATACGTTTGTACTGGCGGGGACACCTTTACCGGTCAAACTGGTGGATTTCACCGTAGTGCACAATGAAGAAAAAGCCCTGCTGACCTGGCGTACGGCCTCCGAACAAAACAGCCTGCGATTCGATGTAGAGCAAAGCAACAACGGCTCCGACTTCAAAAAGATTGGCGAAGTGGCGGCTGCCGGCAATAGTATCAATATGGTGGATTATCATTTTACTGACCTATCCATCAACCGGTATGGAACAAGAACCATTTATTACCGGCTCCGGCAGGTTGACCTGGATGGCCGGTCTACTTACAGCCACATAAGGCTGCTAAAACTGGAAGCTCAGCAGGCATGGAAAGTATATCCTGTTCCGTTCAAAGATTTGTTGGTGCTTGAATTACCGGTAGGTATTGCGGGGACCGCACAGATCAACCTGATCGATATGAACGGCCGGATTGTCTACACGCGGCAGATAACACTTCAAACGGGGCAATCCAATATCGTATTATCAGGGCTTCCCTACCTGCCCAAAGGCAGCTATACATTACATTTTAAAAATGCACAACAACAGCAGTTCATTAAGATAGTGCGTGATGCACGATAAAGCAACTATTGATTACTGCCACAGCCTGGTGCTAAAGAATAATGCATTCCGTACCTGCATCCTGTAACGAATCAACATTGGGCATGAAGAACCGACATTGGATATGGTTGACGATTGTTTCAGCAATCGCGCTTCCCGGACGATTACTGGGCACCAATACGACGGTGAGCAATATAGCGGCCTTACAAACCGCACTCGCCGGCACGGCTGATACTATATTCATTACACCCGGTACGTATACCAGTACCAGCACGTTATCGGTCACACGCACAGTATCCATCATCGGTCAGCCATTGGCGGGTAACGAGGTCGTCATCAACATGACCAGTACGGCCAGGCATTTTACCATAACCGGAACCGGCACCGTCCGATTGGAAAACCTTGTCCTGGTAGGCCCCAACGCAACATATATTGCTCAAACATTTTCTCCTATCTCTTTTATATCCAATGGAGGCGGCGTTGCCGCTACAACCGGTACAAATACGATAAACATCAGTGATTGTAAGATTGGTGGCTGTTCCGCTACAGGCAACGGAGGCGGTGTTTTAACGACCTTGTCGACAAATACTGTACAGATCACACGAGCTCAATTGCAATACAATACCAGCAGTGCTCATGGAGGAGGTATCTATGCAGCTGGTCCGCTGACGATCAACAACACCAGTATTGCATATAACCGGGCAGGCTATAACAATGCGACCGGCATTTATAATAATACGTCAGATGGCGGTGGCATATTTGCCAATGCCGTGTTGACACTCCAAGGGAATGTAATCATTGAGAAAGACACGGCAGGCAGAAATGGAGGGGGGCTTTATAAGGGTGCAGGCGTCATCAATACCTGGCAATTGACCACCCTTAACATCATCAGCAACAACGCAAAGACCGCAGGTGGAGGCATTTATACCACGGTAGCCGACACCCTCGAAAACGCTATCATCCGTAGCAATGGAGCCGGCACTTTTGGTGGAGGCGTCGCCGCATCCGCCAATGTGATCCTGCTCAACGCAACGCTCGACTCCAACCGCGCCGGTTTTCAACGCACTACCGGCGGCAATGGCGGTGGATTGGCCACAACAGCGGCCGGGGTGCAGGCGCAGATCATGCACTCCTCCATCAATAATAATATGGCCTGGAACAATGGCGGCGGTATCTATGCCGTTGGCCCATTAACCCTCACCAACGACACACTCTCGGGCAACAAAGCCTGTTACGATATCCAGGCCGACACCTTTCGTGTGCTGGGCGTTATTGCTGCTGCCGTTGGCTGCGGCGGCGGGTTATTTGCCAACAATAGCCTGGAACTGTCGGGAGCGATCGTCATGGAAAGAGACACAGCCGTGTACCGGGGAGGAGGGATCTACAAAGGCTCCACCGGTTCGCTTTCAGCCGATCCGGACATCGATACCACGGGGCTGTCGCAAACCCCGGATTCCTTGTTTCGCACCAGTGCGCTCGACACCTTGATCATGAGCAACTGTGTAACCACTGGAGAGGGACTTGCCAGGAATGGCAACCCCGAAGGTTCGCAGGGCGGGGCTATTTATACGGCAGTCAATACAACGATCAACCACGCTCGCTTTTTCAGGAACTCGGCCGGCGATAGCGGAGGAGCTATTTTTTGCGATGGCAACAACAACACGCTTACACTGGTAAATGTAACGGGTATCGAATGCAAGGCCGGTTACAATCCCTTCAGTAAAAAATACTATGCCGATTGTTCGGGTGGAGCGATTTGCACACCCGGCAAATTGGTGCTTTCCGGCGACATTTTGCTGGAACGTGATACTGCCGCCAATACCGGCGGCGCGCTCTGTGCCTACAATACCAACAGCACCGTCACCAGCAGCAATCTGCGGTCGCTGTATATTGCCGGATGTGCCACGCTCTACCTCACCGATACGTTTGGCCTCTATGTTCCCAATTTCCGGGGGCAGGGAGGTGCCATCGTATCCAATAACGAGATCACGCTGGAAGCATCCGGGCGGATGGATTTATTGGACAATACCTCCTACACACACGGAGGAGCACTCTACAGTGTATTAAAAGGCATTGCCGTGAAAGGCGCC
This sequence comes from Paraflavitalea pollutisoli, assembly GCF_029360705.1. Taxonomy (GTDB): domain Bacteria; phylum Bacteroidota; class Bacteroidia; order Chitinophagales; family Chitinophagaceae; genus Paraflavitalea; species Paraflavitalea pollutisoli. The sequence goes on along the minus strand of NZ_JARKMX010000003.1, from coordinate 157,662 downwards.
AACATCAGCGGCAATACGGCCCGGTACCATGGAGGCGGCTTGTACGCGCCCAATGGATCTGTATTGATCGACAGTTGCCGGTTATCCCGCAACCGCGCGGGCTTCCACCCCATCTTACAGATCGATTCCGGGGCCTATAATGGCGGCGCCGTGTATGCCTCGAAAGAATTACGCCTCCGCGGCGCGATCATCATGGACAGCAACACAGCCAACAACAACGGCGGCGCTATTGCCAAAGTGTTGGGCGGGCGATTCAACATCGCAGAAGTATCGGCCTTGCGCTTGAGAAACAACCAGACCAAGGCTGGGCCGGGCGGCAAAGGAAATGGCGGCGCCATCTACATAGAAGATAGCCTCGTTTTGAATGCCTCCATCAACCTCGAGATCACCGGCAACCGGGCGGCAGCCAACGGAGGAGCCATTTATTCGAAAGACAAATTCCTTAGCCTGAGTGAGCTCATCATTGGCAATAACCAGGCAGACAGTGCAGGAGGCGCCATCTGGAGCGGAGGCCCTATGGAGATCATCAAAGTATCGCTCGACAGTAATACCGCCGGTACCAACGGTGGCGCGGTGTACAGCGCAGCAGGCAAAAATAATATATCCGGCAGCACCTTCTTCGGCAACCAGGCCGCCAACGGCGGCGCCATCTACAATACTGCCACCGTTGCCACCGATACCAACCGCATCTACAACAGCACCTTCAGCCGCAACAGCGCTATTGCCGGTAGTGGAGGGGCCTTATACGAAACAGGCGCCAATACCCGGGTAAGAATCACCTTCGCTACCTTCAATGGTAATACTGCCAGTGCAGGAACCGCTCATGCCATCTACTTCACGAGCGCAACCAGCAAATTATTGCGCGGCAATATCATCTATGGCAATGGAGCGGCCGGCAGCGAACTGAACCAAACCGCCTTCACCAATGCCGGTTACAATATCGTGCGTGAGGTTACCCTCCCAGGCACCGGCAACATCAACCTGCCAGCGGGTAATGCCGCCAATCTGTTTTCCTCCGTGGTATCTGGCGATAACGCAACGTTGACCGACAATGGTGGCCTCACCCAAACCATTGCTATCAAAAAAAATGGCCCCGCACACAACCTGGTGCCGCTGGATACCAGCACTAACTGGCAGGCCCGGGTAGCAGCCTTCACCACCGACCAGCGCGATAGCTTACGACCCGCCGGCTGTAAATCGGATGCAGGTGCTTATGAATTACAGGCTACCGATGATGCCGCCACTTATACGCTTCTGAACGATACTGTGTGTAACAACGCGCTGGTCAATGCTGACACACTGATCGGCACCACCCAATTCATGGCAGATACACTTTACTTCAGCAACAGCAGCTATACCACGGCCATTGCGATGCCGGTACAGGCAACGGAGCAGGAGAATAATGTATATGTTCAGTTTGTCACCACATCCAACTGCGACGTGTACGACACCCTCCTTATCGTGACCAATCCCCTCGTGGGCGATATTGGAGACCGCGATACCATCGCCGTTGCGCAAACACAAACACTCACCTCTTCCACGCCGGGTGGCGTGTGGTCGAGTAACGATCCGGCAGTAGCAATGGTCGACCAGTCAGGTATGGTGACGGGTGTATCGGTAGGTCAAACAGTTATATTGTACACAGTAACAGACGCGACCTGTGGAACCTCGCGTACCGTCACTGATACCATCACCGTTGAAGCCGCTTTATCACTCCGCTGGGTCAGTTTCACCGGCAAATACATCGATGGCCATATTCTGCTCGATTGGGTCACCGCCGCCGAAAGCAATACCAGCCATTTCCTGGTCGAGCGGTCTGCCGACGGCAGCCTCTTCTCCCCCATCACACAATTGCCAGCCAGTGGCAATACGGTCACGAACACCGCTTACCGCTTTACCGATCAACGGCCAGCCAACACCGGGTACAATTATTACCGGGTAAAACAGGTAGACCTCGATGGACGATTTACTTACTCAACTACCATTCGCTTGCGTTCCGACGATGGTCAGGTGTTCAAAGCAGCTATTACACCCAACCCTGCCACGGCAGTCTTCACCCTGTCGGTAGAAGGCGTTAGGGACAGAGAGTCACTGCTGTTCGAACTCATCAATGGCTCCGGGGCCGTCGTCTACAAAGAACGGATCATCGCCAGCGGCCGGTCGATGTCAAAGACCATGCAGCGGCCGATGATCACCGGCGGATTGTATTTCTATAAGGTCACCAGGACGACCAACCAGGAGACGTATAAAGGCACCCTACTACTGGCAAATCATTAAAGCTATACAAACGGATATGCCATGAATACCCGATCGATGATCTTCGCCATCTCCCAACTAACGTTGGCAGTAGCCTTATTCGTTGCGCCTGTCCAGGCACAACAGCGATATTGGGTAGGTCTTGTGTCCACCGATTGGCAGGTGCCAGGCAACTGGTCAACGAATTCGGGTGGAACGGAGGGCGCTACGGTTCCTACATCAGTCGACAACGTGCTATTTGACCAGGCAAACCCACCGCATCATTGCCTGGTAACCCTGCCCGCAGCAGCGAAACAACTCTATATCACCAATGGGTCGCTCAGCTTGTCAAAAAATGTCACCCTCACGGTCAATGATTTTAGCTCGATCACCGGAGGCAGCCTGCACCTCGACACAGGTACGATTGTATTCAAGAACAATCTTACCGTCAATCCGGCAATGGTCAATCTCGATGGAACAGTCGTGTTTGACGGACCGGGTGAACAAAATGTAAACTACACCGGCGGCACCCTCACCGTCTATAACCTGACGATCAATAAAGCCAGCAACGCCATTTTGCGGATAAACTCGACAGACAGTCTGCAGGTGAACGGCCTGGTCAACTTGTTAGCGGGTCAATTGATGGGCAGCACCTTCCTGAAGATCGAACACGATCTATGGTCACATGCGGCTTTTGGCGGCACCGGCATCCCTATTGCGTGTACAGGAGCTGGAACCGGCACCGTTACCATAGATGCACCCCTGGCAGTCACGGGCCCCACACCTTTCGTGGGCATCATTAAAAACAGTCCGTCCGACACCGTTAATGTCATTCAATCCAATCCCGGCGACACCATCAGGATTGGGAATTTTAATGGGAGCTTTTTTATACGGCGGGGGGTATTCCGGTTTCCCGCCAATCCCCCTGTAATTAGTATATTCGGGACTATTACCATCGAACCCGCAGGCACTTTGATTGCCCCGAGGAATTTTTTATACAATGGCGGGCGGCATAAAAATACTGGTGGTGTATTTATAGCCAACGGAGGCACCTATGTATTTAACCAGGCAACAGTACCCGCAGAAACTGACTTCTCTCTTAATAAGGAAACATTCAACAATCTCGTCATCGATATTGCAGGCGGGCAATTCAATCCCGGGGCAAACGATACGCTGATAGCACTCGGTACACTAAGGCTGAAAGCTGGCCTGTTAACGGGGCAGGCAGGCAGTACATTGAATGTAAAAGGTGATTTCTATTTTGAAGATGGCATGAGCCCTACCCAAACCAACACGCACCTGATCTTATCCGGAACCACCGATCAATCCATCATATTTGGCCCTGCTGCCCCCGCAAGGTGGAATGGAGATATCACGGTCCAAAAGCCAGTAGGAAAGGTGATACTCCATTCGCCGCTTATCCTCGATGAGTTTGGTGGTCGAAAGTTTCATTTCCTGCAGGGCATTGTACAAGCGAGGACCGAAAACTTCCTCTTCTTTGGTAACGACTATACCGCTGCCAGTGCCAATAACAATAGCTATGTAGACGGACCGGTTCGTTTTAAGTGGTTTACCACACCCTTTGAATTTCCTATCGGCAATGACGGCTTTTATGCCCCTGTTCGCATAACCGATGCGCAAAACATCGACACCTTCACGGCACAGTATTTCCATAGTCCTTCGCCTTTTGCGGGTCAGCCCAGAGAACCCACACTGGCTAATATCAGCCAGGTAGAATGGTGGCAGGTCAACAGGATCAACCAACCATCGGGTCCTCCACCCCATTTATGGCTTTCGTACGATCCGCAACGAAGCGGGGGCATTACCAGCCCCAATGATCTCCGGGTAGCGAGGTGGGACGGCACCACCTGGACCGATAAAGGCGCGAGCATCGTAACTCCCACGTTCATCCGGTCCAATGACCAGATCTCGGAATTCAGTCCATTTACCTTGGCATCTACCAGTGCCCTACTCAATCCGCTTCCCATCCGCTTGCTGACGTTTACCGCCACCGCAGCAGAACGACATAACCAGATCAACTGGACCGCTACCGGAGAGGACACGGCAGACCGATATGTCCTGGAGCGCAGCACAGACGGAATAAACTTCCAGGATATCGCTGTAGTACGCCCGTTGTCGGGCACTTCAGTCAACAGTTATTCTCACATCGACGAAAACGCTTCATTAACCATTTACTACCGGCTTCGAATGGAACATCAGCGCACCTCGCTGATATATTCGCGTGTAATACAAATCATCAGGCGGGCTGAACAAAACTTAACCGTACGCGTTGCTGGCCCATCGCACTCGAGAAACATTCCCTTTCAGATTACCGGCCTCAACAGGAGCAGCCAGCTATTATTGGAGATAGTCAATTCATTGGGGACGGTCATTTACCGTCAGCGTCTTCAGGGACAATATAGCATCAATACTACGGTTATCCTGAAAGCCGCAGCCAGTGGCATTTACTTTTATGTTATCACGGAAAAAAGCACGAAACGGAGATCAACCGGAAAATTTCTGCTCGACTAGTCTAAATAAATAATAGCATTTTCCATTTAAACAAGGTATGATACCTTAACTATGGTGCGGGTCTATTCGTTGCATTTTTCGCTGGCATTTGCCGATAGTGCCGATTGCTCTTCTTTTGGGTATATGAGGAGCCGTAGAATAGAGGTTGCCGGCCAGATGTCAAAAGTATCGTCCATAGCCCGACCCCACCCGCTGAACCTAGCACTTAATTACTTCACCTTAACGACAGCAGGTGGTATCCACTCATCTCTTACAACATTTTCTTCCGGCCAGTAACATCTTACATATAATGAGAATAGTCCTTTAGGAGCCGGCAACCAATTGTCCATTTTATCTGCTGACGGCGCTGTGCTTTGTACATAGAAAGTGAGTGAGCCATCAGGGTTCGTTTGAAGCGCTTTATTTTTAGTACCAAGAGAATACCGGTTCAGGTGGTTAGGTACAAAAAAATGTTCCTTATCATAAATGGTAAGCGACCAAAACCCTTTTACTGGAGGTATCTGATCTTTTGCAAAGGTTATGGTGTATTTATTATTACCATTCAATCTCGTTCCTGCTGAATCAAGATCCTGATAGAAATATTTTGTTTCATTTGGTTTGTTCACGAAAATGTTTGCTTTGGCGCAGGAGGTCCGGGTAAGATAATCCACTCCAAACTGAGCTCCATTACTTTGGGTGGTCCAATTGTTTTTTACAGGATACCCTACATTCACAAATTGAAGTAACGGATCAATAAGCGTTTTGTCTGCATCAAATACAGCCAGCCTGGCAGCTTCTTTCAGCTTTGGATTTTTAGAAATCCCGTCGAGCAAACCAATAACTTGTGCATACCATGCTTCTTCACCCTTTTGTGGAGGAACTTCTTTTATGATTTCAGGCAGCTGCTCAAGAAAAGTTTCAGTTTTCACCCACTTCGTTTCACCTCCTCCAGAATTATCTGGTGCTGTTCTTTTGGTTTTTCTCCAATCCACCCTTTTAATTTTTCCATCGAATTCACTCATCGGGTACTGATTGATTTGGTTGATCACGGGCTGCACGGCTTCTTTATCAGCTGGATCATCTGATTGAAATACGCGGGGTAGAATCAGTCCATATCTTGTGGGACATTTAATTACTCCGGTAATACCATCAGGTACTTTTCCGTTCCAATCTTTGCCCGTTACCAGATAAAAGCCGGGTTTTGTGCCATACATTTTCCCCAGCATCGCAAATCCATCTGTACGTTGGTCGCTAACCTGGTACACCCAAAAGCGATCTCCAAAGTCAGGCACCTGCAATACGATAGGTTCTTTCTGCGTATCAAATGGCCCCACGCCATATACCACATCTTGATTCGGACATGCAATTGTTCTTTGCTCAGGCTTAATATAATCGTTAAGCAAACACAGGCGACCGATAGGAGCTGTAGGTATTACGCCTCCTACATATACGGCTTCCTTTACATCGCTCAACAGGGTCACCCTATTGTGAACATTTACCATAGGCCAAGCCCATAGGTAAACTATTTTCGTCATGCTTTTTACATATTCTTCAGTCATAATTGTATTAGCCACGGGGCCGGACGGCAATCCGTTAGCAGTATCACCTGCCGATGCGATAGCCCCTGACGAGTCAGTGTCGCTCGTTGAGGCGTTTTCTGTTTTTGTATTATGATTGCAGGCAGTAGCAAACAATATTATTACAACGTATGGAAGGAATTCCATTCTCATTCCTCTTATGCAAGAGAACAGGATTATTCTAATCATAAATAATACGTTTTATTTTTTTTAAAGACTTTCGTCCATCCCAATCATTATTGATGCGCTGTAACTGGCACCCTTTTTATAAGATACAAGGCTGCTTGTATTGACACACTCTCCCTTCAGCAAGATAATAGTTACGAGGTGGGCAAGACAACAAGAAGGGCTTAAACATATACATTTTTGTCTTGCTACTAACCGACGAAGGACAACTTTTACATTGCAGAATCAAACCATTCACAATTCACCCGATCCTCTAAGCTAGAAGGACTATCGGTGCACTACCTCACCTTCTCCACATCACCCAACTTCCATGCCTTATCGAACAAAGCTTTCTCCGGGCCATACAGCCTAAATAATATTTCAAATTGACCATTATGATCTGTGGGAACCCAGTTGGATTCTTTTCCTGCCGGCGGCCTGGGGCCAAAATATACATCCACTGATCCATCGGCGTTTTTCTGAACCGCTTTATCGTTTGAGGCACAACTTGCGCGTGACATGTTTTTGATAAGAGCGTGTGTTGAGCGGTCATACACTGTTGCAGACCAATACTGTTTAGTTGGCACATTTGCCGGTACATAAAGTCGGTAGTTTTCAGCCCCGTTAAGCGCTTTGCCATCTTTGTCTTTTCCTGATATCAGGTATATCTGCGCTGTACCCAAACGCTTAATACCAACATAACCTAAGGCATAGGTAAGGCCACGCGCATCGACCGGGTAAATATCCGTTTCAACATAACCTGAAGACCCTGCTTTTACAAGATCAGGCATTGCCGGAATTGCCCAATGCGCATCAGTATTCAATGGTGGAAATCCTGCATCATACATTACCCCAATATAATCATGCGCTGCTTCAGCTGCTGCATTCAAAATATCGGTTGTTCTTGCATCGGGATTAAAAGTTTTTCCTTTTTCTATGCCGATGGTTTTAAGCTGGTCAATCATTACTTTATCACGTGTGAGCCATGGCTGGCTTTGTACAATTCGATCAAGCGAACGGAAAAACCTAATATTATAGGGAATGGTCGCATCATACATTGTTCCATAAGCATCTGTATATTTTGTTTCACCGGGATTGCCCGCATTGGATAGCGGATAAACCTTAAGCCTTTTACCGTAGGCCACTGCTTTGACAATGTCTGCATCACTGTGGCTTGCAAGGTTAGAGCGAAGCAACCCATAACCTTCGTATGTATCAGCAGGAAGAACAATGTAGCCTGCTGGCGTCTGCTGCTTGTAACCAGGCGGCAGGATCAGATATTTGCCACCCGCACCTTTATCCGCACCGTAAGGTCCGGCATCTTCCAAGGGCATTTGAAACACATTATCAATGTTGGCGGCGAATGAGGAGCCACCTTCCGCCGGGGGGACTTCAATCACCAATGGCCCTATCTCTTTTGTATTAAAGAATACCATAAAATAGATCGCATCCGGATTGGGTGTAAGTGTTTGATTATGCCAGTCAGCAGGCCGAGACCAGTATACAATCTCGTTTTGCTTGGCTGAGGTTTTTGTAAGCATTTCTTGTAGCATCAGGTCATAATTTACAGCAGGAATACCCCATATAGCCGCCTGTAAAGCACGAGAATAAATCATTTGCTCACGGATACTTTCAGGTTTGAATGTGGCACCCGTGGAGTCTGCCGTATGGGTCGTTGAAATATTTCCTGATTCGCTTGGGCTTTGACTATTGCATGCTGCCAGAAATAAAAGGACCAGCAATTTGATACATATTTTGTTCATGACTTGCAGTTGTATTGAACAAACATTTTCTCCATCTCCAAAACACATTATACGACAATTCACAATTCTTACCAGCATTACCAAAAGCAGGTTTCGGCTTCTTGGATGCTCCCAAATTGTTGACCCTATAGTAAAATTGCCTATTGGCTTACCGAATACACCTAGATGGATGGGCTACACAAGAAAAATCCCTCTTCATTAGACACATGCAAAAGCTGGTTTCCGCCTAAATGATCGTAAAAATTCTTGTTCATTGCAGCAATACCGGTGGTACGACGATACCTCAAAACGCCAAAATAACCTACAGTTGGTTTACTGTAGATAGTCACCTTTAGATCTCAAATTGAATCATTTAACTATTTAATAAACTCCTATTACATTCCATTAATTACAAACTACCATTATTATTCTAGGCCGCATCCCCCATTGAAACTATTTTTTAATACACTTAGAAGGCGTCAACGCTGTGTGTCGTTTAACTGCGGCAGCTAGCGAATGGCAGTTATTGAATCCGCAACTTGTTGCCACCCACTGATCGTCAATTTATGCAATGCAACCTTACGGACAATATCGATTAAATGACATACGCGAAGAACTGCGGATAGAATCAGCGGGCTGGTCGTCAAATGTATCGTCCATGCCCACGTCGATAAGAAGAGGGTGTAAACCCGGTAAATTTTTTGACTGCTGCTGTTAGTGTATTTCGGTTTCCGAATCCGCATTTACCTGCCAGGCCGCTTAAATTCAGCCGATCGCCTTCTGCGTCTTTAATAAGTATTTTAAAATACTCTATCCTCAACCCGTTAATGTAATCATTGAAGCTTACACCCAATTCCTGATTGAGGTAGTTCGACAACTGGTAAGGCGGTATATCGATCTCTTCAGCCATTGCCCTGATTGAATATTTTGCGTTCAGGTAAGGCATTTTAGATAACATCAAGCACTTTAACCGCCCGGAGATCAGTTCTACCTTTTCATCTGTTAGTTTAAGTAAAGGGATTGGGCGCTCAACTTTGTTAATACGAAAAAGTGAAAGCAGGCTAAAATTACGTTTCATAATTGTAGGTTTTTCATATTCAGTATAGAAGGCATTGGATTTAGGTGGCTATATATAACTTTATAAATGTAGTTAATTTCGCTACCGTCAAAACCAGCTATTTGCTCGATTTTACGAAAAACCATGAATGTCTGTCCAGCATACAATTATGTAATTAACTGATGGGCGGGGACCGCTAAACAACTAAGGGTTAACCCGTACAAACCCAAAATTCATGAGACCTCCAGGCGGAACAGCCCCATCAACCGTGTCAATAACCGACGTTAGCCTATATCTTAAAAGCTGAATCCCGATAGCACTATGCCCGTTAGTTTGATTGTTCGGTCGATAAGATGAAAAACTAACGCCCGCACAACATGGAACTACTTGCCCACAAGCGTACTTTGGGATTAATATTCCTGTTTACCATCGCCGCCCAACTGGTAACCGCTCAAGTTTCCATCTCCCTCACCGCCACCAACGGAACCTGTCCCGGCAACGGATCGATTACCGTCAATGCAACCGGCGTGTCAGGCACACCTTTGTATTCCATCAAGCGGTCCACGGCCCCCACTTACTCGCCCGAACAAACGAGCAATGTTTTCAACAACTACGGGTCCGGTACCTATACCGTAAAAGTACATGATGCCACCGGCGAAACCGTATCCAGTCCGGTAACGCTCACGAATGACCCTTACACCACCATCTCCATTCTGAATACGACAGCCGGCAATGTCGGTATTACGGGATGCAGTGCCGACGGCAGCATTGATATGAATATCGCCGGCGGGCGCCCACCATTCACCTATCACCTCAGCGGCGGGCCTACCGCCAAACCGGATGTGGTCACCACCAGCAGGAATGTAAAATATAACCAGCTCGCCACCGGCACCTACCGCATCGATATTACCGATGCGTGTTCCAACAACATCGTGAAAGGCGGCATTACCATCACCTCCCTCTACAACCTGAGCGGTGTGGTCTTTGGCAGCCTCGACGGCATGGGTGGTCCTACCCAGCATGGTGGCAATTGCACCGACTCCCTCACTTTTTCTACCAATAATATCCTGCTGAAAGATATCAACGGCGTTGTGATCTTTCAGCGCGATGTAAAGCAAATACCCTCCACCCTGCCCATCGAAGCACGGGTGGAATACCCCGCCAACAGCGGCCTGTTTACCGCCTGGCAATCTGTATTCGGTAAATTCCCCTTGCTCAATTACCAACCAGGCTCCAATCAATACCGGGTACAACTGCGCAATCCCTGCGACCAAACAAATATTGTGACTTCTCCGGCCTACGCCATCCCCTACCCTTTCCAGTCGAGAAGCGGCTTTTGCGCGCCCTCCATCACCCGCACCACCAACAACTACAATTGCGGACCGATCGACATTCAGATCGTCAACAAAACGACGCCCACGACCACCAGGAACTATACCTGGGACGGCACCGGACTATCATATACACTCGATCTTACGGGTCTGCCCGCAGGTTCTTATGCGGTCAACATTACTACCGGGGGTATTACCTATGCCTCCAACGATGTGTCTACAACCCTCTCAACCGGTATCACCCTCGCAGCGACCTACGATTATGTGAGCACCCTCGGCTGCAATTTCGCTACAGGCGGCATACGGTCTTATGGCACCAATTTTACGACCGACAACACAATACCGATCACCTATACCATCGTGTCCGGACCTGCAACACCCGAACCGGTCACCTCCCTGCTACCGTTGACGCCCATCTGGGACAACCTGCCCGCAGGTACGTACCAGGTACGGATCGACTATGGAGATTGCAGAACGGAACCGAGAACGGTGGTTATTGCACCTCCTTATGCTGGATTTAGCGCTGATGAACTCACCTATACTGCCGGCTCGTCCTGCGGCAAATACCTCATCTCCGGCAAAGGCTGGTACCTGGCGCCAGATGGTTCCATATCGCCAGCCGTGCAACAATATGCCGTAAAACTATTCGATGCGGCCGGTGTGGCCATTACAGGCACCGGCGTATCTGCGACTGCCAACAACAACAGCCCCTTCACCCTCGGGTATGAAGTAAGTCCGGGTACTTACCGGGTCAAGCTGGTCAATCAGTTGCATTCACAATTGGTTTGTTATTACCTGGAGAAAACCATTACCATCCCACCCTACGAGCCTGTTCAGATCAATATCACCCAATCGGGCGGCGTGGCGTGTGGTGCGGGCTTCGGCACGGTGCACGTGGAAACCCTGGGTGGTACCATCCATATTGATCCCAGCGGCGGCAGCGGTCGCACCCTGGCTTACCGTATTAAACCTTTTGGCACACCCGATGCGAGCTACACGCCCTACCAGGCATCTCCCGATTTCCCCAATCAACCCGTGGGCGTATACACCGCACAGGTATTCGACAGTTGCAACTATACCACTACCCAGAACATCGAACTCGTTGCCAGGGCCACTTCTTCGAGCATCCGCATATCCGGCGCTGCTCCGGGTAGCCAAAATGATTCTACCTATGGTTGTCAGAACAGCCCACTCGCCTTGAGTGTAAATGTCATCGGTACAGCTACCGGAATCAACTGGACCCTGCCCAATGGCACGGTAGTCCCCACCGCTGTGCAAACGATCACGAACTTTACAACCGCCGACACCGGTAAATACTTCGTATCCTACACCGCGGGCGGCTGCTCCAGAACGGACTCCGTCACCCTCCTGATGAATACCCAACCTACTTTCGCACTGGTTGATACCACGGTGCTCTGCCTGGGCGATAGTGTAGACCTCGCCACTACCATCACCGGGCTATCTGCCAACACCGTCGACACCATCTTCCTGAATCCGCAATTGACGGTCCCTCTCGTCAACACCATGGTCACCCCGGTTGCGGGCATCACCTATTTTGTACAGGCCACCGATACCACCACGGGCTGCAAAACGGCTGCAGAACGAACCAGGATCACCGTCAACGGGCCGCCGCTGATTGGCCCCGTCGTGCCTCCACCCGCTATCTGTGCAGGACAATCGCTGGCCCTGACCGTACCGACGATCACGGCGCAAGGCTCACCGGTTACCAACCAGGGATGGATCCTGAACGGCAATACTTTTAGTCCGACCAGGATCTTACTGGCAGCCGACAACGGTATCGAGATCAACTATTTTGCCCAAAGCGCGTGCGGCATTTCGGTGACACCCACGATCACCGTAACCGTTAACCCCAAGCCGGCATTCGCCTTTACCGATCCGGATCCCGTCTACAGTCCCAACACGGTAGATCTGCATGACCTGGCGCTGGGATCAGGCGACACCACCGGGCTCACGATGAATTATTACGACAGCGTATACAACCTCCTGAGCGATGCAGAAATCGCGGCAGCAGACAGCGGGGACTACCATATCATCGGCACTACGGCCAGTGGCTGCTCCGACACCTCGACGGTGACAGTCACCGTATTTCAGGTGCCACTGCCGGTGGGCATGTTGTATTTCAAAGTGGCTGGCAGTAGCAATACGGCCACACTCACCTGGGGCACTTCCTTCGAACAAAACAGTCAGCGGTTCGACATAGAACAAAGCAACAATGGCCATGACTTTACGAAGATTGCACAGGTAGCGGCAGCCGGAACCAGTGGATCCGACCTACATTATAGCTATACGGATGACAACATTAGCAGGCATGGTTCACGAACCCTGTACTACCGGCTCAAACAGGTAGACCTCGATGGTCGTTTCAAGTACAGCAATATCGTTCGGCTAAAGGTTGACGACAACAATACACCTGGCCTCAAAGCCTACCCCATTCCATTCACCACCAGCCTGACACTCGACATATCCGGAGTGGCAGCCAGTATGCAAGGCCCCGTCAAGATCGACCTCGTGGACATGAACGGAAGAAATTTATACAGTCGCCAATTAACAATCGGTAGGGGTCAAAGCAATATCGTATTGACCGATCTGGCGCAACTGGCAAAAGGGGTGTATCAGCTACGGCTGAGCAATCAACGCGATACGAAAACGACCAGGGTGGTCAGGCAATAGCAAAGACAATGATCGCTACAACATAATATCTGAGCCAGGCATTGTTCATGATTTACATGCCAATCCATCACTAATAAACTTACTTTTCTAATGCAGCTTGCCCTTTCCTTGATTGCGCTCACCACGCTGCTACATCAATCAAATGCGATCTTCGATGTTGACACCATCATCAGGAAACCCGCTATGGGTAGCACACAGTGGCAGGACACAACCAGGTTACCAAATGGTAGTTGGACGCTGACGCCGGAACCAAAGACTAATACCCCTACTGGCCATGGAAGAAAATGGTTGGTGGCAGGAGCCCATGCGGCGGTGTGGGGTGCTTCCTACTATACACTCAACCAAACCTGGTATAACAATTACCCGAGATCCGGTTTTCATTGCTTCAACGACAATCGGGAGTGGTTACAGATGGATAAAGCCGGACACCTGTGGACGGCCTACCAGATGAGCCGTTTGTCGGGCCAGGCCTGGCAGTGGGCTGGCTTTAGTCAACGTCAGGCTGCCTGGTTAGGCGGCATCAGCGGCGTTGCCTACCAAAGCATCATAGAGATCCAGGATGGCTTGTCCGCCGAATGGGGATTTAGCTGGGGGGATATGACGGCCAACATAGTGGGATCGGCCTTGTATGTGGTACAGGAGCTAACAGGTGGTGAACAAAAATGGCAGATTAAATTTAGCTATCACCCCTATCCCTATTCGGCCGACTTGAAATACAGGCGCAATGCCAGTTTCGGCAATACCCTCTCCGAAAGAATGTTGAAGGATTATAATTCGCAAACCTACTGGCTAAGCGCCAACCTTCGTTCACTACTTCCTGCCAGCAGGCTGCCCAAATGGCTTAATTTCTCCCTGGGATATTCCGGCAAAGGGATGTTTGGCGCCGTACATAATACCTGGGTTGACAAAGATGGATTGGTACACGATCGCTCCGATATCCGTCGTACACGACATGTTTACCTGAGTGCAGATGTAGACCTGACTAAAATCAAAACCAACAACAGACTGCTCAGGACAGTCCTGTACGTCTTAAATGCGGTGAAAATACCTGCACCAACGATCGAGTTTTCAAGGGGAAAGATTTATTGGCATTGGATCTACTATTAGGAATCTATAACAGCTTCATAATTTCAAAAACTTATTTTTGAACAATTAAAGCAGGGGTTAGCGGCTGCATTCCATCTCTTGCCATCCAAATACGCTCAACAATTAATGCAGCCTCTTTTTCAGTGATGCGTATGTATTTATAAAAGTCCTTTTCTTTTTTATGGCCACTGATCTTCATTATAAGTTTAACCGGTGTACCTGCAAGGAATTCGTTGGTACAAAAGGAGCGACGCGCTGTGTGGGTAGAAATCCAATCGCATTTCGCTCTGATGTCTTTTATAGTTTGTGCCCCCTTTTTGTAGCTAAACGTGATCGACTCCGTTATTCCTGCCATCCTACCCAGCACTTTTACGTTGGCATTTAGGTCAGGGTTTGTGATATGAACAACATCCTTGTTATCAAAATACTCCAACAGCATTTGCCTAGCTTCCTGCCGTAGGGGAATCATTACCGGGCTATCCGATTTTTCTTGACGCTTTAGGATGAACTTTTCGCCAACAATATTCTCGGGAGTGATTGTTGAAAAATCTGAAAAGCGTAACCCAGTCAAGCAAGCGACTATGAAAATCCTCCTGTATTGAGCCAAGACTGGAGAGTTCATCAAATCCAGGTTATACAACCTTCGGATCTCATCGAAATTCAGGTAGATAGCGTCTGTATTTTCTTCCTGAGATTTGAAGTCTGACAGATCAATAGGCGCAATAATTTTGCGCTTAATTCTGTCCTTCACGAATATTCGGAGTTGCTTGATGGTTTTTGCAATGGTATTTTGCTTCAAGCCAATAACAGGTGTTTTCCTACGCTCTTGTACATATTCGAAGGTTAAGAACCTTGTATAAGCGTCGTAAAAGTTAAAGTCTAAACCATCAAAGCAAACCTTAGAACCCGAATGTTTTTCAAAGGCCCTGAGGTGCTGGCCAACTTGCTCAAAAACATTTATTGTTTTGTCGGATACACGGCCCTTTTTTGCTTTTATATATTCTTCCAACTGAAAGAATAAATCGTTGTTACTTCGCTCTCCTGGACTTTTGGCAAGACGTTCAAACAACTCCTTCTTTGTTGAAAGCTCTGTAATGTCAATTTGGGGGGAATAAAATTGCCTTACGAAAGCAACTATGTCCGAAACTTTCATCCGAGTACCCAGCCTTACCAGATCAAGAGCAAGCTCTTCTTGCCTTTTGACCTCCTTGTTTAATTCTTTATAACTACCAAAGTCCGTCGGTAGCTTGTTGGTTATTCTCCTTGTGGCGCGATCCCAGTGCTGGGGTGGAATTGAAATTCTGGTATCGAGCAATGGTCGAATATCCGAGCTGTAATTGTACTGAAGATAGACCTTGCTCGTTCCATCAACTTTTCTGATGCGCTTCTTATCGCATGTTGGATAAATCACTTGAGACATAAGCTTGGTTTTTAGTCTTAAAATCCGTCCCGTTTTCGTCCCGTTATTCGTCCCGTTTTTCCGGACGTAACGTAAAATCCAAGCAGAATAAAGTTACGATGCGACTCGCGTCTCAAGGTGTTGCAAAAAACTGAAAATCAATACGCTGAAAGTAAAGTGGAGTAAAAACAAAAAAGGGTTACCATTTCTGATAACCCTTTAGAGCGGACCGGACGGGACTCGAACCCGCGACCTCCGCCGTGACAGGGCGGCATTCTAACCGACTGAACTACCGATCCAATATTTTGTGCGAAAAACTCGCGAAAGAACTAATTTTTTGCTGATCAAAACTAACACTCAAATCAGCGTTCCCAATCTCGCAACCTCTTCTCTCTCAACCCTTTCGGTGTGTGTTTCCGTCGTTGGGATTGCAAAGATAGGAGTTTTTTGATACGGCCCAACAATTTTGAAAAAAAATTAGAAAAAATCTTCGTTGGCTTATTGACACCTTAAAATTACCTAGAATTGTTTTCGACATCCATCCTAAAAATTCTACCGTTCATCCTTA
Organism: Paraflavitalea pollutisoli; assembly: GCF_029360705.1. Lineage (GTDB taxonomy): Bacteria > Bacteroidota > Bacteroidia > Chitinophagales > Chitinophagaceae > Paraflavitalea > Paraflavitalea pollutisoli. Next base: position 141,300 of record NZ_JARKMX010000003.1, on the reverse strand, counting down.
TCTACTGGCTAGACCTTACCTCATCAATACCGCCACAAATCCATCCAGGCTATGTCATTAGCCGCCTAAGGTAGGGCGTACTGGCATCAAAACCAATCTGCCTCTGACCATCCCGACACAAAGGCTTCAGCCGCCAGATGGCCGAAGCGATTCAATGGCCTCCTCCCAAAACTGGCTGCTATTCAATCCTGGTGAAAATGGCAAATTTAAAACAACCGCAACTGCTGTACCGGTGAAATGGCCGGCAATGGTTTTACCACGCGTGGTTCAAACGGCCGGGAAATAGTAGATAGTGCTTCGCCATAAGATTGGATATGATAGATCGCCGTCTCCTGGTAACGGGAAGCGACAATGATAGATGTATCTTCCCGGTGCTGATCAAACAGCTCCTGAACCAGCTGGGGGTTGTTATTGTCTTTTGACAAATGCGCCAGCAATAAATGGCTCATGAACGATGGGCGGTGTGTTCTGAATATCTCCAGGGCCTGCGCATTCGACAAGTGGCCACTACCGCCACGGATGCGATTCTTCAACGACATCGGATAGCGTCCGTTCGATAACATATCGTCATCATAATTTGCTTCGAGAAATGCAGCGTGGCATTGACTGAAATGACTGATGAGGTGTGCACAGGACTTGCCTATATCAGTAAAAATTCCTACACGTACCGAATCAGAAGTGACCACAAAACTGTGCGGATCGTATGCGTCGTGAAATTTAGGAAAGGCGGTAACTGTAAGCCCACCAATCTGCACCGCTTCATAAGCGGCAAATGATCGCACCTGTTCAGGAGACAGGTTCAGTCCGACCGATTTTAGTGTACGTTGCGTAATATATACCGGCAGCTTGTATTTCCTTGCCAACACTGGGATACCGGAAATATGGTCTGAATGCTCATGCGATACGAATATCGCTTTCACCTTTTCCATTTGCAGTCCAAGCCGGCTCATACGCTTCTCTGTTTCCCGACAGGAAATGCCGGCATCCACAAAAACTGCCTCCTCATCGTTGCCGATGTAGTAGCAATTTCCATTGCTTCCGGAATTGAGGGAGGTAATAAAAAGCGACATAGCAAGCTGCAAATTAAGAACATTCAGTCATCCCGCCGAATCTCCTGCCATCCGTCACTAGCCAGGCTGGAAAATGTTTTTTCAACATTAAAAAACGTCCACTATTTGATTAGTGGCTGGCGAGAACTTTACCCCTTTTGCTATATTTAGGCTTTATTTTCATCAAAATCTACGTTTCATCATGATGTTGAGCACCAAAAGGATTCTTACAGGTTGTCTCCTGGTCGCGGGACTACAGGCTGCCGCCCAAACCACTTCCGTGTACGACCAGCATGAGGCATTTGCGCCTTTCTTTTACCCGGCCTACGGCGATGAGGTAAGAGCCGCTGATGGTACACCCGGCCCTAAATACTGGCAAAATAAAGCCGATTACAAGATCGACGCAACCCTCAACGATGCCAACCACCAGGTATCAGGCGCTGTGCAGATCACCTATACCAACAACAGTCCACAGTCGCTGCCTTTCCTTTGGCTGCAACTGGACCAGAATATCTACAACCAGCAGTCGAGAGGCGTAGCAGCTACTGCGATCGCTGGTGGCCGCTGGGCCAACCGTAACGCCTTCGACGGTGGTTACACGATCAAATCGGTTACACTGATTCAGAACGGCAAATCGACCAATGTTACCTACGACGTGATCGACACACGAATGAAGATATCATTGCCCCAGGCTGTAAAAAGCAACGGAGGCAGCACGCAGATTAAGATCACCTACGAATACACAGTGCCCGAATATGGCACAGACCGTACTGGCCGCCTCCAAACAAAGAATGGCTGGATCTATGAAATTGCCCAATGGTTTCCCCGCCTGTGTGTGTATGACAATGTACAGGGATGGAATACGCTGCCCTACCTCGGTCAGGGAGAATTTTACCTCGAATACGGCGATGTTACTTACAACATCACGGTACCTGCGAACCACATTGTGGTAGGCTCCGGTGAATTACTGAACCCCCAGGAGGTACTAACTGCAGAGCAACAAAAGCGTTGGGCTGCAGCGAGGAACAGCGACAAAACAGTGATGTTACGTTCAGCCGAAGAAGTTACCAATCCAGTTTCACGCCCTACCGGTAAATCACTTACCTGGAAATTCAAATGCACCAATACCCGCGACGTAGCCTGGGCCAGCTCTACTTCTTTCGTTTGGGATGCTGCCCGAATCAACCTGCCTGGTGGTAAGAAATCGCTCGCTATGAGTGCCTACCCTGCTGAAGTGGCGCAGGACTCAGCCTGGGGCCGCTCCACTGAATACGTAAAGGGAGCGATTGAATTCTATTCTGATTACCTCTATCCTTACACTTATCCCATGGCCGTGAACGTAGCCGGTATTGTAGGCGGTATGGAATATCCCGGTATCGTATTTTGTAGTGCGCGCGCAAAAAGAGGCGGGCTTTGGGGTGTTACTTCGCACGAATTTGGCCACAACTGGTTCCCCATGATCGTGGGTAGCAACGAGCGCAAATTCCCCTGGATGGACGAAGGCTTCAATACTTTCATCAACACCCTGGCTGAAAAGAAATTCAACAATGGAGAATATGCCGGCAATCGCGCTATGAATGCCCGCAATTTCGTGATGCCTTTCTTTGGCCCTAATTCAGAAAGCATTTCTACCATTCCAGATGTTACCAATCCTGCCAACCTCGGCACGATTGCGTATCGTAAACCGGGCTTCGGATTGCAATTGCTCCGGGAGAATGTATTGGGAGAAGCACGTTTCGACAGCGCCTTCCGCTACTATGTACACCAATGGGCATTCAAGCACCCCACTCCTTATGATTTCTTCCATTGTATCGAAAATAACGCCGGAGAAACGCTCGACTGGTTCTGGAGAGGTTGGTACCTCAACAACTGGAAGATCGACCAATCGGTAGATGACGTAGCCTATGTACAAAATGATCCGGCGCAAGGAAGTATCATCACGATCTCCAACCTGGATAAAATGCCCATGCCGGTGATAGCAGAGATCACTGAGGAAAATGGCAAAACAGCTCGCATCAAGCTGCCCGTTGAGATCTGGCAGCACGGCGCTACCTGGAAATTTGCTTACAAGTCAACCAGCAAACTGAAGAAAGTAGTGATCGATCCCGACAACACACTTCCTGATGTAAACAACAAAAACAACACCTGGCCGCAAGGCTCCTAGTGGTGTTTCGCGATAAAATAAAATGGGCGTGCCGGATGCGGCACGCCCATTTTATTATCAACAGTCGGTGCAATTACTTCCTGAAGTATTTATTCATAAATGTCAATTGATAGATCACCGCATTATCCCAATACTCCCAATTGTGTGCACCCGGACGGCTAATGAAATCATGTGCAATATTCCGTTCCCGTAGCAACTCGTGCAGGTTGACATTTACGCGGTAAAAGAAATCACCCGTTCCGCAATCGATGATCAATGCCAGTGCGTTATTCACCAGCAGGTGGGTCATGTTGATCACACTACGTTGCTCCCATTGCTGAGGGCTGTCTTTAAACGTACCAATTCGTTTGGCAATATCCCAGTTGAGGGGAAAAGGACGCATATCGACACCACCACTCATACTACCGGCCGCGCCAAATACCTCCTGTTTGCGAAAGGCGAGATATAGCGCACCATGACCACCCATGCTGAGTCCTGTGATGGCCCGGCCTTCACGTTTGCGGATCGTGCTGTAGTGCTCATCGATCCAATTCACCAGTTCTTTCGCCACATAAGTTTCGTATTTCCAGGAACTATCGATCGGGCTATCAAAATACCAGCTGGAAAAATTGCCATCGGGACACACGATGATCAGGTCCATCTGATCCGCATAGGCTGGCAGGTTTTTGACTTTGCTCACCCAATCGGAATAATTGCCACTATAACCATGCAGCAAATACACGACCGGATAGGTTTTATTTTTTGAGTAGGACGCCGGCCGCACAACCACGGCTTTGATCTCCTTCTTCATGGAAGGGCTGAAGGTTTTGACAGTGTCGACCGTTCCTGCCAGGGCGCTACCCGCAACTACCATCAACAATAACACTAAAAAAACTTTCGGATACATACCGATATTCCTCATATGAATGATTAATAGTTAGCTGTAAATATAATTATCCTGGTGTAATAATCCTGACTGCACCTATAAACCCAATTGAATAATCAGCAGCAATAAAAATTTGGAGAGTCGAATTAATATTCTCCATTTGTAGAGGTAGTTCTAAAAATATAGAGCAACGTCTAAACAAGTAGAGTATGCAATTGACCAAGGCAGAAGAACGGATCATGGAATTCTTATAGCAATTGGACAAGGCTTTTCTGAAAGACCTCATCGATTGCTTCCCTGATCCCAAGCCTGCTACCACGACGGTAGTTACCCTGCTGAAACGCATGCAGGAAAAAGGATTTGTAGATCATAAGGTTTTCGGCAATTCACGTCAATACTATCCAAAAGTGAAGAAAGCCGACTATTTCTCTAAACATATGAATGGGATGATCAAGAACTTCTTCAACAATGCTGCCTTGCAGTTTGCCAGCTTATTTACGAAGTCAGCCAAGTTTTCCGCTGTTGAATTGGAAGAACTCAGAAAGATCATCGATCAGGAAATTGAAAAAAAGAAAAAATTGATTACCTACATCATCAAATCAGCTTGTGCTCCCTGTTGCTGTTGCTGGTATACAGGTGGGTACTTCATCGTTAGTAGCATCTATGCCGCCGTCTCCCTGATCTTATTGGTGCACTTCATCCTCAACCTACTTCGCATCAAGAAAATTACCTCCGGGGAACAATCTACGGAATATGAAGGGGCACAGCTCATCCTGACGGAGAAACGATTCCCCCGCATTCCTTTCTCCGATACAGATTCATGAGCAAGGCCGCCTATGATGACCTATCTACCCGTGATGCGTTGTTGACACATGAATTGTCGCATGTACGGCAAAAACATTCCTGGGACATACTGTTCATAGAAACATTACAGATCTTTTGCTGGCTCAACCCAACCTTTTACTTCTATAAAAAGGCGATACAACTAACCATGAATTACTGGCCGATGAGACAGTTATTCACACACATGGCAACATTCGCAGTTACCAGCATCACTTGCTCGATAAGATTCAACAACAAAGCATAACACCGTTGACAAGCTCTTTCAACTATTTCATCACCAAAAAACGATTGGCCATGAAGACCAAACAACCTAATACCAAACGGATCAACAGCCTCCAATGGGCGTTACTGCCACTTTTTGGCTGCGGAGTATTGCTCTTTACCGGTCGTACCTATGCATAAACCCAACCTCCTGCTAAACAAGCCGATTCTAATAAGAAGCTTTCCAAAACCTGGGACGCCAAAAAACCTCCCAAAGTAAAGTTCAAACCACCCGGGGGGAATAACCTACCTGCCGGGAAAGGCGCCACACCGGAACAAATTGAAAAATTCAATACCATATTTAAGAGCACTGCTATCGACAGCAAAGGCCGTAAGTATCACTACACCGTAGAAGACGTAAAATGGGTAAAGCCAATTTATCAGGCCATGACCCTGGAACAAAGAAGCCAATATCCGGATATTCGTTTCGTTAAACCTCCTGTACGTAAATCCCCCACTGATACTCAACTCCAGGAATGGACCAATAACACCAAATACGGGATATGGCTGGATGGAAAACACATTGAAAACCAGGCACTGGTCAAATACAAGGGAGATGATATCGCCTTATTCTCTTCCAGCCGACTTTATGGTAAAGCCTTGAAGGCCGGAAAACACACCGTGCAAATAGACCTGAGCACCAACGAGTGGTACAATAAAAATTATGCGGAAGACACAGAACTGATGGTGGTAATAGAGCTCACGAGCCATACCCCAGCTCCATCTAAGTAAAAATTCAATTCATTATCAATGTCTTAGCTTTTCTAAGCATGTTTCAAGTCAGAGCCTGTGTGCCCTATCGGCAGCAGACTTTTTTCTTCATAAACAACGCATTAAGAAAACATTAGTAAGAAAAGGTCTCAACCCTTAATTTTACAGCTTTATATTCCCTGTTTATGCCGCAAGATAAAAACCGCCAATTTCTTGAGTTTGAGAAACCCATTAAAGAACTGTTCGACGACATAGAAGGACTAAAACAAAAAGCTGAAAAGAGCAAGATAGACCTGAGTGATCCCATAAAAAAGCTGGAAGAGCGTGTAATAGAAACCCGTAAGGCCATCACACAAAACCTTACGCCCTGGCAAAAAGTGCAGTTGAGCCGCCACCCGGATCGTCCTTATACACTGAAATATATTGAGAAACTGAGCTCCGATTTCGTAGAACTGTATGGTGACCGGAACGTTCGTGACGACAAAGCCATGGTGGGCGGATTCGCCTCTATCGATGGCAGAACGGTGATGATGATCGGCCAGCAAAAAGGTATCAATACCAAAGCCCGTCAGCTCCGTAATTTCGGTATGGCCAATCCGGAAGGATATCGCAAGGCCCTTCGCCTGATGAAGCTCGCAGAAAAATTCAACAAGCCGGTCATTACCTTGATTGATACGCCCGGTGCCTATCCCGGTCTGGAAGCAGAAGAACGAGGACAAGGTGAAGCCATTGCCCGCAACATCTATGAAATGATGCGCCTTAAAGTGCCGGTCATTTGTGTGGTAATTGGTGAGGGAGCATCCGGTGGTGCCCTTGGTATCGGTGTTGGTGATCGCGTATTCATGTTGGAAAACACCTGGTATACCGTGATCTCTCCCGAAAGCTGCAGCTCGATCCTCTGGCGCAGCTGGGACCAGAAGGAAAAAGCAGCTGAGCAATTGAAGCTTACACCCGACTATATGCACCAGTTTGGGCTGATCGATGAGATCATTCCTGAACCTGTTGGTGGCGCTCATTGGGATTATGCAGAAGCAGCCAACCTGCTCAAGCCTTATCTGATCAATACCCTGGATGCACTGGGGGAGCTTACACCCGAAGAACGCATCGAAAAACGTATTGAGAAGTTTAGTAAAATGGGCTTCTGGGACGAGGTAGCCCAATAAAGAGTTTATCCCACCCGCAGATTCCTGCAGAAAAAATTTGGGTGGAATATCTTTGCTGATTATTTTTGATACTTATCATGCAAAACATAAAGAAGCATACCAAGCAAGTCAAGAAACGCTCCATACAAGGGGAAGGTTAAGACACATGGTATGTCTAAAATATAGCAAAGCCTTCCTACACGGAAGGCTTTTGTTTTGTCAGGAAATCAACTATTCATAACATCATTTAAATTAAAACCCAACAAATAGAATGTCGCTCAGGCAAACATTACAAGGCACCGGTGTAGCACTCGTTACTCCTTTTACTTCCTCTACAGCAGTCGATTTTGATGCTCTCGGAAAGCTTATCGACTTCGTAATCAAGGGAGGTGTTGAATATGTCGTTACGCTGGGAACAACCGGCGAAACCCCTACCCTCTCCAAGGAAGAAAAGAAGGACATCGTTCAATATACCTACGAGAAGGTGGCGGGTCGTGTGCCAGTAGTAGTTGGCATCGGCGGCAATAATACCCACGAGTTGTTGCAAGACCTGCAATATTTCCCCCTGGATAAAGCAACGGCGATTCTGAGCGCCAGTCCCTATTACAACAAACCATCACAGGAGGGCATCTTCCAACACTATAAACTGTTGGCTGAAGCAGCCCCCAAACCAGTGCTGTTGTACAATGTACCTGGCAGAACCGGGCGCAACATGACAGCCGCTACCACCCTGCGCCTCGCCAATGAAGTAAAGAACATTGCAGGTATCAAAGAAGCCAGTGGAGATATGGCGCAATGCAGCCTCATCCTGCGTGATCGCCCAGAAAACTTCCTGGTGGTAAGTGGTGACGATGCACTCACCTTCGCACAGATAGCCACCGGTATGGATGGCGTGATCAGTGTTGCAGGCAACGCATTCCCCAAACAATTCTCCGATATGGTTCGCTTTGCCCTCAAGCATGACCTGACAACCGCTAAGAAGCTCAACGATCCATTGATCGAAGCGTATGACCTCATGTTTGCAGAAAACAACCCCGCGGGTGTAAAAGCATTCTTAACTGAATTGAACCTGATAGAGAATAACCTGCGCCTGCCCATGACACCGTTAAGCAGCCAGTTGTATGAAAAAGTAAGAGAGTACCTTAATAATTAGGCCGCATGCAATAGAAATTGGTTAATGGTAAGCCGTCGAATGACAGCCTGCTGTTAACCAATTCTTTTATTATACTTTGAAAGTAACACCTTCGAGCGCGAGGTCTGTATTGGGAAATACCTCCCGGGCCTCCTCCTCAAACACTTCCAGCTTATCATACTTGGAGCTGAAATGTCCAATGAGTAAACGGCCAACGCCTGCTTTTTGAGCAATACTGGCGGCTTGTGTAGTAGTTGAATGGAAACGGCTGGAAGCCCTGTCATTGAGATCTTTCAGGTAGGTAGTCTCATGGTACAAGATATCAACGCCACGCACCCGGTCGATCAACTCTTCATCATAAAGCGTATCCGCACTATAGGCATACGACTGAGGCTTTGGCGCCGGATCAGTCACCCACTCGTTGCTGATCAGTTCTCCGGATTTGGTGGTATAGTCCTCACCTTGCTTAAGACGGTCGTAAAAAGAGGCCGGCACCTCATGCCGGATCGCTTTCTCCGGATTTACACGGCGCGGCGCTTTTACCTGATCAAATCGAAACCCCCAACAGGCAATACGATGTTTAGTAGGAAAACAGGTAACCTTGTAACGATCGGTTTTGATCAACACGCCTTCTTTTTCCAGTGGGTGAAAATGCAGCTGATAAGGCAATACCGTTGCAGCAGCCTGTAATTGCAGATCGAGAATTTCTTTTAAAGGAGCTGGAGCATACAGATGAAGTTCATGCTCCCGATGCAAAAGACCCATACTATTCACCAACCCTGGCAGTCCAAAGTAATGGTCGCCATGCAAGTGGGAAATGAAAATATGGTTAATACGCCCCCAGCGGATCTTGTACTTCGACAACTGAACCTGGGTCCCTTCCCCACAGTCTACAAGGAAAATATGATCGTCCAGTGTCACGAGTTGTGACGTAGGATGACGATCATAAGCCGGTAAGGCTGAATTATTTCCCAGGATAGTAACTGCGAGCATTCGATTATATAGGTTAAAACAACGAACGGGTAAATATCCCCCCCGTACGCTGTTTATGGTCGCTAAATTAACTGATTGCCATGTAATAACGCAAATCAATAACGGTCAATTGTATGCAATATATCGGGGAGATACCCTTTTCCAAATAAATTTAGGTGGATCAGCAGTGGATATAGGTTGGCAATATCCCATTGTTCCCGATAATTGAAAGGTAAAGGCACTATTTCCCGATACCTGTCATAAAAACCAGCCTCAAAACCACCAAATAAGGTGGTCATCGCCAGGTCTACGCAAGGATGTCCTAAGTATACGGCCGGATCGATCAAAACAGGCTGCTCTTCATCATCGCATAGCAGATTGCCGCTCCATAGGTCTCCATGTACTAAAACCGGCTGGGTTGTTGGGCCAAAGATTTCGGGCAATCGAAGAAAAAGCCGCTCAAAACGCCCGAGCAGCGCCCTATCGACCATTTGTCTGCTCATAGCCAATTGAAGTTGTGGGCGCAGCCGTCTTTCAGTAAAGAACTGTGGCCACCCCTGCAGTGGGCTATTCCATTGCGGCAATGCTCCCATATAATTATCGGTAGCCCAACCCAAAATAGCCTGGGGAGATCGAAATATCCGTAGGCTTTGAGTGCATCAAGGCCAGCTGTTCGCCCAAACGCTTCCAAAATTTGGGAGTTTTGATTCCAGTCTCTACCCATTCCAACACCAATACCTGGTGAGCACCAGCTTCGCCTTGCCCAATAACAGCGGGGATTCTGAAAATACGGAGGTCGGCAAGTGAAGTCAATCCTTCTTTTTCATGCAAAAACAAGCCTGGTAATTCACCAAGCAAGTTGATCTTGGCAAAAAAACGCTGGCCGGTGTTGGCGGTAACCTGGAAACTCTGATTGATGGAACCACCTCTTATGGATATAAACCGTATAGCACGAATACTAGTCCCTATAGTAGATTGCAGTAAAGAAAGAATAAATTGTTGAACAGACGGCGGGACCATATGGATAGAGGCTTATCCCAAAAGCAGCTTGCATTCATTAAGCAGCCTTTCTTTATCGATGGCAACCGTTCCGACTTCCTCACATACCAAACCGCCGGCAATGTTCGCCACTTCAGCCATCAGGTCGATACTCTTGGTGGCCGTATAGATCAATGACGCTACGGCGATGACAGTATCACCGGCACCAGAAACGTCGGCTATATTCCGCAGATGGGAAGGAATTACCCGGGCCTGCTCATGATTGTGATAGAACACCCCTTTCTCAGACAAAGTGATAAAAGAGATCTGGTGATGAAGGCGGTCTTGCAATTGCTTGTGGATTTCCGTAAGCGTCTGAACGTTCACATCATCAACCAGTAAGTTCAATCCATCTTTTACCTCTTTCATGTTGGGCTTGAAAATGTCAACACCCTGATATGCAAAGAAGTTCTTGCGTTTCGGATCCACGGTGGTGATCACGCCATGTTGCTTACAGAGAGCAATTACGTTCTTGATCACATTTTCAGTAAGCACCCCTTTATTGTAGTCCTCCAAAACAATGGCTTGGGGCTTTTCCTGGAGAATGTATTGCTTTACCTTTTCCAGTAAAGCAGCCTCATCCGTTGTCGCCAGGTCTTTAGTGGTTTCGGAATCAAGCCGCATCATTTGTTGGTTACGACTAATGACCCTTACCTTATTCGTCGTTATTCGGGAAGGCGATTGCAGTAGGTAGTCTGTCCTGATGCCAGCCTGCTCAAATAGGCCTTTCAACAACTGCCCGTCATCATCCTGACCTGTTACCGACAAGGCAGTAACCTGTGCCCCCAACGACACCAGGTTCAGGGCCACATTACCAGCTCCGCCAATCCTGTATTCCCGTTTATCAAGTGCTACTACCGGAACAGGAGCTTCGGGTGATATACGATCTACGTGCCCCCACCAATAGGTGTCCAACATAACATCACCGATCACTCCTACTTTGATACCATTAAATTGAGCAAACAGCTTATCAAAATTGACGCCACTCATATTATATGTACATTGAATAAATAACTCCTTGCAAAGCTTGCAAGGTATTATATTTTCTGGAGAGTTATGTCAAAACGCGGTCCCGGGGAATTCCCGGGACCGTTTAGCTATTTATTGGACGGAAGAACCCTTTTTTTGATTAGATACCGCCAGGTAGTACAATGGAATACCCACCAATACAATGCCCAGACCTGCCCCAGCGTATACAGGTTTCATGGTGATCAGGAACACACAAAAAGTAAGTGCGAGGACAACATATATTGCGGGTAAAACCGGATAGCCGAAAGCCTTGTACGGTCGTTCGATATCGGGACGCTTTTTACGCAATACAGCAATACCGATAATGGTAAGCGCATAGAACAAGACGACCACAAAAGAGATCATGTCCAGCAGGTCACCATAACTTCCGCTCAGACAAAGTATTGAAGCGACAATGCATTGTAGCCATAGAGCAAATTCGGGTACAGCATGCTTATTTAACGTACCAGTCTTCTTAAAGAAAAGGCCGTCGTTTGCCATAGTATAATAAACCCGGGCGCCGGCCAGGATCAATCCATTATTGCAACCAAAGGTGGATATCATGATCATTACCGCTATCACAGTTGAACCGTCTGCACCAAACAGCGCATTCGATACAGCAACAGCAACCCTATTTCCTTCTGGATAAGCGATCTCACTTAAAGGCAATACATGCAAATACATCAGGTTGGCAGTTACATAAATGATCGTAACGATTAATGTGCCCAGGAAAAGGCTCAACCCAATGTTCTTCTTGGGGTTCTTGATCTCTCCGGCAATAAAGGTCACATTGTTCCAGGAGTCACTACTGAAGATAGAACCAACCATCGCAGCAGCTATGGCGCCGATCAAAGCCGTTCCACTTATTGAAAACCATTCGCCATCTTTAATGAAGGTACCAGAGGCATCCTGCGGCAACTGCATAGCTTTAAATCCGGTTTCCCAATTCTCATCCCAAAAACTATGCTTGGCCAAAAGAAATCCGGCTATGATCAAACCAAATAAGGAAAGCAGTTTTACGGTAGTAAATACAGTTTGTATGATCTTACCGCCTTTAACCCCTTTTGTATTGGTATAGGTAAGAAATATAATAAGCGCGATGCCTAGCAACTGTGCAGCAGATATCTTGAAATCGCCCTGCGACCATAGAATATTTCCTTCGCCTAGTTCAGGAACGAGATAAGCCGTAAAACGACTGAATGCCACCGCCACGGCTGCGATAGTAGCTGTTTGAATGACAGCGAAAAAACTCCAACCATACAGAAAGCCTGCTAAAGGATTGAAAGCCTCCTTCAGGTATACGTACTGACCACCTGCCTTGGGATACATACCACTCAACTCGCCATAGCTAACCGCAGCTGTAATGGTCATAAAGCCCGTAATCAGCCAGACCATAATTAGCCAGCCGGCACTACCGGTATAACGCGTGATGTCAGCACTAACAATGAAGATCCCGGAGCCGATCATTGAGCCCGCTACCACCATAGTAGCGTCTATTAAACCCAGTGAGGGCTTGAAAGCAGGTTTTGATTCAGTCATAGCAGTCGAAAATAAAAGATCAAAGTGTTAATAATAAAGATTCCTGAAGATAAGCAAATCAGAAACACACAAAACACAAAAAAACGCAGCTATTGGGTAGCTGCGTTTACGTAAATTAACTAAGATTAATCAGTATTTATTGGCGCCTCTTTTTCAGGGCTTAAACCTCAGAAATAAGGGCATTTATAAGTCTACTTTTCCTTCTTGGTATCTTTCGTCACCTTGTATTTTTCATTCAAACCTTTTACCAGATCACCAGTTACGTCATACAACGAGTCCCTGTAATACATGATGAAACCTGGTTCGTAGGAAAGGATATAGGCATACCCCTTGTCTTTATTGTATTCAGCTAGGTAGTCTTCGATCTGCTTGCGCATTTTCCTGGTCATTTCTATCTGGTGGTTCTGAAGATTCTCCTGGAGTTGACCTTCGCGCTTACGGTAATTTTGCTCAAGACTAGCAAGTTCTTTTTGAGCAGCTTCCTGACCCGCCTGAGACGTTACCTGTTGCTGCAATTGTTGGTACCTGCTTTGAAAACGGCCCTTCAACTCCTGCAATTCCGTGTTGGCAGCAGTTTCTTTACCTTTCATTTCTTCCAACGCATCCTTATAAAAGGTATAGCTGGACTGCAATGAATCGATGTCGAAATAAGCGATTCTAAAATCTTTGTGTTCCTTCTTTCCTGCATCGACAGATGCATCTTTCTTAGGTTCTTTACCTGAAAAATGTAAGTAAAAAAGTACTCCCGTAAGTGCAAGGGCAATAATGCTTAAAATAGTAGAGATGTTTCTCATTCCCGCCTTTTTTGCAAGATAGAAGCTTGCGTTAAAAGAAAATTGTTAAAAGTTTTAACAGTTCTGAATTAGATCGTTAAGCCAACAAGATATACATAAATTTCATTCACACCATCGCTTAATCAGTACAATCTATGATCGATTTTGGCCATAATTGATCGTATACAACGATACACCCCTGTATCCAACAGAAGGAAATAAAAAAAGTAGGAAGCAAAACGCTTCCTACTTTCATTGTATTAGATCAGATCATGCTTACCGCATGACACTATTACTCATCATCATCAAAGCTCATTGCCTCGCGGGTAGTTTGCAGCAATTCATATTCTTCCTTGCTACCTACAACCATGTTCTCGAAGTCACGCAGACCTGTACCAGCCGGAATCGGATGACCAGTGATTACGTTTTCCTTCAGACCAAGCATGTCATCGCTCTTACCTTGGATAGCCGCAGACGACAGTACTTTCGTTGTCTCCTGGAACGATGCAGCTGAGATCCAGCTTTGCGTACCCAGAGACGCCTTGGTGATACCCAACAGTACAGGATGAGAAGTGGCCGGATTTGCATCTCGGAACTCAACAGGCTTCTTGTCAGAACGACGCAGTAACGAGTTTTCTTCACGGATCTCACGCAGGCTGGCAATCTGACCGGCACGCAGTTTAGTGCTTTCGCCTGGATCGGAAACCACCTTCTTATCAAAGATCCAATCATTTTCTTCGTTAAAGTCGAAACGATCTTCCAGGTCCTCCTCAAGGAAACGGGTATCACCCGGATCCACGATTTCAACCTTCTTCATCATCTGACGTACGATCACCTCTATATGCTTATCGTTGATTTTCACACCTTGTAAGCGATAAACTTCCTGGATCTCATTCACAACATACTCTTGTACTGCGAAAGGTCCTTTGATAGAGAGGATATCACCAGGAGCAACCTGTCCATCAGACAGAGAAGCACCAGCTTTGATAAAGTCACCATCCTGAACAAGGATCTGACGAGTCAAAGGCACGAGGTATTTTTTCACCACGCCATCCTTCGCTTCTACAACGATTTCACGGTTACCACGCTTGATCGCACCAAATGCAACCACACCATCGATTTCACAAACAATGGCAGGGTTACCCGGATTACGAGCTTCAAACAACTCCGTTACACGAGGCAGACCACCGGTGATATCTCGCTGCATACGCAGTGTACGAGGGATCTTCACCAGTACCTGGCCGGCACGCACATCTTCGCTTTGATCAACGATGATATGTGATCCAACAGGCAAGTTGTATTGTTTCACATCCTTACCCTCTACGATCAGGGTCGGGATCTTATTCTTATCCTTGGTTTCGATTACCACCTTCTCGCGGTGACCGGTTTGTTCATCGGCCTCTTCGCGATAAGTGATACCTTCAATAACGTTCTCAAACTTGATGCTACCAGCGATTTCCGCAACGATAACGTTGTTGAAAGGATCCCAGGTACAGATCACATCACCCTTCTTCACATTCTGGCCGTCCTTCACCAACAGCGTTGCACCATATGGTACGTTGTTAGTGATCAGCAGACGATCATTTTTCAAGTCCATGATCCGAAGCTCACCGGTACGACCGATAACCACCTGGATCTTGTTGCCTTCATTATCTTCGGAAGGAACAGAACGCAGACCATCGAATTGAACAGTACCGTCGAACTTGGCGATCAGTGAAGATTCTACCGAAGCAGAACCAGCCACACCACCCACGTGGAAGGTACGCAGTGTCAGCTGAGTACCAGGCTCACCGATCGACTGGGCAGCGATGATACCTACAGCATCACCTTTCTGCGTGATCGAACCAGTAGCCAGGTTCTTACCGTAACACTTCACACACACACCACGCTTGCTTTCGCAAGTCAGTACAGAGCGGATCTCAACAGTTTCGATACCTGCCTCCTCGATTTCCTTACCAATGTCTTCAGTGATCTGAGATCCAGCCTCAACCACCAGTCGATCATTCTCTGGAGTGTATACGTTGTGCAGAGAAGTACGGCCAATGATACGATCGTACAGCGGCTCAACCACTTCCTCATTATCTTTCAGTGCACTGATGGCGATACCACGCAGTGTACCACAGTCTTCTTCAGTAATAACAACGTCCTGAGCAACATCCACCAGACGACGGGTCAGGTAACCGGCATCAGCCGTTTTAAGGGCCGTATCCGCAAGACCTTTACGGGCACCGTGCGTAGAGATGAAGTAATCCAATACGTTCAGACCACCCTTGAAGTTGGAGAGGATCGGGTTTTCGATGATCTCACTTCCGGTAGAGCCAGACTTTCTTGGTTTCGCCATCAGACCACGAATACCACAAAGCTGCTTGATCTGTTGTTTAGAACCACGGGCACCGGAGTCAAGCATCATATACACCGAGTTGAAACCTTGCTTATCGCTGCTCAGCTCACGAATGAGCGTTTCAGTGATGCGGGTATCCACACGAGACCAGATGTCAACGATCTGGTTATATCGCTCGTTATTGGTAATAAGACCCATGTTATAGTTGTCCCAAACCTCATCAACTTCACCCTTGGCATTGTCCAGCACTTCTTCCTTGATAGAGGGGATAATCAGGTCATTGATGTTAAATGACAGACCACCCTGGAACGCTGTACGGAAACCAAGCTGCTTGATATCATCGAGGAACTTCGCGGTCTTAGGAACGTTCGTGATCTTGATGATGTCACCAATGATCTCACGAAGGCTCTTTTTCGTCAGCAGGGCATTGATATAACCTACTTCCTTAGGTACAAATTGATTGAAAAGTACACGGCCTACAGTTGTTTCGATCAGCTTCTTCCGGATAGTTCCGTCATTTTCGCGTACATTAACTTTAACCTTGATGTGCGCGTGCAGATCGACACGTTTTTCATTGTAGGCGATGATCACTTCTTCAGCACTGTAGAACGCTTTTCCTTCACCACGAACGATCTCGTCGCCCATGGTTTTCTTACCCTTGGTGATATAGTACAAACCGAGTACCATGTCCTGGGAAGGAAGGGTCATCGGAGCACCATTCTGCGGGTTGAGAATGTTGTGTGAAGACAGCATCAGCAACTGGGCTTCCAGTACGGCAGCATTGCTCAAAGGAACGTGTACCGCCATCTGGTCACCGTCAAAGTCGGCGTTGAACGCCGAACACACGAGCGGGTGCAGTTGGATCGCTTTACCTTCAATCAGTTTAGGCTGGAAGGCCTGGATAGACAACCGGTGCAGCGTAGGGGCACGGTTGAGCATCACCGGGTGACCTTTCAGAATATTTTCAAGGATATCCCATACCACCGCTTCCTTGCGATCTACCAGCTTACGGGCAGATTTAACAGTCTTAACGATACCTCTTTCAATCAGCTTACGAATGATAAACGGTTTAAACAACTCGGCAGCCATATCCTTCGGCAAACCACACTCATGCAGCTTCAGCTCAGGACCTACCACGATTACAGAACGACCAGAGTAGTCAACACGTTTACCCAACAAGTTTTGACGGAAACGACCTTGTTTACCCTTCAGTACATCACTGAGTGATTTCAGCGCGCGTCCACCTTCCGCTTTCACGGCATTCGACTTACGGCTGTTGTCAAACAGGGAGTCAACCGCTTCCTGCAACATACGTTTTTCGTTACGCAGGATCACCTCAGGAGCCTTGATCTCCAACAGTCTCTTCAGACGGTTGTTACGGATGATCACACGACGATAGAGGTCGTTCAGGTCAGAAGACGCAAAACGGCCACCATCCAGCGGCACCAACGGACGCAGCTCAGGAGGAATAACAGGAATGTACTGCATTACCATCCATTCGGGGCGGTTGGTAATACGGCTATTCGCTTCACGGAATGCTTCAACTACACTTAGACGCTTCAGCGCATCGGCCTTACGTTGCTGAGAAGTTTCGGTAGCAGCTGAGTTACGCAGAGAGAAAGACAGGCTGTCCAACTCAATACGCTGCAGCATATCATGCACCGCTTCAGCACCCATTTTTGCAATGAACTTCTGAGGATCTTCGTCAGGCAGATATTGATTCTCCTTGGGAAGATTCTCCAGGATCTCAAGATATTCTTCTTCAGTCAGCAGATCACCCATCTTTAATCCGCGATCTTCACGGATACCAGCCTGGATAACTACAAACCTTTCATAATAAACAATGGTTTCAAGTTTCTTCGAACTTACACCAAGCAAATAACCAATCTTGTTAGGCAAGCTCTTGAAATACCAGATGTGAACAACAGGTACAACCAGTTTGATGTGCCCCATACGCTCACGACGTACTTTCTTTTCAGTTACTTCAACACCGCAACGGTCACAAACAATACCCTTATAACGAATACGCTTGTACTTTCCACAAGCACATTCGTAATCCTTAACAGGTCCAAAGATGCGCTCGCAAAACAACCCATCACGCTCAGGTTTGTAAGTACGGTAGTTAATAGTCTCAGGCTTCAATACTTCACCATAGCTACGCTCCAAAATAGAATCCGGAGATGCCAGGCCGATCGTAATCTTCGAGAAGGTTGCCCTGGGACGATTATCTTTTTTAATAGCCATATTATTTATTAGCTTTTTAGCGGAGCCTCAAGTGGAACTCGAGGCCCCTGCTAAGTTTTTGATATTTTGTTCTGTTCCAATAGATCGGGCTTCAGTAAGAACCCAAATGCTCACGGCTTTGCTTATTCAAATTTCAGATCCAGACCAAGACCTCTCAACTCATGCACCAATACGTTGAAGGACTCTGGAATACCCGCTCTTGGAATATTGTCGCCCTTAACGATGGCCTCATAAGTCTTCGCGCGACCGATGATGTCATCAGATTTAAGTGTGAGCAATTCCTGCAGGATGTTAGAAGCACCGTAAGCTTCAAGCGCCCAAACTTCCATCTCACCGAAACGCTGACCACCGAACTGTGCTTTACCACCCAACGGCTGTTGTGTGATCAAGCTGTATGGTCCGATCGAACGGGCGTGCATCTTATCATCCACCATGTGGTGCAGTTTGATCATGTAGATCACACCCACCGTAGCCTTCTGGTGGAAACGCTCACCTGTTTCGCCATCGAACAGATAACTGTGACCGAAGCTTGGCAATTTGGCCTGATCGATATGAGAGGCGATTTCTTCTACTGTAGCACCGTCGAAGATCGGCGTAGCAAACTTCACACCCAGTTTTTGACCTGCCCAACCAAGTACAGTTTCATAGATCTGTCCAAGGTTCATACGGGAAGGTACACCGAGCGGGTTCAGTACGATATCTACCGGCTCACCATCGTGGAGGAAAGGCATATCTTCTGCACGAACGATCTTCGCAACGATACCCTTGTTACCGTGACGACCCGCCATTTTATCACCCACCTTCAGCTTACGCTTAACGGCCAGGTATACTTTAGCGAGTTTCAACACACCTGCAGGCAATTCGTCACCGATCGAGATGTTGAACTTCTCTCTCTTGTAACGACCCAGTTCTTCGTTGAACTTGATGTTGAAGTTGTGCAACAGGATGTTGATCTGATCATCGATCACCGCATCACCAGTCCAACCCAGCGGGTTTACGTTCTGGTAGTCAATAGAAGCCAGGTTCTTAGGATTGAACTTGGCACCCTTACCGATCTGAACTTCACCAAAGTTGTTGTTTACGCCAGCAGAAGGCTTGTCCTTCAGCAGGGTTTGCAATTTGCTCAGCAACAGCTCCTTCAGTTCCTCTACGTTTTTCTCGTGCACTTTCTCGAGTTTCTCGAGAGCAGCCTTCTCACGGATCTTGGCGTTCTTATCTTTCTTAGCGCGTTGAAACAGTTTCTTACCGATTACTACACCTTCTACACCGTTTGGTGCTTTCAGCGAAGCATCTTTGGCATCACCAGCCTTATCACCGAAGATCGCTCTTAACAGCTTTTCTTCAGGGGTAGGATCGCTTTCTCCCTTAGGAGTGATCTTACCGATCAGGATATCACCTTCCTTGATAGCAGCACCCAGACGGATGATACCATTTTCGTCGAGGTCTTTGGTAGCCTCTTCAGAAACGTTAGGGATATCTGGTGTCAGTTCTTCTTCACCCAGCTTGGTATCACGTACTTCCAGTTCATACTCGGAAATATGAATAGAAGTGAACAGATCCTCACGGGCTACTTTTTCATTGATTACGATGGCATCCTCGAAGTTGTAACCTTTCCAGGGCATGAACGCCACGCGGAGGTTACGACCCAGGGCCAGCTCACCAGCCTGTACCGCATATCCTTCAGTCAGGAAGTCACCTTTCTTCAACCGTTGGCCTTTCCGTACGGCAGGCTTGTGGTTGATACAGGTTTCCTGGTTGGTTTTGATAAACTTGGTCAGCTTGTAAATTCTCAGATCGTCTTCGAAGCTCACCAGACGGTCACCTTCGGTACGATCGTAACGAACATGAATTTCGCTACCATCTACATATTCTACAACACCTTCGCCTTCAGAGAGGATCTGAACACGCGCATCACGGGCAGCCTTTCCTTCCAGACCTGTACCCACGATCGGGTTTTCAGGACGGATCAGCGGCACAGCCTGACGTTGCATGTTTGATCCCATCAACGCACGGTTGGCGTCATCATGCTCGAGGAACGGAATCAGCGAAGCACTCAAACCTACGATCTGGTTAGGTGCTACGTCCATGAATTCAACCTCATCCTTCTCCAGGATCGGGAAGTCACCTGTTTGACGGGAAGCAACTTTCTCTTCCGCAAACTGGCCTTTATCATTCAATGGCGCACTCGCCTGGGCGATCTTGGCATTATCTTCTTCTTCAGCGCTCAGGAAGGTCAGTTTCTTCTGGTCTACTTTACCGTCGATTACCTTGTGATAAGGAGTTTCGATAAAGCCCATCTCATTGATCTTTGCGTGTACGCAAAGTGTAGAGATCAGACCGATGTTCGGACCTTCCGGCGTTTCGATGGTACACAGACGTCCGTAGTGGCTGTAGTGTACGTCACGAACCTCAAAGCCCGCACGCTCACGACTCAAACCACCTGGCCCGAGTGCGGAGATACGACGCTTGTGCGTGATCTCACTCAGCGGGTTGGTCTGGTCGAGGAACTGAGACAGCTGAGAAGTACCAAAGAATGAGTTGATCACAGAAGACAGTGTCCGCGCGTTGATCAGATCAACAGGCGTGAACACCTCATTGTCACGTACGTTCATACGCTCACGGATGGTACGGGCCATACGGGCCAGACCAACACCGAACTGAGCATACAATTGCTCACCCACAGTACGTACACGACGATTGCTCAGGTGATCGATATCATCAATTTCCGCTTTACCATTGGTAAGACGAACGAGATACTTGATGATCTCGATGATATCTTCTTTGGTCAGTGTTTTTTGCTCCAGCGGCTGGTTAAGATTCAGCTTACGGTTGATCTTGTAACGACCAACTTCACCGAGATCATAGCGCTTGTCGCTGAAGAACAATTTGTCGATGATACCGCGGGCGGTCTCATCATCAGGAGCATCGGCGCCGCGCAACTGACGGTAGATGTGTTGCACCGCTTCCAGCTCACTGTTTGAAGTATCTTTATTCAACGTGTTGTAGATGATCGCAAAATCACCACCCACATCTTCTTTTTGTACGAAAACGCTCTTAACGTCCATGTCGGCGATCATGTCGATGGCCTCTTCATCAAGCACGGTATCGCGCTCCAGCACCACCTCATTACGCTCGATCGATACTACCTCACCGGTGTCCTCATCGACGAAGTCCTCTACCCAGGTCCGCAATACGCGGGCCGCCAGGCGTTTGCCCAGATAGGCTTTCAGGGACTTGGTGTCACCGTTCACTTCATCAGCCATTCCGAACAGCTCCAGGATGTCCTTATCAGTCTCGTAACCGATAGAACGCAACAGGGTAGTTACCGGGAACTTCTTTTTACGGTCGATGTAAGCATACATCACGTTGTTGATGTCGGTAGCAAACTCCATCCAGGCGCCCTTGAAGGGGATCACACGGGCAGAGTAGATCTTAGTACCGTTCGGGTGGATAGATTGACCGAAGAATACACCAGGTGAACGGTGCAACTGCGATACGACCACACGCTCAGCACCGTTGATCACGAATGTACCACGGGGAGTCATGTAAGGAATGTTTCCTAAGAATACATCCTGAACAATAGTTTGGAAATCAACGTGTTCCTCGTCATTACAGCTCAAACGCAGTTTCGCTTTCAGCGGCACGGCGTAAGTCAATCCACGCTCCATACACTCTTCGATGGTGTAGCGGGGCGGGTCAATAAAATAATCCAGGAACTCCAGTACGAAAATGTTCCGGGTGTCGGTGATCGGGAAATTCTCCTTAAACACCTTAAACAACCCTTCGATGTTACGTTTGTCCGGAGTAGTCTCTAACTGGAAAAATTCTTTGAAAGATTGAATCTGTACTTCGAGTAGGTCAGGAGCTTCGGATAAATTTTTGATCTTACCAAAGTTGATCCTGCTTTGCAATTTTGTTGAAGACATATTGATTAAAACCGGTTTTTTTAGTTGTTCGAACGTTCAAAAAATCATCAAAATCGTCTATACGCAAAAAAATCACAGGAGAACAATCAAGTTCTCTGTGAATTGATATTGAAGTAGTTATGTAAATTTGGCCATGTAATAACTTACCCCAGCTAATTAGCATTGTGAAAAATGGACGGCAAAGGTAACAAAAAACCCAACATTTCACAAAATTTGTTCCAAAAGCAGCGCCGGACCGATTGGGGGTAACAATTCCGGCTCCGGTTACCTTCTTCCGATCCGGATAAACCTGAACAACTAAATAAACACTTTATCCGGTTTTCGGTTCAGTAACAGGGAGCTTAAAAGTACAAATTTTTCAAACACAAAGAGATACGTCCCAAAACAAAACTTATGCACTGGCATCCTCCCCTGCTCCACTTTACCCGTTGGCCTTCCCCAAACCGGCACACTTACCCGGCAGTACAATTTTCCCTGCGCCGGGGCTTTGGGTCGCGCCCCTGTCGCTTCCCTTTCCCCGCCTTAAGTAGTACCACGCACCACCAACTTGGCTGGCAATTGCACCTTATTCTTTTTGGTAGGCTTATTTTTTCCCAACTGCGACATCAGTAAATTGATGGCAGTTTTGGCAATTTCCTCAACGGGTTGTTCGATAATGGTGATTCCCGGTGGAAACAACCGGAACACGTCGTGGTCATCGAAGCTCAGCATCGCCACATCGCCCGGCGTTGTTTTGCCCAATAATTGCAGGCTTTCGATACCCAGCAATCCCAGGTAATTGGTGGCAAAAAAGAGGGCTTCAATCTGTGGGTGACTGGTAATAAAATCCGAAATCTGCTGTATTGCTTCTGCTCGGCTGATCTTATACCCCAACGACAAAATAAGCTTGCGGTTTACTGGAATACCAGCCGCTTTGAGGCTATCAGTATAGGCTTGTAACCGGTCTTTAATCTGAACTAACTGAAGATCTACCGTGATAAATCCTACTTTTTTATACCCCCTGCCAATGAGGTGCTTCATCCCTTTAATAACACCGCCATAGTTATCCACCAATACATACGGTACATCCATATTGGGAAAGTAACTGTCCAGCAATACCACCGGCTTTTTATGATCTACGAGCTCTTCCACATCCTGCTCCATGCCCACTGCTGGCGTAATGATATAGCCATCAACCTGTTGCTGCGATAGCATTTTGATGAGTTCCTGCCCTTTTTTACCGTCGTTTTCCGTAGCACAGTACACCACTTTGTAGCCATATTGGTCGGCAGCTTCCTCGATCACCTTGGCCAGTGCAGCAAAGAAATTGCCGGAAATGCTTTCCACCACCAGCCCCAGCATTTGCGACTTGCCAGTGCGTAAACGCACCGCCACCTGATTGGGATGATAACCTTCACGCTTGGCGATGGTAGTAATTTTCTTGGCCAGATCATCGCTGATACGCATTTCCCGGGCCTTGCCATTCAGGACAAAGGAAACGGTGGAGGGAGAAGCCCCCGTCATCCTGGCGATGTCTTTCAAAGAAACTCGTTTCATAATGTTCGCAGTAGTTTTTGGGGCACATGCCTGTAGGTGCTGGTGCACCCCCCCTTTAGCAATTGGGTTCAAAGAAGCTGGCAAGAATCCGTAGCCTTTCAAATTTAAGGTTTCCACTTCAACAGGGGGAATATTTTTAGGAAAACGCGCATAATCACCGTAAATTCAAGACATAAAAGCATTGGTTGGCAATTATACACACCCTTGCACCACGACTGCCGATTGCCGCCATCACCCCAATTGATTAAATTCAGTTTTAAACAAAATGTAGCCGGAAATGTCCTGTAACGGATGCCATTTCGGACCAATTATTGCCGAAATGGCTACCCCCACCGTTATAGGCAAAGACAAAATTCCCGCCTTCTATAGATTACCCTTATCGAGACCTTATACAGACCTTATAGAGACCTTATGGGGACCTTATAGAGACCTGGACAGTAAGCGGCCCCCTGTCCCCCGGCTATCTGACCTATGCCTGAACCATAACCGCCCCTGCACAACACCCCCCCCTGCACCCAATTGAAAACCGGATCCACCTTATTTAGTGGAATCATATATGAAAAGCAAAAACCCCGGCACCAGCAACAGCCGGTACCGGGGTTTCCCCTATCTTATTAGAGATAAATACTATTTTTTCTTAGGCTTCTCCCCCATTACAAACACCAGCTTACCACCATTGGTAATATCACTATGGGTCAGGAACAGACGATTAAGCGGCTGACCGTTCAGGATCATCTTTTGGACATACACATTCTTATCACTTTGGTTTTGCACCTCGATGACGAATGTCTTGCCATTTTCCAGTTGAAGCGTTGCACCATCTACCGCCGGACTGCCAATAGCATATTGATCAGATCCGGGAGCAACCGGGTAGAATCCGAGTGCCGTAAAAATATACCAGGCACTCATCTGACCGCAGTCGTCATTACCACCCAGACCGTCAGGAGTAGGCTTGAACTGCTTTTTGAGGATCATCCGCACACGCTCCTGCGTTTTCCAGGGCTGATCAGTCCAGTTGTAGAGATAAGGTACGTGGTGAGAAGGTTCGTTACCATGCACATAATTACCGATAATACCATCACGGGTAATGTCTTCCGTTTCGGCAAAATACTTGTCGGGAAGGTGCATGGTGAACAGAGAATCCAGGTGCGTCACAAAACGCTTTTTGCCGCCCATCATGGAGATCAGTTGCTCAGGTTCGTGCGGCACATACAAACTGTAATTCCACGCATTACCTTCAATAAAGCCCTGATTGTGCGTACTCAACACGTCAAACTCCTTACGGAAAGTACCATCACTCAACTTGGGTCTCATATATCCAATAGAGGCATCGTAAACATTCTTGAAATACTGAGCACGCTTGCTGAATTCATCATAGATATCATTACGCCCCAGTTTCTTAGCCATTTGAGCAATACACCAGTCATCATAGGCATATTCCAGGGTTTTAGAAACAGACGAACCATTCTTATCCTCAGGTACGTAACCCATGCTCATATAATAACTAATACCATCGTAAGACCCATGACGGGCAGTGGTCACACAGGCATCCAACGCCTTGTTTGCATCAAAAGGAGCATTACCTTTCATGACTGCGTCGGCAATCAGCGATACGCTGTGATAGCCGATCATACACCAATTCTCATTGGCATAATGACTCCATACCGGCAGCATATGCTGGGCACTTTGGTCATAATGTGCCAGCATAGATTTGATCATGTCGGCATTGCGGGAAGGCTGTACCAGGTTGAAGAAAGGATGCAGGGCCCGGTAAGTATCCCACAGAGAAAATACCGTGTAATTCGTAAAGTCTTTTGCTTTATGGACATTTTGATCAAGCCCTTTGTAAGAGCCATCCACATCCATATAAGTGATCGGGCTCAGGAAAGCGTGATACATGGAGGTATAGAAGTTCTCCTTGTCATCACGGTTCTTAGATTGAATGGTAACCTTTGCCAATTCTTTGTTCCACTGATCCTGCGCTTGCTTTTTAACCTGGTCAAAATCCCAACCAGGAGCTTCTGTGCGTAAGTTCAGCAGAGCTCCTTCCGTGCTGACGGAAGAAAGCGCAAACTTGATCTTCACCTTTTCACCGGCAGTGGTCTTAAAATCAAAGTAGGCCCTGAGTTGTTTGCCAGCCATTTCCGGAAAATTCTTCGACTGGTCAAATTTCCGCCAGAACCCCTGGTATACTTGACGCTTCGAAAAGTTCTTGTTACCATACTGGTAAAAAGGCTTGGAAAAAGTCATAGCAAAATACACAGTCCTCGTGCGGCCCCAACCATTCGTTTGACGGTAACCCGTTACAAGGGTATCATTCTCCACCCGCAAAAAGGTCCATACGTTTTTGTCTTCATAGTTGTAAATGCCCGACATCAGATCCAGCACGATATGTGACTGGTCCGACTGCGGAAAAGTATATTGATGAAAGCCAACCCTATTCGTCGCCGTCATCTCAGCGAGAATATTGTAGTCATCCAGTTTCACCTTGTAATAACCTGCTTCTGCCACTTCATTGGCGTGAGAGAAAGCCGAACGGAAACCACTACGTGGCGCATCAGCAGTACCTGGATTGAGCTTGAGCTCTCCTACGGTCGGCATGATCAGGAAATCGCCAAGATCTGAGTGTCCCGTGCCACTGAAATGGGTATGGCTGAATCCAACAATCGTCTTGTCCTCATACTGGTATCCGGCACAGTACTTATACACGTCTCCATTGTACTTGCCATTCATTTCGTAGGGGATCGTATCCGTATCGGGACTCAATTGAACCATACCGAACGGCACGGTTGCACCAGGGTAAGTGTGTCCCATGCGTTGCGTACCGATAATCGGTTTTACATATGGCACCAGGTTTTCGGAAGAGGTTTGCGCCATCCCCAAAACAGGTACGCTCAACAAACCAGTAAGCAATAGATTTCTCATTTCTCTGTTCTAATTTTTAAACTTTCGTATATATCGACTGGCGCAAACTACCACCAGCCAGAATGAAAAATTGCGATCCGGAGTCCGGATCGCAATTTTGTTATCAGATTGCAGGATTCTTCGTGTAATCAGTCCATAATTCATCGAGCGTCTTCCCGGTAAGCTCTTTCCATATTTCGGGCTTATAGGTCTTCGTCCGCATGGCACTATCCAACTTAGTCACCAGCTTTTTGTTGGTATTCTTTTCGGCCCATACCAGGAAACGGGCTGTGATCCGGTAAGCCTTTGTATAGTGGTGGGTTGAATCGTATTTAGGCAAAGACCATTTGCCGGCTTCGTTGTTGACACCATATACGTGGCGAACATAGTCGGCAATACCTTCTGTCAACCAGCCTGGTCCGGCCCCACCGGGATAAGCCTGCACAATGTGCATAGCCTCATGCGTCACCACGTCAATATCCTCCGGATGATCAGCCATCCACTTAGGGCTAACACGAATAATACCGTTGGAAGCAGCTGCTACTCCCTTATACTCAGGATCGATGATGAAAGTCACCGTTTTCCGGGTATCCTGGTTGAAGCGCTTTGCTTCTTTCGGATATACCTTGAAATAGGCGTCGATCATCCGTTGTTTGGTAACAGTGCTAAAACCGCTGTCTTTATTGATGAACAGGATGGTATAGCCTTTCTTGGTAAGGGAGTCCTTGGAAACAACACCCTCTCCGATCTTATCCCAATCGCGTTGAGCGAAGGATGACACGGCAGAGAAACAGAAAGCGAGTAACAGGGGAGTCTTCATCAGTGCTTGATTTATTATTTTTTAGGGTCGGTAGAATACGAGTAAGGAAATGCATCAGCAGAAGTTCCGCGTGATTTATTAGGTGTGCTACCCATATTGAAGTCGAGGGTACCACCTTTGAACAGATCGAAATGGTCTACCCAGTTCTTACTGTACACAACACCATTACGCTTAACCTGCTGTACGTATTTATTGTTGTCGCTGTTGGCAGGTGCGTTGATCACCAGCTTTTTACCATTGTCCAGCGTCAGGGTCATCTTCTTAAACAGTGGGGTACCCAATACATACTGAGTGGTGCCAGGCGTAACAGGATAGAAGCCCATCGCAGAGAAAACATACCAGGCAGAAGTCTGACCATTGTCTTCATCACCGCAGTAACCATCGGGAGTTGCTTTGTACAACTGATCCATCACGCGGCGAATCCAATACTGTGTCTTCCAGGGCTCACCGGCATAGTTGTACAGGTAGATCATGTGCTGGATAGGCTGATTGCCATGAGCATACTGCCCCATGTTCATGATCTGCATTTCACGGATCTCGTGGATTACGCCACGATAATAGCTTTCATCAAATACTGGTGGCATGGAGAAAACGGAATCAAGCATAGCAACAAACATTTTATTACCGCCCATCAGGTTCTTCAGCCCTTCAATATCCTGAAATACGCTCCAGCTATAATGCCAGCTATTGCCTTCAGTAAAAGCATCACCCCATTTGAAAGGATTAAATGGAGACTGGAATTTACCGTCCTGATTTTTACCACGCATCAGCTTGGTTTCAGGATCGAAGAGGTTCCGGAAATTCTGGCTGCGTTTGGCATACAGGTCAGTTTCTTCTTTCGGACGGCCCAGTGCTTTACCAAGTTGGTAAATGGTAAAGTCGTCATAGGCATACTCCAGTGTTCTGGCCGCATTCTCATTGATCTTTACATCGTAAGGAACATAGCCCAGTTCATTATAGTATTTTACACCTGCACGACCTACAGCAGTCATGGGGCCTTCGTTGTTGGCACCATGCAGCAAAGCTTCATACAGTTTGTTGATATCATAACCACGTAAGCCCTTGATATAAGCATCCGCCACTACAGAAGCAGAGTTGTTACCAACCATGACGCTTCTAAAGCCGGGGCTGCTCCACTCGGGTAGGAAGCCACCTTCTTTAAAGTCGTTGATCAACCCTTCCTGCATTTCCTTATTGATCGAGGGTAACATAAAGTTCAGGAAAGGATACAAAGCACGGAAAGTGTCCCAGAAGCCAGTACCGGCAAACATGTAACCGGGTAATACCTGTCCGTTGTAGGGGCTATAGTGAACGATCTTACCCGCGGCGTCCAATTCGTAATGCTTTTGTGGGAACTGAAGCATCCTGTATAAGCAGGAGTAGAAAGTTCTTGTTTGATCGATGCTACCACCTTCAACAAGGATACGATTCAATTGCTTGTTCCACTCGTTCTTGGCCTTGTTCTTCGTAACATCGAATGCATCGCTGCCAATCTCACGTTTCAGGGAGATATCGGCTTGCTCG
The DNA here is from genome assembly GCF_029360705.1 of Paraflavitalea pollutisoli. Classification (GTDB taxonomy): domain Bacteria; phylum Bacteroidota; class Bacteroidia; order Chitinophagales; family Chitinophagaceae; genus Paraflavitalea; species Paraflavitalea pollutisoli. The sequence continues at coordinate 112,508 of NZ_JARKMX010000003.1, read as the reverse complement.
TAGCTGATGAAAGAAGAAGCAACGCGCAGGTTTACTTTTTCACCACGGCTGGTCTTAAAGCCGATCACAGCACCTGCATGCTTTGCTTCAGACTCGGTAGCCCCTGCTACCAGTACACTATCTTTCCAGGCGTAAGTAACAGTGAATGGTTTATCAACATAGATAACAAAGTAGTTCTTAAAATTAGCAGGTACACCACCACTGTTACGGGTAGTATAACCGATGATCTTCTTTTCGGCAGGGATCACTTTTACATAAGATCCTCTGTCAAGTGCATCGATAGCAATAAAGGAGCTATCGTTTTGGGGGAAGGTAAAGCGGAATTGAGCAGCTCTTTCAGTGGGAGCAATCTCGGTAGTTACGTCCCAATCCGCGAGATAAACGCTATAGTAATATGGCTTGGCCACTTCGGCTTTGTGCGAGAACCAACTGGCGCGGTCATCCTGTTTGAATTTAACACCGCCGGTTACCGGCATGATGGCAAATTGACCATAATCGTTCATCCAGGGAGACGGTTGGTGCGTTTGTTTGAAGCCACGGATCTTGTCAGAGCTATAGGTATAAGCCCATCCATTACCCATATTACCGGTTTGGGGCATCCAGAAGTTCATTCCCCAGGGTACAGCGATAGCAGGATAGGTATTACCATTGGATAAGCTTCCTTTCGAATCGGTTCCCATCAGCGGGTTAATCCATTCTACAGGATCAGATACTTGCGTTACAATCTGCGCCTGCAGGGTGTTTAGACAGGCAAGGGCAACGACCAGTTGAATTATCTTTTTCATGATTGAAGATATAAGAAAAACAGTTTAAGGACAGATACGTTCAAAATGACCTCCGAAATTAACCAGCTAAACCGTTTTTGCAAAATATATTATACAGGCGGCCTGTTAAAAAGAATACCCGGGCCTTTTTAGGGCCCGGGTATCAAAAACCGGTACGGAACCTTAACCACAGGTACGGATCAGGCTCGTAGTAAGCTTTTAGTATCCATCATTTTGCCCGAGGTTCGGGTTTAGCACCCGTTGTCTGTTGGGAATGGGGAACAGCTCTTTGTTCTTGTCGTTGGTTGGGGTATGATCCCACCAGGAAGCCGAAGTAAATTTACCGAAACGGATCAGATCCTGCCGACGGAACCCTTCGAAAATAAACTCTCTGCCTCTTTCAGCCAGCAGTTCATCCAAGGTCAAAGTAGAAGGCGTATACGCTTCAGTCGCCCAGTCTGCGGTTGAGAAAGCACGCTTTTTACATTCGTTGATCAGATCAACGGCCGCTTGCGTAGCATTTCCCCCATTCTTCCGCATCAACGCTTCTGCTTTGGCAAAATAAACCCAGGTGAGCCTGTAAATAGCCCAATCTGTGCTCATGTAAGTAGCATCAGCTTGACGGCCAGGTTTGTATTTGTTAAAGCGAAGACCGCTGTTTTCTTCACCTTGTGTCATGTCAGATTGCGTCTTGTTTTCGCTAACACGCTGAATGCTATCCACAAAAGTGAGTTGCTTGTTGGCATATTCTTCAGAACCCAACACTGGTTTAGTAGGATCGGTCAGGTACCATTGAGGGCCGGCCAGTATCCATTCCTTCTTGCGCAGGTCATTGTCCTTGAATTTGGTATAAACACCTGGGATCATTACAACACCATCGTTTCCATTATGCGTGCCATCATAGATGAAGCGTTGGTTAAAGTGATAAAAATCACTCGTCCATTGTGGCTTCCAACCATTACCATTTACGAAATCATAGGCAATGGAGAAGATAAACTCCTTTGACAGATTATTGGTTGGTTTGTACGTATCAGTGATATTCGGATCCAGTGCCATAGCACCATTTTGACCACCAGCTGTATTGTTGATCAAAGCGTCGCAAGCTGCGATGCAATCATCCCAACGGGCAGTTCCAGACCACTTTTCAGCATTGAGGTAGAGCTCTACCAACATTCCATAACCCGCAGCTTTAGAAGCACGACCGAGCATGGTAGTGGAAAGGTTAGGTACGTTATTGATGTTATCCTTGATCTCCTTTTCGACGAAAGCAAATACATCAGCACGCTTTTGTGTCGCAGGGCTATTTTCACCCACCTGCTTCACAATGGGAATGTTACCATAAAGATCCATCAAACGCATGTAATGAAATGCACGCAGCAGCTTCAACTCACCTATGTACGCATCCTTCTCAACTTGCGTGATCTTCATGCTCTCTATAGAACGCTTTTCGAGGTTATCGATAGGATCGGAACAAAGTCCAAGTCCCCACCACATCAAACGCCAGGGTCCCCAAATCTCTTCGCCGTCATTTGTCCAGGTATGGTAGTGATCGCGAATCCACTGACCACCATCCTGGCCGTGCCTTCCCTTTACGGGCCAGGCCAGTTGATCAGCAGAAAGCTCACTCAAACGCCACCAGCCATTTTGACCAGGAGTTATCCAGGCATTGGCGTGTGTGTATGGCCTCAAAACGGCTGAGAGAACCTCATTCTTATTGTTATAGTAGTTATCGGTGATATATTCACTGTACACATTCTCATCGAGCTTGGTACAAGAATTAAGACCTACCAGCGGCAATGCCAGTAAGGAGAATTTTATTATACTTTTTACCTGTTTCATTCTAATTGTTTTTTTTTGATATCACTCATTGAGACACTTCTCGGATGGCTGATATACTCATTAATTCGTCTCTGTTAGAATCCGAGGTTAACACCAACAAGGAATGATCTTGTGCTCGGATAAGGACCGCGGCCATCGAGACCAGCACCTAAACCGGTATCATTTACGAAATCGGGATCGTTACCAGTGTAGCTGGTGATAGTAGCGATGTTGGATCCCGAGAAATAAACACGCAGGTTCTTAACGTAACTTGTCTTCAGCTTGAAGTTGTAAGCAATAGTTACTTCATCGAGCTTCAGGTAGCTACCATTCTCCAGGTAATAATCAGAGTACTGATAAGTTACGTTACCAGTGGCGTTGTTTAATTGAGCATGTTTGCCAAAAGTGTTCTTCAGCAAGTTTGTAGGGGTAGTACGATTAGCATAAGCCATATCCATCAGGTTCAGGATCTGGTAATCGAATTTACCTCTAAAGAACAAACGCAGGTCAAAACCTTTGTAGCGCAATTGGTTAGTCCAGGAAGTATAGAATTTGGGGATACCGTTTCCAAGTACTGCCAAATCTGTAGTATTGGGATCGTTGGAAGTATTGATCTTATCAAAAGTCACAGTAGTTTTACCGTCTCTCTTGTAGAACAACCATTGACCGGTAGCATCGAATCCTGCAAAACGTTTTCCATAGAAAGAACCCAGAGGGCCTCCTTCTACAGTCCGTATAGCATTACCCAGGGCTCCATAACCACCGATGCCACCATACTCTTTGAAGTTTCCTTTGTAGATGTCGTTCGAGAAGCTAACCATTCTATTGCGCTGTGTGCTGGCAGCAATGTCCATAGACCAGGTGAAATTCTTGGAACGAACAACATCACCGCTCAATGTAAGCTCGATACCTTTATTCTCAATAGTACCTACGTTTGCGTAAACACTAGTTGTGATGAAGGCGGGGAGCTGGCTGTCGTACGTTTCGAGGAGGTCCTCGGTTCTACGTTGATAAACTTCGATAGAACCTGTCAGTCTGTTCTTGAACAAACCGAAGTCAAGACCGATATTTATCTCTTTTTTCTTCTCCCAACGTAAGTTCGGATTGGGGTTTCTGCTTGGGCCATAAGTTTGTCTCCATACGCCATCTGGGTACAGGTAGAAACCACCGCCACTCAGCGTTACCAGAGAAGCATAGTTGCTAAAGCCGGTATTTCCGGTTGCGCCATAACCAACTCTGAGTTTCAGGTTGTCGACAAACGAAACAGACTCCATGAAGTTTTCCTTGGAGAGATTCCAGCCCGCAGAGAGAGCCGGGAAGTTTGCCCACTTGTTGTTGGTACCAAAGCGAGAAGAACCTTCACGTCTGAAGATTGCCTGAGCATAATACTTATCGTTGAAAGAGTAGTTAACCCTTCCAAAGAATGCGATCAGGGTGTTATCGTTTTTGTTGCTAGCCATATAAGAACGTTGAGCAAGCTGATATACACCAGCACCCATGTTGTTGTTCTCATAGAGGTCGTTTACATAACCCGAGTTAGCAAACCCAGAACTTTCATTTACTTCATAGCGGTAGCTATAACCAGCTATTGCATTGATGCTGTGATTATCCTTGATTACGGTTGAATACTCAATAGTAGGCTCGAAAGCATAGTTATTGTTATTGACCGATCCCTTATAGGCATAGCCTGTTCCGTTGGGCTGTACACCATTGGTATTTCCAACCTGAGAGCTTCTGGAGGCAATGTCTTTATAGGCATTGTCAACATACATATCTCTTTGCAGTGCACCGAACATGGAAGCCTTAAAGCCCTTGAATAGGTCCAAGGTAAACTTCACGTCCAATGAGCTGGTTTGCTGATCCCTCTTAGACATCTCCTGGTTAAGGATACTAACCTGGTTAGCGGAAGAAGTTGTTGCAGGATCCTCGTAAAAGGTCCCATCAGGATTATAGATCGGTTGCGTTGGGAGCCTTGTCAGGATAGTTTCCCAGTTACCACCACCCAATAAATTTGCTTTATTGAAGTTAGTAGCTACGTTGATCATAGTGGTCAACTTATCGTTAAAACCTCTGTGATTGATATTCAAACGGCCACCATAGTTCTTACGACCATTTTCCAGCGCAATACCCTGCAAGTCCTGGTAGAACATGCTGGCGCGGTAGCTTGAATTACGTGTTCCACCTGAGATGGCGAGGTTATGATATTGTGTGATATTATTATCATTCAACACCTCATCGAACATATTGGTGGTTACACCTCCCCAGGCTGGATTATCGCGGGCAGCGGCAAGTTTACCGGATGCAATCAGCTCACGAAGCTCCGCCGCCGAATAGAATTCTGGCTTTCTGGCTACAAACTCTTTACGGGCATAGCCATTGTAATCATAGCGGGTAACACCAGCTTTACCTTTTTTAGTATTGATCAGAATTACACCACCATTACCGCGGGTACCGTAAATAGCGGCTGCAGAACCATCCTTCAACACATCGATCGATTCGATATCATCTTGTTGCAACAGATCCAGGTTACCACCGGGAATACCGTCAATAACGATCAGTGGGGAAGTACCAGCAGACAAAGAGTTGATACCCCTGATCTGGATGTTTACACCAGAGTTGGGATTGGTACCACCGGTTCTTGTAATTTGCAGACCTGCTACCTTACCTTGAGCAACGTCCAGCGCGTTACGAGCGCCACTTTGACGAAAATCATCTGGGCGAACAGAAGCTACGGCTGAAGTGATTTCTTTTCTCTTCAAGGTTCCATAACCTACCACTACTACACTTTCCAGCGATTTGTTGGAAACTGCGAGATCAATGTTAATAGTCGTGCTTGAACCGAGAACTACATCCTGCGACTCATAACCCACTGCAGAAAAGGTCAGAGCAGTTGCATTCGCAGGAACATCGATGGAGAAGGTACCATCATCAGCTGATTGTTTAGAAACCGAGGTCCCTTTTACCGTAATGGTAACTCCGGGAAGTGGGAGATTGTCAGTCGAACCGGTTACTCTACCAGTAACAGTTCTCGTTTGAGAGAAGGCTGTGAAGGACAGGCATAGCAGTGTCAGTAGACAAAGCATGCCCCTCCCCACGAGGTTGGAACGTCGCTTTTCCATACGCAAGTGTTTTGTGTGGGTTTATTGTTTAATTAAAAAGTTATTCTTACGAATTATTTTCAATACCTCCCGACTAAATAAACCCGATAGCCGACAGGAAAATGGTCATCAATCGATTCACTAAACCGTTTTAGCGATTGCATCAAAACAAATCGCCGACAGATCTTCTTCATTAAATACGTGGAAGCGAATGAAAAAGATTTATCATAACTAACTATCCTAAAACGTTTTAGCTATACAGTAAAAAAAAATAGAACTAAGGTCTCTTTCTGAGTAACGGAGCGGATAAGGATTCGAAAACGTAAAAATACGGGCCAATATTACGCAACTAAACCGATTTTGCAAAAGAAATAAAACAGATTGTTAACAAAACCAGCTTTTACGTAGACTCCCTGGAGATAAAGTTCGCTGCAAGCTGTACCTGATTTTTTTTGAGAGCTATCTTATTGTTACCAAGTTGCTGCATCAAGATATGAATAGCGGTGCGGGCTATCGCCTCCACCGGCTGCTGTAGTACAGTTATGCCCGGAAGATGTAATCGAAAAATATCATTGTCATCAAAACAAACCACTGCCAGATCAGTGGGTATCGACAGGCCAATAGCCCGAATACTTTCCAACCCCAAAATGCCAAGGTAGTTGGTCGCAAAGAATACCGCATCTGGATTATTCTTCTTCAAAAATTCCGTAATCTGATCAATCGCCAATTCCCGGCCCCCGGCAAAATTTACCTTCAGGACCAGTTTTTTCTTTTGCTCCGCGCTACGGCTGATTGCTTCTGTGTACGCCTCCTCCCGTTGCTTCATCTGGATCATACCGGAATCGATCGTTATGAAGGCTATCTTTTTATACCCTTTGTTGACCAGGTGTTCCATTCCCTTCTTAACAGCGCCCGCGTTATCCACCTGCACAAAAGCTGTATCGATGCCCGGAAAATAACGGTCCATCAATACCAGCGGCTTTTTATGTCGAACGATCATTTCAATATCCTCCTCCATCCCGACCGTTGGCGTAATCAGGTATCCATCTACCTGCCGCTGGGTAAGCATGCGCAATAACTCCACTCCCCGCTTACTATTGTTCTCTGTACTGGAGTAAACCACCTTATAACCAAACTCCTCCGCCTCAAGCTCTATCGTCTTGGCCAGTGAGGCAAAAAAACTATTAGAAATATCTTCCACCAGCAAACCAAGGATCTTTGTCTGACCAGTACGCAAACTGACCGCCACCTGATTGGGCTGATATCCCATTTTCTTGGCGGTTGCCAACACTTTATTCTTCAACTCATCGCTGATCCGCATCTGACTGGCCTTCCCATTCAGGATAAACGATACCGTCGATGGCGAGGCCCCGACCATTTTGGCAATATCTTTCAGTGAAACTCTTTTCATAAAAGTCAGCGATGGTTATAAACTGCTAATCTAGTCCTTTCCAACCAATTTAAAACCGGCCAGAAATCCTGGGATTTCTGGCCGGCCCTAATAATTTCATTTATGTATTTATGACACGTTATTCTGGATAGCCTGGATTTTGCGGCCGAAGATTGGGATTATTTCTGATCTCAGCCGTCGGAATAGGAAATAATAAATGCTTATCCTGCAGTTTGGCATTGTTGTCAGCAAACACGTGACCTGTGAAATCTTCAAACGAATTCGTGCTTTCCTTATAGGCTTTCCGCAAACGAACCATATCGAACCAGGTAATGCCCTCATAACAGAGTTCATGCCAGCGCTCTCTCCAAACGGCCTGGCGAAAACTAGCCGTGTTAAAAGTCCCCAAGGCAGGCGTTACTAATTTAGCCCTGTCGCGGATCGCCTTCAATGCATTCCAGGCATCTGTATTGGGGGCAGCGGCCGATTCATTCTGCGCCTCGGCATAGGTCAGTAAAACCTGAGCATAGCGGATCTGCGGCCAGTTCAGATCACTTTGCGTAGTGCCGGCCACGCCAAAGGTTCCATTGGCCACCACATCGAAGTGCTTGAAGATATACGGCGCTCCAAGGTTCTTCAACACACCGTTGCCTTCCGTGTAATAGGAGGTGTAATACATCCCCTGCCTGTCCACCGTACGTGCATCTCCGGCTTCATAAGAAGCATAAAAGGCGGGAGTGGGTACTGTGCTGCCAACTTCGGTACCATAGGCTGAAATGCCCTTGAAATTGGGAAGCAACACCGCCTGCATCGGGTTTCCGGCAACCGATGCCAGGTACTGGATCTGAAACATATGTTCACCTTTGTTTTCCTGCGCCAACGAGTGCAGGTCGGCATAACTGGCAAACAGACTAAACGAGCCGTTGGTGATCACCTCTTTGGCCTTATTGGCTGCCAGTGTATAGTAAGCAGCGCCCTTATTCAATGGCTGCCCCGCCATATTCAGGTATACCTCAGCCAATAGTGCTTTAACTGCTCCCAGTGAAGCCTTTCCGCTGGCATCGGTCCAGGGCAGTCCTGCACCTTCGGCACTGATGAGGTCAGCTACAATCAGGTCGTATACTGCCTGTATGCTGGTTCGCTTGGGAGAAAAACTGCTGTCGGCCGAGCTGTAGATGGGTTTCACCAACAATGGCACATCGCCCCATAGCCGTACCACATAGAAATAAGCCCAGGCCCGCAGAAAACGTGCCTCGCCCAATACTTTTTTCTTTCTGGCTTCCTCCATATCGATCGGAGGCACTTTTTCAAGAACCAGATTCGTTTGTGCGATCACATTGTACAGCCCATTCCACCAGTTACTGATCAGCAGGTTGTCACCATTGTAAACCATGCCAACCAGGTTATTCAGATCCGAGTTCTGCGCCGTTTCCGTCCTAGACGTGCCTGTCACTACTTCCAGCATAGAAAAATTCTGCACGAAAATGCCTGCACCCTCACCGATAAATCGTGTCCGGGCATAGGCAGCAGCTACCGCCGCATCTGCATGCTCCGGTAAGGTGTAATAGTTATCGGGACTCAGATTGGAAGGGTCATTGCTTTCTTCCAGGAATTTGTTGCAGGACTGCCCCGCAAGCATCAGCAGTGCCATGAATAATATAAAACCGTATTGCTTTATTGAGTATTTCATATTGACAATCTTTTGGATGAGGAATATTACAGGCCAACATTGATGCCCACTGTATAAGTGGTTGGCTTAGGATAATCGAAGAACGTTTGTCCCTGCGCAAATGGTTGCCCATACGTGGTTACTTCCGGATCATTGCCGCTGAACTTGGTCGCCAGGAAGAAGTTCTGGACGGAAGCGTAGACCCTCAATTTGTTGAGGTACCACCTTTTGAGCAATGACTGGTCAAATGTATAGGCTAGCAACAAGTTCCTGCCCCGTAAAAAAGATCCGTCTTCCATCCAGTGTGTATCAACATTGGTCACGTAACCAGCCTTGCTATTCCTGATGGCTGCGATATCGGTGCTTTCGTTGGTTGGTGTCCAGGCATTCAATACCGACCTGAAACTATTGGCCAGGGCCTGACGGTCCTCCCCTGAGTGCTTCGTCATATTCAATACATCGTTCCCGTACACATACTGCAGCTCCACTGTCAATTCAAGGTTCTTGTATTTGAATGTATTGAAGAAACTACCCCACCCATCCGGATTGCCATTTCCTATAATACTTCTGTCTGCATCATTGATCGCGTAGTCGCCGTTGACATCGAGGTACCTGATATCTCCTGGCAAGATGGGCTTGCCGCCCCGATAGCTGTTGAACTTGGCTGCTTCGCCGGCGTCTTTGGTCGCCCAGGTACCCAACCGGGTAAGACCCCAGAAAGAACCTACTGGCTCCCCTACCCTGATGATGCCCGTCTGGTTGGTGAAGTTGGGATTACCGACGCCAAAGATGTCAGCAGGCGTTGCCAGCGCAAGTACCTTGTTTTTGTTCATTGACCAGTTGAGAGCGCTGGTCCAGCTGAAGTTGGCATTGCTGATATTGACTGTTCCCAATGACAATTCGAGTCCCTTGTTTTCCATACTGCCAATATTCCGGTAGATGGAAGGATATCCGGTGGTACGTGGTACGGGCGCATTCAACAACATATCTGTTGTTTTGCGGTAGTAGATATCTGCTTCGATCATAACCCGGTTGCCCCACAAACCCAATTCAGCACCGAAATCATATTGCGCCGTTTTCTCCCATTTCAGGTCGGGGTTGCCCAAACGGCCAAGCCCAACACCAGCCGTCCGGGTATTGTTGATGATGGCTGCATAATCCGAAGCCAGCAAGGGCAATGAAGAATAGGATGGAACCTCCGAGTTGCCGGTAGCTCCTATACTTGCCCTAAACTTCAGGTTGGATACTACATTGCTATTGCGCAGGAATTCTTCCGAAGAAGCTCTCCAGGCAACGGCTGCAGAGGGAAAGAAGGCATATTTATGGTTGTCGCCGAATTTCGATGAGCCATCGATACGACCTGTTACCGTAAAGAGATATTTGTCGTTCATCACGTAGTTAAACCGCCCGAAATAGGAGTTGAAAGCAAACCTCGATCTGCCAGAACTTCCGGGCAACGGTTTGCTGGCTGCACCCAGAAAATTGGTTTCGAAGTAGTCGGTTGAAAAGTTCTCCGCTCCTACCCCGAAGTTATAGATATTCGTCTCCTGCCAGCCTATACCCAACAGGCCGGTAAACTCATCATTCTGCCGCACCTTTTTATTGTAAGTAAGGTAGGTTTCCGATGACCAATACGATTCACGGCCATTGGAAACGTTGGCAGTTCCCCGTTGATCGAGGGAGATGTTGGACAAGGTTCGTCCGTTGTATTCAGTTATATTTCTGGTTCCCACATAGGCACCCAGCACGGTCTTCAACTCCAGTCCTTTTGCCAGGTAAAGATTGGCGTATACATTACCCAACGTTGTTTGGGTCACCATATTGAATTTTCGCTCGTTCATGATGTGTACCGGATTGGATCCTCCTTCCGCATCCGGATAGTCTGCATTATCAGCCCATTTACCATTAGGATATTTAACAGGCAGGAAAGGGAATGACTCGGTGATCATCCGAACGGAGTTCAAGCCACCCGTTCCCTGGTCTACGATATTTTCCTTCTGGTTATTGTAGCTGAGTGTTCCGCCTACCTTAAGCCAGCTTTTGATCTTACTATCGAATACAAACCTGCCCGAATAACGCTTGAGGTAAGAGTTCAACAACAGTCCATTGTCATCACGGTATCCGAGAAATACGCCATAGTTGTTATCGCTATTACCATTGGAAAACGATACCTGGTGATTTTGTGAAAGCTTGTTCTGGGTAGACTCCTTCAGCCAATCCGTGTTGTACAAGGGATTGCCGTTGGCATCAAATAAAGAAGGTATGTTCTTGCGTTTCACACGTGGATCTTGTGTGGAAGCGTAGTTGCCCGCTGCCCAACCTTGGGGATCGTATACCTTAATATTATCGTACGCCAAATCTTCTACGGCTACGTACTCTTTGGCATCCAGCATTTCCACCCTATGTGGCCCTATGGTGGGAACGCTCAACTCCATGTCGTAAGTAATTCTGCCTCCTGACGTGCTACCCCGTTTGGTACTGACCAGGATGACGCCATTGGCACCACGAGCTCCATAGATGGCTGTGGCGGATGCGTCTTTCAGTACTTCCACAGACGCCACATCATTGGGATTGATGTAGTCGATCGCGCTACTGTTCTGCGTTTGTGTTCCTACGGGAATGATCACCCCATCGATTACATACAGCGGGTTGTTGGACGTGTTGATCGAACTGAAGCCACGAATACGTACGTTGCTTTGCCCACCGGGCCGTCCCGAGTTGGTATTGACCTGCACCCCGGGTATCCTACCGGCCAGCGCCTGGTTGAGCGATACAGCAGGCCGCTCGGCCAATTGGGATGCCTTAACGGAACCGACGGCGCCCGTAAGATCCGTTTTCCGTTGCGTACCGTAACCGATCACTACCACATCCTGCATTGCCTGGTTGGTGGCAGATAAGGAGGCGTTGACTACATTGGAGGCCCCAATCGGCACTTCCTGCCGATCATACCCTACGAAGGTGAAAACAAGTACGGTGGTGCTTTGCGGTACTTCGAGGCGGAATAACCCGTTGCCATCCGTTTGGGTCACAGCCGACCCTCCTTTGGCCTGGACGGATACACCTTGCAGTGCGCTGTTGTCTTTTGCGTCTGTGACTTTACCTGAAATCGATTTGACCTGAGAAAATGTGAAGGTAGAAGAGAGAAGCAGGAGGAGAAGCATCATCCCTCCCTGCATGAAGCCGGAATGAACCTTTTTCATATGCAGTGTAAATTTGGTGAACAAGCCTGTTCAGTACGAGGCTGTCAACAGTCGAGGGAAAGCCATGCTGCTCAATCGTTAGTAGTTCATCATCAGCTTTATAGCCGGGGTTAGCCAGTACTGTTATAGTTGCACTTGGTTAGAGTCGGGGAATCACAATAAGTCGCTAAGGCACTGATAAAGTGTCTTTTATGTTGCACGTACATAGAGGATCGGGAGGGCATTTCAATATTAAGCAACTAAACCGATTTTGCAAAATAAGTTTACGAAACCGTTCCATTTTGAGGTTGGCAGGTAAAGGGGCAGTTACCCATTCTATTGAGAAAGGGAGGAAATAGCGGTCACTATAACGATGAGACCTGCCCCAGGTTGCCGCCTGCGATGCTGGCGGTATAAAACAAAAAACCCCGGTCGATGACCGGGGTAATTATCTAGCAGGAAACCTGATTAGTTGATTTCAACTTCAGCACCAGCTTCTTTCAGCTTAGCAGCCAGAGCGTCAGCATCAGCTTTGCTGATACCTTCTTTAACGGCCTTAGGAGCGCCGTCTACCAGATCCTTAGCTTCTTTCAGACCGAGACCAGTCAGATCCTTAACGATCTTAACTACGTTCAGTTTGTTAGCGCCACCGTTTTTCAGGATAACGTTGAAAGCAGTTTTTTCTTCTACTGCAGGAGCAGCAGCACCAGCACCAGGACCAGCAACTACAGCAGCAGCAGCAGGCTCGATACCATACTCTTCTTTCAGGATCTTAGCGAGTTCGTTAACTTCTTTAACTGTCAGGTTAACCAGTTGTTCTGCAAATGATTTTAAATCTGCCATTTTACTTCGTTTTGAAACCGCCTTCATGGATCGGGCTGTTTATCACAACCCTCACTCCGGCGGAGGTAATTTAATTTGTCTTCACATACCCGAAGACTTGGGTGTATCTTGAAACGAGCGACCTGATCTTTGCGGATCAGGCCACAAGTCTTGCAAGTTTAATTATTGAGCTCTGTCTTCCAGGGCTTTCACGAGGCCAGCGAGTTTGTTGCCAGCGTTCAGGCCGCTGATAACATTCTTGGCAGGAGACTGGAGCAATCCGATGATCTCGCCAATGAGGTCGTTCTTGCTCTTCAGGGCAGTCAGGGTAGCCAGTTGATCGTCGCCAGCGAATACGTCACCGTCGATGAAGGCTGCCTTCAGAACGGGCCTTGTTTCTTCTTTCTTACCAACCTTACCGGCTGCGCGGAAGTCAGAAATGATCAGAGCAGGTTCTTTAGCGTTTTCGCTAAACAGGATGGCTGTAACACCATTCAGAGAATCGAACACACCAGCATAACGCTTTTCATCCAGGCTTTCGAGTGCCTTTCTGATCAGGGTGTTCTTGGCAACTTTCATTTCCACGTTCTTATTGAAACAAACGCGGCGGAGTTTGCCTACTTGTGCAACAGTAAGAGATTCAGTATTGGTGATGTAGAAGTTGTTGTATTGAGAGAATTTTTCCTTCAATGCGCCAATCACTTCATTTTTTTCTTGCTTTGTCATAACGCAAATTTTTAGATGTTTTCGTTGTCAGCTCTTTCCCTTTTCAGGTACACAGCCCACGAACGCGTTATTCAATTTAGTTGATTAAAGATTTGGTATCTACTGGGATTGAAGGGCTCATGGTAGTTGCCATGAAAACGCTCTTCAGGTAAGTACCTTTTGCAGAAGATGGCTTAGCCTTGATGATCGCATTGATCAGCTCAGTGCTGTTCTCTGTGATCTTTTCGGGGCTGAAGCTGATACGGCCGATCGAAGCGTGAATGATACCGGCTTTATCAACTTTGAACGCGATCTTACCACCTTTTACCTCGTTAACAGCTGCTGCTACGTCGTTGGTAACAGTACCTGTTTTGGGGTTGGGCATCAGGTTACGGGGACCGAGGATCTTACCCAGTTTACCAATCTTAGGCATTACAGAAGGAGTAGCTACAATTACGTCTACATCTACCCAGCCGCCTTCAATCTTTTGGATGAATTCGTCCAGACCAACATAATCAGCGCCTGCATTCTTCGCATCAGCTTCTTTGTCGGGGTTGCAGAGTACAAGCACGCGTTTAGTTTTACCTGTACCGTGAGGCAGGATCACTGTACCGCGGATAGCCTGGTCGGCTTTCTTGGGGTCAACACCCAGACGGATGTGAAGGTCTACAGAAGAGTCAAATTTAGTGGCATTCACATCCTTTACGATAGAAGATGCTTCTTTCAGTGAATACACTTTGTTTTTATCGATCTTAGCGTCTACCGCTTTTCTTTTTTTAACGATACCCATTGTCATTCAGTTTTAAGGAAGCCCCCGCATTACTGCGAAGACAGTAATGAATTAATTTTCCCAGGGAGCATTACCATCAACTGTAATTCCCATGCTACGGGCTGTACCAGCCACCATTTTCATAGCACTTTCCAGGGTGAAGCAATTCAGGTCAGGCATTTTATCTTTGGCGATCGCCTCAACCTGGCTCCAGTTTACTTTACCAACCTTGCTACGATTGGGTTCTTTAGAACCACTTTGCAGCTTGGCAGCTTCCAATAACTGAACTGCAGCGGGAGGAGTTTTGATGACAAATTCGAAGGACTTGTCGGAGTAGACAGTGATTAAAACCGGGAGTACTTTTCCGATTTTGTCTTGTGTACGGGCGTTGAACTGCTTACAGAACTCCATGATATTGATACCTTTGGAACCGAGAGCAGGACCGATGGGAGGTGCAGGGTTGGCCTGACCACCTTTTGCCTGTAGCTTTACGAAGCCGGTAATTTCTTTAGCCATTTTACTATGATTTATTGGTTCAAACGACCGTTCCGGGCTGATTGCCAGTACTTAGTCTCCCAAATTCCTCTATCCCATGGTACATGGGACTTAAAAGAACTTATAATTGGGGACGCAAAGTTAGGGAAAATACGGGGAGAAACAAATCTTTTTCCCTCTGCGGGAGAAGGGGCAAAATTACACCCTTGCTGACTGCTATGCGGGCTTATTTTGCCGTTAGAGGCACAAAATGGAGGTAACTTGCTTGTTATTAAGGGGCAAACTTCTTATGAATTTTTATTTTTTGAATTTTTCTACGTAGCTTTTGCATTGAATTGCAAGTTGCTGCAATGTCTTTCACGAACAACTAAAAAAATATATCACACTATGGCCAAAGCAAAGAAAAAAACAGCTAAAAAGGTAGCGCCTAAAAAGAAGGCTGCTCCCAAAAAAGCTGCTAAAAAAGCGGCTCCGAAAAAAGCCGCCAAAAAAGCAGCTAAAAAAGCCTTGAAGAAAGTCACCAAGAAGAAAGCCGCTCCTAAAAAAGCAGCGAAGAAAGCAGCTAAAAAAGCGGCCCCTAAGAAGGCGGCAAAAAAAGCAGCTAAAAAGGTAGCTCCTAAAAAAGCAGCCAAAAAAGCGGCTCCAAAAAAGGCAGCAAAGAAAGCAGCTAAGAAAGCAGCTCCTAAAAAAGCAGCCAAGAAGGTAGCCCCCAAAAAGGCCGCTAAGAAAGCTGCTCCTAAAAAGAAAACAGCCAGCAAGCCAGCTCCTAAAAAGGCAAGCCCGGCTATCATTGAAGAAGAAATCATTGTGGACGAAATCGTCGTAACGCCGGAAGCTGCTTATGACGAGCCTACTCCAGACAATGATGATGCCGATACAGACACTGATGTCGATACTGATGACGATATCGATGTGGACATCGAAGAAGAGGATGACGAGCCATCAGCAGAACCCGCAGATGACGACGATGATGATGATGACGATGAAGACGATAATCGCTAAGGATATATCCTGCTAATAGTATTTAAGCCCGTCAACCGGTTGTTGGCGGGCTTTTTTATGTTTATGCAGTGACGGCAGTGTATCCGGGTTCATAGCCTGCAAGGGCTTGCTGTTGGCCGCTGGCGCCTGACCGTATTCAGTTTGCGAGCAAGTTGCTTCCTTGCTCAGGTACAGACACAAAAAAGCCGCAAACAAGATTGCGGCTTTTTCAATCTATTGATATTGCTTACGCAAGTTTTTCAACCTGCATGTAGTTCAATTCTACTGGTGTTGAGCGACCGAAGATCTTCACTGTTACTTTCAGTTTCTTCTTCTCGTCGTTTACTTCTTCGATGATACCGTTGAAGTCGTTGAATGGTCCTTCGATGATCTTGATGGTTTCGCCAACGATGAATGGCTCGATCATGGATACACCACCCGCTTCTGCCATTTCATCCATTTTGCCCAGCATCTTGTTCACTTCTGCTTTACGAAGGGCGATAGGATTTTCCTTTCCGAGGAAATGTATAACGTTGGTAGTATTCTTTATTGCTTCACGAAGATCGTCGGACAGTTTGCCTTCGGTAACTTCGATCATTACATAACCAGGATAATAGTTCCTTTCACGCATTACCTTCTTTCCGTTCTGCACTTTGTAGACTTTCTCTACCGGAAGGAACACTTGCTTTACAACCTCTCCCCATCCGCCACGGGAAATCTCCTTGTCCAGGTACTCCTTTACCTTGCGCTCTTTTCCACTCACCACGCGGAGCACATACCACTTAGTTTCCTGTTGTTGAATAGTTTGATTCTCCATTACTTAAATAATGAATAGATAAATTTAAGGCCTGACTGAGCAGCAAGGTCCATCACCCAAACGATTGCAGTGATGAGCAGTGTGGCTACCAACACAATCATGGTTGATTGCTGCAGCTGGGCCCAGGTTGGCCAGGTGACTTTCTCCAGCAACTCTCTGTAAGACTCCTGGAAGTAGGTTGTTACTTTGTTCATAATAACAATTGATAACCTGAAGATTAGGTGATTTGAAAGAAATGTAGATGACCAGTTCGGTTATCCGGTGTTTCAAATACTGCTCTATCAAATTTATTAGCACGGGCACTAGGATTCGAACCCAGATCAAAGGTTTTGGAGACCCGTATGCTACCGTTGCACCATGCCCGTGTGTTAATATTTGCCCCGAAACACTCTAATCAATTGATTAGAACAAGCTTACGGGATATGCAAAGAACTTCAGCTTTAGAAGAAAGTACCTGAACCAAATGGTCCAGGTACTTTACAAATATACAGTTAAGCTTTCATACTCAACCCTTTTGAGGGGGAAAAGTGTTGGCTTATTTAATGATATCGGTAACCTGACCAGCACCTACTGTACGACCGCCTTCACGGATAGCGAACTTCAAACCTTTCTCCATCGCGATGGGTTGGATCAGTTTTACAGTCAGTGAAGTGTTATCACCAGGCATCACCATTTCAGTACCAGCTGGCAGTTCGCACTCACCAGTTACGTCTGTTGTACGGAAATAGAACTGAGGACGGTATTTGTTGAAGAATGGAGTGTGACGGCCACCTTCTTCTTTGCTCAGTACGTAAACTTCGCCTTTGAATTCAGTGTGCGGAGTGATAGAACCGGGCTTAACCAGTACCATACCACGACGAACCTGAGTCTTTTCAATACCGCGGAGCAGCAGACCGGCGTTGTCACCAGCTTCACCAGCATCCAACAGTTTGCGGAACATTTCCACACCTGTTACAGTAGAAGACAGGGGAGCGTCCATCAGACCTACGATCTCGATAGCTTCACCTACCTTGATACGACCGCGCTCGATACGACCAGTAGCAACAGTGCCACGACCAGTGATAGAGAACACGTCTTCCACACTCATCAGGAACGGCTGATCAACAGGACGGGGAGGCAGGGGGATGTAAGTATCAACAGCTTCCATCAGCTCGTCGATTTGCTTAACCCATTTGTCTTCACCAGCCAGAGCGCCAGTTGCAGAACCCTTGATGATAGGTGTATTGTCACCGTCGAAACCGTAGAAGCTGAGCAGCTCACGGATTTCCATTTCTACCAGTTCCAATAACTCTGGATCATCAACCAGGTCAACTTTATTCATGAAAACCACCATACGGGGAACACCTACCTGACGAGCCAGCAGGATGTGCTCTTTTGTTTGGGGCATAGGACCGTCTGTAGCCGCCACAACCAGGATAGCGCCGTCCATCTGAGCAGCACCGGTAATCATGTTCTTCACATAGTCAGCGTGACCAGGACAGTCAACGTGTGCATAGTGACGATTAGCCGTTTGGTACTCCACGTGAGCGGTGTTGATGGTGATACCACGCTCTTTTTCTTCAGGAGCAGCATCAATTTCATCATATTTCTTCGCTTGCGCCATACCTCTTGAAGACAAGATAGTGGTGATAGCAGCAGTAAGTGTAGTTTTACCGTGGTCAATGTGACCGATGGTACCAACGTTAACGTGAGGCTTATCCCTCTTAAAAGTCTCTTTTGACATCGTTATCTGTTTTTAGTTGTGTGGTTTTACAATTTTTGTTTTTTATGTAGTCTGCAACTCCCGATACTTACGGTACCTGCTGCATCGCACATTTCTACTTCTTTCCCAAATTACTTACGGGATCCTACTCCTCTCACAAACAGGCGCTGTGATAAACAGCACCTTGTCAGTGTTACAATTTCTAAAGAACTGAGCCGTTAGTGAGAATCGAACTCACGACCTCTTCCCTACCAAGGAAGTGCTCTACCCCTGAGCTACAACGGCTTCTCAGTCATTGAAGTCAGGCTTTCATGAATTAACAGTTTGTACTGCTTATCCTTCTGCGTTGACTTTCATTCGATAGTCAGGATAAAAACCCTTTACTACCTGAGCGGGAGACGAGGCTTCCCGACATTCGTCGGGACCACCTATAGCCAAGGAGGCTATTTGTGGTAACCTGTTTACCGTTTTCCTGCCTGAGCGGGAGACGAGGCTCGAACTCGCCACCTATAGCTTGGAAGGCTATCGCTCTACCAAATGAGCTACTCCCGCTTGCATCCGTCATGAAATCTGTCGACGGTATCTAAAGATCTTTCTAACCAAATTGCCCGCCGAGACATATTGCTTTGGCGGGCGGCGGTTGGTGGGCAGAAGAGGATTCGAACCTCTGAAGTCGAAAGACAGCGGATTTACAGTCCGCCCCATTTGGCCGCTCTGGAATCTGCCCTATTGAAAACCCTGACTATTTGAGCTCGTTCATTTTCACTCCCGAGTTAGCCGATCGCCAGGATCTGCGTTGAGCCACTTGTCGGAATCGAACCAACGACCTACTGATTACAAATCAGTTGCTCTACCAGCTGAGCTAAAGTGGCCTGTATACATTGTTGATTGATGGAAACAACCTGACAGTCAACATCCTAAAGAACTTTCCCATCTCTCACTGATACCCTGCTATTTTTTTGGGAAGGCAAAGGTAACCGAATTTGTTAAATAGCAAAACTTTGTTTCGATTTTTTTTTGCTTATTTTCAATCCTTTGCATCATTGATTGCCCGGTATGAAAAAGAAGCTGTCGAATTCGTAGGATCTCTCCTGAATTCGGCCGCAAGATATTGTTTTTCTCCGTCCAAAATAGTTTTAATTGGAAATCTGCCGCAATAAAATTTGCTGCAATCGGTATCCTTCCGCCCCGATCCACGCCAGACCGCATTTACAAGATTTTCTACTCCTTCCGTTTTGCAGCGTCGGGTCAGCCCTAAAGGCTCCATCACCAGTATGCGCTATGCCAACTACTGCTAAACCGGAGCCCCCTGCTTCCCTAATCTCAGGTCCTTTTGACTGCCCGGCGAAGGTTTCCGGATTGCCTACGCTCCTTAGACGTACTGCCTGTTCTCATTGAGCGCGCAGGCAATCCGTAGGCAATCCGTAGGCAATCCGGGTACAAAACACAGGCAATGCGGTGGCAAGCGGACGGCGACACGCTGATCACCGCAGGTGGCAACCAGGGTATCGATGTTCCGCGGGTACGATACGAATACCCCACGGATGACCTTCGGGTACGATCTCTATATGTGCTCTATAAGGACTCTATAAGTGCTCTATATCTTTTGTCCCCGCACGCTACACCAGACGCCCACTATACTTCGCCCGGCGTACTTAGAATTATTGGTAAAAGAGCCCGATCCACGCAGCGCTAACCTACAAGCACACTTGATATTACCTATCTCAACTATGAGAATAAAAGCATTTTGTATGTAGGACAGTTACGAGGACTGCATCAACCCCGAGCGTAAAACATCAGGGACGGCTAAGAAAGAACCGGCTTTACTACCAGTAGTACGCCATCATACCGTGCCTTGCATAAAGCATCAGCAACACAGACAGACTATAGAAAAAGCCTTTTACCGGGAAGCGTGTCAGTCTTCCTTGTAGCGCATATGGAGGGGCGGCAATATCAATAAGCCAATGAGCCGGTTCTATACCGACATGAATACCCATTTAGAGATCGCCGGTCAGTTGAGGAATTTGCTCTGGCAACAAAGGGAGGAATTAGCTTGCAGGCTATAAAGAACGTAAGCATAGCCGTAGAGGGCATGTAAAATCCAAAGAAGGTACTCGGATAGTAGATGGGACTTGTACCAATAAAAAAAGCTGCCCCGTAATTGGGGCAGCTTCAATTCTTTTAGGCTGCTTGTTTTTCTTTTTTTCTTTTTACCTGGTTGACCAGGGATTCCAGTGCATTGTCAAAAGACTCTTCGAATGACTTGGAGGAAGCTTTAACAAAGAACTGATATCGGGGGATCTGCACTCGTATCTCTGCGATTTTATCCTTGATATTATGAACAACATTATCCAACTTCAGGTAAATATCTACCTTGATAATGCGGTCATGAAATGTGTTGAGTTTTTGCACTTTTTTGTTAACATAATCTACCAGTTTTACATCGGGAGTAAAACGCACGGTCTGAATGTTGACGTTCATACAATCGCATTTTAACTGTGAACAATAAATAAAGATCTTTGGGGGTAATACTGCTACATAGGCCAATGCTTTTTGATCTCTATGAAGTTAATAAAGCATCAATTTCTATCCAAATTAAATTTCAACCCTGAAGCAGCAATTTGATAACGTGTTTCACCATTAATTTGTTATTGCTTTCATTGAATAAATTTGGTTCTTCTATCCCCAAACAAGCTTATAGCAACAGTGTTCGCCTATATCGAACTCTTAACAAATTTGTAGCTCCATGATACTCCTATAAATCGGTGACTCAGGCTTTGGGATGGGCCTTCTTATAGATATCCTTCAACTTCTCGATGGTATTGTGTGTGTAGACCTGTGTCGCCGCCAGACTGGCATGCCCCAATAGTTCCTTAACGGCATTCAGGTCTGCGCCGTTGTTCATGAGGTGGGTGGCAAAAGTATGGCGAAGTATATGGGGACTTTTCTGATCGATCGTAGTGACCTTCTTCAACCATCCATTCACTATGCGATATACCTCTGTGGGTTTAAAAGGCTGCCCCTTTTTATTGACCAGCAGCACACCGGTGTCCGGACGTTCTAAAACCACTCTCTTTTGGTCCTTGTACTGCCGGATAGCCTCCATGAGCGTCACATGTACCGGTATAATTCTTTCCTTATTTCCTTTTCCCAGGACTTTGAGTGTGTTTGACGCCTCATTTACCTGGCTCTCCTGTAAGTTGATCAGCTCCGACAAGCGCATCCCGGTTTGGTAAAAAATAGACAGGATCAGCTTATCTGTTTGCCCTTTAAAGGTAGCAGGAAATTCGGTTTCGGCCAGCAAAACGAGCATATCCGGCTGCGCCACAAACTGCGGCAGTCGCTTACCTACTTTGGGACTGATGACACCGCTCATGGGCGTCTTCGCAATGCTGCCGATCCGGAGATGGTATTTGAAGAAAGATTTGAGCGAGGATATCTTACGATTGATAGAACGTGCAGACTTGCCGCGCTCTTTCAGGCTGGCCAGCCAGTTGCGCACCATATATGTGGCAATCTCACTGAGCTGGGGGTTGCCTAATTCCTCTTTTTCGCGCAAGTGCTTCGCAAATTCCTCTAAATCAAACCTATAAGCTATGATTGTATTGTCGGGATAACGCTTCTCGCCTTGGAGGTATTTGATAAATGCGTCGAGGGCATCAAAACTGCTCGTTGCCATAAATTGTCGTTTTACAGACTTATATACAATAAGACCCGATTACCTGTCGTATCCGGGCATCTATGTACCGCGAATTCGACCAGGTTGCACAGCATCTCCCACATCGGAAAAAACGGGAAATACATGTCCAGCATGCAGTAAAAGTAATGTTGTTTACGCGTAATGAATGCGGGAAAAGCGTTCAGCCGCTATTTCCGGTACCAGCAGATGGTTTATCCCAACCTTCGGCTGACTTATTGAGGGAGCATTCGAGCACTAGATCAAGGCAGCAAAATGTAAGAGACAAGGGAAGTTTCAACTAAAAGACCATGATTAGTGCTGTTTGGTATTAACAGCCCTCTATTTTAGCCGATCGGGGAACTTATCGGCATCATGCGCCAGTCAGAAAGACGTTATATAACAAAAATAGCCGCAAAGTGTAAAACTTTGCAGCTACTTAATATGCTATTCAGAATGAACGAATTATCCTTCGATCTGTCCACTGGCAATCTTCTGCTTGTAGATTGCTTTCAGCACCTGGCCACGACGGCGGACCGATGGCTTGGTATACGATTGACGCTCTCTCAGTTGCAACAGGATTTTAGCTTTTTCAAACTTCTTCTTGTATTTCTTGAGCGCTTTGTCAATATTTTCGCAATCTTTTGAATCGATAATCAGCATAATTATATACCTCCTTTAAATGCTTTTGGGGCTGCGAAGATAACAGTATTTTTATAACAGAACAAGATTTCCCGTTAAAAACCGACTTTTGTTACATGTTTACAGGAATCATTGAAGCAGTAGGCCGGATCGAATCAATTGATCAACAAGGAACTAATCGTACTTTTTGGATATCCTCTCCACTTTCTCACGAATTAAAAATTGACCAAAGCGTGTCACACAGCGGTGTCTGTCTGACGGTTGAGGAAATTCGCGGCGATCAATACCGGGTGACCGCGATCGCCGAAACCCTCGAAAAGACGAATCTTGGCGACTGGCAGGCAAACGACCTGGTCAATCTTGAAAGATGCCTTTCTTTCCAGGGCCGATTGGACGGTCATATCGTGCAGGGCCACGTAGACGCTACAGCAACCTGTATCGGCCGGGAAGACCGCAATGGCAGCTGGGAATTCCGGTTCCGTTTTCCGGCATCCTTCACCACCCTTGTTATCGAAAAAGGTTCTATCAGTCTGAATGGTATTAGCCTCACCCTATTCAACGTGACCGAAGACGAATTTTCGGTAGCTATTATTCCCTATACATTCGAAAACACCAGTATCCAATCTATCGTTGTGGGTACAACCGTCAATATCGAATTTGATATGATTGGGAAATACGTACAAAGAATAGCCCGCTTTTCACCGGCTATCGGATGATTTGCCAGACATCTGTTGCCACAGTCGTTCCGCCACTTTTTGGTGCCCACTGGCACGGATGTGAAGATCCAGCTCATAAAAATCATCCGGTTGTAGTAACCCGTGCATGTTCACCACCTGGAGATTGCCGCCGAAATGTTCTGCATAGGGAGATTGTGCAGCCAATCGCGTTACCTCGTCGAGAAACCGGCAGCTTAAGTGATCATAGCTGTCAAGCAGGGTTACCAGTACTTTTACTTTACGGAAATTGATACGTGGAGCGTGGTAAAGAATATCTACAAATGCTGCGGCATGCTCTTTTTCATTGCCGAATCCACTGGCTCTTTCCTGTTGCATAGAAAAAATGGGCTTGACGTGGTTTACCGCATACTTTAAGCCCACCTGGCTTAGCAGCAACCCATATTTCCCCGGAAAGTACCGATCCAATAATCTTTGCCGTGCCACCAGGGTATCATAGTTCCCTTCACCCGAAATCGGTAGTTTATATTGGTGGGCAATGCTAGCCTTGTTTTCGCCCAGGTCGTTGTAACAGTATTGAATGATCAGAAATTGAAGCGTGCTTGTATCCAGTTGATCCAGCATGATCATTTCCCGGGCAGTGCCATAGGAAGATACGCCCGCGTTCAGCGTACTCAGCCCACTCAGTTTCCCTACATGGCGAGCATAAGTTTCTGCTTGCTCTACCCCCCATCCCATGGCATATGAATCGCCCAGGCAAATCACGGCTGGCCTGATCAATGCTTCCTCCTGGTCCCTTATCCCTTTGCTGTTGGTATGGTATTGATTATCGAATTCGAGATTTGCGTACCGAAATTGTGCATCTGGCCTCAACGTATAGAATAATTGCTTGTTGTACACAGCAGCGGCCACATTAAATTGAGGCAATGGCGTGTTGTAATGATCGTAATAATAATAAACGGCAGGTTTCATCGACGAAGGAATCGACGACGGCCGATTCAGCATCCATGCAGCCCCCAACTCCAGGATCGCAAAACATCCGAGTACAATGGTCAGCGATACCGCCCAACTGCCCCTGCCCCGGATCTTTTTCATCAAGAACGAAACCAGCAGGAACAATACAAATCCAAGCAGACAAAAAAACTGCAAACAGATCAGCAATGTACCTACAAAATAGCTACTGATATACTCCTGCTTCGCGACAAAAGACTTGATTACCTCCAGTAACAAGCAGCATACGATGAGATACAGGAATGCGCCAAACCATTTCATACTTACTGTTTATTATTAACCTGAAAGGGAACTTCTCCCCATTTCGTGCCATCCCAGGAGAGAACGACCGGTGGGTAGTAGTTACCCGTCAAGTTGCCATCCAATGAATGCACCCTGTCCTGTACGGTAAATGCAGCCGGCACACCCTGATCCCGCTTTACTACCGATACCACCTTTACCATTCCCGTATCGATGCCGTGAATGAGCAATGCTTCCTTAAAGCCTACACGAAACACATAAGCGCCATCGATCTCTTCCGGCAGGTTGGCGACCAGTAAGGATTTCCCTTCATGCTTTTTGAGCAAACCAAGCACCTCCCGAACCGATTCCGATGCCCGCTGCCATCGATAATTGTCCATTTCCAACAATATGCAGCCAGCAACCATTGCCGTAATGATCACTGTAATTTGTAACCAATCGGGGCGAACCATTTTCAACAACAATAAACTCAGCGTCATACAAAGAAAAATGGCGGGCATCAGCAACAATCTCCCGCCTTCCGATGTGCGGGTACTCACTCCGGCCAAAGCCGGCATCAAGAGGGAGATCGCATAGCCCGCAACAAGCAGCCGGAGGAAAACTATTGTCCTGTTCTCCCGGGCATATCTTTGAAAAAACCTAACCAAGCTATATGTCAGTAGGATGATGACGGCAACAAATGCCCCCTGCAGCAGAAGCTTGTTATCGGACGGTGGTAAAAAAGTTTTTCCCATGGCTTTGAGCGAACGACCCAGGCCGTTCAAGAATGACGACTGAAGCACTCCTTCGCCATATTCTCCGATGATGCTGCCCGATAATACCACGCGGATTACCAGGTGCAAACCAGCGGTAGCCAGCAGTACCACGATCCAGCGTACAACTGATCGTGCAGGTGTCCCTTGTGTTAACAGGTACAGCAGGATCCATGCCGGTAGTACGATGATCGATTCATAGGCCAGCAGTCCGAGAAAAAAGCAGAGACACACCCACCACATTTTTCGCCACTCGTTCAAATTACTGGTCATCACCCATAGGGCGGTTAATGCGAATATGCCTGCCATAGCAGCTCCCCTGCCAAGTATCCAAGCCACTGTTTCGTTGTGAAAGGGGTAGCAAAAAAACAAAGCGGCTGTCACCAACGCAAACCTTCTTTGCAGTTGTTCGTCGGCCGTCCATGCCCAGCGCAAACACAGTTTCAACAAAAGAAAGGTAGTCAGCGCATGAAACAGTATTCCGGTGAGATAAAAGAAAAATGGGCGAGCGCCAAAAAGTTTATAGGTAAGCCAAATTGAAAGATCCGAAAGCGGGCGAAAAAAGCCCTTTACAAGGATCTGTCCTTCCAGACAAACCCTTTTTATAACTATAAAATCATCGTTGACAAAATAGTTCCCCAACAGTGGCCAATAGAGACCCAGGGCAAGTGTTGCCAGGATCAAAAACTGCCACCAGGTTTTTTGCCGCAGGAACCACATTATTAGTGCTGGGTTAACTGATTATGAAACCTCACCATGGATGTTCCATGGTCTCCTTC
This sequence comes from Paraflavitalea pollutisoli, assembly GCF_029360705.1. Taxonomy (GTDB): domain Bacteria; phylum Bacteroidota; class Bacteroidia; order Chitinophagales; family Chitinophagaceae; genus Paraflavitalea; species Paraflavitalea pollutisoli. The sequence continues at coordinate 86,525 of NZ_JARKMX010000003.1, read as the reverse complement.
GTATACGTCACCGTCCGTTCTGTAAAATAGCTGGAGCCAGATTGGCTGAGTTTCATGGCGCCCTTCTTCCGGAACACCCTGGCAATAAGCGAGAGCGGTACTAAAAACAGAAAGTAAACAATGCCAAGCATTATCCTCCCCATCACAAATCCCAAAACATGCGAAAGACCTGTCCAGGCACGATGAATCACCCCGCCTAGAACCGGAGAAAAAACTCCCACAGCGCCCAACACCAGTCCGGCCACGAGTATATACGATCTTCTGAAAATCAGGTAAAGGACAATACTGGTCGTGACCAGCACAAGCATCGTTTCCAGCTTTTTCTTTTCCATGACCTAAAACAATGTATAGATAAAGGGAGCGATGGCAGAACTGCCACCAATTACCAGCAATATACCCAGCAACAAAAGAATCAGGATGATGGGGGCCAACCACCACTTCTTTCTTGCCTTCAGGAACATCCAGATATCTTTTAAGAAATCCATATTCACAACTTTTAAGTGCTGCCGTAAGATTTAATCGCTTTCAATTGTTTTCCTCCAATCGGCCGCTTCCGTCCAGGGCAATTGATCACTTTTGAACAAAAGGAAATTACCTATCACCAGACAATCCATATCCGTTCTCATAAAGCACCGGTACGCATCTTCCGGTGAATTGACAATTGGTTCGCCCCGTACGTTGAAACTGGTGTTTACCAATACAGCACATCCCGTTTGCTGTTTAAAGTGCTGTAAAAGATGCCACAACCTGCTATTGGTCTCCTTATGCACGGTCTGTATCCTGGCCGAGCAGTCTACATGCGTGATAGCCGGGAGATCACTTCTTTTGAAGTACAGTTTATCGAGCATCGCCTGGCCCTCGCCCAGCATAGCGGGCAATGATTGGCTATTTTTTACAGGCTTAACCAGCAACATGTAGGGAGAAGCCGTTTTGAGGTCGAAATACTGCTCTACTTCTTCAAACAGTACAACCGGGGCAAAAGGCCTGAACCCTTCGCGGAATTTGATCTTCAGGTTTAGCTTTTTCTGCATGTCCGGATCGCGGGCGTCGGCCAGAATACTTCTTGCACCCAGTGCCCGTGGACCAAATTCCATGCGTCCCTGATGCCATCCCACTACTTTACCTGCTGCAATCGCATCTGCTACCTTTGACAGCAATTCCTCCTCTTTCTCTAAATGCTCGTATACCGCCTGGTGTTTAGCAAGTGCTGAACGTATTTGTGTATCACTGTATGCGCCGCCCAGGAAAGACCCTTTCAAAGCGTCTATACCAGCAGGGCTTCGCTGCTGATCAAAATAAATATGCTGACCTGCCAGTGCGGCTCCCAATGCACCGCCGGCATCGCCGGCAGCTGGTTGTATAAAGATACCCTTGTATAGTCCTTGCGCATCCAGTTTCCCGTTGGCCACACAATTCAAGGCTACTCCGCCAGCCATACAAAGGTAATCTGCATTGGTTAAACGTTTTGTTTCAGCTGCCAGCTTCAGTACAGCTTCTTCCAGAACCTGCTGCGCGGCGAGGGCGAGGTCACAATGACACTGCTCCAGCGGCTGACCGTCAGCTCTCCTGGCAAAACCAAACAACTGCCGCCATTGATCGTCGTTCACCATGCGTAAGCTAGTGGCGTAACTAAAGTATTGCTGATTCAGCAATACCGAGCCATCTGGCTTGATATCTATCAACTGCTCTTTAATAACCCTTTTATAACGGCTTACAGATTCACTATGAAGATTGCCGTAGGGCGCCAGGCCCATCAACTTATATTCGCCGGAATTCACTTTGAATCCGCAGTAGTAGGTAAAGGCTGAATAGAAAAGCCCAAGGGAATGCGGAAAATTGATTTCCTTGAGCAAACTGATCTTATTGCCTTCCCCGAGGCCTATAGAAATGGTCGTCCATTCGCCTACCCCATCGATCGTTAAAATTGCAGCCCGTTCATAAGGCGATGGGTAAAAGGCGCTGGCCGCATGGGAAAGGTGATGTTCGGGAAAAAGCAATTTCACTTTTTTCTTGTCGATGTCGCCAATCTTTCTCAACTCTTCCCAAATAACTCTTTTCAGAAAGAGCTTCTCTTTCAGCCACACAGGCATGGCAGTTATAAAAGACCTAACCCCTTTCGGTGCAAATGCGTAATAGCTTTCCAATAAGCGTTCAAACTTCAGCAAGGGCTTTTCGTAAAACACGATAGCGTGGAGATCATTTAGGGAGCAACCGGCATATTCCAGACAAAAACGTATCGCGTTGGTGGGAAAGGAGGCGTCATGTTTCTTTCTTGTAAAACGTTCCTCCTGAGCAGCAGCAATGATCTGACCATCCTGAACCAATGCAGCTGCTGAATCGTGGTAAAATGCCGAAATGCCTAGTATAGTCATAAGTAAACGATCGCCGGGATGCGCGGCTTCCTGGTTCAATTTTGCCAGGTGCCTAAATTATGCCTTTTTTTCCTATTTCGTTGGGCGTGAACGGGATTTACCCCCTTGGCAACCGCGTCCTAAATGCCACCGTTTCTGCTCCATAACAAAGAAAGACTGCCCGGGGCAGCCTTTCTTTGTTATATACGTTTGTTTTATCGCATGAGGTACATTTTACCATAACCGTTGGTAAAGAACTTATCGGTATTATCTGTCGAGGTCTTGTACTTATCGAGCGACTTCCCGTTGAGACTCGTTACAACACGGTACAGATATACGCCATTGGCGAGCTTTTGCCCAAACTGATCCGTTCCATCCCACTTGAATTCGGTAATATTTCTACCGATCCGCAGCGGCCCCAATTCGTTGATGGTAATCTCCCGGACGATTTTGCCGGTTACTGTGAGCACCTGGATCTTAAGGTTTTGTGGTATCTCACTACCGGTCAGCGTAAACACGAAAGCCGTAGAAGTACTGAACGGATTTGGATAATTCAGCAGGTTGGAGATCATGGCCTTGTTAATGACCTTGAAAGCTACCCTGTATTCAGTCCCTGCCTTGTTGCCGCTCTTGTCTTTACCGGTTACGATCAATTCATATTCATCGCCCTCAGGCTTGATCTGATTGATAAAGGCCGGGGTAAAGTCGATGACTGCAGCGTTGTCGCTGCCGTTGGTCGCGGGCGTGAACCGTAAAGTATCATTGTCAAATTTGTAGAAACGAGTTGACCGATCGGGATAACGCACCTGAACCGAAACAAGGCTCGTATCATCCAATAGCATGTGCTTCGCCTCATCTTTCAATTGGATCCGCACATGTGGCCTGGCGGATACAATATCCCTGTTGAGGATATGAACACCGTCAAAGGTTACGTCCAGCAGCGGATTCGAATTATCCGATTTCACGTAAAAGGTCTTGTACATGAAATTATTGAAATGATACTGCTCTGGCTCGTCGCCGTCCGGATTCACCTCTATATACACCGTATTATTGCCGACATATTCTTTCGACGGCAGTTCAAGATTGATAAGCAGTGTATCTCCAGACACTACCTTTTTTTGCTTTCCGATCTTGATCTCATGAGCCACATTATCTTTATCTGTTATAGTAGCCTTGATATCCAGGCTGTCGAAATTATACTTGCTGATATTCTTAAAGGCGATTCCAAACTTGATTGGCTCACCTATCTCCACGGTGTCTTTTGTTTTCAAGTAAAGGTTGGCGGCGAAAGAACCTTCCGGAGCCGGTTTATATTTAACATGCCAGTACTTCAATTGATAAGGCGTTACACTGATAGAATCAAGGTTCCGCAACCTGAGCTTCATGTAAGGATACATATTGGCATCCACGGAGGAAAGACTTAAGTTACGGTCATTCTTCTGCAACGTATACAAAGTCGTTTCTGCATAGGTTTTGCTGATACCGATCACTTCCAGCGAAGGTCTGTCGCCGGAAAGTTGTTCCAGCGACTTCCCATCCCACTGCACCGATTCCCAGCTCTTAGCAGGGCCAAACATAGGCGAAGTAACGAATCCCAGGGTATCCTTCGTGTAACACTCTGCAGTCAATCCCACCTTGCCGTTAAACGATTTACCAAATTCATAGCGGGGCACATAGTCCATATCTCCTTTCTTATAAACAAAAGCCCAGGCTCTTGACGAATTGATCGAGTCGATTTCTACAAATCCCGCCTCCAGCAACTTGTGGTACAATGATTTGTTGGAGCCGTAAATAAGTGTATCCTTCATCCAGGTTTGCACGTAAGAATTGGGATTGTCATGGAATACGCTTTTCACAATTACAAACGATCCTTTGGGAATGCTATCCATAAAATCCATCATCAGCTTGCGGCTGCCAGGATTCATATATGAAAACTCAAAATTATAGTTCCTGTTCTTCTGACAACTGGCGGAGCCACTGCCGAACCTGTGCAAGTCGGCACCGTTCTCATCCACGTTTTTCCAGGGTTTAAAGGTGATAGAATCGAACACGTGAAAGATCAGGGAGTTACCAACGCACGCGCTAGCCATTACATCAGCGTCGTTTACTGCCACGACAAACTCCCGCTCAGTATCACATCCTGGTCCGAAAATACAGTTCTTAATGTATACCTTGTTCTTTCGCATGCCATATTTCCATATCCGATCAGCTGTATCCAGGTACATACGTTCGGCTGTTGCGCGCTCAAATTGGAAATAGTGTGACTGGCCGTACCCTTCCACATTTTTCAGGTAAGTAAAGGATTGATTGATCCATTTAAGGGTTTCGCCACTAGCAGGAACGGGAGCAATTCGCCAGTAGTATACAGTACTGTCTTTATAGGTCAATTGGGGATCGTATTCAATGACACCGCCGGTGGCTGATACTGTGGAGCTCTTTTTTTGTGCGGAGTTGAATCCTTCTGTCGTATCCACTTCAATCACATAATCTTTCCGGAGGCTAAATGGATTGGCTGTTGAAGAATACAATTTCTGGACGGGATCATTTACAATCGAAAAATTATAGGGATATGCCGGCCGTGCCTCATCTTCAAATACATCAAATGTAGTGACGGCTATATTGTTACTCTTCGTCACCTCATCAATCACCGATTCATCGTCAATGGATACGGTCAGCGTATGTTTTCCTTTATCGCGGGTAGCAATGATCGGCAGAAATAAAGTCAGAGAATCTTTATAATTAATACCTGCATGCTTTTGGCGGTATACGACTTCACTGGCCCCGGTAGGATACTGCTGCTTGACCTGAATTACAATAGAATCGGCAATAGCCCGGCCAAGGTTCATGAAGACCGATTTTACCTGCACAAAATTATCCGCGATGGAAATAAAAGCAGGATTAACCTTGATAGAGGATTGCTCGACAACGTAGTCAGGTTTTGACTCCCCCTGCAGGCGTAGTGCCGGATCGCCATGTAATGTAATTTGCTCGGCATGTATCCTGGAATAATAATCATCGGCATACTGTCCTTCACGCATTTTGCCGAAAACATCCTTCAGTGTTTCTCCCAACGTCTTATTGTAATCAATGGTAGAGATTCCTTTGTACAAATTGACCAGGTAGTTATTCAGGTAATTGACGATACCAAAGTGCGTACTGGCCACAAACGCGATACTTCCTTTTTGCTTGGCAAGTACGAACTTTTCCGACAATGTTTCGTTGGAGGTAAATCGTGCGGGATAATAGGTAAAAAAGTTACCCGCATTACAACCATTCACAAAGAATACCGGATACTTACCATTTCCATTTTCGTAATTCTGCGGATTGTCGAGGTTGAACTCCAGGGTGGTAGCCGAAGAGTGACCGAAATAGTTTAGAAAGCCAATACCTTCTTTGAATAAACGAGCTATCTGATCGGAGGCAAACTGGTCAGAACTACCTACCGAGATCTTACAAAATGTGTAAGCCTTTGCACCAAAAGAGACATCTTCGATCATCTGTTTATAGGCACCCATATAATTACACAATACACTTCCCAGGTGTGCTTCCGAACTCCCAGTTACCTGTACCACGTTCTTCGTCCAGGCCCTGTCTGCAATGGTTTGTGGAGCATTCATCTGCAATTGCTCATATTCTTTCACTTTAACCAGGTAATCTTCAATCTCGCGAGGGTGTACTACCGACAAACGCCCGATCGGTATAACTGGTGTGGAAGAAGCTGGCGTGGCCGAACTAAGCAGGTTGTCTGAACCGGGATTGCCGAAGGTGGGGATAATGTTCAGTTTGTCGAGTACCGGATCTGTGATATTCCGGCGAAAATCATAGTAGGTCATCCCCCGCCCGATCAGGAATACGTTTTTAACCGGAACCTGGAATTTCGCATTGGCAAATTGAATAAAGTTCCGGACTGAGAGTGGGTGTTTCCGGATACTGAAGGCAAACTGGTCAACGAGTTCATCGATATCTGCGATCAACACACGGTAACCACCGCCTGCCGCTGACTCCCGGTAATTCTTGTAATCGTTGACCGGGTTGTTGCCAGTAGTACCGATAAACAACGAAGGATGCGTTATGATCAAATAGGTTCCCTGATTAACTGCCTTCGTATAGTCAATGAATGTTTTAGGTGTAAGTCCGGCGACCTGGCCAATATTGCCAGCCTCGACATTGACCAATACCAGGTCACGTTGCACGGCTGAACCTGGCAGTGCGAAAAGTATGGAGCCGGGTGTCGTAGTAATGTCTGCTACATACCTTTCGCCGAGTGCCCTGTCATATAGCACAGGAGGCGTGCTACCATAATCGAATTCTTTGATATTCAAGAAATAGCCTGCTGCCCTGGCAGGTAGTTTGAAACTGAAATTTCTGGCATTGCCAAACCTGAATTGACGCGCATAAGTGAGTTCAACATGCGATACCACCATCCGGTCGGTGCTCACGGCACTGGCATTGGTAATTTTTACATCTACATTATTGGAGGCTAGCTGCACAGAGGGTATCGATATATTGGTGACAACATCATTGAAGTAATCCATGACATCTTCGCGTACGGTATTTCCATTCAAAGCAACCCGTACACTACGACTGTTCAGCGAATTTCCGCTGGCTCCATAACGCAGCGTAGCATCCGGACCTCCGCTGTAGACCTTGAGATCGGTAAAGGAGGCTACAAAGTTGGTTGATGGATTGATATCACTGCTCGACCAGTATTCGCCCTTATCAAAGGAAGATGAATACAGGTATTCTTTCAGGTCAACGGCAAACCCCTGGTTAAGTTTGGCTTTTAAGTAATTGCCCGCCGTATACATGAAGTAGGGCTCTACCGGGGGCACCGGTCCAGTTACGTTATTGACCACATCCTGGTACCGGATGCCCGATTGATCGGTATTGGCACTCAGGAAATAAACGGCTGTATCAGTAACAAGACTATAATGATCGGTGTGTTGGTAGAGGGGATCCAGGTACATGGCTTTGTCTGGTTTGCCATCGTTGGGTTTCGCCCAGAATTCGATGTAACCGTTGCCAGGCAAAGGGCCGGTAGGGACAGTGGTATAAAAAGGAACTTTTTCCCCATTCCGCCACAACTCAAGGTTCTGTACCGCAGTGCCTCCCAGCCCGGCTGCATTGAGCGTGGCTTGAGAAATACGCAGTAACCCTTCGGTTCCTACCTTGAATTTATAATAGGTTTGATTGAACTTTATCCATTCGTTGTTATATGACTGAGCCATGCCCGACAAGCCAGCCAGCATTAACAACAGGGTATAAATTCTCTTCATATCTTGGTTATTTCAAGGTTTTCAGTAGGTATTCGGTTATTTTTTCTTCGCTTGCTTTTTCTTCAGGTCAAGCTTTAGAGAAAACACGTGGGTATAAAGCGGATTCGATTGATTGGCCAGGTTGGTGAATGCATAATCGATCTGTACGTCGGAGATCCGGAAACCGGCTCCTACACTGGGTTGGTAAATCCAGACCTTCTTTTGATTGGTGATGTCATTGTCATCGAGGCCACGCTGGAAGTTGTTGATCCCTCCACGAACAAAGAAGATCTCCTTCCATGCCAGCTCCAGACCCAGTTTGGGATCAATGCTCATGACATCGGAACCCCACACCGTGTTGCGTTTGCCATCGAAAGTAACGTCGAGATTGGCCTCTGCCAGCAACGACAGGGCACGGCTGATCTTGAAATTGTAGCCGCCTGCGAGGATCAACCGGGGCGCGGTCAATTCAGTCGATTTTACGGGTATCTCGTTTTTGGTTTGGAAGAAAACCTCTCGCTCCCGCTCATTGAGGTTGAACGTCCAGGCGTTGAAAGTGGTGGTCACATCACGCAACGTAGCGCCCAATTGCAGGCGCTTACTCTTGTACTGCACACCCAGATCAAAGCCAAAGCCCCATCCGGTCGCGAAATCACCGGCTTTGCGGTGAATCACTTTGGCATTACCACCGATACTCAGGCTTTTCTCAGCATTGTTTAATTTGATCGACTGCGCATAGGAGAGTAAAAAGGCATAGTCGGCCGAAGAAAAACTGGTGATATTGTTATAGTTGATCGTGCCGTCTGCTTCGACAAGGAATATAGTATTGGGGATGTCATCGACGGCAAAGCGCAATAGGGACAAGGCCAGTACCCGTTTATTGTCTTTGAGCGGAATCGCCAGGCTACCGTAGTCATATTTGCCAATGCCGGCGAAATATTCGGCATGCATTAAGTTTAACTGGGGCTGGTCTTTTACATGTACCAGACCGGCCGGATTCCAATATCCTGCAGTACCATCGTGTACGCTGGCCACCTGTGCACTACCCATGGAAAGACCACGTGCACCGGCACCGATGTTCATAAATTCATTGGAATATTTCCGAAATTGAGCAGTAGCGGTTTGCTGTGCCAAACAAGCTATTGCAAGGGTAACGACAACACATGAAGCTCTCTTCATTGATCCAATTTTCAGAATAAGCAATTTCATTTACAAGGTATTTCATTAAGGATATCGGCTGATCGTACCCGGTTAGCCATTCAGCTGGAACACTGAAAATGAGCCATTTCGGCTAACCAAAAACTAACTGTGATTAACGATTTTTGTTACGAAAATATTGCTTCCGACCGGGTAAACCTGTTCTAATCCTTACATTTGCACAATTCATTGATTTACCTCGTCATGAGGGCAAAAAATCCTACATAGATACGCGATTGGGGCTTGTACGGTTTGGGTATGCCAAAAAATGGGCAGGTATCATGAGCAATTCTATGTCAAAGATATATATATTATGAACCTGATCGAAGAATTACGCTGGCGGGGCATGCTCCAGGACATCATGCCCGGCACCGAAGAGCAGCTGAAAAAAGAAATGACGACCGCTTATATCGGTTTTGACCCCACGGCCGATAGCCTTCATATCGGTAGTCTCGTTCCCATTCTCCTGCTGGTTCACCTGCAGCGTGCCGGCCACAAGCCCATCGCCCTGGTAGGGGGTGCCACTGGTATGATCGGTGACCCCTCCATGAAAAGTGAAGAACGCAACCTGCTGAGCGAGGAACAGTTACAGATCAATGTAAATGGTATCCGGAACCAGCTGGCCCAGTTCCTCAATTTCGATCCGGCGTTGCCCAACGCTGCCGAAATGACCAACAACTACGATTGGTTTAAAGACATTTCCTTTATTCATTTCCTCCGCGATGTAGGCAAACACATCACGGTGAACTATATGATGGCCAAGGATAGTGTGAAGAAAAGAATTGAAGGCGACACCGGTATCAGCTATACAGAATTCGCCTACCAGCTGATGCAAGGCTTCGACTTTTACTGGCTGTACAAACACAAGAACTGTAAACTCCAGATGGGCGGCAGCGACCAGTGGGGCAATATAACCACAGGAACCGAACTGGTACGCCGCAAAGCAGGCGGAGAAGCTTTTGCCTTTACCTGCCCCCTGATCACCAAGGCCGATGGTACCAAATTTGGCAAGACGGAGAAAGGCAATGTATGGCTGGATGCGACCAAGACCAGCCCCTACAACTTCTACCAGTTCTGGCTCAATGCCACCGATGCCGACGCCGGCAAATGGATCAGGACCTTTACCTTCCTGACACCCGAGGTGGTGGACAGTCTGATGGCCAAACACCAGGAGAACCCAGGTGCCCGTGAGCTTCAAAAGTTGCTGGCCAAAGAAGTGACGATGTTTGTGCATGGCGAGAAAGGACTGGCAGAAGCGATAGAAACCAGCGAAAAGCTATTCTCCAATCAAAATGCACCTGCCGAGTCGCTAAGCGTGGAAGACCTGGAAGGGATGCAAGGCGTGGAAAAATTTGATTTTGCAGCAGATAAGATCGCTCCCGGTATCGATATCGTGAGCTTCCTGGCCGAAGCGGGTATATTCCCCAGTAAGGGGGAGGCCCGTAAAACCGTACAGGGTGGCGGTGTCAGTATCAACCGCAAAAAAGTCGACAATATTCAACAGCTCATCGACAATAGTCTGCTCCTTCATGGCGCTTACCTGTTGGTACAGAAAGGCAAAAAGAATTACTATCTCGTAAAAGCCGTCTAACCGACGCGTGAATTTGATCATAGAGGCGACCGGTGAGGTCGCCTTTTTTATGAAGGTTCCTCCATTTTCACCAACCCTCGGGCCGGTACCACCGTCTACTTAGTATGACAATTTGCAAGCCCGGTATGAAATTGCTAGCTACCTGCCTGATGTCGCTGCTGTGCGGAAACCTTGCCCTGGCACAGACTTCCACCGACACCCTGCTGATCCATTTTCCCTACAATGAATCGACAATCACGTCGTTGGCTGTCGGCCGGCTGGACAGTATGCTGAAGGTGGGGCCACTGTCGACGATCGGTGGCATCCAACTGGCAGGCCATTGCGACTTCATTGGTTCCGATCGGTACAATGATTCACTATCACTGCGCCGCGTTCAGGCGGTAAAAGCATACTTGCTGGCAAAAGGCATTGGCAAAGGTCAACTTATAGAGGAAGCAGGTTTGGGCAAAAGAAACCCGTTGGAGCCATCATCGTCCGACGAAGCACGGGCCATCAACCGCCGGGTACAACTGATCTATAGCCGGCAGGTCATTGCTGTTACTCCGCCTCTGGTGGTGGCGACTCCTGAAATACCCCGCATCGAACGTACAACCTCTACAACAGGACTGTCGGCCATGATCCTCGACAGCAGCACGAAGACAGGATCGACATTGATATTGCCCGATCTCAACTTCGAGCCTGGCCGTCATTACCTGACGTCGGGGTCTTATGGCATTTTGCGCGAACTGTACCGGGCCATGCTCGACCATCCCTCCCTTGAGATAGAAATTCAGGGACATATCTGCTGCATTTCGGGCGGGCAGGACGGGGAAGATATAGATACGCGGGCGCCGAACCTCTCTGTACAGCGAGCCAAAGCCATCTATGAATACCTACTGAGTGCGGGTATCGATAAAAAACGGATGCAGTACAAAGGCTTCGGCAGCAGCCGGAAATTATTCCCGGACGAACGTACACCGATGGAGCAGGCGAAAAACCGGCGGGTGGAGATCAAGATACTTCGGAAATAATGCCACCTAAAAGCCGCCGCGTGCAAACTTTTCGATCCCTTCTACCAGCACATCCAGGTTTTTAGTGGTTGTATATACATTGGGCGTAACGCGTACGCCCTGCATCCCCTCCCACTCTACCGGCGTGGTATGCACCTTGAATTTGTTAAAGAGGAAGGTTTCCAATTCGCTGGGCTTTTTGCCGGCCACACCTACCAGCCCCAGTGCGCAGCCAAACCCCGGTTTCATGGAGGTGCCCAATTGCACTTTGGGCATATCTTTCACCCGGCTCATCCAATAGTTTTTGAGGTAAAACAGCCGCTGCTCTTTGCGTTGAGCGCCGATCATATCGTAAAACTCGATGGCTTTGCCAATGGCTTGTTCAATGAAGAATGGACGTGTACCCGTGTTCTCGAATTTCCGGATATCGTCGCTTTGCGGATTGGGCGCAGCAAAAAGCGGATATAAGCGAGCGATCTTTTCTTTTTTTACATACAGCATGCCACTGCCTATACAAGCACTCAACCATTTGTGCAGGCTGGTGCCAAAGTAATCGGCCCCGGTATCTGGTATGGTGTAGGGAAATTGAGCAAAGCTGTGTGCGCCATCCACCACCACTTCGATGTTTCTTTGATGAGCAGCATCGGCAATCTTGCGAACCGGAAGTATTTGTCCATTCCAGTTTACCACATGGGTAAGCTGAACCACTTTGGTTTTCGGGGTAAATGCTTTGGTATAAATCTGGACGAGGTAGTCATTGTCTTCGCTGGGCAATTCAGGGTTCACCCACACCAGCTTAATGCCATCCCGCAACTCGCGTTGCTTCCAGGCGTTCATCATATTGGGGTAATCCTTTTTACTCAATACCACTTCGTCTCCCCGTTCGAGGGGCAATCCGAAAATGACCGTTTCCAATGCTTCCGAGGCATTACGGTGAATAGCTATTTCTTCAGCCTGGCAGCCGGCCAGCAAGGCGAGGTTTTTACGCAGTGGTTCTCTACCCTGGTCGATGATGCGCCACATATAATAGCTGGGAGCTTCGTTGGCCACATCATGCAGGTGTTTCACCGTTTCCTGCACGATCCGTGGAGAGGGAGCCACGCCACCATTGTTGAGGTTTATGATGCCGGCAGACACGGTATAAGCTTGTTGGATATAGTGCCAAAATTCTTCTTCTGAAGCCAGCTGGTCGGGGGGAATCAGGGCAGCCTGTTGCAGGGCATAGTCCAGGTTACGACTCCAGGCAGGTTGAGAGATGGCGGCCAACACACCGGATGCAGAAAACAGCCCGGCTTTATTGAGAAAGCTACGACGGGAGAAGGAGCTCATGTGAGTTTCGGTTTGCTGGAAATTAATCAATAATCCAGTATTGATCCACAGATTGTTAGGTAGGATAAAAAATCTTGAAAATATTTCCATTTTTCTCAAAATCATTTGGCGTGTATCACAGTAACTCCTATTTTTGCACTCCCAATTACGAATTGGCAAGGCTGCCCGATAGTATAATGGTAGTACAACTGATTTTGGTTCAGTTTGTCTTGGTTCGAATCCAGGTCGGGCAACAAGAAACCCGCAACGAAAGTTGCGGGTTTTGTTTTTGTGATCAAGCTTCAACTACAGACTCGCATACAAGGTATACACCTTCACTTTGAACTCGAAGTTGATCAGTGAACGCGCCTCGCCGACCGCCTGTAATACAATCTCACTACTCACGTGCGTCAACAGATAATCTGCCGTAGATAATCCGCTACCCAAATACTCCGTGGCTTCTGTGATGGAGGTACTACCCGGATTAATGATCCAGGAAGCATCCACCAGAAAACCTCTTTTCTTTTTTCCTTCCACAGAAGCATTACCGCCATCGAGCACCCCATTGCAGATCACTTCCACACGGTACTTATGGCCGGGCAGTGTAGACATCGACCATACTTTCACTGGCATATCATCCGCCGTGCTATGCTGCACCGTGTATTCTTCTACTGGCTCTCCCACTTCATCGATCGATGCCAACTGCAGGCACACACTGTCGAGCGCGCGGTGATACCGCATCAACCACTCCCGCTTCGACTTCATCGTTTTGGCAGCAGGCACAAAGCGCCCACCGGTAGCTTTTACGACATCCCGGAGCATCACTTCTCCGGTGTCGGCTGTTTGAGCATGCGCAAACAGCACCGCAATCATTGTCATCATGGATAAGACTACGTTTTTCATGGCTTTACTAAATGTTTATTATTAAGTGTTTATTTACCTTTTCTCTATTTTCTCCTTCCATTTCTCCACTATTCTTCGTTATTTTGTCCGGGCGGGTACAAATATAGTGGAGATTTCTCCAATAAATACAGCCCCGTAAGCTTATTTTTCCACACCAATGTTGTAAAAATGACGTCGCTCAACATCAATCCGCTGGTTGTCAAACTCTACGAAAAGTTGGCCAAAGAGAATATTAAAGTGCCAGAGTTTTCAAGAATGACGGGCATTCCAAAGGATCGTATCTATAAATGGAAACAAGAAGGCACCAGCCCCAAGTCGGGTGATGAAGCAACTATCAGGAGCTTTCTCGAGAGCGAGTCTGCAGCGATCTCCACAATAGCAAGCGAAGAACCTCCATTGGAGGAATCTACACTCCCCTACCTCCTCACCCGCCGTCAGCAGAAAACCCAACCCGACCCCGATGGCGATGGTATTGTCTATGTACCCATTGCTGCACAGGCAGGGTACTCCAACCGCTACCACGATGCCCTGTACCTGCATCACCTGGAAAAAACCAACCTCCCCGGCTTTCCCTACAAGGGAGAACGATATCGTGTTTTTGATGTGAAAGGGGATAGCATGGAGCCTACCTACAAAGAAGGATATCACCTGGTATGTGAACGCATCGACCAGGATCAATGGCACCAGATCGCCAATTTCTATATCTACGTGATCGTATTGGAAAATGATATCCTTGTCAAACGACTTTTCCGGAAAGATGAAGCGAGCTTCGTTGCCATCAGCGATAATGAAGAATTCTATCCGCAGTTCAGGATCCTGGTCAAAGACATCAAAGAATTATGGCTCGTGAAAAGAAAAATAGATTGGGAAATGGCGCCTCCCCGCAAATTCGAGATCAAGGTGTAGTTCATCTGCTTTCCGATACACCTCATCCACCATTAATAGCGGTTCCCCCTATACCCTGGTAACTCCACCTATCGATTAACATATTTTTGTAGGGAATGTGGTTACCTGGATGCAACGGTTGCGTCTAATACCCTGTCACCCATTTGCCGGAAGCAATGACTTTTCCCACCACCCTCAATCATCCTTCCGGCGGCTGCAGCAATGCAGCATTCAGGATCAGGAATGTTCTCACCCTCATTTATGATTTCCTGCCAGGTAATTATCATACTGTGACCTATCTATTCAGGCACAGCTAAAGTATTGACCATGCGTAAACATCCGGTATTGTATCACCAAGCGGTGAAACACCTGGCCATGCCAGCACCTCACCTGCTCTTCCCCATGGGCAACAAGTCAGGGTACCTGACAACCATTCGACAGTGGTACAGGATACTACTGATACTAGGCACCCTGCAACTCCTGCATTCCTTTACCAACCTGCAAGGTGGTCAAAACAGCTGGCATTTTACCAACATTGACAACACAGTATCCTCCAACCGGAGCGTGGCCTCTTCCACACCTTCCGCTGCTCATCGCACGAAACAATTCTCTTTTGAATATGACGGGCTGCTGCAATTCAGGCTCATCGTAACAGAAAATACAGACAACGGATTGCTTCCGGTTATTCAAATTACGACCACCCTCCATCAACCAGATCGGTAACTGAAAATGATACCACAAACATGAAAAAAGTATTGAGGTCGTACAAAATCGAAAAACCAGTATTGCTATTATTGATCGTATTGATCGCGCTGGTGCATAGTTGCGGTAAGGATTCCGCGAATGATCCCCCGCCCGGCCCACCCGCTCCGGTTTCGCCCGAGATCATCTCACTCGAACCCGGGCATGCCATGCCCGGCACAGAGATCACCATTACCGGCAAACGGTTTCATGAAGACCGCCTGCGCAACTATGTATATTTTTCGGGGGCATCCACGGAAGCATCTATCAGCGCAGCCAGCCCCACTTCCCTCAAAGTCAAAGTGCCGGAAAATGCAGTCACCGGAAAGATCATTGTAAAGGTGAATAACCTGGCAGATACCTCGACTACTGACTTCGTGGTCGACCCGGTCGTATTTACCATCACCGGCTTCCACCCCAAACAAGGTCCGTTTGGCACCCTCGTCACCATCGAGGGTACACACTTCGGAGAAGACATGGTGGTAAAGATCAACAATCTCCTTACGCCCATTAAAAGGCGTACTGCATCGACTATAGAGATAGAGATACCTGTCAGTACTACGCTGACGGCACATAAACTAACCGTTACGTCCGGTACTAAAACACTCGAAACGGCAGAACCTTTTACCATCACTTCCGCCGGTCCTTATGCCCGGTGGGAAAGTAAAGGCGTGGTTCTGTCTTCGAATGGCAGCTCCCTGTACGATGGCGGTCTTTCCTTCATCTACCAGCAAAAGATCTATTGGGGTTTTACCCGACTACATAGCAGCAACCAGATCGCAACTTATGTGGTGTTTGATCCGGCAGACCCGGGTAAAGGCTGGCAGGCACAAACGCCACCACCAGCCCAGGTGGTTCCTTTCGATTGGCAACATGGTACGGCCATCGTTCACCATGACCGCATTTACCTGGGCGCTGGTATCACGGGTTCGGGCGAAAGCAGCCGTTGGTGGACATTCGATCCCGCTACCAACACTG
Organism: Paraflavitalea pollutisoli; assembly: GCF_029360705.1. Taxonomy (GTDB): domain Bacteria; phylum Bacteroidota; class Bacteroidia; order Chitinophagales; family Chitinophagaceae; genus Paraflavitalea; species Paraflavitalea pollutisoli. The sequence goes on along the minus strand of NZ_JARKMX010000003.1, from coordinate 70,327 downwards.
GTACAGCCTTAACAGATTTCCCTCACGCTGTCATGAAACCGATCTCGTTTGAACTGCAGGATAAAGTATATGTTGGCTTTGGCAACGACAATAAAAAACTCTACCGCTTCGATCCGGCCGCCGCCAACAACAAAGGTCAGTTCACGCTGGTGACCACAGGCCCTTTCAGCGATCTGCTGTGGGGCAATGCCTTTGTACTGAACAACGAAGTATACCTGGGTCGGGCGCTACAGGACATGCTGGGTACCCGTAAAGCAGTTTATAAATTCACCGCGCCCGATCGATTGGAAAGGATGACGGACATGCCCACCGATCTGCCCACATTCGGCACACCCACCTTTACCATCGGCAACAAAGGTTACTGTGTAATCGATAAACAGGTTTGGGAATTTACACCAGGTGCAGCAGGCGGCAGCTGGCGCGCCGTCGTGGCAGACAATAGCGCCCCTTCTATCCAACACATAGCTTCATTGAACATCAACGGCACAACGACCATTTATGGTTGGTCTGCTACCGGACGACTATTTGAGTTCAAGTTCAATTAATACAACCATCGGAAAACAAAAGCGATCAACCATGCGCACGAGCAGATTATTAGTAGCCATTGCAGTAGTGACCAGCATCCTGACAGGATGTGGTAAAGACCCCGTGAAACCCAATCCTGATCCAGGTCCTGACAGACCTGGCGGATCGAAAGCCCCCGAGATCACCTCGTTTTCGCCAGCCAAAATAATGCCCGGCGGAGAAGTGATCATACAGGGTAAAAACTTCAAAGAAAGCATCATCGATAACTCGGTTATTTTCAATGGCAACATTTTCAGTGGCCCGATGATCGCAGCCACCACTACACAACTCACCGTACGGGTACCGTTGGATGCTACAACGGGAAAACTGATCGTTCAGTCTGGCAGCCTCAAGGATACTACCAGCACTGACCTGGTGATCGATCCCGACATGATCTCACTGGCCGGCTTCACACCTGCTACCGGCCCTATCGGTACCTCCGTCACCATTACCGGTATCAATTTCGGACTCAACACCCGGGTAAAGATCAATGGTGTTGAATGCCCGATCAGCAATCGCACCAATACCAGTCTCACCATTTCCATTCCACTCAATACTTCACTTTCCAAACATAAGTTTGAAGTGATCAATGGTCCATATAACCTGCAAACACCCGAAGAATTTACTGTGAGCAGCACGGGCGCTACCGCTCGTTGGGATGATAAGCAGATCGAACTGGTGCCCAATGGTGCCAGCGTGTTCCATGATGGCTTGTCGTTTGTACACGGCAACAAACTGTATTGGGGTTTTACACGACTTGTTCCTTCAGAACAGACTTCTTTGTATGCCGTATATGATCCTGCACAACCGGCTAAGGGATGGCAGCTAACCGACAAATTCTCACAAACCATGGCGCCGGCCGGTTTAAGTATGGCGACCGCTATCGTGCACAACGATCGCGTGTATCTGGGTACTGGCTTTAAGGGTAACCAGGGTACGCCCCATTGGTGGGAATTCAACCCGGCCGATGGATCTGCCCGGCAACTTACCGACTTTCCGCATCCCGCGCCCAATACCATCTCCTTTGTCCTGAATAACAGGATCTATGTGGGCTTTGGCAGCGGCAACAAAAACCTGTACGAATTTGATCCGGCAGGCAATAATAACCTCGGCAGCTGGACACTCAAAGCCACCCATAATTTGCAGGAACTGAATTCGGGCAATGCATTTGTATTGGGCAATGAGGTGATCATCGGCAGAGCGCTGCCGGAACTCAACAAGCCACGCCTGGCCATGCTGAAATACACCGAAGGGGGACAGCTAACTCGGATCCCCGATATGCCGCAGGACATTCCATCCGGCAGCACAGCCAGCTTCACCATTGGCAACAAAGGTTATTTCGTGATCAATAAAAATGTATGGGAATATACACCGGATGCAGCCGGGGGTAGCTGGCGGGTCGTTGCCGGCGGCGATCAACAGCCAGCTATCAAGGGAGTAGGCACGCTTACGATCAATGGCGTCCGTACCATCTATGGATGGACCGGAGCTGGCCATCTCTATGAATTCAAATTGTAGGACGGGGTTTCATAACAGGGGCCGCTTCCAACCTGGGAGCGGCTTTTTTATTTTCTTCACTGGAGGGAAACTGCTGCTATCGAAGACGTGCTGTGGTGTCAGGCAGTCGCCTTTACCGCCCGACGGTATTCCGAAGGTGATTGACCGTTATACTTCCGGAACATCCTGTTCAGGTGACTTTCGTCGGTAAAGCCGAGCTCGAAAGCAATCTCGTTCATGCGCAGGTCACTGTGGCGAAGCCTGATCTCCACCAGCTTCAGCCGATACTGTATGATGTACTGCTGCAGGTTTTCACCCGTATGCGTTTTAAAGTACTCGCTGATATATGCTGGTGAAATACTGAAACGATGGGCCATCACTTCGGCCTTCAGTTTCTCTGGCTCGTAGATATGCTGATGAATATAATGTACCATATCGAGCGAGGTCGTATTCACCGCTTTCCCGCGCAACTTTACCGGCGTCGAAAAAGTGATATTGCGTGCCACTACCGTGATCATCGTGTTGATCAGTTGCTGAACCAGGTCGAGGTGATAAGCCTGTTGGTTGACCTGCTCGCGAATGATCGCTTCTACCAGCGATCGCACCAGTTGCTTATCGCTGGTATTCTTCAGAATGCAGCCAGGCAGGTGATTGTTGTTTTCGAAAATGAATTCCAGCTTCTGCACCCATTCTTTGTGCTGCGCCTGCAGGTAGATATTACTGAACCGTATAAAGAAGAATTTGGTGGTCGTCTTTACTTCAAAAGAATGGCAATCCTGCGGCATCAGCAGAAACAGCTGATCAGCCCGGTAGTTGAATTTGTTTTCATTGATGCACTGCACACCGGTACCGTCAAGAATGAAGACCATCTCGAAGAAATTGTGCCGGTGCGGGGCCATCGGGCATTCATTCATTTCCTTGTACTCCACCTCGAAAGGCTGATAGATATTCTTTCTTTCCACACTGGCAAAAGTACTGTAGAATCCCATAATTGTACAAGAGCGACCAACACCCTTTGATGCAATTTTGTGTTATTAAATCATAGCACATGAAAGCAATTGTATTACAAGATTTTGGAGGTATAGACCAATTGAAAGTTCAGGAACTGCCTATTCCGGCCATACAAGACCACGAAGTATTGGTAAAAGTGAAGGCATTAAGTATCAACCCGGTAGATGCAAAAACGCGCGCAGGACGGGGCATGGCCAATCGTTACAAAGACCAGCTACCGGTAGTACTTGGGTGGGATATTGCCGGTACGGTAGAGCAGGTGGGTAAGCAGGTAACCCGCTTTAAAACAGGAGATCCGGTGTTTGGTATGGTCAATTTTCCTGGGCTGGGCAATGCCTATGCCGAATATGTAGCGGCACCCGCCAGCCACCTGGCCCTTAAGCCCGCCAATATCAGTTTTGAGGAAGCGGCAGCCGCTACCCTGGCAGCGCTCACGGCCTGGCAGGGTCTTGTACACCAGGCCAAGGTAAAACCCGGCCAGCAGATACTCATACAGGCTGCGGCTGGTGGCGTTGGGCATTTTGCCGTTCAGATCGCCAAACACCTTGGCGCTGTGGTGACCGGCACATCCTCAGCCGCCAATAAAGACTTTGTACTGAGCCTCGGCGCCGATAAGCACATCGATTATCACCTGCAGCCACTTGACGCAGCAGGCAGCGAATACGACCTGGTACTGGACCCGCTCGGTGGAGACAACATCGAACGCAGTTTTGGGGTGGTCCGGAAAGGCGGCATCATGTTGTCCATCGTATCCGCATTTGCCGACCTGGTGAAAGAAAAGGCGGCAGCCATGGGTGTTAATGGATTTTTTTTCATGGTTGCGCCAAGTGAGGCAGATATGCAGGCCATCGCCGAACTATTGGCCAACAACGTCCTGCGCCCGCATGTAGCACAGGTATTTTCATTCGAAGCGCTTCCTGATGCCCACCTCGCGGTAGAATCGGGAAGAACCAGGGGCAAGATTGTTGTAAGCTTTTCGTCAAATGATTAAACATTGCCGGTCATGATCAATAACACAGTTAGTTTTTTACTGCTTCGTCTTGGAATTGGTGTAAGCCTGTTTGGACATGGACTGGTGCGCTTGCCCAAACTGCCCGGCTTTAGTAAATGGATGACGGGACAATTTGCGAAATCGATGTTACCCGAAGCCCTGGTATTGCCGTTCAGTTACGCCTTGCCCATTGCAGAGTTTGCCATTGGCTTGCTGTTGCTGCTGGGCCTGTTTACCCGCTTTGCTTTAGCGGCAGGCGCTGTCACCATGTTGCTGCTGCTCCTGGGTACTACGCTGATCGAAGATTGGGGAGCGATCCCATCGCAGCTGATCCATTTGTTGTTACTCGCTGTGCTACTCTCCTACCTGCCCTTGAACACCTACGCGGTCGATAAGGCTATGCGCCGTAAATAGGTATTACCTGCCTGCAGGGGGTCGTTTGCCGCATCCATCGCCCCTTGCAGGCAGGGAAACCACTGCAAAAGTTCAAAAGCTTGTTAATGAAGCCGGTGGCAGGCAAGTTTATGAAGGGTTCCTCTTTTAAATTAAGAAGGATTTCGTAAGTTGTAGCGCCAAACTCTAATCGGTCTATTGATTGAACGAACAGGAATTGATACAACTACTCCGGCAGGGTGATGAGCTGGCTTTCAAAACATTGGTAGAGAGTTACCAGGATATGGTGTACAATACCGCCCTTGGGGTTGTACAGCATGAATCAGACGCGGAAGATGTTGCGCAAGAGGTGTTTATCCAGGTATATAAATCGATCGACCAGTTTAAAGGAGATGCCCGCCTATCCACCTGGATGTATCGTATTACCACCACCAAAGCACTGGATCATATCCGCAGTAAGAAACGTAAGAAACGTTTTGCCTTTTTAACCAGTCTTTTTGGAGCGGACAATGAGTTGTTGCACGATCCCGTCGATTTCAACCATCCCGGGGTCTCACTCGACCGGAAGCAGCAGGCCACCCTATTGTTCAAAGCGATCGGCCAGCTACCCGAGAACCAGAAAATGGCTTTCACCCTCCATAAAACAGAAGAACTTAGTTATCAAGAGATTGCAGATGTAATGGGACTGTCGGTATCAGCGATAGAGTCCTTGCTTTTCAGGGCACGGCAAAATCTGCGGAAAATACTGGAAAAACAAATGCAGCAGGGGGGATAAAATTCGCAGGTTTTTTACATGAACGGCGTCAAATTATATAGTTTGCTTAAATTACAATAACATGTCAACCAGACCGAACAATCCAAAAGAGATCGACGAGGTACTTGGCAGCCTGGATGGAATTCAGCGCGCCAAAGCACCTGCTTTCTTTTATACCCGCCTCCGCGGCCGGATGGAACGGGAATTGGAGAACACCGGCGGCCCATTGGTACGCCTGCTTACCAGACCGGCCCTGGCCCTGAGCCTGGCGGCTGTGATCCTGATCCTGAATACCACCACCATTATGGAAATGTGGAACCAGGAAAAGACCGTACCAGCAGAGCCAACGCAACAGCAGTTGCTGGCGTCCGAATACCCCATGGGTTCGTACCCGGTATATGATGAAACCCCTGTAGCACCATGACGAAATTTCCGAGGCAGAAATGGTTACTGTTATTAGTCGGGATCTTGTTGGTAACCAATATCATTACGTTGTCCTTCTTCTGGTCGATGAAGCCCCATGATGCGCCTGGCAAAAACCAGAGCGAAGCGGATCGTAATAAAAGGATGGGACAATTCATGGTCAACGAGCTCAAACTCGACAAAGACCAGGAAACCGTATACTGGAAATTGAGAGATACCCTGGTCAGCCGCCAGAAACCGCTGTGGGATTCCATTCGCAACAGCAAAAAACGCTTCTTTGATCTCCTGAAAGAGCCGGCCTCCGCCGATTCCCTCGTCAATAACAAAGCCGAGCAGATTGCTTTGCTCCAAAAAGAGCTGGACCTCATCACGTTCAGGCATTTTCAACAGGTGCGCGCCCTCTGCCGACCCGAACAAACCATCAAGTTCGATACCGTCACCAAAGAGATTGTTAACCGCATGACCGGCGGCTGGCGCAACAACGGCAAGCCGGGAAATCCTAAAGACTCTGCCGCGCCCAAAAAATAAGCGCTTTTACCGACTACTATTTATTACTTCCATCGGCAAGCACCCGTTGGCTTACCACGAAAATGGTATTGGGAGCCGTTTTTCATACTTGTTACTTTGCAGCTATTTACACACCCGCAAAAACAACGATCATGAAAAAGACAGGCTTGCCTTTGCTCCTCTGTGGCGCATTTGCTACCCAAGGTTATTCGCAGGATTGTAAAAGCTTCTATTACCTGCAAAACAACAAGACCATTGAAATGTCGATCTACAACAAGAAAGGCGATGAGAATGGTAAACAGGTATATGCCGTATCCGACGTAAAGAACGGCGGCAACACCGTTACAGCGACCCTTAATTCCGAAATGTTTGATAAGAAAGGAAAGAGCCTGGCGAAGGGTAAAGGCGTTATCCAATGCACAGGTGGTGTAATGATGGTCGACATCAAGATGATCTTACCCGCTGCTCAACAAGAGCAATTTGCGGCCGCCGACGCCAAAGCTGATAATATATACATGGAATATCCCGCCAGCATGAAAACGGGCGACCCATTGAAAGATGCCACCATGAACCTGGAGATTGACAACAAAGGCATGAAACAAAGCGTGCAGGTAATCGTCAATGAACGAAAAGTAGATGGTCAGGAGTCGGTAACCACCACAGCGGGCACCTGGGATTGTTTCCGGATCACCTACAAAAGCCGCATCACCATCAAGACCATGGGTATCGGCATACCTGTCAATGTAGAGGGCACAGAATGGTTTGCCCCTGGTTTTGGCGTGGTTAAAACACAAAGCAAACAGGGCGGCACCGCCATCACAGCCATTCGATAGCTATTTTTTACCCCGCTCCAGGATCTGCCAGAACTGATCTACGCGCGCCGTCCAGGTATTGGTAGCTGCCACCTTCATCCGGGCCTGTTTACGTTCTTCATTGTTCTCGGCAATAGACTTGTCGATCGTTTGCAGGAATTCCTCATGGCTATCTACCACATAGGCCACATCGCGGAAGGTATAAATGTCTTCTGAAAAATGCGTGGCGATCACGGGTTTGCCAGCGGCGAGGTATTCATTGATCTTGAGCGGGTAAATGCTCCTGGTCAGTGTATTCTTTTTGAACGGTATGATCACACAATCGAAGTACTGCAGGTAATCGGGTAGCTCGGTGATCTTGCGCGGACCTGCAAAGATCACATTGGGCATTTTATCGAGTCCCACCGCCTTATGCTCATCGCCCTGAATAGGGCCTACAAAAAACAGTATTTTATCGGTGTGTTGCTCGGCGATCTTCTTCAGCAATTCAAAGTCCGAACGATACTCGATACTCCCCGTATAACCGATGATGGGCTTATCGATGCCCTGCAACTCTTTCGGCCTGGGTAATACCTCCAGCGCCGCCTTGTTGAATACGCTAATATCAGCAGCGTTGGGATGGAAGTATGTATTGGGAGAAAAGGCACTTTTAAGCCTGGTCAGTTCTTTGGAAGTGCACAACGTGAAGTCGAAGTTACGCACGATCTCCTCCTCCAATTTACTCCCGTGGCGGTTGGAATAGCCAACCTGGGTAATATCATCCATCGATTGGTACACCGAATAGATGGGTTTGATATCGGCGGGCAATGACCGCACGAAATAAGGATCGAAGAAATTGAGGTACACAAATTCCCTCACCTGGTAGTCTTTAATCACCCGGCGAATCGATTTCAACACGATGTTATCATTGATCTTTGAGAGGCCGTTGTACAAGGCACCCGGCGGCAAAAAGTTGACGGGAATGGTGAGTTGAGGTGTTACCACCGTCAGGTTGGCCGGTAAGAAAGGTGGGTTGCTGTAAATATCTTTTCCCCGCAGTAAAGCCTGTTTACGTTTTACGATCTGCGGATCCTTACGCATGCCTGCATAGTCCTTCCAGGAAAATGGGTGCTCCACGAAGAATACCCGGTTGTTCTTGGCAAACTCGATGGCCAGGGCCAATGCAGGAGAGGAAATGGCAGAGTCCCATCTCGATAAGGTAAAACAGATGATATCGCAATGTCGGTTCATGTGTACGTACTTTAGGGTTTACCATTCAGCGCTTACCAGGCTGCCTGGTCACACCACGCCCCTATGCCAACCGTTGCAGGCAACGCTGCAGGCTATCCTTCCACGCGGGAATGGTCAGTTCATAAGTAGCCTGGATCTTTTGTGTGTCCAACAGGGAAAACGAGGGTCTTTTGGCAGGTGTTGGATATTGACTGGAAGGAATCGGAAGCACTTCACAATGGCTACCCGATAATTCTTTGATGGCAAGGGCAAAGTCATACCAGCTGATACGGCCGGTATTGCTGTAATGGTAAATGCCCGGCACCCATCCCTGGGTAGCCGTGCGTTCGATGATAGCGATCATGGCTTGCGCCAGGTCACCTGCATAGGTAGGCGCACCTACCTGATCACTCACTACATTGATAGTGGGCCGGTCTTTCATCAGGCGCAGCATGGTTTTGACAAAGTTGTTGCCATGCTCGCAATACACCCACGCGGTGCGGATGATCACGGTATCGGCATTGTGCAGCAGCCCCAGGGCCTCTCCACGCAGCTTTGAAACGCCATACGTATTGATAGGATTTGTCGGCGTATTCTCCTTATAAGGCTCCGGAGAGGTGCCGTCAAATACATAGTCGGTAGAAATGTGGAGGAAGCGGGTGCCGAATTTACGGCATACAGAAGCCAGTACCCCCACCGCATCGCCGTTTACCTGGTAGGCCATTTCCTTATCGGTCTCGGCTTTATCTACGGCAGTATAAGCAGCCGCATTGATGCAGAATGCCGGTTTTACGATGTCGAAATAGTTCGCCACCAGTTCAAACCGGTGTATAGGCAATTCATCTTTGGTAACGAATACAAAATCCAATGCGGGATGTTGTACAGCCAGGTCGCGCAGCGATTGCCCCACCTGACCATTGGCTCCGGTTACCAGTACCTTAGGCTTTGCCATAAGCGAGCGCTCCTTCAAATTGATAATTATTTTTACAATCAGCGAGCGTAGGCAGCTTGATATCCTTCTCAGATACGATCGCTTTATCGGCCGGGATCTTCCAGTCGATCGCCAACGCAGGGTCATTGTACAGAATGCCACCCTCACTTTCCTTGTGGTAGAAGGAATCGCATTTATACAACACTTCCGCCTTTTCACTCAGTACAGAAAAACCATGTGCAAAGCCTACGGGAATATACAGCTGCTTTTTGTTTTCAGCCGACAGTTCAATACCGTACACCTTACCATAAGTAGGAGAATCCTTCCGGATATCTACTGCTATGTCAAGGATCGTACCGCTGAGTACCCGCACCAGTTTGGTTTGCCCATGCGGGTTCAGCTGGTAATGCAATCCCCTGATTACACCATAGGAGGAGGAGGATTGATTATCCTGCACAAACCTGCTTTTGATACCCTGTTTGGCAAAGGTTTGCTCATTGTAGGATTCATAGAAGTAGCCACGGCTGTCCTCAAACACAATTGGTTCAAATACCACTAGTCCTGGCAATCCGGTTTCTGTAAACGGCATAGTAAAATATTATCGTTTGGTGTATTGCTCGTTATAATAGTGCTGGTAATCGCCCGAAGTTACGTGCTTTACCCAATCTTCATGCTGCAGGTACCAATCGACGGTCTTTTCCAATCCTTCCTCAAATTGCAGGGATGGTGACCAGCCCAGCTCTTTGTTGAGCTTGGTGGCATCGATGGCATAGCGCAGATCATGGCCTGCCCGGTCGGTTACATAGGTGATCAGCTTAGCCGACTCACCGGCCGCGCGACCCAGTTTTTTATCCATGATGCTGCACAACAGGTGCACCAGGTCGATGTTCTTCCACTCGTTGAAACCACCAATATTATACGTTTCGCCGTGCTTGCCCTGATGGAAAATGGTATCGATCGCGCGCGCATGGTCTTCTACATACAACCAGTCGCGTACGTTTTCCCCTTTGCCGTACACTGGCAGCGGCTTGCTGTTCTTGATATTGTTGATCATGAGCGGTATCAGCTTCTCGGGGAAGTGGTGTGAGCCGTAATTGTTGGAACAATTACTCATAATCACCGGCAGGTGATAGGTATGATGATACGCCATCACGAAATGATCTGAAGCTGCCTTGGAAGCAGAGTACGGAGAGCGTGGGTCATAAGCTGTTTCCTCGGTGAAGAAACCCGATTCTCCCAGCGATCCGTACACCTCATCGGTAGAGACATGGTAAAAGAGCTTACCAGTCGTCTCGTTTTTCCAGAACTGACGGGCAATATTCAACAACGTTACCGTACCCAATACATTGGTGCGCACGAATACCAGCGGATTGGAGATCGAACGATCTACATGGCTTTCCGCCGCGAGGTGAATGATGCTGTCGAATTGATATTGTTCAAACAGTTCAGTGATCCTTTGCTCATCGTTGATATCAGCTCGCTCAAAAACGTAATTTGGTTTATCCTGTACGTCTGTGAGGTTCTCGAGGTTACCGGCGTAGGTAAGGGCATCGAGGTTAACGATGCGGTAGGCGGGATACTTGTTGACGAAAAGCCGTACAACATGCGAACCGATAAAACCGGCCCCGCCCGTAATCATGATTGTTTTAGTGTAGTTGGCCATTATAAACTCCAGTATTTTCTGCTGGTAATAGTTTGCTTGTAAATACCTTTCAGGTCGGCGATCAGTGCTTGCTCACGTGTCATGGCTACAAAATCGGCGTCTGTAAGGCTGGTATATGGACTGTGCGGTACCGTTACGATCACGGCATCATAATCCGTGGCTGGTTGCTTCACCAGGTGAAGGCCGTATTCTTCGTGTACCTCATCATTTTCTGCATAAGGATCTTCCACATCTACGTGGATATTGAAAGCCAGCAATTCCTTGACGGTGTCTACGATCTTGGAATTCCGGATATCACTTACATTCTCTTTGAACGTTACGCCTTTCACGAGCACCTTCGGATCATTGGAATTACGCAGCACATGCGTAATGATCTTACGGGCCACATACTTGGCCATATCGTCATTGATGTATCTGCTGGCAGTGATCACTTTCGATTCGTACCCAAGCGACGCCGCTTTGTACGTGAGGTAGTAAGGGTCTACACCGATACAGTGCCCACCGACCAGGCCTGGCTGAAACTTCAGAAAGTTCCACTTGGTGCCGGCCGCCTCGATCACTTCAAACGTATTCACGCCCATGCGATCAAAGATCAGCGACAACTCGTTCATCAAAGCGATGTTGAGGTCACGTTGTGTATTCTCTACGATCTTCGATGCCTCCGCTACTTTGATCGTCGAGGCACGGTGCACCCCTGCGTCGACCACCAGCTCGTACGTCTTCGCGATCTCCTCCAGCGACTCCGCATCATTGCCCGACACTACTTTGATCACTGTCCGTAACGTATGCTTTTTATCGCCCGGGTTGATACGCTCGGGCGAATAGCCCAGTTTGAAATCAACGCCCAGTTTCAATCCCGACAGTGATTCCAATACGGGTAAACAATCCTCTTCGGTGCAGCCGGGATAGGTGGTTGATTCATACACCACATAGTCACCCTTTTTCAGCACCTTACCCACTGTTTCGGAAGCACTGAGGAGCGGCTTCAGATCGGGTACATTGTACTTGTCGACCGGTGTGGGAACAGCTATGATAAAGAACTTTGCTTGTTTTAATACCTCCAGACTATCGGTAAAAGTGATATTACAACCTTTGAAATCTTCCGATGCCAACTCTTTACTGGGATCGATGCCCTGCTGCATCATCTCTACCCGCTTAGCATTGATGTCAAATCCAATTACAGGTATCTTCCGGGCAAACTCCAACGCTATGGGAAGTCCTACATATCCTAATCCGATAACTGCTAACCTGGCTTTCTGATCGACTAACTCCTGATACATGCGCTATGATTGAAGATAAAAACCTGACAGGGCTTGCATCCTGGCAGGTCTTAATAAGATATTGTATTTGTTTCATCAGGGTCTGGGGCAGTCAGGTCATTACCGGCTCACGAACTCTTTTGGTTGTTTGAACCATTCCTCCGGCTTCAGGGATTTGAAGTACTCATAAGTTACTTTCAATCCTTCTGCACGGTGTACTTTAGGTTCCCAACCCAGGATCTCTTTGGCACGGGTAATATCCGGCTTACGTTGCTTGGGATCGTCTTTGGGCAGGGCCTTGTAAATAATTTCCTGTTTGGTGCCGGTCAGTTTGATCACCTCTTCGGCAAATTCCTTCAGGGAGATCTCATCGGGATTACCCACGTTTACCGGCATATGGTAATCGCTCATCAGCAAGCGATAGATACCTTCTACGAGGTCATCCACGTAACAGAAGCTGCGGGTTTGCGAACCATCACCAAACACGGTGAGGTCTTCGCCACGCAGGGCCTGTCCGATGAATGCTGGTAAGGCACGGCCGTCATTGAGTCGCATACGGGGTCCGTACGTATTGAAAATACGAACGATGCGGGTCTCTACGCCGTGGAAGGTATGGTAAGCCATGGTCATGGCTTCCTGGAAACGCTTGGCCTCGTCGTATACACCACGGGGTCCTACCGGATTCACGTTACCCCAGTACTCTTCCGTTTGCGGATGCACCAGCGGATCGCCGTAGATCTCTGAAGTAGAAGCCACCAGGATACGGGCACCTTTGGCGCGTGCCAAACCCAGGCAGTTGTGCGTACCTAGCGATCCTACCTTCAGGGTCTGAATGGGGATCTTCAGGTAGTCGATCGGACTGGCCGGAGAAGCAAAATGGAGAATATAATCCAGGCTGCCCGGTACATGTATGAAGGTTGATACGTCGTGATTATAGAATTCAAACTGCTCGAGTTTGAACAGGTGTTCGATATTGCGCAGATCACCGGTAATCAAGTTGTCCATGCCGATCACATGAAAACCCTCTTTGATAAAACGGTCGCTCAGGTGCGATCCGAGAAATCCTGCTGCGCCGGTGATGAGTACTCTTTTTCTTGCCATGTTTTGTTGTTTGTGTGAAGGGGGTGTGACTTTACTTTTGTCCGGGAACGGCAGTTGCGCGTCCTATGCTTTCATAGTAAAAGCCTAATTCCTTCACGGCTGCGCCTTCAAACAGGTTGCGACCGTCAAAGATCACTTTGTTCTTCAGGCTGGTTACCATTTTAAGGAAGTTGGGTGTACGGAACTCATTCCACTCAGTGGCGATGATCAGGGCATCCGCTCCTTCGAGACAGTCGTACATGTTGTCGGCATAATCAACTTTGTCGCCGATCACACCTTTCACATTGGGCATTGCTTCGGGATCAAATACACTGAGGGTAGCACCCGCAGCTGTCAGGGCGTCGATCATATATAAGGCTGGTGCTTCACGGATGTCATCGGTATTGGGTTTGAAGGCCAATCCCCACATGGCAAAGCGTTTGCCTTTCAGGTCGTTGTTGAAATATTTCTGGACCTTGGGCATCAGGTGCAGCTTCTGCTTCTCGTTCACATCCATCACCGCGTTCAGGATCTGGAAGTCGTAGCTCACTTCGTTAGAAGATTTCACCAGGGCCTGTACGTCTTTGGGGAAGCAGCTTCCACCATAACCGATACCAGGGAACAGGAAACGCTTACCAATGCGGTCGTCACTGCCTACGCCACGGCGTACCATGTCAACGTCGGCACCGAGGCGCTCGCACAGTTGCGCGATCTCATTCATGAAAGAGATCTTGGTAGCGAGGAAGGAGTTGGCGGCATATTTGGTCAGCTCAGCAGAGCGAAGGTCCATGTTGATTACAGGGTTACCCGAACGCACGAACGGTGCATACAGATCGCCCATCACTTTCCGGGCGCGCTCGGAAGAGGCGCCGATCACCACACGATCAGGCTTCATGAAGTCATCCACAGCTACGCCTTCACGGAGAAACTCGGGGTTCGATACCACGTCGAAATCTCCTTTGTAATTCTTAGAAATGGCCGCATGTACCTTTTCGGCAGTACCAACAGGTACCGTGCTTTTATCGACAATTACTTTATAGTCTTTGAGAATCTTGCCCAGGTGATCCGATACACCCAGGATGTATTTCAGATCGGCAGAACCGTCTTCGCCGGGAGGCGTGGGCAGGGCCAGGAAGATGATCGCAGCATCTTTGATGCCTTCTTCCAGGCTGGTAGTGAACCGCAAACGTTCTTCTTTCAGGTTGCGCAGGAAGAGCTTTTCGAGACCGGGCTCATAAATGGTGATCTGACCATTGGAGAGCTTTTCTACTTTCGATTTGTCAATGTCTACGCATGTAACATCATTTCCTGTCTCAGCGAAACAGGTACCGGTCACCAATCCGACGTAACCGGTGCCTACAACAGCAATTTTCATAATGAAAGATTTTTGTAAGGGTTCAACAAAGCCTTATCGGGGCTAAGGTTTATGATTGTTTGTTTATAAATTCCAATACATTGCTGGTGATGAATTCGAGTTGGTCTGCTTCCAGCTCCGTATGCATGGGCAGCGAGATCACTCTTTCGGTCAACCAATCGGTAGTTTCCAGCACATAGGAAGAACCGCCGAAAGCCTCGAACATCTGTTGACGATGGGCGGGTACTGGATAATAAATCATTGATGGAATTCCCTTCTCTGCGAGATACTGATGCAGGGCATCGCGGTCTACACCTTCCAACAACAGGGTATACTGGTGAAATACGTGGTCGCAATAGGCAGCACGAAGGGGCGTGGTGATCTTTGGATGATTGGCAAATGCCTGATCGTAATGATCTGCCGCAGCCCGGCGCGCAGCGATATAGCTGTCCAGAAATGGTAATTTGACGTTCAGCACTGCTGCCTGGATAGAATCAAGGCGGCTATTGCAACCAACCACGTCATGGTAATATCTCTTACTCTGACCATGATTGGCAATCATTTTCATCTGGCTGGCTAACGCATCATCATCGGTGAATATTGCACCACCATCGCCATAACAACCCAGGTTCTTCGACGGGAAGAAGGAAGTAGCACCGATCGTACCGATCGTACCAGCCTTTTTCACCGAACCATCTTTGAACTTAATCGATCCGCCGATGGCCTGCGCCGTATCTTCAATCACATACAGGTTGTGCCAGCGGGCAATGTCCATGATGGCTTCCATATCGGCACTCTGTCCATACAGGTGTACCGGAACGATCGCCTTGGTTTTAGGCGTGATCGCTTTTTCTATGGCAACTGGATCGATACAGAACGTTTTGGGATCAACCTCCACAAACACGGGTTTCAACTTCAGCAAGGCTACCACTTCAACAGTGGCTATATAAGTGAACGAGGGTGTAATCACTTCGTCGCCCGGTTGCAAATTCAGCGCCATCATGGCAATCTGAAGGGCGTCTGTTCCATTGGCGCAAGGTATAACGTGTTTTACGCCGAGGTATTTCGTAAGAGCAGCCGTAAAATCTGCAACAGCCTTTCCATTTATAAATCCTGCACTATCCAATACTTCCTGAATACCTGCATCTACATCTTTCTTAATCTTAGCATATTGCTGTTTCAAATCTACCATCTGTATCGGCCGCATACTCAACGTTTTCGTTTTAAAACGGGCACAAACCTACCACAAAAAACTGGTATGTGCAATGGGCGTATCGTACAGTTAACAATGAAATCCGGAGATTTTCGATGCCTTCACGTAACAATACGTTCCGAAAACTCAAAAACTGTGCAGATTTTACCCAATTGCCCGCAATTGGTGTGCAATCCGCTTGCAGCAACAGTTTCAGACTGCCCACACGCAGATATTCAATATTATCCATATCTGTTTAACACCAAGGCCGAGTATGCCTATTGAAACCGGCTTCTACCTACTCTTTACCACCCTCCATCCCAGGGTCATCCCAGGGTCATCCTAGGGTTATCCTAGGGTTATCCTAGGGTTTTTACCCTGGCAATACCCTGAGATGTCCCTAGGATAACCCTACCAGGACCGAAGGAAGAGAGGTTGCAGATAGGCGGAATCGAGGCGCCACCAACTACAAATAGCCTATAAAAGATTACCTAACAGCTTGTTAGTGGCATATTCACGGGCCAGCCGAATGCTGGCCTGTTTACGGCCCAATTATCCTATGCGCTGAAAATCAATTTAGTAATCCTCTATTCAGCAAACTTTGCCGGGGTTGCGCCATCAATTTTTGGTAGTTTTCCCGACTTTTGCAGCTAATTGAAGAAACTGTGCACCTGTTATTTTACAACTTATTCTGCCGCCTTTATCTGCTGGGCATACGCCTGGCAGCACTGTGGAACCCGAAAGCAAAAGCCTGGATAGCCGGAAGGAAAGACGTGTTTGACCAATTGGTGGCAGCCTTCGACGACCGGCGCAACCCGGCAAGCCGGCGACCTTTTGGTGCCCCCGCCCAGCAGGCCACGGCAGACAGTGCCACCAATACTACCACACTTCCCAAACTCATTTGGATGCACTGTGCCTCCCTCGGCGAGTTTGAACAGGGACGGCCGGTGATCGAAGCCCTGCGCAGCCAGCATCCCGGTTGCCGCATCCTGCTCACTTTTTTCTCTCCGTCGGGGTATGAGGTAAGAAAGAACTATGAAGGGGCCGACCATATCTTTTACCTGCCGATGGACTCCCGCTCCAATGCACGCCGTTTCATCAACATCGTAAAACCCGACCTGGTCGTTTGGGTGAAATATGAGTATTGGTATCACTACCTGACCAACCTGCATAAACGGCAGATCCCTACCCTGCTCGTGTCTGGCATCTTCCGCCCCGATCAACCGTTTTTCAAGTGGTACGGCGGCTTGCACCGCAAGATGCTGAAGAGCTTTTCGCACCTGTTTGTACAAACACCCGACTCCCGCGAATTACTGGCCCGCATCGGATTCAATACGACCGTGACCGTCAATGGCGATACCCGCTTTGACCGGGTGGCTGATATCCTGCACAAATTCACCCCCATTCCCGCCATTGAGGCATTCTGCAGCTCGCACCCGACGGTGGTCGCCGGCAGCACCTGGCCCGAAGACGAGGAAGAACTGGATCACTATGCCAATACACACCCGGAGATGCGCTTCATCATCGCGCCCCACGAAATACATGAGTCGCACCTGAAGGAGATCGAAAAATTATTCAAGCATACCATCCGCTATTCAGTATTGCAAAAGCGGGTACCGGGTACGGTAAGCCGTGAGCAGCAGGTTACCAATACACTCATCATCGACAACATCGGCATGCTGTCGCGCCTGTACAAATATGCCACCATTACTTATGTAGGCGGTGGCTTTGGCAACGACGGTGTACACAATGTGCTGGAAGCAGCCGTGTACCACAAACCCGTGGTGTTTGGACCGGTATATGAAAAGTACATAGAAGCAGCTGAGCTGGTAGAACAGGGAGGAGGATTTCCCATCGATACAGCCCTCGAACTGGAGAAGATGCTGGATCAGTTCATCAACGATCCGGATGGATATAAAAAAGCCTGCCAACAGGCAGGCGATTATGTTCAATCGAAGGCAGGTGCCACGAAAACGATCTTGCAATTTATTGACGACAACCAGTTGCTGGGCAACCGCTGAGGCAACAGCCTGAGCCTAGGAGAAGCGTCTTTTTACCAATTGGTAGAAATGGCGGGTAATGTCTTTTGAATCATCCCAGCCCAGTTTGATCTTCAGCTCGCGCTCGATCCAATATTGCGCTTCGGGATAAATACGAAACCCATTGATGGTTTTAATGCTGCGCTCATACATCACTTCATCGCCCCTGAAGAGCTCACTGATAAATACAAACCGATCATTGATACCAATGGCCTTTTTGAGGTCACGTACAGGCGTATCGGTAAGCCGGTGTGCGATCTCGACCCGCTCTTCTTTTAACTTATCATTAAGAGAATATTGGGCCTGCGCCATCATTTCATTAAGCTCTTTGGCTGATGACTGATGGGCCAGCGTGGGTATTTCTGTAAGCGGATTGTATTGAAAGCCATTTTGGGCAGCCGCTGCAGGAGCATGAGAACCGTTGCCATTCTTCACCGGTTTTTCTTCCTGTTTCTCAACAGGTAAGGTCATCAATTCGGGCTCTTTTTCTTCCAACACAGGTGCAGCAATGGTCACCGTATTGTATACCGTACGTGCAGCCGGCATGACCACTGCTACTTTGGAGGAGCCCTTGGCCACACGGGAGGCTTCGGACAGGCGCATTAGTTCCGCCTCAATGAGTTGAGTGGTGACTAATAGTTGTTTATTATCGGCATTTTGTTGGAATTGTTCATTTAATTTGCCGATCAATTGTTGTAATCGCTCCATAATAGAATGAGTGGGTACTTTATGGGTTAGTAACTGACCATAAAGTTAACAATTATTATACCTATTTCCGTTAACATGTTCATAGAACCAAATATATCGGGCGAACGGCGTGGCTTTATCGAAGTGATCTGTGGCTCTATGTTTTCCGGTAAAACGGAGGAACTGATCCGCCGGCTGAAGCGGGCACGGATCGCCAACCTGAAGGTCGAGATCTTCAAGCCACGCATCGATGTGCGCTATCATGAGATAGACATCGTGTCGCACGATACCAATGCTATACAATCGACCCCCATCGACAACTCGCAGGTGATCCTGTTGCTGGCCGGCGAGGTGGATGTAGTAGGCATCGATGAAGCACAGTTCTTCGACGATCAGCTGCCCGATGTATGTGATCAGCTGGCTGCTAAAGGCACGCGCGTGATCGTGGCCGGTCTCGATATGGATTACACCGGCAAACCCTTCGGCCCCATGCCCAACCTGCTGGCCAAAGCCGACTTCATCACCAAGCTGCACGCCATTTGCGTACGCTGTGGTAATATCGCCAATTTCTCCTACCGCAAATCGGCCTCCCCGGGCCAGGTGTTACTGGGCGAGAAAGATGTATACGAACCCCGCTGTCGCAAATGTTATTACGAAGGTCAATAGCTTATTGCCAGGTAGCTCCTGAAAAAAAGTTTGCCGGCAACAAGGCCGGCAAGCTATAAGTTCGGGCAGGTAGTAATCGGCCTCCGGGGCTCGATCGGGAGCTATAAACGTGTAGTCACCGACTTACCGGTTATTTTCATCCCGCTACCACCGGCACCCGCCAGGGCCTGGTTGATCTCGCTGCGGATCAGCATGCCGGTTTTCGGGTCCACTACCAGCGTTCCTTCCTGCGTACCATTCATCGTCATATTGGCTTCCGTCGTGATCTCGTCAATTACGCAACGCAGTGACAACAGCACCTCTTTCGCGGTAATAGATTGAACGGTATACGTGTTGGTCATTTTCATGTTCTTGGCGCCATGGGTTTCGAGCTTTTTCACCCAACTGTCTCCTACTTTCACGGGCTTACCGGAGAAGATATTGAAAGACTGCTGAATTTGTTCTTTCATGGATTCTGCATTGAACTGCTTCGACATACCATCCCGCATGCCCTGCCTCATGGCTTCTGGTACGTCGCCACCGCCAGCCGCCGAATCGATCATATTCTCCACCACCTTTTCAAAACCGGCGATGTTCGAGAGCTCACCGGTTTCGCTCATGGTCATCGTGAAGGACTGCCCCCTCAATCCGTGAAACAGCAGGGCTACCACCGTCATCGGGTTGGCCGCATCGAAAGCAGGTTTGGGCTGGTCGGTATCGATGTCCATGGAGTTTGTACCCATGTCCATTTTCATGACAGCCCGGTTATAGGTGGCTTTGATCAGCTTGTTGGAGCCATCCGCACCGGTCACTTCCAGGCTAAGCCCCATCCCAACTTCCATGGTGAGATTACCCTGATCGGTGAAAACCTCCGATTGGTAGTCGAAGAAGTAGCTGTATTTTTCTCCCACGGCAGGTTTCAGCCGAAGGTCGAGGGTCTGTGCCTGCAGTGCAGGCACACAGCACAGCAATAAAAACAACAAAGAGCACAAAGAGGGCACAATAGGCAGGTTACGCTTCATAGTGAGGAGTTATAGGCCTGTAAAATAGTAAATACTTTGGCCCGTCCTAAAACCTTTACGGCGTAACCTGCCGCAAATTCCGGGTAAAAAGCGCCGAACGCGTTAATTTCGCGCAACTATTATGGCCGGTAATCAATCAAAACATATCTGGGCTCTGGTAAAAAAGGACTTCCTGCTCGAGATCAGGCAACAGTATACCTTCTATGGCATCCTGCTGTACGTGGCGTCTACCATCTTCGTATTGTACATGTCGATGGGTGAAGGTCCGGAAGAAAAAGTATGGAACGGCCTGTTCTGGATGATCCAGCTCTTTATTTGTATCAATGCGGTGGCCAAAAGCTTTCTGCAAGAAAGCAAGGGCCGGATGCTTTATTTCTATACCATTGCCGGCGCCCGTGATTTTGTATTGTCCAAGCTGATCTTCAATGTGGTACTGATGATGGTGATGAGCCTGGTCAGCCTGCTCCTGTTCCAGCTTTTCCTCGGCAACCCGGTACACAACCCCTTGAAGTTTATCGGTATCGTATGCCTGGGTGGTTGCAGCCTCAGCCTGGTTTTCACCTTTCTGGCCGCCATTGCTGCCCGCGCCCAGCAAAACGCCGCCCTCATGGCCATTATGGGCTTCCCTCTCATCATTCCGCAGATATTATTGCTGATGCGCATCTCCAACGCTGCCTTCGCCGATGTGATCCAGGCCGGCCTCACCAGCATCGTGCTGATGCTCGTGGGCCTCGATATCATGGTAATCGCCCTGGCCGTGATCCTCTTCCCTTTCTTATGGAAAGATTAACAACTGCACTGCGGGTATCCGAAACCCTTGGCAGGCCCTGCCGGTAGCCTTGATCTGGCCTATACCGGCAGGCCAAGTAAATTTCTGTTTTAAGACCCCTTCCCCTAATTTTGCCCCCTAATTCAGGTAGTTGGCAAGTCACACCCCGATCCTGCAAACGCCAATATCTATCATACAATAGCTCGGAAATATGCGCCAGTACTGGTGGAAAATACTTTGTATCGTCTTGCTGCTCTACACATTTATTGCAGGCTTTTTAGTGAAAGTGCCTGAGATCGGCAACCTCTATCAAACGATCCGTAATCTCTTCTTCCATGTGCCCATGTGGTTTGCTCAACTGGTATTGATCACCGTATCACTGGTGTATTCGATCCTGTACCTGCGCAATCCCAAACCACAGTATGACCTGTACGCGCTGATGTACGTACAAACCGGTACCGTATTGGGCTGTCTCGGCCTCGTTACCGGTATGATCTGGGCCAATTATACCTGGGGCACTCCCTGGAACAACGACCCCAAGCAATTGGGCGTTGCCATTGCCCTGCTCATCTACCTCGCCTATTTTGTACTGCGCAACTCCATGACCGACCTCGACAAAAGGGGCCGTGTGGCAGGCGTATATAACATATTCGCTTATTTCATCTATATACCCATGATCCTGATCCTGCCCCGCCTGGTAGAATCTTTGCACCCTGGTGGCAAGGGCGTGGAAGGAAATCCCGGATTAAATGGCGGCGACCTGGATCCCACCATGCGTAAAGTGTTCTGGCCTGCAGTGATCGGATGGTCCCTGCTCGGCGTATGGATCACTACCCTGTATCTGCGGTACAAATTGCTGGAAGAGAAAAAACACGCACATTAATATTCGCATGAAGAAGTTACTCATTACCCTGTTTACGCTGTTGCCGGTTTTATGGGCAAGTGCACAAGGCGAAGAAACCCCCACCCAGGTAGCTACCGGCTTACGGGCTGATGGAAAGATCTATGTGGTACTGGCAGTAGCCGTCACCATCCTGCTCGGACTGATCATTTATATCGTCCGGCTCGATCGAAAGATCACCCGGCTTGAAAAGGGTCAGTAGTCGCCCGATAGCGCCCAACCGTTGAAGTGAAGTTCTTACTGATAATCGCATGAATCCCCCGACCTGATTCGGGGTTACTTTTTTTACGGACGAACATCACAATAAAATTTTTGTTACGTAAGGGCAAATATTCGTGATGGCCCATCGTTCAGCTAGGATATCTTTCACGGTGTGCTATTGACGATCATCGTATCAGTGTTTAACGATTCACCATAAAAATTGCTTAATCATGTCAGAGTACAGTTTTTTTGGCGCGGTAGAAAAGAGTTTTGATAAAGCCGCGCAGTTCACCAAATGGGACCCGGGTGTCCTGGAACAGATCAAACAATGTAATGCCGTATACCGGATGCACTTCCCCGTCAAGATCGGCGAAAAGATCGAAGTGATCAAGGCATACCGCGTACAACACTCGCACCACAAGTTGCCCTGTAAAGGCGGTATCCGTTTTGCGATGAGCGTGAACCTCGATGAGGTAATGGCCCTTGCAGCGCTGATGACCTACAAGTGTGCGATTGTAAACGTTCCCTTTGCGGGTGCGAAAGGTGGTATCACCATCGACCCCAAGAAATATACGCCGTATGAGCTGGAGAAGATCACCCGTCGCTATACTTCGGAGCTGATCAAGAAGAACTTCATTGGCCCCGGCATCGACGTACCGGCCCCCGACTACGGAACCGGCGAACGCGAGATGGCCTGGATCGTGGATACCTACCAGAGCATGCGCCCCGGCGAGATCGACGCCATGGGTTGCGTAACCGGTAAACCCGTTACACAAGGTGGTGTACGTGGCCGCCGCGAAGCTACCGGCCTGGGTGTATTCTACGGTCTGCGCGAAGTATTGAGCATGAAAGACCAGATGGACAAGCTGGGACTTACTACCGGTGTAGCAGGCAAGCGCATCGTGGTACAGGGCCTCGGTAACGTGGGCTACCATTCTGCCAAGTTCTTCCAGGAAGCAGGTGCCAAGGTCGTTGGCCTGGCCGAATTCGAAGGCTCTATCTGGAGTGATGAAGGACTGGATATAGACGCTGTATTCGAGCACCGCAAAAAGACGGGCTCTATCCTTCACTTCCCCGGTGCCAACAATTTCGCCAAAAATACCGACGCCCTGGAAATGGAGTGTGACGTATTGATTCCCGCCGCGCTCGAAGCAGTGATCACCGGTGAAAATGCACCTCGTGTAAAAGCCAAGATCATTGGTGAAGCCGCCAACGGTCCGTTGACGCCCGAAGCCGATGAGAATTTTGCCAAACGCGGTATTCTCGTTGTGCCCGATATGTACCTCAACGCAGGTGGTGTAACCGTATCTTACTTCGAATGGTTGAAGAACCTGAGCCACGTACGGTACGGTCGTATGGAAAAACGTTTTACAGAGAACCTCAATACCCATATCCTCGGCCAGATCGAAGGACTGACCGGTAAAACGGTAGACCAGAAAGAACGTGAATTCATCATGCATGGTCCCGATGAGGTTGACCTGGTGCGCAGCGGTCTCGAAGAAACGATGATCACCGCCACCCGCGAGATCATGGAAGCCTGGAAGGCCAATCCACAGGTACCCGACATGCGTACAGCTGCCTACCTTGTTGCCATCAACAAAGTGGCCACCAGCTACGCCGAACTCGGTATCTTCCCATAATGCTCCAATTTCTCTTGTTGTGTTGCTTGCAGCAAGAAATTGAATACAAAGCCATCCGTTGCTCGCGGATGGCTTTCTTATTTTCAGGTAGCGCTCCCAGGCAGCCCTGCGGGGGGAATGCTGCTATTGAACCCCTAACTTATTGATAGCAGGCGCCTTGTACCCATGCCCACAATTAGTTGCCAGCCGCCTGAAAATAAAGTAGATTTAAGTAACCTTAAAACTGCTGCTATATGGAAAAATCCAAGCTTTACCCACAAGCGTATTTCCCGGCCGATAAGATCGAGCAGATCCTGCACAAAGTCATACAGGCCCCCAAACACGAAGAACCAGCGAGCTTTTATTACCTCACCCGTGGTGATGAATCCTGGCGCTTTGAGCAGGAAGAAGAATACTTCGCTGCCTACCGGCAGGAACACGACAATTCATTCCTTAAACGGACCTATCGCCAACTGGTGTTCAAGATCAGGTACGCGCGAAACAATTATACCGACATTACGGTAGTAGCACCTACCAGCCAGGAGATCGACAGCGTGTTCAGCACCTTCGACAAACTATATCCGTCTTCCAAACAGCAACCATCTACCGGACAGCCTTCTATCTATGCTGCCATAGCACCCGAAGCGTTGTAGTGTAAGGCCATCAATCAACCAGGTTATGGCCATGCCCGATATTAAACGTAATTTGGCGTAACAGAATTGATTACGTTTAATAAACTATTGATATGGCCACGCCGGAAACAGTAAAGAACAGGATCACCGAGGAAGAAGCACAGCTGAAGAAGTTGCAGGAGATCGTCGCCGAGTCGATCAAAGAAGAAGAACTGATCATCAACAACCTGCTGCACCCACCCACCGATGTATTGTCGCGTGGACAGCGGCTCTCCGACAAGGTCGCCCGCTTTGGCGGCAGCTGGAAATTCATCATCTCTTTTATTGTGATCCTGATTGCCTGGATCATTTTTAACCTGATCAGTTCGGGCAAAGAAAAGTTCGACCCCTTCCCGTTCATCCTCCTCAACCTGGTATTGTCGTGTATAGCTGCCATTCAGGCACCCATCATCATGATGAGCCAGAACCGGCAGGAAGAAAAAGACCGCAAACGGGCCGAGAACGATTACCTCGTCAACCTCAAAGCCGAGTTGGAGATACGCAGCCTGCAACAAAAAGTAGACCTTTTGCAGCAGCAACAGATCAAAGCGCTGTACGATATGCAATTGGAACAACTGGAGCAATTGGAGCACCTGAAAAAGATATGCGAGCGGTTGCATGCGAAAGGGATATAGCGCAGCACCTGCAGGCGCCATCCCGGAGCTGATGGCTGTCGTTACAGCAGTCAAACCGGCCAGCGGCCGCAAGCTGCTCAAAAAAGTGCTACTTTCGTGCTAACAAGCGATAGCCCATGTATCAGATAAGCCTTATTCCCAAGGACCAACTGCATACGATCATCCCCCTCCTGCGCATCCTGAACGATGCGATCGATGAACGCACCCTGCAAGAAAGGCTGGAAGATATGCAGCAACGCAATTATGTCTGCGCCGGGGTCTATGACCAGCAACGGCTGATCGGCATTTGCGGCCTGTGGATACTCAACAAGTATTATGTCGGCAAGCACATTGAACCCGACAATGTGATGATATTGCCCGAATACAGGAGTAAAGGTGTTGGCGAACAAATGATGGAATGGGTATACGAATATGGCCGTTCACAAGGCTGCATCGCCTCCGAACTCAACTGCTATGTGACCAACGATAAAGGCATTCGGTTCTGGCTCAACCAGGGTTACCGGATCATTGGCTTTCACTGTCAAAAGAAACTGTTATGACCATTGAAAACTCCCATATCTCCCTGCGTCCCGTACAGGTACATTTTCTCGAAATGCATGAGCAGCCCATCAGTAGCATACCCGCCGCCTTTGCCCTCGACTTTCAGTTGTGGCCCAAACCCATTTCGGTAGAAGCCTACCGCAATTTCTACTACGGTGTCGGCCGCCAATGGTATTGGCTCGACAGGATGCTGATGGAAGACGGCGTACTGGCCGAAAAGATCAATGCCGCCAACGTCGATATCTACGTACTGCATATCGACGGACAACCCGCCGGCTTTGCCGAATTCGTACGGGAAAAAGATTATGTGGAGATCTTGTATTTTGGCCTGCTGCCCGATTTCATCGGCAAAGGGTATGGACATTATTTTCTGCAAACGGTGATCGCCCAGGCCTGGAGTTACCATCCCCACCATGTTCAGCTCAATACCTGTGAACTGGACCACCCCAATGCATTGCATATATACCGTAAGGCAGGCTTTCAGCTGGTGCGTACCGACCTGGAAGACCGGAAGATCCTGCGTTAAGATTCATGCAGTGACCCGTCGACAATCGTGTGGCAGTCCGAATACCCCCGCGTAATCCCAAGCCTATAAAGAGCTGTCGGTCGGCAGCTGCTGTTGTGCGCCCAATTTCTCCTCACCAAACAGCGCTTCCTTGTACTTGTTATACAAAAAGGAAACGAGCAGGAGGATCACGCCCAGTACGATGAAAGAAATCGTTTTGGTAATGGTGCCGGAACCCGACAGGTCATTTACAAACAATTTGGCTGTAGTAAGGATGAACAGCGCGATGGCCGCCAGCCGCATGAAGCGGTCTTTGCGCCGGATGCCCAATATGACCAGCGTCAGCGCGCATAAGCCCCACACAACACTCAACCCTACTTTGTCGCGCTCCTGCACGCCGGCAATGGTTGTCCAATAAAGGTACTCGTAACTGCAGGCGGCCAACAGAGCGGCATAAACCAATTGCTGCCAGGCGATGGAGATAAAAGGATCGATTACATACAGCCGCACCACCCGGTGGCCCATGATCAGGAGCCACGCAAATAAGGCAATCGCAACATATCGCATCAGCACATAACCCACATGGCCTCCATGCTGAAACCAGCCAGCAGCCAGCTCATTCAGATCGCCCCAGGCATCGAAACAAAACAGGATGGCCAATATCAGAACGCCGACCAACGAAGCACTGGCCAGCCACCGGTTGCGTATCCACCGTTCGTTGAGGAACATGACAACGAAGGCATAAGTCAGGGAATAGAGAAACAATATGCTTTTTACACGCAGGTCATTGTGCGTATCTTGGTCCCACAAATTGTCACGCAGCTCCACGAAGAACAGGCTATAACTGCAGGCCAGCAGGATGGCTGGTACCATATAGTCGAAAAAGGCCGTCCATCCGGATCGGTTTTCCGGCAGTGTTTTCCACCTGGGTTGCCGGCTCATCCAGCACATAACGCCCATCACCAGGTTGACAAACACGCCTGAATAAAAGACGGCATTCCGGAATGGCCCGGCCTCTGCCGCGTTAAGACCTGGCTCTGTGCGATCTTGAATCATGCTCACAATAGTCAGCAGCAACATAGCCGCTGCCAGCTTTTCGTACATTTCGGAGCGCTGCTGCCGGGCAATGATGAACAACAGCAGGGCTTCGCAGGCCCACAACATAGTGACCCAGTTGCCATCGAGCTGTACGGGAATGGCGATGGTAAGAAATACGATAAAAAGACCAAAAACAAAATAGTACAGGGCTTTGTCGGCAAGTCCCATCCGGCGGATCACGATACTTACCGCCAGGTGTACCAGGGCATTCGTCAACGTAAACAAAGCAGGCCACAACGGCGTAGTAGTATTCACGTTCAGGATGGCATAGCCCAGTAGGAAAAATATAAACGAATTCGATAGCAACAGCAATATATCACCGATATCGTATTGCTCTTTTTTGATCAGTTTGTACGCCAGGAAAGTTGCATAGAAAAGGAGGAAAAAGGCCGTCAGGAAGATCATGGCCGGTGTGGTATGGCTTCCTTCGTTGAATTCCAGGAAAAACCAGGCCGCAAAGATGCTCCAGGTAGCCACATACGCCAGGTAGAACAAAGATTTCCAATAACGGTAGAAAGACAAAACGAGTATACCCGCATTGATGAACAGGATATAGCCAAAGAGCAGGTCGAAACGCCCCAAGTTGTTGCTGAGCAGAAAGGGGATGGCATAGGCGCCTACCAGCGCCAGGTAAGCGATGATCACCTGGTTGTACCAAAGTGCAGCATACACAATACCACCGCTGAGCAACACCATCATACCAAAGGCAACTGGCTGCGGCAACAATTGATAGAAACTCCAGGCAATATAGGTCATGATGTAGAGCACACACAACCCACCACCCATCAATACTGAACTATAAACAGTGTACTTTTTACGGAGCCAGACTGCCACACCTACCAGAGCTGCTCCGCACAAATATCCCAACAGGATACGGGTAACCGGGCTGATGAGCTCATGCTCGATCGCAAACCGTGCACCGATAAAGATGCCGACGATCGTGATCAGGATGCCGACCTTGCTGGCAACGTTCTTACCGATAAATTCTTCGAAGGAAAAACGGGATTGATCAGCGCGGACTGTTGGCCTTGGCAAAGGTGCTGTAGTGGCGGCAGGCTTGCGGGAGGGGGCCGCAATCACGCCTGGAACTTCTTTTACCGGCAACGGTGGGGCGGTAGTGACAGCCGCTGAGACAACACCGGTTTGCTGTACCTGCTGTTTCAACGCGTCCAGCTCATTCATCAGAGCCAGCAATTGCCTGCCCAAGTGATTCTGCTGTGCAGCCAGCTCATTGATGTGCCGTGTCAGTTCGTCGATTTTTTGCTGGAGAATGTCCATGGCAGCCGTTTTGAGTGTATAAAGTAAATACAAAAACGGCAGCGGGCATACTAATTTGTGAAGACCGGCAATTGTTCGATCGGCTGCAACTGGTGACCCTGTTTTTCGAATCCGGCACAGTAGTGTCCGTTGGTAATGATCATAAAGGGTACGGGGATCGCGATATTGTACCGAAGTACCTGTTGCAGCACACTGTTGTCGAGCTCTACCTCCATCGCCTTGCATTCCACCATCAGCCACGGCTGGTGCTGCCGGTTGTACACGAGGATATCGAAGCGCTTCTTCAGCTCGCCCAGGCGCAGTTCACGCTCCACGGCAATGAGCGAAGCCGGATACTGCATGGTCTGCACCAGGTATTGCAGGAAGTTTTGCCGCACCCACTCTTCCGGGGTAAGCCGGGTCCATTGCCGCCGCAGCTCATCAAAGATGAACTCCCTGCCTTCTTCTTCCCGGATGCGATATGGATAGGATGGATACTCGATGCGGATCATGGCTCAAATCTACACCGCAGGGGGAAATAATCGGAAAAAACCCGAAATTACACACTCAATATGAAGACAAAAGAAGATATCGTACACAACTGGCTACCCCGGTACACCGGCGAAGCCCTGCAGAACTTTGGCAAGTATGTCCTGCTTACCAACTTCAGCAATTATGTGAGGATGTTTGCGGAATGGAACAACGTACCGATCATCGGGCTCGACAGGCCCATGCAATGTGCTACTGCCGACAACATCACCATCATCAATTTCGGCATGGGTAGCCCCACTGCTGCTACGGTGATGGACTTGCTGACAGCCATCGAGCCCGAGTCGGTGCTCTTTCTCGGCAAATGCGGCGGCCTGAAGAAACGCAACAATATCGGCGACCTCATATTGCCCATCGCTGCCATTCGCGGAGAAGGAACTTCCAACGACTACTTCCCTCCCGAAGTACCTGCCCTGCCGGCGTTTGCCCTGCAGAAAGCCGTATCGACCACCATCCGCGATTACGGTGTCGACTACTGGACCGGCACGGTATATACCACCAACCGGCGGGTATGGGAACATGACGAGCATTTCAAAGAATACCTGCAACGCATCCGCGCCTACGCCATCGATATGGAAACGGCCACGATCTTCTCCGTAGGCTTCTTCAACAAGATACCGACCGGTGCCCTGCTGCTGGTGAGCGATTCGCCCATGATACCGGAAGGGGTGAAAACCGAAGAAAGTGATAAAGCCGTGACTGCTCAGTACGTAGAACGTCACCTGCGCATTGGGATCGATTCATTAAAGCAACTGATCAACAACGGCCTCACGGTCCGACACCTGAAATTCTGATAAAGCCCGTACCCATGGCATTGCCCCTGTTACAAGTCAACAACCTGCAGGTCGATTTCGTCACCGAGATCGGCACCACTACTGCCGTCAACAATATCTCCCTCGAAGTACAGCGGGGAGAGATCGTGGCCATCGTAGGAGAGTCAGGCTCCGGCAAATCAGTGACCTCGCTTTCTATCCTGCAGTTGTTACCTACGCCACCGGCCCGGTATACGCAGGGGAGTATACTTTTTGCTCCCGACGGACAACACCCCATCAACCTGCTGCACCAAACGCCCGACCAGTTGCGCGCTATCCGAGGCAACCAGATCGCCATGATCTTCCAGGAGCCGATGACCTCGCTCAATCCTGTGTTTACCTGCGGCGACCAGGTCATGGAAGCCATTCGCCTGCACCGGAAGTTATCGAAGGCCGCAGGCACGCAAAAGACCATCGAACTCTTCGGGCAGGTCAAGCTGCCCAACCCGGCGCAACTCTTTCACCGCTATCCACACCAGCTGAGCGGCGGGCAAAAACAACGCGTCATGATCGCCATGGCCATGAGCTGCGAACCGGATCTGCTGATCTGCGACGAGCCTACCACCGCACTCGATGTGACCGTACAAAAGACCATTCTGCAACTGATCAAATCGCTGCAACAAACGGCACAGATGGGCGTCATCTTCATCACACACGACCTGAGCGTAGTGGCAGAAGTAGCCGACCGGG
The DNA here is from genome assembly GCF_029360705.1 of Paraflavitalea pollutisoli. Lineage (GTDB taxonomy): Bacteria > Bacteroidota > Bacteroidia > Chitinophagales > Chitinophagaceae > Paraflavitalea > Paraflavitalea pollutisoli. Next base: position 40,047 of record NZ_JARKMX010000003.1, on the reverse strand, counting down.
CTGTGGTCATGTACAAGGGCGCCATCGTAGAACAAGGACGGGTGGCCGACCTCTTCACCCATCCCCAACATCCCTATACCCGCGGGTTGCTGGCCTGCCGGCCTGTTTTGCACCCCAAAGGGGAGCGCCTGCCGGTAGTCAGTGATTTCCTGGAAGGACGTCGCGATTCGCTCGACAGTATCCTGCAACAGGCAGGCAACCGGGAAGCCATGATAACCCCGGCCATCACCAGCGCAACCAAAACGAGGCAACCACTGCTGCAAGTAGAACACCTCAGTGTATGGTATCCCTCCAGAAAATCCTTTCTGGGCAAACCATTGGAGTATACCAAGGCGGTCAACGACGTCAGTTTTGAAGTATATAAAGGGGAGACGCTAGGACTTGTCGGAGAATCCGGCTGCGGCAAATCGACACTCGGCCGCGCGGTATTGCGGCTGATAGAGCCTACCAAAGGACGGATACTATACGATGGCGTTGACCTCACTGCCAAAAAAAGAGATCAACTCACCGACCTCCGCAAAGATATACAGATCGTTTTCCAGGACCCCTACTCGTCGCTCAATCCGCGGCTCACAGTTGGCAGTGCGATCGCCGAACCGCTCAAAGTTCATAAGCTCCTGTCTGGCGAACGCCAGCGAAAAGACAAAGTAATTGAGCTGTTGGAAAAGGTGAACCTCAAAGCGGAGCATTTCGACCGCTATCCCCATGAGTTTTCGGGTGGCCAGCGACAACGCATCGTGATCGCCCGCGCCCTGGCACTCAACCCCGACTTTGTGGTATGCGATGAGTCCGTATCAGCCCTGGACGTCAGTGTACAGGCACAGGTACTCAACCTGCTCAATGACCTGAAACAGGAATTTGGCTTTACGGTCATTTTTATTTCGCACGACCTGTCGGTCGTACGTTATATCAGCGACCGCATCATGGTGATGAACAAAGGACAGATTGAAGAGATAGGGCCTGCAGAAGAAGTCTACTTCCATCCCCAACAAGCCTATACAAAGCAACTGATCGAATCGATCCCCAAAGGCATGTTGGGTTGATTAAAGACACAAGGACCCACCGTCACCGATGAGTCCTTGTAGTAACATATTGATCAGTGCATTAATCGCGGAATCTTCTTCGCTTTACCGCCTCCGCGAGATAAGCCTTCGACAGCCGGTAGTTGCGGGCTTCATAAAACTCTTCCGCAATCGGCTCCCGTGAGTTCACCATCTCTTTCAATATTTGCTCCAGTTGCTTTTTGATAGGCTCGTCGGGATTCAGCTTACGTGCTTCGCTGGTCGTGAACGTATCATTATCCACATTCACTTCACCAGCATGCTGCGGCTGCATACCCACCGCAGCCAGTTGCCAGTGTACATCATCCCGCATCAATTTGTATTTGTAAAAATGTACCCAGCCTTTTTTACCTTCCTCTGTCACGGGTAATTTATCGAGGTACACGAGCGTATCCGCTTTTTCCAGCCGTTCCGACCGGTTGATCAGGAGACTCCGGGTCATGTCTTGCTGGTTTTTATATTTTGCGGGAAACTGAGCGGTCAAGCCCAGCACTTCGAGGTCGCCATACAGTTCACTGCGGTATTGATCGAGTGCTGCATACTTGAGGAATAGCGAATCGGGTACAGGCTGCTTCTTCCGCAGCAGGAAGATGAAGGTATTGTACAGCAGGCGGCGATCGGTGGTTTGCATCAACTGGTTGAAGAAGGTCTGCACCCCTGCATTCTTTTCCCGGAAAGGAAACAATAACGTAGCATATTGCTCCAGGTCTTCGTTGCCTTCATCCAGGTTATCCTCTTCGTCTTCATCCTGCACGCGGTACCTGCCTGCCGGGACCTGATCCTTACGGGCCGCTTTTTCCATCTGCGCCCGGCTTTCTCCGGCCAGCTGTTTTTTCAGCATGCGCTTGCCATCGAGGTACAATTTGCTGAAATAAGGTTCATAGTCGGCCGCTTTCACCAGGCCGCTATCCACCAGGGTGGTCAGCAGTCCCAACACACTGGTTTCATAATCGTCGATATGTACAAGCTGCAACAGATCCGGAAAGATGGTTTGGGTGAGCGCCAACGAATCTTCCAGGCCATACCAGCTGCCCTCCGGGCGGTAGGCACGGCGCGTGGTCACGGTCACGGAACTTCCCCCCTTCCAACTTCTTCTGTTCGTGTATATGTCATCGTACGACTCTTCATCATCTTCGATCGGTGGCTCTTCCAGCATCAGGTCTTTGAAAGCGGCCAATGACCGGCGGGTCTTTTGCCGGGTGAGTGCCTTCAGGATCACTTGCTGGAATTCGGTCGTGTCCTGCACTTTTCCATATAAGGATGCCAGGTAGGTGGTCACTGCCGTATCCGGGAACCGGCCCAGGTCCTGCAGCAATGATTTTTTGGTCGCCATATAATTGGGAACATTCCAGGTGATGGAGTCGATCGCCTGGCGGATCAGGGGAACATCTACCGAATCAAACAACTTGGCCTGTAGTGCCAGCGATGCTTTACGGGCAACGATCGAGTCTTTACCCAGGAGTTCCTGTACCAAACGGGCTGTTTTACGGGTAAACAAGGAATTTCCGGCCAAGGTATCGACGGGTCGGAAGCTGGCGTAGAAATCCCGCAGGAATGGACCTGGCCCGCTAACGGTATCGGTTATAGCGACCAGTTGAAACAGGTGATTGTCTTTCAGGACCGTTTTCACCAACAACAAACGGGAGCTGCTGGTATCGGTATAATGCGTTTCGCCCTGCAGGATACCTCCCGGCACTATTTCCGACTGCTGGTACCTGATCACGAAGGCACTGTCTTCATCCCAGGGATGGTTGAAATAAGCCTTTTTGAAAGCAGCAGTATCACGCCAGTAGGCATGGGTTGAGAAGCGCTCGTAAAACACCATCACCTTTTCACCAATGCTATCGTTGCCGACCACCGACATCTTCTCTTTATGTGCGTCGCGGTATTCGTAGCTATCCTTGTCGGCCAGGGCCATCTCGTAGAGATCGTCCATGTCGACAGTCGCGGGCTTTTTACCAGCATAGGGTGCAACAGACGCTTTCACCCGGTAGTACATGGTACTGTCATCGTAGGATTGCGCGGCTGGATATACGTAAGGTTGTATGGTAAATGATTCGATAAAACGGCGCACATTGGCATTTTCTTTCTTGTAGCGGGCGATCACCACATAATACTGCGCTCCCCGTATCAGGTAACGCACGGTGCTGAAGCTGCCGTCCTTATGCCGGTATTGCACTTCCAGCGCAGGGTATTTGCCGGCACTCGTGAATTTTCTCTTGATCTCTTTATCAATGTGCACGGAAAAAGCATAGCTTTCTTCCATCATCGACAGCTCGAAACTGTCTTTACCCAGGAATCCATGGTTGTGCAGGTTGACCTTCATGATGAGGTAGCTGTTGCCATCCTGCGCATCCCAGGTACTGTATTCCAGGCGGTTGGTCCCTATATTGTTATCGCGCAACAGCACAGGCACCTGTGGCAGCTGTACACTAAAGCCACCGGTAGCGGGCTGCCAGGCCTGCCAGTTGGTGGCCGGGTATTCTTTCAGGCGGATAGACTGAAAATAGCGATCGGCTTCGGTTCCCTGCGTTACATATTCGCCATTGCCACTGATCTTGAAAACGATCATTTCAAAGGGCGTTATGTAAATGTTGTAGCGCTGGTAGTCGCCACGACGGGTCCGGTTCACAATATCGTATCCCTTGTAGCCATTTTTGCTGATGGCGGTTTTGCGTACCAACTTACCCGGGATATGCTCGTACAACAGGCTGTCGAGCCGGGATAGTGTCTGCTCGGCACTGTGACCCAGGGCCAGGCTATTGGTCTTGATGCGGGTTACCATGTAGTAAGCCCCATTGACCAGGTCGGCATATTGCAACACATCCATACCACTCCATTCTGTAAAGCGGTAAAATTGTTTACCGGGTATCGATACCTGGTAGGCACCGTCATCCGGCTGCTGGTTGACCATCGCATGTACCAGCCGGGTCTTTTCAATGGAGTCCTTTTGCAGGCTGTTGCGGTCGTCCATGAATACCGGACGGAGGGTATATCCCATATCCCGTAACATTTCGATCACGCCTCTTTTACCGGGCAGGTGGGCGGCCCCCACGCCTACAAACAGCGACTGCTTACGGATGATGGAGTCGATGGAGTTGGCTTGTATCTCATTGCGCTTATAGAGGAATTTTTCCTGGAAGGCATCGGAGGTCACGGAGAGTCCCTGGAGGGAATCGAGCAGGTCGAGGTCACCGCGGCGGTAAGCCTCTTCCAGCTTGCGTGGGTTGGTCATATTGCTCTCGCGGTCGTAGCTCTTGCGTTTGCGTTTCTCGTCTCGGGCCATATCCATGTAAGCTTCCATGACGAGTTTCTCGCTCTCTTCAAAATTCTCTACCCCACTCAGGCGCTTGCCCAGCTTTTTACCGACCTGGAAGATGTACATATCGAGAAAAGTATCTTCTTCGAAGTCTTCGGTCTCGGAACCATAAGTCCGGTACAGCATACCGTTGATCATGGAGGGTTCTACGGAAAGTGCGGCTTTTACCGTCTCGTCGTAGTTGTCGACCGCAAACGTGCTGATCCACATGGGCGAAGCGAAACTGTTCCAGCGTTCGCGGGCGTTGTATTTGTCCCGGCCACCACCGCGGTTGCCCAGGAAAGGCGATTTGCTATAGTCTTCCTGCCAGGTTTCGGGGTTGGTTTCCAGCGCTACGACATCGGCGTTGCGGATGGCATTGTAAAAAGCATCACCGAGGTGAAAGGCCATTTTATCGCTCACATGCATCGTACCAAACAGGTAAGACGGTTTGGTCATGCCTTTGCCGGTGATCTCCCAAAGCAGGCTGGGATATTTGCGGGGCGCCTCTTTAAAGGGCGGCAGCGTTGCTGTAACGGCCGTCTTAGCGGCAGTGGTCCGCTTGCCTTTCGATGGGGGCGACGTTTGCCGGGCCTGGCTAGACACGGAAGCCATACAAAGAAAAACAGAGAGAACGATCGTTGCTTTCATACTAATGGATGGGTTTACAGAAGCGCCGGGCAGGTAAAAGGTGGCATGATAACCGGTGCGGCGGTTTGTAGGGAAGATGCTAAAAATGGCCGAGAGCATAAAATATTTGCTGATTTTCTTTTAGTTAAACGCCATTTTGTGAGAAATGGGGCATTTATGCCGCGACTTTTTTCTTTATTTTTTCTTATGGCCTTTATTTGCTACCTTCGCCCGCTTGAAAATTATGCCTGACATGCTATCAAACCTGGTGCCGTAAGACCTGGTTTGTCCGGAGCAATCTTCGCGATGTACCCGCTCTTACTTCACAGCTTGGTATCATGTGGCTACCTACCGTAATAAAATTGTTATAATTCACATGAAACTGTCACAGTTCAGGTTTGATCTGCCACTCAATTTAATCGCCCAACACCCTACGAAGAAACGCGAAGATGCCCGCCTGATGGTGGTTCATCGCAAGACCGGCAACATCGAGAACAAACATTTCCGTGATATCATGGATTACTTCGACGACAAAGACGTGTTTGTTGTCAACAACACCAAAGTATTCCCTGCCCGTATGTACGGCCGCAAGGAAAAGACCGGTGCCAAGATCGAAGTATTCCTGTTGAGAGAACTGAACAAGCCCAATAGATTATGGGATGTGATCGTTGATCCTGCCCGTAAGATCCGTGTAGGCAATAAACTTTACTTTGGAGAGAACGACGAACTGGTAGCAGAAGTGATCGACAACACCACTTCCCGCGGCCGCACCATCCGTTTTCTGTGGGATGGCACCGACGATGAGTTCCGCCAGATGCTGGAATTCCTGGGTGAAACGCCCCTCCCCAAGTACATCAAGCGCAAACCGGAAGCAGAAGATAAAGAACGCTTCCAGACCGTATATGCCAAGCACGAAGGCGCTGTAGCGGCTCCTACTGCTGGTCTGCACTTCAGCATCGAGCTGATCAAAAGGTTGGAAATTAAGGGTATCCGCTTTGCGGAAGTAACCCTCCACACCGGCCTCGGCACCTTCCGCCCTATCGAGGTAGAAGACCTCAGCAAACACAAAATGGATGCTGAATACTATCGCATCGAAGAGAGCGCCTGTAACATCGTCAACAAGGCGATCGAAGGCGGTCACCGTATCTGCTCGGTAGGTACCACTACCATGCGGGCACTGGAATCTTCTTACACTGCGCAGAAGCTGTTGAAACCTTCCGAAGGCTGGACCAATATTTTCATCCACCCGCCTTACCAGTTCAACATTGCCGACGCCCTGGTGACCAACCTGCACCTGCCCAAGACCAGCCTGCTGATCATGACCTGCGCTTTTGCCGGTTATGACCTGGCCATGGAAGCCTACAAAAAGGCCATCAAGGACAAGTACCGCTTCTTCAGCTATGGCGATGCGATGATCGTTATCTAAAAAGCACCCGGACCATTCCGGTTACGATACAAGGGCGCCCTGCGGCGCCCTTTCTTTTTGCCATGGGCGGTACAACCACCCACCGATCAACATAACAATAGCGTAATTGAGGCTTTTCGGCCGATGGCTTTTAATTCCTGCGCCCTTGTATTACTTTCGTACCCGATATGATCCAGACTCCAAAAATTCGCATCCTCGAAACGATCCGCCAGGGGCAGATCGGCGGCGGTGAAAGCCACCTCCTCAGCCTCGTCGAAAACCTCGACAAGACACGTTTCGAACCCGTAGTCCTTTCCTTTACCGACGGCCCCATGGTCGACCGGCTCAAAGCGATGGGCATACAGACCGAAGTGATCTATACCGAGAAGCCCTTCGACATCAGCAAGTGGAAACGCGTAAAGTCGTTCATAGAGACGAATAAGATCCAGTTGGTGCATGCCCATGGCACCCGTGCCAACAGCAACGTATTCTGGGCCACCAAGCGGCTGCGGCTGCCCCTGGTGTACACCATTCACGGCTGGTCATTCCACGACGACCAGAACCCGCTGATCAAAAAAGTAAGGGTCATGGGCGAGCAGCTGCTCACCCGCAAATCGGACATCAATATCTCGGTATCGGCTTCCAACCAGCAAAGCGGTAAGAACTATTTCAATGGCTTTGAATCGGTGGTAGTCAATAATGGTATAGACCTGCAAAAATTCAATCCCGAGCGCACTTTCAACCGGGTACGTGCAGAACTGGGAATTCCCCAGGATGTAACCCTCGTGCTCTTCGTAGCCCGGTTCATTCACCAGAAACAGCCCCTGAAACTGATCAGTGCTTTTGCGAAAGCAGTCAAACAATTGCCCTCCCTGCGCCTGCTGATGGTGGGCGACGGCGACCAGAAAGCCGAAGCCCTGGAGATGGTACAACAATTGGGTATTGCCGACCAGGTGATCTTTGCCCCTTTCCGGCAGGATGTACCCGATGTGCTGGCTGCTGCAGACATCTTCGTATTGCCCTCATTGTGGGAAGGACTGCCTATTGGTTTGCTCGAGGCCATGGCCATGGGCAAGGCGATCATCGGTACTAAAGTCGATGGCACGTCCGAAGTGATACGGCACGATGTAAACGGCCTGTTGTTGCCCGTAGAAACACTGGATGAAACCTTACCACAAACCATACAACAACTGACTGACCCGGCCCTACGCCAGCGCCTGGGCCGCGAAGCCCGCGCTACGATCAGCAGCACTTACAGTGCCTCGACAATGACCCGGCAGATAGAGGGGTTGTATGATGGGTTGTTGAAGAAATATAGCTGAAGCGTTGTAACAAAAAAGGGCGAAGGATCGCTCCCCCACCCTGTATACATGCCAGCCGAAATAAACTTATTTATTATCTTCTGAACCTGAACACATAAGTTCTGTTACCATCGTACAGGTAAGCCTTGAAACGGTTGGTACCGGTGAAGACGATCTCGTCAAAAAACTCGGTACGCATATCGTGGTTGGTAAAGTCTGTCACGTTCATCGACAGGGTACGTACAAAACGACTATCGCACATTGAATTACCATACTCGTCGACATAACAGTCGGGAATATTGCGTTTGCGGATATCCCAACGGCCTTCATAAAATCCGCCACCACCATCTTCATATTCCAGGCGGCCATTACCGTAGAACGTAAACCGCCCGCCGGTAAAATCGAGGTTCGTACTGCCAAAGCCTACTTTATCCACGTCGGTGAGTTCCCACACACCTTCAATGCGGTCATCGTATGGCTTGAGGATATCTTTGCTACAACCGGTAAACAGGAGGAGCATCACTAACAAGGTTGAAAGGGAGTAAAGCTTTTTCATAAACGCTGGTTTATTGTATGACCTGAAGGTATACCCATTAGTTACATGAGTCAATGGCCCCAACCGGCATTTAACGAATCCTTCTGTAAAAGAAAAGCCAATGCCGGGGCGGGTTTCGTTACCAGGCACATCACTTTACCGGCACTCCAAAACAATACGGCAAAGAGCCGCAATCGATCCCGGTAGTTAAGCTATGGCTGCATTCGGCAGAAGCCCCCGTTTTGCCTTATATTTGGTCATCAACAACACCATATGAAACGAACGCTCGCGCTATTATCCTTTTCCGCACTCGTACAATTCGCCATGGCACAAACCACTTTCCCCCTGTATCCCGATACCATTCCCAACGCCCGGCCAACGGTCGATAAAGAAAGCTCGGTAGTAGGCCCCAACGATACCAAACTGCGCATCAGCAATGTGTCACGGCCTACCCTCACCGTTTATGAGGCACCCAAAGACAAGGCCAATGGAACAGCCGTGATCGTTTGTCCCGGTGGTGGCTATGCTATACTCGCCGCCAGCCATGAAGGGGCTGATGTGGCCCGTAAGTTCAATGAACTCGGGGTTACCGCATTCGTATTGAAATACCGGCTCCCCAGCGATAGCACCATGATCAATAAAGAATACGGTCCCCTGCAAGATGCGCAGCAGGCCATCCTCGTGGTACGGCAACGGGCTACGGAATGGGGTGTCGATCCGAAGAAAGTCGGCATTATGGGCTTCTCCGCCGGCGGTCACCTCGTATCTACGGTAGCCACCCATTTCCAATACAACTATGTGACGAATGAACCCTATAAGAAGCTGTCTAAAAAGATTCCCGTGCGGCCAGACTTCGTGATACTGGGCTACCCGGTCATCAGTTTCTCCGACAGCCTGGCGCACAAAGGATCCCGCACCAACCTGATCGGCGCTAATCCCTCGCCTGAAAAGATCACTGCTTACTCCAATGAACTGCAGGTAACCAAATGGACGCCGCCTACCTTCCTGGTACACGCCAAAGACGACAAAACGGTGGTAGTAAAGAACAGTGAAGTGTTTTACGCCGCTTTGCAACAGCATAAAGTACCTGCGGAATTATACCTGTATGAAAAAGGAGGTCACGGCTTCGGTATGATCAACAATACCAGTGATGTGAAATGGATGGACCTGCTGGCCGACTGGATGAAGAAACACAAGTGGTTGTAAGCACACTCAATAGTAGCCAGTAAACATCATTGGCTGCCAGTTTTCGCCACCCAACGATAACAGGATGGATTGACCGGCGGGTCAATCCATTTTATTTTGCATCTGTTGAAAAGCGGAGATGAACATCTTGAACTTGTTATCCGACTTGGCCCAGGCAATACGCTTGTAGGTAAAGAAATAATGCAGCTTCTCCCAGGCTTTATAGGCATCTGCTTCATCAAAGAAATGACCGTTCCACTCGGCCGACCAGCGCTCAAACGGCAGCAATTCGAACCCATTGCCATAGATCTTGAGCGGTCCGGGTAAGCTGCGCACATCGAGGGTCGTCTTCTTGGTTTCCAGCCCCCAGGCGAAATACTTCTCCCAATACCTCAAATGGTTCTTCACACGAGCCAGGATCTCCGCATCATTTTCTCTATGGGTAGCCTTCACCCGCCATTGGTTATTGGCCAGTGAAAAGGGATTCTCTTCCTCCGGGAAGGTGTTGTTGGAGCCCTCGAACTTGAACATCGATTCATCTTTGTTACCCGGCAGCACATCTACGGCAATCTCATTGGGCGCTATCGCTTTCAGCACAATAGCGTGCTTCTTCTTGTTGGCGTCGGTCAATACAACAGCTTCATCGTTCAGCGTCCACGTGCCATACTGAAACCCCTGCAGGTCGGCCGTATACTTACCATCAAACTGCAGGTTGAGGAAGTTAACGGGCGACAATTCCGGGTCGCCTTTTCCCGTATGCGTCTTGGTATCATCGAACGTGTAAAACCAGACCTTGCACAACACATCGCGTTTGCTGGCGCATCCACACAAGGCGACAGCCGCCATCAGTAGCACGATCGGGAGGCGAAATAGAGACATGCAGACAGTATTTAGGAGTTCTTAAAACCTATCAACGAAAATCGGGACATAAACGTACATCAAGGTAATTCTTCCGGCTTATAATCAACCGGCAGCAGGTGGGCGATCTTTTCGCTCCAGGACCAATAACCCAGGGAGAAGAGCTCCTGGGGTGGAAAATAGGTACCGCTGGCTTCTACCAGCACCGGGTTGCCCTGCAACAATACGAGGCTACTCCGGGGGAACCAGGGCTTTCTGCGCTCCATATATTTATCCAGGTAACCCTGCTCTTCTTTTCCATTCTTATAGGTAATATGGAGGTAGTTGGGAAAAGACAGGATGATGCTGGAATCCTGCTGGCTCATGACACTATCCGCCGTCAACAAACCCGGGCTCACGACATCTTTAAAATCATCCTGGCGAAGTATGCTGGAATAATAAGCGCTCGAATCACTGACGATCCTTACTTCGCTGCCTGGTCGCATGATCATGCGTTGCTGGCCGGGCGCAATATTCCTGCGCAGCAAGGAGGCATATTCCTTTTTAACTCTTTCCTTCTCCAGGTTCGGCTCCTTGACCATCCGCTGTACATCAAATCCTTCTTCTTTCACCTTGTTGTTGTACAGCGCCCGCATAAAATGCATGATCGAGCCATTGTAAGCATGTTTTCTATTGACCAGCCACCGCCTCGGCACCCGGGAGCGATTCTCCGACATATCTTCGAACAGCGTATACCCGATATACAGCAGGGTACGCTCCTTCATGTTGTAGATGAAGTCTTCCAATTGATAACGCACCACGTACCCCAGGGCACGGTTCTCGATGATCAGAGGTTCATCGGCCACGGCAATCAACGTATTGGTCTTCCTCGAATAGCGGAAACGAACGGCGCTTTTATTCTTGATCTCGCACTGGCCCGAGGCAGCCGTGGTGCCGATAAAGCTTTCCGTAAACACCCTTCCCCAGTTGGCCCAGCCATTGGGGTCCCAGGGCTCTACCGTTACAGTCTCCAACTCCGTCGCTTTGGCGGTCATCAACAACCGTAAGGTGAGCGGCAATGAATCGGTACTAAAAGGATATACGATGGTATTGAATCCGATCGAAGAGATCACCAGGTCATAAGAACCTTTGGGAGGCAGGTTGGTGATGGTAAATTGGCCGGCAGCATTGGTGACTGTTCCGCTGGAAGTACCGCTGATGAAAATGCTGGCACTGGCAATCGGGCTATTGGTAGAAGCATTGATCACTGTGCCTGCAATACGGTTCCGCTCCTGTGCAACAAGGTGAGGGGCAAAACATACGATCAACAGGGTAACCCAGGCAATGTAAAAATAGTTTCTCAATGGTCTGTTGTAAGGTAAGGTAATTGACCGGTGCGGCTGCACCACGCCTGTGAGGGCCTGGTTGCCGGCTGGTGACCGGGTTTCATCGGGGCTAAGATAATAAAACAGTTTGGCCGGATATAGTTTATGCCCAAGAATATGGTATCCCTACCCATTTACCCGGTAGAATTACCTACCCACTATAATAAAATAATTAATATAACGGTGGACCCGAGCGCTGATCTTAGCGCTTTTTCCCATATGAAAGAAAAAAGCGTTGAAGCAGGCGAGCACCTATCTTCAACGCTTAGACGGATCAAAGTCCGGTCAATCTATTAATCGAGGTTGAACAATCCCTTGTTCAACAACTGCAAGGTCTGGGTTTTATAAGCAGAAGGTACCAGGATCGATACGTTGTGCTTGCTGCCGCCATAGCTCACCATGCTTACGGGTACTGGTACCAGTGCTTCGAACAGTTTGCTCAGCACGTTGGGTGTCTGCGCAATTTCGTTACCGACCACAGAGATGATCGTATGGTCTGTTTCTACTTCGATGGTTCCAAAGGGTTCCAGTTCTTTCACGATTGCCTTCAGGTGCGTACCGCTGTCGATGGTGACAGAAACGGCCACCTCCGAAGTGGTGATCATATCGATAGGCGTACGGTATTTCTCAAATACTTCGAAGATCTTCCGGAGGAAACCATAAGCCAGCAACATACGGCTGCTCTTGATGTTGATAGCGACGATGCCATCTTTCGCGGCAACAGCCTTAACGCCTACAGAACCTGCTTCCTGGCGGATGGTAGTACCAGCTGCCTGGGGCTCCATGGTATTCAGCAATTTTACCGGCACCTTTTGTTGCTGGGCAGGCCAGATACAGGTGGGGTGCAGGATCTTGGCACCGAAGTAAGCCAGCTCAGCCGCTTCTTCAAAGCTCAGCTGTTCAATGGGCTGTGTCTTCTTCACTACGCGGGGGTCATTGTTGTGCATACCGTCGATATCTGTCCAGATCTCACACACAGAAGCATTGACAGCAGCCGCAACGAGTGACGCCGTATAGTCACTGCCACCACGCTTCAGGTTGTCGACCTCGCCACGTACGTTGCGGCAGATATATCCCTGGGTGATAAACAGCTTTTTGTCTTTATGTTGTTCGAGAATGGGCATCAGCTTGGCACGGATGGCCGCCACCTGGGGCTCATCGTGAATATCGATGCTCATGAATTCCAACGCAGGCAATAAGGCATGGTCTACGCCTTTTTCACCGAGGTACACGCTGAACAGCTTGGTAGAAAGCAGCTCGCCCTGGGCAAGAATGTCCTTGCTCAGTGCTTCGCTGAATGATATCTTGAGGATGATGGTGAGAAATTCGAAATGCTCGGCAACGATGCTTTTCGCCTTGGCACGTGCAGCATCTGTTTTTACCAGATCAAGAATGAAAGCCTGGTAATGCGCTTCCAGCTTATCGATCTGTTGTTTGGCAGCTTCGCGGTCGCCGGAAGCCATCGCATCTCCGATAGAAACCAGTGCATTGGTGGTACCGCTGAGGGCACTCAAAACGACGATCTTGGATTCTGCATCTTTGGTGATCAATTCTGCCACCTGATGCATACGCTCCGGCTTACCTACTGAGGTACCGCCGAATTTCATAATTTTCATGGTTTTCTCTCCTGGGTCCGCCACTGGCGGAGTGTTTTATTGGGTAAAAAAAATACAAAAGCAGGCAAAGATAAGGGAGATTGCTTTTTCAGGGCCGGTATTTAGCATTTCCAGGTGCTTGCCAGCAGCTTCCTGCATAAGCATTTGATCGTCCTTGCTTTAGTCTATCTACAAGGTGGGCAATCAAACCGACTTGTTACAATTTGATGCCAAAACGTGCCCCCAGTGATTGCAAGTCTTCCGACACAGCAGTCAGCAGCGGTATCCCGTCCTGCAGTCGCTCCGCTTCCATCTCCCGCTCGGGATCGCCGGGGATCAGGACTTTCTCCTGCCCTGCTACAGGCTTTGCACTGCGGAAACGGCGTATCCACTTATCCATATGCAATTTGAAATCGTCGGCCGGACGGAACGCATCCACGCGCATGGCGCCAAAAAAGTGACCGATCCCTTTGCCGGGCATCTCAGTCGGCATGGGCACATAAGCCGGGAAAGGCGGTACCCAGGGCCCATAGTTGGCACCACTCAATACAGCCGAGAAGATATCAACCACAGCCCCCAAGGCATAGCCTTTATGGCTACCGTGCTCCCTATCGCCTCCCAATGGCAGCAAGGCGCCCCCCGACTTCAGTTCGTGGGGATTGATAGAGGGGTTCCCGTCCTTATCCTGGACCCAACCAGCAGGCGTTTCCTTATTCTTACGTTGCAATATCTCGAGTTTGCCATTGGCGGCCGTGGTCGTCGCCAGGTCAGCTACAAAAGCCGGTTCTTCCCCGGCAGGCACGGCCACGCAGATAGGGTTGGTGCCCAATAGCCTCTCTACAGAGAAGGTAGGTGCCACCAGCGGACTCGCATTGGTCATCGAAATGCCGATCATATCCTGTTGCAGGGCCATCATGGCATGGTAACCGGCAATGCCGAAGTGATTGCTGTTTTGCACGCTTACCCAGCCCGTACCGACCTGTTTAGCTTTATCGATCGCGACCTGCATCGCAAAGGGCGCTACAACGAGGCCCAGGCCACCATCCCCATCCACCACGGCCGTAGAAGGCGTTTCATGAATGATGCGGACATTGGGTTGTGTATTGGCACGTTTGGCTTCCCACAGGCGTACGTAGCCCGTAAGGCGGGCCACCCCATGCGAATCGACACCCCGCAGGTCGGCAGACAACAACACTTTTGTAGCAATATCGGCATCCCCTTCGGAGCAACCAATGTGTTGGAATACTGCTTTCGTAAAGTCAAACAACTGCTGGTAAGGATAGATCGTTTCTGCCATCTTCGAGGTATGTAATAATAGATTATTGAATGATTGATCGCTGTACGTTGACCGGTACCTGCCTATCGCTAAGCACGGCCCAGCCTTTCATTGACCTTGCCCAATACGTCTTCGGGCTTGATCTGTTGCATACATTTGAAATGCTTCTTCGGACACTTATCATAGCCGATCTTGGAACAGGGACGGCACGGCAAACCCTTTACTTCCAGGATATCGAATAGCTGTGGTTTGCCCGGCATATAGGGATACATGCCAAACTCCGGCACCGTATTGCCCCACAGAGATATGATGGGTTTATAAAAAGCAGTAGCAATGTGCATGAGCCCGGTATCGTTGGTGATGATCAGCTTCGACCGGCGAACCAGGTCGGCCGATTCATTGAGGTTGAATTTGCCACAGGCATTGTAGATCTTCACGGGGTCGGCCGCTGCAATCAGTTCACCATTGGCTACATCTTCCTTCCCTCCCAACAAGATGATGGGGTGATGGATGGCTGCACACAACGCTTTCACCTTATCGATCGGGTAACGTTTGGTATTGAGCGCTGCCCCGATCACGATACCAATATAGCCGGCATGGTGTGAGGTGGGAATATCGCTTTCTTTGATCCTGTCCTCATCGGGAATAAAGTAGTCGAGCCCCGCACCGTCGTTCTTCACGCCGAATGTTTGCAGGGTTTCCAGGTAGCGGTCTACAATATGTACGGCCGGCATTTTGTTGACCTTGAAGTTGGTCAGCAGCCATTTCTCTACATTGAGTTTGTTGAAAGAGAAAGATTGTTTGCCGAGTGCCCGTTTTACTTTCAGGGTACGCAGGTTGTGGTGCAGATCGATCACATAGTCAAAGTCTTCGGCTGTGAGCGCGGCGATCATGCTGTCAAAATCATCCTGCAGGTAATGGACCTTATCGATATAGGGATTGGTTTCTACAATGGTCTTGAACCCGGGTTTGGTCAGGAAATGCACTTCGGCCGTCAGCACCTGCTTTTTGAGGCAGCGCACCACAGGTGTTGTCAGCACGATATCACCGATAGAGGAGAAACGGATGATAAGGAATTTCATAATTATAGTTGATCGAATGGGCTGCAGGTCGCGGCAGTCCAAATTCGTGCGAAGGTAAGATCACTCCTCCACATAGTTGAGGTCTTTGTGGAAAGTCTCCTCCGACAGGAAGGCCGCCACAATAGCCACTACCATCACGATAATACCCGTCACCAGACCGCTCATGACATAACCAAGCGAGGCCTGCAGACTCACAAACAATAGCGATACCAGCGTCAGCGCACCACGTACCATATTGGGTACGGTAGTAGCGACCGTAGCGCGGATATTGGTACCAAACTGCTCTGCCGCCATGGTGACGAAGATGGCCCAGAAACCAGTACCAAAGCCCAGCAGGGCGCAGGCCGCATACAGCGACCCGGGTGTTTGCCCTTCGAGACTGAAAAACCAACCAATACCGACTGCGGTGAGTCCGTAAAAGAGAAAGAGGGCTTTTTTGCGGCTCCTGAACCATTGGCTGACCAGCCCCACTACAATGTCACCTATTGAAATAGCTGCATACGCAAACATGATCGCCTTGCCGGGATCGATCTTGCCGTCGATGCCCATATGCTCGCTGAACTCTTTGGAGAAGGTCACCAGGATGCCGATCACATACCAGGTGGGCAGGCCAATGAGAATGGCACAGAGATATTTACGGAAACGTTGGGCATTGTTGAACAAGATGCGGATATCGCCCCGGGCAATCCGCGAATCCTGGATGCTTTTGAACATGCCCGACTCGAGCACCCCTACCCGCAGCAGCAGCAGCGCAAAGCCCAGTCCGCCTCCAATAAAGTAGCAGGTACGCCATTCGAATAGCTCTTTGATGAAGAAGGCTACTACCGCACCGGTAAGACCAATACCTGCCACGAGCGAAGTACCGATGCCTCTTTTTTCCTTGGGCAGTAACTCACTGACGAGGGTAATGCCGGCACCCAACTCACCCGCCAGTCCAAAACCTGTAATGAACCGGATCGTGGCGTATTGATTGACGGTTTGCACAAAACCGTTGGCGATATTGCCCAGCGAGTAGAGAATGATGGAAGCGAATAATACTTTCAGGCGTCCCTTTTTATCACCGAGGATACCCCAGAAGATGCCACCGAAGAGCAGGCCGAGCATCTGGATATTAATGATAAAAAGGCCGTCGGAGGCTATTTGCGCATCGTTCAGGCCTAATGATCGTAAAGATGGTACCCGGATAATGCTAAACAGCAACAGGTCGTAGATGTCTACGAAATATCCAAGGGCAGCAACTATGACAGCAAGGTTAAAAACAGAAGCATTTTTCTGTTGCATGGCGGTTATTCAGTCGTTTCGTTGGTAGGCGGCAGTTTTTCGGCTCCTGCCTTCTTCTTCCCAAAGAACAACTTAATAATAACTGGTGCAGTAGTTACCAGCACGATGCCAATCACGATCACTTCCAGGTGTTGTTTCAGGTCGAAGCCGAATTGGGAAAGAATCCATTTCTGCAGGAAGTGACCGGCGAAAAGCATACTGAATACCCAGGCCAGGCATCCTACAATATTATAAAAGGTAAACTTCTTCTTCTCCATTTGCACAATGCCGGCTACGATGGGGGCAAAGGTGCGGATGATGGGCAGGAAACGGGCGATCACGATCGCGCCACCGCCATTTTTCTCATAAAACTCATGGGCCTGGTGCAGGTAATGTTTTTTGAACAGCATATTGTCTTTCCAGGTATACATGGCCGGACCGATCTTGCGCCCCGTCCAGTAGCCGACCATATTGCCGAGGATCCCCATGAGGGAAATGAGTAACCAAAGTATGATCAGGTCGAGCCATTCGTTGCGCACCTCACCCATGCCGACCAGTTTCAGCAACTCGTAGGTAATGCCTGGCTTGCCCCCTTCACCTTCATGGGCATAAATACCGGCTACGAACAACAGCGAGTCACCGGGCAGGAAAAAGCCGGCAAACAGGCCTGTTTCTGCAAACACCACAAACAGCAAGAGCCACAATCCGCCATTTTCGATGTAAAACTGCGGGTTCAGCAACTGCTTCCAGTGAAAATCCAGTAAGATCAGGTCCAGCAAGGTCATACTACGAGCTTAAAAAGATGAGGTATTAGTGTTTAGGTGATGCGACCGGTCAGGCGGCCAGGCTCCCGGTATCTGTTTGCTCGGGGCCCAGTTCTCCTTCCCACTTACTAACGACGCTGGTGGCCAGCGCATTGCCCACCACATTGGTCATCGTACGGAACATATCACAAAAATGGTCGATCGGCAGGATCAAAGCTACTCCTTCCGGTGGAATCCCGAACATGGAGCAGGTAGCCAGCACGATCACCAGCGAGGCCCGGGGTACCCCGGCTATGCCTTTACTGGTCACCATCAGTACGAGCAGCATCGTGAGCTGTGTACCGAGGTCCAGCGGAACTTTATAAGCCTGCGCGATGGCGAGGCTCGCGAAAGTCATGTACATCATACTGCCATCGAGGTTGAAAGAATAACCCAAGGGTAATACGAAAGACACGATCTTGCCTTTGCAGCCAAACCGCTCCAGCTCTTCGGTCAGTTTGGGAAATACGGCTTCACTGCTGGTGGTACCGAACGCGATCAGGAGTGGACTGCTGATGCGCTTGAGCAGGTGACCAATGCGTTTACCTAATATAAGATATCCTACCGATAACAATACCACCCACAATACGGCGATGCCGATCAGGAAGTAGGCGAAATACACAATGTAGAACTTGAAGATCTCGGGACCTTTTACGGCTATTACAGCGGCCAGGGCGCCAAATACCCCAAACGGAGCAAAGTTCATGACATAGCCGACCATTTTAAGGATCACATGCGCCACCACATCGAGCGCTTTGATCAGCGGCTTGCCGTAATCCCCCAATGCGGTCATCGCGATGCCAAAAAAGATACTGAATACGACCAGTTGCAGGATCTCGTTGGTCGCCATCGCTTCCACGAAGCTGCGCGGAATGATGTGCTCCACAAATTTCTCCAGGGAAAACTCCTGGTTCTTGGTCATCAGGTCCTTTACTCCAGCACTGTCTGCCTGGGAAAGGTCAATATAATGGCCTGGCTGCAGCAGGTTGACCAAGAGCAAACCGATCAGCAACGACACCAGCGAGGCAGAAACGAACCAGAGCAAGGCTTTGCCGCCCACACGACCTACCGTCTTCATATCGCCGAGTTTGGCGATGCCCACTACCAGCGTGGAGAATACGAGCGGGGCGATGATCATCTGCACGAGGCGGATGAACACCTTACCGAGCAGATTAATATTCTTGGAGAAACCTTTAATAAATTCAGGGGAGCTTGAATAGTGTACGATCGCTCCAACTACAAATCCGAGCACCATGGCCAGGAGAATATAGAGCGTAAGCCTGTTTTTCTTCATGAAGGCAATTCTTGTTGGGTAATGGCCTGCAATATAAGGCATAAAGGGAAAAAACCATGTTTGTGATTATAGGGGCTACCACTCACCCCAAAACAGGTTACAGGGGTTGATTTTAAAATGGTCGTGATCATTTTATCCTTATCTTTCCGGCTTTATTTATCAAATTGGTCACATAATAAACTATAACCAACTGTATGAGTTTGTTCAGAAAAAAATCCCTTACTGCCTTACTAGCACAGGCAGCAGACTCTGAAAAAGGACTGAAGCGGACGCTGGGTGCCTGGAACCTGGTTGCCCTTGGTATTGGTGCCATCATCGGTGCCGGTCTCTTTGTACGTACGGCAGCAGCCGCTGGTGGACATGCCGGACCCGCTGTAACCATCTCTTTCATCATTGCAGCCGTAGGTTGTGCTTTTGCAGGTTTATGTTATGCTGAATTTGCCTCGATGATCCCCATCGCTGGTAGCGCCTACACCTATGCTTACACGACCATGGGTGAGATCGTTGCCTGGATCATCGGCTGGGCCCTCGTACTCGAGTACGCATTGGGCGCTGCTACGGTATCAATTGCCTGGAGTGAATACTTAAATAATTTGTTGGGGGGGGCAATACCATATGAATGGTGCCACTCGCCATTGGAGTCTGCTATAGACGCCAGTGGTGTAATGCATACCGGTATCATCAATGCACCCGCTCTGCTGATCCTGTTACTCCTGTCCCTGCTGCTCATCAAGGGTACAGAAGAATCAGCGATCGTAAACGCCATCATCGTATTTGTAAAAGTCGCTATCGTACTGGTGTTTATCGCGATTGGCTGGCAATACATGAAGCCGGAGAACCACGTTCCCTACTTCATCCCTGCCGACCAGCCTGACGCTATCCTCCCCGACGGTTCGCATTATTCCTATGCGTCTACATTCAACCATGGTTTCATGGGTGTGTTGCGTGGTGCTGCTATCGTGTTCTTTGCCTTCATCGGTTTCGATGCGGTATCGACAGCCGCCCAGGAAGCGAAGAATCCCAAACGCGATATGCCCATCGGGATTCTCGGTTCGCTCGTGGTTTGTACCATCTTATATGTACTGTTCTCCTGGGTACTGACCGGTGTAGCTCCTTTCACCGACTTCCAGAACAAGGGTGGTGAAGCTTCAGTAGCGTATGCGATCAAAACCTATATGGCAGATCACGCCTGGCTCGAAACACTGGTAACCGTAGCCATCCTGGCTGGTTTCTCCTCTGTGATCCTGGTGATGCTGCTCGGTCAAAGCCGTGTGTTCTACTCCATGAGCAACGACGGCCTGCTGCCCAAGGTGTTCGCAGATCTGCATCCGAAGTTCAGAACTCCTTATAAATCAAACCTGATCCTGTTCCTTTTCGTAGGCGCCTTTGCAGGTTTCGTACCTGGTCGCCTGGCGGGTGACCTCACCAGCATCGGTACGCTGTTCGCGTTCGTACTGGTAAGCGTTGGCGTATGGATCATGCGTAAATCGAACCCCGAGATCGTTCGTCCGTTCAAAACCCCTGCGGTGCCTTTCGTGTCTACCATGGGTGTACTGGTGTGCGGAGCGATGATCATCTCGCTCGACCACGTAACCCAATTGACCGCCCTCGCCTGGATGGTCATCGGTTTGATCATTTATTTTGGCTACAGCCAGAAGAGAAGTAAGCTTAACCAATAAATCTGGCATCGCCAGGTGGAAAAACGTCCCGGAAACATCTTCCCGGGACGTTTTTTTATGCCACCGGCATGTTTTATTTTTGCACGCCTGTACTGGCCCCACGGGCTTGCTGGGCTGCCAACGAACATCAAAATCATCGTAATTAATAATATATGGGTCGCATATTTGAAGTACGTAAGTCTACCATGTTTGCCCGCTGGGACCGCATGGCCAAACAATTCAGCCGCATCGGTAAGGAAATCGCCATTGCTGTAAAGGCAGGTGGCGGCGATCCCCACACCAATCCTGCCCTTCGTCGTTGTATGCAGAACGCGAAAAGCGTGAACATGCCCAAAGACAGGGTGGAAGCCGCCATCAAACGCGCTTCCGGTAAGGAAATGGAGAACTATGAAGAGATCCTGTACGAAGGATATGGTCCCAATGGTGTAGCGATCCTGGTAGAGACTGCTACTGACAACCACGTGCGTACGGTGGCCAACGTGAAGTCGATCTTCAACAAAGGCAATGGCACCCTGGGCAACAGTGGCAGCGTAAGCTTCCAGTTCAAGAAGATGGGCGTTTTCAAACTGAAGCCCGAAGGATTGAATGCGGAAGACCTCGAACTGGAGCTGATCGACTTTGGCCTGGAAGAACTGGGTGAAGGAACCGGTGAGAATGGCGAACCCGTACTGGTGATCCGGGTAGGTTTCACTGATTTCGGCAATATGCAGAAAGCCCTGGAAGAGAAAAACCTTACCCCCATCAGCTCGGAAGTAGAGTGGATTCCCGGCACACCGGTAGAACTGGACGAAGAAGCCGCGCAGGAAGTACTGAAGCTCGTCGACAAACTGGAGCAGGACGACGACGTGCAGAAGGTATTCCACAACCTCGCCTAATGTATGCACTGACCGGTTGCTGGTCGACGTGTAGTCAATAAAGGAAAGGCCGATCTTGCGATCGGCCTTTTTTTATTATCCCCTTAGGGAGGATACCAGGTAGTGTTAGTACCGCGCCGGCCGCCAAATACCTGCCCAGCCATCAAATCGCTGCTACTACTGCAGCACGTTGCCCCTGGAATGCTTACATTTGGTAACGGGCACCTTGCTGCCATTTCTATCACCTTACTTGAAAACAAATGACGCTGGAAAAAGCCATCGATATTGCCACCCAGGCACACCAGGGACAGGTAGACAAATATGGGGCACCTTATATTGGCCACGTCATGCGAGTCATGAATATGGGTCGAACGGAGGAAGAGAAGATCTGCGGCGTGCTACACGATGTGGTGGAGGATACCGACTGGACTTTCGAGCGATTGGCCTCCGTAGGATTTGGTCCCGATATCATTGCGGCGTTGCGTTGTGTAACGAAGGAGTCGGAAAGCGAAGACTATGATCATTTTGTACAACGCACTTTGCAAAACCGGCTGGCCTGCCTGGTCAAGCTCAATGACCTCACTGACAATATGGACGTACGGCGTATGCCCGAAGTCACTTCAAAAGACATTGCGCGGTTGAATAAGTATTTACGGGCGTATCGGAAGATTGCTGCAGCGGTGTCGAAGTAGCATTCTCGTCGGCTCTATAATCGGGCTATTTATTTCTATTATAGGTACTGATGGCTGAAGTGACTCGTCAATTGGGCCATTTACCTACCCTACCTAATCTGCTGCTCACCTTCGCGGATCTCACGCTTGATAATACCTTTGAACCGTCGCTCATTGTGCAACCAGGTGTAGACGGTAATGGCAATGCCAAATACGAGGCTCAGAATACCTACAGACACAAAATAGCTCAAGCCGATCATGGAGATCATCGAGAAGAGAAAGGAGCAAACAATGGCTGTAATAAGCGTAATAACGGGAATATACAAAGCAAAGTAAGATACGCGCCCGCCGGTGCGCTGCTCTTCCCAATATTTTACAAATCGCTTTTCTTTAGGTGATAACACGATCAGAGTTTTTAGGTATGGGTGATGCGGTCAATGCTGGTCCATGATCAGGGGGCCCCAGCGCTCGACCAGCCAAGCTGGTTATCCGTTCAGTTCGATCTCCCCTTTCATAAAGTACACACATTTACCGGCCATCGTAACACGCTCGCCCTGGAGAGAACACCATAATTCGCCCCCGCGCCTGGACAGCTGTTTTGCCCGCAAGTTAGTCTTTCCCAGCTTTCCGGCCCAATATGGAATCAGTTGCGAATGCGCTGAGCCGGTAACAGGGTCTTCGTCTATGCCTATCACCGGCGCAAAGAAGCGGGAAACGAAATCCGTTCCATTACTCCCAGCCGCCGTGATGATCACCTTCTGTTCCATGCGCTTCAACCGTACGAAATCGGGCTGGCACTTCAGCACGGCCTCTTCGCTTTCCAGCTCCACCAAAAAATCGCGGTGCTTGAATACGGCTTTGATAGGAATAAAACCCAGCGCTACCGCCAGTTCGGCCGGAAAGTCTTTCAACGGCTCCGGCGTCCAGGCGGGAAAATCAAGGGTGATGAGCTCTTCCTTCCTGCTAACCGTCAACAAGCCGCTCAGGCTTTGAAAACGGATCACCGGCTGATCAAACCCCAGCTTATTGAACAATACCCAGGCTGAGGCCAGGGTAGCATGTCCGCATAGATTGATTTCGCTGGCAGGCGTGAACCAACGGATATGATAATCATAATCAGCACCGGTTTCCGCATGCACAAAAAACACCGTTTCACTCAGGTTGTTTTCCAATGCGAGCTGTTGCATGAGGTCGTCGGCAATCCACTCCTGCAAGGGGATAACCGCAGCCGGATTGCCGCCAAACAATTTGTCGGTAAATGCATCGACCTGGTACAGCGTATATTTCATACAGTAAGGTTTGATATTAGATTACATCCGGTTTTCATATACCCTGGGTAACATCAACTTGTAACGAATGGCAATGATCCGCACAAAAACAATCACGAGAATGGCCAGGATCGCATTGACATCATCGTCCATGCCTGTCTTTTGTACTAATAGATATAGTGTGCCTCCAATGATGCAGGCCGATGCATAGATCTCCCGTTGGAAGATCAACGGCACATTGTTGAGCAGTACATCGCGTATCACCCCGCCAAAGCAGGCCGTAATGGTACCCAGCGCAATACAAATGCCCGGACTCAGGTGCAGCTGCAAGCCTTTTTCGAGTCCGATCAGTGTAAACACGCCCAGCCCCATAGCATCAAACAAGAACAGTGTTTTGTGAAACTGCTTTACATAGCGACCAAAGAACAAGGTGATAAAAGCAGTAGCGAGAATGATGATGGCCGTCATATCATTGCGCAACCACGCCACCGGTGTACTGCCAATCAGGATATCCCGCAAGGTACCGCCACCAATGGCCGTAACAAATGACAGGATCACCACACCAAAGGGATCGAGCTTGCGCTCCATGGCCGAAAAAGCACCGGAAGCCGCGAAAGCGATCGTACCCAGGATATCAATAATGTTCAGGAAATTGTATTCCATGCCTGCTCCTATTCAGCCATCATTTCGCGGATCACATCGATGATCTCTTCGAGGTTGGGCTTGCTGAAGTAGTCGCCATCGCTACCATAACTCGGACGATGCGCCTGTGCCGTAATCGTACGCGGCGCCACATCGAGCCAGCGGTAACCACCCTGCTTTTCCATCACTTCATTGTACATAAAGCCGCAAGCGCCACCTGGTACGTCTTCATCTACAAAGACAATGCGGTTGGTCTTCTTCAGCGAGTCGAGGATCATGTGGTGAATATCGAATGGCAGTAAGGTCTGCACATCGACCACTTCACAACTAATACCTTCTTTTTCGAGGTGAACGGCTGCTTCCTGCGCAATACGAAGGGTAGATCCATACGATACTACCGTGATATCTTCCCCTTCGCGCACAATTTCGGGAACACCCAGCGCCACGCGATGTTGCATCAGATTGGCGGGTAATTTCTCCTTGAGGCGATAACCATTCAGCGACTCTACGATGATGGCTGGGTCATTGCCCTCCAGCAAGGTATTGTACATACCCGCTGCCTGTACCATGTTGCGGGGTACACAGATATGCAATCCACGCAGTGCATGCAACATCATACCCATTGGTGATCCGCTGTGCCAGATACCTTCCAGGCGATGGCCACGGGTACGCACGATCAGCGGACAACTTTGGCGGCCCCTGGTGCGCCAGTGCAGACTGGCCGCATCATCGCTCAGTGGCTGAAGGCCATATAATAAGTAATCGAGGTATTGTATTTCTGCGATCGGGCGCAGACCACGCATGGCCAGACCAACGCCCTGCCCCATGATCGTCAGTTCCCGGATGGCGGTATCGAAAATGCGGTGTTCGCCATACTTGGCTTGCAATCCTGCAAAGCCCTGATTCACATCGCCGATCTTACCCACATCTTCCCCAAAGGCCAATACTTTAGGATTGGCTGCAAAGAGTGCATCGAAGTACCTGTTCAGTATCTCATACCCATTTACCAATGGCGAATCGTGCGCATATTCCACCGGCACGGGTTTCACCTTCAGTGGGCTCTTCGGACTTTCATCGTATAGGTAAGTATTGTAGTAGTTGTAACCTTCTTTTTTCAGTGTGTTGTAGAACGTCTTCACTTCTTCTGCCATGACCGAGTCGCCGGCCGCGGCAATCACCCGGTGCAAGGCCACCATAATATCCTTGCGATGCGGCTCCCGGTTATTAACCAGCTCCTGCCTGGCTTTGGTAATATCACCATGTACGTCCACGCCCTGCTGGATCAGGTTATCGATCAGCTCAACGCATTGTGCTACCTGCTCTTTGATGGGGTTCACGAATTTTTCCCAGGCATGTATCTTACTGTCACGTACCAGCTCTTTGGCTGCAACCTCGATATCATACAACTCATCTTCGCTGGCTAGTTCATTTTCGAGCACCCATTCGCGAAATTTCTTGTTGGCATCCCACTCGCGCTCCCATTCCAATTGCTCCGGACTTTTGTAGCGCTCGTGACTACCCGAGGTAGAATGCCCCTGCGGCTGGGTGACTTCTTCTACATGGAACAAAGCGGGGATATGGGTGTCGCGGATCTTTTGGATGGCCGTTTCCAATACTTCGCACATGCCGGCATAATCCCAAGCCTTCAGTTTATAGATATCGAACCCATTGGTATGGTCTTTCTTCTGCATGCCTTTCAGGGCTTCGGAGATCGAGCCTTTGGTCGTTTGGTATTTGCGGGGTACTGAAATTCCGTATCCATCATCCCACACAAATACGGCCATGGGAACCTGCAGTACGCCGGCGGCATTCATGGTTTCCCAGAAATGCCCCTCGGAGGTCGAGGCATCGCCGATGGTACAAAAGCACACTTCGTTGCCGTTGTCGCTGAGGCTCGTCATATCCTGCAATACCGAAGAATGTCGAAACAGGTTAGATGCCAGGGCAAACCCAAGCGAGCGGGGCAGCTGGGCCGCTGTGGGCGCCATGCCGGCCGCAATATTTTTATGGTTGACGAGGTCGAGCCACTCGCCTTCAGGTGTTACGTTGGGAGTCGCGAAGTGCGAATTCATCTGCCGGCCACCACTGTGGGGGTCATTGACGGTATCCGCATACAGCTGGGAAAAGAACTCTTCGATGGTAGCCTGGCCGGTCGCAAAAGCCAGGGTTTGGTCGCGGTAATAACCGGACAGAAAATCACCGGGGCGGAAGAATTTGGCAACCGCAATCTGCGCCACCTCCTTGCCATCACCGAAAATGCCGAATTTAGCCTTGCCTGTCAGCACTTCCTTTCGGCCTAACAGACTGACTTCCCGGCTTTCACAGGCCATTTGGTAATCGCGCAGCACTTCTTCCCGAAACTTGTCGAAGGAGAGCTTTTCGCTGGTCAGCAATGGGTTGTGAATCGTGTTTTCCATGGTGTAAAAGTATTGATTAAATCCCCTTGAAATGCGGCCTTTTGCGGGGATGTTAAAAAAATGTCTTTAGGGGTAAAAATTATTACCTGCTACTACGTTAAAAATGTATTTTTGGAGCATCTCTAACCAAATCCTAAGAGTATGAAAATAGTGTTTACGCTACTCTTGATAACCGGCCTGGCTGCATCGGCCACGGCACAGACCACACCGGATGCGCAGGCAGCTCCGGCACCTTCACTGGCGCTGAAAGAAGCCAGTTACGACTTTGGGAAAATTCCCCAGGGACGTCCGGTAACCCATCTTTTTGAGGTCACCAATACCAGCAAAGAGGTGATCCGTTTGGAGAATGTACAAACCAGCTGTGGCTGTACGACGCCCGAATGGAGCCGCGAACCGATCCAACCGGGAGCGTCTACCACCATCAAAGTGGGGTACAATTCTGCCGGCGAAGGTCCGTTCAGCAAAACAGTAACTATTATTTACAACAACAATCAGACAAAGCAGGTTGTTATATCTGGAAATGTCTACAAGGCACCGGCAACCTCTGCTCCCGCAAACGCGTCTTTGTCATTACTTAAACATTCATAAAATCAATTCAATATGAAAAGGTTTCTTTTGGCAGTAAGTGCCCTTCTGTTATCCGCTACCATGTTTGCGCAGGCACCTGCAACCGCTGGTCAAAAAGCATCTGATGTACTGAAATTCAAAGAATTAACCCACGATTTCGGTAAGATCAAGCAAGGTGTACCCGTAACTTATGATTTCGTGTTCAGCAATGCGGCCACTAAACCAGTAGTGATCGAATCAGCGACTGCTTCCTGCGGTTGCACCACTCCTGTAAAGCCTGAGGCTCCCATTGCTAAAGGAAAGCAAGACAAGATCACAGCTGGCTTCAATGCTGGTGTACTGGGTACCTTCACCAAGAGCATCACCGTAAAGGTGGCTGGTATCGACGCTCCCATGGAGATCAAGATCACTGGTGAAGTGTTGAATGACGTAGACTACGCCAAGTACGAAAAAGAGAAAGGTTCCAAGAAAAGCAAATAAGCTTTAACTCATTGATATTGATCCCCATAGCGGCCTGCTATGGGGATTTTTTTTGCTCCTGCCTCTACTGCTTCCGAAAGGCTCGCAGCGTGCTATTGATAATCATGCGATTATAGAGGATACAGCGTAGATAGAGCGCCCATACAGCGTCCATACAGCGTAGATACAGCACCTCTATAAGAGACGCTGTATCTACGCTGAAAACGTGGCGTAACCGGGCTGATTCATGGGTGTTGGCGACCAGTAGAGTTACTTCTCCCATCCTGATGGTGTCTCGTCCTAATATAGCTAT
Organism: Paraflavitalea pollutisoli; assembly: GCF_029360705.1. Taxonomy (GTDB): domain Bacteria; phylum Bacteroidota; class Bacteroidia; order Chitinophagales; family Chitinophagaceae; genus Paraflavitalea; species Paraflavitalea pollutisoli. The sequence continues at coordinate 12,230 of NZ_JARKMX010000003.1, read as the reverse complement.
ACAGGTGAATAAATAGTCCTGATTGAACATTACAGGTGAGCCCGGAAAAGCAAGCCCCGTATTGCCAATGGCCAACCAGGAGAGTCACTAAACTTGCTGGCTTTTACTGAATTATGGCGCCATCAATGGCCGATTATAGTAGCTTTGTCGCTCCCTATCAATTACTACCCATGGCAAACGCGAAGAAAAAGATCCTTACCACACCTGACTACCGGGTCTTCTACCCGATCAAAGTAGCGAAAAGTCAGATAGACGGCCAGGGAGCTTATGCCCTGGAACGAATACCGGCCCGGAAAAAGATTGGTGACCTGGGCGGGGTGATCATCACGATCCGGGAGGCTCGGCGCATTACCGCCCAGACGAAGCGGGTGGCCATGGTCGAGTTTGACAACGGCGAAGCCCTGAATGCGTCCGTCAATCCCAATGAGCTGCGGTACATCAACCATAGCTGTGACCCCAATACCTATATGCGGCTAACCCACCGGCGGGTGGAGTTTTACGCCCTGCGTCCTATCAAGGTGAATGAAGAGCTGACCTGTAACTATGGCGAGACACACCATGATGGAAAGCTGCCCTGCCAGTGTGGTGCCAAGAACTGCAAAGGGTTTATTTGATGCAGAGGCAGTCCGGATGATACTGAAGGGGTCTATTTACCCCGAATGTTAAACCGGCGTGATGTTGAAAAGGGTTTATCCGACCGGAGCACCAGTAGGGATTGCTCAAGGCGCGGTGCATTACTTCAGGTTACGGCCAGCGGTAGGTTTATCAAAGTCACAGCAGGAAGAGCGTTGAGGATTTATCAGAACCTCCTTACTTTTGCGCCATGCTAACAATTAGTCATCGGGGGCAATCTATGCCCTCCTCTCCAATCCGTAAGCTGGTTCCGTTTGCAGAAGCAGCCAAGAAGAAAGGTGTCAAAGTATACCACTTGAATATTGGTCAGCCCGATATCGAAACGCCCCAAGCGGCGCTGGATGCGGTGCGCCATGCCGATTTTAAAGTACTGGAATATAGCCACAGTGCGGGTAACGAAAGCTACCGCCGCAAGCTCGTGGAATATTACAAGAAAAGAGGTATCGAGATCGATCATACCCAGATCATCGTAACGACGGGCGGTTCGGAAGCCATCCTGTTTGGTTTTATGGCCTGCCTCGATGCCGGTGATGAAGTGATCATCCCCGAGCCGTTTTACGCCAACTACAATGGGTTTGCGGTAGCAGCCGACGTACAGGTAAAGCCCATTACTTCGCATATCGAAAGCGGATTTGCACTGCCACCGATCAGTGAGTTTGAGAAAGCGATTGGTCCCAAAACCAAGGCCATCGTACTCTGCAATCCCAACAATCCTACCGGCTATCTCTACAGCAAAGAGGAGATGGAGACGTTGAAGCAGATCGTTATCAAACACAATCTTTACCTGTTTGCCGATGAAGCGTACCGCGAATTCTGTTACGAAGGTGAGCACATCAGCGCGATGCACCTGCAGGGTGCTGAAGAAAATGTGGTACTGATGGATACGATTTCCAAGCGCTACAGCGCCTGTGGTGGCCGTATTGGCGCCCTGATCACCCGCAACAAGCAGGTATTGGATACGGCAATGAAATTTGCCCAGGCCCGCCTAAGCCCACCCTCCTTTGCACAAATTTTAGGTGAAGCGGCGGTAGACCTGCCCGATGATTATTTCGACGCTACCAAAGCAGAATACAAGAAGCGCCGTGATGTGATGGTGGAAAGGCTGAATGCCATGCCGGGAGTCTTCTGTCCCAATCCGGGTGGAGCTTTCTATGCCATTGCCCGCCTGCCGATCGACAATGCAGACACTTTCTGCCAGTGGTTGCTGGAATCTTTCAACCACGACCAGCAGACCGTGATGCTGGCGCCTGCCACCGGTTTCTATGGCACGCCAGGACTGGGATTGAATGAGGTACGCCTCGCCTATGTACTCAATGTGAATGACCTGAACAAGGCGATGGATTGCCTGGAAGCGGCATTGAAAGTGTATCCTGGTAAGACGAACTAAACGCTATACCGCACTGCGGTAACGATAGCTCATCCCGGACAGCGTGTAGTTGTCCGGGATTTTTTGTGGGGAGCTCCCCAACCCTGGCTTCGTGCGAAGGGACGCTGCCAATAGTCTAATTGGTAGTCGCTCAACCAATAAGCGGTAAAATCACCATATACCGCGTGGAACACAGAAGCGCCGAATCTTTTTGAGTTTCTTTGAATTAAGTTTTTGCCGAACGCTGATTTTTTCTATTTTTGCAGCCCATTTGACGCCCATGGGTTTCAACTGGAAAAAACGGGGTTCGATTTTGGTCGGCTCCACGGGAACCAACAGGGGTTCAACTCCCTTCCCGGGGTAGAATATGGCGAGGTAGCTCAGTTGGTTAGAGCGCAGGATTCATAACCCTGAGGTGATGGGTTCAATTCCCATCCTCGCTACAAAAAAAGGCTTCACGCAAGTGAGGCCTTTTTGCATATAGATCTGTCTGTCGCCATTCAAATATTCATAACCTACTCTCCATCCGGATCTACCACATCGATCTCGGCTACACGACCTACCTGGCCATCCTGCAACCGCACTTTGATGCCGCGTGAGTGATAGGCAGAAGAGGTCAGCAGGTCCTTGACAATGCCATAGGTTAATTTGCCACTGCGTTGGTCCTTCTTGAGAATGATTGCCACTTCTTGCCCCGGAAATATGTCTTTTCTGTACTGACCGTCCATCTGCGCTGCGTATTTGGCACGAAATTATTGAAGTCCCCGGAATCGTCCAGATAAATCCTTCTATGCCCGCGAGGTGATTTCATGCTACGCTGTACACATCTTTTCTAGGATCAATCCCATCAAATAATTGGGTTGCCCGAAAGCCTTGTATTCGGCAATGACCTCTCCGGGTTGGATAAATGGCCCTTCCACCAATTCTTCCGTTCCATTTTTTATCATCTCACAGATGGTGTCCGGCGTTGCCTCCAGGTGAAACTGCAATCCTATCAGATGCTCACCGTAAGTAAAAACCTGGTGATTGCAGGCTTCCGATGCTGCCTGAATGACTCCACCATAGGGATTATCGAATTTATCGCCGTGCCAATGAAAAACATCCATGGTGTCCGGCACCTCCGCCCCCAACCACTCGCTGAAGGATTTGTCGAACGTAACCGGAAACCAACCGATCTCTTTGTGCTTATTGGTAAAGATGGTAGCACCCAATACGGAAGCCAGCAGTTGCGCACCCAGACAAATGCCAATAACCTTTTTGTCGGCCTTCACAACATCGTAGATAAAGTTCTTCTCATCAGGTAACCATTTGTATAGATGATCATCGTATACCCCCATGGGCCCACCCATAACGATGAGGACATCAACATCCGCCACCGACGGAAATTGAGCTTGCTCCCATATCCTGGTAACAGTAATGGTATGCTCCCGCTCCTTCAACCATGGCTCAATGTATCCCAGTCCCTCAAATGGCACGTGTTGTATGTAATGTATGCGCATGTTTATTTGTTTTCATTCCAATAATAGCTGTCCGGATATTGCCGCTTGCCAAACACAGCGGTTCCTACCCGAACAATTGTTGACCCTTCCTCGATGGCTGTTTCCAGATCACCGCTCATGCCCATGCTCAAGCCATTCTGCGCTGACGATAACAAACCACCGCTTATGGCTGCATCCCTGATCTCCCGCAATAGCCTGAACGAGGGGCGTACCTTCTCCGGGTCTGCATCAAACAAGCCGATCGTCATCAAACCTCTTATCCGTAGTGTTTTTAAAGTCCCCAGCTGCTCTATCAGCGACAAGGCCTGATCGGGATGCGCTCCAAATTTACTCTCCTCAAAAGAAGTATTGACCTGTACAAATATATCCAGGGTCTTTTGTTCAAACTGCAACCGCGCATCCAGCTTCTCCGCCAGTTCCATCCGGTCGATAGATTGTATACAGTTCACATATTTTAACACCTCTTTGATCTTATTCGTCTGCAAATGGCCAATAAAATGCCGCTCGACCGGCAGGCTGTCCAGCACGCCGGCCTTCTCTTTCAACTCCTGCACTTTGTTCTCACCCGTCAACGTTTCTCCCACTGCAAGGGCAAGCTGGATCCTTTCAGCCGGAACCGTTTTGGTGGCCAATAATAGTTGCACGTCTGCGCTATCCCTGCCTGCTTTGCGGCAGGCCGCCATTATTCGCTGCCTGATCAGAGAAATGTTTTGTTCAATGATCAACTGGTCTGCATTATCGTTCATGGCAATTAAGTGATTCGGGTTAGCAATAGAAACCTCCTGCTAGTATATAGCCCTTTCTGCCGGCGGTAAAACCTACCGATGCAACATCCAATCAGTAAAGTAGTATTCACTACTACCCTACTTGTTGTACATGTTCGGGACAATCCAATCGTAGATGGTCTGGCGTCAGGGTTATCTGTAAGAGATTACAAAAAGGCTTATTGTTGGCAGTTGCATAATGAACACAGGTGAAGCACATGCGTTGCATGGTAATGATGCCATCTTTGTACAGGTTATAGATCATGTCCAGCAACACGGTCTTGAGGCTCGTTTTTTGCCGATCACTCAGCGGTTCCAGGTAACGCAGGTAATTATTGGCAAACCCACCGGTTGCGCTCGCCATCTTCTTCCCCAATGCCGTCAATTTTAGCACCTGCGCCCTGGTGTCGGCAGGGTTATCCTTCTTTACCAATAGCTTTTTTTCCGACAACACTTTCACCACATCGCTCATGGTAGCCTTGGTTACATTGAACTCTTTGGACAAATAAGTAACCGTTGCTTTCGATTCATCGTGCGTATGCAGAAATAGGATCGATTGCACCTGAATCGGGCTTAATCCATGTTCCTTCGCCTGCTCCCACAACATCACCCTGAACGATTCGCCAATGCGTTCCAAAGCGGCAATGATCATTGCCGTATTAGAATTGTTCTGATCATCCGGGTTAAATGGTATGGTATCCGTTGTGTTCATTTAGCATTCTGAATAATCTGAGGAAAAAGTACCGTTTACAGCATACAACCTGTCGACCGCAATTTCCAGCTTGTCATCGAGCCGCAGCCACTGCTTGCCATCCCGTTCTAAAACGGCTGTAATAAAACCGTTGGCACGCGTCACACCACCATCCTCATACAGGAGCGCGGCTTTCTGTTTCTGATGAAAGCGTGTCATTACCAGCTCATAGAAGCTACCATTGGCCGGTAAAGTTTCTCTGGTATCGTTGTTCATGCTATAAAGTTAGGTTAATTGTAACAGCCCTGCATTTCGATGATCGAATAGCCCTGACGACTGATGTCTTCCACTACTTCCGGGCTTGCCTCTTCGATGTGGCAGAACCTGCATTCTTTGGTAGACAGCGGCTGCCCTGCCTGATCCTTGGTTTGCAAATAAGACTGTCCATACTGGTGGATCTTGTCTTCATCGGTCAGCTGATGTGGCACCAGGATATCAAAATGCATGATCTTTCCATTCTTTTTGGTGACATACGTGTCGTACACGGAGACTTTCATATACATCTATTAAATGTTAGGAATGATTTGACAATACAAATATAGTTAGGATTCCTAACACTTAAAAACCTCCTGCCGTTAATTTATTACTAAAGCGATTTCCGGTCAGCCACATCCCTTCCCCCTGCTTTTCGGGAGATTCGCTACATTTATCGCATAAAACCATTGTATGAGAACCTTTTTCACTACTACCTTATTGATTTGCGGCCTGTTGCAGGGGCAGGCGCAACTGGCCAGTCCGGACATTATCGAAGACAAACAAACAGGGAAGATCAGTATACAACCTATAGAGCATGCCAGCCTGCTGGTACAAACCGGCACCCAAAAGATCTACGCAGACCCTTTCGGGGCTGATCATTTCCGGGAAATGGCTGCAGCAGATATTATTCTCATTACCGACATTCATGGAGATCATTATGACCAGAAATCTATTGACGCCCTGAAGAAACCCTCTACCATTATTATTGCACCACCGGTAGTAGCAGAAAAGCTAACCGGCTTCGACAAGGACCATATCATTGTGCTGAAAAACGGGGACCAAACCAAACAAGGTGGCCTCATGGTAGAAGCTATACCTATGTACAATCTCCCGGAAAGCGAAACTGCCCGCCATACCAAAGGCAGGGGAAATGGTTATGTAATTACCATTGGCAGTAAACGCCTCTATATATCAGGTGATACGCAGGGTATTCCGGAAATGAGGGCACTGAAAAATATTGATATTGCTTTCGTTTGTATGAACCTGCCCTATACCATGGATGTGAAAGAAGCGGCTGATGCGGTACTGGCCTTCCAGCCAGCCATCGTGTACCCGTATCACTACCGCGGGCAGGGTGGTCTTAGCGACGTAAACGAATTCAAGAACCTGGTAGATGCAGGCAGGAAGAAGATCGAAGTAAGATTGAGGAATTGGTATCCGGGCAATTAAAGACTGTAAACTGATTCAAAATAAAAAGGGTGCACTTCGCATGGTGCACCCTTTTGTATATCATCCATCGAATTACTTAGTTGCCGTATCCTGGATTCTGCTGTCCTTTAATGGCAGGATTAGCATCCATCTCGCGCTGTGGTATAGGAAGTATAGTCTTATTCTCAGGTGCATTTACGATGAAGGTAATGGTACCCCTTCTCGTTTTGGTAAATGTCTGCTTGCGTCTGGTGAGGTCGAAAAGACGGTGCCCTTCAAAAGCAAACTCTTTTCTTCTTTCCACCAGGATGGCTGCCTTCAGGTCGTCACCGGCAAGCGTGCCGGGAACGGTTGCTGCTGCATCGCCACGGGTGGTGATTACATTGAGATCGGCCCGGGCCAGGTTATCCTGGTTGCTATACGCATACGCTTCAGCCCTGTTCAGGTAGACCTCCGCCAGTCGAAGCACCTTCAGGTTCTCTTCGTAAGTCGTAATGTTATTGTACTTATTCACGATGTTGGCAGGATTCTCTCCTCCGGTTCCGGTGCGCCTGCTTCTAGTTATAAAGCCACGACGCGCATCGGCTGCGGTATAGATCTTGTACATCGTATCTGTGGCAATCGCATCGCCGTAACCACCTTGCGCATAGAAATAACCCAACGCATCGGTGCTATTGTTATCGGTGGCAGTGAAAGCAACTTCAAAAATGGTCTCAGCATTGCTCTGCTTTCTGAAATCCGCCACCAGCGTGGCACCAGGCAACAAGGTATATTTCTTACGATCGATCACTTTATTAGCCGCATCAATAGCCTTGGCGTAATCTTCCTTGTAGAGATACACACGAGACAACAAAGCCAGACCACCAAAATAATTGAACCTTGTTTTGGACGAGGTAGAAGTCGCGGCAGTATCAGTATTGAGTTTACTTACCGCACTGTCGAGATCCTTGATGATCTGATCATAATTCTCCTTTACGCTATTACGGCCCAGGGCAACAACACCCGACTTATCGGTTGCCGTTTTCAAGGTGATAGGAACACCGAGGTGTGTAGCACCAGCCGAAAAGTTGTAAGGCTGCGCAAAGAAGCGAACCAGGCTGAAATAACCAAAAGCACGCAGTGCATACGCCTGGCCAACCAGCTTTCTTTTTTCTGCCGTGTCGGCCACAGGCACCTCCAAAGGCTCTCCCTTCTCAATGACAAGGTTGGCGTTGGCAACTACCTGGTACAGGTTGTTCCAAAGATTGGTAGCCATACCGTCATTGGCAGCCATCGCATATTGATCCTGCGGCTGATAACGGTTTGCATTGATGACACTGATCTGCAGGTTATCGGACATCAGATCTGGAATCAGGGAGGCTGTACGGCCGTACGAATTGGCGCTTTGCAACAGGGCATAGATACCATTTACTGCCGCCCGGGTACTAGGCACATCGGTTACCGTTTGCGCCACATCTGTATTCTGTTGCGGATCTATCTCCAGGAAACTCTTTTTGCAGGCAGTTCCCGCCAGGACTATCGCTGCAAGTATATATATTGAATATTTTACGCGTTTCATATTTAACACTTAAAAATTTAGAAAGAAATGTCAATACCGCCCACGATTGTTCTGAAAACAGGAGGACGCTGATCGAGATCACCTGTGACAGGTACTTCAGGATCGTAAGAAAGGCGTTTGTCTTTCACCCAGGTAAACAGGTTGTTGGCGCGAACATAGAACCTTGCGTTGGCCAGTTTCAGACGGCTGGTCACTGATCTGGGCAGGTTGTAAGACAGCGTAACATCCCTCAAGCGAACATAATCACCGTCATACAGGAAGCGGGAAGAGTTCTGCGAAGAAAGACCCGTCTGTGAGCCGAGGTAGGTAACCCGGGGAACATCAGTCACGTCGCCTGCTTTCTTCCAACGATTCTCGTAGGTGTAACGATTGATCTTTCCGGTTGCACTGAAGCCTGAAGAACCGTCCGAGTTGAGGAAAGATCCCCAACCGTCGTAGATCTTATTACCAAAGTTGTAGTACAACTGGAAGCTCAAGGTAAATCCTTTCATAGAGACGGTGTTGGTAAGACCACCGAAGAAATCAGGCAAGGCTGAACCCTGGTTAGCGCGAAGGCCCTGACTGAATACATTCGTTGTTTTAGTCCTGGCGCTATCGGTATACCACATCGCCTCACCATTGGCAGCATTCACCCCTGCATAGTCGATCAGGTAGTACTGGTAGAAATCCAGGCCAACTTCGCGGTTGAAAGTACCCCGGCTGGGGCTGTTCAAGGCAGTGATCTTATTCTTCAGGGTGGTTAAGTTGAAGTCTGTGCTCCAGCTAAAACCATCCGGACTGCTGCTAACGATGTTGCGGGATGAGATGCTGATCTCGATACCGCTGTTCTTCATCGCACCTACGTTATCGGTGTAACCAGTAAGACCATTGATGGAAGAGATAGGAACAGTCAGCAACAGGGCGGTTGTTTTACGCTCATACCATTCCAGGCTACCGGTGATTCGATCGTTCAGGAAACCGAAGTCGAGGCCGATATTCAACGGCTTATTGACTTCCCAGGTCAGCTTATCGTTGGAGTATTGCGTCAGAGCGTAAGCAGGGGAACCATCATACACGGTATTGCCGCTGTAGAGACCACGGGAATCAAAATTTCCGATCTCCTGGTTACCATTCAGACCGTAGCTCGCGCGCAGCTTCAATTGTGACAATGTTTTCAGATTGGCCATAAAACTTTCGCTGGTGATATCCCAGGAAGCGCCTACAGACCAGAAATTGCCATATCGTTTGTTGAATCCAAACCTGGAAGAACCATCGCGACGGAATGTACCGGTCAGGTAATATTTCCGCTTATAGTTGTATCCAACGTTGGCCAGTACGGAAGCAATGCTGTTTTCGGTAATAGAAGAAGAGGACGACTCAGGTTTGGCGGCATTGGCCAGCGTATTGGTGTTGGGCAGGAAGTTAGAGGCTGCATTGCTGCTGCTGTTAACCGTTGTTTTCTGCGCTTCATACCCTACCAGGGCATCAAATTCATGATCTTCTCCAAAAGTTGTTTTGTATTTCAACAGGTTGGTGGTGATCCAGTTCAGGTATAATGCATTGGAAGCTGAGCCATAGCCACCATAGTTACGACCATCACCAAATCCGGGTGACCAGAACAGGTTGGTCATACCATAGTTCATATCCAGACCTGCCTTGGTTTCGAAGGTCAAGCCCTGATAGATCTTATATTGAGCACCTACCGAACCCAATGCAGAATACGATTTAGCCTTACGGAAATTCTTTTCCGCCAACTGCACGGGATTGAACGTATTGTTGTAGCTGTTGTCAAAAGAACCATCCGGATTATAGATCCTCAACCAGGGTTGCAGACGATAGAATGAACGGATAGGATTGGCAAAAGCGCCAGCATCAGAAGAGGTATTTGACTGCTGGTAGCCGAGCGACAATGAACCATTGAAACTCAACCTGTCTGTTGCCTTATTGGTCAACGACAGCTTGGCCGTTGTTCTGGTATAATCAGAACCAATTACAGCCGCTTCCGATTTATAGATACCTCCGGAGAGATAAAAGGTAGTCTTGTCAGTACCACCAGAAGCAGACAGATCGTATTGTTGGAAATTACCATTGCGGGTCAATGCATCTACCCAATCCGTATTAACAGTGCTATCTACACCACGGGCTTTTACCTCAGCAGGAAAATCGGCCAGGTTCTTTCCAGAATTTACCCATCCTTCACGCAGTAATTCGAGCATCTCTGGTGTAGACAATGGCAGATCGCTGTCGCGGAGGGTGATCTTGTTGATACCATACTGAGCAGAAGCGCTGAATTTCGTTCTACCAGCTTTACCGGTTTTGGTAGTGATCAATACCACACCATTCGCAGCTCTCGATCCATATAAAGAAGCTGCGGCAGCATCTTTCAATACGGTCACGCTTTCCACATCATTGCTGCTCAGGCCAGCAATGGTATTAGTGTTGTAGCCGGTGATATCGCCAGATACGACAGGTACTCCGTCTATTACATACAGCGGAGCACTTGAAGCGTTAATAGAACCTACGCCACGGATGCGGATATTGGGTACACTACCTGGCTGACCTGAACCGTTTACGGCCTGCACACCTGCCACGTTACCCTGGAAGCTTTCCTGGATACTGGCACGAGGCGCTCTCGCCAGTTTTTCAGTACTGATGGTAGTAGCAGCGCCTGTCAACGAACGCTTATTCTGTGTTCCATAAGCCACCACTACGACTTCCGCCAATCCCTGATCATTTTTTGTCAGTTGAATATCCAGCTGGATATTTTTACCTATGGTCACTTCCTGCTGAGCAAAACCTACAGCAGAAACAATCAAGGTCCTGGCATTTTCGGGAACTGTAATTGAGTAGCTACCATCACTACCCGTCGATGTACCACCATTGTTTCCTTTGAGGACCACAGATGCGCCGGGGATCGGGGCACCTGCCTGGTCGGTTACTTTACCGGACAGCGTTTTGTTTTGTGCCAACAAAGAGCCGGTAAAGAGCAACATGACCATCGCTAACGCGAGAATCTTTCTCATGCCTTTTTCAGTTTTAGTTAAAAAGAAAAGTTTAGGTATCTAAAGTTTGATTTCACAATACTTATACATAGGGTAAATTGTTGTAAGGCAATAGCATTCCATCCAGCCCTGCAGGAAATACAGAACGGAGGTATGGGATTGGAACCCTTACAGGTATATTAAGTCAGGCTATTTGATAGATAGCTTGATAATACAATCGTTATAATGCTGTGGATAATACAGTACGGGAAGTGAACGGTAGTAATGCGAAAGTGTTCCAGTCATTCTCATGTGTTCTTTTATTGGTAATACCAATGATAAACAATGGCCTTTTCTATATATTAGTCAGTCTTTGCGATAGTCAGGATCAGGATTCAGATTTAGCCCGAAGACCCTTATGCATTCGTTGTGTGAATCATCTCAGTGCAACCCAGATAGGTGTTGGTAGATCAAGGCAAGGTTAAAAAAGAGCGCCCAAGGTAGTTAATATTCGTTTATGAGCGTCATTAAAATTAACCTGCCTATAACATCATCCGTTTCCTTTTATCAGTTACAAGACTTAAAGAAAACATTTTTAGCTGCTCGCTACTACATTCAGGCGCAAGTATTTTTTTACATGATAAGTAAATCAACAACCGCTACAACTCAATCCCAGCTTCATTTAGCAGCGACATGCCCGTACCAGGTCAATCTGCTTATCATGTTCAATTACCTTAACACACCATTCAAGAATAGTTTACAACTCATCAAGACAAGAAAGTATAATTATCATGTGGGTCTTAATGTATCAACAACATTCAATGGCCCTACCAGTCTTGCGCGCTTCATCCGACAGCAACAATGATGAATGAAGAAGACTGCATTTAACGCGCACAACCCTGCAAGTGAGTAGGAGGCGCGGTTTCTGCCGCGCCGTCCCCTCCAGCCACCGTACGTACGGACCCGTATACGGCGGCACATCAGAGTAAAAACGTTGGAAGGGTACTTAATTCCGTAAGGGATAGGTACCCTTCTCTTTTGAGTAAAGAGCTGTTCAGTGCCCGTTTCAGGATAGGACTGTGACTCAGCCGCCAATAGCCTTTACGACTATTGCCCCATTGATAAGCCTGCCAGTCGGGCGTCCCCAAACTGACGAGCTTTTTCACCCGGGTCGACGGCAGCTTCCATTGTTTCCAGTAGCTTTGTCGAAGGCGGCAGCGAACCCACTTATCAAGTTCGACATATACGCTCTTTGCCTCGTTCAGTCTGAAGTACTGTACCCAACCACGGTTCAA
>NZ_JARKMX010000002.1 GCF_029360705.1 Paraflavitalea pollutisoli | reverse complement strand
TCTTTTAAGGGTCGTCGGAGACTACGACGTTGATAGGCTACAGATGTAAAACTGGTAACAGTAAAGTCGAGTAGTACTAATTGCCCGTACGCTTTAATTTTTTTAATCAATTTTGTGAATACAACATGGTTAATATCTGTTGCTGTTCATTTACAACTTCCCAATATGTAACTTATTGACTGGATAATCATGGTCGCAAGATCAAATCAAATCCGGTATTACCTTCTTATGGTGGTTTTACCGAGGGTGTTCACCTCTTCCCATACCGAACAGAGTAGTTAAGCCCCTCATGGCCGATGGTACTGCACAACAATGCGGGAGAGTAGGTAGCTGCCATATTTATTGAGCCCTGTAGTTTACTACAGGGCTTTTTTGTTTCTATACGGTGAGCTAAATAACACATAACGCTGCCGCATACTGCCCCCTTCAAACGATATTGTTATACACCCTGTAACGAATAAAAAAAGCCGTTCACGATCATGAACGGCTTTTGTATTTTCAGTTTGGTGGAAGCCTACGCATCCGCCTTTTTCTTACCCAGAAACTTCGCCCGGTTCTCCTGAAACTGCATGATGCTCATATCATACACCACGCTGTCCCGGTGATTGCGCCGATACACGAAATGCACTTTAGAAATATAAGGCTCTACGATCTTCACTTCATCTGCCTTCGCGGGTGATACTACCATCAACTGCAAATGCAATTGACGGCAAAGATCCATCAGGTAACGCGCCTTCTCCTCATCCTGCCGGCTGAAAGCCTCGTCCACACAAATGAAACGGAATGATTTGGTTTCATAACCATCACTGTGTATACCAAACTGGTGCGCAATTGCCGAACCCAGGATCGTATACGTCAGCTGGGCCTGCTCTCCCCCACTCAACTTTTCCGTGCCCGTATAGCTGCGATGCACCGTTACCATATCTTCCGCCTTCACCTCTTTCGCCGTAAACTTCAACCAGTTCCTTACATCCAACACCTCACGGCGCCAGTTCTCCTGCTTCGTTAGTTCATCGAGCAGGTCCTTGATCTTGATAAAACTATTCTCCAGGATACTGTCGTCCTGCGTACGTTGGTATTCAGCCAGGTTAGGCTTCCAGTTATTCAGCTGGTGCTTGAAATCCTTGATCTGCTGGTTCAACTCTTCCTTTACATCCAACTGAATAAACGTCTTGGGGTTCTGCCGGTAGGTGATCGCCTTCAACGCCTGGTTCAACTTGCTGATATTGTCTTTGATCTTCGCCGCTTCCGCATCCAGCCCTTCCTTGAAACTGCTCATGCGGTTGATCATCTCTTCGTTCAGGTACTTCTTAAAGCGTTGCTGCTGTTCCTTCAGTTCCTCCTGCTGCAACTTGCTCAGCAATACAATATACTCTGCCACAAACTCTGCACTGTCACTCAGGGTAAAAGTGCTGTTCTTCCAATCCGGGAACCGTGCATGCAGTGATGCATCGTCCGGATTCTTGAAACGACGCATGGCCTGTTCCAGCTTGCGTGTAGTATTTTGTACATCCTCTACATACACCATCGCTTTTTTGCGGATAGAGGTACGTATCTGGTTGCGCACCTTATCCAGCACATCGAGGTCGATGGTATAATCTATTTCTTCTTTGATATAGGTTTCTATGAGCGGTAAGAAAAGATCTACATCCACGCCGGCATAGCCATTCTTAATATCCTCCGACCGTTGGAAAGACATATTCCATCCTTCGATCTTATTTTTTAACCGACCCATTTTCTCCGCCATCGTTTCATGCTCCACCTTCAACTGACGCAGCTCCTCCCGCAATACCTGTTGCTGACTGCGCAAGGTCTCCATCGTCTTGTTGCCCTTCTGTAAGGCGAGTAACTGTTTGTTGGTCTGCTCGATGGTCGTAGTGGTAGCCTTCCAGTCAATCGCCTCAAATTCTTTGACGTCTATGATCTGTCGTAGTGTCCCCTGTTTCAGCTCCAGCTCTCTGATCTGCAACTCCTGTTTCTTGCTCTGTCGTTTACTTTCTTCGATGGCCTTTTCCAGTTCCGCGAGGTCCTTTACCAGCGACTTGATCTTGGCGTGGTTATCCCACCCCAATACATATTGCTGGCGACGCCTGGCGTCGGGACTGTCATTCTTTTCATGGCGGTGCCTGTTCTTGGTAAGGCCCTGCACCGTGATTGCCTTATCGTATTGCTGCAACTGCTTCACATTCTGCACTGCGGCATAGTCATACGACTGCAGCAATTGCTCATAAACCCAATTGGCATAAGGCGACTCCTCTCGAAGCTCCAACTTGTGCAGTATACTGTCGCGGTCGGCCTTCATCATGCGGCCCAGGCCTTCGTCTTTGTGGTAATGGTGATAAACGATCCTGCCACGCAGATCGTTTTCGTTGATAAAGCTGGTAGCTTGCTGGTAATACTTCGTAGGGATGATCATGCGCAAGGCAAACCCATGTAACAGGTTCTCCAACGCAGGCTCCCATTTGTGTTCTTCCGGTTTCACCTGGATCAGCTCGCCGATAAAAGGGATCTCATCGGGTGAGGCGTCGCAATGTTCCAGGATCTCGGCCCTGATCTGCGCTACCCTACCGGTAATATTATTCTTCTGCTGGCGCAGGCTGGAGATCTCCCGGTCCAGTTGATCATACTCACGCTGTTGCACCGCGATCACATCTTCGGCCTGGTAAAGCTTGCGACGTGCCACGGCAATATCATTATCCAGCGTTGTCATCTGCTGGCCTGCTTTTTCCCGGTATCGCTCCAGTTCCAGTTTAGAGGGATTGACACCAAAGCCGGCACTGCGCAGCCATTCATTTAACTGATCACTTTGGCTGATCTGCTGCTGCTTCTTTGCTTCCAGTTGTCGCTGCTCGCGTTCAAGGTCGGCGATCTGCCGACCGATATCGCTGTTGCGGATATCACTGTCGATCTTACGCTCGCGTTCATCGGTGCTGGCAATATGGTTTTCCAGTTCCTGCTTACTCTTTTTAACAGTCACCAATTGTTGGTTGGCTTCTTCGATCAGTTCGCTCAGCAACCCGCTTTCGAGCATAGCAAAATAGAGGGGCTGTATCTGTTGCAGGTTCTCGTAGTATTCCGATTGCTTCTTCAGCTCCAGTTCTTTCTGGTGCAGGTCTTGAATGGGCAACAGCAGCTCGATCTGCTTTACGGTCTTTTCGATCGCCGTGTGTGTGTCGCTCAACATCTGGAACTGATCCTTGAGGTTGAGGAACTCTGTTTCCATATCAGCCTCTTCCAGCATCTGGTTGCGGATGAAATCATCCAGGCTACCCAATATCTTTAAGCTGATCGTTTGGTTAAATAGCATCTGTGCCTTCTCGCTCCGCATACCGAAATAATGCCGCACCTTCTGTCCGTATTCTTTGGGGCCGTCGAAGAACTCTATCAGGTCCTTGCTGCCCCGTTTGGGAAAGCGTTGGCGCAATAGTTTCTTCCAGTTGCCGGCTGCATCAAAATGCTTGAAATCTTCTTCGATGCTCAATTCGGCATGGGCCACGATAAAGCTCTTCTTCAATTCTCCCTGGCTATACCAGCGGCACTGCACGAGGCTCACAAAACGATCTTCGTTCTTAAAAGTGCCAATGAGGATGGAATACGCTTTGGCTTTATCACTACGTAAGCGTTGGGCCGTTTGAATACCCGTTTCGCTATCCGTTTCTTCGCCATATTCCCCCAGCACATAACTGTCTTCACTACGCTCGTTCTTTGTTTTACCTTCTGCACTCTGGTTGAAGGAGCGCATCCGGCGTTCTGCTGCCAGCAAGGTCAGCATGGCATGCACCAACGTCGTTTTACCACTACCATTGGCGCCGGTGAGCAAACTATTCTCCCCCTCCGGACTAATGGTGTAGATTGCGCCGTCGAAGGTGCCCCAGTTGTACAATTGCATCTTGTGCAACCGGAACCCTGCCTTGCTGCTATCGGTACTAAACAGGCTTAACATCTTCTTTCAATTGGTTTAGGAATTCCAGGCATACATCGTTGCTGAAACGTGCTTTGATGATGCTGCGCACTTCAAACGTATCCTCATCCCGGTATTGACCATCTGCATCCGTTACCTTGATGTAGCCCAGGTCCAGCACCTGGTTGATATAGCTATCGAGGTCCTTCAGCAGCTTTACCTTATTACTTTTCTCCTTGAAGAAAGTTTCCAACTCTGCACGCAATTGCTTGCGTTTTATAAAGAATCTTTTGTTCTCCGTATTGCTGATCTCGAAGTCGTCGAGCAGCTTGCGCAGCAGTACGCACAACAGGCTTACCTCATACGTGAGTGGCCGGCGGCTGATAAGGCCGATGGTACTGCCGCGGTCATCCAGTTCTACCTGGCGTATGAACGCGTAGCCGTCTTCTTTTTGTATCACGGTATCCAATCCCAACCCGCTGAAATGCTGCGTGATCTCCACCTGGTATTTCAGGATCTGGTTCCAGTAGTCCTGGTCGTCGCTGTACACCGGGCCTCTCAGCAACTGCACGATCGACTTTGCATAAGGCAACAACGTCACACTCATTTCGTGAATATTATTTGCGGTAACCGTAAATGTTTTTTCTGCAACACGTCAAACAGGATATCCTCCGTCGCCTCCTCACTCACCGCATGTTTGTCGTATTGCTGGATCAGGGTAATATAAGCCAATAATTCGGCCAAACCCTTCTTCAGCGGATGGGCCTCCACCACCTGTTTGAGGCTTACCTGATTTTTATCCTTCAGCATGGACTGAATATTCTTCAGCAATAGGGCTTTATCGATCATATCATCACCGTACAATCCATTGAGTGCTTCGGCCGCATCCAGTTTGAAGGTGGCCAATTTAGGGGCTGCTTCAAATTTACTTTCGACGGGCTTCTCCCCCGGCCTGCGTTCGAGCGGCATCCTGATCTCGGGTTTGTCATCGACGGTGATGTAGAAAGGACGTTCCGCCACTGGTTTTTCCAATCGTTGAATGGCCATCTGGAATACCTGCTGTAATGTTTCCTTCAAGGCACGTCTATCTGCCTGTTCTTTTTCAGCAACGATACGGCTGAGCTTGTAGCCCAGCAGTTCGTTCGTGTCGAGCACCTTCCGGGCGGCGTAGTGCAGCCGCGTCTTCAACTTGCGTAGGCTCTGGTGTTCCGTAGTTACCTGGTGTGTTTCCAGCACGCGGTACACGGCATCGGTCAGTTGGTTCAGCTCTTCCTGCTTTTCGTCATTCATCAGGAACATCCAGAAAGCATAAAAGCTTTTGCCCTGGTCATTGTCGCGCAGCTCATCGAGGGCATCGAAGGTGAGTTTGAGCAACTGACCCTTGGTGAGCTTGGCATCGGCATGTTCGAGACTGATCTGCCGATAGATGTCCTTGAAATTATCTTCTACTTCTTTGAAATCGCCGGTGAGTTCGTTGCTCAGTCGAACAATTTCTTCCCAGCGGCTTTTGACCTGGTACCCTTCGAAGGTATAGGCCGTATTGCTGCGTTTGATATCGTTGATCTTGGCCTGTAGTTCTTTCTTCTCTTTTTCTAACGCCAGAATCCGTTCATCCGGATTGCTGTTGCTGTTCGTGACGAGGGCCTGCAACTTATTGAATAGGTCCTCAAACTTGCTCTCCGTACCTACAAATTCCCGCTCCTGCAGCAAGTCGTACACCTGGAAGGCCTTGGCGGTGTGCCGGCTCAACTGGTACATGACCTGTTTACTATGGTCATCGATAAAATTGTGCAGGTAGGCTTCGTCGGTCCAGCGGTTGATATAGTTGCGGGCCTTGTCTTCGTACGAGTAGCCGAGCTCGCGTACAGCTGTTTCCTGGTCGGCATCGGTATAGTCGATCTCCTGCAGGTAATTGGCCAGGTGCTGGATAAGGTCGGGACCGGGAATATATATCTTGTCGTGGTCCCTAAAAGCGGTGTGTAAGAAGCTGAGTATCAATGAGGCATTGCCCGTTCGCAACAACTTCAGCGTCACAGTATCCTTTATAAACTTCGAGTAAGTAAAAAACGGATGCGTCATTCAAGAATAATGGTGGACAACAAATCTAAGGATGTATTCGGCTCAGCGAACAGATATGGGCAAATGTGGATTATATGCCAGCTGTGGTGGGGAAATAAAAGTAGATTGTGGGGCAATCAGGGGCATCAGCAGCACAGCTCCATGGGCCAATCTCGTGGGCGAAAATGGTAAGCATGAACAAGGTGATCATGCCCGGCCCGGTATTTATGCGTTTTCTCTATACAAACCTTGCTATATGGCGAATCAGCAAATCCACCTTTCCAACCATTGGGGCTATTTCCGGTCCACTGGCGAAATATTCAATATTGTCTTCGAAAGAGACCTGCCGCATTCCGTCGACACCGTCTGGAATGCCCTGACGCAGCCTGACCAACTGGCCCAATGGCTGGGAAAAGCGACCGTGGAGCCACAGGTCGGCGGCACGGTGACCATTGATTTTCAAGGCATGGCCATTGTGGGCCAGGTATTGCAATGGAAAGACCGGGAGTTGATCGAATACACTTGGACCAGTGATTCTTTTCCCGGCGAACTCAGTATTGTGCATTGGGCGCTGAAGAAGAAATCCGACAATCGCTGTCACCTGCAATTTATGGAGAAACTGGTGTCGCCCCATTACCTCACCGGCGCTGGCCCCGGTTGGCATTATGTGCTGGATACCCTGGCCCTGGCACTGGATAACAAGCCCATTCCTGTTTGGAACGACCATTCGTGGCAGGAGATCGCCGAGCAGGCCAAAAACAAATACAAAGCCATTTTGACCGATATGCCGGAAGCGGAAAAGAGTACTGGTGGGGAAGATACACCTGGTGCGGCAGCGGGGATGGATCAACGCCCTGCGGCAGATTCTGATGCCGCTATTGTGGCCAGCGCCAACCACGCCACGGAACGTAAGGGCGATAGCACTTCGCCCGCGGAAACTGTCAGCGAAAACAGCGCTAAACCTGCCGCCAAAGCATCCTTGCTGATCCGCAAACCGGCCGCCGATGTATTCGAGGCTTTCATCGACCCGGCACATACCACACAATTTTGGTTTAGCCGCAGTACGGGTAAGCTCGAAGCGGGCAAATCCGTCACCTGGTATTGGGATGATTATGGCGTCAGCGGCGACGTGACCGCGCAAATGCTTACATCCGACTCGCTCATTGTGTGGACCTGGCCAGCCCAGGGTAATATCAACAGTACGGTAACCATTACGTTGGCACGACGTGGAGAAAATGCTGTATTTGTTACCGCCGAAGAAACCGGCTGGGATGCGGGTACGGAGGGATTGCATGAAATACTGGTAGGCCAAACGGAAGGCTGGGCGCTCGTGCTCACCGGCCTGAAAGCTTATCTGGAATATGGCCTTCGGCTCAACCTCGTCGCCGACCACAATCCTGAAGCGTTGAAAGAGGCACCCTAGTTTCGTGGCTCCTGCGGGAACAACGCCACCATCTTCTTACCTTGCGCCAGCGTTTAACAGCAATTACCATGGCAGCACCTGTTGTAACAGAAGTCGTATTGGAAGCACCGCCTACCGCAGTATGGGAAGCGATCACCGTAGCAGAGAAAATGAATCAGTGGTATTTCAAGATCCCGGTATTCAAAGCAGAAGTCGGGTACAGCTTTAAATATTTTGGCGGGGAGCCCGGAGGCAAAGAATATCCGATCAGCTGTAAAGTATTGGAAGTCGTTCCGGGCAGTAAACTGGTGCATACCTGGAGTTACGATGATTATCCCCACGAAACCATCGTCAGTTTTGAACTGTTTCCGGAAGAGGAGAAAAACACCCGTATACGTCTCAGCCATACCGGGCTCGATACGATGCCGGCCGCTTACCCCGAAAAGGTATCCGCCGCCAGTCACCAGCAAGGCTGGGATTATATCATCGGCCGGTCACTCCGCGGTTTTGTAGAAGAATAAACCGACCGCCAATAGCCGGCGAAAAAGAAAGACTTACAACAACGGCTTCACGTAGCCCCATACCGTATTGGCCACAATCTGGTGACCACGGGGTGTGGGGTGTATGCCATCCTGTTGGTTCAATTCAGGAACACCGCCCACCCCTTCCAGGAGGAAATTGATCAGGGGAATATTGTTTTTCTCTGCCAGCGATTTGAATACGGCACGGAAGTCGCCGGCATATTTGCTGCCCATATTAGGAGGCACCTGCATACCTGCCAATACGATCTTTGCCTGGGGGTATTTCGCCTTGACCCGGTCGATGATATCCTGCAAATTTTTTCCCGTCTCACTCACCGGAATGCCCCGTAATCCATCATTGGCGCCCAGCTCCAAAACAAATACATCGAGTGGTTGTTGCAGCAGCCAATCGATCCGTCCCTTACCGCCGGCAGTGGTTTCTCCACTCAGTCCCGCATTCACCACTTTATATCCCAACTGCAAAGAATCGATCTTACCCTGGATAATGGCGGGGAAAGCCTCCGACGGATCGACACCATACCCTGCCGTAAGGCTATTGCCGAAAAATACGATCCGCTTGCTGGAATCGGCCGGTGTGACGGCATTCGTTGAAGCAGTGGCCGAATCGGTTGAAGGCGTTTGCTGATCTTTGGTGGCTGGCTTATCCTTGCAACTGGTCATGGCCAGCAGGGCCATCAGACCGCTTATCACCCCTATTTTCGACATATAAACTTTCGGCATTTGATTTATGATTCCGTTAAACATGTAACGCTCTTTTATGTTCGTTAATGATGTATTTTCAGATGCTATAAATGTGGTGCCGCCCTGTACAATATCCGGGCAGCTGGCACGTCTACTTAAACAAACTTATGGAGTCTATTCTGAATATCCGGCAATTAAGTAAAACTTACCAGGGGGGAGGCCGCACCCTGCAAGTGTTGAACGATATCAACTTTATGGTAGAGGCTGGTTCCACGCTGTCGATTGTTGGTCCATCCGGTAGTGGCAAGACCACTTTACTGGGTTTGTGCGCTGGTCTCGATCGTGCCAGCAGCGGCAGCGTCGAGCTCAACAATATTACGCTCAACGAGCTCAGCGAAGATGAACGGGCGCAGGTGCGCAACCGGTATGTGGGCTTTATCTTCCAGAACTTTCAGTTGCTGCCTACACTGACGGCGCTCGAAAATGTGATGGTACCGCTCGAATTGCGGGGTGAGAAGAATATTCGTCCGCGGGCGATGGAGTTATTGGAAAAAGTAGCGTTGGCCGATCGCATGCACCATTATCCCCTGCAGTTATCAGGTGGTGAACAGCAGCGCGTATCCCTAGCCCGGGCATTTTCCAACAATCCGCGCATTCTCTTTGCCGATGAGCCTACGGGTAACCTCGATGCCGAGACCAGCGACCGTGTGATCAAATTACTGTTTGACCTCAACAAAGAGGCCGGCACTACCCTGGTCATCGTGACGCACAACCTGGAGCTCGCTGCCTTAACCAATCGCATCATCCGGATCAAAGGGGGCCACCTGATCAGCGATGAATACAATGCACCGGTAACGGCCGGCACACTGCAGGCGGAGTAATAGGCGCCGGCGTTCGGGACGCTGCTCGTTTGCTGCGATCAGTACCGGACATAAGTGTCTTCAGCCACATTTTCATTTCAGCAATCATTAACTTATAGCATGGACCGAGAACGGTTTGTTTATAAAAAGAAGCTCAACCTGCCCTGGCTGTTTCTCATGGCCTGGCGCAATAGCCGTCGCAACCGGTCGCGGTTATTCCTCTTTGTATCATCGATCGTATTGGGTATTGCGGCACTGGTGGCCACTTTTTCCCTGGGCGACAATGTGCGCAAAGACATCGATCAACAGGCGCAAACACTGGTAGGCGCCGACCTGGTGATTGAAAGCAATAAGCCCGTAAGCCCGAAGATCCGTCCCCTGCTCGACTCACTCGGTGATCAACGATCGGAAGAACGCACCTTCGCATCAATGATCTATTTCTCCAAAAGTGGTGGCACGCGGCTGGTACAGGTGCGGGCCCTGCAAGGTGATTTCCCGTACTATGGATCATTGGAGACAACTCCCGCCACTGCGGGTAAAGCATTCCGGTTGCAACAACAGGCGCTGGTCGATAAAACACTCATGCTGCAATTCAATGCCCAGGTGGGCGACAGCATTCAGATTGGCGAAGTGTCCTTTGCCATTGCTGGTGTACTCAACAAAGCGCCGGGACGAACCGGGTTGTCTACTACGGTGGCGCCACCGGTTTATATCCCCCTCAAATACCTCGAACAAACAGGATTGGTACAGAAAGGAAGTCGGGTAGCGGTCAATTTCTACTACAAATTTAAGCCGGCTACCGATATCGATCAACTGGTAAAAACCATTGAACCCCGATTGGAAAAAGCCGGGCTCGATTATGATACCGTAGAGGAACGCAAAAGAAATACCGGTCGCTCTTTCGAAGATGTCAACGAGTTTCTGACGCTGATTAGTTTTATCGCGCTGCTGCTCGGTTGTATCGGTGTGGCCAGCGCCATCCATATTTATATCCGCGAGAAGATCAGTTCCATTGCCATCCTGCGTTGCCTCGGTGTCAATTCGGGACAGGCCTTTCTCATCTATCTGATACAAATCGTCGGTATCGGTATTATCGGCTCCATACTGGGGGCCTTGTTGGGAACGCTTATCCAGCAGGTACTGCCTGCCGTGATCAAAGACTTTTTGCCCATCGAGATCAATGCCGGCATCTCCTGGCCTTCCATTTTCAAGGGCATTGGCCT
Source organism: Paraflavitalea pollutisoli (assembly GCF_029360705.1). Lineage (GTDB taxonomy): Bacteria > Bacteroidota > Bacteroidia > Chitinophagales > Chitinophagaceae > Paraflavitalea > Paraflavitalea pollutisoli. The sequence continues at coordinate 722,764 of NZ_JARKMX010000002.1, read as the reverse complement.
GGGCGCCATCATTGCTGCATTGTTTGGGTTGTTGCCCCTGTTATCGGTGCGGAAAGTATCGCCCCTGTTTACCCTGCGCCTGTCGCTGGAGCCGGTACGGTCCTGGGGCGATCCGTTCAGGTGGTTGGTGTATGTGCTGATATTGGGTTTCATCGTTGTCTTCACCTGGTGGCAGGTACATAGCTGGGCGCAAGCTATCATTTTTACCGTCAGTATTTTGACAGCCTTCCTCGTATTGGCCGGTATTGCCCGCCTGCTGATGTGGGCCGTGCGCCGGTTCTTCCCGGCCAGCTGGAGTTATTTGTGGCGGCAGGGATTTGCGAATCTCTACCGGCCCAATAACCAGACATTGATACTCGTGACCACCATTGGCCTGGGTGCCCTCTTCATCAGTACCTTGTATTTTATCCAGAGCATGCTGATCAACCGCGTAACCCTTACGGGCAGCGGCAACCAGCCCAATATGGTGTTGTTCGATATTCAGAACACACAAAAAGATTCCGTCGCAGCGCTGACCAGGCAGTACAAACTGCCGATCATACAACAGGTACCGATCGTGACGATGCGGATAGAATCGATCAATGGAAAAACGGCCGCCGATGTGAAAAAAGATACCAGCTCGCAGATCAGCGAGCGGGCCTTCGAGTGGGAGTTTCGGGTGACCTATCGCGATTCATTGACGGATTCGGAGAAACTCACTGCCGGTAAATTATCGGGCCCGGTGAAGTATCCCGGCGATCGGGTGCTGATATCGATGGAGGAGCAATATGCGAAAAGGATCAATGTTAAACTGGGAGACAGCCTTGTCTTCAATGTACAAGGAGCATTGGTGCATACAGTGGTAGGTAGTATGCGTCAGGTAGACTGGCAGCGGGTGCAGACCAATTTCCGGGTCGTGTTTCCGCCTGGTGTATTGGAGCCGGCTCCACAATTCCACGTGTTGATCACGCGTGTGCCATCGCCGGAAGTGTCGGCGCAATTTCAACAGGCTGTGGTGCGGCAATATCCCAATATATCGATCATCGACCTGCACCTGATCTTAAAAGTGCTCGATGATGTGCTGAGCCAGATAGGTTTTGTGATCCGTTTTATGGCAGGCTTCAGCATTGTGACCGGCCTTATCGTGCTCATCGCTTCCGTGCTCATCAGCAAATACCAGCGCATGCAGGAAAGTGTGTTGCTGCGCACGCTGGGTGCCAGCCGCCGGCAGATACTCACGATCACGGCCCTGGAATATTTCTTCCTGGGTGCGCTGGCTGCGGCGACCGGCATATTGTTGTCGTTGGTGGGTAGCTGGGCCCTGGCACGCTATAGTTTTAAAACACCCTTTGCGCCCGATTGGTGGCCGATCCTTATCTTGTTTGTGGCCATTGCCGCCCTGACGATCCTCGTGGGAATTTTCAACAGCCGCAGTGTGGTGAACAGGCCGCCACTGGAAGTGCTGCGCAAAGAAGTGTAGGCGGGGAGAATGCTGGCTATTCAAATGTAAGTGTGTAATAACCAGTTGATTTGATGCGGAGAGCAGCTTTTTTTCGAACAAAAGCCCGGACGGGGCGTTATTTATTCATACAACAATAGCCACTATGACCAGTCGCAATGAAACCATCTTTCAAAATTACCTGGGTGTGATCGACGCCCACCTGGCCGATGTGCTGGAAGGCAAAGTGGATACGATGTTTGAGTTGCGCGATGTGGCGAAGCTGTTGTTCATTCATCCTGGTCACCTGAGCAATGTGATCAAGGAGCATACCGGCAAGCATCCCTGCTACTTCTACGAGAAGAAGTTATTGGCGATTGCCAAGCGCTACCTCGAAGATGAACAATACTCGGTAGCGGATGTGGCGCGGATACTGACCTATGATCCCTCCAATTTCACCAAATGGTTCCGGACTTACCAGGGCGTAACGCCTTCGCAGTACCGGGCTCAACTGGTGAAGCAGGCTGCAGCAGTAGCCTGATAACAACGTTCTATCGTCGGCTTTTTGATAAAGAAAACAAATGGGGCCTCCTGGCTCCATTTGTTGTTTTGGAGGTTTCCCCCAGTATACCGCCATGAGCCGCACAAGCTGCACAACGGCTTGTTATAAGACAGATATTTGCACCATTCAAATGATTCAGTATGGAACTAGGTATATGCACCTTTGTAGACCTGATGCCCGATCCGGTGACGGGGAAAATGATCAGTGGACAGCAACGCATGCAGGACCTGCTCGAAGAGATCGAGTTGACCGAGCAGGTGGGCCTCGACGTATTTGCCATCGGTGAGCACCACCGGGTAGAATACCTGGTATCTTCCCCTGCCGTTGTACTGGCCGCTGCGGCTGCCCGCACCAAACGCATCCGGCTGTCGAGTGCGGTGACCGTATTAAGTTCCGACGACCCCGTTCGGGTTTACCAGGACTTTGCTACCGTAGACCTGCTCTCTGGAGGCAGGGCCGAGATCATGGCGGGCCGGGGTTCTTTTATTGAATCGTTTCCCTTGTTTGGATTTGACCTGAAAGATTATGATACCTTATTTTCCGAAAAACTCGGCTTACTATTGAAGCTGAACGAGCAGGAGCGTGTGACTTGGAAAGGTAAACACCGCGCCCCCATCAATAACCTCGGTGTATACCCGCGTCCCCATCAACATAAACTGCCTATCTGGATTGCGGTGGGCGGTACCCCCGAGTCGGTGATGCGTGCCGGCAATTTGCACCTGCCCCTGGCATTGGCGATCATTGGCGGCGAGCCGCACCAATTTGCCCCGCTCATACAGTTGTACCGCGACACTGCCCTGGAAGCAGGTCTTCCGGTAGAACAGCAACAGGTGGGCATCAACTCGCATGTATTCATCGCCGACGATGCGCAAAAAGCCGGGAATATTTTCTTTCCGGGCTATGCACAGATCATGGGCCGCATTGGCCGGGAAAGAGGTTGGGGGCCTATGAGCCGCCAACAGTTTGAAGCAATGCGCAGTCCACGAGGTTCCTTGCTGGTGGGCAGTCCGCAGCAGATCATCGATAAGATTCTGTACCAATACGAGCTGTTTAAAAACACCCGCTTCCTGGCACAGATGAGCGTAGGGCCGGTACCTCATAAAGACATGTTGCGCTCGATCGAGTTGTTTGGTACTAAGGTGGCACCCGAGATCAGGAAGGCGATTGCGCAACCGGCTTAGGGGATTCTTATTCATCCCTTTCACCCGGCCGGTCAGCTATATGGTCGGCGATTTCGGAGGGGGCGATGATGTTGCGCCTGTTGGGTTGTTGTAGTTTGTTGTCAAACTATTCAGCCATGTTACAAATTATTCAGACGCTCGAGTTGCGTAAGCAGCAGTTGCGGCAGTCTCCGCTCTGCTCAATGCTCCGTAGTGAATCAATCCCACCAGCTTCACGGTTGAGCTTTACCCCCTCTATGTTGTTTTTTGTTATGGGCTTCAAAGACATCCTGTACATGATGAAGGATGAGCAGAGCACCGACCCCATGCAGCAAAGTGTAAATGTGCATTGCGACGAAGATTCCTATCACTGGCAATGGTACCTGAAAGACCTGGAGCGAATCAGCTATGGACAACAGTTTCTCGATCAGCCGGGTACCACCCTATTTACCCGCATCTGGGCCGATGATCTCGAAGCGGTACGAAAAGTTGTATACGAAACCATTCACCTGGCGCGCACCTTCTCTTTACCGTTTTACAAACTGGTGATCATCGAAGCGCTGGAAGCTACTTTTGAATGTTTCAACGAACCGGTGTTTGAACTGGTGCACACGATGGGTCTGCAGGATAAGCTGGAGTATTTTGGTGTATTACATGCACATTCCGAAGCCAACCATGCTATGGAAAAAACGAGTGATGGGCACGAAAGCGCCGCCTACAACAACTATGAGCCTACGAGCCATGAAACGCAGAATGCCGTATTCATCGTCAATAAGGTCTTCGACCTGTTTGTTCAGGCCTTTCAGTGCTGGTACCGGGAAGGAGAATTGGCGAGGTCCAGGCATGGGGCTGAAGTAACTGCCTGATGCAATAGAATCAATATTATCATAAGGTAATGGCCCGTAAGCCATACCCACTATAAAAGAGCAGGGAGCATCGTTGATTGGATACTCCCTGTTCTTTTATGCTTACATTAATACGCCGGTTCTTTGGTATACCGGTCGCGGTATTCACCCGGCGACATACCGACGACTTTCTTAAACACGTCGCGGAATGCCTTCACATCGGTATAGCCGATGTCGTACATGACCTCATTGATCGTTTTACCGCCGTGCTCTAATTGCTTCTTGGCGGCTTCTACCTTTACACGCTGCAGGTATTCAAATACAGAATTGGCAGTGGCCGACTTGAAACGGCGTTCGAAATTGCGCCGGCCCAGCGACACATGGGTGGCTACTTCATCTACCGACAACTTCTGCTGGTAGTGCTGCTCGATAAATTCCTGTGCTTTCAGGATACTTTCGTCGTTGTGTTGTTTGTAGCCCTGGAAGATGATGAACTGCGACTGGCTCGTACGGCCCATGTCCAGGGCAAACAACTTGGCGATGAAAATGGCGATGTCGCGGCTGGCCTGTTTCTCGATGTAATACAAGATCAGGTTGAGATACGAGTAAGCGGCACCGCTGGTATAAATGCCGTTCTCGTCTGTGAGCACTTTATCGTCTACCACCTGTACACGGGGATAGCGGTCGCGGAACTCATTGACATGAACCCAGTGGGTGGCGCAACTGCGCCCGTCCAGCAAGCCGGTGGCGCCCAACAGGAAAGCGCCTGTACAAAGGCTCATCACTTCGGCCCCTTGGGTGTATTGATCAATGATCCACGGAACGAGCCCCTGGTTGATCTCTACACTTTTAAAGATATCGCCGTGAAGGGCGGGAATGATGATAAGGTCTGTTTTGAAATCTTCTGTGATCAGGTGGCTGGCGTGTATGCTGAAGAAGTTCTGCTTGAGGAACTGGCTTCGGTGTTTACCCACCAATTGAAAATGAAAGAAAGGAGGCCGTCCGGCACGTTCGGCAATCCGGTTAACTTCTGCGAGGATGTGGTGTATCCCTTCGACGTTGGTAAGGCTTATATCGCCCTCAGGGATCAGGACTGATACATATTTCATGGCATAAATTTACATGATCGTATGTGCTGGTAGTTATCCAGCGGAAACAAAGTCGCTTTCACCCCGAATGGTGAAGTGCAATTATTATGCGTTATACAATTGATAGACCGCGCACAGCAATGACAATCGACGGGCGTGTATCGTTGTACGGAATAGAATAAAGATCAAATTGTATTTTATTGAATCTATACAAGTTGCGGGTTGTTGCAGGTGAGGCATTCAAATCATGCCTGCCGTGTAGTTGGCACGGCGGTTTACTGAATTAATTGGATAGATTTGCGATAACCGTATCAGGAACGGAATTGCCACCAGCCGATTATTTTACATTATGAAACATTTGCTCATCTGTCTTTCGTTGCTGTCTACCTGTTTGCAGGGTGTATTGGGTAATCATGATAGCCGTTTGGCCGAGCTCAGTACCGCCATTCAGCGTACCGCCGAATACGATGCAGCCCGGATCAAAGAGATCGATCAGCTGCGGCAATCCCTTCAGGTAGCCGGCCTGTCATTACCTGATCTTTTTGCCCGTCATGAAAAGATCTACGAAGCCTATAAGATATTCAACTATGATTCAGCCTATAGTTATGCCATCCGGCTGGTGCGCATTGCCCGTGAGCTCAAGGACAGCCGCTACCAGGTAGCGGCACAAATGAAACTCAGCTTTATCCTGCTCTCGACAGGCCTTTACAAAGAAACCCACGATTCACTCGTATCTCTTGCCCGGCAGCCGATTCCGGATAGCCTCAAGGGTAATTATTATGCCCTCTGGGGCCGGTACTGTTATGACCTGGCCGGTTATGCCAACGACAATTACCATTCGGTCGATTACGATATCCAGGGAAATCAATACCTCGACTCTGCCCTGAACTGGTACCACCCGGGATCTTTTGATCACACCTACTACAGCGGCTTAAAGTACTTCAAACAGAATAAACGCAAAGAAGCGGCCAGTTTTTTCGAGCAGCTTATGACGCGCGCTGATCTCACCCATCACCAATTTGCCCTGGTGGCTTCTACCCTGAGTGGCATCTACCAGCAAAATGCCGATATGGACAAGGCCATCGATCTACTGGCACAGGCCACCATCGCAGATATAAAATCCTGCACGAAGGAAACCGTGGCGATCTTTCACCTGGCAGAACTACTGTATAAAAAAGGCGATTTGCGCCATGCAGCCATGTGTATCGAGAGCGCCATTGCCAATGCAGAGTTTTACGGGGCCCGCCAGCGCAAGGTGCAGGCTAGCTCCATCCTGCCGCTGATCGAAAGCGAACGGATCAACGGTATGGAAAAGCAGCGAAGCCTGCTGATCAAATACGCTGTAGTGGTAACCATCCTGGTGCTGGCCCTGGTGGCGTTGACCTGGGTCATATTGCGACAAGTAAAAAAGCTTAAGCTGGCACAGCAGGCGCTGAAGGAAGCCAATAACGCGCAACAGGCCGCCAATGCGCAGCTGCAGGAATCGAACCGGCGGCTGGCCGAGGTGAACGAGAAACTGGAGGAAGCCAACAAGATCAAAGAAGAGTATATCGGCTACTTCTTCAACATGGATTCTGAATATTACAATAAAATCGACAAGATCAAAGGCACCATCGAACAGAAGCTACAAGAGAAGCGGTATGAAGACATTCGCTTCTTTCTCAATAAGATAGACGCCCGCAAAGAAAAAGATGAGCTGCTGCTGAGCTTTGACCAGATCTTCCTGAAGTTGTTTCCCCATTTTGTGCAGGAGGTGAATGCCCTGTTGCGGCCCGAAGAAAAGATCACCCTGCGCGAAGGGGAATTGCTGAATACCGACCTGCGGATCTTCGCCCTGATGCGGATGGGCGTAGCCGATCCGGAAAAGATCGCGAGCATCCTGGAATACTCCGTCAAGACCATTTATAGCTATAAATCCCGCATTAAAAACAAGGCAGCGGTTTCGGGCGAAGAGTTTGAGGAGCGGATCATGCGGATCAAAACCCTGTAGCCGGCGCCGCCCCCTTGGTACCGCGTCCACGTCTAACTTGTCGTACTGTCCCAAAAATGGACAAGCCTAGCTCAACCGGAGCCAGACCCTAGCCAGACCCTACCCAAACCGGCGTGTTTCCAAAATCGGGAACAAGGCGTCTGTGATTGGTGCTGCCTCGTCCACGTTTCAAACTGCCGCTCGCTGAGCCAGCCGTTGGGCTTTATTACCTCCCTCCTGGTCACCCCAGTGACGCTGAAAGGTCAGTTCCCGGTCCCGACAGCACGAGCTGCCTTTCCCAATTGCGCCCCTTTTCTGTCTGTTTTCGTTCTATAGTGAAAAAGTTGCATGTTTTGTAAGTGGTTATAATCCATTTGATTAGGTTGTTCAAACACGACATTTTCCCTTATATTCTTTCCATTGGGCTTATAAAACTTTGCCCTGCTTGCCGGCCTCCGTTCCTTTACCATCCATTGATTGTAAAACGAAACGATTGCACATGCCCCCAATGAGAAAAGCAAGCAGCTGCGCCAACGCCCTGTCGCCTCCCAGTCGATGCCCGACTACCACCCGCCGTGTCGGATGCCCCTTTGAATCACCGGCCTGTCCAGGCCGGCCGCCGGTCGGGTCCCCAATCTTCCAGTAAGGCTTTGATTACCCACGTTCAATACAACTTGTCATTATGAATCAATTCCGCCATTTGAAATGGCTGCTGTTACTGTGCACCAGTTGCCTACTGTATGCAGCCCATGCCCAACAGCCATCTACCCCCGTTACCGGCTCCGTTAAAAACGAGCGCGGCGAACCGTTACCAGCCGTCTCCGTGAAAATTGCCGGCACCGAACGGGGAACTGTCACCGATCAGCAGGGAAAGTTCAGTATTACTGTCCCCGAAAATACCAGGCTCCTGATCTCCTATGTGGGCTACGACAGTCTGCTGGTAACGGCCCGGACCTCGCTCGAACTGGTGCTGAAACCTGCTGCCAACGCCCTCAATGATGTGGTCGTGATCGGCTACGGTACTACCCGACGCAAAGAGCTCACAGGCTCCGTGGCCACCGTAAACGCCAAAGATTTCCAGCAAGGTGTCATCACTACTCCCGAACAATTGATTGCCGGTAAAGTGGCTGGGGTGTCTGTCACCTCCAACGGTGGAGCACCCGGCGCAGGCAGCGTGATCCGCATCCGTGGCGGCGCCTCCCTCAATGCCAGCAACGATCCGCTCATCGTTGTCGATGGGGTTCCCCTCAGCGGCAATAATATTTATGGTGCGTCCAATTCCCTCAGCCTCATCAACCCCAACGATATCGCCACCTTTACGGTGCTTAAAGACGCAGCGGCAACGGCTATTTATGGCTCACGCGCTTCCAACGGGGTTATCCTGATTACCACCAAAAAGGGCGTCAGTGGCCAGCCTCAATTCAGTTTCAGCACCCAGGTGTCGGTATCCACCATCGCTAAAAAGATGGATGTGCAGTCGGCGGGCGATTTCCGTAAATACGTCGACTCGCTTGGCGGCGGCACCTACGACAATATTCATTCGTACAAATCCCTGCTGGGCAATGCCAGTACAGATTGGCAGGATGAGATCTTTCAGACAGCTATCGGCACCGACAACAACCTCAGCATCGCCGGTGCGGTGAAGAACACGCCTTACCGGGTATCGCTGGGGTATCTCGATCAGCAAGGTATCCTGCGTACCGATCACCTGCAACGTATGTCGGGCGGTATCAGCCTGAGCCCCCGGTTGTTCGACAACCACCTGAAAGTCGACATCAACCTGAAAGGAGCGTACAATAAAACGCGATTTGCCAACAATGCCGCCATCAGTTCGGCCGTGTATTTCGATCCTACCCAACCGGTACATGCCACCTCGCCCTATGGCAACTATTTCGAGTGGGCTTCGGTAGATCCGTCTTCTGGCGCTGTAACGCTCAATAAGCTAGCACCCCGCAATCCGGTTGCCCTGCTCGATCTGTATAATAACTCCAGCAATGTATACCGCAGCTATGGCAATGTGCAGTTTGACTACAAATTCCATTGGCTACCCGAATTACACGCCAACCTCAACCTGGGTTATGATATCGCTAAAGGAGATGGCAAGATCGATGTGCCTGCTTTTGCCGCACAGAATTTTCTCGATGGCGGTCAGCGCAACAAATACTCCAACAGGATCAACAACAAGGTGGGTGAGTTTTACCTGAACTATACCAAAGACCTGAAAGACATCAAGAGCAATATCAACGTGACTGCTGGTTATGGCTATTATAACAACCTTTCCACCAACGATTTTTACGCGGCCTTCCGGGCTAATGGCGATACCATTCCCGGTTCAAAGCCTGTATTCCCAACGGATAAACCGGAAAACACGCTCATCTCTTATTACGGTCGTTTGATCTATACTTTCAATAGCAAGTACATCTTTGCGGCCTCTATCCGTACAGACGGATCATCACGTTTTGCGCCCGATGTACGCTGGGGTACTTTCCCGTCGGCCGCTTTTACCTGGCAAATGAATCGTGAGTCATTCCTGCAGGATGTGAAATCACTGTCGAACCTTTCGCTGCGCCTCAGCTATGGTGTAACCGGTAACCAGGATGGCATTTACAATTATCCCTATCAGTCGATCTATTCCCTGAGTGGCAATGGTTCGGCCGTACAATTTGGCAATAGCTGGTATTATATGGGAACACCGGCAGCCTACGATGCAGGCATCAAATGGGAGCAAACAGCTACTTACAATGCTGGGCTCGACTACGGTTTTTTCAACAACCGCATCAATGGTAGCGTGGATGTTTATTTCAAAAAGACCAAAGACCTGCTCAATACCATTCCTATCCCTGCCGGCTCCAATTTCAGCAGCACCATCCTGACCAATGTGGGTAACGTAGAAAACAAAGGTGTGGAACTGGCGATCAATGCTGCTGTCATTAAAGGGAGTAAATTTAACTGGGACGTGAGCTTCAATGCGGCTTACAACGAAAATAAGATCACCAACCTGACTGCTACCAAGGATTCCACCTACCCCGGCACGTTGACCGGCAACGGCGTTATCCAGATCAACTCCGTGGGTTACCAGGCCAACTCGTTTTATGTATATCACCAGCAATACCTGAACGGGAAACCGGTAGAAGGCGTGTATGTAGATATCAACAAAGATGGTGTCATCAACCAGAAAGACCTGTATCGGTACAAGTCTCCCTTCCCCAAATTCACGCTCGGCTTTTCCACCCAGTTTACCTACGGTCGCTGGGCCTTGAATACCGTGTTGCGTGCCAATATCGGTAACTATGTATACAATGGTATTGCTACCGGGTCGATCCGCGCGAACCTGCTCAATCCGCTGGGCTACCTGGCCAATGGAATGAATGATGTTTACAATACAGGGTTTATCAACGGGCAAAATCAATCGGATTATTATATCGAAAATGCCTCCTTCCTGAAGATGGATAACCTGGGCCTGGCTTACAATGTGGGCAGGCTGTTGCACGACAAAGTGGGATTGCGCCTCACTGCCAATTGCCAGAATGTGTTTACGGTCACCAAATACAAAGGGCTCGATCCGGAGATCTATGGGGGTATCGACAACACCATTTATCCGCGTCCGCGCATCGTAACCATTGGTGCCAGTCTTCAATTTTAGTGTTCATTCAAAACAAGAGAACCATGAAAAAGTATTTTCATCTCTATACAACCGTACTGGCTGTAGCATTGCTGCTCTCGTCTTGCCACAAAGACCTCGACCTGCAGCCGGTCAATGCCAACACGTCCGAAAAACAATACAGTACGCTGGAAGGATATAAGCAGGTGCTCGCCAAGGTCTATGGCGCTTACTCATTGGTCAGCAGCTCGGGCGTAGGCAATTCCGATGTAAACATTGCGGGCATTACCGATGCGGGGACAACCGACTTCATTCGTAGCTGGTGGAACCTCCAGGAGCTAACCACCGATGAGGCCATTTGTGCCTGGAACGATGCCGTGCTCCTTAGCTTTCACAACATCAACTGGACCTCGGGTAATGTCTTCATCAATGCGACCTATGCACGCAGTTTATACCAGGTCACGGTAGCCAATGAGTTTATTCGTGAATCGACCGATGAAAAGCTGGCGGCACGTGGATACAAGGAAGCCGATGCTGCGACCATTCGCCAGTTCAGAGCGGAAGCACGTTTCCTGCGCGCCTTTCAATATTGGGTGCTGATGGACCTGTTTGGCAATCCGCCTTTTGTAACGGAAGACGATCCCATTGGTAAATACATTCCCAAACAGATCAAGAGAGCCGATCTTTTTACCTATGTAGAAACGGAGTTGAAAGCCATCGAAAACGAGCTGGCTGCTCCCCGGCAGAATGAATATGGCCGGGCCGACCGGGGCGCCGCCTGGGCACTGCTGGCCAGGCTTTACCTGAATGCCAAAGTATATACCGGCACCGATCGTTATACCGACGCCATCGTCTATTCGGGCAAAGTAATCGAAAATGGTTATGCGCTGAAGAGTAACTACAAAACGCTCTTCATGAGCGACAATGACAAGAACAATACGGAAGTGATATTGCCGATCGCTTATGATGCGACCAATAGCCAGAACTATGGCGGTACCACCTTCCTGATCTGTTCCGCCCATGGTACCAACCCGGCCGATAACCAGGCATTTGGTATTCCCAGTGGTGGCTGGCTCGGCAACCGCAGTACGAAAAACCTACCGTTGGCATTCGGCGACTATAGCGGCAATGCCGACAAGCGGGCTTTGTTTGGCCCCGGCAACCTCGAGGTCAATGATGTCGTGGTATTCAATGATGGGTTGGGCGTCTACAAGTTCAATAACATCAGTTCAACCGGTACCACACCGCCTTCTCCCAATGGCGTATTATGTAGCGTCGACTTCCCCTTGTTTCGCCTGGCGGAAATGTACCTCGTCTATACAGAGTCGGTGTTGCGCGGCGGTACTGGTGGTACACAGGCCAAGGCCATTGAATACATCAACCTGCTGCGTGCACGCGCTTATGGCAACAACAGTGGCCAGGTATCCACCTTTACGGTCAATGATGTGCTGAATGAGCGGATGCGGGAATTGTATTGGGAAGGATTCCGCAGAACGGACCTCATCCGCTACGGTCAGTTTACCGGTAGCAGCTACCTGTGGCCGTGGAAAGGTGGGGTGAAGAATGGTGTAGGTGTAGACGCGCATTTTGCGCTCTTCCCCATACCGGCCGCGGAAATCATCGCCAATCCCAACCTGGTACAAAACCCTAACTATTGAGTTAACCTTTCAACTACGATTGTATGCGAACTATCGTCCACTACTTATTGATCATAGCAGCGAGCTGCTGCCTCTTCGCCTGCCAGAAAGATGGCGAAGACTACCAGTTGCGGCCTGGCAGTTTCGGCGGTAATGCGCTGTCTGCTTCCTCCACTACCGTGGTACTCACGGCTGCCAAAGAGAATGATACAGCCCTCAGGTTTCAATGGTCTGCTGCCGATTTCGGCGTACAGCCGGTGATCAGTTATGTGTTGCAACTGGGTCGCGTGAGTGATACTGCCAACAGCTGGGCCACCGCCAAATCGATCACCATCGATGCCAACCGCCAGCAATATGCTTTCGTGACCAAAGACCTCAATAACCTGCTCAACGGCATGGGCATTACACCGGGGGTGGCCAATACCATCGCCGTGCGGATAAGGGCCAATGTGAACCAATACAATGGCGCCGCATCGACTGTGCCACCGGTATTCACCAATACGGTATCACCGCAGATCACTTCTTACGGGTTGGACCTGTACGTGCCTGGCGATTACCAGGGATGGAGCCCGGCCACTGCACCCAAGCTGGCCCCGGTGGCTGGCCGCGCAGGATTGTATGAAGGGTATGTGTACATGGCAGGAGCCGGACAACATTACTTTAAATACACCAACGCCCCTGATTGGAATCACACCAACTATGGTGATGGCGGCAGCGGCAGCTTCAATACCGATGGCGCGGCGGCTGGGTTGTCTGTACCCGATGGCGGCTATTATTACCTCACGGCGAACCTCAACAACAATACCTGGACGGCTACCAAAACAACCTGGGGTATGCTCGGCGATGCTTCGCCAGGTGGTTGGGATACCGATACGCAGCTGAGCTATGACGAGGCGGCGCAGGTGTGGAAGGTGACTGCCAATATGAAAAAGAATGGCTCTTTCAAGTTCAGGGCCAACAAGGCGTGGGACCTGGATTTGGGTGTCGATGGTGCCGGTAAACTACAGTATGCCGATAATCCCTTCCTGGGCTACACGGCCGGGCTGAACAACCTGACGGTACCGGAGGATGGCAACTACTCCATCACACTCGACCTGCATGTGGCCGGCAACTATACGTATGTTTTGCACAAGAATTAATAAGCACAAACCCTTTATGAAAATAACTATGTATTCGATCTTACTTTCCTGGCTGTTCCTGGCGTGCAGCAAGACCAACGATGCCCCCCCTGTGGTGCCACCACCCCCCGTCGATGATACCCCTGCGCAATATGGCGTCCCGTTTGCCAATGTACCGGCTCCGGCCGACGCCGTCATCTACCAGGTGAATATGCGGGCTTTTAGTGCGTCTGGTAACTTTCAGGGTGTTATTGCGCGGCTCGATAGTATCAAGGCCCTTGGCGCCAATGTGGTGTACCTGATGCCCATCTATCCCGTTGGCTCGCTTAAAGGCGTGAACTCTCCGTATTGTATCAAGGATTACAATGCGGTCAATACCGAGTTCGGAACCCTCGATGATCTGCGGGCGCTGGTAGACGGTGCACATACACGCAACATGAGTGTGATACTCGATTGGGTGGCTAACCATACCGCCTGGGACAATCCCTGGATCACGGCCCATAAAGACTGGTACCTGCAGGATGCGGGTGGCAATGTGGTGAGTCCGCCCAATATGGGCTGGAACGATGTGGCGCAACTCAATTTCAGCAATGCAGCCATGCGCCTCGAAATGATCAAAGCGATGAAGGGTTGGGTATACAAAGCGAATGTCGATGGTTTTCGGTGTGATTATACAGACGGTCCGCCCCTCGATTTCTGGAAGCAGGCCATCGATACCCTGCGCAATATCAAAACACACAAATTGCTGCTGATGGCAGAAGGCTCACGGGCGCTCAACTATACCGTAGGCTTCGACTATAACTTTGGCTTTGGATTCTTCGGGCAACTCAAGGCTATTTACGAACAAAAGAAATCGGTGTTGACCATCGATAGCCTCAACCAGGCGGAGTATGCCAATGCGATCAGTGGGCAGCAGATCATTCGTTACACAACCAATCACGATGTAAATGGATCAGACGGTACACCGCAGGAACTGTTTGGCGGAGACAGAGGCGCCATGACGGCTTTTGTGATCACGGCCACGATGAAGAGTGTACCCATGATCTACAATGGCCAGGAAGTAGGCATGGCCTCCCGCATTCCATTCCCTTTCACCAGCGTGAAAGTAGATTGGACGAAGAATGCGGCCACTACAGCAGAGTATAAAAAGATCATTGCGTTGCGGAATACCAGTGCTGCTATACGCCGCGGTGTCGTGACGAGTTATAGTACGGGTGACCTGTGTGCGTATACCAAGGTACTGAACAACGAAAAGGTATTGGTCATCGCCAACCTGCGCAATAGCGCACAAACGTATACGGTGCCGACAGCAATAGCCGGGAGTTACAAAGAAGCATTCGGTGGAAATACGGTGAACGTGAGTGGCGCACTCAACCTGGCGCCTTATGAATACAGGATACTGCAAGCGCAATAAGAAGCTTTCGTTAGCGGGTAAATAATGGGTATCTGCAAAACATCCTATTTGCCCCATGGCCACCGGGACGCCGGCGGCCATTTTATTGTTGAAGATTCTTTAATAGAGTTGCTGCTAGAAGGGCATTTTAACCCAGGGACTGTTGGGATCGGTGAGCAACAAGTTCATGCCCAGCTGCATGCCTTCAAAATCGTCGGCTTCAATGCCGTTCCATACGCAACGGGCAAACTGATAGGATACGGAAAGCTGGTTCCAGGAGGTGTACATACTTCGGATGGGGCCTACACAACGCATGATATAATCCATCGCTTCCGAGCGGGTAAGATAGCCGGCATCAAAGCTGGCGCGGCTCAGGTTGATGATGCGGGCAAAATCCCAGATCAGCATTTCGGGGTGTGTGCCGTTGCCGATCAGTTTGTGTTCCTGGAAAAGTTCGATGGCGTCCCGCATATTGCGCAATCGCTGCATGGCAGCTTCTTCTTCCATTTCATTCTTCACCACATGCTCACGCAGGAAGGCCTTGCTTTCTTTGATCGACACCGAGTTCATCGCCTGCCAAATGATGTCGTATTGAATACGATGCCCCTCATTGAAGAGCCAGTAGATGGTGTCATGGGCTTCTTCTTTGCTATCGATATCCCACCATTGCGCCAGCATATCCCGGCATTCGTGACGGGTAAAGCCGGTGGTGAGGTCATTGAGGTATTGTCCGTTGAGCAGGGCGAGATCGGCGCCACAGGCTACTGCCCATTGTTCTTCCTGACTTAAGGAACTATCTGGATTGAGCAAGATACCGGAAGCCGCCTCGTCATTTTCTTCATCACCTGCTTCGCCGTGGAAGAAGGCATTGAATTGCTGCATATTTTGACTGAACTGGTTGAGCTGGCTGGCCCATTGATTGGTGAACTGCATGGATTGCTCCATCTGTTGTTTGTACAGCGCAATGGCTTCATCACTCATGCCCATCGCTTTCAGCGATTGCAGGTATTGGTCCATCATATGTTGATCCATAAGGAAGGGTTTCTGATTGCGGGCAAAATCCGTACCAGTGCAATTGTCGCATACCAATTAATTGCCTTATATTCATACAAATACAATATTACCATGGCTACCCCGAAAAAGAAATCGATTGCCCGGCGCGCTGCAGCAAGCGGCAAAAAGGCTGTTGCTACGAAGAAAACAGCCACTAAGAAGGCGGTAAGTGTTGCGAAAAAAAGGGTGGCCGCGCCGCGGAAAAAGGCCGCTGTGAAAAAAGCGGTGGGCAAAAAGATTGCTGCAAAAAAAGCCGTTTCTACCAAAGTGCCATTGAAGAAAGGGGTGGCGAAAAAAGCAGCTGCTGGAAAATCAACCATCAAGAAATCGGCTGCCGGCAAGCCGGTTGCCCGTAAGCGGTCAGTCAAGAAGGGAAGCGCCAAGGCGACCGCATCTGCAAAAAAAGCTGCCTCCCGCAAAAGTACTACCACAAAAAAGGCTGGCCGTGTTGCTGGAACCTTTAAAGGGCTTCCTCCATTGATCAGACCTTCCGTACCGGGAGAAACGGTTATTGTAGAAGACATCACGATCACCGATGGAAAGGAGATCGTTTTTGCCATGGAGCTCATTTACACAGAGCGCCTGGTTAGTAATGACAATGTTTTTGACCTGCACACCCAACGCGATGATAAGGGGCAGGTGATCATCGATGTATACAACGTCCGCAAAGATGGGTTGGTGAGCATACCGGGCCATCGCCGGATCATCTTCATTGGCGAGGCAATCAGCGAACCATTGACCAATGATGAATATCTCCAGGAATATGCCGCCTTGAAACAGGCGCTGGAAAATCTCGTGCTATCGGAGCTGGCGTGACCCATGTGGTGGTAGCTGTTGCAATGAGTAGGTGGGTGGCCTCGGCAACGATTGCGTAATTTCTACTTTTATCCTGCCTGAAATACGCTTATCTATGCAGGTCGGCGGCTATGTTTTACTGATCGCCGGCTGTTGATACCACCGTTGAAAATCATCTGCATGAAGACATTGCTTGTTAGTTTGCTGACCTGTATCGGTATGGCCAGTTATGCCCAGGGGCCTCTTACAACGCCCGAAAAATATGCTCAGTTTATTCCCTTGTATGCACCCGGCACCATGCCCAATAGCAAAGGGCTGCAGTTATCAGACAGTATAGCGAACGAAAGAATATACCGGGTTGGTACTCCCGGTATGTATGCCTTTTTCCCGTCGGCCCAGGAGAATAAAGGAGCGGCAGTGCTGATCTGTCCCGGTGGTGGTTATGAGCGACTCGCCTATGTGATCAGTGGTATACAACTGGCTAAATGGTTCAACAGCATTGGTGTCAGCGCTTTCGTATTGAATTACCGTTTACCCAATTCACCCGACCTGGTGCAGCGCGAGATCGGTCCTTTGCAGGATGCCCAGCGGGCGATGCGCATCATACGGCAGCGTGGTGCCGAATGGGGCATCAGAAAAGACAAGATTGGTGTACAGGGCTCTTCGGCCGGTGGTCACCTGGCAGCCCTGCTTGGTACTGCTTCCAAAGATGCGACGGGGGTAAAGGACGCCCTGGATACCGTATCGTTTCGGCCCAACTTCATGATCCTCGTGTCTCCGGTGGTAGACCTGGGTAAGTACGCCCACAAAGGCAGCCTGAAGAATTTACTGGGCGATCAACCAACGGATGCCCTGATCAAACAATACTCCACACAACTACGGGTGACGGCTGCTACGTCGCCTGCTTTCCTCGTTCACGCGTTCAACGACAATGGCGTGGTGGTGCAAAACAGTTTGCTCCTATACGAAGCATTGGTGCAGCACAAGGTGCCCTCTTCCCTGCATGTATTTCCTTTCGGCGGTCATGCCATTGCATTGCGCAACAATCCCGGCAGTACAGAGCTGTGGACGGAGCTTTGTGAAAAATGGATGATCGAGATGGGCTTTATGCCACAGAGCGTTGCCAAGTAGATACTCCTAAAGCCTTGGTGAATCTATTGCGGTGTTTGTTCTGTGGGTTGGCCCTGAAAAGGCTTTGCCGCAAGGGAACTGTGGAAGTTAGCAAAATAATGAACCAGTTTGAACCACCTGAACTTTTGTGGAAGGCTATCTAGGTCGCACACCAGTTGTGCACGTGTCAACGACTTGAGTCCATCGATGGAGGTGATACCGGCTGTTACTGTTCTCAATTGTTGCAGCGACATCCATCCCATGGCATGCAATGCATGGATGGTGATGGAGAAGTTGGCTTTGGCGGCTGCCGGATAAGGCAAATGATCGAGTTGCCGGTTGATCGACGATATCTCTGCCATGAACTGGTGTTGCAGCTGCCCAAAGTTGCGGTGTAGGTTGGGGAGTGTATAAACATCTTTGTGAATATCCTTCCATACATCGAAAGCATCATTGGTCAATTGCATGAGTCCGGCTATCGGGTACAGCATGGTCTCGAGAGCTGGTGATGGGTAGTGGTTCAACGCTGCGCAAAACAGCAGGATCCCATAATAGCTTTTGTTGTAAGTGATCTGGTATAATTCTTCTTCCTGGATGAAACGGTCCCTTTGTTTTTGTGATTCATGCTGCCACCTGGTCACCGTTTGCAAATGCTGTGTAAACAGGGCGCGGTTCGGAACTTCTTGTAACAATTCCCGATAGATGGCCAACACGATCTCATCGGCTGCCTGCTGGGGGACATATTGATCAGGGGCTTCTATGAGCTGCAGGATCTCGTGCTGTTGTAGAATATCATTATCCAGTAGGTCATCAAACAAGGGCGCAAATACACTCAGCAGCCCGATGCGGCGCTCTTCTTCCGGAGTGAGTGCACGGCCAGTCAGCTGGGACAGGTTGTCGCAAACAACGTTGTGCGCCAGTTGCCAGTATTTGACAAAACGCTTGATCTGTTGTGGTGTAAAAGATGCCTGGTGCTGGCGAGCCGCTGCAGGAAGCAGGTTTTGCAGGTGCTGCTTGAAATAGTCTTCCTGCTTTTTCAGTTGCCAATATAGCTTTCCCAGCCTGCGCACGACCTGCCAATAACTAACAGCCACCGGAGTAGCATACGATGGGGCTGCGGGGTCGATAGTACCTGTTGCTGATGTCGGCATGAGAATGCTTGTTTAAACGGCCTAAGGTAGGAACTATCCGGTTGCCGGGAAAATCCGGCGTACAGGTGCCAGCCTGTAAGCTTGCATAAAAATACCCCCGCCCTGTTGGGGATGGGGGTATTGCTTCCACGACTTGAATGGATCGACTATTCCGGAACCACTAGGGATTCGTAGACCAGAGACCGAACTCCTTGATAAAGGCGCGTTGCGGCAACTTAAGATTATGTACGATCACATAGGCCAGGTCTTCCGGCTGTAACACCTTTTCTTCATTACCATCGGTAAACTTAGCCTTCATCGTCATCTCGGTGGCAATGGTGCTGGGATTAACGGTCGTCACGCGAATGTTTGACTTCCGGAATTCCTGCATCAGGCTCTCGCTCATATTGATGAGGGCCGCTTTAGAAGCTCCATATACACTCATGTTGGCGGCGCCTTTCAGGCCAGCTGTAGAGGCCACATTGATGATGTCACCGCGGCCCTGCTGCAGCATCAACGGCAATACTTCATGGGCTACGTAGTAGGCACCCAGCAGGTTTACCTGTATCGCTTCTTCCCATTCTGCCACAGGCAGCTGCAGGAACCCACCGGTTTTCAATATGCCGGCGTTATTGATCAGGATATCGATACCGGTATTGGTGGCCGCTACTTTGTCGATGGCGCTTTTCACTTCCGCATAGCTGCCCACGTTGACGGGGTGCCAGGAGATATTGATCGTCGCATTGATGGCCTTTGCTTCAGCAGCTACCTTTTCCAGGTCGGTAGCTGTTCTGGCCAGCAGCACGAGATGTACTCCTTCTGCTGCCAACGCTAGTGCCATGGCCCTGCCCAATCCTTTTCCGGCACCGGTAATGAGGGCTGTTTTACCTTGTAATGACTGCATATGTTCGATCTTTTAATGTTTATGACTGGCGCAAGATCAACATTTTTGCATCAATAAAGTTCAGGCCCGGCCGGGATTAATAAAGGCATTTTGTTGCGGAAACTTACTGACGAGCGTGTCAGGTATGCTGAAGTTGCCGGCGAGCAGGTCATTGGGGTTGCTGGCCAACCAACGGCTAAGATCGAGCGATTGGTATTCTCCGCTGTTGAAGCCGATCAATATTTTGCAAACGTTCTGTCCGGTGTTTTTAATGTAGTGGCCTGCACCCATGGGGACATAACCGATATCACCCGCTTCAAATTGTTCGGTGATGGCCTGGCCTTCGGCCAGGAAAACCGTGATCTCTGCCTGCCCGCTGAGAAAGTACTGCCATTCATCGGCATTGGGATGCCAGTGTAGCTCGCGCAGGGCACCAGGTTGCAATTCCAGGATAGACCCAGAAATGGTTTGGCTGATCGGAAACTCACGGGACGTTACCAGCTTTTGAGTGCCGCCGCCTGGTATTACACGGGGCTGTTGGGCCTCCAGCGGATAGCGGTGCATGGTGGTCAGCGAGGGTACCGGCCTGGGCGTAGCGATGGTCGATCCGATGGAGGGAACGGCGCTTTTGGCAAAATAGGCTTCACCTTTCGGCAACAGTGCTACCTCTTCCACCGTGATACCCAGGTTTTGCGCTGCAATGGCCGGGGGCACGTGGGCGATGAAGTCTGTGATGCTGAACGTATGGTCTTCTGAGAAATCGCCGTTGTCGAAGATCAGGATGAAATGCGCGTCCTGGTCACCGATATTCTGGATCGCATGGCCATATCCCTTGGGGAAATACCAAGCATCGCCGGGAGTAAAAGTATCGATATACGATTGACCATCTGGATGAAGGATGGTCGTGCGCAATGTGCCGGTAATAACATAGGCCCACTCTGCTGCGTTGGCATGCCAGTGCAACTCACGCATAGCTCCTGGTTCGAGGCGCATGGAAACACCTGCAATGCCGATAGAGGCAGGGAATTCATGCACGGAAGCGCCACGGGTAATGCCACCGGGACCCGTGCGGGGCGTTTTCTTTTCGAGGGCGTATTTGAAGGTGCTGGTAGCTGAAGCATTCATGGTTAAGTTATTTGAGCGTTTATGGCCGTGCTGCCGGATTTACACTGAACACATTGATCAACGTCAGGTAAGGTGTGGCTGGTGGAATGTTTTGCATGGCTTAAAATTTGAAAGTTGCGAAAGTTGCCTGGAGCAAGTGGCTGATCGCCACTTGCCTCAAGCTGGGTTTTTCACACGGATCGTTTTCCTGTCCATTGATGATGTCCGTCCTGTAAATCGGTTTGGCTGATGTTGCTGTTTTCATGGCTGAAAGGTGCCTGCCTGCTCGCTGGCGGTTACCACCAGATCGGCTACTGCTTTCGGGTGAGAGGCAAAAATGGAATGACTGCCACCCGGTATCTCTTTCACTACTTTGCTGCGGGCACGTGTTGCATACAGCCGTTCAAGGTCCGGATTGATGATCCTGTCGGCCTGCGCCACCATATACCAGGATGGTTTTGTTTTCCAGGCTGGTTGATGAATGATGGCGTGGAAGGCCTTGTCGGCCACCGGCATCTGGGATATGGACATAAAACGGGCCTGCTGTATCGGGAGATCGCCGGCGAAGTCGGCGGGGAATCGTTGCGGATCGATCATGTCGAACCCGTCGGCCCCTTTGATCAACGACTTGTAGGCGGAAGGATACTTTTTACCATTGTCTGCCTCCGATTCGCCCTCATCCGGCGCGTGGGCTGCGATATATACCAGCCCCGCAACCTTCGGATGGTTGCCGGCGATCGTAATGACCGCCCCGCCGTAACTATGACCAACGAGCAGACAGGGACCATCCTGTTGGTCGATCACTCTTTGTACGGCTGTCACATCGGCTTCGAACGAGGTAAGTGGTTGTTGTGTAATGCTAACGTGATAGCCTTTTTCCGTGAGCTGGTGGTACACAGCCTGCCAGCCGGAGCCATCGACAAATGCGCCGTGAACCAGGATGATATTCCTGATACGTGGGTTGGTTTGTGCCTGAGCGCTATCAAAGTTCATCAGCGCCGAAACAAACAATACGATTGCGAGCAGGCAACCTTTTGTACTGGTTAAGTTTTTCATCGCTTCTGATTTTATTCGTTAGAAAAGGTGATGTTAGCGAAGGTGTGACCGGAGCATCCAGGCCATCTTTTCATGCGTTTCCAGCAGCCCGGTAATAAAGTCGCTGGTACCGGCATCCTTCAATTCGTTGGCGAAAGGATTGACGTCTTCGCGCAGGTGAATGATGATACTTTCATGATCGCCCAGCAACTCCTTGATGTAATCGGCACCGTCATTGGCCGATCTGGATTTTTCTGTGAGGTGCGTTAGCTGCAGGTAGTCTGCCAGCGTGGCGGGGGCATAGTGGCCGAGTGTGCGGATGCGTTCTGCCACGTCGTCCATAATATCATCCAGCTGCTGATACTGGGCTTCGAAAAACTTGTGTTTGTTGTAGAAATCAATGCCTTCCACGTTCCAGTGTGCGTTGCGGGTTTTGAGGTAAAGGAGGAATTCGTCGGCCAATACGCCATTGAGTTTTTGGGCAACTTGTAATAAATGATCATCGGAAATGCCAATTGAAGGTTTCATAAATGAAGATGGTTGGTAGATGATTGTTGTTTGCTGGTGCAACTTACGCTCGTTGCCGGGCTGGCGTATGCTCTAAACGACGCCGGGGCAAAAACGGTCGACGGGAAAGGAATACCGGATTACGACAGGTTTGTGTGCAATCCGTGAAATAGAAACCTATGGCAATTGATTATATTTGAACCATGAATGTGCTCATCGTTGACGATAATGAAATAGCCCGTGACGCCCTCCGCCAGATAGCCGGCAGGATCAAAGATGTACATATCATCGGTGAATGTTCCGATGCCATGCAGGCTTATAACCTGTTGAAAGAAGCGCATGCCGACGTTATATTACTCGATATCGAGATGCCTGGTATGACGGGGTTGGAGCTTACCCGCAACCTGGAAAAAGGACCGCTGATTATCTTCACCACCTCGAAAAGGGATTATGCAGTAGAAGCATTCGAGTTGAATGTGGCCGATTACCTGATCAAGCCCGTCTCCTCGGCCCGCCTCATCCAGGCCATCGACAAGGCCCGGGAGCTGCTGGACAGTGCCGGCGAGGAAATGAAGGTGAACGATGATGAATTTATTTTTATCCGTGATTCGAACATCATCAAGCGATTAAAACTGGATGATATCCTTTTCGTAGAGTCCATGCGCGACTATGTCAAGCTGCATACTGCGCAGCGTTTTTATGCTATTCACAACACCCTCAAGACGGTGGAAGACCGCCTGCCCGACAACCGGTTTTTGCGGGTGCACCGGTCTTATATCGTGGCAGTCAGCAAGATCGACACGATCCGGGAAGGGGTAATCGTCATACAGGATAAAACAGTGCCAGTAGCCGACGCCTACCGGTCGACCCTCAACAAACGGATGAACGTGCTGTAAAGCCGTCGGGCCAAAATCCCTGTTTGTCGATCCTTTTTCCCTGCCCATTGCTTGCCGGAGTTGTACGAATTACTGTCGATTACTTTTGATATCGGATCTATGCCGTATCGGCTCCGTACCTAAAACTTGATTACCCCCATGTCTGGCAAGCGTATCATATTATACATCATTGGCCCATTTATTCTAGGTACACTCGTGTTGGTGTACCTGGAGTACAATTCTACCAAACACGTCAATGCCCTCGTTACGGCCAACAACAAGTTGCTGGACGAGTTCCAGATTACCCAGAACCTACTGGATGCAGCTAAAAGCAAGGTGGTGATCGAGAGAAAGATTCGGGGGTTCATCGAGTCTGGCGACACTTCTTACCTGAGCGGTCTCGACAGTGAGTTTCATGAAATACAGGCTGCACAGGATTTTCTGCATGGCATAGCCGACGATTCCGGCAGTGTGGTTCTGATCTCCGAACTGAACCGGTCCATCAAGCTGAAAGTAGACCTGTTTCATGACATTCTCGACGCTTACCACAAACACGGGATTAAAGCAGCAGAAGACACGATCAATGCCAATTTGCCCGAGTGGGTGTCGTACGATATCGAAAAGTATTTACGCAGGATCAGCAATGCCCGGGGGAGCCAACTGGGGCTGATCACTGGTGCCGTGCAAAAGAGCGGGAAGAAAGCCATCGAATTTAGCTATATCGTCATGGGCCTGGTGTTACTGGCCGCCTTGCTGGTGTTTGTGTATATTATCTACATCATTAAAAAGCTGATCCGTTCGGAGAAGATGTTGCGCGATACGGCGCGCGTAAAGGAAAACTTCCTGGCCAACATGAGCCATGAGATTCGTACTCCCATGAATGCGATCGTTGGGTTTACTCAATTGCTGGGACAGAAAAACCTCGATGAAGATGCCAGGCATTATGTGCAGACGATCGAGCGTTCGGGCGAAAACCTGCTCGCTATTGTGAACGATATCCTGGATATTTCTAAGATCGAAGCAGGCATGATGCGGATAGAGCATGTGCCCTTTAGTTTACGGGGCCTGGTCGACTCCATCGAAACGATGGTGCAGCCGCGGGCTACCAGCAAGGGTATACAATTGAAGGTCGAGATCGATCCGTCGATACCAGATATACTGGAGGGTGATCCTGTACGCCTTACCCAGATACTCAATAACCTGTTGGGTAATGCCCTGAAGTTTACGGCAGAAGGTGCCGTGTCGTTGAAAGTATCGGCTGAAGAACAGCGGGAAGGCACGGTGAAAGTGAAGATACAGGTGAGTGATACGGGGATAGGCATAGATGCCCAAAAGCTGAAACAAATATTCGGTCGCTTCGAGCAGGCGGATGATACCATTACCCGTCAGTATGGTGGCACGGGCCTGGGACTTTCCATTGTGCGTGACCTGGTTACCCTGCAGGGCGGCACGATCGATGTGGAAAGCAATCCTGGCAGAGGCACTGCCTTTTCGGTACTGATTCCCTACACCATCTCCACCAGCCAGATCGTCGACAATTTATCGCTCACGCAGGTGCCATTGACGGACCAGTCAACCTCCAATGTCGTGGTATTGATCACCGAAGACAATGAGTTTAACCAAAGCCTGCTCATACACATTTTCAAGAACTGGAATATCCGCTATGATA
This sequence comes from Paraflavitalea pollutisoli, assembly GCF_029360705.1. Lineage (GTDB taxonomy): Bacteria > Bacteroidota > Bacteroidia > Chitinophagales > Chitinophagaceae > Paraflavitalea > Paraflavitalea pollutisoli. The sequence goes on along the minus strand of NZ_JARKMX010000002.1, from coordinate 697,813 downwards.
TTGCCAACAACGGCCAGGAAGCGATTGACAAACTGAATAAACGCCGGTACGACCTGGTACTTATGGATATACAAATGCCGGTGATGGACGGCTATACCACCGCCCGTAAGATCAGGAATGAACTGAAATCCGACGTGCCGATCATCGCTATGACGGCCCATGCGATGCCGGGTGAAAGGGAGAAATGTCTGAGCTTCGGGATGAACGAGTACATCGCCAAACCGGTAAAACAGGAACACCTGAGTGCGCTGATCAGTAAGTTTACCACCTTTGTACAACCGGAACCGCAGGGCGAAGCGATGTTGGCCGCCGGTCAGGATTACCAATACATCAACCTCGATTATCTGAAAGATGTAGGGGATGGCGACAAAGTATATGAACGGGATACCACCCGTAAATTTTTGCGGGCAGTGCCGCTGGCGTTGGAAGGACTCGAGCTGGCGATGTATGAAGGAAACGATGCAGAAATGAAAAGGATCGCCCACAACCTGAAAACCACGATCTCCGTAATGGGTTTGAATGATTTGCTAAACCCTTTGCTCGATGAGATCGAATTCTTCCAGGATGATTACCCCAAATTGCAACAAACGATGGCTGCCTTGCAGGAGCTGTTCGATAAAGCGATGGGAGAAGCCAGGGAGTTTCATAAAACACTGGCATAACTACAAACTTGGTAACAGCAGCATATAAGCCGCCTGCACAGGCGGCTTTTTCGTGTTCCCCCTACAGTGGAGGAGGCGCGCAAGTTGTTGAAAGGCATGGTGTTGTTGCTGGGTATAGCGTGAAGGGCTAAAAAAATCTCAAAAAAAGGAGGCTTGCCGTAACTTTTTCCTTTGCCCGACCACAGATAGTTAAAATCGAATCCCTTGGCCGATCAACAAAGAAAAGAAGCTTTCGCCGAACAAATTGCAGGCAATGAGGCATTGATCTGGAAGATCTGCCACCTGTATGGCAATACACCAGAAGACCGGCAGGATCTTTTCCAGGAGATCATGGTGCAGACCTGGCAATCCTTCGACCAGTTTCGCGGAGAAGCAAAATTCAGTACCTGGGTGTACCAGGTGGCGCTCAATACCGCGATCTCGGGTATTCGTAAAAAACGAAGATCGATCACGATAATGCCACAGGAGGTGATGTCGGATATGGCAGATCATTCTCCCCCGGATGATGAGCAATTGCAAATGCTGCACAAAGCCATTCGCCAATTGAACGGGATTGAAAAAGCGCTTACCCTGCTGTACCTCGAAGACAGATCATACCGCGAAATGGAGGCGATCCTGGGCATCAGTGAAGCAACACTACGCGTGAAAATGAACAGGGTAAAAGAAAAACTAAGAAAACTCACTAAAGCATAACGTTATGGAACTGGACGACCTGAAAGCTACCTGGAAAAATAGTACATCAAACCATACATCCACATCTAAAAACAAAATCATGGAACTCAGTCAACAAAAGAGCTACGGCCCGGTGGCCGCGCTGAAAACCGCTTTGGGAAAACAAGTAATGATCATCCCGTTTCTGATCGTCGTGCTGATCGTACAAGCGTTGAGAAAGCCCGATCTGCAGGCTGATCCCTTTTTCGGTCTTTTTGCAGGGATCATCGTATTGGCATCCGCCTTTTTCGTATCGGCCTATTTTATTCTCGGCAACATGAGCCGTTCAGATGCACCCGTGGCAGATCGGTTGAAAAGCCAGGTGCGCTCGCTCGGCCAACTCTTGTGGTGCTACCGCCTGGTTTCACTGGCAGGGGTGGTGATGCTCGCCGTATTCCTCGAAGTTTTTAAAGGAGTAGGAACGGCCAGGTTGATGGAGCCCTGGTATGAGATCGACAGCTGGTTACGGTGGGGTACTTATGCCGTGTTGTTGATCATTGTTTTCATCTTATCCCGGTCTCGTTTTCACAAGGATTTCGGCAAGCACCTGGACGAGATCAGGCAAAACCTTTCAGCCATCGAATAGCCATGGATTTTTAAAGCATGAAGCCGGTCCTTTGGACGGCTTTTTGCCGTTGTGGGAGGCACAGGTGATTTGCTGATAATGGGCTGGTATGGTTACTGTAATATATTGTAATTAAGCTAATGTGGGTGACGTGTGCAGGCTGCTAGGAAGGATATCTCGAAATCATTTCGTAAATTTGCGCCTTCTTACAACGACATCATAACACATTATAATAAATGATTCATTTCTTTGAGAACCAAAAGGACTTCGTCTATTGTGTTCAAACAGAAAACGATCTCTCTCCGGAAGACATTCAAAAGCTCAACTGGCTCTTTGGCAACGCGCAAAAACTTCCCGAAAATACGGTCAACCGTTCTTATGTAGGCCCCCGCGCCGCGATGGTAACTCCCTGGAGTACCAATGCTGTGGAGATCACGCAGAACATGGGTATCGCAGGCATTATCCGTATTGAAGAATTTGCCGCCGTGCCAGCCGACTTCAACGATTTCGATCCGATGATTTCGCAGAAGTACATCGCCTTGACCCAGGATATCTTCACCATCAACATCAAACCGGAAGGCATTCTGGAAATAGAGGATATCGCTGCTTACAACAAGCAGGAAGGTTTGGCGCTGAGTGGGGAAGAAGTGGAATACCTGAACAATCTCTCTAAGAAGATTGGCCGCAAGCTGACGGACTCTGAGGTATTTGCCTTCTCACAGGCCAATTCGGAGCACTGCCGCCACAAGATCTTCAACGGCACCTTTGTCATCGATGGTGAGGCCATGCCGACCTCCCTCTTCAAATTGATCAAAAAGACTTCTGAAACGAACCCCAACGATATCGTTTCGGCGTATAAAGACAACGTAGCGTTTGTAAAGGGGCCAACAGTAATCCAGTTCGCGCCCAAGTCGGTAGACAAGCCCGACTTCTACGAAGAAAAAGAATTCGAGTCTGTACTTTCCCTGAAGGCAGAAACACACAATTTCCCGACGACGGTTGAGCCTTTCGCAGGCGCAGCCACCGGTTCTGGTGGCGAGATCCGCGACCGTTTGGCGGGTGGCCAGGGTGCCCTGCCCTTGGCTGGAACAGCGATCTACATGACCGCTTATTCCCGTTTGCTGGAAGACAGGCCCTGGGAAAAAGCCATGGAGCCCCGTAAATGGTTGTACCAAACCCCCATGGATATCCTCATCAAGGCTTCTAACGGAGCTTCTGATTTTGGCAACAAGTTTGGCCAGCCCTTGATCACCGGCTCTGTATTGACCTTCGAACATGAAGAGAATGGCCGCAAGCTGGGATATGATAAAGTGATCATGCAGGCAGGCGGTATCGGATACGGTAAACTGGATCAGGCAAAAAAACATACACCCAAAGAGGGCGATAAGATCGTTATCCTGGGTGGAGAAAATTATAGGATCGGTATGGGTGGTGCCGCAGTATCTTCTGCTGACACTGGCGCTTTCGGTTCCGGCATCGAACTGAATGCGATTCAACGTTCCAATCCGGAAATGCAAAAGCGTGCTGCCAACACCATCCGGGCGTTGGTAGAGCAGGGTAATAACCCGATCGTTTCTATCCACGACCACGGTGCAGGTGGACACCTGAACTGCTTGTCGGAGCTGGTAGAAGAAACGGGTGGATTGATCGACCTGGACAAACTGCCTGTGGGAGACCCCACCCTGTCGGCCAAAGAGATCATCGGCAATGAATCGCAGGAAAGGATGGGATTGGTGATCGGCGAAAAAGACATCGATACTTTACAACGTGTAGCCGACCGCGAGCGTGCCCCAATGTATACAGTAGGCAACGTAACGGGTAACCATCGCTTCACTTTCCAGTCAGCCACCTCTGGTGTTAAGCCGATGGATTTTGCACTGGAAGATTTCTTCGGCTCTTCGCCCAAGACGATCATGAAGGATAAAAAGATCCAGCGCCCCTACAGCGAATTGACCTATGATGTAAACAAAGTGCCCACCTACCTGAGCCAGGTATTGCAGTTGGAAGCAGTGGCGAGCAAAGACTGGTTGACCAATAAGGTAGACCGTTGTGTGGGAGGCCGTGTAGCCAAGCAACAAACTGCCGGACCGCTGCAGCTGCCTTTGAACAATGTGGGTGTGATGGCGCTGGATTATAAATCGAAAGAAGGGATAGCCACTACCGTTGGTCACTCGCCATTGACGGCGCTGGTTGATCCGGCAGCCGGTTCCCGCAATGCGATCGCTGAAGCCTTGTCCAACCTGGTGTTTGCGCCCATTAAGAATGGACTGAAAGGAGTTTCCCTCTCCGCCAACTGGATGTGGGCTTGTAACAATGAAGGTGAAGATGCACGTTTGTACGAGGCGGTAAAAGCCTGTTCCGACTTTGCCATCGCATTGGGCATCAATATCCCGACAGGAAAAGACTCGCTGTCGATGAAGCAGAAATATCCTCACGGGGATGTGATTGCACCGGGTACGGTGATCATTTCTGCCGCGGGTAACTGTACGAACATCAGAAAAGTGGTAGAGCCTGTGTTGTTAAGAAGTGCAGGTTCGGTGTACTATATCGGATTGTCGAAAGATGCTTTCAAATTAGGTGGTTCTTCCTTTGCACAGGTCAACAACAAGATCGGAACGGAAGTGCCAACGGTCAAGGATGCGGCCTATTTCGCCAAAGCCTTTAATACGATCCAGGAGCTGATCAACAACGATCAGATCGCAGCCGGCCACGATGTGGGATCTGGTGGTTTGATCACCACATTACTTGAAATGGTGTTTGCTGATGTGAACCTGGCAGCGGATTATGACCTGAGTGGTTTGCAGGAAGCTGATACTGTGAAGGTATTGTTCAATGAGAACATCGCCCTGGTGCTGCAACCCAAGCATGATGCGGCCTTTGAACAGGCGCTTCAGCAAGCCGGTATCGAGGCCGTGAAGATTGGTGTGGTGAAAGAAGGAACTGAGGTAAGCCTCACAAACAATGCGGAGTCTTTCACTTTCAATGTGAGCGAAACACGTGATACCTGGTACAAGACTTCCTTCCTGCTGGACCAGAAGCAATCAAAGAACGGAACCGCGATCGAGCGTTTCAATAATTATAAAGTACAGCCGCTTCGCTATAATTTCCCTACGCAGTTCAACGGAAAGAAACCAGCGATCGATACCTCCAAGCCACGTCCGAAAGCTGCCATCATCCGCGAGAAGGGGTCCAACTCGGAACGGGAAATGGCTAATGCCATGTTCCTGGCAGGCTTTGATGTGAAAGATGTGCACATGACCGACCTGATCTCCGGCCGCGAAACGCTGGAAGATATCCAGTTCATCGGGGCTGTAGGTGGATTCTCCAATTCGGACGTACTGGGTTCTGCCAAAGGCTGGGCCGGTGCGTTTATGTACAACGAGAAAGCGAAAAAGGCATTGGACAATTTCTTTGCCCGCCCCGATACCTTGTCGGTGGGTATTTGTAACGGTTGCCAGTTGTTTATGGAGCTGGAATTGATTCACCCTAATCATCCGGAGCATGGTAAGATGTTGCACAATACCTCTGGCAAACACGAGTGTAACTTCGTTTCCGTAAAGGTGCAGGAGAACAACTCGGTCATGTTGAAAACACTCGCGGGATCAACATTAGGAGTATGGGTGTCGCATGGTGAAGGTAAGTTTAACCTGCCCAACACCGAAGATCAGTACGGCATCGTAGCGAAATATGCTTACGACACGTACCCACACAATCCCAACGGCTCTGGCTACAATACCGCCATGCTGTGTGATGCTACGGGTCGTCACCTGGTGACCATGCCGCATATAGAGCGTTCTATCTTCCAGTGGAACTGGGCCCACTATCCCGAAGGTCGCAACGACGAAGTGAGCCCCTGGATCGAAGCATTCGTAAATGCCCGGACCTGGTGCGAGACGAACAAAAAATAAAGACGGATAGTCCAAATAAAATCCCACTCATTCGAGTGGGATTTTTTTATTAGGTACCTGGTTGACTCAACAACCTACTGCAAAAAGTTATTTACTCCGCCACGATCACTTTCACACCCATCTTCTCGATCTTGTTGACGGTATCCTTGCTGACTTCTCCATCGGTGATGATGTAATCGATCTGGTCCAGGTTGGCGATCTTACCCAACCCGCGGCGGTCAAATTTGGAACTGTCGGCCAGCACCACGACGGTTTGGGCCAATCGGATCATTTTTTGATTCAGACTGGCTTCTACGATGTTGGTGATGGTAAGGCCATGATCGAGGTCGATGCCGTCTACGCCCAGGAAGAGTACACCGCAAGACAGCTCATCGAGTATTTTTTCGGCAAAGAAGCCAGCGGTCGAAGACGAACTCTGGTGAACGAGGCCTCCGAGTTGCAGGATTTCTACATTGGGACGGTTGATCAACTCCAGCGCTACTTTCAGGGCCGGGGTAATCACGATAATCCTTTTCTCAGGTTGTAATTGGCGGGCTACTTCAAATACGGTAGTGCCGGAGGCGATGATGATAGAATCATTCTGACCGATCAGGCCCAGTGCCGCTTTGGCAATCTTCTTTTTTTCGTCGGACTTGATAAACTCCTTTTCGTCGATGGGTCGCTCGATTGCGTAGGGGTTGTTGATCGATCCACCACCACGGGTGCGGAAAAGCAACTTTTTCTCTTCCAACAGTTTCAGGTCTTTCCGGATCGTCACGCCGCTTACCTGCATTTCATCCATTAACTGCGGAATGCTCACCTGCCCCTTTTCCGAAAGCTTCTTGAGGATGAATTGGTGCCTGTCTGTGATCGTTTTCATATAATAAAGTTATGTTTCACAAAGTTGTCTTTTATTCCCAATATTTTCAAAAGCTTCCAAAGAGTTTACGATTTAGTAAAGTTTCTGGCTACTTGCTCACCTATTTATACTTACAAAAGCTTTCTTTTTATTTAAAATTGTTTACTTTGATTTAAGTTGGTTACATTTGGTTTGTATTATTGGTACAAACGAAAGCAAATATCTGCTTTTTTACGCCAATTTTGACCACGATTGCCTTTTTCGTCCCGTTATTTCTTAATGATTTGTTTACTGAGGGATAATGTTTTGTTTAATTATGGATCATTCTTTTGCAAAACGTTAATTCTTTAAAAACTAAATGAAACGAAATGAAAGGAATTGACGGGGTAGGAAATAATTAGTTGGATTAAAAACTAAAAGCTGTTATGAAAAAAACTCCCTGCTTTGCCCTAATACAGCAGCAAAGCAATCCCCGGAAACTAGCCGGCAGCTGGCTCCTCAGCCTGTTATGCCTTTTGTTACTTGCTGTGCCTGCCGCGGCACAATCGAAGCGGATCACCGGAAAGATTACGGACGAACAAAACAAACCACTGGAAGGGGTTAGTGTAAGCCTTAAGAGGGCTGGCACCGGAGCGGCCAGTAATGCTGCAGGCGAGTACGCGCTCGAAGTAGCCAACGGGTCCGACGTATTGGTTTTCTCCATTGTTGGGTACGTTGCCAAAGAAGTGGTGATCGGCAATTCGCCGGTGATCAATGTGAGCCTTCAAAAAGACGTTGCGGGGTTGAATGAAGTCGTGGTGGTAGGTTATGGAACGCAGAAAAAGGCCAACCTGACGGGGGCTATTGCGGTGATCGGTAGCGCGCAGATGGAAAGACGCCCGAATACCTCCACCTCCAATGCATTGCAGGGCCTGGCAGCCGGTGTAACCGTTACCTCACAAACCGGTTCGCCGGGTGGTGATGGCGGCCAGATCCGTATCCGTGGTATTAACTCCTTCGGAGGATCCAGCAGCAATCCGCTCGTGATCATCGATGGGGTGGCAGGTTCTCTCGACGATGTAGATGTTAACCTGATCGAGTCGATCTCCGTATTGAAAGATGCTGCTTCGTCAGCTATCTATGGGTCCAGAGCTGCCAATGGGGTAATCCTGGTCACCACGAAAAGAGGAAAAGATAAGCTATCAGTAAACTATAAGGGATTCGTGGGTAAGCAAACGCCCACTGCTATTCCCAAAGTAACGGATGGCTTGACATACATGAAGGTGTTCAACGACGCCAGCATGAACGACAACGGTATCAAGATCTATAGTGATCAGGATATCGAGAATTTCAGGAAGAAGTTTGAGGCTGATCCGAAAAATTACGATTGGCAGGATGCCATTCTGGATGGCAGCGGATTGCAACAAAATCACTTCATTTCTTTGACGGCTAATAGCGGCATTATCCGGGTGGCCCCATCGCTGAGTTTCACCGACCAGGAAGGGATCATCAAGAATACCAATTTTAAACGGTACATCTTCCGCAATAACCTCGACATAACGCCCAGTAAGAAAGTGAACATTCGCTTTGATGTGGCCGTCACCAACCGTAACCGGAAGCAGATTGCCGATGAAGGAACCATCTGGAATTACCTGGGTAGAATGCCTACCAATATCCCCATTCGCCAGGGCGACAAATGGTCCGACGGCTGGGTGAAGATCAACCCGGTGGGATACATCGAAAATGGCGGTAACCGCAAAACCAATAACCTCGAGTTTTACGGAAACCTCAACCTGACCTACAAGCCGGTGGAGTGGTTGTCGCTGACCGGTATGTTTGCTCCCCGCTACCTCACGACCAATGTGCACACCTTCCGCAAAAGCGTGATGACCTATTATGAAGATGGGTCAGAGGCTGGAGCTGCCAACACCTTCACCGAATTGAACGAGTCGGCCATGCGTTATTTCTATGGCACTTATCAATTCCAGGCTACGGCGCAGAAAAGTTTCGGTGATCATAACTTTAGCCTGATGGGCGGCGCTTCGCGCGAAACCTATGATGAAAAGCTGCTGTCTGGTTACAGAAGAGATTTCGTGTACGACACCTACGAGCAACTGACGGCTGGTGCCGACAACGCCACCAAGGATAACAACGGTACACAGAACCAGTGGATCCTGATCTCCAGCTTTGGCAGGTTCAATTATGACTTCAAAGGAAAGTACTTGTTTGAAGCCAATTTGCGGTACGACGGCACATCGCGTTTCACTGGTCAAAACCGCTGGGCTGCCTTCCCTTCTTTCTCTGCAGGCTGGCTTGTTTCGAGAGAAGATTTCTGGGACAATATGAGTTCAGTGGTAAACATGTTGAAGCTTCGTGGATCCTGGGGCAAGCTGGGTAACCAGAACATTGGGTCTTCTTATTATCCTTTTGCAGAAGCTCTGTCGTTGAGCAGTGTGTCTATGGGCGGCAATATGTACCAGATGATTACCCAGACGACCTTGTCCAACCCCAACCTGCGGTGGGAAGAGACAGTCATGAAGGGTATCGGTGTAGACGCCAACCTCTTCAAAAAATTATCGGTAACATTCGATTACTACGACAAAAGAACGGACGGTATCCTGATGAAGTTGAATACTTCGCAGCTTACCGGATTGGCTTCTCCTTATCAAAATGCCGCGGTCGTTACCAACAAAGGCTGGGAGCTTTCTGCACGATATGATGACCGGATTGGTGATTTCCAGTTTGGTATCGGCTTCAACCTGTCGGACGTTAAGAACAAGATCGTTGATATGAAAGGCCAGACTTCCGGCGACCTGTTGCGCCAGCAGGAAGGTTACTCCATCAACTCGATCTATGGATACCTGGCGGATGGACTCTACCAATCGCAGGAAGAGATCAACGCCGGACCTGTACAGATTGGAACATTGAAACCGGGTGATGTACGGTACAAAGACCTGGCAGGCGCCGTAGACGCCAATGGTAAGTCGATCCCCGACGGAAAGATTACCGATGCTGATAAAGTGATCATCGGTAACACCATCCCACGCTACACCTATGGTGGTAACCTGGATCTGGGGTGGAAAGGCTTTCGCCTGGGCGCCCTCGTACAAGGCGTAGGTAAAGTGGACGGCTACCTCAATGCGCACTATGTAATTCCTGCGGCCAACTCCAGCTCCATCAAGCCCTGGCAGTTAGATTATTGGACACCTGAGAACAGGGATGCAGCATTGCCCCGTGTGTCAGTTACTTCCACCAACAATACCCAAAACTCCACCTTGTGGATGCGGAGCGCAGCTTATCTCCGACTCAAGAATGTACAATTGGGATACGAAGTGCCCCAATCGTTCCTGAAGAAGGTGGGATTGCAAAAAGCATTCATCTACGTAAACGGACAGAACATTTTTACCCATACCAAGTTTTACGAGGGATATGATCCCGAGATCAATTTTGACGCCGGTGCAGCAGATGGTGTGTCATTGGGCGGCGGCAATTTCTATCCCCAGGTTAAGGTATTCACATTTGGTATCGATATTAAATTCTAAGAACAATGAAACGCAATAACTCTCTTCATAAAATAGCGGCCATTGCCGTCGGGTCGATCCTGGCCCTGTCTTCCTGCAAGCCCGACCTGCAGTCACTGAATGGACCATCAACGGGCTCCTTTCCGGCAAATGCCAAAGAAGCCGAAATGGGATTGTTCGGCGCCTACCAGATCATCAGCAAAATGGATGCGGCCAGTACACCCATCTGGCATGTCTTGGATAATATTACCGATATCGGGTTTGCCCGTCCGGGTACCAACTATACCTCGCCCATCACCAGTGCTATTACGACCGACAATGCGCTGACCAACAAACCCTGGCAGGTACACTACCAAACCATTGCCCGGGTACATACGGTGCTCGACAACCTGGAGAAGCTGAAAAGCACAATGACGGATGCGGGGTACAAACAACTGGATGCTGAGCTGCGGTTTGTTCGGGCCTATTGTTACTCGCAACTGATCGAGCTCTATGGCGGCGTTCCTTTATTGAAACATGCGGTTGACCTGAGCAATGCCAGCGTACCAAGAACGCCCAAGGCGGAAATCGAACAGTTTCTGTTGGATGAGCTGACGGCGATCGCAGACAACCTGCCTCCTTCCCAATCTCAGTTTGGCAACGTAAGAGCATCGCGCGTGGCTGCCTATATGCTGAAAGCTAGAGTAGCCCTGTACGCAAAAAAGTATAAGGACGCAGCAACGGCGGCCAACACCGCCATTACCCTGTCTAGTGGCCAACATGACCTGACGCCTTTTAACAGCACCATCAACTTCGTGGGCAAGGATCATACGACCGGTGAGCCCGAGCTCTCCAACATATTCGGCCATGCAGGTTTCAAGACCAGCAAAGAGTGGATATGGGTCACCGAGTACAACATGAATATTCCCGGCAATACGCACAACCAGCAATACTACTCGGCTTCCCGCCTGGGTAAGGGTGTATGCTATTGGGGTCCTACGCAAGACCTGATCAATACTTTCCAGGCGAAAGATGGGTTGCCCATCACAGAGTCTCCGTTGTATGACGCTGCCAAGCCATTCGAAAACCGCGATCCAAGATTGGATATGTATTGCGCGCGTCCACACGCCCGCTACGTGGGCTATCAGTTTGAGCCAGCAACCAGTTTCACGACCGTGAAGAATTACTGGCCGGTGATCAATGGCCAGGCAACAACCGCGCCTTCCGTGGCGAATGCTGATGCCACGAATGCTTTCAGGTCGTTCAGTGGCTATCTCTGGCGCAAGCCCATTGACCTGGTTGATTTCAATTCTACTTCTGTAAGTGGCGTGTCTGACCTCAATGTAGGGATCTTCCGCTTTGCGGAGTTGCTGCTGATCTACGCCGAAGCAAAGATCGAGGCCAATGAATTGGACAATACCGTTTACGAAGCAATCAATCGCATTCGTCGTCGGGCACTGATGCCTGAATTACCAACCGGATTGTCGCAGGCGCAATTGAGAACAGCCCTGCGTTATGAGCGTAAAGTAGAGCTGGCCAATGATGGCCTTCGCTGGTACGACCTCCGTCGCTGGGGTATTGCCAATAAAGTCATGAATGGCTATATCTACCTGAACCGGGATGCCAAAGCATGGACCAAAAACGTGCTGACTGGATTTGACGATAGTTATACACCGCTCTATAACCACACGGAGGCAATTAAATATTTCACGACACAACAGGTCGTGTACAAAGAGCAGAAAGATGAGTACTGGCCGGTTCCCAAATCCGAAATGGATGCCAACAAAAAATTGGAGCAGAATCCAGGATATTAAAATGGGAAGGTGCTGTTTCAAAGATCATTAAGTTCATGGAATGAAAGTATTGCTTAGCCCTGATAAGAGACGTTGGTTCATCGTTGCCATTATTTTCCTGGCCATAGTATTCAACTATGTCGACAGGCAGATCGTGTCTATTCTGAAACCAGTACTGAAGGCAGAGTTCACACTCGACGACAGGGGCTATGCAATGATCCTGAACATTTTTACGATATGTTATGCCGTCATGTATCCGGTTACCGGATGGATGGTAGACAGGTTTGGGGCCAGGCTGGTGATGTTTTATGGCATCATCACCTGGTCCCTGGCCTGTATAGGCGGTGGCTTATCCAGGAGCATTGGCCAGTTTAGCTTTTTTCGTGGCTTGTTGGGAGCGGCAGAGCCCACCAACTTTCCGGCCCAATTGAAAGTAATAGCCGTTTGGTTTCCGGGGAAGCTGCGCGCGACTGCCAACAGCCTGTGTGTGGCGGGTAGCTCGATTGGTGCCATCATTGCGCCACCAGCCATTGCCTGGTTGGCACTTACCTATAGTTGGCAGGTGGCTTTCCTCACCATGGGGGCTATTGGGATACTGATTGCGCTGTTGTGGAAACTCGTGTACAGAGATCCTCCGGCAGCCGTGTTGGCAGCCTCCACTACATCCGCCACGGGCGTACCGGTAGAGCCGTTCCAGTGGAAGCAGCTATGGGGTACCCGCAGTTTATGGGGCATACTGCTGATTCGATTTGTCAGTGACCCCGTGTGGTACTTTTGCCTGTTTTGGTTGCCGGGGTATTTGCAGGAGTCTTCCGGACTTACATTGGCGCAGGTAGGTATGTTTGGCTGGATACCTTTTTTGTTTGCCGACCTGGGTGCCATTGCCACTTCTGCCTGGTCCGACAGGTTGGTTCGAAAAGGATGTGCACCCTTAAAGGCAAGGAAAATGATGCTGACCCGGATTGCGGTGCTAAGTCCCCTTTGCGCGTTGACACCCTATCTGGGTGGCGCCTGGGCAACGCTGGCTGTATTCAGCATTGTGGCCATAGCGTGCCTGAGTTGGCTCTTTACCGTGAGTGTGGTCGTGGCAGAAGCCTTTCCGGTCAAGAATGTCGCCAGCGTATTAGGAATCGCCGGAGGGTTTGGCGCATTGGGAGCTGTATTGTTCAACTATTTCGTGGGCCAATTCATGGGTACACTCGGGGCAGAAAAAATATTCATCGCCATGGCGTTCCTGCATCCATTGGCGGTTCTGATCCTGTGGACGATGGTAAAGCCGGAGAAGCCAAAGCCGATGCTTCAATGAACATAGATTATTAAACTAATAAACTGTAAATACAATAGCATGTCAAAAACATTCACAGAGCCAGCCAGAGAAATTGCGGTGCGAAAAGAAACAGATGTACTGGTTATTGGCGGAGGCCCTTCCGGTATCATGGCGGCCCTGGCGGCAGCGGAAGATGGATTAAATGTAATGCTGGTAGAGAGCCGCAGTTTTGTAGGTGGCAATATGACGATCGGCTTGCCCATCCTCGGATTTCTGGGGCAAAAGGGTAACCAGATCATCAAAGGGCTTCCCCAAAAGCTGATCGACCGGTTGAAAGCGGTACAAGCCTCCAGCGAACACCGTCCTTGTCCATTGCACATGAGTCTCACCCTGGTAGAGCCGGAGGCTGTGAAAACAGTCGCCCTGCAAATGCTGGTAGAAAGCAAGGTGGAGGTGTTGTTCTATGCGTTCTGTGCGGGTGTGGTAATGGAAGACGATGCTTTGAAAGGAGTCATCATTGAAAGTAAAGCTGGACGCGAGGTGATCCTGGCCAAAACGGTTATCGATTGTAGCGGAGATGCGGATGTGGCCTACCGCGCCGGTGTTCCCTGCGAATATGGTAATGAGCATGGAGGTGTACAGCCGCCCACCTTGATGTTTTGCCTCGGCGGCGTAGATACCGAAAAGTTGCGCACGAGCGTTGCAGAAGAACCCAGAACATACTTGACCGATTTTATTCCAGCCGAGTATTTTGGGCAAAACAATCAGTTCGTGCTGGTAGGTATGCGCAACCTGATCAAGAAAGCACAGGATGCCGGATTGACCCTGACAACCGAACGCACCATCCTCATTACCGGATTGCGCAAAGGCGAGGTGTGGGTGAACATGACACGCGTAAGTGGCGTCAATGGAACCGATCCCGGAAGTCTTACCCACGGAGAAATTGAAGGCAGGCACCAGATACACGATATACAGCAATACCTGATAGAATACGTGCCCGGCTTTGAGAATGCCTATTTCCTGAAAACGGCCCCCTTCCTCGGCATTCGCGAAACCAGGCGCATACAAGGGCAATACACCATGACGCGCGACGACATCATGACCTGTCGGCACTTCGACGATTCGATAGCCGTGGCTAGCTATCCCCTCGATATCCACCACCCACAAGGTGGCGGCTGTACGCTGGAATGGTGTGGCGATTGTTATGATATCCCTTATCGCTCGCTGATACCGCAAAATGTAAAGAACCTGATCGTGGCCGGACGTTGTATTTCCACCACCCACGAGGCGATGTCTGCCATCCGCGTGATGGCACCCTGTATGGCCATGGGCGAAGCGGCAGGCCGCGCGGCAAAGATGGCGGTTCGCCAAGGTGTTCAGCCCGCAGCGATCGATGTCACACAACTACAGCAGGAACTGCTGGGCAGCGGCGCTTACCTGCGTATTCCCCAAGCAACATTCGCATCATAAAAATAAGTATCATGTCATCTGGCAGAAGACAATTCATAAAAGGAATAGGAGCCGCCGCATTATTGCCGGTATTGCCGGCTGTCGTAAAAGCGGCAGACGCAACACCCGCGAAGTCGGGTACCCACCGCATCCTGAGTTGCAATATCCGCGTAGCGTTGGATGAAGACGAGGCGAAAGGGCTGGGATGGTCAGCGCGAAAGGATATCTGTCTCAAAGTGATCCGGGATAGAAAGCCCGACATTGTCGGCTTTCAGGAAGTGCTGAAGGTGCAGGCCGATGATCTCAGGAGATATTTTACCAACTACCACTTATTTGGCTTTGATGGTCCGGAGATGGATGCCCATACGACTGGCTATTACGGGATCGCCAAGAACCCCATCCTGTTTTCCAAAGACCGTTACGAGTTGCTGACCGGTGGTACCTACTGGCTATCCGAAACACCCCTGGTAGCGGGTAGCAAGTCGTGGGATACGGCAAGGGCCAGGCATGCCAACTGGGTACGGCTGAAGGAAAAGAAGACCGGAAAAGAATTAAGGCTCATCAACCTGCACCTGGATCACATATCGGCCGAAGCAAAGATCCAACAGGCGAAAATGGTGGTAACCGAAAGTGCCCAATACCTGCCCAGTTACAATCAATTGCTCACCGGAGATTTTAACAGCCGGTTCGATAGCAACGTATTTGACGCCGTAAGGCAGGGAGGCTGGAAAGAAAGTTATGAATCCATTCATGGCGAAAAAGAGGCGGGCCATACCGGTCACGAATTTCAGGGAGCTGCTTATGATAAAGCTTCCTCCAAAGGAAGGATCGACTATATCTGGTACAGGGGGCAAATAAAGCCAACAGACGCAACCATTATAAAAGATGCCATCAATGGCAAATACCCCAGTGATCACTTCTTTTTACAGGCAGACTGTATAATCGACTAAACGAATTACCAATGATGAAAAGATTTTTTGTTTGCATAGGCTTGTTGTTGGGAGTCGTGTCCCTGGCTGTTTCCCAGGACAAGTATAAGAAACCTGCCCTGGAGCAAAAAGGATCCTGGTCAATGATCATGGTGCCGGACCTGCAGAACTACGTAAAATGGCAAAGAAATCAACCCCTGGTGGATCTGATGATGGCCTGGATCGTAGACAATATCGATACCCTTAATATCAAGATGGTCATGGGCGTGGGTGACCTGGTGGAGAACGACGGCAAGATTACCAACGATTACGATGGAGATCAAACCTCCAAGAGTCAGTGGGAATATGTCTCCAAAGCGTTTAGCAAGTTAGATGGCAAGGTGCCTTATATGGCTGCCACGGGTAACCATGACTACAGCATCGATCCCAAAGGCAACCGTACCTCCATGTACAGTCAGTTCTTTACGACAGAGCGAAATCATTTGAACCAGAAACTGCTGGTGCAAAACACCCGCAACGAGCAGGGGCAACCTACGTTGGAAAACTCGGCCTTCGAGATCAAAGGGCTGAATGGTAAAGACTACTTGTTTATGACGGTAGAGTTTGGTCCGCGTGATACCGTCCTCGCCTGGGCACACCGCGTAGCTGCTTTGCCACAATACAAAAATCACCGGGTGGTATTGGCTACCCACGAATACCTGAATGCCAAAGATGCGCGTACAACTGGTAAGATCAATTGGATCTACTGGGAGCCTTACAATGTTGACAACATGATCCAGAAGTCGCCTCGCATCGAACTGCCGGGCGCCAACAATGGTCAGCAGATCTGGGAGAAGACCGTGCAACCGGCTTCGAATATTGAATTGGTGTTGTGTGGTCATATCTCCGGCGAAGGGTACAGAAAGGACAAGAACAACGCAGGAAAAACAGTACACCAGATCTTGTTCGACGCACAGTCGATGGGTGGCGGACACCGTGAAGGCAATGGAGGAGATGGATGGCTGCGGATACTGGAATTCTTTCCTGATGGGAAAACCGTAAAAGTAAGAACATTCTCTCCCCTGTTCGGCATATCGCCGACAACGCGCCAGTTTGCCTGGAAGTTGGATGCGCGGAATGAATACACGATCCGGTTCGACTAGAACACACCATTAAACGATTGCTGCATATGAAAAGAAACGAGACCATTGCTGACAAGTTGGGCATTCCTATGCCCTTGCTGCCAGGGTACCTGGGCATTTTGATCTTTATGATGGGCGACGGCATGGAAACTGGTTGGCTAAGCCCTTATTTGATAGAGCGCGGTATGAGCATGCAACAAAACGCTACATTGTTTACAGCCTACGGGGTGACGATTGCCATTGCTTCCTGGTTTTCGGGAGTCATGGCAGAAACATTTACACCAAAGAAGACCATGCTGATCGGTCTGCTGACCTACCTGGCAGGTACGATCGGGTTTGTGGGTATTGGTCTGAAGGACCTCAATTATGCTACGATGCTGATCACCTATGCCCTGCGCGGCTTTGGTTATCCCTTGTTTGCCTATTCCTTCCTCGTATGGGTTTCCTATGCTACGCCGCCTGCTGCACTGGGTCGCGCGGTCGGCTGGTTTTGGTTCGTATTTACCGGCGGACTGAATGTGTTGGGTGCCTTTTATTCCAGTTGGGCCATTCGTGCGCTGGGGCATATCCCGGCGTTATGGAGTGCTATCTTCTGGGTGTTGTTGGGCGCATCCTTTGCCCTGCTGTTCAACAAAGCGCCTTTCCGGGTCAATGAACAGGCGAAGGAAAACAAGTGGAAAGAGCTGCTGAAAGGGTTGACGATCGTGCGCACAGAGCCCAAGGTGGCGATTGGTGGCATCGTTCGGGTGATCAATACGACAGCACAGTTTGCCTTTCCCATCTTTTTGCCAACCTATATGGCATCCCATGGGTTCAATACCACCGATTGGTTATACATCTGGGGGACCATCTTTACCAGCAACATCGTTTTTAACCTCGTGTTTGGGTTTGTTGGTGACCGTTTGGGCTGGCGACAGACGATTGCCTGGTTTGGTGGCGTAGGCTGTGGTATTACCACCTTGTTGCTGTACTACATGCCGCAGTATGCGAATGGAAGTTATTGGCTGATCATGCTGGCGGGCATCGCCTGGGGCGCTTGCCTGGCGGGATATGTGCCGCTTTCTGCTCTGGTGCCGTCATTGGTCAAAAAAGATAAAGGGGCCGCGATGGCCATTTTGAACCTGGGCGCCGGATTGCCGGTTTTCGTAGGGCCCGCGATCGTGGGTGTATTCATAGGCCTGGCTGGTGTAAAAGGCATTATGTGGATATTGGCGGGCTTGTATTTTATCAGCGCGTTGCTGACACGCTTCATCACGTTGCCGGCTGAAGCTGCCGGTAAGGAGCCTATAGTGACCGCTGCAGATACATCGGTATTGCCATCGTGAAATAATAGAATGATTGTAAATAATTAATGTGAAATATGAGAGTACTAGTAACTGCACCTTACCATGAAAAAGGATTATTCGATATCAGGCAAGACCTGGGAGAAGTCATATATCGTCCCTGGAAAGTAAACGGACGTGCTTATAATGAAGATGAACTATTGGCCCTGCTGTATGAAACCGAGGCGGAAGCCCTGATAACCGAGCATGACCATGTGACCGAAAAGGTCATTGCCGCCAATGCACACCTGCAATTCATCGGTGTATGCAGGGGTACACCTTCAAATGTGGCCTTGGCGACAGCGACGAAATATGGCATTCCCGTTTTTTATACGCCCGCGCGTAATGCACAGGCCGTGGCAGAAATGTTTATTTCCAATGTGATCGCCTATATGCGGAAAACGCTGCCCGCCGTCAATTGGCTGCGTGACCGTGGTTGGAATGCAGGAGCCCATACTTCCTACCTGGAGTTTAAGGGTAATGAGCTGGCGGGCAAAAAGATTGGCCTGGTAGGTTTTGGTGCTATTGGCCAACTCATTGCCCGGCTGGTAGAAAATTATCCTTGCGCTATCGCGTACTATGATCCCTATGTAGACGCGGCTGCCTTTCCTGCCTACCACCAACTAAGCCTGGAAGAATTGTTTGCTACCTGTGATATCGTTTCGGTGCACCTGCCGGTATCAGATGACACGAAGGGGATGATCGATCGCCGTTACTTTGACCTGATGAAACAGGATGCGATTTTTGTAAATACAGCCCGCGCGGTGGTGGTGAATAGAAATGACTTGTATACTACGTTAGCAAGCAATAAGATCAACGGGGCCATCCTGGATGTCTTTGATAACGAGCCACCGGATGAGCTGGATTATAAAATAATTGATCTGCCCAATGTGCTGCCAACACCGCATATCGCAGGCGCTACCCATGAAGTAGAGGATCACCATGTGCGCATCTTGAATGAAGTGCTGGTAGCGTGGTTCGTTCACGGCACACATAGCGCGAGCCGGTTGGCCAATAAAGAAATTTTGTCATCAAATATTCAACGATAAAAATAAGTGGATGATACAACAGGAGGCATACCTGGTGCTTGATATTGGAACGGGCAACGTGCGTTCGGCCATCGTATCTCCGGCAGGAGCAATACTGGAGGTAGCAAGAGCCGATATCCGTTACTACCGTGACGAGCTGTACCAGGATTCTATCTACTTCAAGCCAGACGAGCTTTTGGCGCAACTGAAAGACCTCACGGCTGAGGCCATGAAACAGGCAGGAGCTGTGATGATAAAAGCGGCCACGACCACCAGTCAGCGCGAAGGCATTGTACTGGTAAACAAGTCGGGCAGGGCGGTCGTCGGATTGCCCAATATTGATCACCGCGGCCGGGAGTGGGAAAACACGTATACAGATAAAAGCAGAATATACCAGCAGACAGGCCGTTATCCAACCTCGTTATTTTCCGCCTATAAGTTGGTCGGCACAAGGGAGCGGAGACGTGAGATGTGGAGTGAATTATCTTTCTTTCTCAGCATCAGTGACTGGGCCGCCTGGGAACTGAGTGGCGTTGCGGTGTACGAGCATTCGCAAGCGTCAGAAACATTGTTGTATGATGTGGCGGAAGGCCAGTGGAGCAATGAGCTTAGTGCGCTATTTAATATTTCACCGGATGCCTTGCCCCCGTTGTCGCAATCCGGCAGTGTTTTGGGCTCATTCAAGGAGGATGTTGCTGAAGCATGGGGATTGACGCCGGGCGCCCTTGTTGTGACCGGTGGTGGCGACACCCAGCTCGCCATCAAAAGCACCGGACCTTCCGTGGGCGATGTGGTCATTGTTTCAGGCACCACTACACCGGTAGTTAAGTTGGAAGGAAACTATATATTGGATAAACAGGAAAGAACCTGGACAAGCCGGGACATAGCGGAAAACCGGTTTGTGTTTGAAGCCAATGCGGGTGTTACCGGGTTGAACTACCAGCGGTTGAAAGAGGTGTTCTATCCCAATGAAGGTTACGAAGTGATTGAGCAAGAGTTGGCTGCGGATGCACACCGGGTATGTGTGGCGTCCCTGGGTTCGTTGGTGGCTGGTGAAACAAAACCAGTAACCAGGGGTGGGTTTATTTTTCCGGTGCCTGTCACGCATGAACTGCGTCGAAGCAGTTTTGTGTGGGCTACGCTGATAGACATTGCTTTCTCCATCGCGGAGAATTATCGGGTATTGGCGGAAGTGTCGGGCCATGACGAGCCGCATATCTGGGCTTGTGGGGGTGGATTACAAAGTAAAACCCTGCGTGGACTGATTGCGGCTATTACCGGCAAGGAAGTGCGGGTGCGGAATGGATTTGAACAGGCTTCAGTAGTAGGGGCCGCTTTGCTTTGTAAGGAAGCACTCGGCAACGACGGGCAAACTGCAGCAACGGTACAGGAGAGCTCGATGCCCATCGGTAAAGAAGCAGAGAAATACAGGGCTTTTTACGAACAATGGAAGCTGGCCAGGGAGCAGTTCAGGGCCATCAGTTAAAACAGGAAATGAAATGAGTCGGGTATATTTTATAGGAGTCGATATTGGAACGCAGGGAGCGCGCGTGGTATTGATAGATGAGTTGGGACAGCAATATGGAGCTGTAGAGGAAGTGTTTTCATTGGATGCGCGTTACCGCGAAGAGCAGTCGCCACTTATGTGGTGGGAGGCTTGCTGTCGATTGATCCCGGCGTTGTTGCGGGAGGTGAAAACGGATATTCGTTTAGAAAGGATAAAAGCGGCGGCAGTGACTTCTACGTCTGGCACCATAATCCCCCTGGATGGAGATAACAATCCCTTGCATCCGGCGATCATGTACAGCGATCCGCGGTCTGCGCAGCAGGCAGCTTTCTGTAAGCAAATTGCTGAACAGGCCGTGAAAGAGGGGTATACGGCTTACAATGCTTCCAGCGGTTTGCCCAAGATGTGGTGGTTTCTCGAACAGTATCCCGATCAGGTGCCTGTATTGAGAAAGTTTGTACATGCTGCCGACTTTGTCACTGGCAGACTATGTGGTGAATATGGAATTACCGATTATACGAATGCGATGAAATCCGGCTATGACATTCATCGGTATGAATGGCCAAGCTATATTGGGGAGCAGGTCGGCATTAGAAAAGAATGGTTGCAGCAGGTAAGACCATCCGGTGAGGCAATCGGTGTGGTAAAAAAAGCGCTGGCTGCGCAATGGGGATTGCCGGAGGGTGTCGTGGTGACAACAGGTGTTACAGACGGCTGTGCATCTCAAATCGCATCGGGGGCAGTCAGTCCCGGACAATGGAATACGACCATAGGAACGACCCTCGTTATCAAAGGAGTTACCACGCAGGCGGTACAGGATCCGTCTGGCGTTATTTACAATCACCGCCATCCCGCTGGCTACTGGATGCCTGGAGGAGCCAGCAACACCGGCGCCGATTGGGTGAGCAAGCTGTTCGCCGGTAAAGACCTGCTGCAGCTAGGCAGGGATGCAGGGATTCATTTACCCGCCGCATCCTTGGCCTGGCCGTTGATACAGCTGGGGGAGCGGTTTCCCTTCGTGGCGCCACAGGCGGTTGGTTTTTGGCCTGAAGGGGACGATGTGGAAACATTTGCGGCATGTATGGAAGGGGTCGCATTTATAGAGCGGTATGCTTATGAAAGGATCTCTACATTGTCTGGGGAAAAGATAGAGCAGATTTTCTCAGCCGGTGGTGGTAGCAACAGCGATACCTGGTTGCGGATCAGGAGCAGCGTTAGCAAGGTGCCTGTCTGCAAAATGCAAAACGTATCGGGGGCCGCAGGTGCGGCTATACTGGCGGCGTCCAGTAGTCATTATGGATCTTTGCAGGAGGCCGCTGCGGTGATGGTGAAGCCAGACACAATCATACAGCCAGAGGCCGAGTTGGTCATCGCGTATGACCATAAATACGATCTATTTATTCAGGAACTGAAAGCAAGAAAAATACTGGACTAATCATGCTAAAGATCTTTTTACTCCGACATGGTGAAACGGCCTACAATGCAGACAACAATCGCTATTGCGGACGCACGGATATTCCGTTGACCGATAAAGGTTTAGGACAGGCGCAGGAAGTGAAGCGGCATTTGGAAGGCATTGAGTTTGCGGCCGTCTATTCCTCTCCTTTGCAACGAGCCGCAAACACAGCTTGCCTGGCATCCGGAAGAGATCCCATTAAAGATGAGCGGCTGATAGAAGCGGACTTTGGAAATTGGGAAGGAAAAACAAAAGAAGAATTCATTGCGGAGAATGAGTCGCTGTGGGTGAACTGGATGAGCGACCCCGCGGTTTATCGCGCTGGCGGTACGGGTGAAACAGGCACTGAGATTGTAGAGCGGGTCGATGATTTTTTTCGGTCCATTCAGCAGCAACATACTGTGGGGAATATTATGGTGGTGGCGCACAACGGCATCAACAGGTTGTACCTGGCTTACAGGCTGGGCATGCCGCTGCGGAATTACCGCCAGCTGGTACAGCAAAACTCTTCCATCACGTGCTTTACCCTAGACGGTCAGGGGGTATTGACACTTGAATTGTTGAATTCAAAACTCCGTTAAATGAAAGGGTATAATGTAAAAGCAGGGTTGTTCCTGGCGGGGCTATTGGTGGGCTCGGTAGTGCAGGCTCAATTAAACATATTGCCAATCAAGAGTAGCGCAGATCTGCATGCCTTTTTTAAGTATACCAATGGTAGTAAGAAGATCATCAGCGGGCACCGGGGAAGCTACCTGTCAGGCTATCCTGAAAATGCCATTGAGACCTTTGCGTATGTACTGAGGCATACGCCCGCATTTTTTGAAATAGATCCACGGCTTACGAAAGACAGTGTGATCGTATTGCTGCACGATGCCACCCTGGACAGAACAACTACCGGCACGGGCAAATTGTCCGATTATACCTATGCACAATTGAAGCAGCTACGTTTGAAAGATAAAGACGGCAAAACCACTCAATACCGGATACCGACGCTGCAGGAGGCTATTGATTGGGCACGGGGTAAAACTATCCTTAACCTGGACAAGAAAGATGTACCCTTGCAGATGACAGCGGATATCATCCGGAAAAACAATGCTACCAGTTTTGTGATGGTGACTGTACACAATGCAGAGCAGGCAAAATTCTATTACGATGTGGATGCGCAGCTGATGATGTCGGCTTTTGTGAAAACAGAGGAAGCGTTAAAGGCCTATGAGGCTGCTGCCGTTCCCTGGAAGAATATGATTGCATATATAGGTTCGGAGAATAAGCCGGCCAATAAAATGATGTTTGATCTGCTGCATGCCCGTGGGGTGATGTGTATGATCTCAGCTGCACCGGTATACGATAAGCTGGCTTCGGTGGAAGAGCGTGCTGTGGCTTACCGGAGTATTTTTGAGCAGGGGGCAGATATTCTGGAATCCGACCTGCCGGTTGAGGTCGCTGCAGCTACGACGCGTAACGATAAGCCTGATTGATGGCGCAGGTCTATTGAAAAATAAACTTGTCGTGGTAACCACACTAACGGCTGGGGGGCACAGTCTTTGATGCTTCCTGGTTATGGGCCATCAAATCTATAACCGAACGATAAAGGTCGACCAGGTCGACATCTTCTACCGGGAGGCTGGAGACAGCAATAATCCTTCGCTATTACTACTGCCTGGTTTTCCCACCTCTTAGATCATGTTTAAAAACCTGATGACGGCTTTGTCAGACAGGTATTACCTGGTGGCGCCTGATTTTCCCGGGTTTGGGTTCAGTGGATTCCCGTCCCCGGAGGAGTTCGAATATACGTTTAAGAAGATAGGCGCCTGCATGAACCAATTTACAGAGGCGATTGGGTTGAAGTCCTTTACAATCTATTTGCATGACTATGGGTGCCCTGTTGGTCTTCAGCTGTGTATTCATCATCCGGAAAAGATTGAAGGCATCATTGTGCAGAGTGGTAATGCCTATGAGGAAGGCGTTGAAAAGATATGGGATGAGATGCGGGCGTACTGGGCCAATCCCACACCCGAAAAGAAGGAAAAGCTGTATGGGTTCCTCAGTGAGGAAGGAGTGAAATGGCAATACACGGCAGGGGTACCAGCGCATTTGTTGTCAGCCATCAGTCCGGAGTTGCCCCTGCTGGATTGGGAATCCATGAAGCGGCCGGGTAATATAGACATGCAGTATGAACTCAATTGCGATTATAAGAACCACATGGCGATGTATCCTGTATTTCAGGAGTATTTCCGCACGCACCAACCGCGTGCCATCGTAATATGGGGGAAGTATGATCCGTTCTTTAATGCTGAAGTAGCTGCCTGCTATAAGCGGGACCTGCCCAATGCCGAAGTGCATATGATCGAGGGCAGCCATTGGGTGCTGGAAACGAACTTTGAGGAGGTGCTGGGGCTTATTGGCAATTTCTGTAAGCCCCGATTGTAATCTGCATTATTTGAAAGTTGTGTAATAAGTTTATCTCCTGGTGATCCAGGTAAAGAATGTTGAGATATTAGTGTGTCTTTTAATCGGCCTTTGCAAACCTGGGATCTGCTATGATCCTTTTTAACTGATCGATATGCCTCATACGATGGGCGACAAGCAGCAAGCCCAATTGATGAGCATCTTTGATGCTCCGAACGCCTTTGCTATCTATCCTGAAAACATATTGTCTTCTCAGGTCTTTTGACGCATTTGCGATATAAAACTGTTTGGCCAACTCGTTGGCTTCGGTAAAAATGCGCACACAGGTTTGCTTATCGCAGTATCGGTTCCTGGGCAAATTGGTTCCCCTGGCTCTGCCTTTTTCAGGTTGAGTAGCATAGGCCATCGCTTTTTCGTCACCCCCTTTTGTCGAGTCTGCGTAGCTGTCTGGAAAAACCGGTTGAGCCAATGTAAACCACAATTCCCGTATGTAGCCCTCATCGATGAGGCCCAGGTGTTCGACTATATCGTTCGCAGACCAGGAGACGATGTCGACGTGGTGGGAGAACTGCTGCTCAGAAAGCCGGCTGACTATGCTCAACAAGGCCTGGTGAGTGGAGTCCAGTAGCCGTAATAGCCTTTCATTCTCTGCCTGCGTGTATAAGTGTTTGTGCGACTGAGCATGGACTGTCACTGAGCAGGCTAGAAGGGCAATAATTAGTAAGTATTTCATTGGTTGTCTCTATTTAAACACGCCCGCCTACGTCATGCACTTCAGAGTAGCAGATAGTGTACGATGTTAAGCCGGTATAGAGCGTTAATGAGGCAGCAAGTTATCGGCTATGGGTGTGTAGCCGGGTATTATTCGTGTAGCTGGAAGATAAATTGAGTGATTGGCGCCGGTTAGGCTATCCGTTGGTTGCTGGTATAATCCTGCGTGTGGGCGCTATTCTGCGAATTGATTTTCGGGAGTTGAACGAGACCTCGTAGTTGTTGGCAGGAATTAGCGCGGTGTAAGACCTAATCAATTTGCATTAATTTTAAGGCACATTAACTATTCTTCCGTTCCCGGTGTAATCATAATCTGGTCTGTTTGGTCATCCACGATAGCCCTTACTTCCGTTTAAAATAAAGGCAAGTTTCTCCGGGTAACCTTTTCATCTATCCCGTAAGTTTTTCAGGGCTGCAAGCACCAGTTGGAAATTGCTGGCAAAAAACAAAAAAGGCCGCTGACGCGACCTTCTAAGTTCTTGATATTTAAGCTCCCCCTTCAGGACTTGAACCTGAGACCCTCTGATTAACAGTCAGATGCTCTAACCAACTGAGCTAAGGAGGAATTTGTTTGCCAAATTGACCTTTTTAGGTACCTGGCTTACCCCTTTTTCGGAATGAATGTCAGGACTTTAGCCATCCTTTCAACGCATGTCCCTGTAAGGGGTTGCAAAAATAGGAATTTATTTAAATCTCCAATTCCTTTTGACGTTTTTTTTCAGAAAATATTTTCACTCCGCCACCCCCTGCAATACCCCATCATACACAACAAATTATAGTAACTTCCTATCTGATCCCGTCCCACCGTTCAAGCCATGAATTAATAAGCCCAATCATCCATGAAGGCATACAGGTCTATATTATTTGTCATAGTGATAGTTATCGGTGGCGTAGCCTTCTTTTTGGGCGTAGCATCAAAAGACCGGCGTCGTGCCCAACAAGCCCAGCAGCTGCTTACCCACAACAACAGTGTCATCAACGCACTCGACACCGTTCAGATCCTCATCACCTCCAAAGAATCCGCCGTTCGGGGATACACCATCACCGGTGACTATATTTTTATCAGCCACCTGCCTAGATACAACAAAATCATCGCCGCCAGCATCGACAGTGTACGCAGCCTGGTCGCTAGCAATATCGACCAGATTCAGCGACTCCATACCATCACCCGGCTCATCAACGAAAAAGACGCCTTCCAGCAAGAGATCGTGCAGGCGCGCAAGGTCTCCATCGACAGCGCCATGCACCTCACCGCCAGCCTGCGGGGCAAAAAACTGATGGACCAGATCTCATCAAGTCTCGCCACCATGAAAGCAGCCCAGGAACTCCTGCTCGAAGACAGCATCATCCGCTTTCGGGAGTCCAGCCGCCAGGCCTTGCGCACCTCCATCATCGGCGCAATAGCCGTATTGGTATTTATCGGCATTCTTCTTTATCGCCTCAGCAGGGATATTCAACTACGCCGCAAAGCAGAAGAAGAGTTGATGCAAAGCGAAGCCAAATACCGCGAGTTTGTAGAGAACGCCGACGTCATTACCTATACCGCCGACATCCAGGGCAACTTCACCTTCATCAGCAAACAGGTCGAAACATTAACGGGATACCTTCCGGAAGAGCTGCTGGGAAAACATTTCTCCGTGCTTATTCCGCCCGACCATATCCCGAAAGTCGCCGCCGCCTATTACGAACAGTTCCAGGCCCGCATCCGCGAGACTACCCTCACATTCCCGATCATATACAAAAACAATGGCATCCGGTGGGTAGAGCAAAATGCAATACTGTTAGAACGCGATGGGAGAGCTGTGGGTTTTCAATGTGTGGTAAAAGACGTTACAGAACAGGAACTGGTACGACAGAAGCTCGAAAAGATCGAAGCCGAACAGAAAGAATACCAATACCGCATACAAGCCATCCTCGACAACGCACCGTTGATGATCTACGTCAAAGACCTGGAAGGGCGTTACCTGGTAGCCAACCGGCAGTGCCGGGAAGTATTCGGCCTCGCCGACGAAGATATCATCGGCAAAACGGTGTACCAGGTACAGAGCAACCGACAGTCGGCCGAACGGTACGATACCGCCGATAAAGAAGTGCTGCAAAACCGCAAGTCGGTCGAACTGGAAGATGTCTTGCAACTCGCCGACGGCGAGCACCACATGCTGACGATCAAATTCCCGCTGTACGATAAAGACAATAACCTGATCGGACTGAGCGGCTTCATGAAAGACATTACCGAGTCCGTCAAAGCCAGACAGGAAATGATTGCTGCCCGCCAGAAGGCGGAGTCTGCAGAAACCCTGCAGGAGCAGTTCCTGGCCAACATGAGTCACGAGATCCGCACCCCCATGAATGGTATCCTGGGCATGACGAACCTCCTCATGCAAACACCCCTGCGCGAACAGCAGCGGGAATACGTGCACATCATCAAGCAGTCGTCAGATAACCTGTTGGTGCTGATCAATGATATCCTCGACCTCTCCAAGATCAAAGCGGGCAAGATCAGCATCGAGAAAATTCCTTTCGATCTCAAAGAAGTGCTGCAAACCATCAATGCCACCTTCCGCATGAAGGCTGCTGAAAAACAATTGACCTTTTCAACGCTCCTTCACCCTGGTGTTCCGATATACCTCCTGGGCGATCCCCATCGTCTCAGCCAGATACTCAACAACCTGCTGAGCAACGCCATCAAGTTTACAGAACAAGGATATGTAAGCCTGGAGATCAATGTACGGGAACGACAGGATAAAGCAGCCATCATCAATTTCCAGGTCAGCGATTCAGGGATTGGTATCGACAGCAAACAACTGGACCTCATCTTTGAAAGTTTCTCACAAGCCTCTTCCGATACCACCCGCCGTTTTGGTGGTACAGGCCTTGGCCTCGCCATCACCAAACGTTTGGCAGAGTTACAGAAAGGAAGCATCGATGTGGCCAGCAAACCCGGTGCAGGCACAACCTTCACCATATTGTTGCCCTTTGCCATTTCTACTAAAGAAGAAGTCGCTCGCGGCAATACGCAAGCCATACCACAGCGTAGTGAGCTGGACAACTATTCAGGCCACCATGTGCTCATCGTAGAAGACAATGACGTCAACCAGCGCGTACTGAAATATAACCTCGAACAATATCATATCGACACAACCGTCGTGGAGAATGGTCGTGACGCCGTACGGTGGCTGGAAAAAAACAAGACAGACCTGGTCATGATGGACCTGCACATGCCGGTGATGGACGGTTTTCAGGCCACCGACTACATTCGCCGGCAACTCAAACTCAATGTGCCTATTGTCGTGCTAACAGCCAGCGTACTGCGCAACGAAAGATCACGTTGTCTGCAGATCGGTGCCAATGATTATGTCGCCAAGCCATTCGCGCCGGAAGAGCTGCGCCGTTGCCTCGATCGATTCCTCTTACGCAAAGATGCCAATGCCCCACAAACGTTCATGAAATCACCCGTAGCAGATAACCCCGTGTTCGATATCTCCATGCTCATGCAACTCAATAATGACAAAGCCATCCGGGAGATCCATACCGTATTTGAGAACACGGTTCCTGCGGGCCTCGATGAATTGAAGCAGTTGGCCATAAAAGAAGATTGGAAAGGCGTAGTGGAGCTCGCGCACAAGCTCAAAAGCAGCCTCGGTATCATACAGGTAAAAGACCTGCACGAAATAATGACCACCATCGAAACCAGCGCCCGTAACCAACAAGGGCTGAAGGAGATTGTCCCGATGATCAATGAATGCATCGCCGCCTATTATCACGTGGCCCCCATGATCAAAATGGAGATTGAC
Organism: Paraflavitalea pollutisoli; assembly: GCF_029360705.1. Lineage (GTDB taxonomy): Bacteria > Bacteroidota > Bacteroidia > Chitinophagales > Chitinophagaceae > Paraflavitalea > Paraflavitalea pollutisoli. The sequence goes on along the minus strand of NZ_JARKMX010000002.1, from coordinate 668,804 downwards.
CGGGCGCTGATATGAGGCAGCACCCCAGCCGACCAGTAGCAAACACTACCGCAACAGGTACAATCCATAGTGCTCTACGGCAGCAGACCGCGTAGCATGGTTGAGCAAGGTAAACGTCAACCTGCTTACGTGAAAATGATCAAAGGTTTTCAGCGGCTGCCAGCCAGCCGCTGAAACCAGCTCTACAGGCGTATACACCACGACAGGCCGTTGCACCAGTCGCGACGTGTCACTCAATTGCTGCAATGTCGTTAATGGAGCAGCAGCATAAAACTCCCAGGCATACGAATAAACACCGATCTGTACGACTGGAATGCCAGGGTATTGTTGGTTTGCCACAAACGCCGCTTCACTACCCGATTGATATTTCAGCAAGGCGGGATAAAAGACGAGGTTCAGGTAAAGATTGATCACAACTGCTACCAGTGCCGTTCTGGCCAGCATATACAGAACACCGGGCCCCCTGGACAACACGGGGCGCAGATAGAAAGCAAGTCCCGCAGCCAGCACGATTACTACCATCAACTCGATCGTATGCCCCGGACGAAACAACCAATGTACACCTGCCGCCAATACTGGCAGCAACACGATGATCACGGTTTGCACAACACGTACAAACCTTTGCATGCCCGGCTTGAGTTCTCCCAACACAAACTGGGCGGTCAGGATAGCGAAAAAGGGGAATATGATATTGATATAATGCGGCAACTGAAACCGCGATGCCGAAAACAACAGGAAACAAGGCAGGGCGCCCCCCAGGGTGATCCATTCAATGGCAGCCACCTCCCTGAAACCTGCACGGATCTTTCTCCCCACAGCCACGAACAACAAGATCGACCAGGGTAAGAAGGCCCATAAGGTGGTATGCAGGAAGAAGGATGGATCACCCTTACCTTTGATTGGTCCGGTATTCATAAACCGGCCAAACTGGCTATCCCAGAAAAAGAACTTGATGCCCGATACGCCCGTTCTGCCAAATACCACCTTCTCAGGGTGTGCATCGAATTGATACCATAGGCAATACAATTCAGGAGTGATAAACATGCAGATTAATACAGCAGCCACAACCCAGCGCCAGTGGAATACCTGCTTCCAGTTCCTTTTTAACAACAGGTCCGCAGCGATCGCTCCCCCGATCGGCACAATCGCAAAAGGCCCTTTGGTCATGATCGCACAACCGGCAAACAAAGCCCCCGCCACTACTTGCCAATAGCTGCCACCATAAGCCGCCCGGTAAAAATGGTACACACTGGCAATGATCAGTCCGGTAAGATAGGGCTCTGCGCGAACGTCGTTATTGGATAAGATAATATGTTCTGCCGTCAATAAAATGATCGCCGACCACCAGGCCACTTTTTCACCATAGAGATCCCTGGCCAGTAACCAGGTATAGCGTGCCCCCATCAACAAAAATGCGATAGCCGGCAGTTTATAAGCCCAGCTGGTAAACCTAAAAGCCTTGAACGATAACGCGGTTATCCAAAAGGGAAAGTGTGGTTTGTCGAGCCATTCCTTGCCTTCCCCAAACAACTCGATGTAATTGTTCCTTTGCACCATCGTCTTCGCAATGGATGCATACAGCGCGCCATCAGGCCCGAGTATGGTAATGAACAAGCCGCTCAGGTTGACCAGAACGGCTAAATACATCAATAGCTGATACCGGTTGTCGGTAGCACGTACAGAAGGAGTATTGCGCATGAGGGCCTAAAGGTAAAACGACGGCGTAAAGAAATTATGAACTAAGTCCGGGCATAGGTTGGTAACTCGATTTACGCCGCTCGGGAAACAACCACCGGTCATAGAACCAGGCACAGGTGGATCCTGTAACAACGCCCAACAGCGCCCCACCCATCACATCGAGTGGATAATGTTTGCCCACATAGACCTGCGCATAACAAACGGCGAAAGCCCACACCCACAGAATGAACCATTTTTTGCCAGCTATCCGTTGTATGGTCAGGAACCAGAAAGTGGCAAGCCCAAAATGATTGGAAGCATGAGACGAAGGGAAACCATATTGACCACCACAACCAACCAGGCCGCGAATGATCGATTGCAGGTCGGGCTCGTAACAAGGACGTAGCCTGCCTACCCAGGGCTTGATGATACTGGCGCTCACGAAATCTGTAACGGCAAAACAAGCCACCGTCAGCAGGATGAATTGCCACGCATATTTTCGATGAAACCGGATGACCCAGTAAGCCATAAAGGCATACAAAGGAACCCAGGTCGCTGCATTGCGAAGCAATTTCATAAACCCATCCAGCGCGGGTGTTGACGCTTCGGCATGAATGAAGGAGAAAATATTTTTGTCGACAGCCTCGAGTATTTCCCAGAAGTCCATAGCCTTGAGTTTGGTGAACGTATACGGATGTCACCAAAAATCAAGCTTGCTTATTACCCCAATATCACGATAGGATTAATGTTGCATTAAAGGCGACCACTGGGCAGCATCCTTCGACAGCTCCAGTCCTTTTCTCTACAGTTGAGAGGTCAGCCCGCAGGGAGTAGATACAATAAGTTAACGCAGAAATAAGAATGCGATAAGATAACGGGAGCCTGATGCGCGCAGATATAAATCAACAGGGAGAAGTATCGCCAACACGCATTACCACAAACCAAAGAGTCCCTGATCAGGCAACCCTACGAACAAACCTTCTTCACGTTGCTCGATGGGATACGTCTTCAGGTAATATCCTTCGCCACTGGTATTGCGCCCACTCTTGATGCTGAACTTATAGCGGTGCAGCGGACAAACCACATTGCCCAAGGCGTCGATATAACCGTCGGCCATGATGCCGCTCGCATGTGGACATTTATAAGCAAAACCGAAAAGCGCATTGTCAAATTTACCTACGCAGATCTTCTTGCCTTTTACCTCCACCACCGACATGTTATTGGTGTTCAGAAAAAGTTCCGCTTCGCTGGCGGCGATCAGGTGCCAGATGTATTTTTTGTCAGCCATGCGTTGAATAGTACAAAAGCAACATCCCGGGCGCAGCCCGGGATGTCTATGCGTAAGACTAGAAGTAATTGGTCTTGTAGGGATAACGGATCAGGTACAGGTCCTTCACCTTGTTGAGGATCGTTGCACGCAGCTCGTCGAGGTTGCGCCTTTCCAGGGCAGAAATAAATACGCAATTACCTTGTAAGGTGTTTTGCCAGCTTTCCTTCAGCTCTTTCAGGATCTCCCCCTTTACCTCTTCTTCCAGCCACGGGTCAAACGTGTTCTTTTCGTAGAGGTCCATTTTATTAAAAATGGTGATCACCGGCTTGTCATAAGCGCCCATCTCCTGCAGGGTACTGTTTACCACATTGATCTGGTCTTCATACTGCGGATGAGAAATATCTACCACATGCAGCAGGATATCCGCTTCACGCACTTCATCGAGTGTACTCTTGAAACTCTCCACCAGGTGGTGCGGCAATTTGCGGATAAACCCAACCGTATCACTGAGCAGGAAGGGCGTCGTTTCAAACACCACCTTGCGGGTAGTCGTTTCAAGCGTGGCAAACAACTTGTTCTCGGCAAATACATCGCTCTTGCTGAGCAGGTTCATGATCGTCGACTTGCCCACGTTGGTATAGCCCACGAGCGACACGCGGATGAATTCACCCCGGTCTTTACGCTGAATGAAAGATTGCTTGTCGATCTCCGCCAGTCTTCTGCGTAGCAACGCGATCTTTTCCTTGACGATACGACGGTCCGTTTCGATCTCCGTTTCACCGGGACCACGGGTACCGATACCACCACCAAGGCGTTCCAGGTGTTTCCACATACCCTTCAGGCGTGGCATCAGGTATTGGTATTGCGCCAGCTCCACCTGGATCTTTGCCTGGGCGGTTTTCGCGCGGCGGGCAAAAATGTCCAGGATCAGATCCGACCGGTCGATCACCTTGATGCCGATGGCATCCTGGATATTACTGATCTGCGAGCCGGTAAGCTCATCGTCAAAAATGATCAGGTTGATATCCCTTCCCGTAATGAAGGTCTTGATCTCTTCCAGCTTACCCTTCCCCAAAAAAGTCTTGCTATCGGGGTGCGGCAACTTCTGAATGTAACGTTTCACGGCGGTGGCGCCGGCGGTTTCTGCCAAAAATGCCAACTCTTCGAGGTATTCTTTTACCTGCTCTTCCGTTTGCGTCTTGTATACCAGACCGGCCAGTACCGCTTTCTCTTCTTTTTGAATAATGTTCTTGTTCTCTAACAACGACTAAAATATTTGAGTGCAAAAATAACCATTAAAATGGCAATGCACGTTTTGACTCGCCGGAAGGCCCGAAGAGCGTCGGATTACCCATTTACGGGCGCTGCTCAAAACCTGACCACCTTTTGCAGGTTCACATTGAGCGCTTTTCCGATCTTGCCGAGAGCGATGGCTAGCTGGTTGTCAATGGTTTTTACCGATATCCCTAAAATTTCGGCGACCTCTTTGTACCGCAATCCGTCTTCCTTGATCAGCTTGAAAACGAGTTTGCACCGCGGTGGCAGGTGGGTGATCGCCTGCTCTACCCGGGCCAGCATTTCGGCCGTCATCATCAATTGCTCGGGATTATTGTAGTGGCTTTCCAGCTCTACCTGCAGGTCGTCGATGGTGATAGACACCTGTTTTTGATACTTTAGCAGATACTTGAGGGCTGTGTTCTTGGTACTTATATATAGGTATACCTTGAGGTTGTGGATGGCTTCGAGCGAGGAGCGGCGTTGCCAGATGCTGATAAAAACATCCGATACGATCTCTTCCGACATCTCGTGGGAGTGGCTGAAAGTATAGGCAAACCGGAGCAGCGGCTTATAGAACAGGCAAAACAGTTCTTTATATGCCACCTCATCGTCATACAACGCAATACGACGCTGGATTTCCGGGATATGAGCAAGCTTCAACATAGCAACCGTTAATAAAAGACCATCATCGCTCGTCCATAGCTGCCTGCACAAGGTAAATCAAAAAATAAAGTAGATTTCTTCCCCATAGTAATCTAATTTCTCTAATTTTGCCACTCGCCGGAAATCCCGGCGCTTTCTTTGTCCCCTTTAGCGAGTAGAAGTATAACAGCGATCCACAGCTAAAGGCACTAATTTCGATCAGTTCTTTTTTTACATATTTTCTCCTGTCGGAGAGGGCCCTTAGCTCAGTCGGTTAGAGCATCTGACTCATAATCAGGGGGTCGTTGGTTCGATACCAACAGGGCCCACCTTCATACATGCCCGTAGCCTACGCTATGGGCATTTTTTTAACCTTAACCTTTCATTAACCGTTCGTAGGATACATTTGATCAATTATTTATCTGGTATGAAAAAAATCCTGACGCTTTTCGTTGCCCTGGCCTCTATGACTGCTGTAATGGCCCAGGACAGCACTAAAACAGCCGCCGAACCCAAGAAAAAAAGAGATTGGAGTAAGGTAAAACTCACCAACCGGCCCAACGACCACTTTATGCTGCAACTCGGATACAACAGTTGGAGCCAAATACCAGATACCATCAACACAAAAGGCCTGCCCCGCACCTTCAACGTATATTTCATGTTCGACCTGCCCTTCAAAAGCGATCCCCGCTTCAGCGTAGGTATCGGTGTAGGCGTAGGCAGCGATAACATGTATTTCGATAAAATGGAGATCGACATCACCGGTCGTCGCGGCAATACCCTCGGGTTCCGCAACCTGGCCGATACCAACCACTTTAAAAAATACAAGCTCAACACCACATTTGCCGAAGCGCCCATCGAACTGCGTTTCGTGTCAAACCCCGAAAACACCAACCGCAGCTGGAAATTTGCCGTGGGCGGTAAAGTCGGTACCATGCTGAGCGCACACGTAAAAGGTAAAACCCTGCAGTCCCGGACAGGTAACACGATCAACGCTTACACGATGAAAGAAAAATCCAAGCGTTATTTCAACGGAACCCGTCTGTCGCTGACTGCCCGGGCAGGCTACGGAGCACTGGGCATTTTCGCCAGCTACCAGGTCAACGCTTTCGTGAAAGAAGGGTTTGGACCAGATGTAAGGCCATTCCAGATCGGCTTATCCCTCAGCGGATTATAATAGTACCGGACCCCACCGTCCGGCTGACATAAGAGCTTAAAAAAATGCCCCGCGCAAAGCGGGGCATTTTTTATTACCCGTAATATATTGAACGACCAGTGTACACGCCCTACCCTTGTTGGGGGGAATGCCGCAGGGCAACAGCATAGCTAAAGCGTCGATAGCAGGTAGCTGTCGCGTATTTCAAGTAAACCAAAAGTAAAGCGAGAGTAAACCGGAAGTAAACCTAGAGTAAACCGAGAGTGATTTTGTACCCCCAGCCGGGCAGTAAGGAGAGGCCCCAGGGCGACCAACAACTGATATGGAGCAGATAGTTGGCATAAGTAAGAACGCCTGGTATACCTCAAAAATAATGCGGGAAGCGCCCGATTCCTACTAATTATTTCGTGTTCTCCATCCTTTCCATGACCCATGACCGGGAAAATGACAAAACTTGTCACGAAACCGACGACAACCATAACCCCTTCTATTCGCAACTTTGCTTCCTGGCACGTCACCACGCGTTGGCCATTCCTGCAAGTCCATCGATGATTGCTTCCTGCACCGAAAAATAATTTTTATAACCCTTTGGGGGATTTGATCAGGTTTCAGGCTCCTTGACAATAAGACACCTAACCAACCAGGCAACCAACCACTCTATGTCGACTGAACGAATTTGGGAACTAGTGGCGAGAAAATTGGCGCAGGAAGCCTCGGCCAACGAGCTGGAGGAGCTGGAGCAACTGTTGCGAACACACCCGGATCTCCATGTGCCCGTACAGGCCATCACGGATCTGTGGCTGCAAGGTTCATCGCCGTTGGAGGAAGCGATCCTGGCAGCAGGCTACCAGCAACACCTGGCACGCATGAACGCACAAGGGGTTTCCATCGGTCAGTCACCAAACGACAACGCATTCCTGCTGGAAGGGGCCCGAAAGCCCCGCGGTATTTATTGGAAGTATGTGGGCATCGCGGCCGCCGTACTTGCCACGGCATGGTTTTTTTACTGGATGATGCTCCCTTCGGCTGCCAGCCGACAGACCGCAACAGTAAAGAACCAACCCAGCGAGATCATAACTAAAAATGGTTCCCGGACAAAGGTCCAATTACCAGACGGCACACAGGTATGGCTGAATGCGGGTAGCAAACTCACCTACGACAAAGAGTTCAACACTACCCTGCGCGAGGTCACCTTATGGGGCGAAGGTTATTTTGACGTAGTGCGGAATGAAAAGAAACCATTTATCATCCATACGGCACAAATGGATATAAAAGTGTTGGGCACGCAATTCAACCTGCGGTCTTACCCCAACGACAAAACCGCCGAAGCTGCCCTGATACATGGTAGTATAGAAGTACGGTTAAAAAACAGACCAGCCGAAAAGATCATTTTGAAGCCACATGAAAAGATCGTCGTCAACAACAACGACACCTTGCCCATGACCGAAAACATAGCCAAAAGTCAAAAAGATCAGCGCAATGCATTGGTTGTGATCAAAGGACTTTCGCAGCAGGACGATAGCACCTATGCCGAAACGTCCTGGCTCGATAACAAACTGGTCTTTACGAACGAATCATTTCCGGAGCTGGCCACCAGGCTCGAACGCTGGTATGGCGTCACGATCCGGTTAACAGATGAACACGTGTCCGCCATGCGGTTTACCGGGGTATTTGAAGACGAAACGATTGGAGAAGCATTAAGAGGACTGGCCATTACCTCCCCCTTTACCTACCGCATACAGGGAAAGTCGATAACGATATCCAGATAGCGATTACTAACTAAACAACAGACTGCCGATGTACCAATTGAACAGCACTTAAATACATCCGGAAAAGCAAACAGGATTCCGTTGGCGCGGAACCCCGTTTGTTGGCGAAAAAGATTAAGGTATGCTTACAACCCTCGCAAAGTTGAACGTACCATTTGATAACCCTTTTCAAAGCTTAAAGTATGAAAAAAAAGAGGACTTTTCCCGATTTCTTCGGGAGGCCTGGACTATTAAAGCTCGCATTAATCATGAAGTTGACGGTTGCCATACTCCTTATTAGTTGTCTGCATGTGTCAGCCGGCGTCTATTCGCAATCCCGGATCACCCTCAACATGCAATCCGCCGATATCAAAAAGGTCCTGGCGGCGATAGAAAAGAAGACTGATTATCGGTTCTTATACAATGAGAACTTGTTGACGGCAGGGCAGAAAGTAAACATCAGTGCAGTGGAAGAAGAAGTACTGTCCGTGGTACAGCGGGTGTTGCAAAACACCTCACTGACTTACGAAGTACTCAACAAAAAGCTCGTCGTACTGAAACGCGCTGATATGGTCGTGCAGCCCGCCGAAGTCACGGGTAAGGTCACCGACTCCGTCGGAAGTCCCATCGTAGGCGCCTCCGTCCGGATCAAAGGCTCCAACGCCGGCACCGCTACCGACGCCAACGGCAATTTCTCCCTCACCGTGCCCGACAATGCCACCCTGGTCATTTCTTCCGTAGGCTTCGAAACCCAGGAAGTCGTGGTGGGTACCCAAACGACCATCAATATTACCCTCAATGCCAGCTCCTCCGCCCTCGACCAGGTGGTCGTAGTAGGTTATGGTACACAACGCAAAAGAGACCTCACCGGCTCCGTCGCCTCCGTAAAAGGAGCCGATCTGGCCAAGCAGCCAGTGCAAACACCCACCCAGGCCATGCAGGGACGCGTAGCTGGCGTACAGGTCATCAGTTCCGGACAGCCCAACAGCCTACCCGTAGTACGGGTTCGCGGTACCGGCACCATGCTCGGTGGCGCCAATCCGTTGTACGTGGTAGACGGGGTCATCACCGATGATATCCGCAACATCAACTCTGCCGATATCGTGACGATGGATGTGCTGAAAGACGCATCTGCCACCGCCATCTATGGTATGCGGGCGGCCAACGGCGTATTGCTCATCACCACCAAAAAAGGGCGTACCGGTAAAATGGTAGTAGCATACGATGGAACGGTAGGCGTACGGGAAGCTACCAGCCTGGTCGACATGGCTGGCCCCAACCAATATGCCAATTACCTCAACGAAGCCAGTGTTTACTACGGCAGTGGCGACAGCCTCGTACCCGCATCCCGCCTCACAGGCCACCAAACCGACTGGTTCGATGAAATACTTCGCACAGGCTTCATCCAGAACCACAACGTGTCGCTGTCCGGCGGCAACGATAAGATGACCTATTTCCTGAGTGCAGGCTACCTGTCCGAAGAAGGCATCGTAGAGCAGAATAAGTTCAACCGCTTTACCCTTCGTTCCAACAACGACTACAGGATCACCAGCAAGCTGAGGTTGTCAACCCTCGTATCCTACAGCCGCTTCGATCTCGATGATATAGACCCCAATGTGCTGAACAATGCCTACCGCGCCGCTCCCTATGTACCAGCCAAGATCGGCAACCGCTATGGCAATACCTCAGCCGCCAACAACGTGGCCAATCCCCTCCTGCAACTAGAAAAGCGCTACAACAACGGCATCGGCAACCGCCTCCAGGGAACCTTCGCGCTGGATTATAAACCCGTCGACTGGCTCACCCTGCGCTCCAGCATGGGTGTCGACCTGGATTTTTATAAGAACACCACCTACCAATACAAGTACGGCAGTGATACCGTTACCTTCCTCACAGCAGGCGGCAACCAGCAGCAAACAAACAGCGTGCTGACCGCTACCTCCAACCAGGCCAGCAAATGGGTATGGGACAATACGGCCACCTTCGCTAAAACATTCGATAAGCATAGCCTGAACGTACTGGTGGGCATCACCTCCGAGCAGTACCGCTTCAGCAGCCTCGTAGGCAGCCGCCGCGACGTACCTGAAAACAGGAACCAATGGTTCCTCAACACCGGTACCGCAGATAACACCATCACCAATTCCAACTCGGGCGATAAATGGACACGCAACTCCTACATCAGCCGGGTCAATTATTCTTACGACAGCCGCTACCTGCTCACGGCCACCTTCCGGGCAGATGGTACATCGCGTTTCAGCAGCGACAACCGCTGGGGTTATTTCCCCTCGGTCGGTCTCGGCTGGAATATCACGGCCGAAGACTTCATGGCCAACCAGGATGTCTTCAGTAACCTGAAACTGCGTGGTAGTTGGGGTAGGGTTGGTAACGACAACATTCCCACCTCGCTCTATTACTCGCTGGCCACTATCAACGTGCCGTATTATTTTCAGGGCACAGGCCAACTGGGCATCTCCTTCGATCAGTTGAATGACAAGAACGTAAAGTGGGAGATCACCGAAGAATACAACGTAGGGCTGGAATTTACCACACTCGGCAAACGCCTGAGCGGTGAAATTGACTACTACAACAAGAAAACAACCGACGCCCTGGTGTATGTAAACATACCAGCCACCCTGGGCGATCAGGATGGACAGGCCATCGTAAATGCCGCCAACTTCCGCAATGCGGGTGTGGAACTCTCGCTGGGATGGAATGATAAGATCACCAACGACCTTACCTACAACATCAGTGGTAATATCGCTTACAACAAAAATGAGATCATTGGACTCAACGGCGGCCAGGCGCTCTTCGCAGGCGCTGTATCGGGCCAGGGCAATATCACCAAGTCAGACAATGGACAGCCCATCGGTAGCTTCTTCCTGCTGCAAGATGATGGCATATTCCAGTCACAGGCCGAGATAGATGCCTCCGCCCAGAAAGATGCCCGCATCGGTGATCTTCGCTACCGCGATATCAGTGGCCCCGATGGTAAACCCGACGGTATCATCAACGACCTCGATCGTACCTACCATGGCGCTTATATTCCCAAGATCACCTACGGCTTTACCATTGGCGTAGACTACAATGATTTCGATTTCAGCCTCAATGCCTATGGCACCGCAGGCGGAAAGATCTACAATGGTAAAAAAGCGACCCGTGGTATCGATGCCAGAGACAACCTCGAAGCGTATGAAGCCAAGAACCGCTGGACGCCCAACAACACCAATACCCCCGTGCCCAGGGCACATACCGGTCAGCTGCCGGCATCTACCTGGTTCCTCGAGAAAGGTGACTTCCTGCGGTTAAACAACCTGACCATCGGTTACACCATTCCGAAGAAGACACTCGACAGATGGCGCATCAACAACCTGCGTGTATACCTCACCGGGCAGAACCTGATCACCATCACACCGTTTACCGGTTTTACACCAGAGTTGCTGCCAACAGGCGACAGGCCTACGCTCAATGCGGGCATTGAACTGGGTGTATATCCCACCACCCGCACATTTGCATTGGGTGTAAACCTTGGTTTCTAATTAATCATTCAGACAAACGCATTTGATATGAGAACGATAAAACAACTTGGTAAATGGATGCTGCTGCTGGCTGTGCCGCTGCTGATAGCATTGAGTTGTGGTAAAAGCTTCCTGGACGTGCCGCCCCAGGGGCAGATCACCGAAGAGCAGGTACTGACCGACCCCAACGCGGCCACCAACCTGGTGACCGGGGTGTACAACACGCTCTATTTTGGCGGCTTTGGAAACAATACCGTTGGGTTTCTAATGGCCTTTGCCGGCGATGTCACTTCTGACAACTCCGATAAAGGCAGTACGGCCGGCGACTACTCGGCAGGCGGTCAGCTGGATAATTTCACATTCACACCAGCCAATGACATTTTCAACAACCTGTGGCTGGGTCATTACCAGGCCATCGCCCGCACCAACAAAGCGATCGATATCCTGAACACCAGTACGATTGATGAAACGGTCAAGCGCCGGCTGCTGGGCGAAGTACGGTTCCTCCGTGGACTGTACTACTTCAACCTCGTAAGAATGTTCGGCGGCGTACCCAAGATCACGCGGGTATTGACACCGGCAGAGGTCAACAGCGATGAAATTCAAATAAGGGCCTCAGCCGCCGACATCTATAAGCTCATAGAAGAAGACCTGCAATACGGGGTCGACAACCTGCCGGTGAAAGGAGATGCAGGAGCAACCATAGGCCGTGCCACCAAAGGTGCTGCGCAGGGTTTGCTGGCCAAGGTATACCTGTATGAAAAGAATTACCAGAAAGCCTTCGACCTGTCCAGCGCAGTCATCACGTCGGGCCGGTACGCACTGACCGATGACTATGCCGGCATGTTCCGGGAAGTAGGAGCCAACAACAGCGAGTCGATCTTTGAAGTACAGACCGGCACACACCGCGGACAAACCAACTGCGATGCCGTAAGCCAGATATACAGCAATGGTCAGGGCCCCCGCTCCAAAGCTGCCTGGAGAAACAATGTCAATGGCCTCCAGTATGATGGAGATCTTGGCTTTGGCCTCAATACCCCGTCAGCCGATCTCGCCAACGCCTACGAGCCGGGTGATACCCGCCGGGCAGGCACCATTATATTCATCAATGCGACCGGTGGCGCCAACGCAGGCACCCTGCTGTGGGATGGATTCCGCATTCCCACCCAGGACTCGGTCGAGAACCAGCGCTATAACTACAAAGCGTATCATAGCCCCTTCCGGGAAACCGCCAGCTGCAATGGCTATACCGATAAAGATTACAAGCCCAAGAACATCAGGATACTCCGCTATGCAGAAGTCGTGCTGATCTATGCAGAAGCGGCAGCCAGGCTGGGCAATGGCGATGGAACGACCAAGCTCAATGAGCTGCGGGCAAAAAGAAACCTGGGCACCACCACCGGCACCGTAGATAATGTTTGGAAAGAACGCCGGGTAGAGTTGGCCATGGAGCACGATCGCTTCTTCGACCTGGTACGGCAGGGACGTGCCGGTACCGTCATGCGTGCCCATGGAAAGGCTTTTGTGGATGGAAAACATGAGTTGTTTCCCATTCCGCAAATACAACGTGACCTCAGTGGCAACCGCCTCACACAAAACCCCAATTACTAATCATCATCGGTTAAAACGATTGTTATGACAACGCAATATAAAAATAGCAGCCGCCTGGCCAGTGTAGCGCTCGGTCTGATGGTATTGGCTACAGCCTGTACCAAGGCAGAGCTGGAAGATGATTTTCCCAAAGGTGATCCGCCACCCATCGGGAATTACACGAACTCAAACGAGATCGCTCCGGCAGACCTCGTAGCGTACTGGCCGCTCGACGGCTCCTACGCGGATAGCAAAGGTGGCGTAACCGGCGGTACCCTCACCGGCCGCGGTGGCGGTTTCACTGCCGGCAAGAAAGGACAAGCCTACCAGGCGGGTGATAGTTCTTTCATTGCATTCGCCAATGCAGGCCCGCTGGCATCGCTCACCAGCTACACCGTATCGATGTGGATCAATACCGAAAAGCATCCCGATGGAGCGCAGGGTGTTTTCACCGTGGCCAAGCAGGATGGCTCCTTCTGGGGCAATTTTTTCATGCTGATCGAAAGTGCAGGTGCTTCTGAGAACCGCATGCTGGTGAAGGTGCACTTTGAAAAGAACGTGACCCCCGCCGTGCCCAATGCGGAACACTGGATGGAAACCACCGGTGACAAGCGGATCAATGATATGTACAGCGGCTGGCGGCACATCGCCTATACCTACGACGAGGCCACTTCCACCTTTGCCATGTATGCCAACGGCAACAAAGTAGGGTTTACAGATGCTGAATCCAAGAGGACCGCGTCTACCGGTGTACCATTGGGTGCATTGGCCTTCAAGAATGCTACGCGGTTCATTCTCGGGGGATATCAGAACCACTTGGGCAATCCACCCTTCAACGGACTGGAATCCTGGATGAAAACCTACACGGGCAAGCTCGACGAGTTCAGGGTGTATAAGAAAGCACTCTCCGGTTCAGAGCTCATCTCCTTGTTCCAGTTGGAAAAACAAGGAAGATAATTATTCATGATAAAGGCCGCCGGCCCATAGCCGGCGGCCTTTTAGTCGAAATAACGGTAGATGATCGTACCTAAGATAGTACTGATAACAGGCATGCTCGGTCTACTGGCAGCCTGCGGCAAAAGTGATGATCCGGCACCACCTACGCCGGCCACTTTCAGCTATGTGGCCGCTTCTGTCAATGGTGTCAGCAACGGCAGTTTTGAATACAATGTCAGCGGCCGTCCCGTAGTTCGGCTTAACTTCTCTGCGCCCATCAAACGTAGCACCGTGGCCGAAGGCGTTATATGGCGCGAACCTGGTGGTGCAGTGGTAGCCTATCAGGCAAACTATACAACGGGCGATAGTGTACTGGTGTTGCAACCTACTACGACCTTAAAAGGATTTGCCAGGCACACGCTGACCCTTTCTACAGCCCTGCAATCGACCGCCAACGCCGCCCTGAAGAATACACTGACCTTCTCGCTCAATGCCGGCATCGATTCAACCCGCAAATTCCCCACCATCACCGACGATGCCCTGCTGACCAAAGTGCAGCAGCAAACCTTCAAATACTTCTGGGACTTTGGACATCCGGTATCCGGATTGGCCAGGGAAAGGAATACCTCGGGGGATATCGTCACATCCGGCGGTTCAGGTTTTGGCATCATGGCCATCCTCGCAGGTATACAACGTGGCTTCATTACAAAAGCGCAAGGACTCACACGCCTGCAAACCATGACATCATTCCTGAAGAATACAGCCCAGAAATACCACGGCGCCTTCCCCCATTGGCTCAACGGAGCTACCGGCGCCACGGTACCCTTCAGCGCCAAAGACGATGGCGCCGACCTGGTAGAAACGTCTTACCTCATTGCAGGACTGCTCACAGCCCGTCAGTACTTCAACGGTGCCGATGCGGCCGAAACCGCCTTGCGCAACGACATCAACGCCATCTGGAATGGCGTGGAATGGAGCTGGTTTCGCAAGAACAACGAAAACGTCTTGTACTGGCACTGGAGCCCCACCAACAATTGGGATATCAATCTCCCGATTAGAGGCTGGAACGAATGCCTGATCACTTACATACTGGCAGCCGCTTCCACCACCAGCACCATTCCAAAAGAAGTATATACTGCCGGCTGGGCTTCCAATGGTAGCAACACCTTTGTCAACGGCAATACCTATCTCGGTATACAATTACCGCTCGGTCCACCGCTGGGTGGCCCCTTGTTCTTTGCGCATTACTCCTTCCTCGGTATAGATCCGAACGGACTGACCGACACCTATGCGAATTATCGCACGCAGGTGACCAATCATTCCAGAATAAATTATGAATATTGCAAGGCGAATCCCAAAGGGTATTATGGCTATAGCGACTCCTGCTGGGGCCTTACGGCCAGCGACATACAGGGAGGGTATACCGCCAGTTCGCCTACCAATGATGTAGGGGTCATCGCGCCCACTGCAGCATTGTCCTCTTTCCCCTTTACCCCTGCCGAGTCATTGGCTGCCCTTCGGTTCTATTATTACGTACTGGGCGACAAGCTCTGGAAGGACTATGGGTTTATAGATGCCTTCTCGCTGAAAGATGCGTGGTTTGCCGATTCATTCCTGGCCATCGACCAGGGCCCTATCATCGTAATGATCGAGAACTATCGCAGCGGCCTGCTGTGGAATCTGTTGACAGGTTGCCCGGAAATAAAAGCCGGTATGAAGAAGCTTGGCTTTACGGCACCCTATCTTTAATAAAGACATAGTATGAAAAAACGATTGATCGTATACGCTCTGCCGGTGATACTGGCAGCTTGCGGCGGCCCGGGTGGTACGCCGGATGCAATGTCCGGTTCCGATACGGCCACGGCCCGGGAAGACAAAACACAAATAGCCGACACGGCCCTTTTTCGCCTGGTACAGGAGCGCACGTTCCAGTATTTCTGGGACGGGGCCGAGCCAACGAGCGGCATGGGCCGCGAACGCTTTCATGTCGATAACGTGTACCCACAAGACGACAAGGAGATCGTAACCAGCGGTGGCAGTGGCTTCGGCGTGATGGCCATCCTCGCTGGCATCGAAAGAGGTTTTGTTGCCCGCGACTCCGGCAGGGCCCGCCTGGAAAAGATCGTAGGCTTTCTCGAAAAGGCAGATCGTTTTCATGGAGCCTGGTCACACTGGATCAATGGAGAGACCGGCAAGGTCAAGCCCTTTGGACAGAAAGACAATGGTGGCGACCTGGTAGAATCATCCTTTATGCTCACCGGCCTCTTGTGTGTCCGCCAGTATTTCGCCGAAGGCAACGAGGCCGAAAAGCAACTGGCAGCCCGGGCAGATAAGCTATGGAAAGAAGTAGACTTCAACTGGTACCGCAACGGCAAAAATGTGTTGTACTGGCACTGGAGCCCTTCCTATGCCTGGGAAATGAACTTCCCGGTAAGAGGCTACAACGAATGCCTGATCATGTATATACTGGCCGCGTCCTCTCCCACACATGGAGTGCCCGCAGCCGTATACCACGAAGGATGGGCCGAGGGCGGTAAGATCGTTGCCAATCCACCCAAACAAACGGGTACACCCGCTAAGAAGTTTCCCTATGTACTGAAGCTGCGCCACCAGGGCAATCCGCCCAATGGAGGACCGCTGTTCTGGGCACAGTACTCCTACCTCGGCCTCGACCCACGTGGGCTGAAAGACAAATATGCCGACTATTGGGAAGAGACCCGCAACCAGGTACTCGTCAACTATGAATGGTGTGTGGCCAATCCTAAAAAATACAAAGGCTATGGCCCCGATAATTGGGGACTCACCGCTAGCTATTCCGTAAATGGCTACGCGGCCCATGCCCCCGACACCACCAACGACCTGGGGGTGATCACGCCTACAGCTGCCCTGTCATCATTCCCCTACGCCCCCGAACAGGCAACAGCCGCCATGCAATACTGGTACAACAATCTCCGCGATAAACTCTGGGGACCTTATGGGTTTTACGATGCCTTCAGTGAAACCGACAACTGGTTCCCGCCCCACTACCTGGCCATCGACCAGGGCCCCATCGTAGTGATGATGGAGAACCACCGGAGCGGCCTGCTGTGGAACTTGTTCATGAGCTGCCCGGAAATAAAAGCAGGCTTGAAGAAGCTGGGATTTGAAAGTCCGCACCTGAAATAATACTCATTAATAGGGGTAACCGCATCCCCGGTTGTTTTATAAGCGTATGAAAAGGTTGTTATTTGTTGGCGTACTGATCGTGCTTGCCTGGCTGCCCTCCCGGGGACAGGCAAAACCATCAACCTATTGCAACCCCATCAATATTGACTACGGCTACTCACCCATTCCCAACTTCAGCGAATGGGGGCGCCACCGCGCCACCGCCGATCCGGTGATCGTCAACTACAAAGGCGACTTCTACCTCTTCTCCACCAACCAGTGGGGATACTGGTGGAGCAGTGACCTCAGCAACTGGCATTTTGTATCCCGCAAATTCCTGAAGCCCTGGCACAAAGTGTACGATGAATTGTGTGCACCGGCAGTAGGGGTGATGGGCGATACCATGCTCGTATTTGGCTCCACCTATTCCAGCAACTTCCCCATCTGGATGAGTACCGATCCCAAAGGCAACCAGTGGAAAGAGGCGGTAGACTCCCTTGCCATCGGCGGCTGGGACCCCGACTTCTTCCTCGATGACGACGGCCGGTTTTACATGTACAACGGCAGCAGCAACCGCTATCCGTTATACGGCATCGAGCTCAACCGTAAGACCCTCCAGCCAATCGGTACCCGCAAAGAGATGTACCTGCTCGAAGACTGGCGCTACGGTTGGCAGCGATTCGGCGAATACAGCGACAATACTTTCCTCGATCCTTTTATTGAAGGCGCCCATATGACAAAGCACGGGGCAAAATACTACCTGCAATACGGAGCACCAGGCACCGAGTTCAGTGGTTATGCCGACGGTGTAGTGGTGGGCGACCATCCCCTGGGGCCCTTCACCCCGCAGCCCGACCCCTTTAGCTACAAGCCTGGCGGCTTTGCGCGGGGCGCCGGGCATGGCAGCACCTTCCAGGACAACTACAAGAACTACTGGCATGTATCCACCATCTCCATCTCGGTAAAGAACAATTTCGAGCGTCGCCTCGGCATCTGGCCCGCCGGCTTCGATGCTGCAGGCACCATGTGGTGCAATACCGCCTTTGGCGATTATCCGCATTTCCTGCCTGGGGCCACCTCCCAAACACCAGATAAGGTTTCCACGGATCATGGCGCTTTCACCGGCTGGATGTTGCTCAATTACAACAAGCCGGTGACCGTGTCTTCTACCCTCGGCAGCTTCTATCCCAACTATGCAGTCGATGAGAACATCAAAACTTACTGGAGCGCCGCTACCGGCAACAAAGGCGAATGGATCCAGACCGACCTGGGCAACCTGAGTACGGTGCGGGCCATTCAGCTCAATTACGCTGATCAGGAGGTAAGTTTCCCCCAAACCATGGATTCAGTGTATCTTGGCAAAACGCTGGGACTGTATCACCAGTACCGGATCATGCATTCGGTTGATGGCAAGAAATGGAAAGTGCTGGTAGATAAAAGCAACAACAAGACGGATGTGCCGCATGATTACATTGAGCTCGCTGCTCCGGTACAAACAAGATATATCCGGCTGGAAAACGTACAGATGCCCACCGGTAAGTTTGCCATCAGCGGCCTGCGGGTATTTGGTCATGGCAATGGCAGTGTACCCGATACAGTCAAGACCTTTGTCGTATTGCGCACAGAAAAGGACAAGCGCAGTGCCTGGATCAAATGGCAACCGGTTGACAATGCCTATGCCTACAATATTTATTTCGGCACTGAACCAGGCAAATGGTACAATTGTATCATGGTGCACAGCGCCAACGAGTATTATTTCAAAGGCATGGACAAAACCTTACCTTATTATTTATGTATCGAATCCGTCAACGAGAACGGCGTTTCCAAAAAAGCCCATATCATAAAGGTGGAATAGTACATTTGCCCCACCAACGTACAACCCAACCAAATTATGCAAGTAGTAGAATTATACCCGGTCCTTCGTCAATCCCATGCAGGTAGGAGCATTACCAGACCGTCGTCCATGCCTATTGCTGTTGCCGGCAAGTTCCTGTTGCTGGTGGTTTGTCTCACCCTCTCCGTTATGGCTGGCTATGCCCAGGACGGACTGTGGGGCGAGATCAAGGCCTTTAAGAAACAAGACAGCCTGACCCCTCCACCCAAGAACGCTATCCTGTTTACAGGCAGTTCTTCATTCAGGATGTGGCATGATGTACAGGCCGCCTTCCCCAACCACACGATCATCAACCGGGGCTTTGGAGGCTCCACGCTGAACGATGTGATCCTGTATGCCGATGACATTATATTCCCCTACCAG
Organism: Paraflavitalea pollutisoli; assembly: GCF_029360705.1. Lineage (GTDB taxonomy): Bacteria > Bacteroidota > Bacteroidia > Chitinophagales > Chitinophagaceae > Paraflavitalea > Paraflavitalea pollutisoli. The sequence goes on along the minus strand of NZ_JARKMX010000002.1, from coordinate 649,591 downwards.
CCCAAAGAGATCGTGATCTATTGTGGCGAAAACGATATCTCATCCTCCGATAGCATCACCGCCAAAACGGTATTCGGTCGATTCGAAAAGCTGTTTACCCTGATCCGCAAGAAAATGCCCCAGGTCCCCATCGTGTTTGTGGCCATGAAGCCCAGCCCCAGCCGGGAGAAGTTTCACCACAAGCTCTTACAGGCCAACCAACTGATCAAGAGCTACCTGGGCAAGCAAAAGAAGGCGGCGTATGTCGATGTATATAAACTGATGCTCGACAACGGAAAGCCGGATGAAAGTTTGTACCTGAGCGATAGGCTGCACATGAATGCGAAAGGGTACGCCATCTGGCAAAAAGCGATCCTGCCCTATTTGATCAAGTAGTTATAACCGGGTGAAAGCCCGGTACCTAATAAAACAAGATATATGTCGAGAAAACTATTATCGGTGGGTTTGCTGGCGGTCTGCCTGCAGGGCCAGGCGCAGTTGGACAAAGAGGTAAAGATGAATCAGTACATTACCATCCTGATGCAGAAGATGACGCTGGAGGAAAAGATTGGCCAGCTCAACCTGCCTTCGGTAGGGTTCGATGTTACAGGGCCGATCCTGAGTCAGGGGGTAGAAGAAAAGATTAAAAAAGGGCTTGTGGGTGGCGTGTTCAATACCTATACCCCCGCGGCTGTACGTAAGCTGCAGGAGTTAGCCGTCAACGAAACCCGTTTGAAGATACCCTTGCTGTTTGGTTATGATGTCATCCATGGTCACCGGACTATTTTCCCTATACCATTAGGGTTATCCGCCACCTGGGACCCCGCTTTGGTACAGCGTACTGCCAGGGCCGCCGGCGATGAAGCAGCGGCAGATGGGCTTAACTGGGTGTACTCCCCGATGGTAGACATAGCCCGCGATCCCCGCTGGGGCCGCGTGAGTGAAGGCGCGGGAGAAGATCCTTATCTCGGGTCGCAACTGGCCACAGCTTATGTGAAAGGCTACCAGGGCAATGATTTCATCCTGGATAACACCGTACTGGCTTGCGTAAAGCATTTTGCCCTGTATGGCGCCGGAGAAGCTGGCCGCGATTATAATACGGTCGATATGAGCCGCCTGCGGATGTACAACGAATACCTGCCGCCTTATAAAGCCGCCATCGATGCTGGTGTAGCCACCGTGATGACCTCCTTCAATGAGATCGATGGTGTACCCGCTACGGCCAACAAATGGCTGCTGCAGGACCTGCTCCGTAAACAATGGAAATTCAATGGACTGATCGTTACAGACTATACAGGTATTCCTGAAATGAGCGCCCATGGTATGGGAGATGCGAAGAAGGTAGGCGAACTCGCGCTGAATGCTGGTAATGAAATGGACATGGTAGGCGAGGTATTTCTGAAGTATGGAGCGGAGCTCGTGAAGTCGGGAAAAGTTGACCAGGCAGTGATCGACGCCGCTTGTCGCAACGTGCTCGAAGCAAAATACAAGCTGGGCTTGTTCGACGATCCATATCGCTACGTGAATGAGGCCCGCAATAAAACGGCCATCATGAACGAAGCCAAACTGGCTCTGAGCAAAGAAGCAGCCATCAAGAGTATGGTGCTGCTGAAGAATGCCAACAACACGCTGCCTTTGCAAGCGGGTAAGAAGATAGCCTTCATCGGTCCGCTGGTACAGGATCAACGAAACCTGATCGGCAACTGGAGTGGCGCCGGCGACTGGAAAAAAGCCGTCAGCATCTGGTCTGCCCTCGAGCAGAAATACGGCGCGGGTAAATTCCTGTATGCCAAAGGAGCAAACCTGATCGATGATCCCGCCTTGCGTAAGCGGCTGAACGACCACGATGGTCAGATCACCCTCGATGAAAAATCTCCTGAACAACTGATCACCGATGCGGTACAAACTGCCCAGCAGGCTGATGTAGTAGTAGCCGTATTGGGAGAAGCATTCGGCATGACAGGTGAAGCCGCCAGCCGCAGTATGATCGGATTGCCCGATAATCAACTGGAATTGTTAAAGGCGTTAAAGAAAACCGGCAAGCCGATTGTATTGGTATTGATGAATGGTCGCCCGCTTACCTTACAGTGGGAGAACGATAATGTGGAAGCCATACTCGAAACCTGGTTCGGAGGCACACAAGCCGGAACCGCTATCGCCGAAGTCTTGTTTGGCGAAGCCAATCCTTCCGGTAAGTTGAGCATGACCTTCCCACGCAATGTGGGCCAGGTGCCGATCTATTACAATCATAAAAACACAGGACGTCCTTTTGACGAAAACCAGAAGTACACCTCCAAATACCTGGATATACCCAATAGCCCCCTGTATCCTTTCGGTCATGGGTTGAGCTATACCACCTTCAGTTATGGGGAGATCAAGCTCAGCAAACCGACCATAACAAACGCAGACAAGCTGCAGGTGACAGTACGGGTTGAGAATACCGGCAACTTCGATGGCGTGGAGACCGTACAACTGTATATACGCGACCTCGTGGGCAGCATAACCCGCCCGGTAAAAGAGTTGAAACGTTTTGAGAAAGTATCGCTAAAGAAAGGAGAAGGAAAAGACGTTACCTTCACCCTCTCGGTAGACGACCTGAAGTTCTACAACACCGACCTGAAGTTCGTGGCCGAGCCGGGCGACTTCAAAGTGTTTGTAGGCACCAGCTCGGAGCAGGTAAAAGAAGTTGCATTCAGTTTAAAATAGTTGCATTGGTTTGACGCATGAACCAGTGTAATATGCAAGGTGGGCTACGTAGGGGTAGCCCACTTTTTTGTGCCTGCCCGAAAGGGACTTATCTTTAGTACCAACCCAATCCACGCAACATGAACGTGCAAAAGCTCTTTGGTAGCCTTGTCTTTTTACTGGCATTGAAGGGAGCCTACTGCCAGCCAGCCGGCAACCGCGCCAAACCCATGAACATCATTTTTATCCTCGCCGACGACCATCGCTACGATGCCATGGGATTCATGAACAAAATGCCCGGACTGCAAACACCCGGTATGGACCGCATGGCGCGGGAGGGAGCACACCTTAAAAATGCGTTTGTGTCCACAGCACTGTGTTCACCCAGCAGGGCTTCCATCCTGACTGGCCAATATGCCCATACCCACACTGTGGTAGACAATGAGGCACCGCTGCCTGCCGACCTCACCTTTTTCCCGCAGCAGCTGCAACGCAGCGGCTACCAAACGGCTTTTCTCGGTAAATGGCATATGGGCAATACCGACGACCGGCCACAACCCGGTTTCGATCATTGGGTAAGCTTTCAGGGACAAGGCGTTTACTACGATCCCACGTTCAACATCAATGGTCAGCGGGTAAAGCAACCGGCTGGCAGCTATACCACTGACTTGCTGACCGATAATGCACTCGACTGGCTGAACCATCGGAACAAACAAAAGCCCTTTTTCGTCTATCTCTCCCACAAAGGGGTTCATGCAGAATTTAAACCAGCGAAAAGGCATGCCGGCAAATATGCCAACCTGCCCATCATCTGCCCACCTTCCATGTACCTGACGGCTACCGATAGCAGCAAAGTATATGGAGAAGTCACAGCACCCAAAGGGCCGGTCAACTATAAAGACATTCCTCAATGGGGTACGTCATCAGCGATATAGCTGGCATGGTGTAGACTTCATGTACCATGGCGACATAAAGTTCAATGACTTCTACCGCCAATACCTGGAAACCCTGTTGGCAGTAGATGAAAGCATACAACGGGTGTTGGATTGGGTAAAAGAGCAGGGGCTGGAGCAAAACACCGTAGTGGTGTATATGGGCGATAATGGCTTTTCTTTCGGAGAACATGGGCTGATCGATAAACGACATGCCTATGAAGAGTCCATGCGGGTGCCCCTGCTGTGCTGGGCGCCGGGACTGGTAAAGCCGGGCACGGTAGTGCCCCAGATCGTGATGAACGTAGATATTGCGCCCACCTTCCTGGAAATGGCCGGCGTGACAAAACCTACTACCATACAAGGCCAATCGTTTGCCGACCTGCTGCGCGGCAAACAGGTGGCCTGGCGGGATAAGGTCTTTTATGAATATTACTGGGAAGCCTCTTTCCCCCAAACGCCCACCATATTTGCCATCCGGACAGACCGCTACAAATACATCTACAACCACGGCGTTTGGGACATCAACGAACTCTACGACCTGCAAAATGATCCCTACGAGATGAATAACCTCATCCGGGATACCAGTTTGCGCAAAACTGGAACCGCCTTGAAGAAGGAGCTTTTCTCCTGGCTGGAGCAAACCAATGGCTTGCAGATACCCTTGAAGCAGCCGCCCGGCCGCATCGATCACCAATTCCGGAATACGTATTAGGGGGCAGGCTAATCCGTCTGGGCGTACAACCAGCTGCCGCGGTATAGGTTTTGCAGAGGTCTGCCAAAAAAGCATATGCGCATATTAGGCGTCCTCCTGCTGATCGGTGGTATCCTGTTGGGATACTTTGGGTACCAGAAATTTGATGATAACAAAGCCGGCGTGAAGATTGGCGATCTGGAAATTACCGCTAAAGATGAGAGCAAAACCACCTCGGGTTATATCATGATGGGAGCCGGCGTGGTAGCCATTATCGCGGGTGCCGTGATGTTGTCCAGAAAGGGCAGTTGATTGGTCAATTCCATCCTGTCACCAATAACCGGGACGCGGCCGTGTCAACAGAAACATGGCCTGCATGAACGGTATTGCCCCGCTGATTACAGGCCATGATCAGTAGAGCTCACTACCACACGTATGTGCCAGCCGACCCGGCCCCCAGCGAATGAGTGGCCCACTTACCCTTATAGCGGATATTAAACGTCTCCGGTGCATTACCGTCGTTGGAAATGATCAATACCTTTTTGCCGGCGGGCGTTACAAAAGCCACATTGAGCAAATTGCCGGCTGGGTTGCTGCTGATGCGTACGGAACCTGCGGGTACAAACTTCGAGGCATGGCCGATGATATAGTAAGCTACATTCCGGGTAGCAGCAGCGCCAATGGTCAGCGCGCCTTTGCAGGTGGTACAACCGCCGGGCGTGTGCGGACCGAAGCTGGCGTCGTTGGCCAGGTTCCACTCCAGGGCAATCCGGCTCCAGTTACGGGTGGCGCCGATGATCACGTTCTTCATATGCCATTTCAGATCGCCGTCGAAGCTGCCGTTGGAGGCGGTGTATTGTTCGGTGAAGTACACGTTCTTGTCCGGGTGCGCATTATGGACCTGCCCCAGGGCAACAATATCCCCGGCATAAAGGTGAAAGGCGCTGCCATCCACAAAGGCCTTGGCCGCCGCATCGTTCAATATGGCCAAAGGATAATCTGGCCGGTCGCAATTGTGATCATACACAATGATTTTGGTATTGATATTCGCCGCTTTAAACGCCGGGCCGAGATGGCTCTTGATGAAAGTTGCCTGCTGTTCGGCCGTCATGTGCAAACTGGGATTGTTGCCGTCGTGCAACGGTTCGTTTTGCGGTGTGATGGCATCGATGGTAATTCCTTCTGCTTTCATGGCTTGAATATACTTGACAAGGTACTGCGCATACACAGCGTAGTACTCCGGTTTCAGATTACCGCCGATCGTGCTGTTCTTGTCTTTCATCCATACCGGCGGACTCCACGGACTGCCCAGGAATTTAATGGCAGGGTTGATCGCCAGGATCGCTTTGAGCAATGGAATAACATCTGTCTTGTCAGGCCCCAGGTTAAATTGGTCGAGGTTCGGATCGGTTTGGCCCGCAGGCAGGTCATTGTAGCTAAACACCGAGGGACTGAGGTCCGAGGCCCCGATGCTCAGGCGTAGGTAGCTGATGCCGATCGAGTTTTCTTCGTTGCCAAATAATTCGCGGAGCAGGGCATTCTTTTCAGGGGCACCCATGCGGTTGATCACATACGCGCTGCCGCCTGTCAGGGTAAAGCCAAATCCGTCGATCGTTTGGTATTGCTGGCTGCTGTCCACATCGATGTTCACAAAGGCATTGGCCAACGTGCCAAAGGAAAGCACGGCCGTTTGCTTTTGTAGCAACGATTGCTGATCACCGGTGGTGATCCAGGCTGCCACTTCGGCATTGCCAGCTGGTGGATTGGGCGGTGGTGTACCGCCACCATCATCCCCTTTGTTACTGCCGCAACGGCAATTCGTAAGGCAGGTAACCAGCAGGATCAAAAGAAGGCGTTGTCGCATGGGCTCTTAGATTAAAGTGTAAAGAATAGGCGGGTGTATTCAACCCGCCTATTGCGATAGCCGGACCGGCCAGCTGTTTATTTATTGATGTTTGGATTCCGGTCAACCTCATCCTGCGAGATCGGAAAATACAACTTGTTTTCCGTGACATTATAGTTCAATGGGTTGCCATTGCCATCCACCTGGGCATTCATCACAGCTATAGCGCGGTTGGTACGGATGAGGTCAAACATACGGTGCCCTTCAAAGGCCAGTTCCAATTGACGTTCTTTCTCAACCGCCAGCCGCAACGCTGCCTGTGTGGTGGCAGGCGTATTGCCCAGACCTACACGTTTACGCACCTTGTTGATATAGAATTGAGCACCGGTAGCATTGTCAAGCTGATTCAGCTCGGTCAGCGCTTCCGCTTTCAGCAACAGGATATCCGCATACCGCAGGCGGAAGGTATGGCTCTTGGCATCCGGATCGCGGTACTTGTAAATAACAGGCGTAGGCTTGGGCCAGTAGTCATCCGTCCAGTTGGGTGTTACATAGGTGATGCTGGCATTCTTGCGTACGGCATCGCCTTCGGCATCCCAGGCCTTCACGATCGTGTGCGTGGGTATGTTGAATTTCTTCCAGTCGCCCCACATGAACGGAGTATTCATACCGGTCACCCAGTTTTGACGCACCGTGCCGTCAAACTGCGTTTCCCAGATCGATTCGATGCTGTTGATCGTGGCCGTCAGGAAGAGATCGCCATAGCTGGGTAGCAGGTCAAAGCCCAGTGCCGTTACGGCATCGCAATATTGCACCACCTTATTCCAGTCCGGATTGGGCTTTTGTGCGTATACCTTCGCCAGTAGGGCGTTCACTGCTCCGCGGCTCACCAGCGATTTGTCATTGATCTTTTCCCGCACCTTGGGCAGCGCAAATTCAAGGTCCTTGATGATCAGCGCATAGATAGAGTCGGCGGGCTTTTTAGTAGGAAACATGTCGCTCACAGAGCCAGGTACTCCGAGAATGATCGGCAATTCCTTCCAACTTCTGATGGCATTGAAGTAATGCCAGGCCCGCAGAAAGGAGGCTTCACCCAGTATCTGCTGGCGCCGTTCTTCGGTGATTGTCCGGTCTTCGATCGTAGGCACAAAGCTTAATACGATATTGCTGTTCTTGATATCGGTAAACAGGTAACGCCAATCTCGTTTCAGGTTGTTGTTGCTGGCATCAACGGTATACTTGTCGATACTGAAATTAGCGGCATTATCACCACCCGCGTAGGCATTGTCGGCCATCACATCCCCGTTGACGAGAAAGTCGAGCGTGTAGTATTCATCGTACATGTCGCCATAGGCACCGCTCAGAAGGGCTTCGGCCGTTACCTGGTCGGGCAGGGCATCGGAAATAGGTTCTTTATCGAGAAAGTCTTTCGTGCAGGAGGTTAAACAGGCCATGCCCAGTAACCCGGCTGCAACATATAATGATAAGCGTTTCATAGCTTTTACATTAAGTGGTTGAATTAGAAATCGGCACTGATGCCAAAAATGAATGAACGCGATTGTGGATACGTACCGTAGTCAATGCCCATGGCCGGGCCATTGGGACTATTTTGGCTCACCTCCGGATCAAATCCCTTGTAATTGGTGATCGTAAACAGGTTCTGGGCGGTTACATACACACTCAGCCGACCGATGCCCGCTTTTTGTAACAGGTCGTTGCCAAACTTATAGCTAAGCGTAAGCGCCTTGAGCCGCATATAGGAACCGTCTTCGACGAATCGTGACGAAACGATACTGTTGTAATTGTTGTTGAAGCCCTGGGGTGCACCAGCAGTTCCCCCGGTAGCTCGGGGAACATCTGTAATCTGCCCTACGGTTTTCCAACGATTCAGTACCCGCGTGGTTTGGTTCTTCGAATCGTACATCCCTTCTGTTTCAATACGCGAAGCATTGAAGATGTCATTGCCCTGGATGCCCTGCAGGAATACGTTCAGCTCGAAACCGCCATAGCTGAGGGTATTGGTAAGTCCGTAGATGAAATCCGGCTGCGCGTAGCCAATAAAGGTACGGTCGCCATCATTGAAGGTGCCGCTCTTGTCCAGGTCGGTATATTTCATCATGCCTGTGGACGGGTCTACCCCTTCTGCCACGTAGCCATAGAAGGAACCAAGCGGTTTACCAGGCATCGCCAGGATAGCATTGTCTCTTTCATACACACCACCGTAAGGAATGCTTTTGCTGAAGGGGCCGAGGCTGGTGATCTTATTGCGGTTGAACGATAGATTACCATTGATGGACCAGCGAAATGATTTGCTGGTGATCGCTATGGCATTGACGGTAAATTCAAGCCCTTTGTTCTCGATGGCCCCTACATTATAAGTCTGCGCACCATACCCCGACGAAGGCGGAGGTTCAACGGCCACCAACAGGTCGGTAGTCTTCTTGATGTAGCCGTCGATGGTAACGCTTAGTCGGTTATTTAGAAAGCTTGCATCGATGCCCACATTGGTTTGGGCGGTCTTCTCCCAGGTAAGCCCTTCTTTGGGCAGGTTGCTGAAGGTAAAGCCACCGGCGCCATTGGGGGCAAACAAACCATAGTGCGCGTATTCGTCGATGCCATCATTACCTGTTTTGCCCCAGCCTACCCGCAATTTGAGGTCCGAGAACAGGTGGGAATTGTCCATAAAGTCCTCGTTGCTGATGCGCCAGGCCACCGATACGGAGGGGAACAGGCCCCAGCGTTCGTCTTCAGAAAAGCGGGAGGACCCGTCATAACGCAGGTTGGTGGTCAGCAGGTATTTGTCTTTGTAAGAGTAATTGATCCTGCCCAGGTAAGAACGTTTGCTCCACTGCTTCATTGTCGTGGGCAGGCTGATGCGCTGAGCAGCGGCATTCAGGGTGCCTACTGCATTATTGGGGAAATCCCTTCCTTCTGCATAGCTGTATTTGAAATCACTCTCCTGCATGGTATGCCCCACCAGGGCTGTGAAGATGTGGTCGCCAAAGGTCTTCGTATAGTTCAGCGTATTTTCCCACAACCATACAAAACGCTGGGTGGAAGAGCTATAGCCTACGCCTTTTACAGAGCGGCCATAGTCGGTCATGTAAGGGTCCTGGAATTTATCCCAGCGGGAACTTTGCGATTCGACGCCGAAGTTCGAGCGTAAATTGAGCCCGCTGATGATGCGGATGTCAGCAGCCACATTACCGATGATCCGGTTCTCGATACTTTTTTGCTCCGCGCCATAAGCCATGGCAATGGGGTTCTCCCAGCTACCCTGGTTCACGTTGGAGGTATAAGTGCCATCGGGTTTGTACACACCCAGTGTAGGCGGTGAGCTCAACGTAGAAAGAATGGTTCCGCCACGTGCACCGCCTGCATTATCGGTAATGTCTACAAACTCCGACCGCAGGAAGCTGAGGTTGGTAGCCACGCTCAGCCAGTCCTTCACTTTGTTGTCGAGGTTCACCCGGATCGAATAACGATCATAGTCTGCCGGTGCTACCACACCTTGTTGCTTCTGGTAGCCCCCGGAAACATAATACCGGTTACCGGCACTGCCACCGGAAAAGCCCAGTTGAATGTTTTGTTCTTTCCCCGTATGGAAAGCAAGATCCTGCCAGTCGGTATTGTTGTTGTTCGGATCGGTATACCCCATCGATTTGATCAGGTCGAGGTATTGATCACGGTCCAGCACATCGATCTTTTTGGCAAAGCTGGAGAAGCCTGTATAGGCATTCAGCGTAAGTTTAGGCTTACCGGTAGCGCCCTTCTTCGTAGTAACCAGTACCACACCATTGGCGCCGCTGGCCCCATAGATCGCTGCTGAAGAGGCATCTTTCAGCACGGAGAAACTTTCGATATCTGCGGGGTTAATGAAGTCGATCGAGTTGACGATCACGCCATCTACCACGTACAGAGGATCATTGGTAGCCGTGAGGGAAGTGTTACCGCGCACACTTACGGTCAGCCCCCAGCCGGGCTTGCCGGAAGAAGCGAAGACGTTAACGCCCGCTGCCTGCCCTTGCAGGGCCGCTGCGGCACTCACGATCGGCCTGTTCTCAAAGTCGCTGGCCTTGACAGTCGATACGGCGCCGGTGATATCTTTCTTGCGTTGGCTGCCATAACCCACCACCACGACCTGGTCGAGTGGCTGGTCGGAGGGAGCCAGCTCTACATTGAGCACATTCTGGTTGCTGACCGCCACCTCTTTATCGAGGTAACCAATATAAGAGAACTTGAGGGTCGCATTTTCCGGTGCCGTGATGCTGTATTCTCCCGCATTGTTGGTAGAAGTACCGGTCGTGGTGCCTTTTACCTGTACCGACACGCCGAAGAGTGGTTCGTTATTGGGGCCGGTCACCTTACCGGTAATACGGATATCCTGTTTGATGACGTTGCGCGAGATGATCGCGATCAGGTTATTATCAAGCAGCTTATACGTGAGGTCGGTGCCGGTGAGTATTTTTTCCAGTGTTTCGCGGATGCCCGAATTCTTGACATCGAGGTCCACTTTCTGCTTGAGGTCTTTCAGGTCATAATTATATAGGAACCGGAACTCTCCCGCTTTTTCGATCCGGTTCAATACCCGGTCGATGGACGTTTGCTGAAGTTTGAGCGTAATATTGCCCTGTCCGTACACATGCGCGTGGACCTGGCACATACTGAGCACAATGAAAAAGAGGGTCAACTTCATAATCACAAACAGTTTAAAGAGCAATGGGGCGTGGGCATACCTCCTCCCGGGAGGCGTACTTTTTTTCATATATTTACGCTTTAAGGTGATCAAATCAGAACCCTGGACCGATTTACCAGATCTCATTCCGGGATTCTGTTACTGCCTTGATGGGATCCCGCTCCAACGGGATCCTGTTTTATGATATCCTGAACCGGATAACCTGCTCCAACAGGTAGGCCGGGCTTGAAAGCTTACTGAATAATCACTTCTTTTCCTTCCATCTTATAAGTAAAGGGCACGATAAGCTGCAAATACTCCAGCGCCTTGGGCAAGCTTTCGGTACCGAAGCTTCCTTTCAGGTGCATGTCTTTCAACTTCTCCGACCGGATGGTGATATGTACATCATACCATCGTTCCAACTTGATAGCCAGCTCCTCAAAACTGTCGCCATCGAAGTTGAGCTTGTTGTATAGCCAGGAAGTTTCTTTGATCACACTATCAGGTTTGTTGGCCGGTAGGGTCAGGATCGATATACCGGGTTGGTTGTCGGGCGAGTCGGTTGTGGGGGGGCTGTATACATCGGGACTTACTACTTCAGGTGGTTCTTCCTTATTAAACACCAGTTTTTCATGGGGGCGCAAAATGACCTTGGGGGCCGTGGGGTCATTTTTACGTACCACCTCGATCGAGCCCCGGAGTAACGTGGTTTCAATGGTGGCATCGGCGGCATAGGATTTCACGTTGAAAGCCGTACCCAACACTTTGATATCGATGCCAGAAGTATGAACGATGAACGGCCTTTGGGCATCGTGCGTCACTTCGAAAAAGGCTTCGCCTTCCAGGTTCACTTCCCGTAGCAAAGTATTAAAATGGCTGTTGTAGGTGAGGCGGCTGCCAGCATTTAGAAACACCTGCGTGCCATCGGGCAATAGCATGCGGCTGCGGCTCCCGCGGCTGGCGACTACTTCGCTCACAGGTAGTGGGTCGCCGGGGTCTGTAGCAGAAAGCCTTTTATAGCGATAGAGACCGTACGAACTACCAGCTACGATCACCAGGGCTGCAGCGTAGGGAACCCAGCGGCGCCAACGATGGCGGGCAGGCATAGGAACTGATGCGGCGGTGCGGCCATCGCTGGCTGCCAGAATGCGCTGAAACCTGCTTTCTTCTTCTTTGCCCTCCCCTTCATCAGGGTCAGGTTGCTGATGCCAGTAGGTGTCGAGCACATCGTACAAGTATTCTTCATGCCCATTGCCCTGCATCAAAGTTTGTAACTCTTCCAGTTCGGCAGGGGTGGCTTCACCGGCGAGCTTCCGGGCAATCAATTCATATATACGCTGTTGTGGTATCAGCTGGCAATGCTTTCTACCATAAGACAATGGTTTTGCCACCATCTACTAAAGGTTTTTGAAATAAATGTTGGGAGAGGCGGGATAGCCGTGGAAGTCGGGTCGACGGGGTGGAGCCAAAGAAACAAGCCTCGGTAATTCGCCAGTACACAGGCACATGAGCGTCCAGTAACCCCGTAATAGGCTCTCCTTTCAAAGCGAATAGCGAAATGTCGGGGGTAATGTGTGAAAGACTTCAGTCTTTTTTAGCCGGGCCGGTTTTGAAGCGGGGCAGTTTGTCGAAGTCTTTCCGTACGGCGTCGGAGATGCGTTGAATGGCAATGGCCATTTGGGCGTCGATGGTGTTGACCGAAATATTGAGGATTTCCGCCACTTCTTTGTACCGGAGTCCGTCTTCACGAATAAGTTTAAAGATCATTTTGCAGCGCGGCGGCAATGCCTCCACCGCCCGCCGTATCTTTTGATAGATCTCTCCCGTGATCATGATCTGCTCGGGCGACACACCAGTTTCACGCAGCATAACATCGATATGGTCAAAAGGCTCCACGATGGCCTCTTTCGCTTTGCGCGACAGGTAGTTCAGCGCCGTGTTTTTGGTAGCCGTATAGAGATAGATCCGCAGGTTATTGATCTGGGGTGCGGTGGCACGCTGGTTCCAAAGACGGATGAATACATCCTCGACAACTTCCTCCGCCGCCTCCCGCGTTTTGACCATCGCCAGGGCGAAATAATGCAGTCGTTTATTATAGATGTGGTAAAGCTCCCGGAAAGCTGGCTCATCGCCCGTAGCCATCCGCCGTAGCAGCAACATGGATTTTGCAAAATCATGATCCTGTAAAGGTTCCATAATCGGCAATCGTTAACGGTCAGGCCCTCCGGCAAAATACAGGCAAGGGGAATTGCGGGAGCGGCAATGGTTTCTAACAGTTTTGAAAGCAATGCAAGCCAACGGCTTACGTTCTCTACATTCGACACTTCGGGCAGCAGGTTTGCTGCTTGTACCCACAAAATACAACAAAACAATAAGCTAACAGCCGTTAGTGCAACTGCAAATAATAAATTATCTTTGAAAGACTTAAACTTGCCACACATGTCAGTACAGGAGCTGGAGCAATTATTCCAGGCCAAGGTCGATCAGGAAATAAAGATCGAACCCAAGGATTGGATGCCCGATGCCTACCGTAAAACGCTGGTGCGCCAGATCAGCCAGCATGCCCATAGTGAGATCGTGGGTATGCTGCCCGAGGGCAACTGGATCAGTCGTGCTCCTACCTTGAAGCGGAAGGCCATCCTGCTGGCCAAAGTACAGGATGAGGCTGGCCATGGGTTGTATCTCTATTCGGCCGTGGAAACCCTGGGCACCACCCGCAACCAAACCATCGAAGACCTGCACAGCGGTAAAGCCAAATATTCGTCCATCTTCAACTACCCAACGCTTACCTGGGCCGATATCGGCGCAGTAGGTTGGCTGGTGGATGGGGCAGCCATCCTGAACCAGGTGATGCTTTGTCGTACGTCCTATGGTCCCTATGCCCGGGCCATGGTGCGTATTTGTAAGGAGGAGAGTTTTCACCAGCGCCAGGGATTTGACATCCTGCTGCAGTTGTCGCAAGGCACGCCCGAACAAAAGGCCATGTGCCAGGATGCCATCAACCGCTGGTGGTGGCCATCGTTAATGATGTTTGGGCCCAAAGACGGCGAGTCGACCCATTCGGACCAAAGCATGACCTGGAAGATCAAGCGTAAAAGCAACGATGAATTGCGTCAGCAGTTTGTCGATATGATCGTAGAACAGGCGAAGATCCTGCACATGACCCTACCCGATCCCGAGCTTAAATGGAATGAAGCCCGCGGTCATTATGATTTTGGCGAGATCGATTGGGTGGAGTTCTGGAATGTGGTAAAAGGAAATGGTCCCTGCAACAAAGAGCGCCTGCAGGCGCGTCGCGATGCGTGGGAAGAAGGAGCCTGGGTGCGTGAAGCTGCTGCCGCCCATGCGGCAAAGCGAAAGGACCGGCAAGCACAACAAGTAGCCTGATCATGCTTTAAATCTACTATTGATGAACCTAAGATTGACTAAATATTACTACGGCGATATTCCCGAGGAAAAAACGGGCGGTGGCACTGCTGCCTCCTCGTCCAATACGGAAGCCGGTTGGCCGCTGTGGGAAGTGTTCATCCGCAGCAAGCAGGGCCTCGATCACAAACATGTGGGCAGCCTGCAGGCAGCCGATGCGCAAATGGCGATCGAAAATGCCCGGGACGTATATACCCGTCGGTCAGAAGGCATCAGCATCTGGGTGGTGGAAAGTAAACATATACATGCTTCAAATCCCGATGACGCCGGCGCGTTTTACGAACCCGCTAACGACAAGGTATACCGCCATCCCACGTTTTATGACCTGCCCGATGAGCTCAAACACATGTAATTCCATTATCTCATTTCCAACGAACCAGGATGTACGAACCTGACAACGACGATGCTGCCTCTTTGATCCATTACCTGCTTTACCTGGGCGATAATGCCCTGGTACTTTCCCAGCGCAACAGCGCCTGGTGTGGTCACGGTCCTGTATTGGAACAGGATATCGCCATTACCAATATCTCGCTCGACCTGATCGGTCAGGCACGTAGTTTTTATCAGTATGCCGCCAGCCTGGAAGGAAAAGAGGTGACAGAAGATACCCTGGCTTATCTCCGCGGCGAACGTGCCTATTACAACTGCTTGTTGCTCGAGCTGCCCAACGGCGATTGGGGGCACACCATCCTGCGGCAGTTCTTCTTTAGTGTGTTTCAACAGCAATTGTACAAGCAACTATTACCCTCAAAAGATAGTACCATCGCTGCCATTGCCGAAAAATCACTCAAGGAAGTGGCTTACCACGTACGGTGGAGCAGCGAATGGGTAATCCGGCTGGGAGATGGCACCGAAGAAAGTCAGGCGAGGATGGAAAAAGCCCTGGTTGCCCTATGGGCCTATACGGGTGAATTCTTTCAACCGGCCGAATATGAACTGGCTGCTGCCAGGGAAGGCATAGGGCCCGTTGTGGCCGCTCTGCAACCCGGCTGGTGGCAACAAGTGCAGGAAGTGCTTGCGGAAGCCACCTTGCAGGCACCCGAACAAGGCAAAACCTGGATGCAGACTGGTGGTAAAACAGGCCGGCATACTGAACACATGGGCTACCTGCTGGCAGAAATGCAATACCTGCAGCGCGCGTACCCGGGAGCAACCTGGTAAAGTAGAAAATGATCATGGCAATCCTTGCAAACATATCTGCTGCGGAAATAAAGACCTTGCTGGAACAGGTCAGTGATCCGGAAGTGCCCGTGTTGTCGGTCATCGATCTGGGCATTGTACGCGATGTATGGGTGAAAGACGAAAAGGAAGTACAGGTCACCATTACACCTACCTACAGTGGGTGCCCCGCGATGGATGTCATCAGCATGCAGATTCGTATGCTGCTGCTCGAAAAGGGGTTTGAACGAGTGGTGATCAACACCGTGCTCTCGCCCGCCTGGACTACCGACTGGATGAGCGACGCCGGCCGGCAGAAGTTGCAAGCCTATGGCATTGCCCCACCCAACCCGGTACCGCAGGTTTGTCACCAGGAGTTGTTTGCGCCACACGAAGCCGTGGCTTGCCCTCAGTGCGGTTCGTGGAATACACGGCTGGTGAGCGAGTTTGGCTCTACCGCCTGCAAGTCATTATACCAATGCAATGATTGCAAAGAACCCTTCGACTATTTCAAATGTCATTAATTAATAGCCATGTCATCTGTTCTTTTTCAACTCGACCATAATGTCGCCATCATCACCCTCAACCGGCCCGACAAGCTCAATGCCTTTAACCGCGAAATGGCCCTGCTGCTGCAACAGCAGCTCGACGAATGTGCCAACCTGCAGGAAGTACGGTGTGTACTTATAACCGGGGCGGGAAAAGGATTCAGTGCCGGGCAAGACCTGGCCGAGATCGTTGCCCCGGATGGACCCACGATGGCGCAGATACTCAGTGAGCATTACAATCCTATCATCGATAAGATACGCCGTATGCCCAAACCGGTCGTAGCCGCCGTCAATGGCGTTGCTGCCGGTGCGGGAGCCAATATCGCTTTGTGTTGCGATATTGTGGTGGCAGCTGAGACCGCTTCATTTATCCAGGCATTCTCCCGGCTGGGACTCATCCCCGATAGTGGCGGTACCTATTTCCTGCCAAGGCTTATTGGTTGGCAAAAAGCATCTGCACTAGCCATGCTGGGTGATAAGATCGGTGCCCCGGAGGCAGAGCGCATGGGGATGATCTACAAAGTGATCAGCGGCGATGGATTTGCTTCAGCGACCTTGCAGTTGGCGCAGCAATTGGCGCAAATGCCCACCCACGGCCTCGCGCTCATCAAACAGGCATTGAACCAGTCATTAACCAATACCTACGAGCAACAATTGGCACTTGAAGATAAACTGCAGCAGGAAGCTTCCGGCACCGACGACTTCAAGGAAGGAGTGAATGCTTTTCTCGAAAAGCGCGCGCCTGTGTTCTCCGGCCGCTAAGCCAGACCTGGTCAGGCAGATGTGCTATCCATGACGGGAAGCCAGTCGACGAGCAATTGTACAATATTCTCTTACTTTAAACAGGAACCATGGAGGCAGATCAATTAGCTGTACAGGTAGTCGACAAGATGATGGCCCATGATGCCTTCAGCCAATGGCTGGGCATCAAAATAGAAGAAGTGCGCGAAGGGTATAGCCGTATCCGCATGGAGCTACGTGCAGACATGCTCAACGGTTTTGGGGTAATCCATGGTGGCGTTACTTTTTCCCTGGCCGATAGTGCCTTTGCTTTTGCCTGCAACAACCGGAATAACCTGTCGCTGGCATTGGATGTATCCATCACCTTTACAAAGGCAGGGCAACCGGGTGATATCCTGACCGCCGAAGCCAAAGAGATCCACAACGGCCGCAGTACGGGGTTGTACCTGATCTCGGTGACCAACCAGCGGCAGCAACCGGTGGCTGTCTTCAAAGGCTCCTGTTTCAGAACGGGCAAGCACCTGGTCGATCCACCTCCTGATACCTTCCCACCTACAGCAGAAATATAATAACCGTATCATGATCTATTCCTTCAAAGGATTTATTCCCGTTGTACACGAGTCGTCATTCGTACATCCGCAGGCGTCGGTAACTGGTAACGTTATCATTGGTAAGCAGGTGTATGTTGGTCCAGGCGCTGCTATCCGTGGTGATTGGGGCGGCATTGTGATCGAAGACGGCTGCAACATACAGGAGAATTGCACGATACACATGTTTCCCGGCGTTACCGTGCTGCTGAAAGAAGGGGCGCATATCGGACATGGAGCCATCATACATGGCGCCAACATCGGTCGAAACTGTCTCATCGGTATGAACAGTGTGATCATGGACAATGTCGACCTCGGCGATGAATGTATTGTAGGCGCTTTGTCCTTCATCAAGGCCAATGAGCAGGTACCACCGCGTAGCTTGCTGATGGGTAACCCGGCCAGGATCGTCAAGGAAGTCAGCGATGACATGATAGCCTGGAAATCTTCCGGCACACGGCTGTACCAGGCTTTGCCGGGCGAAATGAAGGAGCATTGGGAACCCTGCGAACCGCTGCGCGAACTGCCGTCCAGTCGGCCCACACAGGAAACCCTCTACAAAACCTGGCAGGAGATAAAAGAGCAGGGGCTTGCGGGACACGAGTAAGTTGAACGGGTGCTGATGCTCTCCTTATTACCTGTCGGCATTTACTAACTGGCGCTCCACCGCCCTGTGCCGCAATCGATTATATCCTTTGCTGACTGTCGTGTTGATTATACTGATCGTATAAGGGTATTTTAACGAGCCAAATGCCCTCGTAGCGGCACCGCCTTCCGTCTCCGTTCCCTTAAAGGCGGAATAGTGTATCTTTGCACCTCGCAATGGAAAAGTCAAACTTTGTAGATCAGATCAGGATATTTTGCCGCAGTGGACATGGAGGTGCTGGTAGTAAGCACTTTATGCGTACTAAATTCAATGCTCAGGCCGGTCCCGATGGGGGCAATGGCGGGCGCGGCGGCCACATCATCCTGCGTGGTAATAAGAACCTCTGGACGTTATTACACCTTCGTTATTTTAAGAATGTACATGCCGAGAATGGTGAAAGCGGTAGCGGTAACAACTGTACCGGTCGTTACGGCAAAGACGTGATCATTGAAGTGCCACTGGGTACCGTCGCCAGGGACGAAGAGACGGAAGAGCAGGAGGTCGAGATCCTGGAAGACGGACAGGAAGTCGTTTGGATCAAAGGCGGTCGTGGTGGTTTGGGCAATGCAGAATTTGCCACCCCTACCAATCAGGCGCCGGAATATGCCCAACCCGGTGAGCCCGGCTCCGAAGGCTGGAAGGTGCTCGAGTTGAAGGTACTGGCTGATGTAGGATTGGTTGGGTTTCCCAATGCGGGCAAATCGACCCTGCTGTCGGTTATGACCGCTGCCAAACCCAAGATCGCCGATTATGCGTTTACCACCCTAACGCCTCAGTTGGGTATGGTCGAATATCGGGAAGGGCGTAGTTTCTGTATCGCGGATCTTCCTGGTATCATCGAAGGGGCCGCAGAGGGCCGTGGCCTTGGCCATCGATTCCTCCGGCATATCGAACGAAACTCCGTATTGCTTTTCCTGATTCCCGCCGATAGTAAAGATCACCGCAAGGAGTTCGAGATACTCGTGAATGAGCTCGAGCAATACAATCCCGAACTGTTGCACAAGCAGTTTATCATAGCGGTCAGCAAAAGCGATATGCTCGATGACGAGCTGAAAGAAGCCATCGCCAAAGAGCTGCCGGAAGGTATTCCGCATTTGTTTGTCGCTTCCGTGATACAAAAGAATATCCTGCAGCTGAAAGACTTGCTGTGGAAAGTACTGAACGAAGAAAACAGCCGCGCATAACAGCCGGGCTATTGCTCCGGCATCGGCCGTTTTGCCAGGTGCCCATCTGACTGCACTACACCACGCTCAAGCCGCAACCCCCGGCTCAACAGTCTCTACAACAGGCTCACGAGCCCCTACACCCCGCTCAACGGGCGTTCCGTCTATCGTTGATTTAGATTAGCTTTGGTAACAACTAACCAATGCCTGTCTTATGTCGATCTTTAGCCCGAAGGTGCGCAATACCATCTATTATCTGCTATACCAGTTGGTGCTGTTTATTGCTCGGTTACTCAAATCGATCTGGTTATTCTTTCCCGGAATATTGTTCCTCCTGCTGACCATGTGGTGCTTCTGGAGCCTCAACCAGGGCAAAGACATTGTGGTAGCCTTCACCGAAAACCACCGGGCAAAAGCTTACTTCTTTATCGCTATCGCCTTCTGGGTCTATGTAACCTGGTATTCGGCCAGGATCGTAGCCTACCTGAAAGAAGGCAAGCAAAAAGACAGGATCGTGGAAGTGTTGGGAGAATGCTCCCCTGAGGAGCTCGATGAAAAAGCACGTAACGCCAGGTATTTTGAATTGCCGCCGACGTGGCTGCGCCTGTTCCCCCATTTACTGGGTTTTGCCTGCCTGCTCTCTATTGAAATGGCCGTGTTACAATCGCCAGCGTTGGGTGAAGATGCCATACCGGCTGGCAAAGCGGCCTGGTTCTTTTTACTGGGCATGATCATTTCCTGGGGGCTCGACGGGATCGTTCAGGGTTTTGCAAACAGGCAGCTTAAATTGTCACGCATACTCTTTTATGTGTTTCTGGGCATCTTCCTGTTGGCTGCGATCCTTGTGGTGAGTAATCCTGGCGGCTCGATCCTTTCGCTCCTGTGGGTACTTTGCTTGCTGCATATTGTATTCCTCCTCTACATCAATCTTCGCAAGAAAAAGATAGACGGCGAACAAACGACCCGGCCTTACCTGGCGGCCCACCTGGTATTCGGTGTTATGCGTTTTCTGCGCATCCCTCCCTCGGAAACCGGTTACCTGCTTTGGTTCAATATCGTGAGCCTGGCCGGGTTGATCATTTACATTATGGCCATCCGCTCAATCGAGGTATCCTGGCAACTGGGACCATTCCCATTGGTGCTGCTGGCATTTGCCGTATTGCTCGGATTTGGCAATATACTGACTGCCTTATCGGTAAAGACCAATATCAACCTGCATTTCATTTTCGTGATCGCCGCCCTGATGCTGGGTTCGGTGGAAACGCATTACATACGTACCAAGCCGGTGGAGACAGCGGCGCACCGGGGGATCTTTGCCCAGCGGCAAGACATACAGACCTATGTTCGAAATTGGGTGACCGACCGCGGACCATCCATCGATAGCGCCGCCAATGCTTATCCTGTCTATTTCGTGCTGGCCAATGGCGGCGCATCCCGTTCCGGATATTGGACAGCCTCGGTGCTGGGCAAACTGGAAGATACCACGGCACACCAGGGAGATCCGTTCTCGCGTCACGTGTTCTGTTTGTCGGGCACTTCCGGTGGCGGTGTTGGGGTGGCTACTTTCTTTTCCCTATTGTATGAGAAGAGCAAGCAGCCGCAGGCAGCCAATGTGTCTTACCTCGATGCGGCACGAAAATTTCTCAAGCAGGATTATCTTACCCATACCCTCGCACACATGTTGGGGCCGGATTATTTCAAATACATCCTGCACATCAACAATGATGACCTGTCTGATAGAGCCGGGGCGTTGGAGGAGACATTCGAGAAAGGAGCACAGGTGGCTGGTAGCACGTTGAAAGCACCTATGGATGAAACCTTGTCGAAGATGGTGGCCCTGAACGGTAAGCCTTACGCACTGCCGGTGCTTTGTATCAACACGACCAGGATGCAGGATGGCAATCCAGGGGTCGTCACCAATATCCGCCTCAACAAAGAGATCTTCAACAACCGGGTGGATGTATTGGGCATCCTGAACGACTCACTCGATATGCGGCTGAGTACCGCCTCGATCATGGGCGCACGTTTCCCGTATATTAGTCCGGCAGGGCGCATCGACCAATGGCTGCAGCCAAAGAACAGGGTGCGGGAGAGCGATAGCATGTTGATCCACTATTTTGTAGATGGCGGCTATTTCGACAACTCTGGCGCAGGGGTAGTGCAGGAAATGATGCGTGCCATGCTGATCCAGGCCGATACTTCTACAGACCAGGTATTCAGGCAGCGGGTCGCGAAACTTCACCTGGTGGTATTGCACATCACCAATAGCCCGGTAGGTGTGGCGCCGTTGGTTCCGGTGGCGCCCATCAAGAACGACCTTTCGTCACCCATACTGACCGTACTGGGGGCTTACGATATGCAGACTACGGTAAATGATAAGCGCCTGCAGAATTACCTGCGTGACCTGAACAATGATCCTCACTACCATGGTGCAGAATATTTTCCCATACACCTCTACAAAGATCCCCAGGAAAAAGAAGCTATGCGGCAACGCGGCGAACCAACGAAGGAAACACCCTATGCCATGAACTGGTTTATTTCCGATACCACGCTTAAGCGAATGGACAATAGGTTGATGCTCCAACCCAGACTGGACAGCTTGATCAACCGTATGCTGCAGTAAGTAGCGGAATGTAATAATACCTTAACCTTTTGTGACGCGTAATATTTGCATTACGCCGCAAAAGGTAGTATCTTTATATTACTCACGACTGCTCCCCCTATTTTCAATGATTGTCTTTCCCTCCTGATTGTACTGCCCCCAATGATTGCTTTTCAAGCGGTTTGCTTGCATACCACCATTAATCATTCATAAATCTATTGTATGAAAAAGCAATCCGTGTACGTTATGTTGATCACCACATTATCTGTCATGGCTACAATCCGTGCAGGCGCACAAGCAGTAGCGGTAGCCGCTATCGCCCCGGCGGCTGCTAAGGGCGCTACTACCACTGCTGCTGTAAAACACCTGGGCAATCCGCCCGGTAGCGCAGTATTTCAGGTATTATACGATAACCCCTCCGGCGAAAAGTTTACGGTAACAATACGGGATATAGACGGGTCCACCCTTTATCAGGATAGTTATACCGATAGGAAGTTTGACAAGAAATACCAGCTGCCAAAGGAACAGGCAGAAAAGTTGAAGTTTATCATCAAAGGCACTAAAACCAACCAGGTACAAACCTTCGAGGTCAATTCAAGCACACGGGTAATTGAAGAACTGGTAGTGCGAAAGGTCGGTTGACCGTCTTCGGGCATCCACTTGCGATATACCCTAACTGCTTGCCGCAGATCTGTCTGCCGCTGCCCGCCAGGGCAGCGGCTTAGCCTATTTTATCCCTCTTTTTAGGTTGTAATTCAGCGCGCTAACCATCAACTAACGAACGGTATTTAGCAATTACAATTTTTTCAAGTACGTTTGCCCTCTAAAATAATATCTCTTTATGAAGAAGCTTTTTATAGCGATTGCTTTAATGGTTTCAGTATTCAGGTCAATGGCTGACGAGGGCATGTGGCTGCCGTTGCTGCTGGGGCAGCAAGTGTATAGTGATATGGTAAAGCGGGGTCTCAAGCTGACAAAAGACCAGCTGTACCACATCAACAAAGCATCGATAAAAGATGCCATCATCATATTCAATGGTGGATGTACCGGGGAGATCGTAAGCCAGGAAGGGCTCATCTTTACCAACCACCACTGTGGCTATGATGCGATTGCCAAGGCCAGCTCTGTTACCAACAACTACCTGAAGGATGGTTTCTATGCAAAGAGCAAAGACCAGGAAATACCTTCCCAGGGATTGTATGTAGAGTTTTTGCTGAAGATTGAAGATGTAACGAAAGAGGTGGAAGAAGCTGCAAAAGGCACTACCGGTAGCGAACGTGCTGCCAAAGTCAACGCCGCGATCGCAGCCGTGAACCAACGATATACCGACGTGTCTAAAAATATCACCGGTCGTGTAAGTCCGCTGTTCAAGGGCAACCAGTTCCTGGTGTTTGTATACCAGCGCTACAATGATATCCGCCTGGTAGGAGCACCTTCCGAAAGCATCGGTAAGTTCGGGGGCGATACCGATAACTGGGAGTGGCCCCGTCACACCGGCGACTTCTCCGTCTTCAGAGTGTATGCAGCTGCAGATGGCCAGCCTGCGGAATATGCGGCGGGCAACAAACCACTCAAGCCCAAATATTCGCTGCCCGTTTCCATAAAAGGGGTTAAAGACGGTGATTATGCCATGATCTATGGGTATCCCGGTGGTACCAACCGGTACGAGTCTTCTTACGGTGTGAAGCAAAAGATCGATATCAACAATCCGACACTGGTAAAGCTGCGGGACATGCGCCTCAAATACATGTTTGAGCAGATGAAGAACGACCCGGCCATCAAGCTGCAGCTGGCCTCCAGCTATGCTTCTATCGCCAACTACTGGAAGTTCTTTGATGGCGAAACCAAACAGCTGGTCAAATATGATATCTACGACAAGAAGAAGGAGTCAGAGGCTAAATTCCAGCAATGGGCCAACGGGAAAGCCGAGTATGAGCCAATTTTCAAGGATTGGGGTGCGGCCTACGACGTTTGGCGGCCGTATAGCAAACACCAGGTATACCTGAATGAGGGTATCTTCGGTTCACCGGTGCTGGCTTTTGCCGCCAGCTTGCAACAGATTGAGAACGCTATTGTGAGAAAGGGAAGTTCTGTCGATATCAAAAAGGCTGTAGATGCCGCCAAAGAAGCCAGGACGGCGTTCCTGAAAGAAGAGAACAAGGTTTCCGACCAGCAGATTCTGGGAACGGTACTGATGATGTATTACAACGAGATCGACAAGAACCAGCACCCTGCGGGTTTCTACGAAGGACTGCGTGGAAGTTTTGGCGACCTCAAAGACGAGAATACCTACAAGAAATACGCAGCCAATGTATTCAACAACACCATGATCTTCGATGAAGGTAAATGGAACGCCTTCACGGCCAATCCTGATGCGACTGTTTTACAGGCCGATCCGGCCTATGCAACGGCTACCGCTTTTGTAAAGAACTGGGTGGGCAAATTCCTGCCACAATCACAACAGTTCAATGCCAGGAATGCCGAATTGGGCCGTCTGTACTTGAAGGGCATCCTGAACATGGATACGGTCAAAGCGAAGAAGATGTACCCCGATGCAACCTTTACCATGCGGGTAAGCTATGGCAATGTAAAGAGCTATCAACCACGGGACGCGGTTAAATACGACTACGTAACTACCTTATCAGGGGTACTGGAAAAATACCAACCCGGTGATTATGAATTCGATCTGCCAGCCAATCTGCTCGAGGCCGCCAAAAAGAAAGATTATGGTCAGTATATCGACGCTGGTCGCAAAGACCTCGTAGTGGGCTTTATTACGACAAACGACATCACCGGCGGCAACTCTGGTTCGCCCGTAATCGACGGAAATGGTAACCTGATCGGCTTGGCGTTTGATGGTAATTATGAGGCACTTAGCCACAAGATCGCCTTTGATCCCGTTTATAATCGGACGATCTGCGTGGATGTGCGCTATGTACTGTGGTGTATCGACAAGTTGGGCGGGGCTTCGAACATCATCAACGAACTCAAATTAGTGAGGCAATAATACCCCGGAATTGATTCCGGTCAACCCTGCAACAGTGCCCGCCAGGCAACGGTTGCAGGGTTTTCTTATTGTCTGGCTAAGGGTATTTTGTTAATGACCAAAACAAAACAGTTTCATATTACAATATATCAGCTTTTTTACGTTATTTGGTAATAGCAAAGTCAACCCAACCCCCAATCATGAACCGCTTAGCAGCCAGTGAAAACCTGTTACAGGACATTGAACAGGAACTTGCGTCACAACAAGACGCCAAGGCGGAATTGCGCTTTGTCAACTACGTTATCGACCTCCTTAGTTATTACGCCATCGTCATCGTCTTTGTCATACTGGTAGCAGCAAGCGCTTATGGCACCAAAGTGTTTGAGGTGATCGAAAACATGTCTGATGTATCAGACTTCGTTTTGCTGCATGTATTCTATGGTCTTTATATCATGATCGTGGAAGGCGTGTTTAAAGGCAAGACACTGGGAAAGTTGATTACCGGAACAAGGGTTATTCACGAACGTACATCGTCCTTTAGCTGGCGCGATGCTGTTAGAAGAGGCATTATGCGTATGATCCCCCTCGAATATTTTACCGCTTGTGTAGGAAGCCCCTTTCACGACCAGTGGACCGCCACCAGGGTCATCAAAGAAAGAAGGAAATAGAACTTCGCGCCATCATTTTCATAACAGAAACAGGTAGAAGGCAGGCTGTATAGCATCAGTTCATGCTGGAGGTCTTTAAAGCAGTTTTTTTTGCTGGCTTATTTCGAAGGACTATTGTCTTTCCAATGCCATAAATGAATGCAGGCATAGGTCCGGTAAGGGCTCCATTTGCCAGAGATGCGCAGCAGGTCCGCTTTAAGTTGTTTCTTGTCTTCCCGCTGTAGTTTATAAATGGCGATCATGGCGTTCTGCAGGCCAAGATCATCGATGGAAAACACATCTTCACGCCCCAGGGCAAACATCAGCAGCATCTCGACTGTCCATTTACCCACGCCTTTTATTTGAGTGAGGTAAACGATGACTTCGTCATTGCTCATCTTAGCCAGCTTCTTATGGTCCATGCCCTGCTCGAGGGTAAAGCGGGCAACGTTCTGCACGTAATTGGTTTTGGCATTGGACAGGCCGATGCCCCGCAAGGTGTCGAAAGGCGTATCCAGGATCTGCTGGGGAGAGGGCTCTTTGCCTCCATATAGTTGTAGAAACCGCTGGTAGATCACCTCCGCCACTTTGGTAGAGAGCTGTTGGCTCATGATCGAAGCACAAAGATAGATACAAAGGTTTTTGCGCTTTTTCAGCGTAAAACCTTCGTGCTGTTCGATGAACTTCTTTAAGCGCCTATCCTTCAGTAAGTGTGCTTTGTATTGCATGGGCTATTGTTCAAGGTATCGATAAAGCGGCCCGGCAGCAGTGACAGCCCATCCGTGTTTTTTATCATTGAATTGAAGCTCGTACAACGTATGGTTGGGAGTCGAGAGCACCTTGCTGAAGGAGTTGCCGCCATCGGTAGTTTTGAGAATAGCCTTGGTCTGTAGCAGATAGCCCTCCTGCTGATCGAAGAAATGTACGTCTTTCCCATCACCAGGTACGGAAATGAACGTCCAGGTTTGTCCGCCATTCGTGGTTTTATAAACCCCGTTCAAACAAGGCACCCAGCCAATATTCCTGTCGATAAACTGGATGCCGAAGGGGGTGCTGGCTATATTAGCGGCCGGAAGATTTTGTACCATTTCAAAGCTACTACCACCATCACTGGTACGATAGATGTGACGATCGCTTACCACAATGCCGTTCATGGCATCAAAGAAGAATAACGTAAGGGCATTTCCCTGGAACAGTCCTCTCACGCTGGTCCAGGTCTTTCCACTGTCCACACTGGTATGAAAATCATTTCGGCCAACTATAAATCCTCGTCTTCTGTCTAAAAACTGAACATCGCCGAGTCCATACATATTGGCGAAGGTGATATAGGTAAAGCTGGCGCCACCGTTAGTTGTCCGGAAGAGATTCTCTTGCCCTTGGGAGCTTCTGCCGACCATCCACCCATGTGTAGCGTCTGTGAAATACATGTTTACAATGCCAGGGCTTTCGACGGTTAAAGACAAGGCTGTCCAGGTAATTCCGCCATCAGTCGTCTTGTGTAAGGGCCTGCCGGTGATAAAGCCCGATTGGTTGTCAACAAAGAACATTTCCATCGAACCGGGAACGCCCGTCAATTTACTCCACCCTTTGGTAAGTGTATCCTCTTTAACAGGGGGATTAGCAATTGGGTCATCTTTCCCGCAGCCGGCAAAACAATAAGACAGGATCAGCAGCATCAGAACAACGTAACGCAAAGAACGCATGTTAGGGAATTTACTACCCTAAGTTATAATCTTTTGGCTACACTTGGGCCGCGCAATAGCTTTGCAGGATGAACGAAAGGGAGCTATTGATCACCGGCGATGGATCGGCCACGATCGCCATACCTGATATGCAGGTGACGTATCATTCCAGGCATGGCGCTATACAGGAATCGATGCATGTGTTTATCGAGGCAGGCCTGCGCCCGTTGCTACACCAGCATCCTGTGCTGCGCGTCTTTGAAATGGGTTTCGGTACCGGGCTCAATGCCCTGCTCACCCTGCAGGTGGCCGCGCAGGCACAGCAACGGGTACAGTACGGCGCAGTAGAGGCATTCCCCCTGGAAGCCGGCATAACGAACCAGCTTAACTATGCCGCGCAATTGCAGCGGCCCGACTTGCAGCCGGTCTTTGAGCAGCTGCACGGCTCGGAATGGAACTCCTTAGTTGCAATCGATGATGTATTCACGTTGCAGAAATTTCAAACAACGCTGTTTAGTCTGCCGGCAATCGACCCCGTTCACCTGATCTACTACGATGCTTTTGCCCCCAATGCACAGCCCGAATTATGGACGACCGAAGCCTTCACGCTTTTGTACAACCTGCTGTTGCCCGGTGGCATATTGGTGACCTACTGTTCGAAGGGAAATGTACGGCGGGCCATGCAGGCTGCCGGCTTCACGGTAGAGAAGATTCCTGGCCCGCTGGGTAAGCGGGAGATGGTGCGGGCACACCGGCCTCCCGCCAAATAAAAACGGCGCGGAAACCGCGCCGTGTGAAATATAGGATCGACACATTTATTCAAGCGTATAGCTAACCCTGCCATCCTTCTCATCTTTTAGCAGGATACCCAGCTGCTGTAATTGGTTGCGGATCTTATCGGAGGTTGCGAAATCCTTCCGGCCTCTGGCATCTTTGCGGATATCGATCAACAGCTCCAACACACCATTCAGTTTACCATCTTCATTGGCCAATTCTCCTTTCAGGCCCAGGATGTCTTCCAGGTAAGCCTTGAAATATTGCTGTAACCGGCAAAAGGTTGTTTCGGAAATAGCCGTAATCGGGATCAGCTGGTCGCGCACCGAGTTGATGATGGGCAACAGTTCGTACAGGTTGGCCAATACCTTGGCTGTGCTGAAATCGTCATTCATAAATTCGTCCATCTCCGTTAGCAGGCGGTTGACTTTAGCGTCCAGCAATTCTCCGTCAGTACCTTTTTGTGCGGCGTACTGACCTGTACCATAGCTAAGCTTCTTCAGGTTCTCGTAACCTTCCCACAAGCGCTTCATGCCTTTTTCCGCTGCTTTTAGTGCCTCGTTGCTAAAGTCGAGTGTGCTGCGGTAGTGGGTCTGCAGGATCGAAAAGCGGATGGTCATGGGGCTATAAGCCTGTTCCAGCAGGGGATGGGTACCCGCAAACATTTCAGTGAGCCTGATCTGGTTGTTATAGGCTTTTCCCATTTTTTTGCCATTCACCGTGATCATGTTATTGTGCAGCCAGTAGCGCGCAGGGACGTGTTTATTGCAAATGGTGCTTTGGGCGATCTCGCTTTCATGGTGGGGAAACTGCAGGTCCATACCACCGCCGTGAATATCGAACTGCGTACCGAGGTATTTGGTACTCATGGCAGAGCATTCGATATGCCAGCCGGGGAACCCTTCACCCCAGGGGCTTACCCAGCGCATGATGTGCTTGGGGGGCGCCGACTTCCACAACGCAAAATCCTGTTTGTTTCGCTTCTCGTCCTGTCCTTCCAGGTCACGGGTTGTTTCGAGTTGATCATCCAGCACCCGGCCGCTGAGCTGTCCATAGGGATAGTGCTCGGCATATTTCTTGACGTCGAAGTAAACGGAACCATTGACTTCATAAGCATAGCCATCTTCCATGATCTTTTTGATCATCTCGATCTGCTCTACGATATGGCCCGTGGCGGTAGGTTCAATACTGGGCTCGATGTTGTTGAACTCGAGCATCGCCCAATGAAACAGGTTTGTGTACTTCTGAACCAGCTCCATGGGTTCCAGTTTTTCCAACACTGCCTTATTGGCGATCTTGTCTTCAGCCTCTCTGCCTTCTTCTTCAAAATGCCCGGCATCGGTAATATTGCGCACGTAGCGCACCTTATACCCAAGGTGCACGAGGTATCGGTTGATCACATCAAACGTAATATAAGGTCTCGCGTGGCCAAGGTGACTTTCTCCGCTCACCGTGGGGCCGCAAACATACATACCTACGTGGCCCGGTGTAAGCGGGGTAAAAACTTCTTTTTGCCTGGTGTAGGAATTAAACACTTTCAGCTCACTCATAATGAATCGTTGATATCGGTCTGCGAATTAAATTAAACAGGGAAAAATGCCATGCAGGCATCACAAAAATAGATTTATCCGGCCAGAACAGCGCAGGTAAAACAACACGAAAGAAAGAAATGGATGGCCATGGCTCAAATGTAGCAAATTTATTCAGGAGCTTTCAGCCGCAGGTCGGCCAATACGGGATAATGGTCCGAATACGGAACTGCAAATCGTTTGCATTGCAGCACATCAAACTGTTTGTCGGCCATGATGTAATCGATGCGCAAAGTGGGGGCTACATCCCGGTAGGTACGCCCGATACCATTACTGGCTTCGATAAATGCATCCTGGTGCCCGCCCCGGATCCTGAAATAAGTATAGGAATTGGGTACATCGTTGAAATCGCCGCATAACACGAAAGGGTGAGGGCTCTTATCGAGCTGTTCGCGTACAATATCGACCTGCGTGCCACGCGAAGAATAGCCCTGGCGCAATTTCTTCAGGATCGATTTAGACGCATCCAGCATACTGTCGTCGGCTGTTCTGATCATCTTTAGACGTGCGTAATCCTCTTTTTGAAAGAGCACGGACTGAAGATGTGTAGTGAAGACCCTGATCGTTTGAGTACCTGTCGAAATATCACAGTAGATAAGACTTTCTGCTGCGCGCAGGTGTACGGGACCGGGATAGCGGATCCGCACACTATCTACAATAGGAAACCGTGAAAAAATCGCCACTCCTACTTCCAACGGACCTCCTTTGCGGCCGTAATCGATCACGCGGTAGCAATAGGGGTAGTTCATTTTCTGAATATCCTTCATATTGCTATAGCTGACCTTATTGGTCTCGAAGTATTCCTGGAAGCACAATACGTCGGGATTTTGCTCCTGGATGAAGGCCAGCATTTGTTTTCGGCTGGGATAAGCGCCCTTGGTAATGCGTTTTTGTTCGTCGAACCAGCGTACGTTCCAGGTGAGGATCCGGATACTTTTTTCTTTTTTGTTGGGGGTGAATCCGCCTGGATGAATGCCGATCAGGGCGCGTATGTTGGAGTAGCCGAGTAGCAGCGCTGCCAAAGATAAAAATGCCCAGCGTGAGCGGAATAATGTCCAGAGCAGCAGGAAAAGGATCACCAGGATGAGCAAAAAGGGAAAAGCGAGTCCCAGTATGGCTATGAACCACCATTTTTCAGGATGCAGGAATACATTGGCACAAGCGAGCAGAAAAAGTGCTACAATGCCAATGTGAAAAATGATGAAAAATCGTTTCGCGATGGTTCGTATAGCCATGATGCTGTTTACAGGTCTTCATCTTCGGAGGCACGCTTCAGAATGTCTTTTTCCTCTTCGGTCAGATAGCGATAGCCTTGCTGGCTGATCTTGTCCAGGATCTCATCGATCCTTTTTTGCGTGATATTGGGAATCCTTTTATATGGCTGAGTGCCTTTGGCTTCGTAGTGTAATTCTTCCTTGGCCGTTTTCTTCCAGTTCTTCTTATCGGGGTTGAAGAGGTTACTGATCCAATCGAAGGAGCGGTTCATCCATTCGCCCCAATCCCTGCCGCGGCGAAGCTGCCATACGAAAATAAAGCCCATAGCCGCCCCTGCCAGGTGTGCCAGGTGCCCGCCGGTATTGTTACCTGTCACCATGGCAAAGTCAAGTACAACAAAGATTAGGGTGAGCACCCACAGTGGAATGCCGCCATTGATCATCGGAAATATCCGGTAACCGGGCGCGAGGGCGGTCGTTGCGATGGCTATCGACATCACACCCGCCGAAGCGCCGATCAGGGTACTGTATTTAGCTGCTTCCGACAAAACGGGTAGCAGGTTGAAGCTTAAAATATAGAAAAGACCGCCTGCCAGGCCTCCATAGATAAATAAAGGGATCAACTTGCGCGGGCCGGCCAGGTCTTGCAGAATATAGCCAAAAGCCCACAGCCACAACACATTTCCGATCAGGTGCATCGGATCTTCGTGCAGGAACATATACGTGAAAACAGTCCAGGGTCGGGTAGCGAGTACGCCCAGGTTCGATGGAAGGGTAAACCAGTTCAGGATTTCGCTATTGTATATATCGATCTTGGAGCCCGACATCCAGTAGATTGTCCACAAGAATTTGAAAAGACAGAAGGAGATGGCCAGAATGGCCAGCAACATAACCAGGGAGTTCCCATCCTGGCCGAGTAATATCCGTTTCTTGTATCGATCTTCCCGCAACACGAAAATAATTTTGGTGAATGTACAAAACCCCGCTCAGAACATCCCCTTTCGGGGCATTGCGATATTGGTAATAAATTAACGTTCGGATTACGTCTAATGTTGGATTAAAATAATCTACGTCGATTTCCCCGCCGGTAACTGAAGTAAACTATCAAAAAGCCTACCAGGGCACCACCCAGGTGCGCAACGTGTGCCACCTGGTCATTCGGGTCGTTCCGGTACGCCATGTAAAGCTCCAGGCCCGCGTAGATCACTACAAACCATTTCATCTTAATGGGTAAAACGAAGTAGATATTGACAATGTCGTTGGGGAAAAGGTAGCCTACACCGGCCAGTATCCCGAAAATGGCGCCAGATGCACCAACCGTGGAAGACTGGGTAGCAGCCTCTTTGAGGTGGTTGGCGATGGAGAAGATCTCCTTCTGCACCTCGACCGAATTAGGATCCACCACGGCATTGGGGTTGATTTGTACTAAATTATTGACCCAGGGATATTTGTTCAGCAGCATGTTCAGGTTCCGGATGGTGGGATGGTCTTGCAGAAAATTAAGGTCGCTGATCACCGGATAGGTCTCTATCAAGGTCGCCAGTCCGCTGATCACACCCGCACCGATACCGCAGATCAGGTAAAAGGTCAGGAAACGTTTGGCGCCCCAAACCATTTCCAGCTTGGTGCCAAACATAAACAGCGCCAGCATATTGAACAAAATATGCCCAAAACCCTGGGTACTGTGCATAAACATGTAAGTCAGCAACTGATGCGGCTTGAAGTCTTTGGACAAGAAATGGTGCATGGCAAACCAATCATACACCGGAAACTTGCTCTGGAAAGTGAGCTGTGCCAGGAAAACAAGGCCGGTGACGATCATCAGGTTCTTCACCACGGGTGTTAAGGGCATAAACATCCTGTTCGAATACACGCTAATTGCTTTTAGTTATAAAATCTAAAGTCTTATTTTCTCAATTTAAGTTGCACCACATTCTCGATGTGATGGGTATGGGGGAACATGTCAACGGGTTGTACCCGCGTCACGATGTACTTTTCATCGAGCCGGCTCAGGTCGCGTGCCTGCGTGGCAGGGTTACAACTTACATACACCACCAGCGGCGCCTCCATATCCAGTATCTTTTGTACCAGCTTTTCGTGCATACCGGCCCTCGGTGGATCGGTGATGATCACATCCGGTTTACCGTGGCTGGCAAAAAAAGCATCGTCACAAATATCTATAACGTCACCCGCAAAAAAGTCGGCATGCCCGATATTATTCAGGGTCGCATTTTCTTTAGCGTCTTCGATTGCTTCGGCAATCACTTCCACTCCGATAATCTTTTTGGCCTGGGCACTTACAAAAAGCCCGATACTGCCCGTTCCACAATAAAGATCATAAACTGTTTCCTTGCCCGTCAATTCTGCAAACTCACGCGTGATCTGGTATAAACGTTCTCCTTGTCGGGTATTCGTTTGGAAAAATGACTTCGGACCAATCTTAAATTCGAGCTCTTCGAGCTTTTCTATTATATATCCTTTTCCATAATATGCTTTAGGCTCCAGGTCGTAGATCGTATCGTTCTTCTTCGGATTGATGGTATACAGCAGGGTGGTGATACCAGGAACTTTTTCCAGTAAATGGTCAAATAGTTTTTTCATTGCCTCCTGGTCATTGTACCCGAAACAAACGTTGACCATCACTTCTCCTGTCGTACAGACCCGGATGATCAGCGTTCTCAACCAGCCGGTATGCATTCGTATATCATAAAACGCCAATTGATGATCGAGGGCATATTGACGGATCGTGTTTTTGATGGCATTGGTCGGTTCCTCCATCAGGTGACAGGTATTGATATCAATAACCTTGTCAAACAACCGGGGAACGTGAAACCCAAGCGCATTTTCCGGCTCGAAGGTCTCCTGACCCGCAATTTCGTGGGGTAGCAGGTACCGGCGGTTGCTAAAAGTAAACTCCAGTTTGTTGCGATAGCGAGCCGTTTTGTCGCATCCGGCGATCGGTGCGATCGGCGGTAGCGCTACTTTCCCAATCCGCCGCAGGTGCTGCTCTACCTCATGTTGCTTGTACACCAGTTGATTGTTGTAAGGCAGCATCTGCCATTTACAACCGCCACAAACCCCAAAATGTTCGCAGAACGGAGCTACCCGGTCCGGCGAAAAGGCATGAAAATGTATGGCCTTGCCTTCGGCCCATTCCTTTTTATTCTTCGACAGTCGCACATCCACGACGTCGCCAGGTACTGCCCCTTCTATAAAGATAACCTTGCCATCTACCTTGCTAAGCGCCTTTCCTTCCGCAGCATAATCCTGTACCGCCAGTTTTTGCAGTACCACGTTCTTTTTTCTCATGCCGCAAAGATAACGGATAGGGCGGGAGCTAGCTGTCTTTCCCTTTCGGGGAAGGCCACCTTTCGCCGGAAAGCCATTTTTGGTCGCAGAAACGCTATCAGGAAGCCGTTTTCGGCCCCTTGACCTTTTTCATAAAGCCTTAATTTTACAAACACAATCACATAACCAAGCTTTTATGTACTCCACCGGCCAAACCAAGTCATTGCAGCAGCTCAGTGTCGATTTACTCGAAAAGATCAATAAGGAAAAGATCGATCCTGCCAGAGATATACAGGATCTGCGCGAGGTGCTCCGGTTTCATGAGTACCGGTATTATGTGATCAACGATCCGCTGGTGGCCGATGTAGAGTATGACCAATTGTACAAAGGATTGGAGAAAATGGAGGCACAACACCCGGAACTGGTTACCAGCGATTCGCCCACGATGCGGGTAGCGAAAGGGCTGACCAAGGAGTTTCCGCCGGCCCCCCACTTGGTGCCCATGCTGTCGCTCGAGAACTCTTATAATGAACAGGACCTGGTAGATTGGGACCGCAAAGCACGCGAACTGGCAAAGGTGAACGAGATCGAGTATTGTGTAGAGCCCAAGTTCGACGGCGCCAGCATTTCGCTGATCTATGAAAATGACCTGCTGGCACGGGGCGCTACCCGCGGCGACGGCGTGCAGGGTGATGAGATCACCACCAATATTAAACAGATCCGTTCGGTGCCCCTCAGTGCCAAGATCTCCGCCTATGGACTGCAGCAGCTCGAGATCCGGGGCGAGGTATTACTGACCAAGGCCAATTTTAAGAAATACAACGATCAGCTGATCGAGCAAAGCCTGGCACCACTGGCAAACCCCCGCAACGCCGCGGCCGGTTCACTCCGCATCAAAGACCCCAAAGAGGTCAGCAAAAGGAATCTCGAAGCCTTCTTATATCATATTAGTTATTATGTAACCCTACCCGGTGCCGCCCTACACCCCTTGCTGGAGTCGCACAGTGGATCGCTGGAGTTACTGTGGCAATTGGGCTTCCGCAGCCCGATGAAAGAAAAGAAGATTTTTAAAGGGATCGATGCGGTGGTGAAATACTGCCACGAGTTCGAGGAGCACCGCGATGACCTGCCGTATGAGATCGATGGTATGGTGATCAAGGTCAATCAAACAGCCTTGCAGGATCAACTGGGTATGACCACCCACCACCCACGTTGGGCCATCGCCTACAAATTCAAAGCGCGACAGGCTACCAGTAAACTGCGGGCAGTTGAATTTCAGGTAGGCCGTACCGGTTCCATCACCCCCGTAGCCAAGATCGAGCCCGTACCCATTGGCGGGGTAACGGTAGGCAGTATTTCGCTTTTTAACGAAGAAGTGATCCGCGAAAAAGACCTGATGATCGGCGATACGGTACTGGTAGAGCGGGCAGGCGATGTGATACCATATATAGTAAAGTCGCTGGCAGACGTTAGAACAGGTAACGAACAACCGATTGTGTTTCCGGCCAATTGCCCGGTATGCCATGATAAACTGGTAAAAACAACCGAAGAGGCTGTTTGGCGGTGTGTGAACATCAATTGCGAAGCCCAGGTTTTACAACGCATATTCCATTTTACCAGCAAAGATGCCATGGATATCCGCGGTTTGGGGGAAGCCATCGTGCAGAAGTTCTATGATCTCGGATACCTGAAAACGATTCCTGGTATTTACACGATCCCCTTCGACAAGATCCAGGGCCTGGAAGGATTCGGGGCCAAGAGTATCACCAACCTGCAAACGGCCATCGCAGCCTCCAAAGCGCAACCGTTGCATCGACTCATCTTTGCCTTGGGTATACGTTATGTAGGAGAGTCAACCGCCAAGACCCTGGCCAACGCGGTAAAGCACCTGCTTGATTTCGCTCAATTTTCGGATGAAGAACTGAAGAACCTGGAAGATGTGGGCCCCAAAGTAGCTGGCAGCATATACCAGTTTTTCCATAATCCCGACAACATAGCCATGCTTCAGGAGCTGGAAGGACTGGGATTGAAGTTAAAAAATGATAAAAAGGATATCGTTACTGACGGCAACCTGACAGGACAAACGTTTTTGTTTACCGGTACCCTGCCTACGCTGAAACGCAGTGAGGCCGAGGCTTTGGTAGAAGCCAATGGGGGCAAGCTTCAGGGCTCTGTCAGCAGCAAGCTCAATTACCTGGTAGCGGGTGAAGAAGCAGGGTCCAAACTGGAGAAAGCAAAGAAGATTACATCTATAAAGATCATCAGCGAAGCCGAGTTCCTGACCTTGGTTAACCGCTAATTATATCTTTCTTACAAATGATTTGATTTTCGCATATCTTTTTTTGTAACTTTAGCCAAAAGGAAAAGGCGATGATCAAAAAACTCCCCAACGAGGTGTGGAAACCTTTGCAGTTTCCAGGCTGGAAACACCTCCGTAAAAAGTATGCACTGTCTTCGCACGGTCGCATAGCCAGCTACACAGAAGATGTTATTGAAGATGGTAAATTGTTGCAAGGTTCTTTGACTACCGGTTACCGGACGTTGAACCTGCACCGCCCCGGAAACAATGGCACCCTGTACATTCACCGTGAAATTGCCCGGTTATTCCTCGGTAAGCCCACGGCGAAAAACAAGTATGTGATCCACCTGAATCACAACAAGCTCGACAACACAGTGAAAAACCTGAAATGGGCTTCACTGGAAGAGATGATTAGCCACCAGCAAAACAGCCCGGCTAAGATCGCTTACAAGAAAGTGCAGGCAAACCGCACTGAAGGTCTGAAGCTGAATGCGAACCAGGTGAAGAGCATCAAAAAGGTCCTTTCAGACAAGAACCGGAAGATCACCATCAAAAAGTTAGCGGAAAAATATGGCGTCAGCGAGATGACCATGTACCGCATCAAGAGTGGTGAGAACTGGGGAAGGATCTAAACTCCTCCGCCGGTAAATTTGTTTAAGTGGTGTGTTGGGATGTTAGGGACATCCGCACACCACTTAACTTTTATAGGGCCCCCCTGCGGCCCGGCTTTTAAAAAATAAACGCATGTTGCAATCTGCCACGCTCAAGTTTCTGAAAGACCTTAAAAAGAACAATGACAAGTCCTGGTTCGATGCGCACCGCCCACAATACGAAGCGGCTAAAAAGGATTTCGGTCAATTCATCCAGGCCGTTATAGATAAGCAGGGAAAACAAGATCCCACGATCAAGGAGCTGACCGCCAAAGATTGTATGTTCCGCATCAACCGGGATGTACGATTTTCCAAAGATAAAAGCCCGTATAAGTCCAATTTCGGCGCCAGCATCAACCGGGGCGGAAAGAAATCGATCTACGCCGGGTATTATTTTCACTGCGAACCGGGACAAAGTTTTGTGGGTGGCGGTATCTGGATGCCCATGCCTGCCGAGGTGAAAAAGATCAGGCAGGAGATCGATTATTGCTTCGACGAGTTCAAAAAAATAGTCGGCAACAAGAAATTCCAGGCTGTATATGGAGATTTAGACCGGGGGGAAGAGTTTTCCCTGTCACGGGTGCCCCAGGGATTTGAGAAAGATAATCCGGCTGCCGAATACCTCCGCTTGAAAAGTTGGCTGGCGACCCAGGAATTGAAAGATGCTGATCTTACTTCTGGCGAATTGGTCAAGAAAACCGGCGCCGCTTTTGAAGCTTTGCAGCCATTATTGTTGTTCCTGAACCGGGCCATGGACGAATAGTGCCAGCCTCCCGGGATAAGTTTCCGGAACAAACTCAACCGTTAGTCGGCCCCGCTGGTCCTGGTCCGATTTGGGCAACTGGCCGGTAACGGGTTTCAGCCAAAGCTATCCGTCCTGCATTGATCGGCGAGGTGAAAAATGGTTCCCGCGTAATCGTTCCCAAATGGGATGAACCCACCGGGTTGATCCCATCCCCACATAAAAAGAAGTCCCGCCTTTTGGGCGGGACCGGGAAACAATGGCTATACTTCCCTTATAACAGGTTCTTGGATGTCAGGTATTCTGCAATCTGCACAGCATTGGTGGCGGCTCCCTTACGCAGGTTGTCGCTCACTACCCACAGGTTAAGTGTATTGGGCTGCGTATCATCACGACGAAGGCGGCCTACAAATACTTCATCACGGTCGTGTGCATCCATCGGCATGGGATATTGT
This sequence comes from Paraflavitalea pollutisoli, assembly GCF_029360705.1. Classification (GTDB taxonomy): domain Bacteria; phylum Bacteroidota; class Bacteroidia; order Chitinophagales; family Chitinophagaceae; genus Paraflavitalea; species Paraflavitalea pollutisoli. The sequence continues at coordinate 611,586 of NZ_JARKMX010000002.1, read as the reverse complement.
TGCGTGCCGGGTTCATCAACCACGATTACACCGGGCGCGCTGCTCAGCAGCTCACGTACTTCTTCCAGCTTGAAGTCTTCGGCAAACTCGACGTTTACGCTTTCACTGTGGCCGCCCATTACCGGGATACGCACGGTGGTAGCTGTAACACGGATATTGTCATCGCGCATGATCTTCTTGGTCTCGTTCACCATCTTCATTTCCTCTTTGGTATATCCGTTGTCGAGGAATACATCGATCTGGGGAATTACATTGAGGTCAATGGGATATTTGTAGGCCATAGGATACTCTTCCTGTGAACCTTTTTCAGCTTTTGCACGCTCACCGAATAGCTGATCTACCGCTTTCTTACCGGTGCCGGTAACACTTTGATAGGTAGATACCACCACACGTTTGATATTGTACTTTTTGTGCAGGGGATTCAGCGCTACCACCATTTGGATAGTAGAACAGTTGGGGTTGGCGATGATCTTGTCGTCCTTGCCCAGTGCATCGGCATTTACTTCAGGAACTACCAGCTTCTTGGTAGGGTCCATACGCCAGGCCGAAGAGTTATCGATCACGGTAATGCCCGCTTCTGCAAATTTGGGAGCCCACTCCAGAGAAGTGCTGCCGCCGGCCGAAAAGATGGCTACAGCAGGCTTTGCAGCAATAGCGTCGGTCATGCTGACGATCTTGTACTTCTTACCCTTGAATTCAACTTCCTTGCCTACTGATCTTTCAGATGCTACGGGAATGAGTTCTGTAACGGGGAAACTGCGCTCGGCTAATACCTGCAACATTTTGGTGCCTACAAGGCCGGTAGCGCCTACTACTGCAACTTTCATGGTGTGTTGATTGGCTTGTTTATAGTTTATGAATATAGACTTGTTGATTCGCCAGCCGATGAAAACAAAACGGCCTTCCTGGTGGGGAAGGCCGTTTAAATATTTTGCTATACAAAGCAGTACTTAGCCTTCCCCATGTCTGGATTGCTTCTTCGTGCGCTTTGTATGTTTCATCATTTTTTGCATAGCGAGCAGCAAATGTAGTCCCCAAACATAGAATCCGCAAATTTTTGTTGGAAAATAAGCGAATGACTACTTAGCGCATTAACCATCACTAAGCGGAAGGTAGCCAGCCAAAGTCTGGTGTTCAGGCACCAGGGGTGTTGCTCGGTCCTTTGATGAATTATTTTAATGTTTAATATTAAGTAGCTATTTTCAAGGCTTGATACACCTGGTAATGACCTGCCAATCCTTTGAAAAACGGTTAACCAATGTCTATAAAACTGCTTGTCATTTTGCTGGCCCTGCCAGCCACTGTGTTGTTTGCGCAACCAGCCCAACGTTATGAAGTGCTTATCACCGAGCTCATGCCCGATCCCACTCCTCCTGTGGGGTTGCCCAACCACGAGTTTATCGAACTTACCAATGTATCAGCGAGGATCATCAACCTGAAAGGATGGAAACTCAGCGATGGCGCAGCGACGGCAACGATCAACCAGGCCATAGACCTGCAGTCCGGTGCCAGGCTCATCGTATGCCCCAATTCGGCGGTTATGCAATTCGAGCCATTGGGACCAGTGGCGGGTGTCAGTAATTTCCCTTCCCTCAACAACGATGCTGATGTGATCTCCTTATATGCACCGGATGGCAGCACGGTTCATACAGTTGCTTACACCGATGCCTGGTACCAGAATAGCATCAAGATCGGTGGAGGCTGGAGCCTCGAGATGATCGACCTCTCCAACCCTTGCGGCAACAACAACTGGAAAGCAGCCATACATGCCAGTGGTGGTACACCAGGCGCTGTCAACTCGGTACAGGCCAGCAATCCCGATGAAATGCCCCCGGCATTGATCAACACCTATTCGCCCGATAGTCTTACAGTCGTGGCTATCTTCGATGAGTCGCTCGACAGTCTTGTGGCCGCGCAGCCGGTCCATTATCAGTTGGATGGAGGCAAAGGCCAGCCGGTAGCAGCGCGTCCGCAGCCTCCCTTGTTCCGCGAAGTAGTGCTCGAATGGGCTACGCCTTTGCCGGCGACACAGGTATTGGGGCTCACCGTAAAAGACCTTACTGATTGCAGTAGCAATACGATCGGCATGATGAACCATGCCAGTGTAGGCTTACCCCAGGCAGTGGCAGCGGGCGACGTGGTCATTAACGAATTGTTATTTAACCCACCGCCTGATGGCGCAGACTATATTGAGTTGTACAATCGCAGCCGAAAGATCATAGATTGTAAACAGCTGTACATTGCCAATCGTTCCGCCACGGGAAAGTTTACGAATGTGCAGCAATTAACGTCTAATCCTCACCAGTTGTATCCGGGCGAATACAGGGTGCTGACAGAGAATGCGTCCTGGCTTCTGCAACATTACCCAAACGCCATAGGCACAACATTGCAACCTTCGTCAATACCTTCGCTGCCTGATGACAGAGGTGTAATAGTGGTGATGGATCAACAGGAAGTAGTCATCGACGAATTGCACTATGATAAAAACTGGCATTCACCGTTATTGGGTAATGAAGAAGGCGTAGCATTGGAAAGGATCGATTATAGTAAGCCTGGACAGCACGCTCAAAACTGGATGTCGGCAGCAGCAACAGCAGGGTTTGGTACGCCCGGTTTACGCAATTCGCAGTTCAGGGCCGATCTGCAGGCAAAAGGTGCGATCACCGTATCGCCCGCCGTGTTTTCGCCCGACAACGATGGCATCGATGATTATGTAACGGTGCAATACCAGGCGGCAGAGCCGGGATGTACCGGCAACATCATCCTGTTTACTGCCAATGGAGTACCAGTACGTCACCTGGCCCGGAATGCCTTACTGGGCAGGGAGGGAACCTTTCGCTGGGACGGGATGGATAATAACCGGCGTCAGCTGCCCTTAGGCACTTATATAATGTATACGGAAATATTTGATGGTCAGGGTAAAACAAAAAAGTTTCGGAATACTGTAACATTAGCACGACGCTTGTAACTAATCTTAAATATTAAAACCATCTTTTGCATGAAAAAAACGCTCTTAGCCATTGCAACAGTATCGACCCTTGCTTTATTCGCCTGTAAGGACAAGGCTAAAGAAGGTAATGCAGAAACAACTGCTACTACTGAGTCCACGAAGGCCAGTGAGGAAACCAGTGCTGCTACCAATGAGCCTAAAACGTATAAGGTGACCTTTACACCCGATACCCTCTACCTGGGCAAAAGCAAAGAACTGTTCGTAAAGATTAAGAATGCCAAAGCCGTGGCTTTGCAAGATCCAGACGGAAAGTCTGAAGGTATTGAATTTACGTATGATCTCGAGCTGACCAATAAGAACCAGGTTGGTGGTAACAGCGTGTTCTTCACGCCCAGCGAATCGAGACTCACCCTCGAAAATGGCAACAACATTACCCAGTATTCCGGTTCTGGAAATGGTGTAGATGCTGAGTCGACCAAGGACATCACAGGCATCACCTATAAGATCCCTGCCGGTAGCAAACCTAAGGGGCTTAACCTGTTCTTCGAAGGTACTCGTGTAACCGTAGCGGTAGCTGTTGAGTAAGCAGCGGCAATAGCTAACACAGGGGCAGGCAGTGAATGCCGGACCTGTACAAAAAAAGGATCGGGGCGCCATGGGCGCCCCGATCCTTTTTTTGTTACTCCTACCGTGAGGTTAGGAATGGGTAAGTTCGATATCGAAATTTACCAGGTTGACGAACTGTTGGATACGCTCGTCGATATCTTGCTGGGTGATCTCTTTCAAACGTTGCGGACCGAATTTTTCCACGCAGAAGGAAGCCATGGCCGAACCTACGATGATCGCCGTCTTCATATTCTCGAAAGAGATATCGCGGGTGCGGGCAATATGACCCATAAAACCTCCGGCAAATGTATCGCCGGCGCCTGTGGGATCGAATACTGCTTCGAGCGGGAGTGCCGGTGCAAAGAAGACCTGGTCGCCATGGAACAACAAAGCACCATGCTCCCCTTTCTTAATGATCAGGTATTTGGGCCCCATCTTCATGATCTCTTTGGCAGCTTTTACCAGCGAGTACTGAGCGCTCAGCTGGCGGGCTTCGCTATCGTTCACCATCAGTACGTCTACCAGTTTCAACGTTTCTTCCAGCTGCGGCATGGCCACTTCCATCCAGAAGTTCATGGTGTCCATTACGATCAGTTTGGGACGGGTTTTCAACTGTGTGATCACCTTCTTCTGAATTACCGGATCGAGGTTGCCCAGCATCAGAAACTCTGCTCCCTGGTAAGATTCAGGCAATTCCGGGTTGAAGTCGAGCAGTACATTGAGGTCGGTTACCAGTGTATCGCGCGAATTCATGTCCATATGGTAGCGGCCACTCCAGAAGAAAGACTTCTTGTCGGGAACAACTTCCACGCCATCCAGCTCAACGCCGCGGCTGCTCAGTTCCTCCATTTCTTCTTTGGGAAAATCGAAGCCTACGATCGACACCTGCTTGATGGGCTGTACGAACTTGCTGGCCGCATAAGCAACATAAGTGGCAGAGCCACCAATGATCTGGTCGGTTTTGCCAAACGGTGTTTCGATAGCGTCAAAGGCCATCGTTCCTACAGAGATCAGAGACATAAAGTATTTGAAATTTTAAGTTGATAATAAACAGCGCGCAAACCTACACGAATTTTGCCAGCTATGAAACCGGGAGCCGGTATTATCTTACCAATATTACCAACTAGCCACGGGCTTTTGCCGGTCACTGCGCTGGTTGTGCCCCTCTTTGCAGGGAGATGGGAAGTCTGGCGATGGGGTGATCGACCTATTCGGGGTTAGGTCGTGGTAGGCCTGCCGGCAACGGACTGTCAAGGGCCGTTAGCCAGAATCTTTTTCACTGTCGCGGATAATTTGGATATTTTCGCTAACAGCTGTTAGTGTTTTATTATCTTTGAACTTTACCGCTTATGGCAAAAATTAAAAGTAACCGTAACAGCACACGTAAAGAGGTCATCATTACCGAAGCTGCCAAACTATTCCGCGAAAAGGGATTCAGCGCTACCTCCATGCGCGATCTCGCTGAGCATGTGGGGGTGGAGGCGGCCAGCCTGTACAACCATATCAGCTCCAAAGCCGAGATCCTGCAGGAGATCTGTTTCAAGGTGGCTAACCTGTTTATGACCCATATAGAAGAGGTCGACAACAGTCCCGTATCGGCCATCGCCAAAATAGAAGCCATCCTGCGCTTCCATATCCGGCAGATGATCGAGCACTACGAAGAGGTATATGTCAGCGACCGGGAGTGGAAACACCTCACCGAGCCCTATATGCAGAATATGCAGAGCCAGCGCCGTGCCTATCGCCAGCGCATTGCTTCCATCATCGACGTAGGAATCCGTAAAGGAGAGATCAAGGATATCGATGCGCCTACGGCCGTGCTCATCATGCTGCATGCCGTAAGCGGTATCGAATCCTGGCACCGCAGCACGCGGAAGATCGAGGGGCATGTGCTCGAAGACAATATGGTCATGATTTTGGTTGAAGGGTTGAAGAAATAATCCCCGCCAGCTATCTAAAACATCGACGATTGGCTACCCATTTTCATACACTTACCATTGCTGCCATACAGAAAGAAACGCCGGAATGTATTTCCGTGCTATTTGAGGTACCGGAACACCTGCGCGAGATTTATCAGTTCAAGCAAGGACAAAACATTACCGTCAAGGCGGTGATTGATGGTGAAGAACTACGCCGTTCCTATTCGATCTGCGGAAACCCCGTCGACGGAGAGTTACGCGTGGCCATCAAAGCAGTAGAGGCAGGCCGCTTTTCACCCTGGGCCAATCGGCAGTGGCAAAAGGGTGATGCGATAGAGGTGCTCCCCCCAACGGGCCGCTTTTTTACCGAGCTTTCTCCAACACATCGGAAACACTACCTCGCCATTGCGGCAGGTAGCGGTATTACCCCTATTCTGTCTATCATCAAGGCTACGCTGGCCATTGAGCCCAATAGTAAGTTCACCCTCCTTTACGGAAACCGCAACCGCGCTTCCATCATCTTTCGCGAGCAACTGGAAGCGCTCAAGAACAGGTACATGGACCGGTTTGCCCTGCACCATATCCTCAGCCGGGAGAAGACCGATTCTGTGATCAACCATGGCCGTATCGATGCGGTGAAATGCGATCAGTTTCAACAACTCATCAACCTCGCGGGAATGGATGAAGTCTTCCTCTGCGGGCCAGAGGCCATGATCTTTTCCGTCAGGGATTGGTTCGAAGCGAAGGGTGTCGATAAAAAGAAAGTGCACTTTGAGTTGTTCACCACGCCCGGCGACGCCCGTGCGGGCAGCAAGGCTGCCGCCCACGCAGAGGAGGCCAGTAGCGCTGGCAAGACCAGCCGCGTGACTGTAAAGCTCGATGGCATTGCGGTCGATTTTAACCTGCCTTATGAAGGGGCATCTATTCTCGATGCGGCGATGTACGAAGGCGCTGATCTGCCTTATGCCTGCAAAGGTGGGGTATGTGCCACCTGCCGGGCCAGGCTGGTCGCTGGCGAAGTGGAGATGGACGTCAATTATGCCCTGGAGCCCGAAGAGATCGAACAAGGTTTTATCCTCACCTGTCAATCGCACCCCCGCAGCCCGGCGGTGATGATCGACTTCGACGTGCGGTAGCCGTTTCCTGCTTTTAAATGATGCCCCTTACGCCCAGCAGAGATTGGGATCTGCGGTCACCATTTTTTACGCCAGGATTTTGAGATTTCCATACCGCGCTTATTTTTGGTGCATGCAAAACATCCGCAACATCATTTTCGACCTGGGCGGCGTGCTGCTCAACCTCGATATGCAGCAAACCGAAGACGCTTTCACTTCCATGGGGGTGAAGAATTTCAAAAGCCTTTTTGCCTTAGGTCATGCTGCTTCCTTTTTCAAAGAATATGAAATTGGGGTCATTGACGACGATCAATTCATTACTTCGCTACAAAACCTGGCGGGAATCCAGGCTGAACGTGGGGAGGTGATTGCTGGCTGGAATGCCATGTTGCGAGATTTTCCGGCCGAAAGGGTAAAATTGTTACAACGGCTCAAATCCCAATACCGCCTGTTCTTGTTCAGTAATACCAACGCCATCCACCTGCAGTCTTTACAAGACTCCTACAGCAATAGCTACGCCGGCAGCCGGCTCGACGACCTGTTTGAGAAAACCTGGTATTCGCACCACATCAAACTGCGCAAACCCGAATTGAAGGCCTTTGAATATGTGCTGCAGGATGCAGGATTGCAGGCGGCTGAAACCCTGTTTGTCGACGATGCGCTCGCCAACGTGGAAGGCGCCAGGGCCGTCGGCTTGCAGGGGTACCACCTCGAACCCGGTAAAACAGTGCTGGACATCCCCTGGAAGTTCTAGTCCACTGCACTGGCAAAGCACAGGGGTTTAGAGCAGTGCCAGAACTGTGACAGAACTGTGCCAGAATAGTGCCGGAAGACCGGCTTGGGCATTCGCCTGGTTTTTATCCCAAAAAAGTCCGGAAAGCCATGAAATCTTATCAACTGGATCAGCTTAAACGGGGTTTTGGCTATATTTGATGGTAATGTTTTGCGTACCAATAAGTTGCTATTGGCCTGCGAATTGCCTATGGTATGCCTGAGGATTGCCTGGATACTGGGGAAAACCGGGTCTCTTTCATTGAGCGCGCAGGCATACCGTAGGCAATTAGAAGAAAATTCGTTGGCATCCCGGTGGCAAACCGGTGTTGCTGGCCCAGGACCAGCTCATCACTTCTACGAAACAGGCCGGAAACTCCTACCATACTGGTACTGCTCTATAGAGGATCCATACCAGTTCCATACCAGTAGTATACCAGTTGCATAGGAGTAGTACCGAATACCCGATACAGTCCCGGCTACAAGAAAGGCAGGCCGCACCCTTAAAACGGAGTTTGCAACCAATTACTGCCCCTTTCCCGTCTTACGGTGCAGTTTGATCTGAAATAGTAATTGTCGCCAGTGTCTTCGCGGCGATTTCTGGAAAAAACAGGAAGGCTCGACCCCTGGCGGGTGTTGGAAGGAATTCGTGCAGAAACGCCTGGAGGTTATTTAAGCTCTTCAAAATCGATATAATCGCCCGCCTTTTCTTTGGGGGAAGCTGCATGCTGCTGCGTTTGTGCGGATGAAGATGGCTGGTATTGCTGCTGTTGTTGTTGAGCCTGGTTCATGTGTTGGCGAAAATCTTTCACCTGGCGACGCATCTGGCGCGACACCTTGATAACAGGCCACAGGAAGTTGACTACAAACCTGTAGAGAAAATATCCAAGCAATATCCAGAGAATAACAGGTAACATAATGATGGCAAATGTACTATCGATAACGGTAGCCTGCACCGTTTTGTTATGTTAAAATGTAATTAGATCAGGCACCCGTTCAACGAAAACCCGCCCAACTGTCGTAAATACCGGATTTGGAGTGAATGTAACATTTACCTTACCTTTGCATCGGAAAAGAAGCAAAGAGAAGGGAACGGGGACGTTCCCTTCTTTATTTCCTACGCAGGTTATGAGTATAGATACACAGATTTCGACGATTGAAAAGATGTTACAGGAACTGCTGGCGGAAGATCCGGCGCACTTCCTGGTGGAAATTAAGATCAAGCCCACCAACAATGTAAAAGTGTACCTGGATGGAGACCAGGGTATTACTATTGAAAAATGCATCAGCATCAACAGGGCCTTGTATAAAAAGCTGGAAGAAACAGCCCTTTTCCCGGGTGACGATTTTTCGCTGGAAGTCTCCTCTCCCGGTCTGGATGAACCATTGAAGTCGTTTCGCCAGTATAAAAAGAACGCCGGCCGCCTTGTAGAGGTATTGCTGAAGGATGGTGTGAAGGTCGACGGCAAACTGCTGGAGGTGCTGGAAAATGAGATAGTGGTGGAAGAAACCAAGGGAAAAGGAAAGAAAATGGAAGTTATCCAGCATCGTTTCCCATTCGAATCAATAAAATCAACTAAAATTCAAATAGTGTTTTAAGCCCCGGACACCTGTCCCCGTTTTGCTGCTTTCAAACAGTAGAATGCCCCAGGCCGGTGAACAAGTTTAAAAATGTAGTATATGGCAAGTATTAACCTTATTGAGGCTTTTCAGGATTTTAAGGAAGCGGAAAATATTGACCGTCCCACGATGATGAAAGTGGTAGAAGACGTGTTTAAAACATTGCTCCGGAAGAAATTCGGCAGTGATGAAAATTTTGACGTTATCGTAAATGCTGAAAAGGGTGACCTGGAGATCATGCGTCGCCGTACTATCGTGGAAGATGGAGCTGTTCAGGACCCCCTGGCAGAAGTGCAGTATAGTGATGCCGTAAAAGTAGCCCCCGACTTTGAAGTGGGTGAAGAACTTTATGAGGAAATAAACATCCTTGACTTCGGTCGGCGCGCCATCCTCGCTGCCAAGCAAACCCTGGCCAGCCGGATCAGCGACCTGAAGAAAAACGTGCTTGTCAAGAAATATGGTGACCGTGTAGGCGATATCATCAGCGCTGAAGTGTACCAGGTTTGGAAAAAAGAGATCCTACTGCTCGATGAAGAGAGCAATGAGTTGATACTGCCAAAATCAGAACAAATTCCCCAGGACTATTTCAAGAAAGGTGAGAACACCCGTGCAGTGGTGAAGAAAGTAGAACTGAAGAATAACTCTCCCGTTATCATCCTGTCCCGCACTTCGCCTTCATTCCTGGCCAAACTGCTGGAAATTGAAGTACCTGAGATTTTCGACGGACTGATCGTCATCAAAAAGATCGTACGGGAACCCGGCGAAAGAGCCAAGGTAGCCGTAGAGTCTTATGACGACCGTATCGACCCCGTAGGTGCCTGCGTAGGCATGAAAGGTAGCCGTATCCACGGGATCGTTCGTGAGCTGAAGAACGAAAATATCGACGTGATCAACTGGACCAATAATATCCAGCTGCTCATCCAGCGTTCGCTGACTCCCGCCAAGATCACCAGCATGGAGCTGGACAACGATAAAAAACAGGCAAACGTTTACCTGAAGCCCGACCAGGTTTCTCTGGCCATTGGTAAGAAAGGTGTGAATATCAAGCTGGCACAGGAGTTAACTGGCTATAGCATAGACGTTTACCGTGATACTGAAGGTGAACCCCAGGAGTTCGATATCTCGCTCGAAGAGTTTAGCGATGAAATTGAAACCTGGATCATCGATGAATTTAAACGTATCGGTTGCGATACTGCCCGCAGCGTACTCGACCTCACACCCGAGGAGCTGGAGCGCCGTACTGACCTCGAAAGAGAGACAATCGACGAGGTACGGAAAGTATTGAAAGAAGAGTTTGACAAGGGATAATCGGCAAGTTGAGCACTTTAAATGAAAAATTAACCGTGCAGATGGCCTAATTTGTGGCAGATTTGCAGATCGGATGGCAAATAATGACTTTTATGACGCCCGCCGATTGGTGAAGTTTTAAGACCTTTACTGCCTGTTTGACTGATTATTTTTCAATGCCAGACAGCAAACAAAACAAAAAATTGTCTTACAATAACGAATGGCAGAAACATTAACACCCAGATTGATGGCCGCGGCCAAAGAGTTCAACATCGGTAAGGAAACACTGGTGGACTTTTTGGTTGGCAAGGGATTTGACAAAGACGATCTTAAACCTACGTCCAAGTTGTCGGAGGATATGTATCGTGCTTTGCAACAGGAGTTCCAGAGCGATAAGGTGGCAAAGCTGAAAAGCGATCAGATCGACCTTCCCAAAGGAAGCCTGGAAGCTAAGAAGAAGAAGGAAGAGGAAACTGTCGTATTCAAGAAGGATGCGACACCAACACCCGTTGTTCCCAAGAAAGAGGAAGAAAAGAAAGAGGAACAACCGCCTCAGCCTCCAGTTCAGCAGCAACCACCGGTCGTAGTGGAAGAACCCCAGGCCCCCGTCGTGGTGGCCGAGGAGCTCGCTCAGCCTGAGGTGACGAAAGTGGAAGCCCCCGAAATTGAAGGCCCCAAGGTTTTCGATAAGATCGACCTGGATGCGATCGATTCTTCTACCCGCCCCAAGAAGGTGGTCAAGAAGAAAGAGGAAGAGGTAAAGCCCGAGCTGCCCCAGCCCGAAGAAAAGGTGGCGGAGCCTGTAAAGGCCGAAGAGCCCAAACCAGAGCCCGTGGTAGAGCAGCCAGCGCCGGTGAAAGAGCCTGAGCCGGAACCCAAGCCGGTCGTGGAGAAAGAACCCGTGAAGGAAGTCGTGGCCGAAGCATCACCCGTTGTGGAGCAGAAAGAAGAGCCCCAAGCCCCTCTCGTCGTTCAGGAAACAAAAGAAGAAGAAGTAGGTCCCGTGATCTCAAATATTAAGGCAGAAAAACTCGAAGGTCCCAAGATCCTCGGAAAGATACAGTTGCCTGTTGCAGGTGACAGGAATAAGCCTACTGTGCAGCCGCAGCCCCAGAACCAGGGAGCAGCCGGTGCCAACAGCGAAGAAAAGCGCAAACGTAAGCGTATTCCGATCGAAAAGAAGGATCAGCAAACCCCGCAACAGCGTGCCCAGCACCTGTTCAAAAAGCCCGAAGGCAACCAACAGCAACGTCCGCATGGCGGCCAGCAAGGTGGTCATGGTGGTCAGCAAGGTGGTCAGTTCAGGGGCGGACAAAATCGTCCTGGTCAACATGGTAATCGCCCGGGTCGCCCGACGATCAGCCGTGAGCCGAAAGAGATCAACGAAAAGGAAATTCAGAATAAGATCCGCGAAACACAGGCTAAACTGGCCGGCACAAGTGGCCGCGGTAAGAGCCTGAAAGCGAAATACCGCCGTGAGAAACGCCAGGAAATGGCCGATCAGGACGGAGGCGATATGCAGGATAACAAGCTGCAAGTAACGGAATTCATCAGCGTAAGCGAACTGGCGACCCTGATGGATGTAAGTTTTGCAGAGGTGATCAGCAAGTGTATGAGCCTTGGTCTGATGGTGTCTATCAACCAGCGTCTCGACGCAGAGGTGATCGAGCTCGTGGCCAATGAGTTTGGTTATGAGGTCGAGTTCATCGACATGGAGAAGCAAATGCAGATGGAGGAAGAAGAAGAGGTGGATGATGAAGCAGACCTGAAGCCACGTGCACCGATCGTTACGATCATGGGTCACGTTGACCACGGTAAAACCTCCTTGCTTGACTATATCCGCAGTGCCAACGTAGTAGCTGGTGAGTCGGGTGGTATCACCCAGCACATCGGTGCCTATGAGGTAACGGTAGCCAACGGAAGAAAGATCGCCTTCCTAGATACGCCTGGTCACGAAGCGTTTACCGCGATGCGTGCGCGTGGTGCCAAGGTAACGGATATCGCCGTGATCGTGGTAGCTGCCGACGACGCTGTGATGCCGCAAACCCGTGAGGCTATCAGCCACGCACAGGCTGCCGGTGTACCGATGATCTTCGCCATCAACAAGATCGATAAAGACGGAGCGAATCCTAAAAAGATCTACGAACAACTGGCCGGCATGAACCTTCTTGTGGAAGAATGGGGTGGTAAATACCAAAGCCAGGAGCTCAGCGCCAAGAAAGGCCTGAACGTAGACCTCCTCCTCGAAAAAATATTGCTGGAAGCCGATTTGCTTGATCTGAAGGCTAATCCCGACAGAGCAGCTACCGGTACCATCATCGAAGCGACCCTCGACAAGGGCCGTGGTTATGTGGCCACCGTACTGGTACAGAACGGTACGCTGAAACAGGGTGATCTGGTAGTATCCGGACAACACTTCGGACGTGCAAAAGCCATGTTTAACGAACGGAACAAACGTGTTGACGACGCACCGCCTTCTACGCCTGTGCTGATCCTGGGTCTCAATGGTGCACCCCAGGCCGGTGAAACCTTCAAGGTTTATTCCGACGAGGCAGAAGCCAAAGAAGTGGCCAACCGTCGTGCACAGATCCTGCGTGAACAAGGTATCCGTACGAAGAAACATATTACCCTCGATGAGATCGGACGTCGTCTGGCATTGGGCAACTTCAAACAGTTGAACCTGATCATCAAGGGTGACGTGGACGGTTCGGTGGAAGCCCTGACCGACTCACTGCAGAAACTTTCTACGGAAGAGATCGTGGTGAGCGTGGTATTGAAAGGAGTGGGTGCCATCACCGAGAGCGATGTGCTCCTGGCAACCGCATCGGATGCGATCATCGTTGGTTTCAACGTACGTCCTTCTGCCCAGGCCAATCGCATCGCAGAGAACGAAGGCGTGGAAATCAAGCTGTACTCGATTATCTACAACGCGATCGACGAGATCAAGAGCGCGATGGAAGGTATGTTGGAGCCAAAGATCCAGGAAAAGGTCGTGGCCAACGTCGAGATACGCAACGTCTTCAAATTCGACAAAGCAACGGTGGCTGGTTGTTTCGTACTGGATGGAAAGATCCTGCGCAACTCCAAGATCCGCGTTATCCGCGACGGTATCGTGGCTTATCCCAAAGGCGAAGGACAAAGTGCCGAACTGCAATCGCTCAAGCGCTATAAAGATGACGTCAAGGAAGTTGTTTCCGGTATGGAATGCGGCCTGACCATCAAAGGCTTCAATGATATGCAGGTTGGTGACATTGTAGAAGCTTTTGAAATAGAAGAAGTAAAGAGAACATTGTAAAATAGTCGAAAGACCGGTAAGGGCATGCAGAGCCATTGGGTCTTATGCCTTACCGGTCTTTTTTTTCAAACTTTTGTTAATTAACAGAAAGCCTACCCCTTTTTGTGTTGTTCAAAAGGTACATTTGAGCTTATCATCCAGAAGAACATGAAGCATTTTTTTACCGTATTTGCTGCCCTCTTGTTGGTAACTGTCACTGTTGCCCAGGCACCCCGAAAAGTAGTTGCTGATAAAGTTGTTGGTATCGTAGGAGACAAGATCATTTTACGGTCTGACGTATACAACGAAATTCTCGATCGCCAACGCCGGCAGGAACCGGTACCTGAAAATGCTGAATGTCTCATCCTCGACCAGATCCTAGGCATGAAGGCTTTGGTGTTGCAGGCTGAAAAAGACTCCCTTCTGGTAACGGATGATGAACTGGAAGCCCTGCTCGACAACCGTATCCGCGCTTTCGTGCAGATGTATGGCGGTAAAACAAGGCTGGAAGAAATCGCAGGTCGTACCATTTACCAGATCAAAGAAGATTTCCGCCAATCCATCAAGGAAGGTAAATTGGCCGAGAACATGCGCGATAAGATCGTCGGCAACCTCAAGATCACCCCCAATGAAGTAAAAGACTATTTCGATAAAATCCCCAAAGACAGTTTGCTGTTCTACGAATCTGAAGTGGAAGTCGGTGAAATTGTGCTCTATCCCAAGGCCAGCCGCGAATTGGAAAAACTGGCGATGGATGAACTGGCTGAATGGAAGCAACAAGTGGAAGCGGGCAAACAGAAATTTGATGTACTCGCCCGCTTGTATACAGAAGATCCGGGCAGTAAAGAAACAGGCGGTCAATACTCCATCAACCGCACTGAAAAGAACTGGGACCCTGCTTTCATCAACAACGCTTTTCGCTTGAAAGACAAGCAGGTATCTCCTGTATTCAAATCCAAGTTTGGCTATCACATCATTTACATGGAAAGCCGCTCGGGCGATGATGCTCTGGTACGCCACATTCTCCGTGTACCCAAGATCACCGATGCAGAGATCAACGAAGCGGTAAACAGGCTCGACTCCGTTCGCGCAAGACTGATCGCTGGTACCATCATATTCGGTGAGGCGGTGAACAAATACAGTGAAGATGACAACTCCAAGTTTACTGGTGGCATGCACCCACCGGTGACCATCGACCAGCTCGATAAGGACCTGGTAGAAATGATGGCTAAAACAAACATGAAGGTGGGTGAGTTTTCCAAGCCAACCGCTTTTAAAGATGAGCGTGGCAAACAAGGCGTACGTATCGTATACCTCAAGTCCAGAACAGAACCCCACCGCGAAAACCTGAAAGATGACTACGATCGCGTTTCACAACGGGCCCTGGAAGTAAAAAAACAGCAGGCGTTGGAGAAATGGTTCGGCACCAAGATACCTTCCTATTATCTGATGATCGATAGCGACTTTACGCATTGCCCCAACCTGGGTACCTGGTACCAGTACGCCAATAAATCAGGTAAATAGGGGGAAACCCCTACATTGCGTAGAAAGTAGGATCACTTGTCGGTTAAGCAATCCCTTTCAAGTAATTTGTTCAGCATTTATTATTTGAGTTGCTAAGGGATTCTCAACTTTCATTCTATTTATCGCAGTGCCTGTGCCAGCACAATTAAATATAACTACACCTTATTCCGAAATGCCTGTCATGGTTCGTATTGCCGTAGGGCAATTACATTGCCTGCAAGCCAACGAAGCATGGTGCCATTTTACGGGATCAGTCGCAGACGAATTGTTTGCAGATGGCTGGTTGCAATGGGTACATGCTGATGATCGCCCGGTCATCACGACCCAATTCGAGCAACACGCATCCGATGGTTTACCTTATACGATAGAGTACCGCTTGCGTACACGGCAGGGAGAATACCGCTGGGTACGCGACAGCGCCGTTCCGAAATATACCGAGCAGGGCATATATGAAGGCTATGTCATTGCCACTGCCGATATACATGACTGGAAGAAAGCCATCGATGCGGCATTTGCACAGGCCCAAGCTGCGAATAGTGTATCTGACATCGTTATTGCCACCGACCTCGATTTCTGCGTAACGGTATTCAATAAGGTGGCCGAGCAGACCTATGGTGTCGATGCCGCCGAAGTGCTCGGAAAACCTATCCGCGAAAGTATTCAACACAAATACCCCGATTGTACGCGCGAAGAAGCGCTGTATGAATTATACCTGAACGGATCCTGGCAAGGGCCGGCCTTTTATGATCGTACTGATGGTAAAAGGATTTACATGGATTGCCACCTCGAGTTTATCAAAGACCGTGAAGGACGCAGAATAGGCGTGGTCGGCATCCATAGAGACATCAGCAAGTTGCGCGAAAGAGAAAACAGTCACTACCAGCAGGAGCAGTTGTTGCTGCTGGAGAAACACGTGCTGGAGTTGACGGCGCAGCCTGGCGTTTCACTGAAGACCATTGTCGATAATTTCCTCGAAGGCATCGAAGCATTTTTCCCGGGCATGATGTGTTCGGTGATCATCGTCGACCCGGACGATGGGCGGCTGACGCATCTGTCGGCCCCGAGCATCCCTACAGAGTTTACCAGCAAGGTGCGCGAATTGCGTCCCGGACCGGCGGTGGGCTCCTGTGGTACCGCCATCTACCGGAAAGAAATGGTCATCACGACTGATATCTACACCGATCCGCTATGGCATGGCAGCCATGAGGTGGCCGATATATTTGGCTTACGTTCCTGTTGGTCGTTGCCCATTATCAACGGACAGAACTTGGTACTGGCGACTATTGCAGCTTACCACAATGTGGTCAAAAGCCCTACCCGGGAGGAGCTCAATTTGCTGGAGCGTATCCGCAATCTCTTACTCATCATCATCGAAAATAAAAATGCTGAAACACGCATCAGCGCCAGCCATGAACGTTACCTGCTGATAACCCGTGTCACCAACGACGTTATCTGGGATTGGGATATTGTCAACAAAGATCACACCCATTGGGGAGATGGATTTTACTCCCTGTTTGGCTACCGTCCCAACAATGTACGAACGGCTGCCGGTTTTTGGGAGTCGTGTCTGCATCCCGACGATCAGGACCGTGTGTTGAAAAAGCTCGAGCAGTTTATCCTGGGTAATCGCTCGCGGGTGTGGGAAGATGAATACCGGTTCCGCAAGGCCAACGGCGACTATGCACTGGTACATGATCGGGGCTTTCTCATTTTCGATCATGAGGGCAAGATCAACCGGATGGTAGGTTCTATGCAAGACATTACCGAAAAGAGAGAATTGGAAAAGCAACTGCTCAAACAGGAGCTGGACAAGCAAAGCATGGTAGCGCAGGCGGTGGTGAATGCGCAGGAAAAGGAGCGGGCTGATATTGGTAAAGACCTGCACGATAATGTAAACCAGATATTGACCACTGCCAAGTTGTACCTCGAGATGATACAGCATGGTGATGTGGATGGCGCTCAACTCATCAACCGGGTATCCGATAGTATTGCCGAGGCGATCAACGAGATCCGCACGATATCGCGATCACTGGTGCCGGCCAGTATTGGCGACCTTGGCCTCGTGGTATCCATCCAGGATCTTGTCGAAAACATCAATGCGGCCCGTCAACTGAAAATGGAATTTGAATATCAGGGCGACGTAGATGCAACGATTGATGAAAAAAAGAAGCTGATGTTATTCCGCGTGATCCAGGAGCAGGTGAACAATGTAATCCGTCATGCCAATGCGTCGCTCACAGTCATTAACCTGTCGGTCGATGCAGAAGGGATCAACCTGTCGGTGAAGGATAATGGCGTTGGATTTGAGCCGGAACGCGTAAAGGTGAAGAAAGGCGTGGGCTTGTCGAATATCGTCAGCAGGGTACAGCTGTTCAACGGAACGGTAAAGATACAGACAGCCCCCGGACGAGGATGTACTATACTTATCAAAGTGCCGCTATAAAAAGCAAAAAACCTTACTATGGAAAAGATCAGTGTCTTAATTGCCGACGATCACAAGCTAATCAGGGAAACCTGGAGTTATATTCTGAACAATGACCCACGTTTCATGGTAGTGGCAGAATGCGGCGATTCGGAGGAAGCAGTAGAGCATGCCCGGAACAAGAAGCCACAGATCGTATTAATGGATATCAATATTGCCCCTATATCCGGTTTTGAAGCTACCGAAAGGATCCGGAAGCTCTCTCCCGGTTCCCGTGTAATAGGTATCTCGATGCACTCACAGCCAGCCTACGCCAAAAAAATGCTGCAGATCGGTGCGCGGGGGTATGTGACTAAAAACTCCTCGAAAGACGAAATGATCGAAGCCATTCTTGTGGTGCATGGGGGTAACAAATACATCTGCGATGAGATCAAGAACAATATCTCCGAGCTGGTGCTCGACGAAAAGCAGGAGGTGCCTAATGTAAATGCCCTGACCGGCCGCGAAATCGAGATTATCAACCTGATCAAAGAGGGGCAATCTTCAAAGGAAATCGCTACGCACCTCAAAATATCGTTGAAAACGGTGGAAGTACATCGCCACAACATTCTCAAGAAGCTCAAGTTAAAGAACGCCGCTTCACTGGTAAATTACATCAACAATCTCGCTACCAGCCTCTAACAGAGGCGAGCAAATGTCCACCCCTGCCGGTTCTACTTTACACTTACGCCAGCTAGGGGGATACCCTTAAATAATTCTGAAAAAATTGCATACATCATTGAAAAACGGTGTGGTGAAGCGTGCATAATTGACGAAAATCAAACAAATTGCACCCGAATCCAATACCTGTTATGACCGGGCCCTACTTTAGACCAGGAATTTTGAAACCGTATACTATGAAAAAAAGCTGATCCGCTGGTATTTGGATACCAGTCACGCAGCGTAAGATCCAATCCTGTTGAAGAAACCACCCCCAAGTTCCTATGAAAACTGGGGGCTTTTTTTAGCTACTGGTCTGGTTAACGTTCATCCCCCTTGGCTCCGAACCACCCGACTTCCTGCGGTTTAATGTCTTCTGATCCCCGGTTCCTCTAATCCAAAAAGGTTGCTCCTTCCTCCTGGCCGTTGTTACTGCTCCCTCTGAAATGTTAATGTTGTTACATTGAACTATGCCGTCTTCAACGCGTTATAGGAAAACCAGAAACTATTCCTAAATTTGCGCCCTTAACCAGGAGTTAATCCATGAGTGATGAAATAAAGCATGAATGCGGACTGGCATTCATTCGTTTACGCAAGCCGTTCTCCTATTATCAACAGCGTTACGGTACAGTAATGTGGGGCCTTAACAAGCTGTACCTGCTCATGGAAAAGCAGCACAACCGCGGCCAGGATGGCGCAGGAGTAGCAGCTGTAAAATTAAATGTTGAGCCAGGTTATCCCTTCCTCAACAGGATCCGTAGCAACGCCAATCAGCCCATCGCCGACATTTTCACCAAGATCAACAATGAAGTAAAGGAACTGGAGCAATACCAGCCCGACCTGATGAAGCACCCAGGCTTGATGAAGGGTAATATTTCTTTCGTTGGTGAGTTGCTGTTGGGGCATCTGCGCTATGGTACCCAGGGTAAGAACAATGTTGAATTCTGCCACCCTTTTATCAAACGCAATACGATTCCTTCACGCAACCTGGCGCTGGCCGGTAATTTCAACCTTGTCAATACCGACGAGTTGTTTAACCTCATCAATGTGGAGCCGGGCGATTTCCAGAAGCAGAGTGATCTGGCTGCCATGATGGAAGTGTTACACCACTTCACCGTCAAAGCCGATGAGGCCAGTCAGGAAAACCTTGATGTGCTGGATATCCTACGCAAATCGGTGCCCCTGTTTGATGGTGGATTCACTGTAGGTGGTTTGCTCGGCAACGGCGATTCCTTTGTATTCCGGGATGCACATGGTATACGTCCCGCTTATTATTATATAGATGAAGATGTGATCGTAGCTGCTTCTGAACGTTCACCTATCCGTACAGTATTTAACGTAGGGGAGAATGAAGTGCAGGAGCTGATGCCAGGTAAGGGGCTTATTGTAAAATCCAATGGCGATTACAGCATCGACACGGTAATAGAAGCCAAGGAGCGTCGTGCCTGTAGTTTCGAACGCATCTATTTCTCTCGTGGCAGTGACGAAAAGATCTACCGCGAAAGAAGTGCCCTCGGTTATAACCTTTCCGAGCAGGTACTGAATGCCGTGAACCACGATACCAAGAATACGATCTTATCTTTTATACCCAATACGGCTGAAGTGGCCTTCTTTGGTTTGCAAAAAGGGCTCAATGATTACCTGAACACGGTAAAAATGGAGCGTATCCTTTCCTGGGGAAAAGACATTACCGAAGATAAGTTGGCGGAAATGATCAACCGCAAGATCAGGGTAGAGAAGGTGGCGATTAAAGACGTGAAGATGCGCACCTTTATTACGGCCGATACAAGCCGCAATGAAATGGTGCAACACGTCTACGATATCACTTATGGTACCGTAGAAAAAGGGAAAGACACCCTGGTGGTGATCGATGATTCCATTGTACGTGGTACCACGTTGAAAGAATCGATCGTGCGGATGCTGGCGCGCCTCGAGCCCAAAAAGATCATTGTTGTTTCTTCAGCTCCGCAGATCCGTTATCCGGATTGTTATGGGATCGACATGAGTAAGCTGGGTGATTTCATCGCGTTCAGAGCGGCTATCGAGCTCATGAAGGACAAGGGGATGGAAAAGAACTTGCAGGACATCTATGACAAGTGCAAGGAGTTGCAGCGTCTCGACAAGCTGCACACGGAAAACCTCGTGCGCCTGGTCTATAAGCCGTTTAAAGCGGAGGAAATATCCGATAAGATCGCCCAGTTGATCACGCCCAAAGACCTGAAGATACCGGTACAGGTTATTTTCCAGACAGTCGAATCTTTGCACCGTGCCTGCCCTACTAATACGGGCGATTGGTATTTTACCGGCAACTACCCCACGCCGGGCGGTAATAAAGTCGTGAATAAAGCATTCATCAATTATATGGAAGGCAAAAATGTCAGGGGTTATTAATCCCTGGCATTTTCCTTTTAATCCACGCCCAACCTCCTGCTCCGTAGATTTGCGCCCGCAACGGGTCAAAAAAATCATAAACATACTATAGGCTGGGAACGAAAGTTTCAGAAAAAAATCATAATATCATGCACCAGATCGTGGCATGAGTTTTTATTCTGTAGCAGCGGCTGTTAAATGGTAAGGTAACGCATTAGTAGCACCCACAGTAAAGACATGATAGGTACCCTATCTCCCGGTCATCGTGTGCACTAGCTTACTCAATTATACCATTGTAAAAAGAATGTCTTATGAGCAGAATTACGATCATGATTGTTGACGATCATACGCTTATTCGTGAAACCTGGTCCTTCCTCCTGAGCCGGAATGAGAGCTTTGAAGTAATAGCAGAAGTGGGCGACGGTCAGCAGGCCATTGAACTGGCGCGTGACAAACGCCCCAATATCATCCTCCTGGACATCAATATGGCGCCCCTCAATGGGTTCGATATCCTCAAAATGATCCGTAAGCTGTCACCCGGGTCCAAAGTGATCGCGGTGTCCATGCACTCCCAGCCATCTTACGCCAAAAAAATGCTGCGCCTAGGCGCCCGCGGGTATGTGACGAAAAACTCACCCCGCCAGGAAATGCTGGATGCCATCAACGAAGTATTCAGTGGTCAGATCTATATATGCCAGGAGGTGAAGAACATCATCTCGGTGCAGATGCTGGGTGATGATGAGAACACGCCGGGCCTCAATCAGTTATCCGAACGCGAGATCGAAGTGATCAACCTTATTCGCGACGGGCTTTCCTCTAAGGAGATCGCTACCAAATTAAATATCGCCATCAAAACGGTGGAAGTACACCGCCACAATATTCTTAAAAAACTCAAGGTGAAGAATACTGCGTCATTGATCAACTACATCAATGCCAGCGGACTGTGATATGCAAGCGGGTGGTTTAGGCACGCTGCCGACTCCTGCGCTGCGCTGATCCCCGGGAACGCCATATTGGTGAAGCGGCGGAAAAAGCAAAAAAAAATGGCGGAAATTGGTTTTTTGCGCGAAAAATACCCACTTCTGGCAAAGATTTTGCTAAATAATTAATGCCGACCGTTTAGCTTCCTATGGGGAACCACCACTAAAACAGGCCTGTTTATTATTGTCTGATTCCTTTGATTGAAACTTATTAAGTACTTTAAGGGGGAGTATTCCCCCTTAAATTTTTTTATGAAGCATATCCTGATAATCCGTCACGCCAAAAGCAGTTGGGACGATCCCGGCCAGCCAGATTTTGAACGGCCGCTCAACGACCGTGGCAAGCGTGATGCTCCTCAGATGGCCCAACGGCTGATAGCCCGCTCCATCACCATCGATGCTTTCATATCCAGCACGGCCAAAAGAGCCCGCAAAACAGCTACTTTATTTGCAGAAGAATTCAAGGTCGATAAAGATTCGGTCATCCTGGTGCGCGAGTTGTATCATGCAGCTCCACAGCAGTTTTTTGACGCCATCAGCCAGGCGCCTGACAAGGCCGATACGATCGCGTTATTTTCTCATAACCCAGGCATCACCGAATTTGTCAATATGCTCACAGAAGTGAGGATTGATGACATGCCTACCTGTGCTATCTTTGGAGTACAGGTCGATACGGCCCACTGGGCGCAATTCCGGGAGGCGGCCAAAACCTTCTGGTTCTTCGACTATCCCAAGTCGTTTACGTTATAGGCAACCGGGTAAGGTTTTTGCATAGCTTTACATCGTATATCAATCCTCCACCCTTTTGAAGGCAGTTACCGGCTTACCGCCACAACTTTTCCATCTTCCTTTGAAGGCTATATTGCCAATCCACCATCTTTGATAGCCGTCATTATTTACTGCTAAAATCTATGTCTATGCCTACACGGCTACCCGCCTGCTTGCAAAAAGCACTGTGCTTTTTTGTGTTATTTAGTATTGCCCGGCTCAGCCAGGCACAATGTCCTGCAACCCTTAACAGATTAGAGCCCGTGTCACTCGCCCCCGCCCAGTGGGTTGCCGGCGGCTTCATCAAAGGATATTACCGCATGATGCCGACAGACTACAGCACCAACACTATCCAAAAGTATCCGCTCATTATTTATTATCATGGATCGCAGGCTGGAGGCAGCGGATCTGCCACGGATCTTTGCAAACTCATTTCCGATCAACCTTCTTCCCTGCCGGGACGTATCCAGGACGGCAGTTTCCCCGGCTCAATGACCATCAATGGCGTGGCCCAGCAGATCCTTGTGCTGATGCCACAGTATACCTCCTATTCCGAAACGGGATATGGTGGTAATATGGAAGCTTTTATTGACTATGCTGTAGCCAACTACCGGGTTGACCCTACCCGCATTTATATGACAGGCATGAGCAGTGGCGCTAATTTGGTTATGGACTACGCCTCCAGTAGCGTGGCGCGTGCGCAGCGCCTGGCTGGTATTGCCCTCAGTTCACTGTGCTGGAACCCCAGCTTTGCCCCCAATGGGCCTGCCAACATCGCCGCGGGCGGACTGCCCGTATGGATGGTACATTGCGAATCCGACAACCCTTGCGTGGTAGGATGGCCGGATACCTGGAATGCCAATCTGCTGGCTGCCGGAGCTCAAAACATTCGGTACTCTCGCCTCGGCCAAACACCCAACCCGTTGCCCCATTGGCCCTGGCTGGAAAAGGATGAGGTCATGTATTGCCGCCCCTTTCCGCATCTTACCTGGTATGCGCTGTATAGCCAGGAGTTTACCCATGCCGGTGGGCCCAATATGTTGAACTGGTTTGCCCAGAATGCCCGGACCACACTTCCGCTGCACTTAAAGCAATTTATGGCGAAACTGGTCGACCAGCACGTACAATTAAACTGGACGACCTTCCAGGAAGTTGGCAACGCGTCATTTACCATCGAGCGTGCAGGTGCAGATGGCCGCTATACCGCCATCGCTAATATTCCCGCGGCGACGAAGGATGCAATGGAGCACGATTACCAGTATATCGATGTGAAGCCGCTGGCGCAGTTGAGCTACTACCGGTTGTCGCAAACAGATATAGACGGCAGAAAGGCCATACTGGGTACCAAAACAATCCTCAACCGGGAAGGCAACGCCCAGCTGCTTATGTTGGGGGCCAATCCGTTTACCACACAACTGACTGCCTTCATCAATACGACCAGGGCACAACGGATCACCCTGGAATTGGTGGACCATAACGGCAGAAAATTATCCGGTACCACCGCCCTGTATCCATCTGGCGTTACGGAAGCCAATATTCCAACGGTTCATTTACCGGCTGGTGTATATTTCATCCGGGTTCGTAGCGACCTGAAGACGGAGACCCACAAGGTGATCAAACAGTAAAATAGAAGGATCTATCCGGCTTGATCCGGGATGTCCTTGATAGATATTGAAGCGCGTACCGGTGAGCTGATCGCCGGTACGCGTTTTTTTTGTAAAAGCATAGTCGGAGCGATGCTGGCGAGAACCAACTATGATAAAGGCAGTCTTGCCGATGGGGCAGTTGATGTACCTGGTGTTAGGATCGTGTTCTTTGCGGTAGCGACGCGATCATATTCGCTACCACCGGCCTGAACTGTTGGTGGTCAAGCGCGGGAAACCGATAGTTGAACCGGGAAGCCATTTCCAATACACTGTGCAACTGAAACTGCTGTTGGGGTACGGTACATGACCAACCCTGGCTATGGAGGTGCGTAGCCAGGTATTCCTGTTCGGACTGGCCAGGTGTGGGCACCAATACGGTCTTTTTTTGCGAAACCAGCAGGTCCATGACGGAGGTGTAGCCACAACGACTGATGACGAGACCGGCTTCGCCAATCAGTTGTTGCAACTGATTGGCTGGTGCATGGTTCAGTACCTGGCAATTGGCTGGCACCACGGGCAGGGCGGTTGACTGGGGCAGGCCTCTTATTAAGACAACATCTCCTTTATAGTCTGTCAGTTGTTCGATTAGTAACTGTTCAAACAAGCTACGTTGCGGCTCGGGGCCAGACAGGATGATCAACAGGTAACCCTCCGGCGCCGACGGGCAATTCGTAAAGCGGGTCAGGGGGCCAAGGTAGCTTACCGGTATCGGTGGTTGCCGTTTGGGGTGCGACAACTCTCCGGCCAGCGAAGTGGTTCCGGGTTCGTCGGGAATCCAGCAGGCGGCAAAACGCCGGATAAGCCGGTAATTCCATTTCTGCAGCCAGTTGTCAGCTATGTGCCCAAGGCCAGTTTTGATGCGCAGTTGATGGGTGATAAAAACAGCGGGTACAGCGTTGGTATACAATCCATACCGGTTGTCTGAAATGACCAGATCTATAGGGTATTGTGTGAAAAGGGTGTCCAACCACCGTTTTTCAGCCTTGATGCGGATCAAAATTTTGGCGCTCTGCTGCATAATACGCGCAATGGTATGGCGCTTGCTCTTTCCATAGCGGATATCGTATCCCTGTAGGCGAGTATACGCGACAGTATCACCGAACTCTTTCCATAATAATTCCTTTTGTATTGAGTTACAACCGATAAGAACTTCGCAGCCAAGTTGATGGAGATAATGGATGATGGGAATGCAGCGGGTGGTGTGCCCTAGTCCCCAATCGAGCGGGCAAATCAGTACTAAGGGTTTACGCGTAGAACTGTTAAAATTTACCGATACCACCAGTGTTAAATAATAATTTTGTGTGTAAAATAGTTTAATTTAGTAAAGAACGGTATGAAGAAGATTAAATATCAATTGGTTTTGGTGGCCCTGGTTTTGAGCGTGTTAATGACAGCTTGTGCTTCCGGACGTGGCGCAGGTGGATCATCCAAAAAGTGTGGTTGCGGGCTCAACAAGGGATTCGTAGGTTATTAATATCCTGATAGATAATGAAAACGCCCAATCGCGATTTGCTTGTCCTGATGAAAGACGAAGGTCTTGATAAGGATGCTATGGAGAATGAGCTTGCCCAGCTCAACGAGTTACTGGTCTACTTCGAGACCATGGATAACTTCTGTGCAGCGCACGAAGTGTTTGATCTTAACAAGTATAAGATCATTCGCAAGGCTGAGAAGATTCAGCAGATCATAAATCTGCCGGAGTTGCGATCATTCGTTTTCATCTGTAATAAAAACTAAGTACTTTTTGCTGTAAATAGAAAAAGACGACTCTTGTAGTCGTCTTTTTTTGTGGCTACCGGTGTTCAGCTTGCTGTCTTGACCGGGTAGCGTTATAATGTAAACCGCTCAAAAGCGGTCGGATTGCCGGATGGTTACACGAGCTTTTGCAGCGCCAGCTTCAACTGTCCGATCATAGCCGGGATCTCTTCTACTTTGCAAGTACCTACACTCAACCTATACCAGGGTGAACTCTTTGGGGCGCCAAACGCATAAAAAGGAACGATGGCCAGTTTGGCCTCATTCAACAGGTAGGCCGTTACCGCTGCCTGGTCTTTCAGTACCACACCCTCGGCGGTTTGCATGCCGGCCAGGTCGATCTTGATCGTCAGGTAAATAGCGGCTTGCGGTGTGATGGCATCTACCGAAAAGCCTTCGGATTTCAACTGCTGCAGTCCATCGTAAATGCCGCGCAGACGGGCTTCCACAGCCGTTTTGAATGTCGACAGGTAGGCATCGATGTCGTCATTCATATAAAGGTACTTCGCCACGGCCTTTTGCTCGGGATTGGGAGCCCAGGCACCTACGTGGCTGAGGATTGCTTTCATCTTGTCCATGATCAGTTTGGGACCAAATGCCCAGCCTACCCTTACGCCAGTGGCAGCAAACACCTTACTGATAGCATCGATATAAACGGTATAGTCGCGCATGGCCGGACGCAGGTTCACCGGATCGTAGTGACGAATGTTTCCAAAGGTCAGCTGCCAGTACATCTGATCATACATCACATACAGCTTCTTTTCGCCCTCACCGCGGGTCGCATTTTCGGCAATCACCATATCACAGATCGCTTCGAGGTCCTCTTTGGTAAAGGTGGTACCCGTGGGGTTTTGTGGCGAACAAAGTGCCAGTAACGAAGCGCCTTTCAGGTGTGGCCGAATGCTGTCTACCCGGGGCATAAAGTTATTTTCGGGCGTTGCTTCTACCACAACATGTTCTGCCCCCACAAAATGGGTATAGTGATTGTTGTTCCAGGAGGGGACGGCGTAGATTACTTTATCACCTGCATCGCAAATGGCGCGGAATAAGGAGTAGATCAGGGGGCGGCCGCCGGAGGCCACCAGGATCTCGGCAATGCTGTACTCGAGGTTTTCGCGGTGCTTCAGAAAAGCGGCGATAGCCTGGCGTAGGTCGGTATTGCCATCTCCCAGCGGGTAATTGGTAAAATGATTTCGATAGGCTGCAACAATTTCATCTTCAAGGGCCTGGGGTATGGGAAAGATCGATGGATCGAAGTCCCCTACCGTAAAATTGTAGATCTTTTCACCCTGGCTAATCTTCTCGCGGATCTCGCCGCCGAGTTTTACGATTTCCGAACCGATGAGCGTTTCGGACAAATGGCTAAGTTTCATAGACCAAAAATACAGAAACATGCCGAAGTGGTGTTACAAAGGTCTCACCCGATATCAGCCATGGCCCTTTTGCCACCATTATTGCCTGAGGTTGGCAAATTACACCGGTGCAGGCAAAACAAAAAAGGATGACCCGTCCGGATCATCCTTTTTATCAGGAGTTGAAAAGTAGGCGCTTAATTGTATTTCTTCAGGATCTTCAATACATCCTGGTCGATATGTGTGGCTGTGTCGTTTTGTGGCTTGCCAAAGAATTCGGTCTCATACTCATTGCGGTAGACACCACTGGCCTGCTTCTGGGCAAAGCGATTCTTATCCAATCCTATATACAAAGAATAAGCAGCAGCAAACAGGCCCAGGGCCAGGTATACACCCAGGTACAGGCGGCTAACACCTTTCAGCCAGGAGCGGCTGTTAAAAGGTGTTTGCAGTACTACCACCACCAGCAAAGGCAATACAGGAACCCAAAAACGGGGGTCATAATAGGGCCAGTTGAGGAGAATGATCGAGTAAAACAACAGGTACATCCGGATGTAAAAAGGGATCTTACTGTTCTTCTTAAACAGGTTGTACATGATCCATCCGAGCAGCGCTACGCCCAGGGTGATAAACAAGGCTGGTCCCAGTTTGCCGGGTAAAAAGCCCATCAGTTTACTGGCGGGCATATTGAAAAATACCTCTGTCAGTTCGGAGAAGTGGTTGCTCAGGTTTTCAGCAAAGAAATGACCAGCTCCTTTGTCGAAAGCTTCCTTCAGCAGACCGCTGTAGTCGGTGATCTTGAGTTTACTGGCAGAAAACACGGCGCCGGCGATACCCAATACGACAATGACCAACAACATCAGTTTATGCTTTTGCACCACACGCTTCAACTCATTCCGGTATTCGTACGCGATGCCCAGTACCAGGGCGGGCATCAGCGCTACGCCGATGGTTCGTGTCAATACGGTCAGGATAGCAAATACAAAGGCGAGTAAGAGGTAAAGCCAGCTCTTCTTCCTGGTAAACTGGAAGAAGCAGAACAAACTGACACTGGAAACAAATATGTACTGCATTTCCGACAGGGGGTGCGTTACAAATTTGATCACCGTCCAGTTGAACAAGGCCAGTACGGCAAACAGGAAAGGATGCACCTGGCCGGCAAAGATCTTGTATACCAGGTAAAGACCAGCGAACAGGTATAGGCAATTGACGAAGGTGATCATGAAGGCATTCAGGATGCCCAGCTTCGACAAAGCGATGAGCAAGCCCGTATACCCATAGGGCAGGTAGTCGGTGGCAGCAAAGGAGTTGGGGTCGCAACCAAACTCGATACAATCTTTTATATTATAATAGCGAATACTGTCGAAGTGAATGTGCAGGGGGGTAAAGCAGCTTACCAGGTACACCAGGGCCATGCCCAGCATCGCCAGCCGGAACAAATTGGATACCGTTGTGTTGAGCGGAGCGTAAGTAGGTTGAACCATACAAAGGATTGTTTAAAGGGGTTTGCGTCCGATGGCGATCGTTGACAGACCAAAGGCGCGGAACGACAATATATCAGCCAGCCTGATTACAGGCATCAATTTATCGAACAACATCAACTGCTTACGGGGTATCAGCCTTTTCTTCAGCAGTTGACCGTTTACCATCCAGCCGAAAATACCTGCCAGGTTGAAATACTGCTGATGAGCGACTTCATAACCGGACTGCCGCAGCAGCAGGCGTTGAGTCCTGGCTGAGTAACGCCTGAAGTGGCCCAGCTCTTCATCAAACTTGTTGTACAAGGCCTGGTAGGCGGGCACGAGCATCACCAGGTTGCCACCGGGTTTCAGCAGTTGCCAGCAATTGGCCAGCGCCAGCCCATCGTTTTCGATATGCTCGATGACGTTGAGCGCTACTACCGTATCGAACTGGCCCAGCAGCTGTGGACATTGCGTGGTAATATAGGGGGCTTCCAGATCGACAGATATGACATCCTTCAATCCGGGCAGCTGCCCCAGCCGCTTTCTCAGGTATTCACAATACGTATCCCGAAGGTCGCTGGCCGTTAGCGAAAAGCCGTGTTCCAGGAATAACTCAGAGATATTGCCGATACCGCTGCCCACTTCCAGCACATGACCTTTGCAGTACGGACGGATGGTATTAAACATCCACCGGTTAAAGCGGGTAGCTGCTGCAAAGCGTTCAAGTGTTATAAAACCAGTTGGATCGGATTCATGGAAGCGGTCAGTAGCTGTCATCGACTGAAGATATTGTATTTTATAATACAATATAAGGCTCTGAAAGCGTCTTTCATGTTGATCTTTTTACCCTCGGCATAGGTCCGGCCATAGTAGGAGATACCTACTTCATAGATACGGACGTCCTTTACGCGCGATACCTTGGCCGTTACTTCCGGCTCGAAACCAAACCGCTTTTCTTTCAGTTGAATGCCCTGAATGATATCTGTACGGAACAATTTGTAGCAGGTCTCCATATCGGTCAGGTTCAGGTTGGTGAACATGTTGGAGGCCATTGTCAGCATCTTGTTGCCTATCGAGTGCCAGAAGAACAGGATGCGGTGAGCGTTGCCACCGAGGAAACGGGATCCGAAAACCACGTCGGCAGAACCGCGCAGCACGGGCTTAATGAGGTCGTTGAACTCTTCAGGGTCATACTCAAGGTCAGCGTCCTGGATGACGGTATAGTCGCCGGTCGCCTTCGCAATACCTGTATGCAGGGCAGCACCCTTACCCTGGTTTACTTCATGCTTGAAGTACTGGATGTTCATGTCTGGATTGGCTGCCTTGTACTGCAGAATGGCCTCTTCGGTATTGTCTTTCGAGAAGTCATTGACGATGATGATCTCTTTCTCGATGTTGTTGATCAGCTTGACTTCCTTGATCCGGTTCAGAATGAGGTGAATGGTACGTCCTTCATTGTAAGCGGGAACTACGATCGACAGCTTGTTGAATGGATGCATGTTGGTTGAAACTTTCATTTTTTGGTTTATACAGATACAATAAGCCCAATACGAGTTTGAGTTAAGTTATCGATATGGCAATGGGAATTTCAAGGGCATTGGGACGGAAGGGAGAATATCAGACAATTATACTGTGGGTGTCAGGCTATTAGGCGGGCCATTGTTGCCGGGAAGGCCCCCAACCAGGTGCATTTAATGGCTCTTCATTTTCCGAATTAGGGCGCAAACTAATAATAAACCCCGGTTGATGCAAGCGTTTGATTTTAATTATTCCCTATATGACGGTAAATCAATGGTTTTGGGTAAAAAAAGCCGCCCTCCCATCAACCTCCAGCTTATTTTCTGCGTACTTCACGACAGACTGTTATAATAACTATCTTTATTAGCGTTCGAACATTAAAACAACCTGCAATCATGAAGAAATTTATCCTTGCCACTGCCGTAGTGGCGTCGTCAGCCATCGCCCTGCAAGCCTTTCGCTCTGCTCCTGTATTACCTGGTACCTCCTCCACTGCCACCCCACCACTGTGGGCCGACCAGTGGAAGCTCGACAAGTCACACTCCAACGTGCGTTTTACCATTACCCACAATGTAGTATCGCAAATGGATGGAGCATTTACCGGTTTTGACGGTACTTTCGAGAACACCAAACCCGATTATTCCGACGCAAAAATCACCTTCACCATCGAAACGGGTTCTATCAATACCTTCAATGAGAACCGCGACAAGCATTTGAAGAGTGCTGATTTCTTCGACGCTGAAAAATACCCCCAGATCAAGTTTGAGAGCACAGCTTTTAAACCATTGGGTGGCAACAAATACAAGCTGGAAGGAAATATGACCGTCAAAGACATCACCAAAGCCGTCAGCTTCGATGTTACCTACGGTGGAGCTACCAACGGTCAACGGGGTGCGAGAGCCGGTTTTGTGGCGCATACCGTGATCAACCGCTTCGACTACAACCTGAAATGGGACCGCGCTACAGAAGCTGGTGGTCTCGTAGTAGGAAAAGAAGTAAGTGTTACCATCAATGCCGAGTTGATGAAGCCCAATAATTAATTCTGTCAGGCGGGCTCCCGCGTGCCCGCCTGTTTTTTCCCCCCCGCAGGGCCAGCCTGGCCATCTCCCTTTTCTGTACGATCCCTCCTGTTGCAGACTATCCCGTATCGATATTCGTTCTAATAGGGTATTCCGGATTAACCCGTGCCATAACCTTGAATTAACAAGTTTTGCCTTTATTTTGAGTAAATTTTGCGTTCCAGATCATGAAGAAAACCATTTCTGTGCTCTGCCTGCTCCTGATGGCCCTGTTGGCCCAATCGCAAACAGGCTATAACATCAATATCACGCTGAAGCCGTACAAGAACACCTATGTTTACCTGGGCTACCACTATGGGAAAATGAAAGCATTGGCCGATTCTGCACTGCTCGATGAGAACAGTGCCGGCGTATTCAAAGGCAAAGAGGCCCTGCCCGGCGGGATCTACTTTGTGGTATCTCCGCGAAAGGAGATCCTGTTCGAACTGCTCATCGACAAACAACAAAACTTCTCCATCAAGGCCGATAGTGCCACCCTGCCGACGGGGGTGGTATTTACAGGCTCAGCTGATAATACCTCTTTCCAGGGTTATACCAAATTTGCCAATACGGCTGGTCAGGCTATTGCGCAGGCTACGGGACAACTGGCGGGTGTCGCCAACGGCAAAGATTCAGCGGCCGTGAAGGCCAGGCTGAAAACAATGACCGATAAAATGCAGTTTCATCGCGATAGTCTGATCAAACAGCACCCCGATGCCATTCTTTCGGCCCTCCTGTTGGCCATGAAAGAACCGGTAGTGCCCCCGGCTGCAAAACATCCCAAAGGCAAATATGATACTGTTTATGCCTTCAATTATTACAAAGAGCATTTCTGGGATGGGGTAGAGTTTACCGATGAACGATTAATCAGAACACCCTTCTTTGAGCTCAAGCTCGACAAATATTACAAAGACCTGGTATCACCCAATCCCGATTCGATCAAAAAAGAAGTAGACCATATGCTGCTCTTTTCCCGCAGCAATAAGGAGATGTACAAATACCTGCTGGTACACTTCGTGCAGAAATACATCAATCCCGAGTATATGGGGCAGGATGCCGTTTTTGTACACCTCTTTGAAAAATACATCAATACCGGACAGGCCGACTTCTTTACCGAACAATACAAAGAGCACATGACCAAGCGGGCTTATAGCCTGATGGCCAACCTGATCGGTCAGCCCGCTGCCAACCTGATCATGGTCGATACGCTCGATAAGCCCCTCCCACTGTACAATGTGAAAAGCGATATGGTGGTGGTGGTATTCTGGGATCCTACTTGTAGCCATTGTAAGGAGGTGGTGCCCAAGGTCGATTCGATCTACAATGCCAAATGGAAAAACCTTGGTATAAAACTATACGGTGTGATGGTGGATGGTGGCAAAGAACTGTGGACGCAGTTCATTCGTGAAAAAGGGTTGAAGAATTGGATGCACGTTTACCAAACGGCAGCCCAGCAAAAAGCAGAATCCGATGCCGGCAAGCCCGGTTTCCGGCAGTTGTATGATATCTATCAGACGCCCGTCATTTACCTGCTGGACAAAGACAAAAGGATCATGGCCAAAAAACTTACCTACCAGCAATTGGATGAAGTAATAAACCTTAAACTAAAAACCGCAAAATCCAACTGATCAGCTTATGACTTTCCTGCGAAAAATTGTGGTGGCAGCGGTCTGCGCCACCAGCTTGACGACAGCCCAGGCACAAACCCTTTTTACCTACGGTGCAAAGTCGGTGTCGAAAGAAGAGTTCCTGAAAGCCTTCAGTAAGAACAACGCCGAAGCTGCCAGTTCCGAACAAGCTTACCGCGAATACCTGGATCTATATACCCGTTTCAAGATCAAAGTGCAGGCTGCACTCGATGCACGCCTCGATACCTTGGATACACAGAAGTCTGAACTGGCCGTATTTAGAAGCCAGGTGGTGGAAAGTTATCTCAACGATGAAGCCAGTGTACAGGTATTGCGCGACGAAGCCATTCGTCGCAGTGCAAAAGACCTCCATATCGCGCACATCTTTGTAGCGGCCGATATCAATGTGAGCGCACAAAAAGACCAGGAAGCCAGTAAGAAGATCAAAGCAGCCTATGCACGCCTGCAGGCAGGAGATGATTTTAGTAAAACAGCCCTGGCTTATTCTGAAGACCCCGGCGTTCAACTCAATAAAGGCGATCTCGGATTCATCACCGTATTCGTGCTGCCTTACGAAATGGAGAACCTGGTGTACAATACGCCGTTAGGGAAATTCACGGCCCCCTTGCGGAGCAAAACAGGGTATCACCTTTTTAAGGTCATAGAAGAACGAAAAGCATATGGCAAACTAAGAGCAGCCCAGATCCTGCTGGCCTTCCCGCCCGAAGTGACCGACGCACAAAGGCAGGCCCTGGGGCGTCGGGCAGACTCTCTCTACCAGGCCCTGCAAAAGGGCGCTGACTTTGGTCAGCTGGTGACAGCCTACAGCAATGATAACCTTACCTATAGTACCGGTGGCGAAATGATGGCCTTTGGCGTTGGTCGCTATACCCCGGCATTCGAAGCTGCGGCTTTCTCCCTGGAAAAGGATGGCGAAATCTCCAGACCCGTGCTGACGGAATATGGCTATCATATCATCAAACGTATCCAACACCTGAACATTCCCGCCGACGCCCAGGACAAGGGCTACCAGGAAGAGATGAAACAGCAGGTATTGCAGAGTGATCGGATGCTGGTGGCGCGAAAAGCGTTGAACCAAAAAATACTACAAGCCACGGGGTATAAAAAGCTGCCGGTCAATGAAAAGCTGTTAAGCCAGTTTACCAGCAATGTGCTCAACCACAAAGAAGGCGTGGTGCCGGCGGGGCTCAACCTCACTACGCCGATGTTTACCATCGGCAAACAAACTTTCCGGGTAAAAGATTGGCGCACCTACCTCGAATCGATCCGTGAACTGGAAGGATTGCGGGCTGGTAAAACGCAGACCCAGTTGTATGATCAATATGTGGAGACCGCTGCGCTCGATTATTACCGGGAGCACCTGGAAACCTATAATAAAGATTTCGCCTGGCAGCTCAATGAATTCAAAGAAGGCAACCTGTTGTTCGAGATCATGCAACAGCGTATCTGGAACAAAGCGGCGGCTGATAGTGTAGGTCTGCAGCAGTACTACGATGCCCACAAGAGCAGTTATTGGTGGGAAGCCAGTGCCGATGCTGTCATCTTTACGGCCGTCAACGAGGCTGCCGCAGAGGCTGCCAAAAAGAAGCTGGATGCCAATCCGGATAGCTGGAAAAAAGTACGCGACGAAAGTGAGATGGCCATCCAGGCCGATTCGGGCCGCTTCGAACTGGGGCAGATCCCCGTGGCGGAGCGAACCAATTTCCAACCAGGATTGATCACCGCGTCCGTGAAGAATGAAACCGACAACAGTGTAACCTTTGCTTACATCATCAAAGTATACCGTGATCGCTCTCCACGCAATTTCGCCGACGCGCGTGGCTTTGTGATCAACGATTACCAGACGGCGCTGGAAGAAAAATGGATTGCCGAATTGAAGAAGAAATATCCGGTAAAGATCAATGAACAGGTGGTCAAAAGCCTGCCGAAATAAACAAGAAGGCCCGTGCAGATCGCACGGGCCTTCTTGTTATATCTCTTTGTTGAAAACTTATACGATCTCTTTTACGACATTCCAGATCACCTTGGGCTTTCCCAGGGTATAATAATGCAGCACGGGCACGTTGGCCGCCTGCAATTCTCTGGATTGCTGTAACAGCCATTCGGTACCGATCTGCTCTACGTCGGCATCCGTCTTGGCCTTCATGACCTCATTGCTCAGGTCGGTAGGAATATCTACGTGGAAGGTGCGTGGTATCACACTCAGCTGCTTCTTATTCGTAATTGGCTTCAGGCCTGGAATAATGGGAATGTCGATCCCTTCTTCGCGGCAGCGCTTGACGAAATCAAAATATTTCTGGTTGTCGAAGAACATCTGCGTCACAACATACTCGGCGCCGGCTTCCACCTTGGCTTTAAGGTACGACAGGTCGTTTTGCAGGTTAGGCGCTTCGAAGTGCTTTTCGGGGTAGCCAGCCACACCAATACAGAATTTGGTACGGAAGCCATCCCGGATATCTTCTTCGAGGTAAATACCATTGTTGAGATTGATCACCTGTTTGAGCAGGTCGAGGGCGTAGCGGTTGCCACCCGGTTCTGGTTCAAAAGTAGCCTCATTTTTAGCTGCATCACCGCGTAATACCAGCACATTGTCAACCCCGATAAAGTTCAGGTCGATGAGAGCATCTTCGGTTTCGCGCTTGTTGAACCCGCCGCAGATCAGGTGTGGAACGGCATCTACCCGGTAATGGTTCATAATGGCGGCGCAGATACCTACGGTGCCGGGACGTTTTCTTACTTCCACTTTGTCAAAAGTGCCATCCGCTTTCTTTTTGAACACATGCTCACTGCGGTGATAGGTAACGTTGACAAAGGAGGGCTTGAACTCCATAAGCGGGTCCAGGTGATCGAAGATCGAATTGATGGTCTTTCCTTTCAAGGGAGGTAAGATCTCAAAAGAGATCAACGGCTTGCTGGCCTGCCGGATATGGTCGATAACTTTCATGAATAATTGTTATAACTGCGTATTTTTCAACAATTCGCGCGCTTGTCGGGTATTTGACCTGTCAAACGGCCTTTATTGAACAGCGTGCAAACATAAACAAGGAATCCCGTATGGCAAATACTTGCCATACAGACTGTTTAACATTATTTTGCGGCGAATAGAGCCGTGCAGGCATGGCAAATCGATTAGTTCCGGTATTTTTGTCCTTAAAGCTACAGCAAGTGATCAGTGAAATTCATACCCGCGACCTCGTCAAGATCTACCGCAACCGTACCGTGGTAAACCATGTTTCCGTGAGTGTAAAGCAGGGAGAGATCGTTGGTTTGCTGGGACCCAATGGGGCCGGCAAAACCACCACTTTTTACCAGGTTGTAGGCCTCATCAAGCCCGATGAGGGACAGGTATTCCTCGATACCACCGAGATCACCCGCTTGCCCATGTACAAAAGAGCCCAGCTCGGCATCGGCTACCTGCCGCAGGAAGCATCCGTATTCCGCAAGCTGACGGTAGAAGAGAATATCATGGCGGTACTAGAGATGACCAAGCTGAAAAAGGCGCAGCAGCGGGAAAAGCTCGAAGCGTTGCTCGACGAGTTTCGCCTGCACCACGTTCGCAAGAACAATGGTGATAGCCTCAGTGGTGGCGAGCGCCGCCGTACAGAAATTGCCCGCGCACTGGCAGTAGATCCCAAATTTATCCTCCTCGACGAACCTTTTGCTGGCGTTGACCCCATTGCGGTAGAGGACATTCAGACAGTCGTTGCCCGCCTCAAATACAGAAATATTGGTATACTGATTACCGATCACAACGTTAATGAAACCCTCTCCATCTGCGACCGGGCCTACCTCCTCATCGATGGAAAGATCTTCAAACACGGCACAGCCGAAGAGCTGGCCGAGAACGAGCAGGTACGCCGCCTGTACCTTGGCCGCAATTTTGAATTGAAGCGGAAGGATTACCTGCACGAAGAAGCGATGAAAGGACAGGCCAGCCTGTCGGATCTCCGTGAGATTGACGGCGTAGAGTAATTCCGCTATTAAAAAACTGTGATAAATCAGGCTGCTCAACCGGCTGCTCCTGATTCTCTCATTACTTTTCTTTATTTTGCCGATGGTGAAACTATTATCGCCTGCCATATCATCTTTGGCCCGCATGCGACTGTGGCGCATCGAAGCGTGGAAAAACAACCCCGTTGATGCGCAGCGTGAGGTATTACAAGACCTCGTGACGTCTGCCCAGAATACCGAATTCGGACGCAAGTACGATTTTGCCTCCCTTTTCAATATCCGGTCATTCAAGCAAACGGTACCTATACACGAGTACGATGATATCAAGCCGTATATCCAGCGTACCATGGAAGGCGAGCAGAATGTGGTTTGGAATACACCCATATACTGGTTTGCCAAGAGCAGCGGCACCACGAGCGATAAAAGCAAGTTCATACCCGTCAGCGACGAAAGTCTGGAAGAATGCCATTACAAGGCCGCCAAAGACGTGCTGACCTTTTATTACCAGTTCTATCCCGAATCAGATCTGTTGACCGGCAAGGGGCTGGTGCTGGGCGGTAGCCATACCATCAATCCCCTCAACCAGGAAGCACAATATGGCGACCTGAGCGCCGTGCTGCTGCAGAATTCTCCTTTCTGGGGGCATTGGCTGCGGGTGCCCGACCTGAGCATTGCCCTCATGGATGAGTGGGAAAGTAAGATCGAAATGCTGGCGCAAAGCACCATCAAGGAAAATGTAACCTCCATATCGGGTGTACCTACCTGGACGCTGGTACTGTTCCGGCGCATCCTCGAGATCACCGGCAAAAGCACCATGGCCGAAGTGTGGCCACACCTCGAATTGTATATGCACGGTGGTGTATCTTTTACGCCTTACCGCGAGCAGTTTCAGAAACTGATCGGCAAGCCGATCCATTACCTCGAAATGTACAATGCCAGCGAAGGTTTCTTTGCGGCACAGGACATTCCCGGTGAAGAAGGGATGCTGCTGTTTGTAGACCACGGCGTGTTCATGGAGTTTATGCCCATAGAAGAATATGGCAAGCCCCATCCGCAAACCATTGGCCTTAGTGAAGTGGAATTAGGGAAGAACTATGCATTGGTCATCAGTACCAATGGTGGTCTGTGGCGCTACCTGGTAGGGGATACGATACAGTTTACCTCCCTGTCGCCTTTCAGGATCAAGGTCAGTGGCCGCCTCAAGCACTATATCAATGCTTTTGGTGAAGAAGTGATCCAGGATAATACAGACAAGGCCATGGCCATCGCCTGCGAGCATACAGGAGCCATCGTCAACGATTATACTGCAGCCCCGGTCTACTTCAGCGACAACGGCAATGGGGCCCATGAATGGCTCGTAGAGTTTGAAAAAGAACCGGTCGATCTTCACGCGTTTACCGAATCGCTCGATGCCGCACTCAAAAGCATCAACAGCGACTACGAAGCCAAAAGACATAAAGACATCGCCCTCCGCCTGCCATTGCTTAGGTCATTGAAAAAAGGTATCTTCAATACCTGGCTGAAAAGCAAAGGCAAGTTGGGTGGTCAACACAAAGTGCCCCGCCTCAGCAACGAGCGTAAATACCTCGAAGAAATATTAACGATCGCCAATTTGTAAACATCGGTGAAGGTATCCAACGTATCATGCGTCAACTGTGGACAGGTGTTCACAGGCAACTACTGCAATCGCTGCGGCGAAAAAGTACTGCACGATCACGACCGATACATTGGTCATTTCTTTGAAGAAGCCTTCCATTTCATCACCCATTTCGACGGTAAGTTCTTCACCACCCTGAAGACTATTCTTACCCGGCCCGGTAAACTTTCATTCGACTTCTGCCGCGGCGTACGGCGTCCCTACTTCCGGCCGCTTTCTTTTTTTCTGATGCTGGTCGTCATTTACTTGTTGTTTCCGGCTTTTTCAGGCCTCAACATGCCACTGTCGGGGCATATGGGGCAGAATGGCACCTATGGCGGTTATGCTACCAGCCGGGTAGAACGTTACCTGCAATCACACCCCGAAGTGACGAAGCAGATATTATCGGATACATTCGCGAAGAAATCGGCTACCACGTCCAAGCTGCTGCTGTTTATCATCATACCACTTACCGCGCTTCCCCTATGGCTATTGGGTTACCGCAAGCGACCCTGGTATTATGATAACCTCGTTTTTGCCACGGAGCTCAACTCCTTTTTTATCCTGTTGAACTTCCTGGTCTTTCCGGCTTTGCTTAATGCACTGCATTTTGTGTTGGGAGGAGCCGGGAGTATGGCCGACCTGGTCCTTACGATACTCGTGTATGCCGTGATCCTGTTGTTCAGTTTCCGGGCCATTACCCGGTTCTACCAGTTTCCGTGGCCGATCAGTCTATTGCTATTACTGGTCTTGATCGTCGTACAAACCTTTATCGTGTACGTGCTCTATAAATTCGTTCTCTTCCTGACCGTCTTTGCCCTCCTGTAATGGCTTCCCGGCATACTTAAATTGTTGAAATTCGATGTTTTCAATACATTCGGGCCTTAATTTAAAACCAATATGAAATTACTGGAGAACAAAGTGGCCATCGTTACAGGTGCTGCCCGGGGAATCGGGGAGGCCATTGCCCTAAAATTGGCTGAGCATGGAGCCAATATCGCCTTCACCTTTGTGAGCGACAGCAGTGCAGAAAAAGCGAATACCTTACAACAAAAAATAGAAGCGTTGGGTGTAAAGGCAAAAGCTTACCAGAGCAATGCCGCAGATTTTGCCGCCAGCGAAGCGTTTGTGAATGATGTCGTAAAAGAATTTGGCGCCATCGATGTATGTGTCAACAACGCCGGTATCTCTAAAGACAATCTTCTGTTGCGCTTAAGCCCCGATCAGTGGGATGATGTGATCAATGTAAACCTGAACAGCGTATACAATATGACGAAGCAGGTGATCCGCCCCATGATGAAGGCACGTAAAGGCTCTATTATCAACATGAGTTCGATCATCGGTATCCGGGGTAATGCTGGTCAAAGCAGCTATGCCGCCTCCAAAGCAGGCATCATCGGTTTCACCAAGTCGGTAGCCCACGAACTGGGTAGTCGCAACATTCGTTGCAATGCCATCGCGCCCGGCTTCATCGAAACGGATATGACCCATTACCTGAAAGACGGCGATGCTTCCAAGGCTTTCCTCGAGAAAATTCCTTTAGGACGTTTTGGTAAGGCAGAAGAAGTAGCCGATACCACCCTCTTCCTCGCTTCCGACCTTAGCTCTTACATCACTGGCCAGGTCATCAGCACCTGCGGTGGTTTAAATATCTAAAAGAAAACAGGGTGTACCATCGGTACACCCTGTTTTCTTTTATTCAAACCCATAGCTCGCGCCTGAGCTTATTTTTTCTTCTTGATCGCCGCAATGGCATTTTTGCTGAAGGTACTCAATACGAGTTTGCCACTGATTGCTGCCCGCTCCTGCAGCAATTGATCCCAGTGTTCCGTTCCTTTCCACAACACCTGTTTCAGCTCATGCATGGCTTCCGGGCTGGCATGTGCTAATGAGTGCGACAAGCGGTCGATGCTTTCATCCATTTCCGTTACACCGGTGTGAAGCTCGGCGTACAGGCTCTTGCGTTTGGCCCAGTCTGCACTGCGCCACATCGCGGCGTCGATGGCGAGATGTCCAAAAGCTGCCGCCCCGATCCGCCGTTCCACCGCGGGTCCTACTACAAAAGGACCGATACCGATGGCCAGCTCACTGAGTTTTACATCGGCTCCTTCTACCGCAATGGCATAATCGGCCGCTGCTGCCAGTCCGACACCGCCTCCCACACATTTACCATGTATACGGGCGATGATCATCTTGGGACATTTACGCATGGCATTGATTACCTGCGCAAAGCCGTTGAAAAAATGTAGCCCCTGCTCTTGGGTGCTGATGGCCGTCAGTTCTTCAAAAGAGGCGCCGGCACAAAAAGCCCCGTTACCCGAGGAGCGCAATACGACCACACGGGTATCGCGTTCGTTGCCCGCACCATGAATGGCATGGTGCAGCTCTTCCAATATGCGATGGGGCAATGAATTGCTTTGGGGGTGAAAGAACTCGATCGTCGTTACCCCATTATGAGTTTCAGTCTTTACGTAGCCATTTTTCACTTCTTGGATCATATGCTAAGTATTAACGTTATTGAAATTTTAGTTTCACCATTGTCAGAATAGTCGCTACGGCCACCGCTTCACCGGTTTGATCGCTGACCTCTACCAGCCATTTTACGATGCCTTTTTTTACATCGCTGGCTTCTTTCTTCTCCTGTACCGTCTTTTGCTTACAGGTCAGTTTCACGCCGATGGTAGTGCCAGCATACACAGGTTTCAAAAAGCGGCACTCTTCCAGTCCATAGTTCAGCAATACCGGTCCCTTCTTCGCATCGACAAACAAACCCGCCGCTGCACTCAGAATGAAGTAGCCATGGGCCACTGGTTTTTCAAAGATGGTACCCTCCAGCGATGTGTGATCGGTGTGGGCGTAGAAATGATCCCAGCTCACATTGGCAAAGTTCACGATATCCGCTTCCGTAACCGTTCGTTTGTGCGTGATCACGGCATCACCGATCGACAGCTCTTCAAAGTATTTGCGGAATGGATGTTTTTCATCTTCATGTACGGCTGCTCCTGCCTGGTACACATTCGTGATCGCCGTGATCATCGAAGGCGAACCCTGAACAGCCACCCGCTGCATATAATGTTTTACACCACGAACACCGCCCATTTCTTCACCGCCTCCGGCACGTCCGGGACCTCCATGCACCAGCATCGGCAGCGGAGATCCATGGCCGGTGCTTTCTTTGGCGCATTCATTGTTCAATACAAGAATGCGGCCATGATGAG
Source organism: Paraflavitalea pollutisoli (assembly GCF_029360705.1). GTDB lineage: Bacteria > Bacteroidota > Bacteroidia > Chitinophagales > Chitinophagaceae > Paraflavitalea > Paraflavitalea pollutisoli. Next base: position 570,035 of record NZ_JARKMX010000002.1, on the reverse strand, counting down.
AAGCTGCCCCCAATACAAAATGACGCGCTATTGTGGTATCGGCCGTTACGATGGAACAGACCAGCGATCCCTTGCCCATCCTGGCAAGCTGCGTAGCTTCTTCCAGTGATTGATACGGCATAATGGTGCTAACCGGACCAAAGGCTTCTACCTCATGAACAGTTGTATCCGCAAAAGGGTTCTCGTTAAGCAACAATAAAGGACTCATAAACGCGCCTTTTTCTGCATCCGCATCAACCACCTGTACGCTGTCCAGTGATCCATAAACGATCTGAGAGGAACTGAGCAGTTTTTGCACCTGCGCCCGCACCTCGTCGCGTTGCGATTGGCCGGCCAGCGATCCCATGCGCACCTGTTCATTCAGCGGGTTGCCAATGGTGGTTTGCGACAACGATTTGGCGATGGCTTTCCAAACGTCTTCTATTTTACCGGCCGGAACGAAAATGCGACGGATCGCCGTACATTTTTGTCCGGCTTTTGCTGTCATTTCTTTACGCACTTCTTTCACAAAAATGTCCCACTCGGGCATGCCGGGTTCCACATCGCCGCCCAATACAATACAATTCAACGAGTCGGCTTCCATATTGAAAGGCACACTTTCGGCCAATACCCGGGGGTGAGATTTCAGTTTCAGTCCGGTAGTGGCAGAACCGGTAAAGGTGATGACATCCTGCGACTGCACATGATCGAGCAGGTCGCCTGCCGAACCACACAGTAACTGCAAAGAGCCCTCCGGTAATATCCCTGAAGCAATGATCTCCCGTACAACAGTTTCGGTAAGAAACGAGGTCACGGTCGCTGGCTTCACGACCGCCGGCATGCCGGCCAGCAGGTTCACGGCAATCTTTTCCAGCATGCCCCATACGGGAAAGTTGAAGGCATTGATGTGGATGGCCACCCCTTCGCGGGGCACCAGCAGGTGTTGCCCGATAAAACTGCCTTGCTTGCTGAGCCCAATGCTGTCACCATCGATACAAAAAGGCTCATCGGGAAATTGACGGCGCAGGGATGCGTACGAGAATAAATTGCCGATGCCTCCCTCGATATCGATCCAGCTATCGGCTTTGGTGGCGCCGGTCTGGTAGCTGATCTGGTAAAACCGGTCGAGGTGATCGCGCAGGTGAAGTGCCAGGGCCTTGAGTAGTCGGCCGCGGTCGTGAAAAGTAAGCTTGCGCAGGGCGGGTCCGCCCGTGCGGCGTCCATAATCGAGCACACTGCCGAAGTCGAGCCCTTGGGTAGTAGCATGACCGATCAATGAGCCATTCACAGCATGGTACAAAGCCTGTCCATCACCGTCGCCGGTGATCCATTGGCCCGTAACGTAATTCGCCAGTTTAGTCATATAGCAATACAATTTATGAAGATACCTGCCGACCGGTACCGGGTAGGTCCCGTAGCAGCAATACTAAAATAGGGTAAAGCTTCAATTCAACAGGCAACGTATTTTTGTGTTATACTACAACCTACAATTAAATACAAAGAATTATGCATAAAAGGATAAGATTATTCGTGGCTATCGCCTGTATCATGACGGCAGCCTGCAACGATGCCCCCACCGAGGCTGGTCGCAAGGATGGTTTTGGCGATACGCCCGTCAGCAAAGAAGATTCCCTGCACCACGCAGTCATGGAAGGACATGATGTAGGCATGGCCAAAATTGGCCGCCTGCGTAAATGCATCGGCCAGCTACAACAGCGGGAAGACAGCATCGGTAAGCTACCGGTTGCCAAACAAGACAAACAATACCTGCAGGCACTGAGCTCCCTGAAAGCCGACCTCGCGGCGGCCGATAAAGGCATGAATACCTGGATGGAGGAATACAAAGACGATTCTGCCAAAGGCAACGAACCCCTGCGCCCGCAATACCTTGAGTCGGAGAAGGTGAAAGTTACCTTGGTAAAAGACCAGATCCTCGGGGCCTTGAACCGGGCCGACTCTTTGTTAAAGCAACCCTAACTGGCAGATTCCCTACCGGAATACCTGCCAGCCCTTCATAAGTCTGGCCGTCAGGCTCCCGGAATAGCGAAGGGCCCGGCCAGCCTGTCAGCAAATGCGATTGGTCACAAGTTTGACGGATAACCGGTATGGAAACAACAACACCGGTTCGGCTGGTACAGCACAACGATGCTGACCTGCTCGACGTTTATTCGAAGACCATCACCGGGGTCGTCAATACCATTGCCGATGCCGTAGTGCATATACAGGTCACCAAAAAAGTACTGGATCGCCAAACCCGGCAGGAACGTCTCTTGCCGGGCAGTGGTTCGGGTTTCATCATATCTTCCGATGGGTTTATCGTGACCAATCACCACGTGATTGAAAACGCTACCTCCATCAAAGCATCACTCGCCGATGGAAGGCTGGTCACGGCCGAGCTAAAAGGAGCCGACCCATCCACTGACATTGCGGTGCTCAAGATCTATGAAACCAATCTCCGGGCCCTTCACTTTGCCGACTCGGCCCAGCTACAGCCCGGCCAGATCGCTATTGCCATCGGCAACCCGCTTGGGCTGCAGCACACCGTAACCGCCGGTGTAGTAAGCGCGCTCGGCAGAACCCTGCGCGCCACCAATGGACGGCTCATCGATGACATCATTCAAACCGATGCGTCGCTCAATCCCGGCAATTCCGGCGGGCCGCTCGTCAACTCATTCGGACAGGTGATTGGTGTCAACACCGCCATGATCCCCACCGCACATGGTATCTGTTTCGCCGTATCCTCCAACCTCGCCGCTTATGTAGCGGGTAAGCTCATCATTCATGGAGCAGTAAAAAGGGCCTGGCTGGGTATCGCCGGCCAGTCGGTTACCCTGACGGAACGGATGCGTGCGGCCAACAAGCTCACCAACCAGGCAGGCGTATACGTATATGAGATCGTGGCCGACGGACCTGTGTACAACAATGAACTGCGCAATGGAGATATCATCGTAGGGTTTGGCAACAAGTCGGTGTCTTCGGTCGATGACCTGCACCAGCAACTCAGCGATGAAGTGATCGGTCAGCGTACGCCCATGCAGGTATTGCGGGGTGGTCATAAAATGACGATCACGGTAATCCCCGGTCAAATGAAATAAGAACGGGAAGCCTGTCAACTTGATCGGTGACTTGCACAAGCAATGGCGATGAAGTCATCGGCCAGCGTACAACAACCTGTTTCAAAAATAAAAAGGGGGCGTAGCAATTTGTTGATACACCCCCTTTATTATGTGGATGAATAGTCGTTATTGTATAAACAGCTTTTTCAGGTAGCTCTTATTGTCGTGCTGTAATTGTAACAGGTATACGCCAGGCGTCAGCTTGCCTGCGTCGACCACCTGGTTGTAGCGACCAATAAAGCCAGGCGTACGGCTGGTGAATACCCGTTGCCCGATCGCATTCACGATCGTGATACCCAGGTCTGCCTTACGGCTCACGGTAAAGTCGAGCGTAAACCGGCCATTATTGGGGTTCGGCATTACCTTCAATCCAATCTCTGCCGGATCGATATTGGGAATGCCGGTCACTCCATGTGATATCTCGTTCGACACCGACTCGCAACCCAACGGCGACCTGACAATGGTCTTGTATACGCCGCTTTCAGTAGCATCATGCGTTTGACCGGTAGCACCGGGAATTTCATTGCCGTTTACATACCACTGATTGCCGGTAGCAACACTGCTGGTAAACCGATTACCCGTCAGCGTGATCACCGGTATCGCATTGACCGTCGGTACCACAGGTACCCGGGCACTGGGACAGCCATTCAGCTGCACCCGCATATCGTAAAAAGCATAGTACACGGATTTATACGCATCCGGGCTGGTATTGCCGCCATTGCTGTTACCGGTAATGGAAAACACCGAACCCAGAGAGAAAGGATACGGGTTGGTGGCCACACTGGTGTTCCTAAACAGCGTAGCTCCATCTGACAATTGTGCTTGTAATATATAATCTGTGCCCGCCTCGGGAACAGGCAAGTTGACGGTATACACCGTGCCCTGATCATTGGGGTCGTCGGCTGTTTGTCCTGGGGTGGTTCTGGAGGCCTGCACCACCAGCGTGGTACTTGAAATGGGGGTATAATTATAACCTGTACCACTGGTCCAGGCGCCAAACTTGCCTACTGTGATGGTCACTTTGCCGGGATTGCCTACATACAACCGGATGGTTTCGATCGTGAGTGGCAGGCCTGCTGAGAATTTAAGGAAGAACCCGCTGCCAGTGCTGTAAGTGCCGGCGCCCAGGGTATTCTTGGTGGCAGGACCTACTTTTCCGTCCAGGTCATTGCGGGCTACATAATAAGTGCCCACAGATGCTTTATACGCCGTGGTGGCTGGGTTGCCCACAGCAACAGGGCTGGTAGAATTGGCTGTTTCATACCACAGCATGGCATCGTTGCCGGCATTCGTGGCGTTGAACAACACACTGGCATTGTTACACACTTCCGCACTCGCTATGGGATTGGCTGGCGTAGGACTGATCACCACTGTGGTGGTCAATTCGTCGTTGGAGGGATCCTGGTCGCCGGCTATGGAGACTTTGGCCGTGATGGTATAGGTTTTACCAGTTACTGCCGCGAAAGGTGTTTGGAAGGTATACTCCACTTCGCCGGATGCCGCTACCGATGGCACAAAACTGCCGGATAGATTTTGTATCAGGGTTGAGCCGTCCTTGACGGTACCGGTCAGCGTGAAGTTGGCCTTGGCAGACGTACTGAAATTGCGGAAACGTACCGTCACGTATTGGGCGCCGTCGGTGCAGGAGGGGCTGATGGGCGATACAAAAGCCGTAATCGCTGCATCGTTGGCAGGCGCAGCAAAACGAATCCGGAAATCCTGTGTTTCACCTTTGCTATAAGGCCCGCAAGGCACTACATCATTGGCGTTTGAAGTTTCCTGTACGATGATGCGCAGTACACTGAACGTGCCTGCTACGCCACCAGCAGGGATGGTGACATTTGTATTGTACACGCCATCACCATTGATGATGGAGCTGGTACCCAGCAATTCACCGGCATCGGTAAAGTCGCCATCGCCGTTCAGGTCGATCCAGGCTTTGACGATCTTGTCGACGGCTCCGGGGGTGCAACTGTTTACACGAACGTAAATAGGAATCGTCGTGTTGGCCTGGACGGAACCGGTGATAGACGTGAAATTATTATAGCCCAGACAACCTGGATCGGTTTGGTGCTGGATACCTGCGAATGATACACTGTCGATACGTGCGCCGTTGGCCGTGGTGGGTTTCGAGGTATTGCAATAAACAGCGCCACCCACGCCGCTCAGGATGAGCGAATAGGCCTGGGGGCCACGCGCCAGGGTTCCTTTATTGGAAACAGTCACTCTATAGCTTGCACCCGGTTCTACATCCGTTATCACGATCTGCTCTACATTGTCGATTTTGTTATCGCCACGGGTGGCAGCAGCAGTTGGCGTACCAGGATCCATTACCCAGGGCAAATAGGTGATGGAGCCCCGCGTTACCCGGATATCCAGGTCATTGATGAGTTTGGGCGTGGTGACGTCGATAGACTCCTGGTGCGGTATACCTTCGGGGTCGGTCCATGCCAGGGTAACGCGTAATTCTCCATTGCCGGAGGCCACCAGATCAAAGCTCACGGGCTGTCCGCTGGACAGTGTGCTTTCCCGGATCTCGACTTTGTTGCCGGTATTGGCACCGCTGATCAATTTGGCCGCATTGCCAATATTGAGTACCCCCCACCCGAATTTATAATCGGGACCTGCGCTGGGGCCTGCTTCATTGGCAGTATGGATAGCGACCGCCTTGAGTGTGGAAGAGCGCATGAACGTACCGCTATGGAGTGCTGAATATTGTTCCTGTAATAAAAACAGGGAGCCCGCCGCCGAGGGCGATGCCATAGACGTACCGCTGTAGATAGCATAGGCATTGTCGGTGGTGCCGATCGATGAATACAGGTTGACACCATCGGCCACGACGTCGGGTTTGATACGCCCGTCATCTGTAGGCCCCCAACTGCTGAAGTCGGATATAACCGCATCGGCAGGTTGGCTATAACCAGAGGGGATCGCCTCGATGGCGCCTACCGTCAGGATATTTTTGGCGGTTGATGAAGTGGGCAGGATGTCGTATTCATTATTGCTATAGATGCCTTCCGGGCGGGGGCCAGCGTCGGCCATCGAACCATCACTATTATAACGCCAGTAATTGGCGCCTACGGCGGGACCGTTCTGGTTGCGGTTATTACCGGCCGATTTCACGATCAAATGGTAGGGCGCCAGGTAAGAGAGGGAATCAAATTTTTTTGCTTCGCTGTTGTAGTAGCCGAATTTATAATCCTCGGTAGTACCAGCCTGTCCACGGAATTCCCACCGGGCCGGGCTCACACCGCTGTTGTAATACCAGCCAGATATGGTGCCGTACGAGTGGTTCGAGATCAGCATGCCGGAAGCCAACTCACCCGCCATCTCGGATATATTGCTGTTAAAGTCGTACACGATCAGTTCCTGGGCGCCATATGACATGCCCTTGGCCTGGGGATTGACGCCCGAAGCGATGAGGGTGCCTGACACGTGTGTGGTATGATCGCTGATGGCCACCGTGGCATTTTTGTTGTTTATGCGGCCGTTCAGTTCCACATGGGTGGGCCTGGCCCGTCCACCATCCCACACCCCCAACTTACCTTTCATATTGGCCGTAGCGCCCGACAGCGAAAAGCCCAGGCCTCCATTGGCCCACACCTTACTGGTGCCAATGGTATTGGCGGCATTGAGGTTGCTCTCGGTACTCGTATACAACGGATAACCTTTAGCGTCTACGCCCGTCAATACAACTTCTTCTCCAAACTTGTTTTTGAAAGAGAGTGGCCAGTTTTTTTCCCGGGCCAGTCGTTGCAATTGGAGGGTTAACGCTTTTTCTTTCTTAGCTTCCTCTACTGCTGCCAGCCGTAGCTCGTTGGTGCGCGTAGTGGTTTGTGCTACTACACCGGCACTTAATCCTGACAGTAAAAGGAGGATAGGTACAAATTTCCGCGTAGGCATAAAGTTTTAGCTGTTGGGTAAGAAACGATAGTTGAAATTACTTTAAATACGAAAGTCACCTAAATTTAGTCATAAACTGTCCGATTATGGTCAAAAAGCTGGTAAAACCATTGTTATTACTGCCCTTACTTATATTCCTAACTTCATATACGAGCCTTTTCTGTAAAAAGGCGGGTATCCGGGGAATTATTTACCGGATACAGGGCAACCAGATGCCATCACCTGGCGAACCGGCCAGCGTTCCACAGCCTTTTCAAACCACTTTGTATATCTACGAGCTTACCAATCTCTCCCAGGTGAAGCCTGCCACGCCTGCCTTCTACGAAGCGATCCATACCAGGCTGGTGAAAACGGTAAAGGCTGATAAAACGGGAAATTTCAAGGTAAAGTTGCCGCCGGGTAACTATTCCCTCTTCGTCAAAAAGGACAACCTGTTTTACGCCAACATGTTCGATGACAAGAATAACATTGCCCCCGTTGCTGTAGAGAAAGGAAAATACACCGAAGTGACCATCAAAGCCGATTACGGCGCCGTATACTAAAAAAGAAACTCCCACTGCCAGCAGGCAGCGGGAGTTCAATCATCCTAACAAAACTTCTTGCAGGTTACCATTTACGGTCTCCACCACGGTTGTCGTCGCGACGGCCATAGTCATGGTCTCCATCCCGGTCACGGCCCCACCTGTCATCACGATCGTAGCCGTTGCCACCTGACTTCCGCACTACTACATAGTCATTCCTGTTCACATTCAGGTTCACCATTTGATCGGGCGCCACGAAAATATTGTTGCTGAAGATCACTTTGGTGCGGGACTTTCCTAAGAAACCGCCTCTTTCGATCTTGAAGATCTCTACGCGGTGGTTACCGGCTTTGATATTGTCTAGCACAAAATCATTTCGACCCATGTTATAGTTCTTACCATCGATCTTAACAAAGATGGTCGTATTGCTGGCACTGGTCACGGAGATTTTTCCCTTCTTCGGACGATCGGCAGCAAAAGATGCAACACTAAAACCAATCAGGATCGCGGCGAGTGTAAAGAGCTTTTTCATAACTTGTTTCCTCCATTTTGTTTTATACTGTAATAGATGGCTGGCTGCGCCTTTCGTTTACAAAAGCATTGTTAAAGCCCATGCACTGCTTTCTTGGTAATAATCAGTAACTTTTGTAGCAGAAAACTACCTGCAATGAAACAAACCTTATTACTGCTCCTGTTGCTGCCGGGCTTATACACCCGCGCGCAACAAACCATACTCGTCACCTTTACCAATCAGCAAAGTACCGTGCCGCTCGATGGTCGCCTGCTATTGATGCTGGCCAATAACAATCGCTCAGAACCACGAACACAGATCATCGATGGACCGCAAACGCAACTGGCCTTTGGAGTCGATGTCGATCAGTGGCAACCGGGCCAGGCGAAGGCTATCGGTGTTACCGCCTTCGGATACCCGATACAGCATATTGCCGATGTGCCTGCAGGAGATTATTATGTCCAGGTATTGCTGCACAAGTATGAAACCTTTCACCGTAAAGACGGGCATATAGTAAAGCTACCGATGGACCGGGGTGAAGGGCAGCAGTGGAACCAGGCGCCCGGCAACCTGTACTCCAAACCGGTAAAGGTCCGGATCGACAAGCGGCTCAAAAATATCATCCGACTGCAGCTGACCGAGATCATCCCACCCATCGCAGCACCGGAAGACAGCAAATACATCAAGCACATCAAGATCCAAAGCAAGCTGCTGACGGAGTTCTGGGGCCGGCCGATGTTTTTAGGAGCGCATGTGCTGTTGCCCGAAGGCTGGGATACACATCCGGAGGTGAAGTATCCCCTGGCCGTCTTTCACGGTCACTTTCCCGGCAACTTCAGCGGTTTCCGCACCACACCGCCCGACAGTACCTTAAAGCCGGATTACATAGAGCGGTTCAAGCTCAGCGGCTACAACAGGATCGTGCAGCAGGAAGCCTATAATTTTTACAAGCAGTGGACGGGCCCCGGCTTTCCCCGGGTGATCGCGATCGAGATACAACATGCCAATCCTTATTATGATGACTCTTACGCCGTCAACAGCGCCAACCTGGGACCCTACGGCGATGCCATCACCTATGAGCTGATACCTGAAATTGAAAAGCAGTTCCGCGGCATCGGGCAGGGATGGGCGCGCTTTATGTATGGCGGCAGTACCGGTGGTTGGGAAGTGTTGGCCGCTCAGGTCTTTTATCCCGATGAGTACAATGGCTGTTATGCTGCCTGTCCCGATCCCATCGATTTCAGGGCCTATACGGTCGTTGATCTCTATAAAGACAAAAACGCCTACGTATTGGAAAGCGACTTCAAGAAAACACCGCGCCCTGGCATGCGCAATTATCTGGGGCATGTAAGTGCCACGCTGCAGGAGATCAATTACCGTGAGCTGGCCCTGGGCACCAACAGCCGGAGTGGGCAGCAGTTCGATATCTGGGAGGCCGTCTACTCGCCGGTAGGGCCCAATGGCTATCCCAAACCCATATGGGACAAGCGAACCGGTATCATCGACAGCACGGTGGCCGCATATTGGAAAGAGCATTTCGATCTGTCGTGGATCATGAAGCGCGACTGGGCAAAGATTGGCCAGAAGCTAAAAGGGAAAGTGCATATCTACTGCGGCGATATGGACAATTACTACCTGAATAATGCGGTATACCTGACGGAAGAGATGCTCAAAGGGCTCGATAGTCCGACCTATGATGGCGAAGTGGACTACGGCGACCGGGCCGAGCATTGCTGGAATGGCGATCACACCCAGCCCAACTATATTTCACGGCTACGCTACCATTCGATGTTCATTCCGAAATGGGCGGCGGAGATGAAAAAGCGGGTGCCTGCCAATGCCGATACGACGAGCTGGCGGTATTGAGGGAGGAGCGGCAAGTTGCGTGGGGCGACCAACTCCAGTCAAAAGCCAAAAGGCTGCAGTGCAATTGCGCTGCAGCCTTTTGAGTATATCGATTGGTCGACCGGGGGCGACCAATACTTATTTACGGGAGTCGATCTGCCTGCAAAGCGACTGGAAGATCTCATCGATCGTTCCTACGCCTTTTACATACACCACTTTACCAACACCGGCATAATGTCCGGCAACGGGAGCGGTCTTGTTCTCGTATTCTACGAGACGGGCGCGGATCACATTGGGATCGGAGTCATCGCTGCGGCCGGAGCTTTGGCCACGGATCTGGATCCGCTTTACCAGTTCTTCCTGGTCTACTTCCAAAGCCAACACGATGGAGATGCCGGAATTTTTGCTGGCCAGCAGGTTGTCCAGGGCTTCCGCTTGGGCCACCGTACGGGGGAAACCATCAAATAAGAAACCTTTGGCGGCGGGATTGGCTTCCAGGGCGGAGTTGATCATGCCGATCACTACTGCATCCGGAACCAGTTGTCCTTTGTCCATAAAGCTTTTTGCTTCCAGGCCCAGTTTGGTCTGATTAGCAATCTCTTTACGCAGCAAATCACCTGTACTGAGGTGGAGAAGGCCATATTTATCAATAAGTTTCTCCGACTGCGTACCCTTACCGCTACCGGGAGGGCCAAATAAAATAAGATTGAACATGTTTGACTTACTTCACTTAATGAATGGACAAATATAAAGGAAGACCTTTAAAAATCCTTTAACAACCTTATGATTCTGGTTAAAAAACGGTGAGAAAATCACCCCTTCCTTAGTAGAAAAGAAAATGTTAAGTTGTGAGCCGGTCCACGCGCCGGCCAATCCCCAACGAACCCTTGTTACGTAGTTTTGTTATAATAGGTACATATGAAACTATACATCCGTTATATCTGCATCGCATTACTGGCAACCCTTTTGCAGCAATGCTCCTATTCGCAGACACCAGCCCCGAAAAAAGAAGCTATGAATAATAATACCAAAAAAGACTCCACCAATCCCGTCTATTCCCGGACAGACTCGTCAAAAGTGGCCCTGACCGACGCGGAATGGAAGAAAGTACTACCCGAAGACGTATACTATATTGCCCGTATGAAGGGTACCGAACGTCCCGGCACCAGTGCCTTTGAGCATTCAAAGGAAGTAGGCACGTACTACTGTGCAGCCTGCGGCAACCCGCTGTTCAAAAGTGACACGAAATTTGAAAGTGGTTGCGGATGGCCCAGTTTCTACCAGCCGATCAGCAAAACCAGCATCATCTACCTGCCCGACAATTCGCACGGCATGACCCGCACCGAAGTCGAATGCGGACGCTGCAAGGCGCACCTGGGGCACGTATTTGAAGATGGTCCACCGCCCACAGGTCTCCGCTATTGCATCAATGGCGTAGTGCTCGATTTCGAAAAAGCAAAAGATGCTGAAACGAAATACAACGAGCAGCACAAGAAGAGCGAAGAATAAAATAAAGGAATAGGATTCAAGTAGAGAGCAGCCCCCGGGGTTGCTCTTTTTTTATGCCTGCACCCGCCAAATCTGGTGCGCTATCACTACTTGGGGCCTCACCCACCCACTTTGTTCTCAGCCAGGTCAGGTATGCTATCGCTATTTTTTTGAGGGCCAGACCTGGCAACGATGTCTTCAGCAAACCAGGCTTCCATTTCGATGGCGCTTTGACCAGCCATGAACCTGTTTTCCGCACCTTGTATAGCATACCCCTTCAAGGGACCTGGACTGCTACCAAATTGCCTATTATCAGTTAATAACAAATATATAATTTCAGCATGTGTGATTTACTGCCGAGCTCATGCCGAGGTCCTGCCGAGCTGGTGCCGGGTCTCAGATTGGGTGTAGATCCGGTCGCGATCCGCTGGTTATAGTCTGAACACTGTCTGTACCCTTTCACGTACCTGCCTGGAGTACGCCCCTTAGAAGACCATGTTTAGGCAATATCAAGGCAAGTGGGTGAAAGGGTGCCGGCCATCCCGCGAGACATGGGGCCGTTTTCTGACAGGCGAACACCACAACCTGCTCATAATGATCGCCCAACGGGCTTTTTGGCGATCTCACCTGTCTTTGCGAGGTATTAAAATTTTAAGACAAGCTTAATATTATTTGGTAGTGTGTATCATGAACACATTATATTTGTGTAGCAGATACACATTATTTACACACCTAAACGAAAGCTTGTATTATGATGCCGAAACGATCGCTTGTGGGGATCCTTATGCTCCTCCTGTGCATACCCGTTTTCAGCTGGGCACAGAGCAAAACCGTTACCGGTAAGATTACCGATGCCAGCAATGGCTCGCCGGTACCCGGTGCCTCGGTTACCGTTAAAGGTTCCAAAGCAGGAACATCTACTAAAGCAGACGGCAGTTTCTCCCTCGCCGTTCCTTCCTCCACCACCACTTTAACTATTTCCGGCGTAGGCTTCGAATCACAGGATGTCGCCATCGCGGCCGACGTGATCCTCGTCGCACTTAAATCTACCTCCGCCAACCTCAATGAGGTCGTGGTGATCGGCTACGGCACCCAACGTCGTAAAGATGTGACCGGCGCCATTACCAAAGTGTCGGCTGAAAAACTCACTTCCATCGCAGCGCCTTCGTTTGAAGCGGCCCTGCAGGGAAAGGCGCCCGGCGTGCAGGTTATACAAGGTAGCGGCCTGGCCGGTTCCGGCTCGGTGATCCGCATCCGCGGTATCGCCTCCATCAGTGCCGGCGCCGATCCACTCTATGTGATCGACGGCATACCGGTGATAGCCGATGCATTCCTCCGCAGCAACAGCGGCGGTATGAACCAGAATCCCCTCGCCTCCCTCAACCCCAACGACATCGAATCGATCGAGATACTGAAAGATGCGGCAGCTGCCGGAATCTACGGTAGCCGCGGTTCGAATGGGGTCATCCTCATTACCACCAAGCGGGGTAAGAACGGACAGCCTACGTTCAACTACAACAATAAGATTGGTATCTCTACCTACGCCAACAAACCCGACTTTGTCAGCGGCCAGGAGTGGTTGCAATTGCGCCAGGAAGCCTGGGAGAATGACGGCAACACAGGCAAAGCCCCCCTGCCCGGTGGCCTTACCTGGGAGCAGGCGCAAAAGAACAATACCAATTGGTGGGATGAGCTCACCCGCACCGGTTTCATCAACGAACACAGTCTAAGCATGACGCAGGGCAACAAGTTCGTCAAGAGTTTTATCGGTGCCACCTACGGAGAAAACCAAAGCTACCTGAAGAACAACAGCTACACCCGCTACGGCCTTCGTACCAACTTCGACTTTACCATCACCCCCAAGTTCAAGGCCACCCTCAGTGCAGCCTACAACCGGGGTATCAATAAAAGGGTTCCTGCAGCCTGGGCCGGTGGCCTGGGTGATGCGATGAGCACGGCCCTGCCCATTTACCCCATCTACAACGACGACAAGACCTGGTTTACCGGTGGTGCGAATCCGGTTCGTCGCTTGAATGAAACCGTCTGGAGAAATACCGACAACCGCCTGATCGGTGGTTTGATGCTCGATTATGAAGTGATCAAGAACCTGAACGTGCGCGTGAATGGATCGTACGATTACCTGACCGGCATCGACGATCAGTGGGAGTCTTCCAACTGGATCAACGACAATAGCAAACCCGGTATCGCCAAACGTTCTCCTTACCGCGGCAGAAACTGGGTGGCTTCTGCAACAGCTACCTACAACTGGACCCTGAATGACGATCACCGCTTTACCTTCCTCGCGGGTACCGAATTCCAGGAAAAGAGCTTTGTGAACCGCGTATACGTTGAAAAGAACAGCGACCGTCCTTTCTATAAGAACAAGTCACTGTACGATCACGCGCTTGATTCCATCAAGCAAACCGGTACACCGCTTACAGGGCCCGATTACAATGCAGAAACATTTGCCAGCGTATTTGGACGAGTAAACTATATCTACAAAGAGCGCTATGCCCTGCAAGCCTCTATTCGTCGTGACGGGTCCTCCAAATTCGGTCCCAATAAAAAATACGGTGTATTCCCCACGGTATCCGCCGGCTGGACCATCAGCCAGGAAGATTTCATGAAGGATATTCGCTTCATCAACTTCCTGAAACTGCGCGCCAGCTACGGTCTCACCGGTAACTCTGGATTCCCCTCCGGCCAATACTATTCCATGTATTTCGCCGGCACCAACCAATACAATGGTGGCGCGACGCTTTATCCGAGCAACGTAGCCAACCCCGATCTGCATTGGGAAGAGACCGCCAACACCGATTTTGCGATCGAGTTTGCGGCCCTCAACAACAGGCTGACAGGTGAAGTAGCATACTACCATAAGAAAACTACCGACCTGTTGCTGAATACTGCGGTATCTCCTTCTACCAGCTTTGGTAGCGGCTACCGCAACATCGAGGGCAGCGAGATACTGAACCAGGGTATCGAGTTCAGCGCGAACTACAAAGTCATCAACAACAAAGAAGTTACTTTCAGCGTGGGTGGTAACATCGCCAAGAACTATAACGAGCTCGTGAGCCTGGGTGGTTTGAGTGCCGATGCCGCCGGCGGTGGTAGCAACGATACCCGTGTGGTAGAAGGATATCCGATCGGTACCAACTACCTCGTGCGTTATTATGGTGTAGATCCCAATGACGGCTTGCCGATCTGGTATGATAAAACCGGTAAGCTCACCAAAACCTTCAGCCTCGACAACCGTATGCCGGTAGGCTCAGTGGTACCCGACTTTATCGGTGGCTTCAACCACAACCTGACCTATAAAGGATTTGAATTTTCCAGCTTGTGGGTATTCACCATCGGTGGTAATATCTACGACGGTTCTGGCAAAAGACAGGCAGGGGTGATCACTGATTGGGTGATCCGTAAAGACCAGCTTGATCGTTGGAGAGAGCCAGGCGATGTGACCAAGTATCCCCGCCTCACCATGAATACCGGCACCTATGCAGGATTGAGCAGCGAATGGCAATACAACAGCACCATGTTTCTGTACGACGCGTCTTACCTGCGTCTGCGTGAACTGTCGCTGGGTTATCGCTTCAGCGCCAAAACGCTTACCAACCTTCACCTCAAAGGAGCCCGCGTATTTATCACTGGTATGAACCTGCTCACCTTCTCCAAGTATCCTGGTGGTGATCCGGAAATTGCCCGAGACTTTGAGAATCCCACCGACCGCAACCTCAGTCCCAACATTACCTACCTCACCCCGCCGCAACAGAAATCATGGGTGATAGGGATCAATGTTAATTTCTAATTCATAAATGCTCGACACAATGAAAAAAGCGATCTATATAGCGTTGTTGGGATGCGCGGTCATGACAGCCACCTCCTGTAATAAATTTCTCGACAGAAAGCCGGAAGGCGCCCTGACCGAAGAAGAGGCGATAAAGAATGACGCCGACCTGCAGGCCCTCTTAAACGGATCTTATTCAGACTACAGCAATAAAGTACAAAACGGTAAATATACCTGGATCGAAGACCTGCTCGGCGACCAGGCCAATGGTTCTCTGTATACGGGTGATGATGGGGAGATTTTCAAACGTAAAACCTCCATCTTCGGCGACTATAAGAACGGGATGTACACCGATCTGTATCGCCCGGCCTATGTTGGCAACAATGTACTCGCCAATATCGAAAAAGCCACTACTTCCCGCAACAGCATCGAAGGACAGGCTTATTTCCTCCGTGCCTTATCACATTTCGACGCCGTGCGCATGTGGGCACAACCCTGGGGTTTTACGGCCGATAACAGTCATCCTGGCATTGTACTGCGTCTTCAAACAGCCATCACACCTGGCGAACGCAATACCGTGAAGGAAGTCTATGAGTCGATCATTGCCGATCTCAAAAAGGCCGATGACCTGTTGGGCGACCAGGTAACGCTGGGCTCTCCCAGCAAGTGGGCAGCCAAAGCCTATCTGGCCCGTGTATATTTCTTGCAGAATGATTTTGCGAACGCCTTCACGTATGCTGATCAGGTGATCAAGAGCAACAAGTTTCAATATGATGCCTCCTATGCCAACCGGTTCTCGATCGGCCTGTCGAAGGAGATCATCTTTGGCTTCAAGTTCATTGACAACAACCTGTATCCCGGTTCTGAACTCCGGAACCGTTACCGCAGTGATGTAGGATTTAGCGCACAGGGCCGGTTCCACATTACGGATATCTTTTACACGGCAGCCACTACGGCGGGCGATGTACGCGGCACGGCCTGGTACAGCAAAACACTGGTGCCTGGTTACAATGTGTTGACCAAATACAACAAGAACAACTTCGATATGCCGCTGATCGGCTTTACCGAGATCAAGTTGATTCGTGCTGAAGCAGGCGCTGAAACAGGCGCCGCCAACCTGGCAACGGCCATCACGGATATCAACGAGATTCTGACCCGCGCTTATGGAGGCACCTCCAAAAACCTTGCGACCAATGCGGTAGTGGCTACCGTGATCAGCACTACCCGCCGGGAGCGTGAGTTGGAACTGATTGGCGAAGGCAACCGTATCCAGGAGATCAAACGCATCGGTGCCCGCTCGGGTACGAATGTGGATCGCCGTGGAGGTCGCTGGAACTGTCCTGGCCTCGCGTTGCAATTCCCCATCAGCGAACAGGCTGCCAATGCATCCTTTAAGATGAATACAGAAGGTGGTTGCGATTAATAAACACATTCAACCTAATAACATGCGATCAACATATTTGCTCTCGATATTGCTTCTCGCTGTGCTGGCCATGAATGGCTGCCGGCCCGAAGGCTTTGCGCCGCTCGGCGATACAAACGATAACCTCACCGCCATTGCCGGCGTGTGGAAACTGACGAAGGTTACGCAAACCGATTTCGAATCACAACGCAAGGGCTTCCCTTATGCGGTAGAGGACATCACCACGCTGTTTGCCTACAGCACCCTGCAAATGACGCTGAATGCGACTGCAGGAGCGCCCGGCAACTTTACCATCAACAATGATACGGCGCCGCCCATCACCAGTATCACTTCCGGTACCTGGAGCATCGATGATCCCAAGGCACCCAAGACCATCACCCTCAAGAGTGGTGCGGTCACGGAGATCATGACGCTGGGAGGATACCCCAACAGTGTGAATCAAACACTGAAGGTGAAAGTGACCCGCAGTGACGCCGCTACCAATAAGGTGCTCATTGTGTATGATTATGAATTTTCCCGCTAACCCTTCAATGCAGCAATTATGAAAAAGTTATTGATTATAGCACTCATGATATTGACCGGCCGCATGGTGCAGGCGCAGGAGTTCACCAACTTCACCATCAGCCCCGCCACTTTCTCGGCAGAAGATGAGATCACCATCACCTTCGATTTCACCGGTACCAACCTGGCCGGCGAAACCGATCTGTATATCTGGACCTGGGCCAACAAAGACGCCGTTGGTTTTCCGGGCAAAGACGGTAGCACCAATACGGAATGGGGCAATTCACCGGCAGCCGCCAAACTGACCCCGGTAGAAGCCACGCCCAATAAGTTTACCTACAAGATGACGGGTACCACCATGTATGGTCTGGCACCCGGCCAGCTCAAACATTTTCAGTTCCTCGCTAAAACAAAGAGTGGCAGCAAGCAGTCGCCCGATAGTAAGAAGAATGTATTCGATCCGCTGGTGTTTGTGCCGAGCATGCTGCGTTTGTTCCCGGCCCGCGTAGGACAAAATGATGTGGTATCGCTCTACTTCCACCAGGACCTTGCCACCACGCCCAATGAGCAGCGTATGCAGCCAACGACGGTCACTATAGAAGTATTTGACAATACCGGCGCCGCTGCTGGTCAGCCAGTGACACTCCCTGTAAAAAATGCAGGTACTAAACTATGGAAGGCCTATTTCATCCCTACCCGTTCCTATACGCCTGGCGCCGGTAAGAAATTTACCCGCTTTACGTACAAGTTCAATGGCACGGTACAGGATGCCAACAACCAACCCGTCACCGTAAGCACCAATGTGGTGGAAGTGACATTAGCAGACATGAAATAGCCTTCACTCTAAACATTAATAATGATGTTGCGTATGAAAAAGATATTGGTTCCTGCTTTGCTGGCGATCGCCGCTTTGGCAGGATGTCAGAAAACGGATTTCGACGAAACGGTGACCGGCGAATCCCTGGGCACCTTCACGCTGAATGCTCCCGTGGCCGATGCGGTGGTTGCGCTCAATGCGGCAACGCCCGGCTCAACCGTGGAAATCAGCTGGTCGGCCGCCAAACCCGGCGTAGACGTACTGCCCACCTACAAATGGGTGGCTGCCCTGAAAACGAATGGCACGCTCGAAACGCCCTTGCTGGAGATCGCCTCCAACAACAGCGGTAAGGATGCAAAACTCACCCTTACCCACAAACAACTCGACGACGCCCTGAAAGGCAAAGGCATTGCAGACGGCGCCAAAACGGATCTTATCTGGAGCGTGAAAGCCGACAATGGTTCTACCAACCTGTTGGCTACAGAAACCAGGAATATTTCCATCACCCGCATGAAAGATGGTGCCACAGCATTCATTTTGCTGGGCCCCGCTACCAGCGGTGATGTAACGGCCATCGATCCCAATAGCACTTCCCAAACGATGAAATTCAACTGGACCAAATCCAAACCCGCTACGGGTGGTCCGGCCATGAAGTATAAAGTACTGTTTGCAGAAAGGAAAGTGGATGCCACAGGCGCGGTGATCGCCGTTGATTGGACGAAGCCGCTGATAGCGGTAGACGCAGACAACAGTGGAGCCGATTCTGTAGCCAATATTACTTACAAGGCCATCGGCGATTCGCTCACGAAGAAAGGGTTTACCAACCAGGAGCAGCCGGTAGACCTGCTGTGGACCGTAGTCGCTACTTCCGGTAGCTGGAGCCAGTATGCCGAATACGTAAACCAGGTCGTGATCCTGCGTGAGATCAAGGTATTTATCGTGGGAAGCGCTACCCCTGCAGGCTGGACCATTGAAAATGCCTCGCGCCTGATCCCCGATCCAAGGTTCCCCGGCACTTTCTTCACCTACGTCAACCTTACCGGCGGTGGAGAATTCAAATTCGTGAATGGTCAGCAATGGCCACCCGCACCGGGTATCATCGATTGGGGCCAGGATCCCAATGGCGCAGCCGGCACGATCACCGACAATGGCGAGTCGAATATTGCGGTAGCTACCTCGGGTGTTTACCGGGTAACGTTCGACTATTCGAATAAGAAATATTATGTGCAAACAGCAGCCAGTGGTGGTATCGGTGGACTGGGCATCGTTGGTGCCTTCCAGACACCGGGCTGGACACCCGCCAGCAATGTTCGCATGAGCAGCCTGGCACCGAACAAGCTCATCGTCTTCCAGACGATGTCGGCCAATGATGAATTTAAATTCCACGACGGCAGCGAATGGGACAATGGCGCCAATAACAAGGCCCGTTGGTTTGGCCCCGAAACAGAAGGCGGCAGCAAACTGATCGTAGACGGCGGTGGTGCCAAGAATGTGAAGTGGACAGGCACAGCCGGTCTGGTGCGCGTGATCTTTGATGGCACAGATGTAAAGAACCTCACCTATAACCTGAGCGCTGCTACCGAAATGCGCATCGTGGGTAACGGCATGGCGGGTGTGCCCGACTGGGATCCAGGCAACTCACCCAAGATGACCTACCTCGGCAATGGCAAGTGGGAACTTTCGCTCAATCTGGTAGGTGGCAAGGAAATCAAATTCCTGGCTGGCAATGCCTGGGGTGCGTTCGACTACGAAGATGCAGGCAGTGGCAAGATCAGGTATGATGGCAGCACCAACTTCAGTACTCCGGCCACCAGCGGCACTTATAAGGTGACGCTCGATGAGCTGAACGGTACGGTCGTTATTCAATAGACTACAACGTTAAAACATGGGGCTGACCAAAAAAGGTTCATGAAGACCAGGAGGATCATGTAAACGATCGCTTGTCTCCATCGCCTACCCGAGAATGGGTACCCTTTTTAGTCAGCCCCATTTCCCGCCCACCCTTTTGAGAATGATAAAACGATTGCCGATGAGGTTATTTGTACTTACCCTGATGATGGTGGCGTACTGTGCAACAGCCAGTGCCCAATTGTTGACCACCGCGCCTGCTTTTCCTACCGATAATGCAGGGGTTACCATCACGGTCGATTGTAGTAAAGGTAACCAGGGGCTGCTCAACTATGCCAACACCAACGATGTCTACGTGCACATCGGGTTGATCACGAGCCAAAGCAGCAACAATGGCGATTGGCGGTATGCAAAGTTTACCTGGGGTACGGCAGACGCCGCAGCCAAAGCCACCTGGATAGCTACCAACAAATACCAGTACACCATCGGCAATATCCGCAGCTTCTTCAATGTGCCAGCAGGCGAAACCATTCGCCGCATCGCGATCCTGTTCAGGAGTGGTAATGGAAATGTGGTACAGCGCATCAGCGATCAAAGCGTCGACAACGGCAATATGTACATCACGGTGTACGACAATATCCTGACCGGTAAATTTGCTGCACCGGCCATGGATCCCCGGTTTGTACCGGTGCCAGAACCGATCACCAAAGTGCAGGGAGAAAACATCGACATCACTTATTTATCCAACAAGTCGGCCGATCTTACTGTGTTCTTCAACGGCACAGCGATAGCCACTGCCACCGGCAATACGACCGTGCAGGCCACTCCGGCGATCACGGTTGCCGGCAACCAGCAGGTCGTTGGCCGTGTTACCGATGGCAGCACGACCCATTCGGATACCATCAACTTTTTCGCAGCCCCGACCGTCAATGTACAGCCGCTGCCGGCTGGTGTGCGTGACGGCATCAATTATGAACAGGGCGATACGTCGGCCATCCTGGTACTGTACGCGCCCGGCAAAAACAAGGTATCGATCATTGGAGACTTCAACAACTGGACCGAGTCGGTCAACTTTCAATGCAACAAAACACCGGATGGGCTGCGTTTCTGGAAACGGATCACGGGCCTTACGCCGGGTACGGAATATGGATATCAGTACGTGGTCGACAACAGCCTGAAAATTCCTGATGCTTATACGCAAAAGGTGCTCGATCCCAACAATGATCAGTACATCACAGCAACGACCTATCCCAACCTGAAGCCTTACCCCACGGGGAAAACGACCGGCATTGTCAGTGTACTGCAGACGGCCAAACCAACCTATGCCTGGCAGACCACCAATTTCGCACGGCCCGACAAACGCAACCTGTTGATCTATGAGTTGCTGTTGCGCGATTTTGTTGGCAACCACGACTGGAAGACCTTGAAGGATACCCTCGGCTACCTCAAGCGGCTTGGAATCAACGCCATTGAGCTGATGCCCTTCAATGAATTTGAAGGCAACCTCAGCTGGGGCTACAATACTTCCTTCTATTTTGCGCCTGATAAATATTATGGTCCGGCCAATGATCTCAAAGCGCTCATCGACGAATGTCACAAACAAGGTATGGCGGTGATCATGGATATGGTGCTCAACCATTCCTTCGGACAGTCGCCCATGGTGCAGCTCTACTTCGATGCTGCCAAAGGACAACCTACGGCACAAAACCCCTGGTTCAATACCGCAGCCAAACACCCGTTCAACGTGGGCTACGATTTCAACCACGAAAGCGCCGCCACGCAATACTTTGTGAGCCGGGTGGTAGAATACTGGCTGCAGGAATACAAGCTCGATGGTTTCCGGTTCGACCTGTCGAAAGGCTTCACCCAAAAAGCCTCCTGTGATGCCAATGGAGAAAATTGCAACCAGGCGAGCTGGGATGCCTATGATGCCAGCCGGATAGCCATCTGGAAAAAATACTATGATACCCTGCAAGCGAAGTCGGCAGGCAGTTATGTGATACTCGAACACCTTGGGGTGAACGACGAAGAGAAAGAACTGGCTGCTTATGGTATGATGCTTTGGGGTAATATGAACCATGCCTTCAACGAAGCTACCATGGGATGGGTAGGCACGTCCGATTTCAAAGGGGCGATCCACAGGGAGCGGGGATGGGCGCAGCCCAACCTGGTAGCCTATATGGAAAGCCATGATGAAGAAAGGCTCCAATACAAAAATGGGCAATTTGGCAATGCTTCGGGTGGCTATAGCACCAAAGATCCCGTGACAGGTCTGCAACGCAATGCGATGGCGGCTGCCTTCTACTTCTCCATTCCTGGTCCTAAAATGATCTGGCAGTTTGGAGAACTGGGGTACGACTACTCCATTAATTATTGCGAGAATGGTACCATCGACAACAGTTGCCGTACCAATCCCAAACCGGTGCGCTGGGATTACCAGCAGAGTGCCGACCGAAAGAAGCTGCATGACATCTACAGTGTCATGCTGGCTTTGCGGAAGCATCCATCGTATAGAAACGGATTTGTTACCGATCGCATCACCTGGGATCTTTCCGGCGCCTTCAAATGGTTGAAGCTGACTACTGATACGTCTAATATACTGGTCGTTGGAAATTTCGATGTAAACGGAGTTACGGGCAATGTTAGTTTTCAAAATGCCGGTACCTGGTATGACTACCTGACGGGGCAAACCATCAATGCAACGGGTGCTGCACAAAGCATTTCCTTGCAACCCGGCGAGTATCACGTATATTTGAACCGAAACATCACGAATATTCTTACCCCCGTAACCGATCTGGACAACCAGCGTAAGAATACACGGCTAAGTATATTTCCCAATCCGGTCTCGTCGAACTCTACTATTGAATATGAACTACCGCTCAATACGGAAGTCACCTTATCCTTGCTGAATATAAGCGGACAACAGCTTGCCAGCTACCGTGCTGGTTTTAAGCCACAGGGTGTCCATCAACTGCCTTTGCAGACACTCGATGCCGTCGGTCTTGCTAAAGGTCTTTATTTCGTTCGAATGCAATATGGAAACAACAGCATAGTAAAGAAAATCATCATTAATTAAGCCTTAACGATCATAACACCAAGATTATGGGGAACGCCTTGCAGAAAACGATACAGCAGTTGAAGTCTGACAATAGGGAATTCTTCCACATGGCCCTTTCCGTAGATTGCGTGATCTTCGGTTTCGACGATAATGAACTCAAAGTATTACTGATCAAATCGGATCTCGAAGAGTTTCATGACGAGTGGTCGCTGTTGGGTGACCTGGTCATGCCCAACGAGAATCTCGATAGTGCCTCTTACCGAGTTCTGAAGGACCGCACGGGCCTCGACGATGTGTTTCTCGAGCAGGTGTATACTTTCGGAGATGTGAACCGCCACCCGGCCGGCCGGGTAATAACTACCGCCTGGTACTCGCTTATCAATATTAAAGATCACCAGCTGTCGCTGGCCCACAATGAACTTCACTGGCATCCGGTGAATGAGATCAGCACCCTCGCCTTCGACCACAAAAAGATATTGGATACCTGCCTGAAGCAATTGCAGTCGAAGATCGATGAACATCCCATCGTATTCAATTTACTGCCGGAGAAATTCTCTCTGCGGGAATTGCAAAGCCTGTATGAGTCCATCCACGGCACCAAGCTCGACCGCCGTAACTTCAGGAAGAAGTTTTTCCTGATGGACTGGCTGATTGACGTAAATGAGTTGGAGCAGGATGTTCCCCATCGTCCTGGTAAACTATACCGATTCAATGCCGACAGGTTTTCCGACGGTAAGAAGGAGAACGTACAGGAAGCACAACTCCATTAACGACCATTAATGATGGACCGTATTATATAAGGTATGCCTGCCAGTCGGCAGGCATACTTCGTTATTGGAGCCCCACAGCTGGGCAACTCCTTCGCTGGCAATGCGTTGAATAAGGTAAATCACTAACGGATACCCTAAGGGTAGGGTGTTAGTGCCAGCTAAGGGCTTTCCTTTACCACAAACTTTTTTTTAGGCCGCACCAGGCCTGCGTTTCAGGACATTCAATCACGCATAGTTGATTGATTGATATATTCTTGTCGAGAAAAAGGGCATAGTAAAAATAGCAATACGCCATCCTGTACAGTGATGAAACTGGTGTTAATTTTTTGGTAATACCAGGCCATTGCTTTAAATTGTGTATAAGCTACACGTTCACTTATTCCGCCATTTTATAACTACCTAACTGATTGCTATGACAGCAAAACGATTGCTTGCGTCATCAACCTTGCTATTGATGGCCCTATGCATACATATTGCCAGTTTCGCCCAGGAAAAGATCGTTGTAGGAAAAGTGACAGACTCAAAAGATCAATCGCCCGTTGTTGGCGCATCAGTAGTCCCTAAAGGATCTACACGAGGAACATCCACCGGTTCCGATGGCACCTTTCGAATCAGCATTACAGGCGCCGTAAACACCTTAGTCATTTCCACGGTAGGCTACGCTACACAGGAAGTCGACATCACCGACAAATTACAGGTCAATGTATCGCTCGAAGCGAACAATGCCACGCTCAACGAGATTGTGGTCATCGGCTATGGCGGTACCGTTAGGCGTAAGGACGCCACCGGTGCCGTAGCTTCTGTAAAAGCCAAAGACTTTAACCAGGGCGTACAGATCTCTCCCGATCAATTGATCCAGGGTAAAGTGGCCGGTGTACAGATCCTTAACAACAGCGGCCAGCCTGGTGGCGGTACCACGGTGAAGATCCGCGGTAACTCAACCATCCGGGCGGGCAGTAACCCGTTGTATGTAGTAGATGGCGTACCATTGGATGGCCGATCTGCCCGACCCGGTGGCTCAGGTGCCGGTATCGGAACATCGCCGGCTGCGAATCCGCTCAACTTTATCAACTCCAATGACATTGCGTCGATCGATGTATTAAAAGACGCCTCCGCGACCGCCATCTACGGTTCGCGCGGTGCCTACGGTGTGGTCATCATCAATACCAAAAAAGGGGAGTCGGGACCAACGAAGGCGTATTTCAACACTTTTTTTGGTATGAGTAAATTGATCAAACAGTTGAAAGTACTGGATGGTAATGAGTACCGCAAAGCGTTAACGGACTACGGACTGACCAGCGGTGATTTCGGCGGCAACGTCGATGCGATGGATGCTGTGTTGCGGACGGCCTATACCCAGAGTTACGATATGAGTATCAGTGGTGGCACGGAAAATTCCCGCTATCGCATGGGCGCCGGTTACCTCGATCAGGAAGGTATCGTACGCAAATCAGGATTTAAGAAATACTCTACCAACATTGCCGGTGGTTTCAAGTTCCTTGAAAGCAAAGCTATTGGTATCGACTACAACCTGATAGCCGCGCAAACAGTAGAAGCTATTGCGCCCGTGTCCAATGATGCAGGCTTTACAGGCAGTGTGATCGGTCAGGCACTTCAGTGGAATCCTACCATGCCGCTGGTAGTGAAGAAAGCGAATGGACAGGATTCATTAAACGTACTGCGTGGCTCAACGACCGTCAATCCACTGGCGATGTCGGAAGCGTACGACGACAACTCGAAGGTAACTACCGTGCTGGGAAGCATTTCTCCTTATGTGAAGTTGTTCAAAGACCTCGAGTACAGGATGCTGTTCAGTATCAACTACAGCACCGGTATCCGTCGTGCACAGATTGCTTCCTTCATCAACCTGGAGAATATCGTTGACCGTGGTGTAGCCTATACCGGCAGCAATGAGCTGATCACCAAACAGTGGACCAACACGCTGAACTATACCAAGAAGCTATCGCCCGATTTTACCCTCGGCGCGCTGGTGGGTTATGAGTACATGAAGTTCGACTTCAAAGCGAACGACAACAGTGCCAGCGATTTTGGCAACTATGGTATCCCTTACTATAATTACTTCCAGTACAGTTCACAAAGCACCCGTCAGTTGTCTTCTACGGTTGATCCTACTACGGAGCTACAATCTTATTTTGCCCGCGGCAATATCAACTGGAAAGATAAATACCTGCTTACCGCCACGATCCGCGCAGATGGATCTACCAAATTCGGTAAGAACAACCGCTATGGATACTTCCCTTCATTCGCTGTAGCCTGGAATGCCAGCAATGAAGAATTCCTTAAAAATGTAGAGTTCATCAATAACCTGCGGCTCAGGGTTGGCTGGGGTAAAACGGGTACACAGGATGTGCCGGCTGGTTCGGCCCAGGACAGGTACCGGTTTACCGGACCTGGTGCAGTACAACCCGCCAATAGCGCCAATCCCGACCTGAAATGGCAAGCCGATGAGCAAACCAATATCGGTATCGATTTCGCGGTCATGAACAACAGGATCACCGGTTCGGTTGACTATTTCAACAAAAAAACAACGGACCTGCTATATCCTACAATTTCTGCACAGCCTGTGCCACCTGGTGCACCGCCTACCTGGAAGAACCTGCCGGCTGAGATCATCAACAAGGGTGTGGAAGTAACCCTCAATGCCAATCTCGTGCGAACAAAAGATGTATCCTGGGATCTGGGCGTGATCGCTTCCTTTGTCAAAAACAATGTTACCAATCTCGATGTACCAATTCCTACTGGTGCTTTGCACGGACAAGGTATATCAGGTGCTACGGTACAGCAAATTACCAATGACCAGCCAATCAATGTCTTTTATATGTCAAGGTACCTTGGCCTGGATAAAACCACAGGGCTGGCCTTGTATGACGAAGACGGCTATGTTAACTACTACCTGGGTAACCCCAATCCTAAGACGGTGCTGGGTGTTACTATGTCTGCCCGGTACAAGAAACTATCCGGCGTAGTCAACTTCAACGGCGCCTTTGGTCAAAAGGTATACAACAACACAGCCAATACAGTGTTGCCAATCAGCAACCTGAATGGTGGTAGAAATGTTGCCCGGTCACTGATCGGTGGGGAAGTGAAAGAGTCACTCTCCAACCGTATCACGCCTTCTTCCCGGTATATGGAAAATGGCAGCTACCTCAAGCTGGCCAACGCAAGTGTTTCTTATGAGATCGGCAATATCGGCAAGTCATTGAAAGCGCTGACAGTATTTGTGGCCGGTCAGAACCTGTTGGTGATGACCGATTTCACCGGGTTCGATCCGGAAGTCAATACGGATAAGCAGGTAAACGGTGTACCTTCCGTGGGTATCGAGTACACGCCTTACCCTTCTGCCCGTTCCTTCCAGGTCGGTGTTAAATTTTCACTACAATAACAAAAGCATTTTATGAAATATATACGATTGCTCTACGGTATGTCCCTTTCCCTTACGCTGGTTGCCTGCACCCGGCTGGAGGAAAAGCTGAATGGAGAAGTGCCCGGCAGCGCAGTGGGTGGTGGATCCGCCAATACGGCTGCCTTGCTGAAAGGTGTCTATGATGCCATGCGAACCCCCTACCAGGATCAAAGCCGTTTCTGGGCTGCCCAGGAGCATACCTCCGATGAAGCGATCGGACCCACACGCGGTGGCGACTGGGACGATAATGGTGTATGGCGGGTACTGCACGTACACCGCTGGGATGGTAATCACCTCTTCCTGCGCCAGACTTTTGAAGACCTGGGTGGTATCATTTACTCTGCTACAGACTTCCTGCGCTACAATCCATCGGCCGCACAGGCCGCAGAAGCCAGGTTCATCCGCGCTTTCGCTACCTTCTCCATGCTCGATGGATGGAACCAGGTGCCTTACCGCGATCCCGGTACCAGCATTCTCGATGTACCCAAGGTGCGCAAAGGCAGTGAAGCGCTCGATTTCATCATTTCCGAGGTCAATGCGATCATGAACGACCTGCCGGCTGGTCCGGCGTATACGGCCAATAAAGACGCTGCCCGTGTGCTGCTCATGAAATGTTATATCAACAAAGGGGTGATCGCCAACAGAGCAACACCCACCTTTGCAGCGGCAGACATGCAACAGGTGATCACCCTGGCCGACCAGATCATCAACAGTACCAAGTATAAACTGGCTGATAATTACTTTGATAATTTTGCGCCCAACAACGATGCGATCTCTACGGAGAACATTTTTACTGCACAGAATATCGGAGGTTCCAATAGCGGCCCTGTACGCTCCCGCTGGTTCTGTACCTTGCATTACAACAACAACCCCAGTGGCTGGAACGGCTTTACAACGCTGTCTGACTTCTACAATAAGTTCGATGCGGCAGATCTGCGCAGAAGCCAGAGCTACCCTGGTGTCACCAACGTCAGTGGTATCAAGCCCGGATTCCTGGTGGGTCAGCAGTTTGACCAGAATGGCGTCGCGCTGAAGGACCGTGGTGGCCGTCCGCTGGCCTTCACCCCCGAAGTAAAAGCCATCGAGATCGGACAAAACCTGGAAGTGACCGGTATCCGCGTGATCAAATATCCCATCGATTACAATTCAGGCGATAATGCCAACAACGACTATGTTTATTACCGGTATGCCGATGTGTTGATGATGAAAGCCGAAGCGCTGCTGAGAACCAGCAACGCGGCCGCTGCCCTTACCATCGTCAACTCTATCCGTACTAAGCGTGGTATCGCAGCTCTGGCTTCTGTCAGCCTCGATCAGATGCTCGACGAAAGAGGCCGCGAATTCTATTGGGAAGGTATGCGCCGCAATGACCTGATCCGTTTTGGTAAATACCTGCAGCCCTGGCAGGAAAAGCCAACAGACGACCCAAAGAACCTATTGTTCCCCATTCCCAATCAGCAGTTATCGGTCAATCCAAATCTTGCCCAGAATCCTGGGTATTAATGGATAAGTTAGCTAAATTACAGGAGGTCATTCCATCAGGATGACCTCCTGTTTTATGATGAAATGTCAACCAGCTATTGCCTGCCTGCTCATTGCTTTTGTATCCTTTCTGTCCTGTAATCAAAAACAGGAGCAACAGACACTGTTTCAACTAATGAAGGGTACAGGCATCGACTTTGTCAATAAAGTAGAGGATACCCGCGACTTCAATATCTTTTCCTACCGTAACTTCTACAACGGTGGCGGCGTGGCGATCGGCGATATCAACAACGATGGGTTGAGCGATATCTTCTTTACCGCCAATACCGGCGCCAACAAACTGTACCTTAACAAGGGCAACTGGCAGTTTGAAGACATCTCGGCGAAGGCGGGCTTCACCGACAAGAAAAAGTGGAGCACCGGCGTCGTAATGGCCGACGTGAACAACGATGGCTGGCTCGATATCTACGTGTGTAACGCAGGTTACCAGCAGGGCGTAGGGCAGGAGGATGAATTGTTCATCAACAACCACCAACTAGGGTTTGCAGATTCGGCCGCGGCTTACGGACTGGCCGAGAACGACTACACGACCCACTCCTCCTTCTTCGATTATGATCTCGATGGCGACCTCGATCTCTACGTACTCAACAATAGTTTCATTCCTGTCAATACGCTTAACTATGCCAATAGCCGCGACCTGCGTGCAAAAGATTGGCCAGTGGAGAATTTCCTGAAAGGCGGAGGCGACCGTTTGCTGCGCAACGACAATGGTAAGTTTACCGATGTAAGTGCAGAAGCTGGTATTTATGGTAGCCTGATCGGTTTTGGACTGGGCGTCACCGTAGGCGATGTCAACAACGACCACTACCCGGATATCTATATCTCCAACGACTTTTACGAGCGCGACTACCTATACATCAACCATGGTAACGGAACCTTTAAAGAAGAACTGGAAAATTGGACGCAGCACATCAGCCTCTCCTCCATGGGAGCCGATATGGGCGATATCAACAACGACGGTTATCCGGATATCTTCACCACCGATATGCTGCCCGATAATGAATACCGGTTAAAGACCACAGCCTCGTTTGAGAATATTGATGTGAACCGGCTCACCACCAAAAAAGGATTCTACCACCAGTACATGCAAAATGCGTTGCAGGTGAATAATAAGAATGGCAGTTTCCTCGAAACGGCGCATTACAGCGGTGTTGCTGGCTCAGACTGGAGCTGGGGCGCGCTGATATTCGATGCCGACAATGACGGACTCTCCGATATTTACGTGTGCAATGGTATTTACCGCGATGTTACAGACCAGGATTTTATCGACTTCTTTGCGAATGAGATCGTGCGCAAGATGGCCCTGACAGGCAAGAAAGAACAGATCGATGAGATCGTTTCCAAAATGCCCTCCCGCCCCATCGTCAACAAAGCATTTCGCAATACCGGTAATCTTCGTTTCGACGATGCCGGTGCCAGCTGGGGCATCACCACCCCTTCCTTCTCCAATGGAGCCGCTTACGGCGACCTCGACAATGATGGCGACCTAGATCTGGTCGTGAGCAACGTTAATGACGAAGCTTTCATTTACCGCAACAATAGCCGGGAGCTCGGCAACAGCCACTACATCGGTGTACAACTCAAAGGCAAAGGCAGGAATACGTACGCAGTGGGCAGCACCGTGAAAGTGTACCAGGGTGATCAGGTCATGACCCGCGAAATGATTCCCGCGCGTGGCTTCCAGTCGTCCATCGATTATAAGCTGCTCATCGGCCTGGGCAACAAACCAGTCGATTCGTTGGTCGTCATCTGGCCCGATAGAACCTATACACACATCAACCAACCGGCACGCGATACGGTACACGTGATCAGTCAGCCGGTCGATGGCAAGCGTCTACCCTTGATAGACACGATGTCGGTGCAACCTTTGCTGCAAGTGGCGGATACCAACTTCGACAAACATGAGGAAGATGATTACGTCGACTTTTATTACGAACGCAACGTGCCCATGATGTTATCGCGGGAAGGCCCCAAAGCAGCCACCGGAGATGTAAATGGCGACGACCTGGTAGATATATACATTTGTGGTGCACAGGGTACACCTGGCCAACTGTACCTGCAAACCCGCAATGGCTTCCAAAAGAAACCGGAGAAAACGTTTGAGCAGTTCCAGAATTTTGAGGATGTGGCAGCCCTGTTCTTCGATGCCGACAACGACGGCGACCTGGACCTGATCGTTGGGTCTGGTGGCAACAACCACCCATTGGGTAGCCGGGAAATGCAAAACCGGCTATACCTGAATGACGGGAAAGGAAACTTCACGATCAATACAAAAGCATTGCCGCCCAATGAAGGCAATACTGGCGTATTGGTGGCAGCCGATTTCGATGGCGATGGCGACCAGGACCTTTTCGTAGGTAGCCGGAGTATTCCCGGTAACTATGGTACATCCCCGGTCAGCTACCTGCTGATCAACGATGGCAAAGGACAGTTTACCGATATTGCACCAGCCAGCAATCTCGATATTGCCCATATCGGCCTGGTGACAGGTGCCGTGATGGCCAACCTGACAGGCGATGCAAAACCCGAGCTGGTGATCGTGGGCGAGTGGATGGCGCCACGCATCTTCTCCTGGTCGGGCAATCATTTTGTGGAGGTAAAGAATAGTATGGAGCAGTTATTCGGCTGCTGGCAGTCGGCGGCGGTGACGGATATCGACAACGATGGCGACCTGGACCTCGTGTTGGGTAATATGGGAGAGAACTTTTACCTCCGCCCTGCTGAAAAGGCGCCACAGCGGATATGGATCAACGATTTTGACGGCAATGGCATCACTGATAAGATCATGACCCGTACCATCGATGGAAAAGAGGTGACGGTCTTCATGAAGCGGGACCTCACCGATCAGTTGCCATCCGTTAAGAAACTCACCCTGAAACACGAAGACTTCGCCCAAAAAAGTATCCAGGATCTTTTTGCTCCAGACTTGTTGAAGAAAAGCCAGGTAAAGACTATTAATTATGCCAGTTCCTGCATTGCCTACAACGACGGTAATGGAAAGTTCACGATACAGGCATTGCCTTATACCACCCAGCTATCCTGCATCAACAGCATCCTCTGCACTGACATCGATAAAGATGGTACGGTAGACCTGGTAATGGGGGGCAACTGTTTTGGTTTCCTGCCCCAGTTTGCCAGGATGGATGCTTCTTTTGGGCATGTATTGCTGAATGAGGGAAAGCGATCGTTCCGGGCACTGTCGCCAAAACAATCGGGCCTTAAGCTGAAAGGCGTGATACGGGACATCCGGGAAGTACCAGCCAGGAATGGCCGCTGTTTGCTCGTATTACAAAACGATGAGAAGCCCGTCATGTTGAAAATGAGGCAATAAAGTATTATTCCTGGCATGGTTTTTAACAAAGCACCTGATACCTCCCAATTGAAAAACCCTATCTTTGATTTCTATGAAACATTTGTTCGTTGCTGCTTTGTTGAGCTTAACAGCAGGTACCATCACCGCTCAGGACCAGGATTGGAAAGCCATGCACGAAAAGGCAAAGACCTTTACCCGTGAGGGCGACTACCGCAATGCCATCCTGGTATTGAACAGGGCATTGGAAAAAGAAGGCACTAACCTCGAATTGAAGAAAGATCTGGCATTTGCCCACTACCTCAACCGCGATTATGTGCATGCCCTGGAAGTGGCCAAGCCCCTGCAGGAAGATCCACAGGTAGATGTACAAAGCTTCCAGATACTCGGTATGGTGTACAAGGCGATAGAAGAGGCCAAAGAAGCAGAGAAGATGTACAAAGCCGCGTTGAAAAAATTCCCCAATAGTGGCGTTATCTATAACGAATACGGCGAGATGATGTGGAGCAAGAAAGCGTATTCGGATGCCATCAAATTATGGGAAAAGGGCATCGAGGTCGACCCTACACAATCCGGTAACTATTACAACGCCGCCAAGTATTACTATTTCACGAAGGATAAAGTATGGGGCCTCGTGTACGGAGAGATCTTCGTGAACCTGGAAAGTTACTCCAAACGTACACCCGAGATAAAAATGCTGCTCCTCGACGGATACAAAAAGCTGTTCCTTGATAGCGACATCACCAAGGGACAGGATACGAAGAATGAATTTGTAAATGCCTGGCTGGAGATCATGAAAACACAGGCAGGATATGTGGCCAGCAACGGCATTACTTCCGAGACGCTGTCGGCTGTGCGGACCAAATTCGTGATTGCCTTCCAGGAGCGGTATGTCAGAAGATTCCCTTTCCGCCTGTACGAATACCAGCAGCAACTGTTGAAATCGGGCATGTTCGAAGCCTATAACCAATGGCTTTTTGAAACGGCGACCAATTTGTCGGCCTACGAAAGCTGGACAAAAGCACATGCCGACGAGTACAACCAGTTCAATACTTTCCAGAAGAATCGGGTATTTAAACTGCCTACCGGCCAGTACTACCAGAATCCCTCCAAATTATAGGTATTAACGTCTTCATAATCAATACAAGCTCCGCTTCCACGGGGCTTTTTTTATTAGTACATATTCGTTAATTTGACCCCAGATTGCCAAGGGAAACAACAAGATGGGCACCCGCCTGTTGTACTAGAGGTGGCCCCTTTTACTTTCACATAAACCACGATTGTTATGACCGAGCCCAGGCGCCTTTTCGATTGTATTGATTACCATCTCCAGCGCAAGCCCCTGCCGGACATGTTTGCCGGTAAAGAGAACGGTCAATGGCGGAAATACAGCACACAGGAAATAAGAGAAACCGTAGATACATTGAGCGCAGGATTGCTCAACCTCGGCATTGGCCCCGGGGATATGACGGCAGAAGGACGTGATAAGGTCACGATCATCTGCAAGAACCGGCCCGAATGGTTGATCATCGATATGGCCGTACAGCAGATCGGTGCTGTGCTGACACCCGTGTATCCCACCATCAGCATCAGTGAGCTGGAATTCATCCTGCAGGATGCCCAGGTGAAACTGGTGATCGTCAATGACGAAGACCTTTATCACAAAGTGCAGCATGTAATGCCCAATATACCTTCGTTGAAAGAGATCTACACGATCGAGAAAGTACCTGGTGCCAAACAATGGAAGGAGATACTGCCATTGGCAGATGCCGCGGCGGCCACCAGAGTTCGCTCTATCGCCGATTCGATCCGGTACGAAGACCTCGCCACCATCATCTATACTTCCGGTACTACCGGCAAGCCCAAAGGGGTGATGCTGTCGCACCGCAATATCATGAGCAATGTGATCGATTGTATCCCCTGCTTTCCGCCGGGTAATGATATGCGGGCACTGAGCTTTCTGCCGCTCAACCACGTGTTCGAACGCATGGTGAGCTATATCTACCTGTTCAAAGGAACAGCGATCTACTACGCCGAAAGCCTGGAAACCATCGGCGATAACCTGAAGGAAGTACAGCCTACGATGTTCACCACCGTACCCCGCCTGCTGGAGAAAGTGTATGATAAGATCATGGCCAAAGGCGCAGAACTGAGAGGCATCAAACGCAAACTATTCTTTTGGGCCCATGACCTGGCCACCCGTTTCGAGATCAACAAGAACATGGGCATTGGCTATCGCCTGCAACTGGCGCTGGCCAATAAGATCATATTCAGCAAATGGCGCGAGGCCCTGGGCAACCGGTTGCTTTGCATCGTTACCGGCGGCGCAGCTTGCCAGGTAAGGCTGATCAGGATCTTCACCGCTGCCGGTATACCCATCATGGAAGGGTATGGCCTTACCGAAACCTCACCCGTGATCAGCGTCAACCGCTACCAGGAGAAAGACAGAAAGTTCGGTACAGTAGGTCCACTCATCGATAACATCGAAGTGAAGATTGCCGAAGACGGCGAGATACTCTGCAAGGGCCCCAACATCATGATGGGGTATTACAAGCGTCCTGACCTCACCGCCGAAAGCATTACCGATGGCGGTTGGTACCATACCGGCGATATCGGAATGATCGACGAGGGCAGGTTCCTGAAGATCACCGATCGCAAAAAGGAAATGTTCAAGACCAGTGGTGGTAAATACGTAGCGCCCCTGCCCATCGAGAACAAACTGAAGGAATCACCCTACATCGAACAGATCATGGTGGTAGGTTCCGAGCGCAAGTTTGTGGGCGCCCTGATCGTTCCGTCGCCCAGCAACCTCAAGGATTGGGCACGGCAGCAGGGTATTCAAACCACCAATGTGGCAGAGCTGGTACGCGACCCAAAGGTGATCCGGTTTTATAAAGACCTGGTAGAGAGCTTCAATACCTATTTCAGTCATGTGGAGCAGATCAAGAAGTTTGAATTGCTGCCCGATGAGTGGAGCGTGGAGACCGGCGAAATGACGCCCAAACTGAGTCTCAAACGCAAGGTGATCATGGAGAAGTTTCAGGCGGCCATCGAACGCATTTACCACGATACACGCCAGGAAACAGTCAGTTAATCAACCACATAATATCGTTAAGGGCCCGGAGCACCAGCTTCGGGCCTTTTTGTTGCCAGTCTCCCCTGTTGGTGGGCTGTTGGTTGGGCCTCGTTGGCAGGCTCCTGGTGACTGGCTCGTAGGTTGGCGCGCCCACCGCCCCCCTGGCACAGGAGCCAAAAAATCAACATCTCATCCGGTATAACCTACAGTTCAGGCACCCTGCCATTGCCCGGGGAGGTGATCTGGCAGACATTTGTATCCTTATGTAGCAGCACCATTGTTTATCAGCCAACACCTTTGTATGAAAAAGATCATCTTCCTGTTGTGCATCAGTGCATCGATGGGATTTACAGTAGCCAACGAAAAAAATGCCGGACTGGTAGCAGCCCCGGTAGCCAAAAAAATTGAACGTACCTACGGGTACCTCGAAACAACCTCTCCACAGTCGTACACCATCACGTTACAGTAGTACGACGGCGGACCATTGAGCTGAACCTATCCTGATTAAAAACATTGAAAGGCGTTGCCCGGAACCCGTAGTTCCGGCCAGCGCCTTTGATCATTTGGAGGGCTGGCTCCCCCCATGTGGTGGTATCATTTCCCTCCTCCCGCGTCATCTGATCCAGTTAAAATAGGCAAATCTGAATCTGTTTTTAATTAGAAAAACACAGGAGCTTTGTAGTGTTCGATGCACAACAACACCTGGCAACGCGCAAAGGCAAGCATCAAATTGTACCGGCCTGCGCAGTCTTTGATCTTCGTCTATCAGGCCATAAAAACTATATAGCATGAAAAAAGTACCGGAGCTGTTGGAAGAAACAAGTCTCGACCCGGCCGATTGGGCCGCCTTCAAACAATTGGGGCATCGCATGCTCGACGATATGTTTCATTACCTGCAAACATCACGCGAACGGCCAGCCTGGCAAAAGCCACCCGTCGAAGCGATCGACGGTATGCAACAACCATTGCCCCAGCAACCAGCAGATCCTGCTATGGTATACGATCAGTTTCTAAACCACATATTACCCTACAATACGGAGAATGCACACCCGCGATTTTGGTCATGGGTGCAGGGAGGTGGCACGCCCCTTGGCATGCTGGCCGATATGCTGGCGTCGGGCATGAATACCAATGTCAGTATCGGCGATCACATGCCCATGTATGTAGAGAAGCAGGTGATCGATTGGTCCAAAGAGATGATGGGCTTTCCGGCAACGGCCGGTGGTATACTGTTGAGTGGAGCCTCCCTGGCCAATATTACCGCCCTGGTCGTAGCGCGCAATCATTTTCAGGAACAGGTACGGAAGAAAGGACTGCAGGCCGTGCCGGCACAGATGATGATGTATGGATCGGCCGAAACACACAACTGCGTCATCAAGGGCGTGGAAGTGATTGGCATCGGCAGTGACAATTTCCGCAAAGTACCGGTAGATGATCAATACCAGGTGCGTGTCGACCTCATGCGACAGCAGATCCGGGAAGACCGTGCTGCGGGGCTGCTACCATTTTGCATAGTCGGCAACGCAGGAACGGTCAATACCGGATCCATCGATTCACTACATGAATTGGCAGCCCTCGCGCGGGAAGAAGGCCTTTGGTTTCATGTGGATGGCGCCTTCGGTGCCGTGCCTAAAATACTACCTGAGTTCGACGACCGGCTCAAAGGCATTGAACAGGCAGATAGCCTTTCCTTCGACTACCACAAGTGGTTATATGTCAACTACGAGGTAGCCTGTGTGCTGATCCGCGATGCTGCGATTCATCGCGCTGCCTTTGCCAGCAACGTTACCTACCTCGTACCGCATGAACGCGGATTGTCTGGCGGTCCCGACCCCATGAGCAATTACGGCATGGAACTTTCCCGCGGCTTCAAAGCATTGAAAGTATGGATGTCGATCAAGGAGCATGGGCTCGACCGGTACCGGCAGATGATCCGCCAAAACCTGCGCCAGGCTCAATACTTGGCCGGATTGATCAAGGTAACACCCGGACTGGAGTTGATGGGCCCGGTGCCACTCAACATCGTGTGCTTCCGGTACAATCCCGGCGGCCTTACCAACGAAGCACTCAACCAGCTCAACCAGGAGATTCTGATGCGCCTGCACGAGCAGGGCATCGCAGCGCCCTCCTATACGGTGTTGCAGGGCAACTATGCGATCCGCGCCGCCATCACCAATCACCGCAGCAGGATGGACGATTTTAATGTCCTGGTAGAAGCGGTGCAGCGTATCGGTAGCTCCGTCCCGTCATAAAAACTAATAGGGAAAGTATAGCCAGAAAAACAACCAGGTAAAAACGTCAACCATGGAACTAACACAACCCATTTCGGTGCAGCGGGTACAACAGTCCCGCTTGCAGGAAGTAGACTTCAGCAACCTTGGCTTCGGCACCTACGTGGCCGACCATATGCTGGTATGTGATTACAAACAAGGCGAATGGCAGGCACCAGCCATTATGCCGTTTGGCAACCTGACCCTGTCGCCAACCTCCCTGGCCCTGCATTACGGGCAAACGGTTTTCGAAGGCATGAAGGCGTTCCGCATGCAGGATGGGCGCATCAACCTGTTCAGGGTGCATAAACACCACGAACGGCTGTCCCGGTCGCTCGACCGCATGGCCATGGCCATTGTGCCGGAAGACGTGTTTGTGGAAGGATTGCGCCAATTGATATCGTTGGATAAAGACTGGATACCGACTGCGCCCGGTACGGCATTGTATATTCGCCCATTTGCCTACGCCAGCGAAGCCAAATTTGGGGTGAAGGTCTCCGACGAATACAAGTTTGTCATCTTTTCAGGTCCGGTAGCCGCCGCTTTTCAAAAGCCGCTGCGGGTACGGGTAGAAACGCAATACGTTCGTGCCGCGCGTGGCGGTACGGGAGCAGCCAAATGCGGCGGCAATTATGGTGGAGCGTTTTATCCCACCACCAAAGCCAAAGAAGCAGGTTATGACCAGGTGCTCTGGACCGATGCGAAAGAGAATAAATACATTGAAGAGTCAGGAATGATGAACGCGGTATTTGTGATCGATGGTACCGTGGTGACACCACCGCTCAGCGATTCAATCCTGGATGGGGTTACCCGCGACTCGCTGCTCACGGTGGCGCGCGACCTGGGCATACCGGTCGAAGAGCGGCTCGTGTCGATAGAAGAGCTGGAAAAAGCATTCCGCCAGCACACCATTACGGAAGCTTTCGGTGCCGGTACCGCAGCCATTGTGGCCCCGATCGGTACCATCTGTATCCATGACATCGACTACCAGTTGCCGGCTTACGATGCGCAGGCCATCATGTTCCGACTGCGCGATCAACTCGAAGCCATACGCACCGGGCAGGCAGCAGATAAACATCACTGGAACTATGTGTTATAAAGGATCAAACGAGTCCATGTTGGTTATAGCCGGCGTATTTACGCCGGCTTTTTTTATGCCTACCAATCTCATCCCCTACAT
Source organism: Paraflavitalea pollutisoli (assembly GCF_029360705.1). Taxonomy (GTDB): domain Bacteria; phylum Bacteroidota; class Bacteroidia; order Chitinophagales; family Chitinophagaceae; genus Paraflavitalea; species Paraflavitalea pollutisoli. The sequence goes on along the minus strand of NZ_JARKMX010000002.1, from coordinate 531,666 downwards.
TTGTACCACAATCCAACTACCATGGCCAAAACAATACTTATTACCGGCGCCAACGGCGGCCTCGGTACCGCAGTCGTTAAAAAATTCCTCGATGAACAGTATAAAGTGATTGGAGTCGATCATTCCGGCAGTCACCTGGGTTTTGCCCATGATCACCCGCAGTTCGAATTGCATGCGGTAAACCTTTCCGACGAAACGGCCAGTGATCTTTTTGCTAAAGAGGCGATCAGTCTGTATAAGCAGATCGATGGTGCCCTGTTGTTGGTGGGAGGTTTTGCCATGGGCGATATTGCAGCTACCGATGGGGCAGCACTGAAGAAGATGTTTGCCATGAACTTCGAAACCGCCTATTACCTCGTGCGTCCCTTGTTCCAGCACATGATGGAGAACGGATACGGACGGATCGTGCTGGTAGGTGCCCGGCCTGCCCTGCAACCGGAAGCAGGTAAAAACCTGATCGCGTACTCGCTCAGCAAATCACTGCTGGTGCAACTGGCCAACCTGCTCAACGAGTCGGCCAAAGGAAAAGATGTAGTGGTCTCGGTCATAGCACCCAGTACCATCGACACACCAGCCAACCGAAAAGATATGCCCGATGCCGATTTCAGCAAATGGGTCAAGCCTTCCGAAATTGCCGATGTGCTCGAGTTCATTTGCAGTGGTAAAGGCGACATACTCCGCAAATCGGTTTACCATGTATACGGCAATGCCTAACTGATCTGCAGACATAAAAAAGGTGTAAAGTGGCAACCTGCCTGGCTGTCGCTTTACACCTTACTGTTGTTACTGTTAATGGTTATACCGTGAGCACACTGTACCAGCCACATACCCCATCGGGCTCACGCAACTGGTTCTCAATGTCCTCCATCCACATCCTACCATCAATGAAGAATTTGTAGTGATACTTTCCCTCCGGCAGCATAGGGATCTCGATGAGCCAGTCACCGTCTTTTGTGAGGCGCATCTTCAATTCATCCTGGGCCCAGTGGTTAAAAGTACCTGCCAGCGTGATCTGGCCGGCGCAGCTGTTGCGAATGTGGAACTCGATTGTCTTCTTCCGCTTGTTGATGTACGGCGATTGATGCGGTTTCATAGCTTCTCCTTTTTGAAAGTGACAGGATAGATGTTGGACACCCAAGGGTACCGGGCAACGCTTTCATAAGGTTAGGGACGCGGGGATCTGATTAAAACGGGCTGATAAAACAAAGCGGGCGGGCAATCGATGAGGCTGTTTCTTAGAAGTTATTTCCGGGCAGAAAGTAAATGCCTTTGCGTTGCATAAGTTACGAACAGTTTTCACATTCCGGAAGAATAAGCACAAATTTTTACATTAAAAATACACGGGCCACAGGACGGGTTCACACACCTGCCCCCAAAAAACAAGACCCCGGCAACGCCGGGGTCATTAATTACCTGGAAGCGATAGTTGCCAAATGGCTTCCTGCTATAGAGTACGGATAATAGCTAAACGAAATATCATCGTCCTGATCAGTCAGGAAGTCGCAGCCGGCTGGCAGAGGCACTATTCATACGTACACTGTCGAGGGTCGATTGAAGCTTGGAGAGCTCTTTCGAAAGTTGGAGGTTAACCGATAGAATAGAATCATTCTGAAGCACCAACGCATTGTTCTTGTGAACAAGATGCGAGTTCTTCTGCCCCAGGCTCACCCCGGCAACCACGACCAGCAACAGGCAAAGCAACGGGATCCAACGAGAAAACAACTGATTGTACATACCTGAATGATGAGTATTCAAATATGGCTCATTGCCGTTAAACGTCGATTAAACGTGCATTAAAAGGCAATTAATTAAGCCTCAATGCGCAGAGAACGCTTTTACAGATGGGAGTTGTATAGTGAACATCGTACCTGATTGAGCATCAGATTCAACAGTGATATTGCCACGGTGCAGGCTGATGATCCTTTTAGCCAGCGCAAGCCCCAGGCCGAAACCCTTGATATGAGTCGCCGCGTTGGTACGATAGAAAGGTTGAAAGATATGTTCTCTTTCCTCTTCGGCAATCACATCGCCATGGTTCCTCACCTGAACGATTACCTGATCATTGGAGAAAGAAAGGTCCACCCACGACAAATGATCCGGAGAATACTTGCAGCCATTTTCTACAATATTCTTCAGTGAGCTGTATAACAAGTCGTTATTGCCGAAAACCAGGAATCTTTTTTCGTCATCCGGAAACTCGCCAAACTGGAGTTCGACCTGGTATTGCGCACTGATCTTACGCACATCGCTCATGACCTTAAACAACACCTCATCGATCCGTACCTCATTGAGTTCGATCGTTCCCTGTGTGCCGGTTTTGGTGATCTCGAGCAGACTCTTGGTAAGTTGTCGCATCTGTTGTACATCTTCATACACAGAATGCAGCACCTGCTGGTACTCTTCCGTACTCCTGTCTTTCTGCAGCGTTACTTCCAGTTGGCTCGATACGGAAGTTAGCGGCGTCGATAATTCGTGCGAAGCATTGGAAATGAAGCGCCGCTGTACAATAAAGGATTCCTGTAACCGGTTGAGCAGTTCATTGAACGTGGTAGCCAGTTGATGCAGTTCATCATGACCACTACCGGCTTCGATGCGGTGCGACAGGTTTTGGGAAGAAATATCATTCACTTCCTTGATCATCAGGGTGAGCGGGGTCAGCAATTGGCGCGAAAAAAGAAACCCGACGATCGCTGCAGCCGCAATGCCGATCAGCAAGCTGATGATCAGCAGCTTCCGCAGCTGCGAAAGGCGGTTCCAGCCGTCGGAATCATAACCGGCAACCACCACCACGATCCGGTTCAGCGAGTCTGTATGGTGAAAGGCGATCACGTCGCGGTTATCCACCATATAGTAAGCCTCTCCATTGAGACGGGCCTTTTCCAGCATCAGTAAGTTGGTGGGGGGAGTGGCCTCACTACCTGCGTTGAATTCGTAAACAGGTTGATTCAGATAATTATAGATCACCACACTTTTTGCCTGCAGGGTATTGGTAGATCCCGAATCGAAACGGCGCAACATCGTGGTGCTGCTGTCGCCAAAATAGGTGTACAGCTGCGCATTGTTGTTGGCGCGGCCCTTCAACCGTTGTTTAAAAGCCTGCAGCCGTTCCAGCGAAGTAAAGTAATAGATGGAAAAGCTGAGCAATAGCAGGATAGCCGTAACAAGCAGGGTAAAGAGAGCAGTTATTTTGAATTTGATCTTCACCTACGCCTGTTCTTTTAGAATATAACCCATCCCTACTTGCGTATGGATCAGCTTGGAGTCAAAGTCCTTATCCAGTTTTTTGCGAAGGAAGTTCACGTAGACATCGATTACGTTGGTCTTGGTGTCGAAGTCGATATCCCATACATTTAACGCGATATCGGCCCGGGAAACCACCCGATTCTTGTTGCGCACGAGGAACTCCAGTAGCTGAAATTCTTTGGCAGTCAGGGAGATCGGCTTTTCCGCACGGGTTACCTCCTTGCTGTCCAGGTTCATCACCAGGTCGGCCACCTTCAGCATATTGCCGCTGGGCACATTCTGGTAGATCCTCTTCAGCAGGGCCCGGATGCGAACCAGCAACTCCTTGAAGTCGAAAGGTTTCACAATATAGTCATCCGCACCCGCGTCGAAACCTTCGATCTTGTCTTCGGTAGCACTCAGGGCAGTCAGCATGACCACCGGAATACGCTCATCCCGCTTACGGATCTCCTTGCAAAGTTCATATCCATTCATGCCTGGCAGGTTGATGTCGAGAATGACAAGGTCGAAAGAATAGGTCTCGATCATTTTCTTCCCGATGAGGCCGTCGTATGCCACTTCTACGTGGTACTGTTGCTCCATCAGACCTTTCTTCAGCGCCTCGGCAATCTTTTTCTCATCCTCTACCAATAAGATTTTAACTTCTTCCATAACGTAAGTAGATGATTGTGTTGACAAAAGTCTGAAATAATGCCCATCTACCGGGAACCACTTGTAAATATCACATTAAAAGTAAATTAAAATGAAATATATCGAGCCCGGGAAATGGGTGTACTTACTAATAACAAAAATCCGGATTACCGGTTTGCGTGCTTTGCAGCAAGTGGAGAGTTGCTGAATGCAGTAACCGGTAATCCGGATTAACAGATCGTAAAAATGATACCCACCCGGCCGATAGCCGGGTGGGCCTGTCCTTATTCCAAAACTATTTTGATCACCTGTCTTTCTTTAGCCGTGGTAAACCGCAGCACATAATTGCCTTTCAACCAGCCGGCTTCACGCGGTATCACCATCACCTGTTTAGTGCTGTTGACGACCGCTCGCATGGTTTTCACCAATTGCCCGTGGCTGTTCACCAGTTCTACCTTGTATTCTCCGGCAGGCATACGGTTCCAGACGATCTGCACCTGGTCGCGAACGGGATTGGGAGCCACCGTAATACTACGGCCAGCCCTATCCTGCCGGATCAGCACGATCTTGGAAAGCGTCGCGCGTTGATCGATGTCTACCATCCGCAGGCGGTAATAGTTCATACCCGCCAGTGGTTGGTGATCCGTAAAGCTATAATTGACTACCTGATTGCTGTTGCCCTGGGCTGCCACCTTGCCAATAGGCTCGAAGCTGGCGCCATCGCCACTACGCAATACCTCGAAATGCGAAGCATTTTGCTCGGAGGCGGTAGACCAGTCAAGCACTACCGTGCCGTCTGCCAGCCTGCCTGTGAAAGAAGCCAGGATAACGGGCAATTGAACCAGCGTATTGCGCCAGTCACGCTCCGTGAAGGCCACGCGAGCCTGTAAGGGACCACGGGAGCCAGGTACAATAGGAGTACCCATACCGGCGGTGGTGACGTTGGGGCCCGTTGCCAGGTCAAAATTATCGTCGATGCCGTCGCCATCTGTATCCACATTGGCCAGCACCACGTTGTCGTTATTGACGCCGTCGAGGTTATAGTCATGCCCCTCGATCATATCCGACATGCCATCGTTGTCACTATCGGTATCCAGGTAGTCGGGTGTGCCATCACTGTCCTGGTCGTTGGGGGTGATGCCACCTCCGGTGGTGCCTTCATACACATTGGCCAGGCCGTCGAGGTCTGTATCTGCGGTAATCGGCAGCACATAGAGAGTCGTCGATTGTGCTTCCACATTGTCGGTAATACCATCGTTGTCCGAATCCGCATCGAGGAAATTGTATCGCGCGTCGGAGTCGGTATTGTCTGTAGTAGGACTACCATTGTACCGGCCATTGGCGTCCGTGTCGGCAGGTGTCTGTGTAGAAGCAGTACCGGGACCAGCCGGGTCACTCGCACCCGAATGTCCGTTCTTGGGGTCGATCGAATTGGCCAGACCATCTCCGTCTGCATCCACAAAGCCGTCTACCAGGCCGTTGTTGTCGGCATCGGGCAATCCGGCTTCACGCAGATCGGAGATACCGTCGCCATCGCTGTCGAGGTCGAGATTATTGGGGATGCCATCTCCGTCGAAGTCGGGAGCGGTAAGACCATTACCCGAACCTAAAATACCACCGGTAGGCGTAATGTCGATGGTGGTAGCGAGGCCGTCCGCATCCGAGTCGGAGAAATTATCAAGGATACCGTCGCCATTGGTATCTACACCACCTGCTTCGATCACATCGGGTATGCCGTCATTGTCACCATCGATATCGAAGTGGTTGGGTACGCCATCGCCATCTTTATCAAACGCAATACAGATACCATTGGCATTAAGGCCGCCGCAGGGGGCATAGTCTGCATCCCTGTAGTTGGGTACGCCATCCCCATCGTTATCGGCCGAAGGATCGGCCGTCATCGCCATGCCGGGATATTCCGACATATCGGGTGTGCCATCATTGTCGTCATCCAGGTCAATGGCATCCGGTACACCATCATTGTCAAAGTCAAGATCTACATTGGCCAGGCACCCGAAATAACTATAGGCGCTACCTATGCTATTGGTCGTGATATAGCCGAGCGTACTGCCGACGATACCTGTAAGTGTGCCGCCGAGGTTGAGTGTTCCGTTGGGCGCACCGATGATCACATCGGCAGTGCCGTCGCCATTGACGTCGCCGGCGGAGCTTACACTGGCGCCCAACAGGTTGGCCGCAGACAGCGTGGTAGAGGCGGATTCTTGTATTAAATAAGAGGGATAGTTTATAGGACCTGTACCCGCACGGCCATAGTAAATATAGACCTTGCCCGAAAGTACGCTGGCTGTAACCAGGTTGGGGATACTAACACCGACTCCCAGCGCGGTGCTGCCTGGTTCACCAATGATCAGGTCGTTGATGCCGTCACAGTTGACGTCGCCGGCGCTGTCTACGCTAAAGCCAAACAGCAGATTGCCCGTAACACCAAGTATTGCTGATACCAGGCTGCTGCGGGTTCTGGGGCTCGATAGGGTAGATGTGCGCGCCAGTGCCAAACCGGTGGCACTACCATAGAAGATATGTGCTTTACCCGCCAGTGAAAGGTCGGTGATAAGGCCATCGGGCGAAAGTGGTTCTCCCACGATCACATCGCCAAAGCCATCGCCGTTCACATCACCCGCTTGGCTCACACTGAGACCGAATAAAGTCGCCGTTAGCAAGCCGCTGGCAGGTGCAGTAAGGGCAATATTGGCGCCGGAAACCGTAGTCGCACTGATACCTCCCGACGCTCCATGAAACACATAGGCATTACCTACACTTAGTAACCCGAGACTGGCCGGTGCGCCAACGATGATATCCGAATAGGCATCGCCATTCACATTGCCGGCGGAGCTGACGCTATAGCCAAACAGGCCGCCCACGAGGTTGCCCACGATGGTGTGTGTGGGAGTCGCGGAAACGCCAGTGGCACTGCCGTGGTAAATATCCACGCGGCCACCGAGTGTAATGGGTAAGGGAAGTAGTCTCAAATAGGCAGGTGCACCTACGATCAGATCGGCATAGGCATCACCGTTTACATTGCCGGCGCTGCTGACGCTGAAGCCATAGAGCGGATTGGCCACGGAGGTAATGCCCCCCAGGAAATCCGAAGGCTGCAGACTGAGGCTGATCGATACGGTGGGTTCTGTATTCACATTGCCGTCGAAAATAGCGCCGCCGTAATAAACATATATTCGGCCGATCGCGGCATTGGGTACCAGCAGTCCTGCATTGGCATGATCACCTGGAGCACCTACCACGATATCGTCGAATCCATCGTTATTCAGGTCACCGGCAGCCGATACACTGAAACCAAACAGTGCGCCTATCTGCGTGGTAGATTGTAACACCTCGGTAGGGGTAGCAGCAGGTCCACCGCCACTTCCATAATACAAAAAGGCCGCACCGACAGATGCCGCCGTAAAAGTGCCGCCTGCTACATTGATGATGTTGACATAAGCCGGCGCTCCAATGACGATATCATCAAAACCATCATTGTTGACGTCACCGACGCCGCTCACGGTATAGCCAAACAACAGCGGAACCGTAAGGTCGCTGACCGCGGCAAACAAAAGCCCTGTGCCGTTATCAGTCCAGTTGGGCGTGTGGTTCAGCGGATCGATCGTGAGGGGATAGGTGGCTTGGTCATCATCCGCTTCAATAGCGATCTTGCCATCGCCTTCATCCACGAATCGAACTGCCACCGGTTGGTTATTGGCGTCCCAGGCACGCAGTTGGTCATACACCAGCCTGTCAGATGATCCATTAGCAGGATCACGCAGCACGATCCGGTCGGGCCCGGTAATGGAGGCAGCCAGGTCGCCACTGATGGCTAGCTGTACGCGCAGCGAGCCGTCGCCGGCCGGCTTTTGCTGCACGATGAAGTTCTGCCGCATACCGCGGGCGTCATTGATGTATTGGGCTGAGAAACCTTCGTAGTGATAAATGACCTCGTTTTGGTTATGAACAAGGGCCTTGGGCGCCTGTGGGGCCTTTAGAGCCTGTCCACGTCCAATACCTGCAATGTCGAAAGCCACTTCCCAGGTGGCTGCAGGTTGTTGATCCGTTAGTAGCGGTTTTACATGGTAACCATTGGGGGTAAAATAATAAGCCAACTGGTTGTTCCGGTTGGCTGCTCCAAAGCTCGCCCCTTCAGACGGCTTCATAAAAAATTCTCTTTCCTGTAAATGCGCTGTGGCTCGCTCGTACCAGCTGGAAGATACGTTGGACGGTAAAGAAAAGCTGGATTGTTTCGATTGAAGCAGCGATGTCGTGGAGGTTCCTTGTTGTGCAATAGAGGCGAATGGCATGGTGGCGCATAATAATCCCCTGCACAAGGATAGTACAAATGGTCTCATAGTAAGCTTTTTTTGTGTTAAGTGCTGAAGTACTACCAATGCAATAACAGATCATGCCCCCTTGCATGGAGGCAAAATCATATGTTTATCCGGAGCCTTGGCCACGACTCCTGACAGTAAAAAAGAATAAGGAAATAACCATCAACGCGCTGCTGCATGCAATGCGTTGATGGTTAGTGGTGGTGCGAGAAAGAGAGTTTGCCATGGATCCAGGTAGGGTACGCAATAGTTATCACGCCTGGTATGGCCCTGTGCTCTTTCTTATTTGTGGTTTTTCAGTATGCTACAATGGTTCTGTTCAAAGGCAGGCTTTTGTGGAAAGCATGCTATAAATTAGTAACTACTATACGGCTGCTGTTGCTGCTGACGAGGCTTTTTTCTTGATCGTGCCCGGAGAGAAGCCATGGTGTTTCTTGAATATCCAGATAAAATTGCTCACCTTTTCATACCCCAGCCTCGAAGCTGCCTGGTATACGGTCAGTGGTTGTTCCTGCAACAGGTTTTTAGCCAGCTGCATTTTCTTCTCGAGATAATATTCATACAGGCTCTTGCCGAATACGATCTTGAAGTGACGCTTCAACGTCGATTCACTCAGCGATACCTGTTGTGCGATCATATTGACGGTCGGCAAATTAGCCTCCAGGTGAGCCTTGAGGATAGCTTCTGCTTCCAGCACCTTGATAAAGTGGGCGTCTGTATTGGAGGGGCCTTGTGGTACCTGTGGGTTCAAGGTCTTGCTCAGGAAATCTACCATCAGGGTATTCACCAGCAATTCTTTCCGTCCGGCTGGTTGCTCTCCCCCCATCAGCGCTTCAAACAACATATTGACCTGTGTAATGACATGCGCTGTACAGATATTGGTCAGGATCAACGGCTGCCCAGGATTGCTGACGCGGTCCAGCAGATTCTCCAGGGGCAGATCGGCCCTTCTGAATTGTTGTGCCAGCCAGAACGTATTGGCGCTGATCTCGATCACCTGAACAGGTTGAAAGGGCAATACTTCATATTGCAGATCGACGCCGTTGGACACCATTAGCCCATTGCGCGCATCGCTTTGATTGAATTGTTCGTGGCCGCCGATCGTACGCAGCTTGCACGATCCTGGAGTCAGTACATACACGATCGTACAGTTCTTATGATCAGATTCATTCCCCCGTTTATTCAGTTCTACCGCGTGATTGAAGTTGAGGTTCCAGATTCGTATACAACAACCAGGTTGTAATTGACAACGCCGCACGATGCCCTTGGCAATTCCCCCGGAAATATTGATCTCGTCGTCGCTGGTCAATTCGCCTTGCAGCACTTTTGCCAACTCTTCAAAATCTTGTTCGCAGCTCACCGCAGGAAATGGGACGCTATAATGCTTGTTAGATGGTTTGAGATTCATAGACAGCTTTGAGTAAGTCAATTGGTTTAAGAAAAAAATGCAATAAAAAGTGGGGCTGATCGTGTTGCGTGTAACTGATTACTGCAATCTTGTTGCCCTGGGAGGAATACGATCTGAAAAAAAGGCGGGTATTTGTAAGTGTTACATGCCCGGTGGAATTGACGAATTAGCAATACCTGTCGTTAACACAGTAATTCTCAACGCGTCGTTGGCGCTTAGCCTCGGATAATGGTAAATGATCTGCATTCGATAGTGGTTTTTCGGTAAGTAGTTATTGACCTTATTTGGGTATACGGTGATATTGTACGGGTATGAGAGCCAGTGTCTTCTGTAGGATTTATAACCCATTGTATAAAGGGGTGATGTTTTCCTCAAAATATTGGGTACGCATACCGTATATATATGAAACAACTAAATGGCGATGTTGTACTAAAAGAAATGAGCGTTTTTTTGTCTTTTTTTCTTGAACAAGGGAAGATGAGCCCCCGGGAACTCTTTTTTAAAGAAAGTTGAAAAAAAGTGGCTGTCTGGAAATCCAGACAAACTTGTTATTCGTATAATCTTTAGCGGTACGGATGAAAACACAGGCCTGCGTAAGATAGGTCAGTTAATAGAGGTATGTAGTTTTCAAAACTTGTCCTTAATAGAGTGCATTCCGATGAGGACAAGGTTGCAACGTTAATAGCAGGGTCATTATTCATAGGGTATCAATTCACACAGGCGAGCCACCCACGAGGGTGGCTTTTTTTTGTGCTTACCAGAAAAGAAAAAGGCCTACCGGAAATATTTCCCGGCAGGCCTTTGCTACAAGTATTATCAGTTATTATAAAAAGCCCAGCTCCAGCTTGGCTTCCTCACTCATCATTTCACGGTTCCACGGTGGGTCGAAGGTCAACATCACATTCACATCGCTGACATCAGTCACCGCACGCACCTTCTCATCCACCTCCCGAACAATCTCGCCGGCTACCGGACAGGCAGGCGCCGTCAACGTCATCGTTACCTGCACATACCCATCATCCCGGATATCTACGCCGTATACCAAACCCAGCTCGTAGATGTTTACGGGTATCTCCGGGTCATGTACCGTCTTGAGCGTTTCGTATATATCCTCTTCAATCTTTTTCTTGTCGATCATATCACTTCAGTTTTACGACGCTTTCGATTGCAGCGCCAGCGCATACACTTTCATTTGCTTGATCATAGACAACAAACCGTTCGACCGGGTAACAGACAAGTGCTCTTTCAAACCCACTTTGTCAACGAAATACAAATCAGCCTGCACGATCTCGGCAGGCTGATGGCCCGATAAAACCCGTACAACCATGCTCACCAGTCCCTTCGTAATGATCGCATCGCTGTCGGCAGTAAAATGTACCAGCCCGTCGCGGTAATCGGCATGCAGCCACACCCTTGCCTGGCATCCACGGATCAGGTTCTCGTCCAGTTTGTATTCATCCTTGATCAACGGCAATTCCTTGCCCAGCTGAATGATGTATTCATATTTCTCCATCCAGTCGCTGTACATCGAAAATTCGTCGATCAGTTCATCCTGTATTTCATTAATGCTCATCATCGTCAATACTCTTTTACAACCAGCTTAGGTCAGCATGTTGACTGCCCGGGTAATACCCGCCGCCAGTTGGTCGATTTCTGCTTTGGTATTATAAAAAGCCAGCGATACCCGCACGGTGCCGGGAATGCCGAAGAACTCCATCAGCGGTTGCGTACAGTGGTGGCCAGTGCGAACGGCAATGCCAAGCTTGTCGAGCAATACGCCCACATCGTAAGGATGCACGCCTTCCACGATGAACGACACCACCCCCGATTTCTCCGCGGCAGTACCAATGATGCGCAACTTGTCGATTGCCAGCAATTGCTCCGTCAGGTATTCCAGCAGCTCGTGCTCATATTGCTGAATGGCCGGAAGGCCAATATTCGTAACATAGTCGATCGCTGTACCCAGGTTGATACAGGCTTCGATATTGGGCGTGCCGGCCTCAAAGCGGAAAGGGAGATCATGGTAGGTCGTCTTTTCAAACGTTACCTGCTTGATCATGCTGCCGCCACCCTGGTAGGGAGGCATCTGGTTCAGCAACGCCTCTTTACCGTACAGAATGCCGATGCCGGTAGGGCCATAGATCTTATGACCCGAAAACACCAGGAAGTCCACATCCAGTTCCTGCACATCGATCGGAATATGCTGTACGGCCTGTGCCGCATCGAGAAATACCGGGATCTTATACTGGTGCGCCAGCTCAATGATCTCCTTGACAGGGTTGATCGTGCCGAGCGTGTTCGATACATACGCCACCGAGATCAGCTTCACCCGGTCGTGCAGCAATTGCGCAAAGGCATCCATCTGCAGCTCACCCTTGTCGTTGATCGGTATCACCTTCAGTTGGGCACCACGGTCTTCGCACATGATCTGCCAGGGCACGATATTCGAATGGTGCTCCATCGCAGAAATGATCACCGTGTCGCCGGCTTTCACGAATTGTTTGCCATAGCTGTACGCTACGAGGTTGATGGCATCGGTAGTGCCCTTGGTATAGATCACCTCGTGCTCATGCTTCGCGTTCAGAAAAGCCTGGATCTTACGACGCGATGCTTCGTACGCATCGGTGGCTTGCTGGCTCAGGTGATGCACACCACGGTGTACATTGCTGTTCAGCTGCGTATAATAATCCTCGATGCCTTTGATCACTGCCCACGGCTTTTGGGCCGTTGCGCCGTTGTCGAAGTACACCAAAGGCTTGCCGTATACTTTTCGCTCAAGTATCGGAAAATCCTTTCTGATCTTTTCTATGTCCAAAGTGGCGGAAGCTACCATAACGTCTGTACTCATGTTTTTTAGATTAACGATGAACAATGAGTGTTCTAAGGGACCCTTACGGAGCGTGTTGGTTAAATAAACTACCCTGCCACAAGCGCGGCAGGGTGGTTCTATAGTAAAGTAACTATATCAAATGTTGATGTATGAACGACCGGTGCGATCAGTTGCTGCTCCACCGGATGCTCCTGTTATTTCAATCCCTGGTCGATCAGCGCATTGATGTGTGACTGCACTTCAGGAATAGGAATTTTTTCAGTTACATCGTACGCAAAAGCATGAACGAGCAGGGCGCGCGCCTTCTCGTCACCAATGCCCCTGGATTTCAGGTAAAACAAGGCCTCGGGATTGAACTGCCCCATGGTGCTGCCATGGCTGCATTTCACATCGTCGGCGAAGATCTCCAGCTGCGGTTTGGAATCCACCACGGCTTTCTTACCCAACAGCATATTGTTGTTTTGCTGGAAGGCATTGGTCTTCTGCGCATCTTTGCGCACAAAGATCTTACCGTTGAACACACCGGCCGACTCATCTTTCATCACCCCTTTGTACAACTCATTGCTGTTGCAATGCGGTTTACGGTGGTCAACGATCGTATGGTTGTCTACCAGCTGATGACCGCCTGCCAGGTACAAACCATACAGGTGGCTTTCCACATTCTCCCCATCCAGCGCAATATTCATATTGTTGCGCCAGAGGCTCGTACCCGGGAAAGAGGCTTTATAATTGTTATACTGGCTGTTGGCTTGCTGGTATACCTCGGTATGATGAACATAACGGGCATTGGCATCGCCGGCCTGAATATAAAAATGCTGCATCTGCGCATTCTCCTGCACCACGATCTCTGCTACATTGTTCACAAACACCGGAGCGCCATCGGTAACATAACTTTCAATCACACTGATCGAAGCGCTGGTGCCCACCACAAACAACTGGCGGGGCTGGAAATAAGTAGGCGCACCCGCAGTAGCTACGTGAATGAGGTGAAGCGGTTTTTCGACTACCGTATTGCGCTTTACATCGATGAACAGGCCGTTGCGGAACAAAGCCGTGTTGGCTGCAGCAAAGTGAAACTTGCTCAGGTCGATGTATTTGCCAAAATGCTGCTTGAAGGCAGGACGGTCGGCGGCATCGCTCAGGGAAGAAAGGAACAAACCTTCCACGGCAGGCACCTCCGACAGGTCGGCGCGGTACTTACCATTTACCAGTACAATGCGGTAACAGTCGAGCAGGTCGATCTTCGCTTGCGCGAGGAGGGCTTCGGCTACGGTCAGCACTTCGGCATCCTGCTCCAGTTCAAAATTTTCTTTCAGTACAGGCACCAGGTTGGTATACTTCCAGTCTTCTACCTTGGTAGAAGGGAAGCCCAGTTGCTTGAATTGCTCGATAGCCTGTGCGCGGGCTGCCACCACTTCTGGTGCTTCCGCCGCAAACAAAGGCGAGCGTACTTCATAATCAGCGATACACTGATCGTATAAGGTGCTGTTAATTTGTGTAGTCCTGTGTTCCATTCCGGTTCTTTTTCTGCTGGTTCAATAAATCAAAGCTGTGGTCAGGGTATTACCGGGGCAGCAGGATCTCAGCTGCTTCAGTCTCATGGCTGTCTTCTTTCAACCAGTCATAACCCTTCTCTTCCAGCTCCAATGCCAGCTCCTTGGTACCCGATTTCACGATCTGTCCTTTGTACAGTACGTGTACGAAGTCCGGAACGATGTATTCCAGCAAACGCTGGTAGTGCGTAATGATGATAAAGGAGTTCTTACCATTGCGCAGCTTGTTTACACCACGGGATACGATACGCAGGGCGTCGATGTCCAGACCAGAATCGGTTTCGTCGAGGATCGCCAGTTTGGGATCGAGCATCGCCAGTTGGAAGATCTCGTTCCTTTTCTTTTCACCACCGGAGAAACCTTCGTTCAGTGAACGGTTGGCCAGTGCTGCGTCGAATTCCAGCAACTTCTGCTTTTCCTTCAGCAGTTTCAGAAATTCTTTGGCTTCCAGGTTAGGAAGACCTTTATAGGCCCTGATCTCATTGAGAGCAGTTTTCAAAAAGTTGATGTTGGATACACCTGGAATTTCAACGGGGTATTGAAAAGCCAGAAATACTCCTTCTCTCGCACGGTCTTCGGGCGAAAGGTCAAGAAGGTCTTTACCTTCAAACAAAGCCTGTCCGCCGGTAACGTCATAAGCTTCCTTACCGGTCAGTACGGATGCCAGGGTACTTTTGCCGGAACCGTTGGGTCCCATGATCGCATGTACTTCTCCGGCATTTACTTCCAGGTTCAGCCCTTTCAGTATCTCCTTACCTTCAACAGATGCTTTCAGATTCTTAATACTTAACATTTATAAACGCTTTGATAAATTACTGCTTAAATACAGCCGCTGCTTGTGGCCGCAGGCTGCGATGTCTTAACCGGCTAATGTGTCGGGAATAACCCCGATGTCATTAACCTACCGAGCCTTCGAGGGAAATCGCCAGCAGCTTCTGGGCTTCAACAGCAAATTCCATGGGCAATTGATTCAATACTTCCTTGGCATAACCATTTACGATCAGTGCTACCGCTTTCTCGGTATCGATACCGCGTTGGTTGAGGTAGAAGATCTGGTCTTCACCGATCTTCGAGGTAGTTGCCTCGTGCTCCACCATCGCAGAGTTGTTCTTCGATTCGATATAAGGGAAAGTATGCGCACCACACTGATCGCCGATCAGCAGCGAGTCGCACTGGGTAAAGTTGCGGGCATTGTCGGCGCCACTACCTACCTGTACCAGACCGCGGTAGCTGTTTTGGCCTTCGCCGGCCGAGATACCTTTGGAGATGATACGGCTGCGGGTATTCTTACCGATATGGTACATCTTGGTACCGGTATCAGCAACCTGCTTGTTCTTGGTGAGTGCGACGGAATAAAACTCGCCGGTAGAGTTATCACCGCGGAGGATAACGCTGGGATATTTCCAGGTGATCGCCGAACCGGTTTCCACCTGCGTCCAGGAGATCTTGGAATTCACACCCTTGCAGATACCACGTTTGGTAACGAAGTTGTAGATACCACCCTTGCCATCCTTATCACCGGGGTACCAGTTCTGTACGGTCGAGTACTTGATCTCGGCATTCTCCAGGGCGATCAGTTCCACCACGGCAGCGTGCAATTGGTTTTCGTCACGCATGGGAGCAGTACAGCCTTCCAGGTAGCTCACATAACTGTCGTCGTCGGCAACGATCAGCGTACGTTCAAATTGGCCGGTATTTTCCGCATTGATACGGAAATAGGTAGACAGTTCCATCGGGCAACGAACGCCCTTAGGGATGTAGACGAAAGAACCATCGGAGAATACAGCGGCATTGAGCGCTGCGAAAATATTATCGGTATGAGGTACTACAGTACCCAGAAACTTCTTGACCAGGTCGGGATATTCCTGCACGGCTTCACCGAAAGAGCAGAAGATAACGCCCATCTCTTTCAGTTTGCCTTTGAAGGTAGTAGCCACGGAAACACTGTCGAAAACAGCGTCTACAGCCACACCGGCCAGCATCTTTTGCTCCGTCAGGGGAATTCCCAGCTTCTCAAAAGTGGCCAGCAATTCAGGATCTACTTCTTCCAGGCTGTTCAGTTTGGCCTTCTTGCGGGGAGCAGCATAAAACGAAATAGACTGCAGGTCCATGGACGGCATTTCGAAATTCTGCCAGGAGGGCCATTCCATTTTTTCAAACTGTCGGTAAGCTTTCAGGCGCCATTCCAGCAGCCATTCAGGTTCATTCTTCTTGGCGGAGATATACCGGACAGTATCTTCATTGAGGCCGATAGGGGCCATTTCCATCTCAATGTTCGTAGTAAAGCCATACTTGTACTCTTCCGTTGAGACGTCCTTTAAAATATCTAAATCAGTACTCATGTTCTTTTTCGCTTGGTGAGTCAGAAATTAACCGTTGATGCATTTCCCTGCTGCCGCTGCCCAATGGCTTTCGCGGGCTACTCATGAACAAACCCATAGGTTCCGGTTGTCATGCGAGGGTCATTCCCTCCCGGCAATTATACCGCGAAGCTTTCGCCGCAGGCGCAGGTACGTGATGCGTTCGGATTGTTGAAGAACAGGCCCTTGCCATTCAAACCGCTCGAATAATCCAGTTCGGTACCGTACAGGTACAGCAGGCTCTTCATTTCCACCACGAGTTTCAGGCCTTTGTCTTCAAAAACCTGGTCCGACGGACCCATTTCGGTGTCGAACTTCATTTCGTAGGATAAACCAGAGCAACCGCCACCCTTTACACCCACACGGACAAAGCTGCCTTCAGCAGAGCCTTCTTTTGCCATCTGTTGGCGGATATAATCCTGCGCGTTATCGGAAATTGTTATCATTTTTAATGCTTTTGTGGTGATAGTTATCAATATAACAAAGCACCAGGCTATTGGTTGCCTGCGCAAGTTATAGCCATAAATCCAAACCACATTGATTTACAGCAACAAACAATCGGCTTGGGTCAAATTTTAAAAAACGTGTAAAAAAACGAGGTCCGAAGCCAAAATCAGACTGCAAAAATAGTGTATAAAGACGGTCTTTTTAGTGGATTTATAGCCTTTTTACCGCATACGAGTGACAATTAACAACCCTTCCGGCCTGCCGGTAAGCCCGTGCATCAGGCGGCTCAAGACTGCTCCCGGTTATCAGTGACGATAAGAGGTGGGCAATGACGGTAACTGGTGTTGCCGGAACCCTAACCGGTTGTATTTGAGTTTGCTACATTCCTCTTTTACCTGCTGCCCCGGTAACATAATGCCTACTTGGCCAACCCTCACGCCGGTCACCGTAGGCCTGGCTTAAGACGAGTTATTCTCAAATTGGGAAAGGCCGGATAAAGAATGACCGGCATCAGGCCGTTTGCCGGTAAGAACGTAAAAAACGAATAACCTGTTTTACTGTCAAACTGGCTTGTAATTAAATACAGCTGTTGAAGGAGCATGCTGCGGTTATCCATACCCTGGCTACACCGTAGCGTTCCCGTGTCTGGAGTAAACCAAAAGTAAACCGAGAGTAAACCTGAAGTAAAGCTAGAGTAAACCGAGAGTGGTGAATTGAGCCGTCTAGAACCGCAGATTGGTCAGCGTGACCAAAGCAAAG
This sequence comes from Paraflavitalea pollutisoli, assembly GCF_029360705.1. Lineage (GTDB taxonomy): Bacteria > Bacteroidota > Bacteroidia > Chitinophagales > Chitinophagaceae > Paraflavitalea > Paraflavitalea pollutisoli. The sequence continues at coordinate 514,099 of NZ_JARKMX010000002.1, read as the reverse complement.
GGAGGTGGATAGTCAATATAGAGGCATATTTCCAAACCCAAACAATATATCACAAAATATGCCAATTTGACGCGAACGGGCACTTTTATTATCGGCAGATAACCCAACAATAACCAGCCCTATAACAGAAAAATATTATATTCGACGCACCGTTAAACCAACTACTGCTTATGATCCGGTCGGCAAAAATTGACTTGTCAATCAATATCCTCTCCATCCGGCAGGATATTTTACAGTTGCCCAAAATCTGGTCACCCCATTTCAACACCAGCCAGTACGAAGGCGAATGGACCGTGCTCTCCCTGCGCGCCCCCGGCGGTCACCAGGATCGCATCATTCCCGACCTCATGAGTGAAAATGGATATGAAGATACCCCCCTGATGGCCACCTGCCCCACTGTAAGGCAGTTACTCGATACCTTTCAATGCCCCCTGGCTTCCGTTCGTTTGCTCAACCTGAAGCGCGGCGCCGTGATCAAAGAACACCGTGACCATGAACTGGCCTTTGAACATGGAGAAGCCAGGTTACACATCCCCGTATTCACCAACGACGAGGTCGAGTTTTTTGTGCAGGACCAGCGCATACCCATGCAGCCCGGCGAATGCTGGTACATCAATGCCAACCTGCCCCACCGCGTGGCCAATCTCGGCCCCACCGACCGCATCCACCTCGTAGTCGATTGTGTGGTCAACGACTGGCTCCGCGAACTGTTTGCCAGGTCACAAACGACAACCGTAGCGCCGGAAAGAAAAACAGGAGAGCTGCTCAAAATGATCTTCGAACTGCGGTTGCAAAATACAGCCGTTACCAACCGGCTGGCCGATGAACTTGAACAAAGTCTGATCGAACAGGCGTAAATTCCCTTCATGTTACTGATACAACTAACAGGATTGTCCGGGGCCGGAAAAACATCGATTGCCTTTCGCGTACAACAAATGCTGTTGCAAAGAGATATTGCGGCAGAGATCGTCGACGGGGACGCCTATCGCCAAACCATCTGCAAAGACCTGGGTTTTACCCCCGCCGACAGACGCGAAAACATTCGCCGGCTCGGCGCCATCGCCCATGAAAAAGTACAGCAAAACTCGATCGTCATCATAGCAGCCATCAATCCTTATGAAGATATGCGGGAAGAATTGCGCCGGGATTACGACGCACGCACCGTGTGGATACATTGCGCACTGGATATACTGGTAGAGCGCGATACCAAGGGACTCTACAAAAAAGCCCTGTTGCCTGCCGGCCATCCGGATAAGATCTCCAACCTCAGCGGCGTCAACGACTCGTACGATATACCCATCAAGGCCGACCTGGTGATCTACACACATACCGAAGACCTCGAAACCTCCTCTGTACGCCTCTTCGCCTTCATCCTCGACAACCTCATCAACGGGCGCGACTAAGCGGGCATCTTATAGTAGGTTATAAACAAAGCCATCTATCTGGTCTGCGAAGGTTCGAAAGCAGCCTGCTCCTTATTAGCTATACGCAACTGATCCAACTGGCGATACATCTCCATAACCGGTTCAAGGCCCTGGGGTAGTGGATCATCTTCTACGGGCTCCTGAAATACCTGGTCGGGGTACTTCGCATGGTAACGACTGCGTTCAACGATCTGCTCGCGGTAGCTGGCACTGAGCGTCAGCTGACTGGCCTGCGCCACGCGCTCCATAATATCCATAATGGGTTCATTGTAATTGACGAGCAATACGGGCTGATCTGTCTGCACCACTTCGAGCATGATGGTAAAATAACAGTGCAATACGCTCACCATATAATCGTCGAGCGATAGACCACCGCCGATAGCCGCATCGAATCCAAATACAGCTGGTTCGATAATGCTGGGTACCGACTGCATACCCCTGCGTCGGCGTTGCGAACGGATCACCTCATCGGGACTGCGGTACAACAATACAAAGGGTACCGATGGATACAATTGGCGCAACTGCTGGTAGAAGCAGAGATGCCAGCTGTCGGTTTTGATAAACAGGTGCGATTCATCACCACGCCTGCGTTGCCCATACAGCCGCATGGCCGCGGGCAATAACGTGTTGGCCAGGCCTTCATCCGTCGCTTGACCGCGGTAATGGGCCCTTAGCAAATCATCGAAGAAAGGTACTTCTGCCAATACAATATGTTGTTCGGGCATGCCCAGCAGCTGGGCTATCAGGGTAGATCCACAGCGCGACACATGAAAGATAAAAGCGCTGGGCTCCGTGGCATCCATCGCCGCAGACCATTCCGGCAGTATATCGAGCGACCCAACGGCCCGGTGCCTGCCCGCGTTTTCCGGATAGCTAAGACAGACTGTTTCCGTTTCATCAAAAAACGGTTCCGTAAACCGCCGGTCACCAGTATACAGCCAGCGGCAATACAGCAGTTCATCCTGCTTGAACAGTTTATAAGGAATCCAACTTGCAATGGCGTCAGATACAATCGTTTGCATAACAGATAAGCTAGAGTGGATAATAAATGTAAGCTATTTCGAACAACGGATACATCATGCGTGTTATTAGCCTTCCTGGTTGCTGTCACTTGCCGTACCGGGCCAATGCACTAACTTGCCCCCGCATTTACTTCAAACCGGCGTTCGACGTTCACCTTACATCATTTGCTTGTACAGATAATATACTGCGGCAGCGCAGCAGGGGATCATTTTTAATAGATAATAGCCATGACCAAAAAAAGATATTATTTCCTGGTAGCCATACTGGGAGCACTGACCACCATTTCGCCATTTGCAATCGATATGTACCTGCCAGGCTTTACGGCCATCGCCAAAGACTTCGATAGCACCGTATCTGATGTGGCGTTATCCTTATCCAGCTTTTTTGTAGGGGTCTCGGTGGGGCAGCTGTTGCATGGTCCATTGATGGATCGCTATGGCCGCAAACGTCCCTTGTTGATCGCATTGACCCTGTTCATCGCGTCTTCCCTCGTCTGCGCCTTTTCAACCACGCTCGATATGTTTGTCGCGGTACGTTTTGTACAGGCTTTGGGCGCCTGTGCCGCTACCGTAGCTGCCAACGCCATGGTGCGTGACCTGTTTCCGGTAGAGGAAAATGCCAAAGTGTTTTCCATGCTGATGTTGATCCTGGGCGTATCGCCGATCGTGGCACCCACCGTCGGTAGTTATGTTACCGCGTTTCTCGGATGGCCTGCCGTCTTCATCATCCTCGCAGCCATCGCCATCATCATTTGGTTATTCGTGTATTTCGGATTGCCGGAGAGCGCTCAACCCGATCATACTTATTCGCTGAAGCCGACGTCCATCACCCGCAGTTATCTGGCCGTATTCAAAGAACCCATATTCTATACCTATACGTTTACAGGGGCCATTGCTTTTGCCGGTCTGTTTGCTTTCCTGTCGGGCTCACCTTCCATATACATGGAATATTTTAGTCTTACAGATCGCCAGTATGGGTTGGTATTTGCCTTACTGGCCGGTGGCCTGATATTGGCCAGCCAGATCAACCGCTTCCTGCTGAAGCGCTATAAAAGCGAACAGATCATTTCAACAGCACTGATTGCCATGACGATCGTTGGCCTGTTGTTGATCGTTGTAGCTATCAATCATTGGATCACCCTGCCACTCATGCTGCTGCTGCAGTTCCTGTACCTCAGCTGCCTCGGTTATATATTGCCCAATGCGTCGGCCAGGGCCATGTCTCCCTTCAGCAAAGGAGCCGGCAGTGCATCGGCCCTGATGGGTGCCCTGCAGATGGGCATCGGCGCGGGCGTGAGTATCCTGCTAAGCCTGTTACAAAACGGAACCGCCATGCCGATGGTGATCGTTATGGCGGTCTGTGCATTTATAGCAATGATGGTGTTGATGCTAGGTAGCCGGATGATCCGCTACAAGCCCAGCCAGGCATAACCCTGCCTTGCGGTGCAGGTGTTATGCGCCGTTACCTGGTACCAGGAATTCCAGTACCCCTGCATGCAGCTCGATGGTGGCCTTAGCTGGCTCTTCGAGGATGATCAGTTCATCATCGGCATGTAATACGGTATCGTCGGTATGAATAGCGACCTTATTGCCATTGATGGGTTGTACATCGAACAGCGTTTCTTCTCCTTGCATCTTTTTCTTGATCCATTCGGCGAGAGCCGCCCGTTGATCTTCGGGTATCAGCACCACTTCAAAATGACCATCCCCCGGGTCCGCGTTGGGCGAAAGCACCAGGTTAGGTCCGATCGACCGGCTGTTCATCACCTCGACCAGCAAGAACTTACCCGAATGATCAGCTTCGTCCATGGTGATATGATAGTGACGGGCTTCAGCCGCCAGAATGATCGCGTGCAATTCTTCCAAAGCAGTTTGTAATGCTTTTTCAGGCGTATCCTTTTTATCCTTATCGACCTTCTTCATAGCTTTCATCAACCGCGGAAAAACGCCATAGCCAAAACCCTCTACAGCAAAGTATGGTTGCGGCAGCCCTTCGATCCGCCCGATATCGTACTTTTTAGTAGTACCCGACTTCCAGGAATTGATGATCTCTTCATTACTGCCTGTTACCCCCAGGGATTTAGCAATGTTATTGGCGGTGCCCAGTGGTAATACAGCAATGGGCAATCGCTTGTCGGAAAATTTACGCTCCAGTAAAGTTAACGCTGCTTTCCGGATGGTGCCATCACCACCCGCTACCACCACGAACTCCGTATCGGGTTCAATCTTATCCCATCCTTTTTCTTTTGTAGATGAATATCTACATTCCCAACCCGCCTCTTCAATAAGGGGCGTCAGCTCTTTCCGGGTGTGATCCTCTTCGCCAGCCGTAGGATTGTGCAGGAGTTTAATGTATTTCATGTTGTATGTAGTTGGTTTTACTCGCTTCACTAATAAATGCATACCACAATGCCTGGCACAATCTTATTGGCAGTTGGGGAATGAGAATACTTGTTACCAACGACGATGGCATTTATAGTCCGGGTATAGCTGCCCTGGCAAAGATTGCCCTGAAATTTGGCGAAGTACAGGTGGTGGCGCCTGATGTGGAACAGTCATCCATGGGGCATGCGATCACCGCTACGCGCCCTTTATACTATAAGAAATCACCCATTGCCTTCGATGGGTTGGAAGCTTACCGCGTCAATGGAACCCCAGCCGATTGTGTGGCCCTGGGCACGCATATCTGGGCCAAGACCGATGTGGTGCTCTCGGGCATCAACATGGGGCCCAACCTCGGTAATGCTATGTGGCATTCCGGTACGTTGGCGGCGGCCAAACAGGCCGTGCTCTTGGGGATGAAAGGTATTGCACTCAGTACGCCCGCCGGTAAAACGGAGCCTGATTTCGACAAGCTGGCGCCGTTTGTAGAAAAGGCGCTCGAGGCAGTGATCGACAATCCACACCTCAACCTCGTCAATATCAACTTTCCACCCGACCCCATTGGTTTGCAATGGACCCGCCAGTCGGTGCGGTTGTACGATGGAAAGATCGTTCCCGGCATCGACCCCATGGGGCGCAAACATTATTGGTTTACCGTATTCCCCCTGGAGCCGGCGGAAGAAGGTACCGACCGCTATGCAGTAGAGAATGGTTATGTGTCGATCACGCCACTGCGCCTCGACCTGACCAATGAAGCTGAGCTGACCAAAGCCCTGCAAACAACCCCGGTTTCAGGATAGTCATACGGAAGGGTAATCGGGATGGGCTATACAGAATGCTTCCCGTTACCCTGCCGACCCACGACGGCCACGCCTAAAGCCCACATCTCAATGCTTTTCACGGGCGATCGCCCCGCTTTTTTCTACAGATCAGCCATTTTATGCTGCCAGCCGGAAGAATTATTCGGCCGAACCCATTTATTTCTTTCTAATTCCGGGCAACCACCCAACGCTCCCGATCTAATTTTACGTATTAATTAACAGTTTAAGGCAGGCATAAAACGTAGCTGCAATCATCATATCTGCAATATTTGCTGTTGGATTCCCGTTCGGGAAAAGACGGTACCTACGCTTGACGGATATGAATTGCAATAACACAAACACAGGCTTATTTGGCAAATAGTATTGCCGATACGGAGCTGATCAGCGGTTGTATAAAAAACGACCGCAGGGCACAGGAACAGTTGTATAAACAATTCTATGGCCCCATGGGCTCTATTTGCCTGCGCTACACCCGTAACCAGGAAGATGCCATCGAGGTATTGCACAATGGCTTTCTCAAGGTATACAAGAACATACATACCTATGATCCGGCGAGAGCCTCCCTATACACCTGGATACGTAAGATCATTGTCAACACGGCCATCGATTTCATCCGGCAGCGTGAAAAATTCCACACCCAGATAGAGTTGGAAAAAGTAGAAGAACCTGCCATCGATGCCGATGCCGTGCAGCGCATGAGCGCACAAGAGCTCTTACAGTTAGTGCGTAAATTATCGCCGGCAACGCAAGGGGTTTTCAACCTCTACGTCGTCGAAGGATACAACCACCGGGAAATAGGCGCCCTGTTGGGGATCAGTGAAGGAACCAGCAAATGGCACCTGAGTGAAGCCAGAAAACAACTGCAACATTTATTACAAACCTTGCAAGTGTAGCCCGTAATGAACGAACGTCATCCATACGAAAGGCACTTGGCAGAGAAACTGCAAAATTTGCCACCTCCCGGAGAGGTAGACCCCTCCTGGGAAGAGATGAGAAAATTGTTGGATAATGAAACGCCAAAAGGAGGCGCCATGCCTGGCCGCAGGCGCTGGTGGCTGTTTATGATCGCTGCTGGTGTGTTGTTCCTGGGTACCTGGTTGTCAGGTCGCCAGCTGTTTGACAAGCCAGATAGCACCGGCGTTGCGCAGACCACCACGAATGATGGTACCCGGCAGGCAACTGCAAGCGGCGAGGCATCCGCCAAAGACCGCAACGGCGTCGACCGGAGCAGTGAGGGACCAGCGCATCCAACGACCGCATCAATCCCGGCCGACGGCGCACAAAGCTCTTCAGCGCCCGACAACAAGCCCGCACCAGCCCGGGGCGAGCCTGCCCTGTTGCATGATGAAGACCTGGCCGTACAAAGCGAAGCTGCCCCGCCCGTCCGCAAAGGCAATGCGCTGGCAGCCGGTAGCAACAAAGCCAGTAACCCGGCATCGGTACCCATCATGATCGGAAAGCACAACAGGAAGGATAACAACAACAGCCACGAACCCAACGCCGATGAAGCAATAATTACACGCAATCAACGTACGCAAGAACAGAACGACAAGAAGGCCTCCAGCAAGCCGGATCAATCCGGCACCAACGCAACTACTACCAGTAACCGGTTGAGCGGTGTTGCTACCACGCAACCACAACCGCCGGACCTGAACGCGACCCTTGTGCAGGCGCCTGAATATGATGCCAACAAGAGCCGGCCTGTGTTGCCCCCCGGAACCACGATCGAGAAAGATTACGCCAGAAAGAAAGCGGGACTGCCCGAGAAAGTCTCTAAAGTGTCCCAAAGAAAGATCCAGCACTCCGCCCAGGCAGGAACTTTTGCGATAGGCTTCAGCCTGCCGCTAGCATTCCCATTGGGCGATCAGAAGGCAATGGGTTACAACGTATGGGCAGGGCACAATACAGTGTCGGATTACCTGCCCTCGCCGCACCTGCAATACCATGTCACCGAGAAGACCTTCTTCCAGACAGAGGCGCAGCTGCTATCGCCGCAGTTCATCCCAACAACCCTGCTGTCGTACTACACACGGTCCAATCCCAACTATACCGTGACCAGTTCGGTCTATGCGCGGAAGTTGTATTATTTCAACGTGCCGGTAAGCGTACACCACAGCCCATTCCCCGGTTTCTACATGGGTACGGGCATACAGTTCTCGTCCATGCTGAGTGGGGTAGCAATGACCGAAGACCGGAAATGGGTGCCTGGCGCGGGCGAACAAATAACACAAACCTACAGCCGCTTTCGCAACGACTCGCTGACGGCCAAGATGAACACCAGCGAGTTCAGGGTGCTGCTGGATGCCAATTATTACTTCAATAAGTTTACGGTAGGACTGCGTTACAACCAGGCCCTCACCAATTACATCAGCAGTCAGTTGATGCCCGGTACGCCCTTCACGTTCGAAAAGAACAGGGCATTACAGTTCTACCTCCGGTACAACCTGTGGGAGGAGAAGAAAAAGGCTACCGGCGGAAAACAGCTGTTATCGCTTAAATAGCTGTTCGAGATAGTCGCGCTTGAATTCGATGTATGTGGGGTTGCCACCTGCGGTCACATTTGGCTGCTGGCATTTGAACAGGTCATCGATGAGGCTGCGCATCTCCTTCTCGGAAAGCGACGTGCCGGGCTTGATAGCCTGTTGCCAGGCCAGCGAACGGTTCAGCTTTTCGCGCTTGGAGAATTTGAGGTCACTGCTGAAATGTTTGTATTGTTCCAGCAGGTTTTCGATGATCATCTTTTCATTACCCTGTTCCAGGTCGGCCGGCGTTCCCTGAATCACAAAAGACTGATTGCCGAATGGCTCGATCAGGTAACCCAATTGATTGAGGTCACCCATCAGGTCATTCATCAATACGGCATCCTGCACCGAGAGTTGCAGGGTGACGGGAAACAGGCTGCGCTGGGTAGCCATGGCTTTATCGGCGCCCACCTGTACAAACCGCTCGTACAGCACACGCTCATGCGCCAGCTGCTGGTGCACGAGGATAAACCCACGATTGGTGGGTACTACAATATAAACCTGGTGAAGTTGTGTAAGGGGGGCATGTTCATTGACGACAAGTTCCAGCCTTCCCTGACCCGGCGATGCATAAGCTCCAAAACCGCCAGCGGCCGGTGTGCTGCCCAGGCTGCTGAAGCCACCCAGCGAGGAGCCGGAACCTTCCGGTTTCCTGAGTTGATCCAGCAACGACTCGAATTTCTTACCACCTTCCTGGCCCATGGCCGTATCCTGGCTATCTTGGCTATTGCCGCCACCAGCAGGCCGGTCGGCCCCTTCGTAGAAATCCTTCCAGTGCTTCAGCTCGCTTTTATTGGTTGGCTGAATGAAGTGCGACTGGTGCCGCTCACTGAAGTTCTTGAACAAGGGGGAGGAAGAAGCGGCTTCCTTCTGCTCGTTGGTAAAAGGCTTATTGATGGCATCCAGTTGCTGGATGTTGGGGTCGAGGTCAAATTCCAGGGTGGGCGTCACACTGAATTGCGCCAGAGAGTGCTTGACTGCCGCCTGCACAAAGGCATATACGATCTTCTCGTCTTCAAACTTGATCTCCTGCTTGGTGGGGTGCACGTTGATGTCCACCTGCGAAGGGTCGAGGTCGATGAAAAGCACATAGAGCGGGAAGCTGTCGGGCGCGATCATCTCCTGGTAGGCGCTCATCACCGCATGGTTGAGGTAAGGACTGCGGATGAAACGGTTGTTGACGAAGAAGTACTGGTCACCTCTTGTCTTCTTGGCCGTTTCGGGCTTGCCGACAAAGCCGTAGATATTCAGGTAGTCGGTTTGTTCCTGAACGTTTACCAGCTTGGCGTTGTAAGTATTACCCAGCACTTGTACAATGCGCTGTTTGAGGGTGCCACGCTCCAGGTGAAACATTTCCTGCCCATTGGAACTGAGCGAGAAAAAGATATCCGGGAAAGACAGGGCTACGCGGATGAACTCATCCACGATATGCCTCGTTTCGGCAGCATTACTTTTGAGAAAGTTGCGGCGGGCGGGGATGTTGAAGAAGAGGTTCTTCATGGCGAAGCTGGTGCCGGTGTTGGCGGCAATGGGTTCCTGCTTCTTCACCATACTGTTCTCTACTTCTATATAGGTGCCGGTCGTGTCTTCGGTACGTTTGGTCTTGAGTTCTACCTGGGCCACGGCGGCAATGGAGGCCAGGGCCTCACCGCGGAAACCCATGGTGCGGATGCGGAACAGGTCGTCGATCTCGTGGATCTTGGAAGTCGCGTGACGTTCGAAGCACATGCGGGCATCGGTCTCGCTCATGCCCTTGCCGTTGTCGATCACCTGGATCAGCTGTTTGCCGGCATCGGCAATGAGCAGGCGTATCTCGGTGGCGCCTGCGTCCACGGCATTCTCTAACAATTCTTTGACAGCGCTGGCGGGGCGTTGGATCACCTCACCTGCAGCTATCTGATTAGCAATATTATCGGGTAATAAATGAATAATGTCTGGCAATCTACAGTCTCCTTATTTGGCAGCGAAAATACGGGAATAATTGGTGGGAGAAAGAGACCTAATCCCAGGTCTTGGCAAAATCTACCGCTAGCTCACATCCCTCTTCAAGGGTGAACGAAAATTGAGATGGGGTAACGGCGGCAGGCTGGTACTGGCCATCGATAAGTTGATACACTTCAATCTTATTAATGGAAGGGTCAACGATGAGGTAATATCTAACCCCCGACTGCTCGTACAACTCGAATTTTTCATGCCGGTCTTTAAAGGCAGTAGCAGGAGAAAGCACCTCGACCACCAGTGCCGGCGTACTTTCCAGGTATTCTCCCGAATCGACAGGTTTGTAAAGTACCAACAGGTCGGGCTGAACGACCGACTTGTCATCGATCTTCCAATTTATTGGTAAGGAAATTTGATAATGTTGACCACCCTTGGTGATAGCTTTATGAAAAACCCAAAGTAGCCTTCCGCTCACATATTGGTGAAGAATACTGGGGCCAGGGCTCATGGCATACGGCATGCCCTCGATCAACTCCCAATTTCCTTTCCAAAGAATATAATCTGAGTAAGTATAGTGAGGGCGGTATTTGCTGGCAATCGACATAGGTCAAATTTAACGTACTCGTCGCTAGTGACCAAACCTGGGCTGGGAGCCCTATAAAAAGAAAAAAGGGTCTGAATAGAAATTCAACCCCGTCTTAGTCCAATATCCTATGAAAAACCGGTTAGGTAATTTCAACCCGCGTGCCAAACTGTTTTAAACGGGAAATAGGCCTGTTTCCGCCAAATCCGTTCCCAGGACAGGACAGGTATTCTCAAATTGGGAATTAAGCCTGTTTTGGGAGGCGTAATGCTGGCCGGCAACCGGCGCACCTCTTCCACGCCGCTGGCCGCCTGCGTCCCCCTTGCCTGGAGTTGCTGACCCAATTTCAGGTAAATACTTTCCAATGACTTTGCTCCAATCTAATTAGCACCCCCCAAACGTACAGCCCCCCAAAACCTCGCACCGAACTCCCATCAACACCCTGCGGCATTACGCTATCACCCCACGCACACCCGCTCCCTGCGGGTATCTGCACGTTGTACAAGCTACTCCATCACCCCAAAAAGCGCTTCCCGAACAAGGGCGCACAGAAGGTTAAAATTGCCTCCATAATAGCCCTGGCACTAGCCTTTTGTGGGTGTTTCTTCTTAATTTCAGCGGCTAAAATCGTTTCATAAGTACATTATCATGAAGAGAATCCTATTGTTTGCGCTCATCTTACTAGGTATCACCGCTGCACAGGCACAGCGTTCTTCCTTCCTGCCCGAAAATCATTGGGTCGACAGCGTCTTCAAAACCCTCACCAAAGAACAGAAGGTCGCCCAGTTGATGGTACTCCGCCTGTCATCGATCGGACCCAACCGCACCGTCACCTTCTACGAAAAGGAAATCGAAGAAGCGGTACGTAAATACAATATCGGGTCTATCTGCCTCTTCCAGGGAGGCCCGATTAAACAGGCAACCCTCATCAATTACTACCAGAGCATCGCGCAAACACCCCTGCTCGTCTGCATCGATGGTGAAAACGGCCTCGGCATGCGCATGGACTCCGTGATCGGCCTGCCCCGCCAGATGATGATGGGCGCCGTCCAGGATCCCGCCCTCATTTACCAATATGGCCGCCTCGTGGGCGAACAGTGCAAGCGCATCGGCATCCAGGTCAACTATGCACCGGTGGTAGACATCAACAACAATCCCAACAACCCGGTCATCAACGATCGCTCCTTCGGAGAAGACAAATACCGCGTAGCCGAATACGGCATTCAATACATGAAGGGTATGCAGGACGTAGGCACCATGGCCTGCGCCAAGCACTTCCCTGGCCACGGCGACGTGTCGGTCGATTCTCACTACGACCTCCCCATCATCAACAAGTCAAAGGCAGAACTGGATTCACTTGAACTCTATCCCTTCCGTGAAATATTCAAGGCAGGAGTAGGCAGCGTCATGATCGCACACCTCTCCATCCCCGCCATCGACAATACCGCCAACAAGCCCACTTCCATTTCAAAGAAAAGTGTGACCGACCTGCTCCGCAAAGAGCTTGGTTACAACGGTCTCACCTTTACCGATGCCCTTGAAATGAAAGGCGTAGCGAAATATTACCCCGATGGCGAAGCCTCCCTCCAGGCGATCATCGCCGGCAACGACATGCTCTGCCTGCCTGGCGATATTCCCGGCAGCATCGACAAGATCCTGAAGGCCATCCGCAAACGCAAGCTCTCCTGGTCGGCGATCGATGCCCACGTCAAGAAAGTACTGCATGCCAAATATCAGTACGGACTGGCAAGCCTCAAGCCGATCGAAACCAAAAACCTGACAGAAGACCTCAATAGCAAAACCAATGAAATGCGCCGCCTCATCGCCGAAAAGGCCCTGACCCTGCTGCGCAATGATGATTACGGAGTATTCCCACTGTCCAAAGGCAAGCGCGTTGCCTACGTTGGATTTGGTCTTACCAAAGACAATGTATTTGCAGAACAGATCCGGAAAGACTACGACGCCCAGGTATACTACTTCGACTATCGCCTCGACGCCGATAAAGTAGCCCCCATGCTGCAGTTGTTCAAAGATCGCTACGACGTCGTAATCGTCGGCATGCACAACTACGCCCGCTATCCCGCCAATAATTTCGGCATCAGCACCGCCGCCATCGACCTCATCAAAGGATTGCAGCAGCAACACAAGACCATCAACCTGGCCTTTGGCAATCCCTATGCAGTCAAAAACCTGTGCGATGCCAAGGTAGTGGTAGCTTGCTACGAAGATGACGACATCACACAAACCGTCGCCGCCGACCTCGTCGCCGGTCGCCTTACCGCCAAAGGAAAACTGCCGGTAACTGTATGTGATGCTTTCAAATATGGTGATGGTATCGTTGCGAAGCAAGCATTGCCTACCGCCCTGGCCGGTTCACTCGGATTCCGTCAGGCGCAAATGAGCAATGAGATCGACTCGATCGTTACCGACGCCATCCGCCAGCAGGCTATTCCCGGCGCCGTGGTTTTGGTCGCAAAAGATGGTAAAGTAGTATTTGAACGTTCCTACGGTTACCTGACCTACGACAGCACCGAGCCGGTGTATCCCGAAACTATTTATGATCTGGCCTCCGTCACGAAGATCATGGCTACTACCGTGTCTGTGATGAAACTGTACGACGAAGGAAAGCTCGACCTGCAAAAAACACTCGGCGATTACCTGCCTTGGGTGAAAGGTTCCAACAAAGAGAACCTTAAACTATGGGACGTAATCCTGCACCAGGCCGGACTAAAATCTTTCATTCCTTTTTATAGAGAGACGGTCAATGTAAGCGACAACAGTAGCCCCAACTGGAAGTTTTATGCGCTGAAGGCCGATTCAACCCATACCGTACGCGTAGCCGATCATATGTTCATGCGCAACGATTGGGTAGATACGATCTATAGCCGTATCCTCACCAGCGCACTGGAGCCCGGTAATAAATACATCTACAGCGATAATGATTTTATCTTCCTCGGCAAAGTCGTAGAATCCATTACCGGCATGCCGCTCGAAGTATACGTAAAGCAAACCTTCTATGATAAGTTGGGTATGGCTTCCACTGGGTTCCGCCCACGCGAGCGCTTTCAGCTGAACAATATCGCGCCCACCGAAAAAGAAGCAGGCTTCCGCCAGCAACTGATCTGGGGCGATGTGCATGATCCAGGTGCCGCTATGTTTGGTGGCGTAGCGGGTCACGCCGGTTTGTTCAGCGATGCCTATGATCTCGCCATTCTCTCGCAAGTGTTGTTGAATGGAGGCGTGTTGAACGGGCAGAATTTTTTCAGCAAAGCCACCGTCGATTATTTCACCGGCTACCACAGCAATATCAGCCGTCGCGGTCTTGGATTCGACAAGCCAGAAAAAGACAACGCCACCCGGAAAGAGCCTTATCCAACCTTGTCGGCATCACCGCTCACCTACGGCCACACCGGTTTTACAGGTACTTGCTTCTGGATCGATCCCAAGTACAACCTGACGTATATTTTCTTGTCGAACCGCGTCAATAGTCCCGATCCGAATAAGTTCGGGCGCCTCAACGTTCGCCCCAAAGTACACGAAGCCATTTATCAGGCCCTGCTGAAATAGCAGATCTTAATAGTATGACAATGATAGAACCAGGCAGTGATGCCTGGTTTTTTTTGTTATCTTACAGCATCATTAAATAAGACGGCTATGAAACTTGCGGAAAGACTACTACTCGAGAACAAAGCCTGGGCGGCCGAAAAAGTACAGGATGATCCGGATTTCTTCAGCCGGCTTGAAAATATACAACAGCCAGAGTTTCTGTGGATAGGATGCAGTGATAGCCGCGTACCTGCCAATCAGATCACCAATACGATGCCCGGCGAATTATTTGTACACCGCAATGTGGCCAATCTGGTTGTCAATACCGATACCAACCTGCTGGCCGTGCTCGACTATGCCGTCAATCACCTAAAAATAAAAGATATCATTGTTTGTGGTCACTACGGTTGTGGTGGCGTAAAAGCAGCCATGACCAATCACGACTTCAAGCTGGTATTGAACATGTGGTTGAGAAATATCAAAGATGTGTACCGCTTACACCGGGCCGAGCTCGATGCCGTGGGCGATGAAGACAAACGGGTAGACAGGCTCGTAGAGTTGAACGTCATGGAGCAATTGCGCAACCTGGCCAAAACGTCCATTGTACAACGCGCCTGGAAAGAGCACAACCGGCCACATCTCCACGGATGGGTATACCGCCTCAGTGATGGCATCATAAAGCCTTTGCTGGATATTGAGGCCGGCGCCGATATCGACCCCGTATACCGCTACGACGACCTGTAAAAATACCAGGATGCCCGGCAAGGGCCGCCGCAGTTGGTCAGCGTACTTCCGTATTTTCCGACGAACTTCCTGGAATCCGGCTATCATAAGCTGAACCAGGAGGTTATATCCGTCTGAACTTTAGAAACTCGGGCCTCGAAAATTAAAATCTTCCCTTTGGTTTTTGTAGGTTTGCTACCATGTCAATTGAAGTAAACCAGCTTACCAAGAAATATGGTGAGCAAAAGGCTGTTGATGCGATCACCTTTAAAGTTGATAAAGGAGAGATCGTGGGGTTCCTGGGACCCAACGGAGCCGGAAAATCCACTACCATGAAGATCATCACCGGGTATCTCCAACCGGATGATGGAGCCGTGACCGTTTGCGGCATTGATGTGCTGAAACACCCCCTCGACAGTAAAAAGAAGATCGGGTACCTCCCGGAAGCCAATCCACTGTACTTTGACATGTACGTGCGCGAATACCTCGAATTCATTGCCGACGTACACGGCGTAGCCGACAAAAAGAAAAAGATAGAAGAAGTAATCGAAACTGTTGGCCTTACTTTGGAAAGCAAAAAACGCGTGGGTCAACTGTCAAAAGGATATAAACAACGGGTAGGCCTTGCCGCCGCCCTTATTCACGATCCGGAAGTATTGATCCTCGATGAGCCTACTACAGGGCTCGATCCCAACCAGATCATCGAGATCCGGGAAGTGATCAAAAAGCTCGGCCAGCAGAAAACAGTACTCTTTTCTTCGCATATTTTGCAGGAAGTAGAAGCGATCTGCGACCGCGTGGTGATCATCAATCGTGGAAGACTGGTAGCCGATAACAACGTCGACCAACTGATCAATCAGCCCGAAAAGGAAGAAGTATTGAAAGTATCCTTCCGGGAAGCGCTGGAGCCGGCCTGGCTCGAGCGGCTGAGCAGTGTACGGTCCGTAAACAAGGTAAGCACGTACGAATGGGAACTCTTTTGCCATAATATGCAGGAGGCCCGACGCCAGCTGATGGAACTTGCTTTGCAACAGAACCTCAATATAGTTTCACTGCAATCCGGAACCCAAAGCCTGGAAGAAGTATTTAGATCATTAACCAATAATAATATCAACGATGGGAACCTGGGGACACAGAAACTTTGAGAATGACGCCGCACTGGATTTCGTGATCGAAGTGGAAGACAATGGAGTGAAAGTAATCAATGAGATCCTGGACAGAGTAGCCGTATTACCAGAAGAAAATTACCTCGAAGTAGATGATAGCGTAGCGGTACTTGCCGCAATAGAGTTTGTTGCCGCTGCAAAAGGCAAACAATCGGAAGATTTCCCCGAAGGGGCAGAAGACTGGCTCGCCAAAACAGAGGCTGGTCCGCTCGTGTCGCAAGACCTCGCCCGCATGAAAAAGGTCATCGACCGGGTACGCAATAACTCCGAATTGCGCGATCTCTGGCAGGAAGAAGGCGACGAACCCGGGGAGTGGCTGGCCGTATTATCCGACCTCGAGGATAGGATAAGCTAAGCTCCGTAAGCATTAATTAATATAAACTTCGTTTCTTTGCCATCCGAACGCAGCGTCTGGCAAA
This sequence comes from Paraflavitalea pollutisoli, assembly GCF_029360705.1. Taxonomy (GTDB): domain Bacteria; phylum Bacteroidota; class Bacteroidia; order Chitinophagales; family Chitinophagaceae; genus Paraflavitalea; species Paraflavitalea pollutisoli. The sequence continues at coordinate 497,553 of NZ_JARKMX010000002.1, read as the reverse complement.
GACGCCGCGTGCACTAACGAGCGTTTGCCAGCCTATTTTTAAAACCAACAGCAAATAACAAACAACGAATCATGAGTTACATTGCCGACATTCATGCAAGACAAATATTAGACAGTCGTGGTAATCCTACTGTAGAAGTAGATGTAGTTACCGATAACGGCATCATTGGCCGCGCTGCGGTACCCAGCGGAGCTTCTACCGGTAAGCACGAAGCGGTAGAGCTGCGTGATGGCGACAAGAAAGTGTATGTAGGTAAAGGCGTATTGCAAGCCGTAAAGAATGTAAATGATATCATCGCCGACCAACTGATCGGAGTAGAGGTAGTTAAGCAGGCGTTCATCGATGCTCAACTCATCCAGATCGACGGCACCGAAAATAAAGCCAAACTGGGCGCCAACGCTACCCTCGCGGTATCTATGGCCGTAGCACACGCTGCCGCTCAGGAAAGCAACCTGCCCCTCTTCCGTTACCTCGGCGGCGTTAACGCTACCGTATTGCCCATGCCCCTGATGAACATCCTCAACGGTGGTATGCACGCCGATAACAAGATCGATTTCCAGGAGTTCATGGTCGTTCCCATCGGCGCTCCTTCCTTCAGCGAAGGCCTTCGCTGGGGTGTGGAGATCTTCCACAACCTGAAGACCGTACTGAAGAAAAAAGGATACAGCACCAACGTAGGTGACGAAGGTGGTTTCGCTCCTGATATCAAGAGCAATGAAGAAGCCATCGAAACCGTACTGGAAGCCATCACCCTCGCAGGTTACAAACCCGGCGAGCAGATCGGTATCGCCATGGACGCTGCTACCACAGAAATGTTCGACGAAAAGACCAACAGCTATAAATTCCACAAAAGCTCCGGCAAATCCATCAGCAGCGATGAAATGGTGGCTTTCTGGGCTGATTGGGCTAAGAAATACCCCATCGTTTCTATCGAAGACGGTATGGCAGAAGACGATTGGAATGGCTGGCTGAACCTGACCAAAGCAATCGGCAGCAAATGCCAGCTGGTAGGTGATGACCTGTTTGTTACCAACGTAAAGCGTCTCCAGGAAGGTATCGATAAAGGTATCGCCAACAGTATCCTGATCAAGGTGAACCAGATCGGTACCGTAACAGAAACCATCAATGCGGTACAACTGGCACAAACCAATGGTTACAACACCATCATGAGCCACCGCAGCGGTGAAACAGAAGACACGACCATCGCTGACCTGGCCGTAGCCCTCAATTGCGGACAGATCAAGACTGGTTCTGCCAGCCGTAGCGACCGTATGGCTAAGTACAACCAACTGCTCCGCATCGAAGAATTGCTGGCGGAGAACGCGGTTTATCCTAAAGGAAGAATTAAATTTGGTAGATAATTATAGGACAAGGGCAGGAAGTCAGGACCCTTGGTGCTGACTTCCTGCCTTTCCCTTTTTTCAGATATCACACAAAGAAGAAGGACCATGAAGCTGTTGCAACAAATACCCGCCTGGCTTAAGAATAAATACCTCCTGACCGGATTGGTGTTTGCAGTATGGTTGTGCTTCTTCGATGATCAGGATATCATCACTACCCACTTCAAGCACAAGAGTGAACTGCACAAGCTCGAAAAGAGCCGCGACTTTTTCCTCGGACAAATAGAGAACACCAAAAAAGAACTCGAACAACTGAAGTCCGATCCCGCTACGCTGGAAAAATATGCCCGTGAAAAATACTGGATGAAAAGAGACAATGAAGACCTCTTCATTCTCCCCGAACCGCCTGCCGAAAAGCAATAAATAGCCCCGATATCCGGCTTTCAACGCTACTCCCCCCTCGGTTTACCGCTGCCAGATAGCCATAAGCTGGTTCATTTACAACTACTTGCACGTCATTGGAAACCTTGCCCGCCAGGCTGTCGGATGCAGTGCCAGGCCCGACTTTCACAGCCAGGCTGTATAAAAGCCGCTATTATTATTAGATTATTTTATCTACCTTGGTGTTCGATTTAAGCAACGACTCCTCCAATTTCCGAATCCTATACAATAACAAGACCCCAGCCAGCGTTTATAAATCGGACGGACTCCGAAATTGACTCTTTCGGACTATTTTTTAGGACATAAATGGAATTGCCTATGATTCTCTTTACACCAGAGGAGCTCATACAGTATTTGTATAATGAAACCTCTCCAGAGAAAACCGCAGCAATCGAAACCGCATTGCAAGAAGATTGGACTCTTCGCGAGAAATTAGAAGTATTGAAGACATCTGTAAAAAGCCTCAACAGGATCGTTGAATCCCCCAGGCCGCAGGTTATTTTAAACATCCTTAACTACGCACGCGAATCAGTAACTGCATCCGTAGAGTAATCTACGGCCCTTGCAATTATTGATTCACTTCCCGTAATTTCGCCGTCATTCTCATAACCGAATGACACGGAAAGATCGTTTTAACTTCGTCATCAGCTATTTTCAGGAACATGCTCCCAATGCGGAGACGGAGTTATTATACGACAATCCCTACCAGTTACTGGTGGCGGTTATCTTATCAGCCCAATGCACCGACAAAAGGGTCAATATGACCACGCCGGCTATCTTCGAAAGGTATCCCGACGCGGCCACCTTGTCTAAAGCCACTTTTGACGAGCTCTTTCCGCTGATCAGAAGCATCTCTTATCCAAACAACAAGACGAAACACCTCATCGGCATGGCCAACATGCTGATGGAGAAGTTTCATGGCGAAATCCCCCTGACGGTCGAGGAATTGATCTTGCTGCCCGGTGTGGGGCGGAAGACAGCCAATGTCATCACCTCCGTCGTCGACCAGCAACCCAATATGGCAGTAGATACGCATGTATTCCGCGTATCGGCCCGTATTGGCCTCACGGTGGGCGCCACCACGCCGTTGGCCACAGAAAAGCAGCTACTACAGTACATTCCCAAAGAATTGGTGCATATAGCCCACCACTGGCTCATCCTGCATGGCCGCTATGTTTGCGTAGCCCGCAACCCCAAATGCGAAGAGTGCGGCCTGCAGCCCGCTTGCCGCTATTTTCAGAAAAGCATCGCCAAAACTATTCGGTAAACTACCCGCCAACGGTCACCGCTAGCCTTATTGGCAGATTCCTGATTGCGTAACCTGTCATCCTGCTCGGGAAAATAGCCTGTTTGGCAGCCAGGGGCCGTACGCAGCATTGATTGGGGCAATGAGTGTCAGATTTTTTATAATCAATTATAAATCAATACTATGTGGCGCTTGCGGGTATCCTTTTTTGTACAAGGTTTCCGGAAGGTTACCACTTCTTGTACCTTTTGGTTCAACATTTGGGTACCCCCCGTGTTATTAATTTGACATTAAAACACCCCGGATTCGGGTAAGCCTGTCCCTATAAAAAAATCCTACTTTTACAATATCCGACTTGACCGACCGTCTACCCTTGTATAGCATAGCCAGAAAAACAAAATATTTGAAATTACATGGACAAAACATCTACACATAGCAGTCCCATTACTTCATCCCTGTCGTTCCGGCCGCTGATCAGGGAGCTGGAGAAGACCGTACGCGAGGGGAGGTCGGGCATCGGTAACTTATATAAGGACCTGCTCAATAAAGTATACCAGCACCCGGAGCTCCTGGAACCAATCCGTGATCTCAGCCTGCTCGATACACACAAAGAACTGATCGAACAACTGATGGCGACGGTATTCCCCGTCACCCTGTCTGATAAAGAAGACCTGTACGGAGCTGCCATTCCCTTCCAGTTCACCATGTTCTACGCTTCCAGCAAAATGCAACAGGATTTCCTGGATACGGCTGGCAACAAGATCAAAATGCCCAACTGTGAAACGGAAGACAGGATGCACAGTGAGAAGATTGTTGGTGCTTACCAAATGATCCTCAACCGCTACTTCAATACCAATATTAATAATGGTGTCATGACCAGCGTATACGAGGTGAAATGCCCGGATACTGGTCTCGACACCTACACAGAGCTGGAGCTCGACGCCCGTTTTATTGAGGTAAAGGTGAAAGGCGACCTGCCACACCTGCCCATCGATTGCGGCGCCCATTGCCACGATGTAACCGACCTGATGTCGCTCGAAGCCCTGAAGGAAATGTTGCCCCTCAGTCTTTTTGAGTTTGAAGGCATGATCATCCTCCGCCTGCGCGATGTTACCCAGCGCGAGGTATTGAATATCATTCGTAATCGCCTGCTCGATCTGCACACGTTTTCCGACAAACATGTATTTGCTGAGTTGCAGGAACAAGTGCAGAACCTGATCGGCCTCCATGGCGTCAATACCGCCATCAAGCCGTTCTTCCGGGTCAACAACCACCTGGTATTGTCCGAAATATTCAGCAGCTCCAACATTGATCGTGGTACTAAAAAAGAACCCACGCCCGAGCAGCTGCAGTTTATCTACCAGGCCGTCACCAAGGCGTTCAAGAATTCCGAACGTCCTCTGCTGATCCCCAACATCAACGATGAAGCGGTGATGCGTCATCCCTTCATGGTCATGCTGGCCGAACTGGGATACAAAAGCGCCATCATTTGCCCGCTTTTCGCCGATAACCACGATATGCTGGGCGTATTGCTGATCGTGAGCGAAGAGCCCAACATATTCAATCAGTCGCATATTGCACGCATTGAACCTGCGATCCCCCTGTTCAAACTGGCCATGGAAAAAAGCCAGGAGAACCTCGACCACCAGGTCGATCGGGTAATCAAAGATCAGTTCACCGCCGTACAGGATGCAGTCGAGTGGAGGTTCACCGAAGAAGCCCTGCGCTACCTGACCCGCAAAAGCAAAGGCGAGCAAGTCAAGATCGAGCCCATCGTGTTCCAGAATGTATACCCGATGTACGGGGCCATCGATATCCGCAACTCTTCGGTAGAACGGAACAATGCCATCCAGCTCGACCTGCTCGAACAGCTCAACCTGGCGCACGACATTGTACAGCTGGCGAAGAAAGAACATCCCTTCCCGCTGCTGGATGAAACCTCCTTCAAGCTGCAGAAGTTCAAACACTCCGTGTCCAACATTCTGTTTGCCGACGAAGAGATCGCCATCCTGCAATTCCTGAAGGTGGAGCTCATCAACCTGTTCAAGCACTTACAGTCCATCCTGCCTTCGCTCAACCGCGAGATCAACCGTTACTTCGATGCGATCAATTCGCCGGTCGAAATGGTGTATCACCACCGGAAAGAATATGAAGACAGCATCACCACCATCAACACCGCCGTAGCCAGGTTTATCGACCGCGAACAGGAAGCTGCCCAAAAGATATTCCCCCACTACTTCGAACGTTTTGTGACGGATGGGGTAGACTTTAATATATACATCGGACAATCGATCAGTCCCGATAAGAAATTCGACTTCTTCTACCTGAAGAACCTGAAGATCTGGCAACTCAGTACCCTGGCCAAGGCGGCCCGCCTGACCCACAAACTGGAGAAGGAGCTACCGCTGCGTTTACAAACCAGTCAGCTGATCCTGGCACACAGCCACCCGATCTCCATCAGCTTCCGTACGGCCGAAAGAAAGTTCGATGTAGACGGTGCCTACAACATTCGCTATGAGATCATCAAGAAGCGGATCGACAAGGTGCATGTAAAAGACTCCAACGAAAGGCTGACACAGCCCGGTACCATCGCCATCGTCTATTCACAGCCACAGGAAGCACAGGAATACCTCGAGTACGTAGAGTTCCTGCAAAACCAGGGTTTGCTGAAAGGTGAAGTGCAGAAGTTTGACCTCGAAGAGTTGCAAGGCGTAAGTGGACTCAAAGGTTTGCGCGTAGCGATCAATCTCGAAGAAGAACAGGAGCCTGACACTAAGAAAGAAGAAAAGAAGCAGGCCGTTATCTAAGCATATACAATAAAAATCTGTTTACATCCTGGTGCCACGCAAGGGCCAGGATGTATTTTTTTATCTCACCTTACGTACAGACTACAGTCCTCCGGCCTTAAAGTCGAATTCAAAGTCGAACATTTTCTTCGGATGCATGCTCATGGCATTGGCAATGGTGACTACAGTAGCAATGGTAGGGCTGCTTTCGCCTACCTCGATCCTGTATACCTGTTTAGGTTCAATGCCTGCCTGAGCGGCCAGTGCCTCGCGGGAGAGTTTCTTGGCAGTTCTCAACCTTTTCAGGTTGGCGCCAAATGCTTTGTTATATGCTTCGTTACGAATATTCACGGGTGTGAAGGTCTTATTTGTATACAAATAACCTGCGTCAATTTTGACATAGGCTAAACTTTTTGTTGCCTTAAAATTAGAAACTGTTAATAATGGGTTAAGTGAAGGTGACTAATGCGATCACTTGCCCGGCGTATAAGGAAATTTCAATATGGTAGCTTTACCATCGGCGCCTTCATTGGAGATGAACATATCGCCATTGGGGGCAAAGCAGATGCCCTCTGGTTGCGGAAACTGATCCGGATTCATTTGCCAGGCCCCTTCTATCTTGCCATCGAGCGTGGTTTGCAGGATGCCCTTGCCCACGGAAGCTACTATAAACAAGCGCTTCAGGATAGGATGGATCGCTGCTGCCGACGGCTTAAACTGCCCATTATTATCTTTCTGCCACTTGTGGATCTCCTTGCGACGGATCTCGTACAGGATCGTGTCCGAGAATTGCAGGCTATCCATATCGAAGGTATAAGTGATCACCCCCTTCTTGGTCTCGCGCTGCTCCTTCGATACCAGTACCAGCTTGCCCAGATTGGGATCATGGTACAGGCTTTCAAATTCTATCTTCTTCTCCCGCGGAAACTCGATCTCATTTTCGGTATTGGGCTGCGCCGTGGGCACCCGGTGAATATTACCATTACTTTCCAGTACATAATAATAATCACCCACCATCACGATATCCTCATAATCGCGCTTGCGGCCAAACTTGGTGACGGTATAATCGCCTGTCGTACTATTGATCAGGAATATCTTGCCATCTTCATCATTGATGGCGGCTATCCGGGTATCGGGCAGGTAAAACATACCGGAGATCTCAATCAGCTCTTTGTCCAGTACGATCACCTGCTTATGCGATTCGTGGTAACCCGGCATAGGTGGAACGAAAGACTTCCCCTGCCGGCTGCAGGCCTGGAAGGAAATGACGAGGAACAGGGATAAAAAGAAAATAGAATAAGAACGTTTCATGGCATTAGTTCCTTTAAAACCTTGATACAGACAATTAATTCTTCTAAAGATACAATCTTTTATTGCTTAATTTGTACAGCTAAAGTAACGCATGTATGGCATCAGACAGCCAGTTATTATTGCAGGAATCCGAACGATATGTGACGCATTTTTTTGCTACGCGTGTCAGTCCCGCATTCCTGTTCCACAATATAGATCACACGAAAGATGTAGTAGCAGCCGCCACTACCATGGCCGACTATTACCAACTGCCGGAAACCGACAGGCGGATATTGCTGGTGGCAGCCTGGTTCCATGACACGGGATACTCCAGTGGCAATGCCCGCTGGCACGAAAAGATCAGTAAGGAGATCGCCGGCGATTTCCTGCAACAACACCAGGCCGATGCCTCGTTCATCGAAAAGGTAGGAAACGCCATCCTCGCCACACAATGGCCACAATGCCCTACCAACCTGATCGAGCAGATACTGTGCGACGCAGACCTGGCCCATCTTGGTGGAGAACACTTCGATGAAAGAAACAAATTGCTCCGCAAAGAGTTGAATACGCTGTTCGAAAACAAGCTCTCTAAAAAGGAATGGCGAAAGAAGAATATCGCCTTCCTGCAACAGGTGCGCTATTTTACCGACTACGCACGCAAGAACTACCAGCCGCTGAAAGACCAGCACCTGCAGGAACTGATTGCCAAAGACGATGATGTACAGCCAGAAGCCGCCCCCGCTCCCGCACCGGAAAAAGTAGCTGCATTGCCTCCCGGCGAACCTGCTCCACATGGCGCGGAAAAGGCTGCCAAAGAGAAACTGAAAGTAGCCAGCCGCACTGAACGCGGTATCTCTACGATGTTCCGCATCATGTCCGATAACCACGTCAACCTGAGTCAGATGGCCGACAGCAAGGCCAATATCATGATCTCGGTAAACACCATCGTGATGTCGATCATGGTATCCGGGCTGCTGGGCAGACTGCAATTCTATACAGAGTTTATTGTACCTACCATTATATTACTAGCGGTATGTCTTACCGCCGTGGTATTTGCCATCCTGGCTACCCGGCCCAATATAACCAAGGGCACTTTTACGGAAGAAGATATCCGGAACAAGAAAGTAAACCTGCTCTTTTTCGGTAATTTCTACAACATGTCGCTGCACGAGTACGACTGGGCGATGAAAGAAATGATGAAAGACGGGGAATACCTCAACAGCAGCATGATCAAGGATATCTATTTCCTCGGGGTGGTACTGGCCCGCAAATACAAGTTCCTGCGTATCAGTTACAACGTCTTTATGTTTGGGTTGATCGTAGCTATTGTAGCATTTGCCATCGCCATGCTCTTCTCCGAACCTACCGTTCAGGCATCATAATGTAATCAGGCGGCTTGCTGTTTTAATGAATAATACCCAACATCTCCTTTAGTTGAGTCACCAGTTCTGTACTGGTGATCGGCACCCCCATGATCTTGTGGTAACCCTGGGCATCTACCAGGTATACATCGCGGATGATCTTGATTAACTGCCCATTGTTGATCTCCGGGATCAATACCTGCTCAAACCGTTGCAGGATATCACCGAGATTCCGAGGTAGTGGCCGAAGGTGGCGCAGATGCGCATGGCTAACGGCATGCCCTTCGGCTTGCAACTCGGCCAGCGCGCTCTTGATGGCGCCATACGTGCTTCCCCATCCCAATACGAGCACCTTGCCGGAAGCAGGTCCGCTATCGAGGTGCTGCGGCGGTATATGCTCAGCGATCTTGTCTACTTTCTCCTGCCGGATCTTCACCATCAGCTGGTGGTTATCCGGGTCATAACTTACATTACCCGTAATGTTTTGTTTTTCCAGTCCGCCAATGCGGTGCTCCAGGCCCGCTGTGCCGGGTATGGCCCAGGGACGTACCAGCCGTTCATCGCGCAGGTAAGGTTGAAATTTGTCTTCATGATGCCCCAGGTCGGTTTTGAATTGAACAGCTATAGGCGCAAGTTCCTGGCTTTGCGGAAAACGCCAGGGCTCGGCCCCATTGGCGATGTAGCCATCACTGAGGAAGATAACGGGAGTCATATGTTGAATGGCAATGCGCACCGCTTCATAGATCGCGGCAAAACAATCACTGGGCGTCGAGGCCGCAATGACGGGCATGGGGCATTCGCCGTTGCGGCCATAGTAGGCTTGCAGCAGATCGCTTTGTTCGGTTTTCGTAGGCAGCCCGGTGGAAGGGCCACCCCGTTGAATATTGCAAATGATCAGGGGGATCTCCATCATCACGGCCAACCCCATCGCCTCCGCTTTAAGTGCCATACCAGGTCCCGAAGTCGTGGTGACGCCTAGCGACCCACCGTAGGCGGCGCCAATGGCAGAGGTGATGGCCGCAATCTCGTCTTCCGCCTGAAAGGTCTTCACCCCAAAGGCTTTGTGACGACTTAACTCGTGCAGGATATCCGAGGCTGGCGTAATGGGGTAAGAGCCGAGAAACAAAGGCAGCCCACTTTGCCGGGAAGCTGCAATCAGGCCATAGGCCAGCGCCTGGTTGCCCATGATGGAGCGGTAAACACCTGGCTCCATTTTAGCCTTGTCGACCCGGTAGCGGGTCGTAAAGGTTTCCGTGGTATCGCCATAATGGTAACCCGCCTGCAGCGCTTTGATATTACTGTCTAGTATGTCAGGTTTCTTGCTGAACTTCTCCCGGAAAAAATGCAGCGTACTCTCCATGTCACGGTTATACATCCAGTACAGAAAGCCAAGCACAAACATATTCTTGGCGCGATCCTTTTCTTTGGTACCAAGGCTTGTCTCCTTGAGCGCTTCGCGGGTCATTTTGCTGATGTCGATCCTGATCAGTTCGTAACCGTCGAGGCTGCCATCGTCCAACGGATGGATGCCATCTGGATAATTGGCCAGCCGCAGGTTTTTGGCGTCGAAGCCATCGGTGTTGGCGATTATTTTCCCTCCTTTTTTCAAAGCCTTCAAATTGGCTTTCAGGGCGGCGGCATTCATAGCTACCAGCACATCGCATTCATCACCGGGTGTATAGATCGGGTTACTGGAGAACCGGAGTTGAAAACCACTGACACCAGGCAGGGTACCTTGTGGCGCACGTATCTCAGCGGGGAAGTCGGGGAAGGTGGCCAGGTCGATGCCCAGCAGCGCGGTATTATTGGTAAACTGGCTGCCGGTCAATTGCATGCCATCGCCGGAATCTCCGGCAAACTTGATCACTACATCCTGCAATAATTCTTCTTTACGGCTCATTGCAAAAAGTTGTTCCTATAAATGTAAGACAATTCGTTTATCCCGTCAGTAATTACAGTTATTAGCTCCTAACGGTTCCTGGCGCCAGCGCACACGCAAAGCAAAGCCCCGACGATCCTTTATAATAGCCAATCGTGAACGCTGGTGAGCCATTGGTCAACGCTGTTTTCCTCCCTGGTTGTTCATTCGTCGTATTTAAACATACTTTAACCAAAACAATTTGCAGAAGGGCCTTTCTATGTAATAAATTCAGGGTACAAAATTTCCCCTTAACATTTATGGAAACCAACAGTGACGAAGGCGACACCACTGCCTTTGTTTTCTACCGACCGCTCCTGCTTTGCCTGGTGCTGGTGGCCTGTGCCAAACCAACCCGCCAAAGCGATAAGAAACCCATTCCCATCACCCAACAAACAGCAAAGACAGAGGAGAAGCCAGCTCCTCCGCGTAAGAAGAAAAAAAAGAAGATCTTCCTTACGTTCGACGATGGCCCCAACCGGGGCACCCGTAAAGTATTGAACATCGTACAACAGGAACAGGTACCTGTTACTTTCTTCCTCATTGGTGAGCACGTATTTGCCAGCACCACCCAGAAGGCTACCTGGGACAGTCTCCGTGTAGCCGAATCCATTGAACTATGCAACCACAGCCACACCCATGCCTGGAACAACCGCTACAACAAATTCTACCAAAATCCAGATTCAGTAGTCAAAGATTTTAAACGTTGCCGCGACAGTCTCGAGCTGGCCAACAACATCACCCGTACACCCGGTCGTAACATCTGGCGGGTCGATACCTTGCGGTATACCGATCTGTCGAAGAGCGCCGCGGCAGCCGACTCCCTGCAACAGGCAGGGTTTACCATCATTGGCTGGGACCTCGAATGGCACTACGATCACCGGAGTTTTTCACTGCGCAACAAGTCGGACGAGATCATGGGGCAGATCGACAGTATCTTTGCCACCAACCGTACCCGTGTACCCGAGCACCTCGTTTTGCTGGCACACGATCAGGTATATGATGATGCCAATGACTCGGCCGAGCTGCACCAGCTGATCAAAAAATTAAAGGCAAGGGATGAGTACGAACTACTGGTGACCAGTAAGTTTCCGGGTGTAAAACCAGGCAAACGCGATAGTAGTTTAGCGACGTTGGAATAAGGGCACTTCTCGCAGTCAACGACTATTATCTACAGCCATGTTCGCATGGACGATTCCCGCATGTCGGTGACAGTGTCCTGAACGAACAAGTGCTGACGTGCTTTCCCATGTCCTTGTTAGCGCAAACCGTCTAGGTAGACACGACTCAACCCGGTCGTAACAGGCATCCTATGTTCAACAGAAAAAGCCCGGCCGAGAATCCTCGCCGGGCTTTTTACAGGGTATACAGACAACCAAACTATAGTATCGCATAGGCCGGCGATTTTACCGGCGGCGCTATATCATAAACCTGTTTCAGTAAACCGTCTTTCAAAGCATACACCCATCCGTGAATATGTGGGCGGGCGCCTTTTTCCCAGGCCCGGCGGATGGTATCCGTCTTCGACAGATTGATCACCTGCTGACGCACGCTGAACTCCGACAATAAATTGGCCTTGGCATCATGATCGGAAATACTGTCGATGGCTGTTTTATTATCCTGGTAGGTGTTCTTGATATGGATGAGCCATTGATCGAGCAGGCCAAGGCTTTCATTGCTAAGCGCCGCTTTAACGCCACCACAACCATAGTGGCCACATACGATCACGTGTTTCACTTTGAGGTGCATCACGGCATACTCCAGTACACTTAGCAGGTTGAGGTCATCCTCTACCACCAGGTTGGCAATATTGCGGTGCACGAAGATTTCACCGGGGTTGGTGCCGGTGATCATATTGGCTGGTACACGACTGTCACTACAACCTATCCACAGAAAATCGGGGGTTTGTCCTTTCGACAGACGGTCGAAGAATCCGGGGTCTTCTGCCTGGGTTTCTGCTGCCCAGGCCTTATTCTCGAGTAAAAGCTTTTCGAATGAGTTCATAAAAATTAGTTTTTGGATAAAACAAGCTCCTGGGGTTCAAAATGATGGAACCCCTGTTCTTTATACACACTTTTTTTCAGCTCCACGTTGATGTTCTTCAACGGAGCATGCTTCTGGAAATCCTCGATCACTTCGATCACGTCCTTGTCGATAAAGTCGGCACGGGCAGCATCGATCAGTACATAGGAATTTTCAGGAACTTCTTCCAGCTTACGTTTAATGATGGGTTTATTCAGGAAGGACACATCCTTACGCAGACGGAACAGGTACTTGTTGTCGTCGTTGACGATGAATACCGCCGATTTGAAATTGCTGCGCAATACAAAGATCAGCCCGACACAACAGCCGATCAGAATACCAATTAGCAAGTCGGTCATCAAAATGGCTACCACCGTGATCACAAATGGCAGGAACTGATCCATACCTTTCTTATAAAACTTCTTATACAAAGATGGCTTGGTCAGTTTATAACCGGTATAGATCAGTACGGCGGCCAGCGAAGCAAAGGGAATCAGATTCAGTAATCCGGGGATCAAGGCCACACACAGCAACAACAACAGGCCATGGGTGATGGCAGATACCTTTGTTTTGGCGCCAGCGTTTACGTTAGCAGAGGTGCGAACGACAACGGAGGTCAGGGGCAAACCACCGATCAAACCCGATACCAGGTTACCCATACCTTGTGCCTTCAGCTCACGATTGGTAGGCGTTACACGCTTGTAAACATCCAGCTCGTCCGACGCCTCGATATTGAGGAGCGTTTCAAGACTGGCCACGATGGCAATGGTGAAGGCCGAGGTCCATACTGTCACATTGCTCAGGTGACTGAAATCGGGATGCGTGAAGAACGACAGGAATTCTCCGGGCGTTTGAGCGATCGGAATGCTTACCAGGTGGGCAGTGCCCAGCGCCAGCTCGGGCTTATTGGCCTTCAGCCATTCATTGATCAATACGCTCACCACCACCACGATCATTGCAGAAGGAATAAGGGTCAGCACCCTTGATTTTTTAGAGATCTTTTCCCAAATGATGATGATGGCCAGCGACAGCAGACCAATGCCCATAGCTACGGGCATGATATTCTTAAAGGCATAAAAAACCGCTGTGAAGGTATTCTTGCCGTCGGGCTGCTTAAAGCCTTCATCCCCTTCAAAGTCGGCCTCGTCACCCAACAGGTGGGGGATCTGTTTGAGGATCAGGATCAAACCGATCGCTGCGAGCATTCCTTTAATAGCGGCACCGGGAATATAATCGCCCAATACACCCGCCTTCAGAAAACCAAGGGCGATCTGAATAAGGCCCGCCAGCACCACTGCCAGCAGGAAAGCTTCGTACACCTGAAGTTTGGTAATGGCCGCCAATACAATGGTCGTAAGGCCCGCAGCTGGTCCGCTCACGCTTAATTGCGATCCGCTGAGTGAACCAATCACAATGCCACCCACAATACCGGCAATAAGACCGGAGAAAGGAGGAGCGCCAGATCCGATGGCGATACCCAGACAGAGGGGAAGCGCTACCAGAAATACCACGATGGAGGACGGTAGGTCGGAACCAAGAGAGCGGAGATAGCTTTTAGGCTTTTGCACCATAAAAAAATTATTAGGAAGATTGAGTTTACGATAGTATGTCACGACCAATGAGCATGCGCGCGTGAAGACGCGGCAAACCATTGCATCGACAACCATGACCTTTTCTTACGGCAGAAAAGGGGGCGTTAAATAATAAATAAGAATATAATAAGAATGAGCGGGCACAAGAGTGCCAAAGGGGGGAATACGCTAAACCTTGGGAGGGGGCGTCAGCAATTCAGAATGCACGATCTGCAGTTTTTCTGCTTCGTGGATCTTGTGAGCGAAGAGCGGATCTATCCAGAAAGGGTGGTCCAGGTCTGGACCTTCGTGGATATATTCTTCATTAACGGAGACAGGCTTATTAGGCGCCTTTTCATCGGGTCCTGCCGGAGAGCAGGGATTGCTGCTTTCAGGCGATTCTTCCTCGTTGGTAGCTGTCCAGGAAGACTCCGCCGCAGCATCTTTAGCCGTGTAAATAAAGAAGTTCATACTGGTCAGGAGCGTCAATAACAACATCATGCTGATAGCCGGGATCACCCGCCTAAGCGCAAAAGGATGGTATTTTCTGCGTGCCTGCTTCATAATCAATTTACTGCCTACGCAAATATAACCCGCGGAAGGGGCAAATGTTAGCTCGTTTGGTTTTTTTTAACAATTTGGTGACGCCAGTCAGACGCAGCTATTGATGATGAACAAGTTCCAGCCTTGGTATAGGGGGAACATTCGTCATCGTCTGCTGGTAAACCCCGGAAATAACCGGAAACGGTGGTCCGGAGGATGGTCGATCCATTAGCCGGTTAAACCTCTGCCGAATTCTCCGGCAAATGGTTGTACTCTCCTTTTACCGCATAATAACCAAAGATCATCAGGCCGACGGCAATCGGGGTAAAGATGGTAATGATGATCACCCAGATCACCGGATTGTTGATGTCCTTCTTGCCGGCCGGGTCGATATGGGTAATGGCTCCCTGTACCAGGAAGTAAATAACGACAGGACCCAGTAAAAGCCATACAAATCCCAATATTTTTTTTATAGTATTCATACAAATGTGTTGATCAGTGAAGGATGACATTAATCTGTTACATCGCGGTCGATCTTGTTGCTCAGGTAAATGCTGCCAATGATGAAGCAAAGGGCTGCAATACCAATGGGGTACCAGAGGCCCACTAGCGGTTCGTTGGGGAAGCTGGTCGTCAGCAGCAGACCGATAAAAGGTACGAGTCCGCCAAACACCCCATTGCCGATATGGTAGGGGAGGCTCATAGAGGTGTACCGGATCTTGGTAGGGAACATCTCCACCAGGAAGGCGGCAATAGGACCGTATACCATCGTCACCAATACCACCATCACCCAGATCAAAAAGGTGAATTTGATATACGTGCCCTGTGGTAACTTTTTGTTTACATAGGAGGTCGCCTTGGCGGTATTTGTCGCCAGGTCGGCCGTGCTTAGCTGCGCTACGGTATCCGTAGTAAGACGGGTATATTCGGCACCGCTGGCCGTTTCATAATGGGCCGATACCTGCACGATCGATTGTTCGCCGTGTACGGACACCTTCCTTTCTTCTTTTACCAATTGCGGATTGTCGGCCAGCCAGGTTTTCGTGTCCGTATCTTTCAGAAAGGCTCCAAAAATGAACGGATAAAGCACTACGCCCAGCAACATGCCCGAGAGCATGATCCATTTACGACCAATACGGTCACTCAGCCAGCCGAAGAACAGGAAGAATGGTGTGGCAAAAGCAATAGCCCATAACATGATCGTACGGCTCTGCTCAAATTCAAGGGCACATTTCGTTTCCAGGAAGCTCTGCGCATAGAATTGCCCCGTATACCAGATAACCCCCTGGCCCATCACGGCACCAAACAGGGCGAGTAATACCATTTTGAAATTGGCCTTGTTCCGAAAACTTTCTTTGAGTGGGTTGGATGAGGTCTTACCTTCCTTTTTGAGTTTGCTGAAGATGGGCGACTCATCCATTTTCATCCGTATATATATAGATACAATGACCAGGAAGATCGACACCCAGAAGGGATAGCGCCAGCCGCCCCAGGGAGCATTGAACTGTTCATCGCTCATATTCAATTTAACCAGCATGATCACCCCCAGTGCCACAAACAAGCCAAGCGTGGCCGTCGTTTGGATCCAGCTGGTATAGTAACCACGTTTGCGTGCAGGGGAGTATTCAGCTACATAAGTAGCGGCACCGCCATATTCACCACCCAGGGCCAGCCCCTGCACCAGGCGAAGCAACAACACGATCAGGGGAGCGGCCATACCGATACTTTTATAATCCGGTACCAGGCCGATGAGGAAGGTGGACCCGCCCATAAGGATCAGGGTGAGCAGGAAGGTGTATTTGCGGCCGATCATATCGCCGAGCCGGCCAAACACCAGTGCACCAAACGGGCGCACAATGAACCCCGCTGCAAAGATGGCCAACGTACTCAACAACGCTGCGGTCGCATTACCTTCTGGGAAAAACTGATTGCTGATGGTCTTCGCAAGCATGCCGAAGATGTAAAAATCGTACCACTCGATCATGGTACCTACGGAGGAGGCGATGATAACCTGTCGGATAACGTTGGTTGGCGCGGCAGTCGTTTGATTCATGAACGGAAGATAATTTGAAAAGTTGAGAAACTGAACAGCACCGGGTGCAAAACATTTACTGAACAGTCTATTAAATTGCAGGAGTTTAATAACTGTTGTTAGTTTTTTGCTTCTGGGAAATCGATTGCGCACACAAAGCGGCAACGTTGCCGTAAATAATCTTCAATTTTTGAAAACATCATCCTTAAAGAATGAAACTGTTGTATTTTTAAGCTCCAAAACAAACGGTAAACGATTAGTTATGTCATATCCCTACCAGATAAGGTCAGCAGCACAGTACCACGAAGTATATAAAAGGAGCGTTGAAAACCCCGAAGCTTTCTGGAGTGATATTGCTTCCCATTTTCAATGGCGTAAAACCTGGGATAAAGTATTGGAGTGGGATTTCAAAACGCCCACCATCAAATGGTTCAGCGGTGCACGGCTCAACATTACAGAAAACTGTATCGATCGTCACCTCGAGAAGCTGGGCAATAAGCCCGCCATCATCTGGGAACCCAATGATCCCGAAGAATACCATCGTGTACTCACCTATCGTGAGTTATATAATAAAGTAGTACAGTTTGCCAATGTGCTGAAGAATAACGGCATAAAGAAAGGCGACCGCGTATGTATCTACATGGGTATGGTCCCCGAACTGGCAGTAGCTGTGCTCGCCTGCGCCCGCATTGGTGCCATCCACTCGGTCATATTTGGTGGCTTTAGTGCCCAAAGCATCGCCGATCGCCTGCAGGATGCCAAGGCAGAGTTCGTCGTTACTTGCGATGGGGCATACCGGGGTAATAAGCAAATTCCGCTCAAAGGCGTGATCGACGATGCCCTGGTACAATGCCCCTTTGTGAAAAGAGTGATCGTACTCACCCGCACCCGTACCGCCGTTTCGATGATCAAAGGCCGCGACGTATGGTGGGAAGATGAAGTGAAGAAAGTAGAAACACAGGGTAACCCCGATTGCCCGGCAGAAGTCATGGATGCAGAAGATATGTTGTTTATCCTGTATACATCGGGATCAACCGGCAAGCCCAAAGGGGTGGTGCATACCTGCGGCGGCTATATGGTGTATACCAATTACAGTTTCCTCAATGTCTTCCAATACCAGCCCAACGATGTATTCTTTTGTACTGCCGATATCGGTTGGATCACCGGCCACAGCTATATCGTATACGGTCCGTTAAGTGCGGGGGCTACCACCCTGCTGTTTGAAGGCGTGCCTACCTGGCCCGATGCCGGCCGCTTCTGGGATATCGTCGATAAGTTTAAAGTCAATACCCTGTATACAGCACCAACAGCTATCCGCAGCCTGATGGGCTTTGGCCTGGAGCCCGTGGAGAAACATGACCTCGGTTCCCTGAAAGTGCTTGGTACGGTGGGTGAGCCCATCAACGAAGAAGCCTGGCATTGGTACGATGAGCATATCGGTAAAAAGAAATGCCCCATCGTAGATACCTGGTGGCAAACAGAAACAGGTGGTGTGCTCATCTCCAATATGGCAGGCGTTACCCCCGGCATACCATCGTATGCAACGCTGCCATTGCCTGGCGTGCAGCCCATCCTGGTAGATGAGAACGGTAAAGAAGTAGCAGGAAATGGCGTGAGCGGCAACCTCTGTATCAAGTTCCCCTGGCCCGGTATGTTGCGCACCACCTATGGCGATCATGAGCGCTGCCGCCAGAACTATTTTGCTACCTACGACAATTTATATTTCACCGGCGATGGCTGTCTCCGCGATGAGAACGGCAATTACCGCATCACTGGTCGTGTAGACGATGTGTTGAATGTTAGCGGTCACCGAATCGGAACGGCAGAAGTAGAGAACGCGATCAATATGCACACTGGTGTGGTAGAAAGTGCCGTAGTAGGTTACCCGCACGACATCAAAGGACAGGGCATCTATGCCTTTGTGATCTACCAAAGCAGCGGCAATCATGATGATAAACTAGCCCGTCAGGATATCTCCACCACGGTGTCACGCATTATTGGTCCCATTGCCAAGCCGGATAAGATCCAGTTTGTAACAGGTCTTCCCAAGACACGCAGCGGTAAGATCATGCGGAGAATACTACGTAAAATTGCAGAAGGAGAATTTGATAAATTAGGCGATACTTCTACCCTGCTCGATCCTGCCGTGGTTGACGACATCGTGAAAGGAAAATTATAAGGAGTTATATAGAAAAAGAAAACCCCATGGCTGGAGTGGTTATGGGGTTTTCATAGAGACGGAAAACATTGGCCGTTTTCTGATTTCCAATGTTATATGTTGCGTTCGATCTCCCAAAGTTGATTGGGTTCTTCAAGGATATGGGCCGTACACTATTTATGTACGATATTCATGCCAGAATCGTTGGCCATCAATCACCCGTTATAAGACCAATAGCAGCACCTTTTCGCTGCACCCGTATATATACCAGCCCATACCATGCGACTATTACGAAGAACCCTTTGGACCCTGCTCATCCTCTTCTTATTGCTCAATGCATTGGCGATCTTCCATGCCTGTAAGTTCACCTACTTCTACGACCAGGGCGATGCGTCTATCAGGAAACCCGAGCAAATGGATAAGTGGGATAAGGCCAAAGCAATCTTATTTGGGTTCAACTACAAGAAGTCGGTCAATAAGGTACTACCTAAGATACCTTTTACTACCATATCTCTTACCACAGTAGACACTATGCACCTGAAGGGATGGTACATGCCACGCAAACAGGCGAAAGGTACCGTTATACTGTTCCATGGTCATGGCTCGTCTGCAGCAGGTGTATTGGATGAAAGTTATTATATGAACGGCCTTGGCTTCAATACGTTCATCATCGACTTCCGGGCACATGGCAATAGTGAAGGCAATGTATGCACCATCGGTTACGAAGAAGGGGCTGATGTAAAAGCTGCCTATGATTATGTGCGCAAGCGGGGTGAAAAGAATATCATACTCTGGGGAGTCTCTA
Source organism: Paraflavitalea pollutisoli (assembly GCF_029360705.1). Taxonomy (GTDB): domain Bacteria; phylum Bacteroidota; class Bacteroidia; order Chitinophagales; family Chitinophagaceae; genus Paraflavitalea; species Paraflavitalea pollutisoli. Next base: position 478,040 of record NZ_JARKMX010000002.1, on the reverse strand, counting down.
TGGGCGCTGCAGCCATCACACGGGCCATTGCAGCCTATGAGGTGAAGCCAGAGAAAGCCATCCTGGAAATGTCGTTCGGTACACTTTCTGGTGCTGCGAAAGGCCGGGTGCGCACGATGGGATTGCCTGTGCAGCCGATTGCTGGCTTGCTAACCTTTTGGGGTGGTACGGTGCGGGGATTCTGGGCCTTCGATATGAAGCCCGAAGAATATGCCAAAAAGATCGAATGCCCCGTACTGGTACAGCATGGTGCCAAAGATCCGAGAGTAACGATAGCAGAAACAAAATCGATCTACGGAAATATCCCGCATGGCAGAAAGCGGTTGGTAATCTATGAAACAGCTGTTCATGAATCGCTTTGCGGTAAGGAACCTGCCTTGTGGCAAACAGAGATCAAGAACTTTCTCTTCAATTATTGATTAAATATTATCTTCTCACGATCACCTTCGTGCCCACCGGCAAATAAGATTCGATATCGTCGAGGTCTTCATTCTTGACGGCAATACAGCCATTGGTCCAGTTGGTGAAATCGTCTACCACGATATTGTCGTTGGGCCAGGTACCGTGAATGGCGATACCGCTTCCGATCTTTGCACCTTTGGGGATGATTCCCTGCGCTTTGCGCTGGTTGAATTTGGCGACACTTTCTGCATTGGGGTAGTCGAGCATAAACATCTTGTGCCACTTGGCATGCGGCTTTTTGGACAGTACCCGGAAAGTGCCCTCGGGCGTCTTTCGATCGCCCTCCATCATTTTATCGCCGAGATCTTTGTTGCCAAAGACCACCGGGTAGGTGGCGTACCACCCCTCTTCATCGTACACCTGGAGTTCATAGTCCGACTTATCGATAATGATGTACACCGTGCCTGTAGGCCCACCGCGGAATAAGCGTTTCTTGTAAACCCTTGTCTCGATGGTTTTAAAGGCAGTAAACCCTGCACAGCAGAACAGCAGCAGCGCAACAATGTGGTAGCGTTTCATGGTAAGCCTGGTTAAAGTAGAGACCAGTCGATCGGTAAGCTTTTGATGAATGAATACGGATGCTCAGTGAATCCTTATCGTAAAACAACGCATAAGGAAATATAAATATTTTTCATGGGGATAATTTTTAATCTCGCCACAGGCAATAATGATATTGTCAATGTCTTAGGTGGTTCATTAGCAATTTTTTTGCCATTTCTGGTTAAAGAACTGTTGCAGTCCAATTTATTAGGGCCTCAAGAGCGACAAGTTTTTGGGCATGCGGTGCTGTTATCGGGCCAGCAGGCAGTTTCCCCGCCGCAGGCCTCGCCCGTTAAATTGCATTTTTGCATGATATTCATGAACTTGCTGCATTAAACCCTGGGTAAGATGAAATACATGTTTTATATACTGCCGATACTGGCAGGGGTGGCGATGACGGTGCAGGCGGGCATCAATGCCCAGCTCCGGGCGGCCATCAACCACCCGGTACTGGCGGCTTTTATTTCATTTGTGGGAGGTACCCTGGTATTGGCGCTCATGCTGTTGTTTTCCAAACAAGCCTTCCCGTCCCTCAGTGCCTACAGCGATATCAGCTGGTATAAGTTCACCGGTGGCCTGCTGGGGGTATTTGTGGTAACGATCGTATTACTGTCGGTGCAGGAGATTGGCGCGGCTAATATGTTTGTGCTGATCATTGCGGGGCAGCTTTTCACGGCCGTGCTGATGGATCATTTTGGGGTACTGGGGATGAAACACAGTCCGATAACGCTGCAGAAGATGATTGGTATCATTTTCCTGATTGCAGGCGCCTGGCTGGTGAACCGGAAATGAAACCCGTCAGTCCGCATCCCTAAAAGCAAGATCGCTGAGCGGAGACCTAACCGGTCCTGCTCAGCGATCTGTTTGTTTCATGGCTATGCGGGCTGTTACCAGCTACTGATCCGTACACCTACGCTATAGGGGGTGAGGTCCAATCCTTTCTCGAAAATGCTTTGTGAAGCATACGAACCGTACAACTTAACAGGGCCCAGTTTTAATTCTGCGATATATTGAAGTTTCCAGGGGCGCAGATCAAAATCATCTCTTTTCTTGCGTTTGCCATCAGCATCGGTAATAGTCTTCTGGCGGCTGGCATAGAGATAGCCGGCACTTACACCAAGGGCTAGGCCAAATCCTCTTTCACGCTTAGGCGTAAAATCAAAGTCGAGCATCATGGGAACGGTCACATAATCGGTCGCCAGCTTGTTCTTTTTGTAGTGGGTAGAGTTGTCCATGATCACCATCGTGGGATTGGTCTGGAACTTCACCGGCTCATCAAAGCGGTAATTGTTCATGTCGATACCCAGGCCATATTTCAAGTTCACCACGTGCTTGATCAGGTTCAGGCGCTGCATGAACAGCCAGATGTTGACGTTGGTAGATTTGATCGCTCTCAGGTCAAACCAGTCACCGTTGGCGCCCGGTGCAAAGGCCTGTGCTTCCGCGCTGCTGTAATTGGTTTGATCGTTGAAGTTGGTGAAGCCGATGTCAAATACGAGCCAGTTGGTCGATATGTTGGAAGGCTTGTACGTACGACGGTAAACGCGGGTACTTTCTTCATTATCTGCTTTAGCACTGCCTTTCTTACGCACGATGATCATTTTACCGATCCTGATCGTATCGGCTTTAGGTTCTTGGCTGGTAGAATCCACTTGTGCCAGTGCCGAATAAGACATAGCTATTCCGGTCAGGAGGGTTAACATCCTTTTCATACTGCTGAATTTACTTGTGTAATGGAGATTATTTTAACGCTATTTCAAAACTCGCTATCCGAATGCTGTTCTTGGTTTGATCAGGATCTGCATTGGTAGCTTTATCAAACACGCGGGAAACTTTTCTGAAGAAGCCACGCATGGGGTTTTTTCTGTCATCAACCGGATAGTCCGGACCGCCAGGTTCAATGATCGGTGGATTATTGAGAGCTAGTGAATTCATGATAGCCTTCTCGTCCATGGCCTCACCTGTATTGGGCCGGGTGGTTGCATCCGCTTTTTTCATACTCGCCGTTCCCCTCGCCGCCAGCCTGTCTGCTCCGTTCATCTCATCGTTGTCTATAGGTAGTACGCTCGGCGCATCCTGAATGTTACTGCGATTTCCAACTTTTTTTGTACCATTCTTTTTTTGTTGCACAGCACCGTTGTGCACAGCCATATCTTGTTTGTTGCTGATAACAGGTGTTAGACGGTTAGGAGCCTTGTCTGCAGGCGTATTCACGGCTTGTTGATCAGTAGTAGTTTTTACTGCAGGCTGATCGGTTGCTGCCAGTTGATGATCGGCAGCAGCATTCTTTTGTGTTGCTTTATTGCTGTCGGCAGCTGCCAGTTGTTGCTGACCACCATTGTTGCTGGTAGGAAGCTTTTCGGTATTGCGAACAAACTCACCCTTGCCACCTGGCTCTTTGGTAGCCAGGTACCAGGTGGTTCCTCCTACGAGTAGCAATACAGCAGCGGCAGCCATCATTCTGTACCAGCGCATCGCCACCACCGGTCTCTTTTCTTCTTCCTCATGGCGGTAAAGCGCATATTTGTCGGGGAATACGACCGACGCATCGGGCATCAGCTTCACCTTTTGCAGCAGCTCAAAGCCTGCCTGGTGTTGCGGGTTGCGGTAAACAAACTGCTCTACCTGGTCTTTCTGCTCATTGGTGAGCTCATCATCAGCATATAGAATGAAATATTCTTCGCAATTGGTATCGTTAACGGGATTGGGCGCTACGCTGGTTCTCAGCAAGGATGTTTTATCCTGGAATACGATCGCGTTATCAGCCGGCAGAATAACGTCCTGCAGCATTTCCAGCTCGGTACGCAGATCCGGGTTTTCTGCTACAAAAGCTTCTACAGCTTTGCGTTGAACAATGTTGAGTTCATTGTCCACATAAAGCAAAAAGTATTCTTCGTAATTGTGTCGTGTAATGTTCATACTATAACACGTTTTCAGGACTGACCAAATAATTTTTCAACTGCACCCGGGCACGGTGTAAGTACACTTTCACCTGGCTTTCACTCAGGCCGGTGATCTGCCCGATCTCTTCGTACGAATATCCCTCATAATCTTTCAGCAACACGAGCGATCGCTGGGTTTCGTTCAATTGAGCCAGGGCTTCTTCCAGCACCTTGCGCGTGTTGTGCATGGGGCGGTCATAAACCCGGACATTCTCGTTGAACTCTTCCTTATACGTCACCCTTTTGGCCTTCCGGATATGGTCCACCATCTGGTGGTAAGCCACAGTAAACAGATAGCTCTTGCATTTACTGCCGTCTACCTGCGCCCGGTTGACCCACATTTTCTCGAATGCCGTTTGTACCACATCCCGGGCGTCCTCCTCATGGCGGAGGTTTTTCAGGATGAACCGGTACACGTTATCCGCATACTCTGTGACACACTGGTTATATTCTCTTTCAGTCATAAGCAAGTCCTGTCTCTAAAAGTGCTTGTAAGGTTGTGTTATTGGTAATACGCACAAGGTCTCTGAAATGTTACAGACCCCAAAAACTTTTATTTCAGATAATAAAAAAGAGGCTTCAGGGGCCTCTTCGGATTATAATTCGTTGAAGATTAACAACTTTAGCGGGTAGTCGTCATGACTGCCCGGTTCAGGGCCTCCAGGATCATGAACTCCCCATGGGCTTTGGCCTTCTCACAGGCTTCTGCCGCTTCACTGCAAACTCCCTCCTCGGCTTTTGTAAAAGCGCGGGTGGCCGCCACCAATACGATACCGGCAGTTACTACTCCCAGTATCAGACATGCCCGTATTAAGGAATTTTTAAACATAACTAGCCCTTTAAATGATAAGACGAAGTTAACAGCAAAATGTTACAGGAATGGTAAGGAATTCTAAAAATTAGGTGAAATGAAGTGGATCGTCGGTAAAATTACCCATTTGCGGCGGTTTTAGCCGGCCTGCCGGGACGAATGCTATCTGGGTTAAGGCGTCATAGCTGTACTGCTCATGGACGGCACTAGGGTGGCCCCTTGTCCTTGCTTTCTGGTTACAACCATCACAGCTGTGCTGCTCTGGGCCGGGCACCAGTGGGGCCCCTATAACCATCATTGTCCATTAGCCAGGTTCCCTGGAGCTTATTATGGACTCGCTGGAAAGGCGCTGGAAGTGGCCAGCTGTAAGCCTACGATAGCTCCCCAGCTACTCTGCTGATTGCCTGAATAGTGCTTTTCTAAGGGGCGGGTGGCAGGCTGTTGTCAGGCAAGTTCCAGGCCGGGCGTAGAGGACGCATCGGCGACCCATCAAGGACTTATCGAGAACCTAACGCACGGCACCAGCTCGGCAGTAGCTCGGCACCACCTCGGCATGAGCTCGGCAGTAAATCAGATATATTGAATAGTTGGTATGTGTTTGTTGCTGGCTTTGCATCCCTTTCTGCCTGGCCTTATTAAAACACGCCAAAGTTATTTTACCATAAAATCTGCCACCAAATGGTTATTTCCCCATGGACAATCGTTTGAACTTTTCAAATAAACAGCTCACCAAAACACTATTTTTGTGACCTTATCTAAAAAATCCCTCTTTCCATGAATGAGAATTTAGTCAAAAGGCTGGCAGCGGAGCTGGAAGAAATCAGAGCGTCCGGACTGTACAAAACAGAGCGTATCATCGAATCTCCCCAGGGGGCAGAGATCGTCGTAAACGGAAAGACGGTGCTGAACTTCTGCGCCAACAATTACCTGGGCCTTTCCTCGCACCCCAAAGTGCTGGAAGCCGCCAAGAAAAGCGTTGACCATCGTGGCTATGGCATGAGCAGCGTACGTTTTATCTGCGGTACGCAGGATATTCATAAAGAGCTCGAAGCGAAGATCTCTCAGTTTCTCGGTACCGAAGACACCATTCTGTATGCGGCGGCATTCGATGCCAACGGTGGTGTGTTCGAACCCCTGTACAACGAACAGGACGCGCTGATCTCCGACGAACTGAACCACGCATCCATCATCGATGGCGTACGTCTCTGTAAGGCACAGCGCTACCGCTATAAGCACAACAATATGGACGACCTGGAGGCTAAGCTGATCGAAGCCCAGGCGCAACGCAGCCGCGTAATCATTACCGACGGGTCATTCAGCATGGATGGTACCATCGCCCAGCTCGATAAGATCGTCGCGCTGGCCGAAAAATATGATGCAGCCGTTATGATCGACGAGTGCCACTCCAGTGGTTTCCTCGGCAAAACAGGCCGTGGTACCCACGAATACCGTGGTGTAATGGGTAAGATCGATATCATCACTGGTACCCTCGGTAAAGCCCTGGGTGGCGCTTCCGGCGGATTCACCAGCGGACGCAAAGAGGTGATCGAGATCCTGCGCCAGCGTTCCCGTCCTTACCTTTTCTCCAATACCCTGGCACCCAGCATCGTTGGTGCATCTATCGCAGTGCTCGATCTGCTGACAGACTCTACCGAACTGCGCGACAAACTGGAAAACAACACGAAGTATTTCCGGGCCAAAATGACGGAAGCCGGCTTCGACATCAAACCAGGTGACCACCCCATTGTACCGATCATGTTGTACGATGCCGTAGTGGCACAGAACTTCGCAGCCAAACTGCTGGAAGAAGGTATCTATGTGATTGGGTTCTTCTTCCCGGTAGTAGCGAAAGGTCAGGCGCGTATCCGCGTACAGCTGAGCGCCGGTCACGAACCTGCACACCTCGACAAAGCGATTGCAGCGTTTACCAAAGTCGGTAAGGAATTGGGCGTGTTGAAGTAGATGAATAAAAGGGCAGGATCCGGGAGGATCGTTGCTGAAACAACATAGAGAAGCCGTCAGTTACGCAGGTAGCTGACGGCTTCTCTATTATTTGCCTGCGATGACGCTGATTTCTACGTTTACGTTCTTGGGCAGACCTTTAACGGCAACCGTTTCCCGGGCGGGGAAATCGTTTTGGAAATACTTGCCATACACTTCATTCACCGTCGCAAACAAAGACATGTCGCTGAGGAAGATGGTGGTCTTGGCGACATTGCTGAAATCCATGCCAGCAGCCGTCAGTAAAGCTTTGATGTTGTGCATCACCTGGTGCGTTTCGCCGATCACATCGGTAGCATCGATATTGCCGGTAGCCGGATTGATGGCAACCTGGCCAGAGACATATAAGGTGTTGCCGAGTTGAACTGCCTGGCTATACGGGCCTATAGGCGCCGGTGCGTTGCTGGTATTGATGATCTTTTTTTCCATGGGCCAAAAATAGGAAGTTTCCCGTTTCGTGATGAAAGGGCCAGCAGCTTATCAGGGTTGTATATACAAGTTGAATAGAAAGCAATGGTTGGCCTTCGACTTACTTATTCTTTCCTTATTGAGCAGGTAGCAGTAAGCAGTCCTTAGTACTGCCGGTGGGGAATATCGCGCGCTGTATGCTAATAAGAAGGTACATTGCGTAAATTTTTTATCATGACCATTGCCATACTGGCCGATGAAGGGTTGAAAGCAGAGTGGTTGGAAAAGGAGACAGCAGGGGAGGTTGAATTCATTTGGGCCGACAGCGTGAGTTCGTTGCTCATGATAGAAGCCGATGCTTATTTCGATCTGCTGTTTCAGCCCGATCCGGAAAGAAGCGCCAGGTTACAGCAGCTGAAAGGCAAAAGGTTGTTTATCAACTCGGTGGCCTGGCCTGGCCGTGCTGCCGGGCTGCAGGCCATCCGCATCAATGCATGGCCAACCCTTTTAAGGCGTTCGCTGGTGGAAGTGGCGCTGACCGACGAGGCCCAGCACGCGACCGTAGAGACCGTTTTCAACGCGTTGCAATGGCGTTTTCAGGTGGTGCCGGATATCACAGGTATGATTACCCCCCGGGTACTGGCCACCATCTTCAATGAAGCCTGGTTTACGTTGCAGGCCGGCGTTAGTTCGAAGGACGAGATCGATATTGCCATGAAGCTGGGTACCAATTACCCAATGGGGCCGTTTGAGTGGGGCGCCGCTATTGGATGGGAAAGAGTGGCCACCTTACTGAAAGAACTATCCCGACAGGACGCACGGTATACGCCGGCGCCCGCATTGGAACTGGCTTTGGAGGCATCTCGGTAAACCGAATGGTGTGTTTGTGGCATCGAATACCCAAAATGGTTATGCTGGCGTCTTTGTGAAATAAATAGTTTTCGGAGCTTGCAACCGTTAGGGGTTGGATGGTAGAATGATCTTATTTTTGTTCACTTTTTATGTCGGATAAATGGGCTTGATTATAAACATAGATACGGCTACGGAGAATGCCAGCGTCTGCCTGGCGAAGGATGGAAAGTTGGTGGCGAATAAGGTGAACCGTGATCAACGGGATCACGCAAGCTGGATACAGCCTGCCATAGCCCAGCTGATGGAAGAAACAGGTTATGCCATGAATCAACTGGAAGCCGTGGCGGTAACAGCCGGACCAGGCTCTTACACAGGGTTACGGGTTGGGTTGGCTACGGCAAAAGGCTTGTGCTATGCGCTTAATATTCCGTTGATTACGGAAAGCACGCTAAAAGTAATTGCGTATGCAACGCGCACAGCCATGCAGTTGTCAACGGCGCAACCTACCGATGAATTACCTATTTTTTTATGTCCTATGATAGATGCCCGCAGGATGGAAGTATTTACAGGCGTCTATAGCCAGGATTTGGAGGAAGTAGTTCCGGGTGGTGCTGTGATATTGGAAGAAAGTTCTTTTAACAAAGAGTTAGAGAATAATCATCTAATTTTCTGCGGCAACGCAGTGGCTAAGTGGAAACCCCTATGTAAGCATTCACATGCAATGTTTTATGAGGGAGATGCACATACAGCAGCTGACCTTGCCACGTTGTCAGCGCAAGCGTTTCATCAACGTAGGTGGGCCGATCTGGCTTACGCAGAACCCGCTTATCTAAAGGAATTCCACACTGGTATAAAAAATTAAACTAAGTGAAACTTTTATAGGTCTTTAATTCACATAGTATTTTTTTTCTTGTAAATTTGGCACTCGCTTATCCTATTAAATCTTTTTAAAAGCTCTGATGTGCACATGAACGTAACAAGCAACTACTCCATGGTGCTGAATGCAGACGGCGTACATGGGGATTCCGTCAAGGTTGACTTCCTAAACCTAAAAAAGGCCGCTATGATTTTGCGGGCGCTCAATCACAAATTGCGCCAACAGATCCTGAAGCTCATTGATGAGCAAAAGCGACTCACTGTCACTGAAATCTATGTGCGGCTCCGTCTGGAGCAGTCCGTAGCTTCTCAGCACCTCGCAATCCTGCGAAGGGCCGGGATCGTCAAGACAGAGCGGGATGGCAAGTTCATCTACTATTCCGTGAATAGTGCCCGCGTGGCACACATCATGGAATGTGTGGAGGATCTAAACAGCTGATCAGCGGTTTAACCTTTTGATAATCTGCTTATAAAGCAGGACATGGGCGACCATGTTCTGCTTTTTGCTTTTAAAGAAGTAAATTTGCACCATGTTTATAAAGCAATTATATACAGGCTGTTTGAGCGAAGCCGCTTATTATATCGAGAGCGAAGGAGAGGCTGCCATCATCGATCCGCTGCGGGATACCGCCGGGTATGTAGACCTCGCCAATGCAAGGAAGGCATCCATCCGGTATATCTTCGAAACACACTTTCATGCAGACTTTGTGAGTGGTCACCTCGACCTGCAAAAGGCCACCGGTGCCCCCATTGTATATGGTCCCTCTACAGAAACCAACTTCCCGATACACCTCGCCAAAGACGGCGAACTATTCAAGTTGGGCAAACTGACGATCGAAGTCATCCATACACCAGGACATACCCTGGAGTCCACCTGCTACCTCCTCCGTGATGAGCAGAACGCCGCATATGCCCTGTTTACGGGCGATACGCTGTTTGTAGGGGATGTTGGCCGCCCGGACCTCAGTAGCGGAAATCTGAGCAAAGAAGAGCTTGCGTCGATGTTATTCGACTCCCTCCAGCAAAAAGTTGCAACCCTGCCCGACGAAGTGCTGGTATACCCTGCCCACGGAGCCGGTAGCAGCTGCGGCAAGAACCTGGGTCCCGAAACGCATAGCACCATTGGCGAGCAGAAGAAAACCAACTACGCCCTGCAACCCCAGACAAGAGAAGCATTCATCAAGGCCGTCACCGATGGTCTCGGTCTGCCCCCACAATACTTTCCCATCAATGCCCGTATCAACAAAGAAGGTTACGATAGCCTGGATGGTATTCTGCAGCAAGGCTTAACACCGCTTTCTGTAGACGAGTTCAAAGCATTGGCTAAGGACGAAGAAGTGATCGTGCTGGATACCCGTCCTGCCTCCCAGTTTACCGAACAATTTGTGCCCGGTTCCATCTTCATTGGCCTGGAAGGTCGTTTTGCCGAATGGGCCGGTAGCCTGTTACCATTCGAAAAGCCTATCATTCTGGTTACAGAGCCTGGCCAGGAAGAAGAAAGCGTAGTGCGGCTGGCACGCGTAGGTTTCTCCAAAATGCAAGGCTACCTGAAAGGGGGGATTGAAGCCTGGAAGGCAGCTGGTGAGCAGATCGATCTCATCATCGATGTAGAAGCCGACGAACTGGCGATGGACCTCCCCTTCGATAACAACCTGGTTGTCGTCGATGTGCGCCGCGAAACGGAGTTTGCCGACGGTCACGTGGCAGGCGCCGTCAACCTGCCCCTCAACGAGATGACAGATCCCGGAACCATGGCGAATATCCAGGAAACGCAGAACTTGTATGTGCATTGCGCAGGTGGTTACCGGAGCGTTATCGCCTCCTCGCTGCTGAAGCGCCAGGGCATCCACAACCTCCACAACGTACTCGGCGGCTGGAATGCCATCAAAGGGCAAAAAGGTATCGATACCGTTAAAGAGAATAGCGTTCTGAACTAACGGGTGGCATAATCGCCTGTCATCGTGCAGGTGTGCAGCAACCGGTCAGGATAAGTACCAATAAAAAAGCAGCAAAGTCATTTGCTGCTTTTTTTATGCTGTTAGTCGAAGATGTATTTGCTACACATTGACGATGCCATTCTTGATGGCATACAGCACCAGGCCAACCCGCGTTTTAGCATGTAGTTTCTCAAACAGGGTATCCCGGTAACCATCGATGGTACGGGGGCTCAGGTGCATCTTATCGGCGATCTCCCGGTAGGTCAGTTCGGTACAGGCCAGTTTCAGGAATTCAATTTCCCGGTCATTGAGCGAGAAGAAAGGTTTGATCCCGCTATTCTCATCTTCCAGGTTGCTGAGTGCATGAATCATTTTGCCGGTTACCATTTCCGAATAATAATAGCCTTTGCTGATGATGGAGTCGAGGGCTGATTTGAACTCCTTGGGCTCCGTCTCTTTCAGGATATAGCCGCGGGCGCCATTCTTGAGCATCCGGATGATGGACTGTTCGTTGTCGTACATCGAGAGGGCCAGCACGCGGATCTCCGGATGGTGTTGCTTGATCCAGATGGTCGTCTCGAAGCCGTCCATTTCGGGCATGTTGATGTCCATCAGTACCATGTCCGGCGGCGGCTGTGTTTTGAGCTGGTCGATAAACTGGCGTCCGTTGTTGGCTTCCAGGGATACAGAATAGCCGTCGAAATTTTTCACCATACTGGCCAGACCGTTGCGCAATAACACATGGTCGTCGATAAGGGCTACACTTGTTGTGGTTGCTTCCATTTTAAGCCGTTTATGAATGTGATAAAGGTAAATTGATCTTGATCGTCAGGTCGTTGGGTGAATGCTGGTCGATCTGCAAAGTGGCACCCGCCAGCGCTGCCCGATTATGGATCTTGCTGAGATATGCTGCTGGCAGTGGTGTTTGTTCAGCTATCAGTTCCTGCTGGTCGATGTTGCTGATGGCGATCTCGAAATGATCCGTATTGGTTTTCAAACAAACACTCACCCGCGATTGATCTCCAAGACCCAGGAAGCAATGGATGCTTTCCTGGATGATCCTGAACAACATCAACTCCTGTTCCTTACTGAGTGCCGGTAATTGACCGCTTGTTTGAAGCAGCGGATCGGCAGATCGTTCAGCCGGTATACAGGCCAGCTCATAATCCAGCGCCTTCAGCAAGCCAAGATTGTCGAACCGGTCAGCGTTGAGGTGCCTGGCCAGGTTGCGGAGATCTCTGATGGCCTGCCCTACCAGCTGTTTGCTGTAAAAGGCTTTCTGTGCTACCTCATCAGGCCGGGTAAAATCCAAGGTTCCCAGGTGCAGTTTAGCTAAACTCAATACCTGACCGATATTGTCGTGAATCTCCTGCACTGTATGCTTCAACGCTTGTTCCTGGATTTCAAGCTTTGTTTTTACAATCTCATGCTCATATTTTATCCCGAGTCTTTCCATTTGATACGAAGGCTGCTACCTGTAATTTACTGAATACAGAACACAGGGTTGACCTGGACAGACAATTTACCATGTTTCCAGGTTCTAAAAACGGTTAAAACACCCTTTGTGCAAGGGTGGAATCTACTGATGCTGTAACCCCTTTATAATGAGGCTTCGGGAAGGACTTTAAGGAGGGGAGGTTGCTGTGGATCGATAGGGGCCAGTGGTAAAAATACGGCTGCTTTGCCCGGATGCGCCGGCGCTATCAGATCAGGCGGGAGGTTGATCCTGGCCGATCCACAATTTTTGATAGGCTGCATTCCATCCATGTTTCCAGCGGCGATGGGTCCATAGCCACATGTCGGGATATTGGCGGATGCCTTTTTCCAGAAAGGCGATATAACGACGGGTGAGTTCACCTTCTGGTAATTGTTTCGGATGTTCAGCACCCAGCTCCATATGGGCACGGTAATAACCTCTTTTCACTTTGTAGATCTGCGTAAAGACGACCGGAATATCACCCACCCGGGCGCCGCTTTCGGGGCCGCGAACAAATGGTGTGGGCTGGCCAAAGAAGTTGAGCCAGTAGGCTTTCGATACATCGCCCGGCGCCTGGTCGGCCACCAGGGCGAGCATGTATTGGGTATTACGGTAGGGTACGATCGCATTGCGCATGTTGGTAGCTGGCAGCATCACCGAGCCGGTACGGCTGCGCAGGTACATGAACAACCGGTCCATGGCTTTATTCTTGATGGGCATGTACACCACGACAAAGGTATAGTCGGTGTAAAACGGCATGGCCACATTGGCTACTTCCCAATTGAAATTATGCCCCAGGTGCATCTGGCATTTGCGGCCGGCCGCGTAGGGTGCCGCGAAGGGGCTGGCGTCCAGCACAAAGTGGCGGGTGATCCAGGCCTTGCTGGCCGAAATAAGCTTGATAGTCTCTATGAAGTTGTCGACGAAGTTGCGGTAAAACCTTTTGGCGATCACCTGTCGCTCCTGCTCCGTTTTCTCCGGAAAAGCCAGGCGCAGGTTATCCAACACTACCTTTTTGCGGTAGCCGATGACATACCAGTTGAGGGCCGATAGGAAGTCGGACAATAGGAACAGCACCCGCAAAGGCAGGAGCGACAAGAGGTAGAGTGGAACAAATAGTACGTAATACATAGCTCAGATCAACTGTTACACAATACCGGTATAACAGGTAAGGGGCCAAATGGTTGCTTAATATCAGGTATTGATCCAGTTCTTGGCATCCTGAACATGGTGGTCGAGCTGGATAGTTACCTTGAACTTGTTGCGCAGGTGGCGGGCCAGGGCATCGGCGGCGTACACACTTCTGTGCTGTCCACCTGTACAGCCAAAACTTACCATCAGGCTCTGAAACCCACGGCTGATATAATCTTCCACAGCAATGTCTACGATGTCGAATACGCTGTTGAGGAATTCGGGCATCCGAGTTTGTTGCTCCAGGAAGTCTTTCACGCCTTTGTCACGACCGGTCTGGGTCTTGAATTCGGCCTGTCGGCCCGGGTTCAGAATGCCGCGGCAGTCGAATACAAAACCTCCACCGTTGTCGGTAGCATCTTCGGGAATGCCTCCCTTCTTGTACGAAAAGCTGCTGACGTGTACCACCAGCGGCGTGTGCTCGTTGGCGGTGAGCGGTGTAAATCTTTTGATAATATCCTGGCCCACGCAGATGTCGAGCACCTTGCGGAACTCCGGCACTGCGATACCGAGGCTTTGGTTGTCGATAAACCATTTCAGGTTATGGAGCGCCTGCGGGATACTCGTGAGAAACTGTGCTTTGCGTTCAAACAAACCGCGGAAACCATAGGCGCCCAGTACCTGTAGCAGGCGGATGAGCACATAACCATTATACTGGCTTTTGAAAATGCCTTTGTCAATCGGTTGGCCAATGATCGATTCAAAGGAGTCCATATAGTCTTCCAGCAGGCGTGCCTTCCATTCGTCTGGCAGGTTGGCGCGCGCTTGCCAGATCATGCTGGCCGCATCGTATTGTGGTGCGCCACGCATACCTCCCTGGTAATCGATAAAATGTACCGAATCGTCTTCTTTCACGAGAATGTTACGGCTTTGAAAGTCGCGGAACATGAAATACTTGTATTCGGTGAAGGTGAGATAGGTGCTCAAGGCTTCGAAATCGTCGATGAGCTTTTGCTTATCATAAGGTTTACGCAAAGCGTCGAGGAAGTAATATTTAAAATACAGCAGGTCGGCCATGATGGCTTGCTTGCCAAATTCCTGGTTGGTGAGGCAGCGGGTGTAGTCCAGGTTTTCGTGCCCTCTTACCTGTAAGTTGGCGAGTTGATGCAGGCTTTCGCGGAAGAGCTGGTATACAGCCTCGCAGAGGCCTTCACTTTCCAGGCGGTTGAGCAGAGATACATCCCCAAAATCTTCCTGCAGGTATATAGTCCTGTCTTCACTAATGGCGATCACTTCAGGTACAGGAAGGTTACGGTCTTTGAAGTGATGGGAGAAATACAGAAAGGTGTCATTCTCCGGTATATTGTTGCCATAGGTGGCAATATAAGTGCTGTCGCCGGCATAGAGCCGGAAGTAGCGCCTGTCGGATCCGGATTGAGGCAGCATTTCAACGCGGTCCGCTGGCTGCTGGCTCCAGGAGGCATATAATTCTTTGATTGCTTCGACGATATTTTGCATGTGGTTGTTGTGGGCGGTAAAAATAATGGTTGCCGGTACCCCGGCAAAATAAGACATGACTAGGGAAACAAGGCTTCTGCCTGCGCTAGGGCTTCGGGTTTGCCGACGTCGATGAATTTCGAATAGCTGTGGTCGTATCCTTTGATGGAATTGGTCTTCGCTAGTTCGAGGTATACATCGACCATCGAGAATTTGCCTTCCTGCCTGATCATGGGCAGCAATTCGGGAGAAATGATGTGCACGCCGCTGAAGGCTTTGGGTACCAGTGTATCGACAGACCGGCTGATCTTTTCTTCGCCGGTACTGGTATTGCGCCAGCCACAAAGATTGTTCTCTTCGTCAAACAGGAAGTAACGCGATGTTACCCGGTTGGTAATGGCCAGGGTCGCCAGTGGTGCTTCCTTAATATGGAAGCGGATCATGGCGCCAAGGTCGAGGTCCGTGAGGATATCCGAATTGATCACCACCAACGGCGTTGGTTCAAACAAAGGGGCTGCTTTCTTGAGTCCGCCTCCGGTTTCCAGCAGGGCATCGGTTTCATCGCTGATGAGTACCTTGCTGCCCCATCCGTCGTTATCCTGCAAGGCTTTCAATACCTGGTCGGCAAAATGGTGCACATTGATGACGACCTGGAAAATGCCGGCCTGTTGCAGGAATTCGATATTGCGTTGCAGCAGGCTTTTGCCATTGATCACCGCCAATGCTTTGGGATGCTGGTCGGTCCAGGGTTTGAACCGGGTACCGAGCCCTGCGGCGAAGATCATGCCCTGTGAAATGGTATGCATACTTGGATAACGTATTTACAGTACAATATTTTGTACCAGTTCGCTCTTTTGCGGATAATCGGTGTTGAAATGCAGACCACGGCTCTCTTTGCGGAAGTTGGCGCCCTTCACGATCAGGTAGCTCACCGTGATCATGTTGCGCAGCTCGCAGAGTTGGGGCGACAAGGTCGTGGTTTCGTACAGCGCTTCCGTTTCTGTCCACAACAGGTCGAGGCGTTTCATGGCCCGTTCCAGGCGGGTGTCGGTACGTACGATGCCGACATAATCACTCATCACCTGTTGTACTTCCTTCAGGCTTTGCGTGATCAGGATCATTTCTTTGGGCTCGGTAGTACCGGAAGCATTCCATACCGGAATGTCAGTCTCCTTCATTTGCAGCGAAGAGCTGTGTTTGGTCTGTATCTTCTGGGCCACATCCATAAAACAGCGGTGGGCAAATACCATCGCCTCCAGCAAGGAATTGCTGGCCAGGCGGTTGGCGCCGTGCAGGCCCGTGCTCGCACATTCGCCGGCGGCATATAGCTTATTGATAGAGGTGCGGCCCCATTCATCGGCCTTGATACCGCCGCAGCTGTAATGGGCAGCGGGGGCTACGGGAATCAAATGTTTAGTCACATCGATACCGATCGACTTACACTTCTCATAAATATTGGGGAAGTGCTCGGTGAATTTTTCGAGGGGGATATGACGTACATCCAGGTACACATGTTCGGTACCGGTGATTTTCATTTCACTGTCGATCGCGCGGGCTACGATATCACGGGGTGCCAGGTCCTTGCGTTCGTCATAGCGCTCCATAAAAGCTTCGCCGTTCTTGTTGCGCAGGATGCCGCCGTCGCCGCGTACGGCTTCGGTGATGAGGAACGACTGGCCGCGCACGCCGGGCTCATACAGTGCCGTGGGGTGAAACTGGATAAACTCCATGTTTTCGATGCGGCCTTTGGCGCGGTACACCATGGCCACGCCGTCGCCGGTAGCGATATAGGGGTTGGTGGTAGAGCGGTATACCTGTCCGTTGCCGCCCGTAGCGAGCAAGGTATAGTTGGCAATGATCTTCTCGATCTGGTTGGTCTCCCGGTTGAGCACGTACACCCCATAACATTCGATATCAGGCGTAGCCTTAGTTACCAGGTAGCCCAGGTGGTGCTGGGTGATGAGGTCTACCACAAAGCAGTGTTTCACTACTTCGATGTTGTTGTACCGGGCGAGGGCGTCCAGCAGGGCACGTTCCATCTCGCGGCCGGTCACGTCTTTATGGTGCAGGATGCGGTATTCGCTGTGACCACCTTCGCGGCCCAGCTTGTAGTCGCCATCGGCTTCTTTGTCGAATCGGGCACCCCATTCGATGATCTCCTGGATGCGGTCTACGCCTTCCTTCACCACGATCTCTACTACTTTTTCGTTGCAGAGTCCGTCGCCGGCAATGAGGGTGTCTTCAATATGTTTGTCGAAACTGTCTTTTTCAAAGTCGGTAACCCCGGCGATACCGCCCTGGGCATATTTAGTGTTGGTCTCGTCGGCCTGTGCCTTCGTGACCACCAATACTTTTTTATCGGGAAACTGGTGAGCGGCCTTGAGGGCGAAAGTAAGTCCGGCGATGCCTGAGCCGATCACTAAAAAGTCTGTTTGCATAACGTGCGGTTAGAATCGCCAAATTTACGGGAAAAGGGAGAGGGAATGACACCGGATCGGGAGTTTCGATGGGCTAGTCGTAAAACACTGTTCCTAAAAGCGGGCAGGTTGGCGGGGAACCCTGGGTGGACGACTACGCGCAGATCAAAAGCCACCAGCGACCAACTGCCAGCAGTCACCAGGCCCCTCCAGGTACCAACCGCCGACCACGCCCAGGCGACGGACGAACTGTATGTCATGACATTTTTGAATCAACTGACCCGAAATTTGGGAACGGCCGGTTGCTGATAGTAGGTTTGTAAGGTATTCCGAAGTCTATGTCACCAGCTAATGGAGGCTTCCGAAGGGGACCGCTCCCTACTCGCTTCCATGCCGCTCCCTACTCGCTCCCATGGAAGTGTAATGAAAATAGCACAACTTTTCTAAATCAATCTCTTACACCAAAAGCGATAGGGCCCGGCGTGCACTTGGCAGTCGATTAACAACCACCATCGCCGGCAGGTGTCAACATAAAAAAGGGCCGCAATTTGCGGCCCCGGTATCTTTAGTAAGTGATGGTGTAAGCGTATTTGTCGGGATTTTCCAGCAGGTCAAGCAGGTTGTACCGCATCGTTACCGTCTTCTTGTCTTCCGACAATTTGATGAGGGTGTTGTCAGCGCTCTTCACGGGGCGGGGCAGTTTGATCGTCGTGGTATAGAGGATCTCCATGCCCGAGCCCTGCAGGCTCTTTAGCTTTTCCATGTCGGGCATCGCCAGGAGGGCCTTGTATTTTGCCTCGTTTTTCTTTTTGCTGATAAGACCATTCTTCGCCACTACATCGAAGATGCCGGCAATGTCTTTCATATCCGGTTCCTTCGCTTCGTCGATGATCTTGGTGGTATCGGGTGCGGGCTTCTTCTCGCCGCCGAGAAAACCTTTAAACATATCACTCATGCCACCCGTGCCGTTGGCTTGTCCTTCCATCAGTTTTTGCAGGCTGCTATAACCGCTGAAGGGGAAGTTCATGTCCATCTTGAACAATTTCTCCTTGATGTTCATCTGCATTTTCATGGTGCCTTTGTCCATGAGGGCGCGTTGCTCGGCCGTAGCGTCTTTAGAAGAGTCGAGAATATCTTTGAAGCTGATGGTCGTATCGATGGCTTTGTCCAGCCCGTCTTTGGTGAGTTCCTCTTCGCCGGCAAAGGTTTGCATCATTTCGATCAGGGGGCTCATGTCCATTTTCGTCAGGTAAGTACCGCTGCCATCTTCTTTGATCACGATCTCTTCATTGACTTCGTAACAGCTGGCGAGCATACCTAAAAACAACAGGACAAGGGTGTATCTCAGGAACTTCATACGCACATACATATTTGCCGGCAAAATACTCGAATTATTCCACACTCAATTGGTACCATACGTTAAAAGTGAGGCTGGCGCGGGGCGCCAGCAGGTGTACATTCATCCCGTTGTTGAAGCAGTCGGGCGCACTGCTCAGGTTCTCAATGGCAATGCTGCGGCGGTGATCGGGGGTATAAATCTGGAGATAAGGATATAACACGTTGGTGTAGATGGATAAACTGAGTCCATTGGCCGGATTGCGCAGCAGGCAACAGGGCATGCCCTCCTGCACTTCGAGCACAAAACAATTGTCGAGCTGCCGGTGGCCGAGTGGTGCCGGCTGCAGGTAGTCGGGTACCTTGATCACTTCGCCGGTGGGGATCAGCCGGTCGTCGAACTCAAGCATGGTATCGGAGCTGAATTGAAGTTCCTGGTCATTCACACTGCCTCCCAGGGCAAAATAAGGGTGCCAGCCGTCGGCGATGGGAATGGTTCGGTCGTCGAGGTTGAGCAGGGTGGTCTGTAGCTGCAATACGTTGTTCGGGTGCAGGGTATAACGCAACTCACAATTGTAGGTGAACGGGTAACCGGGATCTTCCCGGTCATAATGATACCGGAAAGTGGCTGCCGCCATCTGGTCATCGGCATAGTGGTTGAGCAGCTGAAAAGGTTTGTCGGCCAGCAAACCATGTATGGCGGTACCGTCTACAAACTTGCGGGGAAATTCATAGTGCTCACCCTCATATTCATACCGGCCGTTGGCGATGCGACAGGGAAAAGGCGATAGTTTGGCGCTTTTGTACGAGAGGGTCAGTTCCTGGTCAAGTGAGGCCCGGTCGGGGTAATTGTCTACCACATTGAAGGGTTTTCCCCCCACGGGAATTTCAAAGGCGTGCAGCAGGGCGCCATGTTCCGGTAAAATACCCACCATTGCTCCCGTTGCCTTATCTTGCAGCCGCAGAATCGATAGATCGTTGATCCGGTACCTGTCAATTGTAAAACTCATACTTCCGTTATAAGGGATTAAAAATAATTTTTTTGTAGTTATGATCGCAGAACAATTACGCAAGCAATTCCAGGAACTTTACAATAAGGAAGCGCTTGTTATCGCCGCACCCGGCCGCGTTAACCTGATCGGAGAGCACACCGATTACAATGAAGGTTTTGTATTGCCTGGCGCCGTCGACAAAAAGATGTACGTGGCCATGGCCGAGAACAACACCGATACCATCAACGTCTACGCCAACCAGTTCAACGAATCGTATTCCTTTAAGCTCACCGGTATCCAGCCCGTCAATGGCTGGATGAACTACCTGCTGGGCGTTACCTATCATATCCAGGACCGCGGCAAGCAAATCAGTGGTGTTGATGTGATCATCGACGGCGATGTACCGGTGGGTGCTGGCATGAGCTCTTCCGCAGCGCTGACCTCAGCCTACGGTTTTGCCCTCAATGAGATCTTTAAATTGGGCTTCAGCCGCATGGACCTCGCCCTGATCGGCCAAAAGACAGAACATACTTTTGTAGGGGTGATGTGCGGTATCATGGACCAGTTTGCGAGCCTGCACGGCAAGGCCGGGCATGTGATGCGTCTCGACTGCCGCAGCCTCGAATACGATTATATCCCCTTCAACTTCCCCGATTACAATATTGTTTTGGTCAACAGTATGGTGAGCCATTCGCTGGCAGGTTCCGAATACAATATCCGCAGGCAGCAGTGCGAAGAAGGCGTGGCAATCCTCAAAAAGCATTACGCCGATATCAACTCCCTGCGCGACGTGACGATGGATGTGCTGGAACTGCACCGCCAAGAGTTGTCGCCCATTGTGTACGACCGTTGCTGGTATGTGGTCAGTGAGAAAGAGCGTTTGCTGAGGGGTTGCGAGGCCCTGCAGCAAGGCGATCTTACCACCTTCGGTCAGATGATGAATGCTACCCACCAGGGATTGAGCAAGCAATACAGCGTTAGCTGCACGGAGCTCGACTTCCTGGCTGAGCGGGCTGGTTATATCGACGGTGTCATGGGTTCCCGAATGATGGGTGGTGGCTTTGGTGGTTGTACCATCAACATCGTGAAGAAAGAAGCCGTGCCGGTTTTTACGGAGAAGATCCAGAGAGCCTTCGAGCAATTGTTCAGGCAAGTACCCCTGGTGTATGTAACACAGATAGAAGACGGCGCCAAAGCGATCTAAGCAAGCACGTTGTTACAATAATAAGAGGCTGTTTCCTTCCGGAGCAGCCTCTTTCTTTTGCTATACAGGGAGTTGTCGTGCTATAAATGATTACGGCTGCGGTGCCGAGTATTTTACGATGTCGATGCCAATGCCATTGGGGTCATAAAAAGAGAAATGGCGGTCGCCCCAGGGCTCATCGCGTATGGGTACGGCAATGTTGATGCCGAGGGCTTTGATGCGGTTGTATTCGGCATCGGCATCATCTACTTCAATGGTCAGGAACATGCCTTTGCCGGCAAAGGGCGCCTGGAAGATCGGTTGTTGCGAGGGGTGGTTGGGTAACAGAAAAGCCAGGTTGGTAGCCTGGTCGGGCGTGTGCATCAACAAGTAGAAGTCGTTCTCGAACGTAACGCCAAAGTTGAGGACACGTTGGTAGAAAGCCTTGCTTTGGGTCAGTTTATCGGTAACGATGCCTGCATTCAGTTTCATAGCTGGTCTTTTGGTGGTGAGCGAATCTTTAGTGGCTGTCGGCTGACCTGCATTGGTGGTGTCTGCTTCCCGGCACTGGGTTAACCCCAACAGGGCACAAATAACGATGCCAGGGAAGATGCGGTGGAGTTTTGTCATGGCTATAGGTTTTAAACGACGCCCAATTGTATTTGAGTGATGTTGTGCTGCGGTTGCTGGAAGTCGATGTTGTAATAGAGTTCCCGCGATTCCTCGGTCAGGGGAATTTTATGGGCGTCGACATGCTGCATGATGTCTCCGTAAGTCTGCGGCATCTCTGTCCAGGGGCCTTCGTGGTTGTGGGTGAGGGCTTTGAAAGCAGGTAACTGCTTGACGGCGAAGCGGCTGGAGCGGATGGTGCCTTGTACGGGAACGGCGATCTCCAGGGTGAATTCGGTATCTGGCTTACCATCCATGCCATGGTAGACCCAGATGACGGGGCCGCTGATGAGTGCATCGAATTCTACCGCTTCAGCAAACAGGTCTTTGGCGACTGTGCCCACAAAATCGCCCAACTGGCCGATGGTGGTGCGGTGACGGCTGTAAAGAACAGTAACCGGGGGATAGGTCTTGATTTGCATAGTAAGTGCTTTTGTTTGTACAAAGCAACAACCGGCTAGTGACAGCCCTATGTCAGGAGGCATGCAAAAATGGAAATTAGATAATTGGAAGAGCTGAACATGGAGGTCCATAATAGCCTGGTGCTGAAGGTGCGGACAGGTGGGTGCCTATTGGAGCCTGGACCGAGCGTCGGCCGAAGCGGAAAGGAAGTGCCACGAAAAGGAAGATCGGCGGGTTGAAATGCCCCAAAAGTCTACCCGTGATGGTTGTGCAACTCCGCCGCATACTGCTGCAGGAGGGTGACCAGGCCGGCGGGCGACTCCACCCTCACGGCATTCGTATACATCAGCAACCAACGGCCAAAGCCACTCATAGAACCCGTCAGGAAGTGCATACGGATGAAGTCGGCTTCTTCCTCTTCCCGCACAAACCCATAGTAATACTTCTGCTCGCGCATGTATTTCACCACGTCTTTGTCAAAGCGCAAGACTACCTCCTGCAATTCATGACTGCTCATCATCTGCTTCAGGTATTCCTGCAAAGAGGGGTGCACCGATAGATCGTATTGTTCGTCTTTCAACTGCAAGCGCCGGATACGGCTCACCCGGAAGTCCCGGTAGCCATTGCGCAAGCGACACCAGCCGATCAGGTGCCAGTTGCCACTGTAATGACAAAGACCAATTGGTTCTATCACCCGTTCGCTGACCTGCTCGTTGTAATTGGAATGATACAGTATGAAGATGGAACGTTTGTCCGCTATGGCCTTTTGCAGGGCCGTCAGGTGCTGGCTGGGCGCCTCTTCGTCGGGAATGCGTGAGCGGATGATCTCGATGTGGTCGGCCAGGATATCCATCTGCTCTTTATCGGTGGTGCGCAATACCGCCTTGATCTTGAACAGTGCCGTTTCGAAATGCTTCTTGACCGACTCATCCGTCATATGGGCGGCGAGTTTGCCACCCAGCAGCAAAGAGGCGGCCTCTTCCTGGGTAAACATCACCGGTGGCAGGCGGTAACCCTCCATAATGGTATAGCCGGTGCCAGCCTCGCCGATCACTGGTACGCCGCTCTCGTCGAGCGCCTTGACATCGCGGTACACGGTACGCAGGCTGATCTCGAACCGGTCGGCGATCTCCTGGGCCGTCACCCGCTTCTTGCTTTGCAGGTGCGTAAGAATGGCGTGCAGTCGGTCTATACGATTCACAACAGAAGGTAGTTTTGTTTTTGGCTATAAGGCGATCGCTGGGTGTTACTTGGCTATTCCGTTATGGTTCCACCCAGGCTTCATTCTCTTTCAACAGGTTGATCAGTTCTTCTACAGCAATATGACTATCTACATTCCGCTTCACCACATCCTTGCCCCTGTAGAGCGTGATCTTGCCGGGACCGCTGCCCACATATCCGAAATCAGCGTCGGCCATCTCTCCGGGACCATTGACAATGCAACCCATGATGGCGATCTTGACGCCCTTGAGGTGATTGGTGACCGAACGGATCTTGGCCGTCGTTTCCTGCAGATCAAACAATGTACGGCCGCAGGAAGGGCAAGAGATATATTCTGTTTTCGATATGCGGGTACGCGTGGCCTGCAGTATCGAGAAAGCGGTATTGTTGGTAAACTGGAAGATGTCTTTCAGTGGCAGGTAGGTACGGCCTGTTACCTGGATATTCTCCATCTGGGCCTGACTGCCATAACCCAGGCAGATACCATCGCCAAATCCTTCCAGCAGCAGCGCGCCGGTCTCGGTGGCAAAATGGATCAGGTGCTCATCCGGCGTCTGTTCATTGCTATCGGTGATCAGCACCACCGGATTCTTGATCTTCCGCGCCTGTAGTTCCGTCACCATGCGTCGCACGGATTGCATCGCATTCTGGTTGGTACTGCTGAGGCAGATGACTACGGTTGGGTCATTGGCCAGGGCATCGAGGTAGGTATAGTTGTTGATCGGCGTCTCGTCGCTGAAACAATCGACCATCACAAAGTTGAGGTGATCGCTTTTCGCTTCCGCCGTAGCATACCCGCTATCGTTGAAGATAGGGAAGTACTTGGTTTTATCTTCCGCCTGTATCCAGGCAGCAGGATACGTGATCACTTTCAGCATGCCGGGCAGGGCAAAGGGCACGATCTTATTGCCGGTGAAGATGTAATCTGCCGCTGCATCACCGATATTCCATTTGTCGGTAGGCTCATCGTAAGTATAACCGATGCTTTGCAGGCTGGCGGGCGTTATCTCTTCTACTTTGCTGAGGTCTGCAATGACCACCGGTACCTGTTTGCCGCCGATATTGTCGACGGTGAAGGTTTCGCGGCGCTGGTATTCGAAAGGATTGTAGGTGATCTTCTCCATGGGAGGCGTAACACCACCGGGCTTTCTCTTGCCTTCGTATCTTTTGACGAGGTCTTTACAAACGGGTATCTCAAACTCGGGATCTTCTGTGAGTGACACACGGATGGTATCACCGATACCGTCTTCGAGCAAGGTGCCAATACCGATGGCCGATTTGATACGTCCATCTTCACCGTCACCTGCTTCCGTAACACCGAGGTGGAGCGGATAACATTCGTTGAACTCTGCGGTCATACTTTGTACCAGCAGGCGATAAGCTTGTACCATGACCTGCGGGTTGCTGGCCTTCATACTCAGGATGATCTGGTGGTAGTTCTCCGCACGGGCAATGCGCAGAAACTCCATGGCGCTTTCTACCATGCCGATGGGCGAATCGCCATAGCGGCTCATGATACGGTCGCTGAGCGAGCCGTGGTTGGTGCCGATGCGCATGGCGGTGCCGTACTCGCGGCAGATCTTCACCAGCGGGGTGAAGCGTTCGCGGATACGCTCGATCTCCTCGGCATATTCTGCATCCGTATAATCGATCTGTTCAAACTTCTTCTTGTCGACATAATTGCCCGGGTTCACCCGCACTTTTTCGATGATGCGGGCCGCCACTTCTGCCGCATTGGGTGTAAAGTGTATATCGGCTACCAGTGGTGTATCGTATCCTCTTTTGCGGAGTTCATTCTTTATGACGAGTAAGTTCTCTGCTTCTTTTTTGCTGGGGGCGGTGATGCGTACCAGCTCGGCGCCGGCTTCGATACAACGGATGGATTGCTCTACTGTCGCAATAGTATCCATGGTATCCGTGGTAGTCATCGTTTGCACCCGTATGGGGTGGTTGTTACCAAGCAGCAAATGTCCAATCTTAACTTCCCGGGTCTGGAGGCGCTTATATTCTGTCAGTGATTCACAGTACAGCTGCATGTGCTTATTTGTAATTGAGGTGCAAAGGTACAAAGAAGCTGGTAGCCTGCGGCCATTGGGCCTTGGGTCAGCACCTGCTCTTTATTCCCTTGAATGTCAGTTAAAACGAAAAGTGGACGGTAATTGTTGCAGGAATTTGGCTACCAGTCCTTTTCGGGTTGGCTGGCGGCGCGGGTCTTGTTTTGCTGCATTTTACGCTGCACTTCCTGCTCCTTCTGCTCGAGCGACTTGAGGAACTGCTCTATCTTCTTCTTGTCGAGCTTGGGTTGCGGCTGTGGCTGCGGTTTCTGCTGCTTCTGGTCTTTTTTCTGGTCCTGCTCCTGCTGCTTTTGCTGCTGTTGGTTTTGTTGCTGCTGCTTTTTCAGCTCCGACAGGGCTTTCTCCAGGTTGTAGCGGGTGATCGCATCCTGCGGATCGAGGCGGAGGGCTTGCTTGTAGGCCTCGATGCTTTCCTGCAGCTTTTTCTGTTTGGTCAGGGCGACGCCCTTGTTATAGGTAGACCGTTGTTTGAGTTCGTTGGTCGTAGCGGCTGCCGCAGCGGTATCGAAGTCTTTCACGGCATTCGCGAAATCATCTTTGCGGAAACGCGCATTGCCGATATTGTAGTGGCCCACCGGGTTGCCCGGGTTCAGCGACAACGCTTTCTCGTACTGAGGCAGGGCTTCTTCGAACTTGCCTTCTTTGTACAGTTTATTGGCTGAGCGAATGGCCTTGTTCTCGGTCTGCGCCTGTGTGGCGGCCGTGCAAAGGGCCAATGCCAGGGTGATGGTTAATGACCTGTTCATGGGGCTACACGTTTTCTTTCGGGGTAAAAGAATTCCAATACCAGCAATACCAGGGCGGCGCCCAGGAACCAGGGAAAATAATTCTTGAAGTTCTTGAAAGCGCTATCGTCCATGGAAGTCGATTCGATGGTAGCCAACTGGTCTTTCAGGGCTTTTACCGCTTCTTCGATATTCGAAAGTCGCAGGTAGATGCCTTTGGTGGCTGCAGCCAGTTGCTGCAACTCAGGTTCATTGAGTTTGGTGATCACGGTATTGCCCTGCTGGTCTTTCTTGAAGTCGCCGGTGGCAGGGTCCGGGATGGGGGCGCCTTCGGGCGATCCGATCCCAATGGTATTGATCATCACGCCGTCTTCCGTCAACTGCTGGGCGAGGGGAACGGCCCCGGGGTCGTGGTCTTCGCCGTCGGTGATCAGGATGATGGATTTATACTTTCTTTCTTTACTGTTGAAGGCGGTGTTGCTCATGCGGAGCGCTTCGGTGATCACCGTACCCTGTGCGGGTACTACATCGGGGCTCGCCTGCTGCACAAACATACGGGCAGCGCTGTGATCGGTGGTCAGCGGCATTTGCATATAGGCCCTGCCGGCAAACAGCACCAGGGCGATCCGGTCGTCGGGCAATTGCTCCATCAGTTTGAGCACCATTTGCTTGGCCCGGTCGAGGCGACTGGGTTTGATATCATCCGCCAGCATACTCTTACTCACGTCGAGGGCAATGGCTACATCCACCCCTTTGCGCTGCACCTGCTCCATGGGTCCAGGCTGCTGCAGGTTGGCGGCACCGGTAATGATGGCTGCCAGCGATACCGCCAGCAACAGGAATTTGAAGAGGAAGTTTTTGGGGGAATAGCTGCCGGTGAGCTGCCTGACCAGCTGTTCGTCGCCGATCTTCCGGGCGGTCTTTTTCTTCCAGCGAAGCACCCACAAAAACAGGGCAATGACCAGCGGTATGCCCGCCAGCCCAATCAGATATTCTATATGTTGAAATCGAAGTTCCACGTTCACGAAGGGGTTAGATCAATAATCAAACCAGATTGGAAATGTAGTACTTATTTCCCATAAAGAGAAGGCTTTCAAGTTATTGAAAGCCTTCGGGAATGCTAATTATTTGTTGAATCGAGCTCGGCGCGGGCAGGTAGGGGCGGGAGCTAAACTGGTAGAACAGATCGTCGCGCTGGCATGCCAGCTAATGGCTTAAGCAGACGAGTCAGGTAGCCAATCCTACAAACCAGGTATTCCTGGGATCACCGGGCCGGTTCTGTCAAGTCATTAACGCTTGCCTTCCATGAACCCCTTGTGTTTCAGGATGTCTTTCAGCATCTTGATGCGTACGGGCGCCATATCGAAGTTGTGGTCGTTCGATTCTATCTGCAACACGAAAAAGTAAGGGTGTTGGTTCTCTTCGATCCAGCCTACGATCCAACCGAGGGCATTGCCTTTTTCGGTGAAACCCCAGCCTGTTTTGTACGAAAGGTGATAGTTGGCGTCTGTTTCCCAAAGCATCATATCACGTACAATGCGTTGTGATCTTTTCTGGAAAGGGAGTTGGTCGAAGTAGAGCTTTTTGGCGATGCCCAATTCTTCATCAGCCGTTACTTTGGCGCTGTTGTCGAGCCAGAACGTATCGAGGTTGTTGCCAATGGTAAACTTGCCATAGCGCTGTGCATAGCCCAGGGTGTCGATCCATTTCTGCATGGCGGGTTTGCCGATGCGGCGGGCCAGCTCCTGGTACCATGGTGGGCAGGAAATGCGGAAGGCATCTCTCATGCTCATGTTGCGGTTGCACTCGGGCCGGCCACGGTCGATGCCATCCCAGTTGATAATGGTAGAGCTATCCAGCGCTTGTCCGGTTTCGAGACCG
Organism: Paraflavitalea pollutisoli; assembly: GCF_029360705.1. Taxonomy (GTDB): domain Bacteria; phylum Bacteroidota; class Bacteroidia; order Chitinophagales; family Chitinophagaceae; genus Paraflavitalea; species Paraflavitalea pollutisoli. The sequence continues at coordinate 450,206 of NZ_JARKMX010000002.1, read as the reverse complement.
ATCAGGGAGTTGATGATCTTGAAAGTCGAGGCGGGCAGGTACACGCTATCGGTAAACCGGGGCAGGTTGTAGACTGAAAAACGACCCTGGCCATTGTCAAACATGCCGAAGGTGCCGGTTACTTTGTTCGCGTCAAAATACTGCTTCAGGTCATTCTCTACATCCACATTATTGGGCGAGCAACCAACAAACACAAGGGGCAAAAGACAACAGATTATCCAGCGGGTCATGGTAAAAATTTGTGCGAAGGTAACTGTTTGTCTCATTTTTTGCTGAGCACAGCCCGCTGGTACGACCTGATCTGGTAGCTGTCGACGGTCGGTGAGTCTTCCGTGCCTTTACCGGTGGTGGCCAATGGCTTGGGCGGGTGGGAGTAGAATTCTACCTGTAGCTGACCATTTTCGATCCAGTAGCTGTTGAGAATGGTGACCGTACCCACCGTAAAAGCGCCGGCAAACTTGCCACCGATCCAGTATTGGTCGAGCACAATGCCATTGACCTCATCGATCACCCAATGCCCCTTCGCCACATCCACCGGTTTCAACACATAAGGGCGGCTATCCTGCCCCGGCTTACCGTACACGATATGCCAGGTATATTGGCCGGCGCTGTCGGGATGAGGCCGCACGGTGAGCTCCATATTGACCGTTTTAGGCGTATCCGCCCCCTGCGAATACCAATGCAACGTGCCCTGCCAATGGCCGATAAAATCTTTTGGAAAGGAGTGTTTATTTTGTGCGAAGCTGGTAAAGGCGGCCAGAAAAAGGATCAGGGTTAATAAGTACTGTTTCATTATTGTTCTTTGGGCATTCCGTATTTGCTGATGAGTTTAAGTAATACACCGTTGGTCCAGCCAAAACCATCCTGTCCCGCATATTCTCCCCCACCGGCTTCCAGCTTGGTATCAACTACATTGTATTTCTCCATGAGTTTGCCGGTGCGCTGAAACACTTCGATGTTGAGTTTCATCCAGCGGTCGGCGATATCGCGGGCCAGCTCGCGCTGACCACAACGATCAAGTCCCCAGATAGTCATCCACTGCAGGGGCGCCCAGCCATTGGGGGCATCCCACTGTTCACCGGTAGCATGGGCGGTGGTTTGTACGCCACCATCCCGTAGCAGCTGCTCACGTACCACGGCGCCCGCCCGGCGGGCCAACAGGCTCATGTAATCGAGCTTGCGCGTATACACACAAAAGGGATACATGCCGGCAGGCGATATGATGGTAGATTGTTTCAGCGTGCGGAAATTATAATCGACATAGAAGTTGAGCTTGTTGTTCCAGCAATATTTGTCGATGGACAGTGCTCTTTTCTCCGAGATCTTCCGGAATACGGCCGACAGGCTATCGGCATGTTTCACCACATAGGCCTTGGTCATCACGATCTCCAGTTTGTAGAGCAGGGCGTTGAGGTCTACGGGAATGTAGTCGGTCGTTTGTATCGAAGTAAGTGTTTTACCATCTGCCAGCCAGCGGCTGCTGAAGTCGATGCCACTCTCAGCACCGGCACGCAGGTGCGTATACACTTCCGTTTTGGGGCGTTTGGTCTTATTGGCGGTCTCTACGTCTTCGCGGTAGCTTTCAGGGCGTGGGGTCGGACTGTCATCCCAATAGCGGTTCATGACCGTGCCGTCTTTCAACTTCACTACCCGCCGCGCGGCCTGACCGGGTTTTAGCTTCTGTGCGCCTTCCATCCAGAACTGGTATTCTTTTTCCAGCGCAGGCAGAAAGGTGGTGTAGATGGAGTCGCCTTTGATCTCGGCCAGCAATTCGACCATCAGGGCAAAGAAAGGAGGCTGTGAACGACTGAGGTAATAACTGCGGTTGCCATTGGGAATATGGCCATAGGTGTCGATCAGGTACGCGAAATTCCTGACCATGTTTTCGACCATGACATTTTCCCCGCTTTCTTTCAGTCCCAGCAGCGTGAAATAAGAATCCCAGTAATAAACCTCGCGGAAGCGGCCACCGGGTACGATGTAAGGATAAGGAAGTGGTAAGAGCGAGGTGCCTTCCCGGGCCTGGGCGCCCATGGGCGGTGCGCCGGGCGTAATATCGGGTTCGCGTTTCAATACACCCCATAGGTTCCTGATGTGCATGACTACATCTTTCTCCCGGGTGATATAGTTCAGTTGTGGGGTATGTGGTAGTTCGAAGTTTTCCTCCACGAATTTCTTCAGGTCAAACTGCGGGCCTTTTCGCATCCCGTAATCATACATGATGTCTTTGGGAGCGCGCTTGGGGATACAGTCCACGAATGTTTTTCCGTCGGGAAAGATCTTACTCATCTGTACCTGGTGAAACAGATCGCCATAGATCTTATCGGGGGATGCCGGCAACTGGGCAGTAGCGAGCAATACAAACCCCATCAAGGAGATCAATCCTATCGTTTTCTTCATAACCGACCGGTTTGGATGGTTCTAAATTAAGCAATATATCTCCTACAAAAAATACACCCCCGTAGAAACGGGGGTGACCATTTATAACTAACTAAGACTAATTACGTCGTTTATTACAGAGAAGCGCCGATGGAGAAAATGATCGAACGGCCATCAGACGGGTATATACCGCCTGGGCCGGGGAAGAATGGAGGACGCTCTGTAAAATATTGTTTGTCGAAAAGATTGTTCAGGGAGCATTTCACATTGTAATGTTTGGCAAACCGCCAGGTGAGGTTGAGGTCAACCAGCTGGTAGCCAGGTACCAGGCCAATGGTGCCGCTGGCATTGGGCTGCACCGTATTGAGTGCGTCCGCATAAGACTTGCCGGTAATGCTGTACTGTACCGTGGCAGATAATCCCCGATATCCCATTTGCACGCCGTTGCGGCTGATCCAGTTGGGCGTCGTTTCGATCCAGTTACCGGTTACATCGATGTTGGCACCATTTACAGTAGCCTGCCCGTTCTTATAGCGTGCATGGATATAGGCTGTGGAAGTAAATACCGAAAGCTGGAAGGGGGAGCGGTATCCGCTAAGCCAGGCCAGTGGCTGGAATTCTACATACAGTTCTGCACCCCGCGTGGTGGCGTCGCCAATATTGGTGCGCAGCAGATAGGTTTGGTTGTTCTGGACCTGGGCCATGTTGCCCACCCGGTTGCCGTAGTTCATATTGAACAGGGTGAGGTCGAAATGCAGGTACTGGCTGATGCGGCCACGGACACCCAGCTCGGCATTGCTGCCGCTGGCATCCTTGATATTATGATCAATCTTATTGAGGTTGCTGGTGGGGATGATGTCGGCAAAGATTACTGGCCGGTAAGCCTGTGCCCAGTTGGCAAATACAGTTAAAGTACTGCTGGGTTGGTATTGCAACCCGGCACCCAGCAAAACAAAGCGATGCGGAATGTTGACAGGGATCTCCCCTGCTGTGTAGTTCTTGATGGTGCCATTCATACGGGTCTCCCCGTTCTCGTAGCGTATACCCGCCGTCAGCAACCACTGCCTCGACAACTGCAACATGTTTTCGGCAAAGAGCGATACGTTCTGCGTTTTGAAATGAAGGTCCCTGCCCCATTGCGGATCGGTCAGGCTGAGGTCGTAATCGAACCCGGTAGTACCCTTGCCCAATTGCATGCGGTGCAGGTCGTTGTTGATGTAGCGTACACCGGCTACGACGGTAGATGGTTTGCTGAACAGTTTATAGCTGTGCCTCACCCGCAACTCCTGCGCATAACTGTGGTATTGATCGATGTCTACCTGGCGTGGGTTATAGCTGCCCAGCGTGGTATTGAAAGTGTCTTTCACGGTGCTGAGGGCGATGAACTGCACACTGTTGCGTGAACCCAGTATGGCCGAACTGATGAAGTTGATCGACGTGTTCTTGCTGATATCGTAGTCCAATCGCAGCGAGGGAACATGGATGGTGGGGCTGTAGTAGTTTCTCGTACGCGTAGACTGCCGCGGGTTGGCATTGAACTGGGCATCAGTCAATCCCCCGTTCACGTGGTTGCGGTAGTCCATCAGGTTGTATTCGGCCCGCAGGCGCAACCTGTTTGTAAAATGATAAGTCAGGTGAGCATGGGTAGCTACATAACGGTATTCGCTGTTCTCGCGGTAGCCGTCAGACTTTCGGTAATTCACATAGGCATAATACTGCAGCTTGTTAACCTTGCCACCAATGGCATTATAGGTGCTGAGCAGGCCATAAGAACCGGCAGCGTTCTGTGTTTCGAAACTGATCTTGCGGCTGCTATCTCCTTCTTTGGTAATGTAATTGACCATACCCCCAAACTGGGCGCCGTATTGCAAAGCGCCGCTGCCCCGCACCAGTTCGATGCGCTCGATGGATTCGGTAGGCGCATTGAAGTGGCTGGCCGGATAGCCATACAGGTCGGAGTTGGTCATGACGTCATTATGCCGCACATTCATCTCCCACGAACGGTGGGCGGTGAGGCCGCGGGTGGCGATATTGACCTGGTTGCCCGTGCCGTCGTTCTCGTACACAAATACACCGGGTATTTTGGCAAACAGCTGGCGGGGATTATTATCCGTACGGTTCACATCGAGTTTGTCGAGGTTGATGACCTCCGTCTTCCGTGCTCCATACATATAGGTGCCGTGGATGGAAGACAATGTTTGTACCACACCCTGTTGCAACCGGGCGATGACGGTGATGCTATCGAGTGTTTTGGCCTTGAGGGTATCGGTCCTGGTGTGGTCTTGTGCCATTACCAGTTGGGAACAAAGGCAGCCTGCTCCTAAGAGCAGGTGCCTTGTGGTGCTACAGGAAAGAATATGTTTAGTCAATATCATTATTCGCTCTGGTGTTTGGGTTTAATTACCGGCACCATCGGTCTTGGCCCGTTCTGCTGCATAGTTGCCGATCTTCTTGCCTACTTCCAGTCCCACTTCACAATCAGCGCGATAATGTATACCGCCGTACATACGCGACATAGATGCCTCGCTGGCCATTGCCTGGTAAGCGCTGGCTCTTTCTGGCACCAGGTGTGAGAGGATGGCGGCGGCAGCTCCACTAAAGGTGGAGTGGCCGGAGATATAAGCCGGGAAATTGGGAATGCCCGTCAGCGTTTTGATCTTGGGATCCAGTTGTGTGGGGCGTGGGTTGAAATAATAATACTTGGTATCCCAGCATACGATGGCCGCATCCATGAGTGACATGTTGAGCAAGGCCATGTTGCGCGCCCAGCGGATCTCGCTGTAGTTCTTGGTGATGAAATCTTCGGCGGCAATAGCGTCCCAGTGACCCGGAGGGGTATACGTACCCGCACCATCGGCCCAGAAGTGCACGATGCGCAGGCGTTCGCGCGTAGGATTGTTGACGTATTCGTAGATCTCATTGGTTTCATGCTTCATTTTTTCGCTGCCGGTGAGTGGTGGCGGACCGGGACGTAAAGACACCGCCGTGAGTGAGTCGAAGAGGAAAGGCTTTACAACACCAAATACCGGTAACATAGGCGGACGTTTGGGTGTCTCGAGGCTGTACCAGGGTTTCTCTCCGCGTGCTTCGCAATCTGTTTCCAGTTTCTTCCAGAGTGTGGCATTGCCACCGGCTGTACCTGCCCGGTCGCCCCGGGCGCGGGTCACGAACTTTTGGGCTACCGCTTTGCCGAGTGCTTCACCGGCTTCTATATCGCTGCGCACGTTGGCACCGGCGATGAGGCGGGCACGTTTGTGTTCTTCTGCTTTCCCTTGAATGAAATCCTGGTCGCCGGGGAAGAGTAGTTTCAGCATCTCCACGGCGGCACCAACTACCACGGCATCTTCCGATGGATAGGAGGGCAGGTCGGTTTGTGGTACCAATACCTGTACCGTCGCATCGACCTTGTAAGGCGCTTGCCGGTTGTACAGTTTCTTATAGTGCCAGGCTGCCACCAGGGCATCGTATTGGGCGGCGCTTACATACGCATAAGCACGTGCAGCGTAAGGAGGGTTGGCAAAGGGAAAGAATGGATAGGCCAACGGGTTGTTGGCGTTGGGCGCCGGATAGGTGCCGTCGGCATTTTGATAGGGGGGCAGGTTGTGCTTGGCCACCAGTTCGCGCAATATCTCATTCCAACGCAGGATCGCGCCGGCGCTCCAGTATTTTACAATAGCTTTTTCGTCGCTGGTGAGGTCGGCCTGCCAGGTCTTGATCTCATTGATCTGTGCGATGTAATCCGGTGTGGTGGTGGCTGACGGTACCGGCACGGAAAATTCATTCGCGGCGGCCAGCAATACGGGCTTCCAGGTGCCTCCCTCGATATCGGTTTTGGCGGGCTGCAAGGCGGGCAGGTCGTCGGTACGGCCTTTTACATCTTTGGAGCAGGCGATTGGCAGGGCAATGGCCACTGCGACTATGGTGGTAGTAACGAATAATAACTTTTTCATGTCAGTTCTTTTTGGGTGAAGTGGTGGTCTTCCTGCTGGCGGCAAAATCCAGGATGTAGAAAATACCGCCGTATACCGTGGTGGCCTGGCCCATATTGCGGCCGGCGATGGTATAGTTGCCACCGCCGATGAGCGAGAGGCCACGCAGTTGTGCTATTTCGTATTTGACATTGGCGCCCACCCGGGTGGCGTTCATCTTGTTGCTGGGAAAGGGCATGTTGTTGCGGGTGATGTCGAAGCCGCCGAGTGTAGTCCAGTTGTCGATGATGGCCTCCGCTACCAGGTTGCCCTGGCGGTATCCTGTGCGGAAGTTGAAGGAAGCGGCATCGGGCATGTCGACCTTGTTGGTATAGTGCATCTCGGTGGTATAATAGGCCGAGCGGTCAATAGAGATATTACTGCGTACCACATAGGTGGCGGAGCCGGTAACGTAGAACCAGCCCAACTGGTAATCGGCCATGGCACGCAGGGAGAGATTCCGGCTGCGCAGTCCGATAGACAGCGGTAGGAAGTCTGCTGCATAATTGGAGGCCGGCAGTGAGTAGCCGCCGATGGCATAGGCCGAGAAGTCGCCTTTGCCGATCTTTTGCTCGATGGGCATCCACTTTACCCACAGGCTGAAATCCTGGATGCCGTTCATGCCGTGAAGCGTGCCGGCCGAGGCTTTGGTGGAGACATACGGCAGGCTGAAGAGCACATTGAGTTTGTCGGTGATGCCATAGTTGCCCATAATGGCAGCCATTTGTGTGGAGACGCGACCCAGGTTTTCGTTGTCGCGTTTCATTTTTCCTTCCCAGTAATCGGTCCAGCTGCTGTAGCTATAGACCGGTCCGAGGCAAAACTTGTTCTTGGCCATCATGATGCCGTCGATCTCCGTCTGTGCAGCTGCCTGTTCCCGAAGGAGTACCAGGCAGCACACAGCGAATAGAATGCGTTGAATAAGTTGGTTAGGTATTGTGCATTTCATCTGGCAGTTCAATTTTAGTTAGTGGTATTGGTTAAAACCGGAATGAGCAGCCGATGTTGATCGAGTAGTCGGCGAAGGCTGCATCTCCCTGCGCATAAACGCCGGTGATCCGGGTTCGTTGCTTATCGGCATAGCTCTGGGTACGGTTGCGTTGCAAGGCTACGGGTACCGTAACGAAAGCGCTGAATTTGGGGAGGTTGTAGGAGAGGCCAGGTTCTGCTGATAGTACATAACCTGGTCTTCTGAATCCGCTGCTGCCACCAATAAGGTCACTGGAGGGCACGCATTCCATACGAATACCTGCTGAAGCGGTTAGTTTGTCGAGCGTATAGTTGGCGCCGCCGCGGACCATGTATTGATCGGGCACACTCATTACGCTGCTGCCGTAGGTAATGGCGGTTGCCGCTACGGGGCTACCCCGGCCGGTGGATACACCATTTTGCTCACGCGGATTGAGGAGGTAAAAGAAGCTACCGTACACGCTTATCTTCTTCGAGAAGTTGTAGTAGGCGTTGATCTCCGTGGTGAAGCCGGTGCCGCCATCCCCCAGCTGGATCGACTGGTCGACGGGACCGAGCAATTTGGTGGTATCGTTTTTAACGAAGAAGTCCTGATACTGGTAGTCGCCGGTTGGTAATTTGATGCCCAGGCCAACCTGTATATTGGCATTGGGCGATTTCATGGGGTCAAACAGCCAGTAATAGCCAGTGAAGCGGATATCGCCGATGCCGAAGGAGCTTGTTTTGTGGCGGGCATTCTTGGCGCTGTTACCTCCATGTTCATACAGCGATGAACGTACGTTGGAAATAATGGGCAGGTTCACAGCCAGCGACCAGCGGTTGTTGAAGTGGCGTACCAGGGCCAGGTCGAGGTTATGAGTCCAGTTGATGACCTCTGTGTTTTTCTCGAGTCTTTCCTTTTGTTCTTCTGTGCCTACAAAATGTCTGAATGATCTGAAGTAGCGGTAGGTGGTATTGAGTTGCCATCCTTTGTGTCCGTCGGCCATGGCGTCGGGTTTCGTACAAACGGCACCGGTGCTACGGATGGCTACACAGCCTTGTGCGTAGGCAGCTGCACCAGCGAGGAGCATGCAGCAACAAGCAATTAGTTTTTTCATGTTTGGCAGTAGTTTTTGGACGTGTTGATTCTAGCGCATTTTCTTCTTTGGTATTTGGGTAGGATATCTTGTTTTCGGATGGGTAAAGGATCTGAATCAATGGGCAGCCAGTTTACTGGCCTGTTTATCTGTCTGCAGTTTGCTTATGATGTAATTGCCGAGGCGCAAGCCCTGTTCTTTGGCTACTTCCACGGATTTGCGGTAGTGAATGCCGCCGTAATAACGGCTGATACCTGCTTCGTCAGCCGCCTGACGAACGGAGGTGAACTTCCGGTCGGGCCAGCCCCAGCCCCGCTCGGTGGAATCGCTGAAGGAAATATTGTTTCCGTACAGGTGTTCGAGTACGGTAGCGGCGGCGCTGGAGATTTCCGAGTGACCGCTGGTATATTCCGGGAACGGTGGTGTTTGTAAGAACGGTTTCCACGCCGGATCGATGAATTGGTTGATCATCGATTCGGGGCGAATGAGTGCCCAGGTATACTTGGCGTCCCAGCAGGAGATGAAGGCATCCATGAGGGCGAAGGATACGATGGTATAGGTATGTATGGTTTTGGCAAAGTTGACGTTTCTGTCTTTGCAGATGATGCCGACGATGCCCATCCAGTGGCCGCCGGGGGTCATGGCTTTGGTGGCAAACATCGCGTGGCCCACCACATTTACCTTGAAGCCGTTGCAATCCCAGAAGCTGGCGATGGCTTTCTCTTCTTCGGTGAGGTTATTGCCGGTCTCGTACACGCCTTTGGCCCATTGGTAGAATTCGCTGCTGCTGTCTTTGCTATACGTGGCCGGCGGCGGTGGCGCAAATTGACTGGCGCTGTCCATGGCGATGGTGCGGATGGTGCGCCAATGCGGTTCTACAGCCTGTATATAAGCAGGCGGCGTGGGTATCCATTTCCCTTCTTCTTCGGGAACGGTGTATTTGGGGGCAGAGCGGGTTTGTGCGTAGTTGTCTTTTTTGCTCCAGCCGAGTACGGCTTTGGCTACCTCCATTCCATAGGCTTTGGAGTGTGCTTCCATCGAGTCGGGCATGCCGTGGTCGAGTGCCTGGTCTTTGAGGGCATTGACGATGCTATCCATGGTCGCATTGGAGAAGGTGAGTGTTTTGCCCACTTCCATCATGGCGATCATGGCGGCGTAGTGGTGGTCTATTGGTTTGCCTGCCGGTGCTTTGGGTACTCCCTCAAATCCTTTGAGTTGTCCGGCAAGCGACAGGTAATTGCTGTCACCAGCTGCCATGGCTTCATAGCCGGCCAGGTGGGCATAGGCGTATACCCTGCTGGCTACAACCGGCGTAAAGATGTTGAAGGTCATGATCTCCGTGAGTTGACCGGTTAGCTTGCTGTACAAGACAGGATCGTGCATCACTGCCTGGTAATCATCTTTGGGTTTACAGGACACAATGGAGGCGCACAGTAAGATGGCCAAAAGGAACTTTTGCATGTATAGTCGGATATGATGGCGTATCTGTTCCATGGCAGCCTTGTGCTGCTTTAGAACACGGGTTGTGATCGATGTGCTGGTAATGCCAATGTAAGGATGGCCAATACGAATGCTGCGAGACGATCAAAAGTGAGTCACTAGAAGATTAACCGAGCAACTCCGGTGGTTGTTCTGGCGTGGCGGCATAGGCGCCTTCCGGGATGACTGCTGTTGTTTGGCGGAAGTGTAGCGGTTCCGCGTGGAGTGCGGCCAGGCTCCACTCGTTCCTTTGGGAACAATATTCCGTGGAAAAACTATGGAAGGAAAAGGCGTGGTTGTCTGATTTTTTGCTTTGGGACGGATGCTGCAAATCGTTGACGAGTTTGAAGAAGTCGTCGCGGGCCGTTTGCAGTTTCATTTTTTGCTCATTGGGAAGACAGAGGAGCACGAGCTGTCCGTCCTGCACTTTACGTTTTACATATTTATAGTGGATACCGTTGATCTCTATTTCACCATCTACCCGTTCAAAATCGGTCCAGTTGGTCTGATAGGGGAGGTCGAGGGTAACGCGCATTTCGACGAGCCTTGATTCGTCGTAATCGTGTTGATCCAGTTTTGCTTCGAGTGCTATATCTGCCTGTTGCTGAAGGATGTCTGCTAGAATGCGGTAGCCAAACCAGTTGAAGGAAAGGAGACTTAGTAACAATATGGCGGCGCATTGTTTCAAAGCAGTCGTTTGTGTGTGGCTTACACAATATAAGGATTTTTGTGATGAGTCCGGAAATTATTTGGGAGAGGCGGTGCCGTGAGTGGAGGCGGTCGAAAGGCTGGCGGGGAGCGGGTTTTCAGGTAAGGCCTTGAATTACAAACGGGTATCTGGAATCAAGGAAAGTGGCGGCTCACAAGGACTGCGAGCCGCCAATGATTTATAAAGAATAGAAGGTTTGGGCATTGCGGCCAAATACCTTGTCTTTCTCTTCGGCTTTGTAGTTTTCCATGTATTTCTCCAATAGGCTTTTCCATTGTACATAGATGCCACTGACCAGCATCACCGGCCAGTCGCTGCCAAATACCAACCTGTCTGTACCAAAGGCTTCGAACACTACATCGAGATACGGATAGAATTCCGCCGCACTCCAGGTTTTCCAGGCCGCTTCGGTAAACAGGCCCGACAGCTTGCAATAGACCTGTGGCTGTTGGGCGATCTCCTTCATCAGGGCAGCCCATTCGTCGATCTTCTTGTGCTTGATATCGGGTTTGGCGCAGTGGTCGATGATGAGCTTCTGATCGGGAAACTGCGCTACAAACTCCACCGCCGGCTTCAGCTGGTGGTGAAAGATCAATACGTCATAAGTATAATTGTATGCCTTCAGTGCCCGCACACCTCGCTGGAAGTTGTGCCGTAGCAGGAAGTCATCCGGTTCTGCCTGCACCACATGGCGGTAGCCGCGGATGCTTTCGTATTGGGTAAAATGTTCGAGCCGCTCTTCGATGTTATCAGCCTGTAGGTCGAGCCAGCCCACTACCCCTTTGATGATGGGATGGGTGCGGGCAAGTTCCGACAGGAACCTGGTTTCTACTTCCTCCTGGCTGGCCTGCACTGCCACTACCCCATCGACCCCGTTGCGCCGAAGCGTAGGTTCGAGGTGTTCGGGCAGGTAGTCTTGCTGCAGGGTCTTCATGTCATCCATCCAGCTATCGCGCTGCTTGTTGTACTTCCAGAAGTGTACGTGTGCATCAATCACCATGGTGTAGGCATTTTATAGGTCTAAGCTACTCCATTTTAAGTGATTAGGAAATCAAATTGCCTGATACTAACGATCATTAGCTTTTTGAGCTAACTTCGCAGCGATCGTAATTATTACCTGATATGAGCTTCACTACAAATACTGTACGTATCGTAACGGCTGCTTCCCTCTTTGACGGGCACGATGCTGCCATCAATATCATGCGCCGCATTATGCAGGCCAAGGGGGCCGAGATCATTCACCTCGGGCATAACCGGTCGGTTGCCGAGATCGTGGAATGTGCCATTGAAGAAGATGCCCAGGGTATCGCCATTACCAGCTACCAGGGCGGTCACGTAGAGTTCTTCAAATACATGAAGGACCTGCTCGACGAAAACGGCTGTGGCCACATCAAAATATTTGGCGGTGGTGGTGGTACCATCCTGCCCCAGGAAATAGAAGAACTGCATCATTACGGCATCACCAAGATCTACAGCCCCGACGATGGTCGCAAACTGGGCCTCGAAGGCATGATTGAAGAGGTCGTAAAGCAGTGCGACTTTCCCGTGAACGGTGATCCTGCCAATTTCAAAACGCCGATGAAGCTGGGTGAATGGAAAGATATTCGCCGCATCGCCCGCAGCATCTCGAATGTGGAGAATAACCGGGATGGTCATGGCGATACGGCTGTTGACGGCCGTGGCCGGGATGGAGTGATGGCAAATGGCGCGACGAAAAAGTTTGGCAAAGCCGGCGCAGAAAAGAATGCCATCGATAACAGGCACCTCAACGCTGGCGCGGATAGCGTTACCACAACCAGCAATCCGCCCGTACTGGGCATCACCGGTACCGGTGGTGCGGGTAAATCATCAGTAACAGACGAGATTGTTCGCCGTTACCTGAATGCGTTTGCTGATAAAACGATCGCCGTGGTATCGGTAGATCCTTCCCGCAAAAAGACGGGCGGTGCCTTGCTGGGTGACCGCATCCGCATGAACAGTATTCATTCGCCCCGGGCTTATATGCGCTCGCTGGCGACGCGCGAAAGCGATGTGGCCCTGAGCAAATACGTAGAAGATGCCGTCAACATCTGTAAGGCTGCCGGCTTCGATTTCATCATCCTTGAAAGTGCCGGTGTAGGCCAAAGCGATGTGAGTATACTCGACTTCTGCGATGTGAGCCTCTATGTGATGACGCCCGAATACGGTGCGGCTTCACAGCTCGAAAAGATCAATATGCTGGATTACGCCGACGTAATCTGTATCAATAAGTTTGACAAGGCCGGTGCTCTCGATGCCCTGCACGATGTGCGCAAGCAATACAAACGCAACCACCAGCTCTTCATGGCAAAAGATGAAGAAGTGCCGGTGATCGGTACCATCGCGGCACAGTTTAACGATGCCGGGGTAAACGAGCTGTTTGAAAAGCTGGTCGTTGCCATTCAACAAAAAACAGGCACCTCCTTTGGAGAACTGGTGTTGCATCCGCACACCCGCGATACCAGTACCAAGAGTCAGATCATTCCACCTAAGCGCGTACGCTATCTCTCCGAGATCGCCGAGGGCAATCGTGGGTACAATGAGTGGGTGCAGGAACAATGTGTGATTGCTTCCCGCATTTACCAGATCCAGGGCGTAATGGAAGCTGCCGGAACCAAGGCCCATTATAGCAAGGACCTGGAGTTGTTGAAAAAAGACTTTGAAAATAAGCTGCATCCCGGCTGTAAGACCTTGCTGGATCAATGGCCTGCCGTGGTGAAAAAGTACCAGGCCGATTTCTTCGAATACCAGGTACGCGATAAAGTGATCAAGCAACCACTGATCACACAAACACTGAGTGGTACCCGCATACCTAAAGTGGTATTGCCCCGCTACAAAGATGGGGGCGATATTCTGCGCTGGTTGCTCCAGGAAAACCTGCCCGGCGAGTATCCCTATACAGCCGGTGTATTTGAATTGAAGCGCCAGGGCGAAGATCCTACGCGGATGTTTGCCGGTGAGGGTGGCCCCGAGCGTACCAACAAAAGATTTCACTATGTATCGGTAGATCAACCGGCCAAGCGCCTGTCGACTGCTTTTGACAGCGTAACCTTATACGGCGAAGACCCGGCACACCGGCCTGATATCTATGGTAAGGTGGGCAATAGTGGGGTAAGCATTGCTACTGTCGATGATGCCAAGAAACTCTACAGTGGATTCGATCTGTGCGATCCGAAGACTTCGGTGAGTATGACGATCAATGGTCCGGCTCCTATCCTGCTGGCGTTTTTCATGAATGCTGCCATCGATCAGTTGTGTGAAAAATACATCGGAGCAAATGGTTTGTGGGAAGAGGTCAATAAAAAGATCGCAACCCGTTTTGCGCATTTACCCAAACCTGTTTACTACAATCCTTCTTCGCCCGAAAGGCTACCCGAAGGCAATAGCGGCCTTGGATTGAAGTTGCTGGGCCTGAGTGGCGAGGAAGTGTTGACGGCGGAGGTGTACCAAAAACTGAAGGCGGAGGCCTTGTCGCAGGTGCGGGGAACGGTGCAGGCGGATATCCTGAAAGAAGATCAGGCACAGAACACGTGCATCTTCAGCACCGAGTTTGCCCTGAAGCTGATGGGGGATGTGCAGGAATATTTTATCGAACAGAAGGTGCGTAATTTCTATAGTGTCAGCATCAGCGGTTACCATATAGCTGAAGCGGGGGCCAATCCCATCACGCAGCTGGCCTTTACATTGGCCAATGGGTTTACCTACGTGGAGTATTACCTCAGCCGTGGTATGCACATCGACGATTTTGCCCCCAACCTATCTTTCTTCTTCAGCAATGGTATGGATGCCGAGTACAGTGTGATCGGGCGGGTGGCGCGGCGCATCTGGGCCAAGGCGATGAAAGAGAAATACAAGGGCAATGACCGCTCGCAGAAACTAAAGTATCATATCCAGACCTCCGGCCGCAGTTTGCATGCGCAGGAGATCGACTTCAACGATATCCGGACAACGCTGCAGGCTTTGTATGCGATCTATGACAACTGTAACAGTTTACATACAAACGCATACGACGAAGCCATCACCACACCGACGGAAGAAAGTGTACGCCGGGCGATGGCCATTCAGCTGATCATCAACCGCGAGCTGGGGACGGCCAAAACGGAGAACTTCATTCAGGGCTCTTTCCTGATCGAAGAACTGACCGACCTGGTGGAAGAAGCGGTGCTGACGGAATTTGACCGGCTTACCGATCGTGGTGGTGTACTAGGCGCCATGGAGCGCATGTACCAGCGCAATAAGATCCAGGAAGAAAGCCTCTATTATGAAAGTCTAAAACACAATGGCGAGTTGCCGATTGTGGGGGTCAATACCTTCCTGAACAAGAAAGGTAGTCCGACGGTGATACCGCAGGAGGTGATTCGTAGCACGACGGAAGAAAAAGAGCAGCAGATCCAGAACCTGCAGGCTTTCCAGAAAAGGAACGATGCACATTGTGCGGCTATGCTGGATCGATTGAAAGTGGTAGCCATTAACAACGGTAACCTGTTTGCCGAACTGATGGAAACGGTGAAGTATTGTTCACTGGGGCAGATCACCCATGCCTTGTATGAGGTGGGTGGCCAATACCGGAGAAATATGTAATCTTTCGATTGTTTGTAATACAAAGCGGCGAACCTATTGTGGTTCACCGCTTTTTTATGTGGAGGCTACTGCCGGCGTGTTGCCGGGTAGCCGGGTGGTTACAGACTAATAAAACCTTAGGGCGCCGAAGCGAATGCCTGAGCGCTAAAACCCTTTCGTATCGCCGGATGGACCGTAGATCGACGGTACCGCGATGTCATTCATGCGCATGTATACGGTCAGTTGCCCGCGGTGGTGTATCCAATGGTTAATGGTGTTTTCGATAGCTTCCAGTTTAGGGGAGGCCCATAACAATTGTCCACCGTTCTTCAGCTCAAATTGTTTATTGAGACTTTCATCGGTGATGTTGGCCAGGGCGTTATAGGCCCCTTCGAGGTGTTTATCGTACCAGCCGAGCAACTTATCGGTGGTGCTTAATGGGAACCGCTCGTCGGTGGTGAAGTCAATCACCGACTTTTCGATCATCTTCTCGATCCACCGGGGAATATCTGCCACCAACAGGGTGAGGTAGCCCATCTCCATCGACTTTTCGTGGGGCTTGAACTTGTAAGTGCTTTCGGGTATGCGTTCCAGGCAATTACGGGTAGCAGTAGACTCCGCTTTCATTTCGGCCAGGTAGACCTGGCAAAGTTGTTTTCCGTCCATGGCTATATCGTTTTAATGGATTAACCTGTAAATATGGTGCCAGAATCAGGATAGCGCCGGATCTTACCACGGAGGGGCAATACCGGCATGAACGCACCGCCAACGGTTGCCGGTCGTGTTTACCCAGGAAGCTGTTGGTCAGGCATAGCGGATTTGACAACTTTCGCAGAAGAAGGTTCTTCGCTTGGTTTTGCCCAGGTATTCTTTGTGGAAGGGGATGCCGCAACGGGGGCATATCTTTTTGGTGTGTGCCTCCCAATGCTTTTTCAATACGCCTGCCTTTTTCCAACGCAGGAATTCAAAAGCGTACGTGTGCATCTCCCGTACGATGGCTGCCTGCTTGCTGGTGGGGATGGCGCCAACTGTATTGAGTGGGTGCAGGCGGGTGCGGAACAATATCTCATTCTTAAAGATATTCCCCGCACCCGCAAAGATGTCCTGGTTGAGCAGGGCGTCGCAGAGGAGCATGTCGGGGTGGCTGCGTAAGCGTTTGCGGGCAGCGGCCGGGTCCCACTGTTTGTTCATGAGATCGGTGGTCCAGTCGTATACGTCATCGAGGTCTTCTTCTATTTCCGTCACGCTGCAGGCGTAGAAATACAAGGTTCCGTTGGTGAACCGGAGCTGGAGTTTGGGTTTGCCTTTGCGGGGTTCGTCGATACTGTATTTGCCAAACAACAATAAGTGGATGCGGAGGGTAAGGTGGGGCAGGCAAATGAGGAAATGTTTACCCCAGGTTTTGATGGCGACGACTTTTCGATTTAACAGTTTGTTCATATCGATGTTGGCAGTGCCACTGGCTTCCAGGATCTTTTTTCCGGAAAACGCCTGCATCTCTTCCTGCATGATGACTATGCTGGGACCTTCGGGCATACGGTGTGTTTTCTTTACTGCTGCAAATTGGTCGCCATGGCCGGGCAACTATGCCGCAATGTGCCGTAAATGGGGCTACCGCGGCATAAGATTTTTAGGGAAACAGTAGCTGCCACGACTGGGCAATAAACAGTCGAACCCGGCGCTGTAAATAATACGTATGGTTTCCCGTCTTCCTGTTTGGGGTTTATTGTATATCGGCCTATTGCTGCAAGCCTGTTCTTCCACGGGGAAGGGGTTGTTTGCGGGTAAAACGGCCCATGAGCGTTATGCCGACAAGATCAATACTGCAGGTTTACAGGAAACGGCCCTTGGCCGCAACTGGTTTGCTGCTGCCAGCCGGAGTTTATCACAGCCCGCATCCATCCGATTGCCCTACCGGGAGTCGGGGTATTTTGAAGCCAACCAGCCCGATGCGGCCGGATACCGTTTTACCGCCCGCCGTGGAGATAAGGTGGCGATCAAACTACAACGAAAACCGACGCAGGGTTTTGCTCTTTTCCTCGACCTGTGGCAGCCGGACGCTAATGCCCAACCCAGGCACCTGGCCTCCGCCGACAGTACAGGCGCGGATCTGATTTATTCCATTAATAAAGACGGTGACTACCTGCTTCGCCTGCAGCCGGAGCTGCTGGCCGGGGGCGAATATACTTTGGAGATCCGTACCGGACCGAGCCTTGATTTTCCTGTAGCGGTCAGTGGCCGGCCACGCATCAGTAGTTTCTGGGGTGATGCCCGCGATGGCGGTGCGCGCAGTCATGAGGGGGTAGATATTTTTAGTCCGCGGCGTACGCCTTTGCTGGCGGCAGCGCCGGGCGTTATTACTTCCGTCTCTCTAAACAAACTCGGTGGCAAGGTGATATTCCTACGGCCGCGCGATAAAGATTTTGCACTGTATTATGCGCACCTCGATTCGCAACTCGTAAGTGCCGGGCAGCGGGTGGAAGCGGGTGATACGATCGGTTTGCTGGGCAATACAGGTAATGCGATCACCACGTCTCCTCATCTTCATTTCGGCATATATGCGCAGGGTGGGGCCATCGATCCTTTGCCTTTCATCGATACCAAAAGGGAAGAACCTGCCACTATCACCGTAGCCACGGAAGATCTTGCTGCCTACCGGCGCAGTTTGCGTAATGCGGTCGTATATCGATTGCCCGACAAACAATCGGCACGGGTGGCGGCTCCGAAGGCTGGTACCGTTTTGCGGACACGGTCGGCCACGGGCAATTGGTATAAGGTGATGCTCCCGGATGGAAGTCATGGATTTGTAGCCGGTAATCTGGTCACAACGGTAACTGCTCCCTTACGCACTGTAAAAGCCGATACGGCCACCCAGCTGCTGGACTTGCCTCATACCGTGGCAGCTGTCAAAGGTTCTATTGACAGGGACACAACCATTAGGGTCCTTGGCTT
Organism: Paraflavitalea pollutisoli; assembly: GCF_029360705.1. Classification (GTDB taxonomy): domain Bacteria; phylum Bacteroidota; class Bacteroidia; order Chitinophagales; family Chitinophagaceae; genus Paraflavitalea; species Paraflavitalea pollutisoli. The sequence continues at coordinate 432,096 of NZ_JARKMX010000002.1, read as the reverse complement.
GTTTGATGATTATTACTATGTACAAACCACTGATAAAACGGGCTGGATAAGATCGGCCTCCATTGATTAATTCACTCAATCTATTACCATGATCCAAGTGAGACGCAGAAGACTAACAAACAGGAACAAGATCTACACGCCAGGTTCTGAAACAACAGTTTCGCTCAATTACTCTCCGGTGTATGAGGTACTGGAAGTGGAATTCTCTGGAAACAAGGTCTATCATTATCTGCACGTAAAACCGCAAGTATGGGAAGACTATCAGAAAACGGTTCGACTGGGTGGATCTTCTGGCAGCTTTGTGAATGAGCACATCAAACCTAATTATGAGCTGGTGCGGATCGAATGACGATTTGGTCACTTTTTGCTTACATAACATATAGTAAACCCCCAAGAAGAAGGCATCGGTAACGATGCCTTTCTTGTTCATGCCTACGTAATAAGTCAGTGTGCAGGGCCTGGTGTATAGCTGGCAACTGCATGCTGGCCTTCTTTTATTTCCTCAATCATTTTCTTGTTGAATGCCGGCAGGTCTTTTGGGCTGCGGCTGGTGACGAGGCCATTATCGACCACTACCTCTTTATCGACCCAATGGACGCCAGCATTGAGCAGGTCGGTCTTGATGGCCGGGTAGGAGGTCATGGTGCGCCCTTCGATCATGCCGGTCTCGATCAAAAGTTGCGGGCCGTGGCAAATGGCTGCGACGGGTTTGCCGGACTCGAGGAATTGTTGTGCAAATGCCACACAGTGTTTGTTGATCCGCATCTGATCGGGATTCAATACGCCGCCTGGTATCACCAGGGCATCGTAGTCTTCTACTTTTGCTTTTTCTATGGGCACGTCGACTGGCAGGTCGATGGACCAATGATCGTGCGCCCAGGCTTTTACTTTTTCTTTTTGCGGGGAGATGATATCGACTTTTGCCCCAGCTTCTTCCAGCGCTTTCTTAGGGCTTGTCAGTTCTTCTTCTTCAAAACCATTTTCTGTAATAATGGCTACCCGCTTATCTTTTAGTGTTGCCATAGTTATTGTTTTTTTAGTTATGTGGTCAATAGGATTAGATCCGGTGCGCCTTTTTGCACCGACGAGGTCGGAGCGGCGGGCGAAGGATACGGATCTGGAATAAAGGTTTCAAAAACGGTACCACGGGGAAGGTGGTGGGGATGCCCGACGGATTGCCGGCACATTATCTGAACCCTGTCTACACATGCTCTGCACACTGTGGAAACATGTTCTGCTACCAGAGAGGGCGCAGAGGATGTGTAGAGTATGTGAAGAGCATGTCGAGAGGAGGCGGGGAAGGGGACTGTAGGGACCGTCGCGGGTAACGTGCCTTACCTCGGATCGTTTCCTGGTAGCTTTCTTTATATATGTAATTATCTGACAATCGGACTGATGTTGTAACGTCTTTGCCATTCATCGGCTGTATTCACCGTTGATGGATAGATTGTCACAAAACTGTAACGCCCGGATAGTTTTGCCGACCAAATTGAAAATAAATTAGCCATGAGAAAGTTGAGCCTATTGACTTTACTGTCGATGTTTTGCGTTGCCCTTACGCAAGCGCAGAATATTACAGGGATTGTCAAGGATGACCAGGGTAAGAGCCTCTCCGGTGCTTCTGTAGCACTCAAAAAAGTTAAAGATTCTTCCACCGTTAAGTTAGGTGTGACCAACAGCTCCGGTCAGTACAGTTTTGCAGGAATCAATGCAGGTCAGTATTTCGTGAATGTTTCCTTTGTCGGTTATGAACCCAGGAACTCTGCCGCTATTGAATTCAGCGGTAGCGGTGATGTGCAGGCACCCGAATTCAGTTTGCCCAAGATCTCCGGCAACCTGAAGGAAGTGACTGTTGCTTATCGCAAGCCTGTGATTGAAGTGCGTGCCGATAAGATGATCCTGAATGTAGAAAATAGCGTAAACGCTGTGGGTCAGGATGCCCTCGAGTTGCTGCGCAAGTCGCCGGGTGTGTTGGTCGACAAAGACGACGCCCTGAGCCTGAGCGGTAAAAATGGTGTGCAGGTATATATCGATGGCCGTCCTACGCCTTTGTCGGGTAAGGATCTGTCGGAGTACCTGAAGACCATACAGTCTTCTACGATCGAAGCGATCGAGATCATCACCAATCCTTCTGCGAAATACGATGCAGCGGGTAATGCCGGTATCATCAACATTAAACTGAAGAAGAACAAGTCATACGGTACCAACGGGTCTGTAACCGGTGGTTATGCCATTGGAGAACTGCCCAAGTACAACGGCGGTATTTCGCTGAACAACCGCAATAAGGTGCTGAACATTTACGGTAACTACAACTACAACAAGAGCGACAACGTGATGAACATGTGGTTGTACCGTTCTATCGGTGATACCCTGTTTGACGGCGCAACCCGCATGAATACAGAAAACGAGACGCATACCTTCAAGGTGGGCGCCGACCTTTCGCTCAGCAAGCGCAGTACTTTGGGGGTGATGGTGAATGGTAACTACAATACCAACGCCTTCAACAACTACAGCAGAACGCCCATCATCTATATTCCCACCAATACGATCGATCGTATCCTGGTGGCGAACAATACCAATGATGGTAAGCGCAACAATACCAACTACAATGTCAACTATCGTTATGTAGATAGCATTGGCCGCGAGTTGTCGATGGATGCGGACTACGGTAGCTTCAAGAACAAGAGCGACCAGCTGCAGCCCAATACTTATTACGAAAGAGACGAAAAGACGATCATTACGCAGCGTATCTACAATATGGTGGCCCCTACGGACATCAGCATCTATACTTTCAAGACTGATTATGAGCAGCCCTTCAAAAAAGGTAAGCTGGGTGTAGGTGGTAAGTTCTCTTATGTAGAAACGAAGAATGACTTCTCTACTTTCAATGTGCTGAATGCCGGTAAAGAGCTCGACCGCGACCGCAGCAATGACTTCGACTATACGGAGAATGTGAATGCGTTGTATGTAAACTATAACCGTGCTTTCAAAGGATTTATGATCCAGGCCGGTTTGCGTGCAGAGAATACCAATGCCAAAGGTCACTCTACGGGTTTCAAGCGTGCCGATCAGAACAGTCCTTACGAGGCTTATGATTCTACCTTCGACCGTAACTATACCGACCTGTTCCCAAGCGCTGCGGTGACTTTCAACAAGAACCCCATGAGCCAGTGGACACTGACCTATAGCCGTCGTATCGACCGTCCTGCTTACCAAAGCCTCAATCCATTCGAGTTCCGGTTGGATGAGTATACGTACCAGAAAGGTAATACCGAGCTGACGCCGCAGTATACCAACAGTTTTGGTGTAACGCACGTGTTCAAGTATCGCCTGACTACTACCTTGAACTATAGCCACGTGAAGGATATGTTCTCCCAGATCATTGACGTAACAGAGGGATCGAAGGGTTTCCAGATCACCAAGAACCTGGCGAAGCAGGATGTGGTGAGCCTGAACGTAAGCTATCCGTTCCAGTGGAAATGGTATATGATCTTCGCCAACGTCAACACGTATTATTCCAAGTTCCAGGCGGATAATGGTCCTGATCGTAAGATCGACCTGGATGTCTTCTCTTTCAACGTATATGCTCAGCAGACCTTCCGTTTCGGCAAGGGCTGGACCGGTGAGCTGAGCGGTTTCTACACGGCGCCTTCTATCTGGCAAGGTACTTTCAAGGCAAATGGCATGGGTAGCATCGATGCCGGCCTGTCAAAGAATGTGCTGAAAGACAAGGGTACTGTGAAAGTTGCGGTGAGCGACGTCTTCCGTACGTTGAAGTTCAAAGCGGTGAGTGAATACGCCAGACAATACACTCGTGCCAATGGTTATTGGGAAAGCCGCCAGTTCAAGATCAACTTTACCTACCGCTTTGGTAGCAACCAGGTGAAGGCAGCGCGTCAGCGCAAGACCGGCCTGGAAGATGAGAACAAGCGCGCCAACAGTGCCGGTGGCGGTATTGGTGGTGGACAGCAATAAGTATTAAGAATTTCCAAAGAATCAGCCGATAATCCCCCTTTTTTACAAAGGGGGATTTTTTATGTTATCTTTACGGAAACCGGTCAGTCGGCCGGATCGTATATATCAGACAATCGGATTAATGAATTTTACAGAATTTGGACTCGATCCTGCCTTACTGGAAAGCATAGAATCTACTGGTTATGAAGTAGCTACACCCATCCAGGAGCAGGTTATCCCTAAGATATTAGCGGGCAAAGACATCATCGCTTGCGCCCAGACCGGCACCGGTAAAACGGCCGCCTTTCTCCTTCCCATCATCAATCGGCTGCTGCAGCACAGTAACGACGGACAGGTAAACTGTATCGTTCTGGTGCCTACCCGGGAGCTGGCGATCCAGATATCGCAGAACCTGGAGGGGTTGTCCTATTTTACCTCTATCAGCTCGATCGCTGTATACGGGGGTAATGACGGGATGAACTTCGCTACGGAGAAGAACGCCCTTTCGAAGGGGGTGGATTTTGTGATCTGTACGCCGGGCCGCTTTATCGCCCACCTCAACATGGGGTACGTGAAGCTGGCTGGTTTGCAATACCTGGTGCTGGATGAGGCTGACCGCATGCTGGACATGGGTTTTCATGATGATATCATGAAGATCATCTCTCACCTGCCTGCAAAACGGCAAAATCTGCTGTTCTCGGCTACCATGGCGGAAAAGATCCGTTCGCTGGCCCGGAAGATCCTGCACAACCCCGAAGAGGTGAACATCGCCATCTCGAAACCTCCGGAAAAGATCGTGCAGAGTGCCTATATCATTTACGAGCCGCAGAAGCTGCCGCTCATTCAACATATTCTTCGAACTGTTCCTTATAAGCTGGCGATCATCTTCTGTTCGCGCAAGCAAAATGTAAAGCAGCTCAACCGTGACCTGCAGCGTGCCCGGTTCAAGATCGCCGAAATGCACTCGGACCTGGAGCAGAACGAGCGGGAGGATGTGCTGCTGCGCTTCAAGAGTGGTCGTATTCCCCTGTTGGTGGCTACGGACATCATGTCTCGGGGTATCGATATCGACAATATCGACCTGGTGATCAACTACGATGTGCCCCATGATGGTGAAGACTATGTACACCGTATTGGCCGTACGGCCCGTGCGGAAGCTGATGGTGTGGCCGTAACACTGGTGAGTGAAAAGGAGCAACGGAAGTTTGCTGCGATCGAAACATTGCTGGGTAAGCCTGTTCCGAAAGGGGTGGTTCCTCCTGAGCTGGGTCCTGTGCCTAATTATTCGGCACAAGGTGGCGGTGGTGGCGGACGAAGCAAGAACAAAAAGAGACGGTATGGTCCTCCCCAGCGGAGAAAACAATAACAATCCTGTACGACCATGGCCCGTTTTGTCCCGATAGTGTATGTTGGCCTGTCGCTGGCAGCAGCTGTTTACAGCTGTTCGCCCAACCCGTATGCGACTACCAACAAAGTCTACAAGAAACAATCCCGTACGATGGCCAGGGGGCTGGAAAGCCTGCCTCCTACCCTGCTGCTCGATTCGGTCGTTACCCCTAAGTATGCGGTAGGTACAGTCAACTTCGATTTACGGAAACCGAACTACGTCATCATTCATCATACCGCCCAGAATTCGTGCGAGCAAACGCTGAAGACCTTTACGCTCGAGCGCACGAAAGTGAGTGCACACTATGTGATCTGCAAGGATGGGACGGTGCATCATATGCTCAACGATTACCTGCGTGCCTGGCAGGCGGGTATCAGTAAGTGGGGCAATACCACCGATATCAATTCTTCTTCTATCGGCATCGAACTTGATAATAACGGCTATGAATCTTTTGCCGAGCCGCAAATGGTGAGCCTGCTGAAACTGCTGGATACGCTGAAAAGCAAGTATACCATTCCTGCGGCCAACTTTATCGGGCACAGCGATATTGCCCCCAAGCGCAAAGTGGATCCCAATGTATTCTTCCCCTGGCAGCGGCTGTCGCAGCGTGGGTTTGGTTATTGGTATGCCGATACCACGAATGTGGTGCTGCCGCCCAGCTTCGATCACTTGCTGGCGTTGAGGCTGGTGGGCTACGACCTGGCCGACACTACGGCTGCTATCCGGGCCTTCAAACGTCATTTTATGCAGGATACGCTGGGTCGTGTATTGACGGCTCCCGATGATAAGGTGCTTTATCAACTCATGAAAAAGTATCAGTAAGCAACTCACGTACTTTCCACATCTTCTACCTGTAGGCGGCGGCCCCTCTTAAAACCGCGCACGCTCCATTATCTTTAGGGCATGAACTGGCAGCAACTTTATAGTACCCGCCGTACCGGATCGGAGGATAAATCGGTGTTGAACCCCGATTTCATGCGGACCTCTTTTCTGCGAGACTACGATCGTATCATCTTTTCCTCTGCCTTCAGAAGGCTTCAGAATAAAACACAGGTGTTTCCCTTGCCCGGTGCCGTGTTTGTACACAACCGGCTTACGCATAGCCTGGAAGTGGCCTCCGTGGGCCGCTCGCTGGGTAAGGGCGTAGGCGACGCACTTGCGGCCAAATACCCGGATGCCGGGGAGGATTTCCGGGAATTCTATAAATATGAATTGCCTTCGGTGATTGCGGCGGGCTGCCTGGCCCATGATATTGGCAACCCTCCTTTTGGTCATTCGGGGGAAGACGCGATCCGTACTTTTTTCCGGGAGTTGACGGGGGAGGCCAAACTACGGTTTGAGCAGGAGTTGTCGCCCAACCAGCAGCGTGACTTTCTCTTTTTCGAGGGTAATGCCAATGCTTTCCGTACGTTGACGCACAGCTTTGGCGAAGGTAGCAGCGGCGGATTCCGGCTTACTTATGCTACGCTGGCGTCGATCATCAAGTATCCGTCGGATTCGCTGAGTGGTTTCAATAAACAACAACAGGTGACGAAGAAGTCGGGTTTCTTCGATTCGGAGATCGAAACGTACAAGCGGATCGCTGCCGAGTTGGGTATCCCGAAGGTGGATGCAGCAAAGAACGTGTATGCCCGCCACCCTTTTGTGTACCTGGTGGAGGCGGCGGATGATATCTGTTACCGGGTGATCGACTTTGAAGATGCGCACCGGCTCAATATCATTTCTATCGACAAGATTAGCGAGTTGTTCCTTGGCTTTTTCGATAACGAGTCGGGGTTTGATACGCGGGAGAAAGTAGAGACGAGTTTTAACAAGATCAAAGATGTGAATCAAAAGGTGCAGTTCCTGCGAGCGAAGCTGATCCATTTGCTGATCACGCGGGTGAATGCGGTGTTTATGTCGATGGAAGAAGAACTGCTGCAAGGGCGTGTGGGGAAAGCGCTGATCGACTACCTGCCAGCGCGGGAGCTGGAGCTGATCAAAAAGATTGATGATTTTTCGGTGAAACATATTTACAATCACCGGTCGGTGGTGGAGATCGAGATTGCCGGTTACAATGTGATCGGCGAGTTGTTGCGGGAGTTTTTTGCGGCGGTGATCAACCCAACTTCTGCCAAGTCGTTCAAGTTATTGCAACTGATACCGGCGCAATTTGTAGTGAGGGCGCAGCCGGATAGTTTGTACCCCGATACGCAGTCGGTGGTCGATTTCATTGCTGGTATGACGGACCTCTATGCAGTTGATATTTTCCGTAAGGTGACGGGGATTAGTTTTCCGCAGATACGGTAGGGACACTCGGGGCCCTATCGCTTTTGGTGTAAGTGATTGATTTAGAAAAGTTGTGCTATTTTCATTACAGTTCCATGGGAGCGCCATGGAAGCGGTATGGCAGCGAGTAGGGAGCGGTATGGAAGGTTTAGCCGGTTGGAGGCTTAACGATATTGATACTCAATGTACTGCTACCTTTCATGCAGGAGCGAAAATAAGATATGGAGGAGCGGTTTGCTAGTTTTATCGCAAGTTTCCGGAAAAATGTCATGACATCTGCAACGAGGCGGCGATAATAATGGGGGCTGGTCCGCCGGAAATGTCTCTTGTCTACTCTAATTCTTCGCAAGCATAGCCCGCGTGGCTCAAGGTATGCTCTACCACGCGGGGACTTAGGTTGCTCGCTTCTATACGCAGAATCCTGTCTTTATCGTGCATATCTACATTCCATCGGATCATTCCTTGTAGTTGATCCAGGCGTTGACTGACCTGGTGTATGTTTTTCCGATAGCGGAGATTGGTTTTAAATACGAGGATTTCCATAGCTGGCAGTTGTGTCAGGATAATGTTTGATGCGGGTTCAGGCGTTGGTGTTCTCGTTGGGTTGGGTACCTTCTTTATTCGGTTCTTCTTTCCGCGAAAAGAAGTCCTGCCTGTTGTCGTGGTCGCCAAACGGTGGTCTGCACCAGCGGTTGCGGAAGCGATCTTTCATCGAGTCGCGGAATTTCTCTCTTTCTTCCGGGCTCATGTGCTGCCATTTTTCCTGCATTTGTCTTTTCCACTCGTGCTTTTTGCCGCCCCAGCCGCCGAAGCCACCGAAGAGAATTTTGGAAAGCACGAGGATGCCCATGGCCTGCCAGAAATTGATGGTGCTTACGTGCAGTACATCGGGCAGGATAGCATTCCACAAAGCCATTACTATATAACTGAACAGGGAGATAAATGCTGCCACGCATACGAGGATCATCAATGCTTTTCCTCCCTTTGTTCTTGCCGGGCCTCTTCTATGTCTCATAATTCTTTTTTGTAGGGTTAATAATTCAATAACTCATCTTTCAGCACACTCAATCGATCTCTCAGGTGCAGTACTGCATATCTTTTGCGACTGATGAGGGTATTTACGGATTCGCCTGTTTGTTCGGACAGGTCTTTGAAGGACACGCCTTCTATTTCATGTTTGATAAATGCGTCGCGTTGTTCGGTCGGCAGTTCTTCGAGTGCGGCGTTCAGCTCTTCCCAGAATAATGTACGGAGGTATTCTTTTTCGGGATTGTTGGAGGCGTCGAACAGGAGCTCGGTCCAGTTGATGCTGTCTTCTCCTTCTTCTCCGCCGAATACGTCTTCCAGTGCTTCGGGTTTGTGTTTGCGTTGCCGGTCGGTGATCTTGTTGCGGGCTACGGTAAACAGCCAGGCGCTCATTTGCTCGATGGGCTGTGTGTTGCCGACGAACTGGTAGAATACATCCTGCATGACATCTTCTGCGTCGGCCTCGTTGGTCACCCGCTTACGAATAAAACCCATCAGCCTTTTGCTGTAGTCATTGATGACCTGGGTGATATTTCGTTTCGAGTCTCCTGCCATGCCTGGTGTTATCGTCAGCGTCTTGTTCATTGGTATATCAAGGAAGACGGGCGACGGCCAACGATATTTTAAAGTTGCGAAAAAAAAGCTAATCTATTGATATTTCGAACATTGCGAGTACAGGGGTAGTGCCGGTCAAGTGCTTGTACCTTAAAACTTTATGCCTAGTTTTGGTGCCTGTAAAAAAGGTCTATGGATTTTGGCAAGGTTCCCGATGATCAACTGAACAGCATTGATTTTACGCTTCCGGCCGACCCGGCTGTGAATGCCCTGTCGCTGAAAGGGCAGCGGGCGGTGAAGCCCCTGGTTTATATGGGTGTGCCGCGATGGGGCGATCGATCCTGGATTGGCAGGGTATACCCGAAGGGTACCAAGGAGGCGGGGCATATGGAACAATATGTGAAACATTTCAACGCGGGAGAGCTTAATGCGACCCACTATAAGATATATACACCGGCCGAGATCGGCAAATGGGCGGCGCGGGCGGAGGGCCGGGATTTTAAGTTTTGTCCCAAAGTGCCCCAGTCGATCAGCCATTACAGCAACTTCAACAATGTCTTTGACCAAACGTCTGCTTTCCTGGAGGGGGTGTTGGCATTCGGAGACCACCTGGGGCCTATTTTCCTGCAGGTGGGTGAAGCGTATGCTCCGGGACGCCGCGATGCGCTGTTCAAATACCTCGCCTCCTTGCCGACCGATCTGCAATTCTTTCTCGAGGTGCGTCACCCGCAATGGTTTTCGGACAAGGTTGTTTATAAAGAAATGATGGATACCCTGCGGTCGATGAACGTGGGCGCTGTCATTACGGATACCGCCGGCCGACGTGATTGCGCGCATATGGGGTTGCCGGTGCCGAAGTCTTTTGTGCGCTTTGTAGCCAACCTGCTCCACCCCACGGATTATGTGCGGGCCGATGCCTGGCTGGAACGAATCATTCAATGGATCAACCAGGGCCTGGAAGAGCTGTATTTCTTCGTGCACATGCCGGAGGAAATGTACTGTCCGGAACTGGTCGCTTATATGATCGACAAACTGAACCCGGCTTGTGACCTTCATTTAATGAAACCGCAGTTCATTGTTCCGGCGAAACCCACTGGCGGTATGCAGATGGGTATGTTCGACTAAGGCGCCGCGGGCGTCACTTGCCCGACGGGCTCAGTATCTCCATAGTTTTTACGTACCTGCACGAGGTCCAGTTTCATGCGCTCGATCGTTGGGAGGTATTGTTTTACATTAATGAGGTTGTGCTGTTCCTGCGGATCTTTTTCGAGGTCATAAAATTCCCATTCGTTTACTGTATAGAAGTAGATCAGTTTGTACCTGTTGCCACGAATGCCGAGGTGCTGTAATACCGTGTGGTCGGCCTTGTATTCGTAGAAATGGTAATACAGGTAGGGACGATCGAGCTTCTTTTTGGCACCGGTCAGTACGGGCAGGAAACTCGTTCCCTGCATGTAGGTGGGAATGGTGGTTCCTGTAGCCTGTATCATGGTGGGAGCAAAGTCGATGTTCTGTACCAAAGCGTTGCTGACTGTGCCGGGTTTGATGTGGCCGGGCCAGCGCACCAGCAGGGGCGTTTGCATGGATACATCGTACATAAATCTTTTATCGAACCAACCATTTTCTCCCAGGTAGAAACCCTGGTCGCTGGTATAGAGGGTCATGGTGTTTTTTGTGAGGTTGGCGCTATCGAGGTAATCGAGTACGCGGCCGATATTTTCATCGATGCTGGCCACGGTGGCCATATAGTCCTGCAGGTACCACTGGTATTTATAGGCGAGCAGTTTGTTGCCGGTGGGGCGTTCCCGTTGTATAATTTCTCCGCGGTAGGCGTATAACTGTTTGATGCGTGTACGATCGGGTTCAGGTATGCGGTTCATGATGGCCTTGTAGTAAGCAGCTTCGGCCGAATCGGGCTTCAGGGCGGGTATGTCTTCCAGGTATTTGGGATCGACCTTGAGGTCGCTGGATAATTTCATATCGGGGAGGATACTCATGGTTTGTAGCAGCCAGGCTTTGCCGCGTCCTTCTTTGCTGGCATACAAGGTGGAGGGTTCCGGGAATTTTTTATTGCGGTATTGATCTATGTATTTGATGGGGGCGAGGAAGTACCGGTGGGGTGCTTTGTGGTGTAGCAGTAACAGGAATGGTTTGGATTGGTCGCGGTTGCGCAGCCAACTGAGTGCTTCATCGGTGATGACGTCGGTGGCGTATCCTTTGTAGTTGACGGAATCGCCGTTCATGTGTATGAAGCGGGGTGTGATGTATTGTCCCTGGCCGGGCAGGATCTTCCAGTAGTTGAACCCGCTGGGATATTGGTGCAGGTGCCATTTACCAATGAGGGCGGTTTGGTAGCCGGCCTGTTGCAGGGTTTTAGCGATGTTTTCACGGGCGGGATCCATGGCATCGCGGTTGGTGCGCACACCGTTCTTGTGGGAGTGTTGGCCGGTGATGAGGGTGGCGCGGGAGGGACCGCAGATGGCGTTGCCGACAAAAGCTTTGCTGAAGCGCATGCCTTCTTTGGCGAGGCGGTCTATGTTGGGCGTGGCGATCAATCCTGTGTTATACGCGCTGATGGCGTCGGCATCGTGGTCGTCGCTCATGATGTAGAGGATATTGGGACGTTGCTGGGCGGTAACGTTGGTGATTATACAAAGCAATGCTCCTATTATAGCTGTGGTAAACCGCATGCGCTTTTTTTCTCCAAGATACTTACTTACGGCTTACCGGGTATATTTCAACTTACTTCATAGAGTTCGCCCCAACGGGTGGTAAAGCGTGCGCTGTGCAACTCCTGCCTCATCTTCCAGTTGCGGGTGGTGCCGACGGCTCCGAACTTCAAAACGTCGTCGCGCATGCTGAAGTTGACATTATCGACGATGTCCATGAGTTGCCGGTTACTGTTTTTTGTTTGTGCGGTGAACAGGTTTCCCTGTAAGGAGTCTTGCGGTACGAGGCCGCTGAGCATGACGCCTGCTTTTTTGTAGGCTGTCCCTCTTTTGAACAACTGGTCGACCAGGCTTACAGCGGGTTTTATCAACTCCTGGGTAATGGCGGTGGGAACGGGCAGTGTCGTGTGGCTGCTGATGGAGGGGCCGTGGTGGAAGTCTATCAGGTGGTCCTGGTCTTTGCTGACGATGAATACACTGATGATGGAGGCTGCGCTGTGTTGTCGGCGAAGCTTTTCTGCTGCGCGTGTGGTGTAGGTGGCTACGGCTTCGCGAACGGAGTTGATATCGCTGACGGGTTCCCCGAACATGCGGGTGGTGGCGATCATCTTTTTGGTTTTGAGCGGTTCTTCGAGCTGGATGGAGGGGATTCCTTTCAGTTCGCGTACCAGTCTGATGCCGGTTACGCCGCCCATGTGCCGGTGTGCCCATTCTTCGGTCATATTGCTTAACTCCAACGCGCTGGTGATGCCCTGGTTAAGTAGTTTGCTGGCAAATGCCCGGCCGACACCCCATACGTTGCCGATGCGGGTGGTGCGTAGTGCTTCTTCGATCTGTTGGCTGCTCGCCAATACTTTGATACAGTTGGTTTGTACTTTGTGTTTTTTGGCGTGGTAGTTGGCCAGTTTGGCGAGGGTTTTGGTGGGCGCTACGCCTACCGATACGGAAATACCTGTCCACTGTTCTACTGTTTCGCGAATGTGCAGGGCTGCCTGTTCCAATTCGTTGGCCGGTATGTGGGTGAGGTCGAGAAAGGCTTCGTCGACGGAGTATACTTCGACGATGGGAGACAGGGTGCGGAGTGTTTCCATAACACGCCAGCTGATATCGCCGTAGAGGTTGTAGTTGGAGGAGAAGACGGCGATGTTGTGTTTTTGGATGAGGGGCCGGGCGAGAAAGTAGGGGCCTGCCATTTGTACGCCGAAAGCTTTGGCTTCGTCACTGCGGGATACGATGCAGCCATCGTTGTTGCTGAGTACGACGACGGGGTGGTTGCGGAGGTCGGGCCGGAAGAGGCGTTCGCAGGAGCAGTAGAAGCTGTTGCAATCGACGATGGCTTTCATATGTGTGGTTTTTTTAGCGGCATGTAGTTGCTGGCTCTATTGGTGGATGGTGTATAAAAAGGGCCAGCCAAGGGGCGGGGATAAAACAGTTGGTCCGGGTAATGGCATTGTGCTGTTGATTCGCACTACTGTATATCGTTTTCCCGTGTTGGCTGGCCGCTGTCCGTAGGATAGGTCTAATGGTGTGGACAGTATTTTTTGGGTGAATCAGGGGGCGTGTATGACCCAGGTAACTACTCCCCATACCTGGAAAGTGTTGCAGCCGGGATCGATCTCGATGGTGGCTAGTTTGGGCGTTTCGGGTATCAGTCTCAGTTTGTTAAATGTCTTTTCCATTCTACGTATGATCATTTCTCCGTCGAGGACGGCGATGATCACTTTTCCGCTCACGGGTTTGATGCTTCTGTCGACGATGACGATATCGCCATCGTGAATGCCGGCACCTGTCATGGCGTTGCCGCGCACGCGCATGAAATAGGTAGCGGGTTTATTATGAATAAGTTGTTCGTTGAGGTCGATACCTCGTTCCATATAGTCGTCGGCTGCGGCTCCAAAGCCTGTAGCGTCGGCAGTTTTCACGTCCCATTGGTTGAATCGTTTGGAACCTTTGTAGGCCGGGTTGTAATAGATGTCGTCCTCCATAAAAATAATTTTGATCTACTAAAATATTTAGTAAATTTATGCTAAAATAGTGATCAGGTAAAAATAATTTTATGGAACCGGTGATCAATAATATGCAGCAAAGCTGGGCGGAGCATGGATTGTACGAGTATTTACTGGTCGTGGATCCTGATGTGCCCGTGCGGGATAAGGTAGCGGCCGAGAAGCAGTCTTTCTATGATGCGTTCAGGGAGAAATCGTCTATCGGGACCGGTGCTCATATTATTGTGGCGAGTTTTCTGGCGCGTGAGGAGATGGAAGGTACATTGATCCGGTGGATCCAGCGTATTTGTGACCAGGTGCATCCGTTCCGGGTAACGCTGAATAATTATAGTGGTTTTCCACCGCATACGATTTACCTGCGTGTGCAAGACCCGACGCCTTTTTTGCACCTGAATCAACAGTTGAAGGCGGTGGATGATCTTGTGCGTTCGTCTTCGTGCCCACCGGTGCGGTTAATGGCCAAGCCTCATTTGAGTCTTGCGCGCCGGTTGCCGGAGCCGGTGTATACGAAGGCTATGTTCTGTTATTCTCAAAAGGACTTTCATGAGACTTTTATGGCACAGGACCTGCGTTTGTTGCGCAGGGCGCATCAGTTTGACGACTGTAAAATGGTCAACAAATTTCCCTTCTCGCCCGGGTCTCAGCCCTGGTCGGAAGTTGCCTGACAATCATCTGTAAACGAGTTATTATGACAAAGAATATGCAAATCACTCCCGTTAAAAGGGTTCATGGAACACCCAGGGCTTTTTATGAGGATTACACCAATCAGCTGAAGCTGAATGAGTACATGCTGATCTTGCTACCGCATGAAGAATTGCGTAACCGGGTGTTGAATCTCCGGAAAGATTTTTATGAAACGTACCAGGCACCTTCGGCGCTGGGCGCCAAGGTACATATTCCGCTGGCCACCTTCACGCAGCTGGAGGTCATGGAGGAGCGGATCGTGAACCGGCTGAAGACGGTGGGGATGGGGTATCCGCCGTTCAAGGTGGAATTGAAGGACTATGGTACTTATCCCAGTCATACCTTATTTATCAATGTGGTCACCAAGCTACCGATACAGCGGCTGGTGCGGGAAGTGAGGTTGTCGCAGCGGCTGATGAAGCTCGACAATGCGCACAGGCCTCATTTCCTGGATGATCCACATTTAGCGATAGCCCGCAAATTGTTGCCCTGGCAATATGAAAAGGCTTCGCTGGAATATTCGCATCGTCATTTTACGGGCCGTTTTATTGCGGACTGCATGTTATTGCTGAAACGAAGGGTGGGGGATAGAACGTATCAGATTGCTCAGCGGTTTGATTTCATGAACCTGCCCGTTAGTACCAAACAAGGGGAGTTGTTTGTCTGAGTTCTTCAGCAGCTTTGCACACCTGATCTTATCCCTGTTTCCCACCGGTTGCCTGTTTCTACAGGTACCGGCCGGAACAGGGGAGGTGTGTTTGCGGGTAATCGGTCTGGTCCTGGGCGGATGATGCAGGGGCTATGTGGAATCCTGCGCGGAAAATTTTGTATAAACTATTACCATGGAAACAAATCAAGAGAAGCCCGACCAATATTTCAAAGGCAGGGGTGCACAGATCAATACGAGGAATCGTTTCCTTCGGAATGAAATTGTACGGGAGCATATCGAGTCGATCGATGATTGGAGTGAACCAAATGTGGCTACGCAGTTCCTGGAGGAGAATGCCAAGTCGTTTGTCAATAAGGTAGACAGTCCGGATGTGGGCATGTACTACAGTATGAATCCTTACCAGGGTTGTGAGCATGGGTGTATTTATTGCTATGCGCGCAATTCTTTTGAATACTATGGCTATAGTGCCGGGTTGGATTTTGAGCGGAAGATCATCGTCAAGCGCAATGCCCCTGAGCTGTTGCGGAAGTTTCTTCAGCATCCGAAGTGGCAATGTATGCCATTAAGTTTGAGTGGTAATACAGATTGTTACCAGCCGGCTGAGAAGAAGTTTGAATTGACGCGTAAATGTCTTGAGGTGTGCCTGGAGTTCAACCAGCCAGTGGGTATCATTACGAAGAATGCCGGCGTATTGCGGGATAAGGACATTTTACAGGAGTTGGCAAAAAAGAACCTGGTGACGGTGTTGATGACGATCACGGCAATGGATGAGGAGTTGCGGCGGGTGATGGAGCCCAGAACGACGACGGCTGCCCAGCGGTTCCGGGTCATCCGTGAGTTGAGCCAGGCAGGGGTGCGCATGGGGGTGATGCTGGGACCTATGATCCCGGGCCTCAATGACCACGACATGCACAATATTTTGAAAACGGCCAGTGAGAACGGGGCTGTGTATTCCGCCTACACGTTTGTGCGGTTGAATGGTGCAGTCAAGCTGCTGTTTCATGACTGGCTGTATAAGAATTTCCCAGATCGGGCGGACAAGGTCTGGCACCTCATCGAGGCCAGTCATAATGGGCAGGTAAACGACAGTCGGTTTGGGGTACGCATGCGGGGTGAGGGCAATATTGCCGAAATGGTTGCGATGCAGTATAGAAAATACACGCAGAAATATGGTTTGAACGATGAGCGGCTGGAGTTGGACTGTTCGTTGTTCAGGCGGCCTGGTGAGCAAGGCCGCCTGTTTTGAGTGTGCTGCTCAGGCGTTATAGCCTGTTTACCTGGATAATTTTGTCAATCCTTTTTTTGCTCGGATGATCTCGTGACAGATGGCGGAGATCTCCCGGGCATTTTCCATTAGGTTCAGCCTGGTGAGCTGGGTATTCAATTCCTGGATCTTTTCGACGTAATAGCCACGCATCATGTCGATGTTGTTTCCGTTGTGGGGTGTGCTGGCTGCAAGCTTGTTGATTGCTGACTGCTGCGATGATGTAGGTAAGGCAGGTTGGTTATGGTTCATATTACACAGTTTTTTTTGTGGTTCATGCCCGGTCAAGGGAATGCTGGTCATTTAGGCTGCGGGTAGCAGGGAGGTTGCGTGGGTCGTAAAGGCTTTCCAAAGGTGCTTAAAAACTGTATGTGGCCCAAGCGATGAACTACCGGAAGTGAATCGTAAACAGTGAATGTAAAATAAGTAGTTCTACGTGAGGGCGGGCTGGATGTTTACGAATATCTTAGCGCCAGTTTGACTGTTAAACCTCAAAATTCACTTTTATGACATTTAACCTCTGCAAAACGTCTATTCGCCCCCTGCTTTTATTGGCGGGCACTGTAGTCTTCACTTTCCTTTTTGTTGCCTGTGGAAACGATGGTCACCACGGCGACGGTGTTTGGATCCCTGATGTCAAAGACTCGAGCGAGTTGGCAATGAGAGATCATTTCATTCCCAAAGATTCAATCGAGGTATATAAAAAGCGCTTCGATCTCCAGCGTGATACCATCAAGGCCAAAATACCCACCCTTTTTATCCCCTTTTCAGAATCCTTTAACCGGAAGAGTATTCTTAACCTGATGAAGGACACCAACTGTGTAGGTATTCGTGTTTACTATGGTGCCACCGCCGTTCGGAAAAATGGACTGCAGGACGTGCGCCTGATCGTGGTAGGTGTTGACAAGAAAGGAAACGATCTTTATGTAAGGAGAGGCTTCAATGGTGTAGGAAGCGATTCTGACTCCAATGGCGGATATGAATATGGCCAGTGTACACCGCCCTGTGAGCCATAGTTTGGTGCAGTGGCAGATCTTGTGCGTCCGATTTATTAATACCCCGTGATATTTAGCTAATGACCACCTATATTCAGTTTATTCTGAGTTTAAGCATCGTATTTGCGTTTGTAATTGGGATAGTAAGGTTCCGGAAGGTGGACCCGACTTACTATCCCTTTTTATACTATGTGGTGCTTGCCTTTACGGTCGAGATCATACACCGCATCTTATTTGTAAACGATCTTAAGAGTCTGCAGGCGCCGCTCATACATGTATACTCTTATATCGAGTTTTGCCTTTTTACCTGGTTGTTTCACAATTGGGGGTTGTTTAACCGACGAAAGGGCGTTTTTCTAGGCATTCTTGGTGCCTTCTTTGTTTGTTGGTGTATCAGTTCGTTTTACATTCATGGGTTCACTGTAATGAATTCCTCTTTTCTGACTCTTTCTTCATTCGCCCTGATCTTTTTTAGTGTCAATACCTTCAATAAAGTGGTGGTGCATGAACGGGGGAATATTTTCAGAAATCCTAAATTCCTGATCTGTCTGGGTATTATCATTTTTTATACATTCTTCGTACTGATCAATGTAACGGCATTATCTATGTTCAAAAAGACGGTCAGCACCGGATTCAGATCAAGTTTGCATCAAATCAATGTTTATAGTAATTTTCTGGTTAATTTGCTGTACGCAGTAGCTGTTTTATGGATTCCAAGGAAGCAAACCTTTACGACTCCCTTCTCATTGTTGTAGCTGTAGTAGGTATTATCCTTTTCTACTACATCATTACTATTATCCGCTACCAGCGTCGTAGCCTGCGTATGAATAAGGAAAAGATCCAGGCGGAGATCGATACGCTGGAAAAAGAACGCAGGCGTATCGCTTCTGATCTGCACGACGAATTGGGTCCCTTATTATCTGCCGTAAAACTTCAAATCAATAGTCTGGATACGCCCGATCCTACGGATCAGGAGATCATTGGTAAATCAAGTCTTCATATTGATACCATCATTGGGAAATTGCGGGAAATTTCCAATAACCTGATGCCTAATACGCTGGTGCGTAAGGGGCTTCAACGTGCCATTGAAGAGCTGGTGAATAACAACCAGCAGCTGTATGGCCTGCAGATCAAATTTGTTTGTGAGCAAACGCTGCACCTGGATCCTCATAAAGAGGTGAATTTGTACCGGATCATCCAGGAGGTGCTACACAATACTGTCAAACACGCCGAAGCAACGTACCTGATCATTAAGATCGTCATCGAGCAAGGCAGGCTGATCCTGATGACTGCTGACAATGGAAAGGGATTCAATTATTTTAATAAAGTAAAGGACAATCCGGGCCTGGGACTTCGTAACTTGCAAAGCCGGGCTGAGGTGATGGGTGGGGAGTTGAATTGTCAGTCGGAGCCAGGAAAGGGAACTATGTACACCATTGACATACCAGTCTGAAACCAACCAAATAGTATGAAAGTACACGGCAATATTAAGGTCATTATTGCTGACGACCATGAGATCTACCGAGATGGCTTGCGTATGGTCATTATGAAGCAGCCGGATATTGAATTGATCGGTGAGGCGGGCGACGGGAAGGAGCTCATCGATCAGGTACAGGCATTGAATCCGGACATTGTGATCAGTGATGTAAAGATGCCCAATATGGATGGAGCTACCGCTACACGCCACCTGGCCGAACATCACCCCGGGGTCGGTATTATTGCGCTGACGATGTTTGATGAAGAGGACCTGATCATCGATATGCTTGAAGCCGGGGCAAAAGGTTATCTGTTGAAAAATGCCGACAAATATGAGATCGTGGAAGCGATCAAGTCGGTGTATAATGAGCAGCCTTATTATTGCCGGCACACTTCTAACAAGCTGGCGCAGATGGTCGCCAAGAGCAAGTTCAACCCACATAAGCTACAGAATAAACCGGAGTTCGGTAGTCGTGAACTGGATATCATTACGTTTATCTGTAATGGTCTTACCAGCAAGGAGATCGCTGAAAAGATCTTTTTAAGTGTGCGCACGGTGGAAGGACTGCGCATGAAGATCATGGAGAAAATGGATGTGAAAAATACTGCCGGTATCATTATTTACGCTATTCGTCATCATCTCTATAAGCCCGGCACTGTTTGATAAAATAATCGACTGTGCCTGTTCGTGAAAT
This sequence comes from Paraflavitalea pollutisoli, assembly GCF_029360705.1. Taxonomy (GTDB): domain Bacteria; phylum Bacteroidota; class Bacteroidia; order Chitinophagales; family Chitinophagaceae; genus Paraflavitalea; species Paraflavitalea pollutisoli. Next base: position 412,447 of record NZ_JARKMX010000002.1, on the reverse strand, counting down.
CCGCCCTGTATATCGGATACGTTCCGTTGCAGAAAATATTTTTTAGAAAAAGTTGGTGGAAATAGAAAAATAATTACACCTTTGCATTGTTAAAATTATTAAAACACAAACATATGTCACGCTTACAATCGCATATAGCAATCGGCACATGGTTCAATCCCGGACAGGAGGATCGTACCATTCATGCGGGGCATATTTTGTTGCCAGGTAAATTGTAGCATACAAAACCTAGATATAACAAAAGCCCCGCCCACAGCGGGGTTTTTTGTTTTTCACCATGATGCAAGAGCAAAAACAATCCATACCATTTGCGCTCAGGGCAAGTGTTCATACACTGTCTATATGGCCATGCCATGCCCCGACGAAACTAAATACCTGGCTTAATCAAATAGGCCAGGAGAACGATCATCAACGACCGGATAAGATTCCCGTGCAGTAAGTGCTGTGCGTTAGTGAATACGAAACCCGGTCTATTTTAAGGCCGGGTTTTTTTGTTGCCCGGTTAAGCAACTTAGCAAGGAGGTTATTATGAAATTATTATTGGTTGTGCTGGCTGTTAAGGCTTTGGCGCACGTGTTTGGATCCAAGGGCGAGGGAAGGAACAATGATTCCTGCGAAAACATGACAGGTCATGTAGAACACCCTGCGGGTTTTGCGGTACGATAGTTTGGCTTATGAGCGTATATCCAATGGCGCTACATGTCTGTGGGTTTCATTGAAAATATTATGTGCAAAAAGGAGGAGATGGTAGTTCTCCCGGGATGCAACGGGAGGCTACTTTTCCAATCAACAGTGAGTTTATGAAGGAGGATGTTATGAGTATTATTAGAAAAGATTTAACCAGCACGTTTGACAATGTGTATGGGTGGTTATGACCGTTAATAATCTGGGTAAACTCGATGTATATCATTATTTGGTTTTTCTGGTGCAACATGCGAAGCGGCAGCTGGTTCAATTGGAGAAAGTAGCCGTGGTGGGGTAGATATATAGCAGCATTCCAATTGGTTGGATACTTCGCCTGGAACGAAGAGGGTGCAGGTTCGAGTCCTGCCTGCTATACAGGGAGCTGGTTTATTGGTAGGGAATGTTTTCTATACAAGTCGAGTGGTCGCAATGAAGATGGCTTGTAGCTCAATGGTGAGAGCGTCTGCCTTATACGCAGCAGGTTGCAGGTTCGAGTCCCGCCAGGCCAACGATACCAGGTAGTGTAACCGGCTAACATATCACACTTTGACTGTGATGTTCTCAGTTCGAATCTGAGCCTGGTAACCAGTTGTTGTCTTTAGTTTAACCGGCAAAACACCTCTCTGTGAATGAGGAGATCAGGGTTCGAGTCCCGGAGACAACCGATCACGACCTATAGTTCAATGGAAGAATAGTACGCTACGAACGTACAGATAGAAGTTCGAGTCTTCTTAGGTCGTCTGTGAGGCCGTTTGGGCCACCTGCGGGTTTATTGTAATTGGCAACAGGCCGGTTTCCAAAACCGGTAATACAGGTTCGAGTCCTGTAGCCCGTGCTTAAAACTATAGGTTATGCGTACTCTTGTGATGAAATAGTGAGGGATGAATTGTGTGGCCCTGGTCGGCAGGCCAGGGGCGAATCAATCTTTTTACTATTTCAATTTAAATTATGGAAAACGCTATAGAACAGCGTATCATCAGCGCCAACAGTATTTTTGGCAGGTATTTCATCGATTGCCAGGCGCTGTATATGTATTGTTTTGCTGGTATCCCCAGCGTTCATTTTGTCGATGACATTGAAGGCGAAAAGGCTTTCGATGCTTTCAGTGTACAATTCAAAGACCTGATCGAATCGGTGCACACCTACCGGTATATCCGGCGCAAGGATAAGAAGGCCGATTTCGACGATACGGTCGTCATTATGAAGGACCGACGGCTGCTGCAGTTTTCGGAGGGCTATTGCAAAATATTCTATGCGCAATCGCTCGAAGTGTCGACGGCAGAGATGGTGGCCTTTATCCGCGGCTTTAAGGAGCGGCAACGCAGAAAACCTTTGGAGATCAACCTGATTGTTAAAAGTGGCAATTATCTCGAACTGAAGGCGATGGAGATTAAAAGGACCAAGCTGGATCTTGATTTATTCTACGAGGATGATTTTAAGCCGGTGGACGAACTGATACGCCAGCGTCTGAATCAGAAGGATGACAAAGGGATCGTATTGTTGCACGGTGTTCCTGGGTCGGGAAAGACTACCTACCTCCGCTACCTGATCGGTAAGATCAAAAAGAAGGTCCTTTTCCTGTCACCGAATATTGCGACTTGTATTACCGATCCCGATTTTATTGATTTGCTGATCGATAATCCGAATTGTGTGGTGGTGATCGAAGATGCAGAAAACGTGATCATGGACCGGCGCACCAATCCGCAATCGACCGTGTCGAATTTGCTGAATATTTCTGATGGGCTGCTGGCGGACTTTTTGAATGTACAATTGATCTGTACTTTCAATAGTTCGGTAACGCTTATCGACCAGGCACTCACCCGTAAGGGGCGATTGATTGCCCGGTATGAGTTTGGCAAACTGGGTGTGCAAAAGGCACAGCGGCTGGCCCAACATCTTAAACAGGATATTGTCGTTAAGCAGCCCATGACGATTGCCGAGGTGGCTAATCCCAGGGATGTCAATTATGAATCTCAACAGGTACAAACAATTGGCTTCCGGAGGGCTGTTATTGAAAACTAAGATTATGGCAAAGTTAAAACTGAAAGGAAAAGAACTACGGGCGGCCGGATTTCCGGAAGCACCTGTTATCAGTATCGCCATGCAGGTGATGGAGAAACACTATAAACATCATACGGTGGAGGATGCCATTGATCTCTTGAAGCAAGTGCTGGCCGATCCGACGGCATTTGCTACTCATGAGTTTTTGGCACCTGTGGCTTATCAATTGATTCCGGGGCCGGAGCCTGACCGTGAGGTAGTATCGCTAAAGGCAACCGGGGTGCCGTACAATGTTTTTGGTGGTCAGTATATCGAGGCAGGCGCCACCAGCCAGATGAACCTGGCTGTGCGACTGCCGATCTCTGTGGCCGGTGCGTTGATGCCTGATGCGCATGCCGGATACGGCCTCCCGATCGGCGGCGTACTGGCGACTGAAAATGCGGTGATCCCCTATGGTGTAGGGGTAGATATCGGTTGCCGTATGTGTTTGTCGATCTTTGATATCGATCCGAAGGAGCTGACGCGACGGGAGCATTTTTTTACCCGTGAACTGAATGAGGCCACGCTATTTGGTAGCGGAAAACATTTTGATGAGCTGGTCGATCATCCAGTGCTCAACCGGTCTGAATTCAATGAGGTTCCGCTATTGAAGGGCTTACAAGGTAAGGCGGCCAGACAACTGGGGTCGTCCGGTTCGGGCAATCATTTCGTGGAGTTTGGTATCGTGGAGGTGAAGGAACGTGATGCTCAGTTGGATGTGGCGCCGGGCACTTACCTTGGCTTATTGAGCCATTCGGGGTCGAGGGCATTGGGTGCCAATGTTGCCAACCATTATACGCAGGTGGCCAAAGAAAAACGTTTGTTACCGAGCGAGGCGGGGCATCTTGCCTGGCTGTCGATGGAGGAACAGGAAGGTATTGAATACTGGATGGCGATGAACCTGGCTGGTGATTATGCAAGTGCCTGTCATCATGTTATCCATGAAAAGATCGCCCGGCAGCTTGGGCGGCAACCTATGAAGATGGTGGAGAACCACCACAATTTTGCCTGGAAAGAACTGTATGATGGCCGCGAGGTAGTCGTGCACCGGAAGGGTGCTACCCCTGCCGGTAAGGATGTGCTGGGTATTATTCCAGGTTCCATGACGGCACCGGGCTTTATCGTAAAGGGGAAAGGGGAGCTCGCTTCCATTCACTCTGCTTCGCATGGTGCCGGCCGGCAAATGAGTCGGACCGCTGCGCTGAACTCCATCTCGAAAAGTGCGCTGCATGACATGCTCACCAAGCATGGTGTGAAGCTGCTGGGTGGTGGATTGGATGAAGCGCCTCATGCTTACAAGGATATTCATGCCGTGATGAAAGCACAGCAGCACCTTGTCGATACGATTGGGGCTTTTTATCCGAAGATTGTAAAGATGGACGGAACGGCTCCAAAACCCTGGATGAAGAAGGGCGGAACTGTTGATGGTGAATAGTGCTTGCGGGGTATTGCTAGATGAGTGAGTCGAAGACGTAGTAAAGTGGCGATTCTTCCAATACTTTTCGGATGGGGCCTTCGTCAGCAGCTTCCCATTTGATGAGGCGGATATAGCCATCTGCTATTTCGATGCCTGTTATATCTCCATCACTGAAGCAACAACAACCGCTATTGAAATAACTGGGATGCGCCATGGTTTTCACAAACTGTTTACCGGCGTATTCCAGTTTTCTTTTTTCCAGGTCGGCAGTGATGCTTTTTGCCTGCTGTTCATCGTTGGTAGCAATGGCTTTTTCGAGTTGTTTGGTGAGTCTGTCGATATGGTCCAGGGAGGCAAATACCGGCTTGTGGGTGTGGCCGCTGATGAAGATCAGGTTTCTTTGGGTTGCGCTCCATTCGTACATGATCACATTGTGCCGGTCTACGAGCTCGAAGGAGTCGGCGGTGGTATTGATGCTGACTTCCAGAAAACGTTGTATGGGCGTCCAGATGGCTGCTACTACCCACTTGCTAAAGGGGTTGCCATCACTTTTTTTATCTCCCTGGTGTCCATGGGTCAGGAATAGGCTGTATTGTTTTTCATTGTGAATAGTTGTCAACAGCATTCCTTCATACACCTTGAGTTTATCTCCAAAGATGGGTTTAAGGTATTGGTTTTGTTGTATCAGGTAATTCCATTCCAGGTCGTGGTTGCCGAAAATGCGGTAGTAGCGATCTTCCTGCAGGAATCTGGCTTCTTCCAGTAGGGTCAGCCGGTTACTTTCAATGATGGCCTTGGGGGTGTTTTCCCAAAGTTCTTCACTGTCGCCGATATTGATCATGGTATATCCCTGGTCAAAATAGTGTTGTAGTGCCTTGCGGTAATTGTTTTCTGCCGGGGCGAAATCGTCGGCGAAATCGCGACAGCCTTTGTGCTGATCGGAGAAGACGATGATCTTCGCGTTGTTCATGTCGATGGGCAGTACTGGTCCATTGGAGCCTTTGCCTTTTAAGATATCGTCCTGTAGTTTGGACAGGGAAGTGAATACGGCGTCTTTGTCGGGCGAGGAGGAGATCTTTTCTGCCAGCCAGGCCACGGGTTTCCTGAAGAGCCATTGAAGGAGCTTTTTCATGGCATAAGTTATTAAAATTATAGGAATTGCGTCGCTTTCCTGTCAGTACAGCAGGAGGGTAAGGTCAATGAAAAATAGTTTATCTTTAGTTGGAACATCTGTTTTTCTTTTTGTCTGCAACTAATTCATCTTACCATGAAAGCTCTTCAGCGTTGGTTTTGGTGGTTACTTCTGGCGAATATCATTTTTGTTGTTTGTGCCGATACTTTGCTTCGACCACTTACTTATGGTGAGATGGTTCGTTTTGAGATCGCTAAACATATTGCCACTGCTGAGGGGATACTGTTGGAGTGGCGGCAGCTGGGATTGCTCCAGAAAGCCCTGTATGGGGTCTATTTCAATTTTGCTTTTATTGGGTTATACACTGCCGGCCTGGCTGTTGGTTGCGCTTATCTTTCGAAGTTGACGGGGCATGAGATACTGATCCGCGCTGCGAGGGCTGGCACCTGGCTATTGGTGGGTGCCGGTATTTGCGATATCATCGGTAATACGGCCATGCTGAACAGTTTGCTACACGGCGTTTCGCACTGGAATGCCATGCTGGCCTATGATATGGCAGCTGCACGTTTTTCGGTAATTATTCTAAGCCTGCTTTTTATGATGATATGCCTCGTCTTCTGGTTGGGAGGCAGGCTGGCGGATCGGGATGAGCGTATGACGTTTTAAATGAAGGGCTCTTTTTTCAATGCCCAACCAGGACAATGTAGCGAAGAGTATTGTGCCTGCAGTAGTTGTAATGATAAATTGCCAGTAGGTTAACTGGTTTCCTGCCAAAGTATATATTATATATTGTACCGGTGCACCATACAGATAGATGCCGTAGGAAATATCTATTCTTAGTGCCGGTAATACCTTCCTGCTTACTCCCAGTCCGAGTATCGTATACACAAAAAACAAGTTGGTGGTTACCGCCAGGGCAGCCGGTGATATTGCCCAGGAGCCCAGCCAGCTGCCAAGCAATAACAGCCAAATGGCTGTTTTGAAGGGCAATTGGTCGCGGTATAGGTAGCAGGTTGTTCCTCCCACAAAGCAGGCAGCTAATTGGATGCTTTGTTTGAAGGGGTGGAGGAAGTTGTTGATGGGCGTATGGTTATTGGTGGCGCATGCGCTGGCAATCAGCAGGATGATCCAGCCGGCTGCCATCAGTTGCCTGCGTTTTAACAGGGCCGTCAGGTAGGCGAGTGCCAGGGCGATGTAACATTTTATCTCGAGGGGGATTGTCCAAAGCGAAGGGTTGACTGCTTTGCCGTCGAAGACGCCGGGTAAGTAAAAGGCTACCTGGACTGGGATCATATTTTGTATCAGGAAATACCAGGTTTGTGACCTTTTGTAGTATTCAGGGATTGGAAGGGTGGTGAAAAGGGGGCCAACGAGGAACACCATCAGGATTGTCCATATTGCCAGTGCGGGCACAATACGCAGCAAGCGGTTTCGAAAATAGTCTTTAAATGAGCGGTCCAGGCTTCTGCAAACAAGAAAGCCGCTGAGTGTAAAGAATATAAATAACCCCAGATGGCTCAGGTGAAATGCTCCATTGGTGAGCAAGGCCAATGGTTCTTTGGCAGGCAGGTAAAAGCCCGTGGAATGCGATGCGAATACCAGCAGGGCAGCCAGTAGTCGCAGCGCATCGAAGTTGTTGTGTTCTCTTTTGAAATGGTTTTCCTGGATATACATGTGTGCACGGAGCTTATACCTTAATATAGATTTTTTTACGATCGAGCCAATACACGATTATCCAGTAAAATGCGATCATGCTTAAAGCGTATAGCAATGAGCCATTCTTCAGGTTGTCGGAAAGCGGTTTGCATATGTTTTCGTAAAACCAGGAAAAGGCGCTGGTATATACCGGGTTGCCCTGGTCGTTGTGGTGATCCGTCCACCGTAAGAGGCCCACTAGTCTTGGGAGAAATCCGCTCAGTACAAATATAAAGAGGGGGTTTTTTCCAAACACGTCGAAAAAGCTGCTCCAGTAGTTGCTCAACGCCATGATGATGATCAAGCCTGTGATCAACAGGGCCAGCGCAACGCTTATATATGGTTTGTCGAAAATGGCTTTCAAGGGCCAGGCCAATGCCAGACTGAGCGCTACTGCTACCAAAATGGTTTTGTTGCTGGCGGTCATCAGTCTTCTTTCGTGTGCTTTTTTAAATTCGATCAGGAAGATTGTTATCGATAACACGAAGATGGCCAGGCCGGTGGTATAGAATACAAATGAGCTGGTCCAGATCTTTTTGTTGATCGGAAAGCTCATATCCCAACAGAAGCCTGCAAAGAGGAAGATGCCTGCAGCTACGAAGAGGTGCGACAGCATTTCATAGGTTTTCCCCTTTTGCTGTATATAATGGCCAATAAAATACCCAAATATTACCTGGACAATCGAGGGCAGTGTGCTTGTAAGGCCTTCGGGGTCGAAGGGTACGCCTTCTCCTTTGTACATATGTGCAACGCCGAGTATGTCCTTATCGACCTGTGTGCCGAAGTAACCCTGGAGACTATACGGGTCGGCAGGATTGGCGAGTACACAAAGTGCCCAGTAACCCAGCAGAAGAAGGATGGATGCGAATAAGGCTCCCCGTATTTTGAGGAAATAGATGATCAATGCGGCAAAGCAATAGCTGAGGGCGATACGTTGCAACACGCCCAGTATGCGTACGCCCGAAGGTGTTTTGCCTTCCAGGACTGGATCGGCCCAGGGGCGGAATACGAGTGAGTCTTCGGCCCATCTTACGAATGGCGCCCAGTTGAGGAACAGGCCAATAGCGAATATGAGTAGTGTACGGGTAAATACTTTGCGCAGAAATACCGGTGTGCCGGCAGCTTCCAGTCTTGGCATTACGAATGACATGGCATTTCCTACTGCAAACAGGAAGAATGGGAAGACGAGATCGGTTGGTGTGCAGCCATGCCAGGGGGCGTGTGCCAATGGCGGATACATGTTGCCCCAGCTTCCCGGGTTGTTGACGAGGATCATTAGGGCGACGGTCGCTCCGCGAAATACGTCGAGGGAGTAGAAGCGTTGGTTCAAAGCAGTTTGTATTTATGGGAAAGATAAGGAACTAGCGGGAAGGTGCAAGTAGTTAAGGTGGGGCAATGTTTCCAAAGAATTAAAACTAAATACGATGAATGCCCATTTTTTGGTCTGTCGTTTGTAATGGGAGTGCTGCGATCGGAGTGCTGTTATGAAGTGCTCATTTTGCGAGCGTTGTTATTTTTGTCCATTGCGGTTAGCCTTCATGTTCACATGTGGATGTATTAATTATGTTTAATCTCTGCAGTTGGATTGCATCATTTGCCAGAAAATAGATTAGCTGAATTGTTCATATCTGTCAATATGGGTGGGCTGGCTTTTTGTGACTGAGGAACTGGTATTTTTTATTGAAAAATAATGATTTAAGTATTTTAATGGCATGATTTTGCGCATTAAAAATCTCCTATATTTGCAATCGTCAGAAGAAAAGTTGGCAGTCCAATGCTTTTTTGTTGACCTGGAACGAATACCTGTGAAAATAACACAACAAGCAATTTTACAATATTATAGATGGAAGGGTATAAGGAGCACTTCGAAAGAAGGCTTACTTATACCCTTTTCTCATTAAGGTAAGGCTGAGCATAGTTTATATAATTTATAATCAGTCAGTTATGGATTATTTCTGTGACTGAGGTGGCGAAGCTCTGCTTTTTTGCTGAAAGTCAAAATATCCTGGAAATTGGGATTTACTGCACATCATACGGCTGTGATCGATGCTGGTTGCGTCATTGGCGAGGGTACCCAAATTTGGCATTTTTCTCATATTATGCCAGGTTGTGTGATCGGAAAAGGGTGCAAACTTGGTCAAAATGTGGTGGTTATGCCGGATGTGGTTTTGGGTAATAACGTAAAAGTGCAGAATAATGTTTCCCTCTATACGGGTGTTGTGTGTGAAGACGACGTGTTTCTTGGCCCTTCCATGGTTTTTACCAATGTGATCAATCCGAGAAGTGCGATCGTGCGCAAGCATGAGTATCGCCAGACGCTTGTAAAGCGAGGTGCTTCTATCGGCGCCAATGCTACTATTATATGCGGCAATACGATTGGTGAATACGCGTTAATAGGCGCTGGTAGCGTGGTTACAAAGGATGTAAAGCCTTATGCGCTGGTGGTTGGCAACCCTGCCCGCCAGGTGGGTTGGGTGGGTGAGTATGGGAACCAATTGGAATTTGATGAATCGGGAAAGGCTGTTTGCCAGGAAAGTAAGCAGGTCTATAGATTGGAGAACGAGCAGGTAAGCAAAGATGCCGATCAACGGTAATACGCGGAAATGGTACGCTGTGTACACGAAGCCCCGGTGGGAGAAGAAGGTGCATGCCTTGCTGGTGGAGAAGGGCATGGAGTGTTATTGCCCTTTGAATAAGGTGCATCGTAAATGGAGTGACCGGATCAAGATCGTGGAGGAGCCACTTTTCAAATCATATGTTTTTGTGCGGGTGAGTGAGGAGGAAAAGACGCCGGTGCGTACAGTGAATGGGGTGGTGAATTTTGTTTACTGGCAAGGTAAGCCGGCGATCATCAAAGACAAGGAGATCCTGGTGATCCGCAAGTTTCTAAATGAGTATGAGGATGTGGAGGTTCGACAGCTGGATATTGCACCCGATGATACCGTTGTGGTGAACCAGGGTGTGCTGATGGGCAAGAAGGGTACGGTAAAACGTGTTTTGCGCAAAAAAGTGGAAGTGCTGATCGAGAGTATAGGTTTTACACTTACCGCTTATATCGATAAGACGAAAGTTGCGGTGATCGAGAAATAGTAGATTTGATCATTATCATAAAATAATTTTCATGCAACGCCTTACTGGCTTTCTATTGGTTGTTTTCATTATTGTTTTGGGTTGTTCCTGTGGTAACGTAAAGAACCTGCAATATGTGCAGGGTGCTTTTGATACTGTGGCTTTGAGTAAGGTGCAGTTTGTAGAGCCGGTCATTCAGAAAGGTGATCTACTAAGTATTGCTTTGTTCAGTGACAATCCCGTGGCTACTTCGGCAGTGATCAGGCAGCAAGGCGCTACTCCGAGTGTCAGTACGGGTGACAATGGTCCAATTGGTTCCTCCTCATTAGGCAGTGCTACCACATTGCCTACGTACCTGGTTAGTCAAACCGGTGAGATCCAATTGTTCAAGCTGGGCACGATCAAAGTGGAAGGCTGGAGCAAGGACCAATTGGCTGATACCCTGGAGGCGATGTATGCAAAAGCGGACCTGCTGAAAAATCCTTATGTGGAAGTACGACTGATGAATTACAAGATCACGCTGATTGGCGAGGTGACGAGACCCGGTACTTACAGTATACCTACCGAAAAAGTGAACATTTTTGAAGCACTCGGCCTGGCTGGCGATATTACCGTATATGGCAAACGTAACAATGTGATGGTGGTACGTGAATCTAAGGGCAAACGTGAATTTCAGCAGCTGGATCTGAGCAAGCCGGAAGTCTTTGGCTCTCCCTATTACTACCTACAGCCGAACGATATGGTAATTGTAGACGTCGCCAAGAACAAGGGGGCTGTCAACGATCAGATTACCGTGCGTAATATTACGGTGGCGGCCAGCGTCTTGTCAACCATTGCTATCTTTATTAATATATTTAGCAGATAAGTCATATTTAGTATGTCAGAAGAAACTTTTGAGAAAAAACAGTCTAAGCTGCCCATCTCTCCCCGGGAGATCGTGTTCAAGTATATCCGGTACCTACCGTGGATATTGGTGTCCTTGCTATTGATGTTTACGTTGGCTTATATCAAGCTAAGGTATTCTCCGGCTGTGTATAATACTTCGGGAAAATTACTAGTTGCTACGCAATCTGCTGTAGGTGGTGGCGGGGAGAAGTTCGATGACATCTTTATGATGCAACGGGCAGACAAGATCAATGACGAGATGGAAATCATCCGGTCGCGTTATATGGCTGCTAGGGTGGTGCGCAGCCTGAACCTGCAAACGCAGGTATTTAATAAAGGGAAGATCCGGTCGACCATTGTGCATCCCCGGGATATGCCTTTTGTATTTGAAATCTTATCGATTGCTGATTCTACACAGGGTGCTGGTGTTCAGGTAACATTGGAAAACGATCACTATAAAATCAATGAGGATCCGCAAAAGCGTATCTATAACGAGCCTGTCAATGCCGGAGGTATGAAATTCCGTCTTACCCGAAACAACAGCAACCTCAAGATGTTTTCAAGCAATATTTTTGGCGTTTCGTGGTCTCCGCTGGAAGGTGTTGCTGCTGCTTTAACGGGAGGAATCAACGTGATCCGGGTGAATGATAATACCAGCGTATTGGCGCTTTCGTACAAAAGCGAGAACATAAAGCAAGGTATTGACATTGTCAATCAATACATGAAGGAGTATCAACAGGGAAGTCTTGAGGATAAGAAAGAGATTGCTGCGAAGACGCTGGAATTTATCGATGAGCAGCTTGATACTGTATTTCGCGAGTTGGGTGGGGTTGAGAGAAATCTTCAACGGTTTCGGGAGACCAATCAGATCTATGATGCGGAGGCTCAAACCAAGCTTTTCTTCGATCAGTTGTCTGAAAGTAACAAGCAAGTTGTCGAGCAGGAGTTGAGGTTGCGTGCGATGGATCATCTGATCAAGCACCTGTCGGATAAAGCCAATCAATATATGATGATCTCTTTCACAATGGGGATCGAGGAGCCTGCTTTGTTGCAGCAAGTGACGGGTTTTAACCGGCTTCAGCTTGAGCGTCAGACGGCGCTGCAAACAACACCCGCCAGTAATCCACGGATCATTGAAATGGATGCGGCCATCGAGCAATTGAGGCTGGATATGTTGCAAACCGTTCGCAACCTGCGGCAGACGCTCGATTTGTCGTTGAATCAGATGAACACACGGGGTAGGGAGTCGGACAGGTTAATTAGTCAACTGCCTTCCAAAGAAAAGCAGTTACGTGAGGTAACCCGACAGCAAGGTATTTTGCAGGAGTTATCGGCCTATTTGCTGCAGAAAAAACTCGAAACAGCCATTGCTTCGGCTTCTACTATTTCAAGCATCAAAGTGATGGAGCCTGCGATGGCGTCCGGTATTCCCGTCAGTCCCAACAGGAAGCTGACCTATATTATCGCATTTGTCATTGGGCTTGCTATACCAACGGCTATTATCCTGGTGCGTGACTATATGAATGACCGGGTGCGTAGTAAGCAGGAGATCGAACAAATCACCGATACCCCAATCCTTGGTGAAGTGGGGCATGCCGATCAGGCTACAGCATTGGTGGTGACCAGCAATAGTCGTAAGTTCCTGGCGGAGCAATTTCGTATCATTCGCTCAAACCTTCAATATATATTGCCCAAGGTAGAGAAGCCAATCATATTGGTTACTTCTTCCTTTAGTGGAGAAGGTAAATCTTTTGTAAGTACCAATCTTGGATCGGTACTGGCCTTGTCGGGTAAAAAGACAGCGATCCTTGAATTTGATATCCGTAAACCTAAGATCATGAAGGGGCTGGGTTTGCAGGAGCGTAAAGGGATTACCAACTATATAGTCAGTGACATCAAGTTGAGTGATATCGTTTATCCCGTTCCCGAGGTGCAGAATCTATTTGTGGTACCCTGTGGACCGGTGCCGCCGAACCCGTCTGAGATGTTGCTGAATGAGCGCATTAATGAGCTGTTTGCGGAATTGTTGCGGATGTTCGATACGGTGATCATTGATACCGCTCCGGTGGGATTGGTCAGCGATGCCATTACGTTGGGTAAGCATGCTCATGCGGCTGTTTATATCGTTCGCCATAATTATACGTTCAAGAAGCAGATCCAATTGATTGATGATATTCACCGGAATGAAAAGTTGCCGCATCTTTCTATCATCGTGAATGACATCAATAAGAGTGCGGGCTATGGTGGCTACTATGGCTACGGAGGCTACGGTTATGGCTATGGCTATGGCTATGGTAATAATAATGGTAATGGCGGCTATTTTGAAGGCGGGGATAAGAAGAAAAGGTGGTTTAATCGTTCCAAAAAATAGGCGGCGGGCAGTTGCGTTCATTAGTCAAATTTCTACTGGTTAAATTTGGGGTATTATATGCAGGATGAACTGATCATTGAGCCGGGTAAAGCAGAGAAAAATTACTGGGCCGATTTATGGCGTTTCCGGGAGCTTTTTTACATTCTTAGCTGGCGGGATATCAAGGTGCGTTATAAGCAAACGGTAGTGGGTGCTGCCTGGGGGCTGGTGAGGCCCTTGCTCACTATGCTGATATTTACTTTTGTGTTTGGGAAGGTGGCGAACTTGGAGGTGAAGGGTGGAGCCCCATATCCTATTATCGTGTTTGCAGGATTGCTTCCCTGGCAGTTTTTTTCGGCGGCCCTGACGGAGGCCAGTAATAGTTTGATCGGTAATACCAATCTGATCACCAAGATCTATTTCCCACGACTGATCATCCCTGCCAGTGCGATCATTGTGAGTCTGGTTGATTTTGCTATCTCTTTCGGACTGCTGTTGGCGGTCATGATATTTTACCAATACCTGCCTCCAATACAAATATTGATGTTGCCGGTGTTCATCGTACTGGCCTTTCTGGTTGCATTTGGTGCGGGTTTATATATTACGGCCTTGAATGTCAAGTACCGTGATTTCCGGTATATCATTCCTTTCATTGTTCAGTTTGGTCTGTATGTGACGCCAGTTGGTTATAGCAGTACGGTAATTGCTGAGAAGTATGGTGAGCAGGCGCGGTTTTGGTATTCGATGAACCCTGTTGTGGGTGTTATCGATGGATTCCGGTGGTGTATTACTGGTGAGCCCATTTATGTGCCGGGTCTGTTGCTTTCGATCGTTGTTTGTTTTATTTTTTTATGGTTAGGCATCTGGTACTTCCGTAAAACGGAAAAGTCGTTTGCTGATAATATTTAATATTCATGGCCGCTCCCGTAATAAGTGTTGAACAGGTATCTAAAAAGTTTCTGATTTCTCATGAGGCTCCCGAGCGTTACAAGTCGCTACGGGATGTCATTGCCAATAATGCTAAAAAATTGGTGGGCAAAAGCAATCGCAATGGTCATTTGTCCCGAGAGGAGTTCTTTGCGTTGCAGGACGTCAGCTTCGATATACACCAAGGAGACCGTGTTGGCATTATTGGCCGGAATGGGGCCGGAAAAAGCACCCTATTAAAGATATTGAGCCGGATCACGGAGCCTTCGCAAGGGCGTATCCGTATTCGTGGCCGGGTTGCCAGTTTGCTGGAAGTAGGTACTGGATTTCATCCTGAGCTCACGGGGCGTGAAAATATTTTTCTGAATGGAGCTATCCTTGGCATGAGCCGGGTTGAGATTCGCAAGAAGTTTGATGAGATTGTAGCTTTTGCTGAGGTGGAGAAGTTTCTTGATACGCCGGTAAAGCGTTACAGCAGTGGTATGTATGTGCGCCTTGCCTTTGCAGTGGCTGCCCACCTGGAGCCGGAGATATTGGTCGTAGATGAAGTGCTGGCGGTAGGTGATGCACAATTTCAGAAAAAGTGTCTTGGGAAGATGGAAGATGTGAGTAAGAATGAAGGGCGCACTGTGCTGTTTGTAAGCCACAATATGGGAGTGATAGCGCAGTTGTGTAATAAAGGTGTGATGCTTAGTAAAGGAAAGGTGGAGTATGAGGGAAATATTAAAAATGCAATCGACAAGTATATCTTCTCTGCTTTGGAGGCTGAGGTGTATCAGCCAAAGCCATCTAACAAATCAAACTATTTCTCTAAAATTTATACCACTTCTGAAAATGGAGAGATAGTTAGTGACTTTCCATTTGACGAACATATTGTATTGAATTTTGAGTTCAACCTGCAACAGCAGGTGAATGATCTTGTTGTTGGAATAGGTTTAAATGACAAGTATAACAACAGAGTTTTTACAGTTTTTCAAGATGTGTCCTACTTTTCTCAGGGAAATGGTAGCTTTCTTGGAAAGCTTACCTTGCCGAAACAGCTCATTGCTCCTAATATGTATAGCTGGGATTGTGCAATATGGGTTCCCGGATCAGATATCTATGATATGCCGAGAGGTATATGTCCGATTAAAATCCATGACAACGGCACCGACCTGGCGAGGTTTGAAGGGACAGATTACGGAAATATTATATTACAACCGACATGGTCAAGAGGTTAATTCAATATCTCGCATATCAGGTATATAGTGTTGGTAGGATAGAGTTTGAAAAAAGGGACTATCTAAAAATGCGGCAGTCGCTTTTGGGAAAAGTAATATTTACCGAATCGACAGATTTGAAGGAAGCCACAGTTCACTATAATCAGGAGGCTGAGAATAAAATTAAAATTGGCCGGGACACAATAATCAGAGGGGAGTTACTCGTATTTAGGCATGGTGGAGAGATTGGAATTGGGGACCATTGTATTGTTGGGCATGGTTCCCGAATCTGGTCATCGAAAAGTATAAATATTGGTGACCGTGTTTTGATTGCGCACAACGTGAATATTCATGATAATGTGTCGCATCCACTCGATTCTAAGGAACGTCATGAGGATTTTGTTCATATTGTAAAGCACGGCCTTCAGAATAATGTGAATTTGAAGGAACAAGAAATTGTCATTGAAGATGATGTTTGGATCGGGTTTAACGCCACTATTATGAAGGGCGTTACAATCGGGAAAGGTGCCATTATTGGTGCCAACACTGTTATTACAAAAGATATTCCTCCATATGCTGTCGTTGTCGGAAATCCGGCACGAATAATAAAACAAACTACTTAAAAAGTATTGGATGATCAGCCGAATAAAGAAGTTCCTTAAGAGAAATAGTGCTTATATCAACCGTATACCTGAGATTGAAAAGCATTTGAACTCGCATTTCAAAAGTCATAAGGTAAATCTGGGCCAGATTCAATCCCAATTGAATAATCAAAAAGAGAAGATAAATAATCTTGAAGAGGTTGAATTTCAAGTCTTTTCGCAATGGGGGGATGATGGGATCATTCAATATCTTGTAAATAAACTTGACATACCTAATAAAACATTTATTGAGTTTGGTGTGGAAGACTACCGCGAGTCAAATACTCGGTTTTTGTTGTATAATAATAGCTGGACTGGCTATGTTATCGACGGCGATCCCGCAAATGTTGACCAAATTGTAAAAGATCCTATCTCGTGGGCCTGTGAATTGTATGCTGAATGTTCTTTCATCACAAAGGAGAATATCAATGATCTGATCGGAAAGGTTGGTTTTGAAAAGGAAGTGGGTATTCTTAGCGTTGACATTGATGGCAATGATTATTGGGTCTGGAAGGAGATTGACGTTATTAATCCCGTGATCGTCATAGCCGAGTACAATAGTATTTTTGGAGTAAACACTTCCTGGACATTGCCTTATAACCCGTCTTTTGTTCGGACCAGAGATCATAAGATCATCTACTATGGAGCCTCTTTAAGGGCATTGTGTTCAATAGCAACTGAAAAGGGGTACACCTTTGTAGGATGCAATTCCAAAGGAAACAATGCTTATTTCATCAGGAACGATAAGATGAAACCTTGTATTTCTGCCAAGACACCTCAGGAGGGTTACGTGAGGTCAAAATTCAGAGAAGCCCAATTGAATGGAAGTTGGGTTACAGGCGCGGATAGAATTAAGATCATGGAGGGGCTTGATATTTATGATGTGGAAAGTGGGATAATTAAAAAGATTGATCCGTCTATTGTAAAATATGTCTGATACCCTAAATCCTCAGATTTGAGAATACTAGTATTAGGTTCTGAAGGTTTTATCGGAAAACATGTTATCCGCTTCTATCAACATTTGGGGTGGAATATCTGGGGCGCAGACTTGTTCGAAGCAGCTTCGGCAGATTATCCTTATGTAAAACTTTCCAGATTGTCGCCAGAACTCGATGATCTGCTGGAACAGCAATCATTCGATTACTGCATCAATGCTGCCGGTAGTGGTAATGTGTCTTACTCGGTCAGCCACCCGCTGATTGATTTCGAAGCCAACGCACTCGACGTGATCCGACTGCTGGATGCTATCCGGAAACTACAGCCTCAGTGCCGCTATGTACAAATGTCCAGCGCAGCTGTCTATGGTAATCCCACAGTACTGCCCATCCGGGAAGATGCCCCCTGTATTCCCGTTTCTCCTTACGGTCATCATAAATGGATTGCCGAGATCATCTGTCGCGAATACGCTACCATTTACAAACTGGGGATCGTCATTGTTCGCCCATTTTCTGTATATGGTCCCGGTCTTAAGAAGCAATTGTTCTGGGATCTTTACAGGCGCTATCTCGACAACCCAGCAGTACTGGATGTATGGGGCACCGGCCAGGAAAGCCGTGACTTCGTCTTTGTTGAAGACCTGGTAGCAGCTATTCACACTATCATTCTTAAGGATAATTTCAACTGTGGTGTGTACAATATTGCATCCGGTCATGAAACGACCATTGCGGAAGCTGTTTCAGGATTATTTGGCCATGTCAATAGTAATACGTCCATCCAGTTCAACAACAAAACCCGGGCGGGCGATCCGCTGAACTGGCGGGCAGATATCAGCCAGCTACTTTCGTTAGGCTACCAGCCTTCTTTTGATTTTGCTGCAGGAATTGAAAAACTCGCCCAGTGGTACAAAAGCCTGAATTAATCGCATTTGCTCAATATAGATTGGGTGGTGTCCAGAATTTCTACTTCAATATTCTAAGGCACCTGGATCCCGACCAATTCGATCTGTTGTGGATCTTCGACGATTCATCGAACAAAGACAATGCACGTCTGCCTCAGCCCTACGGCATTTGCCAGGAGATTGTGTTTGAAAGCGATCATCCCCGTTTCGAAACGGCTTATGATAAATTTAAAGGGTTGGCGAAGCATATCTCTAACCGGCCGGGATTGGTGCTGACCAACTTCTTTCTCGAACTGAGTACGTTGCACACCAATCCCCGTAGCAATAAGACGATCTATTTTATATGTCATGATGAACTTTACCTGAACCAGGCGAAGGAATATGGATTCCTGATCGATGTGTTCATTGCCCATAACCCGGTATTCTACCGGTCGTTGATCGAACTGTTTCCCGACCGTAAAGAAAACATCTTTTACTTACCTTATGGGGTGAGCCTTCCTTCATTTCAGCGAAAGCCGACTCCCGAAGGGCCTCTACGCTTGATCTATGCTGCACGCCATGTGAAAGAAAAAGGCGTGGATGATCTTCCGGAGATCATCGAATTGGTTGAAAAAGGATCAGCGGATGTTTATTGGACGATCCTCGGCGATGGTCCCTGTTCGGGTGAATTGAAAGAAAAACTTGCTTCCCGCAAGAATGTACGCTTCCTCAATCCGAAAGGAAATGATGAGGTACGCAATATTATGGCAGAGCAAGATGTTTTTATCCTGCCTTCTTACCTGGATGGTCTTCCGGTAGCCATGCTGGAAGCCATGAGTGTTGGCTGTGTGCCTGTATTGTATCAATTCAACAGCGGCATCGTTGAAATCATCGATCCCGGTACCGGGTTTGTGACTGCGTCTGGTGACAAAAAAGCTTTTGCTGCTGCCATTTTGCAACTTTCAAAGGATGCTACACTGCTGGAAACCATGAGTTTGGCATGTCGGCAAAAGGTAGCAAACGAATACCGGATCGAGGATTGCGTAAAACGATACGCTGAACTGTTTTCCCGGTATGCAGCATTGAAGCGTCCGACAGGGAAAAAATTTATTGCTTATGGCGGTTTGCTGGAGCATCCGATGGTGCCTTCTTTTATCCGTAAGCAGGTCAGAAAAATTAAGACAAGATTTAAATAGCGCTATTGCATGAAGATTCCGGGCCTGGGCCGGCTGGCTAAGTGGTATTCCAGAAAAATTGGTACCCATAATTTTTCGGGGTTTAAAAAAAATATTGACAAGCTGATCAAAGGAATTCCTGCGGATGCAGTTTCTCTGCCCGTCGATATCGTTTCCTTTTCAGGCTCTAAAACACTGATCGAGCAATGTTACTCTACCTTGTCGTTTTACTATAATGTAGGAAGGCCGCAGTCGTGGACCATATACTCCGATAAAAGCCACTCTCAACTGGAGATCGATTTTTTACAACAGATACCAGGCGTGCAGGTGAAAGCCTGGGATAGTTCTTTGGAGGTACGCATCGAGGCACTTTTTGAGTTTGGTAAATTTAGTATTTGGGGCAACAGGCTGCATGCCTATCTTAATCATCCCATCCAGCGTACAACTATCTTCACCGACTCGGACATGCTTTTTTTTCCTAGTTTTCGGAATTTTTTGCCAGTCATCGGGTCCGGTAGTTGGTTTATGCCAGATTCTTATCCGCACCTGGATGCCTATTATTTCAAGCAGTTTGGGGAAAGCCAAGGGCCATTTGTGAATGCTGGTTTTCTGATCTTCAATAAGCGCCCATCCTGGGAAGTGGCAGTTGATTATATCATTAACCGGCCAGACCGGACGAGTTGGGAACATTTTACCGAGCAGGCCGCAATTCACCATATGTTCAAAACCGATGGTCATTATCACCTCCTGGATGAAAACAGCTTTATTCTGAAGGGGTCGGATAGTTTTAAGTTCGGTACCGATTATAAGTCAGAAGACATTGCCGTAAGACATTATGTTTCGACAGTACGGCATAAGATGTGGCAGATGGACTGGAGAAAAACATTGACCGGGCTATGAGGATACTGCATTGCCTGGATCATTATATGCCCATGCACATGGCAGGGACGGAAATCTATGTGCACACACTTGCGCAGGGGCAACAGCAAGCTGGTCATGAAGTGGCCGTTCTGATCCCTCATTTCGAATTTTACCATCCGGGCGTTTTTAGGCACAGCTACGAATATGATGGAATTACCGTACACCAATACCAGGAGTACGGTGATCCCCGTAACCGGGCGTTGCAATCTGGAAAACGGGACGAAGCGAGCCTCAGGCCTTTTCGTGAAGTGCTGGAATCGGTGAAGCCGGATATTATCCATTTTCACGAATTCACACGTAGTATCGGACTAAGCGTACATCACCTGCGTGTGGCCAAATCGACCGGTGCCAAAGTTTTTTTCACGATGCACTTATCTGGCTATACCTGCAATACGAACAACCTGATCCGGGGCAAGGAACTTTGCAACGGAAAGATCCAGGAATATGGTTGCAGTGTGTGTAGCCTGAAGACTTTTTTCAACTTTCCCGGCGTACTGGCTACACCAATTGCAGGTGCAGGCATGTTGTTACGATCAATGGGATTGACGGGAAAAATGCCGGCTGGTAAACTAACTACCCTACTCTCCATGCCGGCTGCTATTGCGCGCATTAGCCGGGAGTTGATCGCCGTGTCGGCAGTGACCGATAAAATGATCACGCTCAGTGAATGGTATAAACAAATGCTGATTGAAAATGGCGTGCCGGCTGATAAAATAGCTGTCGTACCACAGGCGTTATCCATTACCGGAGCCGCCAGGCCAGCCACCAGGAATTTATTACCGGTAAAGCCGTTGCGCATTGTTTTTGTGGGCCGTGTACAACATCAAAAAGGTGTACATCTGCTTGTGGAGGCCATGAAAGCTTTTACAACCGACCAGGTGACACTCGATATATATGGCAAGGAGGAGGATACCGACTATTACCGTCAATGCAGGTCGCAAAGTCAGGATATGACATCAATTGCCTGGAAAGGGCCTATTGCCCGCGATCAGGTGTTGACCATGCTTGGCCAATACCATCTGCTATGCCTTCCTTCCGCGTTCTCCGAAATGTCGCCCCTGGTTGTGCAGGAGGCTTTTGCAGCCGGGATACCTGTATTGGCCAGCCGTGTATATGGGAATGCCGAGCAAGTGAAGCATGGATTCAACGGCTTGCTGTTCGATTTCAATTCGTCGGCCAGTTTGCGCCAACGGATCGCCCAGGTAGTCGGGCATCCCGAACAACTGGAACAACTTAGAAACAATATTATACCTCCCCGTACTTTTGATTGGGTAAGCGCCGCTTACCTGCAGTTGTACAACTAAGACTTTTCCTGCTGATGAAAGTGCTTATTATTATGGATCCAGGTATTCCTGTTCCGCCTAAAGAATACGGTGGTCATGAACGCCTGGTGTATATGTTTGCCATGGAATATCACCGCATGGGACATGAGGTGACGTTGCTGGTAGGCGAGGGATCACATTTTGAGCATGGTAAAGTGATCACCTTCGGAAAAATTGGCTATCCCAAGCCCAAGATCGAGGGTGTCAAAGATATCTTCCGATGCTGGCGTAAGTTGCTGCCCATTTATAAGCAATTTGACCTCATTCATAATTTTGGCCGGCTGGCTTATCTGCTGCCGATTCTCAACCATCCGGTTAAAAAGATCATGACCTATGGTCGGGAGATCAGCGGGGGCAATATCAAACGTATTACCCGGCTGCCTCATAAGAACCTGGTATTTACAGGTTGCAGTACAGACCTGATCAGCCGGGGAGGGATTGCCGGCAGATGGGAAACCGTTTACAATGCCATCGAATTCAATAAATATGGTTTGCAGGAACAGGTGTCTGACAATGCGCCTTTTATGTTCCTCGGCCGGCTGGAGCGGGTGAAAGGCATCCACCATGCTATTACTGTGGCCAAAAAAACAGGTAACCGGTTGTTGATTGCCGGTAATATTTCAGCTCTTCCTGAAGAAAAGGCTTACTATGAGCAGGAGATACTTCCGCATGTCGACGGTCAGCAAATAAGGTATCTCGGTGCGCTCAATGACGAGCAAAAGAACGAATACCTGGGCACTTGCAAAGCCCTGTTGTTTCCCATTGACTGGAATGAACCATTTGGTATGGTGATGGTGGAAGCGATGGCCTGCGGTACGCCGGTGGTTGCTTTCAGTAAAGGTTCTGTTCCTGAGGTGGTAGATGATGGAATCACCGGTTACAAGGTCAATACTGTCGAGGAGATGATCGACGTATTGCCCAAGTTGTCCCGTATCGACAGGAAACGTTGCCGGCAACAAGCAGCCGATCGCTTCGATGTTAATATTGTTGCCGCTCACTATTTAAACTTATTTTGATGATCAGCTCGATAAGATACCTCCTGCAATCACCCTACAACAAGCAGCACTTTGGATTTGCCATGTATCGTTTCTTCCTGTGGAAATTTATCCGTGCTTTCAAAGTGAAGGATTACCAGCTTTCTATCTGGAACGACAAAAAAGTGAAGATCCATTACGATTCCGTACAATCAATGTGGTTGATGTACAATTACTGGGTTGACTGGGAAGAATTTCATCTGATCAAGGACGTATTGAAACCGGATGACACGGTATTCGATATCGGCTCCAATATTGGGTTGTATACGCTATGGATCTCGAAGTACGTTAAAACGGGAAAGATCCATTCCTTCGAACCAGATACCAACAATCATAGCCGGTTTGAAAAGAACGTAGCACTCAATGGTGTTCAGAATGTGGTTGTGATCAATAAAGTTGGCGTATCAAATAATACGGGGACTATTTACCTGACCCAGGATCGGGATGTACAGAATCACGTAGTGTATGAGAAGACTGCCAACTCCGTAGAGATCAATACCATTACCCTCGATGAATACTGCAGTAAGAACAGGGTAGAGCACATCAAATACCTCAAGATCGATATCGAAGGATTTGAAATGCTGGCTTTCAAGGGGGCTGAAAAACTGCTGAAAGAAGGTAGGATTGACATTATTCAGCTGGAGATCAACAATGCGCTGGCCAACTCGGGCGTTACTGAGCAGGAGCTCATCACTTATCTGAAGTCGTTCGGCTACTACCTGGCCAGGTATGATATCGAGCAAAAGAAGCTGGAAAGGATTGAATTCACGCCGGAGCGTGAGAACTATTTTGCAGTACGGGAAGCCATGACGATTAAATAAGCTGTTATCAAAAAGAAGATCGTCATCGTTACTTCCGGCCAGCCATCGGCCAATCCCCGCGTGGTAAAAGAGGCGACAGCATTGAATGATGCTGGCTATGCCGTCACCGTGGTGTATGTGCCTTTATCGCCCTGGGCAGATGCTTTTGATAAGGAGCTATTTGCCAACAAGCCCAGCATCAACTGGGTCAGAGCGGCGAAACATCCAATAGAGCATCCCTTTCATTATAAATATATACGCCTTCGAAGAAAAGGCAACGAGTGGTGGTCGCGTTATATGCCTTTAGGGGATAGACACTATGAAAAGGTGTATGTATTGTATTCGCAGGAACTGGTAAAGGTTGCGCGAAGTATTCAAGCTGATCTTTATATCGGCCATAATCTGGGAGCTTTGCCAGCCGCTGTCCAGGCTGCCCGGAAGTGGAAGGCAAAAGTAGCTTTCGATGCTGAAGACTACCACCGTGGTGAGTCTGCCCCGGGATCCCTGCATTACAATATGGCGGTTGCTATAGAAGACAGCTATATCCCTGCCCTCGATTATCTTTCAGCTGCAAGCCCACTGATTGCCCAAAAATATCAATCCCACTATCCGGATAAAAAGACTATTGTTCTGAACAATGTATTCGGAAAGCAGTTTTTGCAGTCTCCTGCGACGGCTGATGGAGAGGCTGTAGGGCTTTTCTGGTTCTCTCAAACAGCAGGAACCAACCGTGGTCTGGAAACGGTAGTCGAGGCTTTAAACCTATTGCCGCAATTCAACTGGTCGCTGACCATCCTGGGGCAATGTTCGGATGGTTTCAGACAGCAACTACTGGGGCTTTCCTCCATGCCTGATAGAATTGTTTTTCATTCTCCGGTTGCTCTGGGGGAGATCTTCCCCATAGCAAGCTGTTTTGATATTGGGCTGGCTACCGAGGTTCCTTATTGCGAAAACAGACGGATCTGCCTGACCAATAAATTGTTTACTTATTTGTTAGCCGCGAATTGTATTGTGGCGTCGGATACCGAAGCTCAACAGCAATTTTTGCACACTTACGCTGGTGTGGGACTTCTATACAAACATGATCATATTCAGGATCTGGCCGATAAGCTGACACTGTTGATGCAAGACAAGCATTTATTACGTTCGTGCCGGCAGCGAGCCTATGAATTGGCTGACGGGCAGCTGAACTGGGAAGTAGAATCCATTAAACTTTTGGATACCGTCCGTTCTGTGCTTTTGTGACATGAAGAGAGTGTTGATCATATCGCCTCATTTCCCTCCGGTTAACAGCGCCGATATGCACCGGGTGCGGCAGAGCCTGCCATATTTTCGTGAGTTTGGTTGGGAGGCTGTTGTGATCACGGTCAAGGAGGAATTCGTCGAGGCGTATAGCTTGGATCCCTTGCTATTGAAGACTATTCCGGAGGATATTGTTGTACACCGGGTGAGTGCGTTTGAAGCACAAAAGACGAGAAAAGTTGGGTTGGGTAGTCTTTCCATGCGATCATTTTTTCAAATGAGAAAGAAGGGAGATGAATTGTTGAGCAGCCAGTCTTTCGATCTTGTTTTTTTTTCTACGACTGCATTTCATGTGATGGCCCTGGGCCCGCGTTGGAAACGCAAGTTCAAGGTGCCATTTATCCTGGATATTCAAGATCCCTGGAGGAGCGATTTTTACCTGGACAAACCCAAATCTGAGCGTCCTCCGAAGTTCCTGATTTCCTATAATATCGATAAGTTTTTAGAAAGGCGTACAGTTCCCTATGCCGATGGCATCATCAGTGTGTCGGAAGGATATTGTGATACTTTTATAGAACGGTATCCCGGCATGACCCGAGAGCAGATGGAAGTCATCACATTCGGAGCTTCCGATCATGATTTTCAGATTGCCCGGCAACACATCCATTATTCGGATAAAGTTTCATTACCGACTGATAAGATCAACATTGTTTATATCGGAAGGGGGGGGCATGATATGCAGTTTGCTTTGCATATCATTTTTGGCGCAATACAAAAAGGCCTGCAAGAAAATCCTGCATTGTTTGCCAAGCTTCATTGTTGGTTCATAGGTACCAGTTATGCACCTGCCGGCCAGGGCGCCAGGACTATTCTGCCTGTAGCACAGTCATTCGGTGTAGGTGAAATGGTGACCGAAATCCCTGACAGGATACCTTACTTTGAGACGCTTTACCTGCTGCAGCAAGCCAATTTGCTGCTCGTACCCGGATCTACAGATACTGCTTATACCGCCTCAAAAATTTATCCTTATTTATTAGCAGAAAAGCCGCTGTTGGCCGTTTTCTACCAGGGAAGTAGTGTCGTGAAAGTGCTGCATGATACGGGGGTAGGAGTTGCCGTGATATTTGATCACGAAAGCCGCGCCGCCTCCAGTTATGTGGATACTTGTTATGCTGCTTTGTGCAACTTAATACTGAGTCAGACAGTTCCATCAAAACCCGACCAGGCCGTCATGGACCAGTTTATGGCACGTACTAAAACCCGTCAGTTGGTGGATTTTTTTAATAGGATAACTAATTCGTAGATGTTCAATATCCAATATCCAGCTAATGCACCAGTTGCCCGAGAGATACGGTCGATTGAGCTATTACGGGGGCTGGCTTCCCTAATGGTGTGCGTATTTCACCTGAGCAACGGGAATACCGCTTTTTTGCCCGATAGCAGTCCGATCAAACGGATCGGCGAATTTGGGTGGGTAGGTGTAGAGATCTTTTTTGTGATATCGGGTTTTGTGATTCCCTACGCAATGTATACCAAACGGTACCAGATGAGTAGTTTCTGGACCTTCCTGAAGAAAAGGGTGATACGTATCGAACCACCCTATCTCGTTTCTATCGTTCTGGTACTTATTCTTGGATTTGTCAGTACGTTATCGCCTTACTACAAGGGTGCCCCTTTTGTCGTCGATTGGGCCAATGTATTTAGTCATCTTGGCTACCTGAATATTTTTACCGGTGAGGCCTGGCTGAACCCCGTATACTGGTCGCTGGCGATTGAATTTCAGTATTACCTGTTGATCGCTCTTGTTTTTGGTTTGATCATATCACCCAACGTTGCGGTCCGGGTCGCTTTCTTTACCGTATTTGCGGCGCTTTCCTTCCTGCCCGTTGGTCCCAATAAATTCATCTTTACTTATACGCCCTATTTTATTGCTGGCATTCTCCTGTTTCAATATTTCTGCCAGGTGATCGGCAGCCGGGAGTTTCTGGTGATGGTTATTCTAAATAGTCTATTGTTGCTGTACAGCCAGGGTATCGGTCTGACAATGGTCGTGTTGGCGACGCTGGCAGCTATCCAATACGTAAAGCAGGTGCCTCGTTTGCTGCGTAACCTGGGCCTCATCTCCTATTCGTTGTATCTTATCCATGTGCCCATTGGGGGCCGGATCATCAATATCAGTGCGACGCTCATCACCAATCCTTTGGTACGGGAATGTATGGTGTTCGTTGCGATCGTCATATCCTTACTCTTCAGTATAGGGTTTTACCGATTCGTTGAAAGAAGATTTAAACAGCTATCTGCCAGCATCAGCTATTACCAAACTGGTAAACAGTTGGAAGTAGTGAGCCCGGTTAAAGAAAGCCTGTGAGCAAGATGAGCCTGGCCATTCAGAAAATCGTCGCCTGGATAAAAATAGGTCCTATGAAAAGAACAGGTAGTACAAGCACATTGAAAGCAGCCCATTGAACTTTGATGAAAAGATTAGCCATCGTTAGTTCTCATCCTATCCAGTATAATGCACCCTGGTTCAGGCTCCTGGCGAACGAGCCTGGGATTGTATTGAAAGTTTTTTATACCTGGGAGCAGGCGGCTGCCGGATCAACAATGGATAAAGGTTTTGGGCGGATGATTACGTGGGATATACCGCTCCTGGAAGGATATGAACATGTTTTTGTGAAAAATGTGTCTGCCGATCCCGGCGTTCATCATTTCAAAGGTATCGTGAATCCCGGATTGATCAGCGAGATTGAATCCTGGGGCGCTGACCTGTTGCTGGTGATTGGCTGGAGCTTTCACAGTCACTTGCGTTGCCTCCGGCATTTTCACAAAAAAATTCCCGTTTTGTTCCGGGGCGACTCGACGCTGCTCGATGAGGTGCCAGGTGTCAAAATGTGGTTAAGGAGAATCTTTCTGACCTGGGTATACAGGCATGTGGATCATGCTTTGTACGTGGGCACCAATAATAAGGCTTACTTTAGAAAGCATGGCATGAAGGAAAAGCAACTACTACTTGCTCCCCATGCAATCGATAATACGCGTTTTGCCGGAGTAGGTAATGAATATGACGAAGCTGCAATAGTATGGCGAAAGGAGTTGAATATACCAGACGATGCCCTGGTATTGTTATTTGCCGGTAAGCTGGAGCGAAAGAAGAATCCATTTTTTTTACTAGATATAGCTGCGAAGGTCAATGACGAACGACTCTGGATTATTTTTGTAGGAAATGGCGAATGGGAAACTTCCTTAAAAGAGGCAGCCAATGGCCTACAGCGTGTGGTGTTCATTGATTTTCAGAATCAGCAGAAAATGCCCGTGGTATACAGGCTGGGAGACGTTTTTATATTACCCTCGGTTGGCCCCGGTGAAACTTGGGGCCTAGCGGGTAACGAAGCGATGGCTAGTCATTCCCCGGTCATGATGTCCGGTAAATGCGGTGGAGCAGTAGATCTGATCATTGAAGGGAAAAATGGAATGGTGTTCGAACAAGGTGACGTCGAAAAATGCAGCTTATTTATCAGTTCATTAATAAACGATCGAAAGCTGGTGCGACAAATGGGAAAAATGTCAGCTAATCATGTCGAAAATTTTTCGTTTACCAAAATTATCCACCCATTGATCCAACTTTCTGCTAAAAACTAGTACAACATGAGAGGCCTCGAACTTTTACATTTAGTAAAGTATTTTTTTAAGGTGGATGCTCCCAACACCCAGACATCCAAAAACGAACGGGCGGCTATCGAACGCTATGCCAAGGATGCCAATCTCGCTATTGAAATAGGCGTTTTCGAAGGAGTGAATACCGTGGTGATCGGTCAGCATATCAAGCCAGCGGGTAAGTTGTATGGCATCGATCCCTTCTTCAAGGGAAAACTTGGGGTGTGCTTTCATAAGTATGTAGCGAAGCTGAATTTGAAGCGTCATAAGGTCAACAAGAAGGTGGTGCTGATCGAAAAGCTCAGCGGTGACGCCATTTCAGATGTGC
Organism: Paraflavitalea pollutisoli; assembly: GCF_029360705.1. GTDB lineage: Bacteria > Bacteroidota > Bacteroidia > Chitinophagales > Chitinophagaceae > Paraflavitalea > Paraflavitalea pollutisoli. Next base: position 384,116 of record NZ_JARKMX010000002.1, on the reverse strand, counting down.
CAGCCAGCTGCGATTTTATTTTCATTGACGGTGATCACTCCTATGATGGGATCAAAAAAGATTGGGAGCAATATTCCCTCAAAGTACGGCCCGGGGGCATCATCGCGCTGCATGATACAACTGTTCCGGAATTTGATCCGGGTCGTGTAGCGCTCGGCTCGATTGCTTTTTTTAAGGATGTCATCGTTCACGACAAATCTTTTGAAAAGGTGGAGACCATCGATTCATTGAATATCATGAGACGAATAAGTTAACACGCATGCCGAGAAAGATCTTGTTTTTTGTTGGAGGTTCCTATGTGTCGGGTGTTGAGATTATTACCCTCCACCTTATCAGCGAGCTTAAAAAGAATGGCAATCAGGTACATTGTATCATAAGTGGGTGGAATGACGGCGTGTTCAAAGCTAAGTTGAAGGAGCTAGGCGTTGGTTATGATGAGGTAAAACTCGGATGGATCTATATTACCAGGCCCCAATGGACCTGGGACACAATACGGCACTATCCCTCTGCGGTAACCACTTGTCGAAAGGTAATGCGTGATTTCAATCCGGATGTTTGTCATTTCTGTTATTACGGTGTGATCGTTATGTTATATCCTTTTTTAAAGGAGAACTGTGTATTTGGTTTACACGACCCGGATCAGCCTACCTTTAAGAATAGATTTTTTTACGGAATTATTAAAAGGAAGGCGAGCATTCTTACAGGCGTATCGCGGTATATAGTTGGGTCATTAAAGAACCTGTCGATACCAGAAGAAAAGATCCGGCTTATTTATAACGGCGTGCCACCCAAGTCAAACCAGGCTCCTGCTGCCATTGGCAGCAAGCTTTCGTTTGGCATCATTGGGCAAGTGGTTCCGTGGAAGGGGCATGAAAACCTGATTGAAGCGGTTGGGTTGCTGGTTCGTGAAGGGCATTCCGGATTTGAAGTGTCGATCTTTGGGAATGATAAAAACGAATATTCCGTTAAGTTGCGTCAACTGATCGCCGAAAAAGGCCTTGATAGCTATTTTATCTGGAAAGGTTTCGAGGTAGACCAGGAGAAAATTTATAAGGCTGTAGATGTGGTGGTGGTACCCAGCCTATCACAGGAGCCCTGTTCGCTGTCGATCATTGAGTCGATGATGTCGGCCAAAGCGGTGATCGTTTCGGACCGGGGTGGCAATATAGAACTGGTGGAGCATGATCAAACAGGTCTTATATTTCCGGCTACCAATCCGGTGTCGTTAAAGCAACAGATGGAATTGTTGCTGCTTGATCGTGGGCAAATTACCCGGCTGGCCGCGGCTGCCTATCGTAAGGCTTCATCGGAGTTGACGGTGTCCAGAATGACGAAGGAGTACGAGTTGGTGTATGATGAAGTTATTAAAACCGTTTTGAATTGACTGGTAATCCGCTTTCTCCCAAGGTATTGACAGGCCCTACCGTTTTTTCGTTGCTAATATTGGCAGCGGCACTGGCTTTATTCACAAGAAATGGGCTATATACCGGTCTATGCGTGGCAACTATTGTTGCTATTTTGGCCATTTTATGGAAATCCAACAGGCCCGGAATTTTCATCTTTGCTTTCTTGTTCCAATGGCTGCAGGTGATTACCTACGTTTTTTGGGTGAATGGCTACAATAAGGATATTTCTGGATTTTCTGCCAATGGACCAATGGCTGTGCTGGCAGGTTGTGTCGGACTATTGTTCATGGCAGTGATCATACATTTTACGATCAACAATATACCCATACCTACGCTGGCTCAGCTAAGGGTCGAAGCTGAAAAGATCAACAGCAAGCGGTTGCTTGTCGTTTATATTGTCGCGACGGTTTTTCTTACTTCGATTCGTTTCTTCTTTGGTGATGCTGGCGGAGCCGACCAGGTGCTGGTGACTATTTCATCCTTGAAATGGGTCTTTTTCATGATGTATGGCTTTATGGTATGGCTTACAAAGAAGAATAGAGTGGTCTTTGTTGTCATCATCTTGTATGAGTTCGCCTCCTCTCTTACATCCTATTTCTCGAATTTCAAGGAGGTGCTGCTTTTTGCGATCATCATTTCGTTGACGTTCGTTAACAATATCAGACCCAAGCAATTGATTTACGGACTGCTGGCTGGTGCCTTGTTGATCTCTTTGCTGCTTACCTGGGCAGCTATCAAGAACGACTATCGCCAGTTTGTAAATAAAGGACGTAGGGAACAGGTAGTCGCCGTTGAGCGTTCCGAAGCAATCTCGAAAATGCAGAGTCAGGTCGCTGACCTGAGCTGGAAGCACTATAAGATGGCCATCGATCTCTCTTTATACCGCGTTCAATACCTGCATAACCTAAGTCTTTCTATGGATCGGGTGCCCTACCTTATACCGTATCAGAACGGCGCTGTGTGGGGCAAGAATATTTCCTTTGTTATTTCTCCCCGGATCATTTTTCCCGATAAAGGGATATACAATGCGTCGGAGAAAGCACGTATGTATTCCGGCCTTAAGTATACTGGCCTTAAAGAAGGCTCTTCCTTCAGTCTTGGTTATTTTGCCGATAGTTATGTCGATTTTGGTTACGTGGGCATGTATTTGCCGCTTGGTTTGTTGGCCCTTTTTGTTGGTTTGATCTACCGGACCTTTTACAGCATGAAGGCGTTAAATTTGCTTTTCCGCTTTGGTATTATCAATATCACCTTGTATAATTTCATTTCTTTCGAGGCCGATGGGTTATTCCTGTTTGGTCGTTTACTGACCAATTATATTGTCTATACTGTTTTGTGTCTAACGTTTTTCCCCCGCTTACAGCGTTGGATATATAAAAAGGCCTGATGAAAGTTTGTTTTGTTTTCCGGAAGCCTCAGGCTGGTTATTTCAGCATTGAAAAGATCTTTCAGCAAATCGCTGAATTGCTGGGTAAGACTGTGCAGACCGAACAGCAGTTTGTGCCCGGTTCGCGGGTCACACCAAGGGATATGATCCGTAACTGGCGGTTTGCACTTCAATTAGAAGCTGATGTGTATCACGTTACGGGCGATGTACATTATTTGGTGTTGGGTTTGCCCGGCAAAAAGACAATCCTGACCATTCATGATTGTGTTTTTCTTCATACAACGAGTGGCATCAAAAGAAGCGTTTTGAAATGGCTGTTTCTGGACTTACCGGTTCGGCATTGTCGCACCATTACCACCATTTCGGAGAAGTCACGGCAGGAGATCATTCGTTTTTCCGGCTGTTCACCGGAGAAAGTCGTAGTGATCCCGAATCCGGTTAGTGCAAATTTTATTCGGGCAGACAAGGTGTTTAATAGTGATCAACCTGCTATTTTATTCATTGGTTCAACGCCCAATAAGAATTTGATAAGAGTGATTGAAGCTTTAAAGGGTATTCATTGTCTGCTGACCATCATCGGAAAGGTTGATGCGGATAAGGCGGCACAATTAAAAGCAGCCGGTATTCCGTATAGATCTCTTACTGGTATTTCTGAGCAGGAGTTGGCCAACGAATATGCGGCTTGTGACCTGGTTTTGTTTCCATCTACCTATGAGGGATTTGGCCTGCCCATCATTGAGGCACAGCAGTCTGGCCGTGCTGTTATTACGAGTGCTATCAGTCCGATGAAAGAGGTGGCTGGAGACGGAGCTTGCCTGGTTGATCCATTCGATGTGACCGCAATCAGGCATGGCGTTCAGAAGGTCATTGACGATGCGGGCTATCGTAGAACATTGATCGAAAAAGGGCTAGGTAATGTTAAACAATATGAAATAAGTTCTGTGGCGGATAAATATTTGAGTGTATATCAGAACGTTGTACGATGAATGGTGTCTTATTTAATATGTTTTTAATTCCGGCTGCACAGTCATCCCTTCGATTTTGTGTAATATGCGCCCGATACCCATTCACTTTTTTTGTATTGCGCTACAAGTTCTCTTGTTTACTCTATAAGATAATCTTGAAAAGTGCCGGTGTATTCCTCCTAAATCCGATACCGACTTGGAATTCTAAAGTTAGAATGTCGTTATCTTATGAGCTTATTTCGTCGCATTATCTCAGGAACAAAGGTTTTCGCCGCAAGGAGAGGGAAATATGTTTTAATGTTTCTCAACGGATTTTTGCTGGCTTCCCTTTTTTATTTCTTTACTGAAAAGCAATACGAAAAGAAGGTATTCACTTCTCTCGCTCAATACGTTTATGCGCAAATGCCCGAAGGTTCTTCGTCGGCCATACAAGAAGATAGTTTACTGATCAATAGCGTTCATCTTATACATCGACTCGGTGTCGACCGCCTGGCTATCTTTGGCGATCGGCCTGTGAAAGGTGTTAAAGCCGAAATCATCCAGCCTGTGGGTGTAGATCTGATGACTGCGCAGGGAGCTTGTGGAAGTCACGCGTATATGCTGGCGAGGCTGCTACAGGAAATGAATGTGGATGTAAGGATCCCGCAGATGACGGTTGATGGTCAAAGTGCCGGTCATATCATCGTGGAGGCCAAAACATCACACGGTTGGGTAGTGCTTGATGGGTTAAGCAATGCTTACTTTAAAAAGCCGGATGGAATGCTGGCTGGTTTTGCAGATGTGCAGCAGAACTGGGCATCTTACCAGCAGCAGGTGTCAGCAGATTATAACATGGCTTACCGGTATGAAAGTGCGCGGTATACGAATTGGGACAAAATCCCTGTGATCATGCCCCTGATTAAAAATGTAATGTATTGGACGATGGGGCGTGAAGAAACAGATAGCTACTCTATCAGGAGCCTGGGATTAAATAAGTACGGTGTATTCTTTAACATAACGTTGTGCGCATACCTGCTGGTGATCCTTTTTTCTGTCAATGTTATCATTAAGCAGCGGCACAGGAGGCAGGATTCCACTGCCGCCATAAAGCCCGAAGAGCCAGTACATGCTTCGGTATCGGCATGATTAAATAACGTTTCCTCTCTTTTCGGTACTACTTAATCAATTTTATCGTTGTTAACGTTTACCCGGAACCCGGTTCCGAGCTACGTATTGCGGCTATATTCATTTAACCTTTTACGACTATGTGCGGCATAGCCGGTATACTTCATTTCAAACAACCAGCGGCCGACCGGTCGCTGATCAAAAAGATGACGGATGCGATGGCACATCGTGGTCCCGATGCTCATAATGATTTTGTGGAAGATGGGGTGATGCTGGGGCATCGACGACTTTCGATCATCGATCTTTCTACAGCTGCCAACCAGCCTTTTGCCGATCATTCAGGGCGTTACGTCATCGTATTCAACGGGGAGATATACAATTTCCTGGAGATCAGGCAACAGCTTACGGAGTATCCTTTTTCTACAAATGGCGATACGGAGGTCTTGTTGGCTGCGTACCTCAAATGGGGAGCTGACTGTCTTCCTTTGTTGAAGGGTATGTTTGCTTTTGCCATTTGGGATCGCAGGGACAAGGTATTGTTCGTTGCGCGTGACAGGATGGGCGTTAAGCCGTTATATTATTTTGTAAGCGATCACCATTTTCTTTTTGCGTCAGAGGTGAGGGGTGTACTTGCAAGTGGGTTGGTGCCCAATAGTATCAACAAAGCAGCAGTCAGGGAATTCCTGAGCTTTCAGTCGATTGGATTTCCCTTGTCGATCGTTGATCACATCGTTCAGCTGGATGCAGGCTCCTGTATTACGATTCAAGATAAAAGGATCACGGCGAAGAAATACTGGGATATAACCCAAACACCCGTCGCTGCTAACTATGGCGATCGTCAGGAAGTTTTGCAGCATATCCGTCGGTTAATGCGCAACTCAGTGGAACGGCGCCTGATAAGTGATGTGCCGATTGGCGCGTTCCTTTCTGGGGGTATCGACTCAAGTGCTGTGGTGGGCCTCATGGCGGAGATAAGCAGTTCCCGTCCCAATACGTTTACCATCGGTTTTCACGAGAAAGAATTTGATGAATCGGATTATGCTGAACAGATAGCCCGAAAATTCAATACAAACCATAGCCAGGTATTGCTTCATCCTTCTGTTTTCCTGGATGAACTTACCAATGCTCTTGATGCAATGGATATGCCCAGCGGCGATGGTGTCAATACTTACGTGGTATCTAAAGCCATTCGGCAGAATGGACTGACCGTAGCATTATCAGGTGTTGGTGGTGATGAATTGTTTGCTGGCTATCCCTTCTTTAAACAATACTTGCAGCTTAGGAAGCTGCGGTCTCTGTGGAATATAAGTGGCCCAGTGCGATCGGCAGCAGCTGGCATATTGAGGCTTAAGGCTTCCAGCAAAGCTGACAGGATGCAGCAATTGCTGAAAGCGCCTGACTGCTCTATTGCTTCTTTCTATCCTGAGTTTCGGCGCATCCTGTCGTCAGGGCTGATGTCCCGGCTCACCCATCTCGACTCGTCCACAACAGCCCTACAGCAAAATCTGTCGGAATTGAGGGGAAATTTTGAAAGATTTCCCGACCTGGGGCAGGTTTCCATTGCCGAATACCTTGGCTATACCCAACATACCTTATTGAAGGATACCGATCAGATGAGCATGGCAGTATCGCTGGAGGTTCGTGAGCCATTCTTTGATCATGATCTTATCTCATATGTGCTTGGCATACCCGATGAGCTGAAGTTTCCCCATACGCCCAAAAGCCTTCTGGTGGATGCTCTGCAGGGATTGCTGCCGCAGGAAACCGTGCATCGCCGTAAACAGGGCTTTTTGTTTCCCTGGGCCGTGTGGATGAAGAACGAGTTGTTTGAGTTCTGTGATCAGCGATTGAAACGTATCGGCGAACGCGATTTTATCAAAGGCAAAGAAATACTCGCCTACTGGAAAAGATTCCAGCAAGGCGACCCCAGCGTCCGGTGGATGGAGCTGTGGCTTTTTGTGGTGTTGGAGTACTGGATGGAGAAAAATAGCAGTAATTAATTGCCCTGTATGAACGATCTGCGTAGATCTATTTTGGTTTTTATCGATTGGTTCGATCCGGGGTATAAGGCTGGCGGACCGATACGATCAGCGGTGAATTTTGTCAAGCACATGCAGTCTGATTATGACGTGTATGTTTTTACGGCCGACCGTGACCTTGGCGCAACCGAGCCTTATGAAGGCATAAAGGCGAATGAATGGATCAATTATGATCAGCGGGTATCGGTTTTCTATTGTTCACCCGATCGGTTGAGCATGAACACGGTAAAAGGGGTACTCGACGAGGTAAACCCTTCTGTGATCTATCTCAACAGCATGTTCTCCAGGTTCTTTACCATCTATCCATTACTTGCAAGTCGTCAGAAAGGCTGGCCTGCCAGGGTTGTACTGGCCCCTCGTGGCATGCTCAGATCCAGTGCGCTGCAATTCAAATCGCTGAAAAAGAAGATCTACCTGTCATTATTCCGGGTGTTGGGCTTGAGCCGACATATCAGCTTTCAGGCTACTGACGACACCGAGTTTAAAGATATTAAAAAGACTTTTGGTCAAGAGACCGAAACGGTTTTGGCGCCCAACTGGCCCGGTTATATTCCTCCCTATCCAGGTAGTTTGCCCAAGCTGCCTGGTCAGCTGAATGTATTGTTTGTCGGCAGGTTGCATCCGATCAAAAACCTGGATGTGCTGCTCACCTGCCTGCAGCCCGTGCAGGGCAATATTGTATTGACGATCATAGGCAATGAGGAAGACAAGGGCTTTGCTACACGCTGCCGGGATATCGCTGAAGGTCTTTCAGCCGGTATCCGGGTCGATTTCCGGGGAGAGATACCCAACCATAAATTACCAGCAATCCTTGCAGAACACCATATTTTTGGCCTTCCTACGCAGGGAGAGAACTTCGGGCATGCAATTTTTGAGGCGTTGGCGGCCGGAAAGCCAGCCCTGATCAGTGATCAGACGCCCTGGCGCCAACTGTCGGCTGCCTATGCGGGTTGGGATCTTTCGCTGGCCCACCAACAACAATTTACCGCGGCTTTGCAACAGGCAACTGCATTTGGGCAGGAAGAATACGACAAGTGGTCGAAAGGTGCCTGGCTGTTTGTTCAGCAAAAAGTTAATATTCAGGAACTCAACATAATTTATCAAAAGCTATTTAATTAAAGATGTACATACTTGGCATTAATGCTTACCACGCCGATTCATCTGCTGCAATATTCAAGGACGGTGTAATGATCGCCGCAACCGAAGAGGAACGATTCCGGCGGGTAAAGCACTGGGCTGGTTTTCCTTCCATGGCGATCCAGTTTTGCCTGCAGGAAGCAGGTATCACGCTGCAGGAGGTTGATCATATTGCCATTGGACGTGATCCACGGGCCAAACTACGGAATAAGATCATGTTCCTGCTGAAGAACCCTGGTGGCGGATGGAACGCCGTATTGGACAGGTTGAAGAATGCACGTAAAGTGTCTTCGCTCGAGGATGAGTTCTACCAGTTGGATCCCGGTGTGGACAAAGCGGCTATCAAAGCCAAGATCCACCAGGTGGAGCACCACCGCAGTCACCTGGCGTCTGCCTTTTTCGCCTCCCCTTTTGAAGAAGCCGCTTTGCTGTCTATTGACGGATCGGGTGATTTTACCACGACCATGATCGGCCGTGGCAAAGGCAACAAGATCGAAGTGATCGACTCTGTTGATTTCCCGCATTCGGTAGGTATTTTCTATTCTGCCTTTACCCAATTGCTGGGTTTTCCTCACTATGGTGACGAATACAAAGTGATGGGCCTGGCTCCATATGGGGAAGCCAAATATGTAGATAAATTGCGGGATGTATTGGTAATTGACAAAAGCAATGGCCTGTTTACCCTCAACCTCAAGTACTTCCGTTCTGCCAAACAGGGTATCGTTACCTACGGGGAAGATCATATCCCGGTAGTGGCGTCGCTGTACACCCCCTTGATGGAAGAGAAGTTTGGAGCCGTCCGTAAGAAAGACGAGCCGCTTACTCAGTACCACAAGGACCTGGCTGCCTCTGTACAGCGATTTACCGAGGAGCTGATCTTTCACATCCTGGAGCATCTGAAGAAAACAACGGGACTGTCGAAGGTTTGTATTGCAGGTGGCGTTGCCCAGAATTCCGTGGCCAATGGGAAGATCACGCGTAACACAGGTTTTCAGGAAGTTTATATCCCTTCTGCCGGTCATGACGCTGGCATTTCTATGGGGGCTGCCCTGTATGTATACAACCAGGTGCTAAACCAGCCACGAAAGGCTCCTATCTGGACCGCTTATACTGGAAGCCGGTTTACCAACGAGGTGATTGAAGCCTACCTAAAGTCGAGAAATATTGAATATACCCGTTATTCGGATGAAGAACTGTACGAGAAAGTGGCCAATCGCCTGATCGATGCTGGTGTTGTGGGATGGTTCAACGGCCGGGCCGAGTTTGGCCCCCGGGCGCTGGGGGCCCGTTCCATTTTGGCTGATCCCAGAAGGCTGGATGCCAAAGAGTTGTTGAATTCAAAAATCAAGAGGCGGGAAAGCTTCCGGCCTTTTGCTCCTTCCATCCTGAAGGAATATGTATCCGAGTATTTTGAGGTAAACGACAATGTACCTTTTATGGAGAAGGTATTCCCCATCAAAGCTGAAAAACATGCATCCATCCCTGCCGTTACACACGTGGACGGTACCGGGCGCCTGCAAACCGTGGACAAGGAGCTAACTCCGCGTTATTATCAGTTGATCGAAACATTCCGGCAGAAAACAGGTGTACCTATATTATTAAATACCTCCTTCAACGAAAACGAGCCCATCGTGAATTCGCCCGAAAATGCATTGGAATGCTTTCTAAGGACAAATATGGACATGCTTGTTCTGGAAAATTGCGTGATCACCAGGAACGGGTAATCGCCTCAAATCCATGAAAATATCTATCATCACGGCTACCTTCAACAGTGCCGAAACGGTTCAGGATACCCTTAACAGCGTGGCGCAACAACAGGACGTTGCCATCGAGCATATTATTGTAGACGGGCTTTCACGCGATAATACACTCGATATTGTAAAATCGTTTCCCCACGTAACCAAAGTGGTCAGTGAAAAGGACAATGGCATTTATGACGCTATGAACAAAGGGATTGGGCTGGCCACCGGCGATGTAGTCGGAATTCTGAATTCTGATGACTTCTATGACAACCCGGCAGTTCTGGCGCAAGTAATGACGCTATTCAAAGATCCTTCTATAGATGTTGTATACGGTGATCTACAATATGTTAAAAAAAATGACGTTTACGTAGTCACCCGACATTGGCGAAGCGGCCGGTACAAACGGAAATACTTTTATTATGGGTGGATGCCACCGCATCCGACTTTCTTTGTGCGCCGCAAGATATACGACGAGGTAGGAATTTTCAACACCGATTTACGATCTGCTGCCGATTATGAAATGATGCTGCGCATTTTGGTTCGACATAATGCACGGGCAGGTTATATCCCCCGGGTATTGGTGAAGATGAGGGCAGGAGGAATGAGCAATGCCAGCTTAAAGAACAGGCTCAGGGCCAACCAGGAAGACAGGCGAGCCTGGGCGCTGAATGATCTGAAACCATTTTTTTTTACGATTTGGCTCAAGCCAATACGTAAAATATTTCAATTTATAACCAGATAAACACTATGGCCAAAGTTGCTTTAATTACCGGCGTTACCGGTCAGGATGGTGCTTACTTAACTGACCTGCTTTTGAAGAAAGGGTACATCGTACATGGCGTTAAGCGTAGAAGTTCGCTCTTCAATACCGAACGTATCGACCACCTGTACCAGGATCCCCATGAGAAAAATGTGCAACTGAAACTGCACTATGGCGATCTTACCGATTCGACCAACCTGATCAGGATCATTCAGGAAACTCAACCAGATGAGATCTACAACCTCGCTGCGATGAGCCATGTGGCCGTGAGCTTTGAAACGCCGGAGTACACCGCCAATGCTGACGGAATTGGTACGTTGCGTATCCTGGAGGCTGTTCGCCTGCTGGGATTGACAAAAAAAACCAAGATTTACCAGGCTTCTACTTCCGAACTGTATGGTAAAGTACAGGAGATCCCTCAATCGGAAAGAACGCCTTTCTATCCTCGCTCTCCTTATGCAGTCGCGAAAATGTATGCTTACTGGATCACAGTAAATTACCGCGAAGCTTATGATATGTATGCCGTAAACGGTATCCTCTTTAACCACGAATCACCCCTGCGTGGAGAAACATTCGTAACCCGGAAAATTACCCGTGGTGTAGCGAAGATCGCTCTTGGCCTCCAGGAAAAGATCTATCTGGGCAACCTCGATGCCAAGCGTGATTGGGGACATGCCAAGGATTATGTTGAGGCCATGTACCTGATACTCCAGCAGCCTAAGCCGGAAGACTATGTGATCGCAACCGGTGTAACTACACCTGTACGCGAGTTTGTTCGCATGGCTTTTGCCGAAGTAGGTGTTACAGTAGAGTTTAAAGGTAAAGATGAGAAAGAAGTGGGGGTAGTTACTGCCACCAGCAATCCTGACTACAAGGTCGCTATCGGTAAAGAAGTTGTGGCCGTTGACGCGCGCTACTATCGTCCAACAGAGGTCGATCTGCTGATCGGTGACCCGACCAAATCACAGACGCAATTGGGCTGGAAACCTAAATATGACCTGGCCGGCCTGGTTAAAGAAATGGTTGCCAATGATGTAGAGCTGTTCAAGAAAGAGGTGTTACTGAAAGGTGAAGGTTACTATGTACGCAACCAGTTTGAATAGTATTTGACCTAATTTTGTAAGTTATTTCAAGTAGTACAACCATGAATAAGTCTGATAAGATATATGTGGCAGGCCATAGAGGGATGGTGGGATCTGCCATTGTGCGGCGGTTGCAGGCAGAGGGATATAACAACCTGGTTTTGAGAACTTCCAAAGAATTGGACCTGCGCAACCAGCAGGCCGTAGAGGATTTCTTTGCAGCCGAAAAGCCAGACTATGTTATACTCGCAGCTGCCCGGGTGGGTGGTATTCAGGCCAACAACGTCTACCGTGCTGATTTCATCTACGAGAACCTGATGATACAGAACAATGTCATTCATGCTGCTTACCTGGAAAAGGTGAAGAAGCTGATGTTCCTCGGTTCATCTTGTATCTACCCTAAATTGGCACCCCAGCCCTTGAAGGAAGACTACCTGTTGACGGGGTTGCTGGAGCCCACCAATGAACCCTATGCAATTGCAAAAATTGCGGGGATCAAAATGTGTGACGCTTACCGCGCTCAGTATGGTTGTAACTTCATATCGGTAATGCCTACCAACCTATACGGCCCCAACGATAATTATGACCTCAATAATTCTCACGTACTGCCGGCATTGATCCGCAAGATCCACGAGGCCAAGCTGAAAAATGATCCCGCTGTGGTAATGTGGGGTACAGGTAGCCCTCGTCGAGAGTTTTTGCATGCAGATGACCTGGCTGATGCCTGTTTTTACCTGATGCAGCATTACAACGAAGAGGGCCTGGTCAACATCGGTACCGGCGAAGATGTGACGATCAAAGATCTGGCCCTGTTGATCAAAGATGTAGTGGGTTATCAAGGCGAGATCCAGCACGATCTGACAAAGCCCGACGGTACTCCGCGTAAACTGATGGATGTGTCAAAACTCCACAGTATGGGGTGGAAACACAAGATCGAATTACCGGAAGGAGTGGCAAAAGTGTATAAAGAATTCGCAAAGGCTGAAGCTGTGGCACAATAGCGACGGCACGGAAATTGACAATCAGTTAGCATGTTCTCTATTTTTAAAAAGAAGCATGTTGCTAAAGTTAACCTGAGTGTATTAGGTACGGACATGCATTCGCACCTGATACCAGGTATAGATGACGGTAGCCCGGATGAGGCAACTTCCCTGATGTTGATCAAGGGGCTGCAGCAATTGGGCTACCGTCAGTTTATTGCTACACCTCATATCATGTGGGATGTGCACAAGAATACTGCAACATCCATAGGAGCCGCACATAACAAGTTGGAGACTGCGATCCAACAGGAGGGGATTGCAGCGCCTGTCAAAGCCGCGGCAGAATACTATCTAGACGATCATTTTGATAGTTTGCTGCAACAGAATATTCCCTTATTACCGATCAAAGACAATCTGGTATTGGTTGAATTCTCCTTCATTGCCCCCCCCCGCAACCTCAAGGATATGCTCTTCGAGCTGCAGATCAAAGGGTATAAACCAATTCTCGCTCATCCGGAGCGGTACAATTATTTGGTATCGCAGAAAGAATGGTTCGATGAGTTGAAAGAAGCGGGCTGTTATTTTCAGCTGAATTTATTATCGCTGACCGGATATTATGGCAAAATAACCCATGAACTGGCACAGTACCTTGTCAAAAAGAAATACATAGACTTGTTGGGTACTGATTTGCACCATGAACGTCACCTGGAGGCGTTGACCACCTCAACCACGCTCATGAATAGCGTTAATACGATTCTCGACTCCGGTAAGATTATGAATACTTCTCTATAAAGCCGGATCGTTCTCCACTGTGTCATAAGTTTCCCAACTTCTTAACAACGAGACAGCCGCCTTGTGCGTGATCGCTTTAGCAGCAATCGCACAAGGCGGCTGTTTTTATTGTATTAGTTTGTTACAGGATTTCCTGTAGACTGTCCTTTGCTGCCTTTATGGTGGCATCAAGGTCTTCTTTTGTAAGCGCATTGTTCAGGAACCAGCTTTCAAATGCCGATGGTGGAAGGTATACCCCCCTGTTGAGCATGGCGTGGAAGAACTTGTTGAACAACTGGTTGTTGGCGGCCGCTGCTGAAGTAAAGTCTGTGACAGGGGTGGCACTGAAGTGCACACTGATCATAGATCCCAGTTGATTGATGACATAGGGTGTTCCCGTTGCCGCCAATACTTTGTCAAGTCCGTCTTTCAGGTACAGTGTTTTTTCTTCTATTTGTTGCAGCAGCTGTGGTTGCTCGTTGAGGACGGAAAGCAGGGTGTAACCGGCAATCATGGCGATCGGGTTACCACTCAGCGTGCCTGCCTGGTACACGCTTCCCAGCGGAGATACTACTTCCATATATTGGCGTTTACCTCCAAAAGCACCTACGGGCATACCTGCACCAATCACTTTGCCGTAGGTCACGAGGTCCGCGTCGATGCCCAGGCGTTCCTGTGCACCCCCTTTGGCAAGTCGGAAGCCTGTCATCACTTCATCGAAAATGAAGAGGATGCCTTCAGACGTACAGATCTTACGAAGGGCCTCAAGGAAACCGGGATTGGGCAAAATGCAGCCCATGTTACCGGCAACGGGTTCGATAATAATGGCAGCTATTTCACCCTTGTGTGCAGCAACGAGTTGCTCCACGGCGGCGAGGTCGTTGTAGGCGCAGGTGAGGGTATCATTGGCCACGCCGGCAGTAACGCCAGGCACCGTCTGTATATTAAAAGTCGCTACACCGCTGCCAGCTTTCACCAGGAAAGAATCAGCATGCCCATGGTAGCAACCTTCAAATTTGATGATCTTATTGCGACCGGTATAACCACGGGCTACGCGAATGGCACTCATACAAGCTTCCGTACCGCTGCTCACCATGCGTATCAGGTCAACATTGGGTACCATGCTTTTGATCAGTTCAGCCATTTTTATCTCCAGCTCGGTGGGTGCTCCGTACGATGTGGAATCCACGGCCTGCTCCTGTATGGCTTTGATCACGGGACCATAAGCATGTCCGAGGATCATGGGGCCCCAGGAAGCGATATAGTCGGTATATTGATTGCCATCGGCATCATACAGATATGCCCCTTTGGCTTTCGAAATAAACAAGGGGTTGCCTCCTACGCTCTTAAAGGCACGTACGGGAGAATTAACGCCTCCCGGAATCGATTGCTGGGCACGTTGAAACAGTGATTCGCTCTTTTGTATGTTCATATGTGTGAGATGAAGATCAGGTTTGAATTGAAGCAGCAGCTATTGTGCTTTTAAGAGATAAGCCGTACTGCATCTTTTGCGAAATAGGTAGCGATCAGGTCGGCTCCAGCGCGCTTAATGGCAGTCAAGGTTTCCAGGATAGCCTTGTCTTCATTGAGCCACCCCATTTTCGCGGCCGCTTTGATCATTGCATACTCACCGCTTATATTGTAAGCACTGACGGGAACATCTACATTATCCTTCACTTCCCGAATGATATCGAGGTAGGCGAGCGCTGGCTTTACCATTACGATGTCTGCCCCTTCTTCTATATCCATCAATGTTTCCCTGATGGCTTCCCTACGGTTGGCATAATCCATTTGGTAGGTCTTCTTGTCACCAAATCCAGGTGCAGAATCCAGAGCGTCGCGGAAGGGGCCGTAGAAGCTGGAGGCGTATTTGGCGCTGTAGCTCATAATGCCAGTTTTAGTGAAATTATTCCCTTCCAGCGCTGCACGGATAGCACCAATGCGGCCATCCATCATATCACTGGGCGCTACGAAATCGGCACCGGCTTCTGCATGGCTTACACTCATTTGAGCCAATACTTCCACGGTAGCGTCGTTTACAATCTCCGAACCTTCTACAATGCCATCGTGGCCGTAAGAAGAGAAGGGGTCGAGGGCTACATCGGTCATCACCAGCATGTCGGGCCATGCATCCTTGATAGCTCGGATGCTGCGCTGCATCAGTCCTTGAGGGTTCAACGCTTCTGTCCCTTTATTATCTTTCAGCTCATCCTTGCATTTAATAAAGAGTAGTACACTCTTCAATCCCATATTCCACAATTCCTTTACTTCTTTGACGGTATTATCCAGGCTCATGCGATAAATGCCAGGCATTGAAGGGATCTCCGTTTTTATACCTGATCCCTCGTCGATAAACAATGGCACAATGAAATTGCTGGGTGTCAGGATAGTTTCTGCTACCATTGCCCGGATAGCCGGAGATTGCCTGAGTATCCTGTTTCTTCTTTGCAAATACATACGGTATATTTTAGGCCTGCAGACCCAATGTAGTCTTCAGGCTGTTTAGATGCTTGGTATGATCTCTCAGTTAGCTGGTTCCTGTCATTATACCCAATCCTTTGGTTGCAGGCAGGCCTGCAACAGTTTGTCTTCTTCAGAACCGGGTACGGGTTGGTAGTTGTAATCAAAACGAACGGTAGGAGGCAGGCTCATCAGGATGCTTTCAATGCGCCCATTCGTCTTGAGACCAAAGATAGTACCCCGGTCGTGTACGAGGTTGAATTCTGTATACCGGCCACGACGTATTTCCTGCCAGTATTTGTTTTCAGGAGTGAAGGGCAGGTCTTTACGCTTTTCTACAATAGGTAGGTACGCGGTTAAGAAGGCATTCCCACAGGCCTTTCCAAAATTCATCCAGTAATCCTCATCCTGACCGGCTGCAGGGCGTTGGTAGTCATAAAAGATGCCCCCGATCCCGCGTCGCTCATGGTTGCGGTGTTTGTTGACGAAATAGTTGTCACATTCCTTCTTGAACTTTTGAAAGAAAGAACCGTCAAACCGGTCGCACACCTCCTTATAAGTGCCGTGAAAGTGCATCGCATCTTCTTCGAAAATATAGTAAGGAGTAAGGTCCGTGCCGCCACCAAACCAGCGATCGATCACCTCCTGTTTTTCATTGTACAATTCAAACATGCGGTAATTACAATGCACCGTGGGTACAAATGGGTTGTTGGGGTGCAGTACCAGCGAAAGACCACAGGCAAACCAGTTGTCTCCATTGATCTTCAATTGTGTACGCATAAGATCTGTGACTGGCCCGAATACCACAGAAGTATTCACTCCCCCCTTCTCAAACACATTTCCGCCGGAGATTACCCGGGTTCTTCCACCACCACCTTCTGCACGTTCCCATTTGTCTTCCTGAAAAGTTGCCTGTCCATCGATGGTTTCGAGGGCATTACAAATACGGTCTTGCAGATCATGGATATAGTTCATCCACTGTTCCTTAAGCGTTTGGAGGGCTATGGGTGTCGTGCTCATGATTGTAGGAATGCTATCAGTGGTTGAATGAAACGATCGAATGCTTCTATATGGGGCAGATGGCCTACATTGTCGAGTTCTACAAGTTGTGAGCCTTTGATCCGGTCGCGTGTTTGTTTACCAAGTGCCGGATAGTTGCCAAGCGTTTTGCGTACGTCTTCCGGTGCATTGGCTTTACCCAGCGCAGTGCGGTCACGCTGGCCAATGATCAGCAACGTTGGTGCTTTGATCTGGTCAAACTCATACACTACCGGTTGCGTAAAGATCATGTCGTACGTCAGTGCGGCATTCCAGGCTATCCGGCTGTATTCGGGACTCAACGTCCAGCCGGCCAGCAGGTTCACCCACTCGTCGTATTCCGGCTTCCATTGGCCACCATAGTAATTGTCGAGCTGGTATTTTTTGATGGCGTTATAATCTTGCTTCAGTTCATTGGCATACCAGGATTCGATCGGCTGGTAAGGAACCTTCAGTTTCCAATCTTCAAGGCCGATAGGGTTTTCAAGTATGAACTTGTCCAACAACTCTGGATACATCAAGGTGAAGCGCGTAGCCACCATACCACCCATGGAGTGGCCTAGTATCGAAACCTTTCCTATCTGCAGGGTATCCAATATGGCTTTGGTGTTGCGGGCCAGCAATTGGAAGGTATATTGAATGGATGTAGGCTTGGACGATTTTCCAAAGCCTATCTGGTCAGGAATGATTACGCGAAAGCCCTTATCCGAAAGTGCCTTTGCGGTGGTCTGCCAGTAGGCTCCGTTGAAATTTTTCCCGTGCAGTAACAACACTACTTTCCCATTACCATGGGCAGGTTTTACATCCATGTAAGCCATCTTAAGCGGCTGTTGCTGAATGCTGAGGGTGATGTACTGCACCGGAAATGGATAATCATAGTTTTCCAGGCACAGCCCTAGAGCTTTGGACGCTTGCGCAGTTACTGCACTCGCACTAACAGCGATCATGCTTACAGCCACCAGGATATGTCGAAGTAGTGATTTCATAACGGAGATTTTAATTAGCCTTTGTGTTGGTAATTCTTTACCGTATTGACAAAGGCCTTGGCGTGGTCTACCGGTACATTTGGTAAAATACCATGCCCCAGATTAGCGATATGACCTTTCGGCCCAAAGGCCTGCAGCATAGCTGTTACTTCCTGTTCGATAACCGGAATAGGCGACAACAATTTGGCCGGATCAAAATTACCTTGCAATACGATGTTGTCTCCTGCCATCTGGCGGGCGAGTTGTGGCTTGATGCACCAGTCGATACCAAGGCCATGGGCACCGGTAGCTGCCATGCCATCGAGCGAATGCCAGGCGCCTTTTGCGAAGATGATGGTCAATACTTCTTCTTTCAGGGCCGCTACGATCTGACGGATATAGCGCAGGGAAATATTTTCAAAATCAGCCGGGCTCAGCAGGCCACCCCAGCTGTCGAAGATCTGGATCATATCTACACCCGCTTTAACCTGTTGCTTCAGGTAGGCGATAGTCGTATCGGTGATCATTTGAAGCAAGCGGTGGGCTGTTTCAGGTTGTGTATAGCAAAATGCCTTGGCCTCATCGAAGGTTTTTGAACCTTTGCCTTGTACCATATAACAGAGAATGGTCCAGGGGGCACCGGCAAATCCGATTAACGGTACACGGCCATTGAGTTCTTTTTTAGTGAGACGCAGGGCGTCGAACACATAACCGAGCTTTTCTTCTACATCTGGAATATAGATACGGTTGAGGTCGCTGGCTTGTTTGATGGGATCGGGCAGAAAGGGACCTTTGCCCTCGAGCAGCTGCACTTCCAACCCCATAGCTTTAGGTACCACCAGGATATCGGAGAAGATGATCGCCGCGTCAACACCTACCTGGTCAATGGGCTGCAGGGTGATCTCCGTAGCCAGCTCGGGCGTTTCGCAACGCTCGAAGAAGGAATATTTTTCACGCAGCTTGATATAATCGGGCAGGTAACGACCAGCCTGACGCATCATCCAAACAGGGGTGCGTTCTGTTGGCTCACCACGCAGGGTGCGTAGTATAAGGTCATTCTGCAGGGGAGTGCCGCTAGTAGTCGTTGCTGTTTGCTGTGTGGATGATGTCATTGTTATTGAGTTGCTATTTGTATGAATCAATTTGTTGCAGGTAATCGGTTACGCTTTCGGCCATAGAGAGCTGAGTGGCCACTGCGCTGATGATGATCCTGTTGGTGATGTAGTTGCTCAAAATGCCGGCTGTCGTTGCGCCAATGGCAATACATACGGCTGCGGGTGGCAACGAGTTGACCGAGAAAAAGCTCTTCACGCCACTAGGACTAAAGAACAAAACGGCACTGAACGAATTCGTTTCTATGGGGGATGGGGTATCTGTTGTGTTGTATACGACGATCTCTTTTACACCAATACCGCCTGCCTTCAGTGCATCCGGTACTGTGTCGAGTCGTTGGTTACCACAAAAGAATACGACTTCTTTGAAGTCTCCGTAGGCAATGATCTTTGCTGCTAACTCAGTGGCATTGGGAGCCGTTGCAACAATATGCAGCGCGGAGAATACCTCGGTTACCTTGTCCTTGGTGGCACCGTCCAGGCAGAATATCTCCCAGTTGTCGGGAATATATACCGCATCGCCGCCACTCAGGTGTTTGCCGATGGCTTCCACAGCATGTTTGCTTGTAAAGACGATGGCCTGATCAGCTTTCACATTTAGTACCGGCCAGATCTCTTTGTATTTGCTGTAATTGACGATCGGTTGAACGTCGATGAAGGGTTGCTCTACCAAATGAATGCCATTCGCTTCCAGCTGATTCCGTATGCCCGGTTCCAGCTTCTTAGTGCTTAATATGGTGTGTTGGCTTGCCATGTGTTTATACTTTGGCGGCCGTCTGTTGAATACTGTTGGCGATCGGCTGTCCGCCATTGGCCAGCAATGTTTGTGCGAGCTCGTTGCCGGCACCAGTAGCTGCCGCACGGCTGATCACTTGATCGATGGACGCAATCTGCTGTCCATCTACAGACAAGATATTACCTTGAAAGTGTATCTGACCGTCCTTTATCTCCGCCAGTGCACTAATCGGGGTAGAACAACCTCCCAGCAATGCACGTAGAAAGTCACGCTCCATTTGGGTACAGATGGCAGTGTCTTCGTCATTAAATGCCTGGCAAATATCGAGTAAGTCTTTATCAGCTTCCCGGCAAACCACCATGATGGCGCCCTGTGCAGGTGCTGGTAACATCCAATCGAGTTCAATGGAGTTTTCGGGTCGAAGGGAGATACGTTCGAGGCCGGCAGCGGCAAATATGGCACCACTCCAGGTACTCTCGGCTACCTTGGTCATGCGGGTATTGACATTTCCGCGCAGGTTCTCGAGCTGGTGCTGTGGATAGCGATGTAACCATTGAGCTTTACGGCGAATGCTGCTGGTGGCAATCGTCAGCCGTGACCGGGTAAAGCTGGCGTTTTTTTCGGTTGGTAGCCAGGTGCCATTTTCAATGCCAAGGTCGGTGGAAAGGGAAGGCAGATCGCCTTTGTATACCAAAAGGTCTTTCCAACTGGCACGTTTCAGTGCGGCGGCTGGTACGATGCCTTTGGGCAGCTGTGTGGGCACATCCTTCATCGAGTGCACAGCGATATCGATGCGATTGCTGAGCAGGGCTATGTCGAGGCTACGCGTAAAAATCCCCTGTACGCCCATTTCGTAAAGAGGTGTCTGGAGATCGATGTCTCCTTCGCTTTTGATATAAACCAGTTCTGCCGGAATGCCCTGTGCGGCCAGCAGTTCTTTTACCTGCATAGCCTGCCACACGGCCAGTTGACTTTCCCTGGTTCCGATGCGGATTGCTTGTTTCATGCAACAAAATTAGTTAGAACCCGTGGCAATAAACTCGTTAATGGCTTCAATGTAATAACAGCCACGTTGGTTTTCGCGGCGCATCTTGGTAGCCATGCCATTGATCACACGCTGAATTTTCGCGTCAGCCTCTATCGTAGTGCAGGTTGTAGAAACGGGAGAAAGGCCTTTCAGGTAGAGGGGATAGGTTTGTATTTCCTGTAATTTGGTTTTTACAGCTTTCAGAACCGGTACATGCTTGCGCATTTCGAACCATTCCATGAATTCTGTCATGTGTTCGTCTATGATCAGCCTGACTTTAGGAACTTCCGCTTCACGTTTCTGCAAGGTCTCATCCTTCAGTTTCGACAGCTCGTCGACATTCACCAAATGTACATTGGGCAGCTCTTGTGCTGCTATCTCTACGTTATAGGGAATGGACAAGTCAATGATCAGTTTGTCTGACTTGCCTTCGAGGTGCGATTTCAATATAGTTGGCTGGGCCGCATTGGTCGCCACCAGAATGATATCTGATTGGTCGATGTGGTACGCCAGCTCTTCGATAGGGGCATACTGTAAGCCCAGTTCACCAGCCAGCTCCATCGCTTTTTCAGCGGTACGGTTGATGAGGGTAATATCGGTGGTTTCGAGGTAGTCGACCAGGTTTTTGCAGGTATTGCGCCCGATCTTACCAACTCCGACCAATAGAATCTTTTTGCCTTTCAGGTGGGCAAATTGTTTCCGGATATATTGTACAGCAGCGAAAGAAACCGAAACGGTGCCATCGCTGATGGCAGTGCGCGTCTTAACAGCCTTGGAAGATTGCAATACACTACCGACCATACGGTCGAGGTAGGTGCCCACATAATTGTGCTCCCGGGCAAATTTCACAGCCAGTTTTAACTGCCCTACAATCTCGTAATCTCCCAGGATCTGCGAGTCGAGACCAGCACCTACTGTGAAAAGATGCTCCATGGCGTCAACACCATTCTTGATATAGGCCATGCGTGCAAAATCTTCGGTATTACCCTCGGATTGTGTACAGAGCAAGCTGATCAGTTGACCGGCATGTTCAGCGAAACCATAAATTTCTGTGCGATTGCAAGTGGAGAGAATAAACAGCTCATGCAAACCATACGAAGGAGCGAGTGTGAGCAGGGTGGCATATTGGTCGTTGTTGATCGCAAATTGACCCCTGATCGCTGCATCAGTTTTCTTATAGTTGATCCCCGCTATAAAAAACTTAGATATGTCCTTGCTACTGTGTCCTTGCATGAGGTATATGGTTCAGAGAATTGACTGTGCAAAAATACCTTCGCAAGCGCCAACCACCTAATCTGTCTGTCATTCTACTGTCATTTTACCCGCTGATCTCTGTCACATATTGGGGTGATCCACATCAGCCTTTTGCAGAGGCGGTCGCGACGGAAACAGCCATGGTGAAGGGTTTGAAGACAGACAGGGATTGTCGTGAAACAGGCATGTTTGCTTAGAAAATGAACCATGCGAACAGTCGTTTGTCACATATTCGGGTGATGTCCCAATATTGTGTTACGCAAAAAATAATTGTTGGGGCTGGTTACTGAACTAAATTTGCGAACTATTTCAATCATATGAGCGCGACAAAGAGAGGCATAGTTTTGATGAATCTGGGTTCGCCCGATTCTACCGAAGTCAAGGACGTACGGAAGTACCTGGATGAATTTCTGATGGATGGGAGGGTGATCGACACCCCGTTATTGTGGCGGGCTTTGCTGGTAAAAGGAATTATCGTTCCCTTCCGCGCGCCGAAATCAGCGGCCGCTTACAAGTCCATCTGGACCAAAGACGGCTCCCCGCTGATCGTGATCAGCAAACAGTTACAGGAAGCCCTGCAGGCTGAGGTAGGCGAACCGGTGGCGCTGGCCATGCGGTACGGAACTCCTGCCCCCTGGACGGCCTTCGACGAGTTGCTGGCGAAGCAACCCGACCTCGATGAGGTGGTGCTGGTACCCTTGTATCCACATTATGCTATGTCTAGCTACGAAACGGCGGTTGAATATGCCAAGAAGGCGCATAAGAAAGGCAACTACAAATTTAAGCTCACCGTCGTGCCGCCTTTCTACGATGATGCAGATTACCTAGAAGCGCTGGCGGATAGTATCAAACCATATCTGCACCAGGAATACGACAAAATTATTTTCAGTTATCACGGTATTCCCGAACGCCATATTCTGAAAGGTGATCCTACCGGAACGCATTGTCTAAAGAATGCTGATTGTTGTTCGGTTGATTCCGAAGCGCATAAAACCTGCTACCGGCATCAGTGTATTGAAACAACCAATTTGATCGCAAAGGCATTGAATATTCCCGCCTCGAAAGTCGAGTTCTCTTTTCAGTCCCGCCTGGGGCGTGATGAGTGGTTGAAGCCTTATACGGCAGTGCGATTGGCTGAATGGCCCAGGGAAGGAGTGAAGAAGATCCTGCTGCTTTGTCCGGCTTTTGTAAGTGACTGTCTCGAGACGCTGGAAGAAATGGGAGAAGAAGGCCGCGAGATCTTCCTGCATGCGGGTGGAGAAGAGTTTACCCTGATCCCCTGTCTCAACGTACATCCCTTATGGATCAAGGCGGTGAAAGCGTTGGTAGACAAAACTGCCTAACGCATCCTCGAATCGATCAATAGCAATATGTTTCTATACATCAAAGCACTCCATATTATCTTTATCGTTACCTGGTTTGCAGGTATGTTTTATATGCCGCGACTGTTCATTTACAATACAGAAGCGGCTGATAAACCAGACATCGTAAAGTCAGCACTACGTGAACAATTTGCGGTGATGATGAAGCGCTTGTGGTACGGAATCACCTGGCCTTCGGCGGTATTGACATTGGTATTCGGACTTACCACCTGGCATTTGCTGGGGGTAACGCCGCAATGGCTGGTCATCAAGCTTGGTTTCGTAGTTGGCCTGTATATTTACTTCTTTTCCCTGCACAGGATTTTCAAACAACAAGTGCAGGGTGTTTTTAAATACTCCTCGCAACAGTTGCGGATTTGGAATGAGGTTGCTACCATCTTCCTGGTTGCCATTGTGATGCTGGTTGTCGTTAAGCAAAGTCTCAGCTTTCTTTGGGGCATTATTGGACTGCTGTTGTTTGTCGTGCTGCTGATGAGCGCAATCAGGATATACAAAGTATTGCGCAAAAAAAGGAATTAACCACTCATCAGGGTTATCACGCTGCCTGTAATTTGTAAGCGATTTGATGGCGCTATCAAATGCCCGGTGGGGTGCGTTTATACCTGTAGGAAGTCAAAAAGCCAGACCCAATCGCACTCTTGAAATAATTCACGCAGGGACATCTAATAAATTGCAAGGCAGATAATAAGGTATTGCAAGAAACGTAAGCTCGTGCCTCCAAGAATTAGGGTATAAACAGGCGGCCAATTGAAGCTGTTCCAATGGAAGAAACCACGTTTTTGGGATTAAGTGGCAGATACCCACCAATATATAGACAAAGAAAAGCAATAAGCTACTCCTGCTAAATACCAAGGCAACCAGGAAAGAAAAAAGGAGACTGATTTACAAGGGCTTGAAGATAAGCGTACAGGGAGGTATATAAATGAGAAAAACCTTTCCAACGCCATTAGAGTTTTAAAAGGAAAGGGGAGCAGGAATACTCCCCTTTTTAACCCCTAAACCCTAAACCGTAGAAAAGGTTTTTCATGTAAACTTTTATGAATATATATCAAATATCTAAATTACACGCAGTAAACTTACTTAGAATATGTTGCAAATTCCTTGCCGTATTTTCACTTGATCCGAACCACACATTCATTTGCATTTACCACGTCATCAGTAACGTTGAATATATTTCCATAAATTATGCCAAACGTGCCGAAACGTTAAAAACAATTAAGAATCTTTTGAATTGTTAAGCCATTTAATCTCATTTTAACGAATCTATATAACAGAGCATTATTTATGTTGCCTTATTGATGTTGTAGCATCAGAGTGTCTAACATTACTTCAAGAAATGTCAAACACAAGTACCCGTCTTACGTCAATTCATATTGTCCATTTTTTTTCCCATTCCACAAATAAGTGGGGCATTTTTAATCAACCTCACTACCCATTCGCATGATTGACATCCGTGCAACGCTTAACCGAAAATGTATAATACCACTAACAGGGTATATCTAAACATTGTATTCGGTCATTGCAGTGAGCGCCTATGGTTATTCTATCAGATGTCATCTATTACCTGCATGCTTACCTGCCTATCGCCTCCTACATAAAGATGATGCAGTCGATTGACTGCGATCGTAAAATTACTACCCACAAAAGTACATGTGTTGATGCCTGAGGGTATGGTTGGAACTTAATACAGGGGGCTTGTCCGCGACCGACACCGACCCACACCTGATATCGCCGTTATATATATTAATAGTACAGCCGAAGTTGAAGAAGTGTAACCAGGATATATCTGCTATATAGGCGACTTCATGCCATCTACATGGTAGATGCCTGGTAATGCCCATGGATATGATCTAAATATGACCCATAAAATAGCCGCTGATGGTAAGTTGTTTTTTCCTGACTAAGTTCACTGTGTAGGGCTGGTTGGGCCTCAATGGTTCCCCGGCTTCCGTAGACCAACAGCGGACCTATACCGAACCTATCGAAGACCTAAAGCACGGCACCAGCTCGGCAGTGGCTCGGCACCACCTCGGCAGTAGCTCGGCAGTGCGACCATGCGTCCGCGCGATAAAACTTGCGTGAAGGGATAATATATATTGATTGTCAACTCTTTGAGGTGCCCGTTGTACAGTTTTTGCTGTACAACGCGACCTGTTGGCGGTGATAAAATACACCCTACGTCAACTTCAGAAGCGTTTGTGTAATGTTTACTTTGTCAGGCAGAAACGGATACTCTCCTTCTATCCATTGAGCCCCCAATAGGACCTGGATAGCTACAGGGCTATATTTCCTCTGCCCAATTTCCCTAATTGATTGATAAACAACAGTATCTCGTAATATTTTATCTAATCGGGGTCTCTGCAACGGATCGCCGCCTATATAGCTATATTTCTGTAACTTTGCACACTTTTTAAATACAATTTTTTACCGGCTTAGGTTTTAATCATTATGTCGTCGAAATACAGAGAATTCTCGCACTTGAATTTACCTGCAATGGAGCAGGAAATACTGGCTTTATGGAATGAGCAAGAGGCTTTCGAAAAAAGTATGTCCGTTCGGGAAGGGGCTGCACACTTCGTTTTTTACGAAGGTCCGCCCAGTGCCAACGGTATGCCCGGCATTCACCACGTGATCAGCCGTACTTTGAAGGATCTTGTATGCCGTTATAAAACCATGCAGGGTTTCCAGGTAAAGCGCAAAGGCGGTTGGGATACGCATGGCCTACCCATCGAATTGGGTGTGGAGAAAGAACTGGGGATCACCAAAGAAGACATCGGTAAGAAAATTTCCGTAGAAGAATACAACCAGAAATGTCGCGAAGCGGTATTGCGCTACAAAGACAAATGGGACGATATCACCCGTAAAATGGGGTATTGGGTCGATCTGAAAGATCCCTATATCACATTCGACAACAAATATGTAGAAACCCTTTGGTACCTGCTGAGTCAGTTGTACAAAAAGGGCCTCCTCTACGAAAGTGTGAGCATTCAGCCCTACTCGCCCGCGGCAGGTACTGGTCTCAGTTCACACGAATTGAACCAACCCGGTACCTACAAAATGGTGAAGGACACATCAGCCGTGGCAATGTTCAAAGCTTTAAAGGATGCAAAAACTGCATTCCTGTTTGAAGCAGCCGGCAATCAATCATCTGCGACGGATAGTCCCGATGTATACTTCCTGGCTTGGACGACCACTCCCTGGACACTCCCATCCAACCTGGGTCTTACCATGGGGGGCAACATCAATTATGTTCTGGTAAAAACGTTCAATCCATATACGCACCTGCCGGTGAATGTAGTATTGGCAAAAGACCTGCTCGGCAAATACTTCAAACCCGAAGGTGAAACAGCTGATTTTGCAGCCTACAAGGAAGGCGACAAATTGTTGCCCTGGAAAATACTGACAGAATTCAAAGGTGCTAAGATTGAAGGTGCCCATTACGAACAATTACTGCCATTCGACGCCAATTCTCCCGACTCGATCAGCTATAGTCTGCCAGATGCGAAGCCCTTCCAGGTCATGGTGGGCGATTTTGTAACGACAGAAGACGGTACCGGTATCGTACATACTGCGCCCGACTTCGGTGCAGATGACTATCGCGTTGGTACAAAATACGGCATTGGTTATTTCACGTATGTCAATGAATACGGCAAACGCGAGAAGCTCGTATTGGTCGATAAGCAGGGTAAATTTGTAGCCGGATTGGGCGAATTCAGTAACCGCTTTGTCAAAAACTACAAAGACGATCCCGCTTATGTAGACGTGAACGTCGACATCAGTGTAAAGCTGAAGAAAGAGAACCGCGCCTTCAAGGTCGAGAAATATGAACACAACTACCCGCATTGCTGGCGCACCGACAAGCCGGTATTGTATTATCCGCTGGATGCCTGGTTCATCAAAACCACGGCGATCAAAGACCAGATGGTAGCGCTCAACAAGACCATCAACTGGAAACCAAAATCTACCGGCGAGGGACGCTTCGGCAACTGGCTCGAGAATATGGTAGACTGGAACCTCAGCCGTAGCCGTTTCTGGGGTACGCCGTTGCCCGTTTGGAAAACAGAAGATGGCCAGGAAGAAGTTTGCATCGGTACCATTGGCGAGCTCAATGAAGCCATCAGAAAAGCCAATGAGGTGCTGGGAGGCGATGTAAACAAGCACTACCTCCATGAAGGTATCCTCGATCTCCACAAGCCTTATGTGGACGAGATCGTCCTTGTTAGTCCATCGGGTAAACCAATGAAACGGGTGCCCGACCTGATCGACGTTTGGTTCGACAGCGGTGCTATGCCTTATGCGCAGTGGGGACTCGACTACGATAAGCTGGCTGCCGGAGATCCGCGTCCATTCAAAGCACCTTTTGACAAGAACTATCCGGCCGATTTTATCGCAGAAGGCGTTGACCAAACCCGTGGGTGGTTTTATACCCTTCACGCCATCTCTTCGCTGTTGTATGGCAGCGTTGCCTATAAAACAGTGGTTTCTAATGGATTGGTGCTCGATAAGAACGGCAATAAAATGAGCAAGCGCCTCGGTAACGTGGTAGATCCTTTCAAAACCATAGAGCAGTTTGGCGCCGATGCTACCCGTTGGTATTTGATTACCAATGCATCACCCTGGGATAATTTGAAATTTGACCTGGAGGGTATCAAAGAAGTACAGCGTAAGTTCTTCGGTACATTATATAATACATATCAGTTTTTTGCCCTGTATTCCAATGTGGACGGCTTTTCCTTTAAAGAGGCTTATGTACCACTGGAGCAGCGCCCGGAAATCGATCGCTGGATACTTTCTTCGCTCAACACCCTGATCAAAAAGGTAGAGGAGTACATGAACGACTACGAGCCTACCCAGGCTGGTCGTTTGATCGAAGAGTTTGTAGATGAGCATCTTAGCAATTGGTACGTACGTTTGTGCCGTCGCCGGTTCTGGAAGGGTGAGTACGAGCTGGACAAGATCTGTGCCTATCAAACCCTGTACGAATGCCTGGAGACCGTGGCCAAGTTGATGGCGCCCATTTCGCCGTTTTTTAGCGACATGTTGTTTAGGAATCTAAACGCCGTGACTGGCCGCAACCTTGAACAATCTATCCATCATGCCCTGTTCCCGAAGTCCAATGAAGCGGCCATCGATGTTGCTTTAGAAGAGAGAATGCAGCTGGCGCAGGACATTTCGTCACTCGTTTTATCACTTCGGAAGACCTCAAAATACAAGGTTCGCCAACCGTTGCAAAAGGTACTGATCCCCGTGTTCAACCCTTCCATGAAAGAGCAGATAGGCCGGGTAGAAGACCTGATCAAGAGCGAAGTAAACGTGAAAGAGATTCAATATCTCACAGAAGATCTTGGGTTTATTAAAAAGAAGATCAAGCCCAATTATATTGCCCTGGGTAAGAAGCTGGGGGGCAAAATGAAGGCCGTAGCTGCCGCTTTGGCCGGTTTTGCACAGGAAGACATCCAGGTGTTAGAAAAAGAAGGGTCTATTTCATTGTTTATTGATAACGAACCCTTAATATTACAGGTTAATGAAGTAGAGATCACCAGCGAGGATATCCCAGGCTGGATGGTCGCCAATAAGGACTCTCTGACTGTAGCACTGGATGTAACCGTAACCCCTGAGTTGATCAACGAGGGCAATGCCCGCGAACTCGTTAATCGTATCCAGAAAATCCGAAAAGACAACGGCTATGAATTGACCGACAGGATAGCAGTGCAGTTGACCGAAAACCCGGATCTCAAGCAATCTATAGCCCAGTTTAATAATTATATTTGCGCCGAAATTTTGGCAGATACGCTGGAATTGGTATCCGAATTGCCCAATGGCACCGAAATTGAGGTAAACGATATTTCACTAAAAGTGTTCGTTACAAAAAAAGCCTAACAGTATGGCAACCAAGAAGAAAGCAGCTAAGCCAGCTAAAAAGTCGATTGCTCCCAAGAAGGCTGCAGTGGCGGCAAAAAAGCCCGCTGCCAAATCTGCTGGTAAAGTCAGTAAGCCCGCACCGAAAGCAGCTCCCAAGCCTGCTGTCAAGCCGGCGGCGCCCAAATCGGCCAAGCCAAATGGCACAAAGGCTGTTGCTGAAAAGAAGCCTGTTGCCAAGGTTGCTGCTGTGGCTGCCAAGCCGGTGGCGAAAGCGCCTGCAAAGCCCGAACCCAAACCATTGGTGAAAAAACCTGTCCCTGAACCCGTTAAAGTGGAAAAGAAACCCGAGCCGCCGAAGGAAGAAGTAAAAAAGCCGGAGCCTGTTGCGCCGCCACCACCGCCCAAAAAGCCAGTAGTGCCCGCTAAACCGGTCAAGGTGGTAATACCCGAGATCAAAACTAAAACGGTTCGTAAATACGAGCCGGAGTTCACGAAATCCGTATTGGATCAACCAGAAAACATTCAAACAGGACCAACCATGCGTTACAGCGATGCCGAATTACAGGAATTCAGAGAACTGATTCAAAAGAAACTGGACCAGGCTAAGAAGGAACTTTCTTATCTGCAGGGCTTGATCACCCGTAAAGATGAAATGGGAGGAGACGAAAACGAAAATCGTTACATGACCATGGAAGATGGTTCCATGAGCATGGAGCGTGAACAACTTGCCCAGATGGCCAGCCGCCAGATCAATTATATTGATCACCTGGAGAAGGCGATGATGCGTATTGAGAATAAAACGTATGGTATTTGTCGGGTGACCGGAAAGCTCATCGACAAGGCCCGGTTGAGGGCGGTGCCACATGCTACGTTAAGCATCGAGGCCAAGCAGATGATGAACAAGTAATAGTAATTTAACACTATTAGCCTATAAAACAGGTTGCAGCAATGCGACCTTTTTTCGTTTTTATACGACATGATGTAATGAGAAAGGGAGCGATAGCCGTGATTACCCGCTGGCTTATTTTGACCTTGACACCTTGCGATATCTGTTGAAAGGTTGTACTTTCTCCCAATGGTATCCATGAAACCACTTTCCTCAAACTTGTTGGGCCGTTATGCCGTAATGGTCGCCTGTGTCATTCTTTTCGTAAGCCTCACAAATTACCTGCATTGGCAGTTTTACATTTTACGCGGATTCGCGGCGGCTGTCAGCTTTCTTTTCCCCGATGAGATATTCAGGCGCCTTCGGATGCTCATCTTCCACAACCTTCCCGGTTCGATACGCGCATTGGGGCTCTTCCCGATATTTTCTGTACTGCTGTCGGTGTTGTTGATGGTGGGCGCGAAGCGATTGCGGCAGCAGCATAAGATATGGTTATTGACTGGCTGCTACTACGTTTTAATATTGTCAACCATATCCGCCATTCCCGACCTCGCTAATGCTTACCGGTATACATTGGAGCAATACACGCAATACCAGTCGCAATCCCTTACCAAAACGGGTATTTTGGGCCTGATCGATGCCTTTGCGTACACGGAAAAGCCGTTTTTGCCAGGGTATATCCTGAAAGGATTGATACTGATTGGTTATGCAGGCTGGAGTGCCTGGCAAATTATGCTGCTCAATAAGCTGCGAAAGAACCAGTAGCGCTCGGCGGTAGCACTCTAAAGAATACCAATACTTGAATGGGGGAGAATCGTTCAGTTTGGGATGCCTGCAAAATGCTACCTCCTACCTTCCAGCCAGCTGCGGAAATCGTTTACACGTTCCCGGCTAATGATCACGTCAGCGCCCGCATCCGGTAGAAGTTGTAAGATGAGCCGGCTATTATAATAGGTGAGTATCTTTTTGATCGCGTCGATGTGCACTATGAATTGCCGGTTGATGCGGAAAAAATGATGACGGTCCAGCAATTTCTCGATCTGGTCCAGTGAGTAGTCTAGTGGAAGCTTCTGCCCTTGCGTGGTGGTGGCATAGGTAACTCCCTTCACGAATTGTAACCAGGCAATATCCTTGGCCTTTACATAGATCAACTGGTTGTTGAGGCGCCCAATAAACCGGGTACTGTCGCGCTTCAGAAACTCTTCCGCAATAGAGGCGATGTCGATAGCAGGCCGGTCAACGGGTTTGAACTGCTGAAACTTGTCCAGCGCCTGTTGCAGCTCCTTCAGATCGATGGGCTTCATGAGGTAGTCGATGCTGTTGACCTTGAATGCCTGCAACGCGAAATTGTCGTAGGCAGTGGTAAAGATAATAGGGGTCTTCACATTCGTTTGCCGGAAGATCTCGAAACAATTGCCATCCGATAGTTGAATATCCATCAACATGAGGTCTACACCAGGCGACTGTTCCATCCAGCGAATCCCTTCGGCCACAGAATCGATCACGGCCACCACCTCCATAGGCTCACGGCACTTCTTCAGCAGTTGCATCAGCCGTTCCGAATTATGAACTTCGTCTTCAAAGATGGCTACTTTCATGTTGGTATATGATTGGGATCTTTACGGTAAAGGTTTCATGCGACTGTGTCACTTCGATGCTCTGTCCGCTCGATAATTCATACCGCTTCCGGATGTTTTCCAGTCCGATGCCGGAAGGCGATTCGGAGCGCAGCTTGAAGCGGATAGGGTTGGTGATCCATAAATAACCACCTTCGCTGATGATGGTAATATCAAGCGGCTCACTGGCAGAAAAACGGTTGTGTTTGATGGCGTTCTCGATCAGCATTTGTAAGGTGGCAGGTGGTATCATGCCTTTGGTGCGAGCCTGCTCGTTGATACGGGCATGGAAGCGAATCCCTTGCTGGTGGCGGATGCCGATCAGGAACAAATACGATTCCAGAAAGTCGAGCTCTGTCTGAATGGTCACCAGGTTCTCAAATTTCTTGTCCAGTATATAACGGTATATCTTGGCCAACTGCGTAATATAATCCGCCGACAGGTCGGCGCTTTTGTAGACCAGGTTGGTCAGCACACTTAGCGAGTTGAAGAAGAAATGAGGATCTATCTGGTTGCGAAGGGCGTCGTATTTGGCCTGGATATTCTCGCGCATCAACCGCTCCGTTTGAACCTGGTACTCCTTCCACCCCTTGTAATAAAAGATGATACCATTGAAGGCGAGGATCATCATGTAAAACAGAAAAGTACCCGCCAGCATATTGTAGCTGAGCCGCGCGAAGCTTTCCCAGGCCTCGTTGCGGTGAAAGAATATACGATCACTGATGCCGTATACGAACCCAAAGGCCAGTGCAGCAACAATGCCAAAGGCAATGAGCATACCGGTCAGGATCAGTATACGGCCTGTGGCCCGGATATGATTGATGCGCTTTTCGATCCAGCGGGTAAGCCGCACAGCACCTTCCCACACAAGCAGCCCTAGTAGAATATAATACAGGCTGAATACCTGCGAACGAAAATTGAAGTTACCGATGTCGTGTATGAAAGACAGGTCGAAGGATTTGAAGATGACACTGAATACATACAGGATGGCAATACGAAACAGGTACCGGAACAGCCGGCTGTTGAATAGTTGTTCCCTGCGTTGATAATCGGTGTTATTGCTCATGTACGCGATTGCTCAATAAATGTAGTGATTTGCCCGAAACCAGTTCAATGCCTTTGATAAGGCGATCTCCATGGGAGTATAATTTACCCGTAAATCGATCCCCGCTTTTTCTCCCGAATAGTAATTGCCCATGCACAACAGGTAGGCGGCCGACCAGGTGAGTTTACCCGGTTTACCAGTCAGGATACCTTTCAGGGAGCCCATCAATCCAGCAGTTTTCAACACCCAGGCCGGAATCCTGAACATGAATGGGCGTTGCTCGGCCAGGCGGTTGAGTAGCTGAAAGAATTCCTTGTACGTATGGTTGTGACCAGCCAGCAGGTAACAATTGCCGGGCTCACCCAAGTGAATGGCATTGATGATGCCCTGGCACACATCGTCCACATATACGAAGTTCTTGCCGCCGGGCGGATACAACAATAACCGCTTGCGGAGGCCATGCAGCAACAATTTGCCCGAACTGGGTTTGTAGTCGCGGGGGCCGATGATGAAAGTAGGGTTGATGATAATAGCCGGTAAGGCCCTTGCCTGTACCTGCTCCTGCACATATTGCTGAGCGAGGTACTTGGAATTGATATAGCCCGAGTCGGCTTGAAAGAGTGAAAAGCCATTGAGCTCTGTTCCGGGTTGATGTCTGGTGCCGGGGCCAATGGTATTCGCGGTGCTCACATGGATCAGTTTCTCTATCTGATGTTCCAGGCAGGCTGCCACGATATGCCGGGTACCTTTAAAATTGACCCGTTCGTAGTCTTCGAATCCAATACCCCATTGATCGGTGATGGAAGCTGCATGTACCACATATTGGCAGCCTGACACGGCTGCGCTTACCTGCTCTGCATGGTCGATCCGGCCATAGATAACCTGAGCTGGCATACCGGCGAGACCGCGAAGATCGGCGCCAGGTCTTACAAACAGGTGTACCTGGTAGCCCAAACGGTAAAGGTGCCAGGCCAGATTGGTGCCAAGGAGCCCATTGGCGCCGGTGATCAGTATTTTTTTCATGGCTATATGTTAGGCGGCCTGATATTGTATTTCTTTTTTTACGGCACGTGATACGATCCTGAGTTTCCAGTTGAGCGGCATCAGCTTCATCAGCAGATGGTTGATCCTGTTCATGGCTCCAGGTATGATGACGGGCGCACCCGATAATGTTTTCTTCAGCGCAACCCGCGCAATGGTAGCGGTGGGCAATAGCCCCATTTTCCCTTTTAGGCCCTGCCGAATAACGCGTAGCGCCGTGTTGGAGTTGGTAAGAATAGGGCCGGGATACACCACGCTGATGGTGAGTCCGGTACCCTGTAGTTCTTCGCGCAGTCCGTGCGAGAAAGAAGAAATAAAGGCTTTGGAGGCCGGATACACCGTCTTGTAAGCGATCGGGGTAAAGGCCGCCATACTGGAAATATTCATGATATAACTGCGCTCGTGTTTCAACAGGTGCGGGATCAGTTGATGGGTGATCATCACGGTACTGCGTATGTTGAGCTGCAGGATCTGGTCGATCTTTTCAGGTGATGTATCCTGTATAGCAGCGGTGCCGCCTGTTCCGGCATTGTTGATCAGGAAATTGATACGGTAGTGGCTGGTAATATGGGCCAGGTGTTGCTGTAACAGTACCGGGTCGGTAAGGTCAAACTCAAAAACCTGCACATCGATGCCAAATAGCTTCGTCAGATTGTGGGCAAGAATATCTGTAAGGCCGCCAGGCAGGGCTATGAGTATCAGGTGTTTGCCTTCACGGGCACAGTGGATGGCGAACTCCCGGCCGAGGCCGGCACTGGCGCCTGTGATCAATGTGTAAGTCAGGTGTCGCATAATAGTGTCCATTAAATGACTACAAAAATGCGCTGGCCTGGCCGGTAGGTCATGGATCGTTCCTTGAGTTGTAGGATTACAGGGCTGAGTTGTGGGGGAAGCACAATGAGCAGAATCACCCCGCCATAGAGCCGTAAGAGGGGAGGTAAATAAATAAAAAACGGAGGCACAAGGCCTCCGTTTTCAATGATATTGCAGGTAGTTTAAAATGCTCTGCGGCCACCCGCTCCTTCGGTATTCAGGAACTGCGCCGGCATGGGTTTGCCCAGCAGGTTTTTGTACCAGAATGCATAGGCTTCGTTGCGGTTGTGCAGTGCCTTTTTCGCGTTGTTGCCACCGATGCCATGCCTTTCGCCGGGATACACCATGAATTCGAAGTTTTTGCCATTGTTCTGCATCACATCGATCAGCGTAAGGCTGTTTTGCATATGCACGTTGTCATCGGAAGTGCCATGTACAATGCGCAGCAATCCTTTATACTGGGGAACATAGGTCATGGCTGCTGTATTCTTATATCCTTCCGGATTTTCCTGGGGACTATCCATGAAACGCTCAGTATAATGCGAGTCATAGAAATGCCAATCGGTAACGGAAGCATTGGCTACCCCGTAGTTGAATACACTGGCGCCATACGTAAGGGCCATACAGGTCATATAGCCGCCAAAGCTGCCGCCGGTCATAGCAATCTTGTTCGAATCAACCCAGGATTGCTGACGTAGCCATTTACCACAGCTCATATAGTCCTCGATCTCCCATTTGCCGAGTTGGCGATGGATATAGTTAAGACCTTTCTTGCCGAAGTGTCCGCTGCTGCGGTTGTCGAATGCCACCTGGATAAGGCCTTCCTGCGCCCACCACTGGGTGGCGCCGCCAACGGGCTTCCAACGGTCATATACAGTGCCGGCATTGGGACCACCATAGATGCTCACCAATACAGGGTATTTCTTATTGGGATCAAAGTTGGTAGGGTAAGTAATGGTAACAGGCAGATCGAATACGCCGTCACCGGATTTCACCCGCACCAGCTCCGTTTTGGGGATCTCGTAAGCATCAAAATCGGCACCCTTGCTATCGCCCAGTGTACGGATCACCTTGCCTTTTGCATCTACCAAAGCCATGGTGCTGGGGGTAGATACATTGGAGTAAGTCGTGATAAAGTATTTACCGGTAGGCGACAGGTTAACCTGGTCGTGCGAGAAATCGCCGAAGCTGAGGCGTGTCAGGTTCTTGCCATCTAGCCCCACTTTATAAAAATCGAAACGGGCAGAGTTTTCCTTGCGTGCGCGGTAATAAACAGTCTTTGTCTTTTCGTCTACCCGCACAATAGATGTACCCCAATTGGTACCGGTAGTGATCTGGTTGAGTTGTTTGCCCGCCTTGTCGTGGTAGTACAGGTTTTCCCAACCATCCTTATCGCTTTTCAGGATAAAGCCTTTGCCAGCGGAAAGGAATTCGAAGCGGCTGTATTCGTCCAGGTCGATCCAGGTCTTTTGTTCTTCTTTGTAAATTTCACTTTTGCTACCATTGGCCAGGTCGATGTTGTAAACGATCAGTTTGTCCTGGCCACGGTTCATCCATTGTGCCCAGAATTGCCCATCGGGTGTCCATAAGGGAGGACCAAAATACTGGTCGTCCTGCGCATTGAAATCAGCCCATACGGTATTCCCAGTTTCGACGGTAGCTATACCAATCTTTACTTCCGGATTCTTTTCGCCGGATTTGGGGTAATGGGTGTTTTCGAGGTAGCCATCCTGGCCATCCAGTACATAGATGGGGAATACAGGAACCTTGCTATCGTCAAAGCGCATATAGCTTAGGTGTTTGCTATCAGGACTCCACCAGAAAGCTTTGTAGCGGCTGGCACGGCCCAGGATCTCTTCAAAATATACCCAGGAAGCATAACCGTTGAGGATGGATTCGGAACCGTCTTTGGAAAATTGTGTTACCTTTTTGCTGGCC
Organism: Paraflavitalea pollutisoli; assembly: GCF_029360705.1. Taxonomy (GTDB): domain Bacteria; phylum Bacteroidota; class Bacteroidia; order Chitinophagales; family Chitinophagaceae; genus Paraflavitalea; species Paraflavitalea pollutisoli. The sequence goes on along the minus strand of NZ_JARKMX010000002.1, from coordinate 347,568 downwards.
AGTTCCATCACGTACAGGTTATTGTCCTTACGGGTGTAAGCGACAAACTTCCCGTCGGGGGATGCCGTGATATTACGGGCGTCGGCAATGCCGATCGAAGGAGTAGGTTGCTGACGTGCTTCGTTGGGAACGGCACCCGTATAAGGGGTGGTTTTACCTGATTTAACGTCTACCGAAACAAAGGCAGGATTGCCATCGGCACCTTTCTGCATCTCGATATAGTGTTCATCGTCGATCCAGCCACGGATAGAAGGCAATGGCTTGGACGTGTTGGGGGCAGCATTCTTAAACAGCTGGTCATAGGTAAATGAATTCTTTTGTGCTGTCGCTGAGTAAGTTCCAGCCAGTAACAGGAGACCGGCAGAACCGAATAGCAATATTTTTCTCATGTAATGAAAATGTTGAAGCGGTGAATGTACGAAAATGACCCAATTGAAGAGGTCTAACGCTATTTTTTTGATAAGTGGCGGAGTCTATTTCACCTCCTGCATTTCGACCAGTTTGCGGTACAAGCCTTGCTGCTCAAGTAGCTGGTCATGCGTACCTCGTTGTACGATCTTGCCTTTTTGTAATACGATGATCTCATCCGCGTGGCGAATGGTGCTGAGGCGGTGGGCGATCACGATGCTGGTACGGTTGGCCATCATTTTGTTGATAGCATCCTGCACCAGGCGTTCGCTTTCGGTATCGAGCGAAGAAGTGGCTTCGTCGAGAATGAGGATCGGTGGGTTCTTGAGTACGGCGCGGGCAATGGTCACACGTTGGCGCTCGCCGCCGCTGAGTTTGCTGCCCCGGTCGCCGATATTAGTCTGATAGTTTTCTTCTTTCTGCATGATGAAGTCGTGGGCATTAGCGATGCGTGCTGCCTGTTCAATTTCATCGATGGAGGCTACCGGATTGCCAAGGGAGATATTGTTGGCGATTGTATCGTTGAAGAGGATGGGCTCTTGCGTTACGATGCCCATCTGATCGCGTAAAGACAGCAGGGAGTATTCCTTGATGTTGATGCCATCGATGAGCAGCTCTCCACCGCTAACGTCATGGAAGCGGGGTACCAAATCGGCCAGTGTTGACTTACCTGCACCGGAGGAGCCAACGAGTGCTACCGTTTTTCCTTTCGATATGGTAAGGTTGATGTCATCCAGGATGGTAACGTCGTCGTATTTGAAAGTGACATTGCGAAACTCGATCTTATCATTGAAGCCGGTAAGTGTTTTCGGGTTGGCGACTTCGTCCACAACTATGGGGGCCGACAGTACTTCTTCAATCCGCTGAATAGCCGCACTACCACGTTGCGCATTGTAGAAGGCGGTAGAGAGCGATTTGGCCGGGTTGATGATCTGCGTGAACAGCAGGATATAAGTGATAAATCCACTTGCGTTGAGTCCAAGGCTTTGTTCATTGCCATCCAGTACCATGCTACCGCCAAACCACAAAATAGAACACAATGCCACAACTCCTAAAAATTCAGACATGGGTGATGCCAGATCGCGGCGGAAGTTCATCTTGTTTCGGATATGATTGAGCTCATGGTTGTTGTTGATGAACTTGTTTTGCAGGATTTTCTCGGCATTGAAGGCTTTGATCACACGCAGGCCGGTAAGGGTTTCATCCAGAATGGACATCAGTACACCCAATTTCTCTTGCGATTGTCCGGATTGCTTTTTAAGCGAACGGCTTAGGCGGCCAATGACGAAGCCCATAATGGGCAACAATACAAATACAAATAAGGTTAATAGCGGGCTAAGAAAGACGAGACAGAAAAGGATGATCAGTATGGTGAGCGGCTCACGGATAAGACCTTCCAACGTACTCATCACACTCCATTCTACTTCATTGGCGTCGTTGCTCATACGGCTGATGATGTCGCCTTTGCGCTGCTCTGTGAAATAGCCAATAGGCAGCTCCAGTATCTTTACGTACAGGTCACTACGCAGCCGGGTCATTACGTAATTGCGCATGGGAGCAAGTACGCGGAATGACAGGTAGGTAAATAAATTCTTAAAAAAGATAGATACCAATACAAGAATACAGATAAAAACCAGGGCGTATACCTTATTGTGTTCTTCAATGAGCGATTGCAAAATATACTGAACATGCTGTAAAACGCTGGTGGCTGAAAACTCAACACCTTCCGGGCGGGCAATTCTTTCGGGGTTTTTGTCAAACAGCAATTTCAGAAAGGGGCTGAGCATACCCAGCGAAACGATCGAGAAAACAATCGAGAGCAGATTGAATACGAAATAAAGGCCAATTTGTCCCTTTCTATCCTTCAGGTACTTTAAAATCGTCGAAAAACGCTTCATGTATGTTAAAATGGTTCAAATATTAGGCATCCATTCCTGCATCCCACCAGTCTTCCCGACCGTATATTAGGGCAAATCGTAGCCTGAAATGGTGATAAACAGCGCAAAGTAACTAATTTTACCACGATTAAATCGTTAATGATATGCAAGAAGGGAAGCGTCAAAAGCAAGTGGCCGGCCTGTTAAACGAAGAATTGAACGGGATATTTCAGCGGCTGGGCCTCACCATGGTCAACGGCGGTATGGTATCGATCGTGTCCGTAAAAATGACGCCCGATCTGCTGGAGTGCCGTATTTACCTGAGCCTCTTCCAGGTAGGCGACGCCAAGGCAGCCCTGGCGAAGATCGAGGAGCGGGCCTGGGAGATCAAGAAAGAACTGACCACCAAAGTAGGCAAGCAACTTCGTCGTATGCCCGAACTCAGGTTTTACATAGATGATACCCTCGATCATGTGTTCAAAATGGAAGACGTGTTCAAAAAGATCAACGAGGAGAAAAAGGGTGAAGAAGGTGCCGGATAAACCTGGAACCGCCTGATCTACCCCCAACCATTATTCCTCCTAAATGCTATCTCCGACATGAATTTCCTGTTTGCCTGGCGCTACTTTAAAGCAAAGAAGTCTACCAATGCGATCAATATCATCTCCTGGATCAGTATGGTGGCGATTATGTGTATCACGTTTGCCTTTATCGTCGTGCTGAGTGTATTCAATGGGTTCGAAGGACTCGTAAAATCACTGTACTCCTCCTTCTATCCGAATATTCTGATCTCCCCCCAGCAGGGTAGCAAATCGATCACGCTCACTCCTGAGCAATTGAAACAGATTGGTGGCATCAAGGATGTTGTCGGATATGCCCGGGTGATCGAAGAAAAGACCCTGCTGCTCAACGACGATATTCAGTATCCCGTGGTGCTGAAGGGCGTCGATGAGGGGTATGCAAAAGTGACTGGCGTATCGGAAAACATGGTCCGCGGCGAATACAATATCGGCACGGGCGACCGGCCATTCATTGTGCTGGGGAATGGCGTAGAGGGAGGTTTGGGAGTCGCATCTGACAGAAACCTGTACCCGTTGCTGGCCTATATTTTCAGAGGCGGAGAGTCGACCAGTGCTACCGATCTCTACCAGTCGGTAGCGGCAGAGAATATTAATACAGCTGGTGCATTTCTCATCCAGGCAGATATCGACAATAAGTACGCGATCACCAACATCGACTTCATGCGGCGTATGCTGTCGCTACAGCCCAATCAATATAGCCAGGTAGAAGTGGCACTCACCGACGAAGACAAGGCCGATGCTGCCGCCAAACAGATCCGGCAATTGCTCGGTAAAGACTATGTCGTAGCGACGCGGTACGAACAAAATAAAAGCCTGTATAGCGTAATGACCCTCGAGAAATGGGCGATCTATGGCATCCTGACCCTCATGCTCATCGTAGCAGCTTTTACCATGATCGGCGGACTGACGATGCTGGTATTGGAAAAGCAAAAGGATATCCAGGTACTGAAAGCCATGGGCGCCAACCGGGGGCTCATTCAAAAGATATTTCTCAGTGAAGGACTCCTACTGGCCGGACTGGGAGCGGTTACGGGCATATTGTTGGCCGTTGGCTTTTGCTGGGCCCAGGTGCAGTTTCACCTGATACCCCTGGAAGGAGGCACCTTCCTGATCAACTATTATCCGGTTCAACTGGTGCCTGGTGATTTCCTGTTGACCATCTGTACCGTCATGCTGATCGCTTTCCTGGCCTCCTGGTTCCCTTCGCGTAAAGCAGCCTTCCAGCCGATCGAACTGAAGAGCTAACCGGGAATGGTCCATCCGACATCGATAAATCTTCAACTATGCAGCCTGTCGAAATTCGCTTTGCCACCCTCGATGACCTGGAAGCCATCCGGGCTTTGTACCACGCCGTAACCCTAAAGGGGAGTGGCATTGCCCGCAAAACGGCTGAGGTAACTGATAGCTACGTGCGATCTTTCATCAAGAAAAGCACGGATCATGGTATCCTCCTGGTAGCCCAGGAGTCCGTAAATGGGTTGCTCGTGGCGGAGATACATGCAGCTCGTATGGAGCCAGCCGTATTCGGCCATGTGTTGACTGAACTGACGGTGGTCGTACATCCCGCTTTTCAGCAAGAAGGCATTGGTCGCCATCTTTTTCAGGCCTTTTTGCAGGAAGTAGAGACCCGACATCCCGGTATTTTGCGGGTTGAGCTGGTGGCCAAGGAAAGCAACGATCGCGCCATTCGCTTTTACGAGCAGCTGGGATTTATCCGGGAAGGGAGATTGGAGCGTAGGATAGCGAGCGATAGCGGCGGCTTCGAGGCAGATATACCCATGGCATGGTTTAACCCCGGATTTCGGGAGTAAGGATCCGCTGGAATCAAAAAAATTGGCTATGGTGTCTCAAAAAGTTGAGACGTCGATAAATAGAAAAGCCGGAACGAGTGACCACTCATTCCGGCTTTTTGTATGATTTTGTCGATCGATTAATAGTCGCCGAGTGTTTCGGGCAATTGTGCCAGCGCTTTGGCCAGTTGCTCGTCGTTAGGGGCGATACCATGCCACTCGTGTGAACCTTGCATGAAATCAACACCAGCGCCCATGGCAGTGGTCATCAGGATAACGATGGGTTTTCCTTTGCCTACGAATGTCTTCGCTTTTTCAAGCGTAGCCGCAACTTCGTCGGGATCGTTGCCTTTTTCCAGGCGGATGATCTCCCAGCCGAAAGCTTCGAACTTGGCGCCAAGGTCCAGCAGGTTCATAACTTTCTTGGTTGGTCCATCGATCTGCTGTCCATTCCAATCCACAGTAGAAATGAGATTGTCCACCTTGTGGTGAGCAGCAAACATGATGGCTTCCCAGTTTTGGCCTTCGTCCAGCTCTCCATCTCCGTGTAAAGAGTACACGACAGTGTTCTCTCCATTCAGCTTTTTGGTAAGGGCTGCACCAATGGCAACGCTCATTCCCTGACCCAGCGAGCCGCTGGCCATACGGATACCAGGCAGGTGCTCATGCGTGGCGGGGTGGCCCTGCAGCCTGGAATTCAGCTTACGGAAAGTAGCCAGTTCTTTGATATCAAAATAACCTGCGCGGGCCAGGGTAGAGTAGTATACGGGAGAGATATGTCCGTTGGATAAAACGAAAACGTCTTCGTTCGTAGCATCCATGTTGAACTGCGGATTGTGCTTCATTACTTTAAAGTACAGGGCAGTAAAGTAATCTGTACATCCTAGTGAACCACCTGGGTGGCCGCTGGCTGCGCCATGAACCATCCGAACTATATCACGCCTGATCTGAGAGGCAATGTCTTTTAATGGGGGCATAAGCTAACTTTAAATGTGGAAGCAAAACTACATGAATTTGCTTTTGACCCATAAACAGGGCTAATTTTTTTATTGTTTTTGGCAACTAAACGTTACGATTAACAATAAAGTACTTATTAGAGAAGTTGTTATTTGGGAAATAGGCCGTAGTTTTGCTGCCGGCACCAAATTTGCCCCAACGGCCCTGATTAGCAGCACGTAGATAAATTTGGTCACCAAAACCAGGCTAATGTTTGATGTATTACTATCAATAGCTATTTCTTTTACTATTACATTTTTGGCCATCCCGGTTATTATAACTGTAGCGGAAAGAAAGAAGCTGTTTGATTTACCGAACGAAAGAAAGATCCATCAGAATCCAATTCCATCCCTGGGTGGGTTGGGGATATTTGCAGGCTTTGTAATGGCCTGTTTGATCGCTATTCAATTTCACACATCTCCCGAATTTCAATATTTCCTCGCAGCCAGTTTCGTGATCTTCTTCCTGGGACTCAAGGATGATATCCTCGTTATATCGCCCATCAAGAAGTTCATCGGGCAGGTATTGGCAGCATTCCTGATCATCTACAAGGGTAACGTCCAGATCAGGAGCATGCACGGGTTTATGGGGATCCATGAACTGCCGGAATCGTTCAGCTTGTTGCTGACCTATTTCACCGTGATCGTGATCATCAATTCCTTCAACCTCATCGATGGTATCGACGGGTTGGCAGGTAGCCTCGGTTTAATGGCTTCGACTGTTTTTGGTTTCTATTTCCTGCAGATCAATATGCCGGCTTATTCCATCCTGGCCTTCGCACTGGCGGGTAGCCTGGCAGCATTCCTGATATTTAACTTTCACCCTGCCAAGATCTTTATGGGGGATACGGGGTCGCTCATGATCGGGTTGATCAATTCGATATTGGTCGTCAAGTTCATCGAGGTCGCCAACGCAGTTAGCGTACCATACCCCATCGCTGCTTCTCCCGCCATTGGATTCGCCATCCTAATGATTCCTTTGCTGGATACATTACGGGTATTTGCCATCCGTATCGTAAGCCGCCGATCGCCTTTCAGCCCGGACCGTAACCATGTGCACCACCTGTTGCTCGATAAAGGACTTTCACACCGAACCATTACACTGACGCTGGTAACCATCAATTTGCTGGCGATCGTCGTGTCTTATGCGCTGCGGGATGCCGGTTGCACCTGGATCATCCTGGCCATTCTGTTGATTTTCTTCAGTGGCATTGCGGCATTGTATTATACCCGCCCACGTCCGCGCCTGTTTGTAGCAAGAACTGTCAAGCCGGATAATAGCAATAATTCACGCATCGTTCCGCTGACCAAGGATACCATCCTGGAGCAGAAAAACTAGCCAATTTCATCCCTTTTGAAGTAAATAACATGATTTTCAGTGATGAAGACACTGGACAGATGTTCTGAATGTGTGTAGATAGATCGTATTCTGGTGGGTAAATTCTGTATTCTTCCTACATTTGCAGCGCATCAACAATCAATAAATTATGTCAGACGAGTTAAATATTATTGAAGCACATGCGCAGGAAGCCATGGACAAAGCCATCAGTCACCTGGAATCAGAACTGGTAAAGGTGCGTGCGGGTAAAGCCACCCCCACCATTATTGATGGTATTGTAGTCGATTATTATGGAACTCCCACCCCAATCAACCAGGTAGGTAATATCACCGTTGCCGATGCCCGCACCCTGAGCATTCAGCCCTGGGAGCGCAATATGCTGCAACCCATCGAGCGCGCCATCATCAATTCAAATATTGGGATCAACCCACAAAACGACGGCATAGTCATCAGGTTGTTCATGCCTCCCTTAACAGAGGAGCGGCGCCGCGACCTGGTAAAGCGCGCCCAGAATGAAGGCGAGCAATCCAAGGTGGCCATCAGGAACATTCGCCGGGATGCTATGGAGCAGATCAAGAAACTCCAGAAAGATGGCCTGAGCGAAGATGCGGCCAAAGATGCTGAAAAAGATATGCAGACGCTAACTGATAAGTTTATCGCACTGGTCGACAAGCACCTGGCTGCGAAAGAAAAAGACATCATGACCGTATAGTCCCTGGCATCCGGTTTGAATATAGTAGCCACTTCCCCGCGAAGTGGCTTTTTTTTGCAGGCAAACCCCGGGCATCTATAGCTTTGCCGGACGCGTAAAATAGAATACCTTAATTGTATCAAACCATTGACTATGGGCAGGATCAAACTCGCAGACATTTCCACAAGAGCACCGAAAGAATTTGACAAGGAAGCGACCAAGCTTAAAACGCAAGGTGTCCTGCAAGAGCTCGATGAACTGCAAAACCTGCTGTATGCGGAGTCGAAACATGCGATTCTGGTGATCCTGCAAGGGCCCGATGCCAGTGGAAAGGACGGTGTAGTGCGCAATGTGTTTACGTCGATGAATCCACAGGGCGTTACGGTAAAGTCATTCAAAACACCAACGGCAGCCGAGTTGAGCCATGATTTCTTGTGGAGGGTGCACGAGTCGGCGCCGGCCAGAGGGATGATCCAGGTGTTCAATCGGTCGCAGTATGAAGATATCCTTATTACACGGGTACACAAATGGATCGACGACGATATGGCGAAGAAGCGGATGAAAGCCATCAATGATTTTGAGCAATTGCTGGAAGAACACAACAATACCAGGATCCTGAAATTTTACCTGCATGTGTCTGCCGAAGAGCAACAGGAACGACTACAGGAAAGGATCCAGGACCGCACGAAGCAATGGAAATACAACGAAAGTGATTTTAAGGAAGCAAAATTGCTGAAGGAATACCGCGAGGCCTATGAAGATTGCTTCGAATATTGTAATGATGTACCGTGGACGATCGTACCAGCCGATCAGAATTGGTACAAAGAATACCTGATTTCATCGACGTTATTAAATACGCTGAAAAAGCTGGACATGCAATATCCCGGTTTGAAGAAATCCAACCCTGCATTTTAAGTTGATCGCTTAATATTCAAGCTGGCATTGTTGCTATTTGATGCGACTTCCCAAAGTTGAGAAACCTCCTGAGTAGAGTTACTGGATGCTTGCACAACAAGCTGGCCTGTTTTTTATAATATGTGCCGGCTGTTGGTATTTATTGATTGGATTACTTAAACAATATTGTCCCATATTATTATAGATCAATAGAGCCGACGGAATTATTTCGTAATGGGTAAATGATTGCCATTGCCATGTCTTATGTATTATTTAATTTACTATAGATTTTATCCTTCACTTTAAAACGTATCAATATGGGCATGATGAAAGAATTCAAGGAGTTTGCCATGAAAGGCAATGTCGTAGACCTGGCTGTCGGTGTAATTATTGGAGCTGCTTTTGGAAAGATCGTCAGTTCATTGGTTGAAGATGTGATTACTCCCCTTATCCTCAAACCCGCTTTGGAAGCCGCTCACTTAAGTAAGCTGGACGATTTTGTAGTATTCGGTACCGTTAAGATCGGTCTGTTTATATCTGCGATTCTCAATTTCCTGATCGTGGCCTTTGCTTTGTTCCTCCTGATCAAATTTATGAACCGGGTGAAAAGGAAAGAAGAAGCCGCCCCCGCAGCTCCCCCAGCTCCAACTCCAACCGAGAAATTACTAGTCGAGATTCGCGACGAACTCAAGAAAAAAGGATAGTCTTTTCATTGCAGCTTACTGATCAGGTAAGCGGTCTTTACCATAATCAAATCATACTTTATGAGAAAGTTCATTTTACTCATACTCCTGGCCATGCCCTGTATCGTATCACACGCACAGGACGCTAGCGTAAAAGACATGAAAGCACAGTCTGAAAAAAAGCTCGCACAGGATACTTCCCATAAATCAGGTTGGAAGAAAGGTGGAATGTTTTCCCTGAACGTAGGGCAGGGCGGTAGTAAGAACTGGGCAGCAGGTGCCGAAAAGTTCTCCTTCACCACAGCTGCCTACCTCAGCGTATATGCCAACTACAAGAAAGGCAAATTCTATTGGGACAATAACCTTGATCTCGGATACGCCATGGTAAACACAACCTCACAAGGCGTTCGCAAAACCGATGACAAGATAGACTTGTATAGCAAGGCTGGCCATCAGCTCAACAAAACCCTAAGTGTGGCCGGTGTAGTCAACTTCCGAAGTCAGTTCTCGGATGGTTTTGATTACGACTATCGTAGCAAAGGGTACAAACGCAGGATATCCGGCCTGTTTGCCCCCGCTTACCTCGTCATCGCACCCGGTTTTGACTGGCATCCGACCAGCTATTTCAGCGTGTTCTTTTCCCCTATCTCTACTCGTTTCGTATTCGTGACCAATGACCCCAAAAGTTACTATTACCCCAACGGCGATCCCGGACCGGATGGTGGCGGCTTCGAAGCGCCCCTGTCTACCTTTTACGGAGTAGATCCGGCCCGGAAGGTAAAGTGCGAAGCAGGCGCCTATGCCTCCGTCAATTTTGAAAAAGAGATCTTCAAAAACGTGACCTACAAAAGCCGCCTGGACCTGTATTCCAACTACCTGAAAACATATCGGTTTACGCCCACTGGTCCCGATCAATTGGACATCGAGGAAATTGGCTCCAAACCACAAAACATCGACGTATTCTGGACCAACGCCATCGTCATGAAAGTGAATAAATTTCTGAGTGTTACTTATAACCTGGATCTTATATATGACGATGATGTGCGCCAGTTTGGTCCCGACAATAAGTCTCCCGGAACACAGATCAGGTCACTGCTGGCTGTGGGTTTTTCTGCCAAATTCTAACCGGGGATTTGCTTACATTTGTCCGCTCGGCCCAGCCGCCAGCGGTGAACAATAAACTCCCCGCAGGAGTGGGTCCGATAGCAACAGGTTGATGATCTGTGCTTTCGGACTTTCTTTTTAGGTCCCGGGTTATCTAACAATAAACAAGCACGCGTGAATCAATCCAGTTACCAGATCAAGTTGCCGCAGTTTGAAGGCCCGTTTGACCTCCTGTTATTCTTCATCGAACGGGATGAGCTGGATATTTATAATATTCCCATCACGAAGATCATCAAAGACTTCATGGAGTATATCCACAGCGGGGAAAGACTGAACATCGAGTTATCGAGCGAGTTCATCCTGTTCGTTTCCACCCTCATGCGTATCAAGGCCAAAATGCTGCTGCCACGTAAAGAGTTGGATGCCCAGGGTAACGAAATCGATCCCCGTCAGGAACTGGTTGATAAGATCCTGGAATACAAGCGCTTCAAAGAGGCATCAGTTAAGATGGCCGAAATGGAGTCCATTCGGATGATGATGGTAAGACGGGGTAACCTCCAGAAAGACCTGTCCACCATCGGAGAAGAATCTGGCGAGGGTACAGAGATCCAGACGATCACGCTCTTCAAACTGATGAAGACCTTCGAAAAGGTCATGAAGAAACTGGAAGCGCGTACCCGTACCAAACCCGTCCATACCGTGGTGCAATACAACTACACCATGGATAACAGCCGGGAGTACGTATTGACCCAGGTGAAGAAGGAGAAAGTAATGTCGTTTGATAAAGTCTTCAATATCTGCGAAGACCGCATACATGCCATCTTCCTTTTCCTCTCCATGCTCGAATTGGTGCAGATGCGCTATATGTCGCTGATGGTAGGAGAAGGCCGCAATAATTTCATTCTCGAATTCAACGAACACCGCGAAGAAGATCCTGTATTCGATGCGCGAACCCTGGGAATGGAGCCTCCTAAGGCAGAAATACCGCTGGAAGGCCTGTTTGCTCCAGGTACCAGTGTGCACGATTCTGCCGATAATGACCTGTTCAACCAGGACGAAGACGACAACCTGTTTAACCAGGCCTCCAAAAATGAGATGGATAGCGAGAAGGAGGGTGATGAGCCGGAGGAAGGCAGCGAAGAGCACGAGTCCAAGGCACAGGAAGACCTCGATACCGACCTGGGCGACGATCAGGCCGAGGAGACCGATGCAGCGGATAATCCTGAAAAAGAATAAAGCACCCACCACTATTTTTGGAGCATAAACCACGTATCGGTCCCCTACCGCTACGGCGGCGCATCCATGCCGCTCCCATAGCGCTCCCGTACCGCTCCCGTATTAAAGGCGCATTTTCATAAGTGTTTTACTTGATATAGTCATGGTTGACAACCTGTTATCAACAACTCCAGGTTCCCAACCCTTAATGCGTTTTACGTGCCTGACTAATCGGCGTAAAACTTGTCTACCGCCTGTCTATAAGGCGTATAAATGCCGTATTTACTGCCAGATGGCAAAGGGTATGATAATTGACGTTTAAACGCTAATCTATTTTTTTACGGGTTCTTAAATGTAAAGGAGTTGTTTTATGACTACCAGAACAGTAGCGCAGATCACAGATTCGACCAATACCTCCGTCGGTCCTTTTAAGATCAGGGATGTATTGCCTACCCGTACCCTAAAACAGGTAGATCCTTTTCTGTTGATTCACCACGTGAAACCAAATGTAGTTACACCAGGCGCAGAGCTGAGAATACCTCCGCATCCGCATGCTGGTTTTGAAGTAGTGACCTACCTGCTGGACGGAGAGTTTTTTCACCGCGACAGCAAAGGGCACGACCAGGTGGCCCATGGCGGCGATATCAATTGGATGACGTCCGGCAACGGGGTGGTACACTCCGAAGGCCCTACGGATGCCTTTTTGCGAAAAGGCGGAACAGTGCAGTTGATACAACTGTGGATCAACCTGCCAGCCGATAAGAAAACCCTGGATGCCTCATTCCGCCACTATGCTTCGGCAACCCTGCCTGTGCAGGAGGCCGATGGTGTATGGGTCAAAACGTTGATAGGCTCCTACAATGGACAAACTTCCCCCATCAGCACCCATACACCCATGTTTCTGCACCATATTAAAGTAAAAGCTGGTAAGCTATTTTCGCTTCCCGTTGACCCCTCGCATACCGCCGCCGTCTATGTGCTGGATGGAAAATTGAGGTTGCTGGGGCAGGAAGTAAAAGCTGGTCAACTGACCGATTTTCATATCGATGGCGACCAGCTGGTGTTATCAGCAGTCGAGGATGTAAGCTTTATCGTATTTGGCGGTGAGCCCATCAAGGAAAAGGTCGTTCAATATGGTCCTTTCGTGATGAACAGTTTCGAAGAAATACAGAAAGCTATTCGCAAATACGAAATCGGGAAAATGGGTGTATTGAGTTATTAAGACCTGACCTATTCAAAGATCCATAATAGTACTGGCCGTGACGATCCGTCGATCGTTGCGGCCAGTTTTTGTAAGAAATAGGGAGCCACCGTAGGGCATCCTTCACTGCGGCAGATGGGATACGGATCTACTTCGCTGGCGGGCACGCAGTCATGCGAATGCAATACCACAAACCGTTTGAAGGCGTTGCTGTTGGTTTGGTCGAGCCCGTGTAGCTTATAGGCCAATCCGAATTTTCCCTGGTAAGCACTACCGATCTTATATTTACCGAGAGAGGTACAACCGCAGCCTACTTCGTTGCCAAACCGGTTTCCTTTGCTACAACTGCCTTCTGTTACCAATCCCGCATCGAGAAGGGAGTCCTTGACGAGATTATATACAAATATCCGGTTGCTGCCGGAGGGTATACTCATATCGATGAGAAAGCAAACAGTGGTATTGTATTTCTTCAGGGCTGCAAATTGCCTGGCTTGCCGGGCACGGGAGGATAGTTTAACCAATAAGCCCGCATCGCTATTCAGTGCAGCCAGCCGACCTGGCGTGTTGGCTGGTGGAGACTTCATCTTATAGTAATACCAGCCGCCGGCTATCAGTAGTAGTAAGAGGAGAAAGGCAATAGAGCGTACAACAATCCGTTTCATGAAGAAGGGGTTATGGCATCTGTTCAGATGCCATAACAACGCGTCTCCATAAAATAGTTGTAAGAATAACTTGTTAAAGATTGCAAAAACCTATTGCAGCAGGGCGCCTACAGTGATCTTGTCCTTCATCAGTTCCCGGGCTGCCTGGGCGATGCCGATGGCATCATAACCACATTCGCGGTGAAGTTCTTTCGGAGTACCATGCTCAACCAGTCGATCGGGTATACCCAGCATCTTCACGGTAGCACGGTAGTTATGTTGAGCCATAAACTCCAGGATCGCGCTGCCAAATCCACCAACGATGGTGCCATCTTCCACAGTGATCACCTTATCATACTTGCTGAATACTTCGTGCAGCATTTCTTCATCCAAAGGCTTGACGAAGCGCATATCATAATGCGCAGGGTTCAATCCCTCAGTTTTCAATTCCCGGATAGCCATCGTAGCGAAATTGCCAGGGTGCCCAAGGGTAAGGATAGCAATGTCGCTACCGTCTTTCAGTTTACGACCCTTGCCAATGGTAACTTCCTCGAAAGTTGTTTTCCATTCCGGCATCACGCCTTCCCCTCTGGGATAGCGAATCACAAAGGGATATTTATTGCTGTCCAACTGCGCAGTATACATCAGGTTACGCAGTTCGGCTTCATTCATGGGGGCGCTGATCACCATATTGGGGATACAACGGAAGTAAGGGATGTCATAGGCGCCATGGTGCGTGGGGCCATCTTCGCCTACCAAACCAGCACGGTCGAGACAGAGAATGACAGGTAGTTTTTGAATAGCTATATCGTGCACAACCTGGTCATACGCACGCTGCATGAAGGAAGAATAGATATTGCAAAACACTTTGAGGCCCTGCGTAGCCATACCTGCACTGAGGGTCGCGGCATGTTGTTCACAAATACCTACATCGATAGCCCGGTCGGGCATCTTTTCCATCATGAACTTGAGAGAAGAGCCAGAAGGCATGGCTGGGGTAACCCCGAATACCTTATTGTTCATCTCTGCCAGCTCAATGATCGTATGTCCAAAAACATCCTGGTATTTGGGTGGTTGTTTGGTCTCGTAAGTCTTCTTATAGATCTCCCCGGTGATCTTGTCAAACAGGCCGGGTGCATGCCACTTGGTTTGATCTTTTTCTGCCAGTGAATAACCTTTACCCTTCACGGTGATAATGTGCAGGATCTTCGGACCAGGGATTTTCTTGAGGTCCTGCAGGGTATCAACCAGTTTGGTAATGTTATGGCCATCGATCGGTCCAAAATACCGGAGCTTCAACGCTTCGAAGAGATTGCTGTTTTTGTTGACAAACCCTTTCACGCTGTGTTCCAGTTTACTCGCCATATCGCGGGTAAAATTCTTGCCAACGGGCAGTTTGCCCAAAGCCTTCCAGATATCGTCCTTTAGGCGGTTATAGGTAGGCGAAGTGGAAATATCGGTCAGGTATTCACGCAGCGCACCAACATTGGGGTCGATGCTCATGTTGTTATCGTTGAGGATAATGAGCATGTCGGCGTCAGTTACACCAGCATGGTTCATGGCTTCGAAAGCCATACCTGCCGTCATAGAGCCGTCGCCGATGACAGCCACCGACTTACGGTTTTCACCCTTATGGCGGGCAGCCATGGCCATCCCCAAAGCGGCCGATATGGAA
Source organism: Paraflavitalea pollutisoli (assembly GCF_029360705.1). Taxonomy (GTDB): domain Bacteria; phylum Bacteroidota; class Bacteroidia; order Chitinophagales; family Chitinophagaceae; genus Paraflavitalea; species Paraflavitalea pollutisoli. Next base: position 332,474 of record NZ_JARKMX010000002.1, on the reverse strand, counting down.
GTAGAAGAGTGCCCCACGCCAAAAGTATCATACTCACTTTCCGAACGCTTGGGAAAACCACTCAACCCATTATACTTACGGTTGGTGCTGAATTGGTCGCGGCGGCCCGTCAGGATCTTGTGACCGTACGCCTGGTGACCCACGTCCCATACCAATTGGTCATAGGGAGTGTTATACGCATAATGAAGAGCAACAGATAGTTCGACCACGCCAAGGCTGGCGGCAAAATGCCCACCATGCACACTGACCACGTCGATGATATATTGGCGCAACTCGTCGCACAGCTGATGAAGCTGCTCGCGGGTGAGCTGCTTCATGTCCGCAGGAGAGTTGATCGTTTTTAGCAAGGGGCCGGGCGCAATTTCCATTTGGAAAAATTTAAGGACAAAAATACTATTTTATCGCCTGAATTTCAGGGTTTGCGGCTTTCCTCAAAGGATGTAGTGTTTTCCCGCATCCGGCCACCAGCCAGCCCATGCGCAATATCGCGGCAAAATTGATGCAGTGGATTGATTTTTAACAGAATGACGTACATTAGGAGAACAAAGGAGGGTGACCAGACTGCCGATAGCCTTGCTATTTTGCCATATATCCTATTTAAAGCAGGAGGGCTATTCAAATGTATAGTTTTGCTAAGACCCAAATTCAGAGATGGCGAAAAGAAATTCATATTACTGGCTATGCCAGTTAGGTGGTTGGGGCCTGGTAGGTCTTTCCATGTTGTTTTATGCGATTACATTTAAGGAAGAGATCTCTCAAACCTACCTGTATCGAATCCTGATCTATATCACGTCAGGTATCGTCAGTACCCATATACTACGCGAGTTCCTGAAACGCACCAACTGGCTCCTGCTCCCGATCGAGAAAATGGTGACCAGGCTGGGAGCTGCGGTGGTAGTAACCAGTATCCTGTACGGTCTGTTGGTGTTAGGGGCCTATGAACTGTTCCATTTCGAGAATAAGAATAAACTGGATTTCTCCACCCGCCTTTTTGCCAACGTACTTAACATTGGCATATTCATGATCCCCTGGATCCTCTTATACTACTTCTACCACTATATCGAAAAAAGCCGTCGCCAGCAGGTAGATACCCTCAAGCTGGAGTCGCTGGTAAAAGAACTGGAACTAAAGACCATCAAGTCGCACATTAATCCCCACTTCATATTCAACGCCCTCAACAGCATCCGGGCCCTGATCGACGAAAACCCCAACCGGGCCAGAAATGCCATAACGGAACTCAGTAACATCCTGCGCAGCAGCATGCAAGCCGAGAAGTTGGAAACCGTACCTTTTGAGAAGGAACTGAACATTGTAAAAGACTACCTGGCCCTGGAGTATATCAGGTTTGAAGATCGTTTGCGGATAGAGTACCAGATAGATGAGGACACCCTCGATCAACCGGTACCGCCCATGATGCTGCAAACCCTGGTGGAAAATGCCATCAAACACGGCATTGGCAAGCAGGTGAGTGGCGGCATTGTAAAAGTGGTGTCAGACTTCAAGAATGATTTCCATGAACTTATAGTATTGAATTCGGGCTCCCTCAACGGGCATATGAATGGCGATGGTTTTGGTTTGTCAAGTACCCGTAACCGGCTGCAGTTATTATTTGGCGGAAAAGCTAACTTTGAAATTAAACAGGTAGATACCGGGCTGGTAGAAGCCAGGATCCAGATCCCTGTTGAATTAAAATAATGGACGTATGATCAAAGCGATTATAATCGACGACGAAAGGCTCGCCCGGAATGAACTGAAGAAACTGCTGATGGAATTTCCAGAGATTGAAGTGGTAGCCGAAGCGGCCAATGCCGGGGAAGGCATTGAGAAGATAGACAGCATCAACCCCGACCTCGTTTTCCTGGATATTCAGATGCCCGGTAAAACTGGTTTCGATATGCTTTCCGAGCTGGACAGAACGCCCAATGTGATCTTCACCACCGCTTACGACGAATACGCCTTGAAAGCTTTTGAGGTAAACGCACTGGATTACCTGCTCAAGCCGGTAGAACCCAAACGACTGGCGGATGCCATCCAAAAGCTGCACATGCAGGACGAAAGAGGAGATGTAAGCCCTTTACCCGTTAATGTCAACCGGTCCATTCTCAGTGAAAATGACCAGGTATTCGTAAAAGATGGCGAGCGTTGCTGGTTTGTAAAACTGTCGGAGATCCGCCTGTTCGAGAGCGTCGGTAACTACGCCAAAGTATATTTTGGCCCCAACAAGCCGTTGATCCTGAAGTCACTCAATGCCCTGGAAGAACGGCTCGATGAGAAAACATTTTTCCGCGCCAACCGAAAGCATATTGTCAATCTTCGCCTCATCGATAAGATCGAGCCCTATTTCAATGGTGGACTGTTACTGGAATTGAAAGGGGGCGAGAAGATCGAAGTCAGCCGTCGACAAACGGTTAAGTTCAAAGAAATGATGAGTTTATAAAGCCTGATAACCCTTTTTAGAGCACATGATGAAAAACTACGTATTAGCTATTGCCGCCCTGACTGCCGGCACAACCGCCTTTTCTCAGTCAATCAACAAGATCATAAACGAAAAGACTGTATCGCGGGTGGAGAAAGTCCTATCTGCTGATGATATGCAGGGTAGGGCACCATTTACACCCGGTATAGAGAAGGCTGCTGCCTTTATAGCCAGCGAGTTCCAAAAAGCCGGCCTGAAACCTGGTAGCGCTGATTCCTATTTGCAGAAGTTCGATATGCTGCGCACCAAACCAATATCGGCCAAGGGTACCTTGAATGGAAAACCCCTGACCGAGCAGGAGATTGTAGCCATTACCGCCAGCCCTGCACTGAATATTACACAAGATTCCAAATACCAGGTAATTACAGTACCGAAAGATAGTTTGTATGCAGTATACGGCCGTGTTACCAAAACAACCGGCAATTATCTCCTGGCCGTAGACACCAGCAACCGTCGTTTATTTACGGCATTGAAGCGTCGTTCTACCTCTTTTGCACCCACCGCCAACGTAGTGGGGGTACTTACCCAGGAAACGCCTGCCAGCTACAGCATTGAATTTGCGCAGGAAATAACCACGATGCCATTGAGCAACGTAGTAGGAATTCTGCCAGGCAAAAGCAAACCCAACGAGTATGTGATCTTCTCTGGTCACTACGATCACCTGGGGATAGCCAAGCAGCCCAATGCAGCCGGGGACTCTATCTACAATGGCGCCAATGACGACGCAGCAGGAACGACTGCGGTGATCATGTTGGCTCATTATTTTGCCAAACAAAAGAACAACGAAAGGACCATCGTATTCGCTACTTTCACCGCAGAAGAATCGGGTGGATTTGGCGCACAATATTTCTCCCGCCAGTTTGAAGCTGCACAGGTAATGGCGATGTTCAACATCGAGATGATCGGTACAGACAGCAAATGGGGCGATAACTCAGCCTATATCACCGGATACGAGAAAACGGATATGGGCAAGATCCTGGAGAAGAACCTGGAAGGTTCCAAATTCAAGTTTTATCCCGACCCTTACCCCGAGCAGCAATTGTTCTACCGGTCAGACAATGCAACCTTGGCTCGTTTAGGAGTACCTGCCCATACGATCTCTACGTCGAAAATGGACAGCGAGAAATTCTACCATACGCTCGACGACGAATTCGAGACACTGAACATGAAGAATATGACGGAGATCATCAAGGCGATCGCCATCAGTTCTACTTCCATCGTGGCCGGTAAAGACACGCCTTCAAGAGTTGATACCAGTGCGCTGAGATAATCAGTAAACGATCTATAATACGAAGGGCGACCCACGGGTCGCCCTTCGTATTATAGGCAGGGATGGTTTACTTCTTCAACAATCCATCGATCTTTTTCAGCAGCTTGCTCTTGTCACTGGGACGAAGTGCGTTACCATCGGCTACATTACCTTGCTTGTCTACAAGTACATAACGGGGAATACCCGAAATATTGAATTTTTCCGCCAACATCTTGGCCTCGTTTTCACCGGCATAAAAATGCTCCCCGGTAAAACCCTTCTCCTGAATGGTATTTTCCCAGGAAGCTTTAGAACAGCTAAGTCCGATGAACAGAAATACAACGTCTTTACCTTTCAACGCTTGTTGTAATTTTTTGGATGCAGGCATTTCGCGCATACACGGACCGCACCAGGGTGCCCAGAAATCGATGTACACCACCTTTCCTTTAAAAGGCTTCATGAGCTCGTCGAAGAACTTGTCGCTGTTTGCCACATTTACTCGTTGTACGTTATTAATTTGGCCGCCTGGTGGGGTAATTATAATAGACTTTTCAACAAATGCACACTTTGCAATAGTAGCCAGAGGAGGCCTGTTTTGGGCAAGGCATAATGTGGCCATGAATACAATTGATAAAGACATCAGACTGTTTTTCATATACTTGGTTAACTCGATGGTGATTCTGTGACTAAAATAAACCATTAGCTTTTTATCTGCAAGTGCTGCACCAGTATGGCATTGGCCCAAATTGCTGAAAATCAATGTCGCTGACCTATATTATAAAAAGCTGTATATTTATCGATCAATTAAAGTTAATCTGGTCGCATTTTTGAAGAGACTAACTTTATTTTACTAACCATTTAAAGTTTGTATTATGGCAGATGTACAGTTAACTGCATACAATGTTAAGACCAAGGAGAAAGGAGTTCCCATTCAGGATGCAGTCATTACTAAAACCGCCAAAGGAGCTTATATGGCACAAGGCCATGATGGTAACGGTAACAAGCTAACTACCCTGTTGGGACAAGAGAAAGCGCTTGCCGCCATCGCAGCCGGAGTTGCTAAACAAGGCTGGGAATAAAACTATTGAGGCACACCGGCAGGTGTGCTGGTAGCATAAAAGCTTATAGGTTTATTTGCCTTTAGCCGTCGTACCTGGCGGCTGAACACTGAAACACGGTCGGATCATTATGGTCAGACCGTGTTTCTTTTAATAGGGTTCGATAAATATAATTTTACACTAATCTAAGGGGCCACGGTTCACTGCTATATGAGGAGGGCATTGCTAATCACTATTCCCATGCTGCTAAGCTGCGCTATGGCGGCAGGACAATCGCTTGACCCTTATCTCAATGGGGTAGCTTTTGCTGAAAATTGCTTTTGCTACACGCTCACCAACGATCAGCCTACCCAGGCAGGCTCTGTCTGGAATAAGACCCAGATCGATCTTCGCCAATCTTTTGATTTCAAATTCAATGTCAACCTCGGTTCCAAAGACGGCACTGGCGCCGACGGAATAGCTTTTGTTTTGCAGAACATCAGTCTGAGCATCGGTACCACCGGTGAAGGCATGGGGTTTGGCGGTGTCGTCCCTTCGATCGGCATACCTATCGATACCTGGCAAAATGGTAATCAAAACGACCCTTCCTACGATCATATTTCCATCAACCGCGACGGGGATGTAAATCATACTTCCGCCAATAACCTCGCTGGCCCCGTGTCGGCCATCGATGGCATCGACAATATTGAAGATGGCCAGTTTCACGTATTGCGGGTTACCTGGAATGCAACCACCCAGAAGCTCACAGCACAGATCGATGGCGTCGAAAGAGTCGCTGCCACTATCGACATGGTAGGTCAGGTGTTTGGTAATAACCCCATGGTGTACTGGGGCTTTACTGCCGCTACCGGCGGCTCCTCCAACCGGCAACGGTTCTGCACCTCGCTCAATGCGGGCTTTGGACTCGATGCCAACCAACTAACCTGCTTTCCGGCTACCATCGCCTTCCGCGACAAGTCCCTGTCATTTGGCAGCATCGTGAAGTGGTACTGGGATTTTGGTGATGGTACGATCGATTCGGTGCAGTCACCGGCACCACATACCTATGCTGCCCCTGGTATTTACCGGGTAAAACTGAATATCCTCGGCAACAATGGCTGTGTGTCCGATACCTTCGTGACCAATCTCACCATTGGCTCCAAACCTACGGCCGCATTTGAACCGCCACCACCACCCTACTGCAATGAATCGGTGGTGCCATTTAAAGACCTTTCACAGGTGCAATACGGCACCATCGATACCTGGGAGTGGCAATTAGACAACAATCCGGTAGCCGTACAGCCTAAACCCGATTTTGGATCGGGATTGACCTATGGAGCGCATACCGTGAAGTTGCAGGTACGTACGAAAGAAGGCTGTGTGTCTGATCCGGTCACCCAAAGTATCACCATGAATCCATCGCCGGTTATTGATATGGCAGTAGGGGATACCTGTTTCCGTACGCCGGCACAATTTGCCAGTAACAACCTGACACCGCAGATCCCGATCCGGCAATGGTATTGGCAGACGGGCGATGGAGCCCGTGATAGTTCGGCTACTACAGCCTACCTGTATAAGAAAGGAGGGGTGTACAATGTGCAGGTATTTGCGCAGGCAGAGAACGGGTGTTACTCCGATACCCTTAAAATGCCCATCAATATTTTCGAGACCAAAGCCTTTGCCGGAAACGATACGGCCGTTATTATGGATCACCCCTTACCACTCCACGGGTCAGGTGGTGTGTTGTATCAATGGTCGCCGGCCACGGGACTGAGTGACCCGAATATTGCAGACCCGGTGGCGATGATCAGGTCGGCTACTTACTATGTATTAAAGGCCTATACGCCGATGGGGTGCGCCACGACCGATACCATAAAGATCGAAGCTTATAAAGGACCGGCGATATACGTACCCAACGTCTTTTCTCCCAATGGGGATAACAACAACGACCGGTTTCGCGTAAAAGCAGTTGGTATAAGTGACTTTAGCTACCTGCGCATCTACAACCGGTATGGACAACTGGTATTCAATTCAACAAGTATGAAAGACGGATGGGATGGCACTTTTCATGGACAAGCCCAGCCGGTGGGAACTTATGTGTGGATGGTACAGGGAAAAGACATCGCCGGCCAGTTGCACGTACAACGTGGCACGGTGAACCTGATCCGGTAAAGTATTGAAAAGAGGTAAGCACATAGTAGAAAGGCATATCCTTCGACCAATGGTCTGTCTGTTCGTTTAATAGCCTCAGGCTTTTTTGCCCAGAATAAAGTCAAATCCAAAAGTAAAGCTGTTGAACAGGCCAAGCGACACGCTGTGTGATTTTGACGTAACGCTAGTCCCGTTTTTATTCTTGCTGTATTGGTAATTTACCCCGCCAAAGTCGGCATTAAGGAGCAAGCCGGGCAATGCCTGATAATAAACGCCTGGAACAACGGTCGCCGTGATGTTGAAGGAGTTAATTTTTGATTTTCCATTGATGTCCTGACTTTTTTGTCTGACGGTGCCCACGCCTGCGGCGGGCTCGATATACCAGCCAACTTTGCTTACGATAGGCATAAAATGTCGCCAATAGATAGATGCACCTGCTCCTAAGTTGTTTTGTTTGTAATCGGTTCCGGGAGATTTAGAATTCCAGTAATTAAAATTCAAACGTGCGCCTAATACGCTGTTGCGGCCGATGCCAAAACCAATGCGCGGAGCAATATTGGCATTGGTACTGTTTGACCCTGCAGAACCTGTGCTACTGTACCCATTGTAGCCTGTTCCGGCTGATGCGCCGAGCAGAATGTCGCCCTTTGTGACCTGGGCTGTTAGGGCAGAAGAAGCGGCAATGGCAATCACTGTAAAGAGTAATTGTTTTTTCATAAAATTGTTTTTGGTAAAGCAAATATGGACCATGCCTTCCATCCATGAAAAAGCCATTGCCTTCTTTCACACAGATTTATGTTAAGCATTTCTGAAGGCCTGGCGCAATTATGGCCTTACAAAACACTCAGCATCTTGCAAAAGTGAGTAGTTAAAATAGAAAAAAGAGGAAGTCTCAAAAATAAAATCAGGCCCTGAGAAACGCGTAAACGACCACAAGTCTCTGACAGGGACCCGAATAGAAAGAGGGTGTATCGTACTTTTGATACACCCTCCTGATACTAACTATAAAGAAAGTAATTAATTGATCGATCCGTATCCAAGGTAGCTGTGCAATACTTCCGGTAAAGCGATGCCCGTTTCTACCTGATTGTTTTCGAGCAGGCAGGCCAGGATACGGGGAAGGGCCAGCGAACTGCCGTTGAGTGAATGGGCGAGATGGTTTTTACCATTACCGTCTTTGAAGCGAACCTTCAGGCGGTTGGTTTGGTATGCTTCGAAGTTGGATACGGAACTTACTTCCAGCCATTTTTCCTGGGCAGCGCTGTATACCTCAAAGTCGTAGGTCTGTGCAGAAGTGAAGCTCATATCGCCACCGCAAAGGTTCAGGATGCGGTATTGCAAATTGAGAGATTGAAGCAGCTGCTCAACATGGCTCACCATTTCTTCCAGTACTTCATAGCTCTTGTCGGGATGCACGATCTGAACCAGCTCCACCTTGTCAAACTGGTGCAAGCGATTGAGGCCACGAACGTCTTTACCATAGCTACCAGCTTCCCGGCGGAAACAAGGCGTATAGGCCGTCATTCTGATAGGTAACTCGGCTTCCTTCAGCAATTCGTCGCGGTAAATATTGGTGACCGGTACTTCGGCTGTGGGGATGAGGTAGAAATTGTCTTCCGTTACAAAATACATCTGACCTTCCTTGTCGGGCAGTTGCCCGGTACCAAAAGCTGAGGCCTCGTTCACCATCAACGGTGGCATGTACTCGGTATAGCCGGCCGCGGTATTGTAGTCCAGGAAATATTGGATCAGGGCACGTTGTAATTTAGCGCCTTTGCCGATATACACCGGAAAGCCGCTGCCCGTGATCTTATTCCCCAGTTCGAAATTGATCAGGTTGAATTTTTTAGCCAGGTCCCAGTGGGGCACGGCGCCGGGATGAAGCGTAGGCTGTTGACCACCTTCCCGCACGATCACATTGTCTTCCGGTGTTCTGCCTTTGGGTACATTGACAGAAGGTAGGTTGGGCAGCTTGATGATGGTATCCTGTAATTGCTTTTCTACCTGGGCCAGGCGATCGGCAATGGGTTGTTGGGCTGCCTTCAGCGTCGCCACTTCCTGGCGCTTGGCTTCCGCCTCTTCTTTTTGGCCTTTGGCCATCAATTGACCTATTTCCTTCGAGGTACTATTCAGTTTGGATTGCGTGTTTTCGGATTCTGTTTGCAGCTTTTTACGTTCGTCATCCAGGGAGATGATCTCATCTACGATCTGGAGATCTTTAAAATGCTTAACTGTCAGTCTTTCTTTGACCAGCTCGGTATGCTGGCGAATAAATGCTACCTGTAACATCGCAATTCAAATTTGTGGCAAATATAACTGCTCGCCGATGATTTATCCTGCGTGCGGGAGATTTATCCTGCTGTCATTCATTCAGCTGCGAGTGGCTGCTTATATACATCGGCATTGCGGATCTGCATGAAGCGCTCTGGATTCGGTAGGGGCTTGAAACCAAATTGAGCGTATAGCCCATGGGCATCGAGGGTGCCCAATTCGATGCGGCGCAGGCCCTGAAGCTGTGGATGCTGCAGTATGGTGCCTACCAGCCATTTGCCCAATCCCTTTCCCCGTTGGCTTTCATCGATGAATACGTCGGCCAGGTAAGCGTAAGTGGCCGAGTCGGTGATCACCCGGGCAAAACCAACCTGTTGGTCCTGGAGATATACGCCAAAACTGAGTGAGCCTTCAATAGATCGGCGAACCACATCCACCGGGATACCTGCTGCCCAGTAAGACCTGGTAAGGAACTGATGGATGTAGCTAATATCTAATGACTCTTTACTGGTAGAAATGGTATACCCTTCTTTCGATGCAAGGATCATGGTTTTTAGCTAAAAATAGCCATTAACAGCTGGCAAATGAGGTAGTTATTGTACAAGCTGGCCTACAGTAGGGCTAACCGGTCCTGAAAGCTGGTTGGAATTGCGGGAGTACTTCCGGATAGAACAGCATTGTTTGAAAATGCCCAGGCTTGAGAGCAGGGCCGGTGAGTCCCAGTGGGAAAAGGAGGCCCGTTCATGCAAAGAACCGGCTTTTGCGCACCCCTGGCTTGATTGGCAGATGGTCATGCAGGAAGCTTGCAGCGTAGTGGTAATGCTTATCTTTGCGGCATGCAAATACAGGATGACCTGCAGACCCGCTGGTGGACATTGGAAGCCAGTCTGGTGGAGCGATTTGGAAAGAAACCCGATCTGGAAACCGTGTTGTTCCTGATTGGTATCCAGGAGTTTGGGGATATTAAGCCCAAATTTACAAAGGAACAGAAACAGGATCTGATGCATATAGCCGTCTGTCATTTATTATCCCAAAGCGGATATTATGAACTGGCAGCAGTCGATGAAGACGGATGGCCACATTTCAGTCAGCTGAAACCCCTGCCCGAGCACAATATGATAGAGCAGGAGAATTTTCTAAAAGACCATATATTACTATATTTTCAACAAAACGGCTTTCAATAACCGACTAGCTGCCTGACGGCTATTCCTGCAATCAATTCGCTCCATGTATAAAGTAATATTCCCGGCATTGACGCTGGTCATGTCTGTTGCCTGTAATCCACGTCTGGGCAATGGACTACGCAAAAAAGACCTTCGGAAAGATGTGGAAATGGTAACCGATAAAGGTACCATGATCATACGGTTGAGCGACAGTACGCCCCTCCACCGGGATAATTTTCTAAAATTGGTCAAAGAAGGATTTTACGACAGCATTATCTTCCACCGCGTGATCCGAAACTTCATGGTGCAGGCGGGCGACCCTAATACCAAGCACCCGAAGCCAGGTGAGACTTATGGCGATGGTGGACCAGAATATACCGTCCCGGCCGAGTTCAGGACCAGCATGTTCCATAAAAAAGGAGTTGTAGCGGCTGCCCGTTCAGGCGATGACACCAATCCCCAAAAGGCCAGCAGTGGAGCACAATTCTATGTGGTACAGGGCAAGATATTTACGGACGCCGGTCTCGATTCTGTGGAACGCTTCAGGCTCAAGGGGCGCAAGTTGCCACCGGCTCACCGCGAAGTATACAAAACCCTGGGTGGCTCACCGCACCTCGATCAGAACTACACTATTTTTGGCGAAGTCATCAAGGGGCTACCGGTAGTGGATAGTATTGCCACAGTACCCACAACCGGCCGGGATGGGGGTGATCGTCCGTTACAGGATGTGCGCATCATTAAAGCCAGGCTGGTAAAGAGAAAGTAATCGGACTTTTCCCTAATATTGCAGGCAAAATTCAACAGCATGAACATTCCGGCGAATCTCCGCTATACGAAAGACCACGAATGGGTGTTACTGGAAGGCACTACAGCAACAATCGGTATTACAGACTTCGCACAGCGTGAGCTGGGTGATATCGTGTATGTAGATGTTCCGACGGTGGGAAAACCCCTCCAGGCAGAAGATGTATTTGGTACTGTAGAAGCGGTAAAGACGGTGTCTGACCTGTTTCTGCCAGTGGCAGGTACCATCACCGAGCTGAACAGTGACCTGGAAAGCGAGCCCGAACTGGTTAACAGCGACCCCTATGGCGACGGCTGGATGGTCAAACTGACCGTTAGCAATCCTGCCGATGTTGCTGGTTTGCTGGACGCTGAAGCCTACGGAAAATTAATTCAGGGTTGATAAATCCAAGGATACTAGAATCTCGTTTATAGAAGAGTGGTTCACGCCACTCTTTTGTTTTTAGTTACATTGAGCTACGCTTTGGGTACAACACATTGAACACCATTCCTACATATTCAGAACAGGAACTGGTATCCCTGCTTCGTAACAGGGATAATAAGGCTTTTGGTTATCTCTACGATCACTATTCGGGCGCATTATTTGGTATCATTTTGCAGATTCTGAACGATTCCGAGCTTGCCAGCGACGTTTTACAGGACGTATTCGTCAATATCTGGCGGAAAATAGACAGTTACGACTCTACCAAGGGCCGGCTGTTTACCTGGATGCTGAACATCGCCCGAAATGCTTCAATCGACACCATTCGGTCCAAGAACTACCAGAACGAAAAGAAAAACCAGACTATGGATTGCCAGGGAGATGGCGCACAGGTGGCGTTGATCACCCAGGTGAATGTAGATAATATAGGATTCAGGAAACTCCTGAATTTATTGAGGGAGGACCAGCGCTCCCTGATAGAACTGGCCTATTTCAAAGGTTACACACATGAGGAAATTGCGGACATGGAGAACATACCGCTAGGCACTGTAAAAACACGTATCAGAAGTGCATTGATTCAACTAAGGGGATTATTAAAGTGAATATCAAAGATTACATATCAAGTGGCATAGTACAGGAGTACGTATTGGGATTGACCAATGCTGCCGAGTGCCGGGAGTTTGAGGAGCTCCTGGTGCAACACTCCGAGTTGCGTGCCGCATGCAGGAAATTCGAGGAAGAACTCGAACGGAATGCACGCAACAATGCGGTAGTACCACCGCGACAGGTTAAGGACGGATTTTTAGAAGCTATTCAAAACCCTTCTATAAGTCAATCTAAAGTCAACAACATGCAACAAGAAAATGCACCTGTTCAACGCGGCGGTAGTCAAAGATTTATGGCTGCAGCTACGGTAGTACTGTTAGTCGCCTGTGGCTGGTTTGCCTATCGCTCTTACAACCAATCCGCCGAATTGAAAGAGTCCCAGGCCACCAGCAAAGACCTGCAGATCCGCCTCGATTCTGCCGAAAACACCCTCAACAAGATCATCGATGAGCAAAAGCTGATCAAAGATCCGAACGTTACGGTGGTCAATATGGTCGGCTCACAGGCCGCGCCCAAATCATCGGCCAATGTATTCTGGGATACAGCTTCCGCTTCTGTATTCCTCATGGTCAAGAACATGCCACGCTTGCCTTCAGAGCAGCAATATCAGCTATGGGCATTGATCGATGGCCAGCCACAAAGCCTTGGCGTATTCGACTCACTCCAAAACAATGTTGTATTGAAGATGAGTAATACCAAGAAAGCCGATGCATTTGCCATCACCATCGAGAAAAAGGGTGGTAATCCTTCACCCACCCTGGAGAAAATGCAGTCCTCCGGACGAACAAAAGCTCCCTTGTAAATTCATCTTGTTAGAAAACATTTCAAAGGTTTTGCTGCAGTTGATGCGACTCGGCAAAACCTTTGTTTTTATGCATGGATTTGAACTATCTTTCGGTCAGTATGCGCGCATTATTAAGAAGACTTTGCACCAGGAAATATCTTCCCGTTATCTGGACCCTGATCACCATTGTATTATTATGTTTGCCAGGATCTTCCATACCAGGTGACGGTATCCAGTTTTTCGAAATACCCCATTTCGATAAAGTCGTTCACGTTATACTTTTCGGTGGAATTGTTTTTTTCTGGGGAGCCCATTACGCCAACAAAAAACCGCAAACAGGCAATTGGACCAGGCTGGTCATAATCCTCACTTTTTTGAGTAGTGCCCTCGGAATTGTCCTGGAATATGTACAATTATACTTTATTCCCCAACGAAGCTTTGATCCCGGTGATATTCTCGCCGACACAGGAGGTGCCCTGGTAGCGGCTGCCTGGCTCTTGTATTTGTATCCCAGAAGTTTATTTAGGAATTGAACTACAGTTAGTTGCAAAAAAAATGGCCCTTGTAGAAACAAGGGCCGTAACCAAAACTAACTGCTTATGAGAAAATTGACTGCTTTATGTAAGTCTTTTATAATAATCTTCAACTATTGTAACGCAAATCCGGTGCCATTAGTATGATCCCCGCCGTTAAAGAAGGTTTAAAACGAAACCGCGACTTGCTTAAAATATTGTCTGTGAAAGAGCGTGTCGTTTGACATCACAAAGGAACGACCCCTGCGTTTATTTTCCACTCCCTTTACAGATTTTTTCAAAATGTTAACATTCAGATGCGCTAAAATCAACATTCTATAGGTTATTTTAACTACCTGACGTACACGCTTCTATTAAAAGAATATTAAACTTAATCGATATGGGTGCTTAGCGGCCGAATAATCCCTTGACAGAGTCCATCAAACCGCCGCCGCCCTGACCACCGGAGAACATGGCCATCGCATCCTGCAGGTCTACATCACCGTCACCATCCTTGTCAAGGCCTCCCTGGGTAACCTTCCCCAGCAATCCCTGAATATTGACGCCTTGTGATTTACCACCTGATAACTGATTGAAAATACCTTGCAGATCAAAACTGCTGTCGGCCGGATCATTGGTCTTGCTGACCAGCTTTTGCAATACCTGGGGGATCAGGTTGCCCGCAATACCGCCAGCCGCCTGTTGATCCAATCCAAACCGGCTCATCAACTGCTGGATCACATTGCCCGACAGGTTCTGTACCACCGGGTTGTTACCCGAAGGAGCTTCCTGACCGCCAAATAACTTCAGCACATCTTTGAGCCCGCCAGAAGCCAACATGCCTTGCAGCCCACCAGCGATAGATTCACTGGTAGCAGCGATTGCTTCTTCATTGCGCTCATTAGGAACCGTAGGATTGTTGATAATAGCATCGCCTGCCTGTTCGCGTACCAGGTTGATTAGATTGTCTAACATAAACGTTGTATTTAGATGATTAAGCCAATAACGTTATGCTGGGGCAGGGGGTGCAGCTTGGCAAGAGCAGAACCTTAGTTCTGCTTGGCCATCTTTTCTGCATTTTCTGCAAACTGCAGTGCGTCGATGAACTCCTGAACGTTTCCGTTCATGACATCATCCAGGTTATACACCGTCAACCCAATGCGGTGATCGGTAACACGCCCCTGGGGATAGTTGTAGGTGCGGATCTTGGCACTCCGGTCGCCCGTACTAACCAGGCTCTTCCGGTGACGGGATATTTCATCTTCCTGCTTGCGCACCTGCTCTTCGTACAACTTGGTACGCAGCATCTGCATCGCTTTTTCCCGGTTACCCAGCTGGGTACGCTCGGTTTGGCAGGTAACCACGGTACCTGAAGGTAAGTGGGTGAGGATTACTTTAGTTTCTACCTTGTTTACGTTCTGACCTCCGGCACCACCGCTTCGGGCAGTTTCCATTTTCACGTCGGCATCCCTTACTTCTACGTCTACTTCTTCCGCTTCGGGCATCACCGCCACAGTGGCCGCTGAAGTGTGTACCCGGCCAGATGCTTCTGTATCGGGTACCCGCTGTACCCGGTGTACACCACTCTCAAATTTGAGGGTCCCATATACGTCGTCGCCAACAACTTCCAGCTGTACTTCTTTGTATCCACCCGCTGTACCCTCGGTTTCGCTCAGCACAGCTGTTTTCCAGCCTTTGCGTTCGCAATAGCGCAGGTACATACGTAAGAGGTCGCCGGCAAACAGGGCGGCTTCATCACCACCCGTTCCACCCCGGATCTCCAGGATGACGTTCTTCTGGTCCTGCGGGTCTTTTGGTATCAGTAATTGACGTATTTCAGCTTCCAGCCTATCTTTCTTTTCTTCCAGCCCGGGCAGTTCTTCCTTCGCCAGCTCACGCAGCTCTTCGTCATTGCCCCGCATAGCTTCCCGGTAGCTTTCCAGGTCGTTCAACACTTCCTTATATTGATTATGGGCCAATACGATCTTTTCAAGGCCACGGTATTCCTTGCTCAGTTCGGTAAACTTCCTGTTATCGCTTACAATAGCAGGGTTGGTCAATGATACACCCAGATCCTCAAAACGGGCCTTGATCGCTTCCAGTTTGTCTAACATGTTTGCTGTATTTTTACGAATCCTGAAAGGCGGTTGGCGTCAGCCAACAATTACCTGTTCAGAAGGTTGTTTTCCTGGTTATAAAGGCTTGCAAAGTTAATCGTTTCAAAGTTCACATGGGGTACAGAAAATTCAGCGCACCACAAATATTTACCGGCAGCGAGCTGCGGGAAGCATTGGTTCTGATCACTGATGCAGATGGCCGGGTCGAGGCACTGGTTGACCGGCAGGAAGCCGGCGACGATGTGCAATATTGGGACGGGATATTGACACCCGGATTCGTCAATGCCCATTGCCACCTCGAGCTCAGTCATATGAAAGACGTGATCCCCGCAGGCAGCGGGATGATCGATTTCCTCTTAGGGGTCATGGGACAACGTGCAGTGCAGGAAGAGCTTGTTTTGCAAGCCATTGAGGCAGCTGAGACCGCCATGCGGCAGCAAGGCATCGTGGCGGTAGGAGATATTTGCAACACCGCCTTTACCCTTCCCCAAAAGCAGGCCGGTCGCCTGTATTACCAGAATTTTATCGAAGCCACCGGTTTCCTGGATGCCACCGCCGCCGCGCGATTTGCCGCGGCAGAAACGGTCTACCACCAGTTCCGGGCAGCTGCGCCAGCCGTCACCAATCGCTGGGGGGCCAATAGCTCCATCGTGCCTCATGCACCCTATTCAGTGTCACCCACCTTGTTTGGCCTTATCGCCATCAGTCAGCCGCATGGCCTGCTCACCCTGCACAACCAGGAAAGTGAGGCGGAAGAACAATTTATGCAAACCGGCCAGGGAGGCTTTAACCGTTTGTACGAAACGCTCGGGCTGGATATTGCTTTCTACCAGCCTCAGGGCAAAACGAGCCTGCAAACCACCTTACCCCGGTTTCTTCCCAACCAGACCGTGTTGCTGGTGCACAACATAACCACCAGTGAAGCCGATCTGCAATTCCTGGAAGAAGGTCGCCAAGCCGGCAGCCTTCCCGAAGTGCATTTTTGCCTTTGTCCCAATGCTAACCTATATATCGGCAATGGCCTGCCCGACGTGCACCTGCTGCTGCAGCACGGGGTCAACCTGGTCATCGGCACCGATAGCCTGGCCAGCAACCACGCCCTGGACATGGCTGCTGAGATCAACACCCTGCGTCAGCATTTTCCCCAGATACCATTACAAACCTTGCTGCAATGGGGCACGCTGAATGGCGCTATCGCACTGGGCATTGAAGACCGGTTTGGGAGTTTTGAGCCGGGCAAACAGCCAGGCGTGGTGATAGTGAGTGAAGACCTGTCCGTGGCCAGGCGTGTCGGTTGATGATCGCGCAGCACTTAGTGTATTGTGTCCCAGGAATGTCAATTCATCGAGGCTACCTGCGCTCGGCCAGAGTTACCCCAATACTTCCTGCAGCACCGGTAAGGTCTTCATTGTGCCGAAGTCGGCCACATGCAAAGCATAGAAGGTTTGATAAGCTTGCATCAAAGTGCGCCGCGTTTCCTGGTTGAGTCGGATCTCCTTCAGTTCATGTGGCTGCATCACCCGCAGTAATTGAGAGGTAATATAACTGTACTGTCCCTGTAAAAAATAAGGGTGTATAGGATGCTCGTGCACAAACTCCCCCTCCTGCAGGTCGAGGTAGGGATGTTCTTCCGAATAATCATCGCTGAACCGGAAACCAAGAAATGTAGTAAGGTGCAGAGCAAAGAACAAACCGAAATTGGCAGTGACATAATCTTCTGCACTATCCAGGTGCATGAAGGTATCCTCGATAAAATGAAACAGGTCACTGTTGGCCTCCGGCTGCTTCAGGGTTTTCTGCAGCAATTCGATCATGTAGAGCGCAACCGAGTTCTTGATCACATTGAAGAACAGGTGCTGGTAGATATACGACCAGCGGTATTCTTTGAGCCTTTGCAGGTTCTTCAGGTCATTGTGGTATACCACCAGGTCGAGTATGGCCGCCGGTTGAAACAGGTTGGCCTTGCCGGGACCTTTCTTGGTGGACGTTCGCACACCATTTACCAGGTAAGACTGCACACCAAACAGCTCCGTATAGATGGTCACGATGATGCTCGTGTCACCATACTTCACCGTTTTCAAAACAATTCCTTTGGTGGACTGGATCATTTTTGTACAAATATGATTTTGGCAACTGCCTTTTCCTGTTTGTTGTCGTCGCTGATCAATACCAGGTACACGCCGGTTGAAATAGATTTACCCCGGTAATCCTTTCCGTTCCAGACTGCCTGGCCACCCTGGGCCCGCGTTTGGTAAACCAGGCGCCCATCCAGTTCGGCAATCTTCACAATGGCATTGTTCACAACTCCACGGATGGCGATGGTGCCGGTATACCCCGGCGGCACAGGATTGGGAAAAACGAGTACGCTGCTATTGGTACTGCCGCCTTCGGTGGCAGTAGACCGGTACGAACAAATCCCCTTATCAGTAGCGAAGAACACTTCACCGGTTTGACCGTCGATGGCAATCTGCAAAATGTCATTGCTCAGCAGCGGGCTATTCTCTGCGGTGAAGCGCGCAATGGTGGTTGAACCATCCGGACTGATCAGCCAAACGCCGTTTTTGGTGCCGATCCATTTGCGGTCGGCGCCATCTATCGCTATACTTTGCACCTGCTCGCCACTAAACAGATAGCCGGCAAAATTGTCCTGCTGCACTACCGGGAGTATCGCTTCGCATCCGTTTGCAGTAAATACTTCTCCCGGACATTGTACAATACCAATACCTCGGCTGGTGCCAATCCAGATAAAGCCATTTTTGTCGCTTGCCACCGATAGTACCTGGTTGTCGGGCAGGTTGCCATTGCCACGGCCATTGCGGTACCACTTCCACCGGTCGTCGCCGGCATTATCGACCGACTGACCATGGTTGAAACAAAGCAGCCCATTGCCGTTGGGAGCGATGATCCATTTCTGATCATAGTCGTCTACGATCAGCGGCCCCACCGCATTTTCGGGTATCGCATAAGGTACGAAAAAAGATTGCCAGCTACCGTCCTTTTTTCGCATTACCAGGGGCTTCCGTGCACCGTAATTCGCGATCCACAATTGCTGCTCCCGGTCAAATGCCAGACCGCCTACGCGGTAACTGCCGGGGTATCCGTCAGCCGGCTGCAAACCGGTATTTTGTTTGAACACGTTAATGCGGCCATCGGTTTGCCGTTGCAGCAAGCCGCCGCCGAATGAACCAGCCCAAACACTTTCATCGATGGGGGCGATGGTCAGCGATACCAGGTCTGGCAGGCTGTCCAAAGCGGGCAGGGTAGTGTAGTTGACATTGGTCCAGCTGTCATTGGCCAGGTTGTACAAACCATTTGTATTGCCCTGTGGCAACCAATTGGGTGATACGCTGCCTGCAGCAGCCCATAGGGAGTGATTCAATACCTGCAGTGGGCCCGTGGCGATGCCCCGGGGAGAATTGGGCACGAAAGACTCAAATTGATTGGCCGCATAACGGGTCAGGCCGGCCAGGCTGTCGGCGATCCAGTAGTAGCCATCTGCTTCGATGGTTTGTCGTGGAGCCCTGGTATAGCGGGCATCGCGGATCGTTTCGAGCACCATGCCCTGGGGGGAAAGAACAGTCACCCGTCCCTCCACGGCCGACTGTTCACTCACCAATAGTTTGGCGCCTGCGGGGTCGATATGCTGAATGGTTTGGTCGCTGCTGTAAAATAACTGCCATTGGTCGTTCTGCAGTACATACAAGGAATTGTTGTGTAGCACAACGAGGTTGTTTTGAAAGAGGGCGGCTGCGTCGACCGGTCCGGCAGGAAGTCCATTGTTGCCGGAAACCAAGGTCCAGTTACGAAAATCGGCCAGGTTGCTGTTGTTGATTCGCCCCCTTTTGAGGCCTTCCTGGGTAGCGGCATAGAGAAAATTAGCATCGGCACTCAGGCTGGTGATGGCCACCTGTTGACCATTTTGCCCGATCACGTAGGTGTCCTTGACTTCTTTTTTGGTGAGGTCGATGGCGATGATGCCCAGCCCGGTGGCCAGGTAAGCGAGGCCGTTGCGGATTAAAATCTGATGAATAATCTTGTCGCCGACGATCGGTGATTGACGGATCGCGTCGATAGAAAACAGGCCGTCAGCATCGAGCAGGTCGACCCGGCTGTTGGTATAGCCAATCACCACCATGGTGGCATTTGCGACAAAGGCGGTGATCCCGGTTGCGGAGAGCCCGTTGGTTTTGCTGAACCGATCAACGGAATGATCGTCTGTACCAAGGGAAAACAGGCTAAAGGGAGTCGCGCACCAAACCTTGTCGTCGGTGCCGGCTACAGCGATGGCGGAGTGATAGGGGAGGTGATCCCGCCACTGTCCGATAGGGGCTATTTGCCCCCGTAAAACGCAGGGCAGGAGCAGCAGCAACAGGTATGAAAAAAGGGCTCTGAAAGGCATATTGCATTCAAAGTTAATTGAATGGCCGCACAGATTTAAGACGGGAAAACTTCTGTAATCCCTGCAAAGTATGTTTCTTTGCCTCGCCCGCCCTGGTGGGGCTCGATGGCCGATGATGGCCGGCGAGCAGGCCACAATACCAGTCATGCATCGAATGGTCCTGCATGGTTGACCATATCCCGGTGCCTGAAATATACTGTAGGCTGGGTTTTGCTCGTTATTATTCTTCATTAAATTGTTGATCGCTCATGTGGGGAACCCTCGCTCGATTTATTCTTCGATTCCGCTGGTCGCTGTTGGTCGTGCTCCTTGGTATTACTGCTTTTATGGCCTGGCATGCCAGCAAGGTGCAATTGAGTTACGAATTTACCCGCGCCATCCCCACCGATAACCCCAAGTACCTCACCTACCAGGCCTTCCGCCAGCAATTTGGCGAAGATGGCAATATGGTGATGGTGGGTGTGCAAACCGATAAGCTGTTTACGGAAGCCGTTTTCAATGATTATGTCCAGCTGGCGGCCGACCTGAAAAAAGTGCAGCACGTAGAAAGCGTGCTGAGTGTACCAGCCGCCACCAACCTGCGCCGCGATTCTGCCGGCGAAAAGCTGGATGCCGTTCCGGTATTCCCGCCCGGTAAATTATCACAGGCTACCCTCGACAGCGCTGCCGCCGTATTCCACAGCCTGCCTTTTTACCAGGGCCTGTTGTACAATCCCACCACCCACACGTACCTCATGGCCATTGGGGTCAACAAGGAAGTACTCAACTCCAAAAAGAGAAATGATGTGGTCGCCGACATCGTCGCCGTAGGCGAGGCTTTTGGTAAAAAACATTCCATCGACATGCACTACAGTGGCTTGCCGCTGATCCGCACCAATATAGCTACCAAGGTTGCCCGGGAAATGCAATGGTTCCTGCTGGGCTCTGTGATCTTGTCGGCTGTTCTGCTGTTGGTCTCTTTCCGCAGCTTTAGCGCCATGAGTATGTCGCTGGCGGTGGTGATCATTGGTGTATTGTGGAGCCTCGGTACCATGGTGCTGATGGGCTACAAGATCACCATCCTCAACGCCCTCATTCCACCGCTGGTGGTCGTGATCGGCATTCCCAATTGTATTTATTTCCTCAACAAATTCCATACAGCCTGGAGCGATACTGACCCTTCCCTGGAGCTGAAGGCCAGGAAGCAAAAGGCGCTGACAGAAATGATCAGCCGTATGGGTATCGTTACCCTGTTCTGTAACATTGCTGCAGCTATTGGCTTTGGTGTATTTGCGCTCACCAAAAGTGCGGTATTGAAAGAGTTTGGCTTCGTAGCAGGCATCAATATCATGGCGCTTTTCTTCATTTCGGTGATCCTGATCCCAGTAGCCCTGAGTTTTCTGCCTGCCCCCAAACCCCGCCACACCAAATACCTCGACAATAAATGGATGCTGTCTGCACTGGATCGTCTCGAGATCTGGTCGGTGGGGCATCGTAAAACGATCTATGGCGTAACGGCCCTGATTATGGTCGTGGCGGTTGTCGGCATCTTCCGCCTCAAGTCGGTGGGCTTCATGGTCGATGACCTGCCCAAGACGGATAAGATCTATACCGACCTCAAGTTTTTCGAAAAGAACTTTAAAGGCATCATGCCGCTCGAGATCGTAGTCGACACCAAACGCAAGAATGGACTGCGGGCCAATATGCTGCAGACACTCGCCAAGATCGACACCCTTTCCACTTATATCAAAGAACAGCCCGAAATGGCACGCCCCCTTTCGATTGTAGAAGGCTTGAAGTTTGCCCGCCAGGCATACTACGATGGGGATAGTGTGCAATACGGACTGCCCACCAGCTTCGACGTCGGTTTTCTGGCGCAATACCTCAGTGCCAAACCGGAAGACAGCACCGCCAAACAGAGTACATTCAATAAAGTCGTTCGATCTTATATGGACAGCACCCGCCAGCGTACCCGGGTCACGGTCAACATGGCCGATGTGGGTAGCAAACGCCTGCCGGAGCTGATCAGCAATATCCAGGCGAAAAGCGATCAGCTGTTCGATACCACCCGTTATAAGGTCGAGTACACAGGCACCACGGTCACCTTCCTCGAAGGCAGTGCCTTTATCATCAATGGACTTAAAGAAAGTATTGCCTGGGCTTTTCTGTTGATCGCCTTGTGCATGCTCTACCTGTTCCGTTCGGTGAAGATCCTGTTGTGCTCACTCGTGCCCAACGTTATTCCGCTGGTGATCACCGCGGGCGTGATGGGATGGACTGGTGTGGCCATTAAACCCTCCACCGTACTGGTTTTCTCGGTAGCCCTGGGTATCGCCGTTGATATCACGATCCGATTCCTGGTCAATTACAAGCAGGAGCTTTATAAAATCGAAAAGCCTGCCCAGGAAATAGTGATCGACACCATTCATAAAACTGGTATCAGTATCATTTATACGTCACTCGTGTTGATCGCAGGTTTCGTGATCTTTTGTTTCAGTGGTTTCGGTGGTACACAGGCCCTGGGTTGGCTCACGTCGCTCACCCTGGTACTGGCAACCCTTACCAATCTTATTTTCCTGCCCACCCTGTTGATGAGTTTTGTGAAAAAAGGGCGGAAATAGTAACGATTGCTTGCCGGTTTGCGAGGCGCTGAGTGGGAATAATAGGTATAAAGGCCTCCCGGGTTTCGGGTATATATCGCAATGGTCCACAATTTTAATGGGCAAATGGCGGTAGATACAGGCTGAATGATATCTTTATTATAGGAATGCCTGCGGGCAGACAAACCCAAATCAAAACCATATAGTATGAAAAGTAGCATGCCATCCTGTCCATCTGTCACCAAATTCCTCATGGAGGTACATTCATTTCTTAAGATTTACAACAAGCAGGGTTGTTGAAATCGGTAATACCGGATAACCCGTCTATACCCCCCCTTGGCTGAAAGGATATTTTCCGGGGAGCTGACCATTCAGATTACATGCGAAAATCACACCGTCAAAGGCTGCAATGCAGCAGATGATAGGTTCTGCTTGTCCCTTTTTAAGGAAGTATTGTTTGCACATCTCATTATACAAATCAAAAACTCAACGTTCATGAGGAAAATTCTATGCTCGTTGCTTGCCGTACTGCTGCTATTGATCCAGCTGGGCGTGCAGGCACAGGAAAGAACGATTTCTGGTAAAGTTTCGGATGCGACCGGCATGCCACTGCCTGGTGCATCAGTAACTGTGAAGGGGTCAACGCTTGGCACTTCTACCGGCTCGGATGGCTCTTTCTCCCTTCGCGTACCTGCGAATGCAAAAACACTCACTATTTCTGCTGTGGGCTTCACCAGCCAGGACCTCACCATCGGTAGCAGGTCGGTTTTTGATATCGCATTGGCTGTTGAAGGAAAAGGCCTCGATGAAGTGATCATTACCGGTTACGGACAGCAAAAGCGGTCGCAGTATGCCGGTGCCGCTTCCAAAGTTGAGGCGAAAGCCATCAACCAGGTGCCCAATGGTAGTATTGATCAGATCCTGCAGGGCCGTGCTGCCGGTATGTATGTAACAGCTGGTTCGGGCCAGCCCGGTGCTTCTGCCAACGTAGTCATTCGTGGGGTGGGCACCATCGGCGGTTCCAGCACGCCTCTTTATATCATGGATGGTATTCCTGTACAGGCTGCTACTTTTTCCGCCCTCACGCCCTCCGATATTGCATCGGTCGATGTCCTGAAAGATGCCGTCGCCACCGCCCTCTACGGTAGCCGCGGTTCCAACGGGGTGATCGTGATCACCACCAAGCGGGGAAAGATCGGCAATAAAATTACCTACGGCGCCAAGGCACAGGTAGGTTTCTCCGATCGCACGAGGCCTAAATTCGAAATGATGAACTCCAAACAACGCCTGCAGTATGAAGCAGAAGTGGGCGCTGAAAATGACATCACCATCGGACCAGGCTGGTACCTCAACCGCAACAACCCCGCCAATGCCGGGTTGCCTCCTTCCACCCTCCAACGCTACGATCAGATACTCGATAGCCTGGGCAATACCAATGCCGATTGGGAAGACATCTTCTTCCGCCGTGGGCGCACCCAGGAGTATGAGGTAAACGCTTCCGGGGGAAGTGACAAAGTAGCCTTTTATTCATCACTCAACTATTTCAAGCAGGACGGTATTTCCATCCGCTCTTCCCTCGAAAGGTTCTCCCTGCGTAACAACGTAGACATAAAAGGCGACCGGCTGACCATAGGCATCAACAGTACCCTGAACTATGCTACCAGCAGCGGTATCGAATCAGAAAATACAACGGCTGTAAGTAATCCGTTCGCTTCCGTGTACTATGCACTGCCCTATGAATTGCCTTATAAGGACGGCGTATTGATGCATCCCGGTAATGCATCCGGTCCCGATGGTGGTAATCCCCTGGTGGCTGCAGATCCCGATAAACCTTACCTGGTGTACGACCAGCGTGAAGGTTCTACCGCCCTCGAAAGGATGCTGGCCACTACCCGAAGGACCAATGAGATCAAGGCCGTGCTGGGTGCCAATATCCGCTACCGGATAACCGATGAACTGGCGCTCGTAAGTACACTCGGCCTCGATTTTCGGGAAACATTGACGCAGCGATTCATCGATCCCAGCTCCTATACCGGTACGTTGGTACCAGGTGCACAAGGCTCCATGTCGGAAGGAACCGGCCGGTTCATGCGCCTCTTTGGCAACGCCGGGTTCAATTTCAATAAAACCATTGCCGGCTTACACGCAGTAGATGCAAGTGTGCTGGTAGAAAATACCAAGGCAACCGCCAGAAGTTTCAACTATGTAGGTTATGGTATCAATCCGCTGCTGCCCAATACACCTGCGGGTGTTACACCAGGTAGTGCTGATGGATTTATTCCAACGGTAGGTGGAGGGCGCGATGCCAACGTACTGCAATCATTGATCGCCATCGCACGGTATACTTATGATGGCAAATACACCTTCAATGGTAGTTTCCGGGTCGACCGTTCCTCCATGGTACCCAAAGACAACCGCTCTATCTCCTATTTTGCAGTGGGCGCTACCTGGAATATGCTGAAAGAAAGCTTCCTCCAGAATGCTGACTTCCTGAGTGAATTGCAACTGCGGGCCAGCTACGGTACATCGGCCAGCCCATTCAACAGCTCATTCGGGTACCTGTCGCTGTACGGCGCCACGGTCTATAATGGGGTACCTGGTAATGGGCTCGCCCAACTTGGTAACCCTAATTATGACTGGGAATATGCCAATACCACCAATATCGGTATCGACTTCGGTTTCCTCAATTCCCGCATCCGTGGTACCATCGAGTTGTATAATAAGGCTACCAAAAACCTGTTCGTGTCGCAGAAACTGTCGGCCTGGTCTGGTGACGCCAGTCTGGATATCAATGCCGGTAAGATGCGTAACCGCGGTGTAGAATTGACCATTACCGGTGATGTGGTGGCCAATAACTTTATTCGTTGGAGCGTAGGTGGTAATATCGGCATCAACCAAAACCGTATAACCAGCCTGGGGCAGGTCAACGAGTTTGAACTGGGTACCTCCATCATTCGCGTAGGACTGCCCTTCGGTGCCCACTATATTCCCAAATGGGCCGGTGTGGATGCCGCTACCGGTAACCCGCTTTACTACAACAAAGACGGCTCCATCACCAGTTCGTACAACAGCACCACCCAAAGTGTGGCTGAATTCGGCAGCTGGCTACCCAAGTACAACGGCGGTTTCAACACCCGTGTAGACTATAAGAACTTTTATGTGGAAGCCTTCTTCAGCTTCGTAGGAGGTAACAAACGGTTCAATAACGAGGATTTCTTCAACGAAACTTCCTCTTTTGCGACCAGCAACCAATCGACCAGGTTACTGGAACGTTGGAGAAAACCGGGCGACGTAACCAATATTCAGAAGTTTGGTACCTCCCGCAGCTTCTCGTCCAAAGATATCCAGGATGCGTCGTTTGTGCGTTTCAGAAACCTGAATGCAGGCTACACCATCCCGAAGAAATGGTTGCAGGAAATGCGCATATTCTCCGCGGCTACTATTTATGTAATGGGGCAGAACTTGTATACGTTCACCAACTGGCGTGGATTCGATCCGGAGGATAACAACAATATCTCGACGTTCGAGTACCCAGCGCAACGCTCATTTGTAGCCGGCCTGAATCTTACATTCTAAAGGACACTTTAATTAAAGCATCATGAAATTGAGTAAATATATATGGGGGCTGGCGTTGGTTGTACTGACTGCCTCCTGCGAAAAGCAACTTGATATCACACCTCCCGACGGTATCGAAGAGGATAATGCGATGACCAATGTTCCCGACCTGGAGAAAGCGATGATCGGTGCCTATGCCCAGATCAACGGGAGCTACGACAATGATATTTATGCGAACGCTTTGTATTCCGATGAAGCTACCCTGCCGCTGGAAAACAATACCGGTCGCGGTGTGATCGCCTACCGCTGGCAAACGGATCCCGGTATTGGTGAGGTAACGGCCACCTGGTTTTCTTATGCCTTTGGTGTAGACCGGGCCAACCGGATCATCGCAGCAGCGGATAAACTGAAAGGGAAAACAGCCGCAGAAGAAACCCAACGTCTGCGCGTAAAAGGAGAAGCCATTGGCATGCGCGCTTTTTGCGAATTGCAGGTGTTGATCAACTTTGCCGAGAACCTGCAACCAGGCTCCAAAGGTGTTCCTTACATCTATGAGGCGAAGATCCAGAAGCCCAAGCGCGAAACAGTAAGTACCGTACTGACCAACGTACAAAAGGATATCATCGATGCGATAGCGCTGATACCCGCCGGTTTTGGCGATCGCAACCGCATCACCTTACTGGCGCTCTATGCCATGCAGGCCCGCGCATCGCTGTACCAAAAGAACTGGGACCTCGCGATCAGCGCAGCCACCACAGTGATCAATGCCTTGCCGCTCGCTACCCGGGCCCAGTATCCTTCCATCTGGACCGACGAAATAAATACCGAAGTAGTATGGAAGCACAAACGCACAGAAGGGCAATCGCGACTTGGAGACGTTTTCTATGATCGCGCGCAAAACAAGATCATGTATGGTGTAGCGAATGAACTGGCCTCCCTATACGCTGCCGAAGACGTACGGTACGAAAGCACCGTGTTAGACTTGGGCGGTGGCCGCTTAGCCGTAGGCAAATACTGGGGTGGCGATGCCAATGAGCCAGGCCGTGCCGACGTCAAGGTATTCCGCACTGCAGAGATGTACCTGATCCGTGCAGAGGCTTATGCTGAAAAAGAGCAGTTGATATCAGGATCCGCCGATCTCAATAACCTGCGTGCCCGCCGTATCGACGGATATACGAATGAAAGTTTCGGTACCAAAAGCAGCCTTATCGATGCCATCATGATGGAACGGTACAAAGAGCTGGCATTTGAAGGGCAACGAATGAATGACCTGCGCAGAAAGCTATGGCCGGTGACCCGCAATCCGGAAGATGCGACGAACGCGCTTGGAGCTGTATTGCTCAATCCAACGGACAAGACCTACTACTGGCCTATTCCGGCAGATGAGATACTGGCCAACGAAAACATGGAACAGAACCCCACCTACAAATAGTGGTAATACTTCATAAACACTCAAAATAGTTTTATGATCAAACATATTAGAAAAAGCATCCTTGGTCTGCTGGTAATAGCGCTGGTGATGGGATGTAAAAAAGAGAAAACTGCGGTCCCGCCCTCCTTTATCCATTTCGATTTCGCGAATGCGGGAAGCTACTTTATTACGCAGGATGGTAAATCAAGCTATAAGATCGTCGTTGGCCTCACTACACCCGCCGATATAGACCGGACCGTCAATATCTCGGTGAGTTCGCCAAGCGGCGCAGTAGAAGGGCAGCAATATACGCTTAGCAAAAAGACGATCACTATTCCGGCTGGTCAAACAATTGACAGCATCATCGTAAAAGGTCTTTATGCCGGGTTCTCCGGCGGAAGACAGGATACGCTGGTGTTTGGCATTACCGGTGGTAATGCCTCTCCGCTGGAGGAAGCAAAGAGTTATACGCTGGCTTTGCAGCAGTATTGCGAGGTAGACATCGACAATTTTGCCGGTCTGTACACAGGTCAGGATTACCAGGATGGCGCTACTGTAGGTGGAGCTTATGATATATACTTCACGCCGGTCGCTACTACAGGCGCCACTTCGGGTACGTTAAGTGTAGACGGCTTGTGGGAAGTGCCGATCCCTGTGAATGTGAATATTGATTGGAAAGATCCGTCTAACTTTACTACGGAGGTGCCGGTGCAGCCCTGGTTTATGCATAGCACCTATGGCCAGATCACGATCAGGCCTGCCGGTAAAGGAACGTTCTCCAGTTGTAGCAATACATTTGAGATTCGCTTCGAAGTAACTGCTCCGGGTGGTACATTCGGCCAGTATGTGTCGATCATACATCGATAACAATGATCTCCGGATATAAAACAAATCAGGCCATCCCGTGCGGGATGGCCTGATTTGTTTATAGTATTAATGCGATTTTACTGCAATACTTCACGTAGCTTTTCTTCCAACGCCTGACCTCTTAATCCCTGGGCAATCACCTTGCCCTGCGGGTCGATCAATACATTGAATGGAATGCCATTGAAACCAAAGGTGCTGACGGCCTTGCTTTGCCAGAAAGCCAGATCGCTTAGATGTGTCCAGGTCAACTGGTCATTCTTAACAGCATCCAGCCATTTGCCCCGGTCTTTATCAAGCGAAACACCCACGATGGTGAAGTTCTTGTCTTTGAATTGCTGGTAAGCATATACCACATTGGGGTTTTCAGCCCGGCAGGGACCACACCAGCTGGCCCAAAAATCTACCAGCACATATTTCCCTTTAAAGGAGGACAGCGCTACATCTTTACCCTTTTCATTGGGCAATACCAGCTCTGGTGCTTGCTTACCCACCCAGTTGCCGGAAGCCGAACGTTCTTCCTGCTGCGCTTTGATCGATTCATAACGTTTCTTCAGATCGGTCAGGTTGCTGTCATTGGGAAACTTCTGGGTCACTTGTGTCAGGGTTGCTTCAAAATCGCTGATCGGCAATGTTTGCGCCGCTCTGCCAAGGGCGAAAGTGATGAGCGTAGGCTGATTGGCGGTAGTGAGGAAGTTCTTAAGGTAATTGTTCAAACCGTCCATGGCCTGGTTCTTTTTATTGGTGGCAGCCATTACGCTGCTATCGCTCGCCTGGATCTGCTTGAGGCTGTCCAGCGCCTGCATCTGTTTTTCAACGGCTGCACGTTGCTCGCTGTAATCGAAAATGAAATCTTTCAGCTGCTCGCTGGCGACGGAACCTTTTACTTCGTAGAATTGGCTCTTATTACTAAAGTCAACCTTGAGGTCGATGGACTTGCTGTCGTTGATCAGTGGCAGGATAGGACCTTCGCCGATCACGATATTGTACAACCCGCCTTCACTCAGTGCGGCTCCTTTCAGGTGAAAGGTCTTTTGTGTGGCCGGGATAGTAATGGTATCGAGTAAGATAGGGCCGGCTTCGCCGCCAAACGGAATTTCATACAGCCCGATCTTGATCTTTCCCTGGTTGATCACACCAGGAAAGCCCGATTCGATCAGTTCAGTGTGTTCAAGGGTGCCTGTCACTTCCAATACGTGCTTGTCCTTATCGCCACAGGCGACCAGCAACAACAACACGACACCGGAAAGCAGGTTCAACAGTTTATTCATACAGTATTACGATTGTAGTTTTTTTAATAGAATATCATTGGTCAGTTTGGGATCGGCTTTGCCTTTGGAGATCTTTTTAACCTCACCTACGAAAAGGCCCATGAGTCCTTTTTTGCCTTTCTGGTATTCGGCCACCTTCTCCGGCATTTTGTTCAGTACTTCTTCGATCCAGGCTGCCACATTACTTTCGTTGGAATCCTGCAGCAGGTTGAGCGCTTTGGCCAGTTCCAGCGGAGCCTTTCCTGGTTCCTTCAGCAAGGCTGGTAAAACCCGGGTGGAAGCGATGGAGAAGTTCAGCTGATTGCTATCGACCAATGCGATCAATGCCGCAAGAGTGGCTGGTGCTATCGGAAACAACTCGATGGAAGCATTGTTCTCATTCTGCCAGGATTTGATGGGGCCCAGCATCCAGTTGGCGACCGCTTTGTAGTTGGCCGTATGTTGGATCACTGCTTCGAAGAAGTCGGATGTTTCGCGCTCATCGCACAACACGCGTGCATCGTATTCGGGCAGGTTGAGTTCGGTCGTATAGCGCGCCACGCGCGCTTCGGGTAAGGCGGGAATATCTTTTTTGATGGCTTCCAGCATCGAGTCCGATACGCGGAAAGGCGTAAGATCGGGATCGGCAAAATAGCGGTAGTCATTGGCATCTTCCTTGGTACGCAGCGCGAAAGTGGTACCATTGCCGGCATCGAAACTGCGGGTTTGCTGTATGATGGGTTCGCCTTTTTCGATCAGGTCTACGAGTCGTTGTGCTTCAAACTCGATCGCTCTTTTAACGTTGCGGATCGAGTTGAGGTTCTTCACCTCTACTTTGGTACCCAGTTTGGGATCGCCTTTTTTGCGCACGGAGATATTGGCATCGCAACGCATGCTGCCCTCTTCCAGGTTGCCGTCGCAGATGCACAGGTAGCGCACCAGTTTTCTGAGTTCGGTGAGATAAGCATAGGCTTCATCACCACTGCGAAGGTCTGGTTCGGTGACGATCTCTACCAGGGGCACGCCCGCACGGTTATAGTCGACACAGGTATTGCGCGGGTCGGCATCGTGAATGCTTTTGCCGGCATCTTCTTCCATGTGGATCCTGTTCAGCAACACGTCTTTTTCTCCGGCCGCGGTGCGTATCTTGACACGTCCGCCGATGCATACCGGGGTCGTATGTTGCGATAATTGATAGCCTTTGGGAAGGTCGGGATAGAAATAATTCTTGCGGGCAAAATAGTTGTTTCGGCTGATCTCGCTATCGCAGGCAATGCCCAGGCGGATAGCATATTCAACTGCTTTCTTATTGAGTTTGGGCAAGGTGCCCGGATGGGCGAGGGTAATGGGGCTGATATGGGTATTCGGTTCACCCCCAAAAGCCGCACTGTCACCGCAAAATAACTTGCTCTCCGTCAATAGCTGTGCATGGACTTCCAGTCCAACAACAACTTCATATGTGGAATCTTTCAGATCAGCCATAAAATTCAAGGTCTACTAAGCCAGCAAAAATACCTCATTACAGGCGTATTTCCCAGTTTGCTCTGCCCGGCATAGGATGAACGGTGACCGTTAACGGTTTCTTACTGTGCAGGTTGTGCCTCGTTGGTTCGGCGTTGTGGGGGCGGGGGCTGAAACCGGGGCCGCCATGGAGCAACAATTCCAGTAATCAGCGGGTTGACCAGGCTATCCTGGCAGGCGCCCGAATGACCTGGTATTGCCGCCACCGCCCCTACACACCGGTCTTAGCGCCGGGCGGCGGCGCTTTCAGGGGCCTGTGTAGGTCCTCTTTAAAACCTCCCATCCTGGGGTCATCCCAGGGTCATCCTAGGGTTATCCTAGGGTCATCCTTGGGTTTTAACCCTGGGATGACCCAAACAAGACCCTATGTTGACCCTACCAGGGTAGGAGGAAGAGAGGTGCTATCCTATACCTACCAACAGCCTCGCCGATTGGCCGGCAATAGCCCGTTGGGACCAAGGCAGCAGCGTAGATACGCTGTATCCTCTATAACTGCATACATTCTCAATGCTTGAGGAGTGAATGCGGCGAGTAGGGGCCTTAGAGTAGTTTAAATTGTTGAATATCAATGCCTGAAAATAAAAAAGCCCTCCACCAGGGAGGGCTGCCTTTCTACTATCAGGAAATTATTTACAGATTGGCGGTCTTCAGTTTCTTGGGCGTTTTCAGCTCCAGGCTTTGGGTTTTACCATCCCGGGTAAGCTTCACGGTCACAGAGGGTTTTTCACGCGATTCGCGGGCGGCGGTTGACAGTTCGTCGGCGCTGTTCACAGTTTTGCCATCGAATTCGGTGATGATGTCATCTTCCTTGATACCTGCTTTTTCGGCGATCGACTCATCATCGACCTCCAGCACTTTTACGCCCTTGCCATCTTCCGTATCCTGGGCACGGATGCCGAGGCGGGGACGACCCATCGAAAATACGCGCGGGCCGCTACCATTATCGTCAAAGTTGAAATCGAAATTGCGGAGACCCTGCAAGCCTTGCAGACCTTCCAAGTTGGGGGCAAACATATTATTGTCACCTCCAAAACTCATGGCGCTGCTGCGTTTGCCGAGGGTAACGGTAGCTTTTTGTTCTTTGCCATCACGCTTGAAAACTACAGTTACCTTGTCTTCGGGCTTATGTTTCTTAACGGCTTTCGTTACCTCGTCGTGCGTGAATACTGCATCATCACCTATTTTGGTGATCACGTCGCCTTTTTTGAGACCCGCTTTTTCAGCGGCACTGCCCTTAGTTACTTCTTCAACAATAGCGCCTTGTTTGCTGTCTTCCGTGGCTACGCCCAGGAAAGGCGCGTTGGTGAGTTCGTTGAAGTTGGGGGCATCCCCGCTAAAGTTCCAGCCCCCACCATTGCTGCGGAAAGGGGAAACCTGTACACCAGCAACACCCGGACGGCCCCTGCGTACAGAGAGATTTTCGTCCTCAAAATCATCCAGGGGCTTGCCGTTGATGGTCACATTGCCATCCTTGATCTCGACAACGACTTTGCCGTCTTTGTCGGATTTCTTACGAATGATGATCTCATCGTATTGTTTGATCTTGCTCTTGTTTTTGTCGCTACCGTCCTGGGCAGCAACAGGCTGGTTCAGCATCAGTGTCAATGCGGCCAGTCCGGCCAGTGGTAAGGAATATCTGCGCATGCGATAAAAAGATTTATAAGTTTAACTACGTTGACTTTCGTACATCAAATATAGGGAAATATTGCAAATACGAAAAATTTCGGAAATGCTGGGCGGGCTTTAACAGGGAATTGGGAAAATAGGCTGCTGGGGGTGATGAATGTAGGGAAGATGGGTAGCGGGGTAGCGCAGCGGCGCGCATAGATCGAGACCGTGAATATCGGGGCTATACGAGGCAAGGGGCGCGATGCGGCTCGGTTTGGTAGGAGAGAATAGGTCGGTGTTGTTTAATTGTTTGTTGGCGTACACCAACAAAAAAGCGGATGGCAACGCCATCCGCTTTACTTATCTTATATACTGCCTGCTTACAGCAGCGATTTGATCTTTTCAATCACGGGTTTCAGCCCGGCTGCATCCTGTCCACCTGCCGTAGCCAGTGTCTTTTGACCGCCGCCGCCACCTTTGATCAGGGGAGCCACATGCTCCTTGATCAGCTTGCCGGCATCGAGGCCTTTCGCTGCTACCACCGTTTCTGAAATACCGATGGCCACGAAAGGTTTACCGCCGATATTGGCACACAACACTGCTACATAATCGCGCAGGTTGGTCTTCAGGTCATGGCATACCTTCTTGAGCGCGTCGGCATTGCCCACCTCGATGATATCACCGATGAAGTTGACACCATTCACGATCTCATCTTTCTGCAACAGTTCGTTGCGCACGCCCACCAGTATCCTGTTTTCCAGGTGCTCCAGTTTCTTCTTCAGGTCATTGTTGTCGGCAGACAAGGTTTCGACTGCTTTCACGACATCTTGCGGATTCTTGAGCGACTCGCGCACCACCCGCAGCTGCTCTAGCTGTCCGTTTACAAAGCTCTCGGCTGCACTACCGCACACCGCTTCTATACGACGCACACCAGCGGCTACCGCAGTTTCCAGTTTGATCTTGAACAGGCCCAGCTCACCGGTAGCGCCCACATGGGTACCACCACACAATTCGATGGAGAACTCGGGATCGATGATCACCACACGTACCACATCGCCATATTTTTCGCCAAACAGCGCCATAGCGCCCAGTTGCATGGCTTCTTCCTTCGGCATTTCTTTAATGAGCACCGGCACATTCTCGCGGATCTTTTCATTCACGATCGCTTCTACCTTGCTCAGCTCTTCTTCGGTGATCTTGGCAAAATGCGAAACGTCGAAACGAAGGTTTTCATCATTCACCAGCGAACCCTTCTGGGCCACGTGGGTACCCAACACCTGGCGCAGCGCTGCGTGCAGCAGGTGCGTGGCCGAGTGGTGCACCATGATCTTGCGGCGACGTTCGGGATTCACGCTTGCATCCACCGGTGCCGTGATGTTCACCGGCAGTTTATCGGTAAAGTGAATGATCAGTTCGTTTTCTCTTTTGGTATCGGTGACGGCCACGATCTCCCCATCGAAGTACAGCTGACCGGTATCACCTACCTGGCCACCGCTTTCGGAATAGAAAGGCGTGGTCTCCAGTACCAGCTGGAACGATTCCTTACCCTTGGCCTTGACCTTACGGTACTTTACGACCTTGGTCAGGATATTGAGTTGCTTGTAGCCAATGAACTTCTGGCCCTTGCTCTCGTAAATATTTACCCAGTCTTCGGTATCGAGTGCGGTAGCAGCGCGGCTTCTATCTTTCTGCTGCTTCATTTCCTTTTCAAATCCGGCTTCATCTACCGTCAGCTGTTGTTCGCCAGCGATCAGCCTGGTCAGGTCGACGGGGAAACCATACGTGTCGTACAGCTCGAATGCCGCCGTACCATTGATGGTTTTATTCGTTGCCTGAGCCACCAGTTCGTCCATTTTGCGCAACCCCTTTTCCAGCGTACGCAGGAACGCGTCTTCTTCTTCCTTCACCACCTTGGTCACGAAATCGACCTGCTGCTGCAGTTCGGAGAATACGGTCTTAAACTGCTCCGCCAGTACAGGCACCAGTTGGAACAACAGGGGCTGTTTGTAGTCGAGGTAGCTATAATAATAACGAACGGCGCGGCGCAGGATGCGGCGGATCACATAGCCGGCTCCCGTATTGGAAGGCAGCTGTCCATCGGCAATGGTAAAGCTGATGGCACGGATATGATCGGCAATCACGCGGAAGGCGATCGCTTCTTTTGAATCGGAGTAATCGTATTTCTTACCGGCAATCTTTTCGGTAGCCGCGATGGTACCGGTGAATACATCGGTATCGTAATTACTTTGTTTGCCCTGGATCACACGCACCAGCCGCTCGAAGCCCATGCCCGTATCGACGTGTTTCGCGGGGAGGGTTTCCAGGGTGCCATCTTTCAGGCGGTTGTATTGTATAAATACATTGTTCCAGATCTCGATCACCTGCGGGTGGTCGGCATTGACGAGCGAAGCGCCGGCTACCGCAGCACGCTCTTCATCCGTACGGCAGTCCACGTGGATCTCCGTACAGGGACCACAGGGCCCGGTATCGCCCATTTCCCAGAAATTGTCTTTCTTATTGCCCATCAGGATGCGGTCTTCCGCCACCCATTTCTTCCACTCTACAATGGCTTCTTCATCGCGCGACAACTTTTCCTTCTCATCCCCTTCAAACACGGTCACGTACAGGCGGTCTTTGGAGAGCTTAAACACCTCGGTCAGCAGCTCCCAGCTCCAGGCAATGGCCTCTGCCTTGAAATAACCGGCGGCCGCGTTGGCCGGATCGCCAAAGCTCCAGTTGCCCAGCATCTCAAACATAGTGTGGTGGTAGGTATCTACCCCCACTTCTTCCAGGTCGTTGTGCTTACCGCTTACCCGCAGGCACTTTTGGGTATCTGCTACCCGGTTGTGGGGCGCCTTCCTATTACCTAAAAAATAATCCTTAAACTGGTTCATACCCGCGTTGGTAAACAGCAGGGTAGGGTCGTTCTTCACCACGATCGGCGCGGAAGGAACGATAGTATGGCCTTTCGATTGGAAAAAATCCAGAAAATGCTGCCTGATCTCGGCACTGTTCATCGTTGTCATAATTATTCGGAACAATCTTTGTTAAAGTCGTCTGCCTTGTATGGGTTGCGCGGGCTGCTAAAACGCCGCCCCGCGTAAGATTACCGCCACCTTGATGTTGCCCTGGTCACACTAAATCCCAAAGCCGGAACGTTAGAGCTTCCATTACCTAATCGGCAAAAGATCAACATTTTCGTGTAGGTTTGTAACCTTGGTTAAGAAAACGTGGTGCAAAGGTAATTGAATTAAGACTGTTTTAATGATGGAAACAAGCCCTTTAGTCCGGGCCGTGCTTCATGAAAAAGATTAAGTATTTCTATAACACAAATACCCTCCGCTATGAAAAGCTGGAGACGCCGCTCCGGGTAAAACTGTTGCGGGTACTCGGCTTTATATCGGCTGCGATCGTTACGGCGATCATCATCGTCTCTATAGCTTACCGCTACTTCCCCTCAGCTAGAGAAAGAGAGTTGGTTGCCGACAACGTCGAGCTGCAGCAGCAATTTGAAGTGCTGGAAGAGCGCACCAAAAAGATCACGCAGCGCATGACCGAGCTGGAAAAGCGCGATAACGAGGTGTACCGCACCATTTTCGAAGCGGACCCCATCCCGGATAGCGTTCGCGCCAAAGAAATTGCCCAGCAAAAGGAAACCCAGCTGGTCATGAAGATGGCCAACTACCAACTCGAGAATTCGATTGTAGAGACGATTAATAACCTCACCAACCGGATCAGTTCCCAGGAAAGGTCATATAATGAAATTGCTGAATTCGTGAAGAATAAGGAGCAGATGCTGGTGTCGACCCCCGCCATCCAACCTGTCAGTAACTCCGACCTGAAACGGGTAGCCTCCGGTTTTGGTTACCGCATCGACCCCGTGTATAAAACGGTCAAGCTGCACAACGGTCTCGATTTTGCCGCCCCCCAGGGCACCCCCATCTACGCCACCGCCAACGGCACCGTCAGGGTGGCCGCCAACACCGGTACGGGCTATGGTAACCACGTGGTTATCAACCATGGATACGGATACGAAACCCTTTATGGGCACATGTTCCGCATCAAGGTAAAAGCCGGTCAAAAGGTATTGCGCGGGGAGATCATCGGATGGGTGGGTAGCACTGGTAAGTCGACCGGACCCCACTGCCACTACGAAGTCCACAAAAATGGTCGCCACCTCGACCCGGTCTACTTCTTCTATAATGATCTGACGCCCGAGCAATACGACCGACTGCTCAAGATGGCCGCGTCCAGCAACCAGAGCTTCGACTAGCATCCGCGCATTTGACACCCTGTCTGACTCTTTGTCTTACAACGGAGTATGACGGAATTATGACTAATGAGATGTTAAACCTTTTGGGAACTTTGGCGTTGTAACTGTAATTTTGCACACGAACATGTTACAAGCACCTGATATATTATCTTTTGCCTATAAGCAACCCCTGATGCAGGGACAACTGGATGTGATGTATGAAAAGGAACAACAGATACCTGGTTCCGTTCAATATGTCATCAGTCGTTACCGTAAACATGCACAGTGGGGTATCGATGATGCAGGTATGATGGTATATCATTATAAGAAGAATGATCCGGCCAAGAATTATATCGAGCTGCGGTTCTGCATTTCCGGTAATGTGTATTGCCGGGAAAAAGCTACCGAGTGCGATCAGTGCCGGGTAGGTTCCTCCCGCAACTGTAGCGAAAGAGTGGAGAGCGTTGATGTGCTCAGTTTCCGTTTCTCGCCCGTACATCTCTCCCAATTTGTAAGTTCACGCCGCCAGGAAGATGAACTGATCGCTACCGATAACATCCTGCAGTTTACCCATCCTTCTTCCTTCACCAAGATCCTGTCGCTCTGCGGCCGCACCCGTATGGTGCTGGAAGCGCTGCTGAATCACTCCTACACCGGCAGCCTGGAGAATATCTATATCAATGCACAGGTGCAAATGCTCCTGTTGTACAGCTTGGAATGTATGCTCGGCGATGAGAAAAGTCCCGAGAAAGCGATCGAGACCTTCCAGTGCAAGTTCCTGGCCAACGACGCCGATCGCGAAAAGATCGTACGTGCCCGGGAAATTCTGTTGCAACACATTGGTGAGCCCATCACCATCAAAGAACTCAGTCGCAAAGTGGCGATCAACGAGTGTTACCTCAAGAAAGGCTTTAAAGAACTGTTTGGCACTACGGTGTTCGACTTCTACCAAAGCCAGCGTATGGAGCACGCCCGTTACCTGCTGTACGAAAAAGGCCTGAGTGTAACAGAAGTCTCCATGATGCTGGGTTACTCCTCCATTTCACACTTCTCTACTGCCTTTAAGAAACACACGGGTCTGAAGCCTTGTGAACTGTTGCTGCACGCGTAGTATAGTTTTCCACATCGCGCAAGTCTGATTTCCCGTTTCAGTAAACACCCCATCCCGGGCGGCTATTACATTTGCTGCACTTTCCTTAGCAACAACCAGGTTTCACGGCGTTTCGCCGTGGATTAAACGCTATTACTTTTATGACTGTAAGAAATTACGGCAGCACCTCTATGATGGTGTGTGCACTGACATTGCTATGTCTGTACACGTCAGCCCAACAAACCACACCCGATACCATTTCCTGGCGTCCAATGCAGGATGTTGTGGTGACAGGGCAGTATTCCCCTCAATCGGTTAAGAATTCCGTTTACCGGGTAAGGACTATCAACCGCGAGCGCATCGCGATGCGTGGCGCCACCGATGTTGCCGGTGTGCTCAACACAGAACTGGGCGTTCGTTTCCAAATGGATTATACCCTCGGCGAAAGCGATACCAAGATCATGGGCCTCGGCGGCCAGCGGGTGAAGATCCTCCTGGATGGCGTACCCCTGGTGGACCGCGACGCGACCAAGCAAAGCCTGAGCCAGATCGACATCAACTCCATCGAAAGGATCGAGCTGGTAGAAGGGCCTATGAGTGTAATATATGGTACCGATGCGCTGGCCGGGGTGATCAACATCATCACCAAAAAGAACAAAGGCAAAGATGGTTTCAGCATCAATGCCCGGGTACAGGAAGAAACGACCGGCAGTAAATACAGTCCCTTTGCCAAGGCAGGCATCCACAACGAAAACCTCAGTTTGGCTTACCAGCACAAAGGCCTCAATTTTTCGGTATATGGTACACGCAATGACTTTGGCGGCTGGAATGATACAGCTGCCTATCCCGCGAAGGTGTGGAAACCTAAAAAACAATGGATGACCGGTGGTTCCGTCGGCTATCGCTTTAAGAACCTGCAGGCCTGGTACCGCCTCGATTACCTCAATGAAGAGTTGTATGATGCAGGCCCCATGTTTACCACGAGCTACGCAGGCCTCGATAAATATTATCTCACCGACCGCTACACCCACCAGGCACAGGCCGACTGGGCTGTCAACGGAAAGCTGAACATCAACGCTGCTGTTTCTTACCAGGATTATCAACGCGCTACCGAAACCTATTCGATCGATTATCGCGCCGGAACCAAGACGGCCGCGCAGGGTGAGGGCTACTGGGACGTGTCGAAGTTCAATACCTTCTTCGCCCGCACCACGGCACAATGGCGTATATCGCCGGCGGTCAGTGTACAACCCGGCGTAGAGTTCAAAAGTGATCATACCAGCGGTGAACGGGTGAGTGGTACACCTACCATCAACGACTTCTCAATATTTGCCTCTGCCGAGTTGAAACCAACGGATAAGATACTCATCAAGCCGGGTGTTCGGTTCTCCAACAACTCGGTATACGACGCGCCACCGGTTATCCCTTCACTGAATACGAAATTCATCCTGAGTGAATCACTCGATCTGCGCCTGTCGTATGCGCGTGGTTTCCGGGCACCCATCCTGCGCGAGCTCTACTTCAACTTTCATGATGCCAGTCACAGCATCGAAGGCAATCCCAACCTGAAGGCAGAGTACTCCAACAGCTTTATCGGTTCCGTCACCTGGCAGCCGGTGAAAGCCAGCGGTGTACACCTGACGTCGACGCTGTCCGGATTTTACAATGACTACCACGACTTCATCGATATCTATTTCGATTCCGCACGCAACGTCAATACCTACTTCAACCAATCCCGGTATAAAACGATAGGCGGAACCTGGGAGAATACGTTACAG
The DNA here is from genome assembly GCF_029360705.1 of Paraflavitalea pollutisoli. GTDB lineage: Bacteria > Bacteroidota > Bacteroidia > Chitinophagales > Chitinophagaceae > Paraflavitalea > Paraflavitalea pollutisoli. The sequence continues at coordinate 292,576 of NZ_JARKMX010000002.1, read as the reverse complement.
TGGAAAAATCTTACCGCCACCCTGGGTCTTTCTTATTTAGCTTATAACAATATCTACGCTGCCGATCCCGGCCTTAAGGGAAATCATTCCGAATATACCTGGTCTCCTGAGATCAACAGCAATATCACCTATCGCATTCCGGCCTGGGGTACACAGCTGGGTTTATTCTATAAGTTCAACGGTTCGCTCCCTACTTATATACTCAATGTCGATAAAGAGATCACTCTTTCTAAAAGGGATGCTTACCACTGGGCCGACCTGACCGTTACGCAGCAGGTATATAAATTCCTGTCGGTACAGGCTGGCGCCAAAAACCTGTTTAACGTGAAAAGAGTGCCGAATGGTGCTACCGGCGGAGCACACAGTACCAGCGGGCCTGCCCTCGCGGGATACGGTCTATCCTTCTTTGCCGGTGTCAATTTCCAATTGTCCAGAAACTAAAGCTCATATACTACTAAATCACCCAAGAATGTCTACTAAAATGAAAGTGAATCATCTCTTATTGTGCGCAGGCTTCTCCCTGGCCCTGGCATCCTGTGATAAAGACGATAATAAGATTGTGGTTCCTCCACCCTCTGAAGGCACCACTATTACCCTGAACGGCGGCGCCGGTGGTGCCAATGCCGAGAACTCCGTATTCGTTGACTTCAGCACTGATAAGCAAGACTCTGCCAAACGCAATGGCTGGGACCTGGCCTTTAGCAGTGGCACCGATTTCCGCGTGTTGATCAACAACACCACAGCTGCTACTGCGAAGCAGATCAATAAAACCAGCCTGGCCGATGTAGTGGCTGCTGACACGGTTGGATTTGCGGGTTCACTGGCCCTCGGTCAGGGCGCAGGTACCTTTGGCATCATCGATGATGTGGATGGCGACCTGTCCAAGGCAGTGATCGCTGCCATATCCGCTACTGAATCTGAAAACAAGATCTACATCCTGAAGCCTTCCAATGGCATGGTATCTGGTGTGCGCGACTGGTACAAGATCCGCATCATCCGCAACGGCAGCAACTACAGACTGCAATATGCGAAGCTGTCGGAGACTGCACCCAACACCATCGATGTCAACAAAGATGCTGCGCTGAACTTCAAATACGTATCGCTGGAAGCGAATGCAGCGGTAACGGTAGAGCCTGCCAAGGCCAACTGGGATATCGAATGGACTGTTGCAACCTACAAGGCCAGCCCTACTATTCCTTATCCCTACTCCGACTACGTATACATCAACTACCTGGCGGGTGTTACAGCTGCTGAAGTGCTGACCACTACCGTGAGCTATGATGCCTACGCGGAAGCGAATATTGCCGCTACTACTTTTACGTCAAACAAAGTGGCGATCGGTGGTAACTGGCGCAGCACGCAAGCACCTATCGGTGTGAAAACCGACCGTTTCTATGTGGTGAAAGATGGTGCCGGTAACGTATACAAGCTGCGTTTCATCAGCTTCCATCCTTCTGATGGCGGTGTACGCGGATTCCCGAAGATCGAATACAAGCTCGTTAAGAAAGCCTAACCATAAAGATCCCGGCCTGGCGGCGCGCCTGTTGTGCGCCGCCAGGTATAGGATCAGGACGCATACAGATTAGAGATCTACGAAACTGAACGCATGGTAAAGAATAGTTTATTACTCGGCCTGCTCCTCTTGCTGGCCTCCGTAGCCCCCGCACAACAACGCATCGTGTCACTCAGCGGTGCCATCAGTGAAATGCTTTGTGCACTTTCGCTGGAGCCGCAGATTGCCGGCGTTGATATTACCAGTAATTATCCCGTCTCTCTCCTACAAAAGCCAAAGGTTGGCCACAACCGCACCATCTCTGCGGAAGGCGTATTGGCACTTCGTCCTACACTCGTATTGGGCATCCAGGGTGAAATGAAACCGGAGGTGGTAGCGCAGATCACTGCCGCCAAAGTCAAAGTACAATTGTTTGCCCCTGCTTATGATGCCGACGGCACCCGCCGTCTGCTGCAGGAAGTAAGCACGGCCACCGGCACCACGGCCAAAGCCGCAGCCTTGCGGGCTACGTTCGACAAGCAGATCACTGCCTTGAAGATCAAACCCCTCAACAAAAAAGTATTGTTCATTTATGCGCGTGGTACCGGCTCTATGACGGTATCGGGCACCGGTACGGCACTCGATCATATGATCACGCTGGCCGGTGCGAAGAACGCCATCACTGAATTTTCTCAATTCAAACCCCTGTCGGCGGAATCGCTGGTGGCGGCGAATCCCGATGTCATCCTGATGTTTGACAGTGGCCTGCAAAGCGTTGGTGGCCCCGAAGGGCTGGCAGGCGTACAAGGTATCGCAGTTACCAATGCCGGCCGCAATAAAAAGATCGTATCGATGGATGGCCAGTTCCTGAGTGGTTTTGGATTGCGATTGCCAGCTGCCATCGATGAACTCTATAAAAAATTACAATGAAGCCACGGTGGCTCACCATATCGTTGATCGTGCTGCTGGTGGTAACCGTGATACTCGCCTGTGGTATTGGTGCTATGTCCATTGCACCTGCCCAGGTCGTTGCCATCCTGCTCGGCAAAGCCGGTATTCAACTGCCGGTGGCGTACGATGAAGGTATGGCCAATGTGTTGTTGCAGATCCGCCTGCCGCGGGTGGTCATGGCCGTACTCATCGGCTCGGGCCTGGCGGTGGCCGGCGCCGCGCTGCAGGGCTTGTTCCGCAACCCCATGGCCGATCCCAGTTTGATCGGTATCTCCTGGGGTGCTTCCCTCTCGGCCGTCGTGGTGATCGTGTTGTTGTCATCACAACCCATACTGCGGATCGATTCTGTCATTCCCCGTTACTACCTGCTCAACGCCATGACGTTTGCGGGCGCCTGCTTAACTTCTATGCTGGTGTTCAGGTTGTCGAAGATCGGCGGGCGGTCATCGATCATTACCCTGCTGCTGGCAGGTATCGCCATCGGTACCCTTTGCCGGGCACTGACGGATCTCGTAACGTATGTGGCCAATGATGAAGAATTGCGTACCGCGACGTTCTGGACCATGGGTAGCCTGGGTGGCGCCAGCTGGACCAGTGTACTGGCCCTGCTCCCGTTTATCTTTATCCCTCTGGCGCTGTTGCCGATACTGGGCAAGTCGCTGAATGTATATGCGCTGGGCGAAAATGAAGCCGCCTATCTCGGCATCAACGTAAAAAGATTAAAGACGCTGGTGATCGTGCTGACTACCTTGTCGGTGGGCGCTTCTGTGGCGGTGGCCGGCATCATTGGTTTTGTAGGCCTTATTGTGCCCCATATGTTGCGCAGTATCGCAGGCAACGACCACCGCATCTTATTGCCACACTGTGCGTTGCTGGGTGCCGCCCTGCTGACCTTGGCCGATGTGGTATCGAGAACGCTGATCGCTCCTGCCGAACTGCCCATTGGTATCGTTACCGCTATTTTAGGTACACCCGTATTCATTGCCTTGCTGCTCAAACAGAAAAAACAACTACGTCACCTCGCCTCATGATTACCGCACAAAACATATCCTTCCGGGTGGGGCAGAAAACGATTCTGCACAAACTGTCTTTTGCGCTTCGGCCAGGTACGCTCAGCGTGGTGCTCGGCCAGAATGGTGCCGGCAAGTCGACATTGCTGAAGATCCTGTCGGGCGAGCAAAAGCCTTCGGAAGGATTGGTCCTGCTGGGGCAGGATGATTTGCACAAGGTCTCAACAGCAGCCCTGGCGCACCGGCGGGCAGTACTGTCACAACAATATCCGACAGCATTGCCCTTTGCTGCCGAAGAGATCGTGATGATGGGCAGGTACCCGCATTTCAACAATAAGCCAGCCGCTATAGACCATACCATTGTACACGAATGCCTGGATGAGATGCAGGTGGGGGCTTTTGCCCGCCGATCGTATCAAACCCTGTCGGGTGGCGAGCAGCAACGCGTGCAAATGGCCCGTGTACTGGCACAGCTGCGCGACAAAGGCGTGCAGGAAAGCAAGCTGTTGTTGCTTGACGAGCCTACGGCCAGTATGGATTGCCTGCACCAGCAATTGTGTTTGCGCAAGGCCAAAGAACTGGCCGGGTCCGGTTATTGTGTGTTGGTTATTCTCCACGACCTCAACCTGGCGGCCCAGTTTGCCGATTTCATCCTGTTGATGAAGCACGGCAAGATCATCGCTACCGGTACGCCGCGCGAAGTACTGCGACCTGGCCCCATTGCCGAAGCCTATGATATGGAAGTAAACGTGCTGGATTACGATGAATACGATTTCCCGATTCTCGTGCCGGCCGCGCATATCAGTAAACCCGTATTAATCAGATCAATAAAATAAGTAATCATGAGCATCGCTGTCAATAATAATGTGAAAGAGAAGTGGATCGCCTTCCGCAAAGAGAACCTCCGTGTTCGTATCCGTGATGCGGCGAAACAATTGGAAACTACCGAAGCGGAGATACTCGCGGCTTTTGCCGGTAGCAGTGTTATCCGGCTCAATGCCGAATACCAGGAGCTTTGGAAGCGCCTGCCCGAACTGGGCAAAGTAATGGTGCTGACACGCAATGAGGCCTGTGTGCACGAGCGGAAAGGCATCTTTGAAGAGGTAAATGTCAACAGCAAACACGTAGGTATTGTAGTGGGCAAAGACATCGATCTGCGTATGTTCTTCAGCAGTTGGGCTTTTGCTTTTGCAGTGTTCGAGAACGAAGAAGCTGGCTTCAAGAAATCACTCCAGATCTTCGACTACCAGGGGGTAGCCATCATCAAGATCTACCTGCAGGCCGACAGCGACGAAACGGCCTTCGATCATATTGTGCGCGACTTCCAGGAGTCGGTACAGGCAACGGAACTGGCCATCCGGCCCGCGCCACAACCACCGGTCTATGCCAATGCGCAGGCCGATATTCCTGCTTTTGTAAAGTCGTGGAGTGAACTGCGTGATACGCATGATTTCTTTCCGCTGCTGCGGAAGTTCAATATCTCCCGCCATTATGCACTGCAGGTGGCTGGTGACTTTGCCCGCAAGGTGAGCAATGACAGTGTCACGAAAATGCTGCAGCATGCTGCCGAAACGGGGCTGGAGATCATGGTGTTCGTTTCGAACCACGGCAATATCCAGATCCATACCGGGCCCGTTCATAAGATCGTGGAGATACCAGGCTGGATCAACGTGATGGACCCCGATTTCAACCTCCACTTGAAGCTGGAGCCGATTGCAGAGACCTGGGTGGTGAAAAAGCCTACCGATGATGGCGTCGTGCATTCTATGGAGTTGTTCGATGCAGCAGGTGAACTCATCGTGCAGTTCTTCGGTAAGCGCAAGCCCGGCAATCCGGAGCTGGCAGCCTGGACCGACTACGTCAATGCCTTATAAGTTGTGAACTATAAATCCGAATATTATGTGTCAGTACCAAACCTTGTTTTATGATGATAAGATAGGATACGTGATCCGTTGTTTGCATTGTGAGAATTTTCAGATTGGATATGGGAATGTATTGATCAACCTGGCCACGCCCGATTTCTATGATTTCGTAGAGTGGATCCGTGACTGCCCGATCGATGATTATGGCGCTACTGACCCTTCGATCAAGTCTATCATCATTCCCACGCCCTGCGATGGTTTGAAGTTGTACCTCAGTCAGCGTGAGCTGAAAGAACTGCACAACATGCTCGAATCGGCCGATTCGGAGTGGAAGTCGCAGGAAATGCTCCAGTTGTTTACCAACCGTCCGGCCTAATCCATCCCCCCCACATTTACCCGCCCCCGATAAACAGCTTGCTGCCAGACGTGAGTGCTGGCAGCAATGCCTCTTTTATAGCACTTTTGTACCAAAAGTTGTACGGCTTTATATTTTTGAGCAACCTCAAAATCTGACATGGTCATTATTACCGTACATTCATTGTATTGATTTCCAATTGCTCGTTGCACCGATCGTTACTTGCTCTCCCAAACAACAAGGTTAAATCATTGTATTTGTAAAGGCTTGGTTAATAGCATTTTTTGGCTTAATATTTATTATATTTGATTAGTAGTTTAAGATTAGGGTATTCAAGCTTAAACAAATTACCTGTAGATATATGATAAATGCGTTTACCATCAAAGACCTGGAAAACCTGTCGGGTATCAAGGCTCATACGATCAGAATATGGGAACAACGTTATTCTTTTCTCAAGCCGCGTCGTACGCAAACGAATATCAGGTATTACAACAACGATGAGCTGAAGGCTATTTTGAACATTGCCTTGCTGAACAAATACGGGTATAAGATCTCGCACATCGATAAGATGAATGCGGATGAAGTAAGGCAGAAGATAGTTTCGCTCTCTCACGTAGAAGCTCAGCAGGAGCGACTGGTCAATGACATGCTGCAATGCATGGTCGATCTTAACATCGATAGGTTTGAAGACATCCTGAATGATTATATCAAGGCCAGGGGTATTGACCGGGCAATCAGTTACCTGATCTTTCCCTTCCTGGATAAGATCGGTATTCTCTGGTTGACCAATCATATCAATCCTGCGCAGGAACACCTGGTATCAAATGTCATCCGGCAAAAGCTGATCGTGGGTATTGAAAGCACTACTTCACATATGGTGCTCGATAAAACGGTGATCCTGTTTCTACCCGAAGGCGAACACCATGAGCTTGGCTTGCTGTACATGTATTACCTGTTGAAGAACCGGGGTGTGCAGGTTATCTATCTCGGCGCAAATGTACCGATCCGGGACCTGGAGTTCATCACTAACCTCAAACAACCAGACTACCTGTATACGCATTTGACTTCTGCAGTAGGCAGCACCAATGTGGAAAAGTTCTTTCATCAGATACACCATAAAATGCCACAGATGCCCGTGGTCATTTCCGGGCAGCTGGCCCCCACCAGGTTCAAAAAAATACCCCCGGGGGTGCACCTGAAGAAGTCCCTGACGGAGGTTTTGGAGTATGTTTCGGCGTCATGATTGCGTACCATATAGAAAATACTGCTTCTGTAATTGCTTGTCGTTCCGTTGTTTGTGATTTTAACATATCGTAATCAACAATGATATCGCCCGGAATTAAACAATTGTTTAAATTTGGGGTGGATTTAATTTAACCGAGTAAATTAAGAAGCCATGTCGACGATAGAATTTAATCAAATGCTGGTGAACAATGCAGAGTTTTTGAAACCTTTTGCTATTACGCTTACGCGTGATACGGAAGCTGCGAAAGACTTGTTCCAGGAAACTTTATTCAGGGCGTTAGCCAATAAAGATAAGTACAACGTTGGTACCAACATCAAAGCATGGTTGTATACCATCATGCGCAATATCTTTATCAACAACTATCGCAGAAAAGCGAAGCAGAATACGATATTCGACAGTACGCCCAATGATTTCCTGCTCAATCACAACCAGGCGGTAACCGCCAATGAAGCAGAAAGTAACCTGCGGTTGAAAGACATTCAGCACGCGATACACAACCTGCCCGAGATCTTCAGGAATCCGTTCCTGTTGTACTTCGACGGTTTCAAGTATCACGAGATCGCTGAAATGCTCGATGAACCACTGGGTACCATCAAGAGCCGCATTCACTTTGCGCGCAAATTGTTGAAAACACAAATGCACAGGTTCTAAGCAGCATACCTAAAAGTTTCAAAGGGTGGGCATCCTTCAATGGGTGACCCACCCTTTTTGCGTAATTTAAGGGCGTGGGAAAAAAAGTTATTGTAATCGGTAGTGGATTTGCCGGCTTGTCGGCCGCCTCTTTTATGGCCAAAGCTGGTTGGGATGTGACTGTGCTGGAGAAGCAGGCAGGCCCGGGTGGTCGTGCCCGGCAACTACAGGCCGACGGTTTTACGTTCGATATGGGCCCCAGCTGGTACTGGATGCCCGATGTATTTGAAAGATATTTCAACCAGTTTGGCAAGTCGGTGAAAGACTACTACAGCCTGCAACGGCTCGATCCCTCTTACCGCATTTATTGGCAGAACGACTTCACGGATCTGCCGGCCAACCTCGATGCTTTCAAACAAATGCTGGAAGGGTGGGAGCCCGGTGCCGCCGGCAAGCTCGATCATTTTCTGCGAGAAGCAGCTTATAAATACCGCACTGGTATGCAGAAGCTGGTTTTCAAACCAGGGCAATCTCTTATCGAATTCTTAGATGCAGACGTGATGAAGGGGCTTTTTCGGCTCGATCTGCTTTCTTCCATCAGGAAGCACGTCCATAAACATTTTAAGCACCCGCGCATCCGACAGATACTGGAGTTTCCCATTCTCTTTCTGGGGGCATTACCCGAAAATACGCCTGCACTGTACAGCTTGATGAATTATGCGGATATCGTGGGCGGCACCTGGTATCCGCAGGGAGGTATGTACAGCATCGTTGCTGCTATGCACCAGCTGGCCACGGAGCTTGGTGTGCAGTTCTGTTTCGGGGAAAATGTACAGCAGATCATCGTAGAGGCCAATGCCGCTAAAAAGGTAGTCACGGATCGGCAGGTGCGTGATGCCGATGTGGTGATTGGTGCTGCCGATTACCAGTTCATCGAATCGCGGCTGTTGACGGCCAGTCATCGTTCTTACAGCGAAAACTACTGGGACCAGCGGCTCCTCGCGCCTTCGTCTTTATTATATTATGTGGGGCTCAACAAACGGCTGGATCATATCCGCCACCATATGTTGTTCTTCGACGCGCCATTTGAGCAACATGCGCAGCAGATCTATACGACCAAAGAGTGGCCTACCCATCCGCTGTTTTATGTGTGCGCCCCGTCAGTAACCGATGCTACAGTGGCGCCACCGGGCTGTGAAAACCTCTTCTTTCTTATACCAGTTGCGGCCGGACTTACCGGCGACGATGAAGCCCTGCGCAACCGCTACTTCAACGAAGTGGTCGGGCGTTTTGAACAACATATCGGGCAGTCTGTCGCAAATTCTATCATCTTCCGGCAATCTTTTGCCAATAGTAATTTCGTACATGAATACAACTCCTACAAAGGCAATGCTTACGGATTGGCCAACACGCTGGGGCAAACGGCCATTCTGAAGCCCTCGTGCAGGAGTAAAAAAGTTGGCAACCTTTTTTATACAGGACAATTGACTGTGCCCGGACCAGGCGTACCACCTTCATTAATCAGTGGAGAAGTGGTTGCCGGCGAAGTGTTGAAGCGTTTCTAAGGCTATTAACACAAAAGCGTAACAGACCGTGTTCAGTCATCAAAGATTGTAAATTGTAATCATGATGGAACTATTTCATAAGGTTAGTGACCGGTGCAATCAGCTCACTGCTGCTGCTTATAGCACTTCCTTTTATTCAGCCATCAGGTTATTGCATCCCGATCTGCGCCCAGCCATCTGTAATATTTATGGATTTGTGCGCTTTGCAGATGAAATCGTAGACACCTTTCACGATTATAAGCGGGCCGAGCTACTGGCCCGGTTCAAAGACGATACTTACCGGGCTATCGAAGAAGGCATCAGCCTGAATCCTATCCTGCATGGTTTTCAACGCACCGTGCGTCAATACCAGATCGATCTTGACCTGGTAGCCGCCTTTTTCCGGAGTATGGAAGCCGATATCGATCCGCAACAGCACGATTGCGCCAGTTACGAACAGTACATCTATGGCAGTGCCGAGGTGGTAGGGCTGATGTGCCTGTACGTGTTCTGCAACGGTAATAGCGAGTTGTACAAAAAACTGGAGGCGCCAGCCCGCTCATTGGGCGCTGCCTTTCAGAAAGTGAATTTTCTGCGGGATATGAACGCAGATTATACACAACTCAACAGGCGCTATTTTCCCGAGGTGGATTTCAATAACTTTACTCCCCGGATGAAGCAGGAAATAGAGGCCGATATCGCCCATGACCTTCAACTCGCCTATGTAGGCATATTGCGGCTTCCCGTGAAAGCAAGATTTGGCGTATATGTAGCTTATAAATATTATAATTCCCTGTTCTCCAAAATAAGAAAAACCAAGCCTGCCATTATTTTAACGCGGCGTATCAGGATTCCCAATTACCGGAAGGCCCTGATCGTGATGCGGGCGGGGGTAAAAAATCGACTAAATTTGATCTAGCAACCAGGCTTTTCGGGCCGGTTTTTTCAAAAAGGATATTGTATGGAAAGCAGGTTACAGGTTATACTAGTCAACGAACAGGATGAAGCAGTGGGTGTTATGGAGAAATTGGAAGCGCACCAGAAAGCCGTTTTACACAGGGCCTTCAGTGTTTTTATATTCAATAGCCGGGGCGAAATGCTGTTGCAGCAACGGGCTTTTTCAAAATACCACAGCGGCGGCCTCTGGACCAATGCCTGCTGTGGCCATCCTTCCCCCGGCGAGCAGACGGCCGATGCGGCCGCCCGTCGATTGGGAGAAGAGATGGGCTTTACTACGCAACTCGACGAATTGTTCGATTTTATCTATCGGTCGGAATTGGACAATGGCCTTACGGAATATGAGCTGGATCATGTATTCGCTGGTACCTGGGATGCGCCGGTTTATCCTGTGAAGGAAGAAGTGAATGATTTTTGCTACCTGAGCCTGGACGAGATCAAGCAACGCCTGGACAGCAACCCGCAGCAGTATACTGTTTGGTTCAGGATCATTTTCCCCCGGGTAGAGGCCTGGGCCCGCAAATCCGTATTGACCGCTTAAAGATTACAACACATGCAATGGTTATTATATATAGGTGTTCTGGTCGCTACCTTTCTCCTTATGGAAGGCATCACCTGGCTTACCCACAAGTATGTCATGCATGGCTTTCTTTGGTACCTGCATGAAGACCATCACCAGCCACAACCAGGCTTCTTCGAAAAGAACGACGCCTTCTTCGTGATCTTTGCCATCCCCAGCTTCCTGTGCATCCTGTTCGGCACCTTACAAGAAATGTACTGGCTGCAGGCCATTGGCTTTGGCATCATGGCCTATGGGTTCGCGTATTTCCTGGTGCACGATGTGATCATCCACCAACGGTTCAAGTGGTTTACCCGGTCCAACAATACCTACGTGCGTACCATCCGCTGGGCACATAAAATGCACCACCGCCACCTCAATAAAGAACACGGCGAATCGTTTGGGATGCTGTACGTGCACAAGAAATACTGGGATAAAGTGCGAAACGATAAAAAACGCGCAGCCGCCAACAAGTGACCCACTACGACTATATCATCGCTGGTGCGGGATGCGCCGGCCTCAGCTTCCTGGTTCGTTTGCTCCAAACGGAACGCTTCTCCGACAAAAAGATCCTGCTGATCGACCGGCAGCCGAAGACCTCGAATGACCGTACCTGGTGTTTCTGGGAAAAAGAAACCGGTTACTTCGACGAAGTTGTGTACAAGCGCTGGCAACAATTGAGGTTTGCACACCCCAATTATACAACCCAATATGAGATTTTTCCGTACACCTACAAGATGATACGGGCAATTGACTTTTATCAACATTGTTTTTCCATCGTACATAGATACCCGAATGTTGACATACGTTACGAGCCGGTAATGAGTATCGGGAACAATTTGTCAGGAGCCTGCGTGACGACCGATACAACCACCTACCAGGCCACACAGGTATTCAACAGCATTCAGTTACAACCACCGGTACTGGCGAAGAACCAATACTTTTTACTACAGCATTTCAAAGGGTGGTTCATCGAAACACCCACGCCGTCCTTCGATCCGGCTTGTGCAACATTGATGGACTTCAGGGTCGACCAGTCCCCGGGGACTTCCTTCGTCTATGTCATGCCCTTTACACCAACCACGGCCCTCGTCGAGTATACGGTCTTCTCTCCCAGTGTGCTCAGCCAGCCCGCATATGACGCAGGTCTTAAAGATTACCTTCAAAACATCATAAACATTGGGAATTATAAGATCTGCGAAGAAGAAACAGGTGCTATTCCGATGACCAACTACCGCTTTCCGCGCAACGACGGAGCCATCACCTGGTTGGGTACTGCGGGCGGACAAACCAAATCTTCCAGCGGGTATACCTTTCAGTTTATTCAAAAGCAGGCCGATCAATTGGTGCAGGCACTGCTGCAACAACAACCGCTTTCCCACCGGCAAACCTTTTCCGACAAACGCTTTGGTTGGTACGATGCTATACTGCTGAATATCCTTTCCCACAACACACTGCCAGGCGATGTCATCTTCAAAGATCTCTTCCTTAACAATAAGATAACCGACATCCTGCAATTCCTCGACAATGAAACTTCAGTACTGCAGGAAATGAAGATCGTATGGGGCTTGCCAAAAAAAGTTTTCCTGCGTGCAGCATGGCAACAACTATTATAGGTAGTGGCTGTGAGCATTCTGATTAACAGGGATTAAGTGTCTAACTGACATGCTTGTATCAGGTCAGACATTTATCAAATCCGCTCCCTGTGTGGGTTTCATAAGATCGCTAATTTGCACGTTTTCGTGTGAGAGGTACATTTTGGCAGAATAATTGTAGAATCTTCTCCTCGAGTAACAAAGTGTATTCATTAATCAGGAGCGAATTCTTATGAGAAACCTCTTTCTATGTGCCGTTGCATGGATATGCAGCCACACAGCCCTATTTGCGCAGGTCAACTTTACAGCCAACGACGTTGTTCCACCCTATTCTGAGTATTTTTATTATGGCACCAATGGTGGTTATTATTGGACCTGGGATAATACCAGCATTGCCGACATCGCCGCCGGAAACCGATCCAAAGGGATCGTCGGTATCGAGAGCCGCACTTTCCGGCCACCTATTCCTGCAGAGTTTGTCGCTTATTATAATAATTACAATATTAGTCTACCTGGTTTCCAGTACGCCTATGGATTGGGCGTACGGGAGATTACTGTGATCCTGAACTCACCGGCAGCCAATGAGCGCGATCCTACTTTTTACGACCAGAACAGTAAGCCCGCTTCTACCAATGCCTGCGGTCAGTCTTCCTGGTTATTCAAGAATATGTACACGCCCATCTGGGATGGAGGCTTGAACGGCACGCCGTACAACGATACCAACTATTGTGCGAAGTACATTTACGAGATCGTGAGCCGGTACAAAGGCTACACAAGGTTCTGGGAAATTGTGAACGAGCCCGACTACGATCAGTCGCAACTGGCCTGGCGTTTACGCGGTCAGGCAGGCAACTGGTGGGAGAACCTGCCCGATCCCTGCAGCCTCACGAACCTGCGCGCACCCGTTTTTCACTACATCCGCTGGCTGCGCATCGCGTATGATATCATCAAAACACTGGCGCCCGATACCTATGTATGTCCTGGGGGAATTGGGTATTTGTCCTTTGCCGATGTACTGTGCCGCTACACCGATAATCCGGTGGATGGTAGTGTGACGCCCGAATATCCATTGAGCGGTGCTGCTTACTTCGATGTACTCAGTTACCACAGCTACCCGCAATATGCTTTAGGGTATTGGAGCAACGCCAACGGTGGCGGGTTCGTTTACGAAAGGCATTCTGATAAGGCGGCCGAGAAGTATATCGAGGGAAAGATCCTGTATGACAGCCTCTTCGCCCTGTATGGATACGATGGGGTACAGAAACCAAAGAAGAAGTATATCTGCACAGAAGTGAATATCCCATCGGCCTCTTTCGACAATATGATCGGATCCGATCTCGCGCAAGCCAACTTTGTGCCCAAGGCCTTTGTATTGAGCCAAAAGAATGATATTCTCCAGACCTATTTCTTCGTATTGGGCGACGATCACCCGAATGGACCTGCTACCAGTTCCTTCCAGGTCATGGGCATGTATGAGAACCTGACCAATAATGGTCCCGTCAACAATGGGCCAGGCTACCGTCATGTATTGAAGAATTCGGGCAAGGCCTTTAAAACGATCGCTAACCTGTTGTACAAAGCAAGGTATGATGCGGCAAAGACGACGGCCATGAACCTGCCTTCGAATATTGAAGGAGGGGCCTTCAGGGACACGCTCGGTAAGTATATCTATGTATTGTGGGCAAAGACCAACACCGATTTCAGCGAAACAGCCAATGCCACGTACAGTTTTCCGGCTGCCATGAATGTTACGCCCGAGTTGGACCTGCGTCGGTTCGACTGGAGTGTAACACAGACGGTGAGCCGTATTGCCCCTACCAATATCGCCTTGACCAGTTCACCGATTTATTTGTCGGAAGACCTGGATATATTGCCGATTGACGACGATAAGCCCGGGCCTCCACCGCCCACCAACAATACCTTTGCGGTCAACGTGTATCCCAATCCGGCAACAGCTGCCACCACCCTTACGTTCACCATACAGGGCAAGGCCACGGTGAATGTGAAGATCTTCAATGCAGAAGGTCAGCTGGTTAAAACGGTGGTATCGGGCAAAGCCTATGCCGCAGGCACCCACATCGTGCCGCTGCCCATCACCAGTTTACCCAGCGGCGCTTATTACTGCCGGTGGGAGAGTGACAAGATCCAGGAGATGCGGAAGTTTGTCGTGAGTAAATAAACCACTCGATACCAGGATGAGCTGGCCTCCCGGGATAACCGGGACCAGCTCATTTTCTTTTACGTAGCTTTGACCCCATAAAGCACACCTATGCCCGGTACCATATTGCTCATCGACGACGAAGAAAAGCTGCGCGGACTGCTGAAGCGTATCATCACCCTCGAAGGGTTTACGACCCTGGAAGCAGCAGCCCTGAAGCCAGCCTTGAAACTGCTGGATAAAGAGCCGGTCGATGTCATACTGTGTGATGTGAAATTACCCGATGGCAGCGGGGTAGACTTTGTAAAAGAAGTGAAAGCCAAATATCCTGCCACGGAAATCATCCTGTTGACGGCCTATGGCAATATTCCCGATGGCGTACAGGCCATGAAAAATGGAGCCTTCGACTACATCACCAAAGGTGATGACAACGACAAAATTATTCCCCTGCTGATGCGGGCCATGGAGAAGGGGCAGCTGCAAAAACGCATCGAACAACTGGAGCAGCAGGTAGGAAAGAAATACAACTTCGACAATATTCTTGGCCAGTCGACCGCCATCAAAGAGGCAATTACCCTGGCGCGTAAGGTAGCAGCCACCGATGCCACCGTGCTATTGCTGGGAGAAACCGGCACCGGAAAAGAAGTCTTTGCGCAGGCCATTCACGCCGGCAGCAAGCGGGCGGGCAAGCCCTTTATCGCCCTCAACTGTGGGGCCTTCAGCAAAGAACTGCTCGAAAGTGAATTGTTTGGCTATCGTGCAGGTGCTTTCACGAGTGCTGTGAAAGACAAAAAAGGATTGATCGAAGAAGCCAACAACGGTACCCTCTTTCTGGATGAGATCGGTGAAATGCACATCGACCTGCAGAGCAAGCTGCTGCGGGTACTCGAAACCAGTGAGTTCATAAAAGTAGGCGATACCAAAACCACCCGCGTGAATGTGCGTATCATCGCAGCCACCAACCGGCATCTGCAGGAAGAGGTGGACGCGGGAAAATTCCGGGAAGACCTTTATTACCGGTTGAATGTATTCATCATCTCCCTCCCGGCCCTTCGGGACCGCAAAAAGGATATACCGGCGCTGGCCAATTACTTCATGCAGGTGGTGGCCAGAAAGTCGAACCAGCGCATCACAGCGATGAGCACTGCGTTTGTAGAACAATTGGAGCGTCATGCCTGGAAGGGGAATATCCGGGAATTAAAGAACATCATCGAGCGTTCGGTGATCATGTCCGACGGGCCGGAGCTACAGTTGACCGACCTGCCCCTCGAGCTGCAGCAGCAACCCGCCTTGGGTGCCAATGGCCATACGCTGTCAGCCTTTTCACTGGCCAGCATGGAAAAGCTGCATATACAACGCGTACTTAATCACACCCATGGTAATAAAACAGAAGCCGCCCGGCTGCTGGACATCGGTCTCACTACCTTATACAGAAAAATAGAAGAATACAAGTTGAACTAAGTGATCACAGCAAGTTGAAGGAGAAACCGGCAAGGGTAACCATCAATGGTAGGAGATCTCTCGCAGATCATCGTCTGCTGGCACCCATCGAATGCGCTGCGGAAGGGTCAGCCCTATTGCAACAATTCCCGGGCTTTCTCTTTGTCCAGTTCCTTCTCCCAGTTCGATACGAAGATGGTCGCCACCGCATTGCCGATGATATTGGTGAGCGCGCGTGCTTCACTCATAAAGCGGTCGATGCCCAGGATGAGGGCAAGACCTGCTACAGGAATATTGCCCGCTGCCGGTAACGTGGCGGCCAGGGTGATGAAGCCACTGCCGGTAACGCCCGCCGCCCCTTTGGAGGTAACCATCAATACCACCAGTAGCGTAAGTTGCTGGCCAAGGTCCATCGGGGTATTGGTAGCTTGCGCAATAAAGATAGCGGCCATCGTGAGGTAGATGGAGGTACCATCCAGGTTGAAAGAATAACCGGTGGGTACCACCAGGCCTACTACCGATTTGGAGCAGCCGGCATTTTCAAGTTTCTCCATGAGCGTTGGCAGTGCCGATTCGCTCGAAGAGGTGCCCAACACCACCAGCAATTCTTCCTTGAGGTAGGCCAGCAGTTTGAAGATATTGAGGCGCATGCTATACATGATAGCACCGAGTACCACTACGATAAACACGATACAGGTGAGATAGAAAGTGCCCATCAGTTTGGCCAGCGACTGCAGGCTGCCTGCCCCGTACTTACCAATGGTAAAGGCCATGGCGCCCAGCGCGCCCAGTGGCGCCACCCGCATGATAATATGAATAATGCCAAACAGGATGTCCGAAAACCCTTTGATGAAGGTCATGACGGGCTGCACCCGGCTGCCAAGGCGCAGGGCAGCGGAGCCAAACAATACAGAGAACAACAGTATCTGCAACAGATCTCCTTTGGCAAAAGCCTCGACGATCGTGTGGGGGATAATATTCAGGAGGAACTCAACCGTCGTTTGAGGTTTCTGCACCACGGCAATGTCTTTCAGGGCCGAAGGGTCGAGTTTGGTGACGTCGACATTCATGCCCTCACCCGGGCGCAGGATATTGATGGCGACCAGTCCGATCAGCAAGGCGATAGTCGTAAGTACTTCAAAATAGAGCAATGCTTTGACGCCCACCGTTCCTGCCCGCTTCATATCGTCCATGCCCGTCATACCGGTCACGATCGTACAGAAGATGACGGGGCCGATCAGCATTTTTACCAGGCGGATAAAACCATCCCCCAGGGGTTTAAACTGCACCGCAAAATTGGGATAAAAATGGCCGAGCAGAATGCCGATGACGATGGCTACAATGACCTGGAAATATAGGGTTTTATAGAACTTTTTCTTGCCTTGGGGGATCATGCCGAAAAGATAAAGAAATTAATTGTATCCCCTTCGCTTTCCATTATGGAAAGCCACCCTTTCATTTTGAAAGGGTCGATGATTACCGGTATGCTGCCGTTTCATATCCCTTCTCCTTCTAATGGATTAGTAATCAGTTCTTAAGTGGTAATTTAAAATTAAGCCTCGTCGTCGGTATGCCCTTTGTCAATTGCTATGTCAAAAACAGCTATGAAAGCAACCAAAAAAGCATTCGCCGATAAACTCAAAATGCACATCGTAGTACCTGTACTGTATGTAGCGGTATTGATTGCCTTGCTGGTATCGTCAATCATCAATTAATACAATAGATATGTTAACCCTCATTTTGTTCCTGGCTGGTATTGTCAGCTTCGCGCTCTTTTTTAAATGTGTAGACTTTTTCGAAAAAGTGTAACCCAAACCAGAAAACACACAAGTTATGATGAATGTACTATTTGCAGTGTCCATCCTCGTATTCATATACCTGGTATACGTACTGCTGAAACCCGAAAAATTTTAACGCTAAACTGTTTGGACAATGAATACAGAATTAACCGGCGTCGTCGTGACCTTCCTGCTCAGCGTGTTGCTGGCATTCCCATTGGGAAGGTATATCGCCAAAGTATTCCGCGGCGATAGAACGATCACCGACTTCATGAACCCGATCGAAAAGTTCATCTACCGTATCTGCGGTATCGATCCTGCAAGGAAGATGAACTGGAAGGAATTCCTCAAAGCCATGCTGACCATCAATATGCTGTGGTTCGTATACGCTTTGTTTCTCCTCATCTTCCAGGACAAATTGCCGCTCAACCCCGATGGCAATCCCGGGCAAACGCCCGACCTGGCTTTTAACACCGCCATCAGCTTCCTGGTCAACTGCGACCTGCAGCACTATTCCGGTGAGTCGGGCGTCACCTACCTGACCCAATTGCTGGTGATGAACTTCCTGATGTTCGTCAGTGCCGCCACCGGTATTGCAGCGCTGGTGGGTGTGCTCAATGGGTTGAAAGAAAAGACCACCAATAGCCTGGGCAATTTCTGGAGCATCTTCACCAAAACCATTACCCATATACTGTTGCCGCTCTCTATCGTTACGGCACTGATCCTGGTGTTCAATGGTACCCCCGCCAGCTTCGACGGAAAAGATACGATCACCACTTTGCAGGGAGATACGGTACAGGTATCACGTGGACCCGCAGCTGGTATGATCGCCATCAAACACCTCGGCACCAACGGTGGTGGTTGGTTTGGCGCCAACTCGGCCCACCCACTCGAGAACCCCAACTACTTTACCAATATGGTAGAGATGATTGCGCAATTGATCATACCCATCGCCATGATCTTCGCACTTGGTTTTTACATCAATCGAAAGAAAATGGCCTGGGTGATCTTCGGTGTCATGACAGTAGGGATGCTGTTGTTGCTGATACCGACCCTGAACTGGGAAATAGGGGGTAGCCCGGCCATTGCGAAATTGGGCGTAGCGCAGCCAATGGGGGCGATGGAGGGTAAGGAAGTGCGGTTTGGGCCAGCAGCTTCTGGTTTTTGGAGTATTATGACCACCATCATCTCTACAGGGTCAGTCAATTCGATGCACGACAGTTCTATGCCATTGTCGGGCATGATGCAAATGCTCGGCATGATGATCAATGCCTTCTATGGCGGTTGTGGGGTAGGTATACTCAACTATCTTATATACATCATCATCGCAGTATTCATTGCCGGACTGATGGTGGGTCGTACGCCTGAGTTCATGGGCCATAAAGTAGAAGCACGGGAGGTGAAGATCGCCGCCATCGTGACGCTCTTCTCGGCCTTCCTGTTGAAGGCGGGTGTTGCCCTGGCGGCCTATTATGTAGCTCATCATCCGGAAATGGATTGGGCAGTAAAACCCGGCAGCTGGCTAAATAATCCTGGCTATCACGGATTCTCGGAAATGCTGTACGAATTCACGTCTGCCAATGCCAACAATGGTAGTGGTTTCGAAGGGCTGGGTGACAACAATATCTTCTGGAACGTATCGACCGGTATCGTGTTGATCCTGTCGCGGTTTATTCCCATCATTGGTCCGGTGGCCATCATCGGCTTACTGGCCAACAAGAAATACATACCAGCATCACCCGGTACCCTGCGCACCGACTCGATGACCTTTGGTATGATGACATTCGCTGTAATCATCATCATTAATGCCTTATCCTTCTTCCCGGCGTTGACGCTGGGACCACTGGCCGAATACTTCAGCCTGTAGTGATGCGACCGGAAGTGGCAGGGCCCTATACCTGCCACTTACCCCTCGCAGGCATTTCGTAGCAACTAAATGACTATACACAATGAAAAATAATAAAACAGCTTTATTTCCCCGGGATATGGTGGTGGCTGCCCTGAAGCAGTCATTCGTAAAGCTCAATCCCCGCACCATGTTCCGCAACCCGGTCATGTTTACCGTAGAGCTGGGTACTATCGTCATGCTGGGCGTATGTATCTGGATCGCCGCCGGCGAAACATCACAGGGTAGCCTCGCCTACAATGCATTCATCACGGCCATTCTTTTCGTTACCGTACTCTTTGGCAATTTTGCCGAGGCCATCGCTGAAGCACGTGGTAAAGCACAGGCCGATAGCCTGCGCAAGACACGGGAAGAAACACCGGCCAAAAAGATCTTTCCGGTAGGGGAGATCTATACCAACGAAGTCAAGGTGGTGCCTTCCTCTCAATTACGCAAAGGTGATATGTTTGTGTGTGAAGCCGGTGATATGATCCCCATGGATGGGGAGATCATCGAAGGGCTCGCCACGATCGATGAATCGGCCATCACCGGCGAGTCGGCCCCCGTGATCCGGGAGTCGGGTGGTGATAAATCATCCGTCACCGGTGGTACTAAAGTACTCTCCGACAGAATTGTGGTGAAAGTGACGACGGATCCCGGCGAAAGTTTCCTCGACAAAATGATCGCACTGGTAGAAGGCGCCTCCCGCCAGAAAACACCTAATGAGATCGCCCTGACGATCCTGCTCGCCAGTTTCACGCTCATCTTTATCATCGTATGTGTAACCCTGAAACCTTTTGCCGATTACGCCAATACCTCTATCACCATCGCGGCCTTCATTTCTTTGTTCGTATGTCTCATTCCTACCACCATTGGCGGACTGCTTTCCGCCATCGGTATAGCCGGTATGGACAGGGCCTTGCGCGCCAACGTCATCACCAAAAGTGGTAAGGCCGTTGAAACAGCCGGCGACCTCGATACCCTGTTGCTCGATAAAACAGGTACCATCACCATCGGTAACCGCAAGGCCACCCATTTCTGGCCATCGGGTAATGTACGCGAGCAGGATTTTATCGAAGCCTGTGTGATGGCTTCCCTGGCAGATGAAACTCCGGAAGGTAAGTCCATCATCGAGCTGGCGGCCAACAAGAACATAAAACATACGCCCTCGGCCAACGGTATCAAGTTCATCCCGTTCACGGCTGAAACGAGAAGCAGCGGCGTCGATCTGCACGATGGTACCCGCATCCGCAAGGGCGCTTCCGATGCCATCAAAACCATGGTCAAAAAGAATGGCAATGGCTTTCCCGTAGAAACGGAAGACAGGGTGAAAGAGATCGCGCAGAACGGTGGTACGCCGCTGGTGGTAAGCCGCAATGAAGCCGTGCTGGGTGTCATAGAGCTGCAGGACATCATCAAACCCGGTATCCAGGAACGTTTCGAACGCCTGCGTAAGATGGGTGTGAAAACGGTGATGGTAACGGGTGATAACCCGCTCACGGCAAAATACATCGCCCAGAAAGCCGGTGTAGATGATTTCATCGCCGAGGCCAAGCCCGAGGATAAGATGAACTACATCAAACGCGAGCAACAGGGTGGTAAGCTGGTAGCGATGATGGGTGATGGTACCAATGATGCGCCTGCCCTGGCACAAGCCGATGTCGGTGTAGCCATGAACAGTGGTACGCAGGCAGCCAAAGAAGCGGGTAACATGGTGGACCTCGACAACGACCCCACCAAGCTCATCGAGATTGTCGAGATTGGTAAACAATTGCTGATGACACGTGGTACGCTCACCACGTTCTCCATCGCCAACGATGTGGCCAAATACTTTGCCATCGTGCCGGCACTCTTCATTACTTCGATACCCGCCTTACAGGCGCTTAACATCATGCACCTGCAAAGTCCGGAAAGTGCGATCCTGTCGGCCGTGATCTTCAATGCCATCATTATCC
Source organism: Paraflavitalea pollutisoli (assembly GCF_029360705.1). Classification (GTDB taxonomy): domain Bacteria; phylum Bacteroidota; class Bacteroidia; order Chitinophagales; family Chitinophagaceae; genus Paraflavitalea; species Paraflavitalea pollutisoli. The sequence continues at coordinate 271,159 of NZ_JARKMX010000002.1, read as the reverse complement.
CGGTATTGATCCCGCTCGCGCTGCGTGGCGTAACGTACAAGCCCATCGGTGCCAGTGCCCTGTTGCGCAGAAACCTGTTCATCTATGGCCTGGGTGGTATCATCGTACCATTCATCGGTATCAAGCTCATCGATATGCTCCTCGCATTATTCTTATAATTCAATAAAAAGTAACAAGATGAAAAAGTATATATTGCCCTCCCTCAAATTGACGATCGTGATGGTCGTATTGCTGGCGGTGATCTACCCGATCCTGATCGCAGCGGTGGGCAAAATGGCACCTGGTGAAGGTGCCGGTCAAAAACTGGTGGTGGATGGTAAAGTGGTAGGCTATGCGCTGGTAGGACAAAAGTTCACCGACGACAAATACTTCCAGGGACGGCCCTCTGCAGTAGACTACAATGCTGCTGGTTCCGCCGGTTCCAACAAAGGGCCTTCCAATCCCGACTACCTGCAGGTAGTGCAGGACAGGATCGATAGTTTCCTGGTACACAATCCGGGTGTAAAAAAAGAAGAGATCCCGGCGGAACTGGTAACGGCTTCCGGTAGTGGCCTTGATCCCGATTTATCGCCTGCCGCCGCCAAAGTACAGGTAAAGCGTATCGCCGCCATCCGGAGTTTGGATGCCGCGAAGCTCACCGCCCTGGTGGATCAGCAAACGGCAGGCCCCTTCCTGGGCATGTTTGGTCCGGCAAAGGTCAACGTACTTCAACTCAACATCGCCCTTGATAAATTAAAGTAATCCCTCCCGGCGTGCCCGGTTGCCGGGCACGCTTTCCATCGCATTCTTAACAACAAGCACCTATAAACAAAGAACGAAAGATGAAAAAGCTTTTGGCAGGAGCCCTCATGCTTACCGGTATCGGCGCTATGGCGCAGGATACCAAACCTTCACCACTCACGATCAGTGGATATGCAGAAGTGTACTATACCTATGATTTCAACAAGCCGCTCGACAACAACCGACCCGGGTTCATTTACAGCCACAACAGGAACAATGAGTTCAACCTCAACCTCGGTTTCCTCAAAGCGGCTTACAGTACTGAGTATGTACGGGCCAACCTGGCGATCGCTGCCGGTACCTACATGAATGCAAATTATGCAGCAGAGCCTGGTGTATTGAAGAACATCTATGAAGCCAATGCAGGGGTAAAGCTGTCGAAGAAAGCAAACCTGTGGTTGGATGCCGGCATCTTCGGATCACATATTGGATTCGAAAGCGCCATCTCCAAGGATTGCTGGACACTCACCAGGAGTATACTGGCCGATAACTCACCCTACTATGAGGCGGGTGCCAAACTGACCTATACCAGCAACAACAACAAGTGGATACTGAGTGCAATGGCCCTCAATGGCTGGCAGCGCATCAAAAGAGTGGATGGTAACTCCCTCATGAGCTGGGGTACCCAGGTGCAATTCAAACCCAACAGTACCACCACTTTTAATTACAGCACCTTCATCGGCACCGACAAACCAGATAGTGCCCGCCTGATGCGCTATTTTCATAACCTCTATGCCATCTTCAACCTGAGCCCCAAACTGGGTGTCACAGCAGGCTTTGATATCGGCACCGAGCAAAAGACCAAAGGCAGCAGCGACATGAATACCTGGTACTCACCCGTCGTGATCCTGAAGTACGCCATCAACGACAAATGGGCCATCGCCGCCCGCGGAGAGTACTATGAAGATAAACAAGGAGTGATCATTGCCACCGGCACTACCAACGGTTTCAAAACAACTGGCTATTCCCTCAACATCGACTATGCCCCCGTATCCAATATCCTAATACGACTGGAAGGCAGGAACCTGAGCAGCAAAGACGCTATTTTCACCAAAGCGCAAACCACACAAAAGAACAATGCTTTTGTTACTGCGTCCGTCGCGGTAAGCTTCTAAACTGTGCTTATTCCTTTCTAAGCAAGCGCTCCTTTCCCCCGCGGGAAGGAGTTTTGCTTTTTCTGGCAGCCCCCCTGTCAAAACGAAAGCCACCCTACCAAAATGAAAAGGTTCGACCGGGACGGTTTTCATTCCTAAAAAGAGACAGCTCGCCAAAGGCCCGCCCCTGTTGCATTGCAGCGGTAGATCGCCAAAACGGCCAGGATTGGAATGCCGTTTGGCATACAGACGGTGTTCATCAAAACAAGGAGCTATATGATCACACAATACGAAGTGCCTTCCCTGCTGAAAGCCGAGTTGCCCAAGATCACCGGCGATGAGTATCCCGCCCGCTTTACGATGGATATCTACAAATCGGTACAGTGCTTCTCGGAGTTCACCAAAGCAGCAGTACTTGGTCACAATCTCACCTTGGCCCGGAAATGCTTTGCAGTAGCAGAGAAACTGTATCGCCAGGGCGATAACATCGTCCGCAATACGATCGAAAACACCTTCATATTTTCCTTCACTGCCTTCATGCCCAAAGACCGGGTAGAAAAGCTGATCCTTTGTTCGCTGATACCCGCACCCCTGTATGCGGCTTATCTTAAACAGGTAATGGGTACAGGTTGCTAACCCTATAAAAGAAACACCATGGACACAGATAGTAAAACCGAACCAGATAGTATTATCGTCCGCGTAGCGGACATTTATGACGGGCAATATGCCCAGGAGATCGTTGATGAAATGGAAAGCTCTGCCAGGAAAAGAGGTACCGGTATCTCCAAACGATCGCCTGCTTCGATCGTAGACAAAATGAAAGACGGTAAAGCCGTGATTGCCCTCACCAGCGGTGGACAATGGGTGGGCTTCTCCTATGTCGAAGTGTGGGCCAATGGCGAGTTCGTATCCAATTCTGGCCTCATCGTCAACCCCGCTTACCGGGAGATGGGCGTAGCCCGGACCATCAAAGAAAAGATATTCGAACTGTCGCGGGAAAAATACCCCAACGCCAAGTTGTTCAGTATCACCACCAGCGCGGCCATCATGAAAATGAATACCCGCCTGGGCTTCGAACCGGTCACCTTCGACCAGATCGTGCACGACGAGGCCTTCTGGAAAGGTTGCCAAAGCTGTGTGAACTATGATATCCTGCGCCAAAAGCAGCACAAAGTATGTCTTTGTACGGCCATGCTGTTTAGTCCCGTACAGAAAAAAGTTAACTTAGAATCCAATCTGTCGTATGCCCGATCGAGATAAGAATGTGGAACATTTTATCGAGCTCATCCGCCAGTCGCGGCGGGGCAAGTTCAAAATATACATTGGCATGAGTGCCGGTGTCGGCAAAACCTACCGCATGCTGCAGGAGGCACATACCCTCCTGCGCAATGGGGTCGATGTCAAGATCGGATACATCGAAACCCATATGCGGCGGGAAACCCATGCCTTACTCGATGGGCTGCCCATCATTCCCCGCCGCAAGCTTTTCTACAAAGGCAAGGAACTGGAAGAGCTGGATGTGCAGGCCATCCTCAACCTGCACCCGGAGGTGGTGATCGTCGATGAGCTGGCCCATACCAATATAGAAGGTAGTAAAAATGAAAAGCGCTGGCAGGATGTGATGGACATACTCGATGCCGGTATCAATGTGGTCAGTGCCGTCAATATACAACACATCGAAAGCCTTAACGAGGAAGTCAAAGGGATCACCGGCATTGAAGTGGCCGAGCGGATTCCGGACAGCATTCTCAAACAGGCCGACGAAGTGGTCAACATCGACCTGACCGCCGATGAACTGGTCACCCGCCTGCGGGAAGGAAAGATCTATGCGCCCGATAAAGTGGAAACCGCGCTGCGTAACTTCTTTCAGTCGGAGAAGATCCTCCAGTTGCGCGAACTGGCCCTCAAAGAGGTGGCCAGCCAGGTAGAGCGAAAGATCGAGCATGTGTTGCCCCGCAATGCCAATGCCCGGCAGGAGCGATTCATGGCCTGCATCAGCAGCAACCACGAAATAGCGAAGAAGGTGATCCGGAAAACCGCCCGCCTTTCCAGCTATTACAATTCCAAATGGTACCTGCTGTACGTGCAAACGCCCCGGGAAGACGGTGACAAGATCGGACTGGCAGCCCAGCGTCACCTCATCAACAACTTCAAACTGGCTACCGAGTTGGGGGGAGAGGTCATTAAGATCAAACACAGTAATATTGCCAAAGGGATCATCGAGGTGGCGGAGCAACGCAAGGTAACAACCATCTGTGTAGGCAAACCCCACCTCAACCTGTTCAGTGTGATATTGAGCACGGCCGTATTCAACCAGCTCCTGAACAAGCTGTCGGCCGCCGATATCGACATCGTCATCCTTTCATAATACAATTATGGCTGTCCGTTTAAAAACAAAACTATCCCTGGGTCTCGGATTTCTCTTCCTGGTCATTCTCACCTTTGGGATATTGAGTCTATACTATGTGCACCGCCTCAGCGGCGATGCCGAGCAGATATTGAAAAACAACTACGAGTCGTTGGTGTATTCCAACAACATGTTGAAGGCCCTGGAAGACCTGCCCAGTGACACCAGTGCCTTTACCCGCTTCGAAGCCAACCTGCGCAACCAGGAAGTCAACGTGACCGAGATGGGAGAGCGGGAAATGACGGAGACACTGCGCAAAGACTTCAAAGAGTTACGTTCCATGCCTACCGATTCATCCAATTATGCACAGCTGCGCACCACCATCAGAATGGTCAACGAGATCAACCAGCAGGCCATCCTCCGGAAAAATGCCATTGCCGGCCTTACGGCTGATAAAGCACAATTGTGGCTCACCGTCATCTTTACCAGCCTGATCCTGATCGTCATCACCTTCATCTATAACTTCCCCGGCATCATTGCGGAGCCCGTGGCCAAACTGGCAGAAGGTATCCGGGAAATCGCCAACAAGAATTACAGTAAGCGTATTTATCTCAAGCAGGAAGATGAGTTTGGCGAGCTGGCGAATGCTTTCAACAGCATGGCCAGTAAACTCGATGAATACGAGAACAGTAACCTGGCCAAGCTGACTTTCGAAAAGAAGCGCATAGAGACCATCATCAATCAAATGCGGGATGGTATTATCGGTCTCGATGAAAACCGGCATATCCTGTTCCTGAATGCCGTAGCAGAGAAACTGCTGGGCCTGCGGGAAAAAGAGATGATCGGTAAATATGCACCCGACCTAGCCTTGAAGAATGACCTTATGCGTACCCTTCTGCAGGAAGACAATAGCAAAAAGGAATTGAAGATCTTTGCCGACGAAAAGGAAAGCTATTTCAGTAAGGATGTGCTGGATGTGCTAAACAATGGCGCCATGGCGGGGCAGGTGATCGTGCTGCGGAACATTACCCCTTTTCATGAGCTCAATGAAGCCAAGACCAATTTTATCGCTACCGTATCGCACGAATTAAAGACACCCATCTCGTCGATCAAGATGAGTGCACGACTACTGACCGATAACCGTATAGGCCCCTTCAATGCAGAACAGCTGGAGCTGACGAAAGGAATTTCCGAAGACGCCGACCGGCTGTTGAACATCACCAGCGGATTGCTCAATATGTCGCAGGTAGAGACAGGGAACATTCAACTCAAGCTGCAGCCCGCTGCGCCGCAGTCGATCGTAGATCAGGCTGTACAGGCCGTTCAGTTTCAGGCCGTGCAGAAGAATATCGTCTTACAGTCCAACCTGCCTGCCAACCTGCCGGCTGTATTGGCCGATACGGAAAAGACCTCCTGGGTACTGATCAATTTTCTGACCAACGCTATACGCTATTCTCCAGACGCCACCAGTATCGATATAGCGGTGGTGCCACAGGGCAACCGATTGGCATTTACCGTAACCGATCATGGCAGGGGCATCGATGAGAAATACCTGCCCCGCTTGTTCGATCGTTACTTCAAAGTGCCGGGTACCCACGAACGCAGCGGTACCGGCCTTGGCCTGGCCATCTCCAAAGAATTTATTGAAGCACAGGGGGGCAATATTTGGGTCAAAAGCCGCATCGGTGAAGGCAGCCTCTTTGGTTTCGATCTGCTCGTAGCTAAATGAGCTGGTAAGGCGAAGATTCCCGAAGCGTCTGCACTTTTCGGTAACTTCAGGGCATGATCTTCAAACGGATTGCTCCGGCCAAAGGCCTGGAAAAATGGATCGAGTGTTATTGGGTCATCGAAAACGATGATCCACAACCCGTCCGGCAAAAGATCTTGCCCGATGGGTTCCCGGAGATCATTTTTCATTACGGCGACCATTATCGCATTTGTCTGCAAAATACCTGGGAGCAACAAAGCCGGCAATTACTGGCCGGTCAGATCAGCACGCATTTTCTGTTGGAGAATACCGGACGGTCGGGGGTGTTGGGAATTAAAACAAGGCCAACGATGCTGCATCACTTCTTCCAGCTGGATATGCAACAATACACCGATCGGGTGGTAGACCTGGAGCAGGCAATAGGCCAGGGCTTACAAACACTTTGCCCGTTGACAGATGAAGCCGTCGACCATGACCGCTGGATCGACCAGTGTAATGATAAATTGCTACAGCTGCTGCAGCAGCTGCACATACAAGGATCGCCCGTCGATGACGCCGTTGACATGATCCTCGCACGCAATGGCATGGTAGCCGTCAGTGATATCAGGGAAAATCTGGGCATGGGCGAAAGGCAGCTGGAACGGTTGTTTAAGAAACAGGTAGGGCTGACGCCGAAATACTTTGCACGTATCATACGATTCAGTACCATATTTCGCCTGATCGAAAAAGGGGATTCCAGCTGGGCAGGCCTGGCTTACGAATCAGGCTATTACGACCAGGCACATTTTATCCGCAATTTCCAGGCATTCACCGGAGAAGATCCTTCCCGCTATGGGTTTGATGAAAAAACAATGGCTAACTTTTTCTTGAAGAAAAAGAGCTGATGGCCATCGCCGGTCGCTCCCGTCTATAAGCAGGCTGCTTTAACCGGTGCTGTCGGTTTCGTACAATACCAGGCCAACGATTGCTACTATTTTTGTGCAAAACCAGTTGTATGAACAGTAAACAACATTGTTTAGCAGCCCTCTTTATAATGGCCATCGGCATGGCAATGGCCCAGGATACCCCTTCGCAAAAGCTCACGGCAGAAAAACAATTGCAGCAGCTCACCTGGCTGGAGGGTTATTGGACCCGCCTTGATATGAAGCCTGGACGTACCGCACACGAGCGCTGGGAGCGAACAGGTGAAAAGTCGATGCGTGGATGGGGTGTCACCTTACAGGAAAAAGATACGGTCTTCGTCGAAAAACTGCAATGGGTGATTAAAGATGATAGTCTGTGGTATGTAGCCGATGTGACTGAAAACAAAGAGCCGGTTTGGTTTAAATGCACAGCAGTCACACCGGATGGATTTACGGTTGAAAACCGGGCACATGACTTCCCGAAAATGATCACCTACCGGAAAGACGGCGAAAAATTACTGGCAACTATTTCGGGAAATGGTCGTTCGATGGACTTCCATTTCATGCGGAAGACACCATAAGGATATAATATCCTTGTTGTGTATATTATATCCCCAACATGGGTAGGGATGCCTTTTGAATGGTACTATCTTTAGGTGACCTGAGCCCAACCAATCAATCATCCTGCTCTCCTGACTCCTTTTTGACATGATCATGTAGGCAAGAAACTCACCTGGGATTCCCTGTTTTCTATGAAGCTATCCAATGAAGGCGGCTGTTCTTCCAACAACGTTTTGTGTAAAGTCGGCGTATAGTAAGCTAAAAAAAGGGCTCCACTGCATGGGAGCCCTTTGTTGTATGGTAGCAAACCGGTGCTTATTTTACCTCAAACGAAAAACTAGTACTGCCGGCGTGGCCGGTATTGTCCATACCCTGCAGCACCACTGCGTAACGACCTTTCAGGTCGGAAGAGAAAAAGTGCAATTTTGCTTTGCCGCTGGCATCTGTTACCACATCTGGCGACCAGTACAGCAGGTTCCTGAAATCGGGCAGCCGGCTAGCCGACTTCTCCGGGGTTTCATAGCTGGGTGAATAGAACTCCCTTTGCAACTGCAAGCCATCATAGTCGATGATAACCGCTTTATTGTCGAGCTTCAATTCGGTAAGATCACCATGGTAGGTAGAAAAGCTGATGATGCCGTCGAACGTAAACTCACCGGTAACATAACGATCGGTGACTACCTGAAGTTGGCGAAGCTTCATAGGGTCATAGGTCATGATCTTTTGAATGCTCACAGGTACACCATCCAGCAGTACCAGTGGGCTGCCGCGGTAATGTCTTTCGATCTCCCAATTGAAAATGTAAAGCTGGAATTCACCGCCGCTTTTGCGTACCGCCACATCCGGCACATACTCACGCAGGATCTCTTCTGTCGTGGTAAACCGTACATAGTCGTCCATCAGGTATTTGGGATAACCGTTGCCATAAAAAGGCATCGTGTCGATGCGGGGTAGCCCAAACTGTGTCAGGCGGTCGCTGTAATAAGCATTTTGTACCTGCATGTTGATGCTGCCTTCTGTCAGGGCACCCTGTAGGGATGGCGACAGGTAAAAAGGCGCCGGCTGGTAGTCGGAATATTTATCGAAATACGGATTCTTGATATCTACATGAAAGTTGCTGTCGGTCTGGTCTTCGGCCTGCACAATGATCTCGCCAGGACCATAATAATTACGTACGTCGAATTGTACTTCCCCCTGGGCTCCACTCATCACCGGGTAAAAATGCAGTTTCGTGCCAGCGATCGAAAGAAAGGCTTTCGAATTGGCTACAGGCTGACCGGTATTGGCATGCGATAATTTACCAACGATCTGGTGTCCTGCGTATTCAGGGGCAAATTGAAAAGCGGGAGCGTCGTTGCCAAGCACCTGTTTCCAGTCAAACCTTCTCCAGCCGTGTACCAGCATCAGGTTGTCGAGGGCTGCCAGTACTTCTGGTGTTTGCGCCGAGAAATAATATCCGGGCGATTCGATCTGTCCCTTCAGGTCCGAGCTGAGCCAGAGATAGCTGAGGATATCATCCTGCTCATGACCGGGTAAGGAATCGATCCGGTATACGGAAACGGACAGGTTGGAAGGGATGGTTTTTCCCGAGGCGAAGTTGTATGTCTGCAGCGACAGGTCGACTGCAGAGCGCCTATTGTATTCGCCTTTGTTGCCTGCCGTATTGATCGTGAGTTTTTCTTTTACAGGTTTAAAGTACAGCCGCTCACAAACAGGTTGCCGGCGATCGTTGAAGACGGTAAGCTGAGACACACCTTCGCTCAGTTTGTTTTTATCGATCGTAAACCGGCCCTCACCGTTCTGCAGGGCTTTCTTAACGGCCGCCTTGACCTCTTCATGTCCTTGCACAAACAGGAAGATTTCCTCGCCCGAAGCCGCGCCCGGCATATTGGATTGTACAATTACCTGCAGCTGATCATTGCCCGCATCTTCTACCCGCAACACATAGCCCTGGTCAAAAACGCCAGGCAATTCGCGGGTAACCGTTTTACCGTCATCGGTAGTAATATTGGCCGTGTAGCTGTCACCGGCAGCTGGCACAAAACTGAAATGTCCAATGCCAAACCGGCTAGGCGCAAAGCTCAGGATGGTTTCATTCCGCTGGTTGGTGAGCGTGCCGGTAAAGGCATGTCCTTTGCCATACTGGTCGGTTACCTGGAAAGCAACCTTGCTGGTAAGACCTTTGACCAGGTTGCCGCCCTCCGGGAAAAAACGGGCGGTGTACCGGGTAGTCGTATCGACGGCCTGTGCCGGTAAAGGCTTGAGCGAATTGACAACGGTCACCGGTTGTTCATAGAAGCCGTCGGCGCCGAAGTTCTTCATCCAGTTGGTATAGGTGCGCAGCGTGTAATTACCGGCGCTGACGGAAGAAGGCAGGTAAAAAGAGCCGCTGCCATAACCTTCGGTCAAAGCCACCTTGCCTTGCATCACCGGGCGATGATCTTTGTCCAGTAACTCGACATAGGCAATCTTACTCAGGTTGGTGGGTTTGTTGTTGTTGCCATTGACGTAATACAGCTTGAACCACAATATTTCACCGGCGAGGTAAAAGGTCTTGTCCGTATGCATGAAAAGCTTTTCAGACAGGGCCTTGGAACGGTAATTGTCGAATTTGGCCTGGATGGCACTGCCAGGGTCTTGCGACCGCAACGCAAGCGGGTTCAGCAAGCAACAGCAGGCCATTGCCAGCAAAGCCAGTCTGTTGATATAGTTGGATGCACGGTACATCAGTATGAATTTAAGTTGTACAGGTTAGTGTTGTTAAGGCCAGAAAGGAGGTTTCAGGTGAACGCCCCGCATGGTGCAGAGTACACAGATCGGGTCTGCAGCATAGAAGGACTTTATAGCCCCCATACCAGTATACTCGGCAACATTCGTGGGCTGCAGGTAACTGTTCGCCAGAATGCTGTCGGGATGGTTCTGAACCGTCGTCTCCTGGCAAGGGCTGCGGAAGCCCCATTGCTTCAGCTCAGACGGTCTGATAAATATTCTCTTTTCCTGTTTGTCCGCCGCTTCCACAAATCCGATGATGATCTCGTTGGGATCGCTCTTGGAGTGAACGTTGCCGACCAGCTCCGACGGTTGAGCGTCGAACAGGGTACCGGTCTGCTCCGTATTCTTTTTCATCCGTTGCAGGAATTCATACCCTTTTTTGCTGACGGCATACTGCTTCACGAGCAAGCTATACAATACCGTGATCTTCTCCGATCGCTGCAATACTTTATGAATGGGAAGATCTATGCTGTCCTGCGATAATTTAATCGAAGATCCGAACAGCAGGTTGGTAGAGGCTTCCGTCCGCCAGCAGATATAATTGGTGGTATCATGATTCCGGTCAGGATACAGGTAATCGATGCCGGTCGCTTCCCCGCGGGAGTTTTTTACGTACTTAAGCGTCGTGGTATACGCCGAGTGAAATTCCCAGGTCTCTTCCCAGTCCCATCGGTAATAACGGGTATTGTTTTGTGGATCATGCGTATTGATGAACAACTGCAGGTCGTTGGGCTGCTCCCAGCGAATATTGTCGATCGCCGGTGTTTTGATCGGGGTCGCAAAATCGGAAGTATATTCTTTCCCCTCGGTAGTCCTGATGTACAACCGGTATTTTACATTGCTGTTGAGGTTCAGCTGCGGCGATGAATACACACCTGCCCCGGTTTCGCTAAGGGGGTAATTGCTGTTGTTCTCGCCTTCTACCCGCACCACCGCATTACGTTCATATTTTACCAGGCTGGTATCGGAAAGACCGATGGCCCGGGATATCCGGAAACTGGTAGGGCCCACGCCGCTATTGATGACACCGTCAATCACCAGGTAGCCGTTCTTAGGGGCTGCCACCGGAGGTTCAAACCGCTGCTTGCAGGACCAGGCCAGCAAAACAAAGTACACATACAAAAGCTTTTTCATAACGCGGTATTTAGAAACGAATGTTGTAATTGATAAAGGGAATGATATTGCCGAAGATCGACAGCCTGTAGCCGTTCACGCGGCCATTCTCCGACGTGAAATACACCGAATACGGGTTCTTCCGGCCGGTGATATTGTACAGGCCGATGGTCCAGGAGTTGTGAAACTTCTGGTGCACCTTGTGGTTACCATCGATGATCATGGCAAAGTCGGTCCGGAAATAATCAGGGATCCGGTAAGCATTACGGTCGGCATACAATGCCCTCCAGGAACCACCATAGTAATAACGTCCAATCGGCAGCGTCACGGGACGGCCGGTACTGTACGTCGCATTCAGTGAAATGCTGAAGCGGTGCGTAAACCGGTAATTGCTTACCATGGTCACATCGTGCGGCTTGTCGTAGTTGGCCGGATATTCCTCACCCCGGTTGATCTGCTCGCCCGATGTGGGATCATCCATCTTCAATAAAATACGTGAATAGGTATAGCTGATCCACCCGTTCAACTTACCATTCTGCTTTTTGATCATCAGCTCCAGTCCGTATGCACGACCTCGCGTGCCGATCACATCCGTTTCGATATGATCATTCATGATCAGGTTAGCGCCGCTCTTGTAATCCAGGTAGTCCTTGATATTTTTATAATAGACCTCCACCGAAGTTTCAATAGAGTTGGAGCGCAGGTTCTTATAGAGGCCGAAAGAGACCTGGTCGCCAAACTGGGGTTTGATGTTGGGATCACTCAGCTTCCAGATATCCGTAGGAGATATGGCTGTCGTATTCGAAAGCATGTGGATGTATTGACGCTGCGTATTGTATCCGGCCTTGACCGAAAACGTCGGCGTAATACTGTAGCGGGCCGATACGCGCCACTCCGGACCATGGTAGGTCTTGATCACATCGCCTTTGCCATAAGTTCCCACGCCGGTGATGTTGTCTTCGGTTTTGGGAATCCCGGGAGCATATTGGTTGATATTGCCAGGGCCCAGGTATTGATAGAACGAATAACGGGCACCTGCCTGGATCGACAATTCAGGTGTCACATTCCAGCGTTCCGACAAATAAATGGCGCTTTCCTGCGCCTGCTCGGTGGGCACCTTATCCGGCATGATCATGGATGTTTTGTCCAGTGGCTCGTAGTTGCCGGGATTGAGCTTGTAACGGATCGTACTGGCGCCAAAATCGATCGTATGTTCGGGGCTCAGGTACCAGGTAAAGTCGGCCTTGGCATTCAGCTGATTGATGTCGAAGCCCAGTTTATAGGCGTTGAGCTTATTTTTTTCGCTTTGGATATGGTAGGCATACCGGTCATAACCTGCCGTCAGGAAACCGGTCAGCTTGTTGTTGAAGATATGCTTCCACTTCAGCACCACGTTGCCGTTGTTGTACCCATAGGTGGTGTCGTTGTTCAGATTGAAGCGGTCACCGCTGATATACCCCGTGGCATACAGGTAATCTTTCTTATTGTCAAACTGGTGGCTGATATTGAGATTCACGTCGTAGAAAGACGCCTTGCTGTTCTCGTATTCATCGGGCAGCAGGTTCAGCAGCCATCCGGCATAAGTAGTGCGCGCCCCAAGGATAAAAGATGTTTTGTCTTTTTGGATCGGACCTTCAATATTGAAGCGGCTGGTGATCAGACCGATACCTGCACTGCCGGTGAACTCTTTTTTGTTCCCTTCACGACTCGATATATCCAGCACGGATGCCAGGCGACCACCATATTTGGCAGGTATACTGCTCTTGTACAATTCCACATCTTTCACGATATCGGGGTTGAAGGCCGAGAAGAATCCGAAGAAGTGCGAAGGATTGTAGATCGTAGCATCGTTGAACAGGATGAGGTTCTGGTCGGCAGAGCCGCCGCGCACGTTGAAGCCCGTGCTCGCCTCGCCCACCGATTTTACACCGGGCAAGGTCAACACAGCCTTGATGATGTCGGCCTCACCGAAAGCGGTGGGTATTTGCTTGATGGCACGGATCGTCAGGCGCTCGGTACCCATTTGCACATTACGTACGTTAGCTACCTTGGCGGCCGATACGATCACTTCCTTCAGGGAGGTGACCCGCTCGTCCATCTCGATGTTGAGGTTGCCAGCGGTATACAATACTACCTGGCGTTTGGTGTCTTTCATGCCAAGACCCTGCACGCTGAATACATAGCGCCCTTTTGGAATGGTCAGCGAGTAATAGCCGTATTGGTCGGTAGCGGTGGCAATGGATGTATTGGGAATGGCAATGGTTGCGCCTACCACAGGTTCGCCGGTTTTTACATTGCGTACCACCCCCGCCAGCGTCACGTTGCCGGGAGCCGGGTTGTTCTTATTGCCGATCTCAAAAAGCCGGTTTTCGACAGAGGCATCGACCCGTACTTTTTTCTTATCGCCGAAGTCTGGTACACCTGCCACCTCACGGATGGTAGTATCCCGGGCAGCTTTGGCAAAGAAATTCTCCGGTAGCGAGGTCTTGATACTGACCCCTTTGGTGATAAAAACAGATTGCCGATCGGCCATGATCGTGAAGTGGAACTGCGTATTCTCAAAGGTTTGTTCCAGCGCTTTCTGCAGCGGTTGGTTGCTGATCACAATGCTGAATCGCAGGCTGTCGAACTGCGCCCGATCGTAGTAGAAATGATATCCGGATTGTTTTTCAAACTCCTGGAGGATCACGTCGATGGTGGTATCGTTTAAGATCAGGTTCACCGGTTTGGGAGCAGGCTGTTGGGCAGCGAGTCGGCCGCAACACAACAACAGGAAAAGGCCCGTTGCCAGCAATAAAGGCAGTCGTCTCATATCAGTGTTTTAAAGAATCGTAATGAATGGCGGCTTGAACGATCGCGTTCTCTTTATCTTTTCTGAACTTGATCTTGTTTTTCCGCAGATGTTGTTTGACCTCACGGGCATGGTCCTTTAGTAAGGAAAGCAGTCCCTTTTGTGTTCTGACGGTATGGTAGCTGCCATCCTTGAAAACGTAATAGGAGTACTGTTCCAGGAATTTCCGTTCAAGCGTTTCTTTAACTGTCTCTTCGATGATCTTACTACGTTTGGATAATACACTGGTAGGGCCGGTATACAACTGGTCATAGAAGCCGGTTGTCAACGGAGACCTGCGCAGGCTGTCACGTTCTATCCGGATAAACTGATGTCCCATTACGGAAAAGGATTGCACCTTGTCGCTAAACAGAGACACGCGGAAGAAATTGTTGAAGTGAAGAATGACGACGCGGTCTTTGACGATATCATACATCATTTGGACGGTGTCGAAGGTGATGCCGTCATACACGATTCGGCCTCGCTGCCAGGTATTCTCGAGGTAATAGGGGATGCCCTCGATCTTGGGCGAATAACCGAAGAACTCAACGCCATTGAACAACCGGGATTGTCTGTCCGTGTAATGGTGATAGTTCGTTACCGCATTGTGCATCGCGACTTGGTTGAAACTGGTGTCGGCAGGTGTGTTCTGGGCTACTGCAGCATAGCCCGTTAAGGCAAGAAAAAGTAGAAGCAGTTGTTTGGGCATTAGTTTTAATATGAAGGTTAACTGGTTTGCCAATTTACGTGATTTCCGGGGAGTCATCACCGTTTTTTGATGATCGTATATATGCAGGTATTAATGATTTTTTAATCTCCCGCAACGTTTGGCAGACCAGGGCTGTCATACGACAGTTCAACCCCGTAAATAGCCGGTTGTGCAACAATGCCGGCGGGATTCATCCCTACGGTATTTATCTTTCCTGAAATAGATGGTATGAAAAAAATAATGCTGCTCGGGTGTCTGGTGTTCAGCGAAATGCTCGCCAGCGCACAGTATAAGACCTTCCGTAGTCCATTGACCATCGGGGTCGACCTGGGTATCCCGGCCTATACAGCGGTTGGCGATATGACCGGCGTGCTAACGGGTATGCATATCAAAAAGGAATGGAGGGCAAGCACACACTTTGCAGCATCGCTCAGCGCCGGCTATAATTATTTCAGTGGTAAAGTGAGGTCGTTCGATGACAAAGAAGTGCAGCATTTTTCCATTCTGCCTGTACTGGCTGGGGTAAAATATTACGGCTGGAAGAAATATTTCCTGGGCTTTGAAACAGGACTCAACATTGGGCTTGATGCCAATACCTCCACCAGACTGGCACTGGTACCCTCCCTGGGAGCCATGTTGCCTGTCGGTAAAAAACAGCTCGAGGTCGCCCTGCGCTACAGCGGCACCAAATTAGGATCAACTTTTCCTGAGGCATCGTTGCTGAACCGGGGAGGCTATAGCTTTCTCGCGATCAGACTGGGCTGGCAGCTATAAAGTATACCATTAACGGAGGGGGTTGATGTTCCTGCGCGGAAAATCAGTTGCTTCATTGTATATTTAGCACAACCCAACAATCTCCTGCATGAAGTACAATACGTTGACAACGGAACGTATTCTTTCCATCGATGTATTCCGCGGCATTACTATCCTTGTCATGATTTTTGTCAATGACGTCGCAGGCGTCGGCGGTATCCCCCAGTGGATGAAACATATGCCGGCCGATGCAGATGCCATGACCTTTGTAGATGTCGTCTTTCCCGCTTTTCTGTTCATCGTCGGTATGTCCCTTCCCTTTGCGATCAATAACCGGCTTGCCAAAGGAGATTTCTTCTGGCAGCTGCAGCAGCACATTGTGTGGCGTACCGTCGGATTGCTGGTACTCGGTGTTTTTATGGTCAATGGAGAAGGCGGGTACAATGAAGAAGCGATGGGTATGTCCATACATGTATGGTCGCTGCTGTTCTACGGGAGCGCGATCCTCGTCTGGAACAATTATCCCTTCCGCCAAAAATCATTGACCTGGGCATTGAAAGGAGCCGGGATGGTCGGATTGATCATATTGGGGTTCCTGTATCGGGGCGGCGAAGCCGGTGAGCATGGCCTTACCACCCAGTGGTGGGGAATACTGGGCCTGATCGGATGGGCCTACCTGATTGCCTGCGTCATTTATCAATTGGTCGGCGGAAGCCGGTTTGGATTGATGGTGGCCATCACAATGTGCGTGCTCTGGTATATATTGGGTCGCCTGCCTGCCTTGCAGGCCTACGGCATTTTCCAGTGGATGGGCGCACAGGCCGGCCATATGTCGCATGTCAGCATTGTGCTCAGTGGCATCGTATTGTCCCTGATATTTTTTGAGCGCAAAGGTATTCGTACCAATACCCAGCGCTTCATGCAGGCCATCGTGCTCACGGTCATTGCTGCCACCGCTGCCTGGTTACTACGCCCCATGCACGGTATATCGAAGATCTATGCTACGCCTCCCTGGTGCCTCTTCTGTGTCGCCATTTGCTGTATCTTGTTCAGCCTGCTGTATTGGTTTACCGATGTCAAAAAGATCAGCGGCTGGACCGCCTTCCTCAAACCCGCCGCTGCCAACCCCTTGCTGATCTATATATTGCCCGCCATCCTGTACCATATTCAATCGGTACTGGGCTGGTACTTTATGCCGCATGCCTTCCACCATGGCTGGCTGGGCGTTGCCTGGTCACTCTGTTATGCCGTGATCATCATGGGCATTGCCATCCTGCTCAACAAAGCGAAGATCAAATTGCAGTTGTAGTTTCCACCTGATCACCACCTGCACAACAATAAAAAGGGCTGTTCACTTCATTGTGAACAGCCCTCTTACGATCAGGTTACCCGATATTAATTCACGCCACCCTTCCTGGTTGGTTTCACAGGAGCAGGCCAGATGCCGGGAGCGCCGGTACGTGGATTGTTGGGCAGTACACTTTTTTCGTTGGAAGTCTTGACGGGATCTTCCGAAGCCATATAAGCCAGGATAGCCGTCAGGATAGCATTGCTGCGTACATCGTCGAATACGATCTTGTCATACGTGTCGCGGTTGGTATGCCAGGTATAGTTGCCATACGACCAGCTGGTAGAGCTGAGCGAAAATGCAGGCGCACCAGCTGCTACAAAAGAAGCGAAGTCCGACCCGCCGGCACCAGGAGCACCGGGCCACCGCGTTTCAATCTGGCTGCGGATATCGTTGGGTACCGCACCCAGCCAGCGGCCGAGGTATTCATAAGCACGCAGAAAGCCCTGGCCCGAAAGATTCACTACGCGGCCGGTGCCATTATCCTGGTTAAACAATACCTGGATATTCTTCACGATCTCCGGATGATCTTCTACAAAAGCCCGGGAGCCGTTGAGGCCCTGTTCTTCACTACCCCAGTGACCCACCAGGATGGTGCGTTTGGGATTGGGATATACTTTTTTGAGGATGCGCATAGCTTCCATCATGGTCAGCGTGCCAGTACCATTATCGGTAGCGCCGGTCCCGCCATCCCAGGAGTCGAAGTGAGCAGAAAGGATCACGTACTCATTGGGCTTTTCAGAGCCTTTGATCTCGGCAATCGTATTGAAAGTTGGCACCATACCCAGTTCTTTCGAATCGGCGCGTACACTGATCTTTGGTTTCTGACCACCTTCAGTAAGGCGATACAGCAGGCCATAATCTTCCAGGGCAATATCGATCGTAGGCACCTTGGTGGTATTGGCGCCGAAGATCTTGTTGACACCAAATCCATTAGACCAGTAAGACATGACCACACCAGCAGCACCGGCTTTTTCCAGGGCTACAGGTAAGGTACGGGCCGTCAATCCGGTTTTAGTGATGCGGTTGCGCCAGGCATCCGTCTGGGCAGCACGCTCTTTCTTCATTTTTTCAAACGATTCCTTGGTGGCATACTCTTCCCAGTTATAATCGGGACGGCCGGTTGGCTGGTTCATCGAGATCATGACGAACTTGCCTTTCACCGACGGCAGCCATTGTTGAAAGGCTACCGAATCGGCCAGATCGGCCAGGATGATCACTTCGCCGGTAACCGTCTTGCCGCCGGTAGAAGGGCTCCAGGCCAGTTGCATACCTTCCAGCGATTTTACACGAGGGTACACCATGTCGATATGGGTTACACCTCTTTCCCAGCCGCGCCATTCGCCCCACTGTTCATTTTTAGCAGCAATGCCCCATCCCTGGTATTTCGCGACGGCCCAGTCATTGGCCTGCTTCATCTGAGGACTGCCCACCAGCCGGGGGCCGATGCCATCCATCAATTCACGACCCAGGGTCTGGAGTTGTGAGCGTTGAGTAGCTTCTTCAATAATGCTTTTTACCATCAGGGAGTCTTTGGATTGAGCAAAGACTCCGTTCCCTGCCAACAGAAGGGCAAGGGCCAATAAGGTCGGGTTTCTTCTCATAATGAACGATTAGGTTGAGCTTGAACCCCCGAAAATATTAAGGATTGCAAGAAAACCCATTCCGTTCATAATTAAAATTCGGTAAGTCGGTAGGTGGCGATCGTATCGGCGAAGGGATTTATTGGAAGTCGGAGGCGGATTGCCACAACTGGTAGCGTACACCAACGCGGCTCCAAACCATCAGCTTGCCCGTATTGCCAGTCCCAAACGGCGATTCTACCTGCAGCATACCTTGCCAACGGCCGGTGGCATAAGCCACCTGAATAGTAGCGCCAATAGCCGCGGGGCGGAAAGGCTCGCCCTGAAGCGCTATGGGGGAAAGATTGACCTTTGGCGGAGCAGGATAGTTTTCCAAAGAAGCAATACCTTTTCGCCATACGGAGCCCACGATACTGGCGCCCAACCACCAATGCGCATCGATCCGGTACGAATAGCCAAGACCTGCCTGCATGCCGAATACCTTTACGAGTGAACGGCCCTCGAGATTCGTTGAGTCCAGTTGATCATGACCCGGCAACAGTGCGTGGGAAAAAGGTTTAAGTTCCAATAGCAACCGGTGCCGTCCTTTGGTAACACTCGCCCAGGCACCTGGAATAAAGGGGATATAAAAGCGCTCCCGCAACTGGAGATCGGTAAAGTAGACATAGGGCGAGGCTACGGGCAGCGATAATTCCGTTTGCAATCCCACCGCCCATTGATAGCGGCGGGAAGGGAATACCTCGCAAAGGGCATTCAGCGGCTGTGGGATCTGTAGCCAGCCATAGGCCATCGGGCGAGGGCTAAGCACCCGGATGGGAGAACCATAATTTGAACGGGAAACCGACGCTAACTGGATAGGTTTTGATACGGTTGCGGCCCTGCCAGTCTGCTCGGCAGTAGTGGCGGGTAGCTCCTCTCTGCGGGCAATCGGATAGTTGATCCGGGATGCTTTGGGAAGGGCCCGATGTCCCAAACTGTGTTGACGGGTAACTGGTCTTGTCGATGACTGGGCAGCCTGCCCGGATACAGCCACGCCTGGATTTACAGGTTCGTTGATATTTTTTATTGGTTCAGTAGCAGCGGTGAGTGAATCAGGCGAAACGACGGGCTGTTTTTCAGTAACAGCGGGCGGAGCAGATTGGGTCATCCACCAAATGCCGGCACCACTACCCACCAGCAGGAACAGCAGCGCTGCGCAACCTACCGGCGACAACCAGAACGTTCCCCGCCGTTTCCTGCCCGCAGCAGCCTGTGCATCGAGGCGGGCACGCATCGAACGCCAGGCGTCAGCAGGTGGCACTGGCGGCACCGGGCTATCGTCGTTGGTGAAGAAAGGAGAGGATGGTCGTTCTTGTTTCACAGTATAACCTTTAAATGGTGAAATGCTTTTTAAGTACGGGATGCAGCAGCCTTCTGCCTTCGCTCAGTTGCCATTTGACCGTGCCTGGAGCGATCTGCAACTGTTTGGTAATGGCAGAGATATTGAAATGCTCCAGGTAAAAAAGGCTGAATACGGCCCTGGTGGCAGGGGGCAGCAGGTCGAGGTAATGATATACATCACGCCACTCCAGGTCTTCCAGGATATTGCCGGTGGGTATCTCCACCTCTTCTTCACTCACGGCAGCGACCGGTACTTTCACCGAAGTTTTTAGTTTATCCAGCGCGGTATTGCGCACCACCGTATATACCCAGTTGAACAAAGCACCTTTGTCGGGATGATAGTCTTTTAACCGGTTGAAAACTTTGAGCATGCCGTCATTCACCGCTTCCAGCACGGCATGGTCATCCTGGAAGAATTTTTTGCACAGGCAGAACATGGAAGGATAGAAGTGCCGGTAAAATTTCTCCTGCGCCAGGCGGTCGTCGCGCATACATCGTTCTATGATCTCATACTGATCCTCCAACACGAAATGATTTTTTGACAAGGTGTCGTTAATGATCGTACGCTCACACAGGGTGGAAGGTCCATCATCACCTGGTACCCATAAAAAAGACCGGGCAATGAGGTTCAGGCAAAAAGCCCTACATCAATGAACGGTCATACAACCAGGAAGGGTTGGGTAGATCGGAAAATAAATAGGC
The DNA here is from genome assembly GCF_029360705.1 of Paraflavitalea pollutisoli. Lineage (GTDB taxonomy): Bacteria > Bacteroidota > Bacteroidia > Chitinophagales > Chitinophagaceae > Paraflavitalea > Paraflavitalea pollutisoli. The sequence goes on along the minus strand of NZ_JARKMX010000002.1, from coordinate 250,577 downwards.
CGGGACTATTGGTCGGTATTGATTACGTAGGAAGAAAGGGGCAGTCGCAGGCTTTTGATGCTTTTGGCGGCCAGGCGGGCATATTGTTCGGCGCCGTATACGCACAAATGCGTATCGTCCTGTTTTCCCTCCGGCAATTTGGGAGTGACACCGGGTTGTACGTAGAGGTACAACTTTTTAGAGTCTTCCACACCCATTTTTTCCACCAGCTGGCCGGTAAGCTGCGTCATATCCACCAACGGAATATGCAGGCTGTCGGCCAGGGCCCGTACCACCGTTACATAATCACCATGGGTATCCTTCAGTTTGCCATCGGAACCAAAACTGCGACGAACAATCGAGGTAAAAAGAATAGGAAAAGCACCGCGGGCTTTCGTCTCTTTAGTATAGCGAATAAGATTGGCTTTGAACGAACTGTTGGCATCCGTATGCCTGGCGGTGTCGGGCTTCTGGTCGTTATGCCCAAATTGGATAAATACAAAATCTCCGGCTTCTATTTTCTGAAGGGCTTTATCCCAATGCCCCTCCGAACGAAAACTTTTCGAGCTCCTGCCGCTGCGGGCAAAATTATAAATCTCCACATCGTTCGAATAGTACGGGCGAGCCAACTGCATCCACCCTCTGCCCGGATAATTGTCTGCCGGTGAAGCCTCCGCCATGGTAGAGTCGCCAATGGAAATGATCCTGGTTTTCTTACCGGGCGCGATGAATGCAGCCAGTGCTACAAAAACAACAGCAAAAAGCAGGCAGGTAGCAATACGCATACGAAACAGTTTTCAGCAAGATAGGGGTACCCGTGTTAAAATGATCCATAAAAGTCCGGCAACGTTCTCGGCACCATTTCGAGAACGCTACCGGAGATAAACCCCTGTCCGGTGTATCGGAAAACAGAAATAAGGGCGTAGACTTGAAGGAACCAAAAAAAGACTGGTTATGGTTCAGGTTAAGGCATTGCTATTATCGCTGGCAACAGCGATCGGATACCACCATGCTTCCGCACAGGCTACCGCGTCCTGGCCGTTGACGGCGACCCAGCAGTCAACGGTCTCCGGCCAACTCTCAGCCGGTGCACAAACACTCACCGGACTTGTCGTTAACAATTACCTCTCCGCCAATGGAGGGCAACGCATACTGCCCGATGGCACCGGCGCGTGGCCTGCCGAAACGGGCTTCAACAACAGTCGCTACGTGGAATATACCGTAGCCCCCAACGGCGTAGCCAATTACTACATCAATACGATCGGCCTGTCACTAAGCTTCAATTCTTCTTCTGCAGGCCGGGCCCGTATCTGCTGGTCGGTAAATGGTACCACATTCAATGACCTGGCCGCCGCACAAACCCTGGTGTCTGGTAGCGTTCCCTCGGCACTTACCTACAGCGGACTGAATATCGCAGTGCCAGCCGGCAATACCTTTCGCCTGCGGGTATATCCCTGGACGACCACCGCGTTGACAGGCCGATACCTCGTTTCGAAAGATGTACAGATTGCCGGCATGACGGCTGATTCGCTGCAGGTCGCCTTCCCGGGTGCAGAAGGGGGCGGCCGTCATAGCAGTGGCGGCAGAGGAGGCAGCATTTACTATGTGACCAACCTCAACAACAGTGGCGCCGGCAGCTTACGCGATGCCGTGAGCCAGCCCAATCGTACCATTCTCTTCAAAGTGTCTGGTACCATCAACCTGCTATCGCCCCTTACAATGCAGCGCGACAATATCACCATTGCCGGGCAAACAGCCCCGGGAGATGGCATCTGCCTCGCCAACTATGGCGTACGCATCATGGCCAATAATATCATCATCCGTTATCTGCGCAGTCGTCCGGGTGATATCATCATCAATCCCGGCGATACGACCAAAGTGGTCGACGCGATGTACAACAGCTTCGGCAGTCCGGCCAGTAACCCCTACCGCAACATCATCATCGATCATTGTTCGCTGAGTTGGTCGACCGATGAGTTGGGGTCGTTCTATGCCATTGCCGATTTTACCCTGCAATGGAGCATGCTCAGCGAAGCCTTGTACCAATCCATTCACGACAAAGCCACACCGCACGGCTACGGAGGTATCTGGGGTGGACAAAATGCCTCCTTCCACCACAACCTCATTGCCCACAATGGCAACCGCAATCCGCGTTTCTCTGGCAGCGCAGCTACCGGGCAGCCGGAAAAAGAATACGTCGACTTCCGCAACAACGTCGTCTACAATTGGGTAGGCTCCGCCTACGGTGGCACAGGTGGTCAGCACAATATGGTCAATAATTATTACAAACCCGGGCCAGCTACCACCGGCAGTAGCAGTTGCGCTACGTCCAATCGCCGGCATCGGATCCTCTTGTACACAACCTATACCGTAACCGGTGGCGATACCACCCGAGGCGGTAAGTTTTACATCAAAGGGAATTACGTCGATGGCTATAGCTGTGTCATTGAAACCACCGACACGGCCACCAATAACTGGCGTTTTGGTGTACACCCCGATAGTTCGCCCGGTGCCGCGGTGGCCCTGGCCGCTGGCAAATCCGATACGGCCTTCCACATCGCACCCGTAATTACAGAAACAGCAGTGGCCGCTTTTGAATCCGTCACGGCCACTGCCGGCGCTTCCCTGCCACGCCGCGATACCGTCGACCGACGCATCATACACGAAACCCGTACCGGCACTGCTACCTATGGCGACAGCAGCTACCAGGCAGCAGGGATGGGTACCCCTTCCGGCATGATCGACAGCCAGAACAGCGTAGGGGGATGGCCGGTATTGTCGTCGACCACTTACGCCGACGATACCGATAACGATGGGCTTCCCAACTGGTGGGAAGCCATGGTTAAAGGCAACAACGATACACTCGGGGTCAATGCGAATGACTGGGCCATAAATGGATTTACACAATTGGAGAACTACCTAAATGGCGTTCAATCGCCCGATCAGCCCGTGGCATTCACAACCGTACAGGCTGCCATCGTGGGGGCAGACAGTGTTCGCCTGACAGTTCAGACCGATTGGGCCAAAGACCAGTTCCGGTTGGCCCTTTACCGTTCAACAGACAATGTGAACTTCACCAAACTCAGCGAGACGGATGCCAACATCAATACGGTGCGATATGCATTCGACGATTATGCAGCTCCTGCACAACAGCTCTATTACAAGATCGGCAGCCAGCGCATCGATGGTACGGGTAGCACGGTATTCAGCGCTACGCAATCGGTGAACAACGCCCACGAATTGCTTACCACAAAACCGGTACTGCAATCCGCTGTACACGCAGTTGCCGGCGAGGCGGCGATACCGGCACTCACCGTTTATCCCAATCCTGCCGGGAAACAGTTGTTTGTAAAGCACCAACCCGCTGCCGTACAGGCCCGCATCCGTATCTTCACCATCACCGGTAACCAGGTAGCTGAGCAAGCAGTGCCTGCAGGCCGTGATCGCACCAGCATCAACATAGACCAGTTGTTGCAAGGGACCTATGTACTTATTTTCCGGAATGGACAACAGCAGGAAAAAACCGTGTTCGTCAGACAATAATGGCAGCCTGAAATACCGAGAACGTTACCGCGAATAAACCAGGCCATTCTACCTCCTCCTATTGAATATCTGATTAAACTTGTTATTCACCACTAACTCTTGAATTATGAGGTATTTGGAACATTATGCCTGCGTACGAATGCTTGCTTGCCACCGGTGGTTAAGTGGTGTCCTGTTACTGCTTGCCTGCTTGCTCCACCCAATGCTTACCATCGCGCAAACGCCAACGACCGTTAAAGGCGTTGTTACATCCGCCGAAGACAATAAACCCATCGCTGGTGTCACCGTGAAAATCAAGGGCGGCACGACCTCCGCACTAACCGATCAGCAAGGCGCCTTCACCATCAAGGCGGATGGAACCAACACCGTACTGGTATTTTCGCACGCGGGTTTTACCACCCTGGAAGAAGCGGTAAAAGGAAGAACGGAACTCTCCATCCAATTGGCCATCGATATCAAAGAGATTGAGGATGTGGTGGTAATAGGTTATACCACCGTGAAAAGAAAAGACCTCACTGGTGCCGTCTCCTCCGTCGGGGCCAAACAGCTGCGCGATGTACCCGTCAATTCCGTAGCCGAAGCCCTGACCGGTCGCCTCGCCGGTGTTCGCATCACCAGTGCGGAAGGACAGCCCGGTTCCGATTTTTCCATCAGGATCCGTGGCGGCGGCTCCATTACTCAAGACAATTCGCCACTCTATATCATCGACGGCGTACAGGTAGAAGATGGCTTTGCCGGCTTGTCACCGCAAGACATAGAATCAGTCGATGTTTTGAAAGATGTTGCGTCTACAGCCATCTATGGCGCACGCGGCGCCAATGGCGTGGTGATCATCACCACCAAAAGTGGAAAAGAGGGCAAAACAAAATTGACCTACAATGGCATGGCGGGCATCCGCCAGTTGCCCCGGTCGCTCAAACTCCTGAGTCCTTCCGATTTTATCAGCTACCAGTTTGAACGCAGCCGGTTTACCAACGAAGAAACCAATGCTTTCACCACCCTGTATGGCGATGATCTGGAACGCTACAAAACAATACCAGCCGTAGATTGGCAGGATAAAATATTCGGCCGCAACGCCCTCATGCAAACCCACAATGTGGGGCTGTCGGGCGGCAACAAAACAACACAGTTCAACCTCAGCTTTACGCACAATGAGGAAGATGGTATTATGATCAACTCGGGCCTCAAGCGAACCCTGTTCAACTTCAAGCTCGATCACAAGGCAAATAATAAATTACGCGTAGGACTAAACTTTCGCTATAGCCGCGAAAACATCACCGGGGCCGGCTCTTCCGACGAAGGCGGATCTACCTACAATGGATTGCGTCATACGGTCAAGTACCGTCCTTTCATGCTGGAAGAAGGCAATGTCGAGGTGGTAGATGACGAAGATTACTACGATGCTACCAATACCGGCAATGGGCTGGGCATCATCAACCCCATCCTGCTCAACAATGCACAGTGGCGCGAAAGAAGGACCGAGGTAGTAAACATTGGCGGATACCTCAACTACGCCATCAGCAAGCAGTTCTCCTTCCGGTCAACGGTTGGGGTAGACCGAAATACGCAAGACAGACGCTCTTTCGACGGTAGCATTACCTCCAATGCACGCCTCAACGGAGCCTCACTGCCCCTGATCTCGATGATCGAGTTGCCCCGCACCTCCTTCAACAATTCAAACGTACTGACCTTCAAACATACAGCGGGCAACTCCCGACTCTCTGTAATGGCGGGACAGGAACTGTATACCACCAACACCCACAGGGAAGAAAGCAGGCTGCGCTATTTCCCCGAATCGGTGACCCCGGAAAAAGCCTTTGGCCAGTTGAGTCTGGGATCAACGGTGCCACTGTATCCACAGTCGCGTATTACAGAAAGCGCCCTGCTGTCTTTCTTCTCCCGGGCTGATTATGATTTTGACGGGAAATATATTGCGAGTGTCAGCATCCGGGCAGATGGTTCCTCCAAATTTGCCGAAGACCAGCGTTGGGGATATTTCCCCTCGGCTTCGCTCGCCTGGCGCATCTCCAAAGAATCCTTTATGGATAAAATGACCTGGCTGTCCGATCTCAAACTGCGGGCGAGCTACGGACAGGCAGGAAATAACCGCATCGATGATTACCTCTACCTCAATACCTATTCAGCCACGGTGCAATATCCGCTCAATGAAGGACTCAATCCCGGCTATGTAGCCAATAGTTTGGCCAACAGCCGCCTCAAATGGGAAACCACTGTGTCGAGGAACATTGGCCTCGATGTCGCCCTCTTCAACAACCGCATCCAGTTAACGGCAGACGCCTACAAGAATACCGTGCATGATCTGCTCATTCCGATTCGCATCCCAGTCAGTTCCGGACAGATCGAACAATTGCAGAATGTAGGAACCACCTCCAATACAGGAATTGAACTCAACCTTAGTGCAGCCATCGTGCAGGCAAAGAGTTTTTCCTGGAACAGCAATTTCAATATCGCCTTCAACCGCAACAAAGTGGAGAAACTGACAGGTTATCTCGATTACTTCTATGCCAGTTCGGGTTTTGGTATTTCGGGCCAGCCGGCAGATTTTATCGTGAAAACAGGGTCCCCGGTAGGCTCCATGTATGGGTATGTAAATGATGGTTTCTACACCGTCAATGACTTCGATTACGATGTGGCTACCACTACCTATACCCTGAAGAAAGGGGTGACCGATGTCGGCGGAGCAATCGGGATCGCCCAACCCGGCTGGATGAAGCTCAAAGACCTCGATGGCAACGGCATCATCGATGAGAGCGATAAGACCATCATTGGTAATGCTACGCCCAAATTCGAAGGAGGCTGGTTGAACCAGTTCAATTACAAAAACTTCGACCTCAGCATATTCGTCAACTTTGTATATGGAAATACCATCTACAACGCCAACAAGATTGAGTTTACCAACGCTTATTCCCGCCACACCAATATGCTCGAGATCATGAAGGACCGCTGGCGTACCGTGGATGACGCGGGTGATATCGTACAGCGCGTAACGACAGTTGGTGGCAAACAAGTGGTGACCGGCGTGGCGCCCGACCTACTGGCGGAACTGAACAAGAATGCACAGATCTGGCAACCCATCGCCGGTGCTGGGGCCTTCTATCCGACCTCCTGGGTCATGGAAGACGGCTCCTTCCTGCGCCTCAACAACATTACCCTCGGATATGCCTTCCCGCAAAGCCTTTTGAAGAAAGCAAAGATGGGTAACCTGCGTGCTTATGTCACGGTCAATAACATTGCCGTACTTACCGGCTACAGTGGCTACGATCCGGAAGTGAATGCACGAAGGCAAACACCGCTAACGCCTGGTGTCGATTATTCGGCCTATCCAAGAAGCCGTGCCTTCTTCTTCGGTCTCAATCTTTCCTTATAATGCAAATCTGAACCAATGAACACACTTTCCCTATATCGCACTGCAGCAGCCTGGATCACCGCCGGTGCCTGCTTGTTCATCACCACCACCTCCTGCAAGAAGCTGCTCAACAAAGAACCTAAGTCGGCCTTTGATGAAGAATATGTATTCAATAGTGTAGCCAATGCTACGTCGGCGGTAATGGGCGCCTATGAAGCCGTTACCGGGTTGCAGGGCTATGGCAGCCGTCTGAGCCTCATGTATCCCTACGATACCGACGAAATGATCGGGGTGACCAATACCTCGGCGCCCGACAACAGTTCACGCGATCTCTCCCGGTACAACTACCGGTCAACGAATGCACAACTACCCGGCCCTTTCCAGCTGCTCTATGTGGGCATCGAACGCGCCAATACCTGCATCAAGAACATCCCGGGTATGCAGCAGTACACGGGTGGCAGCGCGCTGGAACAGCAACAACTAAAACGCCTGCAGGGTGAAGCGCTGACACTGCGCGCCTTGTATTACCTCGAACTGATCCGCAACTGGGGCGATGTGCCGGCACAGTTTGAACCTTCCATCGACCAGGTCGACCTGTTCCTGCCCAAAGCAGACAGGGACAGTATTTACGATCGGCTACTCGCTGATCTCAAAACGGCTGCGGACCTCGTGCCCTGGCGCAATGAAGCCGGTGTGAACATCGATGAGCGGATCACGAAAGCGGCGGTGAAAGGATTGCGTGCCCGTATTGCGCTCTTCCGGGGTGGTTACTCGTTACGCCGTGGTTCCAACCAAATGGAACGGCGGTCCGACTTCCCGACTTATTATAAGATCGCCCGCGATGAATGCTTCGATATCATGCAGCGCCGCGATATTCATACCCTCAATCCCAGCTTTCAGTCAGTCTTCAAAGATGGTCTCGACTCGTACAAAATAGACCCCTTCGGCGAGGTGATCTTTGAACTGGCCATGGCCAAGGGACTTACGGGTAATCTTGGATATTACGATGGGCCACGCTTCTATGTAGAAGGTAATTCTGGTCAGCTCGGCAATAGTTCTATCCGGATCGTGCCTACGTATTTTTATTCCTTTGATTCGCTCGACCAGCGCCGCGATGTGACGACGGCGCCCTATTACAACAACGCCGATAAAACCAAGACCTTGCAGACGCTGGTCAACATGACCAGTGGAAAGTTTCGGGCCGACTGGATCAATCCGGCGCCCACCTCTACTACCCAGCAACTGGGCATCAACTGGCCTTTGCTGCGTTTCTCGGATGTGTTGCTGATGTTCGCGGAAGCGGAGAATGAATTAAACAATGGGCCTACCCCCGCTGCCACAGCGGCCTATGAAGAAGTCAGGAAGAGAGGGTTTGGGGCCAATGCGGGTAACATCGGTGCCACACCCACCGATAAGGCTGCCTTCTTTACGGCTATTGTAAACGAGCGGTTCTGGGAATTTGGCGGAGAAGGGATTCGTAAATACGATCTCATCCGCTGGAACCTGCTCGCACAGAAGATCGAAGAGACCAGGGCCAACTATACGAAGCTATTGAACCGGCAGGCACCCTATGATAAAGTGCCCCAGCACATGTTTTACAAGACGGGCTCCGCCACCATCGTCTATGGTAATTCGTTGTACAAAGCATCACCATCGGCGATCAGTGGATTTACCCGCATCAACTGGGTAGCGTCTATTACCAGCGCCTGGGTCACCAATGTGGCGCAATTGTTTACGCCCAATAAAGGAGAGCTGATGCCCATACCGCAATCGGCCATCGAGTCCAACTACCGTCTTTCGCAAGACTACGGATATTAAGATCTGTCACTACCGAAAACGAAGACGGCCGTCCAAACTGGGCGGCCGTTGATTTTTTGCAGGTGGTTCTCCTGTGCATTTGTCATCAAACGGGTACTTATGACCAACAGTGAACCGGCCCACACCTGATCGGTACAGGCCAGTCCTTAAAAACTACAATACTTTTTCGCCCGCTGGCTGCAGCAACGAAGCTGAAGCGCTATCGAGATAGTACGCGCAATCCGCATGTTCGCGCAGAATACTGGCCGGGAATTGATTACTGATCTCACGCTCGAGGCAGTTGCGTACCGCAGTAGCCTTTCTTTCATCCGGTACAGAACAGATGATCGCTTTCGACTTCATGATCTGGCGTACCGACATGCTGATCGCTTGTTTCGGAACGTCATCGATCGTCGCAAACCAACCTTCGGCAAATTGCTGGTTGCGGCATTGGGCGTCGAGGTTCACGACGATATAAGGAGCAGGAGTAGCGAAGTCGGCGGGAGGATCGTTGAAGGCCAGGTGTCCATTTTCGCCAACACCGACCAGCGCTATATCGATGGGGTGTTCGGTGATCAGCTTGCCCAGGCGGTTGCACTCTGCCTCGATATCGGCCGCCTCGCCGTTCACGAGATAAGCGGCTTTCAGCGGAGCTACCTTGTCCAGGAAACGCTCCTGCAGGTATTTGCGGAAACTGGCGGGGGCCGTCACCGGCAGTCCTATGTATTCGTCGAGGTGAAACATCACCACCTTACTCCAATCGATATCGGTTTGATCGATCAGGTAACGCAGGGTTTCAAACTGACTCGTACCGGTGGCCAGGATCACATTGGCCTGTCCTTTTTCGGCGATCACCGTTCGGATACGGTCAGCAGCATCCTTTCCCGCGGCTGCGCCAAGCGCTGCCGGAGTTTCTTTTACAACAATCTTCATGTTACGCGGAGATTATAGGTTTAATAATTGTTTTAAACGATCACTTTGGTACTGCCGGCTTGGGTGAGTAAAATGTCTACCGGATTATTGGTTTTCCAGGCGCCCCGGGTAAAATCAGGTACATCGATCGAGTTGGAACGATGGGCTACCGACCATTCACTCAGCGGGCCGATGCAGCTCCATGCCGCCGCATCATATACATCCATGTCCACGGGCAGACCGTTGCGCAGGCAGTCGATGGTACGCCAGTCCATCAGGAAGTCCATGCCGCCGTGCCCACCAAACTTGCGGGCAATATCACCCATTAAGTTGGTGATGGCCGGTTGGAATTTTTTCTTCAGTTCATCCAGTTCGGCTTCCTTCATCCAGTCATCACCTACGGCAATGCGTTCGGGCAACGGATATTTCTGGGCCATCGCTTTTGTGCCGCTTACGAGGTGCAGGCGGGAGTAGGGCCGTGGTGTGGTCACATCATGTTGTATCATGATCGAGCGGCCCTTGGCGGTCTTCACTACGCTGGTATTCATATTGCCCCGGAAATGTCGGTTGGCGTAGGGAGCATAGGTAGCCTTGTCTTTTTCCAGCAGTTCCTTTTCCATCGCACCCATCATGAAATCATTGCTCTGCAGCGACACCAGGTAATCCATCTTGTCGCCGCGGTTCAGGTTCATGATCTGACTTACAGGCCCAAGACCATGGGTAGGGTAGAGATTGCCATTGCGTTTGCTGTTCTCTTCCAGTCGCCAGAGCTTATAGTATTTGTCTTTCGAGAAATTGCCGGCTGCCAGATCATGGATATACGCGCCTTCGCAATGCACGATATCCCCAAAGAAACCCTGACGGGCCATATTGAGGGTCAGCATCTCGAAGAAGTCATAACAGCAATTCTCGAGGATAATGCAATGTTTCTTCGTTTTTTCAGACGTGTTCACCAACTGCCAGCATTCCTCGATGGTCTTGGCAGCAGGTACTTCCACGCACACATGTTTGCCATGCTGCATCGCATACACGGCCATCGGCGTGTGCAGCGCCCAGGGCGTAGCAATGTAGATGAGGTCGATATCGTTGCGGTCGCACATTTTCTTCCAGGCATCCTCCTGGTCTGTGTAAAAGGTGGGCTGATGACCCGGGCGCATATCTTTGGCCGCACCCTGGGCTTTTTCCGGCCGCAGGTCGCAGATACCTTTTACCTCCACGCCTTCGATAAATGACATACGACGTACCGCAGCCTTTCCCCGGTTGCCCGTACCGATAAAACCAATGCGGACAGTATCCAGTTTGGGCGCCGCAAACCCACACATATTGAAGACGGCTGGTTGGCCCTCCTCGGCATAAAACGTGTCGATCGCCTGCTCTGCACCCAGTACGCCCGAAAAGCCGCCGCTGGCCAGCCCGGCACCCAGGGCGCCTGATAGTTTGAGAAAATTCCTGCGCGTATTGTTCATCAGTAAGTCATTTAACCTCCAAATGTATCAATTCACACCGTCGGAAGGACGGGCAACAGCGAATAAATGACCGATAACGTTCTCGCTTATTTATCGGGTCCGCAGGGCTGGCAACAGCCCGATAATCCATAATTTAGAAATCGGCACAATAACAGGTTTCGATCCCCAAAAACGTACTCATCAACATGCAACAACAGGCTACTGGCGATATTGCTTTGCTCTCCCGGCGCGACACCATGATCTCCATGCTCATCATCGGTGTGCTCTTCTTTATTTTTGGTTTCGTTTCCTGGATCAACGCTATCCTCATCCCCTATTTCAAGATCGCCTGCGAGCTGACCAACTTTCAATCCTACCTCGTCGCCTTTGCCTTTTACATATCGTATTTGCTCATTTCCGTTCCGTCTTCTTTTCTGCTCAAAAAGATCGGGTTCAAGAAAGGCATTATGATTGGCTTCTGGATCATGGCCGTCGGCGCCTTCATTTTTGTGCCCGCCGCTTTTTTCCGTACCTACTGGATCTTCCTGGTAGGCTTGTTCTCACTGGGCGCCGGGTTGGCAGTACTGCAAACGGCTGCCAATCCCTACATCACCATCCTGGGTCCAATAGAGAAGGCGACACAACGATTCAGCATCATGGGCATCTGCAACAAAGGCGCGGGCATCATTGCGCCGATCATCTTTGCAGCCATTATCCTGCGCTCGACCGATGCGGAGCTGTTTAAAAGTATTCCGTTGATGGCAGAGGCCGAACGGGCCCAGACCCTCGACCAGCTGATCAGAAGGGTAGTGGTACCCTATTCCATTGTTGGCAGTGTGTTATTCCTCCTCGGCGTGATGGTGCGTTATTCACCCCTGCCCGAGATCGATACGGAAAAAGAATCGGCCTCGGTGGCCGAGCAGAACCAGGGTAAGACCAGCATCTTCCAGTTCCCCTACCTCATACTGGGCGCCATTGCCATCTTTGTGCACGTAGGTACACAGGTCATCGCCATCGATACCATCATTGGTTATGCCGGTTCCATGGGGCTCACCTTGCTCGAAGCCAAAACATTTCCTTCCTATACTTTATTCGCCACCATCACCGGGTATTTCATCGGCATCTGGATCGTGCCCCGGTTCGTAAGCCAGCTCACCGCCTTCCGTTTTTGTGTGATCCTCGGACTGGTACTTACCTGTTTCATTGTGCTGACCCACGGCAAGGTGAATATCCTTGGTCACGAAACGGATATCTCTATCTGGTTTGTTGTATTGCTGGGCCTGGCCAATTCACTCGTATGGCCAGGTATCTGGTCGCAGGCCCTGCGGGAGTTGGGGCGCTTTACCAAACTAGGTGGCTCCATCATGGTCATGGGCCTCTGTGGCAATGCCATCCTGCCCCTGCTCTACGGTTATTTTGCCGATAAATTTCACGTACGTGACGCCTATTGGGTACTGGCTCCCTGCTATGCCTACCTTATTTTTTATGCATTCCGTGGATACCGGTTGAAAAAGTGGAACTTTAAACAGACAAACGGGAATGCCCCCTATGCAAAAGCTTAAAATATTCAACGGCACAGTGCTGACGCCCCGCGGCCGGCTTCGAGATGGTATCGTGTATGTCGAAAACGGGAAGATCGTGGAGGTGAGCGACCGGCATACAGACGCAGCGGATTATACATCAGTCGACGCAGCCGGTAAGTATATTACGCCCGGCTTTATCGATATACACGTGCACGGTGGCGGCAATGCGGATTTCATGGATGCCACCCCCGAAGCCTTTATACAGATAGCTGCTACCCATGCACGCCATGGTACCACGAGCATGACGCCCACCACCCTCACGGCCGAAGCAAGCGGACTCTACAAGACGCTCGACGCGTACGACATGGTAAAGGGGATGCAGTACCTGGGAGCTGATCTCATCGGTATGCACCTCGAAGGTCCTTACTTCGCGCTCAACCAGCGTGGTGCCCAGGATCCGAGATACATCCGGAATCCTGATCCCGCCGAATACCGCGCTATACTCGATTATTCACCGCATATTGTACGCTGGAGCGCTGCGCCTGAACTGCCGGGAGCCATCGAGTTTGGACGATATATCAAAGAGCGCGGCATCTTGCCCGCCATCGCCCATACAGATGCCTTGTACGACGATGTGGTAAAGGCACGCGCAGTAGGTTATACCCTGGCTACACATTTTTATTCGGCCATGTCGGGCGTTACGCGCAAAGACATGCGCCGTTATGCCGGCGTGATCGAATCGGTATACCTCCTGGATGATATCGATGCAGAGATCATAGCAGATGGTGTACACCTGCCCGCCGCCCTGCTGCAACTTATCATCAAGGTGAAAGGGATCGCACATACCGTCCTCATCACTGATGCCATGCGGGCGGCGGGGATGCCGCCCGGCAAAAGCATACTGGGGCCGCTGGAGGGCGGATTGGAAGTGCTCGTAGATGAAGAGGTGGCCATGTTGCCCGATAGAACCTCCTTTGCCGGCAGCATCGCCACCGCCGACCGCCTGATACGTACCATGCTCCGCCTGGCCGGTGTCTCATTGGAGGATGCCGTAAAAATGATGACAGAAAATCCTGCCCGCGTAATGGGGATAGCCGATACAAAGGGTGCGCTCACAAAAGACCGCGACGCAGATATCATTATCTTCGACGACAACATCAACATCGATACAACGATCGTAAAGGGACACACCGTCTACACCACACAAACCGCAGCAGTATGAAACCATATACAAGAAGAGCCTTTCTCGGAACCGGTGCGCTGGCCCTGACCGGTACAGCCTTAGCAGCGGGCATGCCGGCCTGGATGCAAGCCGGTGCAGCAACACCCGTTAAAATAGGATTGATCGGCTGCGGCACCCGTGGTGGCGGTATTGCCCGCCTGCTGAAGAACGTGCCCGGCTTGCAACTCGTTGCCTGCTGCGATACCTATGAGCCCAGCCTTACCAAAACAATGGCTCTGGCTGCACCTGGCGCCCAATCCTACAAAGACCACAAAGCCCTGCTCGCGAATAAGGAGATAGAAGCAGTGATCATCGCCACTCCGCTGTACCTGCATTATCCCATGGCCATCGATGCACTCAATGCCGGCAAGCATGTATACCTCGAAAAGTCGATGACCTACTCCATACCACAGGCTATTGAACTGGAGAAAGCTGTCAGAAAGCAAAAGAAAGTATTGCAGGTCGGCCACCAGTACCGGTACTACGCGCTCTACCACCGGGCAAAGGAAGTGATCGACGCGGGATGGCTGGGGGAAGTCACACAGTTTGAATGTCAGTATCACCGCAACTCCAACTGGCGTTTCCCCGTACCCGAACCGTCGATGGAGCGGGCCGTGAACTGGCGTATGTATAAACAATATTCCGGTGGACTGATGGCCGAGCTCTGCGCGCACCAACTCGACATGGTCAACTATATGCTCGATAAACATCCCCTCAAAGTAATAGGTATGGGCGGTATCGACTACTGGAAGGATGGACGGGAGACCTGGGACAATATCCGTACGATCTTTCAATACCCCGGTGGCGTAAAAGCTACTTTCTCTTCCATATTGTCCAACGCGTTCCGTGGTTATTCCATTCGTGTGCTCGGCACTAAAGCCACCCTCGAGATACAACGGGAAGAAGCATTCCTGTATGCCGAAGGGGCGAAGAAAGCAACAGGCGTGGTCGATGGCGTTACCGGTGCTACCGTGTCCAACTGGTCGCAGGGTGATGCCGTGCCCTTGAAGTTCGACAACAAAGGCATCGATGAACCTACCACCTCGGCCCTGATTGATTTCGCGGTTTGTATCCGGGAGGGCAAACAGCCAGCCTCCAACGTGACCACCGGTAAAATAGCCGCCATTGGTGTACACATGGCCAATAAGGCCATCGAAACAGGTACTACGCAAATATGGAAACCTGAGTATGGTATTAACCCCTCTTTGTAGAATCTCCGATAAATAAAGTGCCGGGAAGAGTAATCTCTTCGGGGATAAAATTTTTCTTGCCAATATGCTTGAGCAGCAGCTCACAGCTTTTTCGCCCGATCTCGAAGGCGGGCTCTGCCATCGTAGTCAGCGTTGGCGTGATGAGTTTAGAAACCGGGTCACCCGTAAAGCCAGCTACACCGATCTCAGGACCGATGGCAATACCATGCTTTTTGAGGGTAAGCATACAGCCGATGGCTTTGCGGTCATTGGCGGCAAAGATAGCATCTGGTCTTTCAGGTAAAGCCAGCAGGCGTTCAGCATCCTGCTCACCTTCCTCCTGCGAAAAGCCGGAAAAAAGTACCCATTCTTCCCGGATGGGCAACTGGTGTTTTTCCAGCGCTGCGAAATAGCCCCGCAGTCGTTGGGCGCTCATGGCCAGTCCCACTGGCCCGGATACATGGGCGATCTTCCGGTAGCCTTGCTCGATCAGGTGTTCAACAGTCGCAAAAGCGCCATTGAAATCATCCTGCATCACTTTAGAAGTATAAATATTGGTCGCCACCCGGTCAAAGAAAACGACGGGCACCCCCTCTTTGATCACTTCCTGGAAATGAGCAGACGTTTCAGCCGCAGACGAAGTAGAGACCAATAAACCATCCACACTGGTCAGCGACAGGTTGTGCAGAATATCCAGTTCCCGTTCGGGCGAATCATCCGTCAGGTAGAGGATGATATGATAACCTTTCTCCAGGGCTACCTGCTGAATACCGGTAATGGCAGTAGAGAAATAATAGTTGGTAACGCGGGGCAGCAGGATGCCGATATTATGGGTGCTGCCCTTGGCAAGACCCGTCGCGTTGAAATTAGGCTTGTAATGCAGTTTGGCCGCCATGGCCAGCACTTTATCCCTGGTCTCTTTACTTACATCATAGGTGTCACGCATCGCCCGGGAAACGGTAGATACGGATATGTTGAGTTCACGTGCAATGTCCTTGATCGTCACAAAGTGTGGCATGAAGCGCTGATTTGACAAACCCACCCTCAGGGGCAGAAAAACTAAAGATAGGAATTGTTATATTTAGGACAGTCGAAACGGGTGTGCTTTGTTTCCGGGACCTTGGGGAACCCGCTAAAGTGACATCACCAGTGAACTGACTCGCACAGCCAAATCTTCAAGCCATGAATAAAACAAAACTCTTGCTCCTGCTTGCTTGCCTACCCATGTCTCTGTGGGCCCAGGCCGACAGATCCACACAGCTTAAAAACAGGTTAAAAGGGATTGATACGCTCGTGCAGCGTGTGATGAGCGATTGGAAAGTTCCGGGTATTGCCATCGCCGTCGTATATAAAGACCAGCTCTTATATACGCAGGGATTTGGTTACCGCGATCTGGAAAACAAGTTGCCCGTTACGCCACACACCGTTTTTCACATAGCATCCTGTTCAAAAGCATTCACCGCCATGTTGGTGGGCATGGCTGCCGATCAGCAGCTACTCGATATCGGCAAGCCGGTGCGGGACTATTTTCCGGAGCTGGCATTTTATACACCGCAGCTTACCAGCGATGTCACGGCAAAAGACATGTTGCTGCACCGCACCGGCCTCCCCCGACACGATTGGGCCACCCATGCCAAAGATCCCTTGCCGATGGATACAGTGATCCGTCGGATCCGCTACCTGCCGCCTTCCAAAACCTTTCGCGACGAAGTACAATACAACAACCTGCTGTATATGGCACTCGGCGAACTAACCAGTAAAGTCACCGGAAAATCCTGGGAAAGCCTGATACAGGAAAAGATATTCATACCCCTGCAGATGGAGGAAAGCAGTGCCGCTTTCAATAAACTATACGACAGCAAGGAATACAGCAAGGGCTACACGCTACGCGCCGATACATTCGCTACCTGGGGGCCACCAAAGGAGGGAGCCAATGCAGCTGGAAGCCTCAATGCATCGGTATGGGACATGAGTCATTGGTTGATGGCATGGATTAACAACGGTGTCTACAAGGGTTTGCAGGTACTACCGGCCAGGTTTGTACGCGAAGCATCGATGCCGCAGATGAGTACACCGTCACGGCCCAATCCCAACTTTCCGGCCTACCCCGATCATCTCTTCGGTGATCTCGGTTATGGATGGAATATACATGCCTATAGAGGTCATTTCCAGGTAGAGCACAGTGGAGACCTGCCCTTGTTTTCCAGCAATACGGCCTTTTACCCCACAGATAGCATCGGTATAGTAGTGCTCGCCAATAAATTCAATGCAACCGTGCCGGAACTGATCAGTTATAGCCTTGCCGACCGGCTGCTGGAATTACCCTACAAAGATTGGAATGGTTTGTTGTGGCGGCGGCAACATCCGGTCACCACACAAAATGCGCAAGCTGCATCCGCCAGCCCCGCACCGGCACCTGCCATGACATGGCCCCTGCAATCTTATGCCGGCACTTACTACCACCCTGGCTATGGATTTATCAAGCTTGCCCTGGTGGATGGAAAACTGGTGGCCACCCACAATGAAGCAACGTTTACCTGCAAACCCGCCGGCAACAATACCTTCAAAGCCGACGTGCCCGGCGGCACACTGACAGCTACCGAAGATGCACAAGGGCGTGTCATCGCCTTAAGCGGTTTGTTTTATGACGTGCCGGAACGCATCGTATTTGTGCGCCAGCCCGGCAAATAAAGCGTGGTGCCTGTTGCCTGTCTTGCCCTTTCCCGTACCGGGTAAGCGCTTAACCGCAACCCTTTGCAACAGGGCGACAAATGTCATGACATTTTATGCAGTAGTTGGAAAAGGCCTGGTGGTGACCGTACATTTGCACCGTTTCAACCTGGTTGTGCAGGTGCCGTACCCCAGGCGTTCCCGTACCCATCCCGTACCGTTCCCGTATCGAACCCGTATAGATAGCTCAATGTTTAAAACGAGTCCATTTTCACTAAAAACGGACGGGGTAGATATGCCGGGTTACAACGGGAAAGGACAAAAACAAGTAGTTGAGCATGGCCGGAAGGGTGCCGCTCCCTACTCGCTTCCGTACCGCTCCCATGGCGCTCCCATGGCGCTCCCATGGAAGTGTAATGAAAATAGCACAACTTTTCTAAATCAATCTCTTGCACCAAAAGCGATAGGGCGGCTCGTGTAAGTTCCATCAATAGTGATTCATCACAACCGGTAGAAGCCTTGTTCGTAGCATAGGATCGTCACGACACGATAGGTGCTGCCGGTAGTATTGCCCGGGGTGGACACTCACATGCCCGGGTTACAACACGATATTGTTGCGTGGTTGCAGGGCCGGTGGCAGGTCGGTTTCACCCAGCATCTCCAGCATATCGATCTCTGCCGCACGGCTCATTTGAGAAATAGGAATGCTGTTCGCGCTGCCCTCAAAAGGGTTCTCGGTACTCGCACCTACCTGTTCCAGGGATGTATAGACCCAGGAGATCAGCGCACTGAAAGGGATCGCCAGCCAAACCATATGACCTTTCAGCAGGCCCGTTACATGTTGATCCAGCGCCGCGAATTCTTCCAGCAAGGCAAAGGGCAACAGCAAGGCAAAGAGTTGCACGAAGAGCCGGTTGATGGTCGCATATTGACGGGGATAAGGAAAGTTCTTGATGCGCTCGCTTTTACCCTGGTGACCGGTGAATTCCCGCAGCGCCGCATGCATGTCGAGAAACCGGAAATGTTCGAGATAACCTTGTTCATTGAACTCCTTCAGCCTTTCACCTTGCAGGCTCAGCAATTGGGTAGCCCGGTTGTTACCCGACCATATCCGCGCAAGGTCGGCAGGTGAAAGGTATTTCGCCAGTTCCTGCTCCAGGGGTGTCTCATTTTCAGGAACCGTAAAGCGTTGCTGGTATTCTTTGTTGTACGATTTGTTCGAGCTTTCCCAGCCGCGGTGCGAGCGCAATTGGTAGCGCAGGGCCGTAAGCCAGGCCAGTTGGCGATAGATCAATTCCCTGCTCAAGGCTGGATCGTGCAGCAAATCCCGGCTCATCATAGCCCATGCGCGGCAGGCGCCGACGGCGCCACCCCATATCTGTCGGGCTTCCCAGGTACGGCTATACGATTGCGCATTTTTAAAGCCGACGATAAAAGCGGTGGCCGTGCCCAGCATGGCCACGACGGGCCAGGGTACCGTCAGCCAGTGCAGCCCAAACACCTCGTAGAGAACGGTCGGGATGGTGCCGATCAGCAACAGCCAACCAATACTTCGGCGGGTCCAATGGAGGAATTCAGCAAGCCCGTATGATTTGCCGGTATGCATTACAGCTGACCATTTAAGCGGTGGGGTAATTGATTTTTCAGGTATTCCAGCAATACGACGCCCTGCCAGTCGCCGGTGTACAGGTTGCCGTTGATGAAGAAGGAGGGCGTTCTGTTCACGCCACTCCGTACGCCACTTTCAAAATCGCTTTTCACTTTTCCGATAACGGCCGGCAATTGCAGGTCTTCTTTAAACCGATCCGTGTTCAATCCGATGGATCGGGCAAGCTGAACGATATTGCCCAACTCGAGCGAGTGCTGGTTTTCGAAAATGATATCGTGCATCTCCCAGAATTTACCCTGAAGCGCAGCCGCTTCCGCGGCAACAGCGGCGTCAAAGGCGTTGGGGTGCACCTTCGATAAAGGGAAATTCCGGAACCCGAAACGAAGGGCAGACCCCAATTGCTCCTGAATGTTTTTAATGATCGGGTACGCGCGCCCACAGTAGGGACATTGATAATCGCCATACTCAACCAGTTCGATGACGGCGTTTTCGTTGCCGTATACATGATCTTGCGGGCCTATCGATGGGGTAAGGAAGCTACTACTCATGGTTGGTTGTTTGTATGGATGGTTTCTAAAGCGGTCAGGATACCGTCGGCGCCGGGGTTGATGCCGATGGGGGAGAGATAGCTCCAGCGGATGATGCCGTCGCCATCGATCACGTAGAGCGCGCGCCGGCACTCACCGGTGCTTTCGTCGAAGGCATCGTACAGTTTGCTCACGGCGCCTTTCGGTTCGAAGTCGGCCAGTAAGGGGAAATAGAATCCGTGCTGTTCGCTGTAGGCGGCGTGGCTCCAGCGGCTGTCGACGGAGATGCCGATCAGTTGCGCCTGTTGCCGCGTGAAGAAAGTTTCCATCTCATTGTACAAACTCATCTGGTCACCGCATACCGGGCTCCAGTCGGCGGGATAAAAAGCTAGAATGACATTCTTACCACGCAGGTTGCTTAAACGCAGTCGGCTGTCGGGTGTCTGGTAAAGTTCAAAATCGGGAGCGGCAATGCCTGTAGTTAACATGTAAGCGTATTTAGCCTAAGGAAAGGCAAGCTATACGCCAAACAGTAAGATGCTAGGAATGAGTTGTTTAGATGACTTCTGGCAAGGTTAGGCTCACTGTATTTCGTGAATTTCTGAGTGGATGCACTAAATATCGTGTAGGCGGGTTGGTGGGCCTGCCGTAAGGTATGCATATCATAGGACAGCGGCAGTCTGGTCCGGTTCCTGTGGCATGCTTCAGCGATGAACTCTACCTGGTAGCGTTACAACAGAGGGGCATGATGCCGGCCCTTCCAGCATGTTTGATCGTTAACGGTTAGCCCTGTTTGTTGTCGTAATCTTTCAGAACGGCGTCTGCTAGTGCCTTTTGAAGACTGGTTTCTGTAGCATACCCTACAAATGTCATCTCCTTATTTACAACTGCAATAAATGGATGTACAGATCTGTGGAGCAGCCTCAGCGTATCTATTACGGTTTCTGTTTCCGGAACGTATTCTTTTGAATAGGAAAAATTGAAGTTTGTTAAGCTGTTTTCTTCGATCATCCTGAGGAATGAAGAAATGAATTGATCTTTCCTACTCTTTTCTCCATTTTCTGGGAGTGGAACTAGTGCGATGAACTCATGATTTTGGTCTACAACCGCGAAATATTTGACGTTAGGGAGCTTTCGTAGATATTCTTTCACCACTTGCAATTTGTAGTAGTCAAATTTGCCCAGCACGAAGGTTAGTACAGTTACTTTCTGTTTGCTTACTTCCGGAATGTTTTCTAAAGCTTCGATGCCCAGTTTTTCCATTACGCCTGTTGGTTCTATAGACTCTACATTTTTCTTGATTGACTGGCTGCTGATAATTGGTTTTGCTGCCTCCGCAGCCACCGAGAGCTCCACCCCAAACCCCTTGAATCCATGGATAAACCGCCCCACCACCAACGCGATCAGGATCGGCAGCGCAGCCACCACCAACCATTTTACGTCGATATCCAGCAATGTCGGCTGGTACAGACGCATAGCAAATAAAGCCACCAGTAGGGTCAGCGAGAGTATACAGCCATAAAACAAATAAAGTCGGTTGGTGCTCATGGGTATTATTTTTATTGAGCTGCTAGTATGCGGTCTTCGAAATCGTCCAGGTCCTGCTCCAGCTTTTTCAGCAGACTGGCTTTCAAAGCAGGCTCTTTGATAAAGCTGTATTCAATGCTGTTTACGATGAATTGTCTGATATCACTGTACCGGAACGAAGGATAACGCAGCGCCAGCAGCACAAACTGTTCCGTGTGATTGGTCCTTAAGATGCCCGCGTCGTCTGTACTGATGACGATCGGTACGCCGTGGTCTGCGTAAAGCGTTACCGGGTGACGCTGGCCCTTTACCTTCAGAATAAATTCATTGCTGACCAGGTTGATCTCCACAGCGATCTTTTTATCACGCATATGCTTCAGCAACGCCAGGTTGTCTCGCTCATAAGCGATATCTACCCCGTGGCCAATGCGACGGGCGCCCGCGGTATACACCGCGTCACTGATATGCCAGCTCAGGTCTTCCGGCTTTACCGTGCCCATTGTAAGCTCTCCGGCGTGCATGCTATAGCGCACCGCAGGGTAGATGGTATGCATGTATTGAAACATCTTCATGTGCAGGGCATAGTCGCGCATGGAGAGTGGTCCGTCTTCCCGGTTAACGATGTTGACGCCTACTACCAGCGAATCCTGGCTGGCGGCTTCAAATACTGCGATCAGGTCCCTGAATACTTCCACCGGGCGTTTCTCCCGGCGTATATTGGCCTGGTAGCGCATCGTGAAATCGGAGTCATCGATGCCTGCATGAAACCGCCGGAGTTGCCGGCAGTACTTTCTTGCTGAGTCTGCCGTACTATCACACAAAGCCACATAAAGCTTTGTGAAAAGCGTGTCAAGGCGGGCCATATCTTGTAGGCGCATCGCGAGCATTAACAGGCTATCCTCTGGTAAATACTCGCGGGTAGCATATTGTTTGCCAGGTATACTCCACGTCATCAGTTCGATATATTGCACGTGTTCTTTCTTTGCCCGTTCTTTCAGTTCCCAAAGCCCTTTCGCCTCAGGCATGCTCGGGAACTTACCAAACGCATCAAAGAAGTGCTTGTCCGAAGGACTGAAGGCATCATAATAATCTTTCACACTCCACTCCAGCATCAGGCGTTGGCGCAGCCAGCTATATTCCTTTTTGTTGACAAGCGTGTCCAGTCGAAGTACGTTTGGGTCAGGTATGAAGCTATTCGCCTTGTTCTTTTTTTGGTCTTTTTGTTCCTTTTCCGGTTTCACCCTTATCTTAAAACTGTTGCTATCGCTATGCAATTTAAAGGTGACTATATTAATCCAGAGATGCTGCCTGATCGCCTCCTCGATCAACGTTTCCGTGTAAATGGCACCGGTAAAATGACTATGCAGATCACCCCCTTTTGGCATTTGGGAAAAGAAAGCGGTGAGCGCGGCCTCGTTGCTGCGGATCTTTTCAAAATAGCCATCCATTCCAAAAGATAGCTGCCGGTTAGTGGTTCCCCGGGCAGGTGCCAGCAATTGGAAGATCCAGTAAATCAAGGAGATCGACGCGATGAGGAATAGTATCAGATGTGCCCAGGTGCGAAAAGAAGGGTGGGTGGTGATCGTCATCTCCTTGGCAAGCATAAGCAGGCACAACAACAATAAGGCGGTGCCCAGCCCTGCATAGATAAAGCCGTTCCACGGAACAAAATAATGCAACACTACCAGCGATAGCAGCAGCGATAAGACGACAGTAGGAAGTAGCCGTAGTTGATACATAGTAAGTCGTTCGGCCAGACGATACCAGCCAGCACAGCCAAAACTAGAAAGCCGTCCTGTTGTCGTCTACCGTTAAAACACCTATTTTGTACCGACTGCCCCACGCTTTATCGCCACTTCACACAGTAGGGCAACAAACAACAGTATGACACAGTTACGACGATTCGCTTACGTGATTACCTTGCTCCTGGCAGGCGGTACCCTGGCCGCTCAACCCTCCTTCGATCAGTATTTTACCGCCGAAAAGAAGTTTCTCCAACTGCCCGTAAAGAATGGCGCACCCAAAAGAAACCTGGAGATCTGGAAAGACGGTGTGCGTGTACGCTTCTTCGATATGGAATTGGCAGAAGGCACCCCAGATTGGTACGCCTACCTCGATATCAGTGCGTGGAAAGGCAAGTCACTGGAAATACGGGTAGACAAACTACCGAAAGAAGCAAAGGCCTTCCGACCCATTCTGCAAAGCGATGAAGATGTCCTGGAAGGAACACCTTATGCCGAGCAATTTCGGGGACAGTTTCACTTTTCGCCCAAACGGGGATGGATGAATGATCCCAACGGATTGAGCTACTACAAGGGGCAATACCACCTGTTCTATCAACACAATCCCTACGGCCGCGAATGGGGCAATATGACCTGGGGGCATGCCGTCAGCAAGGATATGATCCACTGGAAAGAAATAGGCGATGCGATCCATCCGGATGGCTACGGACCCATGTTCAGTGGCTCGGCTATCGTAGATAGTCAGAATACCAGTGGCTTTGGCAAACCCGGCGATCCCGCCCTGGTGATGTTTTTTACAGGAGCAACCTGCTGGTGCCAGGGATTGGCCTGGACCAACGATGGTGTACATTTCAATAAACTCGACCGTGCAGCGGTACCGCGCATCAACAAGGATAACCGTGACCCGAAAGTGTTCTGGTACGAGCCAGGCAAGCATTGGGTCATGTTGTTCTGGGTAGAGCGGGAAGGTGGCTTGCATACGCAGCAATTCCTGCGTTCCGATAACCTGAAAGACTGGACACCGACCAGCATCGTAAAAGGCGGTACGGGCAACGATCGCTACCTGTTCGAATGCCCCGACTTTTTTGAATTACCCGTAGATGGTAATCCCGCCAATAAGAAATGGGTACTGTCGGCTGCGAATACAATGTATGCCATCGGCCGCTTCGATGGCAACACCTTTACCCCGGAGGAAGAGCGCTTGCTGGGCCAGTTCGGGCGAGACTACTATGCAGCACAAACCATCAGCAATGATCCTACCGGCCGGCGGATAGAGATTGGTTGGTGGAGAACGAATACCGCCAAAGAGAACATGAACTTCAACCAGAGTATGAGCATTCCCATGGAACTCAAACTGGTAACAACACCGGATGGTATCCGCATGACGCGCACCCCGGTGAAAGAACTGCAGTCCCTGCGGTCAAAGACCCTGATCACCGGAGTCCGGACACTGACAGAGAAGACGGTCAATCCACTAAAGGACATCAAAGAAGACGGGTTAGAGATACAAGCTACCCTCGAACCAGGTAAGGCCAGGCAGGTCACCATCCAGGTCAATGGGCTGGACCTGGTGTATGACGTCGTGGCGCAGCAACTGCGTGTAGACGGATTGAAGGCCACCCTGCCCCTGCAAAAAGGACAGCTGCAGTTGACCATCTATGTTGACCGCACAGGCATGGAGATCTTCGGCAACAATGGGCTGGTATTTATGCCGGTCAACAAGAACCTGACCACAAAGGAACTATCGGTTACTGCCAAAGGTGGTAAAGCCAGGTTTACGCAGTTGGACGTGTACAGCCTGCAAACAGCTTGGCAATAGCGACGGTAACTACCTGGCAATAAATGTTCAATACACCGCTGGCAATAGGGGCTCCGGATCAGGAAATGATCCGGAGCCTTTTTTGTTGATAGGATTTGCTGCGCACGCTAGTACATATCAGTAAGTTTTTGTACTCTTGACGGCGGCAGGGTATGCGCGATCATCCCGCCTTTAAAACTAATATAACCCAACTCTACAATCCAATCTTATGAACATCGAAGAGTACGAACAACAGGAACGACAGGAAAAAGCCCAACGCAAAAAGAAGATCCTTTCCTGGGTCGTGATCCTGGTTCCGATTCTCACCGTTGCTACCTGCAATTTCTACATCAACACACACCAGGAAAATGCCATCATCGAAAACCCCGAGCCGGGCGATTACTTCGTGTTCAGGGGCCTGATCGGTGACGGCGACCAGCCGTTCAAACTAAAGGCCATCGACAACGATTCCATGGAGTTTTATGTACCTAAGTACGAGCTCATGAACTTCAAATTCGGCAAGTCCGAATCCAAAGTATACGAGATGGAAAAGAAAGGAGAGTTGTACGAAGAAGGGCTCACCATGAAGCTCGCCAGGGCTAAAGTGGATAGGCTGCGAAAAAACTCCGAAATAAGCGAGCGGATGGGCCACAACGGCCGGGATGTATACCTTAAAACCGTATTTGGCAGAAGCCGGGGCAATGCCGTAGAGTCTGCACTGGAGAAAGTGGCAGGCAAAGAAGGAGAAAAAGCAAAGTAAACAACGATCTATAATGTCATTGAGGAAGCCCGGGGCAAGCAAGCCCCGGGCTTTTTTTATATGGGTGCCGGTTCCAGCCACATGCGTTTCAAACCGCCGAACAGCCAATAGTACCTCCTCAACTGTCGGGAATAATGCCCCAACGCACGGACTACCGGGTGCATCACCCGTCAAGCCATTTCCTCCGCTGCAACTTTCTCTGTGTTTATTGCAGTAAAACAGAATTACATGTGAGCGTTTTGCAGGTTTTTGCGGGTAGAATAAATGGTTAGGTGTGCATTTTTTAGTTAAGTTTACCTGACTCAGGATTTTCGGACAAGTTGTGATTTATTCTCATATTACTGTAAAGCAGCAGTTTTCGACACAAATACGCAAGCTCAGGTGTTGTGCAGAGGCTGGTCCGGGTCCTGTGTAGCATGCATCTGATCGCATAGGAACCTTTCGTAAAAACATTAATTAACCAAAACGCTAGCTATGAACAAACAAATGCTGGTCCTATTGTTTGTACTCGTAACGGGGAGTCTTACAACTTTTGCCCAAACCAGTATCAGAGGTGTCGTTACTGATAACACCACCAAGAGCCCGGTTCCATCAGCCACAGTACAGGTCAAAGGAACGTCAACAGCCGTCATTACCCGTACGGATGGCAGTTATGAAATCACCCTTCCTGCTCAAGCTACCACCCTGGTATTTATGGTGACCGGTTATATTCCAAAAGAAGTGACTGTTGGTGGCCGTACCGAGATCAATGTTGCCCTGGAAACAGACTGGAGCTCGCTAGACGAAGTAATGGTAGTCGCTTATGGTACTGCCAAAAAAGGTACCTATACAGGCTCTGCTAACGTGATCAAGGGAAGCGAGATCAAAGATCCACCGAATACCTCCTTCCAGGGTGCCCTGGTGGGTAGAGTGCCCGGTGTGCAGGTAACGGCTCCAAGCGGTCAGGCCGGCGCCACACCCAGCATACGTATCCGGGGCATTGGGTCCATCAATGCCAGCAACGAGCCCTTATATGTGATCGATGGGGTTCCCATGATCTCTGGTGATCAGGGCAACCTGAGCGGCTCTTACATCGGTTCCAACAACATCATGAATACGCTGAATCCTGCCGATATTGAAACCATCACCATCCTGAAAGATGCGGCGGCCTCCTCCCTGTATGGATCCAGGGCAGCCAACGGTGTTGTGCTGATCACCACCAAGCGCGGTAAAAAAGGAAAACCTGTCGTACACCTGGCCTCATCAGTAGGTATCACCCCTTCATGGGCTACCGACAACTATGAAGTAGGCGGAGCGCAGGAGCAGATCAATATGTTGTATAGGATCTTATACGATAACAAAACGTCTGCCGGACAAACTGCCGCACAGGCCAATACCTATGCGCTCGGTCAGCTCAACTCCAAATTCAACAGACACGGTTATAAATTCTCTACCGCTGGTACGGCGCTGTCCGACAATGTGAACATTGCCGGTATGACCGACGGCCTGGTAAACCGTGAGGGTACTTACTTCGATTGGGACGATGCCTATTTTGGAACCGGTATCTACCAGACAAACGATCTGTCGGTAAGCGGCGGTGACCAGAATACCACCTATTATACCTCGCTGAACTATACCAAAGACCAGAATAGGGTCCGGATAAATAAGTTTGACCGTATTTCTGGTCGGGTCAATCTGTCGCAGAAGGTCGGTAAGTACCTGGAGTTTACCACCAATATCGGTATTGCCCGCAACAAGCAGGTAGGCTTCAATGATACCCGAAATACTGGTGCCAACTACTTCTTCCAGGTAAGAAACCTGCTTTGGCCCTTCTATTGGCCCACCGACTACAAAACAGGGCTGCCCTTTACCGCACGGTACGGAAGCCTGGCGCAGAACAACCTCTACTACAATGATCAATGGGACAACAGTTCTATTACCAAGCGTTTTTCTATCAACGAAACGGTGCAGCTAAATATCCTGCCGGAGTTGAACATCAAGTCGGTATTCTCCTTCGATAACTCCGAGATCAAGGATCATTTGTATTACAGCCCCACGCATTACAACGGCGTGGCAACGAATGGAACTATCTCGGAAACGGGTACCACGATTACAAAACTGGTATCCTCCAATACCGCCAATTATGCGAAGAACTTCGGACTACATAATGTGAGTGTATTGGGCGGTTTCGAGGTAGAGAAAAATAGAACGAACTTCCAAAACTCCATAGGAACCAACCTCCCCTCCAGCGTATTGACCACCTTGTCTCCGGCAGGTGCTTTTACGGCGAGTGGCTTTGAGTATGGTAATTCCATCGTGTCGCTCTTATCGCGGGTGGAGTACAACTACAACCAGAAATACTTCCTGTCCGGATCATACCGCCGGGATGGCTCCTCCAAACTGGCGCCTGAAACCCGCTGGGGTAATTTCTGGTCAGTGGCTGGCTCCTGGAAGATCAGCAACGAAGAATTCATGAAGAACATTACATTCCTCAGCAATTTAAGGCTGCGGGGTTCTTACGGTATCAATGGTACCTTGCCTACACAGAATTTTGGATGGAGATCATTGACCAGCTACACACTGCGCTACAATGGCAATGCAGGTGGTTTCCTGTCTACCAATGCCAACCCGGATCTTACCTGGGAAACAAACTATACCACCAACATCGCATTGGAGTTTGGTTTGTTCAAGCAACGTTTAACAGGTACCATTGAATATTTCAACCGCGATTCCAGAGATCTCTTACAGGATGTTCCAACCTCTACGACTACCGGCTTTTCCAGCAACCTGGCCAACGTAGGAGAGATCAACAACAAGGGTATCGAATTGGAGCTCGGTGGAGATATCATCGACAACAAAACGTTTAGGTGGAGCGCTTCGGTGAATGCTTCCTTCATTACCTCCAAAGTGACCAAATTGTATGGTGGTCGCGATATCATCTGGTACGATCCGACAGGGGGTGATTCCAGGGCACAGTTCATTTACCGGGAAGGTTCCTCTACCCTGAGCTACTATGGCTATGAGTGGGCAGGGGTCGATCCAAAGAATGGCAACAACGTGTGGTATGTGAACAATCCAACGGATGCAAAGGCAGGCGACTTCTTATACAATGACAGAGGCGCTACGTACACGTTCAACAAGGCCAACTATAAAATTATCGGCGATGCCATGCCCGATGTGTATGGGGGGTTGAATACAGATGTCTCCTACAAAGGAATTACACTGGGCTTCAACTTCATCTACAAAATTGGTGGCAAGTTGTACGACGGTGCCTTCAAGGATGTGGCAGATGATGGTTACTACTGGGAGCGGATCCGTGTGAAATCTTTGTATGGTGATATGTGGACACCCGAAAACACAGGCGGTACGATGCCCCTCCTCAGAGGTACCGATCTGACCGATCCCATGCAATACAGCACCCGGCAAATGTCCAGTGCCAGCTTCCTGCGGTTGAAAAATATCAACCTGTCGTACGACCTGCCCAGGAATGTGATTGGTAAAGTGGGCATTTCCACGGCAAGGGTATTCTTCAACGGAACTAATTTGCTGACGTTCTCAAAGTATAAAAATGCCGATCCGGAAGTAAATCAGTATGGAACCCGTGGCTGGGAAACGCCCTTCGGGAAAACCTACACCTTCGGGATCGAGCTTAATTTCTAATTATTAAATGCTTTAAAAGATGAAAAATATACTGAGAATATATATGTTCAGCGTGTTGGCAATGGGCTTGTTTGCCTGTAATAAAACACTCGATGTAGTACCTACCAACCAGGTAAACGCCGATGAATCCATTAAAACGCCTGCCGATGCCCAGATCATGATCAATGGTATTGTGCGCAGCATGGGCAGCGCCGATTACTACGGAAGGAATTTCCTGCTCTACGGTGATGCAAAGGGGGGTGATATGACCATCCCTTCACAGGGAAGGGGCAACGATGCCTTGTATACTTTCAACCACTCGGCTACCAGCGGCAGCTACTCCGGATACTGGTCACAGATTTATTTTTCCCTGCTGCAGGTGAATAACCTGCTGGAAAATATCGCCCGGTTGGAAGCCACGGGTGCTACCGGCTACAACAGTTTTAAAGGGCAAGCACTGACACTGCGTGCGATGATGTATTTTGACCTCGTACGGTTGTATGGAAAGACCTATGACCTGGACAAGAACGCCTTCGGTGTTCCCAACGTCACAACGCCCTTGAAGCCGTCGGCACAGCCGCTCAGAAATAAGGTGAATGAAAACTATACACAAGTTCTTTCCGATCTCACAGCTGCAGCTCCATTACTGGGGAAAACGAAAGCCAATGGCTTTATCAATTACTACGGTAACCTCGCATTGCAAGCCAGGGTCTATCTGTATATGAAAGACTACCCCAATGCCTTGAAAGCAGCGGAAGAGATCATTACGAGTAATGTGTATACATTGTACAGCAATGCGGCCTGGCTCGATTCCTGGAAAGCGCAATTTGGATCAGAGTCCATCTTTGAGATTGGTGTTTACCCCCTCGAAGGTGACCTGGGCGCGGGTTCTATCGGAGCCTACCACAGGAAGAAGGGAGATGGTGGCAGCACCATTTTGGGTTGGTTCATCGCCAGCGATTATTTCCTCGACAGGCTGAAACAAGATGCTACGGACGTACGATGGGGCGTGATGAATGATGACGAGCTCTCTACGACGACCAAGCCCAGAAAAGGGTCTTTGTATAAGTTTAGTGGAAACACGGCACTGGCGGGTGATGGTAAAGCAACGGCTACAGCAGTCAATCTGAAGTTGATCAGGTTGTCGGAGATCTACCTGATTGCTGCGGAAGCTGCCTTGCCGACCGATGCGTTGAAAGCAGCGACCTACCTCAATGCCATCCGCAAGCGTGCTCCTGCGCTGGCACCGGCCACTGCGCTGACCGTTTCGGTGGATATGATCCTCGATGAAAGAAGCAAAGAGCTGTATGGTGAAGGACAAAGGTTCTTTGATATGATCCGGCTAAACAAGTCGATCACCTTCAACGATGAGGTCATCGGCATCTCAGTAGCCACACGCCCTAAAACAATCGACAGAACATTCTATAAAACACTGTTGCCGATCTCGCAGGCAGAGATCAATGCCAACCCCGGCATTCAGGCACAGCAGAACCCCGATTATTAATAGATATACTATTGGCGATAAAATGCGAAGACCGGCGCTCCTGCGCCGGTCTTCGCATTTTATAGGTTGTCTGCCGCAAGGGCAAGTAATATTGAGTAGCGAGGGGTGTGACAACCGTTCGACGATATGCCAGCCTGTTGTGGGGTTACGCACCTGTATTAAACTCTATCCACACCGAAGTGCCCTTGCCGGGCTCAGACATTATATCCAGCTTCCCTTTCAGGTAGTCGACACGGCTTTGGATATTGCTCCAGCCCATGCCTCCCTGGTACGAGAGGGTTTTTGTATCGAACCCTTTGCCATCATCCTCTACGGTCAAAGACACTATGTCTTCATTGTCTGATACCTGCACCAGGGCGTTTTGGGCGCCCGCATGTTTGATGATGTTGTTCAGTAGTTCCTGTACGATACGGTACACATTGATGGCCGTGGTTTGATCCGGCTCCTTATAGTGCGTGCCGATATACTGGTAGTTTACCTGCAAGGCGCCGCTTTGGTTGATGTCATGGCAAAAGTCCTTCAGTGCTGCATCGAGCCCATATTTGACGAGGATCTCAGGCATCATGTTGTGCGCTACGCGACGCATCTCCAGGATGGAGCTGTCGAGCATGTCTATACTGCGCTCCATAGCCTGTGCATGGTCTGGTGTCATCGTCAGGTTGGTTTTCAACGTACTTAAGGAGTGCTTGATGCTACTGAGCATACCGCCCAGGCCATCGTGCAGGTCCTTGGCCAGGCGGGTGCGTTCCTGCGCTTCGCCTTTGAGCACGGTTTCGGTGGCGGCCAGTTGCTTGTCGGCTTCGAGTTCTTCAATTTTCGCCTGCTGTAGTTTTTGCTTATGGTGATAGTTGCGGTATAGCAATAGTGAAATAACGACCAGCGTGGCGAGCCCCCAGAGGAGAAACCAGATCGTGAACTTTTTTTGCTGGATATCCTTTTCCTGTATGGCGAGGTAGGCTTCCTTCTTTTGTACCTGGTACCGGGCTTCCAGTTCCATCACCGTTTTCCGGTTGTTGCGTTCTTGTAAGGTATCATTCACGGCGAGCAGTTCGCGCAGGTATTGACTGCTTTCTGCCAGACTGCCGGTTTTCTCGAGCGCAAGGGAGAGGTCTTTCAAGGTGTAAAACAATACCTGGTTCAGGTCCAGGCGCCTGGCCAGTTCGGTCGCTTTTTTCAGGTGGCCGATCGCTCCTTCATAGTCCCCTTTTTTCAGGTAGAGATTGCCAAGATGTTGTAATACCAATGCCTGTTCAAAGGACAAACTGTAGCCGGTAAAGATGTCGAGCGCGGCACGGTAATGGCTCACGGCAGAATCGTAGCGGGTAATATCATCCGAATAATACTGGCCCAGCTGAGCATGAAACATACCCGTGGCGAAGGGCATGTTGAGGGTGGAGGCCATGGGCATGCCCGTTTGGGCGATCGACCACACACTATCTCTTTGCCCGGCCAGCACAAAGGCGTCGCCCAATACGATCAGGCTACGCAGCACGTATACGGGATTGTTGGTGGCAGCGGCAATGGAATGGGTTTGCCGGGCATAGGCAAGCGCCCGGCTGGTATCATTCAAATAGCGATAGATGCCGGATATATTGTAGTAGGCAATGATGCTCTTATCGGCATAGGTGGTAGCTGCCTGCAAATAATAGTAAATGGCCGAATCGGTGTTTTGATGCTGCTGAAACAGCCCGGCCTTCCGCATTAGCAGGGAGGCATACAGATCCCTGGACGCAGAGTCGGTTTTGCCGGCCAGCAAACCGGAAGCCTGCTCCATCAGCAGGCGGCTGCTGTCCAGTTTCATTTCGTAGAAGTACATGCTCGACCGAAGGAACTGCGACGAAGCCAGACCATAGTCATACCTCAGTTTGCGGGAGAGGTCGGCCGTCAGGTTCAGTATGGATATCGCGTTTTGCGGGGAAGCTGATTGGATGTTGCGTGCGTAATTGTTCAGTTGGTTTACCTTGGCTGTATCATCGGGCAAGCCCAGCAACCGAGATGCTTTTTGCTGGTCGTAATGTTCCTGCGCGCCGGAGTTCGTCGCCAGCAACATAAGCCATGATATGATAAGCGTATACTTCATACTACATAGTCTGGTATATCCGGCCGCCAGCCCGTTTACAGATCCGATATCAGTTCAGCTACTGTTTCGGCTGGTTCAGACTGGCCGGAAGGCAACTGAGCACCCCTCAAAAATCTATGTTTTACGGCAACTATGCAAGTCTTAATAAATACTGGATATGAAATCAGGGGAAAGCAGGGCTGGTGTTCGGATGAACAGCCAGGTAAGGAACCGGAAATTCCTTAAATAAGAAAACCCGCTACTTTGTAGCGGGTTTGTCAGGCTGGTGGCTTCGCCAGGAATCGAACCTGGATCTGGAGCTTCGGAAACTCTTATACTATCCATTGTACTACGAAGCCAAAAAAGATCGAAAGGGGTCTCAGAGAACGCTGTCGATCCTTATTTCAGCAGTCCTCCTACATTGCTCGCGAAGATCTTTACGGCAATGGCCAGCAAAATTACGCCAAAAAACTTTCTCACCGCTAACAATCCTGCTGGTCCCAAAAGCTTCGCAATATAGTTCAGGGATTTCAAAACCAGGAAAACAATTATGAGATTCAGCAAAATACCTATAAAAACAGTCCACTTGCTGTAGTTGGCCGATAGCGAGATGATCGTTGTGAGCGTACCCGAACCCGCAATGAGGGGAAAGGCAATCGGCACTACCGTGCCCGATTTATGATCCGCATCGCTCTTGATAAACTCCACGCCCAGCACCATCTCCAGGCCAAGGATAAAGATCACGATCGAGCCGCCCACCGCAAAGGAACCTACATCAAGTCCCAATACCTTTAAAAACTGCTCACCCGTCAGCAAGAAGAGCAACATTAAACCGCCTGAGATACCAGTCGCCTTGGCTTCATCGATGCCGCCCATCTTTTTCTTCAGACTGATCAGCAGGGGAATAGATCCCAGGATATCGATGATGGCAAACAACGTGAAAGTCACGGTGATCACATCGTCCAATCTTAATTCCATAGCCTTCGATTTATACAGCAATTGATGGTGCAAAGGTACGGGTCACCCGGCAAATGGGAAGCCTGGCCCCGGCGGGCAGATAAGGCGTGTTGCCACACTACTGCCGCGCACTCGGTTTGTGCTGTTCTTTGCCGGTAAAAATATTCGACAGCATCTCGTAGCGGAAACCCGCTCCGGCCCGGTCGATCTTTACCACGCAGCCATAGTGCAGCGAGAAGGCCCCGAATGAATCTTTCAGCGGTGTTTGCGTGATATGCGCCAGAATGCTTCGGATCACTCCGCCATGTGTAACAATCGCCGAGGGCACCCCACGGGCTGCCACGGCTTCAAAGCAACGGCGCACCCGCTCAAAAACGTCCACATAACTTTCGCCACCCGGAATACACACATTCACAAAATCATTCATCCACGGATCGACGACTTCGCGGGGTATATCGTCCCAGCGTTGCAGCTCCCACTCACCGCAATTGATCTCCTTCAGGTTGTCTTCATGGATGACATCGTAACTGGGAAACAGCTCGGCCGCCAGCCGGCTGCAGCGTTGCAGGGGGCTGCTGTACACCGCCTGCAGGTGTGGGGGAATATGCTGCCGGATAATGGCCGCCTCTTCCGCAAAAGCGTCCGTCACACCAATATCAGCCTGCCCATAGCAGGTGCCTTTC
The DNA here is from genome assembly GCF_029360705.1 of Paraflavitalea pollutisoli. GTDB lineage: Bacteria > Bacteroidota > Bacteroidia > Chitinophagales > Chitinophagaceae > Paraflavitalea > Paraflavitalea pollutisoli. Next base: position 216,145 of record NZ_JARKMX010000002.1, on the reverse strand, counting down.
TCGATCAACGGTGTCGTATGACGGATCACGTAAATACTCATGGTACAATAATAAGGAATTCAATAGCCTACACTCAAAGTACAAAACGCCAGATGATCAGGGCCGACAGGTAAAAGGTCAATTCACTCACCTGCTGAATGGCGCCCAGGCAATCGCCCGTATACCCACCGATCCATTTCTTAAAATATCGGGCCAGTTGATAAGCCACTATAATCACAGGTACGATCGCGAGCGCAAAATGCCAGCTGAGGAAAACAACGGGCAGGCCCGCACACAACACCGCCACCAGGATCGTCACCACCGAAGGTCGCCGGGCAGTAACGGGCTTCGATTTGCTGCCATCCGGGTCGGTTACATAGTCAAACAGGGATATAGTGAATACACCCATCAACCGACTGATGGCATGCGCCGCTATTAACAGCAACAGGAAATGCCGGTAGTTGTAAAAGATATTGATCGATGGATTGGCGATATCAGGGGTAAACTTGGGCAGCTCTTTTAGCAGGAGGAATTTGGCCCCCAGGATACTGATCAGTCCGATCACACCATAAGTGCCCAGCCGGCTGTCTTTCATGATCAGCAAAATCTTTTCTTTTGTCCAGCCGCCCCCAAAGGCATCGCATACATCGGCAAAGCCATCTTCATGAAAGGCGCCGGTGGTCAGAATGCCGGCAATGATAGAGGCAAGAATAGCTATGTCTTCACCCACGTATTTGTTGAATACCAGAAAAGTCACGCCGCTGATGATTGCCACCATCCAGCCGATGAGGGGAAAGTAACGGGCCGATTTCTCCAGGTACTCCTGCGAATGATCGGTCATCTTCGGCACTGGCAGGCGCGTCAGGAACATCATAGCCGTAAAGAAGATGCGTATTTCTTTTTTCATATGCCCCCCTCCTTATTCGAAACCCCGGCCGATTCAAAAGAAGCCATCTCTTCGAGAAAAGCTGCCGCCGATTGGATCAAGGGGATCGCCAATGCCGCACCGGTACCTTCACCCAGCCGCATGCCCAGGTGCAACAGCGTATCGGCTTTCAGAAAAGCCAGCATTTTTTCATGACCCAACTCGCCACTGGTATGGGCAAAGAAGCAATAATTCATCACTGTCGGATCGAGCTGCCTGGTCAACAGCAGGGCGGCTGTCGTAATGAAGCCATCCACCACGATCACCAGCTGCCGGGCAGCCGCTTCGAGATAAGCGCCTGTCATCATCGCAATCTCAAAACCGCCCACTTTCGAGAGCAACGCAATGGGCTGGTTGTGCAGTTGGGTCAACTGATGCAGTGCGTGTACCTGTTCCAGTGTTTTGATCTTGGTATCGAGTTGCTCATTGTTGACGCCAGTGCCCCGGCCAACACAGGCTGCCACAGGAATGCCGGTTACAGCACTCATGATCAGCGAAGCCGAAGAGGTGTTGCCAATGCCCATCTCACCAAAGCCAATGCAATTGCTGCCCCGGTCGGCAATGGTGCGTACAATGGCGCGACCCTTGTCGATGGCCGACAGCACAGCAGCTTCCGGCATGGCAGGGCCTTCCAGGTAATTGTTGGTGCCTGGCCCCATGCTGGCGTTGATAAACACCGCTGGTTCTTTCAGTGCAGCGGCTGCCGCCGACAGGTCTGCATTCACACCGGCATCTACCACCTGCAGGGCGATCTGGTGTTGACGGCAGAATACATTGATGGCAGCACCACCCCGCAAAAAGTTGAGCACCATCTGGGCTGTTACCGCTTGCGGATAAGGATTTACCAGTCCCGTGGCGGCAATGCCATGGTCACCGGCAAACACTACGATATGCGGCGCACGGATGACCGGCGAGGTGGTTTGTTGTATTAGCCCCAACTGAAGCGCCAGCGTTTCCAACATGCCCAAGGCACCCAGTGGTTTGGTCTTGTTGTCGATCTTGTGCTGCAGAGCTGCCTGCAGCGATGTGGTAGCAATATTTGTTGTCATGGTAATAGATCACAAAAGTAAAAGCCATAGGAAGACGGTTGATCCATGGCATTGTTGGTTTGACTGGTTTGAGGGGCGTCGTACCGCCTGTAAACAGACTCTCCTTTGGTAAAAGGTATTGGTTGACGGAATATAGGTCCGTCGAATACAAACGAATGGTACTCGCCGTTCTCGCCACATACGTCAACATGGTCTGGTAGATCCTGTACAAAGGACGCATCGATCACCCGGCCACAGAAACTTTTATCGAGGTACTTTTCATTCACACACACGATGATGGCCTTGAAACCCAGCGACAGAAACTCCTGCATCAGTACATCCGTTGGGATCTGCCACAGCGGAAATACCGTTTCCAGGCCAATATCGGCCAGTTTTTGTTCGCGGTATATGCGGAGGTCTTCGAGAAAGATATCACCAAACGCGGCGTGGGTATAGCCATCTGCTTTCAACGACAATACCTGCTCCTGCATGGCCTGTTCGTATTCCGCCATGCCAGGCTGTTCGGGCAGCTCGATGGTGTGCAAGGGTAGGCCGATCGACCTCGCCTGCGCTTCCAGCAGCTCCCGGCGCACACCATGCATCGAAACTCGGTTGTGCACAGCATTGACACTGGTGAGCAGGCTACCCACAGCATGGCGATCATCCTGCAATATCCGGTGTAAGCACAGCGAAGAGTCTTTGCCTCCGCTCCAGTTCATGTATGATTTGAGCATGTTGTTTGTTGTTGGACAGCCATAGGCCGACCGCAAGTGCCTTTCCCGCAGCCTTGCTGTTATTATTGTTTGATCACCATCGGGATACCACTCACCATGAATACAACCTGGTGGGCCCTCGCTGCAATGAACTGGTTCATCCAGCCCTGCAGGTCGGTAAACTTACGCCCGATCTCCGTTTCGGCATGTACGCCCATGCCGATCTCGTTGCTGATGATGATAAAAGTGCCCGCTTGCTGCAGCAGATTTTCTATTTCCTGTTTGCAGTCGGCCAGGCAGGCCTCGATATCATATTGGTGATCGACAAAGAAATTGGTGAGCCACAGGGTTACACAATCGATCACCGCTACCTTGCCGGTTAGTGGCAGTTGGCTGATCTGTTTTTCTGCTTCAATGGATGTCCAGCGTTCATCGCGGTCGGCCTGGTGCCGGTCGATGCGTTGCTGAAATTCAGGGTCCCATTTACGGGCGGTGGCGATATAGGTAGGGGTGGGACTCAGTTGCAGCGCCAGTTCCTGCGCATAACGGCTTTTGCCACTGCGGGCGCCACCGGTTACGAAGATGATGCCGGGCTGCAGGTCATTTATTGGCATCCAATGAATATTTCTCGGTAAATAAAACAGGTTGCTGTTTCAGTTCCAGCAGGCATTTACGGCAAAGGCAATCCTGGTAGCGACCCTCGATATAGGCCTTTTCTTCCTCATTGAAGGAAATGCCGAAACACTGGCAATGCAGCACATCGCCCACCTTGCACTCAAATGGTTGCTGGCAGCGTGGACAGCTTTTGGGTTCATGCTTGCACATGGGTCATGGTTTTAGACAGCGGGGCACATTTGTGTTGCAAGTGAGCGGGCACATTGAACAAGGTTGGGTGAAACATCGCTGCCAGTACCTCGATACCATCCACCAGGGTGCTGGCGCTGGGTTGCGTGAATAGGTCATAGTCGGCAATATGTACTGCCTGTTGTTGTACCGCCGCCAGTCCCTGCCACTCGGGCTTGCTGGTCAGCAGGTGCAGTTCTTCCATCGTGCGTGATACGGTAAACCCACAAGGTGCAATCACCAGTACTTCCGGGTTGTACCGTACGATCTTTTCCCAGGGCGTCACGATGCTGTCGCCTGCCGGGTTAGACAGCATGTCGATACCGCCGGCATAAGCGACCTGGTACGGTATCCAGTGACCGCAGTTGTAAATAGGTTCTACCCACTCCATCACCATCACCCGTTTGGGCGGCGCTTTGTGGGCGCGTAAGGTATCGATGATCACATCGATGCGGGCCTGCAGGGCAGCGAGATAGGTGTAGGCCGCTTCTTCCTGCCCCAGGGCCGTAGCGATCGTGATGGCCGTTTCAAAAACATCCTGCAGGTTATTGGGGGTAAGGGCGATCAGTTCTGGCTGCTTGTCCAGTTTGGATACGGCAGCTGCGGTACAGGCGGTATCGATCTGACATACTTCACACACGTCCTGCGTAAAGATCACATCGGGACGAATGGATTGCAACAGCTCTTCATCGACGTAATACAGGCTCTTGCCCTGCGCCTTGGAGGCGGAGAAGATGCGGTCGATCTCGATGCTGCTGTATTGCTTGCCTTCCAGCACGCAGCGCACCACCTTGCTTTTTTCAGCCAGGGCGGTCGGCGGGCATTCAAAGGTGATGCCGTGCAACAGGTGCTGCAGGTTCATATCATAAATCATCTGGGTAGCGGCCGGTAAAAAAGAACAGGCAATCATGCGGTCAAATTGTTTGGTGAAGAGAACCTTTTTCTCTGATCGGGTATTTGCCGGCGATGGGTGGTGAAAAACTCTCAGCATTGTCAACCTACTGAAATACCAATTTCGATGGCGGCGTATCAAAAGCGGTAATGCTTACATGAAGAAAGCCAGTGGAAAGTGGCCTGCCGCGCTTCGCTGCCAACCACCCGCCACCGGCTTCCGCTTATTGTAGATTAAGCTTTTGGCTGAGCGATCTGCAACAGCGAATATCTTTTCTGCAACAGTTCAAAACCACCAAACAGGATACCGCTATACACGGCTGTGCCTACCAGGAAATTCCTTTCGTAAGGAATAGCTGCCCAAAGGCTGGTAAAATAACCGCCCCATGTTTTAGGATAGATCGAGTTTTCTACCATAAAGCAGCCCGGACTGGTACCGATCCAGTGGATCAGCGTGGCCACAAAAGCAGCCAGCACGATATTGGTAATGTTCACCTTCTTGATGATCCAGGGAGCTACCAGGGCCATCAGGGCAAAAGAGCCATAGGTCCAGTAGAAACCTTCATAGAAGAAACGCCATTCGCCATAGTACACCATCCGGTTGAGGAAGATGTCGCTGAGCCACAGCGTGAGCAGGGGGAAAAGCACGGCTTTATAGCTTTTGCTGAAATACGTGCCGCCAAACAGGGCCATGGCACCGAGTGGGGTAAACGTGGCCAGCGGGCTCATCGTGGCTTCCTTCGACAGGAATATCCGCCAGGCAGCTACTACCAGCATAAAAGCCAGCAGGATCAGCATGCGGGGATTGAATTGCTTCAGAGACATATCTTGTTGATTTACTGATTTACAAACGTACGGATAATCCTGCATTGAAGTTACGTCCAAGTGTGTTATAACCAAGCACCTCGTTGTAGGAAGTATTGGTAATATTCTTCACATCGACGAATAACTTCAATTGTCTGATAACCTGGTATTCTGCGTAGAAATTGACCAGGGTGTACGCCTTCATATCGGCGATGGAGCTGGGCGTAGTGCTGAAGTCGATGTCCTGACGTTTGCCAAAACTTTGTACACCGGCACTCGCAAACAGCTTTTTCGTGATATGATAGTTCAGGGTAGCACCAAAACTGCTTTTGGGTCTGCGCAGCAGGTTGAAGTAGGTTGTATCCTTCGCGCCATTTTTGGTAGTCACTTCACCATCTACATACGAATAGGAGAGGATCAGCTTGATCTTATCCTTGAAGTTGATCGTCGGCTCGATTTCGAAACCCCAGTCATTCTGTTTGTCCTGGTTGATGTAATAGCTGGCCCAGGTGGTGGGGTTGCTATAGAACACGATCGCATCTTTCACATCGCGTTTGAACACAGCCACCCGTGCATTGACCAGGTTATTGGTGGAGAAATACTGCACGCCACCTTCGTAGGTGATGGCTTTCTCTGGTTTCAGGTCTGTATAAGGGTTCTGGTACTCCGAGTACAACTGGTACAGGGTCGGTACTTTGTAGGCAGATGAGAAATTGGCAAATACCTTGAACTGGCGGTTGATCAGGTACGAAGGGTTGAAGTTGAAAACGCCATTGCTGCCATACACCGAATGATGGTTGAATCGGCCACCGGCTTCCACATTAAAACCACCTTTGCTGTAGTTGAAAGCACCGTAAATGCCTACCTGGTTTTGCTTCGCCGAATCTGCGTCGATGGTGCTGCCGTAAGTACCGGTTTGGATGACACCCTGGTCCATGTATTTGTAGGCACCTGTTGTTTGGACGTCGATCAGGCTGCTGCGAAAATCAGCGCCGCCGGTAAAGCTAAGGCCACCAGCGATAGGCAGGTGTACATAGGCGTCGACGAATTGCTCGTTGCTTTTGTAGAACCCGCTGAGGTAACCATCGAAGGGCGATTCCTTGATCGTAGAGTCGTCGAGGAAGTTTCTTTCAGTACGGGTATAGTTGTACAGCAGGTTCAGTTTGGCCCTGCCGATATTGAACTCGCCGCGTAAACCGGTTTGCAGGTTATCCTGGTTATAGGTGTAATCCTGGTCATCGGCGAAAGCCCCGGCATCCAGCTGGCTGTTGAACTTGCTGTAGCGCAGGTAGGGGGATATTTTGCCAAAGTTGGGAATGCTGAAACCGAAGTTGGCCAGCACGGAGTTTTGTTCATACCCATCCTTGTCAAACTTACCGGTATTGCCGGCATCGGTCGCTTCGCTGATCCCATTGGTCTTGAAATGGGTGAGGCCTACATTATAGGTAAAGATGCCCGCGCCGCCATTGGCACCTGCATTGATCTTGCGGGTCTCGTAGCTGCCGTAAGTAGCAGTTGCGTAGGGTGATACCACCTTTTGACCACCGCCCTGGCGGGTAATGATATTGATAACGCCAGCCATCGCATCGGAGCCGTAGAGGGTAGATTGGCTGCCTTTCAATATTTCGATGCGCTCGATGTTGTCGATGGGCATCATGCGAAGGTCAAAATTGCTGGTGGTACCTGTTGCGTCGTACACCGGTACCCCATCCACCATGATCAGGGTATAATCGGCCTTGGCTCCACGCAGGTATACTGCCTTGTCTTTGCCGGGGTTGCTGTTGGCACCGTTGACGTAGATGCCAGCTTGCTCGTTCAGCAGTTGCGAGAGGTCTTTGCCAGCGCTGCGATCCAGTTGCGCCCGCGTGATCACAGTGATCACTTTACCAGTTTCGGAGGTCTTTTTGGGATACTTGGAGCCAGTAACGACAACTTCGTCCATCGACTTTGTTGTTGTAGAATCCTGCGCCTGTGCGGCCATGGCAGCCAGCAGGGCAGTAAGAGAGAGTAACCTTTTTGTCATGCTCATAGTTTGTTTGAAATGATGAACTATGAACCTTCGGAATAAAAAATAGAACACAAACAGAAATGAAAAGTCTGTAGCAATAAGACCCTTTCATCCCGGCTTTTCACCCGAAAGCTCGTCGATGTCGATGCGTATAACTGGCAGGTCTTCTGGCTCGTTTCACCGTTCAACACCTTCCCATCGCACGCGACAGTGGTTTGAAGATTGAACGTATAGGAGATCGTTGTCCAAGGCGGCATAACCCGCCAGGCAACAGTTCCTCCAAAACTTACAGCTACGGGGATAGCACCGGATTTACACCGGTTTCCCTTTTAATCCACGCCACCCATGGGGTGCGTAGAAACCAATTACGGCGGCAAATGTAATAAAGAGTTTTAATGCCTGCTAATTATGAATGCCTGTTATCGGTATCGCGGCGGGGTGCCTGTATGCGATCAATTGAGCATGCCAAACAAGGGGATTGGTTCTAACTAAACAATTTCTGCCGCCGGAGGAGGTTCCAGTTGCAGATCAAAAGACTCCAAACAGGGTAGAATTTTTATGCCTGCTTTTTGCTAAATCGCACCTCAAGCAGATACATAATCAAATATTTATAATTGTTTAAATATCGTTATATTTTATTTACTGCCGAGCTATTGCCGAGCTCATGCCGAGGTACTGCCGAGCTGGTCCCGGGCTTTAGATCCTCGATAGGTTCTCGGTAGGTCGTCGATGGGTCCTCTAAATATCCTCTGGGCCCAGCCACCACTCCGCCTACAACTTGCCCTATAGAAAGACGGGGTTTAGGCAATAACCAGAGAAGTTGTAGAACAGTCGCTGCCGGGTGGTGGAGCATCGCGGGTGGGAGGTAGGTCCATCGCCGTACAGGTAAGGAACGAAGGGCATAAAAAAGGGGCCGGCTGGCGGTCCCTGTATTCGTTGATCTCGGGTGTATCCTATATCTATTTTACATACTTGAGGATGATGCCACCATAAAAATTGGCGGCTGCAGCCGCATTGTAATAGCGGCCGGCGGCGGCATTGATATCATTGCCCAGGCTGTAACGAACATCGAAGAGGTTATCGGCACCGGCAAAGAAGTCGGCTGCCAGGCCGCCGGCCAGCCGGGTACGCCAGCCAATGCGGCCGCCCGATAGCTGATACGATGAAGCTATCTCCGTATTGGCATCATTGAGCGCAATAGGGTCATTGTAATACCAGGTGAGGTTGGCATACAGGCCGGGGCGTGTGGTGATATCCAGGCCCGCCGCCACGACATGCGGCGCCACGCTCGGCAATTGCTTACCCGAAAAATCAGTACTGCCCTGTTTGAAATCGTTGTATTCAAACTGGCTCCAGGTATGGCTTACCCACAGGCGGGCTGCAGAAACAAATCCGCCCCGGCCGGGTAGCAGTTGATAATAAGCCTGCGATTCGATACCGAATTGTTTGGTAGACCCGGCATTGACAAAATAGTCTGCATTGCTGGCGTCGCGGCGCTGCACAATGGCATTGCGGAGGCGGTAGTCGAATACATTCACTTCAACATACAACCGTTGTTGCAGCCAACTGCTTTTGATGCCTGCTTCATAGCTCACGCCACGTTCCGCATTGAGGCCGGTACTGATCACCGAAGTAGAAGGCAGTACCTCCTGGGTGGTGGGCGGTGAGAAACCTTTCGCTACGCTGGCATACACCAGCAGTTCGGGGATCAGCTTTTTGGACAACGCCACCCGCGGTGCCCATTCGTTGCTATAAGTACGTTTGACCGGTACAAATGAAGGCACCGACAACCGGGTAATGGTAATGCTAGACTGGTTGAAGCTGGCGCCCGCATCGAGGCTCCAGTTGCCGGGCAGCCGTAACGAAGCCTGCGCGAAAACGGAATAGAGCCAGTTGTTGATATCGTCGTCGGTTAATACTGAGTCGGGGTTGCCGGCTTTGTTCTGGAAGGTCTTGGTATTGAAAAATCCTTTCTGGGCTTCGGCGCCGGCAGAGATCTTCAGGTGTGTACCCTTCCAATGCTGGTTCCAGTTGAATACGGTACGGCCGCCAAAATGTGGCTCCGTTCTCTTCTCGTAGTTGCGGAACGTCGGGTTTTTGATGACGGAGAAGGCGCCATAGACGACCGATTGGTTATCGAGTTGCTCGCTGATCCGGTACTGGTGCGAGAGACCGGCCAGAAAAGTTTGCTGGTAAATCGCCGCCTTGAGTGCATCGGCGTTGGGACGGGTACCCCGTGGGTTGTTCTGAAATTCGGTTTTCGTCAAACCACCGGGCGTTTGATAAAAAAGATCGCCATAGAGCACGCTGGCTTGCAGGGTTTGCCGGTCGTTGATCTTGAGGCTGGTTTCCCAGGTGGCCACATCGCGCCGCATATTGGTATGGTCACGGTACCCATCGCTGGTCTGGTGGGTGAAGCCAAAGCTATTGCGGTTGTCGTCACCGCCCACGCGCACCTGCGCATTGAGGTTGTTAAGGTTGTAACTGCCATGAATATAGCCGACATCGACCCCGCGGGTCCAGGTGTCGGGCTGGCTGTTGAGCAATACTGCCCCGCCCGTTCCGGCGCCATACAGGCTGCCGGCCGGTCCTTTGATCACTTCGATGGAGTTGAGGTTGTAGTAGCTGAGTTGATTGAGGTAGGTATTGCCGCCGGGATCGGTAAAAGGAATACCATTCCAGTAAATCTTGATGTTGCGAACGCCGAAGGGCGAGCGCAAGGTGCTTCCGCGTATGTTGAGGCGGAAACTGCCGGGCGACCGTTCTTCCATGTGCACACCAGGCGTACTGTTCAGGGCGGGCAACAGGCTGGTATTATTGAACCGTTCCAGCTGGGGTTTGCCGATATAATTGATGGCGCCGGATACTTCCTTCAATTGCCGGTTTTGTTCGTAGGCTTTTACGGTAACGGATTGCAGGTTGCCGGCCGTGTCGGTTGCCGGCGTTTGTTGCGCAGTAGTGGCCATGGCCGTCAATACAGTCAGCAGCAATAGTACGATGTTCTTCATCAGAGGGTTTGCATGTATTTGTAGGGTAAAAATACACAAAAACAGCAGCTGGATACTAACTAATACCTGTAACGGATCAGGTTGAAAATGGAAGGGGTAAAGATCAACAGTTTTCTTTATCTTCCGCGGATGAAGGCCAAACTAAGCCTGTTCGATCTCACCATGATCGTCATTGGACTGGTGATCGGTATGGGTATCTTCCGAACTGCTTCGAACTCTGCTAAAGACGCTTTAACCCCGACTGTATTTTTTGCAGCCTGGATTGTAGGTGGGCTGGTGGCGCTCTGTGGCGCCCTTACCTATGCCGAAATAGGGTCTCGGCATCCGGCCACCGGTGGTTACTATCGCATCTTTTCTTATGCTTATCACCCCTCACTGGCTTTTTCCATCAACTGCCTCATCCTGGTATCCAATGCCGGCTCCTTATCGGGCGTGGCCTTGATCGGAGCGGGGTATATCAGCAAGGTGATCTTTTCCGGACCGGTATCTGACCTGACCAAGGTAGGGATTGCCGCCGTGGGGGTGATCATCTTTTATGGGGTCAACCTGCTGGGGTTGCGGATGAGTGCAAAAACCCAGAATGTGCTTATGGTGATCAAGATCGGGATGGTCCTGATGCTGATCGCGGCTTTGTTTTTCCCTGCGCTGTACCACGACAACAGCACCACCATCGTGGCGCCGCCGGTCGATGCGGGCTGGGACCAATACATCAAATCATTTGGCCTGAGCCTGGTGGCAGTCTCGTTTACCTACGGAGGCTACCAGCAGACGATCAATTTCGGGCATGAGGTGAACAATGCTTCGCGCAATATTCCCCGGGGTATTTTCATCGGTATTACGGCCATCATCGCGTTGTACCTCGCTGTCAATTATAGTTACTATAAGATCGTTGGTTTTGAGAACCTGAAAAATACCAATGAGATTGCTTCGGTGATCGCCGGCAAACTCTTCGGCCAGGATGGTGCCGATGTTTTTTCCGGACTGCTGTTCCTGTCAGTGCTGGCGTATGTGAATGTAAACCTGTTAAGTAATCCCCGGGTGATGCTGGCGATGAGTGAAGATGGGGTATTGCCGGCTGTGTTCAAGAAGAAGTCATCGCAAAACGAAGTGGCTGTGATGTCGCTCACGGTCTTTACGGTGATCTGTATCATTGTACTGTTTTTTGCCAAGACCTTCGATGAGATCCTGAGCTTTACCATCTTCCTCGATTGTTTCGGGATGGCCCTGTCTGCCGGGTCGATCTTCATGTTGAGGAAACGCACCAGGCACCTCGACGGCACGGGTATCTATTCCATGAAGCTGTATCCTTTGCAACCCCTCATTTTCATCGCAGCCTATATATTCGTCAGCATCAGTATCATCATCAACAAACCCATGACTGCCCTGATCGGTGTGACGGTGCTGGCCGGATTTATGTTGCTCTATTTTTTAATGCCGAAAAGAAGCCCAACGAAAACTGAAAACTAGTTATGCTACCAGAACATGACCTGTCGTACATTTTGAATGAACTCGGAGAAGACCGCGACCAGTATTTTCGTGCGATTGCGCCTCCCATCATGCAAACCAGCAATTTCGCTTTCAAGAAAGTGGATGACCTGCGCAAGGTATTTGAAGACGAATACAGCAATTATCTCTATACAAGGGGGCTGAACCCTACGGTCGATATCCTGCGGAAAAAGCTGGCTGCCCTCGACGGGGCAGAAGATTGCCTCGTATTCAACAGCGGCGCCTCTGCCATTTTCGCTTCGGTATTTGCCAACGTGCAATCGGGCGACCACATCGTGTCGGTCAACAAGCCCTATACCTGGGCGCAGAAGATGTTTGACAATACATTGCCCCGCTTTCAGGTGTCAACAACCTATGTGGACGGCACAAATATCGACAACTTCGAACGGGCCATTCAACCCAATACCAAAGTCATTTACCTCGAATCGCCCAATAGCTGGGATTATGCCATCCAGGACCTGAAAGCGGTGGCCCAGCTGGCGCGCTCGAAGGGCATCGTGACCATCGTCGACAACAGCTATTGCACACCGCTTTACCAGAAGCCTATCGAACTGGGCATCGACATGGTGCTGCAGTCTGCCACCAAATACATCGGGGGGCACAGCGATGTGGTAGCCGGCGTATTGACCGGCTCCAACGCCATGATGAAAAAGATCTTCGACAACGAACTGCTCAATATGGGCAATGGGGTCACGCCCTTCAATGCCTGGCTGCTGATCAGGGGCCTGCGTACCCTGCCGGCGCGCCTGGAGCGGATCACGGCCACCACGCACAAGGTGATCGCTCACCTTCAACAGCATCCGTTGGTAGAGGAGGTGGTCTTCCCGCTCGATCCGGGTTTTGCCCAATATGACCTGGCCCGTTCCCAAATGAAAGGGGCCTGTGGCCTGCTGACGATCGTTCTGCAAGCAAAAAAGATGCAGGAAATTGTAACCTTCTGTGAATCACTGCGACATATTATGATGGCCGTCAGCTGGGGTGGATACGAAAGCCTGATCATTCCCAAGTGTGCTTCTTTGCAACCGGAGGCCTTTGATCCTGCTGTTAGGGACCACCGCATGCTTCGGATCTATGTAGGTCTCGAAGAGCCGGAATACCTGATCGCCGATCTCGATCAGGCATTGGCTGCCGTCGGCCGCTAGTGTCTGATACTGCTGATAGCAACCCGTAGACTGGCCATCGCCGATGGTCAGTTCAAGTCATTTCAGCAGGAGGAAATGGCTGGTCATCGCCTTCAGGGCCATACCGTGCATCAATTTTAACGGGATTTTTTTTCCTGCTTTGGCACCCATGCAGTATTTTGTGGGGTTAGACTCGCTGTTAATCTGCCTGTGAAGTACCCTGCAACTGTAAAAACTATTAATTACTGATTTGTTCTATGAGAAAACAGATTCTATTACCCGTTTTACTGCAATTAGGACTGGTGGGTACGGCTGCGGCACAGGAAAAGTGGGGCCTGCAACGTTGCGTGGAGTATGCGTGGGCCAATAACATTACGATCAAGCAGAGTACGATCGACAAGGAAATTGCCGATGTCGACCTGAAGCAAAGCAAATGGCAGCAGTACCCCGGGGTCGATTTCAATACGAGTACGGGTGTGCAGTGGGGCCGCTCGATCGATCGTACCACCAACGTATATACCAACGTCTCCAATGTATTCCAGAGCTTTAATGCGAGTGCCGGTGTAACTGTCTTCAACTGGCTGCGCATCAAGAATAACATTCTCGCTACCCGTCAACTCAACAGCGCCGCCCAGATGGATGTGGAGAAATCCAAAAATGATGTGGCGTTGAATGTGGCCACTTATTTCCTCCAGGTATTACTGGCGCGTAAGCAAATGGAAATTACCCGCGTAACCATGGAGCAGACCAAGAGCCAGATCGATTTTACCCGCAAACGGGTAGAAGCGGGTACGGTACCAGAGCTGGACGCGTTGACACTGGAAGGCCAGTATGCTACCGATAGCTCCGCCTATATCGGGGCTATGGCCAATATTGACCAGGCGATGCTGACGCTGAAAGTGGCGCTGAATATCGATGCGGGTGCTCCGTTCGATATCGAGAATCCCGCTGTAGAGGATATTCCGGTTGATCCGATCCTTCAATTGCAGCCGGAGTCGGTTTTCAATATTGCGACGAAAAGTCAACCGGCCCAGAAGGCGATCGCCTTCAGGATTCAGTCGATGGAGACCTCCCTCAAGGTAGCGCGTGCGGCGACCTATCCTACCATTTCTGTTTTTGGAGGCCTGGGTACCAACTTCGCCAGTCCCACCAAAACAGTGGTTGGCGATCCCGTTCTCGCGGGCGCCGATTTGATTGGTTATGCGCAACAGAGCCCCACCGTTACCTATCCGGTATATGTGCCCAGGTTTACGCAGGCCACCGGACGTAAGTCGTTTGGCGATATCTGGAGTGGCTGGGGCAGCCAGCTCAACAACAACTTTGGTCAAAACCTCGGCTTTCAGATCGCCGTACCGATCCTGAGTGGCGGACAGGCCAGGTTCAATTACCAACGTGCCAAACTGAACCTGAAAGGGGCGCAGGTGACGAAGGAGCTGATCGATCAGACATTGAAAAATGATATCTATAAAGCCTATTACAGTGCCTCTGCGGCCCTGCAAAAGTTAAATGCCTCTAAAAAGTCGGTTGAGATCAACCAACGGACCTTTGATTTTGCCAACAAAAGATATGAAGTGGGCTTGTTGAATCCTTACGAGCTGCTGATCACCCAAAACAACCTGAACCGTGCCAAGGTCGACAAGGCTTCTGCCGAGTTTGACTATGTGTTTAAGATGAAAGTGCTGGAGTTCTATAAAGGAGAGGGCATCAGGTTGACGAAATAGACGCATCGCACCGGCAATCCGGTAAATGAGAAAAGACTGACTAACTGAACAACCAATAAACGTATTATGAAGAAGAAAAAACTCCTGTGGATCATTATTATCATCATTGCCCTGGTCCTGCTGTTGTTGGGCCTGAAGTCGGGTGGTGTGATCGGTAAGGAAGAAGGGATCAAGGTGTCTACAGAGAAGGTGGTAAAAAGAACAATCATAGAGACGGTCAATGCCAGTGGCAAAGTATATCCCGAAGTGGAAGTAAAGATCAGCCCGGATATTTCGGGGGAGATCGTGGAGTTGAACTATGATGAAGGTGATAGTGTAAAGAAAGGGGCCGTGCTGGCACGTATCTATGCCGATATCTATTCTTCACAACGTACGCAGGCTGCTGCTGTCGTTGATCAGCAACAGGCTACGGTGGCCAACAGCCAGGCGCAACTGGCCAGTCTGTTATCAGCACGCGATCTGGCCAAACGTACTTATGACAGACAAAAGCAACTGCGGGATGAAAAGGTGATCTCGGCGGCAGAATTCGACCAGGCGGAGAATGGTTTGCGTACGGCGCAGGCGAACTATGATGCAGCTTTGCAGAATATCCGTAGTGGCCAGGCGTCGATTGCCAGCGCCCGTGCCAGCCTCGAAAGAGCCGATAAAGACCTTAGCCGTACCGCCGTACTGGCTACCATGCATGGCGTGGTGTCGCTCATGAATGTGAAGAAAGGAGAGCGGGTAGTTGGTAATTCCATGATGGCAGGTACCGAAATGATGCGCATTGCAGACCTCAGCGTGATGGAAGTGCAGGTGGATGTAGGCGAGAACGATATCCCCAAGGTAAACCTGGGCGATTCGGCGCTGATCGAAGTGGATGCTTATAACAACCGTAAATTTAAAGGCATCGTCACCAAGATCGCCAGTAGCAATACGACTGCAGCCAGTGCTGCGGCCACTGCCACCAGCAATGACGTTACCAATTATAAGGTACATATCCGGATTCTGAAGGAGTCTTACCTGGACCTCATCGATCCTGCCAAGCCCAAGAAATTCCCTTTCCGCCCGGGTATGAACGCCAGTGCGGATATTCAGACACTCACCAAGACCAATGTGCTGGCTGCTGCCATCAATGCGGTAACCACGCGTGAGAAGGGTACCGATAAAGTGGCCAACAACCAGGCCGATAAGAAAGAGGAAGAAGGCATGCAGCAGGAAACGAAAGCCGGTTTGTCCAGCGACCTGGATGAAGTGGTATTCGTGATGCAGAAAGACGGTACTGTAAAGAAAACAAAGGTGCGCACCGGTATACAGGATATCAATTATATTGAAATTCTGGGCGGCTTAAAAGAAGGCGAGGAGATCGTAACGGCGCCTTATAACCTGATCAGTAAAACGCTAAAGGATGGCGCCAAGGTACAGGTAGTGCCGGCCGACAAATTGTTTGAAACGAAAAAGTAGCGGATGACGGCGGGCAGATGAACGCCGCCTGACGCACAAATAAATAATTTTCAAGAAGGTACAAGGCCCGGGCAATTGCCCGGGCCTTGTACCTTGCACCCGTTTGCTTACTTTTGAGGCAAATAACGATATCCATGAGAGTAGGAGTTATAGGCAGCGGAAGCTGGGCAACAGCGTTGGCAAAGATCCTGACCGACAATAAAAACGTGATCCAATGGTGGGTGCGTAAGGAAGAGATCGTCAGGCACCTGCAGCAACGGCACCACAATCCGCACTACCTGCACTCCGTATCGTTCGATACTTCCCTGTTACAGGTCAGCACCGATATCAATGCGGTGGTGGCTGCCAGCGACTGCCTGCTGCTGGCGGTGCCCTCCGCGTATATACTCGACACGCTCAAGCCTTTGGATAAAGGGGCGCTCAAGGGCAAAAAGGTGATCTCTGCCGTGAAAGGCATCATACCGCAAAAGAACCTGTTGCTGAATGATTACCTGGCTGCGGAGTATGACCACCCGCAAAGCGACTATTTTACCGTTATGGGTCCCTGCCATGCGGAGGAAGTAGCCGCCGAAAAACTCTCCTACCTGACTTTTTCGGGCGTGGATGTAACCGCCACCGAGGAAATCGCGTCTTATTTCAAGACGGAATACATCAATACGATTGTGAACCACGATGTGTATGGGGTGCAGTATGCGGCGATATTGAAGAATATCTACGCGCTGGGCGCCGGTGTGGCCCATGGCCTTGAGTATGGTGATAATTTTTTGAGTGTACTGATCGCCAACTGTGCCGATGAGATGGCCGGGTTTCTCAAAAAGGTGGGTATCCAGCACATAGAAGTGGGCAGCCACGAAGAAGACCCGGTTACGCATCGCCGGTCGGCCAATTACTCGGCTTCGGTGTACCTGGGCGACCTGCTGGTGACCTGTTATTCGCTGTACAGCCGCAACCGCACTTTTGGCAATATGATTGGGAAAGGGTATTCGGTGAAGGCTACGCAGTTGGAAATGAACATGGTGGCGGAGGGGTATTATGCCTGTAAGTGCATGTTTGACATCAATCAAACGGTGCTGGCGGATATGCCGATCGCTACGGCCGTGTACCGTATTTTATGGGAAAATGTTAAACCCGGGGTTGGATTTAAACAAATAGAACAGGGACTTGTCTAAATAATGTAACTTACATACAAGCTATGCCATTCTCTTACTCCACATATGGTCCTTTTGCCGTCCTGATCATTATTGGGATCCTCTCCATTGTAGAGCTGGTCAAGTACCTGAAGGGGCACAACAAATCTCATTAACCGATATTGATTATTGAAACAGGTCGCCGGCAATGCCGTCGGCAAATAGTTTACCCTGGCGGGTAAGTACAAGGCATCCATCGCTTTCTACCAGCCATTGTTTGTCGATAAACGACTGGCTTTCTTTCCGGACCACCCCCACTATTTTCTCTCCGCCCAATCGCTGCAATTGTTGCAGATCGAGGCCTTCTACCGTGCGCAGGCTGGTCATGATGTATTCGTTTACGCGCTGTTCGGGCGTTAGCACTTCTTCTTCAAAGGGCACCGTGTCTTTGGCCAGTGATTGTATATACAGGGCGTTGTTGGCAATATTCCATTGCCGGCCTCTGCCGTTGAAGCTATGCGCGGAAGGGCCAAGGCCCAGGTATTGTTTGCCCTGCCAGTAAGCACTGTTGTGGCGGCTGCGGTGGCCGGGCCGGGCGAAATTGGAGATCTCATAGTGTTCAAAACCTGCCGCGGCGGTCCATTCCATCAGCAGCAGGAATTGCCTGGCCTGGTCTTCGGGCTGTACATCGCTGAGCTTGTGTTGCCGGATCATTTTATCGAGCGCGGTTTTGGGCTCTACCGTCAAAGCATAACAGGAGAGGTGCGTAATGCCCAGTCCGATAGCCCGCATCACGTTTTCTTTCCAGCGTTCATCCGACAGGGTGGGGGTGCCGTAGATCAGGTCGATGGTGATGTTGTCGAAATGCTGCCGCGCCAGTTGCAGGTTGTCGATGGCCTGGCTGGCCGTATGGGCCCGGTTCATCCATTGCAGGTCTTCTTCGAAGAAGGATTGCACACCGATGCTGAGGCGGTTGATACCGGCGGCTTTCCATTGCAGGAGGGCGGTCTCGGTGATATCGTCGGGGTTGGCTTCGAGCGTGATCTCTGCACCTGGCGCTATCGTGAATTGTGCGGCGAGCGCGGCAAGAATTTGTTGCAGTTCTTCGATGGTCAGGAGGGAAGGGGTGCCACCGCCAAAATAGATGGTCTCCACCACCTCGCCGGCGAGGTAGGGTTGCTGTAGTGCAATCTCTTTCAATAAAGCCGTGACAAAATCGTTCTTGAGTCGTAGCGTTGTCGAAAAATGGAAATTACAATAATGACATGCATGTTTGCAAAAGGGTATGTGGAGATAGATGCCTGCCATTGGGTTCCGTATTTTTATCGGATATTACACGTCAATTGATGAAACGGATGAGGACAAAGGTAGCAGTATATCGGCAAATGTGCGGAGGGACCCTTTTCGTTGCCCTGCTGCTGTTGCCCTGCCTGCTCCGGGCGCAATACCAATTGAAGATCACTCCGGTAGATAAGGATACGTTATTCATTCACCAACTGAAGCTGCAGACCGATTTCAAGAACCGGGAAGGCTGTATCGGGTATGTGAATGCCCTGCCCGGGGTACTGAGCGGCAAGGGCTATCCAGGCGCTTCCATCGACAGTGTGCGGTATGACAGTTTATCTGCCGACCTGCAGTTGTACGTGGGGGAGCCCCTGGCCTGGACAAAGCTGCACATCGATTCGGCCGACCGGAAATTGCTGGACCAGGTCAACTGGTCAACGAAAAAGGGGGGCACTTCGAAGCCTGTCGATTTCGTGGCGCTGCAAAACCTGCAACAGAAGTTGCTCGATTACCTCGAAAACAACGGGTACCCATTTGCGAAGATCCAGCTGGACAGCATCCGCCTCGATGGGGAGACTTTTGAAGCCACGCTCAAGGTCGATAAGGGGCCCCTGTATAAGATCGACAGTATTTCCAACCTGGGCAATGCCAAGCTTACTTCCACTTTTCTGCAACATTACCTGGGTATTCCCAACGGCAGTATATTCCGCAAAGACCGGTTGCAGACGGTCAGTAAAAAGATTTTTGAGTTGCCTTACGTGCAGGAACAGCAGCCCTGGGATATGACCATGCTGGGCACCGGCTCCATCCTCAACGTGTACCTGGCTCCGAAAAAGAGTAGCCAGATCAACGTGCTGGTCGGGTTTCTACCGGCCAATGACCAGCTTCTCAACAACAAATTGCTGGTGACGGGCGAGGCTACCATCAACCTAAAAAATTCGCTGGGGGCTGGAGAAACGATTGGGCTCAACTGGCAGCAGATCCAGGTAAAATCGCCGCGGCTCGATATTTCGTTCGCCTATCCTTATCTTTTCAATTCGCCTTTTGGGATCAATTTTGGGTTCAACCTGTTCAAGAAGGATTCTTCTTTCATCAACATCAGCCTGTTGTTGGGCATGCAATATGCCCTGGCCTCCAATCATAGCGGGAGTGTCTATATTCAGAACCTGACTTCCAACCTGCTCTCTGTAGATACCAATGCGGTGAAGTTCACCCGGCGACTGCCGGTGGAAGCGGATGTGCGGTCGGTGAACATTGGGGTGAATTACGAATGGTTCAATACGGATTACCGCTTTAATC
Organism: Paraflavitalea pollutisoli; assembly: GCF_029360705.1. Taxonomy (GTDB): domain Bacteria; phylum Bacteroidota; class Bacteroidia; order Chitinophagales; family Chitinophagaceae; genus Paraflavitalea; species Paraflavitalea pollutisoli. The sequence goes on along the minus strand of NZ_JARKMX010000002.1, from coordinate 196,445 downwards.
CACGAAGGGGAAATGAGCTTATGATCAATACGTCGGCGGGTACCAAAACCGTCAACAAGAATAGTGCGATCGTGAAGTTGCACGACGCCGGTGATCCTTCGTTTGATTTCAACAGTCTTTATGATACGGTGAAGCTAAAAGGTTACCAGTTCAGGGTAAAACTGGCGGCTGCCCATTTTTTCCGGCTATCCCGGGCATCTACGTTCAAGCTGGGACTGAATGGCGGCTGGTTCGAGAGTCCGAATATCTTCCGCAACGAATTGTTTCAGATTGGTGGTTACCGCCTGTTGCGTGGTTTCGATGAAGAGAGCATTTTCGCCTCTCAATATGGTGTGGCAACGCTGGAATACCGATACCTGATCGGACAGAATTCTTTCTTCTTCGGGTTCAGCGATCTTGGATGGGCGAAAAATTCAGTGCCGACCGTAGCCCTGAGCAATACATATCTCGGGGTAGGGGTGGGGATGGCCTTCGAAACCAAGGCGGGTATCTTCAACATCTCTTATGCGGCCGGTAAACGGGATGATGCCAAATTCAATTTGCGTCAATCGAAGATCCATTTTGGTTATGTAAACTACTTTTAGCGTCCGGCAGGCGGGTTATTCCTGTTATTGTGCCATTTTGCGTAAACTTCTTGCTACTTCAAATAATGAATTGATCCACTTTGTCGTTCTCCAGAGATTCTTAATACTTTTGCACACCCAATTATTGCTGGTGAAAAAAATTGTACTACTTGTTGTTGGCTGTATCCTGTGTTCGGTGCTATCCTTTGCTCAAGACCAGGATACGACGGCGCGTCCTCCGCAAGTGACGGCGCCGGTGCCGGCAATCAGGGATACGGGCGTCCGCAAGGCGCCGGTAGTACGTAAAAAGAACGATTCACTGGTAAGGGTGGCCCAGGCATTGGCGGCGGCTCGCCGTGATTCGCTGCAGCGCGACTCGTTGGCGCTGGTGGCTGCCAGGCAACGCGACAGTGCCATGACAGCGCAAATGCAGGGGGCGGCGCCCCATCCGGTGGAAAACACCCTGGCGGGCTTTCAGGCCACTGTACGCAATCATCCTTATTATAATACCAAGCCTGGTAACCGGGTGCTGCTACTGAAAGATTCCGGTCCGTTCAATACCGATGGCATCTTTTATTTTCTGTTGGGACTGGTCTTTTATTTTGCGATCGTTCGCCTGTTCTACCATAAGTACTTGCATGATATCATGACCCTGTTTTTTCGCGCCAGTATGCGGCAGCAGCAACTGCGTGAGCAATTGTCGCAAATGCCGTTGCCTTCGCTTTTCCTGAATATCCTTTTCTTTTGTGCGGGGGGGATGTTCCTGGCCTTCGTGGCGCTGCATTACCAACTAGTGCCGGAGCCAAATCTGTGGTTGTTGTGGGGGTATTGTTGCGGTCTGGTACTGGCGGTATACCTGGGAAAGTTTATTATCCTGAAGGTAGTGGGGTGGATATTCAACGTCAGCAATGCAACCGATACCTACATCTTTGTCATCTTTATGGTCAACAAGATGATCGGCATTTTATTGCTGCCCGTGTTGTTCATGATAGCGTTCCCCTATCAGCAGTTTTTACCGGTAATTCTTACCCTGGCATTCATTACACTTGGGTTGGCATTGGTCTATAGATTCATAATAGCTTATAAACCAATTAGAAACGAAATAAAGGTAAGCCGGTTCCATTTTTTTATATACCTTTGCGCCTTCGAAATAGCACCCCTATTGCTGATTTACAAGGTGTTATTGAATTTTGTGGAAAGAAGTTATTAATTTTGCAAATCCATACGGCACAAATATGGTAAAAAACGGGGCTAAACACGTAGCAACTGATCTTAATTCGATTAGTGTGATTAAAAAAATATTGATCACCCAACCCAGACCAGAGACCGACAAATCACCGTACTTCGAGCTTGCGAAGAAGTATAGTGTGGACTTGCAGTTTCATCCTTTCATCCGTGTCGACGGTATTCCTGCCAAGGAATTCCGCCGCCAGAAAATTGAAATTGCCCAGTTCTCTGCTGTGATCTTCACCAGCCGCAACGCTATTGACCATTTTTTTCGCATCTGTGAAGAAATGAAGGTTAGTGTCTCTCAGGACACCAAGTACTTCTGCATCACCGAAGCTGTTGCTTTATACCTCCAGAAATTCATCCTCTACCGCAAACGCAAAGTGTTTTATGGTGCCGACGGTACCAACAAGAGCATGTTCGATGTGGTCAACAAACACAAAGAGAACGAGAAGTTCCTCTACCCCTGCTCCGAAAATCAGCAGGACAATGAGATCGTGAACTGGCTCAAGAACAACAATTGCGGGTTTGCCACTCCCTTCATGTACCGCACGATCAGCAACGATGTAAAGGAAGTACTTGATCAGACCGAATTTGATATCATCTGTTTCTTTACCCCCAGTGGTGTAAAGAGCCTGTTTGACAACTGTCCCAAGTTCAAACAGAATGGCACGCGCATCGGCGCTTTTGGTAGCAATACTGGTAAAGCGATCGAAGAGGCTGGCCTGACGCTGGATATCAAAGCTCCTCAACCGCAGGCTCCTTCGATGGTGGCAGCCCTCGAACAATACCTCGCCGGTCTGTTGAAGAAGAAATAACTTTACGCTGATTAACAGCATGTAGTGATCTTGTCGTGAGCGAGCAGCCTATTAATGCCCGTAACCGACCTGGCACGATCATGTTATCAACAGCGTACCATGAGTAAGTTCACCAACCGGTTATTCGAGGAAAGTAGTCCGTATTTATTGCAGCATGCTCACAACCCGGTGGATTGGTATCCCTGGGGGGAGGAGGCCCTTGGTCGTGCCCGCGCCGAAAACAAGCCAATCCTCGTCAGTATTGGCTATGCCGCCTGTCATTGGTGTCATGTGATGGAGAAGGAGAGCTTTGAAGACGAAGCTACAGCCGCCATAATGAATGAGCATTTCATCAACATCAAGATCGACCGCGAAGAGCGCCCCGATCTGGATCACATCTACATGGATGCCGTGCAAACGATGACGGGGAGTGGGGGCTGGCCGCTCAATGTCTTTCTCACACCTGCCGGCAAGCCTTTTTATGGCGGCACTTATTTTCCACCCAAAGCAGTGTACAACCGGCCTTCCTGGACGGAAGTGCTGCACGGAGTGATCAATGCTTACCGCGACAAACAGGACGCCATCGAGGCCCAGGCCGATAACCTCACCCAGCACCTCGTCCGCTCCAATGAATTTGGGTTGCAATCCGTGCAGGAACTTGGCGAAGACTTCGAAGCTCATTTCACGAAGGAGAAAGCCCGCCTGTTGTTTACCAACGTCATGAAAAATGCCGATCGGGAGGAGGGCGGCTTCGGACAGGCGCCCAAGTTTCCGCAAACCTTTACCATCCGGTTTTTACTCCATCATTACTTCTATACGAAGAACGAGGACGCCCTGCGGCAGGCTCGTCTGAGCCTGGATAAGATGATCCAGGGCGGTATCTACGACCAGCTGGGAGGTGGCTTTGCCCGTTATGCTACCGACGGTGCCTGGCTGGTGCCCCATTTTGAAAAGATGCTGTATGACAATGCTTTACTGGTGACGGTACTCTGTGAAGCCTTTCAGCTGACGGGTGATCCGCTGTACGAGCGAACGATCAGGCAAACCTTGTCGTTTGTGGAGCGGGAGCTGCTGTCGCCGGAATATGGCTTTTATTCGGCCCTGGATGCCGATAGTGAGGGGGAGGAAGGAAAGTATTATGTATGGGATAAAGCGACGGTAGATGCCCTGCTGGGCGAAGAATCGACCTTATTCTGTGCCTTCTACGACGTGACGACGGAAGGCAACTGGGAGCATAAGAATATCCTGAATTGCCCGGTAGCACCCGCTGCGTTTGCTGCTGCACAAGGGATTACGCTGGAGGAGTTGTGGCGGCGTATGGACAGTTGCCGGGGGAAATTAATGCAGGTGCGGAACCGGCGTATCCGGCCTTTGCTCGATGACAAACAGTTACTGGGGTGGAATGCCCTGATGAACCTGGCCTTCAGCCAGGCGGCGGGGGCCCTGGGCAGCGAGCATTACCGGGATGTGGCGGTGCGCAATATGGCTTTCCTGCTAAGCCGATTCAACCAGGCGGATGGCGCTTTTCATCATACATACAAAGAAGGTGTAGCACGGTATCCGGCCTTCCTGGACGACTATTCTGCCCTGATTCAGGCATTGTTGCAGCTACAGGAGGTGACCAGTGATACCGGGTATTTGCATACGGCCAAGGCCCTGGCCAGCCGGGTAATTGACCACTTTAGTGAGCCAGAAACAGGTTTTTTCTTCTTTACACCAACCGGACAGGCCGATATTATCGTACGTAAGAAAGAAGTGTACGATGGGGCAGTACCCTCGGGTAATGCGGTGATGGCCATTAATCTCTATTCCCTGGGTATCATTTTTGATGTGCCGGCCTGGCGGGAACGAAGTGTAAGGATCTGCAGCCTGTTGCAGCAGACGGTCAGCCGGTATCCTGGTTCGTTTGGAGTATGGGCTACGATGATCCAGGCACTCATTTATACGATCCCGGAGATAGCGATTATTGGCGGGGATTTTGCAATGCATCGCGAGGATGTTTTACGCCGGTTTCTGCCTATCCACGTACTTCAATCCGCTCCCACTGGACCCACAAACCAGGATTTTCCCATGCTGGTAAACAAGCCTGATTCGTCGGACACGGCCATTTTCCTGTGTCGGGATTATGCTTGTCAACAGCCTGTAAATGAGGTAGATATGTTGATGCGGCAGATAGATAATGTGTAAAACTTAATCTTTTTTGGGATACAATAATAAGGTTTCGGACGTCGTTTATTCCTACGCTGGAGTTCTGTATTGCAGTTCTAAAAAATAAATTCTAAACTTGTGATGAAGTCGGTAAAACATTATTTTTGCCCAATACCCTTTAATATGATGAAAATGAAAAACCTATCCGCCTTAACAGCTGTGGTGGCACTGGTTTCTTTTGCCACAGGTTGTAAGTTCGGAGGCAAGTCTAAAGGTTTGCCAGATGATGGCCAGCTTCATGGTGTATCGCCGGCAAGCAAGTACAACCTGTCAAAACCGCCCGGGATGGTATATGTCCCACCAGGAACTTTCCATATGGGCCCCAGCGACGAGGATGTTAACTACGCTTACACTGCAAAAAATAAGCAAGTGTCTATCAACGGTTTCTGGATGGACGCTACAGAAATCACCAACAACGAGTATCGTCAGTTCGTACAATGGGTTCGTGACTCCATTGGTGCCGTAAGACTGCAATACGGTAAAGAAGTAGACGGTGTCTTCGTGATCGACTGGAAGAAAGCCAAGACGATCAAGTGGAATGACAAGGCCACTGTTGAAAAGATCGACCAGATGATCCTGACGCCCGAAAACCGGGTGTTTGGTAAAAAAGATCTGGATCCCGCCAAGATCATCTATCACTCCGAGATATTCAACCTGAAAGAAGCAGCTCGCCGCGAGAATGCCAATGTTCCCCGCTCCAAGTTCATCGTAAAGAAAGACGAGAAAGTCTATCCCGATACGCTGATCTGGATCCGCGACTTCAGCTACTCGTACAACGAGCCGATGACCAAGCGTTATTTCTCGCACCCTGCATTCGGAAACTATCCTGTTGTAGGTGTTAGCTGGAAGCAGGCTACTGCCTTCTGCGAGTGGAGAACGCAATACCTGAACTCACACCTGGAGCGTAAAAAGCAGCCTACCGAGTCTGACTTCCGTCTGCCTACCGAGGCTGAGTGGGAGTACGCTGCCCGCGGTGGTCGTTCACAATCGATGTTCCCCTGGGGTAACTATTACCTGAGAAATAAGAAAGGATGTCTGCTGGCCAACTTCAAACCTGGTCGTGGTAACTATCCTGAAGATGGTGGTTTCTATACCGTACGTGCCGATGCTTACTGGCCCAACGACTTCGGTCTGTATTGCATGGCGGGTAACGTTGCGGAATGGACCTCATCGATGTATTACGAAGGTGCCTATAACTTCCAACACGATATGAACCCCGACGTTCGCTTCAATGCGAATGACGCCGATCCCCCCCGTATGAAACGTAAAGTTATTCGTGGTGGTAGCTGGAAAGATGTAGGATATTTCCTGCAAACCAGCACACGTAGCTACGAATACATGGACACTGCAAAGTCTTACATTGGTTTCCGTTGTGTAATTGACTTACCTCCTATGCAGAGAAAATAATTCTGCTTACGGGTACTTTACTGGCTGCTTAAGACGTTAATTGATGCTGGTGCGCAGGCACAGAATCAACATTATAAAGTATTGTTTTCACTAGTTTAACCCTATAAAATCCGTTTTCTAACCATTTAAACAATTTAAAATTATGGCTGGAGTTTCTAAATCAACCGAAAGAGTGGTGAATGTAGTAGTTTGTATGGGCGCTGCTATCGTAATCTTTGGTGCCTGGCAAAAAATTACTCACCAGGCGCTTGCTGACTTCTTCTTAACAGCCGGCCTTATAACTGAAGCTGTTATCTTCATCGTGTACGCTATCCTGCCCCCTCCCGGAAATGATATGCATGCACTGGCTGAAGCGTTACCTAAATTGGCCGGAGGCGCTGGCTCTGCCGGTAATCCTGCACTCGAAAAGATGGACAAAATGCTGCAGGATGCTGATATCACGCCTGCGAACCTCGCTAAGTTGAGCGATGGCTTCAAGAAACTCGGTACTTCTGTACACAACATCGCCGAAGTTTCTGACGTGGTAAAAGCTACCAACGACTATTCCAAGAAAACTTCAGAAGCTGCTGCAGCGTTGGACTCTATGAAGAATGCTTATCAGGGAGCTACCGCTACCATTACGCACTTCAACCACGCTGCCGACAGCACTAAACAATTCCATGAGCAGGTTCAGGTACTGACCAAGAACTTAGGTTCGCTGAATGCGATCTATGAGCTTGAGCTGCAGGACACCAACAACCACCTGAAAGCAATGAACAGCTTCTACAGCAATCTGGCTGAAGCATCTCAAACCATGAAAGGTAGCGTAGATGATGCCAAGAAAGCGCATGAGCAAATTGCCAAGCTGAGCAACAACCTGAGCAGTCTGAACACTGTGTACGGCAACATGCTCAATGCTATGCAAGGTCGTTAATTGTTAAATGGTGATTCAAGTCCGATATCCATGAATCAAAGAAGCTCCATTAAAAGAATTGTTTAAACTGAAAAACCTAAATCTATGGGTTTACCCAAAGAGCCCCGGCAGAAAATGGTCAATATGATGTACCTGGTGCTTACAGCGATGTTGGCACTGAACGTATCATCTGAGATCCTTAACGCTTTCAAAGTAGTCAATGTCAGTATCGCCAACTCGAACGCGGTGATCACTGAAAAGAATAACTCCACTTATGCTTCTTTTGCTGAAAAGTTGAAAGACGATCAGACAAAAGCAAAGGCCGCCATCTGGGCGCCTAAAGCAGAGGAGGTGAAAAAAATGTCTGCTGACCTGTTCAATTACATCGAGAACCTCAAGACGGAAATGAAAAAACGTTCCAAGCTGGAGATCAAAGATGGTGTTGAACATTATGCAGAAGATAACCTGGATGCTCCTACGGCCATGATGGACAAGGAGAGCAAGGGTAAAGAACTGTACGACAAACTGGTCGCTTATCGCAAGAATGTGATCGGTGTGCTGAAACCCGAAGAATTTGCCGACAATCCCAAGTTTCAGGCTGACCTGAAAAAAGAGATCGAAGCATTCAATAAGAATCTTCCCATCAACGTGAATGTGCCCAAGAGCCAGAGCGGTAAAGAGTACAGCAATGATGCGAAGGGTTGGACGACCAACTACTTCCACATGACGCCTACTGTAGCTGCCATGACCATCCTGAGCAAGTTCCAGAATGATGTTAAGAGCTCTGAGGCGCAAATGGTAGATTATCTCCATTCTCAGATCGGTACTGTAAAGATCGTGTATGACCAGTTCCAGGCTATTGCGCAGGCTAACACCAGCTATGCGATGCCCGGTGATGCGATCGAGATCACAGCCGGTGTAGGCGCCTTCAGTGCAGCTGCGCAGCCTAAGATCTTCATCAATGGTGCCGCTCAAACGTTGAACCCTGATGGTACTGCCAAGTGGAAAACAACCGCTGGTGGAGCCGGTGACCACGCTGTAGACGTGCGAATCGAGTACGCAAAACCTGATGGTTCTGTGGCTACTGTTAACAAGAAAGTAAATTATACTGTAGGTCTTCCTTCAGGTGCCTCTGTGTTCCTCGAGAAGATGAACGTACTGTACGTAGGTGTCGATAACCCCCTCACCGTTTCCGGTGGTAGCGTAGGTCGCGAGAAGGTGAAAGTATCTTTCTCTGGCGGCGTGCCTGTAACGAACAAGGGTGGTGACAGCTACTCCATCAAGCCAACGGCCCCCGGTCAGGCGAAGGTGATCGTAAGTGCTGACGGTAAGCCTTATGAGTTCCCCATGCGGGTTAAATTCCTGCCTCCTCCCACGGCTTTCGTAGGAGCCAAGAAATCCGGTACCATCTCCTCTGCCGAGCTGAAAGCGATCGGTGCGGTGATTGCCAAACTTGACTCTGACTTCGAAGCTCCCTACAAAGTAGTTAGCTACAAAGTAGGTGCGGTCGGTGGTCCTATCCAGATCTATGCTGAAGCAGTAAACAACGGTAACCGTTGGTCTGGCCCTGCTGAATCACTGATCAGCCGTTCTGGTCCTGGTACACGCCTCTTCTTCGATGCGATCCAGGTGGTAGGTCCTGATGGAAGGCAACAGGAAATTCCAAGCATGGTGTTCCAGCTTAAATAATCATATTTTAAATAATTGGGATAATGAAGAACCGTATTATCAAATTGTGTTTGCTGCTTACAGTGATGGCATTTGCAACTGTCGAGGCCGACGCTCAGGCAAAGCCTAAACGTACCGCTACCAAGCGGCCTGCAAAGAAGGGTACTACTGCCAACAGGAATGCTGCGGCCGCCAATCCGGCTGCCATTGCGCCACCCCCTGTTGATACTGTAAAGCCCGCTCCTGTGCTGGCTGATATTAAGTTACCTACGATCAAAAGGTCATTGCGGAATGACAATGCCATCGAGCGGAACCTGGTCAAAGACCGGATACCGCTGACTTATGAGCACATTCGCGAAGATGATGCGGCTTACATGCAACGTGTATGGAGAGAGATCGATGTACACGAAAAGATCAACCTGCCTTTTGTTTACAAGGCAGATGATGATCAGGGTAACCAACGGTTCATCAATATCCTGCTGGGCGCTATCAAAAACGATAGCATTACAGCGTTCTCTGCCGAAGATGATCGTTTTACCACGCCATTTACTTATGCTCAGATCTCTGAGCAGCTGGTCTCCAAGCCCAAGGTAATTTCTGTGCCCGACCTGGCACAGGATCCAGATGGCTCTAAAGGCCTGATGCGTGACACGACCATCACCGAAGAGTTCAATCCTGATAAAGTCGAAAGATACTGGATCAAAGAAGACTGGGTATTCGACAGAGAGTCTTCCAGGATGCACGTTCGTATCCTCGGTATCGCTCCCCTGAAGACGATCACGAACGATGACGGATCTTTCCGCGACGTGACGCCTGTATTCTGGGTGTATTACCCCGATCTGCGGCCTGTATTTGCCAAACACGAAGTGTACAACGGTAAAAACTACGGAGCCCGCATGAGCTGGGAGGAGCTGTTCGAAAGCCGCATGTTTGCGAGCCGGATCATCAAATCGACTATCAGTAATCCCAACGATGAGTTCATTAAAGGGTACATTAAAGACCCGATCCTTGCCTTATTGGAAGGAGAGAACGTCCGGGAAAAGATCTTTAATTATGAACAGGATCTCTGGTCCTATTAAGATTAATGATAATACTAAAAGAAGGCACCGTAGTTTTACGGTGCCTTTTCTTTTTTATTTCAGGAACTACGTAATGAGCTAAAAATGAGGAGAATTGCACCCGGATAGCGGGAAGATTTTTTTTTAAAATACCCAGTATCAGGTATTGTTTTGTGGGTTTGATTCACTATTTTTACAATGGTTTTTCATAGGATATTGGATTTTAAAAACGGGGCTGGATTTCTATCCGGGCCCCTTTTTTATTATATCCATTTATGATATGAGGCACGGAGATCTACGTTGATGAATTGCGGAATTCGCTATACCCGGCTACGGGTATTTACTAGCCCTAAAACCGGTAAACGGGGTTTTGTACGTCATGATAGAACAAAAACGTCCACTTTTCCGCCTCTCCCTGCTTCCACCATTCCTGCCTTAACTCCATGCATTTCTTCCCATCATAGTCATACTTAGCTACAAACCGGCTGCGCATTTGCTGCAGTTGAGGGGCATCGTCACCGCCTAAAAACACCTTTTCGCCGCCATCCACGATCCAGAATACCTGGTGCCAGGGGCTATGGGCCGCGGTAATCTCATACTTGATATAGCCATCGATCACCCCATTGCCATCGAGCCAAACCACCTGCGGTGCATTGCGCAATGCTTCCAGCTCTTCCGGTATATAGGAGGGAAAACCTTTTTCGAAGGCGAATTCAAACTCTTTGCGTTGTACGTAGTATTTAGCCTGCGAAAAACTCAACTGGCCGGAGGTGAGGTCGGGGTTGCTTACACCACCCGCATGGTCTTTATGGAGATGGGTCATCAATACCTTGGTGATCTCTGATGGATTGATGCCATTATCGATGAGGTTCTGGTGCAGCTGTGATCTGCCTTCGGGCGTCTTGAAGCCGAGCCCCGTATCCAGCAACAATACATCTTCTGAAGTGATCACCACAAAGGGCTGTACTTCTACCAGCAAACTGCCTACTGGTCTTTGCTGTAATTCATCTTTGGATGCATCAAAGGGTACGAACAGCTTGGACTTATCGATCGTGAAACTGCCTTCGCTGAGTGGAATGATTTTCATCCTGCAAAATTGCAGGTTATTTCGTTATGACCATCGCGTTTTAGCTTTTACGGCGGGCTACATACTTTTTGATGTAGGCGCTATCGTGGGTCAGGTTGAACCATTGAATAGCCCGGACGGAATCGGCCTTATACTGCAGCCGCGGCAGGTGGGCGGGCATCAGGTTGAGTTGTGCGATGCGATCCACTTCGGGCAGGCGTGCTGTACGCAGGGTGTCATTGATGTATTTCTCGACCATCAGGGAGGCGATCGGTGCAGCTGCCGTTGCTCCTGTACCACCATTTTCGATCACGACGGCGATGGCAATAACAGGGTTCTCCCGGGGAGCAAAACATACAAACATGGAGTTGTCTTTCAGTTCGATCACGCGCCCGTCGAGCACTGTTTTGTTCTGTGCGGTACCGGTCTTAGCGCAGATATTGATGCCGGGTATTTTCGCCACCCGGGCCGTTCCCTGGTCTACTACATCCTGCATGCCACTGATGACTACTTCATACAGTTCATTGGAGATATGGGTGAGCACTTCATGTTTCCGGGTGTAAGGATTGAGCAGGGCGGTGTCGGCATCGGTGTTTCCATCTACCGACCTTACAAAATGCGGAACGTAATAGAATCCTTTGTTGGCCACGATGCAGATGGCATTGGCGATCTGCAGTGGTGTGGCTGTCATTTTATCCTGGCCGATGCCGAGGCCACCACCAGTCATGGTGCAGCTGTTCCAGGAGCGGCGATATTCTTTGTCGTAGGCGCTCGTGTCGGGAATGTTGCCGGCATCTTCGCTGGGGAGGTCTACTCCAATACGGTGGCCGAGTCCGAAGGCCGTCATGTATTGTTTCCATTGCATCAGCCCTTTCCGCGGGTCGTGGTACTTGGGATTATCAATGGTGTGTTTCAAAACATCGGAGAAGAAGGCATTGCAGGACCAGGCGATGGCCTGGCGCAGGTTGGTAGCATGGCCGGCCCATTTTTCCATACACTTCACAGGTCTGTTGCAGCCGAAATAAGCGCCATGGCAATCATAATCACTGGCTGGCGTGATGAGTCCTTCTTCCAGCGCAACTAGCGCTCCCAGCGGCTTATAGGTAGAGCCTGGCGGGTATTGGCCGCGAATGCTGCGGTTGAACAGGGGGCGGGCCACATCGAGCGCGAGGTGGCCATAGTTCTTTGGCTTATTGGAGCCGGTGAGGTCATTGGGGTCGTAGTAAGGGGCGGATGTCATGGCCAGGATACCGCCGGTTTTGGGATCGAGGGCGACGATGGCCCCGACCTTGTTGCTGATCAGTTTTTCGGCCAGCTGCTGCAATTCGATGTCGAGGTAAGTATGCAGGTTGCGACCGGCGATGGCCAGCGTATCGTACAGGCCGTTCTCGTAACTGCCTACGAGGCGGTTGTGGTTATCCTTGAGCATATACTGTACGCCCCGTTGCCCCATCAGCACCCGTTCGTAGTAAGCTTCGAGGCCGGTGATGCCGGTATAGTCACCCAGGCGGTAATAACCGTTCGAGCGGCGGATCATGTTCGAGTCGGCCTCCCCGATATAGCCGAGGATATGCGCTGCTGCATGGTAGGGATATACGCGAACCGGCCGTTCTTCCAGGGCAAAGCCGGGAAAACGGTGGATGTTCTCTTCAAGTTGTGCGTGCATATCTGGCGGCAGCAGGTCTTCGAACACGGAAGGCCGGTAGGGGCCATTCTTGAGCCGAGCTTCCAGCATCCGTTTTTTGAACTCTGTACTATCGATGTTCAGGAGCTGGCAGAGGCCGGCGATATCTGTTTGCCTGGCTTCGCTGGGTGTTACCACCAGGTCATATAGGATGGTGTTGTTGAGAATGGCGCGTTCGTGCCGGTCGAAGATGATACCCCGGTCGGGATACCGCACTTTGGCCGACAGGGCATTGCGTTTGGCCTCCAGATCGTATTTGCCGGAAAATACCTGAAGGTTCAATAGTTGAAAGGCGATGATAACGAAAATGACAAGGAAGGCAACTTTGATAACGTTGCCGCGCGACTGGTTAAAAAGGGCCATAAAATATTATCGTAACACCATCTGCCTGTCTGCATCCAACCGGATCAGGATAAACAGCATGGTAGAAAACGTCAGCAGGGAAGTTCCGCCGTAGCTGATGAAGGGGAGCGGGATCCCGATCACCGGCGCCAGACCGACCGTCATACACACATTGATCGCAATGTGGAAGAAGAATACGGAGGCTACCCCATAGGCGTAACAGCGGCTGAACACACTTCGTTGTCGCTCGGCGATGTTCACGATCCGCAGTAGCAGGAAGAGATAAATGCCCAGCACCAGCGCACAGCCGATAAAGCCGAAGCCCTCTCCAATGGTACAGAAGATGAAGTCGGTTCGCTGCTCGGGTACGAAGTCGAAACGGGTTTGCGTGCCTTTGAGCAAGCCCTTTCCGGTAACACCTCCGGAGCCGATCGCGATCTTACTTTGACGAACGTTGTAGTCAGTATCTTTCTTGACGGCAGCAGGCGCTTCTTCCCCTTCTACCGTATTGAGTTTTGCATAAGGATTCTCCTTACCGATGAGCGAGAAGATCCGCTCTACCTGGTGTTTCTGCAACACTTTGGTAAAGAGGAAGGGTACCACAAACACGATGGTGATGATACTTAGCCCCCATATCGCAACGATGGACAGCAGCAATCTTCTTTTACGCTTGATCTGCTTACGCATGAAATAGATCATGGCTACGCCGATACCGGAGAGCACCAGTGCCAAAATGATCTTATCGATGAGCAGGGTTGCCACTACCAGTACACCGATCGAGAATCCGGCAATGAGGTAGCCGGCGGGGAAGCCTTCGCGGAACATGACCAGGAAGAAGGCGAAGAACACGAGTGCCAGCCCCGTTTCCTTTTGCGCAATGGTGATGGCAGCCGGTGAAAGAATGATGGCTGTGGCAATGAGGTGCGAGCGGGGTGTCGAGAAATCCGTTTCTACCCGCGACAGGAATTTGGCCAGCGCGAGGTTTACAAACACTTTACAAAGCTCGGCCGGTTGCAGGTTGAAGCCCCCGAGCCGGATGATCGACTCGGTTCCTTTTACTTCCGTGTGAAAGGGGAATACCAGCAGTAAGAGGAATATCCCGACGGCGTACCAGATATTGGCCGTCGCGGTAAAGAACTTACTGTCGGTGAGCAGTATGAACAGGCCCAGCACGACCGAGGCGATGAAGAAATAGAATTGCTTGCTGTAATCGGTCTTGAAGCCGAGGAAGCTCTGGATCACACTGTCGCCATCCCGGTAGGTTACCGAAAAGATGCTCAGCAGGCCGATGGCTACGAGGGCCAGGTACAGCCAGATCAGGACCCAGTCAACTCCTTTGGAAATAGCAGGATTACGTTGGCTCATAAGACGGTTTAAGCAAGGATATTTTTATTGAACAATCTGGGGTCGGGTACTACGAATGCGTGCGACGTTTTCACTTTCTCCCTGGAGCGGGGGAATGGTGGTTTGCTGCGTTCACGCAGGAACTTTTTCAGTATCGAGCTGTCCTTGTAACGCTGCAACCAGTTGGCGGCTCTGGAGGAGTCTTCTATGTATTGCAGGTAGGGGATGTAGGAGGGCAGCAGACTGGAGTGGTGTATCCGGTCTACTTCTTTCAGTCTGTCGACCGATAAGCTGTCTTTGAGGTAACGCTCCATCATCAGGCCGGCGATCGGCGCCGCCCAGGTGTTACCGAATCCGCTATTCTCCACCACGACCGCCAACGCGATCTGCGGGTTTTCGCGGGGGGCAAAACAAACGAATACGGAGTTGTCTTCGAGCTTGATCCGCTTGCCCTGGATGATACGGTACTTTTCGGCGGTACCGGTTTTACCACACACGTTGACGCCGGGGATCTTGGCCCTCGACGAAGTTCCATCGATCACCTGCTGCATACCGGCGTGTACGGCTTCGTAGGCATCATCGGAGATATTGGTGAGTACGGCGTGCTTCACCTTGAACTTGTTCAGGATGGTATCGGCGTCGTTTTGCCCGTCGATATCCCGTACAAAGTGTGGTGTAAAGTAGGAGCCTTTATTAGCGATGATGCACATGGCATTGGCCAGCTGCAGCGGTGTGGAGTTCATCATATCCTGCCCGATGCCCAGGGTAAGGTTGGTACAGGAGTTCCAGGAACCGCGGTATACGGTATTGTAGCGGCTGGTGTCGGGTATCAGTCCGGGCGCTTCGCTGGTGAGGTCGACGCCGGTACGTTGGCCGAGGCCAAAGGCGTTGAGGTAGTCGCGCCATTTCTCGTAACCCTTCTTTACGCCTCTGTACTGTGGGTTATCGACCGAGTTGCGGTATACCTGTACAAAATACGAGTTGCAGGAATTGGCGATGGCCAGCCGCAGGTTGGCTGCGTGGCCCGGGTTGCTGTGTGTACAGGCGGGTTTGCCGTGTCCACAACCAAAATAACGGCCTCCGCAGGGGTAGCCATAGGAAGGAGTGATCACGCCTTCATCGAGGGCGATGAGGGCCCCGAGCGGCTTGAAGGTAGAGCCTGGTTCGTAGTTACCCTGGATGGCCCTGTTGAGCAGTGGACCGGCGACATCGAGTGCGAGGGCGCCGTAGTTCTTTTGTTTATTGGGACCGGTGAGGCTGTTGGGATCGTAGTTGGGACCCGATGCCATAGCCAGGATGCCGCCTGTTTTGGGATCGATGGCGACAATGGCACCTACTTTATTGGTGATGAGCTTTTCGGCAAGCTGCTGCAGGTCCATGTCGATGGAGGTGCGCAGGTTGCGACCGGCGATGGCGGCGGTATCGAACCGGCCGTTCTCGTAACTGCCTACCAGGCGGTTGCGATTGTCTTTGATCATGTATTGCACCCCGCGGGTACCCATGAGTATGGATTCGTAATAGGCTTCGAGGCCACTGCGGCCTACGTAATCCCCCATGCGGTAGAAACCCCTGGATCTTTTGATGATGCCGGAGTCGGCCTCCCCGATATAACCCAGGATATGGGCGGCAGCGTTGAAGGGGTATACCCGCACCGGACGCTCAACAAGGGCGAAGCCCGGAAACTTCCAGATATTTTCATCCAGGCGGGCATGCAGCTCGGGTGTCAACAGATCTTCAAATATGGAGGGGCGGTAAGGGCCGTTCTTGAAACGGGCGTCCAGCATTCTCTTTTTGTACTCGGCGGTATCGATGCCGAGGATATCGCAGAGACTGAAGGTGTCGGTCAGCTTCGATTCGGAGGGGGTCACCACCAGGTCGTACATGATGGTGTTGTTGAGGATCGCCCGGTTCTTGCGGTCGAAGATGATACCACGGTCGGGGTACTTAACTTTCGGGAATACGGCATTGTTGAAGGCAGCTTCTATGTACTTGCCGGAGAATACCTGCAGGTTGAGGAGCTGCACCAATATGATGAGAAATAATCCGAGAAAGATAAGCCGGATGATATTGCCGCGGGACTGGTTAAATAGCGCCATAGGACATAGTACAATAATCTTAGATCAATGTACAAAATTAAAGATGAGAATGTTATTAAATTATCGGACTGGCTATGCTGTGTTCGTTCTGAACTTCTCTTTACGATAGAACAGCAGTTCCGTTACCAATATTAACAGCAAACTGATGCCGGATGTTGCGAGTACTTTGCCCAGGAAGAACCAAAAGTTGCCGCTTACATTGATCCATTCCAGCAATACCAGCCAGATGTTGTGAACGAGGGTCAGGATGAGGATGTAGGTTGCATACGGTGCCAGGCCCATGCTGGTGATGGAAGGTGACTTGTAGTTCTGCTCGGCTCCTTCCTGGGGTATCAGGATATTGATGAGGAAGGGGCGCAGGTAGGCGATCATGGTACAGGCTGCGGCGTGTAAACCGGGGGATACGGTAAAAAAGTCGAGGGTAAGTCCAAAGAGGAAACCTACCAGTGTGAGGGTTACCCGGGGAATACGGAAGGGCAACCAGAGGATGTACAGGAAATAGATATAGGGTATCACAAACCGGTGCAGTGGCTGTATCTGGAAAAGCACAAACACCTGGATGAAGATGAACAAGGCGAATCGGATGATATTTTTAACAAGATCACTCATTGGTTTTAATCGAGTCCTCCAGCTTTTTTTGCTCGTCTCTGAATAGATTCTGCACGATATTGGCGTGCTCCAGGTTATAGAAGTCTGTCGCTGTCTTTATTTTCAGCGTGTAGAAATTACTGGATTTGTCGTCGACCACTTCTGCCACGGTGCCTACCATTACTCCTTGCGGGTAGCGGGTGGAGTATTGGGAAGTAACGATGGTGTCGCCTTTGTTCACGGGCATGCTTTTGGGCAGGTTGATCATGGTAACGTACGAGGCGTTCTTGCCATCCCAGAATACAGCGCCGGTTTCCCCGCTCTTTTTGAGCTTGGCACTAAGGCGGAACTGGATGTTGAGCATGCTCATGACGATCGCCATGTTTTCGCTGGTATTGATGACGGTACCTGCGACACCGGAGGGGCTCATGACACCCATTTCTTTCCGGATGCCGTGTTTGGAGCCGAGGTTGATGGTGAAGTAGTTGTTCTGGAAGTTGACGGAGTTGCTGATGACCTTGGCCGAGAGGTAGGCCCATTTGCGGAAATGCCCGAGAGAGTCGAAAGCGACGGTATCCCGGAACATTTTGAGGGCGGTATCGGGTACGTCGAAGTTCTCGTGTAACCGGTTGCGCAGCTCTTCGTTTTCCTTGACAAGGGCTTCGTTGGCTTTTTTGAGCTTGAAGTAGTACTCGATGTTGTTGTACTTCTCATTTACCTTTCCGGTGACCTTGCTGGCCACACCCAAAAAGGCCGCTTCATGGAAGCGGTTGAAGTGGAACAGCATATAGAGTGCCACCAGTTGCATCACCATGAAGAACAGGAAGTTGAAGTATCTTCTGATGAAAAGGAAAATATTACGCACCTGCGGTCAAATTTTATAATTCAGTTCCTGCATTCAAAAAGCGTACCTATGGGTAAGTACGCTGATGATCCAGTTTGGTTTATCGCATTACGAAGGGATAGTGCTCGTAGTTCTTCAGCGCCAGTCCGGTACCGCGTACTACGCTTTTCAGCGGATCGTCGGCCACGTGAACGGGCAGCTTGATCTTTTGGCTGAGGCGTTTGTCGAGACCTCTCAGCAGGGCACCACCACCGGTCAGGTAAAGGCCACGGCGGTAAATATCGGCTGCGAGCTCGGGCGGTGTCATTTCCAGTGCTTTCAGGATGGCTTCTTCGATCTTGAAGATGCTCTTGTCGAGGGCTTCGGCGATTTCCTGGTAGCTGACCATGATCTGCTTGGGAATACCGGTTACGAGGTCACGACCGTTTACGGGGATATCATCAGGCGGGTTGTCGAGATCTTTCATGGCGGCGCCGATATTGATCTTGATCTGCTCGGCGGTACGCTCACCGATCAACAGGCTGTGGTAGCGGCGGAGGGCTTCCATGATGTCGGCGGTGAACTCGTCACCGGCGATACGGATACTCTGGTCACACACGATACCTGCCAGGGCGATCACGGTAATACCTGTAGTACCACCACCGATGTCGATGATCATGTTACCTACAGGCTCTTCTACATCGATACCGATACCCAGCGCCGCTGCCATCGGCTCATGAAGCAGGTATACTTCCTTCGCGCCGGCTTGTTCAGCACTGTCGCGTACGGCACGTTTTTCTACTTCGGTGATACTGGAAGGGATGCAGATCATCATTCTCCAACTGGGTGGGAACAACGGTTTTTTGGGATAGATCATTTTGATCATCTCCCGTATCATGAGTTCGGCTGCGTTAAAGTCGGCGATCACTCCGTCCTTCAATGGGCGCACCGTACGGATGCTCTCATGCGTCTTCTCGTGCATCATCAATGCGCGCTTTCCTACGGCCAGTACGGTTTTGGGGTTATTGCGATCCAGGGCAACGATGCTTGGTTCATTTACTACAACTTCATCGTTATGGATAATGAGGGTATTGGCTGTACCCAGGTCTATGGCAATCTCCTGGGTAAAAAAGTTGAATAAGCCCATTTTAAAAGGTCAGATTTTTGGATATGAATATAATGCCTGCAAAATTGATGCAAATAATCCGAATTAACAAAGTGTAACCCTTACCAGAACAGTATTTTTTCAACATCTGTGAATTCTAGTGCAGCTGCGTTTGTACTACTTTGGCGGCGATCGTTCTTTTGCGAATGCGGTTGCCTACTGTTGCACTAACGCCCGATGTCACCGATAATTGTTTTGTGCTGTTCATTTCAGGTACTTTTTTACAAACGCGCGTGTCGACAGGGTTTGCAGCGATACTGATCTGCATCAGTGATCGTTCCGTTCTCATCGGCACGACAACGCAAAGCAAAAAAGAAGCCAAAGCAAATCCGTGTTGTTGCTATCTTGCCGATGTTATAACAACCGGTTAACTGTACTTGTTGAAAAGGTGATCCGCAGTCGCTGCGGGCGTCATTCGCAAGGAGGGATGGTCGGCCGGAAGTCGCGCCCGGTGTGCGTTGTGTCCGTACCGGTTGTTGATGCGCAAGTACGCACCGGCATTTGCCAATACTTTCTTAAAGTGCCGGAACGTTTTAAACCAATTTGGCTAATTTTATTCGAATCGACATTACTAACCAACCGTAAATGCTAACCTATGGCGGTTACTACGCAAGACAGCGAGTTGCTGGTCAGGTTCCGTGACCCTGCTACCAAAGAAAGTGCCTATACCTCCATCATCCGGAAGTACCAGGAAAAACTATACTGGCATATCCGCCGTATGGTGGTTGAACATGAGGATGCCAATGATGTGCTGCAGAATGTTTTCATTCGGGTATGGAACGCGCTGGAGAATTTCCGGGAAGATGCACAACTGTACACCTGGTTGTACCGGATCGCTACCAATGAAAGCCTCACCTTTCTGGAGCAACAAAAGAAGCGGTCAGCTGTACCGCTGGGCGATGTGGAAAGTGGACTGGAAAACAAGATCAAAGCAGACAAGGATTTCGATGCCAACAAGCTGGAGTGGAAGTTGCAGCTGGCTATCCAGCAATTGCCTGACAAGCAGCGTGTTGTATTTACTTTACGGTATTACGATGAGATGCCTTACGAGCAGATGTCCAAAGTACTGGAAACCTCTGAAGGTGCCTTGAAAGCCTCTTATCACCATGCCGTGAAAAAAATAGAAGATTATATACTGAACCATTAAACTTCCCTTAACAGTAAGGGTCTTATACATAGTTCATGAAGCACAGTGTCAACATATTAAACGAGTTGCAGGAAATTAGTCCGCAAGTGGCCGAATTAGGGTGTAGCAATCCCTACTCCGTTCCAGCCGGCTATTTTTCCACGCTACCTGACCTGATACTTAGCAGGATCCGATCGGAGGAAGAAGCGCTGCCACCTGTTCTGCAGGAAGCTGCGGGGCCAACCTATTCGGTGCCTGCCGGCTATTTCGATCAGCTGGCAGCTACGATCCTGCAGCGTGTAAAAGCCGAAGACGATGGTTTGAGTGCTGAAGAAGAGCTGTCGGTATTGTCGCCGCTCCTGAGCGGTATCGGTAAAAAAATGCCCTTTGGGGCGCCTCCCGGTTATTTTGCCGGGCTGGAAGACAATGTGGTGTCTGGCGCGCGGGCGCTCGATGCCGTGAACGAAGAGCTGGAAAACCTGCCTGCTGTATTGGTTGGTTTGCAGGATATGCCTACTTACCAGGTGTCTGCCGGTTATTTTGAGCAGTTGCCGGCAAGGGTACTGGAGCAGGTAAAACCCGTGGCGACACCTGCCAAAGTAGTATCTTTCCCGGTGCGTCGTTTTGTGCGGTATGCAGCTGCGGCTGTGGTGGCCGGGGTGATCGCGGTAGGTGCGTGGTGGTATGCCGGTTCATCCGGTGTTGCGCCCACCGATGTAGCTAACAAGGTAGAGAAGTTGTCGACAGACGAATTGCAGAGCTACCTGGAAACTCAATCGGCGCCGATGCCTGCTTCGGATCTGCTGGCTGTACACAACAGGCCCGAGATCGAATCGGGTGACCTGAGTGGTCTGCTGGAAAATGTATCCGACGAGGAGATCCAACGATACCTGGAGCAAAACCTGCTTACCCAACAAACTGCTACCAACTAATTCCCCTACGATCATGAAAAAGTTATTACTGATAGTTTCGCTGTTTTTGACCCTGGCATCGGCTGTCGTGGCGCAAAGCGACGATGACGATAAGAAAACGCCGGGTGGACGGGTAGAGGCGCTGAAGATCGCCTATCTCACCCAGAAGCTGAACCTCTCTCCCGATGAAGCGCAGAAGTTCTGGCCTATTTACAACAAATATGCGGCAGAGATCCGTAAAGTGCGGATCGATGGCCGGGTGAATAAGGAAACGGAGATCGAGATCGAAGAGAAGATGCTGGCCATCCGCAAGAAGTATAACAGTGAGTTTACCAAGGCGCTCTCTCCGGAAAAGGTCAATGCCTTCTTCAAAGCCGAAAAGGATTTCGGAACGGTGCTGCAGAAAGAGTTGATGGAACGTCGCCAGCAGCGGCAGGATGCGAAGCGAAATGGTAATTAACAATCATCGCTCCGGCATAGCGGCCAGTGGCACCTGGCTTATTCAATAGTCCAATCGCACACTTAGGTGTTTTTCATAGGTTAGCATGGGCGGCTCTTTCCAGGGCAGGCCCTTTTTGCGGGATAGGGGTAGGTGGTCAATCATTGTCGACTGTGGAGTCGATATCTTCTTCCATCCCGCCCTCATTTTCTTTTTCCTGCGACAACATCTCCTCTGCTGAAGCATTCTGCGACGATGATTTTGCGCCTGAAACAAGCGAACTATTGCCGTCTGCACCTTCGTTCCCCTCCGCAAAATGCGCGCGGATCAGTTTGGCTTTGGAAGCCCCGATGGTATTGATCAGCTCTTCTTCGGGCAATTCCTTGATCTTCTTAACGGATTTAAACGTCTTCAGCAGCAGGTCGATGGTGCTCTTACCGACGCCTTTGATCTGCTCCAGCTCGTTCTTGAAGGTGCCTTTGCTGCGTTTTTGCCGGTGGAAGGTGATACCAAAGCGGTGTACCTCATCGCGAATGCGGCGGATCAGTTTGAGGCTTTCGCTTTGGTAGGGCAATTTGACCGACTCCTGGTCGCCGGGGAAGAAGATCTCTTCTTCGTTCTTTGCCAGGCCGACGACCGTCATGGTGCCCTGCAGGCCCAGTTCTTCAATGCTTTCCAGTGCGGCGCCCAGTTGCCCTTTACCTCCATCAATGATGACGAGCTGGGGGAATTCCTGGTTTTCGTCGCGCAGGCGTTTGTAGCGCCGGTATACGACCTCTTTCATGGTGGCAAAGTCGTTGATCCCTTTTACGGTCTTCACATTATAATGACGGTAATCTTTCTTACTGGGCACGCCATCTCTGAAGCATACCATGGCCGATACGGGATAGCTGCCCTGGAAGTTGGAGTTATCGAAACACTCGATGTGCAGTGGCGCCAGGGGCAGTTGCAGGTCTTCCTGTAACTGGTATAGTATTTCCTTTCGTTCCGAATCGTCTTTGCCTTCCAGCTTCAGCATCTTACGGCGCTTGAGTTCTTCCCGGAAATAGTTGACGTTCTTCTCTGACAGCTCTAGCAGCTTCTTTTTATCCCCCCCTTTGGGAATGGTCATGAGTACATTGGCCTCCGTGTAGTCGACCTCGAAGGGGACGACGATCTCCATGGCCAGACTGTTGAAAGTGCTGCGTAGCTGGGCAATCGCAAAGCTGAGCACTTCTTCATCGGGCTCGTCGAGGTGGGTTTCGAGCTGGGAAGTATGTGTTTGTACAATGGTGCCGTTTTGCACCATCAGGTAATTGACATAGGCCTGGTCACCATCGCGCAGCAGTGAAAAGACATCCACGTTCATGAGGCGGTTGGTGGTGATGATGGATTTGGCCTGGTATTGTTCCAGGTGTTCCAGCTTCTTGCGGATGATCTCGGCTTTTTCGAAGGCGAGGTCTGCTGCGGCTTCTTTCATCTCTTCTTTGAAATGACCGATGACCGGTGACAGGTTACCTTTTAATATATCCCGAATCTGTTGCAGACCATCGCGGTAGTCCTCGTGGGTTTGCAGGCCTTCGCAGGGGCCCTTGCAATTGCCCAGGTGGTATTCCAGGCAGACCTTGAATTTCTTGCGCTGGATATTGTTGTCGGTCAGGTTGAGCTTGCAGGTGCGCAGCGGAATATTGTTGCGGATAAAGGCCAGCAGTTCGCGTACCCGGCCTACCGATGTGAAGGGGCCAAGGTATTCGGACCCGTCGGGGATGACCGAGCGGGTGAGGAAGATACGCGGGTATGGTTCTTTTTTGATGACGATATAAGGGTAGGTCTTATCGTCTTTCAGGTTGATGTTGAACCGGGGCTGGAACTGCTTGATGAGCGAGTTTTCCAGCAGAAAGGCATCCTGCTCCGAATCTACGATGGTGAATTCGATGTGGTGGATGCGCTGCACCAGTTCGTGCGTCTTGTACGAAGTAAATGTCTTTACGAAGTAAGAGCTTACCCTTTTGCGCAGGCTCTTGGCTTTCCCCACGTAGAGCAGGGTATTCTGACTGTCGTAATATTTATATATACCGGGATTGACCGGAATGGTATGTGCTATATTTTGAAACTCCTGTGCCGTCATGTCTTATTGCTCCTCATCCCTCCGGGAGGTAAGGTGCAATGTACGAATCCTGTGGCACTCGTACGAACCGGGAGGGTTGGTCAGGCGATGGAATGCTGTATTTGGGTATGTGGGGCGCGGATGACTACTGTCCAAACTGCTCCGGATCCCAGATGTATTTGTCTACCAGGGTAATGGCGGGACCGGTTGCGGGTTGTTTGACGGTTATGATGTAGCAGTACTGATGGGTTTTCCAGGTAAATTTCTGGTCGATGGCGGTATCGCCTGCGCGGTAGGATCGTTCGTAGTAGAAACGACTGATCTGGTCGCCGTTGGGGGTGCGGGTGATATAGGCCACCACGTTGCGCAGCGATTGGGCGGCGTTTTTGGGGGTGTAGATAAACTGTATCTGGTCTACCGACTCATCCATGAACGAACTTTCGGTAAAGGAGTGTCGGAAGGTGTCGGCTTCCAGTTCGGGGATGAGGAAGGCTGCTGCGGCCTGGTGAAAGGCTTTTGGTTTTATAAAAGCCGAGTCCATTTTCCCGTTGATGGTAGACTTGCGCAGGATGCCGCCTGCAAAGGAATCGACGTGGCGGATGTCTTCCCGGATGAGGTCCTGGATGGGGAGAAAGGTGCCTCCGGTATCTGCCGCCAGTTTGCTTGAATCGACGCCGATGGTTTCGGGCTCGTTAGCAGGATGGGCAGGTTGGTCTTTACAGGCTACAATGATCAGCAGGATCAGGAATACCGGAATGAACTTCATGATGGGAAGATAGATAATAAATTAAAGGCTGCTGTGGGATATAACGGCAGCTGTCGGGCATAATTGTGTGGTAAGTAGAATACGGCGTGCTTGAGGGGTGATTGGTTAGCGGATTGCTTTCGTAACACCGATCTTGAGACCATATTCCATCAGGTATTCGCGGATGGGATATTTGTCGACATAGCTGGAGAACAGCTGGTAGCGGAACTGTGGGCCGATCTGCCATTTGAGATCGCCTGATTTATAGGCGAGGTAGATCTCTGCGCCGGCATTGACATTCCACCTTCTTACGAGCGATGGTTCCTGGGTGTAGTTCTTATAATCGGTGGTGATGAGGTAGCTCTGCCGGTTGATCAGGAAGGTGGGCTGGATGGTGCTGGCCAGGCCTATCTGTAATTTACCGGCACTAAGCACTTTATAATCGAAGCCTACGGGCAGTGACAGTTGGAAATACTGATTCTGCAGGTTCTCCGATACGTCGCCGGCGACATTGCTGATGCGGGTTTGTTTGGTAAGGGAATCAAAGGTGTAGCCGTTGGAACTGCTGTTGAGTGCGATGGTGGCTTCCTCAGACGCATTCGATCCATAAGCCTGGATGGCGTAGCGGGAGTAGTTGAACTGTGCGCCGGCCCGGATCTGCAGGTTTTTGGTCAGGGCATATTGGAAATGGGAGCCCAGTTCAAATCCGAGTGCTGGCTTGTGGTTCACCAGTTTATTGGGATCGCCGGCTACATTTTGTTTGACGGGCAGGTTCTTGATGTCGTTGGGTATGGAGGCATCGTTGCTGGTCAGTTTACGATAGTTCATGGTAGGTGCAAACGAGAGCTGCCAGCTGAGGCGCTTGAGTTTAGGCACTTTCAGGTTGTATACGGCATACTGCTGCATCCAGTTGATGCGCTGTTCATCTGCTTCGAGTCCGGCGTCGGTCAGCTTGGGGGGTACTACTTCGGGGGCCGGCGTAGCTTCTGGTTCCAGCGGAGGCGCGGACAGGTCTTTAAAGAGCATCAGCCTGTTGAGTTCGATGGGCGTATTGATGTCTTTGTCGCTAGCAGACAGGATGGCGAGGCGGTCGGCAAGGGACGGTTTGCCTGACTTGGGCTTACCGGTGTTGGTTGTGCCCGCTTCCGCCATCGATTCATTGGTGTTGGAGGCCGGATCGTTGCCGGTCATAGGGATCGGCGGAATGATGATCCGTGTGGGACCGACGAATGTATTGTCGGGATTGGTGACAAAGGACCTTGGTGTGCCGGCCGGATCATTGCGTTGCCCTTTCTGGATAATTGCGCCGAGGAAAGGGATGGCGGCTGTTTGGCGGCGTGCTTTTTCACGGTCTGCCACAGCGTCGGTGGTGGTATGATCGGTGGCAGATTTATTAACGGAAGCTTGTTGTTTGTTGTTGGAGGGGGTAATAAGCTGGTCGATGGCGTAATAACCGATGCCGGAAATGAAGAGGAGGAAACCGAGCCAGTACCATTTTTTGCGGGTATGCAATGAGCGGTTGATGCCCTTCCACACCTGTTCGGAAGGATACATCCTGTATTGATCAGCTTTCTGTTTTAACAGTTCTTCAAATTCATCATTGTAGAAACCGCGCTCCATAATCGTTGGTGTTTGTACGGGTATGCATTTTTCAAAGGATTAGTTTCATAGCAACAATCAGGTTTCTCTCCGTTACTGTCCCGCGGTCATCCCAAGCCAGCTGATCTTTTCTTTTGGCTTTTGAATGATTTTCTTCTTAACCAGAATATCTTCCAGCATCTGCCTGGCCCTGGTGTACTGTGAGCGGCTGGTGCTTTCTTCGATGTCCAACATTTCGGCGATCTCCTTGTGCGAATAACCTTCTACGGCGTACAGGTTCAATACGGTCCGGTATCCGATGGGCAGCAGGCGAATGCATTCAACGATCTGCTTGGCCTGTACGATCGACGGAACGGACTCTTCCCGTACCTGAATTGTCGTAGCGTGTATGATGTCTACGCTTTCATTAAACTTCTTGTTTTTCTTCAAATGGTTGATGCAGGTATGAACGATGATCCGGCGAATCCAGCCTTCAAACGCGCCTTTATTCTGGAAGGTGTGTATTTGTGAAAATACTTTGATGAACCCTTCCTGCAACATATCCTCTGCATCTTCCCGGTTGTGGGCAAACCGATAACAAACTGACAGCATTTTGGGACTATACCGTTGGTATAATTCCCGTTGGGCAGTCGTGTTGTTTTGTAAACAGCCTTGTAAAATGGCTTCTTCGGTCATATAAACCGTTTGGTTGCCCTGTAATTTAGACAATTTCCCGCAGTAAAAGCTGCGCGCCGTCGAAAAATAATGCCCGTCAAGTTGCCGTGATGGGGGTGGGAGGAAGGCAGGAAGAAAGGCACCGAGGCATCTGAGGGAAAAGCAGCAAGGCGACTGGGGGGAAGGCGAAAGGCATGGCGGAAAGGCTGTGAAAGTCATTGCTGTAGCAGGGACACTCGGGGCCCTATCGCTTTTGGTGTAAGTGATTGATTTAGAAAAGTTGTGCTATTTTCATTACACTTCCATGGGAGCGCCATGGGAGCGGTATGGAAGCGAGTAGGGAGCGGCACCCTTTAGACCGCTGCAAATGTACAATCCCAACCAGGGGCATTCCAAGTTTTGAGAAAAATGTCATGACATTAGCATGGCGATAGGGCGAATAGTGTACTTGTACTGTATGCCGAATGTATGCGGACTACTCTGCAAATGCCCGGCAATAGCTCGGGTACCCTATCGGGACTATACAGGGTTTTAGTGCTTTCCGCGTACTCTCCCCGAGCACTACCAGTGCTATCCCTGAACTGGAGGCACCCATTCGGCGTACATGCTGAATAAGACCCGTGTATAGGATCCGGGAGGGCAAAAAAAAGCCGCCACGATGGTATTCGTGGCGGCCAGGTTATGCTAATCAGGTTGAATTATCCGATCAGTACGTTGCCGGTCATTTCTGCCGGAATGGGCAGGCCCATTTTCGTGAGGATCGTAGGTGCCAGGTCGCCCAGTTTTCCAGGCTTTACGGTGCCTTTCCAGTCCTTGTCGATCACGAACAGGGGAACCAGGTTGAGCGAATGCGCTGTATTGGGGGTTCCGTCGCTGTTGACCATGAAGTCGGCATTGCCGTGGTCGGCGGTCAGGAATACGGTATAGCCGTGTGCCAGGGCAGCTGTTACCACGCGTTCTACGCATTTGTCTACCGTTTCTACTGCTTTCACTACTGCCGGGAATACGCCCGTGTGGCCTACCATGTCGGCATTGGCATAGTTGAGGCAGATGAAATCTACGCTTTCACTTTCGATCTCCGGTACGATGGCATCGGTCAGTTCGATCGCGCTCATCTCGGGTTGCAGATCGTAGGTTGCCACCTTGGGGGAGGGCACCATGATACGCCGTTCTCCATCGAAGGGCACTTCACGGCCACCGCTGAAGAAGAAAGATACGTGGGGGTATTTTTCTGTTTCGGCGATGCGGATCTGCGTCATACCGTTTTGCGCCAGTATTTCACCCAGGGTGTTGTTGAGGTTGTCGTTTTCGAATACGACATGTACATCCTGGAAGGTCTTATCGTAATCCGTCATGGTTGTATAGTTCAGCTTCAGCTTCTTCATACCATGATCGGGCATATCGGTTTGCGTGAGTACCTGGGTGATCTCGCGGCAACGGTCTGTGCGGAAATTGAAGCAGATGGCTGCATCGCCTTCCTGGATGGTGGCGAGGGGCAATTGGTCTGCACCTACGATCACGGTAGGTTTGATGAACTCGTCGGTGATGTTGTGCGCGTAAGCCTGCTCTACGGCGGCGAGGCCGTCGGTAGCTTTTTCTCCTACGCCTTTTACGAGCGCATCATAGGCCAGTTGCACCCGCTCCCAGCGTTTGTCGCGGTCCATGGCATAGTAACGACCACTGACGGTGGCGATCTTACCAGTTGTTTTATTGAGGTGCTCCTGCAGGTCTTTCAGGTAGCCTAGACCGCTTTTGGGATCGGTGTCACGGCCATCTGTGAAGGCATGGATAAACACGTTTTTCAATCCTTTGCTGGCTGCCAGCGATACCAGGGCTTTGAGGTGGAGGGTATGCGAGTGTACACCACCATCGCTGACGAGTCCGAGCAGGTGCAGGGGCTTGTTATTGGTCAGGGCGTACTGGATGGCATCGAGCAGTACGGGGTTTTCGTTGAATGAACCGTCGCGTACGGCTACATTGATGCGCTGCAGTTCCTGGTACACAATGCGACCGGCGCCCAGGTTGAGGTGACCGACCTCGCTATTGCCCATTTGTCCGTCAGGCAATCCCACGGCTTCTCCGCAGGTTACCAGCGTGGTGTTTGGGTATTTTGCATAGAGGGAGCTGACGAAAGGTACGTTGGCGTTCTGGATGGCGTCGGCGGTTTTCACCTGTCCGAGGCCCCAGCCGTCCATGATCACTAAAATTGCTTTGCTGGTTGGCATATAACGATATGATTATGTTAGATTTGTCTTGGTTCCGGGTGGCAAAGGTAAGTAATACACAGGGATTAGTATTTTTTCAACGTATTCTTACTTTGGCATGGATTTAGCGCTTTTTGTACCAGAAAAATTGCACTTATGAATAACAAAGGGAGGCTGGCGACAATAGTCTTTGCACTATTCCTGGTCTCATTCACTTCGTACTACTATTCAATTGACGATGTTGTATCTGCTATGCGTAGCGGCAATGCCAATCAATTGTCACGGTATTTCGACAGCAGAGTGGATATATCCCTTCCCGGCAAGAGTGATAATTACAGCAAAAGTCAGGCTGAAATGATCCTGAAGGACTTCTTCTCCAACAACAAGGTGAAGAACTTCCAGATCAAGCACCGGGGAGAGAATAAAGATGGATCCTTGTTTTGTGTAGGCACTTTGCAAACCACCAATGGCAACTATCGTACAAAATTCTTTATGAAGCAGAAGGGAGAGCAGCAAGTGGTGCAGGAAATGGGCTTCGAACAAGTTGAATAGATTCATTGATCCTTAGAAACACCTCCAGACCCATGGCCAACGCCATGGGTCTTTTTATTTATTTTATCTTTGCCGCATGCTAACTTTCGACGAGCAACTGGATATATTGATCAAAGCTGCACTGGCAGAAGATATTGGCGATGGCGATCATTCTACCTTAAGTAGTATCCCGGCCGATGCGGCAGGGAAAGCAATCCTTAAAATCAAACAAGACGGCATCCTTGCAGGGATGGAAGTGGCCGCTGCCGTTTTCCGGTACAAAGAACCTTCCTCGGTATTTACGCCTTTCAAGAAAGATGGGGAGGCCATGCAGGCCGGTGAGGTGGCTTTTGAAGTGGAGGCTTCTGTGCATACCATCCTGCAATGCGAGCGGCTGGTGTTGAATTGTATGCAACGCATGAGTGGCATTGCGACGCTTACGCATAGCTACAGCGATCGTATCAAAGGCTACAAGACCAAAGTGCTGGATACCCGTAAAACCACGCCTAACTTCCGGTTGCTGGAGAAAGAGGCGGTACGAATCGGCGGTGGACACAATCACCGGATGGGTTTGTACGATATGATCATGCTGAAGGATAATCACATCGATTATTGTGGTGGTCTGGAAAAAGCCATCGACCGGGCCTGGACCTATGTACAGGAAGTTAACCCAGCGCTGAAGATAGAAGTGGAAACCCGCAACCTCGATGAAGTGAAGCGGGTGGTCGCGTTTGGAAAGGTGAACCGCATTATGCTGGATAATTTCACACCTGAGCAGTTGGTGGAGGCCCTGCAGATCGTGGATGGAAAGCTCGAAACGGAAGCCAGTGGCGGGATCAATATCGACAATATTGAAACCTATGCGAAGACGGGCGTCGATTATATCAGCGTGGGCGCTTTGATCCATCAGGCAAAAAGCCTGGACCTGAGTTTGAAGGCGGCGATCAAATAAGGACAGATCTTTTGATTGGTATTGGTTGCGGTGATCCAATGAGTTGTTTTATCTGAACCTCTTTGTTAACTTTCTCCAGAACATTAATACGCATTGCCATGAGCAAGAAGAATAAACCCGATAGCCAGGGATTTGTATACAGCACCGATCCCAATTTCCGGTTCGAAGAAGAAGCGCGTGAACATGCGGCGACCCTGCCGCCTGCGCAGCAACCGTTGCGAGTACGGCTCGATACGAAGAACCGCGGCGGTAAAGCCGTGACTTTAATACAGCAGTTTGTAGGTACTGACGCGGACCTGGAAGAGCTGGGCAAAAAGATCAAGAATTTTTGCGGTACCGGTGGCGCAGTGAAGGATGGTGAAGTGATCATTCAGGGCGACCAGCGCGATAAGGTGATGCAGTTTATGGTGAAGAACGGGTACACCAAGGCTAAGAAAATCGGATAATTATGGGCGACGCCATTTTCGGAACGCTCATGGCTGTTGTGGTCAGCGTGATCCTGCTGATCCCATTTGGGCTCGCCAGCCTTTTCCTGTTTGTATCCTTGCGGCAGCTGATGATCGGTTCGCAGGAGCGGGCGGCCTTCAAGATCAAAGGCAGTTTGTTGCCGCTGGTTTTGTCCTTCATTGTATGGCTGGTGATACTCTTCGTATTGTTGTGGATCTGGATACTGTAAGTTGATTATTTCTCCAGACCGGCTCTTAGTCGACTCTTCCGGTAATTGTCAGGTACCTTCGTTGTCTCGCTGCTGTCTCATCCCACAAAATTAATCTGCTTATGTCTGCCGTCGCAGTAAGGTTTGTTGTTGGAGGCGCCGCAGCGGCAGAGTGCCACTGTTCCCTGTTTTAGTTCTTCCCGGCCATCGGGGTATTTGATCATGCATTGTGTATTGATGAGGTAGGGGCCATTGAGGCTCACGGCTACTTCTGTGGCGTGGGCGGCAGCAGCTTCCTGCGCGGGCTCCTGCAGTGCGGTATCTTCTGCTGCCTGTGGCTCCGCTGTATTCATGTAATAACTCAATGCTCCGCTGGGACAACGTTTTACCTGCTCCACGATCTTGTCGGTGGTGGCGCCTTCTATATTCACCCAAGGACGTTTGAACGGGTCAAACACTTCACGCAGGTGTGTCCAGCATACCTTGGAGTGGATGCATTGCTCAGGCTTCCATAAAACGGTGACTTCGTTGTTGGTGTACTGGCGGTGTTTTTCTGACATACGCTCTCTTTTTACTGTTTGAAATGGCAGGCCGGCATGAAGGTCGTGCAGTCGTTGTCGATGGCAGGCAGGTGGCCTCGCCGGCAATTTACGAAAATGTTACCCAACAACGTGCAGGTGGTATAGAAGGCAACAGCCCACACCGGTCAGGTGTGGGCTGTGTAATATGAATACGCAGGTGACGCCCGCGTGTTGTGTTATTGTCCTTGTGCCAGGCTGTAGGCTTTTTTATCGCCCCACATGTTGAGCAACTCGGAAGAACAGATCTTGAAGTTGCCGCTGAGGCTTACATACAGACCGAGGATATCCTGTTGGTTGAGCGGTTCGCCATCCAGCGACTCGAAACGTACGTTGTAGACGTTGACGAGGTTGGTATACACGGAACCGGTGGGCCATACCTGCGTACCACGGTTGCTGATGTTGACGAGCTTGAACTTTACGCCCGCGTGACGCTGACATTTGGTTGCGATGGAGAGGGGTTGTTCGTTGCTCTCGATGAACATATCTACGCCTACGATATTTTCCTGTACGCCTTCCTTGGATTCCATCATCGCATTCTCTTTTAGTTTGAATGGAGTGGGGGTACCTGGCTGGTTGGGCGTTACTTCTTTGGGATTGTGTGCGGGCTGCTTACCAAAGTTGCTGATGATGGCATCGGCGAACTGGGTGGTATTGGCATTAGCCGTCGATTTATCACCAAAGTCGCCGGTGTGTACACCGCTTTCGAGGGTATACAGCAGGGCGTTTTCGATCACTGCGGCATTCTCGGTGAGGCCGAGGTGACGGAGCATGGAGATACCACTCAACAGCAGTGCAGTTGGGTTGGCAATGTTCTTTCCGGCAATATCCGGAGCGGTACCGTGTACAGCTTCGAAGATGGAGATGTGGTCACCTACGTTGGCGGAAGGTGCAAACCCCAGGCCACCTACGAGACCGGCACAAAGGTCGGATACGATGTCGCCCTGCAGGTTGGTGAGTACTACTACATCGAAGGTATCGGGACGTGTAACGAGCTTCATACAAAGGTCGTCTACGATGATATCGTCAGCTTTCAGTTCGGGGTATTCTTTGGCTACTTCATAAAAGCATTCGAGGAACAGGCCGTCGGTGAGCTTCATGATGTTGGCTTTGTGACCGCAGGTGATGCGGGATGCTTTCTTTTGCTTGGCCATTTCAAAAGCGTAGCGGATTACCTGTAAACTACCAGGTTTGGTGATGAAGCGGCGGCTAAGTGCTACGTCGTGGGTGAGCATGTGCTCGATACCACCATAAGTATCTTCAATATTTTCACGAACTACTGTGATGTCGATGGGGATACCGGCTTTGGAGAATACGGTATCTACGCCGTGCAGGGTTTGGAATACACGTTTGTTGGCGAATGTATTCCAGGTTTTACGGGCAGTTACGTTTACGCTTTTTACGCCTTTGCCTTTGGGTGTTTCCATGGGCCCTTTGAAGAGCATACCCAATGACTCGATCGCGTTTTGCGCTTCGGGGGTCATACCATTGGAGAAACCTTTATCGAATACCCATTTACCCATTTCAATTACTTCATACTCGAGGGGGACTTTGTTGGCTTCAAAGATCTTCAATACTGCGTCCATTATTTCTGGTCCGATTCCATCACCTTTAGCTACTGCTATTTTCATAAGTGAAATATTTAATGTAAGTGGGTAATTCTGCGGGAAAACTGCTTTAAGGCGGGGCAAAATTAGCATCTGAATCCAATAAATACCATTAAATCTTCCCTAATACTACCCCTGGTTTTTATTTTTGTTTACCTTTAAACGGGTAAACAGATCGTATGGTATCCAAAATCTCCGAAGGCATAGAAATAAGCGTTGAGACTTTCTATCAGCCGGATTACTCCAATCCGGTGTCTGGAGAATATATGTTTGCCTACCGCATAACGATTGAAAATCACAACAATTTCCCTGTAAAATTACATCGCCGGCACTGGTACATTGTAGATAGCAATGGCAGTAACCGGGAGGTAGAGGGAGAAGGTGTTGTGGGGGTGCAACCTACTTTGCAACCTGGCGAGCGGTATCAGTATGTGAGTGGCTGCAACCTGCGCAGCGAAATGGGTAAGATGTATGGCACTTACCAAATGGAAAATCTCCACAACAAATCGATGTTCGATGTGAACATTCCCATCTTCGAGATGATCGTTCCGTTTAAGATGAATTAGGGTTTGGTTGCGAATCGTGCAACATGGCTGCATAGCTTCCGACATCGGATATCCATGTCGTTGCCAGGTATGTCGTAATGGGCCAGGCGCGGGCGTAGTGCGTTGGGGCGGATAGCTGTACGGGTCTAGCGTTGCCGATCGCCGTCTATCGACAGCTGGCATGAATGACGGTACAAAAAAAGCCACGGTCCTGAGACCGTGGCTGTATAGCCTATGCTAAAGTGTTACGTTGTTAACATCAATGAATGGACGTGAGGTCTTCTTTGTTCTTTTGCATGCCTACCCGATACAGGATAAAGCCCATTAAAACGAAAAAGGCAACACCCAGGCCAAAATAGCCGTCACGGCCAAGGCTCTCTGTGAGACCATGCTCCAGATTGATCTTTTGCAATCCTTCGCTGATATTGTCACTGGCACTGAGGAAAGCCACTATTACGCCGGCCAACGCACCACCGGCCACGAGACCTGTGGCAAAGAGATTACCCTTGCGAAGATCTTCTTCTTCTGCAGGCGCAGTAGGATCTGCTTTCTTTTTATGTCTCCAGTCAACGATGCCGCGGATGGCGCCACCGATAAAGATGGGCAGGGTAGTTGCCAATGGCAGGTAGATACCGATGGCGAAGGACAGCGCCTTGATTCCACACAGCTCCATCATGATCGCGATAGCTACGCCGACCAGTACAAACTGCCAGTCGAGGTTGAAGGAAAGAATGCCTTTGATGAGGGTAGCCATCAGTGTTCCCTGTGGTGCGGGGTATTTATCGGTACCGATCGCGTGGGTGATGCCTTGTGCGATCATGTCGCGTGTTGGCGTATCGAGGATCTTTACGGTAAGACCAATAGCTACCGAAGAAACGATGGCGCCGATAAACAGGGATATCTGCTGGTATTTAGGCGTAGCGCCTACGAGATAACCTGTCTTAAGGTCTTGTGAGGTGGCACCGGCATTGGCCGCTGCGATACAGATGAGGCCACCTACAACGAGGGCCATGGGCTCATATACCTTGCCGGTCCAGCCTACAGCGATAAACACCAGGCAGGTACCCATGAGGGTAGCGATCGTCATACCGCTGATCGGGTTGTTGGAAGAACCAATGAGGCCCACAATGCGCGATGATACGGTTACGAAGAAAGCGCCAAACAGTACCACCAGGATACCGATCAGCAGTTTGCTGCCGAAGCCGGTTCCTGGCAACTGGGGAAGTACAGAAATCAGCAGGATCATGGCCAGGCTACCAAAACCCACCACCTTCATAGAGAGATCGCGATCGGTACGCTTTACATTTTCTGTAGCGGCGCCGCCTTTCAGGGAGCCGAGGCTACCCTTGAAGGATGAAATGATCGTGGGTATGGTTTTGATCAGTGTGATGAAACCACCTGCTGCAACGGCTCCCGCACCCACCTGGCGTACATAGGCACGGTAAAGTGCTGTTGGCAGGTCTGCAAAAGTGTGGGTGGCAGGATCCCAGCCACCGGGACCACCTGCCGTTGCTATGGAATCGAGGTAACCGAGCTTGGCCAATTGGGCTGCTACTACATCACCGGGTACCAAGGTAGCCAGGAAGGGTATGAATACATACCAGCACAATACGCTACCAGCCACCAGTACGCCGCCGATCTTAGGACCAACGATATATCCCACACCGAGGTATTCGGGCGTGATCTCGGCGCTGGTACGCGCTGCCGGGAAAAACTTATGGGTGGCTTTGGTAATGTAGGTGGGTGTTTCTGCTATCAGGTGCAATATCTTTTGCAGGAAGGCATAGGCAAAAGCGACGCCGAGGCCGAGGAAGGCCGTTTTGGCAAAGTCGCCGCCTTTTTCACCAGCCTTCAATACGGAGGCACAGGCGGTGCCTTCGGGGTAAGGCAGGGTTTCGTGTTCTTTGACGATGAGCGGTTTCCTGAGGGGGATCATCATGAGGGTACCAAGGATACCGCCGAAGATGGCCAGGATGAGAATGGTGAAATAATTGAAGTAATCGGCGCTGCCCTTTTCGCTTAAGAAAAGAAAGCCGGGGAGGGTGAATACCACGCCCGCAGCGATACTTTCGCCGGCACTACCGGTTGTCTGGATGATATTGTTCTCCAGGATGGTGGTGCGCAGGAACAGGCGACTGAGCGTGATTGCCATTACCGCGATGGGGATGGACGCCGATACGGTGAGACCGGCTTTGAGGGCCAGGTAAACCGTTGCAGCGCCAAAAATAATTCCGAAGGCCGACCCTACGAGCACCGATTTGACCGTAAACTCGGCCATGTTGGTTTCGGGCGACACAAAAGGCTGAAACTTCTTTTCCGCCATAACAAGCTGTTTTTAAATCATGTAGTTTTTGTAGTATAAAAGAAGAACCCACGCAAGTTACGTGGGCTCCGGCAATTTTATTTTTCTGTACCCATGCGTTTCTCCATCCATCCCGACAAGAGGAACAAGAGGATAGAAGCCACACCGCTCAGTACTACGAATACCATGAAGAAGTCGTACAGGTTGTTGATCGTGTATCCCACAAACTTGGTAGGACCCTGGCTGGGGAGCAAGGCGCCGAGCTTTCCGCCAAATTTATTGGCGACCGCATTCGACAGGAACCATACGCCCATGAGGATAGACGTAAAGCGTGCAGGCGCCAGGCGGTTAACGAGCGAAAGGCCAATGGGAGAGAGGCACAATTCACCGACAGTATGCATAAAATACATGGCCAGCAACCAGATCATGCTGGCCGCATCGGTACGGTCTTTTACGCCATACGCGATGAGCAGGTAGCCACCTGCCAGGAACATCAGACCAATGGCCTGTTTCTTGGGCGAAGAAGGTTCTACGTTCTTTCTTCCCAGCCATGACCACAATTGCGACAGGAACGGGGCCACCAGGATCAGCCACATCGAGTTCACACTGTTGAACCAGCTGGATGGAATTTCGGTCAGGTTATAGGGCGTGCCCTGAATATAATGGTAAACTGCCAGGATCACTGCCCCGATACCCAATACGGCAAAGATCCTTTTCAGCTCTACGGGTATTTCCATGATCCTTTGCAGGAAGAAGTACAGCAAAACGGCTACTGCCAGAATGCCGAGGATCATGGTGCCCAGTTTTGTATTCAACAGGAAACTGCGGTTGGTATTACGTTCTGCGAAGAGCGTCAGAGAAGAGCCTGCCTGTTCGAAGGCTGACCAGAAGAAGATCACAAAGAAAGCCGACAGGAAGATCACCATTACCCTACCTCTTTCGGAAGGCGTGAGGGTTTTATCGGTAATGATGAGACCAGCTACGCCGATGGCTACGCCAAAGATGAAACAACCAATCCAGTCGAAGTCGAGCAGGAACCGGAAGCCCAGTATACAAGCGAGGGTTATTATGGCCCAGGTAGCGACGTGTTTCAAAGACGTGGCGGTGGTTTCTTTACCGGTTTCGGTTTCCTTCTTCATGGCGATATTGGGTACAATGCCCAGACCTTGACCGGTGGGACTTACGATGTACTTATTCTTTAGCCAGATGAAAGCGAATGTACCAACGAGCATCGCCACGCCGGCGGATGCGAAACCCCATTTGAAGGCTTCTTTCACGGCAGCCCCGTTTTCATCGTATTGGTTGCCGAGCCCACCGCAAACGAGTGGCCCGATAAAGGCACCCAGGTTGATGCCCATATAAAATACGGTGTAGGCTGCGTCCAGCCTTTTATCGTTCTCGGGATACAATTGACCCACCAGCGTGGAGATATTGGGTTTGAACAGACCAAACCCCAGCATCATAAATACCAGTGCCACCCACATGATGGTGTGTGCCATCGGAATATTATCATACGACGAAGCGCTGAAGAACATGAGGAACTGGCCGATGGCCATCAGGAAGCCTCCGGTGATCACGGAGCGGCGATTGCCCCACAGCCGGTCTGCTACGTAGCCACCCAGCAGGGTGGTGAGGTATACCAGGCCGGTGTAACTACCGTATACATCGTCCTGGGCATACTTGTCGCTCATCATCAAAACGTTGACGACGTAGAGTACGAGCAGGGCGCGGTTGCCGTAGTAGCTGAAACGTTCCCACATTTCGGTGAAGAACAATACGAATAGACCTTTAGGATGTTTGCCGCTTTGAGGCTGCGTCATATTATAAGTGGGGGTTGATTTCTCAAAAATGAATGTAGGGATAAGATCAACGGGGGCTGCAACCTGCTGGGGTGACCAGACCCATAGCGGGCTAAAATAGCGATAAATTCTAAACCCAAACCCCAAACATCAATTAAAATTCGCCAATACCCGCGAAAGCCCGAAATTCGCACCGGTTAAAAAGTCCCATGAACGCTATGAATATTCTTCTCCTTGGCTCTGGAGGCCGCGAGCATGCGCTGGCCTGGAAAATGGTGCAAAGTCCGATGTGTCAACAGTTATACATCGCTCCCGGTAATGCAGGTACTGCATTGTGCGGAACGAATATTAACATGTCTGTTACAGATTTTGATGCAATTAAACAGTTTGTGCTCGACAAGGAAATTGGCCTGGTGTTGGTCGGTCCTGAGGAGCCGTTAGTAAAAGGTATTGTAGACCTGTTTCGCAAGGATGTGTCACTGCAACACGTTTCGATCATCGGTCCTGCCCAATATGGTGCCCAATTAGAAGGCAGCAAGGCCTTTGCCAAGCAGTTCATGATGCGTCACAACATCCCTACTGCCCGCTACCGTGAGTTCGATGCCTCTAATTATGAGGAAGGTATTCCTTATTTACAAGCGCACGCACTGCCGATCGTGCTGAAAGCCGATGGCCTGGCCGCCGGCAAAGGTGTACTGATCTGCCAGTCGCATGTAGAGGCGATTGCGGAGTTTGAACTGATGTTGCAGCAGAGCAAGTTTGGTGAGGCCAGCAAAAGAGTGGTGGTGGAAGAGTTTCTGGATGGCATCGAGATGAGTGCTTTTGTGCTGACGGATGGTAAGAATTATGTATTGCTGCCCGAAGCCAAAGATTACAAGCGTATCGGTGTAGGTGATACCGGCCTCAATACCGGCGGTATGGGTGCGGTGAGTCCTGTACCTTTTGCTGATGACGCCTTTATGAAAAAGGTGATCGAAAAGGTAGTTGAACCCACCGTTAAAGGTCTTGAAAAGGAAAATATCGATTATAAAGGTTTTGTGTTTGTTGGTTTGATCAAGGTAGGTGATGAGCCGATGGTGATCGAATACAACTGCCGCATGGGCGATCCGGAAACTGAAGTGGTGATGCCACGCCTGCAATCGGACCTGGTAGAATTGTTGCTGGCTACGGCCAATGGCAGGCTCGACACTTTCAAGATCGAGCAAGACCCCCGTGCTGCTTGTACGGTAGTTGCGGTGAGCGGTGGTTACCCTGGTTCTTACGAAAAGGGCTATCCCATCACTGGTCTCGATGCGGCAGTTCCTGCCGATAGCATCGTGTTCCATGCCGGCACTACTACCAAGGATGGTGAAGTAGTGACCAGTGGCGGTCGCGTATTGTGCGTTACGTCTTATGGCGACAGCATCAGCAACGCGGTGGCCAAATCGAAGGAGGTGCTGAAGCAGATCAGTTATGAAGACATGTATTTCCGCCGGGATATCGGTTATGAGTTTGAGTAAGGGAGGAAAGGCAAAAAGGTATCGAGGCAACTAGGCAACGAGGAGGAAAGGCAAAGAGGAAATAAATACATTTTATTCATGGCAGACGGAGTTCACTATAGCGACTATTTACAACTGGAGAAGATTCTGGATGCACAGCAGCTCGAAAGCGACAAGCATGAGCAGCATGCTCATGATGAAATGCTGTTCATCGTCATTCACCAGACCTACGAACTGTGGTTCAAGCAAATGTTGTTTGAAGTAGATTCGGCGGCGGCGATCATGAAGAAGCCGGCTGTCAACGACAACTCGCCCGAACTGCAAACCATTGTGCACCGCCTCTCGCGCGTGGTGCAGATCATGAAGGTACTCGTTCACCAGATCGATATCATGGAGACCATGACGCCCATGGATTTCCTGGACTTCCGGGATATGCTGCGGCCTGCCTCTGGTTTCCAAAGCTGGCAATTCAAAATCCTCGAAGCTAAGTTGGGACTGAAGTTTCAGCACCGCTTTGGCCAGGAATATTATATCTCACAGCTGCGACCTGCCCAGGTCGACCTGATCAAGCAGGTAGAACAGGAAAGGTCTTTTATCGAACTGCTCAACGACTGGCTCGAACGAATGCCCTTCGTGGACGAGATCGACAATTTCTGGAACAACTACCGCACTATTTATGTCAGAAGTCTGGCCACGGCTGAAGCCGACAATCAGGCCTTCTTTGATTCGGTATTTGATGACAACGCCGCCAACCAGGATCGGCACCTGAGCCCACGGGCATGCCGGGCTGCACTGTTTATCATGCTGTACCGTGGCTATCCTATTTTACAATTGCCTTTTCAGTTACTCAATAGCCTGCTCGAGATCGACGAGCAATTGAGCACCTGGCGCTACCGTCACATGAATATGGTGCACCGCATCATCGGTAGCCGAATTGGTACCGGTGGCAGCACAGGGCGCGACTACCTGAAAGGTGCGTTGGATAAACATTACATCTTTGCCGAGATCGCGCGACTGACCAGTTTCCTCATCGAGCGCAGGAAACTGCCTTCCCTGGATTCTGCTGTAGAGAAGCGGCTGGGATTTGTACAAGGGTAATAAAAAAGTATTAAATAGCTGAGCTGTATGAGGCGCATGATGTAATTGCGTTTCATACAGCTTTTTCTTTTGCGGTAGCCTTATGTAGGCTTAACCCCATTCGCCCTCGAAGAGGTAGGCGTACTGCAGGCAACTTTGCAGGAAGGAAAGGATGCCCAGTTTCAACTTCATGGGTGAGTAGCCAAAGAACTTCTTAAAAGCGGTCACAAAATGATTTACATGTTTGTAGCCGGAGACGGTAGCGATCTTACGTATGTCTTCCTCCTGCAATAGCATGGTGCGTGCCTGTTGCATCCGCATCTCGTGTATATATCCGTACACCGTATTTCCAAAGACGAGTTTGAAGTGTTTCTTCAGGTAATTCTCATTGGTGCCTACCTGGTGTGCGAGGTCGATCAGCGAACAGGGGTTTTGCAAATTGTTGTGCAGCAACTGCCGGGCCTGCTGCATCTTCTTTAATTCTGATTGTCGCAAGCCATGTGCGGCATAGGTTGTCTGGTATTGCTCCGACTGGTGCATCAGGATGGCCAGTAGCTCGATCACTTTACCCCGCATATACAATCGCTTGTAGTGA
Organism: Paraflavitalea pollutisoli; assembly: GCF_029360705.1. Taxonomy (GTDB): domain Bacteria; phylum Bacteroidota; class Bacteroidia; order Chitinophagales; family Chitinophagaceae; genus Paraflavitalea; species Paraflavitalea pollutisoli. The sequence goes on along the minus strand of NZ_JARKMX010000002.1, from coordinate 155,634 downwards.
TTCTCCAACGGACAATTGAGCATGTCAAACAAGATGGTGGTGATCTGTGGCGTCAGTGGCAGGTTCTGTTCATTGAACTTTACTACCTTGCCATGTCCTTTATGCCGTATGATGTCGAGGAAGAGGTGTCCGGGCGGTAGGTGTTTTTCCAGTAGTTCGGGAACTATATTGAGTTCGAAGGTCTCTGTGTATTCCTGTGGCTGCCATTCTATTTCTGCTTCCTGTGCGGGAAAGTACAAGGCATTGTATTCGTAGTTACCGAAGCTGGCGATAGTAGTGCCTTGCTTTGCCGATCGATAAATGCTGTTGCTACGTATGCTGAATTGGAGATGGATGAACGGCTGTGGGTTTTCTACCCTTATCTGTTTTGTTTCATTGCTGGCTGCATGGCAATACCAAAAGTAAATGCCATCTGGTAGTAACAGTTCATACAGCCTGTCCTGCATGCGGGTACCTGCTATTTTCTTCTCGTGTATTTGTTCGTGTTCCGACTCCTGCAGTTCGAAATAGTAATAGTCCGGAATGTGGATGTTCTCTCCGGTGAATGCAGGGGTGGTTTCGGGACGTTCAGGGTTCATAATACACAGTTGCAGTCCACGAAATTAACCGGGCTTGATTCCCGGGCATTTACTATATCGGGAAAATAAAATCCGCATGACGGTGTAATGACGCTAAAAGGCCATATTCTAATGCGGCTCTTATCTGGCGGGCTTGTTTTCCTTTCTGCGTAGTTATTTCTCCTTTGTACAAAACGCGCTGCCTTGAATTTTGCGGTCGGAAAAAAATGACCAAATAATAAAAGGCAATTATGTACAAGATCTACTTGAGTATGTTGTTCTGTATGGCTTCCTCCTTATGGGTATCGGCCCAGGAGAGAACCATTACGGGATTGGTGAAAGATGCTACCGGCGACGCCTTTCTGCAAGGTGCCAGTGTTGGTATCAAAAATAAGAAGCAAACAGCCCTTACACAAACGGATGGCAGGTTTGCCATTGCTGCGGCAACGGGCGATGTACTGATCGTATCCTTTGTAGGTTATCTGACGCTGGAAGTAAAAGCGGCTGATAACCTCGTGATCCTGCTGAAACCTACCGGTGAACAATTGTCGGAGGTGATCGTGACGGGCGCATTGGGTATCAAGCGTTCTGCACGGGAGCTGGGTACTGCCAGTCAGAACATCCGTACGCAGGAACTCAACCAGGCTAGACCAGTCAACCCGATCCTGGGTTTGGCGAGTAAGGTGTCTGGTTTGCGGATCAATATGTTTGACAGTAAAGTGGATCCCGATGTGCAGGTGAACCTGCGTGGTATCCGCTCGCACAATGGTAACAACGCGCCTTTGTACGTGGTGGATGGTGTGCCGGTTCCGGATATCAACCGCATCAACCCCAATGATATTGAAAGCATCAACGTGCTAAAGGGCGCCAATGCCGCTGCGGTGTATGGTTCTGATGGGGTGAATGGTGCATTGATGATCACTACCAAGAAGGGGCGTAATGGCCGTCAGGTGATCAATTACACCAATACTACTTTGTTCGAGTCGGTCATGCGCCTGCCCGACCAGCAAAATGAATATGGCATGGGACTCAACGGTGTTTACAATCCCACGCAATACCAATCGTGGGGACCTACATACGATGGCTCTATGAAGAATGTGGGTGGTGCGCTGCCCGACGGCTCTCAATGGCAGCTGCCGTATGAGGGGATCAAGGATGGCCGCAAAGATTTCTTTGATGTGGGCATGACCACTCAAAACGATATCTCTCTGTCTGGTGGTGACGAGCGTTCTACTTTCTTCCTGTCTGCGCAAGATGTCTATACCAAGGGGATTGTTCCGGGCGATAAGAACCGCCGGACAGGTGCCCGCTTCAATGGTACCCGCAAATTTGGCAAGCTGCAGGCTGCTTACAATATCAACTATGTATTGAACAAGAACGATATCACGCCCAGCGAACCCTGGTCTACCGTGTACAGGCTGCCCTCCAATATTCCTTATGGTGCAGTAGAAGACTGGCAGAATAATTTGTATGCGAACCCGAATTACTGGTTCAGCACCAATCAACCCAACCCTTACTTCAATGCTGCCAACCAGCGCACCGAAACGAAGCAGCAAACGCTGAATGCGAATGTGGAGCTGAGCTATCGTTTTGCACCCTGGCTCAATGCGATCTATCGGGTAGGGCTTTACAACCGCAATGCCCAGTCAAGGGCTACGGTTGGTAAGTTTACCTATACCACGGCCGGCCGTACGAATATCGCGGGCAGTGTCAACGATGGTTCCAACGATTTCCGTCGCCTCAACAGTGACCTGATCCTGAATTTCGAGAAAACTTTTGGCAAATTCTCTACGCGTTTGCTGGTAGGTAATAATATCCGTACTGACGAAACGAAGGCTGTCAACTTAAGCGCTTCTGCCCTCGTGGTACCTGACCTCTTCAATCCCGGCAATCGTACCGGTGAATTGGGTGGTTCCTCTTCTATTACCCGGTACCGCCAGGTAGCCGCGTATGGGGAGTTTACAGCTGGCTACGATAACTTTCTGTTTGTGACGCTGACCGGGCGCAACGAGTGGGTGTCTGTGTTGAATCCCGACAACCAGTCTTATTTCTATCCTGGTGTCAGCACGTCATTCATCTTCACCGATGCGATCAAAGCATTGAAGGAAAGCAAGTCGATTTCGTATGGTAAGGTATATGCGTCTTACAACAGAACGGGTAACGTCGGTGGCCTGTCGCCTTATGCGCTGCAGAACACCTATAGCCAGACCAACGGGTTCCCGTTTGGCAACCAACCGGGTTATACCCTGGGCACTACTTATCCCAATGCCAACCTCAAGCCTGAGTTTGTAACTTCTTTCGAAATAGGGACACAACTGGCCTTCTTCAACAATCGCCTGAACGTAGAGGCTGCCTATGTACACTCCAACTCATCAGACGGTATCATTCAAACTACGGTCCCCGGATCGACTGGTTATGCGGAGGCCTGGGCCAATGCCTTCAAGGTGAGCAACCGGGTGATCGAGCTGAACGTGAACGGTGATGTGATCAGCAAGCGCAACCTGCGTTGGAATATTGGTATTACTGCTACCAACCTGGTGAGCGAGGTGAAAGAGATCTACGGTGAACTCGACCGGCTGTTTATTTTCCGCCAGAACTACCTGGTGAAAGGCCAGCCTTATAACCTTTACCTGTTTACTGACTACAGACGTGATCCGCAAGGCCGGGTGATCGTGGATAAAACAACCGGCAATCCCGTGGCTACTACCGAACTGTATAATGGCGGTACGGGCACGCCGCCCTGGCAGCTGGGCTTCCACACGGCTTTTGATTTCAAAGGCTTTCATGTAGGCGCTCAGTTTGACTGGCGTATGGGTGCGATCATGTATTCTGAAGCTGCCAATCGTATGATCAGCGACGGTACGAGCCCGTTGACTACGCAATACGATCGTCAGTCTTTCGTGATCCCCAACTCGGTGATCGAGACGACAGATGGCAAGTTTGAACCAAACACCACGGTAAAGACCAATGGCGACCGTAACTATTGGGCCAACTTTGTGGGCCCTGTACAATCCAACTATGCGGTGAGTGCCGACTTCTTTAAGTTACGTGAGCTGAACATTGGTTATTCCATTCCAGCGAGGTGGCTGAGTGGCCAACAGATCGTGAAGAACGCAACTGTTGGACTGATCGGGCGTAACCTGTTCAGCATCTGGAACAAGGCTAATATTTACAACGATCCTGAGTTCATTTACCAGGGTGGTAATGGAGAAGGTTACCTGAGCTGGCGTCACCTGCCACCTACCCGCATGGTGGGTTTCAACGTGCAGGTTGGTTTCTAAGCCGCAGCATAGCTTTAACAGTTTTCATCAGAACATTCATTGAAAGAAGATCATGAAAAAGATATATCAAATCATAATAGTTGCTTTTACGGCCTTGTCGCTTACCTCCTGCAAAAAGTTCCTGGATGTGAATGATAACCCGAATGCCCCGGTCAACGTGCCGGTAGAACAATTGCTTCCCAATGCACTGGTTAGCTCGGTCAATATCGAGAATGGCTCTCTGAACCAGCTGGGGGCGGTATGGACGGGTTATTGGGCCAAGGCGGTAGATGGACCTTCTACGGTCAGTTTGTTTCGCCTGGAAGAAACCTATGGTGTGGAAGCCATGTCTTTCGACCGGGATGGCCGCCCTTTCTGGGAGGATATTTATAAGATCATCACCAACTACCGCGATATCGAGTTGAAAGCTACCGCGGGCGGTGATGCTGCTTATGCCGGCATCGCGCGAATCATGCAGGGGTGGCATTTCATGCGCCTGGTGGATTTGTACAACAATATTCCTTTCGACGACGCGGTGCAGGGAACCGTACATTCCACTCCTCGTTTTGAGGAAGGTCAGCAGGTTTACCAGAAGTCTATCGAGTTGATCACGACCGGTATTGTGGATATTCAAGGTGCGGCGGTATTGTCGAAAAAGCCGGGCACTGATGATGTGCTGTTTAAAGGTACGCTGGCCAGCTGGATCAAGTTTGCCAATACCATTAAGTTGCGCGCCCTATTGCGCCTGAGTGAAACCGGTAATACCGCCTATGTGACGGCGGAGATCGCGAAGATCAATGCACAGGGTAGTGGCTACCTGGATGCCAATGCGGTGGTGAATCCCGGCTACCTGCTTACGGCTGGCAAGCAAAATCCTTTCTGGGACAGTTACTACAAGAATCCACAAGGTGCATTGACGGCGGGTTACAATACCCTGCGACCGACTGCCTTTGTCGTGAATACCTATAAAGCATTGGGTGATCCCCGCCTGGCGAAGCTCTATGCAAAGCCTAAATCGGGTGGAGACTACACCGGTGTTCCTTTAGGATCCGATGATGATGTATACAGCATGAACAATACGTCTCCCTTATTGGGGCCCGGTGAGAATGGCAACCAGGCAGGCGCTATTTTCAAGTCGGCTACTGCGGGTACTTTACTGATGGGTTATGCGGAAAGTTTGTTTCTGCAGGCGGAGGCCGCCGCGCGTGGCTGGACGAATGGAACTGCGAAGGCTTTGTATGAAACTGGTATCCAGGAGTCGTTCAAATACTTTGAGACACCTGTGACCGGCTTTGCGGTTTACAATGCGCAGCCTGCGGTCAACTATGATCTGGCGACCAACAAGGTCGAACGCATCATAGAGCAAAAATGGCTGGCGCTCAACAGCATCAGCAGCATCGAGGCCTGGAACGACTATCGTCGACTGGGTTTTCCCACTGCCCTGCCACAATCTTTGGCGAGTCCGAATGCTGATCCAGCTTATCGCCCCAAACGCCTGACCTACCGCCAGTCCGAGATCTCCGGTAATGGTGAGGAAGTGGCCAAGCAGGGTACGATCAATCCTTTTCAATCGCTGGTATTCTGGGATAAGTAACAGAACAACTGTCTTGGTATAGACTAAATAAGAAAGCCTCCTTTTTTCGAAAAGGAGGCTTTCTCTTGTGCTATCAGCACTATGGAAATTATTTTCTCTTCATTACTTTTTCTGCTGCTGCTACGATGTGTGGGGTATCCAGACCGTATTTAACCAGCAGCTGGGTGGGAGTGCCACTCTCGCCGAAGGTATCGTTGGTGCCAACGTATTCGATGGGAATGGGCAGGTGCTTTGCAGCCACTTGCGCTACAGAGTCTCCGAGACCACCGATGATGTTGTGTTCTTCAACAGTAACGGCACATTTGGTCTTGGAAATAGATTTCAGTACAGCCTCTTCGTCGAAAGGCTTGATGGTGTGGATGTTGATCACTTCTACACTGATGCCCTTTTCCTGGAGGATAACACCTGCTTCGATGGCTTTCCATACCATGTGTCCGCAAGCGAAGATGGATACGTCTGTACCTTCGGAGAATACCTGGGCTTTACCGATCACAAAATCTTCTACTTTGGTGAAGATAGGCCATACGGGACGGCCGAAACGGAGGTAAACAGGGCCCTGATAGTCGGCAATGGCGAGGGTTGCAGCCTTGGTCTGGTTGTAATCGCAGGGAACGATCACTGTCATACCGGGCAGCATCTTCATCATACCGATGTCTTCGAGGATCTGGTGGGTAGCACCGTCTTCACCGAGTGTAAGACCGGCGTGGGAGGCACATATCTTCACGTTCTTACCAGAATAGGCTACGGACTGACGGATCTGGTCATATACGCGGCCGGTGGAGAAGTTGGCGAAGGTTGTTGTATAAGGAATCTTGCCACCGATGGTAAGGCCAGCAGCGATACCGATCATGTTGGCTTCTGCGATACCGCATTGTACGAAGCGCTCGGGAAATTCTTTGATGAACTGGTTCAGCTTCAAAGACCCTGCGAGGTCGGCTGTCAGCGCTACGATGTTGGGATTCTTACGCGCAGCTTCGGCAATACCGTCGCCAAATCCGCTTCTTGTATCTTTTTGCCCGGTGGGCTGTATATCTTTCAGCATGGTCAAAATTTGATGGTGCAAATATATATCCTTCCTAATTAATTCAGGTCGGCCGGCTTGCTCTGGTAGAATTTTTCGTCTGATTTGAGACGCTGCTCCCATTTCCAGGCAGTGAGCAACATGTCTTCCAGCGAGTATTTCAACTTCCAGCCAAGGGTTTTTACGGCAAAGTCGTTGTTGGCGTAAATGGCTATCACATCACCAGGACGGCGGGGGCCGATCACATAGTTCAGGTTTACGCCACTGACTTTTTCGAAGGTCTTGATAGTTTCAAGCACGGTGAATCCATTGCCGCTGCCCAGGTTGAATACTTCGCAGCGTTTGCTGTTCTTACCAGCTTCGAGGAACTGGATGGCCAGGGTGTGGGCGTGTGCGATATCGCTTACATGGATGAAGTCGCGCACACAGGAGCCGTCACGTGTATCGTAATCGTCGCCGAACACCTGCATCAGGGGCAGCTTGCCGATAGCCGTTTGTGTAATGGCAGGCACCAGGTTGGCAGGCCGTCCGATGGGCAATTCTCCGATCAGGATAGAAGGGTGTGCACCTACGGGGTTGAAGTAGCGCAACAGTACGCACTGGCTGCTGTTGGCTTTGGAAAATTCGTTGATGATCTGCTCGCCCATTTGTTTGGTGTAACCATACGGGGACTCAGCAGGTTTTGGGGGCGTCAATTCAGTAACCGGGATCTTATCGGGGTTACCGTATACGGTACAGGAAGACGAGAATACGAAATTGGGAATATTGAACTCCTGCACACATTTCAGCAGGTTGATCAGCGACACCAGGTTGTTTTCGAAATACATCAGGGGCTGTTCTACCGATTCGCCGACGGCCTTGTAGGCTGCGAAATGGATGATACCGGTGATGTCTTCGTTTTCCTGGAAGATCGCGAAAGTGTCGTCGAAATTGCAGAGGTCGACTTTATAGTTTTTGATCTTTTTGCCGGTGATCTTTTCGATGCCTTCAAATATGCGGGGGGAGGAGCGGGAGTTATTGTCTACCGAAATAACCTCGTATCCATTTTCCACCAGGTCTACTATGGTATGCGAACCGATATAGCCACATCCGCCTGTAACAAGAATTTTGCTCATCTTATGCTGAATGGTGAGTGGTCTGCGATGACCAGTTTGAATATTTGTGTTTTAACCAGTTATATTAACTGCTGTAAGGGGTACGGTATTGTTCGGGTATAGTACAATGCGCAAATTAGCACTAATCAGGCAATCTACCGCCTGGGTTGGCCCTATTCGGCTTTCTCTTTCAAAACGTTCATCAGGTATTGGCCGTAACCGCTTTTCAGCAGTGGCTGTGCCATTGCTTCGAGTTGTTCTTTGGTTATAAAGCCTTTGCGGTAGGCGATCTCTTCGATACAGGCTATTTTGATGCCCTGTCTTTGTTCGATCACCTGTACAAACTGGGAGGCCTGCATGAGGGAGTCGAAGGTGCCGGTGTCGAGCCAGGCGGTACCCCTGTCGAGAATGGAAACCGTCAATTGTTTGCGGGATAGGTATTCTTTGTTGACATCGGTTATCTCGTATTCGCCACGGGGGCTGGGCTGCAGGTCGCGGGCAATCTGGACCACGTCGTTGTCGTAGAAATAGAGGCCTGGTACGGCATAGTTGCTTTTGGGTTGCAGTGGTTTTTCTTCGATGGAGAGTACCTGCTTTTGTTTGTCGAACTCCACTACGCCATAACGTTCGGGATCGCTGACATGGTAGGCGTATACGATGCCTCCATTGGGATTGGTATTCTTTTCGAGTTGAGCGCCGAGTCCGGCACCATAAAATATATTGTCGCCCAGTACGAGTGCTACGGGGTCGTTACCAATAAAGTCAGCGCCTATTACGAATGCCTGGGCCAGGCCATTGGGCACGGCTTGTTCGGCATAGGAGAATTTTAAGCCCAGTTTGGAACCATCGCCAAGCAACCGGCTGAATTGTGGCAGGTCGTAGGGGGTGGAAATAATGAGTATTTCACGGATGCCGGCGAGCATCAGGGTAGACAGGGGGTAATAGATCATGGGTTTGTCGTAGATGGGCATGATCTGTTTGGAAATGGCGTACGTAATGGGATGTAACCTTGTTCCTGATCCGCCAGCGAGGATAATTCCTTTCATTAGATGAGTTTATGGATGCGCAAAAGTCATTGATTATTTGCCAAAATACCAAAAAAAGAACACTCGTGTACCAATTTCAGGCCTAAGACGACGCAAGATGGCAACATATGGTATAAAACGAACATCGGCCGATCGCATTGCGATCGGCCGATGTTATTCGTTAAAAGTTTATTGTATTGGTGCGGATCTTACACGAAAAGCCGTACTATATAATATACGATGGCTGCGAGCAGGGCGCTGACCGGAATGGTCAGGATCCATGCCCAGAGCAGGTTGATGGTGACTCCCCAACGTACGGCGGAGAGACGCTTGGTGGCTCCTACACCCATGATGGCACCGGTGATGGTGTGGGTGGTGCTGACGGGAATGCCGAGGTGTTCTGTCAAAAACAGGGTGGCCGCACCGGCTGTTTCGGCGGCAACGCCTTCCAGTGGGGTCACTTTGGTGATGCGGGAGCCCATGGTCTTTACGATCTTCCAGCCGCCACTCATGGTACCCAAACCGATTGCGGTGAAACAAGCCAGGGGAACCCAGTCGGGTATATGTGCTACGTTGTCGAGTTTGCCACCAGCGACCATGGCGGCGGCGATGAGGCCCAATACCTTTTGGGCGTCGTTGCTACCGTGGCCAAGGCTGAAGAGGGCGGACGATACGAGCTGCAGGCGGCGGAACCAGCTTTCTGCTTTATACGGATTGGCCTTTCGGCAAAGGTTGACAATGATAAGTGTAATGACCAGGGCTACGAACATACCGATGAGTGGGGCACCGAATATGAAACCGAAGATGGGTAATACTACTTTGTAATTAATGACGGTGAAGCCTCCTTCTGAAAAACCACCTACGTGTGCCAGTGCGGCGCCCATGAAACCTCCCAGCAGGGTGTGTGAGGATGACGATGGGATACCAAACCACCAGGTGAGCAGGTTCCAGGCGATGGCTGCTACCAGTGCCGAGAAGATGACCGGTAGGGTGATGAAATGCTCGTTGATCGATTTGGCGAATGACATACCGATCTTGAATTCTCCGATCCAGTATTTGGCAATGAAGAAGGCGGCGAAGTTGAATACCGCTGCCCAGATGACTGCCTGAAAGGGTGTCAGTACCTTGGTGGATACGATGGTCGCAATGGAGTTGGCGGCATCGTGAAATCCATTGATATAGTCGAATACCAGTGCTAGTATGATAATGATAACCAGAAAAGTCATAGAGAGTGCATTTGAAAACCTAAATTGGGTGCTGTTGACAATAGCTTCGGGGCTAAATCTTTGATTTTCAAATATTCTACGCGTATTTGATGATAATGGATTCGATCACGTTGCCGGCATCTTCGCATTTGTCGGTCACGATCTCCATTACCTGGTAGATCTCTCTCTTCTTGATTACTTCCTTGGCATCGGGTTCGGTTTCGAACAGCCGGTCGATGCTCATATCGAAGATGTCATCAGCCTGGTTTTCAATACTGTTTACCTTTACCAGCGCATCTGTGATCTGCCGCATGTTGCGCATGTTGCGGAGTTCGAAGACGGCATTTTTGATCTGTTCGGACGCTTGTTCGATCAGGTCGGCCATTTTCTGAATGCCCTGGTCGTTGGGGTTTACCTTATAAAAGTTGATCTTTTTGGCAGAAGCGAAGATGTAATCAGCGATATCATCGAGGGCTGTAGCGAGGTAGTGGATGTCTTCCCGATCGAAGGGGGTGATGAAGTTGCGGCCGAGCTCGGTAAAGATCTTATGGGTGTAGTCGTCATTCACATGCTCCATATCCTCGATCTGGGCGATAATGGCAGCCCTTTTATCGTAGTCTGGCTCGGTTACTACATCTTTCATCAATTTGCCCATCTGTGCCACTGTTACAGCAACCTGTTCAAACAGTGAGTAGAAGATCTTGTCTTTCGGCATGAAAATCTTCATTATTGAGTTTAAACCCATATCCCATTATAATTTGGTGGCAAAAATAGAACTAATACCCTACGGTTAAAGTGGAGCTAAATTGGTAATAATTTCTTAACAATAGTAGTTTTTTCCGAAACTACCTTTGCTGCAATGTTATGAAAGTATGAAGATATTGTTAAGTGCCCGCTTTTTGTTGATGTTTCCTATCATTTTACTGACTGCGAAAATAGCTGAAGCTCAGTTCTTAATGGACATGATCGACACCACTTCCGAAGTAGGTAAAGGATTGCTGTATTTGTACAAGAAATTTGACCGGGTTAACATCAGCGGATACATGCAGCCGCAGTTCCAGGCGGCTGACCGGAAAGGTGTCAGCACCTACAATGGTGGTGATTTTGCACCCCAGTCGAATAACCGGTTTATGTTGCGCCGGGGGCGGATACGGATCGACTATACCCGCTTTAACGACAAAAGCCAGCCTGGTGTTCAGTTTGTGTTTCAGTTCGATGGAACTGAACGGGGCGTGGTGATCAGGGATTTCTGGGGGCGTTTTTTCGAGAACAAGTGGCAGTTGATGCAGTTGACGGTGGGTATGTTTCCCCGCCCTTTCGGGTTTGAGGTGAACGTTTCTTCTGTTGATCGTGAGTCGCCTGAAAGAGGTAGGATGTCGCAGATCCTGATGCGCAATGAACGAGACCTGGGCGCGATGGCGAGTTTCGACGCACGGGTGAAGAATCACCCTTTACGTTATTTCAAACTGGACATTGGTTTATTCAACGGGCAGGGACTTACGGGGCCCAATGAATTTGACAGCTACAAAGATCTGATCGGACGATTATCGCTTAAGCCGGTGCCTTTGACCTCCCGGTTGTCTCTTTCTGCCGGGGTGTCGGTGCTCGATGGCGGCCTTATTCAGAATACCAAGTATGAGTACTTCACCCGTACACGGCCGAATGGGACAAAATATTTTGCCGTTGATTCTTCTGAAACCAACCTGCATGCCAAAGCTCCGCGCAAATACCATGGCGCTGATCTGCAATTGAAACTAAAACACAAGTGGGGCCTTACTGAGTTGCGGGGCGAATATTGGTGGGGAACACAAACGGCTACTGCCAACGAAACGGCTACTCCGGGATTGTTATTGGATGTGCCGTATTATATAAGAAAGTTTGACGGGGCCTTTATTTACTTTCTCCAAAATATCGTCAATAGAAAACACCAGGTAGGTGTCAAGTATGATTGGTACGATCCTAACACCGAAGTGAAAGCGACAGAGATTGGCGGTCCGGATAACAACTTAAATGCCGCTGATATTCGCTACGACACCTGGAGCTTTGGCTACAATTATTACCTGAACGATCACCTCAAGTTCATGCTTTGGTACGATATCGTGAACAATGAGCGTACCCGGACGGCAGGTTTTATCAACAACCTGCAGTCAAATGTTTTCACCTGCAGGATGCAATACAGGTTTTAGTATTCTCCTACCAAAAAACGGACAATTCTTCTGATTCAAGGCTTCTTTGACCAATTGGTAACATTAAGGAAACATTGCCTTCATGCTGGGGTAATATTGCGTTAACATTGGGCCTGCAGAAAGGCGCAGTTAATGATTCCTTAACATTGCAGTAATACAGCGATAATATGGTGCTGATACTTTTGCCCCCACATTAAATAAGCTGTTGTGAGCAAAAAGTACACCCTGTTAGTGGTCTTTCTATTTGTAGCTTTAGTTTCTTTTGCGCAAACGGGTAAGATCTCCGGTAAAGTCCTGAACAGTAAAAATGAACCCCTCCAGGGTGTATCTATCAAGATCACCGGTGCCACCGGAGGAACCACTTCAGATGTGGAAGGACGTTTCACACTCACTCTCTCTACTGGCAAAAAATACGAATTGACTTTTACGGCTGTAGGTTACGCCGCCAAGGTAGTGAACGACGTTGAAGTTACCGCCAACCAGGTCAATGACCTGTCCATCATGATGGAGCGTGGCGGTGCTGAATTAGGTGCAGTTACTGTTACCAGTCGTCGTACCTCTGCCCGTATGGAGTCTGTGAATGCGGTGATCGCCTTCCAAAAGAACACGGGTACGGTAGCCTCCGTGGTTTCTGCAGAAACGATCCGCCGTTCACCCGACCGTAATACAGGTGACGTATTGAAAAGAACACCCGGTGCGAGCTTGCAGGATGGTAAATTCCTGGTCGTTCGTGGTTTGGCCGACCGCTACAACCAGGCGATGCTGAACGGTATCCTGCTGACCAGCACAGAGCCCGATCGTAAGACTTTCTCTTTTGACCTGATCCCCGCGCCGATGATCGATAACATCGTTATCAACAAAGCCTTTGTTCCAGAGTATCCTGGTGAGTGGGCGGGTGGTTTGATCCAGGTGAATACCAAGGACATTCCTTCTCAAAACTTCCTGAACGTCCAGATCGGTACCGGATTCAACACGCAAACGATCGGTAAGGATTTTTATAAAGCCAAAGGCGGCAAATGGGATTGGCTGGGTATCGACGATGGTACCAGGGGGTTGCCTCCGGGTTATACGACCAAGTCGAATTTCGACATCCTGACACCAGCAGAGAAAACGGCGATGGGTAAGCAAATGGGCAACAACTGGACCGCTACTTCCCAGAATGCTCCTCTCGATATCTCTTTCCAGGCCAATGGCGGATTTACTACCAAGGTCTTTAACAATAAGACCCTGGGTGGTTCTTTCGGTGTTACCTATAATAAAAGGAATCGATTTGTGGACATGATGAACCAGCGCGTGAGCATCATGGGCTCGGCTGTTTCGAAAAACTATACTTACGATGATGATCGCTATACACAGGAAGTGTTGGCGGGTGCCATCGGTAGCCTTAGCCTGCAGATCGATCCACGTAATAAGGTGTCAGTAAAATCGATTGTAAACGTCAATTCTTCCAATTACTTTACCAGCCGTAGTGGTCAGGATTTCGATCGGACCAACGACGTGATCGGATCTGAGATCAACTTCAAGCAAAACACTTTCTGGACGACACAGTTGGCCGGCGAGCACAGCATCCTGCCATCGCTCCGGTTCAAATGGTATGGCTCCTTCAACATTCTGGATGGTTATATTCCTGATCAACGCCGTATCGTGTATACCCGTAACACGGGAACTACCAATCCATACAGCCTGCTGACGGGTAACTCTCTTTCTCAGGAAAGTGGCAGCCGCATCTTCCAGAACCTGAGCGACTATATTTATACAGCCGGCGGCGATCTGTCGTACAACTTCGATCTGTTTGGCCAACGCCAGACGGTGAAAGGGGGTTACATGCTGCAGATCAAGGATCGTTTGTATGATGCCAAACTGTTTGCCAACTATCTTCCCCGCGATAATGCTTCTCTACGTCTTTTACCTGCAGATAAGATATTCGCTCCGGAGAATTTTGGAGATGGTTCTCCTATCAGCAACCTGTTTGCTTTCGATGCGATCAAGGGTAACTCGTTCCGCTACCTCGCCAATACCATCCTCAATGCAGGGTTTATTCAGTTCGATAATCTGTTGACTGAAAAGCTTCGGGTGGTTTGGGGTGTTCGTGTGGAGAACTACGATCAGTTGATCGGCAGTGTGAAGAAATACGATCCCCGTCATACGCATAGCGAAGTATTGGATTGGTTGCCTGGTCTGAATGCTACCTACAAACTCAATGACAAGACGAATATCCGCCTGTCGGGTTCACAGACCGTGATCAGGCCTGAGTTGCGTGAGTTGTCTTTCCTCAACCTGTACGATTTCGAATTGAACGCTTCTGTACAGGGTAATCCTGATCTGCAACGTACGAAGGCCACCAATGCCGACCTGCGTTACGAATTGTATCCAAGAGCTGGAGAGGCCATTACATTTGGTGTATTCTACAAAAACTTCGACAACGCCATCGAACAGATCTATAACGAAGGGAGTGGCGGTGCGAGCACCTTCAACTTCCAGAACACGGATAAGGCCCATTCTTATGGTGCTGAAGTGGAACTCCGTAAAAAGCTCGATTTTATTTCCGGTCTGAAAAATTTTACCCTTTCGGCCAATGCGGCCTATATCAAAAGCCGGGTTCAGGCCAATATTGCTGGTATCGACATTGACCGTCCTATGCAGGGCCAGTCTCCTTATCTGATCAATCTGGGGTTGAACTACGACCTGCAAAAGCATGGGCTGAACGCTACTTTGTTGTTTAACCAGATCGGCGAGCGTATCTATCTGGTAGGTGATAAGTCGGCGGGTGCAGGTTCTCCGGATATCTTTGAAGCTCCCCGTGCTGTACTTGATTTTCAGGTGGCCAAGAAACTGTTGAAGAATAAGGGCGAAGTACGGTTGAACGTAACTGACATTCTGAATCAGACACAATACTTCTATCAAAATGCCGGTGGTAAAGACAGCTTTCAGAAAGGCAGCGATCCTTTCCGCTTTACGCGCCGCTTTGGCTCTTCCTTCAGTGTGAACTTTAACTACTCAATATTATAATCTCTTTAAAATACAAATAACAGAATATGAAAAAGAAGATTTTTTTCCTCGCCGCATTTTCGGCACTTCTTATCACAGGATGCCGTAAAATCGAGATGGACGGAGAAAAAGAAGTGATCATTGTGCCGGGTGGTGGCAATGGTGGTACTGGTGGCACAACTTATACCCTGAAGGGCCGTATCGATGCCGATACTATACTTCGCAAAGGCAATACTTATATTCTGAGTGATAAAGTATATGTGGTGGGTAATCACACGATGACCATCGAGCCAGGTGTTACGATCAAAGGTGCTTATTCAGGTTCTGAAGTAGCTGTATTGGTAATTAGCCGTGGTTCCAAACTGGTGGCCAACGGTACTGTTGACCAGCCGATCGTATTTACTTCCAATTCTCCCAACCCTGCTTCGGGCGACTGGGGTGGTATTGTGCTCTGTGGTAAAGCCAGCGTTAATACTGCATTCGCAGGTACTGGTGGTGGACAAGGTATCATGGAAGTAGAAGGTGGTATCAACAATGCCAACGGCGATGCACTGGCCGGTGGTGGTACTGCTCCTGATGACAACGATAGCTCTGGCGTATTGCGCTATGTTCGTATCGAATATGCCGGTTATGCGTTCCAACCCGACAAAGAGGTGAATAGCCTTACCATGGCTGCTGTAGGTCGAAAAACGGTGATCGATCACGTTCAGGTTACTTATGCCAAGGACGATGCCTTTGAGTGGTTTGGTGGTACAGTAAACTGTAAATACCTGATCGCTTACAAAACACAAGATGATGATTTCGATTCTGACAATGGCTACAGCGGAACCGTTCAGTTTGGTCTGATCGTTCGTGACTCAGCTATTGCCGATATCTCAAAGTCTGAAGCATGGGAAAGCGATAACAATGCTACCGGTCAGAATATCACCCCCCAAACTAAAGCAGTGTTCTGTAACGTTTCTGCTTTCGGACCTCTGGCTTCCTTAAACAATGTTGGTAACAGCAACTACCTGGGTTCTGCCGCACAGATCAGAAGAAACTCTTCTATCTCTATCTTCAATACCGCTATCGTAGGCTGGCCTTCTGGTATCGAAATCAGTGCAGCATTGGGTACCGCTACCGACAAAAACATCACTGCCGGTACACTTCAGTTGAGCGGTATCGTGATCGCTGGTTGCCGCAAGCCGATCGTGTATGTGCCTAGCACCACCAATGGTGAGATCACTGGCGCTACCGAAGCAACGATGACTGCCTGGTTCAATGAAACAGCCCGCAAAAACCAGGTATTGACCAATGTAGATGATATTCGTTACACACGTCCGTTCGACTACAACAATCCGGATTGGGTACCTTTCGGTAACTCTACATTGGTGCTGGGTACTTCAAGCAAACCTAATACTTACTTCGAAGATCCGATCCTGACGGCTCGTATGCCTTTCATCGAGAAGGTTGACTTCCTGGGTGGTATTGCTCCTTCTGGAGCTTATGCCAACTGGCACAAAGGCTGGACTAAGTTCTAAGATCCCATTCATACTGATTATACAATGGCCGCATCTTTATGGTGCGGCCTTTTCTTTTACAAGTTACCGGGGAGCGTAGTGGTATACGACCTCGTAGGGGACCTTTCGGAGGCCGGCGATGGTTTTGCCGATGGGCAGGTCTTCTTTTTGGGGGGTGGGCTCGCAAACGGAGTATTTGCTGCCATTGTATTCGATAGTTTTGCCACGCGGTTTATCGAACTGAACGGCGATGGTGACGTGTTTGGGATAGGCCAATACGATCATAGGAAGGTTGTAAATCTCTTTGACGAGGTAGAAGAACAGGGCGACCCGGTCTTCACAGTCGCTTTGGTCGTATAACAGGGTTTGCTCCGGAGACAGTCTTTTTTCCCCACCAAAACTGCGACTGTCCACCTCAAAGAGGAAGGCATACCGGGTGAACCGCATGAGGTAGTCGACCCCGTCTTTGGTAGACATGCCTTTGATATTCGTCTTCAGCAGTGGGATCAGCGATCCGTACGTTTCCTTACTCAACGGGATATTTAATTGTGCTTCATATCCCACCGCCGGATAATTGTTGAATAGTGCGATGATCTGTGGATTGAGTTTGACCTTAAAATGGTAGTCATTGTTATAATAGTTGAAGCTTAGGTCTTTTTCCTGGTAATATTGGGTGGGGAATTCCGGTAAGTTGGTGATCTTATATGAAAATGACTTGTTTGCGCCCGGACGGGACACCAGTAGCGGCGTAAACTGGGTCCGGGAGAAATCGATGGTCCCGTAGTCGTGGTAGTTGAGGCAGACGTACTGCTGACCGTCTCTGGTACGCGTGGGGATATTGTATACTTCTTCGTCGCTGCGGACATAGAAGAGGATGCGGTCGCCCGACAGGGTGACCATGGCATCATACCCTGTCTGCAACAGCAGAAACCATTTATAGAGTGTGTAACGCGTATAATCGTCGGCCTTGGGGCTGATTAGCTGAGCGGTTTTCCGGATAAGCTGGTAAAACAGCCAATCGGCAGGCTGATGCTCCTTTTTATAGGTTAGTAATGCATCCACCACAGGTTGATACCGGCCATCGCTGGCTTCTTCATAGAAATCGATAATGTTTTGCCCGGAAGGCGTGCAGGGGACTGACCTTGTATCAGTGGGGTTGAAGGAGAAATGCAATGGGGTGCCGCAGAAGTCGAAATAGGTGGTGGTTACGCCTGACTTTTGCTGCGATAGGAGTGGTTGGGTGCTGGTGACCAGGACCAACCATACTATGATAGTCCTGCTAAACAAAGGCAATCGCTTGTATTCTAATTTACTGAAAAATGAATAATTGTTAGCGGATTATTTGTAATGTGTTGAAATGGATATAGTTGGACTCTGGAAGTGTGGCGGGCGGCTCGTAAATTAACGGTAGGGTAAAGATGTGGTAAAACAAGGGTAACAAGCTGGCTATACCTTGCAGGCATTACTACAACACACCATTTTTACCATATTCTACAATTTTAAGCGTAGATTTTTCTCATGTGAATGTAGCCGTACGATGTCCATCGCGACGGCTTTTTTTATGTATATCAGCTATGGTTCAAGAGAGGTAATGTCTATGAAAAGCGTGTGCTATTCGAGAGCTTGCTCAACAGTTTTTACGGTTGTGTTGGTGGTCAAAAGGACGTGCTGATGCATTTGTGGCGTCTTCATGCGGAGCTCTTATGATGTTCTTAACAGTTCAGGTGTTTAGCCGCAGCATATAAACTGTTCGTGATAATAATGGTGGTTATTTAATGTTGGCGATGGTTAGAGATTCCAGAGATGCAATTTTCCCGCCTATAATATTATCATGATTTAAAAATATTTTCTCATAACACCAAGTCCTTAGGATATGAACTTACCTTTGTGATTCAAGTAGCTTAGTACAACTCTTTATAAGTGAGAGGAATTCTCTCATGTGACTGACGCCGTTCGATTTCTATCGTGACGGCTTTTTTTATTATTGGCCTGGAGGCATCAGTTTTATAGACTACTCGTAAACGTTGATTATTTTCCCCGCATTGAGGAAGGCTTGTGTTTGATCGACATACTTCGTGCGCGTTGCGTATTCATTAAATTTTAATTGGTACAGTGCTTGTTATATATAGACCAATACAAACACTTAAAAAGATTATCTATGAAAACATTACTTATCGCAAGCGCAGCGCTGCTCGTTACCGTTTCTATCAGTGCATTGGATACAGGTCGTGTTATGCCACCCTCCGAGGATGGTTACACTGCTAACTATCAAGATACCACTAAGAAAGACAAGAAGAAAAAAGACACAACCAAGAGGGACACTTCTTACGTTATGTATCGTCGATAAAAAACGGTGTATTATGAAGCAAAAGAAAAGTCGTACAGGCTGTAAGCTGTGTACGACTTTCTTTTTTTGATACAATGCTCTTAGTTGAAGATCAGGTCCGGGTAGGGGATATCTAGTTCATGTTTGATGTTGGCACAGCGGAACATCAGGATGTTGATAATGGCTTCTGTGCTATATTGGTAGGAGATGGTTGGCGTCACAGGATCATTTACCCAATTGTCGAAGACATCCGGAAAGTCGTCATCGATTTTGTCCAGTGTTTTAATACCAATCTTTTTGAGTGCTGCCGCATTGCATTTTTGTTCGTATTGCCCCTGGATGGGAATTGCAATCATCTTCTTCTTTAAGTGGATGGCCTCGGCTGGTGTTTCAAATCCAGCACCGCAGATGATACCATGGCAGCTGATCAAGCTACGGTTGAAATTGGTTTTATCGACTGGCGTGAAGGTAATATTTCCTATTGTCCTGGGGGCTTTTGTCTGCCGGGAGAATACTTCAAAACGATGGTCTTTGAATGGCGCCAGCATTTTCATCAGCTCATTATCGCAATAGGAAGGAAGGTATACCGTGATATGGCCATCATTGGTCGGCTCTGCCTGTAGAATTTCTGTCTTAATGACGGGCGAAAAGATGAAGTCGTCGTAGGACTCGAAATGGAGCCCGATGTATTGCGTCGCTTTCGCATAATTCTGCAGAACCCATTCGCCCACCTTGCTGGGTTTATCGGGGCGGGGTGTTTTGTCTGACAGAAAACTTGCCTGGTGGCCAAAATTGACGGAAGGCACTTTCTTTTTGGCGCAGGCGATGGAAGTGATACAATCAAAATCATTCAACACCAGGTCATACTTTTCTACCGGTAGGTCGCGGGCTTCTTTCATGATCCGCATGGGAGATATGCTGCGGGCCAACTTCCAGTAGTCGAGCGATCCGCTACAGGTATAAAACAGGCTCAGGCCATTGCTCCTATATTTAATGGGGGCATCCAGTGGCAATGTGCTGTTTGCACCACTCAAAAAAAGGTCAACGGTGCCATATTTCTGTATAAAAGGTAGCAGTTCCATGGCCCGGCTAATATGCCCATTGCCAGTAGCCTGCAAGGCGTAGAGTATTTTCATGTGTATGTTTGCTGATTAAATTGCCAGGGAATTGATATAGAAGTTAATCTCATCGGTGACTACACTGATCTTTCTGCTGAGGTCGGTAGCAGGAATGTGCTGGAAGTCTTTTTCATCGTAGGTGAAGATCTTCCACTCATTTTGACTGTACTCCAGTGCGGTGAGGTGCTCGACCCAATCGCCCGAGTTGAGGTAGGTGACTTTGCCGTTTGCATTTTCCACCACTCTTTTCTGGGGTTGATGAATATGACCACAGATCACATAGTCGTATTTCTTCTCGATAGCCAGCTCGGCAGCAATCATCTCGAAGTCGTTGATCTTGGTGACTGCTTTGTTGACCTCCGCCATTACTTTTTTGGAAATGGACAATTTTTCACGGCCAAACAATTTGAGCACGAAGTTGACGAAGCGGTTGAACAGGATCAGCATGCCGTATCCGCTGCTGCCCAGTTTGGCCAGGAATTTAGCGCCCCCTTTGGTGGTATTGTCGAATACATCTCCGTGGAAGATCCAGGTCATCTTGTTGTCGATCTCTAGTACGAGTTTATCGGTAAGGGTAAAGTTGCTGAGCTGGAAGTCGGCATATTTCCGGAGTAGTTCGTCGTGATTTCCTGTGATATAGAACACGCGGGTCCCCTTGGTCATCAGGTTTAGAATTTCCTTGATGACAGCCATGTGTGCGGATGGGAAGTAACGCTTGGAGAATTGCCAACCATCGATAATGTCACCATTCAGGATGAGAATATTCGGTGCGATACTTTTCAGGTATGCTACCAGTTCGCGGGCATGACAACCATAGGTGCCCAGGTGAACATCGGATATGACAACTACATCTACAGGACGCTTTTCCATGGAGTGTGGGTTTTGCAAATTTCCCATGGTAGTATTACCCATAGTTTAACGGGAGGTTAAGTAATTGTTTCCCAATATGCCCGGACTATTGAAAGCTCCTTGTTTTAATTACAGTTTAATTGGAATGATCCGGGCATGTCCGTCGCAGTTGTATTATTTGTCTAATATTGTGCTCCATCCAACGATCTAACATTATCATGCAGGAAGATCTCATATTGCTCATCGGAGAAAAGCTGAAGTCGAAACGTACCCAAAAGAATATTACCCTCGAGGAGCTTGCCAACCGGGCTGGTGTCACCAAGGGGTTGATCTCCCAGGTGGAAAATAACCGAACCGTTCCTTCCTTACCGGTCCTCTTCAATCTTATCCACTCCCTGGGAGATGACCTGAAAAGCTTTTTCGAAGACATGCACGAGCATTTTGTGAACGGCCACGTTTTGATCGTACGCAAGGGCGAGGAGAAGCCTTTTGAGAAAGAACCTGTCAAAGGGTTTTCCTATAAACGTATTCTTACCAAAAGCATCGTGGCCCAGGCGATCGACATTGCTGTGCTGGACCTGAAGAAGGGCGCCGCCCGGAAACAGATGATACAAACGGATGCTTTTGAATGTAAATACATATTGAAAGGCAGTGTAGAATACCAAATCGAACGGGAGAAGTTTACCCTGCATGAAGGTGATACCCTGTTTTTTGATGGCCGGGCCAAGCACCGTTTACGCAATATCGGGTCGGCGGAAGCGTCGATTCTGGTAGCCTATTTATTCTAATCGCCTGGGTGTCATTGTACCCGGCAGCCATACCTACACTTTTATAAATACTTAACTCAAGTTTAGTATTTATAAACAATTAATGCTTTGTTAAAACAGGCATAACCTTTCCTTTACACGCTCCGTCTATTTTCGCATCACAATTATCATCGCTCTCACTCCATCAAAAATTTACTGTTTATGCGTAAATGCTACCTTATTACAAGCGTGGTAACGGCATGTCTATTGCTCATGCTACCACTACTCTCACTTGCTCAAAAGCCGGTTTCCGGTAGGGTATTATCGATCAAAGACCAGCAGGCCATACCGGGTGTATCGGTAATGGTTAAAGGTTCTACTGCAGGTGCTTCTACTTCTTTAGATGGTGCTTTTTCACTCGATGCCAAGGCTGGTGATGTATTGGTCTTTAGTGGCGTTGGTATCATTACCAAAGAGTTGGTGGCTACCGGCAATAATATGGAAGTATTGCTGGAGCAGGATTCCCGTGCCCTGAATGAGGTGGTGGTGACGGCGCTGGGTATTAAGAAGGAAAAGAAGAAGCTGGGATATGCGGTGCAGGAAGTTAAAGGCGAAGACCTGGTGAAAGCGCGTGAACCAAATCCAATTAATTCATTGGTCGGCAAGGTGGCAGGTCTTACGGTGGGTGCTTCTGCCGAAATGCTGGCTGCGCCTCAATTGGTGCTACGCGGCCGGGGTATCAGCCTTTTTGTAGTGGATGGTATACCCATTAATTCCGATACCTGGAATATCAGCCCCGATGATATCGAGTCTTATACCGTTCTGAAAGGTGCAACGGCTTCTGCGCTTTATGGCTCCCGTGGTTTGAATGGCGCTATCATGATCACCACCAAACGTGGTACTCGTGACAGACGTGGTTATTCCGTGGAGTTCAATTCTACCACCATGTTTGAGAAAGGCTATAATGCCATTCCCAAAGTACAGGACGAATACGGCCCTGGTGACCATGGAAAATATGCCTTTAAAGATGGAAAGGGTGGTGGTACCAACGACGGTGACTATGACGTGTGGGGACCCCGATTCGAAGGTCAGCTGATCCCTCAATACGACGGCCCTGCTGATCCGGTAACGGGAGTTCGTCAGGGTACGCCCTGGATTGCCCGTGGCAAAAACAACCTGAAGCGTTTCCTCGAAACCGGGTTACTGTCCACCAACAATGTGGCTGTATCGGCACGTAGCGACCGCTACGACCTCCGCTTCTCTTTGTCGCATACACACCAAAAGGCGATGGTACCCAACATGAAAGTGAATATCACCAACTTCAATATTTCTGCCGGGTATAAGTTTTCCGAAAAGGTGCGTATGGAGGGTTATCTCAATTACAACCGACAGTATTCACCCAACTTTCCCGATGTTAACTACGGCCCCAACAGTTTGATCTACAATGTGGTGATCTGGGCCGGTGCCGACTGGGATGTAGACCAGATGCGCAACTACTGGCAACCAGGCAAAGAAGGTGTTCAAAGTATCTACGCCGAATACCAACGTTATCACAACCCCTGGTTTGTGGTAAAAGAGTGGTTGCGCGGACATTATAAAACCGATATGAACGGGTATGCCAAACTGGTATACGAACCGGTGAAGCATGTGGAACTGATGGCCCGTACGCAGGTTACGACCTATGACCTGTTCCGCAACGAAAAGATGCCGTTCTCTGCGCACCCTTACGGTCGTGAAGAGGGGCGTGGCGATTACCGGGAAGACAAACGAACGCTGTTTGAGAACAATACCGATTTCCTCGCAACCTATACCAATCGTTTCAAAGGAGACATCGACGTTAAAGGATCTGTGGGAGGCAATATCCGGAACTTCAAATACAACTCAAGCTTTGTTACCACCGATTACCTCAACGTGCCAGGTTGGTATAATTTCAATAACAGCCGCAATCCTTTGCGGGCTTCGAGTTATGCCGCCGATATGTTGACGCTGAGCGGTTATGGCTACCTCGACGTTTCCTTGAGCAAATACGCCAATATTTCGTTGACTGGCCGCTTCGATAAGCTGTCTGCCCTGCCTGAAAGCAAAAACGTTTACTTCTATCCCTCTGCAGCTGTAAGCTCCGTATTGAGCGATTACCTGCAGTTGCCCGGGTTTATTTCGATGTTGAAAGTCCGTGGTTCTTACGCCAATGTAAAAGGTGGATTGACGGCAGCTACGATCGGCGCAACGCCGCAAGCTAGTTATCCCCTGGGTTATGGCTCTGAGTATTATTCTACATATGACGGCCCGTCTTATGAGAATTCAGCTGCTTATACGACACCTCCGGTCTATAACAACCAGCCTGGCGCCTACTATACCAGCACGCTGGATAATCCTGAGATCAAGCCATTCTCCAGTACTGTTTATGAAGCAGGTGCAGATATCCGTTTCCTCAACAACAAGTTAGGTATTGATGTCACTTACTTTACCACCAAAGATGGTCCCCGGATCTTCACGGCGCCACTTTCGCAAACCACAGGCTATACCGGTGCTTTGCAAAATGGTATTACGACCCGGAAAACAGGCTGGGAAGTGTCTGTGAATGCTATACCCGTAAGTGTCCGCAATTTTACCTGGAACACGATGGTAAACTGGTCTACTTTTAAAGAAGTATATACCAAGTTTTATGGCGATCTGAAGCAACTGGATATCTATACCAAGATTGGTGACCGCGTTGATAATTTCGTGGGCTCTGCTTTTGTAAAGACGCCCGACGGGAAGATCATCAATGACGCTGGTGGCCGTCCCATCCGGAATCCGGTCAACCAGATACAGGGTTATACCAACCCCGATTGGGTGTGGAGCTTCATTAATAATGTTAGCTATAAGAACTTTAAGCTTGGCTTTCAATTCGACGGACGCGTGGGTGGTAACATGATCAATTATATTCAGCAGCAAACTTACCGTGGTGGCCGTCACATCAATACCGTACAGGGTAAGATGGGCGAAGCAAGGATTCAGGATTATAAAGGCGTGAAATCGTGGGTTGGTGAAGGCGTAGTAGTCAGCAACAATACGGCACTTGAATTCGATAACCTGGGCAATGTTACCAATTATGGTAAGCTCCAATATGCTCCCAATGCCACCCCGACCTATCTGCAAGACTATATCAGCTTCTACTATAATACCAACGAAGCGAACCTGATCGATAAGACCTTTGCCAAGTTGCGTGAGGTAATGCTGACCTACAGTGTGCCTGCCAGGGTATTGGGTAAAGGCTTTCTGAAACAGGCCAGCATTTCATTGGTAGGTCGTAACCTGCTGTATTTCTCGAAGTACAAGGATTTGGATATCGACCAGTACGCTGGTAGCCAAGGAAGCTCGAGCCTGCAGACGCCGACAGCGAAACGCTATGGTGTGAATATCAATATCACGTTTTAATCCTTCAACAGTAAACTACAAGTATGAAACTAAGAAACTTAATAATAATTGGTTCACTGGCTGCTGTTACCACCAGTGGTTGCCAGAAGAAATATGACGAGTATACGGACAATCCGAATAAACCTACGTCCGTTCCACCCAACCTGGTGTTGACGGGCATCCTGTCCGACATGAATGTAGACGATCCCTGGAGCCTGGTTACACGTTGGTGTCAATTCGATTGCTGTAATTATAACTATTATGGCGATCAACGGTATGACTGGACGGGTGCCGGCCTGAATTATTCCACCTTGAACAATGTGGTGAGGATGGAAGCGGAGGCGAAGCGGGTGGGAGAGGCTGAACAGAACGCCTATGCTACACTGGGAAAAGTGTTCCGCGCTTTCTTTTTCTACCGGATGACCAATCTGGTGGGTAATCTTCCCATGAAGGATGCGTTGAAAGGAGCTGCCACACCCACCCCGGCTTACGATAGTCAGAAGGAGATCTTTGTTCAGATCCTGAAATGGCTGGAAGAGGCCAATACAGAGATGGCTGCACTCATCGCCAAATCAGGTGATGGTAAGATCGATGGTGATTTCTATTATGCCAGCAAATCGTCCTGGCAGCGTGCGATCAATGCCTTTCGCCTACGGGTGTTGATTGCTTTGAGCAAAAAAGCCGGTGATGCTGATCTTAAAATAGCGCAGACCTTTGCCGATATTCTGGCGGATTCCGGTAAGAACCCGCTGTTCCGTAACAACGCAGACAACCTGCAGTACATCTATTCCAATTTTAATAAATACCCGAGCAATCCGGATAACCTGGGTTTCGATGCTACCCGATACAATATGTCGGCCACCTATCTGAATACGCTGGTGTCGCTCAAAGACCCTCGCGCCTATGTTACGGCTGAGCCGGCGACCAAACAACTGACTGGTGGAAAGACCCCCGCAGATATTACCGCGTATGTAGGCGCCCCTTCTGGTGAAGATCTTGCCGCCATGTCGTCGAAGATGTCGGATGTTGAAAAAGCAGAATATTCTGTACGAAGCCGTAGTCGCTACTACGCTAATTACGATGCAGAACCTGGTGTACAGATCGGCTATGCGGAAATGTGTTTCAATATTGCGGAGGCGATCAACAGGGGTTGGGCAACTGGCAATGCAGAGGACTGGTACAAAAGCGGTATCAAGGCCTCAATCGGAAGCTACGGTATTCCTGTTGATGCCCCAGGTACTTTCAGTAAGGTATATCCTTTCGGCGCTACCAATGCTGTCACTTATCCGATCAACTTCGATTTCCAGAACAGTTATTACCAGCAAACAGCTATCAAGTATGCGGGTAACAATGCCAATGGCCTGCAGCAGATCCTGCAGCAGAAGTACCTGGCCTTCTTCCAGAATTCGGGCTGGGAAGCTTACTTCAACTGGAGAAGGACCGGCGTGCCTACCTTCAATACGGGTACAGGTACTGGTAATAGTGGCCGTATCCCCAAACGATTCCAGTATCCAACAGCTGAGCGCACTTCCAACGCGGCCAATTGGGAAAAAGCCGTGAAGGATCAGTTTGGTGGAACGACCGACGATATCAACGGAGATATGTGGCTGATTAAGTAATAATTCCTTAATCAAGGAAAAAGCAGCACCTAAGAGTTCTTTATTAGTTTTGAAACGGGTTTTAGCTATTGCATTTTTGGGGGGCTATATCCCGGTGCGAGCGAGACCTCTCCTTACAAGATTAGTATTCTACAAATAATAAGCAATCGTAGCAGTTTCTTAATGTTGACGGCGAAGCTTTTCTAAGTTTCGCCCTTTTTTTCTCCCACTCCAAATTTTTTGTCATGAAGAAATCAATCTCTTTACTACTATTAATGATAGTTGTTGTAACGTCTATCGCTCAGCAACGTAAAACGGAAAACCTGATCATTGTAACCCTGGACGGCATGCGCTGGCAGGAAGTATTCAAAGGTGTTGATCCTGTATTGATGGCAGATAGCACTTATAACCGTGACCGCGACGGAGTAAAGGAGCGCTTTTGGGCAGCTGATGAAGCAGGTCGTCGTCGTAAATTGTTTCCTTTCTTTTGGAGTACCATTTCGGAAAAAGGGCAATTGTATGGCAATAGGCAATATGATAACAAGGTCGACAATGCGAATCCCCATTGGTTCTCTTATCCGGGTTACAATGAGATCTTTACGGGTTTTCCCGATACTGCCGTGAATTCGAACGATAAGATTTGGAACAAGCACGAGAATGTACTCGAGTATATCAACAAACAGCAGGGCTACAAGGGTAAGGTCGCTGCCTTTTCAACCTGGGATGCGTTCCCTTATATTCTGAACGAACCGCGCAGTGGGGTGTATGTGAATGCCGATGTGGACACCATCACCTTTCGGGCGCCTGGCCTGCAATTGCTGAACGATATGCAGTTCCTGACGACCCGGCCGATCGGTGTGCGACCAGATATCATAACTTATATGGCGGCCAGGGAATATCTGAAGGTTTACAAGCCAAAAGTGCTGTATATTGCTTTTGACGAGACCGATGATTTTGCGCATGCTGGGATGTATGATCAATACTTAGGGAGTGCCTTTGCCGCTGATGCCATGATCCGGGATATCTGGAATACCGTACAATCCATGCCTGGTTACAAAGACAAGACGACGCTTGTTGTGACGGTAGACCATGGCCGGGGCGATAAAGTGAAAGATAACTGGAAGCACCATGGCGCTAAAATCGAAGATGCTCACGAGATCTGGTTGGCTATTCTGGGGCCAGATACAAAACCCGAGGGCGAGATGAAAGTGCCGATGCAGCTTTACCAAAAACAGATTGCCGCTACCCTTGCCCGCCTGCTGGGATTGACCTTTACTGCGAACCACCCGGTGGCCGAACCTATTTCTTCAGTATCTTCAAAATAACGATCATGACAACAGACCAGGCCAAGACTATTGCGACAGCTATTATTGCTTTGTATGAGCAACATGGTGGGGATGAATATGCAGGTGAGAAAGTAAGTCAAACGGAACATATGGTGCAGGCTGCTTTGCTGGCCGAGCAGCAAGGGTATGATGAAGAAGTGATTTTAGCTGCTTTTCTGCACGACGTGGGTCATATCTGCGTATCGGCGGAGGGCGACAATGAAATGGATGGTTTTGGTA
The DNA here is from genome assembly GCF_029360705.1 of Paraflavitalea pollutisoli. Classification (GTDB taxonomy): domain Bacteria; phylum Bacteroidota; class Bacteroidia; order Chitinophagales; family Chitinophagaceae; genus Paraflavitalea; species Paraflavitalea pollutisoli. The sequence continues at coordinate 127,604 of NZ_JARKMX010000002.1, read as the reverse complement.
TTAAAGATCACGAAGAAGTGGGCGGCGTTTTCCTGCAGGAAAAAGGATTCTCCAAACGGCTTATCAGGCTGGTGGAAGCGCACGTGGAGGCTAAGCGCTACCTGACCTGGAAGTCGCCGGCGTATTATGAGCAGCTGTCCGATGCCAGCAAAAGAACCCTGGAGTTTCAGGGCGGGCGGATGACAGATGACGAGGCGCATGCTTTTGAACAGTACCCGTTGTTTGATCTAATCATCCGCATGCGATTGTGGGATGAGGAAGCCAAAGTGAAAGGAAAGCCAATTCCTAACCTGGATAAATACCGGGATATGATGGTGAGGCACCTGGAGACGAACGCTGCCGGGGCGTAATTATAAACTGTGCAGGAAATAAACGCGATACATTCAATCCATTAATACATTCTCTTTTGTCAACCATTACTGCCGATGCTGCTACCCTCACCCGAAAGAGGATCCTGACGGCCATTTATGCCGCCACCGTTGCCTTTCTTACCTATGCCTCCGTGTATGCCTATCGAAAGCCTTTTACGGTGGGTACCTATGGTGGTGTCAGTTTCTGGGGTATTGATTACAAGGAATTGCTGGTCATCACCCAGGGCCTTGGTTATATGTTCAGTAAATTTTATGGTATCCGGTTTATTGCCGAATTGAAACGGATAGGCCGGTGGAAGACGAGCGCCATATTAGTTGGGACATCCTGGCTTTGTATGCTCGTATTTGCCCTTGTGCCGGCCCCCTGGGGCATGCTGTGTTTATTTGTGAATGGATTTATGCTGGGGTTTATGTGGGGGATCATATTCAGCTATGTGGAAGGTCGGAAGGCTACTGATTTTATTGGTGCTGCCATGGCGGTCAGTTTCATTTTTGCGGGCGGGTTTACGCGATCTGTGGCGTTGTGGTTGCGCGACAGCTGGCAGGTGCCTGATAATTGGCTGGCTTTTATGACGGGGCTTGTGTTTGCTTTGCCGCTGATCGTTTTCCTTTACCTGATGGAAAAGGTCCCTGCGCCAACTGCAGAAGACGTCGAGGAGAGAACAGCTAGACTACCTATGTCCAAAGAGCAACGTTTAAAATTTCTGCGCACATTTGGCGTAGGTACCGTAGCGATTATCATTACCTACCTGTTCCTGACCATCATGCGGGATGTGCGGGATAATTTTATGTCCAATCTTTGGTCCGAACTAGGTTATGGAGAAAAACCGGCCATGTTCACCCGCACTGAAACCATTACTTCTATCGTGATCTTGGTCATGATCAGCCTGCTGGTGGGCATTCGTAAAAACATCCGTGCCTTCAGGCTTGTACATATCATGGTATTGGTGGGGTTTCTATTGGCCGGTATTTCTTCTGCCTTATTTCTGACAGGATATATGCGTGGAGATATCTGGATGCAACTGGTTGGTCTCGGTTTGTATATGGGCTATATTCCATTCAACTGTATCTTTTTTGAAAGGCTGATCGCAACGTTCCGGATTGCCGGCAACGTGGGCTTTCTGATCTATCTCGTGGATGCCTATGGGTATCTCGGAAGTAGCGTCGTCATACTATCTCGACGAATATTTCAAATTAATTTAACCTGGTCTCAGTTCTACCCTGCCGGTGTAGTAATATTTTCGGTAATAGGAATCGCCGCTACGATCTATTCTTTGTATTATTTCAACCGGAAATTTGAATCGTTAAAACCTGTTTGATGAGCAAGCCGTCTGCCGTTGTCATTGGTGCCGGTATCGTGGGATTGGCCACTGCCCGGGCGCTCGCATTAAAAGGATATGCCGTAAAAGTGTTTGATCGTACCCACAAAGCGGTGGGTGCATCCATAAGGAATTTTGGCATGGTGTGGCCAATCGGTCAGCCTGGTAAACTGTACGACCGGGCGATGCGTAGTCGTGAGATCTGGAAGGAGATTGGCGATGACGGCGCTTTCTGGTATGATCCGGTAGGGAGTTTGCATGTGGCTTATCACCCCGACGAGTGGGATGTATTGCAGGAGCTACACGCGGCATTCAGCGATGAACGTCCGGTGGAATTGTTGTCTGCGCAGGATGTAGCCGACAGATCGGGTGCAGTTGTACAGCAGGGTTTATTGGGCGGTCTTTACAGTGCCAATGAGTTGATCGTAGATCCCCGCGAGGCCATCGGTGCTTTGCCGGGCTATCTGCAGGAAAAATATGGCGTTGAGTTTTTCTGGGGCCGTTGCGTAAGTTATATATCAGAGAATACGGTGTATGTGGGTAATGATGAAGCGTACGATGGCGATGTGATCTTTATTTGCAGTGGGGCCGATTTTGAGACCCTATATCCGGAAGCCTATGCTGCCTATCCATTGACGAAGTGCAAATTGCAAATGATGCGGATAGCTGCGCAGCCTGATGGCTGGCGGATCGGTCCTGCCTTGTGTGGCGGACTGTCGCTGATTCACTACAAGAGTTTTAGTGCGTCGGCCTCCCTGCAGCAATTGAAGAAACGATACGAGGCGGAAATGAGCGAATACCTGGACTGGGGTATCCATGTCATGGTGTCGCAAAACGGCCGCGGCGAGTTGACGATCGGCGACTCGCACGAATACGGACTTACCCACGATCCTTTCGATAAGGACTTTATCAATACGATGATCCTTCAATACCTACGCAGTTTTGCACAGTTTAAGGATAGCAGGATCATTGAATCGTGGAATGGGATTTATCCCAAATTGACGAATGGCGACTCAGACCTGTTCTTTTCTCCGGAGCCGGCAGTATACGTACTGAACGGTCTCAGTGGTGCAGGAATGACCCTGTCGTTTGGGCTCGCGGAAGAGGCGACTTCGTTCCTGTAAGGGGTAAGTTTGTGTGAATACCTCACGTTATTCCACGCAATGGGGGCGTCTTTGGGGGCCTGGCATGCCTTTTTAATTCAGGGAGTTGGCAGCATGCCAGGTATAAAATGCTGCTCACCTGATTATGAATCTAGACAAATTTTATGAAAAGGCGATGGACTGGATCCTGGTCATGGGGCCCAGGATTCTGATAGCTATTCTAGTCCTATTCGCCGGATTGTGGGTTATCCGCATTTTGAAAAAGTGGACACGCAAACGTATTCAGAAACGGGCGATCTCTTCCACGCTGGCTCCTTTTCTGCAAAGTCTCATCATTACCATTCTGTACATATTACTGATACTGCTGCTCATGCAGATACTGGGTATCCAGATGACCCTGTTTGCTGCCATCATCGGCGGTGTTACCGTGGCGCTCGGTCTTGCGTTGTCGGGTACTATGCAAAATTTCGCGAGTGGCATCCTGATCCTCCTCCTGAAACCTTTCCGCATTGGCGATAACATCGTGACACAGGGACAGGAGGGGACCGTTACCGCCATTGAGATATTTTATACCGTGATCACCACGTTCGATAATAAGATCGTGATCGTGCCCAACAGCAAGTTGTCGAACGAGATCATCATCAATACGAGCCGGGAAGGTAAACGAAGAATGGATATCGAATTTAAGGTGAATTATGGCATCGATATCGAGAAGGTGCGCTACATTATCGCGGGGATTGTTAAAGAAGATAAAGATATCCTGAGTGAGCCTGAACCTCGAATAGGTATATCGACCCTTGAACCAGATGGCTATAAAGTCATGGTCAATGCCTGGGTAAAGCCCCATGGGTTTGTGGATGAGCGCATGGGCTTGCAGGAGAAGATCATCGATGGTATTAAAAAAGCCGGGATCAAATTGCCGGGGATGGCCTAGGCATTGTCACGTTTGGCTTCCAGCGAAAAGCCGATGGTAGTACCTACATCGGGGGTGCTGCGGGCGTGAATACTTTGTCCGTGCGCTTCGACGATGTGTTTGCAAATAGCAAGGCCCAGCCCAGTACCGCCTTTATCTCTGCTGCGGGCGGTATCGGTGCGGTAGAAGCGTTCGAAGATGCGGTGCAGGTGCTCCGGTTCGATGCCAATCCCGTCATCACCGATTTCAACAAGTACATGTTTGTCATCTGTCTTGTATACACTGGCAACAATGGTGCCGTTTGGACGTCCGTATTTGGTAGCGTTGCCAATAAGGTTGATCAACACCTGTTTGATCTTTTCTTTATCGGCAAAAACGGTGATGGGCGCTTCACAACCTTTTTTGATGGTGGTCTTGATATGCTTTTCGTGGATCTTGATAGACAGCGAGTCAAAGATCTCCCGGATCACGTCCTGAATGATGAAGTTCTGTTTAAACAACAGCTGTTCACCGCTTTCCAGGCGGGATATCTCGTCCAGGTCATTGACCAGGTTTACCAGGCGGTCAACATTTTTAGAGGTCTTTTCCAGGAACTTTTGGCGGATCGCTTCTTCGTTCATGGCGCCGTCCAACAAGGTGTCGATATAACCCTGAATGGCGAATATGGGAGTTTTGATCTCGTGGGCCAGGTTCTGCAGAAACTCTTTCCGGTAGGCCTCATTTTTTTGTAGTAGTTCTATTTCTTTGTTTCTTCTTTCGCCCCAGGCTTCCACATCGGCCCGTACTTCGTCGATACTCTTCTGGGGAAGGATGTATTTAAAGTATACTTCCTCTTTTTTGGTCGCCTTAGTTTGGTAGATGAGCTTGTAGATCAGCTTGATCTTACGGTAAATGAACTTTTCGAGGGTGAAAATGATCAGTGCATAGCTGCCGGCAAAAACAAGGGCAAGCGAAGCCAGTCCTACGCGCCAGTCGAAGGTAAACAGGAAGATACCGATGGCAATCGGTACGGACAGGATAGCTGCCGTAAATGCGGCTAACTGCTTTGGCGATAGATTTTTAGTGGAGAACATGCCCCTTTGCGCTTACTTGCTTTTTTGGTGAGGTACGAATGTAGGAAGCAGTCGCTATATGTCAAACTTATACCCGACGCCTTTTACGGTCGTAATGCAGTCGATGCCTAGTTTTTGCCTTACTTTCCGGATATGCACGTCGATGGTGCGGTCGCCAACAATAACATCATTGCCCCATACCTGGTTCAGTATTTCATTGCGGAGAAACACGCGGCCAGGCTTGGAGGCCAGGAGATACAGCAGTTCGAACTCCTTTTTGGCCAAAACGACAGACTTTCCGTCTACCTTGGCTTCAAACTTGACAGGATCGATCTCGAGGTTGTCGATGCGGATCACTTTTTCTCCTTCCGGCTCCTTGACGGCTGTCCGGCGAAATAGGGCATTGACCCTGCTAACCAATATTTTAGGACTTACAGGTTTGCTTATATAGTCATCTGCACCGGTTTCCAACCCCTTTACATGGGAACCTTCATCGCTCAAGGCGGTCAGGAAAAGGATCAGGGTATCCTTAAAAGAAGGTTGTGCACGCAGGATCTCGCATACTTCCACGCCATTCTTCTTGGGCATCATAATATCCAACACGATCAGGTCCGGGTTGTTGGAGCGGGCTTTGGTCAGGGCTTCGTCGCCATCCTTCGCCGTTACCACATCATACCCTTCTTTTTGCAGGTTGTATTGTATGATTTCCAGGATATCGGGCTCATCATCAGCTATCAGGATCTTCTTGCCTTTAGAATCCATGTTAACAATAAATTTACGCAAAGTTAATTTTCCAAAGCACGCGACAAGGGGTGCACCAATTATGAAATTGTTAACTGATGTTATACCGCAGATGTTGATTTTCTGTTCTATACAACCAATTGGTAGTATTTTTGCTCTTGTAATTGATGCAGATAGCTGAATTTCCTTATGAAACCATATTTACTTTTTTCATCTCTTTTATTGTGTTTATCGGTGGCCGGCCAGGGCCAAACGTCTGCCTACCCGTTTAAGATCGCCATGCAGCGTGTGCTATGGCATGAAAACATTGATAAACAACAAGTAAAGTTATTAGCGAGCACTACCAAAGGGGTGGCTGACGAGACGATCCAGCTGCAGATTACCGACGCTTTGGGCCGGCGGATCGATGAACTCCAGGAAGCCCTGGAATCGGATTCCCTGCTGACCAATATGGCCAAGATCAAGTACCTGCGGAATGTAGAATCCACGCTACAGCAATATGCCACCCATCGCACCCAAAAGGATTTTCCTGCTTCTGCCGCACCGGCATTGATCAAGGGGCTAACGGACTGCATCGCCCTGGACAGAAAAGGAGAGAGCTTCGAATCCATTATAGACGCCAATGAGTATGGCGTCGGTAGGATGCTGGTAGACGGAATGGCTTATTCTACCGATAACCCGGGTATGGCCGCGTCAAAGATTACGTTGATCCGAAAATATATAGGATTACACCCTGACGAGATTCTCCAGGAGTTACGCAAGAATCCGAATGTGCCTTTTGCCGACAGTTTGCTGAAAGTGGCTGCACACCGGGATATCCGTAAGTTTTATGACTACGCACAGGCTAAAGGTACATTGAGTAAGCGTATAGCGAGCCACCCGGATACCTTGGTACGCACGATTGGTCAAATGGCCGGTAGCCGCAACGGCCAACTCTATTTCCCTTTCCTCGATAACTTGATCCGCGGTCGGATCAGCCTCAATGAAATTGATAGCGTCAAGGATAATGATTTCAGCTATTTCAGGCTGCTGGTAAAGACACGTATCGAATATGCGGGACGGCTATTGCCGCCGGTACGCGATACTGCCACCGAGCTGAATGCGCTGACAGAAATGATGGCCCGTAAAGCGAGGCAGCTGTTTGTGCGGGAGATCAATGCGCTGCACGACGTAAATGATCCTAATGTGAGGTTCCGCGCGTTAAACAACCTTACTCCACAGGAGCTATACTATGTAGCGGTGCTGAGTGAAGACGAGATCTATACGTCGAGTTATGTGAGTGGGGTATATCCGCGTATATTTCAGCGAATGAAGAATCCACGGGGCGATAGTTTATTGATGAGTGTGAATGGCGACTATTTCAGGAAGTTCATTAAAATGGCAGCGGGCTACAATACACTCAATAACTTTCTCAGCACTATGGGTAAGGAAGAAGCTGAGACTTTGATGAAAGCTTTTGTGATTGGTCTGGAGCGTAAGAAAGGTGATCGAAGCGATGACCTGGAAGATGCGGTGGATGTAGCCGATTCCTACAGCAGCATCATGGATAAGAACAAAGAGCTGGCTAGTTTTATCCTCAACGAAGTGTCGTGGAATTATGACAAGAATGTGCAGGATAATAACAAGCGTGGGGTGGTTATTTACAAGTTGTTAAAAATACTATTCGAGTCGGCCGATACCACCCGCAAAATGGATTTGTCGACCATGCTGGGCATACCTTCTATTTATGCGCAGGATTACCGATCACTAACGGACGACAGCGGTCGTGTAATACAGCAGGTATTCTTTTACGGAGATGAAGACAAGGATGGTCAGAATTCCTTTGTCAACTTCATGGGTATGTTCAGGGGCCGTGCTGAATGGAAGATAGAAGACAAACCGGAATGGGTGTCTATCCGCTCTGTGAAAGGAAAGCCGGTGTTTATTTACGCCAACAAACCTCTGTACAATCCTAAAGTAGAAGAGGATCTCGATGAGAAGGCACAGTTGAAGCTGATGGAATACCTGGATAAAAAGAACCTGCGTCCCACAGTGGTCGTGCACAGGGGGCATAGTTATCACCTGCCCTATACCTTGAAGAAGCTGGCACCCACGGCGCATATCGTGGTATTGGGTTCCTGTGGTGGCTACAACAACCTCAATGAGGTATTGACCATCTGCCGGGATGCTCATATCATTTCTTCCAAACAGGTGGGTACCAAAACGGTGAATGAGCCGATCCTGGAAGCCATCAATGCGAACCTGGTGGCTGGTCGCAACATCGATTGGATCAATATGTGGAAGGAGTTGGGCGGGAAATTCAAGTCGGGACCAGCCAAGGAAAAGTTTGACGATTATATCCCTCCGTATAAAAATCTTGGTGCCATTTTCATCAAAGCGTACCGCAAGGCTATGGATGAGTAAACAATTCTGTGGCGCGGGTGTAGTATTTCCTATTTGGGCTATCTTTGCCCGCTTCCATTATGTCAGCAAAAGTCTCCAACAAGAAAATATTTGATTTCAGTCTGTTGCGCCGGGTGTTCCGGTTCGCGGCGCCCTATAAAAAGAAATTTTACATCTCTTTGGGGCTGGCGATCCTGCTGGCGATCCTGTCACCTATTCGTCCATGGCTGATCCAGGAAACGATCAACAACTGGGTACCCAAAGGGGCGGCTGCCGAACTGGTGGCCAAGACTAAATTTATCGAGGTCGTGATCTGGATCACCGTCATCCAGGTGGGATTGTTGATCGTGGAAGTCTTTTTCCGGTTCTATTTCTCTTTCCTGACCGCCTGGCTGGGGCAAACGGTGGTGAAAGATCTGCGGGTTAAGGTATACCGGAAGGTACTGGGGTTGAACCTGTCTCAATTTGATACCACGCCCATTGGTACCCTCACCACACGTACTATCAACGACATTGAAGCCATCAACGATATTTTTGCGGAAGGGCTAATTCCTATTATTGCGGATCTCCTGTCCATCATCGCTATCCTGGTATTCATGTTCTGGGTGGACTGGCGGTTGACGCTGATCAGCCTGGCGCCATTCCCGTTCCTGATCATTGCCACCTATTACTTTAAAGAAAGCGTTAATAAGTCATTTATTCGCGTGCGGAATGCCGTTTCCAGCCTGAATGCTTTTGTACAAGAGCATATTACCGGCATGGGCATCGTGCAGGCGTTTGCTGCGGAAGATAAAGAGTTTGCGAAGTTCAGGAATATCAATAAGGAGCACCGCAACGCCAACATCAAAGCCATTTTCGCTTACTCCGTTTTTTTCCCCCTGGTGGAGATCGTGTTGGCGGTAGGCACTGGCCTGATGGTGTGGTGGGCCGCCACCCATGCCTTGAAACTGGAGGGGGTGGAAGCTCAAAGCCTGATCGGCAAAATGATCTCTTTTTATCTCTGTCTCAACCTGTTATTCCGTCCGCTGCGGGTAATTGCCGATAAGTTCAATGTTTTGCAAATGGGGATGGTGGCCAGCGAAAGGGTGTTTAAAGTGCTGGACAATGATGATTATATTAAAACGGAAGGTAGCTATGCACCCACCCAGGTAAAAGGTAAGATCCAGTTTGATCATGTGTCTTTTGCTTATGTGGAAGACAGGTATGTATTGAAGGATATTTCTTTTACAGCCAATCCAGGTGAAACCATTGCGATCGTGGGGCATACCGGCAGTGGTAAGACGTCCATCATCAGCCTGCTCAACCGGCTGTATCATATTCAACAAGGGGCCCTGACCATCGACGATGTAAAGATTGAGGATTATCAGCTTGCCGCGCTTCGAAAAAATATTGGGGTTGTGCTGCAGGACGTTTTCCTGTTTTCTGGTTCTGTCATGGAAAATATTACCCTACGCAATCCTGCAATCAGCCGGGAGCAGGTGGTAGAAGCTGCCAAAATGATTGATATGCATGACTTTATCATGCAACTGCCTGGAGGGTACGATTATAACGTGATGGAGCGGGGTAGTAGTCTTTCGCTGGGACAGCGCCAGTTGCTATCCTTTATCCGGGCACTTTTGTATAACCCTTCTATATTGATCCTCGATGAGGCCACTTCTTCGGTGGATACGGAAAGCGAGCTGTTGATACAACATGCGATCGATAAGTTGATTGCAGGCCGTACTTCCATTGTGATCGCCCATCGCCTCTCTACGATCCGCAAGGCCAGCAAGATCATCGTGTTGGACAAGGGGGAGATCAAAGAGATCGGGAACCATGAAGAGCTAATGAAAAATCAGGGTTTTTACTACAAATTGCACCAAATGCAGTTTGAAAAACAAGGAGTTATCTAGCAAAGGGAGCCCCTTTGCCTACCTCCCGTTTACCATATCCGGTAAATCTTCAAAATACTTCTTAACGACGATGGATTTTGACACCCCATGCTTATCTTTGCGCCAAATTTCAGGAACAGTATGGCTTTCAAACGTTTCAAATCCTTATCAGTAGCGGTTTTCAGCCTTTTTTTAGTGCTTTTTTCCGGGTCAGCGATGGCCAATGAAGGAGAGGGTGCTGAGAAGAAGTTCGACCCAGGTAAGGAGATGTTGGATCACATTGCAGACGCGCACGAGTTTCACTTTTTTACTATTGAGCACGAAGGTGGCCACGATTTTCATGCTACCCTCCCGCTTCCGGTCATCCTGTATTCTCCTCAAAGGGGCTTGAGTGTATTTATGTCTTCCGCTTTCCATCATGGCGAAGAGATCCATGAGGGATACAAACTGGTAGGTCATGATATCATTGCCGTTAAAGAAGACGGTACTGCTGACGAGACTGTTAAGGTGTTCGATTTCTCACTGACCAAGAACGTGGTACAGATGTTCCTGGCTTTGATCGTTCTTTACCTGATCCTGACGAATATCGCCAAGAAATATAAGTCTGGTCAGGGCCTCACCTCTGCTCCCAAAGGTTTGCAGAATGCAGTAGAGCCTGTGATCCTGTTTGTACGGGATGATGTTGCCAAGCCCAACCTGCACGGCAAGGCGGAAAAATACCTGCCTTACCTCCTTACTTTGTTCTTTTTCATTCTGATCAATAACCTGTTTGGTTTGCTGCCAGGCAGTGCCAACGTAACTGGTAATATCGCCTTTACGATGGTATTGGGCATCATTTCGCTGATTGTTATCCTGTTCAGCACCAATGCACATTTCTGGGGGCACATTTTCTGGTATCCTGGTGTTCCCGTAGGTGTTAAATTCCTGATGCTGCCGGTTGAGTTGATGGGTGTTTTCACCAAGCCTTTCGCCCTGATCATTCGTCTGTTTGCGAACATGACAGCTGGTCACATCATCATCCTTAGCTTCGTGAGCCTGATCTTTATCTTCTCCGAAATGACCAAGGTAGCTGGTATCGCATTCACGCCAGTGTCTATCGCTTTCGCGGTGTTCATCTATGTGATCGAAGTACTGGTAGCCTTTATCCAGGCTTACATCTTTACGAACCTGACAGCGGTATTTATCAGCCAGGCGATCGGGGATCATCATTTCGAAGAAGATCCTCACCACTAATCGGTAAATAAAATTCTTTATTAATAATAAACAATCAGAATCATGGATTTAATGAACATCATGTTGGAAGTTTCTGGTAGCTGGTCACACTTCGGTGGAGCTGTTGGTGCTGGTCTCGCTGCAATCGGTGCAGGTATCGGTATCGGCCAGATCGGTAAAGGCGCTACTGAGGCTATTGCCCGTCAGCCAGAAGCTGCAAACGACATCCGTGGTGGTATGATCCTGACAGCTGCCTTCGTAGAAGGTGTTGCGCTGTTCGCAGTAATCGCTGGTCTGCTGGCGGTTCTGAGCTAGTCGTATCTCACAAACCTTAGTACTGCACCTGAAGCACAGGGCGGAGGGTGCAGTTACTTTCAACCACTGAATTAAAGCTTTATAATATTTTTTCTATGAGTTTGTTAACTCCTCATCTTGGTTTTTTTGTCTGGACGCTGATTGCCTTTATTGTTCTCTTATTGTTATTGAAGAAGTTTGCCTGGACTCCCATCCTGAAATCTTTGAAGGATCGTGAAACAGGTATCGCAGAGTCGCTCGCTTCTGCTGAAAAAGTAAAAGCTGAAATGGCTCAATTGAAGAATGAAAATGAAGCCCTGCTGGCCAAGGCACGTGAAGAAAGAGCGCAGCTCCTGAAAGAAGCTCGCGACACCAAAGACCGGATCATCAACGAAGCCAAAGAACAGGCTAAGGTAGAAGCGAATAAGATCATTACTGAAGCACAAGCTGCCATCCAGAACCAGAAGATGGCTGCCATTACCGAAGTGAAGAACCAGGTTGGTGCATTGGTGATCGAAGTTGCCGAGAAAGTACTGCGCCGCGAGCTGGCTGGTAAAGGCGAACAGGAGTCCTTTATCAAACAACTGACGAACGAAGTAAAGTTGAACTAATTGGATAGTTTGAAAATGAGCTGATTTGAACACGATCAGCCGGATTAGTACAGATATTATCAAGTTTTCAAATTACCCAATTCTCAAATTAATAAGATGCTTAATCCACGGTTAGCAGGCAGGTACGCCAAGAGTTTGATTGATCTGGCTATCGAGCGCAATCAACTGGAAGTTATATATAATGATATGCTGTTGCTGCAGGCTATTTGCAAGAGCAGCCGCGAGTTCGTGACTTTGCTCAAAAGCCCGGTTGTTTCTGCCGATAAGAAAGAAGCTATTCTGAAAGCACTGACAGCAGGTAAGGTAAGCGAGATCACTACTGCGTTCAATAATTTGCTGGTCAATAAAGGCCGTGAAGCTGGTTTGCCTGAGATCATCACTGCTTTCATCGAGCAATACAAGAAATACAAAGGAGTTCATGTGGTGAAGCTGACTACCGCTGCACCGGTTGGTGAGGATGTCAAGCAACTGATGATCGCCAAGATCCAGGAGCAAACAGCTATCAAGAATATCGAACTGGAAACTGCCGTGAAGGAAGAACTGATCGGTGGTTTTGTACTGGAGCTGGGAGATACCCTGGTAGACGGTAGCATCGCTTACGATCTGAACAAGATCAAAGCGCAGTTCATGAACAATGACTTTATCTATAAGATAAGATAGTAGGTGTGGCCGCGGAAAGCCGCCGGTCAACTTTAAACCTGACAGACGACGCAAACAAAAACAAACAAAAAACTATAAACAGTTAGATATGGTAGACATTAAGCCTGATGAAATATCAGCGATATTACGCCAGCAGCTGAGCAACTTCAATGCGGCAGCCGATCTCGAAGAGGTTGGTACCGTACTGCAAGTGGGCGATGGTATTGCCCGTGTTTACGGGTTGAACAATGTAAGTTCTGGTGAACTGGTGGAGTTCGAGAACGGTGTTCGTGCAATTGCCCTTAACCTGGAAGAAGACAACGTGGGTGTGGTATTGATGGGTGAGAGCGGAAATATCAAGGAAGGCGCGAAAGTGCGTCGTACTGGTAAGATCGCCTCTATCAATGTAGGTGAAGGCATGCTGGGTCGCGTGGTAAACACATTGGGTGAGCCTATCGACGGTAAAGGTCCTCTCGCTGGCGAAAAGTATGAGATGCCCCTGGAGCGTAAAGCGCCTGGTGTAATCTTCCGTGAGCCGGTAAAAGAGCCCCTCCAAACCGGTCTGAAAGCGATCGACGCTATGATTCCCGTAGGTCGTGGTCAGCGTGAGTTGATCATCGGTGACCGTCAAACTGGTAAGACCGCTATCGCGATCGATACCATCATCAACCAAAAAGAGTTCTTCGAAGCTGGCAAGCCAGTTTATTGTATATATGTTGCGATCGGCCAGAAAGCATCTACCATTGCTGGTGTGATGAAGACTCTGGAAGACGCTGGTGCTATGGCTTTCACCACCATCGTAGCGGCTTCTGCTTCTGATCCTGCTCCTTTGCAGTTCTACGCGCCTTTCGCGGGTGCTGCCATCGGAGAGTTCTTCCGTGATACCGGTCGTCCTGCCCTGATCATTTATGATGATCTGTCCAAGCAAGCAGTGGCTTACCGTGAGGTGTCGCTGCTGCTGCGTCGCCCCCCAGGCCGTGAGGCTTATCCTGGTGACGTATTCTATCTGCACAGCCGTCTCCTCGAGCGTGCTGCCAAGGTTATCAATGACGACAGCGTAGCCAAGAACATGAACGACCTTCCTGAGTCTATCAGGCACCTGGTAAAAGGTGGTGGTTCATTGACGGCGCTCCCCATCATCGAAACACAGGCTGGTGACGTATCTGCATATATCCCAACCAACGTAATCTCGATCACCGACGGTCAGATCTTCCTGGAAGGTAACCTCTTCAACAGTGGTATCCGTCCGGCGATCAACGTAGGTATCTCTGTAAGCCGCGTAGGTGGTAACGCACAGATCAAGTCGATGAAGAAAGTAGCAGGTACCCTGAAACTCGATCAGGCCCTCTACCGTGAAATGGAAGCCTTCTCTAAGTTCGGTGGTGACCTCGATGCTGCTACCAAGCTGGTACTTGACAAGGGTGCCCGTAACGTGGAGATCCTGAAACAGCCTCAGTACACGCCATTCGCAGTAGAAAAACAAGTAGCGATCATCTACCTCGGTACGCAAGGTTTGCTGCGTGAAGTAGCCGTTAAGCGTGTCAGAGAGTTTGAAGACCACTTCCTGATGGAGATGGAGAACAAGCTGCCTGATGTATTGGCTCAGTTCAAGAAAGGCAATCTGCCAGAAGATGGCGTTAAGAAAATGGTTGAGCTCGCTAAGTCAATCATGCCTCAGTATAAGTAATCAATTTATTACTATAGAAAAGTCCCTTCGTGTTTTTACGAAGGGACTTTTTTTGTTATTGTAAATCAATGCGCAAGCATTTATTGCTCGATATAAGTCAAAAAAAATTAGCCTCGCCTATTGCATCTGTCAAATTTTGTTTCAATCTTTGACTCACGATCAACAACAACGATCTCCCTCCAATTCCCATCATAACCGTACCCAATCTCCCAGTTAAACCGTACCTGAATCACTTATTTTATTGCAGCGTTGTAAGCTGACAGTTATATCCCCCAATACTTACGAAAAAGACCGGTTCGTTTCCAAGCTCCTGTGGACATTACATAGTTTATCCGTCCCTAATAAATAAGTTATGAAAACGTACCACTATCTCTCTGCCGACCAACAACCCATTATTCTACAACATATTTTCAGGTGGATATTGTTGCCCCTGATGTTCATAGTCTCCGCGCTGTCCGGCGTTGCACAGCAAGGAAAATCAAGTGCTGGTAAGAAAGTAGTATTGAACTGGTCTACTTCGGTAGATGATCAGTACAGTCATTTTGTGATCGAACGCAGCCTGGATAATACAGCCTTTAGTGAAGTGGGTTATTTGTTTACAGGAGAAGATGAATCTACTGGCTTCAAGAAAAGCTATAGCTTTTCCGACGACGTGAAGAATGTCCCTAAAGGATTTGTTTATTATCGTATCAATATGGTTGATATGAAAGGTAAGGTGCAGAAATCGATTAAGCATACAGTATATACTGTAGACCACAAAGCTACACCGGTTGTGAAAGTATCGCCCAATCCGGTTGTAAGTGACTTAAAGGTTTCGCTACCTGCAGAATGGAAGGGGAAGTTTGTTTCGCTGGAAGTGATCAATAACCTCAATGGTCAGCCCGTGAGGACCGAACTCAGACAAGAGGCTGCGCTGAACGAAACGCTGGCACTCAACGATCTTGCTGAAGGCATTTATATCCTCCGTGTATCAAATGGCACAGATACGATCATCCAACGGATCATTAAGTCTAAATAAGATATTCACCGATTTTTAAAGGGTACGATCAACAAACGCCGTCCCGATTCCTCGGGATGGCCCTTTCTGAAGCTTTAACAGCAATTTTTATCACCGACAATAGGGTTATGAGAGATTGGATTGTCTTACTGAAAGTGGTGATGGCATTAAAGACCCGGCGGGCAAGGAAAGGCAGTACCTGGTAACAAAGGATCATTAGTATATCAAGATATTATAAGAGTTTATTTTAAAGGGTACGATCAACAAACGCCGTCCCGATTCTTCGGGATGGCTCTTCTAAAACGCCGTGATGATACATTCCGGCAACTTACCCAAACCAACTGCTTATCAACTTATTGAAGAATTTTTAAAGGGTACGATCAACAAACGCCGTCCCGATTCCTCGGGATGGCTCTTTTAAAACTGCGCAATTGGTAACAGCTGCAGTGATTAAACCCCGGAAGTTCTTTATCAAAGCATTCAAGTTTTTTAAAGGGTACGATCAACAAACGCCGTCCCGATTCCTCGGGATGGCTCTTTTCAAAAACTGCACAACACGTACCAGGTTGCAGTCGACAGACCCGATAAACTACTTATTACCGCATTCATGATTTTTTAAAGGGTACGATCAACAAACGGCCAGGCTTTTCTAAGCCAGGCCTTTATTTTTTAAGGGTATGGAAGGATGGTTGGAACGGCGCGCGAAATAACCTGGTGTATGCTTATAGCGGCGCTTGGCAGTTCACGATGGAAAACTGTTCATTAACTCGGCGGGATCGGCTAAGTTTGCAGTACTATGCGCAGAATGATGTATACCCTTTGGGCACTTTGTTTGTTTTTGCAGGTTGCTACGATTGCTGAAGCTCAATTGTCCCCTTCACAACGAGTACCATTGGTGGGTGAAAAGGTCGATCTCAATGCTTTGGTACATGTGCAGCATGGAAAACCTGCTTATTGGAGCGCTCAATTTTCGGCAGACGGCTCGCTTACAAACCAACTGGATTCATTGCAGCGGATTGGCTTCGCCAATCTGGACCTGCGTGGCAAAACCACTTATGCGATCATCGTGTTGAAGACAGGTGATAAGGCAGCAGCAGTGCAGCAATTGGAAGCCTTGTATACACTACATCCCGACGACTATGCGATCGCGGCTCATCTTGCCTGGGGGTACGAGTTTACCGGTAAAATTGATAAAGCACTGGAAACGGTGCGTAAAGCACAGGCCATCACACGGCAGGGTAACTATGGTTCCGATTGGATTCAGGAACGAATACTCGAAGAAAAGTTAGGTAAGCAACAGTTTGATAAAGTCATCAACCTTGGTTTCAAGGACTATGGTCAGTGGGTCATCGATAAACAATATGTCTTTGTGCGTAATCCAGATTCGCTGAAGGTACAGATTGCCTATCAGTTGCATGAACGAACCGGTTATATGTCGCCACCTGATCAGGTGGTTGGCCAACTGGCACTCGATTTTGCCGACATCGTAGCGAAGACAGATTCCAGAGGGGAAGCCATTCCATTTTATGATTATGCAGCCTTGTATGAGCCCTCTTTAAAAAAGACCGTAGATGCCCGTCACGAAGCGATTAAAGCCGAGCAGCAAGAAGTGCAGGGTACTTTCCGTTGGGCAAGTGTAGTATGGGCCATTCCTTTATTGGCCTTCTTCGCCATTCTCTTTTCATGGCTAAGGGTCATGCGCAAGCAGAAGAAAGAAGCTGGCCGCCAGGTAGACCGATAGGCACTGCTTTGGCAGCTCGCTGCCATGCGGATACTCCTTATAACGAATAAAGTGGCCTGGGATTTTTGCGCTAATTTACCTGATTCCCTTTTAATGAATAGGAAACCACATTATGCTTTGGTGGGGAAGCCTGCTTCCGTTGCGCTCTTTACAAAGTTGCGCATGCGGCTGAGGAATTGTGTAAGTACCTGCATGTCTTTGATGTTTTCCGCTACCAACAAGAAGTTTTTGCCGGTTTGCTTCAGTTTCGCATTGTTGGTATGCTTCTGAATATAAGTGAGTATCTCGCGGAAGGTATCCGACTCGAAATAGGGAGAGTCATTTTTGTTGATGAAGAAACACTTCAATGTTTCGTCCCGTAGCAACATCTTTTCAAAACCAAGTTCTACCGCCAGTTTACGACTACGCACGGTGTCGAACAGGTCTTCTACCTGCTTGGGGATGGGGCCAAAACGGTCGGCCAGTTCGCGGGAGAATTCCTGCAGAGAAGCTTCGTCTTCGCAATTGTCGAGACGCGTGTATAGCGTTAGCCTTTCCGTGATGCTTTCTACATAGCTGTCGGGTATCAGGATCTCCAGGTCCGTATCGATGGTACAATCCTGTACAAAGTCTTCCTGTTTAGAGATCTCCTCTTTGAACAGCGCACGGAATTCGGTACGCTTCAATTCTTTGATGGCCTCGTCGAGGATCTTCTGGTACATCTCGAAACCGATCTCAGCCATAAAACCACTTTGTTCGCCGCCCAGCATATTACCGGCACCGCGGATATCGAGGTCGCGCATGGCGATCTGGAAACCACTACCCAGTTCACTGTGCTGCTCCAGGGTTTGCAGGCGCTTACGCGAGTCGGTGGGCAGGGTACTCATCGGTGGGGCCATCAGGTAACAGAAGGCTTTTTTATTACTTCTGCCTACACGGCCGCGCAGCTGGTGCAGATCGCTAAGGCCAAACTGGTGTGCGTTGTTAACGATGATCGTATTGACGTTTGGAATGTCCACACCGCTTTCCACGATATTGGTACATACCAGCACGTCATATTTCTTGTCGATGAAATCAAGGATACGTTCTTCGAGGATATGACCTTCCATTTGTCCGTGCGCAGTGCCAATGCTCAAGTCGGGACAAAGTCCCTGAATAAGTCCGGCCATTTCACCCAGTCCCATCACCCGGTTGTGGATGAAGAATACCTGACCGCCACGTTCTGTTTCGAAGTAGATGGAGTCGCGGATCATGTCTTCGTTAAACACCGCTACTTCAGTCTGGATGGGCTGCCGGTTAGGAGGTGGCGTATTGATGATACTGAGGTCACGGGCGCCCATCAAGCTGAACTGAAGGGTGCGCGGAATGGGCGTAGCCGTCAGCGTAAGACAGTCCACGTTGGTGCGGAGTGTCTTGATCTTTTCCTTGTGCGCAACGCCAAACTTTTGCTCTTCATCGATGACCAACAGTCCCAGGTCTTTGAATTTAACTTCTTTACCGAGTATGCCGTGGGTGCCGATCAGGATATCGATCTTGCCTTCTTCCAGGCGTTTCATCGTTTCTTTCTTCTCTTTCGACGACTTGAAGCGGTTGATATAGTCAACGGTTACCGGGAAGTCCTTCAACCGTTCTTTGAATGTTTTATAATGCTGGAAGGCCAGGATGGTCGTGGGAACCAATACGGCAGCCTGTTTGCCATCGCAGCAGGTCTTGAAGGCTGCTCGGACGGCTACTTCCGTCTTACCGAATCCTACGTCACCACACACCAGGCGGTCCATGGGAGAAGGTTGTTCCATGTCTTTCTTCACATCGGCAGAAGCCTTGCTTTGGTCGGGCGTGTCTTCGTATATGAACGATGCCTCCAGCTCGGTCTGCATGTAGTTGTCGGGCGAATGCTGGAAGCCCTGTTGTGCTTTCCGTTGTGCGTAGAGTTTGATCAGGTCGAAGGCGATTAACTTGACCTTGACTTTGGTTTTTTCCTTCAGTTTGCTCCAGGCGTCACTGCCCAGCTTATTAACCTTGGGTACGGTGCCTTCTTTGCCCGTGTACTTGGATATCTTGTGCAGTGAGTTGATGTTCACATACAGGATATCGCTGTCTTTATAGAGAATGCGTACCGCCTCCTGCATTTTGCCATTCACTTCCAATTTCTGCAAGCCGCTGAAAGTCCCCACACCATGATCGATGTGTGTGACGTAGTCGCCGGGTTGCAGTTCACGAAGTGTACGCAGCGTAAGGGCCTTGTTCTTGTTGTAGGCCTGCTTCACCTTGTACTTATGGTAACGCTGGAAGATCTGGTGATCGGTATAGCAAACGACTTTAGAGTCTTCGTCGATAAAGCCCTGGTGAATGGAAGTAGGTACAGGGGTAAACTGTATCTCTGCTTTCAGGTCTTCGAAGATGCTGTTGAGCCTTTCGAGCTGTCGCGGGTTTTCGGCGAAGAGGTACAGGCTGAATCCTTTGCCCAGCCACTGCTTCAGGTCGCGGATCAACATGTCGAACTGGCGGTTGAAGGCCGGCTGATCTTTGGTGTTGAACACGATGGTGTGCGCCTCGCCCCCGGTAAAGAAAGGGAAGGAGCCTTCATGCCCAAACTCGACGATATGTCTTTGCTGTAATTGTAGTTCAAGCATGTCGGCCGGCACAAAATCGTCAGGCTTCACGCTGGCTTTCACCAGCCGGGTCTCGTCTTCATCCCATTCCTTTTCTCGTGCTGCGCGGGCTTCCCGGCTTTTGGGATTGGCAGCCAGGCTGGCGGCTGTTTCCTGTTCCAGGTTGATGAACATCCCGAGGTCTTCTTCCTGGGTAATGATCTTTTCTTTGGTCAGGGCCCAATCCTGTATCCACACCACGGTATTGTCGGGGAGGAAGTCGAAGAGAGAGGTCTTCTCATCGCTGTCGAACTGGGTTTCCACATTGGGAATGATGGTGACCTGCAGCAGCTTGCGTTCGCTGAGCTGGGTTTCCGGATCGAAGATGCGGATGGAGTCTACATCATTACCAAAAAGCTCTACCCGGTAAGGCTTTTCGTTGCCAAAAGAGTAAATGTCGAGGATACCACCGCGCAGGGCGAACTGGCCGGGCTCGTACACGAAGTCGGTACGCTGGAAGCCATAACTCACCATCTGCTCCAAAAGCCCGTCGACGTTGATGCTGTCGCCGGTCTTGAGGTAAATGATATTGCCAGACAGGGAGTCGGGTAATACGACTTTCTCAAACAGCGCTTCGGGGTAGGTGACCAATAATCCGGTGCGGTTGCCTTTGCCGGCAGCCTGGGCCGCAAAGCGGGTGAGCGCTTCGGTGCGCAACATCACGTGCGAAGAGTTGAGCAGCTTGAAATTCTTCCTGTTTTTGAACGATGAGGGGAAGAAGTATACATTCAGTGCATTGGTGAGGTTCTCCAGGGTATTCTGCAGATAGGCTGCAGATTCGGAGTCCTCGCAGATCACGACGTGGTTGAGCTGACTATTGGCCGGATGCTGAAAAATGGTGCTGATCACGAAGGCGGCGGAGCTGCCGCGGAGGTGGCTGCAGTAAATGTGTTGCGGTTGGGAATAAGAAAGCCTGTCCGCCAATTGAAAAAGGCGGGGGTTATTCTTGTAGGTATCCAGCAACGTCTGCAGATTCATATCAACGGGCGCAAAGATACAAAAAAGCGGGGAGTGGGAGCGTTGTGGTTCGTTACGGGTATGCTAAAACATTTTAGCATTGATTGCCGTCAAGTAGTCTGAAAGACTAAGGTTTCTCCTTGATAATCAGAAATTTATTAATACACGGAAGTGGAAATAAAAGTGGGCTGAAAAAGTTTGTCGGATGGAAAAATGGGCTACTTTAGCACCCGACTCGATTGCTTGCCATTAAGGCATACAGGAGCAGCAGCGCTGCTCCTTTTTTTATGGATAACCGCCCCGCAGCGGGAGTTGGATAACGGCCGCCAAACATGGGATCGTTATGGATAACCTTCCTGCAGCGTAAAATTGAAAACGGACCGAAACCAATGGATCAGTGGATAAACGCCCAACCAATGGATCGGTATCGATAGCCGCCCCAAACCAAGGCATCAGCCATTTAAAGCCCTCCCTTGCCAGCCGCACCGTTGTAAGTCGCCTGGCCTATAATCGCAAACTACCGCTACCTACCCGTCCATGCTTCCGTTCGCATCAAAGCCATTCATTTCAAAGGGAATATGGGCCGTTTCGCCGGAATGGCCAATGGGGCTGCACCCGAAATTTCGTATATTTAAGTAAACACAGACCCAATGTTGCAGCCCTGGCGAACTGGTAAGGTGATACGCATTACCGACGAAACGCCCAGTACTAAACGGTTCTGGATACAGGTTCCGGAATTGGCGTCTTTTGATTTTACGCCAGGCCAGTTTGTGACGTTAGATCTTCCCATACACGAGAAGCCCAATAAGCGCTGGCGTAGCTATTCCATCGCCTCCTGGCCCGATAGCTCCAATGTATTTGAGCTGGTGATCGTACTACTCGATGGTGGAGCTGGTACACATTACCTGTTTCATGAAATTAAAGAAGGTTCTGAGCTAACCCTCCGTGGGCCACAAGGCGTATTTGTATTGCCGGAACTGGTAGACCGTGACCTGTTCTTCATTTGTACAGGTACAGGCATTGCGCCTTTTCGATCTATGTGCCACCACATACTCAATCACGGGGTACCCCATCAATCTATCTATTTGTTGTTTGGCTGTCGATTGTTTAAAGATGCCTTGTATGCCGATGAGCTGAGGGCGCTGGAATCGAAAGTCACCAGCTTGAGGTACATTCCAACCTACTCACGGGAAGCACCGGGCGACTATCATACTGGTTATGTGCACAGCCTGTATGAACAGATCTGTAAGGAGAATAGAATTCCTGCACCGGATAATTCCAGCGAGTGGCTGCCGAAGCCTGCTTATTTTTTCCTATGTGGTTGGAAGGATATGATCGACGAGGCCCGCCAACGGATACAAAACCTGGGGTATGATCGAAAAATGATCCACCAGGAACTATACGGTTAGTAGCTGTCTCTACGATTGGATTTTAGGGTTGGCAACAAATATTCATCTAATAGGAAAGATGAAGGGGGACTAGTTGCCGGCGAAGCAGTGGAATTAGTGCTGATTGCCGCTTTTACGCTTACTGCTGTCGTCTTTGGAAGTGATGGATATAACAGGAATGTGGTGTTCTTTCAGTTTTTGCTCAAGAAGCGCTTTTTCTTTCTGCAAGTCGAGGATATCAGCATGGTTGCTCAACATCTCATTCTCCAACTCAAGAACCTTTGTTTTCATTTTTTTCAACTGACCTTTCCGGGTGAGAAAGCCAGCTACAAATGCGAATAGTATCAAGCCGCCAAACAAGAATACATTCACAGGAATTACGATTGCAAGCATATACAGCTTTTTAAAGTAAAGAACCGGTTTACGAAACAGCAGTCCTTTATAGGGGTTTCTACCTTTGTGACACGGTCAAAATACTTGATCAATGTCAATACGGCAGTTATCCTATAACGGATAGCTCATGGAAATATTATAAGCTACTAAATCAAATAGAGCCTAACTGGGAAGTTTGGTTTTCAAAAGGACACATTGTTCGCTTTCAAAAAGGAGAGAGGTTTTATCAGGAATTTGATCTACCTGAGTCGATTACGCAAGTGACAAATTTAGAATTAAATAATCTGTTTTTGAACAATTTCCAATATTTTATTTATCGGAATGCGTTCCTGCTGCATGGTATCGCGATACCTGATTGTCACCGTATTATCTTCCTTGGTTTGGTGGTCGACGGTTACGCAGAAAGGGGTCCCAATAGCATCCATGCGACGGTAGCGTTTACCGATGGCGTCTTTTTCTTCGTAGAAGCAATAAAAGCTTGATTTGCAATCGTTCATGATCTGCCGACCAATTTCTGGCAAGCCATCTTTTTTCGTTAATGGTAAAATGGCCAGCTTGATGGGGGCCAGTTTGGGCGGAAATTTCAGTACCACCCGGCTATCCTGTTTTTCAGGTGTACTCAGGTCTTCTTCCACATAGGCTTCGCTGAGGATCAGCAATACCGTTCTATCGAGACCAATAGAGGTTTCGATCACATACGGCACATAGTTCTGATTGATCTCAGCATCAAAGTATTGCATTTTCTTTTTGCTATAGGTCTGATGCTGGGTAAGGTCAAAATCGCCGCGTGAGTGAATACCTTCTACTTCCTTGAAGCCAATGGGAAATTCGTACTCGATATCACAAGCCGCTTTGGCATAATGGGCCAGCTTTACGTGGTCGTGGTAACGGTATCTTTCCGGTGAAATACCCAGGCTCAGGTGCCATTTCAGACGCTCTGCTTTCCAGTACTCATACCATTGGTCTTCTGTGCCAGGGCGAATAAAGAATTGCATCTCCATCTGTTCGAATTCGCGCATACGAAATACGAACTGGCGGGCAACGATCTCGTTTCTAAAGGCCTTACCGATCTGGGCAATACCAAAAGGTATCTTCATCCGGCCGGTCTTCTGCACATTGAGGAAGTTGACGAAGATACCCTGGGCCGTTTCCGGGCGCAGGTAGATCTCGCTGGCTTCGTCGGCTACGCTACCCAGCTGGGTAGAGAACATCAAGTTGAACTGACGTACGTCGGTCCAGTTGGACGTGCCGCTGACCGTACATTTTATCTTGTTGTCTTCGATTAAGGTTTTGAGACCAGCCAGGTCGTCTTTTCCCAGCAAAGCTTCCATCGTTGCGAGCAGTGCATCTGCTTCTGCTTTTTTGCCTTCTTTTTCCAGGATGTCGGCATGGGCTTCGATCAGGTGGTCGACCCGGTAGCGTTTGTTGCTGTCCTTGTTGTCGATCATGGGATCGCTGAAATTGTCCACGTGACCACTGGCTTTCCAGGTAGTGGGGTGCATGAAGATAGCAGCATCGATACCGACGATGTTCTCGTGCATTTGGGTCATGCTCTTCCACCAGTAATCGCGGATGTTCTTTTTCAGTTCACTGCCCCATTGGCCGTAATCGTAAACTGCTGCTAACCCATCATAGATCTCACTGGATTGGAAAATGAAACCGTATTCTTTGCAATGCGAGACGATCGCCTGAAACTTATTATCGTTTGTTGCCATAGCGGGCAAAGATAAGACGGGCTAATATTATCTATCTCAATAGAATGAAAAAATAGTACGCATATAATTTTTGCCAGCCGGATGCATCAATCAGCTGGCAAATAATTGGTTTACAGGCCTGGATGCTTAAAAATATTCAGCTATTGCGATTGCGCGGCCGCGCGCTTACTTTTAGCTCCATAAATCCGTACCCATGGCAAACAATGAAACCCTCCAGCTGGAAATCGACAAACAGATCGCTGCAGGCTTCTCGCTCGATGAGATCCGAAAGAACCTCCTCAATCAGCAGTTCTCCACCGATGAAGTCAACAGCGCCCTGAAGCGAAATAATGTCGCCAGTCGCGCCAAATCCTCTCAGGGCATCGGGATCATGTCGATGCTCGTATCCGTTTACTTTATTTTTAGTGGTATCATGAAAATGAGCAAATATCAGTCTGGTAGCGGCCTGTACATATTTGGCCTCGTCATGATGCTCGTCGGTATTGGTGGTTTGATCTACAAACTGGTAGATATTTCTCGCAGATAATCCGTAGTGCGACTTTAAAAAAGGATACCCTGCCGGAGCGCTTCCGCAAGAGCTGCTGTGGCAGGGTTATACCGTAAATATCATAAAGGAGGCTTTTACGCCCCGCTGGGCGTGGAGTGATCCCACCCAGGGGTTGGGCGTACAACAATTGGTTGGGCCGGCGATCTTCGTATGTGCCGGGCTCGTGCGTAAGGTCGTCAACCATTTCTGGCAAATGGGGACAGGCACCACTCTTACCGGCATCTGTACGATTACGATCTATTGGCTGCACCGTATCGAACGACAAGCTCCTGCCGGCTTTTCAACACCTGGCAAAAAAGCACCACTACCGCAATAAATTCGATTAGCATAAACCCCAATAGGCCCCATCGGGCTTGCGCTTTGTTTTTTTCATAAATGGACGTGTTTCGTTGGGCCAGGTCCAGGTAAGGTTTCCCTTCTTTTATTATGTTGTAGATTCGGATCTTGTGCGATTCATACCGGTCCCTGATCAGCGGCTCCTCTTTCCGGTCGTACACGATCTGCACGGTATCATTGGCAAATACGTCGCGGATGGAGTAGTTGGGGTGCCCATCCTGGCTTAAATCATCCGGCAGCTGGTATACCTGCGGATCTTCGTAAAAGGAAAAGGCATAACCATACTGCGGATTTTTTCCGTCAGCTATTTTCACCCAATAGGGCTGATGGTATATTTTTTTAGGATCACTGGTGTCCAGTGCGTTGAGGTTGAGCATACCCTGATCGGTGAGATATTGGAAGGATGCCACTACCAGGAGAAAGATGCCCATAGGTAACAACTTCCAGGCATGCCATAACATAGCTTCCCGCTCTCCGATGAAAAAAAGGCGGGGCCGATCGATAAATGGTTGGTATCTCTTCTCCTGCCAGATTCCCGTCACCTTGATCATTGCGCCTGCAGCTACCAATATGGCTACCACCGCGATCACGATGAGGATGATGCCTGCAGCGCTTTCTCGTATCGCATTTCCCAGGAGTAAATAAGTGGTAAAGGCAAGCAGCGCAATCCCTGCTGATGCCAATACGATAAGGTTGTAACGGCAGATCGTTCGCTCATAGATCCTATTGTATTGCTGCCGCATCTGGGAATAAGCCTGTGCGGCCTCTTCCTGCGTGAGCCGAAAGAGGGATTTGATTTCGTGCACGATGCTGTCTGCGTCGCCATGCCCGGCTACCTGCGGCAGCGCATACGCCACCGCTTTTTTGATCCGTTCTTCGACGGATAATTCTTCATCGTTCATATGGATCGAAAACCTTATTGCAACTTCTCATTATCCAGGTGGCGGCGGGCATCTCGGATATTTTTCTTCTCGAAATTCTTTTGGAGCGCCTCCGTCAGGTTCACACCCGTCTGGTTGGCCAGGCAGATCAGCACCCACAATACATCGGCCATCTCATCCGACAATAGCTTGTTCTTGTCACTTTCCTTAAACGACTGCTCGCCATAGGTACGCACCATCAAGCGCGACAGTTCGCCAACCTCTTCCATCAGGATACCCAGGTTGGTGAGTTCATTGAAATATCGCACGCCCACCGTTTTAATCCAGTGGTCGACCTGGTCCTGGGCTTCATTCAATGTGATTTCCATATTAGCTTTTTTGTGTTTTGAGGCTATTCTTTGTTTTTCGTGTCTATGATGATCGTGACAGGGCCATCGTTGAGCAAACTCACTTTCATGTCTGCCCCAAATTCACCGGTACCGATGCCCTTACCCAGGTCCTGCTCCAGCCGGGCGATCATTTTTTCATACAGGGGCACGGCGATATCGGGTTTACTGGCCCGGATATAAGAGGGCCGGTTGCCCTTTTTAGTGGCGGATGCAGCGTAAACTGGCTCACCAGGATGATATCGCCACCGTTTTCCCTGACCGAAACATTCATGACCCCGTTGTCATCATTAAAAATGCGTAGGTTGATGATCTTGTTGCTGAGCCATTCTACGTCTTCGGGGGTGTCTGCATCTTCAATTCCTACCAACACCAACAAACCATTTCCGATGGATGAGCGTATTACATCATTGATCGTTACACTGGCCTGACTGACGCGCTGTATTACTGCCCGCATATTTATAGGTTAGTTTGTAAATTTATGGGAGAATTGGGCAACCGGCAAAATGCCCGCGTATTATGAGTAATATAGATATAACCAAAGAGATCGTCTTTAAAACGGCCCGCAGCGGCGGTAAAGGCGGACAGAACGTCAATAAGGTAGAGTCGATGGTGGAAGGGTACTTTCATATCGGCAATTCGTTGGTATTGAGCGATCAACAGAAAGAACGTTTGCAATTAAAGCTGGCTTCCCGGGTGAATTCGGAAGGATTTTTGCAAGTGAAAAGCCAGGTACACCGGTCGCAATTGGAGAACAAGCTGGAAGTACTGGAAAAGATGCACGCGCTGATCGAACAGGCCCTCAAAAAAGAAAAGAAGCGTGTTGCCACCAAACCTTCCAAAGCCTCCAAAGAAAAGCGGCTGGACTCTAAAAAGAAGCAGTCCGGGCAAAAACAACACCGGCAAAAGATCAGGCCTTCCGATCTCTGACCTAAAACCGTGCACATGACCAAACAGCGACACATTACTCCCATACTGACCCATACCATCAGCCTTTGCCTGCTGGCATTATTCTTTGTAGCCTGTCAGAAAGAACTGAAAATGGACGGGATCGACGAGCCCGACCACAACATCGTGATCAACTTCAGGCCCGTGGTGCAGTTTGATAACCAACCTATGTATTTCGATACGGTTACCTACAAAAATGAATTCAACGAGTCGTTCAAGGTAAGTGCCTTCAAATTCTACATTCACGGCATCGAGTTGATGAATACCGACTCCAACAAGATCTACCGGGCCGGCGACCAGGATTATTACCTCATTGATTTCGCCGATTCCAACAGCACCACCATCAAGCTGAATGTTCTTCCTTATAAGTACAACCGCATCGCCTTTACCATGGGAGTAGACAGTGTGCTCAACGTAAGCGGCGCCCAGGATGGTGTACTCGATCCTGCCCA
Organism: Paraflavitalea pollutisoli; assembly: GCF_029360705.1. GTDB lineage: Bacteria > Bacteroidota > Bacteroidia > Chitinophagales > Chitinophagaceae > Paraflavitalea > Paraflavitalea pollutisoli. The sequence goes on along the minus strand of NZ_JARKMX010000002.1, from coordinate 100,038 downwards.
AGGCATGTTCTGGGAATGGAATACCGGTTATATCATGGCCAAGCTGGAGGGTACTTCACCCGCTTCTACCGCGCCCGCCAATACCTTCAAGTATCATATTGGCGGTTTCCGGCAGTCGGAATCCGTGATTAAAAAGATCATCCTGCTATTCCCAATGAACAACGATATAGATATGAAATCGAAGGGGAAAACAGACTTGACCATCTCGGCCGATGTATACGACTGGTTCAGCAACCCCCACGATATACGCATCAGTGCCAATGCGGGTGTGATGATGCCTGGCGCCCTGGCACAGCAGATCGCAGACAACTATTCGAAGATGTTTACAGTGGTAGAGGTCACCAATAATTAACCGTGACAATACGATGGACGATACGGATCCTTTTATTGCTCATCCTGGGCACTGTATGGATACAGGCCTGTAAGAAAGGAGGAGATGGCAGCAAAAGCGGTCCCACGCCGCTCACCTTCACGGTACCGCCAGGTTTCCCCGCTCCGCATTATACGTTTACCAACAATCCGCTGACGGAAGAAGGCTTTGAACTCGGTCGCAAATTGTTTTACGATGGCCGTCTCTCAAAAGATGGCAATATCCCTTGCGCTTCCTGCCATCAGCAGTTTGCCGCATTCGCCACCTTCGACCACAACTTCAGCCATGGTTTCGATAATCAATTTACCACACGCAACGCACCACCCCTGTTTAACCTGGTATGGCAACAGCAAACACATTGGGATGGGGGTATCGTCAACCTGGAGGTGCAGCCCCTGGCACCGCTCACCGCACCCAATGAAATGGCCGAGGACCTCAACAATGTATTGAAGAAACTTGGGCAGGATGGGACGTACAAATCCCTGTTCAAAGCTGCTTTTGGCGATGAGACCATCAACAGCCAGCGCATGCTGTATGCCTTGACGCAGTTTACAGGCTCGATGGTCTCGGCCAATTCAAAATACGACCAGGTGAAAAAAGGCCTGACCAATTTCAATGCCCAGGAGCAGATGGGGTATGCGATCTTCCAGGCGAAGTGTAATAGCTGTCATGCCGAGCCTTTATTTACCGACAATAGTTTTCGCAATACCGGCCTGTCGGTCGATCCTACGATCAAAGACTATGGCCGTATGCGCATCACCAACAATAAAGCCGACTCACTCAAGTTCAAGGTGCCCAGCCTGCGCAATCTGTATGTGAGTTTTCCTTACGCCCACGATGGAAGGTTCATTTCGGTCAACCAGGCATTGGAACATTACAACAGCGGGGTACAGGTCAGTGCTACCGTCGATCCGTTGGTGAGAAACGGGATTCCGCTTACCAACAACGACAAGACTTACTTACAATTCTTTCTGCGCACGTTGACCGACTCTTCCTTTATCAAAGACCCGCGCTTTGGCCCTCCGGGAAACTAGGGGCGGGGCTAGCGATGCCGCTTTTGTTTGAGCGTACCAGTCTACTCTCCGGGTTTGATCTCCTGGCACAGCTCGATCAATACACCATTGGTTCCTTTGGGATGCAGAAAGCAGATACGTTTGTTATCGGCGCCTAATTTGGGGGTGGGGTTGAGGAGGGTGAATCCCTCGTTCTGCAGGCGCTGCATCTCGACTTCGAGGTCGGCCACCTCAAAAGCGATATGGTGCATGCCTTCTCCCTTTTTGTCGATAAACTTTGCGATCACTCCTTCGGGAGAGCTGCTTTCCAGTAGTTCGATCTTCGTGTCGCCCTGGCGAAAGAAGGCGGTGGTGACCTGCTCACTCGCTACCGATTCGGTTTTGTAACAGGGCGTATTGAGCAGTTTCTCGAAGAGCGGGATGGATTGTGCCAGGTCTTTTACAGCAATACCAATATGTTCTACTTTCAGCATATCGTTTGGATTTGAAGTCTCCAAAGATACCGGGGAATGCGAATCAACCAATTGAGGTAGATTTGTGTTAGGAAAAATATATGCTGCAGTTTCCCATATACCTCGATTACAATGCCACTACCCCTTGCGATCCACAGGTGGTGGAGGCCATGTTGCCCTATTTTACCACACAGTTTGGCAACGCAGCCAGCCGGCAGCATGCGCTTGGCTGGCAGGCAGAAGAAGCGGTCGACTATGCCCGCCAACAGGTGGCAGCCCTGATTGGTGCCGATCCTACAGAGATCGTTTTCACCTCTGGTGCTACGGAAAGCAATAACCTGGCGTTGAAAGGGGTAGCGGAAATGTACGCTGCCAAAGGCAATCACCTCATCACTTGTGTCACCGAGCACAAGGCCGTACTGGATGCCTGCAAACACCTCGAAAAGCAGGGTGCGTCTGTCACCTACCTGCCGGTGAATAGCGAGGGCCTTATCGACCTGCAACAGTTGGAAGCGGCGATCACACCGGCTACGATACTCATTGCGATCATGTACGCCAACAATGAAACCGGCGTAATACAGCCCGTGCAGGCCATCGGCCGCATCGCCAAAAAACACAACGTTATCTTCTTCAGCGATGCGACCCAGGCGGTGGGAAAGATTCCCGTACAAGTGATTAGCGACGAAATCGACCTGATGAGTTTCTCCGCCCACAAGCTGTATGGCCCGAAAGGGGTAGGGGCGCTGTATATCAGGCGCAAGAACCCACGCGTACGGCTCACTGCCCAGATCGATGGCGGTGGTCATGAACGCGGTATGCGCAGTGGTACACTCAATGTACCCGGTATCGTAGGATTGGGTAAGGCAGCTGAGCTCTGCCGGTTGACATTGGAGCATGAACGTATCCGGATGGCCCACCTGCGCGACCAATTGGAAAATGCCTTGCTGCAATTAAAGGGGGTACAGGTAAATGGCAACCGGCAACATCGTCTGCCGCAAGTAAGTAACCTCGCGTTTGCCCAGGTGGAGGGCAATGCACTCATGCTCGGCTTCAATAAGCAAATTGCAGTAGCTACCGGCTCTGCCTGTACGTCGGCTTCGATGGAGCCCAGCTTTGTACTTAAAGCCCTGGGATTGCAGGACGAAATGGCCCGCAGTTCACTTCGTTTTAGCCTGGGCCGCTTTACTACAGAAGAAGAAATTACTTATACGATCGAAAAGGTGACTGAAACGGTACAATCTCTTCGCGCACTCAATCCTTTTGTGGGCTAGTCATCGCTCAATCAGCTAACCTATTGCTGTACCGGCGGAAGCAGTACCGCCGTGCGCTGACTCGACCGGATATAAGCGAGTATGGACTCGATCTGCTCATCTGTCAACGCGGGAAACACACTCATAGGTGTTTTATTCCAGTCATTGTATACTTTAAGGGCGGCACTATCGCCCGATGCCAGCACTTCCTGGTTGTTGCGGATAAACCGGTGGAGCCATTCTTTGGACCGGCGGCTTTCAATGCCCGCCAGTGCCGGGCCGGTTATGTCTTTGTCGATCATATGGCAGGCTCCACAGTTGGCCACAAACAGTTCCTTACCCGCTGCTACCTGTGCCTTATCGTAGCGGGGCGCAGCGCGATTCATGGCATCCCGGTTAATGGCCAGCAGTTGTACGATCCCCGTTTGTTTATCGACCGAACATTCGATCACCTGGTGCTGTTGCAGCAATTGGGCTACATCGAATCTTTCCATCACATCCCCGCGGCTGCTAAGGATGAAGCCCACTTGTTGGGTAGGTCCAGTGGTTTGTGATTGTGTTAAGCCGTTGATGGAAGCTTTGAATTGGCCGAAGCGCTTACCCACTTCCGTAAACTCCCCTTTGTACAGAAAACGATGGTAATCTTCCAGCCGTTGTACTTTCTCCGGGTACAATATATAGCGGAACTCATCGGCCGTTTCCTGAAACACGCCAAACTCACCAGCGGAACTCGTCATATCCTCCGTGTTCGCTGGCGTATCGACGGGTCTGCTGCAGTAAAGGCCGGTCAACAATATGCAGGGAATGATCAGCAGGTATACCAACTTCAGGGCGCGGCCCGACCTTTTGGCAAACAACATTTTCACCCGTTGACCAATGCCGGAAGCACTATAGGCATTGACGAGCGCAGGAGTGGTTTTGCTTTGTATCTTAATCAGCAGGTGCGCATACGATTTCTTATTGGTGGCCTGGGCCGTTTCCTGGTCTACCTCAAACTCATGCGCCTGCAGCAGCAATTGCTTGTAATGGTATACGGCCGGATGAAACCACAGCAGTATTTTAAAGCATTCCAACAGCAGCATGTCGAGGGTATGGTAGCGGCGGGCATGCACATCTTCGTGGAGGATGACGGTATAGGCCTCTTCTTCTGTCAACTGTGGTTGTAAAAAAATATAGCCGAAGAAGGAGGCGTTGGCGGTGATGTGTTCGTTGCGAATGATGTGATAGCCATGCAGGCGGGGACTGCGTGGTTGCGTCCTGATCATACGCCATACTTTCAGCAAGCCGGCCAGCAGACTGGTAGTGGCGATGAGGACGCCGGCGCTATAGATGATCAGGAAGATCATTTGCCAATCGATGGCGGTGGTGGCGGTGGTAGCCAGTGGCGTTATTGACGGTACACTGATGGGCGCAGTGACGGGTGCCACAGGAAGCGTAGGCATAGGTGCTGGCAGCACATAGGTATGGCTACTGCCCACAGGTATCAGTGGTACCAGGGCACTGATCAACAGCGAGAAAAGAATATACCAGCGATTCCAGTTGAAGAAAGTGAGCCGGCGCAGCCAGAAAAAATACAGGACATAAAAGGGCAACAGGCCGAGCGATACGTTCAGCAGGTATTGAAGAAGGCCGTTCATGGTAAAAGGTTTTATTGTTGGTCAATGAATTTCTTCAACTGTTCGATGTCTGCATCGCTCAGTTTTTCGTCCTCCAGCATAAAGGAGAGCACTTTTTCGGGTTTGCCGGCAAAGTATTCCCGGAACATACGTTTAAAGCTGAATTTGCCGAATTCTTCCCGGGAGATGACGGGGAAGTATTCATGGGTTTTGCCATAGGCTTTATGGCCTACAAAGCCTTTGTTTTCGAGAATGCGTACCACCGAGGAAATGGTGGTATAGGGAGGCTTGGGATCATCGTCGAGCCGGTCAATAATATCCTTCACGAAACATTTCTCCAGCTGCCAGATGATCTGCATAATACGCTCTTCGGTCTTGGTCAGATCTTCCATACTGCGGTGTTTAACGGAATAAATAGTTTTGTAACGTAAATATAAGTTGATCTACTGAAATGTCAGTAGATATGAGGCCTGTTTATTTTTGAAAAGATTGCCGGGGCGCTTATTGCATTGCATATCAATCATTTAGGAGCGAGTAGGGATACTGCTTGCCGACTGTCCACCTAATGTGCTGAATAATGTAGGCAGTTATAGAGGATACAGCGTAGATACAGCGCCTCTGATAGGGGCGCTGTATCCCTGGTTTATGCAGGCTGTAATTTGGGTGTGTTCGTGCTATAGGAATACCATCTGCAGACAATCGGGCTACCTTCAAGGTACTACAACCAGTACTTCGGCCTGGCTATTGGGCTGGTAGCAGGCTGCTGTAGGCATGAGTAGGGAGTAGTAGGAAGCTGACAAGGAGCTAAGTCTGTATAAGGTCTCTATAAGGTCCCGATAAGGTCTCTATAAGGTCTCGAAAAGGGGTGGGAAGGTTATAAACGCAAAAACTCTCCGGGCGGAGAGCTTTTGTTGCAGTAGGTTATGGTTATCTGTGTAAAATATATGTATGGCAAAAGCCGTTAATTACTACGGATAGGTTTTGCGATAGGAGATGGATTATTTGGATTGGAAGAAAGCGAATATAGGGAAATCCCTTTTTCGTACATCACTATCTACTGCATTTCTTTTTATATAGGTATAATCTCTTATTTTCGTACGCATGTGGTCTGTTTGTAAAAAAGAATTTCGCCAATTCTTCAGCAGTTTGACCGGTTATATTGCCATTGTGGTGTTCCTGCTGTTGAATGGTTTGTTCCTGTTCGTTTTCCCTGATACCAATATCCTTGATTTTGGGTACGCTACGCTTGATAAATTTTTTGAATTGGCGCCCTGGATCCTGCTCCTGCTGATCCCGGCCATTACCATGCGGAGCTTCGCCGACGAGTTTAAAGGTGGTACTTTCGAGATTCTCCAAACTAAACCGCTCAGCCGCTGGCAGGTGGTAGGCGGTAAATATTTCGGGGCCCTGCTCGTGGTACTCATCGCCATCTTGCCCACGATCATTTACATCTTCACCATCCTGCAATTGTCCGAGACCGGCTCCATCGATACCGGCGCCATCATCGGCTCTTATATCGGCCTTTGTTTCCTGGTCGCTGTATTTGTGGCCATCGGCGTATGCTGCAGCAGCCTCACCAACAACGCGGTGGTAGCCTTTATCGCCAGCGCTTTTGCCTGTTTTCTGTTGTACAGCGGCTTCAATGCCATCAGCCGTATTCCCGCTTTACAGTCGGGTGCCGACTATTACGTAGAGATGGCGGGCATCGATTTCCATTACCGCAGCGTAAGCCGTGGGGTGGTGGATAGCCGCGATATCATCTATTTTGTGGGTATCATTGGCTTCTTTTTGCTGTTTACGGCGCGAAACTTACTGAAACGATAAATCATACAAGGGCATCGCGTCGTAACGACCAGCTGCCCGATTGCAATTCCCGGAAGATCATCATCGACTATGAAAAAACTGTTCGCTTCGAAATATTGGTGGCTCTATGCGTTGATCGTACTGGTGGGGGTAAATTACCTCGCCGCGCAAATTCATTTCCGGCTCGACCTCACACAGGAAAAGCGCTTTACCTTGTCGACCCCTACCAAAAGAATGCTGTCGCAACTGAAAGGTGAAGTGGTGGTCACTGTTTTCCTCGACGGCGATATGCCGGCTGGTTTCAAGCGCCTGGCCAACAGCACACGCGAGCTGCTGCAGGAATTTAAAGAAGCGGGTGGTTCCCATGTATTGTTCCGTTTTCAACGTCCCGGCTCCGATCCTGCCGATTCTACAGAAGGCGTGCTGACCATGGATTCCCTGATGAGCCTGGGCCTCAAGCCCACCAATGTGCGGGTAAAAGCGAAAGAAGGAGAAGGGGAGGAGCAACGCTACCTGTTTCCTGGGGCACTCATTGCCTACCGCGACCGTGTGCTGCCCATCGATTTTCTGCAAGGTTCCAAAGTGTCTGATGGTGACCCCTTCAGCACCCTCAACAATGCCGAAGCCCTGCTCGAATTCAAACTGGCACATGCCATCCAGAAGATCACGGCCGAATCGGCGCCTTCCGTCGGTTACCTGCTGGGTAATGGCGAGCCGATCACGTATAATGTATATGACCTCATTGAAGGGGCACTGAAGGCCAATTACGGCTTTGGTTGGGTACCTATCGATAGTGTGCCCGTCATTCCGCAGCAGTTCGATGCGATGGTGGTGATGAAGCCCACCAAGCCCTTTACCAGCGAGCAAAAGCTGAAACTGGACCAGTACATCATGAACGGCGGAAAGGTGATCTGGCTGCTGGATAAACTCGATGCCAGCCTGGATAGCCTGATGCGGAAGCAAAGCGATTTCGTGGCCTTCGACTTTGGCCTCAACCTCGACGATCAGCTCTTTAAATACGGGGTGCGCATCAATCCCGACCTGGTGCAAGACCTCAATTGCGATCGCCTGCCGCTGGTGGTAGGCAATATGGGCGACAAACCCCAGATGGAATTGCAAAGCTGGCCTTATTTCCCGTTGCTGGGCTCCTATTCCGATAATCCGATCTCGAAAAATATGGACCAGGTGCTGTCGATGTTCCCCAACTCGATCGACACGGTAAAGGCGCCGGGTATACGCAAAACGGTATTGCTGGCTACTTCGGCCAATTCCCGTACGCTGAATACACCGGCCATCGTATCGCTCAACAGCATCAAGACGGAGGAAGATATGAAGACCTTCAACAAAGCCAATATTCCGGTGGCGGTGCTGCTCGAAGGTCGTTTTTCCTCGCTGTTCACCAACCGGCTGTCGCAGGCCGCCATGGATACGCTGGCTGGGTTGTACAAACAGCCCTTCCGCGCTACCAGCACGGAAGAGAACAAAATGATCGTTATCTCCGATGCTGATATTGCCACCAATGTATTCTCGCAGGCCCAGGGGCCGCTGCCAATGGGCTTCAACCAGTTTACCAACTACCAGTACGCCAATAAAGATTTTATCCTGAACGCCATCGAATACCTCGTCAATCCCTCGGGTATCCTCGAAACCCGGTCAAAGGATTACACCCTTCGCCTGCTCGATCCGGAAAAAGTAGCCAGCGAAAGAACTACCTGGCAGGTGATCAATATCGCGGTACCTGTTTTGCTGGTTATTCTCTTTGGATTTATTTACCAGGCAATGCGGAAAAGGAAATACCAGTAGGCGCGCTGACCGGCTAAACCTTAACTTTCTTTTAATCTGTAGCACCGGGCGCCGGTGCACAGACCTGTGATCGGGAGGCTGACTGTTTTTTCAGGCAACAATCGTCCCGTTCTATACAATTTCCTGCGGGGATTAGCGGTGGTCGTTTACCACTTGTGGCCCCTATCTTTGTTGCCATCAACAATCAAGCATGACAAGGGATCAAATCACTTACCTGGTCTTTGGGATCGTATTGGTACTGGCGATCATCATCGACCTCGGACTTTTCAGCAAGCGGTCGACTCATGTATCTTTAAAAAAGGCATTTTGGGTAAGTGTGTTTTGGGTAGCCCTGGGCCTCAGCTTCGGCGTCTTCATCTGGTACGAGCTGGGCAAGGGGATGGCATTGGAATATGTGAGTGCCTACCTGATGGAGAAGAGTCTGAGTATCGACAATATCTTCGTGTTCATCTTGCTCTTTAATTTCTTTTACGTCAAAGACGAGTATTATGCCCGCGTGCTGCTGATCGGCATCCTCATGGCCATCGTATTCCGCGTATTGTTCATTACAGTGGGCGTGGGACTGGTCAACCGTTTTGAATGGATACTGTATATATTCGGCGCCTTCCTGGTGTGGACGGGCTATAAAATGTTTACCCACGACAAAAACGTCGAGTACAATCCGGCCGATAGCCCGGTCTACAAATGGCTGCGGAAGATATTGCCGGTGACCATGGAAGACCATGGCGGCCGTCTGATCGTGAAGGTCGATGGCAAGCGGATGTACACCTCGCTGTTTGTGGTGGTGGTTATGCTGGCGACGACGGATATTGTATTCGCGGTCGATTCGATACCCGCTGTAATGGGCGTATCCAAACATCCGCTGATCATCTATACGAGCAATATTTTTGCCATCCTGGGGCTACGTTCGCTGTTCTTTTTGCTGAAAGGGGCGGTCGATAAGTTCAGCCACCTGCAGCAAGGGATTGCTTTTGTGCTCATTTTCATAGGTCTCAAAATGCTGGCAGAGATCTTCCATGTGGAGGTGCCCATCTGGGTGTCGCTGCTGGTGATCCTGGTGAGCATCGCGGCGTCGATGGTTTATTCCATCGCGCTGGCCAACCGCGCCAAAAATGGCACGCATGATGCAGGACATAGCAGGGACCTTCACTAATCAACGACATGAAGTATTTTATCGAGGATATAGCCGGCATTGTAAAAGGTAAGCTGGTACAGCAAACCGACAATGCCCTGATCGAACAGTTGCTGATCGACAGCCGCAAGCTGATCTTTCCGGCCAGCTCCCTGTTCTTTGCCATGAAAGGGCCGCGCCGGGACGGCCATGGTTTTCTGCCCGCGCTTTATGAGCGTGGCGTGCGCAATTTTGTAGTGAGTGAGGAGGTCGATACCGCACCGATGCCGGCAGCGAACATCCTGCAGGTAAAAGATGTGTTGCAGGCCATGCAGCTGTTGGCGGCCCATCACCGCAAGCAGTTTTCCATTCCTGTGATCGGCATTACGGGCAGCAATGGAAAGACGATCGTGAAGGAATGGTTGAATCAGCTGCTGGATGACCGGTATTCGATTATCCGCAGTCCACGTAGTTACAACTCGCAGATCGGTGTGCCGCTGAGTGTATGGCCAATGAATGAGTCGCATGAGCTGGGCATCTTCGAAGCAGGCATTTCGCAAAGTGGGGAGATGGACAAACTGCAAAAGATCATACAGCCTACGATCGGTGTGTTTACGAATATTGGTGAAGCGCACAGTGAAGGATTTTTGAACGGGCGGCAGAAGGTGAATGAAAAACTGCGCCTGTTTACCCATGTGAAAGCATTGGTCTATTGCAAGGATGCGCCGGAGATCAATGAAGGGGTGGCTGCTTTGTACCAGCAGATCAACAAGGGCGGTCAGGGGGCTTTTGACATATTCAACTGGAGTACGGTGACCGAAGCGACGCTGCAGATACTGACGATCTACAAGGAGGCCGGCACTACCCTGATCACGGCTTTGTACAAAGACCAAACTATTTCGGTACGGATACCTTTTACCGATGATGCGTCGGTAGAAAATGCCATCCATTGCTGGTGTGTGTTGTTGCACCTGGGGGTGGATGCAAAGACTATCGATAAAAAGATGATACAGCTGGGGCCGGTGGCCATGCGGCTGGAGTTGAAGAAGGGCACCAACAATTGTTCGATCATCAATGACAGTTACAGTGCCGACCTTAGCTCGTTCAATATAGCGCTCGACTTCCTGGCGCAGCAAAGTCAGCATGACCGTAAAACGGTGATCCTGTCGGATATCTTACAGAGCGGCCGCCATGAAAAAGAGTTGTACCGCGAAGTGGCGCAGGCGCTGGCGCAACGGGGCATTGCCCGCCTGATCGGCATCGGCGACAAGATGATGCAGCACCAGGCCAACTTCCGGCTATCGGCCATTCCAGAACTAGCCTTTTACCCTTCGGTAGAGTCTTTTATACATGATTTTCATCACCTGGTATTCCGCGATGAAACCATTTTGCTGAAAGGAGCGAGGGTATTCGAGCTGGAGCAGATCGATCGTTTGCTGGAGCAAAAGGTGCATCAAACGGTATTGGAGATCGACCTCAATGCGCTGGGCCATAACCTGCGGCAGTACCAGCAATTGCTACAGCCTGCTACCAAACTGATGGCGATGGTAAAAGCGTTTTCTTATGGCAGCGGCAGTTACGAGATTGCCAATGCCCTGCAGTTTCATAAGGTGGATTACCTGGCGGTAGCTTATGCCGATGAAGGCGTGGAGCTTCGCCGTGGGGGCATCAATCTGCCGATCATGGTGATGAACGCCGATCCGTCGACCTTCGATGTATTGGTGCAATATAACCTGGAGCCAGACCTGTATTCGCCAGGCCTGTTACGGGCGTTCGAAGCATTCCTGAAGCGCCAGGGCATCCGGCAGTTTCCGGTGCACATCGAGTTTGAAACGGGGATGAACCGGTTGGGTTTTTCGACCGAAGAACTGGAATCGGTACTGGACGTGCTGAAAACGGATGTGTTTACGGTAAAGAGTGTGTTCAGTCACCTGGCGGCCAGTGAGGATGCACAGCATGATGCTTTCACCCGGCAACAAGCCAGTCTTTTTCTAAGCATGATAGCTACGCTGCAAGAGGTAGTAGCCTATCCGTTCCTGCGCCATATCGCCAATACAGCCGGGATTGCGCGGCATCCTGATCTGCAACTCGACATGGTACGCCTGGGCATCGGCTTATATGGCATCGATAGTGCCAATACGCACAAGCTGGAGTTGAAAGAAGTGTCCACGCTCATTGCTACCATTGCGCAGATCAAACACCTGAAGGCGGGTGAAACGGTGAGTTATGGCCGACGTGGTGTGGTGACACATGATACGACGGTGGCTACGATCCGCATCGGTTATGCGGATGGTTATCCGCGCAACCTGAGTAATGGCATTGGTAAAATGTGGGTGAAAGGACAGCTCGCACCCGTGATGGGAACAGTATGTATGGACATGGTGATGATCGATATTACCGGTATTCCGCATGTGCAGGAGGGTGATGAAGTTATACTGTTTGGCAGGGAGCTACCTGTGCAACAGGTAGCCCATTGGGCCCAAACCATTCCATACGAGATGCTTACGGGTATTTCTCAGCGGGTAAAAAGGGTCTATTTCGAGGAGTAAATTCAACGGTTTTGACGACGAAACTCCAATGTGAAAGCATTATCTTTGAAAACTAAATTTCTTGACGGTGAAGATCAGAACGGTCGCTTTAATAATTATCGGTATCATAGCTATAGACCAGATATTAAAGATCTGGGTGAAAACCTCCATGAACTATGGTGAGCAAATACCCTTGATTGGCAGATGGTTCCGCCTGTTCTTCATCGAAAACGAAGGCATGGCCTGGGGCTGGAAATTTGGCGGCGAATGGGGTAAACTCGCGCTCACGTTGTTCCGCCTGGTCGCTGTCATCTTCGGTGTGTTTTACATCCGCAGCATCGTCAAAAAACAATATCACCGTGGATTCATTATCTGCGTGGCCATGATCTTTGCCGGTGCCTTGGGTAACCTGATCGATAGCATGTTCTATGGTATGATCTTTGGACCCAGCGACGATGGTTTGCCCAAAGCAGTACTTTTCCCTTCGGGTGGTGGTTATGCCAGCTTCCTACATGGAAAGGTGGTTGACATGATCTATGCCCCCATCATTGAAAACAAAACCCTTCCTACCTGGATCCCGTTCTGGGGGGGTGAGCGGTTTACTTTCTTTTCACCGATCTTTAACATTGCCGACGCCTCAATTTCTGTAGGTGTTATCGTTATACTTTTGTTCCAACGCCGCTTCTTCAAGAAGCAACCCCACGAAGAATCCCGCACAACTGTAGAAACCAATTCTCCCGTAAACGACACGGTACAGGTATTGTAAATTGATCCTGACAGGTACGATGAGATGATTGGCCTTTACTTCCCTGGCGAAGTAACAGTGCTCGTATGGTAAATAACCTGTGGTATCAATAGCCTGTACCAGGCTGTTAAACACATGGTTATGAATCGAATATACAGTATTGGTCTCATTGTGCTCGTGTTGGCGGTGATCGCGCTGCCCGCCTGTAAGAAAGAAAAGAGTTTTGAATCGGGCGAAGCCCCGACAGGTGACCTGGCCTGGGAGTTTAAACAGGATGTGCATGCCTTTAAAGGGCCGCTCGATACTGCCTTTTACCAGAACAATGGCAGCGTGAATTCGCTGGTCATGGAAGGTTTTTCCAACGATCAGACAGGCAGTTTCCACCTGGAGATCATCGGCGCCAACATTATCGCCGGCATCTATGCCACACCTTCTGTCATTTTTGAATATTTCTCTAACGGAGACCTGTTGTACAGCAATGATCCCGCAGCGGCCGGTAAATTTACCGTGACGATCACCAGCATTGATTCTGCCCATGTGCTGGGTATTTTCTCCGGTGAAGTGATCGATTCGGCAGGGGCACTCGTGAACATCATCGATGGAAAGTTTTCAGCTGCCATCCGGGCCACCGACGTGGCGCCACCTACCAATCCTTCGGCCTGCCTGATCAGCAACCTGGCCAGTTATGACCTGCTCAATGGCGATAAGATCGGTACGATCACCACCACCTTCAACGATCAAAACCAGGTCACCAAAACGGAAGTGATCGACAGCTCTTCGCAAACGGGCGGCGTCATCACCAATACCTTCAACCTGGTATATTCAGCGACGCAAATCAAGGTAGATGCTACGCAGTTCTTCACCCTCGACGCCAATGGACGTATCAGTTCCTATACCGGTTATTTCAACCCGCTGGATGCTGCTTCGCCCGAGTTGGTGATCAAATACACGTATGATGGCAATGGCTACCTGTCGAAAGCGGAGGCAGCCCTGAAAGCCATTCCTTTTGTGACCATCGCGGAGTCGAGCTATACCTGGACCGCAGGCAACCTGACACAGGTAGAGGTGACCGGCGCGCTGCTGCCCAGCGGCACAAGGGTAACGTATGAATATGATGTGTCCAAAACAGCGAAAGAGTTTGTTGCCTTCCATCCCAATCCGGAAATACTGTTGTTCCAGAATGCCATCAACTATGGCAAAACCAATGCAAATATTCCGGTGAAGTCAACGCGGCAGGACCTGGATAGCGGTGGCAACCCGACTGGCACGCCCGCAGTGGCTGAATTCAAGAACTATGTATTCGATGCCAATGGCTATATAACCAGTTTCGAATCGTCGGGAGGAGAATCGGCGTACGGCGAGAACGTGAAGAATGTACTATCGTACAAGTGCCAATAAAAACAACCGGGCCACGAACAGGTCTTCCCCTGCTGTGGCCCGGTATGATTGTACAGAACGGCCCGCAGCGCGGGCCGTTTTATGTTATTCTCTTTTCAATTTCAGTACCTGTCTGTTGATCACCGCATCATGGTGCTTGATCTGTATGATGTAGGCCCCCGGCTGTATGTTGCCGAGCTCATAGAGTGTGATGGTATTATATCCCTTATTGACGACCGTATTCGTTTTTCGAATCAGGCGGCCATAAGCATCGAGCAGGGTGATCGTGATCGGCTTATTGTCGGGTGAGGTCATCTCCATACTTATTTTGTCGAGGAAGGGGTTGACGATCGATTTCACCGAGAAATCAACCGCGCCATTCGACAGCTGCAGGATACGGCTGTATTGCGAGCTCTTGCCATCGGTGAGTTTCAGGCGATAGAATTTTTTACCCGCAATGGCCTGTGGATCGGTGAAGTAATAGGTGTGACTGGGCAGTCCCGTACCCGGCACCGTGCCGATCTTCTGGAAGTGCAGGTTGTCGAAGCTGGCCTCCACCTCATAGCTCGTTCCTTCTCCTTCGTTGACGGTGGTCCATTGCAACCTGCCCAGCTCATTGACGACCTGGCCAGAGAAGTTCTGTATTTCACCTTGTACCAGTACGGAGCAATTCTGCGTCGTGATCGTGATCAGGGTGGTAGCCGTGAAGGAACAATCGTTGTCGTCGAGGTTTTCCGGTCGCGAGGCGATACGTATTCGATAGCGAACATTATTGAACGAAGATCCCGCCAGGAAGGTGGGGTAGGAGGCCCTGAATTCGTATTCGCCGTTGGTCAGCACCGGATTACCCGTACCACTCACGCCGGTATTGGTCCAGTTGGTGCCGTCATTGCTGCGTTCCCACCGCCAATAGATATAGTTGGGGAAGTAGCAACGGATATCGGCGTACATGTCGACAGCCTGCCCCGTACAAGCGGTAAGCGAAGGGGAAGGCCGCAGATCCAGGTTGGGTGTACAGGTGGCGAGGGTGACATCGTCGATCGCCCAGTCGTTACCGCCGCCACCTGCCGCATTGTTGCGGATGGTAATGGTGAAAGAGGTCTGGTTGGCGCCGGTCTTCACGATAAATCCTTTTTTCACCCATTGGCCGGTATAAGGAAGATTGCCCGTAGTATAGTAATCGACCCCGTCCACCATGAAGGTTAGGTTGGGGTTGACACCCGAAGAGTCGGCACCTCTGAAATTCGGGTTGGGAAAGAAGGTACTGCCTGATGAACCATAAGAGGGTTGCCCGGTAGTATCGCAGCCACAATACCTACAGATATTCCTGAACCAGGCCGAGAACTCATAATAGGTGTTGGGACAAAGCCCTCCAACCGTTTGTTGAATGGCGTTGCTATTGGCATAGGCTGCGTTGATGGCCACGAAGTAACCTCCATTGGCACCTGGTGCTACGGGTGCATTGCCCAATTGTGGATTGGTAGCACCTGTATGGTCACCCATGATATCCCAACGGCCGTGAACGCGGTTGGTATTGTTGGGAATGGGAGAGTTGGGATTGGTATTGCCCGAGGGGCTCAGGTTGTTGACGATGGAATAGTTACCATCGGCAGGCTGCCCAGTGGCAACGTTCTGAAAAACAAATCCCGGAATAATAGCAGAGGTAGCCCTGTTTTGTGTGGTGCCTGCACCAAAGGTGCCGCCATAATCGATCACCGCACTGGCGCCGATCGAGTTGGCACAGAGACCGGCATTTTCCTGCACCGCAATGCGCCAGGAAGCACAGGGGCTTACGGTATTGGTACCATTGTTCCTGAAATAGAAAGCACCTCCGGGCATGGTGATGAAACTGCCATAGGTTACCGAGGCATTTACGCGAATCCTGTAGGATGCCGAGATGATACACATGCCCTGGAAATAGGAGGGGCGGCCACTGGCGTGTACCAGGCCGCCGTTGGGTGCCGCCCAGGGGGCTACACTCGTGACATTGCCACCCAGGTCGGCCCCGGCATTGCCGGCGCTGCCCAGGTTGATGCGCAGCCTGCCGGCCGGATCAAAATAGGCCTGGTCATCACCGCTGCCGTCCGAAAAGGCGCGGAAGGTGATGCCCTCGTTGGTCATTGTTTTCAGGGAACCCGGAATGTACGTGGTATTGGCCGGGATGGTATCGACATAATGGGTATTGCTGATGGAGCGGCCGTCGAAATTGCCGACAGCGATCGTAGCCCGTATCTCGAGGATATCACCGGGTTCGATGGTTCCACCATTAACACCCTTGTTGACGTTGACGTAGCTTTTTCCGGCAAGCACCCTGGCTGACTGAGCAAACCCCTGGGTAGCTATACCGAATGCGCATACGCAGATCAGTAGTGGTTGTAGAAGTAGATTTATCTTCATAAGTATGGATTGGGTACATTACGTACCATGGGTAAGCGTAAATTTAGTTCGAACCTGTCAATTGTACAATCGTATATATACTAAGCCCAGCGCGGGTTTCAGCTATTGTTAGTTTTACCGGAATTTGTCAACTTAGTACTACCAAATAATCAATCGACCGTTATCCTTTAACCTATCCGGACTATGAAAAACCAACCCCTGTTTTTGAGTGTCCTCGTATTACTTTCTTTTTCTTCCCTTGCTCAAAATGAACCCTTTACACGCACTGTTTTGAATGAAAAACCAGGCGCTGGTGGTTATCGGCTGGCGCACCCGTTCGATGTGGTGTACGGTCCTGATAACCACCTTTTCATAACCGAAAAGATTGGCCGCGTGCTGCGGGTCGATACCGGTACCGGCGTACGGCAGATCTTACTCGATATTCAAAGCCAGGTCGTGTTTAATGCGAACAGGAATAATTTTGCCCCCTATGCTGCCACCAGTATTGGGCAGAATGGGATGCTGGGCCTCGCCCTGCACCCGGGATTCGGACAAAATACCAATGAGGATTCCATATTCGTGGCGTATAGTTATTCCTCCAGTGCGATCCGCATCGTGCGGTATAAGTACAACGCAGGGGCTAATCCCACATTGACCAATCCAACGGTATTGATACAGGGTATTCCTGCAGGTGGTGATCATAGTACAGGCCGTCTCATTGTGGGAGCAGATCGTAAACTGTATTATTCTTGTGGCGACCTGGGCAACAACCAATTCAACAACCGGTGTAATGAGATCCGCTCCCAGCAGTTGCCTACCCAAGCCA
This sequence comes from Paraflavitalea pollutisoli, assembly GCF_029360705.1. Taxonomy (GTDB): domain Bacteria; phylum Bacteroidota; class Bacteroidia; order Chitinophagales; family Chitinophagaceae; genus Paraflavitalea; species Paraflavitalea pollutisoli. Next base: position 82,768 of record NZ_JARKMX010000002.1, on the reverse strand, counting down.
ATATCAACGGTCAGGTGTATACCAACTATTCGGGAAAGATCCTGCGGTTGAATTTCGATGGCAGCATCCCTGCCGATAACCCGCTGTGGAATGGGGTACGCAGTCATATCTACACCATCGGTCACCGCAATCCGCAGGGACTGGTGTGGGAGAAAGATGCTTCGTCTGGGTTGTCGCCATTTACATTGACCACAGGCGGCAAGTTATTCAGCTCCGAACATGGTCCCAATACAGACGATGAGCTCAATGTGATCGAGAGTGGGCGCAACTATGGCTGGCCCTATATTGCCGGTGACTCGGATGAGGTGAATTACCAATACGTCAACTGGTCAACCGCCTCCAATTGCAACCAGGGCTTTGTGGAAAGCCCGTTTTATATACCCAATGGCGCCACGGTGATGCAGGAAAAAAGTGCACCGGCTAGTGTGAAAGCCAATTTTAAGAAGCCACTGGTGAAAGCCTACACGGAATGTACGCCGTTGCCCACCAGCAAATGCGAGATTGCCAACGGCTGGCTGAAGTACCCGACCATTGCGCCTTCTTCGATCGAATATTACAACCTCAACATGGGCCGGGGTATTCCCAACTGGTATCCGTCGCTGCTGGTGACGACGTTGCGCCGGGGTACTTTGTATCGATACCGACTGAATGCTACGCGGGATGCGATCATTGGTGATTCCATCGGTTATTTCAAATCGGTAAACCGCTACCGGGATATTGCCATGAGCCCCGATGGGAAGATCTTCATCATTACCGACAGTATTGGTTCTACGTCGGGGCCCAGCGGCTCCGATCAGTCGAACCTGGCCAACAAGGGGGCGATCCTGGTGTTTGAATACGGAGGTTCGCTGCTGCCAATAAGAGAGCAACCTGGCCCGCAACAAGTAACCTATACCACTAGTGTGTATCCTAATCCGGCAACTACGACCATCCAGGTGGAAGCAGAACCTGCAGTAGCCCGACCGGTACGTTATCGCCTGATCAATATGGCGGGCATACCTGTGCTGGAAGGCCTTTCCACCCGAAGCAGTTTCTCGCTGGTCGTAGGCGCCTTCCGGCGTGGCGTATATGTATTGAAATTGTACAATGGCTATGGTGTGGAGATCAGGACGGATAAGATGATATTACAATAGGTTTGTACCGACAAGGTTTTCCCCTTCAGTCCCAGGTGATTGCCATCCCTGAGGCTGCTGTATCTATTTGTCATAGCTACCCAACAGTTTCCTATATCGTAAGCCGATTTCCTGAAACCGTAACTACGAGTCTCCTACAATTCATTCCTTTGCAGCCGATTTTACATCCGGCCAGGTGATTTGCCATTCCTCCAGCCGGTTCATTTCCCGACCAGGTTCCTGTAAAAGATCTAAACTATTACCCGATCTGCCGGCTGGATAGCCTGGGCGGATTGGGATCTTTTGCGAAAAAGGCCAGCTGCAACAAGGGTTTCGCCAGCGGTATCCTCGATTGCCACCAAAATAGTTCACCCCGATACGTATAAATAAACGACGATGAAAAACAAGTTAGGCTCATTACTGTTCTTTTGTTTACTAACCCTGATCCACGCTGTATCCTATGCACAGGATGGCGGTATCCTGGTGGGTAAAGTATTGTCTTCCGATGGCCAGCCCGCCGAAGGTGTGACAGTAATATTGATCAATACCAAACATGCGACGGTGACCACTTCTTATGGTCAGTATAAGCTGGCTAATATCGCGCCTGGCGACTACACGGTCCGGGCATCTTCCGTAGAATTGAAGCCGGTTGAAAAGGCGGTATCCATTACGGCTGGCGAAACCGTCACCCTCGATTTCAACCTGACGGAAAACCACGCCTTCCTCGAAGAGATCGTGATCTCCGGCAGAAAGAATAAGTTCTATACCAAAGAAAGCCAGTCCATCGCCAAGATGCCGCTCCGTCGCCTGGAAAATCCCCAGGTATATTCTTCCATTCCAAAGAACCTGTTGCGCGAGCAGATGGTGATCGATTTCGGTAGTGCCTTGCGCAACGCGCCCGGTCTCTATAAGATTCAGGGCAGCCGTGCCATCAATTCAGATGGTGCCTCTTCCTATTCGCTGCGTGGATTCCGCACGGAAGCTGCCTTTGTAGATGGCGTACCTGGCCAAACCAACGGCGATTATGATCCCGCTTCCATCGAACGTATCGAAGTCATGAAAGGCCCTTCCGGTACTTTGTACGGCGGTGCGGTTACTTCCTTTGGAGGATTGATCAACATCGTTACCAAGAAACCGCTGGACACGCTGGGTGGTGAAGTGTCGTATACCACCGGCAGCTTCAACCTCAACCGGGTCAATGCCGATATCTACGGACCGCTCAATAAAGAGAAAACAGTATTGTTTCGTTTGAATGCCGCCTACCACCATCAGTTGAGTTGGCAGGATGCCGGATTCCGCAAAACGATCTTCCTGGCTCCTTCGCTCGAGCTGCGGGCAACGGAAAAGCTCCGCATCAACCTGAATGCCGACTTCTACAATGCAGAAGCAACCAGCCCCGCCTCCCTGTTCCTGAACCGTACCCGCCAGTATGTTGCGCATGAGCCGGAAGAATTGAAGTTCGACTGGAAGCGTTCTTATACCAGCAACGACCTGACGATGAAAACGCCCACCGTCAATGTTCGGGCGGTAGCTACTTACCAGTTTGCACCCAATTGGACGGCACAAACCATCGTGTCGAGCAATACCCGTAAATCGGAAGGATACTATCAATACCAGTTCATCCGCAAGGCCACCGATGATTCGCTGGAGCGCAACGTGTCGCTGCAAAACACCATCAATACGGCGATAGATATTCAGCAGAACTTTACCGGCGACTTCAGGGTGTTGGGCATCAGGAACCGCCTGGTAGTAGGCCTGGACTATGTGCGCTATAAGATCAACAATGACAACTCGCCCTATATCGTAGTCGACTTTGTGAACGGTACGCTCAACAATGATCCCAACTACGTGAAGATCTCGAAGTACCAGGTCGATCAAAAGCTGGCCGCCAGTACCCTGGCACCTACCCGCAACCATACTTCCACCTATATCTATAGCGCGTATGCGTCGGATGTGGTCAATATCACCAATAATTTAATGGCCATGCTCAGTTTGCGGGTAGACCGTTTCGACAGCAAGGGTACGATCAACCACGCCACCAATGCCCTGGTCGCCAACAGCAACTATGCACAAACCGCTGTATCGCCCAAGTTCGGATTGGTGTACGAAGTGCTGAAGAAACAGGTGTCGCTGTTTGCCAACTACATGAATGGCTTCGCCAACGTAGCACCGGTAACGCAGCCGATACCGGAAGTGTCTGGCACCTTCAAGCCACAAAAGGCCAACCAGAAAGAGGCGGGTGTAAAACTGGAGTTGTTCAACAATGCCTTGAACGTGACAGCCAGTGTGTACGACATCAAGGTGGAGAATGTTACCCGCCCCGATGTGTACAAGCTCAACGGTACCGATTACAACATCACCGTGCAGGACGGCACACAAACCAGCCGTGGTTTCGAGATCGAGGTCAATGCCAATCCTGTCGACGGATGGAATATCAATGCTGGCTATGCGCACAATGACAGCAAGTTTACCAAAACGACGGCTGCTTTGCAGGATCGCCGTCCGCCAGCTGCAGGTCCTGCCGACCTGGCCAACCTGTGGACAAGCTACACGTTCATCAAGGGTAAGCTGAAAGGCTGGGGCATTGGTGCCGGTGGAACCTACACAGGCGACCACATGACTGGTAACTCGGCCATTACAGGGGTATTTACCTTCCCGGCCTATACACTGGTGAATGCTTCCGTGTTTTATGAAACACGTCGCTACCGCCTCGGCTTGAAGGTAGATAACATCACCGATGAACGCTATTTCGTGGGTCAGGGTGTAGTGACCGCCCAAATGGGGCGCTGCGTGATGGCCAATGTAGCTGTTAAATTGTAAAGAAATATTCTCTGGTAACTGTTTATAAAGAGGGGCGGCGGGAACATTGGTTTCCGCCGCCCCTTGCTTTTGCCGCAGGGGCCGTAAATGAAAAATGCCGCTTCACGTCGAAGCGGCATTTGCAGTATGATTATACAACGGGTTTAGATCTTTCCTACCATGTTGGCAGGAATCACCCATTCGTCAAATTGTTCGGGAGTCACATAACCCAGCTTCACCGCCATTTCCTTCAGCGTCGTTCCTTCTTTGTGGGCTGTCTGGGCAATCTCTGCTGCTTTGTAATAACCGATCTTGGTGTTCAGGGCGGTTACCAGCATCAGAGAATTATCTACGTGTTTTTTGATGTTCTCTTCGATGGGGGCCAAACCTACTGCGCACTTGTTGTTGAAGCTTACGCAGCCATCGCCGATCAGGCGGGCGCTGTGCAGGAAGTTGTAGATCATCACGGGCTTGAACACGTTCAGTTCAAAGTGACCGGTAGCACCACCGATATTGATCGCCACATCGTTACCCAGTACCTGGGCAGCTATCATGGTGAGCGCCTCGCACTGGGTAGGGTTTACCTTACCAGGCATGATGGAAGAGCCGGGCTCGTTGTCGGGAATAAAGATCTCCCCGATACCGCTGCGGGGGCCGGAACTTAGCATACGAATATCGTTGGCAATCTTCATCAGGCTTACGGCCACTGTTTTTAAGGCACCATGGGCTTCTACGATCGCATCGTGGGCAGCCAGGGCTTCAAACTTGTTCTCTGCCGTAATGAAAGGCAGACCAGTCAGGTTAGCGATATGCTTGGCTACATTCACCGCATAGTCGGGTGGTGTATTGATGCCGGTACCTACCGCTGTACCACCCAGGGCCAGTTCGCTCAGGTGAGCCAATGTATTCTTGATCGCCTTCAGACCATGGTTCAGTTGAGATACATAACCACTGAACTCCTGTCCTACGGTGAGGGGAGTAGCGTCCATAAAGTGGGTGCGGCCGATCTTCACCACGTGCATGTACTCCTGGCTCTTGGCCTGGAGGGTGTCACGGAGCTTTTCGATGCCGGGGATGGTTACATCGAGCAGCATCTTGTACGCTGCGATGTGCATGGCCGTGGGGAAAGTATCGTTGGAAGACTGTGATTTATTGACGTCGTCGTTGGGGTGCAGAAATTTCTCCTTGTCGGTGAGCTTACCGCCTTGAATCACGTGACCACGGTAGGCTACTACCTCGTTCACGTTCATGTTGGACTGTGTGCCCGAACCGGTTTGCCATACGACCAGCGGGAAAGCATGGTCCAGTTTTCCTTCGAGGATCTCATCACACACCTGACCGATCAGATCACACTTTTCCTTGGGTAACACACCTGCATCGAAGTTGGTGAGGGCGGCTGCTTTTTTCAAATAGGCAAAGGCACGGATGATCTCTTTGGGCATTTTATTGATATCCTGCGCAATCTGGAAATTTTCTATGCTGCGTTGGGTCTGTGCGCCGTAAATGGCATCGGCTGGTACATGCACCTCGCCCATGGTATCTTTCTCAATACGATAATCCATAACAAAAAAAATTTGAGGGCAAAGGTAGTCGGAATACGCTTTAGTGCACGATTAATTCGCTTTTTAATACCACATTCTCATAAGGGATGTCCTGGCGATTCGTCTTGGTATCCAACAGTTTGAATAGCAGTTCGGCAGCGCGGGCGCCCTGGTCGTAGGGAAACTGCTCCACAGAGGCGATGGGTGGGTAATCGAGGTACCGGGTCACCGATACGTTCGCATAACTGACAAAACTAATATCCTTATCGATCTTTAATTTCTTTTGCCGCGCATAGTGGATGGCGTCGAGGGCTACATAGTCGTTGAATACCAGTACCGCAGTGGGTTTCTTCTTCTTACCCAGCAGGCTGTCGAGGGCCTCCTCCGTACTTTTGGTAGACAGGTCGGTGCTCACGATGAGCGACTCGTCGACTGGTATCTTGTGCTTTTTCAAGGCCTCGTAATAACCTGCCAGCCGCTCGTTCTTGATGCCCAGGGTAGAGGGCCCCTGCATATAGCCGATCGTCTTGTGGCCTTTGTTGATGAGGAACTCCACCGCTTCGATAGAGCTGTGGTAGAGATTGCAACTTACGGAATGCACATCCGGTACGTCGGGTACCCGGTCGAAAAATACCACCGGGATATCATAGCTCTTCATTTGCTCGAAATGGTCAAACTGGGTGGTGTTCTTGGAGATAGAAGCGAGGATACCATCCACCCGGTGCTTCTTCATGGTTTCCAGGATACGCTTCTCATTCTCGATGTCGTCGTGCGACTGACCGATCAGTACGATGTAGTTATTCTGCTGGGCAATCGTTTCGATGCCGTTGATCGCAGAGGAAAAAAACTCTTCCCGGAGATTGGGCAGTATGATGCCGATGGTAAAGGTTTTGCGCTGCTTGAAAAAGATAGCTGTTTGGTTGGGTTCATAGTTCAGCTCAGCTGCCATTTTCTTCACTGCCATCCGGGTGCGCAGACCAATGCTGGGGTGGTCGTGCAGGGCACGTGATACCGTAGAAATGGAAATATTCAGGCGCTGCGCGATCTCTTTAATGGTAGGAAGCTTTTTCTCCATATAAACGAAAATAAACCGGTAATATATTAAAAAATAGGCAAACGATTGCGCATTCCCACAAGGGGCAGGATGGAGGGGACCTTTTTATTGCTAACTTTAGTTGTCAGCCAAACGGTTCCATATATGATTGCTCCTGCTGTAAAGAAGACCTTCCTGGTCATTGGCGTATTGCTGGTGGCTGTACTGGTATTTACGTTCAGTACCCGCAGCCCGGCTGTAGACTTCAACACCGAAGTAAAACCTATTATCAATAAGAAATGCATTTCCTGCCATGGCGGCGTCAAGCGCCAGGGAGGGTTCAGCCTGCTCTTCCGCTCCGAAGCACTGGCCAATACCGAATCCGGTAAACCAGCCATCATTCCGGGCGATCCCGACCACAGTGAAATGATCCGCCGCCTCACCCTGCATGATGAAGAAGAAAGAATGCCTTACCATGAAGAACCATTAAGCGAAGCAGAGATCAAGACCTTACGTAACTGGGTAAAGCAAGGTGCTGTCTGGGGCGATCACTGGGCCTATGTGCCAGTGAAGCAGGTAGCCCTGCCCAACGTGGAGGGAAACATTCGCAACGACATCGACCGGTTCATTTACCAGCAACAGCAGGAGGCAGGATTGAAACCTGCTGTGGAAGCTGACCCCGCTACTTTGTTGCGCCGGGTAAGTCTTGACCTCATCGGTATGCCGGCCCCCGACAACTGGGCGCAGCAATACCTGACGAATCATGATGATAAAGGATACGAGACATTGGTAGACTCTTTACTGGCCTCGCCACACTTTGGCGAAAAATGGGCCTCCGTTTGGCTCGACCTGGCGCGGTATTCCGATACCAAGGGGTATGAGCGCGACAGTCATCGTTCCATCTGGCGCTACCGCGATTGGCTGATCGATGCCTTCAATGCCGACAAGCCCTATGATGTTTTCCTGACCGAGCAAATAGCGGGCGACCTGCTACCCAATCCTTCCGATGCCCAGTACATTGCCACCGCCTTTCACCGCAATACGATGACCAATGATGAAGGCGGTACAGACAATGAAGAGTTCCGCACATCAGCCGTACTGGATCGTGTGAATACGACCTGGGAAGGGATCATGGGAACCACCTTTGCCTGTGTACAATGTCATAGCCATCCCTACGATCCCTTTACCCACGATGAGTACTACAAGTTTGTCGCTTTCTTCAATGATACCCGTGATGATGATACCTATGAAGACTACCCACTGTTGCGCCACCTGACCGATTCGATGAAGACCGAACTGGCTACCACCGTTGCCTGGGCCCGTAAGTATGGCACCTCCGTAGAGGCTGATCGCTGGGAGCAATTCATCAAGACCTGGGAACCTTCTATTCATTCCCTGACGGCCGACGTGATTGCCAATGCCGCCCTCTCCGATACCAAATGGCTTGTATTGCGCAACCAGGGAGTGGCAGCACTGAAGCAGGTCAACCTGCAAGACAAAACACAATTACTGTTGCGTTACTCCACGGGGCTGAAAGATGGTGTGTTGCAACTGCGCCTGGATAGTGCCAAAGGCACGTTGTTAAGTGCGCTGCGGCCAGCGGCTACCAAGGGCTGGCAGATCCATCGTTTTTCCTTGCCGCCTACACCCGGAGTACATGATATTTACCTTGTATATAGCAGTGCCAGCCTGACGACGCCCGAGCAAAACGGGATGATGTTCGACTGGTTTCATTTCACCGCTCCTTTCCCGGGAGCCGCACAACCGGGTTATGCTGCGCAGGAAGCACGCTGGTGGGGATTGCTGAACAAAGGTGTGCCGACCACGCCGATCATGATGGACAACCCTGCCGATATGCACCGGCCCACACAGGTGTTTGAAAGAGGTAACTGGCTGGTAAAAGGCAAAACGGTGCAACCCGATGTGCCGCATTCGCTGAACCCGTTACCGGCACAGGCGCCGCGTAACCGACTGGGGCTGGCCATGTGGCTAACGCAAAAGGATAACCCCCTCACGGCGCGTACGATGGTCAACCGGGTATGGGAACAGTTCTTTGGTGCCGGACTGGCAGAAACGCTCGAAGACCTCGGCACACAAGGCATTCCGCCTACGCACCGCGCCCTGATGGACCACCTGGCCTGGCAGCTGATGAATACCGATGGCTGGAGCCTCAAGAAACTGATGCGCAAGATGGTGTTGTCAGCCACCTATCGCCAGGACTCGAAGGTGAGTAAAGAACTACTGGAAAAAGATCCTTACAATAAACTGTATGCAAGAGGCCCGCGGGTTCGCCTGTCGGCGGAGCAGGTGCGTGACCAGGCTCTATGTATCAGTGGGCTGATCAGCCCTGGTATGTATGGCCCGGCTGTATATCCTTACCAGCCCGACGGTATCTGGCTATCGCCCTGGAATGGCGCGGAATGGAAGAATGCCTTGGGGCCAGAAGCGCACCGGCGTGCGGTATACACGTATTGGAAACGTACGGCCCCCTATCCATCCATGATCACTTTCGATGGCGCACTGCGGGAAGTCTGTACCTCCCGGCGTATCCGTACCAATACACCTTTGCAAGCGCTGGTAACGCTCAATGACGAGGCCTACCTCGAGATGGCGCGGCAACTGGCCTACCGCATGCAAAAACTGGCGGGTAAAGATGTGCGGCAACAGATCAGCAAAGGATACGAACTGGCGCTGTACAAACCAATCTCTGCCAGCAGGCTCGATGTGCTCACCAAATTATACCAGCAGGCATTGCGGACTTATCAGCAGGATAGCGTGAAGACCTGCGAGATGATTGGCGTGATGGATGAGCACAACAACCCCGAGACGGCAGCATTGGTAGTAACCGCCAACGCCTTGCTGAACCTCGATGAACTGATCACTAAAAACTAGTACCAACCGATTTGATATGACCCAAAAAGAATTGCATAACCAGCGGCTGGTCAACGAAGCGAATGCCCGTGCCCTGCACCATTTAACCCGCCGGCACTTTCTCAAAGAAAGTGCGATGGGGTTGGGCGCGCTTGCCATGGGTGCCCTGCTGGGTGGTTGTGGCGGCGGAAAAGAAGAGTTGGCACAAACGCCGTTCGATGCGGCGCATCCCCTGGCGCCTAAACTGCCCCTGTTTCCCGGCAAAGCCAAATCGGTCATCTACCTGCACATGGCGGGTGCTCCCTCTCAGTTGGAGTTGTTTGACTATAAGCCCGCTTTGATGAAACTCGATGGGCAAGACTGTCCGCAGTCATTGCTGGAAGGGAAACGGTTTGCCTTTATACGCGGTGTACCCAAAATGCTGGGTCCGCAGGCTGCCTTCAAACAACGTGGCCAAAGTGGCGCCTGGGTATCGGACCATATGCCACACCTGGCATCGGTAGCCGACGAAGTGAGTTTCCTTAAAGCGGTGACCACCGATCAGTTTAACCACGGTCCGGCACAATTGCTGATGCATACCGGGTCGGCGCGATTGGGCAGGCCCAGTATCGGCTCCTGGGCTACTTATGGTTTGGGTACAGAAAACCAGAACCTGCCCGGCTTTGTGGTGCTGACATCGGGGGGTAAATTTCCCGATGCGGGTAAAAGCGTTTGGGGCAGCGGCTTTTTGCCGAGCGTGTACCAGGGGGTACAATGCCGCAGCGAAGGCGACCCGGTGTTGTTCATTCAGGATCCCGCCGGTATGGACCGCGACCTGCGCAAGGCTTCGATCGATGCGATCAATGAAGTCAACCGCCAGCAATATGCCGAGTACCAGGATCCTGAGATATTGTCACGCATCTCCCAATACGAGATGGCTTATAAGATGCAGATATCGGTGCCGGATGTCATGAACATCAATGACGAACCGCAGTATATTCATGATATGTATGGCACCCAGCCGGGCAAAAGCTGTTATGCCAACAATGTATTGCTGGCCCGCAAGCTGGTCGAAAAAGGCGTACGGTTCGTGCAGCTGTTCGACTGGGGATGGGATAGCCATGGCACCGATTCGAACCTGGCCATCGATGTAGGCTTCATCAATAAATGCCGGCAGGTAGATAAGGCTACCACGGCGCTGCTGCTGGACCTCAAACAGCGTGGCCTGCTCGAAGATACGCTGGTGGTGTGGGGCGGCGAATTTGGCCGTACGCCGATGATGGAAAACCGGGAGGGCAAACAGAATCCCTTCAAGGGCCGCGATCACCATGTGGAGGCCTTTACCATCTGGATGGCCGGTGGTGGCATCAAACGGGGTACCAGTTATGGTGAAACGGACGAGATCGGTTACAGCGCCATCAGCGGTAAAACAACCGCATTCGATATACAGGCTACGATACTGAACCAACTCGGTTTCGATCACGAGCAATTCACCTACCAGTTCCAGGGCAGACCATTCCGGTTAACGGATGTACATGGCCGCGTGATCGAAGAGATCATCGCATAAGGAGCTTCCGGGGAATAGCCGCTTCGAAAAGACGGCCAGCAACGCGATACACATACTTTAAAACAATCAAACCACCACGATGCCTTTAACCCGCAGGAAATTTTTCGGACTGGGAGCGTCTGCCACGACGGCGATGTTGTTGTCTTCATTAGACTCGATGGCTTTGGACAAGCCGGCCTTCAGCAGCCGTGCCGGCTTCTCCCTCAAGATCATGGCTACCAATTGGGGCTTCCGCGGCACTACGGATGAGTTCTGTGCCAAGGCCAAAAAAGAAGGCTATGATGGTATTGAAATGTGGTGGCCCGGCGACAAAGCGGGACAGGATGATTTGTTTTCCGCCTTGAAAAAGCACCAACTCGAAGTAGGTTTTCTGTGTGGCGGCTCTTCCAGCAATCCGACCGATCACCTGGCCGAGTTCAAAAAGGCCATCGACGCTGCCGCCAACAACACCGTGCAAAAGCCCCTCTACATCAACTGCCATGCAGGCCGGGACTATTTCACGTTCGAGCAAAACCAGTTGTTCATCGACCACACCACGCAGCTGTCGAAGAAAACAGGGATCATCATCATGCATGAAACACACCGGTCGCGTATCCTTTTTGCGGCATCGGTAGCCCGGCAATACATCGATAAAATACCAGACCTGCGATTGACGCTCGATATCTCACACTGGTGTACAGTGCACGAAAGCTTGCTGGGTGACCAACCGGAGAATGTGGCCCGGGCGCTCGACCGCACCGATCATATCCACGCGCGCGTAGGGCATCCCGAAGGGCCGCAGGTCAGCGATCCGCGCGCACCGGAATGGGAAGGTGCTGTGAAAGCGCATATCGCCTGGTGGGATACCATCGTGGAAAAGAAAAAGAAGGCGGGGCTGCCGCTGACGATCCTTACGGAGTTTGGTCCGCCCGATTATATGCCCACACTGCCCTACACCAGGCAGCCCCTGGCCGATCAATGGGCCATTAATGTTCACATGATGCAATTGCTCCGAAAAAGGTATTCATAATGTTTTCTATCGTAGGTCATTTTCACCCCGTATTCGTACACCTTCCGATCGGTATCCTCTTGTTGGCGTTTATCCTGCAATGGTGGCAACGGCGTAAGCCGGAAGCGCAGGTAGGGCAGGCGATCAATTTGTCCTTACTCGTAGGTATGATCAGTGCGATCGTTTCCTGTATTACGGGCTATTTCCTGTCGCGCAGCGATGATTACGATGAGGACATGGTCAACCAGCACCAATGGCTGGGCATTGCGGTAGCCGTATTGGCCATCGTCTTGTACTACCTGCGGGTGAAGCAACAGGGCGGTCGCTGGCACTGGCCGATGATGATCGTCCTCGTTGTTCTCGTGGCACTCACCGGGCACGTCGGCGGATCACTCACGCATGGCTCCGATTACCTGACACGCCCCTTTTCTGCCATCGGTAGCGGTGACGATACTGCGAAGCAGGTGATCATCACCAATGTACAGGAAGCTGCAGCGTACGCACAGGTAGTTCAGCCGGTACTGCAGGAAAAATGTTTCAGCTGTCACAACAAGAACAAGCAAAAAGGTGGCTTTCGCATGGACCAGCCCGACCTGTTGCTGAAAGGTGGCAAGACGGGCGTATCAATCGTTCCCGGCAATGCGGAAACAGGGGACCTGATGAAAAGACTACTCTTACCTAAAGAGCATGAAGACCATATGCCGCCCAAAGAGAAACCCCAGCTGACCGAGCAGGAGCTGGCATTGATCCACTGGTGGATTGCTTCCGGCGCTTCCTTCGATAAAAAAGTAAAGGACCTGCAACAGCCGGAGGCCATCAAATCCACCTTGCTGGCCCTGCAGGGCGCGCCTAAAAGCGAGGCGCCCAAACTACCGGATGCCATCCCGGCCGAGCCGGTCGGCAAGGCAAACGACAGTGCCCTAAAACGGATACGCGACCTGGGGGCCGTCATACTACCGGTATCACGCAACAGCAATTACCTCACCGTCAGTTTTATGAATGCCACTGGCCTGCGCAACCACGACCTGCAGTTGATACTGCCGTTGAAAGAGCAACTGACCTGGGTGCGGATGGGGCAGCCGGTGATCGATGATTCGGCGATGAGCTACCTGGTACAGTGTAAAAATATCCCCCGGCTGCAATTGGATCACACGGGGATCACCGATGCCGGTATGGCGCAACTAAAGCAGTTGACACAACTACAATACCTCAATATTGTGGGCACGAAGGTGACGGCGCAGGGCCTGCAACAGTTGAAAGGATTGACGGCACTACGGTCGGTATATTGCTACCAGACTTCTATTCGTAAGGCAGATATGGACGGTCTGCAACAGGCATTGCCGGGCGTAGCCATTGATACCGGCGGGTACCGGGTGCCACTGCTGGCAACCGATACGACCGAGGTAAAGCCGGCAAACAGTAAATAAGTTATTGACCTTTGAAGGCGGGTTTTCTTTTCTCCAGGAAGGCAGCGGCGCCTTCCTTCATATCTTCTGTGGCGAAGCAGTCGCCAAACAGTTTTACTTCGAGGTCGTATCCCTTTTGGGTGTGATCGAAACTATTGACGCAGGTGATGACATTGGAAATCGCAATAGGTGCCTTATCAATGATCGTCTGCAGTACCTCTTTTACCCTTATCAGCAGTTCGCCAGGCGTGACAACTTCCACGGCTACTCCATAGCTCAACGCTTCTTTGGCAGAAAACAGGCGACCACTCATCAGCAGTTCCATGGCGCGTCCTTTGCCGGCCACCTGTACCAGCCGCTGCGTACCACCATAGCCGGGTATCAGGCCCAGGTTCACTTCGGGTTGGCCAAACTTTGCATTGTCGGTAGCGATGATGAAATGACAGGCGAGGGCGAGTTCGCAGCCACCACCCAGGGCAAAGCCGTTCACGGCAGCAACGATGGGTTTGGGCGATCGTTCTATTTTGAAGAAGATATCATGTCCTTTCTGGGCCAATGCCGTGCCCTGCTCTTTAGTAAGACCCTGAAACTCGCTGATGTCGGCGCCGGCTACAAAGGCTTTGCCACCCGAGCCGGTGATGATCGCTGCTTTGATCGCGGGGTTGTTGTACACCTCATCGATGGCCTGGCCCAGTTCGCTCATCACGGTCTTGTTGATGGCGTTCAGTTTATCGGGCCGGTTGATGGTGATGGTACAGATGCTTTCTTCCGTGGTTACAAGCAAGGTTTCGTACATGACAAAGATTTTCTCAAATCTAAGGAATGTCCTCTATATAGGCCGTAAGCCGGTTTTCTAATTTGCCCTTGCCGTATTTATCCCAGAAGGTGACCACGATCTGGTATTCCTGTTGCCAGTCCATGGGTTTGCCGGTGTTGACGGTGCACTTCAGTTCAGTGGCCTTGTCTTTCTCCCACACATCGTTGCCCACAAAAAGATCGGGTTCGGCCATCAGCTTTTTGCCGCTGCTGTCGAGGATCGTGAGCGAGCAGCCCACCGATACTTTTCCATCCTTTACGGTGAGGCCTTCCACGCCCTGGTTGATCACGGCAAAACTTTCACCCAGCACCACCTGGTTGTGCGACACCCTTTCACCATTCATGATTCGTACTACCTGCTTGGGTTCCATATTGGTCCAGGCGGTGGTGATACCATTGGAAATATCTTTCTTGATGCCAAATTTCAATTGTCCTTTACAAGAGATTAAGATCAGGGCTGCGATCAGGAGAAGCGGCCATTTGTTCGAGCGTATCATAGTAAGGTTGTATTTGATACCGCAAAGTTGGGGTGCGAAAGGCCCGTCCACAAGAAGATTACAGCGGAATGCCGGATACATGGCATGAAGCGGTGATAATCCCGTGTAGAATGCAATTCAATCATATTTTCTGCAGGTTGTTGATTCAAAACGGCCAGTTACCCATTAGTACTTACGGGGCGCCGGTGATGCCCGTAGTTTTGCAGAAGGGAAAGTATAGCGAATAAACATTCCGGGTGGGGTTCTGCATCTTTCGATGAATGAATACAACGGGTCGTTCCGTAAAATTTCCTACAGCGAGGCAGATCATCGCAACTTTGCCTCGCAAACATCAAGTATCAATTAATCATTAAACCTGTTTTATGAAATGGCAGATCATGGCCAGTGTGGCTATCGTGTCTTTGTGTGGGTATGTGGCCTGTATACAAGCAAAAGTGCAACAGAAAAAGCCGGTCATTACCAAACGGCTGGTGCGTTGGCAATCTACGGGCGATAGTGCCTCGGCTACACAGTTGACAAAAGACACGGCAGGGCACATCACTCTGGTGGAGAACAACACAGAGATCAATACATTCCGGTATGTGGGGGATAGCATCCTGCTGACGGAATATGCAAAAGAAGCGGGCAGGGTGGTGTACAGTTTCCGCGGATTGACAGACTCGACAGGTAAGTTGTTGCAGGGAACGGCCATCGCCGCGTATGGTAGTTTTGCGCCCGATACCGTTTTGCACAGGTTCGAGTACAACAAAGAAGGGTATCTCGTTAGGGAGTCGCGCGAATATGGAGCTGCAGGTACGTATACCATCAGCTACGAATACGACGGGCGCGATGTGGTACGCATCCTGACCTGGTACAACAACGAACTGAACAATACGAAGGAGCTGGGTTATTACAGCGACAAGGCGAATACGACAGGCCTGGAAGACCTGAAGTTCCGTCACAACATCAACAACCTGGTAGGCCGTAACAGCGAACACTTGATCAAAACGATCAGCTCGGCCAACGGAAAAGGCAAGCTGAATTACGCATTTACGTACGAATACGAAACGGATGCTGAAGGCCTGCCGGTAAAACTGATCGCTAAAAAGGGAAAGCAGGTAAAGGCGGTAACGACCTACTACTATGCGGCCGGTTGATCGTGCCCTCCCATTATTCAATTAAAACATGGTAACCGTGAAACCCTGGTGGAATATCCTGCAACGTCGCCGTCAACGCAAACGAGTGATCGGTCAGCTACAACAGCAACGACTGTTGCTGCAACAAGGAGTAAGGGCCTACGCGCGCATCATCGAGATCGAAGAGCGACAGGAGTTGCTGAAAGGGTATATATCGCTCAAATTGTGGGTAATGATCCGGTTGCAGGAAAGACTGTTGTACCAACTGGTCAATACGCTGGTAGCGGAAGGGAAAATGCCGGTGATCGGCGAAGTGGTACCGATCCGGCTGCTGCCCGATCAGTCGGAGGATATCCTCATCCTCGCCTGACAGGCCCCAGCGATGCCACGGCGCCAGGCCCCCTGCCACGGTTCATTTGAAATTTCCTACACTTCATGTTGAAAAAAGAGGCCGGAACCGGCGCTGTCAGCAATTTTACCCTTGAATACCACAAAATGACTGTACAGCAACAAAGGCTCATACAATCCTCCTGGACGAGGATACAACCGCTGGCGCAGGAAGCCGGCGAGTTGTTTTACAGGCGGCTATTTGCCAGTGAGCCATTAATCCGGCACCTTTTTAAATCAGACGTAAAAGAACAGGCACGCAGGCTTACGACAATGCTGCACCACATCATTAGTAACCTGGAACGGCACGAAATGATTGCCCGGGATATCCAAAAGCTCGGGCAACGGCACAATGGTTATGGCGCGCAGCCAGAACACTATGCAGTAGTAGGCGAATGCCTGCTGCTGACGATGGCCGAGGGCATGGGTAATGGGTGGACGCCGGCCCTGAGCGAAGCCTGGCAGGAAATGCTCAATTGGTTGTTTCGCGAAATGATGCAGGGGCAGGGAATTGATTAAATTGAAGCCGATATGCCATTAAACCCCAAAACTTGCTGTTTGCTGATCCTGCTACTGACCGGCGCCCTATGCCGGATAACTGCACAGGATGCAGCCAATTTCAGCGTTACGCATTTCGGCGAAACAGAAGGCCTGCGCAGCAACAAGGTCACGACCATGCTACAGGATTCACGGGGCTATGCCTGGTTTGGAACCGTAAACGGACTTTATCGCTACGACGGCTATCACTTCAAAGTATACAGGCGGATCAAGGACGATGCCAACAGTCTGCCCGGCAATGCCGTGACAAAACTGGCAGAAGACCGTGATGGGAAAATATGGGTGGGTATGGTGCGGGCCGGTTTGAGTTGCTATGATCCCGCCGCTGGTACCTTCACCCATTACCCCATCCAGGCAACGGAAGGCCAGCAGGCCGCTACACCGGCCGTCAGCGCTTTGTACATCGATCAGGACAATACGGTGTGGGCAGGTGTTCAGCAAAAAGGGCTGTTCCGGTTGGATAGAAGCTCCGGCAAATACCAACAGTATAACATCATACCGGACAGCAGTACCCGGTACCCGATAGAAATACGACCGGTGTACAATTCCGTCTATGGAGTACACCAGGAGAAAAAAGGGGTATACTGGCTCGCCACCCACGACGGTCTTTACCGCTTTGAACCAGCCACGTGCTCCATGACCCCGGTGCGTACCACCTGGCCCGGTAATGCGGTATTACGGGATGACCTGTTTACTTCCATTGTGGCCGACGGGCAGGGATTGTGGTTGGGCTCCTGGGCGGGTGGCCTGAGTTATTATAATATCCAGTCAGGGCAATGGGAGAATTACAAGTTCAGCAAAAGGAATAAGAACATCGGTACCACCAACATCATCATGGATATCAAGGTGCGTAATGAGCAGGAGCTCTGGATCGCCAGTAATGATGCGGGGTTGGGTGTATTCAATAAGCAAACCAAGCGTTTTAATTTCTGGCCCGATGACAATGATGCCGGCATTCCCTCTAAGCTGGTGGAGCATATACTGTCTGATAACCAGCAAAATCTGTGGGCAGGGCATGTGGGAGGATTGTCGCGCATACGGGAGCGGGATAAGAAGTTCCTGTATACACCGGTCAAGGTGCAGCATACAGACAATGGCGCCTTCTATGCGATCACGTCGCTGCAGGACGATCGGGCAGGCAGGTACCAATACATGGGTACTGCCTTTGCCGACGGGCTTCATGCCATCGACAAGCAAACCGGCCAAACAATCACGTTGCCTTTTCAGCACATGCCGGGCGATGAAGCGGTATTGATCATCAATGATATCATTCAGGATAGCAAAGGTGTGGTGTGGGTACTTGCCCGCGACTATGTATACCAGTACGATCCGGTCAGGAAGATGCTGCTGATGCCGCCACAGCCACCCGCTTACTCGGCAGCCACGCCTTCCAATAATTTCATTACCCTGCGGGAAGATCCCCGCGGTCGCATCTGGATCGCTACAGAGCGGAATGGCTTGTTTTGTTATGATCCGCAAAAGCAGCAGTACCAGCATTATTTCAATGGACCGGGAAGTCCGTTGGCGCTGCCGTCGAACGTGATTCGCACCATTGCCATCGACCGCCGTGGCCGGGTTTGGATTGGCAACCGGCGGGGCTCATTTGGTTACCTGGATGATTCGTTGAAGCAGTTTGTGAATCCAGACACCAGAGGTGCCCTTTCGCAGGACGCGCGAAAGAACCATGTTTATGCCTTGTACGCCGATCGCGATGGCGATATCTGGGCCGGTACCGATGGAGGCGTGCTGCATTACAATGCTGCGGGTGAAAAGCCGGCATTGGCCAAAGTCTACAATGGCGACAATGGCTTGCAGGAAGAAGTAACTTTTGCCCTGCAGGGAGATGCGGAAGGAAATATCTGGACCATCTCGCCGCCCAACCTGTGCATGATCCATAAGAGTAATGGCAGTGTTACCACCTACGGTAAACCCGATGGCTTGGATAAAGTTGGATTGGCCAATGGCCTATCCCTGCTGCGCGACGGTAATATGGCGATCCTGACCGCCGGTGGTTACTACACCTTCAATCCGCAATCGTTCCCCAAGAAAAGTACGGTGGTGCCTTTGTTGATCACCACCTTCAAGGTCGATGATAAAGAGGTATACTGCGAGTACCTGCCGAAAGGTGCAAGTACCATTGAGGTACCACCCGGAGTGAATGTGATCTCGTTTGAGTACGCAGCACTCGACTACAACCGGCCCGATAAGCAGGAGTATGCCTATATGCTGGAAGGGTTTGATAAGGATTGGGTGATGGCGGGGCAACGCCGGTATGCCGGGTATGCCAATATCCCCGGGGGCGATTATGTATTCAAGGTGAAGGCCACGAATATGCCCGGCAACTGGCATACGCCGGAAGTATTGCTGGCCATTCATGTCAGGTCACCCTTTTACAAAACCTGGTGGTTTATGTTGGCAGTAGCGCTGACGCTGGCCACCTCGTTGTACGTCTTTTACAAGGCCAAGCTGGGGCAGCAACAGCAGATATTGCAATTAGAAACAAAGACCCAACAGCTGGAAAAGGAAAAGACACTGGTGATGTACGAAAACCTGAAGCAACACCTCAATCCGCATTTCCTGTTCAATTCATTGACCTCACTCAGCAGCTTAATACGCATCGATCAAAAAATGGCAGGCAATTTTCTCGATAAGATGTCCCGCATCTACCGGTATATCCTGAAAAACCGCGACAGCGAAGTAGTGCCGCTGCGCGACGAACTGAAATTCGTGCAGATGTACATTGAACTGCAGGTAACACGCTTTGACCAGGGGTTGCGCATCAACAATACCATCGGCGACGATTTTCTCGATCGGAAGATAGCGCCCGTGACCCTGCAAAACCTGGTAGAGAATGCCATCAAGCACAACCTGGTCGATACCGAGTCGCCATTGGTGATCGATATGTTTGTGGAGAACGACTACCTCGTGGTGCGTAACAACCTGCAGAAAAAGAACTTTGTAGAAACATCCAATAAACAAGGGCTTGCCAATATGCTGTCCCTGTATCGCTTCCTGTGCAATAAACCCATGATCATTGAAGAAGACGCCACCTGGTTTACGGTTAGAATTCCCTTGCTGTAAACCGCAGCAATAAAAAGTAAGCATATGAAAGCAGTTATCATCGAAGACGAACACCTCATTGCCAAAGAACTGGCAGCAAGGATCAAAAACGTTGCTCCCGATATTTCCATCGTGGAGACCCTACCCAGTATGAAAACAGCGTACAAATGGTTTATGGAGAATGCCGAACCAGATGTATTGTTCATGGATATTCAGTTGTCGGACGGGGTAAGCTTCGAGCTGCTGGAACGGTACGATATCAAATGTCCCATCGTATTCACGACGGCCTACGACGAGTACGCTATCCGGGCCTTTAAAGTAAATGGCGTGGATTACCTGCTGAAGCCGGTCGATGAGGAAGAGCTGCAGCGGGCAATTGCCAAATGCCGGGCCATCGTAGAAAGTCAGGCACGGTATCCGGCGCCTATGCAAAAGATGTTGCAATCCTTACTGGCCAATCAGTCGGCGGCACCTGCGTACAAGGAGAAGTTCATTGTGCACGTGCGGCACCAGTGGATACCGGTCAATACAAAAGACATTGCCTGTTTCCTCCGCGACAACCTTAATTACATTTATACATTCGCCGGCGAAAAGCATATCCTTGATTTTACGACCCTGGAAGAGGTGGAGGAGTTGTTGGACCCACAGGTATATTACCGGGCCAACCGCCAGGGAATTGTCCACATCGATGCCATCCAGAGCGTACGCCCCCACGAAAACCAGAAGTTGACGATCACGCTCAAAGCACCATTGAAGATAGACCTGGATATCAGCCGGGAAAAAGCCCCCGCATTTAAGAAATGGTTCGACAGATAGGGCGAAGCCAGGTAAAGGATAGGTAATGAAGAGGAGGCAGGAGCGAAATCCTGCGTTAAAAACTTCTGTGTTCTTTCACCCAATCGGTGATATAGCCAGCGATTTCCTGGGTAGTAGCGCCGGGCGCAAAGAGCCGGCCAACGCCCAGGGCATTGAGTTGTTGCATATCATCTTCTGGAATGATGCCACCTCCGGTGAGCAATACATCGTCCATACCTTTTTCTTTCATCAGCTGGATCAGCTTGGGGAAGATGGTCATATGGGCTCCTGATAGAATGCTGATGCCGATGGCATCCACGTCTTCCTGCAGGGCTGCGTTGACGACCATATCGGGGGTTTGGCGCAAACCGGTATAGATCACTTCCATGCCGGCATCGCGCAGCGCGGTGGCGATCACTTTGGCGCCACGGTCATGTCCATCCAATCCTACTTTGGCGACCAATACGCGTACCGGCCTGTTCAATTGTGCAGTCATATAGCTAGAGTATTACAGCAGGTTCAGCAAATCGTTATAAAGGCCTGCCGCATAGCGGCAGGCCTTGTTGTATTACAGTTGTTGTAAAGCGGCGTGAATGCGCTTCACTGTTTCTTCTTTTCCGATGAGCTCGGCGATATCGAATACGCCGGGTCCGAATTTACCACCTACGAGCATGATGCGTAAAGGCATCATCAGTTCGCCAGGTTTAATGTTCTTTTCGGTAGCCAGTGCCTTGAAGGCCGCTTCCTGGTCGGCGCCTTTCCAGTCGGCCGAAGCCATCATAGCGCTGGCGGCTGCTTCAAAGAAAGCTTTCTTATCGGCATTCCATTTTGGCTTTACAGCCTCCAGGTCCAGTTGCTGCGGTGTTTCGAACAGGAACTTCGACTGCTCGTAGAAGTCGGTAAGCAGGGTGCAACGATCTTTCACCATGTGGAGGGCCTTGTCGAGAAAAGCTTCGTCGGTAATGACAATACCTTTGCTTTCGAGGATCGTCTTCACCTGGTCGCGGTAATGAGCTACGGGCAGCTTCTTGATCCACTCATGGTTGAACCATTTGGCTTTCTCGTAGTCGAACTTCGCGCCGCCTTTATGAACACGGTCGATCGAGAACTTCTCTACCAGCTCTTCCAGTGTAAACAGCTCCTGGGCGGTACCGTCATTCCAGCCCAGCATCGCCAGCAGGTTCACGAAGGCTTCAGGCAGAAAGCCCAATTCACGGAAACCGGTAGTAAGGTCATTTGTTTTGGGATCCTTCCAGTTCATGGCAAACACCGGGAAGCCGAGACGGTCACCATCGCGCTTACTGAGTTTACCATTGCCATCGGGTTTCAGGATCAGCGGCAGGTGTGCCCATTGGGGCATATCGCTTTCCCAGCCCAGATATTTCCAAAGCAATACGTGTACAGGGGCGCTGGGCAGCCACTCTTCACCACGGAAGGCGTGGGTGATCTTCATCAGGTAATCGTCTACCACCACGGCAAGGTGATAGGTAGGCATACCATCTGCCTTCAGCAATACTTTATCATCGACGAGGCCGGTGTGGAAACTTACCTCTCCGCGGATCATGTCCGTGAAAGAAACCGTTTCGTTTTCTGGCATCCGTATGCGAATGACGTGCGGTACGCCGTCTTCGAGCAGGGTTTCCGTTTCCTCGAAGGTCAGCGAACAGGAGTTGCGCATTTCCAGGCGCACCTTGTGATCGTATTGGGGAGAGGGGTTTTCAGGTGTCTTGAACCTTTCACGCATGGATTCCAGCTCTTCGGGACGGTCAAAAGCGTAATAGGCATGGCCGGTCTGCACCAGGTGCTCGGCATACTGGCGGTAGATCGATTTTCGTTCGCTTTGGCGGTAAGGACCATATTCGCCACCCACATGCGGGCCTTCATCGGGCTTCAGTCCGCACCAGGTAAGGCAGTTGATAATGTATTCTTCCGCACCGGGCACAAAACGGCTTTGGTCGGTATCTTCAATGCGTAAAACGAAATCCCCACCCTGTTGACGGGCAAACAGGTAGTTGTATAAAACCGTGCGCACGCCGCCCAGGTGCAGGCCACCGGTCGGGCTGGGTGCAAATCGTACTCGTACTTTTTTTGCCATAGTGGGCAAAGATAAGGAGTAGCGCGAAGAAGGGAGGAGGTACCTGCGGGGTACAGAAGTACTATTTTAGGTCAGGGGGCGTTAATATTGCATATGTTCAAAGGCATCACCATACTGGTTCTGGTCCTTACAACATGGACTGCACAGGCGCAATTGACCTACAACAACCTGACGGTCGACTACGACAGCGTATGGCAATACAAGAACCTGAAGATAATTCCCATACGCCCGAAAGGGGGCGGTACCGGAGGTCCCAGAGGCATGCTGCAGGGGCCGGGCAGGCCGATCATCTCCCTGAGCCAGGCATTGAAGCGGGGATTGGTAAAGGTGAGTGAGCGGGGTACCGCAGCTACTGAAAATGTACATTACTTGCGCATCAACAACAGTTCCGATACCGCGGTATTCATAGCTTCCGGCGAGATCATCACCGGAGGGCGGCAAGACAGGATGGTCACGAAAGATACCGTCCTGGCTCCCAACAGGCGCGACCAGTACATAGATGTGATGTGTGTGGAAGAAGGACGCTGGAGCAATAAAGAGAAAGCCTTTGGCTACCATGGTTACGCCAATCCGGACCTGCGCAAGGTGCTCGACTCCTCGCGCAACCAGGTGCTGGTATGGAAGGAGATCTTTGGTCAGCTCGAAGGCAGTGGTGTAAAATCGCCCACACTGGCTTATACGGCGCGCCAGCAGGATAAGAAATACCGGTTGCAGGAGACCGAATACTTCCGTTTTTTTTACGAAAAGATAATACGTGACAGCAGCATTACGGGCTTCGTATGTGTGAGCGGCGACCGGGTGATCGGCACGGATATTTTTGCCGGCAACAACCTGTTTCAGGAAGAGCTGGAACCGTTGTTGCGCGGGTATATCGAGGAAGCATTGATCAAGGGAGCCCCCGTAGTGGCAAAGGATGATACGGTACGGAAGTATATGGACAAGGTGTTGACCGATGAACGGCAACAGGAGCAATACCTGAAGAAGAATGGCAAGATCTTTCGCTATGAGCAGAAGGTGTACCACCTGACCGGATACCGGGAATAATTCTTGTTATCTTTAGGGTACCATGTTCTATTTTGTAAAGACACCCTGGTTACTCAAACGGCTTTATCCACGTTGTACCTGGCATATACCTACCCGGGATAAGGTCATCTACCTCACCTTCGATGATGGTCCTCATCCCATCGCAACCCCCTTTGTACTCGATTTATTACAGCAATACCAGGCGAAGGCCACCTTCTTTTGCATCGGTAAAAACGTGGTGGAGCAGCCGGCTATCTACCGCCGTATCCTCGATGAAGGGCATCGTACGGCCAACCACACCCATAACCACGTTAACGGGTGGAAAGTAAAAAATGATCAGTACATTAACAACATCCTGGAGGCTGCCCGACATATAGACTCCAACCTATTCCGGCCGCCATACGGAAAGATTACGCAGTTTCAGGCGAAAGTGCTTACGGACACAGCGACGTATAAAAGCTCCGACCGAAGTTTTAAGGTCATTATGTGGGGTGTATTGAGCGGCGATTTCGATACGAAGTTGACTGCGGAGAATTGTTCCCTGAATGTGATCAATCATTCGAAGCCGGGTAGCATAATCGTATTTCACGATAGTGAAAAAGCGTTTCCGAGGATGCAGAAAGCGTTGCCGGATACATTGAAATATTTTAGTGAAAAAGGGTACCGCTTCGAGGCAATTCAATTGTAAAAAAACACTACTGTAAGACTGAAAATTTGTCGGTTGGGAGATTCCCAAAATTGGAGGAATGGGCTAAAATAATTTGGGCCTGGGTAGACACCCTGGCCCGTTTTTAATCCGTACCCTATGAAAACTGTTCTAAAGGTATACTATTTTTTAATTAAACCAAAGAAATTTCAAATACCACCCCATTAACCTGGAGGGCTGCTTTCCGGTCACATTGTCCGGTTCCGAAATCCAGGACGCCAATAATTTTCCCATCCCGGGAAATGGAGATAGTGCCCTGAGGGATAAAGGGACAGGTAAATTTCCGGATCAGCGGGGTGGTAATATCGGCTTGCCAGCTATAAGATTGGCTACCCAATTGGAGGGCGCCGGTAGCCTGACCGGTCACTTCAAATACATCATCGCTGAGGTTCAGAGGAGTAGATACGCCGGCTGTCTGGGTAAGGGTTCTGGTACTGCCCCAGGTATTGAAGTTGCCATTGGGCTTGGTCAGCTTGGCGCCAGTCACCTCGATCTTGAAGCTGCGTTTGTCCTGGGTGCTGGTATTGGTGGCTTTATGGGTGCCTTCTACCTTGAAGCTGTCGATGGAATAGCCGTCAAACGTAGTGGTGGCGCTGCTTCCGGGCAGCAGTAAATGCCCTGAGTATACGATGATTACCTTGCCTTTACGGGTATGTCCGTCTTTGCCTGTACACCCCGTGCCGAAGTCAATCGTGACCTGCAGCGGGAAAGCATTGGTGCCATTGAGTTTGGTGAAACTTGCTACAAAGCAGGGAGTATCGTTTTCGCCGTTCTCTTTATTGCCGGAGGAAGGCTGAGCGCTTCGGGCAGCAAAGACGCCGGTGCCGCCTACGGCTACTTCCGGGCTGACACCCAGCACATTACTCAATACATCGGCAAATACAGCGTCAGACTCTGCGTCGGCCTGGGTACTGGCTTTGGCGAAGGTGGCCTGGTCGTCTTTACCTGGATCATCAGCCTGGTTATCTTTCTTACAGGCGGTAAACAGGAGGGCTGCGGCAAGGGTAGCGGCAGCGCCCTTTTGGAGGAGCAGATGCGTGATTTTCATAAAAACGGGATTGTTGGTTGTTATTTAACGTCTTCAGACGAGATATAGAGGTGGTAGTTTAAAGGTTCTTTCGATTAATTTTGCGGGGACGAAAACAGGAATAATGCAAATAATTGATACTCATACCCATTTATACGGAAACGCTTTTTTGGGGGATATAGATGCGGTGATAGCCAGGGCAGAAGCGGAAGGGGTGGGAAAAATGTACCTGCCGGCGATCGATAGCGAGACCCACGAGGCCATGCTGAAGCTGGAAAGTAGGTACCCTGGTAAATGTATAGCGATGATGGGGCTGCACCCTTGTTCTGTAAAGGAAGACTATAAGCAGGAGTTGGCGATCATTGAAGAATGGCTGGGTAAAAGAAGCTTTGCAGCGGTAGGGGAAATTGGCCTGGATTATTACTGGGATAGAAATTTTGACAAACAGCAAATAGAGGCATTTCACCAGCAGATCGAGTGGGCCTTGCATTACAAGCTGCCTATTGTTATCCATTCCCGTGAATCGATGGAAGACAGTATTACGATCGTACGCGAGCACCAGAAAGGGGCACTGGGCGGCATCTTTCATTGTTTTACGGGTACAACGGACCAGGCTCGCAGGATCATCGATGCCGGGTTTTACCTGGGGATAGGCGGGGTGCTGACGTACAAGAAATCCGGTTTGCCGGAGGCGTTGGTAGATATACCGCTGGAATCGATGGTGCTGGAAACGGATGCGCCTTATTTACCGCCCGTGCCTTACCGGGGAAAAAGGAATGAAAGCAGCTACCTGAAATACATATTGGAAAAGTTGGCGGAGGTAAAAGGGGTGTCGACGGAAGAGGTCGCAAAAATAACTTCGGCAAATGCCCAAAAAATATTCGGTTGATAAGGGCCGAACCTGTATTTTTGCCACCCATTTTTAAGGTACATGCCTGAGAGTGGGAGTTTCAACCTGGAGACGTGTCCGAGTGGTTGAAGGAGTCCCGATAGCAATCGGGAGAAAGTGTGAAGATCGAAAGGGTACTATAGTTCTTGAATTGATTTTTCTAAATATTGGAGACGTGTCCGAGTGGTTGAAGGAGCACGCCTGGAAAGTGTGTATACTCGAAAGGGTATCGCGAGTTCGAATCTCGCCGTCTCCGCTTCAAATTTCATCTGTGTATGGCGCACAATGAAAAATTTTATGTGTATGTCCTTCAGTCTCTGAAGGACTTTTCTTTTTATATAGGTCAGTGTGACGACCTCGACTGCCGGATGAGCAAGCATACTGACGGCTTGAGTCAATACACCTCGGGTAAAGGCCCCTGGCGACTGCGATATTTTGAATGCTTCAAATCCCGGTCCGAGGCTATCCTTCGCGAAAAAGCCATCAAAAAGAAAAAATCCCGAAAGTACATTGAATGGCTGGTTAGTAGCAGGTTTGAACATGCGATAGTAGATTTTGAATAGAATTCGAGTGGTTGACGGAGTCCCGACGAATGTCGGGAGAAAGTGTGTATACTCGAAAGGGTATCGCGAGTTCGAATCTCGCCGTCTCCGCCAGGAAAATATAAGCCCCGCTTTTGGCGGGGTTTTTTGTTTTTGGACTGTTTTCCAGCTTGTGCCCTAAAACGGATGCCTCCTGGATTTGCAATTATTTTAGGGTCGCCATCATTACCTGATTGCCTGTTCTTCCCGCCCCGCTTCTTTTGCCATCTGTTCTTTTGTATCAGGCCCGACTTCTGTATATTTATGCGAACGGGCTAACCCTAACCAGGATGTCTAGCCAATTTTACCATTACTGACGGGAATAAGGCAGTTCTGCTTAAATAAAGAATCTATGAACAGGAATTTACTGGTATTGATGATAGCTATGCTATTGGGACAGGTTTCGTTTGCCCAAATGATAGACTCCACGACCTACTTGCATTTACGCAACGCTGATAAAGATGAGTTTATGAAGTATGCGAAATCTGTTGGCCTGACCACCGATTATGACACAACCGCACAGTCTTTGTTTGCGAAAAAGAAAGGATGTATTTATACAAAACCAGCTGACGACAAGAATAATAACGAGTACTATGATTTGGTATTGATCGTTTCCACGCAAAACAAAGAGAACAACAAAGTAATATTGAAAGGTGCTACAGAAATGACAGACAAAAAAGGGTTTTGGCTCGATGGGGCTTATTTATACAGGGAATGGGATACGGAGAATCCTATCTCAAAAGAGATGTGGTATAAGGTGTTGGTATACAAAAGGAAAAAATAAGTTAAAGCTCGATGATTTCTTTCCAGCAACCTTGGGACGGTGAATATTACACATAATCATTGTGGCGTCACCTGCTGAATGGGTAACAACAATATAGCGCCTATGGCCCCACCTACAAATAAACTCATTTTTACGCTATGCAGCTTGTTGCTGACGATTGCCGCGGCTGGGCAATCTGTTACGGTTAAACTTGCACTACAAGTCAATGGGGATTCGACAGGAAATCATGTATTTCGCGTGACAGTTAAGAATAACCGGTTCGAGCGGTACTATGTACAGGATACCACAATTATTCAGTCCCATCGCTGTTTTTTATACCAATTTTCGATGACGACAGACATTGAGCGAAAGAGCAAAGGGAAATATGAGCTGGTAGACGATAGATGCTCGAGCGGTGACCCGGCTCCAGATCAATGCCTTCTGAATTGTTGTACTTGCGTAAGGCTGCTGAAAGGGGATCAGGTTCACTTTGATGTCAAATTGATCGACTGCTGCACATTGACTAAAGGTAACTATCGGGTTAGATTGAGGATATTCCCCATAACCATTCCGGCGGACGCGGGTAAGGACGAAGACCTTTGGTTTAAGTCGAATTATGTCGATTTCTCTATCCCTTAGTGAAGAAAAGTGAAGACCTGGTCGAGCACCAAAATCTTTTTTCAAAGAATTTCTCATGAATAGGTTGAATCTGTTGCTGATTCTTTTCACAGTATTAGGGATAAACTCGGGCGCTCAGTCCGTTTCAGTAAAGCTCACCATGCTGAAAAGCGGCGATTCTGCAGGAGGCTCTCATCGCTCGCCCGGTCACCGATGCACCTTGGGAAAGGTTGACTTGTAATTTCTAAATCTGGCCTATTAGCCGCGTGAAAATAGCAGCCCTTCCTTTTGGCGGGGCTTTAACTTTTGGGGTAGGCTGTCTTTAATATATTTACGGATACCCCTGACAATACAAACCGTAATGCTGTTTAGAAGCCTTTTCACCATACTATCGGTAACCATTTCGATATTGACTCTTCCTGTCTCTCCTTGCATGGCTCAAAATATTAATGATACTTCTCTATTCCTTACCCGGTTTAATCGCGGGGAAACCAGTTCATATAAAATACCTCTTACGAAAGCCTGTTTCATACGAGAGGCAACGCTGGACGCGCAATATACCGGTGGGTGGATCATGAAGTGGGAGGTTACGAAGAAAGCCCATTCAAATTTGCTATTCCTGGAAATGAATAGCTCTGAGGTGAAAGGAGGGTGGGGGCAGGGAGATGTGAGTGGATCTGTACAATTGATGTTTGAGTTGCCTGCCATAAATGATAGTATCGTCATGACCAACCTGTCCTATAAGGCAAACGGTGTGCACGCGATTAATAATTATGGAGGCATCGATGCTAAACGGGAATACTTGACAGGAAATGTGAAGCTAGTTCGCGATGGTGATAAAATGGTGTTGACCGCTTTTATTGACCTTGTTACCCAAAATCCAGATACCAGGCAGCAAATAGTACTTGCTAATCATTCGATGCAGTCGTTCAGCTGCGAAGAATACCAGCACTACATGAATCAAAAGGATTCAATCCAAAAAAAGGAAAATGATGAGCTCGTTAATGCCATCACCCAGGCCGTCATTGCGAGGGACTCAATATTGGAAGCCGGGAATAAGCGTATACAGGATTCACTAAAGCTGCATCCCTATACAGGTCCATTCAGGTTTTGGGTGTCAAAAGTCGACAAACCTGAATACTTACGGACGACCTATTCGGTCAACCAGGATTCAATTGTCGTCAAAAAAGGGCCCTATGATTTCATATACCTGGCAAAAAATTATCCGGCAGATGCTGTCTATTTTAAACGCGCGTTGACAAAAAAGGAAAAGAAAGCATTGGCAGCGCTTGAGCAACAAGCGGGTTTGGATAGTTTGGAACGGTTCTATTCGAATAATTGCATTTTAGACGGCCTGATACTCGTTTTCGATATGGCGTCGGCCGCTTTCTCAAAAGAAGTATCTGTTACAAATTACTACCAGGAAAGCCTTGGTGCTGTTGTTCGGTTTTTGAACGATATCGTACCAAAGCCATACCGGATTTGGTACGATAAGAAGCAGCTTGTAAAAGACCAGAATGCATGCGGCAGATAGAGGTGTGCAACAATGCTACTCCAGCATCCTTTTTACCTGCTCCTTCTTCAATTTCGAGATCGGGATCTTCGAGCCATTCTCCAGCAATAGGTAACCGCCATCCTGCTTGATCAGGCTTTTAATAAACCGTTTGTTGACCAGGTGTGTCTGGTGGCAACGTATAAAACCATACCCCTGCAACACCTCTTCATATTCAAAGATCGGCTTGGAGGTGACAATGACCTCGCCATGCTGCAGGTAAAAGGTAGTATAGTTGTTAGAAGATTCACAGCGCACGATCTCCTGCGTCCGCACAAACCGCGTCTCCCTGGCCGAAGGCAGCGCAATGCGATGTTCCTCTTTTTGGTGCTGATGTTGCAGCAGTGCCAGCAGGTTCTCCAGTTGCCTGTTTTGCTTTTTCTCCAGGATCCTGCCGATCGCTTTTTCCACGGCCTTCTTTAACTCGTCTTCTTTGATCGGTTTAAGCAAATAATCGATAGCGGAAAACTTGACCGCCTGAATGCCAAACTGATCAAAGCCCGTAACAAAAATGAGTTCGAAGTGATGGTCCGGTAAAGAAGTCAACAGCTCGAACCCGTTTTTCTGCGGCATCTGGATATCCAGGAATACAATATCTGGCTTCCCTTGTAGGATCAGCTTTTCTCCATCCATACCATTCGTTGCCACCCCCACGATCTCAAGATCCGGAAACAACTTCTTCAGCAGTATAGATAGGTTGTCGATATTGTTCCTTTCATCGTCGATGACAACAGCCCTGATCGCCATACTATAACCAGTTTTTGAATGCTAAATGTACAATTGTTTCTCTGTCCTGCTTTCGTTCGATCGTTAGTTCGATGGGCTGCTCCCGCAATGTCTGGGCCAACAGTGATATCCGGTTCCTGGTCAATTTCAAGCCATACCCCTCGGCTTCCCTCGATACGTTGAACGTACGGCCATTGTCTGTAATAGACACGAGCATGTCCTGCTCCCGTTTTATAAACGCTATTGAAATAAGCCCTTTTTCACCCAATGGCCCGGCGCCATGCTTAACCGCGTTTTCCACCAGCGGTTGTAACAGCAGGTTGGGTATTTCGGTGCCATTTTTATCTATCGCCTCGTCAATACTAATTGTGTAGTTAAATCCAAACCTGAGCTGTTCCAGGTTGAGGTAGGAGTCCAACAGATGTGCCTCACTAACAAGCGGAACCATTTCTTTTTCGGAGTTATGCAGCGTATCCCTTAACAGGCTGCTAAACTCAGTGAGGTAGCGGTTGGCCGCGGAAATCTCGTTTTTGTTGATCAGCCCCTGGATAGACGACATGGCATTGAATATAAAATGCGGGTTGAGTTGGGAGCGTATGGCTTTGACCTCCAGAGAAAGTTGTTCCCTGCGCCGCCTGCTCCTCGTTAACTGCCGCCTGTAAATGAATAGCCAGGTAAGTAACCCGCCCAAAAGTAATACACCGGCAAAAATGATCTTTGTCTGCGTCGTCTGGTACCATTGGGGAACTACATAGATCGTATGCTCCTGCCCATCGCTGGGGTGAAACTCATAACGGACTTGAATCCTATATTGATCACCGGCAACCAACTGCGGAATAACCAGTCTGTGACCGGTTTTTTTCCAGCTGGTATCGCTAATCGACTTGCTTAGCAACCTGAATTCTAAAGAAGAGTCTGGATAACCACGCTCGTTGTTGAAATACAATACCAACTCGGATGTCTTGTAAAAAGGCTCATAGTTGAGCATCTTGGGGATGTCCGGTTGTTTAGAGGGTTCCTTGTCTATAACCTGCCCATCCTTGATATCGATATTAGGTAAGGCGATCAGATTTTCGCGGACCTTGTGAAAAGAGTCAATGATCTTTTTATTGGATTCTTCCTGAGTTGCCAGGATCAGAAATGGGCTAAGCGGTTCATCGATACCACGGATCTGAAAACGAATAACTTCCTCCTTCGTTTTTTTATTCCTGATACTTGCCTCCACGCCTGGGTATACCATATTCGCTTGCTGACGAAGCTTAAAGTATTTGCCTTTTGTCAATGGAAGCGTTCCAGGCGAAAAAGGAAAAAGAGATAGGGGAGAGTCTTTTTCGAGTAATGGATACGACCGAATATCCTTCCAATTGCCAAAATACAGATCTTCAGGGTAATCGATCTTGAATTCCAAATCCTCTGGCATAATTTCGGACGACTCGTTATGATTTTTGTTCAACTTAACAGTCCTTACAGGTTGGAAAAATGGCTGCAGGTTCGCTGTGACGTAAATCCGTAACAAATCTCCTTGTGCGGTCAATTTTCGGTGCCTGTCAGGCCAGGTAGCATTGGCAGACGGAAAATCCAGGACAGAGTCGGTGATGTGTAGCGCACCGAGAATAATGCTGAATTGATCAAACTTATATACGACCACCGACCGATGCGTGAGTGAATCCTGGGCGCTGGCCCGAAGGCCAGCTGCTACCAACAGGATTACGAATACTATTCTTCGCATGGTCCTAAAGTTAATGGTAAATAGTGCTTAATAACTCATCAAGTTTGGCATCGTTATCACCTCCGTTAAACCGGCCAATAATGTAGCCGCAGGGGTCGATGAGTATCTTCGTTGGAAAAACATGAACGCTGAATTGTCCGGCGATGGTTGGACTGCCTTCAGCCGGTGGTCCTGCAATCGGACTGCTCAGGATATTATGCCATAGACCAATGCCATCTTGCTGAATCGCCTTCCTCCAAGCGGAATCAGTTTTGTCGTATTCAGTGGCGATGCCGATGATCTCGAAGCCCTTGCCCGAATACTTTTTGTACAACTCGATGAGGTGTGGATTAGACGCCCTGCACGGTACACACCAGCTTCCCCAGAAATCCAACAGCACATACCTGCCTTTAAAGTCCGACAACCGGAGTTCTTTTCCCTGTACATCCAGCGCCGAAAATGCCTTAGCCGGGCGGCCCTCCGCATTGTCCTTCATGGCGTCGAGGTAAGATTTCGTATACTGCCCATATTTGCTTTCCCGGTATTTTACGGGAAAGCGATTGTACAGGTATTGAACCATGTTATTGGGCCATCTGCCACGATAGAAGGATAGTTCATACACGCTGAGGTAGGACCCCGGATTTTTCAGGATATATTGTTCGGAGAAAGCACTGTGCCGCTCTGACAAGGAATCCGTAAACGTCTTATTAATATAGTCGCGCTGCTTTTTCACCTCCTCATATTCAATATGCGTGGCAGATCCGGTTAAAACGATATCCCTGAACTTGTCATTTTCCAGGCTGGCTGTCATGGCTGCCGGTTCCAGAAAAACCTCGGTGATATTCAGGTTTTCATCGTCAGGGATAATCTTTCTGTTGGTTTTCAGCAAAGCCATCGTGGGCTCATCGATGTGGCCATGAAAGGAAAAACGGCCGTTCTCCAGCCCACAACTGTCCGTTACATTTTTCCCTTCGGCATCCTTGTACTGTAAATAGATCATTTTTGCCGGGGAGCCTTTTAGGTGACCGGATAAAGTAAATGCATTGGACCGGGGAGGCTGTGCGCTACACAGCAGGGTTGCGGCGATAAGCGTAAACAGCAGCAAACTTGCCCTCATAATGAAAGGTTTAGATTTGTAAATGATTGTTGACCGGTTAAAAGTAGTGCGCAAGGGTGGCCGTTAGTAGGGCATTTGTGAAACCCGGAAGGCTATTTGTGAATTCGTCCAATAATTGGGTAAATTCAATAATGAGGAGAATATCAGTATGATTCAAACATCCATCAACTGTAGCGCACCCCCCCTGGGATGTATACCTGCACGTGACCGATCCCTACGCACTGGCCGCTGAATTTGCAGCACGTCAGGTCACCTTCTTCAGACCGGTCGAGACCAATAGCGATCATTTAAGGGGATTTGAAGTGCAGGATGCCGATGGGTTTATACTGTATTTTGGAACGCCGCTGCAAATGTCATGACATTTTAGAAAACGCTTGGAAATCCCCTCCATCGCGAAGTATATTTGCGCGCGAAGCAGAAGATTACCTGGTTGTGCAGGTATCGTACCCCAGGCGCTCCCGTACCCATCCCGTACCGTTCCCGTACCGATCCCGTATAAATAGCTCAACTTTTAAAACAAGGCCATTTTCGCTAAAAAAGGAAGGGATCGACGTGTCTGGAGAGAAGTAACACCGACATGTTGGGTGATCTGGAGGGTGCCGCTCCCTACTCGCTTCCATACCGCTCCCATGGCGCTCCCATGGAAGTGTAATGAAAATAGCACAACTTTTCTAAATCAATCTCTTACGCCAAAAGCGATAGGGATGATCGTGTCCAGCCAGTAAATATCCGGGCGAGTGACCTGCCTTCATCGGTCAGGTGGCTTAAACCGTCAATCGATAAACGAGGTCCGGCAACCAGCCACGGTTGTGCGTCACGCAGGTACCTGTTGCTTCACCGCCATCGGCGAGTAACCGAATCTTGACCGGAACGACCGGCTGAAGTGGGAGAGATTTTCAAACCCGCTGTCGAAAGCAGCTTCAGATACCGTTTTGTCGAAGTGGGAGAGGAGATGTAACGCATGTTCCAGCCGTTTTTCCATCAGCCACTTGCCAGGTGTCGTTTGGAACGCCCGTTGGAAATCACGTTTAAAAGCCGAGAGACTGCGGGCACAGAGGCGGGCAAATTCATCGAGCCCAAGATTGAAGCAGAAATTGTCTTCCATGATCCGTTGTAACGACACCGCCTGTGGCTCCTGCAGCAAAGACCCGAAATAAGCATTCAAGGCTTTGTTGGCAGGATTGTCTGCAATCGTTAGGATCAACTCCCTGAACTTTAGCTCGAGCAGACTCGGGTCTGGCTCTCGCACGTTGTCGAAATGGGATAACATCGATTGGAAGAAGGCCTGTACCGCACCATTCGCATCGACAGGCATGAGCGGATCATATTTTTCACCGCTCTTGTACAGCGGCGTTGATTTAGATTGCAACACTTCACAGATAAACTCATCAGGCAGAAAAAATACCAACACACAAAAAGTGGTATCGGCAAAATGTTCTACCACACAGGCGCCCTTGCGGACAAACACACAACTCCCTTTATCCAGCTCAAAGGAGCCTTGGGCCGTATGCCACACCCGATGCCCCTCGATGATGTAGAGCATGTAATTATTGTGACTCCAGAAATTGTCGTACCGGGTTTGGTACAAACAATTGACCTGCGTGATCAACGCATGGCGTCCATGAAGCTGCCGGTAATAGGCAGGATTCTGCTTTATTTTCGAGTAGAGGTTGTACACAACAAAAGGTTTGTGTACTAAAGGTACGGGCAGGGAAAAGCCAGGTCAATCCCCTAATTGGGTGACTCAGCACAAAAGGGCCTCACTCCCGGGAGGGGAGAAAGGCCCTGATAGGAAACATAACTGTCTATTCTATAATGAAACTGGATGGAAGCGACTTAATCAGCACATTCTCTCCTGTTTTGAAACCTTGTTGAAGGCCCGCATCGTTGGATTGCTCATAGTGAATGCCGCCATATAACCTTGATTGAGCGGCCTCTTTGGCGACTGCTGTAAATGAGCTGTAGGTGCGTGCACCAAAATTCAGGTAGTCATAAGTATGATCGGTAATGGAGTGCACACCCGGAAACAACGATTCCAGTACTGTTGCTGTACCGCCCGACAGTGCCGAATGTGCGGACGGATATTCCGGATGCGCCGGCGTGGCCAATGTAGGATTCCATGTAGTAATACCAATCACCTCATGGATATACGTGATAGGTCTTACCTGGTTATATTGATACTTCACCTGGAAGCAGCTGATCAGCGCGTCATTGCCAGCCGCGCCAGACAAGGCATAAGCCAATGCCGCTTTGGCCATCGACACCTGTTTCTTTTGTAGTGTCTGCAATAAGATGCTTAACCAGTGGCCGGGAGACGATACGCCCGGCACATCGCGCCAGTAAAAAGCCATATTGATCTGGTCGGTAGTCAAACCCTGCGATACATCATATACCTTCTTGACCATCTTGTAAAACGGCGATTGAGGATCGGTTGAGTAGGCGATTGGGGCGGGGGCCTGGGTATTGGTCAGACTACCTTTCACAATCGGCCGGTTCTCCCCCCAATACGGTGTAGCGGGTGCGCCGAAAGCAGGCGGCGTAGGTTTCCATTTGCCAGGGCCAGTAGGTACGACATAAGGCCTGCTGGCATTCTTGTAACCATCGGTTTCGCTCCAGGCAAATACAGCACCAGCTATCAATTTGCCATAGTCGGCAGCGGCATTTACTTTATTGCTGGGCGCTTTAGCAAGAAATTGGGTGCGCAGCAATTGCTCCAGCGAATCGATAGCCGATTTGTCGGCAGCTGTAGCATTGGGAAATAAGGACCGGTTGATAGAGGCAAGGGCCGCATTGGCGCTCGCTGGCCAGTAAAATTTGGATGAACCCGTGGCAGCGGGCAAGCCAGTCAAACCATTCCATTGCTTGGCCCATTGACCGCTGCCTGGAACGCCTTCTGCAATGCTTTCCCAGGCTGCGATCCCTGCATAGGCATAAGGTCTTGAGAAACCATGGTTGGGAATACCCGTGGCATTTTTCATCAATCGTAATTGCAGGCTCATCCATTGTTCTATCACGTCCGAGGAGTAAGTCGTTGGCGCGCCAGGTTTGCCATGTCCCCAAAAATCATCCAGCTTGTTGCAACCTGTTAACAAGGTGATCAACAGTGCCACCGGTAGCACACAGGCGATTAGCCGCCTGTTTCCTTTGTAAGTTCTGAAAGTCATAAATGTTGGTATTTGAAATGAATAGATCGAAACCTGTTTAAACTATAAACAGGTTTTTCAATGGATACCTGGAGCTGCAAATTGATGATAAAACACGCAACCCATTTGTCTGCAAAGTCCGCAGATTGTGCTGTAGAGTTCAGGCTGCGCCAACGAAAACCGGTATATTACATCAATGAATGTCACGATAGCGAGAGCAAATGCCATTGGTATACTACAGGCGGGGATACAAGCCGTGCAGCCGGGTCACCTGATACCCCGGTACATCAACAGAAGTGGGGATCAGGTACACATAAACGGGGTACTGGCGCAAGGTAATATCTATGTCATTGGTGCCGGCAAAGCCGCAGCAGCCATGGCGCAGGCCACGGAACAGGTATTGGGGGATAAGATCACTGCCGGTGTAGTGACAACGAAATACGGACATAGTTTACCCACAGCAATCATTCGTATTGTCGAAGCCGCCCATCCCATCCCGGATGAGAATGGTTTGCAGGGAGTAAAGGCGCTCATTGGATTATTAACCAACGTAACGGCAGAGGATACAGTACTCTGCCTGCTGAGCGGCGGTGCTTCTGCCTTGTGGCCCGACCTCCCATCAGTTACCACCCTGACAGAACTTCAAGCCTTATCCGACCAACTGATTCGTTCCGGCGCGTCTATTGCAGAGATCAATACCGTGCGAAAACACCTCTCATCGATCAAAGGCGGGCAACTCGCCAAATTATGCCATGGTGCGCAGGTACATGCTTTGATCATCAGCGATGTGCCGGGCGACGACCTGAGTGTGATTGCCAGCGGCCCTACCGTGGCAGATGCCTCCACCTACAACGACGCAATTGCGATACTGGAGCGCTACGAACTTTGGCAGGGGATACCCGTCAGCCTGCAGAAGCATCTTGAAGACGGCAGCAAAGGAATAAACCCTGAAACACCCAAGCCAGGCGATCCCACCTTCGATAAGGTGCACAACACCATCATTGCTTCCAACAACATTGCCTTAGCCGCTGCGGTAAAAAAAGCCGAAGCCCTCGGCTATTACACCATCGTCCATCCCTTCGAAACCGGCGACGCAGAGCTAGCGGCAGAAAAATTACTGCAAGCGGCCTTGGAATACGATGGGCCGCTACCGGCCTATATATTACAAGGAGGTGAGACAACCGTAAAGGTCACCGGCAACGGATTGGGTGGCAGGAATCAGCATTTTGTATTGACTGCTCTAAAAAAAATGCAGGAAGCAGGTCCGCGCGATGTAGTATTTACAGCATTGAGTGCTGGTACAGATGGCACCGACGGACCCACCGATGCCGCTGGCGCAATAGGCGATTGGTATACGCTGCAACGTGCCGGCCAGGCAGGCCTGGATATCGCATGTTACCTGCAGACACACGATGCTTATCATTTTTTTCAAAAGACCGACAGCCTCCTCATCACCGGACCCACGCAAACAAACGTGATGGACCTGATGATGGTGCAGATCTCCTAAAATATTTCGGATGACCAATTCCTATTACCTGTTATTTCTCCTGGTGGTGAGCATTAGCTTTATCGTCTGGTTCACAGCTTACAAAAAGGTAAATGCGTTCTTCGCCCTGCTTATTGCCGCATTGGCGGTTGGCCTCTCGAGCGGACTGGCGCCCGACAAGATCCTGTCTACCTTGAAAACAGGCTTTGGCCACACGATGGAGAAAATAGGGCTGCTCATCCTGTTGGGTACTACACTCGGCGTGATACTCGAAAAAACAGGCGCCACCATCAGCATGGCCAATGCCATCCTGCGAAAAGTAAAAGAAAAGAATGCGCCGCTGGCCATCGGAATCACCGGTTTCATTGTTGGTCTGCCAATATTTTGCGATAGTGGTTTTATCATCCTCAGCGGTCTCAATCACTCGCTGGTGAAGAAAACACGTGTCAGCATGCCCACCATGGCCGCTGTACTGGCCACCTCCCTATATGCAGTACACTGCCTGGTGCCACCACATCCCGGCATTACCGCCGCAGTAGGTACGTCCGGCGGAAACCTTGGCCTGGTCATGATCTGGGGCATCGTCCTCGCGCTGCCGGCAGCCATAGTAGGATACATTTGGAGTGTTACAAAAGGAGCAAAAGTTGAACATACCTATACAGCGCCGCAGGAAACAACAGCTGTAGGCACCACGTTACCACCTGCAGGACTTTCCTTCCTGCCTGTATTATTACCCATTGCCCTCATTGCTGTCAAGTCGATCGTACTGCTGTTCATCACGACGCAGGAGTTGTCTGCCAATATCGCCCTACAGATCGTTTCCTTTATCGGCGATCCGGTCATGGCCCTGGTCGTCGGTATCCTGGTCTCGCTGACCCTCATACGCGGCGAGCACAAACACGAATGGTCACATTGGCTCACGGCAGGTGTCGAAAAAGCAGGCATGATCCTCGCCATCATCGCAGCCGGTGGTATGTTTGGTGAAATGCTGCAAGCCACCGGAATGGGCAAGCACCTCGGTGACCTGCTCGGCGGCCTGTCACTCGGCATCTTCTTTCCCTTCCTCATAACCGCTATACTCAAAACAGCCCAGGGATCATCGACGGTCGCCGTCATTACGGCAGCGTCCCTCGTTACGCCATTATTAGGTAGCCTTGGTATCAACTCCCCGACGGGACTAACCCTTGCTATTCTTTCCATGAGCGCCGGTAGTATGGTGATCAGCCATGCCAATGATGCCTACTTCTGGGTCATCAGCCGTTTTTCAAACCTCGAAACGGCAGCCACCCTCAAGGCGTATAGCCTGGCAACCCTGCTGATGGGCGTTACAGTACAGCTGATAATTTGGGTACTTTTTAGCGCATTTGCCTGACAATTCATCGCTTAACACTTGGTGGAACGGTTTTTATGTATGGCTTCAGGTATAATGCTGAAACCATATTATTGAATCCAAATGTTTCTATATGAACCATTTCCAACGTGTCTTCGCCATATGTTGCCTCATGATAATCTCCTTGTATACTTTCGCGCAGGATGGTTCCGGCAGTAAATTCTACCTCAAAGCAGCCGGCGGTTATTTCTTCAGTGTTTCCAACGGACAGTTTCCCAACGTAGGTCCCTATCCGCCACACGATGTCAGTGCAGCGGTTAATCCTACGACGGGTGTGTCGACGACCCTGCGGGATAAGGTGCTGACAGGCTCTTACGGGCAAGGTGTACGGGGAGGACTGTCCATCGGTTATAACATCAACAAGTACTTCGCCGTAGAAGGCACCTTCAATTATTATCACAGCAAGAAGAACCTCATGACCCGAAATGTGTCTACCATACAGGGCACCAGCACAGTGGTGGGCAGCATCGAATCAAATGGTCATGTCAATGCCGTGGATTTCGCACCCAGTCTTGTGCTCAGTCCCGGCTATACCAAACTCAATCCCTACATGCGTTTTGGGGTCGTAGTACCGCTCTGGGGACGTCTTATTATTGAAACCGATGCGACCAGAACCAGTGCCGTACCCAATCAGCCACCGGTGGTCGTTGCGCAAACAGTCATTCACCGCGAAGAAGAGATTAAGCCATATCCCACCATCGGCTTTCAGGGTGCCATCGGCGCTACCTACGCACTCAATAGCCGGTTCGATCTTTTCGTCGAAGCAGAATACCGCAACGTGCCTGTCAAAAGCCATAGCAAAGAGATCACGACCTACAATGAGGTGACGAAGTTTGTGAATACGGCCAATGGACAGGAAGTAGCGCCACAACGTACGCGCGGACTCAACGACCTGAATGTCGCCGAAAGGAATACCGACTACGTGACCACAATCGACCAGAATTCCAACACGCCTACCGGCACTTCCGGTACCACCACCAATTACAAAGACAACAACAAACCAGCCAACGACTTTATTTCCTTTATCAACATCGGCGGACTCGGCGTCAATCTCGGTGTGCGCCTGCGGTTGAGATAAATAAAATAACTTATTGGTATGCCCGAAACCCGGTCCCACAAAGGATTGCTAAACTGGATACTGCGATCATCCCGTTGCGCCTCGATCATTTTGTAACTTCAGTCAAACAAAGCATATGAAAATAGCCGTTGCACAAACCAGTCCGGTAAAAGGAGATATAGCCGCCAACCTGTCGAAACACCAGCAAATGGCCGAGTCGGCGGCAGCCCTGGGCGCTCGCCTGGTCGTGTTTCCCGAACTGTCGATAACCGGCTATGAGCCAGAACTGGCGAAGGAACTGGCGGCAGATCAAAACGATCCCCGCCTGGAACCGCTGCAATCATTAAGCAACGAATATGGAATAACGATTGGGGTAGGTATGCCGATCGCTGTGGAAGGATCATTACCCCAGATCGGCCTGATCTTCTTTCAGCCCGATCAGCCACGTATCACCTACGCCAAGCAACACCTGCATGCCGACGAAATACCATACTTCAGTCCGGGCAATCAGCAGGTTTACCTGGAACTGAGCGGATTCAAAATAGGCTTGGCCATTTGTTATGAACTATCAGTACCCGAACATGCTGCCAATGTACACCAGGCAGGTGCAGACATCTACCTGGTTAGCGAAGCCAAAACAGTACCCGGTGTTGAAAAGGCCATACATACTTTGACAGATACATCTGCCCGCTATGACATGGCCGTGCTCATGTCCAACTGTATCGGTCTTTGTGATAACACGATTTGCGGTGGCCGGTCTGCCGTATGGGACAACAAGGGTAATCTACTGACGGAGTTGGAAGCAGACCAGGAAGGCATCCTGGTGCTCGATCTCGCATCGTGGGAAACCCAGTCCATTATCGGATAAGCCAATGCTCACCTACAGTTTGATGTGCAGGAACAGGTTCACGCCCGCTGCTTCCTGCGCTATGCTTACCTGTTCTTTACGCGCACCAGCTTCCAGTGCCAGCGCCTCCAGGGTAGCTGCAGATCGGTGATGCAGGAACCAGTCACCAAATAGTTCCATAAAGCCCTGGCTGGGGTTGGTATCGCTGAAGTTGCCAACGATGATCTCGCCGCCTGGTTTAGTCCAGCGCATGAACCGACGCAATATCTTCACAAATACGCTGTCGGTGAAATAGTCGAACAGCCCCGCACTCCACACGATATCATAGCTTCCGGCAGCGTCATAACGGAATATATTCTGCTGGATAAAGTTGATCTGGTCGATATGCCCTGCGTTGAGCGTACGCGCATAGGCAATCGCCCGTTCATCCGCCTCAATACAGGTAGTGTGCAGCTGCGCAGGATTGATCATCCCGTATAGTTCTGCCAGATCCCTCGCCGGGCCGCTGGCCACATTCAATAGTTGAAGTGACTTACCGGTTGCCAGCTGCCGGGTCATTAGACTTTTAAAATAGTCCTTCCGATTGCGGACAGCCTTCGTGGCATCGAGGTGGTGCCATAACCGGTCCCAGTTGGCATACCGCTCGTCCGTAGTAACATGCTGACGATAGATCTTGTCGATGATCAGGAAGTCGCCGGCGTAGCCAAAGGGTTTACGGATGGAATGACCATGCAGGGTTTGTGCGAGGCAATCGTCACTAAAGGAAGATTGAAGCACTTGCAGATCTACAGCAGAATATTCCCCTGCCAGGTAGGCGGCATACAGTTCCTGGGTAGCGCTGGTCAGCGACGCATATTCCTGTACGCTGGGACCTCCCCGGGCAATCAGTTGGTGTAACAAAGTGGCTGGATGAGTAATGGCATGGCTGGTGGTAAGCATCGTAGTTTGTTTTATTGAGGTGTAAAGATGCAGCCACCCCAAGCCATCCTTCAGGCCCACTTAACCAATAAGCCATTGTACTTAACGATTGCCCACACTGTCTTTCTTCAGCAGGGCCAGCAGACGTGCCGTCTCATCGGGGTAGATCCTGATGAGGTGTGTGCGGATCATGTCAGGCGTAGGACTTTGCTGCCCGTTCGTCAGTAGCGCGATCTTATTGGAAGCCTGCAGCGGCATATGGCAGTCGATACAGTTGATGGCCAGCGTGGCAGCCGGCAGTTCTTTAAACGTACAGAAGGAGGTGCTGGCGGGCGCATGGCAACTTTGGCATTTGGCCGATAGTGCTGGTAGATTGTTGCGCTCCGTGGTATGGGTATTGTGACAGGAAGAACAGTTCATGGCTGTGCTTTTGCGAAAGCAGACACTGGCAGTAAAGAGCTGGTATTGGTTGCCGTGTACATCCATTTCGTCCGCCTTATTGCTGCGGGTAAAGTCGGGATAATAATAGTCGGTCAGTGCATCCCCCGGTTTGAAATTGAACATCGATTGCTGGGTGGCCTTCAGGCCAGAATGACACAACGCACACTGGTCCAGCTTGGCCTGGTTACTAAGGGCAGCGATCCGAACGATATGTTGTGCCTTCTTCTCCTTGGGATGTTGCTGGTGAAAGTTGACATGCTCCGCCGCCGCACC
The DNA here is from genome assembly GCF_029360705.1 of Paraflavitalea pollutisoli. Lineage (GTDB taxonomy): Bacteria > Bacteroidota > Bacteroidia > Chitinophagales > Chitinophagaceae > Paraflavitalea > Paraflavitalea pollutisoli. The sequence goes on along the minus strand of NZ_JARKMX010000002.1, from coordinate 39,884 downwards.
ATGACAACGTTCACAATCGATACCGTATACGATCTGGTTATCTTCAAACTCTTCCACGGCCGTCACGCCCTGTTGCTTAACGGCTTTCACCCCCACCATAGAGCTATGACACCCGAAGCAGGTGCTCGGTATCACCCGGTCAAATTTGGGATGCGTAGCCGGAAACCCCGGACTATTGGCCCAGCTATGCGCCGGCACAAAATACGATACCGGTAGTTGTTTGAATTGACCGCCCAGCCAGTACAGATAGGTTTGCGCTTTACGGCCCGACCCGATCGCCACATCGAAGGGAAAACTGTTTTGCATGGCGCCCCCAATGTAGCTAGTCTGGTACAAGCCGCCTGCTTTGTCTTCCATCACCACCCGGTTGTCGCCCGAATAGGTAAATACATTATCGGGCGGTGCAAACGAGCCCTTTATGGATTGGCGGTTACCAGGATGAGAGGTGTTGGCGTGTGCCGTACTGTGGTAACTGTCTACAATGTTTTGATGGCAACCGGCACAAGATGCTGATCCTGCAAAGGCAGGACCCCGGAGATCTTGCGTGCTGGCCTTGCTATCAACGCATTGCGATAAAATGGTGATGCAGGCGGCAATAAGGCCAATAATGGAAAGCAGTCGTTTGTTCATGTCCCCGGTATGATACTTAAATATAAGGAACCGCCGGCTTTTATACAATTCAACCGCAGGATACCACAACTCAATAGAAATTCATTGGCCCTCCGCACCTGATTGACCACATTTGTAGGGCATACAATAACGGTCATTGTACCACTAAAAGTAATAGCATGAAAGCAATTCCCTCCCTGGTATGCCTGCTCGCGCTGGTGGCCTGGAACACAGCGCCCAACGACGGCGATTTCAAACTGGTGAAGCAGGATAAGATCATATCCCTGTATGAACGCTGGATACCTGGCCCGGGAGAAGACCAGATCCGGGAAGTGAAGGCTGTTTTTGAAGTAAAGGCCGATATGGAGGCTGCCATTACCTTACTCACCGATCAGGCGAAAGGCCAGGAATGGAATGCCAATGCCAAACAATACAAGGTGATCGTAACCGGCGCTCGCAGCCAGTGGATAACCTATACCCGCTACAATATCCCCTGGCCATTTGGCGACCAGGATTGTTGCCTGCAACATCAGGTGTATAAAACAACAGGCAGCCAGCGGTCGGGTACCATTCAGTTTGAAAGTATCGCCCACACCCAATTTCCGGTGACGGGTTCGGTAACACGTATACAGGGCACCCGCGGCAAATGGTATTTCGAAGAACTGCCTGGCAACAAGATGCGAGTTTCCTATATCATATCTACCAACCGTAGCAAGAAAGTTCCCCGCTGGGTAGCCGACCCCATCGTGCGCAATAACTTATTCAGCTCGATGACCAGTTTTCGCACAATGCTGGAGAAACCCTGAATAACTTACCGGAATAACAATACCAGCAATGCCGCAAAGAGGGTAGTGAAAAGGTTGACCAGGTCATTGTGGAGCAGCTGTTTTCTTTCCAGCGCAGCACCCAGTACGGAGTCGAACAGGTTGCCGGCAGTTCCGGTGATCATGATGACGAGGAAGCCACGATCTAAGCCTACGAACAGGGCATAAATACCAGCTATAATCGTACTGCCGGCAAGGCCCAGCAACGTTCCCTCCACGCTGACCACGCCATCAAGCCCACGCTCTTCTTTACGGAAATGGAGGATGTTGAAAAAACGTTTGCCGTATACCGTCCCCAACTCGGAAGACAACGTGTCGGCGGTGGCGGCAGAAAGACTGGCTGCCATCATCAGTACATATAATGACCTGTGTGTAGGATCCAGCAAGGAGATCAACCCCACCATGGCCGCTACGCCGCCATTCGCCAGCACCTGGCTGGCCTTTCTTTTTTCGCTATCTGGTTCGTTGCCGGACACCTGCGCTTTGTTTGCTCGCTGATGACGGGTGGCCAATACCCCCAATACAAAGAACGTGACGAGCAGGCTGAGTCCCGCATAGCCACCACCCACCAATACCAGGAAGCCCACAATGCCGGCGGTTACAGAAGCCGCTACAGTTAGTTTGCCGGCTTTTACACTCAGCCACATGCCGGTCAGGATGCACAAACCTGTTACCAGGTATCCGAGATGCGTAGTAGTTACTGTCACGGCGCTAAGCTAAATAAAATACACTGCTTCTTAGGCAACTCTTAATGGACTGTACGTGTCGGCCCGATCAATTTCCATTTTAACGTTTCCTAAATACAATAAATACCGGCCCGCCTCCGTTTTTGCGCGCACTTTTCAAAAGAGCCTCACTCACTCATTATTCTCTTAATGAATTCCTAAAGGCTTAGCGTGCAAGGGCTTTTAAGGTTTCTTTATCACTCGTCAGCTTCATAATCTTCTACATTTAAGGCCTGATACACCTCCCTGTAATTTTTGGATAAAACAACCCGCTTTTATGAAGAGACGTCCAGGTGATATTTGGGGCGCCATGCGTAACTGGCTTGTACCGGAAAGTACCCGGGAAGTTCCGGTGCCATTGACCAATAACGATATGCTGCATGAACTGGTCGATTGCTTCGACGGTTCCTGCAAAACCGAATCGGTAGGCGCTAGTCTGGTATTCAACATGCATTTCCTGGTCATCCTTCATCCCGATGTATATGAACAACGGTTGCCTTCTTTTCCCGTAGTCGTGAAAGAAGCGGTGAAGATGTTTTACCGGAAGCTGGAGGGTTACAAAAAGAACTATGAAGACCTGGCGCCAGTTTCTTCACATTGGCAATTCAGGTTTGGCCCCGCTACCGAGTTCAATGGCGAAACCATCGGTCCCTACGATCTGAAGATCGTGGGCATGCTGACCGGCATTCGCACAGGAGCCCCCGCTGCCGACAGGCGGCACACTGCCAAGGTCACGATGAAGTCGAAGGCGACCAATGTATTTGATAAGATGGACATCAACCTCGATGTGTTGCGGCATATCCATTTTGCCGAAAGCGGCAACTTTACCGTCAAGTTCAGCAATGACCTCACGTTAGGCGGTGGCTCCCTGCTGAAACAGGCCCGCAACCTCGATGGCGGCCTGGCACGTATCGAATACCACCTGGGTGATAAGAACAAGAGCGATGTGTATACCATGAAGGATACCGAGATCGTCATAGCCCGCAAGGAACCGGAAAACCAGGGCTACAACAACTACCTGTTGATTGAGTCCAACTATGTTTCCAATCCCCATGCCCGCATCCGGCTCAACGAAGCCTCCGGCAAGTTTCAGATCGCTTCTTTCAGTGCCAACGAAACCAGGGTCAACGAGGTCGTGATAGCACGCAGTGATGTACAGTCGCCCCGCTGGTTCTACCTCGAGCCCCAAAGCCAGATCCTGTTGAACGGGATCATTACCCTTGAATTTAAACAACAATGAATATGGGAGCCGTGATCAGCACGTCGGTGCTCTGTGCATTCGTATTGTTCCTGTTGATCAGGCATTTCAAAAACCTGCCACGATAAAAGATGAAGAACATCCTCATAAACGGCACCACCGATCCGGGTAAACGACGCAAGGAGAACCAGGACGCCTTCATAGCCCGGCAGCTATGGAATAGCGACAATGCGTTGGTGGCAGTGATCGATGGCGTAGGCGGTTATACCGGCGGGGAAAAAGCAGCGGCGATAGCTAAAGAAAGTATTGCCCAATACATGGAGCACCCAAAGGGCGATACCCTCACCATGCTGCGCGAAGCCCTGATCTACGCCAACAACCGTATTGTGGAAGAAAGGAAGAAAGATCAGCTCATCAGTGAAATGTGTTGTGTGTTGACCGCAGTGGTAGCTGATGCCGCCAAGCAGCAGGTCTATTATGCACACGTAGGCGATACCCGACTGTACCGGTATCGCAACGGACTGCTACAAAAGCTCACGAAAGACCATTCCTTCGTGGGCATTCGGGAAGACGCGGGCGAAATGACCGAGCAGGAAGCCATGAGCCATCCCCAACGTAACCAGATATTGCGCGAAGTAGGGTCGACCCTGCACCGGCTCGATGATGAAGACTTTATGGATTATGGCAGCGAAGCGTTGCTGCCCGGGGACCAGTTGTTGCTCTGTAGCGATGGGCTCACCGATATGATTACTTCAAGGCAGATCACCACCATACTGGGTACTACCCAGGCGCTGCCCCACAAGGTCAACAGCCTGGTGGCATTGGCCAACGAAATGGGCGGCAATGACAACATCACGGTGGTGTTGCTCAAAAGAAAAGCCCCTGCGAAAAAGCAAGTGACCGTCACAGCGCCGGCCATACAAGCCCACGACGCAAAGCCCCATAGCCAGGCAACGCAAGCTGCACAAGAAGAAACGCAGTCTGCGGAGGTGATACAGCCAGTGCGCAGCACCTTCCGCAGAAATATCTATATAGCCGGTATTACGGTAGCCGTATTGGCAGGCATGGGGTGGTTTATGGCCCCGCCGCGCCCCATCGATGTAGCACCACCCCGCATACTGCCCATCGATAGTATTAAAACGGCAGGCGCAGCCGTTCGGGTCAACAATACCGCCGTGCCCGGCCCGGTAGAAGAAAAGACAGACACCCTGAAGATCAGCACCTCGAAAAGCTGGAACTATATCCGGCAATATGCCGATAGCGTTGGAAGAACCCTGGTGATACTGCCCGCTGATAAGAACAAGACCCGTTTTGCCGCCATCACCATCAATGAAAGGTCGGCAAAGCCCGGTGACACCATCCTCCTGAAAAACCTCCGACTTGCTCAGTTCGAAACCGGCTTTAGCGTACAGGTGCCTGTAATGCTGAAGACCGACAACCTCTCCTTCGAGAACATCAAATATCCATTCCAAAATCTTGTGAAAGCCGATAGCAGCCATCCTTCCCTATTGATCATGCACAACATCAAGCGATAACCATGGCTACTTCGATCTTTAAAGAGTATTTCAAAGGCTACGAGATCCTCGGTGAACTGGGCAGGGGTAACGCGCGGGTATTGAAAGCGCGCCATATGCTCACCGGAGAGCTGGTAGCGATCAAACATTTTGCCTTCAACACCGATCCCGATACCCTGCGCAGGTTTCAGCGCGAGTCGGAGATCATGAAGTCGATCCAGCACGACAACATCGTGAAGATCCTGGAAGTGCACCTGGATGCGGAATTGCCCTACATCGTCATGCAATTGATAGAAGGTGGTGACCTGCGCAGCCTGTTGCGGATACACCAAACCCTGGATATACCGGTATTGATCAGGCTGGCCCACCAGATGACCGAAGCACTCGACGCCATACATGCCAAAGCCGTCGTACACCGCGATGTGAAGCCAGAGAACATCATGTACCGTAAGCTACCCTCTGGTGAAGTACAATTCCTGCTCACCGATTTTGGGATCGCCAAATTACGCGAGTCAGACTCCGTCACCGTCACCGGCTCCTCGATGCTGACCTACGACTATGCGTCGCCCGAGCAGTTCAATCAATCCAGGAACGTGTCCACGCCCACTGATTTTTATTCGTTGGGCATTGTCTTATATGAATGTTTGACAGGTGTAGTACCATTCGAATACGAACAGGATGACCTGTTGATGCACATCAACCGGGTGATCGCTTCACCCGTTCCACGTCCGGTACTGCCCATGCACCGGTCCATGCCACCCAGCCTGCAATTACTGCTGGATGGATTGCTGACCAAGCAGGGCTCACACCGGTTGGCCGATCCCGTACAAGTGCGCCACCTGTTGAAGATGGCTGCCCTCGAAGACCTGCGCGGAATGCGTACCCTGGAGCCACCCGTGCGCAACGAGACGGTGAAGTATGTAGCGCCGGTAAAGCCGGAGGCCGGTAAACGCAAGGACATCACGTTTATCGCGGTCGTGCTCTTGCTGGTTAGTGGTGCCGTGTTTTTCTCCTGGACCACATTGGTCAGGTCCAAGGCCAGCGCCGCTGAAACAACCCCACCTGAACTCATGCCCACCAAGGTGCAGGACCCGAAATACAACCTGTCACATGGGCAACGTAGATCACCAGGCGATGCCATCAGTGGTCCCGAGGCACCATTGGCTGATCACCACAGCATGCCCCCCAACGAGCCTGCTGCGCAGCCTGGAATTTCACTCAATAATGGCATTTACTACAACGACTTCAGCAACCCGCTGGACAGTATATGGGATATTGGCAAAGACGAGACCAGTGAGTTTGACCTCGTCGATGGTAAATACGTGATGAAAGGCTTTGCCGATAGTCTCAGCTATTCTACCGCCGCCAAGTTCAACATCGATACCGATAAGGACTTTACCATATCCGCCAATACCACCCATTGGGGAGATAGCGCGGGCGATCCCTTTGGTATCAACTTTTGCGGTGATCAGCAGCAGGATGCCTGGTTCGTATTCTACATCACTTCCAATGGCTACTATTCCATTGGCTCGCTCGTCAAGGATGAATGGCACGTACTCGTCGACTGGACACCATCCGGTAATATCCGGCCCGATGCCGGTATGAATATGCTCACGGTAGAGAAACAAGGCAGCAGCCTTCATTTTCTCATCAACGACCGGCTGGAGAAGACCCTGGCCTTTGACCGCGGCTTCGGCAGCTACTTCGGCATGCGGGTCGATGGCGCGCAAACCGTATCATTCGATCAGCTCATTGTAAAAGGAACTCAATAAATCAACCAGTACAGCTACATGGCCGAGAAGGTAACATACACGGGTAAACAACAACGCAAAGAAGGCTGGTTATTGCTCAGCGGCGCCGCCCTTGTCTTGCTGTTGCTCTTCTTTCAATTGTACAAAGCCCTTGCACCCCAGCTCGATCGCACCGATACCTTGCTACTGGAAGGCAGAGCCGTAACGCTCGATCCATTCATGGATCGTGACCGCCTGCGAAAAGTGATCGGTGACGGCAGCTATTTCTCAGATCCGAAAGACGCGGAGTTATTGGTCGATACCCTTTCAGTACGGTTACTGGCTATCGGTAAGCCCGACAACCTGGGGGCCCTCAATAAAGGGGCTTTTGCCATTACAGCACCCCTTGATTGGAAACCGTCCATTGGTGGCGTCGACTTTGCCGACAGGCTACGTGCCTCCCGCATAAGATTGGGCTTCGATTCAGCACTATATGTACAGGAGCTTTCGGGTGCCACCAATGCCGGCGTAATGAGTGGCGTGTCCTCGGCTACTGCGGGTAAGTCAACCATCGGTACCGGCGATCAGGAGATGAGTGGCCTGGTCCTGAACCAGGATCAACCAATGGCGGGGGTATTGGTGCAACTACGCCAACACATCCCTTCCCTGGAAGAAGATTCGCTGACAGGTATCATTGGGTATGCACGTACCGATGCTCAGGGCAGGTTCAGCTTTGCAGGACTGTACCGCGATTCCGGCTACAGTGTATTGCCGCTCAAGCCAGGGTTTGAATTCGGAAGCCGCAAAGGCACCAGCGCCCTGAATGGCAAAGCCAATTATGCTTTCACCGCAAAGCCGCACAAGCTTCGTTTGATCGGCTCCATCGTATATGGACAGCTAAAGGAAGATGGCGCCCTGATCGTGCGCACACCCGACGACTTTCGCACCAGCTTCCAGATCATTGCCGGTGGCCTCATCCTGGCTTTCCTGCTGGTACAACTGATCCTTTCTGTTCGTAAGAAACAACCAGACGGCTATTTGCTGCCGGTGTTGCTGTTGCTGTGTGGTATCTCAGTGCTTACACTCTTCAGCATACAAAATCCCCTCACGGATTCTTTGCATGCCTTCCAAACCTTGCAAGGTATTGTCGCGGGCTTGGCAGCCTACACCATATTAGCCTCGTTCAATCCCGGTAAATGGTATGCCCGTTGGTGGTTCGATCCCTTGTTCAACTTCCGGCAAAAGAATATCTACCAGCACAAGGGATATACCTGGTTGGCGCTCGCGATACTACTGGCTCTCCTGACCCTGGCGATCGGTACCGGACCGGAAGGCAGCGGTGTAAAGGTCAATATTCAGCTGGCGGGACTCACCTTCCAACCCAGCGAGATCACCAAATACCTGTTGTTATTTTTCCTGGCAGCCTTCTTTGCCGCCAATGAAGAAGGGATCCGCAATTACTCGGATATACGCTGGCGCTTCCTGGTCAATTGGGGCGTCTTCGCAGGGATAGCAGCCATCCTCGGCTTGTACCTGATGATGGGCGATATGGGGCCGGCGTTGGTGGTGTGTTTTACTTTCTTATTCTTCTATAGCATTGCCCGCGGCAACCTCTTGCTCACGGTGCTGGCTGGTGTCGTGTATGGTTTATTGTTGTTGTGGCTACCCGGCTGGATGGCCACGGCGACGGCCTTGCTGCTCGTGTTGGTCACTTCGCTGGCCAAAGGTCATCTGCGCAGTACCAAATGGTATGGTGCTTTCGCCGCCATTGCCGATGCGCCGGTGATCATCATCCTGGTGATCGCTGCTTTCGCTTTTGGCGACCGGGTGCCAGGTATCGGGCAACGCCTGGCCGACCGCAAAGCCATGTGGCTCAGCCAATGGAACAACGATGTGTTTGGTGGTGATCACCTCGCCCATAGTTACTGGACACTGTCGTCGGGTGGATTGACCGGTCAGGGTATCGGCAAGGGATTCCCCAACACCATGCCCGCCTCTCATACCGATATGATATTGCCCAGTATCGGAGAAGAGTTGGGTTGGCTCGGATTGGTGGCTATTCTCTTATTATTCGGTGTACTGATCCATCGTACCTTTTTGATCGCACGCCGCTCAGGCCATCCTTTCACCTTTTATCTCTGCGCCGGCATCGCCATTACCATCGGTATTCAGTTGCTGATCATCGCAGGGGGCTCTATAGGGTTGCTGCCACTGACTGGCGTCGCCGTGCCCTTTCTCAGCTATGGTAAGATATCGCTGATCATCAACCTGGCGGCCATGGGTATCGTGGCCGGCATATCGGCCCGGGAAGGGCAGGAGGTGCAGCGCGAAAGGATTCAACGCTATTATGATCCCGTACTGGCAACAGGCATTGTATTCTTCCTCGCGGGTATCGTGGCGCTCGCGACCAAGGTGCTCACCATCCAGGTGTTGCAGCGCGATCAGTACATCGTGAAGCAGGCGCGGGTAGTGATGCGCAATGGCATACCCGTCTATAGTTACAATCCCCGCATCGATAAACTGATGCGCCTGTTGGCAGCGGGCAATGTATACGACCGGTATGGATTACCCGTAGCAACCAGCGAAACCGAGGTGTTGACCAGTCACCTGGATTCGCTGAAGAAAGCAGGACTGGAAGCCAGTGATTTGTCTGACCTCGTGCACAAACGGGTTCGCCGGTTTTATCCTTTTGCTTCGCAACTGTATTTCTGGACGGGCGATTACAATACCCGCCTCTTCTGGGGGCAGGCCAATGGTTATTTCGCAGAAGCCCGTCACCTGACGGCCCTGCGTGGTTTTGGTATCAGTCGCGAGATACAGGATTCGGTCTACACACAATACCAACCCGACCGATTCACCAAACCATTTTACAAGGCTGTACCCATGGTGTGCTATGACTATACGGCCCTGGTAGAAGGGTTGAAGAGTGGCATCGACAGCAACCAGGCAACCATCAAAGCCATCCGCGACAAAGACAGGGACATATACCTGTCGGTAGATGCTGCCTTGCAGGTAGAATTGCAGGATAGTCTGGCGAACAGTGCGTTCAAAAACCGGCGTATGTCGGTGGTTGTATTGGATGCCGTCTCTGGCGATATACTGGCGTCTGCCTTGTATCCATTGCCCAACCTGCAATCGCCCGAATTGATGGAACTGCCCGACCGGGAGCGACTGCGACTCGAAATGCCGGTTACGGAAAGAGACCTGGGGATGACCTATGCTACGGCACCAGGTTCTACGGCCAAGATACTGACAGCCATGGCCGGCCTTAATAAAATGGGCCTGGCAGCTACAGAAGTAAAATACACGGACATCACCCGCAACGAGATATTCCGCGACAACAAACGGGAGCAGGAACCATTTATTCCGAAAGTACCCTTCGTGGATATGCGCGAAGCGATCATCAACTCCAGCAATATCTATTTCATTCGCCTGGCCAATGAGCAACACCTCGAAGAGGAAATGGCCACCCTGTATGAAGCGACCGGTATGAACCTCGCACAACGGGGAGGGTACAATTACAACAATACCGCCGACAGATTACAGATTTCGGCCGACCTGGCTGCCTGGCGCAGTACCGTATTGAATCAGGACCGCAAGCAATACAATAACCCGAAGTATGCAGGCACCACCAAACGGTATAGAAGTGAGTTCTCTGGTCTCGCCTGGGGACAGAGTGTGTTGACAGCCACACCCGCCTCGATGGCGCGGATGGCAGGTAGTATCGCCAACGGCGGTGTGCTGCAGCCTTCGCGGTATGTGATCCGGGCTACCGGATCCGACGTGCCGGCAGCTACCCCCGTACAGGTAGCAAAGGATACGGCCTATGCGTCGATCCTGCGGCAGTACATGATCGAGCAGTCAAGCACACCCGGTAAGCTGAAGATCAAAGACACCCGTGTAGCTGGTAAGTCCGGTACACCGGAACGTATTGTGCGCGGTGAAAAGCTCTCGGACGGTTGGTATGTATTCTTTGCGCCCAACGCGGCTAATACTTCGTACACGGTTGCCTGTATTCGAATAGAAGAAGGGCAAAGCTCTGCCAACGCGGTATTACTGGCCAATACCATTGCCAAAGTGTTACAACGGCGAAACTATATGGGATCGTTTTAGTTAATTCCGGCAATGACCGGTCACCTATAAAAAGTAGTACAATGAAAAGCCTGATCAACAAACTGAAGAAAAGCTTTGGGCTTACGGAAGATGAGCCGGAAGAAACGCAAACCGCCACAACAACAGATACGGTGCCACCCGCACCCGCCAATACCATAATGCCCGTGACGCCCATCAAACGGGAAGCGATCACCAAATTCATCATACAGGCGTTGAAGCCCTATGTGGATGAACGAGGTATGTCACTGGCCGGCATGCGGCTATATGTGTTGTGTGCTGATCAGGAGCAGGAAGAGGCGGCGAAGATTGCGTTGTATGCAGACAAGCCCGGGGTTTTTCAGGCCGAATACCTGGAACGTAAGCTGGCCAATCAGTTCATACAACTGGAACCCAACTGGTTTTTTGAATACCAGCTGGTGCGAGATCAATTGCCGGCAGAGTGCATCCAGCACGGCACATACGGTATCAAAGTGACGCGTGCCGGTGATCAGGTGAAGGAGAAGTTCACCACGGCGATGCTGCAGATATTGGTGGGTCAGGCAGAACAATTCGAATACCTGCTAGATCCGAACATACAGCTACGCTTTAATATTGGCCGTAGCCGTTCTCCCCAACTGTCCACCGGCAAAGTACAGCTTAATGATATTGTCTTTCTCGCCAGCGGCGAGCCGGGCTACGATGAAGGGATTGGCAAAGCCAACCTGCACGTAAGCCGTAACCACGCATATATCGTGTACGATCCCAAACAGAACAAATACCTGCTGTATCCCGATAAAGGCGGTCTGCCCGATAGTGGCAACAAAGTGAAAGTACACACGGTTGATGATCGCATCAAAATGCTCAATATGTACGGTATCGCCCATCATCTCCAGGATGGCGACCAGATCGAGCTGGGGGGAGAAGCGGTGCTTCGCTTTAAGATTGGTCAGTAACCAGATCAATGTTTGAGTCGCCGATAAAGCCGTCAACGTGGCGCCCTGTTGTGTCCGGCGGGATATACGACCCGGAAGCCCTGGTTGCTGAAAGAGGCGCGGTGATATACGCTGCCAATGTCGTAGCTGTTGAAGAAATGACAGGAGAAGGGACTGCACCACCAGGAGCCACCCCGTGCATGAACCACGGTAGGTTTATGGTTGAGCTTCGTTTTACCGCTGCAAAACTCAAATACGTTCCCATACATATCATACAGTCCCCAGGGATTGGCCGCAAAACTTCCCACCGGGCTGGTAAACAAGTAACCATCCGAGCTGTCGGGTACCAGGTGGTCGGTCCTGTGCCAGGTATTGGCATATTGGCGCAGCAAACTGGTATCTTTTCCGAAGGAGAAGTCAGTAGTGGTACAGGCCCGGCAGGCTACTTCCCATTCATCCAAAGAAGGCAACCTAACGCCGGCCCAGCGGCAATAAGCCAGGATATCCTGGTAGCTGATACAGGTCACCGGGTGATCCATCTTGTGGTCGATGCTTCCGTATGTAATGCCGTTGGGATAGCGCCAGTTAGCCGTAGAGTCGTTGTGCCATTCAAACTCGGCCAGTCCAGGCCGATATACCAGCGCATCGTGCCGGCGCTCGGCATCGGTGATATAGCCGGTCGCTTTTACAAAGGCAGCAAACTCGGTATTGGTCGTCTCTTTTCGGGCAATCCGGAAAGCAGACAGCTTTACTGTCCGGTAAGGATTGATGCCATGGCCTTTTTTACCAACAATATACAGTCCACCGGGAATTACAACGTAGGGTGCAGCCACAGACGACTGTGCCTGGCCGCTCCAGGCATACAGTAGCAGTAGCCACAACAAAACAATATTACTTCGGAAGTTCATTGTAAAAGTCGGTCGCCCGCTTGATGATCAGCTCTTCGTTGGCAGCATTGAATATCAAAAAGCCATCATAGGTGGTGCCGGGAGCATACAATTTCTTATAGGAGAGCGACTCCATGAATACTTTGTATTCGTTGTTCTTCATAAGCAACATCAGTACAGTCAGCATATCATGGTCTTTCTTATTGCTATTGTAGTTGCTGATCAGGAAGGGGATCATTTCCCGTGCATTGATCTCGACGACAATGTGCTTAAGATTAAGGCCAAGCCTTTTACCGGTACCAACGCTTTCCTTGATCCAGGCCATCACGGAGTCTTTATTGGACCGGAAGAATTGGCGTTGTCGCTCTGCCCAGGTGTATTCACCAAAAGGATCGGACAGTTGACCAAATATCTTCTTGTGTTCGTCCTGAATGGGTGGCATGACGTCACAGTTCTGGTTGTAGGTTTCGGCATGGATCGCATGGTAAGTAAACTTCTCCCGCTGGGTTAGTTTCAGGTATTCTGATTGTTTCAGTATTTCAGTACCATCATTGTTCTCTGAGTCCTTAAATTCGATAGCCTTCACTAGTGTCTGAACCTTTTTCAGGCTGAAAGGGGGAAACGTCAGCTGCATACTGTAAGTATGATAAGCCTGGCTCTCTTTACTGGCCTCCTTCCATTCTTCTTGCGCGCACACTGACAATACAGTCGCCAAAAGGCAGATTGATAACAGAAGTCTTTTCATGTGATGGGGTTAAAGGGATTAGCGTATAGTTCACAGCACAAGTTTCTCGTGCAATCTGTTGAGGGTTGTTTGTGGATCGATGCTAAAGCCCGGGTGGATCTTCGAGCTTTGCACAATGGTGCTGCGGGTCGCTGTCAGCCACCGGAACCGCGAAGCCATATCCAGTTTGGCAATGGGCCCGCCGGCCGCTATGCCCTGGCAGATATGGTCAAAAGCGCACAGGTAAGCTTGCACTTCCTCGATGTCGAGCTGCGGGCAGAAAGCACGCAGCCGATCCTTGTCGAGCGTGTATTTCACTTGCAGAAAAGCTGGCCTTCTGCAGTACAGCACTACCCCCACGTTGAGGAATTCCTCCCGTTCCACCCTCGGCACCACGCGGATCACCGCATATTCAAATAAATGTTGTTCTTGCATGTAGTGCTTCTTTTACAAATAGGGAAGAGGAGGCAACCCGGGTTAATAAAAACTGTACATATACTTCACGTCGGGCAGCGGCTGGTTCATCCGCGCCAGTCTCCAGCCATTCGTCGGGAACTAGGTTCACGATGCTGCGGATACGTTCTTCCGTCAGCAACGGTTTGAAAGTGGCATCCACGGCCTCCAGCTCACTGGCCTGTGGCAGCAACACATGATCCCTGACAGGGGCGAAGGGACGTTTGGCCTGTTCTTCCCAATTGGTCCAGCTATGGTGGAAGTAAAGCGCAGCGCCATGGTCGATCAGCCACAACTCCTTATTCCAGATCAACATGTTCGTATTGCGGGCAGTACGGTCTACATTGGTCAGCAGGCAGTCGAGCCAAACGATCTCGGAAGCCAGCCGTGCAGGCAGTTTGGTGACAGCAGGGTCATAGGTAATAGAACCCGACAGATAATGCAACGCCAGGTTGATGCCCACACTTGCCTTCAGCAGGTCCTGGATCTCTTCATCGGGTTCCGTACGGCCAAAGGCCGCATCGAGCCGGGCGAATACGATCTCGGGCACTCTAAACCCCAGGCTGCGGGCCAGTTCTCCGCCGATCAGTTCGGCGATCAAGGCTTTTACACCCTGCCCTGCCCCCCGGAATTTCAATACATACAGAAATTCATCGTCGGCCTCGGCGATAGCTGGCAGCGAGCCGCCTTCCCGCAGCGGTGTCACGTACCGGATCACGTTCACAGTTCTTAATTGCAGCTCATTCATAATTACTAGTCTGTTCGGTATGATACGGGTATTGCCGCCATGCCTGTAAAAGAAATAGTCAAATACGTCATTTGTTAAACAAACCGGGCCTGAAATTAAAGCCAATTTTCAACTTGTACAAACAACAAAGCGGCGCCCATCGCGGTCTTATCCATCATGCGCTGAATTTTCCTAATTTCATCCCCTAAATCCAGGCATTCATGGCGATCACCCCAGTATTGGAAATAGGGAAATCTGTGGCTAATGTACCGTTCGAGATCCATACCATGGACTGGATCGCCCAAAACAGGTTCCAGCAAAACGAAGTACCACACCGCCACAGCTATTTTGTGATCATCTGGATCAAGCATGGATCGGGCGTGCATTATATCGATGTTGACCGGTACGAGCTGGAAAACGATACCGTGTATTGCCTTACACCCGGCCAGATTCACCAATTGAAAGTAACTGGCCCGGCTGATGGCTATGTAATCTCTTTCACCGCCGATTTTCTGGGGGCCAACGAAGACAATGTCAACCTGCTCTTCAATACCGGCTTGTTTTATACCTTCTCCCACTCACCCGTGATCAAAGTGTCGCCCGAAATGGCAGAAGACATGGGCGAGATCGTCGTCAAGATGATGAAGGAGTTTTCCAACTTCTTCCTGCTGCGGTCCGAGATACTGCGCGGGTTCCTTAAGATATTCCTGATCTACCTCACGCGTCAGTTCGAAGGGGTAGAAGCCTATGTACACCAGCCACGCAACGTAGACCTTACCAAGAAGTTCCTTACCCTGCTCGAGCAGCAGTATACTTCCAAAAAGATGGTCGCCGACTATGCCGACCAGTTGGCCGTGACGCCCAACTACCTCAATGAAGTCGTCAAGAAAGTCTCCGGCTTTCCGGCCAGCCACCATATCCAGCACCGCATCATACTTGAAGCCAAACGGCAGGCCGCTTATTCGGATGTCAGCATGAAAGAAATTGCCTGGCACCTGGGCTTCGATGATGTAGCCCATTTCAGCAAATTCTTCAAGAATGTCGCGGGCTCCAGTTTCTCCGATTTCAGGAAGGAATTGACCGTGCGATAGACAGAGGGGATTATTGTGTTGTGAGGGGCCCGCTGATTTGACACGCAGCAATGGCCTGGAAAGCGTATGCCCGCCTGTACTGCAGCCTACAAATGATTTTTACAATTTTTACCCTTATTTAGGAATTGACTTGACCCTGCTTGTCGAAGTATCTTTGTTCTACATCAGAGCAATGGCAATACAATAGAATCCGGTCAGAGTTACAGTAGTTGGTTGTTTAGGTTAGGGTAAAAAAAGGGCTGCCTTCTTAGGAAGTGGCCCTTTCCTGTTTACATATTAGCGATTCTTTTTACTTTTGACTATCGGGCAACAAAATGGCATAAAACGTGCAACCGTGATCAATAACAACGGTAAATTGTACAAGTGTAGCCCTTGTTTATCAATTGCAATTGTATAATACCGACAATACTTTTGGGGGACCTGGTTTGAAAGCGAAGTCACCTAACCGGCAGGACCAGTAGCACTGTCACAATGCCTGGTTGAATAATACGACAGGTTATAATTTTGTATGCATACAACCGATTTTTTCAGCAGGGATCTCAGTTGGCTCTCTTTTAACGAGCGGGTACTGATGGAAGCCGGCCGGCCTACGGTGCCGCTGGCCGAACGGATCAGGTTCCTGTCTATCTATTCTTCCAATCTCGACGAGTTTTATCGCGTGCGTATGCCCGCCCTGATGGCACTGCAGAAGATCAATAAATCGAAAGCCGCGAAAGAACCTATTTATACCGGCGCACTTGAAGAAGCCAAATTGATCATACACCGGCAGCAGGAGTTGTATGGACAAACCATTGCCGGTATACTCCCGCAGCTGGAGCAATACCAGCTCAGGCTATTATATAATACACCACTACCGGTGGAGATATTGCCCGAGTTGTGTGAATACTTCTTTACGCAGGTACTGGCTTTCCTGCAACCCGTTTTCTTGTCCAGCCTGCGGCCCGATTTCTTTCCAGCCAACAACAAGCTGTACCTCGTGGCAGGCCTGCAGTTGCCCGGCAGAAAAACGGAATATGCTATTGTCAACATACCCTCCGACAGTCTGCCCCGCTTCAAAGCTTTTACTGCCAATGGCATAACTTATATCGTTTTCCTGGAAGATATTATCCGGCAACACCTGCCGGCCATTTTCCGTGACGCTACGATTACCGGCGCCTGGAATGGTAAGATCACCCGTGATGCCGAACTGGAGCTTACCGACGACTTTGAAGAAGACATGGCGGGTAAGATCGAGAAACAGATCAGCAAACGGGATTATGGATTCGCCACCCGTTTCCTGTACCAGCCCGGGCTTCCGGCAGATTGCCTCGACGCATTGATCCGGCAGTTTGGATTGACCAATGCCAGTATTGTAGCCGGCGGCACTTACCACAACCTGAAAGACCTCGCGTCCCTGCCGTTCAATAGCCAGGTACCACAGTATCCGGCCTGGCCATCGATCATCCCGGCTGTCGCGGCCAGTAGCCAATCTATTTTTGATGCCATTGCCGCCAAAGACATTGTGCTGCATCCCCCTTATCAGTCCTATAATACCGTATTACGCTTCTTCAATGAAGCGGCCATCGATCCGGCAGTCTCCGAGATCTATGTGACACTGTACCGCGTAGCCGATGATTCGAAGATCGTGCATGCCCTCATCAGCGCCGCAAAGAATGGCAAGCAGGTCACCGTACTGGTGGAGCTCAAAGCCCGCTTCGATGAAGCCAACAACATACGCTGGGCCCGGCGGATGAAAGATGCCGGCGTAAAGATCCTCTATTCCGATGCCTCCCTGAAAGTGCATGCCAAGATCGCCCTCGTGAAAAGAAAGGATAAGATCGGGGTGTATTACGCGGGGTTACTCGCCACCGGCAACCTCAATGAAAGTACAGCACGTTTCTATACCGATCATATATTGCTGACGGCAGACTATGCCATGCTGAAAGAGATGGAACAATTGTTCCAGCTACTTAGCCAGCGCAGGAAGATCGCCGGCGCTTCGCTTAAATTCAATAAGCTGCTGGTAGCCCAGTTCAACCTGCAGAAAGTATTCCTCGACCTCATCGACCGTGAGATCGACCTGTCGAAGAGAGGCATACCTGCTGCCATTACCATCAAGCTCAATAACCTCGAAGAGAAAAAGCTCATCGCCAAATTGTACGAAGCTTCGCAGGCAGGGGTACGTATACAACTGCTGGTACGCAGTATTTGTTGCCTCATGCCCGGGTTACCCGGACTGAGCGAAAATATCACCGTAAAACGCATTGTTGACCGCTACCTCGAGCATGGGCGGGTATTCCTGTTTCACAATGCCGGACAGGAAGAGTTGTACATGGGTTCCGCCGATTGGATGGATCGCAATATCTACCGGCGCATTGAAGTCTGTTTCCCCGTGTATGACCGGGACATCCAGGAAGAGGTCAAACATATCCTGCAATTGCAACTGAGTGACAATGTACAGGCTGTTCAACTGGATGCCAGGCTGCAGAATCACCCGGTACAAAGCGAAGGGGAGAAGGTCCGCTCACAAGAAGCCATCTACCAGTATCTCCGAGTTAAATCAACAACAAAACAGTAAGACGCTACGATAAACGAACTAACTGACCATGAAAAAACAGCTATACACACTTATCTTATTTTTATCTGGCTCTGTGGCGCAGGCACAGGATAGCATAGTACACCGGGTGATACTCATTGGCGATGCCGGAGAGATCAGCCAGGAGCAGCAGCACGTGATACCCATGGCGGCAGAGATGGTGAAGAAAGGAAAGACGACCGTCATGTACCTGGGTGATAATATCTACCCTAAAGGCATGGGCTTGCCGGGCTCCAAAGAAGAAGAAAGCACGCAAAATATCCTGCGGTCGCAGTTTTCTCCCATGCGCAGCAATGGCGCTGCCGTTTATTTTGTACCAGGCAACCACGACTGGGACAGGATGGGATCCAAAGGCCTCGCCAAGATCCAGGCCCAATCAGGTTTCCTGGAACAGCAAAACGACTCCCTGTTGAAGATGCTGCCACCGAATGGCTGCCCCGATCCACAGGAGATCAGCCTGGGCGACAACCTGGCGATCATCGCCTTCGACAGCGAATGGTGGTTATTCCCCTACGATAAAAGCAGCAATGCGGCCGATTGCGGATGCCGTACCAAGGAAGACGTGGTGGCTAAGTTGATCGAACTGCTGTACAAGAACCGGTATAAAATGATCCTGCTGGCCGCACACCACCCCTTCCAATCCTATGGCCACCATGGCGGCTATTATTCTATCGTGGATCACCTGTTTCCCTTTACAGCCATCAATAAGAACCTGTACATCCCCCTGCCAATTGTAGGGTCATTGTATCCCATCCTTCGTAAAACGATTGTCAATCCCGAAGATATGGGTCACCCCTGGTACAAAGAGATGATCAAACAGGTGAGTGCCGTCGCCGACCGGATACCCAACCTGGTTTATGCCGCCGGACATGAACATGGCCTGCAATTCATCAAAAGCAATGAAGTGCAGGTGGTGAGTGGGGCAGGAGCCAAGCGCAACTATGCCAGGAAAGGCAAGAACGCCTTGTATGCTTCGAGCCAATCAGGCTTTGTGACTGCCGATCTGCTACTCAACAACAACCTTCGTTTCACTTATTATGTAGCCACCGAAAAAGGAGTAACACCTGCCTTTTCCTATACACAGGTGTATGTGAAAGTAAAAGAGCAGGAGCAACTGGCCATCAAGGCTATCCCGTCAGACAGCATTACAATGGCACCCGTAGCCCGGTTTGACAGCGTGGGCCGATTCCACCGCTGGCTCTTTGGTGAAAACTACCGGAAGGATTATGCCACACCTACCACCTTCCCGGTGCTGCGTATTTCGGAAATAAAAGGTGGATTGACACCCAGCCGGCTGGGTGGTGGCCACCAGTCGAAATCCTTACGCCTGCTCGATAAAGAAGGTAAAGAGTGGGCCCTGCGCAGCGTAGAGAAATATCCGGATGTGTTGTTGCCCGAGGAATTGCGCGGAACTTTTGTGAAGGACCTGCTATCGGACAACATGTCTTCCAATTATCCTTACGGTGCCGTGATCGTACCGCCAATAGCGAAACAGTTGGGTATTCCACATGCTGAGCCCATCATTGGCTACGTAGCGCCGGATACTGCCCTCGGCATTTATTCCAATACATTCGCCAATACCTTGTGTTTGCTGGAACTGCGGGAGCCACTCGGTGATTCCGACAATACCCCCAAGATGCGGCGCAAAGTAGATGAAGACAATGACAACAGCTTCGATAGCACGGCCTACCTCCGGGCGCGTATGCTCGACCTGCTCATAGGCGACTGGGATCGCCACGAAGACCAGTGGCGCTGGTTCCCGGAGAAAGATGGTAAAGGGAAAAAATACCTCGCCGTACCGCGTGACCGTGACCAGGTCTTCTACGTCAACAACGGCGTGATCCCCGGCATCGCCAAATGGAACTGGCTGTTGCCTTTTCTGCAGGGATTTGAAAGCGACTACCACAACATTCAGGGCATACTGTGGGAAAGCCGTTACCTCAATGGCCGGTTCCTCGTACAGTTCAGTTATGAAGACTGGATGCGCATTGCCAATGAGTTTGTGGCCCAGGTCACCGACTCCGTCCTGGAAGAAGGCTTGAAGCGTTTGCCGGCAGCGGCCTACCAGCTGCGCCACGACGAGTTTCTGCGTATCCTGAAAGACCGGCGCAACAACCTGCCCAAAGCCATGGACAAGTACTACCATTTCATCAATAAGATCGTCGATGTAAAAGCGACCGATAAACATGAGCTGGTAGAGATCACAGATGCTCCGAACAATGGCATCACGGTACAGGTCAATAAATTATCCAAGAGCGGCAAAACAGAAGACCAGCTCTTCAAAAAGACCTTCGACCCAGCCGATACCAAAGAAGTAAGGCTTTACCTGGCCAAAGGCAACGACAGTGTGCGCTTCAACAATACTAATAACGGAATACGTCTGCGCGTCGTAGGTGGTGAAGGCACGAAAGCCTATACGGCGGTCGATGGCAAAGGAGGTATCAAATTGTACAACCGTACAGACAATACCAGCTTTTATGGAGATGCCGGCCGCCTGCGTAAACGTTCTTCCAACGATAGTGCCTTTACGTCTTTCAATCCCGTCGACCTGTACAATGTCACCCAGCCGCTGGGTACGATCGGGCTCAACGTAGATGATGGCTTCCTGTTGGGAGCTGGCTTCCGCCATATCCGCCGCCAGGGTTTCCGTAAAAAGCCCTACACCAAAGTGGCACAATATTCGGGCCTGCAGCAATTGCTGGTATCCCATTCCTTTTCTACCAAAGCCTATAAAGTAGATTACCGGGGCGAGTGGATCCAGGCGTTGGGCAAGGCTGATATCATCACCCAGGCCATCATCAAAGCGCCCAATAATACCATCAACTTCTTTGGTCGCGGCAATGAATCGGAGTTTGATAAGATCGATGGCTTCCGTACTTACTACCGCACCCGCTTCAATACCTACCAGGCCTGGGCAGCGCTGCGTTGGGGTACCACCAAGGGAAGCAGTCTCGCCATCGGCCCAGCCGCACAGATCTACCGGTTCGACGATGAAGGCAATAAAGGCCGTTTCATCGAGAACACGGCAGCTATCGGTTCGTATGACAGTGCGACCATCGCCGACGATAAATCACATGTCGGTATTATCCTGAATTATATCCGCGACAAGCGAAACAATACCGTACTGACCACCTGGGGTTCCTACATCAACGTACGCATACAAGGTTTCAAAGGGGTGAACCAATACTCGAAATCTTTTGCGCAGATCATACCAGAGGTGGCCTTTTACAAACCACTCAACGCCAGAAGTACCATCGTACTGGCCAATAGGCTCGGAGGCGCGGTAACCTTGGGTAAAACTACCTTCTACCAATCGGTGTTTTTGGGCGGTCACGAAAACCTGCTTGGCTACCGGCAATACCGTTTCGCCGGCGACCATAGTGTGTACAACAACCTCGAGTTGCGGGTGAAAATCGCCGATGTCGGTGGTTATGTACTGCCCGGCGTGATGGGTATGGTAGGCTTTTACGATATAGGCCGGGTATGGCAGGATGGCGAGAAATCGGGTAAATGGCACAATGGTGTCGGCGGAGGCCTGTTCTTTGCGCCGGCGCAGATGGTCGTGGTGCGTGCCCTGGCAGGTTGGTCCAGCGAAGGTTGGTTACCCTACATTGTTGTAGGCATGCGTTTCTAATATTCCGTTAATTTGCATCCGGGACCCGAAAACCTGCGAAAGCATGACCGACCAGATACTGATTGTAGAAGATGAATTCATTGTCGCCAATGATCTTAAACTGATCCTTGAGCGCGCAGGCTATCGGGTATGTGGTATTGCAGCTTCGGTCGCGGAGGCTAGGGAGATTATCAGCCGCGAAAAGCCAGGCTTCGTGCTCCTGGATATCTTCCTGAAAGGAAAGGTTACCGGCATCGAACTGGCGCATCAATTGCGTGAGCAACACATCGCCTTCATCTATATTTCTGCCAACTCCAACCAGCAAGTGCTGGAGGCGGCCAAGGCCACGGAGCCTTATGGTTTCCTGGTGAAGCCTTTTCGGGCGCGGGATGTATTGGTGTCCCTGGATATCGCCCGGTACCGTCATAAGCACAGCCTGGAAGCGGGCCTCCGGCAGGAAGCCATTTTGCTGGATCACCTGCATGCGGTGGCCAATCAGCCATTACCGGTACGTGACAAGTTGCTGCTGATGTTGAAAGCGCTGCAGCCCTTTATTCCCGTCGATCTGCTGATGATCAGCAAGGTGGGGCAGGAACCTTTTACCCTCGGTATGCTACGGATTGGATTCGAAGAATACCAGAGTATGGCAGCCGCCGAGTTCCAGACGGTAACCGGTGTGTCGAAGCAGGAATGGGCCCGCTTGCAGCCGGCCCCACAAAACATCACCGCCCAATGGTTCAATGGCGCGGCTTACCAGCAAGCCTGTCAATCTGATCCCCTGAAAGAATTGCTGACCGAAACCTTCGACCTGCAGTCGCTGCTGCAGTTACCGGCCGGTACAGGCAATCATTCCTACAACTATTCCTTTTATAGCCGCAAGCCCGATGCCTGGCATGCCGGTCACCTGGCCCTACTGCAAAGATTGAGTTCGGAATTGGCCACGCTGATGGAAGAAAGGGTTAAAGAACAACCGCTGGAGATGGTACGTCGTGCCGCCACTGGATTGTCCAAGCCCGATAGCCGGGCAGGTTTTGAGGGCATCGTCGGCAACAGCCATCAATTGCTGAGTGTACTGGACCACGTAGCCCAGGTAGCGCCACTCGAAACTTCGGTGTTGATCCTCGGTGAAAGTGGCACCGGTAAGGAAAGAATTGCCCATTGCATACATCATCAATCGCCCAGGTCGGCGATGCCATTTGTCAAGATCAATTGTGCGGCACTGCCCGCTACGCTCATCGAGTCCGAATTATTCGGACATGAAAAAGGCGCCTTTACCGGTGCCATCGACCGGCGCATAGGTAAGTTTGAACAGGCAGATGGCGGTACCCTTTTCCTGGATGAGATCGGCGAAATGCCCCTGGAAATGCAGGTAAAGCTGCTACGGGTACTGCAGGAAAAAGAGATTGAACGTATTGGCGGTAAATCACCGTTTAAAGTCAACGTCAGGATCGTAACGGCTACCAATCGCCTGCTCGAAAAAGAAGTGGCAGAAGGACGTTTTCGGTTAGACCTATATTATCGTTTAAACGTATTCCCCCTCGTATTGCCTCCCTTGCGGGAAAGAAAAGAAGACATCAAACACCTGGCAAATCATTTTGCCACCCTGTCGAGCCGTCGCAACAACAAGCCTTTTATCGGCATCACGCCAGCCATGATGCAGGAGCTCGAGACCTGGCATTGGCCGGGTAATATCCGCGAACTGGAGAATGTGATCGAGCAGGCAGTGATCCTCAATGAGAGCAATGTTTTACTTTCCCTCAAAAGGCCCTTACAGGCAACGGCTTTCCACGCCATTACCAATAGTAATGCAGCCGTGCAAACAGTATCGCAGGCGCAATCACTGACCGACATCAGGAAGATGCAGGATGATGCAGAACGCGAATACATCCTCGCGGTACTGCGAAAGGTTCACGGCCGTATTCGCGGCGAAGGGGGTGCTGCGCAACTGCTCAACCTCAAGCCGACTACCCTCGAGTCGCGCATGCAAAAGCTGGGTATCCGGAAGGAACAGCTATAAGCAACACTGGTTACCTGATAATACACCGTTTTAAACCTTCGGCGCTCCAACTTTGTCGGAGTTTAGTAAAAAAGCTCCGATTTTTTCGGAGTCTCGTACCTACGCTGCACATATACAGCAAAACCGCTAATCGAGCCGGATGCACTCCCAGACTGCGTTTTATACTTCGCCTTGCCCGGTATTTTAATTCCGGCATATTGTGGCTTGGCATTTGGAATCTGGTAGATGTAAACAACATGCCCGTTCACCTGGTCGACTTGCCCGACCACTGCCAAAAACCAATCGATATGTTACGCGAAAAACAACAGGGGAAAACCGTAACCGACCTTAGCGAAAGCATACCATTTCAGGCCAACAACCTGCCCTTTGAGATACGACCCATCGGATGGATGGAACGCAACCGTCAACAGAACCAAGCGCCGCACAGGCACGGTTATTACGAGTTTACCTGGATCAGCGAAGGCCGGGGTACCTACCTTGTCGACCTCACCAGGCATACTGTGGGGGCCAATATGATCTGTTGCGCGGCACCCGGGCAGGTGCACCAGCTGAAAGATTGCGACCAGGTCGGTGGGTATGTGATCTCCTTCTCGAAGGAGTTCCTCTTCCTGGCGCAGGACCGGCCAGGCGGTTGGTTTAGCGATCAGGGGCCTACTACAGCCCCCGGCACACTGGTGGCCACCCTCGATGATGAGTCGGCCCATGAGGTCAACCTGTTGATCCGTAAGATCACCCGGGAGTTTGAAAACTTCTTCCTGCTACGGTCAGAGATCCTGATCGGCTATTTCAAGATATTATTGATCTACCTCGCCCGTCAAACCGACACCAACAGTCAGGCCATCGGGCAAACGAGGAATGCCGACCTGGTCAAGAAATTCTTTAACGTCATAGAGAATAAGTTCATCACCCATAAGAAGGTCACGGAATATGCCGAACACCTGTCCGTGACCCCCAACTACCTCAACGAAGTGGTGAAGAAAGTGTCGGGATTTCCGGCCAGTCACCATATACAACAAAGGATCGTACTGGAGGCCAAGCGGCATGCTACCTATTCCGATTCCAGTATGAAGGAGATCGCTTACCACCTTGGTTTCGATGATATCGCCCATTTTAGTAAGTTTTTCAAGAATGTGTCCGGACAAAGCTTTACCGATTTCAAGAAGCAGACGGCTTACCAGTTCCAGAAGGCCTAGGCAGGCGAAAAGGGCCAGCCTGGCGGCCGGGTACCTATAAAATATACATCTCTATCCTCCAATTGTCAATTGATTGGCGGGGCGGCCGCCAGTAGTTTTGTAAAGCATCATTGCATACCACACAAAACAAAAACTATGGCACCCGCAATAGGCATCGATCAGCAGCACCTGACAGAAGTAGCGCATACCCTGACCAAATTATTGGCCGACGAGTATCTGTTGTACACAAAGACCCGCAACGCGCACTGGAATGTGGAAGGCCCGGATTTTTACTCCAAGCATAAGTTCTTTGAAGCACAGTACGAGCAGTTGGACGAGATCATGGATGATGTGGCAGAACGTATCCGTTCCATCGGACATTATGCACCTGCCACCCTCAAGCAATTCCTGCAACTGACGCACCTCACCGAATTGATCCGCGAACCGAACACCAGCGCGGGGTACGAAAAGGAACTTTTGGGTGATCATGAAAGCATCATCGTCTTCCTGCGCGGCAATATCAATCGTTTTGCCAACGAACTGCAGGATGCGGGTACCAGCGACTTCATCACCGGACTGGTAGAAACCCACGAGAAAATGGCCTGGATGTTACGATCGCATTTACGTTAGTCGATAACAGATGGTTATAACAGCAGCAGTACTAACCGTCACAGGATGCCGGCTTGCGCGGCAACCCGTGGCGGTTTAGTCATAATTAATTTGGCGACAGTACATTACCATATTATATTCACAGCTCATTAAGCAGGCTGCATCGAGGCTCTGCGGTATAAAGGTTAGGTATGGAAGAAAAAAAGAAAGAATCGGTTTGGGTGATCGATCCCGTGCATTCCAGGATCAGGTTCGATACGAAGTATCTGTTGCTGACTCCCGTATCAGGCTGGTTCAACCAGTTCGAAGGATCTGTCGTAACGACCGAAGACAACTTCAACGGAAGCCAGGCCCAGTTGACGATCTATACCAATTCCGTGTATACCGGCAATGAAGAAAGAGACAACCACCTGCGCTCAACCGATTTCTTCGATGCGGCGAACTTCCCCATGATTACCTGGAAGTCGAAACAAGTACGGGTGCAGGGGGATCAGATTGAGGCTAACGGCACCCTGACGATCAAAGGCATCGACCAGGATATTACCCTGCAGGCGCAGCATGTAGGATCTTCTCCCGATCCCATGGGTAATGTAAAAGCTGGATTTACGCTGGATGCCAAATTGAACCGCAAAGATTTCAACATTACCTGGAACCAGCACATCGACAAACACGGCTTACTGCTCTCCGACGAGGTCATTTTGCATTGTGATGTACAACTATTGAAGCTGCCTTCCTAATAACCGCCGACCGCACAGGATCTTTCTGGGTGGACCATCTTTTGCAGCAACGTCACCCAGTCAGCTGAACAGGTACACCGTTCGCTTATTGAAATAAGTGTTTTTCTATTCAATATATTGGTTCTGAATACTTACGTGATGGTGGTACCCTGGAAAAAACGCAGCCCCCTCAACCAGGAACACCACTTTCGAATTTGCTGCTTTTGCCCGCTGTCCGACTACGACCCATAAAATGTACAACTCTTTCCGCCGTATAGCTATTCCCCAAGTCCTATTAATGTTGCAACTTTGTATAGTCAATATGACACAAACACAAATTGATAATCAATAAATTAACACAACATGTCAAAGACTAAATGGATTCTCGATCCAGCACACAGCGAAATTCAGTTCAAAGTAAAACACCTGATGATCACCACCGTGACAGGTTATTTCAAGAAGTTCAACCTCGAAGTGGATACACCTGGCGATGATTTCACGAACGCTTCCAAAATCGAGTTCACGGCCGATGTAAGCTCTATCGATACCAACAACGAACAAAGAGACAATCACCTCCGTTCCGCTGATTTCTTCAATGCAGAAGAATTCAACGAGATCAAGTTCAGCGGTATCAAATACACCGGAACCAAGGAAGAAGGCAAACTGCAAGGTGCGCTGACCCTGAGAGGCGTAACCGGTAATGTAGTGGCCAATGTTGAATTTGGTGGTATCACTGTAGACCCCTACGGACAAACAAAAGCTGGTTTCACCGTAACCGGAAAATTGAATCGTAAAGAATTTGGATTGGGCTGGGGCGCCGTAACAGAAGCAGGAAGTGTAGTCGTAAGTGATGAAGTGAAATTTGCCGGCGAGTTCCAGTTAATTAAACAAGCATAAGGAGACCATTTTTATGAACAACAGGATATTGGGCTTGCACCATATCACTGCCATCGCAGGAAATGCCCAACGTAATTTTGATTTTTATACCAGGGTGCTGGGTTTGCGCTTAGTAAAGAAGACAGTTAACTTTGATGATCCGGGTACTTACCATTTCTACTATGGTAACGAAGTGGGCAATCCCGGAACCATCCTGACTTTCTTTCCCTGGGAAGGTATCACCCCTGGTTATGCCGGCACCGGCATGGCCACCGAGATCGGGTACAGCGTACCAGCAGGTAGCCTCGAATTCTGGAAAGACCGCTTTGATCAGTTTAAAGTAAAACAGGAAGCCACCGGCGAACGTTTTGGTGAACTGTACCTGCCCTTCCAGGATCCGGATGGTTTGAAGCTGGCGCTCAATGTATCCAAAGCTGCCGATAGCCGCAAGGCCTGGACCACCAATGATGTAAAAGAAGAAGCAGCCACCAAAGGGTTTCACAGCATTACCCTCACGCTGAGAAGCATCAAGGGTACCGTAGCCGTGCTGACCGATATCTTTGGTTACAAGTTGCTGGAGCAGGAAGGAAATCGCTATCGTTTTGTAACCGATGCGGTAGAGAACGCAGCGATCGTTGACATCATTGAAGATCCCGAAGGTAAGATCGGACAGGTAGCAGGTGGTACCAATCATCACGTGGCATTCCGGGTGGCCGATGATAATGTGTTGATGGAGTTCAGGGAGAAAGTCGAAAAACGTGGTTTCAACATCACGCCCAAGATCGACCGTAATTATTTCTACTCCCTGTATTTCCGCGAGCCCGGTGGCGTATTGTTCGAAATAGCTTCTGACAATCCTGGTTTTGCCACCGATGAGTCAGTTGCCGAACTGGGTACCAACCTCCGGTTGCCTGCTCAGTACGAACCGATGAGAAAGCAGATCGAAAAGCAATTGCCAGTATTGCACTAATACTCTAAATGCATATGGGAAAGTTAATTACAGGTATTCATCATGTCACTGCCATTGCAGGCGACGCCCAAAAGAACCTCGAATTTTATGCCGGTATACTCGGCACCAGGTTGGTGAAGAAGACGATCAATTTCGATGGACCGGATGTGTATCACTTATACTATGGCGATGAAATGGGAAGGCCTGGCAGTATCATGACCTTCTTCCCCTACAAAGGCTTACAGAGAGGCCGCCATGGTAAGGGCATGTTGAATACCACGACTTTCTCAGTGCCACTCGCTTCGCTCGACTACTGGCTCACCAGGCTTAAAAAGTTTGGGATCGCACACAAAGAACCTGAAGAGCGCTTCCAGAACGAAGTGGTGGTTTATTTTGAAGATACCGATGGGTTGGGAATAGAGCTGGTGTTCAATAACAAAGATGCCCGCCCCGGTTACAGCAACGGAATTATTCCTGCAGAACAGGCCATCAAAGGCTTTTACAACGTAGAGATCTGGGAAGAAGGATACGAACGCACGGCAGGTCTACTGACCGAACAACTCGATCATGTGCTGATCGCCGAAAAAGGTAACCGCTTCCGTTTTGCAGCACAGGATACGCCCGGTAACTATGTCGATATCATCTGCTCACCCGATAGCCTTCGCGGTCTGGGCGGCAGTGGTACCGTACACCACATTGCTTTCAGTACACCCGCCAGGGCCGAGCAGGAAGACATACGCAAAAAAGTATTGGAGCGTCAGCTCAACCCGACACCGGTGCTGGATCGTAAATACTTTACATCGATCTATTTCCGGGAACCCGGTGGCGTATTGTTTGAAATAGCGACGGCAGGTCCTGGGTTTTCGGTCGATGAAAGCCAGGAGCATCTTGGAGAAGCATTGCAATTGCCACCACAGTTCGAGCCCAAAAGGAGCCAACTCGAACAGACACTTGCGCCCATTGGCATCGACCTGGCCAATTACTTGTAAGTAAGGCTCCTCAAAAAGGAATGATATGCACCAAAAGGATATTGTAACAGCAGGCCAACCATTGTCTGCTGCGAAGAAAGTATTGATCATGCTTCATGGAAGGGGCGGTACGGCCGACAATATACTGGGCCTCGCCGAACACCTGAACGTGCGCGATTACGCACTCGTTGCCCCGCAGGCAACGAACAACACCTGGTACCCCTATTCATTTATGGCGCCGATCCAGCAGAATGAGCCCTGGCTTACTTCCGCTATCGGGGTCGTTGACGATGTGGTGAAGGACCTGGTAACACAGGGTTTTAAGAGGGAACAGATTTATTTCCTCGGTTTTTCACAAGGCGCCTGTCTTACGCTGGAGTATGTGACCCGCAACGCTACCCAATACGGCGGCGTGGTAGCCTTTACCGGTGGATTGATCGGTGATAAGATCTACCCCGAACATTACCAGGGAGATTTTAAAGAAACACCGGTCTTTATCGGTACCAGCGATCCCGATATGCACGTACCGGTAGAAAGGGTATATGCCACGTCCAACATACTGAAGGATAAGCATGCAAACGTTTCCGAAATAGTATATCCAAATATGGGCCACACGATCACCCAGGATGAGATCGACAAGGCCAACGCCCACGTATTTAATAAATAGTTCGAATATTTAATGAGTGATCTTTAACTTCACGCGTCAGGACTGCTTTTCCTTATGCGACAAGTTACATCACTCATTATTTTTTGCTTTAGCTGTATTGCCCTATTTGCCCAGAATACGATTGGCATACCTTCTATTGTCAATTATACCCGCCAGGCCTACAATGCGGGCAGCCAGAACTGGCAGATCGCCCAGGACAAAAATGGCTTGCTCTATTTCGCCAATAACAAAGGCTTACTGGTTTTCGATGGCACCAACTGGCGCACCTATCCGCTGCCGGGTGGCACCATCGTGCGGTCGCTGGCCATTGGTGACAACAACCGGGTGTATGTTGGGGGGCAGGGCGATTTTGGGTATTTCTCACCAGGTCTCGATGGCGAACTCCACTTCACTTCCTTAAAGCCGCTGGTGCCAGCCAACGATAATGACTTTGCAGATGTTTGGAATGTCTGCAGCTGGCAACAACGTATCTTCTTCCGCTCCAACAAAAAGATCTTTGAACTGGAAGGACATTCCATTACCGTACACAAAAGCATCGACTGGGCTTTCATGGCCGTCACGCCAGAAGGTCTCATCGCTTATGACTTCACCAAAAAACTGGTAGCCTACAACCGGGGCGAATGGCAACCCGTGATCAACACAGGCGCCCTGCCCAAAGACGTGCGGTTGACGACGGCCCTGCCCATCGGGCAAGACAGCGTGCTGCTTTGTACCCTGAACCATGGCCTGTTCCTGCTGAAGCAGGGGGCCATCAGTTTCTTTGACGCCCCCGGTATCCGGGATATCATCGGTAAGAACATTTACAGCGCTACGTTGCTATCTCCCGATCGCATCGCGCTGGTGACCAATATCGTGGGTTGTGTAGTCATCAACAGGCGGGGAGAGTTCATTCAGCGCTTCTCCAAAAAAGAGGGCATTCAAAGCAACAATATCCTGAGCATTAAATTGGATCGGGACCAGAACCTATGGCTGGGGCTCGACAATGGTATCGACCTCGTGGCGTATAACAACGCCATCAAGAATATCTACCCTGATGGGGAAGACCGCAATGCCGGCTACACCTCTGCCTTGTTCAACGGTCAGTTGTATTGCGGCCTGTCTACCGGACTGTACCGGGTGCCCGTCAACACAGCCGATAAAGACCTGAGTTATGCGAATAAAGCGTTTGCCTTTGTGCCCAAAACAGAAGGCCAGGTATGGGGCTTGTCGGAAGTGAATGGACGATTGCTGGTGGCGCACAACCGGGGCGCCTATGAAGTGATACAGGATGCCATTAAGATCGTCGACGACCGCACGGGCTTCTGGCTGTTCAAGCCACTCTATACCACGCAACCCTCGCCGGTAGTATTCGCCGGAACGTACAATGGGATCAATTTTTACAACTATACCAACGGTAGTTTCTTCAACCCGGTAGTCAATGCCGTGTTCGAATCGGCGCGCTACGTGGCGATTCATCATGACACGATCTGGATTGCCCACCCTTATAAAGGACTGTACAAGGTAGCGTTCAACGTGGCCGGTAAACCGGTCTCCATGCCCTACCAGGACCACGGCGGTATCCTGTCGCCCAACCACAATCACCTGTACAAGATCTTCGATAAACTCGTCATCACTTCCGACAATGGCATCTTCGAGTACGATGAGCAGAAAAAAGACTTTGTACGGTCGGTAGCCTGGGAAAAACTGTTTGGCATGATTCCCAGCTATATCCACGAAGACCGTTTTGGCAACCTGTGGTTTAGCCGCGACAAACATATCGGTATCATCGACCGGTCGGGCAAGGAACCCGCTGTACTGTATATCTCTGAACTCGACGATAAAGTCATGGGCAGTGGTTTCGAACACATCAATGTGATCGACAGCAGCAATGTGATCGTTGCTGCTGAGAAAGGGTTCATTCACCTAAACTACGCCCAATACAGGAAAAACAAACATCCGTTGTTGGCACGTATCCGCATGGTCAGCAATGCCGACAGTGCCATCTATGGGGGGTATAAAAGTGACACGGACGGCGCCACGCCTGCTATCCGGTACCGGCAAAACTCTTTGCATTTTGAAGTGGCTTCCAACCTGTATGGACAGGAGCAGCACACCGAATACAGTTACTACCTGGAGGGGTTCGATGATGATTACCAGCCGTGGACCAAAAAAGCCGACAAAGACTATACCAACCTGCCGGAAGGGAGTTATACTTTCCACGTTAAGTTTCGCAGCGCGGCAGGCAGCGAATCGCAGGTCGCGTCGTGGTCGTTCCGCATCCTGCCACCCTGGTACCGTAGCTGGTGGGCATTTTTATTATATGCGGTGATCCTGTTTGGGTTGTTGTATGTTTTTTACAAACGTCAGCAGGAGAAATACAAAAAGCTACAGCAACTGAAACTGCAGGAGCAGCAACGTAAATACGACGAAGAGCAAAAGCGGTTGCAGATACAACATGAACTGGAAATCGGTAAAAGTGAGAAGCAGATCATTGAACTGAAGAATGAGAAGCTCGAATCAGAACTGTCGCACAAGAATGCCGAGTTGGCCTCATCGGCCATGAGTCTTGTACGGAAGATGGAGATATTGTCCAAGCTGCGGGAAGACCTGGTGATCTATAAAAATACCGCCGGGGCAGACAAAGGAAGCAAGGACTTTCAGCGCATCATGCGCGTCATCGATAAAGAGCTGGACCACGATGGGGAATGGGAACAGTTTGCCAACCACTTCGATACGGTGCACACCAATTACCTGCGCAAGCTCAAAGACGCCTGTCCGGAGATCACGGCCTCCGAATTGAAGCTGGCAGCCTATCTCCGCCTGAGTTTAAGTACCAAGGAGATCGCCCAGCTGATGAATATCTCGATCAGGGGCGTAGAGACCAGCCGATACCGCCTGCGTAAGAAGCTGGGTATTTCCAATGAAGTGAATCTCTTCGACCATCTGATCAATATCACCCAGTAGTAGGAAGGCAACGAGGCAACAGAGGCAGCAAGGCAACGAGGATGAAAGGTGTCTATGATCGGGTCAATCAGGCGGGAGCACTGCGGAGTCGACCAACTTACTAACCATAATACAATAATAAAAAAGCGCCTGGAACCGACAAGGTTCCAGGCGCTTTAATGATAGACCTTTTATAAGTCTTTATGGATCGCATTTAACAGGTAAGTCTTCGGGTCGGAGGAATACTCCCAGAACATGACACCGCCCATCTTGTGTTTCTTCACGTAACGGCATTTGTATTTTACCGAACGCTCATCATCATAGGTCGCGAATTTCTTTTCTTCGGCATTGAAGAGATAAGGGGCTTTGGCATTTTTATCCCAATAAGCCTTAAAACCTTTCTTGTTGGCCAGGCTATCCCTGATATAGGTATAACCACCCACGCGGAAGTTGCCCGTATATTTTTGTTGGAATCCATGATCCGCCACACTGTCTACGGTGCCACCTTTGCCATAAAAGGCAAGTCCCATCACCAGTTTATGAGCCGGCACGCCGGCGGCTATATATGTAGTTACCGCTTTATGGGCCGAATTTTCTTTGTCATAATTCTTCGAAGGAAACAGGTTGGTATGATGCCCTGCCTGACCATAGCTGAAATCATAGGTCATGAGGTTGACATAATCCAGGTACTCCTGTGCCTTGGCCATCTCCGTATGGTCGAGGTATTGCGGAAAGCCACCGGTGGCGGTCGTGAGCAGGTAATACTTGCCGGTTTCCTGCTGTAGTTTGGTCAGCTCCTCACGAATGGCCTGAAACATCAGCGTATAGTTTTGTTTGTCTTCAGGGCGAAACTTGTTGTTGTCGCCATTCATACCGGGATACTCCCAGTCGATGTCGACACCGTCGAGTTTGTATTGGCGTACGATAGCCACCGAGGAGAGGGCAAACGCACGTCGGCTGGTATCCGTCAGTACAGCATCGGAAAAGTTTTTGCTCCAGCTCCAACCGCCGATGGAGATGAGGATCTTCAGATCGGGGTTTTGTTGTTTGAGCAGGTTGAGTGTTCTAAAATTGGTCGTGTCGGTTTTCTCATTGGTGAGAAATGCCCGGTTGCCTTGCACATCGACAAAGGCGTAATTGATATGGGTCAGCTTCTTGACATCGATGATCGATGTATTCACGAGACCGCGGTAACCGCCTACATAACCAATAACCACCGGGCGTTTACCAGTATCCTGGCTCGTCACAGTAGTAGCAGCGCATAGTACAGCAAATAGCAAAGCAAAGGTTCTCATTTGTATCCTGGTTTTGAATGGGTGATCCGGTAGTGTCCGGTATGAATGTTTGGTGGGTGTATGTCTTGGTAGGGTGTGCACCAGGTCACTTCCTGGCTGCCCAATGGATAGCGTTGCTGACCAACCGGGTATAGGCGGCATTCTCCAGCAGATCGGGACCATGTCCCATGAATATATAAACGTTCCGGGCTTTCACGTGGGGATTGGTCCATATTACGGGATGATCGCCCATCGTCGTGTTGCTTTTGGGTTGATAGGTACTTTCGTCCACACTGGCCAGTACCCGCACCTGCGGTCGGGGGCTTTTGTTCCAGGTATACCATTCTTCCCGTTTGATGGTAAAGCGCCGGGGCAATCCGCGCGTCACAGGGTGTGTGCTGTCTTCCACCACAACTTCGCCGGCAGCAAAATCGCCGATATAATTGGTAAAGCGAATATCGCCCATGAATTGCGAAAACCAGTCCCACATCTTGTAGCCGTCAAATTCACCCAGCAGGCCGGCATGGTGAAAACCTACCCATCCACCGCGTCCTTCTTTAATATACCGTTCAAATGCCGCAACAGCGGCTGACGGCCAGGCATACGGCGGGTAGTCGAGCTGGATGATCAATTGGTACCGGGCAAGAAAAGATTCGTTGGCCGAATCCATATTGTTCACATAGTCGATCACAAACTGCGAGTCGGCCGCCAGCTTATCGAGCCAGGGTCTGGCAGCTTTGGAGTAGGCAATATGATGCCCCCCGTTCTCATAGACCGCCAGGGCCCGGAATCTGGGGGCGGGCGCCTGGCCCCAGGATGGTAAGAAGGCTACCAGGCAAATTACAGTTACCAGGCATATACAGGCAAGTTGTCGCATAAGAATTTGATAAGGCGTTGAAAGACGATTATACTGGTTATGCTCCGCACGATTCGTTACTTGATGGTGTAACTTCTGTCGTGCGAATGCTCCCATATAGTGCTATGAAAATAAGCGATGTAACGACGTGACGGTCCAAAGGCGTAGTGCTGAAGGGGCGGAAGTATTAGTAAATGCTTGGTTGTCAATCTTTAATTTTAAAAATGTAGTGGTTTTGGCGTAGTGTGAAATTTGGACCCAACCCCTGTAAATCAGCACTTTTGAGGCGTGTTCCAAAGTCTTCGTTACCGCCCCTAACCGGTTCATAATTCCGGGCAGATTGGTGTCGAAATAGTACCCGGACCATTGAATTATCATTGAATTTTGTAGTAGAAAAAAACTCAGATGAAAAGACTCCTTGCCATAATGATCGTGCCTGCCTGCCTGTCGGCCCAGGCCCAGCAAAAAGTGATGGTGTACACCACTGCCCAGCAATCGGACCTTCGTATTAGTCAGCAAGGTCAGCTGAACTTCAAAGACCTCAAACAACCCCTCGAAACACAGCCCTGTATCTTTATCGATCCCCGCAACAGCTTCCAGTCGTTTATGGGTATTGGTGGAGCCTTGACAGACGCCTCGGCAGAAACCTTCGCCAAACTGGGCAAGGCGGAACAACAGGAGTTTATGACCGCTTATTTTGATAAGAATAAGGGCATTGGGTATACGTTAGCCCGTACCACTATACACAGCTGTGATTTTTCCAGTGGCAGTTACACCTATGTGGAAGACAATGATACCGAGCTGAAGACATTTAGCGTGGCCCACGACGAGCAATACCGCATTCCTTTTATCAAACAGGCCATCACGGCAGCCGGTGGTAAATTGCCCTTGTACGTGAGCCCCTGGAGCCCACCCGCCTGGATGAAAGACAACAACAGTTTGTTGCAGGGTGGTAAGCTGAAGCCCGAGAATCGCCAGCACTGGGCCAATTACTACGTGAAATTTATCAAGACCTATGAGGCAAAAGGCATTCCCGTCTGGGGCCTTTCTGTGCAAAATGAACCTATGGCGAAGCAACGCTGGGAGTCTTGCATATTCAGTGCAGAAGACGAGCGTGACTTTATCAAGCAATACCTCGGACCCACCCTGCAAAAGCAGGGATTGGGCAGCAAAAAGCTGATTGCCTGGGATCATAACCGCGACCTGCTTTTTCAGCGCGCCAGTGTGATCCTGAACGATAAAGAGGCTGCCAAATATGTATGGGGTGTTGGTTTTCATTGGTACGAAACCTGGACCGGTGGTCCGATGCAATTCGATAACCTGCGCCTTGTGAACCAGGCATTCCCCGATAAGAACCTGATCTTTACAGAAGGTTGTAAAGAGAAGTTTGACCTCGATAGCGTCAACAACTGGTCGTTGGGTGAACGTTATGGCTATTCGATGATCAACGATTTCAACAACGGTACCGTAGCCTGGACCGACTGGAACATCCTGCTCGACGAGAAAGGTGGTCCCAACCACGTTGGTAATTTCTGCTTTGCGCCCATTCATGCCAATACACAAACGGGCAAGCTGATCTACACCAATGCTTATTGGTACATTGGTCATTTTTCGAAGTTTATCCGTCCCGGGGCCAAACGTATTGCAGCTTCTGCCAGCAGGGCACAATTGCAAACCACGGCTTTTAAGAATACCGATGGCAGTATCGTGGTGATCGTGATGAATACCACCGACCAGAAACTGCCGTACCACCTATGGCTCGATGGTAAAGGAGCGCCAACAGAAAGCCTGCCGCATTCGATCAGTACCCTAGTTATCAATTAATCCACGCGTTTGCATATGATAAAGCCATTGATGAAAACCGCCTTGTTGGGCTGTTGCCTGACGATCGCCGCCGTGGCCACTGCACAAAAAGGTGCCGTGACCACCTACCTGACCGACCCCGCTAACAATATCCTGTTTCAGCAGCAGACGGCAGCGCCGGTATTTTCCAAGAAGAAAGCCGGTGCCACCGTTATCACCGTAGACGACGGCCCTAAATACCAGGGCATCGACGGGTATGGCTGGGCGCTTACTGGTGGCAGTGCCGGCCACCTGATGGGCATGAGCCAGGCTGCCCGCACCGCTTTGTTGAAGGAATTGTTTTCGCCCGAAGACAATGGCATTGGCGGCAGTTATATCCGCCTGAGCATCGGCGCCTCCGACCTCGATGAAAAAGTGTTTTCCTACAACGACCTGCCTGTCGGCGAAACGGATACCGACATGAAGCGGTTTGACCTGGGTCCCGACCGGGTCGCAGTGATACCCATCGTGAAAGAGATACTGGCCATCAACCCTGAGATCAAGATCATGGGCTCGCCCTGGTCACCTCCGGTGTGGATGAAGACCAATGGGGATGTGAGAGGGGGAAGCCTGAAAAAAGAATATTTCCCGGCCTATGCGAAGTACTTCGTGAAATATATCCAGGCAATGCAGGCAGAAGGTATT
Source organism: Paraflavitalea pollutisoli (assembly GCF_029360705.1). Taxonomy (GTDB): domain Bacteria; phylum Bacteroidota; class Bacteroidia; order Chitinophagales; family Chitinophagaceae; genus Paraflavitalea; species Paraflavitalea pollutisoli. Next base: position 2,677 of record NZ_JARKMX010000002.1, on the reverse strand, counting down.
CGCATCGAGTCCATCACTGTACAGAATGAACCCCTGCACCCCGGCAACACGCCGAGCCTGCTGATGCTGGCGCCAGATCAGGGAGAATTCGTGCGCGATCACCTGGGACCTGCCTTCCAGCAGGCGGGTGTCAAAACCAAGATCATCATCTACGACCACAATGCCGATAAACCCGAGTACCCCATCTCGATACTCGACGATCCCGGCGCTAAGAAGTACATCGACGGATCGGCCTTCCACCTGTACGGTGGCAAGATCGAAGCGCTGTCGAAGGTACACGAAGCCCATCCCGACAAGAACCTGTATTTCACCGAGCAGTGGGTAGGTGCACCTGGTAATATGAAACGGGATATTGCAGAGCATGTACGCAACCTCATCATTGGCGCCAGCCGTAACTGGAGCCGTACCGTGATCGAGTGGAACCTGTCTTCCAACCCACAGTTGAAACCGCATACCGATCGGGGTGGCTGCGACCGCTGTTTGGGCGCTGTGACTATCGACAAGGATGAGGTGGAGCGTAACCCGGCTTATTACTCGATAGCCCATGCCGGCAAATTCGTACGTCCGGGTTCTGTACGCATCGCGAGCAATGTTCCGGGATCATTAACCAATGTGGCATTTCAAAATCCACAGGGGCAATTGGTGCTGGTGGTGCTCAACGACAGTAAAGAACCGTCCACCTTCGACGTGCAGTATAAGAAGAAAACATTCACCGCCACGCTGCCCGCCGGCGCGATGGCTACCTATGTCTGGAAAAAATAAAACGCGGCACTGCTGCGTTATGATCACCCATAAATCGTAAACCCGCTTCTATGCGCAAGACCCTTTCATTGCTGGCCATTGTTTCACTTGCTGTTACTACTTACGGACAAGGGTTCCTGAAAACCCGTGGTAAAGATATCGTCAACGAAAAAGGAGAGAAAGTTATCCTGCGGGGCATGGGCCTCGGCGGCTGGATGCTGCAGGAAGGATATATGTTCAAGCTCAGTAATATCGGTACCCAGCACCGCATTCGGGCAAAGATCGAAGAAGTGGTGGGAAAAGAAAAAGCCGACCAGTTCTATGAGGCCTGGCTCGCCAACCACACCACTAAAACGGATATTGACAGCATGGCTGCCTGGGGTTTCAACTCGATGCGCCTGCCCATGCACTACAATCTCTATACGCCACCGGTAGAAGAGGAACCGGTAGCAGGTCAGCAAACCTGGCTCGAGAAAGGTTTTGCCATGACCGACGCGCTGCTGCAATGGTGTAAGGCCAACAAGATCTATTTGATCCTTGACCTGCATGCGGCTCCCGGTGGTCAGGGCAACGACCTGAATATCTCCGACCGTGATCCCAACAAACCATCCACCTGGGATAGTGAGGCCAACCAGCAGAAAACGATCGCGCTCTGGCGTAAGCTGGCTGAGCGGTATGCCAACGAACCCTGGATAGGCGGCTATGACATCATCAACGAGCCCAACTGGGGTTTTGAGGATCCCAAGGATACACGCGGCACTGCCGAGAATAAGAATATCCCGTTGCGCAAGCTGATGGTGGACATTACAAAGGCCATCCGTGAGGTAGACAACAACCACATCGTGATCATCGAAGGCAATGGCTTTGGTAACAATTACCGCGGTGTTATGCCTGTTTGGGACAACAACATGGTATTGAGCTTTCACAAATACGGCAACTTCAATACCGATGATGCCATTCGCGGTTTCCTCAAGTTGCGCGACCAGGAAAATGTACCGGTATGGTTGGGAGAGTCGGGTGAAAACTCCAATACCTGGTTTACAGAAGCGATCGGACTGGTAGAGGGCCATGGCATTGGCTGGGCCTGGTGGCAGAATAAGAAGATGGGCCGCAACCAACCACTCGAGATCAAGATACCCCAGGGCTATCAGCAACTGCTGGACTACTGGGCTGGCAAAGGCCCCAAGCCTTCCGAAGCAGATGCCTGGAAGACTTTGCAGGAATTCATCGAGAACATCAAGATCCAGAACAATATCCTGCACCGCGATGTGGTAGATGCCATGTTCCGTCAGGTACAATCGACAGCCACCCTGCCTTTCAAAACGGTGGTGGTAGGACCGAAGACAACCATCGCAGCGGTTGATTTCGATCTGGGCCGTCAGCGTCACGCTTATTACGATAGGGATTCTGCGAGCTATCATTATACCCCCGGCGTCAATACCCGCGGTAATCGGGGTGGCGCTTATCGCAACGATGGGGTGGATATACAGGCTGATGACAACGGCGCCTATATATTTTCCATCGAAGACGGCGAGTGGATGCAATACACGGTAAGCCTGGCCAGGGAAGGGAGATACGATGTGGCATTTGAAGTGGCTGCCGGCAACGATTCAGGCCGCATTGCAGTACTGATCGGTGATACACCCGCGCCTTGGGAGGTGCTGGTACCCAATACCGGTGGCGAAAAGAACTGGCAATACACCAAGCCCGCGTATGTGTACCTGAAAGGAAAAACCCTTTCCATCCGGGTGCTCGCCAATAAAGGTAATTTCAACCTGCGCAGCATACAGCTGACGCGCAAGAAATAAGTAATACAGGGAGGGTGTACCAAATGCACTGCCCCCAAAAAGTTAGACACTATTTGGGGGCTTTTTTTATGGTTAAATACAGAAAACACAAATCCGACTTTAAGTTAAAGATTGTTAACGCGCATATT
>NZ_JARKMX010000017.1 GCF_029360705.1 Paraflavitalea pollutisoli | reverse complement strand
CGTTTAAATTGTGAAATGAGAACGTTGTCAACTGTTCGAACTGTACCAAGCTCTTTGACATATTGGGATAGTAATTTGTAATTATAAGTTGTAAATGAACGAGTAATAGTAATAACTCTTTTAAAGCACTTAAGGGCGTATGGTGGATGCCTTGGCTCTGAGAGACGACGAAGGACGTGGTAAGCTGCGATAAGCTCCGGGGAGCTGCACACAAGCATTAGATCCGGAGATCTCCGAATGGGACAACCCAATATACTGAAGGTATATTATCCGAAAGGAAGTCAACCCTGGGAACTGAAACATCTAAGTACCAGGAGGAAAAGAAAACAATCGTGATTCCCCAAGTAGTGGCGAGCGAAAAGGGAACAGCCCAAACCGGTGTAGCGTGCTGCACCGGGGTTATAGGACCACATTTAGAATGCAACATCAAGCTGAACCTTCTGGAAAGTTGGACCATAGCAGGTGATAGTCCTGTAGGCACAAATTGTTGCGGACGAGTGGTATCCTGAGTACGGCGGGACCGGAGAAATCCTGCCTGAAT
>NZ_JARKMX010000016.1 GCF_029360705.1 Paraflavitalea pollutisoli | reverse complement strand
TGCACTGCCCCCAAAAAGTTAGACACTATTTGGGGGCTTTTTTTATGGTTAAATACAGAAAACACAAATCCGACTTTAAGTTAAAGATTGTTAACGCGCATATTGGTGGGGAATCTATAAACGGATTATCGAATAAATGGGGGATATCCACATCCCAAATCAGAAAATGGATTGATCAACACTCTGCATCTGGCACACTTGGCTTATTACGAAGATCCAGTCAGCAATACACAAAGGGGTTTAAATTAATGGTCGTTCAGGCATACCTTAATAAAGAATTATCTTTGAGGGACTGCTGTTTACGTTTTCACATCCCTTCCATTGGCATAATTAGCTCTTGGGTAAACATATATGAGCGTTTAGGTAAGGATGGTTTAAATAATCGACAGAAAGGCCGCAAACCGATGAAAGAGAAAAAGTCACCCAAAATACCTGCAAAAAAATTGACCAGGCTGGAAGAGCTTGAGAAGGAGAATTTATATTTAAGAGCGGAAAATGAGTTACTAAAAAAGCTCGAGGCCTTAGCTCAAAAGCAAGAAACGCTGCAAAAGAAAAAGCGTTAGCCATTGAGGAGCTAAGGCATAAATATCCATTGGATCTGTTATTGGATATACTAAAAATGGCCAGAAGCACTTACTATTATCACCTGAAAACTAAATCAGTATT
>NZ_JARKMX010000015.1 GCF_029360705.1 Paraflavitalea pollutisoli | reverse complement strand
GTAACAAGGTAGCCGTATCGGAAGGTGCGGCTGGAATACCTCCTTTTTAGAGACTGCTCTTAATCTTTTAGTTATTGCTTTTCTTCACTTTCAATTTTCCAAACTTTAAGTTCTTTTCATTAGTAACCCGAATAGAGGTGCTACTAAGATCCGTAGCTCAGCCTGGTTAGAGCACTACACTGATAATGTAGGGGTCAGCAGTTCAAATCTGCTCGGGTCTACCAAACAGCTGCAAGCCAAAAGCGATAGCGAAACCATGTTTCACACTATACGCAGAAAGCTCTAAGCTAAACAATGGGGGGTTAGCTCAGTTGGCTAGAGCATCTGCCTTGCACGCAGAGGGTCATCGGTTCGACTCCGATATCCTCCACTCCAAACAGTTCTTTCTTTATTGATGTGATGTAACAAAAGTGTTACGATCTGCAGGTTCACAACCTGAACATCAGCATCGTTCTAACCGAAGTTAGTTAATGTGTTATTTGATTTTCAAATGGTCACGTTATCAAATCTTCAACTTGAATAAGCTCTTTGACATATTGGGATAGTAATTTGTAATTATAAGTTGTAAATGAACGAGTGATAGTAATAACTCTTTTAAAGCACTTAAGGGCGTATGGTGGATGCC
>NZ_JARKMX010000014.1 GCF_029360705.1 Paraflavitalea pollutisoli | reverse complement strand
TTGAACCGTGGTTGGGTACAGTACTTCAGACTGAACGAGGCAAAGAGCGTATATGTCGAACTTGATAAGTGGGTTCGCTGCCGCCTTCGACAAAGCTACTGGAAGCAATGGAAGCTGCCGTCGACCCGGGTGAAAAAGCTCGTCAGTTTGGGGACGCCCGACTGGCAGGCTTATCAATGGGGCAATAGTCGTAAAGGCTATTGGCGGCTGAGTCACAGTCCTATCCTGAAACGGGCACTGAACAGCTCTTTACTCAAAAGAGAAGGGTACCTATCCCTTACGGAATTAAGTACCCTTCCAACGTTTTTACTCTGATGTGCCGCCGTATACGGGTCCGTACGTACGGTGGCTGGAGGGGACGGCGCGGCAGAAACCGCGCCTCCTACTCACTTTCTTATCACCCGAATCGGGTCGATGTATAAAGATTAAATTTGATCGGATTGACGCTGAATAACGGGAATATTGTACCTTGGTCTTCCCATTCTAACGCATCATCATTAGTAGCAACATTTGGGCAGCCTTGCCCGGCTCTGATTATAGTCCAACGTTTCCCAACAACCTGTGCTTTTTCATACGGAAGGTCAACGCTAACTGGTCAAAATTTCCTTATGAAGAACAAAAAGATGCAACCCTTTTACTTGCTGATGGTAATCATCATGTTGATCTGTTTTTTCCATTGCAGTTCCTAAACCGCCAACGGACTAAACCCTACATGTTGTAGTTTCCCCTCAGATTACAGTTTTTCCAGCATTTCGTCGTTGACGTCGAGCAAAGAAGTGAGCTTGATATCAGCAGCATCCCAGCGCGTTTGGTGCTGATGGTGTTTTGCGGGTACAACCACACATTTCATCCTTGCTGCTTTCACGGCGATCATACCATTGAAGGAGTCTTCAAAGCATACACATTCCAGCGGTGATACGCCGAGGGCGTCGGCGCAGTCGAGGTATACCTGTGGATGCGGTTTGCCATATTTCAACTCCTCTGCGGAGGCAATTGCCTGCAGGTAATCATTGATCTGTAGTTTTTCTGCCACGACCCGCACGAGGGCGAGGGGAGAGGAAGTGGCCAGCCCTATGCGGTAACCTCTTTCTTTGAGAAATGGGAATATTTCGAGGGCACCAGGCAATGCAATGCCATGTGTACCGATTTTATCTATTGCCTTTTTGACAATGGTAAGCTCGGCGGTCAGCGCATGCTTTTTATCGATGTTGAACCAGGTCAGCCACCAATCAACCCACTCTTTGGTACGCAAACCCGTGCTGAAATGATATTGCTCGTCGGTCAGGCTAACTCCGAATTCTGCCAGGGTTTCCTTGCCGGCTTCTTCCCATAATGGTTCAGAATCAATGAGCAAGCCATCCATGTCGAAAATAACGGTCGTTGGTTTCATAATTCCTGTCTTACTGTTTATTAGAGGCCGCAAAAATACACCCGATAGGGCGGACGACGAAAGGATGGGTGTTAAAACTGTACATCCTTTACTACCTTTGCAGGATGCGCAAACTGAGCATGGACGAACTGAACCGGAAATCTGTGTCGGAATTCAGGGGGTCGGACAAAATACCCATAATCGTAGTACTGGATAATATCCGCAGCATGCACAATGTTGGTAGTGTGTTTCGCACCGCCGATGCTTTTCTCTTACAGGGTATTTATTTATGCGGCTATACGCCGCAACCTCCCCATCGCGATATTCACAAGACAGCCCTGGGTGCTACCGAAACAGTAACGTGGCAATATTTTGCGACGACGATCGAGGCCGTGCAGTCATTGCGGGAGGCTGGTTACCGTATATGGGCGATCGAGCAGGTTGAGCACAGTGTATCCTTACAGGCATTTGACCAAGAGTCCGACGTGCCACTGGCCATTGTATTTGGTAATGAGGTAGCCGGGGTAGAGGCCGAGGTCATCAAAGCCTGCGACGGCTGTATCGAAATCCCTCAATTGGGCATGAAGCATTCCCTGAATATTTCTGTGGCAGCTGGTATCGTGTTGTGGGAGTTGGTGCGTACGCGTATCGAAGCCCATAAAACCGCCCAGGCAGCAGCAGGAGCGAACTAATCGAATTTGAAATCAGAACAATGTCTACTATAAAGAATTACTTATCGCTTATTAAGTTTTCGCATACCATTTTTGCGATGCCCTTTGCGTTGATCGGGTTTACCCTGGGCGTCTATACGTTGTTTGACGATATTGCCGGCCAACTTCCGGCCAGCGGCGAGTTTGTATCCTCAGCGTATCGGATTGAAGGCAATTGGGTGGGCAGTCTTGGTTTGTTGCTGCTGTTGGTGGTGCTCTGTATGGTCTTTGCGCGTAGTGCAGCTATGGCTTTCAACCGCTACCTCGATCGTCGCTTTGATGCGCAGAACCCACGTACAGCTATCCGTGAAATTCCTGCCGGCATTTTGAATGCTGACCGGGTGTTGCTGTTCACCATCGTGAACTGTATCCTTTTTGTCATTACCTGCTGGTTCATCAACCGTATTTGTTTTTATCTCTCGCCGGTAGCACTCTTCGTTGTATTGTTTTACAGCTATACCAAGCGCTTTACGCCGTTGTGCCACCTGGTATTGGGAGTTGGCTTATCGCTGGCGCCTATTGGTGCTTTCCTGGCGGTCACGGGGCATTTTGCGATATTGCCTATCCTGTTCTCTTTTGCTGTTGTATTTTGGGTGAGTGGTTTTGACATCATCTATGCCTTACAGGACGAAGAATTTGACCGCACCAATAAACTGCATTCGATTCCTGCGTGGCTGGGTAAGGCCAGAGCGCTTCGTGTATCTGAAGGATTGCATGTACTGAGCGCTGGTTGTGTTATAGCGGCGGGTTTTGTGGGTGGATTCCATTGGTTGTACTGGATCGGTATTGTTGTTTTTACCGGCATGCTGATCTATCAGCACTCTATTGTGAAGCCCAATGACCTACGCAGGGTGAACCTTGCTTTCATGACGGCGAATGGTATTGCCAGTGTCGTGTTTGCGGTATTTGTGATTGCCGATCTTTTAATTGTAAAGTCTTATCCGATTATATAATGGCTCGTATCCTCGCTATAGATTATGGTGGTAAAAGGACCGGCATTGCCGTAACAGATCCTTTCCAGATCATTGCAACCGGTCTTACGACCATTGAGTCGCCTAAGTTGATTCCCTTTCTGAAAGACTATTTTTCCAGGGAACAGGTGGAGTTGATCATCATTGGTGAGCCGAAGAACTGGGATGATTCGGATACGCATGCAACGCCTTTGGTGAAAAAGGCTATCGAAAGAATTAAGAAGGCGTTTCCGACAATGCCACTCAAGACTGTAGACGAGCGCTATACCTCCAAGATGGCTTCCCAGGCTATGATCGAGATGGGATTGAAAAAAATGCAACGCCGTAATAAGGCATTGATAGATGAGATCGCCGCGACCATCATGCTGCAGGAATACCTGCAACGTATCAGCTAAACCTATCAAACGGGCTATTCCGGTTGTGACCGGAAGACCCACTACTTTGGCCGGTCTTGGTAAGCTAAGGCCTGCTAAATGGCATTTTTGGTGTATATTTGCCATTCGCACCAGAATTTAACAATCGAATAATCAAGCATTTAAGTTCAAAAACATGATCCTCCCCATTGTTGCCTACGGAGCTCCGGTATTACGTGTTGTAAGCAAGGATATTACACCCGACTATCCGAATTTGTCGAAGTTGATCGAAGACATGTGGGAGACCATGTATGCCAGCAACGGAGTAGGGTTGGCTGCACCGCAAATCAACCGGGATATCCGTCTGTTTGTGGTAGACAGTGCGCAGATCTTCGAAAACCAGGAAGAGGATGAAAAGGGCCAATACCCTGACGAACCCGGTATCAAGCAGGTGTTCATCAATGCACACGTTACTGCGTTGAACGGTAAAGAGTGGGCTTATAATGAGGGCTGTCTCAGCATTCCCAAGATCCGCGAAGATGTTAGCCGTCCTGAAGAAGTAACGCTTGAATATGTAGATGAGAACTTTGTTCCCCAAACAAAAACGTTCAATGGCATAACTGCCCGTGTGATACTCCACGAATACGATCATATCGAAGGCAAACTTTTCATCGACTACCTGAAACCGTTGAAGCGCAAGTTGCTGAAAGGAAAACTCGATGATATCACCAAGGGAAAAATCAGGGTCGACTACAAGATGACCTTCTCAAAATAACAAGTCGCTAACATTCCTTAAAAGCTGCTTAATAGTACCCGCCATCGATGGTCGTGTATTCGGGAATGGTTATATTACAGCAATGAAATTACTGGCTCTACTGCCTGCTATCCTTTTTTGCACCGGCGCCTGGGCGCAACAAGATTCTTCCGTTACCGTCAATAAAAAATCTGTAACGCTGAAGGAAGTGGTGGTGCGCAGTAATCTCAATGTTCCGGCGTTCATCGATCGTGTAAAAGAGGACACCACGTTCTATAAAGCTTTCCGCAACCTGAAGGTGTTGGGTTATACGGCGCTCAATGATATCCGCATGTTGGAGAAAAAGGGCGATGTGGTGAAAGCGACGCTCAACAGCCGCACCCAGCAGCTGGTCAAAGACAACTGTCGCTGGATGAAAGTGCTGGAAGAGAAGACTACCGGTGACATGTATGATAAGGACCACAATTTCAATTATTATACAGCCAATCTATATGCCGGTTTGTTCTTTGCCCGCGATACTGTTTGCGGAGAGACCAATATTGTGAAGGGACATGAATTCAATACCCAAAATAAGAGTGGCATCGAGAAGCATAAGGAACAACTGAAAATGCTGTTCTTCAACCCTGGCAAGAAGATCCCCGGGATACCGTTTATTGGCAACAAGATCGCTGTATTCGACGAAGAGGTCAGCAAGTTGTATGACTACATCATCGATATGAATACTTTTCAGGGGCAGATGTGTTATATCTTCAAACTGTTGCCCAGGGCCGACCTCAGCAGCGGCGAAAAAGACAAGATCGTTATCAATGAGATGACCACCTGGTTCAATATCGATAACTGGGACATTGTCGCCCGTAACTATGATCTTAGCTACAGCGCCGGTGTTTACCGCTTCGACGTACACATGGAAGCGGAGATGACAAAATACAAAGAGTACCTGGTGCCCAAAGTGCTTCGCTACAACGGTAGTTGGGGAGTAGTGTTAAAAAAGCGGGAAAATGCGGTGTTTACTGCCACACTGTTCGACTTCAATAAATAACAAACCGCCATCGTTGTGGCGGTTTGTATTGGGCAATTGAGTTTTTGCTATATGATATTCTTCACCTGCACATAATTTCTCCACTTCGTGATCAGCTGCGACATATCGTCCGGTATCTCACTGTTGAATACAACTTCTTTGCGCGTTTTCGGATGAATGAAACCAAGTGTCTTGGCATGCAGGGCATGGCGTGGACACAGTGCAAAGCAATTGTCGACAAACTGTTTGTATTTGCTGAAAACCGTGCCTTTAACAATCCTGTTGCCTCCGTAAATCTCATCATTGAAGAGGGGGTGACCAATATGCTTCATGTGCACACGGATCTGGTGCGTACGTCCTGTTTCAAGTTCGCATTGTACCATTGTCACATATCCAAAACGTTCCAGCACTTTATAGTGTGTGATCGCTTCTTTTCCATATTCGCCGTCGGGGTAGGCATCGAACATCTTGCGGAAACGCTGGTGTCTGCCGATATGCGCATTGACGGTTCCGCTGTCTTCGGCTACATCGCCCCATACCAGGGCAATGTACTGGCGGTGTATGGTATGGTTGAAAAACTCCTTGGCCAGGCTGGCGACAGCTTTATCTGTTTTGGCAAGTACCATTAGCCCGCTTGTGTTTTTGTCGATGCGGTGTACGAGTCCAAAACGAGGTAATACCTCGGTGTTGAGGTCGGCATTCTGCTGCAGCAGGTGATAAGCCACCCCATTGATGAGGGTGCCGCGGGGGTTGCCGCTGGCGGGGTGAACCACCAGGCCTACCGGCTTGTTAATGATCAGGATCTCGTCGTCTTCATAAAAGATGTTCAGGGGCATTTTTTCGGGAACAATATCCTCGCCCTTTACTTCTTTGTCGGAATAAACGATGATCTCTTCGCCTGGCTTGATCTTATGGTTCGATTGAACCTGTTTGCCATTGATCAACACCCGGCCACTTTCAATAGCCTGTTGTACTTTGTTGCGGGAGGCATTTTCAATGCGTTGTACGAGAAATTTGTCGAGCCGCATGGGCTCCTGGCCACGGTCCACCACCAGGTTCATGCGTTCATACAGTTCCTCGGAACCTTCTGAACTATCGTCCAACTCATTATCCAGCTCTATGTCATTTTTGCTCATGAATGCCAGGGAATTTGCGCAAAGGTAAGATATCGGGAGGAGTAGTCATAATCATGTAAATTTGCTGTTGCTATGGCCAATATTGATAAACAGCCAGTATTATTTGAAGATCTGGGTGGTATGCGCTACCAGGAGGCCTGGGATTACCAGGAAAAGTTGCTGAAGGAAAATGTGCGCAGAAAGACGGAAGCCAGGAACCTTGCGGCTGCCGGGGAAGGGCTTGAAACAGGTGAAGTACCCCCCCAAGGTGCAGCCAGTGAGCTCTCCGCAGCCACTGAAACGACTCATTATCTGTTATTTGTAGAGCATCCACCCGTTTATACGCTGGGTAAAAGCGGTGATATTGCCCATGTACTTATCAGCGAAGAAGAACGGGTGGCGCGTAATATCGAGTATTTCGCCATCAACCGGGGTGGGGATATTACTTTTCATGGTCCCCAGCAGTTGGTGGGGTATCCCATTCTGGACCTCGAGCGTTTTTATACAGACATTGGCCGATACCTCCGGAACCTGGAAGAGGTATTCATCCGAACCATGGCCGATTATGGGCTAAAGGGTGAACGGTCGCCAGGTGAAACGGGCGTGTGGTTGGATACCACCCTTCCCGGCCGGGAACGTAAGATCTGTGCCATGGGTATCCGTTGCAGCCGCTGGATCACCATGCATGGCTTCGCTTTCAATGTCAATACCGATCTTTCCTTTTTCGACCATATCATACCCTGCGGTATTCAGAACAAACAAGTCACTTCCCTTCAAAAGGAACTCGGCTATACGCTCGATATGGAGGAAGTAAAGGCAAAAGTGAAGCATCACTTTGAAGAAGTGTTTCAGGTGACCCTGCAATAAGCTCGGGTCATCAGCAATTATAGGGGGATTTACCTAACTATGATTATTTAGTCTTTGGGTATAAAAAAGCGGTGCTGTTCTTTTTCTTTACCGTCTTCAATGATCTCGAACCGGAACCAGCCGGAATGAAAGAAGTTGGTTTTATCGACCACCAGGTAGGTTTCTTTCACCTGTTTTACTTCAAACAGGGGAGTCGTATCGTCTTCAAAGAATTTTACGGTGTATGACTTTGACCGGGCGTCGGGCAATGCAATAACGACATCGCCGCGATTGTCCGTGTACACAAACCTGGACGGTTTGAATACAGGCTTGGGAATGAAGGGCTTGATCAGGATGGTATCGGCATTGCGGAAGGTCATGGTGTCTCTTGTGCGCAGGATAATGGAATCCCGGAACTTTCTGAGCGATTTGGTGGGCAACTGCATAATGATCGAGTCGCGGCGTTTGATCACAAAAAATTTCTCCGGCTCTGGTGCAGGTTTAGGCTTCTCCACCGTTTTGGGCGTTTCTTTTACTGCTTCCTGTATCTTCTCTTTTAATATCTCCGCTTCTTTCGGGGCCATATTCTCCGCGATCACTACACGCTGGCGGGCGTTGTTCTCGGGCATGGTTTCGGGCCTTTGCGTTCCTATCTGGCGAATGGTATCCCAGGTGGGGCGTTGAGACTTACTGAATACATATTTGCCACTGTCCAAAACGATGAAAAGGCGGTAAAACATTTTTGCATTGGTGCCTTTCGCATCGAGGTAGCCATTTTGCGGAACAGTGGGGTCGGGGACTGTCAATATCGTTTTGAAGAATCGTAGACTATCGTAAGAACGCTGGATACTGATCTGGGAAACCGTGGGATAGGTATTTGTCCAGCCGATGATGACCTTATCGTTGCCTCTGGCGAAAGCAGAAAACCTTGGCAAAGTGTCCTGAGCAAGTGTATTGATGGAAAGCAAGAGTAGAGCAAGTGATAAGATCCTTGTCATGAGCCTATAACGGATTTTTCGGTGGTTCTATTTTAGTGCCGCAAAGATAGCAATTGGCACTCTACAGGCCGCTTGACAGCCAATATTATACCGGTTACTTCGGGTAAGACTGTTTTTGTTGCCATTTGGTTGTTATTGGCCTAACAATCATGTTGTTAAAAAATCAATCTCCCTGGCGGCAACGACCGGTTGCCTTGTAAGCCGCCACTTTGAATGGCGAGAATGCGGCTTTCAGGGGGGAAAAAATCTTTTCCGATCAGATCGAAAAGGCCGTACAACAGCTTGCCCGTATATACAAAATCAGTGGGAATGGTATAACGACGGTAGAGTTCGTTCATGAAATCGAGCAATACTTCGGTTTTACGGGCATAGCCGCCGAAATGATAATCGTATACCAGCTGGTAGTTGGCAGCAGGGGCATGGAGGCTGATCCACTCCTGCAAGCTGTTGTGGTGCTGGTCGGCGATTTTGAGGCTGGTAATGCCGACTACGGTCTGCGTGTGGGAGGCAGCGCGTGCCAGTCCGGCGATCATCGTTCCTGTGCCTACGCCGCAGGCAATATGTGTATAATTTCCTTGGGCCAGTGCAAGTATTTCTGTAGCACCCTCTATGCCTGCCTCACCCTGGCCACCGGCGGGCACCAGCAGGTAATCAGGATAATGTTGCTGCAAGGCCCCGAACAGCGCTTTCTCGTCACGGAATTCCTGCCGGCTTACATACTGTAACTCCATTCCGTAGCGTTTAGCCTCCTGCAAAGTGGCAGATGTATTGCCGGAAGGTTCTCCACGTACAACGCCTACTGTCGCCAACCCTGTCTGCTGACCGGCGATGGCAACAGCGACAAGGTGATTGGACCAGGCCCCACCCAAAGTGAGTATCCCTTTCTTGTGTTGTTGCAGGGCTTCTTGCAGGTAAAATTTGAGCTTGAACCATTTGTTACCCGACAAAACCGGATGGACAAGATCCAGCCGAAGTACATCGAGTGTAACCTTTTGTTGCCAGGGTGGATTGGTCAATGATTGGGTAATGGCCTTCGCGCAATCGACTGTCTGATATGTGTTATTCGTTATCAAGGTTTATTTTGATCACTATTTTTTATATATTTTCGTGCCCGAATCTTTAAAAATCATATAAATGCAACCAACCTTATTGATATTAGCTGCCGGTATGGCGTCTCGCTATGGAAGTATGAAGCAGATCCAGTCTTTTGGACCCGGCGGAGAAACGATCATGGATTATTCCATTTACGATGCGATCCGCGCCGGTTTCAAAAAGGTCGTGTTTATCATCCGCAAGGATTTTGCTGAAGACTTCAAGGCGATCGTAGAACCAAGGCTCAAAGGTCGTATAGAAATAGATTATGTGTACCAGGATCTCAAATCCTTTACAGAAGGTTTTGAAGTGGCATCTGATCGTGCCAAGCCCTGGGGAACCGCGCATGCCGTATTGTGTGCAAAGGATGCCATCAAGGAACCTTTTGCCGTGATCAATGCCGACGATTTTTATGGCCGTGATGCTTTTGAAAAGGCTTATAAATTCCTGACCACAGCTGTAAAGCCCAATGTATGGTCAATTATCGGCTATGAGCTGTTGAAGACCTTGTCAGACAATGGTACCGTAAACCGTGGTGTATGCCAGGTAGATGCTGCTGGTAACCTGACTGCTATTGCAGAGCGTCTCAACATACAAATGATCGATGGAAAGATCCAGACCGAAGATAGTTTTGAGCCCAAGGAACTGCCCCGCGATTCCAGCGTATCGATGAACTTCTGGTGTTTCGATGCTGCCGTGTTCGATTACTCACTAGGCCTGTTCAAGACCTTCCTGAAGGAGAGCGGTACACAGCTGAAGTCTGAGTTCTTTATTCCGATCGTTGCTGACCAGTTCATCAAAGACCAGGTGGGTGAGATCAAGGTGATTCCTACTTCTTCCGAATGGTTTGGGGTGACGTATAAGGAAGATGCCCCTGAAGTGAAGGCCAACCTCGAAAAGCTCGTGGCTGATGGTGAATATCCTCCTGCTTTGTGGAGCTAATCCGAGAAAAAGTATAACGCATAATAAAAGCGCTTCCGGAGTGGAAGCGCTTTTTTATTGTCAGTACCAGTGTAAAAATGCTTATTAGTAGCGGATCACCATGAACATGCAATCCTCGATCTTTTTGATCTGCTGTACACGGTCGAGCCCTTTGATGGAAGAAGGAAGCAGTAACTTGATGCGGTCTTCGTTGGTGCTATCTTTCCTGATCTCATGCAGGGCCGTAAAAATGTTTTTGGTACGGCTGGAGAATACCACACCTTCTGCTGTATTTTGTTTGCTGCTCAGGATTCCGATCACCTCTCCGCTGTGGTTAAAAATAGGACCACCAGAGTTGCCGGGATTGGCCGAGATAGCCAATTGATAGGTGCTGGTATCTCCATTGTAACCTGTTTTAGCACTCAGGTATCCCCGGTTGTACACAATCTCTGAAGTGGGACGGGGGAAACCCATGGTGAATATCTCTTCTCCCAGATCAGCCGTGTTTTTTTGCAGGGCGTAGGGGAGTATCTTGATGGGTTGATAACGGCTATCGACGATCTTGAGTACGGCAATATCTGTTTGCTTGTTTACGTAGAGGGTCGATACTTTGAAGAAATCACCTTTGGTATTCTGAATATATACCGAGTCTGCGTCGGCTACAATGTGTGAACTGGTAACGAGGTAACCTTTACCATCGATCAGAAATCCGGTACCACCACTCTTTGGGTTGGCAGGTGGCCTGAAGGATGGCGTATGATTCATGAGGGCCTGATCAACTTTCTGATCGGTTCTTTTCTGGTTGATCTTAACATTGGCCAGCTCCTGCGACAGCAAACGTATCTCGCTGGCGGGTTTGGGCGCAAAATAATAGGCGATAGCGCTGATGGTAAGGGCCGTAATACCTGCAATGGAAGCGGCTACGGCTACCACACGCTGGTACTTTTTCCACAATTGAACAATGGTGGCTTTGGGGGCTTTCTCCTGGATAGAGCCCGCTTCTGCCAGTTGCACATGCACCTCGTGGAGGGTGGATTTATATTGCTTCCAGTCGCTGAAGCGATCCATTTGCTGCAAGAACATGGTATGTTCTACGACCAGTTGGTCCACTTCCGGATTGGTTTTGCGCAACTGTTCAAAGAAAGCACGCTCTTCAGCGGGCATTTCGTTGGCAATGTAGCGCTCTACGGCATCCAGTAATTGCATCTCTTCCATTACGGCGTGTTGTTTTTGTAGGCGGCGAAGAACAGTTTCTTCAACCGCATTAAACATTTGTATTTCTGGTTTTTGGCATTGTCGGCATTGGTATAGCCGAAATGGCCCGCAATGTCAAGCATGTTCCTTTTTTGAATGTAGAAAGCCTCTAGCAGGCTGCGGCATGGTTCACCGATATGCTGCATAGCTTTCTCCATCATCTGAAACTCTGTGTTACGCTGTCCATGTGCCTCCAGTTCATCTTCTACCGGAACAGTTTCACTGACTACGTCTATATTCGACACGAACTTTTGCTGTTGTTGCAATCTTTTCAACCACAATCTTCTGCAAACAGAATAGATATAGGTTTTCAGCAGGCAGTTGAGCTCGAAGGTGCCAGACCTGGCTTTTTCATACAATACTATCATGGCTTCCTGGAAAACATCACGTGCATCGTCTGTCGAACCATTGTTGTTGATTATCAAGGCTTGCACCATATTATAGTGCTGCTTGTAGATGGTTTCTATGGCCTGTCGGTCATTTTTTGCCAGTCCTTCCAATAAAGCTATTTCCCGAGGATCTGTTTTCACTTCAACCGTATTATTAATACCCAAATTAATGAGAAGTAACCCAAATTCGTGGCTATAAGCCCGAATTGAAGTTATTTTCTCGCGCAAAGTACTGTGTTCCTGATGTTTAAAAAATAATTAGATTTTTTTTAGCAACCCGGGGTTACCTTTTCCTCTTTGGCGTATTAATCCTTAAATCATCTGTTAACAAAACAAAAAAACGGTACAAATGAAAAAGCTCCTGTTAGTATTGGCAATCGGCGCATTCGTAGCATCTTGCAATGATGGTGGTTCTGCAACTGAAACTAAGGACACACTGACAACTGCACCTGCTCCTGCTACTGATTCTCTGCCTGCTACTACTCCTGACTCTGGCGCAGTAAAGGTTGATTCTCCCGCAGCTGCTGCTGACACTCTGAAGAAATAAGTTTTTTTTCATATGGCAAGCAATCGTTAGAGGCCGTCCTGATCCCAGGAGGGCTTTTTTGCCATTTTGCGGCCTACCTGCCAGTTCATGTGATATGAGCTGGTTGGTAGGCCGAACTTTTGTTGATAGGTTTCCTTGCTTTAAAGCATTACCTGTATTTGAAAAGGGCCCGATTGCCTGCTGCGGGAGCAAAATAAAAAGGCACCATAGTTGTTCTATGATGCCATCCAAAAGTTTGTGTGTGTTGCAGAGGGGTTAGCGGTAACCAACCATGCCTTGGGTAGATTTACAGCCGCCTTTAGATGCTGTGCAGGAAGTTACAGTGATACTAATAGCAATTACTACAGCGATAATAGTCCAGATCCGTTTCATTTTTGTGGTATTTAGGTTGAGAATAAGCCTGATGAAACTTTAAAGGGCTAAAAACAAAAACGATCATCAGGAAATTCAGAGGAGCGGATTGAGCTACTTCAGAGGAGCGGAAAATTAGTGGAGATCGTAGGGATTGGAGGGCGATTAAGCGCGATTGCGATTGATAGGTCAAAGAAACAAACTAAATTCGGTTCTTGCAAGTGGGGTCATAAAAAAAGTTGCAGGCAACACAATAAAAGGTCTTCAATCAGTTATAAATAGCTGTCGTATAATTAATAGAGTAAAGAGATCTGAACAAAAAACAAGTAAAAGGCCCATTTTCGGCATAGCCTATGAAAGTACATTTTATAGCCATTGGCGGTAGTGTCATGCACCAGCTGGCGTTGGCGCTGCACAGAAAAGGATATATAGTAACAGGTAGTGATGATGAAATTTTTGAACCAGCAAAATCAAACCTGTCTAACGCAGGCATTCTGCCCGAATCAGTTGGCTGGTTTCCGGAGAAGGTGCATGCAGGTTTGGACGCCATTATCCTGGGTATGCATGCCAAGGGTGACAATCCAGAACTTCAACGTGCCCGTGAGCTAGGCCTGAAAATCTACTCTTTCCCCGAATACATTTACCAGGAGAGTCTCCAAAAGACCCGTGTAGTGGTAGGTGGTAGCCATGGTAAAACGACCACGACTTCCATGATCATGCATGTGCTGAAACAATCGGGGCAGGCATTCGACTACCTCGTAGGCGCCCGGCTCGACGGGTTTGATCAGTCTGTTAATATTACGGATGCGCCGGTCATCGTTTGTGAGGGCGATGAATATCCTGCCAGTACCCTCGAGAAACGACCTAAATTCCATTTTCTATTTCCACATATTGCCATCCTCACGGGCATTGCCTGGGATCATATCAATGTATTCCCCACTTTCGACTTTTACCTCGAGCAGTTTGTTATTTTCATTAACAAGATCGAGCCCGGTGGCTTACTGATCTACAATGAAACTGACCCGGTGCTGAACAAACTGGTAGAGGATCATAAGCGGACAGATATCAGGTACCAGCCTTATGGTGTTCCTACGCATGCGATCGATCGGGGAATTACTACGATAACTGTAGAGGGTCAAAGTGCGCCGTTGGAGGTATTTGGTGATCACAATCTCATGAACCTGTTTGCTGCCTGGTATGCGTGTCGTGCGTTGGGCGTAGGGGCTGTTGCTTTTGTAAAGGCCATTGCTACGTTTACCGGCGCGGCAAAAAGACTGGAATTGCTGGCCAGGAATGGACAAACGATCGTATACAGGGATTTTGCCCATGCTCCTTCTAAAGTAAAAGCGACCATCGACGCCGTCAAACAACAGTATCCCGACCGTACCCTGATAGCCTTGCTGGAACTGCATACCTATAGCAGTCTGAATGAGCAATTCATGTCGGAGTACAAAGGAGCGATGGATAAAGCCGATGTGGCTGCGGTCTATTATTCGGGCCATGCGCTCGAGTTGAAGCGTATGCCTCCGCTGCCTGCAG
This sequence comes from Paraflavitalea pollutisoli, assembly GCF_029360705.1. Classification (GTDB taxonomy): domain Bacteria; phylum Bacteroidota; class Bacteroidia; order Chitinophagales; family Chitinophagaceae; genus Paraflavitalea; species Paraflavitalea pollutisoli. Next base: position 981,435 of record NZ_JARKMX010000014.1, on the reverse strand, counting down.
CCAAAGTCGTAGAAGGTTTTGGCAAAAAAGGGCTGGTTGTCCTTAATCAAAAGGAGGAACTGGTACAATGGTTGCAGTCACAGGCATACCAAAACGCCAATTTGCTTTTGATGAGCTCAGGCAACTATGATGGGATAGATATGCTTACATTTGCAAAAAAGGTTACTAATTAACCCAATTTCGAAATTGATGTTACAGTTAACAAGACCATTAGCGATCATAGATCTGGAGACTACCGGTATTAACCTGAGCACTGATCGTATCGTTGAAATTGCCATCGTGAAAATTTCTCCCGACGGAACCAAGCAAGTGAAGCGCAAGCTGATCAACCCCGAAATTCCCATCTCGACCGTATCCAGCGATCTACATGGCATTACCAATGACATGGTAAAAGACGCGCCCACTTTCAAACAGGCTGCCAATGAGATCAAACAATTCCTGGAAAATTGTGACCTAGCGGGGTACAATTCAAACCGTTTCGACATTCCGATGTTGGCGGAAGAGTTTTTGCGGGTGGGCCTCGATTTCGATTTCAAAGGGCGTAAACTGGTCGATGTACAAAAGGTTTTCCACCTGATGGAGCAGCGTACCCTGAGTGCCGCCTATAAATTCTATTGCAATAAGAACCTGGAAGGAGCGCATGGAGCAGAAGCCGACGCCAGCGCCACCTGGGAGGTATTGGTAGCACAGGTGCAGAAATACCCCCAATTGGGTACTACCGTCGAAAGCATCCTGAAAGTGATCGGAGAAGACAATACGGTTGATTTCGCCCGTCGCATGGTGCTTGAAAACGGTATCGAGGTCTTCAATTTCGGTAAACACAAGGGCAGGCCGGTTGCCGACGTCTTAAGAGCTGAGCCCCAATATTATGATTGGATGATGAAAGGAGATTTTCCTATGCATACCAAGCAGAAACTCACTGAGATATTCAACAGGACCCTGTTAAAGAAGGGCTAAAATCAGCTTGTGAGCAACTTGGGGAAATTCCGCCGGATGAATTATCGTAAATTTGTGAATCTCATTGATTGCCTGATTTGGAAAAGATAGTAATCATACCCACATATAATGAGAAGGAGAATATCAAGCTCATTATCGATGCAATATTTGCGTTGCACCAGGATTTTAATATCCTGGTCATAGATGATGGTTCTCCAGATGGTACGGCTGCCATTGTGAAATCATTACAGGCAATTTACCCCAATCAGTTATTCCTCGAAGAGCGTACCGGCAAATTAGGCCTAGGTACAGCTTATATCCACGGCTTTAAATGGTCCCTGGCTAGAGGTTACCGGTACATCATTGAGATGGATGCCGATTTTTCGCACAATCCCAAAGATCTTCAACGTTTATATGAAGCCTGCAGGCAGGGTGCTGATGTAGCTATTGGCTCCCGTTATGTGGCTGGCGGTGGTACCGTCAACTGGCCACGCAACAGGATCCTCTTGTCTAAAGGCGGCTCTTTGTACACCCGTCTTATCACCTGGATGCCGGTGAGGGATACCACGGCCGGTTTCGTATGCTACCGGGCTGAGGTATTGGAATCACTCAACTTTGACCAGATTCGATTCCTGGGCTATGCTTTCCAGATTGAAATGAAATTTGCTGCCTGGAAACTTGGCTTTAAGATCAAAGAAGTACCCATTATTTTTGAAGACCGTAAGTTCGGCGCTTCCAAAATGCACAAGGGCATCGTAAAGGAAGGCATTCTCGGGGTGTTGAAACTTCGCTGGCACAGCCTCTTTAAGGATTACCGCAGGCGGGTGAAAAACACCGGCTCCGACGCGGTGTTCCCTGCCATGAAAAGTGAAGACAAAGAGGTCAAATGGAGCTAGTATTTTCCGTTTTTTAGTGTGCTATTCATTGTTCCGGACCCTCCGGTACCATTTTCCCGTTCCCATTGCTGGCATCTTTCTTATCTTGCCACATGCGCAAAGCGTTTCTTCAATTACATGGCGCCGTGCTGCTCGCCGGCTTTACTGGTATTCTTGGTCGCCTGATCACTTTGAATGAAGGTCTGTTGGTCTGGTACCGACTGCTTTTTACAGCGCTCACCTTATGGGTCCTTTTTTTCTTGCGTAAACAGTTAAAGCGTACCAGTTTGCGGGAAATCCTGAAAATTACAGGCGTAGGGGCTATTGCTGCCCTGCATTGGGTAACATTTTATGGCAGCATCAAATATGCAAATGTCTCGGTGGCACTTGTTACATTTTCCGCGATCGGGTTTTTCACAGCCATCTTTGAACCATTGATCGTGCGTAAACCATTCAACTTTCGGGAACTCTTGTTGGGCCTGATAGCCATTGCCGGTATTTCCCTGATCTTCCATTTCGACCCGCAATACAAAACCGGGATCATCTTTGGCCTTATCTCCGCCCTGTTAGGTAGCCTCTTTCCGATCTTCAACAGCCTGTTGCTGAAAAAGCATACCCCCGAAACGGTAACCTTGTATGAACTGAGCGGGGGATTTCTCTTTTTATGCTGTTTGCTGCCCTTTTACCTGCATTATGTGCCACCGACGCATGTACTTCCCACGCTCAGCGATCTGGGTTGGCTGCTGGTATTGGCCTGGTTCTGTACGGTTTGGGCTTTCCACCTGTCTATGAATGCGTTGAAAAAGATCTCCGCGTTTACTGTCAATCTCACTTATAATCTCGAGCCATTATATGGTATCGCGCTGGCCTTTATCGTGTATCGTGAAGATAAGCTGCTGGCAGGAAGCTTTTATATCGGACTGTCACTGATCGTCATATCAGTTTTATTGCAAACATGGTTCGTTTACCGGTCGCATAAGAAAGTGGTACCTGCTGTGGGCTGATACGGGGCGATTAAGGAGTTCATTTGCCACTGGCCACAATGCGTTATCGTAAAGAACGTCAAATAGTACTTTAGCATAATTTTATCCCAAACCAAGCATTCAAATGAGAAGACTTATTTACCTGCTTCCGGGATTGCTGCTCTCTGCCACACTCATGGCACAGAAAAAGCCCCTGGACCATACTGTTTATGATGGCTGGCAAAGCATCGGTGAGCGTGCTATCAGCAATAACGGCAAGTATGTGGCCTATGCCATAACACCCCAGGAAGGTGACGGGACGTTGGTCATACAAGCTGCTGACAATTCCTGGAAAAAGGAAATTGCGCGAGGTTATGGCGCCACGATCACCGAAGACAGCCGGTATGTGGTGTTTAAGATCCGTGCACCTTTTAAAGAAACACGGGATGCACGTATAAAAAAGAAAACACCCAACGATATGCCCAAGGATAGCCTGGGTATCCTGGAGCTGGGCAAGGGGGATATTACCAAGACTGCCCGCGTAAAATCTTTTAAAACACCGGTGAAAGGAACTGGTCAATGGGTTGCCTACCTGTTGGATAAATCACTGCCGGAAACTACCCGCCCGGCAAGGCCCGATTCAGCTACCCAACTCAATAACCTGCTGCGTATGGCCGATAGCCTGGCGCGTGTAGCTGATAGTCTGCGTAACAAAGCCAATGAGGCCAAGGCAAACGGCATGGCGGTTTTGCAGGCCGGCCCCCGGAGAGAAACCGGAGCTGGCGGCAATGCCGGCAGTGGTAATACGCCTGCTGCGAGCGGAACCAGACCTGCCGCTGCGCCTACCGGGCGTGGCGGAGGCGGTGCAGGTCGCATGGGCGGCATGAGCACCGGCGCTTCTGTTGTAGATGGTGAAGAGGGAACCGAACTGGTGCTGCGTAACCTGCAAACTGGTGAAGAAAGGGTGTTTAAACTGGTGAGCGACTACTTTTTCAGTGAAACCGGCAACGCCCTTGTGATAAGGACTACGAAAGCAAATGGCAACAATAGCTCCGTACCCGCACTGTTGTGGGCCGGGCTGCCTGGTGGCAAAGTAGATACCGTCATGAAACAATTCAATGACTTGAAGAGTATTTCGTTCGATGAAACTGGCAGCCAGTTGGTATTTGTTGCCGAAAGAGACAGCGTATCGAAAGCCTTGTCGAAGTTTTATAAGTTGTGGTATTACAAACCTGGCATGGATAGCGCGCAAACGAAGGTGGATCGTACTACCACTGGTGTGCGCAATGGACTTACTGTAAGTGAAAACTATTTTCTTACTTTCAGCAAGGATGGTTCCAAATTGTTCTTCGGACTGGCACAGGTCAAGAAGCCGAAAGATACCACGCTCGTGGATTTCGAAACTGCCCGACTGGATGTTTGGCACTATAACGACGACTACCTGCAGCCGCAGCAGTTGGTTCAACTCACCAATGATCTGCGCAGAAGTTATGCTTCGGTGTTACACATAGGTTCCGGCAAAGTGGTACAGCTGGGTAGCGACAGTACAGAAAATATCCAACTAGTGGACGAGGGCAATGCTGATTTTGTATTAGCTACTTCCAGTAAGGGAAATCGTGTAGAAGCACAATGGCAAGGTTTTGCCCGTCAACGTGCTTACCTAATATCACTGGCAGATGGATCGGCAAAACTGGTGAAGGACAAACAAAGAGGTTTCTACACCGCGTCACCCACCGGCAGGTTTGTATGCTGGTACGATATGACTACCAGGAACTATTTTACCTATGAAGTAGCAACAGGAACGGTCAGGAATGTTACCCAAAAGATAGCCGCGCATTTGTATGATGATGAAGATGATCATCCCGATGATCCTTCCTCCTTCGGTATTGCCGGCTGGCTCGATAATGATGCTGCCGTCCTGATCAATGACCGTTATGATATCTGGCAGGTTGACCCTACCGGTGCGAAGGTTCCTGTGAACGTTACCAACGGTTTCGGCAAAAAGAATAAGATTGTTTTGCGTTATGTGCGCCAGGATACGGAAAAGCGCACCATTGCACCCGATGAGCAGGCGTTATTGGAGGCATTCAATCGTACCAACAAATATGATGGTTATTATACGAAGAAGCTTAGCGCTGCTGGCGATCCCGAATTGCTGACCATGGGACCTTACACCTATGCAATGCCGCGTAAAGCGAAAGATGCCACTTCCTATATCGTTGGCCGTATGAATGTACAGGAGTCCTCCAATATTTATACTTCTGCTGATATGAAGAGCTTTACCCAGCTCAGTGCGATCAATCCGCAGCAGAAAGACTATAACTGGTTAACGGCCGAGCTGGTCAAGTGGAAGATGTTTGACGGAAAAGAAGCAGAAGGTTTGTTGTTCAAACCGGAAAACTTCGACCCCAAGAAGAAATACCCGGTGATCTTCTACTTCTACGAGCGGGATGCCGATGGTTTGTACAACTACCGTACACCGGCCCCCAGTGCTTCGACAGTGAATATCGCTTACTTCGTGAGCAATGGCTACCTGGTATTTGATCCGAATATCTACTACAAGAATGGCGAGCCAGGCGAAAGTGCTTACAATTCCGTTGTTTCTGCTGCAAAGCATTTGGCCAGGATGCCCTGGGTTGATTCTACCAAGATGGCTATTCAGGGGCAAAGCTGGGGGGGCTACCAGGTGGCTTACTTAGTAACCCGCACGAAAATGTTTGCCGCTGCCGGAGCCGGCGCTCCTGTAGCCAATATGACTAGTGCTTATGGTGGTATCCGTTGGGGTACAGGTCTCAACCGCCAGTTCCAGTACGAGCATAGCCAAAGCCGTATCGGTGCTACCTTGTGGCAAAAGCCTGATTTGTACCTGAAGAACTCTCCTTTGTTCAAAGCCGATAAAGTGACGACGCCTTTGCTCATCATGCACAACGATGCCGATGGTGCTGTACCCTGGTACCAGGGCATTGAATACTTCACGGCCTTGCGTCGACTGGGCAAAAAGGTGTGGATGCTGCAATACAATGGAGAAGACCATAACCTGGTGGAAAGAAGGAACCGCAAGGACCTGAGTGTTCGCCTGGGTCAGTTCTTCGATCATTACCTGAAAGGCGCTCCGGCTGCTAAATGGATCGCAGAAGGCGTGCCTGCAACTGAGAAAGGGGTTGATTGGGGACTGAATATCGAAGAGAAGAAAGGTTTCTGATAAGGCCACCAATGCCATCGTATACAACAAGTCCGCAAGTTAGCTCCCAGGGAGTATCGCTTGCGGACTTGGCTTTTATAGTAATAGATTCGCTGTACCTGTCTGGCGGCCTTTAAAATGCGATCTTTTTATGCTGCCGTGGTAATATACCGTACAAGGCTTCTTTTGGCCACCGGCAGTAAGGTTTCATCGACGGGAAAGGTCAATTCCGTTTCGATGGAGTATACGGCCGGATTGGGTAGGTCGCGCTTTTGACGGATCAGCTCGGCCTTGATGTTTTCGTAGGTATTGACCATATTACGCTGCCATTGATCGACAAAGTCGGTTTTGATGGCGCGGTATTTTTCATCGTGCTTTTCAAAGATGCTGAGCCGGTACTGGTACACCCGTGTTTGGCGGTAGGTTCCTTCACTCAGAAAGAAATAACCTTCCCGAACGTCGAGGGGGAGCAGCCCCACCGGAAAGATGGTCAGCTTGTGTTCAACAAATTCGTAGATCTCCGTACCGTTGGTAATGGCTTTTTTCATCTTACCCGCAGAATAATTGATGATATCCTCCAGTTCCTGCATCATCTCATCATCCTGGATGATCTGTTCATACAACAGTTGCAATTTTTCCATCTGTATGCCAGTCAGCGTTTTGGGAAACTGTTCCTGCAGGTACTTCTTGTTTTCGCGAAAAGCGACCAGGTTGTTGTAATGAAAGATAACATCGGCGAGTTGGGGGTATAGTTTATTGGCGTCGAAATACTTGTTCACTTCCTGGAGATAAGCGAGCAGGGTGTATTTCTTCAGTTCAAAGTCAATGTACCCATCAGCGAACCAGGTTTCGGAGAGTGTCTTCATCTGGTAAGAATTTTAAGGTCTGAAGATGACGCCGGGGCAATTGATTGCGCTAAGCCTGTTTCGTTTTCATATAGTTCATACAACCGATACAATAGCCTCGTCTTTCACCTTGTAAAAATGGTTTAGCGGTTTATTGAATTTACGAAAATTTGATGGCTATTCCGAATTGGCGTTTAATTTTAAGATGTTAAAACCGACCAACATGAAATGCTTTTCGACCAACATTCTGATTTGTTTATTCCTAACGTCATGCAGCCATACTTATTATGTGGTAAGGCATGCTGAAAAAGCTGTGCCATCCGCTGGCATCACCCTATCTACCCCCAACGATCCCCCGCTGAGCGTTAAAGGTGAACTGCGGGCCAATGACTTGAAGGAGGAACTCAAAGACAAGAAAATTGCCTACCTCTACGCTACCAATACCGTGCGTACCCGTAGTACCGCGGAGCCCTTGCGCATTTATGAGGGGCTAAACGTACAAACATATGGGCCGAAGCCGGATTCGGCCTTTATTGGTCAGCTCAAGCGATTAAAGCGAAATGCCTTGATCGTGGGACATAGCAATACCGTGGATGATATTGTCAATGGGTTGAGTGGGCGGGTAGAGGTTCCGGGCGACCTGCCAGATACCGAGTTTGATAACCTGTTTGTTATCCGATACAGAAAGTGGCTGGGTACCAAAATAACCTATGAGCGTAAAAAGTTTGGCGAAGCATCGCAATCTGCCAGGTAGACCAGGAAGCGGCTTCAGCGTATTCAAAAAAATAAGCCCGGGCATGCACCCGGGCTTTGGCTTAAAAGCTAGCAACACAACACTAAATTTCCCTTTCCGGGTTAAAATGTTCCAATTCTTTTGCCACAGCATTGAGGAAAGTAGAGCCTAAGGCTCCGTCGATAATGCGGTGGTCGTATGACATAGACAGGTACATCATATGCCTTATGGCAATGGAGTCACCCTGTTCTGTTTCTATCACTACAGGTCTTTTCTTGATGGCTCCTACCGCGAGAATGGCCACCTGAGGCTGGTTGATGATGGGAGTGCCCATCAGGCTGCCAAAAGTGCCAACGTTGGTCAAGGTAAAGGTGCCGCCTTGTGTATCGTCGGGTTTCAATTTGGCGTTGCGGGCATTGTTGGCCAGGGTATTTACCTGCTTGGTAAGGCCCACCAGGTTGAGTTGATCTGCGTTCTTGATCACCGGTACGATGAGGTTACCACTGGGCAGGGCAGCCGCCATGCCGATATTAATATCTTTCTTCAAAATGATCTTATCTCCATCCACGCTGCTGTTGAGCCAGGGATATTTCTTGATACAGCGTATCACGGCCTCTATGAAAAGCGGGGTGAAGGTCAGTTTTTCACCTTCTCTTTTTTCGAATTCCTTCTTTACTTTTTCGCGCCATAAAACCAGGTTGGTAACATCAGCTTCTGTAAAGCTGGTCACATGGGCGCTGGTTTGTACGCTGTTGGTCATATGGTGAGCGATGGCCTTGCGCATGCGATCCATCTCGATGATCTCTACATTGCCCGAATAGGTGGTGATCTGGGTAGGCTGGGGCGTGGCAGCAGGTTTCGACTCCTGGGTTCTGATCACCTCAGCCTGGGTTGCCTTGGGCTGCGTGGTAACCGGTTGAATATACTCGATCGGTTTGCCCGCTTTTTTAGCATCTACGTATTGCAGAATATCTTTCTTGGTGACGCGGCCTTCGTTGCCGGTACCGGGGATCTTTTCCAATTCACTCATGCTCACACCTTCTCCGGCGGCAATGGTCAGTACCAGAGGAGAATAAAAACGTCCCGCATTACCATTGACGGTATTGACAGGTGTCGTATGCACAACTGCCTGCTCGCCTACCGGCCTGGCGGGTTGCTGTACTGCCTGTTGCGTGGTAGCAGGTTGCTGCGGTTTGGGCGAGGTGCCAGCAGGCTCCGCTGCTCCTGTGCGAATACGCGCAATCACAGTACCGATGGGTACCACATCGTTCACATTGAACAATATTTCGTCGATAACGCCTTCAGCTGTGGAGGGCACCTCACTGTCTACCTTATCGGTAGCTATCTCCAGCACGGTTTCATCCAGCTTTACCGGATCGCCGGGCTGCTTGTGCCATTTCAGCACGGTAGCTTCCATGATACTCTCGCCCAGTTTAGGCATCACCAGGTCAACAACTGCCATAATGAGATTCTGGTTTTAAAATTTAGTTTTTGGCCTGTCTTTGTCGATTGTGTCTGACAACTACTTGCAATCTGCACACCTAATTGATAAAGAATGCTCTACAAAGTAAATGCAATCAACACAAACAACAAACAATAACTATCTGGCCATAAGGCGTCAAAGGTAATGATTTTACTAACAATCGTTCGCATCAGCCATGCTCTTCAATAAATTTTCTCAGGAGATTGAGGCTGTGGTTGGCCGTCAGTTCAATATTCCGCATCCTGTCGAATCGAAAATTGAACTGCTGGGTGACGATCTTTTCCCGGTTACCTACTGCTATCCAAACCATTCCAACGGGCTTTTCGGCACTACCGCCATCTGGACCCATGATGCCGGAGGTTGCCAGGGCATAATCTGTGTGCAGCGAAGAGAGCGCTCCCTGTACCATTTGTTGTACAGTATCCTCGCTGACGGCGCCCGTGGCGGCCAGGGTGGCCGGAGATACGCTCAACAGGTTTTCCTTCACTTCATTGGCATAAGAAATCACACTTCCTTTATAATAGGCACTGGAGCCGGGTACCGAAGTAATAAGGTGGGCAATGTAACCGCCGGTACAGCTTTCCGCCGTCGCCATCGTTTTGCCTTGTTCTTTTAACCGGCGGCCGACCACTTCGTGCAATGGCAGATCCTCATCAATCACCATCCATTGTTTGGCCAGTACTTTTAGCCTGGCAAATTGCTCATCGAGTTCCTGCTCCAACTGGTCTTTGTCGGATCCCGATCCCGTAATACGCAGCCGTACCATTCCATAATTGGGCAGGTAGGCCAGTTTGAGGTGAGCTGGCAGTTGTTGTTCCCATTCCTGGATCACATCGGCCAGGAAGCTTTCGCCGATGCCGGCTGTCAGCATAGTCCGGTGGGCGATATGGGGCATGGTAAAATGCTTTTGCAAGCGAGGCAACACCTCGGCTGTCATCAGGCCCTTCATTTCATGTGGTACACCGGGCAGCGAAATGTAGATCCGTCCTTCTTTTTCGAACCACATGCCAGGGGCTGAACCACGTAGATTCGGCAATACGGTGCACACGTCTGGCAGTTCTGCCTGTTTCAGGTTGCGATCAGTGAGGGGGCGCCGGTATATGTTCTCGAAAAGATGGTGAAGATGTTGCAGCGTAGGCTGATGCACGACCAGTTTACCGCCAAAATAATCGGCCAGTACCGGTTTGGTGATGTCATCGGCCGTAGGGCCAAGACCGCCCGTCATCAGGATAATCTGGGTATCTTGTGCCTGCGCTTCCAGCGCGTTGATGATCTCGTGTTTGTCATCACCCACTGCTACCCGGCGCTTGAGCCAGATACCGGCTTTATTGAGTTCCTGTGCCATCCAGGCACTATTGGTATCGACGACTTGTCCTATCAGCAATTCATCGCCTATCGTTATGATCGATGCAAAAACCTGTTCCATAGCTTGTCAATTGGGCAACAAAGGTAGGGGATAAGCAAACAACCCACTTAATCACCAGGCCGGCGTGCCAATTCATGAATTTTCGGTACGTTGCCGGTTCAAATGTCAGCATGAGCACCATGAAATATATACTCCTGTTCCTTGGTAGTATCTTATTGTTTACTCCTTCAAAGGGGCAGGCGTTGTCCCAGCAGCTAGCCACTGCTGTGCGGCAGCTGGAAGCGACTCCTGCCATGAAATATGCCATCTTTAGTTTATACGTGGCAGATGCCAAAACCGGCAAACCGGTGTATGCGCACAACAACAATATTGGTTTGGCACCGGCCAGCACCCAAAAGCTTTTTACCAGTACCGCCGCCTTCGAGTTACTGGGGCCTTCATTCCGGTATACTATGCAGCTGCGTCACGATGGCGAGATAGGGGCTGGGAGATTGAAAGGCAACCTGTACGTAGTCGGCAGCGGTGACCCCACGCTGGGTAGCTGGCGATGGAAGGAAACCAAAGACTCGGTCGTGTTGAAACAACTGTTGGCCGATTGCCGCCGTTTGGGGATCACCCGTGGGATCGATGGAGCCATCATTCCTTATTCAGTGGGATTTTCACATCAGGGAATTCCCGATGGATGGATTTGGCAGGACATCGGCAATTACTACGGCGCGGGTGCTTATGGCATCAACTGGCAGGAAAATCAGTATGACCTGCATTTGCGATCTGGCGCCACTGTGAATGACCCGGTTTCGATACTGGAGGATAGTGATCCAAACAGTCAGTACATCAATGAGCTGAAGTCGGCAGCAAAAGGCAGTGGCGACAACGCCTATATTTACCTGAGCCCGGTACCTGGTAAAATGCCGCTCGTGGCAGGTACCATTCCTGTAAATGAAAGATCTTTTGCGATATCCGGCGCCCTGGCAGATCCTGCTATGGCCCTGACCAAAGCTTTTTCAGCTGTTCTCGCGGGTGGAGGTATCGACAATAGCGGCCAGGTAGATATCGTACCAGTCAATACAAGCAGTCCGGATAATTGGCATACCGTAAGTTCCATCTCCTCTCCGCCGTTGGATAGTATCAATTATTGGTTCCTGCGTCGCAGCATTAATCTCTATGGGGAAGCGCTGGTCAAAACGATGGCTGCACAGCAAGGGGCACCCGCTGCCACCGACAGGGGCATCGAGCTATTGCGTAATTTCTGGCAGGCGAGGGGCATCGACAAGGCAGCCATTCACTTGCTGGATGGTAGTGGCCTGTCGCCACAGAACAGGGTCACTACAACCTCGCTGGTACAGGTGCTGCAATACGCGAAGACGCGGCCCTGGTATTCCTCCTTTTACCATTGCCTGCCCGAATACAATGGCATGAAGATGAAAAGTGGCTCCATTGGCGGAGCTCGTGCATTTGCCGGTTATCATACTGCCAGGGATGGAAAGGAATATAGCTTCGCCATCATTGCCAATAATTACGACGGCTCGTCGGGCGAGATGGTTAAAGCCATGTACCAGGTGTTGAACCTGCTTAAATAAGGAGGTGGCTGTCCTTGCAGGTGGGGCAGCATGCGGGAATGGTCTTTGTAGCGATAGCAACATGCAGCACAATATTATCTGGAAAGGCATCGAATACCATTCGCTGGAGAATTGTATTGTTGAAGTAACCGGGCAGTGCGTCAAAGTACAATCTTCCATCGTGGGACACTACCAACAGGCTTTGTACAAGGTCGATTATTATCTGCTGGCCAACGAACAATGGGAGACCCGGGAATTGGAGATAAAATGCCAGTTGCGCGATGAAATACACCAATGGAGTTTGCGCTGTGATGCACGGAGCCACTGGTGGCTGCAGGGGGAGGCAGCCCCCCAGTTCGACCAATGCACCGATGTCGATATCACGCTTACCTGTCTTACTAATAGCTTACCCATTCGTCGCCTGTCGTTTGATGCAACAGCCACCCACCAGATAGATGTTGTTTATTTCAATATACTGGAGCAAACCGTACTGCCGGTTCAGCAGCAATATACCCGTCTTCAGGAAGGACAGTTCAAGTTTGAAAACGTGCCGAATGATTTCGAAGCAGTCATTGATGTCGATGAGCATGGCCTGGTGACTTACTATCCCGATTTGTTTGAGAGAGCGGCGGTCGCGGTGAGTGCTTATAAGGTGTAGAGATATTGATTATCAGCAAGTTGAAGTTTTTCTGAAAATAATTGTTCTTTTTTGTCCAATCCTTGTTCGGTCAGTCATTATTGGTATGTAAACACACTATACCAATAAAAAATAAAGATCATGACACAAAGACTGAACATCCATGCAAAAGGACAAGCCGCTATGAAAGCCATTTACGGACTCGCTATTTACCTGGCAAAATCACCTGTCGAAAAGAGGTTATTGAACCTGCTGTACTACCGGGTTTCGCAGATCAACGGATGCGCCTACTGTCTGGACATGCACTCCAAGGATCTGTTGGCCGAAGGTGAGCCTGCTCAGCGGCTGCTGGTGATGGATGCCTGGAGAGAAACTCCCTTTTACAGTGAAAAGGAGCGGGCAGCACTCGCCTGGGCTGAGGCATTGACAAAGTTTTCTGCAGGCCATGTGCCCGATGATATCTATGAGGCAGCGAGTCAGCAGTTCGACGAGCAGGAACTGATCGATCTAACCGTCGCAGTTATTACCATCAACAGTTATAATCGTATTAATATTGCTTTCCCGGCAAAAGTTGGTAACTATCAACCCGGCCAATACGCCTAACAGCATCTACAATCATTTAAGAGTATACCATGAAAGAGTTTATTTTATTGTTCCGTCAACCCAGCTATGATCATAGTCAGACCTCACCTACTGAGATGCAACAGTTGTACAATAAATGGCATGACTGGGTAGGAGGCATTGCCAGCCAGGGCAAGCTGGTACAAACCGGTATTCGGCTGGCTGATGAAGGAAAAGTTTTACGGGCGGGTGGAGTAGTTACAGATGGCCCGTTTGTGGAGATCAGAGAGCGACTGGGTAGCTTCCTGGTGGTCAGTGCAGCCGATATCGAGGAGGCGACTACCCTGGCCAACGGATGCCCTGCCCTCGATGCGGGTGGTAGCGTGGAGATCAGGCCGGTATATCAATAGTGGTTGCCAGGTTCCTGTTATCCTTAAGACAGACGATAATAAAAAGGTCCTGGCTAACTGCCCGGACCTTTTTGGTTGCTTCCTATGGTGACGATGGGTTAGTGGATCAATTCCGCCAGCTTCTTTTCGAGGTCTTCACCACGCAGGTTGCGGGCGATGATCTTACCCGTGGGATCGAGCAACACATTACCGGGAATACCACGAATACCGTACAGCTTTGCCGGACCGCTATCCCAGAACAACAGGTCGGATACCTGTGGCCAGTTCAAACCGTCTTTTTGAATAGCCTGGATCCAGGCATCCTTCTTACTGTCGAGCGACACACCAAACACGGAAAAGCCTTTGTCCTTATACTTGTTAAAGACCCGTACGATATTGGGGTTTTCTCGTCTGCAAGGTCCACACCAGGCCGCCCAGAAATCGACCAGCAGGTATTTGCCAAAGTGATCGGAAAGTTTTACCAGCTTGCCTTCCGGATTGGGTAACTCGAAGTCCGGCGCCTTTTCTCCTATCGCAGTGCTCCGCAGCGAGGCGGGCAGCTCGCGCAACAACTTCACATATTGAGTTCCCGACAACGAGGGATCGAGCAGGTTGGTGTATTTAACTACCTCGTCAGCCGACAGGCTGGGGGAGAAGTAACGATACAGTACAAAGGCAGATACGATGGAAGCAGGCTGCTCTTTGATGAATGCCTCAATATTTGTATTGCGTGCATTTTGCTGGTACAACTTGTAACGATCTGCAGCCGGTGAACCGCTAATGGTGCTGTTGCGACCACCTCTCGCCGTATCGAGGTGAATGGCCAGTTCATTCTTGGTGTCGATAAAAACGAACAGTGTGGATAATTCACCTGGTTCCGCGGAAACTCCATATAGTTCTGGTATGTCGAGCTTGTGATTGAAGGTGAAGTTACCATCTTTGACCACAGCAGAATCGATGACAAAGAACATCTTGTTTTGATACCGTTGCAGGTAAACCTTGTCGCTGTTTTTAATGCCTACGGCCTCTCCTTTGATCCTGATCTGCTCTTTGGCAAAATTAACATTGGCGGATGTGGCGCCAGCCACGAAGGTCAACAGGCCGAACAGGAACAGCGCTGATCTTGCAGGCAGGGGGATCGAATTTTTAAGCATCGTGATTGATTATTGGTAGGTGAAAAATCGGGTTGTTGTATTATTCTGAGGCTTTCCAACCTTCATTGGGGGCGGTCGCCACCTCTCCATAGGCGCCTTTCTCTCCGAAGAAACTTTTGCCACCGAAGGTGTAGATGGTTGTTTTGGCCAACTCAAGCTGCAGTTGTGGTATGGGATATTCGGTTGGCGTACCTCCCACCAGCAGGTTGTTTCTCCGCATGAAGGTGAAGGGTACAAAGGCACCGCCGGCTGCATCGATCTCGATGGCATATTCATAGTGCAGTGCCTTGCGCAGGTCAGCTTCTGAGGCTAGTACGGCTGACAATTTGCCTTTGAGGATACGCGATGCGTTGGGTTCGTTGAGTAGTGCGGCCGCGGCATCGTAGTCTTTCTGCCAGAACTTAGCTTCTGCCTTCAATAGCCGGATCTCTTCACTTAGAAAATAGGGATTCACCGCCTCTGGTACATTTAAGGTATTCTGGGTATTGAACCAGCGCTTGCGATAATAATTGGTAAACAAGCCACGGCCGCGTGATTCGAGCATGATGCCAAAGCTGGCGGTATAACCGAAATACTCATAGAAACGGGGATCATCGGAAGTGATGGCGGGCAGGATGCCGGTACTGGGATAGAATTTGGGTGTATTGCCCGTCTTGTCTGCCAGGTAGGCCACTTTAAGATCTGGTGCCAGCCAGCCCGAACCGTCTGCGTTACGCTGAACAAGATTTGTTACCAACTGGTTGTAATAACCTCCGGTAACCGTCTTGATGGTGTAATCTGAGGTAACGCCTTTCGAGGCATAATTGTACACCCTGTTCCAAAAGTCATTGCCGAGGGCAGCTGCCTCTGCTTTGTCACGCGCTTGCGAAGAAAGGATGCGGGCAGCCAGGGAATTGGCCACTTGAATAAAGGTTGTTTTGTTGATCGTAATGCCCGACAGGAAATCGAACTTGAACTCGTTGTGCTCACTGGCCAGTTGGATGGCTTTGTCGAGATGCGCAACGCCATTTGTGATCAATTCTTTGTAAGAATTGGGAAAGCTACGGGTGCTCAGGTTTGTAGCGTCTACGATGATGCCCCTGTCGAAGATGACACCGAGATATCCTTGTGACACCCCCTTGGCGAAGTAGGCTGCGATCTGGCAATCCTTGGTCCGGTCATTTCCCTGGTTGTCTTTGATCACCAGTTTCTGGTTTTCGATATAATCCAGGGTGATCGTGGCGTCCAGGTTTACCTGGTAGAAATTGTTGTAAAAAGTGTTCCAGGTAACGGCACCCCGATAAGAGGCATTGTTGTTCAGTCTGAGTCGCGGTTCATTGGCAAAGTCCCACCAGGAGGAGTTGCCATTGGTATTGGTGGTTTGGTCTGCCAGCAGACTGAAGTGTGTACCGGCCGAACTGGTAGAGGTGCTGAACGTGGATTGTACACTGCTGGTGGCAAGCCGGTATCCCAGATCCGGTACTTTGATGAGTGCCTCGTCATTGGTAAGCGTAGTAGGATCATCGAAGTTGAGCTTTTTGCACGATGCCAGTAAGGCGATCGAAAGCACTATATAGACTGTTTGTTTCATGATGTGTAATTAGAAATTAATGGTAAGCCGGCCGCTGAAAGTGCGGAACACTGGGTATGCGTAGAAGTCGATGTCAAAACCTTCGGGCGTAACACCGGTGAAGTCGGTCCAGGTATACAGGTTTCGGCCGATGGCGGAAAGCTTAGCCCCTTTCACGATACGTCCGATACCGAGTTGCTGAACAGGCAATTGGTAGCTCAGGGAGATCTCGCGGATGGAAACGTAGCCACTGTTCTCTATCCAATAGTCGGTAGTTTGTTGTGCATTGAATACCGCCGTCGTAAAAGCCAATGGCAGGCCTGCTGCTACGGCTTTATCGGTGAAGGTGGAGCGATATTGATACGTCAGGTAATTGACGGTTTCGTTATACTTCTGTCCACCCTGTTTCCAATCTACTACGGCATACAACGACAATGGTCCCCAGCTTACGCTATTGGTGAATCCTACCTGGAAATCTGGTTGTGCATCCCCGATCACTTTGTTATTACCGGTAGCGGCATTCTGATAAAATACCGGTGTTTCTGCCGCCGTACCGATCTGACTCTTCAGCACTACAAAGCCCAGTTTGTTGAGGGTGAAATCTTCTGGCTTCAGTATACCATTGCCTGCATTGGAGACGAATCCTTTATCGTCTACCTCGAGTTGTGAAAGACTGGTAAGAATGCTATACCCATAATAAGAATAGGGACTGATGCCGGCGGCCTTTCGGAAATCGCCCGATGTAAATTCCGGTACAGTGCCGAGTGAGGTGATCTTGCTTCTTACCCGGCTAAAAGTGGCACCTGCATTCCAATGCCATTTTTTATCGTTGATAATGTTGCCATTGATCTCCAGTTCGAGGGAATTGGATCTTACTTCGCCCAGGTTATTCCAGATTCCTGCAGTGCCATTGACGGGCGGGAAAGAAGGCTCCTGGATAAAATCGTTGCGGCTGGAGGCCGATGCGTAGTTTGCCTGGATATTGATTTTGTTAAACAGGACGGCGTCAAACCCTACTTCCAATTCGGAAGTGACAGCGCGGGTCAGGTCTGTATTCTCCCTTCTGACAAAGCTCACACCGCCCGAGTTGGTCAATCGAACCTGGCTTTCCTTGGCGCCATAGCCAGGTAAACTACCCGCTCTGCCATAAGCAGCTCTTACCTTCAACTCGGTGACGGGACCAAGGGCGATGTCTTCCGAAATACGATAGGCGATAGAAGCACGCGGGAAAAAGGCAGTGGCCACATTAGAGCCGAAACGGGAACTTTGATCAAGGCGGCCCAGTACGTCGATAAATACCTTATTCTTCCAGGCAGATTTCAGGTTGAGGAAATACCCGTAGTTTACCAGCTGGCTCCAGCTGGAAGAAGTACTTTGGGTACTGGCGTCTACCACAGCCAGACTTTTTACCGGGGCAGTGAGGTTGTAACCGGACGCACTTAAGCCAGTGGTCTTTGATTCTTCGTATACTGATTTCAGGTTGACGCCGAAATCGAAATCTCCAAACTGGTCCACGTAGTTCAACTGTACCTGCCCATTCTTCGATGACTGATGGGTGTTGGACAATCCATAGTAGCCATTGTTTTTGGTGACATCTGCGGTAAGTGTCTGGTATCCCTTGGGATAATAGTCTTCCAGTTCAGCATATTCATTCTGAAACGAACCAGCTACCTCGGCTGAAATCTTTTTGGAGAATTTGTATTTCAAACGGCCACCGAGCATCAGGTTGTTGCTGGCATTTGCATATTCCCGATACGTCAACTGATAAAATGGATTGCCCACATTGAACTTCTGGATATCAAAACCGTAGGGTTTGAAGGCGTATCGGCCATCGGCCTGGCGTTCGGTAAGGTCTACAAACGGTTCATACAATAGCGCGGAATACAATACAGAACCCGCTCCGCTGGAGGATAAAGAGGCTGAAGGGGTGTTTCTGTTGAAATATTGCACCGTTACTTCTGCCTCCAGGTTTTTATTGGGCTTATAGCCAACATTCAGCAGGGCGGTTCTGCGGGTGTCTGGCTCGATGGGGCCGGCAACACCTCCTTTGGATTGATTCTGAAAGGATCCAAACAGGTTGAATTTTTCGCCGGCTGTCGATATCGACACGTAGTTCGTATAATAGGGATTGTTGCTCAGCATATTGCCCACATTGTCGTTGTATTTCGTGTAGGGATGCTGATTGAGCGAAAAGCCGTTGTCTTTGAAATCCAATGTACGGTTGTTGCCGGAACTCAATACAAACGTACCATCCGCATTGACCTTGTAAAAGTGCAATTGCGATGTTGGAGGTGTACGCTGTACATTGCTGATCCCGTATTCGTTGTCTACCGTGATATTAATTTTGTTAAGTCCTTTTCCTTTTTTGGTGATCACCTGGATCACACCACCTTCTCCCCGTGTTCCATACAAGGCGGAGGCTGCCGCACCTTTTACTACTTCAATCGATTCGATGTCTTGTGGATTCAGGTCCGACAGGCCCAGTCCGGTAACATAGCCATCCACTACCAGCAGGGGGGCTATGTTGCCATTGATGGACTTGGCGCCGCGCAGGTACACGGTGGCGCTCTGGTTGCCGGCAGATTGATCTATCTGAATACCTGCTACCTTACCCCGCAGAGATTGTGAGGCATCGGTAGCGGGCACTGTATTCAGTTGTTCGGTGCTTACTTTGGTAAGCGCAAAAGAAAGTTTCTTGCGACTGGTTCCTTCTGCTACACCAGTTACCACTACTTCTTCCAGCTGGTTAGGTAATTCTTCCAGTTTGATCTCGATGTCTTCTGTATGGGCAGTTACTGTCAGCGGTTTATAGCCAACATAACTGATAACCAGGATATAGGGTAGTTTCTGGCCCGTGCGGAAAGTGAACTTGCCGTCGGGGTCGGTTACGACACTGTGCGTGGTGTTTTTAATGACGACACTGGCTCCCTCCAGTGGGGTGCCTTTTTTAAGATCGGTCACTTTTCCGTGTAGTACAGAATTGATGGTGGAGGTGGCATTTTGAGCGAAGATGTGCAATGGTAACAATAGAATAGCCATTAGCCACATCCGGAAACGTTGCTTCATTCGGTTGCATTGAGTGTTTAAAATAAATAGGCGCTACGACCCGGGAAGGCATGCAAGTGGCATTTCATTTGTTGCATAGCAAATGATCAACCAGCGCCATCTTCCTGATCGTCAAAACCACACCAAGTGGTATTCTTATGGTATGATATTAACAGCGGTATAAGGAGCAATACTGGTAGGCATGAGTGCTCCGGAGCAGGGATCGATGTGTTACTAAAGGTGTCATAATAGTTGATTTGGTACTGTGGTTTCTATAAGTCTACTTAAATGGTAGACAAATATACTTCAAGGTCTACATTCCGCCTAATTATTTTAACATTATTCATGGGGGTAAAGTTACGTCGTTGTTGAAACGATGTACGGTGGCGGCTTTCCAGGTGCTATTCGCAAACGCATTATATTTGAGATCCGTTCGGATCATCGTCTATAATATATACCAGGTAGCCACATGCAAAAGCAAGACAATGATATCAGGCAATTGTTTCAGCAGGAGTTCACCCGTACGGTGGCTGTGATCAGCAAGCAGTTTGGATTGACTTATATCGAGACGGCTGAAGATCTTGTCAGTGAAACTTTTCTGCAGGCAGCCGAAACCTGGGGTATGAAAGGTCTGCCGCCCAATCCGGTTGCCTGGTTGTATGCAGTGGCCAAACAAAAAACGTTGTATCATTTCAGGCGTGATAAGATCCTGCAGCAAAAAGTGCTTCCCGCGGTTAAGCAGGCCCAGGAAATGCAAGCTGATCCTGAGGAGCCTGATTTCTCCACGAAAAACATACAGGATAGTCAACTGCAGATGGTGTTTGCCGTATGTCATCCTATTATACCTGCCGAGGCACAGATTGGGCTCGCGCTTCGTATACTTTGCGGGTTTGGCATCGACGAGATTGCCGATGCCTTTCTGACCAATAAAGAAACCATCAATAAGCGATTGTTCAGGGCTAAAGAGAAGTTGCGGGAAGGCAATATTGACATGGAGATGCCGGCGCACAATGAGATCCTGAAACGGCTGGATAGTGTGTGGAAGGTTGTTTACCTGCTATTTAATGAAGGGTATTATTCACGAAGCCAAAACGATGTGCTACGCAAAGATCTTTGCCTGGAGGCGCTCCGGTTGGGCAAGCTCCTGGCAGACCATGAGGCAACCAGTCTGCCTACAACCCACGCATTGATGGCCCTGATGTGTTACCATGCCTCGCGGTTGGAGGCCAGAACAGATAGTGCCGGTGAACTAATTTTGTACGATCAACAAGATGAGGCATTGTGGAACCGGGAACTAATAGCCCAGGGCGATCAATATCTACACCTGTCGGGGGCCGGTAACGAACTCAGTTCTTTTCACCTGGAAGCAGGAATCGCTTTTTGGCATTCCAGGAAAGAAGACTCGCCTGAAAAATGGCAACGTATCCTGCAATTATACGATCTGTTGTCCCGCACGAATGCCTCCCCGGCTGTGGCGCTCAACAGGGTGTATGCGATCTATCGGGTACAGGGAGCCCCATCGGCGCTTTCGGCACTCGAAGCCCTTACAGTTCCGCATGACCAGTATTATCATCTCCTTGCAGGTGAGTTGTACAGCACGACCGACCGGCAGCAAGCCCGGTTTCACTACGAGCAGGCTGTGCTGCAGACCCGTGTAGAGGCCGAACGGGTCATGCTCCGTAAAAAGATCGGACAGTTGAATGCCTGAACCGCGACTGTTCCTTTCCCCTCAGCGACATTGACGGTTATCAAAAAAGCAAGGACCGATTTGGTAATGCCAGATAGTATTTAGACATTTGTCTAAATATATAAATACGCACGTGCTTCCATGAACGAGGTTTTTAAAGCGCTGAATGACCCGGCACGCAGGGAGATCCTGAAGCTTTTGCGCAAACGCGATATGACGGCAGGAGAGATAGCCGCCAAGTTCGACATGGCAGCACCCAGCGTATCGCATCATCTCGACAAACTCAAGCAGGCAGGTTTGGTAACAACGGTGAAGGAAGGGCAGTACATTACCTATTCTATCAATACCACCGTGCTGGACGATGTGCTGCAATTCATACTCACCCTAAAAAAATAGCTTATGAACAGATTCATCAGGGAGTTGCTGTTGTGGGTATTGATCCTGTTGCCTTTTGGATATCTCGCTATCATTTGGGCATCCTTGCCGGAACGGGTCCCCACGCATTTTAATATAGAAGGGGTGGCGGATGACTGGTCCCGTAAAGCCCTGCTGCTGGTTATACCGTCGGGATTAGCGTTGGCAGTGTATCTGCTGATGTTTGTGATCCCGGTACTGGATCCTAAAAAAAGACTTCGGGAGATGGGAGATAAATACCATAGTCTCCGCTTTATGATCATCTTTTTTATGTCGGTACTATCTGTTTACCTGTTGTATGTAACGCGAATGGGGCATATAGATAATCCTCAGTGGCTGATAGCGCTCGTAGGTCTCATGCTGACGATGCTGGGCAACTATTTTCAGGCACTGCGTCCCAATTATTTCATGGGCATCCGGACTCCCTGGACGTTGGAAAATGAGCAGGTATGGCGCAAGACGCACTACCTCGGTGCCCGGTTATGGATGGTGGGTGGCATCCTGATCATCATTGCAGCATTGGTTATCAGGTCTCATGTGGCGCTCCTGATTACGGCCGGCGCAGTACTCGCGGTATTGGTAGTGGTGCCCGTCGCCTTCTCCTATATCGAATTCAGGCGCCAGGCGCAAATACGGTAAATACTTTTTTCTACACTTAATAAGCAGCTTATGAAACTTTGTTTAAGCCTGCTGGGTATATCCTTGTGGTATGCCGGCATGACGCAACCTGTCACTGCGCAGCAGGCGGCACCAGTGGAAACATCGGTAACCCTGAAGACGGAAAGTGGAAATATTGCAGGTTGGCTATCGCTGCCTGCTTCCGGCAACAGTGAGACCGTGGCCCTGATCATTGCAGGTTCTGGCCCAACCGATAAGGACGGTAATAACCAGATGATGAAAAACAACTCTTTGAAAATGCTGTCGGATGAATTGTTGAAGCAAGGTATAACGACCTTGCGTTATGACAAGCGGGGTATCGGCGCCAGCGTTGGGGCGATGAAAGCCGAGTCGGCATTGCGGTTTGACGATTATGTGTCCGATGCCCGTGGCTGGGTAGCGCTATTGCAACAAGATAAACGGTTTCGAAGAGTTGTAGTGATTGGTCACAGTGAGGGATCTTTGATTGGTATGCTGGCGGCAGCTGATGCCAAAGCCAATGCGTATATCTCTATAGCCGGGGCGGGGCAGCGGGCGGATGCTTTATTGAAAGAACAATTCAATGCACAGCCTCCCATGGTGAGGGACCTGGCCTTGCCCATATTGGATAGTTTGGGAAAAGGTAAAACCGTTGATAGTGTGAATCGGATGATCAATTCGGTATTCAGGCCATCGATACAGCCTTATATGATATCGTGGTTCAGGTATGATCCACAGGTGCTGATCGCTAAGCTCAGGATGCCAGTATTGATCGTTCAGGGTGATCAGGACATCCAGGTGTCGGTGGAAGATGCTAAAAGGCTGTCGGCTGCCAATCCGCGTGCTACGCTCGCTATTATTCCCGGCATGAACCACATACTAAAGCCTGTTTCGGGTGATAGGGCTGCCAATATGAAGACTTATAATGACCCCCTTTTGCCGATCGTGCCGGCGCTGGGGCAACAGGTGGTGTCTTTTATCAAAGGGAAAAAATAGTATCGTCAGCAGGCTGGCCGGGTTGAAATTGGGGCGCTGAAGGAGGCGATGGCGGGAGGTATAGAGGCCGGTCGGGGCTAAAAGGAGAAAAACATCCGCTGGGGATGTTTTTCAAAGGACTTTCGGACGGTCGTGGTTTTTCTTTCCTTCAGGCTGCGCCTGCCAGGAAGCGGATCTGGATCTGGTTTTTCTTTGGACGTTGGTCTTGTCGGTTTTTCAGCGATCTGGACTGGTTTTTCACTTGGATCCTGGACTTGGTCGGTTTTTCAATGATATTGGTCTCATTGGTTTTTCTTGGATTGGTGGTGCAAAGAAATACGTTTCTTCCCAATCATGCAATAGTCGCTCGATTAAGGAATCTTTAACTTCCTGCCTGGGTAAAAAATGGTGCCAGCGCCGCTCGCAAGGGGGCTGGCATATGGGTGCGGGTTCTGGTATTCATGTCCAGAAAATAGAGCACGATCTTTCCGGCCGTCAGCAATTTTCCCTGTTCATTGTACACTTCCTGGTTGAACTCGATGCGGTGGCCTTCCGGCAGTTCCCGCAACATGGTTTTGATGGTCAACAGGTCGTCATAATGTGCCGGCCGCAGGTATTTGCACTGCATCTCTACCACCGGCATCATGACGCCACTGTTTTCCATGTCCTTGTAGCTATACCCCAATTGCCGGATGGCCTCTACACGTCCAACTTCAAAGTACTGCGCATAATTGCCGTAGTAAACGACATCCATCTGATCGGTC
The DNA here is from genome assembly GCF_029360705.1 of Paraflavitalea pollutisoli. Taxonomy (GTDB): domain Bacteria; phylum Bacteroidota; class Bacteroidia; order Chitinophagales; family Chitinophagaceae; genus Paraflavitalea; species Paraflavitalea pollutisoli. The sequence continues at coordinate 957,684 of NZ_JARKMX010000014.1, read as the reverse complement.
TCCGCATATCGAACGCGTATGTTGGTCTCCGCAATGAACATAAGCTAGCTTGAAAATGTAAATGGTTAGCTGAATCGGTTGGTGTTATTTGCCCATGGCACCGTCTACGCTGGCTCTGCCGGGGCCTATCACGAGGATCACGAGAAAAGCAAACATAAAGAGGGCCGCATGTTCGCCTTTACCGAATATATCCATGTTGTGGCCTTTCCACAGTGCTACGAACATAGCGATGAAGGGTGGGATGGCAGCCAGTCGTGTAGCCAATCCCAATACCACGAAAAGCGCGCAGAACAGCTCCGCAAAGATGGTCAGGGAGAGCGAGGCGGTAGAGCCGATGCCCATGAAATTGATGAATTTTGCCTTATACTGAGTAAAGTGAGCAAGCTTGTCGAATCCGTGTGGGATAAGGAGTCCACCTGCTGCCAGACGCAATACCAGGGCTCCGAAATTAAAGGCTCCTGTGCTGTAGTTTGTTGATATGAGTTTGCTCATCGGTTAGGATATTTTTTCAAAAATAATGGTTTTGTTTTGGCTATACATAAACAAAAAGAATTGTTAATCCTTGCACTTATCCACAGTGTTAGGAACGATCTTTGGTTGAACATAAAATAATTAGAAACTTTACCACGTTAAAAACCCAGCAGGGGAGCCAACAGAAGCACTACGAATGCCGAACTGGAATTAAGCAAGAACACTCAAGATCCGATTCGCTATTCGTATTTTTTTTGTTCCCCGGAATCAAAAAAAGAATTGAATAAAAAAGCAGGGAATGAAAAAATCGACAGCTATCATTGCTCTTCTTGGTCTTTCCCAATTTTCTATTGCCCAACAAACAAAGTTCCTCGACGATCCCCAGGCCTCTTACAAGCAGGCTAAAGAATATTTTCAACGGGAGCAGTACAGCTTGGCTTATCCGCTGTTGAAGGATCTCACGCTGAAGCAGAAGGAGGCGGATATCACCAACCAGGCGTTGCCTTACCAGGAAATCCGGTACTACACGATCGTCTGCGCCCTCAAGCAAAACGAAAAGGCGGCTGAACAGAACGCCAGGAACTTCATCGACCTGGAGGCCAATGAGGCCCGCACCCAGATGATGGCCTTCCACCTGGCAGAATACTATTTCAGGCAGCAGCAATATGCAGAAGCGATCCCCCTGTTTGAAAAGGCTGATATCGCAAACCTCAGCAACCGTGAGATCGCCGACATGAAGTTTCACCTGGGTTATGCTTACTTCAATGCCAAGCAGTTTGACAAGGCAAAACCGCTTTTTGATGCCATCCGGCAAATCAAGACCGATCCCAACTATATCGACGCCAACTATTACTATGGATTCATAGCATTCTACGACAGAAAATACCGCGACGCCCTTGATGCGTTTGCCGTCGTAGAAGATCATCCTGACTATGGCAAAGTAGTGCCTTACTACGTGGCGAACATTTACTATTCGCTCGGTCAGAAAGACAAGGCCCTCGAGTACGCAGAGAACAAGCTGAAAAGAGGCAACCTGCACTATGACCTCGAAATGCGCCAGATCGTGGGGCATGCGTACTTTGAAAAGCAACAGTATGCAAAGGCCCTGCCTTACCTCGAAACCTATGTCAACAAATCGGACAAGGTGCGCAAGGAAGACGTATACGAGCTGTCGTATTGCTATTACAAAGCCAATAACTATAACAAAGCCATTGAAGGGTTCAAGCAAATCAGCGGTAAAGATGACTCACTGGCACAAAATGCCATGTACCTGCTGGGGGATGCTTACCTGAAGACAGGCCAGAAAGCCAATGCCCGCAACGCTTTCCTGATCGGTGCTGCCAACAACAGCAATGCGAAGCAGAAAGAGATCTCGATGTTCAACTATGCCAAGCTTTCCTACGAACTAGGCTACCAGGATCTGGCGCTTACAGAGTTGCAACGTTTTATCCAGGCCTACCCGCAATCGGAATACAATAACGAGGCCCGTGAACTGATGGTGAGTGTGCTGGCCAATACCAACAACTACAAGGATGCCCTCGCGTTGCTGGAAAGCGTGAAGTCGCCATCACCCAATGCACGTCGTCTCTACCCCAAAATATTATACGGCCGCGCTACTGAACTCGCCAATGATGGTATGCTGGTAACTGCCCTGGAATTGCTGACCCGTGCAGAGATCGATCCCAACAGTGGTTCCGTATTGCCCTATGTGCAATTCTGGAAAGGGGAGATCTCCTATCGCCTCAATAAGACGGATGATGCGATCCGCTACTACCAGGAGTACCTGAAGGGTAGTGTGGTCAATGGAGAAGTAAACCCGGCGAATGCTAAATACAACCTGGGCTATAGCTACCTGAAAAAGGAAAACTATAAACTGGCACAGGGTTTCTTCGAGCAGGTGGTGCCTGGAATCCCGCGGCTCAATGCTTCGGCGCTCGAGCAGGATGCCTACGTTCGCATAGCTGATTGCTATTACATGGCCCGCGATTATAAGAAGGCGGAATCCATGTACAACAAAGTATTGGAATACTCCTGGCCTGCCAGTGATTATGCAACCTTCCAGAAAGCGATGATCGCTGGTGTCAACAACGGCAAGGAGAAGATCAACCTGCTGTCGACCATCAGCCGTCGCTATCCCAGCTCAGGCCTTATCGCCGATGCAAATATGGAAATTGCCGTGACCATGCTGGCCAACGAGCAGTTCCGCGAAGCGATCCCTTACCTCAAGAATGTGGTGAGTGATCCCAACTCTTCGCTTAAGCCCAAAGCATTACTGAAGATGGGTATCGCTTATTACAACCTCGATAACAATTCCGAAGCGCTCAACCAGTATTCTGCGCTCCTGCAGCAGTTCCCCAATGCACCCGAGGCAGATGCAGCCCTGGAGAACGCCCGCATCATTTACATCGAGCAGGGTAAAACCAGCGAATACGTAGCTTTTGCCCGTAAGATGGGTAAGGAAGTAACGACCACGCAAGAGGATGAACTGGCCTACCAGGAAGCGGAAGTGCAATTCAACAACGGCAATTTCCCGGCAGCTGCCAAAAAGTTCGAAGAATACCTCGCGAAGTTCCCCGACGGCAAACATTCGTTGGAGGCGCTGTATTACAAAAGCGAGATCTACTTCAATCAGAAGGATTGGGCCAAGGCGGCTGCAGGGTATGAGATCCTGTCCGACCGGGTGCCGCACAAATTTGGCGAGAAATCGCTGGTCAATGCAGCCCGTCTCAATTTCTTCGACCTGAAAGATTATCCAAAAGCCGAGAAATACTTTACGAAGCTGAAGGATTTCGCTTCTTCCCAGGAAAACAAGCTGGAAGCGATGCGTGGTTTATTGCGCAGCCAGTACCAGTTGCAGAAATATGCAGAGGCGGTAGCCAATGCGAAAGACCTGTTGGCGCAGAAAGGTATCGGTACCGACGACAAGGTACTGGCGAACCTGGCCATTGCCAAATCGCACCAAAATGCGAAAGAATACGACCAGGCGATCACTGCTTACCGTACGGTCGTGTCACTGAGCAAATCGGCGTATGGTGCCGAAGCCCGCTACGAGATCGCCAACAGCTACCTGGCTCAGAACCGCCTGCCAGAGGCCGAGAAAGCGGCTTTTGAGGTCATCAACAAAGCCGGTTCATACGAACACTGGGTTACCAAGGCTTATATCGTACTGGGCGATGTGTACTTCAAGCAGCAGGATTATTTCAATGCCAAGGCTACTTACCAGAGTGTGGTGGACAATGCGAAGATCGAAGAGCTGCGCTCGGAAGCCGTGCGTAAACTGAAAGAAACCACGGAAGCAGAAAAGAAGAGCAGCAAGGTCGAGTAGAGCAGCTATTGTTGAATCCATCCATTAACAAAGAATCAATTTGCAGATGAATAATAAAGCAGTTCTTAAAGTAGTAGCACTGGGTGCATGTTTCTGGGGAGCAGGTATCGCTGCCCTGGCACAGGATACTACCAAACGCAAAACGATTGATATTACCTCCACGTTCAAACCTGTACTTCGTGAGGCTTCGAAGATCAATTTCAACGCTGCCCCGCCGGTTGCTGATACGTCGAAACCCACGTTGTTATACAATATTCCGGTTCAAAACCTGTATTTCACCTACCAGCCTGCCGAACTCAAGCCGGTAGCTTTGCAGATGGACTCACTCAATAGCTGGGTCAACAGCAACTACATCAAAGTGGGTATTGGTAACGTACACCAGCCTTACGTGAAAGCGGGTTTCAGTTTTGGCGACGGACAAACCACCTTCTTCAATGTGTTTGCCAATTACTACAATTCAAAAGGTGACCAGGCTTTCCAGAAGAACAGTCTGGCCAAAGTAGGGGCAGCGGTTACTTACAAAACACCCAAGAACCTCGAATGGAACGGTTCCGTAGGTTTCAGCAGCAATGATTATTACCTCTATGGATACCAGCCCGATTCGCTGATCTTTACCAAAAAAGACCTGCGTCAGCGCTTCCAGACCATCGAGGCAAGAGCAGATATGCATAACCTGGCGCCTACCGAGTTTGGTATCAATTACCACCCCAGTATGCGGGTAAGTGTATTTAATGACAACCACAGTCCCAAAGGGCGGGAGTCCAATACGGTGATCAACCTGCCACTGGAGAAAACCTTTGGCGATGAATTCACTTTTAAGCTGGGTGTTACGGCCGACCTGACCAACTACTCGGTCAATACGCCGGGAACCAAGTTTACCGACAACAACAATTTATACCAGGTAGGAACTGCTTTGCAGTATAAAACACCCACCTTGAACCTGCATGGCGGCATATTGCCCACCTGGCAGGATAAGAAGTTCAACCTGCTGCCCAACCTGATGGCCGATATCTCTACGGGCGATAAACAGCTGACCCTGCAACTGGGTTGGATTGGCTATTACCAGAAAGGATCGTATCAGCGTTTCGCCTCCATCAATCCCTGGATCGCCCAGCCCGATTCTTTGATGAATACGCGTGTAACGGAATTGTATGCTGGTTTCAAGGGCTCGGTCGCAGGGCATTTTACCTACTCGGCCAAAGTAGGCTTGCAGAAATACCGTGATATTGCCCTTTTCGTAAACGATACGATAGACGGCAAGACCTTCCTCACCATTTACGATCCCCAGGTCAATGTCGTCAACATTCATTCGGAAGTAGGATATAATATCGGCGAGAAGTTCAATGCTACTGCCGGTTTCAACCTCAACTGGTTTACCAAGGTAGAGCGTGAAATGAAAGCCTGGGGTATGATCCCGGTCGAACTGAATGTAGGCCTCCGCTGGCAGGTGATGAAAGACCTCTGGTTGCATTCGGACCTCTGGGCCTGGGATGGTGCGCAATATCGCCGGAAAGATGGCGAGAATGGCAAAAGCCCCGCCGCTTTCGACCTGAACGCCGGTGCGGAGTTCCGGATCACGAAGAATTTCAACCTCTGGCTGCAGATGAACAATATCTTCAACAACAAATACCAGCGCTGGAATCAGTACGACGTTTTTGGATTTAATATCCTGGGCGGCATCACATATTCCTTCAACCAGCGTTAGGGGGGAAGGATAGCAGGATTTAGCGGCGAAGCCTTATCTTGCGCCCTGTAACAATACATATAAATCAGGAGGAATATGATAGAAGCGCTGACCAGTTATTTGCTGCAGCATAAGAGTATCAGCATACCGGGGTTGGGAACCGTTTACATCGAGCGGATCCCGGCGCAGACGGATTTTGTGAACAAGCAGATACTGCCACCTTCCTATCATTTCCGCTTCGATAAATACTTCGATGCGCCCGATAAGGATTTCTTTACCTATCTGGCCCAGCAAAAGGATATGGCCGATTACGAGGCCATCAAATGGTACAACGAATGGGCGTATGACCTGCGCAACCGGCTCCGTACAGAAGAAGCCGTGGAGTGGAAAGGAGTAGGGGCACTGCGCAAAGATGCTTCCGGAGAGATCGTATTTGAAGCTGCAGGGGCCATCTCATCCCCCCAGCAACCTGCCCATGCCACACGGGTTATCCACAGCAAAACCCAGCATACCATGCTGGTGGGCGACCGCGAGGTAACCCGCGAGTTCATGCCGGTAGAATCGATGGATGCCACGGAGGAAGAAGTACCGGTAAAAGACAAAACCTGGTGGATCTATGCCCTCATCCTGACGTTTATAGCCCTGAGCGCAATCTTCTTTCACTATTACAAAAACGGTTTTTCCATCAATTCAACGGGTAACCAGCAGCACATCAATACGGCCCGCTAACCCCTGGTTGGCCGGTTCTTATTGAAATGCCTGTGCTGAATTGCCCATTCTTTCTTTTCTTTGCACCCGAAGAAAATGGACCCAATTCACTATACACATTGCCCCGCCTGCCAGGCTACTACCATCCGGCAGGTATTGTCGGTACAGGACTATACCGTGTCGCAGGAAGCATTTGCCGTATGGCACTGCGCTACCTGCACCCATCGCTTTACCCAGGATGTTCCGGCCGCAGCTGCCATCGGCCGTTATTACCAATCCGAGAACTATATTTCACATACCAATACCAGCAAGGGATTGGTCAACCGGTTGTATCACCTGGTGCGGAACTATACATTGGGTAGTAAGCGGTCACTGGTGCAATCGGTCAGTGGTCGCAACACGGGTAATTTGCTCGATGTGGGTGCTGGCGTAGGCGCTTTTGCTGCGTTTATGCGGCAGAAGGGATGGCAGGTGACGGGACTGGAGCCGGATGCGGAAACCCGCCAGCGGGCACAGGAGCAACACGGTATTGCCCTGCAGGATAGCAGTGATCTCTTCAATCTGCCTGCCTCGCACTTCGATGTGATCACGATGTGGCATGTGCTGGAGCATGTGCACCAGCTGGATGATTATATAGAACGATTGAAAGCATTACTGAAACCTGGCGGCGTACTCCTGATCGCCGTCCCCAATTATACTTCACACGACGCCACGTACTACCAGGCCCATTGGGCGGCCTACGATGTGCCCCGGCACTTGTATCATTTTTCTCCCGCTTCCATGCGCACTTTGCTGCAGCGCCACGGTCTGTCTGTAAAAGCCACCCGACCCATGTGGTTTGATAGCTTTTATGTAAGCCTGCTCAGCGAAAAATACAAAACAGGCAAAGCCAGTCTGGTAAAAGGTTTCTGGCGTGGCCTGGTGTCCAACCTCAAAGCGGTAGGCAATAAAGAAAAATGCAGCTCGGTGATCTACGTGGTTAACAAGTAGTCGGTGGAGCTGCATCTCTATTGAGCCGGTCGGTTGACCGCGTGGTATTACAAAAGCTTGATCTCGAAAAGGGTGGGCCATTTCTTACCGGTTACGAACAACTTGCCGGTAGCATGGTCGTAGGCGATGCCATTCATTTCCAAAGCACCGGGATAGGTGGCTTTGGCCTGCTGATCGAGGCTGTCCATGTCCATTTGTCCCAATACATTACCGGTGGTCGCATCGATCTTCAGGATGACGTTTTCCATCCACCGGTTGGCATAGATCACCCCATTCACGTATTCCAGTTCATTGATGTTGTTGAGGGGCGAGCTGTTGTGGGTAACGGTCAGGGTGTTTTTAACCTGCAGGGTTTCCGGATCGAGGAAATACAGGTTACTCGATCCATCGCTCATGATCAGCGAGGCAGAATCATGCGTAAGACCCCATCCCTGTGGGGCAGGTATTTTGAACTCTTTGATCAGTTTGAAAGTATTGGCATCATACACAAAGCCCACTCCACTGGTCCAGGTAAGCATATAGATCTTATCGTTGAAAACCGTAATGCCTTCTCCGAAATATTTGGCTTTGTCCAGCTTGGCTTTGGGAGTCACTTTGCCGGTGGCCCGGTCTACCATACCAAATTCAGAAGGGTAGGGGCTGCTCTCATTGTTGCCGCCGGAACTTGCCAGCAGCTGTCCTTTATAAAACTCCAGCCCTTCGGTAAAGTAACTGGTATCGAAGGGGAATTTATTGACGACAGTAAACTGGATCGCGGCAGGGGGCGCCGCCACACTACCAGTGGTCTCGCCTTTATCGGGCTTCGGCTCGTCGGTACAGGAGGCGGAAACGGTATACAACGCAATGGCGGCGACTACGCCTATGGAAAGTATCTTCTTCATAAATTAATGGTCCTCAGGTTCCAAAAATACAATTTGACCCTAAGTTAAGGCTTATACAGGCCCGAAAATTTTGGTAAAGTGCTTTGATTTATTGAAAACTTTTGCTTGCTTTACAGTGCTTATCGTTTGAATACCACTCAATAGTAATTTTCCTATCCTTTTTCTGCTCCTTTTACGGGTGGCTCGATGTATAAGATCTGTGATCTGCCTCTTGAATACCCGGTTACTTTTTCATTGACTTGTTTCCAATATCGTGTTTGACACAGTCTCTATTCCATGCCTGTTGTGGCATGATCCATTGTATACACAAGTACGCCCATCTTCCTATCAGAATAACCTTCCGCCCACAAAGGGGCACCCTTATGAAACGACTTCCAGGACCTATGTGATGCCTTCTAAAGTCGTTACCAATGAAACATGTTGTACTCGCTTCCTCAATACTGTTGATGGCTGGCAGCGTTTGTGCGCAACGCCCATGTGCCTCCTTCGAATACCAGCAACAACAGTTGCAGGCCAATCCTGCGCTCGCAGCAAAAATGACCCAGGCGCTGGCACGTCCCCAAAGCGATGTGCTCTTAATGGGTGCCGGTGATGCTCCTGCGATCACGATCATTAAGATCCCTGTAGTGGTTCACGTGTTGTACAATGTTCCTGCAAACAATATCAGCGATGCCCAGATCAAATCGCAGATCGATGTATTGAACCGGGATTTCAGAAGGTTGAATGCCGATACCGTCTTTACCCCGGCGATATTCAAAAAGTTGGCGGCCGATTGCCAGATCGAATTTGAACTGGCCAGGATCGATCCCAAAGGACAAAAGACCACTGGTATCCTACGCAAGTCGAGCAATATCCAAATGTATGGTTTGGACGACCGCATCAAATACACCAGCAAAGGTGGTTCCGATGCCTGGGACGCCGACAGCTACCTCAATATCTGGGTAGGCACGCTGGCGGGTGGCCTGTTGGGCTACACCAGTGTACTGGGCGGCGATAAGGCAGTAGATGGTGTTGCGATTGCGCCAACCGCTTTTGGCACCCAGGGTACCGCAGCAGCGCCTTACAATAAGGGAAGAACAGCTACCCATGAAATTGGTCACTGGTTGGGGTTGATGCACCTTTGGGGCGACCAGGTGTGTGGTGATGATCAGATCGATGATACACCAAAGCAACGTTTACCCACCCGTAAATGCCCCTCAGGCGTCCAGATCTCCTGTGGAACCGACGCCGCTGGTGATATGTACAGTAATTTCATGGACTTTACCGACGATGCCTGTCTCAATCTCTTCACCCAGGGCCAGCGGGCCAGAATGCGCAGCTTGTTTGAGCCCGGCGGTCCCCGTAATTCCTTACTGGCTTCCAAAGGAGTGACCGGTACGCCGGTCGTGATCATCGACCAGCCGGTAGAAGAGCCCATTCGGGAGCTCAGCACAGAGATCAAACTGTATCCGAGTCCGGCAACCACCTATTTTACCCTGCAGGAAGGTCGTGAAGGGGAGTTGCTGGGCAAAGAGCTGACCATCACCAACCGCTTTGGACAGCAAATGATGCAGAAGCAGTTGACCAAAGGCAACACCGCCATCTATATCGATCATTTGCCGGATGGCATCTACTTCGTAAAGATCCAGGGCGTTCGGAGAGTGTACAAACTACTGAAAGGACAATAGCGCCGCGGCAACAAAATGCCCGGTGAGCTTGTGGCAGCACCGGGCGGGTCCCTATGTAAACGTACTTCAATGTCTTAATTGGTCATCATATTGGCTACTTTTTCGCCTACGATTGGCGCCAGCGCCACACCCATTCCACTCATCCGTACGGCGCAATAAATATCGGCGGCCAGTTCCTTCACCACGGGCATTTTTTCGGTGCCCATGCCCATGATGCCGCTCCAGCGGTCGGTAATTGCATATTCTTTGCCGGGCAGAATGTATTTGGACAGGAATTTTTCCAGCTCTTTCTGAATGGTGTCTGTGGTATTCATGTCGGTGGTGCGCTCGGCCTCAAAAGCCTTGTTCCTGGCGCCGCCCAGCAATACCCGGTTACCGATATTGCGGAAATAATAGAAGCCCTCATCGAAGTGAAAAGTACCATTCAATTTCAGGTCTTGCATCGCCGAGGTGACCAGTACCTGTCCCCTTGCCGGGATGATCTCTATGGAAGGCAGCAGTTCCTTCGCAAAGGCGTTGGTACAGATCAGCAGTTTACCGGTGGTGAACCGGATTTCCTGTTTTGTATATAAAACGATCTTGCCGAGTATCTTTTCATAGCGGGCGATCTCCACGCCGTTGAAAACCGTAACGCCCATCGATTGTACCAGCTGCAACAAGGCCTGGCACAACTTGCCGGAGTGCAGATAGCCTTCCATCTTATTCTCGATGAGGTGGGCCACATTGTGAAAACCGAATTGGCTGATCTTGCTGTCGGAGAGTTTGAAAGTAGAGCCGGTCTTGACGGCTGATTTCAGTTTCTTGTTCACGCCCGCCATCATCTCTTCCAGGGCTTCCACCCCAGGATCGTTGTTGGAGGAGATGAGTTCGTAGCCGCCGCAAAGTTCGAAGTCGATCAGTTTTTCATCGAATACCTTTCGGATCCTTTGTAATCCCTGGTAACGCATGCTCACCAGTTCGAGGGTTTTGTCTTCCCCCATTTTGTTGAAATCATCCTGTAACTCTGTTACACTGCCAAAGCAGGCAAAGCCCGCGTTGCGGGTACTGGCGCCTGTGGGGATGATGCCACGGTCAACGATAGCCACCGACCATTTAGGATTTTGTTTCTTGATGTAGTAAGCGCTCCACAAACCCACCAGTCCACTGCCTACGATAATGACATCTTTTGGTGCGTAAAAACTTTCTTTTTCCCAGATGGAGATTTGCATATGGTCTATTTATAGAATACCGGAACTGTAATCGAAATTAATATTAGCAGGGGAGTAGTGCAATATCCTGTCCATTAATTTACCCACACACATACGGAAAAAGCAATCAGAATATTGTACGTTTGCGGTTGACATAAAACAAAAATAATCGGTAATCCACTCGTCCTCAAATTATTCCTAATGAAAAGATCGATCTACGCCTTACTGCTCTGTACCATCATGATGAGTAGTTGTGATACAGCTCATCAAATATTGAAAGACTATGGCCAAACTGCCAATGGTGGCCTTTCCAATGCCGACATTGTGTCGGGTTTGAAAGAAGCCCTGTCGCTAGGCGCGCAGCAATCGGCCAATCAGCTGTCTGCGCTCGACGGATTCTTCAAAAACGCAGCCATCAAGATCCTGCTGCCCGAAGAAGCGCAGAAAGTAGAAAAGACATTGCGTGATGTTGGACTCGGTAGCCTGGTCGACAAAGCCATCCTCTCCGTCAATCGTGCTGCAGAAGATGCTGCCAAGTCAGCAGCTCCCATCTTCGTCAATGCCGTGAAGACCATGACTATCCAGGATGCACTTGGTATATTGAAAGGCGGCGATTTTGCAGCCACCAATTACCTCAAACAAAAGACCACTGCCCAACTTACAGAAGCATTCCGGCCCGTTATCGAGCAGTCGCTGAGCAAAGTAGGCGCCACCAAATACTGGTCGGATGTATTTACTAATTACAATCGTTTTGCTACCAATAAGATCAATCCGGATCTGGCAGCTTTCGTAACCGGAAAAGCCATGGACGGCATCTTTCTGCAGGTAAGTCTCGAAGAGCAGAAGATCCGTAAAGATCCTGTAGCCCGTACCACCGAGATCCTGAAAAAAGTATTCGGCAGCAAGCAGGCACAAGGCAGTTAGTAGCTCGCCTTGCTGGACGAGCCACCGGCACCGACGTATAGTGCTTGCCTACCGCGTTCAGACAAGGAAAATAGTATGACAAAGATCACAAAGAAATACCGGCCACGGACTAATGGCACTAGTATACCTTTTTCTTGTTCCAACTTCAACCAGTACAGAGCGGCCCTTCGGGGTCGCTTTGTCGTTTAAGGCAGGTAGTAACGCCGGCAAAGGGTACTATGTGATGGGCCAACCTTTATTCTGGTGGCGAATAGACCCTGGGGGCTATACCGGGGCGACGGCCTCTTAAATGATTTTCCTGTCACTGCGCATCCTATTGTGACTAAATACGGTTGCCCAGGAGCTTCAGCAGGTTGTCTTTATGGTTCCTGCTCAGGGGCAACCGGTGTGTACCTATGATCACCTCGTTAGCCTGTAGCCCGTTGATCTTATCGATGGCTGCGATATATGATTTGTGAATCTTACAGAAGCGGTTGGTGGGTAAATTGTCCAGCATGGATTTTACAGAAGCATAGGTGATGATCTTCTGTTGGGTAGTGTGCAGGATGACATAATTCAGCATGGCCTGAATATATAAGATGTCATTGAAGGCAATTTTTACCAATTGCCGGTTGGTTTTGACGAACAGGTGATCTGCCGGCGCCGTGGCCGTAGCTGTTGCAGGGCGCAGAAAATAATCCCTGGCCTTGTTGGCTGCTTTCTGAAAGCGAGTAAGGGTAATGGGCTTGAGCAAATAATCGAGCACATCGAGGTTGTACCCCTCGATGGCATATTCGGGGTAGGCAGTTGTGAAGATGACCCGGGGTGGCTCGTGGAACGTTTTCAGGTAATCGATGCCATTGACGCCGGGCATCTGAATGTCGAGGAAAAGCAGTTGTACGGATTGTTGTGCCAACAACCGGCCAATCTCTGCGGTATCTTTTGCAATGCCGGCCAGGTGCAGGAAGGGTACCTGCTCTACCAGTTTGCGCATACCGGTGCGGGCGATGGGTTCGTCATCGGCAATCAGGCAATGCAGGATCATATCGGTTGCAACGTCAGCCATACTTCATATTGTTCTGCACCTTTACGGGTGGTGAGCGAATGGCGGCCAGGATAGATCAGTTCGAGCCTTCTTTGCAGGTTGGCCAACCCTATGCCGCCGGAGCCCGGTTGCCCGCCTCCCGCATCGATGGAATTGATGCTGTAAAAATACAAAACCCCTCCTTCGTACCGTAGGTTACCCTGTATAAGAATGGGAGGCTGTCCGCCAGCGTGTTTAAACATATTTTCTACCAGGGGCATCAGCACAAATGGCGCCAGTTGAAAGCCTTTCAAATGGTCGTCGAAGTCAACTTGCAACTGGTAGCGCTCATCCAACCGCAACTGTTGCAACGTCAGGTAGTGTTGGAGGTAGGTCACTTCTTTTTCGATGGGAATTTTTTCCTGGTTGCATTCGTACAGCTGGTAGCGTAGCATATCCGAAAAAGCGCTCAATGTATGTTTGGCGGCTTCTGTCGATTCATCGATCTGGATATATACGGTGTTGATGGCGTTGAACAGGAAATGGGGGTTCACCTGTGTTTTAAGGTACAGGAGTTCGGCAGCGATCTGGCGTTTTTCCGTTTCGGCCAGGGTACGGCGCGCCTGCAGCCATTGTACCGATAACTTCACGATCAGGCCGGCCAGTGCACCCAGCAAGGCAATAAGATAGCGGTTGGCCATCATGCTGTGATACGTCCAGGTAAAGTTGAACCGGATGGGAATGATAGCGCGCCGCAGAAAGAATAGCATGGTATAATGCAGCAGCAAACTGGCCAGTACGACGGTCACCAGCAGCGCCCCTGCAAATAGCCATTGTCGACGGCGATGGAAGAAGCGCGGTGTGATGATGCTATAGGTGATATAAAAGACAAGGATGACCTGACTTACATCGAAGGCGGTAAACAGCAGGCGGTTCACGATGTTATCGACATAGAAATACACCACCTGTTGCCAGCTTAGAAAAAACAGCCCCCAAAAGGCGACCGATAGCGCAGCTTTTCGCATAGCGGTAAAGTACGATTTTACCCACATTAGCCACTGCGATTTATAGCAAATGCCGGTTTTGCAGGAGCAAGTATAGTTGCAGGCAAGCGGGTAGGCCTTCAGGGGATTGTAGCAGGCTTTTACGTGTAGTGAGCGCACCTCCTATAATAAATCAGTCGCTTGCTATAATTAAGTTTACCAGCTGGGGAAGCTATGCCAGCTTTGTGCAAAAACTGATATGAAATATTGGCTGATAGCTTTACTGGTACTTGTTTACGGCCGCTTGCTGGCGCAGTCGGACAGCGATAGCGGTGTATCATTGGCAGCAAGGCATTTTGCGACCATCAACCGCTTGTGCGCAACGCCTGCCGCACAATTGTGGGGCTGCACACTGGCAGGGCCGGTATTGCTGGTGGATCCTGTTACCCGTCGGGTATTTGCCAACCAGCCCGATACACAGGGGCTGCTGCAAGCCGTGGGGGCTGTCTATTCCGGCAAGCTGCCGCTGTCGGTCAATATCGCCAATACGGCCACCCAATGGGCCGGGGTGCCATGGACGATGCTGATGCTGCCCTTACCGACCGATCAGGCGGAGCAGGAGAAGCTGATGGCGCACGAGTTGTTTCACCGTGTGCAGCCGGCGCTTGGCTTTGCAGGCGCCAGTCCGGTTTGTGATCACCTCGACAGCGAAGCAGGGCGCATGTGGTTCAGGCTCGAGCTGGCAGCCCTGGCGGCAGCGTGGCGGTCGCAGGACCGTATACGCCGGCAGCATTTGCAACGGGCTTCCTGGTTCCGCGCATGGCGTTACCAGCGGTTCCCGGCTGCCAGGCAGGTAGAAGAAGCCCTTGAATGGAATGAAGGGCTGGCAGAATTTACGGGCGTGTATGTGAGTGGTATCGCTGCGCAGGATACCAGCTATCTGCCAGGTCTGGCAGACAGTGCAACGGTGTTGTTCCCTTCTTTTGCCCGCTCCTTTGCCTACCTCACGGGACCTGTGTATGGCATGTTGTTATCGCAAATTCGTCCGGGATGGCAGCAGGTATTGCAGGCGGGCGATCGTTTTCCTGCATTGCTGGCAAAGTATTACCAATTGTCGAAGGAGGTACCGAATGCTGCAAGGGTACAGGCGGCAGCGAAATATTATGCCGGTGACCGCATCAGGCAGGAAGAAGCAGCGCGCGAACGGCAGCGGCTGAAGAAAGAAAAAGCATATTGGGCCAAGCTCGTCGAAGGCCCGGTATTGGAATTGACCTTCA
This sequence comes from Paraflavitalea pollutisoli, assembly GCF_029360705.1. GTDB lineage: Bacteria > Bacteroidota > Bacteroidia > Chitinophagales > Chitinophagaceae > Paraflavitalea > Paraflavitalea pollutisoli. The sequence continues at coordinate 942,584 of NZ_JARKMX010000014.1, read as the reverse complement.
CCCCCAAGATGAGTGTATCTTTCAACCCCAGTCAGCTTTTTCCGCTGGGGGAGAAAGGCACAGTGTATCCTACCCTGACCATCACCGACAAATGGGGGAGAATGGTCGTGACGGGCGACGCACTGATGCACAACTGGCAGCGACTCTTTGTGTCGACACGCGGACTGCAGCCAAATGATAATACAGACAATGGCTCCACGATCCGCGCTGCCGACTGGACGCTGGAACTGGCAGCGGGTTGGACGTTGGTACCCGGTAGCCGTACAGGCGACCTGCAATTACAGCCACCACGTTGATACGGATAATACAAAAAAAACGGGGCCGTATGGTCGATACAGCCCCGTTGTACAATATGTGCAATAACTTGATTACAGGTGGATCGCCTCGCCATACGCCACTTCGATCGCGTCTTTCACGCTTTCGCTGATGGTTGGGTGCGGGTGAATGCTGTTCAGCACTTCATGGTACGTAGTCTCCAGCTTGCGGGCTACTACGGTTTCAATGATGATCTCCGTTACGTTGTAACCGATCATATGGGTTCCCAGCCACTCGCCATACTTAGCGTCGAAGACCACTTTTACGAACCCTTCGGTATGACCGGCGCCTACCGCTTTACCGGAAGCCGTCAGCGGGAACTTGCCCACCTTGATATCGTAGCCTGCATCCTTGGCTTGCTTTTCAGTAAGACCTACAGACGCTACCTCAGGCGTGCAATAAGTACAGCCCGGTACGTTGCCGTAATCCAGTGCTTCGGGTTGGTGGTTGTATTTCTTTTCGTTGTAGCCAATGTTCTCTACACAGATGATACCTTCTTTCGAAGCTACGTGTGCGAGGGCCTGACCAGGTACGCAATCACCGATGGCATAGATGCCGGGCACATTGGTCTGGTAGTATTTGTCAACGGAGATCTTTCCTTTTTCGGTCTTAACACCAGTCTCTTCGAGACCAATGCCTTCGATGTTGGCAGCAACACCTACTGCGCTCAGTACGATATCAGCTTCCAGGGTGATCTCGCCATTGGCCGTTTTAACGGTCGCTTTCACACCATTACCGCTGGTATCCACTTTGGTTACTTCGGCATTGGTGAGTACATCGATACCTTTCTTCTTGAATTGCTTTTCCAGTTCTTTGGAGATGTCTTCATCTTCAACAGGTACGATGCGGGGCAGAAACTCGACGATCGTTACTTTGGTACCCATGCTGTTGTAGAAGTAGCCAAACTCAACGCCGATCGCACCACTACCTACTACGATGATGCTCTTGGGCTGCTCGGGCAGTACCATGGCTTCGCGGTAGCCGATGATCTTTTTGCCATCCTGCTTCAGGGCGGGCAACTCACGGCTGCGGCCACCGGTTGCGAGGATGATATGTTTACCTTCCACCAATTGCTTGCTGCCATCGGCGGCGGTTACTTCGATCTGACCTTTTGCTTTCAGTTTACCAAAGCCCATGACCACATCGATCTTGTTCTTCTTCATCAGGAACTGAACGCCTTTGCTCATCTTGTCGGCGGCACCGCGGCTGCGTTTTACCACAGCGGCAAAGTCGTGCTTACCAGACGCTTCAATACCAAAATCCTTGGCGTGATTGATATAGTCCATAACCTGGGCACTCTTCAGCAGGGCCTTGGTTGGGATACAACCCCAGTTGAGGCAGATACCTCCCAGGTTTTCTTTTTCAATAATTGCTGTCTTAAAACCCAATTGGGCGGCACGGATAGCTGCCACGTATCCACCGGGGCCGCTACCGAGAACTACTACGTCGTATGCCATATGTGATGTACGATTTTAAATTTCAGAATTCTGAATATGAACGCATTATTGCTCAAAAGACCAGCGAAGCTACTCGAAAAACGGAAAAAAGCCAAATGAGCCACCTTCTATAACAGCAGATGGTCGTCAGATGTTTATTGTGTAACTTCCCCATAAACTTCCGGGGTTCATGAAAAAAGTCCTTCGTTATTTCCTGTTAACGATTCTTATCATACTGGGCGTATTCTCTATTTATGCTTTTGCCAGTGGCCGTACTTACCTGTTTAAGGCAGTCTGGTACAATTTTGCCAACATTGACGACTACGAGAAGTTTACCAACAATACCGTCGTTACCGGCGATCACCAGCCCTGGCCCCAGGCAGCGCATTACAACAAACCCACGATGCCCGACAGTTTGCGGGCTTTTCTACAGGATATCAGCACGATTGCGGTAGTCGTGCTGCGCAACGATTCATTGTTGTACGAACACTATGACCAGGGGTATACCGACTCTTCGTGGTCGGGGTCATTCTCCGTAGCCAAGAGTATAACCAGTTTGCTGATTGGCGCGGCGCTTAAAGATGGCAGCATTGCTTCCCTCCAGGATCCTGTAGGTCATTATCTCCCGGAATTTGCGGCAGGCAACAAGGCAGCCGTGCGCATCGGCGACCTGCTCACGATGAGCAGCGGCAGCGACTGGGACGAATCTTATTCCAACCCGCTTTCGGTGACCACCGAAGCCTATTATGGCAGTGATATTTACAAGACGGCTACGGGCGTGCAGATCGTGCAAACACCTGGTACCCTGCACCGCTATAAATCGGGCGATACCCAATTGCTGGGGTTGATCGTAGAGAAAGCGACGGGTAAAAGCCTGAGTGCCTATGCCTCGGAGAAGTTGTGGAAGCCACTGGGCGCCGAGCATCCGGCACTCTGGAGCACGGATCATACCGGCGGGCACGAAAAGGCTTATTGTTGTTTCAATACCAATGCGCGCGATTTTGCCCGGATCGGCAGTCTGATGCTCGACAGCGGTCGCTGGAAAGGGCAGGAGATCATTACGCCCGATTATTTCAAAGCGTCGATAACACCCTGTCGCATACCAGATGTAGATGGACAGCCGACGGAATACTATGGTTATCAATGGTGGATAGATCCCACCGATCCATCAGTTTTCTATGCCCGCGGCATTCTCGGTCAATACATTATCTGCATTCCCGACAAGAACATGGTAGTAGTAAGACTGGGTAAAAAACGCGGTTCCGTGTCCAATACGGTGCCCCGCGAGGTCAACGACCTTGTTCGTTGGGCGAGGGGGCTGTAAAGTTCTTTCCGTTACTCTTTAAATGTAAGATTATCAATTAATTATTGCTTCTTTTTGGTTTCTGCCAGCCTGGTAGGTCATCCACGGCTATAGCTGCATGGACAGGGTACGCCTTCTCGTGCCTTAGAAAATCCCTCACAATTACAAAATCAGCCAAAAACAGGGCCTGAAAACGGTCTGGTTGGACCTTTTTGGGCGGCCTGTTCAACCGCTGTAGGACCTCCCATCCCAGGGTCATCCTAGGGTCATCCTAGGGTTATCCTAGGGTCATCCTTGGGTTTTTAGCCTACCATAACCCGGGGATAACCCTGAGAACCCCCTGAGAGCATAGGACCTATCCAGTTTGAATAAGCTGCGAACAGGCCGGAAGAGTTCATCACAAACCGGTTAGAATTGTGCTACGGGCCAAACTTTTTGGCTCTTGGCGCGTTTTACTACTTTTGTCGCGCTTAATCGCAAAAACAGGTATGAAACTAGACATTCTCGCTATCGGCGTTCACCCGGACGATGTGGAACTCGGCTGTTCGGGCACCCTGCTCAATGAATTGAAACTCGGTAAGCAAGTGGGTATCCTGGACCTTACGCAAGGCGAACTGGGCACCCGCGGAACGATCGAAACGCGTTATGCAGAAGCCGCTGCCGCGGCAAAAATCCTCGGCGTGCAAGTACGAGAGAACCTTAAAATGCGGGATGGCTTTTTCCGCAATGATGAAGAGCACAAGCTGCAACTGATACAGGCCATTCGTAAATACCAGCCGGAGATTGTAATTGCGAATATTCTCGATGATCGTCACCCCGACCATGGACGGGCGGGGCACCTGATCGCCGATGCCTGTTTCTTGGCGGGGCTCATCAAGATCGAGACAAAAGACGACACGGGCAATCCGCAGGCGCGCTGGCGTCCGAAATATGTACTGCATTACATGCAGGACTGGTACCATGAGCCAGATATTCTCATCGATATCAGCGATGTATTCGAGCAACGCATGAAATCGATCGAAGCATATGGTACGCAATTCAACAGCGGTACTGCAGGCGATAAAGAACCACAAACCTATATTTCCACCCCCGATTTTCTTGACAGCGTCATCGCCCGTGCCAGAATGCTCGGCAAACGCATCGGCGTGAAATATGCAGAAGGCTTTATCAGCGAGAAAAAGATAGGTATCAGGAACCTCGACGCGCTGGTGCAGGTAGAAACCTAAACAGATATTGTCGCCTGATTGTCACATACGTTAGCGTCTTGGTAAAATTCCGTTTCCGGCATAGCGATTGCACAATTTTAGCCGTTAATTACCCGGTGATTGATTACCTTTGCCACCATTTTAAAAACTAGAAGATCATGTCAGCAGTGCCAAAATTCGCCAACGTACAGCCTTCATTCCACACGGAGTTGAAGAAGCGTATCACCAACTACTTCGAGGAAGTAGGTAAATCGCAGTATGGAGATTATCCGATCTTCATGAAAGCGGTGATCCTGATGGTGGTGTTTCTGGCGATCTATGTTCACCTGGTGTTCTTTACGCCGAATGTGTTCTTCGCCATTCTCGAAAGCGTATTGTTGGGTGGAGTAGTGTCCGCGATCGGTTTCAATGTGATGCACGACGGTGCGCACGGTAGCTTCAGCAAATACAAATGGGTGAACAGCTTTGCAGCCTTCTCCCTGAACATACTGGGTGGTAACAGCTTTATGTGGAACATGAAGCACAATGTGATCCACCACGCGTACACCAACGTGGATGGCCTCGATGATGATATCGATATCCAGCCCTGGATGCGCATGAGCTCTACACAACCCAAATATCGCCTGCACAAATACCAGCATATCTATTTCTGGTTCCTGTACTCTTTGCTGTACGTGTTCTGGATCTTCGTGCTGGACTATCAAAAATATTTCAAGAGCCGTATCGGCAACATGCCCCTGAAAAAAATGAAGCTGAGTGACCACCTCGTATTCTGGGGTTTCAAAGTGTTTCACCTCTTCCTGTTTGTGGGTTTGCCGATCTACATGGTAGGGTTCACTTCCTGGTTGGTTAGCTTTTTGGTGATGACATTGGTGGCGGGTCTTGTATTGAGCCTCGTGTTCCAACTGGCGCATACCGTAGAGCATACCGCTTTCCCGGTGCCCAACGTTGATACCAATAAACTCGAAGACGAGTGGGCTGTACACCAGATCAAAACAACCGCCAATTTTGCTACCCACAACAAAGTGGTGAGCTGGTTGGTAGGCGGTCTCAACTTCCAGATCGAGCACCACCTGTTTCCCAAAATCTCCCACATCCACTACCCGGCGATCAGCAAGATCATCCGCCAGGCTTGTAAGGAATACGGTATCGAGTACATCGAATATCCCCGTGTGCGTTATGCAGTGGCTTCGCACGTCGCTTTCCTGAAGCAAATGGGCAGGGCAGCGTAAGTGGCAACGAGGGAAGTCAACGACACTGAGTAATACAAGCGTACAAATACAACAACATACCACAACCCGGACCGGCTCAGCCAGTCCGGGTTGTGTTTTTTAGGTTACTACTGCCTTCCCCCTAGGGTGCCTTAATGCCTGGCTGCCTGACTGCCTTTCTTTCCCCACGCAACTATTAACCCTCATTTTACGTCTTGTTCCCGGCTAAAAAACTATTTTTGCACTTCAAAATTCAGCGTAGCAAACATGTCAACAGTAAAAGTAGGTTTGGTGCAGACAACCTGTACTGCCAACAAAGAAGAGAACTTGCAGAAGGCGATAGTCAAGGTGCGGGAAGCAGCCGCCAAAGGCGCGCAGATCGTATGCCTGCAGGAATTGTTTACATCACTCTATTTCTGTGATGTGGAGGATTATGAAAACTTCAAACTGGCCGAGCCCATTCCCGGCGCTTCTACCGATGCCCTGAGCAAGGTAGCCAAAGAAGAAGGCGTGGTGATCATTGCCTCTTTGTTTGAGAAGCGGGCACAGGGCCTGTACCACAATACCACTGCGGTACTCGATGCCGATGGTTCTTATCTCGGCAAGTACCGGAAGATGCATATTCCCGACGATCCGGCGTATTATGAGAAGTTCTACTTCACGCCCGGCGACCTCGGTTACAAAGTGTTCAAGACGAAGTTTGCCACCTTTGGTGTGCTCATCTGCTGGGATCAATGGTATCCCGAAGCAGCCCGTATTACCTCTCTCATGGGAGCAGAGATCCTGTTCTATCCCACCGCCATAGGCTGGGCTACCGCACAGGATGAAGCGACCAATACCGAGCAATACAATGCATGGCAGACCATTCAGCGCAGCCATGCCGTAGCGAATGGTGTGCACGTGGTGAGCGTAAACCGTGTAGGCCTGGAGCAGAACGGCGCTATGCAATTCTGGGGCGGCTCTTTTGTGTCCAATCCTTTCGGTACGCTGCTCTACAAGGCATCGCACGACCAGGAAGAAGTAGAAGTGGTGGAGCTCGACCTCGCGAAGAGTGACCGCTACCGTACGCATTGGCCGTTCATGCGCGATCGCCGCATCGACTCCTATCAGCCCATCACCAAGCGTTATATCGACGACGAGAACTAGTTATATCCATGCTCAATGTTCGCGGCTCCCACTCGCCATCAGGGCGATTTGCCATCGGACATTGAGCATTTTACTTTTAAAACATATAGCCCTTCATGGAATCAGTTACTCCCAAGAGCTTAGGATATTATTTCCCCGCTGAATTTGCGCCACATGTAGCGACCTGGCTCAGCTGGCCACACAAGGAAGCCTCCTGGCCCGGCAAGATCGATGCGATCTATCCGTACTACGCTCAGTTTATCCGCGAACTGTCGCTTGGCGAACTGGTGCGTATCAATGTGGCTGATGAAGCGATGAAAAACTTCGCGTTGAAATACATCCGTGAAGCGGGTGCCGATCTCAGTAAGGTGGAGTTCTTTTTACATCCCACCAACGATGCCTGGTGCCGCGATCATGGTCCGGCATTCCTGGTCAATCCAAAGGCCGACATCAAAAAGGTGATCGTCGATTGGGGCTATAATGCCTGGGGTGGCAAATACCCTCCCTTTGACCTCGACGATGTGATCCCTACGCGGATCGGTAAAGCGTTGAATATCCCCGTATATAATCCTGGTATCGTTATGGAGGGTGGTTCTGTAGAGTTCAATGGCAAGGGCACCTTGCTCACTTCTACAGCCTGCCTGCTCAATCCTAACCGCAACCCGCACCTGAATCAACAACAGATCGAAGAATACCTGTACAACTACTACGGCGTAGAGCAGGTGTTGTGGGTCGATGAAGGTATTGTTGGAGATGATACCGATGGTCATATCGATGATACCGTTCGTTTCGTCAATGAAGACACGGTGCTCACCGTGATCGAAGAGAATAAGGTGGATGAGAACTATGAGCTACTGCAAACCAACCTCGATCAGTTGAAGGCCATGCGGCTATTGAACGGCAAGCAGCTGAATATTGTAGAACTACCCATGCCCGACGAAGTAGTATACGATGATCAGCGACTGCCAGCGTCCTATGCCAACTTCTGTATTGCTAATGCGTCTGTGATCGTTCCTACTTTCCGTTGCGACAAAGACGAGCAGGCTTTGCAGATCATCCAGGATTGTTTCCCTGATCGAAAAGTAGTCGGTATCGACTCTACCGAGATCATTTGGGGCCTGGGCAGTTTCCATTGCCTCAGTCAGCAGGAACCCGCTATATAATAATATAAGGATCATGAAGGGGTGGTAGCCATAGCTGCCACCCTTTTTTTGTGCCCCTGTCCACCAACACGGGCGGCAATACTACTGCCGTGATCTTCCAAAGCGGCTGGCGAAACAGCTGATCTGCCGGTTTTTAGCATGTGGCAGGTAAATGAATAACCAACATACGGTGACCAACCAAAGGGGGTGTTTTGATCTTTGTCAAATGACCGGCGCCGGTGGTGAAAAGCGCAGAATAAAGACCTGATAAGGGTTTTGGTCGATAAAAACGCCGGCTATATCGACGTAGCATTTAGCGAATATCTTAGTAGAATATGATAAAATAGGTAAAAGACGTATTCAAAAAGGTAGGTACTTTTAATTGTAAGATTGACAATTAAACAAATCGTGTCTCATCTTGTAAGTGAGGTGCTGTTTGCTTTGATAGGGATTCTTTTACATCAACCCTAAAGCTTGCTAAAATGAAAAAGTTATTAGCCTCCCGTGTTCCGGCAACGGAATACATTCCACCTGTCAGTGACCTTTCAGCATTTCGCATATGATGCGTAACCATTAACCTGCCCTGTAAAAAGAAGATAATTTCTTGCCCTTTTTAGATGTGTACGAATGTACTACTGCCTGTATCATGCCGGCAATAGCTTGCTATTGCATAAACCAAACAAAATAACAATTATGACCAACATGCTGACTGCTGCAAAGCCCTGGCGCATTCCATGGCTTTTTGTATGCATCCTGTCATCACTCGTTGCCCAGGCGCAACAAAGTGTAAGTGGCCGGATCACGGAAAAGAAGACCGGCAACCCACTGCCGGGTGTTACGATCAAAGAAAAAGGTTCCTCCAACAGTTTATCTTCCAAAGACGATGGCACCTTTACCATTCAACTGAAAACTGCTAAGCCCGTACTGGAAATTAGTTTTGTAGGGTATTCCTCACAAAACATCACTGTTAATGGAAGAACTTCCCTGCAGATCGTGCTGGAAGAAGATACCAAAGGAATGGAGGATGTCGTGGTCATTGGCTACCAGAATATCCAACGGCGCAAGACCTCTGCCGCTATCTCTACCGTAAAAGGAAAAGACATCGAAAACATTCCTTATCCCACCTTCGATCAGATGCTGCAAGGCCGTGCTGCGGGCTTGAATATCCTCAGTGTTTCAGGTGAACCCGGTGCAAACAATATTGTCAATATTCGGGGTAATACAAGTGTCAGCAATGGCGACGGAAGTATCGGAGCCAACGGCATCAGCTCTCCGCTGTATGTGATCGATGGTATCGTATATGATGTAAGCGACGTTCGCTCGGCCTATGGTAATGCGAACCCGCTGTTGGCGATCAACCCCAATGATATTGAGTCGGTCGACATCCTGAAAGATGCCTCTGCGGCGGCTATTTATGGGGCGAGAGCCGGTAATGGTGTTATCATCATCAAAACCAAAAGACCTAAAACAGGCCGGCCCCAGTTCCGTGTATCATCTTATGTTGGTATCTCGACGGCGCCAGCTATGAAACCGGTATTGGCGGGTGTTGCTGAAAGACAATATAAAATGGACATTCTGCGGGCACAGGCCGATTATACCCAAAAGGGGCAGTTGAGCCAGTTCCTGACCGATAGTCTGAACACGGCTTTCAACAACAATACCGACTGGCAGGGACTGTTCTTACAGGATGCCACCATCAAAAACGTGGACGTTAACATTGGCGGTGCTGAAGAAAGATTTGCCTATCGTATCTCGATGAACCGCTACGAAGAAGAAGGTATCATGCGTGGCTTTACCCTGGCCCGTACCACACCTCGCCTGTTCCTGTCGGTAAAGCCCTACAAAGGCATTGAAGTAACTACCGACCTGTACCTGGGCTTCACGAAAGCCAAGCATGGTCCGGGTAATCTGGCCAGCATTTATCCCTTCAGCGTATCCAATTTCCCGTCTTCTTTCTGGCGTATAACTGACCAGGTAAAAGAAATGTATGAAGGCAGGAGCAGTCAGGTGCGTGATGACGACCGTACAACTTCCATCAACGGTAATACCCGCTTGATCGCTAACATCACGCCGGAACTGACGTTTACCACGTCATTGTCGTATAATTTCGGTTTTGCCCGTCGTGATTATCTGCAGCATAAATCCGTGACCACCAACAACCGGTCAGATGCCATACACTTCTCTTCCAATAGCCGCCGCTGGGAGGTTGAGAACTATCTGACCTATACCAAAGAGATCAAGGACCATACGATCACTGCGTTGCTTGGACAAGGTGCCGAAGAACAAGTGAACCAAGTCACCAATGCCAGAGGTAATGGTGTTCCTTTCGATGCCATCCAGATGTTGCAAGGTGTTCCAAGCGGACCGGGATTGTCTGCATCTACTACTTATGAAGATCGTTCCCGCGTATCGGGTTTTGCCCGTATTGGCTATGACTACAAAGGCAAGTATGGCATCGATGGTAGCTTCCGGATGGATGCATCTTCCCGTTATTCCTCCTCCAGCCGCTGGGGTACTTTCCCTGCCGCGTCTGTGCGCTGGAATGTTTCGGAAGAAAAATGGTTTGATGGCCTAAAGGATGTGGTAAACTTTCTGAAAGTACGCGGTAGCTATGGCATCACGGGCCGTGATCCCGGTAACTACTACGCCCAGTATCGTCAGTTATCGACCAATGTGGCGTATACGAGTTCTACGCTCGGATCAGGTGCTACCGGTAACGTGATCACGTACAATGGTGTAACAGCCATAACGCCTAATTATGGGGTGCCGGCACCTGCTGCCAATATCACCTGGGAAAGGTCGCCCCAAATGAACCTGGGTATCGATGCGAATTTCCTGAATGATCGTATTACCCTTACAGCAGACTATTATATCAAAGATTCCCGCGAGCTGGTATTCAACATTCCCGTACCGGTTACTACCGGTTATACTACCGCCTCCAACAACTATGTGGATGTACGCAACAAGGGATACGAATTCACACTGACCACACAGAACCTTGGTAAGAACTCTCCGTTGAAATGGAGCACCACGTTGAACGTTGCCTTCAATGATAACCTGGTCACCAAACTGCCCGATGGTAATCGTGATTTCGTCTATGGCCAGCCCTGGTTGCAACGTACCCTTACCATTGGACAGCCCATGTACGGCTTCCTGGTATGGGATGTGCCCAGTGTTTATCCTACACAGGGTGATGTACCTGTAGATCCACTCACCGGTCAGCGCATCCGTTGGTATGGTGGTAACTTCTTCGGGGCTGGCGATGGTGCCAAGAGAGATATCAATGGCGACTACAACATCGATAACCTCGATAAGATCTATAAAGGCAACCCCCAGACAAAACTGTACGGCGGTATCGTCAACAGCTTCTCTTACAAGAATTTCACCTTGCAGGTATTGGCCACCTTCATTTCAGGCAGAACGCTGTGGAATGGTTATTTATCTGATAAGCTGGCTTCTGCGGGCAATGATGTAGTAAACCGCTGGGGACCTTATTCTGGCCCGGCTTCTGATTTCGGCGGCCTTGACTTCTGGCGTCAGCCCGGTGACGTAGCGTTTTTCCCGTCACTGATCAACAATGCGGTCGACAAATGGCATATCGCTCAAACCATCTTCACGGAAGATGCGAGCTTCTTCCGGTTGAAGAACATCAACCTGGGTTATTCCATGCCGCAAAAGTTCGCCAAAAAGGTAGGACTTCGCAGCATCCGTTTCTATAGCATTATCGACAACGTGTTCGTATTGCACAATGCGACCGTTCCCGATCCTGAACTGGTTTCCCCTGATGGCTATACCAATGGTAACGATTATCCGCTTCCTAAAAAGTTCACATTTGGCCTTGAGCTTAATTTCTAAAAACTGCGAACATGAACCGAATTATCAATAAACTTTCTGTTGCCCTGTTACTGGCAACCTCATTGACTTCCTGCCAGAAGTTCCTGGAGCGGAAGCCCATCAACACGGCCACCGACGGCAATTTCTGGAACAACGAGGCGGAAGCCAACAACGCCATGGCGGGTACTTATGCACTCACCCGCACCTCGCTGATGGAGCAGGGAATGTCTCACTACTATTATGGCGATTTTGCCACCGACGAGTTCATGTCTAACCTGCCCGGGGAAGACATCAACCATATCGGCAATATCAACTGGGGATTTTTTATTCCTGCCACCGAATTACACCGCGGTCTGCTGCGGTTGCGTCGCTGGGATAATTTTTACCGGGCGATCGACCAGGCAAACCGTTGTCTGCAAAACATCCCAGGCATACCCGTGGATCAATTCACATCGGCCAACAGGCAGGCTGCTAAAGATGCACTGGTGGCAGAAGCGTATTTTCTCCGGGCCTTTAACTACTTCTACATGGCCCGCATCTGGGGTGATGTGCCGCTGGTGACCGAATCAGTAGCTGACGCTGCACTGGCGCCCAATCTGGAGCGTACACCGCAGGCCGAAATATTGAACCTGTGTATCAAAGACCTGGAAGCTGCTCTGCCCAAAATGACCTGGGCAGCCGCCAGCGCCAATAGGCCAATCCGTGCCAGTAAAGGGGCTGCTTATGCGCTGCTCGCACATATCTATGCCTGGAAAGGGGAGTACGATAAAGTGATCGTCGCTGCAGATTCCGTCATTTCGAAAGGTGGTTATACGTATGTGAACCGGAGCAATGGCACGACTTACCTGAGTATTTTTAAAGGCAACACGACGGAAGGGATTTTTGAGATTGCCAAGAATTCGAATACTGAAGGATCGGGACATACCAACCCGGTAATCGGTGATATTGCCTTCAGGACACTCAAAACGCCCTACCTGGCGACCAACCTGGGTAACTCACAGTTTACCCTGGATGTGGGTACGCTGAACAACCTGTTCCCCAACACCGCTGATAGCAATGACTACCGCCGTAAGAACGGTTTCGCTTACTGGGGTACCGTTGATCCGATCAATATCAAATACTCGAATATCATCTACACAGCGGCCAACAATACATCGCCCATCAACCTCAACAACATCATCGTTTTCCGGCTGGCGGATATTAAGTTGTTGAAAGCGGAAGCGCTGGCAGCACAATCCACGTTTGGTGAAGCCCGTACACTGCTCAATGAGATCCGCTCGATCAACAATGTATCGGCCTACACAGGCCCCGACAATACCTTGTTCGAAACAGTGATCGAGGAAAGGGCACGCGAGTTGTTCCTGGAAGGTCACCGGTTTTATGACCTCATCAGGCTGGCCCGGAAAACCGGTACCCTGAAGTTCAACGGCACTGGTGCGATTGTGCGCATGGACGGAACGCAATTTCAGCAAGGCAAATATTACTGGCCGGTAGATCCGATCCTGATTCAGCTGAACACCAAACTGACGCAAACGCCTTTCTGGAGAGACAAAATGTAAACTGCTAAAACTAGAAATTATGAAAAGTTATTCAATAGGTATCCTTCTCATCATCATCTTTGCCGGGGCTACTTCCTGCAAAAAAGCAGCTTACCTCACGGATGGCGGTGTACATGATCCCAGGACACCACTTACTACCTACGATTACCTGGCCCAGCACCCCTGGAAGCTTTTTGATACCCTGGTGAAAGTAATCGATCACTACGGACTTAAAGAGCAGGTCAATGCAGCCAATACGTTCTTTGCACCTACCAACTATTCCATTGGCCGTTATATGACCCTGCGCCTGACGGAAAAGCAAGCTGCCAATCCTGCAGCAGCGTATACACTAGATAGCTTGTACAAAGACATGAAAGCAGATTCTGTACTGCAATACATGTTTGCGGACAAGATCACGCTGGCAGACGCGCAGGAATTGAAACCTACGATGTATCCATCAAAAGTGGTGGCCGGTCTTCAGTTGGGCGTAATGAAAGAGCTGCAAACCAATACCCTTTACCTCGAACGTTCCAATGCACCTACGTACCTGCTGTACCTGGTTAAAGTGCGGGGCGCCATCGATGAGCCGGGTGTTGTACCGCCAGCGAATGAATCAGATATACGGGTACTTTGTCAAACCACTGGTATTCTGCCCGAAAACGGGAACCGTGTGTTGCACGTATTGTCTAACCTGCATACGTTTGGCAGGTTTTAGGAAGTTGTTATTGAATCATACAAAATCAGGTCAATCATGAAATTGAGACATATCACTGCTGCCACAGCGCTCGTTGTCACGTTGTGGGGCTGTAATAAAGACGACGTAGGCTTTTTAAGTGACAGGTTGTTCTACCGGGCCAATCCTTTCACTGCCGCCAAAGGCCGTGTAACCACTTCAGCTCCGCTGGAAACCGATGGCTCTACCCAGGCCTTGACAGTCAAACTGCTCGCCGTTCGTGACAAAACAGGTGCTGTTACCGATGTGCTTTCTAAAGAGTATGAAATTCCGATCTACAAGGGTGAAATACTGTTTAGCGACAGCACGCTCGATATGTTGTCTAAAAAGCTGGGCACGGCTATGTACAAGCCTTTTAATGTAAATGAGCTGGGCGGTCGTCTTGAAGTAACGCCCGCTTCTATGTTTGTAGATACCGGTATCTATGATTTCGATGTGCAGGCGTCTAATGTGAAGGGTACAATTGTGCTGAACAGCATTGCCCGGGTGCGCATCAATCCTGCAGTTCCCTTTCAATTGGTGCGGCAATTTGCCAGCACTTCTGTAACTGGTCAGGAAGCGACATTTGTAACGCAGGCTAACTTTGCCGTTACCGTAGACAGGGTGCCTGCCGGCCCCAATAAGATCATCGTGAAGTTTGTGGATAAAAATGGTGCCACCTTCAATCCGAAGACAGGACAGGTAATACCCCGGGCTACGCTCGCGGGTACTACGGGCTTACGGTATTCTTTCAAGCAGTTTGCTCCGTATTATGCAGAAGAGATAACTGATACGGCATTGGTTTATCAATATCCGGATAAAACGCCTACTTATCCGCTGTTTGTATTGAACAATGCGTACCTCAGTTCCTATCGTATACCAGCTGCTTTTAATGACCTGAACCAGAACATCAATCCTGAGTTCTCAGTAAGGCTGTACCCGGCTGATCAGGGCATTCCTTATGTGAAAGGAACCTGGATCATCACCAACCGGGTAAACTTTGCGGCTAAAAAGTAGTTGATAGCAAATTATAACAACCGATGAAGGCAGTCTGAGAGATGGCTGTCTTCGTTCTTTCTTATTTATTAATTTCTCATTTATTAAGTTACCCATGAGTTTTTTGTCAACATCATCCAAAAGAAAAGCAGCGATGTATGCGGCCCTGTTTGCGGCAACGCTGCCTGTGTGTGCGCAACACTCGGATTATCCTATCCAGCCTGTTGATTTTACCCATGTTCACCTTACCGACCATTTCTGGGCTCCTAAAATTCAGGTGAATGCGGATGTAACGATCCCCTATACGCTGGAGCAGTGCAGGCGAACCGGACGGATCGACAACTTTCTGAAGGCCGCCGGCAAAATGCCCGCCGACAAATACACCGAGTACACTTTTGATGATACCGATATCTATAAAGTGCTGGAAGGGGCTTCCTATGGCCTGCAGGTGCAAAAGAATCCGAAGCTGGAGTCATACATGGATTCGCTCATCCAGATCATTGCCGATGCACAGGAGCCCGATGGCTACCTCTATACGTTCCGTACTATGAAACCGGCAAAAGTGCACGACTGGGTAGGTACCAAACGCTGGCAAAAAGAAGAAGACCTGAGCCATGAGCTGTATAACTCTGGCCACCTGTTTGAAGCGGCAGTAGCGCATTACCAGGCGACCGGCAAGAAGAACCTGCTGAATATCGCCATCAAAAATGCCGACCTGCTCGTAAAGGACTTCGGCTACGGCAAAGAAGAAAAAGCACCCGGTCACCAGGTAGTGGAAATCGGATTGGCCAAGATGTACCGGGTAACTGGTAAAAAGGAATACCTCGATCTCGCCAAGTTCTTTCTCGATGTACGTGGACCTAAAAAAGGTCAGTATAGCCAGGCACATAAAAAAGTAGTGGAGCAGGATGAAGCAGTAGGACATGCCGTACGCGCCACCTATATGTACACCGGTATGGCGGATATTGCGGCCCTGACCGGCAATGAAGCTTACCTCAAAGCCATCGATGCCATCTGGCATGATGTGGTGGAAAGAAAACTCTACATTACGGGCGGTATAGGCGCTACCGGCGCGGGCGAAGCCTTTGGTGCTCCGTTCCAGCTGCCCAATATGTCGGCATATGCAGAGACCTGTGCGGCCATTGCGAATGTGTACTGGAACAACCGTATGTTCCTGTTGCACGGCGATGCCAAATACATCGATGTACTGGAGCGCGTATTGTACAACGGCCTGCTATCGGGTGTATCCCTCAGTGGTGACCGTTTCTTTTATCCCAACCCATTGGCCTCTATGGGGCAGCACCAACGCAGTGCGTGGTTTGGTTGCGCTTGTTGTATTTCCAACATGACGCGCTTCCTGCCGTCGATGCCGGGATACATGTATGCCCAGAACAAAAACGACCTGTATGTAAATCTCTTTGCTGGTGGTACGGCGGATATCAAGTTGCCCGCTGGTAACATCAAGCTGGAGCAACAAACAGCATATCCCTGGGAAGGAAAAGTGAAGATCGTGGTAAGCCCTGAGAAGACAACCAGCTTTGCCCTTCAGGTACGTGTGCCCGGATGGTCTAAAAAAGAAGTGGTACCCGGCGATCTCTATTTTGCCGCTGATAAAAAAGCGCAGCCCCTCGTGATCACCCTCAATGGCAAACCCATAAAATATGATATGGTGAAAGGGTATGCAGTGATCAACCGCAAATGGAAAAAGGGTGACGCCATTGCCTTCGAACTGCCCATGGAAGTACAGAAGCTATTTGCCAAAGAAGATGTCAAAGATGATAAAAGCCGTTTCGCTTTACAGCGTGGTCCGTTGCTGTATTGCCTGGAAGGTCCCGACAACAAAGACAGTGCGGTACAAAACATCGTAGTAGACAAAGCGGTAGACGTAAAGCCCGTGGTCAAGTCCAATTTGCTGAACGGCGTTACCGTGCTGGAAATGCAGGGCTCTTCTACCAAGAGGCAGCTCAATAGCGATGAACTCGTCAAGTCTTCACAAACAGTAACTGCTATTCCGTATTATAGCTGGGCCAACCGCGGCCCTGGTGAAATGGTGGTATGGATCCCTTATGAAGCGTCTGCTGCCAAACCCAAACCAGCCCTCACCATTGCTGCGAAAAGCAAGGCCACGGCCTCGCTCAACAACCAACGTATGTGGAAAGCGCTGAGTGATCAGTACGATCCCGAAAGTGCACAGGACAACAATGCCCCTTACCTGCATTGGTGGCCCAAGAAAAACACCCTGGAATGGGTGCAGTATGAATTTGATCAGGAATATACGGTGTCTGAATCCAAAGTATACTGGTTCGACGACGG
Source organism: Paraflavitalea pollutisoli (assembly GCF_029360705.1). Classification (GTDB taxonomy): domain Bacteria; phylum Bacteroidota; class Bacteroidia; order Chitinophagales; family Chitinophagaceae; genus Paraflavitalea; species Paraflavitalea pollutisoli. The sequence goes on along the minus strand of NZ_JARKMX010000014.1, from coordinate 925,454 downwards.
TCCATTTGGTGGTTGTCGTATCCCAGCTTCCTGGAAGTTGTATTACAAGAAAGGAACCGAGTGGGTGCCTGTGCAAACCACCGGTGACTACGAGCTTTCGAAAGACAAATACAATACCGTTAAATTTGAACCTATAAAAACCACTGCCCTTAAAATGGAAGTACAGTTGCCTGCCAACCATGCAACCGGCATCCATGAGTGGATCGTAAGATAGTTTTGTTGTTCAGTCGTTGCCCCTACGGGGGCAGCGACTGTTATTTATTGAATTGTAAATTTGAACTGCCCCCGTTACCGGGGATGCACTGAACCTTACCAGATGCGCAAACCATTTATCACCCTTGCTGCAGCCCTGCTCGTCAACGCCGCAGCACATAGCCAGCGTCAGGCTACCATTACCATCGACGCCAACAAACCGGGAGCTGCTGTGGCTTCTACCCTGCATGGTATCTTCTTCGAAGAGATCAGTCATGGGGGAGAAGGCGGCCTGTATGGAGAGTTGATCCAGAACCGCGGTTTCGAAGAAAGCCGGGTGCCGGCAGGTACCAAAATTGAGAACGGCTGGCTGATACCCACCTCGGGCACGCCCCACTACATGCTGCAACCACGCGTGAGCGATTGGCGGATGCGCTGGCCATTAAGAAGCCAGTGGCCTGCCTGGTCGCTGGAAACCGCCAGTGCGGACAATATCAAGATCCAGCTGACGCAGGAAAAGCCATTGACCGACGCCACTCCCAACTCCATGCAGGTAGACATACAGGCATTGGATGCGGGCGGAAAGAACAACCTGGTCAACGAAGGCTTCTGGGGTATCAAGGCCAATGCAGGCGAGTTGTACAACCTCTCCTTTTACGTACGTACCGATGACCGGTACAAGGGAGCGTTGACCGTATCCCTGCAATCGAAGGATGGAAAAGTATTGGCGCAACAAGTACTCAGCAATGTTAAAGGCGGTACCTGGAAAAAATATACCTGTACACTGAAACCCACCGCCACCGACCTTAAGGCCAAATTTGTATTTACATTCGGCAGCACGGGCACGGTATGGCTGGATTTCGTATCTCTTTTCCCGCAGCAAACATTCAAGAACCGGCCCAATGGGATGCGGAAAGACCTGGCACAATACCTGGCAGATCTCAAACCTGCCTTCGTACGCTGGCCAGGTGGTTGTTTTGTGGAGGGCATCAATATAGAAAATGCCGCCAACTGGAAACGTACCATCGGACCCCAGGAAAAAAGACCTGGCACTTATAGTGTATGGGGCTATTGGAGCAGCGATGGTTTTGGTTACCATGAGTACCTGCAGTTCTGCGAGGACCTGAAAGCGGAAGCGCTCTATGTGTTCAATGCAGGCGTTTCGTGTGAATACCGCAGCGGCACTTTCATTCCCGACGACTCCCTGCAACCAGTAGTAGATGATGTGCTCGATGCCATCGAATATGCTATCGGGCCCGCTACTTCGAAATGGGGCAAGGTAAGGGCCGCCAATGGACACCCCAAGCCTTTTTCGCTCAAGTACGTGGAAATTGGTAACGAACAACATGGCCCGCGGTATGCAAAAAGATACAATATATTCTATGAAGCCATCAAAAAGAAGTATCCGCAGCTGATCCTGATGGCCAGCATGGGTATTGGTGATATCAACAAGCGTACGCTCGACAGCATGAAGGTAGTAGATGTGGCCGATGAGCATGCTTACAAAGCTGCTTACTGGGCCTTTAACAACTACGATCACTTTGATAAATACAAGCGCGGTGATTGGGATGTGTACGTAGGAGAGTATGCGACCAATGCCGGCGTAGGCAGTGGTAATATGATGGCTGCGCTGAATGATGCGGTGTACATCATGGGTATGGAACGCAATGGTGACCTCGTTAAAATGTCGAGCTATGCACCACTGTTCGAAAATGTCAATACACGCCATTGGCCTGTTAACCTTATCAACTTCGATGCCGGCAAAAGCTTTGGCCGTATCTCGTATTATGCCATCAAAATGATGTCGGATCACCGGGCCGATCAAAATCTGCAAACAACGGTGACGTTGCCGCCGGCGGCCAACCCGCTGCCGCAATTTGCCGGAGGCATTGGCCTGGCTACCTGGGATACGCAAACTGAATACCGGGATATTGAAGTCGTAAAAGATGGAAAAACCGTTTATAAAAGTGATTTCATCAACCGTCCGCAGGAATGGCAGGCCATTCGTGGCCGGTGGAGCGTGAAAGACAGTGCGCTGGCGCAAACTGCGCAGGGCGCCCAACGCCTCAACCTGCTCGCCGGTAAATCGTTCGATACCTATACGCTGAAACTCAAGGCCCGCAAAACAGGCGGCACCAATGCGTTCATCATTCCTTTTGCCGTGAAAGATGCAGCCAGCCATATGCGGGTGCATATCGGCTCTTATGTCAATATCAATTATGTGGTGGAACTGGTGGCGGATAGCTTCTCTATCGCCGATATGATGCCACAGCGCAGGTTACCTGCCCCGATTGAAACCGGCAAATGGTATGATATTACCATTGAAGTAGGGGTGGATAAAATTGATTGCTACCTCGATGGCAAACAGCTTTTCTCTTTCAAACAGCCCAATACTTTCTTTAGTATTGCCGGCCGGGACCAGCAGACCGGTGATATCATTGTGAAGATGGTCAATGGATCGGATGCTCCCTATGCAGCCGCAATTAACCTGGAGGGTGTGTTGGCCGTGGGCGCTACCGGTGAGCTGACCACGTTGCAGGCTGATTCTCCGCAAGCAGAGAACTCCCTGGAAAAACCAACGCAATACGTTCCTGTCGTTACGAAGCTCACCAATGTGAAACCTTCGTTTGAAGTGACGCTTAAACCTTACACGATCGCCATTTTACGTGTAAAAGATATTGGCTGGAAGAAAACAGCTCAACGCTAGTAATCTCAGTACCCAACGCATGGATAAGATTGGTCGGCATGGTAGCCTTACCTGCTGACCAATCCCTTCCGATGCGACCTCTCTCCCCGGAACAGCTTCCTTTTGTCAATCCCTCTTTCAGGGGATCGTTCGCCACCATAAATCATGGATTTCCGCGATTGTCAGCCCGTTCAGGTGTGGTCATAATTTTGTTACTTATATCCGATGGGAGCGGGTAACAAAGAAAAATGGCCGCCTGTTGGCGACCATTCGAAGGAAGTGTTAAGGTTCTTTTTATAGGTAGGTCATTTTATCCCTTGGCATTCAACCTGGCGATCAACTTTTGGTTGAGCGACACGTAATCATCGTTTTTGGCTTCTTTGGCCAGTTCGATCGATTTGTTGGCTGTAGCGATGGCATCTGCTTTTTTGCCCAGTTTGGCGAGGCAATTGGCTTTGTTGTGCAGTACCCAGAATGCTTTCGGGTTTTGTGCTTCTGCTTTATTAAACCACTCGAGGGCTTTGTTCAGGTCCTTACCATTGTCGAGGAAATACATCGCCGCATTGAAATAAGGCTTCTTGGCTTCGTCACCATCACCATTGATGCTGGTTTCGATCTGTGCCATGATCTTACTGTCGATGTCGGTTTTGATGGGCAGCGTTACGACTGTTTTATCCCATTGCAGTTGCAGTTCGCAGCTGGAAGATTGTACGTTCGCAAACTGGAAGGTAAAAGACTGTGCAGCGGTAGCCACGAGGCGTGGTTTGGCATTCACCCGTACCACATCATTCTCTTGCTTGTAAGCAGCGGGAGAGGTGATGTCGAGTTGTTTGGTCAGGATCAGCACCCAATTGGTTGCGTCGGGGATGCTTACGAGGCCATATTTACCGGCGGGTACCTTGGTGCCGCCAATGATCACATCGTCACCGAAGGTGAGGACAGTGGCCTGGTTGGCACCCGTGCGCCATACTTTTTTATAAGGTACCAGATCGCCCATGATCTTACGACCTTTCATTTGTGGGCGTGAATAAGACAGTTCGATCGAAGACAGGCCAAAGTCCTGCTTGATCGTTTGTGTGGGTGATGGAGCCGGTGTTTTAAGAGGCTGGGCATAGCCGGCAAAAGCTGTCAGCAAAGTGAAAGCAAAGACGTTGATGGTTTTGCGCATGGCAATTAAATTTTCGCAAAGGTAAACGATAATTGCCCTGCAAAAAGAACAGTTGTATAAAAGGTTTAAAATGTAACGACCACGGTAACTTTTGCTTTACGGCCCTTGAGCAGCTTCCAGGAGGGACCTGCCTTGATAAGGCGAACGGCTTCGTCGGAGTAAGCCTGGCCGGGGGAGGATATGGCCAGGAAATTGGCTGGTACGCCCTTTTTATCCACTTCAAAGGCTACTACTACTTTGCCGGCCCCGGCAGTACCGTTTTCCGGCAGGCGTTTGTTTTGATCGAGGTATTGTTGGTATTTGAGCCAGCCGTATTCGGGCTCTGCGTTGGTCATTTTAAGGCTGGATGACCGTTGTGCGGCTGATTCGGCCTGCTTATCAAAAGCGTAGCCATATCCAATCTGCATTTCCTTTTTCCTGGATGCCAATTTGGTCCGGTAATCGCCCGTTGAATCGTTGTGGAACGTGTTTTTAAAAGAAGCGACAGCTGCTGAATCACCCGCAAATTCCCGTTCCACCTGAACGCCAGCCACCTTCCCTTGGAGGCCATTGAAATTGAGTTGGGGATTGGGGGCTTTGTCGCCCAGTTGGTTCAGGCTGATCAGATTGCTGCTATGGTTATTGAGTTGCAGGTTCTGGGTATAGTAACCGGAGGTGCCCACTGCTACATTGACCACCGAATCATTGGTCGGAATTTTGAACCAACCTTTGTTATCGGTAAAATAATCCCTTTTGCCATCGATGCGGAGTAGTGCATTGGAGATCGGGCTATTGGTGGCATTATCGGTCACCCGGCCACTGACAAAACCGCTCAGCAGTGCATCGGGATTTTTCTTTGCCTGCCGGGCGCTGAGCTCTCTGCGCGATAAATTCATTTCACGCTCGCGGGGCTTGCTCAGGAATCCCGCTGCGGACGTGTCCCGTGGTGTTTTGCCGACGATTATCTGTTCAAAATCACCTGGCCGGGTTGCATTGGAAGATATGGCGGTATTCGATAAATTGGCCTGGTTGCGGCTGGACAAGGCCTTTTTGGGCGCGAAAGCCAAGCGCATGCTATCTTCCATGGTAGGCTGATAGGTCTGCTTGTTGAGTATTGCGGCTGGTTGTTCCGATTTTTCGGCGGCTACCAGCTGATTTTCTTGTGTAAGGATCTTTGCTTCGGTTTGAGATTTGGACGGCTTGGGGAGTGGCGAATAAGCCATGGCAGGTGGTGTTATGGCCTTTTTGGAAGCGTTGTTCTCCAGCGCGTTCTCAGAAATTGCATACCCGGACTTTTGGCTGGTTATCCCCGCTGAACTTTCTGTTTCTTTCGCCAACATACCCGGGGGGAGCAAGGAGTCGGTCAACACCTGATTAGTAGCTACCGAAGAGTCTGCCATGAACGATTGGGGAGCCACGCTTTCCGGGTTGACATCTTTTGTTTTCTCTACTGCCGCTACCGGCTGTAAATGAGTACGGCTATCGCTGGTGCTATTGAAATACCAGATACCGCCGATAATGACCACAGCAGCGGCTGCGGCGGCTTGCCACCAGCGGAAGGCAATGACGGGGGCCACCTGGCGGCGGTCTTCACCAGCAACCCGCTCCTGCAACCTTTGGTGCAGTTCCTGGAGGTGGGTATCGATAGGGGCCTTGCTTTGTTGCGCAATGGTTAATTGCATGCCCTCGATGGCATCCGCCAGGAAAGGATCATCCAGGGCAGCCAGCTCCAGAGCATGCATTTCGGCAGGCGACAATTCGCCGGCGAGATACCGCTGGATATCAGCTGCTGAATAATGTTTCGTATGGTCAGTTGCGGACATGAACAAACTAAGTTTTTATTTTAAGCAAGCTACTTTCTTCTTCTACCTTTTCCATACAGATCCGCAGATTTCTCCGCCCGTTCTGTATATAACTCCGTACTTTATTCCAATCCAGGCCTGTTATATCTGCAATTTCTTTATAACATTTGTTTTGCAGGTAAAACAGTTTCACGGTATCGCGTTGCTCCCGGGAAAGTGTGTCGAGGCATCTTTCCATTTTCTGGAGATTCTCCTCTTTCAGGTTTACACCCTGTAGATGCATTTCTTCTGCCGATTGCACACTGTCGGGGTTAAATTCGGTGGTTTTCAGATTTTTCGGTGTGCGGAGCTGCATCAGGCAGTAATTCTTTGCCAGGGCATACAGCCAGCTCTTGAAATTCTCCACTTCATGTTTGGGCAACTTCTGTACCAGCTCCTCAAACACCTGCATTACAGCATCTTTGGCAGATTCCGAATCGGGCATGTATTTGAGGCAAACCCCATACAGGAGGTCCATATAGCGCTGAAAAAGGATGGCCAGCACCTCCAGGTTACCGGAGGATTGGAACATTTTTACCAGCTCTTTATCTGGTAAATCATTCTGTTGTATGTTCTTAAGGAAGGCCACGCGTGGCTAAAATTAACAAAAGAATGGTTAAAGGCTTGTGTAAAAATCTTACCGGGCAGGGCTTTATGCAATTTTGGCAATAGGAGCATCTGATAATTACAAAACCTATTGATTATGCCCAACCCCCTGCATATCAACATCGACGAACCCTGTCACGAAAATTGGCTGCACATGACGCCCAACGAGCAAGGCCGTTATTGCAGGGCTTGTCAGAAAACGGTGGTCGATTTTACCCAGCTGAGCGATCAGGCTATATTGGCCTATTTCCGTGAGGCAACTACCGGAGTGTGCGGGCGATTCAGCAATGACCAACTCGATAAAACCTACCGGGACCAGGTGCCGAAACGCCGGTTTAATTTCAATTACGCCTGGAGTGTATTGGTGGGCGGGTGGCTGATGACAGCCAGTGATGTGTCGGGGCAAACGGCTACCGTGAAGCAGGGGGAAATAGTCGTTGCAGACTGCAAGCCGCCCGGGAAAAAGAAATCCAAGCAAAACATAAAATTGCCAGCGCTTAATGTTGAGTCGATGGCCGATTTTACCCACTTGGCGCTTATCCGCAATTCAGGAATTGAAACTGTCACCCTCGGTTTTGTAGTATCGAGGGAGTTGACTTCACCTGCTGACCATGTCTCCCGTGCCTTCAATACGCTTGGCGATTGGTTGCCCTTTAAAAAGAATATAAGCTTTTATCCCAATCCTGCGCAAGCGGGTGGCTATGTAAGTTTGAAAACGGAGGCGTTTTACCCAGGCTTCTATAAACTGGAATTGATGGATGTGGCCGGTCGTATTGTGCATGTGCAGGGGTTACAAATTGCCTACTCGGGGCAAACCTTTTCGGTGCCAGTACAGAGTTCCTGGATCAAAGGGTTGTATTGGGCCAGGGTAACCAGCGCCGGTAAAAAGATTCAGGAAGCAAAACTAATTATTCAATAGCTCCTGTGCAGGTAATGACGACCGGTAGTAGTTGTTTTATCGTACAAAATTTTATATCGATTGTGTAAGTGCTGCTGACATTGCATCCAGTAAGAAAGCAATTGCGTATGAAAAGATCTGTACACATCGACATTCCTACACCATGTCACGAAAACTGGCAACAGATGACGCCAATAGAGCAGGGACGTTATTGCGGGGCCTGCCAGAAAACGGTCATAGATTTCTCGCTGATGAGTGACCAACAAGTTCTAGCCTTTTTGTCCAAAGCGACAACCACGGTTTGTGGTCGTTTGGATGATGATCAGCTGAACAGGAACATGATTGAAGGCACTGCCCGGCCTTCCTTTTCTTTTCGATATTTCTGGAGTGCGCTCGTCAGTGGCTTGTTGTTGATGAGCCAGGACCTGACAGCGCAAACGGGTAAAGTGGCGCAGCTTATCGAAGCTCCCTTGTGCAAACCTGCACGTAAAGGACCGGCAAGTACTTGTAGTGGCATTGTACTGGATAGCAGGACAAAACAGCCCATTGCCCATGCCAGCATAACTATTGCTGGCGTCGGAACGGTTGCCGCTGCCAACGAGAAGGGAGAATTTAGGATTGCAGACCTCACCAACAAGGAATCGGCATTACTGGAAATCAGTGCCGTGGGATACGATAAAAGGGAATATATATTGAAAGTAGGGGAAGAGTTGCCGACGGAGTTTGTATTGGCGCCTACCAGTTCGCAAATGGAAGCGGTAAGTGTGATTGCTTACGGAAACAGGAGAGGATGTGGTAGAGGCGGTGCCGTATCGATCGTGCACAGCGTCACCATGCTGGATAAGGTGGAGCGTGCCGTGATTGATCTATGGCCCGGGAAAAAGTCAGTGACGGTGTATCCCAATCCTGCAACTGTAGGTAGTGGCGTAAAGCTGACATTGAATATTAAAACGACCGGTGAATATAAACTGGAATTGCTGGATGCAGGTGGACGCCTGGTACATGTACAGGCCCTGCAGGTGACACAACCTGCACAAGTGATGAATGTACCCACCCAATCTTCGTGGAGTAGAGGCATTTATTGGGTGCGGGTGAGGGGCCTGACCGACAAGAAAATATACCACGCCAAGTTGGTGCTGCAATAAAAACAGCGGCTACCTGGTTCGGTAATGACATCAAGCAGGATTGTTGTGTGGAATTATGCGGCGGTTGCATCTTATCATCAAACCCAACGCTTATGCCTGCTCTACATCTCAGTATTCCTTCACCCTGTCATGAAAACTGGCAGCAGATGGTACCCCAGGATCGTGGTCGTCACTGCAGTTCCTGTCAAAAGATCGTAGTCGATTTCACCAACATGAGTGATCAGGAAGTGCTGACCTATATGCAGCAGGCGACTTCGTCGGTATGTGGTCGATTTCATAACCACCAGTTGAATAAAAGTTATCGTACTGAAAAGCCGAAACGATCTTTTGCTTTCGCTTATGGCTGGAGTGTACTTGCAGGCGCATTGTTGCTTTCGGGCCAGCCAGCCTCTGCACAATCTGGGGATTATATGTTAGGTGAAGTTATGCCGACTACGATCAAAGCGGATAAGCCGTTCTGGAGTATTTCACACGCGATCAATAAACCTTCTTTACAGGAAATGGCGTTGAGGTACGCGGCCAAGCAACCGCCTGTCGAAGTGTTGATCGGAACAACGGGTGTAGTGATGACTGAATACGCGGTAACAGGGGGAATCAGTATTGTAGCGTACCAGGGTATACCTGAATCGTGTGTTGTAGGGAAGCCAGCTCTTGAAGTGGTAGACACTATCAGGCAATTTTTAGTCACTGATACAGCCGGTACGATAAACACGGATTCACTTATCGTACGTGACATTGAGTTGGAGGAAGTGGTCAGCGAGCATAATTCAGCAGCGGTATTGGTTGATGATGCCAGCTGGGTGGGGGAGGTTGCTGTGGTGGTAGAAGAGTCGCCAGTGGAACTGGCTAAGAAAACAATATCGGGCTGGTTACCTGGAAATAAAAGTATTACCCTGTATCCAAATCCGGTAGCTGGCGGAGGAACGGTAACGGTATCCCTGAAGCTGAAGCAAAGGGGGCAATACAAACTGGAGTTGCTGGATGCGGCCGGTCGACAGGTACATGTGCAGGCCTTGCAGGTGGTGCAATCTCCGCAGGCGCTGACATTGGTGACGCGATCATTTTGGAGTCATGGGGTGTATTGGATGCGCATTACCAGTCAGCACGAAAAAGAAGTATACCAGTCCAAACTGGTTATTCAATAAATGACTTAGGGCTGCAAGAATTACCTGTGTGCCCACAAAGATCTTGTACGATCCATCGGTTTTTTACACACTGGAAAAACACACCGGTCCGTATCTACGGCTGGTGTTTTTTTATTGTTTGAAGGCCGGGTGGAAGGTTTGCAACGTATCACGCAGGAAGTCGCGGTCGAGGTGCGTATAGATCTCCGTGGTGGTGATACTTTCATGGCCCAGCATTTCCTGTACGGCCCGCAGGTCGGCCCCACCCTCTACCAGGTGGGTCGCGAAAGAATGACGGAAGGTATGGGGGCTGATGTTCTTGTTGATCCCAGCTTTTTGTACGAGGTCTTTTAATAGGAGGAAGATCATGACGCGCGTTAGCTTACTACCGCGGCGGTTGAGGAACAAAATGTCATCCTGTCCTTTTTGGATAGGTACATGTACCCTGATATCATCCTGGTAGATCCGGATGTGTTTGATGGCGCTCTTCCCAATAGGTACCAGTCTTTCTTTATCACCTTTACCCAGTACACGGATATAGCCCTGCTTGAAGTATAACTGGGATATTTTGAGGTTGATCACCTCACTTACGCGCAATCCGCAACTGTACATGGTTTCCAGAATAGCTTTGTTGCGGACTCCCTCTGGTTTGCTGAGGTCGAGTTGCTGGATGATGGTCTCGATCTCTCCAAAAGTGAGGACATCGGGCAGCGCCCGCTTCAATTTGGGAGCTTCCAATAAAACAGTCGGGTCGTTGGTGACGATCTGTTCGATCGAACAGAACTGGAAAAAGGCGCGTATACCTGAAATGATGCGGGCTTGCGAGGTAGGTGTCATGCCCAGTTCTGCCACCCAATGTACGAACTGCTGCAGATCGGCCAGTTCGATGGCGGCAGGATTTTTTTCAATACCCTTCTGCTGCAGGTATTGCGTTAGTTTTTCGATGTCGCGGCCATAGGCCTCGACTGAATTATCGGATAGTGATTTTTCGAGTTGCAGAAAGGCCCGGAAGCCCTTCTTATAAGGTTCCCACATAGATTACTTGGTCTTCACCTTTTCGATCATCTTCTCTACCAGCTTGTAGGTAGCAGGGCAGTATTCAACATTTTGCTTAAACACGTGGATATAGTCGACCATGCGACGCTTGGTATGGTGCGGAAAACCGGAGCAGTCGGCCGGCCGCACTTCATAGATGGAACATTTGTTGTCCTTGAGATTGAGGAACTGACAGGGTTGGTTCTTGTTGACCCAATCTCCATTACGGTCTTTGTACAGCCATTTCTTTTTAAAGTCCTCAACACCCATCTCCAGGTGGTTGGCGATACGTTTCATATCGGCGGGAGTGAAGGTAGGGCTCATGGTCTTGCAGCAATTGGCGCAGGCCAGGCAATCCGTTTCCTTCCATACTTCCACATCGGTTTCTACAGCGAGTTGATCCAGCCGCCGGGGTGGGGTCTTTTCCAGTTTGGTAAGAAAGCGCCGGAAAGAACTGCGGTTGAGCAACATGGTCTTTTTGTATGCACGAAGATTGAATGCCATCTGGTCTTACTGGGTTAGATGTATGAATTTACTGCAATATTATCCAAATGTCTACAAAAATGGCGCTGAAACCCGTTGCTGGCGCCATCTCTTTTGAACATTGTATCCACGATAGCAGGTACGCGACAGCGCGGATAAGGGAGCGGGCAGGGTCGGACACTTCTATACATAAATATCTTCGATAAAGAAGTATTCCGGTGGCTGCTGATCCACTAGCAGGATGGACAGGATATTGTACTGCACACGTTTCCAGCCGGGATACTGGTACTGGTAAGCTGCCCCCGCTTTGATCAGGTGGCGGATCTTGAGCCGGGTGACACCCTCTTCCGGCATCCCGAAGTCGAGCGAAGTCCTGGTTTTGACTTCAATGAAATGCAGCAGGTCGTCGCGGGTGGCAACGATATCCAGTTCATAATGTTGGTAACGCCAGTTGCTGTGCAAAATGGTATAACCGTGTTGTTGCAGCCAATTGGCAGCGAGTTGTTCGCCTTTTTTGCCGGTTTCTATGTGTTGGGCCATGACAAGCTTTTTGTATTTTGCGCCCTTAAACAGGAATATGGATAACAGCACAAAAATAAGTAAGCTTGAGGGAAAGGTTCAACCATATACTTGGGGTGGATCCCAATTTATCCCTGCCTTGTTACAACAGCAGAATCCCGACAATAAACCTTTTGCAGAATACTGGATGGGAGCCCACGACAATGCTCCCGCTGTAGTGACCGGTACCGATGGTCAGCAACAACCTTTGAATGCCCTGCTGGCAGCGCATCCCGCGTTGTTGGGTAAAAAAGTACAGGGTGAGTTTGGTAAACTGCCCTACCTGTTCAAGGTGCTCGATGTAAAAGACATGTTGTCGATCCAGGTGCATCCGGAAAAGCAAGCGGCAATAGCCGATTTTGCGGCTGAAAACGCCAAGGGAGTGGCGCTCAACGCTCCCCATCGTAATTATAAGGATGATAACCATAAGCCTGAATTGATGTACGCCCTCAGTGAGTTTTGGCTGCTGCATGGTTTCAAAACAGCTGATCAATTGAAGCAGGTACTGGAAGCGACGCCCGAATTGCGCTTTCTGCTGCCGGTATTTGGCGAAGGAAACTACGCAGCACTATACAAAACGGCCATGGAAATGGATCAGCAGGCCGTAAACGAGCATTTACAGCCCCTGGTCGACCGAATCCTGCCTTTGTATGAAAAGGGTGCGTTGAAAAGAGCACAAGAAGATTTTTGGGCCGCCCGTGCCTTCAATACCTTTTGTGAACCTGGTCGCATCGATCGGGGGATCTTCTCTATTTATTTCTTTAATGTCGTCAACCTGCATCCCGGGGAAGCGATCTTCCAGGACGCGGGCATCCTGCATGCCTATCTGGAAGGGCAGAATATGGAGATCATGGCCAATTCCGACAACGTACTGCGGGGTGGATTGACCAATAAACATGTCGACGTGCAGGAATTGATGAAGCATGTGCGTTTCGAGCCGATCGTGCCGACGGTCATCACCGGCGTACCTGGTTCTTCGGCAGGCGAAGAGATCTTCCCTACTCCAGCCAAAGATTTTGAATTGCACCGTATTACGCTGAAGGCCGGTGGTACTACCACCATAACATCCACTACTGTCGATATCTTCTTCGTATATGCCGGTGATGTAGACGCCAGCGCAGGTGCTGAAACCGTGCGCCTGCAACAAGGAGAAGCTTTACTGGCAGTAGCTGGTACAGCGTTGACAATCAATACTGTAAAAGGAACGGAAGTATTTGTGGCTACCGTGCCCGCCTGAGAGCCCGTTCGTGCTATTTCTAAGGCTGAAAGCAATAAATTATCGTAAATTTGCCGATATTTATCCCGTATGAAACTGAATAGAGCCAATATCATCTACCTGTTTGTATTGATTGCTGCCGCTTCTGTGTATCGCGTTGTCGATAACCGGATGCTGGGTTTTGCCCCACAAATTGCCATGGCCCTTTTTGGCGGTATGGCCATCCGTAATAACAAAACGCTGGCTTTCGGTCTGCCTTTGTTTTCCCTCTTTATTTCAGATGTGATGTACGAAATACTGTATACACAGGGGCTCAGTACCATTCGTGGTTTCTACGAAGGTCAGATCATCAACTACATCATCATGGGATCTGTAGTACTGGTTGGGTTCCTGTTTAAAAAGGTAAATGTGCTGAATGTCATTGCTGGTTCGCTGGTGGCACCGGTGTATTTCTTCCTGATTTCGAACCTTGTTGTCTGGATGGGTATTCCTTACAATATGTATCCCAAGACCTGGGCTGGATTGGTTGATTGCTTCACGCAAGCGGTTCCTTTCTTTAAGGGATCATTGCTGGGCACTATATTCTTCAGCGCCATCTTCTTCGGGGTTTACTATTTTACCAACAAGAGCAAGAGCACGCAGCGTGTAGCTGAAGTGCCTGCTGCCGCATAAGTCTTTTCGCACCACAAGATCGGAGCCTGGCCAATACATATTGGCCGGGCTTTTTTTATGCTATCCCTGGCCGGCCTCGTAGCCTTCGTCAACCAGCAGGTGTTTACCATCGGCCGCTGTGGTGGCGAGGGTGTCGCACCGGTTGTTGTAAACGTTATCGGCATGGCCCTTTACCCACACGAATTTGATATTGTGTTTTTGTGAGAGCTTATAATAGCGGGTCCAGAGATCGGGATTCTTTTTACCACCGGCAAATCCGGTAGCGATCCATTTCTTCAACCAGCCTTCCTTGACCGCTTTTACTACGTACTGGCTGTCGGAATAAACCGTAATGTTCAATCCCTCACGGTTCAGTGCTTCCAGTGCGGCAATCACGGCCAGCAATTCCATGCGGTTATTGGTCGTGCGGCGGTATCCACCAGATAATTCTTTGGTTTTTCCTCCATACATCAGGATCGCGCCATAGCCTCCGGGACCTGGGTTGCCGCGGGAGGAGCCATCAGTGTATACCACGAGTTCTGTATTGCTTGCCAAATCAAGTAAAAATTAAAAGGTTGTTCGTTTAAGGTGACGGTATTAAGGCGGCAATGTTCGTCAAAAACGGACAATTAAAAAAATCTACACCTGTATCACGCCGGGATTGAAGGGCGCCATATAGGGTTGGTGGTTGGCTGCTGCGAGTCCTTCCGAGATAACTTCCCGGGTAGTCAGCGGATCGATGATACCGTCTACCCACAACCGTGCCGCGGCATAGTAGGGACTTGTTTGTTGCTCGTAACGGCCTTTGATGTCCTGCAACAGTTTCTCCTCCTCCTCGGGTGATACGGTTTTGCCTTTGGCCTTCATGCCGGCAACCTGGATCTGCAGCAAGGTTTTGGCAGCCTGGTCTCCACCCATGACGGCAATGCGGGCACCAGGCCAGGCGTAAATGAATCGCGGATCGTAGGCCTTGCCACACATGGCATAATTACCGGCGCCATACGAGTTGCCTACCACGATGGTGATCTTGGGGACCACAGAATTGGCCACTGCGTTGACCAGCTTGGCGCCATCTTTGATGATGCCTGCCTGTTCGCTGCGGGAGCCCACCATGAATCCGGTAACGTCTTGCAGAAATACCAGCGGGATCTTTTTCTGGTTACAGTTCATGATAAAGCGGGCTGCTTTGTCAGCGCTGTCATTGTAGATCACACCACCCATTTGCATTTCCCCTTTCTTGCTTTTCACCATCTTGCGCTGGTTAGCCACGATACCTACGGCCCAGCCGTCGATGCGGGCATAGCCGCAGAGGATCGTTTTTCCGTATTCTTTTTTAAATTGGTCGAACTCGGAATTGTCTACCAGCCGTTCGATCACGTCAAGCATATCGTAGGCCTTGGTGGGGTCGGCAGGGATGATGCCATAGATCTCCGCGGGTGATTTGGCCGGAGCGACCGGTTTAACGCGATCGAGACCTGCTATGCTGGCGTTGCCGCCAATACGTGACACAATGCGTTTCACCTGGTCCAGGCACTCCTGTTCGGTAGCGAACTTGTAATCGGCGATACCGCTGATGGCATTGTGTGTTTCTGCACCACCGAGTGTTTCGCTGTCGATGTCTTCACCAATAGCTGCTTTTACCAGGTAGGGGCCTGCGAGGAAGATAGAGCCATTGCCTTCCACCATGAGGGTTTCATCGCTCATGATCGGGAGGTAGGCTCCTCCGGCCACGCAGCTGCCCAACACAGCAGCGATCTGGGTGATCCCCATGGCGCTCATGCGGGCATTGTTGCGGAAGATGCGACCGAAATGTTCTTTATCGGGGAATATTTCATCCTGCATGGGCAGAAAAACGCCCGCGCTGTCCACCAGGTAGATGACCGGCAAGTGGTTTTCCATGGCAATCTCCTGCATACGCAGGTTCTTTTTGCCGGTGATCGGAAACCAGGCACCTGCCTTTACTGTTTGGTCATTGGCTACGATCATACACTGACGTCCGCTGACATATCCTACACCCGCCACCGTACCACCAGCAGGGCAGCCGCCTTGCTCGGCATACATTTCCCAACCTGCGAGGGCGCCCAGTTCAATAAAAGGAGTATGGTCGTCGCGTAGGTAATCGATCCTTTCGCGGGCTGTGAGTTTGTTCTTTTCGTGTTGTTTTTCAATAGCCTTTTTTCCACCGCCCAGGCCTACCAGGTCGAGCCGCTGGCGCAATTGGCTCAACGCTAACTTGATCGCATCTTCGTTCTTGTTAAATTCCAGGTTCATAGTACAAGCGTTTTAATGGCCGGGGCAGTTTCAGGTGGGTACACTGATGCCCTGGCCGGTAAGTACCACAAAATAAGACTTTCAGGCAAACGGCACACACCTGCTTACGCAAGGTTGATGCCGGGGGGAGGGAGTTAACACAAGGACTATTCCATTGACTGTAAAGATTTTACTATTTTTAGTGGGTATGTGGAAGAAAAACAAATGGCTGTTCCTGTTAATTGGGGTGGCGTTATTGTTGAAAGTCTTTTCTATGTTTCCTGAAGCCGTCGACAGGTATTATGCGCATGGCTTCTATCCCCTTATGGCGGCCGTACAACGGATTTTGTTGGGATGGATACCCTTCAGTATCGGTGATCTGCTGTATGGAGCTGCAATCATCTTTCTGTTGTATAAATTGTTCGACCTCGTGAAGCGCCTGATCCGGCGAAAAGCGGATCGCACCTATTGGCTTAGTGGAGGGCGGCTGTTGCTGCATGTCATATTGTGTGTTTATGTCTCTTTCAATCTTTTCTGGGGGCTGAATTATAACCGGGCGGGCATTGCTGCCGACCTGGGCCTGCAGGTCGATAAGTATACCAAAGAAGAATTGGTACAGGTGATGGAGGTATTGGTCAGCAGATTACAGGATCTGGATAGCACGGGACGGATTGACCGCGAAGCTCTGCACAAAAAGCGTTACTTGTTTGACGGGGCCGAGGTGGCCTATGATAGCCTGACTCCCCGGCATCCAGCTATCAGTTACCGGCATTCTTCCGTAAAACCTTCCCTGTATAGCTACCTGGGCAATTACCTGGGGTATACCGGCTACTACAACCCGTTTACCGGAGAAGCGCAGGTCAACACGACTGTACCGGTATTTCTGCAGCCATTTACCACCTGTCATGAAATAGGGCATCAACTGGGGTATGCCAAAGAGAGTGAGGCTAATTTTTCCGGTTACCTGGCCGCCAAATCTTCCAGCGACGCGCGTTTCCGGTATTCGGTGTATTTCGATATGTATTCTTACAGTTGGTATTATCTGTACCGGCAGGATTCGATGCTGGCCAAGCAATTCAGAGAACATTTGCCACAGGGAGCGAAGAAAGACTATGCGGAGCTGAAGGAGTTCTATTTGCGGCACCGCAATCCGGTAGAGGCAGTGATCGATAAACTGTATGGTCAATACCTGAAGGCTAATCAACAGCCTTCAGGTAAATTGAGTTATAACGAGGTGATTGCGTGGCTCATTGCTTATTACAGAAAGTATGGTGCTGGTGCGGTTTAGAACTTGTTCTTCCACATCATACTTTCTACAGGCCTGTTGGGCTGGCCACTGTATTTCGCATTCTGTTTCTGGTTGTATTTTACTTCGATCTCTCCTTCTACGGGGAAATAGATCAACTGGCCGATCGGCATGCCGGCATAGATCCGGACCGGCTGTTTTACCGATATCTCCAGGGTCCAGTTACCGCAAAAACCCACATCTCCTTTGCCGGCCGTGGCATGGATATCGATACCCAGTCGACCAGTGGAGGATTTGCCTTCCAGAAAAGGTACATGGGCATGTGTTTCGGTGTATTCCATGGTTACCCCCAGGTAGAAGACATGGGGATAGAGGACGAAGCCGTCATCCGGGATCTCGAAAGACTCGATGGTATTGTGTTTTTTGGCATCCAGTATATGCTCGCGATAGGTTGCCAGCACTTTACCCAGGTGCACATCGTACGAATTGCTGCCAAGGCATTCTCTCTTGTAGGGCTCGATTTTAATCGTTCCTTTCTCCATTTCTTCCAATATGCGCTTGTCCGACAAGATCATGTGGTATGCTTATTTTATATTTGAGGCGAAATTAGGGCTCCCATAACGAAAGTAATCGCTAAAATTATACATTGGCACTGTTTTATCAACATAATATCAACGAGCACACCAGGCTGGGGATTTGGCGTATCGAAGAGCCTGAGGCGTTTTTTCTGGAGCGTGTACCACTTAAGAAAGATGTGTCGCACCCCTACAAACGCTTACAGCACCTGGCGGGGCGGTATTTGCTACCTGCGTTGTATGAAGACTTTCCCCTGTCGGAGATCCTGGTGGCCGATACGCGCAAACCTTTTCTCGAAAGCGAGCAATATCACTTCTCTATATCTCATTGTGGAAATTTTGCGGCAGCGATTGTCAGCGATCGCTATCGGGTAGGGGTGGATGTAGAATTTGTTACGCCCCGACTACGTCGGATATCGGAGAAGTTCCTGCATAGCGAGGAGGCCGCCTTTCTGCGCGTTTGGGAAGACCTTCCGCAAATGCACCTGGAGCTTACCACGTTGTTGTGGAGTGCCAAGGAAGCGATCTACAAATGGTACGGACTGGGCCTGGTCGATTTTAAGGACCATATGCGCCTGTCGGGTGAAATTGTATCCGGCGTCAATGAGTGGATTACGATGCCTTTCGAGTTCCGCAAAGGTGATGTAGTTCCCATGACCCTCACGGCCAGGTTATTCGATCAGTTGGGGTTGGCCTGGGTGGTGACCTAGTAGCGAGTCCCGGCTACTCTCCGGCAATCAGTGATTTGATCTGCCACTGTCCTTTTTGCTTGTCGAGCAACAGACGATAGTCACAGATATCCCAGGTGAGATCGTTGCGTACCCAGCCAGTGATCTTACCATCGAAAGATTGAATATAGACCCAATTCTCTTCATTGCCTCCCTTTA
The DNA here is from genome assembly GCF_029360705.1 of Paraflavitalea pollutisoli. Taxonomy (GTDB): domain Bacteria; phylum Bacteroidota; class Bacteroidia; order Chitinophagales; family Chitinophagaceae; genus Paraflavitalea; species Paraflavitalea pollutisoli. Next base: position 906,914 of record NZ_JARKMX010000014.1, on the reverse strand, counting down.
CCTTACTGACCGGTTCGGTTACCACTTTTACGATATCGTAGTTCAACACGCCCACGGAAGGAGCAGTACGGTCGGCTTTTTTGCGTACATGCGCGTCAGGAGCAATGATGGTGACGCATTGGCCGCAATTCAGACAGCTCTTATCCTTGATATCGCGGTGTGCTGCATAGGGGAAAATAAACTCCTGGTTGACCTTGCCGGTGAATACGCCACCGAGCGTCAACATTTCCTCCAGGTTTTTCCAGATAGGAGAAGCGGCATGTTGGGGCGCATATATCTCTTTGAACCCCTTGACTCCGTTGGCCGCGCCGTTGGAGGCTACTTTTACGGCAGGGTTGAGCAGCCTGACCAGTGCCTGGGCATCTTTGCGGGCAACAATGGCTTTGAGTGTATCGGTAAATTTCCGCAAGGAGCTGTCTTTGCTCACTTCGCTGCGGGGAGGGTTGCGATAGGTTTGGGCAATGGTCAGCAGGCTTTGTACGGACAATAAAAGGACGAGGAAATATTTCATAAGAATAGCACTTATAGGGGCGCAAGTTTACGGTTAATCTTCCAATAAATCAGTTTCGTCGATCAAATTCAACTGTATATTCTCACTGCCGGCAATGCCTTCGATGGAGCCCTTGATGTGCGCTGCATTCAGCAGCACTTTTTCCAGTTGCTTTTCCCGGGCCTTCCACAATTTTTCCATGGCGTCGCGTTCTTTCTGAATCGACATTTTCATCGATTGAAATCCTTCGCGGATGGCTTTCCACTGCTCGCCAAATTCATTACTGGTTAAATAATCATACAATAAGTGCATCTTATCACCGCGGTTCTCCTGCGATTTGGAGACGTTGTAGATCTTGATGATGCCATCGCGCAGTACCTGTGAGAGGGCGATCGCTTCGCCGAATGTGCAGATCCAGATACCTTCCACCTGGCCAAACTTATTCAACTGTTCTGGCATGGCCTGGCTCACGATCACCGCTACATCGGCCGTTGTGCTGCGCATATCGGCTTTGAGTTTCTCGATCCAGCTTTTGTCAAAGTGTTTTGTCCGCTTACTCTCATAAATAATGCGGCCGCATTCCTGGCCAAACTGGTTGCGTATGGTCAGGATACAGTCTGCCCCGCGGATACCTTTGCCCACTTCGTTGATCATGTCGAAGGGGAAGGCAGCTTTCAGCATTTCTTCCAAGGCCAGTTCCTGGATCTCTCCCTGCAATTGCATGGACCCCTGTTCGGCTTTGCGCTTCATTTCTTCGATCAACCTTTTCTGATCTTCCAACTGCTTTTCGAGTTCCTTTTGTTTGAGCTGGTGTTCGATCTCCCGGTTGGCATTCTTCTCTTCTTCCATTTTCCGGATCTCTTCCGATAAACGGGTCCTTTCTTCCTGCAGTTTCCGTTGCACGGACAATTCCAGCTCCTGTTCTTTGGTTTTCAGCTCCTGTTCTTTTTTCAGGAATTCCAGCTCTTTCAACCTGGCAGTCCGTAATTTCTCTTCGTTGTCCTTGTTATTTTGGGTCAGCAGGGAGAGCTGATTCTCGTAATCGGCACCGATGCTCTTACGGAGGTTTTCTTCCAGCGATTGCTGCAATTTGACCTTTTCCTCCTGAAATTTCCGGTTGTATTCGGTAGCAGCGGCCTGGGCCTGCTGTTGTAAGTCTCTTTCGCGGCGGGCAAACTGTTCGGTCTGTTCCTTTTCCTTCCGAGCAAATTGCTCCGCCGTTTCTTTCTCCTTACGGGCGAAAGCTTCTTCCTGCTGCTTTTTATATTGTACCATCTGCTCGCGCAGCTCCTTCTTGTATTCTTCCGATACAGCATCCTCTATATCAAACTGATGTCCACATTTGGGGCATTTTATATCCGTAGCCATTCCCTGATGATTTGGGTGCAAAGTTAATTAAAAAAGGAGCGCATCATTTTGCAAAATCAATGGTTTCCAATCTGATAGGGAGATGCAACAAGTAGCGGCCAATCAGGACTGCACAAAACGAACAGGTAGGCACTGGCAGGATGATCACGAAAGCCTGTAAAAGCGGGTAAGCAATTATTGGTATTGGACAGTATAAAATGGTGTTCTGTTAAAAGAATAAGCTAACCGGCTATATATATAGCAGGCATTGATGAGACGAATAATTTTGTGGGACTTTTTCATCTGTATTGTGGGAGGTATCTTAAACTGCTTATCGTTTGTGCTATAGCGTATTTGTTTTATAAGGTGCACAAATCATTATGATGCAGGTTGTAGTAATTGACTTGCTTGTATGCGGCCATTTGTCTTGCTTGTTTTTGGGCATGTACTTAGTGGGAAGTTCGCAAGCGTTCAACGTAGTACTACCTAATCTTTGTTGAAGGAACTGGGCTTCCCGTCTGCTCTTGAGCCTTAACAGTATTGAACAGCTTGACAAATAAAGTCTTACGGTGAAGGTTGTATGTTTTGTTAAACAGATCTAGTTTTATGTTCCTTTTGCACTATATAATCAAATTTACCTATTTTTATAACCGACTACTGACAATACACCTGTATCAGCTAATCCTACCGACACATTGAGGACTTCTGAAAGAAGCGATAACCCGCTAACCCACTGACCTTTGCTGTTGGCTATACAGCATTGTACCCACATAGCCTTGTCCGCACCATACCTGGTTAAAGATTCTGTTTGTGTATCACTGTGCAGTTAAAAAAGTGTTCTCTTTTTTAGCCTGAATATTTATTGTCTTCACTTAAAAACCAAAACATCCCACTATGGAAGGAACTATGGCAGTTATTACTTGCTTTGCCGGTGATTTTGCTCCTAAAGCCTGGGCTTTTTGCAATGGGCAGACGCTGGCCATTGCGCAGAACCAGGCCTTGTTTGCGCTCCTGGGCACCACTTTCGGAGGCAACGGCACTACCTCTTTTATGCTTCCTAATCTACAAAACCGTGCTCCCGTAGGCACCGGACAAGGACCAGGCCTCGGCAATTATACGTTGGGGCAGGCAGGGGGTAGTGCGACCACCACGTTGACCATCGCTAACATGCCTCAACACAACCACAACGGAAATCTTCCGGTATCGCTCCCGTGTAATAACGCCGCAGGCACAGAAGCGTCTCCTGACGGTATGGTGCCCGCCGGTTTTACGCAGGGATATGCAGCAGCGGCTACAGCATCCATCAACATGGCTGCGCCAGCTTATACAACCACGATACAAAATGCAGGTGGTGGGCAGCCGTTCTCCAAAATGCCGCCCTATTTGGGCATGAATTATATCATTTGCCTGCAAGGTATTTTTCCTTCCAGAAACTAATCCGATTACGGATTCAATAACTATCAATTGAACAACTACTAAACATCTGAATATGTTTGTGCAACCATACTTAGCGAATGTGACCATTTTCGCGGGCAATTTTGCTCCTCGCGGCTGGATGTACTGCCGCGGACAATTGCTTTCGATTGCCGAGAATTCGGCACTTTTTGCGCTGATAGGCACCATTTATGGTGGCGACGGGCAGACGACCTTCGCACTTCCTAACCTCAGCAGCCGGGTTGCTGTTCATCCGGGCAGTTCAGTGGTATTGGGGCAAGTTGCCGGAACGGAGAGTGTAACCCTTACCTCGGGACAATTACCTGTTCATACTCATACGGTGATCTCCTTTACAGCACCTATTCCGGCCGCAACCAGTTCAGGTTCCAACACGTGTGCCAATGCAGTACCGGGGCAACCCGCCAGTAATGTGTATGGCGCTTCTGCCGACGGTTTTGGCATGGCTCCGGCCGATCTTGCCATGAACACACCGATTGCAGGCGGTAGCCAACCAGTAAGTTTACTGCCGCCTTATCTGGCCATGAATTACATCATCGCAGTCGAAGGTGTCTTCCCTTCACGCAATTAATCATCCTTCAACACTTACCTTTTCAAACATTCTATATATGGACGGTGTACTTGCTTATGTAACTTTGTTTGCCGGCAATTTCGCTCCCAGAAACTGGGCATTATGTGCCGGTCAGATCGTTCCGATCAGCCAGAATACGGCATTGTTCTCACTCATTGGCACCTATTACGGAGGTAATGGAACGACCACTTTTGCGTTGCCCGACCTCCGTGGACGTATGGTTATAGGCGTAGGACAGGGGCCTGGCCTCTCCGATTACGTGATTGGCCAGTCGGCTGGCACGGAAACCAATACGCTTACAACAGGTCAAATGCCACAGCATGTGCATGCAATGACTGTGAATATTACCCCTGCATCTGCCACCAACGCAACAACCAATAATCCCAATAACTGTATTTATGCACCAGAAGCAGGTGGCGGGCTGGCATTCGCGTCCACAGCCGACGGGCATATGAAACCCTACAATGTACCGCTGAATTCAGGGATTACCGGGCAGACGCAACCTTTTGATAACCACCCCCCATTTTTAGCACTCAATTACATCATTTGTATGGCGGGCGTATTTCCGGCCAGAAATTAACCGTTACCCATAATGCAAAGAACTATGCCTCTAAAGTTTGGATTGCTGCTGCCACGATCTACTGATTATCCTGCCATGGGGTTCGATATGCTGGAAGGATTGCGGGCCGGCTTACAGCAGGTGGGCCTTCCTGATACACAGGTGGTTACGGAGAACATTGGATTTGGAGAGGATGAAAGTGCGAATTATGCAAAAGCAGAAAGGCTGCTGCTGCAGGAAGACGTTCAGGTAATGGTGGCTTATTGTAATGCTGCCAATGCCGCACCACTTTACCAACTGGCGGCTTCTGTGCGACGTCCGTTCATCTTCCTGGATGCTGGCATGCAACTACCCGAGACAGCCATTAATGATTATTGTTATCATATTTCTTTCCAGGGGGCTCATGCCTGTTACCTGTCTGGTCGTCAGTTGGCCAGCCAGTCGCAAAAGGTGCTGATGGCAACTTCTTTCTACGATGGCGGATACAGAGGTCCGTGGAGTTATCATGTCAGTGTAGCTGCATCAGGGGGCGCAGTCTGTGGCAATTATGTCAGCGGATACAAGGTGGCTGAGTTCAGCATCAACGACTACCTCGACATGCTCGATAAAGCGGGTGCCGATTGCGTGGCTGCCTGTTTCAGTACCTATCTCGCGGAATTATTCTTCCAGTCACTAAAAAAAGAAGGAGCTAAGGCAGTCAGTCTGCCATTTTATTGTGCACCCTATATGGCAGAAGAGCAATTGCTCGCGAAATGCGATTTTCCCGGGGGTACTTTCCATGCCTTTGTTCCCTGGGCTTCTACGCTGGACAATGACCAACAGCGAGTGTTTACCAGCGCTATGCACGCTCGTAACAAACAGCCCAACCTCTTTCAGCTTTTTGGTTGGGAGGCCGCCATTATGGGGAGTTATGGCTTAGAGGCCGGGGCGCCTGCGCTCAAGGGATGGCATTACAACAGCCCGAGAGGTGGCGTCACGGTTCACCAGAACACACACCATACTTATGCGCCGCTTTATTACGGTAACATCGTTGCTGGCGAAAATGGCAAATGCGCATTTCGGGTAGTTGAACAACAAGCCGTGGAAGCCTCAGACCATACTTATTATCAGGGCTATGAGAATGAGATGGTAGTCTCAGGATGGCGCAATAACTATTTCTGTATATGACGAGAATAGGCGTTTTGTGCAATGACAGGCTTGCCCTGCCTGCCCTGGCAGCGCTGCTGCAGGCAGGCAGGGTGGTGGCTGTCGGTATGGCCGATATTGCCACAGATATCCGGCCTGTCGTAGAGCAGCTCTGTCGTAATGCACGTGTACCCTGCACCTTTTTTGCTAAAAAAGGCCTGGAAGCAGGACTGTTGGAATGGCTTCACATTCATTCACCGGCCGTTGTACTGGTCAAGACGTTTCCGTGGAAGATTCCTGCGGCTGTTCTTGCAATTCCACCGATGGGTTTTATCAATTTTCACTATGCGCCCTTACCAGGTTGGAGAGGGCCGAACCCATTATTCTGGATAATCCGCCAACAGGTGCCGCAAGGGGGAATCAGCGTTCACCAGATGGATGGATCATTTGATACCGGACCGCTGATCATGCAAGCTCCCATCCCTATTTCTCCGGATATAAGTTTTGGTATGCTAAATACGCAGCTGGCATTTGCCGGACAGCATTTAACGCAGCATTTGCTGCCTTTGCTGGATTCCGGACAAGTCTCCTCCTTTGCGCAAACAGGACCGTCGAATTGGTACCGGAAACCACAGGCCTCCGACCTGGTAATCGATTGGCATACGATGACCGCCTCCAGCATCAAAGCCCTGGTAAAGGCCTGTAACCCGTGGAACAAAGGTGCCGTTACTTCCTGGAATGGCTGGAGCTTTGGCATTACTGAAGCTAGCATCCATCCTGCGGAAGCAGTAAACGAGGCAATACCAGGAACCATCGTCGAAATCTCGGAAGAAAAAGGACTGTTGGTCACCTGTGTTGATAACCTATTGCTGAAGGCGGAGATCGTGTATTGCGAAGAAGGATTTTTTATGGGCCATCAACTGGCTTTGTTTGGCTTGCAAAAGTTGACGAGGCTAGGTGTATTGCCTGTTGCCAGGACAACAGTTGACGCGGGACAGGAACCCGCTATCGCTTGATTCAGAAAACCGTTAAAGAATTATAACATCAAACTTTGCTATGAAAAAGATTTACTTACTGCCTGCGTGGTCATATGCTGCCAGTTGTGGCAGGTTATTCATGATTTTGATAGGTCTCTTAATGGGTGGTGCCGTGCATGCGCAGACCTGGACAAGTGCTTTTGGGGTAGGGTCTGCGCCTGGCGAGTCTACCCGGGGGGTCGCTACAGATGCCAGCGGTAATACCTACTATGTTGGCCAATTTGGAGGTACGCTCAACTTTGACCCGGCAGGTACGCCCGCGGGACAACTTACAGCGGTCAATTCCGACATTGTAGTTGCAAAATATAATGCCAATGGGGCTTTTCAATGGGCCGTCAAAGGCGGTGGATCTACAGGAGATAACGGTGTTGGGATTGCAACGGACGGCACAAATGTTTATATCATAGGTACCATTACAGGCACATCAGCTACATTCGGCAGTATTACGATCAGTACCACTGGTGGTACGGATATTGTGGTGGCTAAACTGAGTGCCTCCTCCGGCACCTGGCTGTGGGCTAAGCCGGTAGGGTCAACTGTCGGTGATGCTGCAAACGCAATCTGTATCGATGGTAGCGGTAATCCATATATCCTGGGTGCATACAACGGATCTATGACATTGGGCAGTACTACGATTTCGCCTACTGGTGGTAGTAGCTCCGATCTGTTTGTGGCAAAGTTTGCTACAGCCGATGGTACGCCATTGTGGCTTAGTGGCGGTGGGTCAACTGCCAGCGGTGACAATGGTAACGGTGGGGGGATATGTTATGTGCCTGCACCCTACAACGAAATTGTAGTAACCGGTAGCTATAATGCCACCGCTGCGACCTATGGTAGCCTGGGAGCGATCGGTAACTCCGGATTAAATGACATCATTGTGCTGGAGATGAACGCCAGTACCGGCGCTTTTCTAAGCGCTGTCAATGTGAGTACAGCAGGAGAGGAAGCGGGATTGAGCATAACCTACGATGTGTACACACAGGATGTGGTCTTTACGGGCTTTTATGATAATTCCGAGATCACTTTTGGAAGCATCACACTGACAGGGGGCAGTGATGATGAAATCTATGTAGCACGGTATAATCTCGATGCCAACGATTTTGCATGGGCGGTAAAACCCAGTGGAGGATCGGATGTGGACCGCGGTAATGCAATTACGAGCAACGGTGTTGGATTACTTGGGCTGACTGGTCAATTCAGAGGGGCAGCTACTTTTGGTACTACTACAATCAACAGCAGTGGTGCCTTTGCCGACCTTTTTGTGGCTGGTCTCTCATCAACAGACGGTACCTGGTTATGGGCAGGTGCTGCTGGTGGTGGCAGCACAACAGTAGATGATATCGGTCGGGGTATCTCTACAGGTGGACCATTGCTGCGATTTGCACTAGCAGGCCAATTTGGAGGCACGGCCATCTTCGGACCTTTTACCCTGACGGCAGCAGGTACTTCCAGTGATTTGTTATTCGCCCAATTTGGTGCTCCGCTGGCCGCTTCTGTATCCGTTGTAAATGCTACCTGTGCCAATGGGTGCGATGGTTCTGCTACCGTGCTGGCTACAGGCGGAGTTGCGCCTTATTTTTATTCGTGGAGTCCTTCCGGCGGCACCGGGGCGACGGCGTCGAACCTATGTGTCGGCAATTATACAGTCACCATCACCGATAATGCCGGTACAATCGTGAACAAACCGGTGGTGATCGGATTACCTCCCACGCAACTGGCTTCCGGTGCAACCTCCAATTTAACCTTTATTGTATCCGGCAATAATACAAACATCTACGACGCATCCTGCAACCTGATTACAAAGTTGGTTCCCAACGGAGCCAATCCAGTGTCTGGTAGCGTATCTGCGAAAGTTTGGATTGACGCATCGGTACAAACCTACACTTATCCCTATGTGCAAAGGCACTACGAAATCACGCCAGCGACCAATGCGGCCACAGCAACAGGGCGGGTTACCCTTTACTTTACCCAGGCAGAGTTTAATACCTTCAATGCCTACCCTGGCTTAATCGCTCTATTGCCTACAGGGCCAGCAGACGCAGCCCGTAAGGCGAATGTTCGCTTTACCAAATTCACAGGTACCAGTAACAATAATACGGGCGCTCCGAGCAGCTATCCGCAAGCAGGCACCTCAGTGATCGATCCCGCCGATGCAGACGTTGTTTGGAATGCCACGGCTAGCCGTTGGGAGATCAGTTTCAATGTGGTTGGATTCAGTGGGTTCTTCCTGCAAACCTCCCTGTTTGCCCTGCCAGTGACCTGGTTGTCGTTAAACGGAGTATTGAATGATGCGGGCAAGGCTACCATCAGCTGGAAAGTGCAGGAACAACAAGTTGCCAATTATAGCGTAGAACGGTCGATCGATGGTGTCCAATATTCGGTCATAGGAAGCCTGGTATCGCAGGGGGATGGAGAACATAGCTATGAATGGGAAGAGTCCATTGCATTGGTAGGTAAGGCTTCTTATCGGGTCAAACAGACTGATATCGATGGCCGCAGCACCTACAGCAAAGTGATTCACCTTCAAAGTGATCGACGTGGATTGGTAAGCTTTTATCCCAACCCCGTCAGAATTACCGCTACACTCAATGTGACTGATAAGGAGCTGATCGGTACTACGGCCATTCTTTATGATGGTACCGGCAGAGCGTTGCAGCGAATCCTGGTCACGCAAAGTGTAACCACGATCTATATGGATAAATACAATAAAGGCGTATATACTTTGCGCCTGAAGGGTGGGCAATCCATCCGGATTGTGAAAGAGTAACAATCTTACGCGTCATAAATCACGAACGCGCCCTGTAAAGGCGCGTTCGTGATTTATAAGATGTATGGTAGTTTTATTTATCCAGCTTCCCCTTTTTTTATACTCATGTATTCTGTAGGTGTAATACCAAATTGCTTGAGGAAGTTTCGTCCAAAATTGTTCTGGGAATTGTAGCCTACCATATCGGCCACCTCATACACTTTGTGTTGCCCGCTGGCTAGCATTTCCGCTGCCTTCTTAAGGCGGGTAATGTTGATGAGTTCATTGGGTGTCAGGTTGGAGATCGCTTTGATCTTCCGGTAAAGGGTAGGGCGGCTCATATTCATAAACCTTGCCAGCTTCTCTACGTCTAGCTCCGTATCATCTAAATGCTGACGGATCGTTTCATTGAGCGATTCGAGGAATTGTTCATCCGCCGAAGAGTAGGCCATGCTCTTAATATGTACCAATGGGGAGTTGGCAAAGTATTCTCTGATCTTTACGCGGTTGCTGATCAGGTTTGCGATCTGCGCCTGCAGGTGCTCGGGTGAAAACGGTTTTTCGATATAGGCATCGGCACCCAGCTTCAGCCCTTCGATTTTCGATTGAAGTGTATTACGTGCCGTCAGCAGGATCACGGGGATATGACTGTAGTCGAAATTGGTCTTGATGAGTCGGCAAAGCTCGAAGCCATCTATTTCTGGCATCATTACATCACTCACGATGAGCTGTACGGCCTCCTGTGCGATGATGGTCAATGCTTCCTGGCCATTGGTGGCTTTTAATACATGGTACTGATCTCCCAGCTCTCCGGCGAGGAATTCGAGGATCTCATCATTGTCGTCTACCAGAAGGATAGTTGGTGTCATAGCAGTAAGGTTATGGTTTTACAGGTTGTTTAGTAGTATCTGTCGATATAGCGACGGCTGAGTTGTCTGACGGTAGCAGTGGAAGTTTTAATACAAAGATGTTCATACTGTTTAAGGGTTCAGAAAGGTACAGTTCTCCCTGGTGTAATTGTGCCAAAGACCGGGCCAAAGCCAGACCGATACCGGTTCCTTTGGTTTTCTCGGCTCTTTTCAGGCGCACGAATGGTTCAAATATTTTCTCTTTCATGTCATCAGGTATCAGACTTCCGTCATTGTGGACCTCGATTATAAAATAATTCTTCGAAGCTTGTGGTAACAACTTCACGTGTACTTGATGAGCGGCGTATTTAACGGCATTGCTGAATAAGTTGCTAAAGATCTTATTCAATGCATCGGCATCAGCCAGGCTATGCAAAGGCTGGGCTGGCATGTACAACGTGAATTGCAGGTTGTGTTGTTCGGCCAACGGTTTGAAATTCGAGTAGGTTTCTTCCAGCAGATCAGAGATATTGACGGGCGTAAAGCTCAGGCTGAAACCGCTTGTCTCCGTTTGCCGAAAGTCAAGCAGTTGATTGGTCAGGTCCACCAGGCGATCTGTATTGCGCTCCATTATGCGCAGGCTATTGTGCAGGTCTGGTACGTCCCCTGCTTTTCGGATCACTTTTTCCAATGGCCCTTTGATCAGCGTTAGCGGCGTGCGTATTTCGTGTGCTACATTGGTAAAGAATTCAATCTTGGATTGGTACAACTCTTTCTCTTTTTCATGTTCCATCAATTCCATCCGGCGTTCATTCTTTTCCTGGATACGCCGGTGATAGTTGCGGACCAGGTTCAGGATGATGCAGGTGATGATTACCGCATAGGCCAGGTAGGCCCAATGACTCAACCACCAGGGGGGGAGTATCTTGATCTGTATCTGCGTCAAAGCGCTGTTCCATGCTCCGGAACTGTTGGCTGCTCTGACCGTGAACGCATAATTGCCTGGGGCCAATCCGGTAAAATAGACCTTACGGTTGGCGGTGAGGTAGGTCCAGTCCCTATCAAGTCCTTCCATCTTATAAGCGTATTCCGTCATCTCCGGGGCTGTATAACTGAGTGCTGCGAAGTCGATGCTGAAGGTGGAAACATCGTAGGGCAGCGTAATCTGCCGGGTTTGTATGATGGATTGTTCCAGCAGATCGCCTGTTTGTCCAATAGGTAACTCTTTGTGATTGACCTGGAAGCCAGTGATGTAAACCGGCGGTACATAGTTGTTGGTCGTAAATTCATCAGGATTGAAGCTGATCAGGCCGCGAACGCTGCCGAAATACATACGACCATCCTTGTCCTTGAACCCCGAACTGTAATTGAACTGATCGCTCAACAGGCCATTGGCACGGGTGTAGACTTTCATACTGCCTGTCAGAGGATCGAGACTGGTAAGCCCCCGCGAAGTGCTTACCCATAGATGACCTTTCCCGTCTTCCAGTGTCTTAAATACGAAATCGCTGGGTAAACCGTCATGTGTCGTATAGCGGCGAAACTGCTTGTTGACCTGGTCGTAGCGGCAGAGGCCACCGCCTTCAGTAGCAAACCAAAGCAACTGCCGGCTGTCTTCGAATACATTGTTGACGATATCGGAGGGTAGGCTGTTGTTGTTGGTCGAATCATGCAACAACTGGCCCCGCACACCAGTCTTCGGATGGTAATAAAGAACGCCATTACCAATAGTCGCCAGCCAGATCATGCCATTGTGGTCTTCTACAATGCTGTAGACAAAATTGTAGCCAGGCGCTTCCGGTACAGTGGTGAAATGATCTCCCGCTCTCACATATCGAAACAGGCCTAAGGGGGTGCCTGCGAGGATCTCGCCCGATCGTAGCTGCTGCAGGGTCAGGATGAAATTTCCTCGGAGACTACTGGCGCCGCCGCCGCCGGCATAATGCCGGATGACTTTGCCTGTCTGGATATCCATCACGTCCAGTCCATGCTCGAAAGTTCCGATCCATAATTCGTTGCCAACTGGTAGTATACCATGAATATTGCTGTACGATATTCCCTGGTGTGTACCATCGGGCAGGTAGTGTGTGACCTTACCGGTTGACTGCTGTAGCTTGTTGAGGCCACCGTCTTCCGTACCGATCCAGAGATTACCGAGCTGGTCAGCGCAAACTTCGCGCACGGCATTGCCACTGATGCTGTTGGCCGTATTGTCGGGATAGTACTTCTGAAAGGAGGAATATTGGTGGGGATAGTAGTTGACGCCGCCAAAATAAGTGCCTGCCCAGATACCTCCTTCGCGGTCGCGGCAAAGCGAATACACGGCATTGTCGGAAATGGAGTAGGGATCATTGAATTTTTTGCGCAGGTTGCTATAAGCGCCTGTTCGCAGGTTGTAAATATATACCCCCGATTCGGTAGCCATCCAGTATTCATCGCCTTCGTAGTGGGCGAAATCCCGCCCATATACTTCCGTTTTGTCGGCATTGTAGGTCAGGATGTCCTTATAGGTGTGCAGGCTGATGTCGAAACATTTGATGCCCTGATTAGAGGTGCCTACCAGGATATATCCCTGGCCCGTATCGAAAATGTCTTCTATCCAATGGGAGGAAGTGGGGCGTGAATGGTCAAACAGATCATACTGTCCATCCACCTGCTGCCGGGCATCATATGATTGTAACTGCCCGTGGTCGGTGGCGGCCCATAATTGTCCTTCCGGGGTAACGCAGATGGCAGATATCTGGGTATTGCCCTTATTGATGAGTTCCGGTATACTATCTTTTGCTTCATTGTACCTGAAGAGCTTCAGGCCTACAATAAACCATAGGTTGCCATTTTTGTCAGAAGTAATGTCGCGTGTATCGGAAAACCGGCTGTTAGGGATATAACTAAAACGCTCTGTAGAGGCATTGTAGCGATAAAGACCTTCCCGGGTGCCGGCCCAAATAACGCCCCGTGAGTCTTCGTGGATGCTGTAGACGAAATTATTACCAAGACTTTGCGGGTCGTTGGGATCGGGACGAAATACCTTAAAGGTAATACCATCGAACCGGTTGACACCGTCTTTGGTGCCAAACCACATGAACCCTTTGCGGTCCTGAACGCTGCAGAAGACGGTATTGTTCGAAAGACCATTCTCCACCTGGTAATGCCGGAAATAATAACCCTGTCCTACAACAGACGGGCAACCAGCAAAGAAGGCAATCGTTATGCAAATGACAGCAAATTTCAAAGCAATAAGTTCGGTTTGCACAAATATAATAAAGTATCGGACCCACCCGGCACTACTCCGGCATATAGATTCCAAGCTGTCGCAACTCCTTTATGCTGTGCAGGTTGCGAACCTGCTAATTCGTATTAGTACTGGGGTTTCAGGCTTTAGGAGTTATTGATTGAGACATTTTGCCGAAACTATGAGACGAATAAAGTCGCTTATGAAATGGATTAATGCAAAATTTACTGACGAATGGTGAACATATTTTGAACAGTAGCGATTGCGCCATTCCATGCAAACGTTTCCATTGATTCACTAACAATTAACTGCCGTATGAAGTGTACGATTAGCTATTCCCTGCCGGGAATGACAGGCTGCCGCATTCCCTGGCCGCAAAAAGGAAAACATCTTTTCCTTCTACTTCTCCTCTCAGTATTTTGTAATCTCTCAAAGGCCCAGGACGGGGCCAGAATCCCGATCACAGGTATCGTCAAAGACACAGTGGGCGTAGGAGCGCCGAACATTACCATTACAGAAAAAGGTACTACCAACGTCGTCGTTAGCGGTGCTGATGGAGCATTCTCCATGACAGTGGCTAATGATAAAGCCGTGCTAGTATTTACCTCCATTGGATTTACTGCCAAAGAGGTGCGTGTAGGATCGCAGAAACAAATAATTGTGGCGCTGGAAAGCGCCAATAAAGACCTTGGTGAAGTAGTCGTTATCGGTTATGGCTCCCGGAAGAAGGAATCCCTTACCGGGGCCATTTCTACGATCACTTCCAAGGATATCGAGAAAGTTCATGGTGGTGCTACCGTCAGCTCGGGGCTCGCGGGAAAAATCCCCGGCGTGAGCTTCCGGATGGCCGATGGACGACCTGGCGCGAGTGCGAATATCCAGATCCGCAACATGGGCAATCCGTTGTTTGTGATCGATGGTATACAGCAGGACGCCGGACAGTTCAATAACCTGGCACCTAATGACATTGAGACCATCACTGTGTTGAAAGACGCCTCGGCGGCCATCTACGGCGTACGTGCTGCCAACGGTGTTGTCGTGGTGACTACCAAACGCGGGCGTACAGGAACGCGCAATACGGTAAATGTAGATGCCTATACTGCGTGGCAAACATGGACCCGTTTCCCTCGCGCCGTCAACAACTCCTACGACTGGATGTTGGGTAAAGCAGAGGCCGAGATGAACCAATTTGGTAGCACGTCCATTACCCAGGATCAGTTGGAGAAATTCAAACAGGGCACCGAGTATGGCTACAAGAGCTTTGACTGGTATGACTATATTATCCAAAAGAATGCGCCCATGTCTTCTATCAATGCGAGCGCAACTGGTGGATCGGACCGCATCAACTACTATTTCTCCGTTACCCGCTTTGATCAGACAGCCGTATTGGGCCGGGAATTCACGTTCGGGCGTACCAATATTCAAAGTAACGTAGAGGCGAAGATTGCCGATGGATTGAAAGTAGGTGTGCAGATCAATGGTCGCATCGAAACACGCGATCAGCCCGGTGTTCCTGGTCAGGATGACTATTGGGCCCCGCGCTTTGCACTGCTGCGCAATACACCCATGGACCGTCCCTATGCCAACGACAATCCACTATACCTGCAGGATATCCGCCACAATGAAACCAACTGGGGCCTGCTCAACAAAGCCAGGTCGGGTTATTGGCGTGAAGACTGGCGCGTATTGCAAACCAACTTCAATGCCGAGTACCAGGTTCCTTATGTAAAAGGACTTTCCGCCCGGGCGCAGTTCTCTTACTACCTGGCCGATAAGGTCATGAACGGCCACGAGTATACCTACGACGCCTACAACTACGATCCGACAACAGATACCTATAAAGTAACTGCGTCAGTAACCAATCCCTGGCGCGAACGTGGTACCAGCAAGGTAATGCGTAATATCTGGCAATGGCAATTGAGCTATAACCGGACTTTTGGTGAACATACTATAGGTGCTACAGCCGTCGCGGAAAAACAGGATATCCGCAACCTCGATTATTACCTGCATGCAGTGCCCAAAACTAACGCCTTACCGTTGATCTATTTCTCTACGATGGATCGCTATGATGACAGAGACGACCGCGAGGCCCGTATCGGTTACATAGGCCGGGTCAACTATAGCTACTCCAACAAATACATTTTTGAGGCTTCGGTACGTCGCGACGCATCCTGGAAATTTGCACCGGACAGAAGGGTAGGTTACTTCCCCTATGTATCGGGCGCCTGGAGATTGTCTGAAGAGAATTTCTTCAACAAGGTAGCCGGTAGCAATTCTGTGATCTCCGACTTCAAAATAAGGGCCTCCTGGGGTATCACAGGGGATGATGACGTAGGTATCGGTCCATTTGACTACCTGTCTGGGTATAACTACAATGCAGGTATCGCCATCCTTAGTGGGTCAGCGCTGATCACCTCTGTGAACCGTGGTGAGCCAATCAAGAACATCACCTGGTATAAGAGTAAGATCACTGATATCGGAGCCGATTTCGCCCTGTTCAACAACGCTCTGCGCGGTTCGGTGGACTATTTCTATCGTCTCCGGTCTGGTCTTCGTGGTCAGAAATACGATATCCTGTTGCCTGAAGAGCTTGGATATGGATTACCTGATGAAAACGTACGTGATGAATCGCAAACCGGTTTCGAAGCTTCATTGGCTTACACAGGCAAAATGGGGAACCTGAATTACACGGTAAGTGGCAACGGTATGATCTCCCGTGGCAAATTCGTGAAATCGTACAAGCCACGCTGGAACAATTCCTGGGATCACTTCCGCAATTCTGGCAATACAAGCCCTGACCGTTACCGCGATATATTCTGGGGATATGTTTCTCAGGGTCAATTCCAGACACAGGAGCAAATCAATAACCACCCGGTAGATCAGGACGGGCAAGGCAATAAGACCTTGTTGCCCGGCGATATCATCTATGAAGATATTAATGGTGATGGACGCATTACTGGATACGACGAAAGGCCGATCGGTTATACCACTGGCGGACAGCCCAACATCACCTTCGGTTTCAGCATCGGTTTGCAGTACAAGGGAGTAGACTTCACTGCTGACTTCTCTGGTGGTGGTATGTACGCCTGGAACCAGAACTGGGAGCAAAGGTGGCCTTTCCAAAATGAGGGTGCGCTTAACCTGATGCTGACCGATCGCTGGCGCCATGAAAATCCTTTTGACCTCAACAGTAAATGGATTCCCGGAAAATACCCGGCCTTCCGATACAACAATGGTGGTCATAGCAACTATCGCAACAGTACCTATTGGTTGCACAATGTAACTTATATCCGTGCGCGTACTATTGAAGTAGGTTATGCTATTCCAAAGAATCTTCTGAACAGGGTTAAGGTACAAAGAGCAAGATTCTACGTGAATGTATACAACCTGTTCTCGATCGATAACCTGAATAAATACGGTATCGATCCTGAGGTAATCGATGACAATGGTCTGCAGTATCCGCAGAGCCGTGTGGTGAATGTAGGCGTAAACCTTTCCTTATAATCTAACACTTGCGCTCAATGAAAAAGTTAATAACGATCACTTATATAGCACTGGCAACTTCTATGACCGGTTGTCTGAAAGACGACGCTTTCCTCAATAAACAACCTACCAACCTGTTCAGTGAAGAACAAATGTGGAGTGATCCATCATTGGCACTTTCGCTGTTGGGTAACTTGTACAATCGCTATTGGGATATGGAGTCAGTTGAGGATTGGGCCAGCATGGTTAATCTTAACGATGCTTTTCCTTCTGATAACGGTCAGTATGGACGTGTCACCAATTCAGAATGGGGTTACGGTGATTGGGGTACCTGGGACTATGGTTATGTACGTGACATGAACCTGTTTATTAAGAAATGTGCAGCGGCTACCAAGATCAATGAGGCTGATCGTAACCGCCTCGGCGCAGAAGCCCGCTTTCTGCGTGCCTCTTACTATTTTGAAATGGCGAAACGAATGGGCGGGGTACCGTTGATCCTGGAACCTGAGCAATATGACTTCAGCGGGGATCCTTCCTACCTCCAACACCCTCGTGCCAAAGAACATGAGATCTATGATTTCGTGATCAGCGAGGCGGAGGCCATCAAGGATCTGGTGCCTACCAATATCGGCGAAAAATCAAGAGCTACAAAAGGTGCCGTGTTGGCCATGCAGGCAAGAGCGGCTTTGTATGCCGGATCCATAGCGAAGTACGGCGCTACCACACCGCAGGTGGCCCTGCCTGGGCTGGAAGTAAGCATTCCTGGTGAAAAAGCCAATGGTTACTATCAGAAAGCGTTGCAGGCAGCCAAAGACCTGCTGGAAGGCAAAGCAGGCGCCTATGCCTTGTATAATAAAAAGCCAGACCTGTCTGAGAATTTTGCAGCCCTGTTCTATGATAAGTCGAACAACAACGAAGTGATCTTCGTGGAAGACTACAAGTTGCAGAGCGGTAAAGTGCACGGGTTCACGCTTGTCAACCAGCCACGCTATACAGCGGAAGAGCAGGAAGGCGGCCGCCTCAACCCTTCACTCAACCTGGTACAGCAATTCGAGAAGTTGGACAACACGTTTGCGCCGCTGCCCACAAAAAGCGGGAGCAACTATATCTACTACACGACGCCGACTGAGATCTTTGCGGGACGTGATGCGCGCCTTGCTGGCACTGTGATACTGCCTGGCACTACTTTTAAAGGAAAAGGGGTAGACATCTGGGCTGGATTGCAACTGGCAAATGGTACAGTCGTAACATCGGACCTGCCCGGTGGAACCCAAAAGGTAAACAATGTAGATGTACAGGCAGTTGGTTATGATGGTCCTATCAATGGTTATCAATTCAGCGCCCAAACCGGTTTCTATGTCCGTAAATATATGGACCCTTCTGTGGGATCTGGCCAGCGTGGCGTAAACAGCGAAGTTTGGTTTGTTCGTTACCGTCTTGGAGAGATCTACCTGATCGCTGCAGAGGCTGCCTTTGAATTGAATGATAAAGCGGCAGCAGCTGGTTACCTGAATACGGTGCGCGCAAGAGCAGGCCTTACCATGCCGCTTGTTGCAGGAGATGTCACGTTCGATCGCATCGTTCATGAGCGTAGGGTAGAGCTGGCTTTTGAGGGACAGTACCTGTTCGATATGAAGCGTTGGCGACTGGCACATATTGTATGGGATGGGAATGCGATTTCCGCGTCGGATCTTACGGCCAACCTGGGTGTGGCTACCAAACGCAATACGCAGCCCTGGGGACTATGGCCTTACAAGATCCATGATCCCGGTGGACCCAACCATGCGAAGTATATTTTCAAAGAAGTATTACCCAATCGCGTGACGGCTTCCGACCGTTTCAGACTTGGAAATTATTATTCCTTTATTGGGGATAACGTGATCAACCGCAATCCGAAGATCGTACGTAATCCCAATCAATAGGATAGCCAACCCAATACTAGAAGCTATTAAACGATATTTCATGAAACGAATCATCAATTATCTCGCTATACCTGCCTTGCTGGTGGTATTCTCCGCTTGCAAGAAAGACAATTTCGATCCGCCCGGTACTACTTTCAAAGGCCGGATCACCTACCAGGGACAACCAATCATGGTAGAACAGAACCAGGTGCGCTTTCAGCTCTGGGAATCCGGCTGGGGATTGTATGCTCCGATCGATGTGCAGATCACCCAGGAAGGGAATTTCTCCGCTGTGTTGTTCAATGCCAACTACAAATTGGTGATCCCTAAAAATGAGGGTCCGTGGATGCTGAAAGAAGCAGGTGCTGCCAAGGATACGCTCCTGGTCGATCTGAAAGGTAACCAGATCCTCGACATCGAAGTAGTGCCTTACTACATGGTACGCAATGCACAATTCTCCCAGGCCAATGGGCGGGTAAGTGCCACCGTGAAGATCGAAAAGATCATTACGGATGCCAATGCACGCAATATTGAATCGGTATCCTTGTATATCAACAAAACCACTATTGTCGGCTCGAACGGGAATATGCAGGTACAGCGAAAAGATTCTACGGTGAATGGGGCTACCGACCTCAACAACCTGCAATTAAGTGTAGCTATCCCATCCATGACCCCGGCACAGAATTATGTTTTTGCGCGTGTAGGTGTGAAGATCGCCGGAGTGGAAGATCGTCTGTATAGTCCAATCCAGAAAATCACATTCTAAAACCATTTAGCCATCAGGTGGACCCGAGCTGCCTGATGGCTTTTAAACCTATTTAATTCCCATTTATTCAATAGATTTAAGGTTCAAATCAATTACATTTATCATGCAACGTGTACCCGTCTTCTTACTGCTGTTATTACTGACCGGTAGCCTCTATTCCCAACAAAGCTGGCAAGTTGTGCCAGGTCATATTACGACCCAATGGTCGGCAAATGTAAATCCTGCTGCTCCGCTGCCCGAATATCCCCGGCCGCAGCTGGTACGCAAAAACTGGCAAAACCTCAACGGCCTGTGGCAGTACGCCATTCTGCCCAAAGCACAGGAATCCACCTTGCCTGCTTCCTTCGCTGGAAACATCCTGGTACCTTATGCAGTTGAGTCGGCCTTGTCGGGAGTTGGTAAAACAGTGGGAAAAGACAGTGTACTGTGGTATAAACGACTGATCGCTATTCCTGCTGCTAAAAAGGATCAGCAAATATTACTTCATTTCGGTGCTGTTGATTGGCGCTGTACCATCTATGTGAATGGCCAGCAGGCTGCCACCCACGAAGGTGGCTTTGATCCATTCTCGGTCGATATTACTCCTTTTCTGAAGAAAAGTAAAGAACAGGAATTTGCTGTTTCCGTATGGGATCCTTCGGATGAAGGCCCTCAGCCCCGCGGCAAACAAGTAAAAAAGCCAAACGGTATCTGGTACACCCCGGTAACCGGTATCTGGCAAACGGTGTGGCTCGAAACGGTGGCTAAAACACATATTGTAACGACCCGCCAGACACCGGACATTGACAACAAAACCATTTCCGTAGAGACGAATGTAGCCAATGCACAAAGCGGCGACCTGGTAAAAGTGACTATCCTCGATGGAGCTGCTAAATTGAACGAATACAGTACCGCTGCCGGACAGCCGGTAAAAGCGGTCATCGATAATCCCAAACTGTGGACGCCCGAGTCTCCCTTCCTCTATGGTCTGAAAGTGCAGGTGCTGCGCAGTGGGAAAGTGGTAGATGAGGCAGACAGTTATTTCGCCATGCGTAAAATATCCATGGCTGCTGATGCCAACGGCATCCAGCGCATGTTGCTCAACAATCGATTTGTATTCCAATACGGCCCCCTCGATCAGGGTTGGTGGCCCGATGGTCTTTATACTGCGCCGACTGATGAAGCCTTGAAATTCGATATCGTGCAAACAAAGGAAATGGGCTTCAACATGATCCGCAAACACGTGAAGGTGGAGCCTGCCCGCTGGTATTACCATTGCGATCAGCTGGGTATGCTGGTATGGCAGGATATGCCAAGCGGTGATCTGGGTGCCCGCTGGGAACCTCGCCCGGCTATAGAAGGTATCGGATATGATATGGAGCGCAGTGCAGCTTCTGAGAAGATCTACCGTACCGAATGGCAGGCGATCATGGAATCACTGCACAATTTCCCCAGCATCATCGTGTGGGTACCATTTAACGAAGCCTGGGGACAGTTCAAAACCAAAGAAATCGTTGACTGGACCAGCAAACTTGATCCTTCTCGCCTGGTCAACACAGCCAGTGGTGGTAATTTCCATGCTGCGGGACATATCATCGATCTGCACAATTATCCGCAGCCTGCTATGCCCAGTGCCGATATATACGGAAATAAGTATGTGATCGTATTGGGTGAGTTTGGTGGCCTTGGCTTACCACTCGAAGGCCATACCTGGCAGGATAAGAACAACTGGGGATACCGCAGTTTCAAGAGCCAGGATGAACTGGCAACCAATTATGCACAGCTCATCGACAAATTTCCCGCACTGATCAAAAAGGGACTGTCGGCTGCTGTGTATACGCAAACGACAGACGTGGAGGTTGAAACCAATGGTTTGCTCACCTACGACCGCAAGGTGTTCAAAATACCTGTGCAACGCCTGAAAGAAGTGCATAAGAAGTTATACGATATCAACCTCGTGACCATGAAATAATGAAAGATATGCCCGATACTATGTGGAACAAGAACAAAAAGCATATCGTTGCAACGGCTTGTTTATGCTTTTCCCTGACTGCCTCCCTGCACGCGCAAACAGCCCTGAAGGCGGAGGTTGTACGCAAGCCCGATAACGCTGTACGAAATCAGTATTATGCCAGTAATAAAGCGCCCCTGCAACAACAATACTTTGTAAAGCTGCCCGTTACAGCAGTGAAACCTGGCGGTTGGCTGCGCAAGGTAATGGAGTTGCAAAGAGATGGCCTTACCGGGCAACTGGGAGAGATCAGTATCTGGTTGTCTCGGCAGGACAATGCCTGGCTGCACAAAGACGGCAAAGGAAAATATGGCTGGGAAGAATTGCCCTACTGGCTGAAAGGATATGCCAATATCGGATACATGTTGCAGGATGTGAAGATGATCAGGGAGGCAAAGTTCTGGCTTGATGCGGCCATCGACAACCAACGGGCAGATGGTGATTTTGGCCCGCTGGTTACCCGCCATGGAAAACGCGACCTGTGGACCAATATGCCTATGCTTTGGTGCCTGCAATCCTACTACGAATATTCCAACGATGATCGGGTATTGCAACTGATGAGTAAATACTTCAAATGGCAGTTGTCGCTGGCCGATGATCAGTTGCTGGAAGATTACTGGGAAAACAGCCGCGGTGGTGACAATATTTACAGTGTATACTGGCTGTACAACCGAACCGGAGAAAGCTGGTTGATGGATCTGGTCACCAAGCTGCACAACAATACTGCCAACTGGCGCCAGACCACCAACCTGCCCAACTGGCACAATGTAAACGTGGCGCAGTGTTTCCGCGAGCCGGCACAATATGCTATGCTCAGCCGCAATGAAACCGACCTGAAGGCTTCGTACGATAATTTCAGGTTGATACGCGATATCTACGGACAGGTTCCTGGCGGTATGTTTGGCGCCGACGAAAATGCCCGCAAGGGATACGACGATCCGCGTCAACTGGTGGAGACCTGTGGTATGGTGGAGCAAATGACCTCGGATCAGATGTTGCTCTGGTATACCGGGGATACAAAATGGGCGGAGAATTGTGAGGATGTTGCCTTCAATACCTTTCCTGCAGCATTTATGCCGGACTATCGTTCGCTCCGTTATCTCACAGCCCCCAATATGGTGGTGAGCGATAGCAAGAACCATGCACCGGGTATAGACAACAATGGTCCCTTCCTGATGATGAATCCATTCAGTAGTCGTTGCTGCCAGCACAATCATGCGGCTGGCTGGGTATACTACGCAGAGAACAGCTGGATGGCTACACCCGATAACGGATTGGCTGCACAGTTATATGTCGATGGACAGGTAACAGCAAAAGTTGGAGCGGGAGCTACCGTGACAATCGTAGAAAACACACGTTATCCGTTTGAAGAGGCGGTGAATTTGACGGTGAAAACCGCCAAGGCTAACACCTTCCCGTTGTACCTCCGGCTACCCGAATGGTGCCAGCAACCCGTGGTGAAGGTAAACGGCAAGCAGGTTACCTTTCAACCGATGCCCGGCGGTTATGTTAAGCTAAACAACGAGTGGAAGAACAACGACCAGGTAACCCTTGAACTGCCAATGCAGCTAAAGCTACGCACCTGGGAAAAAAACAAGAACAGTGTAAGCATCAACCGCGGGCCTATTACTTATTCACTGCTGATCAACGAGCGATACGAAAAGAAGGACAGTAAGGAAACCGCCATCGGAGATTCTAAATGGCAGGAACAGGCAGATCCGGCCAAATGGCCATCATTCGAGATCTTTCCTGACAACGACTGGAACTATGGGTTGTTGCTCAACGAACAGTCCCTGGACAAGCAGTTTACAGTGGTACGGAAAAACTGGCCAAAGGACAACAATCCCTTTACGCAGACCAATGTACCGATCGTATTGAAAGCAAAGGGCAAACAGATACCTGCCTGGACCATCGATCAATATGGTTTGTGTGGCTTGTTACCCCAGAGCCCGGTGGCGACTACTGCACCAGTTACAGCATTGACACTTGTACCTATGGGGGCAGCCCGCTTGCGGATAGCTTCCTTTCCGGTGGTACGGTAAGATAAATACAAGGACATGAACCGTAGATGGCTTTTAGTTTTATGTTTAGTTTACGTCGCAGGTAAAGGTGCGCTGGCCCAAACCCCCGGCGCTACTTTTACCAATCCTTTGTTAACCTCCGGAGCCGACCCTTTTTCGTTCTACAAGGATGGCTACTATTATTATACGCATACGACTGGTAACCGGATAGACCTGTGGAAGACAAAAAGCCTGGCCGACCTCAAGACGGCACAGCGCAAAACGATCTACCGGCCGCCCGCCAACACGATGTATTCAAAAGAATTGTGGGCGCCTGAGATTCATTTCCTGCAAGGCAAGTGGTATGCTTATTTCGCGGCCGATGACGGTCGCAACGATAATCACCGCATGTATGCATTGGAGAATGCGTCTGCCGATCCGATGGAAGGTGAATGGGTCTTTAAAGCGAAAGTGGCCGATCCTGCCGATAAATGGGCCATCGATGGAGATGTATTTACCTGGAAGAACCAGCTGTATATGATCTGGTCGGGCTGGGAAGGAGACACGAACGGCCAGCAGGATATTTATATTGCCAAGATGAGCAATCCCTGGACCATCGAAGGACAGCGGGTGCGCATCAGTGCCCCTCAGTTCGAGTGGGAAAAACATGGAGACCTGGGCGGCAATCCACCACATGTCAATGTAAACGAGGGGCCGCAGGCGCTCATACATGGGGAACGGCTTTTCATTGTGTTTTCGGCCAGTGGTTGCTGGACAGATTTCTACGCTCTCGGTTTGCTGAGCTTCACCGGCAAGGACAACCTGCTGGAGGTTACCAGTTGGAAGAAACACCCTATTACATTGTTCAGGCAATCGAAGGAGAACGACGTATATGCACCCGGACATAACTCCTTTTTCAAATCACCGGATGGTAAGCAGGATTGGATCCTTTACCACGCCAATAGTGCACCGGGGCAGGGATGTGGCGGGTTTCGCTCTCCGCGGGCTCAGCCATTTACCTGGGACGCAGCGGGTATGCCACAGTTTGGAGAGCCTGTTAAAGAAGGCATACCCGTCCCGGTGCCTGCACAACCCTGATCACGAAAAGAAATTACTACAAAATAGAAAGCTTACAAATGAAAAAAGCACTGGCCATAGGATGTTTGATGATGCAACTCGGCAGCATAAACGCACAGGAGATGCGTGCGCCTGCTTACCCCCTGATCACGCACGATCCCTATTTCAGCGTATGGTCGACCACGAATGAATTGAATGCAATGCCTACGAAACATTGGACGGGCGCTGATCAATCATTGATTGGCCTGATCAATGTAGATGGCAAGGTGTATCGCTTTATGGGTGCGCCGGAAAAAGTTTACCAATCCGTATTGCCAGCCTCCGATGAGCAGGCTTATGACTTTGCCTACACAGAAAGTGAACCGCCGACAGGTTGGATGACTACTTCCTTTGATGAAGGTAGTTGGAAAAAAGGCGCCGCTCCCTTTACAGATAACCGCGAGGCTGGCGGCACGTTGTGGAGAAGCAGGAACATCTGGGTGCGCCGTACGTTTGAATTGGAAAGCACAGCCGATCTGCGGAAACTGTTGTTGAAACTCAACCACGACGACAATACAGAGGTATACCTTAATGGAGAGAAAATTTACAGCCATGTAGGCTGGCTCAATAAGTTCCAGTATTTCGCTATTCCCGAAGCAGCTGCCAGTAAACTGGTGAAGGGAAAGAATGTACTGGCCATTCATGTCGCTAACACGGCAGGCGGGGCCTGGCTCGATGCTGGTATCGTCAGCGAGCCCAAAGAGCAACCTGGTGGTAACATGCAGCTGGCAAAGCAGGAGAGCGTAACGGTCAACGCTACGCAAACCATTTACCAGTTTACAGCAGGTGGTACGAAACTCAAGCTCACTTTTACTTCTCCCTTACTGCCAGATAATATTGACCTGCTGTCGAGGCCGGTTACCTATGTACAAACGGCTGTCAGTTCCGCTGATGGCGCTAAGCACACGGTACAGGTCTACCTGGGCGCTTCTTCTGCCTTGGCCACCAATACACCCGCGCAGCCGGTTGTGGCGGAACAATACAATGCACAGGGTTTGGGTATCCTGAAAGTAGGAACCCTCGAACAACCGATCTTAAAGAAAAAGGGTGATGACCTACGCATCGATTGGGGATATCTCTATGTGGCAGCGGCAGAAAAAGACCAGCCTAAGCAATGGGTATCAACCTTCTCCGGTGCTATGAGCGCGTTCAGCCCGGCGATGGTCAAGCGCGCTACCAAGCTGGAAGGAAAACAACTCTATGTAAATACGGTACTCAGCGGAACTGCCGCCAGGGGCAACGAGATGGTACGCACCTTCCTGATCGGGTACGATGACGTGTATGCCATTCAATACTTTGGCCAGAACCTGAAGGCCTGGTGGGCACAGAATGGCTCGACCATCGAGCAGGAGTTAGGTAAAGCAGCCAAAGAGCAAACAATGGTTCTTGAAAAATGCAACCAATTTAACAAGAAACTCTATGACGAAACCCTGCGCGCCGGTGGTGAGCAATATGCGCAGCTGTGTGAGCTCGCCTATCGTCAAAGTGTATCGGCCCATAAAGTGTTGAAAGATACTAAAGGCGATATCCTTTTCCTTTCCAAGGAGAACTATAGCAATGGCTGCATCAATACAGTTGATGTAACCTATCCTTCGGCTCCTTTATACCTGGCCTATAATCCCGATCTGCTGAAAGGCATGCTCAACGGTATTTTCTATTACAGTGAAAGCGGTAAATGGACAAAGCCCTTTCCGGCACATGATCTGGGCACCTATCCGTTGGCCAATGGACAATTGTATGGTGAAGACATGCCCGTGGAAGAAGCAGGTAATATGATCATCCTGACTGCAGCCATCGCGAAAGCGGAAGGAAATGCCAACTATGCGAAGCAACACTGGAATACCCTGAGCACCTGGGTGGGATACCTGGTAAAGGATGGATTTGATCCTGCCAATCAATTATGTACGGATGATTTTGCCGGTCACCTGGCGCGCAACGCCAACCTGTCGGTAAAAGCGATCATGGGTATTGCGGGATATGCAATGCTGGCTGGCCAGCTTGGTGATAAGGCTACAGAACAAAGATACCATGACACGGCAGTGGCAATGGCAAAACGCTGGATGCAGCTGGCCGGTGATGGTGATCACTACACCCTCGCATTTGGCCGTCCGGGTAGCTGGAGTCAAAAGTATAACCTGGTGTGGGATAAGCTACTTCATTTGAATGTATTCCCAAAAGAAGTATATGAGAAAGAAATTAAATACTATCTCACCAAGCAACAAACTTATGGATTGCCGCTCGACAGCCGAAAGACCTACACGAAGTCAGACTGGATCATGTGGACAGCTGCGCTGACCAATAACCGGGCAGATTGGAATGCCCTGGTAGAGCCCCTATATAAATATGCTGCTGAAACAACTACCCGGGTACCGCTGTGTGATTGGCACGAGACGACCAATGGAAAACAAGTCGGGTTTCAGGCCCGTAGTGTGGTAGGGGGCTATTTTATCAAACTGTTGGATAAATAAACCGGTGATCCTCGTGTGGGGCTTAGTCTCGCACGAGGATCATTATTCTTAACCATACGACCGGATCTGAATGTCCGGGCAAGCCAAAACGATTCTTGTCTATGAAAAAGATCTGCTATCTGCTATTGCTCGCGTTGACGCAATTGTCGACGCAGGCCCAATCTGCCAACCAGGTACTGGGCTCCCGTCTTTCACATTATGTATTCGATCAGTTTGCTCCAGGCAAGGTTTACCTTCATTCCGGCGAAGTGTCCGATCGAAAGCTCAACTACAATACCCTTACCTATGAAATGATCTTCGACAACAACGGCCAGCCATTGGCTATTGCGAATCCACAATCGATCGACTCGGTCATCATTCAGGGGCGCAAATTTATTCCCGTCAACAAAAAGTTTTATGAATGGGTTGCCGGCACTACCTACCCTGTCTATGCAGACTATATTGGTTCCGTGGAAGAACAAGGCGTTTCTTCCGGGTACGGATCTACCACGGCGACTTCTTCCTCCAACGTCATGAAAAGCCTGCATGGTGCAGGTACGGTATACGCGCTTCAACTGCCTGAAGAATACAAAGTGACTACTAAAACCGTTTATTTGCTCCGAAAGGACAATACTTACACCAAACTCTCCAACCCGCAGCAATTGGGCAAGCTGGTGCCGGATAAAAAGAAATGGCTGGGCGAATACCTGAAGGCCAATCCAGTCGATTTCAATCAACGGGAAGAGGTGATCCGGCTGATCAAGGCACTGGAAGCTCAGTAACGCCGGGTTTCCGCCCTGCGTAAACCATCCAATATTGATCAACTTACCGGCATGAGTGAACCTACAGTAAGAATAACCATACTTGATATCGCTCGCGAGCTAAATGTGGCGGCAGCCACCGTATCTCGGGCATTGAATGATCATCCGGCGATCAGCGATGCTACGCGGGAAGCCGTGAAGGCAGCCGCCAGGCGAATGAATTACCAGCCCAATAAAATAGCCTCTTCTTTGCGGTCGGGCCGGTCAAAGATCATTGGGGTGATCATTCCCAGTGCCGAGATCAATTTCTTTGGATCGGTGATTCATGGTATCGAGAAAGTGGCCAGCAGGAATGATTACAACGTGTTGCTGTACCAAAGCAATGAATTGTACGAGCTGGAAAAGAAGGCTGTACAAACCTTTGTTAATTCGCGCGTCGATGGGGTGCTGGCTTCCATTTCGAAAGAATCGATCAACCTCAAGCATTACGCCGACCTGAAAGCCAAAGGCATTCCGCTGGTGCTGTTTGATCGGGCGCATGAATCCCTGCAGGTACCTGCCGTGGTGGTGAACGACTACCAGGGGGCCTTCGATGCTACTACGCACCTTATACAACAGGGCTGCCGTCGTATCGCACATATCGGCGGACAACAACACGTGGCGAATTTCAATCAGCGCTTACGGGGGTATATCGATGCGCTGAATGTGCACAATATTGCGGTCGACGATGACCTGATCGTATATGGCAAAGTGAGCATCGAGTCGGGGAGGGAATGTATGAATAAGTTGTTGCCCTTGCTGCCGGATGCTGTCTTTGCAGTGGAAGATTTTACCGCCCTGGGGGCAATGCAAGCCATCAAAGAAGCTGGCCTGCAGATCCCACAGCAGATCGCAATCATTGGTTTTGCCAACGAAATGTTTAGTGAATACCTGACACCGTCGCTTTCAACCGTCAACCAGCATACCGAACGGATGGGGGAGGAAGCAGCAGCGTTGTTTTTCGATCTGCTGCATAAAAAAGTATCACTCAAAGCGCCGCCCCGCAAACTCGTACTGGAGCCGGCCATCATCGTACGTCAATCTTCCAACCTACAAGGGCTGATACGAAGCTGAGTTGTTTTCTTTTCAGGACTGTAGGACGTTTGCCGCCAAAGCAATGGCTAATTCCCGATCCGGATTTACCGGCTCACAAATTCGCAGTATCTTACGGGGGTCATGTTATCATTAAAGCCCTATGCATTCAGCGCTTTGCTGATCATTTGCCCCGCGCTCTTGAAGGCGCAAAAAATACCGTTGGCCAAAAAACCGCTCAGTCCGCTGGAAAGTGGATTCAGCGTACCTCCGGACTCCGTAAAACCCGGTGTGTATTGGTATTGGATGAACGATCATGTATCTCCCGAAGGTGTGGTGAAAGATATCGAAGCGATGCAGCACGTGGGCATTGGTCGTGCATTTATCGGCAATATTGGAAACCCACCGGAAGAACTGCCTTATGGCGATGCTCCCTTATTTTCCGATACCTGGTGGGCTGCTACGGATGCCGCCGTACGTTCCGCTTCGCAACACGGTATAGAAATTGGCCTGTTCAATGGCCCGGGATGGAGCCAGTCTGGCGGGCCCTGGATCAAGCCTGCACAAAGCATGCGGTACCTTACTGCTGTTGAATGGCGGGTTAAGGGTCCCAAGCGGATTTCCTTGCCTCTACAGGTGGAGCGGCCAGATTTTCAGCCAGTGGCAGTGATGGCCTATCCGGCCCCCGCCATGGACCAGGAAGAGATCGCGCTGTACAATCCCGTAGTTGCTAGCTCGATTGTGTTGAGCAACACTATCAATCTGACTGATAGAGATCCAGCTTCAGAAGTCTTGTTTCCCGCCAACACACAGGAAATAACCATAAACCTTACGGTAACAAAAGCCTTTACTGCCCGCAGTATGGTATTGTATCCCGCGGCTACCCCTTTCCGCGCACACGTGCAATTGCAAGCGGGAGACGGAAGTTCGTTTACCACGGTCGATGAACTGGAACTGGACCGTTCCAATCCCCAACTCAATGTAGGGTTCCTGCCCTATGCCCCCGTAGCAATTTCATTTCCTACTACTACGGCAAAAGTCTTCAGACTGGTGATCAGTGCCATCAAAGGAAAGGCCGGCCTGGCGGAGATTAAGCTGGCTGCCTCCCCCGTGATCGATCACTATATGGAGAAGCAGTTGGCTAAGATGTATCAGTCTCCTTTACCGGCCTGGAGGGAATACCAATGGAGCAATCAACCGGAACCGGAATCGAAAGACCTGGTGATCGATGCCAATAAAGTCATGGATCTTACACGGCAACTTTCCCCCAATGGCACTTTGCATTGGAATGTACCGAAAGGCGATTGGATCATTGTGCGGTATGGGATGGTACCTACCGGTGTTACCAATGCGCCTGCCAGCCCGGCAGGCAAGGGGCTGGAAGTCGATAAAATGAACCGTGCCATGCTGCCAAAGCATTTTAGTGCCTTTGCAGGCACCATACAACAACGTATCGCGCCAGAGCACCGGGCTGCATTAAAGTGGCTGGTTGCCGATAGTTACGAAACGGGGTCACAGAACTGGACAGACGATATGGCGGCAGATTTCCACACGGCCATGGGGTACGATCCCTTGCGTTGGCTGCCCGTGTTGTCTGGCCGGGTAGTAAATAGTGTTGAATTGTCCAATCGATTTCTATGGGACCTGCGGCGCTTTATTGCCGACAGGGTGGCCACGCACTACGTAGGTGGACTGCGTACAGAGGCCAATCAGCATGGTATGAAGTTGTGGCTGGAAAACTATGGCCATTGGGGATTCCCTGCCGAGTTCCTGCAATATGGCGGACAGGCAGATGAAGTGTCGGGAGAATTTTGGAGTGAAGGAGAGTTGGGCAGTATTGAAAACAGGGCGGCTTCCTCCGCAGCACATATTTACGGCAAAACAAAAGTGTCGGCAGAGTCCTTTACTGCCGCAGGAAATTCATTCGGGCGTTATCCCGCCATGTTGAAAAAACGGGGCGACTGGTCTTTCACCGAGGGCATCAACAACACCTTGTTACACGTTTATATTCACCAGCCTTATGAAGATAAAAAGCCGGGCGTGAATGCCTGGTTTGGTACAGAATTCAACCGGCACAATACCTGGTTCAATTACAGCAAAGCATTTATCGATTATATCAGACGCTGCAATTTTCTGTTGCAACAAGGCAAACCAGTGAATGATGTCGCTTATTATATCGGAGATGATGCACCCAAGATGACGGGCATTCGTGAACCGGAGTTGCCGGCTGGTTATCAGTTCGACTATATAAATGCGGAAGCTATCGCCAAACTGACGGTTAAAGACGGACGTATGGTATTGCCGGATGGCATGTCGTACCGGTTGCTGGTACTTCCGCCTGCTGAAACGATGCGGCCAGGTGTATTGGTAAAGATCAAAGAACTGGTACAGGCGGGTGCTGCCATATTGGGCGCACCACCCAAGAGAGCCCCAGGATTGCAACACTATCCTGCTTCCGATATGCAGGTGCAGCGCACCGCTGCCGAAATGTGGCAGGGGGTAGATGGCATTCAGACAAAACAAGCGACCCTGGGAAAAGGAATGGTGTTGAGGGACATGACGATGAAACTGGCATTGGCTTTGGTGCAGACACCCCCTGATTTCATCAGCAATACCGGCAGCCAGATACTGTACACGCATCGGGCGCTTCCCGGGGCGGAGATTTATTTTATCACGAACCAAACCGAAACGACATTGGGTTTTGAGCCTGCTTTTCGGGTGACGGGTTTACAGCCCGAATGGTGGGATGCCACAACGGGCGACATGCGTTCGCTACCTGAATATCGGATCGAGGGAAGGCATACCGTAGTTCCCCTGAAACTGGAGCCATTGCAAAGCGCTTTTATCGTATTCAGACGGCCGGCAATAGGAAAGATCCCTGGAGTGAATTTTCCGAAGCTAAAGCCACTGCAATCGCACAGCAGGCAATGGACAGTGCAGTTTGATACGGCTATGCGTGGGCCGGCAAAGGCTATGGTGCTAAACAAACTGGAAGATTGGAGCCAGCAATCAGCAGATAACATTAAATACTATTCAGGTCCGGCAGTCTACAAAACCAGTTTCACCGGTTATACATTGACCAAGGGAGAAAAAGCATGGATGAACCTGGGAGTAGTATATAACCTGGCACAGGTGAAGCTGAATGGAAAAGAATTAGGCACCCTGTGGACGGCTCCCTGGCAAATCGACATCACGCCAGCACTGAAGGCTGGTGAGAACAAACTCGAAATAACCGTGGTCAGTACCTATGTGAACCGGCTTATTGGCGATAGCCGGCAGCCCGTTGATCAGCGTAAAAGCTGGATGCCTTACTATCCTTATAAACCCGATAGTCCCCTGCAGCCCTCGGGCCTGGTTGGGCCGGTTACTTTTTGGTCGATGAAGGAGTAGGGGCAAAGCTTCGGCAGGATCCCTGCAATTATACATATCTTCACTCCATGCCATTATCCCGTCGACAATTCCTGACATCAACAGTTGGAGGTCTGCTCTCCACCAGTGCTATAGCCAACACGCGTTGGGAAGGGCCGGAGGCGCAAGGGACGCTCATGACGGTATTGGGCCCGGTTAAAGCAGCCCAAATGGGCACTACGCTTATCCACGAACATATTCTGGTTGATTTTATCGGGGCCGAAAAGATCAATGAAAATCGCTGGGAACGGGAGGCTGTCATTCACAAAGCTTGGCCTTTTATCGAAGCGGTAAAAGCTGCTGGTGTCAAAACCTTCTTTGATTGCACACCGGCCTTTGTAGGGCGTGATCCACTATTGCTGAAAATGGTCGCACAGAAAAGCGGGTTGCATATCGTAACCAATACGGGCTATTACGGAGCCTTTAACAACAAATACCTGCCAGCCTGGGTACATACGGAAACTGCAGAACAACTGGCGGCGCGATGGATCAAAGAAGCAAAAGACGGTATTGGGGATTCTGGGGTTCGGCCTGGCTTTATCAAGATCAGTGTGGATGAAGGTAAGTTGACACCTGTACACCAAAAACTGGTCCGGGCAGCCGCCATCACACACCTGGCTACCGGCCTTACGATTTGTTCCCATACCGGCAGAGCGCCTGCCGCTTTCGAACAAATCGAGCTATTACAAGCCGCCGGCGTACAATCTGCTGCTTTTGTGTGGGTGCATGCGCAGGAAGAAGCGGACCTGCATTTACAGGCAAAGGCGGCCCGGGCAGGAGCCTGGGTAAGTCTTGATGCAATTGGATGGGGAGATCCGGCCGACTATGTTAAACCATTGCTCCAGCTTAAAGGACAGCAATTGTTGCAACGGGTATTGGTCGCGCATGACGCGGGCTGGTACGATCCGGAAAAACCCGATGGAGGGCCGTTTGTCGGTTATACGGCGCTATTCACAAAGTTGCTGCCCCTACTCAGGGAACAAGGGTTTTCACAGGCAGACATCGATCAACTCATTGTGCACAACCCAGTACAGGCATTTACAACCGGCATTCGCCGCGCATAGACCAATGAGCAACTGCTCCTTGCTCCAAATTCCTATATTGCAGCCTAAATCAGGCGCAGGTGGAACCATTCAAGAACCTCTACAACGATACCTTTTTCAACAAGCTGACCAGCATACTTGGCAAAACCCTCAAAGGCTTCGATAAGAAACAATTTCTTAAAAAGATACATGACGACGAATGGGAAGCGCGCGAATTGAAAGCGCGTATGAAGCATATAGCCGAAACGTTACACCAGTTCATGCCGCCAACCTATGAGCAGGCAGTAAAGCAGCTATATGCATTTATTGAGGCTGTTCTCAAAGAGGGCGGTCGCGGTGGATTGGAACATATGTTCCTGACGGAATATGTAGAAAAGTACGGCATCGAGCATTACGACATCTCCATGAAAGCGATCGAATTCATCACACAGTTCATCAGTTGTGAATTCGCTGTCCGCCCCTTCATTGTGCGCTATCCTGCGAAAGCCATGAAACAGCTGCTTAAGTGGTCCAAGCACGAGAGTTTGCACGTGCGCCGGCTTTCAAGTGAAGGATGCAGGCCGCGTCTGCCCTGGGCCATGGCCCTGCCGGCCTTGAAAAAAGATCCGACGCCCATACTACCCATCCTGGAGAACCTAAAGGACGATCCTGCAGAGTTTGTACGCAAGAGTGTTGCTAATAACCTGAATGATATCGTTAAGGATAATCCTGATATCGTACTGGCTATTGTACGACGGTGGCAGGGATACTCACCCCGCACCGATTGGATCATCAAACATGGTAGCCGGACCTTGTTGCGTAAAGCCAATCCGCAAGCCATGAAGCTGTTTGGCCTGGCAGTATCCGACAAAGTAGTCGTTGATAAACTCAGGATCACCGATAAGAGCATCGGAATAGGAGATTCCCTGCATTTCACCTTTGAGCTGATCAATAAGGGAGATCAACCCATCAAGCTGAGGGTAGAATATGGTATCGACTATGTCAAGTCGGGTGGCAAGGGAAGCCGGAAATTATTTAAGATCACAGAAAATACCTACCAACCCGGTAAGCCGGTTGTATTTAAACGTGCCCAGTCCTTCAGAGACCTTACCACCCGCAAGCACTATGCGGGTCAGCATACCCTAGCCATTGTTATTAACGGGGTAGAGTTGGCGAGCAAGAAATTTACGGTCAGCAAATAAGGCCCGACGAATTACACGTAAAATAAATGCCGGACCAGGTTGACTGGCCCGGCATTTATTCTTTTCAGCGTTTACGCAGGAAGAGTAGGCTGTGTAGGAACGGTAGGTTGCAACCAGGCCCTGAAAGCGGCTATTTTCTGCTTTGCGATCCAATGCTCCGTATTGCTTACTGTACGCAGCAAGTGATTGAATGCCTCATTGTTGAAATCGGAACCGGTAAGGTACACATAGCGGGTGGCCATAAATGCCGTGATTTCGGTATGGAGGGGATCTGCCGCCTGCAGTACCTGTTCATCCAGCAAATGTTGCCAGAGGGTACGCAAAGCAGGCTCACGAATTTCAGTGATCTCATCGATCTGTCCTTGTAAGCGGCCGATCGTTAAATTCGGGTCAGAAAATAGCTGCACCGTATTCATGATCGCCGTGGCAGGATTGGCAAGTTGTTGGTCGAGCAGCAACCATTTACGGTACAGTGGTAAACCTTCACGGTTTTCCTGCATCAACCAGGTGAGTAGCTCCTGATCCAGTTCCTGGCGGCGTTGTTGTAAGCTGGCAGTTTCGGTACGTAATAGAGTGGCTACTTCAGCGGCATCCCCGGCGGAACGCTTGGTGCCGTCGAAATCAAAATACTTGATGCCAGTATCGCCTTTAGCAATCGCTTCAACGATCTGCAGGTCGGCTGTTGTACGTGCCAGTTGGTCTTTCAGGTGCCGGTTGGCAGTAGTATCGATTGTCGACCATGCAATAGCCGTGGTGGCATTGGCGGCTGGTAGTTGAGCCAGATAGGGATAGTATCCCTCAAAGAAATCTTTGTAGACTGGGGGGAGTGACCAGGCTGCTTCGTTGTCTTCATAACGCTGCTTGAACTCATCGGCAGCATACAATTGAAAGCCATCTACCGCGACCTGTGCGGTATTGTAAATATGGTTGGTCAGTCGCAATTGCAGGGCTTCCGGCTGGTCAAAGATGGCCCAGGCAGGCGTATCGGTTACTGCCGCATCCAGTCCCAGTTGTTGTAACCGTTCTGTACGGTCTTGATTAGTAGGGTGACTGGCCCACTGGTCTTTGTAATTGATACGAGATGGGAAACGGCTGGTGAGAAAGGCCGGGGTGACCACTGGTAATCCCTGTTGAAGAGACAAACCATGCCTGAGCGAGGTTTGTTGCATGACAACGAGCTGATCGGCAAATACATTCTGTGAAGCCTGCTTGCGTTCGATGGCTTCATTGACTTTTGCCAGTACATGGTTGTAAGAGGCACTGGCCAGTTCGATACGATGAAAAGCGGTAACCAGGTTATTGCCTCCGGATACAGAAGCGGCCACCGCATCGGCATGAAACTCCATTTCACGGCTGAGGCTCATGTAACGCTTGTTCATTACCATGTATACCTGCTTGAGTATCCATTGAATGCCACGGGCAATACCCACCGTGATGGACGCGAATATGGCCAGAATACCATCGAGGCTGCCCCAGGCATTGAGGAAATTGGTGTAGCTGTTGTTTTCATACAGCATGTTGTAGATCACCTGGTTCACGTTGTAGGTAAAACTGCCCAGCTTCATGCTGCGTTGGCTGAAGTGCCCGAATTCATGCGCCATAACGGCCTTGAATTCACCCATGTTGATAGCGTTGACCAGCCCAAGGCCAATCTCCAGGTTTTTACGAACCGGAATGAACATACTCCAGAAGGAAGAATTATAGAACACACAGGCATTGACCTGAGCCGAGAGGTAGATCTTCTTGGGGAAGGGTGTTTGAGTTTCTTTTGTCAATGTGCGGATGAACGCAAAAAGCCTCGGCTGCTCCGATTCTTTCAGTTCAACGCGCTGTGAATTATCGGTGGTTCGTTTGGCAAAGATAAACTTGAGGAGAAAGTATACTAGTGACAAACCAACCGCCATCAGCCCCAGGCCAATCACCAGGGTCAGGAATTTGGGCATGGCAACGATCAGCGAATAGCCCAGGTAAAAGCAGGCAATGGATAGCAATACAGCACCGATGACCAATAGCAGGTAGACGGCAAAAAACAGTACGATGGTATAGACCACACCAACGACTTCTTTTTTGAACTGGACCGACGGGGTAATGCTGACAGCATCTGCGTTTAAGGGTTTGGGAGGGTATAGAGGGTTCATGGGGTGAAAATATGGGTTAATATAGCCTATTTTCACAATTATTAAAAACTATTCGCGGAAGCTGCATGTATTGTATACATACAGTAAGCCTATGCGCAATAGAATCTACCTGCTTACTCCGATCCTTGGTTTTTGCAGTTTTGTTTTATTGTATATCATCGCTGCCGCCCTTTACCCCGGCGGTTCGGACGCCGATCCGCAATCCGGGGGATTCAGCGTCCTGCACAATTATTGGTGCGAACTACTGAGCCCTCAGGCGGCCAATGGAGCCGCAAATCCGGGTTGGCGGGTAGCGATGACTGCCATGATCCTATTGTGTCTTTCACTGGCTGTCTTCTGGTGGCAGGTACCTATCCTGTTTGGCAGTTGCCTGGCGCACAAGATCTGTATCAGAGGTGCTGGTGTAATCTCGATGGCGATCACTCCTTTCTTGTCATCCAGGCACCATGATCTCGTGATCACGCTAGCCAGTATTCCTGGCATTGATGCGCTGATGACGACCTTCCTGGCATTCTATAAAGACCGCCGTTACCGGCTGGTCATTTTGGGTGCAGGTTGTCTCGGCATGATTGGTGTCAACAATTATGTGTACTATACGGGTTATGGTTTGTATGCGCTGCCGGTACTGCAAAAGGCTACTTTCCTGCTGGTCATGATCTGGATGAGTTGGGTTACCTGGCTGGTGTATCGGCACGCACGAAAACGGTAGGAATACCAAACCGGTCCCGCTACATCATTCGGAATTCAGTTTGGGCATTTCGGACGTTTTAGTGGCTGATTGATGCTACTGCACTTCGTTTGAACAGCTATCAATAGTAGCTTTCCATGATGAACAATACTGTCATAGCCGACACTACCTGGAATCCTGATGCGGGTATGATCATTACTAGCCTCAGCGGTCAGGTAAACAGCAATGATATTGAGCGATGGGAGCGATCGCTTCAAAC
This sequence comes from Paraflavitalea pollutisoli, assembly GCF_029360705.1. Classification (GTDB taxonomy): domain Bacteria; phylum Bacteroidota; class Bacteroidia; order Chitinophagales; family Chitinophagaceae; genus Paraflavitalea; species Paraflavitalea pollutisoli. The sequence continues at coordinate 869,255 of NZ_JARKMX010000014.1, read as the reverse complement.
TGCGTTCAGTCAATTGCCTGACGAAAGCAGTTTTAAGATCTTCGTCAACCTGTACGGCTTCAAAGCCGTAGATTTTGAGGTGCACAAAAGATTCCGGAGTATTGTTCCTTTAAGCCTGGCTGCTTACGGTTGGCGGGTCGGCTACCTCGATCTGTTTGAGGAAGCGGCGAACCTACCATTGGTTGTAACACGTGGCATTCGTTGCACGGCTGCGGCACATGCACACCAGGATGAAACCAAAATCCAGCTGTATGAATCCAGCTACAGCCACGATCGGGAACATTATTTTACCGACCCTTTACTGGCAGAACAGTGGATCAGGTCGTTGTAAGAAAGACAAAAGCCTGATGGCGAACCATCAGGCTGTATGATAGGGAACGGATACTGGTCTCTCAAGGTCAATAAGTTGCTTTATTCTTCCGCACTGTTCTTCATCTTCATCAGTAGTGTATACGCGTTCTTGGTAACCAATTTTTTATCCTCGGCCAGGGCTGTTTTGAGCTCGGTATAGCCTCCATGGGATACGCCGGTCTCCACAGGCAGCAATTTGAAGGTATTGGGTGCTTCTTCCACGAAAACATAATACGCGTTGCTCCATTTCACCACTGCATCCTCGGGTACCGACAATACTTGTGCATTGTTGAACTCGATCTCCGCATTCATGAACATACCGGGCATGAGGTCTTTGGATCCCTGTAAGAAATGACAGTGTACCTCGGCTGAACGTTCTTCGTTAACAGCAGGCGTGATCAGTTCAACTGTTGCCTGGTATTTGACACCGGGGTTGCTATTGGAGTAGCAGACCACAGGCTGACCCTTCCGCAGATTGGCCGCATGGTTCTCAAATACTGTCAGGCTGAGGTGCAGGTCATTCGGGCTGATCAGTTCGAATAACACATCTGTAGGACTTACATACTTGCCGATATTGACATTTACTTTACTCACATAACCACTGATGGGCGCATACAGGTGAATGCTGCGTGAGATTGTATTTTCATTGAGCGATGCAGGGTTGATGCCGATCAGCCGCAGTTTTTCGGCGAGTGAACGCACCAGGATCTTCTGGCTTTCATATTCACTACGCACCTGCTGGAACACTTTATCGCTTACGGCTTTGGTGGCATTCAGGCCTTGCTGACGGGAAAAATCGGCCTCGGCAAAGCCCAGTTTACTTTTGGCCGTCAGGTAGTCTTCCTGCAACTGAATGTACTGCTGATCTTCCAGGGTAGCCAGCACAGCACCTTTGCTGATCTTCGTACCGGGCAACAGGGCTGTTTTCTTCAGGTAGCCACCCAATGGTACGCTGATCGATACGATATTTTGAGGCGGCACATCGATGATACCACTCACCTGCAGCGAGGTATGCATGCTTCTTTTTGCTGGTGTACCGGTAGCAATCCCGGCATTGCCAGCCTGTACAGCCGTGAGGGTTACCACATCTTCCTGTACTTGAAAACTGTCAGCGGTAGCAATAGGATCGTCAGCGGGGGCGGGCTCGTCCTTGCATTGCGTCAGCAGGCTGGCCAGGATCAAAACGGTTATTATTCTTTGCATCATGATCATTCTTTTTATGCTTAGTGAGAAGCGGTTAGTTTTTCAATATCAAAAGCAGCTTCATTGCGTTGCTGCACGGCGTTGAAATAGTCGCTGCGGATCTGCAGGGCCTGGTTGACCAATATCACCCAGTCGAGATACCCCGTTTCTCCTGCCTGGAGCCGTTGCGTGGCCGTCTGGATGATGGTCTTTGCATTGGGTAATAACAATTGCTGGTATTCCTGCACCAGGTTAGTACGTTGCAGGAAAACCTGCGTGGCGTTCTCCAGGTTCGCCACCAATTGCTGATGGGTAGCGTTGGTTTCCTGTTGCTGGCGGGTCACCGCAACCTGGCTTGCTTTGATGCGGGCACGCTGTGCACCAGAGAAAAGAGGAATGCCTACACCAAGATTGACAGAGGAGAAACGCTTGCTGCCGCCAAAATACAGGTCATCGCCTTGTTTGTTGGCCTGCCAGCCAATAATTGAGCTGTTGTTGTAGCCAGCGCTAAAGCTCGGCAGCAGTTTACTCTTTTCCAGCTTTACCTGCTGTTCTGATAGCAGTACCTGCTGTTGCAGCATTTGCAGTGCCGGGCTGCCGGCCAATAAACTGGTATCCGGCAACACGCTGAGTTTATATAGCGTTGTATCAGCTAGAGGCACTGGCCTGAAGGGACTATTGAGTAATACCTGCAGCTGCGTTTGCAGCACCTGGTAGTCGGTCTCCAACAGTAGTAGCTGGCTGCCGATTTGCTGGCGCTGATTTTCAACGGTTGTCTTCTCCAGCACGTCGATATCGCCGGCCTGAAAACGTTGTTGGGTACGTTGCAGCAATTGACGGTAGAGGCTGTCGGCTTCCTGCAGCAAGTTTCGTCGTTGTTGCAGTACGATCATCTCAAAGAACACTTGCTTCACCGCAGCTTTCAGTTCCACCTCCTGCTGTAACCTGCTGGTCTGACTAATCAGCAGCTGCGAACGGTTGATGCTGCGTTGATGTTTGTAGACCGAAGGAAAGGCAATGCCCTGCGAGATCGTAAACTTATTGTCGTTTGCCAAACTGTTAAACCGGCCATATTCTACGTCAAGTCCTGTCTTATCAAGATCAAGATGTGTTTTTTGCAGCGCCTCGTAATAGTTGATGGCCGTATTGGCGATCCGCAACCGTTGGTTGTTTTTGACGGCACTATCGATGGCAGCTTCAAGGCGGATAGGGTCCTGTGCCTGTAGGGCGGTGCCCATAACAAGTATCACCAAAACGGCTGCTAAGGACTTTCGTTTCCGGAAGTAGCCAAACCCTTTTTCGAACACGATGTACAGGATGGGAAGCAGGAACAACGTGAGGAAGGTAGAGATGATGAGACCGCCGATGACTACCGTAGCCAGGGGCTTTTGCACTTCACCACCGGCGCCGGTACTAATGGCCATCGGAATGAAACCCAGTGAAGGCACGAGTGCCGTCATCAATACGGCGCGCAACTTCGACTTCGTTGCATGGATGACGATGCGCCTCACATCCTCCCAGCCTTCTTTTTTCAACCGGTTGAATTCGCTCACGAGTAGGATGCCGTTCAATACAGCCACGCCGAAAAGCGCAATGAAGCCCACACCCGCAGAGATGCTAAACGGCATATCGCGTCCCCATAGCGCAATAATTCCACCAATCGCCGAAAGCGGAATAGCGGTATAGATCAATAAGCCCTGTTTTACGCTATTAAAAGCAAAATACAACAGCAGGAAGATCATCAGCAGTGCTACCGGTACCACGATACTCAACCGCTCTTTCGCTGCATTCATGTTCTCGAAGGAACCTCCGTATACAATCGTATATTCACGGGGAAGGTGGAGCTGCCGGGCTGCTTTCTCTTGTAATTCAGTAACGATAGACTGAACATCACGTCCGTTGACGTTGAAGCCTACAATGATCCGGCGGCGGGTGTTTTCCCGCTGCACCTGGTTCACGCCTTCGATCTCCTGTATATCGGCAACCATAGTTAAAGGTATTTGAGTGCCCTGTCGGGTGGGTACCAGCAGGTTTTGTATATCGGCTATATTCTTGCGTCCTTCGCCAGCCAGCCGCACGACCATGTCGAATCGCTTTTCGCCTTCGTATACCTGTCCAGCCACCTGGCCTGCAAAGGCGGTGTTGACCACCCGGTTGATGTCGCTGACATTCAATCCGTATTTGGCCATACCGCTGCGGTTGTATTTGATCACCACCTGTGGCATGCCGGTAACCGTTTCCTCATAGATGTTGATGGCACCCGGTACCGATTGAATGATCTCATTCAGGCGGTGCGCATAATGAGCCAGTGTATCCAGGTTTTCTCCAAATATCTTACACACGATATCCTGCCGGGCACCTGTCATGAGCTCGTTGAAGCGCATCTGTACGGGAAACTGAAAGCTGACGGTAATACCAGGTACTGCTTCCAGGGCCTCGGTCATCTTCGCGCTCAACTCGGGAAAGGTTTTGGCGGAAGTCCATTCTTTTTTTGGTTTCAATACCACGATCATATCGCCTGCTTCGAATGGCATAGGGTCGGTAGGTACTTCCGAGCTACCAATCTTCGTCACCACTTTCTCCACTTCGGGGAATCCTTTTAGCAGAATGCCCGAAGCCTGTTGAGTCGACTTGATGGTGTTATTCAGGTTGCTACCCGTTAGCAGGCGCGTTTCTACTGCGAAATCACCTTCTTCCAACTGAGGGATGAACTCGCCGCCCATGCGTCCCAGGATCAGCACCGCCACCATAAACAAAGCAAGCACGACAGTTATGATCGTTTTGGGGAATCGCAGCATCTTTCCCAGCAGGGGGTGATAGCGGCGCTCGAGAAAAATCATCAGCCGGTCGGTCATCGTTTTCTTATGCGTGAGCTTTTTGCTGAGGCATAGGGATGCCATCATAGGTACATAGGTTACCGACAGAAGGAAGGCGCCCAGGATGGCAAAAGCAATCGTAATAGCCATGGGTTTGAACATCTTGCCTTCAATGCCTTGCAGGGAAAGGATCGGCAGGTATACGATCAGGATGATGATCTGGCTGAATACAGCACTCTTGATCATCGAGCCGGTAGAGTTGATCACCTCTTCATCCATCTGAGCCTGGCTGATGCGCGTGAGATGCCTGAAATGCTTGGAGTGGGAGAAGCGATGCAGGATAGCTTCCACCACGATCACAGACCCATCTACAATAAGGCCGAAGTCGATAGCACCCAATGACATCAGGTTGCCGCCCACGCCAAATTTATTCATGAGGATGATGGCAAAAAGCATCGAGAGTGGGATGACCGAGGATACAATGAGGCCGGCACGCAGGTTGCCGAGGAAAAATACCAGTACGAGGATCACTATGATCGCCCCTTCCAGCAGGTTGGTCTCTACGGTTTCGATGGCATTGTTCACCATTTTGGTTCTGTCGAGGAATGGTTCGATCACCACGCCCTCCGGCAACATCTGCTGTATCTCCTCGATCCGGTTCTTTACCCGTTTGATCACGGCAGCAGCGTTTTCCCCTTTCAGCATCATCAATACGGCGCCGGCAACCTCGCCTTTGTCATTGTAGGTCATGGCGCCATAGCGGATGGCGGCGCCGAAGTGGATCGTTGCTACGTCGCGCATCAATACAGGTACACCGTTTGCCAGCGTCTTGACCACTACCTGCTCGATATCCGAAAGATCTGTAGTAAGTCCCTCACTGCGGATATACAGCACGGTAGGCCCCTTTTCAATATACGCGCCCCCGGTATTCTGGTTGTTTTTTTCGAGGGCGTCAAATACATCAGAGATCGTAAGGCCATTTGCTTTTAACTGCTCCTGACGCACCGCAATCTCATATTGCTTCAGTTGACCGCCAAAGCTCGATACTTCGGCCACGCCCGGCGTACCCATCAATTGACGCCGTACGATCCAATCCTGGATCGTACGCAGTTGCATGGCATCGTACTTACCTTCATAGCCTGCTTTAGGGCGTACGACATATTGATAGATCTCACCCAGGCCGGTCGATACAGGCGCCATTTCGGGCGAGCCGATACCCTCGGGTATCTGCTGCTGTACCTGTTGCAGCCGCTCGGCGATCTGCTGCCTTGCCCAGTACACATCGGTCTCATCATTGAACACCACGGTGACCAGTGATAGGCCAAAACGAGAGAAACTGCGTAACTGCTTGAGGCCGGGAATATTGCTGCAGGCCTGTTCGATCGGGAAAGTAATGAGCCGTTCGATATCAGGCGCGCCCAATGAGGGCGACACGGTGAGTACCTGCACCTGGTTGTCGGTAATGTCGGGAACGGCGTCGATGGGTAACCTGGTTACCTCATAGCCGCCCCACAAAGTAAGTGCGATGACAAATAGTCCAATGATCAGCTTGTTCCTGACGGAAAAGCTGATGATCTTATTCAGCATAAACAATACGAACTTGAAGTATGAACAAATAAGGAAAAGATGGAGTGTACGCCAGGTTGGCAATCGAACCCTGTGAACAGTAGATGGTTGCTTGGCTCAAAACTGCCCTTCGAAGGTGACAGTTAGTGCAAAAACAACTAATCATACCGTAATAAGGCGCAGGGCCACACACATAGGTACACAGCAGAAAGGAACATTGATTCTCCGTAGCGGAGAATGTGAGGATTATGCTTTGGGAGGGCGAAACAAAGATTCCAGTGCGGGTTGAGGTAGCAGGTCATTGTTGAAAACCGGCTGTACCAGTACGGAGCTAAAGTCGGGATGTTGCCCGATGGCTGCTTTGAAGAGGGGAGGCACCGGATGATCCAGGGAGTGCAGGTCTACTTTCTTGTAGGGCAGCTGCGCGTCGCGGTCATCATCGTTGTCGTTGAGGTCAGTACCCCAATAGTGCATGGCGAGGAATTGCACAAAACCGATCCGGCTGTCCTGCTGCAGGTGTTCCGTGAAATGCGCTACTAGCACCGGCAGTTTCAGAAACTGGTTCAGTGACGTATCGTTGAGCATTACAACCAGGAACAATATGTAGAGGCAACCTCTTTTCACGGGGCAAAGATAGGCAGGGAAAGGCAAACTTGTAATCCATTCATAACACATTGAACCCACATTAAATAATTCTAATTTTGGAGGATACAACGGATCCCCATGCCAACAAAAGCAAAAAAGTCAGCTCAGTCATCCACCAGGTTGCCCTCGTCATCCCAGGTAGCAGGCAAAAAAGCCGCCGAAGCCAAAGCCTCCCCGTCACCAGCTAAAAAAGCGGCCAGGACTACCGTATCGGCCAAGGGAGAACCTGTAAGAAGCATCCAGGACGATCTGCCGGTACTCTCATTCCAGTCGTCTGAGGAGTTTGAAGCCTGGATGCACGAGCATCACCAGGAGGCAAAAGGCCTTTGGTTGCGTATGTATAAAAAGGGTACTAACGTGAAAACTGTTTCCCGCGCCGAAGCAATCGATGTGGTGTTGTGTTTCGGCTGGATCGATGGCGTTGCCAACAAGTACGATGAAGCGTCGTTTCTCCAGCGCTTCACCCCCCGGCGTGCCAAAAGCATTTGGTCAAAGGTCAATGTAGACCATGTAGCCAGGCTGGTCAAAGCAAAGCGCATGCAACCACGAGGGTTTAAAGAAGTGGAAGCTGCCAAAGCTGATGGACGTTGGGACCAGGCCTACAATCCCCCTTCCAAAAGCACCATCCCCGAGGATTTCCTGGCCCTTGTCAAAAAGAACAAGGCAGCCTATACATTTTTTCAGACATTGAATAAAACCAACCTGTTTGCCATCTGCTGGCGGTTGGAGACGGCTAAAAAGCCGGAAACCAGGGTCCGCCGTATGGAAACGATTGTTGCTATGTTGGAGGAAGGAAAGAAATTTCATTAAGCTCCACGGGTTTTCGTTTCAATGCACAAATTGAGTAATTAATCCTCCGATAATGGCAGTTGATGTAGGCCTGCCTGCTGGCCTGAACAGGAATGGTGCAATTTTGCGCCATTCAAAGCAATAGCCATGATGCAACAAAAAAGATACAACATCTTCAACCAGGTACACAAAGCACTCAGGTCGATGTTGTACGATGCCGCCGATCGTTTACAACAAACGGATTTCGACAACCGCGACGACGCCACCGAAATGGTGTACGACCTCGAAAAGATCCTCTGCTATTTTGAAAAGCATGCAGATCATGAAAATACATTCATACTGCCTGCGGTAGCCCGCTACGATGGAGCGCTGGTAGAGCGTTTTCAGGAGGGGCAAATAACAGCTGAAGTGCTGACCGAAAGCCTGCGCAACACCATCAGTGCCTGGGAGCAAACGGATGACAGAGCAGCCATGATCGGGTGGGGGCGTTACCTGTTGTTGACGTTCAACGATTTTATCGCCTTCAACCTGTCACAGATGAATAAAGAGGAAGACGAGTTGAATGAGGTCTTGTGGGTCTATTACACCGACCTGGAATTGCTCCAGATACGGCAGATGCTGATCGATACCATACCGCCCGGCGACCTGTACGAGCAAAGCCGGTGGATGGTGGCAGCTTCCAGCAATCAGGAGCTATTGGGATGGTTAAACGGCCTGCGGCGCAAAGGCCAGCAAACCCTTTACGAGATACAGCTACGGCTGGCAGAGGAAGTGTTGCCGGCTAAGCGCTGGCACCTTTTAAGACACGCATTATCACCTCGTGTTGACGAAATGACCTGCCCGGTGGTGTAGCTGACTGGAAAACGCTTAAGCAGGAGCGCTGGTGATTGGCGGATACTACACCGCTTCCGTCGGTTGAAAGATCGATTTTAGTAAAGCGTATAATTCCGGGTGTTTCTTTTCCATCTCACCTGGCTTTTCAAAGAAATATTCCGACACGACCGCCAGGAACTCGGCTTCGTTGGTGGTGCCGTAGTAATTGATATCCTACCTGCCTTCTTTGATCAGGCGCATTTCTTCATGAATGCGTTTTAGCCAGGGACGGGCGTACTGGTGGGGGATGAGTGCTTCCGGTAGTCCATCTGTAGATCCATCCGATTTATCGACAAGGTGAACAAATTCGTGAATAGCCGTATTGTGTTTATCACTGCCGGCCTTGAACCCGGCCCGTACATTTTCTTGCGACAGTACCATCACATTTTGCATAGGCCCATTTCCGACCATGCCCAGGATATTGCGTTCATTGCCGTCCTGCCCAAACTCTTCATTAAAAGAGCCTGGATACAACAATACCTCATGGATATTCCGGTACTCCCAATCCGGAAAGGCAAAGATGGGAATAATGGCACCGGCAGCCACCAGCACCTTATCAAGGTCATCAACGGCTGTTTTTACACCCGTTATATGCACGCGTTGCAGAAAGCGCATCACGCGGACTGCAAACGCTACCTGTTGATTATCGTCCAGTTTTTTATAGAAGGCTACTTCTTTGCCGAGAATATTCCTGACGGTTTCTTCTGTTAAACCAGGCTGCACCTTTTTGCGCCGGAAGGCCAGCGAAATAAGATACGCCATAATAGCAATGCCTGCAATGCCAATGATCGGTTCCATAGGCCGTTAAGATACAGCTTTGTGCCGCAAGCCCAAAAAAACAGCTTCCACGCTTCCCACTTGCGGTGTCAATTGGTTCAACAGCAGCATCCCACACTATTTTTTGTTAAAGCTGTAATAAAGTTATCCTGCCCGCTACCAATGAGTATGCAAAAAGCTATCCTATTTATACTGCTCTTTGGTGTGATGAACTTCTTCATCATCCTGGCACATATATCATTGTATCAATCCGATACGCCTAGACTGAGTTGGTTGAGCATGATCGTACACGCTGTGTTGCTGGTCATCTTTCCTTATCGTCGCATTTTCACCTTAAAACAACCCAACAAATAATGAAACCAAGTAAATTATTGCACGTCGTTCTTTTCTTTTCACTGGTCAGTGTCACTGCCTGTACCTGTAACCGGGTATTGCCCAACTTTGAAGGGGTGAAGATGGAGGGCTACGGTCGCAATGGCCGTGAAGACTTTAAAGCCGTAACGGGTGCACAAGGTATTCTGGGCCCTGGCTCCGAATTGTTTCAGGTGCCTATGTGGGAACAGAAAGCAGATCCCTCCGAAGTAAACATCACCGCCAGGGACGCTGGCTCGTTTAGCGTTGATCCTACTTATACCTATTCAGCGGTACGTGGACAAGGGGTGGAGATTATCTTTCACTACAAACACCTCGGTGTCACCGATCCCAACCTAATGATGGACAATATCGAAGCTAACGTGTTGAACCAGATTGTGGTGAATGCCTACCGGGAAGAAGGTCGTAGCTACAGCACCGATAGCCTGATGAATAACCTCAACTCCTTCGAAAAAGCGGTGGAGAAAAGGTTGCGGGAAGAGTTTGCGGGCAAATACTTTAACCTGCTGACATTAACCTCAGGTTTGAAGCCACCTGCGTCGATGGTGGCGGCGATCGAAAAGCGTAACAACGCGATACAGCAGGCCGAGCAGGTAAAGAATGAATTGGAAGTCGCCCGCATGCAATTGGAGAAAGCCAAGATCGAGGCGGAGGCTAACCGCGTTAAAGCATCAGGTCTGGAGCCCCGTGTATTGCAGGAGCAGTGGATCGAAGCGATCCGCAATACCAGCAACAAAGTGATCATCACCGATGGCAAAACACCCGTCATCCTGGGTAATCAATAACGTGTTACATTAACCATATATACGCCTTTCCGCCCGGCAAGTCCTTGCCGGGCTTTTTAATGCCTGTCAATGATCGTGTGGGTGAAGGGATGTATTATTGAGGCCGTACGCTGAGTAATTGCAATAGTTCGTTTCTCGATAAAGCAGGGCCCATCGCATTGCCCGTTTTGATGAGGTCGTCGGCCAGCGATCGTTTCGTCTCCTGCATCTGCAGCATCTTTTCCTCTACCGTATCCGCACAGATCAGGCGTATGGCAATCACTTTTTTGTCTTGCCCGATCCGGTGAGCCCGATCGATAGCCTGGTTTTCGACGGCTGGGTTCCACCAGGGATCTACCAGGTATACATAATCAGCGGCAGTGAGGTTGAGGCCGGTACCGCCGGCTTTCAGGCTGATCAGGAATACACGACTGGCTGGATTGTTTTGAAAAGCATTGACTACCTCGCCGCGGTTGCGGCTGCTGCCGGTGAGTAGTTCATAGCCGATCTGCCTGTCTTTCAGTTGAACGGCAATCAGGTCGAGCATAGACACGAATTGCGAGAATACTAGGATCTTGTGTTGGGGCGATTTGGTGTCTATTTGCTCCAGCAGGGTGTTGATCTTGGCCGAGCTATAGCCTGTAAGTGCGTCATCACCCAGCAGGGCGGGGGCATCGCAGATCTGTCGCAAGCGCGTCAGGCCTTTCAACACATTCATCGGATTCTTCTTCAACTGATCATCCGTAGTGGCGGATATATAGTCCCTGAATTCCTTTTCGTACGCATCATAGATACCACGTTGTTCTTCGTCCATTTCACAGTACACCACCATCTCCGTTTTATCGGGCAGTTCGGTAGCCACCTCGTCTTTGGTACGTCGAAGGATAAAAGGTTTTACCTGTTGCTGCAATTCCAACGCGCGCTTGCTGTTCTTGAAGGTATCGATCGGCGTAGAGAAAACGTCCTTGAAGTATTGCTTACTACCCAATAACCCGGGGCAGGCAAAGGAGAGTTGGCTGTACAGGTCAAACGTGTTGTTCTCAATGGGGGTGCCGGTGATAGCGATGCGATTTCGTGCATTCAACAGGCGAACGGCTTTGTATCGTTGTGTCTCAGGATTTTTAATGTTCTGCGATTCGTCGAGAAATACGTAGTTGAAGACATAGTCTTTGATAAAGCTGATATCCGACAACAAGGTGCCATACGTGGTAATGATGAGCTCGTAGTTGTCGAAGTCTTCGGCATGTTTTATACGGTTGGCGCCATGCACCGTTCTTATTTTGATGGAAGGTGCAAAACGGGCTATTTCCTGCTGCCAGTTGAACACAAGGGTAGAGGGAACGACCAACAGGTTGGTATTCCGATCAACCTTGTTACGTTGCGAGAGAATGAACGCTATGATCTGGATCGATTTTCCCAGGCCCATATCGTCCGCCAGCACGCCACCAAAATTCAGGTCGTCGAGGAAGTTGAGCCAGTTGAGTCCTTCCCGCTGATAAGGGCGCAATACGGCATGCAGGTCGATCGGTTCCTCTACATCGTGGATGCGATCGATCGCTTGCAGGCGCATGCGGTAGTCATTGATCTCCTGCTCGATGGCTGTGTCGGGAAATGCTTCCTCATACAGGCGCTCTACGGCCGGTAAATTGATCTTATGGATGCGAATAGTCGACTCGTCGACGATTTCTGCATTGTTGAAGTAATCGGTGAATTTTTTGATCCACTCCGCGGGTAAAATACCTTGCGTGCCATCATCCAACTGTATGTACTTGTTCTGGTTACGGATGGATTTGAAGACTTGTTTCAGCGACGCCTTTTGTTTGCCAAATCGTACACGTACGTCGGCATTGAACCAGTTGATGCCGGTCAGTACCTTGATGTCTATTTTTACGCGATGTGGATTGATGCGGTTGTTTTCCAGGTCGTTGAACCCAAGCACTTGGATCCCTTCTTTTTCCCATACCTCGAAGGCCTGCAGGAACCAATCTTCGGAAAGGAACCGGTCGCGGTGCAGGTACCAGTAATGCAGATCGTCATCGAGTTGTTCTTCGAAGTGCGGATGTTGTTGGAGGATTAGCGCCGTGAAGGCACGTTCGGCCGCATCATCCCGCTTGATCAGGAATTCTTTGCCCTTGGCATCAACAGCATGCACCTGCCGTTTAGTACGGATCGGGATCTCTACTTCACCATAACGGACTACCGGGATGATCATGACATAGTTCTTCAGGTCGGAGAGGTAAATGATCCGTTGAATAGCGTTATGGTGTCCTGTCGTAGCCATTTGCTCCGCGGATGCCTGTGGTAGGTATTGGTAGTCGATGTCGATCCTGTCTTCCAGTTTATCGAGCAACTGTCCTTTAAATTCGCCATACTTGTTGGCATGGATGAGGAAATGGTCGCGCCGTTTTAACAGATCGATCATGCCGAGAGCGGGGAGATGATCGATGAGGTAGAATGTGTCATCGGCTTGCAGGAACCAGTCGAAGCGCATTTGTACATCTTGCAGGGAGTACGTTTTATGATCTGCCATCAATTGACCATGCATGGCATAAAAGGCCCCTTCGCGGGATACCGAGAGCTGGATGCTGCCGGGCAATAATGCCACGCTTATTGGTGTGATGGAAGTGACAGTGATATTCTCTGAATGAGCAGACTGGTGTGTATAAAAGCGGTATCGGCCTGGATTACGAATGATGGCCTTAAGGGCCTTCAGGTCCGAAGCGGTTCTTTTACCGGCAGGATGGTGCTGGAACTTGTGCACGGCCGTGTAAAACTTCAGGTGTTCCGGATCATCGAGCGTCCAGGCCAGGTCGAGTGGGGCAACGGGAACCAGTGGATTCTTGATTTTACCTTCCTTCGACACGCCGGCATGATAGAGCTCTACCAGTAAATGCTTATGGTATTTGTGTTGCTTCAATACCACGATCGTGATCTTCCCTTCGGCGCTGGGATCGTCCTTCAAGACAGCGTCTGCTGAGGGGAATAACTGCTGGTTCATGGCCACCAGGGTGTCGGCAGTAATGGCCAGCAGGGAGGTGTCACGCGTGGTAATGACCAGCTTATTGTTTTCATAGCTGATCCTAAAATAGTCATCGGGGTTGTCTACCTGGGAAAGGCCATAATCAGCAGCAAATTTGCGTAGTTTTTCGTGGCGCAGCGGAGCAAAGAAAAATACGCCCAATTCGTCCTTGCGTAGCAGCGCGGTGAGTACCTGCGCTTCATGGATACACAGCTGCTGGTCATTTTGGTGGCAGGTGCAGGCTACCAGCAATTGGTCTTCCTGCCGCAAAACGGTTACAGGCGGAAAAAGGGGGAAGGCAAACCTGTTGAGAAAAATGCCATGGTCGGGCTCCAGTTGATGGGCCGATATCAGTTGGTAGTCTTTCGGCTCGATCCAGGTGCCGTCGAGGCTGCGCCGTGCAACCAGCGTTTCGTTCAGCTCGTTGAGCGCAAACCGCTTAAAACGCCCGGATGGTATCTCCGCCTTATCTCCCGCTTGCTCCATAAGTGGGCAAATATCGGCTATTTGAGGAGGTCTACAATAAGTGACTATACTGCATGACCCATTTTAGCAGGGCATTATTGCCTTCTTCCAGTTGCAGTTTGCGACAGATATTATGACGATGATTCTTGATGGTGTATGGACTCAGGAACAAGGCCTGGGCGATTTCCTTCGTGGTCTTTTGGTCGCGGATCAATTGCAGGATGCTGCGCTCGGTAGTATTGAATAAGGCTGCCGGATTGACCAGCTTTTCTCCCACAGCAGCCGTTTGACTGATCTTGTTCATCACCAACTGAACACCGGCGAAAAGTTGCGCTTCGTCTACCGGCTTGAGAATGTAGTTGGCTGGGTTGGTGGCAGAGGCCTGCTCGATGATGCTGCGGTTCTGATAGGACGTTATATAGATGACCTCGAATGAATATTGCTGGCGCAATTCGGTCACCAGTGCAATGCCCGATTGATTGTCCTGCAGGTTGATATCGCACAGCAATAAATGGGGCGTCAATTCATGCATCGCCTCCCGGGCCTCTTTAACTGATACCGCAATGCGGGTAGTACAGGGGAAGGATGACAACAGTTGTTGTTCGATAAAGCGGGCAATGATGATCTCGTCTTCGATAATTAATACACGTACCATTATTATACAGGGATTTGGAACTGATAGGTTAAGCCCTGACCATTACTCACCTGGATGGCGCCATTCATCTGGCGGGCCAGGTCGTGGATCAGTGATACGCCCATCGTTACGGGCAATGACTGTTCACGGTGGCTGAGTCCCGTTCCATTGTCAGAATAGGTGAACAGCATATTGCGTTCATCGGTCAGCTGCATCACAATGCGGATCGTTGGGTCCGGATGATCCGCAAAAGCATATTTGAATGAGTTGGTCAGCAATTCGGTAAGGATAAGGCCAAACGATAGGGCCTGCTTGCCTTGCAACAGCAGGCTGCGATCGATGTTTTGAAGTATACGGATCCGGTGCCGGCTGTCGTAGATACGCTGCAGGTGATCGGCCAGCTCGGTCGTGAATTCGTGCGCACGCACCGACGATTGTTCCTCAAAGCTGAGCAGCTTTTCATTCACCAGCATCATCGCTTTGATCTTACCCATATTGCCCCGCAATATCTCACGGGCGGCATCATCTTTTACCATCGGCACTTGCAGGCTGCTCAGTCCATACAGTAACTGCAGGTTGTTCTTTACCCGGTGATTGAGCTCGTTGATCAGCGTCTCGATCTTTTTATTGCGCTCGGCCAGCAAGGCGGACTGTTCAGACAGGGCACGGTTCGTTACCATCAACTCCGAAGTACGGGCTTCCACCTTACGCTCAAGAATAGAGTTCTGAAATTGTTGCAGGGTGTTGAGTTCCCGCAGCGCAGCATGTTTGTCGATCTCATGTTGCCGCAGGTCCTCCTTCAGGCCGGTAGCAAACAGTAAAAATACCGCCAGGGTGGTCACATTCGAAATATAGGGAATAGGCGACAAAGCCTGTTCGCGCCAGATCGTAGAGCCTACGATCGCAATGATTGCCGACACGAAAAAGATACCAATACCATACGCAAGATAACGTTGTGCCTTGGAGAGGCGGTGCCAGCAGATCCAGATGGAGCTGATGATGAACCCCAGCGGGAATACCGACAGGCACATATTGATGGTGTTGGCCAGGTTAAAATTGCCGGTAAAGTAGTCGATGGAGAGCTGCACGATCGACAGGCCCGCCAATCCTATCGTCAGCATCTGACCAATGCGGTAAAGACGGGGGTTGTGCTGACGCATCTGCCAGAAATCCATCAGGAGCATATAAATGCCGAAACTACCCAGGTGTATGAACAGCAGGTTGAAATACCAGCCTACTTCGGGATGATAGGGCGTGACCCATTCAATAAAATAACCCCGGGTACATACGCCGTACATGCCGATGCCAAGAATATAACAGAGCAGCCAGATATAGGGTCGATAGCGGCTCACCACCCACGACAATAGCGCATATACAAAAAAGAGGGCAATTGCTCCCTGCGACCAGGCGTCGAGTGTCTTACGCCGTGCATCGTTTTGCAGGAATGCATCTTGTTGCTGTAGGGCAAAATCGAAAGTGGGGTCGTAATATTTGGTATGGTGTACTTTGAGTAGTAACTCGTATCGATGACCCGGCTGCATCAAAAGCCGGACAAACTCGCGGCCATCAAAAGGGGCAATGTATTGGCGCGACCGGAAGGCGCCCACCGCTTTGTGGGCAATGAGCTGCGACCCATCGTACACGAAGACGTCGACAAACGTAAGGTGATTGAAAGAGAGGATCATGGCAGCATCCTGGGCCATATCAAGACGCAGTGGCATACGCAGCCAGCAAAAACTCGTAGGGTATTGTTGTTTGAATTGTGCAAGGGGGACAAAGTCGGCTGTATGACGACGGGCCGTGTTGGTATCCGAAATGTTGGATACATCTTCCCAAACAGCTAAATAAGGAACTAGGGATGTTTTTTGCAGTGATTGCGCCGGCGTGTTGATCGTCAGGGTATCTGCCTGGCATGGCAAAGTTGCCAGCAGGATGAAAAGGATACAACTAAGGAATGGTTGGGCCAGGGTTTTGATCAACATGTACGATAAAAATCAAATATAGGGGTTCCCGCTTAATAAAAATGACCCCAGGGTATGCTCCCCGGGGTCTTTTATGATGTTGCCGTTCCTTTCAATGACAAGCACGGCTGTAGCACCTATCTTTTCCATACCAATATAACCGCCGGGCGATACCCAATAACCACGGTTGTCTTTTCTGCTACGTAGACTGTCGATACCGTACAACAGGGAATAGGCAGGCTCTCGCAATAGTTGCTTTTGTTGCAAGGCCCGGTGAAAGGTAAACAGTTCGGCGGGGGTGGTATAGATGGCGCCGGCAAGGGCATAATTTTCGAGAAACAGGGGATCATCGTTCTCCAGTGGGTCGTTTACACTGGGATTACCAAAAGCATAGTTGTGATAACCGTAGGCCAATTGTTCGAACACCGAGTCGCGGTGTGCGACCCCAGTATGGTGAAGTTGTAGGGGGCCGGTTATATTGTTGCAACGCCTGATCCCAGGGCTTGCCTATAATCTGGCCGATGAGGCAAGCCAGTAGAATGTGGTTCACATTATTGTACCGGTACCGGCTGCCGGGCTGGAACAGCAAGGTATCCGACACCCGGGTTTTAATAAATTCATAGGGCGATCGCCGGGTGGTATAGTCCGGCACTTTGTCATTGGGCAGGCCCGACTCATGATTCAACAAATGACGCAGCGTAATGAGCCGGCCACTTTGTGGCAGCAGTTCGAGCAGTTACCGGGAAACAGTGCTGTCGATTGGCAACCGACCCTCCTGCTGCAGGGCCAGGATCAGGGTAGCAGCATACAATTTGCTGATGGAAGCCACCGGAAATCGGGTGATGGCGGAGATGGGTACCCTGAACTGCCGGTTGGCCATGCCGAACTGATGTTGGTAAATGACCTGGTCACCGCGGGCAATCAATACCGCGCCGTCGAACTGACCTTGTTGCTGGTAGCTACTTAGTAGTTGATTGGCTTGTTTTGTTAGCGATTGCGCACGATGGCCCGGCAACCCGTAGACAGTAAACAGGCAACAAATGATAAAATTTCTCATAGGTGTGTAATGGGGTGTCGATAATAGACGGGATAAGTAGCGCAATGTTGCATAAGTGCGGCGCCAGGCATTCTCCCCAGTCACCCCAGACTTTGTATGAGTTGTAAGAATGACTGCATGAAGTGTTTAGTTCTTCTCCCGGACAGCCCCCAGGAAGCGATGAACCAGGTCTGAAACGACCCCATAAGATCAGATTCCTTCCTAATTTAGAAGCGCTCATACCGGGTAAGCCATGAATCATACCAACGCAAGCTCCTGCTATCCATATTATCTGCTCAGCTGTCTGCTGACACTGATCATCTGTACCTGCCAGGCACAAACGATCAGCGATATACACGCCAGGTATAAACCGCTGGTTACGCGCGTACGGGAAGACACGAACCTCGTGCGACAGTTATTGCAATATGGTGATGCGCTGATGGATTACGATAATGATACGGCTTTACCAGTAATACAAAGGGCCGCGAATCTGAGCGAACGTCTCCAGGATGGATATGGCAAAGCCAAAAGCGCTGCCCTCACCGGAATTATCTACTCCGATAAAGCAGAACTATCCGAAGCCAAAGCCTGGTTCGATAAAGCCATCATTCAGTTTACAGCCATCGGCAACCACCTCGAACTGGGCAAGGTCTATAACAATGTAGGTAACCTTTGCTATTACCAGGATGATTTCGAAACGGCGATTACCTGGTATCTCAAAGCCGCAGCAGCGATGGAGCAGGCCGGCGCCAGGCGATTCCTGGCACAGGTCTACGACGGGATCGGCAATACCTTCAATGAAGTGAATGAATTCAATAAAAGTATCCAGTACCTCGACAAAGCAGAAGCACTTGCCCGTGAGCAAAAAGATACTGCGCTGCTGTGCCGCATATTGAACAATCGCAGCGTAACACTCATTTCCCTGGGCAAAGAACGGGAAGCCGTCAATCAATACCTGGAAGTATTGACCATGGCAGACAAGGGGATCAACCTGGTAACGCGTTTTATGGTCAGGTCCAACCTGGCCAACTCCTATACCAATTTCAAACAACTCGATTCTGCGATGTATTATATCCGGCAGGCCGAGTCATTGGCCCTGCGGAGCAATACACCCTATTACGTGATGAATGTATACCTCTGCTATTCGAAGATCTACGAACAAAGCAATCAGTGGGAGAAAGCCAAAGATTATATGTTCAAGGCAAAGGCCATTGCCACAAAAATGGGCAGCAAAGAGGGCCTGTGGAAAGTGTATGGCAACCTGGTAAGGGTCTATGCGCACCTGGGAAAGAGTATGAAAAGTCTTGACGCATTTGATCAGTTCCGCGAGTACAACGACTCGCTGCTTAGCGAAAAAATGCACGCGCGGGTCAATGAACTCGAAACAAAATACCGCACACTGCAGAAAGACAAAGTGATATCCGATAAGCAGTTGTCTATCGAGCAGCAAAAAGCCAGTCTGCGGCGAAAGGATCTGATGATCATGATCACCATCATTGCGATGATCACCTTGTTGCTGATCGGTATTTTGATCTGGTTGGGCGTACGGCAAAAACAAAAGCTGCAATGGCTGATGATACAAAAGGAGCATGAGTTGCTGGCCGTGAAAGCGATGATGGAAGGCGAGGAGCGGGAGCGTACCCGCATTGCCCGTAACCTGCACGATGGTGTTGGTAGTATTCTGTCAGCCGCCAGGCTCAACATGGATTCATTGGGCCACCAGGTTGTTCAGTTGCCGGCAATTCCCGCTTATAAAGAATCGATGACCTTGCTCAAAGATGCCACTGCAGAAATTCGCGAAACGGCGCACAACCTGCTGCCTGTTACCTTGCATGAGCAGGGACTGGTAGAGGCGGTGAAAACTTTTTGTCAGAAGGTCAATGGCAACAGGCTGGATGTGAATTTTCATGCTTATGGGGAGCCTGGCCGGTACAACAGCCATTTTGAACTGATGGTATACCGGACCATACAAGAGCTCATCAACAATGTGATCAGGCATGCCGATGCCTCGGCAGCCGTCGTGCAGCTCACTTTTACCGAAGATATGCTGAGCATAACCGTAGAGGACAATGGTAGCGGATTTGATCCTGATAGTCTGGCCAACTCGCAGGGGCTGGGTATTTATAGTTTACACACCCGCATGCAGGCCTTCCAGGGAAAGGTCGATATCGACTCCTCTTCGCAGGGCACCTCCATTCACGTCGAGTTCAATACCGATAAACTCCGCTATGTAGCCTGATGATGTGTAGAGTAATTGAACAGCAGGCTGCCTGGGCAGCCAGCTGTTAGTCGTTTATTGCAACCCAAGGAATTTAAACGGGGCACTATTTTGAAAGGAAGGTGCGGCATTGCCGGCATACACTTCTCCTTTGGACAAACCCAGCCTTTTCACCGGGGCCTTGTCCGAGAAATCAAGCTCTTTCAGGTTTACCCAAAAGGTATTGGGGGTGAGGGCCGTTTCGAAGAAGTACACCAGGTTCTTGTGATCCGATACGGAGCGCCAGCGGGTAGAAGAGATATTGGGTTGATTGGGGGTGGTGATGCCATAAGGTACCGAGCAATTCCTGATCACGCTGAAAACGCTGGCAACTCCAAGCTTCTTATCCGCTGTTTTCGGAATCGCTTCGGTATAGAACGAGGCGCGTACAAAACGATCGGATGCACGGTTGGTACCGGGCAACATAACGGTTCCGCCAATATCCTTCCAGTATTCATTCAAAGCCAGTTGCTTGTCAAAGGCCGGAGAGTTGGTCATCACCTGGTAGCTTTTGTCATGGTGAATATCCAGTTTGCCGCCAATGTATTCGAAAATGGCGTTGTCACCCGTTGCATCCGAAATGGAGAGATGCAGGTTGGCCATACGGTCCTCACCTGGTACTTTGTCACTCACCACGATGAAAGGTTCTTGCTTCAACGCCTTTACCGCTTCCGCAACCGTAGAGTAATTGTCGAGTACATACTGCACCCAGGCAGCAATGGACAGTCCCGGTTTCTTGCCATCATAAGCCGGGTATTGTGATTCAGCCAGCCAAAGCAGGTTGGCCACCAGGCCTTTTTCATTCATACCGTCGGTACTGCAAAAGTCATAGGCAGAGGCGACGACACTGCCGTACTTTGATGTCCATTTCACGGAGTTAGGACCTGCTTCGCCATTCCTGCTCATGCCGCGCGGAAAGATCCAGAGGTTGGGATAGATGTCTTCTTTCCAATCCATCGAGCGGGCAGTAATGATGAGGTTGTCCAATCCTTTGTACATCACCCGGGTACAGGCATAGCCATTGTACAGGGCGCCGGATAAAGGCCATAATACCAACAACAGGAAAGCTTTGATCATTGTACGCATAGAAGGTGCTTTTGGTGAAATGAAAAGTTCCAACAGTGCAGGGGAGGATGAAACGAAGCCTGTCCGGTGCGTGGAGCATCGACAGGGCTATAGCGTTCAGGAACCGTAAGAAGGAATGCAGCAGTGAATTAAAGATAGAGAATTAAGTAGATTCACCAGTCAGCGGACTTCAGGGAATTGTACAATTGTTGCCATCATTTGTCAATTGCTGCCGGCCGGGAGCGACTATAGCTTTGCAGGAAACATACATCAAAACCAGCAACGATGAAATCATTTATTTATGCATTAATGCCCGGTCTGCTTCTGGCAGGCTGCGGCGGCGAAGGAGATAAAAAGGAAGTTGCCGCCTCTGCTGCCGACTCGGTGACGGCTACAGCAGGCACCGTGGCAGACTATGCTACAGATCCTGCCATAGAAGTAGAGACCAAGGCATTCCTGAAAGCACTCAATACCAGCGGTGGAAAGCCCATGGAAACCATGCAGCCGGGCGAAGCTCGCAAAGTGCTGGAAGGTGCCCAGACTTCCGTGAAAGTAGACCTGTCGGGCGTGGAGGTATCAGAGAAAACTATTACGGAAGATGGCCTTACGGTGAAACTCTTTATCGTTAAGCCGGCCGGTGCTACAGGCACCCTGCCTGCTTTCATGTTCTTCCATGGTGGTGGCTGGGTGATCGGCGATTTCCCTACTCACCAGCGTTTCATTCGCGACCTGGTGGTTAACTCAGGCGCAGTAGCAGTACATGCAGAGTATACGCGGTCTCCCGAAGCAAAATATCCGGTAGCTGTCAATGAAAGTTTTGCCGCCACCAAATGGGTGGCTGCTCACGGAGCAGAGATCGGCGTAGACGGTAAACGGCTGGCTGTGGTGGGCAATAGTGCCGGTGGAAACATAGCCGCGGCAGTAGCGCTAAAAGCCAAAGAAAACAAAGGGCCCGAATTGAAATTCCAGGTACTCTTCTGGCCGGTAACCAATGCCGACTTCGAAACGGGTTCGTACAATCAGTTTGAGGCCGATCGTTTTCTGACCAAGAACATGATGAAATGGTTCTGGGACAACTATATACCCGATCAGGCGCAGCGCAAGGAGATCTTTGCTTCGCCACTGCAAGCTACCACAGAGCAACTGAAAGGCTTGCCGCCTACGCTGGTGCAGACAGCAGAAAACGATGTACTGCGTGACGAAGGGGAAGCCTATGCCCGTAAAATGAACGAGGCCGGTGTAAAGGTGTCGTTGGTACGCTACCAAGGTATGATCCATGACTATGGTTTGTTGAATCCCCTGGCAACAGTGCCTGAAGTGCAATCTGCACTGCGCTATGCAGCCAGCGAATTGAAACAGGCGCTGAAATAAGGTTTATTGTACTTTAACAGTTATAGCAGGTAAAGGCCACCTACGGGTGGTCTTTTTGTTTGGTCCTAGGCTGCTACTACCCGTTGCACCTACCTCCATAAATAAAGCGGCTACCGGAGGGTAGCCGCGCTGGTTGGTATACATAAAAGTGACTGTGGTTCCTGGTATTTACAGGCTGGACAATGCCGGTTTTTTGCCGGTTGCAGCGGGCTGTCCTACGCCTTGGATGATGGCCTCCTTATACAGGCTACAAACGGTGGCTACCGTGTCACCTCCTTCACCACAAGGTCCGGACAGTACACAATTCACGATGGAATCGTACAGCCAGATGAACCCGCCAGTTGGTGGATAAGGTTGTTTGGCCCATTGCCCAAACTGTGCCTGCAGGTCATTGGGGCAGGCGCCATTATTGTTGTAAATATTGCTACAGCCATTGGCGAGTGCATAGCTGGTACATTGAGGAGCACTGCCCCATTGTGGATTACCGCCGAAGAAGACGGCATCTCCCTGCTGAAAGACCTTGCCGCCGAAACCTACCGCCTGGTTGCAATAGAAGAAAAAGGTTTCGCCACCAATACAACTTTGCATGGCCGCGTCTGCACTGGGATAATTGCCCTGGCGCAGTACGCTCGACCAGTCGCCATTACCGTATTGGGCAACATTGGGATAGGTCTTTACGCTGGAGCCGGGTTGGTTGGTGCTGCTTTGCCACCAGGTGCCCGGGCCAGCCTGGTTGGTGGCAAGGCCGGGGATTAACAACGCATTGCTTTTACATTGCGCGATTACTTTGCCCCATTCGGAAGGAACGTTTCCCGCGCCGCCCGAATAACATTGCAGGTGGAAGGCGCTGACGAAATTGGGGCCGTACCGGTTGGTGAGTTCCTGCAGGGTTTCCTGCCAAAGGCTCGTGTCGAAGTAAGGGCAGAAAGTAACGGAGGAGTAACCAATGTCGTGTAACATAGATCCAAATTGGATCATCACCCCCGATTCGAAAAGGTCTTCATTGTCAAAGTCGATGGCGTCGATATTGCCACCCGCATTGACCATCGTCGACTTCAACACCGAAAAGTTGGTGTATAAAGGATTGTCAGGGCCGATACCATACTGGTTGATCAGGTTGTTGATGTTCGTAAAATCACTCGTTCCCCCGGCCCCTACCGAAAAGATGACAGAAATACCCTTTTGGTAGAGGGTGGCCAGTCGGGCGGGCAGGTCCATGGTCTGTTGTTCCGAGTAAACGCCATTGGTAACGATCGGCGTGTTGTTCATAATAAGATCGCCGGCTGCATTTACATGTAAGGACCAGACGATGATCGCGTTGTAGTTGGCTTCCAACAGGTTGCTGACCGCTACCTGTTTACCGAAGCAAAAAGCGCCACTGACATAAATTCTTGCTTGTGGATTCATACAAAAGGTTTTTACTGAACAATGGATGTTGATGTGTGTAGAGCTTGCTTTTGTAAGAACGGATAAAAAAGACCGGTATACCCTTGGCATTGCTACCGGTTTTCGGGAGTTATTGGCAGAAAAGAAACAAAACCTTGCATGGAGGGGGTGTTCAGCAAACCCGCAGTGGTTCAGTGCTATCGTTCGTTCAGTCCTTTACCAAGCAGGATCTGTGGTGTACATTTCTCGATCCTGGCTGTACGTGTGCTGGATTGCTTGGCTTGCGAAAAGTGTATAAGATAAGCCCGCTGACGCCCAAGCGTCAAAGCTTCAAAGGCAGTCCGCAGCGATTTTTTTTTGCTGAATTGCGCTTGTAACTCTTCCGGTATCTTGAGCGCAGTCTGTTTGGGCGGTGGGAACTTTATTCCTGCATTGACCAGCTCAATCGCTTCGTAGATATATCTTTTCAGTACGGCTGCCAGTTTGGTCACCTCTTTCGTATTGTTGACACGTACCTGCCTGCCTACACGGGTATTTTCGCCCGTCTTCACCAGGATGCCCTCGGGATCGCTTAGTTGGAAACCCTGAAAGAAGAGCAATGCACAATAGGCCTTGAACCCCTGTATAACGACGATATTCTTGCCTTCGAAGGCATAACAGGGTTTACCCCACTTCAAGGATTCCTCCAGGCCACAGTCGAGCGCAATGGCTCTTAGCGCTTGCATTTCTTTTGTCCACTGGGTTGCTTCGCTCAGGTAGGCATCAACCTGGGAATCTGTTGCGTTGCTTGGCATGCTGGAGGTTTTACAAGGTATAATTGTTAATAAGCCACAAAGTAACGAAAAATCAGACGGCCGGATAGAGACTGTAAAAAAGACAAGACCTGCGCCAGCGCAGGTCTTGGAATATCAATCCGTATGATGATCGGGTTTACGCCAGGTAATAGCTTACTTCCACAAAGAGGTCCGCCGGGGCGTCGTCGTTATCCCGGGATTCTTTCAGGATGCCTCCTACAGTGATCAGTTGTTCGGGTAGCTTTTCTTTATCCTTTTCCGTGACGATCAGGAAATGGGCGGTGCCCGTTGGGTCACTGAGCTCATAGGTATCGTATATTTCGGAAATGGGTAACATGGTAAAGGCGGGGCCGGCGGGTACCAGTATAAATCCCTTCAGCCGTGTGCCTGAATTGACCAGTTTAGGTATGCCGCTTAGAATAACATTGGATGAAATGATGCCTTTGCTGGCTATTTCCGCGGGAGACAGCCGCAACGCTTTGAATTTTGCATAACTGTCAGCCAGGTCCGAATCGAACTTTTGCTGAACGATAGCTTTGTCTGCATCGGAAAGTCCCGTTAGTGCCAGCTCCAGGTACAGCATTTCCTTCTGCTTACCGAGAAACAGTCCTGCTACCTTACCTACTTCGGCCAGGCTGATCATATCATCCTGCGAGCGGGTGAATACATTATAAAACCTGCCGCCATTGTCCAAACTGCTAATGGCTGTTGATGCGTCTTTGAAGGGAGTGATCTTTTCCATGGTGTCGAATTTAGTAGAGACTTATTTCAATTCCTGACTATGGAATAAATATAGGCTAATGGTTGATATCCGGGCTAAAAAAATCGGGTAATCATTCCTTTTACACAGCATCCAGGCTTACCCCGTCTTCATTCAGCCATTCCGTAGGCGCTTTGCCAAATTTCTTTTTGAAGGAATGAGAGAAATGAGAAAGACTTTCAAAGCCGAGGTCCAGGTAAATGGCCGAAGGTTTTTTGTTTTTCTTCTCCATAAGATGCCGCGCTTCCGATAGTCTTTTCTCTAATAACCATTGGCGGGGTGGCATGCCAAATATCTTCTGGAAGTCGCGTTTGAACCCGGCAAGACTTCTACCCGTTAATCGGGCCAGCTTTTCAACGGGTACATTGAAGTGAAAATTACTCACCATGAATTTTTCCAGGTCGATCTTATAGGGCTCCGAAAAGTCGAACAACAAGTCCTTGAGCCCGGGCATGATATCGAGCAGCAGGTATACAGCCTCTTTTACCTTCAGCAAACCAACAGCCTGCGTTATTTTGTTTTCCGGATTACGCACATAGGGTAACACAGATTGAAAGAAGGCATGCAGGAAATCATTGCCCGGGATCAGGACGTTGGAAGGCCCCGTGTATTTATGCGTGACTTCGATCTTTTCCTCCAGCGCGATCTGCCGTAACAGGTCTTCCTGCAGGCAGATGACGATCGTTTGATAGTGTTCCTCTTCCAAAGGTGTTTTGGTAAGTTCGCCCAACTGATTCTTTTGTACGAGCAGCATCTGTCCGCGCCCCATAGAAATACTATCTGTGGCCGTCTCCAGTTTAAACAGGCCGGAGACCTGCAATATCAGGGTATTATGCTCCATAAAGGCCACCTTCTCCTTTCTGGAGGTAGCGAGGTAGGAGTAGAAGATCACGCCGGGAAGGATCTCAGTTGGGTTCGTCATACCGTAAAAATACAAGCTATCGTTGAAGATAGGTGCCGCCGAGTATGGCCCCCGGCGCAAAATGGGTGTTGAGTAGGTTCATTTCTTCGGGCGTAAATACGATCTCCATCGCCTGTGTATTTTCTGGTAACCTGGACCTTTTACTCATACTGACCAGTGGCATGATGTGATCGCCTTGCGCATTCACCCAGGCAATCGCCAGTTGGGTAGGGGTAAATCCTTTGTCACTGGCCAACTGCTTTAATAGTTCCACCTTTTCGAGGTTTTTGATCAGGTTCTCCCCCTGGAAACGGGAGAAATGCGTTTGGTAGTCGGTGGCAGCCAACGGTGCAGTCATATTACCAGTAAGTAAACCTTCCGCCGTGTTGGCAAAAGCTACTACACCAATACCCAATTCCCTGGCGGTAGGAAGCAGGTCGCTTTCGATCTGGCGGTCGGCCAGCGAATAACCAATCTCCAGTGCGCTGACCGGGTACACGCTGTTGGCTTTACGCAATTGGTCGGCTGTGATCTCAGATACACCCAGGTGTCGAACCTTGCCTTCTTTAATTAGGTCGGCGATCGTTCCAATGATATCTTCGATAGGAACGCTGTTGTCCAAGCGGCAGGGTTGATACAAGTCGATGGTGTCGATGCCCAGGCGTACCAGGGAGTAATTGATAAAGTTCTTGATGGCGACGGGGCGAAGGTCGAGGCCGAGCCAATGGCCGCCATAAAAGATAGCGCCAAACTTGACGCTGATAAAAGCATCATTCCTTCTGCCTTTGATGGCCTTGCCCACCAGCAGTTCGTTGTGACCGGCGCCGTAAAAGTCACCGGTATTCAGAAAATTGATACCGCTGTCGAGTGCCTGTTGAATGGTGGCGATGCTTTCGTTTTCGTCGGTGGCTTTGCTGCCCCATACAGGAGACATGCGCATACAGCCAAGACCCAGTTTGGATACAAGTGGCCCGTTTTTACCCAATGGTATTTTAGTCATTGAAGTCATAGCTATTAAATTGTTTGATGGTACAAAGGTCATACCTGGCAGGGTAGGGGCACTTGCTTCCACGGCTCAATCTACTTGTCTGGGTGGCTCAGGTGATGGGAGGGCCAGGCCTGTCGCAAAATCCCTTTATACTGACGTAATTGCACCCGCGGACCGATCGTCCTATCTGTTATATTTGGTAGCTCAACAACGTACAACCTAAAAGCAATACCATGCGTAAACTCATATTCGGTATCAATATCACCATCGATGGCTGCTGTGACCACACAAAAGGAAAAGGAGACCAGGATGTGCATGATTATTTTAAAGACCTCATACAGGAGGCTGACCTGTTGGTCTACGGCCGCAAGACGTATGAACTCATGGTACCTTTCTGGCCCGACGTGGCCAGAACGAATTCAGCACCTACACGGTCCATGAATGAGTTTGCGCAGGTATTTACGGCCACCGACAAGCTCGTTTTCTCTACAACCCTCAGCCAGGTGGATGAGCCGCGGACAAGGATTGTACGCACAGATCCGGTAGCGGAGATACAACGCTTGAAGCAGGAGCCGGGCGGCGATATGCTGCTGGGTGGAGTCGTGCTTCCTTCTTATTTGATAGAGCAGGGGCTGGTAGATGAATACAGGATTGTCGTGCAGCCATTGCTGGCTGGCGAGGGCACACGTTTGATGAAGGGCATCAACCTTGCCAGTTCGCTGGAGTTGAAATTGATAGCGTCAAAGGTCTTTCCTTCGGGCAATGTAGCGCTACACTATGTGAAGCCTGATTAAGATAGGCAAAGGGTACAAAAAATAACGCAGGACCAGCCTGCGTATCTGGCTATCAAGGGTTGTTACCGGCTTTTTTGCGGTTCCTGACCAGGTAGAAGATGGAGAAGGCAAAGGTGATGGCGTAAATGATGGCCAGCCCGGTATGCTCGAATTTGAGCGTCTTAAAATCGAATTGCTTATACAAAGTAACGCCCAGTATGATGGCTACAATGGTAAAAGTAAATCGTAAAGTAGGTTTCTTTTCCATGTTTATTTAGTGTTTGATGAGGAGGTCGATGGTTATTCCAATCGCTATGGCAACCAGCGAAAAGGTCATCATGCCCAACAGGTAAGCCGCCAGGGCCTTGAAGTAGTTGCCTGCCTTCTTCTTATCAAAAAACTGTCCGATGGCCCAGGAGCAATAGATCAGGCTGATGATGACCGATACTTGCATCAGGTGTACATGCGTGATTCCCTGAATGATGGCGAATACCGACAGGAACAGCATTTCCATGCCGATGGCAAAACAAAGGAGGATCAGGATCTCATAGGCGTTGAAGCCGTATTTCTTGAAAAATAGCTTTGTCCAGAAGGCAATGAACAACCCCATCAGGATGTTGGAGTAGCCATAATGGCCTTGAACCCAATTAAAAATAGATCCTGTTGCGGATTTTTCAAACCCCTTATATTGAATATAGCCATCCTCAATGTGAAAGAAATGGCTCACCAGCGAATAGATCGTGGAGGTCACTATAAGAAAGATAATGGGCTTTACCAGCCTGCTTCGGTCATCCGTGATGAAGCGTCGTACATTTTCTCCAGGTTTCGTGAGCAGTTCCCGGATGGTGTAAAGAATTCCTTTTTCAAAGTGTAAGACGTGTTCAACTTCGTGGATGATATAGTGCCCGTTAATCCGTTTAAGAGAAACAGGTTGTCCGCAGTTGGGGCAATAGTGCAAGGTGCCGGCGGTATTACAATGTCTACAGGTCATGCGGTTCAAATTTCGCAGCAAAAAATTTGATAATACCTACACCCCGGTGTAGTTTTAGCGTTCCTTAACAGCGATCCATGAAGCACAAAGCCGGTTCAACCCTGTTGACCACCAATAAGTTAGGCGTCATCACGGAAACCGACCAGCATTACCTGGAAGCGGTAAAGGCCTTTGCCCGGCTAACCTACGAGAGCGTATACGTGATCGACTACACGAATATGTCATTTGAATACGTGTCGGATAACCCCCTTTTTCTTTGTGGCTATATGGCAGAGGAAGTGCTGCAACTGGGCTATGAATTCTATTTCCGGCAGGTACCACCCCAGGACCTGGAACTACTGGCCCAGCTTAATGAAGCAGGGTTTGAATTTTACGCGCAGCTGCCCGTCGGCGAGCGCAAGCTGTATAGTATTACTTATGACTTTAACCTCAACCATAAGAATGGTAAGCAGGTCCTCATCAATCATAAACTGACACCGCTTTTTCTAACGCCCGAAGGGAAGATGTGGAAGTCGATGTGCGTTGTTTCCTTATCGCGACAGCAGGCGGCTGGTAATGTGCGTATTTATAAGCAGGGGAGCGACGAGCTGTGGGAACTACTGCCCGGCAAAAAGCGCTGGCAAAGATCGGTAAAACCCGCGCTGACGGAAAGAGAACTGGAAGTGCTGCGCTTGCATGCACAGGGGTTCTCCATCGATCAGATTGCCGAGAAATTATTTGTCGCCCCCGATACGGTCAAATATTATCGCCGAAGGATCTTCGAGCGGCTGGAGGTTAGCAATGTGATGGACGCACTGTCATACGCCGTGGGGAGTAAGTTGATCTAAGACGTCCCTTTAAAAGCCCTGCAGATTAATATCGTCACTCTCCAGTATCTCTACCTTTTTTCCCATCTTTTTCTGGATGATGCCAAAATGATGCTCGTCTTCAGGACAAACCAACGTAATGGCCCTGCCTGAAGCGCCTGCCCGGCCGGTGCGACCGATGCGGTGAACATAATCTTTGGGAGAACGCGGCAACTCGTAGTTGATGACGATGGGCAATTGCTGAATGTCGATACCCCGCGACGCAAGATCAGACGCTACCAGTACCCGCAACTTGCCGGCTTTAAAACGTTGCAGGGTTTCAAGTCGACCTGTCTGGCTCAGGTGCCCGTGTAAGGAGGCAGCCTGTATGCCATTTTTGATCAGTTTGCCGGTGAGGTTATCTGCCGTTCTTACGGCAGAGGTAAATACCAGCACCTGCTGCATATTTTCGTGCTTGATCAGGTAGCGCAATAAAGGGCCTTTACGTGCTGCTGTTACCCGATAGGCAAGTTGTTGAATCAGTTCAATGTCCTGTTCTTGTTCTTCCACTTCAATCGTAACAGGCTGGTGCAGCAGGTGTCGCTGCATAGCTTTAATATCTTCACTGGCAGTGGCAGAGAACAACAGGTTCTGGCGTTTGGCTGGCAGTAGTTGAAACACCTTTTCCATCTCTTCCTGAAAGCCCAGGTTCAACATTTGATCGGCTTCGTCCAATACCAGTATCTCTACTTGTGACAGGTGCACGGCTTTGTGGTCTATCAGATCAAGCAACCGGCCTGGTGTAGCGACTAATATTTCGATGCCATGCAAGGCCATCATCTGTGGGTTGATGGAAACACCGCCATACACGGCCATTGTTTTTATTTTGTTCGGCAGTTGAGCGCTGAAGGTTTTACAGACATCATTTACCTGTATTGCGAGTTCACGGGTGGGCACCATGATCAGTATCCGCGCATGCCTGTCTTTCTTTTCTACCCGGCGCTGGCACAATTCCAGGATGGGCAATACATAACCAGCTGTTTTGCCCGAGCCTGTTTTAGAGAGGCCGAGTATATCTTTACCCTGAAGGATGGCAGGAATAGCCTGCTGTTGCACAGGCGTAGGCTGTGTAAATGATTGAGCGGCTATTGCCTTTAACAACGGTGCTGATAAGCCCAAAGCGGAAAATGCCATCTTCTATTTTTGCGCAAAGCTATCGATAAGGCTGTATGCAGGCACAAAAAAAAGAGGCTATCAAGGCTGATAAACTCATTTTAAGTGAACCCATTAGGACAAAAGTCGAACTCGTTCTGGAATGACTTCAAGGCTCTATGCAACCTGAAAGGGTCTAACTATCAATAATTTACACAAAGCAGCTAACTCCCTTTACACTTGTCAGAATATGAGACTGTTAAATTAGCCACTTTTCTTTTTTATCAATTACAACCTTTTGCGGTTTTCCGTCTCTTATCCGGGTAAACCAACCCTGATTGTATGAACCGTTTTCTTCCCGTCTTGATCTTATTGCTATCCGTTAGTACCTTACCAGCGCAAAACACCGCCATCATCGCCGGAGCAATGCCAGGCGCCGGCAGGGATACCCTCCGGCTATTTCTCCAATACAACCCAACGATCCGGCAAAGCACTACTTATACGATCTTGACGGAGAACGGACAATTCCGGCAGGTGATCGACCTCAGCCGGCCCGTACTCTGCTACCTTCAAAACAACGGAAAGGGTTTTAATCTGTTGTTGGAACCCGGCGATAGCCTCCACCTGCGCTACTCCACCACGGGCGCAGCAACTTTACCGGAACTGACAGGAAAAGGAGCTTCCAAAACTGCCTTCTTATCAGACTTCAAACAATTCAACTTAAATAAACAAGTACGCGAAAATCTTCCACGATTTAAAGCTACTGCGGCTCCTTTCGACGCCTTGTATTCTTATATCGATAGCGCAGGGCAGGCATTTTTGCTACGCCTTCAACCGATCGGGCCCTCCATGCGTAAAGAAAGTTTCGACCTCCTCAAAGCAGAGGTAATGGCGGCAGTATGGGGCCAACAATACCGGGGTACCACGATGTTGTATAATGAAAGTATTGAACAGACAATGGTCAACAGAAAACACGCACTGAGCCCGCGGTCGAAGGCCATCCTGCAAAATATCCTGAAGGTCGATGAGTCGCTTTATTATGCGCACAACTATGTAAACGAAGTGTACAATATCTTCTTCCGCCAGTATTCCGACCTGGTGATGGACGGGCTGATCAGCAACAACCTGACCGATAAATACAATTGGCTGAAGCAATACTTGCGGGGGCGTTTACAGGTTCCTGTATTGACACTCTTCCTGGAAAGCGATATCAGCAAGCTGAACCAGGCAGAAGACCTCGAAATGCTGATCAAAGAAACGTATACTTCACCGACCGATTCCGTGTACGCACACTATATCCGGAAGTACTACAACAACGTCACCAGCTTTAGAAGAGGTATGCCCGCACCGGATTTCACGATCGAGAACGAAAAAGGAGAAAAGGTGAACCTCGCGCATTTCCGGGGCAAAGTGATCTACCTAGATTTTTGGTTTGCCACCTGCGGTCCTTGTCATGCTTTGTTCAGCACCATTGCACCGGTGAAGAAATACTTCGCCAACCGGCAGGATGTTGTTTTCCTAAATGTTTCCATCGACCCACGCTCAACCTGGCTCGATGCTTTGACAAAAAATACCATAGCAGGGTACCATGCATTCACGGAAGGTAAAGGAAGCAGCCATCCCATTATCGGTCACTATAAAGTAGCTGCCTATCCTACCACCTGCCTCATCGACAAAAAGGGTAATATATTTCTGGCTACGCCTTCCACCAAACCCGATGAACTTACACAGCAAATTGAACAAGCGTTAACCCGGTAGGGTGATCCAATTAAAACCGGATCAACTGTCCTCACCGCGAACTGGCAAATACAAGCACAAAAAAAGAGGCCATCTTACGATGACCTCTTTTCTTAGTGACCCCCCTGGGACTCGAACCCAGGACCTACTGATTAAGAGTCAGTAGCTCTAACCAACTGAGCTAGGGAGTCTGACCTTGTTTCCCGTTTACAGCACCGTAAACAATGCTTTTCGTAAAAGGGATTGCAAAAGTAAGGAAAAATAGGATTACAGTACAAACTTTTCTGAAAAAATATTCGTTGCCGGGCTTCCACCATACCACGTTCGTGGTACAAAGCACTATTCCCCCTACCATAAGCGCCACCAGATTACCACCAACGTTGTATTGACTTCCGCTTCGTCAGGTAGTACCTTAGCTTTTCAATCGCCGGATATGACCTGCAAGGCGAAAGATCCTTCCGACCATCTTCCATTAGCTCCGGAACAGATTGCCAGCTGTTCCAACCCACACCCGCCCGTCAACCAGACATCGATGAAACCATCGTGCATAAAGCTTGCCCTGCCACAAAAACTAGCAGGAAACGGCATTCCTGTGCGCAACACAGGCGTGAAAGTTTCGACGTAAAAGAAACCTATTTAAAACAACAAACACCGTTATCATGGACGCAAAATTAGCATCAGGAGCATCCGTAGCCTCACTGCCAGCTGCTTCCTCACTGGCAGCCAAAAGCGCCGCCATTCGCGTTACCCTCCCTGTCAACGTCGCCAATGACATCGACCTCTTCGGCAAAATGCTGCGCGAACTGGGCGACCGCATCGGCTGCAAACCCTGCATCTCCGGTTCAGCTTGCTTCTTCGACATTGAAAGAGACTTCGTTGTCAATCCTGCGGCACAGATCGTAAACGTTTTCAAATAAACGTATGAAAATACCTGAACTAGGTATAGGTCTGACCTACCATCCTGTATTGGACCGCGTGTTGGAAAAGTACACGGGTCTGATACAGGTATTGGAAATAGAACCTCAAACACACTGGATACAACCCGATCCTTCCACCAATCAGTATGCGATCGATCAGGTAACCCTGAAAAAGATACAAAACCTGCCTTACCACAAACTGATGCACAGCATCGGTTTTCCGGTCGGTGGCTCGCGATTGCCAGATCCGGTGGAGTATCCCTTACACCATACCATGATAGAAGCGCTTGGTGTACCCTGGATGAGCGAGCATTTGAGTTTCAATAAAGCTACCTATGAAGGGCGCGACTTTGTGACCAACTATATGTTGCCTCCATTACAAACGCCCGCTGGTGTGGAGGCTGCTGTGCAAACCATCAACAGCATGCAGCGCCAGGTGCCAATACCCATCGCAGTAGAAACCGGTGTCAATTACCTGCGCACCATACCTGGTCATATCCATGATGGCCTGTTTATGCGCCATGTGGTTGAACAGGCGGATTGCGGCATCTTACTCGACCTGCACAACCTGCTCACCAACCAACTCAATGGCCGGCAGTCGATGCAAGACTTTCTGGCTGAGATTCCCCTCGAGCGGGTAGTGGAGATACACGTAGCCGGTGGCAAGATGCGGGGTAACTTTTACATCGATGCACACAGTGGTAAGATTCCCGACAACCTGCTGGACGTTGCAGCAGCGCTGGTGCCGCAACTGCCCAACCTCGGCGCTATGATCTTCGAGATATTCCCGGATTACCTCAGCGATCTGAACAATGGTTTGCTGCAACACGACCTCGAGCAATTGAACCGTATCTGGGAGAGGCGGAAAAGAAGAAAACGGGCAGTTGCGGGGATAACAATACAAAGTGATAGGGCAACGAGTGCTTTTAGTGCCGTTGGCGATAATGCCCAGGCAACGGCTCAGAAGGAGGGCGGTCATGCGATGCAGTCATCTGCATCCCAGCACTCCATCGATATCTGTACTGTTACACCCGCCGAGTGGGAAGATGTGCTGGCTGCCCTGGTGGTAGATCAGCCCATCCATTGTCCCTGGGAATCGGTGAAGAACGATCCGGCAATAGAACTCATCAAAGAACTGATACAAACGTTCCGTGCTTCGATGGTGTCCGAAAGTTACCGGTATACGGCAAGGCTGCTGATGATCTATTTGGGCGTTGAGGAATACGAAAAACTGTTGGTCGATTTCTGGAAGACGGCGCCACCGGAACCATTTGCTTCTACGGAAGGAGCTAACTTCATCCGATACATACAAGATATGAGCATTGACGTGATCGGACTGCAAGAGGTGATTAATTTTGAAAAGGCCTATACCATGACCTTGCTCGACGGACAGGACAGAATAGTTAATTTCCCGTTTGACCCCCTCTCGTTTATGAAGGCTTTGGCAGAAGGTCGCAAACCACACCAGATCTTCGAAGGTAATTATGAATTGGCTGTAGAAGGCGGTGAAGGCATCCTCGAAAACAAGTTTCATCACCAGGCAGTAGTGCACTAGCCTATACCCCCGTTACCGTCCCTTGCCCCTTATCCAGTGCCAGGAATTTATCTACACAGGAAGGCAACTCTTCTTTGTAATGGCTCACATACACGAGGGTAGTAGGCGACTGCGCGCAGATCGCATCTACCAGGTTGCGGAACAGTTGTGTGTGGGCAGCATCCAGACCCTGGCAAGGTTCATCGAGGATCAATAGGGCTGGGTGTTTGATGAGCGCCCTTGCTAGCAAGGTCAACCGCTGTTCACCCGCAGAGAGTCTAGTCAGGCCATGGTGCGCCTTGGCTTCCAGTTGCATCAGCGAGATCCATTGGTTCACCAATGCTTCCTGCTCAGGCGTCAATAGACGAAACAGGCCAATTGTATCAAACAGGCCGGAGGCAATCGCCTGAAAACAGGTGGCAGTATAATCGAAGTATAAATGCATTTCGGGCGATACATAACCCGTCTTCCGCTTGATGTCCCAGATGCTTTCTCCACTACCACGGCGTTTGTCAAACAGATAGATCTCATTGGCATAGGCCTGCGGATTGTCGCCCGTGATCAGACTTAACAAGGTCGATTTACCCGCACCATTAGGGCCCGATACACTCCAGCGCTCGCCACGTTTCACTTCCCAGTTGATGTTTTGCAGAATATGTTTTCCGTCATAGGCGATCGACACATTGTTCATACGGATAGCCATTTCGAAATCGGTTTCCTGCATGCCGGCCATCGCTGCCAACGCAGCTTCTACCGGCAGGGAAAGTGCCACTGCTTTAGGAGCTACGTATTGATCGATGGGCACCGCACTCGTCAGTACGCCATGGTCGAGGGTCGCCACATGAGTAATACAGGGAGATAATTGATCGGGTGTGGTAATAAGGATCAATGTTACACCAGTCGTGCTGATCTTGCCCAGGATATCATGCAGGATCGTTCGGCCATTCACATCCAGGCCCACAAACGGATTGTCGAGTACCAGCACCGTCGGATGTTGTAATAAAGCGATCGTGAGCTGCAGTCTTTTGTTTTCGCCATTCGACAATTGGATCAATGGTTCCTGCAAAAGCCGGCCAATTTGTAATAAGCCAATCCACTGATCGGCTTCCGTCTGATTTTCCGAAGAAATGTATTCCGATAACAATTGAGCTACGGTAGCAGTCCTTTCAGCATCGAAAGAATTGAAACGTTGCTGGTAATAAAAATCGCTTCGGTTGGTGAGGTCCTTAAAGCGATGTTGTTGCTCTACCACGATGATCTGGTGGTGAAAGGTTTCCGGGGTACCGAAAGCGGCGTGAATATGCCCGCTGTAAAAATGCCGTCCGGTTAGTGTATGCACCAACACAGATTTGCCGCTACCCGATTCGCCGGTAATGGCCCAGTGTTGACCGGGCAGTATGGTGAGATTAATATTTTTAAGTACCTGCTGAGCGCCGAGTTTAACCGATACCTGGTCCAGTTGTAATAATGATCCTTGCATATACATCCCCGATTTAGGCCGGCAAAGATAAGGGATAAAAAAAGCACACCATGGTGCGGGATTTCTCCCGGCCATGGTGTGCTGTTAAGGATCAATAACTATGAGTAATAATAGACTATTGTTCCAGTTTGATTTCGCCGATGTCTGTAGGTTGACCATCAACAACGGTTACACCATCCTTCGCAGCGTTCTTGTAAGGTGGCTTAGCCTCGATGATTACGCGGTAAGTGCCAGCCTTTGCGCCGGTAATTTCAAACGCACCTTTATCGATAGTCGCTTTCAGTGTGTCCGTGCCAGACAGAGCCCATGCACGTACCGCGCCGTCGGCGGGTGATACAGTACCCTTAACAGAACCAGTTTGAACAGCTGTGAATGCGAATAAACCTGCGGTAGCCGCTACGATGCTAAAGCCTACCAATCTTGCTTTGATGCTTTTCATACAATGTACAATTATAGGTTAATAAAAATGGTTACTAAATAAAGAAGCCTTACGGTTAGTTGGTGTGTCGGGGTTATCATTGTCTATTCAAGTACTATGCCATAATCTCCACGCTCTAACAAAAAATATTTTAACAAGTATTTGTCCGGATCTAGCTACAGCACTGGGTTTCATGGCACAATTGTTTTAATGTTGAGCCATTTGACCTGATCAGCTAATGAGCAATAAAGTCTACACAATCAGTGAAGAGTGAAGCTTTCGCTCTTGCTCATCGAATAGAATATCCATCCAAACTTCACGCTGTCAAACATCCACGCATAAATAGACTGACCATGCTTGCATTTCGTTTCGGGCATTAAACCATTTTAATGTGAAGCCGATTTTTATCACCTGCTTCAGTAGCGGTAGGAGATAGTGGTATCGATGTTACAGGCAACGTGGCTATTGTTCAAAACCCATAATGCCTGTATCGGGTATAGGCACACGCTGCTTATAAAATGATTAATGGAAATAAATGGTAGCGGCCTTCGGTGCGTTCCGGGTTAAGGAATATCTGTGCTTTCAATAAAAAAAGCAATTGCACGCCCTAACATATTATTCAATAGGTCAGCATGCAGCCGAACAGGCCAGGGTAGGCAGCTCCTGGCCATTCTGACGGTAAATTCAGCCGCCTCACCGGTTAATTGGTCACGGAGTTTTCCTAATTCATTAATTTGTGGGAATAAACTGGTACCCTCAAAAAGCAGGCTGGCAGATAAAATACCCTATTCCCTCTATTTTAGTCCCCGGCAGCCAACAGTTTTGAGCCAGGATACGTAGTACACTTAAATACAATAGCATGTTGGCCGCCAACCGATTCTTACTGGCTTTAGCAATTTTGATCGTATTGGGTAGTCCGGTTTATGCGCAGCTCAAAGTGGCCGTCGAACGCTGTGCCTCCGTACCCTTGTTGCAACAAAACCTGGAGCGTTATCCTGCCCTGAAAGCTCAATATGAGCAAACCACCCGCCAGATGCGGCAGGGGATCACTGCCCGGGAAGACGTGCAACTGCTGGGTACGCAAGCCGACACCCTCTATGTGCCGGTCGTATTTCATGTGCTGCTCACGAATACCAGCCTGGTGACCGATGCGCAGATCAAAGCGCAACTCGATACCCTCAATATCGATTTTGCGGGCCTCAATGCAGACTCCAGCAAAATTCCGGCTGCCTTCAAATCCTTGTTTGGCAAAGCGAAGATCCAGTTCAGGATCGCCCAGCGTACCCCCAAC
Organism: Paraflavitalea pollutisoli; assembly: GCF_029360705.1. Lineage (GTDB taxonomy): Bacteria > Bacteroidota > Bacteroidia > Chitinophagales > Chitinophagaceae > Paraflavitalea > Paraflavitalea pollutisoli. The sequence continues at coordinate 831,405 of NZ_JARKMX010000014.1, read as the reverse complement.
GATGAACCTACCACCGGTATCAACCGCAAAACAACGACACAGGCAAGCTATGCCTATACCGATAATTCGCCCAAGTATGCAGCCAAAGGAGGCATGGATGCCTGGGATCCTTCCCGGTACCTCAATATATGGCTGATCAACCTCAGCGGGGGAATACTTGGATATGCCACCTTTCCTGGCGGTAGTGTGACAGCTGAGCAAGGGGTCGTGGTACAATACAGCTCGGTACCGGGTGGCAGCTTGTCGCCCTACAACAAAGGCCGCACGCTGGTGCATGAAACAGGACACTACTTTTTCCTCTACCATATCTGGGGTGATGATGCGAAAGGTTCCTGTGCCGGCACCGATGAGATCGCTGACACGCCCAACCAGGCGGATGCCTCCGGTGGGTGCCCCCAGGGCGTAGTAACCGATAACTGTACCACCACCGCACCCGGTATCATGTACCAGAACTTCATGGATTATACCAACGATGCCTGCATGGTCATGTTTACCAAACTACAAGTGGCCAGGATGCAGACGGCCCTGATGGTGAACCGGGCTTCCCTGCTGACTTCGAATGGTGCAGATCCGATACCCCTCATCAACCTGAATGCATCGCTGCGTAGCATCGATAACCCGGTGGCCAGGATTTGTGCTCCTTCCTTCACGCCTACCATTACGCTGCGTAACCTGGGGGCACAACGGCTTACTACCGCCGGTATCTACGCCAGTATTGACGGAGCCGCACCGGTACGAACCGCCTGGACAGGCTCGTTGGCCAGCCAGGCTTCCACCATCGTCACGTTGAGCAACCTCACGACCACTGCGGGTAAACATACCCTGAAGATCTATGTAGCCGAGCCCAACGGCAGTATCGATGGAGAGCGGACCAATGATACCCTCACCACCAATTTTGAATACAATCCACCAGTAGATCCGCCCATCACAGAAGGTTTTGAAGGGGCTGCCTTTCCGCCTGCAGGTTGGGATATCGTGAATCCGGACGCCGCGCTCACCTGGGAACGGGTGACCGGTGTCGCCAAAACCGGCAATGCTTCCGTAGTGATCCGCAACCTCGACTACCAGCAAAATGGCCCGCTCGATTACCTGCGGATGCCGCTGGTGAACATCGCTTCGGCTGATTCCGCCTTCGTCTCTTTCCAGGTGGCTGCAGCCGTGCAATCGGATCTTGCCACACCTGGCAATGTATGGGATACCCTCCAGGTGCTCATCAGCACGGATTGCGGGGCCACTTATACCAGTCTTTACAAGAAATGGGGTGAGAACCTGGTAACCCGTCGTACCGCGGTGACCAATTCATTCGTGCCCACGGCGGCCGAATGGCGCAAGGATTCAGTCAACCTGACTGCCTACATCAATAAAGGGCCCCTGCTCCTGGCATTCCTCAACAATTCGCAGTTTGAGAACAATATCTACCTCGACGACATCAATCTTTATAAGGTAGTGATCAATCCCAACCTGAAAGACAAAGGCATCCTGGTAACGCCCAATCCCACCAGCGGGGCTCTGAGCGTTCAGTTTTACCCGAACCCGAACAATCTGAAGTCGATATCCATCTATAATATGGCCGGCCAGAAGGTGGCCGAGCGCCGCTTCAGCAACAACGCCGGAACCCGCATTGATTTTGACCTCAGCGCCTACGCCAGTGGCTTGTACACGGTCCGGATTGTGCTGGGAGATAAGACGACGGTTCACAAAGTAATGAAGATCAGGTAATTGGTTATCTATGTAATATTCCAACCCGGCTTGCCGACCAGCAGCCGGGTTTTTTGTTGGTGCGCGGTAGGGCGGGCAGTGGTCTGTCTGCTGTCGGTGAACAAATATTTTTTCTAATGGAGTGATTATTAACGTATTAAACCGTCAATTTCGCGATTTGTACTTTTGGTGTGCACCTAATAGGTTCATTTAAAATGCTTTACAGAGATTTTTTCGCATGAAACACAGATCAAACACACATCAATCACACATCAAACACAGATCAAACGCACAGCAAACACAAAACAAAAGTGTCTTTGATTTGTCTTTACACTGTGTTTGAATAGCATGCTATCTGGCATTAAATTGGACAATTTCGCAGTCGGCCTACGCAGGGGTACAGTCCCCACCAGGACCAATTATTCACGCGTATAGCTATTTTAGGACAAGACAGGACGAGGCACATGGGCGGCAACCGTACGGGTAGTGTACTGGTAATGCTCTGGTAGTGCACAGGGAATGCACTGAGAATGTACTAAACCCCTGTATAGTCCTGGTACAGTCCCGAACTATCCCGGTCCATTTCTGGAGTAGTCCGCATACAGTACGCACCCACTCCGCGTACACTCCGCCCTTACCGGACACGCTTTCCGGCAGCTTCCCGCCATCCGGGTCCTGTTGCAAGTAGTTCATCGTCAAGTCCTTTTTTCCACAAATCGTTAATATTTCCGTCCGGCTCCTTCTGACGCGCTTTTCCTATATTTGCCCGTTCCTGAAATAGGGAGCAGGGGATTGCCTACCCCGGATTGAACGGAGACAGGTAATGGATTCCCTTGATAACCAATATTGTATAGAATGGCAAAAGAAAAAGACAGCAACCTGTTTGAATACACCGAAGACTCGATCCGAAGCCTCGATTGGCGCGAACACATCCGTCTCCGACCCGGTATGTACATCGGGAAACTCGGCGATGGCAGTAGTCCGGATGACGGTATCTATGTATTAATAAAAGAAGTGATCGATAACTGTATCGATGAGCACACCATGGGCTATGGTAAAAACGTCGAGATCAAGATCGAAGATAAAACCGTGACCATACGCGACTATGGCCGGGGTATCCCCCTGGGCAAAGTGGTCGACGTAGTGAGCAAGATCAATACGGGCGCCAAATACGACAGCAAAGCCTTCCAGAAGAGCGTCGGATTGAACGGGGTGGGTACCAAGGCGGTCAACGCCCTCAGCAACTACTTCAAAGTGACCGCTTACCGCGAAGGAAAAGAAAAGACGGCCGAATTTGAACGGGGTGTACTTTCCAAAGAACACAAGGAAGCAAAAACCACCGAGGAAAACGGTACCATGGTATCCTTTATTCCCGATGACACGATCTTCAAGAATTTCCACTACATCCCCGAATACCTCGACGGACAATTGTGGAACTACTGCTACCTCAACGCGGGGCTCGTTATCAACTTCAATGGGAAGAAATACGTGAGCAAGAACGGTCTGCTCGACCTCCTGCAACGGAAGACCAATGAAGATGAATTGCGCTACCCCGTTATTCACCTCAAGGGAGAAGATATCGAAGTAGCCATCACCCACGAAAATCAATACGGAGAAGAATACTACTCGTTCGTCAATGGCCAGTATACCACCCAGGGCGGTACACACCTGGCGGCCTTCCGCGAAGGGTTTGTAAAGACCATCCGCGAGTTCTTCAAGAAAGACTATGATGCGGCTGATATCCGTGGTTCTATTTGCGCCGCCGTCTCTGTCCGTGTACAGGAGCCCGTATTCGAAAGCCAGACCAAGACCAAACTTGGCTCGCAGGTGGTGTTTGAAAACGGCCCTACGATGCGGAACTTCATCAGTGACTTCCTCATGAAGGAGCTCGACAACTTCCTGCACCGCAATCCTACTACAGCCGAAGCGTTGAAGAAACGGATCGAGCAGAGTGAGCGTGAACGCAAGGAACTGGCCGGTATCAAGAAACTGGCCAACGAGCGCGCCAAGAAAGCTAACCTGCACAACCGCAAGCTGCGTGACTGCCGTTACCACCTCAATGACGAAGCCACCGGCAAAGACAAGGATAAGGTACTCGAGAAGCAAAAGGAAAGCACCATTTTTATTACCGAAGGTGATTCAGCGAGCGGTTCCATCACCAAGGCACGCAGCGTAGAAACACAAGCGGTATTCAGCTTGCGCGGTAAACCACTCAACTGTTTTGGTCTTACCAAAAAAGTGGTTTACGAAAACGAAGAGTTCAACCTGCTGCAACACGCTCTTAATATCGAAGAAGGATACGAAGGATTGCGCTTTAACAATATCGTCATCGCTACCGATGCTGATGTTGACGGGATGCACATCCGCCTGCTGCTGATGACCTTCTTCCTGCAGTTCTTCCCCGACCTGGTAAAGAACGGACACGTATACATCCTCGAGACGCCTTTGTTCCGTGTACGTAACAAACAAGAGACGATCTATTGTTACGACGAGGTAGAGAAACAGAAAGCCATGAAGAAACTCGGCGCCAAACCCGAGATCACGCGCTTCAAAGGTTTGGGAGAGATCTCACCCGACGAGTTTGCCCGTTTCATCGGTGTAGACATGCGCAAGGAACCCGTGATCATCGAACAGGGCGAGCACATTCAGCAGTTGCTGGAATATTACATGGGTAAGAATACACAGGAACGCCAGGAGTTCATCATCGATAACCTGAAAGTAGAGCTTGACCTGATTGGTGAGGGAGAAGAAGAAAAGAAAGACTAACCATGTTTGAATTTCACGCCGACCGGAAACGATATTTCGATATACAACGCGACAATACTGTACGGTTTGTTATACCGTTTATAGAGCGGGGATTCACGATACTACCTGGGCAACGGGTGCTGGAGATCGGTTGTGGAGAAGCGGGTGTACTGTTTGCTTTTCTGGAAAGAGGATGCACCGGTGTAGGAGTGGAGTTCGATGCAACGCGGCTCGTACATGCGGCCCAATGGACGAAAGATTATGTCGAGGCAGGCAAAGTAAAATACATCGACAAGGATATTTATAAAGTAGAGGTAGAGGAACTCGGTGGTAAGTTTGACATCATCATCCTCAAGGATGTGATCGAGCATATTCACGACCAGCCCAAGCTGATCGCGGAAATGAAAAGATTGCTGACGCCCAACGGAGTTATCTTCTTTGGGTTTCCGCCCTGGCAAATGCCATTCGGTGGCCACCAGCAGATCTGTAAGAACAAATGGCTCAGCAAGCTGCCCTGGTATCACCTGCTGCCACGTGGTATTTACCGTTACCTGCTCACGCGCAAGAACGAGAACGTCGAGGAGATGATGGAGATCCGGGATACGCAGATCACCATCGAACGTTTTGAGAAGATCGTACGGCAAACAGGCTACCGGATCAGCGCCGTTACACACTACCTGATCAACCCCATCTATGAATACAAATTCGGATGGAAGCCCAGACAACAATTTGCCATCATCCGGCACATACCCTGGGTACGCAACTTTGTAACGACCTGCGTTTATTACCTCATTACACCAGAACAGAAATAAGAGACCATGATCCATATAGTGTTCAACGAAGCTGATGTAGATGTACTGAAGAAAGCCATAGAGCTTGATCCTTCCCTGGAAGGCGAGGTGTGGCAGGTGAAAGATGACTATGCGGTAGGCCCCCTGGTGGGTATCTATACCGTTGAAGGCATCGAGGCCCGCAAACAGTGGTGGCGCGATGTATTGGCGGGAGGCGATTTTGAAAATAAAATAGACGATGGATCCGTCGACGATAACAAATTGGTAGCCGACCTGATCGAAAAATTAAAAAACGATCCGGCGGAGATCGTTTACATCTGGGCGGCACAGAATAAACACGATGTAAGTGGCTACTATTGGCTCATGAGCCAGTTGAAAGATTTCCAGGGCAGGCTGTTCATCCTGTACCTCAACAACCTGCCTTTCATCAATGAAAAAGGGCTGATCTTTTATCCCGAATGGCTGCATGTCATTCCACCCAAAGAGTTCCTGAAAGCCAAAAAGCTGGCCAGGCAGATCACGCTGAGTGAGTTTGAAGTGGATCCCGATGAATGGGCCAAACTGCAACAGGAAGACAAAGGCGTACGCCTGTTGGAAGGTGGCAAGAAGCTGGGTCAGCATGGGTACGATTATTACGATGAAGACCTGAAGAAATACATCACCAATGACTGGCAAAAGGGATCCAAGATCATCAGCCAGTTCCTGAGTAAAAACAAGCAAACCACAGGAGATGCCTATATGCTTTGGCGACTGAAGTCAATGATCGCCGCCGGTGGGTACGATGTACAGGGCTATGTGAAGTTCATGAAAGAATTTGAAGTGAAGAACAAAGCCGCGCAACTGGCCGAAACAACCTCCAACCCATAACAACATGACACGCAGGTGCTGGCTTTTACTGATCGTGGTACTGCAGTTTGCCTGCAGCCACCCCGCCACCGCTCAAAGCGATGCCGACCGCATCAATGAGCTGGTGAATGCTTATGCACGCCAATACAACTTTAATGGCACCCTGCTCGTCGTCAACAAGGGCCAGGTGGTGATCAGTAAGGGGTATGGCATGAAGAGCGTAAAAGACAGCACGTACAATGATGTGAACACCATCTACCAGATGGGCTCCGTCACCAAACAATTTACCGCTGCCCTTATCCTCCAACTGGAAGAGCAAAAGAAGCTGTCGGTAAAAGATAAATTAAGCAAATACTTTCCGGAACTATCCTGGGCCGATTCGATAACGATCGAAAACCTGCTTACCCATACTTCCGGCATCTTCAACTATACCAACGATGGCAGGTTCATGAACGCAGAGGCGACCAAACCTGCCACCCACGAAAAGATCATCTCGCTGTTCAAAGACAAGCCGCTCGGGTTTACCTCCGGCTCGAAGTACAGTTATAGCAACTCGGGTTATATGTTGCTGGGATACATCATTGAAAAGGTAACGGGCAAAACCTATGAGCAGATGATGCACGAGCGGATACTGACTCCCCTGGGGATGACGCACAGTGGTTTTGATTTTACGCACCTGCAAAGTCCCGATAAAGCAACCGGCTATACAACTTACAAAGAGCAACTGAAAATACCTGGCGCCATCGTCGATTCTACAGCCTCCTATGCAGCCGGCGCTTTGTATGCGACGGTCAACGATATGTGGGCCTGGCACAAGGGCCTCCTGAATAATGCGACCATCAAGGCTGCTTCGCTGGAAAGGGCCTATACGCCTTTCCTCAGCAACTATGGGTATGGTTGGGAGATCGACTCGATTTACGGCAAACGCCTGGTGCAGCATGGTGGTGGCATCTTTGGATTCAACACCCTGTTTACCCGTATTCCGGCGGATGACTGTTGTGTCATCCTGCTTTGCAACATGAACACCGGATCGCTGGAAAAGATCAGCCGCGGTATATTGGCCATCCTCAACAACAGGTCGTACGATATTCCGAAAGAAAAGATCGTGCTACCAGTAGATCCGGCGGTGTTACAGCAGTATGCTGGTGATTACGAACTGGCACCAGGATTTATACTCACCATCCGGGTGCAGAACAATGCCCTGAAAGTAAGAGCGACAGGGCAACCGGAATTTGACCTGTATGCTGAATCGGAGAAGAAGTTTTTCTTGAAAGTAGTGGAGGCTTCTGCCGAGTTTGTGCGCGGCACCGATGGCACGGTAACCGGATTGATCTGGGACCAGGGAGGCAAGAAAGAAGCAAAAAAGATTAAGTAACTGGGGGGAGTCAAGTTTGGCGATACACACCTGGGTAGCATTGGCAAAAACAAGTCTGGCGTCTCGTCAGCATCCTGAGTGGCGGCGTCAGCATAAAACAGATCTATGGCAAAATCAAAAATAAACGAGCAGGCATTCAACCTCGACAGCGGGTTGACCGGCCAGTACAAAACCTGGTTCCTCGATTATGCTTCCTATGTAATCCTCGAAAGAGCCGTACCGGCCGTCGAAGACGGATTGAAACCCGTACAACGGCGTATCCTGCACGCTATGAAAGAAATGGATGATGGACGCTACAACAAGGTAGCCAACATCATCGGACAGGCCATGCAATACCATCCCCATGGTGACGCCAGTATCGGCGATGCCCTGGTGAATATGGGACAAAAAGACCTGCTCATCGATACCCAGGGTAACTGGGGTGATGTGCGTACCGGCGATGACGCCGCTGCTGCCCGTTATATCGAAGCGCGTCTCAGCAAATTTGCCCTCGATGTAGCCTTCAATGCGAAGACCACCGATTGGGCGCTCAGTTACGACGGTCGTAAGAACGAACCGGTCACCCTCCCCATGAAGTTCCCGTTGCTGCTGGCACAGGGTGCCGAAGGGATTGCAGTAGGGTTGGCCACCAAAATATTACCACACAACTTCAACGAGATCATCGACGCTGCGATCAAATACCTGCGTGGCAGAAAGTTCGAGCTGCTGCCCGACTTCCTCACAGGCGGTATGATCGATGCTTCCAACTACAACGAAGGAAAGCGCGGCGGTAGGGTACGTGTACGCGCGCACATTGAAGAGTTTGATAAAAAGACCCTCCTGATCAAGGATGTGCCCTACGGTGTAACCACCGCGGCACTGATGGACTCTATCGTAAAGGCCAACGATCAGGGTAAGATCAAGATCAAAAAAGTAACCGATAATACAGCGGCCGAAGTGGAGATCCAGGTGGATCTCGCACCCGGCATTTCGCCCGATATCACCATCGATGCACTGTATGCCTTCACCGATTGTGAAGTGAGCATATCACCCAACGCCTGTGTGATCGTCGATAAGAAGCCCGTATTCCTCGGTGTGCATGAGTTGCTCCGCCTGTCGGTAGAGAAGACCAAGGACCTGCTGCGTCGTGAATTGGAGATCAAGCTGGCCGAACTGCAGGAGAAATGGCACTACACCTCACTCGAAAAGATCTTCTTCGAAGAAAAGATCTATAAAGAGTTGGAGAAACGTCACGAAACCTGGGAGAAGGTACTGGGCGCCATCGCCAAAGCCTTCGAACCATTCCGCAAGCAATTGCGCAGGGATATCACCCGCGAAGACATCGTCAAGCTGACTGAAAAGCCTGTACGCCGTATCTATAAACTGGATATCGACGAACTCAACGAGCAGATCAGGGGCCTGGAGAAAGAGATCAAGCAGGTAAAGAGCGACCTCAACAACCTGGTCGACTTCACGGTGGCTTACTACGAAGGGTTGCAAAAGAAATATGGCAAAGGGCGCGAACGCAAGACCGAGGTGAAGCTTTTCGAAGCCATCCAGGCCAAGCAGGTAGCGATTGCCAATATCAAACTCTACGTCAACAAAGCCGATGGTTTTGTGGGCTCGGGCCTCAAGAAAGATGAATTCGTAGCCGATGTATCGAACCTCGATGATATCATTGTCTTTACCAAAGCCGGTAAGATGAAGATCGTCAAGGTGGCCGACAAGGTATTCATCGGTAAAGACATCATCCACATTGCGGTATTCCAGAAGAACGATGAACGTACTACCTACAACATGATGTATGTAGACAGCAAGTCGGGCATTGTGTTCGCCAAACGCTTCAATGTAACAGGCATTACCCGCGATAAGGAATACGACCTCACCAAGGGGGGCGAAAAGAGCAAAGTGCTTTATTTTACGGCCAACGCCAATGGAGAAGCCGAGATCGTGAAAGTGGTACTGAACCCCAACAGCTCTGCGCGTAATAAAGAGTTTGACTTTGCCTTCGAAGAGCTGGAGATCAAGAACCGTAGCAGCATGGGCAACCAGGTGACCAAATATCCCGTCAAGAATGTCAAGTTCAAGGAAGCGGGCCGCTCTACCCTGGGTGGTAGAAAACTTTGGTTCGATGATCAGTTTGGCCGTCTGTCCACAGAAGCCAAAGGCGAATACCTGGGTAGCTTCCAGCCGGAAGACAGGCTGCTGGTCATGTACAAAGATGGTACTTACCAGATTGCCGATCAGGAGTTGACGCGCAAGTTTGATCCGGATCAGGTGATCGAGATCGAAAAGTTCAACCCCGACAAGATCGTTACGGCCATCTATCTCGACAACGACAAACAGCAGTTCAATATCAAGCGTTTCAAAATCGAGACGACGACGCTCAACAACAAGTTCATGTTCATCAAAGAGGGCGACGGTAACTTCCTGGAAGCCGTGACCACCCACCCGGAACCGATCGTATTGATCAAGTCGGGCCGTGGTACACAGGCCCGTACCCAGAAAGTCAAGATCGCCGGTTTTGTAGAAACGATGGGCTGGAAAGCGGTAGGCATCAAACTGGCCGATTTCACCAAGAGTACCGAGTTTGAGTGGACCATGAAGGAGATCAAGGAAACCGAATCTGATCAGCCGGAATTGTTTTAGATCAACAGTATTCAATCGATCTATAATATTTAATCAACGGGCCACCTGGATTTCAGGTGGCCCGTTTGATGAATAGGAACAATTATTAGGTGTTGGTTGACGTTATTGTCGTAGTTTTATTTAGCCGGGAAATCCCGGAAGCCCATCACCCATAAAACCCTTGTACTCAGATCATGAATAAAGTACTGCTTGGCCTCCTGGTGGCCATCGCTCTCCTGACCAGCTGTAAAAAGGAAGGTAGTTTTGAAGTCGGTAATGGTAGTGGCACAGGCGCCGATGGCGGGGGCAATTACCAACCTACCTCTAAAGGCAGCTATTGGAAATACAAGGAGACGGGAGCCTTTAACAGAGAAACCCTCATGACCTGCACCGACCAAACAAAGGTGATGAACGGCATTAATTATGTCATGGCGCAGGTTACGGCAGTAGGTGTACCTGGTGTACAGGAAGGTTTTTTTGGCCGCAAAGATCATGAGTACTACACGTTTCAGTCTGCAGTGGCACCCAGCACGGGTGTTACCCTCAACATCACGATGATGCACCTGAATGATACCGCCGCTATTGGCTATTCCTGGGAGCACGAGGCTGTCAGGGCCAATGGGACTGTTGGCTATATCAATGGATCCATTGTAGAGAAGGGGATCACGCATAAGGTAGGAGCAAACACCTTCAAAGATGTGATACACACCAGCCTGATTCTTTCGTATGATATGCCGGTATTCGGTAAGTTGCCATTCATTACCTATGAATTTTACATTGCCAAGAATATAGGTATCATACAAATAGAATCCAATGGAGATCCCATCATGACCGGGGGGCTGAAGTCTGTTTCCAACCTGACGGAGTACAGCATCAAATAGGATACGAAGCATATACAACTATAGAAAAGGCCTGGCGGAATATGCCAGGCCTTTTTAATATGGTTCAGTCATGTTCATTTATGGTCGCTTCTTCCTCCGGAGCTTGACGGTTGCATTCTGGCTGAGGGTACTCGACATGTAAATTTCATACCGGTGTATACCGTCGGTCACGACCATCAGGGCCGTATTGGGCGGAAACTTACCGAGGTTGTCGGCAAACATGCTGATCTCACTTACCGGGCGTTTATCGGTCATGGCCACATAAATGGTGACACCCCGTGAACTCAGCTCCTGCTTCATCAGGATCGGGGTTTTATTGAGCAATACACTGATGGTATCGCCATCGATATCGCCATTGTCATAAAAACTGACGCGGATCGAATCACTCTCGATATCTATTTCCTGCAGGAATACGTTTTTACGGTTGTCGAATTTTTCTACCAGCTTTTGCTTCTCGGCTTCCTTCATATCGACCGGCTTGGCCACGATCGAGTCGGCCACTACGACCGCTGCCGTCACTACTGGCTGGCTTTCGGGGGTAGGTCCATTCGACACGATCACATCCTCTTGCTGCGGTTGCCAGAATTTGCGACCGGGGCTGCTCATCGCCAGGGTAGGGTCTTGCTCGATATCGAGCGTGAAAGTGGTACGTAGTTCGGGGCAGGTATATTTGTATTTCGGTTCTGTTATGAAAGAGCCGCTCAGGGTACTCTTGGCCTGGCTTACCATCAGCTTACCGGAAAAATTCATGGGGCATTCGATGCCACCACGGGTGGAAGAACTGTAGTGGAACATGGTAAGGCCAGGTATCGACACTTCGCGGGTCGTTTTGTTGTACGTTCCGCGTACAAAGAAACTTTGGTAGCTGTCTTTGAAATAATAGCCAAAGATGCCTTCTACTTCATCGCCTTTCTGTTTCAGGATAAACTCGGTCAGGTAATTGTTTTGCGAACCCTGGTTGACCACATCGGCCCTGCCAAACCAGGCGCCCGTCAACGTCTGGGCACCGGCATATTGGGCTGCCAGCAGTGATACAAAGAGAAGTGTTTGTTTCAACATACGTGAATTTAAGGAGAAAAAATCAAGCCAAATCCGGAAGCTGCCAAATGGTAACCACAATCAGGTCTATACCGTTGGACGCTGCAGTTGGCAGTGGGTGGTTCAGGAGGAAAGGAGGTAGTAGGATAGGGGATGGTCGGGGGAGAAGAATAACCAGTGGTACTGGCCCATAAGCCTGGGAATATAGTTATTTTATAAACCGTTTCATTTCCCGGTCATTGTCGCGTTGCTTGATCGTTTCCCGTTTGTCATAGAGCTTTTTACCCTTGCCCAATCCGATCTCGATCTTGGCGAGACCACCTTCGTTGAAGAAGATACGCAGGGGCACGATGGTGTAGCCCTTTTCTTTCATCTTGGCTTCTATCTTGCGCAACTCTTTCTTTTGCAGTAAAAGCTTTCTTTCCCGTACGGGGTTGTGGTTGTTGCCCACGCCATGTGAGTATTCCGCAATGTGCAGACTTTTGATCCACAGTTCACTTTTATGAAAAAAGCAATAGCTGTCGTTAAAACTGGCCCTGCCGGCACGTAGTGATTTTACTTCTGTGCCCAGCAATACAAGGCCTGCATCGTATTTGTCTTCGATGAAATACTCGTGGAATGCCGCCTTGTTGCGTATATCAGCCATGAAAAACGTTCTCTAACTATTAGTACGAAGCCAGCATTCCTCTAAGAATGCTGGCTTCGTAATGAAATATGATTGCTTAATGCTTGAATAATCCAAGTAAGGTAGCCAGCTTATCGCGCAGATCCTTACGGTGTACGATGAAATCCAGAAACCCATGTTCCAGCAGGAATTCACTACGCTGGAAACCTTCGGGCAGGTCTTTCTTGATCGTCTCCTTGATTACACGCGGACCGGCAAACCCGATCAGGGCGCCCGGCTCGGCAATGTTCAGGTCACCCAGCATACCAAAAGACGCCGAGATACCACCAAAGGAAGGATCCGTTAGGAAAGATATATAAGGAATGCCGGCATCCGTCAACTGCGACAGCTTGCCCGATACCTTGGCCAGCTGCATCAGTGAAAAGGCGCTCTCCATCATACGGGCACCTCCCGATTTACAAATGATCATCAGGGGAATCTTGTGTTCGAGGCAGATATCCGCTGCCCGTGCAATACGTTCTCCCATGACACTACCCAGTGATCCGCCGATGAACTCGAAGTCCATACAGCCAATGACCAGCTCGTGCGATTTGATCTTACCCCTGGCTATCCGGATACTGTCTGTAATATCGGTCTTGGCCCAGGTTTCCTGCAATCGCTTCTCATAGGATTTGAGATCGGTGAAATGCAGAAAGTCCTTGCTGCGGATGTTCTCGAATAAAATTTCGTACTGGTCTTCGTCATAGATCACATCAAAATATTCCGAGCTGCCAATACGATGGTGATAACTACATTTAGGGCACACAAAAAGATTCTCCCGGAGCTCCGTGACGGTACAGATATAACCGCATTCCGGACATTTGCTCCAGAGACCTTCGGGCGTTTCTTTTTTGTCGGCGGTACTGGTGAGAATCCCCTTCTTGATCCGTTTGAACCAACTTGACTTCGTTTCTTCGCTCTGTCCTTCTTCCCCTGCCAGATTGGCCTCAAAATCCTCTTCTTGCTTCATTAGGTCGATTTTAAGGGGGCTAAGATATGAATTTTACAATAAGTGCAAGAACTACAGTGGAAAGTGCGCAGAGAATCAGGTAAATCCGAGCGCCTTGCTTCAACAATAAAACGTGTCATTATTACAGTGAAAAAGATAAAACGTAAACTGATATTAGCAAAGTGTATCACGTATAACGAAATGTTGCCACGAATTGTATATAAAGCAGGAAATTTTTTACCGAAATATGATATTTCACCTTGCTGCGTTATTTTTGCGTCGAAATCAGTCTGATAGATCAATGTGCCTCATGGATGGATTCTCCAAAATCATCCTGAGACCTCGCCAAAGACATATTAACATTTGTGATGGAACACGGAGTCCATCTGGCTAAAAGGAAATACTTAAACGATGAAATGGTCTGCCTTCTTTACGTCCTCCATTGGTAAAAAACTGGTAATGAGCTTAACGGGTCTTTTTTTGGTCCTCTTCCTGATCGTGCACGTGGGGCTCAATGCCTGCATGTTTGCCGATTTCTTCGACCCAACCGATGACGGTGAAATGTTTAACAGAGCAGCCCACTTCATGGGATCTAACTGGGTGCCGCGCGCACTCGAGATCGGCCTCTTCGCTTTCATCATCCTGCACATCGTACAGGGATATATGGTGGAAGTACAGAACCGCGCCCGTCGCGGTGTTGGTTATGCCAAACAAATGGGCAACAAGGGAAGCAAATGGTACAGCCGCTCCATGGCCCTGCTCGGTACCCTGCTGTTGTTGTTCCTCATCATGCACATTTCTCACTTCTGGGTTCCTTCCCGGATCACCGGCCTCCCCGAAGCACACTATAATCCCGAGCACCACGACCTGTTCGCCAAAATGCTCGAAGTATTCCAGGGTAATCCCATCATTGTGATCCTGTACCTCATCGGTTGCATTTCCCTGGCTTACCACCTGGCACACGGCTTCCAGAGCGCCTTCAGAACATTGGGTGTGTACAACAAACGCTACCTGATCCTGATCAACAGCATCGGCCTGGGTTTCTCCATCATCGTGCCGCTCATTTTTGCACTGATGCCGATTGCCATCTATTTCGGCTGGATCGGTTGGGAAAACTAATGCTCCCCCGAAACCTACACCTACGCACAACAAATGCCATAGCGCCCCTGTTGTAGAACACCAGACGGCGCAAACAAAATAACTACATCAGAAAAACCATAAACTGGTTATATGTTGAACTCAAAAATTCCAGCCGGTCCTTTAGATAACAAGTGGACAGATTACAAAGGACATTGTAAGCTGGTCAACCCGGCCAATAAACGTCACATCGAGATCATTATCGTAGGAACAGGATTGGCCGGCGCCTCCGCGGCGGCGGCACTCGGCGAGTTGGGCTACAAAGTGAAGACCTTCTGTTTCCAGGATTCTCCCCGTCGTGCACACTCCATTGCCGCTCAGGGCGGTATCAACGCTGCCAAGAACTATCAGAATGATGGCGACTCTACCTTCCGGTTGTTTTATGATACCGTAAAAGGTGGTGACTACCGCGCCCGTGAAGGCAACGTACACCGTCTGGCAGAAGTCAGTGCCAACATCATCGACCAATGCGTGGCACAAGGTGTTCCCTTCGCCCGCGAATATGGTGGCTTGCTCAGCAACCGTTCATTTGGTGGTACACAGGTACAAAGAACATTCTACGCGGCCGGTCAAACCGGTCAGCAGTTATTGATAGGCGCCTACCAGGCCCAGGAACGTCAGATCGCACTCGGTAACGTAACACAGTATTCCCGCCATGAAATGCTCGATATCGTGAAGATCGACGGCAAGGCGAGAGGGATCATTGCCCGTAACCTCGTAACCGGAGAACTGGAGCGTCATTTCGGACACGCCGTATTGCTGTGTACCGGTGGATACGGCAACGTATTCTACCTGTCTACCAATGCGATGGGTAGCAACGTGACCGCCGCCTGGAAAGCACACGTAAAAGGCGCTTTCTTCGGCAACCCCTGCTACACACAGATCCACCCTACCTGTATCCCGGTGAGTGGTGATCACCAATCCAAGCTGACCCTGATGTCGGAGAGCTTGCGTAATGATGGTCGTATCTGGGTGCCTAAGAAACAGGGCGATAGCCGCAAAGCCAGCGAGATCCCCGAAGACGAAAGAGATTATTACCTTGAAAGAAGATATCCCGCCTTCGGTAACCTGGTACCACGTGACGTGGCTTCCAGGGCTGCCAAAGAGCGTTGCGATGCCGGCTATGGCGTAGGTACTTCCAAACAAGCGGTGTACCTCGATTACGCCGATGCCATCGACCGTTATGGAAAGATCGAATGCCGCAAACTCGGTATCAACAATCCCGATGCGGATACCATTCGCAAACAAGGTATGGCCGTTGTAAAGGCCAAGTACGGTAACCTGTTCGACATGTACGAAAAGATCACCGGCGAAAACCCGTACGAGATCCCCATGCGTATCTATCCAGCGGTGCACTACACCATGGGTGGCCTCTGGGTCGATTATGAACTGATGACCACCGTACCTGGTTTATATTGCCTCGGTGAGGCCAACTTCAGCGACCACGGTGCCAACCGCCTCGGTGCTTCTGCCCTGATGCAAGGTCTGGCCGATGGTTACTTCGTTATCCCTTACACCATTGGTAATTACCTCGCCGACGATATCCGCACCAAGCCCATACCCACGACCGATCCTGCTTTCGAAGCAGCCGAAAAGGAAGTGCGCGAGCGTATCGAAACACTGATGAAAATCAAGGGTAAACAAACCGTAGAAAGCTTCCACAAGCGTCTTGGAAAGATCATGTGGGACAAGTGCGGTATGGCCCGTAACGAAAAAGGCTTGCAGGAAGCGATCGTCGAGATCCAGCAACTCCGCAAAGAGTTCTGGAGCGATGTACGTATCCCCGGCGATATCAAGGAAATGAATCCTGAGCTCGACAAAGCCAACCGCGTAGCCGACTTCATCGAACTGGGCGAACTGATGTGTAAAGATGCCCTTAATCGCCGCGAAAGCTGTGGTGGACACTTCCGCGAAGAGTCGCAAACAGAAGAAGGCGAAGCCATGCGTGACGATGAGAACTTTCAGTATGTAGCAGCCTGGGAATTCAAAGCCGTCAGCAACTGGGAGCTGCACAAAGAAGAACTCAAGTTTGAAGTGGCCAAGCCTACTCAACGTTCCTACAAATAATCGAAACAATAGAAATCTCTTACCCGGTCTTTAATAATATACTATGGAGCATTACAATATGAATCTGACCCTCAAGGTCTGGAGACAAAAGAATAAGGATGATAGGGGACAATTTGAAACCTACCAGGTAAAGAACATCTCCTCCGAAATGTCCTTCCTCGAAATGTTCGACGTACTCAACGAAGAACTGATCCGCGAAGGAAGAGACCCCATCACTTTTGACCATGATTGCCGGGAAGGTATCTGCGGTGCCTGCTCCATGTATATCGATGGCCGTCCGCACGGACCCTGGGAAGCCAATACCACCTGCCAGCTCCACATGCGCGCCTACAAAGATGGCGATACCATCGTGGTAGAACCCTGGAGAGCCAAGGCATTCCCTGTTATCAAGGACCTCATGGTCGACCGCTCGGCGTTCGATCGCATCATACAGGCGGGTGGTTATATCTCCGTCAATACCGGTAATGCGGTAGATGCGAACGCTATGCCCATCGAGAAAGACAAGGCTGACCTGGCATTTGCCAATGCGGCTTGTATCGGTTGTGGCGCCTGCGTAGCTTCCTGTAAGAACAGCTCCGCGATGCTCTTCCTGTCGGCCAAGGTGAGTCACCTCGCCCTGCTGCCACAAGGTGATCCCGAGCGTAAAGACCGTGCCCTCAACATGGTTGCCCAGCTCGATAAAGAAGGGTTTGGCGGCTGTACCAATACCGGCGCCTGCGAAGCGGTTTGTCCCAAAGAGATCTCCATCAGCAATATTGCCCGCCTCAACAGCGAGTACCTGCGTGCTGGTTTGACTGTCGACAAGTAATCGTCCAATCAATAGTTCATTGAAACCGGCCAACTGGCCGGTTTTTTTGTGCCCCAACCTTTCTATCCCGATCCTTGTTATCTTACCACATGGACTACAAAGTACCTTCACAAACACGCATCGGGCACATACACCTCAAGGTGGCCGACCTCGACCGGGCACTCGGCTTTTACCACGACCTGCTGGGGTTCGAGATCATGCAACGCTATGGTACCCAGGCAGTATTTGTGTCTGCCGGCGGTTACCACCACCACATCGGCCTCAATACCTGGTACAGCAAGGACGGGCCACCAGCGCCCCGCAATACGGCCGGTCTTTTTCATACGGCCATTCTTTACCCAACCCGGAAAGACCTTGCCAATATCCTGCAGCGCCTCATCGCGGCAAAATATCCGCTCACCGGCTTGTCAGACCATGGCGTATCGGAAGCCATCTACCTCGACGATCCCGACGGCAATGGGGTAGAGCTGTACTGGGATAAGCCCCGCGAACAGTGGCCACTCGATGCAGCGGGCAACCTGCACATGGTAACCGAACACCTCGATGTGGAAGGATTACTGGCAGAAGCTGATCAATAAAGGTCATTAATGGTTTTAGGTAATTTTGCCCCATTACACAAAAGGTAATACAAGCAGTTGCACAAATGAGTATTTTCAGAGCCATAAAAACTGCTGCATGAATAAAAGATGGCTCTTCATCACAGCTGTAGCTTTTACAGCTTGTAATCAATCTTCACAGACTATGCACTCCTACAAATGGCCCGAAGGCGTGACGCCTCCGGTGGCAGATAAACACCCTAAAGAATTCAAGGCACACGGCGATACCCGTATCGATGACTACTACTGGCTCAACGAGCGCGAGAATCCCCAAGTGATCGACTACCTCAAAGCAGAGAACGCCTACCTCGATACCATGATGAGTGGTACCAAGGCACTACAGGACAAACTGTTTGCAGAAATGAAGGGACGCATCAAAGAGAAAGACGAGTCGCTGCCCTTCAAGAACAATGGCTATTGGTATTATTCCCGCTTTGAGGAAGGCAAGCAATATCCCATCTTCT
This sequence comes from Paraflavitalea pollutisoli, assembly GCF_029360705.1. Classification (GTDB taxonomy): domain Bacteria; phylum Bacteroidota; class Bacteroidia; order Chitinophagales; family Chitinophagaceae; genus Paraflavitalea; species Paraflavitalea pollutisoli. Next base: position 812,739 of record NZ_JARKMX010000014.1, on the reverse strand, counting down.
GCCGCAAGAAAGAAACCCTCGAAGCTTCCGAAGAGATTATGCTCGATCAGAATAAAATGGCCGAAGGCTTCAAATACTATTCAGTAGGTGGCCGCTCCGTCAGCGACAACAACGAACTACTGGCCTTTACCGCCGATTCCGTAAGTCGTCGCCTGTACGGCCTGCGCTTCAAAAACCTGGTGACTGGTGACGTGTATCCTGAAACGATTCCCAATGTGGAAGGGGGCGACCTGGCTTGGGCGGCCGACAACAAGACCTTTTTCTACGTGCGCAAAGACGTGAAAACCTTATTGGGCTACCAGGTATGGCGCCACGTACTGGGCACCGATCCCAAACAGGATGTACTGGTGTTTGAAGAAAAAGACAACCGGTTCTATATCGGCGTATTCCGTACCAAATCGAAAAAGTATGTGAGCATCGTATCGGATATGAACCAGGTGTCGAGTGAATACCGGTTGATCGAGGCCACCAACCCAACGGGCAACTTCGTGGTATTTCAACCCAGAGAGAACAACCTGCAATACAGCATCGAACACTACAACGATAAATTCTATGTGCTGACCGACTGGAATGCGCCCAATTTCCGCCTGATGGAAACACCGGAAGGAAAGACCGGCCGCGAAAATTGGAAAGAAGTGATTGCCCACCGCAATGACGTGTACATCTCTTCCCTAACCCTATTCAAGGATCACCTGGTGCTGGGAGAGGTAAAAGATGCGCTCAACCAGATCAGGGTCATCAACCAGACGGCTAAAAAGGATTATTATATTCCGTTTGATGAGGCAGTATACAGTTCTTATGTAAACGTCAACCCCGACTACAATACCAATGTGCTGCGCTTGTCTTATACGTCGATGACCACACCGGCATCGATCTATGATTTCAACATGGATACACAACAACGGGAATTAAAGAAACAAACAGAGGTATTGGGTGGCTTCAAGAAAGAAGAGTATGCTTCCGAACGTATCTGGGCCACTGCGCGTGATGGCGTGAAGGTGCCCGTATCACTGGTGTACAAAAAAGGCATGCAGAAAGATGGCAGCAATCCACTCTTGCTGTATGCGTATGGCTCGTATGGCTCCAGTACCAACCCGGGCTTCAACAGTAATGTGATCAGCCTGCTCGACCGTGGTTTTGTATATGCCATCGCTCACGTGCGGGGTGGTCAGGAATTGGGTCGCCAATGGTATGACAATGGTCACCTTTTCCACAAGAAAAATACCTTCTTCGATTTCATCGACGCAGCTGAATTCCTGATCAAAGAGAAATACACCGTAAAGGAACATCTCTACGCCAATGGCGGCAGTGCCGGTGGCCTGCTGATGGGGGCGATCACCAACCTGCGTCCCGATCTTTGGAAAGGTGTGGTGGCCGATGTACCGTTTGTAGATGTGATCACTACCATGTCGGACGCCAGCATTCCCCTGACCACCGGGGAATATGAAGAATGGGGCAATCCGGCGGATAGTGCCGAATACGCCTATATCAAAACCTATTCGCCCTACGACAATGTAGAGAAAAAGGCATATCCCAACCTGCTGGTAACCACCGGGCTGCACGATTCGCAGGTACAGTATTTCGAGCCTGCCAAATGGGTGGCCAGGCTGCGGGAACTGAAGACGGACAAAAACATCCTGTTGTTCAAAATCAACATGGAAGCCGGTCACGGTGGCGCCTCTGGCCGTTTCGACTACCTGAAAGATGTGGCACTGCGCTACGCCTTTTACCTGGCACTGGAAGGAAAAGTCGAGTAAAGTGCGGTGATTTATCGGGCGCCAGGGCGCCCGGAAAGAATATACAAGCGGTGGCGGGCCTGCAAGGTCCGCCACCGGTCATTTTGACCCATCTGTAGATCGTTGATAGTCATTTAGATACACAGGTCGCTAATAACCAGCCTGCACCGTGCAAACAGCCTCCAAAAGAAGCCCGCGGCAACGTAATTTATCGTACCTTTGCGCCCTGAAATTCAGTCTAAGAATATGATATCGGCAAATAATATAACACTCTCTTTTGGTAAACGCGTTTTGTTTGATGAAGTAAACATCTCCTTTACCAAAGGCAATTGCTATGGTGTAATCGGTGCCAACGGTGCCGGTAAATCCACCTTTCTGAAGATCCTGTCCGGTGAGATCGAGCCCAACAAAGGCACTGTCGACATCACCCCCGGCGAACGGATGGCAACCCTCAACCAAAACCACTTCGCATTCGACGACATTACCGTACTCAACACCGTGTTGATGGGCCATAGCAAAATGTGGCAGGTAATGAAGGAGAAGGATGAGATCTACGCAAAAGAAGATTTTACCGAAGAAGACGGTATCCGTGCCGGTGAGCTCGAAGGCGAATTTGGTGAAATGGGTGGCTATACCGCCGAAAGTGATGCAGCAACCCTGCTTAATGAACTGGGTGTGCCCGATGAGGTTCACCAAACCCTGATGAAAGACATCAACGGTGCGCAAAAAGTGCGCGTGTTGTTGGCCCAGGCATTGTTCGGCAACCCCGATATCCTCATCCTCGATGAGCCTACCAACAACCTCGACGTGGTGACCATCTCCTGGCTCGAGAACTTCCTCGCAGAATATGAGAACATCGTGATCGTCGTTTCCCACGACCGTCACTTCCTCGATACCGTGTGTACACACGTAGCCGACGTAGACCGTCAGAAGATCAAGGTATATACCGGTAACTATACCTTCTGGTATGAAAGTAGCCAGCTGGCTGCCCGTCAGCAAGGCGACAAGAACAAGAAGATGGAAGAAAAGCGTAAAGACCTGATGGACTTTATCGCCCGATTCAGTGCGAACGCCTCTAAATCCAAGCAGGCTACTTCCCGTAAGAAAGCCCTGGAGAAATTGGTGATCGAAGACATCACACCTTCGAACCGTAAGTATCCAGGTATCATTTTCAAGCAACTGCGTGAAGTAGGCAACCAGATCCTCAACGTTGAAAAACTATCTGCCTCTATCGATGGCCGTGTTCTTTTCAACAATGCCAGCTTCACCGTCAACAAAGGCGATAAGATCGCGATCGTAGCCGATGACCAATTGGCCATCACGGCTTTCTTTGAGATCATCAATGGTAAAAAACAAGCCGATGGCGGCAAGTACGAGTGGGGTACCACCGTCTCCAAAGCTTATCTGCCCAACGATAACTCCGAGTTCTTCACCACCAACCTCAACCTGATGGATTGGCTGCGTCAATATGTGCCACCGCATGTAACCGACGTAGATGAGCCCTTCTTGCGTGGGTTCCTCGGCAAAATGCTTTTTGCCGGTGATGAGATCATGAAGAAGACAACGGTATTGAGCGGTGGTGAGAAAGTACGTTGTATGGTGAGCCGGATGATGCTCCAGGACCCCAACGTGGTGATCCTCGATGAGCCTACCAACCACCTTGACCTGGAATCCATCCAGGCATTCAACGAAAGCATGACGAACTTTACAGGTATCGTATTGATCTCTTCGCATGACCATACCTTCCTTCAAACCGTGGCCAACCGCATTATCGAACTGACCCCCAACGGCGTCAACGATAAGCTGATGACCTTCGATGAATTCCTCGAGGAAAAGCAGTCGAAGAAACTGAAAGTAGCTTAATACTTCATGAACATAGCTGATTACAAGCCGGCCGCTGTGCCGGCTTTTTTCTTGCGTAGATTGTCCAGCCGCACGATCGTGCTGAGGGTGGAACTGAAAGCATAGGTGCCCAAATTGACCTGCGCGGCAATCGTTACTTTGTTGTCGACCGTAAAATGAAGGGTTTGCGCCAGGCAGGCAGCCTGCACATAGTCCAGGTTGGGGTTACTGGTATTCCACTCATCGTAGATGCGGCGGTTGGTGCCGAAAAGCGCCAGTTTATACCCCAGTCGATTGTCGTCGCCTACCCGGCCCACCATCTCCGTAAAGACGCCCCAGACGAAATAAGTCTTCTTGCGGTCGGCCATCGTTACCGCGCCGGTTGGCATATTTTTGCGGAAGTCGAGGTATCGACCAAATTCCTGGTTCCAGGCCAACTCGGCACCCAGCACGCGCCACTCGGCATTGCCAAACGGCGCTACCACATTGACACTGCCATTCAATCCATAAGCGCCAAAGAACTTGTGGCCAGCCCGTTCGTTGATCTTCACCGGGTCGAAATTGCGGTAGGTATTGCCACCAAGGCTGTCATGGATGATCGGGTACTGGTTTACTTTATAATCTCCCAGTTCCAGGGTAGCACCATAGGTCGCCTGGAAAAAACTGAAGTTATGACTGCGGTGAAAAGAAGTACCAAAGCTGAAAGCCTGGTCTTGTCCGTGTTCGTTGGCCGTACCCACAGCGGCATGAATCCCGGCATAGCTGGCGGCAGCTGAACCTTCGTTGTGCATCGGCATCGGTTTATACCGGTTGGTATTGGTATGCATCGGACTTTGGTAAATGGCCCTGGTCACGCAACTCGTGAGCAATAGCAGGGGCAGGCAGCGTAGTAGAATGATTTTCATGTGATGAGGGGCTTAGCCTGCAAGACAAGCAAATTTTGTGGTTCGTTGCACCAAGGCAGATCCGGCCATTCCCCATTGATCACACCCGGCCCCGGCCATCCTGCGCGCAAGACGGCATCCATCACACGCGGGCGCCAGGGAGCAGTTGCCTTTTACCAATACATTAAAAGCCCCGGCCAAAGGCAATAAAAGCCTAATTTTAAGCGCTATAATCGGTGGCCAAACTGAACTGCTTCGTACATGGGATTCAGTAGGCTTTGATCAGGTTGCCTTCCGGAAAGCCACAAAGCGCCTCCGTTTCCGCGAAGGGATTCAGTTACACGAAATTGCACTTTGTTGATCGGGAGGATCCTGATACTTGTTTTGTTGAGCCTACCCATCCTGCAGCCGGCATTTGCCCAGGCTCCGCGGACGGAACGATCATTGTCCAACCTGCGCAAAAAGATCATCACCGCCAGCCAGACCTTCGTACAGCTCGATACGCTGAGCATTATTCCCCGTACCTTGTCAATACCTGGGATCCCCGACAGTCTGTACCACCTAGACTATGTCAAGGCCGCATTGACCTGGAAAGGCCGGCCACCCAGCGATACCATGGTGGTCTACTACCGGGTATTTCCACGCCGGCTCGATGCAGCCGTCAACCGGATGCCCTATGACAGCATCATGAACAACTTTATCGGCCAACCCTTCACCCCCAACTACGCCGGTATTGCTGCATCTGAAAGCTTCTTCAACTTTGGCAACATCAACTACAACGGTAGTTTTGGTCGGGCTATCTCCTTCGGCAATAGCCAGGATGCGGTAGTGACCTCCAACCTCAACCTGCAGTTGAACGGCTACCTCGCCGATAGTATAGAGATCGTAGCAGCCATCACCGACAACAATATCCCCATCCAACCAGATGGAACCACCCAGGAGCTCAATGAATTTGATCGCATCTTCCTGCAGTTCAAGAAGAAGAACTGGGCACTGAGCCTGGGCGATATCGATATCCGCCAGCAACAGAGTTATTTCCTGAACTTCTACAAGCGCCTGCAGGGTATCGCTTTCGAAACAAAAACGGATATCAGCGATAAGGTCAGCAACAACCTGATGGTCAGTGGCTCCATTGCCAAGGGCAAGTTTACCCGCAATGTATTCAACGGGCAGGAAGGCAACCAGGGGCCCTACCGGCTGCAAGGCGCCAACAACGAGTTCTTCTTTGTAGTGCTGGCCAACACGGAACGGGTGTACATCGATGGTGAATTATTGCAGCGGGGAGAAGACCAGGACTACGTCATCAATTACAATACAGCGGAGATCACTTTCACCCCCAAAAGAATGATCACCAAAGACCGGCGGATACAGATCGAGTTTGAATACGCCGACAGAAACTACCTCAACTCCAATATTTACCTGGCAGATGAGGTGAAGATTGGGTCAAAGGCAACGGTGCGTGTAGGATTATTCAACAATGCCGACGCCAAAAGCTCGCCCATCAATCAGAACCTGGATCCCCAACAGAAGATCTTCCTCGCAGGTCTCGGCGATAGCATCAGCCGGGCCTTCTATCCCACGGCCAATATCGACACCTTTGCAGCCGGTAAAATATTGTACAAAAAGATCGATACTACCTGGGCGGGCGCACCAGACCGTGACAGCATCTATGTGTACAGCACCCACCCGGATAGCGCCCGCTATAGCCTGTCGTTTATCGATGTAGGCATTGGCAATGGCAACTACCTGCCCGACCTCAATGGCGCCAATGGAAAAGTATACCGTTGGGTAGAACCGGTGAATGGAAAACCACAGGGACAATACGAAGCGGCAGTATTATTGGTCACTCCCAAAAAACAACAACTTGTCAGCCTCGGTGTCGACTACAACATCACCAAAAACCTGGTGGTCAATACGGAGGTAGCGATGAGTAGCTATGATGTCAATACTTTCTCATCGATAGATAAAGGCAATGACAAGGGCTATGCCGGAAAGGTCAATATTAGGAACACCTTACCGTTCAAAGGATCAAAGGCGGGCTTGCAGTTGATCACTGAAGGCGGTTTTGAATATGTGGAGGCCAGGTTCAAACCGCTGGAGCGGCTGCGCAATGTAGAGTTCACCCGCGACTGGGGATTGCCCTTGCAGGTAACGGCCGCGAATGAAGGCATCGCTACCGGCGCCGCTCAATTGCTCGATGCCCGGGGCAATACGGTGCGTTACCAGTTTACCCATTATAACCGGGGTAGTGACTTCACAGGCATTCGCAATACCATCACCCATGTGCAAGACGTACGGGGCTGGAAGTTCAACAATGTATTGATGTATTCGGCCATGGACGCAATCACCGACAAGGGTTATTTTCTGCGTCCTACCATCGACATCTCCCGCAAGTTTCCCCGGTTGAAGAACTATACCCTTGGTATCAATTACGCCATCGAGCACAATGAGGTCCGCAATAAGCTGTCGGACAGTGTGGCGTTACAAAGTTTCTCCTTCGAGAATTTACAGGCTTCCATCAAGTCGGATGACGCCAAGCCCAATCGCTGGGGCGTAATCTATTTTACCCGCACCAATGCCTATCCGCTGGGTACAGAATTGACCACCTCCGACCGCAGCCACAACATCAACCTGTTTACCGAATTGATGAAGAATGAGCGGCACCAGTTCCGCTTCAATGGCACTTACCGTACACTGACGATACTGAATGATAAGGTGACGACACAAAAGGCCGACAACAGCCTGCTGGGCCGGGCTGAATACCTGGTGAATGAATGGCGGGGACTGCTGACGGGCAGCCTGCTGTATGAGATTGGGGCAGGGCAGGAGCAGAAGCGGGATTTCGTATACCTCGAAGTGCCGGCCGGGCAGGGAGAGTTTACCTGGAACGATTACAACAACGATGGCGTGCAACAGCTGAATGAGTTTGAAGTAGCGCTCTTCCAGGACCAGGCAAAATACATCCGCATCTTCACACCTACCAACCAATTTGTAAAAGCGAATTACAATACCTTCAATTATACCCTGGGATTGAATCCGCGGTCACAGATCGATCTGTCGAAGGCCAAGGGACTGTTGAAGCTGCTGGCCAATATCAACCTGCAATCGTCACTGCAATTGAACAAGAAAGAGATTGCCCGTGGACTGGTACAATTCAATCCGTTCAAAGCACCGCTCAGCGATACCTCCCTTATTACGCTCAACTCCATTTTCGTCAATACCTTTTCCTTCAACCGCTTTAGCCCCAAATGGGGTATCGATATGAATAATTCGCGTAATAGCAATAAGTCGTTGTTGACGTATGGATACGAAAGCCGGCGGATCGATGAGTGGAGTATGCGTGGACGCTGGAACGTGACCAGGATGTTCATGCTGGAGCTGACGGGCAAATCGGGGATCAACCAGTTGTCCAGCTCCAATCCTAAATTCGATAACCGCAATTACAAGATCGATCAGTATGAGATGGAACCAAGGCTGACCTTCACCAAAGGAGCCAGCATGCGGGCAATACTTGGCTACAAATACAGCCAGAAAGAGAACCAGACAGGCAGTAGGGAGAAAGCAGGCTCCAATGCCCTGAGCTCGGAAATTAAGTACAATATTCTCTCCAGTACATCGATCCTAGGACGCTTTACGTACAACAATATCTCCTTTACGACACAGGATCCCAATGGTGGTACCAATTCGCCGTCTTCCTACATTATGCTCGATGGATTGTTGCCGGGTAAGAACTATTTGTGGAATCTTGACCTCACTCGCCGGTTGTCCAATAGCCTTGAGATCAACATCCAGTACGAAGGCCGCAAGCCCGGTACTTCCCGCATTGTTCATATTGGCCGCGCGGCCATCAGGGCGTTGCTGTAACCCTTCATTGATTCGCACACATAGTATTCAATCATTCAATGGTCCTGTTAGGTGGGTGTTTTCAACATCTGCAGTGTCCTTTACGACCTCTACGTGAGTAGCTGGGGGATTGCCCGACCGCACGAGATGGAAGCATCTGACAAAAGCAAATAGGCCAGGCACAAAAAAAGCGACCCGGCCATTGGCCGGGTCGCTCGGTATAGTGACTGTTCTTCGATTATCCGAAGATACCAGCTTTCTTCAGTTCGCGAACGCTTTCGCCGATCTTGAAACCATTGTGGTAAACTTCGATCTTGTAGTTACCTCTCTTGAAACCGCTGTTTTGTTTCCAGGGATATTCAATGTGAGCCTTCTTACCAGCTTCGTAGTTTACAGGCATCTTGAAAGTATAGAACTTGTCGCCTTCTTCACGGGTAGTGAAGGTACCGGAACCCAGTGCTTCAACAGTTACTGGCTTGCCTTCGGGATCGGTTACAGATACATATACTTCTGTGTTGGCAGACTGAGCAATGCGGTTGTCAACATCAAAGGAGATAACCAGCTTGTCTACGCGTTTTGCCTTTTCAGTTACTTTTTCACGACCGCCGCTCTTTTCGTCGATCGGTGTGATAGCGATGTTAGAAGCGTTGAAAGTAGAAGCTACATCAACTTTCTTTTCGAGCTCAACCTTGGCAGTATTGGTAGTAGCCAGGTCGTTGGTGAGTTGTTCTTTGTCTGCTGTCAGTTGAGTTTTCTCAGTGGTCAGCACACCGTTTTCTTGTGTAAGACGGGCAACTTCCTGCTCGAGATTGTTGATCTTAGAGTTCAGGTCGGCGATTTGCACGGCCAGCTCTTTCTTCTCTCTTTCAGTAAGGCGCTCTTTCTTCAGCTTGGCAGCGATCTGATTTCTCAGTTTGCTGACTTCGCTGTTCTTTTCGCTCAGCTTACCTTCCAGTTCGTTGTTGTAACCGGTCAGTGAGTCGAGACGGATAACAGCTGCGTCGAAGCTCTTCTGCAATTCATTCTTGGAAGAGTCTACAGCAACGTATTGTGTTTGCAGGGTGTTGATCTGCTGGTCAGATTTGTTTTTGTCCCACAGGAAATAACCCCATGTACCCAGGATACCAACGGCGAGTAAGCCGATGATCAGGTTTTTAGAATCTTTCTTAGGCGGTTGATTTTGGGGACTGGCTGATGGATAATTGGTTGTACTCATAATTGTTATGTGTTTTCAAAAGTTTAAAATTCGGGTGCTGAACCCTATCGTTCAGCTTTCGATAGAGGGTTATTCTAAAACCATGCCAGAAATTTTGAAGGGTCCTGGCAGGACAACGTGGAAAACGCTGAAACATAGCGTAGTATTGTGTTTTGCGAAGGTATATTTATAGGTTTAGAAAGCCTTTTTTTGACGTAATATTGCACCAGTTTTAACTATTTATCGTTCCCATGTCTGCAGAAAAAATAATATCTGATTGGAAAAAGAAACAATACAAACCCATTTACTGGCTGGAAGGAGAAGAAGACTATTACATCGATAAAATAATTAACTACGCGGAACACAATATTCTTACAGAAGCCGAGGCCGGATTCAACCTGACTGTCTTTTATGGCAAAGATGCCAACTGGCCCGATATCATCAATGCCTGCCGCCGCTATCCCATGTTTTCCGATAAACAGGTCGTCCTGTTAAAGGAAGCACAACAGATGCGCGATATAGATAAGCTAGAACCTTATATAGATAATCCACTGTCGTCGACCATCTTTGTCGTTTCCTATAAAGAGAAGAAGGTGGACGGTCGCAGCAAGCTCGCCAAGACCCTCAAGGAAAAGGGTGAAATGTTCACCACCAAAAAGATGTACGACAACCAGTTGCCCGACTGGACCAACGAACTCGTACAATCCAAAGGATACACCATCTCCCAAAAAGCCTTGTTGCTGCTCGTTGACCATATTGGTAATGACCTTAGCCGCATCAACAACGAAGTCGACAAGATACTCGTCAACCTGGCAGATCGCAAGAATATTACGGAGGACGATATCGAAAAATATGTAGGCGTTAGTAAGGAGTACAATCCATTCGAATTACAAAGTGCCGTTGCTGCCCGTGATATGGCCAAGGCCATGCGCATCATCCAGTACTTCGAGGCCAATCCCAAAGCGGCTCCCATACAACTCATCCTCCCATCCCTGTACAACCTGTTCAGCAAAACTTATATGATCTTCGGCCAGTCGGCCAAAGACGACAAGACCATCGCCGTCAACATCGGGGTCAATGCCTGGTTCGTGAAAGACTACCTGTTGACTGCCAAGAACTATGGTTATGACGGTGTAGAGGCTGCCTTACTCCTCCTGCACCAATACAACCTGAAAAGCATCGGTATTGGCGATACAGGCACTTCCGACGCCTCTCTCCTCAAAGAGATGGTGGCTAAAATGATGTGTTAACGACCGAAGTAACGCAGGGAGTCTTCTTTATCCCGCGCCAACTGGGCTACCAGGGCATCGAGCCCGTCGAACTTGAGTTCGGGGCGCAGGTACTGTTTGACATACACCCGTAAGCAACGACCATAAATGTCTTCGTTGAAGTCGAATAGGTTCACTTCAATGGTCCGCCTGTTGTCGGTGATCGTGGGGCGAATGCCGATGCTCATCATGCCCTGCAGGGTAGGCGCTACAGGGGCGCCGCCAGCCTGGGCAGAAGGGAGCAGGCTGATATGCGAAGGATGTTTAACGACGGCAGCTTCCACCACATAGATGCCATTGCCCGGTACCAGCTTCTCGGCAATTTCCATGTGCAGGTTCGCTGTAGGATAACCCAGTTCCCTGCCGAGTTTATTACCATCTACTACAGTTCCCTCAAAGAAGTAATCATATCCCAGCAGGCCATTGGCTTGCTCCAGGTCGCTGTCGAGCAATGCCTGGCGGATGCGTGTGGAGCTGACGGTGTTTTCGTCGATCACATGACCGGGTATTTCCAGCAGGCGAAACCGGTCACTGTATTCTTCCATCAGCTTGTAGTTGCCCGTACGGCCCTGGCCAAAGCGATGGTCGTATCCTATGATGATGGTATGGGGATGGAACTTTTCGATCAGGAAATGCTCGATGTATTCCGCCGGTGTCTGTTGGGCGAATTCGGCCGTAAAGGGAACGATCACCAGGTGATCGATACCACATTGCGCCAGCAACTCGATCCGCTCCTCAATGGTATTGAGCAGGTGAAAGGCAGGTTGCCCCGCTGCCACTACCTTACGGGGGTGGGGATGAAAGGTAATGATTACCGTCTCTCCGTCGATCCGGTCAGCTTCTTCTTTCAATTGGTTCAATATCTGGCGGTGGCCCAGGTGCACGCCGTCGAACGTGCCAATGGTGAGTACGGCGCGTTGAAAAGACGGGATCTGATCGGTCGAATTGTAAACTTTCATAAATGCCACGCGAAAATACAAACTGCTGCGCGCAATCAGAAGTTGAGATTCAGGGGCTTATATTATGAGCAAAAAGCAGGCGCCGGGTTAATGGTACTGTAAACGATTAATAAACAGTTGTTTAGATGCCTTATGATGGGTGTTCTGTACGTGATGGGCAGGGTACAGATTATGCTGTATGCATGATCTGTCTTACCTTGGCGTCTAACTTCTTACAGAAGCAAGCAATACGTAATACCTCATCCTATCTTCAGGGGCGCTGATGCCCCGATGGCCACCCATTCAATTACCCAACTGCTGCCGTACGTGATGAATAAGTTTGCCGCGTTGCCCGATGATGAACTACTAGCCCTGCTCCAGGCAGGCAGCCATGAGGCATTCAATGAACTCTATCATCGTTACTGGAACAAACTGTATTTTATTGCCCTTAAGCATGTACACGAGACGGTGGAGGCCGAAGAGATCGTGCAGGAAATATTTGTAACGCTCTGGAGCAAACGGGCAACCCTGCAGATCGAAGCCCTGCCTGCCTACCTGTCTGCCATGACCCGCTATGCCGTGTACGCCCGGTTACAACGACAAAAAAAAGCAGCCATCACTTCCCTGGAAAAGCTGCCTGCTGCCAACCTTGGCCAGACATTGGAAACCGGAAGTTTTGAAAACAAGATATTGCTCGAGATCGTCAGTAAGCTGGCCAACCACCTTCCCGAAAAATGCCGGCTGGTGTTTATTCACAATAAACTGCTCGACCAGCCACTGCCACAGGTAGCGGAAGAGCTGGGCATCTCTATCAAAACGGCGGAGGCGCACCTCACCAAAGCCCTGAAAACCATTCGTACCAAACTCGGCGACTCCCCCCTGACCCTCTTCCTGTAACTATTTAATTTTTTTTTCAACAACACTAAGGGTAAAAGGAACCACCTGCACTCTTATTAATAGACCAGCCACCATGCAACAAGAACGTTTACAAATGCTCGCCGATAAATTTCTCGAAGGCTCAGCCACGGAGGCGGAGAAAGAGGAGTTGCATGCCTGGTACGATGCCTGGACAGATGATGAACAGACGGTATTGACAACCTTGCCCGATAGCGAAGCTGCGTTGAAAGACCGTATCCTGTTGGGTATTCAACAACAAATGCAATTGCCGGCCGCACCGGCCAGGGTGGTCGCCATGAAGTCCACACGCAGAAAATGGTGGGCCACTGCAGCCGCTGTCGTATTGCTGGCCGGTATGGCGATAATGGTGTTGCAAAGAGCAAAGCCAGGAGTACCGCCACCGTCAGTAGCAGATCATTATAAGAATGATGTGGCGCCAGGCAAGCCAACAGCGACCCTGCAACTCGCCGATGGCCGTATCGTCAACCTGACCGACGCCCTGCAACAGGGATTGCAACAGGGGGAGGCTTCCCTACGGAAATCCAACGATAGTACCTTGGTGTACGACCTGGAAAATGGGGCCCAACCCGCGACGCGGGAGATGGCTTTTAATACCATTACCACACCCAATGGAGGCGAATTCAACCTGGTACTGGCCGACGGTTCGAAGGTATGGCTGAATGCTGCCAGTTCCCTTCGCTTTCCAGCTTCCTTTACCGGCGATACCCGTACGGTGGAGCTGACCGGCGAGGCCTATTTTGAAGTAGCCAAGGATGCGGCAAAGCTCTTTACGGTCGCCGCCGGGGGAACCAGGACGCAGGTGCTGGGAACCCATTTTAATATAAAAGCGTATGGCGATGAGGGGGAAGTGGTGACCACTTTGCTGGAAGGATCCGTGAAGGTAGCAGCAGGCAACGAGCAACGGATACTGGTACCTGGTCAGCAAGCCCAGATAGTAGCCGACGGACAAAAGATCCATGTGTCGACTGCAGACGTTGACGATGCAGTGGCCTGGAAGAATGGCTACTTCACCTTCCGCAACGAGAACATAAAAACGATGATGCAACGGATTGCCCGTTGGTACGATATCACCGTGGTCTATACACCAGGCGTGGAATCGATGGCTTTTGGTGGAACGTTCTCCCGCGCGAAAACCCTGCAACAATTACTGAAGAATCTGGAAATAACCAATACCATCCATTTTAAAATAGAAGGAAAACAGGTGACGGTCTTACCCTGATCCTCCCTGAAAACGGTCCTTGTCTGCGCTGTGGTTAAGGCGCCCTGGCCCATATGAAATAAAAACAACGAAATGCTGCTTAACACCCATTTGTTCAAGGAGTGTCCCCCCGGCCATTCCTGGAAAAGACGATTATTGCCCGGAAAGAAATGGCTGCTGTTCCTGCTCCTGATTGTAGCGGGTACTGCCCTGCGGGCACAGACCATCACCATCAAACAGCCGTCCATTACCCTGCTCAAAGTAATCCCGTTGCTCAAGCAGCAAACCGGGTTCGACTTCCTCTACAATGCAGAGCTTTTCAAAGAAGACAAGGCCATCGAGGTGGTGGTCAATAATGCGACACTGAAAGAAGTATTGGATAAATATTTCGTACCGCGGGGCATCAGTTACAACATCAATATCAATGACAAAACAGTCGTGTTTAAAAAGAGTACGACGCCACCCCGTTCCGCAGCGGCTGAAGAGCCGCTCCTGGTGAGCGGTCGGGTGACCAATGAACGAAATGAACCTTTATACCGGGCAACCGTCATCGTAAAAGGCACCAATCTTTCTGCCATCGCTGATACGACTGGTAACTACTCGCTCGACCTGGCCAACGCGAAAAGTCCGGTGACACTCGTCGTATCGATGGTAGGGTATGAAGTAAAAGAAGTTGCAGTGAGTAACCGCACCCTGGTCAATGTGTCGATGACTCCATCACAGAAAGAGATGGATGACATCGTCGTGATCGGGTATGGGTCGGTGAACCGCAAAGACGTCACCGGCGCGATATCGGCGATCTCAGAAAAGCAATTGAAAGACATCCCCCTCAACTCTGCTGCGCAGGCCTTGCAGGGCCGCTTGGCAGGCGTACAGATCGTGGTGGGAGAAGGATCACCTGGTGCGCCGGTCGATGTATTCATCCGTGGCCGCAACTCCATTACCCAGTCGGGTTCGCCGCTGTATGTCGTTGACGGGGTACAGGTAGAAAATGCACTCGACGTATTATCACCCCAGGATATCGAATCCATCAATGTGCTGAAAGATGCGGCCTCCACCGCCATCTACGGGGCCCGGGGCGCCAATGGTGTGGTCATCATTACCACGAAGGGAGGGAAGAATACCAATGGAAAATATACCGTGACCTTCAACACCTTTGCCGGCATCAACCAATTGACGAAGCAACTGGACATGATGGACCCCTACCAGTTCGTACTCTACCAGTATGAAAGGGCACAATACACAGGTGCTACCAATGACCTCAATATGGTCAGCAAATACATCCGCGATCCCAACAACTACGATACCATTGCTACCTATTTGAACTATCCCAATGCCATGAACTGGCAGGAGCGGATGATGGGGCGTAATGCGTTGCAAACTACACAGAACCTCACCCTCTCCGGCGGTAACCAGGCCACCCAGTTCAACTTGAGCCTAACCAACAATACCCAGGAAGGGTTGCTATTGAATTCCTCTTTCGCCCGCAGATTGCTCAACTTCCGGCTCGATCAAAAGATCAGCAACGCCATCAAAATGGGCTTCAACGTACGCTACAACAACCAGCAGATAAAGGGAGCCGGTACCTCCGATGCAGGTAGCGCCAATACCAATCGCCTGCGTCAATACACCCGCTACCGCCCCTTGTTCCTCCCGGGGCAGGACGAAGCCTATTACGACCAGGACCTGAGCGACTTCAATCCGGGCAATCAACTCAACCTCATCAACCCCTACCTGCTCTCGCAGGCAGAATACCGCTTGTCGACGGCTGTGCTGTATAACTTCAATGGCTATATCAACATCAACCTGCTCAAAGGCCTGTCGTTTAAAAGCACTTTTGGATATGATGTGACCAGTACACAGGGTAAAAGCTTTGATGATACCATCACGGCCAACTCGAAGAACAACGGGGCCAGGATGCCCATCGCCTCCCTCACAGATACCAGGCGTTCTGTCCTGAACAACTCCAATGTATTTACCTACAACAACAACCGGTTCCTGAACGGCGAGGGCCGGCTCACCATCCTGGCCGGTCACGAGATATTCGAAACAAAGACCACCTCCAATAGCCAAACCATTCGCTATTTTCCGATAGGTACCTCCCCTGATATTGCCTTTGCCAATTTTGGCCTGGCCACGCCGCCTGTTGGATTTGCACAACCCAAACCGGTGTCGGCTGAAGTGCAGACCAGGCAGGTTTCCTTCTTTACCCGCTGGTCGTACGACTTTAAACAGAAATACCTGCTGTCGCTGAACTTTCGGGCTGATGGATCGTCCTTATTCGGACCCGATTACAGCAATGTATTTGTCGCGTCCGATTCAGTCAACAACAAATGGGGGTATTTCCCCTCAGCCTCGGCCGCTTGGCGCATCTCGCAGGAGGACTTCATGAAACGGGTAACTTTTATTGATGATGCCAAACTCCGGATAAGCTATGGCGTATCGGGTAATAACCGCATCGATCCCTACGGCTATGCGGCCAATTATTCCACACCGGCCAATTCGGGTTATGGCCTCAACAATGTATTGAACTATACATTGTTGTTACCGGCACGTTTTGGCAATACGGGCATCCAATGGGAGTCGCTGAGCTCTGCTAATATCGGCCTCGACCTGTCGCTCTTCAACCGCCGGCTCGACCTGACGGTAGACGTATACAACAACAGTACGAAGAACCTGCTGGTGGAGAACAGCTTTCCGGCCAACACGGGCTACCGCACCCAATACCAGAATGTAGGTACCATCCGCAACCAGGGTATTGAAGTGCAGCTGTCGGCCACCGTGATCAAAAAGAAGGACTTCACCTGGAATAGCAGTGTCAACGCATCCGTCAACCGCAACAAGATCATCAGCCTGGGCGACCAGCAGCAGTTCACGGCATCCTCCGGCTTCTTTGCCACCGCTGGTAATCCCGCCGATTATCTTATAAAAGTTGGTCAGCCCATCGGTGCCGTGTATGGATTGAAAGTAGAAGGATATTATACGGTCGATGATTTTACCACCACGCCGGTATCGAATGCCACCTACCCTGCGCTCACACACCAGTACACCCTGAAGCCTGGCCTGCCCAATCCGCAGGCGGTGCTGACCGATCTCGTGCAACCAGGTGCCATTAAATATGCCGACGTGACTGGCGACGGTAAGATCGACCTCGACGACCGTACCGTGATCGGCAACGTGCTGCCAAAGATCACCGGTGGTTTTAACCAGCAGGTCAATTACAAGAACTTCGACCTGAACGTATTCATGAACTTCTCCTATGGCAACGACGTCTATAATGCCAATAAGCTGGAACTCACCACAGCCTATAACCTCGATGCCAATATGCTCGCCAGCGTCAATGATCGTTGGAAGGTGATCGACGGGAGTGGCCAGCTGGTGCAAAAGCAGCTCAATGCCACCACCGTGATCGGTATAGAACCGGAGAAACTGGCAGCCTTGAATGCAGGCGCCAAACAATGGATGCCCCTGCGTAGTACACTCGGCTATTATCCCAGCTCTTTTGCCGTGGAAGATGGTTCCTATCTCCGGGTCAACAACATCACCCTGGGCTACACCCTGAACAAAGCTTTATTGAAAAAAATGCACATCGCCAGTCTACGGGTGTATGCCACGGCCAACAATGTTGCAACCATCACTGGTTACAGTGGTTATGATCCGGATGTGAGTTCCCGGAGAAGTATCCTTACGCCAGGCGTCGATTACTCGGCGTATCCGCGCGGCAGGTCATTCTTACTGGGCTTAAATGTTATTTTCTAAACCACCGATTGTTATGCGTATGAAATATTCATTCAACCTGAACAGAACCTGCTGCCTCGTGATACTCATGGTGTCGATGAGCGCCGGTTCCTGTAAAAAATATTTATCTCCCCAACCCATCTCCAGCTTCGATGTAGGGATTGTATTCAGCAATGAGGTCAATGCCAAAGCGGCTTTGATGGGGGCATACATGGCCATGGCCGGAGATCCCGGTTACGGACTGTTTACCAGTTACCAATACGTGTACGACGACGATGCCATCCTGGGTGGTGGCGCCGGCCTGGATGTGGCACGCCGCCAACAGGCGCACTATACCCTCAATGCCAGCAATGCCGATATCCTGTCTACCTATAACCAGTTATACCAGGGCATAGAAAGGGCCAACAACTGCATCTATTACCTGCCCCGCATGAAGCAATACCAGGAAGGGCAGACAGCGGGAGAGCTCAGGCGCATGCATGGCGAAGCCCTGGTGTTGCGGGCACAGTATTATTTTGAGTTGACACGCATCTTTGGCGACCTGCCCGAGCAGCGCGTGCCAACGGCATTCATCAATACACCGTTCCAGGGCAGAACACACCGGGATAGCATACTGACCCACGCGATAGCGGATCTGGAAGAAGCGAAGGCATTGTTGCCCTGGCGTACAGCCGTGGCGCAGGATGAACGTTTCACCAAAGGAACGGCCATGGCGCTGCGGGCGCGGATCGCCTTATTCCGGGGTGGCTATGCGCTGCGCCAGAACGGCCAGTTGGAAAGAGCCGCGGACTATGTCGACTATTATAAAATGGCACAGGCCGAATGCGATTCGCTGATGAAACGCCGGGAACAGCATACACTGATGCCTACCTACAGGGCGATGTTCAAAGACGTGATCAATGCGCACGTGGCGGTTGACCCGCAAGGCGAGTTGATGATGCAGGTGGCCACAGCCCTGGGCACCAATTCTTCCGATAGCCGGATCGGTATCGCCAGCGGTACGCGGATGAATGGCGTGGGTGGTCCCTTTGGCCCCGCTTTACCCACCTACTTTTACCTGTTTGATTCCACCGACGTACGTCGGGATGTGACACTGGTGCCGTTTCAGATCGTATTGGATGTTTATGGCCGGGGCAATGCCAGCCATTCTATTTACGATGGAAAGTTTAGAAGAGACTGGGTCTCCAATCCTTCCTTCTATTTCAGCAGCGGTGCCACCACCGGTACCAATCCAGTGACCCTGACACCGGCATCGAACGCATCACTTACGACCATGCAGCTCAACTGGCCGCTGATCCGTTTCTCAGATGTATTGCTGATGTATGCTGAAGCTGATAATGAGCTTAATAGTGCACCTTCTGCAAAAGCCATCGACGCATTCCGCGAAGTGAGCCAGCGCGGTCACGGAGGCGACGCATCCCTCGTGCCTGCTATTCCCACCGACAAGGAGGGATTCTTCAAACTGTTGGTGAAAGAACGGGCGCTTGAATTCGGCGGCGAAGGCATCCGCAAATACGACCTCATTCGCTGGAACCTGTTGGGCACTGCGCTGACCGAGACGAAAGCCAACCTCGTGCGTATGGCGGCGGGCACGGCCATGCAGCCTTATTCCTATATGGCGGCTCCACCGGCCTATACGCTAACGGCGAGCTTACCGCGGCTCATGTATTTCTATTCCAGGGTCAACGGCGTAGAGACCGGGAAGATCTGGGCCAACTCGTTCTACAAGGCGTCGCCGGCCAGCGGAAGTGGTCTTCGCGACAATACCATCACACCCAACATTGCCGATATTACCTTGCCCAATTCGGGCGCCAATGTGAACCGTGTGGCATGGGTCGCCAATGCATCGATCACCACGACCTTCGTGAATTTTTATGGGTACGGTTTCCAATCGGGCAAAAGCGAATTGTATCCGCTGCCACAGGCGGCCATGGAAGCCAATTATAACTTAAGACCGCAGAATCCACAATATTGACAGGGGGCTGCCTCCCTGCGAAAATAGCAAGCAGCAAATAGCATCAATGCCTGGCTGATATCGTTCGTACTGTTTGCATCAGCCCCCTGGTGAGCGTAAGCACTCACCAGGGTAGGCATTGTTTTGACCAGACGTATTGATTTCTTCATCCTAAAATATACAACCATGCGGTTTCTTCTATGCCTGTTTAGCTTTTCCATGGCATTCCATGCAGGGAAAGCGCAACTCTTCTCCCAATCTTTCAACGGCGCCACCAGTATCGGCGACTACGTGCAGGCCAGCAGTCCCTCCACCGGCCAATTCACGTTTGCCGCCGCGGCGGGGGCCAATGGCTCCATCGATATTTCCAACAAGAAGGTGCGACTTATACGCAAGTCCTGCACGGGACCGCACAACAGTTGCTTTGCGCGCACGGCCAACTTTGCAGCTACAGCGCCCGCCCTGCTGAAAATGACCTTTACCATGAATGCGGTTTGTGCCATCACCAACCTGCCTACGCCTCCAGCTGTTTTGGCCCTGTTCAATATCGGCGCGGGTTTTACCAACGACTATGCCTCCAACAGTACCACCACGCATACCCGCTTTGCGGTGTATACCGATAGTGCGAGTACGGGCCGGTTCAGGATCATGGACAACCACGTAGCGGCCAGCGCTACGGTGCAAAGCCCCTGGTTTGTTGACGAGCAGTCCTTTACCCTCGTTTCCAACAACTCGGGCACCGCACGCACCTACACCGGACCAGATGGGAATAGCTATACCGTCGCCAATGACAAATGGGATATGTGGGCCGGTACCAACCGTTTCTTTACCGGTGTTGCGGCCGCCGGGGCCGGCAATGACCTGCAAAATTTCAAACTCCTTTTCTACTCCAATAGCGGAATGATCGCTTTCGATGACCTTGTGTTTACTGCCCTGCCATAGCCTGTCAATCACCACCCAACAAACGATGCTTATGCCAATCAAGATAATCCTCTTGCAAGCCTGCAAACTACGCCGCACACGTCGCGCAGCTGCAGGTCGTATTACCTGTCTATTTTTACTGCTGTCCGGTATTGCCGCAAATACCCGGGCCCAAATAACGATTACCCCCAAGAGTGCGTATAGCTACACCGATGGGGTCGGAGTGAACACGCACTTACGGTATACTCACCTGAACTATTATACGGCCTTCGAATCGATTATTTATCCCAAACTCAAACAACTGGGTATAAAACATATCCGTGACAATTTTCCGCATCCCAGCTTCCTCGGATCGGTGAGTGCCTCCCTCATGCGGCAGCGTTACCTGAAATTGCATGACAGCTGCGGCATCAAATATGACTACCTGCTCGACAGCAGGCGCGTAATCGACACCCTCCGGTTCCTGAACGACGCCGCCTACCTCGAACTGTTTGATACCAACCCGGAGCTCGTCAGGACGATACAACATTTTGAAGGGTTCAATGAGCCCGACCGCACCATTGCCGTTTGGTTTCCGGCGGATTGGATCACACTCACGCGTACCATACAGCAAACCCTTTGGACAAGAACCCACAGCACGCCTGCGCTGAGTGCCGTGAGCATTATCAATGCAAGCCCTACCCATTTTGGGCCTGCTCCTTCCATGCCCGATAGCCTGGCCACGCCAACGCCGCACATCAGTAGTTGGTTCGATTATGCTAACCTGCATCCGTACGATGTGACCGGCCCGGCCAATCGCATCTTTCCCGGTGCGCGGTACGATCAGGATCAACCTTATTACGATACCCTGGCCAAAGGGAAACCCTGGATAACCACCGAGTTTGGTTTTCCCACCGCGCGGGGGTTCAACAATCCTGCTGCCTGCACCTTTGGCCTCAACTCCTTTCACTACTCGTCCGAACTGGCGGCCGGTAAATATTATTCCGTAGCGTTTATGGAACTATTCAAACGGGGGGCGGCAAGGGCTTATGCCTACGAGTTCATCGATCAGCATACGGCCGATCAAGGAGATGTAGAGAAGAACTTTGGCCTGCTGCGCACAGATGGCTCCGAGAAGCCCGCCTATACTGCCATCAAAAATACCCTGGCCATTTTGAAGGATACCAGCCTGGTTTTTTCACCGACCCCATTGGCGCTGACCATCACAGGTGATACAGCGGGTGTACGTTATAGCCTCTACCAGAAAAACAATGGCCGCTATTACCTGGCCTTGTGGTTGGGCGCCGAAAAAGGCGCCAACTATGATTATACCACTTTTACCGATGTAGGTATCAGCCCTCAAAGTATTACTGTCGGACTACCCTATACGGCACTGGTGGCGAACCTGTACCAGCCCCTGCTAACTGGTGCGCCCATCAATAGTTATGCATCGACGAGTTCGATAACGATCGATGTACCCGACAACCTGCTACTGTTGGAAATCGCTGCGCCCGGTGAAAGTGCCGGAGCAAGAACCCTACAAACGCCCGCAGCTGTCGGCAGTCCGCTGAAAGAACAGGCAGTATTCCCCAATCCCTTCCGCGATGTGCTGACAGTCCGGTTGAGCACGAAACAAATGGTGACGGTATACAATGGAGCAGGCGTAGTGGTTTTTCGGCAAACCATGCAACCGGGTACGCAGCAGTTGAACCTGGGAACGCAGCCCGCGGGAATCTATTACCTGCAATATGGTAATGGGAAGAAGGTGAAACTGGTGAAATGGTAAACAAAGTCACTTTAATATGATCAGGAACTATGCAGTTACGGTCCTCGCGGTATTGATGTCGATAGTTTTATCGGCACAATCAAAGGTGCAGCCCTACCCCTTGTTGACCGGTGAATCCAGTAAGCTGTTTACGGTCAGCGCAGGTAAAGTCGATATCCCGGTATCCTCCTACAAAGGCATCCATTATATCCGCTATGGCCAGCAAGGAATGACTGAACTCGATATTCGGTTCCCGTCGCAGACAAGGGAGGTGAAGATCAGTCCGGCCCATGATTTCGAAAAAACAACAAGTGGCATCCGGGTCCGTTTCGAGCAACCAGGCTATCATGTCCTGACCCTTGGTGCCGAAAAACTATTCATCCTGGCGGACAGCATCGACCACTTCGACCCTTCCGGTAAGGAAGTGGTGGATATCGCCCGGTACCAAGCAGATGCGACCGGCAAACGTCTTTCTACCCGGGAGATCCAACGCGCGATCGATGAAACGGCCGCAGCCCGTAAGGTCTTATATTTTGGTCCTGGTATTTACAACACGGGCACCCTGACGATCGGCAGCCAGGCCCGTATCTACCTATCGGGTGGTTGCCTCATCAATGGCTCCTTCGATACTACACAATATGTGACCGATAAAGGATTTGTAGAGGCCAATAAACTACGGGATGGAAAAGCTTATTCAGACAATGGCGAACACATGACCTTCAGTCGCCTGATTCTGGTAGAGCATGCCAACCAGGTTCGGATATGGGGCAGGGGAATCATCAACGGCAATGGTGCCCTGGTTCGCAAAACCGGTAAGCCTGCCAACCTGGTACGTATTCGCAGTAGCCGCAATGTAGTGATCGACGGGATCAGTTTTTTTGATCCCGCCGCCTGGAATACCCATATCCTGTACAGTGATAGTGTCACCATCCGGAACGTAAAACTGATCAACGACCTGGAGGTGCCGAATACAGATGGCTTCGATCCCGATGCTTCCCGCCATGTACTCATTCAACACTGCTTTGCTTTTTGTAGCGATGACAATGTGGCCATCAAGTCGACCAACAACAGCAACCTGTTGCGTGATTGTGAAAACATTCGGGTAGAAGGTTGTCTGTTTCTGACCAAAAAGTCGGCCTTGAAAGTAGGCACGGAAACCAAGGCCACTTATATGCGCAATATCTCTTTTGAAAACAACTACGTCATGATGGCCGATCGTGGTTTGACCCTCTACTGTTATGATGGTGCCCGGTTTGAAAACATTCGCTTCGTCAACAATTACTTCGAATATGGCTTTCCGGACTTTGAAAAGAAAGCCATTCACTTTGCCATCAAACAACGAAGTGGGCAGGGCGCCATTCGAAACGTGTTGATCAAGGACTGCTACTTCGGACCCCGCTTCCACAGTAAGATCACACTGGAAGGACTAGATCAGGACCATGCGATAGCAGGCGTGGTATTTGACAATGTAACGCTGTTTGGGAAGAAGGTTGTGACCATCGATGGCTTGCAGCTACAGAAGAATGAATATGTCTCGAATGTTGAACTTAAAAACGAATAAGGGATGAGGAGGAACAGTATACTTTTATTGATGACCCTATTGCTGAGCACTTCGATCAAAGCACAGGATATATTTGATATCGTCCAATACAAAGCCCGGGGGGATGGCAAAACCATCAATACAAAAGCCATACAGCGGGCGATCGATGATTGTGCCGCGAAGGGTGGGGGAACGGTGTGGGTGCCTTCCGGCACATTCCTAACCGGTTGCATTTATGTGAAAGATCGTGTAAACCTTCACTTGTCGCCGGGTGCCGTACTCAAGGCCACACCCTTGTTGTCTGAATACGATAAAAAGACCATGGCTCTGGTCTGCTTGAAAGGCGTACAAAACGCGGCAGTGACAGGTACAGGGATGATCGATGGCAATGGGGGGAGTTTCAGTATTGTAGAGGAAGCACCTGACCGGCCTTATGTGCTGCTGGTGGAAGGCAGCCAGCACATAACGATTCGTGATGTCAGGTTGTATCATTCGGCCCGCTGGACGCTTAAACTGTTTGACAGTGATCAGATCATCGTCAACGGTCTCAGGATCTATTCACATGTCAACCACAACAACGATGGCATCGACATCGACAGCCGTAACGTCACCATCTCCGACTGCATCATCGACAGCGATGATGATGGCATATGCCTTAAAAGCGAACAGCCAGGCCGTATGACGGAAAACATCACTATTACCAATTGCGTGATCGCTTCTAATTGCAATTTCATCAAGATGGGTACCGGCTCCCTGGCAGGCTTCAAAAATATCGCCATCAGCAATTGTGTGTTGAAAGCCGCCGCCGAATCGCCCTTCTGGAAATGGCATAAGATCGTCAAGGGCGTCACAGACACGATCTCTGGTATCGCAGGCATTGCGCTGGAGGTAGTCGATGGGGGCGTGATGGATCAGGTAATGATTACCAACATTTCAATGACAGGGATACAAACGCCCATTTTTATGCGGCTGGGTCAACGAAAGAACCCGGTGGGCGTATTGAGAAATGTGTTGATCGCCAATATCACGGCAAGGGCCAACAGCCTTATTCCTTCCACCATCGCGGCGGTGCCGGGATTTCAGATAGAGAACGTGACCCTGCGGGATATGGTCCTGCAACATACCGGCGGCGGCACCCTCGAAGACGTGACCCGGAAAATACCGGAGCAGGAGACCAAGTACCCCGAGAACCGAATGTTTGGTCATAGTTTGCCCGCCTATGGATTGTATGTGCGGCATGCAAAGGGCATTACGCTTGATAATATCCGCTTTACGTTAGCCGGCAACGATGCGCGGCCTGCTATTTGGTTGGAAGATGTGCAAGGCATCTCGGTACGTGACTTTGTACCCGGCAATGGGGCCAATCCTTCGACTACCATCAGACAGGTGGCGGTCACGGATTTCAGGTACAACAATGTGTGGGAACAATAAATGATACGCTAAAAGATGATTATGAAAAAAAATGCTTGTTATGCCTTGCTGGTGTTCGTGGTGTGTACAGCGCTGCGGCCTGCGCCACCGAAAACGCTTTTCCTCCTGGGTGATAGTATCTCGATGCAGTACAGCAGTCCCTACCTGGAGAACATGCTGGCCGGGAAGTATACCATCCTCCGGAAACAAGAAACCGGCGAGGGGTTCCAGAACCTCGATATTCCCAAAGGGTCTAATTTGGGCAACTCCCGTATGGCGCTGGCCTATATACGGCTCAAGTTTGCCGAAAACACCTTCCGGCCCGACCTCATGACCCTCAATTGCGGCTTGCACGATATCAAACGCGATACCGCGACGGGCGCGCCGGCAGTGGATGCGGCAGAATACCGGACCAACCTCGCCCAGATCTTTGCCATTGTCAAAAAGCGTAAAGTGCCCTTGGTTTGGATCAGGACGACCGAAGTGGTCGATTCCATCCACCGTAAGAACAAGGGCTTCCACCGCTACGCCCAAGACCTGGAGCAATACAATGCGATCGCCGATGAGGAGGTACGCAAAGCTGGGATCGCCAGCATTGACTTGTATTCCTTCACCAAGGGGCTAGGGGCCAATCGCTTTGCCGATCACGTGCATTACAAGGAAGAGGTGAAGGCCCTGCAGGCGGCCTACATTGCCGGGTTTTTGCAGCGCCATGAGGCTCGACCTTAGTGGCAAATTGGTGCGCCAGGTGATAGTAATCGGTAAGCCCAACCATCCAATTCTCCTCGAAAGGCTGATAACTTATTGATTTTGTTCGTACTGTATGATAGCGTCTGTCGGGTGTCGTGCCTTTCCCGGGTGGCACTTCGGCAGACCATTTTTGTTCCATAACTCCCTGATTGTGAAAAAATAGTCAGAAGCTTACCCTTTCCCGGGCAACGAATTCGGGGCGTAAATAGTAGTTTTGCGCCATGAGTTTATATTCCCAGCGGGGTGTTTCCGCTCAGAAAGAAGAAGTTCACAAGGCTACCGAGAAACTGGACAAGGGATTGTATCCCTTCGCATTTTGCAAGATCTATCCCGATTACCTCACCGGCGACGAAAACTACGTCAACCTGATGCATGCCGACGGAGCCGGCACCAAAAGCATCCTGGCATACCTCTACTGGAAAGAGACCGGAGATATCAGTGTATGGAAGGGCATCGCGCAGGACGCCATCGTCATGAACCTTGATGACCTGCTCTGTGTAGGTATCCACGACAACCTGCTTTTCTCTTCTACTATCGACCGCAACAAGAAACAAGTACCCGGCGAAGTGCTGGAAGTCGTGATCAACGGCACCCAGGAGATCTTCGACGAGCTGAAACAATACGGTGTCAACATTCATTTCCTCGGTGGCGAAACAGCCGACGTAGGCGATGTGGTACGCACCATCGCCGTCAATGGCACCATGACCGCCCGCTGGCCCAAGGATAAACTCGTTACCAACGAAAAGATCCAGCCCGGTGACGTGATCGTTGGTTTTGCCAGCTTTGGCCAGGCGAAATATGAATCTACTTACAACAGCGGCATCGGCAGCAATGGCCTCACCAGTGCCCGCCATGATGTACTCGCTAAGTTCTATGCGGAGCAATTCAAAGAGTCGTTCGAGAACGCCCTCAGCGATGAGGTTGTCTACATCGGCCCCCACCGCATGACCGACCAGGTGCCCCGCTCACCCATCAATGTAGGTCAGCTGTTGCTGAGCCCAACACGTACCTATGCCCCCTTGCTGAAGCAACTCTTCGAACAACAATTCGACGATATTCACGGTCTCATCCATTGCAGTGGCGGTGGCCAGACGAAGTGCATGAAATACCTGCCCGGTGATTTCCGCATCGTAAAGGATAACTTGTTCGAGCCGCCGGTCATCTTCCAACTGATCCAGGAAGCATCTGGCAGCGACCTGCGCGAAATGTACCAGGTATTCAACATGGGGCATCGCCTCGAGGTGTTTACCAGCGAAGCAGCAGCAGCCGGCATGATCGCCGCAGCCCAGGAACTGGGCATCGACGCCAAGATCGTTGGTCGGGTAGAGGCCAGCGACAAAAAAGAACTGATCATCAAAACAGCCGGACAGGAAATCGTATTCTAGTCATTACGGCGGTATACATAACAAACAACTGGCAGTCCGTTGTACCTCGTGCAACAGCGCTGCCAGTCCTTTTCCCGGCCAATCCTATCGCAGAAATCAGGACCCCTTGCAAAAAAATAAGGGGCTGATGGAAACCAGCCCCGTAGTTAACTAAGGTTAACTTGCGTATAGAAATTTTGGAAAAGGTATTCTATATACCTTGCGACGGGTAACAGTTTTTCAATCCCTGTGCCATATTGCTAAGGTTTGATAACCAGGTGCTAAGGGCAGTCTTCGACTACTTTTCATGACCGCTTTCGATACAACTTGTGCGCATTATCGAACAACTGTCTGTTTAACACGAATAGTTGACGCACTGCGTTTAATCACACTGGTTAATCGCAAGGTTGGTGAATATTTGACTATTGTAATTTGAAGTTGATCGGCTGTTTCATGTACGCACGTACTGCCTGGCCATCCTGCACAGCAGGTTTCCAATTAGCGGCTGAGTTTAATACCAGGCGGTAGGCTTCTGCCTTGAGTTCGTCTGGTCCGCTGATCGCCTGCAGGTCGTTTATACCACCTTCTTTATTCACGACAAATTGTACGACAACCTGGCCTTCCACCTGCTTAGCCTTCGCCTTTGCCGGGTATTGTAGATTATTATCCAGGTATTTTTTCCATGCACTGGCGCCTCCCGTATAAGCAGGTAATACATCGACCTTAACATAGGTCTTTTCCCCATCGTTATTGATACCGGTAATCGGCTTCGAGGCGGCTTTTTCCACCTGCGCTTTCCAGGTTGCTTTAAAATAATACCGGGTGGGCTTGTATTTGCCCGGGATGGGCGTGTTCTTGGCTGCAACACGGTTCACTTCCCCTTTCATCAGCTGCTGTTTTTCTTCTGTCGATAAAGTACGTGAAGCGTCTTTGTTGGCATAACCAACGATCACG
The DNA here is from genome assembly GCF_029360705.1 of Paraflavitalea pollutisoli. Taxonomy (GTDB): domain Bacteria; phylum Bacteroidota; class Bacteroidia; order Chitinophagales; family Chitinophagaceae; genus Paraflavitalea; species Paraflavitalea pollutisoli. Next base: position 784,542 of record NZ_JARKMX010000014.1, on the reverse strand, counting down.
ATCTCGTAGATATTTCCCTTGGCCGCCGCAGGAGGAGCATCGTACACCTCGAAATTTTTCAGCGAACCGTCTTCGTCTAGCAGGAAGGAGTAATAGATTGAACCCTCACCATGGTTTTCCAGCAAAGTCACCGGGTAGCGGTAGTTCTTATTGAAAAGGCGCTGCAGTTTCGGAATGGTGGTGTCGGGGGAAAGTGTCTGCCAATGGTAGGTGCCCTGTATTTTAGCTGGCTGGTCGTCGACCAACTTAAAATTGAAGGTCTTTACGGAATCAACATATTTCCCCTCTTTAAAATCTGCATGAAACTGCACCCTGGTTGAGTCGGTGTACTGCATCCTGCCATCTTTTACGGTTCGGTAATTGCCAAATTTCATCGAGTCGGTGTACAGCATTTTTTTGTCATCGATGGCGGAAAAATGAAACTGCTTCGAAGAGTCGGTATAAAGCGCCCTTTTGTCGTAGACAACCTCGAAATTCCTGAATTGAACAGAATCTATACGGGTGGTATATGGGCCATTTGGTGTCTTGCGCCCGGGAGCTACCGTGTCTGTGGCACTTTTGATTAACCATGTAACGCCTAAGCTTTTCCAGTATTCCGACAGGAGGAATTGTTCAGTCTTACGGGGCAGTTTTCCTGTATAAGCCGGATCATTCAGCAAATGGGCCTTCTTGATGATCAACCCGTTTTGCATCGCCCTGCCGTTGTTTAAGTCATGAACCATCAGCTGTTGGATATTGGGTTTATCTGCATAGAGTCGCTGCTCTATGTTTCTCCTGAGTACCTCTATCACCCACCATTGGCTGAAGAGTTGCTGATCGAGTTCCGTGCCTTCCACCTGACGCATGACCTGGTAAACAGGCAATTGCTGAACTGCTTGTACGATCGCTTTTTCCCGCGGGTCGTCTTCCTGCGACCAGGTCCTAACCAGGGCAGGCGCCTGATCGGGGGGAAGTTGTGGCAATTGATCAGGCGTCAGTTTATGGATATTTTCCAGGGAACCATTCAACGATGTTTGGTCCATTGACGAAAGATCTGCCGCCTGCTTTTCTGCTCTGCGCTCCTGTGCATACAGGCTCACAGAAAAGAAGAGGAACACGGAGATGGGTAATACCATTACCCGGCTCCAGTAGCCATATTTCGATTGATTATGTTGCATGATCATGGCAATGCGTCTTTTTAATTGGTTTTGGAAAAATGGGTGCGTGATCGCCGGCGAACGGCTGTCCATCACCTGCTGCACCAAAAGTTCCGCATACTGGTAACGATTGCTGCCCGATGCGGCGTATTGGTCTGCCAGGAACTCATGGATCGCTTTCAGTTCCCGTTTGATCAGGTAAAAGAAGGGATTGAACCAACCGAACATGGTGATCAGTTCTGCGGCAATGGTATCGGCCGAATGCCTTTGCTGCACATGAAACAACTCATGACGGAAGATCTGCTGCCCCTTTGAACTATTGAAATTGAGCTCCTCATTCCAGTATATTGAGCGGAAGAATGAAAAAGGCGTCCCCGGTTCATTCGTTTGATACAGTTTCAATTGCTCTATCATTTCATAAGGATACCTGTGAGAAAGCTGTTGAATATACCGTAGTGAGCGCGCCAGCGCCACCAACAGGTAAAACACCCCCGCGCCATATACCAGCCAAAACAGGTTGGCCAGGGTGAAAAGCGGTGGGGTACTGATAGCCGCCGTTGCATCGCTAGTTGCGGCAGGCGTCTGCAGGGTTACCACCTTCACTGAGCGGTAAGCTACCTGTTGTAAAACACCTTCTTCTTCCAGTACATGGATCCGGATCAAGGGCAATACCATCGACAGGGCCAGTGCGGCCAGCAGGTAAAAACGGTTATAATGGTGAAAGCGCTTATTGCGGAGAAACAGGTAGTAGTAGCCAAACAGGATACCAGAGCAGAGGATCACCTTCAGAAAATACATCAGTACGCTCATACAGCTGATTTTTGATTGGTTTTGATGGAGGGCGGAAGCCTAGTGTTGGTTTTTTTGGGCGTCGCGGATCTGCTGCAGCAGGTTTTCCAGCTCTTCCTGGTTCAACTCGTTGTCGCTGACAAACTGCGAGACCAGCTTGGCGGCCGAACCCTCAAAATAGCCCTTCACCAAATGGCTGGCACTTTTCTTTCCATATTCACTCTTGGAAATCAGTGGTTTATATAAGTTGTTGCGCCCTTGTACCTCATAAGTCATAAATTCCTTCTCAACCAATATCTTCAACAGCGTAGCTACCGTATTGGAGTGGGGCTTGGGCTCGGGCATTTGCTCCATCACATCTTTCAGGAAACCTTGTCCCAGGTCCCATACCACCAACATAACCTGCTCTTCTGCTTTGGTAAGCGCTTTCATAACTAAGTTTTTAGTTGCGTAAATCTATAACTAAATCCTTAGTTACAAAATATTTTTTTGGATATTAACAATATTTTTTTGAGAGGGGCGAACAACCACAGGAAATTAATGGTTACAACGTCAATAGTAGTGTAGGCTTAGCTTACAGCTTGGACGGCTGGTCTGAAAAACAGGAGTTGGAGTGGCAGGCTGTCAGGGGTTGTACCTTCGGCAGCGTCGATTTTATCCACAAAGGCTATGAGATGTCGGGATTGCGTGTTATTTTTGCAGACGGTTCTGGACGGATCGGACACATTAACAGCTCATTTGCAGTTGATTTGCAACCTGCCCTGAACTTTCTCAGTCTATCTATTGTTGAATCCTTTACCCTGCCCCGAAATAGTAAATTTTACACTTAGAAATTTGATATGAGACAGCTCAAAATTGCTACCCAGATAACTAATCGTGATTCGCAGGCAGTAGAGAAATATCTGCAGGAGATTTCGAAGATCCCGATGATCACTCCTGAAGAAGAAACAGTACTGGCCCAGCGGATCAAGATGGGCGATCAGAAAGCTTTGGACAAATTGGTGCAGGCGAACCTCCGTTTCGTAGTGTCCGTAGCTAAACAATATCAACACCAGGGTCTGTCACTCAGTGATTTGATCAACGAAGGTAACCTCGGTCTGATCAAAGCTGCCCAACGTTTCGACGAAACCAAGGGTTTCAAATTCATCTCTTACGCCGTTTGGTGGATCCGTCAGTCGATCCTGCAGGCTTTGGCCGAACAAGGTCGTCTGGTACGTCTTCCCCAAAACAAGATCGGTACCTACAATAAAGCCAACAAAGCGTACATGGCCTTCGAACAGGAGCATGAGCGCGAGCCAAGCACCGAAGAGCTGGCTGAGCTGTTGGAAATGAGCGAAACTGAGATCAACAATATATTCCAGAGCAATACCCGTCACACTTCCCTCGATGCCCCCGTGCACGAAGCAGAAGACGTGGCCATGGGCGACCTGCTCGAAGGTGGTGATGATACGGACGACGACGTGATGAAAGACTCACTCCGCAACGAGATCCGCCGCGTGTTGAAGTCACTCAGCCCCCGCGAAGCAGAGATCGTAAACGCTTATTTTGGCCTCGACGGCGAAAATGGTGTTACCATCGAGCAGATCGGACAGAAATACGACCTTACCAAAGAACGTATCCGTCAGATCAAGGAAAGAGCGATCAAGCGTTTACAAAAAGCGCGTTACAGCAACGCCCTCAAAGCATATTTAGGTTAGTATTATAGTACGTTAATCACATTAAAGCCCGGTATGGTTCCAAACCTGCCGGGTTTTTTGTGGCCGGTATACTAACTTTAACGCACTATGAACGGGCGATTGAGCTGGATATTGTTGCTGAGCATATTTTACACCTCCTGCGAGAAGGCAATTTCCTTTACGCCCCGCGAAGCGTCGGCCGCCGTAGTCATCGAGGCGACGATCGAAAACGCCCAGCCGCCCACCGTCATCCTCTCCCATAGCCTGGCTTACTTCGGCCAGATCTCCCCCGATACACTCGCCAATTCGTTTATACACGATGCCGAAATATATATGTCCAACGGCGTTCTGACCCATCGCCTGAAAGAATACCAGCTGCCTGCCGGCAACGGGTACACCGTGTATCATTACTCCCTCGATTCAGCCAATCTGGCCACCGCCTTTCTCGGCCAGCTCAATACCCGGTATAGCCTTGAGGTGCGGGTAGAGGGCAAAACCTATACAGCCGAAACCACCATTCCTGCGCTGACCAAGCTGATCCAGTCACTCTGGTGGCAGCAGGCCCCCAACAATCCCGATACCAATAAAGTGGTGTTGATGTCGCGCACCTACGATCCCCCCGGCTACGGCAACTATATCCGGTATTTTACCCGGTCGAATAAGGAGCCCTTCTATCCCGGCCTCACCTCGGTATTCGATGACCAGATCGTTGATGGTACCACATACGATATACAGGTAGAGCACGGCGTAAACCGTAATGAAAAGATCGACCTGGAAGACTATGCCTTTTTTTACCGGGGCGATACGGTGACGGTGAAACTGTGTAATATCGACAAGGCCACCTTCGATTTCTGGCGCACGATGGAGTACAATTACACCAGCATCGGCAATCCCTTCTCCACCCCGGTAAAAGTGTTGAGCAATGTCAAAGGGGGCGCCCTCGGCTACTTCGGCGGCTACGCTGCCCAATATACCACCCTCATCATTCCGAAGTAGCAGCGCTGTATTGCATGAATTTTCACAGGATCATATGGTCAGCGTGTACGCGACACACATTGAACATAGTCCACTTCTCCGCTGTTATTACCTAGGTTATGCACAAGGAATTAAGGTTCAGCATTGGTTAGCGCTTTGTTAACGGTTTTGCCTTTATTTTTGCCAGATTTTAGTCAAGAACAAAGAATATATGGAAAGCGAAAAAGTACACTGTTTAATTATAGGATCAGGTCCCGCAGGATATACAGCCGCCATTTATGCCGCAAGGGCCAATATGAAACCCGTATTGTACCAGGGCATTCAGCCGGGCGGTCAGCTCACCATCACCACCGAAGTAGAGAACTATCCCGGTTATGCCGATGGTGTACAAGGCCCCGAAATGATGATCCATTTCGAAAAGCAGGCAACCCGCATGGGCGCCGATATCCGCTTCGGACTGGCTACCAAGGTCGATTTCTCCCAGCAACCCTTCAAGGTATGGATCGATGAAGAAAAGCTCATCGAAGCCGATGCGGTGATCATCTCTACCGGCGCTTCCGCCAAATGGCTGGGCCTCGAAAGCGAAGAACGCCTCAACGGATTTGGCGTCAGTGCCTGCGCCGTGTGCGACGGATTCTTCTTCCGCACCAAGGAAGTAGCCATTGTAGGAGCGGGTGATACAGCAGCAGAAGAAGCCCTGTACCTGTCCAAACTGGCATCGACTGTTCATATGTTTGTACGCCGTGACGCGATGCGTGCATCCAAAGTGATGCAGGATCGTGTACTAGCTACGCCCAACATCAAAGTATACTGGAATACAGAAACCGTAGAGGTAACAGGTGAACATAAAGTGGATGGCGTGAAGATCCGCAACATCCAGACGGGCGATGTACAGCAGATCCCCATCCAGGGTTTCTTTGTAGCCATCGGCCACCAGCCCAATTCAGGTATTTTCGACGGCTTTATCGATATGGATGAAGCAGGTTATATCAAAACCATCCCCGGTACTTCCAGAACCAATGTGGAAGGCGTATTTGCAGCCGGTGATGTACAGGATAAAATATACCGTCAGGCAGTAACAGCTGCTGGTAGCGGTTGTATGGCTGCCCTCGATGCAGAACGTTACCTGTCGGCCAAAGGACTGGTATAAAGTCATTGCAGTCACAAGGTTATAAGCAAGGCAGAGATACCGAAAAAATAACATGACAAGTCCCTAATACTTTCTAATTTGGCCCCGTTTTCCCCGAAGACGGGGCCAAATAACTTATATGGTTTCAATCGAGTTACACAACATCCGGTTACATGCTTATCACGGTATCTATGAAGGAGAGCAAAAGACCGGCAGCCCTTACGAAGTAAACCTGAAAGTCACGTACGACGAATCAGCCGTTACCTTCGACGACCTGAAGAACACCATCAACTATGTCGATGTGTTTGAGATCGTAAAACAACGCATGAAAGTAGCTACGCCGCTCCTGGAGAAAGTAGCAGAAGGCATTATCCGAAAACTCAAGCACCAATACCCTTACGCGATAGAAGTGACCCTGTCCATCTTCAAACTCGAACCACCTGTCGAGAACATACAGGGGAAACTGGGTATTACCATGCACAAGAAATTTGAACGCTAATTAAGGCTGTTAACGGCAGGTGATTGTCCGGCCAGCTGTCAGATCACCTTCTTCTTCCACTTGCCGCTCCGTATATACCAAAAGGAGAGCGAGAAGATGGCAATCCAATAGATCCATTCAGCCATCCAGCCAATGGTAATCGGCAGCTTGAAGACCTCCAGCACCAGGTATACATACAGGCAATAAAACACGATGGTGATAGCCTCGATGATCAGGCTGACGCTAGAGTTGCCACTACCAGTTACAGCACTGAGCCATACCGTAGAGAAAGACATCAGCACCAGTGCGCTCGACACGACCCGTACCACCGGAATGGCATCCTGCGCAAAGGAACTGTCCTGTCCATAGATGCTAAGGAGCGTATGAGGAATGAGGTTCAGTACTAAGGCGATGACACAGGCGATGCTGAAACTGATCCGCACGATCTTACGCACGAGCGTCAATACAAGCTCCTTCTTATCCTGCCCAATCACATTGCTCACCATGGTGTTCGTAGTAGCGGCAAAAGCCCAGGTAAACACCCCAAAGAAACCAAACAGGTTGCGCATCGTGTTGGAGATCGCCAGGTCACGGTTGCTGTGCCCTGCCGAAAAACCATGACGCTCTACCAGGATGTAAAAGAAGATCCAGCTGATCACACTGATGGCATGTTGAAATACCAGGGGAGAGGATTGAACGAGGATCAGTTTCGAAATGTCTTTTTGGTACCCGAAATGCTTGTACAGGGAGAAACGTTTGCTGATCCCTTTGCGGTGGATCACCAGGAATACCACAAACATACCGGTAGCTTCGGCGATAATGGAAGCGATCGCCGCACCATTGAAGCCCAGCGCCGGAAAGCCCAGCTTACCATAGATGAGCGTATAATCGAAGAAGATATTGGCCACGGTTTCGGCCAGCGTGCCGATCACCAGGTATTTACTTTGGTTGGTACCCACCAGCAAAGCATTGCGCATCTGGTAGATGTAAAGAAACGGCAAGCCCCAGATACGGATATACAGGAAACTGACCGACTGGCGCAGCACTGTTTCATCGTGCAGCGAAATCCGCAGGATCAGTGGAGCGATGAGATAGGTAACCGCAATGCCGATCGCAGCAATGATCATCGCAATACGCACCCCTTGCGAAAACAGCTTCCCGATCTCTTCTACCCGGTTCTCGCCGGCGCGCCGCGCAATGAGGGCCTGCAGACCATTGTTGAGACCAAAACCAATGGCCGCAAAGATCAGGTAGTACACGCCGGTGAGGCCCGCGGTGCCCAGTTCCTGCTCGCCAAGGCCCCCCAGAAAAATGTTGTTGGTGATGAAATTGATCTGCGGTACCAACAACGCAAAGCTGATCGGCAATGCGATCTTCAAAATCTGACGGTTCGACACCTCTACCCGTAAATCATTAGGTACAACTGTGGCCATAACTGATAAATCCCCCTTTAACGGCTTCTTCCTCGCGTAATCGCGGTGCATCGGAGCGCCGGCAAAAGTAGCAAATGCCCGCAGAATGGCCTTGCACAAACCCGGCCCAGGTGCCCTCGTGGGAAAATATTGGCACAAAACTGGCGTTCTAAGGATGCTAAAACGATTGCCGTCAAGGGGATGCGCCGCAAGCCGCCCGCCACGCAATTCGCTTTATTCATGCATTTCGTGTAATATTGCACTCCGAATAAATATGCTGAAAGCCACTTTTGACATCGTTCCGGGTAACGCCCGGCAGGAAGAGATCCAGAACAGCCTGTTACTCATGGAAGTGGGTGAAAAGGTATTTAGCTACGTGTTGTACAACAAACAGCAGCAGCGCTTTATGGGCATGCGGCAGTACAACCTCGACTTCCTGCCCGGAAAACCAGTCATGGAGGCCTTACAGGAGGTGCTGGCAGGCGATGAGTTGCTGCAACTCACCTACCGCGAAGCATTTGTCATTTACCATTATACCGACAGCAACCTGCTGCCGGAGAAGTTTTACCACATAGAACTCAACAAACCCGTTACCGAACTGGTATTCGGCAATGCCCACAAAGGCCTCTTGCTGAGTGAAAAGATACCAGGCTGGAACGCGTACAATATCTACCGCATCCCCCGCGAAGCCCATGCCCTCATGCAGCAGAAGTTCGCGGCCGGTAAATACTGGCACTACTACACCATCATGCTGTCGGGCATCGAAAAAGACCATTCCGGCGATGCGGTACTGAAGGTAGTGGTGGCCTCCGACAGGATCGTGGTAGCCGTTTTCAAAAAGAACGCTTTGCAGCTCATCCAGACCTACGGCTATGATACACCCGATGATGTATCGTACCAGTTGCTGGCGCTCTGCGACCGTTTCGATTTCAGCAATGAAACCGTATTACTCAGAATATCCGGCCTGCTCGATGAGCAATCCATCCTATACCAGGAACTATTCAAGTATTTCCTGGTCATGGAGTGGGAGGGCGTACAGGGAGCTGCACGCGTACACGACGGCTTTGAAGAGTATCCCGGACACTATTTTTCACCCTTGTTGAATATGGCCTTATGCGTATAATCAGTGGCGAACATGGAGGAAGGCGGATCAATCCGCCCGCAAAGATGCCGCATACCCGGCCTACCACCGATATCGCCAAAGAAGGGCTCTTCAACATCATCCAGAACAACCTCGAGATCGAGAGTCTCAAAACCCTAGATATCTTCGGCGGTACAGGTAGCATCAGCTATGAGCTGGCTTCCCGTGGCGCGCAGGACCTGACCATCGTCGAAAAAGATCCTGCTATGTTCGATTTCATCAAAAAGACATCGCAGGACCTGAAGCTGGAAAACTTCAAAGTGATCAAGATGGAGGTATTCAAATACCTCGAGCAATGTACAGAACAGTTTGACTTCATCTTTGCCGGACCGCCTTACGCACTCAATACCATCGATGAGTTGCCGAAAAAGATCGTGGAGAAACAACTCCTGAAACCCAATGGCTGGTTCGTATTGGAACATACCCCCCGTAACAACTACGAGAAGTATCCGCTCTTTACCACTGCCCGTAATTATGGTACCACAATTTTCAGCATTTTTGTAAACAAGTAAGCAGGACATAGCCAATCAGATCAGTGACAGAGGCAAGCCCGGTGGATTCGCTACCTGCGCAGCCATATCAATACATGAACAGGATATTCATAACAGGCATAGGTACCGGTGTTGGTAAAACCTTCATTTCGGCACTGCTGGCCAGGGCCCTGGAAGCCGACTACTGGAAACCCATACAAGCAGGCTTTGAAGAAGGTACCGACAGCGACTACGTGCGCCAACTACTGCGAGGCACGCCGGGAGTCGTACATCCGGAAGCCTACAAATTACGCATGCCCGCATCCCCACATATTGCTGCCCGCGAGGAAGGGGTGCACATCTCCCTGCAAAAAATTTGTGAACAGGTTCCGTCAATTAGTCGTAATTTGATCATCGAAGGTGCTGGTGGACTGCTCGTTCCTGTCAATGAGACTGAATTTGTAGCAGACCTGATCAAAGCCCTGGATGCGAAAGTCATACTGATCAGTCGCAATTACCTGGGTAGCATCAATCACTCGTTACTAACCGCCCGCCTATGCAGGGAGATGAATATACCGGTAGTAGGGTGGATATTCAATGATCAATACCTTCACTACGAAGAAGAGATTGTGCGCTGGAGTAACTACCCTTTAATTGCATCTGTACCACTCATGAAAGCAGAAGACGGACAATTTATCGAGGCTCAGACAGCTGCCCTTCAAAAGCGATTGAAAGGATTTCTATGATAAAAAAAAATGTTCGTAAGGACTACCTGCAACGCAGGATGGATATTCCGGAAGAAGACCTCCAGCAGCAAACAGCCCTCATGGCTTTCAACTTCAGGAAACTGACCTTGCCCCCTGTCAAATTTCTCCTGTCCTACTCACCCCTCGTTATCCGCCGTGAATTCGATGTGTCTGTTTGTGAGGACATGCTTAAACAACAAAATCCCTCCCTGCAGATAGCCTGGCCCCGTATCGATGAGCAGGTGTGCGATATGGACGCTGTATTGATGCAGCGCGGTGGCATGTACACGAGAAACAAATTCCATGTACTGGAGCCCATCAGTAGCCACATCATCGAACCCGAAATGCTCGACGTGGTCTTTGTACCCCTCGTCGCATTCGAACAAAAAGGTTATCGGGTAGGTTATGGCAAAGGGTATTACGACCGTTTCCTCGCCCGGTGCAGACCAGATGTCATCCGGATCGGTTTTTGCTTTTTTGAAGCCGTCCAGCACATCGAAGATGTTAACCAGTATGATATCCCTTTAAACTATTGTATCACCCCGTATCGTTTATATGAATTTTAATGCTCCGTTGCTGAAACCCATACGTGTGCTGTTGTTTCCCGTGTCACTGATCTATGGCGCTGTGATCTGGTTGCGCAACAGGCTGTTTGACAAGAATATTCTGAAATCGACCTCCTTCAACCTGCCCATTATTTGCGTAGGCAATCTCTCCGCCGGCGGCACCGGTAAATCGCCCATGGTAGAGTTTTTGCTGAAGCTGTTGCATAACAACATGGAAGTAGCCGTATTAAGCAGGGGATACAAACGCAAGACAAGGGGATATGCCCTTGCCCATCCGCGTACCACCGCCCTGGAGATCGGTGACGAACCCATGCAGTTTCACCAGAAGTTCCCGGATGTCAGCATAGCAGTAGGAGAAGAACGGGTAGTGGCCATTCCGCAGTTGCTGCACGACAAGCCGGATACCAAAGTGATCGTGCTGGATGATGCTTTCCAGCACCGCACCGTAAGGGCAGGATTCAATATTGTGCTCACCGACCACAGCAACCTCTTCACCCGCGACTGGTTTCTGCCCACTGGCGACCTGCGCGATGAAAAGACCAGTTACCAGCGTGCCGATGTGCTGGTAGTCACCAAATGCCGGCCCGACCTCTCCCAGGCCGAGCGCAACACCATCGTGGAAGAGATCGACCCTTTGCCACACCAAAGGGTATTTTTCTCCACCATCCGATACGGTATGCCCTACCATATACTGCACCGGGGCGAAACGACGATCGACGATAGCATGGAAGTATTACTCGTCAGCGGTATTGCCAATCCGGCACCGCTCAAGAAATACCTGCATGAAAACAGCAAGACCTACTATGAGATCCCGTACAGCGATCATCACATTTTCTCCATTGATGATTTGAAGGATATTGTAAAGAGGTTTGACGCCATCCAGACCAGCAATAAGATCATCCTTACCACCGAAAAAGATGCTGTACGGCTGGTGAAATTTGAACAACAATTAAAAGAACTGCCTGTCTACGTAATTCCTATCGAAGTGCAATTCCTTTTCGAGGAACAAGGCGTATTTAGTGATATAATCACTACATTCATCAGGGAATTTACCTACAGGCCTTAAAGAATTTGCGATGAGCAAGAAACCAACTAAGAAGAATAAGAATAAGAGTAAAAAGAAAAAAGGGTTTACCGACCAGGATACCCTGAAAGGCACCCTGGACATCACCCGCTCAGGTGTAGGATATGTGATCGTACCTGATCATCCCAGCGATGTATTGGTGCGCCCCGGCGATTTCAATACCGCCCTCCACGGTGATACCGTGCGGGTGCGGGTTGTCAACGCAGGTGGTGGACGCAGCAGCGGCCGCCAGCAAGGCAAGGTCGTGGAAGTGGTACAACGAAAGCAAAAAGAATTCATGGGTAAGATAGAGATCGGCAAGAACTTCGCGTTCTTCATTCCCGATGTCGACAAACCCATGCCCGATATCTTCGTGCCGCTGACAGCGCTCAAAGACGCACAGAACAACGATCGCGTGATCGTACGTATCACCGAATGGTTGCCCAATAAAAAGCCCAATGGGGAAGTGGTACAGGTGATGCAGGCAGGTGACGTCAACGATATGGCGATGAAAGACATTCTCATGCAGAACGGCTTCCCGCTGGAGTTTCCCGATGACGTGATCGAAGAAACAGCCCGTATACCCGACACCATTCCGCAGTCGGAGATCGATAACCGTAAAGATGTACGTGACACCCTCACCTTCACCATCGATCCCGTCGATGCCAAGGATTTCGACGATGCCATCTCCATCCGCGTATTGAAGAATGGTTATTACGAAATAGGGGTGCACATCGCCGACGTAGGGCATTATGTAGAACCGGGTACGGCCCTCGACGAAGAGGCGTATACCCGCGCTACCTCCGTGTACCTGCCCGACCGCGTATTGCCGATGTTGCCCGAAAGGATTTCCAACGAGCTTTGCTCGCTGCGTCCGCATGAGGACAAGCTAACTTTTTCGGCCATCTTCCAGATCAACGATAAAGGTGATATCAAGAATTACTGGCTGGGCAAAACGGTCATCCACTCCGACCACCGCTTCACGTATGAAGAAGTGCAGGAGATCATCGAACAGGGCGAAGGATTGTACCGCGATGAGATCGTACTGTTGAATACCCTGGCACAGAAGTTCCGTAAACAGCGTTTCCGCAAAGGCGCTATCAACTTCTCCTCGCAGGAAGTACGCTTCAAGCTCGATGAGAAAGGAAAGCCGATCGGTATCGTGGTCAAAGAAAGCAAGGAAGCGCATCAACTGATCGAAGAGTTTATGCTCTTGGCCAACCGCGTGGTGGCCGAAAGCGTATCGAAGGTCAAGTTGCCCAATAAAAAGGAAGTGCCCTTCCCATACCGGGTGCACGACAAGCCCGATGAGATGAAACTGGAGCCCTTTGCTGCGCTGGCGCGTAAGTACGGGCACGAGTTCGATACCAAGAGCCCTGAGGCCATTGCTAAATCATTCAATCAGTTGCTGAAAGATGTGCAGGGTAAACCAGAACAGCATGTGCTGGAGCAACTGGGCATCCGCACCATGGCCAAGGCGATCTATACGGCCGAGAATATCGGTCACTATGGACTAGGGTTCAAATACTACTGCCACTTCACATCGCCCATACGCCGTTACCCCGATGTATTGGTACACCGGGTACTCTTTGATATCCTCAACGATAAGGTGGAGGCTGATAAGAAGATGGAACAAAAATGCAAGCATTGCAGCGAAAAGGAACGCAGTGCGATGGAGTCCGAAAGGGCCGCCAACAAATACAAGCAGGTGGAGTACATGCAAAACTTCCTGGGCGATGAGTTTGAAGGCGTGATCAGTGGTGTGGCCTCCTTTGGCTTCTGGGTAGAAACCGTCGAGCACAAATGTGAAGGCCTGGTAAGCATCAATAGCTTATCCGACTACGATGATTTCCGCCATGTAGAAAGCGATTACCAGTTGGTAGGTATGCGCAGCGGCCGTAAGTTCCGCATGGGTGATAAAGTGCGTATCAAGGTGGTGGCGGCCAACCTCACCAAACGCCAGCTCGATTACGAATGGGTGATCACGGCAACCACCGGCGACGACAAAGTGGAAGCAGGTTTGCAGCAGCTGCGTCCGGCAAGGCCACCCAAGGCGCCCAAAGGGCCGCGTGGCGTTATTCCTCCCGGCAAGGAGGCCGGTAAATCTTCCAGGCCTAAGAAGAAGAACGGCAAGAAGAAGTAACAAAGACAATGTCGATACCACGGCGGGCCCTCACACAGGCCCGCCGTTTTTATTTCCGTTTGTTCAACCAGATACCCAAACTCAGCCGACCCGGAAAATAGAATTGACTGTTTTTGGTGTACCAATATCCGCTTGCATCGGTATAACCGGGCTCGATGGTATGACCGAAACCGATGTTCAGGTCCAGGCTGAAGCGCCCCCTATAGTTGCGTTGCATCCCGGCCGTGACGCCCAGCGCATGAATGGCTTTACGGAATCTGTCAAGAGATCCGGCATTGTTCCAGTAATAGCGTTCGGGAAAATCGGTACGGAAGAAACCTGCCAGATAGTTGGCGCTGTTCAGCGCTACCCGCTTACCGCGCTCCAGGCGACGTTTCCATCCGAAGTAGTAACGATATTCCAACGATAGGGCCGGATGGATGTATAATTCCGACAGCCAGCCCAGGTTGCCAGAATAACCTAATGAACCCGATATACTAAACATGCCTTGCAGGTAAAGCGTCTGGTGATGGCCTATGGGATGTTCATACCCAATGCCTGGATTAAGGATCGTCACCTTCGTGACTGTTTCCACATCCGGGGTTTTAGGTTGCTGTGCCAGGCAGCCGACAGACCATCCGATGAGTGATACTACGAGTACAATTCTACGCATAATAAAGAGTTGAGGAGTTGCTTGCTTTGCCAATGGTGGAAAGCGGGGCAATAATAATCCGCCAAACAAAGTATCACCTGTTAAAGCCGACCAACTGCAGAAAGGGAGCGTTCACCTGCCGGTATGGGCTATCGAAAGGTGCGGAAGCATTTACTTCAGTCGGCATTTTTTAGAACTCGGTAAAGTATTCGACCAGTTCAACCCGCCTGGGGCCGACGTTCACCTTGCTTTATGACATCTTGCAGGCACAATACATAGCCATGAAAGCAAGCAACAATCGTATGATGCAGGCAGCACTGGGTGCATGGTGCCTGCTGGTGATGGGAACAGCCTGTAAGAAAGATCCGGCGAAGCAACCGGACGACCTGGTCATCATTGTTCCCAAAAAGACACCGGTAGGAGAAGCCCTGGATCCTGCCGTGAACCGGATGATCGGTCCGCAGGGCGGTACGGTAAGCAGTCCGGATAACACTTTCCGGATCATTGTACCGGCAGGCGCCGTGAGCAGCGACACTTACTTCGGTGTACAAACGATTACGAATACCAATGTGGCCGGGAAGGGCCGTGCTTTCCGCCTGACGCCCCATGGCAAACAATTTGCCAAACCGGTTACCCTTGAATATGTCTATACGGCATTTAAAGATTCGCTGACCTTTCCTATTTCCGCCGGGCTCTCGTACCAGGACGCAGCAGGTGTCTGGCAAATGCCCGGAGGTGGTATTGTCGATACGGTGACGAAGACCGTGAAAATACAAACCAGCCATTTTAGCGATTGGGCGTTGATGGAGCGGGTAAGCCTCAACCCGGTGAGTGCATCGCTGGGAGAAGGAACGAAACAAACGGTGAAGGCGCTGCTATACAATGCGGTACCCAATCCCTGTCATTGCCTCGATGACCTGTTGCAGCCCTTACCGCCCCGGGGTAACCCGTATCCGGTGGGAGAGCCAGTACCCCTGCCGGCGAAATACATCAAAGGCTGGAAACTAACAGGTCCGGGTAATCTGAATAACACAACCGGCAATGTGGTGGAATACCAGGCGCCCGCAACGATCACGAACAATAGGTCGGCAACCATCCAACTGGAATTGAATGGTCCGGCTCAGGGCAAATACCTGCTGCTATCGACGATCTCATTGATCGGCGACAGCTGGATCGAAATGAGCCTGCATGGTGGTGCACCAGTGATATTTCCGGCAACACCTTGCGTGCGGCAGGGCGATCAGTATTTTCTTGCTAACCCGGAAGATGAAGGCGGTGGTTATTTCGCGATCAAATGGGTCGGTGGTTTAGGTACGCATGGATTCGACCTGAAGAATAAAACCACCTGGCATTATAACACCACGGCAACAGGATATGTGAGTATGTATATGCCGAATCCGGATGGTGAACTGCTGCCAAGCGCCGGAGGTATTACCATCACGAAGCTGGGGAATGGTCGGGTAGAGGGAACCTTTAGTGTGGAACAGGCGAGTTACAACAACTTCAAGGCGGTGACAACCGCCAAAGGAAAATTCAGTGCCAAATTGGTAAATGGATAAATAGGCTAAACTTTTTCTGGCTGTACAATGGGTGTAACGATACAGAACAGACATTACGGCCATTGCTGAGTTGAATAACTGGTCGCTAATGAAAGATGGGTCGCCGTTCCCGGCGGCCCATCGTTATTGATAATTTGTAAGCTAAAGCAAATGATTGAAACCTAACCGGCCTGGTAAGCCGCTTCCAACTTTGCCTTGTCGAGCTTGCGCATCGTCATCATGGCCTTCATGGCACTGTCGATCTTCTTTTGATCTTTACTGGTGAGCATCTTTAACATAGATTCCGGTACCACCTGCCACCAGAAACCGAATTTGTCCTGTATCCAACCGCACATGCTCTCTTTGCCACCTTCACCAAGCTTTTGCCAGTAGTAATCCACTTCGGCCTGGTCTTTACATTTGATGTACAGAGAAACAGATTCGTTGAACCTGAATTGCGGTCCTCCGTTGAGACAAACGAATTCCTGGCCAAAGAGGTAAAAGCCGGCAGTGAGCACCGACCCTTTCACGCCGGGACCACCATCTCCCCAGCGAAGAATATCTCCCCGTTGTAGGTTTTCTTTGAATACAGCACTGTAGAAATCGATGGCAGCCTCCGCTTGTCCATCAAACCATAGGCAGGTGGCTATTTTCTGATCGTTCGTAGGCATACATAGCATGTTTTTGGGTGAATGAAATCGTGGTACAAACCTACATGCTGCCGACCGCACTGGGCGGGTGTCGCTGCGCCTTTGTCCGGGGCCTGTTGCGACGGGAGCTTCTGGGTTAACATCGGTCTTGCTGTGCTCATCGAAGGACTGCATGGGCTATAGCCTGAAAGGTCCCCATGGCTGGTAGCCCACCTGCCTGCCTGTTGCCTGGATATGTTCTGCGTACTGTCTGCACATCGTCTACACATAGCACTGCGCTATAGGGAAAATAGACCATGTACAGAGGGAGTCAGTGCTATGTGTAGAGCATTTTCGGACAGTGTTGGTCTGGTAGCCAGGGCGGGTAGGGGGGATGGTTGGGCAGGGTAGTCAAAGGTATGGGATAGATAGGATGATAATCTGGATGGAGGAAGGTGGCTGCTGGCTCATTAGCGCCTCGTGGCGGGCCGATTGCGGGGCCGGAATAAGTGCGCCTGGCGAAATGCGTAATGGTTGCAAATTGCCGCTAATGCATGCCTGCACCCTGCCGATGCCCGTAAAAGTTCAGAAAAGGGATGGATGGCATGCCCGCGGGTAGGCTCACCAATTGGTCCTTAATAGCTTCTCCATAACTGCTCCGTAGCTGTAGTATGGCTGTCAGGTAGCTACCGCTAGTCAACCCCAGGTCAACCCCAGGTCAACTCCATGTCAACCCCATGTCAGTGACCCTTAAATGCAGGCTGGAAGCGGGTTTATGTTGATGCGCGTCGGCATAATTAATCCCATGGCGGGTTTGATCGAAATGGAGAAAGTGAAAAGTAGGCGTTGGCGCATGAATAGACAGGTATTGGGCGTGTGCCATGAAGATAGCCCAAAACCTTGCCCATTCCATAAAATAACCGCATCATTTTACCAGCCCTGCACCGATTTGTACCAATGCGCTGGCGCGCAGGTGATTAATGCCCATTTCGCCCTATCTTGCACCCCATACCCATTGACCATGCATTCATTCGAAGAGTTATCAAAAGAGTTCGCACAGAAATTCAGCGTTCGCCATTTCCCGGCACAGCCAGCCTCGTTGTACGATCCCAATGAGTACTTTCTGAGTCTGGGCGGCAAACGTGTGCGCCCGGTGCTCTGCCTCATGGGCAACGAGATCTTCGACGACATCGTGCCAGATGCATGGCATATCGCTACCGCCATCGAGCTCTTCCACAACTTTACGCTCATTCACGACGATATCATGGACAAAGCGCCCCTGCGGCGCAACATGCCCACCGTACATGCCAAATACGACGAACCGACGGCCCTGCTCGCCGGCGATGTCATGCTCGTTGCGGCCTACGAACACCTCAACAAAGTACGGTCCGAGCATTTTCACAAGATCCTGCACCTCTTCAACAAAACCGCCAAAGAAGTGTGCGAAGGACAGCAACTCGACATGGATTTCGAAAAGCAGGAGGCCGTCCAGCTCGACGAATACATCCACATGATCGAGCTGAAAACCTCCGTGCTCCTGGCAGCCAGCCTGCAGCTGGGCGCCATCCTCGGCGGCGCCTCCAAAGGCAACCAGGATGAACTCTACGCCTTCGGTAAAGAGCTGGGCATCGCCTTCCAGATACAGGACGACTACCTCGATTGCTTCGGCGATCCCGCCAAATTTGGCAAACAGGTAGGCGGCGACATCGTGGCCAACAAGAAAACCTTCCTCATGATCAAGGCCCTGGAATCCTGCTCACCCGACCAGCAGCAGGAATTGAAACGCCTCCTGCAGGAGAATCCTGCCGATAAGGTACAGCGCGTGCTGGACCTCTACCGCGCCTGCGGCGTCGATAAATGGGCCTTCGACCTCAAAGATAAATACCTCAACAGCGCCTTCCAGCATTTAGACAATATCACCGTGGTAACTGGTCGCAAGGACACGCTGACCAACCTCGCACATTTCCTGGTACAACGGGAATATTAGGCCAGGGGCACAACGGCCGGATCATCGACAACCGCGCCCAATTGCGGCCCACAGTAACGAAATAGACAACAAAATGCCTGTGGTGGGTAGCTACGCGACCCGCTATTCCGGCGTGTTATCCTAATTTTGCCGGGAGAAACGAACACGGCAGCTATAACCTCCCGGCAATGAAAATATACTACCATCTGGTCATCGCCCTGGTGCTCATGGGCTACATGGCGTCGGCGCAACAGGGCAACGAAAAGCCTCCTTCAAAGCAAAAGCTGGCCTTGTTGCAAAAGCTGGACAGCACCAGGCTGGATACCCCCCGCGTGAAGACCCTACTCGCCCTGGCAGACTACCATTGGCGACATTCCCAAGAGCGGAATTACGACAGCGTGTTAGCCTACTGCAACCACAGCATGGAATTGTCCCGTAAATTGAAATACCCCTATGGTATCCACGAAAGCGCAAACCTGCTTGGTAAAGTATACATTAAACAAGGGAAGAATGACCAGGCCCGTGCGCTGCTGTTGCTCGTGAGTCCGGAACAGCGATCACGCATCTTCATCTTATTGGGGGAGGGGTTCCTGTATCAACCCGGTCTTAAAAAGCCCGCGCTCGACTCGGCCCAGGTCTACTTCAATAAGGCACTGCAAAATGCCCAGGCCACCGGTTCCGTACATTGGAAACATGAAAGCCTCATCGCGCTGGCCAAGTACTACTATTCTTCCGATCAATTGGAAAGAGGTAAAAACGCCTTTCTGGAGATTATCCACGACCTGCAACAATCGAAGGAACTGTCGAAAGAGGCGCATATCTGGTCCGAGATGGGAAAATACATGCCCGATACCGATACTACCTTCGAGGCGCAGATGTGGGCCCATGGTACGGCTTTTAAACTATACCAACAGTTAAAGGATACTGCCAACCTCTATTCTGTGCTGGAAGACATCGCCTTCATCAACATGTCGCACTCCCATTTCGATACTGCCAGGGCCATGTTCCTGCAGGTGATCGAATTGCGCAAAGCGATCGGAAGCAAAAATTTACACGTAGATGCGCGGATACTCGCCTGGCTCTGCTACTCGACTGGCCAGTTGGAAGAAGCGCTCAAATGGGCCTTGTTTGCCGAAAAGAATCTCGAAGAGCTTGATCAGGCCATCATGGCGCCAGATCTCGCGCTGACCGGTTTTATCTATGCAGCCGATGGACAACCAGAGAAAGCCTTATCTTATTTTCAGCAGGTGAAAGATAATATATATGGTGATTTGCATGCCTTTGTAGCCAGGAAGGCAGCGGAGCAGTACATTGATCTTGGCCAACCGGAAAAGGCGCTTGCCTATATCGAGTCATTTGAAAAAGATTATCCTCCGCAAGATCCCTACAGCAGGGAGTCGTTGGCTGCAGCCCGTGGTGATATTTATGTGGCGATGAACAAACCAGCCCTGGCGGAGCAGCATTACCTGAATATGATCAGGCTCGATAAAGAATCCCAGCAATACAAGGCACGTGAAATGTTTTCCATGCCCTTTGGTATATCGGGAGCCGAAGCGTACACCCGGATAGCCCGCTTTTATGTAGATCAAAAGCGTTTTGCGGAAGCCGCACCCTATATCGCCACTGCGGGTAGGCGCGATGCTTTTTCAGGTTACCGCGTCGTGTCGGCCCGGTTGCGCCGTGACCAGTATTGGGTGCGCTACCAGGTAGATTCGGCCGCGGGCAACTTTCAGTCGGCCCTGGGCCATTACCGGCAATACAACTTGCTCAATGATTCGCTCACCGATGTGGTGAAGGCGCGACAGTTTCACCAGCTACAGGTGCAGAATGAGACCGAGAAAAAGGAAATCACGATCCGGCAGCGGGATGAGCAGATTGATGGCTTGCAGAAAATTGACCGCCTGCAACGGGCCAATCTGCAGCAAACCAAAATAACACGCAACATCAGCATTGTGGCTACCGTGGTATTCCTCCTGCTGGCGGTGCTGTTTTACCGTCAATACCGCCAGAAGCGACTGGCCAACCAAATGGTGACTTCACAAAACGATCAGTTGCAACACCTGGTGCGGGAAAAAGAATGGCTGTTGCGCGAAGTACACCACCGTGTCAAGAACAACCTGCAAACCATCATCAGCCTGCTCGAATCACAAGCCATCTACCTGCAGGACGACGCCCTGCGGGCCATCGAAAGCAGTCAGCACCGCATCTATGCCATGTCGCTGATACACCAGAAGCTGTACCAGGTAGAAAATGTGAAGACGATCAACATGAGCCAGTACCTGCCCGAGTTCATGTGGTACCTCCGGGAAAGCTTTGGAGAGAACAATAAGATCCAGTACAACCTGGAAGTCGATCCTATCTCGCTCGACCTATCTGTGGCCATCCCGGTAGCCCTGATCGTGAACGAGGCAGTCACCAATGCCATCAAATACGCCTTCCCTGATGGCAAAAGGGGAACGATCGATATTGCCATGCGGCGGGTAGACGAGGAGATAGTGTTGAGCATTGCAGACAATGGGGTAGGGGTAGGGCTGCACCTCACGGGTCAGTCCAACAATTCGCTGGGCCTGGAACTGATGAAGGGGCTTACCCGGGAGATCAGGGGGCATATCGAGATCCTGTCCAATGAAGGTACGACCGTGATGGTCCGGTTTTCAGCCAATGCCCTGTATGTGATAGCGGGAGAGGTCGAAGAGGAAGCGACCGTATCAGTGTAATGACAATTATCCAATATATTATTCCTTTCGGGTATGTCCTGGCGTGCCGTATCCTTTAACCTGATTAATGGTCACCTTTTCATGTTTTTTTGCTAATTTCCGCCCCTTAAACCCACGATCAGCATGGCAAACTCGTTGTTCCGGAAAAAGTCACTGGAATTACTGACCAAGGAATACAATGCGGGATTAGGAGATGGACATTCGCATACCGGCCTTAAACGAGCCCTGCGGGTAAAAGACCTCACAGCAATGGGGATCGCTGCCGTCATCGGCGCGGGTATCTTCTCCACCATCGGCCAGGCCTCTTTCGATGGTGGTCCCGGCGTCGTCATCCTCTTTATCATTACAGCCATCACCTGCGGATTTTCAGCGCTCTGTTATGCTGAATTCGCTTCGCGCATCCCCGTATCGGGCAGCGCCTATACCTATGCTTACGTGTCTTTTGGAGAAGTGGTCGCCTGGATCATCGGCTGGTCATTGATCCTGGAATACGGAATTGGTAACATCGCCGTCGCCATCAGCTGGAGCGGTTATTTCCATAATTTACTGGCGGGTATCGGTGTACACCTCCCCGAATGGCTCATCAACAACTACGACAGCGCCAGTCTGGAAGTAGTCGCTGCTGCCCCGCATATAGCAGGCATACCCGTGATCATGAACCTGCCCGCCTTCCTGATCGTGGTACTCATCACCTGGATCGTCTACATGGGTATCCAGGAAAGTAAACGCACCACCAACCTCATGGTGGGGCTCAAGATCGCCGTCATCATTTTCGTGATCGTAGCTGGTTTCTTCTACGTAGAACCTGCCAACTGGAGCCCCTTCCTGCCCAATGGATTCGACGGCGTACTGAAAGGCGTGTCGGCGGTATTCTTTGCGTACATCGGTTTCGATGCTGTATCCACCACGGCCGAAGAATGTCGCAACCCCCAGCATGACCTGCCACGGGGTATGATCTACTCGCTGATCATTTGTACTATTCTGTACATCCTGATCGCGCTCGTATTGACCGGCATGGTACCCTTTACCAGCCTCAAGGTCGATGATCCCCTGGCCTTTGTGTTCAAAAGCGTAGGCCTCGAAAAAGTAAGTTACCTGATCTCGGTCAGTGCCGTCATCGCCACAGCCAGCGTCTTGCTGGTGTTCCAGATGGGCCAGCCCCGTATCTGGATGAGCATGAGCCGCGACGGCCTGCTGCCCAAGCGCTTCAGCAAGATCCACCCCAAATTCAATACACCTTCATTCGCCACCATCCTGACGGGCATCCTGGTAGGCGTACCTTCCCTGTTCCTCAACCTGACCATCGTTACCGACCTCACCAGTATCGGCACCCTGTTTGCCTTCATCTTGGTTTGTGGCGGTGTGCTGACGCTGCCCCAGGAAGAGATCACCACCAACAAGCGATTCAAACTGCCCTATATCAATGGACAGTGGATTATTCCTGTCATTGTATTGGCCACCTTCATCGGCCTGTGGGGACCCATCCAGGAGCGCTTCGACTTCAGCCGTGGGTTCGAATACTGGAAGGCCTATATTCCCTTTTATGTGTTCCTGATCGTAGCCATTGTGCTGGCGGTACAAACATTCAGGAAGAAGCTCTCCTTCATTCCCGTAATGGGCATGCTGAGTTGCTTTTACCTGATGACGGAGATCCACCTCCGCAACTGGATCGTATTCATCATCTGGATGGCGATCGGACTGACTATTTACTTCATGTACGGTTTTAGAAAGAGTAAGTTGGCAAATGCCTGATAGCATGGAATTGCAGACAATGGAAGCAATATGGAACGCGTGCTGCGCAAACTATACCGACAGCCAGGATGTGATCGCCATTTCGTTTGATGAGATCCGCAGGCGCTATACCGGTACCGCACGCCATTACCACAACCTGCAGCACATCGGTCAGCTGCTGCAGCTGGCTACCCAACACCGCGACCAATTGCAGCATTGGGACTGTGTCGTTTTCGCGATCTTTTACCACGATGTCGTGTACAACGTATTCCGCAAAGACAATGAAGCACGCAGCGCGGATATGGCCGATAAGCGCCTGGCTACCCTCTGCGTTACCGCCGATAAGATACAGGTCGTCAGGGAGCTGATAAAGGCCACCCACAAGCACCAGGTGACGCCAACGGCTCCTTATGCCAGCGACCTGGCCTGGTTCCTCGACTTTGACATGGCCATCCTCGGCACCCCCTGGGAGCAGTACGAGGTCTACGCCCGCCAGGTGCGCAAGGAATACCGCCTCTATCCCGACCTGATGTACAACCCCGGTCGCCGCGGCTTCCTCCAGCATACCCTGCAGGCAGACCGTATCTTTCATACCCCCTGGTTTCACCAGCAATACACCGATACCGCCCGCGCCAATATGCAGCGGGAATTGCAGTGGTTCCAATAAGGTCGACCCTCCCGGAAAGCCTTGCCGCCGGCCCTCGCCCATACAGTGCCACTGATCTGCTCCCGTATTTCCGCGAATTGTATAATTTTGCACCATGAAATTCCAGATAGGAGATAAAGTAGTAGTGCTGCATTCCAACGACGATGGAGAAGTAGTGGACATAATCAATGAGAAAATGGTGATGGTCGAAGTACGTGGCGTAAAGTTTCCCGCTTACACCGACCAGCTGGATTTTCCCTATTTCAAGCAGTTCAGCGCCAAAAAAGTGGTGCCTGAAAAGAAAGACAACAAACCCAAGAAATTCATCGACGATATTCCACGTGAGAAGAAACCTTTGAAAGACCGGACGGTAGATGGGGTATGGCTCACCTTCATTCCCATACTGGTGCCCGACGAATTTGGCGACGACGTAGTCGACGACCTGAAAGTGCACCTGGTGAACCGTACCAATGATGGGTATAAGTTCACGTACAAACTGAACTACCAGGGCGAATCCCATTTCGACCTGGTCAACCAGGTACGTCCTTTTGAAGATTTCTACATCCACGACGTGCCGTTTGAGAACCTCAACGACAGTCCGACCTTTGCGTTCGATTTCTCCCTCGAGAAACCCGACAAGAACAAGGCCGATTACTTCGAGGCGTCCCTCAAGCTGAAAGCCAAGCAGGTCTTTGCCCGCATCGAAGAACTCAAACGGAAAGGGGAAGCTACCTTCTCATACAAATTGTTCGATACCTATCCGCCCAAGGTGGAAGATCCGGGTATCGACGTGAGTATACTTGGTGCCAAGGGTTTCAAGATCTATGACGCGGCGCATACACGCCAACACCTCGAGCCGGCTAAGAACGAAATTGACCTGCACATCGAAAAGCTGGCCATCGACCACGAGACGCTCGACAACTATGAAAAGCTCGACCTGCAGTTGCGGACTTTCGAGAAATACCTCGACCTGGCCATCCTGCACCACAAGCCGGCTTTCATCGCCATCCATGGCGTGGGTAGCGGTAAACTGCGTGACGAGATCCACGAAATACTCAAATACAAGAAAGGGGTGAAAAGCTTTTTCAATAAGTACCACCCGGCCTACGGCTACGGAGCCACGGAAATCTATTTCCAGTACTAAACGAACTCCGTCGTCAACGGCTCATCATACCAGGGGGCGCATCACGGCACGTGATGCGCCCCCTACTTTTTATCACATCGGTATTACCATTTCAGTACTTGCAATAGCAGCTTCCAGCCTGCCGGGGTATGGCCCCATACCCGCAGGTAGTTCTCGGTTTTGTTGTTGTGCGTAACAGTTCCATACACATACGCCATATCGCGGCTGGCGGCCATGCCGGCAGCAAGGGGCGTAAAATGCAGTCCGGCCGGTACACGGCGCAGCGCCGCCGCTACATCCTGCACCTTGGTAACAGGATGGACTCCTTCCAGGTTGAACCAGGTGGCAGGCGTGGTAACAGCCCCGAAAGCAAGTATGCCTTCGCGCCGGTAGTGGTCGATAAAGTCCTGTTCAGGCATCAGGGCAATCGTATCCACCAACGAACGAGGGGAAACCGTCGGGGCGGCAGTCAGCTGTGATCCGGGCAGTTCCTGCAAGGTTTGCTGTTCGTAGAGCGAGGTAGCATAATTGATCCCGATATCTGCGAGAAACTTCCACTGTCCGGCAGCGTTTTTGTACCAAACCGTACTGTAATGACCGAACGAAGTAGCGGTGTCGGGGGCAGCGGCGCGCCAATAGAAGGGCCCAGTGGTAAACCCGAAATCACCAGACGCAGCAATGCCGGCAAAAGCGGGGTGCCACCACAACGTAAAAGACTGATCGGGCAATGCCTTCCAGCTTTTGAGGGCATTGCGTGGCTTGCCGCCGGCAAACACTACACCCTGGCTATCGGCATATTGCAGAAAAGCCATTTTGGGTCCCTGCTCACGGGCTGTCCGGGCAAAAGACAATTCAGCTTTCGTCACCTCGCTGGTGGGCTGCGCCTGGCAAACCCTATTGGCGATCACAAAAACGATCAGGAGTACAACTGTGCGCATCGATTGTATTTTGTTGCTAATGTAAGGGGGCACCGTCGCGAAGCTATACTCATTCCGCCAGACTGTAGTATAGGGCCGCTTAACAGCACCATTCAATTGCTGACGTTTAGCTGCCGGCAACTGGAACATGTTGCTGTTCAATAGCTGTTGAATGGATTGCCCCCGTCTTTATAGCGATAGGGCCCACCTATCCCCGCCGAAAATCGTACCTTTGCGGCAACTACAAACCGGGTTATCGCTTCTTCGTCCGATTCGTGCCTGCACGGGCCGGCGAAGGGGAGGAAAGTCCGGACAGCGCAGAGCAATGTACCGGTGAAGAGCCGGGTTCGTAAAAGGGCTTCGGCCCTTCGCGAAACAGACAGTGCCACAGAGAATAACAGCCTTCAGCTTCCGGCCTCCGGCGGCTTCGTTCGTAACCCTGGCGTGGGCCCACGCCTTCGCCAGGGCTACGGAGGGTGATGGTGAAAACGTAGGGTAAGAGCCTACGGTGTTGTGCAGTAATGTACGGCAGGGGTAAACCTTGCATGCTGAAATGCCATGTATACCAACGGTCGAGGGCTGCTCGCCCGATCCCTTCACCGGGTCCGTTGGGTGGGTAGGCAGCACGAGCCTGTCAGTAATGCCAGGCCTAGATAAATGATAACCACTCCACCTATGGTGGGGAACAGAATCCGGCTTACAGGTTTGTAGTTACTTTTTTTCTTAGATGAACTTGAATAAGAGTTCCAGTACAACGATCAGCAACGACACGACAGATACGGCTACCTGTATTTTCTGATCCGCCAGACTTTCCTTTCTCTTCAATACATTCCTCAACACAAGAATGCAGCCGCCAATCGCTATGGCCGGCACGACGATGTAGAATAGCAGTTTCAACATCCGTCGCGTAGAATTTGCCTGCTCTATGCGCGCCTGGGCATCGATGTAGAACCGCGATGTGGAATTGATCTTACCAAGGTATTGCACAGCGGCCGACTGATCGCCGAGGCGTGTGTAGGCAATGTAGAGATTCCAGCAGGCGAGGTCAGCATACCGGGGACTATTTTCCATACGCCGGTAGTAGGCGATCGCCTGGTTGAGCTGACCGTTCCGCAGGTAATAGTTGCCCAGCTCGATCTGGTATCCGCCGTTCTGCGGATGCTCCTGCAAAGCTTTCTCGATACACTCCTTGTAGCGCTCGTATTGATGGGTTTGTTTGTAGCACAGGGCTTTGATGAACCATGCCCGGTGGTGTTGCGGGTTAAGGCTGATGGCACTATCGAGCCACCTGATCGACTGTTCGTAATCATGGGTCAGGTAACCATGCAGGCCTTGCAGGTAGTAACTGGTCGTAACTTCATGGTCCCCCAGCGTACCCAGGTAACCGAGCACCTCCTCCGGACTGGTTTGCTGCAACCGGATAGCCAGCAGTTCCGAAAACTTTTGGTACAATTCATTATAATCACCGCCAGGCAGTTCGATCAGATAAGGCTCCAGTCGACCGCGTTCATATAAGCGCATCAGGTATACCGAATCGGAAAGCGGCGAGAGGTCCCTGATATAATAATCGAGCGGAATGGTTTGGCCGCTGATAAGATAACCCACCATTTTTTGCGGGTAAAAGGCCACACTGTCGATCCCGGTTTCAAATAGATGATTTTCCTGGCGAAGGATCAGTGCGAGGTCCTGGATGACTTTGCTTTGAGCGCTATTGTGCCGGCAACCAATGGTAAAGGGAATGTTGGGATCATCCGATGCCCTGACCACCATGCCCAGGCTTACTCCCATGACGAGCAGTAATAACTTCATACCCATGTTTTAAAGGTTCTGCCATAGGGTGTTTCAAAGGGTAATACGGAAGGCAGATACAGGTGGCAGCAAAAGGAGGACGCGAAGAAGCGCAATAAATACAGGAAGGAAATGAAAGTTACTACAAAGGCAGTCAGCAGACAATACCACAAAGGGGGTAGCGGTCAATGGCCCGCAAAATAGTAGCCGGCCAGCTCCATCAGCCAGGCGATGCCCAGGTGCACGATCAGCCCACCCCAGATACTGCGGGTATTGAGCACAACAACCCCGAGGATCAGCCCTCCGAAATAAGAAGTGATACATTCAAACAGGGGTTTGCCGAAATGGATACAACAATAGAAGGCGGCCATGGGCAAAATAGCGGCGGCGCCAGCAAAACGGGCAAAGGCCAGCACGAGGAACCCGCGGAAGAAGGCCTCAATAGTGAGAAAATCGACTCCATACGACAGCTCGTACAAAAGCTTCCAGGGCCAGCTAACGGCCGTATGGTCGTCGATGAAGTAAATGCGCTGCATTTTGGGATAGGTGTGCTGAAAATCGGCCTGTGTGCCCGCAAACGCGATGAGGGGCACCATCATCAACAGCAACCACCAATAAGGCTTTACGTCGAAGCCACGTAGCTGCAGGCCAGCCACGGGGCCGGTAAACCTGCCTGTCCGCCACACAAAGGAGATCAACAACAATACCACCGCGCATTTCAGGGGCCAGTTCAGTACATAGTACCCATAGCGGTCCCAGGGATCGGTCAGTCCGGCCGTCAGCCAGCGGGTGATATCATCCATCGATACCTTGATCGCGAAGATGGCGCAGGCTGCCAGCAACAGCCAATACCAGCAGCGGGGCATTTTGTGCAGGGTGGGGGAGAAGAGTGATTGCAGCAGCCAGGCACCCCCGAATATAAACAAGTACAGGCAAAGAAAACCGCCCAGGCGGATCCATGCCGGTTGGGCCATAATGCTGCGTTCGATACCGAAGGTATAGTTGAGGTAGACGAGTACGGCCATGAGTAAGCTTACGCTCAGAAAGGATGGCCGGTTGAGCGTGCCTGCATAGGACCGTAAGTACCCAAGGATGCTTTTCATCGCAATAGGAAATCAAAATGCAAGGAGATGGCCTGGTCTTGCTTCGTCAACAGGAACAGCAGGCTGAAGTAGTACACCGGCGAGCTATCCGTGTCTGTACACTTTATTGAGCGTGGAAGCTGGCTTTCATCTTGCTCATCAAGTCGGTTTCAATCATTTTCTGGGCCACGAGGATCATATTGCAGAATGCGCGGGCATGGGAGATACCATGACCGATGATCACGGGCTTGGCAACACCGAGTACCGGCGTTCCGCCGTACAGCTCGAAGTTGAAACGATCGAAATACTCGTGTTTGATCTCTTTGCGGTGAGTAATGTCGTAGATAGATTCAGCCAGTTTCAGGATCACATTACCGGTAAAGCCTTCGCATACCATGACGTCGGCTTTGTCTTCCAGCACATCCCGGCCTTCGACGTTTCCGATAAAGTTGATCTGATCATTGGCTTTGAGCAGGGGATAAGTACTCTGCGCCAGGATATTTCCCTTACCTTCTTCCTCGCCGATATTCAGCAGCGCTACCCGGGGATTGTCGATACCCAGGATATACTGTGCATACAGGGAACCCAGAACGGCAAACTGGTTCAGGTTTTCCGGCTTACAGTCGGCATTGATGCCAACATCCAGCAGGAGGCCTGTTTTACCGTTCTCCTTGGGCATGATCGTGGAGATCGTAGGGCGCAATACACCTTCTATCGCTTTGATGGAGTACATCGAGCCTACCAGCATGGCGCCGGTGTTGCCGGCGCTGATAAACGCGTCTGTTTTGCCAGAAGCCAGCAGGTGAAACCCGATGGCAATAGAAGATTGTTGCTTTTCCTTGAGCGCTTTGGTGGGATGTTCGTGCATGTCAATAACCTGTGGCGCATGCACCACTTTCACCCGGTCTGCAGGAATGTTATACTCCTGCAGCAGCGGATTGAGCTGTGCCTCGTCACCGGTTAAAAACAATATTGCCGGACTATCAGTTTCCGACAAATAAAGCTGGATACCTTTGACCGCTTCGAGCGGCGCAAAGTCTCCACCCATCATATCTAAACCAATATTCATCCGGCAGGTAAGGTTTGTATTAAAAGGCCTTATTTAATGGGAGATTGCTCTACAACCACTTTTCCTTTGTAATACAACTTACCCTCGCTCACGTGAGCACGGTGGCGAACATGGATCTCACCAGTGGTGCTGTCCTTGCTTAAAGTAACCTTCTCAGCTTTATAGTGAGTTCTTCTCTTCGCACCCCTTTGTTGGGAATGTCTGCGTTTGGGATTTGGCATGACCTCAAAATTTATAAACTACTAAAAAATCAATTGTCTTCTAAGTCTTTGAACTGCTCCAAACCTTTCCATAAAGGGTTTTGGGGTAATTCTTTTTGTTGGGCGTCCATCTTGTTCAACATGTCCAGCACTTCTTTATTACAGTGCGAACCACCTATCTCGTCTTCGGCACACATGCGTTGCATGGGTATGCTAAGATTGATGAATTCATAGATCCAGTCGGCTATATGCAGGTGGCTTTCGCTACGTGCTATATAATATACATCCGGATCTTCCTCCTGCTCGTTCATCACTTCGGGATCTTCCACCATCTTGACAACGATGTTGAAATCATCCCACAGTTGCAGGGGCAGATTGTTACCACAGCGATCACAGGTCACTTCCAACTGGCCGCCTATTTCAAATTTCAGCAGCATAAAGCCCGTCTTCTTATCCAATGTCAGCTTCACATGGGCCTTGCAGTTTCTGAAGTCCTGCTCTTGGTACTCTACAAAGAACTTTTCATCAATATCATACTCAAACTCATGGATTCCCGGCTTCAGCCCAACGAATGCGATATCGTAATTCCTGCGGCTACTCATGAGCATCCCTTTTAAAGAGTTTGCAAAGGTAGGGATAATCAACTAAAGATTAAGCCCTAAGGGTAAAAAAGGCGTAAAATATTCCCACATCCGTGAATTACGATCTATCAGCCTGTAAATCAACCACCACGCGATCTATTTTCCCTTTTCGTAAACAAGTCTGGACCTATTTATGCACCTTTGTAGTCTAAATTAAAGCAGTATTTACAATATGAAAAAGCTTTTATTGCTGGCTATTGCCGCTACAACCTTATCCCTGGCCCAGGCCCAACCTCCCAAAGGACCCGCCAACCCAGGTGATACTTACGGAGCCAAGATCAACGCCAAAGGCGCGATGGACATCTCCAAACTGCCCGCAGCCCTCGATAAACAAGACAGCATCGGTCAAACCAAGGTGATTGCCAAGGTATTGGACGTATGCCCCAAAAAAGGTTGCTGGATGAAAGTACAGGTGGACGACAATACCACTGCTTTCGTAAAAATGAAAGATTATGCATTCTTCGTACCCATGGATATGATCGGTAAAACCGTCGTACTGGATACAGAAGCAAAGATCAAGACGACTTCGGTCAACGAACTCCGCCACTACGCAGAAGATGCGAAGAAACCGCAGGCAGAGATCGACGCCATCACCGAGCCCAAAAAAGAGATCAGGTTGCTCGCCAACGGCATCCTCGTGATGAAATAAGTCACAGACAGCCGTTACAGCACAACAAAATAGCAGGTGTACACGCAGGAACCGGGACCATCATCCGGGTTCCTGCGTTTTTTGTTTGCGGCAGGCCTTGTTTTAGCAGCAGCCGGCGCAAGAAGCCGCGGCAATAATGTCCGGGCAACCTGATTTTCACCACATTCGCCCCCTTTTTCCTCTTCTCGAAAACAGAAATGCGTGCGTTACAGGAACTTTGCCGCGCTTTATTGTTAACAGCACCATCCATCCAGCTGATTAAGTGCCAATTGGGCAAATGGTGGCTATGAACCGACTATAGGTATATTTATAAGTATGAAGAAGTATCTCGTAGTAGCGTTGCTCGTCGCGCTGGTGGCTGGTATCGCTTCTTTCACCACCACCCAACCCGTAGAAGACTCCCTGTCGTGGAACGACAGCCTGCGTGCCCTGTATGCACGGTCCATCAGCGAATGGCCACAACCAACCATCGATGCCGGCGTCAATTGGAAAGAACTGACCGCATTGCCCGTCGATACCGCTATTGTAGCCAAGCTGAAAGACCCCAAGATCAACCTCGGAAAACTCCTCTTTTTCGACCCGCGCTTATCGGGCTCCAACCAGATCTCCTGCAGCAGCTGCCACGACCCCGACCTGGCCTGGACCGACGGTCGCACGGTTTCTCTCGGTAACGATCACCGCCAGGGTACCCGCAATACCTCCACGATACTCAATGTGGCCCAGGTAAAGGAGCTGTTTTGGGACGGTCGCTCGGCCAGTCTCGAAGACCAGGCGATCAACCCCATGGCGACCATTCATGAAATGAACCAGGAGCCGCCGACCATACCAGACGAGTTATCGGCCATCGCCGGTTACCCGCCGCTGTTTGAAAAAGTATATGGTGATAAGAAGATCAACCTCGACCGCATCCTGGATGCCCTGGCTGCTTTCGAACGCTCGGTGGCCAGCCGCCGCAGCCGCTTCGACGAATTTATGAATGGCAAGTACCAGCGGTTGAATGACGAAGAAATACAGGGCCTGCACCTGTTCCGCACCAAAGCACGTTGTATGAACTGCCACAACGGAACCTATTTCACCGACAACCAGTTTCATAATATTGGTCTTACCTACTACGGACGTAAATACGAAGACCTTGGCCGTTATAACGTAACCAAAGAGGCAGGAGATGTTGGCAAGTTTCGTACACCCTCCCTGCGCGATGTCATGAAAACACGCCCCTGGATGCACAATGGCTTGTTCGACAATATCGAGGGTATTCTCAATATGTACAGTGCTGGTATGCCGCAGCCCAAACCCAAGCCCGACCAGGTTAATGATCCCTTGTTCCCCAAAACGGATCCCCTGATCAAAAAGCTGGACCTCACCCCCGAAGAGAAAAAAGCCTTGATGGCCTTTCTTGATGCCATCACCGGTGTCCCCTACAAAATGGACCGGCCCGAATTGCCAAAATGAGACGATCAGAACAGTTGATAGAAAAACCCGCCCATGGCGGGTTTTTTGTTGGGCTACGGTGGGCCGTCTGCCGTGATTTCCTGCACAGGCTGTACGATTAATGCGTAATATTGGCCTTCAATTTTTTGAACGATTCATATGAGACTATTTTATCCATTGATCGGTACCTTATTGTGCTCTGGTGCCTATGCCCAAACTGTCGACAGCCTCGATGCGATTGTCGTGACAGCGCAAAAGAAAGAAGAGAAACTGCAAAAGATACCGGTGACGGTGTCGGCCATCACCTCCCGTGAAGTACTGAACTATCGCCTGTGGAATACCCGTGAGATCACGGCAGTAGTCCCCAACCTGTTTTCGGCCGATCCGGGTGATGGCAGGAACGTAACCTCCATCCGGGGTATTACCACGACATCGTACGATCCGGCCGTGGCTACCTACATCGATGGTGTGAATCAGTTTGGCCTGGATACCTATATCTCACAGCTCAATGATATCGAGCGCATAGAAGTATTGCGTGGACCACAGGGTACCCTCTATGGCCGTAATGCGATGGGTGGCGTGATCAACATCATCACCAAACAACCTACCAACCGCATCACGGGATTTGCCGAAGCCAATATCGGCAACTATGGCCAGCAGCGTTACGCAGTGGGGTTCCGTGCACCCTTGATCAAGGATAAATTGTACCTGGGCGTGTCGGGCATCTATGATGGCCGTGATGGTTATTATACCAACCTCTACAACAACAAAGACTTCGATCGACAGCATAGCCTTTCCGGCAACTATTTCCTGAAGTACATCGTCAATTCGGCCTGGTCGATGACGCTCAATGTAAAACATGTGGCCAATCGCAACAACGGCGCCTTCACCCTGGTGAACGGTGTAGACAATGCGTTTGAACATCCTTTCGAACTCAACCAGAATGCGACCACCGAAATGGTGGATAACACACTCAATGCGTCGCTGTCTATCAACCATACCGGCCGTGGATTCAACTTCAGTTCGCAAACGGCCTGGCAGTCCAACCACCGTTATTACAAAGATCCCATCGACGGCGACTTCTCGCCCATCGACGGCGTATCCATTATCAACAACTACGGCAATGACTGGAACAAAGTGAAAGTACTGACCCAGGAATTTCGCTTCACGTCTGCCAATACCAGTGCCTTCCGCTGGACGGCCGGCAGCTACCTCTTTGCACTCGATAACCCGGTGAAGCAGGCTACCCATTTCGGGGAAGATGCCGAGATGATGGGATCGCCCGAAAAGAATTATGCGCTGGTCAATACCTCTACCGGCAAGGGCTTTGGTATTGCTTTGTATGGAGAGGGTAACTATGTGTTGAACAAACAATGGGAACTGATCGCAGGATTGCGGTATGATTATGAGCGCAAGAAACAGCAGGTGTTGGGTGAATACCTGCCCGACGGTTCGCCAACGCCCGTGTTCGACTTTCAGCCCGATACTTCGGCACATGCCAATTTCAACGCCTTCTCCCCCAAACTTGGCGTCTTGTACCATGCAGCCGCCCACAATGACCTGTTTGTTACGTATAGCCGTGGTTATCGTGCCGGTGGTTTAACGCAACTGGCCGCCGATCCATCTACGCCACCGCTTTACGCCTATAAACCGGAGTACAGCAACAATATTGAGCTCGGTAGCAAGAATACCTTTTTCAATAACAGCCTGCGGGTGAATGTAGCGTTGTTCTATGCCACCATCACCGACGCACAGGTACCGACGCTGGTGCTGCCCGATGCCATCACCGTGACCAGGAATGCTGGTAAGCTCCAAAGCAAAGGTGCGGAGATAGAGCTGGCAGCGTTGCCTGTCAAAGGCCTGGAAGTGAATTACCAGGTTGGCTTTACCGATGCGGAATACAAAACACTGAAAGTGTCGCAAAATGGTAATGCGGTAGACCTCGCCGGTAAGAAACAATTGTTTACGCCGGATATGACCTCCATGCTGGCCCTGCAATACCAGGTGCCCGTAACACGTAAAGGAACGGTGCAGTTGATGGCGCGTGGTGAGTGGCAATACCTCGGCGAGCAATATTTCGACCTGTCGAATAACATTCGTCAATCACCTTACAACCTGCTCAATGCACGGGCAGGAATCATCACCAAATATGCGGAAATTCTCTTCTGGGGTCGTAATTTAGGTAACAGAAAGTACATCAGTTACGCGTACGACTTTGGAGCCGTTCACCTTGGTAATCCTGAGACCTGGGGATTCACCCTTCGGGTAAAATGGTAAGCTCCTGATGCGGGCGTGTAGCCGATCTCGCCACCAGCGATTGTATGTGCCTGATTTGTTCATGCTGTAAAAAGATGCAATATGGGTGACAAGAAAAGACCAGCCGAAGAGTCGGCGATAGAGCAAACCAATAATACCGGTTACGATAATAACGCAAACCCTGAAGAAACCTCCGAAGGGGCTGTGTTACCCGATCCCGAAGAGATCAAACTCGGACCACTGCACAAAGTGGGCGAAGAACACCGTACCGTGAAAGATGTAGACCGCCCGCGGGATACCAATGAGGGTGATGCCGATCACGATTCGTGGGACTTCCGCCGCAACAAATAAATAACATCCCCATCCTGTCGATGGGTATATATTTGCCGCCTTAATTGAATACTCCATGAAACATATGCTGCCTATGCTGTCTGTTACAGCTGCCCTTGCGCTGACAGGCTTGTTTGCTTGTAAAAGCACTCAGAAAATGACCACCAATTTTCAGTACCCTGCATTTTATAAAGAAGGGCACCGGGGGACCCGGGGCCTGATGCCCGAGAATACCATCCCTGCGATGACCAAGGCCATCGAGGTGGGAGCCAACTTCGTCGAAGTGGATATCTATATTACCAAAGACAAGCAGGTGATGATCGCGCATGATCCGTATGTAAATGTTAACCATACGTTGACGGAAGATGGCAAAGAGATATCGAAAGAAGAGGCGAAGAAGTTTGTATGGCGCCAGATGAACTATGCCGATGTGCGTAAGTTTGATGTAGGTTCCAAACCCTACAATGGCTGGCCACAACAGCAGAAAGTAAAAAGCTATATGCCTTTGTTGGGTGAACTGATCGACTCGGTAGAAGCATTTACAGCCGCGCGCGGGGGAACACCGGTGATCTACAACATAGAAGTTAAGACCAGTCCCCAGTACGATACGCTCAACTACAATGCCGGCCCCGAAGAGATGATCAAATCGGTCATGGACGTTGTGAAAAGCAAGAAGATCGGGAATCGTTTTTATATCCAGTCCTTCGACTTCAGGCCGCTGCAGGAAGTACACAACAAGTATCCCGGTACGACGATCGGCTTTTTGACCGGCGATCCGAAGATGAGCCTGGAAGACAACCTGAAGAAACTGGGCTTCACCCCGGATGTTTACAGCCCGGCGTACAAACTGGTAACGGCTGATATGGTGGCTGCCTGCAAACAGCACAACATGAAGCTGGTACCCTGGACCGTGAATACGAAAGAGGAGATGCAGACCCTGATCAAACTGGGCGTTAACGGCATCATCACGGATTATCCCAATTACTTTTCTCAGCTATAATACAACAGCTGTATTTTTTCCATCCGGCAGGTTGGCTAGCAAAGACGCTGGTGGACCTGCCGGATGTTTTTTGTAGCCAGGGCTGTGGTCCCGGCAACCGGTGATACCTAAGCCATGGACTGACGCATTGGGGAGGACTGTAGCTGCCCCCTATGCCCCCAGGGCTCGTTCTGCTGGCAATAACCGGGCGGCTAATCCGTATCGTGTCAACCTATTATATATGTTATTCCAGCCCCCTGGCTGCGCAATTTCCCGCTTCCGTAAGCGCGTTTTACCGAAACCGTAACAGAGATGAAGGTGTTAGTTTGCAAATTTGTAAAGTAATCGACAGATATCACCGAAGGGTGGCAATTGGAAAATGGACTGATTGCTTTTTCGGCTTCGGCCGGCTCTTCTTCAAGATAGTTCTTTGTAAAGGCTGGTGGGGCCCTCCGGAATGCTTTCAAGCGTTGAATTGGACGGATTATGTGGACCTTCTGAATTGACATCATCATGCGCTCCACCTCTTTTGATCAGAAACAGGACCTGTCACCGACAGTGTCTGGCAACATAGTAAGTCCTTTGAATGATTCCATTACCTATGAACAAGCACTTAAACCGGTTCCTTTGAAGGCACAAATGCTATAGCGGGAAGTCTCTTGTTTTGCAGGAGACTTTCTCTTTTTAACCACCATGCCAATCCTGCCTACTCATTGGTACATCGTCCAATCTTTTCAACCCCCGACCAACCCATTAACTTATCCCAGACATTATCTGCACCGACCTGATCAATACCCAACCTATCGCTGTTGGTAGCACCAAAAATCATTATCCAACCCAGTCGTATACCTTCTTCGTGGTATAGTGTATAGTTTGACTGTATTCGGGTATTGTCTTCTCAAAAAAATTACCACAAAGTGGGAGTTTTTTATATTTGAAAAACTATCTATTTTTACGTCCTGTAGTTGATCCCTACGTACCTTTTTGAATAGCTGTTGCCTTTCATGCCCGACCACTGAATTTTGCAGATCAAAACTTTCACCGCCTGTAGTTGCCTTGATACCTGTATGTATATGACTACCGATTTCCGGTAGCGCTGACCGTGTTATGCTGCATGAAGCTGATGCAGCCCTTACCTTTTTTGCCTAATCCCCTTTACTGTTCAGGCATAGCTCTGTGCTTCCGGCACGGAGTATACCGCTGTGCAATGGCATTATTAACCTTTAAAATAAAGTCCGGCTGCTTA
Organism: Paraflavitalea pollutisoli; assembly: GCF_029360705.1. Lineage (GTDB taxonomy): Bacteria > Bacteroidota > Bacteroidia > Chitinophagales > Chitinophagaceae > Paraflavitalea > Paraflavitalea pollutisoli. Next base: position 747,249 of record NZ_JARKMX010000014.1, on the reverse strand, counting down.
TGAACAAAGTTTACAAAGCATGTTTCATTTTGCTGTTGACGATCGTCGCGTTACAAGGTTCGGGACAAACGATCAGGCCCTCGGTACTCAATGTAGCGGGAGGTACATCCAGTGACCCCAATTCCTATTATCGTTTCGATTGGAGCCTTGGCGAAATGACCATCATCGAATCGCTCGCACCTGCCGATAGTATCGTGCTGCTCACGCATGGCATACTACAACCACTAACAGAGATTACTGGTAACTCCAATCTATCGCTCATTTTCGCTCCCGGCGAATTCAGGCTCTTCCCCAATCCGACCGTGGGTAGGTTTGAGCTCGACTTCTTCATTCGCGAATCCGGGTTCATCAGACTGCAACTGACCGATGGTAACGGGAAAGTATTGGAGGTGAGAGAACGCGAATATAACAACGCTTCGCGTATCGCTTACTTCGATCTTTCGAGGTATCCATCCGGTACCTATTTCGTGATCGCCACGCTCTATCCAAGCAGACTTCGTTCTGACAAAAAATCGGTGATCCGCCACAGCGGCTTCCGCGTCGTCAAGATCGATAACAGGTAGGCGCAACAGGTAGGTAGCACACTACCCAACTATTAATCAATTAGCATCTCTCAAACCTCAAAACACATCAAATGATGAAGCGAATTTTATGCTTGCTTACTGTATTGCAGCTGGCAGCCCTGTACTCCATGGCACAGGCACCCGCTTTGCTGAATTACCAGGGTGTAGCCCGCAATGCAGTGGGTAACGTACTGGCCAATAAATCCATCAAACTTAGGCTGAGTATCCGTAATGGCTCCGCCAATGGTACCATTGCCTACTCAGAAACACGCTCGCTCACGACCAATACGGTAGGCCTGTTCAATGTACAGGTAGGAAGCGCAGGTGCCACCAATGTAACAGGTACCATGGCCGGCATCGACTGGTCGAGCGGTGCCAAGTTCATGCAGGTAGAGATCGATCCGGAAAACGGCAATGCGTTAACCTCCATAGGCACTACACAACTGCTGTCCGTTCCTTACGCGATGTATGCGAATTCAGCAGGTGCGGGTGGTCCGGCAGGAGGCGATCTAACAGGTACTTATCCCAATCCCTCCATTGCACCCAACGCCGTGGTGACGGGTAAGATTGCCAACAATGCAGTGACGACCGCCAAGGTTGCCGATGCCAGCATCACGACCGCCAAGATCGCTGATGCAGCCATCACCATTGGCAAACTGGCCGATGGTTCGGTGATCACCGCTAAGATTGCCGACAATGCCGTCAGCACCGCAAAGATCATGGATGCAGGTGTCACTGCCGCTAAACTCGCCGATGGAGCTGTTACTACCGCCAAGCTCGCTGATAACTCTGTAGGCGCCACCAAGATTATGGATGGTGCAGTGGGTACACCCAAGCTGGCCGATGGTTCAGTGACTACGCCGAAGCTCGCTGATAACGCTGTTACTACCGCCAAGGTAGCCGACAACAATATCACAGGGGCAAAGCTTACGGATAACTCGGTAGGCGCTACCAAGATCATGGATGGTGCGGTAGGCACCACCAAGCTGGCCGATGGTTCAGTGACTACGCCGAAACTGGCCGACAATGCAGTCACGACAGCGAAAGTGGTTGACGCGAATATTACAGAAGCCAAGCTCGCTGACATGAGCGTAACGACCGCTAAACTGGCCGATAATGCAGTAACTACTGTGAAGGTGCTTGATGCCAACATCACCACGCCCAAACTGGCCGATGGTGCTGTTACGCTGGCCAAGCTCGACCCGGGTATCACCTTTGGTGCAACAGGTCCTGCCAGCGGTGATCTCGGTGGTACCTATCCCAGTCCGATAGTGGTTAAACTGCAGGGGACGCCAGTTGTTAACACGGCGCCTGCAGCTGGTCAGGTATTGAAATTCGATGGTATCAACTGGGCTCCCTCTGCGTTGGGAGGTGGAGGATTTGCTTTACCCTACATCACACTTGAAAACAACGCCAGTACGCTGTTCTCAATAGAGAACGATGGTGATGGTACTTCCATAGAAGGGATCAACAATACCACTACTTCCAGCATTGCCGCGGTACGCGGCATCATTACCTCGACAGCTCCTGGAGGCTTTTCTTCCGCTGTACGCGGTATTAATAACGGCAGCGGTGGTCTTGGTATAGGTGTATGGGGATCTCAAGCTGGTTCTGGCTGGGGTGTTTATGGTGTTACCCCCAATGGCCTCGGTGTCTATGGCAACTCCAGTGCCAATGGAACTGGTGTATATGCCAATAGCAATTCAGGTACTGGTTTAACGGCCACCTCCAACAATGGTATCCCTGCCAGCATATCCATATTCAATAATTCAAATAACAATACGGTGCTGAATGCCAATTCGGTGGGTAATGGTACAGTTGTTAACGTATCTACAACAGGTAATGGAGCAGGTGTTCGGAGCTCTACCGGTGCTGGATTTGGTATCCATGGTATTACTAACCAACAGACCTCGGCTGGTATCGTCGGCGACAACAATGGCGCTGGTGAAGCGGTTGTAGGTCGTACTACCAGCGATATTGCCGGTGCGGTAGTAGGTCGCAACGATGGCGGTGGTTATGGCGTAAGGGGTTTCCTGGCTACCAATGCCACCGGTACAGGTGTTGGTGTGCTGGGGCAGGTGGGTATCAATAGCAGTAAAGGCCGCGCTGGTCGTTTCACCAATACCAACAGTGACAATGACCTGGGTAACACCCTCGAAGTAGAGACCAACGGCAATGGTAATATTCCTGATAATACACAAGGTAATGCTGCTTCCTTCCTGGTAGACAATACCAATAGTGTAGGAGCGGCCGTACGTGGAGAGGTAAAGACGATCTTCGGCAACTTTGGTGCTGCGGGTATCTTCGGTGTATCTTCTGGTACTGGTGGTTTTGCTGGCTTGTTCCATGCTTCCAATCCTTCGGGGAATGGCGCTTCCTTAGTGGCGATCACCGATGGTAATGGCAATGCGATCACCGCCAATGCCAGTAAGGATGGTAATGCCATAGAAGCCAACATCGATGGCGGCGGTAATGCCCTGTATGCCTGGGTTCCCACTTTTGCTACCGGACGTGCAGGACGGTTCCAGATCTACAACGAAGACAATGAAAGCGATGTAATAACCGTGAAAACCGTGGGTAATGGTACTGCGGGTAACTTCATGGTCGACAGAACAACAGGTACGTCACCAGCAGTGATGGGGGAAGTAAACTCCATCTTTGCCAACTTTGGCACAGCCGGTGTTTACGGTAAGTCTTCAGGTACAGGCGGGTATGCAGGTTTATTTTATGCCAGTAACCCTGCCGGCAATGGCCCAGCCTTGCTGGCATTGACAGAAGGTGCAGGTAATGGTATCACAGCCAATGCGGGTGGTACCGGTGACGGTGTAGAAGCCACCTGCGACGGTAGTGGCAATGCGATCTTTGGATGGATCCCCAATTTCGGTACAGGTAAGGCAGGTCGCTTTGCCAACTTCAACGCAGCCAATGGGCAACCTACTGTACAAATAAGTACTAATGGTACTGGCAACACCTTGCTCATCAACCATACAGGAGCCAGTGGCAGCCTGGCAGTTTACCAGAGCGGTGGTACCAACGTAGCCCGCATCAACAAAGCCGGCCGTGGTTTCTTCAACGGTGGTACACAGGCAAGCGGCGCAGACGTAGCGGAAGCATTCGATGTCACGGGTACAATCAACCAATACGAACCTGGTGATGTGCTGGTCATTGCTACTGATAAGGACCGTGCCGTGGAGAAATCAGCCGAACCGTATTCCATGCTCGTAGCAGGTGTATACGCGACTAAGCCCGGTGTATTGCTCACAGAAGAGAACATCGACGCCGACCTGACCGGCAAGGTACCCATGGGTGTAATTGGCGTACTGCCAACGAAGGTATGCCTGGAAGGCGGCGCTATTAAGCGCGGCGATCTGATCGTTACTTCCTCTATCGCCGGTGTCGCTATGAAAGCTGACCCCGATAAAGTGAAAGTAGGACAGGTGATCGGTAAAGCCCTGCAGGACTATAATGGTCAGGGCATTGGAAAGATCAACATATTGGTAAGCATTAAGTAACCAGAAAAAGAATGACCATGAAGCATACAGTTAAAAATTGCGCGATTGTATTGGGCATACTGTTGGCCTGTACTTTTCAATCAAGTGCACAGGAATTCAAAACAGATGAAAGCATCGGTAGTCAATTGAAGAATGGCACAGCGCCTGGATTGAAGTTTGGTCCCAGCATAAACAGGTCGGCCCGGGTAGCGAAAGCAGCGAAAGATCCCAATGAAGGCAGGGAAACGGCCGGAAGCCTCATCAAGAGAAATTCATTGAAAGGCGTGCAATATGCCGGCGGCGGTGGTGTTGCCCGTAGTGCGCAACGGAGCATACGTCCGGCTGCCCGATTGCAAGGCAACAGCAACCTGCCTAGTGACCAGAAGGCTGTAGAGCAAAAGCCCGTCACACCGGTGAATCCAGGTATATTACCTACACAGGATGCCGCTATTGACAGTAAGGAAGGTAAGAAGGCTTTGCCTGCCAAGCCTATCCTCCAATCCAAAAAACAGGATTAAGCAACCTATACTATGGCAAAAGGGTATCTCGTTATGAGGTACCCTTTTTTTATGTGGTCTGGTGTAGGCCAACTCAGTTATGAAGCTGTTGATCTTATACCATCTCCATCCAGGTGTGGTCGGCCAGTAACTTCACGGTGGCTACAAATCGCTTATAGGGACCTGCGCCGCCGCCCCATTCCCGGGGGCTGACCAACGACAACAAATGACTGTCGTCTTTCTTTTCGTACAGGTAATAGGTTTGTCCGATCACGGGGGCAAAACTTAATTTGGCATTATAGATCAACATCGATAGTTCTTTTCGTTGTTGGATCTCCTGCGCCTGAAGGGCCAGCAATTCGATCTGCTTCCGGATCTGCACCAACTGCATATTGGTCTGCTCTTCCATTGCCGTCAGGGCTTTGTGGCGGATCACCCCTTCTTCCGTAGCCTTGACCAGGGCGCCCGACACAGACGCTGCATAGGGTAGCACACTTAGCTGCTTGTGATAATACTCCACATTGGTATACTCCCGTTGTGCAGGCGTGAAGCCCTTCTGCGTGATCCTCATATAGCCATTGGGCATGATCTCGTTGGTGACATGAAGAACGGGAAGGCTGTTCTTAAAGAACTCCGTTTCGAAGGTAATACCATCTATAAAGTTGACCTTAAAGCTGTCGGCGATCTCCGTATTCTCAAAACTATGCACCTGGCCATCGGGTACCAGTACATATTTCGATTCAAAAGCCTGGTTTTCCAGGGTAACCCAGTTCATGTTGACCACCAACAACCGCTCGTTTTCAACCGTCTCCAATTTGTAGATACCGGAACGGGGCCTGTCACCAAACTCATAACTGCCTTTTTCGGGAAACAGCTGCCAGCTGGCCAGAAAATTATACGCTTGTACCATGAACCAAAAATACAATTTAGACCTATTGCAGGTACAGCGCCTCAAAACTTGCCAGCACTTCTTTATCCTGTAGCAGTTCCAGTTTAGTGCCCGTGATCCGGTATTGATTGGTGCTGTTGATGGCCTTAAACAACTTGTTCTCTACCTCCATGGTTTCCTGGCAAAACATTTTGGTGCTGCCAACGCCTGTAAACCGCAGGCTTTGGCCAGACAGGGTATAACCCCCAAAGTAATTGTTACAACCACCAAACCCTTTGATCCTCCCGGTATCCAGTTGAATGAATACATCTTTGGTTAATGGGGGTAGCCCATTGGGCAGGCTGGTCAGCTTGACTAGTTTCCAACGGGTATTGGTCAACGGGCTATCGGCTCTTTCACTGACTGTAGGACGGCTTTTGGGAGCACAGGCGACAAACAGGATCATCAATGTCAGGACAGCTATTAATTTTTGCATAACGTATGATTTTATGGTTACTGGATGCAGGAAAGGGAACGGCTACATACGGCAGCAGGGGCTTTAACAATTACTTGTATAAAAGAAAAAAGCTCCTTCCGGTTAGGAGAGAAGCTTTTATAAAAGGTTACAATATGTTCGATTATACTGCGTCGAATACAACGAGTAAAGCGTAGATCACACCGGGGATCCAGAAAAGCAGGGTCAGGATCAGGCTCAACCAGAACTTCCCGTTTATTTCACCTACTTTCAGGTAAACCGCCAGCGGTGGCAGCAGGATAGCCAGGATGGCGAGCAGCACCTGGTCGGTCTCGGCGTCTTTCCCAGCCTTTTTATCAGCCTTGTACTGCTTCAGCAGTTTCTTGGCGTCCTTCATCCTTGATTTTCTTTCAGCGCGGGAAAGGCTCTTGAACTCTTTCATAGCAGCATTGACGGTGTTGGGATCGGGCTCAGCAGAAGCAGGTGCAGTAGTTGTAACAGGCTCGGAGGCGGTGGCTGCATAGCTGCCGGGTATTACTGCACTAATCAGGATCAAACAAAGAAAAAGCTGGAGTGTAAGTCTTTTCATAGTGATTAATTTGGGTAATTAAAGCGGTGAAATTAACATATATTTTGGATTTCCAACGGGAGTTTTGAAAAAGCAACAGCCTTATCGATATGTTTTCCAACACATTGTATTGTTATAATAGATGAAGCCTGCCCCAAGCTTGCATTACAACAGTTTTATGACTATCTTTCCTCATATCTCTTAAAACCACCAACCCTGATACGCCTAATCAAATTCAATCCTGGGAAATCATCTCCCGTGCAGCCCATCCTCCAATCGATGAACCAGCTATGGGATTTCATCAGATCGATCGGCGTACACGGTAATATGGAGGAATATGAGAAACGGCGGCTCAGTATCTTCAACCAGCTTAATTTCTTCAGCATGCTGGCGGGCCTGCTGCTCACCCTGGCAGGGATCTTCAGCAACGATCATTTACCACCCCTGGTCTGGTATGTAGTGGTGTCACCATTGGCCATTGGTGTGATCATTCTGTGGCTGACCTACGAACATTATTATGAGGCTGCAAGACTGGTATATTTCAGCATATATCCCCTGGTTACCTGTCTGGTTTACCTGGGAAAAGTAGATGCCGGTGTTTCCCTGTTTTTCATCCTCTATGGCGTGATGGCCGTATTTTTCCTCCAGAAGTTGCCCAGCATCATCTTTGCCTTCTGCTGGTCGGCAGCCTGCTATCTGGCTGCTACGGTGGTGCCTCATGATTATTACTTCAGGCTGGCGGCTGTTAATTACTGGCTGTTTGTTTTTCATCATATCACGGCACTTGGGTTCATATTCTATACGCTTTTCCTGATCAAAAAGGAAAATACTGATTATCAGCAAAGCATCATAGGGAAAAGCCGTGAGCTGCACCGCAGGACCATGGAGATCACCCGGCAGAAACAGGTGATTGCAGAAAAGGCCTTACTGCTGGAGCAACAGACCCGCGAATTGTCGGAGCTGAACCAGGTAAAGAACAAGCTGTTCTCCGTCATAGCACACGATCTCAAAACGCCCATGTACGCTTTACGCAACTTGTTTTACAACATGCAGCGCTATAAATTATCGCCACAGGAGATCGTAGAAATGGTGCCTGGTATTGCCACAGAAATGAATTATACGACCAGTCTGATGGAAAACCTGCTGCAATGGGCCAAATCGCAAATGAAACATGCTACCGTCAATCCCGAAGTATTGGATGTGCAACGCATGATGATCGAGGTACTACAGTTGTTGCAATTGCAGGCAGAGAACAAAGAGGTGTACCTGGAATGCAGGCTGGATGAACCCATGTATTGCTATGCAGACCGGGAGATGGTCAACCTCGTATTGCGCAACCTGCTGTCGAATGCGATCAAGTATACTCCCAAACATGGAACCGTATATGTAGGAGCAACAGAAAAGTCCATGCAGGTAGAGGTGACGGTCGAAGACACGGGCGTTGGTATGAGCCACGAACATATGCAGCGCATTTTCGGCGATGCTTATTTTACCACCAAAGGCACCAATGCAGAAACAGGTACGGGCCTTGGCCTGAAATTGTGTAAAGAGTTTCTGCAAAAGAATGGTGGCGACATCTCTGTGCAAAGCGAACCCGGTAAAGGAACATCATTCTCCTTCACATTGCCCCTTTATAAGGATCAGGTAGCCTGATAGTAAAGCCAGCTTAGAGCTACTACCTACAATGTAGCCTTGAATCCCAATCCATAATATTTGTAAGAAGCAATGTTGTTCAGGTCTTTGTCTTGGGCAGGGTTTCTGCTATTGGCATAACACTCCAGTGTGCTGGCGCCCTTCAACGAAAATACATAACCCACATACACATTGGCCAGCGACACTACATCTTTGCGTTCCATATCCAGTCCCAATACATAATTAGGCTGATTGAATGCATAGAGAACATCTATACCGGCTGTCAGGCGTTGGAAGGCTATTACCCGGTTTGCCCAACCGCCCGTCCAGGTCGATTTGTTGTCGAGTGATATGGCCGGATTGGGTGGGGTGGGAGTAGTGGGCTGCAAACCCTTGACTTGATGTTGGGTGGCCACGGCACTTACACTGGTGCGCCAGTTAAGCGACTGGTTATTCATCACCTGCCATTGCAGGTTGAGATTGTGCGACTGCGATAGCAACTCTTCAAATGTGACCAATGGACCTTGAGGCCCCGAGAGGAAAAGAATACCAACATAACTACGACTTTCATACGCATAGTTAGCTGTTAAACGGCCATTCCATAAGCCTAGTCTGGTACCCGTATGCCAGTTCCACAGCGATTGTTTCCGTTGAAAAGGAGCAATGGCAGGCAGGTAAGTTAAATAGCCAAAGGTGGGGATATAGACAGTCGTTTCGAGATTCAGCCGGTAATCGCCCAGGTTGTCGGCCTGGCCAATGGAACCGAATAACTGCAAGCTGGTGGTTCCTTGTGGCCTGAAGAGCTTCACAACATCAATACTGGTGGTGGCGAAGGGTAGTACTTTGTTGATTTGCGCTCCATTGGTTTTAGACAGGTTGGTTTGAACACCCGCCTGGAGATTAAAGCTCTTACGGTAATACAGGTTGATGGAGGGGGTCAGGAGGAAGATAGCCCCCTTTTGTTTCGTGGTACTGGAACTCAGGCTACCTCCGCCACCCAATCCGCCGCCAGGTGCCTGGGTACTGGAAGAGGATGTAATTTCATGCTGAACATGTCGGTAAAACAAACTCAGTGAAGGGTTCAGTGACCAATCTTTATTCAACGGCGCGTGGTAAGTGACATTGTCCATGACTACCCATTGATTGGCTTTCGTGGTGGAGTGTCCCTTATAATAAGAAATGGCGGCCCCTTTCTGTTCGGTTTCAACATCCACTTTGCCTGTACCCGTGGCGTAAACGACCGTGAATTCATTCGTTAATCCTTTGGCTAAGCTGGACCTTAGGCCCAATGAGGGATTGACAATGGAGATCCTGTCTTTGCGTGTATTGAAATAGTTCCAAACGGGATTGGTTCTGTCAATGCGTTCTTCAAACCCGCCAAACTGCGGCGTGGCGTTGATGCGAAAGGTAAGTTCATGGGCTCGTCCTAGTTGTGCCTGTAGCCAGCCATTGATGCCTAACCGGTCATTACTCATCGGCTTTATGACCTGTACACCCGGAGAGGCTAAAAAGGGTGAGACATCGCGCAGGTAATTGGCTGATACATTGAATTGAACGGACCGGCTGTTGTAATAGCCTCCCACGTGATAGGTATGAAAATAGTTTATGGTTGATGTGGCATCCGTTGGTAGATTGGGATGTTGTTTCCGATCGGCCCTAACCTGGTACGACTGCCCAGCCACGGTGAGTCCGGAACTGCCAAGGCCACGGCGTCTTGTCTTGACCAGGGCCAGCACCTGCGAGGTGGTGGCACCATTTAGCGTACTGACCGCATTCTGCACCAGCACTACTTCTTCTATATCATATTTGCTATACACATTCACATCATTGATGATCACGCCGTCGACCGCAAAGATGATGTTGTTATCGGTGCTCAGGTAGCCAAGGCTCCACGCCTGCAGTGCCTCGGACAGGGACGCAAAAGGCATTCTTTCCAGGTCAGTACCCTTGATCGTGATGGATTGCGTATATTCTTTTTGTAAGGTCACCCTGCCAAGGGTGAGTGTGGAAGAGGAAGTGGAATCCTGTGCTGTACTCTTTTGAGAAAGTACCAACATACTGACTGCTGCAAGCAGTAGGGATGGGGCAGTTCGCATGGCTCGATGGGTTTTGGAAGAGAAAGATAGCAAATCCCACGGGGATGCAAAACCGGCATAGGGCCAAAAAAGCCCGGCTGTAGCCCTTTACGGGCAGCCGGGCTGAATATTATGATGGCGTTAACTTATTGGAAGATCCTACCGAAGAAATCCTGCATCTCCTTCCACGACGCCGTATCGGCTGCTGCGTTGTATTTGATGTTCATACCAAAGCGTTGACCAATTTCAGTAGCACCCGGATTGGTAAAAGCATGTACAGCATCGGGGTAAGCCTTAAAGGTGTAGTCGGCACCGATAGAGTCCATTTGTTTTTTAAAGGCGTCTACCTGCTCCTGCGGAACGAAAGAATCAGCAGCACCATGGCATACCAGGATCTTTGCCTTCAAAAGGTTTTTATCGGCAGGCACACCGCGCAGGTCTCCATGGAAGCTAACCACCCCGTTAACCGGGGCGCCCATTTTGGCCGCATTCAGCACCATGGAACCGCCAAAGCAATAGCCGATCGCAGCCAGTTTGGTGGTATCCACCTGGGGATAACTCTTGAGCTTATTCAATGCGGCTGTAAAACGGGCATTGATCAGGGCTGGGTTCGTGTAGAACTTCGTTGCCTGGTTGCCGGCCTGTGAAGGGCTATCAACCGCCAGTCCGTTGCCGTAGAAATCCGCAACCAGGGCTACATAGCCCAGGTTGGCCAGCTGGCGGGCCCGTGTTTTCGGGTATTCATTCAATCCCCACCATTCCGGAACGATCAGAACAGCAGGTCTTTTTTCAGTAGAAGCCTCGTTATAAGCCACGAAACCAACCAGCTTGGTGGTATCAGCGGCATAGTCGACCGGGCCTTCGAACAGGCGCACCGAATCCGTTTTGGCGGCTTCGGGCTCCGTTTTGGTGCCAGCATCACCGCAGGCGGCGAGGAACAGGATGAAAGTCAAGGAGGTAGCTAAAAAAGATACATACTTCATATATAACATTTTGTTGTTTGAAACTGGTAGAAATCGGGTGGGGGCCTTGTGCGGGGTATGTGTCATCCAGGTACGAGCCAGCTATTTAATACCCCGGAGGCACCAATGGCAAACACAATGATCGTACAGGGTTGACACAGGGCTTGCCGGTCGGCTGCCATTTCTTCGCACGAAATAAGAGAATTTTTCCCGCATTGATCGCCTATTAATCAATGCTTAACCATAATTATTATGCCCGGCCTGCTGACTGACGGCCAACGGAACTAATCATTATCTTTGCGCCCTTATGACACAAGAATCTATCAAAGCTATGAGGGACCGTGTTGTGGTCCTGAGGAGGTTTCTTTGACGTCGATAACAGACGTGATAAGATAAACCAGGATAAACAATTATCGTTGTCGCCCGGATTTTGGGATGACAACAAGCGCGCTACCGACATTCTTAAGAACACCAAACTGAACGAGTACTGGGTAAAACTGTATGAGCAGTCGGAGGCTTCTGTAGAGGATTTTGCCGTTCTTTTCGACTTCTGGAAAGCGGGCGAGGCGTCTGAAGAGGAAACACGGGAAGCCTATGAGCGCTCGCTGCTGCAATTGGAGGAAGCCGAGTTCAAGAGCACACTGAACCAGCCGGAAGATGAATTGCCAGGGGTGCTGCAGATCAATAGCGGTGCAGGTGGTACTGAAAGCCAGGACTGGGCCGAAATGCTGGCACGTATGTACCGCATGTATGGCGAGAAGCAGGGGTGGTCGGTGACCGAACTGGACTGGCAAGACGGAGATGGCGCAGGCGTTAAAAGCGCTACGCTGCAGTTTGACGGTCCGTTTGCCTACGGCTTCCTGAAAGCGGAAAGCGGTGTGCACCGCCTGGTACGTATCTCCCCCTTCGACAGCAATGCAAGGCGTCACACCTCCTTCGCTTCTATTTACGTATACCCGCTGGTAGACGATAGCATCGAAGTGGCCGTGAACCCGGCTGACCTGGAATGGGAATTCTACCGAAGCGGTGGTAAAGGCGGACAGAACGTAAACAAGGTGGAAACAGCTGTACGATTGAAGCACAATCCCAGTGGAATCATTGTGGAGTGCCAGAAGGCGCGCACACAGGGAGAAAACCGGGAGATGGCCATGCAGATGTTGAAAAGCCGCCTTTACGAAGAAGAGATGCGCAAGCGCGAAGCATTGAAAAATGCCGCAAATGCCAATAAAAAGAAGATCGAGTGGGGAAGCCAGATACGCAGTTATGTATTCCATCCTTACAAAATGATCAAGGATCACCGCACCGATTTTGAAGTAGGTAACGTGCAGCCGGTGATGGATGGAGAACTGGACGGCTTTATCAAAGCTTACCTGATGATGGAAAAAGAAGCACAGGTCTAAAACTGTACGCTTTTCCCGGTAATTAACCCCTGGTCAGACAGCGACCCTTGCCGCTCAATGTCAATGTTGAACTAAAACAGATAACATGAGTCGCTTGTTGTTATTATCGGTGTTGATGGCCTTTACCGCCTGCGGTGACGGGGCAGGGAAGGAAGTTGCCAATGGCCAAGAAGATACTGTTGCCCAATCGCCGGCAACCAGTAATGCGAGGGAACTGATTCCAGCGCATGACCAGCAGGCAGCGTTGGACCCATTGGGGGATGACAGTGTCTTTACGGATGGCAGTATCCCGGCCAGCTGGGAGAACGCCGGCTTTTCTGATCCTGTCGGTTTCAAGCAGTTTCTGATACGTTTACGCGGCTGGGTGACCAACGGCCAGCGGGATAGCGTTGCGCAGGTGGTCGACTATCCGTTGCGCAATCCGAAGATTGCCCACCAGCAACAATTCCTGCAACAATACGATTCGCTGTTCAATGAAAAGGTGCGTACGGCGCTGCTACAGCAAAACCTGCGGCAGATTTTCCGTCGTGACCAGGGCGCTATGATCGGGGATGGAGCAGTATGGTTCCGTCAGTCTGGCAACCGTTATCTAATCGTTGGAATTAATAACAAGTAATAAACCACATAGAATATGAGCTTAGGTTATTTTTCGTATCCCATGCCGGTCAATGATCCTGTGCTGAATTATGCACCGGGTTCGGCAGAAAAGAAAAGATTGAAAGAGGTGCTGGCTGAGTTGAAAAGCCAGGAGGCCGATATTCCCATGTACATCGGCGGAAAAGAAGTCCGTACCGGAAATAAAGTAGCCATCCATCCTCCGCATGAAATAGCACATACGTTGGGCTATTTTCACCATGGAGAAGAAAAACATATCACCGAAGCGATCACCGCAGCGTTGGCAGCCAAAGAAAGCTGGGCAGCCATGAGCTGGGAGAACCGCGCCAACATCTTCCTGAAAGCGGCAGATCTTATTGCTACCAAATACCGTCCTTATATGAACGGTACCACCATGCTGGGGCAAAGCAAGAACGCCTACCAGGCTGAGATCGACGCTGCCTGCGAGATCGTCGATTTCCTGCGCTTCAACGTACACTTTTTAAGTGAGATCTATAAGCAACAACCCATCAGTAGTCCTGGTATGCACAACAGGCTGGAGTTCCGCCCGCTGGAAGGCTTTGTGCTGGCAGTGACGCCATTCAACTTCACGGCTATTGGTGGCAACCTGCCGGCATCTGCAGCCATGTGCGGTAATGTGGTAGTATGGAAGCCAGCCAATACACAGGTGTATTCTGCACAAATGTTCATGCGTATTATGCAGGAAGCTGGTCTGCCGGATGGTGTGATCAACCTGATTTACGTAGACGGGCCTACACTGGGTAAAGTATGTTTCACGCATCGTGATTTTGCCGGTGTGCATTTTACAGGATCTACAGGCGTATTCAATAACATGTGGGAAACCATTGGCAAAAACATGTCTTCCTATCGCTCATACCCCCGTATTGTAGGCGAAACAGGCGGTAAGGATTTCGTAGTGGCACACAAAAGTGCATTGCCCGATGCGGTGGTGACTGCTTTGTTGCGCGGCGCTTTTGAATTCCAGGGCCAGAAATGTTCTGCTGCGTCTCGTGCGTATATTCCCTCGAATATGGCGGCGGAAGTAAAGCAAAAGCTGATCGAAGGCGTAAAGAGTTTTAAAGTAGGGACAGTGGAAGATTTCACCAACTTCGTGAATGCGGTGATCGATGAAAAGAGCTTTGACAAGATCAAGAGCTATATCGACAACGCAAAGAAAGATCCGAAAGCTGAGATTTGGGTAGGCGGCGACTGCGATAAGTCGAAAGGGTATTTCGTACAGCCTACAGTGATCGAAGCAAAAGATCCTAAGTACGTCACCATGTGCGAGGAGATCTTTGGACCCGTCTTGACCATCTATGTATACGACGCCGACAAGTTTGAAGAAACACTGGCGTTGGTAGACAGCACTTCTCCTTATGCCTTGACAGGTTCTATCCTTTCGCAGGACCGTTCAGCAGTGGAGCTCGCTACCAACAAGCTGCGCAATGCTGCAGGCAATTTCTACATCAACGACAAGCCGACAGGCGCTGTAGTGGGACAACAACCCTTTGGTGGTGCCCGTGCCTCCGGTACCAACGACAAAGCTGGTTCTATCCTGAACCTGTATCGCTGGTTGAGTGCGCGTACGATCAAAGAGACATTCGTGCCCCCTACCGATTATCGTTATCCATTCCTGCAGGAAGCATAACTTCACCTGTAGGGTATAAAATACAAGGGCCGTCTTCTATCGCGAATGGAAGACGGCCCTTTCTTATTGGCTATATTTGAATCAATTATTTCTTTCCGCCACCGAGGTGGATCTGGAAGCCTACGTTAACACCGAAAGAATTGGTTCTGTCGGCAGCGTGTTCGAGCTTGAAAGACTCATAACCCAATGTGAATTCGAGCGCAGTATTGGGTGTAAGGAATAATGCAGGGCCTGCGGCGATCGTGAAACCGCTAAGACTTTGCTTATCTCCTTTGCCGGTACTACCAAAGCCATAGCTAACGTCTGCCAGGATGTTCAGTTTTTCTGCTGCTGGCAGGAAATAATAACGGGCAAAAGGAGCGATGAGGAAGGTGCTTGTGGCATCGTCGTCACTCTTGTTTTTATCACTTTCGAATGAAACACGTAGACCGCCGGCAAGTTTGTCGATGAAAAAATAACCTGCATTGGGGCTAATCGTAAAGCTGGTGCTCTTTCCTGCATCAGAATCGCCGGTCTTTTGGGAACTGAAGGAGGCGTTACCACCGACCAACCATTGACCTTTGTTTACTTGTGCAAATACACCTTGAGCTGCAATTGTCATTAATGCTGCGAATAAAACCTTTTTCATTTTGTGGTTTTTGTGAAATAAGAAATCGGATCCATACTACATGTAGCAATGCCGTATAAAAATGTATAAACGTAATTTTTATTGTGTGTGTCTGCTAGATTTTATCACTACAAGATTGGTTTGCTGATTAAGCGTTATACATGTCACACATTCAATCCGGGTGGTATTGTGTGATTCATTCGCTTAATTCGACATTTCATTACCTGCTAGCGACAATTGGGTGGGTAGCGAGTACGAGTGATGGTGAGTATCCGGGCGATAAAACCACATCTTCATGTTATTGCCGGCAGGACTGATTTAGCTGAGTTTTGCACTATCATTAACCAATAAAACGTGATCATGAAAAAGTTTTTCTTAGTTCTTTTGCTCGCAGGTGGTAATCTGTTGTCTTTTGGACAGGTAAAGTATGGCGCCAAGGCTGGTTTGAACCTTTCCAATGTAGCAGGTGATGTGGAAGGTAATAAAATGAAACTGGGTATTCACTTCGGTGGATTTGCCGACGTAGCGTTTGCTGAACAATTCAGTTTCCATCCTGAGTTGGTATTCTCAACACAAGGAGCAAAGAGTGATTGGGAATATGAAGGCGTATCTGGCAAATCGACCATTAACCTCACCTACATCAATTTGCCTTTACTTGCCCAATACAACCACGAAAGCGGATTCTTTGCGCACACTGGTCCCCAACTGGGTTTTCTGTTAAGTGCCAAAGCTAAGTCTGATGGAGAAAAGGAGGACCTTAAGGATGGTTACAAAACTTTTGATTTTGCCTGGGCTTTTGGTGCTGGTTATGTAACCAAATCGAATATCGGTTTCAACGCGCGTTTCAACCTGGGACTTAGCAACCTGGGCAAAGAGTCTGGTGACTACAAAGTCAAGAACAGCGTTATACAGATCGGTGCATTTTACATACTGGGTAGCAAGTAAGGAGCAGGATGCAGCAGCAGGGGGGAAACTCCGCCATGAAAAATGAACGTTATTGCCGGTAGCAATATTGTGGATCAGGTGTGTTGCGGCGTATGAAAGCCTCTTCTACGCGAGCCCCAATAGCCGGTAGCCCCCTGGCTCATGCTGTAACATATTCTTTAAGGCAAAACCACTGTCATTGACAGTGGTTTCTTATTTTTATGGAAATTTTTCCATTGAAAAGAGCCTGAGTCAAGCGTTCAGGCGGCTTGGTGGAGATTAATTCTATTGATATGAAAACGGTTTTGAACGAGCAACAACTGGCTATTACCATCAAGCGATTGGGGCACCAGATTCTGGAAAATCACGTAAACCTGGAAAATACGGTACTGATTGGCATTCAGCCCCGGGGGATTTTTGTATCAGACCAGATTGTACAGGAGATCCGCCAGTTGGTGCCGCCCGTATTGGTTAAATATGGCAAGCTCGACATCACTTTTTACCGCGATGACGTGCGAACGTCACTTCACGCCCCCAATCATACGGACATCCCTTTTAGTATTGAAAATAAGAATGTAGTGATTATCGACGACGTACTCTGGACCGGTCGTACCATCCGGGCTGCGCTCGATGCCCTGCTGGACTTTGGCCGGCCTGCCAAGGTCGAATTGTGTATCCTGATTGATCGTCGTTTTAGCCGCCAGTTGCCCATACAGGCAGACTATGTAGGAAAGTCGATCGATTCCATTATTTCCCAGAAGGTAAAAGTGTTCTGGAAGGAAAGGGATGGAAAAGAAGAAGTTGTGTTAATGTAAGATGTTAGTATCCTGTGAGATACCTTATTTTGCACCATAACATTATTTGCTCTAATTTTGCTGCCCGACATGCAACTTTCAGTTAAACATTTGCTCGGCATCAGGGATCTTACCCATCAGGACATCCAGCTTATCTTAGATACTGCTACGGAATTCAAAGAAGTATTACAGCGACCCATCAAAAAGGTACCTTCCCTGCGGGATGTGACCATCGTGAATTTATTTTACGAGAATTCCACCCGCACCCGTATTTCTTTTGAATTGGCAGAAAAGCGCCTGAGTGCCGATACCATCAATTTTACAGCCAGCGGTTCTTCCGTTTCAAAAGGAGAAACCCTCCTGGATACTGTCAACAACATCCTTTCCATGAAAGTGGATATGGTGGTGATGCGACACAGTGCCAGCGGTGCACCGCATTTCCTCGCCAAACATATTCCTGCAGCAATCATCAATGCCGGAGATGGCATCAACGAACATCCTACACAAGGGTTGTTGGATGCATTCTCCATGCGTGAACGATTAGGCAAACTGGAAGGGCTGAAAGTGGCGATCATTGGCGATATCATGCACTCCCGTGTAGCCATGAGCAATATCTACCTGTTGAAAAAAATGGGAGCGGAGATCATGGTAGCAGGTCCGCCCACATTGATCCCCAAATACATTCAGGAAGCTTTTGATGTACGTGTTGAATACAACCTGCGGAAGGCATTGGAGTGGTGTGATGTGGCAAATGTATTGCGCATACAGCTCGAGCGTCAAAATCAGGTTTTGTTCTCCTCTTTACGTGAATACAGTCTGGCCTATGGCATCAACAAACAGCTGCTGGATAGCCTTAATAAAGAGGTGGTGATCATGCACCCCGGCCCCATCAACAGGGGCGTAGAACTGGACAGTGATGCGGCAGACAGCAAACAATCCATCATCCTTAACCAGGTAGAGAATGGTGTAGCCGTTCGTATGGCTGCTTTGTACCTGCTTTCAGGCGGGAGAGGAAGTATGAATTAAGGATGGAGTCCTTGTCATCGTACAATCCATTTTATGCAACGAATTGCTTTATTTCCCGGAACATTCGATCCTATTACAGTCGGTCACCTCGACATCATCAACAGGGCGCTGCCATTGTTCGATAAACTGGTGATAGGCATTGGGCGTAACATCAATAAAACACCCATGTTTGCCGACGAGCAAAGGATCAGCTGGATACAGGAGATCTACAAGGATACTCCTAAAGTAAGCGCCATGTTATATGAAGGGTTGACGGTGGATTGCTGCCGGAAAGTAGGCGCCAATTTCATCGTAAGAGGCATTCGGTATGTAAACGACTTCGAATACGAGAAAGCGATTGCAGATATGAATCGCAGTCTCGATAACAATATAGAAACGATATTCCTGACCTGCCTACCCCAATATACTTCGATAGCTTCTACCCTGGTCAGGGACGTGCTGCGGAATGGGGGCGACGTGATGCGTTTCTTACCTGAGGTGGTGGCGCGCTCGTTACAAAACCCCAGGTAATTAGTGGATGGTTTTGCTAGAGGATAATAACCGTTTTCCGTCCGGAGACCACTACGCACTGCTGTGGTAAATCAACTTACCTTTTATGATCTGGTTTCAGAAAGACGTACAGGTGCAGGACTTGCATCCACTTGGTAAAAACACCATTGCAGAGGTGATTGGTATTGAGTTTACCGAAGTAGGTCCTGATTTTCTTAAAGCACGTATGCCCGTAGATCAGCGTACGCATCAGCCATTTGGCTTGTTGCATGGCGGTGCGTCCTGTGTACTCGCCGAAACACTGGGCAGCGTAGCTTCTGCGCTGGTTATTGACCAGTCGAAGGCTATGTGCGTAGGGCTTGAGATCAATGCAAACCATGTGAGAGGAGTGCGTAGCGGCTTTGTGACTGGTACAGCCAGCCCGATTCATATCGGTGCTACCACCCATGTTTGGGATATCCGCATTGTCGATGAGCGGGATAAGCTGGTATGCATTAGCCGTCTGACGGTGGCTATCCTGGCCAGAAAATAAGAAAGCAATTCCGCGTGCAGCTGTTTACAAATAGCCACCAGCCTGCAATACGTCTATAATAGAAGGGAAAGTGTTTTTGCTATAGTCCGTAACCTCACTGGCAGGGACCCATTTAAGTGCTGAGATCTGTTCTTCCGTTTGTGGTATCAGCGCCTGATTACCCGGAGCTTTCATCAGGTACCAATGTGATTCTTTCAGGATATGTTTACCGCTTTCATCATAAGTATGGTAGGTCACCACCAAAGGCTTCTCCAATACCACCTGCTGAACGCCGGTCTCTTCCTGTACTTCCCGTACAGCACAGGCTTCCAGTGACTCACCGGCATCCAATTTTCCTTTGGGTAAGTCCCATTTCCCGCGACGAAATATCATCAGGAGGTCCCCGTCGTCATTCAACACCAGGCCGCCACCAGCCTGAACGAGGGTAAATTTCTTCCGAAAAGTCTTTTCCAGTTCATCAAGATTACTATGTAAGTAGATGCCAGCATGGATCTTTTCCTGCCGCATCTCGTGTATCATCGAATTAACGCCAGGGGTGGAGAATTCATCGATCAGCACGGCATCGTCGTGGTGTGCATACGGCTCGATCTCGGGTGTGATCGAGTCTGTAAGGAACAAAGGTTTGTCGTTAAAGTATATCTTGATGTGCATAAATAATTTTCCATTTTCCGGGCCCATCCGCCAATTTCGCCGGATCGAATAAAATCACACTATGTCCCAGAATGAGAAGGCAGTAGCCGAAAAGCTTCTACAAATTAATGCTATTAAATTGAATCCAGGGGAACCATTTACCTGGGCTTCAGGATGGAAAAGTCCCATTTATTGTGATAACCGCAAGGTGCTGTCTTTTCCCTATATCCGTGATTTCGTAAAGTCGGAAATGTGTAATGTGATCTTCGAACAGTTTCCCGAAGCGGAGTTGCTGGCAGGTGTAGCAACGGCAGGTATTCCCTGGGGAGCTATGGCCGCCGACCAGCTCAAACTTCCCTATATATATGTACGTCCCAAACCCAAAGAGCATGGATTGGGTAACCAGATCGAGGGATCTTACTCCGCTGGCCAGAAAGTCGTGGTCGTAGAAGACCTTATCTCTACAGGAAAAAGCAGCCTGCAGGTGGTTGACGTGTTAAAAGCTGCTGGTGTAGAAGTAATTGGTATGGTTTCTATCTTCACCTATGGTTTTCCGGTGGCAAAGGATGCCTTTGAAAAAGCGGGAATTACCTATAAGTCACTAACCAATTATCCCGTGCTCATAGATCTTGCTATTGAAAAAGGATTGGTTTCTGCGGATCAGCAGGAGGTTTTGTTAAAGTGGAGCCAGGATCCTGGCAACTGGAATGGGAAATAGCTATATTTGGCAAAACTATGTCTGTATGAAGAAGCTAATTCTTATGTTGATCGCTGTGCTGGGCTTACTGGTAACTGGATTTAGCCAGACCAAGGCCGTGCAAAACGTTACGATCAAGACCCCCACCGTACAATGTGAAAGCTGCAAGAAGCGCATTGAAGAGTTCCTGAAACGTGAGGATGGCGTTCAAAAAGTCACCGTTGATTACAAGAAAAAAGTGACCAAAGTGACATTCATCAGTGACCGCACCAATGTCGAAAACGTAAAGACCGCTATTGCCAACGCAGGCTATGATGCTGATGATGTAACTGCAGACGCTGAGGCTTATAAAAAGCTGCCTAAATGCTGCAAGAAACCCGAAGATGGGGGAGGAATGTAGATATAAAATAATCTATTTGAATACAGCCATTTCCAGCAGGAAATGGCTTTTTTTATGCCCTAAATCGGGATATAGGAGCAAAACCAAAGTGACAAATATTGAGTTTTATTTGACCTTTTTGATGGTGCAACAAGATGGACATAGATGACGTAATTAGAGTTTATTGATTTGGTCATCTATGACGTTTCGTAACCGGATGACAGCAGACTTTTAGGATACAGGCTACTAAGTCTATTTTGTCTTTTTTAGTTTTGATGCGGTAAGGTCAAAAAGGACTAGGTGAAAGTCATCATTTGGGTAAAAGGGACTGAGGTCTTTACCGGGTAATAAATGACCTGTTGAAATCGAAATCCTGAGATGCAAGCGGAAGAGTTTATAACACTTTTTGAAAAGGTTATTTATGATCTAATAGGTAGTAATCGAAGGGAGGTCTAAATAGACCTGCCTTTTGCTGGTTGAGGTAGATGCGTAAAGAAAGTTTTTAGTTAAATAGGTGCCCGTTTTATACGGCCGAAGCGATAAGGAAAAGCTTTTTTCTGCTATGTTATTGGAAGCTAGGGAAGTCATTTTCTTCAAAAAAACCTCAATAAACACCTATAATGAAGTCGAGCAGCCCCGTCTTCCAGTCTAAAAACAGCAACAAAACGGGCTGCATTTCTGACATTATGGCTGTTACCTGTTAGTTTATACGACCTATCAAATAGCCCTAGCTAACGTCGAAGTAGACGTTTTCATGTTTTGGTTATTAAGGTCTTATTAGACAACTTGTAGGTACCAGGGATGATAATATCTTCGCTGTTTTGATGCTTATTAACGACCTGCATTCCCAGTTATTTGCTAAAAAATAGGAGGCAGCTACTGTCTGTTTAGACAAATAATTATTATCCGAAAATGGTCTTTTATGACTATGTCTGATGGTGGCTTTGTGCTTTACGGCAGACCTTCCTTTGGGGGTGGGGGACCATTTACCAGCCAATTTCTGATGCAATAAACAGGGTAAATATGACCTTTTTGCAGGGCTTGTTTTTCCTTTCTGGTGAGCCTAGTAATTGCCTGAAATGCTAATTAGTTGACCAGCTAAGCTATTTACTAGTGAGTAAAACGATTCCAGTTGCCCCTAATGTGAAGATCAATTTTGACCTTGCCGTGCGTGAGACCGGCAGCTGCCAGCTCCCGTGCAGGGCAAAATGAAATGTCTTTTTTGACCACAGTAAATCAATAAAGGAGGGTTGATTTAACCCTTCCGGCATACTTGGATAATCATTTATGTAGGTCTATTATGACGTTTTGGAAGAGGGACTTCTGAGACCATATGACCCCTTCTTTAGCGAATCTCCGACACTTTTGAGGGCGCCGGGCTGTTGACTTTTGGCCTGCAGGAAGGTCTTAAAAGACCTTTGATGATGACGCATTTAAAGTCTTTTGTGACCTGATCTATCCCACCACAAATACCTTGGCAGCCTTCAAATTATCTCAAACTGCTTTAAATACCGTCCTCTGCAGTGTAGATAAATAGGTCAAATATGTCTAATGTGCGGATAGGATTTTAGGACTGCTGTAGGCCGTACTTCAGATTTGTATGTCTAGTTTGACCCACTTGCCGTCACTGCCGTGTACGATGAAAATAAGTTATAAATGACCCACTTTGGAGAGAAGGCATAAGTCCAGTGGAGTAGGGTAAAAATGACTCGTTCTGGAATCTCCGATTGCTTCCATTTCACCTACCCGAAACTTGCAGGTGGCCGTCCACTAATTTATGCCTTATATATATGGTAAGATGAACTGTCAAGTTTGCCCTTTTTTTCCCTTTCAAAACAGCTTGAATATCCCACCTTTCTGCTGCTGATAACTTTCGATGAGGTCAAAATAGACCTTCGTTGACGCGCCTTTTGATGACTGTTTGATGGGAAATGACCGACCAGGTTAAGAAAATGCGACCAAGAATTCCTGGCTTCAGGTCAAGTGGGCGAAATTCTGAACGGCCTAAGCAGGTCAAACAGGACGTATTGGTTTGTCTGTATTTAATAAGTTCAGTTGTTGAAAGCGCTTTTTACGGCGGTTAAAAACGACCTATCATAGTCGGAATTTTAAAGTCGATATGGCTAAAATTGCTAACCTGGGGCGCGTCGGGAACGGCCTAAGCGTAACTACGAAAGGACAAATAAGACCTATCGAGCGAGTGGAGGTTAGGGAATCTCCAGCAAATGGGGAGGAAAAAAATTGGGACGACTTCGTTAAGCAGCTGTCTAAAAAGACCGATGTTCTCAACATTAATCTAACATTTTGGGGAGTTTCAAATTTGGAAATTTTAAGATCTTCCTACTCAGTTACAGTTACGCGCCAAGTCTAAAATGACTCTCAAGGCAACCCTGTTTCGCACTTCGAAAAACTGCAGTGGGATGTAATTTGGTAACTCGCTGCAAATCGTGTCGGGGCAAATAAGACCTATGGTTGCCTGACATTTTATAGTTGACAATCGCCAATTTCAGTTTTTCACACCTTATCGAATGTGTCAAAAATGACCGCTGCCAGGATTCTTGCAGTACCCCTGTTTAGGCGGTTTTCGGTAAAAAACAGTATAAGTCAAAAAATTGGAATAGGTCATTTATGACCTTTTGTTTGCTCCTTCAGTTAGTTTTTCCAACGACCGGTTAGGGTTTTGATGCTGCAATAATCAGTACTTCAGAATGCTTGAAATTGGTGTTTTGGCAAAAAATAGACTATTTATAAAAAATGTGTATACGGATGAGTTAAAATGAAACAGGTCATATAAGACAATATTAAAAGTCTTATATGACCTGTTTTAATGAAAACTATTTTACAGCATCTGGCCGCATTTAGAACTTCAGTTTCTGCATTCCCTTGTATTTAATGGGAAAATTGATAAAAATTCCACCTCGACCCACTCTGGCTTTTCCGTCAAGTTTGACCTTCACACTGTCTTGCCCGCCACCCAGTGTTTGAATCAAACTCATGGCTGTTGTAGACATATTGACAGTTAATAGGACGGGAATATAGAAGCTGTCTCTTTTGGGAATTCGAATCGTTGAATCCAAAATACTATGCCCAAAAAGAATGTTGTTCACATAAACATCCACCTCCGCCTGTTTCATGGTAACCGGAAATTTATTGGGATTGTAATAGCCGACCTCCGAAGAAACCGTTGATTCCTTAAGTCCGAATTTGATCACTTTAACATTTCTAACCCCCAGGTACTGGAAGCCAGTTGGCTTTGCACACGACAAAACCAGGATAGGGAATAAGCCCATTAGAAGCCTTTTATTCATGTCTATTTTTTGTGGACACAAAGTAGGGGAATAATTTTTTCCGCCAAAAATGAGGAAGTACTTTTAACGGAATCTATGCTAAGAATATTAGTGCAGCGAGGTTTCTAAAAACTGAAATCGTCTCTTAATCAACATCTAATATAGTTAGCTTATAATTTAATAGCTATTTAAGTAGTTTTAAGTATTTTAACTTTAGTCATTGGTAATTTTTGTAGCGGTGTTTCCACCCAGTAAGCAGCCAATTGCACTGTTTTCGTGGAACACTCTAAGCCTTTCTAAATAAAGTATTACAATGAGTACATTATTGATTGATATAGAATATTTAGCGCCAGTTGATGTTTATAAAATAGCAAATAACTTTTCGCATATAGAGTTTGACGTATATGAGAACTGGCAAAAAATGAGTTTTAGGAACAGATTGGTGCTGGCAGGTGCCGGAGGACCTGTAAGCTTAAGTATTCCCCTCGAGGAAGGCCGGGGACAACGAAAGATGACGAAGGACGTCCGAATAGCTAACCGGTATTCCTGGCAGTCCCAACATTGGAAAACGATCGTGTCTTGTTACAACCGGTCGCCCTGGTTCGAATTCTACCGGGATGAACTGGAAAGTCTCTATTCGAGGCAGGTAAATTTTCTCGTCGACTGGAACATGGCATGTTGGGAATGGACGATCAGGCAATTGGGTTGGTCAACTTCGATCAGCCTGACGACGCAGCCTGTTGAAAAAATAGAAGTGACAGAATGGCTTGATCTGCGGAATGAAGTTTTGCCCAAAAATATACACCAGAGATTTCGATCGCCGGTTCTGTATCGACAGGTATTTGAAGACCGTACAGGATTCCTCCCACATTGCTCAATTTTGGACCTGTTGTGCTGTGAGGGCAAAAATGCCCGGGCTCTTTTGAAGGCCAATTAAATGGTAAATAGAAAGAATATTAAATTCGCTATATGTGAATTTGAAACGGAACTTCCTTTCGTGACTTATTGTAATTTATTGAATATGAATATTGTTTAATTTTTGTTTGGGCTTCCCTCTTCAGAGAGTGTAGATGATTACGAGGTTGAAGCAACATTTTTCGCGGAGTAGCAAAAAGTTTGGGAATGTTATTTTCTGACAGGTTGCATAACTATAGTAACAGATGGCCACCTACGGAATGATCATTCAGCTGGTACGATTTGATAAAAGATACTGAACGCCGGCAGTGAATTAGTGGAGTGAGATGCAGATAACTTCTGCTGGCTCGCAAACCAGGTGTTGGAGAAGTTTGCCAAGGCCGTAATTAGTATGCAGGTGATTCCCAATTGTGGAATTTGGATTGACGCACCTCAGATCCCTTAAGAGAGATTCATATTTCTTTCAATTGCAATAATTGACTGGCGATGCATTTTCTGGGCAATAAGGAAAATGCCCCAAATGCTCGCAGAGGATCTGCCTGTATTTCGCATTGAATTAGACGACGGGCCATTTTACACGATAATTGTTCCCCGCGAACTTATGGTGGCGGGTACGAGTTGCTTTATTGAAAATCATCCTAAGCCGTCCTTTTTTTCCATTACAAACCACCGACTCCCGCTGGCATCAACTTTCTGGATGCCCCCTTTTGGAGAGTCATTTTCCCTCCTTCCATTTTTGTGTCAAGATCCTCGTATCTCCAGGGACGCGGAAACCTTTCCGGCGAAACAGACCCAGTTCGAAGAGGACAGAAAAAGCTGGCTTTGTTTTTTTGAAGTTTTCAGTCAACATTTGTCGTGGGTGTATGACCAGTAAAAAATGCCCTGCGCTGGCTGCGCTTATTGTTCTACTCCGTGCCTTGTCTGTCGTGGTCAAATAAGACCCATTTTGGGTTTCCTTTTTCATTCACCTGAATGAAGTCTTGTTTGACCGTTGCTAAAATTTACTTCCGAAAGCCCGGTTTGTGTGTAAAGGTGAAAGGGGAACAGGCTCGGTGAAACGGGGCACTATTTCGGCCTACCACCTCTCCGGTGACCAGCTAGCTGAATGCTGTAATAAATTGTCCGCAACGGAGCGTGAGTTTTCGAAGCCTCGTAAAGTGTACGTGCTCCGGCTATCGTCGGCTGTTGCTCAAAAACAGATGTATAAAAACAAGTATCTATTTTATGTTTAATGGGAAGGTGGCGCACTTTTAAGGCGACGTGCTGCTGCTGCTGATGAATACGTTTGACGAGGATAGCGCTTTGGTAAGAGCCGTTGGGTGGAACGGCTGCTTTGTGGCGGTTCGTCTAGTTGACGTGCGCGATAATAGTTGACCAACGCACTGACGTGTAAGTCGCGCTCGGTGTATTGGCTTCAATATAAAGGTGCTGCCGACGTGGCGATGCAAGGTTATTGATAGCCGTGAACAACTTCGAGGATGGATGATAGAAAAGGGGCAGCGTGGTAGTGTGCCCCCGATCAAAATAACGGCGGCCTGGTTTACTTGAGAATGCGGCCCCTCACTAGCACGTGAGAGTGGTGAAGAGAAAATTGGCTGAACCATTGGGGATCGATCTGTCTGAATTTTCCGTTAGTCATGCAACTCGTCGCAAGCGTATCAGGTTGGCGACGATGAGGATATCTGGAGAGGTGATCTGCGGAAAACTGCAGTTGTAACCAAGCACACCAGGTAATGCAAAACGTATTTAGTGGACGGCCAAACTGGCAGTGGGAGGGTGGAATATGTGGCCAATGAGAAGGGTAGATAGGGAGGTGTCTAAACCGGCAATTCCTCTCCATTTTCCAGGGACTGTGTCCGAGGTTGGTCCATCCATTTTTAGTGCAAAGGAACTCGATCCAATGACCTGTCAAGCACGTGGGGAGGGTCGATGGGTACCGCGTGAAAAGGACTCCTCCTTGATCATTTTAGGGCTTCCAGCGCGCTTATTAAATGATTCGTAAATAGTCTGTGGAATAGCCTGCAATTTGACGGTGTAAATTGAGGGGGAGGGCAGATGCAAGAAGACATTGATTGGTAGGTGTTTTATGACCTGGTAGAGCTGCGCCGGTATTTGAGGTGCTGCTACTGATGGTGGGGGAAGATCATTTCAGAAGTACTAGCCATGAAAAAGGTCTATATTGACCGATCGATGTTTTGAGGTGACTGGTGCGCTATTGAAGAGGTCGGGATATAAAATCGAACGGACGACGGAAGGTTGTTTATACGTATGTGTTGTGAAGGCTATCATTATGTGGCCATTCGTAGAATTATATATTAAATTAAACTGTATGTTTTCTGGGAACCTTTACTTTGTCATGCAGCAGCGAAAACTGGTAAAGCGTCTCGGACCATAATGTCTGATTTATTCCTCTCGCAGACTGTGATATGGCTGTTAATATTATCTGTTAATCCGGCGCTGCACCCTATATTTGCGACCAAACTTCTGAACCATGCGTTTTTTTTCTATTTTTCTGAGTGTGGCGTTGGCCATGACCCTGTGGGGATGTGACAAAAACAGCAACAACAGCAATTCCTGTACACCGACTACTGATGCGGAAAATGATGCTGCTATGCAGGCCTATATGACTGCTAATGGCATTACGGGCACTAAAGATCCAAGTGGTATGTATTATCAGGTGCTGGCTGAAGGAACTGGTAATAAGCCCACGATCAATTCCCGTGTTACGGTCAATTATACTGGTAAACTTACAGATGGAACGGTTTTCGACAAAGGAAGTAATGTGGCATTTCTTGTAAGCCAGGTAGTAGTGGGATGGCAGATAGGTCTTACCAAAGTGGCAAAAGGGGGTAAAATTAAGTTGGTTATTCCTCCCAATTTGGGGTATGGCTGTAAAGGGTCCAGTCCGATCCCTGGTAATGCAGTCCTGGCATTCGATGTCGATATACTGGATGTGAAATAAATTTCCTGTTTAGGGATAGGCATAGGCCAGGACACTGAGTCCTGGCCTATGCATTTTATGATGTCTCAGTTTGAACCTGTGATCCTCTATGGCCGTAAGCAGGTCCTTAGCGTTTGGCAAGTGAACTGGTCAGCTATCAGGTCAATCCTGTAAGTAAGGCGATAGAATTGGCCCAAACAGGCCGTGGCACGGGTCGTTGCTGTCAGGTCTGACTTCCCCGAATACTTGCGCAAATAAAAAATGCCCCAAAGGGGCATTGAATATAGGTTGATAGCTATCCTTATAGAACAGGCTAATCAGATCACAATAATCTTCTTTTTCCGGGTGATTTTTTGTTCTGCGTCAGTGGTGCCGGATTGCTCACAATTATTGGATTTCTCATTTTGCTGGAGACGGTCCAACACAACCTGTTGCTGCAGTTGCCTGAGTTTCTCTTGTTTTTCCTGGCGCTGACGGCCATATTGCTCGAGTTTGGCTTTCAGCATGGCTTGCTCTTCAGCCAGTTGACGGCTCGACAGTTGCAGCGCCTTTTCGGTATCCTGGCTGATCTTTTTCCAATCTACTCTTTTGATCGCTTTGATGATCTCCTGTTGGAGTTGCTGTCCATCTATCTGGCCGGTGGCGTTTTTGAGTTCCTTTTCTATCTTCTGCCAATCGACTTGTTCCAGCGCTTTCATGGCTTTGTCCATCGCTTCTTTAGCCTCTTTTTCAGACTGGCTCATGACATACTGCTTGGGGCGCAGCGTATCTTCTATGATCTGAACCAGGAAACTGTTGCCGGGAATATAGGGGTGGTTGAGGACAGGGCCTACCGCCGCAATAGCCTCCTGAGTAACTTGTAACGAGTAATCACGCATTTCTGTAGAAGCCACCAGCTTCACCATTTGTTGCGCTGCTTGTTGCTGTTGTGCGGCAAACAGGCTCATTTCCAATTGGAGGGCAGCCAGGTCACGGTCGGAGAGGAGCGCTTCACCATCGGTGTCGTCCTCTGTAGACTCTTCCTCCCCGGTGCAGGGGCGTTGGTCATCCGTTAGAGGCGCAGCGGGCTCTAGGGATTGATCTGCTACAGCCGGGGCAGCAGGAGGCGTACTGATGTTGGAGGCAAACTCAACAGAGGTGGTTTGCGGCGTCTTTATGGCAATTTCTTCGATTTGGGTAACGATGGCTTTACCGGGATTGTACCAGCCAATAAAACCAATCAGGAAAGCTGATACCAGCCAGGCGGCCAGTTTCTGGCTGACAGCATTGGCGGCAGGTTCGTTCGTCAGCATACGTTTTACCCGGTTCAGCAGCAGGTTGTTGCTTTTACCGGTTGCTGCTACGGCCAGTGCAGGCGTCAGCGAAGAGCGGTTTTGCTCAAGTGTCAGCAGGGCGCGTGCATATTGGGTAGCGTCGTACCTGAACTGCAATACCATATCGTCGCAGCTATGCTCTCTCTCCCGACGCATATTACCTGCCAGCAGGCGGGCAAATGGATTAAAGAAGAAAATGATATCGGTGCTGGCGATGAGCAGATTGACCAGGTAGTCGTTGCGTTTGATGTGATGGAGCTCATGCAGGATGATGGCTTCCGTTTGTTCTATACTGAGGTTGTTGACGGCTGCGACAGGCAGTAAAATAATGGGTTTCCAGAAACCAATGGTGAGTGGCGTATCTACCCTGGAGGACAACCAGATGCTTACTTTGCGGGGTATGCTCATGTGCAGTACCGTTTCCTGTACAAACACACGCCATTCGGGATTGATTTTTTGCAGTCCCTGGGTAAACAGCCGTCTTGTAAAATGATATTGACGGTAGAAGCGAACGAAGAGCAGCATGGCCACCAGCAGGTAAGCAACGCTGAGGAAGGGCAACATTTGCTCCATAAGTGTACTGAAATTGCCTTTGGTAGCTGGCAGATGGATCAATTCCCCCGCTTGTACCAGGAGGGTAATAATCGTAGGCGTAGCGGCCGCATTATAAAAGTTGATCACCAGCGTGATGAGGAACCACGCGGAACCTCCGGCCAGTGATAACAGGGCCAGCGTATGACGTTGGCGTGCGGTGAATTTTTTTCCATTGGCAGTCAGTACAACATAGAGCAGCCATAAAATGCCTAATTGCCACAAGCTGTCTAATAATGACCATCCCAATGCCTTAAGAAAAGCGGATTGGTTGACCAGGTTCATCTACTACTGTTTTTTAAGGTTGTCTATCAGTTGCTGAATCGCTTCCAATTCATCGGCCGTTGCTTTATGATTGCCCAGCGCCTGAATGACCAATTCGGTAGGAGATCCACCAAATAGGGAGTCGATCATTTTGCCGACCAAATGTTTTTGCGTCTTTTCCCGGCTTACAGCGGCTTGATAAATGTGCGTCTTCACAGAATCATCGCGCTTTACCAGTCCTTTTTCGAACATGATCTGCATGAGTTTCAGCGTGGTGGTGTAACCCGCTTCTTTCACTTTCAACAGCTCCTCATGCACTTCGCGTACACTGGCAGTACCCTTCGCCCAAATCACCTGGAGGATTTCCAGTTCGCTCTCTGTAGGTTTGATAGTTTTAACGGTTGACATAGCAGAACAACATTTGCTCTAAAAATACGACATATTTCGTAATGAATTGTTAAGGGGAAGGTAAGAAACAGGTCATTTTAATCACAGGTTAATTAGGTGAATGGGGATAAACCCGGGTTGGGCGGTGAGGCAGAGAAGGGCAAAATCAGGCATGAAACCGGACGTAGGGTGCTGTAAGGCGATGCGGCGATCAAGACATTCTTAAAGCGGGGAAACTTTTAAGCTGGATGCGGACCGGATGCGGTGGGTGACTGTCGGAATTGGTCGGTAGGATGACCGATCCGGTGCAGAAAAACAATGGGAGGGTCCTGAAATGTAAAGACCCCATGTGGAAACATGGGGACTTTGGTATTTGGTATGATATAGTGCCTTTAGTTATGAGCTGCAAATATAGTGGTTGCAGCTGAATAAACAGGTGTTGCCTGTAAAAAAAACGTTAGAATTTTGCCACCGTTGCATTCGTTGTCGTTGTACTGCTCTTTACCACCACCTGTTCGGTTTTTGAGCCGGCAGGATTGAACACTTCCGGTTCAGGAAAAAAGATCTGCTTCAGCGTGGGAGCAATTACCAATGACACGATCGACATCAGTTTGATGAGGATGTTCATCGACGGACCGGAAGTATCCTTAAATGGATCACCTACTGTATCGCCGGTAACCGATGCCTTGTGCGGCTCTGATTTTTTGTAGTAAGTCTGGCCGTTGATCTCAACACCTTTTTCGAAAGACTTCTTGGCATTGTCCCACGCACCACCGGCGTTATTCTGGAACATGCCCATCAGTACACCACTCACGGTAGCGCCAGCCAGGAAGCCACCTAGTGCCTCAGGGCCGAAGGCAAAACCAATAATGAGGGGAGAAATAATAGCGATGGCACCAGGCAGCATCATTTTCTTGATGGACGCACTCGTTGAGATCGCCACGCATTTGTCGTATTCCGGTTTGCCGGTTCCTTCCATAATACCGGGAATGGTGCGGAACTGACGACGCACTTCTTCCACCATGGCCATGGCCGCCTGTCCCACAGCGCGGATAGCCAGCGAAGAGAAGATAAAGGGGATCATGCCACCGACAAACAGACAGGCCAATACATTAGCACGGTAGATGTCGATGCCTTGGATGCCTGCCACACCCACGAATGCCGCAAAAAGGGCCAGCGCCGTGAGGGCCGCAGAGGCGATGGCGAAACCTTTACCCGTTGCTGCCGTGGTGTTACCGACGGCATCGAGCACATCGGTCTTTTCACGCACTTCCTTGGGCAGTTCGCTCATTTCGGCGATACCACCGGCATTATCGGCAATAGGACCGAAGGCGTCGATGGCCAGCTGCATCGCAGTGGTTGCCATCATACCGGCAGCTGCGATTGCTACACCGTACAGACCAGCGCAGGCATGAGATCCATAGATACCGGCAGCCAGGACGATGATCGGCAGGAAGGTTGATTCCATACCCACTGCCAAACCACCAATGACGTTGGTAGCGTGGCCGGTTGACGACTGACGGATAATGCTCATGACCGGACCTTTACCCATCGCAGTATAATATTCAGTAATGATGCTCATGAGGGTTCCCACGGCCAGGCCTACGCCAATAGCGCCGAGTACGCCCCACTTGGTGAATGTTTCACCACGCAGTACCATTTCTTCGGGAAGAATATAATAAACCAGGGCGGCGGAAGCTGCTGCAGTGAGGACGATAGATCCCCAGTTACCCATGTTGAGGGCTTTTTGTACAACACTGGTGCTGATAGTTGCATTTTCACTGATGCGCACGAAGAGGGTGGCAATGATCGAAAAAATGATGCCTACACCAGCAATCAGCATGGGCAGTAAGATAGGAGCAAATCCGCCAAATTCATCGACAGAAGCTGTTTCCTGTCCTAGGACCATTGTAGCGAGTACGGTAGCTACATAAGAACCGAACAGATCGGCGCCCATACCGGCTACGTCACCCACGTTGTCACCTACGTTGTCGGCGATGGTGGCAGGGTTGCGGGGATCATCTTCGGGAATGCCGGCTTCCACTTTACCTACCAGGTCAGCGCCTACGTCGGCAGCTTTCGTATAGATACCGCCGCCTACGCGGGCGAAGAGGGCAATCGATTCAGCACCCAAGGAGAAACCTGTCAGTACCTCGATGGTCTTCAGCATTTCTTCCGAAGAGACTTCTGTGGCGCCAAAGAATGATTTGAGGAGGATGAATAAGCCACCCAGACCAAGAACGGCCAGGCCGGATACGCCCAATCCCATCACAGCACCGCCGGTGAAGGAAACGTTGAGGGCTTTACTTAAGCTGGTTCTGGCGGCTTGTGCTGTACGAACATTGGCTTTGGTGGCAACACGCATACCGATGTAACCGGCGGTAGCGCTGAATACGGCTCCAATAGCAAAGGCAATCGCGATAGACCAATGTGAGTGTGGGTTGGCTTGTGCCATAACGCCCAGCAAAATTCCGACCAGTACCACGAAGTAGCCGAGGACCTTCCATTCTGCTTTCAAAAAAGCCATGGCACCCTCAGCAATGTACGTGCTGATCTCCTTCATACGATCAGTGCCGGCGTCCTGCTTGGATACCCAGTTGAATTTCACCAGGGTGTATAGCAGGCCAATAACTCCCATCACAGGGACGAGATAGAGCAATTTGTCCATAAGTAGTTGATTCTGATTCGAATTTGTTTTTAAGGTTGACAAATATAAGGTAATAGGCCCCTAATTCAATGTGGACGTGGATTTTTTTGCAGCCGGATGACAGGTGAGTCGAGGGGTGTTTTTCTGTGGGTTATGATCGGGTTGCCGTTGCCGGGCGGCATGGTTTATAGGCGGTAACCGAGGCGTAGGCGGTTGATCAACCATTCGGACCAAAACTGACTCACATAGCCTGTTTACTGCCGGAATAGGGTTTCAAGGTCGCACTGGATAGGCCTACAAGTAGCATTTTTCATTGGTAGCCAGTGCGACCTGCAGGCAATTGGAGTAATACGATCAAGCGGGTTGCAGGCTAGCTGGGTAAGAGAAAGGCAGTTTCCAGTACGTTGCGCCGGGAAGACGTCTGGCGATAATAAAAAACGAATCCCCGGCCACCTGGCCGGGGATCAATATGTTGAGGGAATAACGGCGATCGAATTTGAAACAAAAAGACTAATTACCTGGCATTACTGCTTCACACTATCCGTTGGTTTTTTCTTTTTCAGCAGGTTGTTGAGCAACCCTTTTCCAGTTTCTTCCAGCGCCTTTTTCGTATCCTTGGTAGTATTGGTTCCAGTGGTATCTTTTTGTCCTGAGATTGCTTTCCCCAGCTCATCCTTCAATCCTTTTACCACCTGGTTTTTGGCAGAAGCAATGGAATCCTTCGTCGCTTGTTTCGCGGCAGCGATGGCACTGTCGGCTGCTGCTTTTTTCGCTTCTACAAACTCGTTGGCCTGGTCTTTCATATCCTGGGCCAGGCTGGAGCCGGCATCTTTCAGATCGGTTTTGATCGTGGGGCTTGTGATGCTGCCACCAACATTCACTTTGAAGTTGATGATATCGCTCAGCTTCACCGGAATGCCTTTGCTGTTAGCCTGTGATGCCAGGTTGTTGACCAGGCTATTGGCCTTTTCACCCAGCTTGGCACGAGGCACTTTCAGGTTGAGCACGTAGTCCAGCGATTGATCGAGACCGTGCATACCGCCTACTTCCATATCGATGTCCTTCACTTTTACATTGAAAGGTTTTATCAGCACTTTGCCATTGGCAAATTCGAAGTAGTTTTTGATGTCTTTTACCGAGATGGATTGCAGCTCATTGATGTTAAGGGTAGAAGCCAGCTTCTCCAGCGGCTGGAATTTAGCCAGAAACCCTTCCAGCAAAAACAGGGTACCCTCACCGGTCAGCGAGCTGAGGTCGGGCATCATGTCTTCACCCAGTTTACCTTTCATCGTCATTTTGGAAGTCAGTTTACCAGCGATAAACTGGCCAATGGGCATCAGTTTTTGTACTGTGTTAAAGGCGGTGAAGGTTTTTTGTACATCCAGGTTTTGAACATCGTAAGCCAAAGTGATATCAGGTTTAGTCTTGCTAAGCCTGGTAGAATAGGAGCCATTCAGGCCGATGTTGCCGTCGAGGGCATTCATCTTGAGATCTTTCAGGGCTACGGTCTCATCTTTGAGGGCCAGTGTACCGCTGATGTTCTTGTATTCTACTTTGTCGTATTTAACCTGGTCGACCTTGGTATTCAGGGTCAGTTGAATATTTTTTGGAACTGCGAAGGGAGCTGATTCGGTGGCAACCGTGGCGGTGTCTGTTGCATCGGTGGTAGCACCCATCAGTTTATTGAGGTCTACCTTATCGGCCGATACATTGAGGGTGCCTGCCAGTGGTTCATCTTTCATGGCATAACCGATCAGGTTATCGAAGCTGCCATTGGCATTGAAATTAGTACCCATGAAATTACCAACGAGGGTGTTCAGCGTCACATTCTTCGGGTTGAAAGTGAGACCGGTATTGCTAACGGTTACACCATCCGGATAGTCCTTCGATTTGTAGACCACATTAGCAGCCTTGATCGTGCCGGAGGTTTGGAAAGCTTCATACTGACTCTTATCGATATAGGATTTCTTGCCTTTGAAGGCTAAGTCGGCATTGAGCAGACCTGCCAGGCTGGTACCCGCCTCGAAGGCATAGAACTGCGCAATATTGGCCAAATTCAAACCGCCCTTTACTGTTCCTTCGAAGTAGGGATCGGAGGCGGGTGTTTTCAATAACAGGGTAATATCTGCCGCATCCTTGCCCACCTCTACGTGGGCAGCGGGAATGTGCACGGTTGTATGATCGGGCACTCCATCCGGATTGTCGATATTGATGCGCGCATTCGTATTTTGAATCGGCTGCGGAAAATCTTTCGAAGCGTAGAAGAGGTTGGTGATGTCGACAAAACCTTTGGCGCTGAACTCGCCGGGCTTTTGCTGGGTCACTACAGCCATATTGCCCTTGGCTGTTACATCGGCACTCACGGTACCCGACAGCTTGGTGTCGGGCAGTTTTACAAACTGGGTGATGCTGGCGAGGTTGAGTTTACCTTTGGCACCGGCATCGATGTATTGGTCGGTCATGGGCTTCTTCAATTCGAGGTGGAAATCGAAAGGATCGTTGCCAAATTCGATATGTGCCTTGGGAATGTTCACCACCGTATTATCGGTTACACCATCCGGGTTGTTGACCTTGAGTTCGAGGTTGATATTCTTAACCGGCTGGGGCAGGTCAGGATACTTAAAAAAGCCGTCCTGGATGCCGAGGTTGATATTGTAAGCCGGGATCTGCGTGGGGCTGTAAGTACCTTTTACAAAACCATCGAAAATCGCTTTACCCTTGGTTTCGATCTTGGCAAAATCCTGTTGGTATACGGCAGGGACCAGCGACAGGATGCTTTTGAATTCTGTCGAAGGCGCTTTGAAAGCGATGTCCATGTTGTAGGTACTGTCATTGACCAGCTGGAAAAATCCTTCGCTGCTCAGCTTGAGGTCATTGACGGCGATCTCATCGGTCTTGAAGCTGTACTTGCTGTTGACCATATCGATCTGCAGGTCGGCGTCGATGGCGGTTTTGGTCCTGGCCAGGTAGGGGATACCACCGTAGTTGAAGGTCACCGCATCGGCTGTCGTGCCGGTTTGCAGGATAAAGTTGTCAGCGGTGAAATCGCCGCTGCCCTCGTGGTTGAGGTTGACGATCTCGCTGCTCATGCCTGCACTGGCATCCTCGTAGTAGAGATAGCCGTTCTTGATCGCATATTTTTGCAGGTTCAGTTTGAACGGACTGGCCGGTTCTTCGGGTGTAGCGACTGTGGCGGTGTCGGGCTTTACGATGTCCCAGTTGGCCTTACCATCTTTGTTGACTAGGGCATGAATGCGGGGCTCGTCGACATTGATGGCATACACTTTCATGTCTTTGGCGCTGAATACACTGAACAGGTTCACGGCTACATCGATCTCTTTGGCACTGATCAGGGTGTCTTTGGCAAATTCACCGAGGCCGGTCACCTGTAGTCCTTCCAGAGCGAGTGACACCCGGGGAAAGCGACGGAAGAAGGAAATGCTCACATCCTTGAAGTCGGCTTTCGCATTGATATTTTTGTTGATTTGTTCCTTGGCGATCTTTACAATCTTCCCTTTGAAGATAAAAGGGGCGGTAAAGAGAATCACGACGAGTACCAGCAAGGAGATTCCGGTGATCTTGAGTATTTTTTTTAACATGGGCTATCAGGGTTTGCTGTGGTTTGCAGCTTGCAAAAATAGTTTATTGTACTTTAGCATTCAATCTTTTACAAATATGACGCCAGAAAGACGGGAAAAGCTCTTATCGGTTCTTAATAAACGGCAAAATGACCTGACGATTGTACTGGAGAATGTGTTTGACCCACATAATATTTCTGCCGTGATGAGAACCTGCGATGCGGTGGGTATCCAGGAGCTTTACGTACTGACTACCCGTATCGGTCCGCATAAGAAATGGGGCGCCAAAAGCAGCAGCAGCGCGGCTAAATGGCTTACGGTCCATCAGTATACGGATGTCCGGGAGTGCTGGACTGTCTTGCGCAGCAGGTACGATCGAATTTTGACGACCCACCTGAGCAGTGATGCGGTGGATCTGTACAGCGTCGACTTCACCGGGTCGATGGCCCTGGTCTTTGGTAACGAACATTCGGGGGTGAGCGACGAGATAAGAGCCATGGCCGATGGCAACTTCATCATCCCCCAGCAGGGGATCATACAATCGCTCAATATTTCGGTTGCCTGTGCCGTTACCTTGTATGAGGCATACCGGCAGAAGAAAAACGCGGGACATTACGATCAGCGTAAATTGCAGGAGCCGCAACTCGGTACCTTGCTTGATGAGTGGGGTTTTCTGGGAGAGGATAAGGAGTTGGATTGATGGGAAGGCAGCGAGGAAAAAAGGCAACGAGGCACCAAGGCAAACAGGCATCGAGGACGAAAGGCAATACAACGAGGCAAATCGGCCACGGCATACCGTCAACCGGGGCGTGCAAACATATATTGGCAATTTTCATCAACGCTAACAATGACTATGAAATGTTTATGGATGATATTGATCTTATGCGCAGGCACAGCGTCTGGCTATGCCCAGGTCAAAAAGATCAAGATCACCGATCTGGAGCGGCATATCGACAGCAGCGATCATCCACTGGTGATCAATTTCTGGGCGACCTGGTGCGCCCCTTGCGTAGAGGAGTTGCCGTTTCTGCAGGAGGGAGTAGCGCAGTTTGCCGATCAACAGGTAGAGCTTGTACTCGTTAGTCTTGATTTTCCCCGCGACTTTCCCCAAACGCTGGAAGCATTCATCAAAAAGAAGAACATTAAAGCAACATTGTATTGGCTCGACGAAACGAATGCCGACTACTTCTGCCCCAAGGTCAACGAACGCTGGGATGGCGGCATACCGGCTACCCTCTTCGTCAATAAGAAGACCGGGTACCGCCGTTTCTTCGACCGGGCGCTTACCGACCGGCAGGTGGTACCGGAGATCAAAGCGGCTCTGAAAGCCATTCCCTGATAAAACTCGTTGTAGTGGTAAGACAGTGACTAATGGACTGTTGCGCTCATGGTTTCTAGCACTGGCTGCTTCTTTTTATCCGATACCAGCAGCAGGGAGACCAGGTAAACACATAAAATCATTCCCTGCCAATGTGCAGGCAGCATCTCCGCCCGCACAGCTATTGCAACCTGCCATTGGGCAATCTAATTCCCCATTCCATGCTATAAGCCGCCTTACATCGGCCATGCCTATTGGTTTTACCGGTAAATTTGTATTCCCCTCCAGAGAATTTGTCGACAAACAATCATTTGATTCCTGTTTCCTAAAAACACCCGGGTTGCCGGCCGGTCGCTGCCCGTATATCATTTCGTTGTTTCATTAACTTTTAAATCTTTTCAAATATGAAGAAAGGAAAGCGTATATCCTTTGGGTTGGGCGTTGGCGCCCTGTTGTTATTGGCAAGCTGTAACAAATTGCTTGAAATGACAGAGCAAGGCCGGGATGATCGGGTGGTCAGCAAGTCGGTCCCACAAAAATACCGCATCAAGACCATGTCTGCATGGCATCCTACAGACAGCACGATCGCCTATTTTAACTATAACGAAGCGGGTGACCCCACCAGTATTATTTTTAGCCATACTACCACAGGCAGGTTGAATGGTTTCTTCCGCTATCAACAAAACCGCCAATTAAGGGATTATTTTGTCATGTACGATAGTAGCCATTTTGAACATTGGTGGCGATATGTGTACGACAGCAGTGGACGTGTGATCCAGGACACGCTCTATCAAATGGGTGTCGTTGGTCCTGATGGTCCTTTGCAAAACCAGACACTGCTGGTGTCGGATTATACCTACGACAGGTATGGACGTGTTGCCCGAACGAATACCCATGTACTCATTCCGAACACTGGCGGCCGCTTCGAACGTACTTATGAATACGATATACGAGGCAACCTGGTGCCGGGCGATTTTGTGTATCAGTATGATTCAAAGATCAGTATTTTTCGAACGCACGATGTCTGGCAGTTGGTCAATAAGAATTTCAGTCGCAATAACCTGTTTTTAGTGGACGAATATAATGAGGCGGGATTGCCTACACAATTTCACATGCAAGACGAGTTTGTATATTTTCATTTTTTACAACACAATATCCCTGGTGCACGCATAAAGGTGACCTACGAATAAGGGAATTTTGCAGTCAATATAAAGAGGGTGTATCAAAAGTTTGAAGATACACCCTCTTTCTATTCGGGTCTTTGGTGGGGAATTGTGGTTGTGTACTTGATTTTAAGACACTGATTTTATATTTTACGCCTCTTCATGTTTGATGTAAACGTGTATCTATACCTGATAACGGCAGTATTTATACGTAGAATTTGTTGTTGTCAAAAAAATAGCCCAATACAAACGGTGTGCTATATATGTTTTTCCTATTTTTGGAATGCACGCACGCTCCCTCGCCAGTTGTTGTTGTTAACAACCAGTTTTTACAATTCCATTTCCTGAAAACCATCCAGGCTGCTTACCGGTAGTAGCCTGACTGGTCTTTTATTGTTTTCATTCAACCATTAAATCTTCTTCAGACATGATGAAAGGAAATCGTATGTCCTTTATATTGGGCATCTGCACACTCCTGTTGTGCATCAGCTGTAAAAAAGCCGTAGATCTTGTAGAGACCAAAGGGGAGCAATCCACTACGGAAACGCTTAGTACCTTTTCCAGTTCCTCAGGGTATCGTATCAAAAGCATCGCAGGATGGTCCATTTATGACTCGACGATCGCTACTTTTAGTTACAACGCCTACGGCAACCCGGATTCTATTATCTTTAGCGCCTCTCCCTATTATGGGCGGTATAATATGTATTTCCGGTACGATTCTTTACACCGGCTCACAGATTATTATACAGTTTATTCCGGCTCTATTTTCTATGAATGGAGCCGCTACCAATACGATAGCGCGGGTCGGCCAACGCATGATTCATTGTACTGGTATGGCATGATTACGCCAGGTGGTCCGGTCTCGCCAACGTACAAGCTATTAGTCAACAATGTTTACGATTCCTTGCACAGAGTTACCAGTACCACGACAACGATGCTCCCATCCAGTACGCCCATGGTGGACCTGTATCCTTACAATGCCAATGGTAATCTGGTCAGGAGTTACCTGCCCAATGTATTTGATACGGAAACCAGCCTGGTTAGTATTCATCCGGTGTGGCAACTGGTGTCCAAAGACTATAGCGTCAATAACCAGTTTGTAGCCGCTGAATACAATGATGCCGGACTGCCGGTTCGCGTTCAATTTGGGCAGAACCAGGGGCCATTCCGCTTTCTGACGAATATTTGGCCCAATACCCGTGTCTGGATCACCTACGAATAAGGAGTAGCTACCTGCAACATGGCAGTGGAATTTCCCCGTGCAATTGTGCAAAAGGTTCCGGGTGCTCCCGGAACCTTTTGTTTTGGTATTCCTTTCCCCAATTTTTATTGGGCGATTTAGGTAATCGGGCAGAATGATCGTTTTTACCGTGGCCTCACATTTGATTGAACCAGTTTACAAAATGTGTCTATGAACCAACGCTACCCATTCTACCTGCTATGCAGTGCGATCTTCCTTGCCATGATCTTTGCCGGTTGTAAGAAAGTTGATCAGGAACTCAAAAAAGACCCGCTGGCCACCATCGATGATTGCCGCATTACCAACATGACCTACCTCTATCAGCAGGATTCCATCAAAGTAAACATCGAATACAATAAATGGGGCGACCCCAGCCGGGTGCGCCAGTCACAGACAGGTACGGGCCACCCCGATGGTGTGTTCTGGTACAACAACAAGCGTCAACTCACGGATTATATAGGCTTGTACGACGACAACTTCTTCGAGTTCTGGCACCAGTATGCCTACGACAAGAAGGGGCGGGTAGTAGCTGATACCGTTTACTTCTGGGGTACGGTGGTCAACGGGGCGCCCGACGTGTATTATGACGTTGCCGTGGTGACCTATGACTATGATCAATACGAGCGTATCGTTCATACCGCGCAAACATGGTATGCTATACCCGATAATCCCTTACATACTTATTATACCTACGATGCTGTCGGCAACCTGGTGCTGCCCGGTGTAGTTTATGACAACAAGCCCTGTATGCACCGCACCAGCCGCATCTGGATGTTTATCGACCGCAACTACAGCCTCAACAATGGTTATGCTACCGCCTGGCACGATACGGGACTGCCTTCCCATTATACATTGAGCAGTACAGGAGGACAGTTTGCCGGCTACTACTACGGTGCCCTTGCACAGATCAATTATGATTGCAAAGGGAAGCTGCCCAAAGACTATACTGCTTTCTAAAGGAACCAGCAACTAATTGGTCAGCCGACAAAGGCAACCGCCTGTGCATTTTCACCCATGTTCGTAAAGAAGATCACTGGGGTTTGCTGGCGGACCAGCGGCAACTGATCGTTTCCATCCAGCCATACCACTTTAAGCATAAAAAAAAGCCCGCCATACCGGCGGGCTCTTTCGTGCCAA
Organism: Paraflavitalea pollutisoli; assembly: GCF_029360705.1. Lineage (GTDB taxonomy): Bacteria > Bacteroidota > Bacteroidia > Chitinophagales > Chitinophagaceae > Paraflavitalea > Paraflavitalea pollutisoli. Next base: position 705,596 of record NZ_JARKMX010000014.1, on the reverse strand, counting down.
GATTTTAAAAACGGGGTGCTCATGACTTCCTCTTAATAGAGCATCCGATAGAACGGGATTGCTTTACGCTCACATCCTTACCGGTGGTCACTTCGTCAATTGCTTCCTTAAGGTGTTTGCGATTAACTGCTTCAGCATTGTTTGGATTATCGTCGATGGCGCCGTGGTACACGAGTTTACCTGTTTTGTCAAACAGGAAGCACTCGGGTGTCCGGCTAGCACCAAATGCGTCTGCGAGCTCATGGTTCTTGTCTTCGGCATAGTACCACCTGAAGCCCTGGCCTGTTGCGTACTGCTTCATCGCTTCGAGCGATTCGGACGAGGCCCGGTTGCCTTCATTGGCATTTAGCAATACCACGCCCACCTTCTTGTCTTGCGCATACTGACAAACTTCGTTGGTACGCGACTGGTTGTTGATCACTACAGGGCAGGTGTTGCAGCTGAACATGACCAGCAGGCCATTGTCGCCTGTAGCGCTTTTGAGGGTGAGCTCCTTGCCGGAGATATCTTTGATCTTGTTGTCTGCTTTGGGGAGGGCCGCACCGATGGGCAGCGGGTCGTTCTTAATCGTGAAGGCCAGTAATGCTAAGACCGGTAGCACCAGGCCAGTTACAAGCTTGTTCATGGTTAATTTGTTTACTACAAGTTACTGAAAAAATCACTTCACCAGTTGACCGCTTGTCTCATGTTTGGTCCGTTCTTCTGCGAGTGCCTTGAGCGAGTGGATGCTGACATTCAATTCGTAGCCGATCAGTAACACCAGTGAATTGATATATATCACGATCATCAGCACAATGATGGTGCCAATAGAGCCATACAGGGCGTTGTATTTGCCAAACATACTCACGAAGAGGGAGAAGCCCACGGTCGACAAAATGCTGAGGAAGGTAGCCAGGATGGCTCCTGGAGAGGCGAGGCGCCAACGTTTCTTGATAGCAGGCGCATATTTGTAAATAAATCCGAATGCATAAAAGATTAACGCTATTAAGAAAACCCAGCGGAGACTGCGGATTACCGTCTTCACAAATTCGCTGCTGATACCCATCCAGTTCAGTACAATGCCCTGCAGGGAGAGCAATACCAGGCACGCAAAAATGAGCCCCATCATCAGCAGGGTCAGTTTGATGGCGGCCCATCGTGTTTGCAGACTGGTACGTCGCTGAAAACCCACGTAGTTCTTGCTGAAGGAACGCATCAATCCCATCATGCCGTTGGAGGCGAAGAAGATCAGTAACACGAAACCAAATGACAGCAGACCGATACGGCTGCTTTCCCAAAAGCTGTCGACAAAGTCAATGATGCCTTTGTTGTATTCGGGAGCCGGGATCATTTCCCGGATCAGCGATTTGAGCTGCCAGCGGATGGACCGTTGGCGGATAAAGGGTAGTTGGGGGATCAGCGTAAACAGGAACAGGCAGGTAGGCGGAATGGCCATGATGAAGTTGTACGACACCGCCGAAGCCCTTTCTGTAAGCCCTACCTTGTTGACCTGCTGAATGAAGAACACGCCTACATCATACAGGGGCACGCGATCGAACCCGGGCAAAATGATGTGTTTGCTCTTCTCCGTTACGAACTTAACGGGCGGTAAATTCAGCAGAATACGTTCCAGTTTGGTCATGATCGCTATTCCAGGCTTTTGTTACTTAGAAGCGGCACTGCTATCCTGCGCTGCTTTTCTGCGGGCCCTTTCATCCATTGACTTATGAAATTCACGGGCATAGGTCATATGATCTTTATAATTCTCCGTAAAAATATGGCGGGTGAGGTCAGGGCTTACCACAAAATACAAATACTTCGTGTTCGGCGACTGTAGCACCTTGTCAAGGGTGATCAGCGAAGGGGTACAGATAGGGCCGGGGGGCAATCCTTTGTTGCGGTAAGTATTGTAGGGCGACTCCACCTGCAGGTGCTTTTCATAAATGCGTTTGAGGGTGAAATCACGTAAGGCAAACTTCACCGTAGGGTCGGCCTGTAGGGGCATACCGCTGCGGAAGCGGTTGATGTAGACACTGGCCATCGTGTCTTTTTCACTGTTGTTCTGTGTTTCCTCTTCAATGATGGAGGCAAAGGTGTATACCTGTACGGGACTCAGACCCAATGCCTGTGCCTGTTGCAACCGTTCGGGTGTCCATACCTTTTTGTATTCGGCAAAAAGCTTTTTGAAGATGGCAGGTGGCGTCGTATTCCAGAAGTACGTATAGGTATTGGGATATACAGTGGCCATAATGGTATTGGCATCGAAACCATAATGGCGCAGGGTATCTTCATTGCTCATATAGGCCATTACCGAAGCGGAGTCGCATTCGAAGCGCCGGCCGATGATACCGGCCAGGTCTTCTTTGGTGCGTACTTTGGTGACCACGAGGTTGACGGGCGACTGCTGTCCATTACGCAGCATGCGTACGATGGCCGACAGGCTCATGCCCTTGGTGATCTCATATTTACCAGGCTTCACCAGCTCGGGCAGGTCCAGGCGACGGGCCAGGAAATCGAACGAGCCAGGGTTCCGAACAAAGTTGCTGTCTTTGATGGTCTGCAGCACTTCTTCGTAATTGGCGTGACCGGTACGTATGTACAGGAACTTACGTTTTTCTTCAAACGGGGTATTGCCGAGAAAGAAACGCCAGCCGATGAATGCAGCGCCGGCTAACAGGATAATCAGTACGATCAGTATCAACTTCTTCCACATAGGTATATAAGATTGACGCTGTAAAATAGTCAAAGGATTTACAATAAAAAACCCTGCCGTAAATGGCAGGGTTGAATATGTTTAGTTTATGCTGTCTTATTTGGCTGCAGGAGCAGGTAATGCGCCAGGAACTGGTGCAGTGCTGGCAGGTGCAGTTTGTTGTGTGCTGGGGCGGATATTGCCGTCTTTTACATCGCTAACGCCTCCTTTGATAAAGAAAGCAGAAGACAGACAAAGCAATGCGATGGCTACTGCCATGACCCAGGTACCTTTTTCCAGTACATCGGTAGTTTGTTTCACACCCATGAACTGGGAGTTGAAGCCAGCGATGTTACCAGCCAATCCACCACCTTTGGGATTCTGGATGAGGATGAACAAGCCCATTGCAACGCTCGCTATAATGATCAGGATCAGGAAGAAAATCATATCACAGTGCTTTTATTTGTTCAATACGAGTTGCAAAATAAGGGGATTTGGCGGGATTCTGCAAACTTAATTTCTCGTATATCGCTATGGCTTTCTGTTTGCTACCTTGCTTTACCCACACCTCGGCCATGGCTTCTGTGATGACCTCTTTACCCTCTACGGAGTGACCGGCAATTTCCTGGATCACCTGTGCCAGGGCATCGTCGAATTGCTGGGTGATCTCTTCAGGAATCGGGGTGGTAGGGGTGATCCTTTTCATGCCCCGCAGCCATTCGGTAAAACTCTTCAGTTGTATACCCAACTTGTCTTTGAGGTCTTCCTGGCGCAGTTTGACGCCCAGGGAAGCAAAATAATCGATGGTATGGTAGGGCTCAAACACGGGTTCCTCGCTGTCGGCCAGTACAGGCTTGAAGGCCTCCATGAGGCCGGCAATACCCGGTAAGGGCTGGGCAGGGGGCGGTGTGTCGGTTTGGGGAGCGGGAATATCCTGCACGTTCTCAATGCCTTGCAAAGAAATATGGAGCGGTGTATCGTGCACTTCCTCGGGCCCTTCCGTATCGTCTGCCTCCGCTTCGCTGTCGGTATAATCTTGTTCATCGACAGGAATGGAGATGGTGGGTACGCTTTCTTCAACCGTTTCCGTGATCTCGAAGTCGCTTTCCGCATCGGGCGTGATGCCGGTGATGGGATCGGCGGTGGCGGGTTCTTCTTCTTCGTCAGTGGCGACTTCTACCAGGCTCACGGGGCTCGATACGCCGGGAATCAGTATTTCTGTCTCCTCCAGGTGATCGACTTCGTCTGCAACGACTTGTTCCGCGATCTGGGCTGCTGGTGCCAACACAGCCGGCGCACTCACTTCTTCTACCGGTGCCACCGGTTTTTCGTACCGGTGTACGACCGTTTCTTCCTTGGGGGAAGGAATGAACAAGGTTTCTGCTACCGGTTCGTGTTCCTGCAGTGTCCAGTGGAGCCACAGCGGATTGTTGAACCAGGCAACGGCTTCTGCCGATTGTTCGGCAGCCCGGTCGGGTGCCGTGTCATGCACTTTCTTTGCCAGCAGCCAATGACCTACAGAAGAGTAGGGATGCTCTTCCGTAAATTGCCGGAGGGTCTGCTCGGACACTTCCTGCAGGCTGTCTTTTTGAAAAAAATGTTTGACAATCGTATGAATGTGTTGTTGCATGTATCGGATTACCAGTTTGAAAATAAGCGGTTGAACATTTCATCGACCATGTTCTTGATGATGTCGGGTGTCAATTGCGGTTCGGCCTGGGTGAGCGACAGGTTGGCGTTGAAATCGAAATTGCGCGACACCTGTGCCTTGAAATTCGTCTTGGGATCGGTGGGATTCACGGTATTCCTGAGTTCCAGCTCGATACCCACATTCAACCGGTTGATGGACGCCTGCTGGTTTGAGATACCCGAGGTGGTCACCGAATAATCGGTGATGGTACCTGAGATCTCGTAATGCGCATTGTCCTGCACCGGCGACAGCCTCGTTTGGCCCACGATCTTCTGCCGCAGTTTGTCGGTAATCTGGGGGCTCAACTGTGGGTTGATATAGCGTGCTTTGTTGCCGATCAGGTCTATGTGAAAGGTCTTTACCTCGGGGGGGATGCTGACATCCTTGAAAGAGTAGCAACCGCTGAACAGCAGCAATACGGGCAGGATGATACCCGCGAGGAGGCGGTTGCTAATCCTGGTGAGCCTGATGCGTTGTAAGCCGGTCGTGGTGTTCCTGTATTGGTGGTTATCGTTCATGGTAGATAGGTCACTCCTTGATATCATATTCTTTTAACTTGCGGTATAAGGTCCTTTCGCTGATGCCCAGATCGGTGGCGGCGTCTTTTCTTTTGCCTTTGTGCTTTTTAAGCGCCTTCATGATCAGGTCTTTTTCCATGTCCATGATGTTGAGGGAATCTTCCACTTCTTCATGGTGATGGATGGCGTCGTCATTGTGGTGCAGCATCACCGGCTGCGCGGTGGTGACGGTTGGTTGTTGCATAATGGCCGGCGCCATGATCTCTTTATTGCCTTTGAGCTCATTGATCAGGGACTGGTGCTGTTGCGCCATGCCGGGGTTCTGCAATATCTCCACAAACATCTTCTTCAGCTCGGTCACGTCCTTCTTCATATCGAAGAAGAGTTTGTACAGGATCTCGCGTTCGTTGGCAAACTCATGCCCGTTGCTGGTGCTGCCACCGCCCCCCACGAGGATCGGGAGCCGGTTGGACGCATCGCGGTCGGGCAGAAAACGCCTGAGTTCCGGACCTGTTACCTGCTTGTCGCTGGCAAGAACGGAAATCTGCTCCGCAATATTCTTCAATTCACGAATATTTCCGGGCCAGCCATAGTTAATTAACACATCTTTCGCCTCGTCTTCCAGCTGTATCGGGGAGGCTTTGTATTTCTCTGCGAAGTCAACAGCAAAGCGGCGGAACAACAGGGGAATATCTTCTTTCCGGTCGCGGAGCGCAGGTACCCGGATGGGAACGGTACTCAAACGGTAGTAAAGGTCTTCCCGGAATTTGCCGTTGGTGGTGAATTCAAGGAGGTCTTTATTGGTGGCGGCAATGACGCGTACATCTGTCTTCTGTACTTTGGAAGAACCTACGCGGATAAATTCGCCGGTTTCCAGTACGCGCAGCAGGCGCGCCTGAGTGCCCAGAGGCATTTCACCGATCTCATCGAGAAAGATGGTGCCGCCGTTGACGGTTTCAAAATAGCCTTTGCGGGAATCTACCGCACCGGTAAAGGATCCTTTTTCGTGACCAAACAGTTCGGAATCGATGGTTCCTTCGGGAATGGCACCGCAGTTGACCGCAATGAAGGGGTTATGCTTACGGTTGGATAAGGCGTGAATGATCTGGGAGAAGGCTTCTTTACCGGCACCGCTTTCTCCGGTGATCAGTACGGTGAGGTCTGTATTGGCTACCTGGACAGCTACCTGCAAGGCATAATTCAATGCGGGTGAGTTGCCAATGATGCCAAAGCGGTTTTTGATTGATTGGATATCCATAGTCACGATTCTTTTAGCTCAATTAATCTGGTTTCACAATTCCTGCCATCTTCCTGTATATACAGCCGGTGTTATTGAACGATCTTTCCCAGCAGCGTACCGCCGGTACAATCGTCAATAGTAACCATCGCGTAATCTCCTTTGTTCAGTGCATGACCTGCTTTCGGAAAAACGACCACCTTGTATTGGCTGGTGCGCCCCATCCAGTCTGCGTCACTCTTTTTGGAATCTCCTTCGATCAGGACCTTGAAGGTTTTGCCCAGATCCTTCAGGTTGCTTTCATGGCTCAGCTTGCGCTGCATGTTGATGATCTCATCGAGCCTTCTCTTCTTGACGTCTTCAGGAATATCATCCTGGTAGCGACGGGCTGCCAGCGTACCTGGACGTTCGCTGTAGAAGAACATATAGCTGTAATCGTAGCCACTGTATTCCATGATGCTCAGCGTATCCTGGTGGTCTTCCTCCGTTTCGGTACAGAAGCCGGCAATGATATCGGAGCTGAGGCTACAGTCGGGCATGATCGCTTTGATGCGGTCTACCTTGGCCAGGTACCACTCACGGGTATAGGTACGGTTCATCAGCTGAAGGATACGCGTAGAACCGCTTTGTACGGGGAGGTGAATGTATTTGCAGATATTCTCATACCGGGCCATGGTATGCAGTACATCATCGGTAATGTCTTTGGGGTGGGAGGTGGAGAAGCGAACCCGCAGCAAGGGACTTACCTGGGCTACTCGTTCCAGCAACTGGGCAAAGGTCACGACGATCTCGCCATTGACACCCGTGTTCCAGTAATAGCTGTCCACATTCTGTCCCAGCAGGGTTACTTCGCGGAAGCCCTGATTGAAAAGATCCTGGCATTCCTTCACGATAGAGTCCGCATCGCGGCTTCGTTCGCGGCCACGGGTAAAGGGCACCACGCAGAAGGAACACATATTGTTACAACCCCGCATGATGCTCACAAAGGCATTGATGCCATTGCTGTTCAATCGAACGGGGGAAATATCGGCATAGGTTTCTTCGCGGCTGAGCAGTACGTTCACGGCTTTCTGACCGTCATTGGCTTCTTCGATCAGTCCGGGTAGGGTACGATAGGCATCGGGACCTACCACGAGGTCAACCAGCTTTTCTTCTTCCAGCAGTTTGGACTTGAGTCGCTCCGCCATACAGCCCAATACGCCGATGAGGGCGCCGGGTTTGTCTTCCTTGATGGTGCGCAGGTCATTGAGCCGCTTGCGCACGGTTTGCTCGGCTTTTTCGCGGATGGAGCAGGTATTGATCAGTATGAGGTCGGCTTCAGCGTAATTGCGGGTGGCGCCAAAACCATTCTCCTGCAGGATAGAAGCCACGATCTCACTATCGGAGAAATTCATGGCGCATCCATAACTCTCTATGTAAAACTTCTTGCCATAGGAAACAGGGTCATTCACAAATGGCGCGTAGGCCTCTCCCTGGCGACTTTCGTCCTGTTTGGTATGGGTAATCAGATCCGGCATCAGCTGTTGAAAATTTGAAAGGGGCAAAGATAGCTAAAATGAGGGAGAAACAATGACAGGATGGCAGGGGTGCTGGGTCCGCGTTTACCTGATTTTCTATAAACGATTGAATGGTTGGCGGTAAATGAAAATGGGGTTAAAAAAACGGGAATGGGTGTACAAGGGCCGGACCTGAAAAAGCGTCCTATGCGGCGATGGGTCAGCATTTCACCGTTCCGGGAACCCGCTGCGGGAAATTGCCAGCGAAGCTGCTTTCCGAAGCCGGAATATGCCCCTGAACGGCGAATCCCGGCGTGCCATCATGAGCACGACACTGGGGGAAAGAAACGGCTTTTCCGCTCATACCTGAAATCTACTTTTTGAACCAAAGGTTTTAGATATTATTCATGAAAAGTTAACTTTACGATTGCATGACCCTACTACACCGCTGCTTTTTGTTGATATTTGCTATCATTTGGACCTTTTCCTTGAATGCTCAAGAATCTGGGGTCCAGTCGCCAGGTATCCTCACCGGCAACCTGCTCGATGATAAACAAAAAGCCGTGGCCGATGCCACTGTAGAACTTCAATTGATGGCCGATTCGCTGACCGGCCGATCTTCCATCACAGATAAGAACGGTAATTTTTCGATCTCCAACATCGCTTTTGGCTGGTATCGCCTCAAGGTGACCTACGTGGGTTTTCAGCCGCTGGTGATCGACAGCCTGCATTTCCGTACCGAGCGGTTCGACTTCAACCTCAACGACCTGGTGATGAAGTCCGGCACCAACGACCAGATGCAGGAAGTGGTGGTGTATGCAGAAAAACCGCTGATCCAGAGCCGGGATGGCAATATTACCTTCAATGCGGGCGAGTCGGCCTTGAGTGCGGGCAGCACGGCCAGCGAACTGCTGAAAAGTGTGCCCCTGGTAGCCAATGATCCGGATGGCAAGGTGGTGGTACGCGGTAAAGAGCCCCGTATCCTCATCGATGATAAACCGGTAGACCTGAATGCCCAACAATTGCAGGATTTTCTGGAATCACTGCCCGGCAGTATGATCGAGCGCATTGAAGTCATGACCAACCCACCACCCCAATATGCGAACGAACAGGGCGGTGTGATCAATATCATCACCCGCAAAGGTCGGGTAGGGGCTGGCGCCCGCCTGGCGGTGTCTGCCGGGACCAATGGAGAGCGCAATGTGAGTGGCAATTTCAACTTCAGGAAAAAGGGATTGGCCATCAACCTCAACGTCAACACGGGCGATAACCGGGTTAGCGGCAACGGGTATTCCAAGCGGGAGAATATCTATAAGGATTCCACCAACTTCTTCAATACCACCAATAGTTACCGCAACCGCAATACGCGGCCGGGGGCGAGGCTGAGCATCGATTATGATATCGACCGGTACAATATTGTGAACGTATTGCTTCTGTTCAATTACAATGATTTCAGGAACCGCAGTGAAAACGAGTATACCAACCTCAACCGTTTTGAGCAGATCAGCAAACTGAGCAACCGCTATGTGCAAACTGAAGGCGAGAACTTGAATCCGGCGATGAACCTGACCTATACCCACAAGGGCAAGAAACCAGGGGAAACCCTGCGGCTGATCGCAGGCGCCAATTATTCTTACAACCGCAATGACCGCACTTTCTTCCAGCAGTTCCTGCAGCCCGATCGTACGCCTACTGGCGTAGACAGTACGCAGCAACAATTGAACGATAGCTGGAACCATGGCTACAGCGTACGTGTCAACTACGATAAGTTGCTCGATAACAAGAGTACTTCCTTTTCGGTGGGTGCCGGTACAGTGGTCGACGCCAGCCATGTGGTGCTGAATACACAATATTTAAGGAAGCCTGATAATGAATATGTGAAGAGTGATGTGTTGAGTAATGATTTCGGTTTCCGGCAGGGTGTGCACAATGCCCGGTTCTCGATGAAGCAGCTGATCACGGAACTGATGAGTATCACCGCGGGGGTGAATGCAGAGGTGACGGAAATCCAGTTTGACCTGAAAGACAAAACAACCGTCAACAACGATTATACGAGCTGGCTGCCGTTTGTTAATTTCAACAAACGTTGGGAAGATATTGTGAACCTGAGTGCCTCTTACCGGAAAACGATCCGCCGGCCAGGTATCACCCAGCTGAACCCCAGTATCGACTACGGTGATCCCAACAACCTGCGCTATGGTAATCCCGAACTGGAGCCAACGATGGCACACAACTTCGATGTGGTGGTTGGGCGCAATACCGATAAATACTACGCGAATATTGGTATGGGCTATAATGTGGTGCAAAGCATCTTCAGCCAGATCCGTACCTTGTTGCCCGATGGCAAAACGGAGACCTCCTGGCAGAATATCGATGACCGCCATGAATATGAAATCAGTTCCTGGAGTGGTTATACGGTTTCCAAACAGTTCCGGATGAACTTTAGTGCCAGCTATACCTACAATAAGTACAGCCAGTACGACAAGGAGAAGAACAAATACCGCGATGGTGGTTCCATCACGACCAGTTTCAATACCAACTGGGCGCCGCTGGATGTATGGAATGTAAATGGCAATTTCACGCTTAACCGTTTTGCCAATCCGCAGGGTACGGTGCGCAGCAACGTGCGAATGAACCTGGCTGTGCAACGTAAACTGTTTAACAAGAAGCTGGTGCTCACGTTGAACGCGATCGATCCGATCTTCCAGCAGAAATATACTACGTACACCTTTGGTCCCAATTACAACCTCGAGTCTTTCAGCAATGCGCGCACGCGCAGTTACCGACTGACGGTGAGCTACAATTTCACCAACCTGGCGGGCAGTGGCAAGAAGAAGCCAACGCCTTTGCAGGGCGGTGGAAAGGCCATGCCCGTGAAGCAGGTGGCGGGTAACGGTGCCCCGGTCAAGGCCATGCCGGCCAAGGGCACTGGTACGCCAGTGAAAGCCGTTCCGGCGAAACAACCGGCTGGAAAACCGGCAGCCGCTGCGCCCATCGGTAAACCTATTTAAGCGGCTTTCCTGTTGACTTTAATGCTTTGAAACCTCGTTCGGGGTTTATGGCGACTGCCTGCGGATTCCTATTACCCGTGCGGGAGAGTGGTAGGGGACTGGTATCAGACTGGTATGTTACTGGTATATGGCTATACCAGTAGTATAGGAGTGTTATAGGAGTAATATAGAAGTAGTATAGGAGTAGGCAGGGAGTGTCGTAGGGGGTGTGATGAGGCGGGCAAGGTGGAAGTCGTAGTCAGGCATTATCCGGGCATTTATGGGGGAGAAAGTGGCAGAAGCTACCGTTTGATACCTGTAAGAACTGGGTAAGGTATGGAGCGGATAGGGGATGAAGTCTCGGTAAAGTCTCTATAAGGTCTCTATAAGGTCTCGGTAAGGTCTCTATAAGGGGGCGTCGTAGGGGCGGGTGTAGAAGACATTACTGGCTCCTGTCGCTGCCCGGCGGCAAGGTTGAGAAGGCAGGTAGGTGATGGCGGTTACATTAGACGCTTAATAAGCTGGTGTCGTTGCGTTTACCGAAATATTTTTCAATCCTCCATGAGTATTATTCTCGGGCGAAAAGTGATTGAAGACTCGTCTAAAAAAACGTTAAATGGGTTGAGGTGCTTTTGCTTCCGGACCTGTTCTGGTATTTTCAGGGAATGAAGCAAATACTACTTATCGCATTATTGACAGTGTCACTGGCCGGTACGGCCATGGCGCAGCCGGTTTGTTATAAGAACCTGGTGCTGTAAGGCGGCGGGGTGCGAGGTTTTGCCTATGCCGGGGCTTTTGAAGTACTGGATAGCCTGCAGGTGTTGAAAGGCATCGAGCGGGTAGGAGGGACCTCGGCTGGGGCGATACAGGCTTGCTTGCTGTCGGTGGGCTATACACCCTGTGAGATTCTGCAATTGACGGCTTATGTAAAGCCCCAGGAATTCAATGATGGATCGTGGTTCTTCGGAACGGGCGTACACCGGTTGAAGAAGGATTTTGGTTACTACAAAGGAGAGAAGATCAGCCAATGGCTGCATGACCTGATCGCTGCGAAAACGGGCAATGGTGATATCACCCTGGGTGAGCTGCACCGGTTGCGTGCGACCAAAGGATACAAAGACCTCTATATAACGGGCACTGACCTTACCTACCAATGTCTGCGCATTTTTTCATACGAACAATACCCGCATATGCGGGTGAAGGATGCGGTACGCATCTCGCTATCGATTCCCCTGTACTTTAAACCGGTGCTGATCGACGATTGTGGTGCGGTGTACGATAAGAAGGTGGAAGGGGTGAGCCTGCACCTGATGGTGGATGGTGGTGCGCTGAGTAACTATCCCTTGTTCCTGTTCGATTCGTCGAAGTATGTGAGTGGGATACACTTGCCGCGTAATGTGATGATGGAGAACCCGGAAACCCTGGGGCTGATGATGGAGTCGCCGGAGCAGATCGCCTATAACCGCCAGCATGCGGGCAATGCGCCCATACGCATTAAAAGCCTCAAAGACTATATGAAAGCGGTGTATGTAACGCTGATCGATAAGGTCAGTCCGGAGGCGGCAAATACCAGTCAATGGAAACGTACAGTGACGATCAGCACACTGAATCATTCGGGCCGGGTGCGCAAGCTGCCGAAGAAGGTGGTGGAGGAGTTGCTGGAAAGCGGCCGCGAGGGGGCGCGGCGGTTCTTTGGCAGTGATGCAAAGAAGCCGTTGATCGCAGGAGCTAATACGTCGGTAACGACCTGAATGAGGCGTTGATGCAAGTGGAGCGGAAAACGGGGCTCGAACCCGCCACCTATAGCTTGGGAAGCTATCGCTCTACCAAATGAGCTATTTCCGCTGGTAATACTAAAGTTAATGAAAATTCAGGATCGTTTTACAATTACAATTGAAGCTAGCCAAGTTCATCTTCGCAGATTATTTCAACACACGCTGGACTACCTACATGTAAAAAATGTACTCCGGTAAAACATGCCTCCACCATTCGTGACGCTAATTATACACTCCATCTATACAGGCATACCTTTCCTCAATTGATCGGAAATTTTAACAATTCGTCAGATAGTGGTGATTGTAGTATCCACGGTCCACTACTTTTGAGAAAGTTTATCGTGAGCAAGTTGTTTTTATGCCTACTCCGTGCCGATTAGCTATGCCTTGCTCTATGCTGAATCACCCCCTCAACGAAACCCTGCCAGGCAGGTTTCAATCCATTATCACTTAGCATTTACCAAGGTGATGCAGGCCCGGGCCTGCATCGAACTTCCTATGCCCGGCAGGCAAATTCATGCGCAGACCGGGTGAGGGATTCGCTGTGCCCATACTAAACCAACTGAATCATATCGTTCAACTTTTATACAATGAAGATCATATTGCGGGTCATTTTTTTTTGTTGGCTCCTCTTGCTGGCAGGCATCGAAAGCAATGCCCAGATCACTCCTAAGCCAGACCTCTCTTCCGGCAGCGCTGCCTGGAAGGAGCTCCTCCTGAAAAGTAAACGCAAGGCTGTAGCACCTGGCGCAAGCGCCCTGCGGGCACGCAAAACGCAGGTAGCGGCCCAATCGCCTGTAAAGAACCAATCGCCTGCGACGACCAAAGGAGTTATCACCAACAAGGCGCTCGTTGCGCCTGCCTGTCTCGTGCCGGTCGACGCCTCTTTTACGGCGCTTCCCCGTGGTGACGGCAACAGCTCCGACGCCATTCATCTTCCCTTTTCGTTCAACCTGTACGGTACTACCTACAACGAAGTTTATATCAATACGGATGGTACGATCTCTTTTACCGAGCCGATCGAAGAGTACCTGCCCATCGCGCTACCTTATTACCAACCCGTGATCGCCCCTTTCTGGGGCGATGTCGATACCCGCCACGCCAACAGCGGCCAGGTGTATTACAAGGTAACACCTACTCACCTCATCGTAACCTGGGACCATGTTGGCTATGCTGACCAGGAAGGCGACAAACTCAATACCTTCCAGGTCATCATCGGTGTACCCGGCGACGAACTGCTGGGCCCCAACACCAACCTGAAAATGAACTACGGCGATATGCAGTGGACTACTGCTTACGAAGCCGGCGATTTCCCCGCACTCGTAGGTATCAATGGCGATTTTTTCCAGTACTACCAGCAGATCGGCCGATTTGGAAAGTTGGATGACAGCTACGATGGTCCCGGCGGCCAGCATGACGGTATTCAATACCTGGCCAACAAATGTTTCTCGTACGATGTACGGACCCTACCCAACCTGCCTCCGCAGTTCAACTACGATGAACTGAGCCGCGTCATCGAGCTCAATGTGGGACAAACCATAGAGATCGAACCTTTCTTTACTGCACCAGAAGCGGGCCAAACGGTGACCACCGAAGTGCTGGCCGATGAAGGATCGATCTGCAAACTGAACTATACCGTCACCAATGGCCCCACTTCACGGATCAAGATCAAAATAGAAGGTGACCCTTGTAATGCGGGTTTTCATTTTCTCTACATGACGGCCACCGACAATGGCCATCCGCAACAGGTCACCACGGCCACCCTGCTCATCTGGATCAAACAAGATGCACCGGTAATCAGCTTTCCCCTGCCCGTCGATGAAGATGGCGATGGGCGTTACCCACTCAAGGCTACTGCCAGCAATGGACAAGAGATCGTTTATAATGTTTTGTCGGGCCCCGGGTATGTTGAAGACGATACGTTGATCACCACCGGTGTCGGTTCGGTGACAGTGCGTGCCTTTGCATTCAATGAAAGCGCGCAAACGATGGTGTTTGAAGATGCCACGGTATGTGTGCCGGTCAAAAAGCCGGGCGCCATAACGGGCGATCCTACCGGCTGCCTGCAGTTTGAATCTATTTATCAGGTGCCCTTGGTGTATGGCGCCACCTATCACTGGACGGTAGACGGCGTCGCAGTTGAAGCCGAAGGTAATGAAATCACGGTGCTGTGGTCATCACCCGGCAGCCACCAGATAGCAGTATCCTATTCCTCCGATTGTAGTGCAGCCGGATCGGCCAGTACCCTCGCCGTGCAGGTAATCTCCAATCCGCTGACCGGCTCCATCGGCAAGATGCTGCCTTCGGACGGGAATACCAGCGTGTCCTTTCCGCTAACCTTCTCCTGGTTCCCGGTAGAAAAAGCGGTCTCTTACGATATTTATGTATGGCCCGCCGAGGGCGTACAACCCAAGGTGCCCCTGATCAAAGGGATCACGGATATCAACCATACTTTATACAACAGCACACTGCTGGAGTATGGCAAGCCCTATAAATGGCGTGTGGTGGCGCGTGGTGTCTGTGCCTTGCTCGAAAGTGCCGTGCAGACCTTCCAGCTGCGCCACTTGCCCGACCTCACAGTCAACAATGTACAGGCGCCCGCCACGGCTTTTTCGGGCCAGTCTATTTCGCTAAGCTGGCAAGTGAGAAATGCGGGGCAGGGTGCTACACTCGATCGTAACTGGCTCGACAGGGTCTATCTCTCTACCGACCTGGTGCTCGATGAACATGATATCAGTTGTATATCGGTAGCCAATACCAGCGCCCTCAACAGCGGTGGCAGTTACACCGGAACCGCTACCTTCAACCTGCCCAATGGCCTCTACAGCAAATATTACTTTATCGTAGCAGCCAACGATTACGATCAGCTGCTGGAAAAGGACGATGCCAACAACCTTGGCTTCAGTGCAACTCCTGTCAATATTCAACTTACGCCGCCGCCCGATCTGCAGGTGAGTACGGTTACCCCGCCAAACAATGCCTTCTCGGGCCAACTGGTGGAAGTGATCTGGACCGTGAACAATGACGGAATCGGCAAAGCGAGCGGTGCGGGCTGGATGGATGTACTATACCTGACAAAGGAGGCAGTTCTGGACAGGAATAAGGCTGTTAAACTCGGCATGCTTTACCATGGCGCTGAGCTCACGTCCACCAGCAGTTACACGCAGAAAATGACCGTACGCCTGCCAGATACGGTTGCCGGTAATTACTACGTGCATGTAGTAACCGACTGGGCCGATGACCTATATGAGCATGCGGCCGAAGACAATAATACCAACAAGAGCGGCATCGTCAATATCATCCAGGCGCCTCCGGTAGACCTTGTGGTGCAGGCTATCGAAGCCCCTGCCGCCGCTGCGGAAAACAGTAAAGTAACATTGCGCTGGAAGGTAGGCAATGCTGGCGGTGCTGCTACCAACAATACCTATTGGCGCGATGCTGTTTACCTTTCTACCACACCTGTTTTCAACGCGCAGACCGCTATTGAGTTGAGTACGGTAACAAGATCGACAGCTTTGAATGCGGGTGAGTTCTACCCGGTTGAAAGAACCTTCCTCTTGCCCAGGCATCTCGCCGGCACTTTTTATGTGGCGGTACAAACAGATGTATTCAAGGAAGTATTTGAATACGAGGCCGAGCACAACAATATCATTGTTAGCCCTCTGCCCATGCAGGTCTCGACACCCGATCTTTCCATCGCTCAACTCACTATGCCGGTTGCTGGTCTTTCCGGGCAGGCGATCAATATCCACTATACCCTGAAAAACAATGGCAGTGCGCTTGAAAATACCCGGCTGACCGACCGTATCCTGATCAGCAAAAGTCCGGCTTTCGATGCTGCCAGCAGCACCGTCGTGAAACTGCATAGCTATGCGACCGGCCGCCTCGAGGCCGGGCGTGATACCGGCAAGTCGGTGTCTGTGGTACTGCCGGAAGGCATTGCGGGAAGCTATTACTTATATGTTCAAACAGACGTGACCGATACTGTTTATGAAACCAACCAAAACAACAATACCGGCCGTAGCGTGGCAGCGATCGAGGTAAGTTTCGGCCCCTGGGCCGATCTGCAGGTGAGTGCTATAGCGGTGCCCGACCAGGCCGCCGGCGGTGCACTGGCAGCCATCAGCTATACGGTGGTGAATAAAGGCAACCGGTCTACCAACGACAGCAACTGGACCGACCGTATCTATGTATCCCAACAACCGACCTGGGATGCTGCCAAAGTAGTGCTGTTGCGCACGCTTGGGCAACAAGCGGCCATCGATAAAGACAGTATGTACCGTGTGTCTACGTCGGTGATGCTGCCGGGCCATGTGGGTGGCAGTGATTACTATCTATTCGTGGTGACCAATGCCGGCCACCAATTGTACGAACACAAAGACTCCAATAACAATACAGGCCGCAGCAAGGCTTTCTATATCAAAAAATATCCTCCGGTAGATATTGTCGTTGGTCCGGTCATCGCGCCGGCAAGTGGACAATCGGGCATGCCCCTCTCCGTGCAATGGACAGTGCAGAACAAGGGTGAGGCTATTACGTTGCCGGGACAATGGACCGATGCCGTGTATCTCTCTGCCGATACGGTATGGGATGGCAATGATCAGCGCCTCCAATCTTTTGTACACCGGGGCGATCTGCCTGCACAAGGAGCTTATACCAGCGAACAGACCTTGCAGCTTCCCAACGGGCTTGCCGGCCGGTTTTACCTGCTGGTAGTAGCCGACCCGGAAAATGTAAACTATGATGCACAGCCCGGCAACAACTATGGCCTGGTACGCAACGGCGGTCAACCTGTACCGATCGGTATCGTGTTGACGCCGCCTGCCGACCTGGTGGTAACGAAGTTGACAATCCCCGATGAAGGTTTTGCCGGCCAACCGCTCCCGGTAAAATGGGTGGTGCAGAACAAAGGAACTGGCGCTACCAACAAGAGCGGCTGGACCGAAAAGATCTTCCTCTCTAAAGATATTCATCTCGATCCGCTGGATGTGCAACTGGGCGCCTTTGTGCGCAAGGGAGCGCTGGCTGCGGGTGCCCAATACCAAGACAGTATGGAAGTATTGCTACCGATGACCAACCTGGGCAATCATGTGCTCATTTTCCAATCGGATGCCAACGACAACGTGTACGAACACAACGCAGAAGAGAACCTGTCCACCACTTTGATCACTATCGTGAAAGACGAGCTGTCGGACCTGGTCGTCACCGATGTGCAGGTGCCTGCATCGGCCCAGGCGGGCGAGGAAGTGATGGTCAAGTGGAAAGTGCGCAACACGGGTACTCATCCGGCAAATGGGTTTTTCCTGCAAAGCATTTTCCTGTCGGCCGATGATGTAAAAGATGTAGCGGATGTGCTGGTGGGTTCTATTCCGGTACGTGCCAACCTGGCGCCGGGCGGAGCCATAGAGCAGTCGATGTCCGTTTCGCTCAAGGGCGTATCACTGCGTCCATACTATGCACTGGTACATGCGGATGTGCAGAACAATATGCCGGAGGTAGATGAAAACAATAATATTTCTCCTTCACGGCAACCTGTACAGGTAGCTATGGAAGCGCTCGAACCGGAACAGGTAAAACAATCCATCCTTGGTCATGCAAAAGATAAATACTACCGCTTCGATGTACCCGATTCACTGGTAGGCGCTTCGCTGCTGATCACGCTACAGGGTGATACGGCCAAAGGTGATAATGGTATGTATGTGCGCTACGGCGATGTAGCGGGTATGGCCGTTCATGATCTTTCGGGTGAGGTGCCTTACCAGGCCAACCAGGAGATCATCATCCCTGCACTGCGCAGCGGTACCTATTATGTGCTCGTCCATGGCCGTACGCGGACACTGGAAGCGCAATCTGTATCGGTGAAAGCTTCCGTGCTACATTTCGACATACGGACAGTGGAGGCCAAGGAAGGCGGCAATACCGGTGAGGTGACGGTGCTAGTACAGGGCGCTAAATTGAATACGGTACGTACCATTTGTTTGCAGCAGGGCAGTCAATCCGTAAAGGCTGCCCGTGTGGAGATCATCAATCCTACCAGCCTGTATGCCCGCATCGACCTCCAAGGTGTTGCTGCCGGTGTATACGATGTGGTAGCGGAAAATATCGACGGCGACACGGCCGTACTGCCGCAAAGTTTTACCGTGGTAGCCGGTACAGGGGCTGTGCTGAGTACCAGCATCGTGAGCCCACCCAATGCCCGTCCCTCCAATGTGCTAAGCTTCCAGGTGGCCTTTGCCAATACCGGCCATACCGATATCATCAATCCGGTGGTCAGGGTTACCAGCCTTGGCGGAGCGCCCATTGCCCTGAAGCCAGGCGATATAGAGACTGCCGGCAAGACGCTTACCCTGCATTTGCAGGAAGTGGGCGGCCCGGCCGGGCGCTTGCGCCCGGGTGCGAAAGGAACGGTCATCGTATATGCGAAGGCCACCACCGTGCTGGGTTTCATGCTGATGGATAATGATCAATAAGATTCATTCAATACGACAAACCATGAAAGCAATGATTCAATACATAAAACGCCGGTTTGCCTTCCCGCACGGCATAGCCTGTTGCCTGCTGCTGCTGACCGCAACGCAATCCTATGCCCAGCCAGCTGAGCCTGCCGATACTTTCAATATAGCGGGCCGGGTACAGCAGACACCGGGCACCGATTCGCTGGTGGCTGACCGACAGGGCCTTTCCATCAAAGGGGAGAACAGGGATGGTGCGCTGTATTACCACGTTTCCGGCAGGAACCTGGAAGCGTTGGTACCGGCGCTCACGCATGTGGCCGTGGCCAATGACGGCAGCAGGATCTGGGTGTTTGGCGATACGCTGTACAACCATTCGGCCACCAACGGTTACGCCAATGTTTATGATGGTTCCGGTCAACTGATCCGTTCGCTGGGCCTGCTGGCCAAAAAGCCTTATATGGCGGTTGTTGGCAACAATGGCGCCCTGGCCTTTGCAGGCAATGTGGCGCGGGAAGGAAAGGCTTTGTACTTGCTTTCTGTCTATAATGCTGCCGGTGACAAGAACTGGTCGGTAATGCTGCCTGCTGCCCACCTGTCGCGGGTATACTTTACCGAAGACAACCAGTTCGTGGCTGTGTCCATGTTCTTTTCCAACGAGTATACCATGAAAACGATGGTATACGACCGGGCGGGCCGACTGATCCATACCCACCGGGGTACTATCGCAAATGGAACGATCCAGGTAGGCACCGAACTCGAGTATATATCTGTAAGGTTGAAATAACACTATTTAATTCCTGATTTATATGAAACATATTGTACGCCGCCGGCTTCTCTGTACGCTGATCTTCCTGTCGGCAGTCCTGGGCAGTTTGTCCGGAAGGGCGCAACAGCTAAGAATGGAAATGGCTTATCCCAGCCTGTATAAAGGGGAGATGCTGGTCAAGTGGACCCGGTCTGCCAGTTCCGATTCGGTCGAATTCCGCCGGCGGGTCAATAACGGTCCCTGGGGTGCCTGGGAACCCCGGGATACTGCCGCTCAATTTTACCTCGACGAGGGACTGAATGAAGGCAACTGGTATTATTACCAGGTGCGTGAAAGGATCAATGGTAGTTGGAAAGAGTCGAACGTGAAAGGAAACGGTTTCCAGATGACCTGGCCTGTGACAGAGCCCGGCGATCCAACGCATGAAAGTCACGACATCCTGCATGGTTTTGGACAAGCCATCGGAACGAACAACAAAAAATACTTCCATGAAGGCGTAGACATGCAAGGACCTAATGACAGGAATGGGGAGATCGTACGTGCGCCGGTTGGCGGCGTCGTGGCCTCGGCCAGTCCGGGAGAAACGACCAGCGACACCGGTGTCATCATTCTGGTTAAGATCCGCGGCGTCGAGTATTTCCTGTCGTTCAATCACCTTGGTGGTATACCCGGCAATATTGTAGAAGGAGAAACGGTAGAGATGGGTGAAAAGATCGGCACCATTCATACGGGTACCTGGGGCGGCCTCTCGAACCATACCCACTTTGGTTATTCGCCGGCCGAATTGCCTGACCTGGAACTGAACCCTTTCACCTTGTTTGAAAACGGGGCACACCGGGATCCCTACCTGATGGCGCCCGAACTGATGGATATGAACCAGGACGGCAAAAAAATCCGTTATAAGAAGGCGCCCGACCTGGAGGAGTTTTATGATGATGGTAAGGTGCACAACGGTGTCGACATCATTGCAGAAGCCATTGACCGGCAATCGAGGGACAATCCCTGGACCAATCCTGGATTGGTGGGGTATTTTATAGAGAAGTTTGAAGAGGGTGACTGGCAGAAGTCGGTCAAGACGAAAGACAAACCGTATGTAGTCTTCAACTCCAATATCTGGTACGAAAGCGACCCTGGCACCCCAAACTTTGAGCTGGTATCCCAGATCGTCGATTACGATGACAAGTTCCAAAGTAAGATTCCGAGTACGCCGCTGGGCTATGATTGGAAGCAGTGGTTTTCCTATACGGTGACCAATACCAAAGGGGAAAAAGGGTTGACGACGGAAATCGACAAAGAGCAGTACTGGGCCACTGATGCCCGTAAGTCCGAATCGCAGCCCAATGGTTACCGGCCCGGTTACAACAAAGCGCGTATCATTGACGAGGCGTTGTTTCCCGATCTGCGGTACCGGGTAGGCATTGTACTGGGTGATCTGAAGCATAGCAAAACCGAATTTGAAGAGTTCAAGGTCGATAACTTCAGACCGTATGCGAAGGTGGTGGAGATCGAAGGTGGTAAGTTCAAATACAAAGGCAGCTGGATCTGGAACACAGGATCGAACAAGCTGACCTTCAAAGAAGATAAGAACGATGAGAAAGCCTGTGGCACTATCCGCATCCGTATCGAATTCAGCGAACCGATGAAGGATGTAACGGTGGAAGTGCCAGGCCTCAACTGGAAAGACCAGGCCAGCGGCGACGATGGCGGCGGTGATGGCAAGATCTTCGAATTCGAGATCCCTGCTGAGCTGACGAAGGAGGGACCGGAAGGACCACACAAACTGGAGATCGATGGGCACGACCTATGTGATAACGGCCTGCAGGGTTTTGGTGACAAAGGTGCCAAGTCGGGCGAGATGATGGACAAACACCAACCCGATGACACCTGGAAGCCCGGCGGCGTGACCCGCAAGGATGACCTGCATGAGTTCAAGCTCATCGACCTGGAGATCGAGGTGGAGACTACGCCGCCCACCGATTGTAAGAACAAGAACGGTACGGCAAAGATCGTAGTGACAGGCGATGAAGGTCCGTTCGAATACCGGGTAGATGGTTCACCCTGGCAGGCCTCCAATACTTTCAAGAAACTTGCTGGCGGTAAACACACCGCTGTGGTGCGCAGAAAGGATACGGAATGCGAATTTCCCAAAGACTTCGAGCTGGAGGATAAGGGCCTGCAGGTGGATGTAGCGGGCTTCGGATCGGTACAGTTCTGCCAGGACGAAAATCCCTCGATCACCCTGGTGGCTTCGGCTTCCAATGGCTCGGGCAATTATGAATACAGCTGGCCGGGCGGCGTGAAGACTGTCAGTTCCTCGGGTTACTATTCCGTAACGGTGAAGGATCTGGAAGGAGGTTGCTCGCAAACAAAGGGCGGCCAGGTCACTTTTGTTCCCATTGTATGTTCACGCGACCCCAACGATATTGTAGGCCCCGAGGGTTATGGGCCGGCGAAGATGATCGCCAGGTCGAAGCGTCATTCGTATATGGTGCGATTCGAAAATGATCCGGAGTTTGCTTCCGCGCCAGCTCAGGTAGTGAAGATCAACCATCCCATCGATGCCAATGCCAATCTATATTCGCTGCGCCTCGGTGACTATGGTTTTGCCAATATGACCTTTGCGGTACCGGCCGATAAAACTTATTATACTACCCGCCTCAACCTGCTGGATTCGCTGGGTGTAGTGGTAGATGTGGTAGCTGGTATCGATGTTACAAAACGCGAAGTGTTCTGGATCTTCGAGTCGAAAGATCCGAATACCGGATTGCCACCAGCCAATGCATTGTTGGGCTTTTTGCCGATCAACGATTCTACCGGCAAGGGCGAGGGCTTCGTTACCTATACCATCAGCCCGGGAGCCGATACGCAGACTGGTGATACCCTCCATGCGAAAGCCAGCATCGTATTCGATGTCAATGCGGCCATTGAAACGCCGTCCATCTTCAACACCATCGATGCGGTAGCTCCGGTCAGTAAGGTGAAGGCATTGCCTGCCACGGGTAAGGAGGCGTCCTTCCGCGTCAGTTGGCATGGGGTCGACGATGCCGGTGGGTCGGGGGTACGCGACTATAGTTTGTATGTGTCGGAGAATGGCGGTGTATTCAAACCGGTACAGGCTGCGAGTGCCGACACAGCTCTCCAGTTCTCCGGTGCAGCTGGTAACACCTATGGTTTTTTTGTGATAGCTGCAGACAATACCGGTAACGTGGAAGCTATGAAGCTGATAGCGGAAACCGCCATCAGGATCACTGACGACTGCACGGAGGAAGTGTGCAACGGCGTGGATGATGATTGCGATGGTGAAATAGATGAAGGCTTCATCATTACCTATTACCGCGATGCGGATGGAGATGGATTTGGTTCCCCTACCGATAAGAAACAAGGTACCACCTGTGCTCCTCCGGCTGGTTATGTAACCAATAACAAGGATTGTAATGACAACAACGCGGCCGTGCATCCCAACGCTACCGAGATCTGTGGCAATAACATCGACGATGATTGCGATGGGCTGGTGGATGAAGGTTGTGGCTTGCAACGCTATTACATCGATGCGGATCATGACGGATTTGGTCGCGATGGTGGTTCCGTATTGTCGGCGAAACCAATTCCCGGCATGGTGCTGGTAGGCGGTGATTGTATCGACTGGGATGCCAGTGTATATCCCGGTGCACCAGAACTGGCCGATGGGAAAGACAACAACTGTAACGGACAGATCGATGAAGGATTACCCCTGCAACGATACTACATCGATGCAGACCATGATGGATTTGGTCGCGACGGAGGTTCAAGGTTGTCGGCGATACCGATTGCCGGCATGGTGCTGGTAGGCGGTGATTGCATCGATTGGGATGCCGCCATCTATCCGGGTGCACCGGAACTGGCCGATGGCCGTGACAATGATTGCGACGGTGAGATCGATGAAGGATTACCAATGAAACGATATTATATCGATGCCGACCATGATGGATTTGGTCGCGACGGCGGCTCGAAGTTGTCTGCCATACCGATTGCCGGCATGGTGCTGATAGCGGGTGATTGTGTCGATTGGGAAGCGACCATCTATCCCGGAGCGCCCGAACTGCCCAATGGTCGGGATGACAATTGTGATGGGCTGATCGATGAGGGACTCCCCAAGCAGTGGTTTTATCCCGATGTGGACAAGGATGGTTATGGCCGCGACAAAGGAGCTGTTTATTCAGCGGTTCCCTTGACGGGTTATGTGACCCGCGGTGACGATTGCCATGACTACGATCCTACGATCTATCCCGGCGCGCCAGAGTTGAAAGACGGCAAGGACAACAACTGCAACGGTGTGGTGGACGAAGCAACCATCATTACCCTGCGGGAATCGACGACGGCTACGGCAACTACGGATGCCGTAGTCACGGACGGTGATTTTCAAGTCGTCGTGTCACCGATTCCCAGTTACCACGATTTCACGGTGCACCTGAAGCAGGGTGCTGCCAATGAAAAAGTAATGATACGGGTATTTGACCAGGCTGGCCGGATTGTAGAGGTCAGGGACAATGTATCCATCGGCAGCCGCTTGCAACTAGGCGCCCGATATCAGAAAGGGTATTATGTGCTGGAAGCGGTACAGGGTAAACGCCGGAAGGTGATCAAACTGATCAAGCTATAATAGCTGCTGCAAAGAAACATCATATAACCCATTATACGACAAAAGTCCCCGCTTTCACCGGGGGCTTTTGTTATCGTTTAATAAATGACTGGTTCTTTGGATTTGCCTTTTGCACTGACCCGCTTGTACACAAGCAGGGCCGCAGCGAGGTCCTCGATGGCCAGTCCAACGGACTTGTACAAGGTGATCTCTTCGGGAGACGTCCTGCCGGGATGAATACCTTTGCAGAGCTCCACCAGGTCGGCCTTGACAGCTTCAGGGGTGATCAGACCGTTTTTGATAGGAATAGCCAGTTCGCCCGATTCATGCAGTGCACCCGCTCTCGCATCAACAAACAGTGTTGATCTCGTCACGGCATCGTCGTCGACCTCACGGGTGGCAGGCTTATACGAGCCCACCAGGTCCAGGTGTTGCCCGGGCTTTAACCAGGCGCCTTTTATCAATGGTTCCTGAGACATGGTGGCGCAGGAGATCACATCGGCTGCACGAACTGCCTCTTCCAGGTTAGTCACTATTTCAATGGCATGTCCCGATTGCTGCAGCTGCTGTTGCATAACTGCTGCCTTCGTTTCATTTCTTCCCCATACCAACATCCGTTTATAATCCCGCACAGAGTTATGCGCCGCCACCATGTGGTAGGCTACTTTTCCGGTGCCAACGACCAGCAGCACGGAGGCGTCTCTGGTTGCCAGGTAATTGGCCGCCAGCGCGGAGGCGCAGGCGGTGCGGAATGAAGTAAGCAGGCTCGCATTCATCATCGCCAGCGGCACCCCGGTCACCGCACTCATCAAGGTGTATTGCGCATGAATGGAGGGTAGATCGCGTGTGGCATTATCCGGAGCGACCACCACCTGTTTGATGCCCATATATTCATTGGTCCAGGATGGCATCAGGATCAAAGTATTTTCGATACCTCCCGGTAAACCATAAAAATGATGGTGGCGGAGTGGCATGGTAAATTCTCCGGAAAAGATCTCCCGCAGGTTGGCAATGAGCTCGGCATAGTCCAGCGACGCTTCAATATCCTGGTTTGAAATAATTAGCATATTCTGTGGTTAAATTCCGCCCGGCGGGCAATATTGTCTTAAAAAATCGGCCATCATGGTTCGTCTGTGCAGTCCTGTACCTTCGCCTTCAGAGATGCCATGGGTTCTGTTGGGATAGGGCATGAACTGAAACTGGCGGTTGTGTTTCATCAGTTCATTGAGTAGCATTTCCTCACCCTGGTAATGTACGTTGTGGTCGCCGGTACCGTGCATGATCAGCAAATGGCCTGTCAGCCCTTTGGCATAGGTAATGGCCGAACCCTTGATATAATTGGCGCGGCTTTCCGGCAGCACACCGAGATAACGTTCCTGGTAGATACTGTTGTACACGAAGTGCGAAGGTACACCGGCCGAGGCGAGTCCTACCTTGTAAATCTCCGGATACCGGAAAAGCAGGTGTAATGTAGTAGATCCGCCGCCGCTTGACCCATATACCGCTACGCGGTTGCGGTCAATAAAAGGCCACTCGATGATCTTCCTGGCCGCCGCGGCCTGATCATTCACATTGATCCATCCCAGGTTGCCATAGATGGCCTTACGCCAGGCGCGTCCCTTCGGCGCGGGAGCCCCGCGTCCTTCCACGGCAATGGCGATATAGCCACTGTCGGTATTGAAGAAGCCACCCCTGCCACCAATACCGGCCCCATCGTTTACGGAGGCGCCGGCGGGCTCTGAATACACATAAAATACAACCGGGTATTTTTTAGTGGCATCGAAGTTGGCCGGCTTTACCATAAACCCATCCATCTCGACACCCTCATCGGTGGTGACTTTGAAAAAGCTGATGTTCTTGTAGGCTGGATTTTCTTTCAGGTGTTGCTCGATGGCCGTGGCAGTGTCCGTGGCTTTATGGGCGGGCATCAGCAACCATTCGGAGGCCGGCTGGTATTTATGGCTGGAGAAAGAATGACGCGCCCACTTGCCCTCCGGTGAAAACGAATAGCGGTGTGTGCCTTCCAATGCTGCCGGCGAAATCCTGACCGGTGTGCCCGTACCTTTCAGCGAAGCACGGTACAGGTACAGCTGGGTCGCATTGGCGGGTGATGCCATGAAGTATACAAACCCATTTTTTTCGTCGATGGCGCTTATGGCCGTTACATCATAATCACCTTTGGTGATCAGCAATTCCTTGCCAGTCAGGTCGACCAGGTAGAGTTTTCGCCAACCGCTTTTTTCACTGGCCCACAGGAATGCTTTTCCGTTATTCACCCAGTCATAATTGCCACCACCCCGCATCCAGAATGACTTCACATCGATCCATGCTTCGTCGCGGTCGGTATAGATCAGCTGCTTGTCGCCTGTTGCAGGATGGCATAAGAACAGTTTGCTTTCATTTTGTTTCCGGTTCATCTGCTGCAACAGCAACCGCGAACCATCGGGCGTCCAGTCCATCTGTGTGAGGTATAGATCCTGCGGATTTTCGGGACGCTGAATCCATTGAGTTTTACCGCCTTCTACAGCTACGATGCCGATCTTCGCTTCTGCATTCGGTTCACCCGGTTTGGAGAAAGCAAAAGGAACCAGCTTCGGGTAAATGCTGTCCGTATTGTTGATCATGTGGAAGGTGCCTACTTTGGACAGGTCCATTTGCCAATACGCGATCTTCCTGCTGTCGGGACTCCAACGGATACCGTTGGTGAGGAAAAGCTCCTCGCTGTAGACATAATCAAACCAGCCGTTCAATAATTTATCATTACCATCTGTTGTCAGTTGACGTACCTCTTGTGAGGCAGCATTTTCTACGTAGATATTGTTGTCGTACACGTAGGCCACATATTGGCCATTTGGCGAAAGGGTGGCATTGAGCAATTGACCGGGCTGGTGCCGTGCCCCGATCCGGCAGAGTTTTGCTGCGGGAATATCATACACCCAGCAAGAACTGAAGGTATTGTGGTATTCACGACGGCTATCGGTGAATAACAGCAGCTTTTTTTTGTCGGCAGACAGTACGAATTGAGAGAATCTCAGTGGCCCACCGCCCTGTGGGGGTGTGAGTTGGGCGGAGGAGACCAGGGTTTCTTTGGTCAGGCCGGGTAAGGAAGTTCTTACAATATTTCCTTGTTCTGCGGCGAGATAGGTATTTTCCGAATCCCAGGTCTGCCGGGCATGGGCAGTCAGGTTGAATAGACAGAGCAGGCCTATCAGGCTTAAGGCGGGTTGCCATTTTTTCATTGCAGCATTATTTATGGGTATTGCAAAGATGGTGGGGAATTAGCTGGCGCAATAACCCGATATTGCTGATGCATTCGCGGATTTTAACTCTACGGCCTAATTTTTAGCAAGGCAGCCTGCTAAATATCCCTGGCAGGGGCAAATGAAAAAGGGTGCACGTTGTATCGTACACCCTCTTTGGCCGAATTTTCAAACACTATATTTAGTAAACAAATTTCCCCTGGTAATAATCGAGGATCTTAGTTCGTAATACGTATTCGTAGCGAGCAATGATCAGGTTGGTATTGGAGCGGTCGAGGTTGTTTTTCGCCAACAGGTAATCCACTGAGTTCGAAGCACCGTTGTTGAACCTGATCTCGGCAGCGCGGAAGTTTTCTGTATAAGCGGATACCTGCTCTACGAGTGCCAGGTAACGGTTGCGGGTGTTTTCCAGATTAAGGCGATCACGTTCAATATTCTGTTTTAGCGTAGTAAGAGTGGCCTGTTGATTAAACTGTCCTCTTTCTACCGCCACTTTGGATCGTTCCACATTGTGTTTCGCCACCAATGAATTGAGTATAGGAATGCGTAAGCCGAAACCGTAGTTGGTGAAATAGTTGTTACTGAGCTGATCATAATAGGGCACCTTGTTGCCGGTGGCATCAGGCGTGCTGGCGAATCTTGTGTCGATACCGCCGCCAAAACTGAGTGTGGGCCATAAGGCACCTCTGCTGGCTTTTAAAGACTTTTGAAGGCTTTTGACGAGTAGATCCGCCTGCTTTACCAGGCCCATGTGTTCCAGGGCAGCAGCGTAGATACTGTCTGTTGTGGCCGTATAATCTGTGGCAAATTGTTCTATGCCGATCCTTTCTATTTCAAGGTGCTCGTCATAGGGCACATTCATCAATTGCGCCAGTTTAAGCCGTGAGGTGGCGAGGTTATTCCGTGCGTTGGTCAGCCCGATCTTATTATCTGCCAGCGTTCCCTTTACATCGTACAGGTCAGACGGTTTGATAGCGCCTTCTTCATTCATTACTGTGAGACGGTCTACCTGCTTTTGCGTAACCTCTACTTGTTTTTTCGCCTGCTCCAGCAGGTCGTAGTTGGACAACATGTCGAGGTAGGCCAGGATCACATTCAGCGTGATGTCATCTTTTTGTTGCTGCAAGGCGCTTCGGCTGGCGTCGTAGGCATATCGGGTTGCCTTCATGTTATTCATCCAGCGTAAGCCACTGAATAAAGTTACATCCCCTCCCAGGTTGTAGGAGGCAGATGAGTAGTTTGAATTTACGTAGCTGTTGGTAGTAGGGTCGATGCTTCGTCCCTGGTTAAAATTATGGTTGATATTGGCGCTGAAGCTGGGCAGCAAATTAGCTTTACCCTGCTTCCAATCGATGTGCGACACGTCCATGTCGAACTCCTTATTTTTTACATCAAAATTCCTGGCAATAGCCGCATCGACTACCTGCTTCAGTGTTATGGGTGCATTCTGTGCCTGGCTGTTCAGCGACATCGATACTACCGCATAACAGATCATCAAGGCTTTACCGGGTTTCATGTTTCAGTTTCTTTATTATGTTCCTAAATTAATTGTCTATTCGCCCATCCAGGAGGTTCACGATCCGTGTACCGTATTCTGCATTCTTTTCGGAGTGCGTTACCTGGATGATGGTGACGCCATCTTTGTTCAGTTGTTGGAACAGTTCCATGATGTCTTCCCCTTGTTTGGAATTGAGGTTGCCGGTGGGCTCATCGGCCAACAGCAATTGTGGCTTAGCTATGAGGGCCCGGGCGATACCCACCAGTTGTTGCTGACCACCGGAGAGCTGGGTAGGGAAGAGGTCTTTCTTACCTACGATATTGAACCGGTCGAGTATATCTGCTACCATGGCCTTGCGCTCGGAGGATTTGATATCCTGGTATATGAGGGGTGTTTCGATGTTCTCATACACCGTCAGTTCGTCGATGAGGTGGTAGGCCTGGAATACAAAACCAATGTGTTTTTTATATAACTGGGAGCGTTGTTTTTCTTTCATCGAATGTACAGGCTCACCATTGAAAAAATATTCGCCTTCGTTGGCATCGTCGAGCATGCCGACAATGTGCAGCAGGGTCGATTTACCCGATCCCGAGGGGCCCATAATGGATATGAATTCGCCGGCATCGACCTTGAAGTTGATATCTTTCAGCAGGAAGGTGGGCTTGCCGCCTACATTTACCCATTTGGAGATGTGCTTGAGCTCTAACATGTGATCGTTTGTTTTGTGTTTACTATTTAGGTGCTTGCCTGTTATTCTGTTCTCAGGCTATTGACCGGATTGGCTGTGGCTACCCGGTAAATTTGTGTAATGATAGTCATTAATGCGATCAAAAGCATCGCCCCAAAACTTATCAATAGTATGTCGATGCCCACCTGTATGCGGTTGGCAAATATATTCAGGAAAAAATGGCCCAGCAGGAAACCGATGGGCAGGGCAATCGATCCGGCGATCAACAACAGTTTAACAAAGTTCCTGCTCAGGAGCGCCATAACAGCACCAACACCGGCCCCCATTACCTTGCGGATGCCGATCTCTTTGCGCCTTGTTTCGGTCGTATAGATCACCATACCCAGCAAACCAAGCGAAGCGATCGTCACGGTGATGAGGGTCAGAAAACCCAGCATACCCACAGTGCCGGTTGCTGCGTGCCGGCCATCCCATTCGTCCTGCATCCAACTTCCGGCAAAGGGTTGCCCGGGATAGTGATTTTTCCAGACAGCTTCTACCCGTGCCAGGTAACCGGGGGGAAGCGTATTGACCGTACTGGCAACAACGAAATGTGTGGCAAAGGGCTTGTTCCGTATTACGAGCGGAATATAGGGGCTGGCCATGCCCCGGTGAAATACATTTTTTACGACGCCGGCAATCTGCACGGTGATGCTGTCATCCAGCAGGATGGTTTTGCCCACAGCTTCCTGGGGTGTGCCGAGTTGCAGTGGTTGCAAAGCACGTTCATTGATCACCACCTGGCGCTCGCCCATCAGGCTATCGTTGATGGCAATAAAGGGACGCCCTGCCAGAAAGTTCAATTGCATGACGGAAAAGATCTCCGGATCTGCATAATAGTAATCCATACCGATATAGTCTTTGCCGGCCTGGGTTTGCACTTTGGTGGTGCCCGTAGCATTTTTACCGGGCACGGTAGATACGGTGGCTACACCGGTAATACCGTTCAATTGCTCCAACGCCTGTTTCAACCGGGGCTGGCTTTCAGGCGTAGCGGGCAACGTAATGATATGATCTTTTCTGAACCCTGGATCGGCCGATGCCATATAGCTGAATTGCCGGTAAAAGGTCAGCGTGAAGATGATCGCGATCAGCGAGAGCGCAAATTGTATTACCAGCAACCCCTTGCGTACGCCATTCCCCAGGAATAATTTGACGGTCGTAAGATTTTTCAATACCGCTACCGGTTTGAAAGAAGAGAGCGCCCAGGCCGGCAGACCGCCCGCCAGCAGACCGGCAAACAAAGCAAACAGAACAAACCATCCAGCCGTGGCTGCATCCAGGGAAAGTTCGTCGGCCGACGTGATTTCCCGGCTGAATGGTTGTCCTGTTATCAGGTGAAGCATGACATATCCCAGCGCAAGCGCGAGAAAGGCTGTCAGCAAAGATTCTACAATGAATTGTGTAAATATTTGTACACGCCTGGCGCCAGCGACCTTCCGTACCCCAACTTCTTTACCGCGGCGTAAAGAACGGGCGATAGACAGGTTGGTGTAATTGAAACAAGCCGATAGCAGGATGACGAAGGCGACCGAAATCTCGGCCCACACCTTTCCGCGGGAACCGGTATCGCCCAAAGAAAAACCCATTTCTTCGCTGAGTATGATCTTGTCGAAGGGCTGCACTTCAAAATAAAAACTCTCCTGGCCAATCTTGTTAGACTGCTGCAGTAATTCCCGGGAGACAGACTGAAGTGACTTGTCCAGTTGGCTGGCAGAACGATGTGGTGGCAATTGCAGGTAGGTATAGGCTTTGGTAAGGTCCCATTGTTGAAGCATGGCCGGCAATTTTCCGGTTTTTTCCAACACATTGACAGAACTCATGGAGAGGTAGGCATCTTTAAGCAAGTGCGATTTGCCGGGCGGCGGTTGCATCACACCGGTCACGGTGAAGTCGCCCAGGCCGGTGATGGAGATGGTTTGTCCCATGGCTTGTCCCGGCTCGAAAAATTTGGTAGCAGTAGCCTGGCTTAACACGATGCTGTTGGGTGCGCTGAGCACAGTGGCAGCATTGCCGGCCTGCAGGGGGAATCCGAAAAGCTGGAAAAAGCCGCTATCGACAAATGCTTGTTGTAAGTAGAAATCTTTGACACCACTGGTGGCATTGTTGTTGTAGGGGTAAACACGTACCTGGAGCGCCGCGGGATCAAACTCGGCATTCAGTTTAGGAGCCAGCGGCAGTGGCGTGCTGGCCCATGTATAGGTGTTTCCTTCGCGACCTGTAACATGAGTAATGATGCGCACCATGCGATCGGACCGGGGATGAAATGTATCATAGCCCAGCTGGTCTTTTACATGGATGATCACCAACAGGCAGACCGCCATACTCAATCCAAGTCCGAAGACATTGATGAATGCGAATACCTTGTTTCTTACAAGGTTCCTGCAGGCTATTTTAAGGTAGTTCCTAATCAAGTTGATGATCTTTTATAATACCGGTGCAAAATAATAGGCTATCCAGCTGGCATTTTGTTGCATCGGAAGAAGTCTGTTTTTCACGGCTTTACTTTCCCCTTCATTCCCATGGCTATGCTTTCCCTGCCATCCGGATGCCTGCCCGTAGTATGGCAATCACATGCCAGAACGTAGTGGTATGATTTACAGTGTAATATAAGCTTATTGAACGGCTGTACAGTTCGTTTCCGATACAAAAACTGTTCGGTTTCGATACAGCGTCCGCCGGCCAGCTGCCGGTGGGGGTGACGGTTGCTTTTCCGGGCTGCCGTCCGGCATGACCCTGCTTAATGTTTACCAGTTATGAATATGAAAACCATGAAGAGATCTCTACTAACAGTTTGCTACCTCGTCTTCAGCTCGATTGTTTTGCAAGCCCAGCGTTACTGGGTGGGAGCTACCTCTACGGATTGGAATACGACGACCAATTGGTCTACCGCGCCGGGAGGAGCGGGCGGTGCTTCGGTGCCCGGCAGCAACGATGCTGTATTCTTCGACCGGGTAACGCCCAACGCGGCTCTTTTAAACGTCACCACGACCGTGCAGTCGCTTACCTTCTCCGGTGGTGCACTGACCCTTGGCAGTGCCGGTCGGTTGACAGTCAGCAACAATACTTCGGTAACGGGGGGCGCCATCACATTATCCGCTACAGCTGCGTTTTTGGCCAATGGTGTTTTTACCATCTCCAATGGTAGCATCGATGCGGACGGTTCCGCCATTAGTGCGGCCAACACGTTTACCATGAGTGGTGGAACGATCTCGCTCGGTGCCGGTTCATTCACAGCGGCCAGTACATTCTCGTTAACTAATGGTGCTTTTAATGTAAACAGTGGCACCTTGCAGGTCGCTAACAATTCTTTCCAGGTAACAGGAGGGACTTTGAATGCCGGGAGCGGCAACGTTCTTATCGGCAACAATATGACCATCGCTACACCTTTATCCGTAGTGGCAGGCACCAGTACTTTTACCTTCAATGGCGCCGGCCAGCAGGATGTGGTCATTGTAACCGCTAACGATCCTGGTACGGTGGTATTTTACAACCTCATCATCAACAAAGCGGGAACCAGTCGAATAAACTTTAATACGACAGCTGCTGCGGATACCTTTCAAATCAATAACCTGCTTACGTTGACGTCCGGTCAATTCTCCGGCGGCGGATTTATTAAGATAGAAAAAGATGTCACGACAGGAACGTCCTTCAGTGGATCTTCTATCCCTATTGCTTGTACGGGACCCAATCCCAGTACAGTTACGCTTGCGGCGCCATTGGCGGTGACAGGGGTTACGAATTTCGTAGGTATCATCAAATCATCACCGAATGTCGTGGTGAATGTTTACCGTGGCGCCGGTGCAGTGGATGACACCATCCGTATCGGGAATTTCGATGCCCGCTTCATTGTGCGCCGGGGCATCATACAGTTTCCCAATAACAACCCGATCCGCAGCCGTTTCCGGAGCCTGGAGATAGAGCCGGGTGGCACTTTCAATGCACCCAATAACTACCTGTACAACACCGGCGAGCACATCAACTCGGGTGGCGTGTTTAACGCGAATGGTGGCACTTATGTCTTCTATTATCCTTCCATTCCTACCGGTACCAACCTGACGGCTAACCGTGAAACCTTCAATAACCTCATTTTCGATAACCAGTCACAGTTTACACCAGGATTAGCGGATACGCTGGTGGTAAATGGCACCTTGACCTTCCGCTCGGGTACGATGCAGGGACAAACGGGTAGTGCATTTGATGCCAAGGGGAATATCAATTTTGAAGCAGGTGCCAATCCGACCGCCGGTGTCTCCAACCTGTTATTTACCGGCACTGGCGATCAAACACTGACGTTTGCGCCCACCCGTATCGACGCCTGGAATGGATCTTTTATCGTCAATAAACCATCCGGTAACCTAATTCTGGGCTCGCCGGTGGTGATGGACCAGTTTGCCGATGGCAACGGCCCGAAATTCATCCGGTTCACCCGCGGTATCGTGATGGGCAGTAGCACCAATTACCTGTCATTCAAGAACCAGGCAGTAGCGTATGAAGCCAGCAACCTCAGCTTCGTCGACGGGCCGGTACAATTCAGTTGGTATGCCGATTTCGTGTTCCCGATCGGCAACCAGGGTTTCTATGCGCCAGCCAAGATCACCTCACCGGCTACCGATGTCGTGACCGCCCAGTATTTTCATGTTGATCCCGGTCCATTGTACAATGACAATGCTAAGCAACCTAGCCTGCAAAAAATAAGCGATGTGGAATACTGGATGATCAACAAGACGGGCACCGCTTCCAATCCCTTTGTTTCTCTCTCTTATGTAAGCGGAAGAAGCGGTACCATTACAGCGCCTGCGCAGCTGCGGGTGTCAAGGTGGAATGGTAGCCTATGGGAGGATGCGGGCAATGTAGCGGAGTCACCTAATTATGTGCGGACGACCAATGCTGTACCTTCCTTCAGTCCATTTACGCTGGCATCCATCAATTCATTAACGAATCCCTTACCCGTTCACCTGATCAGCTTCCGGGGTGAGTCGCAGCAAGGGGCTCATTTACTGGATTGGGTAGTCGACAATGAAGTGAACTTTGATGAATATGTGGTAGAACGCAGCAAAGACGGCAATACATTCAGCGATATAGGCAGGGTAAAGGCCATCGGAGAGGGTGGGCAACATGCCTATAACTTCCGGGATGCAGGCACTAACAGTACCGCCTGGTACCGGCTGAGGCTGGTAGACAAGGATGGCCGCTTTGAATACTCGCGTGTCATTCAGGTAGGTGACTTCGGCGACCAGTTGCAGGTAAAGGTGCTGAAGAATCCGGGGCCGGGCAATTATACGTTGAATATTTTCTCAGGTGCTGCAACTGTGGCAACGATCCGGGTGACCGATGGACTGGGGAAGCTGGTGAGCACCGGTCAACTGTTGTTGGGTCGTGGCATGAATGCTTATTATTCAAACGCAGCCGCTTTGGCGCAGGGGATTTATTTCATAGAAGTAACGACTACCCGTAAAGAACGGCAGGTGGTGCGCTATGTAGTGGCAAACTAACAGTTGGCGGTTTCTCCGGTCGAAAGGTGTCTTATCAAGGTGGACGGAAGTCCACCTTTTTTCATGCGTGTATACCAGATATTATCAAGATGGCTGTTTGGACCCACCCTGTTGTTGTGCGTGTCGGTTGGCGTAGTCCAGGGCCAGCAGCAAGATACTACCGTTTCAGTACCTGGAATAGCAGATACTGTCGAGCCTGTTTTCCGTGATCCCATCAAGCGCATCAAGGACCGGGGACGTGAAAGTATTGCTGAATTCAGAACGGATAAACTGGCGATTCGACAGGATGATCTGTTGGAACAAATACGTAAGAACATCAACAATGCTAAAGCCTACCTGAAACGTTCACTCGACACAGCAGCCATTATCGACGATCTTGACCAGATCACCCATTGGTACACGATCGCCGGTGAAGGTGTATTTACGAACCCCGGCGAATTACCCACCCACCGCAACCTGGCTACCACGACTAAGATATTGGAAGAGTTATTGCGAAAAGCCAGCGTGCGCAAGGAGCAGATAGACCGCCTGCAACGTGACCTGATGCGGTACCGCAACAATGTGGATTCACTGACCAGTGATTCCACGTTGTATGCATTCAGCAATGATAGCCTGCAACTGGTACAGTATTTTCAAAAGCTAAAGTCGGTTGCACACGAACTACGGCCGGCCGACAGCATCCTGGAAAAAGTAGTACCCAGGATACGGACATTTCAATTGCGCTGTGATGAATTGGTATCGATCCTTATTGCGGGGCTGGAAGAGATCGAACAGCACCGGTTGGCTGTATCAGTCCGGAGTTTCACCGGTGAACTGCCTCCGCTCTGGAAACCGGCTTTTACCCATCGCACCCTGCGCGAGGTGCTCGCATTTTCTGTGGCCAAAGACCGCTTGAGCTGGCAATTCTTTCTACAAAATAACCGGGGCAACCTGTTTTTATTGGCGCTACTCATCT
Organism: Paraflavitalea pollutisoli; assembly: GCF_029360705.1. Taxonomy (GTDB): domain Bacteria; phylum Bacteroidota; class Bacteroidia; order Chitinophagales; family Chitinophagaceae; genus Paraflavitalea; species Paraflavitalea pollutisoli. Next base: position 669,445 of record NZ_JARKMX010000014.1, on the reverse strand, counting down.
TGGCGGCGACCGTTTTTCTGCGGTCCCTGAAAAAGAAAACGGTCAAAGCCGGGTTGCTGCAAAAGGAATATGAAGGGCAGCACCTATTGCGATTTCCATTGCTATCGGCCATCGTAATTGTTGTAACCCTATTTCAATTCATCTTCCCGAATCCTCCTTTTGTATTCAGTGCCTCCTTGTGGTTGGTGGTAGCTATTTGCCTCAGTTTTGTATTCCGACATGGGGTTGCCGTGTATTGGCTACGTGCCTGGTTCGTTCTTATTGGTCTTTACATCGCAGCTAGTGCCGTCAACCTGGTGTTGCAGCCATCCCGTACCGAACGCTGGTGTATGATGTTGTTATCGGGAGTGGGTTGTGTATTGGGTGCATTGCTGTTGTTTAACAAACACCGTAATGAATTACGGGAGAAAGCGATCCTCTATTTTGCCGGTTTCATGCTGGCATTGGAGGGCATGGCCACCATCGCCAATCTTTATGGCTGGTACAATTTTTCGAAGACGAGCCTGGTGAGCGGCTATTGCAGTGGAATGATCGCTGTCCAGATGTTGTGGACCATCCGGCTGATCAATGAAGGTCTTTATCTCGCTTCGCAGGTTTATCACACGCCGGATAAAAAATTATTCTACATAAATTTCGACCGTATCGGTAAAAAAGCGCCTCCCATATTTTATTTATTCCTGGTAGTGGGGTGGTTTATCCTCTTTGGTCGCAACTTTTATCTCTTCCACCTGCTGACAGATCCGGTCGAGGACCTGCTGTTTACCCCCAGGACCATTGGAGATTATTCTTTTTCCATAGGTGGTGTACTGGCTTTTTTCCTCATCCTGGCATTGTCGGTCGTGGTATCCCGCATCGTGTCTTTTTTTGCTTCTGAAGACAACGGCAGCCGGTCTTCAGGTGAAAAGAAAGTGGGGCTTGGCAGTTGGTTGCTGCTGGTGCGTATAGCCATCATCAGCATCGGTATGTTCCTGGCTTTTGCAGCTGCAGGTATTCCGCTGGATAAAATTACCCTCATACTCGGTGCGTTGGGCGTAGGCATTGGATTTGGTTTGCAGACGCTGGTCAACAACCTGGTGAGTGGCCTCATCATCGCCTTCGAGAAACCAGTCAATGTAGGGGATATCGTATCTGTTGCTGGTAAAGAAGGTACGATCAAATCGATTGGTTTTCGAAGCAGTATACTGGCAGCCTGGGATGGCGCGGTAGTGGTGATCCCCAATGGTGACCTGCTCAACCAGCATGTGGTCAACTGGACGCAAGGCAATACGCTTCGCCGGGGCGACCTCACGGTAGGGGTGGGGTATGGTACTGATCTGGGAAAGGCCCAAGAGATCCTGCAACATATCCTGCAATCGCACGAAAAAATATTGAAGTTCCCTGCTCCTGCCGTGCTCAATACATCTTTTAACAGCAGTGCTATCGATTTTCAGCTCTTTTTCTGGTTGGGGCATCCCCGCGACCTGGGACAGACGAAAAGCGATGTGATCAATGCCATTCAGCAGTCTTTCAAAGACGCAGGTATCGATATACCTTATCCGCACCAGGACCTGCATATCACGGTGGAGGCTTCTGAAGAAAAGCCGGGTACAACATGAAGGTTATTCGCTCCGCAGATTCCTGATCGGATTCTTCAAGGCCCGCACGATGGTCTGCAGCGATACGATCGCTGCGATCAGTAAGGCAATTACAACGGCCACCAGGGCGAAAGGTGCGAGATTAAGTTGAATGCGGTATACAAAGTTGCCCAACCAATTATTTAGCGCCCACCAGGCCAGTGGCCAGGCAATGAGATTTGCCAGCACGATCGTCCACGCAAATTCCTGTAGGAAGAGGCTGATGATCTGGGCGCCGGAAGCGCCCAATACTTTACGGATACCTACCTCCTTCATGCGACGGGTAATACTGAGGGTCACCACCCCCAATACGCCCAATAATACGATAACGATGGCCAGCAGGGTAGCGGTTTCGGCGGCTTGCTTCAGTTGTATTTCCGACCGGTAAAGGAAACCGAGGGTATCGTCCATAAACTTGTAATCGAACGGAGCACCCGGCAGTACAGTCGCCCATTTTTGTTCTATGGCGGACAAAGTCTTTGCCATATTGCCTGCCTTTACTTTGAATGACAGGTACCGGTAGGTGGCTGTATTGCGAATATGGCTGATCACCATTGGGGTAATAGCTACATGCTTGCTCTCGAAATGGAAGTCTTTGACAACGCCGCCAATGGTCAGCGTTTGCCGAACACCCACCAGCTTTACGGGTTGTCCTACGGCAGTCTGCACATCCTTCCACCCAAGCAATCGGGCTGCTGTTTCGTTGATCACCAGTTTCGTGGTGTCCCGATCCAAATATTGGCCGGCAGCCATGGTGAGGCCATAAGTAGCAGCGTACTGGTCATCGGTTGCGAGGCCCGTGCAAATAACGGCTTGTATGGAATCGCCTGAGGCAGGATACAGGTTGCCGCCATTGCCACTCATGCCATCGGGGATCTCGTAAGATACGCTGGCGCTGACCACCTCGGGCAGACGCGATAGCTCGTTACGGACAGTTTCCATATGATGCACGCCTGTTGTGGTCCAGTCACGTGGCACCGTGGCAGTGATGATCTGTGCTTTATCGTAGCCCAGGCTGCTGTTGAAGGCGTAGTCGACCTGGCGGCCCACTACCATGGCGCCAACAAAGACAACGATAGCCGTCGTAAACTGCAGGGCGATGAGTGCGCGCCGGAATATTACTTTCTCTTTGACTGTCTTTAGTTTGCCTTTCAGGGAGTCAACGGAAGGCTGCTGGGAAAGGATCAGGGCAGGATAGGAACCGGCCAGCAGGCCGATCAACAACGCCGTAGCGAAGGGGATAGCCATAGCTGCCATCGGCATAGCCGTCAGCGATGGCAGGGCCCGACCCAGCATCTTACCGCAGAAAGGGTAGGCCAGCTGGTAGATGGACAAGGCCAGCACAACGGAAAGCAATGCCAATACCACCGATTCGGTCAGGAACTGACCTATCAGTTGTTGGCGACTGCCACCCATGACTTTGCGCAAGCCGATCTCTTTCAGTCTGGTGGTGGAGTTGCCGATGGTGATGTTGATGAAATTGATCACCGCCATCACGAGGATGAACAGGGCCACCATGCTGAGGGTATATACCATACGGCGCGCGAGACCGTTGTTCATTTCCAGGTAATAATCACTGACCGGTGTCAGGTACACTTCCAGGTTGGCTTGTATATCAGGCGTGGTATTTGAGGTCAGCAGCTGCCGGATAGGCTTTTGCAGATCGGCCGGCTGTACGCCTTTGCGGAGCTTAACATAGTTGATGATGTACGCATTTTGCCAGGCCTGAAAGCCCTCGTAACGGCCAAAGAAACGGAGACTTTGTTCCGACAGGAAGATCTCGTTCTTGGTATTGGTAAAATTATTGATCGTATTATACGGCAGATCTCTCAGTACACCGGTGATGACAAAGTCTTGTTTGCCGCCGGCAAAAGATTGCAGGGTCAGCGTTTCGCCGAGCACATCGGTGCGGCCAAAATACTTTTGAGCTTTGCTTTCGGTCAGTACCAGGGCATTAGGACCATGCAAGGCTGTGCGCGCATCGCCTTGCACCAAGGGGAAACCCGTGATGGATAGAAAGGTGCTGTCGCCAGGTTGCAATCCTTCCCGAAAATATTTGTTACCCCTGGATACAATGGAGCTGATCCCATCATGCCGATAATAAGACTCTACCAGGCCGGGATAGTCGTTTTTAAGCGATCTGCCCAACGCTCCCAACGTGGTAAGATCCATGCCCATCTCCGGTTTCTTCCATTTACTGCGCACCAGGTATACACGTTCGTTGTCGGCAATACTTTTGTTCACCCGTAGCTCTCCCCATACATAGGTGCCAATCAGAAATACGAAAGCAATCCCGGCAGATAGGCCCAGTATGTTGATTAACGAAAAGGTCTTGTGCTTGATGAGGTTTCTCCAGGCGAGCAGGACAAAATTGCGCCACATACGAATTGATTTAAAAGTTGGAAGAAGGAAAGAGCCGGACAGGAATTACCTGCCCGGCTGCTCTATTATTCGTTTCTTAAACTACTGGTGGGGTTGCTGGAGGCCGCGCGCAGGCTATGCAGACCAACGATGACCAGGGTGATGGCCAGTACCAGTATACCTGCAGCGGCAAAGGTCCACGGACTAAGCGACACCCGGTAAGCGAAATTCTCCAGCCATTTGTTCATGGCCCACCAGGCCACCGGTACAGCAATCAATCCACCAACGATCACCAGCAGGAGGAACTCGCGGCTCAGCAAGGCAATGATGCTGGATATACTGGCACCGAGTACTTTACGGATGCCGATCTCCTTGGTCCTGCGTTCGGCACTAAAGGCTGCGAGACCCAGCAATCCCAGACACGAAATGAAGATCGCGATACTGGCAAAGATGATCATCAGGGTCGACATCCGGTTCTCCGCCCGGTATTGTTTTTCGAATGATTCGTTGAGGAATTCATATTCGAACGGAACCGTAGGTACGGTTGATTTCCAGATCTTTTCGACAGCAGGTATTACCGAGCCGATACTTTTGGGCGATACCTTCAGGAAGTAGTTCAATCGCCAATCATCACCGATGTGATACACCAGGGGAGATATCGCGGTGTGTAAGCTACGGAAATGAAAGTCTTTGACAACGCCAACGATCTGACCCGAGTCGCCGTTGAACTTGAAATACTGGCCAACCGCTGGCTGCCGGATCTTCAGTTGTTTAATGGCCGTTTCGTTCAGGATAAAACTATTCATGGCGTCGTTCTCATCCTGTGGACGGAACCACCGGCCTGCCGCCAGCTCAAGCCCAAAGAAAGAGGGGAATGTCTCATCGCCGGATAATCGTACCAGTGATGGTTCATATTCCTTGGGACGGCCAGCCCAGTCTGCATTACCCGCAGAACTGCTTTCTATGCTGAGCACCGATTCGTTGGCAGTCGTTACTTTTTCAATGCCGCTGATACCCATTAATTGTTGCTGTAACCTGTTGTGAAATAGAACGACCTGATTATTGTCCTTACGATAGGGTTCCAGCACCTTCCAGGGCAGGGTAAAAGTAAGCACCTGCGACCGGTCGTACCCGGTATTTTGACTGCGGATAAAGGCCAATTGTTTATAGATGATCAGGGTCGCCGCAATGAGCATGACCGAAACGGCAAATTGTGTAGTCACCAGGATCTTTCGCAGGGTAACGTCTTTCAGCTTCAATATGCTGCCGCCTTTAAAAAGACTAAGGGGTTTGAAAGACGACAACAGCAGGGCCGGGTAGATGCCCGTCAGCAACGTGACGGTTACGATGGTTCCAGCGATGAGCAGCCAGAAACTGGCAGCTGTCAGCGGCAGCCTGAATGGCTGGCCGGTAACCTCGTTAAAGAAAGGTAATGCCAGTTGCACCAGGGCAATAGTGATCAGTAAGGCAATAAACCCGGTGAACAGCGATTCTGCAAGGAACTGACCAAAGAGCGAGCCCCGGGCTGCGCCCACGATCTTACGGATGCTTACTTCTTTGGCGCGCATGCTGGCACGGGCCGTCGTAAGGTTGACATAGTTGATACAGGCAACCACCAGGATCAATACGGCGAGGAAGGCAAATACATAGACTGCCTGCCGGCTACCGGTCTGGAACACCGTATTCTGAACCGTGTTGTCGAAATGCAGTTCACGCAGGGGAAGAAGAGCGGCCCTGACCTTGTTTTCTTTCCGGTTATTGTCCAGCAACTGGGTGAGCTTGGCACTTACCTGTTGGGGATTCGATTTCGGGTTGATCCGGATGAAAGTGATGTGGTTGAAATTACCCCATTGCCGGTCATTGGCCAACTGTTTGGGGTTGGTGTGTTTGGCCGCCATCGGCATCAGTACGTCGTACTGAAAGCTCGAATTGGTGGGGTTGTCTTTTAAGATGGCCGTTACCTGGTAGTTGATGGTATCGATCTTCACCAGTTGTCCGATTGGCTCGGCCTTACCGAAATAGCGGCGCGCGGCCGATTCGGTCATCGCCATATTGAAGGGAGCCTGGAAAAAGCTGGTCGGTGATCCGGATACGAATTCGTATTTGAAGACGTCAAACCATTCTGCTGATACGTTCGCCGCCTTCTTTTCCTTGAAAAGCTCACCCCGGATGTTGAAGGTGGTACCATAGCCCTGACTCATGAAGGCCAGTGCTTCAATATCCGGTATTTCTTTTTTGGCGATCTCTGTCAGCGGAAAAGGAGAGTTCTCCCATACCCAGGTTTCCTCCGGGGTTATGGGCACATGGTTGGTGATCCGGTAGACCTGCTCCACACTGGGATGATAATTGTCGTAGCTCAACTCGTTCTGTACCCACAACATGATCAGTACCGCGGCTGTCATGCCAATCGATAATCCTGCCAGGTTGATGGCGCTTTCACTTTTGTGTTTCCACATCTTGCGCCAGGCTGTTTTGAAAAAGTTTCTGATCAAGGTATATTAATTTTAGAGGGTCAATATTATTCGCTTCTCAGGCTTTTAACGGGATTTAGGACGATGGCTTTCGCTGCCTGTAATACAATGGTCAATAAGGCGATCCCTAGAGCCAATACACCGGCCACGGCAAAGAACCACCAGGCGAGGGTAATACGATAGGCAAAATCCCGCAGCCATATATGCATTACGTACCAGCCTATCGGGATGGCCAGCACCAGCGATAACACGATCAGCTTCATGAAATCCTTCGACAACAATACGAGAATACTTTGAGAAGAGGCGCCCAATACTTTCCGGATGCCTATTTCTTTCGTACGTTGTATCACATTGTAAGCCGAAAGGCCCAGCAGGCCGAAGCAGGCGATGAGGATCGCCAATGAGGCAAAGATGCCAAACACTTTACCGAAGAGCAGGTCAGCCTGGTATTGCTTGTTGAAATAGTCGTCCAGGAAAATATAATTGAAAGGGTCGCCCGGAAAATATTTATCCCATTCCTGCTTAACCGCTTCCACTGTAGCTTTGACATTACCCGCACTCATCCTGATCGAATAGTAATTGCGGTTATCGGGTTGATAACGTATCAACAACGGCGAGATTGCTTTTTGTAATCCCTGTTGGTGATAATTAGCCAGTACGCCTACGATCGTGGCAGTATCGCGACCGCTGTTGATGCGTTTGCCAATAGCTTCGGCAGCGTTGGCGAAGCCCATGACCTTAACACCTTCTTCATTCAGCAGTACATTGCTGTACTCTGTTCCGTACGAGGGATCGAAATTTCTGCCAGCTGCCAGCTTCATGTCAAACATAGGTACGAAGTCGGCGTCGATACCCAGGTTGTACAACGTGGTAGCGGCCTGGCTTTGCTGCGTTACCTGCTTGTGTGAGTTGGTCCAGTATATTTCCTGCCCCATTACGTTGGACGATACCGCCATCTGTTTGATGCCGCTTTGTTGTAGTATCGCCGATTTAAAGGGTTGCATGAGTTGCTTGTAGGTAGAGTCATTGGGCGAGGTAGCGCCCTGCAATACCAATGTCTGTTCGATATTGGCACCCAGCTTTTGGTTGCGCATATAACTAACCTGCCGGTATACGACAATGGTGCCTGCAATCAATACTACTGAAGTAGTGAACTGAAGTACGATCAACCCTTTGCGCAGGAGCAGCCCGCTGGTAGAATTCTTGAATAAGCCTTTCAGCACTTTGATCGGTTGGAAGCCAGACAATACAAAGGCAGGATAAAGGCCCGAGAGCAGGGTTCCGCCCACAAAGATCCCGGCAAAGAGTTGCCAGTAGTGTGGCGACAGGTTCATGCTGTTCTCCGGCTGTCCTACAAACCGGCCGAAGGGTATAAGCAGCGCAAAGAACAGTCCCAGCGAAAGCGCCAGCGCCAGCAGGTTGAGCAGGAAGCTTTCCGTGAGGAATTGCCGGATGAGGTCGGTGCGCAGGGCCCCCAGTACCTTTCGAACTCCTACCTCTTTGGCGCGTTCTACCGAACGGGCCGTGGCGAGGTTAATGTAGTTGATCCAGGCAATACCGATAATGAAGATGGCGACGAGGAACAAAAAACCTACCGCCTGTCCGTTGCCGTTCACTTCGGCTTCCTGGTTCAGTTGTGAATACAGGTGAACATTCTGCAAAGGCATCCATTGTACAAATGTCCGGTGATTGTTCTTCTTCGCATATTCGGAACTGTTCATGTACTTATCGCTGAAGCCGGGTAGTTTGGCGGAAAATTTAGCCACGTCCGTACCTGGTTTCAGCTTCACATAGGTGTAGAAGTCGTACCAGCCCCAGGCGTTATCGGCAGGATTGCTGCTGTCGCGCCACACGGTCAGGATCACCTTCTTGAATGCATCGTAGGGGGCCAGGTATTGAATGTCGAGGTGGGAATTGGCCGGATAGTCTTTGAATACACCGCTTACCTCGTAGGGCAAGGTCAAACCGCCGTAGCGTACCGACAGTCGTTTGCCGAGGGCCTGGGTGGTTCCAAAGTATTTATTGGCCATGCTCTCGGAGATGACCAGTTTGTCGGGACCCACCAGGGCGGTTGCCGGGTTGCCTTGCGTAAACCGGATGTCGAACATGTTCAAGGTTGACGGGTCGGCAAAATATCCTTTGGTCTCGTTAAATTTCTGTTGCCGCTCTTCATTGGTGATCAGCATGTCGGCATCGATGAGGCGGCATATGTCGGCAACCTCCGGGAAATCTTTTTTCAGGGTTGGCCCGATGGCGGGATATACCGTGGCCGATTTCCATTGCAGCACCCCCTCTTTGTACCGGTCTATCTGCAGGCGTACGATGTCATCGGCTTCTTTGTGGAAGGTATCATAACTTTTCTCGAACGATACATAGTGGAAGATCAGCAGGCAGCAGGTCATACCGATGGTCAGGCCGGTCAGGTTGAGCAGGGTGTGCCCCCTGCGTTTGCGCAGGTTGCGTACAGCGATCCGAAGGTGGTTAGCGATCATGGTGATCTATTTTTGTTTATTCACTTCTTAAATTCTTTACGGGATTGGCAAGGGCTGCGCCAATGGTGCGCAGGCTCACGACCAATAGGGCAATGGCGAGTACAGCCAGGCCAGTGCCGGCAATGATCCAGCCGCTGAACGGTATGCGGTAGGCAAAGTCCTGCAACCAGTCATACATTAGCCAGCCTGCTATTGGTGCAGCGATCAGGAACGCAATCAATACAAGCTTCAGGAAGTCGACTGATAGCATGCCAGCTACCTGGATGGCGGAAGCGCCCAGTACTTTGCGAATACCGATCTCTTTAACGCGTTGCTCCACTGATAGGGTAGCGAGGGCAAACAAGCCGAGGCAGGAGATCAGGATGGCGATTGAGGCCGCATAGGTTACGATCTTTTTCCACTGTTCTTCCTGGCCATAGCGGTTGCGGTTCCAGTCTTCCATAAATGTGTAATCAAGTGTAAAGTAAGGCAACAGGGTGGCGTAAGCCTTTTCCAGCGCTGCGGTGGCCTGTTGTGCCTTGCCTGAGGCATACTGGATGAAAACATTGCCGCCATTGCTCTTGGTGAGCGTATAGATGGCTGGTGAAATCTTTTCTTTGAAAGAAGCGATGTGGTAGTTCTTCACTACGCCGACGATCTGCAGTTCGTCTCGCTGGTTGCCCAGCTTCACGATCTGGCCGATAGGGTCTTTACTACGATCGAGCAGTTCGTTGGCGAATGCTTCATTGACCAGGCAGGTCGAAATGGTGTCGATGGTGTTGTTATAACTGAGGTAGCGTCCTTTGGCGAGCCCGATGTCCAGTGTTTGCAGGTACTGATCGTCGATATTTTCCGTGTATATCCAGTCCGTTGGTTTGGTACCGATGTAGTATTTCGATTTGTTGAAGTCGCCGCCTTTGGACCCAACCTGCACGATGGCCGGGTTTTGGGCGAGTGTTTGCCGCAACAGGCGGCCTTCTTCCGGTTTGCCCCAGGGCGTAGAGAGCCGTATCACATTTTCAGTACGATAACCCAATTGGTTGTTACGGGTCATGTAGGTGAACTGTTTGTTGAAGAAAACCATGCTGATGATAAGCCCCAGTGCGATGGCAAATTGCATCACCACCAGCGATTTGCCCAGCCTGTTCTTGTTAACGAGTTTGAACCGACCATACAAGGTCGTGGAAGGGGTAAAACCCGAAGCCACAAAGGCGGGCCAGCCACCGGATAGGAGGGATACCAGTACCCACAGACCGGTAAAGAGCGCCAGGATGGATGGCTGGAAAAGATAGGTGATATCAAAATGCTTCGAAGCCAGTGTACTGAAGGTGGGAAGGAAGAGATAGACCAGTAAAATAGCGGGCAAAAAGGCGAGGCCCGTCACGATAAACGACTCTGCGAGGAACTGGATCATCACTTGTGTGCGGGAGCCACCGGAGACCTTGCGGATACCGATCTCTTTGTTGCGGCGGATCGACCTGGCCAGTGAGATATTGATGAAGTTGATACAGGCGATCACCAGCAGTAAGATGGCGAGGCCGGAAAGGATATAAGAATATTTGGAGTCGCTCCAGAACCGCAAACCGTTCGAGGCAAAGAAACGGTTGTCAAGGTGGATCTCCCGCAGCGGTTGCAGGAACAATTCGAGCCGTGCGGTTGCGCCGGCGCGTTTCATGGCTTCTTCATAGGCTGCTTTGTTGTGCTGTTGGTAGGCCGCCAGTAATTTGCTTTCCGCTTTGGCACGGTCTTCGGCCCTGTGGAGCAGGAAGAAAGTGTTCAGGTGTTTCATGCCCCAGTTGCCCAATTGTTGGGCGCGTTCGGCCGGGTCGATCGAGAGGTCGTTCTCGAAGGGAATGATCATGCTGTATTGAATAGAAGAATTGAGTGGTGCGTTCCTGACGATGCCCGTCACCTCGAAAGGTTCGAAAGTGCCATCCATATCCAGCTCAAGTATCTTGCCCATCGCATCCTGTTGACCAAAATATTTCAAGGCCATCTCTTCCGTGATCACGATAGAATGACGGTGTTGCAGCATAGTAGCCCGGTTGCCGCTTTGCAGGTCGACGGTAAAAAGCTCGAAGAATGAGGGGTCTGTCATCATCACCTGTTCCTCGATACCTTCGGCGCCTTTCTTCACCGTACGCCGCCAGCCTTTCACCCGGCAATATTGCGCGAGTTCCGGAATGGAGGACATATACGCCGGACCCGCCGCTGTGGAAGAGATGCCGGTGCGCGACTCCTGGCCACTCGTATCGGTAAAGGTTTGTACCAGCCGCACGATGCGATCGCCTTTGACGTGGTTCCTGTCGAAGCTGAACTCATCATTCACAAACAGCATGATGAGCATCACGCAGGCCAGGCCCAGGCTGAGCCCGCCGATATTGATGGCCGACAAATATTTGTAGCGCCAGATATTGCGGATCGCGGTTTTGAAATAGTTACGGAACATGTTTGTTTGGTTTTGGTGTGCAGTGAATACAGGTGCTTATGAATGGATGAAGCCCTCCATCGGTTCCTGACCGATGGAGGGCAATCGATATCTTATACTATTTGATCGACAGGGTCACCCGTCCGCTGCCGCCTTTCACGGTAACGGGAATGCCTCCGCCGTTGATCTTACCATCGATGGAATCATCTTCTACCGTACCACTGAAATTACTCAGGGTACCCGCTTTTACTTTACCGCCGGTGATATGCAGGTCGAGTCCTTTTCCACCGGGCAGGTCCAGGCTGATATTGCCGCCTGAATTAGCAAGCTTCACGAAGCTGCCCAGCTCTTTCAGGCTCACGGTCATATTACCGCCGCTAGTAGAGGCCCGAACGCTGCACGACAGGTTCTCCAGGTGTACATTGCCACCGGAAGTCACTGCAGAAAGATCTCCTCCAACCGTGGTGGCGCGCACGGTGCCACCACTGGTGGTAGCATCGATCGTGCCTTTCAATTGATCCAGTGTCACGTTGCCGCCTGAGGTCGTCAACCTGATCTTACCATCGCAGTTGGCGGCTTTTACATTACCACCACTGGTGATCAACGTGATATCGTCTTTGGAATCTTTGATATCTATATTACCGCCGGACGTAGACCCCTTGATATTGCCCGTCAGGTCATCAAGTGAGAGGTTGCCGCCACTCGTGCGGAAATCCTGTACACCCGCGAGGTGGGCGAGCGCCACATTTCCACCACTGGTGGTGAGGCTGGTGGCTACATTACGGGGTACATAGATCACAAAAGATATCGATAGGGCGCGTTTCCAATCATAACTCCCGGAACGATCTTTAGGCCGCGCGATCGCCGTGAGCTGGTGATTCTCTGTGGTTACTTTAAAGTCGTAGTCTTCCTCCAGTCTTTTCTGGATATCTTCCTTACTGAGTGTACTTATGCGGCCATTGCTTGGCCGGATGTATACATCGATCCGCAGGTCGGCGGCTCCGCCCGTCACGGAAATATTGCCACCCGATGTTTCGGCTGTTACCTTTTCAATACCGGCATCTTTCAGGGATTTGGTCTGGAAAGGCGTTTCGGTTTGCGCCTGGGCAACCTGACACAGGCCAGCTGCCAGGAGAAGGGAAAAGAATGATTTCATATATAATCATTTTATTGTTAGTAATAAGGTCGACTGAATAATCGGAAAGTTGCTTATTCGCTCCGTAAACTTTTAACGGGGTTGGCGATCGAAGCGCGCAACGCCTGGAACGCAACTGTACACAGCGCGATCAGCAGAGCGGCAACACCAGCTGCCAGGAATACCCAAATGCTGATGGGAATGCGGTACGCAAAATCCTCCAACCATTTGTACATGGCCAGCCAGGCAAGCGGCCAGGCGATGAGGTTGGCGATCAACACCAGCCGCAGGAAGTCTTTCGACATCAGGCGGACGATGCTCTGTATGGACGCTCCCAGCACCTTGCGGATACCGATCTCTTTGATACGGCGCTCGGCAGCATAGGATGCCAGGCCAAACAAACCAAGGCACGAGATAACGATCGCCAGTCCGGCGAGTACACCTACTGTTTGACTAACCTGTGCATCGGCGTGGTACAGCTCTTTGAAGTGATCGTCAAGGAAAGTAAATTCCAGTTCTTCACCCGGATTTACTTTTTGCCAAACACCCTGTATAAAGGCTACCGCTTCTTTGGCCTTTGCGCCGTTGACGCGCACCGAAATTTCGGAATAACCCCAGTCTTTCTGGTCCAGGATGGTCAGGGTTTCGATCTTATGGTGAAGCGAGTTGAAGTTGAAATCCCTGGATACGCCTACAATGGTACCGGCAGAATCCATGCCGCCGAAACCAAAACGTTTGCCGATCAGGCTGGCATACGGGGCCTGTGGTGTTTCCTTCAGCAGTTCTTTGGCCATCGTTTCGTTGACGATATAGGCTTTGGCATTGTCGGTGGCGTAGTCTTTGGAGAAATTGCGGCCGGCAAGCAGGGGTATCTTGTATACGGATAAATAATCGGGGTCTACAACCACCTGTGAGGTCGTGAGGCTGCGCATGGGTTTATCGCCGGGATAGTAATTGACGCCGGTCTGGTGCAGGTTATTACCCAAGCGTTGGGTGGAGGCAGAAACGCCTGTGATCAGGGTATTGTTGAGTAACTCGGATTTTACAGCTTCGTAGCGTTGTTGGGTGGCGAAGGTGAGTGGTATGGTCAATACCTGCTCTTTGTTGAATCCGGGATCTTTGTGCTGCATGAAGTTGAGCTGCCGTACGGCAAACAGCGTTGCGATGATCAGGAAGATAGCACTCGAGAATTGCCCCACGACCAGCACGTTCCTGAACAGGCTTTTGCGGTTGCCCGCTGTGATAGTGCCTTTCAACACTTTCACTGCCTGGAAAGAGGACAGGTACACTGCAGGATACAGGCCTGCGAGGATGCCTACCAGTAGTGATCCTGCCAAAGCCGTCAACAACAATGGACCATTGATGAATACGATCATATTAAGGTCACGCTGGCTTAGCTGCGATACCCAGGGTAAGGTGAGTTGCACCAGACCCAATGCGATCATCAATGCCAGGATACACAGCAGAACGGACTCGCCGATAAACTGTATGCCCAATTGAAAGCGGTGGGCACCAACCGATTTTCGGACCCCTACTTCACGGGCCCGGCCAGCGGAGCGTGCGGTGGAAAGGTTCATGAAATTGATACAGGCGATCACCAGTACGATGAGCGCAATGATCGAGAACAGGTTGGTATAAGAGCCATCGAATTTCCCGTAGTTGTTGTAGTCATGCGTGATGTGCGAAGATCCGGCATGGACCGCTGCCAGGGGTTGCAGGAACAGTTCATAGAAGGTAGACCTTTCTTCCGTCATATGCCGCTTCAGGTATGCCGGAAAGGCTTTTTCGAGGGCGGCGATATCGGTACCGGGCGCCAGCTCGAGGTAGGTATTGACCCAGTTGCCACCCCAGTTTTCCATCATGCGTGCCGTCGGCCGGGTGTTGAACGACAGCAACCCTTCAAATTGTAGGTGCGAATTGCCCGGGATATTCTCCAGGATGCCGGTTACCTTGAAGGTCATGGTATCGCTGCCGTTGATCGTAATCGTTTTGCCCACCGGGTTTTCGCGGCCAAAGATCTTGTCGGCCGCCGATTGCGTCAGCACTACACTGTTGGGTTGCTGCAACACCTGCAGGCGGTCTCCTTCGAGCAGGCGAAAGTTGAAGATATCGAGAAACGTAGAGTCGGCCCAGAACAGGTTTGTCAGTGATACTTTTTTATCTCCATAGGTGATGGGTGGTTTGTTGTAGCTGTTGATGCGCGTGAATTGTTTCACTTGTGGAAACTCCGCCTGCAGGGTAGGGCCCATCGGAAACATCGACAGGGCTACCTGCTGGGGAGCCACCATGCCAGGAAATTTTTGTACCTCATCGAGCCGGTAGATGTTTTTGGTATGCCGGCCGTCGAATCCTTTTTCATACAGCACAAACAGCATGATGACGATACAGGCAGCCATGCCGATCGACAGGCCAATGATGTTGATGGCGGAATAGGCTTTGTTCTTCCACAGGTTTCGCCAGGCCGTTTTTAAATAGTTTTTAAACATGGTATACTATTGAGGGTGTTAAGTGATTGCTTATTCACTTCTTAAACTCTTTACCGGGTTGGCCAGCGACGCGCGGACGGCCTGAAAGCTGATCGTGATCAGGGTAATTACCACTGCACCGGCCCCAGTCAGCAGGAAGATCCATCCTGGTAAAGCAATACGGTTAGTGTACTCCTGTAGAAAACGATGCATGATCAGTCCTGCCACCGGTGCAGCGATCACAAAGGCGAGACCGATCAGCCACAGGAACTCCACATTGAGCAGGGCCATGATGTGCAGAAAGCCGGCGCCCAGCACCTTACGAATACCGATCTCTTTGGTCTTGCGCATACACACATAGGCAACCAATCCATACACACCCAAACAGCCGATGAGGATACCGACGATGGAGAACAAGGATAAGAAGTGGGCCAGTTTGCTTTCATCGCTGTAGAAAGTGCGCAGCTCATCATCCAGGAAGGTATAATCCATGTAATAGTCCGGGTATACTTTTTTGAAGGCAGCGCTTACCAGTTTCAGCGCAGCTTCTTGTTGTTGGGGATGTATTCGGAACATGGCCGTCTGATAACGGCGGTTATAGATGAATACGTGCGGCGTACTGCCAAAACGCAAACTTTGTGATTGGTAGTCTTTGACAATGCCGGCTACGGTATATTGTTCATTGCCGAGCGCTATGACCTGTCCCAACGCTTCCATAGGTTGTGTAAAGCCCATCTGACGGACGGCTGTTTCGTTGACCAGTACGACGGGAGCTGTGCTGTCGGCAGCGGTAAACGACCGGCCGGTCAGCAATGGAATGCGGAAGAAGGAAAAGTAATTGGTATCGATAAACTGTTGGCGAAACTGCTGTTCGCCATCCTTCAGTCCATGGTGTTTTACATTGGCCCACCACCAGTTGCCGGTACCCGAGGGGGTAGTGAGGCCGAAGGTGATGTTCGTAATGGCGGGTTGGTTTTCCAGTTCGCTGCGGAGGACCCGCCGGCCTCGTTCGTCCTGGCTATTCGGCAACATGACTTTCAGCACAGACGCTTTGTCGAAGCCCAGTTCTTTGTGGTAAAAATGATTGAGTTGCTTTACGCCAATCAATGTGCAGATGACGAGGACCAGGGCGATGGTAAACTGCGTTACGACCAGCATACGGCGCAGGGAGAAGCCACCGGCACGTGCGGTGAAAAAGCGTGATCGAAGCAGCTGTATGGGTTTGAAACCCGAAAGCAGGATCGCGGGATAGATGCCCGACAACAGCGTTAATGCCAATCCAATGAGTAGCAGGAACACCACCGTACTGCCATTCCAGTTGTTGGCGTCGGCCACCTGGGTGTGTAACAGCTCGCTGGTAAAGGGTAACAGGATATAAGCAATCAAAGCGCCGCCGCCCAGTGCTGCCACTACAAGCAGACCAGTTTCCAACAGGAATTGCCCCATGAGCTGCCAGCGGCTGCTACCCAATATCTTGCGTACACCGGTCGCTTTGTTACGCTGCATGGCCTGTACCGTGGCCATATTGATGAAATTGATGCTGGCGATCAGTAACAGGAAAGCGCCAATGCCAACGAGGGTATTCAACAACCAGTAAGGGATGGCATAGTTTAAAAAATCAATTTCGGGATTGGGATTGAAATGATGGTCGGCCAGGTTCACCAGTTGATAATCGATAATGGCCGCATGCTTGTGCTGGGCCGCTTCTGCATTGAGTGCTTTGACAATATCCGAAGGCCGGGCGCCGGGTTTCAGCAGCACAAATCCCTGGAAATAGGAGTCGCCACCACCGAAATAGGTATTGTCTTTGTACCAATCCATGAAGCGCAGCAGGGAAGCATACGAGAGGATCATGGGCATCGTGAACTGCGTATTGGACGGCATTTTTTTGATGATGCCGGATACTTTCATATCCATGTTGTTCTCGTAGCGAATGATTTGCCCCATGGCCTGCTGCGTGCTTTTAAAAAAGCGGATAGCGGTGGGTTCATCCAGTACTACCTGAAAGGGTTGGCTCAGGGAAGCTTCGGGAGATCCGGCGATCCATTGCGCATCGATCATGTGGAAGAGTTCGGGCCCGGCGAAGTAGGTCTTTTTCATGGCCAGGTTTTCGTTGTTGACACGAATACCGTAAGGCTCGTACTCCATGACATTCACAGCCTGTTCTACACCGGGTATTTTATTGTTGAGCGCATAGATGGCGCCCTGGGGAATATGCGAATTAAGCCCGTCAAAGCGGTCTTTGCCCAGGAGCTGGTACAGTTGGGGTGCTTTGGCATGCCAGGTATCGAAACTCTTTTCAAACCGTACGATCATGAACAACACCGTTGCGATGCCCACGCTCAGGGATAACCCCAGCACGTTGATCGTAGTGTAGGTTCTGTTCCTGGTGAGGGTGCGCCAGGCGGCAATCAGCTGATTCTTGAACATGGCAATTATATTGGGTGGTGGCCAGCGGCCAATTAGTCGGTTCTCAGGTTCTTCACAGGATTGGTCAGGGCGGCTTTCAGGGCCTGGAAGCTAATGGTCAGTAAGGCGATCAGGAGAGCAGCCACTGCCGAGGCAGCAAATACCCACCATTGCATGTTGATGCGGAAGGCAAACTGCTGTAGCCAATTGTCCATCACCCACCAGGCCAGTGGTATGGCCAGTACGATCGCGATGCCTACCAGTTTCAACAGGTCGATCGATAGCAGCGTGACGATATTCGCGATACCTGCTCCCAGTACTTTTCGGATGCCGATCTCGCGTACCCGTTTGTGCGCGGTATAGATGATGAGCCCCAGTAGTCCCAGGCAACCGATCAGGATCGACAGGCCGGCTGCGATGCCAAAAAAGCTATGCAGCTTTTCTTCCTTGCTGTACTGACGTTGAAAATCCTCGTCCATGAAACGGTAGTAAAAAGGATAATCGCCGTATACTTCTTTCCACACGGCTTCTGCATTGGCAATAGCCCGGGCTGGTGTGATGTTTTCGTATCGCAGCGCGATGACGCTATAATATCCCACAGGACTCAGTACCACCGGACCGATCTTCGATTGCAAACCATGCTGGTGATAATTCTTCACCACACCAACCACCTGTCCTTCCTTCCCCGAGGTCTTTAGTTTTTTGCCAATGGCTTGTTGGGGTGTACCCCAGCCAAATAGTTTAACGGCAGCTTCGTTGATGATGAAAGCCTCTTTGGTATCCGCTTCGCTGTTGGACAGAAAATCGCGCCCCGCGATCAGCGGCAGACCAATGGTTTTGACGTAGTCATGATCGGTGGTAATGTATTCTACGATCAGGCTTTCTTCTTTCGTTTTTCCTTCCGGATAAGCAAACTGGCCATCCCATCCCGAACGGCCCGGGATAGCCCCTGCTGCGGTGATGGAGCGGCTGCCGTTGCGGCGCATCAGTTCTTTTTTGAACAGATCGGCTTTATCATGCCGTTGTACCCAAGGCACGGTCGTAATATCCACCAGTAGCATATTGTCGGTTTTGAAACCCAGTTCCCTGGTTTGCATAAAGCGCATTTGCTGCCACATAATAGCGGTACACATGATGAAGCCTGCCGAGATCACAAACTGCAATACCACCAGCGATTGACGCAGCAAGGTACCGGAGCCGGAATGCGAGAAACGTCCCTTTAGCACTTTGATAGGCTTGAAGGACGAGAGCACCCAGGCAGGGTAGAAGCCTGCCAGTGGTACCAGCACGGCGATAATACCCGTCAACAACAGCAGATTGCCAGGTGACAATAAAGTAGGCACCGTGAATGATTTGCCCGAGAAGCTATTGTAGAGGGGAAGCAGTGCCACCATGACGATCATACTGATCAGTGCCGCTATGGTACACAGTATGGCCGCTTCTGTCAGGAATTGGCCGATCAGGCGACGGCGGCTATTGCCCAGCACTTTCTGGATACCGATCTCTTTGGCTCTTTCTACCGACCGGGCGGTAGACAGGTTGATGAAGTTGAGACAGGCGATCACCAGGATGAAGATGCCGATGGCGAGAAAGAACTGGATGGTTTTGATATTACCCAGTTCTCCCCGCGCCGTGCGCATACCGGAGTACAGGTAGATATCTTTCACCGGCCGCAGGGACAGGGTACTTTTAAAACCTGTTTCTTTCACCTGAGCCGCGCCGGCCACTTGTACCAGGTTGCTGATGCGGGCGTTGGTGCCGATGACGGAAGCGTCCTTGCGCAGACGTACATAATTGTACACGTTGATATCGAACCAGCCCTTGGCAAATTCCTGCTGACAGCTTTCCGGATCCATGCTGCAATAAGAACTGAAAGAAGCGATCATGTCGAAGCTGAGGTGCGAATTGGCTGGCAACTCCGCGAAGACACCCGTGACTTTGAAAGGAACGGTATCATTCACCATCAGTATTTTACCCAGCGCTTCTCCCTGTCCGAAATACCTGGCCTTGGCGTCCTGAGAGATCACAACGCTGTAGGGTTCGGTCAATGCCTTCGCCGCATTACCTTCCTGGAGGGGATAGTTTAAAACGGAAAAGAATTGATCGTCGGCGTAGAATGCATTTTCATAGAAACGTCTTTGCTCGGTTTTGATGATCGGGTACCATTCCCGTACATAGGTCAGGTGCTCGATCTCGGGATATTGCGCCTGCAAGGCCTTGCCGACTGGCCAGCCCACAGTAGCCATTTTATCCGTCTGCCCGTCGGGCAGTACCAGGGTTGTTTCCAACCGGCATACGTTGGGTTGGTCGGCATATCCGGCATCGAACGACAGTTCATCTTTTACCCACAGGCTGATGAAGAAGAACATCGTGATGCCCAATACCAGGCTGCCCAGACTAATGGCCGTAAAACTTTTATTACGGAGTGCGGTGCGCCAGGCGATCTTGCAGTATGTTTTAAGCACGGCTCATTGTTTTAAAAGGTTGAACTATTCACTTTTTAAACTTTTCACAGGGTTGGCCAGTGCGGCCCTGACGGCGCGGTAACCGACCGTGATCCAGGCAATGGCGATCGAACCGACTATGGCCAGCAGGAATATACTCGCTCCTAAAGGAATACGGTATTCGAAATCGGCTAGCCAGCGGGTCATCAGGTACCAGGCCACTGGTGCTGCAATCACAAACGACAGCAATACAAGGATGGTGAATTCGCGCGAAAAGAGATACACGATATGACCTACCGAAGCGCCCAATACTTTGCGGATGCCTACTTCTTTTACGCGTTGGGTGGCCATGAAAGACACCAGCCCGTATAAACCCAGGCAGGAGATAAAGATGGCGATACCGGCGAAAATGGTGTACAGGTGCGAAAGCTGTGTTTCGCGGCGATAGGACCGGTCTACTTTATCGTCGAGGAACTGGTATTCGTACACGAAATCAGGATAAGTCGTCGTCCAAAGTTTCTCAATGAAAGCCAGTGCTTCTTTCGTCTTACCGGGCTCCAGTTTTAAGCCAAACATGTTGTAAGACGTCCTTTGCGAAGCGAGGATGACTGGTTCCAGTGCCTGGCGTAATGTCTGGCTATGAAAATCCTTGACGACACCGCAGATGGTTTTTACATGTTGCCCATCCCACAGATCGATCTTTTTGCCGATCGCTTCCTGTGGATCATGGAGACCTACCCGCTTGATGAATTGCTCGGTCACTACAAACTCCCGGATGCTATCGCTTTCATAGAACGGCCGCCCGGCGATGAACTGCAGGTCATAGGTCTTGAAGTAATTGACGTCTGCAAATTTGAGGTTGGCTTCGAAGCCTGTATTGTTGGGATTGTTGTCGAATTTGAAATCAGAGCTCCAGTTGCCATTGTCGAAAGGACTGGTGAAGGCAAAACTGACATCGCTGATGCCCGGTTGCCGCTCCAATTCTCCACGCAGGTATTCGGCCCGGCTGCGGCTCGCACTGTCGCCCGGTATCGGAACCGTGAGGATATGATCTTTGGTAAAGCCCATGGAGGTCTTCTTGAAAAAATTCATCTGACCTACGATCACCAGCATACCGATGATGAGTACCTGGGCGATGGCAAACTGGAAGACGACCAGGCCCCTGCGTAAGGTGAGGCCACCGGAAGTTTTGGCAGCGATCTTGCTGCGCAAGGCTGTAATGGGATTATAACCTGATAATACGAGCGCCGGATAAAAGCCTGCCAGGAACGTTACGATCACGGTGATGGCGATAGCAAATAGCGGAACGGTAAGGCTGCCAAAGAAGTTACGACTGATCTGTATCTGCAGCAGCGTGTTGAGTGCAGGCACCACGAGCCAGGCAACAGCCGTGGCCAGCAATACCGCAGTACCGGTAATGATGAGGGTTTCGCCGAGAAACTGCGTGATGAGGTTGCGACGGCTGCTGCCCAGTACCTTGCGAACACCTACTTCCTTCGCCCTGTTCACGGCCTGTGCGGTGGCCAGGTTGATGAAGTTGACACAAGCGATGATGAGCAGGAACAGTCCGATCAGCGACAGCGTAGTGATGAGCTCTTTACTGAATACCTGGCGCGAATAAACGCCCAGGGTGGTATCGAAGTGCATGTCGGTCAGGGCCTGCAGGCCAAATCCTTCTTTTTGGTTTTCGACAGGCTTGTGTTTTTTGACGAAGCCGGGCAGCAGCTTGCTCAGCCGGGATGCCGGATAGTTTTCCGGTAACACGAAATAACAGTGATGACCACTCCAGATACTGATCCAATCGGTGTAGTCGGGTTCCTTGAATGACTTCATGGAAGCCACGATGCGGAAAGGTATATCGGTAGTGGGTGGAGGATCCGCCAGGATGCCGGTGACCTTATATACTTTGGCGTTGTCATATTTGATAGAGCGTCCTACGGCTTTTTGCCAGTCGCCAAAATATTTCTCCGCGATCTCCCTGGTCAGCACGACCATATCGGGGCCGGATAAAGCGGTCGCTTTATCTCCGGCCAGCCATGTGAAATCGAAGATGTCGAAGATCGCCGGTTCAACATAAAAGAAGCCACGCGCTTCCTTGAATTTCTTGCCCGGATTGTTCTGTTCATCCAGTACAGTGATCTGGTCGCCGCCGCTGCCAAATACGCCGGCTACTTTCTCCAGTTCGGGAAAATCCTGGCGCAATCCTTCCGGTACCGCCCAGGGTACACCGGCACTGCGGCCCCCGCCAACACCACCGGTCTCGGTGTACATCCGGTAGATCCGGTCCCTTTTGGTATGGTAGTTATCGAAGCTGAGGTGATAGCTGGTGATCAGGTAGATCAACAGGCAGGCTGCAATACCCACGGCCAGGCCAGTGATATTGATCACGGCATAACTCCTGTTTCTCATCAGGCTACGGAAGGCAGTTTTGAAATAGTTTTTGAACACGGGTAACTGTTTTTATACGTTTAATAGGCTATACTTCTTTATTCGTTGCGCAGGCTTTCTATCGGGTTTGCCAACGCGGCTTTGATGGCATGTATGCTGATCGTTGCCAGCGTTATGAACAGGGCCAGGATACCGGCCAGTCCAAATATCCACCATTGTATGTCAATCCGGTAGGCGAAGCCCTGCAACCATTGGTGCATCGACAGCCATGCAATCGGTGTAGCGATCACGATCGCGAAGGCTACCAGTTTGATGAAGTCGGTACTGAGCATACGTACGATCGAAGGCACAGAGGCTCCCAATACCTTGCGGATACCGATCTCTTTGATCTTTTGCTGCGCCGTAAAGGCAGCCAGGCCAAAGAGGCCAAGGGAAGCGATCAATACGGCCAGTATGGTGAATATCAGTGACAGGGTTTCCTGCTTTTGCTCGGCTGCATATTGCCGGGCGAAATTCTGGTCGAGGAAGTTGAACTCGACAGGGTTGCTCCGGTCAAACTCCTTGTATACTTTTTCGATCCAGGCGAGTGCTTGTTTCGTATGGTCGGTATTGATCTTTACATACAGGTTGTCTTCCATGGTGGCGACGGGCGGCATCAGCAATACCATCGATCCTACCTTATGCTGTAGAGAGTAGGTGTGAAAATCTTTCACAACACCCACCACAGTTCTTTCACCGACTTCGTCTGCTCCGTATTTGAAACGTACGCGTTTATGGAGGGCATTTGTCCAGCCCATTTCCTTCACCAGGGTTTCGTTGACGATGGCGCCGCTGTATTTATCCGCTTCGGCGCCGGGAATGAAGTTGCGGCCCTGTGCCAGCTGAATGCCCATTGTGCCCAGGTATTCTGCATCCACCATCAGTTCCTGCGCCATTTTGCTGCTGGTGGTGAAGGAGCCGTCATTGGTCTCGAAAGTGAATCCATGTTCACCGAGGTCATTGTTGCCGATGGGATTGCCGGCTGCCGATACCCCCTGCACCAGCGGATTTTGCAGCAGCTGCGTTTTGATAGCGCTGACTTGTTTGCGAACCTCCCGGTCATGTATATGAAAGGTGAGTACCTGTTCTTTGTTGAAGCCGAGGTCTTTTTTGGATGTAAACTGCATTTGGCGGTAGATGACCAGCGAGCCGGCTATCATGATCACTGTAATGGTAAATTGAAATACGACCAATGATTTGCGGAAGAAGATACTGGTCGACAGGTTACCCATTTGTCCTTTCAAAGCCGGAATAGCCTTGAAGCGCGAAAGAAAGATGGCCGGGTAGAGGCCACTCATGGCGCCCGTCAATAACGCAAACGCCAGGATGAACAGCAAGGTGAGTGGTACCCCGAAACGCCAGATGCTGAGTTCCTTGCCCGACAATGAGTTGAACAAGGGTAACAGGATCTGCGTACAGAACCAGGCCAGTAGGGTTGATACCAGGGTCAAGACCAGCGCCTCGGCAATGAACATACCGATGAGGTGCCAGCGGCCGGAGCCAATGACCTTACGTACCCCTACTTCGCGGATACGCGTAGAAGACCGGGCGGTAGACAGGTTGATATAGTTGATGATGGCAATAGCCAGGACCAGCAAAGCGATGGCTGAAAAGATGTATACCCGGTTGATGCTGCTGTTGGGACCGAGTTCGTACTGCAGGTTACTGTGCAGGTGTATATCGGTCAGTGGTTGCAGCTCCAGCCGGTAGTCTGTCACCCGCATGATCTTCTGGATGCTGCCGGCAGCAAAAGCAGGCAGGCCGGCTGCTACCTGGTGAACATCGGTGCCCGCGCGCAACAAGAGGTAAGTATAACTGTTGAAGTTTTGCCAGTTGTCGGTATAGTTCGCCGGTAAAGAACGCAGGCCGCTGAAGCGCAGGTGCGTATTGGCAGGT
This sequence comes from Paraflavitalea pollutisoli, assembly GCF_029360705.1. Classification (GTDB taxonomy): domain Bacteria; phylum Bacteroidota; class Bacteroidia; order Chitinophagales; family Chitinophagaceae; genus Paraflavitalea; species Paraflavitalea pollutisoli. The sequence continues at coordinate 645,325 of NZ_JARKMX010000014.1, read as the reverse complement.
ACATCACGCATCACACCCGTCACCAGGTTGGGATAGTTATTGCTGAAGTATACCGTTTGATTCAACGCCTTTCTCGGATCACCAAATAATTTACGCGCCAGTGTTTCACTCAGTACGATCGACTCGGGGCGGGCAAGCGCCGTATTCGCATCGCCGGCCAGGAAAGGGTAAGTAAATACTTTGAAGATATTGGCATCGGCGAAGAAGATATCTTCTGCTTTGATGGGTTTGTTGTTGTACGCAATAATGCCGCCGCCTTCGGGGATAATGCGGGTTGCTTCCTGCACCTGGGGAAAGTAATCCTTCAGAGCGGGGGCGAAGGGCGCCGATGTAGATGCCTGGTGCATATCCCCACCATCCCAGCGGGTATGCTGGGCCACGCGGTAAATACGATTCGCCTGCGTATGAAAGCGTTCATAGCTGAGCTCGTCGGCGATGTACAGGGCAATGAGCCAGAAGGCCGTGAGCCCGATCGTAAGTCCCGCGATATTGATACTTGCATACGCTTTGGTGCGAAGCAGGTTGCGGAAAGCTGTTTTAAAATAATTGCGCCACATAGGTTGCTTGTATAAGGCTTATAAGGAGTTATTCGTTCTTCAAACTCTTAACGGGATTCGTCAGCGCTGCTTTGATCGCCTGCGCCCCGACGGTCACGGCGGCAATGGCCATTATCAGCAAACCGCCAACGGCAAAGACCAACCAGTTGATGTCGATCCGGTAAGCAAAGTCTTGCAGCCAGTTATTCATCGCCCACCAGGTGGCTGGTACCGCAATCGCAAAAGCAATTAATACCAGCAGGAGGAAGTTCCTGGATACGAGTACGAGTATCTGTGCCACGGATGCCCCCAATACTTTACGGATGCCAATCTCTTTTTGCCGTTGCTGCATGGCGTGGTAGGCCAGGCCAAACAAGCCCATACAGGCCAGTACGATGGCAATGCCGGCAAACAGGTTCATGATCTTGCCCAACCGCTGCTCGGAAGCATACATTTTATTGTAGTCCTCATCGAGAAAATGATAGCTGAACGGACGATGCGGCGCCATGGATTTCCAGGTGGAATTGATCGCTTCGAGGGTGTTACCGATATGCTCACCGGAGATCTTGACGAGCAGGTTGGCCCCCCAGGTGTCTGTAAACAACACCAGCGGCATCACGGCCGAATGCAGCGACTGGAAATGGAAATCTTTGGTTACGCCTTTTACCTCACCCGGCCGGCTCGCGTCGAGCCACATCTTTTTGCCAATGGCCTCTTGGGGTGTCCATCCCAGTGCTTTAGCAGCAGACTCGTTGAGGATATAATGGTAGTAGCGTAATTCGAAGCTATCGAGTGTGCCATCGATGTAATCCTGGTGGGTGAGGGGAGCGCCGGCCACCAGTTCTATACCCATCGTCTTCAGATAGTCTTCGTCGATCGTGGCGGCGGTCACGGCCATATTGTCTGTTTCGGCCATGGTGGCGTTACGCATGTTGAAGCCACTGCCGATCTGCGTAGGCAGGGCATTGGAACGTGTTACGCTCACTACGCCCGGTTGATTGAGTAGTTGACCTTTCAGCGTGGCATATTTATCCAGCAGTTTACTATCGAGCGGCAAAACGAGGATATGGTCACGATCATAGCCCAGCTTTTTTTCCTGGATGAAGGTCATCTGCTGGTGAATGATGAGCGTACCGATCACGAGGAATACCGAGATGCCAAACTGGAATACGATGAGTGTTTTGCGCAACCAGGCGCCGGAGCTATTCTTGACGGCTGCGCCTTTCAACACCTTGACCGGTTTGAAAGCGGCCAGCACCAGTGCGGGGTAGCTGCCCGCCAGGAAGCTCACGCAGGCAATGATAAGGCCCATCACCCCGAGAATGGCGGGTGTCAGCAAGGAGGGAAACGATAAACTGGCGCCAGATAAATGATTGAAGGCCGGCAGCAGCAATGCCACCACACCAGCACTGGCCAACATAGCCAGTGTGCAGAGCAGCAGTGATTCGGCAATGAACTGGCGGAAGATCTGGTGCTTCAAGGCACCGATCGCTTTACGGATACCCACTTCACGGCTGCGGTCGATGGAGCGGGCCGTACTGAGATTAACGTAAGTAATGCAGGCAATGCTCAGGATGAGCAAGGCCACACCGGTGAGGATATACAGGTACGTGATATTGGTATTCGGTACCAGACCATCGTATGGCGAGTGGAGGTGGATACGATCAAAACGTTCCAGGGTAAACTCGATGCTGGCGTTGGCGCCCTTCATGTCTTTATCCATATACGCCTTGATCTTGGCTTCCAGCGGCGCGAAATCGGTTTCCTTTTTCAGCAACAGGAAGGTCGTATAATTGGCATTCCACCAGGTCTTCTCCTGGTTGGCCTGCAGCGAGGAAAAAGAGCACAGGAAGTCGAACGTGATCTGCGAGTTGGAAGGCAGATCGGGCAGGATGCCGGTGACCTCATAGGGCACTGCATTGGCGCCGATCTGTAAGATCTTACCCATCGGGTTTTGCAGACCGAAATATTTAGTAGCTGTACTGGCTGTCAGCACCACCTTGTTTATACCTGATAAGGCGTTTTTGGGATCGCCCTGGGTCAGTGAAAAAGAAAACAGGTCGAAGAAAGTTGAGTCTGCATAAAGGAAGTTCTTTTCTTCGAAGCGCTGGTCACCCAATGTTACCACCCGGAAGGCAGACGTCATGCGCATGCCCGATTCTATCTCCGGAAAAGTACGTGCAAAGACCGGCAATACTTTGGTACTGGTCACAGCCACCTTTTTACCATCGCCACTCGAAAACCGGTAGTCCATGATTACCCGGGTAATACGGTTGCCCTTGGCCTGAAACTTGTCGAAGCTGTATTCATGCTGTATGTACAGGCCGATCAGCAGGCAGCAGGTAATACCCGTTACCAGGCCCAGCACATTGATGAAGGCCATGGTTTTGTTCTTCCACAAGTTCCGCCAGGCGGTTTTTAAATAGTTCCTGAACACGGTCGATAGATTTTATTGGTTGATATAGTACAAGCACAGCCTGCTTGACAGCAGGCTGACACTTTATTCGTTTCTCAAACTTTTAACCGGGTTGGCCATGGCTGCCCGGATGGCCTGTATACCAATCGTACACAACGTGATGCCGGTAGCCAGTATGCCTGCCAGTGCGATGATCCACCAACTGATGGCGGTGCGGTAGGCAAAGTCTTCCAGCCAGTGATGCATAAAGTACCAGGCCACCGGCGCTGCAATCAGCGTTGCGATCAACACCAGCTGTACAAATTCCCTGGTCAGCATCGAGGTGATATTACCAACGGTAGCTCCCAGCACCTTGCGGATGCCGATCTCCTTGGCTCTTTGCTGCATCGTGAAAGTAGCCAGTCCAAATAAACCGATGCAGGAGATGAAAATAGCCATACCCATGGCCGTATTCATCAACCGCGCTGTTTTCTGCTCTTTTTCATACATCGCTGCCAGTGTTTCATCAAAAAAGGTCAACGATGGTTTTTTGTCGGGGTATACTGCTTTCCATTTACTGTCGATGGCGGCCAGTAAGCCTTTTACGGTACCCAATTGTTGCTGGCCGGTAGCCAGTTTAACGCTGATGGTGCGGTAGGCCTTGGCCTCGGTTGTCAGGAAGAAAGGGGGGATCGCTTCATGGAACGACTTCGCATGAAAATCATCCATAACGCCAACTATTGGTCCTGTTTTTCCGGCTATACCGACTTGTACGATTTGGCCAATGGCTTTTTCGGGTGTGTCGAAGCCCAGCGCCCGGGCGCAGGTGGCATTGACCACAAATTCACGCAGGGTGTCGGATGGCAACAGGTTGCGCCCAGCCAGTAGTTTGATCTGGTACAGCGATAAATATTGCGCATCTACATATCCAAATGAAGATGTGATCTCATTGTCTGTCAGCTGGCTGCCGAGCGTCTTGATAGAGGTTCCACCATGTCTTTTGGCGGCCGGAGTTTCTCCATGAATGCTAACCGCTTTGACGCCGGGCAACTGAAGCAGTTGTTGGGCCAGCAATTGTTTACTGGCAGCAGAGGCATCACGCCCCGGACGCAGGTTGACGATCGCATCATGATCGAAACCCAGGTCCGTGTTGAGCATATAGTGAATTTGCTTGCCCACCACCAATGTTCCGATGATGAAGACCAGCGATACGGTAAACTGAAATACGATGAGCGATTTGCGCAGGTATTGTTTGCCATGTACGGTAGTCGATGGTTGTCCTTTCAGACTGGTCACGGGTTTGAAGGCGGCAATAACACCGGCCGGGTAAAAGCCGGCCAGTAAGGTGGTTGCTACCAAAATGATGGCCAGGATCAGCCAGGTCGTTTTCGTGAAAGGATTGACCAGTACGCCGGTCGGTATAAAGTCATTGAAGGCGGCTAAAATGGGTTTCAGCATGATCACGGAGAGTACGAGGGCTGCGAGTGTGATCAGGAAGGTTTCGCCAAAGAACTGCAACCGCAAGCTCGCCCGTCCGCTACCCAACACTTTACGTACCCCGATCTCTTTGGCGCGCGTGATGGATTGTGCCGTCGAGAGGTTGACAAAGTTGATCACAGCGATCAGCAGTATGAACAGGGCAATGCCCATCAATCCGTACAAGGTGGGTAAATGCACCTTGCGGGCATAACCGTCGGCATAGTCTTCATTAAAATGAATATCCGACAGGGGTTGCAGTTGCAACTGGTTGCCTGGCCCTTGCATATTGTCTTTGGCAAAGCGGGTAAGATGGGCATTGACCTGCTCAGGAGTGGTACCGGGCGCCAGCTTTACATAGGCCTGTGAGTAGTAGTCCCACATGCCCCACGCATTCATATCGATGTTCTCTTTCAGGAAGCTATTGGGTATAGTAGCAAAGGAGATGAAATCCGTAAAACCAAAATCGGTGTTACCCGTCCAGTCGCGCACGATACCGGCAACCTGTACATGCAGGGAGTCATTGTAGTAGAGTTCCCGGCCGATGAGGTTGGCAGCAGGCTGGTCGCCGAAATAGCGGCTGGCCGCTTTTTCCGTCAATACCACCTGGAAGGGGGCCGACAGCGCCTTTGCGGGGTTGCCAGCCAGCCATTGGTACGTGAAGATGGAAAAATAAGAAGGTTCGGTTATGATAACCGGCGAAGGTTGATCGCGTACGACTTCAAATACCCTCGCCTCCTGGTTGGGCTGAGGCACGGTTACCGATGCATAGTAGTTGTGGAAAGCAGTTACCTGTTCCAGCCCGCTCACCTGTTCGCGTACCCGCATGGGTACCGGCGCGGGCACATAGCCTTTTTTGCGGACCGCTTCGTTCTTAAACTGGCTGGCACCTACAATTCGGTAGACGCGGTCGCGGTTAGGATGAAAACGATCGTAACCCAGTTCATAACTGGCAATGAGGAAAATAACCAGGCAGGAGCTGATGCCCAGCGCCAACCCCAGTACATTGATGGTAGTATATCCCTTGTTACGTAACAAGGTTCTCCACCCTGGTTTGAAGAAATTCACAAACATACAGACAGGTTTTAGTTGTTGAGAATGACTTACATTTTCCTCATAGCCTTATCTGTTATTCACTTCTTAAGCTCTTGACGGGATTCATCAGCGCGGCCCGAATGGCCTGGAAGCTGATGGTGACGGCAGCGATCAGCAAAGCGATCACCCCGGCCAGTATAAATACGCCCGCATCGATGCGGGTACGATACGCAAAATCTTCCAGCCATTGGGTCATCGCCCACCAGCTGGCCGGCACAGCGATCACCAATGCAATACCCACAAGCAACAGGAACTCTTTCGATACGAGCACCAGCACTTGCTGTACGGAAGCGCCCAGTACCTTGCGGATACCAATTTCACGGGTACGCTGCTCAACGGTATATGCTACCAGGCCAAACAAGCCCAGGCAGGCAATGACGATGGAGACCACGGCAAACACTGAAAACAATTGACCGCTCTTCTCTTCAGCTGCATACAATTGAGCAAACCGGTCATCGAGAAAACTATAGGTGAAAGGTGTCTGCGGACTGAAAGACTGCCATACCTTTTTGGTGTCTGCGAGGAAGGCCGTCATATCTTTTGAGGCCACCTTCACCATCATGGCGCCGTTGTTACGGCCCAGCAACATCATCAAGGGAGCGATCTTTTGCCGGGCAGTAGCGGTATGAAAATCCTGCACGACCCCTACGATGGTAAACTCCCTGCGTCCGGAACGCACAATGGTGCGGCCGATCGGGTTACCAGTAATGCCCAGTGCCCGTACGGCAGTTTCATTCACGACCACGGAAGCCGAATCGCCAGGATGGTCGGCTGAAAAGTTCCTGCCTGCTGCCATCTTCATTCCCAGCGTATGCAGGTAATCATAATCGACGCGGAAAATACCCGTCTGAATCTCCTGTCGGGCGTCGCCCTCCTGCTGCGCCTTCAGGTATACCTGCGTACCATCGTTGCTGCCATTGGCTGGTACAGAATACGAAATGGTGGCATGGCTTACACGCGTATCTGCTAAGAGCTGTTGTTTGAAGGCGGCCTCATTATTGCCAAGGCCAGCCCAGGTATCCTGGATGATCAGCACCTGGTCTTTATCATACCCCAGCTTTTGGTTTTGCATAAAATACAGCTGGCGGTATACGATGATGGTCGAGATGATCAGGGCAGTAGAGATCACAAACTGGAATACCACCAGCCCGCTGCGCAGCAAATGGCCACGGGGTTGGGTGGCCAGCCGGCCTTTCAACACTTTGATGGGGGCAAAAGACGACAACACAAAAGAAGGGTAGAGGCCGGCGAGGATACCGGTAAGCAGACTCACCGTTACGGCACCCAATAAGGTCTGCCATTGCAGAAAGAAATTCATATGGATCGCCTTGCCGCTAACCTGGTTGAAGGCCGGTAACAAGGCGTATACGATCGCCAGCGCAATGCCGGTAGCGATCAGGCTGAGCAGGATCGATTCTGTCAGGAACTGCAATACCAATTGTGTTTTTTGTGAGCCCATCACTTTACGGATACCCACTTCACGGGCACGACGCGTTGCGCTGGCAGTAGACAGGTTGGTAAAGTTGACACAAGCCAGCAGCAAAATGAACAAAGCCAGGGCGCTGAATATATAGACATAGCTGATATCGCCATTGGCTTCCAGTTCGTATTTCGTATTGGAATGCAGGTGGATGTCGGCCAGCGGCTGCAGGAAGAAACGAAAGGTATTAATCGATTTCTGCGCTTCTGCCAATGATACGCCCATGTCGGCCTGTATTTCAGGTACGACATATTTGGCCACCAGTTGGGGGAATTTAGCTTCCAGTTTGGCAGGATCGGTTCCGGGTTGAAGGGTTACATAGGTATAATGGGATACATTGCTCCAGGTTTCCTGACGGGCCTGCAGGCTGTTCATGCTAAAGGCCATGTCGAAATGGAAATGAGAGTTACCCGGCAATGTTTCAAAAACACCGGTTACCTGGTAGCTCTTGTCCTGGGCCGTCAGCATTTTGCCCAGCGCCGGACCTTCTCCAAAATACTTGATGGCCGTAGCGCGGGAAAGCACGATGGTGTTTGGTTCCAGCAAGGCCGTTTTGATATCGCCTTCAGACAATTTGATGGAAAAGGACGAGAGGAAATTATCATCGAGGATCGCCACCCGGTCTTCTTTGAAGGTAGTACCCTGGTACTGGAAAAACCAGCCGCCACGACGTATGAGTCGGGTGAAGCTAACAACTTCCGGAAAAGCATTTTTAATGCCTTCGCCCACGGCGGCATCCACCATCGGGAAATCTGTGGTACCACCATTTTCGTCCAGGTGCAGTTGCACCCGGTACATATTGGCGGCATCTTTGGCATAGCGGTCATAGGTCAGCTCGTCATAAACAAAGGCTGCTATCAGTAAAAAACAAGTGAGGCCCACCGATAAGCCAAATACATTGATAAAGGAGAACGTTTTGTTCCGAACCAGGTTACGCCAGGCGATTTTTAAATAGTTGATGATCACGGCTTGTTGGTTTTAATGATAGTCAATGATGGGTGGTGGGTGGTGTGCAGTTTTATAATGATGAATTATTCGCTTCTTAAGCTTTTTACAGGGTTCATGATAGCTGCTTTGATGGCTTGGAAACTGATGGTGGCCACGGCGATGACCAGGGCCAGCGCGCCGGCCAGCAGGAATACCCACCAGGCGATTGGGGTACGGTAGGCGAAACCTTCTACCCATTTGTGCATAAAGTACCAGGCAGTAGGCGCGGCAATCACGAAGGCAATACCGACCAGTTTCAGGAAGTCTTTCGATACCAGGTTGATGATGCCGGCTACCGAAGCGCCCATCACTTTACGGATGCCGATCTCTTTGGTCCGTTGCGCGGTGCTATAGGCGGCGAGGCCCAGCAAGCCCAGGCAGGAAATGAAGATGGCGAGGATGGCGAAATTGAAGAAGAGGTTACCAAAACGTTCTTCCGCACGGTATTGCTCATTAAATTGTTCGTCGAGGAACCGATAGCTGAAAGGCCGGTTGGGCATGATGCGTTTCCAGTTGTTCTCGATAGCCGTCAACGTGGCTTTGACATTGGTAGGGGCAATTTTCGCAGATACCAGTCCCGAGCCTTTAGGATTGATCCGCATGGTCAGCGGCTTGATCTGGCTTTGGAGGGAACGGAAATGAAAATCCTTCACCACACCGACGATCCTGCCTTCGCTGCCCCACTGTTTATAACGACGACCAATGGCTTGCTCGGCACTGGGATAGCCGAAAAGCCGCGCAGCAGTTTCATTGATGATCATGGCCTGCGTAGTATCCGTAAGGAAATCGCGGGAGAAAGGGCGGCCCGCTGCCATCTTCATATCATAGATCTTGATATAATCGAAATCGACAAAATACAGGTCGAGGTTGGCGATCTGCAGGTCGCCTTTGAAGTTTTCCACCTCCGAATAGGCACCTGGATTGCCACCGCCGGGTACACTACCGGCCAACGATACCGCCTGTACGCCAGGCACAGTAGTCAACGATTGTTTGAAGGCTTCCCGGGCCGGATCATTATTGGTATTGATGATCACCATCTGGTCCTTTTTGAAACCCAGGTCCTGGTTACGCATAAAGTCCATCTGTCGGTAAACGATGATGGTGGCGATGATCAGCGCAATGGAAATACTGAACTGCGTTACTACCAGCCCTTTCCGGAGCAAGATGCCGCGCATACCGGTCGAGAAGCGGCCTTTCAATACCACGATCGGTTGGAAGGAGGTGAGTACCAGTGCGGGATAAATCCCAGCCAGCATACCAATACCAATTGCTGCCGCAAACAGGGTGCCGATATACCCCCAGTTACTAAAAATACCAGGGCTCACTTCCTTGCCGGCGAGCTGGTTAAACAAGGGGAGCAACAAAGCTGCCAGCCCGATGGTAAACAGGAAAGCGACCACGCAAAGGATAACCGATTCGCCAATGAACTGGCGTACCAGCTGCACCTTACCGGCGCCCACCACTTTACGAATGCCCACCTCTTTGGCACGCTCGGTAGAGCGGGCAGTGGTGAGGTTGATGAAGTTGATACAGGCTATCAGCAGGATGAAAACGGCAACGATCGAAAAGATGTATACGTTGGTGATGCTGCCGTTGGCTGCGTATTCCGAATGCAGGTATACATCGAGTAAAGGCTCCAGCTTGAGGGTGGCATACATCTGCATCTCCGCCTCTTCTTTACCCGCCCGCTTTTTGATGAAGGCCGGGAACTTCGATTCCAGCGCCTTGTAATTGGTGCCGGGTTTTAGCAACAACCAGGCAGAAGTGCCATAGTTACCCCATTGGTTGTCGAGGTCCTTGGCAAATTTGCCGGTGAGCGTACTCATCGATACAAAGACATCTACCTTGAGCTGCGAATTCTCGGGAATTTCTTTCATAATACCCGTAATCTTGGCTGGCTCGCCGCTATCCCACATCAGCAGCGTTTGCCCCATGGGGTTCTCATTGCCAAAAAACTTCTTGGCGGCTTTTTCCGACAATACGATGCTCTGTGGTTCGGTCAATGCTTTTTCGGGATTACCCTGCAGCAGTTTGAAGTCGAAGATCTTGAAGAGGGCGGAGTCGGCAAATCCGATGCTGGGCTCCTGGATCTTTATATCGCCGCGACGCAGCAGCATATAATCGCCGTTGAAACGCACAAAGGCTTCCACTTCGGGAAACTCATCTTTGATATTGGGAGGTGCTGCCCACGAAGGACCGCCGGTCTTCAGTGTTTCGGAAGGCGTTTTCAGATCCCCCACGATTCGGTACACCCGGTCTGCTTTGGTATTGAAAGTGTCGTAAGATAGTTCAAAGCGTACATACAGGAAGATGAGGAAGCAGGCCGTCATGCCCACGGTAAGCCCCATGATATTGATGAAGGAAAAGGCTTTGTGTTTCCACAGGTTCCTGAAAGCTGTTTTTAGATAGTTCCTGAACATCGATACTGTTTGTATGGTTGGTGTTGGTTGTTTAGTTCGTGGGTTATTCGCTGCGCAAACTTTTTACCGGGTTCCTGAGGGCAGCTTTTACCGATTGCAGGCTCAGGGTGATAAAGGCGATGACAAGCGCCAGGACACCCGCCAATGCAAAGATCCACCAGGCAATATCGATGCGGTAATAGAATGATTGCAGCCAGTTGTGCATGGCATACCAGGCGATCGGCGACGCGATCACAATGGCGACCAGCACCAGGATCATAAAGTCGCGGGATACCAGGCCGACGATATGCGGTACGCTGGCACCCAGCACCTTGCGGATACCAATCTCCTTGGTGCGTTGCAGGATCGCCAGCAGGGCAATGGCAAACAAGCCCATACAGGAGATCAGGATCGCCAAGACGGCACCGCTGATGAATATTTTGGATAATTTCGTTTCTCCATTGTAAGTACGATCTGTATTCTCATCGAGGAAAGAGGCATTGAAGGTGGCTTTGGGATTTACTTCCTTCCAGGCACCCTTGATCACGTCCATCGAAGCAGGCAGGTTATCCGGTTGTACACGGATAAAGATATACGACATGCCCCAGTTGGGACGGATCGTCAGGGTCAGTGGAGCCAATTCACGGTGCAGGGATTTGAAGTGAAAGTCTTTCACGACGCCGATCACGTTCAACTTACCACCATCGATGTCCAGTACGGCCGTCAAAGGATCTTTTTCACCCAATTGTCGCGCCATGGTCTCATTGATGATCACACCACCGGTATCTGTGCCAAAATTGCGTGAGAAATCACGCCCTTCCAGCAACTGGATATCCATTGTTTTCAGGTAATCATAATCGACCCGCAGCCAGTGCGTTTTGATGCCCTTGTCTTTATAATCGAATCCCATGATCGAGGTAGAGGAAGAGCCATCCCGACCACGTCCCATATTCATGTCTGTACCCGTGACGCTCAGGATACGGGGTTCTTTCGCCAGCCGGTCACGCATCAGGTGCAGGGCCTTCTCTGGGTCCATGGCCGGACCAATGGGCAAGCTGATCACCTGGTGATTGTTATAGCCCAGTGGTTTGGTACGCAGGTAGTTCAGCTGCTGCCATACGATCATGGTGCAGATGATGAGCAGGGACGACAACACAAATTGAACCACCATCAGGGTGTTGCGCACTTTGTGCGATCGGCCCACAGGCAGTTTGCCCTTCACCGACTCTACGGTTTTGAAGGCGGAGATGATCCAGGCTGGATAGCCGCCAGCGATCAGGGTGACGAGAATGAAACCTGCAACGATATACAGCAACATCATCGGCGAGCTGAGCATCTCCATCGACATGCTGCGGTAAAATACTTGTTTGTAGTAAGGCATGATACCCCAGGCAAGCACCACGCCGGCTACGAGGGCCAGCAGACTCACGATCAGTGCTTCTCCCCAGAACTGGGAGATCAGTTGCCAGCGCATAGCGCCCATCACCTTGCGGATGCCGATCTCTTTCGAGCGGGTGAAGGAACGGGCCAGCGATAGGTTCACAAAATTCACACAGGCAATAAACAGGATAAAGCCGCTGATGATCAGCAGCAGATAAGGATAGAAGGCATTGACACCTTCGCCCGAATTACTGATCTCGTTGAAGTGGATCTCACTCATCGGGATCGTGCGCAGGCGAACGAGTTCGCCAGTATTGTCGGGAAGGGCGCCATCGCGTTTCAGCGAGGTGAGTTTCTCTGCATAGTGTTTATGAACGAAGGAATAAGTTTGTTTTTCGAAGGCAGCGGGCTGCACGTTGTCCTGCAGCTGCATAAATACTTCGTGGTTGTCAGAATCCCACACATCGGTCAGATCGCGGTAGCCGCCAAAATGCTCGAAACGTTGGAGAATGTCGAAAGTAAAGCTGCTGTTGTCGGGGAAGTCTTTGACGATGGCAGCAACGGTGAATGACTGCCAGCCGTTGTCTTGCTTCAGTTCGATTGTTTTGCCGATTGGCTCTTCTTCTTTGAAAATGATCCTGGCCACGCGGTCGGTGAGTACCACGTCATTGAGGTTGCCGAGGGGGGCCTTGGTATTACCCTGAACTACCGGGAAAGTGAACATCTGCAGAAAATCGGGGTCTACCGAGCGGATGTTGAAATTCACTTCCTTGTTGTTGTAGCGGGCAGTACTATAGGGACTGCTTCCGTAGCGGGTAATATGCTTTATTTCCGGGTAATCGGCCTTGAGGGCAGGGGCCAGGGGAACCGGCATAGAGGAACTCTCTTCCTGTCTGTTGGCATGCTGCTCCTGGAAATAGAATTGGTAAAGATGGTTTTTGTTTTCGTGAAACTGGTCGTACGACAATTCGTGGTACGCAGTGGCCGAGAGCAACAAAGCTGCGGCAAAGGCGATGGCCATACCAAATACTACGATCGTGGCAAATACCTTGTGTTTCCAGAGGTTGCGCCAGGCGATCTTCATGTAATTGCTAAACATACTAATTTAGATTGGTTGGGTAATGAACAATGGGTAGGGTGGTATGGCCAGCATAGGTGGATGGAAGCTTAGTTGTCGGGCAAAGCCTTGAGCGAGTCAAGCAATTGCTTACCCAGGGCATCCCTTTCTTCTTTGGGGAGACCGGCTACATTGATCTCCCGTTTATAGTCTTTACGTACCTGGCCATCGACCTTAACGTATACGGCCACCTTCAGGATGTCCTTGTCATACGTAATGGAGTTTTTGACGACGGTGTCGCGGTCGCAGGCTGTTGCTAGGACGAGCAGGGCAATCGCTACGAGCGTAAGGTGACGGTGGTTACGCATATTGTTGCAGGTTGATAGCGTTAGCAGGAATAGGTTGGGCGGCAGCATACCGCCTTTGTTTGGGTGCCTTGGGCGCTTCCGGAGCCTTGGGGGCCTCCGGCGACTTAGGTGGTTCCGGCGCTTTAGGAGCAGCAGGCGGTGTCTGGTTGGGTACACCCAGCGAATCCATGATCCTGCTCACGAGTGCTTCTTTGTCGCTCTTGCTCAGGTTACGGATATCGAATGTGTTTTCATAATGCTGGGTTTTCTCGCCCTTTGCTTTGAAAGATACTTTCATGTCCAGCGTTTTGCCATCATCGCTGATGCTTTTGCTGATACTGGTGTATTCTTTTTTCTCCTGGGCCATGGCGCCTGAAGCAAGCGCGGCGAGTAACAGGAGGAGACTATACTTTTTCATATACTTCGGTTGATGAATGAGGTAAATTATTCGCTTCTTAAACTTTTAACAGGGTTGGCAGTAGCCGCTTTGATCGCCTGGAAACTAATGGTGCCCAGGGCAATGATCACCGCGATGATGCCGGCTCCTAAAAAGATCCACCAGGGTATCGTGCTGCGGTACGCAAAATCCTCCAGCCAGTTGTTCATCGCGTACCAGGCGATGGGGAAGGAGATGACCGTGGCAATAGCTACCAGTTTCAGAAAGTCTTTCGACAGCAGGGTCACGATACTTGGTACGGAAGCGCCTATCACTTTCCGTATACCGATCTCTTTGATGCGCTGGTTGATCGCAAAGGCCGACAGCCCGAATAAGCCCAGGCAGGCGATCACGATAGCGATGCTCGCAAAGATGGTGAACAGGGTGCCCTGCTGTTGCTCGGCCCGGTACAGGTCGGCAAAGCGGTCATCCAGGAAGGTGTAGCTGAAGGGGGCTTCCGGCAGAAACTGTTTCCAGGTTTGTTCAATGTGCGCGAGTGCCGCCGGCATATTGCTACCAGATACTTTGATCGAGAGCCGGTTGTAGCGATCGCTTTCCGGCATCAGCAATACCAGCGGTATGATACTTTGGTGCAGGGACTCGAAATGGAAGTCATTGATCACGCCGATGATCTTGCCCTTACGATTGCCGTAGCTGAAATTCTTACCCACGGCTGCTTCATTGGAAGCCAGGCCCATCGCTTTCACCGCCGCTTCATTGACGATAAAGCCGGCAGTATCCAAACCATAATCGCGGGAAAAAGAGCGTCCGGCAACAGTCTTAACGCCATAAGTGCCAATAAAGTCCTGGTCGGCTACCAGGTATTTGATGTCGGCAGTGACGGGGGCCAATGAGTCGCCCCTTTCAATGGAGGCGCCATTGGCATCCAGCAGGCGGCCGGTGGGGATGCGTGAAGAACGACCAATGCTTTTGATCTGTGTATTGGACAGCATGGCGCCACGGAAGGCATCATACCTCGGACTGAGGTCGCCGTCATAACCCATCGTCACAATATGTTCACGGTCGAAACCCAGTGATTTCTCCTGCATGTATTGCAACTGGCGGTACACGACTGCCGTGGCGATGATCAGCATGATCGAAACCGCAAACTGCGTAGTGACGAGTACCTGGCGAAAAGAGATGTTGGCGCCGCCAGTCTTCATGAATCCTTTCAGCACTTTGATAGGGCGGAAGGAAGACATGAACAGGGCGGGATAGATACCGGCGACCAGGCCTACGACAAATGGTGCGAGGAGGATGGGGACCAATACTTCCCAGCGCAGCAGGGCAGTAATGCTGAGTGTTTGTCCCGATACCTTATTCAGGAAAGGCATCAGCTGCCAGCTGAGGACAAAGGCCAGGATCATAGCCAGCCAGGTGATCAGCGTGGATTCGCTGAGGAACTGGAAAATAAGTTCTTTGCGTTCTGCACCCACTACCTTACGAATACCAATCTCCCGGGCACGCAGTACCGAACGGGCAGTGGCCAGGTTCATATAGTTGATGCAGGCAATGAGCAGGATAAACAACGCAATAGCAGAGAAGATATATACACGACGGATATCACCGTTTTCCCGGATCTCCGAGTCGAGGTGGGAGTGGAGATGTATGTCCGTGAGCTTTTGTAATGACAATTGCGTCCATTTGGACGCTTTAACGGCCGAGCCTTGTGTAAGGTGCCGGTCTATAAAGGCCGGGAACTGGGCTTCGAGTTTTGCGGGATCCGATCCGGCTGGCAAACGTATATACGTGTAGAAAGCGTTATTGCCCCAGTTGGTACGCAGGTTCTCTTCACCGTAAATGGTAGAGTCGCGGAGCGTATTGAAGGACACCATCAGGTTGGGGCGCAGGTGCATATTGGTCGGGAAAGCCTTATATACGCCCGTCACCTTGAATGCTTTGGCTTCGTTGTTAACCTTCACCATTTTGTTGATGGGGTCGCTGTTACCAAAGTACTTGTTGGCCACTTCTTCCGAAAGCATCACCGTATACGGTTCATTGAGGGCAGTTTTCCGATCGCCTTTGGTAACGTCTACGGCGAAGAAATCGAAGAACTGTTCGTCGGAGAAGTAAACATCGTTTTCGCTAAACAGTTTGTCTTCATAACGCAACGTGAGGTTGCCGGTGGGCAGTACACGGGTAATACCTTCTATCTGTTTGAAGTCATTGGTAAGATAGGGGGCAAAGGGAGGAGCTACCGCACCCAGGTTAAGGTTGGTAGCGCCGGTCTCGGCATTGCGGAAAAGACGGGTAACCCGGTAGGTCTGGTCGGCCCGGGGATGTTGCTTATCGAAACTGGTCTCGTGCAGGATATACACGAAGATGAGCAGACAGCAGGTAAAACCTACGGTTAGGCCAAAAAGATTCGTGAAGAAGATAAACCGATACTTCAGCAAGCTGCGAAAGGCTATCTTCAGGTAGTTGTAGATCATGACTATACGCTTTTTTAGCGGTGTATGGGATAACTTCGGCTACGGGCGTAGGGGACGGCATGAGCCGCAACCACTACACCCGTGGCACGAACAACTTAAACCATGATGTTTTCCAACACGGCTTGTCCGTCCAGCATCCGGATGATGCGGTGGCTGTAACGGGCATCGTGTTCGGAGTGCGTTACCATGACGATGGTAGTTCCTTGTTCGTTGAGGTCAGTGAGCAGGGTCATTACCTCGTTACCATTGGAAGAGTCGAGGTTACCGGTGGGCTCATCCGCCAGGATCAGCTTGGGGTTGTTGACCACGGCACGGGCAACAGCCACACGCTGCTGCTGACCACCAGACAATTGTTGCGGGTAGTGGTTGCGGCGGTGCATGATCTGCATCTTGTCGAGGGCTTCTTCCACACGTTTTTTACGGTCGGCCGATTTAACGCCGGTATAAATGAGAGGCAGTTCCACATTTTCGAACACCGTCAGTTCGTCGATGAGGTTAAAGCTCTGAAATACGAAACCAATATTGTGTTTGCGCAGGTCTGCACGTTTGCGCTCATTGAAGTGTGCGATCTCCTGGCCATTGAACACAAAGCTGCCGGCATCGGGATCGTCCAACAGGCCGAGGATATTCAACAGGGTCGACTTGCCACAGCCGGAAGGTCCCATCACGGCTACGAACTCACCCTCTTTTACTTCAATGGATAATTTGTTCAGCGCCACAGTTTCAACTTCTTCTGTACGGTAGACTTTCTCGAGGTCTGTGATTTTGATCATGTTATTTGTTTTATTTGTTATCCCGGCCGCCCGGCGACTGTTAGGTTAGTTGGAGAAAACGACGTTCAATCCTGGCAGGTATCCGGTGGCTTCTACGACGGCATTGGCCTCCGTATTGACCTTCGGCGTTCCTGGCTCTGCCATCAGGGTGGCGGCATCCTGGGTGCGTTTGATCGCATCGCAGGTGGTCGCATTCCTGTTGGACGAGGCGCCCATGGTGCCGCAAAGCAGCAGTAAGAGGGCATAGGTGAACTTGCTTTTCATGACGTATAAATGTTGATGAATGTTACAGGTTGTCCGGTATTATGAGCCGGTTATTCTTTTTTGAGTACCAATTCCTGCATATCCCCATAGTTCTCGTAGCTGGAGGTAACGACTTTGTCACCAGGTTTCAATCCTTCCAGTACTTCGTAATAGTCTGGACTTTGACGGCCCAGGCTGATGTTGACCTTATATGCCGTGCTACCATTTTCACTCACCTTGAAGATCCAGTTGCCACCGGTTTGCTGGTAAAAACCACCTTTGGCCAGGAGCACAGCCTGCGTTTCGTCACTGAGCGCCAGGCGGATCTGTAAGGTTTGACCACGACGGATGCCCTTGGGGACGTCGTCTACAAACTGCATATCTACCTGGAACCTGCCGGCGGTGATCTGCGAGTATACTTTGGTGATCCGGAGTTTGTAGCTCTTGCCGGCGAAATCGAAAGTACCGGTCAGGTCGTTGTAAATGCGGGAGAGATAATGCTCGTCGATGTCGGCTCTTACTTTGAAGCCGCTGAGTACGTCGATCTGTCCGAGGCGTTCGCCTTTGTTCTTATTCTGACCCAATTCCGCATCGAGTGAGGTCAATTGACCATCCACCGGAGAGCGTACGATCAGGTCGCCAACCTTTTTACGGGTCAGGTCGAGGGCGTTTTGAGAACCAACATAGAGCTGGCGGGCCTGCGTGATCTGCTGATTGGTAGATACAGAGTCCTGTTTGAGGATCTCGGCCGTCAGCTTTTTCTTTTGCAGGTTGTAGTTGTACGTATTTTCAGACTGACGGAATTCCTGTTCGCCAATCACTTTCTGGGCATACAGCTTCTTGTTGAGGTTGTAGATACGCTCAGCTTCTTTGAGCGAGTTTTCTACATCGGTCATCTGGTTCAGCTTGGTGACCGTGTTTTGTTGGGCATTGTTGCTCGCGATCTGCATCTGCGTCAGCAGGTTGTACACCGAGGTTTCCTGGTTGACGAGGTTCAGTGCCAGGTCAGGGTTGGAGAGGCGGAGGATCGGTTGGCCTTTTTTCATGACGGTCCCGTCTTCCACGAACTTTTCTTCCACCCGGCCACCTTCCTGGGCATCGAGGTAAATGGTGGTGATCGGTAATACGACGCCGTTGATAGGAATAGTTTCCTGGAATGCATTTTTCTTGACCTCACTGATGGTAATACGTTCCGTGTCGACATTCAGGCGTTTTTTACCCGAGGTGAAATAAATGCTGGCGCCGATCAGGCCGGCAAGGGCTACAATACCTCCGATCGTTAAGACTTTTTTGCTCGACCACTTCTTTTTGGCAATGACTCTGTCCACGGTATATGCTTTTAGAATTTAGTTTTTTTAAAAAAGTCATCCGGCTGGCTGATGGCCGGATGACCACAATAACAATCACATGAGAAATACCTAATTGTCCTACTAAGAAAGCAACGCCGTGCCAGAATGCAAGTGTTATGATAGCCAGTTACTTAGGCGCAGCTTCTCTACGAATCTGTTCGTTACCGCTACAACCACTGTCCGCTTTCGATACAGTTGGCCTGAAAGGCTGTTTTTGCGTAAAAAATTGTTTGCCATGCCTTTGTAATTATGGTATAATTGTAGTTGCGTTATGTTGCATCCAACTCAATATATATTTTCCCCATTATGTTACTAAAGAATGCCAGTGTTTTAATCATTGATGATGATACCGATGTGTTGACGGCCGTACGCCTCCTGCTCAAGACCGAAGCCAAAGAGGTGGTTACGGAAAAGAACCCCGAAAACCTGCGTTGGCTGCTATCCAAGCAGACTTTCGATGTGATCCTGCTCGACATGAATTTCACCAGTTCGATCAATACGGGCAACGAGGGCATATTTTGGCTCAGCAAAGTGAAGAAAGAGTTCAAGTCGGAGGCAGCGGTAATCATGATCACAGCCTATGG
This sequence comes from Paraflavitalea pollutisoli, assembly GCF_029360705.1. Lineage (GTDB taxonomy): Bacteria > Bacteroidota > Bacteroidia > Chitinophagales > Chitinophagaceae > Paraflavitalea > Paraflavitalea pollutisoli. The sequence goes on along the minus strand of NZ_JARKMX010000014.1, from coordinate 626,356 downwards.
CGATATTGACCTGGCGGTGCGCAGCCTGAAAGAAGGGGCGGCCGATTTTGTGGTAAAACCCTGGCACAACGAAAAACTGATCACGACCATCAAGGACGCACTGAAGCGTACAACGTCGGGCAAGGCAGCTGCCGGGCCGGCCCTGTCCAATGACTCGATCATCGGCAAGGAATTGCTGGGCGAGTCGGAGATCATGCGCGATATCTTCTATAAGATCGAGAAGATCGCTCCCACGGATGCGAATATCTTGATACTTGGTGAAAACGGTACCGGTAAGGACCTGATCGCCAAAGCCATTCACCAGCATTCGCTACGGGCAGATAAGGCCTATGTCAAGGTCGATGTCGGCGCGCTGACCGAGAGCCTGTTTGAAAGTGAGCTCTTTGGCCACAAGAAAGGGGCTTTCACCGACGCGCGCGAAGACCGCGTTGGGCGCTTTGAAGGCGCCAATGGAGGCACACTGTTCCTTGATGAAATTGGCAATATCTCGCTGCACCAGCAGGCCAAATTATTGAGTGTGTTACAGAATCGGCAGGTAACACGCCTGGGTACCAACGACCCGCTGCCCATCAATATCCGCCTCATCTGCGCCACCAATGTGCCGTTGCCCGAATTGGCCAACGAGAGCAAGTTCCGCAAAGACCTGATCTATCGCATCAATACCGTAGAGATCATGGTGCCACCCTTGCGCAAGCGCGATAATGACATCATTTTGCTGGCCAAACATTTCAGTAAGATCTATAGCAACAAATACCTCAAGCCGGTACTGGAGTTCGACACCCGCGCAATGGAGAAATTACTGACCTACCATTACCCCGGCAATATTCGTGAATTGCAATACACCATCGAGCGGGCCGTGATCATGGCCGATGGCAATGTGCTGCAGGCCAGCGACCTGATCTTCTCACCCATCGAATCGACGGTGGTCGTGGATTCGGAACCTGACGAACTGAAACTGAGTTCGGTGGAAAAGAATACCATTTTGCGCGTGATCGAAAAGCACAATGGGAATATCACCAAGGCCGCTAAGGAGCTGGGCCTTACCCGGACTGCTTTGTACAGAAGACTGAGTAAATACGATATTTAGACGGCCGGCCGGTACACCACCCCCAACAGACTGGTGCCTGCCATTCAGAAGCCCCGGTAACGAGGCAAACCTTAGTGAAACGGAACTATTATGATGGATTTTCGGAATATAGAATGGCGCATCCTGAGCCGCATTTTCCTGTTGCTGGTAACATTGACGGCCACCGCCTTCCTGATCGTGCACCAGTATTTTATCTACCTGGTGATCATGTTGCCGGTGATCGCTTACCAGATGGTGGACCTGTACCGTTTTCAGCGGAAGGCGCACGATGAATTGAATGCGTTTGTGGAGTCGGTACATTACCGGGATTTCTCCCGGTATTTCGATGTGAAACATGCCCCGGTAGAACTTCAACCGTTGCGCAAGGGATTCAACGAGATCAATTCTACGTTCAAGGTGATCAGCAAGGAGAAAGAAACGCAATACCAGTATTTGCAAAAGATACTTGAACTGATCGATACCGGCATACTGATGTTCAAAGAGGAGGGAGGAGATGTAGTGTGGATGAATGAGGCATTGAAGCGTATGTTGCAATTGCCTTACCTGAAAACGATCCATTCGTTGTCCAAGCGCGATGGCGATCTGTACCGGCAGGTACTCATCCTGAAGCCCGGCGACAGCAAGATCGCAACGGCGCACCCGGAAAAGAATGCCGTGAAAGTACTGTTGTCAGCGACTGCTTTCCAGACGGAAGGTGTTGTATACAAACTGGTGGCCTTTCAAAACGTAAACGAAGCATTGGACGAAACGGAGTCGAAAGCCTGGCAGAAACTGTTGAGTGTAATGACCCATGAGATCATGAATTCCATTGCACCCATTTCTTCACTGGCAGCCACGTTGAAGTTGCGTTTGCAGGAGTCGATGGGTTCGCTCGATAACAAAGGCGGCCAGCTCGATGACCTGGAGCTGGGCATCGATACGATCAAGCGGCGCAGTGAAGGGTTGTTGAAATTTGCCGAGACTTACCGTAACCTCAACAAGATCACACAACCCAACCTGAAGAAGGTATATGTGCGCGACCTGTTCGAGAACCTGCACCAATTGATGGAACCGACGCTGGATGCCAAGAACATCGAGATGGAGATCATCCTCAAAGATCCCGACCTGATGCTGGAAGCCGATACGAGCTTGGTGGAGCAGGTGCTGATCAATCTCGTGGTGAATGCCATGGAGGCGGTGAAGGACCAGGCAGAGCCACGGATCGTATTGTCGGGTTATCTGGCATCCAATCGCCGGGTGGTCGTCAAGGTGGCTGACAATGGTATCGGTATGCCGGAAGAGTTGTTGGATAAAATATTCATACCCTTCTTCAGCACGAAGAAAAGTGGAAGTGGTATTGGCCTCAGTTTGTGTAAGCAGATCATGATGCTGCACCGGGGGCAGATCAACGTCAACTCCGTGGAGGGCGAGGGTACGGCTTTCAGTTTGCAGTTTTAATTGCGCCGGTTTTTCGCCAGAAAACCTGGCGTATAAAAAAAGATTTATAAAAAAGGGGCTTTTTGAGCCCTTTTTTTGTTGAAATTCCGCCATCGATTTTAAGGCGTTTTAAGCGCCCGGAACTGGCTTTTGGGTCTTACTCTTGCTTGATGGGTTTTGGGGCCATGTAGGAGTTTTTAAATGCGTTTAGCAAGCGTGTGCATAGGGTGGATGTTCATTAGCTGCTGGTTTCTCGCCACATTGCCTGGATATTGTCTGCACATGGTCTGCACCCCTTCTGGATATGCTCTGCTTACCAGAGAGGATTCAGAGGATGTGTAGAGGATGTGTAGAGTGGGAACAGACAGTTCTCCGACCATGTGGCTGGAGAATGATACTGAATGGTTGATTGTTATTGGTTTATGGGTGTTATTGGTGGTTGATCGGTGGTGGAAGTGGAATGCGCCTGTTTTGCCAGGTTTTGTGGCGCGGATCTACCGCCCGATAAACGTCACGCTTTCTCCAGCGCTCATCAGAAACGTGAGAATGCCATCTTTGGATTCAATAGGTTTCGTACGGTCGGAGCATTGGTAATGCGTGAAGGGCAGTTTGACGCGAACTAGCCCGCCTTTCTCCGCTTTGATCTCGACCGTGGTACTCAGTCCTTCCACCTTGGTGGCCGATATCAGCAATCCGCCAGCTGCCCGCAGACTGCTGAATGATACATCATCCCAACTTTTCGGCACGGCCGGAAATACTTCTACATACCCCTGCCGGCTTTGCAGCAACAGTTCATGCACGCCTTGCGCAAAAGCAAAATTGCCTTCGAGTGTAAAAGGGCGGTAGGTGAAGCCGGAGTACTGGCCGCCTTTCTGGTCGCCATTCAGATGAAAGCTATTGGGCGAACAGAAGTTGGAGGCAAAGATCTGCAACTGGCGTAGCGCACTGTCGGCCTGGTAAGTGCGGGCATACAGACAGGCCATCCACGCAAAAGAATAACCGCACCAGGCGCGGGTACCCATTTTTTCGATGCGCCGGAGCGAGTTTTCGATGATCGGTTTATCAGCAGGCCGGTTGATGTCGAGCAGGGCCAGGGGATAGATTGACATATACTGAGAGAAATGCCGGTGCGATTCGTTCAGGTTCTGACCCGGCGCGACCGTAAAACCCGTTTCATTCACTTCATACGCGGGTAATTGATCCAAGACGGCTTTCCAATGCTTGGCTTCCGATTTCTTACCCGCTGCATCGCTCACTTCCGCTGCTGCGGCAAAGAGAAATTTGGCCAGGGATAAATCGAAATTGCTCCATTCCAGGAACCACGCACTGATGTCATTGTTGTTGTATTCCGGACTGCTACTCAAAGGCAATTTGCGTACGCCATTTTTAAGCCGGGTAATCCGTTCGAGGTAGGTAGCCGCTTCGTGCAGGTAGGGATACGCTCGCTCCTTCAGAAACAGTTTGTCCATCGAATACTTCCATTGCCAATAGAAATGCTGTGCGCACCAGGCACCCACAGTAGGGGATAAGGAATATTGGATCCAGCCACCCATCGGGTCGCCACTCAAAGTAGCCACGCCGGGTACATTGAGACCTTTTACGCCGAAATAGTGTTTGGTGTATTGCTGGTTCTTCGGCTTGATCTTCCACAACCAATCGGTAAAGGTGGCTGCTTCAGCCAGCCGGTTACCGGTATAAGCAGGCCAGTAACTTAATTGTGTATTGAGGTCGTTGTGGAAATCTCCTTTCCAGGGCGGCAGGCTACCATTGTCGGCGGTCCATACGGCTTGTAAGGTGATGGCTGGTGCTCCGGCGCGGGCAACGCTGCCCAATTTATAGAGCTCGAGATAGTATTGCTTCTCAAGGGCGGCATCCGGCAGGCTCACCGATGATTGTGCCCAGTACTGTTGCCACCAGGTGATATGGGTTGGCCAGCCGGTTGGTTCAGCGCTGGTAGAGTCGATCTTAGGCAGGCTGGCTGCTTTGTCGTTGGATACCGTCCAGCTGCCGATCAGTTTGTTATTGGGCATTTTCGTCCACTGCACCAATACTTCGTAAAAGTGTTCGTCATAGGTAGGCTGACGATAGCGGATACTGTTAGTTGTTTGGGTAACAGTTCCTTTTTGGTATCCCAGTTTTTCCAGGCCCTGGCCCGCATGACTGTTATCGCTGCCGTTGGTTTTGCCATTGTTGTAATTGTGCACGATCAGTTTGGGCAACAGATCAGCGAACTTACCAGCTGATAGATTTTCAAATCCGAAATAGCCAACGGGATCTGTGGCGTGGATATAGCAGTTGAATACGACGCCATTGGCGAATTTCAACGTGTTGAGTGCAGTTTGTATATCGAGCGTATTGGATACTACCTTACCCAGGGATGCTATGTCAAATTCCATGGCCGCGGCGGGTAGTTTGGTAGGATAGGGGACATTGTCGTAGGGATAGTCACCCAGTTGTTGTACGGGTTTGTAATCTTTTTTCAACACCTGTTGCTCTACCCAGGCAAAATTAAACTTCGAAATATCCATCGCCTTTCTTTCATCCCAGAGATCAGCGCGATCGAGCGAAAGACGTAGTTTGGATTGCTTCTGCCAGATGAGTGCACCCAGCATGCCATTTCCAAGAGGCATGGCTTCATCCCAGCGGTTGGCGAGCTGGTTGAATGATAAATTGTGTTTGCCGGATGGCTGCGCAAATGCGGATACAACCGGCAAAAAGATCATGGACAGCAAGCAACCAAGCGGAATTCTTCTCATGACTGACAGTGGTGGAATGAATAATTGAACAAATATTCATTAAACTTGCCAGAATATTGAAACCATTCTCCTAATTGTTCAACCGTTTGCACTGATGCTACAAAATCCGTCTTTTAAGAAAACAAGGATCGCACCCACTCCCAGCGGCTACCTGCACCTGGGCAACGCACTGTCTTTTGCGCTGACGGCTGCTATGGCCCGCCGGGCGGGCGCCAGCATCCTGCTGCGTATCGACGACCTCGACCGGCAGCGGGTGCAGCCGGCATTTGTACAGGATATATTCGATACGCTGAATTTCCTCGAAATTCCGTGGGATGAAGGCCCAAGGGATGCAGCCCAGTTTGAAAAAGAATATTCGCAGGTGCACCGCATGCCGCAATATGCAGCAGCGCTGATGCGACTGGAGGATAAGAACGCGGTGTTCGCCTGCAATTGTTCGCGCAGCCAGGTAGCAGCGGAGGGTGGTGAAGCCTACCTGGGTACCTGTTTGCTGAAATCCATTCCGTTGGAGACGCCTGAGGTGAATTGGCGTGTATATACGAGCGCTGACCGGCCATTGCGGATGAAGAAATGGCCCTACAACAGTGTGGAGGCGCGTTTACCGGCCACCATGCAGTATTTCGTGGTGCGCAAAAAGGATGGTTATCCATCCTATCAACTGGCTTCGGTGGTAGATGATCACCACTATGGTGTTGACCTGGTGGTGCGTGGCGAAGATCTCTATGACTCAACGCTGGCACAACTTTACCTCGCGACGCTCTTACAGGATCAACCTTTTTTAAATACTACTTTTTACCATCACCCACTGTTGAAAAAAGAGGGCGAAATGAAGCTTTCCAAGTCTGCTTCAGATACCTCCATTCAATACTGGCGCAAGGAAGGAAAAACAGCAGCCGATGTCTATACCATGATCGCTGGAATGCTCGGTCATAAAGAGCCCGTCAGTGATTGGGAAGATCTGGGTGCTTTGTTGTTGCCGGGATGAGTCGCGAAGCAGGGTATTTTATCACCTTGGCATACGATCATAAAAAGGCAAAAGACAATCGCCTTTTGCTTTTTTACTTTTTGAAAAGATTTACCTTACTCCACCTTCTTCAACTCCTCTGTCACAGTCCCTTTTTCCAGCACCTTCAAGCTTGTAACCTTCCCGGCACTGTTTTTTACAAACGAGAACTTCAACGGACGTTCGGAAGAAAAGAACTCAGTCTCTGAGGACGCTTGTACGACCAATGAATGGTTGCCCGCTTTAATGAGCAGTCCGTCATTGGCAACGGCTACCGTTACATTGTCGTTCTCCGGACCGCTGTAACGACCAGTATATTGTTGCAATGTAGCAGCGGGCAACTTGATCGCGCCACCCGTTTCCGGCTCTGCGGCATGGTGGTTATAGCTCAGTATGCGCACCATTACCCACCGGCCGTTTTCTTTCAGCCACAAATGGTTGAAATGGGCCCGGCCGTCGCGGAACTCCGGTTTTCCCTTTTCCGTTACATAGAAATAGTGTTCACCTTGCAGGATGGCGCCATACAACTCGCCATTATTGGCCAGCGGAAAAAACTGGACCGTGCCCGGTACCGCCACCCGGCGCAAATGCCAGTCGGGATTGCTGCACAGGTTTTTCTTCAGGCTCAACTGCAAAGCCGCCTTGCCTTTTGTAAGGCCGCCTTTGTCGTGAAAGAACTCCAGGTTATCGGCGATAAAGCGACCGGTAAGGGAAGTGTCGCAGGTATTGTAGCCCGCCCAAAAAAGGCTGTCACCTTGCAGGATGATGGCTTTCAGCTCGTCGACGTTGCTTTGTGCGGCTTCTGGAGAAGTGATGCCCAGTACGCTTGAAAGGGCGATGGCGATGCGGATACAAATCTTGTTTTGCATGACTCGATGGCTTTTTACTACACTATCAGTAATGATTGAAATGCCTGCAGCCGGAGGCTTGTCAGGGTGAACGAAGTTGGAAGACCCTAAAAGTAATCATTTCAGGCATTATTGAAACTGTTTTCTGCCATTGAACGTACTAAGCAATGACAAAAGGACCACACTCAGTACCAGTGGCAAGGTCAGGCGTAGCCAGTCTACGTATTGCGGCGCTGTAAAACGCGTTACCTGTATCGCTTTCCAGTCTTCACTGCTCACGGCACGACCTTCGAAGATCGCTGGATAATAATGCAGGCGATTGGCTTCATGGAATATTGCCGCCCGGTCAAGGTACTGCAGGTAATTGCCAAGCCCAGCCTGTGCCAGGCCATTCAACTGCCATTGTACATGCAGGGATGGGATGAACCAGGCGATGGCCTGGCCTGCTTGCTCCCGGCTGTGCAGCTTTTTCCGTAGTAGGTCCGAACTGGCCTTCGCCTCATCATCACCCATCTGCTGTGCGGCAAAATACCACAACCAGCCACGATCTTTGGGCACGCCATAATGTGCAAATTGCGGGTAATGTTTATAAAATGGTTTCATAGCCAGCACCTGATCCTGGTCCCATTTATCGTGGTAACCACGCCGTTGCTCCACCGCTGTTTCCAATGCTTCTGGCGTAGGGTAGCGGTTGATCAGGAAATTGTTGATCATAGCTGGTGATACCATGGTCAGCAGCACCCAGAGGGCCAGCAAACTGATCGCATTCACCGGTGAACTTTTCTGCCAGGACAATATCCACCAGCTTGCCGACAGCCAGAAAAGCAGGTAAAGGATGCCCACTGTCACAACAGCCAGCAGCCCCCTGTCCAGGGGCAATCCCAGTATCGGGATGGCCAGCGCCACCAGCACGATAAACAGGGCCAGCAGTACTGCGCCCCGCAAGGCAAATAATTGCAGGATCAGTTTGCCCGGCTTGCCTGCCTGCAGCGACAGCAATGACCAGGTGCCTTGCTCCTTTTCGCCCGACAGTGTATTATAGGTGAAGGCAATGATCATCAACGGAAACAGGTAGATCAGTACAAAACTGAAGTCGAGGTTGCCCAGCAAAAGGTTGGTGGGGTTGTACAGGTCGGTATCGTATTGCTGCGCCTCGAGATTACGGATGTTCAGACTTTTGACGGAAGGGGTTACATCCCGTTGACCGATCGAGAGCCCGTTCAATGGATGCGTTTCGTTCACCAGCGAGAAACGGAGATAATATAGCAGCAAACCGATCTCTTTGTCGTGAAAGGCAACATTACGCTGAACGTGTTCCTGCTGCCAGGCCTGTACATCACGCAGGTGCTGATGTTGCCTGTCAAGAAACTGCCGACCAATCAATAAGCTAATGACGCCAGTCAGCAGCAGGAAAACAATACCCAGCAATACACTGCGCGAACGGATAAAATTCTTGAAAGCAAGTAAGAGCATATTTAAATGGCTTTTAATTTTCGGGAAGCAATACGTACCATCCATACCAGTAAGATGATCCACCCGGAGATGGCTATCAATGACAAGCTTTCTTGTGCGAGGGCAGCCCCCAGTGCTACCGGCTGGTAGCTGAACTCCGGCAAAGAAGCCCAGTGACTCCGGGAGATCATCGCAGGTGGTTCTCCCGGTTGGGGTTTGTAATTGCTGATGTACTGCATCTGCAGCGCATTCATCTTTTGAGCAAGGTCGTACCGGTAAGTTTCTGCCTGTTGTTGAAAGTTGATGTAAGAATGATAGTCGGTCCCGGTTACCGCCATCGAACTGTACTTGACCGCCATGAACGGATTCACAAAGGCCGCATAATGGGCCAGCCGGTTTTGTTGCGCATAGGTATGCAGCAACCGTTCCATGTGCTGGTTGTACAGTTTTGCACTGATCTTCTCGCCTTCCGCCATGATAAACCCGCTGTAGTTGAAGGGTAACTGCTGTACGGAATCGACACCGTGTGCTTGCAACACAGAATCTTTGATGGCCTTGTAGTGTACATCGTTGGGGTTGTGGCTATCGCCTTCTTTCAAAATATCCTTCTCCACCGCCGCATGAAAGGCAGTAGTGGAAGGAGCGGGGTGCCACCAGCTGCCGGCCGATTGCGTAGCCCGCGGCAATACTGTTGTAAACAACAACCAGATGCCAATGAGCTTCACCAGGGCTGCCCGCGCCGTTTGGCTCCAGGCCGACACCAGCACCGCAATCAGGCTATAGATCACGAAGTACAGGAAGTAGATACCGGTGATGCCCAGCAGCCGGATCACCTCGTCGGCGGTAATGTTAAACTGAATAAGGAACAACCAAAGTCCGATCGATACCATCATCACCGGCAGGTACAGCACCAGCACCACACCCAGGATACCCAGGGTTTTACCGGCGATCAGTTCCCGCCAGTTCACCCCCTGGCTGAACAATACTTTCAGGGTGCCATTTTCCCGCTCGGTGGCAATGGCATTGAACCCCAGAAAGCAGATCAGCAGCGGCACCAGCACCTGTAAGATCATGGCGATGCTGAGTTCGCCAAAGCGCAAAAGGCCGGTAGAGAACCCTGCTTCTGAAAAGTTGGTCGCATTCTGTTTATGGGCTTCCAGGAAGATGGTGCTGCCCATGAAATTCTCCATGCCAAAATCGAAAAAGCTGAGCGATGGCCGCGGACGAAACGCAAAATGTCCGTAGTGCGCCATGCGATGCGGATGTTTGTCGGGATTGCTGAGCCAGTCGTGCCGGGCCTGCTCCTGCGAATCATGCCGCATGGACACCTGGTCCTCTACATTGAGCCAACCCGTTACGGCGGCGTAGAGTAACAACACACCAATGATAATGGTCAACACGAATACGCCTTTGTTGGCAAAGGCGTTTTGCCGGAGTTGCCGGGCTATTAACCGGATAATAGGGATACGCATACAGGTACTTTAAAATTTATAAGTAGCGGTCAACAAAAGATTGCGGGGCGCACCGGGAAACAGCCGCAGGTAATTCTGCGCACCGACCCAATAGGCCTCGTCAAGCACATTGTTGATATTGATCGACAGCTGCATATTGCTGTTATTGGGCGTATAGTACACCGCCGCATCGAGCAGGGTATAGGCAGGTACGGTAAATGTTCTTGCATACAATGGCAGTTTATCGCCGCTGTATTGAATGCCGATACCAATACCCAGGTCACGCAGGATCTTACCGTTTTCAAAATTATACCGCGTCCACAGGCTACCGCTATGCACCGGTGTGTTTTGCTTGCGGGCACCGATCAGCGCAGGATTGCGGTCGTTGCGGATCGTGGCATCGATATAACTGTAAGCTACATTGAGTTGCCAGTTGGGTCGAATGAAGCCGGCAAGGTCCATTTCAAACCCGCGGCTTCTCTCTGCCCCGCGTGCCACCAGCAGATCGGGCTGCGTGGGATCATCGGCATTCATCAACAGGTTACGTTGGTTGATCTCGAAAATGGCAGCATTCACCTGGATATTCCTGAAGATGGTTGCCTTTACGCCCACTTCCTTCAGGTCGCTGAGGATGGGGTCAAACGAGCTGCCGGCCGGTGCCGCTACGGGCGCCAGCGTTGCCGTATTGGCCTGTGGCTGGAAGCCCTCGAGGTAAGTAGCATACGCATTGACCGAAGGTGTTACGGCATACGTAACGCCGATGCGGGGCACCGCGCGAAACTGTTTGGTGGTAAGGTTATTGTTGGCTTTGTAGTTGGTGATGTCGGTAAACCAATCTGCGCGAAGGCTCAACAGCACGATCAGCTTTTTCCAGGTCAGCTGCTCCTGTACATACAGCGCATCCGACTGCACAAGGGCGGCCGGCAACGCCGATTTGGTGAATACATAATCATTGACGTAGCGCAGGGTGTACAATGGATCGGCCAGGTTGAAGTGATCTACATTCGGGCGCGGGTATTGAACACCGTTCTGCGTCACCAATTGGTACTGGTCTTTATTGGCCGGGTTGTAGGTATTGATGGTCTTGCCATTGGTCAGCAGGTAACCACGTGCTGCATTTTGTCCGCCACCTTTCAGCTTGTGGGTACGGATCAGGTCATAACCGATCAGCAGTTGATGGGCGATCTTGTCCGTGTTGCCCTGAATGGTGAAATAGCTGTTGAGGTTATCTGTATTCCAGTTCTGCTGCCTTTGTACCATTTGCATGGCTGCAAGGGTAGGGATGGGGTCGTTGTTGACATCTACCGCAAAGGCATTGGTGGTCCGGTGCTCCTGCAGGTCTTCCATCCAGGTCTGTTTCATATATACCGTATTGAAACTGATGTGTTGGTTGAACTTGTGCGCGAAATTACCCATGAATACGACATCCTTCGACCGGAAATAATCATTGGGGGCTCCCATGTTGAAACTGTTGGGTGTACTGTTGAGGTCTGTCTTACCGTCAACCGCACCAAAGATGGCCTGCCCCCGATCGAGGCGTGTATTCATGTAATTGTAGATGAGCTCTATGTTGACCGATGTTTGTGGGTTGGGAATGTAAGAGAACGACGGCGACAACAAGAGCGCTTTCTGGTACTGCAGGTCGCGATAGCTCTTGGCATCTTGCCAGGCCGCATTGATGCGGTACAGCAAGGTCTTTTCTTTATTGAGTGGTCCGGTAAAATCGAGTGCACCACGCAGTTGGCTAAAGCTGCCCACACTCAGGCTGATCTCTTTCCTGGCTACCGTCAATGGTTTCTTGGTCACCAGGTTGATGCTGCCACCCGGATCAACGCTGGAAAAGGTGGCACTGGCCGGCCCTTTGATGATCTCCACACGTTCGATGTTCGCAGTCAGTGGCTGCGAGAAATAATACTGCCTGGTGCGCATGCCATTGATGATGGTGCCTTCTTCATTTTGACTAATACCCCGAATGGTAAACTGGTTGTAATAACTGGTGGCTGTCACACTGCTGGCTGTCTTCAAGGCATCGGCCAGCTGAAAGGCCTGCCGGTCACTGATGAGCTCTTTGGTGACGGTGGTGATGTTTTGCGGAATATTCCGGTTGGCCATCGCCATCCGCGTAGCGGAAAAGGAATAGTTGCTGGTGTACCCGGTGTTGCTGCGGCCAATGACTTCCACCGTCTGCAGGTCCTGCGACTGACGCGTAAGCGTGATGACCACAGCGGTTGTTGGCTGTGTGCTGTGTACCACGAATGGTTGCTGGTGCGTGGTATAGCCTACCGCGCTCACGGTGAGCTGGTAGGCGCCGGGCAATACAGAGAGCAGCGTAAAAGCACCGGCTGATTGGCTGGTAGCTGATCGGCTCAGCTGCTGGCCCTGCAAATGGATAGTGGCTCCTTCCAGTGGTTCGCCCTGTTGGTTGACAACCTGGCCCGAGACCGCTACCTGGGCAACAACAGGAAGTGTGAAGAGCGAATAAAGCAAAAGGATCGATAATGATTTCATGTAGCGAGTGTGGGTGTCAGGTTAGATGGTTTCGAGGTAAAGTTGTTGTAAGGCATCGGCAGTGATGGTGCTGGTGGGGGCGGTATGTACCAGGTGTCCCGCCTTCATGATGCCGATGCGCGTTCCTACCTGTACGGCGTTAAACAGGTCATGGGTGGCCATCAACACTGTTTTGCCTTCCTGGCCCAGCTCTTTGACGACTGCCGTAAACTCTTGCGTCGCTTTGGGATCGAGACCGCTGGTGGGTTCATCCATAAAGATCACCTGGGCGTTTTTGGCCAGGGCAATGGCGATACCTACTTTCTGGCGCATGCCTTTACTGAACGTTTGCAGGCGTTTGCGGTGCGCGGTTTCCTGTAAACCGGCTTTGAGCAGGAACTCCTGCAGTTTGATGTCGGAGTAAGTAAACCCTGCCAGGCGGCTGAAGAAGTCCAGGTTTTCAATACCGGTCAGGTTGGGGTAAAGTTGTACGACCTCGGGTATATAGGCCAGGTATTGGCGGGTGGCATGGCCGTTCATGGTAACGGGTATGTCCATGATACGTGCTTCGCCGGAGCTGGCTTCCAGGAACCCGAGAAAGATATTGAGCGTCGTTGTTTTGCCAGCGCCATTTTGGCCGAGCAGACAAAAGATGTCTCCGGATTGCAGGGATAGGTTAAGGCCATTGAGTGCTGTATGACCCTGGTATTGTTTGGTCAGTTGGGTCGCTTCTAGAGTATGCATATCGGGAATGATTGGTGGTATACGAATGCGTGCGGGATGCCGGGTTAGGGCAGCACGACAGTGGTGGCTGGCCATGGAAGGCAACGCAGGTGCATAGGCGTTTAATAGCTACACAACGGGGATGATCTGCATAGGATCAATCGCTGGTAGCAAACGCATACAGGTGCCCGCAATCCATGGCTGGCAGGTCAATAAATAAGGGAAAAGAAGATCAGGCGATCAGGCCCGGGGGAGGCCCTTTATTAGAGAACTGGTGTACCGTAGCCGTCAGTGAGGCTGCCTGGTACACGGCATAAGCAGCACGCAATTGTTGTGGGGCAAACTGGTATTGCGAGGTCGCTGCTGGTTCGTATACGGCAAAATGGTGTGCACAGATATCACAATGGTTGGAGAGTGAGCTACCCTTGAACAGCGACAGGGCAGGCCCATCGGTATCGGGCTGGTCAGCCGTTTGGCTGCTGCTGGTTTCGTACAGATGATGGTGCCAGCAGTGTACAGGCGTCGCCATGAAGGTGTACAGCACCAGTAAAAGCGCTGCCGTGAAAGTTTGGTATGGTCGATTTGCTGCCAGGTGATAATTTCAACAAGGTTGCAAATATAAGGTAGGGGGCCGACAAACCCTTGCTTATCCCGAAAATTAATATGGATGGTACAATTATCCGTCTGATCTAAAGGGAAGGATTGGGCAGACGCCTGGCTGATAAGAATAAAAGGGGAAATTAGCTGGCAGATGTTGGCTCTGCTTTATCAGAAGTTGCATGTTACAAGCTCAGGAACCTGCCCGGCGAAGGTCAATCCCTCTTTTCTGCTCCACCCACAGCACGATGGCAATACCGGCCGTATAGGCTACCAGGTCGATCCATTGAAAGGTGCTGCCGATCACGATGCGTGCCAATGGGTATTGCCCAAGGCCCAGCCGGTGAACCAGTTGAAAATATTGCAGGATCTCGATGAGGTAGGCAAACAGGAGTACGCTAATTGCTACGGCTAGTACGGCGAATTGGGTGAAGGCCCGAACAAAGGAATACATAAGGATCACGACGAGCAGGTCGCCGAGATACGGGCGGATGATGGCATCGTCAACATAGAGGGCGATCAATACTTCTACGATAAACAGTACAATTGCCAGGAGAAAGTAAGTCTTGTTAAATCTGAACATAAGCGCAACCGGTCACATTCGGTAGCGCAAATATTGTTCAATCCTGCCATACAGGCAAACGATTATTGCTTCACCAATTGTACTGGTTTTGTTCTCGAGGCGCGACCGGTGAAATACAGTAAATAATTACCGGGAACGAGGTGCCCAAGTTCCAACTGAATATATTGGTTGCCTTTTTGTAAGGTTAGTGGCTGCTGCTTTACGAGGCGGCCGGTATTATCCAGCAAAACCAACATTCCGTGCTGGTTGATGGCAGACATGACAGACACCTGGGCAACCGGCCCCGTCACCGGGTTCGATAACACGACCAGTTGTAAACCTACTGGCGCTGTTTGCACACGTACAACCGAAGAATAGGTGTACCGTTCATCCACATCTAGCATTTTCAACCGGTACAGGCCCTGGGCATATTCGGTCGACCTGAACTGGTAGGTAGAGGCGCGGTTATTGGCGGCAATCTTGCCGATGGCCTCAAAGCGGACGCCATCGCTGCTTCGCTCTACGATAAATTCCCGCACGTTTTCTTCCCACGTCGTTTCCCAGGAAAGCCGTAAAGCTCCATCGAGGTAGTCGCCAGTAAACGACAGGAGTTTCAAGGGCAGGGAACCCAGCAAATGCTGGCATTCGGTACAATTGTTCGACACCGTGGCTGCACCCGTCAAGATAGGTGATGGCGTCGTCGCGGTTGATTCTAGGCATAGGAATAAATCCGGATCTGCCGTAATGGGGTTATTGCCGGATAGAGAAGAATTTAAACTGATACATGCTTTGCCGTTGGGTACGCTGATCGGATTGTCCGTATTGTTCTGGATACTGTTGGTGTTGACATAACAGCCCGTGCCGAGACAGATGGATGCTCCTCCGTTCATGACCATATCGGTAGCATAAGCGGTTCCGTTATTGAAGAAATAGCTACCATTGAAGAATAACGTTCCATTGACGGCAAGATGCGCTGTCGATGCATTGAAAAAATAGGAAGAGGAACCTTGAATGTTCAAACCATTATTAAAGGTGGCCGTTCCATAGTTGATGAATGTCTCATTGGAAGAAGTATTGAAGCTGCCATTAAAGGTAACGTCGGCATCAGGGTTCATGACGATACGCCCACCGTTGAAATTGACGCCATTGATAACAGTGGTGCCACAAAGTAGTAAAGTGCCGCCATTGACCGTAATATTGCTGTAAGTGCCGCCAATATTGTGGTCAGAGTATGTGTCACCGGCATTAATGACCAGGTTGTCTACGAGGTTGCCGCCTGTATTGCAGGTGATGATGGGGGCTGGGACGGGTGGTACACACTGAGCAAAGGTTTTAAAAGGCAAAAGCAGCAATAAGATAAGCCGTGCGTAATAACACTTCATAACGTAAGATTTGGTATACAGATCGTGTTTAACGGCTTACGGTAAGAAGAGGTACGATACTAATCAACAGTAATTTAGGTAATTGTTGGTTTCCGGAAAACTACTTGTTGCACAATTATAAAAGTTACCTGATAGTGCGGGGATGCACGCTAATAGGTGGGGGTAGTGGATATTTCGGGATACTCCTAAAATAAAAAGGGGGACCGGCTTAGAAAAGTCAGTCCCCGCCCATTGAGATAGAGAAAAAAACTCACCGCCATTCACTGACAGCCACAGGCCGCTTGGCAAGGCCATAGGTACTGCAGGGTTGCT
This sequence comes from Paraflavitalea pollutisoli, assembly GCF_029360705.1. Taxonomy (GTDB): domain Bacteria; phylum Bacteroidota; class Bacteroidia; order Chitinophagales; family Chitinophagaceae; genus Paraflavitalea; species Paraflavitalea pollutisoli. Next base: position 610,280 of record NZ_JARKMX010000014.1, on the reverse strand, counting down.
GGGGAGGAGCTTTACGAAAAAGTTCCAAGGGTTCAGGAGGCTTTGTTCATAGTGAACAGTCAGGCATTACTGCCCACTGTCGATAAATTATTTCAGACATGGCAATAGATTTCCAGGGCCCGCGACAGCGGGTCGATAGGGGGCAAGTCATCCTGCGGGCAGGCGCTCACCAAGGGTTTTAACTGTACATGAAAAGCAAGGAATCGTTGGGCTGATAACAAGTCAATACGGTCGGTCGGGCATCAGCCTGTCCGGAGGGTGTCAGATTATCCGTAAAAATGCGGGAAGAAATTACCGGGGTGGATCACTCCAATAGCGGGGGTATCCCAGGTGAATAGTTTTTCTCATGTGATGTGTTAGTTTGGTTGTATAGCAATTTAACAGATTTTATACAATCTTCAAAGTATCATGATAAAATGTTTTCGACAAGACCATCTATTTTCGGTTATTGCTGGGTTATAAAGCAAGAAAGCTGCGCCAGGGCAGCTTTCTTGCAGGTATGTAAGGCGATACCTGGTTATTTTTCTGCTACAATGATCTGGACAAAAGGACCGTTGGTCTTCAGAGCGTCACAATCAGCAGGCGATCCATAGGGAACGATCTCAAAATCCTCGATCGACTCTTTCATCAGGGGTTCAAATTTTCGTCCCCGGAAAACCTGTTGAATCCAACGTCCTGCACGCATGAAGGGATTTGACCACAATTGATGCAGATCACCCATGAGTTCGCTCTTCAATTTTCCCCGGGTGGTATACTGTTGACCGTAAAACTGGATATTTTTGAAGCCGGCGGCGTCGATCATACCGTAGAATTCTGCCGGCGTATATTCTTTTTCATGAAATTCCCAGGCAACCTTACCATCACTGCTACCTGGACTGGATACATTGATATTGGGGGTACTGAGAATCACCTTACCGCCTGGCTTCATCACCTTTTTGGTCGATTCCAGGAAGGCCTCTGGTTCTGATAGGTGTTCAAAGGTTTCGAAGCTTACCACGTAGTCGTATAGTCCTTTGCTGGCGGCATTGTTCAGCTTGGTACAATCATCGAGCAGGAAGTCGGTATTAGGCGTACGAAATTGCCGGTTGGCGATATCGAGCGCGTGGGTGTTGATGTCTACCCCGGTAGAATGACATTGTGTGTGATTGGCCAGGAATTGAGTGCCGTAGCCCACTCCGCAAGCTGCATCCAAAAGGCGGGCGGGTGTATTGCGGTCGATCTGCTGGAGAGCAAACATGTACCGGTTGATGTGATTGGCATAATAGGCGCTCCAACCAGCTGTCCCGGGCTCGATTCTTTCAATACTCATGATGTTAGAGAAGTTGAAATGGGTTAATTACGGCCGGGTCGGGAGTATTGTCAATCCAAATTAATCATTTTTCGGTAATCGCAATGCGGCGGCTCAGCCAGCTGTCCTTGACAGGCACCATCCATTTGGTCTCCAGCTCTTCCTTGGTCTGCACCAGGTTGTTGAAGTATAAGGTGTCGGCGGATATAAAGCCGTGGTCGACTGCATGTTGTAATTGGGAAAGGGGTAGCAGTTGTACCTTGTCTTTGACCTGGAAAGCCAGCAGCTGACGGTCGAATAGTTGTACTTTGAAAAGCTCTTCCAGCTGTTTTACAAAACGCACGGAACTGTCGGTACTGCAACCGCTGACGCCGGTAGCGTTCTCATCGGCTATCAGTACGATGAACTGGCCAAACAACAACGTGCCGAAGCCCTTTACTGGCGTGCCATGCGATTTCCAGTTCTCTACAAAGGTATTCAACAGATCTTCGGTATGCAGGGCTTCGCCCATGCTCAGCAAACGGCTGCTCTGGTAGATCCAAACTCGGGAGTCGGGCGCAAAATCGGCGGGAATAGCCGGTAAATAATTCCAGTTCATAGGGCAAAGATACGAATTGTGATCCGATGGCCGGCAGGGCAAGCCCCACGGGGCAAACAGACAACTTACATCGACTGAGCGATCAGTTCGGCCACGTCCAGCACGTGCACGTTCTGCTCCTGCTCTTTGTTCTTGACGCCGTCGGTGAGCATGGTATTGCAGAACGGGCAGGCAGAGGCAATGATCTGGGCGCCGGTGTCGAGTGCCTCGTTGCTGCGCTCGATATTGATGCGGATCGTTCCTTTTTCTTCTTCTTTAAACATCTGGGCACCGCCGGCACCGCAGCACAAACCTTTGCTGCGACAGCGTTTCATCTCCACCAGCTCGGCGTCCAGCGCTTCCAGCACTTTGCGGGGCGCTTCATAAATATCATTGGCGCGACCCAGGTAACAGCTGTCGTGGTAGGTAATACGTTTTCCCTTAAAAGCACCGCCGCCCTGCAATACGATCTTACCTTCGTCGATCAGCTGCTGCAGCAGGGTAGTATGGTGGATCACCTCGTAAGTGCCGCCCAATACCGGGTATTCGTTTTTGAGGATGTTGAAACAATGCGGACAGGTGGTGACGATCTTTTTGATGCCGTACCCGTTGAGAACCTGGATGTTCTGGTAGGCCATCATTTGAAACATGAACTCGTTGCCAGCCCGGCGGGCCGGGTCGCCCGTGCACAGCTCTTCCTTACCCATGATGGCATAATTGATACCCACTTTCGAGAGAATGGTGGCAAAAGCCTTCGTGATTTTCTGGGCGCGTTGGTCAAAACTGCCCGCACAGCCTACCCAAAACAAAATATCCGGAGTTTGCCCGCTGGCCATCATCTCGGCCATGGTTGGTACATGCATGCCATCAAAATTTGGGTGTAAATCTACTGCCAAAATATGAAACCCGGAACATTCATTACATTTGAGTTATCAATAGCTTATACAGTTGCAGGAAGCCCCGTACCGCGTTGGGATTGGGATTATGACAGGAGGTATCGACACCCTTCCCCGGAACCGTTACTTTTATACAAAACGCAGGAAAAGACTTATGCGCAAGCAGATTGTTGGGTGGTTGGTAGCCATGATCGTCACCGGGGCAGCCTTTGGCCAGACTTACCTGCCCGTTGCCGATAGTTCGTCCATCACCTTTACCATCAAAAACCTGGGCGTACCGGTAAAAGGCAGTTTCAGCGCGCTGGCCGGCACCATCCGGTTTGATCCGGAACATCCCGAAACCAGTCATTTTGATGTACAGGTAGGGGTAGCGTCCATCAATACCGGCAATAAAAAGAGAGATGAGCATCTCCGGGATGCCGCTTTCTTCGATGTGCAGAACTATCCGGTAATCAGTTTCGTATCTAAAAAAGTAACCGCTGGCAAAAAGGCTGGCACATTTTTTATAGAAGGTACTTTGACAATCAGATCGATATCCCTGCCTCTGTCCATCGCTTTTACCGCTGTACCCACCAGTGACGGGTTTCTGATGGAAGGTGCATTTGACACGCGACGCAAACCCTACGGTGTTGGCAAAACGAGCACCATCTCGGACAAGCTGCAGGTGCAACTGCGGGTGTTGGTCAGACAAGCAGCGCAGGATAGCGAAACTGATTAAAAACCAGTTAAGCCTGAAAGGCAACGCTGATTTAATCTTATTTTCAAGTTATAAAACCGACCGATGCAATTACAACAGGCTGTGAATACGGTCTTTGTACAGCTTGCTGATTCCCTTGCCCAGATCAGTCAGCAAGAATATGTACAGCCCTGCAAAAATCTGTTCAATAATACCATTGGCCAGCATGTCCGGCACGTGATAGAACTGTTTCAATGCCTGGAGAAAGGGTACGATCTTGGCGTCGTCAATTACGAGCAACGTAAACGGGACCTCGCCATCGAAACCGATAAAGAGCTCGCCAGCCATCTGCTCCTCGAAATACACAGCGGCCTCGGTCGTGGCGATAAGCAACTGATGCTTGAAGCTACTTACGATGACCATGCAGCGGCACCTTTATCGATCGCCACGAACTACTACCGCGAGGTAGCTTACAACCTGGAACATACTATTCACCACATGGCGCTGATCAGGGTAGGATTGACCGAAGTGACCACGATCTCCCTGCCCGATGATTTTGGCGTCGCCTCTTCGACCATGAAGCATAAGAAACAATGTGCACAGTAACTTTTATTCCAACGCCCGATAAGATTATACTGACCTCCAACCGGGATGAGCAACAACGACGGTCGCAGGCCATACCGCCTGCCGTCTATGACCTCCCCTCCGGCAGATTGCTGTTCCCCAAAGATATCGATGCCGGGGGCACCTGGATCGCTGCGCATGAGAACGGCAATGCCATCGTTTTGCTCAACGGAGGCTGGGTAGCGCATACGCCGCAACCACCTTATCGCAAGAGCCGGGGACTTATCCTCCTCGACCTGCTCGATAGTACCATGCCCTACCAGTATTTCTCCCCCATCAAGCTGGAGGGCATCGAGCCCTTCACGGCTGTCATCTGGGAAGATGGGCAGCTCTATGAGTGCCGCTGGGATGGAACACAAAAATACGCGCAGCAACTCGACGCATCCATACCACATATCTGGAGTTCCGTAACACTTTACGGCCCCGACATTATTGCCCGCAGAAAGCAGTGGTTCGATAACTGGTTGTCCAGGCACCGCCGACCATTCCAGGAAGACGTGCTGCACTTTCACCAGTTTACCGGCGATGGCGACGCCCACAACGACCTGCTCATGAACCGCGATGGCAAAGTGGGCACCGTCAGCGTCACGTCGCTGGCCATATCTCCCGATGCGATGGTCATGCGGTATCTCGATCTGCGGCAACAACAGACCTTCACCCAGGAGCTCACCATCGAAAAAATAGGGGTAGGCCGATAATGAACGTACTCCAGCGACTACTGCACCGGCCTTTTTTTATCAGGCTGTTCAATTGGGAATACTGGAGCCACGCTGCAGTATATGCGTGGATCTATCCGCTTTGGTTCTATCCCAGCCTCCGTGCCCGCTCCCTCTTCTTTTTTGCAGCCGCCAATCCCCGTATTCAGAACGGCGGTTTCCTCAATGAATCGAAAAAGGATCTCGTAGACCTGATCCCCCCGCAATACCACCCGCGTACCGCTTTCTTCGATCTGCCCGCTAATGGAGAGAACGTAGTAGCCGCCTTGAAAAAGCAGGGCCTTTCCTTTCCGATGATCGGTAAGCCCAATGTAGGAGGCCGCGGCCGGGGAGTAAAGGTGCTGGCCGATGAGACGGCTGTGAGGCAGTATGTAGCCAATGCCTACCTCGACTTCCATATCCAGGAATACGTACCCTGGAAAAATGAGATCGGCATCTTCTATTACAAATACCCCGACGCGCCGTCCGGCCGTATTTCAGGCATCGTCAAGAAGGAATTCCTGGCAGTAACGGGTGATGGGCTACATTCGATCCGTCAATTGCTGGAAAGGAACAAACGGGCGCTCATGTACCTCGAAAGCCTGGAAGCCATGCATGGAGAAGGCTTGCAGGAGGTGTTGCCCGAAGGGGAGAAGCGGGTAGTGTCTCCCTATGGCAACCATGCCCGCGGCTCCTTGTTCCTCGACCATTCACACCTGGTGGATGAAGCCCTGGAGGTTGCCATCGATCAATTGTGCTGCCAGATCCCGGAATTTTATTACGGACGGCTCGATATCCGCTATAATACTTTGGAAGAGTTAAAACAAGGGCGCAACTTTGCGGTCATTGAAATAAACGGTGCAGGCGCCGAGCCTACCCATATCTATGATCCGCGACATTCCCTGTTCTTTGCCTGGAAGGAGATTGTACGCCATTGGCTCATCCTCGGACGAATCAGCCGGATGAACCACCGCAAGGGCCATCCCTACCTGAGTTGGAAGGAAGGTGTACAAATGTTCCGGGAAGATAAGGAGTGGTCGGCCAGACTGGAGGCCATGCCGAAATGATCTATTGACAACATGAAACTGTTACGCATATTTTTTACGGGGCTTTTTATCAGCTTCCTGGGCACTTTGCCGTTGGGTACTTTGAATGTAGCGGCTATGCAGATCTCCGTCTCCGACGGTATTCGCCCTGCGCTCTATTTTGCGATTGGCGCCCTCATCATCGAAATGATCTATGTACGGCTATCGCTGGTGGCGATGGACTGGGTACGCAAACAAAAGAAACTCTTCCGTTGGCTCGAGTGGTTTACCCTGCTCATCGTGGTGGCGCTGGCGGTTACCACCTTCATTGCAGCAGCGCATCCATCTGGTTCAGGTAAAAATATCATCCTCAGTAGTACCATCCATCGCTTCTGGCTGGGCGTCAGCATGAGTGCCATCAACCCCATGCAGATACCATTCTGGTTTGGTTGGAGTACCGTGCTCTTCACCAAGAAAGTATTATTGCCCCGCGCAGATCACTACAATACCTATATCGTCGGTATTGGTATCGGAACCTTTATCGGCAATTTAATCTTCATCTTTGGTGGTCACCTGATGGTCGATAAACTGAATGCCAATCAAAACGTGGTCAACTGGGTCATCGGCGGCATTTTTGCGGTGACGGCCGTGATCATGGCGATCAAGATGTGGCGCGGGAAGGACGCTGCAGAGCAATTGTAGGTTTCGGCACCCAGGCACCAGGTGAAATCCCGGAAGTAAGCAATCCACCGTTTTCTGATACAAAAATCCCTTTCAATCTTACGAATGAAAGGGATTTGTTATTAAATGTTATGCTGTTTTTAACTGGTTGCCTCGATGACTAGATGCCTCGTTGCCTTGCATTTCCTTGCCTTCCCTACGTTGCCTCGATGCCTTGTTGCCTTTAAGACTGGCCCGCCAGCTCTTCGGCCCATTTATCACGGTCGTCGGGACTGAATTTCCAGGGAGCAAAATTGTTCTCGATATTGCTGAACATGCCGTTCCATTCCTGCGGCGCATTGCTTTCTTCCATGATCAGTGAGCGACGAAGCTCGAGAATGATCTCCAGCGGACTGATGCTGACCGGGCACTCCTCTACACAGGCATTGCAGGTGGTGCAGGCACGCAACTCTTCGGTGCTGATATAATTATGTAACAGTGATTTGCCGTCGTCTTTGAATTCGCCGCCATTGGCATCGATATTCTTGCCCACTTCTTCCAGCCGGTCACGGGTATCCATCATAATCTTACGGGGCGAAAGCGCTTTGCCGGTTTGTGTGGCCGGACAGGCACTGCTACAGCGGCCGCACTCGGTACAACTGTAAGCGTCCATCAGGTTGCGCCAGCTCAGGTCCATCACATCCTTCGCACCAAACTTGGCGGGCGGCGTGGCATCCGTCGGGGCCAGTTCGGGCTGCATGGCGTACAGTACTTCATTCTGGATGGAAACCATATTGTGCATTTCACCCTTGGGCAGCAAACGGGTATAATAAGCATTGGGAAATGCCAGCAAAATGTGCAGGTGCTTGGAATAGGGCAGGTAATTCAGGAATACCAGGATGCCCAGGATGTGCAGCCACCAGCAGGCACGTTCTACACCCACCAGCGCGCCATCGCTCAGTCCGTTCAACAGTGGTTGCAGGTATTGGGAGAGTACAAAATTACCCGTGTTATGGTCGGCATAATGACCGTAACCACGTGCCTGTAGCAAAGTATCCGAAGCGTTCATGGTCAGGAACAGGGTCATCAGCACGATCTCGGTGATCAAAATATAATTGGCGTCGCTCCGGGGCCAGCCGTCGAGGTCATGGCTGATAAAGCGTTTCAGCTTCATGAAGTTCCGGCGTACGAGGAAAGCAACACACACACCGAGTACCCCAATTGCCAGGATTTCGAAGGCATTGATCAGAAACGTGTAAAAGCTGCCGAGGAACCCGGCAAACAGGCGGTGGGTGCCGAACAGTCCGTCGATGACGATCTCCAGCACCTCGGCATTGATGATGATGAAGCCTGCATAAATAATGAAGTGCATCAGGGCCACCATTGGGCGGCGGAACATTTTCTTCTGCCCGAAAGCCAGCAGGAAAACATTTTTCCAGCGCAGATCGGGATGGTCACTGTAATTCTCATCCCGCCCCAGCAGGATATTACGCCGGATGGCCGCTACTTTTTTCGAAAAGATCCAAACGGCCGCAACAACCGCGATTAAAAACAAAATCTGCTGCAGGTATACCATGCATTGAAAAATTGGTCCCCGCTAAGATACGCAAGGTTTCAGGATTTGCGGCGGACAGTGATAACTTTGGTAGCATAAGTAGTTAACACGCAACCCACAATGGCGTTTTTTGCAGGTTTTACCGCCGAAAGCGCCAACCGGGGCGGGGAAGGGCAGAATAAGACAGCATCAATTGCAAATCCCTTCCTGATTTGTATTTTGCAACCCGAAAAGCATAATTATTCAAATAGACTAGCATGGCAAAGAACTATATACTGGATGCAACGACCGCCAACCGGAAAATGCAGCGCATGGCCTACGAGATCGTGGAAAATAACCTCGATGAGCCCTCCATCATCCTGGCTGGGATCCGCGAAAGTGGCAGTGTGATCGCGCGCAATATCCAGCAATTGCTGCAACAGATCAGCTCCATCAAAACTGACCTCATCACCATTTCCCTCGATAAAAAGAACCCCGACGAGGTGACCATTACCCCCGATACGGACTTCAACAACAAAGTGGTACTCATCATCGACGATGTGGCCAACAGCGGAAAGACGCTGTTGTATGCCATGAAACCACTCCTGGCCTTTCACCCCCGCAAAGTGCAAACCCTCGCGCTGGTGGAGCGCACCCACAAAGCTTTCCCCATTCATACCGATTATGTAGGATTATCACTGGCGACCACACTCCAGGAACACATTTTTGTAGAAACGGATGGCGATGACGTGAAAGGCGCCTATATGGAGTAGACGCTAAAAGTAAAGCCAGTGCCCACGCAACTTCCCTTGCGACAATTCGAGGGTGGGGGCAGGTATTTTGACCGCATTCAGGACATAAAATACCGTGCGGAGAATTTTATTATTGGTCCTGATCTTGGTGAGGTCCACGTCGGCACTCAGGTAAAAATGGCGGGTACGCCGTATATCCGACCGGTCATGTTCCATACCCTCCTTATCGGTCCAGGTATTGTCCATCCCGCCCAACATGCCTTTACCGGAATACCCGACCGACACATTCAGCCATTTAGGTAATCCGCTGGCCGGTATAAAAGAGCGCAGGTTGGCGCTTAACCAATAGGTCTGTGAATTATAGTCCTTCAGGATCCTTTCCTGGACACTTTTGCCAAAAAACGCATCCCGCCTGGCTTTCATGTCGTCAGAATAGGTATAGGGCGAGTAACTGAGTTTGACCTGTATTTTATGATCTCCCCCCAGCAGTTCCTGCACCGTGTACAGCGCCGATCCGGCCATATTAGCCGTCATATCCCCCCAGCTGAAGCCCCATTCGGCCGAAAAACCATCCTGGATCTCGATGATGCTCTGGTACGCGACCCCGCTGAGGCCCCCCAGCCAGGCAGCTTGCTGGCGTGTAAAACCAGCCCATTGCCAGGCCACCCCCGATACACGACTCATCTGGTAGGCCGTCCATAGATGACCCAGCTTATCCATTTGCAGCCATTCGGCATTGTCGTTGAAGAAATGAAAGTCCGATTTGGGATAATCTTTGTACCAGGCCTTGTTCAGGGTATAAAAAGAGGCTCCCCAAATGGCCAGGTGGCCGCCGGCAACGGCCCATTTACGTCCGTTACAAGAAAGGCAGGGCGTCTCCCGGATGGGGATCAACGTCCAGTTACCGGCATTCGGACGCACTTGATTTGTATCTTTTCGGGTAGTATCACCGGATGCGGGTATTTTCTGGGGCAAAGCAGGCAAGGACTGTGCGCTTGCTGAATACGACATCAGCAGCAATACCAGGCAAGCTGGTAGGATATTGAGGATTTTGTAGTAAGCCACAGCTACTATTAACGATAAGATATTGGATTCAGATTTACAAAAAACCGAAGTCAGCTTTGTAATCTTCCCAATCTTAACGATATTAGTCCCCCAACTATTATATAAAACAGAAAGAAATGGATGCTGTAATACAGGAAAAAGTGAGCAACTGGCTGTCTGGCAACTATGATCAGGCTACCAAAGACGAGATTAAAAAGTTAGAATCTGAAAATCCCAATGAACTGACCGAAAGCTTTTACAGAAACCTGGAATTCGGTACCGGAGGTCTGCGCGGCATTATGGGGGTAGGTACCAACCGCATGAATAAATATACGGTAGGTATGGCCACACAAGGTTTTGCCAACTACCTCAAACAAACATATCCCGGCGGTGTGATCCGCATTGCCATCGCACACGACAGCCGCAACAACAGCCGTTTCTTTGCGGAAATTGTCGCTAACGTAATGGGTGCCAATGGCATCAAAGTCTTTCTGTTCGAAGCATTGCGCCCTACGCCCGAATTATCCTTTGCCATCCGCCACCTGGGCTGCCAGGGAGGGATCGTATGTACCGCCTCTCATAATCCCAAGGAATACAACGGCTACAAAGCCTATTGGAGCGATGGCGGCCAGTTGGTGCCACCACACGACAAAAACGTGATCATTGAAGTAGATAAGATCGCTTCTGTAGACGATGTACAGTGGGAAGGTGGCGAAGCCAATATCACCATCATCGGCAAAGAGCTCGACGAAGCGTATATCAAAATGGTGAAAAGTCTGAGCGTATACCCGGAAGTTATCGCCAAGCAACACGACCTCAAGATCGTTTATACTCCCATACACGGTACAGGTATTACCCTGGTGCCTGAAGTACTGAAGACCTTTGGTTTTACCAATGTGTCTATTGTGAAGGAGCAATCCGTGCCGGATGGTAATTTCCCCACCGTGCACTATCCCAATCCGGAAGAGAGCGAAGCCATGAGCATTGGCCTGAAACAGGCACAAGCGCTCGACGCCGACATCCTGCTGGGTACCGATCCCGATGCCGACCGCGTAGGTATCGCCATTAAGGACCATCAAGGCAAATGGGTGCTGATGAATGGTAACCAAACGGCCGTTCTGGCATTTAACTACCTCATCGAAGCCCGCAAGGCAAAAGGCATTGCACAGGCCAACGATATGGTGGTCAAGACCATCGTAACGACCGACATGATCGACAACATCGCGGCAGGCAACAATATCAAATGCTACAACGTACTGACTGGATTCAAGTGGATCGCCGAGCTCATCAAAGAAAAAGAAGCTACCGAAAACTATGTGATAGGTGGAGAAGAAAGCTATGGACTGATGATCGGTTCTCAGTTGCGCGATAAGGATGCGGTATCTGCTGTAGCCTTCCTGTGCGAAATGGCCGCGTATGAAAAAGACAAGGGCCGTTCGCTGTACGACAAACTGATCGACCTCTATGTAAAATATGGCTTCTTCAAAGAGCACCTGATCTCCATCACCAAGAAGGGGATGAATGGTCAGAAGGAGATCGCTGAAATGATGGAGTCGTACCGCAAGAATCCACCGGCCACCATCAATGGATCGAAGGTGGTAGAGCTGCTCGATTATGAACTGCGCAAAGGCAAGAACCTGCAAACCGGAGCGGAGTGGGAGATCACCCTGCCCAAATCCAACGTACTGCAGTTCCTCCTCGCCGATGGTAGTAAGATCTCGGCACGCCCCAGCGGTACCGAACCCAAGATCAAGTTCTATTTCAGCGTTAACACCAAGTTGGATAGTGCCGCCAATTTCGATACAGTACATGGCGAGCTCAAGACACGCATCGATGGTATCATCCAGGATATGCAATTGAAATAAAAGAAACGTTAATGCCGGGCCTGAAAGGGCCGTAGAAGCAGCGAAAGGACCGGCATTATTGACTTACAGATAACAACTAAACATCTAAACAACTACAACTAACATGCAAAAGCGTTTTTTATGCGTGATCCTGGTTTGCGCCATGGCATTCACGGCAGGTACTGTGCAGGCTCAGAGTAAGATCGGTTACATCAGTTTACAGGAACTCATCGTGGCGATGCCCGAGTTCAAGAAGGCCAATGCAGACATGGCCGAGTATCAGCAGGCACTGCAACAGCAGGCCAACGAGTACCAGGAGCAATATGAGATCCTCGACAGCACGTTTGCCAAGGACTCTATCAAGTGGACAAGTGCACAAAAGCAGATCAAGCGCCGCCAGCTGAATGAGGCTTACCTGAAAGCAGTCAATTTCAGCCAGACAGAAGCCCCCAAGATGATGCAGGCTAAAGAGCAGGAGTTACTGGCCCCCATTCAGCAAAAGGCCGTGACGACTACACAAGCCGTGGCCAAAGAAAATGGCATCACTTATGTGTTGAGCAAAGAACAATTGATCTCCTTCCCGGCAGCCGACGATATTTTGCCGTTGGTCGCGAAGAAGCTCAACATCAACCTGGCCAAGCCAGAAGCTGCGCCGCCCGCTACGGCGCCCAAGCCAGCCGGCACAGCGCCCAAGCAATAAGCAACCGTACAAGGTATTGATAGATCCCGGCAGCGATGCCGGGATTTTTTTATGCCTTCCTCACGGCAACGCAAATGCCATATAGCTGTCGCCAGAGGGCGTGCCGAGTTTACCACCGCCGCAGGCAATCACGATATATTGTTTCCCCTGTACTTCGTATACCGATGGCGTAGCGAAGCCAGGAGCTGGCAGGGCATATTCCCACAACAGTTTTCCGCTGTATTTATTGAAGGCGCGCAGCTTGCCATCGCGGGCAGCGGCTATGAACAACAGGCCGCCAGCCGTCACCACCGAGCTGCCATAGTTCTCCGTACCGGTAGCAGGGATACCTTTGGCGGTGAGTTCAGGATATTCGCCCAGCGTGGTCTTCCACACATGTTCCCCTGTATGCAGGTTGATGGCCGTAATGGTGCCCCAGGGCGGACTGATCGCCGGATGGCCCTCCGGGCTGAGGAATTTATAATAACCCGTCATACTATAGGGTAGATTCAGGAAGCTGTCGATGGACTGCGGTTGGGATTTGAAAGCTTGCTGTTGACGTACACGCGATTCCGTGACATAAGACACGATCGCTTCTTTCTCTTCCGTATTGAGGTGTGCAAAGGCCGGCATCATCCGGCGCCCACTGTTGATGAGTGATAAAATATCCGGCTCCTTGTAACGGGATGCAATGTTCAGCAACGTAGGATTATTACCCGATCCTTTTCGGTCCCCACCATGGCAAGCCATACAATGCAGGTCGTATAAGCGTTTACCAGCCTGTCCGTAGTTCTCCGCCGCCGGCTTCGATAGTTTGTTTTCGCGCATGGTGATCAACCAGGGCATTTCATTCGCATTCACGTACAGGTAGCCGGTTTGCGGATCGTAAGATGGTCCGCCCCATTCACCGCCGCCATCGAGGCCCGGCAGCAACACCATGGTTTGCAGTCCGGGTGGCATGAACATATTGCCAGACCTGTAACCCGCCAGGGCTTTTTGCAGTTTTGCTTTCGAGCTATCCGGCAGGTAGGGGTTCAGGTCATTGACCGTGAACTGTTGCCGTACAAAAGGTTTAGGTATAGCAGGGATGGGTTGCGTTGGCCAGATGCGTTCGCCGGTCAACGTGGTATTGGTATCAATGGCTTTTTCTTCGATGGGATATACGGGCATGCCCGTCTCGCGGTCAAATACGTACACCATGCCATGTTTGGATAACTGCGCTACGGCATCGATCGTTTTGCCATCCTTTTTGATGGTAACGAGTGCAGGCGGGCAGGGTAGGTCCCGGTCCCATACATCGTGGTGAATGAACTGGAAATGCCATTTGCGTTGACCAGTAGCGGCATCGAGTGCCAGCAGACAGTTGGCAAACAGGTTACTGCCTTTTCTTTTGCCGCCATAGAAATCGAAAGAGGCAGACCCGGTAGGCGCAAAGAGGATACCCCGCTGTTCATCGAGCGAGAAGCCGCCCCAGCTGTTGGCGCCACCAATATGTTTATACGCAGTCGTATCATCCCAGGTCTCGAAACCAGCTTCACCCGGCTGCGGAATGGTATGGAAGATCCAGCGGATAGCGCCGGAACGTACATCGAAGGCGCGGATATGTCCAGGTGCCGCCGCAGCGCCTTCATCGACGCGTGAGCCGAGGATAAACAGGTCTTTGTAAACCATGCCGGGGGAGGTGGCTGTTACATACAGGTCTTTTACATTACGGCCCAGGCCGTGGTGCAGGTCTACTTTTCCTTTGCTGCCAAAGCTTTCGATCAACTTGCCCGTGGTGGCATTGACGGCATAGAGATGCGAGCCGGCGGTGTAGAGGATGCGTTTGTCTTCGCCTTCACCCCAATAAGCCACCCCACGGTTGTTGTTGAGGATAAAGCGGATGGTGCTGGTGGTCTGCGTCGTGTCATTGGGATTGAAGACCCATTTTTCCTGACCCGTAGCAGCATCGATGGCAAACAGTTTAGTGGTGGGCGTAGTGCCATACAACACGCCGTCGACCATGAGGGGGTTACATTGTATCTGGGAGTGATGGACGGTATCGGCATCGCTGGTATGATACGTCCAGGCTGGTCGCAGCTGCGCTACATTACCGGTATCGATCGTTTGCAGCGATGAATAGTGAATATTGTCTTTGCCACCGCCGTAAGCCGGCCAGGTGGTATAAGCGGTGGTGCTGTTGTTGGAACAGGCAGACAGGCCCACCAGCGCAAGCAGGGCTGCAGCAGGCAGCAATCGTTTATTGTATTTCATCGTCTTTAAGTTGGGCATATTGGCTAAGCAGGAATTTTCCCAGTTCGTAATAAGGACCACTTTCCCGGTTACTGATTTCAATGGCGTGGTGTTTGCCGCCGGTTTTCACTTCCAGGTGCCAGTTGGTAGGATATATACCGCCGGCCACCCCTTTATGTACCGGCTTTTGCCAGAAACCGATACTGTCGATGCGGTGCAGCAGGGCAGTTAGTTGTGCCCCATCGATCGGTGAAGTTTGCTGTACATAGACTACAGAGTCGGCCTTAGGTATGAGTATCCTGTCGCTGATATCATTCACGCGATACAGCCCACCCCGCAGTTCCGGATGGGCTTGTAGCAGCAGCGACGTATCGGGGTCATTGTTTCGTAATAGTTTTGCGTACCGGGTAAACACTCGCTTGAAGGCCAGGTCGGCTTCACTGACCTGTGTAGTATCCAGGTCGATGTCAAAGCCGGGTTCACCACTGTTGGCTTTTTTCACCACGACCTGACCTTGCCGGATCTGGATGACCGTGAAGGGGGCATAAACAGATGTGTAAAGAAACCGAATTACAGGGCCGGTGGAAGTTTGACCGGTAAGTGGAGCCTCCCGAAAAGCTGCCAGCCTGATAGCGACGTGACGTAGTGTCGATGAGTCCATAAAATTCCGTAACTGCACGTCCCTGAAGTACTTGGACAATTTTTTATTGTTTTCCTCCTTGCTCATTTGGACAGGCGCAGTCGAGCAGGCGGTCAGGATGCAGGTAGCAATTAGCAGGCAGCAATATTTCATCCCCCTTAAGGTAAAAAGAAAACAGGGATGCAGCAACTAAAATGCGGCATCCCTGCTTCGTGTATCCGGCATGGAGAATTATTCTAATGTCTTCTCGGTGATCTTACCGGTTTGCTTGTTCTTGATGATCACTTTCTTCGCGCCATAATGCGTCACCTCTTCCTTCACCAGATAGTGGTCGGCATCGTATTCGGTCAGGTGGCTGTCTTTCGTCACGCCTTCCTTACCACGCCAGATGTCCAGTTTCACAGGCTCCCAGAGCTTGCTTTTGGCAGAGCGGTAGGCAGCATCGAGGATACAGTTGACCACATAACCATCATAGAAGCTTTCTTTGGGATCGGTGCCGGCTTCGACCGCATTGAACATGTCCATGAACATATGGTTGTAGCCCAGTTCATTCAGCTCATCACCTACGGGAAACAGCCAGCCGGTATTGCTTTCAGCTTTCTCGGCTACATAGTCGGCTCCCTTGCCGGTGGTAAACATATCGAAACCGGTACGCAGGAAACTATTGATCCAGATGGTGCCTTCGGAGCCCATCACTTCATCGCGCAGGTCGAGACCACCACGGAAGGTCCAGCTTACCTCAAACTGACCGATAGCGCCATTCTCATATTTCACCAGGCCGATGGCATGGTCTTCCGCATCGATGGGTTTCACCTGGGTATCGGCCCAGCACATCACCTCTACGGGTTTGATGTCTTTACCGATATAGCTGCGCGTGATCTCCACGCAATGACAGCCAAGGTCGAGAATACATCCACCGCCTGCCTGCTCGATATCCCAGAACCAGTCGCTGTGGGGGCCAGGGTGCGTCTCGCGCGATTTGGCCCAGAGAATGCGGCCGAGGGCGCCGTTCTTCACGCTGTCCATCGCTTTGATGAACTTGGGGGTATACACGAGGTCTTCGAGGTAACCGTTGAAGATACCGGCTTTTTCTACCGCTTCCAGCATGCGTTTGGCTTCTTCACCGTTGCGGCCGAGGGGCTTGGTGGTGATCACCGCTTTCTTGTGTTTGCAGCACAGCATCACCGCCGCTTCGTGCAGGTTATTGGGCAATGCGATACAGACCATGTCCACTTCCGGATGCGCGATAGCGGCTTCCATATCAGTGGTCACATGCGATACTTTATAGTCATCCGCAAACTTTTTCGCACTCTCTTCGCGGCGCGAATAGATGCTGACGATCTTATCCTTACTTCTGTAGCCCTGGATCGATTCGGCATAGAAACGTCCGATAAAACCCGAGCCTAACATGGCAATACGTTGCATATGATTTTGTTTGAAAAGTGTTTAAAGATCATTGCTGCTTGATTAAGCAGCTTCGTTAACCTCTTTCTTTTCTTTAAAGAAAAGTACGAAGTATACCATCACCGCTACTGCAATGATTGCAGGTACATACCAGATACTTTTCCAGTCGTGGGTAATGGGGTCACCGGCGATTGCGTATTTACCAACGATGACACCAGAGAACCAGGTGCCGATCAGCATGCCCAGGCCATACGTGGCGAAGGTAAAGAGGCCCTGTGCAGCATTCTTGATCTTTTCGCCAGCCTTCTTTTCAGTATACATATAACCAGTTACAAAGAAGAAGTCGTAACAGATGCCATGCAGGATAATACCGGCATACAGCATCCAGGTGTTGTTGCCAGCATCACCATAGGCAAAGGCCACATAGCGCAATACCCAGGCTGTCATACCCAGCAGCAGCATCTTTTTGACCCCAATGCTATTGAACAGGAACGGAATAGCCACAATGAAAATGGCTTCAGAAAACTGACCCAGGATCATTTTCTGGGCAGGTTTGTCCAATCCGACTTCGTTCAGGAAGGGGTTGGCGAAACCATAGTAGAAGGACAAGGGGATACAAACCAGGATGGCTGCTATAAAAAAGATCAGGTAGGGCCGGCTTTTGAACAATACGAAGGCGTCGGCGCCCAGGATTTTGGCAGCGGAAGCAACTTCTCCTTTTGCTTTGGGTGGCGTATTGGGGAGCAGAAAGCTATAAAGCCCCAGTGCGGCAGAAGCGGCGGCAGCCATGACGAAAGTATTACTGGACTTTTCGATACCCAGTCCACCTACGATAAAGCCGGCAACGATCCAGCCCAGGGTACCGAATACGCGGATCCAGGGAAACTGCTTGCCGGGATCATTCATTTGGGAGAATGCGATGCTGTTGGACAAAGCGATTGTTGGCATGTACATCAACGAGTAGCCAAGAATAACCCAGTAGAAAGGTCCATTGGTATCGACCTGAGTAGCCAGGAACAATAAAGCGGCGCCTACCAGGTGCAGAACACCCATAATGCGTTGAGCCGCAAAATACCGGTCAGCTACAAGGCCCACGAAAAAAGGAGCGATAATGGTGGCCAGAGCAAGCGCACTATAGGCTGCGCCAATTTGTATATCGGTCGATTTCAGGTGTTCACCCATATAGGTGCCCATGGTCACATACCAGGAACACCAGATGAAATACTCCAGGAACATCATAAATCCAAGCGAAACGCCGGTCGTAGTTTTCATTAGTCGTTGTTTGATCTTGTTTTAGTTAGAAAGAATAAGCGTGGCGAAAATTACGAACAAATCTCATATTTGCTGCAACGTTTTAGAACTAAGCTTTCAGCGAATTCGCAGCTATCCCGAATCCGGTAAAATTGGACCTGAGGAGGATGCCTGACATTAAATTCAATTAATTTGGTTGGCCGGGTCGTTATAGTGCTTGCAAGCTTCACCTTCGTACAGCTTGCCGCCTGTCTGGCTACTGGATGCTCGCTGCCTGGATGCCTTGCTGCCTAGATGCCTGGTTGCCTATTTCCCCCAATTCCCTATATTTGTATAAGTACTTATACAATTTATGAACTTCTACGAATCACTCGGCTTCCTCGTCTTCGGCAGCCGCCTGCGGCGGCTCAGCGAAACATTCCTGGGCGATGTGAACCGGCTCTACGATGCGCACGACCTGCCTTTCGACGCAGCCTGGTTTCCCGTATTCTACATCCTCTCCCGCAAAGAGACCGTATCGATACGCGACATCGCCGACGAACTGCTGATCTCCCATTCCTCGGTCAGTCAGCTCATCAGTGCCCTCCAAACAAAGGGACTCGTCAAGACCACCGCCGACCCCAACGATGCCCGCCGCAAGGTCGTGGCCTTCACCCCCAAAGGCAGAAAACTACAACAACAGATAGCCCCGGTATGGACAGCTCTCTCCGCCGCCATGGTAGAGCTCGTCAACGAAGGCAAACACAGCAAACAGCTGCTCAAAGCCGTGGGCGAACTGGAGGCAGGCCTCTCGGAACGCAGCCTGTTTGACCGCGTAGAAACCATTATGAACCACAAAGCATGATCATGGCCAGTAAAAACAACACATTCGAATACGGTGTAGAAACCCTCACCATCGGCAAAGCCCTCGCCATCGCTAAAGGCGACATGCAAGGCGTACTGAACAAAGAAGCCAGAAAGCGCATCACCAACAGCCAGCAGCAGGTACAGGAAATTGTCGATAACGACCGTACCGTATACGGCATCACCACCGGCTTCGGCATCCTCGCCAACGCCAAAATATCAGAAGAAGATACCCGCACCCTGCAATACAAAATACTGCAAAGCCACAGCGTAGGCGTGGGTGATCCCATCCCTACCGAAGTGGCCAAGCTCATGCTCATCACCAAAATGCAGGCCCTGGCACAAGGCTACTCCGGCGTGCAACTGGAAACCCTCGAACGCATCAACTGGCATATCGACAACGATGTGATCCCCCTGGTACCGGAAAAGGGGAGTGTAGGTGCCTCCGGCGACCTTGCCCCCCTGGCCCACCTTTTCCTGCCCCTCATCGGCCTCGGTGAAGTATTCTTCCGTGGCCACCGCTACAAATCGCAGGAAGTACTGCAGCAGTTCAAACTCGCCCCCATACAACTCGGTCCCAAAGAAGGTCTCGCCCTCATCAACGGCACCCAGTTCATCCTGGCCTTCGCCATCAAAGGCGTTCAGCGCCTGCACAACTGCCTCGAAGCAGCCGACATCATCGGCGCCATGAGCCTCGAAGCACTCACCGGCACCCAGGCACCTTTCGATGCGCGCCTGCACCAGCTGCGTCCCTTTGCCGGTACCCAGCTCGTGGCCCAGCGCCTGCGCGACATGCTGCACGATTCTGCCATCATGCAAAGCCATATCGATTGCGGCCGCGTACAAGACCCCTACAGCCTGCGCTGTATGCCCCAGGTACATGGCGCTTCCCGCAATGCCTGGCTGCATTTGAAAGAACTCACGGAGATCGAACTCAATGCCGTCACCGACAACCCGATCATCTTGACCGCCGACGATACCATCAGCGGTGGCAACTTCCATGGCCAGCCACTCGCCTTGCCACTCGACTACGCTTGCGTAGCCGCCGCCGAGATCGGCAATATCGCCGACCGTCGCTGTTACCTGCTGCTCGAAGGCAAATGGGGCCTGCCCATGTTGCTCATGAAGAATGTGGGGCTCAATAGTGGTTTCATGATCCCCCAGTACACCACGGCAGCACTGGTTACGGAAAACAAAACACTCTGCTTCCCGGCCAGTGCCGACAGTATTCCCACCTCACTGGGCCAGGAAGACCACGTGAGTATGGGCAGCATCAGCGGCCGCAAACTCAACAAAGTGCTCGACAACCTCGAGTACATCCTGGCCATCGAACTGCTGAGCGCTTCACAGGCCATCGAGTTTCGCCATCCGCTCAAGAGCAGCGCCATCCTCGAGTTTGCCCATGACTATGTACGCCGCAGCGTAAGTTTTGCCGAAGAAGACCGCATCTTCGCCGACGATATCAACCAGATCCGGAACATCATTCACGACTTCTCTTTTGTAGAAGCCGTGAACACCTATACCTCGCTAGCCGGGGTCAACCTCAACAAAGGATATGAATCCTTCAGCATTTAGTTACCTCCACGATAAATACCGCATATGAACAACGATACGATCCGCCGGTACGATCCCATCAAATACAAAACGCCTACGGGTAGCGAACGCACCTGCAAAGGCTGGATACAGGAAGCAGCCCTGCGCATGTTGCTCAATAACCTCGACCCACAGGTGGCCGAGCGGCCCGATGACCTCATCGTATACGGTGGCCGCGGCAAAGCCGCCCGCAATTTCGAAGCACTCGACTACATCATCAAAGCCCTGAAAGACCTGGAGAATGATGAAACCTTGCTCATCCAAAGCGGCAAGCCGGTGGGTATCCTGAAAACACATCCCGATACCCCGCGTATCTTATTGTCCAATTCCCAACTCGTACCCCGCTGGGCTACCTGGGAACATTTCGATGAGCTTGAAAAGAAGGGACTGATGATGTACGGACAAATGACCGCCGGCTCCTGGATCTATATCGGTTCGCAAGGTATCGTACAGGGCACTTATGAAACCTATGCGGCAGCAGCCAACAAACATTTTGGCGGTACCCTAAAAGGTACCCTCAACGTAACCGCTGGTCTCGGTGGTATGGGTGGCGCCCAGCCATTGGCGATCACGATGAATGAAGGCGTAGCCCTCATCGCGGAAGTGGAAAAATGGCGTATTGAAAAACGTATCGAGACCAGATACCTCGATGTGATGATCGAAGACATCGACGTCGCCATCGACCGCGCCCTGGAGGCGAAGCAAAATGGCGAGACCTTGTCCATCGGTGTACACTGCAATGCAGTAACACTACTGGAACGACTGATCGCACGCAACGTTATTCCGGATACCCTTACCGACCAAACCTCGGCCCACGACCCCCTCATCGGTTATTGGCCGCATACGATCTCCTATGAACAAGCGAAAGTATTGCGCGAGCAAAACCCCGTTCAATACATCGACCTCGCCTATGACTCCATGCGCCGTCACGTAGAACTGATGATACAATTGCAAACCCTGGGCGCCATCACCTTCGACTATGGCAACAATATCCGCGCTAGGGCGCAGGAGCGGGGCTTGCAAAACGCCTTCGACTTCCCGGGTTTTGTACCGGCTTACATACGTCCGCTCTTCTGCGAAGGCAAAGGGCCTTTCCGCTGGGCCGCCCTCAGTGGCGATCCCGCCGATATCGCCGTGACCGACCAGGTCATTGGTGAGATGTTTCCCGAAAACGCCTCCCTGCAACGCTGGTTGCGCCTTGCAAAGGAGAAGATAGCCTTCCAGGGATTACCCGCCCGTATCTGCTGGCTCGGACAAGGAGAACGGGAAAAGGCCGGACTGGCCTTCAACGAACTCGTACGCACCGGTAAAGTAAAAGCGCCTATCGTCATAGGTCGTGATCACCTCGACACCGGATCCGTCGCCTCACCCAATCGCGAAACCGAAGCCATGAAAGATGGCAGCGACGCCGTAGCCGATTGGCCATTGCTCAATGCACTCGTCAATACAGCTGGTGGTGCTTCCTGGGTCAGCCTGCACCACGGCGGTGGAGTAGGGATGGGCTACAGCATACATGCCGGCATGGTCATCGTGGCCGATGGTACCGAGGCCGCAGCAGCAAGACTTGCTCGCGTACTGCGCAATGATCCTGGTATGGGCGTCATCCGACATGCCGATGCAGGGTACGAACAAGCACAGGAAACAGCAACAACTCATCAGTTGGATATCAAACAGCGATTGCAATAGCGGTAACGATGCAGGCAGAGCACAGGGTAGCCGGTTCGAACTAAACACCTGCGGTGGTTTCGATATCATAGATTCTTCCTCAACAGCCTGGCAGCATGCAAACCTGTCAGGCTGTTGTTATATATACCCTGCGATGATAATGTATATCTCGCCTTGTAATCATGGCGAACAGGATGATCAACTACCTGCTAACGGTCATAACATCAGCAGCTTAGACAAGTGTTTGTACAGGAACCTCCACATTTTAATTTTATTGTAATCTTATTATAAGGTCGGCCTAATAAGCCCCGGCTACTTTTGTCCCCGTGGGATCATAACCTCTTGTCCCGGCTATTGCCCGTTATCAGTCGATTGGGTCACTGCAGTCAGTACGATCTGAATAGCCACCCGCCGTTTGTGGTTTGAATTACTCAAACTGGCCTCCTTTTTGAAAACCATTATTCAATCATTTTAATCCGTACCCCTAATTTTTTCATATGGGTAGACTTATTATTGTTTCGAACAGATTACCTTTTTCCGTAGATCGCGACGGAGACCAGGTGACGATCCGGCAGAGTTCGGGTGGCCTGGTATCAGCTATCAAAAGCTATTTTGAAAGCGATGCTTCGGCATCCAGCGATATCCGGGAAAAGATGTGGATGGGCGTAGCCGACTTCTCCGGCGAAGACTGGGAGTCGGAAGTGCAACCGAGACTGGCCAAATATGATTTTACCGCTATACCGTTGTTCATGGATACCGCTGTATATAAAGATTATTACAACGGCTTTTCCAACTCGGTACTATGGCCCCTGTTCCACTATTTTCCAAGCCTCGTTCAATACCAGGCGAATTATTATGACGCATACGTTCAGGTGAACAGGAACTTTGCCAACCGCCTGGCAGAAGTGGTAGAACCCGGCGACACCGTGTGGATACACGACTACCAGCTCATGCTGGTTCCCGAGATGCTGCGCGCGGTGCAACCCAATGTGC
The DNA here is from genome assembly GCF_029360705.1 of Paraflavitalea pollutisoli. GTDB lineage: Bacteria > Bacteroidota > Bacteroidia > Chitinophagales > Chitinophagaceae > Paraflavitalea > Paraflavitalea pollutisoli. Next base: position 587,365 of record NZ_JARKMX010000014.1, on the reverse strand, counting down.
AGATCGGTTTCTTCCTGCACATTCCGTTCCCTTCTTACGAGATATTGCGCCTGCTCCCTACGGAATGGAAGACTGCTTTGTTGCGTGGCCTGATGGGCGCCGACCTCATCGGGTTTCATACGCACGACTATGTACAACACTTCATGCAAAGTGTGAAGATGTTGTTGGGCGTCGATAATTATTTTTATACCATGCAATACCAGGACAGGCTCGTCAAAGCCGACCTGTTTCCCATCGGTATCGATTACAAACGATTTCACCAGGCCGCCTACGACAGCGAAGTGCTGGAACTGCGCAACGACATCAAACGCAACTTCGAGAACAAGAAGATCATCTTTTCTGTCGATCGGCTCGATTATACAAAAGGGCTCATGGACCGCCTCAATGGCTTCGAGTGCTTTCTACAACAGCATCCCGAATGGATCGAGAAAGTCGTATTCGTACTCAACGTCGTGCCATCACGCGATGAGATCCCTACGTACCTCGAGAGGAAACGGCAGATCGAAGAAAAGATCGGTACCCTCAACGGAAAATTCTCCAGCATCAGCTGGCAACCGGTGATCTACCGCTACAACCACCTGCCGTTTAATGAGCTGTGTGCCTTGTACCAGGCCGCCGATGTGGCACTCATCACGCCCTTGCGCGATGGGATGAACCTCGTGGCCAAAGAATACGTAGCCAGCTGCGTTACCCAACGGGGTGTGCTGGTGTTAAGTGAACTCGCCGGGGCCGCCAGCGAACTCAACGAAGCCCTGCTGGTGAACCCGACAGATGTAATAGATGTGTCCAATGCCATCGACCGTGCCCTCGAAATGCCCCTGCACGAACAGAAACACCGCATGGCGCTCATGCAAAAACGCCTGGTGGATTATGACGTCGTGAAGTGGGTCAATGACTTTCTCGATCAGCTCGCCAATGTGCGGAAAGAACAACAGAAGATGCAGACCAAACTACTGGATGATCGCATCTACAAACGCATCCACCAGCATTACCAGAAAGCGCAAAAACGTTGCTTCCTGCTCGATTACGATGGTACCCTCGTGTCTTTTGCCCGTGTACCCCAGGAAGCAGTCCCCAGCAAAGAATTGAAAGAACTGTTGTACCGGCTGGCCAGTGATGAAAAGAACCATGTGGTCATCATCAGTGGCCGCGATGCCGATGTACTCGACAAATGGTTGGGACACCTGCCCGTGACCCTGGTGGCCGAACATGGAGCCAGTTTCCGGATGAAGGGCGAAAGCTGGCAGCAAAGCATTCCTACTTCCGAACCCTGGAAAGAAGTGATCCGTCCCATCATGCAGATATTCGTAACGCGTTGTGTGGGATCGTTTGTGGAAGAAAAGAACAACACCATTGCCTGGCATTACCGCAACACGCCGGCCGATCTGGGCTTCAGCCGCTCGCGGGAATTGATCAACAACCTGCACCAGATGGTACAAAACACCATGCTGCAGGTGATCGATGGGAATAAGGTAATCGAAGTGCGGATGGCGGGATTCGATAAGGGCGTGATGGCACTGCGGATTGTGAATGACCTGAGTCCTGATTTTACCCTGTGTATCGGCGATGATACCACCGATGAGGATATGTTCAAAGCCCTTGGCAACAAGGCCTATAGTATAAAAGTTAGCAATGGAATTACGGCTGCGCAGTACACAGTATTTTCCCAACGGAAAGTGTTGCCACTGCTAGACCAATTATTGACGCCTTTAACTGAAACGGAATATGCCGGTGCATAAATACAACATGGGTATAATAGGTAATTGTTCTTACCTGGCCTATATCGACCTCAAAGCAGATGTAAAATGGATGTGCCTCCCACGCTTCGACAGCAGTTTCCTCTTCGGCTCCTTGCTCGATGAGGATAAGGGAGGGCATTTCTCCATCACGCCCGCGGCCGAAGGCTGGACGAGCAGGCAATACTATGTACCCAATACCAATGTATTGTGTACCGAGTTCACCGCTGCCGACGGCAGCTTTGTGGTGAAAGACTGCGCACCGCGCATGAATGTGCACGAGCGCCAGTTCAAACCCCTGATGCTGGTGCGCAAGATAGAACTGTTGCACGGAGAGCCGGCCATCCGGGTCGTGTGCGACCCACGGGGTGACTATGGCAAGATCAAACCCGAAGTGACCACCGGCAGCAACCATATCCGGTTCATGAACCTGGGGCAACAGGTGCGGGTAACCACCGATCTGTCGCTGACCTATGTGTTGAACAGCACGCCCCTGGTGCTGGACCAGGACAGGTATATGATATTGACGTACGGAGCTCCTCTTGAAGCACCACTTAAGGAAACCAGCGAGGAATTCCTGCGCAAGACCATCCAGCACTGGCAGGAATGGATCAAGAGCTGTTACCTGCCGGATATCTACCAGGAAGAGATCATCCGCTCGGCCCTGGTATTGAAGCTGCATCAATACGAAGATACCGGTGGTATCATCGCTTCCGGTACCACCAGCTTGCCCGAATTCCACGATAGCACCCGTAACTGGGATTACCGCTTCTGCTGGTTCCGCGATGCGCACTATACACTGCGCGCCTTTAACCAGATCGGTCACTTTGAAGAACTGGAAAAATATTTCGATTTCATCCATAATATACTGGCCAACGCCGGCAACGCTATGCAGCCTATGTATGGCATCGGTGGGGAGAAAGACCTCGAAGAGCTCACCATCGACCTGAACGGCTACCTGGGCAACAAGCCCGTACGGGTCGGAAACAAAGCCTATATCCAGTTACAGCACGACGTATACGGACAGATCCTGGTATCGTTGCTGCCGCTCTATACCGACAAGCGGTTGACCTATATGCGCAAGTACAACTACCGCTCCATCGTACCGTGGCTGCTAAATAATATCGAGCGTACGCTCACCATGCCCGACTCGGGCCTGTGGGAGTTCCGCAACCAGGTGCAGGTGCATACCTATACGCTGCTCTTCCATTGGGCAGGTGCCAAAGCGGCCTACAAGATCGGCGCGGTCTTCAACGACCAGCCACTGATGCAGCAGGCCACCAGGCTGGCCCAGGCAGCCAACAAGCTGCTCGAAGAAGCCTACGATAAAGAACGCAAGGTCTATCCACAGGCCATCGGCACCCCCAACCTCGATGCCAGTACCCTGTCGATGGTCACCATGAACTACCTCGAGCACAATTCCCAGCGTGCCCGCGACCATATCGCCGCACTCGAAAAAGAGCTGCTGGCTGATCATGGACTCTTTTACCGGTACAAGCACTACGATGATTTCGGCTTCCCCGAAACCACCTTCCTGGTATGCGCTTTCTGGTATGTAGATGCCTTGGCTTGTGTGGGTCGTACAGACGATGCCATCCAAAACCTGGATAAGATACTGTCCTTTAGCAACCACCTCGGCATCTTCAGCGAAGATGTACACGTGGATGGGTCGCAATGGGGCAATTTCCCGCAGACCTATAGCCATGTAGGGTTGATCAATGCCGCTTTTCGTATAGCACGCAAGGTAGATAAGGTAGATTTTCTGTAAAGGGGATGCTATCTTTACGGCATGGCATCCTTGCTCATTACCAACATCCACCAGCTCGTCGGCGTACGGGCACTGACTACTGTATTACGCGGCGATCAGCTCGCCGAATTACCTTGTATTGATAAGGCTTACCTGCTCATTGAAGACGATACCATCGCCGCCTTTGGCAGTATGGATGACCTCGACAAAAGTGGCTACAGGTCTATGGCCAGCGAGACCTACGATGCAGCCGGCGCTACCGTATTACCCACGTGGTGCGATAGCCATACCCATATCGTCTTTGCCGCCAGCCGCGAAGAAGAGTTTGTGTACAAACTCAAAGGCATGAGTTATGCCGATATCGCCGCTAAGGGCGGGGGCATCCTCAACTCGGCCCGCAAACTCAACGAGGCTTCCGAAGACGAGCTCTTCCACCAGGCCTGGCAACGACTTGAAGAACTCAGCCGGCTCGGCACAGGCGCCATCGAGATAAAGAGTGGATATGGGCTCACGGTAGAAGGAGAGCTCAAAATGCTGCGTGTGATCAAGCGACTGAAGCAGCGGTCAGCCCTCGATATCAAAGCAACCTTTCTCGGCGCACATACTTATCCCACGGAGTTTAAGAACAATCACCAAGGTTACCTGCAGCAGATTACGGAGCACATGTTGCCGGTCATTGCCCGGGATAACCTGGCCGATTACATCGATGTGTTCTGCGAAGAAGGATTTTTCTCTCCCGAAGAAACCGAGCATGTCTGCAAGGCAGGCATGGCGCATGGGCTCAAGCCAAAGATCCATGCCAACCAGCTGAACCTGTCAGGCGGCACGCAAACCGGCGTCAGGCTCGGCGCCATCAGTGTCGATCACCTCGAAACAATGGATGAAGATGCCATACAGTCGCTGGCACAATCGAATACCATCGGTACCCTGCTGCCCACCGCAGCCTTTTTCCTGCGCATGCCCTTTCAACCGGCCCGTGCCCTCATCGATGCCGGCTGTGCCATCGCCCTGGCCTCCGACTTCAACCCTGGCTCGTCTCCCAGTGGTAATATGAACCTGGTGGTGGCTATGAGTTGTATACAGATGAAAATGCTGCCCGAAGAAGCCATTAATGCGGCCACCCTCAATGGAGCCTATGCCATGGAGCTCGGCGAACAGCTGGGAAGTATTACTGTTGGCAAAAAAGCCAACCTGATCGTCACGAGACCCATACCTTCATTGGCTTACCTGCCTTATGCTTTTGGCAGCAACCTAATCGATACAGTAATGATAAAAGGAGCGTGGTTGTAATTTGTTGTAAATTGAGTAGCAGCGCATCGAACTTATACTGAAGGAAATGATCAGGAGAAAAAAAAAGACGGATCCATTTATCCAGTTCCTGCAACAAAGGCCCAAGGTCTCCATCAAAGACCGCGAAGTTGCCGTCGACTACCTGGTGTCCTTCGTACGCCTGATAAGGCCGCGTACCCGCAAGCCGGAAGAAGCGGTACAGAACATCGGCAGAGTATTGCATTTTCTATCCGAGCAGCCAATTGTGGTAACCGAACTGCGCACCGCCATCCTCGCCCAGCTCATCAACAGCAACCTGCTGCCTATGCTCACCGAAAGCGGTGTTACTGTGTCGCGCGGCGTTGGGCGCGAACTGCATGCGCGACTCAAACATAAATTACTCCCCCCTGTACAAGACCCCAATGATTTTCTCTACCTGCTCGACCGGATCTTTTACCGCCGCCAGGATTACCTCTGGGTAGAGGAGATCGGGCATGCTCGCTGGGTGCAGTTTTTTGAAGCCCTGGGATTATCAGTAAAGGGGCGTGAACCCATCATTACCCGCCAGGCCCTGGCAGCACTCCAAATACTTTCAGCGGGTGTAGCCCAATTGGGGTGGGAGAACGATATTGTCAAAAACGCTCCCTTCAAAACAGGGCAACAGGACAATCCATTTGCGGTGCAGCAATACCTGGTGTACGAACTGAAAGAATTGCTCGATAAACAAGCCGATCCAGACCCCGCAACCCATGCCGATCTGTTGCAACGCATTTATTCGGAGATGCAACAGGCCCAACACATCGTACAATATATCCGCGACCAAACGGCGGAAAGGGGAGCGAGCCTCTCGCAAACCTATATACTTTTTCAGATCGAGCAGAAGCTCGAACGCATGCTGCTGGTACTCGATATCGTAGATGCCGACCACCACATGGATACCAACCGGCTAGCTACCCTGTTCATCAAAGTGATCCGCTATGAAAACCGTAAGAACAGTATCTTCGAATTCCTTTCCCAAACCACCGGGTACCTGGCTTATCAGATCGCTGAACACAAGACGAAAAAAGGAACCAAGTACATCACGTCTTCGCCGCTTGAATATTTTCAGATGATCTTCACCGCCATGGGAGGTGGCCTCATCGTTTGCTTTGTGGCGATAGCCAAGATCCTGTTGGGAAAGATCCATATGGCGCCGTTCTGGCATGGATTCACCTATAGCATCAACTATAGTGTCGGTTTCGTCGCCATCGAAGAAACGAAAACGACGCTCGCCACCAAGCAGCCAGCGTTTACAGCCAGTGCCGTAGCCAGTTCACTCGATACCCGTAAAGCGGATGATACGCCCAATCTATACAACCTGGCAGTAACGGTATCGAAAGTGTCCCGCAGCCAGATCGCTTCTTTTATCGGCAACCTGATCATCGTGTGGCCCGTCACTTTCGGGCTGGCCTGGCTCTATGATATTTGCTTTGGCCATCCCTTGGTGAGTGGTGATGCAGCCATGAAAATGATGGATGCCCAGCACCCCTGGCGTAGCCTGTCGTTGGCCTATGCCTGCAACACCGGCGTATTCCTGTTCATCAGCAGCCTCATTGCCGGATATGTGCAGAATAAGATGAATTATGGCCGGATAGCTCGCCGTATTACCGAGCATCCCGTACTGCGCCAGGCCATATCGCGCGATCGCCTGGAGCGCATCGCCCACTACCTCGATGGACATGCAGGCAGCCTGGCTGGTAACATCAGCCTGGGTTTCTTCCTGGGCATGGCCACCACCGCCGGTGACCTGTTTGGTATCGGCTTCGATATCCGCCACATCACGATTGCCGCCGCCAATTCTTCCATCGGGTTGTACGGCGTAGGATGGAATAATGTATCTTACACCTACCTGACCGCGGTGTTTGTCGGCGTACTGGGCATCGGCTTTCTCAACTTCCTCGTTAGCTTTTCCCTTGCCTTCATCGTAGCCGTACGGTCAAGAGGCGTCAAATTGCGTGACTATCCCGAATTCCTGAGCATACTGTGGAAATACTTCCGTTCCCACCCCCTGGACTTCTTCCGGCCTAGAAAAAGATTGCAACCCGATGCCGCATAGGCTCACTTCGAAAACAGTTGTTGATATGAAGCATTTCAAGTTTTACGACAAGCAGGATGTACTCTCTCTGACCAAATTGCGCAAGTTCGAAACTCGTCTGGGTGAATGTATACAGGTGATCGCTGATAAAAATCAGCTCGAAGCATCGCTCGCTCAATCCACCGCCGCCTATGTACTCATTGGTGTGCCGGAAGATATCGGCGTACGCGCCAACCATGGGGTAGGAGGCACTGACTCGATCTGGGTACCCTTTCTCAGCTCTTTCCTCAATATCCAAAGCAATGATTTCCTGCTGGGTGACGAAGTGTTGCTGCTTGGCCATTTCGACTTTGGCGATCTCAAATGGCTGATCGAACAGAATGCCCATAGCTACGATGAAAAGATTGATGCCTACCGGCACGCCGTCATTACCATCGACGAGGAAGTGGAAGAACTCATCAAGATCATTACCAGCCATAAGAAGGTACCCATCGTGATCGGCGGCGGGCACAACAATGCTTACCCCCTCATCAAAGGCGCTTCCAAAGGGTTGCACAAAGCAGGACTGCTACCCCTTGCACAGATCAACAGCATCAACCTCGATGCCCACAGCGACTTCAGGCCTGCGGAAGGGCGCCACAGTGGCAACGGATTCCGGTATGCGGAAGAAGATGGCTACCTGCAGAAATACTGTATCGTGGGCCTGCACGAAAACTACCTGCCACAAAACGTGTGGCTCGATATCGTCAACAATCCCTTCATCGATTTCATCACCTACGAAGATATTTTTATTCACGAGAAGCGCAGCTTTACGCAGGCCGTGGCCCACGCCACCAGCTTTACCGAAGAAAACTACACGGGCATCGAACTCGACCTGGATTGTATCGAGCATACCTTGTCCAGCGCACTCACTCCTTCGGGACTGCTTCCCCAACATGCCCGCCAGTACCTGACCTATACAGCGATGGATTGTGATGTAGCTTATGTGCATATCTGTGAAGGCGCCGCACAACTGGCCGACGGTCGCAAAGATGATTCCACGGGCAAACTGGTCAGCTACCTCGTCAGCGATTTCCTGAAAGCGCACGCGGAATAGGCAACGACGACGGCGCATACCCAAAATGCTTCTTGAATGCGAAGGAGAAATGTGAAAGGTTCTCGAAACCCGTTTCGAAGTACACATCGACCGGCTTGTAACTTTTCTCGGAGAGCAAATAGTGGGCACGCTCCAGCCTTTTCTGCGTCAGCCATTTTTGCGGCGTGGTTTGAAAGGCCTTCTTGAAGTCACGTTTGAAGGTGGTCAGACTGCGTCCCGTCAGGTAGCCAAACTTTTCCATCGGCATATTGAACATGAAATGCTTCTCCATATAAGTGACCAGGTCGATCTTACCCGGCACATCGTATTGTGCTAACACCGCATCGATTCCCGGCTCGATGGTCCGCAAAATACTGATGGCCTCTGTGATCTTCAGCGACGCGATCTGTTCAGGAAAAGGCCCTTTTACCTCGAAATACGGGATCAGCGAAGCCAGGCAACTGTGCAGCAGCGGATGATCGCGGAACCGGTGGATCTTTTGTTCTGCCGGAGCACCGGCGTATACGGGCTGATTTGCATAATACGCCCGCAAGCGTTCGGTGGTGAGGTGCATGACGACGGTCTTATGCGGCTGCCCGTCTTTGGGATAGTTGATGATCGTGGCCAGCTGGTGCCTCGGGATCAGGAAGATATCACCCGCCGTAAAAGTGTAGGTCGCCTCCGACTGCACGATCTTCGTTTCGCCCGAAATGAACCAGACCAGCATGTGCTGGTCAAACATCATCTCCGTTTTGAACAGCTTGTCGTCGTAACAGCTGAGTTTGATGTCCTCCGTAATGTATTTAGCCGTGTATTCCATGAAGTAGCCTTGCGCATTAAAGTTAGGAAGATCAGTGTCAACATCCGCTGATGGTTTAGTACGGGAGAAATTGGATGCCGGTCAGTTGTTCCGTCAGCGTCCAGAGCCGTTTCGCCAGGGCCGGGTTAATGGAGTAGGGGAGCACGCCACGCAGCGTGGAGGGCTGGTCATAGCGGTGTTCTAGTTGTCCATGATCCAGCTCTGCTACATCGCAATCCTCACAATACACGCCACCCAGCGCTTGCAACAGCGGGCTGGTAGCGCACCACACGGTCGTGGCGGCGCCCTGCTCGATGGTTTTCAGCGTGGCGGCCACCTCGGGTTTTATTTTCCCCGATTCATCAAACGTTCCCATAGCCTGAAACATGGCGATCGGTGCCTCCCTGCCCAGGTCGGTGCCATTCACGGCGCCGGGGTGTACTGCGTAAGCCCTTATGCCGCTTGCAGCGCCCCTGCGGTCCAGTTCAACGGCAAAAAGGTTCATCGCCGTCTTTGACTGGCCATAGCCTTGCAGGCTCTCATAAGCACGCTCCCGGAAATTCGGATCGGTAAAGTCGAAAGGCGCCATCTGGTGACCAAACGACGACACATTGATCACCCTGGCACCGGGTGCTTGTTGCAAGGCCGGCCATAAGCGGGCTGTCAGCTGAAAGGCGCCCAGGTAATTGGTAGACAGTTGCGACTCATGGCCCCGACTATCCCGGCGCAAAGGCACCCACATGATCCCGGCATTGTTGATGAGCAGATGCAGTGGGCGACCGGAAGCCAGGAAGGAAGCAGCAAAGCCGTCGATGGATATGGGGTCCATCAGGTCAAGGGAGGTCAGCTCCACCCGCTCGATACCAGCCACACTGCTGGTCGCCTTGGCAAGATCCCTGGCTGGTACGATCACGGTAGCGCCGGCAGCCGACAGTACCCGGGTTGTTTCCAGCCCAATGCCCGCATAGCCACCGGTAATGATGACTACCTTGTCGCGGAGGTCGATGCCCTGAATGACTTCGGCGGCGGTAGATTGAGCGTTGAATCCGGAGTGGATGGGTTGTTGCTTCGCAGGCATGTTCATGGTTTGTTGCATGGTTCAATTGTTTTTGTTGACCCAAAATTCGAACAAGCCCAGCCACTTGATTTTGTTGAAAGGACCGAATTTGCTTTGTTATCCGGACCAGGTCCGGTAAGTACCCTTCAACGATTGCAGATAATTCCTTAAATTACAATACATACATCCCTCCCGACTGCTGTTCAAATTAGTATCCACCGAACGTTATCTGTACCCGCCCACCGGGCCCATCACCCGTTTGGAACCTTTTCAGATAACTAACCTATGTTCAAATTCATCAAGCCGCTGTCTGATGGTATCGGGCAGTTCATCAGGCGTTATGCGCCCGCCATCATCACCCTGATCGTTATCGGGGCTGCTTTTTATTTCTACTCCAATGTGATCATTAAGCAGAATGAACGCAACATACGGGAACGTTCCTTCCGTGGGCTCAACCGCATCGGCAGCAATATCCGCGAGAAAATAGAAGGCTATGCCGAACGCAATAGCATCAACTTCCTAAGCGCGGTAGATACCCTGCATCCGATACCGGGACAGCCTGGCCCCAATCCACTGCTCAACCGCATCGAAGGCGAATACGGACTTCGCCTGGTGTCAGATACCACCCCTACCGATAATTACTTCACCATCCGTCAGCGCGATAGCTGGAACTTCATATTCGGCACCAAACCCGATCAGCGGGCCGTGGCCCCTGTCAACGATTTCATCAGGTCCTATCTCCGGCGCGATCTGTTCCGGTATTTTTTCCTGGCTCACAACGATACCGTATTGTTTGATGACATCAACCTATCACACGATACGCTTACTCCGATCGCACAGGGCAACGAGGTGAAAGATTCCGTCACCGGCGAGCTCACCCGCGAATTTGGCGCCATCCGGCAGGTAGAAACAGGAGGTAAAAAATACAAGGTGTTCATGACGCCATTCACCGTGAAGGGTAAACACCGCTTTGTCATCGGCGGGTACATGCCGGTAGAGGACTATTACGCAGAAAGCCGTTTTATTCCGGGCAATGCCATACTCTGGCTGGTATTGGGCATCGTGTTGGTTATCCTCATGTTCCCGCTGCTCAAGATATTCCTGATGACCCGCTCAGAGCCCTTGCTCGCCCGCAACGTGCTGACATCCCTGATCTCCATACACCTCATCGGTTCCATCCTCATCATTATATTGGTCAACATCTACGCGTATTACTTTCTGATCCGCAGGCCATCCGATGACCAGCTCCGGACGCTCGCGACCAATATCCAGCAAACCTTTTTGTCGGAAGTAAAAGACGCTTTGGGCGAGATGGAGGAGAGCGAACGCGAACTGCTAAAGCTGATCAATCAGCAAGGAGCCCGGCTAGATGGCCGCCTGCCCGACCTCTATGCACCAGTCAACCAATCGGGCTTCTTCATCGACCTGGCCGGCAAAACACCGACACCCGTACCCGATATCCCCTACAAACCCGATTCATTGGGCACCAGGTATCCCTACTTTGAGCACATTGTATGGACCAACAGTGCCGGTATGCAAACCATCCGGTGGACGCGCAACCCCTTTGTGCCCACCAAGGTCAACCTCAAAGACCGCGACTATTTCCAGGCTGTTACACAGGGGTCGCTGATACGCCGTGACCAGCAGGAGTTTTTCCTCACTGCTGTCACTTCCTGGGTGTCGCAGCAAAAACTGGCCATCATCGCCCGTAAAAGCCGCCTCCGGCAGCTATTGCAACAAACCAACCTGATCACCGATACCACCCTGCGCAAACAATGGCAGGCAAAGCTCGACAACATAGAGATGATCTCCCTCAGTACACCAATGCGTTCGATATTCAATCCTGTATTGCCTTATGGCTTTGGTTTTTGCCTGGTGGATGGCCGCGGTAATGTCTATTTTCATTACGACGAGAACCGGTCACTCAACGAGAACCTGGTAGAGGAATGCAGCGACAATGTTAAACTCAATTCCCTGCTGACTACCGGTGCTTCAGGATACTACAATGCGCATTATACTGGCAGCAACCACCGGTTCTATGCGCAGCCCATCGATCGCATGCCCTTTTACCTCGTCACCTTTTATGATGTCGAGAACAACTGGAACCAGGATCTCGACATCATGAGCGCCAGCTCTATTCTCGTGCTCATCAACATGGGCATCATCCTGCTGCTCGTGCTCATCACCCGCGTGCTCAGCTTCCGCCGGCTCTCGCGGTCTATCCTTTTTATTTGGGTGGAGCCTAAAAGGCACCGCGGCAATGCTTATATAAAAGCTACCTGGGCATTTGCCCTTGCTTCCGTACTGCTCTTTCTATTCGCCTTCATTTCCAACCGGGCCGACGAGCTGTACCTGTTGGGCATCTCCCTCGGCTTTACCCATATTCTCATCGTATATTCATACAGGGTGTACACCCGTGAAGACCTCGCCCTCGATAAAGAAACAGGAACGGGCCCTATCCGTCAATACCGTGGACGCAAGATCGAGCATACCATCACCATCCTTATCGGGCTTTACCTGCTGGCGGCGGGCCTGTTCATGAGCAACCTGACTGATGGCGCAGGCATTTTCCTTTCGTCGCAGATCCTGCTCGTCGTTGGCTGCTGGCTCATTTCCCGGTATGTAGTAGCCCCCGGTAGCATCAGGGGTATCAAGCGCTACCAGAAATACTACTACAATTCACTCTTTTCGTTTATTATGGCCACTGCTGTGGTGCCTACGTTGTTGTTCTTCAGTCTTTCCTTCCGCGAAGAACAAAAACTGGCCATCAAATACCAGCAACTGGATTTCGTCAACAACCTGCTGAACAAAAAGCCCTATCGGGACTATGCAAACGATAGCAACTGGCAGGTGAGTTACCGCCGTCCCTTCCACTACGATTTTCTGGCCGATCGCATCGAACGCGATCAACATACGGATACGCTGCGATGGGCTATCACGCGCTTTAGCCGGTTGTACAACGTGATCAAACCTTCCTTCTCCAATTATGCCCGGCGCATAGAATACCTGAATAATGAAGATTCCATGGTGGGCAATTTTACCTGGAACGATACGGCCAATCCCAATTCGCTGCGCTTCCGCATAGATATCTTGCGTACCCGCACCTATGCTGACGGTGATTACCGCCTGTCTGCCGTCAAGAACATCTACCCGGTTTCGCACCAATTGGGCGAGCGGTTTATGCGCGATCCGGAGATCCATATTCTACTGCTCCTCATCATTTGTCTACTGCTGGCAGGCATTTACCTCCTGCTGCAACAACTGATACCGCGGGTGTTCTTCTTCAACCGATCGGAGTTCTCCGCGCGTGAAATGATCAACAAGACCTTCATCCGATCGCTCAACCCGGTCAATCATGTGTACATATTGGGTATGATCAATTCGGGAAAGTTCAACCTGATCAACCTGAGTCTGAAAGACGACGGCTATACGATATTTACCCTCGATATTGCGCTTATGTTTGCCGTCGATCCCGATAAGCCGGAGACGACACTTTTCCAGCAGCAATGGAAAGGTATTACCGATGCAATTGGCAAGCTGACGCCGGAGGAACTCGCGCAACGCAAAACGGCCGTCGTAATACGCCATTTCGAAATGAAGATGGATGACCTGGCGGCCACCGAAGATAAACTGAAGGTGGTGGAGCGTTTACTCGCCTATAAGTATATAAGACTAGTCGTATCGTCCAGCCGGCACTTCGAAGCCATGGTGGTGAAGGAGCCGCCACCGGCGGATAACCCGACCAAGCCCGTCAAGGACCTCACCGATCGCTGGCTCAATGTCATGAACAATTTTTGCCTGTACTACCACAAATGGCACTATGCTGGGGCAAAGCAGCAGACGACCGATGCTGCCTGGGAAAAGAACTATGATGTCTACTTTCTCGGTCGCCAGCTCAACGAGAAATTATACCGCGAATGCGCCCACAGCGAATTCCTGTACGGCTTGCTGGCCCCCTTGCGTCAGTCGCTGGTACGCGAATGGCTACCCAAGGCCAAAGTGCTGATGGGTGAAAAGGAAAAGATCGGAAAGCCCGGCACCGAAGACTTATTCAACTCTTTTCTCATCAAGTTGGAAGCGATGGCCTATCCGTATTACCTGTCGCTGTGGCAAACCCTCACGGCCGAAGAACAGCGCACGCTGTACGATATCGCCAGCGATGGACTGCTCAACCAGCGTAACCAGGACGTGGCCGATAACCTGCATGCCCTGGGTTTACTGCGCATCAATGGCAGCGCTACGGGGTATTGGACGATGAACGAAAGCTTCCGGGCATTTGTATTGAAGCGGATAGATAAGAACGAACTGACCAAGATGCGGGAAGGAGCCGATCCGTCGCATAGTTGGAACCGGTTCCAATTGCCGGTGATCATCGTGGTGATAGCGGTGGCCTTGTTCCTCTTCACCACCCAGCGTGATGCTTTTAATAACCTGATCACCTACCTCGCGGCGGCGGCTGGAGGAATAGCAGCCTTGTTGAAGATTCTGGATGCCTTTTCGGGTCCCAAAGCCAAAACGCCTTAGAAAGGAATACCGAGACTTACGTACGACTGGATCTTGCGGGTCTGGTCGCAATACATGGCGCTGATCTCCAGGGGGCCAAGGGCAAAGTTGTACGAGAAGGTGGCGGAATAGCCTGAAAAGAAATCCCGTACCGCAAAAAAGTCGCTGCCCTCCACGAAATTGTTGAAGAGCACATTAGCACGGCCGGTGAGGTAAGTATTATTGAAGACCTGCCAGCGAATACCGCCTTGCAGGGCAGCTACACTCGCGGTATATTCTTCCCCTTCAACCAGTCCGGCAAAAACGATCTGGTTGCGGAAGGTTCGTTGCAGGCCCCCGATCACAAATTCATTCAGTACATTGTTCTTATAGCCGAAATTGGCGCCGCCTTGCAGGTTGCCCAGCAGGGTGGCTTTGCGGGTGAGAGGCGTGTAGGTTTCCAGGTTGATGCTGCTGCGGTAAAAACTGTGATCGCTGACCACGATCATCCCCCTGGGTAATTCAAGTCCGTTCTCGTAGAAACGCATGCGTGAATTCTGTGGTGCTACCCAACCGGCTTCTACATCAAGCTTAAAACCCCGGCGGGGGAAGATGTTTTTGTCGAGCGAGTTGTGGTTCATGTATACAAACGGTGTGAAGAACTTCTTACTGCCCTTGAACTCGACGGTCGACGATATTTTGGGATCATATTTTACCCATTCATACCGGCTGCCTACGCCCACGGTAAACTGCCGCTTGGCAGAGAACTGCAGCTTGTTACCAATCTTAAAAAAGTTGAGATTGTACAAACCGTTCTGCTTCGATTCCGTATAGGTGCCAATGTCGAAATTATCGTATTGCATCTCCAGGATCAGGGCCACGTTCTTGAGGCGGCCCAGGTATTGGAGGTGCTCCCCGCGGATGCGGAAGGTTTCCCCGATATTGACCGATACGAGGCTGCGCGAGTTGGTCGTGAAGAAATTGCGCGCAGTGATATTGGCGATCAGGCCTACCCCCGTAAAACGGTTATAATGCAGGCCCAGTTTGGCCGTGGTCAGCGGGTACTCCGACACATCGAAGACGATCTTGGCGGTACCGTCTTCCTGGGGTTCAAGCGAATAATTCACCCGGCTGTAGTAGCGGGTACCATACGCTTGCCGCACCATATTGGCCAACCGGCGGGCAGTATAAAAGGTGTTCAGCTCGAAATTCATGGTATGTATGAAGAACTCGGCCGATGTACGCTCCGTACCATGTACTTCATACGAAGAGATAACGACACCATGTACAGCCGGCAGGCGGTTTTCGCGGACGGGCTGTGGGCCGAAGATGGCGTTGAGCGAGTCGGCCAGGTGCTTGAAGCGTGGATACAGTTTGCGGCCTTCTTCGATACCGAGTTCGATGATCTCTTTCGAATCGCCAAAGCTGCCCATGGTGAACTTCGTCATGTTGAAGGGCACATAGATGTCGGTCTGCGCGACTTCCTTTTTATTGTCTTCCGCTTCGCGGAAAAAGGCTACCTGCAACAGGATCTGCAAGGCATTCCTGACTTTTTCGGAGGGCATGAGGCCCGTCGCCACATTGCTGCCGATAACGAAGTCGGCACCCATTTCTTTGACGTCGCGTACCGGGAAATTGCGGACGAGGCCGCCATCGATCAGCTTTTTACCCTGGTATTCGACGGCGGTGAAGACCGAAGGAATGGCCATACTGGAGCGGATAGCGCTGATGATCTCGCCTTCTTTCATCACCACGGCTTCACCCGTACCTACATCAGTACCGATGCAACGAAAGGGGACACTGAATTTGGAGAAGTCTTTTTGATTATAGACCGGAAAGAAGAGTTCGGAAAACTTGAGCCAGAGTTCCTGGCCCTGCAAAACGCCGCTGGGCAGACGAAAACTATGGTTGACCCAGGGAAGTTCAAGAATGTATTTGCCGTATTCTTCTTTTTCTTCCATGAAAATGCTACGCAGGGAGGAGGCATTGCTCAGCAGCAGGTCCCAGTCGATGGTGCGGGCGATCCTTTCGATGGAGTCGGCGGAGTAACCGACGGCATATAGGCTGCCGATGATGCTGCCCATGCTGGTACCGGAGATATAATCTACTTTGAGGCCGGCAGAGTCCATGGCTTTGAGGATGCCGATATGTGCCAGTCCTTTGGCGCCACCGCCACTAAGGGTGACGCCGATCCTGGGCCTCGACGCCGAAGGCGTAGGTTGAGCCAGTACGAGAACAGACCACAGCAGAAGGATACAGGTTACACAGTGTTTCATGCACACAGGGGGTTGCGATGTAATATACAATGACGACCGGATCTATTACAAAATAAAAGCTGTTCCGTTTAATTGGAACAGCTTTATTTGAATAAAAAGTTAAAATATTCACCATTTGCCTTTCCTCTACCTTCCTGTATTTCCTCCGTTGCCTTGCTGCCTCGTTACCTCGATGCCTTTCCTAGGCCTTCCGCGGGATCTTCAGCTTCCAACCCACCTGTATCAGGTCGGGGTTTTTGATGAGGTCCTTATTGGCTTCGTGTACGTCCTTCCAGGTGAGGCCAAACTTCTTCCCGATCTTGGTCAGGTTATCGCCCGGCACTACTTCATACTCTTCCGGCGCGGCGCCGGCCGCCACCGTGATGTTCAGCACCAGGTCGGAGGCCCGGTAATCGGGATCGATCTTGTCGTAGATCTTCCACAGGTCATCCTTTACGGTAAACGATGGCGCTTCGCCATCTACATACAGCACATTGTCCTGCTCCCGTACCTGCAGATTGGTAACTCCCGAGCCTTTGGCCGCATCGACCAGTTCCTTGTATTTATCTTGTAATGCCATGGTGAAGTCCCTCCACTATTTTATGGTTAATTTGTTTTCGACCTTTTTGGGCTGCAGGGCCATCAGGGCCGGCATCAGTTTCTGCAGGTCCGCTCTTTTGATGGTGCCGGTAAGTGTTACAATACCTTCCTTAACCTCGGCTGTTACCCCGTTATAGGCTTTCACCACCTCATTGACTGCTGTCGTCAGTTGTGCATCGGGGGAGATAGTGACCGGGTCTGGTGCCGGTGCAGGCGGAGGTGCTACGGTCAGGTTATTGACCACCGATTTGACGCCGGGGATGGTCTTGACAGAAGACTCGAACGCTACTTTGGCTGTTTCATCGGTGACCTCACCAGTCAGTGTTACCACGCCGTCCTTTACGGTACCCGAGGCGGTACCGAGGCCGGTAATGGCTTTCGCCTTGTCGTCTACCACCATTTGCAGGTCGCTGTCTTTTACCTGGCCTTTACAGGAATAGAGCATCATACCGCTTACTGCGATAAAAAGAGAGAGCAGCAGGAGCCGCATCGAAAATGTTTGCTTCATTGTATAGCTGGTTTGATTAAGCTTGCCCATAACAATACCATGCCACGGATGGAGCGGGGGAGGACAGGAATAAACGGTAACGTGTATAGCAAAACTATCCACGGTAGTAGCGGGCGCAAAACAAAACCAGTAGTAGCGGGGTTACTGCGATTCGAGTTCTATGATCTCTTCAAAAACGATTTCGTATTGTTTAGAAGTTTCCTGGAGGTTATCGGTAAGGCTCTTGTAATCGCGTTCCGTTTGCAGGAACTTGTTCTTGTCCGACATAATGTTCGGAGAGGCCAGTTGCGCCTCCAGTTCAGCCTTACGCTTGTTTAAGTTACTTATTTTTTCTTCCAGTTCTTTAAATTGACGTTGCTTTTTTTGCAACTCCTTCTTGGCCTCTTTGTTGATCGGATCTTGTTTAATGGGGGCTACCGGCTGTTGGGCAACAGGCGCAGGGGCAGGTTGAACAGGCGCTTTGGATGAGCTGTTTTCGGTCTTTTTACCGTTGTTCTGCTGGTTCTTTTGCTCATTGGCCAGTTGTCTGGCTTCTTCTTCCTGCTTTTTCCGCATGCGCTCTTTCCAGGCAACCCACTCTTCGTAGCCACCATCGAAATCCTTGATCTGGTGATCTTCGATCGCCCAGATCTTATTGGCCACCTTCGATACGAAATAACGGTCGTGGCTCACCAGTATGATGGTGCCTTCGTATTTGTTAAGGGCTTCGATCAGCAGGTCTACGGTATGCATGTCGAGGTGGTTCGTAGGCTCATCGAGCATCAGGAAGTTGGCCTTGCTGATGATCGTTTTCGCAAGGGCCACACGGGCCTTTTCACCACCACTCAATACCTTGATCTTTTTATCGGCATCGTCACCGCTGAACAGGAAACAACCCAGGATGGTACGTAATTCCAGCTCTGTTTTCTGACTGCCGGCTTCCTTCATCTCGTCGATGATGGTATTGTTCACGTTGAGGGCTTCCAATTGGTGCTGGGCATAGAAGCTTTCGTCCACATTGTGTCCCCAACGGCGTTCGCCTTCATGGCCTTCTACACCGGCAATGATGCGCAGCACGGTCGATTTACCTTTACCGTTGGCACCGATCAGCGCGATCTTGTCACCGCGGTTGATCTCGGCGCCGGTATTTTCGATGATCTTGTTAGAGCCGAAACTTTTGCTCACCTGTTTCAGTTCGGCCAGCACACGGCCAGGTGTCTTGTCCACCTGGAAGTTGATCCGCAAACTGGGCCTTTCTAGTGCCACATCTTCCAGTCGTTCGATCTTGTCGAGGCGTTTCATCGCACTCTGCGCAGCAGCTGCTTTCGAAGCTTTGGCCTTGAAACGCTCAATGAAGCGTTCCTGCTGACGGATATAGTCCTGCTGGTTTTCGAAGGCACGTTGTGCCAGTTCCATCCGCATGACCTTTTCAGTCTCGTAGTATTCGTAGTTACCGTTGTAGATATGCAGTTTGCGCTGGTATAGCTCGATGATCTTCGTGACCATCCTGTTCAGGAAGTATTTATCGTGACTGATGATCACCACCGAACCCTGGTAATGGGTCAGGTATTTCTCGAGCCACTCGATAGAGGGAAGGTCAAGGTGGTTCGTAGGCTCATCGAGCAGCAGCAGGTCGGGGGCGGCGAGGATCATTTTGGCGAGCAGTACACGCATACGCCAGCCACCGCTGAACTCTTTATAGGGGCGTTGCAAGTCGGCATTGGCAAAGCCAAGGCCCTGCAATACTTCTTCTGTTTTATGCTGGATATTGTAACCGCCGAGTGTTTCCATCTCGTGCAGCATATCGGTGTATTTGATCAGCAAGTCTTCGTCGCCGGTTTTCTCCAGCTCATTACCCACGGCTTCAATCTCTTTTTCCAGCTGGCGAACCCGCTCGAAAGCACTGAGCGCCACCTCGAGGATAGAATCGTTGGTGTCAAAACTCAGCAGGTCCTGGTGCAGGTAACCAATGGTGGTACCACGGCTGCGTTCTACCGTACCGGCAGACGCGGAATATTCGCCCACGAGTAGTTTCAGTAAGGTCGATTTACCGGTTCCATTGTAACCAATAAGGCCGATCCGCTCGTTCGGTTGAATATGCCAGGTAGCGTCTTCTACAATAGCTCTTGCACCAAACTCGAAAGTCATATTCGTAAATCCTGCCAGCATAAAGAAAAATTGCTTGTTTTGAAACCCCGCAAGTTACACATTATCACCCAAATCCGGCCCTCAAAAACGCCTTTTCCGGCCCCGGAAACCGTTAAATCTTTTAACTTTGGCGAAACTTAACCGGCCAGGAGCCCTAACTGCCTCCTGCTCAACAGGATTAAACCCACAAAAAGATGAAAAAGGTCATTATTGCTGTACTCGTGCTTGCTGTCGTAGGATTTGTAGCCTGGAAATTCCTGGGTGATAAGGAGGAAGCTCCCCGCGAAAAGCAAAAGCCTGTGGCCCAGGGCGAAAATACCGGTCCCTTCAACCAGTCCTATGCGGAATTGCTGAATGCTTACTACGGGGTGAAAGATGCCCTGGTAGCCAGCGATACCGCCAAAGCCCGCGCCGCCGCGCTTAGCCTCGCCTCGGCTTCTGAAGGGTTGAAGATCAGCGAGATCCAGGGCGACAGCACCGGCATGATCACCTCCAGCGCCCAAAGTTATATGGCCAATATCAGCGCCACCGCCAAAGTACTCGCCGACAGCAAAGGCCTCGGGGAGCAGCGCAAGCAGTTTGAAATGATTGCCGACGCCATCTATAGCCTCACCCGCACCGTCAAGTACAGTGGCGAAAAAGTGTACTGGCAATACTGCCCCATGGCCTTCAACGACAAAGGCGCTTATTGGGTAAGCCGTGAGGCAGAGATCCTCAATCCCTACTTTGGCGATGAAATGCTCCATTGCGGCAGCGTGGAAGATTCGCTCGATTATTCGAAGAAATAAATGGGGTAGCCCTAATACATGCCCGCTTACTGCCTTGCAGCAAGCGGGCTTTTTATGAGCACAAGGACAACCTGCCGTCTAATCCGCTAACTTTATCAAAACAGACATATCCTTTCCCCACAGCAGATAACGACCTCACTCATCGCCTGGCTTTGCACATTCGTGGTGGCCGCGCAGCCCCGGCATACCCTGAGTGGTTATGTGCGGGATTCGCTATCGGGCGAATCATTGATCGGTGCTACCATAACCGTCAATGGAATGGGGCGCAGCGTGGGCAGCAACCAATATGGATACTATTCCATCACCCTGCCACAGGATAGCCACACGTTGTATGTAACGTTTACCGGTTATCAGCCACGAACCCTGCAGCTGTTACTGGACACGGATACCGTCATCAACTTCGAACTGCTGCAGCGGGCAATGCTGGAAACAGTCGTCGTCTCCTCGCGCCGCCGCGACAACAATGTACAACAAGCGCAAATGGGCAAGATCGACCTGTCCATCAACCAGGTAAAGGCCGTGCCCGTATTGCTCGGCGAGGTAGACCTGCTCAAGACCCTGCAACTGATGCCGGGTGTACGTAATGCCGGAGAGGGGAATACGGGTTTGTACGTGCGTGGGGGAGGGCCCGATCAAAACCTCATCCTGCTCGATGATGCCACGGTATACAATACCGGCCACCTCTTTGGGTTCTTCTCCATCTTCAATGCCGATGCCATCAAGAATATCTCCCTGATCAAGGGAGGCATGCCCGCGCAATATGGCGGCCGCCTGTCTTCAGTACTCGACATCGCCATGAAAGAGGGGAATATGAAGGAATATGAAGTGGAAGGGGGGATTGGGGCCATCGCGTCGCGATTGTCTATACAGGGACCGATCCAAAAAGACAAAGCGTCTTTCATCGTATCGGCCCGGCGTACCTACATCGATATGCTGATCAAACCTTTTATCGGTAAGGACAATTCCTTTCATGGCTCCGGCTATTATTTCTATGATGTGAATGCCAAGGTCAATTATAAATTCTCCGACCGCGACCGGCTCTACCTCAGTGGCTATGTAGGGCGCGATGTGTTTGACTTTAACAATGCCCAGCGTTCTTTTAAAGCCAATATTCCCTGGGGCAATGCAACGGCCACCCTGCGGTGGAACCATGTCTTTCACCGCAAGCTGTTTGCCAATACGACGCTCGTCTACAACGATTATAAATTCTCGTTTGGTGCTGCACAGAATGATTTTTCCATCAAGCTCTCGTCGGGTATCCGTGACCTGGGTGCCAAGGTCGACGTAGATTATTACCCGGCCCCGCGCCATAAATTTCGTTTCGGAGGCATCTATACCTATCACCGGTTTACGCCCAATGTGCTCAGTGGCAGTCAGGGTACCACGGTGTTTGAGCCCAACAACGAAGGCCGTAAGCATGCGTTGGAGTCGGGCCTGTATGTACAAGACGATTGGGAGTTGAGCAACCGCATCCGCGTGCATGCGGGACTGCGGTACAGCAATTTTACGCAGGTGGGGCCGTATAAATTGTTTGAGCGCGATGCCGATGGTAACAAGCTTGATAGTGTGGTGTACGGCAAAGGCAGTAGAGTAAAAAGTTACAACGGGCTGGAGCCGCGGTTGTCGGTACGTTATATACTGGATGAGGAAACATCGCTGAAAGTGGCAGTGACACGCAATAACCAGTACATACACCTGGTGAGCAACGCCGGTTCTACTTTACCAACCGACCTGTGGGTGCCGAGTACTTACCGGGTGAGGCCGCAGCAAAGCTGGCTCTATGCACTCGGGTTGTTCCGCAACTTCAACGACAACATGTTCGAGACTTCCGTCGAACTGTATTATAAGCAGATGGACAACCAGATCGAATACCGGGAAGGCTATACGCCTTCGCTCAAGGACCCGGAAGAGGAGTTTGTCTTTGGCAAGGGGTGGAGTTACGGGACAGAATTGTTCATCAACAAAACCAAAGGCCGCTTTACAGGTTGGGTAGGGTATACCTTATCCTGGACCTGGCGGCAGTTTGATGGCCTCAACGACGGACAAAAATATTACGCCAAATACGATCGCCGGCACGATATGTCGGTGGTGGGAATGTACGAGCTCAATAAGAAATGGAAGTTCTCGGCCGTATTTGTGTACGGCACAGGAAATGCAACAACTTTACCGGAGCGTTTTTATATCATTGGTGGTGTACTCACCCAGGAGTACAGCAAGGTGAACCAATATCGCCTCGATGCCTACCACCGCGCTGATATTTCGGCGACACTCACGCCCCGGCATAAGCCCGGCCAGCGGCTGCAGCAAAGCTGGGTATTCAGCATCTACAACGTCTACAGCCACCTCAACCCCTATTTCATTTACTTCGATCAAACGGGCAGTCCCTACGACGGCACCCTTCAGGTAGAAGCCCGCCAGGTATCGTTGTTTCCGATTATTCCTGCCGTGACGTGGAATTTTAAGTTTTAGCGGGTAGATCTACCTGCATGGCTGATTGCATGATGTCATGACATTTTCCCCAATAGTTGGAACACCCCTCCTTGTCGTAGTACATTTGCAGCGTTTTGACCGTGTTGTGCAGTCGTACTCCAGCCAAGCCGTTTTCCGAACCCATCCCTTACCCGGCCCGTACCGTTCCGTACTTTTTCAAACCCTGGGCAGAGGCCCGAAGGGTACCGCTCCCTACTCGCTTCCATACCGCTCCCTACTCGCTCCCATGGAAGTGTAATGGAAATAGCACAACTTTTCTAAATCAATCACTTACACCAAAAGCGATAGGGCCCCGAGTGTCCATACATGGTCATTGCATAGAAGGAGATGTACAACTGGTTTAGTTCATTAACTATAAAGGCAAATTCAATTACCAATCGCTTTTTAGAAAGCCCGTTCTTTGGCAAACTCTTAACAGACCTTGATAAATAGCCAGCGAAAAATGACGTTCTTCGTGTTATTAAACCGGATAATCACGGCAGGATGTACAAACTAACCTTGATCATATTGTTGATACTGGCTTGCTATTGCACGCAGGCGCAATCCATGCACCGCGACCAACACGAATATGGATACAAGGGTGCCGTGAAGGTCGTTACCCGGGAAGATTTCCAAATGGAGTCCGATGCGGATGGCAATATTCGCGTAGATACGGTCATGCCCCTGGTGAGCTACCGGTATTACTTCAATGTACAGGGGAATATTGACTCGCTTACCGCGGCTGGCCCGGCGGGTAGCGGTCAGGTGTCGTATTACAAAAATGTCTATCGCTTTCACAACAACCTTAAATCGGAGTGGACTTCCTACAGCAAAGGCAAACAGGTATTGCTGCAGGGCAAGGTGACCTGGCTATCGCCCAAAGAATACCTGGAGAAGGTGACGGATGGAGAAGGGAAGCCAAAATATGAAACGACCGTCACCCTCAACGATTCGTCGCGGGTGCAGCAAACCAGGATACGTACGTTCGATCCGACTGGTAAGCTGCTGCAAGACAACTGGCAGACGTTTCACCTGAACACCCAGCAGCAGATCATTTCCTATAAAACGAAAGACCAGGTCAATGGAATCGAGGGGCAAACCAGTTACCAATATGTAGCATTCGACCCGATCGGCAATCCACTGCAGATCATCATCACCCGCCCGGAGCGGGGCGTACAAAAAATGGTGAAGCTGAGTTATACTTACTACGAATAGCTGCATTCATCAGCAATTCGGCTTATATTGAGGTGGCTAAACTGGCCCCAACTAACCTCCACCCATGATGAAATACCTTTTCTTAAACTTGCTTATACTGGCTGCCTCCTCCTGCGCAACGGTTGACCTGAGCATGCGGAAAGAAATGAAACAGGACCAGTTCCTTTCCAAAGAGCAACTCGCCGCTTTGAATGGTAGATTCTATAACAAGAATATCGATACCGTCTACAGGGAGGGCCACTCGCTCTGGGCCACGCTGCAGCCCGATCATCCACCCATCGTGAATGGGGATCAGGCAATCGTCACTTTTGAGGTGCTGAATGAAAAACGAATAAAGGCCAGCCTGCTGCGCAATGATAGCCTTATCGAGACCAAAAGGCTCAAGTTTCGGGTGAAAAAAGGATTTCTGGATACCCGAAAATACTATTCGGCCGGTATGATCTTTGGTCCCTTGCTTTGGGGGCTTAGTTCTGAAGACAATTGTATAGGACTTACCGTCGAAAACAACCTGGTAATAGTCAATAGTAAGGGAGGTGTGGCGATGTTGCTCTTCATGCCCACTTTTGGTGCCGGTCACCAAACGACGACGGAATACATCAGGGTGAGCAAGGACGGATCAACAGCTTCCGCACATTTAATCAAACCATGAAACCTACACAGTTCATCTTTGTTGGTGTCATCCTGTTGGTTACTCTATAAACGGCGACACTTCTCCGCGTGCACTTGGCAGCCATTGTGCCCGCTTGCTGCGTCCCTCCTAACTCCCCCGAAGCGGACCAATGAAGAAAATGTTCAAGGTCCCACTCACTATGTTTGCCATTAATAAGTCGGAAGTATTTCAATTGCTTGGCAATAAGCCTGTTATTGAAGTCCAGCTGTCATCGGAATGTAGGGTATGTAGCACTGTTTAGGCCATTGCAGTGCGACCTTTAGTACTATTCAGTGCGACCTTGTAAGCATTATCTGGCCAGTAAGCATACTCCCAAGGCCATTCGATAGGCTGTACGTAGTGGCACTGCTTACTTTGTCGCCCGGGAAAGAAACGAATCAGGGAATTACTGTCATTGCCCGCAGCTCATCAAACAACCGGTAAAACATCTGCTCCGTATCGACATACTTATGAAAACCGAGGCGACGTGCCTTGCTGCCGTCTGCAAAGAAGTCATAGTCCCACGAAAACACGAAGTCGGCGAAAGCCCAGTTGGATAGTTGTGCATACGGATGCGTCGCCAGACCGTGTTGTTCTTGCAGCCGTTGCCAAACTGGTTCTTTATCCGCCATAACGGTTTGTAGCTGCATCGGCAACGGTGGAGCCACGGTAAGATCAAAATAAGCCGCGATGTTGGGCCATAGATCATTCCAGCGGAACAAATCTCCATTGGCAATATTGAACGCCTCATTGGCCGCTGCTGCCGTTGTGGCGGCCCATACCGTCGCTTCTGCCAACAGACCGGCATCCGTCATTTCCATCAGTTTGTCGTAGGCGCCGGGTTTGCCGGGAAACCGCAGAGGCAGTCCATGGGCTTTGGAGATTGAGGCGTAGACGGCAATATTGAGCGCGAGGTTCATGGGGTTGCCCAGGGCGGTACCGCCCACCACCGAAGGGCGTATGGCCGACCAGGTCCAGCGTTTGCCTTGCTGCTGCCGTTCCAGCCATTGTTGCTGGTCGACGTTGAACTCGGGCGGCATGTGCCCTGCATCACTTTCTTTGGCAGGTGTTTTAAAAGGCCCCAGGTGGGCGCCATACACTTTGTAGCCCTGCATCAGGGAAATATGCTGCAGATTAGGGGCGATGGGTTCTATGGCCTCCACCACGTTCACCAGCATGGCCAGGTTAGGAGCGACCAACTCAGCCCAGGTAGGGCGATCCTGGTAGGCAGAATAGAAAATATGCGTGACGTTGTTGAGGTGGACCAGGGCGTTACGGCTGGCAGCAGCATCCAATAGGTCAATAGCCACGTGTTGCAGGCGAGGCTTGTTGTCGCCGCCCTTGCGGGATAGTCCGATCACCTGCCAGTTGTCGAGCGACTGTAAATGTTTGATGAGGTTGCTGCCGATGACGCCATTGGCGCCTACCACGAGTGCCGTATTAATTGTGTTTTGCATAAAAAAGTTTTACAGTAAGTCATGCCTGTAAGGCGTTGTTCTTATTGCAAAGCTCCACTTTGTTGATCAGGGTTGTTGGTATAGTTCCGTGAAGAATTGGTAACTTTTCGCTATGAAACGTTACCGGCAATTTCAGCCTTTGGTGGTGGAAGACTTTGAAGTGGGAGAGTGGCTACATCCTGCGCACAACCACAACCACTATGAACTCATCTACGTCAAAAAGGGCAAGGGGGTTCATGTGGTGAATCAACTGGCACAGCCTTATCAGGCGGGGACGATCTTCCTGTTGGGGCCGGAAGATCAACATTACTTCGAGATTGCTGCACCGACCCGTTTTATTTACTTGAAGTTTACTGATCCCTATTTGTACAAGCAAAGCAGTGGGCCTGCGCAAGGCTGGCAACATCTGGAATACCTGATCAAGAGCAGGGAGACGCATCAGTCGGGGTTCCGGTTGATGGAAGTTGATAACAAGATCGCAGCGCGGTTATTTGATACGGTGGCTACCATGAAAGAAGACACCGTCGGTAATGAGCAGCTGTTGTGGTGGCAATTGTTGTCGATCGCCAGTATCCTGCAGCGGAATATGCCGGAACTGAAAGTGGTGCCCGGCCGTGGCAAAGACATGCAGGCGATATTCTGCTATGTGCACAAGCATATTTACGAACCAGAGCAACTACGTGCGCCGGTGATGGCGGACCAGTTCAATACCACCGCTGATTATATTGGTCCTTATTTCAAACGCAATACCGGAATCACACTACGCGACTATATCCAGGCATACCGAAAAACGCTGATCACACAGCGCCTCGCCAGTGGGCAGTACAGTCTCAAGGAAATAGCCGCCGAATTTGGCCTGACTGATGAGAGTCATGTTAAGAAGCTGGTAAAGTAGGTGAAGGCGACGCTGTTGAGGACACGATGGTGCAAGGTGACCTTATCGCAGAAGTCCTGTGAGCATCAGACGTACAACGACTCGAAACGAGCGGTTCTCCTCATGGGAACATTCCCGCTCACCGGGAACATTCCCATGAAAAAAAACGGCGTTCTTTTCGCTTCCGGCCAATCGTTTTTTGTGTTACTTGTTCACAATACGATTTGCCATATGAAAAAAACAATCCTTCATTTGTTGTTGGTGCTGATAGCTACCAACACCTTCTCGCAGGCATTTACGCCTGGAAATTTCGTAGTGGTAAGAATAGGTTCCGGCGCTGGTGTACTGACGGCCGGTGTCGCGCAACCCGTTTACCTCGACGAATACAATCCCTGCGGGGATCTTGTCCGTACCATTGCGCTGCCCACCGTGGTAGACGGTACCAACAAACGCCTCACGCTGCCCATCTCTACCAGTGACTATACCGAAGGGTATGTCAGCCTTTCGCAGGATGGGAGTCAACTGGCACTGGCCGGTTATGATGCTGCTCCCGGACTGGCAGGTGTTTCCGCCTCCGCCAGCGCTACGGTAAAAAGGGTAGTAGGGGTCATCGATCATAATGCTGCTATTAACACCAGTACGGCCCTCAGCGCTTTCAACACGCAGTCTATTCGTGCTGCCGTGATCGATGGCGCCAGTATCTGGACCAGTGGCGGCTCGGGCGGCGTCATGCACTCTACATTGGGTGGTACCACGCACACGCAACTTACCACCACCACAGCCCGTAACCTCATGGTGATAAACGGTCAGTTGTATGCTACTTCTACCTCAGGCTCATTGCGCATCACGTCGGTGGGAACCGGGCTACCTGTTACCACGGGCCAAACAATGACCAACCTGCCCGGTGTATCCACGGCCGGTAGTCCCTATCAATTCTTTATGATCAATGCCGGATCGGGATCGGATGTGCTGTACGTGGCGGATGATAACCAATTGAAGAAATATTCGCTATCGGGCGGTACCTGGGTGAGCAATGGGGCCATCGGCGCCTTGTCTGATAAATACCGCGCTGTGACCGGGCAACTCAATGCCAGCGGTCATGTCGTGATGTACGCCATCCGCCGGAATGACAACAGTACCGGCGCCAGCGGAGAAGTAGTTACGCTCACTGATAATACTGGGTACAATGCTTCGTTCGCAGCACTCACGCCGAAACTGATCGTTCACTCCAACGATATGCAGGTGTTCCGCTCCATCGTGATGGCGCCCGAAGCTGTTTCGCCTTCCCTGGTTGCTTCCGAAGCATCATCCCTCCGGCAACTGCAACTGACGCCCAATGCAGCCCGCGACCAGGTATTGGTAACGTTCGATGCGAAACAATTGAACAAAGGAACACTGGTGGTGACCAATTCCTCCGGACAGGTCGTAAAAAGAGTAGAAGGTGGTGGACTGCAAAATGGCCGGGTGAACATCGATCTCACGGGACTCTTGCAGGGCATTTACTATGTCACCCTGCACGATGGTAAAACAGCAGCTACTAAAAAGTTGGTGAAGCTGTAGCCCGCCGGGCCCCACCTATTTCACAATACCATAAAGCTCAATAGTTATGAATAGGATATTTTACTTGTTATTTTTTCTCCTGGTATCCCTGACGGCATCTGCCAGGCAATGGCCCGAATTGAAACCCATCCTCGACGCACAGGCCGGTAGCGCCGTGATCAATATACCGGCAGGTACCTACCTGCTCAACAATATGACGAATGGCGCCTATCAGTTTCACAACCTCAGCAATGTAGAGATCCGGGGTAACAATTCCACCATCATCTGCAACTCGCAGGAACTGGCTTTCCGCTTCCTCAATTGTACGGATATCACCATCAAGGACCTCACGATCGACTACGATCCGCTTTGTTTTACGCAGGGAGTGATCGTCGCCAAAGATCCCACCAATCTGTGGTTTGAAGTGGAGATCGATACCGGTTATGCGGTGGACAATGTACGGCATAGCCGCGTACAGTTCTATGACCCCGCCACCCGTCAGTTGAAGCGCAACAGCATCACAACGAGCGAAGGCCATTATACGTCTTTTGCCCGTATTGGTACCACCCGTAAATTCCGGCTAACCAAGAATGCCGCCTGGGTAGCCTTCGAAAAAGTAGGCGACCTGGTCGTGCTGGATGTGGTGAGCACGAAGACCAATCCGCCTGCGCATTGCTTTATGCTGGAAAAATGTACCAATGCTACGGTGCAGGATGTCACCATCTATGGTTCCAACAGTTTCTCTTTCTTCGAGCGGGATAGCCGCAATTCACATTACAACCGTTGCAAAGTGGGCAGGGGCAGTATGCCGCCTGGTATTCCTGCACGGTTGCGGTCGGGCAATGCTGACGGAATCCACAGCAGCCTGGCCAGTGTAGGGCCGCTGATCGAGAACTGCGAGGTGAAGCACAATGGTGATGATTGCATCGTGATCGTAGGTCGCTCATTCCCGGTATGCCGCATCGATACATCCGCCAAAACCATGCATGTGCTGAGCAGGGAAGGGTTGCCCATCTTTTATGTGGGCGATACACTGCAACATGTATTGTACGCAGGCACCAAGGCTGGTATGATGAAGATCACGGCGATCGCTACTTTCACGCCCACCGCGGCAGACCGCGATACGATCACCAACCGGTATCCCGAATTGCTGTTTAAAACAAGCTATACCCGGGGAACGATCCTCACGGTCGACACGTTGCCGGCCATGGGATTGGGAGACCTGGTGTACAATGAAAATCATACGGGAAAAGGTTTTATGGTGCGCAACAACAAGGTTGGCGCCAACCGCTCCCGCGGCATCCTCATCAAAAGCTCTCATGGGGTAGTGCAGGACAATGAGATCGCCGGCACGGCCATGAATGGTATCCTCGTAGCGCCTGAGATCACCTGGATGGGTGGCGGTTTCGCCGATAATGTGGAGATCAAATACAACAAACTATTTGAGTGCATGTTTGAGAAAACCAACCAGGGTATGCCACCCGGTGCGCTGTCTGTCTGGTACGTCAATGGCATTCCGCAGGTGCCGGCCACAGCAGGTGCTTTTAGCCAGATCAATGTACACCACAATACGATCGAAAAATGTCCTTATCCTGCAATGGTATTTGCGTCGGTCAGCGGGTTGATGCAAACATCCAATACCGTGGTGCCATATCCCTGTCAGACAAGGGAACATGGTAAGCGCTGGGGAGCCATCAACACTGTATCGGTATGGAATATCAATAATACGCCCTGATCAACTGTGGGCGTTGGCAAAACGATCACGGTATGCCGCTTGCTCAACTGCTTTTACGCACGATCAGTTCTGTTTTCAATACGCGGATAATCGTTTTCCATTCCGATACGTCGCGGTTGATCTGATCGATGAGTAGTTGGGCGGCTGTTTGCCCCATTTCTTTTACGGGCTGGGAAACCGTTGTGAGCGCGGGATCGATGAGGCCGGAAGCAAGGTCATTGCTGAAGCCGACGATCGCGATGTCCTTCGGTACATCCAGCCCTTTCTTTTTTACGATCTGCAGCGCTTCGATGGCGGTAGGATCGTTGATCGCAAAGATAGCATCGGGTGGGTTGCTCAACCGCAATAAGTGGTTGACATAGATCTTCACCTTGGCAATGGTGAGGTCATAAGGAATGATCAATTCCTCATCGATGGGAATATTGTATTTCTTCAAAGCGTCCCGGTAGCCCCGCAATCTTTTTACGCTGATGAGCAGCGAATCAGGCCCCGCCAGGTGAGCGATTCGTTTTTTCTTTCTTTTGATCAGGTGCTCCACCGCCCGGAAAGCGCCCTCATAATCATCTACCACCACCTTTGGTACATCCATTTCATCGCACACCCGGTTGAAGAACACAATGGGAATTCCTTTACGTTCGAAAATCTTCAGGTGGTCAAAATTGCGGGTCTCTTTGGTCAGGGAAACCAACAGCCCGTCTACCTGGTTGGCCAGCATCAGCCGCGTATTGGCCACTTCTGTTTCGTAGGTTTCATTGGAGTGGCCAATGATCAGGTTGTAGCCTGCTTCTGCAGCCACTTCCTGTGCACCCATGATCACCTGTGGGAAATAGGAACTCATGAATTCGGGCACGATGATACCAATGGTATTGCTTTTTTTATTAAGTAAGCTTACGGATAGCATATTCCGCTGGTAATCGAGCTGCCCCGCCAGTTCCAGTACGGCCTGCCGCGTTTTTTCACTAACGCTGGGATGGCCGGTGAGTACACGCGATACAGTGGATTTGGAGAGGTTCAGCTTTTTGGCAATGTCTACAATCGTTGTCTGATGGCGCTTCATGCAGAGGGATTAGGATACAAATAAAAGGAATTGGAACGATATGGGAACATTCCCGTAAATTGGGAATGTTCCCATTAATAAAATGAGGGAAGATTCTTTGTCCTCAGATCCGTAATTGGCATTTTTGTTAGCGAACGATGCTCCGTATGAAACAAAGATTAGCTGCACTACTACTTACACTGATTACAGTCGTAACGACATTCTCCGGCCTGCAGGCCCAGAATGCTCCCCCCGCTTCCACCTCCCAGGTCATAACCGGTAAAGTAACCGATGAGGAGGACGAGCCCCTGGCCGACGTCACGGTTCAGCTGAAAGGCAAAAAGGTTACCGCAATCACCAATGACAATGGGATCTTCATCATTACCGTAGACAACCTGAAAGGCGCCGAACTCGCTTTTTCCATGGTAGGGTTTGTCACCAAGGAACTGAAACTAAGTGCCGGTATTACGGTGTACAACCTCAAGCTCACCAGCTCGATGAAGGACCTCGACGATGTGGTGGTGATCGGTTATGGTACCGTCAAGAAACGGGACCTGACCGGTTCGGTGGGGCAGGTAAAGGTGACAGACATGAAGAAGGCGCCGGTTGCTTCTTTCGAAGACGCCCTCGGCGGCCGGGTGGCCGGTGTGCAGGTAAGCGCCATCGATGGTCAACCTGGCGCCAGCAACCTCATCACTATCCGCGGTGGCAACTCCATTACTCAGAACAATGCCCCGCTATATGTGATCGACGGCTTCCCGATCGAGAACCCCGGCAACAATGCTTTCAATCCTGATGATATCGAATCGATCGAAGTATTAAAAGATGCCTCCGCTACTGCCATCTATGGTGCCAGGGGCGCCAATGGTGTCGTACTCATTACCACCAAAAAAGGAAAGACCGGCCCACCGGTCCTCACTTACAATGCCTGGTATGGATTACAACAGGAGATCAAACGCCAGGAGGTGATGAGCCCGTACGAATTTGTGAAATACCAACTGGAGCTCAACCCGACCCAATCGGGCCTCTACCTCAATAACGGCAAAACGCTCGACTCTTATAAAAATGCGGAAGGCGTTAACTGGCAGGATCAGATCTTCCGCACCGCACCCATGCAAAACCATAGCATCTCCCTCACGGGTGGCAATGATAAGAGCCGTTATGTGATCTCAGGATCAGCCCTCGACCAGCAGGGCATTATCATCAACAGTGGTTTCACAAGATACCAGGGCCGGGTAGTGCTGGATCAAACTGTCTCGGACAAGCTGAAAGTAGGTGTGAATGTCAATTACTCCTGGTTGCGGACGCAAGGTCAGGTTGCTACCAATGGTGGCGAGAATGGTATCAATGCTTCCTCTTATCTTTTCTTCAGCGCCTGGGGCTACCGGCCGCTGACAGGTGATTCGCTGGCCGATCTCAGCTTTGTCGACGATGCGTTCGATCCCAATATCTCTACCAATTCCGACCTGCGCGTTAATCCTATCGTGTCTGCGAAGAACGCCCATATTGTAGGCTTTACCAATGTGCTGCTGGCCAACGGATACCTGAACTATAAAATATCCAAAGACCTCACGCTGCGCATCAGCGGTGGCGTTACCAGAAACGGTAACCGCCGGGAGGTCTTCAACAACTCAAAAACAGCCGCCGGTAATCCCCGTACCGTGTACGGGCAAACCTATGGCGTGAATGGTTCTATCAACAACAATGTATTTACCAGTTGGCTCAATGAGAATACGCTGACCTACAACAAGCGCTTCAATAAAAACCATGTATTGAATGTGGTGGGTGGTTTTACCCTGCAACGAACGCGGGCCATTGCCGATGGATTCTCTGCCGGCAAGGTGCCCAACGAAGCACTGGGCATCAGTGGTCTCGATGAAGGTATTCCGCTCACCAATACGTCTGCGGATTCGGAAGCGGCACTCGCGAGCTTCCTGGGAAGAGCGAACTATACCTGGAATCAGAAATATCTTTTTACCGCCTCTTTCCGGGCAGATGGATCATCTAAGTTTGCGCCTGGCAGGCGCTGGGGATATTTCCCGTCGGGATCTTTCGCATGGCGCATCAAACAGGAAAGCTTCATGAAGCAGTTCGACTGGATCACGGATATGAAACTGCGCACCAGTTATGGCGTTACCGGCAACAACCGCGTAGCTGATTTTGCGTACCTGTCGGTACTACGCCAAACCGGTTTCACCAATGGCAGCGGCAACACTACCCCGGGTTATTATTTCAACAACATACATATTCCCGGATCTGCCCCGGTTGAAGTGGGTAATGAAGAATTACAATGGGAGCGTACGGCACAACTCGACCTTGGTCTCGATCTGGCGTTCTTTAATAACCGCCTGGCATTGACAGTCGATTATTACAACAAGCGCACCAGCGATCTGCTGCTGCTGGCCAACCTCGCCGCTTCTTCCGGTTACCTGAACGGCTACAAGAACATCGGTAAGGTATCTAACAATGGTCTTGAGTTTACCCTGAATACCATGAATGTAGATAACAAGCGTTTCTCCTGGAATACCAATTTCAACATCGCCTTCAACCGCAATAAGATACTGGAACTGAACTACGATCAGCCAAGCATTACTACCCGTGTACAGGGCTGGAACGACAATTTCAACAACGGTCTTCCTTACCTGGCCCGTCCGGGCATGCCGGTAGCCATGTTCCTAGGGTTCATCAATGATGGATTGTACCAGGAGCAGGATTTTATCAAACTGCCCAATGGGAGCTATCAACTGAAAGAAGAGATCCCCAATAATGGACAAGACAGGTCACTCATCAAACCAGGATTTGTGAAATACAAGGATATCAACGGTGATGGGGTAGTGGATGCCAATGACCAGACAATCATCGGTAACCCGATGCCCAAACATATCGGCGGCTTCACCAATAATTTCAGGTACCGCGATTTTGACCTGAGTGTATTCTTCCAATGGTCTTATGGCAACGATGTGCTGAATGCGAACCGCCTGGTGTTTGAAGGCATGGAGGGAAGACCTTACCTCAATATGTTCAAATCATTTGAAGACCGGTGGCGACCCGATAATATCGACGCTGAATTACCGGTGGCCGGGGTGACTAGTCCCAACGTGTATTCCAACCGGGTGATCGAAGACGGATCTTACCTGCGCCTGAAGACGGTTGCCCTGGGGTATACTTTGCCTTCGCCGGTGTTGAAGCGCATAAAGATCAAGAGCATCCGGTTGTATGCAGCCGCGCAGAACCTGGTGACCTGGACCAATTACTCGGGTGTGGATCCGGAAGTATCTGTACGGAACTCTCCACTCACCCCCAGCTTCGATTGGTCGGCCTATCCCAAAGCCAGGACCATCACCCTTGGCCTCAACGTAACTTTCTAACGATATTAAACTGCTTAGCATATGTTCCCCATTCTTTTTTCATCGGTGCTAAAGAACAAACAGCCCCAGGTAGCCGGGCGGGCGGTCAAAAGCCTGCGTCTGCTATTCACGATCTGCTGCCTGGCGCTGCTTTTCAACTCCTGCAAGCGATTCCTCGATACCAAACCGGTCGATTCCATTACACCGGAAACCTATTATAAAACACGCGAGGACCTCGATCGCGCCCTGTCATCGGTCTACGACCGCCTCGGCGATCGTCGTACCTACGGCAGTGCCTTGTACGGCTTCCTCAGTTTCAGTGATGAATTCTTCATCAAGAACCAGCCTACCGGTTATATGTCCAATACACTCGATGCAAGTATGCTGGAGCTTAACCGCTGCTGGGAGGCCCTGTATGTGGGCATCGAGCGCGCCAATATGCTGATCGAGCGGGTAGGTGGCGCCGACGTGCCCGATTCCGTTAAGAATGAAATAAAAGGCCAGGCCTTGTTTCTGCGCGGATTCTACTATTTCGTGCTGGCAGATAACTGGGGTGGTGTGCCCCTGAAACTCACCTATACGAAATCTCCGCTGGAGCCCAGCCTGCCCCGCGCACCACTGGCCGAAGTGTATGCGCAGATCGTACAGGATATGAAAGAGGCTGAAGGGCTGGTAAAGGAAATTACGGCCTATGGCTTTAATGGACGGGTCAGTAAATCGGCTGTGCAGGGCGTGTTGGCCAGGGTGTACCTCACCATGGCAGGCGAACCCCTGAAAGACGAATCCAAATATGCGGAAGCGCAATTGTATGCACAGAAAGTGATTGACTCGAAGCTACATGCGCTCAATCCCAGCTTTTCCGAGGTCTTCATTAACTTGTCGAGAAACCGGTACGATATCAAAGAGAGTATCTGGGAAGTAGAATACTTTGGCAATAACCAGGAAATTATCCGCGAGGGCGGCTATGTAGGCTCCTGGATGGGTGTGTTCTGTCCGAACATCGATACAGGATTTGCCTACGATTATGTGCACGCCACCGCCAAACTGTACAGCGCGTATGAAGATGGCGACCTGCGGAGGGATTGGACCGTTGCTCCTTACCGTTTTGTGATAACCGGTACCGGTACAACAGCGCCGGTGACAAGGACCAACTGGACCTCAACGCAGATCTATGAAAGAAGCGCCGGTAAGTACCGCCGGGAGTATGAAGTAACTACCCCCAAGAACCAGGATTTTACCTGTATCAACTTTCCCATGCTCCGCTATTCGGATGTATTGCTGATGTATGCGGAAGCGGAAGCCCATGTAGTGGGTGCCACACCTACCGGCATAGAGTATGTTAACCAGGTGAGAAGGAGGGGATTTGGAAAACCCGCCGCGGTGGCCGATCAAACGGTGGACCTCGATCCGGGTATCGTTACGACCGACTACCTCGAAGCCATCAAGCTGGAAAGGTTCCGGGAGTTGAGTTACGAGGGGTTGCGGAAACATGATCTGTTGCGTTGGGGTACTTATGTCAGCACCATGCAACAGCAGGTGGCCGCTTACCAAACCAATATGCCCAGTACCTTATCCGATGCGGCCATCAAGCAGGCTGCCCGGATCACGGCCAGGAGCGTATTGTTCCCCATTCCCAATACGGAGATCGCTGTGAACCCCTATGTATCACAAAACCCCGGTTGGTAATATCTATTCAACATTCGAATATCAAGGACATGAATAAACTTCTTCTATATACCCTGGCTGGCCTGCTCCTGGGATCCTGCAGCAAGCGCGATGAAGTGGAGGCCCCTGCTTTCGAAGTCACGGCTAACGGCTCAACGTTTAAACTGGGCGACTCGATCATCTTTCATTTCACCGGTAGCCCCCAGAACATGGTGTTTTGGCCAGGTACGCCCGGTCGTGTATATGAGTTCCGCGAGAGAACTTTCTCTACGGGCAATAAACTGCTGGTAAAGTTCAATACCTGGCAGCAGTTTGGCATCCGCAACAACATGACCGTGCTCGTGTCGAACGACTTCAATGGGGTGTTCGATACCACAAATGTGAAAACGGCTACCTGGACGGATGTGACCAGCCGGTTCACACTGTCTTCGGGTGTGGACCAGACACAATCCGGATCGGTCGACCTCTCTGAATTTACCAATAACAACAAGTCGGCCACCATCGCCTTCCGGTATGTAACACCCGCCCTGGCTGGTCCTAACCGGTGGGTGATACGCACTTTCAATGCGGACAACCAGGCGCCGGATGGTGTGGTTACACCGATGGCCAATATGTCTACCGCGGCCTGGAAGTCTGTCAGCTTCGTGAATCCGGCGTCTAACTGGTCAATTACGAGCGCGCAGCTGCTGAGTCAGGCTACGGCCAACAATGCAGACGATGATTGGGTGTTGTCAAAAAGTTTCAATCCCAATACGGCTACACCGGATAAGGGAATTGCCATCAAGAATATCACGACCAATCTCACACGTTATGCACCGGCCACCGACCTGTTCAACAAACCAGGAACATACAAGGTAGTGTTTGAAGCCAGTAATGCTTCTTATTATAATACACCTGCGCGCGTCATAAAGGAACTGACCATCACCATAACTCCCTAAATTCCCTGGAGCATATCCGCCAACACTATGCACTCAACCATCGATACCGCTGTCATCGTTGTCTTCTCCGTCTTCATCATGCTGATCGGGTTCCTGTTTGCCCGTACCGGCAGGAACCTGAAGTCATTTTTTGCCGGTGGCGAAGCCGTTCCCTGGACGATCGGTGGCTTATCGCTTTTCATGAGCTTTTTTTCTGCCGGCACTTTCGTTGCGTGGGGCTCCATAGCCTATCAGCATGGTTGGGTGGCCATTACCATCCAGTGGACCATGTGCATAGGCGGCCTCATTACAGGGCTTTACCTGGCGCCCCGGTGGAAGGCAACGGGCAACCTCACGGCTGCCGAATTTATCCGTGAAAGGCTGGGGGAGCGGGTGCAGAAAAGTTATATCTACATCTTTATGCTGGTGTCCCTTTTCATCAAGGGATCTGTATTGTATTCCGTGGCCAAACTGGTAGGGTCTTCGCTCGGCTTTCCGTTGCTGCCTACTACCATTGTGCTCGGTTTGTTCATGATCGCTTATACGGCCGTGGGGGGACTTTGGGCGGTCATGGTCAC
Source organism: Paraflavitalea pollutisoli (assembly GCF_029360705.1). GTDB lineage: Bacteria > Bacteroidota > Bacteroidia > Chitinophagales > Chitinophagaceae > Paraflavitalea > Paraflavitalea pollutisoli. The sequence continues at coordinate 549,367 of NZ_JARKMX010000014.1, read as the reverse complement.
CGATATCCTGCAATTCGTTATCCTGACAGCCGCTATCCTTATCATCATGCCATTGGCATTCGATGCGGCGGGTGGCGTAGAACAGTTCCTGCAGAAAGCGCCCGACCGCTTTTTCCAGGTAGTGAATGGTGAATATACCTGGGGTTTTATCCTGGCTTTCGCACTCTACCATATTTTCTATATCGGTGGTAACTGGACTTTTGTGCAACGCTATACCAGTGTTGACAAACCTAAGTCGGCCTCTAAGGTGGCTTTTCTTTTTGCAGGCTTGTACCTGATCAGCCCCATTCTTTGGATGTTGCCGCCGATGGTGTACAAAACCATCAATCCGGGATTGACCGGACTCGATACTGAGAATGCCTACCTGATGATCTGCAAACATGTGTTGCCTGCGGGCCTTATGGGTTTGATCCTGACGGGCATGTATTTCTCAACCTCTGCATCTGCCAATACCGCGTTGAATGTGGTATCGGCAGTATTCACCAACGATATTTATAAAGGCAGCATCAATCCCGGTGCTTCCGATAGTCAATTGATGCGGGTGGCGCGGATCTCCTCCTGGTTATTTGGGTTGGGTATGATCGGCATTGCACTCATTGTTCCGTATATCGGCGGCATCGTAGAGTTTACGCTGAGCATCGGCGCCATAACAGGCGGTCCGCTGCTGGCCCCGCCTATCTGGGCACTGTTCTCTAAACGCCTCACGGGAAAAGCCACCTTGTCGATCACCCTGACTAGTCTGGCGGTAAACCTGGTCTTTAAAATGATCCTGCCGCTGACCCTAGGTTTCAAACTCAGCCGCGGTGCGGAAATGGTATTGGGTGTAGGCCTGCCGTTTATGATGCTGGCTGCCTGGGAGTGGTATATGCGTTCTGCCAATAAGGTAAGCCCGGAATACGACGCCTACCTTACCGGCAAAGCGCAACGCAAGGCAAATGCGCAACAAGTGAATGAAGAAGAAGCACTGGAGGTGAAAAAGCAGAATAGGTTCGGCTTGCGGGTGATCGCCTTTGCACTGGCCTTCATTGCGGTACTGTTGCTTGCGCTAAGCCTGCTTACGACGGCAGGATCTGGCCTTGTGGCCGTTATTGCGTTGTTGATCCTGTTGAGTGCGATCATTCCCTTCCGCGCAGCCATTAAAGCTAAAATACCGCAGCATACCAATGGCATGAAGCCATCGCCTGCTACCTATACTCAATCTGAACAGGCATGAATATCCTCCCCCAAAATATAGTGGCTATTTGTACGGCTGTTGTGTGCTCTGTTACTGCGGCAGCACAGCCAACAAAGGCTGATAAAGCGAGCTTGTCCTCTTCTGCTTTGCAGGTAGAATGGCAGCAGTCTGAGGCAGGGTGGCGTTTGCAAAAGCTGGCGGTGAAGCAAGGCAACAAATGGCTATTGCTGCCGGGCCTTAGTGGCGAGTATATGTTCCTGTATACCGCCGCCAGGCCCGATACGGTGCCGGCCAAAGTATATGATGAACAAGGAAAACTGATTGATATACCGGAGCCGCAATACCGCTATATCCTGCCGCCCTGGAAGCAGACCTTGCTACCCGTGGCGCTCAATAAGTCCGGCGAGGCGGCAGGATTCTATCCTGCGCAAATGAAGCAGGTGGGCAAGCAGTTGCAGTTCAGTCAGCAACTGGACAAGGCAACGGTGACAGCCACCTGGCGTATGGATGCTGCCTACGGCAGCGATATCCTGGTCGACCTTGTATTGCAGGCCAAAGCTGATGGTTTCTTTTCCCTGGCATCGCCCACACTCGCCACTACGGCGGAAAAGGACCTTGCCTGGGCCATGGTGCCCGGACATTTTCAGGGCAGCGCGATCGAAATGAACCTGGTAAAATCTTATGGATATGGACAAGGCATACCTGCCTTGCCGGTAGTGACCCGTGAAAGGACGGCGAGTACATTATCACCACTCGTTACCAATAAACAAGGCATCACCTTCGCCGTTATCCCGGAACCCGGCACCAGCCGCGACCCCTGGGAGACGGACCATAGTACACAAAACACCTGGCAGTTGGGATTGTCTGTTATGAACAGGGCAGCCCAATTGACGCCTATGGCCTGGCATCCCATATTGGGTGAAAAAGGATCCTGGCTGAAAAAGGGTGATACTGTTCGTTTTTCTTTCCGGTATACCATCAAGGCTGACAATTGGTACAATGTATATAAACATGCCGCGAATGATGTGTACCGGCTAAAGGATTTTTTGTCTTTGAAACAGGCCGGTCATTCCCTCACCGATCGCATTCAACGGATGCACCAGTATGTGATCGACGACAGTACCTCCAAATGGAGGACCGAACAATACCGCGGACTGACCATCGGCGCGCAGGATTACCGCGGTGGTGTGCATGGCGGCGATGGCTTTGCCATCAAGAATGCAGACTATGGCGCGATGTGGATGCTGGCCCGTATTTCCGGCGATCCGGTATTGCAGGCCACCAGACTTCCCTATGCGCGCAATTTTAAACTCACCCAACAAGATACGGTGGCGGGCTTCTTCTACGGTTCGGCTGCCGGTCAATATTACCTGCCTACGAAGAAAAAATTTACGGAAGAGTGGGGACCTTATGTGGAGCCCATCGGTACCACGTATTATGTGTTGATGGATGCCGGCAATATATTGTTGTTTGAGCCCAATGATACAGCCATGCGTCGTGAAGTGCGGATGGCAGCCGACAAATTACTAAACTGGATGAGCCCCGAAGGCCGTTGGGCGGTGGCCTACGATCATGCCACGCAACAGCCTATGTTTACCGACCTGGAAGACCTGCGGCCCACTTTCTATGGTTTGTTGATCGCTTATAAATTGTTGGGCGATCAAAAATACCTGCAGGGCGCTATCAAAGGAGCAGAATGGTTTATGACCCATGCGGTCGATAAAGGGCATTTTACCGGCGTGTGTGGCGATACGCGGTTCGCCCCCGACTTTGCAACGGGACAGAGTGCACAGGCTTTGCTTGATCTGTACGCTATCACAAAAGATAAACGTCACCAGGATGCGGCCATCAGAACAGCTCAATTGTATACCACCAGTGTGTATACGCATCCCATACCTTCCCAATTACAGAAATCGGTACGCGGTGTACCCCGGCGCGATTGGGAGATCAGTCAGGTGGGCCTCAGTTTCGAACACGGCGGCAGCTTTGGTTCTGCCACCTTACGTGGGCCGATATTACTCGCTAGTCATGCCGGGCTTTTCGTACGTATGTTTTCCCTCACCCAAGATTCCCTGTTCCTGACAATGGCGCGTGCCGCAGCGTTGGGACGCGATGCTTTTGTCGACTCGTCGACCAGCGTAGCGTCTTACTATTGGGATGTCATGAACCGGGGAGCGGGGCCGTATCCGCATCACGCCTGGTGGCAGATCGGCTGGATCACGGATTACCTGCTGTCGGAAGCGTCGCTGCGTTCAAAAGGCCAGGTGAGTTTCCCTCGCGGATGGATCACGCCCAAGGTAGGCCCACACCAGAGCTATGGCTTCAAGCCTGGTAAGGTGTATGGTCAATCAGCATCTTTGCTGCTGAAGCAAGGCATGTTGCAGACAGATAGCCCCTATCTGGACTATTTCGGTGCCATCGATACGACGCAACGAAAACTCTTCTTGCTGTTGCTGAATAATGATGACGATCTACTGGCAACAACGATAACCGTCGATTACAATAAGATACTGAATAACGACCGTATCCGTCACGGGGCAGTTCACCTGCGGGATGCCGATGGCCGGCGATCAACGTTGCCAACCGGTGACCGATGGAAGCTGTCCATCCCCGCTTATGGTATGCAGGTGATCGAGATCGCCTGGTGATCCGTGTAGTAGAAAACCCTTCAAAATTGTATTATGCAAAACCTGCGTGTTTTGTTCTTCATCAGTTGCTTGTTGGGCGCTGCCATAGCCCGTGGCCAACAGGCTCAATACCTCATTGAAGCAGAAGACTTCCAGTTCAAAGGTGGCTGGGTGGTAGAGCGGGAGGGAGGTAAAGGATTTTTCAACAACAGTATTCTGCGTGTTATGTCTGGCAAGACCAAAGCGGTCGATGCATTGACTGTAGTAGCTGTGAAACAGGCAGGCAATTACCAGGTATGGGTTCGGGCGGCCGATTATCCAAACGACCGGCCAGGCACCAGGTTGTTCAGGCTTTCGGTGAACGATCAAATTATGCCAGAGGAATCGGGCAGGCATGGTAAACCGGGATTCTATTGGGAGCAAGCAGGAACGGTGACATTGCCGGCAGGCAATGCAGTGCTCAGGCTCAATGACAGCCGGGGTAATTTCGGACGCTGTGATGCGATCATCCTCTCAGCGGCCGATGGTTTTGATCCCAATGCGCAGCCGCTATCGACACTGACGAGTCTGCGGGTGAAGCCGGTGGTCGTGCAGCCAACACCGGTGCAATTTCCCCAGCTATCTGCGGCACTGGCCAGCGGTGTGCGACCACCTGTAGCATCGATCCAAAACGATGAGGTGCGCGTACGGTTCATGCCGGCAACGGGCAGCGAAACAAAACGGCTGGTGGCTAAAACGGATATCCGCATACAAGGTAAGTGGGGCAGTATGGATGCGAAGCGGGAAGACCATAAAGTGTATATCATTCGGGCCGACGATCCGCAGCTCGGCTTTGGCAATTTCTTTCCCTCCTGGAATGGTAGTACCGGACTCACCTCATTTGAGAATAACGGCCATAAATACTCCATCCTGGAAACGGATGTTATCCTCAATCCTTTCTTTGCCGGTCAGGTGACGGAAGCCATACCGGTGGCGGCAAAGCAGTTGAATGCACAAACGATCGAAGTAAACTATACCGTGGCCGGGGAACCGATTCTGACAGGTACCTGGTCATTGGCGCCCGGGGCGAGACATGTGGAAGTGAACCTGCAATATAAACCACAGCTTGCTGGTTATTACAGTATGGGGCTGGCTGCCTTCCAAAGCATAGCAGCCGATAGCGCCACCAATATATTGTTGCCACCCATGTTCCAGTACCAGCGCTTGTCTCCTCAACCGGTGATGGTACCATCCGGGATGATGCCGCAGCCGGTGTCGATTGCCGAGATGAGAACTGAATGGGGACTAGTCAGCACGTTTGCCAGCGGCCTGGCGCGCAGCTTTGCGCCCAATGACTGGGGCAGTGCCAACGGCCCCCTTGGGTTTACCGTAAAAAATGAAAGCAACCGCGTGCAGCCAGTAGCCTTTTCACCCATCCTTGGTCAGCCGGATTCTAAACTGACGGCGGGAAGTATTTTAAAGCGGGAGTTTGCCATCGGTGCTTTCGCCACAGGATGGAACGAGGTGTTGACCTATGTATCGGACAGCATCTACCGCGTGACTGATTATCGTAAACAGGATAATACTTCGCTGACGGAAACAGCTTTCAATATGGTGGAGCTGATGAAGAACGATTCGGCGGCAGGTTGGGATGCGGGACTGAAAGGCTTTTATGATATCGAGGCCAATCCTGCTGTTGTGCCGACGGTGGTACATGCTTCGCCACTCACCCTGGTATCGGTGGCAGTGATGACCAAAGACGAAGACTTCTACCTCAAACGCGCTTTGCCTACCATTGAATATACCTTATCGCGCAGTGGATTTCGCTGGGCTAAAGCGGTGTCCGGCACCCCATTCAACAGTGATAAAAAGTCTCTACAACTGAGTCCCTTTGGATCACAATTTACCACCAACTACTACGAAGGGTTGAATCGTTTGCTGGGTGAGGCAAACCCCTGGTTAAGGGAGATCGCTTTGCCAGGTGGAGCGATACGGCCTGCAAAAGGGTACTCCGTGGAAGTGCCGACCTACACGCAGGAACTGGCCGCCTGGCGGCTTACCGGTGACCAGCAGTGGCTCAATAAAGCGAAGGTGAGTGCAGACCGGTTTATTGCATTACAGGTTAATGGGGCCATTACGAAGCCACTGTCGAGAGAACCTTTCTACAATACTTCTTTTTATGCCTATTGGTGGGACATGATCGACATTTATGAGGCGACGCAGGAGAAAAGATTTCTGGAGGCCGCCGAATCATCTGCCTATCACACCGTGGCGGGTATACGCTCGTATCCCCAGGTAAAGGATACCCTGCAGGTTATTCACCCGGGCAATCAATACGAAGGCAATACTACCTTGTGGTGGAAAGGCGATAAAAGATACCGCCTGGGCTTTCCCCGGGTGAAGGGCGATGCGCCGGAAAAGCAGGTGCCGCAATGGCTGGTGTCGCCGGTAGGCCTGGGCTTTGAACAGCCTTTCACGTATTTCGATGCGGGTAAAACCGTAAGGCCTGTCTTCATGAGCAGTTGGGCACCGCACCTGTTAAGGCTGCACCAGTACAGTCAGCAAAAGATCTTCCTCACCTATGCACGAAACGCAGTTATAGGACGTTTCTCGACCTATCCTGGGTATTATGCTTCCGGCTTTACAGATATTACGCACTCCAAAGACTTTCCGTATAAAGGACCAGATGTAAGCTCGATCTATTACCACCATATTCCGCCGCACCTGGCATTCACCCTTGATTACCTCATTACGGAAGCGATCACGCGGTCGAATGGAAAAGTGCAATTCCCCTTCGGTAAGCAGGATGGATTCGTGTGGTTCAACAACAGGGCTTTTGGTGCCGGCAAGGGAACGGTGTTTGGTGACCAGGCTGCCAGTCTCTGGATGAAACGTGGCCTTGTGACGATTGACCGACCTGGCTTTAATTATGTAACGGCTATATCCGATGATCGTTTCTGGATACTGGTGATGAATGAAGGGGCGGAGCGACAAACGGCGGATATCTCGCTTGGCGTGGAAGTGCCTGTGGCAGCTACGGGCCCTGCGGTATTGCAACACGTTGATGGCAGTAAACAAGAGCCTATTCCATTGAAGAACCGCGCCATGGAAATATCCGTGCCGGCCAAAGGAATGGTGGCCTTATCGGTTCCATTGAAGGCAACCAACAAACCCGCAGTGCAGGCACCCGTTCAGCACGGCATGCAAGTGATCGATCTGGGCGCGCCCTACGGTAAATGTTATGTGTTCAGGATCCGGTCGCCTTTTGGCTGGGATTCTATATATGGTTACCTGGAAGCGGGACCTGTTGACGGTGCCAGTATAAGTTTTTCCCTAGCAGGCACACAGGTGAGTAAGGATAGTTACCCGTATGAATGGTCGGTCTATAAATTGCCGGCTGGCAAACCGCTGACAGGGAAACTGCAGTTAAAGGGCAGTGATGGAAAACTAACGACCACCAACATACAATTTGAATAGACTATACTTATGCGGATCTGTTGTTCCATAATGGCTATATTAGTGATGGGCAGCGTTGCCTGCGCACAGGTGAATAAGACCAGCGATGAAAGCAGGGATAAATTGATTGCGGCCTCGCAATCCGGCGCTTCGCCCTTGTTCTTTGACCCCGGTGCCAGGGAAGTGCGGGTGATAACGCCATTGCCGTTCGATAATGTACAGGAATGTACCGTACGTGATGGACTACCTAATTTTTTTAAGAAGGCAGCTGCCGGGAAAGCAGTGACCATCGGCTATATCGGTGGCAGCATCACCCAGGCGGTGCAGGGCTATCGGGCCGGTAGTGCCCGGTTTATCCAGTCGATGTATCCGCGCACACCTATGAAGGCGATCAATGCAGGCGTGTCGGGTACCGGCACAGATTTGGGTGCCTGCCGGTTGTGGGAACAGTTGCTGCAATACCGGCCCGACCTGGTGTTTATCGAATTTGCGGTAAATGGCGCTTACCGGGATGGACTGGAAGGTATGATCCGGCAGATCCGCCGTGAAGATCCCACCATCGACATCTGCCTGCTCTATACATTGTTCAATGGGCAGACTGCGTTCTACGCAGCCGGTAAAGTGCCGGATAATATAGCTGGTTTTGATTCGATTGCAGCACACTACGGCATACCGGCTATTCATTTGGGTATGCAGCCAGCTATGCTGGAGCAGGAAGATAAGCTGGTCTGGAAATCGGATAGTCGGTCCATACCGGGAAAAACGATTTTTTCGGTGGATGGGATCCATCCGTTGTCAGCAGGCGGCGATCTCTATGCAGGCGCTATTGCGCGCAGTATGCAGCGCATGCAATCTACTGCCGGGCAGTTGCAACATGGATTGCCTGTTCCGGTAATCGCCGGTAACTGGGAAGCCGCCGGCATGTATGCCCCGGAATCCATTGCCCGGTTTGAAGGGGACTGGCAAAAGATCGATCCGGCAGACAGTAGCTATCTAAACTCTTTCAAAGGTTGGTTCCCTTACCTCTTGAAAGGAGAACGACCCGGCGCTGGATTTACGTTCCGGTTCTCCGGCGACCTCTTTGGCTTCTTCGATATCGGTGGCCCTGAAGTGGGTCAATTGGCAATTGAAGTGGATGGTCGTCCGGTGCAGATATCGGGCGTACTGCCAGGTACAAGGGTGTCCGCCATCAGAGATGGTGGGACTGCATACCTTAATCGGTTTAACAGCTTCTGTAATAACCGCTACCGGGGCCAGTTTGACTGCATCCGGCTCGCGCCGGGTGAACATACGGTTACGGTGCGCATCTCTGCGGATAAGGCTGATAAGCGGGCTATACTGGGTGAAAAGCAACTACAGGATATTACGGCCAACCCCGGCCGCTATGACAGGACAGTCTTCTACCTCGGCAAAATATTACTGAACGGTAAACCTTTACAACCCGTGAACGGGAACCGGTAACTATGGGAACATTCCCATGAATTGGGAATGTTCCCAGCCTGATTTTATAGCGTAGACGCTATAGGCAAAACATGGTCGTGACTAAATTTGAAACCTGTTACTTATGCGCGTATTGCTTACCATAGTCCTCGTATGTCTGGCTGGCCTTTCTATGGCCGGTGAGCCGATCCGGCTGACCAGTCCTCATCAATCCCTGCAAGCAGAACTCTACCTTGCTCACGGAAAACTCAGCTATCATTTGAAGGCGGGTGATGTCGTACTGGTGAAACAGGCAACCCTCGGTATCGTGGCAGATGGAAGAAGCGTTGGAACCCAAGTGTCGGATATCAGGCTTCACCGCAGGCAGGATATGCGTGAGGTGAGATTAATTGGGCTGGGTGAACGGCCCGTAAATAGTCATAGTATTGAATACGTGGTGTTGGTACGCCAACAGGAAGCGACCGACACAGTTACCTTCCGTTTGTTCGATAATGGCTTTGCGTTCCGTTATCGGCCTGCAGGAGTGCAACCCGTTCGGGTGCAGGAGGAACTGACCACGTTTCAATTTCCCGATCAGGCGCGTATCTGGTATTTTGAAAGGAACAGCAACTGGAAACTGAAATCTTATGCCGGTCTTTGGCAGCAAACAACGCCCGATAAGTTGCCTACGGTCTCCTCAGAGGGGCCGATACAAGGGAAACCCCTGGTAGCAGCATTGCCGGACAATAAATACATGGTGGTAACCGAAGCGGCATTGTACGGCTACAGTGGTATGCGCCTGAAGGCTGTCGGTGACAATACAGTACAGGTGAATTTTACAGAGGGAGAGGCTGGCTTTACCGTGCGCGAAAAATTATCGACGCCCTGGCGGGTGATCCTGTTTGCGAAGAACCTCGATGAGCTGGTCAATAACAAAGTTATTCCGTTATTGAATCCCGCTCCCGATGCTACACTTTTTGCCGATCGCTCGTGGATCAAGCCTGGTGTTTCTGTGTGGAGCTGGATCTCGCGCAACGAAGAAAATTATATGCAGCCTGCCGAGGAAAGGCGCTTCGTCGATGCAGCGGCGAAGCTCCGTTTCCAATATACCCTGATCGATGAAGGCTGGGAAACAAAGTGGACCGATAAGTGGGCAGAGCTGACTTCACTCAGCCGCTATGCTGCTAACAAGCAGGTAGGGGTATGGGTATGGAAGCACAGCAAAGACCTGCTGGATACCGTGCTGCGAAACCTTTTTCTCGATAGCATCCGCCGCAGTGGGGCAGTGGGCATCAAAACCGATTTCATGAACAGTGAAGACAAGGGCTTCATCGATTTTGAGATCGGGCTGCTACGGGCTTGCGCCGCCAGAAAATTGCTGGTGAATTTCCATGGCTGTCAGGCACCTACCGGTGAAAGCACAACCTATCCCAATGAGCTCACCCGCGAGGGGATCCGCGGTATGGAACTCAATATCATGAACGAGCCTATCCCCGCCTGGCACAATGCGGCGTTGCCGTTCACCCGGTTATTATGCGGCCATGGCGACTATACGCCCGCCTTCTTCAGTAACCGGGCCAATACCACCTATACCCATCAACTGGCGTTGTTGTACCTCTTCGACTCGCCGTTTCAGTGCATTGCAGAAAATCCGGTGGAATTACTACGGCAACCGGTATACAAACCTATCCTGCCTTTGCTTAATACATTGCCCACTACCTGGGACAGTACCATTGTGCTGCCTGGCAGTGATATCGGCACTTGTGCGGCCTTCGCACGCCGCAAGGGTAATACCTGGTATGTCGCGGTGATCAATGGCACTGACCGGGAAATGCCCTTTCAGCTAAACCCGGCTTTTGCCGGAAGCCCGGTAAAGGGCAAGGTAACGGTGATCACCGATGCGGCAGACGGGAAAGGGTTTATGCGCGCAAAGCAGCTACCCAATAAGAATACAGTATCGTCATTCAACCTGCCGGCCAACGGTGGTCTGGTGATCCAAATAAAGCAGTGATCTGTTATGAAAGGAAGATTGTTGAGCTATTGCCTGCTATTGCTTGTCGCCCATGTCCCGGCTATTATGTTGCGGGCACAGGTGGTCGTGGGTAAGAAAGACCTGATCATCAAAAGCGGGAAAAAAGACTATCGTTTCTTACCGGGATTTACCATTCTCTATAATGCAACCGATCCGGGAATGGCATTGAAGCCGGCCGGATTACAAAAAGTAGAATACAATGTACTCACCTGGAAAGTGAGTGACAGCAGCCGGAATGATTTCAAACAGAAAAAGGTTGGTGCTGCCATGGCGGGTGATGGTTTCGATGACCGGATCCTGCGTACGAAAGCTGAAGGCAGGACCGCTAATATATATCATGCCGGTGATCGTACGGTATTGATGGCTACAGGCTTTCAACTAGTACAGGACACAATATTTTTTCTATTCCCCGCTACCGGAGATTTTACTTTAACCGCGTACCTGTTAGAAAAAGGTCCGTACCCTTCTTTGCATTTTTCTTTCAAGCCTCATAAACCCGGTTATTACAGCGTGGGATACACGGGCGCTCCTTCCTTTACGCCTGACCAGGCAGCTGGTATCTGGCAACCGCTGATCTGGCAGGAAAAGCGTATTCCGGACGCTGCCTATTGTACACCGGCCTTTATGGCGCCCCTGCCATCGACGCTGGTTTTTGATGGTGCCAATACCATTGGCGTACTGGCGGCGAGCAAAGAACTGCCTTTTCAACCGCTGCCTACCTTACCCAATAGCCGGTTTGGTGTGGCATTGGTCAATGATCAAAAGCAATTGCAGCCACAGATCTATGCACCGTTGCCTGGGGGCTATCAATCGAAAATGGAGCCAGGCCAGTCGTTCGATTTCAGTTGTTACCTGGTCGTGTCGCCGATGACGGTCAACCAGACTTATGAGCAACTGGCCAGAACAGTTTTCGGTTTCCGGGACTACAGGCAAAACGATATCGCTTCGCTGAATACAGCGCTGGACAATATGGTGGATTATTCCTTGTCGCATTATGCCTGGTTCATCGACAGCCTTAAAGGCTGTGCCTATAGTACCGATGTCCCGGGCGCCGTAAAGAACGTGTCGAGCCTGAATCCGCTGGAGCTGGCGATCGTGCGCGATGATTCGGTGATGTTTGAAAAGCGGGCATATCCCCTGATGGAGTTTATGCTGAGCCGGGAGAAGTTTCTTTTTGCGTTGGATAGTACGCAGAAGATCCAAAGTCCCAGCCGTAAAATGAAAGGACCTATTGCACCGATATCCGAATTGCTGGCCCTGTACGAAGTGTTTGGGAAAAAGAATCCTTTCTTCCTGGCCATGGCTGAAAAAGAATACCATGCCACGCGGGTGCGCAATATGGAATACAAAGAGGTAGGCAGGAATTGGATCAGCGATATGTGGTTGTATAAAGCCACCGGCGATAATAAATACCTGCAGGCCAGTGTTGCTGGTGCAGACCGCTATATAGCACAACGGATCGATCAGCCACAAACTGCTTTCAATGATCCCATGCAAACCGGTTATTTCTTCTGGCCCACTTTTACCGGTCGGTGGATCGAGTTCCTGCAATTGTATGAACTGACGGGCAATGACCGTTACCTGCAGTCGGCCAGGGAAGGGGCACGCAACTATACTATGTTTACCTGGATGAGTCCGGCGATACCGGATAGCCTGATTACCGTCAACAAAGGCGGTAAAGCACCGATGTACTGGTACCTGCGGTCAAAGGGGCATACACAAATGTACTACCCGGAAGAACAGGCGCCGGCCTGGCGGCTTTCGGAGATCGGCCTTACACCGGAGTCTTCGGGCACCTCTACCGGTCACCGTGGCATCTTCATGGCGAATTATGCACCCTGGATGCTGCGGCTGGGTTATTATGCCAAAGACAGTTTCCTGGTGCAGGTGGCCAAGGCAGCCATGATCGGCCGCTACCGTAATTTCCCGGGTTATCACATCAATACGGAGCGAACGACCGCTTATGAAAAGCTTGACTTTCCCCTGCATGAGCACAAGGCGCAGAGTGTGAATTCATTTCATTACAATCATATTCTACCGATGGCGAGTATGTTGCTCGACTACCTGGTGACGGATGCTTTCGTGCGCAGCAAGGGGCAGATCGATTTTCCGTCGGAATACATGGAAGGGTATGCTTATCTGCAGAACAAATTATATGGTGCACAAAAAGGAACCTTTTATTCGGAAAAGGAGGTGCAGTTGTGGATGCCTGCCCGGTTGCTGAACATTGCCAGTAACGAGTTGAATTATGTCGCAGCCCGGAAAGGCAATACGCTCTACCTGGCCTTTGCCAACCAATCGACCAAAGCAGTAACGACAAACGTGCGTATCGATCCGGCCCGTGTGCAATTACGAAACGGGAGTGTGGTGCAATCATTCACCGGCCAGCGGCAGCAGGCCATCAAAGATGGCAGCTTCGAGATCCAGGTGCCGGCCAACGGCCTTACAGCGGTGCGCATCGAAGGCGCAGCTATCCGGTCATCATTTCAGCAGGCGTTGTTGAATTCGAATTACGGAATAGCTGGAAGGGATTATGTAAAACTCAAGCCTGGCGGGACTCATGCGATGCTGATACGCCTCGGTCAATACGACAGAAGGTTATTCGTGTACCTGGAAGCAGACGATAATAAGTTCAGCAAAGCCACTTTGTTTTGTACTAAACCGGATGGTGAGCAAGTCAGGATCGATGATGTTGCCTATCCTTTTGAATTTACAGTACCGGCAGCACAAGCAGCTACCGTACAATTCTATCTCTCGCTGACCGGCGTAGATGGCTCAGCGCTGAAAACGGAAACGGTAACCCTGGGCAAATGAGTAGGTACCTATCATTAAACCTTATTCAAATATTTATAACAGGTAACGATGAAAGTAGATAAGAACAGTACAGGAAACAAGCGCTCGTTGATGAACAAAAAGATTCAGGCAGACCTGGTCGTTGTAGGTGGAGGTCTTTCCGGTGTTTGCTGTGCAATTACCGCTGCACGGGAAGGTTGCACCGTTGTACTTGTACAGGACAGGCCCGTATTGGGCGGTAACAGCAGCAGTGAAGTGCGGCTGTGGGTGCTGGGCGCCACTTCGCATATGGGCAATAACAACCGCTGGGCCCGTGAAGGTGGTGTGATCGATGAAATTCTGGTGGAGAATACGTATCGCAATCCGGAAGGTAATGCCGTGATCCTGGACATGCTGTTGCTGGATAAAGTAGTCAATGAATCCAATATCAAGTTATTGCTCAATACGGCGGTATACGATGTGGAGAAAGAAAGTGCAGACAAGATCAGCTCGGTAAAAGCATTCTGCAGTCAAAACCAGACAGAATATGTGTTGTCTGCGCCCTTGTTTTGTGATGCTTCGGGCGATGGGGTAGTGGGTTTCCTGTCCGGTGCTGCTTTTCGCATGGGGGCGGAAAGTATGGAGGAGTTTGGCGAGCTGTTTGCGCCCACGAAAGAATACGGAGAACTGCTCGGACATACTTTGTATTTCTATAGTAAGGATACGGGCCGTCCGGTCAATTTTGTACCGCCTGCCTTTGCACTGAAGGATATTGCCCAGATACCTCGTTTCAAATCATTCAATGCACAGGAGTTTGGGTGTAAGCTTTGGTGGATCGAGTATGGTGGACGGTTGGACACGGTGCACGATACCGAACAGATCAAATGGGAGCTTTGGAAAGTGATCTATGGCGTATGGAACCATATCAAAAACTCAGGCGCCTTTCCGGAGGCGGCCAATCTCACGCTCGAATGGGTGGGTACGATCCCCGGCAAACGGGAAAGCCGCCGGTTTGAAGGCGACTATATGCTGATACAACAGGATATCGTTGAGCAACGGACGCATGAAGATGCGGTAGCTTTTGGTGGCTGGAGTATCGATCTTCACCCGGCCGACGGTGTATTCAGTGAAAAACCCGGTTGCAACCAATGGCACGCCAAAGGGATTTACCAGATCCCTTATCGCTGCCTGTACAGCCGGAATATCAGCAACCTTTTCCTGGGCGGGCGAATCATTAGTGCTTCGCATGTCGCTTTTGGTTCTACCCGGGTAATGGCCACCGCTGCTTATGCTTCGCAAGCCGTAGGTATGGCGGCTGCGCTGTGTAAAGAAGAAGGGCTGTTGCCTGCGGAGATCATTCAAAAGGGCAGAATTGGCGCGTTGCAACAGCGCCTGCAGCAAACAGGTCAATATATTCCCGGACTAGCCCTCGTTGACAAGGCTGATAAAGTGCAGATCGCCACCATCGAGGCGAGCAGTGAACTGGTATTGCAGGAACTGCCGGAAGAAGGTTTTCTGAAGCCGCTGACGCTTTCTCTTGCGCAAATGGTACCGCTGGAGGCTGGCGAAGTAGCTCCCTTTGTCATTCATGTGCAATCGGAAACCGAGACGCAGCTGGAACTAGAATTGCGCATCAGCAGTAAGCAGGGTAATCACACGCCGGATATCAGCCTGGCAAAGCAGGTTCTTGCTATACAACCCGGCCGCAATTGTTTGCAGATCGCATTCGACGCCGTTATGGAAAAACCAGGTTATGCATTTCTGACCATTATGAAGAACCCGCTGGTCCAGTTGCATCATACCAGTAAAAGAGTAACAGGGATATTATCTGTTTTCAATACCATCAACAAAGCAGTTTCCAATTATGGCAAGCAGACGCCACCTGAAGATATCGGTATGGATACTTTCGAGTTCTGGTGTCCGCAGCGCAGGCCGGAGGGGCACAATATCGCTTTCAAATACACTGCTGCATTGAATGCTTTTGGAATCGACAATATCCGCAATGGAATCGATCGGCCTACTGATCGCCCCAATGCCTGGGTGGCAGACTGGAAGGATCCTCATCCGAGGCTAAGCATCGGATGGGGCACCCCTCAAACCATCAATAGTATCGATCTTTTTTTTGATGCAGACTATGATCATCCCCTGGAATCTGTGCTGATGCACCATCCGGAAACCGTGATGCCATTCTGTGTAAGGAATTATCGTATCAAGAATGAATCGGGACAGCTATTGGCTGCAGTAAATGGCAACTACCGCACCCATAACAAGATCAAATTGGAGAAACCGGTGGCGGTTGAAAAGCTGATCATCGAACTCGATCATCCTTCTGCCGACGTACCTGCTGCTTTGTTTGGGGTACGGTGTTATGGCTAGTAAATAATGAACTTCTTTTATGAACCGGCGTGCTGCTTTGAAAGCGTCCGCCGGTTTTTTTGGTGTGTATGTTGCCGATTACCTGGCGCATGGTAAATATTTATTATGGATGGCGATGGGGGCCTGGTCCTCGCCGCCCATCCCGGCCAGGTACAAATTATCGCATTGGCATCGGGGTTTACAGCAGGAAACCCCTACTTTTCGCGTCCAACCATAAATTTTTATTGTTCATGAGAAAACTACTGTTCACCTGTTCCACCTTGCTGGCAGGGTACATGGCCTTCGCGCAGTCCGAAAAGCTCGATGATGCCATGGTGCAAAAGATCCGCCAGGAAGGGCTCAACAACTCCAAAGTGATGGACATCGTCTTTTACCTCACCGAGGTAAGCGGTCCCCGTCTCAACAACTCTCCCGGTTACCTGCGGGCCGCCAATTGGGCCAAGGCCGAACTGACCAAATTCGGGGCAGCCGACGCCAAGCTCGAAGCCTGGGGCGATTGGGGTAAAGGATGGGAGTTGGAAAAGTCATACGTAGCGATGACGGCGCCTTACTATCGTCCGCTGATCGCATTTCCCAAAACCTGGACCTCCAGTACCAAGGGGCTTAAAAATGCGGAGGTGATCCTCTTCAACGTGAAGGACTCTACCGACCTCGAAAAATACAAGGGTAAATTGAAAGGCAAACTCCTGCTAGTGCCCCGTACCGATACCCTGAAGCCTACGTATAAGGCCGATGCGGGTCGTCATACCGACGAAGAACTGGCGAAGATGGCAGCCTGGACGCCCCAGCCAGCGGCCAACCGTCCTGGTGGTCCTGGTGGCCCCGGCGGTCGTGGTAACTTTGGCGCGGCAGCAGCCCTGCAGGCCAAGATCCGCGAAATGGCCAAAGCAGAAGGCGCTATTGCCCTGCTGAGCACCAGCCCCCGCGGTCGTGATGGTACCCTGTTTGTACAAGGTGGTGGCGCTTATGTTGGCGGCAGCCCCGAGAATTTCCTGGATATCATGCTGGCTTACGAAGATTATATGTCGCTGCAGAGACTGGTAGCGGCTAATATCCCCGTCAAGATCGATGTTGACGTAAAATCGAAGTTCTACACCAGTGACCTCAAAGGGTACAATGTGATCGCCGAGATCAAAGGCACCGATCCCAAACTGAAAGAAGAACTGGTCATGCTCGGTGGTCACCTCGACTCCTGGCATGGTTCTGTGGGTGCTACGGACAATGCAGCAGGCTGTGCCGTCATGATGGAAGCCATCCGCATCCTGAAAGTGCTGAACATTCAACCACGCCGTACCATTCGGATCGCTTTGTGGGGTGGGGAAGAGCAAGGTTTGCATGGTTCACGCAACTATGTACGCAATCACTTTACTGATACGACTACCCGCCGCTATAATGTTGAAGGAGATAAGGTATCTGCCTATTTTAACCTCGACAATGGAACGGGTAAAGTACGGGGCGTGTACCTTCAGGGCAACGAAGGGGTAAAGCCCATCTTTGCCAAATGGCTCGAGCCCTTCAAGGACCTCGGCGCAACAACCGTCACCCTGCAGAACACCGGTGGTACCGACCACCAGTCGTTTGATGGTATCGGCTTACCCGGCTTCCAGTTCATACAGGATGAGATCGAATACAATACCCGTACGCACCATACCAATATGGACTCTTACGATCACCTGCAGGCAGATGACCTGAAACAGGCTGCTACCGTGATCGCTTCTTTCGTGTACCATGCCGCTCAGCGTGATGAGAAATTACCACGCAAGCCGGCTAGCCAACAAGGTGGCGGAAGACAAGGTTTCTAATCCAACTTTTCGGCTATAGGACCGACGCAAACACAACAATGCCCCGCGAGAGCGGGGCATTTGTCTTATTAGCAAGGTTAAATAGATGATAGCTATCCTTTTTCTCGTTGCCTATATGCCAGGCTGCCTTCACTTCAAATACCTGAACTTCACTACGGCACTTTTTTGCTCGCTCGACGATAGTCTGACCTCGTATCGTTTTTTGCCGGCCGTGATGACCATCAACGCCGTATTCGGTGGGATGCGGCCAAGGTTTTCCGCATACATCATCAACTCGTAGTCTGTTCCGGGAAATGCATTGAAGGTGACCGGCAGCGCCCGGTCGGTCAGTCGTTTTTTGTGGAGCAGCAGCGTGTTGTTGACGAAGATGCTCACGGTATCGTCGTCGATCTCTGCGTTGTCGTACAGTTCGATCTTGATGGCTGGAGTATCGATCTCGATGGTTTGTACCACTTCCTTTTCCCGGTCTTGCAACCGGAAGTTCTTTTGCAATTTCAGCAACGTGTCACTTTGGTAGAGGTCGACGGGGAAGGTGGGCACCGTTTCGCGGTTGAGGGTGATCTTGCCCGGCGGACAAGGATTGTTATTACCCATCTCATGCCCGGTCCAATCGCCCACCAGCACTTCCTGTTTGCCATTCTTCGACCAGGTAAGGTCGTATATTTTGATACAGGGTATGCAATGATCCGGCACGCTGTATTGCAATACGGCACTTTCTGTGATCACCATGCGTTTATTGAGCGGGTTGAATTTGCCGGTAAAATTGACTTTGGTATACTGTTTTTCGTTGACAAAACTGTACGCGTTGCCCATGAAACTCGTCTCGTTTGACCAGGTGATGTGTAACTCCAGAAAGTATTCAGGAAAACAACCTTGTGAACCCTGCGTACGCTTTCCGCGCCAGATGCCGGTGAGGGATTGTGCCGCAAGCGCACTACTGCATAGTACCAAAAAGGACAGGAGAATAAAACGCATCAGGGGATTTTATTGGAAATTAAGATTTATTACGATCTGCCTGTTCAATTTTATGTGAACGGCATCGTGTCAGTAAGCTTTCGGAATACGATGTAATTACCCGCCAGGCAGTCGCTCCATTGACACCGGAATAACACCGCACAACATCACCACCATGTATATAGTGCTACTTGCGAAGCTGGCAGGGGAGTGGAAGGCTTGTGTTGTTGACAAATGTGGTTTGGTGATACTGATGCCAAT
The DNA here is from genome assembly GCF_029360705.1 of Paraflavitalea pollutisoli. Taxonomy (GTDB): domain Bacteria; phylum Bacteroidota; class Bacteroidia; order Chitinophagales; family Chitinophagaceae; genus Paraflavitalea; species Paraflavitalea pollutisoli. The sequence goes on along the minus strand of NZ_JARKMX010000014.1, from coordinate 530,515 downwards.
AAAAAAGCCCGGCGCTGTTGCTACCGGGCTTACTAGGCTCAATGATTTTATTAAGGCACCGATTTGTCAAACCGGAAGATCACCATCGCATTCTTTTGTTCGGTGGAGGTGATCCGGACCTCGTATTGCTTTTTGCCCGCATCCACGATCATCAATGATGTGTTTGGAGGGATCTCACCGAGGTTTTCGGCCACCATCACCAATTCGTGGTAGGGTAGGTCTTCACTCAGGTCGAGGGTGAGTGTGATGGCCTTTTCAGTCAACCGCTTTTTCGACAATACCAGTTTCTTGTCGACATATACCGAAATGGTATCGCCATCTACACTGCCATTGTCATAGATCCGCAAAGTGATCTGGTTGGCACCGGTAATGATGGTCTTGGCCAGTTCATTTTCGCGCGTCAGCAATATTTTCGGCGTTGGTACCGGGGCCACTGCAATAACGGGTTTTTCCGGTTTATTGGCCGAGTCGATCTTCACGTTCGGTGACGGTTTTACCTCGACCTGTTTTTGGGCGACTGGTGGGTTGGGTATTGGTGTTGGTTTCTTGGCCGGTGTGGTGGTCGTTGGTTTCTTCACGGTCGCTGGTGGCGGCGTTACCGGTTTCTTTACGGTAGTGGGTGGTACCGTGGTAGTAGGCTTCTTCACCGGCGTTGTCGGTTTCGTGACCGGTGTTGTCTTTTTCACGACAGCGCTATCTGGCTTTTTTGCCACGGGTGGCGGCGGTTTGATCCCTTTCTTTTCCCGCTCTACCAGGAAAGGCTCTTTGTAAAAGTCGGAGGTAGGCACCTTGCGGAGGAAGACGGTTCCGCGGCCACAGTCGGTCGAATCGCTTGTTTTGATGCTGGAGTAAGTGCCTTCGAGGAACTCTTCGTCACCTACTTTGGAATATTGTAAAAAGAGCGTCATGATGCAGATGCTGCTGCCTGCACTCATGCGTTGCTCGACAATCTTGATCTCTTCCAGTAAAACTTTGCTGGTAGTGGGATTCACCGTGCCCTGGCAAGTGGCCTTGCCGTAAAAAACAGTGGTCAGGTAAGAATACGTAACACCTTCAAACCGCTTGCCTTTTTGATCGAGCTGTACTTCAAATTTGTACCGCTCGTCTGCTCCCAGCACCTCCATCAACCTGGCCTGCCCCGTTGTCCTGAATCCGCCCCGCCAGATACCTGTCAGATCCTGAGCGGCAAGGGAAAGGCTGGCAAAACATAATGCAAATAGTAGAAATCGCTTCATGAATAAACACCTCACGGTGGCAAATTAGTTAAATTCTTCTTTTATTACGACAAATATCGTATGTCGCGGTCTGCAAAAGTTCGTTAAATTTGCGGTCTTTCGGATATGAGATAACAGGAGTACGGCCGAAGATACGCGATTCAAATAAATGTTGGACGCCGCCATTCCCATCGATACGAACAGTTACCTCATACCGCTTGTTATATAAACCGAAAACAGAAACGGCACTTATCAAAATGATCAAGATTACATTACCGGACGGAGCAGTGCGGGAGTACGAAGCGGGCGTTTCCGCTTTGGACATCGCCAAATCGATCAGTGAAGGACTGGCCAGAAAAGTACTGGCAGCAGAAATAAATGGACAGGTATGGGACGCTACACGGCCCATCACGGAAGACGCTTCACTGAAACTGCTGACGTGGAATGAAGACGGTGGTAAAAACACGTTCTGGCATTCCTCCGCCCACCTCATGGCGGAAGCCGTGGAAGATATGTTCCCGGGTGCCAAATTCTGGGTGGGCCCTGCTTTGGAAAAACAACCAGGTTTCTATTACGATATCGACCTCGGCGGTCGCCAGGTTACCGAAGAGGACCTGAGCAAGCTCGAGAAAAAAATGACCGAGCTGGCCAAACAAAACAATAGCTATATCCGCAAGGCCATGCCCAAGGCGGAAGCGATCGAATATTTTACCGGCAAGGGCGACGAGTACAAGCTCGACCTGCTCAGCGGCCTGAATGACGGCGAGATCACCTTCTACACACAGGGTAATTTCACTGATCTCTGCCGTGGACCGCATATTCCCAGTACCGGACCGATCAAGGCCATCAAACTGACCAATATCGCCGGTGCGTACTGGAAAAACGACTCCAACAACAAGATGCTGACCCGCATCTACGGGGTTACCTTCCCCTCTCAAAAAGAGCTGGACGAATACCTGACCCTGCTGGAGGAAGCCAAAAAACGCGACCACCGCAAACTGGGTAAGGAACTGGGGATCTTCACCATGGATGATGATGTAGGTCCTGGTTTGCCCCTGTGGATGCCCAACGGAACCATCATCATCGAGGAGCTGGAAAAGCTGGCCAAGGAAACAGAAACCAAGGGTGGCTACAAAAGGGTGGTAACGCCCCATATCGCCAAGGAGAGTATGTACCTCACCAGTGGACACTTGCCTTATTATCAGGACAGTATGTATCCGCCCATGGAACTGGACGGTACCAAATACTACCTGAAGGCCATGAACTGTCCCCACCACCACAAGATCTTCTCTGCCGAGCACAGAAGCTATAAGGAACTGCCTCTCCGCCTGGCGGAATACGGTACCTGCTACCGCTATGAGCAAAGTGGAGAGCTGTTTGGGCTGATGCGGGTACGGTGTTTGCACATGAACGACGCGCATATCTATTGCACCCGCGAACAGTTTGCTGATGAGTTCAGGGCTGTTAACGATATGTATATCAAGTACTTTAGGATCTTTGGCATTGAGAAATACGTGATGCGCCTGTCGCTGCACGAGCCTTCCAAGCTGGGCCAGAAGTACATCAATGAGCCTGAATTGTGGTTGGAAACCGAGGAAATGGTACGCCAAGTACTGAAGGAATCGAATATTCCTTACATCGAAGTACCCGACGAGGGCGCCTTCTACGGCCCCAAGATCGACGTTCAGATCTGGAGCACCATCGGCCGTGAGTTTACCCTGGCCACCAACCAGGTGGATTTTGCGCAGGGCCGCCGCTTTGGGCTAGAGTTTACCAACAAGGACAACGCACCCGAAGTGCCGCTGATCATTCACCGGGCGCCCCTGGGTACCCACGAACGGTTCATCGGCTTCCTGCTCGAGCACTATGCCGGAAAGTTCCCGGCCTGGCTGGCACCCGTACAGGTAAAGGTTTTACCGATTTCGGATAAGTTCCTGCCCTACGCAAATAGTATTTTAGAATCGCTGAAAAATGCAGATATTCGTGGTGAGGTCGACGACCGCAACGAGAAGATCGGTAAGAAGATTCGCGATACCGAGTTGATGAAAGTACCTTATATGTTGGTAGTAGGAGAGAAGGAAATGAACGATGGTTCGGCCTCCATCCGCCGTCAGGGTAAGGGTGATCTGGGATCTAAAAGCGTTGATGAGTTCATTAAAGAACTGACCGCCGAGATCAAAGAAAGAAGAGGGGAGTAAAATAAATGTAGTCGCAACGAGTTTATAAGCATCGTACTCATAAAAACATTCCGGCCATCGCCGGGCCTGCAGCCAGTCGCCGGCAGACTGAGGCAGTGAAAACCCAAAAGTAAATACGCCGGTATTGTAAATTATTCACGTAAAAATTGTAAATGGCATTTCCACCGAGACCTCCAAGAGGTGCATTCAATCCACGTTTCAGAAAGGAACAACAACAAGAACATCGTACCAACCACATGATCCGCGTACCACAGGTGCGTTTGGTTGGCGACAACGTAACAGTAGGTGTTTATTCTACCCAGGAAGCGCAAAAGATGGCGCAGGAACAGGGGCTGGACCTGGTAGAGATTTCACCGCAGGCTGATCCACCGGTTTGTAAGATCATCGATTATAATAAATTCCTGTACGAGAAGAAGAAGAAGGAAAAGGAGATGAAGGCCAACAGTAAAACGGCCGAAGTAAAAGAGATCCGTTTTACGCCTGGTACAGATGACCATGACTTTGATTTCAAAGCACGTCACGCAGAAACCTTCCTCAAAGAGGGCAACAAGGTGAAAGCGTATGTGCAGTTCAAAGGCCGCGCCATCATGTTCAAAGAGCGCGGAGAGCTCGTATTGCTGAAATTTGCAGAGCGCCTGGCAGAAAGCGGACAGCCCGAGGGCATGCCCAAACTGGAAGGAAAGCGTATGCTGATGATCATCGCACCGAAGAGTCAAAAGAAGAAGAAAGACGCCAAAGAGGGCTAGTCTTCCGATACGATACGACAAAGCATCCTGCGTAGGCCGCAGGATGCTTTTTTATTACACGGTACTACCTTAAAACAGCCATTTATGGAACTCGAATGGTTGCAGCAACATTGCCTGGCCTGGCCAGCTACGGAAGAGGAAGTGAAATGGGAGCAATCCCTGTGCTTTATGGTGGCCAAAAAGATGTTCTGCCTGTTTGGCCTCGATGATGGGCGTATCTCCTTCAAAGTGCCCGATGATCAGTTTGAAGAACTATCCGGTACGGACGGCTTTATGCCGGCACCTTACCTGGCCCGGGCCAGATGGGTGACGGTGACGCAACCGGAGAAGGTAGGCAAGAAAGAAGTAGCGCTGTTGCTGCGGCAATCGTATGAACTCATCCGTGACAAACTGCCCAAAAAGGTAAAGGCCGAATATGGCCTGTAATCATTATTCCTATATTGTGTTATGAAGATCTTCAACCTGCTTTTTTGTCTGCTCTTCGTCGTCAGTGCAGCCTTGCAATACAATGATCCCGATCCGTATGTGTGGATCCCTATTTACGGTTATGGCGCCGTGTTATGCTGGCTCGCTTTCCGCGGAAAGTACTATCCCAAGGCTTACCTGTTTGGGTTCGCTGTTTTTACCATCTACGCCATTTTCCTGTTCACCGAAAAAAATGGCGTATGGGACTGGCTCACCGAACACCAGGCGGAGAATATTGCACAAAGCATGAAAGCCTCCACGCCCTGGATTGAAGATACCCGGGAGTTTTTTGGACTGATGATCCTGAACATTGTGCTGATCATCGACTACTATTACGCGAAGAGAAAATTGAAAAAGGTGTGATGACTGACTGTGCTATTGACCATTCCCGATAGTGTGGCAGACGAAAAAAGAGCAAGTTATTAAAACGATATTAGAATGTAGTTAGAATAGCGTCCCGTACGGTGTACGGGACGCTGTTATTTTATGGATTAGGGTGGAATTGAACCCCGGGGTCTACACCGCAATTACAATTAAGCCTGATCTTACGGGTTGAAATTCAATTCGGAAAACCAAAAACAAAACCTGGGGTCCAAATCCAGGAACTACTATGAAAACTTTTTACCCACCCTTGGGCAGGTGTCGTGCAGTGGCACGATCCTGTGCTGCGATTGTTCTTTCCTGCCTTTGCTTTTCATCCCGGCTCTCTGCACAATCTATTCTTTCCACACAAACCATCAGTGCCACCATTGCATCAGGCGGCGACACACAGCCTATCGCCAGTGTGGTGGATGCATCGGGCAATATCTACCAGGTCGGCGTGCTGCGGGCAACCGCCGATCTCGATCCCGGTACCGGCGTTTCTTATGTTATCAGCAATGGTCAGGAAGATTGTTTCCTGGCGAAATACAGTTCGGCCGGTGCTTTTCTCTGGGGCCGATCCTGGGGATCGGGAGGACAGGATCTGCCCAGTAATGTGGCGATCGATAACAGCGGTAATATCATCGTAAGCGGTTATTTTTCCAACACGGTCGATTTCGATCCGGGTGTCGGTGTCACCAAACTTACCAGCAATGGTAACTATGACATCTTCTTCTCCAAGTTTACACCGTCGGGTGATTTTGTGTTTGCGAAATCGATGGGAGGCAATACCAATGACATGGCCAATAGCATGGGGTTGGATGCTTCCGGCAATATCTACCTCACGGGTATGTTGTCGAGTGATGCGGCTGATTTTGATCCGGGACCAGGCGTGGCCACGCTTACCAGGAAAGGCGCTATCGATTGTTATGTGGCAAAATATGACAACGACGGTAATTACCAGTTTGCCTTTAATATGGGCGCCCCTACTGGCTCTACACAGATCTATAGCAACAAAATAAAGGTGGTGTCCAACGCGCTGTACATCACGGGCTACTTATATGGAGCAGCTACCGACTTTGATCCTGGACCTGGGGTCAGTAACCTGTCACAGGTAAGCGCCTCCACCGCCACCGATATTTTTCTGGCGAAATATGACCTTTCCGGTAATTACACCTGGGGGTTTGTGGTGGGAGGTACTGGTACCGATATCGCCTATGGACTGGATACAGATGCCAGTGGTAATGTGTACCTGACTGGATCGTTTGAGAATACGGTCGACTTCAACCCGGCTACTGCTGTGGCGAACCAGGCCTCCGCCGGGTACAGTGATATCTTTCTGGCGAAGTATACAGCTGCTGGTGTGTATAGCTGGGCTGTCCGCATGGGCAACAATACAGGCGGCGAGGTGGCCCAGGCGTTGAAAGTAGATGCTGCCGGAAATGCTATTATCGGCGGCTACTTTAGCGGTACGGTCGATTTCAACCCGGCAGCGGCTACAAACAACCTGGTAAGTGCTGGTAGTGCTGATGGTTTCATCGCCAAATATACGACAGCCGGTGTCTATTCCTGGGCGGTGAAAGTAGGAGGCACCAGCTACGACCGGGTAGGTGCTTTTGCGACAGATGCCAGCAATAACGTATATGTCAATGGTAGTTTTAGTGGCACTGTCGATCTCAATCCGGGAGCTGCTACTTTGAATGTTACGGCACCGGGTACCCAAACGATCGGCTATCATTTAAAACTTACCAGTGCGGGGGCTTATTCTGCTTCCTTTGTACACAATATCCCACTCAATGCATCTTCCAACAATATGGTCAACGCTACCTGGATCGATGCCAGCAACAACTATTACGTGATCGGGTATTTCTCCCGCACGGTCGATTTCGATCCCGGAACGGGCGTTACTTCCCTGACGTCAACAGGGTACGTCGATTGTTACATCGCCAAGTACAATGCGGCTGGCCAGTTGTTGTTTGCCCGCCGGATCGGCAACACCAGTAGTACACAGGGTAAAGGCATCGCCACGGATGCCGCCGGCAATATCTATGTTACCGGCAGTTTCTCTGGTACGGTCGATTTGGATCCAGGTACGGGCACCGCCAACCGAACCGCCACTGGCTCCAGTGATGATATTTTTCTACTTAAACTGAACAGTAGCGGCAATTATGTGAATGCGGTGATTTTTGGTGGCACCAGCTACGATGTGATCAGTGCCATGACCATCGACAATGCCGGCGCGGTGTACCTGACCGGAACCTTCTATGGTACGGTCGATTTCGATCCTGGTACGGGCGTCGCCAACCGGTCTGCTGCAGGCAGCGGATCAGATATTTTTGTAGCCAAATACAATTCCAATCTAGGCTATGTTTTCGCCTCGGTGATGGGCGGCACGGATAACGAGACGCCTTCATCTATCGCCGTCGATGCGTCGGGCAATGTATACAGTGCCGGTAATGTTTGGGGCACCATGGATGCCGATCCGGGTGCTGGTGTGGTAAGCCTGGTCACTGCCGGCATTGCCGATATCTATGTGTCGAAGCTGGATGCGAATGGAAATTATGCCAATGCTTTTCGATTGGGTAGTACCGGCAACGACAATGCGGGCGCCCTGGCGGTCGATGCCGATGGTAACCTGTATGTAGCGGGTCATTTTATGAATACGGTCGATTTTGATCCCGGCACGGGAGTAGAAGCACTGACGAGCGCTGGCACCCTCGATGGTTTTGTCGCGAAGTACGATGCGGCCGGCAACTATGTGAACGCCCGCTCTTTTGGCGGCAGCCTCAACGATATGGTGACAAAACTGAAACTGGACGCCCGGGGTAATGTGTACGTGGCCGGTCAGTTTTGGAGTGTGGATTGGAGCATGGGGCCAGGGGCAGCGATTTTTCCTAACGAAGGGAATGCCGATGTTTTCCTGCTGGTATTTGATCGCTCCTTGCGGTACAACGGCGGCAGGGCGATCGGTGGCGGGCAGAACGACCAGCCCGGTAGTATTGCCTTCGATGATGCAGATAATATTTACCTGGCGGGAAGTTTCATGTCGGTAGCGAATGTCGATAACCTGTCTGGTGCAGCGGCGTATCCGTTCAGATCCATCAGCGGCAGCGATATCTACCTGGCCCAGTTCTCCATGATGACCATGTTGCCCATCAAACTGGAATCTTTCACAGCTGTGCAGCAACCATCGCAGGTGGTAACCAGGTGGACGGTTTCCTCGCAGGTCAACAATGATTATTTCACGCTGGAGAGGAGTGCCGATGGCAGCCAGTTTACGGCATTGGGACGCATCGCCGGATGTGTCGATTGTCAAACGCGGATGGACTACCAGTTCATCGATAAACAACCGTTGACTGGCTGGTCGTATTACCGGCTGAAACAAACCGACCTCGATGGCAGAAGTTCGTATAGCCAAATCGTTCGGGTCAACTACAGCGCCACAAACGGCCAGCTGGCGGTGTACCCCACGGTGACCGACAATGCTTATACGCTGTCTTACAACAACACCTCTAACAAGAATCAATCAGGCACGATCCGGGTCATCAACACGGCCGGTACTGTCGTACACCAGGTAAAAGTGGTATTGAAGCCTGGCAGGAACACGGTATCTATGACGCTGGCGAAACTGGGTTCAGGCATCTACTATACCAGCCTCTTCATCAGCAATACCAGCTCGGTACAAACTGCTACGGTGATCAAGCAGCGATAAGCGAACTTTCTGATGGATTGGCTCATCTTATTAAAGGCGTCTCTGTATCTGACAGGGACGCCTTTTTGTGTCAGGAGAAAAATATATGCCAGCAATGTTGTTCCCATAAAAAAGGGGTGATCCATGCGGATCACCCCTTTTGTGTAATTAGATAGATAACTGATTATTTAAAAGAGATGGCTGTCAGTCCCACCGTGTTGCTTTCTGTAGCATCTAAGGGTTTGCTGACGATGTACAGCGTGTGTTTTTTGCCATCGGTAACGGGTTCCAGCTTAACGGGCAATTCCTTGCTAATGAAAGTGTTTTCGCTTTTTGCTGCAGGGCCTCCGGCGCCCAGGGTGAAGCCGCCCAGCAGTTTGCCATCCGGTGCATCGAGGCGCACTTCGAAAGTATACCCTTTGGTAGGCGGTTGCTGATAACCGGCCAACAAAGTAGCATTGTTAATACCGGTCAGGTCGATGCGTTCCAACGCAAACCAGCCCAATTCTTTCGGCGTTATCAAAATGGTGCTGCCGTTGGCATTGATACTGGTATATTTCTCCAGCTTCTTTACGTTTCTGAATGTCACCTTGGGATTGCGCAGGGTGATGGCATCGTTGCCTGTAAGGGGCTTGATGTTGTTGCCACCCTTGTCGGTATAGCTGGCGCTCAGAGAAAAAATCCCATTGTCCTTGACGGGTTTACCGAGTGTCGGCTGCACCGAACCTGTAGGTGGTAAGGATTTCTTGGCTTCCTGGCTGGCAGTCAGCGATTGTATCCAGACGACGATCTGCCGGGCATCCGATTCCTTCAGGGTGGGGTGAGCAGCCATGGCTACTTCGCCCCATACACCGCCGCCGCCTTTGATGATCTTGTCTACCAGGTAAGGCACGGCCTTGGCATCTTTTTCATAACGTTTCGCTACATCGACGAAAGAAGGTCCGATCGATTTTTCGTCCACTTTGTGGCAGGTCTTACAATCCAGCGATAACATCATGTTCTTACCCATGGTGGCTTCTGTCAATACCTGGTGACCTTGTGAAGCTCCGGCCTTGTCGCTTCCTTCTACATAGTCGGCCGACACGATCAGGTTGCTCAGGTCGCGCACCTTCGCGGTATCATCGCGGTCTTCGATGTTCACGCTGTATTGAATGGCTTTGCCGGGGAAATAGAAGGTCTGGTTGCCCTGGATGGCGAGTGTCACAACCGGGGCTTCGTTGCCTGCATAAATATTTGTTACGCTGCTCTTCGATTTGGCGCCTTTATCATCCGCCACCTCTACGGAGATCGCATAGTCTCCGGCTTTTTTTATGGTGTAGTCCAGGGCAGGTTCGCTAGTGACTACCGTGCTGTCGCCGATATGCCAGGTATAAGTCAGCTTATCCTTTTCGGGGTCTTTGGCTTTGACCGTTGCTTTCACCTGGAAAGGGAGCGCGCCGTCCTGCCGGTTTACCTGCAGGCTGTCTACTTTGGGGGCGCGGTTGCCACCGTTGTAATCGAACCGGGAGATGCCGGCATCCGCATTCTTGCTGAACCAGCCGGTACCATATTCCAGTGCATAGAGGCGACCATCGGGACCTACTTCGAGGTCGATCATCGAGTTCAGCTTCGTATGCTCCATGAATGGCTCCATCTTGTCGAAGTCGCCATTGGGCTTCATGGTCACCGCTTTCATCCAGCCACGTACCCAATCATAAATGATCAGCTTGTTATTGTAGTAATCCGGCAATCGGGTAGCCGCCGGGTACATATCCGTGTAGTATACAGGACCTGCCATGGCATTGCGGGCACCGGTGCCTACTTGCGGAAAATCTTTTGAAGGGCCATATGGATACCAGATAAAAGCAGGTTGCGCGGGTGGTAAAGCCTGCAATCCAGTATTGTTGCGCGAATTGTTGACGGGTTTACCGGCCTCATACAGTTCGCCGGTGGCGCCGCTCGCATAGTCATAAGCCCGGTACGGATAGTTATTGCCGACAAACAATGGCCAGCCAAAATAACCAGCTTTGCGGGCCTGGTTTACCTCATCATAACCACGGGGGCCACGCGTGCTCAGGCTGTCGTTGTTGGCATCTGGTCCTACTTCACCCCAATAGAGGAAGTTGGTCTTTTTATCGACGGAAATACGGTAAGGGTTACGGTTGCCCATCACATAGATCTCTGGTTTGGTATTGGCGGTACCTTTCGGAAACAGGTTGCCTTCGGGGATCTCATACGTACCGTCTTCTTTCAGTTTTATGCGCAGGATCTTTCCGCGCAGGTCATTGGTGTTGGAAGAGGAGCGACGTGCGTCATACTGGAAGTGATCGGGTCGGTCATCGGTGGGGCCAAAGCCGTGGTTCACATAAGGCTGATTGGGTTCGTCGAAAGGCGTTGAATTATCGCCTGTAGACAGGAACAACTCGTTGCCCTCTTTGCCAAAGGCAATGGAGCCTCCGGTATGGCAACAGATATTGCGTTGCGAATAGAATTGCAGGATGATGTGTTCAGATTGCATGTCCAGGCTGTCGTTCTCGAACTGAAAGCGCGACAGGCGGTTGACGGACGTGTCCTTCGGGCTATAGAAAGCGTAGATATAATGATTCTTCGCGAAGTTGGGATCGGCTTGCAGTCCGAGGAATCCTTCTTCGGCATTTACGTTGGGCGTTTCGGTTTTGTGGTACACATTCAGATATCCCACCTGTTTTACCGTGCCACCCGAATCGGCGTGCTTGTACAACATCAATTCACCCCGGCGTTGCGCCACGAGGATATCGAAATTGGGCAGGATGGTCATTTCGGTGGGTTCGAAGAACATGCCCTGCGCCAAGACAGTTTTGGTAAAGCGGTCTTCATCGGGTGTGCGCAGCTGTTTGGCTTTGGCAAAATCGAGCTGGTCGTTCTTGCCAATGGCGTATTGAATGCCGGCGAGCACATGTTTAAGATAATTATCTTCTACAAACGATTCCTCGGTATGGCCCAGCTCGGTGTAAAAAGCGCGGCCACCGTCGAAATCATGGTACCAGGCCATGGGGTGGTGGTCGCCATTCTTACCGCCCTGGTAGCTCTTCTCATCGATGGTGAGTAATACGTGAACGTCGGGGTTCAGGTTCTTGAAGTTGTACCATTCATCCTTGCGTTCCCACACGTGGGGGAGGTGTTTGGTGGCTGCATTTGTCGAATCCTGTACGATCAGTTTAGCCACCTGCTGTTCGGGATGGCTTTCGAAATAACCGCCTACCAGGCGGCCGTACCAACCCCAGTCGTACTCGGCATCGGCCGCTGCGTGGATGCCCACAAAGCCACCGCCCGATTGGATATAGCGCTCGAAATCGGCCTCCTGGTATTGGTTGAGGAGGTCGCCAGTGGTGTGGAGGAAGATGACAGCGGCATATTTGGCCAGCGAGTCCTCATTAAAATAGTCGGCATTTTCGGTGGTGTCAACGGAAAACCCGTTTTCCTGCCCCAGTTTAGTAATGGCAGCGATGCCCTGGGGAATGGAACTGTGCCGGAAACCGGTCGTTTTGGAAAAGACCAGCACACGGGGTTGTCCGGGCCGGGTTCTGCTACAACTGGATAGATGGAATAAGAAAGCTACAAGAGCGAGGACTGCGAGCGTTTTTTTCATATGCATGGGGGATAGGGACTAAAGATAGGGTTTTCAATGAATTCCAGCTAGTAAGAGTGTTGACCGGCAATGGAGAAGAAGTAAAAAGCCCGGACTATAAGCATTTAGCGGCGGACAGGTATTTGAGTTATTGGCTTAACTTGTTGATATTTAATATGATTAGACTTTTTCTCAAAATCAATACCTTTGCCGCTGACGTATTTTTGGCGTACCATTAATGGACTTAACAGTGGGTATAATTTTCATGGTTAATTGTGGTTGAACACCTTATATATGGTTGTGTTTGATGCTGGCGTGCGGGTTACAGGTCGGATGGTTATCTTGTGTCAATTGTGGGGGAGGGAATATCTTCCAATCTTTCTGCGGAAAAGATTCGTATTTGACTTGCTTTTACTTACCTTTGCGCTCCATTTTCGGTTTTTATCGATTCCCATTGGTAAAGACCTTATTGCCCACAAGGCCCAAAAAGTTCCCCGGTGGATCGGGGGCGCCAGCAGGGTGTAACAATTAAAGGTATTAAAATGCCTAAAGTAAAAACAAACTCGAGTGCCAAGAAGCGTTTCAAAGTAACCGGCACCGGCAAGATCACTCACCAGAAGTCTTTCAAGCGTCACATTCTGACCAAGAAATCAAAGAAGCGTAAACGTGCTATGGCCAAGGACGGTGTTGTACACAAGTCCAACGTAGACTTTGTAAAACGTCTACTCAGGCTGAAATAAGTATTAGCCGTTTAAACTATCAACTTTAACTTCTCAAATTATTAAGATATGCCACGTTCAGTAAATGCTGTAGCTAGCCGGGCACGCCGCAAAAGGATTTTGAAACAAGCCAAGGGCTTCTATGGCAAACGTAAGAATGTATACACTGTAGCCAAGAACGTATTGGAGAAAGGTCTTCAGTACCGTTATGTAGGCCGCAAATTGAAGAAAAGAGAATACCGCGCTCTGTGGATCGCGCGTATCAACGCCGCTGTACGTCCCGAAGGTCTGACTTACTCTGTGTTCATTCACAAGCTGAATGAAAAGGGTATCACCCTCGATCGTAAAGTACTGGCTGACCTCGCTATGAACGAGCCTGATACCTTCAAGCTCCTGGTAGCCTCTGTAAAATAAGCCTACGTGCTATAAGATACCAGCCGGATGTGTTACACATCCGGCTTTTTTATGTCTATATCCGCTTAACAAAAAGATAATCCTGTTGTTTTAAAGGGCTATAGTGGCCGCCCTGCCGCGGCTGGCAAGGTTTTTATTTGTAAAACCCTGCAAACTATTACTTTTGTGTACTTTTTTCGTACGGTGTTTTTTTGTCACAATTTAAATTCACTGCCATCAGCCAGAATCAGTTCATGAACAACTCGTACACCGACCTGGTGTCGCAAACCTTTAACTTTCCACAGGAAGGGTTTGAAACAAAGGGCAATAACCTGCACTTCAACGGCCTCGACCTGATGGCCCTGATCGAGAAGTATGGTACGCCCATGAAGCTTACTTATCTGCCCAAGATCGGCATGCAGATCAAGAAGGCGAAGAAGATGTTTGACAATGCGATGAAGAAACATCGCTACACGGGTGAGTACAATTATTGTTATTGTACCAAGAGTTCGCATTTCTCATTCGTGGTAGAAGAAGCATTGAAGCACGATATCCACCTGGAGACTTCTTATGCCTACGATATCGAGATCATCAAGAAGCTCTACGAGAAAAAGAAGATCACGAAAGATACCTTCATCATCTGCAACGGTTATAAGCAAAAGACTTATACCAGCCGTATCGCAGGACTGCTGAACACTGGTTTCAAGAATGTGATCCCCATTCTCGACAACAAAGAGGAACTGCAGCAATACAAGAAGTCGGTAAAAGGCCCTTTCAAACTCGGCATCCGCATCGCGGCAGAAGAGGAACCCAATTTCCCCTTCTATACCTCCCGCCTCGGTTTCCGTCCACGCGACGTACTTGAGTTCTATGTCGATAAGATCGAAGGTAATGAAGACCGCTTCCAGCTGAAGATGCTCCACATCTTCCTCAACAAGGGGATCAAGGATGATATCTATTACTGGAGTGAGCTCAACAAGGTGATCAACCTGTATTGCCAGTTGAAAAAGATCTGCCCCGAACTGGACTCCATCAATATTGGCGGCGGCTTCCCCATCAAGCACTCGCTCGGCTTCGAATACGATTACCAGTTTATGATCAATGAGATCATCGGTAACATCAAGAAAGCCTGTAAAAAGAACAACGTGCCCATGCCGCACATCTTTACCGAATTCGGTAGCTATACGGTAGGAGAGAGCATGGCGCATATCTATAGCGTGATCGGCCAAAAGATGCAGAACGATCGCGAGATCTGGTATATGATCGATTCCTCGTTCATTACCACCCTGCCCGATACCTGGGGCATCGGCGAGAAATTCCTGTTGTTGCCGGTCAATAAATGGGATCAGGAGTACCAACGCGTCGTATTGGGCGGCATCACCTGTGATAGCCATGACTATTACGATTCGGAAGAGCACGTGAACGAAGTATTCCTGCCCAAGGTCACCAATGGAGAACCGCTCTACCTGGGTTTCTTCCATACAGGCGCCTACCAGGATCAGATCAGCGGATATGGTGGTATCAAACATTGCCTCATCCCATCCCCCAAGCACATCATTGTTGGCCAGGACAAAAACGGCAAACTGGTAGACTGGGTCTACGCCAAGGAGCAATCGGCGCAAAGCATGCTGAAGATCCTCGGTTACGTAAAATAAGCATTGAACCAGCTTTCAATACCAAATGGGTGCCCTCGGGCACCCATTTTTTGTTGGCGCCCCTACAGGCAACTACTTAGAACGTTTACCTGATATTGATAGATTTTTAGCCAATATTGATGAATTTTTATCCAGTTACGCAAACGTTTAAGAATATAGGAGAACTTAGGTATGACATTATCCGGGAATAACGGATACTCCGTTAAACATGCTACCAAACAAGTGATTGCTAATGCCGCTGCATGACACCCATGCTGACCAGAACCTGCTGCACCAGTTGCAACAAAGCGATGAGCAAGCCCTTGCTACGCTGATGAAGCAGTATTATGCCGACCTGTACAGCTACGGCATCCGTTTCACCACCGATACAGGCCTTGTGAAAGACGCTATTCAGGAGGTATTTATCAGCCTCTGGCAGCGTCGCAACAATGCCCCTGCCATCCTTTCTTTCAAATATTACCTGTTGCGGGCCGTCAAAAACAAGGTGCTCAAATCCCTGCACCAGCTCCACCACAATACCCCCCTGGCCGATTGGCAGGATGGTTACCCGTTCTTCCAGGAGTTCTCCATCGAGAAACTCATCATCGACAAACAGGTGTCTGAAGAGAAGGCCATTGCCGTGCGCAATACCCTTGCCCTGCTTTCCAAACGTCAGCAGGAAGTCATCTATCTTAAATTCTACCAGCGTCTCGATCACGGACAGATCGCCGAACTCATGAACATCAGCCGTCAAAGCGTTTATAACCTCCTGCACGAAACGCTTCAAAAGCTCCGCAGCCTTTGGCAGGCAGAATTCGTCAAATAGCCAGCGCTTAACCGCCCCACAGCGCGATTCCCGACGGCGGATGAAAAAAACTCCTCACACTAACGACTACAGCATCAAGGTGTTAACCGTCAATTGAAGCTTTCGCCAAAAAAACTTTCCCAAAACTCAGTAGATCGGGGCGGTTCCCGGAACTTATCTCTATAACATCGCCAGGCATGAAAGATTTTCGCTTGTATGATATCACAGACTTCGTAATCGACGAGGACTTTGTCCGCTGGGTCTACGAGCGTCGGCCGGAAGATGAACTAACCTGGCGCAACTGGCTGGCCAGGAACCCCGATAAGCACCTACTGGTGGCAGAGGCCCGGACCATTGTTCAGTCCCTGTACATAGCGCCACCAGCCATAGACAGTGGAGAGATCAATGCGGAAACCGACCGGTTGCTGCAAACCATCCACCAGCAACCTACGGCAGAACCGGCCGCTCCGGTAGTGCCCATACGGCGCACCCGTTGGCGGGCGGCAGCAGCGATACTTTTGATGTTGATGGGTGGTGCCTGCTGGTATATGATCAGTCATACCACCGATCGTGAGAATTATACCTGGGAGTCGATGACCGCTACCCGCAGCCTGATAGAGCATGTAAATACATCCGATAAGCCTATTACCATTGCCCTGGCCGATGGTAGCGCCCTGTCACTGTCGCCTGGCAGCCGCATCGGGTATGGCAACCACTTCGATACCGGCAGTTTCCGAGACGTATACCTGTCGGGAGAAGCTTTTTTTGAAGTGGCCCGCAATCCCGATCGCCCGTTCCGGGTCTTTGCCAACGAACTGGTCACCAAAGTACTGGGTACCAGTTTTACCGTCCGGTCATTCGATAGCGATACCACGATACAGGTCATCGTTCGCACCGGCAAAGTGACCGTCTATTCACAAGCCGTTACCACTACCCGCCGCAGTGCTACCGATCACAAGCCCGGCGAAGTCATACTAACCCCCAATCAGCAACTCGTATACGAAAAACTGGGACATAAATTCCAGAAGGTATTGCTTGATGAACCGCTGCTGGTCGTACCGCGCATGAAAGAGCAGAAAATGGAGTACGAGGATGCCAGCCTGATTATGGTATTCAGCGAACTGTCGCGGGCTTATGGCATCAACATCGTGTACGACAATGAACTGCTGGAGAAATGTACCGTCACCGCCGACCTGAAGAATGAAAATTTTTACCATAAACTGGACCTGATCTGTTCTGCTATCGGAGCCGCCTACGAAGTGATAGATGGCCAGGTAGTGATTCAGTCTAACGGATGTCAGTAACGTATTAACCAATAAAAAAGGGCTGCTATTGCTGCGAACAATATCAGCCCGGTACCATCCCCGCTACCGTTAAAGAAGGGGGGAATCAGACGTTGATTAAAACAAAACAAATTGCCTTAACCAAACATTGCAAAAATATGAAAAAAGGGCTCGTTAACCAGTTAATTTACGGGTTTATGAGAATAGGACTGCTGCCGCTATTATTGATAACGACACTTCAGGTGGTCATTCAGGCCAGCCCCATCCATGGGCAGGAGATACTGAATAAGAAGATCAACCTGGTTGCAGAACAGAAGGAAGTCAAAATGGTACTGGGAGAGATCAGCTCTCTGGCCGGTATCAAGTTCGTTTACAGCGCACAGCGCATTCCCACCCGTCAAAAAGTTTCCGTAGTGGCCAAAGACCGTCGCCTGGGCGACGTGCTCGATGTATTGCTGAAGCCACTCAATATCTGCTACCAGGTTTCCGGTACGCAGGTGGTGCTGATGCGGAAAGGAGATGGCTCCACAGCCGCCATCGCGTATTACGATGAGGCTGCTGCCTATGGCGAAGGAGCCGCAGAGCCCAGCTATAAACCTATTACGGGAAAAGTGACCAACGAAAAAGGGGATGGACTGGCCGGTGTGTCGGTCGTGGTAAAGGGTACCGCCAAAGGTACGGCCACCAACCAGGCCGGCGAATTCAGCATCAATGCCGAATCGGGTGATGTGCTCGTATTCTCCATGGTGGGGTATAAGCAATTTACCGCCACGGTTGGGCAGGAGAGTGACCTTGCCGTCACCATGCAAGCCGAGATGGTCAATATGAATGAAGTGATCATCGTGGGCTATGGTACCCAGCGCAGAAGTTCGCTGACCGGTGCCATTTCTTCCGTTAGTGGTAAAACCATTGCCGAACTACCGGTAGCCAGCGTAGAATCGGCCCTGCAAGGCCGTGTCGCGGGGCTCACCGTCACCAATAACGGTGAACCCGGTACGTCACCCATTGTGCGTATCCGTGGTATCAGCTCTATCAGCTTTGCAAGCGACCCGCTGTATGTGATCGATGGCTTTCCCACCGGAAACCTCAGCAATTTCAATAGCCGCGATATCGAGTCGGTAGAAGTATTGAAGGATGCCAGCGCCGCTGCCATTTATGGTTCGCGCGCCACCAATGGGGTAATCCTTATCACCACGAAGAAGGGCAGGAGAGACAACAAGCTGCGGGTAAACCTCGACAGCTATGTAGGTACCCAGAAGGCCTGGCGGCAGATCGACCTGCTCAATACTACGCAATACCTGCAATACGAAAGGGCGCTGAACGGTGCCGCCGGTATCGCTCCGCCACCACGCCTGGAGCCAGCCAATTTCAACAAGCCTATTTATGACGGTGCCACGCAGACCTTTGCGCAGACCAATACCGATTGGCAGGATGCCTATTTCAAGAGTGGTATCATCACGCAGCAGGATCTGTCGCTGAGTGGTGGTAACAACGCTTCCCGCTTCTTTGCTTCGGCCGGTTACTTCAAGCAGGATGGCATCGCTACCGGCGTTAATTATGAGCGGGGCAATTTCCGCATCAACTCCGACCACGTCATCAGCAAAGTGTTCACCTTCGGACAAAACCTCTTTATCTCTTATTCCAACCAACGATACGATAATACGTCGGGCAATCGTACACGCCTGGTGAATGTCGTGCGTAGCTTGCCTTATCTCCCCGTGTTCGATCCCACGACAATTGGTGGATACCGGGGCGCAGAAAACAGCTTCGACGGCTCTGACCCTACGAACCCGATCGAAGATGCGGAACTGCTGGGCAATGCCAAAAACAAAACCCTGAAATTGCTCGGTACGGCTTTCCTGGAGGTCAACTTCACGCCTTGGCTGAAGTTCCGCTCCACCTTTGGCGTTGATTACGTCAACCTGTTCCAGCACCAGTTCAGCCCCATCTTCAACGACAAGGGCAGGAATGCAGGCGTTTCAACCATCCGCAACCAGCGCAATCTGTCTACCACCCTGTTGTTTACTGAACAACTGACCTTCGATAAAACCTTTGGCGAGCACCACATCAATGCCATCGGCGTTTTTGAAGTACAGGGTACCAAGAGTTCGCTGGAGAATGCCTCGGGTAACCAGAACAGCAACGATATCGATGTGCTGCGCGGCGCCACCAACGTTAGTTATGTGTCGACCCGCAGCGAAAACTTCCTGCAATCGATGGTAGGTCGGGTCAACTATGAATACGCCGGCAAATACCTGTTGAGCGCGGCCATCCGTCGGGATGGGTTGTCGCTCTGGGCACCCGGAAAGAAATACGCCAACTTCCCTTCTGCCTCCATAGGCTGGCGTATCGACCAGGAGCAGTTCATGCGTACTGCTCCTTTTATCTCTGAGTTGAAAGTCAGGGCCGGCTACGGTATCACTGGTCTGAATGCGGTAGCGGCATTGGCCAATGACTACCCCTGGCAGGTAACGGTGTTTGCCAACGGGGCTACTTATCCGTTCAACAACGTGAACTCCACCGGCAATGGTTCTTATTACAATGCCCTGGGCAATGCTGATTTGGAATGGGAAAAGACCAAGCAAACCAATATCGGC
The DNA here is from genome assembly GCF_029360705.1 of Paraflavitalea pollutisoli. Lineage (GTDB taxonomy): Bacteria > Bacteroidota > Bacteroidia > Chitinophagales > Chitinophagaceae > Paraflavitalea > Paraflavitalea pollutisoli. The sequence continues at coordinate 510,824 of NZ_JARKMX010000014.1, read as the reverse complement.
CTCGACGTGGGTTTTCTCAACAACCGGATTACCCTCTCGGCCGAATATTTTATCCGTAAAACAGACAACCTCATCCTGAACGTGCCTACACCACCTTCGTTTGGTTTTAACGGTGCCGGTGTACTGGCCAACGTAGCCTCGATGGAAAACAAGGGCCTGGAGCTACAGGCTGGTTACAATAAAACGGATGGAGAATTTACCTGGAACTTGACGGGCAACATCAGCTTCATCCGCAATAAAGTACTTAGCCTGAATACGGAAACAGCTACCATTGACCAGGGTGGCGACCAGGATTTTGGCGGTGGTACCCCTATCACGCGCACCAAGGCTGGTGAGGTGATCCAGTCTTTTTATGGATACCGGGTATTGGGCATCTTCCAGTCGGACGATGAAGTATCGAAAAGCCCTACCCAACTGCCGGGTACCAAAGCAGGTGATCTCAAGTTCGCCGACCTCGACAACGATGGCCGCATTACCGATAATGACCGCGCCATTTTGGGCGATTACCTGCCTAAGTTCTCCTATGCGCTGAACTACGGTGCCAAATACAAGAACTTTGATGCCTCGCTGTTCTTCCAGGGTGTACAGGGCAATAAGATCTTCAATGCAGCCCGCATCATCACGGAGGGTATGGCGCGCTTGTTTGGCGCCGGCACAGGTGTATTGAATGCGTGGACGCCCAATAACAAGAACACCAATATCCCCCGTGCCGTGAGCGGCGATCCTAACCAGAACGTGCGTCCTTCCGACCGCTGGATAGAAGACGGTTCTTACCTGCGCCTCAAGAACCTGATCATTGGTTACACCATTCCCAACAAGGTATTGCAGAACATCACCGGCGGTGCCATCAGCAGCTTCCGGTTGTATGTCTCTTCTCAAAACCTGTTGACCATTACCGGTTACGATGGTTGGGATCCGGAGATCGGTTCCAAGAACACCACCCTCACCAATGGTATCGACTATGGTCAGTATCCTGCTGCCCGGTCATTCCAGTTTGGCCTGCAGGTGGGCTTCTGATACACCGGTAAAAGCTGGTTGATTAAAACGACTTGATAACAAAAACGATATTTCTAAAATAGCTTCTTATGAAATATACAACTGTCTATAAAGTAATGATTGCCGCCTGCCTGTTGGCAGTGATGGTGATCGTTGCCTGTAACAGGGACCTCGATAAAACAAATCCCAATTCACCCACCGTCAACAACTACTTCAAGAACAGCAATGAGTTGCTGGGGGGGACCAACGCGATCTATTCCATCTTCCACTCGGCTGCCCTCATCGGCCGCGAATGGTTCTTCGTACACGATACCCGCAGCGACGATGTGGCAGCGGGAGGCGGACAGCTGGAACCACCTCGTACGCAAATGCTGACGGGCGGCACGGTACCTTCCAATGCCGTGATGAACAGCGTATGGAATGGGTTGTATACAGTCATCCACCGTTCGAATACGGTGATCGACAATGCGCCCAATGTGACCGACAACAATACCCTGCGGGACCGCCTGGTGGCAGAAGCCAAATTCTTCCGCGGGTGGGCTTATTTTGAACTGGTATCCATGTGGGGTGGTGTACCATTGTACACCAAACAGGTGACTGCTCCTGATCAGTTTCAGCCCCGTGCTACGGCAGATGCCGTGTATACACAGATCTTCCAGGACCTGAAAGATGCTGCCGCCGGTTTGGAAACCACGCCTACGGACAAGGGACGGGCTTCTAAAGGAGCCGCCAATGCCATGCTCGGAAGAGCTTATATGCAGAAGGGTGACTATGGTAGCGCCAAGACAGCCCTGCTGGCCGTGAATCCCGGCAATACGCTCTATAAGCTGACCGATAATTACCTCGACAATTTCGACGAAGAACATGAATTCAACAGCGAGTCGATCTTTGAGGCCGTGTTCTTCGACCGGGGCGATAACAACTTCAACTGGGGATATACGGGCGACGACCAGCCCAATGCCCAGCCACAGAGCACCGTGCGCAACCAGGAGTATTCACCCATCGCCTGGCGCAACCTTATACCTTCGAACAAATACCTGAATGCCTTTGAGAATACGGCAACCGGGGCCACCAAGACCGACCCACGTTTTTCTTTTTCTGTGTACCAGACGGGTGACAAATACAATAACAACGCCAATACCCTCACGGATGCCGAGCAGAATGGTAATGCCTCGGTAGTGAATGGGGTTACTAAAAAGATCAGCTGGCGCAAGTTCATGTTGATCTACAAAGACAACAGTGGTTTCAGGCCAGGTGGTATCAACCAGCGCATCATCCGCTATGCCGAGGTACTGCTGATGCTGGCAGAATGTGAGAACGAGTTGGGCAATACGGCTGCTGCGGTAGGCTACCTCAACCAGGTAAGGGCCCGTGTCAGCGTGGCCATGCCGGCCTATCCAACCGCACAGTACCCCACTGGTACCAAAGACCAGGTCACCAAAGCCCTCATGCATGAAAAGACGGTAGAGCTGGGTGGTGAAGAAGTGCGTAACCGGGATATCCTGCGCTGGCGCAAGAAGGGCTATTATGCGGCCGCCGGATCTGATCCCATTTCCTATTACAAATCGAGGGATGAGTTCCTGCCGATACCACAGGCAGAGATCGATAACAATCCCAAATTGGGTACGGGAGATCTTCCCAAGCAAAACCCAGATTATTAATAACTATGTCGCCGAGATCGTTTGTACTGCATACATCGATTGTCGTCCTGTGCATCATGATGGTGGCCTGCAGAGAGGAGCAGGCCACTACTTTATTTACAGCACTGCCGGCATCGCAAACGGGTATTCATTTCATCAATGATGTTCGCGAAACCGATTCCTCCCGATCCTTCATCAACGAGTTTGGTTATATGGGCGGTGGGGTAGGGATCGGTGACTTCAACAATGATGGGCTGCCCGATGTATTCTTCACAGGCAACCAGGTAAGCTGTCGCCTCTACATCAACAAGGGGAACTATCAATTTCAGGATATCACCGAGCAGGCGGGTTTACTCACCAATATCTGGGCAACCGGTGTCAGCATCGTCGATATCAACAACGATGGCTTCGATGATATTTATGTCTCCGCCTTTGGAAAAGACCTGTCGCAACGTGCGGCCAATCTGCTATACATCAACGATGGTCAGCTGCATTTTACCGAATCGGCCGCAACGTATGGACTGGCTGATACCAGCTATTCTACCCAGGCCGTGTTCGTCGATTATGATCGCGATGGCGATCTCGATATGTACCTCGCCAATTATTTATTGAACGGCCCCAATGCCAATACCATTTACCCGCGCAATTTTACGGGTAAGTCCCTTGCCAATGACCGGTTGTACCGCAACGATGGTACCCCTGCCGGCGGCAACCATCCCGTGTTCACCGATGTAACATGCGCCGCCGGTATCCTGGATGATGCTTATGGTCTGGGCGTAGTCGTAGAAGATTTCAATGGCGATGACTGGCCCGACATCTATGTGGCCAATGATTTTCTATCCGATGATCTGTTATGGCTCAACAACCGCAACGGTACTTTTTCGAACGTAGCCGCCAAAAGCCTGCGCCACCAAAGCTATTCCAGCATGGGCACCGACGCAGCCGATATCAATAATGATGGCCTGCCCGATATCGTGACGCTCGATATGATGCCGGAAGACAACCAGCGCCGCAAGACTACTTTCTCTTTCATGAACTACGAGCGTTACCAGGCCGAGCGGGCGTCGGGTTATGAACCCTGTTTCATGCGCAATTTGTTGCAGTTAAACAACGGTCATTACCAGCAGGGCGATACCTCCATGCCCTTCTTCAGTGAGATCGGCCAACTGGCTGGTATAGCGACCACCGACTGGAGCTGGAGTGTACTCATGGCCGATTTCAACAACGATGGCTGGAAAGACATGCACATCACCAATGGCATTGGCCGCGACTTCATCAATGCCGACTTTATCGAGTTCAGCTCTACCGTGTTTGCCAACCAACGCAGTGCGCAGGAGCAGCGGCAACTAATCAACAGTAAACTGGCATCGCTCGATCACATCAAACTTAAAAACTATCTCTACCTCAATACGGGGGAATACCGGTTTGCCGATGCATCGGCAACGGCCGGCGTAGACGAGCCGTCGATGTCTAATGGAGCGGCCTGGGCCGATCTCGACAATGATGGTGACCTCGATCTTGTTGTGAACAATATCAACCAGGAAGCATTCGTGCTGGTCAACAATACATTGCAGGCGGGGAAACCAGCCACTGCCCATTATCTGACGCTGGCGCTCAAGGGCGATCAAGCCAATCCACGGGGCTTTGGCGCCACCGTGACCGTTTACCACAACGGAACGGTGCAGCGTGTGCAGCAGAATCCTGTGCGGGGGTATTTCTCTTCAGTCGACCAGCGATTGTTTGTGGGCCTGGGCAATGGGGTAGCACCAAAGTCATCTGGCCTGGGGGCCGCGCAGGTAGCCACCCACGGTATGGTACCAGTGGCAGGCGGAAAGGGGCGGGTCACCATCGATTCTATCGAAGTACGCTGGCCCGACAGCCGGCGTCAGGTATTAAAGGGGGTAACCGCCGATACGCTGCTCACTTTGTCTATCAGCGACGCATCAACACCTGCGTTACCAACTGGCGTATCCGAACTTGCGACATTCTTCGAACCGGCTACGGGTATCGATTACTTGCATGTGGAAGGTATACAGAATGATTTTGCCGTGCAGCGTTTGCTGCCGCAGAAATATTCCCAGCTGGGTCCTTTTATCACTACCGCCGATGTGAACCGCGATGGGCTGACCGATTTCTTTGTAGGCGGGGCTTTCAACTACTCCGGCCGATTGTTTGTACAGCAGGCTTATGGCAGTTTTGCGGCTAGTAATATCACGGACAGTGTCAAGATGCAGGAAGACCAGGATTGCGTGTTCTTCGATGCCGATGGGGATGGTGACCAGGATCTGCTGATCACGGTTGGTGATAATCGATTTGATGACCTGTCCGTATATCAACAACCCGTGCTCTACCTCAATGATGGCAAGGGGCGTTTTACGGCCAATAAAGCGGCCATTCCTGCAGCGGTACGCACGATCGCCGGCTGTGTGCAGGTGGCGGATTATGATCGCGACGGACTGCCCGACCTGTTTATTGGAGGCCGGGTCTCGAAACAATACCCCATCGCTCCCCGCAGTTTTATCCTGCACAACAAAAAGGGCCTCTTTACGGATGTTACGGCTACGGTATGTCCGGCCTTGCTTCATCCGGGAATGATCACAGGTGCCGCCTGGACCGATCTCGACAATGACCAACTGCCAGACCTGGTGATCGCGGGCGAATGGATGCCCATTCGCTTCTTTAAGAATGTGCGTGGACAGCTTCACGAAACGACGGCGGCTACCGGCTTGCAACAGATGGAAGGTATGTGGCGCAGTCTCGCTGCTTTGGATGTGGACGGTGACGGCGATATGGACCTCATTGCCGGCAATATGGGCCTCAACTGTGATTACCGCGTAAGCGAACAGGAGCCGATGGAGTTGTTTGCCAGTGATATGGACGGCAACGGCAGTATAGATCCTATTCCATTCTATTACCTCAAAGACAATACCGGCCGGAAGCGATCTTATCCTGCGATCAACCGGCGGCAATTCGCCGACCAGGTGCCCGCGATCAAGAAGCAGTTTCTGTACCACAAAGACTATGCACAGGCGGGATACGAAGGTATCTTCAAGGGGAAGTCGAAAGACAGTCTGCTGCACCTGACCTGCAACGAGCTGGCCAGTTGCTGGCTGGAGAATCTCGGTAATGGGAAGTTTGTAAAGCGCTATCTGCCGGCAGAAGCGCAGTTTGCCCCGGTCAATGCGATCCTGTGCGATGACTTCGATGGCGACGGTATCACCGATCTGTTGCTGGCGGGCAATGAATACCAGGCCGATGTCATGATCGGGCGCTATGATGCGTCGTATGGTTGCTTTTTGAGGGGGCAGAAGAACAAGCAGTTCAAGGCCACGAACCCGGCCAACAGTGGCTGGATTCTGCGCGGTGATGTAAAAGACCTGGCGAGCATTCGCCTCAAGAACGGCGACCGCCTGGTGTTAGCAGCTACCAACAACGACCGGTTGCAGGTGCACCGGGTAAAGGCCACTTCGAAAGCGCAGCTGGCAGCCCGGGCTACGGCGAAACTGGCTTCGCGCCTTCCCTGAAAGCATCAACCCGGCCTTTCGGGGCCGGGCTGAACAATCAACGCCTTAACAGCACTTTATATAAACGAATAGGGGCTCGGTATTAAGCCAGCACGCTGATCAACCCCTTGATCACCGCGCCGAGTTTCACGGCTTCCAGTACACGGGCTTCGGAACTGCCATGTTGCAATACAGAAGCTTCGTGTGCGGTAACACACATTTCACAACCATTGATGGAGCTCACCACCAGGCTCAGCAATTCAAAGAATTCTTTGCCCAGCACAGGATTCACCATGATGCTCATCTTGATACCGGCAGGGGTATTGTTGTAATACTCCTTGCCCATGAAATGACGGAAACGGTAGAATATATTGTTTGTATTCATCAGCGACGTGCACGCTGTCACTTCAGCGATCTCTTCGTCCGTAGCGCCATTTTCTTTCGCCAGGGTCGTGAAGCTTTCCTTCAGCAGGTCGAATTTTTCGTTGATCGCTACCGACAGGGCCAGCAACAACGCTTCCTTACGGTTCAGTTGCTGCGTATTGTTCAATACATTGCCGGTATTGATCTTCAGGTCCTTGATAAAGCGGGCATTCACCTGCAACAGGGCCTGCGCATTGGCAGAAGGCACATACTGAGGAATATTCAGATCGTTGAGCAGATTCTGAAAGGTTTCATTCTGAATGGCTATGGTAGCACTCATAATCGAAGTATTTAGTCGGTACCCGCAAAAAAGCAGGTGCCTGAGATGATCATAAAAAAAGAGAGGTGAGGGCAGGGGAGCGAATGCATCCTACGGCTCACCTCATCCAATAATGTACTTATTAGTTCAAGCTCAACTGGGTGGTCAGGGTTTCCTGTCCTTTGTTCCAGTTGCAGGGGCACAGCTCGTCTGTTTGCAGGGCATCCAGCACGCGCAATACTTCCTGTACGTTGCGACCTACATTCAGGTCATACACACTTACCCAACGAACGATACCCTGAGGATCGATAATGAAGGTAGCGCGGTAAGCGATCTTCTCTTCGTTGTCCAGGATACCCAGCTCTTCTGCCAGTGATTTGGACGTGTCGGCCAGCATGGGGAATTTCAGGTCACGCAGGTCGGCGTGATCTCTTCTCCAGGCAGCGTGTACAAATTCAGAATCGGTAGAAGCGCCGATCAGCACGGTGTCGCGGTCAGTGAATTCACTGTGCTTCTTGTTGAACTCGGCAATCTCTGTGGGGCATACAAAAGTGAAATCCTTCGGCCACCAGAACATCACGGTCCACTGACCATTGTTGCTCTCGTTGGTCAATTCGCTGAACTCTTTTCCTTTCTCGATAGATACTACTGCTTTCTTCTTGTAGGCAGGAAACTGGCTGCCAATGGAAATAACCTTGTTGGACATATTGATTATGCTGATTAATTACGAAACAATAAATAAAAAGGATGCGTAACTTTTCGCAGGCAGGCTAATCGTGTGAGATAATAAAGTGGTGCAAATGTAGGAGTTATGCTTATAGAGGCCAATCACCCTTTTCTATTAATCAATAGATAATATCTATATCGCGGCCATCGCACCATGGGCGCAGCTTACGGCGAATAGTACAAGTCGACTGTTCCGGTAGTCTACCGGAAAAACTTGTTGGATAACCAATGGCCACCAGTTTTTTTAGGCCTCCGCCATCGGTGCACGCGGTTGCCGCAGCTGGTCGGGGTTGTCGATGGCTTCCAGCAGGTAAGCATTCAGCGATACTTCTCCGGGAATACCCAACTTCTTCCGCAGCCGATAACGGCTGGTTTCCACCCCCCGCACCGAAATCCCCAGCAATTGTGCGATCTCTTTCGAGGTAAGGTCGATGTGCAGGTACGCACACAATTTAAGATCGGTGGTGGTAAGCGATGGAAATTGCTTTTTCACCCGTGCCAGGAAATTGCTGTGCACTTCATCGAAATGGTGGGAGAAATGCTCCCAGTCCTCTTCGTTGTTTTCGGCTTCCTCAAACAGGCGCATTACCCGTTTAAAATGATCCTGGTTGACGGTAGGTTCCAGTTTTTTGATGGTGGTATTCAACACTTCCTTGATGTTCGACAGTACCCGGCCACGGTCTACCAGGTGCATGGTGACAGACGCCAGCTCGCGGTTCTTGAAGTTGACATCCGAAGCCAGTTTATCGTTCTGCACTTTGATCAGTTCGTTCTCATTGCGCTCCAGGTCCAGTTGGTGCAGGGAGATCAGGTGTTCCTGCTTTTGCTGGTACTCCCGCTGCTGTTTCACAAACTTTTGCTGTTGACGGCGGTAAAGCCAGTAAAGCAGACCGATAAACACCAGCACATACAGCGACTTGGCCAGGGTGGTCTGGTAAAAGGCTGGTAAAATCGTGAAGCTATAATGTGTCTCGGCCGATTCGATGCCCAGGTTGTTGCGGGCCTTTACGGCAAACACATAGTGGCCGTAGGGGAGGTTGGTGTATTCTTTTTCCGTTTTAGGGGTCCATTCGCTCCAGTTGTCATTGAAGCCGGTGAGGCGGTAGCTGTATTCTACATTACTACCCTGGTCCAGCGCAGGCGAGGCATATTCAAAATGATAATCATTGAATCCATGTGGCAGCCGGGCTTCCTGCTCTTTGGCTTGTTGCCGCTGCAGGGATACGCCATTGCTGAAATAACCACCAAACAGCAGGCTGTCGGATTTACCCATGGTGCGTACCGCACCAATGGAGACGGCAGGACCGCTGGCCGATTGAATGTACTTGCGGTAGTTGATGTGGTACAAGCCCTTTTCTGCCGCCATGAAGATGTTTTCATCATCATACGGATAGATGAACTCAAACCCATTGACGATCTTTTGCTGCAGCTCGGGAAAAGAGATAATGGAGTAAGAATGCTTTTCTGAAGGCTTGTGAAAATCGACGATGCCCGGCGTTCTGTTGGAGGTAAACCAGATATTGCCATTGGCATCCTCTGTAAGAAACTGCACCGGCATGTCGCCAAATACTTCATACAGCAGGCTGCTTTTTTCAAAGCGTCGTGTGCCCGCATTGAATTCATAGATACCCTGACGTGTCGCTACAACGATCCGGTTGCGGATGCGGTACACAAAGTTGTCGTAGTCGGAAGGAAGGCCATCTTTACTGGTAAACAGTGTATAGTGCAATTGATTGTGTGCCAGGCTAAGTTTGTAGACACCGCGATAAGGGTGCGACGACCAGATCGAATCTTCGTTATCGATGGCCAGGAAGCGCAGCGATTCCCGCAGTCCTTCAAAATAGGCGGGCGCCACGAATCCCCCGGTGCTTCCTGGCACACCGTACAGACCATTGTAGGCGCCGATCAGCATCTGATACGAAGAGCCTTGTGCCGTATAGGGGCGATACAGCCAACAACCCTTTTCGGTGGATAGTTGCTGCGCCCGATCCTGGTTGATGGCAAAAGCTCCCTCATGGTGCCCCATCATCAGTTGGTTGTTGACGACCGACAGGTTCCAGACCTGTCCCTGGCTGTTGGGCACCTGGGTGAAATGGTTGCCCGAAAAACTGAAATCGCTGGAATGGCAGAGAGGGGTAACATACAGGCCATCCGAAGTGCCCACATACAATTTCTTATCGTACACCTGGGCGGCATAGGTGGTCAGTAGATTCTTTTTGTCGGGGTAGATCTGTTTGATAAAGGTATTGTAGCGGATAAAGTCGATGCCATTGTCGAGGGCCAGCCAGATATTCTGCCGGCTGTCGGCAAAAAGCCTGAGCACGTTGTTGTTTTGCAGTCCTTCCTCCATGCTGAAGTGCTGGATGATGCGGCCATTGATCTTATTGACCACATAGCAACCGTTGGAGGTGGTGCCTACGGCCATTTCATTTTCGTTGAGGGAGATGGCGCTGTAGATCCGGTTGGTGGCCAGTTCGTCGTCGGCATGGGTTTTCCAGGGGGTTAACTGATTGCCCTTCAATTGATAAAACCCGTTTTTATGGCTGGCGATCAACAGTGATCCATCCGGCGCATCGAGGAGGCTGTTGATCAGTTTGTCCTGTATTTGGCTGTTGGGGCATACCACGATCCACTTGTCGCCGGTGAACTGCATCAACCCCTCTTTTTTATCCTGGGCATACAATCCTTTGCTGGTTTTGAACATTTTACGCCATTCCAGCGGGGCCGGCCAGGTCTTGATCCGGCCATCGCGGTACTCCAATATCATATTATAAAGGCGGTAGAATACGGCATCACCCTGTAGCTCGATGTCCCACACATCCGATACGGTGCCGCTGCTTTTGGGTACCAATGCGCGGAGGGAATGGTAGCGCAATGTGCCCGTTTGATCGGGGAAATAGTAGCCGAGTTCGTCCTGGGCGCCGGTAAAGACATATCCCCGGCTGTCCACCTTTACTGATCGCAGCCTTGTATGATTGGCGATGGGGTATAGTTTCCAGAACTGGCCGTCGTAGGTGAGTAGCCCTTCCGTGTTGGCAAAATACAGCATGCCGCGGTGGTCGATGGCCACATCCCAGTTCTGGCCGCCACCGCGATACCTTTCTTTGGGGTAATTGATGATATCCGGAAAGCCGATGGTGTTCTGCGCACAAACGGGTAGCAGGGATACACAGGTGATTAGCAAAAGCAGCAGCCTCATACAAGCAATCGTTTGCGGTAAAAATAGGGGAAAATTTGTTTGTAGTAGGGCTGGCGTAAATGGGCGCTATTGGTGCTCAACATATTAAAAATAATTGTAGTAGTAATGACGTACGCCCCACACAGCAAAAAAGGGGTAGTCAAGATTAATTTGCCCCTGTCCAACTAACGAGGACGATAATCCCATTTTATCACTCCGTTTTTAAACTGCTTGTGTATGACTAAAACAATTGCTTGTGCATTACTCTTGCTATGCCTGTTGGTGTCGCCCGCGATATGGGCACAGCAGCAACAGGTTACCGGTAAGGTCAACGACCAGGATGGTAAGCCCATCGCCGGGGCTTCCATTACTGTAAAAGGTACTACGCGTGGTACCGTTACCGATCCTAACGGTAGCTTTATCATCTCCGCTTCTAACGGTGAAACATTAATCATTAAAAGTCTCGGTTATGGTGAACGTGAGTTCGCCGTCGGCAGCGTTCCGGCTGCCATTGCCCTTCAGCCCCGGGCCGCCGATCTCGATGATATCGTGGTGATCGGATACGGTACCCAGAAAAAAAGCGTGACCACGGGGGCCATCTCCCGGGTGAAGGGATCCGACCTGGAAAATATGCCCATCAACCGGGTGGAAGATGCGCTGCAGGGCCGGGCTTCCGGTATCACCATTGCTGCCAACAGCGGTCAGCCAGGGTCAGCAGCCACGGTACGGGTACGGGGTATCACTACGCTCAATAACAACAATCCACTGTGGGTGATCGATGGGGTCGTCGTAGATGCAGGCGGCATTGGTTACCTGAATCAATCTGATATCGAATCGATTGAAGTATTGAAAGATGCGGCCTCCCAGGCCATTTATGGTTCGCGGGCAGCCACCGGCGTTATACTGGTAACCACCAAGAAAGGTAAGGCTGGCCGCGTGAGTGTCAACTATAACGGGTTTTATGGCACATCGGCGCCGGCCAAAAAGCTGGACCTCCTCAATGCTACCGACTATGCGACACTGCGCAACGAAGCAGCGGTCAATGCGGGCAAGCCAGCGCCCTTTGCCAATCCCTCCTCTTTGGGGGCTGGTACCGATTGGCAGGATGTGATCTTCAACAAAGACGCCCGCCGGCAGAACCATGAGCTCAGCATCAGTGGCGGCAGCGACAAATCGACCTTCTATATGTCACTCGGCTACCTAGACCAGGAGGGCATCGTAGCCTCCGATATTTCGAAGTACCAGCGTATAGCGGTGCGCATCAATTCTACCCATAAGATCAATTCCTGGCTCAGCCTGGGGGAGAACATTGGTTATGCCCATGACAAATCGGTGGGTCTCGGCAACACCAACAGCGAGTTTGGCGGGCCGCTCTCTGCTGCCATCAACCTCGATCCCATTACCCCGCTGGTAGAGACAGATCCTGTCAAAGCAGCGGCAGCACCGTATACCAACAAAGGCGTGCGCCGCGATGCCAATGGTAATCCCTACGGAATCTCTACCATCGTAGGGCAGGAGATGACCAACCCGCTGGCCTATATTCAAACCCGCCTGGGCAACTATAGCTGGAGCGACAATGTGGTGGGTAATATGTATGCCGAAGTATCGCCGCTCAAGGGGCTGAAGATCAAGTCGACCTTTGGTCTTAAACTGGCCTTCTGGGGCGATGAAGCGTATACGCCGGTTTTCTGGCTCAATGCGACCAACAGCACTACGCAAACGAATTTTCGCCGTACCAACAACCGCCGCTTCGATTACAACCTGGAGAATACCATCTCGTACGCGCGGGCATTCGGCGATCATAATTTTACCGTACTGGCCGGTCAGGGTGCCTACCTCGAAAACAGGGCCCGCATGACCAGTGTTACTTTCTTCAACATTCCTGCAGATAACTTCGATGAGGCGTCACTTAACTTCAAAGTGCCGGCCGACCAGCGCAATACCGATGGTTCGGAAGGCATCGAGCATATGGTGAGCTCACTCTTTGGTCGTATCACCTACGACTACCAGGAAAAATACCTCTTCCAGGCGCTGGTACGCCGGGATGGCTCCTCCCGTTTTGGTCCCAATAAACAGTATGGTGTGTTTCCTTCCTTCATGTTGGGTTGGGTGGCTTCGAAAGAGAATTTCTTCCCTGCCAACAGCCGCATCAACTTCCTGAAGTTCCGGGCCGGCTATGGAGCAGTAGGTAACGATAATATTGGTGACTTTGCCTTTATCTCCACCGTAGGCAGTGGCCGTAACTATACGATTGGTACCTCGGGTAGCTATTCACCCGGTTACAGCCCCAATGCCCCTTCCAATCCCAACCTGAAATGGGAAGAGACCCGCACCACCAATATTGGCTTCGACGCGGTGCTACTCGATGATATCAATGTAACGGTAGAGTGGTTCAATAAAAAGACCGTCGACATCCTCCAGAATCCCCGCATTCCCGGGTATGTAGGCGCCATCGGTAACCCTGCTGCCAATATCGGCAGTGTGAAGAATACCGGTTTTGAAGTAGAGCTCGGCTACCGCAAGAAGATGGGCGACTTCTCCTTCTCGGCCAATGGCAACATATCCTGGATGAAGAACGAAGTAACCTTCCTGGGTAATGGCATCAAATACCTCACCGGTGGTGCCAACTTTCAGAACATGAACTTTGGTGGTATTACCCGCACGCAGGTCGGACAGCCAATCGGTGAATTCTTTGGCCTGAAGACGCTGGGTATTTTCCAGAACCAGGCTGAAGTGGATGCGCATACCGATAAGACCGGTAAGAAAATACAGCCAGACGCCAAACCCGGCGATTTCCGCTGGCAGGATACCGATGGCAATGGAGCCATCGACGAGGCGGACCGTGTATTCATCGGCAACCCCACACCAACCTGGACCTACGGTATGACCTTCAATCTCGCTTACAAAGGGTTCGATGCCGTCATCTTCGGACAGGGTGCCTTCGGCAACAAGATCTTCCAGGGGCTCCGTCGCCTCGATATCGGCAATGCCAACTGGCAAACCCGGGCACTCGGTCGCTGGACGGGTGAAGGCGCTACCAATGTGTATCCACGCCTTAACCAGGATGATCCCAATAAGAACTTCAACAACCCTTCCGACTTCTACCTGGAAGATGGTGGTTATTTCCGCCTCAAAACATTGCAGGTGGGTTACACCTTGCCAGCCGGGATGATCAGCAAGGCTGGACTTAACCGCGTGCGGGTATACGTGATGAGCCAAAATCTCTTCACCATTACCCAGTATACGGGCTACGATCCGGAGATCGGGGGCGGCGTCATGAGTATCGACCGGGGCATCTATCCACAGGCCCGTTCTTTCATGTTGGGTATCAATGTTGGCTTATAATCATCCAAAAAGCAAGACAAATGAAAACAATTCAAATAACATATGGTGTAATGATGGTGGCAGGACTGTTGACAGCGTCCTGCTCCAAAGAATTTCTCAAAGCCGATCCCAAAGGCCAGTTCCTGGAAGACGGTTATTACCGCAATGAGCAGGAAGCTTATAACGGACTGGTGGCCGTGTATGATGTAGTGGGCTGGCAGGGCAATGGCTATGTTACCAAGATCGGTACCATGGACGCCGGCTCGGATGATCACTACGCCGGTGGTGGTGGTCCCAACGACATCGCCAACTACCAGGTGATCTCCAACTATACCCTCAGCCCCTCCAATGGGCCGCAGGGCGAGTTGTGGTCCAAAGGGTTCTCAGGCGTATTCCGGGCCAATGTGCTTTTGCAAAAACTGGTGAAGGTGCCGATGGAGGAGAACAATAAAAAACGCTTTACGGCAGAAGCTAAATTCCTGCGGGCCTATTTCTACTTCGACCTGGTACGTTTCTTCAAGGCCATTCCGCTGATCACCGAGCCGGTAGCGCCCGAAAAGATGTACGACGTATTGCAGGTGCCCGCCGACCAGGTATATGTACAGATCGAAAAAGACATTAAAGAAGCCTTCACCGACCTGCCCGCCACGCTCACGTTGACCACCCAGGCCGGCCGGGCTACCAAGGCTGCAGCCCAGGCTTTATTGGGTAAGGTATATCTATGGCAAAAGAAATACAAGGAAGCAGCGGCCGAGTTTGCCGTAGTGAATGGTACACCCGGCGGTACCGGTGCTTATGGCAATAAACTGTTTGCCAGCTTTGCTGGTCTTTTCTCGCTCGCCAATGAATTCAATTCTGAATCCATCTTCGAAATCTCTTACACCAATACTTCCGCTGGTGGCTGGGGTTGTGTATCCTGTACCGAGGGTAATGTGCTGAACATTATGACGGGGCCACGTGGATACAATCGCAAGGATGCGTCTGCACCCGATTATGTGTCGGGCTGGAGTTTCCTGCCGGTTACGGAAGACCTCTTCAATGTCATGAAGAACGATCCCAGGCTCGCCGCTACCATTGCCAACCTCAAGCAACTGGAAGACGATGGCAAGATCACTTACCAGAAAGGATACATGAATACCGGTTACTTCCTGGAGAAGACGGCTGGTCGTGAATCCTTCAAGTGGACAGGGGCGGGTAATATGGAGCTCAACTTCCCCAAGAATATGTATGATATGCGCCTGGCTGATACCTACCTGCTCGAGGCGGAAGCCCTGCTGTCGACCAATAGCGACCTCACGCGTGCACAAGCACTGCTCGATGCGGTGCGCGATCGGGCGTATGGCGACAACCTGCACCGGGTACCCCTCACGCTCAACAACCTGAAGCTGGAGAGAAGGATTGAATTGGCGGGTGAAGGCCATCGCTGGCTCGATCTCGTACGCTGGGGGGATGCGCCATCCGTATTAGGCCCGCGTGGTTTTAAAGCAGGCAAGCACGAATACCTGCCGATACCGATCCTTGAACTGGAGAACACCAAGATTGAACAGACCAAAGAATGGGGCGGCACCAAGTAACCTCCTGAACCGCCGCACCGTTCTTAACTTTTGATACAGGCAGTTAGCGTTATTGATAGATAACGCTGCGCGTTTCGCAAGCAATCACTTATCAGGTGGAACGCATTTACCTTTTCAGGTCGAATGCTTCCACCTTTGTTTATCAGCCAACGCTACCAGATTATCACCTTCGCACCGATAGCATACACTCCACATTCGACTGCCGGCTTCGGCGCTCAGGCTAGTTTGTTAACCAAAAACCAATACATCATGTATGTACAGTTACGAAACAAGGTCAGGCCGCTACTAACAGGCCTGCTAACGATGCTGGTCATATGCCAGGCTGCTAAGGCGCAACTATCGAGGTTGCGGGCAGATGGTCAACGAATTGTCAATGCGAGTAACCAGGAAGTGATGCTCAAGGGAGTGGGGCTGGGTGGTTGGCTGTTGCAGGAAGGGTATATGATGAACCCCAACAGCGGTGGCACCCAATGGTCCTTTAAACGTATCCTCTACAACCAGGGGCAAACCGATGCGCAGGTAGCAGCCTTTTACCAAACCTGGCGCAACACGTTCATCACCCAGGCCGACATCAACTGGATCGCCGACCAGGGCTTCAATTGTGTGCGTATTCCCATGCACTACGAATTGTTTTTGACGGCGGCGCAACAGGCGGTACGCAATACCGTGGCGCGCAACTCGGCCAATTACCAGAACTATGTAAACGCCATCACGGGTTGGTACAACAACAACCAGCTATTTACCGACTTTACCACCGAAGGGTTCCGTACGCTCGAGAACTGCCTCAACTGGTGTGCTGCACGAGGTATGTACGTGATCGTCGATCTGCATGCCGCTCCCGGGGCACAGGGCTCGGATGCCAATATCTCCGATGCGCTGGTGGGTAATGACCTGTGGAACCGGTCCATCTTCCAGGATGTGACGGTACGCCTGTGGCAGGCCATCGTTGGCAGGCACATCAACAACAATACGGTGGCATTCTGGGACCTGATCAATGAGCCCAACAATGTACCTGGCGGCGGGCAGGCCATCTTCAACCTCACCAACCGGCTCGTCAACATGATCCGTGGCCTGGGCGATACCCACCTCATCATGATCGAGGGCAATGGCTTTGGCAACAACTACGATTGGCTGGAGCCCAATAAGTTTACCAACCGCAGTAACCTGGTGTACAACGCACACCGCTACTGGATACCGGAGGGAGATGATAATATCCGTGATGGCAACCCCAACCAGATCAACCGGCTCATCAACCTCACCGAGTTTCGCAGCCGCTGGAATGTGCCCGTATGGGTAGGCGAAACGGGCGAGAATAGCGATGCCTGGTTACGGCAGAATGTCGATAAGCTCAATGCTGCAGGTATTGGCTGGTGCCACTGGACGTACAAGCGTACCAGTTCCAGTGCCAATGCTGCCTTGCGGCGTATCGTGGGGCCGCCTTACCTCACGGATGGTGTATCGGCCATGAGTGGTGTGCTCAACAATATACAATTTGCCAATACGGTGGTGAACGGCGGCCCGCTGGCGGCGGTGGATCCGCGCCGCGGAGCGAGTTCAACCACCTGTACTGGCAACTACAACGCCGTACCCGGTACGCTACAGGCAGAAGCGTATTGCGCCATGAGTGGTTTGCAGACGGAAGCCTGTACCGATGCAGGTGGCGGCCAGAATATAGGTTATATCGACGCCGGCGATTGGGCGGGTTACCGCATCAATGTGCCAACGGCCGGCACCTATACCGTACAGTACCGCATCGCGAGCCAGGCCGGCGGCGGTAGTATTCGCCTGGAACGGTTTGGAGGTGGCGCCGTGTTGGGTACCATCGCAGTGCCGGCCACCGGTGGTTGGCAAACCTGGCAAACCATTTCGCACACCGTTACGCTTCCGGCAGGTCAGCAGGAAATCGGACTTGCTTTTCCAGGCGGTGGGTTCAACCTCAACTGGATCAGCATTACGTCCAATACCTCCACGGCTGCACCGATCGGGCAGGTCATTACGTTGCGCGGCATCAATAACCAGTTTGTATCGGGCGAGAATGGTACACAAGCCATGACCTGTAACCGCGCTACGGCGGGCGACTGGGAACGTTTCTCGGTACTGGATGGTGGCAGTGGTACCATATTGTTGCGCAGCATGAGTAAATATGTTTCTTCTGAGAACGGAGCCGCTGCCATCACCTGCAGCCGCGCTACCGCCGGTGGGTGGGAGCGTTTCGTGTGGGTGGTCAATGCAGATGGTACCATCTCCCTGCGGGGCAACAATAATTTGTATGTCAGTTCAGAAAACGGCACACAAGCCATGACCTGCAACCGCGCCAGCATCAGCGGTTGGGAAGCCTTCAACTGGGCATCTGTAGGCACCGTCGTGAATGGGGGCGATGGTCCTGTTACGGCGCTCATGACGCCAGAGCTGGCAGCCGAAGGGTGGGCCTTGCAGGTATATCCCAATCCTTCACCCGGTGCTGTTACGATCAAAACCGCCAGGCCCGGTAAGCTGGCCATCTTTGATGTCGCCGGCAGGATGGTGTACCAGGGAACTTTGAAGTCATCGGTTACGCTGACGCAGCTGAAGCCAGGGGCCTACACGGTTCGGGTAACCGTCGGCAGTCAGGCGCCGCAAACTAAAAAACTGGTCATCGGTCATCATTGATAGCAGCTAGATGAACGCATAAGCGCTCCCGGTGGGTCGTGGTCGCTCACGACCCGGGTATTTTGTGATGCCACCGGGAGCGCTTATATTTAAACCCCATTTAAAACGACCCTGCTTGTATCCTTTATTTTCCAGAAGAAAGTTCATCACGCACACTGCTGCCGGCAGTATTGGTTTATTGGGTAGCTGGCAGGCCCTGGCCGATAGTCCTTTATTGGTGACAGGATCATCTCCAGACCTCTATACCCTGAGCCGGCAACTGGTACAAACCTGGGGTGCCGCCTTGTTGTCGCACCAGGTAACCGATGCCGGGCAAACCGATAACTATGGCGGCATACTGTGTCCCGGTTATCACCTTGTGCACGGCCGGGTAGGGGATGCCATCTATCCCTTTCTGCACCTTGCCCGGCAAACAAATGATCACCGGTATGTGGAGGGCGCTGTGTTGTTGTACCGCTGGATGGAAAGAAGGGTCAGCCAGGAAGATGGTTCCTGGTTGAATGAACCAGTGAAAGGTGCCTGGAAAGGCACCACCATCTTTACCATCATCGCTTTGTGTGATGCATTGCACCACCACGGCACCTTACTCGATCAGGCTTTTGTGTCTGAAGTAAAAGCCAGGCTTAAAAAAGCAGGCGACTATGTATACAAAAACTTCTCCCTTGAATATGGCAACATCAACTACCCCGTTGCCGCTTCGTATGGATTGACGCTGCTGGGGCAATTACTGGATATTCCCGCCTATAAGGCGAAAGGAAGGGAGTTTGCCCACCAGGCGATCCGTTTCTTCACCCCAAAGAACGGACTGCTCTATGGCGAAGGCGATCTTTACCAGGCCAGCGCCAAGGGTTGTTATGCCATAGACCTGGGTTACAATGTGGAGGAATCTTTGCCTTCGCTGGTTCAATACGGACTGTTGACCAACGATGAAGTTGTACTGGAGCCCGTCGTCCGTTCTTTGCAGGCACATATGGAATTTATGCTGCCTGATGGAGGTTGGGACAATAGCTGGGGTACCCGCAATTTCAAATGGACCTACTGGGGTAGCCGTACTTCCGATGGTTGCCAGCCCGCTTACGCCCTGCTGGCCGATCGTGACCCGCGCTTTGCCCGCGTGGCGGGGAAGAATGCGGAACAGCTACTGGCCTGTACACATAACGGACTGCTGTATGGTGGTCCGCACTATGTAGCGCACCAGGTGCCCGTCAGTATTCACCATACCTTCTGCCACATCAAAGCTTTGACAATGATACTGGATCAGCCACCGGTAAAGCCGGCCGTTTCTGTATCGGCCATCAGGTTGCCGCGTGAGGAGGTGTATGGTGTACGGGCATTTGAAGATATACAGACCTGGCTCATCAGCCAGGGTGGCTTTCGGGCTACGGTGACGGGATACGATAAGGATTACAAGAAAACGACGAATGGTCATGCTACAGGCGGGGCATTGACCATGTTGTGGCATGAAAAGACCGGGCCGCTGCTAGCGGCCAGTATGAATGAATACCAGCTTTTTGAAGCAGGTAATATGCAGCCGGATACCGATCCTTTGTCGATGCCGTTGACGCCACGTATAGCATGGAAAACTGCCGATGGATTATACCTGAATTGTAGTGACCAGGCTGCTAGTATCTCCCTACAGCAAAGCAACCGGGAGGTAAGGGTGAGCACCCAGGCACAATTGGTGGATCGTCACCAGGATTCTCCGGTTGGCGGAGCCATCCGTACCAGGATCGACTACCGTTTTACAAAAGATAAACTGGAGTGCCGCTATACATGGGATGAAACGGCCCCAGACATCCGCCCGCAGATCATCATTCCATTAATTGCGAAAAACAGCGAACGCCTGATCGTGCAGGATGACCACACCCTTTTTGTTGAAAAGGGCGCCGTGCGGGTCAGAATAAAAGCATCCCGGCCTATTCGGCTTTTGCCCACCACGCAGGGGCGTGTATTCAACTTTGTACCTGGTTTCGAAGCTATTCCGCTTGCCCTGGAAGGACCGGATACGGAGGTCACGCTGGAGATCTTGTAGCTGGCTGATCAGTCACCGCAAAATACAAACGGGCCACCTACCGGCAGCCCGCTTATCTTATCTGCTGTAATGATCTATTGCTTTACTTTGGCCACGTCAGCAGCGGTGACCAGTTTGCCCTTATTGCCCCAGCTGGTCAGCACAAAAGTGACCACATCGGCTACTTCCTCATCGCTGATATTGGCAGCTGGCATCGGGGTCGAGTATTCCACCCCATTTACTTTGGTGGGTTCAGACAGGCCAAACTTCACCGCATGGATCGTCTTGGTCAGGTTTTTCAGGTAATCGGATTTGGCTAGTGGCGGTATGGCGCCTGGCATGCCTTTGCCATCTGCGAGGTGGCAATGCTGGCACAATTCTTCATAAAGCTGCTTACCGCGTGCCTTGGCTTCCGCCAGTTTCTTGTCCTGTAGGGGTACCCACGCTGTTGTGGCAACACCTACCAGCAGCACACCGGTGATTAAAGTTGTTTTGCGAAACATAGATTTGTTATTGTGTATGGTAACGAATTGGTCGATCAGGGAATAAATATAGGGGGAATGCGTCGAGACAACAAAAAAAGGCGTGTCCGTCGACACGCCCTTTTACAGTACCCAGCACGAAACACAGGGGTTCTTCTAACTGCCAAGGGTTTTCAGAGCTTGGTTTTTCATACAACTAGCTTACAACTGGATCTTCCGCGTCAGCTTCTGCCCTTCGACAATATAGAAAATAACATAGGCGCCGGGTCGTAATCCGTTGATCTCGCACTGCTGTTGCACTACCGTACGGGTTTGCAGCAATTGTCCTTTCATATCGTATAGCTGTACGGCTGCAGGTGCAGTGCCCTGGAAGTACAACAGGGTGTTTTGTCCCTGCCGCACAATACGCAGGTTATTGCCAGCCCCACTGTTGCGCACCGTCGCAATGCTGGAATAGGTTTTAACACCCCGGGTATCGATACCGGCAATGCGGTAGTACCTGGTCGAGAAGTTGAGATCCTTGTGGTCGTAGGTAAACCGGGTTTGCCCGGGCGCCGGGCGTAGACGGGTGGCCGCCTGCCAGTTTCTGCCATCGGCACTGTATTCCACGTCGAAACTTTCCAGGTCTTCCATGTCGGCCATATTCCAGTCCAGCGACACATACTGTTCGCGCAGCGCTGCGGTGAAGCCTGCATATACAATCGGCAGAATGACTCCTGCTGAAGTCGCCGTGATTTGTCTGAAGGAAAGATTATTACCCGTATAGGCAACATAGTTGGCGACAGGGTCCACCGTGCTGGTGGAGGTAGTGGTCCAGTTGCCGTTGTTGTAAGCGATCTGCAGGCTTAGTTCGGGATTGCCAGCCAATTCCGCATCGCTGTAAATGATCCCGATAGATCCTGAGTAGTCGGTTACGTTAGTAGCCCAGTTGTACACGCGGCCGATACTGTTGGTGGCGACCTGGGTGCCGGGAATGGTGATGTAGTTATGGGTAAGTGTGTTGCCGGTGATGGTGATGTCCGCAGAAGGGATCAGCACCAGGCTGTCGGCAGAAAAGATGACACCTGCCTGCAGGTGCAGGGTGCCTGCCCCAACCTGTGCTGTTGCCGGTCCATAGTACAACAGGCAACACGTTATGATGGTAATGTATCGCATTGTTTGACGTTTAAAGTTGAATAATGAAAGTGCTGTCTGTCGCCCAGCAATTATTCAACACGTTGAATGGTGATATAAGCACCTGGGCCGCCGTTGAGCAAGGAAAGGCTTAATGCCGAGATCAGGTTCAGCTGAACCGTCGAGTTGGCGGGTAAGGTCAACACCACTTCCGAAGCAAACCGGTTGACGGCCAGCGCTGCAGCATAACTACCTGCAGCAACTGTGGCTCCATTCACGACTAACTCTGTACGTGACAGAAGGCCTGCAGTCAGGTTGACCACATAACTGATCCGGTACCGGCCGGCAGTTGCCACGGTGAAAACGGTGCCTGCCGGATTGACGCTGATATTCGAGCCGAGGTTTTGTGCATTGGGAAAAGGCACAGGCGCAGTACCCAGTAATGCCAGGTTGAGGGTGGTTCCGCTGGTGTTGGCTGCATAGCCCGTCGAAGCCCCGTACAGGTCGGTGCTGTTGGCATTGGCCAAGCGCGTCCATACACCATTGATGATCATCCACAAGCCGGCAGGCGCATTGGTCTGAAAGACCATCAAACCTTCAGCGGGAGTAGCAATGGCCGTCCGTTGCCCGGAGGTCATGCGGGGTATCAATACCCCTTTGGTAGTTGACTGTACTTCCAGTAGTGAGCTGGCATTGGGCAGGATGGTGCCGATGCCTACTTGTGCCTGCGAGAGGGAGGCAAAAAACAATAAGAAGATGGATAGGTAAGATGTTCTTTTCATAGTAACTATATGTGGTTATTAAATACAGGATCATACTCCTGTTGACAAGAGCGAATGCAATTGCCCTAAGGCAAACGCCGACCACAGGCGTGGCTTCGTAGTTGCTTGCCTGCTGGTGCAGTCGCGAACAGCATACGCCATGTGAGGCATGTCCCGATAGTGCCAGTTATTAGCACAGCCAGTTCAGCCTGTGTGAATCAAGATGTAGTGACAGTCCGGGCCGGGCCCTGACCGTTTGGTTGGGAAACTTAGAACCTCATGCGAAGATGGAATGGCGTGCTAAGGAATACGTGATAAGCATTTACTGGCTTATCTGAATGGGATACATTAAAAAGGATAGAAGTTGCTGCTACTAATGTGGAGCGGTGGTACAGTGTAAATGTAAAATCATTTGTGGTACACGCGCATTAAAATCATGTTAGAAATGAGCGATGCCGTTACTAACAACCTGGAAGCTCATCCTATTTTGCTGACTCGTTGTTTAATACGATGGGCGTTTTGTCCTTGGTCTGGTTCAGTTTTACTGCGTAGGATACCAAAATCGAAATCACCCCTCCTACACCAAAGTTGACCAGGGTGGAAGTAATGGCGATCATCATCAGTGTACTGGCATTGTGCCTGTTGACCGCTTCTGGCGACTCCTGCAAAAAGGTATCCGAGCTATGTCCACTCATGAATCCGGGAATAAAAATGAAGCACAACAGGAAGGATGCCAGCACGGATATAATGATACCGATGAGTATCACCATATGCCCTGCAATGATCATCATCCACGTGCTTTTGTATTCCGGCTGTCGCTTTGTTAAGCGCATGGCATAGGTAAGGATGACAAACATGAACAGAATACAGCCAATAAACACCGTAGCCGAGTAATAATAATTGGCCAGGGCCAGATAAATGAGCACGGGAATCGAGTAAGCCAGTCCCGCCAGGGCGCCCCATAGCAAGTACTCACGCTTGTGCTGCCGGTCAAATAAGCTATTTGCCATAACGGGTAGTTTATGATAACAAAGACAACTGCTCTATAATGATGCCAGCGCATCCATCGCTTACGATCATCCCCTTTTCGAGGCCAGCATTCTACGGTTGCCTCAAATCGGGGTGTACCAGCAAAAGGCGGGTGGGCTGTTGTTGTTGGTAGGATAGGTCGTATACGGGTATCGTAGGAGGCGATTATGAATATTGATACCCTTATCCGGCAAATTAATAATTTTACAAGACCGTAACTGGGTATGTTTGGGGTATAAAACTAATGCAATGAACATCGGGAAACGTTACAACATCCGTGAATTCGTGATGTGGAGCCGAAGGGACATTTACAAATGCTTTTTATTGTCGCTGGTACCTACCTTACTGTATTGTGCAGGACTTACCTTTATCGCTATCTCCTGGCTTCCCGTAGCGATGCTGGGCACGGCGGTTGCCTTTATCGTGGGGTTTAAGAACAATGCCAGTTACAACCGCCTGTGGGAAGCCCGGCAGATCTATGGCGCCATCATCAACGACAGTCGTGCGTTTGCCGTCAAAGCCCGTGACTTTCTGGGCGGCAAAGATGATCCGCGTGCACGGCTCCTGTTTAACCGGCATTTTGCCTGGCTTACCTTTCTGCGGTACCAGTTGCGGGAACCACGACCCTGGGAAATCATGGATGAAGTGCGGTACAAAGAATACATGTCGCATGTGTACACCATTCCCGAGCGCACCCAGCCTTTGGAAGAAGCCATGCAAGGATACCTCGACGACGAGGAATTGAAATACTTGTTGGGGAAAAAGAACCGGGCTTCGCAAACCATCGCCCTGCAGTCCAAAACGATCAACGACCTGCACCGGCAAGGAGTGATCTCTGATTTTCAACAAATGCAATTGCAACGCAGCATAGATGGATTTTACGAGCAACAGGGAAGGGCTGAGCGCATCAAGAACTTTCCGTATCCACGTAATTTCTCGTCCATTACTACTTATCTCTTATACCTCTTCGTGATCCTGTTGCCCTTTGGATTGCTGAAAGAGTTTCAGCACCTGGGTGATGGCACCGTACTCGCCGGGTGGACCATTTATTTCATCATTCCGTTTGCCTCGGTTGTGGGGTGGGCATTTATGACTCTCGATGCGGTGGGAGAGGCTTCTGTCAATCCCTTTGAAGGAAGCGCCAACGATGTACCCATCACGCAACTCAGTAAGATGATTGAAACCGACCTGAAGGAAATGCTCGATGATACCCATTTACCGCCAGCCGTAACGCCGGTCAATAATATTCTGATGTAGACTTAAAAAAAAGAGAGCAGCGGGAAGCTGCTCTCTTGGTAAAGTATCAGGAGATCGCGGGTGAACCGGTCAGTTGGCTACTGCCGGCCTTATGGCCTTTGATCGCGTAGTAACAGATGTAGAGATAGCAGGGGAGGGTGCAGATCATAAATGCTGCATTGTGTGATAACCGGCCGGGTGCCGACAACCAGCCATACAATGGCGGTACGATAGCGCCCCCAACAATACCCATGACCAACAGGGCCGATCCCATCTGCGTATGCCGCCCCAATCCCTTAATGGCCAGGGGGAAAATAGCTGGCCACATCAGGGCATTCGACAAGCCAAGCAGGGCAATGAAGGCGATGGCCACATAACCGCTGGAGAAATAGATGCCGAGGCTGAAGAGCATACCCGTGATCGCCGATATTTTCAACGCTTTTTGCTGACTGATCAGTTGAGGAATCGTAAAGATGCCAATTACATACCCCACGAGCATGGCAATCAGGGTGAAGGTGGTGAAATACCGTGTTTCCTCGAGGCCGATGCCACTGCTCTTGCCAAACATACCGATGGCGTCTCCGGCCATCACTTCTACACCCACATACAGGAACAAACAAATGACGCCCAGCCACAGGTGGGGGAACTGCCAGATGGTTTTACCAGCGCCTTCCATTGCACCAGCCGTATCCATTTCTTCCGTCTTAATGGAGGGCAGGTTACTGCGTTTCACGACCAGGGCCAGTACAATCAACACGACCGCCATGATGATATAAGGCGTGTGTATGCGCCCGGCGAGTTGATTCAGCAGCGCTTCTTTCGCCGCAGGATCGGTAGCTGCGGCAATGTCCTTCTCCAGCGAACTGGCATTCTTCAATACCAGCGCCCCCAGTATCAGGGGACTGATGGCGCCCGCCGTTTTATTACAGATACCCATAATGCTGATCCGTTGTGCCGC
Organism: Paraflavitalea pollutisoli; assembly: GCF_029360705.1. Classification (GTDB taxonomy): domain Bacteria; phylum Bacteroidota; class Bacteroidia; order Chitinophagales; family Chitinophagaceae; genus Paraflavitalea; species Paraflavitalea pollutisoli. The sequence goes on along the minus strand of NZ_JARKMX010000014.1, from coordinate 484,962 downwards.
ACTATCGATAGGCCCCAGGATACTGATATAGGGATTGGAGGCAGTTTGTAACAAGGCCAGTCCCATACCCTGCACAAAAAGGCCGGTCAGGAAAAGGGCAAAACTCCTGCTATCAGCGGCAGGCAGAAAGAGGAGTGAACCAGCGGCCATGACGACGAGTCCCAGGGCCATACCGTTCTTGAACCCGGTCGACTGCAGGATCCTGGCCGAAGGGATCGCCAGAAAGAAGTAAGCCAGGTAAAAGGCAGTCGTCACGAAAAACGCTTCCGTATCGGTCTCCAACTGGCACACCAGCTTGAGGAAGGGGATCAGCGTACCATTCAGCCAGGTTACAAAGCCAAATACGAAAAAGAGAATGCCGATCATGATCATCGCATTCCGGTTGCCAGCAGCTTTTGTCATTGATGTAGTTTAAGTCGGTTGTCGATGAAGATAACGATAAGTTAATTAAGGCAGGGTAGGAGAGCGAGGGCAACCGTTTGCGCGAAAATGCAGCCACTAACCAGCCCGAATATACCCGCAGCCTGGCCGACCAGGCACCCGGACAAACCGTGCCAGGCAGGCATTTTTTGGGGAAGAAAGTCGGCTGACGAACAACAAACGGGCAGAAAGAAAATGCCAACCTGGCGCTGGATGGCGTCGCTTGTAGAAAGGCTGTTGTCGATATTATGGACCCTCTTGTACAAATGAAATAATCGCTGCCGGGTGGTCACATTTTTGCTGCAAAAAGGAGGGTCTATAGCCCAACTCAATGTATTAACCTCCATATTATGTTAGAAAAAGGACAACAGGCACCGGCGTTCGATCTGTTCGCTACGCCCGACCAACGATTAAAGTTAAAAGACCTCCAGGGCAAAAGAGTGATCCTGGCGTTTTACCCGGCCGACTTCAGCCCGGTGTGCGGCGACCAGATGTCGCTGTACAATGAAATGCTCAAGTATTTCCGGAAATACAATGCCGAACTGGTAGGTATCTCTGTCGACAGCAAATGGTGTCATATGGCTTATGCGCAGGAACGAACCCTGCATTTCCCCCTCCTCGCCGACTTCCAGCCCAAGGGTGCTATCGCCCAGGCCTATGGCGTATACAACGAGCAGGAAGGACAATGTGAGCGCGCGCTCTTCGTCATCGATGAGCAGGGCACCATACAGTGGAGCTATCTATCACCCACGGCCGTTAATCCCGGAGCCGATGGCATTCTCGATGCCCTGGAATCATTGTCCGATAACAAACAAAAAACTACAGCCCATGTCTAAGCTTAACCCGCCCGTACACCAGGGCGACCATTTTGAAGGCGCCGCCAATGCCGCCCTGACCCTCGTTGAATATGGCGATTACCAATGCCCCCATTGCGGAGCCGCCTTTCCAATCGTTAAACAAATCGTAACGCATTGGGGGGATAAGTTGAAATTTGTATTCCGTAATTTTCCTTTGTCGAACGCACATCCCATGGCCTTCCCGGCTGCGGTAGCGGCAGAAGCGGCCGCCCGGCAAAACAAATACTGGGAAATGCATGATGCGATCTTTGAGCACCAGAAAACCCTGAGCCCAGAGTTGCTGTTCCTGCTGGCGAAAAATGTGGGGTTGGACCTGGAACAATTCCGCAACGATATACAGGACCAGGACCTGGAAGATATGGTGAATGAGGATTTTGAAAGTGGTATCCGCAGTGGTGTCAATGGAACACCTTCGTTCTTCATCAATGGCGACAAGTACAACGGCAGTTACGACTACGATTCCCTGCAGGCCGCACTGCATGCCAAAGTGCAGCACACACATACGCACTAGCAAAAAGGGGCACAGCCGCCAATCCCGTCGTTGTTGAGCATTGGATACTTGGCATGATGCGTGATAGGATTAAACTATTGAAGGATAGAATTAATCGATAGCGTTTATTTGGTCAAAAGCCTACTTTTGACCGGTCCGGAATAAACATAGTCTACTCAAGTAATCATTGCATATCAAAATCTTATTAAACAATGGGAGCAGCATCTAACGACATCAGCAAGTGCCCTTTTCACAATGGCAGTATGAAGCACAACGTGGCCGGCGGTGGAACCCGCAACCGCGACTGGTGGCCCAACCAGCTAAAGGTGAGCATTCTTCGGCAGCATTCGGAGAAATCCAATCCGATGGGAGATGATTTTAATTATGCAGCAGCTTTCAAAAGCCTCGACCTGGAGGCCGTGAAAAAAGACCTGCACGCACTCATGACCGACTCGCAGGATTGGTGGCCCGCCGACTTTGGTCACTATGGTCCCTTGTTTATCCGCATGGCCTGGCACAGTGCCGGTACCTACCGGGTTACTGATGGCCGCGGTGGTGGTGGTGCCGGACAGCAACGTTTTGCACCACTCAATAGCTGGCCCGACAATGTGAGCCTCGATAAGGCACGCAGGTTGCTATGGCCCATCAAACAGAAATACGGTAATAAATTATCCTGGGCCGATCTGCTGATCCTCACCGGCAATATCGCCCTCGAATCCATGGGTTTCAAGACCTTCGGATTTGCTGGTGGCCGGCCCGATGTATGGGAGCCCGATGAAGATGTATACTGGGGTTCAGAAACCACCTGGCTCGGTGGTGATGTACGTTACGCCAACGGTTCGCACGGCGTGGTAGAAGATCATGGCGTATTGGTCTCCGACGACGATGCGGATGGTCATATCCACGGTCGTAACCTCGAGAAGCCACTGGCGGCCGTACAGATGGGCCTCATCTACGTCAACCCGGAAGGCCCCGATGGCAATCCCGATCCGATCGCCGCTGCCAAAGATATCCGTGATACCTTCGGCCGCATGGCAATGAACGATGAAGAGACCGTAGCCCTCATCGCGGGTGGTCATAGTTTTGGTAAAACGCACGGAGCTGCTTCCGCCGACAACGTGGGTAAAGAACCCGAAGCGTCCGATCTTGATGCACAGGGCCTGGGCTGGCACAACAGCTTTGGTTCCGGCAGCGGCGCTGATACCATTACCAGTGGTCTCGAAGTGATCTGGACCAAAACTCCGACGCAATGGAGCAATAACTTTTTCGAAAACCTCTTTGGGTTTGAGTGGGAGTTGACCAAGAGCCCTGCTGGTGCGCATCAGTGGGTAGCCAAAGACGCCGAAGGGATCATACCGGATGCATATGATACCAACAAAAAACACAAGCCGACGATGCTCACGACAGACCTGTCGCTGCGTTTCGACCCGGCTTATGAAAAGATATCACGTCATTTCCTGGAAAACCCCGATGCCTTCGCCGACGCCTTTGCCCGCGCCTGGTTCAAACTCACGCACCGTGATATGGGGCCGCGTGCCCGCTACCTGGGGGCAGATGTGCCGGAGGAAGTACTGTTGTGGCAGGATCCCATTCCGGCAGTAAATCATCCGCTCGTCGATGACAACGACATCGCATCCTTGAAAGCAACCGTGTTGGCGTCTGGACTCACCGTAGGACAACTCGTCTCCACGGCCTGGGCGTCTGCGTCCACTTTCCGTGGGTCCGACAAGCGGGGTGGGGCCAATGGAGCCCGCATTCGCCTGGCACCGCAAAAAGACTGGGCTGTCAACAACCCCGTACAATTGCACCAGGTGCTGGCCAAACTGGAAAGCATCCAGTCAGCTTTCAATGGATCGGCGACGAATGGTAAAAAGATATCCCTCGCGGATCTGATCGTACTGGCCGGCAGCGCCGCTGTCGAAAAAGCAGCGAAAGATGCCGGACACGATATTAAAGTACCCTTCAGGGCCGGCCGTATGGATGCTACACAGGAGCAAACGGATGTAGAATCCGTAGGATACCTCGAACCCAAAGCAGATGGCTTCCGCAATTACCGCAGAACCCGCGTTCCGGTAGCAACCGAAGCCTTGCTGATCGACCGGGCGCATTTGCTGACACTGACTGCACCTGAATTGACGGTACTGGTGGGTGGATTGCGGGTACTGGATACCAACCAGGATGGTTCCAAAAACGGTGTGTTTACACAGCGCGCCGGTCAACTGACCAATGACTTCTTCATCAACCTGCTCGATATGAACACGGCCTGGAAGGCCGTATCGGAAGACCGGGAAGTATATATCGGCAGCGACCGCGCCAGTGGTCAACCCAAATGGACCGCCACCCGCGCCGATCTGGTCTTTGGCTCCAACTCCGAGTTGCGTGCTGTAGCAGAAGTATATGGTAGTGGTGATGCACAAGGTAAATTTGTGCAGGACTTTGTAGCCGCCTGGACCAAAGTGATGAACCTGGATCGGTTCGATCTGCAATAAATTCCGGAAAGACTATAGTATAGAAGGCCTCTGCTGCAAAGCGGAGGCCTTTGCTATTTAATCTGGAAAGAAAATGGAATATATAGTGTAGGATGGTCACTAAAAGACAATACCGGTTAAATTCTGTCTTTTACTGGGTAATATAGACACCATGTCGATTTTTATCACGCCTTAATTTTGTTTGGATAGCCAAAGTGGTATTTCTCAGATATTGCTTTGGTGTACATCAACGACTGTACACAACAATTCTAACCAAACCTTTTTTATGCTTATGAGAGGCTTACTGCTATCTCTTATCAGCCTTTTTGTGTCTGCCATAGCCATGGCACAGGCCGTTTCAGGAACGGTCAAGGACGAAAAAGGAGCTCCGCTCGAAGGTGTTACCATTTCACTGCGTGGCACGAAGGTCGCCACCCAGACCGATTACAAGGGACACTTCTCTATTCCGGCTCCGGGTAATGGCACGCTTGAACTAGCCATGATCGGGTACACCAAAAAGATCGTTCCGATCCAAAACCGCAACGAGATCAATGAATCCATGCAGATTACGCAAAGCAGCATGGATGACATTGTCGTGATCGGTTACCAGAAGATCACGCGGAAGAAGAACACCGCGGCGATTTCCAGTATCTCGGGTAAAGAATTGGCCAACCTGCCTGCTGCCAGTTTCGATCAGTTACTACAAGGTCGCCTCGCAGGTGTGAACGTGCAGAACTTTACCGGTGAACCGGGTGCATCCCCCACGGTTCAGATCCGGGGTACCACAACGCTGAGCCGCGGATACGACGAATATGTAATTACCAACCAGCCCTTGTATGTAGTAGATGGTATTCCACAGCCCGCACAAGACAATTACACGCCAGGCATGGGTACCGGTACCAACTTCATCGCCGGCATCAACCCGCAGGATATCGAAAGCATCGACGTATTGCGTGATGCCTCTGCGGCAGCCATCTATGGTTCCAGAGCGGCGAATGGGGTGATTATGGTGACCACCAAACGTGGCCGCAATACCGAACCTCGCGTGAACCTGTCCCTCTACACAGGTTTTACCCAACGTCCTCAATTGCGCAACACCACACTGGGTACCACGGAACGCCGCCAGAAGATGGAAATGATCAATGATCTCTATGCTCAACAGCGGTTGAGCGATGGTCAGATGATTGCCATGCCGTATGTGCTGACGGATAGCCTGAACCCCGCCTTCAACGGCAACACCGACTGGCAGGATATGTTTTACCAGGTAGGCCGCATCAACAATGCCGACCTCAGCCTTAGTGGCGGTGCAGCCGGTGGTATGAACTATCGTTTCAGCGCTGGTTATTACAATGAAGAAGGTATCGTAAAGGCAACGGGATTCACCCGCTATACCATGCGCCTCAACCTGATGTCGAAGGCGTTGAACCAAAAGTTGACCATCAACCCCATCATCGCTTATTCACGTACGCAAAGATCACGGGGCGCGGGAAACACAGTCGGACTCAATGCGACCAATATGCCCACTTCGCTCTATAATATCAGCGATTCCCGCAAAGATTTCTTGCTGGGAGCCTACGATAAGAACCTGGATGAGAACGTAGGAAGCCAGTTTACGGTGAACCTCAACCTGGGGTATGAATTTTCCAAGCACCTGAACTTTACCTCGCAGTCGTCGTACATGCAAAATGGCAATCGCCGCGATTACAACCGTACCAATGAGCTCACGGGTGGTGCTGGAAATATTTCCAACTCGTTTACCGATCAAAGCATCAACCTGCGCACCTCCAATTACCTGAGTTACAACAACGCTTTCGGCAAACACAACGTGGCGTTGATGGGGGGTATGGACGTAGAATACAACCAGTTCAAATCGCTGTTTGCTGAAGGCCGTAATGGGGTGAGCGATCAGATCCAGGTGATCTCTGGCTTCCAGCAACGTCACCTCACGGCGAGTTCCGATTATCAGGCGAATGGGCTGGTAGCCTACTATGCGCGCCTGGTGTATGACTATGACAGCCGCTATATGTTGTCTGCGGTGGTAAGAAGGGATGGTTCTTCGCGTTTCGGTAAAAACAACAAATGGGGTACCTTCCCCTCTGCTTCTGCCGCCTGGTTGCTGTCTGAAGAAGCATTCATGAAGGACAGCAAGTCCAATATTTCCCTGCTGAAGATCCGCGGTAGTGTGGGCAATGCGGGTAAGGCACCCGGTCAAAACTACCTGTCGTACAACTTGTATCGCGTCAACGCAGGCAGCTATTATGGCGCCGGTGATGCAACTTCGTACAATGGAGTTTCCGCAATTACGCCCAACTTCACCAATGGGGTGGCCCAGCCAGGCATCAGCTGGGAAAAATCCTTTGAATGGAACGTAGGGGCAGAACTGGAAATGTGGAACGGCAAATTCCAAATCATGGCCGACCTCTACAACCGCGAAGGCTCCAATATCCTGATGGACGTGCTACTGCCCGTGACCACAGGATATGACCTGGCAAAGACCAACTCCATTGGCGTGCGCAACGCGGGTGTGGAAGTGGTATTGGCGGGTAGCCCCCTGAAGAGAGGTAGTGCGGTAAACTGGTTCAGCCGCCTGAACGTGTCGTACAACAAGAACACGATCATGTCGCTGCCCAACTCCGGACGTGACCTCATCACGTCCAACGGATCTTTCGATAAAACACATATCCTGAGTGTAGGAAGGCCCATCAACACCTTCTACATGTACAAAACGAACGGTGTATATTCTACCACGGCCGATATTCCCATCAACCCCGTTACCGGTACCCCTGTAGGTGTACCAGGCGCGTACAAAGCCGGCGATATGTCGTTTGTAGACATCGATGGAGATTACCTGATCAATCCGTTCGAAACCGATATGAATCCGGATAAGATCCCCTATGGTGACCCCAATCCTAAATTCACCGGTGGTTGGACCAACAACTTCTCGTACAAGAATTTCACCCTCGGCCTGTTCTTCTCCTTCGTATTCGACCGCGATGTGATCAATACGTTTGATGCGGATGTATTCGAGAACGTATCCGGATCGGGTAACCTGGCGGATATGGCCAATATTTCAACGCCCGACTTCTCCAAAATGAATATCTGGCGCAAACCCGGTGATAAAGCTGATTATCCCGCTTATCCCATGAGTACGTACCGCTACTACTATGTACGTGGTCAAACGTTCTGGCTCGAGGATGGTGACTACCTGCGCTTGAAAAGTGTAACAGCAGGTTACGATCTGCCCACCCAGCTCATCAAAAAATGGAAACTGGGTCAATTCAAGATCTATGGCGTATTGGACAATGTGTTCATGATCCAAAAGTCGAAGAGACTGCCCGACGCGGAAGCGGTTGACTACTACGGCCAGTATGCCGGCGGTGGTTACCCCATTCCCAAGAAATTTACACTCGGCGTCCAAGTACAATTCTAAATCTGGTAAAAATCTTATATGAACATCAAGCAACTTCCCTATATATTCCTGGGTTTGTGTTCACTGACCACGGTATCCTGTAATAAGATTTTGGAACAGGAACCCAAGAACTCTACCTACAACGAAGTATTCTGGTCCGATCCCCGGGCTGGCACCAATGCCATTGCCGGCAATTATTCGATGCTTCGTGATGCCCTCTCAGACGGCCTTTACAACACCTGGAACTGTTTTTACGCCTATGGTGACGCCACCACCGACTATGAGTTTAACCTGCGTACGAATGATGGTCAGGGAAATACCGAGGTCACCCAAGGTCGCTTCGACCACAATTATGTGTCTCAGGCACTGGGTAACTGGACAAAGTTTTACAAGACCATCGCCATGTCCAACATCGTGTTGAAGAACATGGAGGCAGTACCGGAGGAAGTCCTGAAGGGGTATGCAGATCCTGTCAATTATCGCAACAACATCAAAGGCCAGGCCCTGTTTATCCGGGCGCTCACCTACTTCATGCTGGTGCGGGTATGGGGTGATGTACCCTTGGTGATAGAAGCGTATGACGATCCGCTGAAAGCTCCCCACCTGGGCCGTACACCCAAACTGGAAGTAATGGCGCAGATCGAAAAAGACTGTAAGGCAGCGATCGAAAGCCTGAAATGGGAGTACAATTCTGCGGCCGATAAGGCGGTGACAGCCAACAAAGGTGCTGCTTACGCCCTGTTGGCACACCTCTACCTCTGGCGCGCTACTGTCAGCAACATGCAGACGAATGATCCCATCATGGCCGATGTAGACAATGCAGCCAACGCGATCAATGAGATCGAAACAAAAGGTGGCTATAAGCTCACCGATACGGCCAATTACTATCAAACTTTTATCGGTCGCTCTACCGAGAGCATTTTCGAGATCAATAAAAGCGAAAATACCCTGGAAGGTTCTACCCAGCACATCGGACGTTGGTTCCTCGATAGCCGCTATGTGCGCTATTTTGCTGCTAACGCGTTTTACTATGTGAAGAAAGACTACCTGTCTTCGCACTATTATAAAACCACCAAGGTGTGGGAATGGGTATGGGTAACCAACCAGTGGGTATGGATGGAAGTGGAGAAAAAAGGAATGGACAATTCAGACATCCGCTTCAGAAAGAATTTCGATGACGTAAACAGCGATTATCCCACCTGCATCAAGTATTCAAACATCATCTTCCGCGAACCCGGACAACAACTCGACGGTAATTTCAGCAACAACCAGAACATTTTCCGGTTGGCCGACATGCAGCTGTTAAAGGCGGAAATTGCCCTGTACAAAAATCAGGTGACTACGGCTATCGACATCATCAACGGATTCCGTCAGCGCAATGGCGCCCATGTATCCAGCTTTGTACCGCAGACCGCTACAAAAGCGCAAGTCATGACTGAGTACATCGCCGAGCGCGCCAAAGAACTGTACCTCGAAGGCCAGTTGTTTTATGACCTCGTACGCACCAGGCAGGCGGTCAATAGTTCGTCCTGGTTAAGCGATCAGCGACTGAAGGCAGAAGGCTTTTACTGGCCGGTAGCTCCCGTACTGTTCAAGGAAAACAAATACCTGGTACAAACCCAGTACTGGAGAGGCAAGATCTAATTGTTCAACTACTAAAGGAAATTTATGCGAGTAATGGCAAGCAAAATACTGATGGCACTGGCCCTGATCTTGTTGCTGGCGTCGTGCAAAAAGGACAAATACAAGAATGACGGTGGTACACACGATCCCCATGTCAACATGACCACCTACGATTATTTGAAACAACACGGTTCCTTCGATTCGCTGGTAAAAGCCATCGATATGGCCGGATTGAAAGATGCCATCAATGGCGATGTCACCTTTTTTGCCGTGACCAACTGGGGTGTTCGGGATTGGATGCTGGCTAAAAAACAGCAAAAGATCATTGAAGTGGGCAGCGAAAACATCGTGTTCGGGATGAAAGACGTAAGCGCGGCGGTGCTGAAAGACTCACTCCGGATGTACATCTTCCCCGGCAAAATTCAGCGCGAGAACCTCAATACAAAAGGCGCTTTCTTCACCAGTCAGATTGGCCCGATGGGCTCCAATATCCGTCAGTACATCAAACTGCGCAGGATACAGCCGTACAATACCTACATCGAGTATGTCGATTATGTCAACTTTACCAAAGTGATCGGCACGTTGGATGCGGATGAACTCGATTTCACGTCGATTCCCAACGAATTAAAAGATGTGACAGTCGATTGCCAGACATCCGGCATCATCACCACAACAGGTATTATTCACGTATTGGACAACCGCCACCGCCTGTTCTTCAACACTGAACCACTGCCCAAATAACCCTTAAAGCACAATACAATGAAAAAGAAAATAATAGTTGCTTCATTGGCCGTTGTCGCTTTGGCGGCAGCCTGTTCCAAAATCGACGTGGGTTTTCTCAGCGATACCATCCGCTACAAAGACCGCGTTATTTACGCCAAAAGGGGGTTATCGCTGACCCTGTCAGACCGGATCAATGCCGATGGTTCTACACCACCGATCAGCTTTGAATTGTCGAACCTGCGCGATAAAGCGACAGGTGCAGCAGCACCGAAGGAATTTTTCCAGGAATACGAAGTATTGGTATTTAAAGAAGGAGATGTGTTCGATCCGCAAAAGGATACCACAGTCGAGCTGTTGAACAAGAAACGGGAGCTCAAGAAAATGACCCCGATGAATTTCAACCCCATCAGTGGTCAGATCAGTTTCAACCGCGCCTCTGCCAACCTGCCCCTGGGCTTGTATACTTTTGATCTTAGGGCCACCAACTCCAGGGGCACCAAGGATTATCCGGCATTTGCCGACATCAATGTGGTGGATCCTACTACAGACGATGTGTTCACCCTTACCTACGCGGCAGCCTCTGGCTCCAATGCGAGTGAGGTGTTTACCGGCATCAAGGCGCCTCGGGTAACCGCTACCAAGGTATCCAACGATGGCGCGCGCGTGATCCTGAAGTATGTGGACAAGAATGGCCGCCCCTTCAATCCGGCAGCGGGTATGATCGTTAAGCGCGGCGACCGTCCGTTCTTCGAAACGCACGCCAAGTTCAACCCGGTGAAATACACCGATACCGCCATGATCTGTGATTTTGAAGTGGCGCCGTTTCCGTTGCGCCCTTATATAACGCCATCTACAGATTGGGGCTACCTGATCTATTATAGAATTCCGGCTACGTATGTATCTATCGACGCACTGCCCAACAATGCCGCCAACCCGGTGGTAGGGTTTCAGGTGAAGATAGAAGGCACCTACGTCGTGCAGGTCCAGCTGACCGATGCGCAGCGCATTAACTAAGTTTGTTTAGTATTGGTGAATCGTTCTGCTTAAGCCTCTGTATCGGCAATACCTCACAGGTATTGCCGATTTTTTTTGCACTACTGGCATTTCCTGGGGTGCCTCCGGCAGAAATGTTGTCCCGTCCCGCTGGAGGGCGGGAGTGTCTTTCCCTAAAAAGGGGTTATTTTACAGGCTTAGAGCATTATGTCGATAGCGTTACAATTACAGAAAATTAAACGTCCAGGCTACCAGGTAGAGCTGTTCGTACCGGATGCACAGGCGGTGCAGGCAGCGTATTTTCAGCAAAAGCGGGTGCAGGTAAATGTTCCCTTTCCGCACTGGACAAAATTGTGGCCGGCTGGCATTGCCCTCGCAGACTATATACACGAGCATCCCGAATGGGTGCAGGGCAAGCGGGTGCTGGAATTGGCGGCCGGATTGGGATTGCCGTCAATGGTGGCGGGCCGCTATGCGCAGGAAGTTTGTTGCAGCGATTATTTGCCGGAAGCGGTGGAAGCCATTGAACAGTCCGCACGTCATGCCCAATTGTCGAATTTCACAGCCCGGCTCCTGGATTGGAATCACCTGCCCCATGACCTCACTGCTGAAGTATTACTGCTCGCCGACATCAATTATGATCCTGAACAGTTTGATCGCCTATACACCGTGTTATTGCGTTTCTTGGCGCAGGGCACCACCATCTTGCTCACGACGCCCCAACGATTGATGGCAAAGCCGTTTATCGAGAAGTTATTGCCGCTTTGCACCAGCCAGAAGGAGCTGGTGGTCGTTAAGGATGGCCAGGAAACGATGGTTAGTTTGTTGGTGATGGAGTAACGTACTTGGCGCAGGCCTTGCAGCCTGGGAAGCAACTGCGGGTACTGTCCAAAGCGAACAGGTTATTCTTGTCCTTATATTGCCTTAAGTGAGTCATGGTCATCCAGAGTGGTGCTGGTGCGTCTTTAAGATGATGGTCAAGATACTGGGTAAGCCTAAGTGTGAAGTCTAATTTGTCTTTCCGATTTGTTAATACATGCCCACTATTATCATATTGAATCAGCCAGCACGGCTTACTCAACCTTCGCAACGCCATATACATCTCGACAGCCTGGTTAAAATTAATAGCGCCATCTTTTTTATTGTGGACCATCAATAATGGAGTTTTTATCTTGTGGGCGTTCAAAACCGATGAACTTTTAAGATAGATATCTGGCCGTTCCCAAGGGGTAGCCCCCATTCTACCTTGAGGATGATCCTGTTTATCCTCTTTTAACGAAGCGTTAGGAGATTCGTCACCTGTTATCAATGTTAAATATGAGCTGATAATATCAGTAGTTCCGGCTATTTCAATTGCGGCTGCAAACCGATCGGAAGAGTTGCAGAGTATACCCAATGTCTGGTAAGCGCCAAAACTATGCCCCTGAATGGCCATGTGTTCTTTGTCTACATAGGGGCGCTGCGCCAGGAATTCCCCGGCAGAAGCGACGGCATTGTAGGCTGCTTCAGTGATGGTCATCCCGCCAGGAACATTGGCAGTGCTGTATTGAATATCTGGCGTAAATACAAGGTATCCGCGGCTTACAAACCATGGTATGTTAATGTTTGCAGTTGTCAGTCCCGGCATAGGGAACTGGTAACAACGTTGGGAGAACTTCTCATAATAATTAAAAATAACAGGATACTTTTGGGTGGAGTCAAAGTTTTCTGGTTTATACAGCACGCCAGTGTTGAGTTGTCCATTGTACATCTTCCAGATAACCGGTTCGGCAGTTAGCCAATTAACAGCTTTATGTGGTTCCAGGTGGGTGATCGGCTTGAAATGCTGCAGGTCTTTACTATAATATAGATTAGGATACTCCTTCTCACTTTGTCTCAATACGATCCAGTGAGAGGCCTTTCCGTGGGTACCTGATAAAGGGGCCATAGGGTTGTTGAATGGTTGCTGAAAAATGGTGGTTTGATAATAATTATATGGGCCTACTACTAAACAAGTTAAGCTCTTTGAATTCCCCCATTTCATGCTAAATATGCTATTTTCTTTAGTCCATTTATTGAACCCGGTAAAGAGGACTTCAGTTCCTGGTGCTATGCTTGCCGGAGGTACTTGCATAAACCTTAGGTAAACACCGTGGTTTCTTCCATATTCTCCAGTAAGGCATATTGGTTGTTCGGTGCCACTGGGGTCTATCTTCCATAAATCGTAGTTGTCGAAAATAAGCATATAGCTTTCATTTTTTAGCCAATTGATATAGCCCACAGGAATAGGTCTTACGTTTTGAAGCACTTCATCGGTAAATTTGAATGGCAAATGAGCTGTTAGGTTTACAATATTTCCGGTTTGTGAGTCTAAACTGTAGTAGTCTTCAGTAGCCTGATCCCAATAGATGATCCAGCGGTAATGGGGGGAAGTCGAAATGCGAACACCAGCCATGGGATTTTTGTTTTTTCCTATAATAGGAGTTTTGGAACCCGTCTTAAGATTATAAAGCCAGTATTCTTGAGCGCCTTGTTGGAATTGGCTCTTCCTTTTTTGATTCTCAGTTATTTCAACTAAAACAAGATCATTAAATGCTTGAATGCAATTTTCATTTTTAGTAAATCTATGTAACTGTTTTGTGGTGGTTTCTATGGCAAATAAAACGCCAGACCTAAACGATCGAGTGTCAATTTGTGCAGGGAATAATTCGTCATCCTGATAATTCCAGATATCCACACTAGTTACAGTTGGTACCGTAGACAAGTCAGACGCAGGGGATCGCTCTGTAGAAAAATATATCCATTTGCAGCCTTGAGCGCTAAAATAATTCAATGACTCGATGCTGAGGCCTTGTTTCTCTAAAAGCTCGGCGTCGTTGATGAGCTGAGTCGCTATCATGTCCGATGAACGGCAATGCCAGATGCTTTTATCATTTTTGTCATCGATTACAACAAAAGACAGCTGTCGGTCATCTTCGCTGTATGTAAGTTGCTCGATACGGTCCGAAGGTTTTCCGATCCAGGAAATTTTTTCGGGTCCAACTTTCAATGGTTTTCTTTTCAGAACCTGCGCAGCATCGTGAAGACTTACGTAAGCTATTTCATTTAGATTATTCGAAAATCGATAATCAACAATTTTTGACAGAGTAAATTTGTGATTCGAAGAAAGGTCAAGCAGCGTCAGGTCGTTCGCGGGAGACTTGAATAAAATTTTTTTGCCCGCATCCATCCATTCAAATTGAGCAACATCATCAAAGACTTGTTCCTTGCTCGTTACAAGGTCAATTAGTCTATAAGATGATGCTTTTTTTTCGTTGGCGAGAAGTATCCATTTCCCTTTTAATTCGTAAGGGTAAAATACGTCTACATTACCAGCAAAAAGTTGAGCAGTTGTTTTGCCCATCTGCAGCTTAAAAAGCCCCTCCTCAGTTTTGAAGAGTAGTAGTTTGCTGTCAGCGCTGAAGAATATGATCGATGGATATTCAGCGACAATCGACTTTTCCCAATTGCCTTCCAATTGTTTTATCGTCAGCGTGCTTTTTCCCCTTGGCTGGTTATAGATGACATAAGCCGCAAAGTGCCCATCCGGACTCATAGCTATGCCATCTTCTCCGGTGGCTACGATGGGCCAAGTGTTTAACATACCGGTATCAACAATTGGTTTTTGGCATAGGCTATGCAAAAAGAAAAATAGGATCGGAAATACGAGCGCAATAGATTTCATCGGACTTTTATAGATTCTTTGATGATGGTATTGCTGATTATAACGTATAATGAGTCTAATTAACCATTTATTTACCTAATCTTAAGGCCTTGAATTTGATCGCTTTCGGGCGTATTGGCGTAGCCGGATGGCTAAGCCTGAGTTTTAATCAAGGTTGGGCTATTTTCATATGCCACAGGTTTAACTGTTTGGGACGTCTTGGGGGCAAAACGTCGTGCTAACTGATGTATGCCGAACCCGAGCAAAATGGCTATTAGTACGTACATTAACACAAGCACAACGACAGGAAGCTTTGAACCGACAGCAGTTTCTAACAATTGCATGACAGGTCCCATGAGCCCGATCGCTAAGAAGATAGGGTAGGAGGCCCTGCCCAAACGCTGGAATAGACCTTGCTGCCAAATTGTTTTCAAATGGCCTGCTTGCTCTACCAGCAAAACGCCCATCAACAAAACGCCACTGGGTATTCCCCAGTACAACAATCGCTTAATACTTAAAATACCTGCCAAAATATTCCCAGGATGCCCTATTGCAGGATCGCTCAACCAGCACAAAGCAATCAGCCAGGCCAGTGAGAGGGCAATCATCAGATAACCCAAGCCCGCCTGGGGATGTTTCAGTTTGTCCAGAATACGAAATAGGATCATGCCCAGCAAAAACTCAGCAAGGATGGGATTCCATAAAAAGGTTAATCGCAGGTCGACTGGTTGCAGGATATATTGTAAACTGTTCAAAATCGCAATAAAAACGGCCATGAGGAGGATTTTCTGCTTTCGGCTAATGAGTATAGCCACAGAATACAGTAGGTAGGAAAGCCACAGAAAGGCCAGGGCCCAGGTAATGGGCAAAAAAGGGTTGTATAAGAATTGTGCATCGGTGGCGGGTACCAATATAATTGTATCAATGATGCGCTGAATGACCTCGTCTTGATTAAAAAAGATGCCACCGTTGGCAATGCGTTCCTGCAACAGGGAGAGGCCATAACACAATAAACTGGTAATGTAGAAAAGTAAGTTGATCCGGATAAAACGGTTCCCCAGAAAGCGCGCAGCGTCAGCACCGCCATGGTAATTGCGAAATTGTTGGCTTACGACAAATCCGGCGATCACAAACAACAGGTCAAATCCTGCCAGTCCGATATTGAAGTAAGGGGGGAGTGTGCTAAAATTGGCTTTCGTCGTTATCTCGGCATAGAGGTAGCCACTGGCCGCTAATATAGAAAGGACCGCAATCGCCTGTAAAAAACGAATAGACAAATACTTCATGACAAAAGATTTATCGTTAAGTCGTTGAAGTTATTGCAATCAAGTAATTAGGTCGGTGCAGATCAGAAATTAGTAGGCGGAGTTTTAAATGACCGTAGTGAACTACGCCAAAACCTCTACAGGAGTGGAGTTGTATATTGATAGTCAGTTGTTTATCATTGCTTGATGCTTTTGGAATATTTGTAGTAGCGCATTCTTGTGATCCTACTGGTAAATTCGTTGATATGAAACAGCTGACTTTCTCCTGCTTTTTATTGCTTGCATGTCTTGGCTACTCGACTTCACTTTTTTCCCAACTTAAAATACATGTCAACCAGGTGGGTTGGGATATTCAATCGCCCAAAAATGCCATCCTGCAAACGACAACCCAATATGCAGATACCATTTCTTTTCACATCTGGAACGAAACTTCACAGAAGATCGTTTATAGCGGTAAGATCGGCAAGCCCCAGCAAGTAGAAGGGTGGGAGCCGAAGCAGTTTTATTACCTGGCCGATTTTTCTGCGGTTCGGCAGCCTGGTCACTACCAGCTGCGCGTAGTGCTCGACGGGGCTGCTTGTTCGTCGGCTTCCTTTCAGGTGGCAGAGAAGGCGCTCGCCCGGTTGACGATCCCTTCCATCGTGCAGTATTTTCAACATCAAAGGGCCAATACGCCGCAAGAGCAGGCATCGGATAAGCAAATGCTGTTGTTTGGCAGCGACAAAACGGTAGATGTACGCGGTGGCTGGTGCGATGCGTCGGGAGATATCAGCAAATACTTTTCCCACCTGGCCTATACAAATTTCATGTCACCCCAACAAACCCCACTGGTTACCTGGTCGATGGTCAATACGGCAGAAACCATTCCGCAATTGTTGGGTACTTTGAAAGTAAAAGACTCGCTGGAGCAAGAGGCTTTGTGGGGTGCCGATTACCTCATGCGTTCCTTATCGCCGGAAGGTTATTTCTACATGACGGTGTTCAGCTATTTTAAGAAAGATCCCAGCGCCCGACGCATTGTAGGATTATTGGCCAATAGCGTCACTACGGCCGATTACCAGTGTGCCTTCCGGGAGGGTGGTGGCATGGCCATTGCCGCACTGGCCAGGGTGGCGCGTTGGAAAAAGCACGGCGACTCTACGTCGGCCCAATACCTGGCTGCTGCGCGCAGAGCTTTTGCCCACCTGTTGACCAACAATACGAAATACACCGATGATGGAAAGGAGAATATCCTCGATGATTATTGTGCCCTGATGGCGGCCACGGAATTATCGATCACGACGGGTGAAGTACCGTATCGGGAGGAGGCGCGCAAACGCGCCAGCAATTTGAACCGTCGCCAGGCACCGGGTGGCTATTTCATCGCGGATGATGGAAGCCGTCCTTTCTGGCATGCGTCCGACGCCGGTCTGCCCGTGGTGGCACTCGGCCGCTACCTGGCCATAGAAAAAGACCCTGTATTGCGCAATACAACGTTGAGCACCATCCGTGGCTGGCTCGATTATCAATTGGCGGTTACCTACGAGGTCAGCAATCCGTTCGGCTATGCGCGCCAGACCTTTGCCGTCAGGCAGCAGCAACAGAACGGCTTTTTCATTCCGCACGAGAATGAGTCGGGCTGGTGGTGGCAGGGCGAGAATGCCCGGTTGGGTTCTATTGCTACCGCCTTGTTGACAGGGGCACAATGGGTATACAACAAGCCTGCTGATAAAAGCAGGAAAGATTCGCTGGTAGCACTGGCTACCCGGCAACTGGACTGGATATTGGGCAGCAATCCGTACGCCATGTGCTTCATGTATGGATTTGGCGTCAACAATGTACCTTATATGGCTTCCATGTATGGCCACGGCTCCGGAAAAGGAGGCATCTCCAACGGTATTACCGGTAAGGAGGGGCAGGCGGATGGCAGCGGTATCGATTTCAAACAGGAAGCTGCCGGCAACGAATGGCGTTGGACCGAACAGTGGATTCCCCACACGGCCTGGTTCCTGCAGGCGGTGACGGCATTGGCGGCGAACAAATGATGGTTCAGCGACGGGATATAGATCGTTGTTTTTATCTTTGCGGTACTTATGGCAAAAAATAAGGTATTCGAAGACCGGCTGAAACAGCAACCGGGTGCAGTGCTGCAAAAACTTTTGAAAGAGTTGGCCGAATCAAAGGCGTTTGATGTCCATTTTGAGGAAATGGAAGAAGAAAGCTGTGCCCTCGTAAAAGCCAACGATTATGAAGAAGACACGGAGACGGCGCTCCAGCTGTTGGTGAAAGGCCGATGGCAATTGTCTTTGGGATACTACAATGAGAAGGATGACTTTATCGAACTGCTGCAACCCCTTGGCCAGGCGGAGATCAGTCTAATACCCGCCGGGCTACAAAAAGGCATGCTGAAAGTACTGGAGAGCGAAGAAGGGTTACGCTTGCCTGGATTGCTGTTGTCGAAATAAGAATGTATCAAACATAAAAAAGCCTTCAAGTGGATGACTTGAAGGCTTTTTAGTTTGTTGCGTTAACCCATTCGGACAGATTTCGAACTCGTTCTGGAATAAATTTAAGGCCATGTGAAACCTAAAAGGGCTAATGATCAATGAATTAAATAAGATTTATTAATCTTGAAACCGTAGGGGGCTGACCAAAAAGGTCAGCGCCTAAAAATGTAAAAAACATGTGGCCCGCTCTGGCGGGCTATATGTTTTTTGGGGAGAGGCGTTTTTTCTGTGACGCTGTAAAATTGTGGAGTTGGCCTGGTACTAAAAATCGTTTAGGGAGGCGTTTTTTTTTACTATGCTGTCTTTTTGAGTTCCTTGAGGTGCAGTTTTCTGAGGTTATGGGCCATTGCCACCAGCGCAAATTCTGTTTTTACCTTGTGTAGCCCACGCAGGTGGAAGCGACGGAAGCCCATATTGTGTTTGATGTCACCGAAACAGCTTTCAATTTCGATACTACGTCGTTTTTTTAAGGTCTGGCCCAGTTCTGTATGGAGATTTTCCCGGGCCTGTTGCTTAAAGGTTTCCAGCTTTTCATTCACCTCTATCTGACGGTTATTGCCTTTGGTGGATTTACAACATTGCTGAATAAAAGGACAACCTGAACAATCATTGCATTCATACAGCTTCACTACAGATCTGTAACCTGTACGCTTATGTGTATGTTGACGTTTGCCTTTGAAGATAAGCCGTTGATCATTGGGGCATCCATAACTATCCGTTACAGGATCATAAGAGAAGTTCTCTTTGATAAAACGGTTCTGCTGGTATGCCTTTGTCTGCTCCTTGTGGTAGAGGGGGAACTTCATGTAATTGGCTATCTCATTACTCTGTAACAATTCATAGTTCTGTTCTGTACCAAAGATGCTGTCTGCGATGATCCTGTCTGGTTTACTGGGCTGCTGCTGTTCGATCTGTTGCAAGTGCTCTTCAAAGCAAACGCCGTCGTTAGTAGTCTGATGAACACTTATTCCTGTAATGAACTGCTGTTCACTGCCTGCCAGTATATTGTAGGCAGGAAGTACCTCCACTTTATTTTTCATCATCATTGCGCTGGCATCCGGATCGGTTTTATTATAGCCGCTTCGTTTACCGGCTTTGGCGATCTGGACATCGTACTTATCTATCTTGCTTTCTGCTTCCCGCAGCTTCTTTTTAAGAGTGGCGGCCTTGCGTTTGCAGCTTTTAGTAGCTGCATTACGGATCGTTTGGTTCAGAGCTGTCACCTTTTCTGCAATAGCCTCTTTGGTAACGGCTGAAGACGCTCCGTGCTCCTCCAGATCCCCACTGCCATAGGCTTTATTCTCCTGGTCGTTCAATTCCTCTATCTGTTTGAACAACTCCCGGCAGTGCTCCAGATTCTTCTTCCCATAGCGCTCTGCATTCTTCTTCCAAACCATTTTGTGTTGATTGGTATCGGCACGTAAAGTGGTACCGTCGCAGAAATAGTTCTCCAGTTTAATATACTGCTGTGCTACCAGGAACTCCAGCATCTCTTTAAACAGCACTTCTATTATCTCTTTGGCTTTGCTGCTGCGAAAATTGTTGATCGTCCGAAAGTCCGGACGACTCATACCCGATAGCCACATGAAGTGAATGTCCTGACCAAGTGCTTTGGCAATTTTGCGGCCAGTGTAAATCTTGACACTGTAGGCATATAACAACACTTTTAGCAGCATCCGGGGATGAAAACTACTGGTGCCGCCACCCTGGTATAAATTGATTAAGTCACTGATATCCATAGCTTCCACAACTTCGTTCACCACACGAACCAAATGTTTAGGACCAATAAGCTCTTCTAAGGAGGGGGGAAGCAATAAAGATTGTTGGGGAGCGTAATGCTTAAATACTACAGAAGTCTTTACTTTAGCCATTGTAATTTTTTAGTGTGGTAACTTAAAATTACAAAACAGCCCTTACTACAAAAAGTAAGGGCTGACCTTTTTGGTCAGCCCCTTTGTGCCAGAACAGGAATCGAACTTGGCCTGAGAATGAGCAACTGTAGGCCTTGCGTGTCAAATGCGTGTCTTAAATGCACTCCAATGCCGGATTTACACATTTCCAACAATATTTGCCAGTCGGAGCAAATATTGTGATTTCAAGGCTACTCTCTCTGCGTATAATCAGCATTTTGGTCATCGGAAACCTGAACATCCAGTCATTGTGACAAGGCGATCCACGGCTCAATCAGCTCATCGGCTTGGCCGCCGGTCAAGCCTGTATTCTTCCTGGCTCCAAACTCCCTGTCAAATGAAGCACTTTTGGTTTAATCATTCCAACCTATTTAATTTTTGCTAAAATAATAAATGCCGTAACGTAGTTGCAATGCGTACCCTTTTCGTTTTATTAGGTTGCTGAATAGACTTTGAGCCGAAAAGTGCCAAATACGGTGAAAACACGGTTTCCCCAAGTATCGCGCAGGCTTAAATTACGACACCCTTAAAACCACAGGAATGGAGTCATTTGATTTAGACGGATATGAAACGGTTTGGTATAAATTCAAGTATTTTACGAAACGGTCGGCCGATTTTATCACAAAACAGCTAATGGATTTTAAGGCTGATTACAAAGCGCAGGTCGCTGCTTTTTCAGAAATATCCGCAATCGAAATTGAGAAAACAGGAATAGAATTTGACTACATAATCAGAGCACTTGGCAGTAACGAAACCACAGCAACAAGGCCCAATAGGGTGAGAAGTCTTTGTATTGCCATACACGAAGGAAGCGGCGGCACTTACTCTCCATTGTCCGTCGCAAAAAAAAGGAAAACTAAGTCGTTGAAATACCTTTCCAGGCCAGAAAGAATAGCCGAATTAGAGGATGTGTATTACCTTACAAAAGGAATTGACTGGAATAGTTTGAATATCCTTGTGGTTGACGATATTACTACAACAGGTACTACATTGGAGGTTATCGGGAAACTAATTAAAGATGAGTGCCCTGATGCAAAGTTGTATGGTTATTGTTTGGCGCAAACTAAGAAACCAGAATATGCTGGCGTTTCAAACAACGAAAAGGATGTGGAGGAATACTACCGGTCGGTTCTTTCAAAATACAAATAGCCAGAAATGAACCTTACTAAAAGTCAAATCATCAAGCTACTTCATGTGAAAGGGATTGGAAGAAGTAAAGTAGTGAAACTTAATGACGTATTGACATTTAGACCGACGTTGGACATTGATCTCGTTGAAGCTATTTTAGATTACAGTCAAACCTTAAAACTTCAACCTCTAACGAAACAGGAAATTTTTGCTTCTTTCGAGAAAGCTGAAAATCTAATCGAGGAAAGTGAGCGCCAAAATATCAAAGCACTTTCGTACGGAGACACCAGCTATCCCAAACAGCTACTAAATACACCTAACTTCCCAGTGATTCTTTATTTCAAAGGCAACATTCACAATCTTTCGGAGAACCCATGTGTCGCTGTCATTGGTACAAGAGAACCATCTCCATACGGCAAAGCAGTTGGAGAAAGAATTGGATATAGATTAGGAGAGGAAAAAATCACTGTCGTGAGCGGATTAGCAAAAGGATGTGACACAGCAGCACACACAGGATGTCTTAAAGCTAATGGTCTAACCCACGCTATTTTGGCACATGGACTTGATAGCGTCTATCCAAGAGAAAATGCCTGGCTTGCTGAGAAGATCCTCGAGCATGGAGGGTGTTTGATTTCAGAATATATAGTGAAAACAAGGGCTATTGGGAACTTCTTTGTTGAACGCGACCGAATACAAGCTGCCTTTTCAAAAGCTACAGTTGTTATTGAAACCGATATAAAGGGAGGTACAATGCACACTGTACAGTACACTATTGACTATGGTAGAATTTTAGCTGCTGTAGCCCATCCACATGATAAAAAGAACGATAAATCGCGTGGCAATGAAAAATTGATTTCTGAGGAAAAGGCAAGAGCTTTGAACACTAAAGAGGATATAGACTGGCTCATAAGTAAAGTTTCCCCATCGCGTCACCCCAATCTTGCCACTATTGAAAAAACACCACTTACTGATATAAACCTGATACTTTTTGATGACAAAGAATGGAGTTCTATAACGACGACAGAACAGCCTAAATCTGAAAAGAAAAAAAAGTCAAAGAAGTCACAGCAAGATAATGTACAATTAGCACTTGATGGTAGTGTACCCTCGCCAAGAAAGGCTAAAACCAAGAAAAAGGATAACGATAGTAGCCATGCCCATAACGAAAGTAATATTTGACCTTGACCTAACACTGATTGATAGCAAAATTGCTGAACCATTCAGGCCGAGGAATTGGCCAAAGGTTTATGAACTTATTCCGTCCTTCCAGGAGTATAATGGAATACGTGAAGTATTGACCTTTTTAAAACAAAGTAGTATTGATTACTGCATAGTCACATCAAGTCCTGAACCTTATTGCATCAAAGTTTGTCATCAATGGCAGTTTTGTAGTACATATACAGTTTGTTACCATGATGTTGGAAAAGCCCAAATTAAACCCCACCCTGCTCCAATGAACTTGGCTCTCGCTAAATTGAATGCATCTGCAGATTCTATCTTATCGTTTGGAGATAAAGACATCGACATCATTTCATCGAACGCGGCAGGCATAAGATCAGTTGCATGCCTTTGGGGTGCGGAAAACCAGAAAAAACTATTGGGCGCCAATCCTGCATTTGTTGCCAATACCCCCATCGATATAATCGCTTTATTAAACGGATAATCAAGGTTTGGCTCCGTTGCAAGTCGCATAAAATGGAAACCTTGTCTTTTATTACTTCCTATAAATGATACTATGGATAAAGTTGTTTGGGACATAAACGCCTACCGGTATTTCGTTACGAACAGATCAGACTCAGAAGTAGAAAAAGCAATACAAAACCTCAACACCCGTGAGAAAGCAAACAATATTGAGAGTAGCTTTTCAGTTATCGTCGCCCAAGAGCTGTTGTCGCACATTGCTGATAGGACCGACCCCTATTTTGCCGTTTGCATGAAGGCTATAAAGGCGCTTTACAAGTACAATGGGGATTCTACAGAATATAGAGTAATGGCGACGCAAGATTTACAAATAAGCAGAATATTTTTCGACAGCACTTTGCCAAGCAAGGTTGCGCATTGTGAAGCGATAGGTAGAATGCTTTCTGAATTTGCCAGCGACCCTACGCCTCACGTTTTTATAAAACACCAGCAAAATCTTAACAGAATAAAGGCTGAAGTGTATAGAAGCGAGCAAAACTTCATAAGCGATATTCTACATGTGATCAGGAAATTAGACCCAACCTCGACCAGTTGGCAGTTGTTTGCTAACGACCCTGTGCAAAGAAAAGGAATGTTTGAAAATATTCGATCAGAATCGTTCAAACAAATGATTGGGATTGGCTATATCGTAGCAACGTACGCAGCCCTAAAAGAAACTGGGTTAGTAAGGGAGCATAGTGATGAAGAGCTTGGTGATATGGCTAAAGCATTTGCGTCATTCTTTCCCGAGCCGATCGCATTATTTCAAGAGCTTTACGAATGATTGCTTGGATCTGAGTTTGACATGACACTTAAAAGCCGTGCCAATTTTCTATTGGATATAGAGCTAATGTTCAATGCTGGAAAACATACTATTGGAGGCTCGAGGTTGCACTTTGTAACATCTGACAAAGCAATGATCGCAAGTGCTTCACGGGCGGGTTCACATTTGTCAGTGTGGGATTTTAACGAATACATGGATTTCTTAGGATTAAGAAAGTATGATCCAACACTTTGATAATTTACAATGTTCAGTTCAGCTATCCAGATTGCCATTTTCTTGCAATGCCGTAATTACCCCCGGAATAATGCTCCCGGGCTCAATCAAACCTTATTGGCGTCGCGACTCCCGAAAGCTCATTCGCTGACCTAAAGACATCTGCCAATGGCAAAGGCATGCGCTATTCCATCAAAGCCTTGAGCGTGCAGGATGGCGTAACAACGGAGGATAACATTATTTCGGAACTGAATCGCAAACAACGTGCAAGGTTACTCTCCTCCACGGGCTAAACAGTACAATCCATGGACAGCGCGCCGGCATGCAAAATGCAATTACCGGCTGACGCCGTCTGTTGGAATGTGAGGTGAATTTCTAAGTAAAAGTGGAGATGTCTACGCTGAGTTCACTTGGGTTAACTGTCCGGGAGGACTATACTATGAAGTATAAGCACTCAGCTTCCTGGAATTGGGGATAAAATGCTTAGTTATGCAGCATTGTTTCTTCTCTCGTTAAGCTCAATGGCTTCTCTATACTTTTGCTGGTAGAATTCCTGGCTTACTGGTATAATTTCCAGTCCTGGATGACAGGTGTAGCATTCCAAATCATAGGAATTGAGCAGCCTGGAGCCTTCCTCATCATTTCTACCTTGGATGAGAGGATCCTTCTCATTGTAATGCACCCTTACTACACAGCAATCAGGGGTCACTTCATAAACCTCCTGCTGAGAGGGTACATGGAAATAAAGCTTACTTTTTTTCATATTTTTCATTTGTAAAAAAGGGTTTTAAGTCTTTCGACTGCCCTATATATAAATATACGAATTTTTCTTCACATAGAGAAAAACATAATCAGTTTTGATTGTGTTTTTCAGCTTATTATAGCATTATACACGCAGGAAATAGTTGTATTCGACAACCATCCTATACTGGAATCTGAATTATACCCTTCCATTGTTCACCATCCCCGAATTCCAGCTCCAGATGGACGATAGCCGGTGAGCAAATGGGAAGTTGTCGGACACCCAGCACCTGTACATCGATTACCCGGTTTACGAAGTCTAAACCAGGGCGATTCGCCAGGTTTGCGCCCACCGTTAGCAGCCTGGCGACCTCCATTTTTATCATCTTGTTGAGTAAAGGATCGTGCTGGTAGTGCGCTAAAATCCACCTGAACTCTGACCCCTCATCTGGAAATTCCTTTAAATCGCCATATTGAAGGCTAAGGGATAGGGTGATCGCCTGGATAGCCGCCTCGGTTCCTGTTACCACATGTAGATCACCCTGATAGGTCTCCAGGTCAAAATCTGAATCCAGCGCGAAATCTGCCATGTCCTGATGGATGGAACGTGGTGCCTTTGGCCCTACGAAGCATTCCAAAAGCACCCGCTGTCCCTGTTCAACTTTCAAATGTATCCCTTCTAGGCATCTACCATCACCTTGGCTCTCGATAATAACAAACCGGTTATAGGACGGCATCTGGGAAAATGAGCTACAATACATCTGCAAATCCTGTATTGATCCTTCTACGAAAGCTACCACCTCAAAAGTCCATTGCAGATGCTCGATTGCCAACCATCGTACCCAACATACCAGTCTATGACCAAGCCGGAGCAGTACTGAAGGGAGGGCAGCTTGATCCGTATCGCCCCCCAGCAAGACATAACGAGCCCGCAACTCTGCACTTTTCTTCCAGGTCTTCAAAGTCTGTGCAGCGTATACCTTGTGACCCACATCAATTACCCGTGCATGTTTTCGGCAAAGCCAAATACCATTTTCAATAGACCTACATGCGTCATCACTCAGCTCAGGATTATATCTTGGCCCACCTGGTGAGGCGGCATAAATATGTGCAGCTTCTTCCAGATTCATAGTGGCCATATCATTCTCTACACCCGGTCCGATAGTGTGTTGGTCACAATCGGGGAAAGAGCAACGGTAGGCGACTCTTTCTGCCAATTTTTGTTTCACGCTGATAGGAAATTCATTTCTCATACCTGCAATTGCTTTTCATGTTATGGGAGACCAAATGTATGACAAGCGCACAAAGCCGCCATAAAAGTGAGCAACCCTTACACACTTACATGTTGCAACTGATATCTTCTAGCTTGCAAGGCACGGGTTGAATTCTCCAAAACGCACCAAAGTCTCCAAAAATGAAAAAACTGCAAGGAAAACCGACAAAACCGTAGTCGCCAGATTCAATCTTTTTTGTAGCGAACTGCACTTTGTATGTTCCATGCGATCCATTTAGGCAAAATGCTTTGTGAACTACCCGCTATTTACCCCACTTATTACGATGTGCGTCTGGTTCAACTGATCGGACCTTCTTCATTTGGATGATGAGGTCCCGAACCTCGCTGGGTGATAAATGGAGCTTATTGGGAATTCACGGGTCAGAAAACCCGGTATCCTCTTTAAGTGTTTGGCCGTAATGCCGCAAGCTTTTCGAACTACCGGCCCATTCTAGTCGATGCCTTTTTTTACATCCTGTTTACTTCGGTCGCTTTCACTGCGGTTATTAATGGGGTGTTCTAATTGATTGTAAATCAATATAAAAATATTGTTTTAAATATGGCTGAAGAAAATGTTTCACTTTCAGTGAAACATCGTATATTTGCATTAGTTCTTTGAATGTCGGCAGTAGGTCATCATGTCATTAAGCGCTTCAGTGCGTAATGTGGAAAAGGATGTTGCAGAACGTCGATTCCGCATAATTGTTCCTAGCCATCGCGCCTCAGATGCGGGTCTCGCATCCGGACGGTGACGACAGAATACGTCCAGCGAAATCATATGAAGTTCATATCTCTTTGCGCAGAATAGTATATCCTGCATTTCAGCCGGTTTGTAACTATCTGAATTGATAAGTACAATGGTTAACAGGAAATGCCGTGGTAGGCCAATAACCGTGTCATTTATACTTGCTATAACCATGATGTTATCGATAAGTGAAGGTTTCGGCGTATTGGATTAACCAGATTCGTGTCTTGCAGTTATTAACGCATGTGGTTCTTAGTTTATCAGTAGTTTTATCGTTTTGTTATTTTACTTGCGAAGGACTCTGCTATAACTCTTCTATGGACAGGATTGAATTAAGTGATTTTTTCAGTTGAACCACGTCAAATTTTGACCGCCACTGCATTGGACAGGGCAGCATAAGCTGGTCTAAAATTTAAATTATTTTTTATGTCCAAAACGACAAAAGCCCTCATAGACGGGCTCAATGAAATTCTAAAGAACCGTGGTTCAATGACGGTTAAAGAATGCGAACTTTTAAGAGACGTTATCGCTCATCTTAGAGAACACGACGAGAAGAAGGGAGATGAGAGATTTCAAAATGGTATGCGCATTGCAGAGTTGTTAATGAGGTGGCTAACCCACCCACTTATCGCAGAGCAAGCCCAAAACTTAATCGATAAGCTTCTTTAACCGTCCACTTAATTTATTTTTTTATGAACTTAGGAAAAACCATCACTACATTACGGCAGAAAAAGAATCTGAAGCAAACTGAAATGGCCGACATGCTTGGTATTACCCATACATACTTATCTCAGGTCGAAAACAACCATAAGACGCCTAATGTAGCGCTGTTGGAAAAAATCGCCAAAACACTAAATACCCCGCTTCCATTCCTTTTCTTTTTTGCTGTTGACGAAAAAGACATCCCTGAACATAAGGCAGCACATTTCCGGATGATAGAACCACTTATCAAACAATTTCTAACAGACTTAATGGCAATTGAATGATAGCATCTTTAACGCACCTAAGTGCTGTTTTAAAGTATAGTATGCCGGATTTAGAACGCGTAACTGAAGATGCCGACCAATTTCATTATCACTTTCAGCGCAAGAAAGGAGTAGTAAAGGGTCAGAAAAAGTATAGACATTTCCATCCCAGCCGGCAGGAACTCCGCCATATCCAGGATCTCATTCAATCTCGGATTTTCAGTAAAATACAATTGCCTGCACACCTCCACGGCGGTATTCGCGGTCGCGGGAACGTGACTAATACGCGGCCGCACCAGGGAAAGTTGTATAAATTCCACACCGACTTGAGAGCATATTTTGATTTTGTGACCAATAAACGGGTGAATGAATGTTTGCTCGCTTGCGGATTTTCCCCCAAAGTGAGCCACTGGCTGACAAAGCTTACAACATACCGGGGTCACCTGGCGCAGGGGCCTCCCACCAGTCCATTTCTTGCAAACCTGGCAGGACTGAAGATGGATGAGCAAATCCTAGCCCTCTGTGCCGAGCATGAAATAACTTATACCCGCTTTGTCGATGACCTTGGGTTTTCCTCGCATAAGGATTTTGAAGAATTAGTTCCTACATTTATTGACATCATCAACAAAGCTGGGTTCTATATCGGCTACAACAAAACGTATTATAAAATGGGGCGGATAATCCTTACAGGTGTTGATATCGGTCAAAACGTACTTCGCCCGCCCCAAATACTAAAGGACAAATATGCAGATCCTTCGACGCCGGAGCCGACCCGCCGGGGGCTAGGCTATTATTTTGCAGGGTTAAAGCCCAAAAATAAACCCAATAAGAATGGAAAATAGTGAGTTTTTGCCTGGGGTAGAAATGCTGGTCTATGGGCCAGGTGCAATCGTACACCTGTTAGATAATTCATTGTCGTCGCCGGTGTTGCAGCAATTGTTGCTGGTCAAAGGAATATACAGAAAAGGTAAGGGTGTTAACTACAACGGGATGTATTACGACATACTGAAGGATGAGGTGGGAGAGGCGAATATGACGCTGATGGTGCACGAAACGATCCGCCAAAAACTTCAGGAGGGCCAACTCATTGAAGGCACTTGCTATGTTACCAAAAGAGTAGCTGCAGCAACGGGCAGGATCGATTTGATACTCCGACTGTCCGAACTACATCATCAGGCGTTAACTGAGCAAGACCCGGCGGATATGCAATCCCTGGCATTAATCCGGCAAAAGGCGCAAATTGGCTTTAAGGATGTAAGGAACCTTATTCGGGACCGGATATTCAAACAAGCGAAGGTCAATATCACTGTCATTCTTGGTACAACGGCCATTGTTGATCAGGATTTCTTGCACCAACTCAAAGATAGTGTAGCTATCTATGAAGTCCGCTTCGTTCGGGTCAATTTCACACGGCCACAGGACATCGTTTCGGCTCTTGACACCCATGCTGCGAATGACATTGTAGTTGTAGTGCGCGGCGGCGGGGAAAATCTACAGGTATTTGATAACATTGAATTGGCCCAGGCTGCCATAACCCTGCAACCAATCCTTATCTCAGCAATCGGACATGCTGTCGATGAGCCGTTGTTCCAAAAAGTGTCAGACAAGTCGTTTATCACACCGACCGCACTTGGTCAGTATCTATATGAATGCTACTCATCCAGCATAGAAGACATTCAGCGATCAAAGGCCAAGCTGATTACAGATATCACTCGCCAGGTTGAACTTTCCTATCAAGGCGAAATTAAGTCCCTTAACGCTCGCCTCACAGAAAGTACCCAGCAAGCGACCGCTGCACAAAAAGCCGAAAGAGAGCGCAACGAACAATTGTCCATTTTGATCACCAAGCAAAAGACGCGAAATGGTATAATTCTGACATTATTGATCATTTCTCTAATTATCATATGCGTTCTACTGATTTAGCCAACTAACAAAGTGAACGTAAGACTAATAGTGTGAATAGATCTATCTCTCTAAGTGGTTGAAAGTCCTAACCTTATCGCCTTTAGGTCCCCCGAAGTGAACTTTAAACAGTAACGTAAATATCTGTTTAAACCTTTGATGTAGCTCAGGAGGCAATTCGTTGATAAACCCAAAGCATATAGCAGTAGGGCCAGCCGAATTCGCAGTTTCTTGAAAGGAGTAAGGCTTCTAATTGCCCCCAAATAAAGTTCAAGTAAATTTTCTGATATAATGAGTAATAAGAAAATCAATGCAGTAGAGGCAATTGGCATCATACAGCGGCTTAATGACAAGACTACTTATGGGCAGGTGTATTGTAACAACTTTGACACGCCATTCATTGGCATTCTTAAAAAACAGAAGGAACGGGGTTACAAGCTGGCCGCATTCAGCAAGCAGCATCTCAGTATTGACAGGGATATTGTCGAAAATATTACTTTTCAGAGTCATAATGCCGAGTACAGGTTAATCGATACATTTCAAAACAGGATCAGACATCATCATCGCGACCGTAAAGGGACCTATTCAAGGCGTGAATTACAGGTAAATAGCTTTCAACCAGGAGGCAATTTTCCCGACCATAGTTACCTTAGAGCGATTCTGCCAATTACCGAAGGCTTTCTTTCCATTCATTATTTTACTGTCGAACCTTATAGTTATATAACTGAGCCGGGAAAGCTATCAAATGCAAGTGGACTTGTACGCATTACTCTTTTAGAAGACCAATTTACCATATGCCAGGTTAGGGCGGGGCAAGAACTGTTCCTGATCATCGATTGTGACGCGAAAATGAGTTATGAAACATTCAGAGAACGTTGCTGGGCGATTAGCATAGGACTTGCGTTTGTAAACGGTCATCTTTGGCAGAACGAACAGTATATTTTCTCATATGCGACTGAAGATATGACAATCCCAACCACATGGCGCTATACAACATTACGTCCGAGTATTTTAACGATTTACTCGGGGCTTACAGGCAATGCAGCCTCATGGCTAAGGGGAAGCGCGGGTTTGCACCAGAAGTATAAGGGAAAAACTATTGAAATTTCAACTCAAGCACTAAACAAACTGTGTAACTGGATTCACTCCTGTGATGCTCATAAGGTAATAGCACTGTTGATCATTGAAGCGAAGAGATCCTCGCTTCTCATGATGCCGGCGGGTTTTGCATTAGCATTAGAGGGACTAGCGACCTTGTTCGAACAGAAATTCCCCGAAAAGATTAACCCCATAAAACTAAGAACAAAGGCAAAAGAATTCAGAGACAGGCTGCTATCGGTTTTGGAGGACTACCGAAATGATCCAGATTTCAACCCGACCATACTTCAGAATAAGATTAATGAGATTAATAAGGCAACAAATCGCGACCGCCTTAAAATCCCTTTTAAGCTACTGGGTATTCCGCTATCTGGAAGAGATGTGCTAGCCTTGGACTACCGAAATGCACTCTTGCATGGCAATGTTATATTGGAGCCCATGGAAGAGAAGACTTTTGAAATGAATGAACTCGAGTTGGGCATGAGGCTTTTGACCTTGACCAATGCTATAATCCTTAAATGGATGGGCTACAAAGGTTGGGTAGTCAACCATGTAAAAGCGCAGGAAAATGCTATCGGCCTTACAATTGACGAAGAATACTATCGGGATATAGGAGAGTTAGAAGATATCGACGAAGATGTTATGGCTTCTCCAGAGGGTGAAGCTGAAGTATAATAGCATCTTAACGAAACCAATATCGCTGGCAAATCAGCAGCTTTCCCTTCTGAAACTGGCATTATTCTCCTAACACATTACATTTTATGTCCGAAATGAGAACAGTTTTTCCCAAATCTATTCCCGAGTTGAATTTGCTTTCAGAATGGCTCAAGAGAACCAGGATGATAAATTCTAATTTAAGCTTACACCGCAGGATAAAGATTGATGATAAGAAACTGCTCGAGATTTATAAATATTTGGAGGATTTTTTTGGAGCCGATTTTTTTATAATCGAAACGGCGCATTTTAACACTATTAGGTTAACAGCTAAAGATTCTCCGTGGATTTTTCAACTGTTGGTCAA
The DNA here is from genome assembly GCF_029360705.1 of Paraflavitalea pollutisoli. GTDB lineage: Bacteria > Bacteroidota > Bacteroidia > Chitinophagales > Chitinophagaceae > Paraflavitalea > Paraflavitalea pollutisoli. Next base: position 453,086 of record NZ_JARKMX010000014.1, on the reverse strand, counting down.
TGACGACTATGGCTCAATATTTCAACTTTTCGAAATCGTTTATGTCTTAAAGGAAACGGAAAGATATCACGTTGATTTGATTAAACAGCTCAGAAGCAATAGCAAAAGGCAAGGATTTCGCAACTACTATTTCGAAGCACTAACATACGAGCTGCTTCGCATCAACAATATAGAACATTCAGGAAAAGAAATACTAGACGGTAAAGAAAGGGAGGGGTTTCTAACGATTGGTGATACAAAGTTTTTATTCGAGTGCAAAAAGTTGTATTCATACCAGTTGCCTGGATTATCTTTTTTATCCAATATGCACGAGGAATTTGTTAGCCAATGGTTAAAATACCCAGTTGCCATAAATAGTTATATCACTGTAAAGACAAAGAACGAAGTTGCATTGAAATCCGGCAAGAATTTATACAAACTTGCGTTTCGTGAGTATTTTAAGAAAGCCCGAGAGACGCATCAGTTGAACTTTGAGAAGCAAATAGTATGTGCAATTACTAACATTCAAGTGGGTGATGTCTTAATTGAGCCCTTTCATATTGGCATTTTTGAAAATCAAACCGAGCTAATACACGATAATAATGTTTCTTTTGCTGTGAAGCCAGGACGAATAGAATTGATTGACGAAACACAAAGACAACTACATGAAACACATGTTGTATTCAAGTATGAAATGATGTCTTCCCATACTGTTGAATATCTTATAGGCAAAATTGACAAGAAGCGGAAAAGCCAAAAGGACTTGAAGCATATGCCTCGAATTTTTTTCTTTGACAATGAAATATACCGGGGAACAGAAATATCATTATTCCAAAATGAAAATACTTTTGATGGGACATTAATTCAAGAGTATTTGGAATCTAAGGATACTGACGATATCGTTTGCCTCATATTCCGGAAATACTTTCTATCAAAGGAACTTTCCTGGAGTTTCAAAGTATTCTGCAAAGACAGTTTATCTCGATACAAAGAACATATTGAAAAATGGATAACCCTTCATAAACTTCCAATTTTTAGCTCGCAACTACCAATACCACTCGTCTAGGAAAATGAAAAAAAGTCTGGTCGCCGTTACCCTCACTTATCGGAAATCTTTTTGGCTAAGTCTTCGACTAAGATAATGTAGTCAAAAAAAGTCCCTGGCTTTCTCGAGAAGCCGGTAGCCGAGACAAATGCAGCCGCTTGATCGTTGCATGCCTGTAACTCAATCACATCATAGTTATATTTCTTAGCAATGTGGGCTAGAAAGTTCAAGAAGGTCAGTAAGATCGTGTTCTTCGATTACCAGGAAGGCCGTGGACGGGAAGGCCCCATGGATACTGGCAAACTTCCAGGGATATTTACAAACAGATGGCTATGTGGCCTATGATATTTTTGACAAGCGTCCAAATATTACACTGATATATTGCATGGCACATGCCCGTCGTATGTTCAATGAAGCATTGGACAATGATTACGAACGCGCGTCCTACGCTCTTAAGGAAATACAGAAGCTTTACAACATAGAACGGGTCTGCAGGGAAGGCAATGCGAACTTCGAGGAGATCAGGATTGTCCGGTGTGCCAAAGCTGCACCTATCCTGAAAGGGATGTGGCTATGGATGCAGCAGCAATATATATAGGTGCTTCCTAAAAGCGCTATTGGCAAGGCGCTTGCCTACAGCATGGAGCGGTGGCATAAATTGTCTCTATATATTACCGACGGCCGCCTGAACATCGACAACAATCCTGTCGAGAACAGTATCCGTCCCATTGTAAGGGCATCCAATATGGGCGCGCCGTTATCGTTCTAAAATTACCATCCTACGTACAGAGCCAACCAGCATCACTATGATCATTCGTGAGTATTAGCCGACCAAATCCAGTGACCATAGTATTGTCCTCTGTCAGTTTCCCTACAAGTACCGAATATTCTGGCATAGGCAACTGGTTTTCGATATGTATCCAGTCCGCGAAAGTGTTCATGGTTAATTTTTAGTCGAGCTAAAGGTACGGCTACTACTACGCAACCTACCTGCGCAGTAAAGGAAAATGGGAAATATGCTTGATCAGCTTGGAAAAAAGTACCGCTCATCGCTCTGCCCAAAAATAACTAACATATCTATGTTATTTATTAACATCATAAATAACTGAATAGTTAAACAATGCGTGGCATACGTTAACTTGAATAAATAATCAATGGTTAAGGTATGTTAAATTGGAAACACATAGTTACAAAGTTGAGTGAAGAATACCGTTCCCCTGGATATGGCTTTTGGACAGAAGAGCATTTACGTCGATCCTGGAAAATTACATTCGACTTTCCACCGTCCAGGTTTCATGACCCAAATGATATGCATGGCAACTTTGCTACGCTATTTGACTTTCTTGCTACCATAGCCAACTTGGATGATGTAACGGATCAGGAGAAAATTGAGAAAATGGTCATTCTTCTGGAGAATATAGTGGGCAAGATAGATATTACAACTATCAATAAGATATTAGTAAAAGGAGGGTATGATGTACCATTGCCTGAACCTGATGATTCACTGGCTTCTACATCGGTAAACAGCATGCATCAGCAGGTGGTAGCTAATTGTGCAAAGTTCTTTAAGCAAGGCCATTATTTTACTTGCGTAAACGAAGCCTGCAAAGCATATAACAAAGCTGTGCAGCAAAAAAGCGGTAGCGATAAAGATGGCAATGAACTTATGTTTGCAGTATTGGGTAATAAGGGAAAACTTCGCTTCAATGCTGGTAATACAGAAACAGAAAAGAATGAACTTGAAGGTTTTCAATTCATGTCAGCAGGCATTATGAAAATGTTCAGAAACCCTACATCACATGAAACCGCTTTGTCAGGGAAAATCAATAAACAGGAGTGCCTGGAAATATTGGGTATCATTTCTTATATGTTCAGGCAATTAGACAAGTCAATGTTTATTTCCTAAAAGTATCAAAGGGACTATACCAGTGTTCGATACTTCTAAAATACAATGTTTATATCGAACATAAAAAAGCCTTCAAAATCAAACGATTCTGAAGGCTTCTTATTTTCTGTGATCCGGATTGGATTCGAACCAATGACCTACTGCTTAGAAGGCAGTTGCTCTATCCAACTGAGCTACCGGACCGGATCAACTTCGAAAATCAACAGCTGTTCTCATTATTCGCAGATTATCATCAACTTGTAACGATCGAGCGCTTTTTTCGAGCGGCAAATATAGTCAAATATATTTAATTGCTGTGGGATTGTAGATCAAGGTTTTTTGATGATTTCCTACAGCGCCCATCACCAACGTTTCCCCACCCCTGCACGCTACCATTTCTACCATCCAGCTTGTCCAAACTTTTCCTGCACAATCTTGCACGATCAGGACAAGAACGGCCAAAAATGATACGGGAAGTGCTGAATATCAAACCGATTGACGTAATTTAAGGTACCCGATAAGCTACCAACCGCAGCAACACCGACTACCTATACTTACACGTTCAAACATTCACTAACCAAGAAAAACAGGCTTATGTCAACTTCTCCATCATCGTATTGTCAGCCGTTACGGCGGTTTGGACTTTTACTGATTGGTAGCCTCTTCTCCCTGCTGGCTGCCGCCCAGATCACCATTAGTGGTAAAGTATCAGGCGCTACCGATCAGCCCCTCGCCGCCATTTCCGTAGCCATCAAAAACACCACCTACGGCACCGCCACGGATGCCAGTGGCAATTATTCCCTGACAGCCCCCCTCAAACCCGGCTCCTACACCCTCCAGTTCTCCGGCGTCGGCTTCAAAGCCGTCGACCGCCCCCTGGAAGTGGGCAACGCAGCCACCTACACGGTCTCGGCCACCCTCGTCGATGATGCCCTTGGCCTCGATGAGGTCATCGTGACCGGTACTTCCCAGGGCACCACCCGCAAACAGATCGGCAGCTACATCAGCACCCTGAAAGCCGACGACCTCAACAAAGGCGCTACCAGCAACGTACTCGCTGCCCTCCAGGGCAAAACAGCCGGCGCCCAGGTCATTCAAAACTCCGGCGATCCCGCCGGTGGCATTTCCGTCCGCCTGCGCGGCATCAGCTCCATCAACAGCTCCTCCGAGCCCCTATACATTGTCGATGGCGTTATCGTCAACAACGCCACCAACCGCGTCACCAATACGCAAAATACCTACGACGCGCCCAACACCTCGACCAATGGTACCGGCAGCAACCTCTTCGTAGGTACCGTCGGACAATCACGCATGGCCGATATCAACCCAGCCGACATCGAAAGGATTGAGGTGCTCAACGGCGCTGCCGCTGCCGCCATCTATGGCTCACGGGCTAACGCAGGCGTCGTACAGATCTTCACCAAACGTGGCAGCACCGGTGCGCCGGCAGTCAGTTTCTCTACCGGCATCCTGATGAGTGAGCTGCGCAAAAAACTCGACGTCAACCAGGCACCCACCAAATTCGGTGGACCTACCGATGGTCCAGGCGCGTTGACCCAGGACCTGATCACGGCGGTCAATGGAGCATTACCGACCAATACCACGCCGGTTACCCGCTACGACTACCAGGATTATATCTTCCACACCGCCCTCGGTACCGATAACAACGTATCTGTCAGCGGCGGCAAAGACAAAACGAAATACTATACGTCTGCTTCCTATTTCTTCAACCAGGGTATCATCAGGAATACAGACTTCAAACGTTTCAGCTTTCGCATGAACCTTGACCAGGAGCTCACCAAATGGGCTAACCTGAGCGTCGGCGTCAACTACATCAACAGCGCCGGCAATGAAAAACCCGATGGCAACTCTTTCTTCTCACCGATGAATGCAGTGACCATCATCGGCAACTTCCACGATATCTGGAAACGCGATGCCCTGGGCAACCTGCAGGCTGTAGGGGAGCGGGGACGCGTTAATCCGGTCTCCGTCATCGAAGATTTTAAACAACGCCAGGAGACCAACCGGCTCATCGCCAGTGCAGCGATCAAACTGAAACCGTTCAAAGGATTTTCACTCGATTATACCATTGGTGTCGATAATTATGCGCAGCGCGGTACAACCTTGATGCCGCCTTACGCTTACAACGTGAGCACAGCATTTTTTGGTGGTGGTCCCGATCTGTTGGTGTCACAGAATGGTTATGCCAGCGCTGCCAACAACAATTTCTTCCAGATCAACCACGAGCTCAACGCGACCTACAACATCGATATCACGGATGATATCGCCAGCACTACCCAGGCAGGTTATTCCATGCAATACGAAAAGAACGGGTATACCCTGTACCATGGTCGCGGCATGTCGCCGTTTGTAGAGACGGTCAATGCGGCCAGCACGCCACTACCGGGTGCCGATGAACGCACCGAACTATCGATATCCGGTGTCTATTTGCAGCAGAACTTTAAGATCCGTAACCAGATTTTCCTGACCGGAGCACTCCGCCTCGATGGTTCTTCGGTATTTGGTGAAGAAGAACGAAACCAACTATACGTAAAAGGTAGTGGTAGCTATGTGTTATCCGAAAGCGATTTCTGGCAAAAAACACCGATGGCCAAATGGTGGAACCTCGCCAAACTGCGGGTCGCCTACGGGCAATCGGGTAACCTGACAGGGATATCCGCTTACGCACGGTTTAATAATTACAACGCCATCGCTTATCTCAGCCGCATCGCGATGTTCAGCAACAACCAAATTGTAAACCCAGACATCAAGCCCGAAAGGCAGGCTGAAATAGAAGTCGGTACCGATCTGGCTTTTTTCCAAAGCCGTCTCGGACTGCAATTCAACTATTACTCAAAGAAAGTCAATGACCTGCTTATTAGTCGTGGTATAGCACCCACCAATGGGTACGCCAGTTTCCTCAATAACATCGGATCACTGCGCAACAAAGGCTTTGAGGTGGTGTTGACCGGTACCCCCGTAAAGACCAAAGATTGGAATTGGGACATCACCGCGATCTACAACCACAACCGCAACGAAGTGCTCAACATTGGTCAGGCCCTCAACCTACTCAGCACCAATGCGGGCGCACCGGTAGCCTTGTTGCAGGGGTATCCGGTAGGGGTATTCTACGGCACCTTCTTTGCCCTGGATGCCAACGGCAACCAGATCAAAAATGCCACGGGCTTCCCGCAAATTGAAAAAGGCACCCAAAACGGACCGCTGAGCTATACCACCCAGCGCGATGCAGGCGGACTACCCACTGGCACCACCTTACGCAAAGTAGTCGGCGACCCCAATCCCGATTATACCGCTTCTCTCGTCAATGAAGTGGGTTACAAGAACCTGTCATTGCGGGTGCAGTTCGATGCCGTGCAGGGCGTAGATGTATGGAATGCTGACTTCAGAACACGCCAGGGTGTAGGCAATGGCAAGGTGGCCGAACAGGAACACCGCGGCGAGCTGCCCCGGGGTTACATCAACAGCGTATACCAGATAGAAGAATGGCGCGTAGACGACGGATCTTTTGTGAAGCTGCGGGAAATTTCCCTGAGCTATCGCTTTGGTAAGATCAGGAATATCTTTCGGGATCTTACGCTCAGCGTAAGCGGCCGTAACCTCATCTCCTGGGATGATTACAAGGGATACGATCCGGAAGTCAATGCCGGCGGACAAAGTACCGTATTGCGCGGGGTCGACTTTGGTGCAGTACCCATTCCACGCACCTTCAGCCTGTCACTCGCCGCCAAATTCTAACACAAAAAAAGCTATTTGTATGAATGCCAAACATAGACAATATACCAACGCCCTGCTACTTGGCCTTGCGCTTATCACGGCTGCCGGTTGCAAAAAGAACTATATAGAACCCAGCAAAGTGCCGGTCGATGATGCCCTCACCACGCCACGCGGATTGACCGGCGTCGCGATAGGGTTGCAAAGGGCCTACACCACTACCCGTGCGAGCTCGCTATACAATCAGGTCACCACAGATGGTTTCGTGACCAGGCAGCTCAACATCATTAACCAGGGTAATACCGCCGAATACCAGTTATTCCTGGGCGGTACCTCTGTCGATGGTACCAATACCATCCTGGCTGGTCTCTGGACCAACAGCAACAAGGTCATCTTTGATGCCAACAACGTGCTCCGCAATGCGCCCAACCTCACCGATAAGAATTACGCCAGCGGGCTCATCGCGTACGCCAGCCTCTTCAAGGCCCTCGCCCTGGGTAACCTGGCCAGCAACTGGGACAATATACCCGATACGATCGGTACCAATGTAACGTTCATCAGCAGTGCAGCAGGTTTTAACAAGGCGGTGGCTGTACTCGACAATGCACTGAATGTGCATACTGCCAATCCCATCAGTGCGCAGTTTCTGGCCAATATTCCGGCAGGCATAGACATTGTCAACTCGTTGCAGGCATTGAAAGCCAGGTTTGCCCTACAGGCAGGTAATCTTCCTGTGGCGCTCACGGCCGCCAACGCGGTAGGCCTGACCGTGAAATCCACCTTCAACTTCGATGCGGTGACCCTCAACCCCATCTGGGAAACGGCCACCTCCACCAACAATGTCTATCAGCCCATCGACTCTACCATGGGATTGCCCAAAGCCCTGGAGCCGGTATTAACGGATAAGCGGGTACCGTTTTACATTGCGATCAATCCGGCTTCCGCGCAGCGATACCGCATCAATGGTTTTGGAGCCGCCGCCGGCACCGCCTGGCCGGTCTACCTGCCTGGCGAAATGACACTGATCAAGGCGGAAGTCGCCGCCCGGCAAAACAGGTTGCCCGATGCCATTACCTTCCTCAACGCCATCCTCGTTAAGAAACCAGCAGAGGATCCCTTTGGTGTAGGGGCCGATTTACCTCCTTATGCCGGGGCGGTTACACAAGCGGCCTTGCTGGAGCAGATCTACCGCAACCGGGCGATAGAACTGTACCTGTCGGGCCTTCGCCTGGCCGATCAACGACGGCTCGAGCGACCATTGGCCGAACGCAAACGCAACTACATGCCCTACCCATTTGTGGAGCGCGACAACAACGGCAATACCCCGCCCGATCCCGCGAATTAATAGGCTGCCACAAAGCAACCTTTTGAGGATATCACGTAAAAAAGCCCGGGCCTGTCCGGGCTTTTTTACGTGTAACATTTGCCGTAATTTTTACGTCTATACAAAAAACACCGCCCATGCGCACCCTTTTCTCCGCCATATTGGTGATCCTGACTGCCGCCGCCTGCGCCCAGTCGCCCAAGGCCACCATCGCCAAACTGGAAAAAGACATTCCCGAACTCATCACCAGCCACGATATACCCGGCTTGTCTGCCGCCTACATCAGCAATGGCACACTCGTGTGGGTACGCCATTATGGGGTCAGCAATGCGGCTACCAGGCAACCCGTAACGGATTCCACCATCTTCGAAGCAGCCTCGCTCAGCAAGGTCGTCACCGCCTATATGGCCATACAGTTGGTCGACCAGGGCAGGTTGAACCTGGATACGCCGCTCAGTACATATCTGGACAATAACTACGACGTGGGCGACGATCCACGCTTACGCCTCGTCACGGCACGCCGCGTATTATCACATTCGGCCGGTTTTCCCAACTGGCGGGCGCAGGAAGGGGGCAAACTGCCCATCAATTTTACGCCGGGTGAAAAGTTCAGTTATTCCGGGGAAGGATTTGTATTTCTCGCCAGGGTCATGGAAAAGCTCACCGGCCAGCCACTGGAAACGTACAGCAAACAGGTCGTATTCACGCCGCTGGGCATGCAGCAAACCAGCTTTACTTGGCTCGATAGCTATCAGACGCGAGGGGCCTACCGGCACGATTGGTTGGGCAATATGTCGTTCCGTGCGGAATACAAAGGTGCCAATGCAGCCGCCAGTGTCCGCACAACGGCCAGGGACTACGCCACCTTCATGGTCGCTTTGCTGAATGGCACAGGCCTCAGCGCAAAGATGCATACAGCCATGTTCACCCCACAGATAAAAGTCGACGCCAACAAGTTTGCCGAAGTAGCCTGGGGACTGGGTGTTGGATTGGAAAACACCGCCCAGGGAAAGTTCTTTTGGCACTGGGGCGATCAGGGCGATAGCAAATGCTTTATGACTGCCAACCTCGATACCAAAGACGGGATCGTGTACTTCACCAATAGTTACAACGGTATTACGATTGCCGACAACCTGCTTAAAGATGCCTTGCACAGCACACACCCTGCCGTAGCGTGGCTCGATTATCCCGCGTACAATCCCACCAGGAAACTATTTTACGAGGCCATCGAAGCCCAGGGAGCTGCCAAAACCATCGAGCGTTTCATTGCGGAAGCAGCACAGCATCCCGAATACAAGATCAGTGAAAGTGATATGAATAGTATCGGATACCTCCTGTTGCGCAAGAAGAAGGTCGATGACGCCCTCATCGTATTCAAACAAAACACCCTCGATTTTCCCAACTCGGCCAACACCTGGGATAGCCTGGGGGAAGCATATGCCGTGAAAGGCGATAAAGCAGCGGCCATTCAAAACTACCAACGATCGCTGCAACTCGATCCCTCCAACAGCAATGCGGCCGAACAGATAAAAAAACTAAAAGAGTAGGGGTGTGCTCATCGGGCACAAAACATAATAAAATAATATTACACGCGTTAAAGAAGCCAGGTAAGGCATGCGATGAATACCCATTCTGATAAGCAGCCGAAAGGAAACGATGACTGCCAGGATCGAATTACTATTCAATAAGTTTATGGAAGGCTCCTGTTCCCAACAGGAGTTTAGCGAATTCATGAACCTGCTGCAAACCAGCAAGCAGGAAGTTAAACTGCACGATCTGTTGTACGAAGTCTACCAGCAGGCTGCTCACCAGCACAGATCAATTACCTATGTCGATGAGCGGGGAGAATTACATACAGCGGTGGAGCATACTCCGGCAAGTAGAACGGCGAAACAAGCCCCTAAGCCCCAGTTGCCTTTTCGGCGTAGCTACCTCCTGATCGTCGTGGCTGCGCTGCTCATGGCCGCTGCATTTTTCCTTTGGTAACCTGCCCCGAGTCCTTTTTGCCGGTATTCCTCAGTTGCCTGGCTGCCTTTCTGCCTCGCTGCCTGTCCCTCTTTGCCTTGCTGCCTTTTCGCCTGTATTCCTCAGTTGCCTCGTTGCCTTGATGCCTCGCTGCCTTTTCCCTTTTTTCCCTATCTTAGTAGCTAAAACGGTATAGTTCGGCCATGAGCCGGTATTTACCATCAATTACTTGCAGTTATGAAACGTAGAACCTTCCTCCAGCAATCAGGCCTCGCAGGGGCCGCCTTGTTTACCGCCCCCATGGCTTCCTGGGCGATCACACCAGGTACGGCCGATCAATTTCCGGTCGTGCGCACGCCCGCCGATAAACGTCATTTCACCAGCGCGGCGGTCGAAAAAGCCATCACCGAATTCAAAGCCTCCGTCAAGAACCCCGAGCTCACCTGGTTGTTTGAGAATTGTTTTCCCAATACCCTCGACACCACGGTGTATCATACTACCAAAGGGGGGCGACCCGATACGTATGTCATCACGGGCGATATCGATGCCATGTGGCTCCGCGATTCCAGCGCCCAGGTATGGCCTTACCTGCAGTTCGTGAAAGAAGACAAGCCTTTGAAAGACCTCATCGCGGGCGTCATCAACCACCAAACGGCCTGTATCCTGAAAGATCCTTTTGCTAACGCCTTTTACAACGATCCCGAAAAGCGTGGCGAGTGGACCAAAGACCACACTGATATGAAGCCCGGCGTGCACGAACGCAAATGGGAGATCGACTCCCTGTGTTACCCCATCCGTCTAGGATATCATTATTGGAAAACGACCGGCGATACGGCGCCCTTCGATGCACAATGGCAATTGGCCATCAAAGCCATCTACGATACTTTCCGCGACCAGCAGCGCAAAACCGGCAATGGCAAATACAAGTTCCAGCGTACCACGCCATTCGCGACCGATACCCTGCCCATGAGCGGTTATGGTTATCCGGTAAAGCCCGTGGGACTGATTTGCTCGGCCTTTCGCCCCAGTGACGATGCCACGGTATTTTCCTTCCTGATTCCGTCCAACTTCTTTGCCGTAGTAAGCTTACGCCAGGCGGCCGAGATGCTGACCACCATTGCAAAGGACACAAAGACAGCCGGCGAGTGCAAGGCCCTGGCCGACGAGGTAGAAAAAGCACTGCAGCAATACGCCGTCGTAGAACACAAGACTTTTGGGAAGGTGTATGCGTATGAAGTGAATGGCTTCGGCAGTTACAACCTGATGGACGATGCCAACGTACCCAGCCTGCTGGCCCTGCCATACCTTGGCGCCATCAAAGAAACGGACCCTATCTACCGCAATACCCGTAAGCTCGTATTGAGCAGCGAGAATCCTTTCTTCTTCAAAGGCACGGCCGGCGAAGGCATCGGTGGACCGCACGTGGGGCAGGATATGATCTGGCCCATGGCCATCACCATGCGTGGTCTCACCAGCAAAGACCCGGCAGAGATCAAAGCCTGTATCGCTATGCTGCAGCAAACGCACGGCGATACCGGTTTCATGCACGAAGCATTTCATAAAAACGATCCTAAAAACTTCACCCGTAAATGGTTCGCCTGGGCCAACACCCTCTTTGGCGAATTCTTATGGAAGACGTATAAAACGCAACCAACCTTATTGGGATAATCGTTGCGACAGAAAATAGGTGAACCTTGCGACCAGCCCACGCTGTCAACGCAAGGTTTTTTTTATGGGTGTAGGAGGTAATAAAAAACTAATTCAGACTGATGGTAAAGGTGGCACCTTTGCCCGTGTCGGCACTATAAGCCTGCAGGTCGCCTTGCTGGTGACGGATGATCTTACGGCTCAGGTACAGGCCCAAACCGGTGCTGGGCTCGCCCGCCGTGCCCCGACGGCCACTTCGAGTAAACCGGTCAAATAGCTGCTCCGCCGTGTCGGCATCGAAACCAATGCCTTTATCGGTCACTTCAATGATGGTTTGATGCTGCTGGCGTTGGATAAGCATGGAGACTTCAGAGCCCGCGTGCGAGAATTTGATGGCATTGCTCACGAGATTCTTCAATACCTGCTTAAATAGGTCGCTATGCACCTGCACATCGCCGGTAAAATTTAGCTGGGTCGACAGGCGTATCTGTTTGTGGCTGGCAAGTGGTCCCATAGTTTGCATCACTTCTTCGATGAGGGGCTGCAGGGGCGTGGCTTCGCGCCGGTTGCCATCCTGGAACAGGTAGTCCATCCGCAGTATCTCCAGAATATTCTCTAAGATCTGTTGCTGCTCGCGGGCCGATTCGGTAATGGCTTCAGCAAATTCTTTGATCTCATCGGGGCTGAGGGCCTGGTCCTGGATCATGCCGGCATAGGTCTGCACATTGCGCAAAGGCGTACGCAGGTCATGGGAGAGCAGGGCAGTCAGGTCTTTCTTTTCCTCCAGTACATTGTTGAGTTCGGTCAGCGTGAGCTGAATATGTTGCATGAGTTGGCCGGCCTCGTCATGGTAATGGGTAGGCAGCTGGGGCAGCTCCTGGTCGTTGAGAAACTCCTGCAGGGTGCGCTGGCTTTGGCGGAGGGGAGCAAGCAGCCCGTTCAGCGTCAGCAGCGTGGCTGCAGTAGCCGCCAGGGTTAAGATCAGCGTGATGAGCAAGATGGCGCCGGTGCTGATGATGCCGGTGGCGAGTAACACAAATACCAGCAGTCCGATCAGCGGCACGTGAATGCCCAGAAAGGCGATGAATAGGAATTTGAAGGTGTAACTGCGCGACAGAAAGCCTATCCGCGACAGTTTATCGTAGATGGGGTGCATGGGTTGGGTCAGTTAGGGTTTACGAACAGGGTTGCGATCAAGGGGCATTAACGGGCAGTCTGCAATCCCTAGTATTTGGGCTAAGGGTTTTCGTGTAGATTTTAATATGGTGCTAACCCTTAGGTCAGTTTGCGTACTTGTCTCGCTGACAATTATCAACAGCAGCCGGTAGGGATAAGGAGCTGGACAATGCGATCCAAGTCTTGTTGATAAGTTGGTGAGGTAGACTGATTTATCCACTAGGTTGATCTTCAGTCGCTTTTGACCTATCTTTGTCGCGTTTATGAGAACTTTCGAAGATACATACCGGCACAAAGGAATGCGGGCACAGTTGGTGAAGTTGTTGAAGGAAAAGAACATTACCGATGAGCGGGTGCTGGCGGCGATAGGTGCTATCCCCCGCCATTATTTCATGGATTCGGCTTTTGACAAGATCGCGTATGAAGATCGGGCCTTTCCGATCACCGCCGACCAAACCATCTCTCAACCCTATACGGTCGCTTATCAATCTCAATTACTCGACATCAAACCACGCGAGAAGGTGTTGGAAATAGGTACCGGCAGCGGCTACCAGGCGATTGTGCTGGGTGAACTGCAGGCGATGGTGTACACCATCGAGCGGCAGAAGCAGTTGTTTGATGAACACCGAAAGTTCGTGTTACGCAGCAAGTACCCCAATATTAAATACTTCTATGGCGACGGTTTTGAAGGGCTTCCCACCTATGGCCCTTTTGATAAGGTCATTATTACCGCTGCCGCGCCGTTTATTCCTCCCAAACTGGTACAGCAAATGAAGGTCGGCGGCAAAATGGTGATCCCGGTAGGGGAAGGCAATGTGCAACGCATGTTGCGCCTCACCAAACTGGCCGACGGCAGTACACACGAAGAAGTCTTTGAAAACTTCTCTTTTGTACCCATGTTGGAGGGGAAAAATTTATAGCACGTAAAAATACCCATAACGGATAAGTCTCAAGGGTAACTATCTAAACACGGAATTACTTTTCCTTAAAAGTTTTCTGGTATCCCTGGTTGAGGTCGGGCATAAAAGCGTCTTTATACAATTGGTAACACTATTGTAGTCGATAAAAGATTGTAATGCCAGTCCCGTCCGAACCTCAGGTACCGAAATCGTTTAAAATATTTCAGGCTGTCATTGGTATCTCCACACCAGTGCTGGCAGGTTTTCTAACATTATCAACTGTTGTACAACAATTCATAGGCAACAAGCGTGGCTGGATACTGATTATTGGCCTTTCCTGGTTGTTTGCAGCGCAGTTTTGTTGGCACAAACTCCGGCGCCAAAAAATAAATGGCGTTATTAGTCAATTTCCTGCCCCGGTTCGTAAAAAAGCAAAATGGCGCCTGGTCTTGTTGACGATAGTTGCAACCATAGCCATGGGGGTAGTGGTGAATTGGGATAGCATTGTCACTACTTGCTGCCCACGGCCAGAGGCAGCCATCACCATCAACAACTTTAAAGGTGATAATGAGGATAGACAGATAGCACAACGCATCCGCATGCAAGTGGCCGCCCACCTGTCGGGTTATGAAGCGGCCAATATCGTAAAGATCATCGCGGCCAACGACTCGCTGAATTTCGACAGCAAAGACAGCAAAAGCATCAAAGACCACTTCCTGGCTGGACATTTTACCAAAGGACTATACGCCTGCGGCAGTTACCGTACGATAGATTCATCCCTGGCGGGATACATTTTTTTGTACCAAGCCGGGTCGGCTGATTCATTGCAACACAAAATAGTAATACCAGCGGTAGACTCCATTCGTGTTACGGTGGCCAGAAAAACGGAATTGTTCGGCAACCTGATCATTGCGCTGGTGCTGCGTGAATACAAAAACTATCAACTGTCCAATCAGCTATTGGAGGAAATACTGAAGGACTCGGTGTTGCTCGATTACCGGTTCAGGCACTGCTGTTACCATTACCAGGCACTAAATTTCCGGTCGCTGCATGAAATAGAGAAGGCGACAGCGGCTGATACCATGGCTGCCATATCGTTTCGCGCGCAAAACAGGTCTGTCGAATTCAATAACGACATGTATACCTACAAGGCGGGCGATGGATATCAGTTAAATGCCCGGGATTCCATGTACCTGTATAAGAACTACCTGGTCATCCTGCATAAAAGTCCGCAGGTGACCTATACCTTGTTGCAGTCGGGTACGAGAAATTTTACGCGAAGAGCCTTTATTTCCTTTGAAGAAATCGAGCGGACGGTGGATAGTTGCCAGTAACGGGCACGAACAAAACGTCGGGAATATTAATTCAATAATATGTTGGCTGTTGACAATGGTTGATCGTATTTGGCTATTCGTTGTGAAAAAGTGGGGAAGGATATTGGATGTATGAACAAACGAAGGCAAAGTCCACGGTTGCCTGGCAACAGTCGATGATAAATGATATGCCTATGCAGTTTCGCGAAGCCGGATCTCCATCTCCGGCCGATAAAAGCAGAGACCTTTTTTGGGCAACATTCTATGAAAACCATATTACGAAGTATTTCGCGTATGCCGCGAAATGGGTCAACGACCGGGAAGAAAGAACGGACATCGTACTGAATGCATTGGCCAGTACCATGCGCATGGATGGTCAACAGCCATTCCCATCAGAAGAGGAAGTGGCGAAATACTTATACGTGGCAGTAAGAAATGGTTGTTTCAAACAGTTGATGCGACAAAAGAGGAGAGCTATTACAAACCTTGACTGGGCAACACCACCGGATGACTGGAAGCAGGAGAGTGGACTGGCTTTTTACGAAACGATTGAAATGGAAGAGATCATCAGAAAGCTGATTGGATCGGCCGTAGGTACGGAGCGCATCATATTGGAAAAGTTCCTGCTGGAAAGCAAAGATTCGGAAGAAATAGCGGCAGAGCTCAACATCACCCTGCAGTCCGTATATACGATTAAGTCGAGAGCGCTGACGAAAATAAGGAACAGATACCCGGAATGGGCACAATGGCTGGTAAGTATCTTATTGATCGCGCAATGAATACCGCGGAAAGGGGTAAAAATGAAAAACAAATGAAGGATCTTGTTAAGATGCAGACGGGTTTTGTATTGATTGTAGTAATACCATTAACGCATGACAAACCTTAACGATGATAAGATCGCGGAGCTTTGCGCCCGGATCATGCTTCAGTTACCGCTTACGCCACAGCAAGAAGAGTTACAAGAGCTCCTGCGCCGTGAAATAGCCAGCAGAGGCGGCAAATTAATGAGCAGCGCAGCGTTCAGCGAGTATATCGGGATAAGCCGGCAGGTTCCTGGCTATGAACAGTTTAAGGAACGATGGCTGACCCAATCAATACCAGCAACGGCGCTGTCGACTGTCGATATCCAACCGGTATACAAAAGCTATAAATTCCGGGCATTGGTGGCGGCTGTATTGGCACCAATAGTGTTAGGAGTGGGGTGGCTTTGGATCGTCCATAGTAACCAACCCGTTGTGAAGGAACAGGTGGTGCTAGTCGACAAACAACAGGGCTTCAAAAAAGCGACCTTGTTGTTGTCTGATGGAAAAACAGTGGGGTTGATGCCAGCCGGAGAAGAACGTTCCATGCAGGAAGGAGCAGTAGTGTTGTACTTTGCCGGGCACGGAGAACTACAATACCGAAGGCCAACTGGTTATGCAGGCGAGGAGTACCGAACCAACAAGATTACCACGCCAATAGGTGGCGAATACAAAGTAGCGTTGGAAGATGGTACGCAAGTATGGTTGAATGCTGACTCCGAACTTAGTTACCCGGTCTTGTTTTCGAAAGGCAAACGGGAAGTGCAACTGAAAGGAGAAGCTTATTTTGAAGTGGCCAAAGACCAGCAACGACCTTTTGTCGTTCATATTAACGGTAATAGCATCCAGGTACTGGGAACGCGTTTCAATGTATCTGCCTATAGCAACGAAGACCTGCTGGCAACCCTGGTAGAAGGCTCTATACAGCTTAGTACGCCAACAGATACGGCCATACTCTATCCGGGACAGGCAGCGACCATCGCCAAATCAAGGTTACGGATAGACAAAGAGGCAGATACTGTGGAAGCCATCGCCTGGAAGAACGGCTATTTTGTGTTTAACAATAAAAGACTGTCGGAGATTATCCGGCGGCTCGAGCGGTGGTACGAAGTGAAGGTGACGTACGGCGAAGAAATTGAAAACAAAAAGTACATCATTGGCCGCATTGATAAAACAGAAGAAATTACCAAGCCACTCACGATCCTGGAAATGGCAGGCGCATTTCATTACAACATTGATGGCAACGAAGTACATATCAGTAAGTAAAAAGCATTGAAATAGCATCGCGGAATCCATTGAACCTTATCCCACCGGTTACGTTCTGATGCGCCCAAGCCGTCCTGGCCGGCGTTCAGCATCCAATTTTCCACGTTAAGACCTGTTACAGATCTCAAGGATCAACTTCCAGTAAATCTTGTTTTCCTTTTTCTGACCATTAAACCCCTTCCAAGCCCTGAGCCGTTGTATAAGTAGTGTATTGGCTTGAGCCCATGTCAAGCCCTGGCAATAACATGACCTGGCTGCAAAGCCAGGCGCAAGTAGCTATTGCCTTTTTCCAAAACCCGATTTTGAAAGTGTTAAAACAACAGCACAATGATGACACGGGGATTTATTTTGTATGTCTGTATGCTCTTTTTGTTTGTAGGAACGGTCGCTCAGCCAGTGGTACTAAAGGCAGTTCCGCAACGTATTGAACCGCGGCAAAAACAGCCGGTGGGCAAGTTCATTTTGCGTACACGCGTATCCATCAAGTTGGAAAATGCGACGCTTGAACAAGTCATTAACGAAATTAAGAAGCAAACCAACTGGCAGTTTGGATATTCCTTACCCGACATTATCCATGTAAGAATTATTTCTATCAATGTTAAAAATATAACAGTAAGGGAACTGTTTGATGAAATTCTCCAGGGTAAAGGATTGGATGTAACCTACTACGAAGACTTTATCGTGTTGAAACCGGGTAAGAGAACCGTGATCCCCTTGCCTCCAAAGCCCTTGACGCAATATGTAGGCTACGTGATTGACGAAGACGGCGCACCCATTCCCGGGTGTTACGTTACCGTGACGGGAAAGCAAGCGGGCATTTTTACGAATGAAAAGGGGTGGTTCAGGATACAGCAGGAAGGTTTTCTGTTGGAAGTGCGCGTGAGTGGAGAGAAATACCACGAAAGATCTGTGCTGTTGATCAAGGGTGATACAGCCCTGATCACTTTGAAGGAAAATGACAAACCCCTGGACGAAGTCGTCGTCATAGCCTATGGATCCGCTATCAAGAAATCGAACGTCGGTTCGGTAGATAAAATACGGGGAAATGATTTGTCGCCAGTTCGACCCGACAATGCATTCGCTTCCATATCAGATTGGGCGCCGGGTGTATCGGGCGTTCCGTTAAATGGATTGTATCGCACAGCCGTCAGGTTAAGTGTCAGAGGGTTTAACCCACGAATTGGTGAAGACCAGGGGCCTAGTGAGTTGCCAGCCAACGACCCGCTGATCATCGTAGATGGTATCCCCTTTATTACCCGCTCCAAATGGTCCAGCAAGCTCACGGGGCCTGGTTTTATGCCCGATGGTAGTGGCGTCATGGCAGGTGGTTTCAGCCTGTTTGGGTTAATGAATAACCTGGATATAGAAAGTATAGAAGTATTGAAAGACGCGAGTGCGACGGCTATTTACGGATCACTGGCCGCGCATGGCGCCATGCTGATAACAACCAAAAAAGGAAAGAATGGCAAACCACGCTTGACCCTTAACTACAACACCGGTTGGTATAGGGCCAGCACGCTGCCCAGCATGATGGGCACGGCCCACTACCTGCCAATGCGCCATACCATGCAAGGCAATACACAAGACCCGGCTAAATTTCCGGAGCTATACTGGGATACTACGCGTTCCATTGACCTGCCGCGGTTATTAATGGGTGAAACGGCACGCATGAATAGTGTTCATATGCAACTCAATGGGGGCGACAATAGGCTCAATTACAACATGGGCATCGGCGGTCGCAAGTCTTCCTCGATCTTTCCGGCCAATATGCCGTCGAGCCAGGTCACTACCCAAATCGGATTCCAGGCAAACCCGGCTCCCAAATGGAAGATAGGCGCCAGTATCGTGGGCGGCACTTCTACCGATATCATGCCGGCTACCGACATCACCCCCTACTTCAGGCTGCCACCCAATACGCCGGAACCTTATGATAAGAACGGACAAATGCAGTGGAAAAAGAACAACGTGGCGTTCGTTAATCCCTGGGCAAAGCTGCTACAAACCTACACCGTGACGATGGCCAGTGTACTCGCGTCAGGACAGGTAGCCTATGAAATGCCGCAAACGACCTGGCGTTTATCATATGGCTTGCACAATGCCCGGGTGGAGGAAGTAGCCATCTTTCCCGAAAAAGCCAATGATCCGGCCCAGGCGAAGTTGGGGGCCGCGAACTTTGCCAATACCCGGTTCAGTAGCATCATCCTGGAACCACAGCTGGAATACCGGATCGCCAACAACGAGCGTCGATACAAAATAAACCTGTTGCTGGGGGCCACCTACCTCGACCAAAAAGAACGGGCAGAAATGATCATCGCTTCGGATTACCCCAAAAATACACCGCTCACGACGCCCGCCACGGCCGGTAAAATAAAACCCGAACAGGGAGGCACCAATTACCGGTATGCGGCAGGTTTCAGCCGTATACACGGCGAATGGCGGGGCAAATACGTGGCCGAACTCACCACGCGGGTAGATGGGATCGGTAGGATAGGGGCAAAGCCCAAGGCCTATGGGTACGGCGCCGTCGGGTTGGTGTGGTTGTTTGGGGAAGAAAAGTTTTTACGGTCACCCAACTCCTGGATTACCAACGGTAGGTTGCGCACCAGCTATGGTACATCGGGCAATCACCCGGCACTCTACAAAACAATTGGCGTATGGCGGCCTGGTTCGCAGGATAATTATGGCGGTACGGGCACCCTGCAGCCTGATGGACTGGCCGATTTTTATCCCAAGCCGGAACTGAACCGGAAGAAAGAAGTGGCCATTGAGCTGGAGCTCTGGGATCGCTTATCGTTGGTGGGGGCTTACTATTCCAATGTCACCTCACGGCAGGTGGTGAGCACAACGGTGGCCGCACAATCAGGATTGGGCGTGGTGCGCGGCAACAATGCCGAAGCGGGGGTGGAAAACGCGGGTACCGAGTTCACCATCAACTACACCTCGAAGGTGGAGAAGAACCGCCGTTTCTCCACACAGCTGGTACTATCAGGGTATCGCAACAAACTGAAGTATTTCAAGGGGCTCGATTCTTCCCTGTATAGTAGTTCGTTGATAGTCGGTCAGCCACTCACGGTGCAGCAGGGGGCTGGGTTCGGCGGAGTGGATCCCGCCACGGGTGTTTTTCAGTACGTAGATCGGAATGGCGATGGCGTAATAGGCGACGAAGATAATGTGGTGGCAGGATCGTTGACCCCCAGCTTTTTTGCAGCCTGGACGGGCAATATCAAGCGGGATTGGTTCGAACTGGATTTTTGCATCGATGCCTGTACGCAGCAGGGTATAGACCCGGAATTATACATGGCCTACATCAACAATACGCCGGGAAAATGGCAGAAATCGTTACAGATGAACCTGCCGGCAGCTTTCGCCAACCGGTGGCGACAGCCGGGCGATGTGTCGAAATTCCAGCGGGTAGGTAATACGCCGGATTTGCAGCAAGGCGTGGAGAACGTTAAAAAGTCGCGGGCCTTGCTCGCGAACATGTCTTACTACCGGTTAAAATATATCCGCGCCACCATATCGCCCTTTGGATTGAAGACACTCAACAAATGGGGCGTAAGCAGTTGCCGCTTTTATATAGAGGGACAAAATTTATGGCAAAACAGCAAAGGGTACAAGGGCGATCCCACCATTGTGCAGTCCTATTCTGGCATACCCTCCATGCGTGGTGTGGTGTTGGGCTTCGAAACTAAATTGTAAGGAGTATGAACCGCAATAACCATTTGGCGCTTCTTTTCATAGCTGTTGCAGCCATGCACTGTAAAAAAATGCTGGTGCTGGATATGCCGCCCGGAGGCATCGCAACAGAACAGGTGTTTAACCAGGATACGGCAGCGATCGCTGCCGTATCCCATATTTACTATGTCATGGCGCAGGGTGCACAGTTTATGCAGGGTGCCCATACGGTCAGTTTGGGTTTGTTGACAGATGAGCTGCGGTGTGTAGGGGTTACCGCGACGAAAGCAGATGGTGAATACTTTAGTGGCCAGGTACAGCCGGGGAACAGTGTACTGGCAACGATGTGGGGCGATCCTTACAAGGCAATCGTATTGGCGAATACCGTGCTGGAGAAGTTGGGGCAGTCGACCGGGGTAAGGACCGGGCTGAAGCTACAATTGATGGGCGAAGCAAAATTTTTACGGGCATACAATTACTTTATGCTGGTGAATCTGTTTGGCGGCGTACCCAAAGTAATCGGGTTGGATTTTAAAGAGAACGCGCGATTACCCCGCGCTTCGGTAGCAGATATCTATGAACTGATCATCAAAGACCTGGTCGAGGCCAGTAAGCAAATGGAGCCTTTCCCGGCCGGTGGCGTGAAAAGGGAACCAAAGCGGGTGAGGGCCTACAACACCGCGGCCACGGCCTTGCTGGCCAGGGTGTATTTGTTCCGGCACAATTTCGACCGGGCAGTGTTGCTGGCAGATGAGTTGATCCGGTCAGGTTATTATCAGCTGGCGGCAAGGCAGGCAGCTATCGGGATGGCCGACAGTGAAGAAACGATTTGGGCGTTGTGGCCCGCTATCGATGGCTTTGGTACGGGTGAGGCTCGCCGGTTCATTCCTTTCACGGCTGGTGCCATGCCGGCGTATGCGGTGAGTGATAATATGATGGATGGTTTCGAAACGGGCGACCATAGAAAGGCGGCCTGGTTACGATACTTCATGCAGGCGAATGAGCAGGGGTATTATCCGGTGAAGTACCGCCAAAACAAATGGCCTGCTGAGGAGGCGCATTGCGTGATGCGACTGGCGGAGATTTGGTTGATCAGGGCGGAGGCGCGTGCTAAGTTGGGCAGGCTGGAAGGGGATCGGGGAGCGGTGATGGATGTGAATGTGATCCGGAGCAGGGCTGGTCTGCCACCGTTGCCTGATGGGTTGACGCAATATGAGGTATTGGTGGCGATAGAGCAGGAGCGGAGGGTGGAGTTATTGGCCGAGGGCGGGCATCGTTGGTTCGACCTGAAGCGAATGGTCAATATCCAAACCTATAAGTACCGGCTGGAGGAGGTGATGAGCAGCTGCAAGACTGGTTGGAGGCCGTACCAGTCCTTGTTACCGGTGCCGGCGGCAGAGTTGACTTTAAATCCGGCGTTGGTGCAAAATCCCGGGTATGAATAACCCGTCGCAAACTGGGTATAGATCCGCTTGAGCGGCATCAATTAGTGGCGGCGATCCAATCCCCATTGTTTATTTCCCCTACCTTGTAAGTGCTTCCTACTATATGATTGCTTCCTGGCGCCGTGCACTATCCGATGGCTTGTATTGAGTGCATCACATCTATAAATAGTAAACCTTTTTTTATGAAAAGATTCTCCTTGCTCCTATTGGGAGCTTTAGTGGTATTGGGTAGTTACAAAACGCCAACAACATCCCTTGATGACCGACAGATCTATACCTGGTATATGGATGAAGACATGACCGTTTCGGCGGGTTCTTCGTCCAGCGTGAGTGCCGAGTTATTGCGGCTGCGCATGCTGCACCCGGCCAATATCTTCAGTAGCGCCTACACGCTGGGTTTAACCGAATATGAGTGGGGCGAGCATCCGTATTATGCAACCGTGGTGATCTTTAGTGATTTGTAGTGGTCTTATGGAGGGACAAAAGGTAATGGGCTCCCTCGCAGACATTGGAGGGAGCCCGTTAGGTGACTAAGAATTATTTTCGTACATATACAGCTTTACTTTCCCAGTTTTCGGCCTTCGTCTCGACGGATTTTTTGTTCAACGTGAGTTCTTTGCCATCTGGCGATACAGTGATCGTTTCAATGCGTGTCAGGTCTACTTCTGTAGGATTTTCTGGCACGTAGATCACCGTAGTGAAAACAAGTCCTTTTTTGTCAGCATTCCATTTGATGCTTCTAACGTACTTTCTACCGGAGGCGGCGCCAGTTTTTGTGGCGGGCTGGCCGTTCATCAATACTGCTTGCCGGTTGTTGACTTCGGCATTGTTTTCAATAAACACGCTTTCGATAATCAGGGAATCTCCTTCCTGTTTGAAAGAGACTTGAGTCGGGATGCCATTTTCATAGTCAGGGCCAGTCACAACTTCTTTTGTTTTCATTACCCAGGTACCTTTCACGCCTTCTTGGGCATAGCAAGCACAACTGATCAGTATCCCGGTTAGGAAACAGAACATTTTCATACGTAGCTTTTTTGTTAAATAATATAGAGGCTGGCCGATCATTGGGCCGGCCGTATATAATACTACGATTGGGACAAGCATCTAACCATAGTTGGCTGCTGCAAATCTTGTTAAAGCAAAATTTGAGCCCGGTCAGATCTATTACGGGTACCTCAATCATGCGTAACAACCGTTAGAAACAATTGATTTTCATATGCCAATTCATTTTTGCAAAAAAAATGGGAGGAGCGGCGGGTAAATCCAGTTTTTTTCGAGTAACATTGCTTATCAATCAATTGTCTGCCAGCCTGGATTCAAATTCCTAATCGATAACCTCCTTTAGATATCCCTGAGTGAATACTTCGCCTCCAGGCTTCAGTGGCCCGGCGATCAATCGGACACTATCCTTTAATAGGCCATTTACTTAATTCAAGGACCCGTTTAATTGCCGAGCATCACTATGATTTCTGCTGAGATCAACAACGACACCACCATAGCTATTGCCCTGAAAGAAGACGAAAGGCAAGCTATCCCCGCGCTGAACCAGCTGTGGAAAAACAACTACCGGGCACTGGTATATTATGCCTATCAGTTGACGAGGAATGACCAGGTGAGCGAAGACATTGTATCTGAAACCTTCTCCAAACTATGGCTGCTCCGCCAGAATTTCGATAGTTTGCCAAGTATTAGGGCATTTCTATATGTCACTACCCGAAATGCTTGCTACGATCACCTCCGCAGCGAAGAGATACACAACCGCATCCACAAAGAGATTCTGTATACTTCCGAGTACTATATCTCTGAAATGCAGAAGGATGATTATGACATGATGTACGCGGAATACATTCAGCAGTTGTACCAGCAAATGTCAGAATTACCCGATCGTTGCCAGGAAATTTTCAAGCTTCATTTCTTCGATCGGCTAACGACGCGCGAAATAGCGCAATTGTTGAATCTCTCCGAGCAAACGGTACGTAACCAGAAAACCAAAGCCATTAATATATTAAAAGCTGCGCTGCTCAAGAAAAATGTGCTCCCAGTGGCCTTATTACTGCATTTTTTCAAGGCATTGTGCGAAGATTAGGCAGCAGTGGCCGGCTTCTTTTTCACATCCAGCTCAGCGGTAGTGATGTACTTTTTCTCCTGCTTATAAAAAGCGCCGATCACACGAGCAGGGTTTTTCCATTCAAATAGGTGAATAAACCACATAGTAATGCGTATGAGTCCCTTGGGTTTGGTAAGCGATTGTCCCAGTTTTTGAATACTACCATCTCGGGTATTGATGCAAGTGGCCCAGTCCGCGGGCGGTTTTCCCACTTTTAGTGCCAGATTTTCTGCAAAGCTCCACGCCCCATCCCGGGCATTGGTAATGCTGAATTGGATCAGGATGGATTCGTTGGTAGCATGAAAGCCAAACAAGGACAGCAGGGGAGATACCCGGTTGATCTCGTTCATCACTTCAAAGATCAGGGAGCCAATGATGGTATTGATCGTATTGAAGTCGCCTCGGATGGTATCGATATCTTGCCCCGCCATAGTTTCTACCGCAGCCACCCCCAGGTCGAGGTTAATATGCGCATTCATACCCAGCAATAAATGCTGCAAAACTAATGTACGGCGTTTATGGGTGGCGGTAAATGCCACTGTCCAGGACCCGGTAGGTGGTTCCTTGTGCAAGTATTGGCGAACAGCTGCGAGGTACCGATTGGCAAATAGCACATCGAGCCGCTCCATGCGTGGTCCGTCTTCAAATTCCCCGTTTTGAATGCCTTGTTTTACCCGTACCGTTACTTTATGGTAAAGAGCCGCAAAATACCCGATACGGTCCTTTTGGGCAGCGCATGCTTCGATCAATTGCTCCAATTGCTGAATGACGGCATCGATGGTGGTAGGGAGCGGGCCAGGTTGGTAAGTTGTTAAGGGCATAAGCAAGTAGTTGGTACGAATCTACGGCTTTCGCCCCTAATTACTACCGACCTCATTCTTCTATTTGGCTACATTGGGTATGGCTTCTATCGCCGATAACCTAATCTTATCCTGCAGCATATGCGTTGCCTCGCCATCTTGCTCTTGTGGGCTATATGTACAACGGGTGCAGTACAAGCGCAACGCAGCCGCGTGGGATCTCTTCGGGGGATAGTAGTAGATTCCGCTTCAAGTCAGCCCATCGAGGCCGCTACGGTATCTGTTTTCCTGGTGGCAGATTCTTCCCTGGTTAGCTATGCGATGACCAACAAGAAAGGGGAGTTCATTGTGCGCGATATTCCGCAGGCCAAACCTTGCCGCGTACTGGTATCTTACAGCGGGCTCAGTTCCTATACCCAGGATTTTATCATTGCACCAGAAACAAAAGAGCTCCTGATCAGTACGGTGCAGTTGAGAAAATTCTATGACCAACTAGAAGATGTGGTGGTGGCGGCTCGTCGCCCACCGGTGCTGATCAAAAAAGATACCATCGAATACGATGCCGGTTCCTTCAAGACTTCGGTGAACGGAGTGATGGAAGACCTCCTACGGCTGTTGCCTGGCTTAGAAGTCGACGAAAATGGCGGCATCACTTACCAGGGCAGGAAGATCGCCAAGATCACGGTAGATGGAAAGGATTTTTTCGGCAATGATTTTAAGATAGCCTCCAAAAACCTGCCCAAGGATATCATTGATAAAGTGCAGGTCGTAGACCTGAAAACCCGGGAAGCCTTGTTCAATAACATCAAAACGGGCAGGGAAGACAAGGCCATCAACATCACGCTCAAGAAAGACAAGAAAAGAGGGGTGTTTGGACGGGCGGCAGCAGGCCTGGGTACAGATAAACGCTATGAGTCTGGTACCAGCCTCAACTACCTGGATGGGCCACTACAATTGAATTTCATAGGTAACCTCAACAGCATCAACCGGATCAACCTGACGGAAGGCGACCTGATGACAGGGAAGCCTGATCAGAACGCGGGTGGCAGCCGTGGGATTACTGAAACAAAAGGGGCAGGACTAAACTTTGGGAATGTGTTTGGCGAAAAGCTGACGGTGAACGGCAGCTATTTTTACAACCACGCCAAGACCGTCAACAGCGTTACGACCCGCCGGCAGAATTTCCTGGGCGACACTGGGTTTGTTTACCATGCCTTGAACAACAGTAAGAATACCAACGATTGGCATAAGGTCAACGGGATGGTGAATTACAAGTTGGACAGTCTCACGGATATATACCTGTCCATCAATGGCAGGTTGGCAAGGGAGCAAGGTCAAGTCCAAAGCCAGGCAGGTTCTGCAAGCCTGGGCGGCCAACCAATCAATAATACGACCAGCGAGTGGGGCAACAGTACCAGGGAGCGTGATATGAATGCTGAATTGTTTATGGGGCGCCGCTTGGGAAAGCCAGGTCGGTCGATCACGTTTAGTGTGTTATTCAATGGAAATGAACGGCCAGGTACAGAAACCAATAAAGCAACCACGTTTTTTTACCAGCAAGATGGTTCCGTCAGTCAGCAGTTGATCGATCAGCAAAGCAACATTAAAGGGGCCAACAGGTTTTGGAGTGTGTCAGCTAGCTATACCGAACCGTTGACCCCTCGGCTCAATTGGGAATTGAAATACACCCATAGCCGGTCACAAGGGGATAACAATCGATGGACGAATCAATTTAACCCAGTGAGCGGTCGATACGATCTGGTCGATACTGTGTTCTCGAATGCTTTTCAAAATAAACAGGTGATCAATATGCCAAGCTCCGCGATTCATTTCACAGGGCCTAAATGGAATGGATCGATCGGGGCGGGTGTACAATGGCTTGACCAGCAGAATAATTCCGAATGGCCCAAAGCCTACTTTGGCAAACGATTTATCAATATTTTTCCGTCAGCACGCATTTCCTATCCCTTTAGTAAAACAGGTAACATAACCCTGAATTACGCGGGGCGAAGCCAGCAGCCTACCATCGAGCAATTGCAACCAGTACCTGACAACAGGAATACACTATACCTGCGTTTGGGCAATCCGGATTTAAAACCGTCTTTCTACCACAACCTGGATATTGGTATCGAGCAATTCAGCAGCAGGCAGTTCTGGACTATAGGGGTTGGTGTGGGAACCGTTAAAAACCAGGTGGTCGAAGATACCTGGTTCGATAGTATCCAGGTTACCCGCCCGGTGAATAGCGATGGAAACTACACAGTCGGCTTCAATTCCAGCTACAGCTACAGTTGGCGCCGGAAAAACTGGACTTTACGGCTGTCGCAGTACAACAATGGGTATCACAACAGGAATGTTTCCTACTCAAATAAGTTGCAAAACGTAACGAATAGTTGGGTGGTAAACCAGCGCTTCGCTATGACCTTTACCTATAAGAGCCTGGTGACGGTGATGCCGGCCTGGACGATCCGGTTCGTCCAGAATCGATATTCGATGCAGCCCAACCTCGATGCCAATACCATTAATCATACAGTCACTGGCATTGTGCTGGTGAATTGGCCAAAGAAAATGGTCTGGGAGCAAAACTGGCAATATGTGTACAATGCGCGTACGGCGCCCGGATTTCCGAAGGGTATTACGCTGTGGAATATGGCTGTAAACTATCATCTGCTAAAAGATAGCCGGGGAGTTGTCAGGCTGTCGGTATATGACCTGCTGCACCAAAATACCTCGGTCAACAGGATCATTACGCCCACTTTTATCGAAGATTCAAACGGCCAGGTATTGCAACGTTACTGGCTGCTTACTTTTTTGTATAACCTGCAGCAGATGCGCAAGTAATACGACTAGCCAAATACTTTCCATTGGTAATGGTTGACTTTTCCCACCAATTCGTTCTTATACAGTAACCTATAAACCATTTCCTCATGAATAATCAAATGTATGAAAGAAGTAGCTGTAAATGATATAGTTAGGATATTGTTGGCTGAGCAGGAGGGCGATATCTCGGAAGGCGAACAGAAGGAACTAGATGCCTGGAAAGCTACTTTGCAAGAAAATGCGGCTTTTTACGACCGGTGCCAGGACGACGTAGAAGTAGCGAAATCCTTAGCAGCAATGGCTAAGTACAACAAGGAGGCGAGCTGGCAACGATTAACTGCCCGGATCGGGTTGAATGGAGTTCCTGTAAAACTGCCGGCATACAAAAGATCCTGGTACTGGATGGTGGCCGCCGCCACGCTGTTGGTGTTGGCCACGGCACTGGTTCTCTGGTTGGTCAATCAGAAGACTCCCCAGGCGGCGCCAGTTGTGGAGGCCAATAAGGGGGAGAATATTCTGCCGGGAGCAAATAAAGCTACGCTGACCCTAAGTGATGGCCGCACCATTCTGTTGGAAGACCAGCAAAATGGTGTGTTGACGGAAGATCAGGGGGTTGCAGTACGAAAGCAGGGAGAAATGCTGGAGTATAAAACCGGTAGTAATAAAGGGGGCAATCCTGATGTCGATGAGCCAATGGCTTATAATACGGCAAGGACAGCTCGGGGGAGTTTTATCGCGCTTACTTTGCCCGATAACAGCAAGGTTTGGTTGAATGCCGACGCCAGCCTGCGTTTTCCGGTGCGATTTTCTGGGGATGAACGCAGGGTGGAACTGACGGGCGAGGCCTATTTTGAGGTAGCGAAACAGCCGTCTAAACCGTTTATTGTTGCTACGGCCGATGCTGAAGTGCGGGTGCTTGGTACTCATTTCAATGTACGCAGTTATGGCGAAGAGGGAAAGTTGTTGACTACGTTGTTAGAAGGGAAGGTAGAGGTCAAGGCCATGGCTACAAGAAGTAAAGTTGTACTGAAGCCAGCACAGCAAGCGATTGTTGGTGAAAATAAGCCAGGTATCGAGGTGACAGAAGTTGAGACGGAAACTATTATTGCCTGGAAAAATGGTCTATTTGATTTCAAGGCGACTCCGTTAAAAGAGATACTGCAGGAAGTGAAGCGCTGGTACCCTGGAATAGATGCCATTGAGATGCCGAAACCGATCGACGAAAGGTTCACGGCAACAGTTTCTCGGAATTTACCGTTGTCAAAATTATTTGAGATACTGGAAGCAACACAAAAGGTACATTTTGAAGTGAGGGGCAAAACGATTTATGTAGCGGAGTAATAGGAAATAGGATACTACCGATTGTTAGTATAAAAGAGCAGTAAAAGATCGCGATTAGGGATACCTACGCGATCTTTTCCATTATGGGGCACTGGGTAAATAATTTTATAAAAAGATAACAAATTAATGGTTATGCCTTACCGCATGTTCGTTTAATATTCTAGTGGGTGATGCTAAATAGTCTCCAAATAACTTCTACAAGCGTTATTCCTACCAAGTCTTAACCATTAAACCCCCTCGCTGCAATCGTTAAGCATAACCTTTGCCTTGCCTATGAGATTTTAAGTTCTCTTTTTGATCCGAAACTTGGCAACGGTTATTATATCTGGAAGGGCTTATTGATTAGTAAAGATACCTTCAATATACTGCAGTTGCCTTTTTGTTAACGACAACATTAAGGAATCAATTATGTTACGATCTGCTTATGGTCAACGAAAAAACTGCCCCAATGCTGATACGATAGCAAAACTTCAGCGATTTTACAAACTGTTATTTTTGATTGTATGGTTGATTCCTATGGTGGCATTTAATCCGCCAGGTGAATCTCAAGTGGTAAATCTAAATTTCAAGGACGCCCCACTTTCAAAAGTGCTCACAGAGATCAGGAAACAAACTGGTTATACTTTTACTTACAGCGAAACTGATTTGGCCAAAGCAAAGCCGATTACCATAAATGTAGCTAACGCTAAGATTTTTGATGCATTAGGTGTCATTCTTCAAGGTCAACCTTTGACATACACCGTGATCGAACGTGTTATTATTATAAAGGAAAAAATTGAGAAAAAAATCCAGATACAACAAAATCTTGAGTTGGTTTATCAATTACAGATTGATGTGCGTGGTCGTGTAATAAATGAAAGGGGCGATCCGGTGGCCGGGGTTTCAATACAAGTTAAAGGAAACAATAAATTAGGAACCTCAACTGATGGGGATGGAGAATTTGTAATAAAAAGGGTTGAAGCTACATCTGTATTGATTTTGACTGGAACAAATATTGAAACGTCTGAGTTTGCTATCAAAGGCCAAACTTCAATAATTGTAACAGTCAAAGGTAAGACTAGCAAGCTGGACGAGGTCCAAATCATTGCATATGGAAAATCATCCCAACGTATGAGCTTGGGGCCAATTGTAACTATTAAGGCCGAAGACATAGAAAAGCAACCAATAAACAATCCGTTATTATCCTTAGCTGGCAGAGTTCCTGGATTAGTAGTTGCTCAAGAAAATGGGATTGCAGGTGGTGGAGTTACTATAAGGATTCAAGGAAGAAACAACTTAGACAATTCAGTTGTTGGCTCAGATCCATTTATAGTAGTTGATGGTATCCCCTATTCTTCGCAAAATCTATCCACATTTTCGGGTGGGGGAGATGTACCTATTCTAGGCACATCATCAAATGATGGAGAAAGAAGTTTGTCAAATTATGGAAGCCCACTCGCCTACATTAACCCGGCTGACATAGAAAGCATTACTGTCCTAAGGGACGCGGATGCTACTGCAATATATGGTTCGCGAGCGGCCAATGGGGCAATTCTCATAACAACAAAAAAAGGAAAGCCAGGAAGTCTTAAAATAGATGTGAATTTACAACAAGGTGTCGGACATGTTCCCCAAAAGATTAAACTACTCAGCAGTGCTCAATATATGGAAATGCGCAGAGAGGCAAAACGAAACGACGGGAGACCAATATTGTCAAGCGACTATGACTTGCGAGGTGTTTGGGATACCACTCGGTACACAGATTGGCAGAAGGAGTTGATTGGAGGTAATGCAAACTTTACAAGAGGTACCGTTAGTGTCTCGGGAGGATCTGAATATACCCAATTTTTGGTTAGCTCTACTTATGGCCGTGAAAGCACTGTTTTTCCCGGGTCTTTCGCAAATTCGTTAGGAAGTCTTCATTTAAATGTTTCAGCAACTTCTAAAGATCAGCGATTTAAGTTGCAAATGGGGGCTAGTTATATGTACAACCTAAATAAATTACCAGGTGTTGATTTTACAAGCTACGCTCTTAATTTGCCACCAGTAGCTCCCGCATTATTCAATGGTGATGGAAGTTTAAATTGGGCGCCTAATCCCACAAATGGTAATTCAACTTGGTACAATCCATTATCCAAGCTTTATAATGTTTTTGAAACTAAAGTAGACAATTTAATAAGTAACGCAAGCGTAAGCTATCGAATTATTGATGGACTTGAGCTTAAAAGCACATTCGGATTTACATCAATGGCTTCGGATCAATTTAGTGCCTCTTATGAAGAAACTGAGAAGCCTGAAAAGCGAGAAGGTAGAGAAAGGAGTTCAAAGTTTAATTATAATAACACACGCAGCTGGATTGTTGAACCCCAACTTTTGTGGCAATTTAAAATTGGGTTTCATTCTTTAAATGTTTTAGCGGGTACGACTTTTCAAAATCAGGTCAATGATGGCAGAGGTTTTTGGGTGACGGGTTTTTCAAGCGATGCTTTGTTAAAAAATATGACATCTGGTATGGTAATTAGACCTTGGGGGGTTGATGCTAGTGAATACAAATATAATGCTGTTTTTGGCCGAGTAGCCTATTCATACAGAGGTAAGTATTTGATGAATTTATCTGCGAGACGTGATGGAAGTTCTAGATTTGGATCCGAAAGTCAATTTAATAATTTTGGCTCAGTGGCGATCGGGTGGGTGGTTAGCGAGGAAAACTTTTTCAGGAGACTATTTAGTATAGTTAGTTTTGCAAAAATAAGGGGTAGCTATGGAACCACTGGTAACGATCAGATTGGCAACTATAGATTTATGAACCTTTATCAACCGTCTTATCGGGATATTTCTTATCAAGGAACTTCAGGTGTGTATGCGCCAACAGGGTTGCCAAATCCATATTTGGAGTGGGAAGAGACTCGAAAAATGCAGGCTGGCGTTGACATTGGTTTATTTAACGATAAATGTCTTTTGTCAATTAATTACTATAATAATAGGAGTTCAAATAGCTTGACATCAGTAAATATGCCAATCATGACAGGTTTCGGATCATATCTTCAAAATTTACCTGCAGTAATTCAGAATGATGGATGGGAGTTTTTACTTACTAGTTCTGGTGTTAACCTGGGAAATATTAAATACAATGCTAGTTTCAATTTAACGATCCCTCGCAATAAACTTGTAAAATTCCCTGGTCTGGATTTGTCACCATTAAGTAATACCATGCTAATTGGTGCACCGCTAGGAACTACGAAGACATATTCTTATTATGGCTTAAATAGAGAGAAAGGTATATACCAGTTTAATAGTACCCATGGGCAACCTACTTCTCAGCCCTCTTTGGATGATAGAACGATTTTATATAATACTAGTGCTAGGTGGTATGGAGGGTTTCAAAATTCCTTCACATTTAAGTCTTTAACATTAGATTTCCTCTGGCAATTTAGCAATAGAAAGGCTAATGATATTATTAGATTTACTACTGTTGCTGGGTTAGTAGCTTTTAACGATCCATATGTTGTATACGGTAATCAACCAGTTGCTGTCTTAAACCGGTGGCAAAGTCCCGAAATGCCAGGGATATATCAGAAGTATGCTTCTTCTAGTACTGGAATGCCCACAATATTGGGAGATTTGGCATATAAAAACCTGTCATTCTTAAGATTGAAGAATATCTCACTTTCCTATACAGTGCCTCAGAAATTACTAAGGAGACTTAAGATAAAACAACTAAGAATTTTCTCGAATGGGCAAAATATTTTGACTTTTAGTAGATATAATGGTTTAGATCCCGAAACCTTAAGTCTTGGTGGGCTTCCCCCACTTAGAGTTATCACAGTTGGTGCCCAGATAAATTTATAAATTTTGGTAATTGGCTTTTAGCAGTAAAAATGTAGATAATGAGAATGAAATCAGGAAAAAGCAGACTTACTTTGATTCATGCCATATTTGTTTTCTTGATAATGCAATTTGTAAATTGCCGAAAATTCGTGCAAGTAGAAGTTCCAAAGGGTAATGTTTCTCAAGCCAGTATGTTTACAACAGACGAAACGGCGATTGTTGTTTTGACTGGAATCAGTTCAGATTTAATAGATATGGGGGCCGAGATTGCTGAATTGGTTGGACTTTTAGCTGATGAATGGACGATTTGGGATGGAGCTGATATGGCAAAGCTAGACTACTACCATAATTCCTTGGCTTCTAATGAAAGTGTTTCTCGGGGACACGAATTTTGGAATTCGTATTACAACTTAATTTTTCGTTGTAATTCAGCTTTGGAAGGGCTACAGGGTAACAGCAAGTTGACGAGTAGGATTAAGGATCAACTAACAGGGGAGGCCTTATTTATTAGAAGTTGGTTGAATTTTTATCTTGTAAATTTATATGGTAGTATTCCTTTGCCGACTTCTACTGATCCAGAGCAGACTCGTTTATTGGTTCGAACATCAGTCGATCAGGTGTACCAAGCCATTATTAAAGATCTGTTGAGTGCAAGGGAGCTTTTAAACGACAAATATTTAAATGGCCGTTTGACTAATTATGGAGTGGGTCTAGAACAACGTGTACGTCCAACAAAATGGGCGGCTACTGCACTTCTAGCACGTGTATATATTTATTCTGAAAAGTGGCAACTGGCGGAAATGGAATCCACTAGAATAATTGATAATACTGCCTTGTTCAATTTAGATCCAATAGGATTTACATTTTTAAAAGGCTCAAAAGATGCTATTTGGCAGATTCAACCAACTAGTATTGGTTGGAATACTACTGAAGGGCGAAGATTTAATTTGTCAGCAATACCCTCTGGGTTAGGCTTTGAAAAACAGGTTCAGTTAAGTTCGTATCTTTTAAATGCATTTGAACCAGATGATCAAAGGGAGGATTTGTGGATTAGTAGTTTTGGGGAGCCCCCTAATTTATCTTATTTTCCCTATAAGTATAAGGAAGGAGAATATAATCCCAATCTATTAAATTTAGATCAAATGCAGGAATACAGCATTTGCCTTAGATTATCGGAAATGTATTTAATAAGGGCAGAGGCTAGAGCAAACGAAGGTAATTTGAATGGTTCCATTGATGATATAAATAAGGTTAGACTGAGAGCTAATCTTCCATTAATTGAAAAAGTTATTTCTTCAGTTTCAGCGAAGGAATTATTGAATGCAATTCTTCATGAACGTCAAGTTGAACTATTTTGTGAATGGGGGCATCGATGGTTTGATCTGAAAAGAGTTAATAAAATTAACGAGATAATGAGTAAGGTTACGCCTGAGAAAGGTGGTACGTGGGAGACTGAAGACCAACTTTTGCCTATACCTTTTAATGATTTGTTATTTAATCCACGACTAACTCAAAACCCTGGTTATTAGTAAGCCTTTAGTTTTACTTTTTATTGCGACGTCTGATACGATACGCAATTGGTATTTTCTAGGGTTAATTGGAATACTGCTAGAGATCGTCGTCGCGAATATTTTTAGAATTTTCAGAATGTAAAAGCGGAAGAAGTTCTTCCGCTTTTATTAAATGGAATATTGATATTAATTATTCCTCGTTTGCGATTGTCTTGCTTTTCAGTCCAATTACAGGTGTAGTGGGACATTCAGCCGCTGTAGTAACTTGTGTTAGCGCATATACGTTTGCTGTAGTAGTTGTAGTTGCGCGAATACCTGGAATTGTTGTCACTCTGTCGGTTGAAAAAAGTGTAGTCGAAGGTGTGGTGACGGTTGTTGGGAATAATTTTGCCCAAGCGCACACATTATCAGTTTTTACTTTGAAAGCTACAGCACCAGCAACAACTGCCAATGCAAGTACTGAAGTCAGCATGATTTTTACTCTTTTCATAAAAAAAGGTGCTTTTTGGATCAAAAAGCTAAACTTTAATGGAATTTCATTGCCTACTCTGATGAAAGTGGTTTTCGGCTGCTCCACTTGAAGCAGTGCTTGCAAGTCGCTGCTTCGTATCTCTGCGCAAAAAGTTTGATTTTTAATTAGTTGTTTAAGGAAAGGCCGTCTTTGATTATGGATGTTTTAGTCGGACCTAAATATGCTTTAAGTAATTTTTTCTCCTTGTCAAATAAGGCCAAATAGGGTATCCCTTTTACGTGCATGTATTCTCCGAGAAATCCTGAAGTGTCGATTCCCATTTTTATATTTGGGAATTTAACCAGGTTTGCATTTTTGTAGTATTCCCTAATTGCGGAAAGTGGTTCTTGGGCTATCATATAGATTTGGGTCTCATTTAATTTATCCATATTGTCTAGCATGCTTAAAAGTTGCGATTTACAGTGTGGGCAATAGGCGCTAAAAATGAAGAATACAGATGGCTTGCCTGTTTTTATATTTTTTGTGTTGAGATAGGTACTGTCTAGCATTAATAGGCTGAATTCTGGAAGTGTTTTACCCTCGTTTCCTGTTGTTTCCGGCTTCTTGCCAAAGCAAGCAGAAAAAATTAGTAATAATATTAGCGGTGAATATCTCATTGGTTTGCTTTTATTCTACAAAAGAAAATGGACGCTAGTTCGTGATTGCCGTATTTAGTGAGTTTTGCTCTTTCGAAGTCTTCGCTAATTCAGTTTTACTTGCCAAGTTATATAGCCAGTCTACCAAAATCAACGCAAAAGCTGTTTCAAGCAAAATAGGAAAAGCTTGCAATCGAATAGCAGCTGGCGATGAAAGGATGGTGAATATTGCATTGATGGACCAAATAGCAAATACTAGGATTAAGGTTTTTTTTAGAGGAGTTGTTCTCCTCAGTCCGCCTAGCCATACGAAACAGATTAGTGAACAAAACAGCATAACGTTCATCATCCCCGTAACAATCGGATAAATTTCAAGTATATAAGATTTGGGATCCATAATTCGGGAATAAACGTGGGCATTTTTATAATGAAACCATTTTACGGCTCCGAGGGTGACACTATCGTTTCCTCCGTTGTAGAATTCCATAAATTCTGCTGGCGGGGCGTAATACTTGATAAAATTTGGCCCGACGAAATGTTGTGCAAATTGAAGAGGGTATTGCTTAAGAATCCAGGTTCCATAGTCTTTGTACAATGGCCCCATACTTGACCACATCTTCAAATCAGTTGCAAGTGTATCCTTTTTGTCAAAGAAAACTTTGTCTCGATAGGCGTATAGTGGCAGTCCTGGTGTCCACATATAGAAAGTGCTGGCCTTTATGTCTTCAATGGGAAACTTCTTAATATCTCTGTGTTTATCAAAATAGTCCCTGATCGTACTATCTAGGGCAAAGAACTTTTTGGGAACAGGCTTTCTGTCGGCGCTGTCGACATAGCGATACGTATACATAGCATTATTCGCTGCCTGCCAGCCGCTGAAAGGCGAGAATTGCCAAATGCCAGTTAGCTCTTTGAATTTATTTCCAGTATAGGCGACGAATAGCCCGCAAAGAATTAGGAATGATCCTATACCAATGGCCTTTTTGTGAAAAGGTATTTTTGCGAAAAGGAATACCAAGACGGCTATCCCGGGATATACCAGTGCATTATAACGAACAGTGAATGCAAATGAAATTACTATGGTGTGTGCTAGAATAATTAGATTGGATGGCCGATATAGAATCCATAATAGAAGCGAAAACCAGGTTAGACTTAAACTCATGAAGAGGCAATCACTGGAAACCATATTGGCTATGTACAAAAACATTGGATTTACGACCATAATAATCACTAGGATATATCGCATGACTCTTCCAATCTGATGGAAATAGAAGATCGTGAACAGGAAAAACATGCCACTTGCCTGTGCTATCAGGTATTGAAAGGCGGTTAATAATACATCTGAACTGCTGAACACACTAAATAGTCGTAAGAAACGGGAGTAGCCGATCAAGTGCGTATTAATGTCCCAATTGCCAGAAGCCGCTTGTATGTAGACAAAGGAATCTCCGTGTATATAATGGGCGAATGGATAGAAGTACTTAAATATCACAAATTGTATGACGGAGATGATGGCCGCAAACCATAAAAACTGCCGGTTTGTTTTGTCGCGAAGAATAAATGATTTCAACCCACCAGCTGCGGCTCTATTGCCCCCGAAATTAGGAACTGGTGCGTTTTTATCGAGGGTGCCGTTGTTTTCCTGAATCGAATCTTTCTTGACCTCATGATACTCCTGCTCGGTATTAATTTCCCACAGGTTAGCTTTGCTGGTAATTCCTTCGGCGATATTGTCTACCGCTACCATCGCCGTCAGCATACTATGGTCGGTATTGTTATACTTGTGCATGCCGTTTCGTCCAACAAGGAACAGGTTGGGGAAACGCTCCAGGTAATTTTGTATTTCCTCAAACCGGGTGTAGGTGCCGAAGTAAGCAGGATAAGTCTTTTCCATCCGGTTAACGGTGCTGTCCAACACATCTTCGCGTGTGATGAGGTCCATTTTGATGAGTTCCTCAACGGCTAGCTTCTTGATATCTTCGTCCGTAGTATTCCAGATCGCATCGCCTTTCGTACAGAAGTATTCCAGGCCTAGCCATACCGTATTGGGATCGGCTACCATATAAGGTCCCCAATTATTATATACCTGCATGCGGGCAACCTTTACATCCTTCTCCTGGATATAGATCCAGCTATCTTTTGGGGTGGCCATGGTCATCTTCTTGACCAGCACGCCTGCGTAAACAAAATCCCGATAAATGAGCCCCTCTGCAATATCCTTAATTTCTGTGGGTACATCCGTTTTCATGCCGCTGATTAGCTCTTTGACGGGCATGGTAGAGAAAAAATAGTCTCCTTCCAGAGATTCAAGCTGTCCTGTTTGCATATTTAAAGCCTGGATGCCGGTGATTTGATCACCTTCGGTCAGGATATGCTTAACATCGTAATTGCTGACGATCTTGCCCCCCATCACTTCCACCTGGCGGGCCACTTCTTCCCACATCGCACCGGCGCCCATAGCTGGGTAGAGGAACTGCTCGATCAGGCTGGTTTCTGTATCTTTTTGATTGATATCAGTCTTCTTTTTCTTTTTGGCGAGTGCCTTCGCTGCATGGATAACTGCCTTACTCAATGAAACGCCTTTGATGCGTTGCGCGCCCCAATCTGCAGAGATCTTATTGCAATCCATGCCCCACACCTTCTCGGTATAATCCTTGAAGAAAATGTGATAAAGTACACTGCCAAACTTATTGATCATGAAATCTTCCAGGCTGTTTTCTGGTTTACGGGGAACCAGCCGGGCATATAGGTAAGAGAACACAATTTTAATGGTAGTCCAAATACCCAATTGGCCAAGTGTGGCGATGGATAATTGTATTGGGTAGGCAAAGAACTGACGAAGGAAATAGATGCGCGTGAGACGAGGAATGACCATCATCGACTGTTTGGGGGGTAGCCCATTTGTTTCGTCGGTAGTCAGGAAATTACCTGTGTCAAGGGTTCTCGATTTGTTTTGGTAACTGATCGTAAGGTCTTCTCCTTTAGGGGTATGGAGGGGCATGATGTTGGTCCACCAGTTCATCACCCGGTCGCTCTTGGAGAAAAAGCGGTGTGGACCGAAGTCCATTTTGTTTCCCTTATAACTGACGGTCTTGGAAATGCCACCCACTTGGTTGCATTTCTCGATGACGATTGGCTTGATGTCGGTACGTTTCAGGAGCTCATACGCGGCAGTAAGGCCGGCAGGACCTGCGCCGATAATAATGGCTTTCTTGGGCATATGTATAAGGTTCAATGATTGAGCAACTGCGCGACAGAAATGCGATGCAGCAGCTCTTGTTCGGTTAATGAATGTGTAGCCTGTGATTAGTATATAAGTATGCTGGTAATGATCTTTTAGTTAAATAAAAGATGTTTTGAGTAGTAATGTGAATTTGGGTCGGCTCTTGGTCGGGGTAAAAGGAATTGTGCAAACTAAATTCATCGTGGTCATTGCCTTGCTGCGTGAACTGTATGCAAGATATACCCTTGATATAATTGGATTAGGATTTTGGCTGATGAAAAGAGTATTTTTTGAGTAGTGTACAAAGTTGTGAGGTTTGCGCGATTTAGTGCTGGTGACATTCAATTAGCTAGCTTTAACTTCAATAGGTAAAGGGCAGTTGGGGAAAATTCAGAAGACGAATAGTTAAAGTGCTTGGTTGTTCGTTTCATGGAGTACCGGATTTGCCGGGATAATCATTAATCGAATTATTCATGAAAAGATATACCGCTTTTCTTTTATTAGTCGCCGCCATCCGTTCAAATGGGCAGGCGCCGGTGGCTTACAATGTAGACCTTACAGGTAATCGAAAGCCAATTGCTGAATCGCTTTGGGGTATTTTTTTCGAAGACATCAATAGGGGAGCTGACGGTGGTCTGAATGCTGACCTGGTGAAGAACGGGTCTTTCGAGTTCAATGATCCCATGATGGGGTGGAAGCCTGCAGCTGGTAAAGCGCCTGACGGTACGTTAGTGATAGTAAATCGACAGGCAGAGAACGCCAACAATCCAAAGTATTTGCAAATAGCCAAACAGCAGGTAGCGAATGGTATTGGACTTATTAACGAAGGTTTTGGGGGTATGGTGATTAAGAAAGGGCAATCATACAGCCTTTCAATGATGTACAGGCAGTCCACGCCAGGTATTACGCTCACCGTTCAGATTTTCAATCAAACTGGTAAACCCATAGCGAAAACCACCATAAGCCCGAATGCGGTCAGCGGTGAATGGCAGGAACAATCCATTAATCTCACGGCAGACGATACCACCAGTAAAGGTCGCCTCGTCATCTGGTTCGATGGGCAAGGTAAATTGGACCTCGATATGATCTCGCTGTATCCTTCCGATACCTGGAAGAAACGGTCCCATGGGCTTCGCGCTGACATGGTGCAGTCCCTGGCCGATCTCAAGCCTGGTTTTGTCCGTTTTCCAGGAGGTTGTATCGTGGAGGGTACTGACCTGAACGAACGCTACCAGTGGAAGCATACCATTGGCCCACTGAATGAGCGCAAGCTCATCATTAATAAATGGAACCATGGGGTAGAGAAACGACCAACGCCTGATTATTACCAAAGCTACGCCCTGGGCTTTTTCGAGTACTTTCAAATGTGCGATGATATTGGAGCTTCCCCAATGCCAATCATCAACTGTGGCATGAGTTGCCAGTTCAATACAGCCGAGGTAGTGCCGATGAACCAGCTTGATACATACATCCAGGACGCGCTGGATCTAATTGAATTTGCAAACGGCGACGTCAATACCACCTGGGGTAAAAAGCGGGCAGATCTGGGGCACCCTGCTCCATTTGGCATGAAATGGCTGGGTGTCGGCAATGAGAACTGGGGCCCCCAATACATTGAGCGATTACTGGCTTTTAGCAAGGCCATTAAATCAAAATATCCGGAGATGCAGCTCATCACCAGTACAGGGTATTCACCGAACCCCCAGTTCAGATATATGGATACCACCTTGCGCAAACTGCAAGTGGATATCATCGATGAGCACTACTACCAAACGCCCAATTGGTTTCTGATGAACAGCGCGAAGTATGACAACTACGACAGAAAAGGGCCAAAGATCTTTCTCGGAGAATATGCCTGCCACAGCGTGCGCATTGGGAGCCAGGACAACAAGAATACCTTGTTGTGTGCACTTGCCGAAGCGGCATTCATGACGGGCTTGGAGCGCAATGCGGATATTGTGACGATGAGTGCCTATGCGCCCTTATTCGCTCATACGGATGCTTGGCAGTGGACACCAAACCTGATTTGGTTTAACAACAGCCAGGTTTTGAAAACACCCAGTTATTATGTTCAACAGATGTTTAGCAACAACAGGGGCACACATGCAATACCGATTTTGGAAGAGGGAAAACCAGTTACCGGGCAGGATAGCTGTTTCGTGACGGCTGCGATCGATACTGCCTCAAAGGAAGTTATCATAAAATTGGTGAATGCTTCTGCAGATAAAAAGACGCGGAGTTTGAATTGGAAAGGGGCTAAGGCTAAAAAACTGGAGGGAACGATTACGGTGTTGAAAGGTCTTGGTATCAACGACCAGAATACAATGGAGAAGCCGGATAGCGTAATTCCAATGGTCACGAAATGGCAAGGGAAGCCAAATGCGCTCATTGAGCTTCCTCCTTACTCATTGACAGTCTTTCGATATAAGATGTAATAACCATAGAAGCCATGAATGAAACAGGTCCCCGCACATGCGGGGATTTTGTGTTTAGGGCCGGAAGATAATCCCCAAGGCATCACTAATCATACTGATTGCAGTAATCGGATGGATTACCTTAGTTGTGTTACACCTTATCCTGCCAATTTTCTTCCACTCTATATTATTTAACCGCTAAACTTTTGCCTTTTGGATGCAAAAGGCGCCTGTTTATGAACACTCCCAAAGCAATGATTTATGGAATTGTCGTAATTAGTGCAGTTAGCGCACTGTTTGCATTCAAAGTGAAAACACCTAACGTATGTGCATATTCTCGTCTGTTGACAACTACTTTGACGACTACGATTTGCAATCGGATTGTAATCAGTTGCACAAACTCTTCTACTATTGATGGCGCTGCCCAAGAGTATGCGGCTACATATGCTTGTCCCATAACCACAACTCTATGCCCGTCTACATCAATTTGTTTTAAGTCAAAAGCTGTCGGCATTGAGGATTAGGCGAAACGGATTTAAGATACTGATGAGTTGTTCGCTATCCCTAACAAGTTGAAAAATGATATAAGTTCAACATGTGTTGTTTACCTTCATATTTTTTACACTTTTTGGGTGACGTAGTGTTAAATGTAAGTAAACCTAATAAGTACTTAGGATAGGTCAATTTTCACCATGTAACCAACTCTACGATTTTTCTTAACGCATCTCATATGGAGACCCGTAGAAGGTTAATAGCAATAATTGGTACCTCAACGCAATAGAGAACGCCGATAAAAAGTGACAAGAGAAGCCCCACGACAAACATCGTGGGGCTTCTTTTACTCGCTTATCCTGAAATAGATTACTGTTCTTCTTCTTTCACCACCGCCTGGCTCACGGCGCCAGCAACAGTGCCCGCCACTGCAATATAGCAGGCCGCCTGCTGCAGCACTTTGGGTAACAAGTCTGCACTCGCGAGGAGGGCGCCGCTGGCAGCAGCTAATATCAGCGATACATTGCGCAGCTTCTTGAAGAAGGGCGGTGTTGGTTTACTTAATCTTTCTGGTATACTCATCAGCATGTAGTTTTAAAGGTGTTGTAAAAGAACAACGGAAGCCACAGCACGCGCGGCTGCAGGAAAGGCGGAGGTGTGTCCGCAGAGGAAGGTCTGGCTTCTTCCGGGTAGTTAGCCTGGAGCCGAAAAGGCCGCAGCTTCCGTTGTGTTACGAATCAGGCCTGGTTGCAACACGTCACCACAATAGCGATGGGGCGGAGCGGATCGTTCCATCCCCATCGGCCATTAAGCTCGTTGTTTCTTGCGGGTGCGTGTGGCAGCAGCAGGTGTTGCATTTCCCTTTCCCTTTCTTTTTCCGGTGGCCTGCTTCGATGGCATAAAGGAGGTGGTGGGATAGAGGACACCTGTTTTTGGGGTACGCTTTCTGGATGCTTGCGGGCGCTCCCCCGTCAAGGGGCGTGAGGCGTCGGCAGTTGGGGTGCCCGCAAGCGGGATCACTTTGGCGGTATGAACTGGTCTTTTCATGGTAATGATGTTTTAGAATAAATGGATTGTTGTCATGACCAACATGTCCCTACAAACATACGGTGGCGACAGGCCCGTTTCCAAATGGGTTGACCAATTACGACCACTATTGAACGCTTTTGGCTACTAATGAATAGGGCGCGGAAAAAGGCGAGTAGTCAAAACTGTTTATTAGTAGTCAAAACTAGTCACATATTTGGAAGCGATCGATACCTGCCCTACGTTTGCAACAGGTTAGTGCGAACGAAGACATGGGGCTCATAAAATTGGTGGATAGGGTAAGGATAGTGTAAGGATGGTGTATAGATGCCGTATAGATAGTGTATCAAAATAGCGTAAGAACAAAAAATGAGCAGTTTGGACGGTAAACAGCAGGGAAGCTGGCGCCCGCTCGCTACGATCCAAACTTTCTTATAGACGTTGCACCGCGGGCAACGCAACAGCATCATCAATCCAAACCTTTTAAAAGCACAAAAGTGGCAAAGCAGATCAACCGCCACATCAAGTTGGCAGGAACTATCGATGACATCAGTTTCTACAAAAGCCAGGACGGGTACCTGGCCCGCGCCAAAGGTGGCGTCAGCGGTGAGCGCATTAAATCGGATCCCCGCTTTAAGAACACCCGCCTCAATGGCCGCGAGTTTGGCGCTTCCGGCAAAGCTGCCAAGTTTTTCCGGAAGGTCGTCAACAACGAGATGCGCAGAGCGGGCGACAACCGCGCCGCCAGTCGCGTCACCCAGGTCATGTCACGGATCCTCAAATCGGATCCCAACAACGACTGGGGCGATCGCAAGGTGAGTGAAGGTGATCTCACGCTCTTAAAGGGGTTTGAGTTCAACCTCGGCGTATCATTGGCGCAGGCGCTGAAACCCGACCTGGGCTTTTCCATCGATCGCGTAACGGGCCAGGTAGCTGTTCAGGTACCAGCCCTCACGCCCGCAATCGACATCGCGGCACCGGCAGACTCTACGCACTTCAACATCTTCGCCGCGGCCATGGCGATTGATTTTGATGCCGAGACGGCCAGCCTCGTGCGGGCGAACACGGTGAACCTGCCTTGGGACAACCAACCCCTGGCAGCGGCTTCCCTCGCGATGAACTTACCGGCAAACAGTACAGTACCAATCCTGTTGCTGGTAGGTATTGAGTTCCTCATCATCGTCAACGGAAACCTGCACAACCAAAGTAAAGGCGCAAGTGCCTTGCAATTGGCTGTGGTGGATTTACCTGCTTAAACACAGGGAAAAGGAGCCGGGCCATCCAGCCTGGCTCCTTCTTCTCCCAAACGATCTTTATATGAAAAACAACAAACGCGATAGGATCAGCAAACGGGAATTCCCCGGCTTTACATTGCAACCTAAAGATGGATATTATAAGCTGCACAAGATTGGACTTTCCGCCGAGCGGGTTATGGTCGATCCAGTTTTTTTTCACACACGCCAATCCGCTACGGATTTTGCCGGGGCTTTACAGCTGGCACGGGACATGGCCAAAGTGCTGGTTCCGGCGACCGGCATCAAAAGTCCGGTGCGATTGTTGGCGGGCGCTATCCGCAAAGGGTTGTCCAAAGATCAACGCAATCCGCCAGGTTTTCGTAGCCTGCTCCAGGAGAATGCGCAATCCTTGGATAACCTCGACTGCAATAGATGGCATCGTTGGCAACAATACATGATACAAGCCAATCCCGTCATTAAACGGGAGGGCAACAACAGATGCTTGGTTA
Source organism: Paraflavitalea pollutisoli (assembly GCF_029360705.1). GTDB lineage: Bacteria > Bacteroidota > Bacteroidia > Chitinophagales > Chitinophagaceae > Paraflavitalea > Paraflavitalea pollutisoli. The sequence goes on along the minus strand of NZ_JARKMX010000014.1, from coordinate 408,543 downwards.
CATGGCCATCGACGATGCCAGTCATTGATTGGCACTTGCCGGCACCCTACACGCACCTGCGCATCAAAGCGACGGTCTTGGTGATACAGGAGGTGCACCAGGTATTACACACACCTTGGCAGCAAACGGTGGCCATGCCGGGCAAGCGAATGTGGATGCCCGGAAAGCAAATGTTGTTTGAGTGGCCGAACGTAAAGGAGTACTGCTGTTTTGTCGCAGTTTTCGGTCAGTGGTATGCACAAAATAGCTTGCCAGGAGCTAAAAGTTGGATAACTGTTCCTGGTCCACTGCAGTTAAGAAGCGCATAAGGCGAAACGCAATTGTACGTGAACTGAAATAGTAAAAATATTTTGTAGAAAGTCCACTATATATTTAATCAATTCTATATAATTTAGTGTCGTAACAATAAGATAATATTGGATCTGTCAACTAACTGTTCATAGTAGCTGCTATATTTTTTTCTTGCTGATGAGATCATTGCTAAAAGGGCGAAGGTGTTGTCCGCTCGGGATGCACCCGGTTAAGGTTATACTGATAGTAAGGGCGGATGTGTAATCCGTTCGCAAAATAAAAACAATTAAGTAAAGGGGATGGTATGCCCGTACAGGACTATTGAGCGTATAATGGTGGAAGCCGTTACGTAACCCTATACCTCAAAGTAAATCCTTTAACCGAAAAACCACAGTCATGATTCTCGCGTCAGATGAAATTACAATTCAGTATGCCAGGGACATTATAAATAAATCCAAAAGTACCGCTTGGCGAAGGATTCAATATGTCAGGAATAAACTAGAAAAGGTAGAGGTACAAGTGTTATCCATAAAAGAGTTCTGCGTGGTGCTCACGATAGATTTGGACGACGCGTTAAAACGACTCAATGAAAGTAAGAAGACAATAAAAATTAAAACCGATGTTATTTAATCATGCCAAACAATTTTGGACCTGGTTCAGCTTCAATAGCGAGATTTATCGGCACCTCAATGAAATGGACAAAGACCTGAAGAGGTATTGGGAGCGGGAACTGGTAACACATATGCGGGCTTATACCAAGCGATTGTCGGTAGTCCTGTTTTATCCCGAGGAGGGGGAGAGTTCAATAACGATCACGGCATTGGCCAATCCCCGCTACTTCAGCATGGCGGAGAACATGGCAGCCAAAGCGCCAGCACTCAAAGGCTGGAAGGTATATGGGCTGCAGCCCGCCGGGTTGTATGGGGAGCACCTGGATAAGGAGTATGCAGACACGGGCATTACAAGGGCCAGTATACGCTGCCTGCCGCCGATTTGGACACCCAGGGCCAACAGGTATACGGTACAATGTTATGCCAACATAGGGGAGGAGCCGACGGAAAAAATGTCGGAGGCGATAGACGCGATGGTCTGTGATCAACTGGGTGAGAAAATCGTTGGCACGCAGCTGCATTGGGTAGATGTATACGACAATTCGGAGATTGCTGCTGGTCAATATGAGCAACTGATTGAGCTGGACCAACTGCGGAAACATTTTCCCGAGCTGGAAATTGGCAACCTGTCCATAAATTGCCTCGGAGAATTGAAGACGCGTAAAAAATAAGACAAGTCAAAATCAACGGCACTTTATTTAGAATTATTCGCACGTCGTATTGAAAAATTACTTTATCTTGAGATTGTTATCCACTACACGGTTAAAATATATATAGGCACTTTAGTAGTAGGATAGATATTCCCTTTCTTCCGTTATCAATTACCGCTTGCTTTTATAACTGTGGACAATACCACAGCCCCATTATCTCCTCTGAAGCTATTTTTAATTTCCCACTCATACAAGCTGCATACTGCTATATTGATCTCCCACTAAGATCTCCTCATATACCCTTGGGCATCCCAGTAAACTTCCCGCAGGCAAAGCCTTGCCTAAAAGTATTTCTTTAACTCGCTCCCAACGAGGATGTACTGTTTGGCTGAATGGACCGGCGAAGCTATCCAAAAACAGCAAGTGGCGTTAAATATTGAGGTTCTCATTTTTTATTCATCATATAAAAAACCTCGACCATGAAGAAAGCAATCTTCGCAGTGCTAGTCGCTGCCTGCCTGCTCGTGCAAGTTAACGCTTTGCCAACAACACCTCCCGGTCCAGATGCAACCATTGCTCCATTTATTGATAGACGTGTAACGTATTCCTGGTACAACGATCCGGATTGGGTGTCATTCACTGGTGAGGTCTCGACGGTGAATGATGAATTGACTCGATTGCGCAGCGCCTATTCCGGTTATACTTTCAGCGGTTCTTCAGGCGCTGGCCTTACGGCCTTTGAGTGGGGATACCATGCGAGCCAAGCGACTGCGATTATTTACAGTAATTATTAATGTCAGTTATAGCCTTCGTTTTGATGTAGTTGCGGATTCTTAAACAATTCTTGTTGCGGTATGGGCCAATGACGCATATACGGATGCCATCCTGGCTGTGATTTCAATACGCTGTCGGCGCGAAATTGTAGTACATCACCAGTCGGCAATGACCACCAGCGATGCAGGTCTAGTAATCGATGGCCCCATTCTGCAAACAGTTCTGCTTGTCGTTCCGAAGCAATAGCCTGTAGTAAGCTCAAAACTGTGCTGTTCCCGGGTAGAGAATTGAGGCCAGCGCGTTGCCGAATAATGCTAAGGTCGGCACTAGCACCTGAAATATCGCCGAGGCGCACACGCGCCTCGGCCCTTATTAGGTATTGTTCGGCCAATCTTAATACGATATTGTATTCTAATCGGGGTTGCGCTGTAGTGATAGTGTATTTTCTTGCCTGGTATTTGTCTTGCGTACCAACACGCATCAATCGTGTCCATTGAGACTTGCGTAAATCCCCGGCTACAAATGATTGTAATACTGTATTCGTTAGTTCATAATTAGGTATGCCACCCACGTCTGGTAAAAAGATGGAAGCTTCAGCGGTACTGGCAGTGGCCATAACCGGTTTAAATTGCAAGATAGTTTCTCTACTAGTATTATAAAATACTTTCTCTAGATTCTCCATTTGATAGCCACCTTGCTCAATTACAAGAGTGGAATAGTGGGCTGCTTGTTCATAGTTACCTAGATACAAATAAACGCGCGCTAATAAGCCGTTTGCAGCTCCCTTTTCGATGCGGGTACGGCGTAATGAGTCCAATCCTGTATCTGGATGTCGATCTGGTAAAAGTGGTAGGGCTGCCTGGAGGTCCTGCTCAATCTGATCGTAAATGGACTTCGCTCCTGATTGCGGTAATTGACTGTTTTCTCCAATATCGATGCCGGTGACGAGTGGAATACTATCAAAGAGATTTACGAGGTAGAAGTAACTCAAAGCACGCAGAAAATAGGCTTCGCCCAAAAGAATGGGCTTTAATGATTCGCTAACATCCTTTGCTCCAGGTAGTTCGTGCAATACAAGATTGCAGCGGGCAATACATTCGTAAGCTGGTAACCATAAGAAACCGAGCACGCGATTATTGGGCTTCAACTGTAAAAGCTGGAAATCGCCGTCATCTCCGCTGACAATTCGAAGTGCAAATTCGGTACTTCGTAATCCGCCATATCGGCTCATGTGTCCGTTAAATAGACATTGACGTTCCATATTTTTCTCGTAGATACCCAAAATCAGACCAGTGGCCGTTTCATCACTCTGGAATGGATTGTCAAATCGGTTGGGTGGTCCATCGACATTCGTGAGTTTAGTACAACCAACTAATAGGATAGTTAAAAGAATCATTGTGCAGGATACAGCTCGCATAGAATTTATTTAAAGCTAATTTGTGCACCGAGGCTGAACGTCCGCGTAACGGGTTGTGCAAATGGTTGGGTAAGCGTGGGGTTGCCTTCTTTATATCTACTTAGTACCACAAGGTTTTGGCCTTGCAGGAAAAGGCGCATTTGGTTAATGGATTTATTGAAAATTCCTTTGAAGGGAAAGGTATATTCCAATGCCAAGTGCCTCAGGCAGACATAACTTTGATCGGTTTGAATGGCGTCTGAATTCATATAGTGGTCGAATGCCTTGTCTGCCGCTGTGCTGAGAGAGGTGGCAGGTCGTTGATATTGGGCATTGGCAACAGGCCATCGGTTCAACACACTCTGTAGCTGATTGCTGAAACCTGAGGCTTCGAGTCGGCCCGGAAATAGTCGTTGATTGGCGTAAGAGATGGCAGAATATCCAGTTTGTTGGCGGCCTTCCAGGATAAAGCCAGCAGCCCATCGGCCATATTTCACTTGCACAGAAAGGCTCCCATAGCCCTTGACTTCCACATCGCGAATGGATTGTTTGTCCACGTCCGTAATCTTGCCATCTCCGTTGAAGTCGGCCACCGTGTATAGCCCAGTAATTGGATCTACACCGGTATAATGATACAGTTTTCTGGCAGTAAGTGGTTTGCTCAATAGTAATTCCTGACGTAGTATATTGGTGGTGATAGAATCAAAGGAGCGTAGCAGGTTACGGGGATGTGTATAATTCAATTGTAGGGAGGTCTGCCAACGATTGGTGGTATTCACTGTTTTGTAATGCAATGATACATCCCAGCCCCGATTGTCGACAACGACCGGGAAATTCCAATAGGCCAGTTCGCTAAACCCGCTTTGCGCTGCCAATGGCAGGCGGATTACCTGGTTAATGCTACGGTGCCAGTAAGCGCCCAGATCAAGGCCGAGACGCTTTTTATATTCCAGGTGGAGACCCGCTTCGGTTTTGCGGGTCTCTGCCCAGGTTAATTTATTACTGGCCGGTAGGTTCTGCACCCATCCTGGCAAAGCGCCGTATTGATAGGCGACATTCGTAGCCCTATATTGACCCATATAACCATAATCGTCCACCTGGTCGTTGCCGGTCACGCCATGACTGACCCGCAGCTTGGCGAGGTTGATAACGGGCTGCAGTGGTTTCCAGAAGTTGGTAGCAGACAACAACCAGGCCCCGCCCACCGAGTAAAAGATGCCGAACTGGTTTTCAGGCGCAAAGCGGGAGGAGCCATCCTGGCGAACGCTGCCTTCCAATACGTATCGTTGATCGATTTCCAGGTTCACACGACCAAAAAAGCTGAGCAGCTTGTACTGCGTCCAGAAGGTATCCAGGGTAGGGTAGACCAACTGTTGATTGAGTTTGTCATCACTGGTATAGCCGGGAAGGGTACGAACCTCGCTGCGATATTTTGACTGCTGGTAGTTGGCGCCTAAAAGTGCGTTCCAGCTTAGTTTGCCGCGGGCAAGATGGAAATGCAATTGTGGTTCTACCAGCCAGGTGAAGATCTGTCGACCAGCCTGGTCGATATGACCACGACTACTGCTATCGGGTGGATAATAGGAAAGCGGAAAACTGGCCTTTTCTTTCAATTGCTGCCAGCCAATGCCACCGTCCAGTTTGACTTTAAAGTATTTCAGAAAAGAATAACTCAATTGAAGGTTTGCCAGGTAGTAGTTGGATTGAGCCCGGTACTGGCTATTGAACCAGCGCAAGGGATGGTTATAAACATCGAGGCTATCAGCTTGCAGTTTTCTAGGCGCGTGTGGTGTAGCAAATACGATGGGGGTGAGCTCGGATGCAGGCGTAGCATTTTCGCCAATACTGGCGGAAACAAAACTGTTGAGCTCCAGTTTGTGGTTTTGTGATTTGTAGTTAAGCTGGTTGTAAAACCGGGCCCATTCATCTTTATTGTGCGTCGGGAACACATACGAGTCACGGCGATAATTGAAACTGCCCAACCAGCTTACACGACTCACCTGGCCGGAAGCAGAGAATTGGGTGGTGTGCGAGATAGCGGTATTCTTGTACAGCACATCAGACCAATTCGTGTACAAGCTGCTGTCCATATACAACTCAGGAAAATTGGTCTTATCGAAAACGGTACCGGGGGGAAAGGCCGAACGGCGTAAGTCCAGGAATTCAGTCGTGTTTAACGTTTTCGGCCGGCGATAGGAGCTGGTAATGCCGGTCATCACATACAGGTTGAACAGCGGGGTTTGGTTGGTGGGTTTGCGCAATTCAATCAGGATAACGCCATTGGCACCCCGGGCACCATAAATGGCGGTAGCACTGGCATCTTTAAGTACCGTGATCGTTTCGATATCATCGACATTCAAAAAGCTGAGCGGGTGTAAACCGGCGCCGGTATTGCTGGGATCTCCAGCCGCAGAGGCCAATTGGCTCAGCGACCCCACGCGCGCCGGGCAAGGAAGTCCATTGATGAGTATAAGTGGTTCATCGACCTGCCGGATGCCACTAAGCGGTTGAATGGTCCGGGAGCCTTCGATCTCCAAAGATTGGCTGCCCCAGGGTATATCGGTTTTGTTCCTTACCAGCACACCCGGCAATAGCCGCAGGAGACTATTGACATTGTCATAAGGTTTGCCGACGAAATTGATCTTCGCTTCATACACATTACCCACAATCCGCCGCCGCGGACTCTTGCCATAGGCAATCACCACAGGATCCGATTCGGCAATATTTTCCTCCAGCGCAATTTCCTGGTGGTCGTAAACCACGGTCCGCCGTGAGTAATGACCAATCATCGTCAGTTCCACTGGCAGCGAGTCGCCAAAGAGCAGACATTGCCACTTACCGTCTGCATCGGTAGAGCCACTCCGGCTCGAGTCCTGCCGCAGATCCCGGATGGTCACACCTTCCAAAGCCTGCTTCGCCGGATTCACCACGCGCAGGGTAACGATCCGGGCCGGTTTGAGCCGGATATAAATATCACCATCCGTGAGCTCGATAAAATAAGGCTGATCCTTAAACAGCAACCTTACGATCTCCAGGACGGTAGCCGTGGTGTCGAGCGTTACCCGCCACCTCGGCGGCAATTGTTGGGTTTGAAAATTAATCGCTTGTCCCGACTGTTGGGTCAGGGATTGTAGCGCCAGCGCAATCGGTGTGTTTTTGAAATTGACCGGATAGGTGCGGCTGGTGTCGTAAGCACACACCACCAGCGTGGTGTGCAGCAGCATGGTGAGCAGTAGTGTTACCCTCTGGACTTTTTCAGGCATTGCCCAATCGTTTAGGTTATACGCATCAAACGAGAAAAACCAATGGCCACGGAGGCCATTGGCATCATCAAGGAAAGGTTTAATGGTAATCCTTTTAAGGATTGGTAAAAAGGTGGTTCAATGGCGTCCCGCAATTTTGGGACAGACTCTTTAGCGCCCATGCCTGTCATACCAGGTGGGGCAATGCGTTCTACTACGGGGGTTAAGGTCGTTGCTCGTATCGGAACTGGTGCCCTGTCAGCTTGTTTAGTTTTTCCAATACTTTAGTCAACGGAAGGTCGCGGGGTACAGGACCAAAATGATAAGTGCCTAACGAATCTGAGGGGTTGCTGTCGATTAGCTGCACGGCATACCATTGTTCGATATCTGCTGTAATGGTAGCCAGCGTTTTATTACTATAATAAAATCGATTCTCTGTAAAACCAAGTAAACTGTTCAAACGGTCTTTTACATACCTGACGTCGCCCGAAGGGGATACCTGAACCGTTTGTCCGGGTACAAGCGTGGCCCGTTGCCGCGCGCCCGATACCAGCAAGGACCCATTCACCAGTCCAACAGTCGTGAAATCCTTGTCTTTTGTAGTCACCACAAACTCAGTTCCCAATACTTGTAGCGTGGCACCAGCAGTATTGACTATAAAAGGACGGTTTTTATCATGCGCCACCGTGAAATGCGCGATACCTGCCAAATGTACAATTCTTTTTTCACTACTGCCGGATACGTCTACCTGTAGTAAACTATGGGGTCCCAGCTCGGCCACACTATGGTCCACTAGTTCAACAGTAACCAGCTGTTGGCCAATCGTAACGATCTTATGATGGATCAGAGCCTCCCCTTTTTCACCGGCCACTGCCTCGTATACCAATTGTCGTGACCCGGTACTACGTAGCTGAACACTACCCAGTTGCGCCAACACACCAGTATCTTTCGTCCCCACCGCAAACCGTTCCCCATCCGCCAGTTCTACAAACAAAGCCGTATCGCTGGCTGCTGGACGTTGGACAGTATGGGCTACCTGTTGCGTCTGACCGGATTCGGCCGTTTTGTGGTCAGGCATCCACAGCGCTACGCCAATCCCTACACTGCCGGCAATTACCGCTGCCACAACGATCCTGCGTTGCTGGTACCAACGCGTAGTAGGCATAGGCACCACAGGAGTTTCCGTCTCCGCCGGAACAGTCGCTGGATCGATGGTCGCCAGTAACCGTTGCATCGCTGCCTGTCGCCCTTGTTTAAAAGCTTCATGGAAGGTTAGCTCATTGTGCAGCACCACATGAGGTGCCTTGCCCGGATGGGCCCGTTGCCACGCTTCCAACTGCTCGGCTTCCTCGACCGTCAGCGGCTCACCGTACTGGTTTTTCCAGTAGATGATGGATATTGGTGTGTCGAGATATTCCATAGACAAGGTTGAGTTCATAGTAAAGCCGAGCAAATTGGAATTATTACTACATCGGGAGGCAATTATTTTTTAAAAAAGTTGAAATAAGTAACCAAAGCGCTGATAGTAAAGGCGCTAGTTGATCTAAAATATCTGGCGTAATATAAGGAGCTACATAGTCGCGCATCTTTTCCAGGGCGCGCACCCGGTGTGTCGCCGCCGTGGTATAAGCCATACTCAACTCACGGGCCGCTTCTCGCAGCGACTTACCCTGGAAGAAGACCAGCTCGATCACCGCCCGTTGAGGTTCGGTCAGTTGATCCACAGCCGACCGGAACCGGTCGATCCGGGCCTGCCACATTGGCCACTCATGGGTAGCGACGGGCTCATCCAGCGCGCCTTCCTCGAGTTGCTCGGGCATCACCGGCCGCAACAACTGCCCCGCCCGCGTACTGAACTGCCGAAAACGGTCGATCGCCTTACGACGCGTCATCGTGCACAGCAACCGGCCAACCTGCGTATCAGCCGGCAATTCATCGCGGCTTTCCCAGATTTTCAGCAACGCTTCGTTAAAGATTTCATCGAAATCAGCTTGATTGACCAGGAGTCGTTGGTAAGAGAGTGCCCGGAACAGGCCTTCAGCATATTGAGCGTCCAGCTCGAATAAGACCTGCTTGTTGCCGGCCTGCAGCCGTTTTAAGATCGGGAGCGATTCGTTCATGGTAGTTGATTAATAGCCGGGGGAGGCCATTGTAAAGAACGAACCTAAATTTAAATCCAACTATTCAAAAAAGGAAAAAAATAACGCATACTACTAACCGGGTATAGCGCGTCCGGCATGCAACTCCTTGCGATGCAGCAGAATACCCAATATCCCGAATACAATGAATACTAAATTGAATACAATATGTTCATGCCACGACAACTGGGCCAATACACCGCCGCAACTACAGGGCAGGTGCTCTGCTACATTCATCAACACGATAATATAAATAGTAAAGGCAACCATCAGCCCGCTAGAGGCATACAAAGCACGTAACCGCCACCGGGGCAACACCAGGCCGGCCACCAACGCAAACTCGACTAAGGGTAAACCTATAGCAACCGGCACCGCAGCAAAGCCGACGATCGGCGATTCCTTGAGTTGCTCTACAAAAATGCTGTATTCCATCAGCTTGCTGATCGCCGTATACAGGAACAACACAACAAACAAGGCAACAATGATCTCCAGTAAAATAGTACGTTTCATATAGTTGATCTGGTAATAAGCTAAAAGATCCGGGGGCTGGGAGAGTAGCGCCTGGCAGGTTCACTGCCTTATCCTTCACAAATACAAGGCGCGCAAAGAAACAAAAAATAAATAGCCAGGCTCAGTTTCCAGCCACCCGGATGATGGGGTCGGGTGCATACATATAGTTCTATTTAAAAATAGGGGTTAAAGCAGGAATAGTGTGCCGATACCTGTAAGTTAGCCCACGAACCTGATGGAAGCAGGAAACCCCCTGATGTAGATGGAAATATTTAGTAGGGCAGGCTGGTAATAAAACAGGCGGAGCTCCCTAAGCTCCGCCTGTTGGATAGCCCGTTCAAAGAGCCATTATACGGCACTCTTGATCTGCTCGGGGATATTCTTCCGGTAATCGGATGGGCGGATATGGTACCGCCTACGGAAAGCCGCGCAGAAATTAGTAGGATGGTTGTAACCGCAACGGTGGGCAATCTCACCGATGGAGTAGTTGTTGCTCTCCATCAGTTCCATCGCCATTCGCATCCGCTGTTCGGTCAGGAAATCAAACACCGGTTGGCCATACAGCGCTTTGAATCCTGTTTTGAGCTTGAACTCATTGATGCCTGCGGTCTGCGCCAGCGTGGGGATCGTGTAATGATAACGCAGGTTCTTCATAATAGTCTCACGTACAAGGGCAAGTCTTTGCACATCGGCTTCTGATAATTGAATTTGCATAGCAAAAGGTTTAATAGATGAATGAATGCTAGGTGCAGGAATAGAGGTGTCGACAGCCGCCTGATCAAAACGACTGGCTGTTGCGGAATACACACCATCATCCCCGGTTGCTCCATAGCCATCCTGGCCACAGACAGCAATGGAGTACATCCAGGGATTGCTGTGCATCCCGCGCAGCGCGCCATTTAACCATTAAGCCTGTAAAAAAGATACAATTTTTTGCTTCATCATTGCGTTGAACCGTACCAGATTGAGGTGTAAGAGTAGTTCACCAGCGATCGGGTCTCGTCGCCGTTACTACCGTTTGTTACAATAAGTGAGTTTGCACGTAAACTAGGGAAGTTCGAATGTTGAGAGGTGCCCTGTCCAAACTAATGGAAATCCTAAACCTGTATGCAATCTACGTTACCCGAGTTATTCAATCAGCACGAATTATTATGCGATCGGGATTTTCCGTAAAATAAACAACCCGCGTAACGGACTCGTCCGTACGCGGGTTGCAAAGTTGTTATAGTCAATTACTTCTGCAATACCATCACCCCGTTCATCACGAAGGTGCTGCCGCCGTCGGCTACGATATTGTACACTTTTTGGTGTCCGCCAGCCCCTTCGGCCACCCGCCACACCCGGAAAGCCTGGTAACCACCACCGCGAACATCGGCGCAAAGGATCTCATCGCCAGCCCGTACCTCACCCATCTTTTTGTCGCCGTTCCGTGTCTTGACCGGGTGGTTGGGGGTGGCCGACAATGTCTTGGCGGAGAGCAATACGGCGGTACCTTCGGCAGTCACCGTTTCCTGGGCGCCCAGCAAAGTCAGCTGCGTAAGGGCATAGTTACTGGCTGCATGGGAAGTCAGCTCCTTCACCGTCACCACGGTAGTCTGTTGTGTGGCCGCATCGACGGTTACGATCCGGTCGCCCGGTTGAATCGTTTCCAACGCCCGCGTACCGCCATCGGCCATGCTTACCTGCATACTGCCGGGGAAACAAATATCATTACCATAGGTACCCGATTCCTTGCTCAGGTCTTTACCCGCATTGGCAGCTTTGTACAGCTGGAAGCCAAACTCTTTGGATAGTACATACGACAGCTTCAGTACAAAATTGGCTTCTTGCTTGTCGATGGCATGGATATCTTCAAAATACTTGTTCCATACCTTGGCGTCGGCGGTAAAGCTGGGCATCACGGCCTTGTATACCTTGCCGGTTTCGTTGGTATAGAACACCATCACACCCAGGTCGGCCATGCCTTCCTTGGCGAGCAGTTTGTAAATGTCGATGCGTTTCTTTTTGCCATCATCGCCTGTGATGAAATAAGGCTTACGACTCTCGTACCGGTCGAGTACATAAGCATTCTCAAACTTCACATAGGTATCGTTGTCCAGGTCCTTCACGGCAAAAGCCTTGGCTTTTTCGTATTCTTCCAGGCTCAGGCTGCGAGCCGGTTTGTCCTGTCCGGCAGCATAGAGTACGGATGCGCTCAGCGCCACGGACAAAGCAAGGGCCTGCTTGTATCCGCATGTCTTATATTTCATGTTCAAATTTTCAGTGACTAAATTGTTTTTCCCGCTACGGTTGTATTTGTATTCCTAGTTGCCTCGATGCCTCGTTACCTAGTTGCCTTGTATTGGTTTTCCTCGTTGCCTATTTGCCTCGATGCCTGGTTGCCTCGATGCCTGGTTGCCTATAAGACAGCCATTCTTTCTAAGATATCTCTCTAAACGCGTTCGCAAAGGCCTGCATCTCTTCCATCGTGCCGATGCTGATACGGCACCATTCCTTACCGGCAAATTTCCAGGTACGGATCGATACGCCCCGTTTCATCATTTCATCGCCAAACTTACGTGCTTCCATTTTGATGGGGAACATCACAAAATTAGCTGCCGAAGGGATCCAGGTATATCCTTCCGCTTTCAATACATCGTACAGGAATTGTTTGGACGCCACGGTCTTGGCTTTCGCCGCGTTCAGGTACTCGAAATCGTTGTAGGCCACAGCAGCAGCCTGAATAGAGGTAGCGGCGATCGACATGCCGCCATTGCTGTACTGACTGATCGCACGCATCGTGGCAGTCGGGCCAACGGCATAACCTACCCGCAAGCCCGCAAAGCCGTACAGCTTGGAGAAAGTACGGGCAATGATCACGTTTTGTTTGTTGCGCACACAGTCCAGCATAGAAGCTGCCTTCGGGTCATCGAGGTAATCGATATAGGCCTCATCGATAAATACGGGTACTTTGGCGGATACGCGTTCGCAGAAGGCGCGCAGTTTCGCGGTATCCAACGCAGTCGCAGTGGGGTTATTGGGATTGCAGATATACACCAGCTTGGTGTCGGCGGCAATGGCTTTCTCCATCGCGTCGAGGTCGAGGTGGTAGTCGGCAGTCAACGGCACTTTGATCAACCGGGCCTTGAAGTCTTCCGCCTTCTCGGGCAGGTCATCATACGAAGGATCGGCCGTCACAACGCTGCCGCCGTCCTTGCTGTAATACAAGGCCGCCGCCAGCAGGATGGGGGAGGAGCCGGCTCCCAGCAGGATCTGCTCCGCAGGAATATTTTCGTAGGCAGATATTTTACTGATCAGCTCCCGGCTGGCCATAAACGGATACTGGTAGCTCTTGGCAATGGCATCCTGGATGGCTTGCTTGGCTTTCACCGACGGACCAAAAGGATTCTCATTCGCCGATAGACGGGCTTTCACTTCCGGTGGGGCTGAGAGCAACACCGATTCATCCGTCTCCAGCACTTTCAATGGATGGAAAGATTCGGCGGGTGCGTGTGCCAGGGCGGAAGTAGCGAGCGTTGGCAGCAGGCCCAATCCGCCGGTCAGCAGGGCGCCGGTCTTCAGCAGTTGCCGGCGGTTCATGTGTGTAGACATAGTAGTTAGTTTGGTTATTGTTTCGGATACGTCAATTGCTTTTCTGAAATGCGGCCGTGGAGTGCAGCGGTCACCTGCCGCGCCGATTCAAAGGCCCCGGCCATCCACGAGTTCAGGTACGTTGTATGCTCACCCGCAAAATACGTACGCTTGTCGGGCGTCAGCAAGGCCTTGTAATGCGTTTGCCGGTCTTCGCTCGTATACACCGACCAGCCACCCAGGTTGTACTGCGTCTTGTGCCAGCTCACGGAAAACGATCGCTCGAAGTCGGTATCGTATTGTGGGTGGATCAGCCTGCCTTTCGCCAGCGCCAGCTTTTCCCGCTCCGCATAAGTCAGGTCACCTACCACCCGTGCTTTCTCGTTGAAATTATAATACCCGATCAGCATTCCCTTCTTCCCGAGATAATCGTTGGAAGGATAAAAAATTTGCGTCAGTTCGTTATTGGTATGGGTGATGCCGCCATAGATGTTTTCATCTTCTTCCCAGAACCGGCGTTTGAATTGCAAACCGATCTTGCCCGTCTTGATATAATTGGCATAGTCGATCGCACGGCTCACGGCAGAAGAGAAATCATGGTCGATATTGCTGAGCACGGGTAACGGAATGGTGCAGATACAATAGTCTCCATCGATGCGTTGCGCACCGGCTGGTGTTTTGTAAATGATCTGTACCCCTTTTTCCGTGTTGTGGATAGCCGTTACTTCGGCCTGGTAGCGAATGGGTTGCTGCAACTTCTTTTCAAAATGCTGCGCGATCACCTCCATACCCCCCACGGCCTGGAACATCGTCATCTGTAACTCATAGGTATATTCGGCGACATTGTAAAAATCTGGATCAAGTAGTCCGGAGCCTACCAACGCAGCGAGCGTATGGGGTTCCGCAATACGACCGGCTTTTTCACCGGCACCCGGCTGTTCAATATAACCCCGGCGGGCGGAAGCCTTGTACAGTTTGTCGATATCCAGCCCACCTTCCGCGCGCAGGTACTCCACCACCTTTTGCGCGTCTTCTTTGGAGAGGGCCGCATCCACGGCATGACTGTCCACCGCTTTCGCCAGCAGCTCGCTGAGGTAACCCCGTACATCGTTGTGCACCTCGCGTACCCGCACCTTTTTATTACTCAGCGGACCTTTGCCTTCACTGAAATAATAGGCAGACTCGTTCACGTTGTTGTACACCTGTAAGGGCACACCGAGTTCCTTGCAGTAATGTAAAGAGAGTTGATGGTTGTGGGGGATGCGGGAAGGGCCCGCATTGAAATACAATCCGTCGTCGAAGTTCGCTTGTTGCGTGGGGGTACCGGTTTCGGTATGTACCGATCCTTTACGTACACTCCAGCAGCGGCCACCGGAACGGTTGCGCGCTTCGAGGAGGGTACAGCGATAACCTAGTTTTTGTAATTCGTAAGCCGCTGTCATACCGGCCAGACCGGCTCCCAGAATAATGACGTGTTCACGGTTGGCCTCGGGGTCGCTGGGCAGGTCAAAAGCATGGGCGGGGGCTTCTTTCAAAAGTCCCAGTGCCATCATAGCAGGGTACGCACCACCCGCCAGCCGGCTACTGTGCTGTAGAAATTTTCTCCTTGTGAGCTGGTTCAAATGATAAAAAAGATTAATCGTTGATGAAACTGCTGTCAATATAGAAAATCTTCGCTTTCCGCAGGCAGATTAATAGATGAGCGTTAAAATGATATGATGAAAATGAGGGCGCAACGCCCTACAAAAACTCCACCACCTGCTTCGTTACCTTATTATCCCGGTAAATAGCCCGGTGCCCGAGCCCCTGGGTAATGACAAAATCCAGCCGGGGATGCTGGTCATCGCGTACTTTGATGGCATCGGATAGCGGCGTCAGCTCATCCTGCTCGTCATGAAACCACAATACCTGGGCCTGTACCTGCTGCAGGGCGCGGCGTATGGAGTAATGGGATGGCCAATAGCCGGAGAGGTCGTGAATATGTTGATCGAAGGCCTTGCGTACGCCAGCGGGCAGGTCAAGAAAACGGAAGAAAGTATCGATGGCGGTGGTGGTTTCGGTCACCGGGGCGATCAGCACCACCTTGGTGTCGGGCCCATGCGGAATGGAGGCAACAAACAACGTCAGCGCCAGGCCGCCCAGCGAATGGGCCATGAAGCTGTTGACGGGGCCATACTGCTCGTGAATGGTACGCAGCATGTCGACATATTGAGGAATGATGATCCGTTGTCCATCCGAACTGCCATGGGCCGGCGCATCGAAAGCAAGCACTTCATAATCCTTCTTGAGGAGGGGAGCGATATAGCGGTCGAAGTTTTTGACCGTCGATTCGAAGCCATGAATGACAAGTACTTTGTGTGGGCGCGGGTGGTTCCAACGATGGCCGCGGATGGTAAGTCCGTCGAGGGAGAAAGAGAGGGCTTCGCCACGTTTGAAGACAGGGGGTGCTTCTTTGAACCGGGGTTTGCGCAGGGGCGTACAGAAAAGCCGGAAGGCACTGCGTGCCGCTGCTTTGTTGGAGACGAGGGCCAGCAGGTTCAGCTTGGCCCGGAAATAATTCACCACCAGTTTTTGCGCCAACTTCATAGGGCGGCAAGTTACCCCACTACCACCGAACTGCAAACAGTAGCCGTCGCATGCTGTTCATCAAACGCCTCGCTGCCTTTCCTTGTTGCCTTGCTGCCTCGATGCCTAGTTGCCTTTCTACCTGGTTGCCTTGCTGCCTTTCCGCCTCGCCTTTCTGCCTTTCCCCTCGATGCCTTGGTGCCTTGTTGCCTCGCTGCCTTTCCGCCTTTCCTCCGTACCTTGCCCCCATGCGCATCGTCATCATCGGAACCGGCAATACCGCCACGGTATTGGGCAAAAAGCTTCGCGCCGCAGGGCACCAGATCGTACAGGTCGTCGGTAGATCCGCCAAAGCAGCCCATGTGCTGGCAGAGCAACTCGGGGCAGCGTATACCACCAGCACCCAACAGCTCGATCAAACGGCCAGTTTGTACATCGTGGCCGTAACCGATGCAGCGATAGCAACCGTGGCAGCCACCCTGTCCCTGCACAAGAAATTGGTTGTACATACCGCGGGATCGGTGTCGAAAGAAGTGCTGCAAGCAGCCAGCGATCGGTATGGCGTGTTGTATCCCTTGCAGAGCCTGCGCAAAGAAATGGAGCAACTGCCCACCATCCCCTTGTTGATCGACGCTACCAACGAAGAGGACCTGGCCACGATCAATACCCTGGCCGCCAGTATCTCGCCACAGGTACAACGGGCAGACGATGAACAACGCCTCAAACTACATGTGGCGGCGGTGATCGTCAGCAATTTTACCAACCACCTCTACACCCTGGCCGAGCGTTACTGTGCCGAAGAACAGGCCAACTTCTCCCTGTTGCATCCGCTCATCAGCCAGGTAGCCGACCGCCTGCAACAGGCTTCGCCGGCCTCCTCCCAAACGGGCCCCGCTATCCGGCGTGACGAACCCACCATCCAAAAACACCTCGAACTGCTGCAGCCTCACGGCGAGCTCAAGGACCTCTACGCCTGGTTTACCCAGAGCATCCAGCGGCCGAAAGAAATATAGTCCCGTATAACTCATTTATTATCATTGTTATAGGAGTGTGGGCGTCCCCTGCTCGCCAGCTCCTCGCGGAATGCATTGATTTTGTACGCGGTAATAGAGGATGCAGCGGAGATGCAGCGGAGATACAGCGGTGATGCAGCAGTGATGCAGCGGCCCTTTATAGAGCCGCTGCATCTACGCTACGAATGCGCAATAAAATCGGTAAATGATACAGGTGGGTGGGCATTGGCGATACCTTTTCCGGGAGAAAGGGGAGCAGTACGCCAGCCCGGGAAGCCTTTAGGGCTCGTATTTCTTCGCCTTTTTCTTTTTGGCAGGATACTCGTGCAGGTAACGCTCCTTGATGATCCGCATATGGTGCGCCACATGACCGGCACACACGAAGCCGAGTCCGACTACACTCATCTGGTTATTGTTGGCCGTACCGTTTTGCAGCAACTGGTCTTCATCCAGCGAAGCAAACAAGAACTCGGTCGATACACGCAGGGCGTTGAATTCATCCACCAGGTCGTTCCAACTGCGCTTGGGCGCCTTGGCGGTAATGGCCCATACATTTTCATCAAAGCCAGGCAGGGGAGCCGTATCCTTACGGGCAAAATGCAAAGCCCGGAAAGCAAACACCCGCTCCGCATCCACGATATGCTGCAGCAATTCTTTCAGCGTCCACTTGCCTTCGGCATAGGCGTAGTTGATCTTCTTCTTGGGGATATTTTTGAGCAGCTTGCGAAAACGCCGGCTGTTCTTCCGCAACGCCGCATCCAGTTCGTTTTCGGTAATGGCATTGATGTAGTTGTTGTAAGCTTCGGGCACCAACACCTGTTTTCGGCTCACCATACGCAGTTGTTTTAACTAAAGCTATCAAAAACCTGCGACTTCCCGAAACAAACCACTACCAAATCCACATGCAATCGCCTGGTCCCACCACCAATAGAAAAGGCCGACCACGACGGTCAGCCCATTCCAATCTATTAACGAAAAATAACTTATCCTTTCTTGTTCTGCAAAGTAGGCTTCGCTACTTTTTTCTGCGGAGTGCCTTTCTGAGGCTGCAGGGTAGCAGCGATCTTGGCAGCTTCATATACATTGATCACACCACCGGTGCGGCTCAGCTCACTCAAAGGAACCTCTTCTTCTGTACCGGGTTTGGTTACCTTATTCGCAGGTGCCTGCGCTGATTTTTCCAGGCAGTACTTGATCTGCTGGGGCGTCAGGTAGGGGAAGTATTCCAGCAGGAAGGCAGCAGCACCAGCCACAACGGGCGAGGCCATACTGGTACCTTGTGCGTTACCATACGTAGTAGTACCCGGAATGGTAGAATAGATGCGTACACCAGGGGCAAATACATCTACTTCCTTTTTACCATAGTTGGAGAAAGGTGCTGTAACACCACCACTCTTGGGATCGCCACTCGCACCCACCGTGATCCAGTTGGTAGCACGGCCCTTACCATCGCGGAAAGCAGCATTGGGGAAATTATCCGCCGTATCTACGTTCTTGGCATCGTTACCCGCAGCATGCACCAGCAGTACACCCTTGGTATCGGCATAACGCACCGCGTCGTCGATCCATTTCTTTTGTGGAGAGAAATCCTTACCAAAGCTCATGTTGATGACCTTGGCGCCATTGTCGACCGCATAACGGATCGCCAGGGCAATGTCTTTATCGTGCTCATCACCATCTGGTACGGCACGGATCATCATGATGCGCACATCATCGGCCACACCATCCATTCCCTTGCCATTGTTGCGCACGGCACCAATGATACCAGATACGTGGGTACCGTGAAAAGGCGTAGCCGCCATCACATCGGGGTTACCATAATATTTGTCGTTGATATCGTTCTCATCGTCACCGATGATGTCTTTACGGTAAGAGGGGGGCGCTTTTTCCTTGGCTTCTGCCTTGCGCTCTTCACCATTCACAAACTCTTCAAATTCGCCGATCAGCTCCTTGTTGCTCTGCTCCATTTGCTGATTGGCGCGGAACAGGTAAAGGATGTTTTCACGGGCAGCTTTGTCAACCGGGGTTTTAGGTACCAGGGTATCCAGGTCATTACCGGTATAGGTTTCTTTGCTCAGGGCCACCTGCAAAATACTGTCGCCTTTTTTGGCGCCTTTCAGCAGGCGTTTCAGCAGCATCAGGTCGATCTCGGGTTCGCCGTTACCACCTTCAATGCGGGCCTTGGCTTTCAGCCACATATTGTATTCTTCCAGCTCATCGCCTTTCAGCGTAGCGGGGTCGATCTTTTTGCCTTCGTATTTCGCCTTCAGGGCATGGTATACACGGGCGCCTTCGTACGAGTCTTGTTTCAGGTTGCGACCATCTTTGTTTCCGATAAAGTTCCAGCCGTATACGTCGTCGATATATCCGTTGCCGTCGTCGTCGATGCCATTGCCGGGAATCTCCTTGGGGTTCTTCCACAAAATGGGCTTCAGGTCTTCATGCAGGGTATCCACACCGGAATCGATCACGGCTACCACCACGGTCTTACTCTTCAGTCCCTTTTGTTTAATAAATTCATAGGCCTTGTCTACACTGATGCCATAAAAACCATCTTTCGTTTTGTCAAGCAAATGCCAGCCTTTCGGGAGTTCCTCGGTTTGGGTATGGTTATCCTGTTGCGCCTGCGTAGCAAATCCTGTCAACACAAGGGCGACAGCCAGCCCTGTAACTTTTACCGGTTTAATCATTGTGATTGATTTATTACTTACTCTCAGATGTTATAATGATTAGATAAGTTTGATGCAAAGGGACAAATATCTTGTTTTTTGCTAATCCTTAACGTTAATTTTCCCTTTTCGGGAATCATCGAAAATACGCCTGGCTATTGATGGTCAACTAGTCAAATAGCAGACCGGAAATGCCACAAATTGGCTCGAAAATCGATAATCGGCTCATTTTCGGCGCATTCCCGGTAGCCAAAATATAAAAAGAAGGCCATCCACGTAGTAAGATTACATGAATGGCCAGTAGTTATGTTGAGAAAGCCTACAGTTCCTGCAGCTTTAATTCCACACGTCTGTTTTTTACACGACCCGCTACGGTGTTGTTGTCGGCGATTGGATTAGCCGGACCGTGGCCTTTGGCCGTCAACCGGTTGATGGCAATACCCTTTTCGTTGAGGTATTTTTTCACCGCATCGGCCCGTTTTTGCGAGATCTCTTTATTGGAAGTGATAGCCCCCACATTGTCGGTATAGCCGTTGATGTTGAGGCGCAGTTTCGGATTCTTCTGCAAGATGGACACGATCTCATTCAGCGCAGCATACGAGCTGGCATCCACCGTTACACTGCCTGTTTGGAAGAGGATGTTACGGGCGGCGAAGTTCACCTGCTCGATCACTTCTTTCCGGAGCACGGGACAGCCATTGTTCGCTTTGGTACCCGCCTCGGTAGGGCACTGGTCTTCCTTGTCGATCACCCCATCGCCATCCGTATCGGGTTCCGGTTTGGGTTTGGGCAGCGGACAACCCTGGTTCGAAGCCGGTCCGGCTTCGTTCGGACATTTATCTTCCAGGTCATTCACGCCATCCTTATCCGTATCCGGTACCGGGCAGCCCTGATAAGCGGCAACACCGGCTACATCCGGGCATTTGTCTACCTGGTCGGCTACGCCATCGCCATCCTTATCCGGACAGCCCTTGGTCAGGACAGATCCGGGAAGGGTAGGACAAGCATCCTGGTCATCAGGAATACCATCCTTATCACGATCCTTCACCTTCGGTGGCGCTGTGGCAGCTGGCTTGTTGAGCCAGAAGCCGAGGGAGGCACCGATCACCTGGTGTTTATAAGTAGCGTCGTAATCTGCCTGGAAGAAATTGGTCAATCCCTGGCTGTAGAAGCCCGAGAGAATGACACCGCCCAGCTCAAAGCCCACGCGGCCATTGATACCGAAATCGACCGTCTTCATCTTGCGGCTGCCCTTACCCACTTCAAAGGTCTCCTCCGATTTGCTGAAGCTCAGCGTAGAATCGGTCGGCGCGACCAGCACCTCACTCGAGTTTTTGCCATTGAAGTAAAACCCTACATAGGGGCCAGCGCTGAGGAAGAACTTGGCTTTTTTGCCCAGGGGCAGTTTATAGGCCAGGTTGAACGGGATCTCGATATAGTTGACGAAGAAATTGGACCGGTAGGTGAGGGTGTCAGTGTGTGTCACCGAAGTATCGAAGGCGCGGGTATACTTTCTGCCTTTTGATTGATAGAATACCCCGGGTTGCAGGGCCAGGCTACCGCTGTTGTTGAGCGGCACATTACCGAGAAAACCGATGTTGAAACCACTCCGGCTCGTGTAAAACGGCTTGGTGTTGGTTTCCCATCCGGATATACTATTCGTTTCTTTCACAGAGGCGGAATGGGGACCTCCCAGCACAGCTACCCGCAATTGGGCCTGGCCGGCAACAACGATCACCAATAACAGCAGCAGGGTAAACGATCTTTTCATAGTCAGAAACTGGCTTTCCAGTCTTAATGAACGAATAGGGCGGCAAAAAAGTATGGCCGCCCGGCCATTATACGGTTAAAAGCACTAATATGTCGTTGGAAATGACTTTTTTGGCGGCCATTCGGCCGCTGGCGATCCATCGGCGCAAATGTCAGGCAGGCTGCTTTCTGTTGCTTTCTGCACTCGTTGCCTTTCTGCCTTAGTGCCTGGTTGCCTCTATGCCTTTTCCCCTACAAATCAAACTTGATCCCCTGTGCCAATGGCAATTGGGTCGAGTAGTTGATCGTATTGGTCTGCCGGCGCATATACGCCTTCCAGGCATCACTACCACTCTCGCGACCACCGCCGGTTTCTTTTTCACCCCCAAAGGCGCCGCCGATCTCTGCACCAGAAGTACCGATGTTCACATTGGCGATACCACAATCACTGCCCCAGGCAGAGAGAAACTGTTCGGCTTCGCGCAGGTTGAGGGTCATGATCGACGACGACAAGCCCTGTGGTACACCGTTCTGGATGGCGATAGCCTCCTCGATGGTCTTGTATTTGAGCAGGTACAGAATAGGGGCAAAGGTTTCGTGTTGCACGATGGCATAATGGGGTTGCGCCTCGGCAATACAGGGCTTCACATAACAACCACTTTCGTAGCCGGTGCCTTCCAGTACACCCCCTTCTACCACAAACGTTCCACCTTCTTTTTTACAAGCCTCGATCGATTGCTGATAGAGTTTCACAGCATCGGTATCGATCAACGGACCCACATGGTTCTTTTGATCGAGCGGATCGCCAATGCTCAATTGTTGGTAAGCATTGACAAGTTTATTTTTAATGGTGTCGTACACGTCTTCATGAATGATGAGGCGACGGGTAGTGGTACAGCGTTGTCCGGCCGTGCCTACCGCGCCAAAGATGGCGCCCATCACGGCGATATCAAGGTCGGCGTCTTTCGAAATGATGATGGCATTGTTGCCACCCAGTTCCAGCAAGGCCTTGCCCAGGCGGGCACCCACAGCAGCACCTACTGCCTTACCCATACGGGTAGAGCCGGTGGCAGATACCAGTGGCACGCGCGTATCGGTCGACAGCCATTCACCCACTTCGCGGTTACCCACGACCAGTCCGCATACACCTTCGGGTACGTTATTCTTGGCAAACACTTCCTCAACAATATGTTGACACGCTACTGCGCAGAGTGGCGTCTTTTCAGAAGGCTTCCAGATGCACACATTGCCACATACCCAAGCCAGCATGGTGTTCCAGCTCCATACCGCCACGGGGAAGTTGAACGCGGAAATAATACCTACCAGACCCAGGGGATGCCACTGCTCGTACATACGGTGCGCCGGGCGTTCGCTGTGCATGGTAAAGCCATGGAGCTGGCGCGATAAGCCAACCGCAAAATCGCAGATATCGATCATCTCCTGTACTTCACCATATCCTTCCTGCAGGCTCTTGCCCATTTCATAAGAAACGAGTTTACCCAAAGGCTCTTTGTATTGACGCAACGCTTCGCCGATCTGACGTACCACTTCACCACGTTTGGGCGCGGGCCATTGGCGCCAGGCGAGGAAAGCTTCCTGGGCTTTGGCGATCACTGTTTCGTAACTGGCCTGGTCGGCTGCCTGTACGGAACCGATCAGTTTACCATCTACAGGCGAATGGGAGGCAATGGGCTGGCCGGTCGTGTTGATCCAGGTTTGTCCGGTCGATACGCCCGCATTACTGGCTTGTATTTTCAATTGAGCAAGAAAATCCATAATTGCAATGTTAAGGACGCAAAAGTAAGGAATAAAAGGGGAGGGAAGGGGCATCGGGCAGTCCATCACCTGGCGGGAGGGGGATGTTACTGAAAGGGCCGCCTTTTACTACAAAGACGGCCCTGGTGGGATGATCTATAACGCAAGTAATTAAAACGTGAAGCTGAGCCGGGCAAAATAATGCCGGCCGCCAAAATTCATTTGCACGGAATCCCACAAGCCACCCATCTCCGTATTCTCCTGGTCCTGCGTATCGGGGTACACATTGAAGGCGTTGTCGGCACCCACATAGAGGCCAACATTCCGCGAGAACCGGTAACCCACCGTAAGGTCAGTGGTGACTTTGGGCGAATAAACATTGGGTTTATCATCGTACCCCAGCAGCGTCACTTCACCATAACGCACAAAGCGGGCGGTGGCGCTGAATTTGGAGGTGCTGTAATCCACCGTCAGGTTGATCTTGCTTTTGGGGGCAGAAGCGATGATAAAAGACTTTTCGCGTTCGCTGAGGTAGTTCTCTTCTTTACCCACCAGCTTGGGCGCCGTATGGATATCTTCGATGGTCAATTTGTTGAGGTTGGCCGCCAGCGTGGTATTCAACCGGCCACTGCCAAGGGTGGCATTATAGGTCAGGATCACATCGATCCCGATATTGCGCGAGTCGATGGCATTGGTGAAGAAATTGGCCTTGCCCACACCCAGCGCAGCCAGGTCGCCACCGATATCCGGGTCACTCTGGTCGAAGGTACCCGTCAGCACGATGCGGTCTTTCACATTGATGAGGTATCCATCCACTGTCAGCGTGAGTCCTTTGGCAGGTTGCGCGGTAAAGCCGGCACTCAGGTTCACGGATTTCTCTTCTTTCAGGGGTGGGATGCCCAGCGTGCGCGTCACGGTGCTGAGATTATTGGCCAGCAACACTTCTACCGGTACGCCGCCTTCAAAATTGGTATAGATGGTGTTGAAGTAGCGTTGTTGCAACGAGGGTGCGCGGAAGCCGGTACTGACGGAAGCGCGCAGGTTAAAACCTTTCGCCAGCTTGATACGGGTAGCCAGTTTGCCATTGAGCGTGCTGCCAAAATCACTGTACTTTTCATAGCGTACAGCACCCGACAGCAGAAAAGCGCGGGTAATATCCAGTTCCGCATCTACATAGCCGCCAAAATTGCTGCGGCTGGCATCGACGGCATTACGGGGCTGAAAGCCTGGGAAGCCCTGCGAGCCAGCCGCTTTCTGTAGCTTGTCGTATTTGACGATCTGGCCATTGATCACCGTATCGATGATGCCATAGTTCTGCCAGGAACCTTCTTCGCCCGCAAAGATGCTGTACCGGTCGATCCGGTATTCGGCACCGAAGGCGAGGTTCAGTCCCTCCGCTACATCGAAGGGCTTGGAGAAGTTGAGGCCCGTCGTGTTTTGCGAGAAGGAAAAGCCACCGGCATCGAAATGCGTGGGTGAATTGGCCAGCAGGCTCGCATTAAGCGTGCCGTCTACATAGTAATGCATCTTGTTGCGGCCATACGTATTGTTGAGGTCGATGGTCCAGCCATTGTGTTTGGTACGCACCCCCACCGAAATGGAGTTGTCGTCGATGGCCGACTGTATACGCGGATCGAAACCGTTGGGGTAAATGTCTTTGATGTTGCGGTCGTCATCGGCTTCGCGTGTCCAGGCAAAGGCATCGGTAAAGCGATAGCTATAGCCGCCAAAAGCATACACGGTGGTATTGTCGGCTACCGGTATTTCACTGTTGAAGAAAGCGCTGAAATTCTCGGCAGAAGCGTCGCCGAATTGGCGGCGGTAAGTCACGGCGCCGGGAGGCGGTACGCGGTTGGTCTTTGCATTGGTGAGGTAATCGGCGGTGAAGTTGATAAAGCCTTTCTCGCCGATGCGCGTACCATAATTACCATTGATCTGAAAGCTCTCGCCATCATAGTTGCGATCGTACCGGTATTTCTTGGCGTCGTACACGCCGGTATTGATATTGGCGGTAAACTCGTTGACAGATGATTTCAGGATCACGTTTACCACACCGGCAATGGCATCGGAGCCATACTGGGCAGAGGCGCCATCGCGCAATACTTCCACCCGCTCGATGGCCGAGGCGGGGATCGCATTCAGATCGGTGCCTGTATTACCGCGGCCCCGGGTGCCAAATAAGTTGATCAGCGATGATTGGTGCCGGCGTTTACCATTGATGAGGACCAGCGTCTGGTCGGGCCCGAGGCCGCGAATGGTGGCCGGATCGATGTGGTCGGCTCCGTCGGAGCCGGATTGTTTATTGGCATTGAAAGAAGGGGTGGCAAACTGCAGCATATTGTTGACATCGAAGCGGCCGGTTTGCCGGGCGATGTTCTTGATGTCGATCACATCGATGGGCACCGGCGTTTCGGTGGCGGTGCGTCCCAGCCTGCGGCTGCCCACGACGGTTATTTCCTGCAGGTTGCCGCTGCTGGAGGTGAGTTCAATGTCCCAGCTGGCCTGGTTGTCGGCGGCGAATTCCTGTACGCCATAACCGATGTAGCGGATCACCACCACATCGCCAGCCTGGGTAGGCAGGGTAAACTGGCCATTGCCGTTGGAAGTGGTGCCCTGGTTGGTGCCTTTGATCGTGATGGAAGCGCCGGCGAGTGGTTCCTTGGTTTTAGCGTCTTTGACGGTGCCGGAAATGGTCTTTTGGGCGGATGACAGATAGGAACTGGCAATGAGCGCCAGTAAGAGCGTTAGTTTTCTCATACAAGTCCTGTTTGGTTACTTGTAATTTAACCAATTCGGGGCAGATTTGATAGGCCTGTGCAGGATATGTACAACAGCCGTGCGGATAAAAACGACAACTACAGGCAAACCCGTAGAGATCGGGTGGCCCTTGATAGGTTGGGCATTCGGGTCATAAGTTTGTATTGCCTTGTATTGCTGTATTTCCTACGTTGCCTTGCTGCCTCTATGCCTCGTTGCCTCGATACCTTGGTGCCTGTTTTCTAGTATTGCTCCTGTTCGTTGGGGAAATCGCGGGACTTGACGTCTTTCACGTAGTTCTTAACGGCGCCGGTGATCTGCTCGTGCAGGTTGAGGTATTGACGCAGGAAACGGGGTTTGAATTCCGTATTGATGCCCAGCAGATCGTGCATCACCAGCACCTGACCATCGCAGTGCTTACCGGCCCCGATACCAATGGTGGGAATGGCCAGACTTTCTGACACTTCCTTGGCCAGGGCGGCTGGTATCTTTTCCAGCACCAGGCCAAAGCAGCCAGCTTCCTGCAAAATGAGGGCGTCGCGGCGCAGTTTATTGGCTTCCGCCTCTTCCTTGGCGCGCACGGTATAAGTACCAAACTTGTAGATGGATTGTGGCGTAAGGCCCAGGTGGCCCATCACCGGTATACCGGCTGCCAGGATACGCTTCACCGATTCCAGGATCTCTTCACCCCCTTCAATCTTCACGGCATGCGCCCCGGTCTCTTTCATGATCCGTACCGCCGAAGCCAGCGCTTCTTTGGAATTGCCCTGGTACGTACCGAAGGGAAGGTCCACCACAACGAGGGAGCGGTTCACACCCCGGATCACCGAAGAAGCATGGTAGATCATCTGGTCGAGGGTAATGGGCAGGGTCGTTTCGTGACCGGCCATCACATTCGAAGCAGAGTCGCCCACCAGGATCGTATCCACCCCCGCTTCATCAAAAAGCCGGGCAAAAGAATAATCGTAGGCGGTGATCATCGAGATCCTTTCGCCATTTACTTTCATCTTTTGCAGGGTATTGGTGGTGATCCTTTTAACTTCTTTGTTGACAGACATGACGGATTTTTTGGTTAAGCGGGCGGAAAGGTAGGAAAAACCACTTAAAACGTAGGCAGTTTGCGTTTTGCCTTCAGCTCTTCGTACAGGTGCTGGATCAATCCGTCGGCCAGGCCAATCTTAGGCACATAGATCTCCGAAATATTGGCCCACCGCATCACATTGATGTAAACCTGCAAGGCAGGTACAATGACATCCGCCCGGTCTTCACGTAGTTTATAGAGGCGCATCCTGTCTTCCAGGGTAAAGCTGCTGAACTCTTTGTAATAGTCTTTCAGCAATTCCAGTTGCAGGGGTTTGCCTTCCTTTCTTTTGGAGATAGAGAAGATCTTGTTGATGTTGCCGCCCGAACCAATGCCCACGATATCGTTGAAGTGACCGCGGGTTTCCCGTTTCAATACTTCTTTCATCTCTTCCCAATGCCAGTCCTCCACCTGTTTTTTCAGCAGGCGGATGGTGCCGATATTGAAAGAGCGTTTAAAGACCAGTTTATTGTCGGCAAAAAAGGTCAGTTCGGTACTGCCACCGCCTACATCGATGTAGAGGTAAGAGTGGTCGCGGTCCATATTTTCGGCGATATGATTCTCGTAGATGAGGGAGGCTTCGGCATCGCCGGTGATGATCTCGATCTCGATACCGGTTTCGTGTTTGATGCGCTGCAGGATAGCCGATGCATTCGTCGCATCCCGCATGGCTGAGGTGGCGGCGGCTTTGAGGTGTTGCACCTCATAGGCATCGAGCAGGTGACGATACGCCTTCAGGGTATTCAGGATCATCGCTTCCTTGGCAGGGGAGATGATGGCCTCTTGCTCGAAAACATCAAAACCTAAACGCAAGGGTACACGGATCAGGTTGATCTTCTGGAACACCGGTTTGCCGTTGTCCTGAATGACTACATCCGAGATCAGCAATCTTGCCGCGTTACTTCCAATATCAATGGCCGCCAGTCTCATGGGTTAATTTAGCGTGAAACAACAACCTGCCTCATTGTATAACCTCCGCTTGCTGTACGGGTGATGAGAGGCTATCCAGTACAGCGCTGGTCTTCTGATGCAGGTAATTATAGATCTCCACCTGCGAGCGAACCTTCTTGGTTTTTCGGTCCCTCACATACCGGTTGCTGAGATCATTGTCCAAAATTCTGGCTTTTACATTATCACTCAACTGAATTTCCAGTATATTTTTCAACACTTTTTTAATATTCTCATCCATAATGGGACAAGTAGCCTCTACCCGGTGGTCCAGGTTACGTACCATCCAGTCGGCGGAAGAGATATATACTTTTTCATTACCATTGTTGTGGAAGATGAATACACGCGCATGTTCGAGGTACTCATCGATGATGCTGACCGCTTTCACCGGTACCTTGAACTTCTTGCTTTCACTGTACATACAGAAGATACCACGAATGATGAGTTTGATCTCTACACCAGCCCGGGCAGCTTCGTACAAGCGGGTGATCAGTTCTTCGTCCGACAGGGAGTTTACCTTGAGCGTAATGGCAGCACCCAAACCAGCACGCGCATGGCGGATCTCGCGACTGATGAGTTTGTTCAACTCGCGGCGCAGGCCCGTGGGGCAGGGGATCAATGTTTTGCAAGCCTTCAGGAACTTGGCGCCTTCCTTGGGTTTCTCCAGGTAGTTGAAGATCCTGTTGACATCCGCCATGATGAAGCGGTCGGCCGTCAGCAGACAGTGATCGCCGTATACTGTAGAAGTCTTTTCATTGAGGTTGCCGGTGCTCACGAAACCATAATGAATGGTATGGTTGTTCTGCCGTTTCTTGATCAGGCAGATCTTTGCATGCACTTTCATGTTGGGAATACCGATCACCACCTTCACGCCTTCTTCTTCCAGTCTTTCCTTCCACTCCAGGTTGTTTTCTTCGTCGAACCGTGCCCGCAATTCCAGCATCACCGTCACCTGTTTGCCGTTGCGCACGGCATTGATGAGGGCGTTGATGACTTTTGAATTGGAGGCCAGCCGGTAAGCGGTGATCTTGATGGCCGTTACATCCGGGTCGATGGCTGCCTCGCGCAGCAGGTCGATCACCGGGCTAAACGAATGATACGGGAAATTGAGCATGATATCCGTTTGCAATACCATATCCGTTACCCGCATCGTATTCTTGAGCAGGGGATGCTGGAAGGGCTTTTTCCGTTGTCCCTTGCGTTGAAACACGTCTGGAAAATCCATAAAGTGCCGGAAATTGTGGATGCGCCCGCCAGGGATCACACTTTCTTTCCGGGAGATATTGAGCTTGCGGATCAGGTAGGCCAGCAGGCCGTCGTCCATCTCCTTATCGTACACAAAGCGCACGGGTTTGCCCTTACGCCGGTTCTTGAGGCCTTTTTCAATCTTTTGGATGAGGGTGGTCGACAGGTCGGTGTCGAGGTCGAGCTCGGCATCCTTGGTCACTTTAAAGACCCAGGCCTGGTAGCGGTCGTACCCGAAAAAGGAAAAGATGCTCTTGAGGTTGTAGCGGATGACATCTTCCAGCAGGATGATATGGTGCTGGCCTTCGGGAGAGGGGAGTTTGATAAAACGGCCCACCGCCTTGGAGGGCACCTCGAGAATGGCATATTTACGGCGCAGGGAGCTATCCTTGCGGGACAGGACCACGCCGAGATAGATCGATTTCTCCCGCAGATAGGGGAATTGGGGAATACTTTCCACCATCAGGGGAATTATATTGTTACGTACCTCTTCTTCAAAAAAGGTCTGTACAAATTTCTGTTGGTCTTTATTGAGTTGTTTTTCATTGAGCAGGAAGATCTTCTCGCGGGCCATGTCTTTGCGGACGGTCTCGAAAATGGCGTTGAACTCGGCCTGTTGCTCCAGAACGATCTGCTGGATATTGTCGAGGATCTTGTCCGGTGCCTGTTCCAGGTGCATGTTACGCAGTTTGGGCCCTACATCGGCCATGCGTTTGAGGGTGGCTACCCGTACCCGGAAAAATTCATCCATATTGTTGGAAAAGATGCCGAGGAACTTGATCCGTTCCCGGAGGGGCACGCTGGGGTCGGCGGCTTCCTGCAACACCCTTGCATTGAAAGACAGCCAGCTGATATCTCTTGCGATGGTTTTCCTTTTCATTGCTAACATTTAGAAATCGCTTTCGCCAAAGATGGCGCAGCCAAAACGAACTTTAAATTAAGGAATTATTATTTATTATCTTGTTTTTCATGCAATTGTGGCGCCTGCGCCAATCCTATATTGGTTTTTATTAATAACAAAAAAGTGTTATATTTGTACAGCGCAACTACATTAACCAAAACGATTGGCCCCCCCACACAAACACTTGGAGCAGATTATGCAAAAAGATATAAAACAGTTGGATGAGCGCATGACTCGTGAGTTCGCAACGCTCCGGGCCTATATAGATCAACGGTTTGCAGCGGCAGACGCGAAATTTGCCACCAAAGAAGACCTGGCCAGGGAGTTGGGCGGCGTGCGTTCCGAGCTTTCCCGTACCATCTATGTAACTTCCCTGGCGCAGTTGATCGCCATCATCGCTTCTGTGATCTCTTTAGTAATGATTCTCAAGAAATAAAGTCATATTCAGGCCATTATTATTCCACCAGTTTTCCCGAAATTCACAGTGTGGACAATCTTTGTTCGAAAATCCCCAACATTCTTTTCAATTATTCATTAGCAATCGCTACCTTTGCCGTCCTAAATTTTTGAAGTCATGGCAAGAGTATGTCAGGTAACAGGTAAAGTTCCAGTGTCTGGGCACCGCGTTTCCCACTCGAATATCAAATCAAAGCGCCGTTTTCTGCCCAACCTGCAGACTAAACGCTTCT
Source organism: Paraflavitalea pollutisoli (assembly GCF_029360705.1). Classification (GTDB taxonomy): domain Bacteria; phylum Bacteroidota; class Bacteroidia; order Chitinophagales; family Chitinophagaceae; genus Paraflavitalea; species Paraflavitalea pollutisoli. Next base: position 377,989 of record NZ_JARKMX010000014.1, on the reverse strand, counting down.
TTCTCGCTGAAGAAGACAAGTGGATTACCCTGAAACTGTCTACTGAAGGTATCCGTACCATCAACAAGAGAGGTTTGAACGTGGTGGTGAAGGAGCTGAGAGCCCAAGGCGAGAAAATCTAACTTAAAGTAAAGTAAAAAGTCTATAACAATGGCAAAGAAAGGAAGCAGAGTACAGGTGATCCTGGAATGCACTGAGCACAAAACCAGTGGTCAACCCGGTACCAGCCGCTATATCACTACCAAGAACAAGAAAAACAACCCTGAGCGCCTGGAGTTGAAGAAATTCAACCCCATCCTGAAAAAGGTGACTGTGCACAAGGAAATCAAGTAATTGGTAGGATGAAAATGTGCTAATTTGAAAATGAATTAGTACAGATGTTGGTACAGAGCATGACGAATGCTCAATTTTCAAATTCGCTAATTTTCAAATTAAGTATATATGGCAAAAGCAGCTTCTAAAAACTCGAAGGTTAAGGATGCGAAGGCTTCAGCAGAAGCGAAGAACTGGACCAAAGTGATCCGTGCGGTTCGCAGCCCCAAAACTGGTGCCTACACTTTCAAGGAGCAGATCGTGCACAAAGAGAAAGTGAAGGATTTCCTGGCTCAAAAATAATGGGTGAGTAAGTATAATATTTAAAAGCTGTTCTTTCATAGGAACAGCTTTTTGTGTTCATTAAACCTTTCAGCAGTATGGGCCTGTTCAATAAATTATTCGGTAAAAAAGAGAAAGAAACACTCGACCAGGGGTTGGAGAAAACGAAGACCGGCTTCCTGTCAAAGCTGACCAAAGCCATTGCTGGTAAAAGTACGGTCGACGACGAAGTATTGGATAACCTCGAAGAAGCCCTGGTCAGTGCCGACGTGGGTATCGAAACCACCGTGCAGATCATCGAACGCATTGAAAAACGCGTATCGAAAGACAAGTACCTCAATACTGCTGAACTCAATGGCATCCTGCAACAGGAGATCGAAAGCCTGCTGGTAGATGCCCCCGAGGCGTCCGCTTATTCATTCGACTCGACACTGCCCGCCAAACCCTTCGTCATCCTCGTAGTGGGCGTGAATGGGGTGGGTAAAACCACCACCATCGGTAAACTGGCCTACAACTTCAAGAAAGCCGGTAAATCCGTATTGCTCGGTGCTGCCGATACTTTCCGGGCCGCCGCCGTCGACCAACTGACCATCTGGAGCGATCGGGTAGGAGTACCCATCGTGAAGCAGGGCATGGGCGCCGACCCCGCCTCCGTCGCTTTCGATACTGTTCAGAGTGGCGTGTCAAAAGGCGCCGACGTAGTGATCATTGATACCGCCGGCCGCCTGCACAACAAAGCCCACCTCATGGATGAGCTGAGCAAGATCAAACGGGTTATTCAAAAACATATTCCCGAAGCACCACATGAAGTATTGCTGGTACTGGATGGCTCAACCGGGCAGAACGCCCTGGAACAGGCCCGCCAGTTTACCGCTGCCACCGATGTATCGGCCCTGGCCATTACCAAGCTCGACGGTACCGCCAAGGGCGGCGTCGTATTGGCGATTGCCAACCAGTTCAAGATCCCCGTCAAGTTTATCGGAATGGGTGAAAAGATGGAAGACCTGCTCGTCTTCGACAAACACGAGTTCGTCGATAGCCTCTTCAACCTGGAGAAGAAAGACTAACCCGGATCAGCAAAAAAGCGCACAAATAATCACAATAAGAAAAGGGCGTGTTGGTGACAACACGCCCTTTCTCTATGCAGGCAAATTCTTTCTTCACGGATTAGAACGCAAAACGGAACGCAAAACCTCCCCAGAAGTGGAAGTCGGTATTAGGAGCGAGCTGGAAAGTGGGGTTCACATCAAAAGCTACGCTGATAGGAGCGCCGGTGAATTTGTAATCCAGACCGAGCGTACCGCGCAGGGCAAACCAGGTATCCAGGTAATCTTTGGTAGGGAACAATACCATACCACCACCACCTACATACCATTTCAGACCTGCCGCACCAGCGATGTCACCATGCCAGTCGTACAGACCTTCAATACCAACATAGCCATTCTCAAACAACAGCGAGCCTTCCAGCGCACCATTGTTGTTCAGGAAATGTTTGATGTTAACGCCACCCAGGGTACCGTTACCAAAATAAACTTTGGCGCCCAGGGCTGTTTTGTACGTGCTGCCGGTTGATTGGGAATAGGCTGTTTGCCCGATGGTCAGCAAACAGATCATAGCTACTGCAACAATGGTTACTTTTTTCATGTCTAGTTTATTTAGTGCTCGTAATTATAAATATTGTGCCAAATGGGCCGCAAGATACCTAAATCTCAAAAATACTGGTCATAAATACCTGCAAACCATGAGATAATAACCGCGGCGGGCCCCAATGGACAGTAGTGCGAATAGCCCATTCCCGCCCTGGGAAGCGTTGGTAAAATCCCTTATACCGATCAACTTAATTGGTACTTTTGGGGGAAGCGGCGTACCTTTGCCGGCTGTTTAAATATTATGAAAACGAGGTCATTAAAAAAGGATAAGGTCAATATCATTACGCTGGGCTGTAGCAAGAACATGGTGGATAGCGAAGTGCTGAGCGGTCAGCTCGCAGCCAATGATATCAACGTGGTGCACGAGAACAAGAAACTCGATCACAATATTGTGGTGGTCAATACCTGTGGTTTTATCGACAAAGCCAAGGAAGAGTCCATCAATACCATCCTCGATCAGGTAGACCTGAAGCGCAAAGGCAAGCTCGACAAAGTATATGTGACCGGTTGCCTCAGCGAGCGGTACAAAAACAACCTCGAGCAGGAAATCCCCGAAGTAGATGCCTATTTCGGCACGATGGAACTGCCCCTCATCCTGAAGCAATTTGAAGCAGACTATAAAGCAGAACTGATCGGCGAACGCCTGCTGGCCACGCCGAAACATTATGCCTACCTCAAGATCTCCGAAGGCTGTAACCGCACCTGTTCTTTCTGTGCCATTCCGCTGATGCGCGGCACCCACGTGAGCCGCCCCATCGAGTCGCTGGTAGAAGAAGCAGAACGCCTGGTGAAGATGGGCGTGAAAGAAGTGATGCTCATCGCCCAGGAACTGACCTACTACGGCCTCGACATCTATAAAAAACGCATGCTGGCAGAGCTGTTGCATAAACTGGCCGACGTAAAAGGCCTGGAATGGATCCGGCTGCACTATGCGTACCCTTCGAAGTTCCCCCTTGAAATACTGGATGTGATCCGCGAAAGGGACAACATCTGTAAATACCTCGACATGCCGCTGCAACATGCCAGCGATCCTATGTTGAAAGCCATGCGCCGCCAGATCACCAGGGCGGAAATGGGCGAACTGATCAGCACCATCCGCGAAAAAGTACCCGGCATCTGCCTGCGTACCACACTCATCACCGGCTTCCCCGGCGAAACGCAGCAGGATGTGGAAGATGTAAAGGATTTCCTGCGCGAACACCGCTTTGACCGGGTAGGTATCTTCACCTACTCGCATGAGGAGAACACTTCGGCTTACGGGTTCGAAGACAATATCCCCGCCGAAGAAAAAGAGGCCCGGGCACAGGAGATCATGGAAGTGCAGCAGGAGATCAGCCTGGAGAAGAACCAGGAGAAAATAGGACAGACATTCAAAGTATTGATCGATAAAAAGGAATCTGGTCGTTACCTGGGCCGTACCGAATTCGACAGTGTGGAAGTGGACAACGAAGTCATCGTCAACACCACCAAAAGGCTTACCCCCGGCGAATTCGTGTATGTAAAGATCACCAAGGCCTACGACTACGACCTGGAAGGAGAATTGGTAAACTAATAATGGGTATATTGATAGCGATCGGCAGATAGCTGCCGGTGCAGACGGCACAGGATGGTTGGAGGGAGACGACCACCGGAAACGTTTGCACCCTACCTAACGCAGCTGCAACCGAAAACGCAAAACGATCATTTACCAACTGTAAAAGAGGCGCCAGCAAGCATCTACCATCCAACCCTGCGAATTTTGTACTAAAACTGATTAAATACCGCCAAACAAATATATCAGTACAACCGTAGTTTTGATCAAAATTATAAGCCCATGCATTTTGAATGGAAAGGTGTCTTCCCTGCACTCACAACACAGTTTACACCCGATGATGAATTGGATCTCCCCTTATTTGAGAAAAACATCGAAGCCCAGATCGAAGCTGGTGTCGATGGCTTGATCCTTGGTGGCACACTGGGCGAAGCCAGTGTTATCACAATTGCTGAAAAAGAAGCATTGGTGAAGACCGCGCTCCAGAAAGCTGCCGGCCAGGTACCTGTGCTCCTCAATATTGCAGAAGGCTCAACAAGAGAAGCCATCAACCAGGCGACCCTCGCTGCCAAATGGGGAGCGCAAGGTTTGATGCTGCTGCCGCCGATGCGCTACAAGAGCGACCACCGCGAAACGGTAGAGTACTTCAAAACGATCGCGTCGAATACCGACCTCCCGATCATCCTCTATAACAATCCGGTCGATTATAAGATCGAGATCACCCTCGACATGTTCGAAGAGCTGACCGAATGCACCAATATCGGTGCCGTGAAAGAATCAACCCGCGACGTGAGTAACGTAACCCGGATGATCAACCGTTTCGGTAATCGCTACAAGATCATGTGTGGCGTAGACCCGCTTGCGATGGAAGAGCTCGTGATGGGCGCTGATGGCTGGGTGGCTGGTCTCGTCGACGCATTCCCCCGCGAAACAGTAGCGATCTACCGCCTGGTAAAGGCTGGTCAGCTGGAAGAAGCGGCTGCTATCTACCGTTGGTTCATGCCATTGCTCGACCTCGATATCGATGCCAAGCTGGTACAATACATCAAACTGGCATCGGTAGCTACCGGTATCGGTTCCGAGCACACCCGTGCCCCCCGTCTCCGCATCATCGGTGAAGAGCGTGCACGCGTACAGGCCATCATCGACGAAGGCATGCGCACACGCCCCGTATTACCCGACTACCTGAATCTTTCGGTGGTGAATAACTACCTGTAAGGGATATAACCGGGTGAGTCGTCCGGCAGGGAAGCTCACCCGGTTCTTTTTACCTTTGCCCCGCTGCTTTGTATATTGCTGCAACAATACTGTGACCCGGCCCTGTTGGAAGCCGGGCAAAGATGATTAGCCAATTCATGTAAAAAGAGTTTACTATGTATAAAGATGCAACCGTAGCCGAGATCAATGATGTAATGGAAAAGGCCTGGAAGGCATTCCACCAGTTTAGAAAATTGTCCCTGAAGCAACGTGCCGGCCTGATGCGCGCCATCGCCACCGGTCTGGAAAATGCTCCCGATGAGCTGATCCATACAGCCATGCGCGAAACCAACCTGCCCGAGGCACGCCTGCGCAATGAAAAAGGACGCACCGTATTTCAACTGACCAGTTATGCCGACGCCTGTGAGAAAGGAGAGTGGCTCGAGATCAGCATCGATACCGCCAACGCAGAACGTACCCCTCCCAAACCCGATATCCGTAAAATGCTCGTGCCCCTGGGCCCTGTAGTGGTCTTTGGCGCCAGCAATTTCCCGTTTGCCTACTCTACGGCCGGCGGCGACACCGCTACCGCACTCGCAGCAGGTTGCCCGGTGATCGTCAAGGCACACCCCGCCCATGCCGGCACCTCCGAGTTCGTTGCCGGTATCATCAACGAGGCTGTTAAAAAACTGAATCTTCCCGACGGAACCTTTACCCATGTACATGGCGCTGCTTTCGAAGTGGGTAAAGCACTCGTCACCCATCCTTATACAAAAGCCGTTGGCTTTACCGGTTCTTACCTGGGCGGCAAAGCCCTGTTCGACTGGGCCAACGAACGCAAAGAGCCCATCCCCGTATTTGCCGAAATGGGCAGCATCAACCCCGTTTGGTTAATGCCCGGCAAAATGGAGCAGTCGGCAGCAGACATTGCAAAAATGTATGCAGGTTCCATCACCCTCGGCGTCGGTCAGTTCTGTACCAACCCAGGTTTGCTGATCGGTATCGAAGGCGAAGCACTGCAAACCTTTATCAATACCCTGGGTGAAGAGATTAAAAAAATTGCCCCCGGCACCATGCTGCACCCCGGCATCGCCAAAGCCTATGGAGAGAACAAGGCGAAGGCCCTGTCACAACAGGAAGTAGCCACCGTAGCCGAGTCGGCCACGGCACCCGCTGCCAACCAGGGCGTACCAGCCATCGCTTCCGCTACCGGCCAGGCATTCCTCAACAATCCCGTATTGCACCAGGAAGTATTTGGTCCTTACTCGATCGTAATCCGTTGTGCCGACCTCGCCGAAATGTTGCAGGTAGCCGAAAAGATCGAAGGACAGCTGACCGCTACCATGATGGCGACCGAGCAGGATATCCTCGACAACGAAGCACTGGTAGATGCGGTGAAGAATATCTGCGGACGCTTTATCCTCAACAGTGTACCCACCGGCGTGGAAGTGGCGCTCAGTATGCAACACGGCGGACCTTTCCCCGCCACCACCGACAGCCGCTTTACCTCGGTAGGCGCCGATGGCATCAAACGTTTTGCCCGCCCCGTGTCCTTCCAGGGTTGGCCCGATAGCCTGCTGCCCGAAGAGCTGAAGAGCAGCAACCCGCTGGGCATCTGGAGAACCGTGAACAATGAAATGACGAAAAACGCACTATAAGAAGCTATGTGCTGTTCCGGCTCGCCCTCCGGGGCCGGAACGCATCTATACTATCCAACCTTTCATCATGACGAACAACCCCATTACCAAGCATACCGTTACCCTGGCCAAACCACTCACAGGACATGTTTTCCATTGTGTGGATGCCCATACCTGCGGCAATCCCGTCCGTCTCGTAGCCGACGGAGGTCCCGCCCTCACCGGCAGCAACATGAGCGAAAAGCGCCAGCACTTCCTGAAAGAATATGATTGGATCCGCAAAGGCCTCATGTTCGAGCCCCGGGGGCACGACATGATGAGCGGCAGTATCCTGTATCCCCCACACGATCCGAAAAATGATGTGGCGGTACTGTTCATCGAAACCAGCGGCTGCTTACCCATGTGTGGTCATGGCACGATCGGGACCATCACCATCGCGGTAGAAGAAGGATTGATCAAACCAAAAACACCCGGCGTGATCCTGATGGAAGCACCTGCGGGCCTGGTAAGGATCACCTATACGCAGGAGGGAGAAAAGGTTAAAAGTGTTAAATTGACAAATATTCCGGCGTATCTTGCCGCTACCGAACTGACGGTGGAATGTCCCGAACTGGGCGAGTTGGTGATCGACGTATCGTATGGTGGTAATTTCTACGCGATTGTCGATGTGCAGAAGAACTTCAAGGGACTGGAGCATTACCCGGCCGATAAGCTGATCGCTTGGGCACGCGAGATGCGCAAACGGATCAACGAAAAGTACGAGTTTGTGCACCCCGAAGATCCCACGATCAATGGCTGCTCGCACGTATTGTGGACCGGTGCGGTCTTGGACAAAACCTCCACAGCCCGCAACGCCGTTTTCTACGGCGACAAAGCGATCGACCGTTCTCCCTGTGGTACCGGTACCTCGGCCCGTATGGCCCAGTGGTATACCAAGGGACTGTTGAAAAAAGGCGATGAATTTATACACGAGAGTATTATAGGCTCTAAATTTATTGGCCGCATAGAAGAAGAAATACCCAATGCGTTTGGTACGGGTAAGCCGGCCATCAGGCCCAGCATCGAAGGTTGGGCCAGGATCCACGGATACAACAGTATTTCCATCGATCCGCAGGATGATCCGTACGCACACGGCTTCCAGGTTTTGTAGGCGGCTCCAGCGGCCGGGAATGGTGTACGTGTTTGACTTCTTCTTTGCTGACTTTGATTATCTTACCGTTTCAAAAACATAAACCAGCTATATGAAATCAACACGATTGATTACGCATTCCCTGTTTAGTCTGAGTATGGCCGCTGCAATAGTAAGCTGCAACGATGGTGGCACTACTGCTGAACCAAAATCTGATTCTTCAACAACCGCAACAGCCGCAAAAATGAGTTTGACGCAAGTACCTTTTGGAACAACCGATGGCAAAGAGGTGATCGAGTACACCCTGACCAATGGCAACGGGGTAAGTGTAAAGATCCTGAACTATGGTGGTACCATCACCCACCTGATGGCGCCCGACAAAAGCGGCACCTTCGGAGATGTCGTATTGGGCTATGATTCCCTGAGTGGCTATCAGCAAGCTGGTAATCCTTATTTCGGTTCTTTGATCGGCCGTTATGGCAACCGCATCGCCAATGGTAAGTTTACCCTCGATGGCAAAACCTACACCCTGGCGCTGAACAACAATGGCAACACCCTGCACGGTGGCAACAAAGGGTTCGACAAAGTGGTATGGACCGGCAATCCGTTAAGCGATAGCAGCCTGCAACTCACTTACCACAGCGTGGATGGTGAAGAAGGTTATCCCGGCAACCTGCATACAGAAGTAGTGTACACACTGACCGGTAACAACGAGCTGAAGATCGAGTACAAAGCCTCGACCGACAAGGCTACACCGATCAACCTCACCAACCATGCTTATTTCAACCTCAGCGCTGGTGCAGACTCTACCGTGCTCGACCACGAGCTGCAGCTGAAAGCGGATAAGTATACAGCCGTGAATGCAAAGCTGATCCCCACGGGTCAACTGCCCGATGTAAAAGGCACACCATTCGACTTCAATACCGCCAAGAAGATCGGTAACGATATCGGCAAAGTAGAAGGCGGATTCGACCACAACTGGGTGCTGACCAAAGGTGCCGGCCTGGAGCAGATCGGTGCATTGTACCATCCTGCCAGCGGTCGTTACATGGAAGTATTCACCACCGAACCAGGGGTGCAGTTCTATAGCGGCAACTTCCTGGACGGTACATTGACCAATACCAAGGGTGGCAAGAAGTATGTAAAACATGCTGGTCTTTGCCTGGAAACACAACATTTCCCCGATTCACCCAATCAGCCTTCTTTCCCCAGCACGATCTTAAAGCCGGGCGAAACCTATACACAAACAACAGTCTATAAGTTCTCAACCAAGTAAACCGGAAAGCCGTCCGGTTGGGCTGTAAAAAGCTTGCCGGGCGGCTTTTCTATTTCATCAAATCAAAGGGATCCCTGTATTAACTATGAGCAAGCAAGTAACAATTATTGGTGGTGGTATCATCGGATTGAGCAGTGCCTATTATCTGCAGCAGGCAGGCCACCAGGTGACCGTCATTGAAAGAGGAGACATTACAGATGGTACATCTTTCGGTAATGCAGGTTATGTGTCACCCAGCCATTTTGTTCCCCTCGCTACGCCCGGCATCGTTGCCCAGGGCATGCGCTGGATGTTACGCTCGGATAGTCCCTTTTACATCAAACCCCGCCTCAACTGGGACCTGATCCGCTGGTGCCTCGCTTTCTACAAAAAAGCGAATGCAGCCAACGTGGAGCATGGAGCCCCCCACCTCAACAACATCCTGCACCTGAGCCGCGAGCTCACCATCGAGATGAAGCATGCACTCGGCGACAACTTCGACATGCAGGAGATCGGTTGCCTGATGTTGTACAAGAATGCTTCGACAGAAAAACATGAGATCGAGCTGGCCGAAGAAGCCGCCCATTTCAAAGTAGATACCAAAATACTGACCGCCCAGGAAGTACAGGCCATGGAGCCCGACGTAGAATTGAATGTGCGGGGTGGCGTATTGTACCCACAGGATTGCCATATGCATCCCGGCAAGTTCATGAAGAGCCTGAAGAGCCATCTGCAAGCCGCCGGGGTCAACCTGCAACTGAATACCACCGTTACCGGGTTTGAAACCAAGGCGGGCAAAGTGACCGCTGTATTGACCGATAAAGGCAAGTTCACGAGCGAAGAGCTGGTGATCGCCAATGGTTCCTGGATGCCGGAACTCACCAAAATGCTTGGCGTCGACCTGCTCCTGCAGGCCGGTAAAGGATATAGCATCACCTACGAAAAAGTAGCACGCAACCTGCGTTATCCGTCGATCCTGGTAGACGACCGCGTGGCCATGACACCCATGGGCGCCGACCTCCGTATGGGTGGTACCATGGAGATCAGCGGACTGCAATCACCCACCCTCGAAAAAAGAGCACACGCTATTTATAAAGCGGTTAAAACCTATTATCCCAACCTGCCGGTCGAGTTTCCCAAGCCGGAAAAGATCTGGAGTGGCTTACGTCCGCTGAGCCCCGATGGCCTGCCGTATATCGGCCGTCACAGCAAGTTTGCCAACCTGAGCCTGGCTGGTGGCCATGCCATGCTGGGGGTAGCCCTGGGTGCCGGCACCGGTAAACTTGTCCAGGAGATCGTGCAGGGCAGCAAACCCACCATCGATACTTCCGCGTTTAGTGTTGAACGCTTCAAATAAGGAACACAGCTTTAACATTCCTTTGCGCACAGCTTGTACACCCAGGTGAACAGGCTGGTAGTCACCGGAAATAGCACTGTACGTAGTGTTTACAACGATTTGACAAAGGACTGCCTGTCGTGGCCCGGTGCATTACCTGGCCGTGACAGGCAGAACCTTTTGGTGTCGACTTTGTTAAAAATGGCCGGCGGTTAGAATTGCCGCCCGCAATTTGTACTTTTACGATCGTTTAAGCGCTTATGAATTGTAATACTACACAGTTACCTTACGTTGCTACTGGTTATTTCTCGAAGATAGTCACCGATTACCTGCAGCAATCGCCGTCTATACGTCCGTTTTATCAACACGAACCTACCTTGCAAGGGGTACAGGAGGCAATACGGCAACGGCAGCAATTGCCACAGCACCGCGAAGCGCTGGTGACCGCGCTTAAACAGCAGTACGCCGGTTTAGCTACCCACGAGGCGGTGAACAGGAATATCAACCTGCTGGCCAACAGCAATACGTTTACCATCACCACGGCCCATCAACCGGCCATCTTCACCGGCCACCTGTACTTTGTCTATAAAACATTACATGCGGTAAGGCTGGCGCAACAATTGAAACAGGAGCTGCCTCAATACGATTTTGTACCGGTATTCTGGATCGGCAGTGAAGATGCCGATCTCGATGAGCTGGGTAATATCTGGCTGAGTGGCGATAAGCTGGTGTGGAATACACAACAGACCGGCGCCGTAGGACGGATGAACACCAAAGGCCTGGAACCTATCCTGCACCGGATAGAAGGAGAGTTGTCGGTATTGCCACATGGAAAAGAGCTGGTAGCCTTACTGAAAGATTGCTATACAAACAGCCCCGATATTCAAACGGCGACGTTCAAATTACTCAATGCCCTCTTTGGCGAATATGGGTTGGTGGTGCTGTTGCCCGACAATGCCGAGCTAAAGCGCATCATGCTGCCCGTTTTTGAAGATGATCTCTTCCACCAGACAGCCTCTGGTATTGTGGAGCAAACGATCAAAGGACTTAGCGAACAATATAAAGTACAGGCCAACCCGAGGGCCATCAACCTGTTTTACCTGGAGGGTGGTATTCGCGAGCGCATCGAGAAACAAGGTGACGAATGGGTTGTAGTGGGACAGGATATTCGCTTTACGGCCGAGACACTGAAAAAAGAACTACACGATCATCCCGAGCGCTTTAGTCCCAACGTGATCTTACGGGGTATATACCAGGAAACCCTGCTGCCCAACATCGCCTTTATTGGCGGTGGGGGAGAAACGGCCTACTGGCTCGAGTTGAAAGACCTGCTCCATCACTATAAAGTTTCTTTCCCGGTACTGGTGATCAGAAATTCATTCCTCCTCATCGAGGAGAAATGGGAAGAGAAGATCCAGAAGATGAACTTCTCCATCGCCGATTTCTTCCAGACCGAGCAGCAATTGCTGACGCAGCTGGTCACCCGGCAATCCAATGGTCACCTAAAACTGGAACAGGAACTGCAGGCCGCCGAGGAGCTGTACAAACGCCTGCGGGAGAAGGCGGGCCATGTCGATGAAACACTCGTACCGCATATCGAAGCATTGGAAGTGAAAACCCTGAAGCCCTTGCAGGAACTGGAGAAAAAGATGTTGCGGGCAGAAAAGAAAAAATATGAGCAGGAGCAAATCCAGATCAACGCGATCAAGACGGCCCTGTTCCCTACAGGCGGATTACAGGAGCGGGTCGAAAACTTTATGCCTTACTACGCACAATATGGGAAGGATTTCATCCGCTGTATATTGAATGCTTCCCTGGCCCTGGAACAGGAGTTTGTGATCATACACCAACAATAAAAAGAGCGGATCATCCGCGATGGTATATAAAGAAAATCCCGCACTCGTAAGAGGCGGGATTTTCTTTATACAGCACCTATGCTTGTTATTTGATCCTTACTTTAAAGAGACAGCAAACGCCATCGTTGTTGTCGGCAGCCAGTTGCAGCTTTACCCGGTTATTCTTCTCCGATTGCAGGCACACGGAATCGACCTTGTAGCCCTTCATCGATTTCTCCGCACTGCCCAGTGGAATCAGCTCGTTTACCTTCATGTCTTTGCGGCCGATCTTACGGGAGGCGTTCTCGATGATGCCGAGATAGCTGTCGCCCGGTACACCAATACCATTGTCGGGTGTAGAGGCCGTAAAGATCAACCAATCATTGACCAGGGAATAAGTAAGCCCGGTAATGCCGGCTTGTTTTATTTTCTCATCCTTGCCGGGGAACTTGATAGGCAGCACCTGCAGTTCGGCATCTGCCTGGTTTTTCCAGAACAGGCTGCGGGTTATGATGAGGTGATTATCGGGCCGTTCGGCGCTACCGCGGTTGGCGAGAATGATATGTCCTTCATCCAGGGTAGCGGCAGAGCCGATATTGAGATCGGTAATACCGGCAGCCCGAACACGATCGTAAAACACGGTCATGTCAAACTCGTCTTTCTGGTAGCTGTCCAGGTCAAAAAGGATGGCTTTGTTGTGGTAGTGGGAGCGGGTACCCGATCCAAGGATCAGCATACGGGGAATGCTGTTGACGACAACCACTGTAGTAGCTTCGAGATCAGATTCGATGGATTCGGTCAACGGGATTCCGGAGAGATCGACCAGGGAAATATGTTCCAGGTCTTTCCAGCGCTTGTTCATGAGCAACACCTCTTTGGCGTCACGGCCTACCACCCATACCTTGTCATCATGAAACTCGATACCAGATCCGGAAGGAAATGTCGAAAGGATCTTAAAATCTGTTAGCGTCAACTTCATATAATGTATTTATACTACCTGCCTGGGCAAGATTTACGGTGTCCTCTGCAATACAACAGCAATCCTTATTGATCGTACTGGTTATGCCAGCCTTCTTTTTTCAGTTTATCAGCTTTCGCAAGGACCTCCGCTTCGAGGTTCTTTTTGTAATCGGCTACTTTATCACCGATCTGCTCATCGAAAGCACCTATGATGGAAGCAGCCAGAATACCCGCATTTTTAGCGGCATTGAGCGCCACGGTGGCCACAGGGATGCCATTGGGCATCTGGAGAATGGAGAGTACGGAATCCCAACCGTCGATCGAATTGGACGATTTGACGGGAACACCGATAACAGGAAGGGGGGTCAGGGAGGCCACCATGCCAGGCAGGTGAGCGGCACCGCCGGCGCCGGCAATGATCACTTTAAGGCCCCTTTTACGCGCTTGGGTGGCATAGTCAACCATGCGCAAAGGGGTACGGTGTGCCGACACCACGGTCAGTTCGAAAGTAATACCAAATGTTGAAAGAATATCGGCAGCAGCTTGCATTACATGCAGATCACTATCGCTACCCATTATAATACCTACCTGCGGATTCATGCAAGGATTGATTTGAACCGCAAAGAAAGGGAAAAATTATCACCCCACGACACAAAAACACTTGTATGCATCGTATTTTCTGTAGTCGTTTTAGTAAAACTACCGTACCAGGTCGCCCTTCAATCGCAACAGTTCGGTCTCCGCCAGCTTGGTATTGTACCGGGCGGCGATCAAACGGTTGTAAGCATCCTGCAAACTGATCTGCGCTTCCCGCAATTCGAGGTAGGTCGATACTCCCTGTTTGAAACGGGCCAGGGCGATCATCACGTTTTCTTTGGCCAGTTGGATGTTGTCATCCTCCAGTGCCAGCAATTGCTTTTGCAGCTCATAGTCCTTGAAGGCATTGCTGATGCCCATGTCGATCTGCGAACGTTGGTTGGCGTACAACAGTTGATTGTACCGGATATCGATCTCCGCCTGCCTGATGAGTCGTTTGGTATTGAAGCCATTCAGGATCGGCACATTGAGACCAAATCCGTAATTGAATCCTTTATTGCGGTTGAAGAAAGGCTGGTTGATGTTTACCGCCACACTGTTGTCGTTTTGCGTGAAGTTGTACGAAGAGTTGAACGAAAGCGTGGGGAACAGGTCGGCCTTGCGTTCCCGCAAACTGATGCGGGAGATATCGATGTTCTTTTTGGCAAACAACAGCGAGGGATTGCTTTCCTCAAACTTTTGGGCAAACTCGCCAAACTGCAGCGACATATTCAGCGGAATACTATCGCTTACATTGTACACTACACCCGTGCGAAAACCGATCATCTGGTTCAGCCGGTCGCGCAATTGCGCGATCAGCGTCAATTGCGTTAACTGAGCGGCTTTCTGGGCGTTGAGGTCCACACGTGCCTGCAGCAATTCGGGTTTGCTGCCCAGCCCCACGGAGATCTTCTTGTCGGCCAGCTTTACCCGCTCCTCATTGATGGAGATCTGCTCTTCGATGGCCCGCAGTTGTTGCTTCTGCCGTACGATGATATAATAACTATTGACGACCGATGCAACGGTATTCACCACCTGCGTTTTCACCCCCAGCTCACCCAGTTTGTCGAGCTCTTCGAGCCGCTCACGGGTAGCAAACATTTTCAAACCATCAAACAGGGTCCAGTTGAGGTTGAGCGCATAGTTCATATTGTGCGTCTTCACCGCATCACGGGTAACGCTACTATCGCCCCCACCAACACGCTTCTGGAATTTGAGCTGCTGGTTGTTCTTATTCCAGGTAGTGCCGGCAGTTCCGTTCACCTGTGGCAGGAAGGCTGCCCAGGAATAAGAATAATCGATGGCGTAGGATTCGGCATCATTGCGCGACAACAGGATATCGTAGTTGTTTTTGAGGGCCGCTTCGATCGCCTCCTGCAGCGTCAGTGAATCCTGCGCCTGGGCAACACCCGTCAATACGATGGCGATAAAGAATACAAGGACTCTTTTCATAATCAGAATGCATTTATGCATGGTGAACCTCGGACTGCGTTTTTTCATTTAAAAATGCCTCATCCATCAATTCCATTTCACTCTTTTTCTTTTTACGCGACAGGAAGCTGTAAATAGCCGGGATCACATAGAGGGTCAATATCAGCGAGAACATGATACCACCTACGATCACGATACCCAAGGGGATCCGGCTGGTAGCCGCCGCGCCCAGCGACATAGCGATCGGCAACGCGCCGAGGGCCATGGCGAGGCTCGTCATCAGGATGGGCCGCAGACGTGCCTGCGCCGCTTCTGTTACCGCCTCCCGCTTAGACAGTCCCTGCAATTGTTTCTGGTTGGCAAACTCCACGATCAGGATACCGTTCTTCGTAACCAGACCGATCAGCATGATCATACCGATCTGCGAGAAGATATTGAGGGTTTGATCAAATAACCAGAGTGACAGGATCGCACCGGCAAAGGCCATCGGTACCGTCAGGATGATGATAGCAGGATCGATAAAGCTTTCAAATTGCGCGGCCAGTACCAGGTAGATCAGCACGATCGCCAGGATCAACGCAAAGCCGATATTGCCGGAGCTCTCTTTGAAATCACGGGAAGGACCCGACAATGAAGTGGCATAGGTATCATCCAGCAAACGGCTGGCGATATCTTCCATCGCTTTGATGCCTTCTCCGAGTGTTTTACCATTGGCCGGACTGGCAGACAGTGTCGCCGATTTGTACCGGTTGAAGTGATACAGGGTAGGAGGGGTGGTCTCTTCGCGGATGCTCACCAGGTTGTCCATCGAAATGATCTCGTTGCGGTTGTTGCGCACATAGATATTCTTCAGGTCGGTAGGATCGTCGCGGTCGTTGCGGGCTACCTGACCGATCACCTGGTATTGTTTGCCTTCACGGTAGAAGTAACCCAGCCGCAGGTTACTCAAAGCCAGCTGCAGGGTTTGCGACACATCGGCAATACTAACGCCCAGTTGACTGGCCTTGATACGATCGATATCGATGTTCAGTTCCGGTTTGTTGAACTTGAGGTCGGCATCGACGTTGATGAGCACGCCGCTTTTATTGGCTTCTTCGATAAACTTGGGCAATACTTCCTTCAGCTTGTCGAAGTTGTTGTTCTGAATAACGAATTGCACCGGTTGGCCGGCGCGACGGTTTACGGAAATGGTCTGCTCCTGTACCGCGATCGCACGTCCTTCGGAGAATTTGTTGAGGTTGCGGTTGACCATGTTTACGATGTCTTCCTGCGAACGGGTACGGTCTTGGGGATCCACCAGTGTTACCCGCACGTTGCCGGAGTTGACGGAACCGGCACCGCTGAAACCAGGCGCAGTGATAGAGAGTACGATCTTACGTTCTTCCGGTTTGATGGAGTCGAGCATGAACTGCGAGAGTCGGTCGATATACGCATCCATCGCATCGTAGGAGGTGCCCTCCGGAGCAGAGACCTGCAGGCGGAACTGACTGCGGTCTTCCATCGGCGCCAATTCCGATTTAAGGCCGCTACCGATCAACAGTATGATCGCAAAACAACCTAATATCAACAACCAGGCAATCCAGCGTACCCGCATGAAACGCTTCAGAGAATTGAAGTAACCATTTTCCATAGCCTGGAAGAAGGGTTCTGTTTTATTGTAGAACCAGCCATGCTTGTGCACCTTGCGGGTCAGCTTGACGTTCAGTACCGGTGTCAGTGTCAGTGATACCAGGGCCGAGATCAATACCGCGCCTGCTACCACGATTCCAAACTCGCGAAACAAACGGCCGGTAAAGCCCTGGAGGAAAATGATGGGTAAAAAGATAACTGCGAGGGTGATCGACGTAGCGATAACGGCAAAGTAAATTTCTTTGGAACCTTCTTTGGCAGCGCGGTATTTATCCATACCCTGCTCCATCTTCTTGAAGATGTTTTCCGTGACCACGATACCGTCATCCACCACCAGACCGGTAGCGAGTACGATACCCAACAGCGACAGCACGTTGATCGTAAAGCCACTGAGGTACATGATGAAGAACGCACCGATCAGCGATACCGGAATATCGATCAGCGGACGTACCGAGATGAGCCAGTCGCGGAAGAAGAGATAGATGATCAATACCACCAGTATCAGGGCAATGATCAGGGTTTCTTCTACTTCCGATATCGATTGCTTGATAAAGCGCGTCTGGTCGAGGGCGATGTTGAGCTTGACATCGTCGGGAATCTCCTTCTTGAGCTGCTCGAAGCGTTTGTAAAACTCTTCGGAGATGGCCACGTAGTTGGAGCCAGGTTGCGGTACCAGGGCCAGGCCAATCATCGGGATCATACTCTCCTTCAAAATGGTCTCTTCATTTTCAGGGCCCAGTACAGCCTCTGCTACATCCTTCAGGCGGATCTCATTGCCATTGACGGTCTTGACGATGACATTGTTGAAATCATCTTCGGTGAACAGGCGCCCATACGTGCGGATAGATAGCTCAGTAGCATTACCGGCAATCTTACCAGAGGGAAGCTCTACGTTTTCGCGGGCCAGGGCCGATTGTACGTCGCCGGGCGTAAGTCCGTAAGCACTAAGTTTGGCGGGGTTGAACCAGATGCGCATGGCCCAGCGTTTTTCGCCCCATACCTGGATGGCACTCACCCCGGGAATGGTTTGCAATCTTTCAACCAGTACGTTATTGGCATACTCGGTGATCTCGAGCTGGTTGCGCGTATTGCTCTGTACGGTCATCGAGATGATGGCGTCGGAGCTGGCATCTGCCTTCGATACCACCGGTGGTGCCGGCAGGTCATCGGGCAGGGAGCGGGAAGCTTGTGATACCTTATCGCGTACATCATTGGCAGCGGCCTCGAGGTCGATGCTCAATTCAAATTCTACGTTGATACGGCTGGTGCCCTGGCTGCTGGTAGAGGTGATATTCTTTACCCCGGCGATACCATTGATGGCTTTCTCCAGCGGTTCGGTGATCTGCGATTCAACGATCTCGGCATTGGCGCCGGGATAAGAGGTACTCACGCTCACGTTGGGCGGGTCGATGGCCGGATAGTCGCGTACACCCAGGAAGGTGAACCCGATGATACCGAACAACACGATCACGATGTTCAGTACTGTTGCCAATACCGGACGGCGTAAACTCAGTTCTGAAATATTCATGGCGAGCGCTTATTGTACTTTGGATAATTTGATTTTAGCGTCGGGACGAATGGCGAGCAGACCCGTTGTGATGACAGTATCGCCCAGCTTCAACCCATCGGTCACCTGTACAAAGGAAGAGTCACGGATGCCCGTGGTCACGACCTGTGATTTGGCCACCCCGTTGGCGTACACGAAGACCCGTTTGTTACGCGCCTGGGGTATTACTGCCTGGGTAGGGATGATAAGGGCGCGATCATCCTGGTCCAGTTTCAATCCTACCTTGGCAAAGGCACCAGGTACGAGGATCGGGTCTTTGCTGGCGATGATGGTACGCACCCGTAACGTACGGGTATTGGATTCGATCACCGATTCGGTGGCCAGTACGTTGGCGTTGAAAGTCTTATTGCTACCAGCTACAGAGAAGGTCACGGGACGGCCCTTGCGCATCATGTCGCTGTACTTTTCCGGCACGGAAAACTCCATCTTCAATTGACCTACCTGGCTAATGGTAGTAACCAGAGTGGTAGGGGAGATATAGGCTCCATCGCTAATGCTCTTGAGGCCAATACGGCCATCGAAAGGTGCGCGGATCTCTGTTTTGGTGATGTTGACACGAATGAGGTCGATGTCGGCGCGAAGGTTACTGACAGCCAGTTCGCTCAGGTCGTATTCCTGCTGACTGATACCACCGATGGTGAGCAGTTCTTTTTGCCGTTCAGCAGTCTTGGCATTGATCTGCAATTGTACCTGCAACTTTTTGAGTTGTGCCTGCAGGTCTTCGTCGAAGAGTTTGACGAGTACAGTGCCTCTCTTCACGAAACTACCTTCGGGTATATTGAGTTTTACTACACGGCCGCTGATTTCAGGACGGATCTCTGTTTGCTCGAAGGGCATCAGTGTGCCCGGTACTTCGAGCTGTTCGCCAAGTGACTGGGTCTTTACGATAAAGGCTTCTACCTGCAGGGTCGCATTACCTTTGCCGGCACCCGGAGCAGGTGCATTCGCAGGTTTCTTTTCATCCTTGCAGGCAATCGTGCATACAAATAATAACAATACGGCTAACCGGCTTTTACCTTTCATGTTTCTTTGTTTGGCATACAATGACCGATCAACACGTCGCATCGTAATACGGCGAAAAGTGGGCATGCTACGTCTCATGTGCTTAGGGCTCCTGGGTTAATTTGGTGCGCGGCTAAGTTACTGTTTTACCAATGCTTCTATGTTAAATTGGGTATGAGTGGTAGCCATAACAAGCTTAACTAATCACTTTTAACGCGTTTTTAATGCGATGAGCTTTATAGGTCAGGTCGTGTTTATCTTTACTGACGATGGTTATATGCCCCATCTTGCGGCCGGGTTTGGTTTGTTTTTTCCCGTAGATGTGAACAAACACATTGTCCATCTGCAGAACCTCATCCAGCCCGTCGTATTTAACATCTCCGCTATAACCTTCCGCCCCCAGCACATTGACGATGGCAGCGGGTAAGATATGATCGGCATTACCGAGGGGATAACCCAGGATCACCCGCCACAGCATATCAAACTGTGAACTGTAGTTGGCTTCGATGGTGTGATGGCCACTGTTATGAACGCGGGGCGCAGTTTCATTAACGAGAACGTCACCATTGCGGTCTACAAAAAGCTCCACGGCAAATAGGCCGGGGCTCTTGAGCCCTTTTACCACCGCCAGGGCAATGGCTTCTACCTTCCACAAGGTCTTATCGGGAATATCGGCCGGACTGATCTGGTAGTCGAGCAGGTTGAGGTGCTGGTCCATGACCATATCCACCGGGGGATACAGCGCCGTCTCACCTTTTTCGTTGATGGCTACGATCTGGGCGATCTCTTTGTGAATGGGCACCATTTTTTCCAGTACAGAGGGGGCGTCGAACCCACTGTCGATGGCATCGGCGGTTTTGATCACCTGTACGCCACGGCCATCGTAACCGCCCAGACCAATCTTGTGTACCGCCGGCAAAAAGGCGGTTTGCTGACGCAGTTCTGCTTTGTTCTGGGTAATGACAAAAGGAGAGGTAGGGATTTGGTGATCCTTATAGAATTGTTTTTGGAGAATTTTGTTCTTGATGGTCCGGAGCGCGGACGGTTTGGGATAAACCTTTACGCCTTCCTTTTCCAGTTTTTCCAGCGCCTCTTCGTTAACGGCCTCAATTTCAATGGTAATGGCATCCAGTCCTTTACCAAAATTGTACACATCATCAAAGTTCCGAATATCACCTTTTACGAAGTGATGGCACAAATGCGCCGCAGGGCAGGCGGGATCATTTTCCATGACATAGGTCTCAACGGGATAGTTGGCAGCAGACTGTAATAACATTCGTCCTAATTGTCCGCCGCCGAGAATACCAACTTTTTGCATGCCTGTAGGTTGAGGCGCAAAAATAAGGGAAAGCAACTTGCCCTATGGCCGGAAACTATCCACCAATTTCCAGATGCCGCCACCGATCAAACCACCGATAATCGGTCCCACAATAAACACCCAAAGATGGCTGATGGCAGCTCCGCCCACAAAGATGGCCGGACCGATACTACGGGCCGGATTGACCGATACACCGGTGACCGGGATGCCCACGATGTGGATCATCGTCAGCGCCAGGCCGATGGCAATACCCGCGTGGGCCGTGTTGCTGTTGTTTTTACTGGTGGTGCCGTGAACCACCAGCAGAAAGATGGCCGTGAGGGCGATCTCCGCCACCAGGCCGCTGGTGAGGGAGTAGTGGTCGGGAGAACCCGCTTCCACGCCATCCTGGCCCAGGCCATTGGCAGCGATGGTGTAGTCGGCTTTGCCAGACGCGATGAGCCAGAGCAGGGCCGACCCTACGATAGCGCCCGCAATCTGGGCAATGATATACCCCAGGGCATCTTTAGACGGGATCTTACCCGTGGCGAGCATGGAAATGGTGATCGCCGGGTTGAGGTGACAACCGGAAATATGGCCGATGGCATAGGCCATGGTCAGCACCGATAAGCCGAAGGCAAAGGCGATACCGAGAAACCCGACGTGTGTACCCGCCAGCACGGCGGCCCCCGTTCCGATAAATACCAATACAAAAGTGCCGAAGAATTCTGCCATGCATTTCTGAGACAAAGAGGCGTTCATAGATGAGCTGATTTGGTGGTTGAAATAGTGTTAGGGCAAACGGGTCCCGAACATTCGTTCGGAACGATGGATGGAGCTTAGAATGAATCAGTGGGCAGTAAGATCGTAGGAGGAGCAGGCGGCTGTCGATAGCCGGTCGATCAGGAACCTAAAATACGCATTATGGCCAGATGGCAAGCCGAAAAGATGCCTGATTTTAAACAAGATAGTCGAACGCCTGGTAAAGGGGGGTGTGGCCAGGCGCTGTTGGGCACCTGGGCCACAGCGATCGGGTGGCAGGCATGAAATATTCCCGCCATAACTGGATAAGAAGTTTGATTAATAGGGAGTTATGAACTAAAAACAAGCTGGCGGAAGTTGGTGGTGGAAACCAAAAAAAATTATCTTTGTGCTGCATGCGTCCTGATTACGACCATAAAATATTCAACGACAAAAGAGTAGGGTACAGCCTGCTCATGGAAGCGTTGGCCATGGATTCCCTCCACTAAACCCCGGCAGCCCCTTGGCTGCACAACCTGCTTTACGGAATTACTATTTGCTACGGTTATCTATTCACTGACCTTTTAAATACGTCTATATATGCCTACTCAATTGGCAACGGCTGCGACCGTTCATACGCAAAACGATTTCCTGCCCCTGCAAGGCACCGATTACGTTGAATTCTATGTGGGCAATGCTAAGCAGGCGGCTCATTTTTACAAAACAGCTTTCGGTTTTCAGTCATTGGCCTACGCAGGTCCCGAGACGGGTGTGAAGGACCGGGCGAGCTATGCAGTTCGCCAGGAGAAACTGACTTTCGTGTTTACCACGCCCTTGCGCGCCAACAACGAGATCGCCGACCACGTGTACAAACATGGCGACGGGGTGAAAATGCTGGCCTTGCGCGTGGAGGATGCCCGCAGTGCCTGGGAAGAGACCACCCAAAGAGGTGCCCGCAGCTTTATGGAACCCAAACTTCTCCAGGATGCTGATGGAGAGTTGATCATGAGTGGCATTTACACCTATGGTGAAACCGTTCACCTGTTCATCGAGCGCAAGAACTACCGGGGTGCCTTCATGCCGGGTTATCGTGCCTGGACCTCCCACTACAATCCCACACCAACGGGATTACTGTACGTAGACCATTCCGTGGGCAATGTAGGCTGGAATCAAATGAACAAATGGGTAAACTTCTACGAAGAGGTCATGGGCTTCCGCAATATCCTCAGCTTTGACGACAACGATATCTCTACCGAATACTCGGCCCTGATGAGTAAAGTGATGAGTAATGGAAACGGATTTGTAAAATTTCCGATCAATGAACCGGCAGAAGGGAAGAAGAAGTCGCAGGTAGAAGAGTACCTCGATTTTTATAATGGAGAAGGTTGTCAGCACGTTGCGCTGGCTACCAGCAATATTGTTGAAACCGTGACGGCGCTGCGTGACCGCGGGGTAGAGTTTCTGCAGGTGCCCACCTCATATTATGACGAATTGCAGGATCGCGTAGGCAAAATCGATGAAGATGTAACACCGCTAAAAGAGCTGGGCATCCTTGTGGATCGTGACGATGAGGGCTACCTGTTGCAGATATTCACCAAACCCGTTGAAGACAGGCCCACCTTGTTTTTTGAGATTATCCAACGCAAGGGCGCCAAGAGCTTCGGCAAGGGTAATTTCAAAGCACTGTTCGAAGCCATTGAGCGCGAGCAGGAGCTGAGAGGTAACCTGTAATTTAGCCAATTGCAATATACCTTACAACAACAAGGCTCCGGCATAACCGGAGCCTTTGTTATTTGTCAAAATCTCATTTATCATTTTGGTGGCGCATGCGTCTTGTACAGTGTATTTCACTCGATGCCTCCGTTGCCTATTTGCCTCGTTGCCTATTCCTGCCTCGTAACCTTTGCCCGTATTGCCTTCATTTTTTACGGTGCTGCACGTAGTTCCTACACGGGTTTTCACTTAGTTTTTCACATTGTTAACAATCTGGGCTGATTTTTGCGCCATCATTTGTGTTAATTTTAATGCTGCATTTGACCCAAGTACCGAAATAACAGGTCAAAAAATTACGTTATCAATCCGTGGGATTCTACCAGATGAAATATGTACTTCTAGTGGCAGTGGTCTTGCTTGGCGGGACCTACGCGTGGTCGCAGAACGCTGCCCCCACCTTCAACTTTGTTGAGTACCAAAAGACATTTCCCCGCACCAGCGATGCCTGGAAACGCAAAGAAGATACCCTCCGCAAACAGTTCCTGGAAAAAGGCATGGCCTGGCCCTTCCGCTATATGTATTTGCGTTCGTTCAAGTACGATAGTCAGCTCGAAGTGTGGGTAAAAAATGCGCCCAACGAACCTTTCCAGTTATTTAAAACCTATAAGGTATGCGCGCTGGCAGGTACTCTTGGTCCCAAACGTATGCAGGGCGATTACCAGGTGCCCGAAGGTTTTTATTACATCAATGAGTTCAACCCACGCAGCCAATACCATTTGTCGCTGGGCCTCAATTATCCCAACTCGTCCGATCGCATCCTCGGTGATTCTATCGCTCCGGGTGGTGATATCTACATCCACGGCAGTTGTGTAACCACCGGTTGTATTCCGGTCAATGATGCACAGATCGAAGAACTGTACATCCTGGCGGCCAACGCGCGCGCACAGGGGCAGGAATTCATTCCCGTACACATCTTCCCGATCCAATTCAAAAACCAGAAGAGCTCCGATTACCTGGCCAAGCATGTGAAGGATTTTCCCGAGTATACGGCCCTGGCCGACGAACTGAAGCATGCTTACCTGTATTTTGAAGCCACCAAACGCCTGCCCGTGGTCATGGTCGCTAAAAAAGGCAATTACGTGATCGAAGGCGTCATACCACCGGCCCCGGAGAAACCCGTGAAGGTGGTCAAGAAACGCGATCCCCGTCCTGTAAAAGAGTTTACCGGCGAAACCTTCGCTGTGGTCAATAAGTTGCCCGTATTTCCGGGCGGTAATCCCGGTTTCCAGGCCTTTATCGACAAGTTGAGCCATGAGATGGCCCAGTACCTCGACGAAGGGCAGAAGAAGGCCTACGTGATGATCGAGTTCGTGATCGATAAGAACGGCAAGCCTGGTTATGCCAAAGTGCTGAAAGGCGGTAATGAGGAACTGAACGATAAACTGATGGATGCCTTCGATGCGATGCCCGATTGGGTACCCGCCGTGCGCCTGGAGCAAAATGTGTCTATCAGGCTGAAACAATCCCTCTACATCGAACGGCCGGAAGCAGCAGCGAGCACGACCAGCAGTCCTTCCAGCAGTGCCACACTCAATAACTGATTACATGCAAACTTCTATAGGAAGCCACCTTCGGGTGGCTTTTTTGTTGGGTTGGGGAAGTCGGTCTTCCACCCGGAAAGCCATAAAAAAAGCCATCCTGTGCAGGATGGCTCATTATAATGAGTTGGATCGGTCTTAGATAATGTCCAGTGCCAAAACGAAATAAGTGCACACGAAAGGAATGATCAGGGTCAGGTATTCCCAACGCAAAAAGATAGCTGCTCCAAATGCCACACAAGAGAGCAGGAATAAGATCATGTATAAGCCCTTGTTTCTTTTATTAGCCATGGTACGTAAGAATTTGCGCAAAAATAGGACGAAACAGTTAATTGTGAAATAGTTCCGTAAATATTTTTTACCCGCTACCAGTGGCACTTTCAGACCCGTTTCGCACGTTTTACAACAAGTTGGCATTCTTTTTTCGCAAAGTTGTTGCCTGCCCTGAAAGGCAGCACAGGCCGACTTTACCCGGTTCGATATATATGTTTTCCATAACATGTTCGCAAACGGGTGGGGATAGTTCGCGTAATTAGTACACTTTGTAATAAATTCGCCCAACCAAACCCTGCGTGGATGGGGGCTGATTGACTGGAAAACACCTACGATGACAATTCATTTTTACGTTCGTTTTCATACCCAATATGGCCAATTGCTGGCAGTGACCGGCAACGTCGAGGCATTGGGTAATGGTGATGCGGAGAAGGCATTTACCCTGAACCACCTGAACAATGACTTCTGGCATGGCACGATCGAGACCGAGTTTCCCGAATCGGGCGCCATCCGGTACAATTATGTCTTTCAAAACGAAGAAGGCTTCCGCTTACTCGAATGGGGTGAGCGGGTGATCGAGGCTGCACAGGCAGGTAATGCCACTTACCTCCAGCTCGTAGATACCTGGAACCATGCCGGCGAATTCGAGAACGTTTTCTATACCGATCCTTATCAGGAAGTGCTGCTGGCCGAGCCTGCCAAATCGAAAACCAAACAGCCGAAGAAGTTCACCCACCAGTTCAAAGTAAAAGCTCCGTTGCTGTCGAAACACGAAGCACTTTGCCTGCTCGGCAATACGTCCGATACCGGCAACTGGAATACCGATGAACCCATCCTGCTGGTACGGGAGAACGGCTGGTGGTCGGTCAAATTGACCTTGCCACGCGAAGATTTTCCGCTGTATTATAAATACGGTGTGTACGACACCAAAGAACAACGTTTTGTGCGCTTCGAGACGGGCGACAACCGGATACTGTATGGTCTCGAAGGGCCGAAAGACGAAGAGGCCAGTATGACCATCTCGCACGATGGTTTTGTGCATATTCCCAACGATACCTGGAAAGGGGCGGGCGTGTCCGTACCAGTATTTAGCTTACGCAGTAAAAACTCCTTCGGCACCGGTGAGTTTACCGACCTGAACGGGTTGGTAGACTGGGCACGCAAAACCGGTCTGAAGCTGATCCAGATCCTGCCCGTCAACGATACCATCGCCACCCATACCTGGCTCGATACCTATCCCTATGCGGCCATATCGGCTTTTGCCCTGCATCCGCTATACCTCAACCTCGATACCGTAGCCGGCAAGCAGTATGCAGATATCCTCAAACCGCTAAAGAAGAAACAAAAGGAGCTCAACGAGCTGCCCGATATGGATTACGAGGCGGTCATGAAAATCAAGCTTGGGGTGATCCGTGAGTTGTATGCGGTGCAAAAAGAAGCACTGTTGAAAGACAAGGACTATTTCCTGTTCTTCGAGCAAAACAAACATTGGCTGGTTCCCTATGCGGCCTTCAGCTGTCTGCGGGATAAATACAAGACCTCCGATTTCAACCAGTGGAAAACACATAGCCAATATAGTGTGGCAGCCATCGACAAGTTTGTGTCGCCCAAAGCCAAACACTATGATGAAATTGCCTGGCATTATTACACGCAGTACCACCTGCACCTGCAATTGAAAGCCGCAGCTGAGTATGCGCACAAACACGGCGTCATCCTGAAAGGCGATATCCCCATCGGTGTATACCGTTATGGTGTCGATGCGTGGATGGAGCCCGAGCTATACCATATGGAGATGCAGGCCGGTGCACCACCCGATGATTTCGCGGTACGCGGACAGAACTGGGGTTTCCCGACCTACAACTGGGACCGTATGGCTGAAGATCAATTCGAATGGTGGCATCGCCGCTTTGTGCAGATGGGCAATTACTTCGATGCCTTCCGCATCGACCATATCCTGGGTTTCTTCCGGATCTGGAGTATTCCTATCAATGCGGTAGAAGGCATCATGGGCCGCTTTGTACACGCTATACCGGTAGCATTGAACGAATTTGCCGCCCGGGGCATCTGGTTCGACCACTACCGCTATTGCAAACCCTGTATCAACGATGCCATACTCTGGGAGCTCTTCGGTCCCAACAACGATAAGTTCAAACCCTTCCTGCATGCCATCGGCGACGGTACCTACGAGCTGAAGCCCGAGTTTACCACGCAGCGGCAGGTAGAACAATATTTCAGCACGCTGGAGGCAACTGCCGACCACCAGCATATCCGGCAAGGATTATATGACCTTATTTCGAACGTCATCCTGTTCGAAGAGCCCGGATCCAACGGTCAGCAATTCCATTTCCGTTTCGGTATCGGCAGTACTACCTCATTCCGGCACCTCGACCTGCATACACAGTATTTACTCAATGAGCTGTACGTAGACTATTTCTTCCGTCGCCAGGATGCTTACTGGATGAAGGAAGCCATGAAAAGGTTGCCGGCATTGAAGCGCGCTACCAATATGCTGATCTGCGGCGAAGACCTTGGCCTGGTGCCAGGTTGTGTACCAACTGTGATGAAACAGTTGGGCATCCTCAGCCTCGAGATCCAGCGTATGCCGAAAGATGCCAATCACGAATTCTTCAACCCGGCCAAAGCACCCTATCTCTCAGTGGTAACACCATCAACCCACGACATGAGTACGATCCGCGGCTGGTGGGAAGAAGACCGGGAAAAGATCCAGCGCTTTTATAACAATGAGCTGCAACAATGGGGCGATGCGCCTTTCTTCTGCGAAGCCTGGATAAACAAGGCAATTGTACTGCAACACCTGCATGCTCCCGCAATGTGGGCCATCTTCCAGTTGCAGGATATTCTCGGTACCAGCGAGTCGCTGCGCAGCGATAACCCGCAGGCCGAGCGCATCAACATACCAGCGATATCAGGCCATTACTGGCGTTACCGCATGCATATTCCGCTCGAGCAATTGATCAAGGAGAAGGCTTTCAACGAAGACCTCAAGGAACAGGTAGAGAAAAGTGGACGCGGATAGTGAGTAGCAGGCCCTGGCTGGTGTATATTGCAGACTTAAATCTGCGAACCAGTAATGAAAGTTACTTACAAGACGTACAACCTGCCTTTTCGCCATCCCTTCACCATCTCCAAAGGCACCAAAACACACCAGCCTTCACTCGTGGTGGAGGTAGAACATCGTGGCATCATAGGCTATGGAGAAGCACCGGCCATTGCCTACTACAATATCCCGGTGGAGAAGATGGTGGAAGACCTGGAGCGTAAAAAGCAAATGATCGAACAATTTGCGTTTACCGAACCGGAGCGTTATTGGCATTACCTGCATCATCTATTACCGCAGAATAATTTTCTGGTCTGTGCGCTCGATATCGCCGTGTGGGATATGTGGGGCAAGGCCTACCGTCAGCCGCTGCACCAGTTGTGGAAACTGGATACCACCAAGGCTCCCCCCACCGATTACACCATTGGTATCGATACCATCGACAAGATGGTAGAGAAGATGAAAGAAATGCCCTGGCCCATCTATAAGATCAAGCTGGGTACCCACGAAGATATTGCCATCGTGCAAGCCTTGCGTAAACATACCGATGCGGTCTTCCGCATCGATGCCAATGCCGGGTGGACGGTGGAAGAAGCGCTGGAGAAGATACCGCAACTCGCCACCCTGGGTGTAGAGTTTATCGAACAGCCCCTCGCTAAAGACAACTGGGAAGGTATGAAGAGGCTGTATCAGGAGTCGCCACTGCCACTGATAGCGGATGAATCCTGTGTGGTGCAGGGCGATGTAGAGAAATGCGCCGGTCACTTTCATGGTATCAATATCAAGCTCACCAAGTGCAGTGGCATTACGCCTGCGCGTTTCATGATCGACAAAGCCCGGTCATTGGGCTTGAAGGTGATGATCGGCAGTATGAATGAAAGCTCGATTGGCTCTGCGGCGATTGCGCAGCTTTCGCCGCTGGTTGACTATGTGGATATGGACGGCCCGCTGTTGCTGAAAGAAGATATTGCCACCGGCCTCACTTTCGAGCAGGGCAGGGTGGTGCTGACCAACAAACCCGGTCTGGGCGTGGACTATACCGAAATTTACGAGAAGTCATTATAACAAAATAGGTCGTAGTGATCAAACCGGTTATTGCCGCGGACGGTGCCGCAGCGATAACCGGTTTTTCATGGGCGATACTTTCCTTAGTAAGTATAGGCCGGTGGTTCAATGCCCTGGCACCGCAGGTGCAGCACGGCCTGACCGCGATGGTGGGTAATATGATCCAATGTAGCGTGAAATCCCTGCAAACCGGCCTCATTCAGCTGGCTGCCATCCATCGTTGCTTTCAACCGGCTATAGGCATCATTGATGGACGCGATCACCTGTTTCTTTTTCAGGGTTTCAGCAGGTGGTGCCCAATCGGTCTCTTTTCCGTTGATGTAATTGTCTTCCCACCAACCAATACCGTAGGCAATGTGCTGCAACAGCTCACGGAAATTCCAGCCGGCGCCTGCTGGTTTTGAGTCATAGGCCTGTTCGGGCATGGCTTCTGCTACCGCCAGCGTGTACTCCCGGGACGTTTCCAATGTCTTGAGCAAGGGTGTGGTCATGGCTACTTGTGTTTGCATGTCTATTTGTTTCGCACAAAGCTATTATGGGCCCCTCCGGCAGGGTTAAGGAATCTTGCTGAATTGGTACCTGGGGAAAAAGAACCAGGCTCCAACCAGCAACCGGCCCGAACGTCATCCAGGTTATGTCCTGCTGATCAGGAAGCAACTACGAACTTGTTGCGGTAAGCGGCCGGCGGACAATGGTATTTTTGCCGGAAGGCGGCGGTGAAATGTTCGATGCTGTTGAAGCCGGTCGTAAAAGCAATATCCGATACCGGTAGGGTAGTGTCTTTCAGCAGTAATTCTGCATGTTTTAGCCGGATGGAAAGCAGGAACTGATGTGGGGAGGTCTGCGTAAAAGTCTTGAAAATACGGCTGAAATGGAATGGACTCACATGGCAATGCGTAGCCAGGTCCTGCAGCGAGATATCATCGGTATAATGTTCGGTGAGGTATTGCTTGGCCCCTTCGATCGTGGTAAGGTGTTGTTGCTTGAGGCGGGTATGTATGCGTTGGTCGGGATGGTAATCAGTGATGCTGCCCAGTACCTGGTGTACGATTTCCATCACGAGGTTATCCACCTGCAGTTTGCTGCCGGTACGGCTCAAGATCAAACGGGCAATGTAGAAATGCAGGAACTCCGTCTCCGGAGTGGTTTTGTACAAGGTAGAATGGAGGTCATCATTGCTAAAGAAGGTCGTTTTCCCATATTGTTCCAGCAGCGCTGTATAAAAGCTGGGCGTGAACTGAAAGATGGTGCATTCATCGGGTACGCTGTGCGCATGGGTCACCGTACGTTCGTAGCCGGGCTTGGTGATCAATACACAACCGGTATAGGAATCCAGCGAACGCCGGAACACATTGAACAAAAAATTGCCCTTGCGTACGAAACTGATGGCGAATGCTTCGCTGTACTCGGGTTTGGACGTACGGCAGTCCACACACTGGCATTTGAAATCCATGATGCGGTAAAAGCCAGACTCGAACAGCGTATGAATGAGGGCATCCATCTTACTAAGTTACAACATCTGCTTCACTACCAGATCCGTACCCGCGCACTGTCGGCCCGGTAGAGCTTGTCACCTGGCTTCAGGCCAAAAGTCTCGTAAAATGCATCTACATCGGCCATGGGGCCATTGACACGGTACTGAGCCGGTGAATGCACATCGGTGAGCAATTGGTCGGCCAGTGACTCGGGACGTGCATGCCCCAGCCAGCCGAGTGCATACCCCTGGAAGTATCGTTGCGCTGGCGTAAGTCCGGCAATCTTTTCCCCCTTTTTGTACTGATCGGTAAGTTTAAAGGCATCCCATCCCAGGAGAATACCACCCAGGTCGGCAATGTTTTCGCCGAGCGTCGCTTTGCCGTTGATGCGAAGCGTATCGGTTACAACATAACCGTTGAACTGATCGACCATCACGGCCGCCCGCTTGTTGAATTTGTCTTCGTCGGTCTTCGTCCACCAGCTCAGCAAGTTACCATGTGCATCAAATTGGCGGCCCTGGTCGTCGAACCCGTGCGTGATCTCATGTCCAATCGTTGAAGCCGCGGCATAGCCATAAACCACGGCATCGTCTACTTCTTCATCGCGGTAGCCGGGAATGGTAAAGATGCCGGCTGGCAACACGATCTCGTTGTTGGAGGCATTGTAATAAGCATTGTATTCCTGCGGCGGCATTACCCATTCCGTGCGGTCAACCGGTTTGCCCAATTTCTTGATATAGTATTCATGCCACCAGGCATGTGCCCGCTGCACATTGATCACGTAGGGTACATGCCCGATATCCATGGCTGAAAAATCTTTCCAGGTATCGGGATAGCCTACCTTCTTTTTCATGGTCGCCAGCTTGTGCAGGGCTTTTTGCCGGGTGCTGTCACTCATCCAGTCGAGCTGGTTGATGCGGGCTTTGAGGGCATCGCGGATGGCTTCCACCATTTGCTCGTACCGTTGTTTGGCTGCCTCGTTGAAGTATTCTTTCACGAATAGCTGCCCCACCAGTTCTCCCATCAAGTCTTTTTGTTCGTCCAGCACCCTTTTCCACCGTGGACGTAGTGCTTTGGTGCCACGTATCACGGTGTAGTAAAAGTGGAAATGCTCGTCAACAAATGGCTGACTGAGGTAATTGGCGGAGGCATTGATCAGGTTCCAGCGGAGATAGGCCTTCCATTGGTCCAGTGGTACAGTGGTAAGGGCCTTTTGCAGTTCGCGGTAGAAGTCAGGTTGCCCCACAATAACGGTATCGACCACCTTGGCACCGATCTGGTTCAGCCAGACTCGCCAGTCGATAGCGGGGGTGAGTTGCTTTAGGTCGGTGACGGCAAATTTGTTGTAGTTGATATAGGGATCGCGCATGTCTTCGAGGCGGCGCGATGCCTTGGCCAATCGGGTCTCCAGCTGCATCACGCTGGCTGCATGGGTGGCTGCCGTGGTGGTGTCGTCACCCATCAGTTTGAACATGTTGGCAAGGTGCTTCACATATTCCTGCCGGACCTGCACGGTGCGAGCATCGGTCTTGAGGTAATAGTCGCGGTCATCCAGGCCAAGGCCACCCTGGTACAGCAGGAAGCCCATCTTATCACTGTTCTTGGGATCCTGGTCGATGTAGACACTCCAGGCCGGGGCAATGCCTTTGGGTTGCCAGTCTGCGATGAGCTGCAGGATGGCTGGCACACCATCGACGGCATTGATCCGATCCAGCTCGGGCTGCAAGGGCGTAATACCTGCTTTGTCGATAGCTACCGTGTCCATAGCACTGAGCCAGAATTTGGCCAGCTTTTGTGATGCTCCTCCTTTGGCACTGTCGGCAATGGCTTTTTCGTTGATGGCCAGGGTGCGCTTGTACAATTCTTCAAATACGAGGTGTGCGATGGTCCAACGGCTTTCTGTTGCGGGAATGGGGTTGCGTTTGATCCAACCGCCATTGGCGTAGAGAAAGAAATCATCGCCGGGGCGTACGGTGGTGTCCATATTGGCGGCCACCACATCGGGTTTGGCCGATGGTTGTTCATTATTTTTACAAGCGAGCAGGCTGCCGAGCAGTGCAGCGGTGAGCAACACGTTGGTCTTCATAACTGTTGGTAGTTTTGGAGGCTATGAAGATAACAGACGCGATGCGCATTCCCGGCAATTACTGTACAGAACGTCGGAATAAAGGATGAACCGCAGCCACTGCCTGCGGTGATTGGGTAGTTTGGGTAGGGCCATCAGCTTTGTGCGTCATGGAAGATAATGCCCAGGGTATACCGGCGACCGCTGTGTACGGCACTGACGCCATGTTTCATATTGACCCGATAATACCCTTTGCTGCCCCTGACCGGCCGAAAATTGGTGGTAAACAGGAGGAAGTCGCCTCGCTTGGGGGTGAGTACGATGGCTTTGGATTGGGCACGCGGGATCTGTTCGGTCAATACAAATTCACCCCCGGTATAGTCCTTGCCGGCTTCATTCAGGAACATCACCAGTTGGATAGGAAAGAAGACATCGCCGTATAGATCCTGGTGCAGCGTGTTGTGGCCACCCGGGCCATATTGCAGTATCAATACGGTGGGGTGGATCTGTTGATGTTGCCGGCAGGCAACGTGCAATGCTTCCAGCGTGGCTGGATATTGCTGGTCGATCGTTAGCGCCTTCATCCAGGCATTGGCGATAGGAGCCAGGTGCGGATAGATCGATTGCCGTATTTGTTGCAGCAGATCGGGTAGGGGGTATTGGTAGTATTTGTATTCGCCAAGGCCAAACCGGTAGCGTTCCATAGCAATGGTTTTACGGAACAAGGCGGGCTGCTGGTATTGATCGATCAATTGTTGGGAATCGGCCGCATCGAGCAGGCCGGGCAACAGGGCATATCCCTGCTGGTGCAGGTCTTGGGTGGCAGCCTCCCAGTTGGCGTTATTGATTGTACTGATAATGGTTTCCATGGTGCGAAACTACCAGCCTGTGTTGGTGCGGGAAACCCGATTCTTGCGGAAATGGCTATCGCTTGTTGCGGGATTTTGATGTGGAAGCTGTTGGCTGAATGTGCTTATTGGATGTCTTCTGCTTGCCCGACGCTGTGGGTGATTTCGTTGCCTGCTTACCGGGGGAGCTTTTCGCGGCGGCCGGTGTTTTCTTCTTCGAGGCTTTGGCAACTTTGTTGAATTTGAGTGTGATGCCAATCCACCACGACAATTGTTTGTTGGTCGCCAGGGCATCGGCGTCTACAAAAACATATCCTTTCATCACCTTGCCCGTGAAATCCATGGGGGTACATCCTTCTTTTTCCAGTGCTTCCTCATAGGCATCGGGCCCTACGCGCAACATCATTCTTTCAGACTCGATGCCAGCCAGCATCTTATCGTTGACCATAAAACAGAGGCCGCCAAACATGCGTTTTTCCACGATGTTGTTTTCGGTAGCGGCGATCATTTCCCGTACCCGGTCGGCGAGTTGTTCGTTGTAGGTCATGGCGGTTGAATGAGGCTATAAATGTAATTGATTTAACGGTAGCGTCTATCACGTATTCGGACAAGGCGGCCGGAAGCCTACCGGCTATGTTGACACTAATCCGTAACTTAGCCACTTATCAAATTCACCCCATGTCATGCTGATTGCAAGAGCCATCCTGTTCGGTTGCCTGCTGGGCAACAGCCTGTTGTCCTGCGCACAGGCTCCTTCTCCCTGGAAGAACAAACAATGTGCCGTCGTGCTTAGCTACGATGATGCTTTGAATATTCACCTCGACCAGGTCATTCCTACCCTGGATTCCGCCGGACTGAAAGGAACCTTTTACCTGATCGGATCATCGGCTGCCTTTACCAAACGGATTCCCGAATGGCGCAAAGCGGCGGCCAATGGACATGAACTGGGCAACCATACCTTGTTTCATCCCTGTTATGGCAAACGCCCCGGCCGCGAATGGGTGCCTGTGGATTATGATCTCAACAACTATACGCTGCGTCGCATGATGGATGAAGTGCGGATGAACAATGCGGCGCTGGAAGCCACCGATGGTAAAAAGAAGCGGACAATGGCTTGTCCCTGCGGCGATACAAAAGTGCAGGACTCCTCTTATCTGTATGGGCTCAAAGACCAGTTTGTAGCATTTCGGGATGGTACACCCGATGCCAACGCGGTCAATGGCTTTGGCAAGGTGCCGGTGGAGTGGTTCAGTGCAGTCAACAACACCGGCGACCAATTGATCGCTGCCGTCAAAAAAGCAATGACTAACCGCTCTATGTTAGTTTTTGTATTTCACGGTGTAGGGGGTGATCACTCGATCAATGTATCGGCAGCCGCACACCGCGCACTGATTCAATTCCTGCAACAAAATAAATCACAGATCCTGGTGGCCCCGTTCGTAGAAGTGGCGGCACTGGCGCAAGCTGCCCGGTAAATGTCTTTACTCCAACCTCAATCGCTTGATCAGCGGCCTCTTTAGCGTCGCGGCATTGGTCAGCGATCCATCTGGCTGCAGGTTGCGCAGTTGACTGTTGGCAATGTAATAAAAGTCGTTACCTACAATCACACCGGTCGTCGGCAGGATGAAATCGGGATGATAAGATTGCAGCACCTCTACACGGATGATATGTCGTCCTGCGGCATCGAGGTAAAACCGAACGATTCGATCGTCGTTGTTGCCCGAGTCCTGTATCGCGATCAGCGAATTGTTGTAATAATACAATCCATCGATCTGGTGCAGGAAGGTAGGTACCTGGCTATCGAGCGGCTCTGTCGTATTGTTTGTCAGGTCGATCCTTTTGATGCCGTTGAAATCTGCTATATAAAGGACTGTAGAAGAATCGTTCCGGGCGATGCCATTGGGGTAAGTAAACCCATTGGCGATGGCGGTCATGCGACCGGATGCCAGCTGTAGCTTATAAACGTTGCCTGCCTTGCTATCTGTATAATATAACAAGCTATCTCCCGTGGTCACCAGGTCATTGAACAGGTGCGGACCTGCTTTATTGTCGAGGGTGTATTTATTCACCAATCTACCAGTCGCCAGCTCGATGCCGAATATGCCTGCATAGCCGTTACTGCTATCCCGCTCCGAAGCACTGCAGAGCCACAAGGTCTTGTTGTCGGCACTGACTTTCATCCCTACCACCATCCACAGGCCATATTGCCCGTTGGATACCAGGTCCTTTTGCTGGCCGTTGTTCATCGTGTGATCCACCACCTTGCTTTGCGCAAGACTGCCAAGGAAAAAGCGCTGCCCATCACCAGTTGCAGCGATGCCTTCGGGAATCAGTTGCGCATCGTTGAGCCTGAAGGCGTCTGCACTGCGGTGTATGTCTTTACCATTCGCGGTAAACCGGGCAGCAATAGGGGCAAAGGCTGAGCGGCTGGTAAGCATCGCCAGTTTGGGGTTTTCATTCACCCGGTAAGGCAGCCCTTTATCCGCCAGTTCCTCCAGCAGGCGAAGGCTTTGTTGCATACTGTCTGCCTGGCAATAACATTCCGCAAGCTTATACAATATATTGGGGTGCCGGGTATATGGAACAAGGTCTCTTCCCAGCCGGATACAGTCTGCATATTTATTTTCTGTTGCTGCCTGCATGAAGCCCGGATAGTCGGGCGTGGATGTTTGTCCCATGACTTGCAAGAGTGGCGTCAGCAAGAGGATAATCAAAAGTGGCTTCATGGCTGGAATGGTTATGATACGATAAAAATAAGCTAATGTTGGGCCTGTAGGTTTTCGGCTGGATCGGCTGCCCCCGATTTTACATCAACAACTGTTTGTGTGGGCCGGAGGGCTGTTTGTGCTGGCTTCTTAACAAATGTTAGCCTGTTTGAATTTTCCCGTTTTCGTCTCCTTCAACATACGGGTAATAACTTGTCAACCACTTATTACAAGGATCGAATGAAAGGCGTGAAGCTGCGCAGCATGAATTACGATATCCATGCGGGCTCCATTGCCGGTATGCCCGGCCGTATCCTGATGTTTCTGGTGAGTTTTATCTGCGCCGGACCGCCCATCACCGGGTTTTATATCTGGTGGGGGAGGAGTAATAAGGGGAGTGGAAGCAAGAAAACAAGTACAAGTAGGAGTAAGTGATGAATTGAACTGAACTGATACGGGCATTTAAAGGTTAGCCATAGCGGCTGACCTTTTTTTATGCATCTGGTATTGTAAAATACGCTTGCACCCGTCGGTTACCGTTACAGAAAGTGGCCGGTATCGTTTGATTATTCGTGTATAAAGTCTTACATTAGTAATTGTGTGCTTAAATTGTTGGTAATGAATAGGTAGAGGTATTTCAAATCACCGAATTATCACATTGGCATGAATCTAACTGCTTTTTTTGATATTGAGGTTAGCCCGAAAAGTGAGCAAATACTTGACATTGGGTGCGTACTATCAAGTGGGGCAGTATTTCACAGAAATATGCTCAATGAGTTCGTCGCCTTTACGCAGCCTGCCGATTTTCTCTGTGGACACAATATCATCGCTCATGACCTGGTCTATTTACAAAAACAATTAGGTGACCCTGGCTGGGGCCTAGACAGGACCATCGACACCTTGCCGCTTTCTCCATTACTGTTTCCTAAAAGCCCCTACCACCATTTACTTAAAGATGATAAACTCGATCCGGAAAATAATAACAATCCGGTAAACGATTCTGCTAAGGCAAGAGACCTGTTTTTCGATGAAATAGCCGCGTTTGGCCAGTTGGACGATGTTTTTAAAACTATTCTATACGCACTTTTAGCGGAGGATAAAAACTTCCGAAACTTCTTTAAATGCCTTCAGTATGCACCTAAGGTACCGGATGATGTGGGGAGCTTCATCAGGGAATATTTTTACAACAAAATTTGTGGTCAATGTGATGTTGACGCGTTAATGGCCAGCGACCCGGTTTCGCTGGCATATGCCTTAACGCTGTTGAACTGTGAAGATCGATTTTCCATTTCTCCCCCCTGGGTATTGCGAAACTATCCGGCAGTAGAAAGGTATCTTTTTTTGTTGGGGAATTCCCCCTGCGTAACCGGTTGTAGCTATTGCAAATTGGCCCTGGATCCTTTGCTCAGCCTGAAAAGGCATTTTGGGTTTGATGGGTTTCGAAGCTATGGCGATCAACCCTTGCAAGCAGATGCGGTTGGCGCAGCTATTCATGGAAAGTCCTTATTGGCCATATTCCCTACCGGCGGTGGAAAGTCCATTACCTTTCAAATTCCCGCCTTAATGAGCGGAGAGAATGCGAGAGCGTTGACCGTTGTCATTTCTCCCTTGCAATCGTTGATGAAGGATCAGGTGGACAACCTCGAGAAAAAAGGCATTACAGCTGCTGTGACCATAAACGGCTTGCTCGATCCCATTGAGCGCAGTAAGGCGATTGAAAGGGTTGAAAATGGGCTTGCCAGTCTTTTGTACATATCGCCGGAATCACTCAGGTCTATTACCATTGAACGATTGTTGTTAAAGCGAAAAATTGCCCGGTTTGTTATCGATGAGGCGCATTGTTTTTCGTCCTGGGGGCAGGACTTCAGGGTAGACTATTTGTACATTGGAGATTTTATCAAGACCCTGCAAGAAAAGAAAAACCTGGAGTATCCTATTCCCGTTTCCTGTTTTACAGCCACTGCCAAGCAAAAAGTGATTGAAGATATTCTTACCTATTTCCAGGAGAAGCTGCAACTCAGGTTACTGTTGTTTAGGGCCAATGCGTCCAGAACCAATTTAGCCTATGCTGTCCATCCCAACGCCACTGAAGAGGATAAATACAACCAGTTGCGAGGTATCCTCGAAAGTCAGACCAACGCATCCATTGTATATGTTTCCCGGACAAAAAGAGCCAACAAGCTTTCGCAACGATTGGCTGAGGACGGTTTTGATGCGCGGCCCTTTCATGGTAAGATGAATAAAGATGAGAAATCGCAAAATCAAAAGGCTTTTATGGCTGGAGAATGCGATATTATCGTCGCAACATCTGCCTTTGGAATGGGGGTAGACAAAAGTGATGTAGGTGCTGTGGTACATTACGATATTTCGGACTCATTGGAGAATTATATGCAGGAAGCAGGAAGGGCGGGCCGTGATGAAAAGATGAAGGCAAATTGTCATATCCTGTTTGACGAAGAAGACCTGAATAAGCACTTCATTCTCCTGAACCAAACTAAGATAAGCAGTAAGGAGATCAATCAAATCTGGAGGGCCATAAAGGAGTTGACCAGAACGAGAACAAAGGTGTCGAACTCGGCGCTTGAAATAGCCCGAAAAGCAGGATGGGATGATAGTATCAATGAGATTGAAACGAGGGTGACAACTGCCATCGCTGCCCTGGAGGATGCCGGATACCTAAAGCGGGGGCAAAATATGCCACGTGTTTTTGCCAGCAGTATCTTAAGTAAGAATGCACAAGAAGCCATTGATCGTATCAACGGCTCAGAAAAGTTTTCCGACCATCAGAAAGTACAGGCCGTTCGCATTATTAAAAAGCTATTCTCCAGTAAAAGCAAGCGATTGTCGACCGAAGAAATGGCCGAATCGAGGGTTGACTATATTTCCGACCAGTTGGGGATTGTGAAAGAGGAGGTGATCAGGGTCATTGAATTGATGCGGGAGGTGAAAATACTTGACAAAACGCAAGACCTGACGGCTTTTATCAAAAGAACGGAATCAGTCAACAAATCCTTATCAATAGTAGAATCCATAAAGAAGCAAGAAGAGGAGTTGCTGGCCATACTGAAAGAAGAAGACGTCTATCACTTGAAAGAGATCAATGAATCTCTACTTGCAGCTGGTGCGGTGGATAGTTCCCTGAATAACCTGAAGACGATCCTTAATTTCTGGGCGATTAAGAACTGGATTAAGCGGCAGCAGCAGGCCTCCTCAAAAAATTATGTCAAAATAACCTTATTGATCGAAAAGAGCTTATTTAAGGAGAAGCAGGAAAAACGTCACCTGTTGTCGAGATTGATCGTCGAATACTTATTTAAGCAATCCAACGAAATAACCAGGCCCGACGAAAAGCAGGAAGAGGTATTGATTGAGTTCTCCATCCAGGAGTTAAAGGAAATGATCGAGGCGAGTCAGGGTATGTTTTCGTTGAAGGCCACCATAGATGATATCGAGGATACGCTCTTTTACCTGTCCAGGATCGAGGCCCTTAAAATTGAAGGAGGCTTCCTGGTTGCCTACAATAAACTGACGATCGACCGTCTCGAAACGAACAATCGAAAGCAATATACGGAAAGCGATTATGAACGCTTAAAACTGTATTACGAACAAAAGGTGCAGCAAATTCACATCGTTGGGGAATACGCAAAAAAGATGATCGCGAATTACAAAGAAGCTTTGCAATTTGTAGACGATTATTTTGGCTTAAACTATTCTTCTTTTCTGTCGAAATATTTTCCGGGAAGCAGACAAAGCGAGATTAGGCGAACCCTGACCCCGGAAAAGTTTATGAGGTTGTTTGGTGATCTTTCTCCTGCGCAACTGAAAATTATCAATGATGCAGCCAGTCAGCATATTGTTGTGGCTGCCGGCCCCGGAAGCGGCAAAACCAGGGTGTTGGTGCATAAATTGGCATCTCTTCTGCTAACGGAAGATGTTAAACATGAGCAGTTACTGATGTTGACTTTTTCCCGCGCTGCAGCTACTGAATTCAAAAAACGATTAATCGAGTTGATCGCTAATGCTGCGCATTATATTGAAATAAAGACCTTTCACGCTTATTGTTTTGATTTACTCGGGAGGGTTGGTAACCTGCCGGCAGCCGAGCAAATTATAGCCACTACGGTGAGCAAGATCCGGAATAAAGAGATCGAGGCATCTAAAATCACGAAAACAGTGCTGGTCGTTGACGAGGCACAAGATATAAATACCGATGAATACGAACTGGTCAGCTGTTTGATGGAGGAGAACGAAGATATGCGGGTCATATTGGTAGGGGATGATGATCAAAATATTTATGGGTTCAGAGGAGCTGATGCTGCCAACATGCAGCGATTAATTACCGATAAAACGGCAACTAAGCATGAACTGGTTGACAATTATCGTAGCAGAAAAAATATTGTGTCTTTTTGTAATGGTTGGGTATCAACCATTGAGCATCGGCTAAAAGATTTCCCCTGCTTTGCCATCCAGACTACGGACGGCGTAATTGATATTGTTGAATACCTCCATGGAAATATTATTGTACCGCTGTCATCGGCCATTCAGCAGGCCCCGCTGTCAGGATCGACTTGTGTGTTGACGACGACCAATAAAGAAGCGCAACTATTGGTAGGATTATTAACTCAGATGGGCTTGCCAGCCAAGCTCATTCAAACCAACGATGCATTCAATCTCAGTGTACTGTATGAATTGAGGTGCTTTACGGATTTAGTCGATCAACACAATGACGATCCACTAATCGTGGAGGAAGAATGGGCGGTAGCCAAGCGAAAATGGATGGAGCTGATAGGAGGGAGTAATAAAAAAGAATTGGCTCTTTCAGTGATAAATGCCTTTGAATCGGTTAATACGGTTCGGAAATACAAAAGCGACTTGAACGCCTTCTTGTTTGAATCCAGGATCGAGGATTTTGTGAAGATTGATTCCGAAGTGATTTATGTTTCTACGATTCATAAAGCAAAGGGCAAGGAATTTAACAATGTGTTCCTGTTGCTAAAAGATTATTATCCCGGGAATGATGAAGCAAAGAGGCTTTTTTATGTCGCAGCGACCAGGGCTAAATTCATGCTGGCAATTCATTATTACGGAAATTACCTACAAGGTTTTTCAGGAGAGCATACGAACTACTATAAAGATGATCGTGTCTATGCTGGGCCGGCTCAAATTGCAATCGATCTGACACTCAAGCATGTTTACCTGGGATACTTTGCACGCGTGCAGCACCAGGTGTCTGAGTTGGTAAGCGGGGATAGCCTACAGGTCGCGGAGGAAGGGCTTAAAAATGATAAAGGTGATCTGGTTGTTAGATATTCTCAGAAATTCAAGGAAAAACTAAGTGAACAAGTTCGACTGGGCTTTAAGGTTGTCGAGGCAAAAGTGAATTTTCTGGTTTATTGGAATGAAGAAGAGAATAACCGCGAGCTAAAAATTATACTCCCCCATCTGCTATTGAAAAAAATGTAATATCATAAGAGTTGGCGTCTGCCAACTAACCAGCAGGCGCCGATCGGGTTTATTTTTTCAATCGATGCAACGTCTTCACCAACAAATCCACATCGGCACAGGTATTGTAAAACGCCAGGGATGGACGCACCGTACTCTCCAGCCCAAACCGACGCAGAATGGGCTGCGCGCAGTGGTGACCGGTTCTTACGGCAATCCCTTCCTGGTTGAGCGCCTGGCCTACCTGGTCATTGGTATAGCCCTGTAGGGTAAACGACAGCACACTGGCTTTTTCTTTGGCGGTGCCGATGAGCCGTAGCCCGGGAACCTGCTGCAACAACCGGGTAGCATATTCCAACAAATAATGTTCATACAATGCGATGTTGTCGATGCCCAGCTTGCTGACATAGTCGATGGCTGCACCGAGCCCTACGGCGTCGGCAATATTGCCGGTACCCGCTTCAAAGCGCCCCGGCGCATTGTGGTATTGCGTATGTTCAAAAGTGACATCCTTGATCATGTTACCGCCGCGCTGCCAGGGATCGGTGGCATTGAGCAACACTTCTTTGCCATACACCACACCAATACCGGTAGGACCAAATACCTTATGGCCCGAGAATACAAACCAATCGGGATTCAGTCCCTGTACATCGGTACGGAGATGCGAAACAGACTGCGCGCCATCGAGTAATACTTTTGCCCCTGCCTGGTGGGCCAGGTCGATGATCGCTTTGGCAGGCGTGATGGTGCCCAGTGCATTGGAGACCTGGGTAAAGGCCACCAGTTTTGTTTTGCTATTGAGCAACTTCGTGTATTCTTCCAGCAATACCTGCCCATCCTCATCGACCGGTACTACACGTAACTTCAATCCCTTCTTAGCCGCCAGTTGTTGCCAGGGCACAATGTTGGCATGATGCTCGAGATGCGTGACAATGATCTCGTCACCCGCCTGCAGGTATTGTTCGCCCCAGCTCTTGGCCACCAGGTTGATACCTTCTGTGGTACCGCGTACGAACACGATCTCATTGGGCGACCCGGCATTAATATACGTTTGCACTTTCTTACGGGCACTTTCATAAGCATCTGTAGCACGTGCGGCCAACTCGTGCGCAGCCCGGTGTATGTTGGAGTTCTCGTGCTGGTAGAAATAGCTGATCCGGTCGATGACCTGCTTCGGCTTCTGCGTGGTGGCCGCATTGTCGAGCCAAACGAGTGGCCTGCCGTTGACCCGTTCTGCAAGAATGGGAAAATCTTTCTTCACCGTATTGACATCGAAACCCCACGGGTGAAACTCTGGTGAACGATGCTCCTGGAAATAATACGCAGGTGGTTCCTCCCACGACTGGCCCAGGTGAGGTAGCTGAGGCAGACTTCCGGTACCGTGATGAGTAGGTAGCTGTGAAAAGCCGGTTGGCGATGACGGCGTCAAGGCCAATGCGGCCTGCAGGTTGAATAACTGTTGCGTTTCGCTTTCAAACGGTAAATAATCGGTCAGTCGCAAGGCAGGCGAGAAGAGGCTATCACCGGATACAGAAGGCGATACCCCTCCCTGCAGGTTTTGATCGGGAAAACCCGTTTGCGGATGGTCGAAATTGATGTTGTTGCCATGCAGCACACCGGCCGGCGATTGACCACTGCCACCCACGGAAGGTAGTGCGGGATGCAGCTGCGCATCCTGGTGAAAAAATGCATTGGCAAGTTTGTCCAGTGCGGCGATATCAGGCAGCCCCGGCTGATTAATATTTGTACTCATGGTAATTGTCGATTTCAACGTCATCCAATACTGCGATCGCATCGTCTACCAGTACTGCCAATGAGCAATACAGGGAAACGAGGTAGGAGGCGATGGCCTTGTCATTGATGCCCATAAACCGCACGGATAAGCCGGGTGATTGTTCGCCCTGCAGGCCAGGCTGAAACAGGCCTACCACACCCTGGCGGCTTTCGCCGGTGCGCAGTAAGATGATCTTGGACTTACCATTTTCGATGGGTAATTTATTGGAGGGGATCAACGGAATACCACGCCAGGTGATAAAGGGCGAGCCAAAGAGGTTGACGGTGGGTGGTGGTACACCACGGCGTGTACACTCACGGCCAAAGGCAGCGATGGCCATTGGGTGCAACAGGAAGAAACCAGGTTCTTTCCACACCAGGGCGATCAACTCATCGAAATCATCCGGGGTGGGCGCGCCCACACGTGTTTTAATGCGCTGGCTGGCCGCCACGCTGTGCAGCAGTCCATATTCCTGGTTGTTGATCAATTCGCTTTCCTGCCGTTCTTTGATGGTCTCTATGGCCAGGCGCAGCTGTTCGCTGATCTGGTTATACGGCTTGCTGTACAGATCGGATACACGGGTATGTACATCGATGATCGTTTGCACGGCCGCGAGGTTGTATTCCCGCGGGTTGTCGATGTAGTCGACGAAGGTTTGGGGCAATACCCGTTCATCGCGGGCGGAACAGTCGACGACGATGGCCCCCGCATCTTTGACCTTGTTGAGCCGGTATACCCCCGATTCTACGGGCACCCAGTTCAGCAGGCGGGTAAGCCAGCGCGGACTGATGGTGACCATTTGCGGT
The DNA here is from genome assembly GCF_029360705.1 of Paraflavitalea pollutisoli. Classification (GTDB taxonomy): domain Bacteria; phylum Bacteroidota; class Bacteroidia; order Chitinophagales; family Chitinophagaceae; genus Paraflavitalea; species Paraflavitalea pollutisoli. The sequence goes on along the minus strand of NZ_JARKMX010000014.1, from coordinate 333,801 downwards.
ACGGTACGAGTGGCGATCGCGAGTTGCCGGGCGGCCACATCGCCCAGGGCGGTTTGCTGATAATTGGTGATTTGTTCTGCCATAGAAGGTATTGTTTAGAAGTATATGGATACCTGCGCTATGCACTGTTGCGCATACCGAGTCTTTGTCCGGATGAACGGCGGACAGCCATTAACTTGCATCGGAAAAAAGAATCCATGTAAACCTGACCTGCAGGGTGCGGGTCTCCTTCGTACAGCGCGCTACAATGGTTGATGGGAAATGATCGTAGGTTAAATATAAGTCATGCTATTTGTTTTGCCAATTTATTTGTAATGGTTAACATTGGATGACCAAGACACGCATGTTTAATTTGAATGCGGGGGCCACCGGGTGGCCTGCTACTAACCAACAATCAGCTAGAAAGTATGATCACGAGAAAGCAACTATCGATTGGAGATATCTACCGTTTTGCCGGACAGCACCTGTTGTGGCTGATCCCCTGGATGACGGTGGTGCCGGCACTTTATTACTTCACGCAGTGGGATTTTATCCGCATCCCCTGGTTACCACTATCGTTGATCGGTACCGCCGTAGCCTTCTACGTCGGTTTTAAAAACAACCAATCGTACGACCGGCTTTGGGAGGCGCGGAAGATCTGGGGGGCGATGGTCAACGACAGCCGGAAACTGGCTACGATGATCAAACAATTCCGTGCCGGTGCCTCCGCGGATAACACCGGGCATGATAAGATCCGGAAAGAGATCGTGTTCCGCCATATTGCTTACCTGTATCAACTGCGCGAGCAGCTGCTCAAACCCACCCGGTGGGAGCATGTGCAGTTGCCCTGGATCTATGGCAGGTTTAACCAGCGCCGGCGGGATAAATATTTCAATAAGTTTAAAGAAGAGCACGAACAACTGGATACAAGACCTTATCTATCTGCCGATGAAAAGCAAGCCATTGCCCGTTATACGAATAAGGCGACGCAATTGCTGGATCGTCAAACAGCTGCCGTGCAAGGGCTGTTTGAAAGCAATCTTATCAATTCGATGCAGCAGGTAAACCTGCAGGCCGTGCTGAATGGTTTTTATGAGGAGCAGGGTAGGGCGGAGCGCATCAAGAACTTCCCGTTTCCCCGGCAGTATGCGAGCCTTAGTTTCGTGTTTGTGTGCCTGTTTGTATTCCTGTTGCCCTTTGGCATTGTCAGTGAGTTTGCCAAGCTGGGCGAGGGTATGATCTGGCTGTCCGTGCCCGTGGGCGTCATCATCGGGTTTGTATACGTGATGATGGAACTGATCGGCGATTATTCCGAAAACCCATTCGAGGGGTTGCACAACGATATTCCAATGTTGGCGATCTGCCGTACCATCGAGATCGATCTGCTTGAAATGATCGGCGAAACAGCTATTCCAGCGCCTGTACAGCCGAAGAACAACATATTGCTGTGAGGTTGGTACTTGCCCGGCACGGGGTATCAAACTGCTGGGGATAGCTTATCCGGCTCAAATATTTTACAATAGCTAAGAATCTTTAGCTATGATTTTATGGCTATTTCGTTGGCCATGAAATTATAGCTAACTGAGGGCCATTTTGTGCATCCGGTAAATTTTCTATCTTTGCCCCATCTTTAAAAGCTACCAATCTTGCGTCATGTAATGGATCGCACATATTGAAACCTGGTTAACGCGCAACGCCCGTTGCGCAAGGAATCTTATTGCTGATCAAAAAACAACTTTACATGGCTATTTCACGAAAATATGGCCGTACGGGGCATTACCCCTTTTCGCCGGGCACTACCAGCGATGACCGCATCCTGCACGATTATTGGGATCATGTGCAGTGCATACCCACTTTGGTGCATACCGAAAAGCTCGACGGAGAAAACAACTGCCTGTCGAAATACGGCGTGTTCGCACGCTCGCATGCCGCGCCGACCACCAGCCCCTGGACGGAAACGCTGCGCCAATACTGGCATAGCATACGCCACAAACTCGGCGATCTCGAGATCTTTCTCGAGAACCTGTATGCCGTGCATTCGCTGCGCTATCAATCGCTCGAACAGCACTTTCATGTGTTCGCGATCCGCGAACACGATCGCTGGCTGAGCTGGGAAGAAACGACCTTCTATGCCCACCTGCTGGAGCTGCCCACCGTGCCAGTGATCAAGGTGGTCGACCAGCCGGCCAACCGCAAGGCCTTCGAAGCCGACGTGTTGCAGATCGTTGCTGGCAAAGGGGCTTATGACCCCGTCAATGCCCACGACGGCTCGGAGGCAACGATGGAAGGAATTGTTTCGCGCAACGCGGCGGGGTATGCAGTCGATGATTTTGCGCACAATGTATTTAAGTATGTACGCAAAGGGCATGTCAAAACGGACCAGCATTGGACCCGTCACTGGCAAAGAGCCCGGTTAAAACAGGAAGGAGGAACGCATGTGGACACTCAGTGACCATAAAGACTGGCACTACCTCGAACAGCGGTTTCCGTGGGTAGCCGATATGCGGTCTACCCCGCAAGACCCTATACACCACGCCGAAGGTGACGTGGCCATTCATACGCAACTGGTGATCGAGGCACTCCGCAAGGAACCTGCTTTCCAGGCATTGGAACCCCAGGCGCAGGAAATACTGTGGGCCGCGGCCCTGCTGCATGATGTGGAGAAAAGAAGCACGACGGTCAAAGAGCCCGATGGACGGATCGGTAGCCCCGGTCATGCGCGCAAGGGCGCCCAAACTGCGCGGCGGCTCCTGTACAAGGATATCCCAACACCGTTTGCCATCCGTGAGCAGGTTTGGGGACTGGTCCAGCACCACAGCATTCCGCTGTGGTTGCTGGAACGGCCCGACCCCACCAAGCTGGCGATACAGGTGAGCATGGAAGTAAATACCGCCTGGCTGGCGCTACTGGCCCGGGCCGATATGAAAGGCAGGATCGCCCCGGATATACCCGACATGCTGTACCGTATCGATTGTTTTGAAGAGTTCTGTAAGGAACTTGGCTGTTGGGGTACCACCCGGCCGTTCGTGACAGACCATGCCCGTGTGCATTACCTGCAGGCGGAAGTTAGCTACCCGGATTATGTACCGTATGTTACGCCCGCCATGGAAGTGGTGTTGATGAGCGGCTTGCCGGGCGCCGGCAAGGATACTTATGTGCGTCAGCAGTACAAAGACTGGCCCATCGTATCGCTCGATGCATTACGGATAGAGATGGGGTACGCGCCGGATGATAAGCGTGGCAATGGCCGCGTGATCCAGGCTGCCAAAGAACTAGCCAGGGAGCATTTGCGTGCACAACGGTCCTTCGTCTGGAATGCCACCAATACCACCCGGTCGATGCGGACGCAACTGATCGACCTGTTTGGTTCGTACAAGGCGGCGGTTCATATCGTGTACGTGGAAGCGCCCTTTCAACAATTGATGGCACAAAACAAGGGCCGTACCGCGGTAGTGCCACCTGCTGTGGTCGACAAACTGGCCAATAAACTGGAAGTGCCCTCTCCCGTAGAGGCACACCAGGTTACCTATATCGTGTAGTGGTACAAGTTTGCAACAAAGCCCTGATGAGTGTATATTCATGCCATGAATCAGCTTATCAGGGCTTCTTTGATTTCCGGCATTTCCATTTTTGCAGCAGGCGTCATTTGCTTTTTCTGTGGAGGGCCGGTGCTGACGGCGGTGATCATCTGGGTGTTTCCCGGTCCTGTTTACAGCGGCATACTACTGCTCTATAGTGGTAAACAATCTACGGTGCGGGCTTTCTTTTTCCTGGTATCGGCGATGGCCTTTTATTTTGTAGTCTTATTCCTGATAAGTTCTGGTCCAGGGATGACCAAAGGCACGCCATATCAATTGTTGGCCGTGGGCGGATTGTCTTTTGTGGGCCTGATCTTGCTCTACAATATTTTCCTATTAAAGGGACGCGGCCATATGCGGTGGATGCGGCTATTGTGGACTGGTACCAAAGCTTCTTTGCCGGCGGGCGTTGCTTGCTGGGTTGTCCAATTATTCTATAAACCCGACCTGGAGCATGGCCCTTTTTTCTATGTGGGTGTGCTGAGCCTGTTCCCTTTATGGCAATATTTATTCAGTCAGCAGGTGCTGGCGATGGCTGCCTCCATCCCGCCAGCCCCCCGTGTCGCTGATCTGGTACCTGCTTCCAAGGATTGTTAATTCTTTCAGAATGCACTTGTTGTATTACGAAGTGTTCGTAGATTTAGGAACCTTAACTATTTTTATGAGATACTTCTGCTCCCTTAGCCTTTGTTGCCTCCTCTATATGGCCGGCTATGCGCAACCTGCCGGTACGCCCGCGATTGGAGATGCCGAGTACGACCAATTCGTTGCCAGCCGCCCCATACCGGTAATTACAGGTAAGTTACTCAATATAACTCCCGAGGCATTGCAAAAAACGGTCATCGAATACTCGCTGGTAACGCCCATGGGCCAGGAGCAGAAAACGACGCGCCCCGCTGCCGATGGCAGCTTTCGCCTGCCGCTGGACTATGCCTTTCCTTATCAACAGATCTGGTTCAATATCGATAGCCTGTTTTATGCAGGGATCTATGCGTATGAAGCATTAGAGCTGGAGCTGGATGTCGCCAAGATCAAAGCGGCGGGTGGTGACCTTAACTGGAATGGCCCCGGTGTGCGTTTCCTGGGCAAGGATGGCCCCCTCAACGAATACATGAACAACTATATCCTGTTCCGGCGCAAAGAGCAACTGGCACTGGGTAATCGCATGCACCAGGTGGGCCGCTCGGGCAAGCCGGTCGCCGCGGAAGTGGAAGCGGCCTATCGACCTATTTTCGATTCGCTGAAGCTGATCCAGGACGACTATATTGCTACCCACCCATCTCCCTATGGCTGGATACTGGACAACGAGCGGTTGTCGGAGTATTACGGACAGCTTTGTGTAAGTTATTGGTTTCACAATATGGAAGCGCCTTTGTTTGCGCAGGTCCGCCAACACCGCACCTATCTGATGTCCAACGCAAGTACGCTGCTGGCCAGGTACCTGGGCAATTACATCAAGTGGCACCCAGCCAACCGCACAAGCGTGCATCCCAAAGAGCTGGCGGCAATGCCCGGTGTAACGGATTTCGAAAAATCGTATATCGACTCGCTGCAGATGGTACAATGGCCCAACAGCACCGATACGATTTCCGTTGCTACGCGACAAAGATGGGTAAGCCAGTTACAGCGTTTGATGCAGCCATTGCAGCAACAGCGATCCCTGGCGAATTGCATTCGTTTTACCGACAGCGTCTTTACGGCGCCACAGGCCGACGTGCTGAAGTTGTGGTTGAATGATAGCCGCGATGTGGACGAGCGCAAAGCGGCCCTCGAGCAATTGTTGCCATCCATGCAAACCAACTGGAGCCGTCAGTTAGCGCAAAGCAAGTACGACGAAACAGTCACCAGGATCGCTTCCATCAACAAAGCACTGGCAGGTAGCGGTACCGGAACCAATATGGCGGCATTTGGTAAGCCACTGCTGGAAACCGGCTTCGGCGCTTCGCTATACAAGGTGACCAATATGAACGCCACGCAATTCCTGACCAACCTCAAACAAAGCTTTCCGGGAAGGGCGATCGTATTCGACTTATGGGCCACCTGGTGTGCCCCCTGCCTGGGTGAGATGCCGCACAGCAAGAAGCTGCAGCTGTCTTCCAAAGAGCTGCCCGTGGTATTTGTGTATGTATGTACCACCAGCGGATCGAACGAAGAAAAATGGAAAAGGAAGGTGGCAGAACTGGAGCAGCCCGGCGTACATTTTTTCATCGACAATACCCTGGATGCCGAGATCCGGAAATTCTTCTCCTTCAGCGGTTATCCCGGCTACGCATTCATCGATCGGTCGGGTGTGTACAAGGCCGGCGCCATCACCAGGATCTCGATGGTCGACAAGCCGGCACTGGCGGCACTCGTGCAGTAGCCGCCATATCTGACTGGGGTTTCGTATATTGTAGAATATACCCCCAGGATGCGTCATCTCAACTACCTGATTGGCTGGCTCCTCGTCTACATCATTGGCTGCCCGGGTCTGTTACAGGCCCAGGCCGATAAGGATGTAAAGCTACCTGCCGTGGCTTTGGCCATTACCTTGGAGCGCGGAGCTGTCGAGATCGGCGACTCCATTCCCCTCGTCGTGCAGCTGTCCAATGGGGCTGCCATACCGGTATCTAACCTGCGGTTATCCTTGAATGGCCCTGCCTTTGTATCCTTACGCAGTATGGATGTTGCCCCTGGAGACTCGATCCGGTTGGGCGAACTGGTCCCCTTCACAGCCACCAACCGCAATGGCCTGCGACTGGTCGTGGCTAAAAATGCGCTGGTGGGTGATTTCAACCTGCTGTTTACCCTGTCGTATACCTGGCAGCAAAAGGGCGTGGTGTACCACAACCAGGCGGTGATCGAAAAACCACTGCACATCGGTTTGCTGGGTACCGACAAGATCATCGGTATTCCGTTGGCATTTGCCCAATTCATCGTGCCCGGTTTGTTTTTCCTGTCGCTGCTGGCATTGGTGAAAGTGCCTTTCGCGAAGGCATTGGATACGCAGGAGAAGCTGGTATTCAGTGTACTCATTTCCGTACTGTGTCTGTTTCTGGTGAATTATATCGGTAGCACCTCCGGCTGGAGCTTTGCCCGGCAGTTGTACGAGGGCAATACCATCAGTCTCGAAAAACTGTTTTACCTGGCACTGGTCGGTGTGGTATTGGGTGGGATGTTTTGGGGAGGTTATGAAACTCGGCAATACTTCAAACGCATCCAACTGGCCCGGCTGGCTTTTCGCGAAGATGACAAACCGGTTGAATTGGTGTGGAAAGCCCTCAAGCTCAATCCGCGTTATGAAGGTCACCCCTGGATGTTTACCTGCAAGGACGAACGGGTTTATTATTGTGCCCATTATTTCGAAACAGACCTCCACTATATCCTGGTGGGCGTTTATAAAATCTCAAAGGGAGATTTACAGCCGAAACAAGAAGAACAACTCCGGCAATTCGGCGACGGTAAACAGTTTTACCAAACCAGTAGAAACCTGTTGAAGCTGCTGGACTATAGTAAGGAAGCAGGTATCACATTGCACGAGCGCAACCTGGTAAAACAGCAGAAGAACGATGAGTTGGCAGAGGCGGGTATGTTTTATGCGATCGGCAAAGACGAACTCCGGTTGAAGCAACATGTAGTGATGGATCATATGAAACTGATCGTGTTGGACTAAAAACAGCATACCGGCCTTGCGACCGATATGCATTAATCAGCTAGATTACCCTTGTAGGGACTGACGTCTCCTTTGCAGGGATGTCTTCTCCTTTGGGAAATCGGGCATTTTCAGTAGTAATAACTGCTGTCAGACGCTGACAGTACTTGTATCTTAAAGGTAGTTTTTTTTACAGATAGTCCCAATTTTTTGCCATGGCCTATGCATTCAAACACATTACGGTAGCTGCCTTCGAAATTCATCCGGCCATTGCGCTGGTCAAGGCACCCCAAAAGAATTTCCTGCAAACCAATTTTGCCTTTCTGACCAGCAAGTCGGCGTATGCGCAGCAATACTGGACAGCAGCCCCCGTGACGACGGCCAGCTTTTCCTTCAAAGGCATGCCGGCCAGGCAGCTGGAAAAAAGCCATTTCTGGAAATCGTTGTGCGATAGCCGGTCGGCCGGCAACAACCCCGATGTATGGGCCTTGCAAATCCCCTTTGTGGGTCGCTACCAAAAGGCAGACCTGCAGCTGCACCAGGAAGCTCCTGGCATCACCTGCTCCATCGTTCCCATGATCTATCTGTGCACGATGGGTTGGTCGATACAGTTGAAGATCGATGTGGAAGGAGACATCAAAAAAGCCCAACTGATCGATCTGATGGGGTGGCTGGCGGGCGGCGCCAATGGCGGATTCTCCCTGCGCATCGGAACTGCGACCATGACGGTGAAAGAGGTATTCCGTCATTTCAATAACCTGGTGCGGGAAGAGGTATATGTAAAGGGAACGCAACCCGATGGCGGTATCAAGATCTTCCGGCAACAGCTATTGTCGGTCAATTCGTACGAAGGTAGCATGGAGGCCTATCCGAAGATGCCGAGTGATGAAAAAGCCTTGATGCGTAGCCTGTTGTACGGTCGATCCATCCAACCGCTGAACCTGGTACAGGAGGAACGTGATTACCCGGTTACCAAAACGATCATTTCCGGTTCCGGCGTCAACTTTGCGCTGTCGGATTTTGAGCGTGGTACCCTGATCTTCCTGCAACGGGAAGCGAACAATCCGCATCCGGTCAATCGCGAAAACAAGCGTAAAGTGGTTTGCTTTGCCAGCAACTGTAAGAACTGCCTGTTGCTGTCGTACCTGATGTGGCAATTCTACACACAATCCGGCAGTGCCGTTGCCGGTAGTGTATGGGCAGGCCTGCGAGACGATGTATTGCTCACGTTGAAATCTATGCCAGTCAATTTCAGCAACACGTTCTGTAAAAACCTTTTTGCGCAGCACAGTGGCATTGCCGGCCTGCTCAAGCAATAGCTGTGGGAGCCAATCCCAGCGCAGGAACCTGCGCGCGTTGCCGGCAAATAATTGCGCGTGTTTAAACTTCTGCCTATCTTGAAGATGGATGGCCACCACCCTCCATCTCCTTTCCATGAAATACCGGCTGCTCTTATATAGCGTATTGTTGCTGATGGCGATTGCCATCGATACACAGGCACAAACCACTGTCCGCGACTCGCTGGCCGTTGTTGCGCTGATCGACCGCGCCGAATCTTTTTTCTCTGCTTCTAAATACGACTCAGCTTTGTACTACTGCGACCTTGCAGAAACCTATAGCCGCCGGCAAGGCTACCGGAAAGGCGTGGGGTATGCAGGCATCGAGCGTGCCGATATCCTGCTGGATAAAGGCGACCTGGAGAAAGCCAGCACGCAGGCGGGCAAGACGCAGGCATTGGGGCTGCAACTCGCCGATCCCCTGCTGGTGGCCATTGCCCAACTGCAACAGGCACAGGTGAAGATGTATGGTGGCCGGTACGACGAAGCCATTCCTTTATTCGAGCAATGCACCAGGGAGTATTTTGCCAAGCATCCTACCCGGTACGGTGCCCTGGCCTACAATGATTTTGGGTACACCTACGGCATGAAGGGCGACCTCACCAACAAGGCCGCTTGCCTGTTGCGCTCCGTCGGCATCTATGAATCGCTGGGCGCCGGTTATGACGGGGAGAAGGCCGCCGCTTACAACAACCTGGCCACCCTGTATTATGAGCTGAAACAAAGCGACAAGACCATCGAATATGCCAAGCAGTCTATCCTATACCGGGAGAAAGCGGGGGATATCGCCCGCCTGTCGCTGGGTTGTTGTAACCTGAGCCAGTTTTACCTGGGGGTCAATGCGGCCGAGGCGCTGCGGTACCAGCAGTTGTGTGTGCAATATGCCCTGCAGTCGGGCGAAGAACAACGCATCGTACATGCGTATGTAACGGCTTCGCTGATCGCCAGCGACCAGCAGGATACCGCTGCGGCCCTGGAGTATGAATTGAAGGCCATCGCCTTGTTGGAGCGCAGCGGTCGTGATCCCATGATGTTGTCGCGGCGTTATATCGCCGCGGGCATGGCCTATAGCCGTACCGACCCCGCAAAAGCCCTGCATTATTACGACCAGGCCCGGCAATTGGCCTTATCCCGCAAGGACAAATTCAACCTGCGTGATTGCTATTATCAACTGGCCCTATTTTACAAGGGCAGGGCACAGTTCGATTCGGCCTATACCCACTTCAACCAGTATGTGGGGTACCGCGATAGCATCATCAAAGACAGAACGACGGCTGATATTGCCGAACTGGGCACGAAATACGAAACGGAGAAAAAAGACAACCTGATCACCCGGCTGCATGCGGAGCAACGCATCAAAGCGCTGCAACTCGAAAAGCAGCAGGCCTTGCTGGCGGGTAACCTGGCGGAGGCCGGCCGGCGGCAACAGGAGATCGACCTGCTGTCGAAAGAGAAGGAGTTACAGACATTGCGGATCCACCGGCAGCAAGAGCAGCTCGAACGGCAACAGCTGCTGGCCAGCAACGCACAGCAACAGTTGGCACTGGCAGATAAAGAAAAGCAATTGCAGGAGCGCCAGTTGAAGGGGTCAAGAGCTACCCGTAATTTCTTGCTGGCGCTGTTGGCCGTGACGGGTATCGCCGCTTATTTCCTGTTCAACCGCTACCAGTTGAAAAGGCAGCTCCGCGAGCAGGAAGCATTGCTATCGGTACGCAATCACATTGCGCAGGACCTGCACGATGAGATCGGCTCAACCCTTACGAGCATCAAGATCCTGTCGGAAGCATCGGGTAAAAGCCTGCAGCAGGATAGTGGTAGAGCCCTGGCGTTTATCCGGACCATCTCCGAGCAATCGGCAGCGGCCCAACAAGGCATCAGTGATATCGTATGGGCCGTAAAGCCAGAGAACGATAAACTGGAAAATATGGTGATCCGCATGCGCGAGTATGCAGCGCAGACACTGGAGAGCCGGCAGGTACGTACGGAGATCCATCTCGACGAAGGTTTGCTTCATACCGCCCTGGATATGCAACAACGCCGTGACCTGCTGCTCATCTATAAAGAAGCCATCAACAATATCGCCAAATATGCCCGGGCTACCACTGTCTCGGTGAAGCTGGAACAGCAAGGCCATTACCTGCACCTGCAGATCAGGGATGATGGAGTAGGGTTCGATCCGGCCTTGCCCCGCTCGACCAGTGGCCTGCTCAATATGCAGCAACGTGCCCGGGCGATGCAGGGTGTTTTGGTGATGGAGACTGCGCCCGGCAAGGGTACGGTCATCGATCTGCAACTGCCGCTTACATGATCATGTAGCGGCTGATCTGTCAAAGGCATTTATTTTTACGATATGGCGATACGGGTACTGGTATATGATGACAATGAAGCGCTGCGGGCCAGCATAGGAGTATTGATCGATGGCGAGGAAGGTATGGAACTGCTGGCCGCATTGCCCAATGCGGAGACCGTAGAAACGGATATCCGGCAACTACAGCCCGATGTGGTGTTGATGGACATCGACATGCCTGTCGTAAACGGCGTTACTGCAGTACAAAGGATCCGCGCCATCGATGCCAGCCTGCCGGTCATCATGCTGACCATTTTCGATGATACCGACAATATTTTCCAGGCCGTTTGTGCCGGAGCTTCGGGCTACCTGCTCAAGCAATACATAACCGATGAATTGTCTGGCGCCATCCGGATGGTGCTGGCAGGTGGCGCGCCCATGACGGGGTCGGTAGCTAAAAAAGTATTGACGATGGTGCCGCGGGCAGCGGTGACACAACCGGAAGCGAACGGATTGTCGGAAAAGGAAACAGCGATTTTACAGTTACTCGTGCAGGGATACAGTTATAAAATGATGGCGACGGAGCTGGGCGTCAGCATCGATACCATCCGTTTTCACATCAAGAAGATCTACGATAAACTCCACGTGCATTCTGCAGCCGGCGCCGTTTCGCGGGCGATCCGCGACAAGCTGGTATAAGGATATCGCCCTTCAGCACATCAATATGTAGTTGTGGCACTTCGACCAGCACAGTAGGTTTGGGTGAAATAACCACACCATGAAACGCTACCTACTGCTGCTATGGCTTTTGATCGCCGGCTACCTCACGCAGGCACAAGCACCCATCCCCAAGCGGGTGGAACAACGGGCCAAAGACAAAGCCAACAACCGTGTCGACAACAACATCGACAAAGGCCTCGATTCTGCTTTCAACAAAACAGGCCGCGCCATCGGCAATATTTTCAAGAAGAAAGACAAGAAAACCAACAGCGATACCGATGTAGCCATCGCCAACGGAAAAAACGCCAGTAACTCCGGTACAGGACCAGCCACCAGCACGCGCCCCAGCAACGCCGGTACTACCAGTGGTGGCAGCGATTTTGAACCGGGTGGTAAGGTGTTGTTCGAAGACCACTTCGACAAAGACCGGCTCAACGATTTTCCCGCCCAATGGAATACCAATGGCAGCGGCAAACTCGTGACCATTGGTGGCGAAGTCGGCAAATGGCTGGATGTCGTGCACAACTGTATCATCGTGCCCGACTTTAAAGGATCCTTGCCCGACAACTGCACGATCGAATTCGACCTGTTCCTGCGGTCGGAAGGCGGGCGCAGTACGCCCTTTATCCAGTTTGGCCTGAGCCAGGTAAAAGATATCCTGCGGGAAGACCTGTTTTACCAGCCACGCTTTTTTATCAATCTGCACCGCTATACCGAAGAAGATGGGAAGACCCTGGAATATGGACTGGGCAATGACGTGATCGGCAACAAAAGCAATTTCCCGCTGACGGCTTATGTCAACAAGGTACTGCATGTCGCGATCGCCGTGAATAAATCGCGCATCCGGCTCTACCTCGACGATCAAAAGCTCATAGACCTGCCAAAGGCACTGACCACCGGTATGCGCAATACGTTTTTCCTCAACAACAATGCCGTGATACCGGCGTCAGAAACCGGTATGCTGGTGGGTAATGTCCGCATCGCTTCGGCAGAGACAGATGCCCGCAGCTTGTTGGTGAAGCAACTCTTGGAAGAAGGCAAGGCAGTAACCAATGATATATTATTCGATGTAAACAGTGACCGGATCAAAAAGGAATCTTTTGCCATCATCGACCAATTCGGTGATGCCCTGCAAAAAACACCTGCGCTCAAGATCCGGATCGTGGGTCATACCGACAATGATGGTAACGATGCTGACAACCTCAGCCTCTCGCAGCGCCGGGCAGCCGCTGTGAAGACCTATATCACCGAAAACTATGCGGTGGCCGGGTCGCGCATCCAGACCGACGGTAAAGGCGAAAGCCAACCGGTGGCCACCAACAACAGCGCAGATGCGAAAGCCCGCAACCGCCGGGTAGAATTTGTAAAACTATAAACCAGCTGCTATGCATAAGTTATACCTGGTATTGGTACTCGGGCTGGTGGCGGTGCAGGCGTTGGGGCAGGGGGGCGAGCTTAGGGATAGCGCGGCCATCTTTGCCTGGCGGGCGGCAGTGCGCCGCGCACCGGTGCTCACAGGGGCATCGACACCCCGTATCATTGTACCGCATGAGCGGCTTTGCTTCAACATGGAATTTGACCTGAAGATCACGACGCCCGTAAAGATGGCAGAGCAATGTATGTTTGTCAACAACAGCACCGGGGTGATCGGCCTGTTGCCGACCCATGAAGACGGACTCGTGAATATGCTTTTTCCGGAGCTGGCCGATTTCTCGTTCCAGGTGATGAGTATGACGGGCAATATCTATCACTACCACAACAACAAAGGCAAGAACAATACGATCGAAAAATGGGTGAGCACGGGCAATACCAACGAGCATCCCTATCTGCAAATGGCAGGTATGTTTACCGGCGCCGTCGACCTGCAACGCAAAAATGCGACGGAGTTGTATTGTAACGGACGCATGCGGGCGATGGCCTACCGGTTCTCGACCCACCCGGATATGACCTGGTACCTGTTTGGCGAGCGGTTTCCCGAGAAACTGCACCCACGCAAATTCCTGGGCAATATGGGCGTAGGGTATCTGGCTACCGACGAGGGACTGTATGTGGTGACGGAGTTTCGCACGTCGGGCTATAGCTGCCGGGTCACGAACACCGAGGTCACGAATACCTGCCTGAACACGGCGGAGTTTGTGGAGCGGGAACAAACCTATTATAACCAGCAAGCACAAAACATCACGCGGGAAAAAGAGAAGCTGGACAAAGCAGCCAGGAATGCCAGTGGGGCCTGCGCTACCGAACGGATCGCCCTGATCAACTACAAAAAGGAGCAACAAAACAAACGGGAGCTGGCCTTGCTGCAGGCACGCACGGGCAATGCCCACCAGCAGAACAGTGCCACCCAGCGCAGCCTGGCGGCGATGATGGATCCGCTGGTGGTGGTGCAGGAAGATATCCTGACGACCAAGCTGGAGATCTGCAAGGCGCAAAACAGCACCAGTACCAAAACCCGGGAAAAGCTGGGTTGCCTCACCAGCCAGCTGGGGCAGTTGATGGAACTGGAAACGGAACTGCGCGTGCTCGATGCCCGGCATGCGAATGAACCGGGGCGGGCGATGGCGGAAAAGAGCAAGCGCTACCTGGAGCGCAAGCCGCGGGGCTGTTAGCAGACTGGTACGATAATGAGATTCCTGGGCTAGAAATTGGAACGCGGGAATTGGTTGCGCAGGCAGGGAAAGACTATGTTTACAGGAATTTGTAACGTGCAACTATTACCTGAAAACTGTAAACGAATGCCCATTTCCTTACAACAAATTGCCGGTGGCTTACTGGCAGTTTGCCTGGCTGCTGCTTCCTCCGCCGCTGCTCAGCAACCCACCATCTTTTTAGCCGACCCTACCATCTTTGCCGATAAGGGCACCTATTACCTCTATGGTACGGGCCATAACCATGGTTTCCCGGTGTATGTATCTACCAATGGTAAATCCTGGCGCCAGCCGGCTGACACCGCGCAGCGACTGGCCCTGAAGCAAGGGGAATCTTATGGCACCACCGGTTTCTGGGCGCCGCAGATCGTGCAATACAAAGGCAGTTATTATATGGCCTATACCGCCAATGAGCAAATTGCGATTGCCAAGGCAGCCAGCCCGGCGGGTCCATTCCAGCAAACCACGCTAACAGCTCTCAGCGGCAGTGGCCGGCAGATCGATCCTTTCCTGTACTTCGATGAAAGCGGTAAAGTATATCTCTATCATGTGAAGCTGCAAAACGGCAACCGCATTTTTGTGACGGAAATGAAACCTGATCTGTCGGATGTGATACCGGGTACAGAAAAGGAATGCATCGCCAGTACGGAAGGGTGGGAGAACACTGCCAAGGCTGAGTGGCCGGTGGCCGAGGGCCCTACGGTATTGAAGCGCGAGGGGGTGTATTACCTCATCTATTCGGCCAACGATTTCCGCAATAAGGATTATGCCGTGGGTTATGCGACGTCCAAGTCGCCGGCAGGCCCCTGGACCAAATACGTAGGCAACCCCATCATCAGCCGCAACAACTTCGGATACCCAGGTACGGGGCATGGTGATGTATACTTCGATGCGAAAGGGGGGATGCATTACGTACTGCACACGCATCGTTCGGAAGCCAGGGTATCGCCAAGGGCGACAGGTGTGGTCGACCTGCAGTTCAAACCCGTGAAGGATGCACCGGCTGTGCTGGAGGCTGTTCCCGGCTCCTTTCAATGGCTGGAAAACAGGTAGTCCGGGATTGTCCATTTCTGCCCTTAACAATGTCTACACCACACCCCGTGAAACCGGGGCAGGAAGCCTAGCTTTACGAAAATTAACATTGTATGAGTACCGCCGATTTTACGTTTACCTTGCTGACCGATCAAACACCACAGCAAGTTTTCAAAGCCATTACGAATGTACGTGCCTGGTGGTCGGGCTATCATGCAGAAAATGTGGAAGGGGGCACGGAGCAGCAGGGCGATGAATTTACTTTTAGTGCGGCAGATGGGCTGCATGTGACCCGGCAAAAGCTGGTGGAAGTGATACCCGATCGGCGGGTGGTGTGGCTGGTCACCCACAGTGCGCTCAACTACCTGCAGCAGCCTGCGGAGTGGACCGGCACCAGGGTGCGGTTTGACATTGCCGAAAAGGGCGGCCAAACAGAACTGGTATTTACGCACGAGGGGCTGACGCCCGACATCGAATGTTATGATTCCTGCGCGCCGTCGTGGACACAATATCTGCAAAACAAACTGGCGCCGATGATTGGCGCCAGCTAATGGCGTTGCCGGGTGGCTGCACGGCCGCCACCCGGGAGTACGTTTATTTTATCCAATCTCTGTCGTACTCCAGCAGTACTTCCTGTTTTTCATTGATCACGGCCATGCTGATCGAATTTCTCGTCCAGGGGGAAGTCATGATGTTTGCGGTGAATGACATAAAATGCGCGTTGTTGTTCAGGCGACCTTCCGTCATCGGGCAATTGCTGGCGCAGCTCCAGGATTTCTCATCTACTACATAATTCACGTTGATCGCTTCTCGTTGTACGCCCAGCAATAATTTCGCTGCAGTCTTCGACCGGAACTCAAACCAGCTGTCGTACACATCTTCCGGTACGAGGATCACCACTTGTCCGTTGGCGCTTGACTTTACATTTCGTTTTATCCATCCGTTGCCATTGGTGGCGCTGGGACCCGCAATGCTGATGTCTTGCGGTTGATCGGCGATCAGGATCGCTTTGATGAGCACGTATTGCTGGCTGAGTTGGTTGACCGTTTTGGTATAGATCTCCACGTCGGCATTCCAGGTGCCCGGTGTCAAAGTTTTTGTAGACGCGATCAGCTTATTGTCTTTTTTAACGAGGCGCTCTTGGACCCGCGTGCTGCTGCCTACGAGGCGGAAGATGACGTCGGCCGAATCGATGTTGGGCATGGATACGGCCGATGACTGCAGGTCGATGGTAAAGCCTTTGGGGTCGGCGACCGGAGGCTGCGTAGGACCATCCGATTTACTGCAGGCGGCGAAGACGCTTACTGCGGCGGCAATGGCGAAAACGATTTTGTTGTTCACGACTATACTTTGTACAAAATTAACGCGGGGTGGCTTGCAGGCCACCCCGCGTCGGTATGAATTGGGGAAAAGGGGTCGTGAAATGGGGGAGGAGGATTGCTGCGCTTGCTTTCACTTGCCACACGCTATCGGGAAATCCCCTTACGAATAAGGGAAACTGACAAGTGTGTGACAATACTGATCGCCATCATTTCTTGTTTTGCACTCCATTTACTAATGCTGATGATCTATTCGTTCTCTATGTTCAGTTGCTTCTCCGGGTTCTTCATGCTGTACAATACCTCCCGGAAAGCCAAGTTATCCACGACCGGCCGTTTTGAGCAGTGGCTGCAAACGCATCCGCCCGTTGCCAAAGCCGCTGGATTGGCGCTGATCGTGGTTTCCTTTGTCGTACTGGCTGTATCGCTGGGCATCGGCGTCGGCATCCTGACGGCGCTGTTGCTGCTCATGGCGGCGGCCTCCCTCATCGTGATGATCGCCCCCCTGCAATACCTGAAACTGAAGCATATTGCCTTGCTCGCTGCCGGAACCATTTTACTGGAAACTTTATTCGCCTGATACATGCCCGCCAATAAAAAATACCTGACCACCTCGCCCCTGCAAAGAACCCTGAAGATCTCCGCCGGCATCCTGGGCGGTTATCTCGTGTCACTGGCCTTTTTGCAGTGCACCATGTCCTTCCTGCCCAAGAAAGACGTGTTCGTGACAGGGCACTTCACCAACTATATCATCTGGGCCACCCTGATGGTGGTAGCCTTCCTCTCCACCAATGGCTGGAAGGTCTGGGGCTGGTACCTGCTGGCCTGTGTCGTATTGATGAGTCCTTATATCTACCAACACTACTTTTAATCGATCCTGATGAACCTGAGGCGCTACAATATTTATTTCCATACCCATACCATCAGCGGCATCATCATCTCCGCTGTACTGTTCGTGATCTTCTTTGCCGGTTCTTTTTCTTTCTTTAAATCGGAAGTCTCGGCCTGGCAAAAGAATATGCCACATCTCGAGGGGCGTTCCATCAATTTCAACCAGGTCATCGATACCGTCGCTACCAAACACAACCTCTATGGTCGTGAGGTATCGATCAGTATGCAGCCACATGCCCGCCAGATCGGTGTGTATGTGTCCGAATCGAAAGACACCGTCCACAACAAAGCCGAAGGCGGCTTCTTTTACCTCGATCCCGAAACCTTCAAGGCTACCAAATACGAAGATTCATACGACCTGAGCGAGTTCCTGTACCGCCTGCACTTCCTCGCACAGGTAAATGATATTGCAGAGGTAGGCTTTCCCCTCGGCTACTACATAGCGGGTGGTGTCGCCTTTGTTTTCCTCTTCGCCCTTATTACCGGCTTGCTGGTACATTGGCAGAAGATCGTGTCCAACTTTTATATCTTTCGCCCCTGGGAGAAACTGAAAACCGTTTGGACCGACCTCCACACCGCCCTCGGTGTGATCACCTTTCCCTTCCTGTTTGTCTTTGCCGTAACAGGCGCTTATTTCCTCATCAGTTTTCCGCTGTTTACCCAGCCGACCGTGCAGATGCAGTACGGCGGTAAAACGGATTCGCTGTGGTCGGCACTGGGTTATGGGTCGCACGAGCTGGCCATGAAACAACAAGCCGCCGCGCAACCCGACCTAAACCACTATGTAGACCTGGCTGCTAAAAAATGGGACAGGGCCATCATCAACCACGTAGAAGTATTGAATTACGGCGATGCCAGCATGCAGGTGCATGTAGGTGGTGCCTTACCACGCGGGGAGCAGTTCAACAGCCGGGGCGAACTGGTTTTCGACGTCGCCAGCGGTGCCATCCTGAAAGAAGAAGATCCCGCCTCGAGCCCCCACTATGCGCAGGTGGTGGAGAACGCTGTGTACGAATTGCATTTTGGAGAGTACGGCGGTTATGGTACCAAGATCATGTACTTTCTGTTGGGTATCTGTAGTTGCTTTGTCATCATCTCCGGTGTGTTGATCTGGCTGGTTGCCCGGCAAAAGAACAATATACCCGAGAAGAAACGGGCATTCAATCTATGGCTTACCCGGGTATACCTGTCTGTTTGTATGAGTATGTTCCCGGTGACCGCCGCTGCGTTTATTGCAGTGAAGTTGTACCCCGATGGCGGTAAACCTTTTCTCTATCATTTTTATTTCTGGCTGTGGCTGGCCACCAGTATCGGATTCCTCTTTCAGAAAGACATTTATAAGATCTGCCGTCATTGCCTGCTGGCAGGTTCCGTGATCGGTATCTGTATACCCGTCACCAATGGCCTCGTGACGGGCAACTGGCCCTGGGTGAGTTATGGGCGGCACTACCACGATATACTACTCATCGATACCTTCTGGATCCTTGTAGCATCGGGCAGCTTTATCTGTTGGTGGCTGGCGAAGCGGAAACAGGCGCGGGCAACCTCATCGGTGAAGCAAGCTGTGGCTAAGCCGGTACCAGCTGTCGTATAATGGGCTCACAATACTATGGCGATGGTTGTACGATCATAGATTTCCTTTCTGCGTAAACGGTTTTTCCGGATTGGTACCTGTATAACTTTTGCGTGCTATTACCTTCGCACCCGGAAAAATTTTATCAGGATCTTATCCCACGAACCTTGCCTGCCTACCTATTCTAATTAAACAGTAATCAAAACAATGACTGCACGTACCTTCCTGTGCTTACTGGCCTTGTATTGTATTCCCTTTTTTACAAACGCACAAACTGTGGCAACCATCAGCGGTTATGTGAAGGACGCCGAAGGCCCTGTGGCAGGTGCCAGTGTGATCATTCGCGAAACCAACCGGGGCACCATGACCGATAAACGGGGTTACTTCGAAATTAAAGATGCCAAAGGGGCTGTAACGATCATTGTTTCTTATGCGGGTTACGCTACGCAGACACATATATTGGCAGCCGGTACAACGGCCTTGTCGGTAACGCTCATCAAGT
The DNA here is from genome assembly GCF_029360705.1 of Paraflavitalea pollutisoli. Lineage (GTDB taxonomy): Bacteria > Bacteroidota > Bacteroidia > Chitinophagales > Chitinophagaceae > Paraflavitalea > Paraflavitalea pollutisoli. The sequence continues at coordinate 314,304 of NZ_JARKMX010000014.1, read as the reverse complement.
CGCAGCAGGAACTGCAGACTGTGAAGGTAACCGCAGCCGGCAAGGTACAGGAGCCGAAGCAATCCGGATTTTCGGTGAATGTGGTCGAGACGAAACAGTTTGCCAATACCACGGCCGATATCAACCAGGTACTCAACCTCACCACCGGGGTGCGTATCCGCGAACAGGGTGGGCTAGGTTCCAATTTCAATTTCTCGATCAACGGCCTCTCTGGTAAATCAGTCAAATACTTTATCGATGGGGTGCCGACCGATATATTGGGCAGCGCCCTGTCGCTCAACAATATTCCCGTCAACCTGTCCGAACGTATCGAAGTATACAAAGGCGTAGTACCCGTGCACCTCGGCTCGGATGCCATGGGCGGGGCCATCAACATCATTACCACACAGCACCAGCGCAATTACCTCGATGCCAGCTACAGCCTTGGTTCCTTCAACACGCACCGCGCTTCTTTTACCGGCCAGTACACGCATCTCAAAACGGGTATCATGGTAAAAGGCACTGCCTTCTACAACTACTCCGACAACAACTACACGATGAAGGATGTAGAGATATTGCAAGGCGGTGTGCGCAAAGGCGACGAGATCACCGATCTCAATGGCGCCAGTTTCGTACGCACCGATATCAAACGTTTTCATGACCAATACCAGTCGGCCATGGGCCAGGTGGAAGTAGGAGTGGCCGGTAAATCCTGGGCCGACGCGCTGTTTGTTGCGGGTGGCTATTCGAAGGGTAAGCAGGACCTGCAAACCGGTTTCGAGCAGACCATCGTATATGGTAAGGTGAACCGCGAAAGTGAGGCCTATAGTGGCTCGCTGCGGTACAAGAAAAACAACCTGTTCGTCGACGGACTCAACCTGAATGTATTCGCCTCCCTGTCGAAAGACAGCTACCGGACGGCAGATACCCTGTTTCGCCAGTATTACTGGGATGGCAGCTGGACCACCAAAAGCGCCTCGGAAATGAACAGCGTGAAAAGCCTGTCGCGCATGAACCGCCCCAAGCAGTTTGCCCGTATCAACCTGAGTTATGCCATCAATGATCAACACTCGCTCAACTTCAACTATACGTACGATCGCATCAAGAACGAAAGTTACAATGAGCTGGTGGCGACTGACGATCCACAACCGGGTATCCTCAACAAGCAGATCGCCGGATTGGCCTACCAACAGGAGCTGCTCGACAAACGCTGGGTGAATACCTTCTTTGGTAAATACTATGGCCTGCACCTGACCACCAATAAATGGATCAACAATGTATATACCCCGGTAAGCCAAAGTCAGCCCAACTACGGCTACGGCATTGCCACCCGGTACAAGATCTTGCCGGAGTGGGGGATAAAGGCTTCTTATGAAAAAGCGTACCGCCTGCAGGAAGTGGATGAAGTATTTGGGGATGGCCTCAACGTACAACCCAATCCGGATCTGCGCCCTGAGAACAGCCAGAATGTGAATGTGGGTATGTATTATGGCAAGACGCTGAAAGAACAGCATCGCTTCTATGCGGAGGCTTCCGGCTTTTACCGCAAGGCGGTGGATTTCATTTACCCGGTGCCGGATCAGCGTTCGAAGGCTTTGAAGAACGAGAACAAATCAAGTGTACGCATTACCGGCCTGGAAGCCGAGGTACGCTACGAGTACAGCAGCCTGCTGTCGTTGAACGTGAACATGACCTACCAGCACGCCATCAATACGACGAAGTTTGGCAATACGACCTCCAATACGCCCGAAGCTACCTATAAGAACAAGATACCCAACCAACCCTGGTTGTTTGGCAACGCGAGCCTGGGGTTGGGTAAAAACGACCTGATCGGCAAGCACACCCGTCTGCAGTTCAACTGGTATACACAATATGTGCATTGGTTTTACCTGACCTGGGAGGCTTTCGGCAGTGCGAGCGGTAAATCGATCATCCCCACGCAGGTGGTGCACAATGCCACACTGACCTATTCGCTACAGGAAGGCAAGTATAATATCTCTGCCGAATGCCGCAACATCACCGACAACCTGGCCTTCGACAATTTCAGGTTGCAAAAACCAGGCAGGGCTTTCTCGATGAAGTTCCGCTATTTCTTACGCTAACAACGCTCACTTATAAATTGAATAAACAAGAACATGAAACCAATTTTCGCTATCAGGAACCTGGCGCTGGCTACACTGGCTGTCGCTTCGCTGTTTGGCTGTAAAAAAGACGACAACAACGGCAGTGATCAACCAGAGGAAGGACAATATGCTGCAGTAGTCTGCGTAGGCAGCTGGCCCAATACGGCCTATTATATCGCCAATGTACCTTCCCTCACATCGGGCACGATCACCGTACAGGGCAATGGCGCCGAGATGACCGGCAAGGTATACGCGCAGGATATTTTGCAGAAAGACGGATTCTTCTACCATGCCAACAGCGGCAGCGGCCGTTTTGGCAAATACCATGTAGCCAATGGGGCGGTGGTGGTAGACCGCGAGATACCCTATACCTGGCTCAACTGGAGCTCTTATGTATGGGTGGACAACGAAACACTGGTAATCTTCGGCACGGGTGCTACAGAAACGCAGGTGAACGAAGCCCGCTATTCGATCGTGAAGGTGAAGGATATGACGGTAACCAACGGGAAACTGCCCTTTACGGCCTTCCCCAGCGCCACCTTTACCAACTACAGCATTGGTTTTGCCGAATACCGGGCAGGTAAACTGTTTATCGGTTATCAGTTTGTATCAGACGATTGGTCGCTGTACCCCAATATGCCGGTCAACAAGCAGATGAGCATTGCAGTGGTCAACTATCCCGCCATGACGCTCAACAATACGATCACCGATGTTCGGAGCACCACACCGGGCGGACCGATCGTCTATGCCCAGGCATCTTTCATCGACGAGAACAATGACCTGTATTTCATCACCGATCCGGTGTACAACTACGACTACACTTCTCCTTCGGTGGTTTACCGCATCAAAAGCGGTGAAACGACACTCGACGCCAGCTACTATTTCGACTTCTCTGCCAAGACCTCCAATGGTAAAGGCCCCGCGATGTGGTATATTGGCAATGGGCAGGCGATTGTTCGTACGCGTATTGCCGGTGAGTCGATCGATGCAGAACATTCTTTCTCTGTCATCAACGTGAAGACCGGCCAGTTTATCAAAAAACTTGACCTGCCTGCAGACAAGGGTGAGCGTATGGTACAGGCCGTGATCGTGGAAGATGGTAAGGCGTATATTGCGGTGAATAGCGCCGACAAGGATTATATCTGGGAATATGATCCGGCTACGGGCGGTTTAAAAGCCGGAGCCGAGTTCATCGGTGGTATCGACTATATCCTGCGCCTCGAAAAGATCAAATAAGTAGCTACTGATAGGGGCAAAAAGGCCGGCAGGTTAACTGCTGGCCTTTTTGCTTTTTTACACGTTTTGCCAAATAATTTGGCTAATCAAAAAAAAGGTTAAAATGCCCGAATTTACCGGGTACTTTTTCACTAAAAATTGTAGACCGATTCTAGGCCCTTTTTAGCCAGTTGATGTTCGGATGAATGGTTGGGTCTGTTTTGATTTTTTTGGAGATTCTGGCGGGTTTTAAATGCATTTAGCAGCGATGTTGTGTGATGAGGCGGTGATTGGCAGCGGAATTAACGCCTGATTTACCCTTTATTGTCTGCATATTGCCTGCACACCTTCTACAAAAGGCCTGTCTTACATAGAGAGCGCAGGCAATGTGCAGGCAAGAAGAAGGCAAGTTGCAGGCAAGGAGGTGGCTACGTGGCGGTAAAATAGAGCTAACTGATTGATTGCGATATGTTCTTGTCTATTTATTGGCGTTTATGCTGCTGCGGTAGCTTGCAGGCAGCGGTTTGCCAAGTTTTTTGGCGTATATGCCGCTAGGCTTCCACGGGGTTCGCCAGGTGACGGATGTCATTCGCCTCGATGATCGTGAACTGCCCGTTCTTAACAGACACACGATAAAGACAGGTATTGCTATGACCAAAGCTGCTCATCTGGCTGATCGGTGATTGCGTGAGCAGGCACATCAGTACCAGCAACGAACGACCATGCATACACACGAGTACCCGTTTTTCGTGGGGCCTGGAAAGGATGATATCCATGGCTTCCTGCAGGCGTGCGGCCACCTGGTTGGGACTTTCCCCTTTTTCAAAAGCCAGGTCACATTGTCCGCCCTGCCAATTGGTATTCATGTCGCGGAAGGCGCTGATCCAATCTTCCTTGCTGTGCTTACCCTCCCAGATACCAAAAGACAGTTCATCGAGCCCCGGCAATTGCTCCCAGGCCAGACCATCTTCAATAAAGTTCTTTACAGTCTGATGGGTACGCTTCAGCGCAGAGGTATATACTTTATCAAAACCCAGTTGCTTATAGTACTGGTAAAAGGCTTCCCCCTGTTGTCTGCCCAGTGCATTAAGGTCGGTATTGACGCCTCTGCCCTGCACAATGCCCAGCTTGTTGTAATCTGTTTCTCCATGTCTGATGATATACAACTCTTTATCCATAATTGATGCGCTCTTAAAGGGCGCAAAGTTAGGGCAATCGGAGATTTGATCGGATTAGAAGATCATTATGATTGGAAGGCCAGGGTGAAATAATGGCAGTTGTTCTCGAACCGATAGCGTACCTCCCAGCCATACCGCTGGCTGATCTGCTTCACCAGCGCCAATCCCAATCCTGTACCGGGTTTGGTGGAAGAAGTGGTGCCAAAGCGCTTGAACAGCTGTTCCTGGCGTAGCTTTTCGAGGCCGCTGTTGGCGATCACCAGTTTGCCCGGGGAAAGATTTACGGTGATACCGCCTTGCGGGGTGCAATACCGGATGGCATTGGTGATGAGGTTGTTTAAGACGATCTCCACCAATATCCGGTTGCCCTCGAGCGTAATGCCGGGTGGGATAGCACTGCTTAATTCCAGGTCCTTCGATTGGGCAAAGGGCGTGAAGGTATGGATGGTTTCTTCCAACAAGGCCGAGAGGTCGATGGTGGCCCGATCCATATACTGGCTGTTCTCGATCTTGGTGAGCAACAGCAGGTTTTTGTTGATGCGGGTGACGCGCGACAGTGCCTTGAGGGTTTCTTCGATGATGGCGTACTGCTCGGTGGTCAGCGACTGGTTTTGCATCAGCAATTCCAGTTTGGATTGTACGATGGCGAGGGGTGTCTGCAATTCATGCGACGCATTGTCGGCAAATTCCTTTTGCTGGTTGTACGCAGCAATGCTGCTGCCGATGAGTTTATCCAGGCTTTGGTTGAGTGCCTTGAATTCATCGATCTCGGTGGCCTCGAAGCTGGGTTTTTCCCGTTGGTTGAGGTCGAAATGCCGGATCTTTTCCAGGCTGTGGTAAAAGGGTTTCCAGAGCCTTTTGGAGATGGACCGGTTGAGCAGGATAAAGCCCACCAGCAGCAATACCAGGAACAGGACCGTGAGGCCGGTCAGGATCACGATGATCAGGTAACTGTCTTCGCGGCCAGCTTCATCGGTAAGGATGATATGGTGCTCGTCGAGTTCCATCTGCCATAGCTTGGTGAAGATGACATAATAGACAGGAATGCTGCACACCAGTACGGTGACGGCAAAGACGATCATCTTTTTCAGCGACAGGTTCAATAGCTTACTCATACTTCCCATTTATAACCTGACCCATACAATGTTTTTAGGTAATTGCCCCCGCCGGCTTCCTGCAGTTTCTTTTTCAGGTTCTTGATGTGCACGTATACGAAGTCGTAATTGTCCATCATATCGGCTACCTCGCCCGACAGGTGCTCGGCCAGGGCGCTTTTGGAGATGACCTTGTTTTTGTTGCTGATGAAATACAGCAGCAGGTTGAATTCTTTGCGTGTTAGCGTCACGGGCTGCTCGTTGATCAGTACCGTCTTGGCCTGCAGGTTGATGGTGAGCTCATGCTGCTCGATGATATTGGCACTGCCAAACTGCTTGCGGCGGATGATGGAGTAGATCCGTGCAGCCAGTTCCGACAGGTGAAAGGGTTTGGTGAGGTAATCGTCGGCACCCAGTTGCAGCCCTTCAATTTTATCTTCCAGCGAGTTCCTGGCCGACACAATGATCACCCCATCCTGTTTGTTTTGCTGCTTCAGTGCTGAGAGGATCTTCATGCCATCACCACCCGGCAACATCAGGTCCAGCACGATGCAGTCGTATTCGAATACGTCGATCTTGTCCATGGCGGCTTTGAAGGTAGCCGCATACTCGCACAGGTAGCTTTCATCCGACAGATAAGCGCCAATACTTTGCGCGAGGGTCTCTTCGTCTTCTATGATCAGGATCTTCATCGGTCAAAATGATGGTTCAAGTTTGAAGGAATGCTGAAGTGGTGGTGGGACCTGTTCTGTCTGCAAATGTAGGCGTAAACAGCGTATGGCGCGAGGATTTCCCTTTAGTGCATGCGGGAGGGCGGTACGCCAAATTCTTTCTTGAAGGCGGCGGAGAAATGGGCGATGTGGAGATAGCCGTATTTGGTTGCTACATCTGTGATGGACTGGCCGGCCTGGAGGGCTTCTTTGGCGCCTTGCATATTGCGTTCCTGGTAGTAACGGAAGAGGGTTTTGCCGAAGGTGGCTTTGAACGCCTGCTTGAGGGTGGTTTCGTTGGTGCCGAGCTGTTGGGCGAGGCCGATGATGGTGAATTGTTTGCGGCCTTTGTTGGCGTTGATGTGTTTTTGGGCCTGCAGGGCGATCTGGGTATGCGATTCGGGGAGTTTGTCGGGCGTGATGGCCTGTTGTAGTTGTGAGCAGGCATGGGCTACCGCTTCCATGACCATGGCTTCGAATACAAGATCCTGGTAGCGGGTGGGCTTCAGGGAAGCGTGAATGATGTTGTTGACGACCTGGTTGTTTTCGGGTTGCAGCGGGCGTGCCTGCTGGCTGTAGAAAACCTGCTTGACGGGGCTGTCGAGGTGAAAGAGGGCCGGCCATTCGGACGGGGTGGAGTGGATGAGTTGGGAGAGGTAGGCGGCTTTGAGCCTGATCTCGATGAACTCAGTGATGGCGGTGGCGTTCCAGGTGAGTAGGGCGGTCTGGTTGCCCCGGAATAGGAGGTTGACCTTTTTCCAGGAGAGGAAAGCTGGCGAGAGCAGTTTGTTGTTAACGGTGAGGCTGGCCTGGGCGCCTTTGGTGCAAAAGAAGAGGGAGATGGGGTAGTCGCCCTTGCAGGGCCAGGTGTCGGCTGGTGCCGATTTGAACCGAACATGGAATACCTGGAAATGGGGGTGGGTGTACAGGGGAGCCGCGACATGCATCATCGCGCGAATAAAGGGGAGAAATCTGAAGAGATTCTGAAGGGGGAGGGTGGGGAAGGCCAGGATTTTTGAAAAATGCAGGCAGTCAATTACATTTGTTTGCTCTTTTATCCCCAAGTTCGGGACGTAGCGCAGCCCGGTAGCGTGCTTCGTTCGGGACGAAGAGGTCGCTGGTTCGAATCCAGTCGTCCCGACTAACAAGGAACCCGCAGCGAAAGCTGCGGGTTTTGTGTTTACGGTAGCGACCTGAGCTTGCTCATGGAGCGGACGGAAACACAAAACGGCTTCGACGAAGTCGAAGCTAGGTTGCTTGGGTAATATGTGGGAAAACCTGGATGGCCTGGTTATCTCACTCCCTTAACCGAAAGCAGCAACCATCTTTAGTCTGATGATAGAATACGCGGTAATGAGGAATAAGATAAAGGAACTGGTGGGGAGGTAAACGATAGTGCCATCATTGCACTACCATATGCCGATGGTCAATAACAGCCGGCCCTTCGTTCCTGAACTGTCTAACAGGTATATTTTTCGATAAACGACACGATTCACGCCTCAACACCATTTGTCGGCGCCAGTTATTGTATGTCTAGCAACGGCTACATTGATCGAATGGTTCTTCGTTCAGTGTAAAGATGACTTAACTTCCACGCCGCTGCGATGCTGTGGATGAGGAGCTGTAAACAGCTGCATGCTGCAAAGCCCTGGTCATTGCATGTCGCAGTGGTAGTCTTGATGAACATTTAATCATCTTAATCTATTACTTATGCTCAAGTTTATGTTAACCATCGCCCTGCTGGTAGCCGCATTGGTAGGTACAGTTGTCGGTCGCAAGGCGGGCGAAGGTCAAAAAGAATTTTTACCAGGGGCACCCCTGCCAAGTACGCAGGGAAAGTAACTCCTATCATGCAGGGACGGCAACAAGCGCGTTGGCCGTCCTTGCCTCCCCAACCCGCAAGGAGGCAAAACGAACCGCATTAGCCATGCCTCCTGATCGGCATGGCTATCGTAGCTGTTTTTGGCTATTACAGAACAAAATACAGGACCTGCTTCCGCATCACTTCAATCCTTCACTTCCATTACTTTTATTTTTCAAGGAAACCAAGGTGCACTTGGACGTTGGGACAGATCTACTGGCACCAGCCGGAGAACTTGTACCACTGCCGCACTTGTAAGCTATTGAGGACATCATGCAAATCAATGATTTAAGTATGATTCTGATTATCCAAGCTGGGAAAGAGGCAGCTGCAAGGTGGTCTTTGGTCATTTTTTTCAAAAATCCCGACCGTTTTGGAACGCCCATACGTCCAAAATATAAACGCCTTAAAAATGGAGCTATTAAAAGGAAAAGTAGCAGTCGTATTTGCGGCCTCCGGAGAAATTGCCGGAGCAGTTGCCCGGTCTTTCGCACAACACGGCGCAAAAGTGCATGTCACCGGCCGTAAACTCACAAAAGTAAAAGCCCTTGCCGACGAGATCAAAGCAGGCGGTGGCCAGGCCGAAGCAGGAACAGTTGACGCGTTGAACGAAACCGAGATCGACGCCTATTTACAACAGGTCGTTGCTGATAACGGACAATTGGATATTGTATTCAATGGCATCGGGAGCTATTACAGGGATGCGGGTAGCGGAACGCCCACGACAATGGCCACATTCGAGCAATTCCTGCATCCTTTGCAAAGTATCTGTGGCTCGCAATTCCTTACTTCAAGGAGCGCCGCAAGACATATGATCCAATCCGGATCCGAAGGCACCATCTTACTATTCAACGCCTCTATGTCGAGAACCAAGACCCCTAATATGGCTGGGTTCGCCTCCGCCTGTGCCGCTATTGAAGGATTGACGAGGGTAATGGCTGCGGAGTTTGGCCAGCATGGGATCAAGGTGACCTGCATTTGCTCCAGCGCCATTTACGAGTCCTATAAGATATCGGAAATGATCAGTGACTTTTCTCAACAATTAGGCGTTTCCAAGGAAGATATGACTGCACAATACAAAAAATTCGATATCCTGGGATCAGGACCGACATTGAAACAAGTAGCGGAGACGGCTACCTTCCTGGCTTCTGAAAACGGGGTACTATTCAACAGCCATATCGTTGATGTAGATTGCGGAAAGCTCAATTTACTATAATTTACCTATCGGGCTTCGGTCCACTTTATAAACTAGTACTAAATTGAATACATGGAAAGCGAAGAAATCCTTAAAAAGGCGATGGCCGGCGATATCAATTCGTTCCAATCTTTGTTTGCGGAATTTCAAAGCCCATTGAGATCCTATCTCTACCGCCTACTCACCGATCGGAATGATGTGGAGGACCTGACACATGATACTTTCATCAGGGCGTTTGACAGAATATCCACCTTCCATCAGAACTCGTCACTCAAGACCTGGGTATTCAGCATAGCCACCAACCTGGCTTATGATCACTTGCGGAAATTAAAAAGATGGCCAGCTGATGCCCAGGATCAGGGAGCGATGTTGGCCATCGGCACGGAAGAGATCGGACAAGCCTTCCGGATTGTTCACCAGACTTCCAATGCCGGGGCTTACGAAATGAAGGAACATATCGATTTTTGTTTCACCTGCATTTCGAAAACCTTACCCATCGAACATCAGGTGGCGTTGATCTTAAAGGATATTTATAATTTTTCTGTGAAAGAGATCAGCCTCATTCTCGATAAAACGGAAGGAATAGTAAAACACCTCCTGATCTACGCCCGGGATACCATGACAAGCATTTTTGATAACAGGTGTGCCCTGATCAATAAAAATGGCCCCTGCGACCAATGCAGCCAACTGAATGGAATATTTAATCCTAAGCAAGATCAGCAAGAGCAACGGATGAAACTTGAATTGGTAAAGGGATCGACAAAGTTTGACCGGGCGGAACTATTTAAAATGAGAACCACTCTTGTAAAAGCCATTGATCCACTAGACAGTTCAGGAACCGACTTGCATGATATTATTTTCAGGTGTACCAAGACGGCAATCGGAGAAGTAAGTAACTTTTTTGAATTGCCCCAGGATAAAACAGGCTAACCGTATTGGCACTTGAAGCAAGTCAACCATTATAGTAATAATACTTTTAACGCATTTACTAAAATACAACCATGTAGTATGAAAAAAATTATCTTCTCCCTATTTATTGGCGCCCTGTTTTTTCATCAGCAGCTCTTTGCGCAGGAATTGAAGTCTCAGTTTTTATTTGATTTGGCGATCGATCTCCAGCCTCCACAGATGGTTGGACCTGTATTAAGAGGAACACGGATCATTTTTCCGTTCAGGGAAGGCGTTGTAACAGGCGATAAAATAAAAGGTAAAATAGTAGCAGGTAGCGGAGAGTGGGGACTTGTGCTTGATTCCGCCACCTTTAAAGTAGACGTTCGCACTACTATTGAAACTGATGAAGGCGCGCTTATTTACATGACCTATTCTGGATATAATCACACGAGTGCAAAAAACTTCGCTATGATTGGTGCTGGAAAAGGTGGTGAGCTGGCTGCTGCTGATTATTATTTCCGAACAGCGGTGTCATTTGAAACAAGCCATCCGAGGTATGCCTGGCTTAATCACACCGTGGCGATAGGTGTAGGTAGTTTTCCTGCTTCGGGCAAAGTGAATTACCGGATTTATACAATTCAGTAAATCGTTCTCATTTTGTGGCTTGCTGGAACTGAACCCTTCAGGTCATGGGACCTGAAGGGTTTGTAGCGCCGCTTTTATACCGGAACACTAACTTTTAAACCGGAAGGTTGACACTTCTGCCAGGCCCGGTTGCTTTTGCGTATCGTGGCCGGATCTGGGGACGAGTTTAAAATAACGCAACTGTTTGGTTTGCGGCAGATCAATGAACTGGCGCAGCAGGTTAACATCATTAAGCATAAATATACCAGTGCTTTCCCAGGTATTGTTGTCATTACTGATGAGTATTTCCAGCTCTTTGATCTTGCGATCACCTTCCTTCTGCGATATAATAAATCCGTCTACCGTAGCCTGGGCGCCCATGTCAATCGTTACCCAGTGATGGGGGTAATCCGTTGCATCTGTAGAGTACCGTGTTATCCATATGGTAGTCAGGTTGCCATCAATAATGGCAGAAGCCAGGCGACCGCTGGCGGACTCTTCCGAACTAAATCCGGTAACTGACCATTGGGTTGTAGGATGGATATAACGCCACGGTTCACCAGACGGACGTATCTGAGGAGCAGCAGTTATAGACGGAAGCCCAAAATTAGGCGATCCGTCAGGATTCCATTGGAAGCGTTGTATGTTTGGGCTGCGGGCTCCACTGCTGCTATTGGCAACAGAACGGGCATGGTAAATAATCCAGTCTTCCTTGCCGTCAGGCGATTTAAAGAAGCCGTTATGCCCAGGGCCAAAGATGCTGCTTTCCGAACGCATAGAAAAAACGGGGTGATTCTTTTTTGTCCAGTCAGCCGGATCCATGGGATCTCCGCCTTCTTTCAACGTAAGTTGGCCCAGGCAATAGCCGTCTACCCAGTACCCACTGCCCGAATAGATGACAAAGACCCGCCCTTGCGGATTGACAAGTACCTGCGGTCCTTCATTGATGGGGTTGCCATTTTTTTCCCAGGTATAATTGGGGGTGGCGATCATCACTTTTTCGCTGGAAATTGTCCAGGGATTGGTCATTTTAGCGATATAGATATTTTGTGGAGGAGCCCCTGCATTTCCCCCCGACCAGATCATGTACATTTGGCCATTATACTGCAGTATTGTTCCATCTATGGCCCATTCATCTGTAGGATCAGCTACCTTGCCCTTCAACTCCCAGGTGCCTTCTACAGGTGTAGGGGAACTGTTTTCCACTACATACATTCGGTGGTTCGCATTATTACCGTCATCTGCCGCAAAATAAAAATACCATTTGCCATCGATCTCATGCAGTTCGGGGGCCCATAAATTCCTGGAGTAGGGGTGGCCTGCCGCTGGTGTCCACACATCATACCTGCGTGCGGAAGCAAGCTCTGACAGGTTTTTGGTCTCCAGTATCACGAGCTTACTACCCTGCGTATACGTGTAGTAGTAAACACCATTCTTCTGCGTCACCCAGGGATCAGGTCCTCCCGTCATAATGGGATTAAAAAACAAGCTATCACGCGTAAATCCCGCCCATTCTCCTGTTGGCGGTGGAGGCCCGGTAGGTTTTTCCGGCAATGGGTCGTAATAACGTTCTTTTGCTTTTTGGCAGGCGGCAGACAGTATTATGCCACCGAGTATGCCTATCGTTATAATGAATGTTTTCATTTGCATGTGTTTGTGATACTGGTTGATTGTTGTTGCCCTTACCATTCAATGGCCTGGTCTTCATCGGGAATGAGTATGTTTCGCTGGCGCTCCATAGTCATTGACCCTTCCACGCTGTACCTCACCGGTATGCCAGGCATGGTGGTGATGTCGTCGTATTTATACCGGAGGTTGACTGTATAATATTGTTTTGCCAGGTATTTCTTCGTGGGGTCTACCGTCTTTGTGAGCTTATAGGTTGGCTGGCCAAGCATTTCAAAATTGATGGCAGGGTTGGTTGCGTACACATTCAATGCCCCTACCTCGTCGCCGTTGCCTTCTTTTACAGGCGCTAAAAATTCCATGACAACTTTATAGGCGCCCCGGGATTCTCCCCTTTCTTCGGTTACGCCGGCGTAAAAGAACACCGATTTTTCATCTACTACATAGGCCGTCCTGGTGCTGGATACGAGCGGGTTGGTAGTCTGACCATCCAGATAGGCGTTCATGGAAGTGGCGGAATAATTGCCCGAATAATCATTAAAGGGTATCACGTTCAGCAAAGCTTTCCGCCAGCCCTTACGGGTATTGGTGATATAAGCCGGATCTTCTTTGATGGTAAGTGGCAACACATACCGTTCCACCAGGTCTAAGTTGTCAAATTTGAATTTGATGGGAAAGTTCTGCGTATTTGATCCCCTTGGAATCAAACAGGTTGGCGAAGACAATTCAAAATAACTGGCAGGCAGTTGTTTAAAATAGAGATCGGTGCGATGCTGATACTTTTCCTTGTTATAAATAGTGAGTGTATCGTTATCCACTTCTATTTTAACATACTTGTCCGATTGGTTGGGCTGAGACCCACTGACGATGAGCGGTAAATTGTAGGTCACCTCCCCATTTTTGTTGTATCTCAGGTAAACCGGGGCAACCCCTTCGCTGTTCAGCGTGGTTTTAAAGGACACCATCTGTATATAAAGCTCATCCTCCCATTCGGCAGTACAGGAGTTGAGCACCATGCCCAACAGGCCTATCATAATATATTGCTGTAAACTTTTCATGCGTAATTTTTGAATCTTTAGTGACAGGAAGCCCGTTTGATGATACGGACCGTTTATTATAGCAAAGTCAAGCCGTTTTTTGATCAATCGAATGATGGCCAGCCGGGCGATTGATTCAGGCGTTTGTTCTTCCTCAGCTCATCCCAATCAATCGGCCAGAAATACATTTTCCTGGAAAAGGTAGTTTGTAATAAGGGTACGCGTACCGGCGTGTGAAACAGGGCAGCCTGCGCCTTGGTCATAAAAGTATTAAAGCCGTATATCTGCTCTGCTTCATCTACAGGCGCATCTTTCCATCGACGCAGGTCGTAGTATCGCTGGTTCTCGCCCAGAAACTCCACCTGCCGTTCCTGCTTTATTTTTTTACGCAGGTCCTCTTTACTGCCATATATGGATTGATCGAAGTTTGGTATGCCAGCCCGGATGCGTACTTGCCCTACGGCTTTTTTCATGTCCTCTTCAAGCCTGGATACTGCATAGCTAGCGGTGCCATCCCAGGAAGGAATGTTATAAGTGCCGGTCAGTTCATTCAGTGATTCGGCATACATCAACAGGATATCTGCGTACCGTATGGCAAGGTCTACTTTGGGAAAGATCTTTCCGCCATTTCCACTGTTGTTGTCTTTCGGGTTCACGAATTTCATGATGCCAATGCCGGTCGGCAACCAGGTATCTCCATTTATATAACCATTAAACTCTCCCCGGTAATAAAATATCTGCTGGTTGGTAACGGTGGGCAGATTGCTTACCGCGCTGGACATGGTCCAAAGTGCACCGCTGAAGGCCACGGAAGCATAAAACCGGGGTTCGCGGTTGGCAAATTCTTTCCATACATTGGCCAATAATGGCTTAAAGGCATTTACTTCAGCTGGCAGTACAAACATATTGCTGCCGTACTGATTGCGTATGGCCTGCCTGTCGAAAGGTTTTCCGTCGTTCATGCTGTAAGCATCGCATTGCTTCAGTGTAAGGCCATGCGAATTGTATCCCCCTCCGGTCTTCGGCATCTGGAGTCTGGCCAATGCCATAATACCTCCTTCTGCATTGATCTGGTTGTCTCCCCGGGTAAATATCATTTCAGGGTTTTCGGAAGCATACAATTCTCCATTGAAGACCGACCTGTAAGATTCGAAAGGATCAATGTCTGCCCAGCCATCAGGAAAATTCCGCGCTGAATACTCCGGGTGATGGGGTGGGGCAATGGTAGCCGGGTAATCCGTAGTTCCTCTAGTTTTAGCCGCCGCTGTGTAGAGCTTGTATATGCCGAGGTTGATAACATCCTTGCAGGCAGCTGCTGCCCTGGCCCATCTTTCTTCGCTGTATTGCAGGGCAATCAATGGTTTTCCCTCATCATTGGTAAAGTCGGCCATTTCCGGATTGCCATTTGCCAGTGGACTGGCGGCGAAGAGCAACGCTTTGGCGCGGGTAGCCAATGCTGCCCCGCGCGTGGGGCGGCCAATATTGCGATTGTCCCATTTCAGGGGAAGATCTTTCGCCGCCAATGCCATCTCTTCGGCTATAAAGCCTGCCACTTCCTCATACGTGTTGCGTGGGTAGGAGAGGTTGTCGTAGGTGTCATCATAGTCAACCCCTTTATCAGGCATAATGGGCACTGGGCCATACTTGCGCAATAACAGCCAATAGAGGTAAGCGCGCACAAACCGGGCCTGCGCTTTATACCCTGTAACCTGGCTCTCGGTGAATGTGCTGCCATCCGATAGGCTGTGCAGCATGACGGATGCCTGACGGATGCCGCCATAGGATTGAGACCAGGACTGGAGCCAGGTATGGTCGTATTCGCCGAATTTGAACCTTCGGAACCTTTCTCCATTGCCCCCGGACGATTCGTTAAAGTACATGTCATCCGAATAGTTGGTCAGGTTATTACCGGTAGCCCCCATTTCGAGGTTGTTGTTCAATAATGCGCTATAGGCATTGGCGAGCCATTGCTCTGTATAGTCTTTGCTTTTGAAGATACGCTCCTCGCTCTGGCGGTCATTGAAGTAATGCTCTACGTTCAGGTACTTTTTGCAGGATATCGAACAGGCTATCACGCCTGTTAATAACATGCCAATCATCAGTTGTTTTTTCTTCATCGTCATGGGTATTAAAGGTTGATGGTTAAGCCGCAGGTGAATGTTTTGGCCAATGGATAAGCCTGTCCGTTGGTGCTGTTCATTTCAGGATCCCACATCTTGAATGGGGAGAAAGTAAGCAGGTTGGTGCCCAGGAAATAAATGCGCATTGTTTTGACACCTATCCTGTTGGTGATGGCTTTGGGAAAAGTGTATCCGGCATCTATCGTTTTTAACCGCAGGTAAGAACTCTCCCGTAGCCAGTAGGTGGATGCCCGGTAATTATTGGCACTTCCGTTATAGCTCAGCCGGGGGTAGGCGGCATGGGGATCCTCATTCTTGCCCAACATCCAGCGACCAGATTCTACCACATCAGCGAGTATATTGCCCCAGTCTCCCTGGCTAAAGGGATACACCGTGAACCCATTGATGAAGAAAGAGGATTTTCCGGCTCCCTGAAATAAGAAACTGGCATCAAAACCTTTCCAGTTGGCCGACAGACCAAAACCGTAAATGAGATTCGGGTAACGGGTGGCGCCAACAGCTACAATATCATTGTCATTAATAACGCCATCGCCGTTAATGTCCTTATACTTAATATCGCCCGGTGCTACCCGCCCAAAACTTTGGGTAGGGCTGTTGCGGATATCATCATAACTTTCAAATAGCCCCAATGCTACGAGTCCTTTGTTTTGATTGACCCTGAAACCTGCCCGGGTTGTATAGGGGTAGTTGCTATACTGTTCATCTGCTTCCAGTATTTTGTTGCGACTATAGGTCATGGTACTACGCAGGGTAAGGCTTACTTTGTTGATCTGATGAGATAGTTTCAATTGTCCATCAAAGCCACTGGATAGGGTAGAGCCTACGTTGGCACGGGGATCCTGTCCTTTCAACCCCACAATGTCGGGGATGAACTGTCTTTCCATATAAATGCCGTCGCGCTGCTCATGAAAATAATCGAGTGCACCGCCGAACTTGTCTCCGAAAAAAGAAAAATCCAGCCCAAGATCATGTTTGGTAGATATCTCCCAGGTGATTGTATTGGAAGCTACCCGTGAGTAGGAGAGGGAGGGATAGCTATTTCTACTTTCGAGATCGCCCCAGTTGTAGCCTGCGTCGACGTTTGTGCTGAAAGAGGCGAGGTAAGGAAATCGTACCGGCATGTAATCGTTCCCCACTCTTCCATAGGAATAGCGGATCTTGAACATGTCCATCCAGGGGAGTTTTTTCTGTATAAAATCTTCTTCGGCCACGTTCCAGGCACCGGACACGGCAGGGAACAGTCCGAACTGATGGCCGGCCGCAAAGTTCTCTGAACCGTTATAGCCAAAGTTTATATCAAAGAAATAACGGGAGCGGTAGCCATAGGTAAACCGGCCTGCCAGCCGTTGATTGCGACGCTCTATACCCTGCATCAAATCTTCGGCATAATTGGAGGTATTCACCTTTTTCTCCTGGGTATATTGAACGATTCCTCCAAAACTGTGGCTTTGAATGGTTTTGGTATAGTGCATTTCTCCCTGGAAGGTTTCGGCCCTGTCGCCGGTTGCATCGGAGCGCTGGGTAAGCAGCTGTTCGGTAATGGATCTTTTTAGCCGCAGTTCTCCGGTTGACTCACGTTGCCGTTCTGCCATCCATCCTTCGGGCCATTTCATTCGGCGGATGTAGTTGTTATTGTTGTTGTCGTAACCAAAGCGTCCTACAAAACGTAAGCCGGGCGTAATGAATTTCAGGTTTTGCTCGAGGGTAACGTTCGTTTGAATCTTGTTTTGCCAGTTTTCAATATAGCCTTGTTGGGTAATCAGGACCCATGGGTTTTGCCTTTCCGCACCTCCTCTCGACGCCACCTGGCCGGTAGAATACTTGATGGGGATCGAGATAGGGTTTTGCCCCATGAGGGAGGCCCATATCTCGTCATAAGTACCACCCGGCAGGTTTTGCTTACCTAAGCTACCACTTACCCCCACCCTTACCAACGTGGTTGAAGTAAGGTTCATATCTACATTCGCCCGATAGTTCCAGCGTTTGTAGTTGGCATTGGTGTTGTAGCCTTTCAGGTTTTCGCTGGTTTCGTACATGCCACCTTCATCGATATAGCTGCCGGATACGAAATAGCGCGCCAGCGAGCCACCACCGTCGAAATTGAGGGAGGCACGCTGCGTCAAAGCACCGGGTTTCAGGAACATGTCCATCCAACTGATGTCGGGGAATAGGTCGGGGTCCAATTGGTTCCTGATAAGTGCAAGGTCTTCCTCTGTATAAAACGGCTCCTCGTTCCGGGTGATGCGCGCTTCATTCATCAAACTGGCATAGGTGTACCCATCGACGAACTTGGGCGTAAAGGTGCGGGTGTTATAAGATCCTTCGTATTTGGCATTGATGCTTACCTTATCTGTTTTACCTTTTTTGGTGGTGATCAACACCACGCCGTTTGCCCCCCGCGAGCCGTAGATGGCTGTGGTAGAGGCGTCTTTAAGTACGGTAAAGGTTTCAATGTCTTCAATATTGATCTCGTTAAGGCTTCTTTCAAAACCATCTACCAGAACAAGCGCTGATGTGCCCGCTCCAAATGTGGATATACCCCGTATCCAGAATTCGGAGGAGTTGCTGCCCGGTTGCCCGCTACCCTGCATAGCCAGTACGCCCGATACGTTTCCTGCCAGCGCATTGGTAATGCTGGAAGTGGATGTTTTGAGCGTGGATACATCGACCGTTGTGATGGCTCCTGTTACGGTCGCTTTTTTCTGACGTCCTAAAGCGGTTACAATGACCTCATCCATGGCTTTCTTGTCGGATGTTTTGAGGGTTACATTGATGACCAGCGTGTCCTTTATCAGGATCTCTTGCTGTACAAAGCTCAGGTGCGAAAAAACGAGCCACTGGTACTTGTTGGCCTTTATGGAGTATACTCCCTTTTCGTTGGCAGTGATACCCAATCCGGGCTGATCTTTAATGGTAACGGTGACGCCCGGTATCGGATCTTTCTGTTCATTGACGATCGTGCCGGTAACGATCACTGTACCGGTCGGTGTCGCGGCAATGTGGGCGGTATCCTGCGCGTAGGTACAGGTAACAGCACCAACAATTGCCATTAATACAGAGACAATTATTTTCATAAGTGTGTATTCATTCATTGCCTGGGCTGCTTCTCACTACTGCATATAGTGGCTGACGCAACCGCGCAATGGGTTAAAATAAAAGGTGGGAAGTGTTGTGTTTTTATTCGGCTGTGATGGTTCGAATGCGTTTATTATCGCGCTCTGCGATGTAAAATATTTTCCGAACGGGGTCATAATCTATACCGGAGGGGTCGGCAAAACGGGCTTCCGTTCTCGGATCGCCGTCAATATACCCCCTTACGCTACCGTCGGGCGTGGGGCTGCCTTTACCTGCAAAAGTGGTGACTACCCCGGTTGGCGTTAGTATGCGGATGCTTTGGTTGGTTTGGTCACAGAAGTAATAGTCGTATTCATCTGCCTGCCCTGCATAAGCAGGGTTTTTTACAAATACCCCCTGGTAAGCTTTGCGTATCCGGGCTGATGTGCCTATGGCGTCCACATCGCCTGCAGTAGCGCTTCCTGCAAAGAGGATAGGAGGTTCCAGTTCGCGTGTATTCCAATTGTAAATACTCTTATAAATGCGGGTAGGCATTACGATATAAGCATAGTTACCGGTGGGATGGAAGAAGATCAATGAATTACTGTTCGTACTTCCTCCTACCAGGAACAACAGTTTGGGGTTAAGGTCACCCGTGACCGGATCCGGAATGGCTTTTTTGATACTTACACCCTGAAAGCCATTGTAGAACATTTCGTTGGTTACCGGATGCGGTGCAGTGGAAAAGCAGGCGGGATCGTAGATGTAAGGATGTACACGGCGATAGTTTTCCGAACGCAGTGTGTAGGCTACGGCTACCTTGGTTCTGGCTGTTACGTTTGCGTTATCATCCCCCAGAAACAAGGTGTCCTTATTGGCGCTGAGCGTGGTGGTCTGCATCTTGGTAAAGGAAGCCTGCCCATTGGTAACCAGCGTAGATACTGTTCTGTTGTTCAGGTCTACCCGTCTTACGGCCCGGTCCAATTCTGTTACAAACAGTACATTGGTTTCCGGCTCATAGCTTACCCAGCCTGGATACGAAAACCTGGCCTCTTCAAAGGCCCCATCCACGATGGAGGAGTTGCCCAGCTCGTCTACGTTGCCGAGGAGCGTGCCCACCGTGGTACTATTGGTGTACGTGAATAGATCTTCAAAGGTATGTTCCACTTTGCCCGAGGTCTCATTGATTACTACCCGTACTTTCCCGGTAGCCGTTTGGCCAGGCACCCAACAATAAATTTGTTTTCCATTGGCGCCGACTACCTTGATCTCTTTGTCGCCTATATATACGCGGATCAAAGAGATATCTGTCCCAAAATTGTCTCCGTAAATGTACAGGCGTGTTCTAACTGCTCCTGTTCTGGGTGAGAAATCTGAAAAGACGGTCGTTTTGGAGGGGTCGTGTTTGCTGTCTACAAGTCCGTCTTCTTTACAGGAATAAAAAGTGCTTGAACATAGGAATAGCAACAAAATAAGCGCATAAGGTTTCTGCGGGTTCAATTTCATAATGGCGTTGTCTTGGTTTATAAAAAGCTTAAACAGGTATACATCAAACAAGGGGCAAAAGACCTCGCGTCTCGCAGAAGACGCTGCTTTTATTCCGATTATTGAGTACTGCCTGCAATCGTTTGGTACTTATATAGGCAATAGGCAGTTTCTATTGCAATGGAAAAATACCTAACCTTGACGAAGCGCATTATTCCATCTTTTGTCTTTTTGTTCCAATCTTGTATGAGCAAAAAAATAGATATAGATGCCCGTGGTAACGGACATGTACCATCACCTGGATGACCCCAGGCAATCCAGCCGTTTCGAGTAGCATGAAAACTACATGATTTTTTGCAACATGTTCTGATCCGTATTATCAATATCTTAGCGGATCAAAAGCTACACCGCAGCGAGCGGTTTCATACAATCCGTCAATATGAAATGGATCATCTTTCTTCTTTGTTTTATGCCAGGCAGTGTGATTGCCCAACAGTTGGATATTATGTTGATAGGTGTTTCCCACAACTACAGCGGCTATCCTGCGCAGGATTTCTCCGGCATTCATCGAAAAATTCGAGATTTCCGTCCTACTGCCTTTTTTGGAGAATTTCTCAGCAGCGAAGACGAAAGGCTGGTGATGGACTACTGGTGTAAAGCGGATAACGTCAAAAGACTGCAAACCCTGGAGAAAAACCGCCACATTCCCCAAGCGCTACTGGCGGGGAGGATAGACAGCTTGAAGAAAAGAGCCCTGTTGGATACTGCCAATTATTATATTAAAGCTGATCTTTCCCACGCCTATTACCTAAACCAGGATGTCGCGAACGGGCATTATCAGTTCTGGAAAGTATTCGACTACCTGCAGCGAGCGCCCAATACTTCACTCGAAAGATATGTCGATAGTTTACTGAGTCCCAAGCTGGATACGACAGGAAGAAGCATGAAGCGGTTAAAAACCTCGGAATATGCCGTGATCGCGTTTCCCTTGATGCAACAATTGGGCATCAGGGAACTGCTCTCCATGGATTGCCAGGATTATGACTTGAATTGGGGCGCCTCCTGGGCCGCGTTTGACACTAAATTTGCTGTATTCCGCAAGGATACAAATCAGGCATTTAAAAACGAATTAAAGTCCCATCTTACCAGGATCAACAACGGTTATGCCAAATATGATTCTATTGAACGGTATTCGAAAAGGGTGACCGAGTGGCTGAATACGGATGAGGCGGCAGCCATCTCGGCATCGGGTGATTTCTATTTGCCCGACATGTATGACATGCAAAACTTCCCCAAAGAAGTAATGCTGTCGAAGATCCATTGGTGGCTCATGCGAAACAAAGGCATGTGCGACAATGTAGTAAACCGTGCCCGTAAAGCGGGCGTTAGGCGAATAGTGGTGATGGCTGGTGCCAATCATAGAAAATACATGCAGGATATTTTCCGCACTATGCCGCAGGTTCGGGTAAGAAATATAAACGAGTTTTAGTTGTACCGAATAAATAAGCCAATGTTTCGGCCTGGCTCAACAGCGTAGGCAATGGGTTTATGAGAAAGCATTTACTAAAAGAAAGAAAGGCATTCGCAAGAGACATAGAACACAAGTTCAAACGATAGTCAATTGGTTCTTCGTCCCGACCAACACAAACCCGCAGCGACTGCTGCGGGTTTTCTGTTTACAGTAGCATCCTGAGCTCGCTTAGGAACGCGGACTGAAATAATAACCGCCCTATGCAATCTGGAAAGGTAACTTGAGTAATAGGGAGGGCAACCGGATCAGTGTAGATAATCCAGCTTGCTCGGGTAAGCGGACGGAAACACAAAACAGCATGGACGTAGTCGAAGCGTAGTTGCTTGAGTAATAGGTGGGATAAGCTCGATCAGCGCACGATGTAGTCCTGGAATTCCGATGGCGACTTACGAATAATAATATTAACCATCATTGCCATTGATGACCGAGCGCGAATCGGGTGCTTTTTCATCTGCTTTTTTTGCAGCCTTCCAAAATTGAAATAAGGAGGCATTATCTTCCATAAACTGTTTAAGTCTCTCTGCGGGAGACTTCGATAGCCATATTTTTAATTGCAACTCTTTTATATGTTGTGGTGTGTCATTCATAAGGTTAATAAATCAAATGTCTTCAAATTCAATTTACTAGTCCATTTCTTAATATATGGCCAATCCATATTTTCAATGGTAGCAAGATTTTTGATGTCTTCCACCTGCTGGGCTGATTGGTATTCCTGTATCCATATTACTTTAGAAATAAGTAGATCTTCCGGAGAGACCACATAAATCGCTTTATCAAAAAAATCAACTTTTTTTCTTCTACTAAACTCTTCCTGTCGGAAAGCCTCATCTTTTAAAACCACAAAATCAGCTTTAAAGCCAGATGCATGATCAATAATATTGAATATGCTTCGCCTTTTTACTGCATCCTGAATGGCTTCTTTGTCACAATAATAGCCATCTTTGAAATGCTCAATAAATAGATCTATATTTTTCGGTTCAAGATGAATAACAAAATCAAAGTCCCTTGTTGCTCTGGGTATTATGTAAATACTCATTGCTACACTCCCGGAAAGCATATAGGGTATATTCGATTCATTGAGTACATCTGTTATTTTCTGGAAAAATGCGACCATACAAAATACAAGATACTTTAAGTCGCTCTATTGAGCAAAAAACATTATCTAAAGTATTGATTATTATAGTTGTATGTTTTTGCATCCTGATTCTGCAATGTGTTTTAATACGTTCTGATTTACTGTTTACCTGGGGCTTTTATTACAATGAAATTTGATGGTATTGGCCTTCTAAACCCAAAGCACGGTTTTACAAAAACAGGGATTTATCACCCTGGGTCGGAGAGAACGTAAAGTAAACAATTGCAAAGAACACTCCCGATAGTATTATGGCGATTTCTGTTGTTGAAGTAGATAAAACCCTATTGCTTACCCTCAATGAATAGATAGAGATCATCTTATTGATGGACGCCTATCTTGCCGCCTGCAACAGAGTGAGCAAAGCTACGGATGAAAAGATCGCGATTAAAGAGGCGAAAAACCAAGGGCTGCAAGATTTCAAATTCCTTCCCTACGCCCGGTCAAGCAGACATAAGTTTTTGTAAGTGCGCCCCCCGACTAACGGTAGTGCCAGGTTGGCACGTCTTAGAATACGTAGACCAGCGATTACCTATAGATAAAACTTGCCCAACTAACGACTTGCCAGGCTTTTATTCTTGGATGAAACTATTCAGTGATCATTTCAACCTTAAAAGAATGAAAAAACACTCCTTAAGACCAAGTAATGCAATCAGCATTTTATTACTACTAATTACGACGGCGACATTCATCGGATGTAAAAAAACGGCCTTCAAGGACAGCAGCCCGGAGCCAGCACCGGTGGAGGAAACCGGTCTGCTCGCAACCATCGCGAACCCACTGGCCGATCAATCTTTTGCCGCCCTGAACAACACTTTCCTGTTCACATCAGGCTCCACACAGTACTATAAGGAATCGGTCAGCAACAGCAGTGATGACTATTTCTGGCGGCAGGCCCTGGAGATTCAAATGGTGGAAGATGTGTATCTAAGAACCAAGAGTACCGCCCACCGAACCTTGATCACTAATTTATTAAATACCTTTTTGCAAAATGAACAAGGATCAGGCGGACTCTATGACTGGAATTGGAACGAATACAACGACGACTTGCTCTGGGCAGGCATTGCCTTTGTGCGTGGCTATCAGATAACCGGTAATGCCACTTTTTTAAACCAGGCTAAATATGCCTTCAACCGGGTGTATGACCGCGGGTGGGACAATGCCCTGGGCGGAGGTATCTGGTGGGATATTCGCAAAAACGAAAAGTCGGGCCTGAGTAACAACCCGGCCGTGATTCTCGCGCTGTACATTTACGAATCGACAGGCGAAACCGTCTATCTGACAAAAGCTAGCGCCATTTATGATTGGATCTGGGCGACCTTGTACAACCAAAGTACGGGGGCTGTATATGAAAACATACAGGCCAATGGCGTACGGAGCAATGCTGCCAATACGTACAATATAGGTGCTTTTGTCAGTGCTGCCAGCGCGCTTCACCGCATCACGGGCCGGCCATCCGTGTACGACGATGCGAAACGGTCCGTAGACTACGTAGTACTCACCCAAACCAACAATGGCATTATGACCAGCGGACAACGGGATGGTACCTCGCAATCCGAATTTGCCCGGGGCATGGGTGAGTTTGTACGAGATAATAATCTATGGAGCACCTATTGGGATTGGATGCGGAGAAATGCAGACGCCGCCTGGAACAGACGCCGCACTGATCTCAACATTTCCTGGAATAACTGGACGCAGAATATGCCGGTGGATAACGTGGCTCGCAGCCTGGAGTGTATCGGTACCGTCATCATGCTCAATGTAACGCCGGTAGCACAACCGGGATTTTCAAGCGGAACTACTTACCGGATCACTCCCAAAATTAACGAAGCCAGTGCCCTGGATGTGATTGGAGCCGGAACAGCCAACTCCGTGAAAACGAATATATGGACTTACAACGGAGGCGCCCACCAAAGATGGCAACTGGTTAGCCAGGGGCGTGGCTATTACCGGCTTACACCAACGCATGCCACCGGATCGGCGCTGGATGTAAACGGTGCCAGTGCTGTTAATAATGCCGAAGCGCAAATTTACACCTGGAGTGGTGGTAGTGCTCAATTGTGGAAACTGGTATACGATTATGACGGCTACTATAAGTTGAAACCGCGGTGTGCCCCTTTAAACTGCCTGAATGTGGTAGCCAACAATCCGGCCAACGGTACCAGGTGTGTACTGTGGAAGGAAAGCAATGGCGACAATGAAAGATGGCTGCTGCAATAACGGGCAATGGCAGTCTATACCATAATAACAACGAGCATCGCCCGCATAGCGGGTGATGCTCGTTAAAAATGGCTAATACACATCTACTGCTTCACCACTTTCCTCGTCTCTCCATGATACCGCATAATATATACCCCCGGTACCAGGGTACTGATGTCCATTGTCAACTGCGTAGTGCCCGCCGGTACTGTCTGTACCAATACCTTCCGTCCGGAAAGATGGTACAGTTCGATCGGGTGTTGTCCGGCAGCCGCTTGCGGCAACTGGATCTGCAGGGTAGAGTTGGCCGGGGTGGGCGATACCTGCAACGTACGGGTTTGCACGCCGAATGACAGCAACCGTATGGGTGAATAATTGATACGGCCATCGAGGTCTACCTGTGCCAGGCGGTAGTAGTTATTGCCGGCCAGTGGCGCCCCATCGGTAAACTGGTACTGCTGGGGAATGGTAGTAGTACCATGACCTGTTACACGCCCGATCTTTGTAAACACACTACCGTCGCCCGACCGCTCGATCACAAAATGGTCATTGTTCGATTCCGTAGCCGTTATCCATTGCAACAGCGACTTGTTGTCGACAGCATTGACGGTAAAGGATTGCAGGGTAACAGGCAGGGTGGCTTCAGCTGCCATGATGAAGAAATTACTGAAATCATCGATGACGATTTCTATATAATAACCGCCAATCACGGTCGTATTTCCTTCCGTATTTTCAATGGTTCCCCAGCCAACAGGCTGTATGCCCCGATCGTTGGCAGAAATGGTATATGAGGCAGGTGCCGTGCCAGCAGAAGGTTGCTTCATCACCATCAGATCGCCCGGATCCTGGATGGAGGCAACCCGTGCTTTCAGGGCATCGAACTGCTCTTTGGTGAATATCAGCCGTACGCTGATGGCCGCATTGGCCGGATGGTTGGTGACGCTAATGGTATAGTTGCGATCCAGGTAAGGCTTGCCAGTTGCAGTGGTTCGTATCGGGCCCACATAATCATAGGCACTGGCATTCACGGTTCCTAAAGGATAGTCATCTTTAATGGATACCAGCGGCGCGTAATAATAGGCGTCATACGAAAGTCCGCGGAAGCCGGTCCATGCCTGGCTGGAGCCTGCCATCAGTTGTGCATCGGCCGTGGTACTGGCAGATACGCCAGGTCTGATGGAACGCAAAGTATGCGCGGGAGGCTGGTAGGCTGGACGCAGCAGGCTGTCGAGATGCCGCATATAAATATTGTAGCCCGTGTAGCCGTCCGGGGTTTTCCTGCCGTCATACCAAACTGCCACGCCTGTACCGTCTGTATTCATAAGTACAGCGGGGGCCGAGGGGTTGGTCCAACTGCGGTCCCATCTTCCCGTGCTCAGCGGCGTACCAAAGGCACCCCACCACAACTTTCCGCGATCACCTATAGGACTTGCTTGTATGGTACTTTGAGATTTACCGTAGTAAAAAACGGCATTGCCTGCGCCATCACCGGCAATACCAGGGGTAGGGCTATAAACGCTGTTGCCGGTTGATTGACCGGTGCCGATCACCACCCCTTTGGGTTGGTCGGTATTGATCTTTACTTCAAAGGCATCAGCCGCTACCCGGCTCAACTTTATTTCCTGGTAAAAAATGGAATCATTACTCTGCGTGCTATGTCCTGAAACAGGTAATGGCGCCGTAGCCAGGAAAGCCCTGTTGCCTGAACCGGTAAAAGCAAAATCATAAAAATAGTTGACACGAGGAGAGGCGATGAGGGTGTCTATTTCTCCTGGTCCCTGGTTGAGTTTATTTAGTCCGGCAGGCTGAAGGGGATTGTAGACGAAATTAGGATACAGCGTATCTGTTGCCAATTGATAGGGTACACTATCGTATTTCTCCAGTGCCAACGAATAACCTTTTGTTACAAATTCTGTGATCTTATTATTAATATAATTTCGTTCATTCCACGTCACCAGCATGGCATCGATATTACCGTCAGTAGGCAGCACGGTAGCCATTACTCTGTCGATGTCATAAACAGGCGCTTTCAGCGCCGCAAAGCCATTACTGCTTATGTAGTAATTGACGTATTTTACCAGCCGTATATCGGGCTCCTGTCCGGGTGGAACGGGGTAATTGAGGATGATATTACAACTCACATTCTCGGAGTGCGAACTGAAAGAATAAACCCTCACCACGGAGTCTTTTTTATAAAAGTATTCATGTCTTTCCGGCGTTACAGGATCTGAAGTACCGTCCGGATTGATGATCGCACTGGGAGATTCTCCCCATATGTCCTTGGTTATATGCGAATTCTTTTTCACCCGGGCCAGCCTGTTATAAGCAGGAAAAACTTTTTCTGAACCGGTCGATTGGGCCATGATGACGCCACAGCCGTCTTGCAGGTCGGAGAAAATAACGAAGGATTTGGCGTTGCCGGAATTGGTATAATTGATCGTATACCGCTTTCCACAGTAGGCATCGCTGATCTCCTGGGTGGCATATTGATTCATGATGCCGCCGCCATAGCGTCGAAGGTTGCCCCCCTCGTCCTTGTAGCAATACACATACACATCATTGTATGGATTCCTTACATAATACCCGATAAAAAAACCGCCCCTGCCGTCGGCAATGAGTTGCGGCTGCCCATAATAGGGTTGGTTGGCTGCCGTATGAACGGCCACGGGATACCCTTCGTTGGCAAACGCCCGGCTACCGTCGTTTTTGATGTGCTGCACGTATACATCATTATGATCGGAGGTCGTGAAGGCGATGTAAAAACCACCGGCTGCGTCGGTTGCGGCATGGCCTACATTTCGGTAGCTGTAGTAGCTGGACTGGGTATTCGCAATGGTGAAATACAGTTGATTGTCAGTTCCGGTAGCGACGGGTATGCCATTTTCCGCCCAGAGGCGATGGCCGTTCTTATCGTACTTCTGGGCATAGATGTCGGTGTTGCCGGCCCGGTTATCTTCCCATATCACCACATAACCGCCATCCGGTTCGCTTTTAACGATCAACGGATTTTTTTGGTCGTTCGCCATTTGTACCACGGGCATATCCAGCGAATCATAAAATTGATTCTTAGTATCGCTCCATTGCGCATGGGCAGTGCCAAACCCGGCAATCAGCAAAAGGATAAGTAGAACTCTTTTCATGACAATAAATTGTAATAATTTAAATATACTGCCCAAGTTAGCGGAGGAGAAAACACCCCTTTCCCCTGAATGTGTGGGTGACAGGGAAGCCGGGTTGAGTGAAGGTTTTGTTGTGTAAACGAAAAAAAGGGAAACTGGGTAAAATACCCTTCACGCAAAATCAACCCCTGTTCATCCTTTATATTGTACTTCCTGCAAGGTCAGCCCGGCATAGCGGGTGTTTTGAAATAGATTTGTATGGATAACAATGATTGTATGATATTACGGTACATAGCCGCCCTATTCCTGTGCTGTTTTTGCTTTACCGGCACCCAGGCACAGGGGCCCGAACTCGATTCCCTGGTAAAAGCCGAGCAGGCCTATACCAAAGAAGACAGTGTAAAACTGAAACTGCTGAATGATATCGCCTTTTACCAGCAATACGTGGATCCGGCGGTGGGGCTCCAATATGCTGAAAAGGCCATTGCGCTGGCCACTAAAATGAACGACGGATCGGGGTTGGCCAGGGCCTATTTTGTGATGGGGGTAGATTATCTCCGGCTCGACAATGTGTCCAAGACCCTGGAATCCTTGCAGAAAGCGGCTAACCTGTATGAGGCGCAGCACAAGCCCATCGACCTGGCCCGGGTCTACAATACCATTGGCGCTGCTTACCTGCCCCACAATGAACATTATAAAGATGCCCTGGTATACCTCGACAAGGCCATTGCCATCTATAAAGCCCAGGGCGACAAACAATACCTGCCCAGTTCCATCCTCAACAAAGCCCTGCTGTACAAACGCATGGACAGCGTAGGCCCTGCCATCCGCCACTTCAATGAAGTGCTCGGCTTGTTCAGGCAGTATATGCCCACCAACAAACAACTGGAAGCCCGTATTTACAGCGGGCTGGGGGATGCGTATATCGAGTTTTCCGAAGCGAAGCTCAGGGCCAACGGGATTACCGGCAATAAATACGATTCGGCTGTTTACTACGTGCAGAAGGCGCTCGACGTGTTCAACGAACTCGGCAGTGAAGATGGCAAGGCGAACAATCACCGGAGATTGGGGACGCTGTACCTTGCGCAGAAAAACTATCCCCTGGCCCTGCAGCATGCCAAACAGGCGAATGAAATAGCCCGGCAGGGAGGTTTCCTGTCCATGGAAGCGGATGCCATCACCGTTATTTCGGAGGTATACGCCGCCTCTGGCCGGTACGACAGTGCGTTCGCCAACCTGAAAAAATATGTGGTATTGAACGACAGCCTGCTCAACGATGAAAAGGAACGCGAGCTGATCCAAAACGAAATGCAGTACAATTTCGACAAAAAAGAAGATTCCCTCCATTTCCAGAATGCCCTGTTGAGCAAGGACAATACGCTGAACAAACTCCAGTTGCGCCAGCAATGGCTGTACAGTGGCGGCGCGTTGGTGTTGTTATTGGGTTTGGGTGGATTCTTATATTATCGCAACCGGAATAAACAGGTGAAGCTGGTGTTGCAGTTTGAGAAAGAGCGGGCCGAGCAAAAGCAACGGGAATCTGAATTTGAACGGAAGGTCAGCGATGCGGCGCTGCACTCCCTGCGGTCGCAGATGAATCCGCATTTTATTTTCAACTGCCTTAATTCCATCAAGCTCTATGCCGTAGAAAATAACCAGGAGGCAGCCACCAGTTACCTGGGTAAGTTTTCGCGGTTGATGCGGCTGGTGCTCGAAAATTCCAAAAGCGATCGTATCCTGCTGCAGCAGGAAGTGGAAACCTTGCAATTGTACATGGAAATGGAAGCCATGCGCTTTAAGGAAAAACTGCACTACAAGATTGACATTGCCGATAACGTAGATATGGACTATATTGAAATACCGCCCATGCTGATCCAGCCCTATGTGGAAAATGCGATATGGCATGGGTTGATGCCGAAAGCCGATGGCGGAACGCTCGTCGTTTCTTTCCGGTGTGAGGAGGACAACCTGAAGATCGTGGTAAGGGATAATGGGGTAGGCAGGGCCAGGGCTGCGGAACTGAAAAGTAAATCGGCCACTACGCACAAGTCTTTCGGTATGAGCATCACCCACCAGCGCATCGAGCTGATCAACCAGCTATATAACACCAATATGTCGGTTACCGTCCATGATCTGCACGATGGGCAAGGGCAGGCTACAGGCACAGAAGTCATCATTGATATTCCTATTGATTAAGGTATGAACAACAGGATCCGAACGATACTGCTCGACGATGAGCCAGACAGTGTACAACTAATGCGGTTAACGATTGAACGGCATTTTCCGCAATTGGAGATCGTGGGCGCCTTCACGAGCAGTCAGCAGGCCTTGTCTGAAATAACCTCGCTGCAACCCGACCTGCTCTTGCTGGATATTGAAATGCCGGTGTTGAATGGTTTCGACCTGCTGGAGCAATTGATGCCGGTGGAATTCTCCGTAGTCTTTGTGACCGCCTACAATGATTTCGCCATAAAGGCTTTCCGGTTCAATGCCCTGGATTACCTGGTAAAACCGGTCACCCTCGAGGAGCTGCGGGAAGTCGTGGCCAAAGTGGAAAAGCGACAGCATCTCCAGTCGGACCAGCTGCAGGTGCTGCAGCAACAGTTCAGGAAAGGCACGATTACCAAAATTGCCATACCCAGTCAGACTGGGGTCACTTTTATCGACCTGAAAGACATTGTGTTTGTAGAAGCCAAAAGCAATTATTCGGACCTGGTGCTGGTAGACAAAAGGCGGATACTGGTGTCCAAGACCCTGAAAGATATCCAGTACGTGCTGGAACAACAGCAATTCCTGCGCATCCACCGCCAATATATCATCAACCTCAACGAAGTAAAACATTTCAATCGCAACGAAAGTCTGCTCACCATGACCACCAACGATGTGTTGCCCGTTTCCCGGCTGCAAAAAGATAAGCTAATCGGCCACTACGGTTGGCTGTAACCAATATTTACATTCGGTTACACTCTTTTTACCCTTTTTCGGATGGCGGGGACCACAAAACGGATAGGTTTGTTTTCTATGAAAAGAATTTTCCTCACCATCCTGCTGTTGCAGGCCCTTACAGCCCTCACCGCACAGCAGCCCTCCTCTTCAACCATCAACGAACAGATTGCCCGGGTAGAAGCCAGCCTGTCGGGCGGTTTAGTGGTAGACGGTAAACCCTTTACCCTGGCAGAACGGATGAAGCACTACAACGTGGCGGGCGTGAGTATTGCGGTGATCGACAATTACCAGGTGGTATGGGCCAAAGGATATGGCTATGCCGACAAAAAAGAAAAAAGGAAGGTGACTACCAATACCTTGTTTGAACCCGGATCGATCAGCAAGTCGCTCAACGCCGTAGGGGTCCTCCGCCTGGCGCAGGAGGGCAAACTGGACCTCTACCAGGACATCAACCAATACCTCATTAACTGGAAATTTCCCTACGACACCGTATCGCATGGCAAGAAGATCACCACCGCCCAGTTGCTGAGCCACAGCGCAGGACTGGGGGTACATGGTTTTCCCGGTTACCACCGCGATAGTGCCCTGCCGTCCGTTATGGATATGCTGGACGGACGGGCTCCTTCCAACACAGGAGCTGTGCGATCGGTAGCAGAACCAGGGAAGGAATTTCGCTATTCCGGCGGCGGTACGTTGATCACACAACAAATGCTGACCGATCTCACCCAACAGCGATACGAGCAGTATATGGAAGAGCAGGTTTTCCGGCCTTTGGGTATGACCAACAGCTCGTACCAGCAGCCCCCTGCAGGCAGCCAACTGAAGCAGCTGGCAACGGGCTATAAAAGGAACGGCGATGAAGTGCGGGGCAAGTATTTCGTCTATCCCGAAAAAGCCGCCGCCGGATTGTGGACTACGCCAACAGACCTTTGCAAATACATGATGGAGATACAGCAAGCCTACCAGGGAAAATCATCCAAAGTACTCAACCAGGAGATGGTGAAACTGCATGTGACGCCCTACAAAAACGACGTGGCCCTGGGCACCTTCATACAGAACAGGAATGGAGCGCTGTACTTCGATCACACGGCGAGTAACGAAGGCTTTACCGGTGTATTTATTGCCGGGTTGACCAATGGAAAGGGGGCCGTGGTGTTTATGAATGCGGACGATGGTAGTCTGATGTTTGAGTTGATCAACAGCATCGCGCTGGTATACAACTGGGAAGGATTTCCCAAGCCGGAGCAGATCTCCACCGTACCGGTACACGACACGATCACTGCGAAATACATCGGCGACTATATCACCGACGGCATATTTTCAAGGGTGACAAAAGAAATAGACGGGCTTTACTACTGGATTGAAGGCATCAATAGCAAAATGCATTTTACATCCGCCACCGATTTTCGCAACATCGAATTCGGGAGTGCTAAGACCTTCGTTTTCGATAGCATAGGAATGGTAACCGGTTTTGAGAGAAGGGCCAATGGCAGGTTGGTGGCTCCAGCACAAAGAGTCAACTCAATAGATACGCTAAACCCGAAACCCGGACAATGGGGCGTTTATGGCCGTCATTTATTGGAAACTAAAAACTACCACAAAGCGATGGTCTTTTTGTCGAAGGGGGTAGCGATGGAGCCTGGGGATTCGTCGCTGGTCAAAGACCTGGCGCATACGTATCTCTTTAAAGGTGATTTCTCCCGGGCGATGGAGTTGTACCGGCAGTATGTACAATCAGGCAGCACTGCATTAACCGACCAATTGAAGAAGGACTTTGACTATTTCCGCAACAAGGGATTTGACGCGGCAGTGATCAAAAAGGCACGCACGGAACTATCACACTAGGATGTATAAATCAAAATAGTTTAATGATAACAGGTGCTGATATGTGCTGCTAATGTAGCCATATCGGCAAACGAGGGTGTGTCAAATGGTAAGATACACCTTCGTTTTATTCGGGGCCTTATCAGAGCAGGGCAGTCAGGTAAGTGATCCTCCGGCCGATCTTTAGTCGTTGCCGGGTAATAGCGGAGTTGGTTTATACGACAAGGCAATGGTTCCGTTGCCCAACTGTTGGCTATGGATACAATCGAATGAGCCATTGAACTCCTCCAGGAATGGTCTGGCGCCTTTTGCCATAATGTATGGGCTAAACAGCCCGCTTGTTGTTAGGAGGCAGCGAGTCGAAATGAGGGTGCGATGTTTGTTACTTTGTTTTTAAATAAATCCCTTCAACAGTCGCGTTATGTCCAAATTGCCCCTCGCAAAATCCCTTCGTGTATTTTACGTAGACGAATCCTGGGTAAAACTTAACCCGAAATTCGCAATTGTCGGTACCTGGCTTTTTGTAATTGAAATCTGTATCGATTAATAATTTCACCGTATCCTCATTGATTTGTGCAAGGTTTCTGGCGGGCTCGCCCGTGACTGCCGTGATGCCAATAACGGCTTGATCGTCCCGCAGTTGAGTAATGGTAAAATCTCCCTGGTAGCCCGCCTCGCTGTATTGGTAATGATAGTGCCCGAATATGTCCTGAAAGTTCATGAATAAGGGCGCCGGGATCATGGAGGTGTCTTTTTTCGAAAGATGGAGGGTAAGCTCTTTCCGTGTTTTGGGAGAAAACCACGTGCCATTAAAGGTTTTGCTCGTTGGTGTGCCGGTAATAATGCCGGTAATATTTCCGGATGGCTCAAATTCCAACAGCCTGTAACTGCTATCGTCTTCCATAGTCCCTATCAGTTTATTGGGCAGTTTGTCCTTGGTGTTTAAGTATATAATTTCTCCGATGAGTAGCGTAGTGTCTTGCTGATAATGTAGAAATACCGGGATGTTACCATGTAGGGTGCCTGACCAGCTAATCTCTTTACGTGGAATTCTTTCTACCGTCGTATGTTGAGTGGTATCAACCGCTACCGTGTCAGTGTTGTCAACAGGTGGTTGCTGATCCTTGCAGGCTAAAAAAGTAAGTAGTAGCAGGCAATGCCAATATTTCATACTCATGGATGGTTACTTTAAGGAATGCACGACGTTCAAATATACGCAACTCATTGCATGGTAAGATGTTTCAGGTTTAGTTCTCACCGAAGGTCCATCCTTCCACCACTCATATGAGTGATACATACGGGGTTGAATATTTCATAACATTGGATCCATACTGACCCCCTTTTTCATTCATTCAAAAAGCGAAAATATGGAACCCACTATTGCTTCTTTTGATCCCGTCAAATACAAAAATACGACACATGACCAATGGCAGGCAGCTGCTGAAGCCTGGTACCGATGGAGCCCCACATTGCACCAATGGCTTGGCCCTGCCACTACCAGGATGCTGGACATGGCACAGGTGGCTACCGGTCATCATATACTGGATATTGCAGCGGGGGCAGGGGAGCAATCGATAATGGCAGCACAACGGGTAGGGCCCTCCGGGTATGTGCTGGCTACCGACATATCCGGTAATATCCTGGCATACGCCCAACAAATGGCCCAGCAGGCAGGTGTAACCAATATCGATACCCAGGTGATGGATGGTGAAAACCTGACGGTGGGTGATGAAACCTTCGATGCTGTTATTTCGCGGGTTGGGCTGATCTATTTCCCGGACCAGCAGAAAGCGTTGATGGAAATGCTGCGTGTGTTGAAACCAGGGGGTAGGGTAGCTGCTATCGTATACTCGATTCCCGAAAACAATAAGTTCTTTTCCCTGCCGGTTGGCATCATTCGCAACCGGGCGGCTCTGCCTCCGCCTGCACCCGGTCAGCCGGGGCCCTTCAGCTTGGGAGCAGCAGGCGTAATAGAAAAAGCGTTTGAACAAGCGGGTTTCAAAAATATACAGGCGGAACGGGTCGATTCCCCGCTCTTACTGTCGTCTGCGAAAGAGTGTGTGCGGTTTGAGAAGGAATCCTTTGGCGCTTTGCACCAGATGATGGGCAAACTATCGGATGCGGAAAAGGCATCCGTTTGGGACGAGATTGAAACGGCGTTGCGGCAATTTGAATCCGGCGACCGCTTCGTGGGTCCCTGCGAAATGATCGTGGCGGTAGGGGAGAAGTGATCGATGATAGAGGCAGGTGGGGGCTAAGGATAAGGAGAACAATAACGAACTGTTGGACACTATATTGTCGAGATAAACGAAAATGACACCTGGTGCCGTTTTTCGGTTCCTCTTGCTTGCGTGGTCCTGGTAATTCGATTATATTTATGCCTGAATTGCCCCTAAATCCATGTCCATGTATCTTTTTGCCGCGAATAAGACCTGTAAAGGTCTGTTCTCTTTTGCTATCTGTTTTATGCTGTCCATTTCCTATGCTTCAGCTCAGCTAAAGCAAATGTACCTGGACGCTGATGAAGACAATGATATCCGTAAACTAAGTTTTTACTCCCCAACCGAAGGGTATGTTGCTTTTGCCCGATGGATCGGCTATACGACCGATGGCGGAAAGACCTATACAAAGAAATCGATCACTCTCAACAATGTCAATTACGGTAGTTTTACGAATATCAATCTCACCTTTGGTTTCGGTATCGAAGGCGTGAAAGCATTTGATAAGAACACCTTGATCGTGTACGGTGATTATGGACTGGTACCAGCTATCTTAGCTTCTTTGGATGGCGGCAATTCTTTCAAGTTGGTTTTCCATTCCCAGTATGATCCCATGCAACTGAGGACGGGTATCAAAGACGTTATTTTCCCTAAAAATGATAATACCGGTTATGCGGTTGATGCAGACCGTATCCTGAAGACGACCGATAAAGGGATGACCTGGACGGTGTCGGCAAGCCGGCCTGGTTATTATTTTGGGCGCCTGGAAGCGGTCGATAACAACAACGTCCTGGCGCTTGGCAGCGGCAACAACTCCAATGGCCTACTTAAAACCAGCAACGGTGGAACATCCTGGCCAGCCATCAATTTGCCCAGGACGGGCACGGCCAATTATGCCTATTTCCTCGACGCCAGTACCGGTTGGCTCAGTATGTACAGTGAGTCGAAATACTACTTTTATAAAACAACCAATGGTGGCCAAAGCTGGACGCAACAGAATGATGTGGAGGCCACCCCTTTCGAAGGCGGATTGTTTCGGTTTACCGACGTTAATACTGGCTATGCACTCGTTCGTCCCTATCAGGTTTATAAGACCAGCAACAGTGGAGTAACCTGGGAACCGCTTTCCCGGGAAACGCCTTTCACGTACCTGGGATATACACACTATGACCTGCAATGTTATTCGGCTACGCAGGTGTGGGCAGGCGGGGGCCATGGGTTCCTGGAAATGACAGACAACGGAGGTGCCCCCCGGGCGGCTGCCTATTTTAAAATAGACACCGTAGGTATGTATAAAGCTGGCGAAGTTAAACTCCTGAATTTTTCCAGGACAGGCTGCCAATATCAATGGTTGGTAAACGGGTCGCTAGTCAGCACCAGTTACAATGCGACTTATACCCACGATATCGTCCTAAGTGTGGATACCGTTCAACTGATCGTCACTGCCGGAGGAAAGTCTGATACTCTTGCGCGCTATCCGCCTTTCTATGATGGCGGCATTGCCAAAGCGACCTCCTATTTTCCGCAATCGGGTAGCGAGGGCACTATGGTAACCATCTACGGTTCCAAGTTTAACACGGTATCGGGTGTATCCTTTGGAGGTGTCAAAGCCACTGCTTTTACTATTTTATCCGATACGGCGATGACGGCTGTCATAGCGGCCGGCAATACCGGCACCATCACCCTGAAGCAGTTCTATGGCACCATTCCGGTCGGCGGATTTACGTATTATGCGCCGTCGACTGCAGAGCCGCCGGTCATCAAGGCCTTTCAGCCGGTGGCAGGCATCGTGGGGACCACAGTCACCATCACTGGCAGCGGATTCGGGGCAAGCCCTTCCAATAACAGTGTTTTTTTTGGTTCCATTGCGGCGAAGATCCAATCGGCTTCATCCGGACAACTGGTGTGTACGGTTCCGGTCGGTGCCAGCATGGGCACCATCCAGGTGCGCAACAAAGACAATGGCCTTTTGGGAGAAACCGTGCACGCTTTTAATGTGACATTCGCCGATAGTACGGCCAACTTTACGCCCAATTCCTTCACAGAAGGTCTTATTATTCAAAAAGGATCGCGCTATGGCCGTGACCTGGACGCGAAAGATATAGACGGCGATGGCAAACCTGACCTGATAGCGCAAGTATCTGCAGGTCAGGGAGACTCGCTGGCTGTTTTCCGCAATACCACTACTGGCGGTCGGATATCCTTTGCTCCCAAGGTAAATGTTGGATACAGTTTCTTCTCTTCGGTGGGTCGATTTGCGATCAATGACCTGGATGGCGACGGACTTCCCGATATGGTGAAAACAACCAATAACAGAGAAGTGTACGCATACCGGAATGTCAGCAATCCGGGTAAAATTTCCTTTGAGAAAAAATATGTGTTGCCTGCCGGTGATGGTACCCACGATGCCATCATTACGGACCTGGACAATGATGGGAAAAATGACATCGCCGTAACAGCGTATTCCGACTATTGTGTCAATGTTATGCGGAATACGAGCAGGCCAGGCACCCTGTCTTTTGGCGCCACCCAAAAGTTCAATGCAGTGCAGCCAGTTACAGGCCTCGCAGCCGGCGACCTGGATGGCGACGGGTTCAATGAGCTGGTCGTCTATAGGAACCATGACTATTTGGCCGCCGAAATGTTGTTGTACCGAAATACCAGCAGCCGCGGAAAAATTTCCTTTGCAGACTTTGTCAATATCAGTGTACCGGGCATGTCTTTCTCAGCTACCTATATTACGATCGTGGACTTCGACATCGACGGCGTACCGGATATCGTAGTTTGTAATGACAAAAACATCTGCGTATTTAGAAATATCAGCACGAAGGGTAACCTGGCCTTTATGCCGCCGGTGGTCATGGCGCTAGACAAAAGCGAACCGCGGTCCGGTGTTGGCGAGGGAGGGGTACTCTCGAATTTCAGCGGAAATGCGAGGCCCGATGTCGTGCCAGCTACGCGCTTTCATTCCAGGTCCATTTTCATCAGTAAAAATAGTTCCCAACCTGGTACTCCCCGATTGGATAGCCTGATCTATGGTCCCGGCGCCGGTTCCCGCGCGATCTATACGCCAACTGTTGCTGCGGCGGATTTTGATGGCGATGGCAAACCTGACCTGGCAGCGTCCAGTTATGATGACAATGAGATGATTGTGTATCGAAATACTGTCAATGTTCCCGTCATAGTGCCGATGTGTACCAGCCGCGAGGGTGGTAACACCCTGGTGTCCGATATCTCCGGTAAAATCTACCAATGGCAGCAGCATACCGCCAGTGGTTTTGTCAATGTCGTCGAAAATGCCTACTTGACGGGTGCAACGACGAACTCCCTAAAATTTGTCAACCACCCTCTTTCGTGGAATGGGTACCAATACCGGTGTATCGTTGATGGACGTTATAGCAGCACGTTTGTATTGCGACTCAACTATACGCCCAGCCCTGGCGTTTTCATTATTGCTTCCGATACCACGATTTGTCTCGGCAAGCAAGTCTCTTTTACGGGCGTCGATACCAGTGGTTACAGGCGCGGTTATTATCTGTGGCAGATCAATGGGGTAGATGCCAGATCTTACGACGATGAATTCTTAACCACTTCCTTGAAGGACAAAGACCAGGTGCGGGCCATCCTATATTACAGCGATGTGTGCCAGGTGCCGCTTCAGGATACCAGTAAAACGATTACCATACATGTCAATGGTGATACAGCGGCAGTGCAGATAAATGCTTCCGGCCTTACAGGTTGTCCGGGTACGCCCATTACCTTTACTGCCACCGCTAAAAACACAGGAGCCCTGCCGGTCTATAACTGGATGGTCAATGGCGCCTCACAGGGAATCAATCAAAACGTATTTACCAGCAATAAGCTCAAAAAAAATGACCGTGTTGCAGTTCAAATGACAAGCTCTGCAACCTGCGCTTATCCCACCATTGCCGAAAGTAAGGAGGTTACCATGGCGCTAACGGATACGAGTGCACTGTCGGTTCGCGTTTCCACCTATCTTACCACCGTATGTCCGGGCTCCAATGTGGTGTTTACAGCTATTGGGCAAAATGCAGGTCCTGCTGCCAGCTATCAATGGACGGTGAATGGGGTCCCGGTCGGTACCAGCAGCTCCACCTTTAGCAGCTCTACCTTGCGTGACAAGGATGTGGTGCAGTGTGTGTTGACCAGCCCGGCGCCCTGCCGCCTGCAATCGCAGGTAAGCAGCGCGCCACTCGTTATCACAGTCAGTCCGATCTTTAGCTCTGATATCCGTATCACTGGTGAGTCGTTTGTGGTGGCTGGTGCAAAAACGATCTTAAAAGTGTTCAGCTCGTATTCCAGTACCACCTTACCCTTGCAATGGCAGGATAGTACCGGTTCGCATGGATGGCAGGATATTCCTGGTGCCACACGGGATACGATCCACTATAAACCGGCCGCCAATGGCGATATGATCCGGTGTGTCGGTAAGTTGCGGGAAGGATGCATGACGATTAGCCGCCCCCTTACCATGGTGCTGGGTGTGCCCACCGCAACACCCGATATCCCTGGTGCTGGTGCCGGTTACCGATGGTATCCGAACCCCGTCACGGCCACCTTGCATG
Organism: Paraflavitalea pollutisoli; assembly: GCF_029360705.1. Classification (GTDB taxonomy): domain Bacteria; phylum Bacteroidota; class Bacteroidia; order Chitinophagales; family Chitinophagaceae; genus Paraflavitalea; species Paraflavitalea pollutisoli. Next base: position 274,535 of record NZ_JARKMX010000014.1, on the reverse strand, counting down.
TGCAGGATGAGAATCGACTGGATCCCGTGGCTACGATGACGGTCTTCAACCAGCTAGGTACGACGATGCTGGTGATGAACAATGCGGGTCGTCAGGCAACGATCAGTATGCCGGTGTCGACACTACCGACCGGTGTGTATTTTGTATCGCTGCGGAGAAAGTCGGGTAAAACAAACTATTGGCAGTTCCTGAAAATACCATAAGCCTATCAGAGAGGGTGGAGTGAATACGTGCTGCAGGTAACGCAGGCAAGGCTGCCAGCGTCCTCAACAGATCAACAACAACCTCGGTTCCCCGGCATTTTCCCGGGGAGCCCGGTGCAAACTCGGCGGTACCGGGCTATCAGGATGATCCACCGCCAGCCGCCACAGGTTGCCCAGGCCCAGGTTGACAGGCTGCGCGCCAGCTGCCGCGGCATAGTGCAGATCAAAGAAATGTTCCCTTAAAAAAGCATCGAAACCTTCCTCCGGTCCGTCGTACCGTTTACGCAATTCCTGTCTAATGGCAGGAATCAATATCTTCTGCGTTCCTTTCGAATTCGGCAATACATCACTGGAGGCACCATAATACGTGCACAGGAAAGTAGCGGTAGGAATCGGTGCCCGATCTACATGCCAGGAATACACATCGGTCGGGAAAAACGGGTCGCTCTCATCCTGGTCATAGTAATGAATTACATTCAATACAGGCGCTGCTCCCTGCGCTTCCAACAACTGTAGGTCATGCAAGATGGTCGCCCTTGCCAGTTGCCCTGCCTCGCTTAATGTAAGTGCCAGCAACTCCTCCTCGTCAACCGTGGTGATATTCTCTGTAGCCTCTATCTTATGAACGATCTCTGCAAAATCACCAGCCAGCTCTCGCGTCCAGCCAATCGCATTGATGACCCCACTAAAGGGTGTACCTACCAGGTCCTCGAAATTCGTGACGAGGAGAATTTGTTGTTCCGCATGTGTGGTATCGACTGTCATGACAGCTGCAAATATAGGACGGATGCTCACTTCTGTTTAAACATTATACAATGTTAAGAAAGCATCAAAAGCGCTTTCGGCATCTTTCTACATTTGATATCGTTAATACAAACGATTCTAAAAACTAAAGCTGTATGAAAAAACTGAACCCACTACCCGGGTAATCTTTCCTCCCGTGCACCACGCACAAAGCTCCGCCACCTGTTTGAACAAATTACCCCCACAGGTTGATGGACCCTCATCATTCAACCCAATCAATGTTTAAAACGAACTGCATATGAAAAATGATAGCAAGGGGCTCTTTGGTTTTTTGTCGGGACCCCTCTCGCTGATGCTTTCCCTGTTGCTAGGGGTCGCCTGGTTGCCCGGGCAGGCACAAAACAACGGCACTCCGTCCTCCCACATCGTAGTGGCCGGCCGTGTTACCGACGATAGGGGCAATCCCTTCGCCGGCGTTTCTGTCAATATCAAAAACACCCAGGAAGGTACGGTCACCGATGCCAACGGCAGGTTCTCCCTCAACGTACCCGGCGAACGCTCGGTACTCGTGTTCAGTCATGTTGGCTTTGCGCCGCAGGAACGCATGCCGGGCACTGCGCGCAACCTCAACATCGAGATGAAAGAAGAAGGTGTAGCACTGGGCGATGTGGTGGTAGTAGCCTATGGCAAACAGAAAAAGGCCACGGTGACCGGCGCTGTATCGACCGTTTCAGGCAAAGAACTCGTCGGTACCTCCGTGTCCAATATCTCGAATATGCTCATCGGCAATGCGCCGGGGCTCAGCGGTCTGCAAACCAGTGGTGAGCCCGGCCGCAACGGGGCCACCATCTATATACGCGGTGTATCGACCTTCTCGGGCAGCATCAACCCATTGGTGGTGATCGATGGGGTAGAGCAGGCACCTGAACGGGCCTACGATCAGTTGAATGCCATGGATGCCAACGAAATTGAGAACGTCAGTATCCTCAAAGATGCCTCCGCTACGGCCGTATACGGTATACGTGGCGCCAATGGCGTCATCATCGTTACCTCCAAACGCGGGCGGGCAGGCAAAGCAGTATTGAGCGTAGCCGGTAATTACGGTTTCACCAAAGCCACCAAACTGCTGCACAATGTCAATGCTTACGACTATGCCATCATGCGCAACGAAGCCATCCGCACCGAACAAAGTGCCTTCAACAATACCAGTTTCAACAACAACCTGTTCAGCGACGACGATCTTTGGAAGTTCCAGAACAACCGCGATTACACGCAGGCCGAGATCGACGCCATGACCAACCTCTCTGCCGAACAAAAACAACAACTGGCCAACGCGCCGGCCCTCTATTACGGCAGCCAGGACCTCTTCGCCCAACAGTTTGGCAATACCGGTCCGCAACAACAACTCAACCTGAACATCTCTGGTGGTACCTCGAAACTGAAGTACTTTACCTCACTCGGTTATTTCAGTCAGGGCAGTATCCTCAACAATACCAAGTACTACGGCGCCAATACTGAATCGAAATACAACCGGTATAATTTCCGGTCTAACTTCGACATCGATGTGGTGAAGAACCTGCAGGTATCTGTCAACCTCGCCGGTCAGTTTGGAGAAACGTCCGGCCCCGGCATCGGCGCAGGTCCCTATGACCTCGCCGGCCGTTACAAGATCATCATGCAGTATATCTTCGACAGCAGCCCCTTGACAGCTCCGGGCCTCATAGACGGTAAGCTCGTCAACAGTTATGCCGGGGTAGCCGGTTCTCCCAGCAATCCGCTGGGTATCAAACTGGGCAGCCTGAAAGGCGCACAGAATGCTACCCGCAACCTGCTGGCCAGCGGCAGCGAATCGCTCTACAACACCCTGCTCACGAGCAGCATCGTGGTGCGCCACAATATGGGTTGGTTAACGCCTGGTCTGTCGGCCAGGGCTACCATTAACTACGATGATAACTATGTAAAGGCCATCACTACCAGCCCTTCGCTGCCCGAGTATTCGGTACGCCGCAACCCGGCCAATCCCAACGACATGCAGTTCTTTGGCGGCGCCAGGGGCGCAGGCGTCTTCAATGCCGACCCGGGTCACAATTCGGTATGGCGGAAGACTTATTTCGATGCCGGGCTCGATTACAACCAATCTTTCGGCGATCACAACGTCACCGGCCTGGTACTCGCCAAAGCACAGAAATACAGTATTCCCAATACCAGCGACAATACAGCCTCGGGCATTATGGGCCTGGTAGGTCGTGTGGCTTATAACTACGCCGAACGTTACCTGCTGGAAGTGAATGTCGGCTACAACGGTACCGAGCAATTTCTCGAGGGCAAACGATTCGGCTTGTTCCCGGCCTATTCTGCCGGCTGGGTGATGAGCAACGAAAAGTTCTTCCCGAAAGGACCGGTCTTCTCTTTCCTGAAATTGCGTGCATCCTATGGTGAAGTGGGCAATGATCAGATCGGCAACCGCCGCTATCTCTACCTGCCCAGTACCTTCAATACCGGCCAGGCAGGTTACTACTGGGGATCCAGCAACGGCAGTGCGGTAAACCCGTATTATGCCGGTGCCAGCGAAGGCAATATCGGTAACCCCGATGTGACCTGGGAGCGTGCCATCAAACAAAACTTTGGGCTCGAGGCACGCTTCCTGCAAGACAGGTTGGCCCTGACCGTCGACGTGTTTCGCGACAAACGTAACAACATCCTCACCAACCTCAGCGAGATCATTCCTTATGCGTATGGTGTTAGCGGCAGTGCCGTGCCCCCGGCCAACGTGGGTAAAACCACCAACCAGGGGTACGAGATCGTATTGGGCTGGACCGACAAGCGGCCCACTTTCAGTTACTTTCTCACCGCCAACCTCAACTACGCCAAAAACAAGATACTGTACCGCGCAGAGGCGCAGAAAGCACATCCCTGGATGGCGCAAACCGGTTATCCCATTGGTCAGTACCGTGGCCTCGTGTTCGATGGTTTCTTCAACACCAAAGAACAACTCGACAACCGCCCCAACAATACCTACAATGGCAACAAAGCCGTACTGGGTGATGTACGCTACAAAGACATCAATGCCGATGGCCTCATCGACAACCGCGACAATGTGCCCATTGGCTACAGCAACCTGCCTCAATATACCTTCAGTTTCAAAGCTGGTGGTAGTTTCAAAGGATTTGATCTGAGTATGCTGTTCACCGGTTCTGCCCATGGCTCTTTCAGCCTGGCCAACTACCAGTTCAACATGCCCTTCTGGCAAACAGCGGGCAACCTGCTGCAATGGCAGTATGATGGTCGTTGGACACCGGAGAAAGCAGCTGTCGGACAAACCATTCTCTATCCCCGCGCTACCATGCACGGCGGAGCAGGCGGTACCGCCAACTACCTGGCCAGCGATCTCTGGCTCGTGTCCAGTGATTTCGTGCGGTTGAAGAATATCGAGATCGGCTACACGCTCAACAAGCCGGCCCTGCTCAACAAGGTCAACGTAAGCGCCATCCGGCTGTATGCCAACGCCAACAACCTGCTGACCTGGGGCGACTCGATCGACAAGGGCATCGATCCCGAATCGACCGACTCCGGCGGATATGGCCTCTATCCCATGACCCGCGTATTCGTCATCGGCGCCAACATCCGTTTTTAATTCAACTCTCCAAAGCTTGTACAATGAAACAGAACTTATATTATACACTGGTATTGCTGGCCACCCTGGGCCTGGGCTCCTGCGCCAAAGAGTTCCTGGAAAAACCGGAAACCACCGGCAACAGTACCATCGAAACTGTTTTCTCGAACCAGGCAGGCGCCGAAGCTGCCATTGCCAATGCCTACCGCTCGGCCCTGGTCGCCAATATCTGGGACGGCCGCTCCCTCAACAACGGTACCTTGTCGGGGGCCTCGGGCGAATTCTCGTACGGTGAATCCTGGGCCAGCATGAAGCGGTTTGTAGACGCTGGTTTCACCCCCGTTGCCTATGAAGGCAATCGCGCGCAGAGCACCGATAATTTCTTCGACAACTATGCCGCGATCCGCAAGTGTTTTCTCATTCTCGAAAACATCGATAAGGTAGCCGATATGGACGGTGCCTTGAAAGCCACCGTCAAAGCAGAAATGAAAGCCCTGGTCGCGTACCGCTATATGTGTATGATGATCCGCTATGGTGGGGTGCCCATCGTCACCAAAGTATTGTTGCCTTCCGATAGCCTCAACATTCCCCGCGCTTCGCTGCAGGCCACACTCGACTATGCCGTGAAGCTGAGCGACGAGGCGGTGACCGGTTTGCCCGATAATTGGGAAGACAAATACAATGGCCGTTTTACCAAGGGAGCCGCGCTGGCCATCAAGGCGAAGGCCCTGCTCTATGCCGCCCGGCCACTGTTCAACAACGCCACCCCTTACCTGCCGGCTGCCGACCCCAAACTGATCTGTTTTGGTACCAGCAGCGCCGAGCGTTGGAACGATGCCGCCGCAGCCAGTGAAGCGGTGGTGGCCTGGGCCGCTACCAAAGGGTATGGAATCATCAACACCGGCGGTGGGGTAGGCGTACCCAATACCAAGGCGTTTGAAGACTACGGTACGGCTACGTCCACCCCTTCCAACAAAGAAGTGCTGCTCGCTTACCGCCTCGATGAAGGCGGCAGCAAGTTCTTCAAGTTCTACAATCCAACCCGCTATAGCGGCAATGAACGCTACCTCACGGATAACTACGGCATGCTGTCCAACTTCCTCGCCAACTATTACCGCGCCGATGGTAGTGACCAGGCGTGGCCCGGTCAGGGAACGGGCAATGCCTTGCCCTATGCCGACTACAACAGTAAGATGCAGGCCATGGAGCCCCGCTTTAAAGCCGATAACTATGCGCACGGGATCGATAGCTGGAACAATCCCGGCGATTTTGCCTGGAGCTATTCACAGTGCAGCAGTGGCCAGAACCATGAAGGCCGTGGCAAGGGCGCTGCCCAAAGCACGAAGTACTATTACCGCGCAGGCGCCCGCATCTGGTTCGAGTACCCGCTGTTTCGCATGGCGGAGTTTTACCTCAACCTCGCCGAAGCATACAACGAAGCGGGTAATGCCAACAAGGCTTTGCAAAACCTCAACATCGTACACAACCGGGCCGGTCTGCCTTCCATCACCGAAACGGATAAGGACAAACTGCGCCGGATCATCCAGCGCGAATGGGCCATCGAGTTCTACAACGAGAACCACCGCTATTTTGATGTGAAGCACTGGAAGCTGGCCAATATCGGTACCGGCATTATTGGTGGAGACATGCGCGAGTTTCAGTTCACCCTCGTGACGCCGGGTGCCAATGACCGCCTGCCGGCCAATATCGTCAATTACTACGATAAAGTGGTGTACACCGCTTACTGGCAACCGAAAATGTTCCTGGAGCCGATCCCGCAGGAAGAGATCGATAAGGGATCTGTTCTGCAGAACCCCGGTTATTAATCGTCAAGTATTTATCCATCCAACACCAAGTAGCAATGAACAGTTATCATATATTCCGGTTATCGGCCGCAGCCCTGGTCCTGGCTTTGACCGCCGGCGAAGCAGCTGCCCAAAGCAGTCCACGCGCTGCCGATACCACGCAACCCAGCGATCACCGCGCCGGTACCATCGAACCAGGCCGGCTCTTTACCCTGCCACAACGACTATCGACCGCCGCCGTAGCGACGGTACAAGGCACCGCCCTCTACCAGACACCCGCTGCCAATATCACCAATACCTTGTACGGCCGCCTGGCCGGACTCACCGTAACGCAAAACTCCGGCGAGCCTGGCAACGATGAAGCCCTGCTGGGTATCCGCGGCATCGGTAGTTATGGTTACCTCGGCGGCGCCGGTGGTTACCATACTTATAAAATATTCGTCGATGGCTTCGAGACCAACCGCAATTATTTCCGCAACCTGTCGCCGGTAGAGATTGAGAGCATCGCCATCCTGAAAGATGCTGCCGCCCTCGCCACCTTCGGCATGCGCGGCTCCAATGGTGTGATCTGGGTGACCACCAAGCGGGGCCAGATTGGTAAACCCACCATACAGGTGCAGGCCCGCAGCGGTGTGCAAAGTCCTATACAGGTCAACAAGCCATTAGGTGCCTATGACTATGCCTCGCTGTACAACCAGGCCATCAGCAACGACAATGGCAATGTGTGGTCACCCCGCTACAGCCAGGCGCAGCTCGATGCCTACCGCAATGGTACCGGCACCAATGTGGATTGGTACCGACAGGTACTGCAATCCAATGCGCTCTATGCCGATGCCGACCTGCAGTTCAACGGGGGCGACAGCAGTGCGCGCTACAATGTGATCCTCAACTATGCCAACCAGCAGGGGCTGTTCAATGTCGACAATACGGATTCCACCTTCAACCAGGTATTCCGTCGTTATAATATCCGCACCAACCTCGACTTCCGCCTGTTTAAGATCTTTGAAGCGCGGGTAGACCTGGGCGGCCGCATCGAACAACGCAAGCAACCCAATTACAATATCGGCCAGCTGTGGAATGACCTGGCACGTTACCCCGCCAATACCTACCCGGTGAAAGATCCTACGACGGGCAACTGGTCGGGTACTACCTTGTTCCCCAACAACCCGATGGCCTCCATCAATGAACTGGGCTGGACGAGCACCAATGCCCGTTTCCTGCAAGGCAATTTCGAACTGCGGGAGAAACTGGATATGATCACCTCGGGTTTGTACCTGAGTCAGGCTTTTTCCTTCAACAGCTTTACCCTGAGCGGGTACAACAAAACGGCCAACTATGCCCGTTACTACGAAGGAGCAAAGACCACCACCGATCAAACCACGCCGATCCGGGCCACATCGCAGTTTCCCGGCGGACAGGAAGACTGGAAACAGGGCACGGCCACCATTGGCTACAACCGCAACAGTGGCCATCACCAATGGCGTACCGCCCTCAATTACCACCAGTCGGAGTTTAGGGGTGATGGTTTCTATGCATTCGTATACCGCTACCAGAACCTGAGCGGCCGCGCCCATTATACCTACAAAGACAAGTACATTGGCGAGCTGGCCTTCTCTTATTTCGGATCGGATGCCTACGCGCCCGGTAATCGCTGGGGCTTTTATCCCGCTATCTCTGCCGGCTGGATCGTTTCCAAAGAAGCCTTCCTCGCAGGCAGTCAAACGGTGAGCTTCCTGAAGCTGCGTGCCTCGGCCGGCAAGAGCGGCAATGCCGATACAGAAGGAGCAGGCAGCCCCGTGGGCGGACAGAATGGGCGTTACCTCTACCAACAATACTACCAGCAAAACTTCTCGACCTTTTATACCAGCAATGGTACACCAGTAGGGCAGGGAGCGCTGACGCCCCTCTACATAGCCAACCCCGGTGTATTTGCCGAGCAAAGCATGAAGTACAATGTAGGGGTGGATGTCAGCCTCTTCCGCAAACTCGACCTCAGCATCGATGTATACCTCGATAAGCGCAGTGATATCCTCACCCGCGACAATACCATTCCCGGATCATTTGGCAACAATGTCTACATCAGCAACCTGGGCAAACAAACGAATAAAGGCTTTGAAGTAACCGGTGTCTTTACCGACCGGGTAGGGCAGGTAGGATATTCGCTGACCGGCCTGGCTGCTTACAACAAGAACAAGATCGATTATATGGCCGAGGTGACACCAGCCTATCCCTACAACGCACAAACCGGACGTCCTTATGGCACACAGATCGGGCTGGTCGCCACCGGCTTTTACCAGTTGAGTGATTTTAATGCCGATGGTTCGCTCAAGGCGGGCCAACCCGTACCTGCCTTTGGTACGGTACAGGCCGGTGACCTCAAGTACCAGGACCTCAATGGCGACGACAAAGTGGACCAGAATGATGTAACGGAGATCGGCAAGTCGGGGTACCCCCAGTTTACGTTTGCCTTCGGTGGATCGGCCAATTACAAGGGTTTTGACCTGGATGTATTCTTTCAGGGGGCAACCGGTTTTGCCACCAATATCCTCAGCAGCAACAATGCACAGGTACAGGCCTTCGTCAACAACGGCAATGCCTATGGTATCGCACAGGGTGCCTGGGCCTATTATCCCGATCAGGGCATCGATACCCGGGCAACCGCTACGTATCCACGCCTTACCACACAGGCCAATAACAACAACTACCGGGCAAGCAGCTTCTGGATCAGGAACCGCGATTTCCTTCGCCTGCGCCAGGTATCGCTGGGTTATAGCCTGGCACCCGGCAGCCTGCGGCGCATGGGTGCCAGCAAACTCCGCTTCTTCGTAACCGCCGTCAATCCTGTTACCTGGAGCCATTTGCTCGACGACAGCAAAATGGATCCCGAAACGCTGTCCGGTTACCCGGCACTCAAATCGTACAATGCCGGATTTACCCTTGTTTTCTAATGCTTAAAAATCAAGTGATGAAAAAACGATTGCTCTATACTTTGGTACTGGCGGGTAGCCTGACCGGTGGCGCAGGTTGTACCAAAAACTTCCTCGACACGAAGATCGATACCAACGCAACGCCAGAGACCATCATAACCGACCGGGCAACGCTCTATACCTTTGCCAATGCGTTTTATGCGGCATTGCCCTATGGGTTCAATGCACTCGACAACAACCTGTTTGCCGCCGCTACCGATGAGGTGCAGCAAACACAGGCTTCGGGCAACGCATTGGTCTTTAACCAGGGCACGCTCAACCCCAACAGCAACCCCGATGCCAATGCCTACCGCAATTTGTACGAGGGCATCCGCGCAGCCAATTACTACCTCGACTATTCGGCCAACTGGCGCAACTTCATCGCCCTGTACCGCGATACGGTGGCCGATGTCACCAACTATGAAAAAGACAAACTGTTTGTAGGCTGGTACCGGGCCGAAGCCCATGTGGCCCGTGCTTATTACTACAGCGAACTGATCAAGCGTTTTGGCGGCGTGCCGCTGATCACGCAAACGCTCGATAAGGCGACCAACCGGTACGTGGCGAAAAGCACCTATGAGCAGGTCGTCGATTTCATCGTTGCGGAAGTGGATACGTACAGAGACAGCCTGCAGGTAAACTGGAAGACCTCTTCTTATACTGATCAGGATGGCCGGTTTACCAAAGGGGTGGCCCTCGCCATCAAAGCACGTGTATTGTTACACGCCGCCAGCCCGCTGCACAACCCCAACAGCGAGGCTGCCAAATGGCAGAAAGCCGCCGCTGCTGCGAGAGATGTGATGACCACTACCGGACTCGGCTATGCCCTGTACACGGGTGGGTATGGTGCTTACTTCGCCGGGGGCAATGCACCCGCGGCCAATGAGACCATCCTCGCCATCCGCCGGCCGGCCGACAACAACCCGGAAGTCAACAATTACCCGATCGCTACACCCGGTGGCAACAGTGGCCTCACGCCGTCCCACAACCTCGTTGCCGATTATGAATACATCGGCATGCCCGATGCAGCTGATCCGTACAAGAACCGTGACCCACGACTCGCTGCCTCGATCGTTACCAATGGCAGCACCTGGAACGGACGCGTCATCGATCAATCGCCCGGTGGCCGGGATGATCAGGCCAGGTCCAACAGCAGCCGTACCGGCTATTACCTCCGCAAATTCCTGACCGATCAGCTCAACCTTACCCAAGGGGGCACGGCGCAGCACAACTGGGTACTGATGCGCTATGCCGAAGTACTGCTCAACTATGCCGAAGCGATGAATGAAGCTTATGGGCCCGATGCCTTACCCACCGGCTATACCGTCACAGCCCGGCAGGCGTTGAAAATGGTGCGCGATCGCGCCAGCAATGCACTGCCGGCCATCACCACCACATCGATACCTGATTTCCGGAAGGCCGTGAAGCACGAACGCCGCATCGAACTGGCTTTTGAAGATTTTAGGTATTGGGACTTGCTGCGCTGGAAGGAGGCGGAAACGGTCTTGAACCAGCCTATACAGGGCGTGCGGGTGAGCAAGAATGCCAATGGCAGCTACACCTACCAGGTAGTGAATGTGGCTACCCGTACTTTCCGCGCACCGGCCATGTACTATTATCCCTTCTCACAGGCAGAAGTAGTCAACTCCAAAGGCGCCCTGGAACAAAATACCGGTTACTAATCCCCGACACAATCCATCAACGCATTGTATGAAACGACTATCTATTGTTACGCTCTATACGGCAGCTGCCTTACTCGCCGCCTGCCAGAAGGATACCACCATCCGTTCGGAAGTGGTGGAAGGTCCTGCACCGACCGCCGCCTTCACTGCCATGACCGGTTCGCTGGCGGTGACCTTCAACAACACGTCGGCCAATGCCGAATCGCACTACTGGCGGTTTGGTGATGGCACCAGTTCCACCGCTGCATCCCCCGTGCATACCTATGTCAGCTCGGGCAAATACCAGGTAACCCTCACCACGAGAAGTGCTGCCGGTTATGCCGCTACCGTAACGCAAACGGTGGCCGCCGCCGCCCCCGCTACGGCCGATTTTGGCATCGCGTCTTCCTTCGGGCAAAACGTGGTGTTCAGCAACGCCTCGATGGCGATCGATAAGGTGGTCTGGGATTTTGGCGACAACAGCCAGTCTACCGAGCTCACCCCCGATCATCAATTCCCCGCCTATGGCAATTACACCGTGAAGCTCACGGTGACCGGCCTGCTGGGTGATGTGGTGGTGAAATCCAAAACGATCACCGTAGCCGACAACAACCTGCTGAAGGGCGGTGGTTTCGAAGCCAGTGACGGACAATTCTGGACAGCCTGGGCCACGCAAAACAACAACCCGCCGGTATTTGGCTTTACCGGCGATAAACCTGCGGGTGGTTATGGTGCAGCGCTGCGTTTCCCTTCCTTTACCAACAGCAGCGGATCGACCAACCAGCTCATCTACCAGGCGGTGAACGTAGTGGCCGGTAAGAAGTATCAACTGAGCGCGCGCGTCAAAGCGCCCGCCGGCGGCTCGCAATGTTATTTCCAGTTCTACATCAGCACCGATGCCAATACCTGGGTGGAAAGTACCGCTGCCAATGCCAACCATTTTCTCGTCATCAATACCTGGTGGGGCTGGGGATCGCAAACGAATACGACGGCCATCGATGGCGACCTGGTTACCCTGGCCAACAAGACCTATGGTTTCGGTGCCACCACCGGCGGTGTTTACGTCGCCCCGGCAACTGGTACCGTCTACATCGGCGTACAGGCTGGCACCTGGCAGGGTAAATCGAATGGCGACTGGTTGCTCGACAACCTCAGCTTTACCGTCCTGCCGTAACCACCGGCAGGTGTTCAGATGAACACCCGCTGGCCGGTATAATTCTTTTTGAATTCTTTGGGCGTACAGCCTTTTTTGATCTTGAAGATGCGGTTGAAATTGGCCATGTTGTTGAAGCCACACTTGTTGGCGATCTCGGCAATGGAGTGGGTGGTGTCGATCAGCAGCCGCGACACATGTCCCAGGCGTATATCGGTAAGACTTTCGGTAAACGTGTAACCGGTATGCATCTTCACAAACCGGCTGAAGGAAGCTTCGGGCATATTGGCTACCTTGGCCACTTCTTTCAGTGTCAGCTCTTTTGAAAAATGATGGTGCATATAGTCGAAGGCCCGCTCGAGCCGACGGCTGTTGTACGACACCTGCTCTTTCATAAAAGTGGTATCCGACAGCATCTTGATGTTTCGCGAGATCGACAGATCGTGGAAGATCGAGAACAGTTCGAGTATCGAATCGAATCCCGTCTTTTTATCCAACGCCAGCAACCGGGGGGCGATCGTTTCGATCGTCTCCCGGGAAAAGGCAACTCCCCGTTTCGCCCCATCAAATAATTTACGGATATAGATCAGCTGGTTCTTTTGCAGGAAGGTTTGGGCAAACAACTCTTTCTGGAACTGGATGGTGACCTCATGAATATTCCTGCTTTTACAGCGGTGGGTAAACCAGCCATGCGGCAGGTTGCTGCCCAGCAATACCAGTTCCATATCATCGATCTCTTCGATGTGGTCGCCCACGATGCGTTTGGTACCCGAGGCGTGTAAAATGAGGTTCAGCTCTATTTCCTCGTGGCTGTGCAGGGGAAAATTGAACTCTGTCTTTTTGCGCGAGAAGATGGTAAAACAATCGTTTTGCGTCAACGGGGTAATCTCCCGGATCACGTCTTTGAACATGGCTCAGCAGTTTTTGTGTTATAATCAGCAATCACTTATTGCCGGCCACCCACCATATTCCGTTAAAATAATACCACTCTTCAGGTAATAAGTCCGGTAACTTAGGCGCTTTCTGCTATCTTCAATGGCCGGTATGGCAGGGGGAGGCCAGGCTGCCCTCAATGTTAGCCCATCGCCGGTCCACCACTTTATCCTATAGTCCGGAAGATTTGAATTATAGTACGAACCGGATTCCGCTTACCAATTTTTGATTGATTGTCAAATGTTTGAGATTGACTTGTTATAATAACATCAATGCTGGCTGCCACAAGGGGTCATTAAAACATGCTCCCACGATAAGAAAATACTTGCTGGTGTTGGCCTGCCTGTATGTTTCTCTGTTGCAGGCACAGCAGATGCCCTTCAACTTTTACCAGTACTCCACCGCCAATGGCCTGCCCACCAATGCCTGGCAATCGGTTTACCGCGACTCCTACGGATTTCTCTGGCTGGCCGCCTTCGATGGATTGTTCCGGTGGGATGGCTATAGCTTCAAAAAATATGAGCACAGCGACCAGGATCGCCGCAGCATCGACAATAACATTGTGTACACCCTGTTTGAAGACAGTCGCCGGCGTTTGTGGGTGGGCACCATCAGCGGGCTCAACCTGTACGACCGGGCACAGGATGCCTTTACCCCCTGTGCCATCCGTGCCAATACCCCTGCCGTACCGGTCAATGCGATCCGGGAAGACAGCCGCCACCAGCTCTGGCTGGGTACCTCTTACGGCTTGTGCCGCTACGATTACGACAGCCAGCGGTCGGAATGGTTTACCTCCGGTGATGACATCATCTTCTGTATGACCATCGACCAGGCGGATAATATCTGGGCGGGTATTTTCAACAAGGGAGTGCGGAAGTTTTCCCAGCAAAGCAAACGCTTTGAGGCCGTGCGTCACCAAAAAGGCGTAGCTGGAGGATTGCCCAGCGATAAGGTCACCGCGATACTGGCCGACAGCCGCCGCCAGGTATGGGTGGGTACCGAAGACCAGGGCATCGTGGTATTGAACGAGCAGGGAACCGCCATCAAAAACTTTAAGTCTTTTTCCCGACCCGCCAGCGGACTGCGCAACAACAGCATCAGCAGTCTGTACGAAGACCGTGCCCATACTATCTGGATCGGGGTGCAACGAGGGTTACTCTGTTATATGCCCGATGGGCAGGGCGAGCCCCGGCCCGTGACGACGAAGGCTGTCAACAACAGCCAGGACCCGCTCATGGCTGTTTTTTCCCTATGCGAAGATGCCTTTGGCAATACCTGGTTTGGTACCCAGGGTAGTGGACTGTTTTATACCAACCGCTACAAGAACCAGTTTCGCAATTATGGGCAACAGGAAGATCAAACCAAAGAACCGCAGGCCAGGTCCATCAACTGCCTGTACGAACAGCCGGCCGGTAAGATCTGGCTGGGCACCAATGGCAGCGGCCTCTGGCAATTCGATGCGCACACGGGCCGGTCGTCACGACCAGACGGTGCAGCGGGCCTGGCCGGTATTGCCATCACCGGTATCCAGGGCGATAAAGATAGATCACTGTGGGTAAGCACCTGGGCTGCCGGCGTCAAACGCATCGATCCGGTTACTGGTGCGATGCGCTCTTTTACGCATCAACCCAATGACCCGTATTCACTACCCTTCAACGATGTAAAAGCGATACTGCCCGATGACAGCCTGGTATGGATCGGCACCCATGGCGAAGGACTGGCCGTGTACCACAAACCAAGCGACCGCATCATCCATTACAAGAACAATACGCTGTTTCCGTTCGACCTGCATGCACCCGCCTGGATCAATCACCTGTACAAGGATAGCAAACGGCGCTTGTGGATCGGTACCTACAGCGGCGTATTCCTGTACGATGGTAAACAATTGCGACGCTTCCAGCACCAGGCCGATACCACCAGCATCAGCAGCAACGCCGTCAACGCCATTACCGAAGATGCGGAAGGCCGTATCTGGATCGTGAGCGAAGGGGGATTGGATGCCTGGGATGAGCAGCAGCAACATTTTGTCCGATATACTACGCGCTATAACCTGTCACCAGTGATGAAGGCCATGGTGGCCGGACGTCATCATACCCTGTGGATAGCGGGGCGCGATGCCGTGCTGTCGCTGGATACCCGCACCGGTAAGCTGACGCCTTATGATGAAGATGATGGGTTGTTGAGTGATGGCTTTCAAAAAGCCATACTGCAAACCAGCGACGGGCAGTTGATTGCTGGTGGCGAAAAAGGATTCAATATTTTTCATCCCGATAGTTTGCGGCTGCCTGCCCAGGCACCGGCCTTTTATTTTACCGATCTGTACCTCTTCAATGCCTTGCAACAGCCGGGAGCCGCCGGATCGGTGTTGCAGCGGGTGCTGGCCTTTACCGATACCCTGGTGCTCAACCACCGGCAATCCTTTTTCTCGGTGGGCTTCACCGCCATCAATGGCTATGCACCGGGTAAAACCAGGTACAGCTATTCCATCGACTCCTGGGGTGGTGCCTGGATCGACCTGCACGAAGAGCGCAAGGTATCCTTCACCAACCTGGCGCCGGGCAACTATGTACTGCGCATCCGCTATACCGATGCGGCCGGTAAATGGATCGCTGCGCCGCATCCGTTATACATTGTGGTCTTGCCACCCTGGTGGCAAACAGGCTGGTTCCGGTTCCTCGTATGGTTGTTGGTGATCGCCGCTCTGGTAGGCTTGTTTTACGCACGGGTAGCCGCTATCCGTAACAGGAACCGCTTATTGAAAGAAGAAGTAGACCGGCAAACGCAGGAGCTGCAGCAGGTCAATGCCTTCCTGGTAGAGCAACGCGATGAGATCAAAAGTCAGAAAGAACACCTCGAAGAATCAAACCAGGAAGTATTACGCCAAACCGATAAGATCCTTGATCAGCAGCAACACATCATCGGGCAAAACCAGGAGCTGGCACAAACCGTATCAGCCCTGGAGCAACTGAACCATACCAAGGATCATTTCTTCTCCATCCTCGCGCATGACCTGCGCAATCCCGTATCGGCGCTCAACGATATTACCGGGTATGTGCGGCAGCAACTGCCCCGTATGGAGCGCCGGGAACTGGAGCGTTACCTCGATAGCATGCACCAGTCATCGGCAGCCGTATACGAACTGCTGATCAACCTGCTCAACTGGTCGCGTACCCAGTCGCGCACCATCGAATACCAGCCCGTACCTGTATCACTCACCGAGTTGGTGCAGCAGAACCTGCGGTTGCTGGAGCAGCCCCTGCACAACAAGCATATCCAGGTACAGGTCGATATACCCCCCACGATCAACCTGCACGCCGACCCGCACATGGTCGATACGGTGATGCGTAATATACTCGGCAACGCCATCAAGTTTACGGGCTATCATGGTCGCATCACCCTGCAGGCGGTGCAGGAAGAAGACAGGGTCCGCTTATCCATCAGCGACAACGGGGTGGGGATGACGACCGAACAGGTAGCCCAATTGTTCGACATCAACCGCACTACCGTAACCGCCGGCACCGCCGGTGAAAAAGGCACCGGGCTGGGCTTGGTGATCACCCGCGAATTTGTAGCTGCCAACAAAGGAACCATCGAGGTCGCCAGCACACCAGGCCAGGGCACCAGCTTTCAGCTGACGTTTCCCGCCAGCCAGGTACGGGCAACACCTGCTCACGGTATGGAGCTGACAGGCCCTGCTGCGGCATCCACCGCTGCCGGTTTCTGGGCCGATTATCCCACCGATAAACTAGTAAAGATCAAGGGCCGCAAACTGCTCATCGTAGAAGACAACCGAGAAGTGCGCGACTACCTGAAGCTGATCCTCTCCGATACGTTTGAGTTATTCGAGGCGGCCAACGGCCGCGAGGGGCTTCAGCTGGTCAACGATATACAACCGGCTCTGGTGATCACTGACTTGTTGATGCCCGGCATGAATGGGTTGGAGTTTTGCCGCGAACTGCGGCAGACAACGGCTACCAGCCATATACCCGTCATCATCCTCACCAGCCAGTGGGAAGAAGGGATGCAAACCTCCGGGTACGAGGCCGGCGCCGATGTATACCTCACCAAACCCGTGAAGAAAGAATTGCTGATACAGGTGATGCTGAACCTGCTGCAAAGGCAGGAGAAACGACAGACCGCCATCCGCGAGCAGTTGCAGGCTGCCGCTCCCTTCCAGTCGGAAGGACTGTCGCTGAGTGCTTCGGATGAAGATTTTCTCCAGCGACTGGTGCACTTCATCGAAGCACACCTGGCCGATCCCAACCTCGATGCCCGCGTACTCTCGAAAGAGATGGCGGTGAGCAGAACCGTGTTGTATGCCAAGGTAAAAACACTGACGGGACAAACGGTGCACGAGTTCATTAAATCGATCCGGCTGAAGAAGAGTTTGAAGTTGTTGCTGGAAGGAAAACTATCCATCAGCCAGGTGGCGCTGGAGGTTGGTTTCAACAGCCATTCCTACTTCGATAAATGCTTTGTCAAACAGTATAAAATGGGCCCCAAAGAGTATGTCAACAGACAGCGTGGCCAGTGATCGGTTATAGTACCATGAATCGTTAAGATTGCATCAAAAACGCGTGGCATCGTCGGCTAAATTTGATTCCTCAATCAATGACAGCCTAAAACGATTGCCGTATGAAAAAATGGATCACCGGAACGATACTGACAGCCACCGTCACCTGCCTCGCTTGTGGCACCGCCAGGAAAAATACGATCGAAGAAAACGATCCCACACCCGTCAATCCTCCGGCACCAACAGCCAGTTTCAAAACCCTCCACTATCTTACTAAGATAGCTGGTTCAAAAACCATCACCGGCATCCACAACAGGGAACCCAATGCTACCCCCGCCCGGTGGACAGAAGAAATATTTACCACCACCGGCAAATACCCTGGCCTCTGGAGTGGCGATTTCCTCTTCCAGGCCGAGAACATCGATAACCGCCGTGTGATGATCGAAGAGGCACTGACCCAATGGAAAAAAGGATCGATCGTCAACATCATGTGGCATGCCTGTAACCCGGCACTTTCGCAGCCCTGCGGCTGGGACGATAAAGGCGTGAAGAGCAAACTCACCGATAGTCAATGGAAAGACCTGCTTACGGACGGTACGCCCATCAACCAGCGCTGGAAGGCGATGATGGATGAAGTGGCTGTACACCTCAGTTGGCTGCAGGAGCGGGGCGTGGAAGTGTTGTGGCGCCCGCTGCATGAAATGAACCAAGGCGTATTCTGGTGGGGTGGCCGCCCCGGTGCCGAAGGTACGCGGCGCTTGTGGCAACTGACCCACGACTACATGACCCGCACCAAAGGATTGAAGAACCTCGTATGGGTTTGGGATATCCAGGATTTTGCCAGTCTATCGACCGATGCAGATGCCTACAATCCCGGGGCCGATTATTGGGATGTGGCAGCGCTCGATGTATACGATGATAAAAGCGGTTTCTCGCAGGAGAAATACGACGTGATGGTGCGGGTGTCGAAAGGCAAACCCATCGCCATCGGTGAATGCCAGAAATATCCCACCGCGGCCCAACTGGCCGCACAACCCCGGTGGACCTTCTTCATGGGCTGGTCCGAGTTGGTGTTCAGTGCCAACAGCAAAGACCAGATCAAACAGGTGATCACCGCCGATAATACACTCACGCTCGACGAAATGCCCGGTTGGAAATAAACCCGGCAGGCCAGCACACCATTCCTTCTTCAACAGCTAAAATCGACTTGTCTGATGCAACGCTATATGCTTTTCTTTTTCGTATTGCTGATCCTGTTTCCCGGTTACGTTACGGCGCAACAACGCATCGCGAAGACCGTATCGCCCACGACACCCATCCTTCGTTTTGAAAAAGCCGAGTGGGACATTACCCTGCATACACCCTTCCGCAATCCCTATGATCAAAAAGAACTACAGCTCGATATGGTGCTGACCGCACCCTCCGGCAAACCCTGGGTATTACCCTGCTACTTCGATCAGGGAGATACCGCTACTTCGCAGTGGAAAGCCCGTTTCGCAGCGCGCGAAACCGGTACCTATCACTATTATTTCCGCCTCACGACCGCGGGCCGCTCGGAAGAAACCACGCCGCAAACCTTCACGGCCCAGCCTGGTAAGAAACCCGGCTTCCTGCATACCAACGATCATTGGACCTTCCGCTTCGACAACGGCGAGCTGTTTCGCGGTATCGGGGAAAACGTAGGGTGGGAGTCGCGCAACTTCGAGAACGACAAGTGGACCTATGATTACTTACTGCCCACCTTGTCGAAGAACGGCGCCAATTATTTCCGCACCTGGATGTGCCCCTGGAACCTGCCCCTGGAAACACAAAAGGTCAACTCTACCAAACGCTATGTCAACTCCACCGAATACTTTCATCCGGGCGGTATCCAACGCATGGAGCAATTGCTGCACCTCATCGATTCGCTGGGCCTGTACATGATGCTGACGCTCGATATGAACAGCGGCAACTGGAACAATAGTTCTTACAACCAGGCCAACGGCGGACCCGTAAAGACGTATACGGAGTTTTTCAGTCAGCCCGCCGCGATGGAGAAATACAAGAACAAGCTGCGTTACGTAGTAGCCCGCTGGGGATACAGTACCCATATCGGTGCGTGGGAATTCTTCAACGAGATCGACAACGGCGTGTTTACCCGCAGCGACAGCATATTGATCCCGCACGTGTATGTCACCCATTGGCACCGCGAAATGAGCCGCTACCTCAAAGACATCGATCCCTACCAGCACCTGGTCACCACCAGCATTTCGCACCGCGATATCGATGGGCTCAACTCGATACCCTATATCGACTTCAACCAGAAACATATTTACAAGCACACCGGTAAGATACCAGCCATCTATCCCGCCTACATCGAAACCTACGGCAAGCCTTATGTAGTGGGCGAGTTTGGTTTCCGCTGGGAAGACCAGGACCCGAAATATGCGCGGGAGGCCAACTACGATTACAAAAGAGGTTTGTGGTTTGGACTATTCAGTGCTACGCCCATCCTGCCGATGAGCTGGTGGTGGGAATTGTTCGACGACCAAAAGATGACACCTTATTTCCGCGGGGTGCGGGCCATCAGCGATAAGATGCTGCAGGCGGGCAAGGGCCGGTTTGAGCAACTGCCCATCTCGGCCGAGGTGCTGCATGTGCAGGCCGTGCAATGCGGTAATACCGCTTTCGCTTACCTGCTTAATGAAAGTGACGGTGTGGCAACAACAGCTGTGAAGTTTCCGCTCACCGCTAAATCCTATACCGTACAATCGTACGACCCCAATACCCTTCAATACAAAACACTGACCGGCGGCAAGCTGGCCAATGGTCAGTTTACGTCACCCACCATCACCCTGCCGGCAAAACAAGAGTTGTTGCTGCTGGTAACGGTACAATAAATCATTCAACGCTATTCATGTTCATGAAGACGATACGACAATATGCCTGTAGCACCCTGCTGGTCATGAGTGCCACACTGACCACCTTCGCACAAACGGCCAACAGCGGTTTCAGCACCACGGGTTTCTGGGCACCTTCCACGGGCGCTTTCAGTCCGGTGGTACACGCAGACCGGCACATCACCTTCCGCCTCAAAGCGCCTGCTGCCAAAGACGTGAAACTGCTCTTTGGTGAGTGGAATATTCAACCGCAGGCGCTGACCAAAGACAGCAGTGGTGATTGGCGCGTGACCATCGGTCCGGTAGCGCCCGGTATCTATGCCTACCTCTTTTCGATAGATGGTATAAAGCTGCCCGATATGGCTAATCCGATTGTCAAGAGTGGTACGGAGTTGTACGCCAGCATCGTGGAGGTGCCGGGTTCGCCGGCACGCTTCGATGAAGTGCAGGCCGTACCGCATGGCGTTACCAATATCGTCACTTATGCCTCCACGCCACTCAGGCGGCTGCGCAATATGTATGTGTACCTGCCCCCGGAATATGTTACGCAGCCCAATAAACGATTTCCCGTGTTGTACCTGCGCCATGGTGGTGGTGATAATGAGTCGAGCTGGTCGCAGGAGTCGGGCCGCGCGCCCGTGATCCTCGACAACCTGCTGGCCCAAAAACAAGCCGTACCGATGATCATCGTGATGACCAATGGGCTCACCGATGGCAGCTGGGCCGGCGGCAGTTCGAAGGAGGGTATGGAGCAATTGGAGCAGGAGCTGCTGCTCGATGTCATACCCCATATCGAAAAGCAGTACCGGGTACAAACCGGGCGCGAGCAACGGGCGATTGCCGGCCTGTCGATGGGCGGCGGTCAGGCCTATGTGATGGGCCTGCGCAACCTCGACCGGTTTGCCTGGATCGGCGAGTTCAGCTCAGGCCTGCTCAGCGATCCTGCCTTCGACATCAACGACAGAGCACCAGGCGTCTTCAACAATCCAGCAGCCGTCAACAAACAATTGAAACTATTGTGGATCGGCTGTGGTATCGATGATCCCAGGATACCCGGTCACCAGCAACTGGTGGCGCAACTGCAGCAACGGGGTATCCGCCACGAAGTATACAATATACCCGGTGGCCATGAATGGCGTGTATGGCGCGATCAGTTGCACCAGTTTTTACCTAAACTATTCAGATAAGCGGCCCACTAAACAGTAAGAACGGCATGAAAATTACCTGGCTCGACGGAAGTATCGTGATCCTGTACCTGATAACGATGGTGCTGGTGGGATGGTTGATGCGCAAGAAGGCGCGGCAGAACAAAGAAAGTTATTTAATGGGCGGCAAAAGCCTGCCCTGGTATATGCTGGGCCTCAGCGATGCCAGTGATATGTTTGACATCAGCGGTACCATGTGGATGGTGGCCCTGTGTTTTGTATATGGCATGAAGAGTATGTGGATACCCTGGCTATGGCCGGTATTCAACCAGGTGTTCATGATGATGTTCCTCAGCAAGTGGCTGCGGCGTTCCAATGCCAATACCGGGGCCGAGTGGCTGGTTACCCGCTTCGGTACAACCGGCAAGGGTGTACGCGGGTCGCACAATATCGTGGTGGCCTTTGCACTCCTGAGCTGCTTCGGTTTTCTCGTGTATGGCTTTATCGGCCTGGGCAAGTTCATCGAGATCTTCGTGCCCTGGCACGTGGTGGCACCTTATGTGCCCTTCGAGGTGGCGCCTGGGTATGTCGCCCATTTTTACGGCATCATCTTCACCCTGTTTGCCATGTTCTATTCCATCCTGGGCGGTATGCACAGCATCGTGCTGGGTGATGTGATCAAGTATGTGATCATGACCGTGGCCTGTATCAGTATTGCGGTGATCGCCATGATCCACCTGCACCGGCCGGGCAATAGCCTGCACGTGCCGGAAGGTTGGCACAATCCTTTCTTCGGTGCCCGCCTCGGGCTCGATTGGAGCGCCATCTTACCCGCTGCCAACGACAAGATCACGTCTGATGGTTTTAGCCTCTTTGGCATCTTCTTCACCATGATGTTGTTCAAAGGCGTGTTCGCCAGCCTGGCAGGCCCAGCCCCCAATTATGATATGCAGAAAGTATTATCGACCCGCTCGCCCATGGAGGCCAGTAAGATGACGGGTTTTGTATCCATCATCCTGTTGCCCATCCGCTACAGCATGGTGATCGGGATCACGGTACTCGCCCTGTTGTACTTCAATAAGATCGATTTATCGACAGCCGGTGGGGCCGACTTCGAGCGGATACTACCGGCGGCGGTCAACAGCTTTTTGCCGGCCGGCATATTAGGACTGGTACTGACGGGCTTGCTGGGCGCTTTTATGGGTACCTTCTCCGGCACCCTGAATGCTGCCCAGGCTTATATTGTCAATGATATTTACCTCAAGTATGTGAACCCGGCCGCTTCCAACAAAAAGGTGATCACCATGAACTACCTCACGGGTATCGTGGTGGTGGCACTCAGCATCGTGCTCGGCTTTTTCGCCAAAGATGTGAACAGTGTATTGCAATGGATCGTGGCAGGCCTGTACGGTGGTTATGTGGCCGCCAATATGTTCAAATGGTATTGGTGGCGGTTCAATGCGCATGGTTTCTTCTGGGGGATGACTGCAGGCGTCGTCGCCGCCCTGATCTTCCCCTCGCTGTTTCCCCATACACTGGCGCTGTATTACTGGCCCCTGCTGTTTGTGATCTCCGTCATTGGCAGCCTGGTGGGCACGTATACGGCGCCACCGGTGGAGGCGGCCGTATTGCAGCAATTCTATAAGCAGGTAAAGCCCTGGGGTTTTTGGCAACCGGTACATGCCCAGGTAGTGGCCGCCGATCCCGGCTTCCAGCCCAACCGGCGGTTCAAACTGGATATGTTCAACGTGGCCCTCGGCATCATCGCGCAATGCTGCCTCACGTTGCTGCCGATGTATGTGGTATTGTGGCTGAAGCTGCCGCTGCTGATCACCATCGCCATCCTGGTAGTGATCGTGGGGGTACTGAAACGCACCTGGTGGAACAAACTCGAAAATTAATCAAACGACTAAACCTGAATAATGAGTAATCCTGAATTTTTGGAAAGATTGCAGGCTTTGCAAAACGCGTGGCAACAACTAACCGACCGGTCCAATCATCCGGTGCCAGACAGCAATGGCGTATACCAGCGCTACCAGTACCCGGTACTCACCGCGGCGCACACACCGCTCAACTGGCGGTACGACCTCGATGCATCTACCAATCCCTTCCTGATGGAGCGGTTTGGCATCAATGCAGCCTTCAATGCCGGTGCGCTCAAATTCAACGATAAGTATATCCTGGTAGCCCGTGTGGAAGGCATCGACCGTAAATCATTTTTCGCGGTGGCCGAAAGCGACAATGGTATCGATGGCTTCAGGTTCTGGGAGTATCCCGTGATCATGCCCGAGACCAGCGACCCGGATGTGAATGTATACGATATGCGGCTGGTGCAACATGAAGACGGCTGGATCTATGGCCTCTTTTGTACCGAACGCAAAGACCCGACGGCCAGACCGGGTGATGAATCGGCAGCCATTGCCCAGTGTGGCATTGCCCGCACCAAAGACCTGGTACAATGGGAGCGGCTCGCCGACTTGAAAACCTCCTCGCCCCAGCAACGTAATGTGGTGCTGCATCCGGAATTCATCAACGGACAATATGCTTTTTATACCCGCCCGCAGGACAATTTCATCGAAGCCGGCAAGGGCGGCGGTATTGGTTTCGGCTTGAGCCACTCCATCGAAGCCGCCGCCGTGGCAGAAGAAGTGATCATGGATCCCAAAGTATACCATACCGTGTATGAGCTGAAGAACGGACTGGGACCTGCGCCCATCAAAACACCGGAGGGCTGGCTGCACCTGGCACACGGTGTGCGCAACACCGCTGCCGGACTGCGTTACGTGTTGTACCTGTTTATGACGGATCTGCAACAACCGGAGAAGATCACCCACAAGCCGGCCGGTTATTTCATGGCGCCGGAAGGGGAGGAACGGATTGGTGATGTATCGAATGTATTGTTCTGCAATGGCTGGATCGCCGATGCCGACGGTAAAGTATTTATCTACTATGCTTCCTCCGATACCCGCATGCACGTGGCGACTACGACAGTGAGCCAACTGCTCGATTATGTATTGAACAGTCCGGCCGATGGGTTCCGTTCTGCAGCGACCGTGCAGACGATCGTCGACCTGGTAGACCAAAACAAAACAACGGCCAACGACCTTGCGCTTCAACAGCCGGTAGCCGGTATGATGCGATAAAATAGAGCTATGGATGTACAGGCACTCAAACAGGCGGCCACCAAAGAACTGGACAGCATACTCCGGTACTGGACAAAGTATGCGCTTGACAAAGAGCAGGGCGGAGTGGTAGGCCAGGTAGACAACGACAATACCCGTCATCCGCAGGCCGACAAAGGAGCGGTATTGCATGCGCGTGTGCTATGGACTTTCTCCGCGGCGTACCAGGCTACCCGTCAGTCGGCGTACCGCAAGATCGCCGACGAAGTATACCGGTATTTCGTGCAGTATTTTATTGATCCTGTACACGGCGGGGTATACTGGACGATTCGACACAACGGTGAACCACTCGACACCAAAAAGCAGGTCTATGCCCAGGCCTTCGCCATCTTTGCCCTGAGCGCCTATTACGCCGCCAGTGGTTATCCGCCCGCCCGCGAGGAAGCCATCAAACTGTATCACCTGTTGCAACAGCACAGTTACGATCCCGTCAAGGGCGGCTATTTCGAAGCCTTTGGCCGCGCCTGGAATACCGTCGATGACGGGCGACTGAGCAGCAAGGATGCCAATGAGAAAAAAACGATGAATACGCACCTGCATGTACTGGAGGCGTATAGCACTTTGTACGGCAGCTGGCCACAGGAGTCGTTGCGGGTACAAATACAACAGTTATTACAGGTATTCGACCAGCACATCATCAACCCACACAACGGGCACCTACACTTGTTCTTCGATGAGCACTGGCAGGTAAAAGGCGATGCGATCTCGTATGGCCATGATATAGAAGCCAGCTGGCTGCTGCTGGAAGCCGCCGAACGCATCCAAGACGAGCACTGGGTCGATCGTTGCCGGCAGATCGCCCTCACCATGAGCAACGCTACCCTGGAAGGGATGGATGTAGACGGTGGTCTGTGGTACGAGTATGAACCTGCGCATGATCGGATGGTACAAGAAAAACACTGGTGGCCGCAGGCAGAAGCGGTCGTAGGGTTTGTGAATGCCTGGCAAATATCCGGAGAGGCGAAGTATGCGCAACACGCCATCGGGGCCTGGCAGTTCATCGACCAGCACCTCATCGATCACGAACGGGGAGAATGGTATTGGGGTATGACGGCCGGTTATCGCCCGATGCCGCAGGGCAAAGTAGGGCTCTGGAAATGTCCCTACCACAATGGCCGCGCCTGCCTCGAGATCATGAAACGTCTCTAGTGTTCCATTCACTATTATTTATTTTTATCTTTCCACCATGCTCGTCAATATGAAAGCACGCCGCTGCTATAATACCGCCTTGTTAATGTTATTGCTGGCACCCATTGTATTACAGGCCCAGCGCACTACGCCCCGCATCCTGGTCTTCAGCAAAACCATGCGGTATTACCACGAATCCATTCCCGCCGGCATGAAAGCGATCATGCAACTGGGTGCCGCCAATCGGTTTGGTGTGGATACCAGTACCAACCCGGCCGTGTTCAAAGAAGAAAACCTGCGGCGTTATGCGGCGGTCGTATTCGTGAGCCCCGGCGGCGATGTGCTCGATACGGCTCAGCAGGCCGACTTCGAGCGCTACATACAGGCCGGTGGCGGCTATGTGGGCATTCATGCCGCTACCACGATGGAGTATGGCTGGCCCTGGTATGGGCGGCTGGCCGGCGCTTTTTTTGATGGGCATCCCGAACCGCAGGACGGTGTGGTTATGGTGGCAGACACCAACCATGCCAGCACGCGGCACCTGCCCCGTACGTGGAAGCGGCACGACGAATGGTATAATTTCAAGACCATGGTGAGCGACCTGCACGTGCTGTTGACGGTAGATGAGTCGACCTACAAAGGCGGCAAACACGGCGCTTATCATCCCGTGGCCTGGTACCATGCCTACGATGGCGGGCGTGCCTTCTATACCGCCCTGGGGCATTTTGATGCGGCGTATGCCGACCCCTTGTTCTTGCAGCACCTGCTGGCCGGTATACAGTATGCGATCGGCAACAACGTACAACTCGATTACAGCAAGGCTACCACCCAACGGATCCGGTAAGCCGATTAAAATACACAACATGTTAGTGAACCTATATCGCATCCGGCTTGGGATGTTGATGCTACTCGTCGTGGGCAGTATGGCTGCCTGCCGGCAACAGGCTGGTCCGGCCAAAGTACTGGTGTTTACCAAAACCAGGGGCTGGCACCACAGCAATATCCCCTTTGCGCAGGCGGCCATGCAGCAATTGGGGCGCGAGCAGGGATACGGCGTGGATACCACGAGTGATGCCAGCTTGTTTACCGATGAACACCTGCGGCAATACCGGGCCGTGATTTTTGCCAGTACGACCGGCAATGTGCTCGATGCGGTGCAGCAAGCGGCGTTTGAACGCTACATACAGGCCGGTGGCGGTTATGTGGGCATCCATGCCGCGGCCGATACCGAATACGACTGGCCCTGGTACGGCAAACTGGTGGGCGCCTGGTTCGAAAGCCATCCGCACAATTCCAATATCCGCCAGGCGCGGGTAGTGGTCAGCGATACCACCCATGCCGCCACGAAAGGATTGCCGGCGCAATGGGAGCGTACCGATGAGTGGTACAATTACCGCCCCTTTTACCCGGGTATCCACGTGTTGGCCAGTCTCGATGAAACGAGTTATGAAGGTGGTACCAATGGCGCCAGCCATCCCATTGCCTGGTACCATGCGTTTGATGGGGGAAGGGCCTTTTATACCGGCTGCGGACATACCGATGAAAGCTATCAAGAGCCTTTGTTTCTTCAGCACCTGGCAGGGGGCATCCGCTATGCCATGGGCGACGGTACCCCCCTCGACTACGACAAAGCCTACGCACAACCCATGCCCGAAGAAAACCGGTTTGTGAAAACGATCCTGAAAGATCATCTCAACTCACCCATGGAACTGGCGGTAGCCAGCAACGGGCAGGTATTCTTTACCGAACTGTTTGGCAAACTCTCACTGTACAATACCCGCACGCAACAATACAAACTGGTGCACCAGTTTCCCGTCACCACCACCGGTGGTACGGGCCTGATCGGGTTGACCCTCGATCCTGCCTTCGACAACAACCGGTTCCTGTACCTTTACTATGCGCCGGGTAGACAAACGGAAGAACCGCTCTATTTCCACCTCTCGCGTTTTACGCTTACGCCTTTATTGACCATCGATACCGCCTCGGAAAAAATACTGTTGCGGGTGCCGGTGCAGAAGAACAGCGGATCGCACCATGGCGGCTCCCTGGCCTGGGATAAGAACGGTAACCTCTACCTTTCTACCGGAGATGGCAGCAGCCCTTTTCCTTCCAACGGATTTGCACCGCTCGACGAACGGCCGGGACAGCAGCACTATAGCCTCGATGCCCAGCGCGGCGCCTCCAATACCAACGATTTCAAAGGAAAGATCCTGCGCATACATCCCGAACCGGATGGCAGTTATACCATACCAGCGGGCAACCTGTTTCCCAAAGACACAGACAAAACCCTGCCCGAGATCTATGTGATGGGTGCGCGCAATCCTTACCGCATTGCCGTCAATCCGCGCACCAGCGTTTTGTATTGGGGCGATATTGGTCCGGATGCCGGGCAGGATACAAAGCGGGGGCCCCGGGGTTATGATGAATTCAACCAGGCACGCCAGGCCGGCAATTTCGGTTGGCCCTATGTGATTGCCGATAACCAGCCCTATGCCAAATGGGATTTTGCAGCCGATACGGCCGGGCCTTTGTTCGATCCGCAGCATCCCGTCAACCGCTCACCCAACAATACGGGGCTACAGGACTTGCCACCTGCCCAGCCGGCCATGATCTGGTACCCTTATGCGGCCTCGGCGCAATTTCCCGAGTTGGGTATTGGTGGCCGCTCGGCGATGGCGGGTACCTTCTATGCTTACGACGAAAGCAACCCTTCACCCAATAAATTTCCGTCGTATTACGATGGCAGCCTGTTTGTGTTTGACTGGATGCGCAACTGGGTGCTCAACCTGCGGTTCGACAAAGCAGAAAACTATTTGCGCAGCGAACCCTTCATGGGCAGCAACGGCGATTTCCGTCGGCCGATCGATATGGCCTTTGGTACCGATGGGGTGATGTATATGCTGGAGTATGGGTCAGTATATGGTGTCGCCAACGACGATGCACGACTGGTGAAGATCGAATACTATACCGGCAACCGGGTGCCCCTGGCGCGGGCGGCTTTGGTAGACTCGGTGGCGAACGATGCACTCGACAAGAGATCCTTCCTCACCACCGACCTCAAGAAAGGACCGGTGATCCGGGCAATAGCCGGTGCATTGCCACTGCGCGTATCTTTTACAGGTAAGGGCAGCCGCGACCTCGACGACGACGATGTCTTGACCTACCAGTGGTTGTTTGATGGCAAAACGGTAGGCGCTACCACCCCCGAAGCCAGCTATACCTATACAACCCCGGGCCTGTACCACGCCGTGTTGAAAGTGACAGACCGGTCGGGCGCCGTATCCAGCGATACGGTGACCGTGCGGGCGGGCAATGCCACCCCGGTCGTAACCATCAGCAGTCCCCACAACCTATCATTTTATGCGCCCGGTGATCTGTTCCCGTATTCGATCCAGGTGGCCGACCGCGAAGACGGTGTCATCGACCCCCAGCGGGTGCAGGCCTGGTATGTATATACGCCACAAACTTATTCCGCTGGTTATATCCTGCAAAACATCCATAACCTATCGAGCCTCACCGAAACCCAGGTAGCTGGTAAGGAGCTGATGCTGGCGAGTGATTGCAAGACCTGTCATACGGTAGATAAAACCTCTGTAGGCCCCAGCTTGGTGGCGATCGCTGAACGCTATAAGCAACAAGCAGGCGCCGAAGAGAACCTGGCCAGAAAGATCATTCAGGGTGGGGCAGGTAGCTGGGGTACGGAGCATGTGATGAATGCGCATCCGCAATTGACGATAGAAGACACCCGGCAGATCGTCCGGTATATCTTCTCGCTCACCGATCCGGGTAAGCAGGCCCAGGCCATTCCCTTACAGGGCAAACTACCGTTGGTCTACAACGACAAAGAACCCAAAGGACAACACGTGATCGTGGCGGCGTATACAGATAAAGGCGCCCAGGGCGTGGATAGTCTTACCGGTACTGCCGTGGTAACCCTGCGCAACCAGCAGGTGCGGGCGGTATTTGCCGACGAATTACACGGCTTTCCCCGCTTTCGCGATAACCTGTCAGACGGGCCACATAAATCGTACGTGATGCTGAAAGATGTGGACCTGACGCAGGTAACGGGCTTCACCTACCACTATGCCTCCGGTGCTGCGGCCGGGCAGGTAGAAGTGCGCCTGGATTCACGGGCTGGCCCGGTAGTGTCCTCCACGGCTTATCCCGCCACCGGTGGCATGGATAGTTTTGCGACCGTCAGCGGCCGGCTCAACAAGCCAGTCAGCGGACGGCACGATGTGTATTTCATCGCCGTGAAGCCATCCCCACCGCATGACGGCGTCATCAAGTGGGGAGAGATCCGGATGGAGTTGGGGGTAATGTCGGATGCGCGACGGTAAAAAGCGATGTTGGTTATCAGGTCTGCTGAGCCGATAAGGAATAGCAGGTAACGCCATCAGCGCGTGTTGTCGACCAGCGTGTCCTGGCTATCGGTGATCACATTGTCGGCGAGTTGGTAATTGGTGGGTGGCACATCCTGCATGACGCGGGAGGGGTAACGTTTCGTATCGAACTTCCCGGTCCAGTCTGCATTTTTGCTGTCGCCCACCAGTATGCCCACTTTGCAATGGTCGATGTGGTTGTTGCTGACGATACAATCGCTGGCTGCAATGTAAAAGCCAATCTCTTCTTTGCCTTTGGCCATGCCATACATCAGCCGGATGCCGGTGGGTAATCCGGTCAGTTTATTATTGGTGATGGTATGGTGGGTGCCATTGACCCGGATGCCACCGGTGCCACCCTGAATCGTGTTGCTGTCGATCACGCAATCATGACCGCCCCGCATCACGAGTTCGCCGGCGCAGTTTTCCAGGTAATTGTTGCTATAGCGGTTGCCCGAACTTTTATTGCTGATCACTTCTGCTTCGCCGTTGCAGTTGATGAATCGGTTGTCGCGTACGGTTGTATAAGCATAGCGGGTACCGAGCAGTACGGGATCCTGTCCGATCTGCACACATTCTCCGCCGTTCGCATTCTTCCAGCTCACTTTGGGTTTATCCCGAAACACATTCTGATCGATGAGGGTACGCACGGGTACGTCTACGTCACGCACTTGTACCTGCACTTCCATGTTGTCGACATTGCCGATAAACTGGCAATGGTCGATGCGATTGTCGGCCGCCTTGCCCGATACGGATACGAGGGGCATGAATTGCGCATCGGCCGTATCCCGGGTAAAGGTGCAGCCGGTGATCCGGCAGAATTGCGCGGCTTTTACGTCAACGAGGAGGCCACTGCTGCC
The DNA here is from genome assembly GCF_029360705.1 of Paraflavitalea pollutisoli. GTDB lineage: Bacteria > Bacteroidota > Bacteroidia > Chitinophagales > Chitinophagaceae > Paraflavitalea > Paraflavitalea pollutisoli. The sequence goes on along the minus strand of NZ_JARKMX010000014.1, from coordinate 243,368 downwards.
TTTGTCTTTCGCTATACGGCAGTCGGCGAATTGGAGGCCCGACAGCACCGTATAGGAGCCCGTCAGTTTGAATAGGGATTGGGTGATCCTGCCCGAAAAGATGACCTTGCCGGCGGTCTGTGCCTTGATAATAATGGGTTTGCCGGCGTTGCCATTGGTATTGATGGTGATGGCCCAGTCGGTATAATGGCCGTTGAGGATGATAATTTCATCGCCCGGAACGGCTGCCGCAGCGGCCTTGTTGAAAGCTTCGGGGCTGGCTACCTTGTACTTTTTGGCAAAGCTGGTGGAGTAGCAAAACAGCGCCAGCAGGATCATGAAGAACGGCTTCATCGTCAGGTTGGTGTCCCTTTTTGTAGGGGGCGCTAAAGATAAGCGGATACGTCGTCGATGAAGTGGCGATCCGGCGATTTTTCCACGCAAACGTTTTAGGTGCGTGGACGGTCTAATCCTTAAAGTAGTTGCTGGCGGTGCGCGTTTTGTTGACCCAGCACCCGGTTTTAGCGCGCAATACAAATTCGCTGAGGCCTACTTCCCGGCTACCTGGTGCCCAATCGTAGGTATAACCTAAGCGGGTCCAGGGATAGTGGAAGTCGGTGGCGCTGGTCAGGGTGTGGTAATAGGCGTAAATAATATAGTTGTTGAACCAGTTGGCGTAGGCCGGCGTGGCGTTGCTCATCAGCACTTCCGTGGCCGCGGTGGTCGTGATATCCGGGTTGCCGGCGGGGCGTCGTAAGCTGTCTACGGGCACCCAGATCTCGGCAATATGGGTATTGGTGTTGCTGTTGACGGGCGGCAGACCCAGCAACTGGCAGATGCGCAGCAGGGTATCGGAGCCTGCTTTAAAACTACCGCCGATGCGCATTTTCATTTGCTGGGGGATGAACAACCAGGCGTCGCCCCAGGTGGTGGTGATGGAATCTCCTTCCGGATAACTGCCAGGGAAGCGCATAAAGGTGGCCATCAACAGGTATTGCTTGCCCTTCACCGTTTTCCATTGCAACCGGCTGTTGACAGCGTTGATCGGCCATAGGGTGTCGATCCTTTCGATGTTTTCCGTGATCATGGCATCATCGATGGCGTTGGCGTAGAGTTCGTTGAGGTCGGTAGTGGCAGGAGCATCTTTGTCTTTCTTACAACTTTGCAGCACCAGGAGGGATAATAAGGCCGATAGCGTTAGCAATTGTTGGCAGTTAAGCTTTTTCATGCTTTGATGAATTTTCTAAGATGATTGGATTGATTTTCATTCAACAATGACGGGATAATGGGTCGTCATAGTTGATTCTATCATAATAACAACCAAACCGGTAACTGGTACTAAGGGATGTGAAACTTTATTTTAGTAAGGATTTGTCCGCAGATTGAATAGGGGACCTGCTCCACCTAAAAAAAGGTGTTTTCACGGAAAATACACAGGGTGATAAATGATATTTTTAAAAAAACTGCTCGTCATGAAAACAGCCAGGACACCTCTTGTTCGTTTACTGCAACAGTCTTATCAAAAAGCTTTTAGGGAAACCAATCCATTGCCACCTGCATCCGGAGAACCCGTGGAAGGTGGTTTATCCAGAAAACATTTCCTACGCAATATCGCCCTCGGCGCCCCGGCCCTGATGTTGCCCGACTTCTTACAGGCTGGTACCACGATAACCCGCCCGGGGGGAGACCCGGTAAAGGTGGCCATCGTAGGCGCCGGTATTGCTGGTCTGAATGCCTGTAACGTGCTGTCGAGAACGCCGGGCCTCGATATCACCATTTATGAAGGCAGCAACCGCGCCGGTGGCCGCATCTTTACCGCCCGCAATAAACTCGGAAAGAACATTACGACCGAACTCGGCGCCGAATTTATCGACACCAACCACAAGGAAATGTTCCGCCTCGTCGGTCAATACAAACTCGATATCATTGATTGCGGCAAGGACATTACCGACAACGATCTCGAGCACCATACCTATTTCTTCGGGGGCGCCCACCGTGAGGAGAAAGCAGTCGTGGCCGAATTCAAAAAGATGATACCAAAACTGCAAAAGGACCGGGCCGATGGCAAGGATGAAGTAAAGGGTGCAAAACTCGATAAACAGTCGCTGCAAGCTTACCTCGCTACTTATACCGGACTCAGTCCGTGGTTCAAAGATTTGCTGTATTGGGCGTTTACCGCCGAATTTGGCATGGAGGCCAGCGATTTGAACTGCCTCAATTTTATCGACATTGTTGGGTTGAATACGGAAGAAGGGTTTGAGATCTTCGGCAACAGCGACGAACGGTATAAAGTAAAAGGCGGCAACGAAACATTGATCGACGCCCTGGTTAAGGATTTCGGTTCGCAGATCAGGTATGCCCACAAACTACAGAAAGTGACCAAAGCAGGCGCGGAAACCGTACTGCATTTTGAGAATGGTACCACCGCACAGGCCCATTATGTGATCATCGCCATTCCGTTGACATTGGTGCGGAAAGTGAAATTTGAGTTGGCGGCAAAAATGCCCGATGGTAAACAATACATGATCGATCATTACGATTATGGCACCAATAGTAAGTTCCTGCTCGGCTTTAAAGATAGGATCTGGCGTAAGCAGGGCAAGTCGGGCTATGTGATCAATGAAACCATTCAAAATGGGTGGGACAATAGCCAACTGCAAAACAAGAACACGGGCGATGCCGGCTATACCGTTTTCCTGGGCGGAAAAGCCGGTAAAGAAATGGCCGATACCGATGCCTTACGGAACAACCTATTGGATGGACTGGAGAAAGTGATCAAAGGCATCAAACAAACCTACAACGATAACCACGGCGTATTCAACTGGTCTGAATATCCATTTGTGCAGGGCAGTTATGCGTGTATACAAAAAGGGCAGTGGTTCAGGATCGATACCGCAGCGATGATGGCACCAGTAGAGCAGATCTATTTTGCCGGTGAACATTGCAGCGAAGCCTTTCAGGGCTTCATGGAAGGGGGCGCTGAAACCGGCCGTATGGCAGCAGAAGCCATACTCGAGGTCATCGCCGTGGCACAACCAGCGCAACAGGCGGAGATGGGATGATTTTATCTAAACAGCAGCGCCTTCCAGTCGTGAGACCGGAAGGCGCTTTTTGTTGAACCTACCTGGTTATTTCCTGTTCAGCGAATCGATGGCCGTGGTCAATGTTTCTTCGATATTGGCGCCTCCCTGTTGTATCTTTTTAACAACACCCTGCTGATCGATCACCAGGCTGGTAGGATAATTGGTGATCTTGTAATCGTTGATGGTGGCTCGTGCAGCGGGCAGCAGGGTATAGTCGAAAGCCACTCTTTGTTGAAAGGCCCGCACCTGGTCGGCATCGTTGAAGGTGATGGCCAGGAACACTACTTCACGGGCGTCGTACTGCCTGGTCAGCTTGTTGAGGTCCGGCATCTCTTTGATGCAGGGACCGCAGGAGGTGAACCAGAAATTGAGCACGACTATTTTTCCCTTCAGGCTGGCCAGCGACCAGGCCTTACCTTGCAGATCGGTGAGGGTGAAATCGGGAGCTGGCCGATGCAGCATATTGTTCAAGGCCCGTCTTTCTGCTTCGCGCCGTTCGTTGGAGGCTTTGACCATCTCGTCTGTCAGGCGGACCACATGAATAATCCCCTTTTCGTCATCTGCTGTAGTGTGGTCAAAAGCAATCCTTCCGGTACCCCAGGCTTGTTCCAGGCTGTCTATTTTGGAAGGGTTGAATATCCTGCCATCCGGCAGCAGGTAGGTGAGCGGTTTGTCCGATGCGTTGGTGCCTGACTGTGCGGCTACCGGAAGGGAAAATAAGCCTGATAAAAGAACGATCGTGAAGGCGGCGATAAACAGTTGACGGTATAACATGGTGGTAGATTGTATGTTGAAGTGTATGATTGATGTAGGTGTGCGTGGGTGATTATTTGGCTTCTTTTCTGAAAACTTCCCAGTTGGCATTATCGGTTGACTTTAATACGATCTTCTGTTCGCTGTTCTCCACGGTCAGGTAATAAGTGCTGGTGGAGTCGGCTACCATTTCAAACAGGTCGCTGATCCAATAGCCGGCATAGTTGTTTTTGAGATCGCTCAGCAACCGGATGGGCAACTGGTTGGAGGTTAGGTTGCGGATCACCGCGAGCAGCGTACCATTACCGCTATAGTAGGCAAACAGTACCTGGCCGTTGAGCTGGAAGGTGGCTTTGGAGACTGCGGCTTTTGTCTCCCAACTGATGTCCTGCGCCGTGGAGAAGTCCTTTTTAAAAGCGTTCATCACCTGTTCGCTGGCAGGCTCGGTGGGGAGGGCAAAACTGTTGCTGGTAGTCAGGAGCAGCAGCAGGGAGCCAATCAGCATGCTCTTCTTTGCGTCGCCTTTCTTAAACCTGAATACGCCCAGGTAATGAAATAGAACCCCTACTGCCCACACAGGTGTAGACCAGAGCGGCCAGGGATAGGTGGTGTCGGTAAGTCCCCATACGATCCAGATAACGGGTGTCCCCAGCAGGAAGGCGATCAGGTGAATGCGAAATCCCAGTTGGCTGTTCTTGGCGGTGGTTGCGTTAACGCGGAGTGCTTGTTTCATGATTGGTTGATTTTTTGGTGATTAATTTTCGGTAGATCGGTTTTGTTACACAAAGCTATACCGGCAATTTCCGGATAGTGTTAAGCGTGGCGGGTCGTGTACTAACTGCTGTTAACACTCGCTATAGCAGGCTGATTGTCAGCAAATGATCGTAGTGTTAACAGCAGTTAACACTATATAATGCGGGCGAGGCATGCTTTGCACCGCGGGGAGAGCGAGTTTTGTATATTTGATAGGATACCTAAACACCAGGCTTATGAGCAATTTCTTACCCGGGATGAAAGGCAGGTTACGCTTTATATTCCTGATGGCGGCCCTAACTGCCATTGGTATTATCCTTTGCCAGCTTTACTGGGTGTATTACAATTACCGCACGGCCAGGGCCAACTTTATACAAACCGCGACCCTGTCGCTCCGGCAGAGCATCGACAGCAGCCTGGTTGGCCAGGATACGTTACCCGCTTCGTTGTCGGGCGACAAACCCGCCCTCACTTTTTTGATGAAGCAAATGGTGGCTTCCACGCCGGGCGCCGGCGACAGTGCGCAGAAACCTTCCTTTACGATCAAGCTGGTTACCGTCGATATCAATGAAGATCAATTGCCGGGTGTCAGGTCGCTGGTGGCCAGGCTCTTCTCACAACGGGCGAATAAACCCTTCAATCTCGATACGCTGCACCGTTTTTTCCGGCAGGAGTTATTGCGCAATGGCATTGCAGAGGCGTTTACGCTGAGCATCGATCCCCAACAACAGCAGGTGTTACCCGGAGAGATCGCCGCAGTCATCAGTTACCAACAGAAACCCGCGGTGGTGAGGGCCCAGCTCACTAATAAAATGGCTTTTTTATTCCGCATGAATGTGGCGCCGGCACTGGTGTCTACCTTACTCATCCTCTTGTCGGCTGGCAGCCTGTTCTATATGAGTCGCATCATCAAAAGGCAGGTGCAGCTGGATGTGATGAAGAATGATTTTGTCAACAATGTCATACACGAACTACGTACCCCTTTAACGATACTCCGTTCCTCCAACGAGGCGCTCGCGGGTTTTGGCGCGGCACACGACGAGGCATCGTTGATGCGCTACCTGGGCATCAACACCCTGGTGATCGACGACCTCGACAAGAACATCGAACGTATCCTCGACTTCAGCCGCATAGAGCAGGGGCGGCGCTTGCCCGTATGGGAATCCATCGACCTGTTGCCGGTATTACAACAGACGCAATTGCGGTATGCCCCCGTCAATGGGGCGACCATCACCATCACGGCATCGGAAGCCCCTTTTGAAGTGCTTACCGACCGGTTTATGTTTGGGGTGATTGTGTCCAACCTGGTCGACAATGCTATCAAGTACTCGCCGGAGGCGGCCGTAGTCGCCATCGATGTCAGGCGCGTGGGGGCTGGCTGGCAGTTGCAGGTGCGTGATCAGGGCATGGGCATTCCCCGTGCGTCGTTGCCCTATATTTTTGATAAGTTTTACCGAGTGCCCACCGGCGATCTGCACGATAGTAAAGGGTATGGTATCGGGCTGGCCTACGTAAAGCGATTGGTTACCGACCTGAAAGGAACCATCGCCGTAACCAGCGAGGTGGGCAAAGGCACGGTTTTCACACTAACATTTACTGCATAATGGAAAATATACGGGTACTATTGGTCGAGGATGAGCAAATACTGGCCTCCATCCTCAAGGAATCGCTGGAGAAAAGAGGTTTTGTGGTGGAGATCGCCAAAAACGGCGTGGAAGGATGGCAGCTGTACAAAACCTTCCGGCCAGATGTATGTGTGATCGATGTGATGATGCCCCGCAAAGATGGCTTTGCGTTGGTGGAAGAGATACGCGTCGTGGATGAGCACATTCCGCTGATCATGCTGACAGCCCGTACGCAAAACGAAGACGTATTAAAAGGATTTGAACTGGGGGCGGATGATTATATGAAGAAACCTTTCAGTATGGAAGAACTGATCCTCCGGTTGAAGGCGTTGGTACGGCGTAAAGTGAGTCAGTCTGCAGATGCCACACCCCAACAAATGACCCTTGGTCGCTTTCTCTTCCGGCACCAGTACCTTGAATTGGCAGATGGCGCCAACGTATCCACGCTGTCGCAGCGCGAGGCTGACTTGCTGCTGCTATTGCTGCAGCATAAAAACCAGTTGCTGGATAGAAAGCTGGCCCTGATCAGGCTGTGGGGCGAAGACAATCCCTTTACCGCCAGAAGTATGGATGTGTACGTTACGCGGCTTCGCAAGCTGTTGAAAGAAGATACCACCATCGAGATCATCAATACCCGCGGACAAGGATATTCACTGGTGGAGCACAAGCGGTAGTGCCTAAAACGTGACCTTACACCCCGGCAAGGCGGCTTTGATCCGCTCCTGTTCTGTAATACCAATGCGGTTACCCGCCAATCCCAATTGTTTCAGGTTGACCAGGCCGCTAAGATCCGCAGGCAATACCTGTAAGTCACAACCATACAAGTAGAGGTATTCGAGGTTGACCAGCTTGGTAATAGGGTTGATCTGGGTCAGCCTGGGATTGTCTGACAGGTCGAGTGTCTTTAGTTTGAGCAGGTAAGATAGTTCCTGCGGCACTGCCTGCAGGTCGTTCGCCTTTAGCTCCAGCGTGAGCAATTGTTGCAGGCTGGCTATTTCTGCCGGGATCTCGCGCAGCATCCAGCAATTGGCATTTGGCTTCGTGGCCGCATTACAGCCACCTCCATTCACCGTCAGCCTGCGCAGGTTGATCAGCCGAAACACACTGTCGGGTATCTTATCGCTCTGCAATTGCTTCGTGGAAATAATATAGGCCGTAGTAGAGCCGTAGGCGGGGTCGTTATTAACTTTAGTAGCAGGACTACAAGCGGCTGCGATCAATACTACAGCCATCACAAAAGAAAGGGCGTACGGAAGGGTTGTTTGGGGGCGCACGGGCATAAAATTTTAATACTCTTACGCCAAATGTAAGGGGAATGGTTGAGAATACCTATACCGCCCCGCGCGCGCAGACACGAAGCCGTGACGACCACCTATGTTTTGCGGGGTACGCTTTTTTTGACAAAGACTCGTCCACCCACCCAGTACAAAAAAGCGATGACAATGGAGCTGGCGAAAGCCCACAAAAATGCGGCGGAACTGTGTGCGTAATGACCAAAGAGGCTGTACAGCAGGCATACCGGTAAATAGCCCAGGAGGTTGAGTTGTAAAAAACGCAGGGCCGTCATCTGCCGGGTGCCGCCGAGAATGGCCATCGCCTCCGACAACACCGGTATACCACGCGTAATGATGATACTGATCGGCCCATACCGTTCAAACAGCTCGTCGGCTTCCCGCTGCCGGTTTGCCGGTACAAAGCGTTGCGCCAACCGGCGTGACAAACGACCGGTGTAGAAACCCGCCATACTGCCGGTGAGCGCCGCCGCCAACGAAAGTAAGGTGCCACCTGCGATGCCCAATACGGCGCCATTCGCAAACATGACGATACTCGACGGCACCGGCAGGTACACATCCACACTCAGCAGGCAGAAACTCACCAGCACAAAACCCTCCGGCTGCGCCCGGTATCGATCGAGCCAGGCCATACAACGCGCCTCCAGTTCCGGAAAGCCCAGGAATATACCAATGATAATCGTGGTAATGACCAATAACGTGATGCCCATCTTGCGCATAGTCGTGGCTTATGCTTTTGAAGAAGGTTTTCGGGTCATTCGTTTGATGGGTTTGGGTGTTGCCTTTTTGCCCGCGGCACTGTTTCTCGTGACGTAGACGGCATAGATCACCTTGTTGGAAAAAGTGGGGTTGAACTCGCTCGACTGTGGCGCTGTAGCCGTAATGCCCCCATAGATCCAGCCGACCTGTACTGCCTTGCCGGGTGGTAAGGTGGAGTAATCGATGATGTTGGGATTACGGCCATAGGTAGCTACGCCCGTGAGCGGTATAAAAGACGCATTGGAGCCTATATATCCCGGCAGGGCCGGCTGGTATTGCGGATATTCTGTATAGGTGCCAGCGCTGCTAAGGCCCACCGTACTCAGGTGATTGAAGAAGGGCATGAAGTTGGACATGTTCGATGGTACTGGCTTGCCGGACTTATCGTAGTAGTAATCCGTAATGCCGCCAAACAGCGTGGCGTACATATTCTTGCCACGGGGATCATATACCAGCATGCGGGCACAATCGTACAGGCAAAACTTTTGCTGAAACCCGGTGTCGATAGCCGCGGTTGCCGACCCATTGCCGGCAGCAATGGTCAGCGGATTGGGGTAGGGGCCTGCCTGTTGGGTAAATACGCCGCCCAGCGCACCAATACCCTCCGTGCCATTGGGTAGTATGGTGGGGAAGATGTTGAGGTCGCGCCGGTGAAACTGCGACATGCCCTGGTATTGCAAGGGCGTAGTCGTGGCACTGTAATCGCTGATCGATAACTGGCCGTTGCTGTTGTTGATCCTGAACTGCCGGATCTCTTCGGTATAGATGCCGCTGATCCCACCCTTATAGATGCTGTTGAAATTCTGTCCGAATACGAGGTAGAAATAATCGCCGATCTTCTCCAGGCCACCGCCGGTCACACGCATCCGCTCATCGGTGATCATGGTCAGGTATTGTTCTAAGTTGGTGGTTTGTCCGGCCACGATCGCATTGACGAGTCCGGCTACCTGGATGGCTGTCAGGTTGGGGAAGGTTTGGTAGCAGGAAGCCGAATCACTGTTGCAGGTAGAGCCATAACCGCCGGCAAAGTACAGTGTATTGCCATCCTGGTAGTAGGCCATATTGGTGGTGCGCAAAGGCAACAGAAAGTCGCCGGGGATGTCGGCACTGTAGGCTTGCTTATTTTTCAGATCGATTACCCGGAACTGTTGGTTGTCGTATTGGGAGGGGAAGGTGCGCTCTTTGTCCGACGTGCGGTGAAAGCCGTTGGTGCGTCCACCTACGATGAGCAATTTGCCTTCATAGCTGGCCCAGGCAAAAGACTGCACGCCGATGGCGAAGCTGCTATCCCAGGGTTTTACGGTAACGACATAAGGAGCCTGTGCGCTGGCGACACCGGTCATGAGCACAGCGATCAGGCAAAGGACATATTTATGGATGGTTGACATAAAACAGTTGATTAAGGATTTTGGAAGAATTTTAAACACCAGGCAGTCAGCAGTTCCCGCCGGCTTTGGGAGAGGTCCCGCGTTCTCGGCATGGCTTCGGCTTTACCCCAATAAGGCAGACTGATCCGCTGCAGGAGGCGGCCCGCCATTTCTGCATCGTTCCATTGCTCCGGATCATTCAACGGTATACGCTGGCTCATGGCCGGGTACAGCAGGTAATAATTGCGAAACACTTCGTTGTAGATCACGTCGAAGGTGAGCAGGTCATTACCCACATACGGATCGGTGGGGTTGGTGCGTGGCAGGTAGTATTGGGTGTAATCGGTATACGGCAATATCCGCAGGTTGATGAGCGGGGCAATAGTGGCATTGAGGCCACTGTATTGCGTCGGCGGTGGTGGGTCGGTAGAAAGTACAGCGGTGATGCAACGGTTGCCAGCCGTACTCACGGCAATGCTGATGGGTTGGCCCGACTGGTAGTTGCTGGCCAGCGGTTGCAGGGTACCCGGTTGCTGGTTGGGCGTGGTGTCGTAGTACGATAAGGTGAGCCTTTCAGGGTCTGCTGCCGTCAACAGCGTACCTCTTTTGTACACGAGGAAGGAGGTATTGACCAGGCCCCCCCCATCATTACGAAACAAATTATTGGGCGACTGGGTGGTATCCTGCTCGGCATACACGCCCGATTGGTCGGATACGATAAAATAAGGGCTCTCCTGCAGCAACACACCGTATTGCGTGCTTTCGACGGTGAACGATCCTTGCTGCAGGTATTCCTGGATCACGTCGCTGGTGAGGTCGATGGGAAAATCGAATACCCAGCCCGCAGCGTCGTTGGCGGCCAGGTTTTGGTAGTCGATCAATTGCGAGATCACCGATACGCCATTGTAAGATAACTTGAGGTATACGGGGCCAAAATCCCACCGGGGATTGTTGTTGAGCTGTAGCGGATCATAAGCAGGGCCACCGCCATATTGGTCGGGGAAGCTGGCCGAAAAGTCGACCGACAGGGTATTGCTATTGGCATCGATAGCAGCCATCGCCGGACAAAGATTGAACAGCGGCCCATTGCTTTTGGAGTTGGGTGGTACCGGCAGCGGTGGCTTGCCGGGTGGAGGCACCAGGAAACGGCCTACAGGGCATGATTCCGGCTCTCCGGCAAACCAGGGTGCGATGGTGCCCTGCAGTTGGATATAGTCGGGATTGAGGCCCTGGTTGGCATACAGCGCCGTCATTTGTTGTATCCATTGCTGCGGATCGTATTTGAATACGTTGATCTTTTGCAAGGGGCGGTACAGCGTATAGCGGAATAAGATGCCTTTGAGGGGCGTACCTTCGGGCGAAGTGGTTGGCATACCTTGTAAGATGGGCTGTCCTTGCAGGTCGGCCAGTGGTACACACATTTGAAACGTAGCGGCCGCTCCATTGGGGCCAGAGAGGTTGGTGTTGCGCTGAAAGTTGATCCAGCGTGTCATGCCCTTGGTGGGTTTACCCGAAAAAAGAAAGGCTCCATTGGCCTCCATAGAGAGAAAGTCGGCAAACATTTGCGAGCAGTTGGAATCCTCCGGGTTTACATCGATGATCATACCCGTACTTCTGCCGGTATCGCCGGGGCGATTGTTGAAGCTGAGTATGCCTTGCAATAAGGATGATTTCAGCGAGGCAGGAATGATGCTGCCGGGATCGGTGATGCCGGTGACCTTCACGCCCATCATGGTAAGGCCCATATCGCCGTAAAAGTTCCATTCGCCGGGAATGAGTTGGGTTTTGCTGGTAGCGCCTTCGCTCTTGTTGAGTAGCAGGGGCGATGAAGGGGGCGGGGCTACGTCCAGCGGCGTAACAGCCCATTTCATCCACTCTTCGTCCGACATCCCATAGCGCATGGGTTGTACGTTGACCGAATCGGCCAGTCGCACGGGTTGACCAGGTGCGTAAGGCGAGTCTGGTAAAAAGGTGTCATTGGAATAATCGTCGTTGTTGGCGGTGCCAACGTTCACCTGCAACAACCCGTTCACGTTGATGCGTGGATAATGGAAAACTCCCATAGCAGAAAGATTTAATAGTGTTTGCGAGCGATAATGATATACGGGTGAGGGAGAGGGGCTATAAGGTAGGTTGCTGGTGTAAAGAAAGGATATGCCGCGCATTGTAAAAACAGTATAAAGACGGTATTTTATCCGCCAGTGATCTAAGAAATCAGTATAACTACGGATATGCTCGTTTCCGTTCAAACGCAAATACAGCCGGTGATGCAGCCGCTTGCTGCACTGGGACGCACGTAATGATCGAAGCCGCGAAAAAGAGATACATTCGCGCGCTGAACTAAATCCCGTACCGAATTATATGTTATTGAACCGACTCTTTGTATCAATCCTGTTGTTGAGTGCGATTACCGTGTATGGTCGTCAACAACCAATTCCCGTGCCCGCTGCTTTGCGAACGGCTATCGAACGCGCGCGCCCTGCTTCGGTGCGTTGTTATGGTTTCGATACCGTACAGCAGCAACAGAACAGTGCGCCTTTCAGTGCGGTGGTGGTGACCGCTGATGGTTATCTGTTGACGGTGGCACATACCACGCGCCCGCAACAGACCTACAAGGTGCATTTCCCCGACGGGCGCGAAGCGTTGGCCGTCGGGCTGGGCCGTATCGCGCGCGACAATGTATCCAACCTCCCCGATGTGGCGATGATGAAGCTCCTCGCGCCGGGCCCGTGGCCCTTTGCGCCCATGGGCCATACGGCAGCTATGCGATCCGGTGATCCGTGTTTGATGATCGCTTATCCCGAAACACTCGCGCAGCCTTTCCCGACGGTACGGTTTGGCGTGGTCGCCAACCCGAGGATGGAATCGGAGTTCCTGGCCACTACGGCTGTGATGGAGCCGGGTGATTCGGGCGGACCCCTATTCGATCTGCAAGGCCGCGTGATTGCCCTCAATAGTCGTTGCGATACATCGGAAGACCGCAATTTTCATACACCCGTCGATCTGTACCGGCAATACTGGACAGCCTTGACCAAAGCGGAAACGTATACTGATTTCCCGGCAGCGGACAAAGTGAAGGTGCCAACGGCCGCAGCTGTTAAGTACGCACCAGTGCCCGCGCAGGTAAAGCTTGCCAACGCCGCCGTAGTGTCGCTGCAGAGTGAGGTAGCGGGTAAGCTACAATCGATAGCTGGCACGGCGATCAGCCTTGATGGACGCGGCACTTATATCCTGAGTAAAAGCAGTGAGGTGGGAGCAGCGCCGGTGGTGGTCACCAACCAGGAACGCCTGTTGGCGAAGGTGGTGAGCCATAGCCGGGAGCATGACCTGGTATTGTTGTGGGTCGATAAAAAGTTAACAGGTGCCTTGTCGAAGACAGATACCAGCTATGCAGGCGTTGGCCCGGCGCCCGGTAGTTTCGTGTATGCGGCGCTGCCGGGTGGCCGGCAGAAGCGGGGAGTGGTGGGCTGTGCCCCCATTGCGCTGCCGGTGAAATACAGCAGCGGCTTTTTCGGCGCCGGTGCCCGGTGGATGGACGGTGCGGCTACCCTGGCCAATATACATCCCAATAGCCCCTTGGTACAGGCCCGCATACAACTGCAGGATAAGATACTGCGTTTTGGCGGACAGCCCATCCATCAGCCGGCCGACTATGGTGCGCTATTAGCGCAATACTTTCCCAATGATACGCTGGTGCTGGACGTGAAAAGGGGCGATAGTCTTTTTCAGCAAACGATCGTGATGGGAGCCTGGCCCGCGCGCACCCCAACCCATCCGGCAGAACTGTTTAAAGGCGGCGCGAGTGTGCGCCGGGATGGATTTGCCTCGGTGTGGACCATCGATGCCCGGGTACAAGCCGCGGAATGTGGCGCACCCGTATACGATGCGGCAGGCAAGTGTTGTGGTATCGTGATCAGCCGGTTTAGTCGCACGGCGGCATTGGTGATGCCCATGGCCGTGATCAATGGATGGATGGCGCCCTTACTCAGGAAAGAGTAAGTGCTCAGCGTTTCTCCGAAAATACAATATAGCTGGAGGTCTTTAGTTCATACGATTCGTGTGGATTGAGGACTTTTAGTTTTACAGCATGTTTTCCTTTGGGCAGTTGGTATTTCCAGCAGATCTCGAGCCGGCGCTTGATAAAATCAGTAGACAGTTGAACGGTCTCCGTTGGCTGCCCGTCTATAAAGACCGCCACCTCAAATACATACTCCAGACTATCCTTTTGCTTTTTATGTGCTGCGCCTGCCAGCGAAAAGCCCGTGCCTTCGAATTCGAAAGACGCTTCGCCGAGGGTTTTGTAAAAGCCCGTGCGGCTGATGGGTTGGTTATTCGGGAATCCCTGTTCCAGCGCAACGGCTTTGGGTGATTGTACCAGGATCTCCACCTGGTCACCGTTGATGTTGCCACCGTTGGCCTGTATATTCTTCAAGGCGTGACCGAGACCGATCACATACGCTTTGTTGAGCGAGATGTCGGTGTACTTGAAGGGAATGTCTTCTATATCCACGAGGCCCTGTTTCCAATGGGTGGGAATCTTTTTGTATCCCAAGATGGTGCCCAGTATACCGCCCACCGACGAGGGGTTGCAATCGGCATCCTGTCCGGCCCGGGTGGCGATCTCCAGCGACCGGCCAAAATCTCCTTGACCATACAGCAATCCCAGTACGACATAGGCGGAGTTGATCTTGGCGTCGATGTTGAATGCCGAGAAAATACCGTCGTGGCAGGCGATATCGTTCGACCATTTGCGTTGGATCTCATACCAGGTACGGTGCCAGTCGTTGGGGTATTGCTTGTGCCAGTTGATGACATCGTTGATGCACTGGTAATAGGTGCTGGACGCAGGAATTACTTTCAAGGCTTCCGTTACGATGAAGTGAATGTCATTATGCAGGAAGGCCAGCGAATACAGGGCGCCGATATAGACGCCGCCGTACCAGCCATCGCCGTAGTTCATGATATGCCCGATCTTGTCGGAGATGGCGGAGGCGGTATTGGGCATGCCGGGGCTCATGAGGCCGGCGTAGTCGGCTTCGATCTGGTAGTCGATGTCTTCTGCATGGGGATTGTGTTGCCATTGGCCCGATTGTGGGGCTTTGATGCCATGCAGGATATTGTAGCGGGCGGCTTGGTTGGCATGCCACAGGAAATACCCAGCGTTGGCGAATGCATTGGCAAAGGAATCCACCGGGGCGTTGAGGCCGTATTTTTCAAATACATCGACGAAGGTGAGGTCCATGTACAGGTCATCGTACAGGCCGGCATTGTGGAGCATATTGGTCTTTAATACGCTGCCGTCCCAGGGCAGGGGCTGGTAGTCCTGGATGAAGGTGCCGTTGAACTGGAATTCATACGGGCCACCGTAGGTGACGCCGATGGTTTGTCCGGCCCAGCCACCCATGATCTTGTCTTTGAGGGTTTCTTTTGATAGCGTAATACGCTTTTGCGCAGTGGCGGTCATGGTCAGGGTACAGCAGGCGGCGGCAAGCAGGATGTATTTCATGTGGCGGTATTGGTTGGAGTAGGAAGATAGGAAGATTTCCCGTGCTAAAGAGGAGACAGGTTGCGGAAATCAAGGTCTGCCCATTCACGATACGGCGTCATAGCGGGGTAGAAGTAGCCATCATTGGCTTCAATCAAGCCTTCCAGTTCGGAAAACCATTTTTCGGTGATGGCGGGGTCTTTCGTATTCCCGTCGTCGAGTGAACCATCGGTGATTGGCTGGCATTTGCGATCCAATACATCGATCAGTAGCGACGTTCACTACAGCAGACGTTTCCCGGCCGGACATAATCTCCTGCCGGTAATCATCCCCCCACAGGTCTGTTAAGCAGGCAAACGGTTAATGGCTTTCTTTTTTATATTTGATGGACAGCAGGATGATCGCCACATTCAGCAATAAGGACACAGCATTGGATAGTATGATGATCCAGTCATCTTTACTGACTCCATAGATTATCCATAAGATCAGTCCGGTTAACAAAACGGCCATCATACCCATCGAAAGTTGCTCGGCTTTTTTCTCCCGTATAATTTTGATCAGTTGCGGCAGGAGGGAGATGCCCGTACCTATACTTGCTCCAATGCCTATTAGCTGGGTAATATCCATTTGTATATCAATCATCAAAACTTATACCCGGCGCCTCGCCACTGCCTACACAGGGCATCCGATTTGCATGCCCACTGGTATGCAATCATCCTTTCAAGAAAAGACCATTGTCATCACCGGCGCTTCGAGCGGGGTAGGGAAGGCGATGGCACTGGCGTTGGCAGCACAGGGTGCTACGCTGGTATTGGCAGCACGCCGGGAAGCAGCACTCGAAGAAACAGCCCAGGCCTGTATCGAAGCAGGCAGTAACGTGTTGACCGTGCCTACCGATATGCAGCAAGTGGAGGCGATTCGCCTGCTGGCAGAAAAAGCGCATCAGTTTGGAGGGGCCATCGACGTGTGGATCAACAATGCCGGCGTGCTCGCCGCCGGTCCGCTCGAAGAGGTACCTGCCGAAGTGAGTGAAGCGGTGATCAAAACCAACCTCCTGGGTTATATGCACGCTGCCCATATCGTTATTCCCTATTTCAAGCAACAGCAGCATGGCATACTGATCAACAATATTTCTGTAGGTGGCTGGTTTCCGACGCCTTATGCTACAGCCTATACGGCCAGCAAATTTGGTCTGCGCGGGTTTTCGGAGGCCCTCAAAGGCGAGCTGCAGGGTTGGCGCAACATTCATGTGTGCGATCTCTATCCTGGCTTTCTCGATACCCCCGGCATGCAACACGCCGCCAACTACACCGGCAAAGCGCTGAAGCCTGCACCACCGGTGTACAGCGCCGAAAAAGTGGCTCGTGCTGTGGTACGCATCATCCAATCACCCGTGCCGAAAAAAACGATTGGCGCTGGTGCGGCCTTGCTGCGCCTGGCCTGGAATGTTTTCCCGGCCATCAGCCGGGCTGCCACGGTATTTGTGATGCGTCGTTACCTGAACAACGCACCTGCACTGGCCACCACCTCCGGTAATGTCACCCAACCGGTCGATTTCGGCACCAGCGTCGACGGTGGCTGGCAGATGAGCAAGGCCAGCAGGCAACGTGCGGCCGTAGTAGTGGCCGCGGGTATTGCCGGTGTGGCCGCCGGTTTACTCATCGCCGCCAGAAAAAACCAGCACCACCTGTAGAACCACCATTGTATGAAACCTGAATCTGCTATTTACGCGGCGTGGCTGCAGGAACTGGTACCGCCCCAGGTGCACGGCAGCACCACAACTACCCGCAGCGATTATACGGCCCGGAATGAAGCCGAAGGTATTGCCTGTTTTGAAAAAGCTGCCAGCCGGCTGTTGGATGTCAATCATTGGCAGCAATGGGCGGGCCAGGCCACCGCTGCTTTTCAACTCATCGATGCACGGGGGCATAAAGCAGACAGGCCTGCGCAGGAGGGAGATTATTTTTGTATCGATCTGCCCGGTCCCGGCAATCCAGGCGGAAAAGGTGATGATTGGGTGCAGGTGGAAAAGATTGGTAAACGCACAGCCATGCATCAACAGGCCGTGTACATCACGGTGCGGGCAGCGCGCAGTCCCATCGTGCCGCAGCAGGCGGCTCCACATTTCTTTGACAGTGCGGCTACTTCTACCTTTGTTGTTTACCGTGAAGCGCAGCGATTGATCGCTGCCGTGTATGGCCGCAACGAACACCCTAACATACATCAGGGCAACCTGTTGACCAGACTACGCAACTGGTTCGTTTACCTGGGCGCCCGCCTGGGCTTGTCTGCCCTGCAATGGAAAAGCTTGACCAACGGATTGTTGCGGTTTGAACATTGAAGCTGCTGTCTTGTACGGCCAATGTTTCCGGTCAGTATATAAATATAAAGCCCGGCAGTAGAACCGCCAGGCTTTGGTCTATGCACCAGGCCTCAATGTGCCTGGTCGTCTTCTCTGTTACTTCCTTGTTGTTGTCTTTGTTGGTCTTTTTGTGCTTGCTCTTGTTGCTGCTTGTCTTTATTCTTGACAACAGGCGCTGTTGTATCATCGCTTTGTGTTTCGCGGGTGATGTTGCGGCTGATGTCGTTACCTATATTGGGACCGGCCTGCTCCTGGCCGCCGATCGATCTGTTGTTACCTGGCATAACAAAAGTTTTATGGTTTACAATCTTTATGGATAGGGATTAAAAAAGTATGCCAATGTCCAGACTGGTCATCTCATTTATTTAATACATATTTAATGCAATGGCTGGCATTGTTTTTTTGTCATATAAGGTACCGGCGATCTAACGATCGACCTGTTTTTACAATTCTTCAGCGATTTCTTTTTTTAAATATTGGTCGTTGTGGCGAACGCATATTTCACTCAAAACAATTTATTTATGCGCGTTATATTTTCCGTAGAATTCATCTACCGGGACAAAACCTATTGCGGCATCGTACGGGTACATGAAGGGCTGGCAGGCCGCGAATACCATGTACGCATCATGAATAACCGGCTCGACAATTGGTTGTACGGGCACCATATATTTACCGAGTATAATGGCATACTAGACCCCTTGACAGGGAAATGCCCCGACCGGGTACAGGTGTTGCGCGCTTCCCTTTATGAGGCGTTAAAAGCCTGGCTGGCCAGCCGGGCAGTTGAAGCGCCCCCGAAACCTTTTTGGCGCGCAGGTACCAATGAATATTATGTCCATTCGATCAATCCGACCAAGCCGCTGAAAGGGAAATCATAACATGGCACAATGACTGCCTGACCGGTTGATGATGGCATCGGGAGCAATTGGTAAACGCTGGTAAGCAATTTGCAGCATTGACTTAAATTTACGGTATGTCTTCCCCCCAATACCTGGTATCCCCCGCTCTTGCCGAAATGCTGAATGATTGCAGCATCGATCGGATCATGGCCATTGATCTACAGTGGAATATCATCGCCTGGAACCGCACAGCAGAAATGGTATCGGGTATCCGGGGTGCGGAAATCCTGGGCAGAAACCTGTTGGAAGTGTTTCCGCAATGCCGGCAGGATAAGGAGCTTTTACAGGCCATGGAGCTGGCCTTCTCCGGCATTAAAAGTTTTGTACCGGCACACCGGGAGCGCTTCAACCGCCAGCACTACGAAAATCATTTTATCCCTTTAAAAAGTGAAGAAGGCAAATTGTTGGGTATCATGAACATCATGCACGATGTGGCGCACCGCATCAAGGCCGAACAACAATTGCACAAGCTGAATATTGCCTTGAAGAAAAAATACGAGCAGCTCGAAAGGGCCAACGAAGAACAGGCGCAGATCACGTACATCACTTCCCACAATATCAAGGAGCCATTGCGCAATGTCTATTCCTCGCTCGAATTGCTGATCCGGGCAGAGGCAAAGTCTTTATCCGATGGCGGAAAGGCCAATCTGCGGCGCATGCAGTCTTCACTCAATCGCATGAACCTGTTACTGGATGATATTGTAGCGCTGTCGGGCATACATGCACCGATGGACGAAGGCACGCCAGTTGACCTGAATGAGGTGTTGCAACAGGTGTCGGCGCAATTGACAGAAAAATTGTTGTCCAGTGACGCAACAGTTGCTGCAGCAGTGCTACCCGTCGTCAATGGGTATAAGGATATTCTGCACTACCTGTTTCTATACCTGATGAACAATGCTATCCGCTTCCGGCCGCACCAGGCACCTTTGCGCATAGCGATCTCCAGCCAGTCAGTGACGATGCCCGATAACGACCCTTATGAGGAGGGGCAACGCGCCTTCTTCAAAATAAGTGTGACCGACAATGGTACCGGCTTTGAGCCGGAAGATGCGGAAAGGATATTCCTCATGGTGGATAAAATGCCCCAAAAATACGCCAGCTCCGGTGCGGGACTGGCCATCTGCCGTAAGATCATGTTGGCGCACGATGGTTTTATCGAGGCGGAGGGTTGGCCAGGTAAAGGCGCGGCTTTTCATTGTTATTTTCCACTGATTACCGGATGAAGAGATAGCCTATTTTGGTGGTGTCGTAAAAATGCAATAGTTTTAGGATACTAACGGAATATTTCTTCTACCGTTTGTCTATAGATCTTACACTTAATTTGGACTGTTGTTCGGTCTGATTTACATTGGTTTATTAATGCTTTTGGTTAGGGTACTGCTGATTCAGCCCTTCAATGGTGTCCAGGATTGGACGACGGCCTTTATTGAGTACCTCAACGCGCTGCGCAACGCTGTCTGCGCATACAAGCCATTTTATCAGAAAAGCCAGTAAGGATGCAGCAACTGATCTTATTGATTGACGACGACCAGGACGAATATTTCATGCTCGATCAAGCCATACAATTGGCCCAATTGCCCCATTATTGTGTGTGGGCCAATTCCCTGTCGCGCGCACGTCAATTACTGCGAGAAATATTACCCGACGTTATCCTCATCGATTACAACATGCCCGTGTCGAATGGAATGGATTGTCTCCGCATCATCCGCGATATGCACCACCTCGATAAAACGCAGGTGATCCTGTATTCAAACTTCCTCAGTGATACTACCAGAGAACTGGCAATGAAGCAGGGCGCTTCCTGTTTGCAAAAGCCAGGTTCTATCCAGCAATTGGCTGAGTTCTTATCAAAGTTGAATGGCGGTGATAAAACATTACAACCGCACCTGTAATCATCTTACCTACCTGGCAGGCATGAAATTTATGCCGCTTACAGCATAGCGACAGCTTGCTATAACAAGCCTGTAAAGGCCTTGGAGCCCCATCCCACCAAACCTGCGGTACGCAGTGGTTTTTACATAATATAACAATTGTATCGGCAGCACACCTGTGGCCTGAATGACCTGTTGAGGGTAATCAATTACAGGAATGGCTGCCAGGATTATTACCATATGAAACTTTCATTCTTAACAAATCAATTCATCGATTATGGCAACAAGAGACAGACGTTCCAGTGGACAAAACAGTTCACGCCAGCCACAATATGGCCAACGGAACAGTGGACAACAAGCAGGAGAATATGGCCGTCAGTATGCCGAGCAATACGACGAAGACGACCATGATGAGGACGATGACAATGAATTGCAGGGCCGCTATGGCGACGAAGATGATGATAATGAAGATTATGACGACGATTATGACCGGAACGAAGATGATGACGATAACCACGGAAACATGCAGGGGCGTTATCAGCAGGAGCGAGGCGGGTATGACCAGCAGCAAAGCGGTGGCATGGAGCGCCAGCGTCGTAGCCGGCGCGGTTTCGGCGGTGGTCGTAACCAGGACGACAGCAACCAATACAGCAAAGGACGTGGCATGCAAGGCGGCCGGCAGCAAGGTTATGGTAACCAGGGCTACGGCAATCACGGTTATGGTAATCAAGGTTATGGCAACTACGGAGGTGGTCAGCAGGATTATGGGAACCAGGGCAGCAGCAACCAGTGGTCGCAACGCAGCCAGGGTGGCAACCGTAATCAGTGGAACCAGGGTGATGAAGGATATGGCCAACAGGGTGGTTACGGCAACCAGGGCTATGGTAACCAGGGCGGCGGCCAGGGTGGTTCACACCAATACGGCCAGCAGGGTGGCCATGACCAATGGCTGCAACGCAACCAGGGTAACAATCGCAACCAATGGAACCAGGGCGACTATGGCAACCAGGGAGGCTACGACAACCAGGGAGGCCAGAACTATGGCAACCAGGGTTATCGTGGACAGGGCAGTAACCAGGGCGGAAGCAACCAGTGGTCACAACGCAACCAGGGCGGTGGCCTCGGCACTGGGGGCGATGAGTGGGGCACTGGTGGCTTTGGCGGGTCGCAAGGCGGCTTTGGCGGCTACGACGATCAAATGGGCAACGGCAACCATGCCGGGTACGAAAACCAGCGGGGAATGGGACAGCACAACCGCAACCGGCAAGGTGAGTTTGGCTATGGCAATGAAGGCAGCCGTGGCAGCATGAATGACCAATACAGCCAGAGCGATAACTCCCGCCGCTACTACCATGAAAACGACGGCATGGACGATGATAACGAAAGCGGCAACCGGTCATCGGGCAGCAGTTCCCGATCGGGTAGCAGCACCAGCGGACGAAGCACCAGCAGTCGTTCCGGCAGCAGCAACAACCAGTCTGGCAAAAGCAATAGCCGGTCAGGTGGCAGCAACGCCAGCAGTGGCCGCGGCAAATCGTCGGGCAGCGCGGGCAATACCAGCAGCAGTAAACGCAGCGGCAGCAGCAATACCAGCAGCGCCCGCAGCAAAAGCAGCGGCACGGGTAAAAAGAGTTCCCGGTAACCCCCGTGATAAATACAGCAGCAGGATCAGGGTATTCCCTGATCTTGCTGTTATCGATCACTATGAAATAAGATGCAACTATGAAATCAGGCACCAGTTCAAAAAACAATAGAGCGGCTGCTTCCGGTAAAGCGAGCGGATCTTCGGGTACCTCATCCGATAGCCAGATCACCGGCCAGCAAGCAGATAAAGAAGCGATATCCAGCACGTCTCCTTCCTACCTGCAGAAGTTCTTCACCGATCAGTTGAAGGATATATATTATGCAGAAAAGGCCTTGCTGAATGGGTTGGAGGAAATGAAAAGCGCGGTATCCACCGAAGAATTGCAGGATGCTTTTGAAACGCATCGCCAGCAAACAGAGCGGCATGTAAAACGGTTGGAACAGGTATTCCGCCTTATCAAACAAGAACCCGAGGCGAAGCCCTGTGCCGCTATGGACGGCTTGCTGAAGGAGGCGCGCAACATCATCAGCGAAACGGAGGAGGGAAGTTTCACCCGCGA
This sequence comes from Paraflavitalea pollutisoli, assembly GCF_029360705.1. Taxonomy (GTDB): domain Bacteria; phylum Bacteroidota; class Bacteroidia; order Chitinophagales; family Chitinophagaceae; genus Paraflavitalea; species Paraflavitalea pollutisoli. The sequence continues at coordinate 220,996 of NZ_JARKMX010000014.1, read as the reverse complement.
TGCCGCACTGATCATTGCTGCACAAAAAGTAGAGCATTATGAAATTGCTACCTACGGTGGATTGGTGCAGTTGGCTGTAACCATGGATATGCGGCGGGCGGCCGATATTCTCGACAAAACCTTACAGGAAGAAGAAGATACAGACCAGCAGCTGACGCATATCGCTGAGTCTTATATCAATATCGAAGCTGAGCATGAAGGCGGCTACTCCTGGGACAAACAGGCCATAGGCGCCGGAAGTGTTACGCTGTGACCGGATTGCATTGAATGCAACCAGACTTTTTTCGTAGTATTTCTATTTTCGGCACCTGACCGCGGTTGTTACCGCGGTCTTTTTTTGGGGGGTACTTCGCTGGCCATGCCAACATGCCTTCCTACCATGGCAAGCAGGTTATTCATCGTGAACGGCTTCTTGAGCCGGAAGATGCGGAAAGGATATTCCTCATGGTGGATAAAATGCCCCAAAAATACGCCAGTTCCGGTGCAGGACTGGCCATCTGCCGTAAGATCATGTTGGCGCACGACGGTTTTATCGAGGCGGAGGGCTGGCCAGGCAAAGGCGCCGCTTTTCATTGTTGTTTTCCCGTGATTACAGGATGAAGGGGTAAGTAATTTAGGTGGTCTCGTTTAAATGAGATAGTTTTAGGATACCAACGGAATATTCTTCACCGTTTGTCTATACATCTTACACTCAATTTGGACCGTTGTTCGGTCTGATTCACACTGGTTTATTAATGCTTTTGGTTAGGGTACTGCTGATTCAGCCCTTCATTGGTGTTTCAATGGTGTCCAAGATGGGACGACGGCCTTTATTGAGTACCTCAACGAGCCGCGCAGCGCTGTCTGCGCATACAAGCCATTTATCAGAAAAACCAGCTGAGTTGTTAACCCCACTGAACGGAGGTGATAAAATGTTTCAGCTTCATTCCTGTGAAGCGTTACTTCACCTGCGTTGAGCTACTCATTGGTGTTGTATCAATAGGGTCCGTGATAAGGCCTCGTGCAGCGATCTATGCTGTAGGATTTCAATCATCCTTTAAGCGGAGTATTTCTATGTTCAGCACCTGACCGCGGTTGTTACCGCGGTCTTTTTTTTGCTCACCCGGCCATGCCTATATGCTTTTTTACCATCTCCAGCAGGTCCTTCATCCTGAACGGCTTCTCCAGGAAATCGTCGGCACAGGCATTCATCGCCAGCGGCCTTACATGGGGGCTGGCAGATAACATCACGATGGGGATATGTTTGGTCTCCGGCTGTTGTTTGAGCCGTTGGCAAATGTCGAGCCCATCGGCGCCAGACAGTTGCTTGTCGAGCAGTATCAGGTCTACGGGCGGCAAGGGCAGGGTCAGCAGTACCTGCCCGTTCACATAGGAGGAAACGGAATAGCCAGCCCTGCCAAGGATCAGGTGAAAGGCTTCCAGGATAGCCGGATCGTCGTCTACGATGATGATACGTTTCAATAATTACTTATTTGGATGGGCTACGTACGGGAGGGTAAAATAAAATTGTGATCCTTCACCCGGTTTGCTCTTTAATCCGATACTGCCACCATGTCTGCGTACAATGCCGGCACTGATGTATAATCCCAGGCCCATGCCCGGATAGGTATTGGAGTGGGCATAACTGATGCGGAAAAAGCGATCAAACACCTTGTGTTGCATTTCTTCCGGTATGCCGATCCCATTGTCCTGTACGGTGATGCGAATTCCGGTACCGGTGTCTTCGGAGCGGACGGATACAGACCCGCCATCGGGCGAGTACTTGATGGCGTTGGATACAAGATTGCTCAGTACCTGTTCGATGCGATCGCGATCGGCCGTGATCGGTCTGATCGGGCCTGGCTCAAAATCGATGTGGTGCTTGGTAGAAAGTCGTCGCAAATTATCCAGGCTGGCCGTGATCATGTCGTTGAGGTCAAAGCTTTCGGCGTGTACCATCAATTGACCTTCCGAAATGCTGGTGGCATCCAGCAGGGCACGTATCAGGCTGGTGAGCCGGTCTACCTGACCGTCCAGCTTCTGCATCAGGGCAGCATTTTCCGGGTTGCCGCCTTCTTCGAAAATGGCGAGCAACAATTCTGTATAAGCTTTAATGCCGGTGACGGGTGTCTTCAATTCGTGGCTGGCAATGCCGAGGAATTCGTCTTTCTGCCGCTCCAGTTCTTTGTGTTCGGAGATGTCGACCGTTACGCCGATCATGCGGCGTGCCCTGCCGTCCTGCTGTTCTATCACCCGGCCATAACCGCTCATCCACTGTGTAACGCCATTATCGGCCCGTATAACACGAAACTCTGCGCGGTAGATGCCGGTTTGTGCCGCGGCGTGCCTGAAGGCCCCGCTCACGATGGCCCGGTCGTCGGGATGGACAAAATGCAGCAGGTAACTCAATGTTTTCGATTGCCCGTCAGGTTTCAATCCAAGCAGGGTAAAATGCTGGTCATTCCACACGATACTATCCGTCAGCAGGTTCCAATCCCACGCACCCATGCCGGCAGAAGAAAGGGCCACGCGGTGCCTTTCTTCCGACATCTGCAGCGACTGTTCCGCCTGTTTGCGCGAGGTGATGTCGAAGAAGGTGATCACCACGCCGTTAATATGGTCTTCGGCCGTTCGGTAGGGCAGTACACGCATCATAAAAGAGCGGCCTTCGGTGGTACTCACTTCCCGCTCTACGGTATGTAATTTTTCCAGTACGGTTTCTGCATCCTGCAACAGGTTGTGGTATTCCAGCCGGTGGGTGATGTCGGACAGCGGACGGCCAAAATCGGCGGGTATCAGGTTGAAGATATCGCGGATAGCCGGGGTAAACAGCGCCACGCGAAAGCTGCGGTCGAGAAAGATGGTACCGATGCTGGCGGAATTGATGAGGTTTTGCAGGTTGTTGCTGCTGAGGCTGGTTTCCTCGATCTTTACCTTCAGCTCCTGGTTCACGGTGCGCAACTCTTCATTGATGCTTTGCAGTTCTTCCTTGCTCGTCTCCAGTTCTTCCGCGGCACTGCGCAGCTCTTCGTTCATGGCCTGCAATTCTTCATTGCTGGCTTTCAGTTCTTCCGCGTGAAACTCGTGTTGCTCGATGGAGGCGCGCAACTGGGTTTTCAAGCGGATCAATTCTTCTTCCAGGTGCCGCGCCACGGGTTCATCGGCCCGCAACACCAGTTCCTGCATGGAATCTTCGCTGACGGCGGTCGGCTCAAACACCACGAGGATGTATCCCTTGGCAGCATTGCCTTCTTCCAGCACCGGGCGAATATGGATGTTGACCGTTTCGGTTCGGTCTTCGATCACCACTTTCATCGCCAGCAGTTCGATGCCCGTTTGCCGTTGAGTGGCCTGGTACAGGGCGCCGCGCAGTTCCAGCCGCAGTTCGGGCCTTACCAGCTTGAGCAGGTTTTGCGATAATTCACCACCGGCGATCTGCAGGTAGCGGCCAGCCTTTTCGGATATGTGAACGATATCGTATTCTTCATTGACGACCAGCGAAGGGGGTGCGTAAGCTTCCAGCAGCCGCTGGTGCAGTTCGCTACTGGTAATACGGTCCAGCGACTGCGCGTCACGCTCACGGGTAGTAGTGAGGCGCGGTGGTTCTATCCGGAAAGTAGGTACCGATTCCGGTACCGGAAAGGTGCGGATGAGCCGCTTGCGGCTTTGGAAGATATGGTCTTCGCGGTTATAGGTGGTGTACAGGTCGTTGGATCCATCGGCTGATTCGGAGGAGCCGAGAAACAAATAACCACCCGATTTCAGGGCAAAGTGAAAGGTTTCCATGACCCTTTCCTGCGCCGTGCGGTTGAGGTAGATGAGCACATTGCGGCAGGCCACCATATCGAGGTGACTGAAGGGCGGGTCTTTGATGAAGTTGTGGTTGGCAAACAATACCATTTCGCGGATCTCGCGGCGGATGCGGTAGCCGTCGCCTTCCTTGTTGAAAAAACGGCGGAGACGATCGGGCGTTACGTCGGCGGCGTCGTTGATGGTATAATAGCCTTCGCGCGCAATGCCGATGGCCGTTTCGTCGATGTCGGTCGCGAAGATCTGCACTTTGGGCCCGTCGATGGAACTGAGTGTTTGCTCGGCCAGCAACATGGCCAGTGAGTAAGCTTCTTCGCCGGTGGCGCAACCTGCTACCCAGATGCGTACCTGGTCTTCGGCTTTTTTATCCTGGAGGATGGTCGGGATCACTTCGGCGGCAATGGTGTCAAAAGGTTTTTTATCGCGGAAGAAATTGGTCACGGAAATGAGTAGGTCTTTGAGCAGGGAAACGATCTCGTCGGGGTTTTGCTGAATATACGTGGCGTAGGCCAGCAGGTTGGGCAGGTTACGCATGTTGATGCGTCGCTCGATGCGGCGCAGCAGCGTAGGCCGCTTGTAGTTGCTGAAATCATGGCCGGTGCGCATGCGCAGCTGGCTGAAGATCTCGCGCAGGGCATGCTGCTGGTCTTCGGGCCGGTTTTCGGGCTCTACGGGGATGTGTACCGTGCCCAGGCTGCGCTGGTAGGCGATGATCTTGTGAGGTATCTCGGCTACCGGCAATACCTCATCGACCAATTCGGTGGCGATGGCATTGCGGGGCATTTCGTTGAACTCCGCTTCGCGCGGATTTTGCACATAGGCGGCACCACCTTTTTCTTTGATACGCTTGAGACCCATCGATCCGTTGGCGCCGGTGCCGGATAAGATCACGCAGACGGCCTCGGGCCCATGTGAATCGGCCAGTGTCCGGAAGAAGATATCTACGGGTGCCCGCCGGTCTTCCACCTCCATGTTGGTAGACACGGCCAGGTGGCCGTCTTCCATGGTGAGGTGTATATTGGGGGAAATCACATATACATTATTGGGCTGCACTTTTACCTTTTCCTGTACCTGTACCACGGGAATGCTTGTCACCACCTGCAGCACCGAGGCCAGCTGGCTGTCATGATCGGGCGATAAATGCAGGATCACCACGTACGCCATACCGCTATTGGCCGGCACCTGCTTAAAAAACTGTTGCAGTGCCTGTACGCCGCCGGCAGAAGCGCCGATGCCAACGACCAGGAAGGAAGAGGAGGCTTGATGTTCGGACATAAAGCGCAAGTTACTGGATTGCAGGAGAAAGCCGTTGATGTGCGGATTTTGTGACTAATTACCGAATCTATTATCTGGTGTTTTTGTCTGCTTGTTCAATTCCGCCGTCATTAGTGACTCGTTGTTGTACGCGATCTGCTGCAGCTGGCGCGACCGGGATTCAGCCTCCCGGGCTTTCTTGAAATACACGGCAGCCAGCTTGGGCTGATTGGCCTCAGCCAGGTGGTCGCCGAGGTGGTTCAGTAATAAAATGCTTTCCTGCATACTCCGTATCGCATTCCAGAGGTTGGATTCGATGTTTTCAGTCAGCGAAGCGAGCAGGCTGTCGGCGGAGAAAGCATGGCCGGTATGACAGCGGAAGCGCACCAGGTTGCCTTCGCGGAGCGTGGTTAGTACGCCATGGCATTCGGGACAGGTGTAGGGGCTTAATTGGCCCAACCCCATCACGTGTTGTTGCAAGGTGTCTGATTCCAGCTGGATGTTGATCTCCCGGGCTGTCTTCTCTACTTCTTCGGCGCTTACCGGTCCAGGAAGTGGCTTTGGCATTTCTTCCTTTACCAAACGGATCAGTACAGCGGGTATATCTGCGGTGCGCAGGATGTAGTCGGCCTCGATAGTTGCCAGGGCATTCTGCGGCATGGCTGGTACGTCGGCTTCTTCTGGATCCTGAACAATGGCCAGTCCACCCCGTTGCTTGATCGTCCATAAGCCGGCCGAACCATCGTCGAGCCCTCCACTGAGCACGATACCGATCACACGGGTGCCAAAGGTAAAGGCGGCAGAGCGGAACAGGGGATCGATGGCAGGCCGGAAGCGGTTTTCTTTGGGACCCTGGGTGACCCGGATATGGTCATTTTCGATCAGCAAATGCCGGTCGGGCGGTGCCACATAGATGCGTCCATTTCGGATCGGTTCGTGGTCGATGGCATGACCGGCGGGTAAGGTTTGCAGCGTGTTCAATACGTCAGGTAATATGCCCCGGACATCGGGAGCCATATGCCATACGACAAAGACGGCTGCCTCCAGGTGGCGGGGCAACCCGGCTATTATGCTTCGGATCGCATCGAAACCGCCGGCAGAAGCGCCCAGCACGATGATATTCCTGTTCATATGTTTGCTTGAACCACCAAAACCGCACCACAATTGGGGGCGCCGGTGAGGCACCGTGGTTGCCAGATTTACCCGGCGCACGCATCGGTAGTCGTTACGGTATCGGTACCCATGATGAATCGATGCCTGATCTGGAGTCTGCCTTCCATAGCCCGTCCTTCCACCTGCAAACCGATCGTGTCGGCTGCCTGTACGGGCAACGTGAGCACGAACGGCAGGGTAGGTTTATCAACTTTGATGGGGTTACCGGCATCGTAATAAATAGCGTGGTTCACAAATACGGATCCGGTGCCGGTGATCTCATACATGATTTTCGCATCGCCAGGGGCTGTATGCAACCCGGTGGAGAGTTGACAGGCCTTAGTCCAGGTACCGTCTTTCATACAGGCGGCAAAACAGCAGGCGGTGGTTAACAATAGAACCGGTAATCGTTTCATAAAGAGGTTTATTAAGGGTATGCACAATTGTTGCCAGGGATATAGTGCATCCAAGTGTTTTAATGCGCAGGCAACTACCAGCTACCTGCAATGAGTTATTATTGGGCTGTGCGGCAATGGTTTAAAAGCTTTCCAATCCCACTTTGAGGCGAGTCCTATGCAGGTGACCCTGCACTTGCTGGATAAACAATTCCTGGTGACGGTTCACATTGTGCAGGATGACCCGGTTAGCTCCCGTTGCAGCCAGTGCGTCCACCTGTCGAAACAGGTCTTGTGTAGTACAAATGATGGGTAACTTTTCTGCTACCTGTGCCGGTGATATATTCGCCGAAGCCTCGTCAAATTGCCGTGGATGCGAGAAATCGGCCAGGTCTCCCGTTGATACCAGGTTGGAGCGCCATTGATCGTGGGCGCTGTGCAGCGCCACGGCATGATCAGGGTGAAAGCTGAAGGCAAACTGCAGATAAACAGGTTTGCCTTCGCCGCCCCCTTGCCGAAATGCATCGACCTTTTCCTGCACTTCGGCCGGATCGCCCGCCGTGGTGAGCAAACCCGCCGCCCATTGTCCACACCACGCCGCTGTTGCTGCGGTAATGGCGGCACCAAAGAGTGCCGGTGGTTCAGCCGGTAAGCTATAGAGCCTGGCCTGAACGGCGTTGAAATGTCCTTGCTCGGTGATCTCTTCTCCGGCCAGTAATCGCTGCATCATTTGTGCTGCCTGGCGCAGGCGCTCATTGCGTTGTTGCTTGGGTGGCCAGGGTGCCCCGGTAATGTTTTCATTCAGGGCTTCGCCGCTGCCCAGCTCCAGGGAGAACCGGCGTGGAAACAATTCGGCCAGGGTAGCGGCTGCCTGCGCCAGCACGGCCGGGTGGTAGCGTGGTCCTGGCGCGCAGATCACGCTGAAGGGCAGGGTAGTGGCCTGCATAGCAGCACCCAGCCAGGAGAGGGAAAAGCCACTATGGCCTTGTCGTTCACTCCACGGGTAAAAATGATCGGAAGAATGAATGGCGCCAAAGCCGGCCGCCTGCGCCTGTATGACCAACTGCAGCAGGTGGGCCGGTGAAAATTGTTCGTGCGAAGCATGGTAAGCGATGGTGCACATGACACTAGCAGTTATTTATAATTAAGTGACGGTATTGCCTTCTGCGCAAATCGAATACCAATCTTTGCACAAAATAGTATAGCGCTGTTGCCCTGCTGTTGTTGCACCAGTATGGGTATCTGTGGACCGACGGTCTCAATTCGGGGAATACATTTGAATAGCCTGACTGTGAAAATGCCTGCTGCCGATCAGTCATTGGTGTACCCTGTAGGGCCTAAGCGGTGTCGCCAAAGCCGGTATGTTTTTTATGCGCGTGATCCAAGACAGGAATTGAAAACCAAGATCGGCTTACTATGAAACTAACTACCAGAACCGGCAAGCCTTACCCACTGGGCGCTACCTGGGACGGCAAGGGCGTTAACTTCGCTTTTTATGCGGCACATGCATCGGCAGTTGAGTTGTGCCTGTTTGACCAGGCAAAGCAGGATGTAGAACAGCTGCGTATCAATATACGCGATCGTTTTGATGGGGTATGGCATATCTACCTCCCGGGTATACGGCCCGGGCAACTGTATGGCTACCGGGTTCATGGTGCCTACGAACCCGAAGCGGGTCATCGGCACAACCCCGCGAAGCTGCTGATCGACCCGTATGCAAAAGCCATCGCGGGGCGCATCGACTGGAACAATGCCCTGTTTGGGTACGAGATCGGCCACCCCGATGCCGACCTGCATCCCTCACCGGTAGACAGTGCTCCCTATATTCCTAAATCTGTCGTAGTAGACGATGCCTTTAAATGGGGCAACGACAAACCGCTGAACATACCTTATCATGAATCCGTCATTTACGAATTGCATGTGAAGGGCTTTACCAAATTGCATCCGGAATTGCCCGAGCAATTGCGCGGCACGTACGCGGGCCTGGCCCACCCGGTCACCATCCGTTACCTGAAACAGCTGGGTGTTACTGCGGTCGAACTGTTACCGGTACACCATTATGTGGCCGACCGTCACCTCGTCGAGCGTGGGCTCACCAATTACTGGGGGTACAATACCATCGGCTTTTTTGCCCCCGATGTACGCTATTCCAGTAGCGGTGTGCTGGGCGAGCAGGTGAAAGAGTTCAAGCGGATGGTCAAAGCCTTGCACAACGCAGGCATCGAAGTGATCCTCGATGTGGTGTACAACCATACCGCCGAAGGCAATCACCTCGGGCCTACCTTGTCTTTCCGCGGTATCGACAACCAGTCTTATTACCGGCCCGGGCATGAAAGTCCCCGTTATTACGACGATTATACCGGTACCGGCAATACCCTCAATGCCGGCAACCCGAATGTGCTGCGCCTCATCATGGACAGCCTGCGGTATTGGGTAACGGAAATGCATGTAGACGGCTTCCGGTTTGACCTGGCGCCAGCCCTGGTACGCGAGTTACGCGATGCCGACCGGCTCAATGCTTTTTTCGATATCATCCACCAGGACCCCGTCATTTCGCAGGTAAAGCTGATCGCCGAACCCTGGGATATTACCGAGACAGGTTACCTGCTGGGCAAGTTTCCGCCGGAATGGGCGGAGTGGAACGACCGCTACCGCGACTGTATGCGCGATTTCTGGCGAGGGGCCGATAGCAAGCTCGCCGAATTTGCCGCCCGCTTTGCAGGAAGCGCCGACCTGTATGAGAACAGCAACCGTCAACCTACTTCCAGCATCAACTTCATCACCGCCCACGATGGGTTTACCCTGCGTGACCTGGTGAGCTACAACGACAAGCACAACGAAGCCAATGGCGATGAGAATCGTGATGGGGCAGACGAGAACCATTCCTGGAATTGCGGCACCGAAGGCCCTACCGACGATCCGGATATCAATGCCCTGCGTAGCCGGCAGCAACGGAATTTACTGGCCACCTTGTTGTTGTCACAAGGCGTGCCCATGATCACGGCCGGCGATGAACTGGGTAAAACCCAGCAAGGAAACAACAATGCCTATTGTCAGGACAACGAGCTTTCCTGGATCGATTGGGCGAAGGCTGATCAGGAACTCCTTCAATTTGTGCAGTATATCATCCACCTGCGGCGGCAGCATCCCGTATTCAGTCGCAACCGCTGGTTTCGTGGACGGCCACTCACGGGTGGGGGCATGGAAGACATTGCCTGGTTTTTGCCCGAAGGCGAGCCTATGCAAGACACGCATTGGCAGGCTGGTTTTGCCAAGAGCCTGGGTGTCTACCTGCATGGCCTGGAAAGCCATGTACAGGATCCGCAGAACGAGGTGGTGAGCCATGAGAACTTTTACATCATCTTCAATGCCCACCATGAAGCAGTCGATTACCAGCTGCCCAAACCGGAATATGGTCAGCAGTGGCGCAAGATACTCGATACGGGCAATGGTATTATGAAAGAAGATACCGACATACACCACTCCGGCCAGGTCGTCAATGCCAGCGGTCGGTCGGTGATCTTACTGAAAAGTAATGGCAAAAGCATCGATGCTCAACATGTGGTCTAAACACTGGCATGGCGTTGTTGTAGATACGCATTGATATGCCCTCTACAGTCATCAAACGGTTCGATTACGACGAAGATAACCGGGTGCTGGTCATCGAGTTTGTGACCGGCACCCGGTACCGTTATTTCGAGGTCGACAAAGCAGTGGTAGAAGCCTTTCGCCGGTTCCGGGAAAAAGGCATTTTTTATAACCAGCAGATCAAAGGCAAGTATGCCTTCGAAAAGATACTGCCCGGCGATGCGGCTGGTAGCGCAGTTATTTAACGGGCCGGAAAACGACTTCCTGCAAAGAGAATTCCTCAGATGGTTTGGCGGTAGGATCACTGAGTTCATTCAGTTTGGAATTGACGACATACACGGTACTTCCTTTCAAGGTAGCGGTAGAAGGCTGTAGAAAGCGGTCTTCGCTGGAAGTGGCGGCTACCAGTTGGCAAGATTGCCAGTTATCGGTAGACCGCAACTGGTAGATCTTGTGGCTGCCCTTGTTTTGCACCAACACCAGGTGGCCTGTTTTGTCCCATAATAGGCCATCGGCGCCGGGAAAGAAAGCAGGTTGCTTCACCGGCCTGATTTGGGAAGGGTTTTGCTTGTTGATGACAAAAAGTTGACCAGTGCCGTTGTTGACCACCAGCACGTATTCTTTGGTAAGGGCAATGCCATTGAGCCCGATGTCTACAGACCCAAAGCGGGGATCCTGGGCAAATAATTCGGGCTTACCGGCAGCAGTCACGCGGTACACCACCGGCGAATAGCTGTCGGTGATATAGACGGTTCCGTCGTCATCGATTACCAGGTCGTTGGCAAAATGTTTGCCGGGGTACAGATTGGATAGATCGATATCATGGGTCCGTTTACCCGTCTTGAGATCCAGGGCGATAAGCCTGATCTGTTTTTTGTATGTGGCAGAGTCGACATAATCGCTGTAATTGGGATCGCCCGTGCATACCCAGAGTTTTTGTGACCGGGGATCGATCTTCATGCCAAAGCTGGACTTGAGCGTCGTATCGGCAAAGAACGTCTTGAAATCACCCGATTCACTGACGGTGCCGATGGTGGCTGTTTTTACAGAGCCTACAAAAAAGTGCTTGCCCGCCTCGTCATAGACAACGCCTTCGGGGTAAAACATCGGCGCTTTGAAGTTGATGCGTTTGGTTTGGCCCTGGGCGATGACCGTGAGCAAAAGAAATCCTATCAATAGTGTTTTCATGTAATTAGTTTTTAGCAGTGGTTGCTGTGGTTGTCACGGCGTAGACAACGCCACCTGCATCGTCGGAAATAAAGATGACGCCGTTGGGGGCGATGGCCAGCCCGGCCGGCCTGCCAAACCTTGTTTTGGCCACAGGATCAAAGAAGCCGGTGAGGAAATCTTCGACTGCAATGGGTTGTCCGTTCACAAACCGGATACGTTGCACTTTAAACCCTTCCGGCTGCTGGCGATTCCAGGAGCCATGCCAGGTGACGAGGGCATCGGTCGCATAACCCGCCGGGTAGTTAGCCTGCGGGGCGTTGCCCAGGAAACGGAAATCAATGGGCGCCGCATGAGCAGGAAAAAGCCATACGGCGGGCTGCGTGGTTTTGGCATAGGCCTCCTTGGTACTGCCTACCGGGTCTTCGCGGGTAGGATCGACGGTCTGTTTGCCAAACACGAGCGGCCATCCATAATCCCCGTTTTTCACGATCTTATTCAATTCTTCTGGCGGTATCTCATCTCCCCGCCAGTCGGTGCCGTGGTCCATGCCCCACAACTCCCTGGTTTGCGGGTGCCAGTCGAATCCCAACGTATTGCGCAGGCCGCGGGCGTAAACGACTCTTTCGGTGCCATCCGCATTCATTTGCAGGATGGTAGCGTGCTCGGGATTGGTTTCCTTACAGTCGTTGCAGTCCGACCCTACCGTTACATATAATTTATTATCGGGCCCAAATGCAATAGTGCGGTTATCATGCTGGCCGCCATCAGGAAGGTCATTGATCAGCGTGTCGAGTGGGCCCACAGTACCATCGGCATTAAGTTTGCCGCGGGTCAGTTTTTTGGTAGCGCAGAGGTACAGCCATCCGTCATGAATGGTGATGCCGTGTACGCCGTTGAACTGCGCTACAATGGTTTTCAGCGACTGGAATTGGCCGTTGGCGTCCATTTGCTGCAGCAGCAATACATCACCCACATCGCGCCGGGTGATGTAGAGACTATTGTTGGCACCTACGGCCATCATACGGGGTTTGCCCAGCCCACTGGCTGCCACCTGTACCCTGAAGCCCGTCGGCACCTTTAATTTGCTCACCAGTGATGGTTGAAAATCCTGGTGGGCGGCAAAGTAAGTATGAACGTTGGCTGAAGTTGGCTGCTTCGCCGGATGCCCTTTTTGGGCATGTACTACAAAGTGGTGTGTGATAACAAGTGATAAGAGCAGGAAGGTCTTCATTTTTAGTTGGGTTGATCAATAGCGGCCGCGCAAACTTTGTGCCCTGGCAGTGATCGGTGCCTTATGGCTACAAGTCACCATCGGCCAGTAATTGAGGGGTAAGCAATAGCAATGATACTCCACGCCACGGGGAACTTAGTTCCCACCTGCTGGCAGTGTAGCTCATTAACCTGATAGGGCATAGTTATCGCTGCTGCACCGGTATTCACCAAATAAAATAGTATGTCACAACAAAAAAAATATGCGTTGATCACCGGGGCTACCAGTGGTATTGGCCATGAATTGGCCAGGCTGTTTGCCCGGGATGGGTACCACCTGGTGATCGTTGGCCGCGACGAGGCGACGTTGCAGCATACGGCTACCGAATTGAAGGCTTTCAGCATTGACGTGATCACGATTAACAAAGACCTCTTTCACCCGCAAAGTGCTTTCGAGGTCTATGAAGAAATGATCCATAAGGGCATACGCATCGATGTGCTCGTCAATGATGCCGGGCAGGGGCTGTACGGTAAGTTCATCGAAACAGACATCGAACGCGAACTCGCGATCATCGACCTCAACATCAGCAGCCTGGTCATACTGACCAAGCAATTCGTAAAAGACATGGTGGCCCGCGGCTACGGTAAGGTCCTCAACCTCTCCTCCATCGCCAGCAAGGCACCCGGCCCTTACCAGTCGGTGTACCACGGTACCAAGGCCTTTGTGCAGTCCTTTACAGAGGCCATCCGCAGTGAACTGAAAGATACAGGGGTAGTAATCACCGCTTTGCTGCCAGGCGCCACCGATACCGACTTCTTCAACAAAGCCGGGATGACAGAATCGAAAGTGGTACAGGAGGGCAAACTGGACGATGCGGCTAAGGTGGCCAAAGATGGTTATGAAGCGCTGATGGCGGGTAAGGATATGGTTGTATCGGGCTTCCACAACAAGGTCAATGTGGCGATGAGTAACGTACTGCCCGACAGCACCGTAGCCGATAACATGAAAAAGAAACAGGAGCCGGTCAATAAATATTCAAGTCTTTAACCATCTTTTACCATTATGAAAGCAGCAGTTATACACGGACCCGGTAAGGTCACCTGTGATACGGTCGATGATCCCATCATCAAGGACCCACGGGACATTATATTGAAAGTCACCGCGACCGCCATTTGCGGATCGGACCTGCACATCTATTCCGGCGGCATACCGCAACCACGCCCCATGGTATTGGGGCACGAGTTCATGGGCATTGTGGAAGAAACCGGCAGTTCGGTCAATAACCTCAAAAGAGGCGATCGGGTAGTGGTACCGTTTCCCATCGCCTGCGGCCATTGTTTCTTCTGCAACCACCAGTTGCCGGGGCATTGCGAACATAGCAATCCTGAAAATTATGGCCCTGAGGGTGGCTTGCTCACGGAGAAGGGCGGCGCCTTGTTTGGCTACACCGATCTTTACGGTGGTTACGACGGTGGACAGGCACAATACGTGCGGGTGCCTTATGGCGATTACGGTCCGCGGAAGGTGCCCGACAACCTGACCGACGAGCAGGTATTGTTTCTTACTGATATCTTTCCCACGGGTTATACCGGCATCGACTGGGCCAATATCAAAGGTGGGGAAACCGTCGCCATCTTTGGGGCCGGACCGGTAGGCATTATGGCCGCCAAAAGCGCCTGGTTGCGGAGCGCGGGTCGCGTATTCATTATCGATACGTTACAATACCGGCTCGACAAGGCAGCACGCGTGGCCAATTGCGAAACCATCCTGTGGGAAGGCAATGGCAAGAACGTGATTGAACAAATCAGGTCAGTCACTTATAATCGTGGGGCGGATGCCTGCATCGATGCCGTAGGCTTCGAGCCGGACCGGGATCTGCTCGACCGCGCCAAAGCAGTGATCAACCTGGAGAAGGGGTCGGTAAAAGTGATGGAGGCTTGCATGAGTGCGGTGCGACGCGGCGGAACAGTATCTGTATTGGGGGTATATCCCACCACTTACGACAATTTCCCGATTGGCCAGTTCTTCGATAAAGGTATTACGCTGAAAGGCGGACAGGCGCCGGCGCAGAAATACATCGATGAACTACTGGAGTATGTGGTGCAGGGCAGGGTTGTGCTCGACGACATCATCACGCACCGCTTGCCTCTTGCGAAGATAGCCGATGGCTATTCGATGTTCAAACAGAAAGAAGACAATTGCGTAAAGGTGGTACTGGATCCCTGGGCAGTATAGGGTTATTTAAACCATCCGACCTTTTATAGATAGTAGCAAAAAGAAAAGCACCGGTTGATCCGGTGCTCTTTTTTGCGAACCAGTCGGTACACACTATTCTTCTTCCTCGGTTGATTCGTCATCTGTATCTTCACCATTTTCCTGCTCAGCTTCCCAATTAACATTGTTTTCGGCGATATCGGTCAGCAACAGGTCAGTCTCTTTTTCTTCGTCCAGCGTAGTGGCCAGGATGTCGGCAATCTCTTCCTGTCCCAGGGTATGTGCCAATTGAACCAGGGTACCGTAGGTAGCGATCTCGTAGTGTTCTACCTTTTGCGACGCAGCGATGATCCCTACATCACGGGTCATACTTCCATCTTCCGTTTCTTCAATGATCGATTCTCCTTCTTTGATCAGGCCTTCCATGGCGTCGCATTTTTTTGCCTGGGCTTTTTTACCCAGCAGTTGGAATACTTGCTCCAGACGGCCTACTTGCTCCTGGGTTTGCACGAGATGGGTGCCGATGGCTTCCTGCAGCTCTTCGGTTGTAGCAGCTTTCTGCATCTTGGGCAGGGCCTTGGTCAGCGCTTTTTCTGCCCAATAAATATCTTTCATTGAATCGAGGAAGAACTTTTCCAGTTGTGTATTGCCTTTAGCGGCACCACTGCTTGCAGTTGACTGCTTTTTTTTCGCGGGTGTTTTAGTCTTTGCCATAAATATATGTTTGTTTTATTTTCAGGGTACCTGTTCAAAGCCTGTGCCAGCGTGGATTGCAGCGTGAATGGTGTATTGAAGACGGTTTTCCTGTACGAGGAGGTATTGGATGGACACTTAATTGTGTATTGTCTTTCCCTTCTTTTCCTCCTGTGTGATCCAGGCAATGGCGGTTGAACTTTGCCGGTGACCGGCTGGTACGTAATTGGTATCGACGATCATCTACCTATTGTATATGGCGCGTTTCATTAAAAACAACAGTTTGTCCATTATCTTCCTGGCGCTCTTCCTGGTGTCGATCGTTGGCCAGTTCGTTACGGGTATGAAAGAGTACAATAAGGAGCGGGAAGAAGCAGGGCAGGCATCGGTGCAAGCTGCTCAATACATTACATCGGGCCATTTTATAGAAGCCACGTTTGAGAACTGGGAGAGTGAGTTTTTGCAAATGGCGTTGTTTGTGTGGTTGACGATCTTCCTGTACCAGAAAGGCTCCTCGGAGTCAAAAAAGGGTGAAGGGGAGGAAGAAGTAGACCGGGAACCTTCCGCAAGCCGGCCCGGTGCGCCCTGGCCGGTACGCAAGGGAGGCTGGGTGCTGGCGGTGTATAAGCATTCGCTGACGATCGTTTTGCTGCTCTTGTTTGCGGGCTCCTTTCTGCTGCACCTCTATGGCAGCCTGAAAGACGAGAACGAACAACTGATCAGCCAGGGAAAGCCTCGGGAATCGCTGGGCGCCTTTATCGGCGACAGCCGCTTTTGGTTTGAATCGTTTCAGAACTGGCAGAGTGAGTTCCTGAGTGTATTTGCCATTATCGTGTTATCGATCTTTCTGCGGCAAAAAGGATCGCCGCAGTCCAAGCCGGTGGATGCACCCCATGCGGAGACAGGGGAATGATTTTTTTATAAATACCCAAAAAAGATATGCGTACGGCGACCTTTAAGATCGTTGCGGTGGAGGATGATGCCGATGACCGGATGTTGCTCGATGAAGCTTTCCTGGCGATTGGTGCTGCAGCAGACATTAAGAAACTGGCAGATGGGGCGCAATTGATGCATTACCTGGATACGGTAGAACAACCGCTTTATCCGTCGCTCATCGTTTTGGATAATTCCTTGCCTGGCAGTTCGGCCCTCGAATTACTTGTCACCTTAAAAGCGAGCACCCGGTACGGGCATATACCGGTAGTGATCTACACTACCCTGGTGTCGCCCGCTGCGCAGGAGGCTTTAATGGCTGCCGGCGCCTTTGCCTGCCGCACGAAGGGGTTGACGATGAAAGAGATCATTGCAACTGCGCATTGGTTTAAGCAACTGGCGGAAGGTCATTTGCATGGCGACGTCAACCATTCAACCACCATATGACAAAAGGGCCCATCATTATAGTCGACGACGATCCGGATGACCGGGATATTTATGCGGAAATCATCCGTGACATGGGTATACCCAACCAGATCAGGTTTTTTAACGGCGGTCAGGAATGCCTGCAATACCTCTCCACGACCACTGAGCAGCCATTTGTTATCCTGTCAGACATCAATATGCCCAGGATGAATGGGTTGGAGTTCAAAGAGAAGATACAAGCCGACGAGTATCTCCGTCAAAAAGGGATCCCCTTTGTCTTCATTTCTACCAATGCCCACCCATCGACTGTGCGGAAAGCCCATATACTGAGTGTGCAGGGGTATTTCATGAAACCAGCGAGTATGGGCACGATCCGTACGATGCTGACCAAGATCTTCGATTATTGGGAACTGTGCAAGCATATTAATAATGTGTGAGGGGTGGCGATTGATCAGGATGGTTCGTTTGTTTGTCCATCTCTATTGAGGCCCTTTCTCCGTATCTTTTTGAGGGTGCGGCTGAAATTTTCTGGTGTAGTGGAGGTGTAGGACGCCAGGTATATTTGGGGAACCCGTTTCATCCATTCCGGTTCATTTTCTATGAGGTATATAATTCGCTTCTCTACGTTGAGCGATTGTTTGCCTTCGATACGTTTATTGTCCTTCTTGATGACCCCAAAAGCCAGGTCTGCCCTAAGGCCACCCAGTTCAGGAAAGGCAGCTTCAAGGTCATAGTATTCATTGCGATTAATCGTCAATGCGATGACAGGTTCCAGGGTGTAAATAGCTTCTCTGCTGGGTACCTGGTCGTCAAAACTCTCTACGTTGAAGACGATCTCCTGCTCCATCATAAAGCGAGATGACTTGTATTGCCATTCCTCGTTCTCCATTTCCCGCATTTCGCCCCGCATCGCACCCTGGCAAATAAAATACATTTTGTCGCTCATGGCGCCATAATGAAGTATGCAGGTATTCCTCGGGATTTTTTCGATGACAATGTGGAGCCTTAGTTGGTCAAGGGTCTGCGCTGGCAGCTTTTTCTTGCTTTCGATGTAGGTGAAAAACTGGTCAATCCAATCGATCATGTGCTATTCATTTTATTGGGTGAATAAAATGATCTCTGGATTGTTTGGTTGGGACACAGTGGCTACTAACGGTGATAAAAGCAGCGTAAATATAAACAAACTTATAAAACAACACAAACATGCTCGCTGCCGGATGAGGGATTATCGTTGATCAATGGACGCTGCATGGGCCCGGGTAAGTTGTTGATGATAAAAGCGGCGTCTTCGAAAATTAACATACGTCAATTTATGCCTGAAAACAACCAGGCAAATCGGCAATTTCTTAGCATATGCTAATTTTTTGAATGCTTAACCGCTATTAATTTTGTTGCTGCCTAACGCGCACAACCGAATCTTTTCCGATATCCCTGTATTTGATCCGATGCCCACGTGACAATGTAATAGCAGCACGCTGCCGGTTAAAGGGCACGTGCATTCAATATCTACAAACTCAAATCAATTTGTATGAAAAACAAATCGGATCAATTTTCCCGTCAGCTGCAAACATTGCTCCATGAACTCGGCGAACTGGAGGCGCAGGACAATGACCCGCCTGCGGTGTATGCCAGTCGTATTCAACAATGCCGCAACAGTCTGCGGCAACTGAGGCAATCGGTCAATGAGCAGGGTTTCCCGGACCGGGCAGCGGAGATCTTTTTTTTCAAGCATATCAAAGCGGTGGTTTCCAGCCGGTATATCTATTATAAGCGTGTACAGCATTTGCTGCTAGGCAAGTTGAACGCCCCCAAGCTGGAAAAGGAGCGCCTGGCCAGGGAGCTGGATGCAGCCAGCCAGGTCTTAGCGCAAAACGATTCCTTCTGGTGTTATTGCAAGTCGGGTAGCAATGCCCTGGACGAGCAATACTTTGTACGCGGCCATGAAGATGCTTTTTTCCATCCCTTACATTTTAGTATAGATGATCCCTGCTCAACGGCTGGTGAAATCCAACTGGCCGAATTGCTGGCGACAGAATTGTACATGCAGTATGTCGACCGGCGTTTGTCACAACTGGACCATCCCGCCAGTGCTCCAGTGCGTTTACCTTCAAAGTCTACGTTGCGTTGTACAGCATCGACATCGGAGGTGAGTGAGTTGGGAAAGGCCCTCTACCTCGACGGCTTTTTTGGTAATGCCACTTTGAAAGAGGTCATGGAGCATTTTCAGGAAAGTTGGTCGGTTGATCTTAGCCTTCATAGCCAGGTGACGCAGCAAAATGAAAGTCGCAAAGAGCCACTTCGGTTTCTTCTCCGGTTGATCGAACGTTACAGGAAGTATTTCGATGATCGGGACAAATGATTTCCTCCAAAAAGTTGCTGTAATAATAGGTATATACTATATAGTTTTTGTCGTAAAGAAGTCTTACGGCCCGACATAAACCAGGTCAAACACTAACTAGAACGTCCATTTACTGGACGTTTTTTTTATGCCTTGTTGCAAAAATAAAAAAGTATATAGTATATACTTCCTATATAGATCGGGTCGCGTAATTGCCGCAGCTTTGTGTTATCAAAATTGATGTATATGACAACACAAGCAAACATACCCGGCGGCGATAATATTCCACCCGTATCCGACTTGCACCAGACTGCGGCACTACTTGCTGGTTTATTGTATGCCGATCCTATGAATATCCTAGCAGACTGGTATCGCTTATATAGGAGTTTCATACCAGTCCAGTACCAGTCCCATACCAGTCCCCCGCTTACAACAACCAATCCGAAAGGTACCCGGCAGGAAGTGCTGCACAGGTACCAGCCAGGTTATACCGATTTAGTTAGTTGGGCCGGCCAACTTATTTATTCATCTAAAAATCAAAAAAAAATGGCGAAGAAAATTCCAGCCAATGGCGTAACAGCCGAAAAGGTCCAGAATGATGCAGTATTTGAGCGTACGAGAGAAAACATGGCAGAGTTTACCCGATCGGGTAAAGCGTCGGTGTCTATTCGTGAACTATTTCGCGAGCTCACGATATATGCTAAAAGCAATGATGCGCATACCCGTTTGGTGAAATTACTGTCGAAGGTGATTAGTACTGATCCTATCAGTAAAAGGGGAGAACGTACGGTCACAAATGGTGATCTTCTGTTGTTGAAAGGATTCAATTTCAACAGGCGTGTGCCCTTACGCGAAATCGTTTATCCTCGTTACACCGTTGCGATTGACCGGGCTGCCGGTCAGGCAACTATTGCGATGCCTGAGTTCGTGCCGAAAGTGTTGATCGGCTGCCCGAAGGCGACTACCCACTTCAAACTGGTTTTGGCGCTGGCTACCCTGAATTTTGAGACAGACGCGTCGACCTATGTTAAGGTGAGCACCAATGAGATCGGGTGGGACCAGGTTTTGAGGCCGGCTGAAAACATGGTACTAAACTTTCCCGCCAATACGCCCGACAACATCATTGTTGTTATGAGCGTGGAGTTCTACCAAAACATCAACGGCGTAAGTTATGACCTTAAGACCGGCCAGTCGAATGCAGCTGCAATTGTTGCGGTAAGCAAGCCGTAAACCAGTAGCCAACCTCCAGTGCGGTGAATAGTCGAAGTTAGGGCGCACAGGCACGCCGTTGCGGCTATCCTCCTTCTACAGGACACTGGTCGCTGTTGCTACAGCGACCACCACCTCAGCCAACAAACATCGTGGACCACACGTCGCGCAACACCCACAGGTTCGCCCCTGGTGTGTACGGGCACTGCCATGTCCCGCTATCACGCGGATCATCGATTGGACCGTGTTCTTACACCCGCTCAGCTGCCGCGCTCTCTGCGCAGAGATGGCAGGCAGCTGGGGAGGCGGATCACCGGAAGAAAGGCACCAAGGCAAAGAGGCATAAAGGCAACGCAGGGAATACAAATGCCCGAGCCGATCCGTATCCTGGCAATGATCAGTAGCAGCATTTTCATTATTCATTTTTCAAACATCAACAATGAGCAACATCATCAATCGTATGACCACCAAAACGCCCAAGTTCTTCAAATTCCTGCGCACCCTGGGCGTGGCGCTGGCTGCCGCCAGTGGCGCTTTACTCGCAGCGCCGATAGAACTGCCGGATGCCGTGAATACCATCGCAGGTTACGTAGCCGTAGCCGGTAGTGTGATGGGCGCCGTCAGTCAAACGGCGGTACTGAACGAAGAAGAGTAGGGAAGGTCAGACCATCCATTCAGGACGCCCTCGGGCTGAGGGCGTCCTTTTTAACCATCATTCACCACATCAAATTCATTGTATGAAAACAACCAAAGCAGCTCGTTTTTGGGCATGGTTCAGGCGTAACCAGCATCACTTTCTCGGTTATGATGAGCTGGCGCCGGCAGCACAGGCTTATTGGATGGCCGAATTGGAGGTGCATATGGCAGCCTACGACCGTCACCTGGAAGCCTTTCTCGCCTGTAGTGACGATAGGGTACATAAACTGGGCAGGTTATTGATTACAGCCCATGGACGGGCAAAGTCGTTCAAGGCTGCTGACCGGTTGGTCAACAAAGCGCCGCGGCTGGCAGCCTGGTATTTTGAATCGCTGATATCGCCCGTCTCAGTTGCAGCTGGCATTCGGGAAGAGCTGGCAGAAGCAGGACTTGACGGGGAGTCGTTTTGGTTTGACGTGCGAAATTCGCTTACGTTCCGGAAACCGTTCCTGGTCTTTGTCGATGTAGGTAGGGATGCCCACGATGACCTGGACATCATGGCCGAGCAGGCCGTATTTAATGTACTGGGTGAGCGCATGTTTGGAGAGCGCGTAGAATGTGTGCACTTCATCCGGTTTTCTGACTTGCTTCCAGAAAACAAGGCTTTCCTGGCACCGCTTGGTGAACTGCGCGATTTTCTAAAAGCCCGTGAGCTATCGGGTATGGTGGTGGGGTGGGATGGGGAACTCATAAAAAGTAATTCGCCCTAGATCAAGGTTTAATAATCCGGTTAAGCTCAGATTGAACCCGGCCGATAAAGGCTGGGTTTTTTGTCTGATCATTTCCGAGTATAAAAATATCTTTTAAAGTTTGAGCAGAGTGGGCTCGAACATCTCCCTAAGATCAATGTTTAGCTGGTAAGGGTACTAAATATAGTTGACAAAGTCAACTATATGCCCGATCTTTGACCTTATGAAGCCGGAACAAATTCAGGAATTTAGAAGTTTCAATAGGTTTTATACCGATATCGTAGGCCTGCTCGATAAGCATATATTAAACAGTAAATACTCCTTAATCGAGGCGCGCATCTTGTTCGAGTTGAATAATGGTAAAGGATTGACGGCTTCGGATATCATTGGACTGGTCGATATTGACAAAGGCTATCTCAGCAGAATACTAAAAAAGTTTGAAAAAGCCAGGTTGATCAAAAAGGTTGATTCTCTCAAAGATAAGCGGGTTGTAGCATTACAGCTATCTGAACTGGGAAAAAAGGAATTTGAAAAACTAGATAAGGCATCTGATAAACAAGCTGAAGACTTATTCAAAAACCTGTCGGAAAGCGAATGCAATCGCCTGATTACGAAGATGGCAGAAATAAGGTTGTTGATGAAAAAAGGAATAAAGTATGAGTAAAGCAAACAAAACCTTGCAAGATATTACGATCAGGACAGAGTTGGCTCCTGGCGATTTATCTTTCGCCATTTACCGGCAGGCAAAGCTGTACAGCGAAGAATACAATTTTGGGATAGCATTCGAGTCGTACGCATTGGCAGGTATGCATGAATTTTGTACCACCTATGATCCTGAGAAGGACCGGGTTTGGGTTTGCGAAGATGATGGAAATATCATCGGATTTGTATTGCTGATGCACCGAGAAAAAAATGGTTCGCAACTCCGTTATTTTTATATTGACTCAGCGTACAGGGGAATAGGTTTGGGTAAAAAGCTGATGCAGTTATTCGTCGACTATCATAACGAGAAAGGTTACGACTATTCTTATTTATGGACAACAGCGGAGTTGGATTCTGCCATTTCTCTGTACGTGCGCTTCGGCTTTGAACTGACAGAAGAAAAGCAAACGAATGCCTTTGGTCGATTAGTTACGGAAAGGCGATATGAATTGAATAATAATACACGACGGCCGGCTGGTGTTTGAAGAAGTTAAGATTAAAATTATGGGTTACCTGGCACTTTATTAAATCTCGTGTCGATGACCAAGAGAATCGTTCTCTATATCCGTATAGCTTCATTAATTGCCAATTCAATTTATATGTTGGTATCAGTGTATGGCCGTAAGCGACCGTAATGTGCCCGAGAAAGGTCAATAAGGCGTTTAGAGGTAAGTGTTAATTTATTTATGATTTGTGAATCTATCCGAAATAGTACCACGTATATTGAATATAGGATAAGGTTTAATGGTTAACGCATATGAATGGGAATGCCCGCTTTTTTTAAGGCGGGCTTTATTTTGTACCTGCTATTCGTTATATTCAATGTAGAATCTGAAACGAACCTTGCTTATGGATAAGAAGTCGATTACGCTTATTGTCATAACCATTGTATTGATCGTGCTTACTGCGCTGCAAAAGCCATTCAGTCAACCTGCCAGTTATCACCAGTTTGCCGACCAGGTTAGTTTTTGGGGCATTTCCAACGCCTGGAACGTGCTGACCAACCTGCCTTTTATTATTGTTGGTGGTTATGGGCTTTACTGCCTCACCATTACCAGCACCAGCGCTGCCATCAAACGCATGTATACCATACTGTTTCTCGGTATCATATTGACCGGAATTGGGTCTGCCTTTTACCACCTGGTGCCGGACAACTTCCGGCTATTGTTTGACCGGCTGCCCATGACCATCATCTTCATGAGCTTTTTGGCGATTACCGTTTACGAATGGATATCCCCGCAATGGGGCAACCGGTTATTCTACCTATTGTTGCTGGTTGGTTTTGTGAGCCTGGGATGGTGGTATTACACGGAGCAGCAGGGGAGGGGCGATCTCCGGTTTTACTTATTTGTGCAGTTTTATCCCATGCTGGCTATCCCACTCATTTATTGGCTATACCGATCTCCGGAAAAGAACCGAAAGATCCGCATTCTCATCTGGGTATTCTTATGGTACATTGTCGCCAAAGTAGCCGAAGTATACGATGAGCAATTGTTCGCCGCCATCGGCTTCAGCGGGCATTCTATCAAACACCTGGCGGCTGCGGTGGCCACCTGGTACATGGTACGGTTTTATGAAAAGTATTACCAGGCATCGCCTCTTTTGGCACTTCCGGCGTAAGGGTACTAAGTATTTAAAATTATCGTATATTCGGACACCCAATATCATGGTCCAATCTATCCTTTCTACCCGTTCCCATTGAGCATACATTTTCTTGCCATCCGGATCAAACACCTGATCGTTCCCTGTGTAAACCCTTATCCTGGTCAACATACACATTCAATTGCTTTATCTATGCGTATGCTCCTTGTCATGCTGGCCATGACGATAGCCCATGCTGCGGCTACCCAACCAACCAATCGCCAACAGGCGGACTCTCTTACACAGATACTAAAGCAAATCTCCAAAGGGCCTGGAAGGTTGGAACCATTACTCCGCCTGGCAGACTACCACGCATTCAAACCGGGAGAAAACAAGATTGATTTCGACAGTGCCAATGCCTGCGTGGAAGAAGCCGCACGCATCAACAAATCCAACCCGGTCGCGGGCGCCGATGGTCGTATACTGTTGACACAAGCTTTTATCTATCGGGAAAAAGGCGACGAGGCTAACGGGAGAAAAGCAGTGGAGCAGGCTATTCCTCTTTTGGAGAAAAGTGCCTACCGATACTGCTTGGGCAAAGCCTATTTTGAATTGTCGGGCTATTACAGTCGACAAGCACTCACAACATCCATACAGAAACTAGAAGTATCCCCCTGAAAAATATAAGCGACCGGTTTGCCCCCAGCGCCAAAGATCAAATCAATTTGTATGATCAAGAAACCATTTGGACACAAACTGCGTAGTGGCTGCGACTTGTCCACCATAGTACGTCCTCCTGTTATGCCAAACGCCAACATACTTCAATACTGTAGACCATTCATGGTCTCATTAATACTGCTACTTGCTTTCCTATTGCTGCACTTGAAAACCGGTGCTCAACTGCTTGTTGGAGTACCCTACGTGAATGCTTCACAAATAACCACACTGAGAAAAATCATCGTGAAACCAAAGTCCGCACCGGAAAAGGCCCATGCACTCGTGCTGCTTGGCGCTTATTATGTCCATAACCCTTATCCTAAAACACACAACCTCTCCAGCGCCCTCAAACTCGCCAATGAAGCGGCAGATATTAGTGCAAAAGCCGGATTGGCCAGAACTTATAACGAAGCAAAACTACTGACCGCCTTTGCCTACCTGCGAAAATTCAACCTCGACAGCGCCGTTCTGGTCTTGCCTTCGCTAAATGACTCCACCCGGTTTGTGCTGTTGCTCAACCTGGCCCAACACACCCGAAATCATGACAATGCCAAAAACCGTTTGGAAAAAGGTATGAACTACGCGCAACAAGCCCTACTGATAGCGAATAAACTCAATGACACCTTGAAAAAGGTATTGGCAATGAAAGAAGTGAGCTGTATTGAATCGGAAAAAATAAGTCCTGACGCAGAGGTGAAATTGTTGAGGATTGTGGCATTGCTCAAAGAACTTCAGTACCCCTACCTGCAATACATCTACTATGAGTTAGCCGGATTTACTTACCTGTTAGGCAGTGAAGACAAAGCGTTCTATTACTCCGATCTAGCTTTAAGAGCGACTGCAGCTTCAAAAGACAGCGCAGGGTATGGTGATTTTTGCGTGGCACATGGCGTGATATTGGCCAAAAGCGGAGAACACCAAAAAAGCATCACTTATTTGAAACAGGCGATCGAATTTTACAAAATACGATATGGAAACTACGACATGACCCAGGTGCTTCGCCAATTGGTAGACGAATATATTAAACTGAAACAATTTAAGCAGGCCGACAGCACCTTTGCTACGCTATATCAAAAATACCCACCAGACAACGCCATGGATAGCATGCAATGGCTAAATTCTATGGGAAATTTTTACAGATTGGCAAAGCGATACAACAAGGCTGAAACCTGTTACCTGTCAGAACTCGCGATACGCACCCGGAACAACATTGACCCGGATTACCATGCGGTGGGTCAGTTATATGTCGAAGCCGGCAAATTTCGTCAGGCAAAATTCTACCTGGAAAAAGCACTGCAACAGGTAGATAGTACCACATCAATACGTACCAAAGGGCACTTGCACTATTGCCTTTTCCTCGCTGACTCTGCTACTGGCAACTACCTCTCCGCTATGCGCCACCTGAGGGAAAACAAACGATGGGACGATTCGATGATCACCCAATCAAAAACGGCAGCTATTCAAAAATACCAGACACAATACGAGACGCAAAAAAAGGAAGACTCACTCCGTCACAAAGACGACCATATATCCCTGCTGACCCGTACCAACCTGCTACAGGATGACAACCTCCGGCAAGCGAACCTCGTGAAGCGTTTTACCATTGCAGGCATCGTATTGGCAGGGGTAATCATAGTGCTGCTGTATCGTCAATACCGCAACAAGCAAAAAAGCAACTTGCTCATTGGAGACAAAAACCAGAAACTGGAGCGGCTGGTCACAGAAAAAGAATGGCTGCTGAAAGAAGTACACCACCGCGTAAAAAACAATTTACAGACCATTATGAGCCTGCTGGAACTGCAAGCTGGCTCCGTAAACGAGGACGCACAATTTGCTTTACAAACCAGCCAGAATCGCATTTACGCCACCTCCCTGCTGCACCAGAAGCTGTACCGATCAGACAACCTGTCGTCTGTCAATATGGAAGTATACCTCAACGAACTCCTTCAGCACCTCAAAGCGTCACTGTCTACCGTTCAGTCGGTGTCTATCACTACACATATCACACCGATCGAACTGGACGTTACCCAGGGCGTGCCTATTGGCTTAATGGTCAATGAGATCATCACCAACGCCTTCAAGTACGCGTTCGACGAAACGATCGCAAATCCGCAAATCACGGTATCTCTCACCACCGACGGCCATGTGGCAGATCTTGTGATTGCCGACAATGGCCTCGGTTTCCAGAAAGCGGATGAAGTAAATCTGGGTCTGGGATTGAAGCTTGTTCAGGGGTTGGCGGAAGACATCGATGGAAAGGCCACCATTCTTTCGCACGAAGGTACTACGGTGATGATACGGTTCAAGCCCAGGCATGCACTTCAAGCGACTATTGAACAAACGGAAATAATAAACAAGGCGCAGGAATAGCATGAAATTTTTGATGTCGGTTTGGTGCGGGATTACGAGCTACGAAAGCATGAGCTATCCCGCCAGTTGCTGCTCCAGGCCCTTTTCCATGGCTTTTACTTTGTGGACCCGAAGGGTAGGTATCTTGGAGACCGTGATCTTTAGTCCATTGTCGTTTTCAATAGCTATAGCAGCCTCCAGCTGATCGCTCAGCCCCCTGATTAGTTTGAAGCCAATGGAATTGGATTGGTGAAAATTGAAGTTGTTGGGCAGACCTCGCCCGTTGTCTGCAATCACCAGTTCAAATTCATCTGTCCGGATTGCTTTGAGGCGAATGCTGATCTCTCCTGTCCTGTCTTCTGTGAATGCATACTTCATAGCATTGGTCACTGCCTCATTGATGACAAGCCCCAGGCATACGGCTTCATTGACGATTAAGGCAGTGTGATCGATGTCTAAAATGATGCGGATCTTTTGGTCGCTATGGAAGCTTTGTTCCAGGTAACATACCAGTTCCGGAACATAGTCGGCCATGTCAATCGTTTTGGTATCGTCTGACTGATACAGTTTCTGGTGTATCAATGACATCGCAAAGATGCGGGATTGTGAATGTTGGATCGCCTCGAGTGCGTCATGCTGAAGATGTGAAGATTGAAGCTCCAACAGGCTCACGATCGTTTGCAGGTTGTTCTTGACGCGATGGTGCATTTCTTTTAGGAGCCACACCTTGTCAGCGACCAGTTGCTGCAGCTGCCCATTTTGACCGGCAATCTTTTTATTGCTCTTTATTTTCGACCAAAACAGCCAGCCCAAAAGGGCTAAGATGACTCCCATCAATCCCATGATCAGCCAGGTAACGTGTTTTCTCACCTCCGCTTGGTGGATGATATTGTCACGAAGCTCCTTATCCAATTTTAACCCTTTCACGTCCTTTTCCCGCAATTGCAGCTCTATATCTTTCTGCCGCTGCTCAAGCGCTGCCTGCTTTAATGCCGCATCTTTCAACAGGGCATCCTGCTTCAGGGTGGCAGCATCCAGGTGCAAGGCTTGTATGTTTTGCTCTTTCTGACGCAGGTCTGCTTCTTTTTTCTGCACTTCGTATTGCGTTTCCAATTCGTCTGTAAGGCGTGCCCTGCTGGCAGTAAATGATGAATCCGATAGGGTTTTCCCTTTCACCAGGTTTCTATAAGCTTCTTCGTACTTTCCTACTGCCGCTTGTGCTTTGGACAGATAGCTGTAATTCTGCGCGATCAAGGGGTTGTTTTCGGCACGCATGTTGGTTTCTGCAAACTGAAGGGTGGTGACTGCCTTTTCGGGTTGATCAGACTCGAAATATAGAATACCTAGGTGGTAACTGATCGCCCCGGTCGCTATGCGCGCTGCTTCGGCATGTTTTATCCCTTCTTTAAAGTATTTTTCTGCCTGTTCAAATTGCTTCAGTTCGCGATAACAACGACCCCATGCCAGACAAGCGTAGTATTTATTTACATCAGATGCTGGAGGTACCATTTTTTGCATTTTTTGCAGGAAGGGTATTACTTCATCGATGCGGCCGAGCTTTTGCAGATTGGCGCTATAGGTCGCAACAGCACCATAAAAGCCTGGCACCTTTGCATAGGGCATTGGGTTTTCTAATAATTTACCATAATAATACAATACTCTTTCAGGTCGCTCTTGTACGGCGCTTAGACTCCCCAGACTATTGTATACGTTAGCGACTTCATCGGCGGTGCTGCTTTTAGTCAATGATTTTTCGGCCGTTTGGCCGTATTCCATGGCTTTGAAAAAATTACCTTCCAGGGTATATTGGATACTCAGGATGCTGTATACCACGGCTGTCGAAGGGAAGCCCTTGCCGTCCCTGCATTGCAGCACCATCAGCGAGTATTTTTCTACTTGCGGCATTAGATGCAGGAGCCGGTATTTGTCAGCTGCAATTTCCAGCACCCTGGCCATACGCTTTATATGAACTTTCGTCTTGGTTACTAGTGGTAGCGCCATTTCCGCGTAGCGGGTAGCCTGGTCGACGTGACTGCGTTCCAGCGGCGATGTATTTGCTTTTGCGTAAAAATGGTCAGACAGGCAGATAAGCATTTTTACCTGCATGGTATCATTCATGCCGCGCAGTAATTTTTCGGCACCAGCAAAGTCCTGGTATTCCATGCGCAAAAGGGCGGTTAATAAAAGCCCCTGCTGTTGATAGTGGGTACTTTTCATTAGATACGCCAGCTCTGTCAATTGCCTGGCGTACAACATTCCGCTGTCAACGTCATTCTTGGCTGTCTTCTGCCTATACAGGTAAGCAGAACTGAGTTCCAGTAGTACTTCTGCTCGTTGGGTGTTTGTAAGCGTATTGTGTAGCTGGTTTAGCAGGCCTGGGACCCGCTCTTGTTTTATAACCATGCCACCAGGAATAAACTGGCCGTAGCTCACCAATACGATAAAATGGACAGCTAGACCCAATGCGACGTGGATTGCACGCATACTAGAAGTGTTAAATGGTAACAGTTGAACAGATAAGGCTTATCTAAGGGCGATAGGTAGACGGATTGATGTCGGGAAGCCATACTCAGAGGGAACGGGTAAGTTGGATAGATTGGATGTGCGTTAAGTGCTTCTAAAATACGATTTATGGCATTAAGTTGGGCATTAAATGTTGAGCTGGCTGCCTGGAAATCGTATCTTAGCGTTCCCGGCTCGAGAGCTATTTTTCGCGCAGCCCCCTCTAGAAAACTGATGCTATCCATTTCAGGTATCCTGCCCTCGCCCTTGAATTTCCTTATCCAGGTCATATTTATCAGCCGGTTTTTCACTGTGACGCCTCTTGTCATACCAAAGCTTTTTCATGCGTTCCTCGACTTATATAATAAAATACCAGAATTGGCAACCGCTCCATCAGGTTAGCTCGTAAAGGAATTAAATTTGACCAGTAAATAGCTAAGTTCAATGGATCGCAACAACAGGGCCCAATTCAACCAAATGAAAAAAGTATTAATAGTAGAAGACGAATTCATTGAAGCGACCAACCTCGAACGGCTGTTGGTGAAGGCAGGTTACGAAGTGGCTGGCATTGCCAAATCGGTTCCGGTAGCGCTCGCGATGCTCGACCAGGATAGTCCAGACTTTGTGTTGGTTGACATTTACCTGAAAGGTCCGCAAACAGGAATTGAGCTGGCCCGGAGCCTTCGCACGCGCAATATCCCCTTCCTCTTTATTTCTGCTAATTCCGATAAAGTCACCCTGGATGCCGCCAAGGAAACCAGGCCTTCCGGTTTTCTGGTGAAGCCTTTCCGGGAACGCGATGTGCTAGTCATGCTGGAGATCGCCCTGTACCAGCACAGTCATGGCATCGAAGCCATGAAGCAGCAACAGGCAGCAACAACCGGGGCGAATGCGCCAGCCAGGACTAACCCGCAGCCACTCCCGAATATTGTAGGCCAAAGCAGCACCCTGCAACAAGCCATGGAGCATATCCGGATCGTGGCCCCCTCATCGACCTCCGTGCTGATCCTGGGCGAAAGTGGAACCGGCAAAGAAAAGATGGCGGAAACCATCCATGCCATGTCGCCACGGAGCCAATATCCCTTGATAAAAGTCAACTGTGCCGCCATGCCGGTCACCTTGATCGAATCGATCCTCTTCGGTCACGAGAAAGGCGCCTTCACCGACGCGGTGGCCAAAACAACCGGTAAATTTGAGCAGGCCGAAAAAGGTACCCTCTTTCTCGATGAGATCGGCGAAATGCCGCCGGCGGTACAAGCCAAACTGTTACGGGTCTTGCAGGAAAAAGAGATCGAGCGCATAGGCGGCAAACAAACCATCCAGGTAGATGTGCGCATTGTGGCTGCTACGAACCGCAACCTCGAGCAGGAAGTAGCTGCCGGTCGGTTTCGCATGGACCTCTATTACCGCCTCAATGTATTTCCTATCCAGGTACCTGCCCTGCGCCACCGCCAGGAAGACATCCTGTTGCTGGCCGACCACTTCATCCAGCTGTTTTCCCGGCAGGAAGGTAAAGCCCCGTTTACGCTGTCACCGACACTGGCCGATAAACTGGTCAACTATCACTGGCCCGGCAATATCCGCGAATTGGAAAATACCATGCGGCGCATGGTTCTGCTCGGTCCCGACCAACCGGAAACATCCATCTATTTTGGCATCCGTTCGCAGCCCGCTGAACCTGCCGTGGCCGAAACGTCTGAGATCAAATCCTGGATGGAATATGAGCGGGCCTATATCCTGCAAGCCCTGCGTAAAGCCCAGGGCAAGATCAGTGGTCACCAGGGAGCCGCTGAACTCCTTCAATTAGCCCCCTCCACCCTGGAGTCGAAAATGAAAAGACTGGGCATACAGAAAAGCGATTACATCAAACCAGATTAGACATTCTCGGTAGTTGTTTAAGCGAAACCTCTTTTGGTCAATCTTCAGGCCTCGCCCATGGTAGCGGCTAGCGGTTGCGTATTGGCCGTAGTGCGACAAGCAGAAGGCGGTATGCCAAAATGCGATTTGAACAGGCGGGAAAAATGGGCGATATTCTCGAAGCCCAGGGTATAGCAAATATCGGTGACCGACATCCGGGTGCTGGCCAGTAGCTGCAATGATTTTTCGAGGCGCTGCAGGCGGATCCACCTGGAGGGCGGCATGTTGTAGATTGCCAGGAAATCCCTGCGAAAGCTGGATAGGCTACGTCCCGACATCCTGGCCAGCTGACCCAGCGTAATGGTGTTGGTCAGGTTCTCTTCCACCACAGTGGTGATGTTGCAGGGGTAGTTTTGGCGCAGGTCGAGTATCAGCTGCAGCAAGGACTGGTCGGCCATACTACCAGGTAAGCAATACAGGAACTCCTGTATTTTAAGACGGATAAGTGCGTCGGTCATCGATACACCCTGGCGAAAATAAGCTTCTACTGATTGTAAACATGCACTTACCCGAACGCTGGGTTCGTGCAAGACCATATTGCCAGGCGTTGGAGGTGTTACTGCTTGCAGGTGTGCCTGCTTCACGAAGTCCCTAACTACCGAACCGCAAAGGGTGAGCAATAAAAAGGCAGGCGCTTCCAATGCCTCTTCCTGCACCACCCGGTACCTGATGAGCCGATGCTGGTGTAACAAAACGAGTTGCCCGGTATTCACCTCCAGCATTGTAGCGCCGTGTTCGATCCGCCACCGCCCCCGGCACACGTATAAGATGGTATTTTCTTCGAGGTAGCATTGTCCTTCCTGGTCTTTCCGGTATTGGATGACTGTGGATAGTAGTTGTTTGGTAGGTGTGTTACCTGCGGATGCAATTGTTTGGTTGTACATACTTGCCATTTTTAGCTGCCTTTAGTGGCTTTACTATACTTTTCCAAAGCCTGTGCCGTAAGCATGAGCACCTACCGCTCAACTATTTACACCTGTTCCTTTTTTTCATATCCCGATATGCCGGGAGTGGTCCCGATAGAACTCCCGGTATTTCGGGAGTACTGTCGTCGCTGCTTATGCTGATCGTTTAAACGTGGTGAAATTGATACCGGTGGTACTCTTGAAATACTTGCTGAAATGCGCGGGGTTGCAGAAGCCGAGGGCATAGGCAATCTCTTTCATGCTATCGCGTTCGTACAGTGCCTGTCGTTTTGCTTCGAGCACGATTCGTTGTTGAATATGGTAGCTGGGGGAGAAGCCGGAGTGCTCGCGTACGATAGCATTGAGGTAGTTGGGCGTAATGCCCAGCAGGGATGCATACTCATTAACTTTTTTGTGGGTTACAAAATGCTGTTCGACCAGTTGAAAAAAATGGGTGACCATATCTGCACGCCGGGTGTTTTCCGGCAAAGGGGGCATGGTGTCGCAATGCCTGCACAGGTAGATGATGAAGAGGCGCAGGAGATTGCGGACCACCTCCTGTCGTAACACATCCTGCCCATGTTGTTCTTGTTGCATCTGGCTGATCAGGGAGTCGAGCAGCGGCACCAGGGTCGGGGATAACTGAATGGCTGGCCGGCCGCAAAAGTGGTGGAGCAATACGCCATGCACAAAGGACGACGCTCCTTTGTCAACCAGGTCGAGAAATTCTTTGCGAAAAGTAAGTTGCCAGCCTTCCATGTCGGAATGGGTGACCTGTACGCGCTGGCCGGGACGCAGGCAATAGATGTGTTGAGGATAGATGGTAAGCCGATCAGTATCCAGGCTGATCTGCCCGTTTCCCTCCTGTATCCAGAGCAAGGTGTATTGTTGCGGTCCGGTGACCTGCGAAAAGGGTTGGTGGTCTGTACTGCCAGACGTGGTAAGGCGGGCAATGGTGCAGGCGGGCAGGATGTTTGTAGGAGTGGGTGCAACAGCTTGGTAATACATGGTTGATGGTTATTGATCACCTGCACGTTGCCGCGCTCTATGGGCTGTATAACCCATACCGAAAAGGCGCTAAGTAGGAATCTGTGAGCGCAACAACGTGCAGGTAATACATGGTGATGGATAGTTTTGGTACGATCAATACGGTTTGCCTGTATCCGGGGTATACCGAAGTATACGCCAGGAAACATACGAGGCGAGGTGTAGCACGAGAAAAATGATGGGCATGATCCTGGCCATGAGTGGATCGCCCATGGCGGTGTGGGAAATGAAAGCTGAGATAAAAACGATGGTAAAGGCTGCATAGGTCCATTCCCTGATCCAGGCGGCAACGGGCAACCATAGCAGTGCTACGCCTATCATTTTCGCAATGGCCAGCTCAATGCGGAAATATGCCCGAAAGCCCAGGTGATCAAAGGCCGCTTCAAGGTTGGGATCGATGCAATAACTGATCGCTGCATACGTCATCATCAACGATACCAGGGCGGTGGTGATGTAATAAACCAGTTTTGTACTGCGCATGTTGTTGTATTGAGTTGGTGAAAAAAGTTTATTGCTGCGGGTCAGGTATCCGGTACCAGATATCGTCGAGGTCTTTGCTTTCAAAGAAAGCGGTCACTGCAACGATGCGGCCTCCACTGATCTTCATGTACCAGGAATAGGTATTGGTATAGGGTTTGCCGTCGGAAGCGACGGCATTGCCTTCCCAAAGGGCAATGACGATATCGGCTTCTGCATAGATACCTTTAACGGTAGGAACAATTTTATGACTAAAGCGGCGATTGAGCGGGTCGATGGCTTCCTGTATGAATTGTGTTTTGCTGGTATAGGTCTTCGCAATGGCGCTTTTTCCAGTGATCGTCCAGACCACATCGGGGGCCAACAGGTCGAAAAAAGAACCTGTGCCTTTGGCCCACTTTTCGAAGGCCTCCTTGATCAATGTTTTATTGTTCATGGTATGTTGTGTAAAGGCGGGTAGTGCGATGATCAGCAACAGGATGGTGAGTATGCTGCACCGCTTTACCGGCTGATGTGGGTATTGCATATGAAATAGTATGGTGGGAAAAAGATCCCCGGACAACTTAAATCCTCTGCACCGTATGCATATGCTTCAGTTCGGTTGCCGGGAATCGTTTCGTAGCGCAAGCCTTTTTTAAATAGTCACCTCCCAGGCTTTCTGTTGATGATCTTTCAGCATATCCTCCACGAATTGTGGTACCACGTTGCGGAACTTGCCTTTTTCGGATGGTACGATGCGAATGATCGCGTCGATCATTTCTTTGGGATCGAGACGGCCTTGAGGTGTACCCAGTAGCGAATCGAAGGTGGCACGCATATCGGCCCGCTTGGTGAAGTTCTTGCTGTCGTCGAGCCAACGGAAGGGGTTGTCGGCCATGGTTTCGTTGTATCCAGTCAGATACGCGCCCGGGTTGATGGTCTGCACCTGGATATTGTAGGGTTTCAATTCGGAAGACATTGCTTCTGCAACAGCTTCCAGTGCATGCTTGGTCGACACATAGATGCCATAGCCATCGGGGGTGAAGAGGCCGCCCATAGAGGAAGTGAAGACTACCTTTCCTTTTCTTTTTTCATTGATCCATTTGGCTACGAAGCCTTGTGCCAGGTGCAGCGGGGCAAATACATTGGTCTCGAAATTACGCCTGACGAGGTCTACCGGAATCTCGAATACGGGGCCGGCTTCACCGATGCCGGCGTTGCTGAAGAGGATGTCGATGTCCCAGGTGAGGGCGTACTTCACATCATAAGCATCGGTGACGTCCAGTTTTTCGACGCGCAGGGTGTTTTGCAGGCCGAGCTCTTCCACCTTAGCGCGGAGGGCGGTGACCTGCGGTGAGATCTGTACGCCGGCGATGACCTGGTGGCCAAGTTTTGCTAAACCGATTGCTGCGCCTTCTCCCAATCCGGAACCTGCTCCGGTGATGAGGATCCTTTTTTTGTCTGCCATAGTAAATGTTTGTATGGTGTTTGAATAAATGACGTTTACAGTTTACTACCGGCCTGCGCGATCTGTGCGTCCTGCGTGATAGCGCCGCCTGAAATGCCGATGAAGCCAGCGACCTGTCCGTTGATCGTGATGGGCTTTCCGCCGGCGAAGCCGAGCAGGCCTCCATTGGTAAGCTCGAGTCCATAAGCTTTAGCACCGGGCTGTAGGAAATCACCTACGGCTTCTGTGTCCATACGGAAAAGCATGGATGTTTTGGCTTTCTGCAAGGCGATGTCGATGGACCCGAGGAGGGCATCGTCCATGCGGGCGAATGCTTTCAGGTAGCCAGTATTGTCGACTATCACGATGTTGACCGGTACGCTGATCTCGACTGCTTTGTCGATGGCTTGTTGCAAGGCCTGGTTGGCTTGTTGTAAGGAGATGTTCATGGTTGTTGTATTTGTTTGTTTGCTGATGTAAAATTGCCAAGCGTTCGGGAACTTTATTTTTCTGCGACAGTCGTAGTTGTTGATTATGGCGCTCATCACTACTTTGTAGTGCGCCGGTTGAGCGAGACCGTACTCATGAGGAAGATGAGGTTGGAACGTCCATTGAAATAATCGAGTTCACGATTGAAGGAGATATCGAGATTGAATCGATGTGCCAGGTCTACTGAAATACCGGGGGCTACCCGGTTACGTGTCCATCGGCCAGGGTTGAAGAGATAGAAAACTTCTACATAACAGTAGGGTTTAATGGTGAGCGGTCCGGCAGAAATACTATAGGAGATCCGCAACCGGTTACGGTAAAGCTGGATATCCTCGGCGGCGTGCCTGATGCGGAGCCAATAAAGGTTACGATCGTCAATGATGAGTTGCCGGATAGACCACGTGAAGATGATGGCTGGCATCAGGCCGTGCTCCTCCAGCCGGGGACGGTTGCGTTGCAGGTAGAGGTAGCCGGGGTTGAGGGTAATATGCTTGTTGATTGGTAGGAAGGCTTGCACATAGGCGGCGTGCATGTTCCATTGCGGATTGTAGCCATATTGTGCGGTGATGCGCTGGTGATGTTTTGATTGCCAGCTGATGCCCGGGAAAGCCCATATGGAGGTCGGCTGGGCGTGCGTCATCTGGATGCCGGCCATCATCCATGTCAATAATAGTCGTTGGTAGTACACGGTTTTTGCTCCTAAAATTGGCTAAGGCGCATAAGAGGTATTTGATGCGGACGGTCAAATAGCTTGGCTGTGGCGACGCGGTGCGGTTTTTCGAAAAGTACTATCAGGCGCCCGTTTACAATAATTTACAACCTTTACGGTGGAATTTACCATCCTGACCGGTCAAACTGATCGAATTGAGGTAGTTTCGGTATTGTATGAAATACCTGCACGGCTATACCTGGCTCCTGCTGCTGGTGGTTGACACTGCCTGTGCACAACAGCAAGCCACCGCACATATTCCAAGGTATCGCAACGCGCAGCGTATGCCATCCTACAAGATAATAAAGGAATTATCTGGACGACCGGTGAGGTAAATTCGAGAGGCTGGGCGCTTACCCGGTACGATCAAAAGTCGTTGTACCAGGATAAACCGGTCGTAACCGAAATCATGTCAGGCGAGGCAATGGATTTTTTGGCGATCGTGGAAGCGAAGGATGGAAGTATATGGTTTGGATCGGGCGGTGGGGTTTTTCGGTACGATGGAAAGACCGTCAAAGACTTTAAAGAGGCAGCCGGTCAGCAAATGCGTCCTTCTCCCCTGTTCAGGAGTAAGGGCTACGTGAAGTGATGCTTTACTCGTCTATCGAGGTCAAATGCCGCGCGGCAAGTTCCTCCTTTTATACCCATATGTGCAGGTAATGATCAGTCTGCTCATGCACAACTGACGAAAGGTTTGCAGGAGATGCATACTGATGACTTGATCCCTTTTGGGTATAAAAAGTTTTCTTAAAAAAAGTTTGATTTCGTTTAGTACCGATTCGCGGTTTAGTTGTTATATAAGAAAGGATAAGGTTTAATGGTTAACGAATTTGATTAGCGACGCCCTGCATGTCTATGCGGGGTTTTCTTTTTGGTGCCTGGTAATCAGGTCATTTAACATTCATCATTTTAAAAAGCATTGCATGTCTGGATACGATCAACTTTCCGAAGACCAAAAAAACGAATTGATCAATGCCCAGGTTCAATTTGTAGAGTTTGTATTGATCTATAGCCTTGATGTACCCAATGTGGACATCGATGAACTGGGCGAAAAAATACTATCGGACTCAG
Source organism: Paraflavitalea pollutisoli (assembly GCF_029360705.1). Classification (GTDB taxonomy): domain Bacteria; phylum Bacteroidota; class Bacteroidia; order Chitinophagales; family Chitinophagaceae; genus Paraflavitalea; species Paraflavitalea pollutisoli. The sequence continues at coordinate 183,348 of NZ_JARKMX010000014.1, read as the reverse complement.
ACCTGGATTTGGGGCCCTATCTCAACTTCCGAGCCATGCGCCTCGCGCTTCAACCGTTATGTGATGTGGAGAGCACATTGCTGGATATGGAAAAGCATGGTATACGGGCCACCCATGAGATGGATGCCGATCACAAGGCGCAATTGGAAGACTTGGGTTTTGCGGTGGAGGGGTACGAAACCTGGCCTGATCCGGAGTTTTTTGTGGGGCAACCAGTGGCTGGGAAAAAGCTTGTCTGGGAGGCCGAATTGGTCGACTTTCTGGGAGTCGTTGTTTTATGTGAGCGGCTGGGGATCATGCGTGATAAAAAGCCGTCTCAAGCACGGGAAGACATCTGTCAGCTGCTGCTGACTGCCGTGGAGGTGGACTTTGAGGGATATCCCGACATCGAAGCGGTCTATACCGCAATGGGGTATGCTGTAAATGTTGATAATATCCGCGATAAATCCGACCGCTTGCAGAAGGCGAGCCAGTTGGTTTTGCAGCAGCGATCGGCCGACGATAAAAGGGTGTTGTCGGGTTTCATGGTGCAGGCTTCTTACAACGCCGTTACCGGTTCCGAATTTGCTGCCCGGTGCCCAGAGCTTAACCCGGCTATTTTGGCACATGTTTTCAACCTGTTATTTGTATCGGAACTGTTGCTACTGCAAGTGTTGGGAGTGGAGAAGCAGTAGTCTATCTATTTACTAAATAATACTGTCATGGCTGAAATGAACCAGGCTCCGGGAAAAGAGAGGTGGGAATGGCTGGGAAGTAAGGTAGAAATACTGACTGCTGTGTTGGCTATCAGCAAAACCCAGGATCACGAGCCCGAAGAGGTGTGGGAAGAAATGCACCGTCATGTCATCGTGAATATTCATCCTTATGCTGATTTCCAGTCTATGCGGTTGGCGCTGGAGAATGATTGCGACGTTGACGGCTATATAGCGGAACAGGGGAGACGGCAATTGGGAACTGTTGAGGTCGCAGCGGACGGTCAGCTCGACATGTCTAATGTCGGCAAGACAGGCAACCGTCATCGATTGCCCGAAATCAAGTTATACCTGGAGAGGCCCCAAAATGCTTTTGTAGGCACACCCGAAGAAGGCGATAGGATGACCTGGAAGGGCAGCCTGGTCGAATTCATGGGCCTGGTGTTGTTGACCTTGACCCAGACGGTTCGGCCTCCGGCCGATCCTGTCATAGCCTGTGAAGTGATCTGTAAACGCTACCGGCGTTTTATCCAGGTTGATATGGGTAGGTTCAAGGATTTTAATGCTTTGTATAAGGCGCATAGAAAAGACTTTAATGAGAAAGCTTTTCTCAGAAAAGGCGACAGGCTCAGGGCGGCCTACTGCAATGTATTTACGCTTGGTTTACACGAAGGGGATCGTGCAGCGAAGCCGTTCAGGTACCAGGCGAATTATATCAATAAGATGGCTGACCTGTTCCTTGACCAGTGGCCGGAACCTGGGATAGGGAAATTTATGCTGATACTGGGTGTTATATTTATTACCGACGATATGTTGGAGGCGGTGTTGGGAAAGTGAGATGGTAGGCATATCCGTTGATCGCTTCCGGGTAGGAAAAATGATCTAAAAAAACTTGAAAATCGTTTAGTACTGATTCATGTTTTTGTTGTTATATAAGAAAGGATAAGGTTTAATGGTTAACGAATTTGATTAGCGACGCCCCGCATGTCTATGCGGGGTTTTTCTTTTTGGCACCGATAAGCTTCGTTAGGGGGCTGATCAACGGACCATTTGCAGGGCTTGCCATTGTTGCAGGCATGATAACAGGCCTGTACGACCACAGGCGCCCCTTTGGACGCCTGTGTAATTGTCTCGTGTAGGTTGCTGGTGCTGTGTTGTTATCATTTGCTAACGGGACCATCCGCCACTTCTGCATCCAGGTTCACATCGAAGAAGGCGAGCTCGCTCAATTTGTCGTCTGCTTCGTATTCTTCGTCGAGTGTTTGTTTCAGCAATCCTTCTATCTTCGATAATCCCAATTGCATCGCATAGGCACGGGCAGTACCATATCCACAAATCTCGTAGTGTTCTATCTTTTGGGCAGCGGCGATAATGGCGGCGTCCCTCACTTCGGGCGACATGTTTTGTTTGATCATGTGTTCCCCTTCTTTGATGAGCCCTTCCGTGCCTTTGCATTTGGAGGAGCCGAAGATCTTTTCCAGGAAGCCGGGCTTTTTTTCTTGTTCACCGGCCAGCAGTATCTTCTTCACCTGGTCGAGGCGGTCCTTGTGGCCTTTGGTGATGGTCAGGTGTTCGTTAAGCGCTGCCTTGAGCCTGGGGTTTTCAGCCTTTTCGATCATCTTGGGCAGGGCTTCGATGATCTGCTCTTCCGCAGAATAGAGGTCATTGATCTCATGTTCCAGCAGGTCGTATAAGTTGATCATTTGTTCCATAATAAGTTGTTTTAAGGATTATATAAAATGATGTGCCGGTGCCGGCTGGCGTCAAAATCTGGCTGTATGCGTACCTATACGCAGCTTTATCCAGGTATTGTGGCGGAATGCCCGCAAGTTGGGTAGAAACTGTGACTGCCCGGAAAAGATCAGCTAAGTACAACTACCCCTGCCTGTAAAATATTTTTAATTTAGTAATCTATATGGATTGCTGCTTCGTACATAATCACCAGGAGAATACTTTTTTTCAGTTTTTGTTATTAACCCGGCTCGCGGGCCGGGTTGTTTTTAAACTCAGGCTGTTCAATTACACTCATAGAAATTAGGTTTAATGGTTAAGGCGAAACCAAACCCAGCTGAGGAGGCTGGGTTCTTGGTTTTTGGGGGGTGTGCAAACCAATGCTCTCTAAAGACCCGAGACAGTCATTTACCATTTTATCGTTCCCATATCGATTCCTCTCTTGATCAATAAGGCTGTCATTAGCAGTATTAGTCCGAAGAAGATCCAAGGACCATATCTCTTACATTTTCTAATGCTTTCTGTTGTTACTTCTTTTTTATCGAGGAGGCGTTTTCTGAACACTATGCCAAACAGGATGAAGAGGGCTCCAAAATAGAGGCCTGCTTTCAGCCACTGGATGATCTTTGGTTCGCGGGGGCTCCAGGTCGTGATCGGCACGGCGAGCGGTATGGCAATGCAGGTGGCCAATAAAAATGTGCCAAATGCCAGGATTACCACCATCCGGAAATGGGGGGAATGGAGCCGGGCAGCTTCAAGTGTCCGGTAAACCGTAGCGGCGAGGTAATAGATTTGGTCAATGATCTTCTTCATGTGCTTTCGTTGAGTTGTCACAAATGCCCATCAAACCTGATGTCTGCATAAACTAACGTGCCCAACAATACCGCAATACTTATCAGGATGTATATCATTACATTTCTTTTGTAGGCGCTGTGGGCCTGTTTATCTTTTTCCAGTTCCTCAAAGGGAGCAATAAAATGCAATAGGGCCAATTACCTTATACTTTCGAATACTTTTTTCAGTTACGTCCACCTGCCTTACCAGTCTTTCGAAAAGTAGATATATACTATAATGCTGTGGCTGTCATTTATGACTTGCCTAAATAAAACAAACCCCACTCTTCGACAAGAGCGGGGTATCTAATTAAGAGCCTTAACCTACAAATGTATAAACCCCAATGCTTGAACTGTTGTTCCAAACTACTACAGAAGATCCCATTGATCAGTCTGCAATACGTCCAGGCATTGTTTTAGCTGTGGAGCAGTCTAAAAAGTTTATAAGAAAGCCCCACGTAGACACGCAGGGCCAAACTAACTAAATTCGTTAACCTTAAACCTTATCCTTTCTTATATAACAACTAAACCGTCGATCGGTACTAAACGAAGGGGCAGTTATTTTACAATTATTTTATATCCAGGAATTATGGCAGTAATGCCAGGTTTTGATGCCTTTTTGTGCATGAAATCGATCACCACTGTGGTCCTTTATGGATATGCGTGCAGTATGCCCGTTAGTGATAGGGCGTACCACGGCATGGCGGGATGCAATAGCGATAACAGCTTCTGTTAATGAAGTAGCATAGGGGGACCACAGCACGCTGAGCTTAGGGAATCACTGCGCCAGGGCAACACGATGGTGATGGTAACTCCCTGATCGATACGGCCATCAGCGGTGATAGTGCCTTGATGCCGCTCGACGATCTTCCGCGCCAGGGAAAGGCCAAGGCCAGTACCGTCGTACTTGCTTTTTGCCTGCAGGCGGGTAAAGGTTTCAAATACTTTTTCGTTATAGACAGGATCAAAACCGATACCCGTATCGGTCAACAGGATCTGCGCATAGGCCCGGCCATCTTTTACCAGCGATGTCGCCTGCATAGTGATGCGCTGCGTACCGGCAGGTTTCGAGAACTTCAGCGAGTTGTTGAGGAGGTTATAGAAGAGTTGGTAAAGCAGCACCTGCACGCCTTCCACATTCGGTAAAGGCCCGCATTCAATGGTCGCATGCTTGTCGGCGATCATCACCTCCAGGTCGATGACAATGTCGGTAAGGATGCGATTGAGGTCGATGGGCTCCACATTTTGCAGGGCCACATTGGCCGATGAGTAGGTCAGTATCCCTTCGATCATGGTCGACATGCGGCTGGCCGACTCGAGTATTTTATCGGTATACCGTGTTGATACCGCCGTCATATGGTCACTGCATTCATTCTTCAGGCGTAAGCCAAAGGTGCGGATCTTACGAACCGGCTCTTTCAAATCATGGCTGGCCACATGGGCAAACTGCTGCAGGTCTTCGTTGGACCGTTGCAGGTCCCGCGTCCTGTCTGCCACCTTGCTCTCCAGGTCTGTCAACAACGAGGTGCGCTCGATCAGGTCGGCCGCCTGGCGGGCCAAAATATCCAGCAGGTCGAGCCGTCTTTTGGGTGGTGTATGCGGATGGTCCCAATGCGTCGATATCATGCCCAGCAGTTGACCGCTTCTGGAATAGAGTGGTGTGCTTTGCGCCGCAATGACGCCGCCATCTAAAAATACCGCCAGCGTGGGCTGGTTTTGCATAAATGCACAAGTGCGGTAGTCCGGAATTACCTGTCGTATGCCGGTCCTCAACACCTCTCCGCAAGAACTACCCGTATAACTATAAATCCATTTCCAGTATTCTTCCGCCTCCGGCGTGAAGCCGCTGCTGGCCAGGATACGGAGCTTACCGACCGTGCCTTCGTCGGGATACAGCATCTGCAGGGTGGCAAACTGCGAACGCATGAGCGCCACGGCCGCCTGCACAATTTTTTTATACAGCCCATCTATCCCATCTTCCTGGATCATTTCTGTACTCAACCTGTGCAATAAAAGCGCATCAGCCAGCTCTTCCTCCAACTGAGCGGTACGGTTTTCCTGCTCATTATAGATATGCAAGTTGCCATGATGTAGTGACTTTTTGGATGCAGATGTACTATTCATAACGCACAAGTTGATCTTAAGACACAGTAACAAATATTAGTTCCTGGACGGATTCAGCTGGGTCGGACTTTTAACATGTTGACTCCCTGCCAACAATTCCGGGAGTGAGGAGAGGGGGTTGATCGCTATGATCGCCAAAATCCTGGTCAGCTCCTGGAAATTTTCTGGCTTCGAAATAAACAATGATGCCCCCAGTTCAAACGATTTGTCGATATCACTTTTGGCCGTGGACGTAGAATACATGATTACAGGAATAGGGCTGTAAGCTTCTTCCCCTTTTAGTTTTGTCAGGCATTCCCAACCGGTCATCATCGGCATGTTGATATCCAGGAATATAATATCCGGCAGGGCGCTGTTGGCTGCGGCCAGCTGTTTAAACAGCGCAATGCCGTCTTCTGCCGTCTGGCAGATAGCCAATTGCATGCGATCGATCGCCTCCTTAAACAGGAAAGCGTCGTCAGCATCATCATCCACCAAAAGGAGTTGTTTCAACAAAAAGGGGTATTTATGTAAGGGAAAACTGACGAAAGTTAGTTAATTGTGGTCGATAGCCGGGCGTTTTTTCTAACTGGCTTGTAACGAGGAGCCTTTTGGGGCATGGTGGGGATAGCCTGCTGGGTATTTTCATCGGTTATTTGTTGTCTGAAATGGACAAATAGGGACGCAAGCGGCAGTTTTTCCAGCTGATTGATTTGGGTTGTCGGTGGCGTTTGTTTTGTTGTAACTGAAGGTTTTGTACATTAGTTACGTTCAACTTCTATTATTGTAATACATTCCGGGACCGCTAAACCCGGAGTGGCCATACATAAAATTATGCAGGATTCTTTTGCCGAAGGGGCCGCTTACGGACCCCAACCGCCTTCAGGGCGCTTTTACGACAACCAGGCCGAATCGCTGGTGGCCGGCGCTCCTTTTCCGATAGGGGTGTACGTGGGCCGCGACATGCGCATTCAATACGTCAACCAGTCGATCCTGGACGTGTGGGGAAAAGGCAACGATGTAATAGGAAAACGCTATGCGGACTTATTGCCGGAACTGGTCGATACGGGCATTTACGATCAACTGGATAAAGTGTTTACGACTGGGATACCTTTTCACGCCAGGAACCAACGAGTGGACCTGGTGAAAGAAGGCGTATTACAGCCCTATTACTTCAATTATAGTTTTACCCCACTGTACGATGCGGCTGGCAATATTTACGGGGTCATGAATACAGCGGCAGACATCACCGATCTGCATATTGCCAAATCCCGGATCGAGCAAAGTGAACAAAATTTCCGCAACATGATTTTGCAGGCACCGGTAGCGATGTGCATCCTGCTGGGGCCACAACATGTGGTGGAGATGGCCAATGCCCTCATGTTGAAGATATGGGGCAAGCCGGTGGAGTCGGTGATGCACCGCCCCATCTTTGACGGATTGCCGGATGCCCGCAACCAGGGGCTGGAAGCGGTGATGGCAGAAGTGTACCATACCGGCAAAACCTTTACCGCGAGTGAACGGCCCGTGCACCTGATCCGTGAAGGAAAACCTGATGTGGTATACCAGAATTTCGTGTACGAACCCTACCGTGATAGTGATGGACACATACTGGGGGTATTGGCCATCTCGATCGATGTGACTCCCCAGGTGCTGGCCAGGCAGCGCATCGAACAAATGGTGGAAGATCGTACGGCCGACCTGGCGGCAGTGAATAAAGAGCTGCAACGGTCCAATAGCGATCTGGCACAGTTTGCCCATATCGCTTCTCATGATTTGCAGGAACCGCTGCGTAAAATTTCTATTTACGCCGACCGGCTGGAACAGGTAACTGCGCCGAAACAAACTGGTGACACCAATTATGCTGCGAAGATCAGGCGGTCCTCCGATCGGATGAATACCCTCGTACGTGACCTGCTGGCCTATGCAGAGCTCTCTTCCCAGCCACTTCAAAAGATAGAACGGATTGATCTCAACAAGGTCATACACGAAGCCATGGAAGATTTTGAACTGCTGATCGAAGAAAAGAAAGCCCTGATCAGGGTAAGCGCATTGCCCATTGTGAACGCCAATGGCCTTCAGATGATGCAGCTATTCGGCAACCTGCTGTCGAATGCCTTAAAGTACAACAAGCCAGGTGTGGTGCCCGAAATTAGCATCGAGGCTGCGCCGCCGCAATCAAAGCCCGAAGGCCAGGGTAAACTTGATCCGGAACGGATGTATCATACCATCATCGTACGAGACAATGGTATTGGATTCAATGCAGCAGATGCAGATAAGGTATTCGATATCTTTTACCGGTTACACAGCAAATCCGAGTACCATGGTACGGGCATTGGGTTATCGCTGTGTAAAAAGATCGCCCAGCAACATGGGGGAGATATCGTGGCTTCCTCCAAACCACAGGAAGGTGCTACTTTTACTGTGTTTTTACCTGCCTGATAACTACGCTACCAGGCAATTACCCGATCTTTATAAAAACCCATTTGACAATGGTTACACTGGAAGGAGAATTCAGGAGGGATGTTGAAAAGATCCAGTCATTGGAGATCGTGCCATCTATGCTGGAACTTATTTGCCGAACGACCAACATGGGGTTCGCCGCCGTAGCCCGGGTTACGGAAAACCGGTGGATTGCCTGTGCCGTGCAGGACGAGATCGGCTTTGGATTGAAGCCCGGTGGGGAACTGCAATTGGAAACTACCATTTGCAACGAGATACGGGGACATGGGCAACCGGTAATTATAGATGAAGTGGCAAAGGATAAATACTTCTTCAATCACCATACCCCCAAGATGTATGGATTTCAGAGTTATATTTCCATACCCATCTTCCTGAAATCCGGACAGTTCTTCGGTACGCTGTGTGCCATCGATCCGAAACCATTGCCGCTGAAGGCTGGCAATATGGTCACAATGTTCAACCTGTTTGCTGATCTGATCGCCTTCCACCTGCACAATCAGGATCAACAGCAGGCCAAAGCGCTGGTGTTGAACAAAGCGCAACAGGATCTGGCAGCTTCCCGCGATGATGTTCGCCAATATGAACACGTGAGCCGTCATTCGTTGCAAGAGCCTTTGCGCAAGCTGCAGGTATTTACCGACATGATCGTCCACGATGTCTCGCTGCCTCCTGAACACCGGGTGCGGGACCTGGCCGTCAAGATCAATAGACTGTCCGGTGACCTGAGTGCAAAGATCAATCGGTTGAATGAACTGGCCGATATGCAAGCTGCCCCGGAAAAATTCACGAAAGTAGACCTGCAGGAAGTGGTAGCCAACGTGCTGATTGGTTTGCGGACCGGTATTAAAAGCAGGCAGGCTGTTGTAACCGTCCACTCATTGCCAGTAGTGGCAGGTATTGCCGGGCAATTGGAAATCGTGCTTTACCATATTATCGACAACGCACTCAGGTATTCCCAAGGCTATATCCTACCGATCATCGACATTTTTGCGGACATCGTGGACGCCGGCAGTATACAACATGCGCAGGTGGGCACGCAGTACCGTAAATACCATAAAGTGTGCATCCGTGACAATGGCATCGGGATCGAAGGCACCCACCTGGAAAAGATATTTGACCTGTTTGTGCAGCTAAAGCCCAAAGCACATGTTGACAGTGTTGGTGTCGGCTTATCGCAGGCGCGCCGTATCATGCGGCAGCATGATGGGGTCGTGTTGGTAGAATCGGTAGAAGGGAAGGGGTCGGTCTTTTCCTTGTTGTTTCCTGTTATTGTGCAAGATGAGGACCACTAATGCCTCCTGTTTTCCTGCCCAACGATGACCCTTTCAAAGTGTACCTGGCAGTATAGGCAAATCTTTTGCTGCTGGAATTCTATGATCAAGATCGCTACCTACAATATCAATAATATCAATAAGCGGCTGCCTGTGTTGTTGCGCTGGTTGCTGGAATCCAGGCCGGATATCGTGTGTCTGCAGGAACTGAAAGCCGAGCAGGGAAGGTTTCCGGAAGCAGCTATAGCGAAGGCTGGTTACCAGGCTTTGTGGCACGGGCAAAAGACCTGGAATGGCGTGGCGATCCTTTCGCGCACCGAGCCCATCCAGGAACTGCGCCGTAAACTGCCCGGCGGGCGCAACGATGTGCAAAGCCGTTACCTGGAAGCCATCGTGGGCAAGATCGTTATCGCTTGTCTATATGCGCCCAATGGCAATCCTTACCCGGGACCTAAGTTCAGCTATAAACTGCAATGGTATAAAAGATTGCAGGCCCATGCGAAAACCCTGCTGGCCCATGAGGTACCCGTGGTGCTGGCTGGCGACTTCAACATCATGCCCACGGAACTGGACTGTTACAAACCCGGAAAATACATCGATGACGCACTCTTTCGCATCGAGATGCGGCAGGTGTTTGCACGCCTGCAGCAACAGGGTTGGACCGATGCACTTCGTCACCGTTATCCGCGCCAAGTGATCTATACTTTCTGGGATTACCTGCGCCAGGCCTGGGAACGCAATGCCGGCCTGCGGCTCGATCATTTCCTACTCAGTCCGCAACTGCGGCCCCGCCTGCGCAAGGCAGGCGTAGACACCCACGTACGAGGATGGGAGCAGGCCAGTGACCACGCGCCTACCTGGATTGAGTTGAAAGCGTAAATAATAATACTCCCATTCACCGTGGTCAACTTTCAGCAACCAGGTGGGGCCAGTGTAAACAGGTCAGTCGGTGCGTTAAAAGATGATCCCAAACTGAAAGCCAAGGGTACAACTGACCGGCTGGTCATTGCCAAACCTGACAGGTACCGGCACGGCTACAAATACACTACTGCCAGCTCCTTTCTTCACAATCTTGTTGAGCACGGGCGTGAAGCCATATCTACCAGATGTTTCAAAAGCGGCCCGGGTAGCCAGCGTAAATCCCTTACCCAGGCCAAACAAAGCGCCGGGGTGAAACAGGAAATTGTTCATCTTGCTGGTGCCGCCATTGGCACGGATCAGGGGCACAAACTCCATCGAAAAGCCGATCCGCGCACTCTTCCAGATATTGATGCCCGTAGGCATTCCGACTACATACGCGCCATCAAAATTGTAATGGGGTTCCTGCGCACGGCTAACCGTGACAAGAGGATGCAGGATGCCTACATACGCGGTGATCCTGGGGTAGGTTACAGGCGGTTGTTGTGCGGCGGTGGTATGAACACTTAAGACAGTCAGGAATAGGGCGCTACAGTAAAGTCGGAGATGCTTCATCACAGTCATGGTTTGTTACCCTGCAATGCTATCCCGCTTCTGTGTCATGAAATAGAACAGGTTTTACTGCGTGGTCTATTCTTTACCTTTTGGGCTGTTTTTTTTACGATACGCGGAAGGACTTTGCCCGGTATGCTTCTTAAAGATGCGCGTAAAATGGCTTTGGTCCGAGAAGCCGGTGAGGTAAGCGATATGCGTGAGTGAATGGGCTGGGTCTTTCATCAGGTCGATGGCTTTTTCTATGCGTTGCCGGCGGATGTATTCGCCAAAACTGAGGTTATCGAAATGTTTGGAGAACTCACGCGATAAATACGAAGGATTGATATCGAGGTTACGCGACAGCTCGGTGAGGTTGAGGTTGCTGTCGATATGATCCTGGATCATTTCTTTGAGTTCACGGGCCCAGGCCGGGATTTTTTTCGTGGTATGGGCTTTCAGGAATTTATCAAATACCTGGATCAGCAGGTCTTCCTGCGGATGTTGCAGGTGCCGTTCCTGTTGCAGGTATTTGGCCCAGCTGTACAACGCATCATAAATGATCATGCCTTGTTGCAGCAGCACCTGATCATCGGGGTAATTGTAAGCCATGCCGGCTGCAATGGCCCATAAGCCGGCCGCCTGCCGGGCCAGTTCGTGTTTGTCGGTATCGGCCCCGCGCACAATAGGCGCCATATCGAGGACCGCCTGGTCTGTAATGCCGTGTTTGCGAATGATGTAGTCGAAGGTGCAATCCTTTCCATAGTGGGTATATTCCACACCGGGAATGTCGAAGGGAATGGCTGGCAGCGATTGAGACAGCGGCAGCACCTGGTCAAACGGTACATAGATGATTTCCGCTTCCGGATCCACAAAGCGAAGCAGGAGCCAGGGGCAGGCGATGCGGTCGATCTTAGGTCTTTCGCGGGTGATCCATTTCATGCGCTAATGTACCGAAATATAGGCTGCGGATCGGGAGGCAAGAAGTACGTAGTATCCAGCCGAAAGGCAAGGATAGCTACGCCATGATCTACCTGCCGATCGGTAAAACGGTGCAGGTCGACCTCTCGTTGCTGAGTGGCGATGCATTTGTCGCCTGGTGGTTCAATCCCAAAGATGGCAAGGCCAGTAAGATCGGGACGGTACAGCGAAAGGCTGCCGCAGAATTTACCCCGCCATCCATCGGCACCGGTAACGACTGGGTACTCGTAATCGATGCAGTGGCGGCTAAGTATCCCGCCCCGGGTAGGTAGGGTGCAGCATGGCCGGTTAAGTAATACGGCGCGTATCGATCGCCTTCACCCATTCCTTTTTATCGCAGCGCGGGCATTGGTGCTTACCAGCCTTCAGCGGCAGTGTATGGGCACAATAACAACACGCATATAGTCCATCGCCCGCTATATGCGTGCAGGCTGTTTCGTAGGTGTCGGGCAATACCGGCAGGCCGGGCTTTACGTCTTTGTCTTCGAAGTAAAAGAAACTGACCGTACCATTGGTTTCCAGCACGGCGAGCCTTACCTGCCCCATGTGCTCGATGCTTTTCGCCCGCATCTCCGCAAAGAACTCATCCCGCGCAAACGGCGAGTTGCCTTTGTTGTTGAGCTCGATCTGTCCGTCTTTGATGATCGTCACCGGATCGCCTTCCAAAATACTTTCAAACCGTTCGAAGCGGGCCGATAACCAGGTAATGCCGCGGTAGAAGACGAGGATGGCCGTAAAAACGATGAGTGAAGGAACGATCGCATCATCCTGCCGGAACATGGGATCACCGGCTGCGGAACCCAGCGCTATGATGATGGCTACCTCGAAGATCGATAGTTGTCGCACCCCCTTCTTGCCCGAGGCCCGTAGCATCAGCAATACGAAGGTGAACATCAATAGCGTACGTATGAGTATTTCCAATGCGGCCGACCAGCTCAGGTCGCTCAGCAAGATCTCTTTCCACTCCATAAAAAGGTAGGTTGAATGGGCGGCCGGTTTTAAGGAAAGGGCTGCCACTGGCAGGTTTGCAAAGCCTGTGCCATGGGCTCATGGCTGCTTTGTAAACACTCTTTCTCCCTGGGGACGCTTGATGGTCATTTGTTTGTTGGCGGTATCGAAGGTAACGGTAACGCCGGGGGCGAGGGTAAAGGTGGTATCGGAGGTCGCTTCGAGCGGAATGGCGTTTCCATTGTTGTCGATGAACAGGTTGCTGCCGTTTTTGGTAACTGTCATCTTCGCCGGCGTACCGGCGATTACGTAAACACCAACATATTGATTGAGCAATTCGTCGCTCACGGCCACGGCGTCGAACGTAGGTACCTGGTAAGGTTTGTTCCAGTAGATGTCGAAAACACCGGCAACGATGTCCTTCACGGGATAGATCTTGGCATTGGTGGTATAGGCCAGGGCCAGTTTTTCAGTAGGCTCATAGGCCAGCCAGGAGCCCGACACATTGCTGCCGCCTGTATGGCCATACAGCGTGTGGCCGGCAAATGAGAAAGGTTCCATGCCCATGCCTTCACCGTCGCGCATCGTGGTCATCAAATCAAGACTTTTTTTAGAAAGCAGTTTCCCTTCAAACAAGGCGGTGATAAAGTGGCACATATCGGTTGGGGTGGCGATGATGGCGCCGGCACCGGCGGGAATGCTGAGGTCCATCTCCGGCACTTCCTTCCAGGCACCCATATACCGGTACGAAAGCGCCTCCTGCTTGCTTGTATCAGTGTTGCCGATACCCAGGTAGGTATTTTGTAATCCGATCTTTTTGTTGATGCGTCGTTGTAGTATGTCCGCGTAGGGCTTGCCTTCTACTTTTTCCAATATATAACCCAGCAGCACATAACCTGTATTGCTGTAGAGGTGCTGGCTGTCGGGCTCAAACAAGGGTTTGCCCTTGGCGATGGCGGCCACGATCTCTTCGTGGGTATGGGCTTGTGCTCTCCAACCGGGATCGACGGTCATGTCGGGGATGCCACTGCGGTGCTGCAGGATCTGTGCGATCGTGATCTTGTCTGCATTCGGAATCTGCGGAAAGAATTGGCCGAGGGGGGAGGTCAGTTTGAGTTTGCCTTCTTCCACCAGTTGCAGGATCATTACGGCGGTATAGGTTTTGGTGATCGAAGCAATGCGGTACCGGGTGTTGTCGGTCAACGGTTTATTGCCGGCATCGGTGATCTGCGCATAGCCAAATGAATGCGTGTACAGCAGCTTACCGTCTTTGGTGAGCGTGATACTACCCATGCCTTTGTGCTTGTCGAGCAGGCGGTCAAACAACAGATCGAGCCTGGCCTTGTCGAGTGTTTGGGCGTGGCTGATACCGCAAACTAACAGGCAGCACAGTATGGCCAGCATGGTTTTCATCCCGGTGGTAATCATGACGTTATTTTTAGGTGTGATTACTTATGGTTCAAAGCCCGTGAGCGCTATAAAAAGGGTGTATGGTTTCTGTGGTTAAAAGCACTTTGAATTGCAAAGTAGATAGATTCTTTAATATTTCAAAGGAAAAATAATGGAATGGCAGCCGGCTGATCCTGGTTTAATCTGCAGGCGGGTGCATCACCGTTGAGTGCCAGTCTGTTGGTGTGGAGGCATAGCGATATCGCTTGCCCGGGAGGCACGGAAATAGGATAGGTGGTGGAACTTTTGAGCGGTTGATTATGGTTGCGCGGTATACTTCGGCAATGATGTCCACCAGGTCATGAGCTTTGCCGAGAGTTTTTGTGCAATAGCCGGTTTGGTGGATGCCAGGTTATTATCTTCATGCGGATCTTTCAGGATATTGAATAACTGCGCACCGGTGCCATCGCTGTTCATCAATAGTTTCCAGTCGCCCGATCGGATGGCGAGTTGCGGACTTTTATCATGAGCTGCCGGGTACCGATAGGCGATGTTGTTGCGGCCATATTCCCAGCAGATGTCTTTTGTGCGGGTGGCTGGCTTGCCCAGCAATACCTTACTGATATCGGTTCCATCGCCCGCGTAAGGGCGGGGAAGTGGGACCTTGCAAATGTTGGCCAGCGAGGGCAGTAGATCGAGCCCGCTGATCACCGAACTGGTATCGAGCGAAGCAGCCGGGATATGACCCGGCCAGCTTATGATAAAAGGCATGCGGGTACCGCCCTCGTACAGGGATAATTTGGTGCCGCGTAGTCCGGCGGCGCGGCTGCCCCGGAAACTGGGCAAAGGGCCATTGTCGCTGGTGAAAATGACGATGGTGTTGTTGGCAATGCCCATTTTATCCAATTGTTCGAGCAAGCGGCCGATCTGCCGGTCGTATTCGGTGAGTACGCGTTTGAAGGCCGGCTCCTGCTCGGCATTGAGTGGCAGCTTGCCGGTATCGCCATCGTTTTTTTGCGGCACCCAGGGTGTGTGCACATCATCGGGCCATAGGTTGATGAAGCAGGGTTGGTCGGGGTGCCGTCGCAGGAAGTCGAGCGTTTTGTCGACGAAGTATTGGGTGCGGTTCCAACGCTTGATGCTGTCCTTGTCGGACCAGATCCAGTTGGTAGCTGTTAGTAATGGGTCGGGTTCAGGACTCTCGTAGGTGCTGGCATGTTCGTCAATGCCATATTGCACGAAGCCTGGTGCGTTCTTTACATCTCTGCCACCACCCAGGTGCCATTTGCCGAAATGACCGGTGGCGTATCCGGCGTTTTTGAAGAAGCGGGCAATGGAAGGGGCTGATGGATCGAGGAAGTCGACCTGTTCGGCTTCCCGGTTGTGTTTTTTATTGTCGAGGTAGGTGGCAAAGTTCCAGCGGCCGGGGTAGGTGCCCGTAAGCAGGCCGGCGCGCGAGGGGGAGCAGATGGGGGCCGGACTATAATACTGGTGAAAGCTGCGGCCTTGTTGTGCCAGCCGGTCAATGCCGGGCGTAGGCACGAAGCGGCCACCGAAGTGACCGATATCCGTATAACCCATGTCGTCCGTTAGGATGATGATAACATTGGGGCGTTGGCTGGAGGAGGCTTTGCCGGCGCTCCTGGTAGTTGATTGGGCAGGAGCCGTCCATGCAATGGCTAACAAAAATGCAGCAAGAACGGACAGTTTGAGCGATGCTGAATGGATCATGCAAGGTATTTGATGGTACCAGTAAAGTTTATTGATCCAATATAAGTAAATAAGTGATTGGCCGTTGCAGTAGTACTGATAGCAAAGCGGAGTGTCCGAATGGATCACTCCGCTTGTGGGGTTGGATGGCTCTATGGTAATGTGAGTCTATTGTATTTTCACTTCCACTCTTCTGTTCTGTGCTTTGCCGGCTTTTGTGTCGTTGGGGGCGATGGGCTCTCCCGATCCGCGGCCTTCGGTCGATATCCGGTCTGCACTGATGCCTTTGCTCACCAGGTAGGCTTTGGCAGCATCGGCCCTGGCTTGCGATAGCGGGTCATTGATCTTGTCGGACCCCGTATTGTCTGTATGACCAACCAGATTGATCTTGACTCCTTCGGGTGCACGTTGCATAAAGGCTACCACAATATCCAGTTCGGTCATGCCCTGTTTCGTCAGGATGGATTTGCTGCTGGCAAAGGTGACCCTGCTGGCTTCAAACTTCTCGATCTTCTTACAACCTTTCATTTCCGGTACACCAGGCTCGTTGGGGCACCTGTCTTCTTCATCATTGATGCCGTCGCCATCACTATCAGGAATGGGGCATCCCTGGTATTTTTCAAGGCCCTTCTCGTTGGGGCACTTATCCATTTCATCATTGATACCATCACCATCGGTATCGGGTACCGGGCAACCCTGGTACTTGGCCGTACCCTTTTCGTTGGGGCATTTGTCTTCTTCATCATTGATGCCATCACCATCGGTATCGGGAATGGGACAACCCTGGTATTTGGCGAGGCCGGTCTGGTTGGGACATTTGTCTACCTCGTCATTTACGCCATCGCCGTCTGTATCGGGAATCGGACAGCCTTGATAGCGGTCGAGGCCGATCACCGTCGGACATTTATCTTTTGAATCGATGACACCATCGGCATCTTTATCACCGGGTACGAATTTCCCGAACAATTTCAGTTTAATGCCTGCCTGTCCGCCCTGGTTGAAGTATTCGGGAGACGACGTGGTGTTGGCATTTTTAAACCCATGTATATACCGCGCATAAATGGTAATGCGCCCGTGTGGAATGAACTCGATGCCACCGGTGACGGCGATATCGTTGCTTTCAAAGGCATCTTTGTTGTCGGTATCGGTGTTTTTGTTTTTCGCACTCAGGAGAAAATCGAATTGCGGACCTACAAACAGGGCTACCGACTTTGAGCTCCATTTGAACAAGAGCGGTACGGAGAGGTAGTCGAGCGTTTGATCGAGATTGCCACTGGGACTGGGTGTTTTTATTTTGCCGCCTACGCGGGAGTATTGTACCTGCGGTTCGATGGATACTACTTTGCCGCCTAGCGGGAAGTTGGCCCAGAGTCCGCCGGCAAAGCCCGATTTCCAGCCGTCTGACTCGACGGAGCCGTTGTTGTCTCCCACGCGCAGCCTGGTCAGGTTATATGCGCCGAGGATACCCCCGGAAATGGTGTAACGCTCTTTGATGAGCTGTGGCATTTTATCTACCTCCTGTCCCTGCACAAAAACGAATGACAACAGCAGGATCATACATAACGTAAAGTATATGATTTTCATTTGCTTTAATTTAAGCGGGTGATGAACGAAACTGCAGTGTAGGGAAGGAGGTGAATGGATACTTAAACTTAATGGAATTGACCTGGCTCATCAAAACAAACCTGCACGGATTTAGCATTTGTGGCAACTGGGGAGGTATACCCGCAAAAAGAGCTGGGCGTGCTGTTGCCAGGCACGGTGCGAGGTAATAAATAAATATACCGGTGGCCGTTAAAGCGGAGGGGGCGTGTTGCTATCCCGGACAACCCACTTCCTGACCAGCTTTTCCAGGTCGTCGAGGGCAAAGGGCTTCACGAGAAAGTCATTCATGCCGGCTTCCAGGCATATTTCACGGTCACCGACCACATTGCCGGCCGTTAATGCGATGATCGGTTTATCGCGCATAGCAGGCTGCCGGCGAATGTGTTTACACGCTTCTATACCGTTCATTTCAGGCATTTGCACATCGAGCAACACGAAGCCGGGCGTGTACTGTTCGCAGGCAGCAATGGCCTCCAGTCCGTTGCTGGCTTCGTGGATAGTAGCGGTGGGCAGCAGTCGTTCTATGAGCGTGCGTGCAAAGATCTTGTTGACCATATTGTCTTCCACGATCAGTATGCTCAGGGGTAGATTGGCCAGCGATGCTTTTTGGGAGGTGCTGGAAGTGGTTGACTGATTAGCAATAGGAGGTGGGTCAATACGAGTGGTGGTGGATGCCGGTTCGGTATGGTCGTCTATCGTCACTTTCAGGACAAAATGGAAAGTGCTGCCTTTGCCTGGCTCACTGGATAACTGCAGCCGGCTGTTCATTTTTTCCAGCAGTAAGTTGCTGATGGAAAGGCCAAGCCCGGTGCCACCATATTTCCGGGTGGTGCTGGGGTCGGCCTGGGAAAATGATTCAAATATCTTAGCGGAGTGTTCTTTTTGGATGCCGATGCCGGTATCGCGGACTTGAAATAGTATATCCATTTGCCCGTCTTCGTGATGACGAATGGGCTCCACAGTTACTTCAATTTGGCCCTGCTCCGTAAACTTAACGGCATTGCTGAGCAGGTTGGTAAGCACTTGCTTCACGCGCAGCGGATCGATCAGTACCCTGGCCGGCAGCTGCTTCGATGTATTGATCAACACCTTCAAGCCTTTTTGCTGTGTTTGGAAGGCAATCAGATGGGCTGTTTCCTCCACGAGATCGGACAAATTCGTTCCTTCCAGGTTCAGCTCCAACTTGCCCGATTCGATCTTGGAAAAGTCGAGGATATCATTGATGAGGCCCAATAATACCGTAGCCGATTGGTTGATAATGGTACTGTATTGCGACTGTAGCGGAGTCATTGATGTTTCTTTCAAAAGACCTGCAAAGCCGATGATGCCATTGAGGGGTGTGCGGATCTCATGACTCATATTGGCCAGGAACCTGCTTTTGGCGGTGCTGGCTTGTTCTGCCTCCTGCCTGGCGCGCTGCAGTTCCTGTTCCTGGCGTACTGCTTCGGTGATATCGCGTCCAATGGCGATCAGGTGTCCAGAGGGCTGCTCCACCGTAATGGTCCATTGTACGGTGATGTAGACGTTGTGGTCTACCCGTAGACGATGCGTGAAGTGGATGGGCGCATCGCACAGGTGGCAGTCGTGGAAGAGGGCCAGTACAGCTGGCCGATCGTCGGGATGTACCACCTGGAAGAAGGAAAGCGTTGCCAGGCGTTCCCTGTCCACCGATATGGCCTTGCAGAAAGCCGGATTGGCTTTCAGGATGGTGCCACTGGGGGCAAAGAGGCCTACAAAATCGGCCGATACCTCGAAGATCTTTTCAAACTGCTGCGCTTCGTTTTTCTTTTTGTAGCTCTTGATGAGGGCGGTGGCTGTTTGCGCCAGCAGCAGGAATTGCTCTTTTTCGGCAGCCGTGAGTTTTTTGGGTTCAAAACCTACGATGCAGAAAGTGCCAAGTGCATAGCCTTCGTCGTCGATCATGGAAATGCCGGCATAGAAACGTACACCCTGCTCGGGCACTACACTCGGATGGAGGCGGAATCGCTCATCCAGCGTGGCATTTTCCACTTCCAGCAACTGTGTTTGTTGTATGGTGAAATTGCAGAAAGATTGTTCGCGGGCTATTTCGTTGGTGGTGAGTCCTATCCTGGATTTGTACCATTGGCGGGTTCTGTCAAACAGCGAAATGATGGCGATGGGCACATGGAAGAGGGAGGCTGTCAACCGGGTAATATGATCAAATTCTTCTTCCGGTGGCGTATCGAGTAAATTGTAACACTGCACAGCCTGTATCCGGCGTTCCTCTTGCAATAAGTCCATGGGTAATAGGTTGGATTCCTTAGATTGATGGGTAATCGCCTTCCTGACGATTACCTGCTATAGCTATGGACGCAATATCCTGAATTGTTGATAGACTATGAAAAAAAGAAGGGGCTAATTTTTAGCCCCTGCGTGTTTCTGCCAATTGTATGCAAACCGATTGAAAGTAATCTGATCCGGGTATTTTGATCGGGAGTGATTTTATTGTACGACGAACCGGATGGCTTTTTGCTGCACCTGTATCCAGTAAACGCCTGGTTTGAGCACCTGCAATTGGATGTATTGTTGGTAGAGGCCTTTCTGCAGCAGGCGGCCATTGTTGTCGTAGATGTTGAATGGCGTGTTGCTATTGACGCCGCTGAGCCTGATCTTTCCCGCCGTGGGATTGGGAAACACGGTGATGCTGTTGCGATCGGATGCCCCTCCAGGCCGAAGACGTGCGATATTACTGATGGCCTGGTTGCCATCCAGGTCATGCTGTATGACCCGGTACAGGCATTGGTTGTTGCCGGGAAGGGTTTCCGAAAAGCTGTAGGATAGTATGGTCGAACTGTTGCCATCGGCAGTCTGTGAGAGCACGAAGCCGATCTTCGTCCAGTTGCGACCATCCGTGCTCCGTTCAATGGAAAAGCCGGCATTCTGCTGTTCGGTATAGGTCTGCCAGCTAAGGGTTACCTGTTTGTCCACCACGGCCACTTGCAGGGGCGACCATAATACAGGCAGCAGGTTGTTATCCGTCGACATCGTGGTGTCGAGGCAGGGCAGGTTGATGTGAATGACGGCGCTGTCGTAGCCCAGCGTATTCAAAATGGTAGGAGAGGTATAAACGCCTCCCAAAACTAGGCCGAGGGCGGATGCTGAGGAATTATAGGTTGGGTTGTTGGAGGGGCGGTAGTTGCCGGCTGAACCGGTCTCCAAGGGTACACCGCTAACGTTGTTTGTCTGCGAGGGTTGATTAAGATTGGGGTTGTCGGAGAAAATGATCATCTCGTAGGTATAGAAAGTGCCTGCTGGGAGGGTGGAATTGGAGAAAATATTGGTGTAGGAGAAGTGGGTTTGAAAGGCGAATGATCCAGTGGTGCCGTCGTCGAAATAGATATTGGTAACACTGACTGAATCAAGCTTGATGGAAATGGATATGTCATACGAGTAGGGGCATCCGGCCGGATTGGTAACGGTCGGGAATTGGTACACTACCTGACTGAATAGGGAATGTGTCGACAGCAATAGCAGGCAGGTTATCCATTGGTGAAATCGATGTTTCATATTTTACAGATTTGCTGGCTAATAACAGGGTTGACACTTTTCGGCCTGTAAGACCGCCAGGTCTGCCAACAAATCTTGCCCCAAATTCATAACCCGGCGTTAGACACGATTTTGCTTTCTAATTAGTCCAATGCCGCGACGTTCAAAGGCCAGTAGTACCAGGCAACTGATCCATACCAGGAAAGCATAGAGAAACAATTGTCCGCCATCGCCCTGTACAGCAATGCCGAGCGTGGTAAAATGGAAAAAGAGGGCGCCCGACATGAGGCCCAGTCCAAGCAGGGCGCCGATGGATGTTGTGCGGGGCACCAACAACAATATGGCGGCAATGGCCTCCAGGATGCCAACCGTAATACGTCCCCACGGCTCCATGCCTACGGTGGTAAAAATATAGACCGATTCCGGCGCGGCCGTAAACTTGAAGAACAGGGTTTGCAGCATGATCACGGCTGCCAGCAGCCGCAGTATCCAGGTGATCGTATTCTTTGTACGTGTTTTCATGATTCGTTGTTTTTGAGTAAGGTAAAGGCGCTTATTGCGCCTTTACCGCCGGCCATTGCCGGTCTGCTTTTTCGATGAGGTGGGTGGTATCTTTCAACCAGCTTTGTTTCACCTTACTGTTGTAATTGAAATAAAGCTTGTTGTTAATGATCGTCCAGGTGTCGGTTTGCGTAGGCGCCTTATGCCCTTCTGCGGTGCCGTATGCACAGTAACCACCATATTGCGGAGCATAGGCCTCGGGGTTGGCCTTGAAGGCCTCGAGGTTTTCCCGGGAACAAAACTGCCATTGCGCTCCCTTGTACGTGTAGGAAAAACTATCGATGCCTTTCACCGGCATGGCAACCTTGAAAAAGGCGACCGGGTCGTACCCTTTGATGGCTTTGCCATCTACCGTGAAGACTTCTTGTTGTTGTGCCTGGGTGCTGAGTGTGGCCAGGAGTAACCCGCCAATGCCGAACAGGAGTTGTTTCATGTTGTCGATTCGATATTAGTGATGATAGTATTTGGTCCAGTTTTTATCTGCCGCGGTCTGTAAGCTGTTTTCTTCTTTGTTCCAGCTCTTCAATGTGTTGTTGAAGAATTTGTTGTAAAACAGGTAGAGCTTGCCGTTGAGTATCTTGAATGTTTCCGGGTCCACTTCCACTTTCTCGCCTTTGGCGCCCATGGCATAGGCGCACCAGCCGCCGTATTGTGGTTCGTATTTCGCCGGATTGGCCTTGAACAGGTCCCTGTTTTGCGGGCTGGCAAACCGGTAGGTGATGCCCTCATAGACCATGCTAATCTCCTTTTTACCTTCCTGCGCTTTGTTGCCGGTAAAATAGGCTACCGGGTCATAACCCTCTATGGCCAGGCCTGTTTTTTCGATGTTGAATTGCTGCTTGCGCTGGCTGGTCTCCTGTCCGTATACCAAGGTTATACTCAGTAGCGCGAGCAGGAGTGTGCCGATGATCTTTTCCATGTTGTTGTATCGTTGTTTATTGTAAGGTTACTTTCAGGATCTGCGCTATGGGAGGCAGTGTCGTGAACGCATTGGGATTGGGTACCGTTTGAATGGGTAAGCTTTCGGATAACGGGGTGCCGGCGAGGTTGAACTGGGTAATGCCGGCTCCGGGAAACTGGTTGATGGCCGTGCCATTGTCAAACAATGCGACGGTACTTGTTACATCGCCTTTCTGTGTGGCGGCAATATCATTGCCCGTGGTAGCGAAGAACCAGTCATTGGAAAACCCATACATCGTGGCGATCGCTATTCTGTCGCCTGTGTGGAGCATTAATGATTGGGATACTTTGCCGCCAGCGTTCTCACCGATGCGGGGCAACAGTACGGTGGTGGACGCTGCTTTCAACACATACACCTGCTGTACGCCCATCTTTTGTTGCAGGCTGGCTGCCAGTATATCGGCATTGCCTTTTTGGGCCAATTCTTTCAGGCCCTCGCCCCGGTCTTTTTCTCCTGGCTGGTAGAAAGGATTGTTGTCGCCTTTGTATACCACCACCAGCACGGGTGATAAGGGGGTAAAGATACCGGTTTGTGCGGTGAGGTAACTGCTCAGCATCATATTATCGCCCCGTTCTGCGATATCGGTCAATCCGTTGGCGGATGGCTGGTTGCTGGCATACACGGGTGTTGGCAATAGCAGGTCCTGACCGGCCACATAAGAGATGGCCCATACGCCGGGACTGAAAGGTGTTTCGTTGGCGGTGCCGCCCGAGTGGTTGCTGATGGTGAGGGTGAACATCGAGTTGCCGTTGTAGGCGAGGGTGAGTTGCATGAGCTGCGAGGCGGCCAGGTAGGTGTTGCCATAGTCATCGAGTCCGTTCACTTCTTTGATGTTTTTGGGGGTGGCTTCTGCCGTACCCGGATGCGTGACTTTCATGCCGGGTGCCTGGTTAAGGCGGGTGCCATTGTCCCACAGCTTTACCTGGGCCGATACGTCGCCGGTAATGGGGCTGCCGTCGTCGTTGTACAACCGGATGCCGGGATTGGCGGGGGCAAAGAAAAGGTCGTTGCTCCAGCCGTACATAGTGGCGAAAGAGAGGCGCTGGTTCTTAGCGGCAGAAAAAGTAATGGAGGCAGACTGACCGGGGAGGATGACTGGTGGTGTGCCAGGCCCCATAAAAGTACCCGATTGCACGAGCGGTTTGGCCGCCAATACGTTCTCGATCATCAGGGTAGCTGGTTGGGCCATGTCTTCGTGGTCTTTTTTGCAAGCCAGGAGGGATATCGTAGCGGTGAGCAGGAGCGTTGCCTGCAGGAGTTGGTGTTTCATGTCTTTCTTTGTTTTTTGATGGTACAAAGGAATCCAGGCGATATCCCAAAGCGGTTGCAGAAGTATAACAAAAGTATCACAACGCTGTACGGATGCCATTTTTCCTGAATTTTGGTAAAATATCAAACCCACAAGCCTATGCATAAGGTGTTGCTGCTGGAAGATGATGCGCAGATCGTCGATTTGCTGACGATCCACCTCGTGGACCTGGGATGTGCCGTACAGACGCAGGCCAATGGTCAGCAGGGGCTGGCCCTGGCGCTGGACCAACCCTTCGACCTGATCATCCTCGACCTGATGTTGCCGGGCATGAATGGGATGGAGGTTTGCAGGCGCCTGCGCCAGGTAGACCGGCATACACCGGTACTGATCCTTTCGGCCAAGTCGGAGGAGATCGACAAGGTGGTAGGATTGGAAACAGGGGCCGATGATTACCTTACCAAGCCATTTAGTGTACGGGAGTTCATTGCCCGGGTAAAGGTCATCTTTCGCCGCAAAGAAGAGGGTAGAGGCGTGCCGGAGGCCACAGCCCTTACATCGGTATTGCGTTTTGATGGACTTGAGATCGATACCGAAAAAAGAAAAGTGACGCTGAACAATAGCCGGGTAGACTTATCCCCCAAAGAATTTGACCTGGTCACGTTGCTGGCCTCCAATCCGGGTAAAAGTTATAGCCGCAAGCGGCTGCTGAACCTGGTATGGGGATACGATTTTGAGGGGTATGAACATACCGTCAATTCGCACATCAACCGGTTGCGGGGCAAGATAGAGGAAGACATCGCTCATCCGCGTTTCATCCTCACGACCTGGGGAGTAGGGTATCGCTTCAACGAAGAACTGTAAAGCCAATCACATGTCTGTAAAAACGATCCGGGGCAACCTGTTATTCTGGAAGATCACCGCGGCCTTTACGATCCTGTTGATCGTGCTGGGGCTGGTCTATGTGCTCATTGCCTCCCGGCTATCACGCTCTTATTATACCATGGCACACCAGGAGTTGTATGGCAATATTGCTTCGCACCTGGCCGAGTTTACGCATCCTATCAAAAATGGACAGCCGGATACCGCGGTAACGCACGATATCATTCATTCGATGATGGTGGCCAATCCCAGCGTCGAAGTGTATTTGCTCGATACGACGGGGCGCATTACCGACTACGTGGTGCCCGATCGTTCGGTGCGGCAACACCAGGTGGATATTGGTGTGGTACAGCAATGGTTGGCGATGAAGGGGGGCGAACGACCGATGGGGGATAATCCCAAAATGCCGGGAGAGCCCAGCATCTTTTCGGCAGCACCGGTATACGAAGGTGGCAAACTGGCGGGGTATGTCTATGCGGTGCTGGCCAGTGAAAAGCAGCAGGAGATCCTGCACTCGCTCAACGGCGACCTGTCGTACAAACTGGGCATCTATCTCTTTATCTGTGCGCTGCTGATCGCGCTGATCGTTGGTGCGATCACGTTTTTCCTCATAACAGACAGCATTTGTCAGATTGCGGGCGTGGTGCGGCGGTTCAAAGAAGGAGATTATGCGGCCCGCATTGAAGGTCATGGTAAGGGCAACCTGGGTATGCTAACGAGTACCTTCAACGAGATGGCGGATGTGATCGTCGATAATTTCGACAAGATCAGCGCGACGGATAAGTTCAGGCAGGAGTTGATCGCCAATGTATCGCATGACCTGCGTACGCCGTTATCGATCATGCAGGGGTATATCGAAACCCTCCTGATCAAAAAAGACCTGAGCGAAGCAGATAAGGATAAATACCTCAACATCGTGTTTGAAAGCAATAAGAAGTTGTCGGGTTTGGTGGATCAGTTGTTTCAATATGCCAAACTGGAGGCCAATCAGGTACACCCGGAGAAAGAGCAATTCCTGCTCAATGAACTGGCGGCAGATATCCTGCTATCGTACCAACTGATGGCGGAGGCTCGGCGTATCGACCTGCGCCTGGAATCAAGTGGCACACTGGCCCCGGTATTCGCGGATATTGGATTGACGGAGCGGGTACTGCAAAACCTGATCGACAATGCTTTCAAGTTTACACCCGATGGTGGGCGCATTACCGTGTTGCTGGAAGCTACGCCGGAGGGCATACTGGTGCAGGTCGTGGATACGGGCATCGGGATTGCCCAGGAAGAGCTGGCCCTGATCTTTGACCGTTACAAGCAACTTAATGAGGGGCATACGCCGAAGAAAGGCATGGGCATTGGGTTGGCCATTGTGAAAAAGATACTGGAGCTTCACCAGGCTACGATACAGGTGATCAGTAGTCCGGGCCAAGGGGCGGCATTCCGGTTTGTGTTGCCGGCTTTGCCGCGTTCCCTGACCTAGTTTTTATGAGTTGGACAGCTGGTTGGGTGCCTTATATTTCCACCTTGCTGCCAGAATCTGAACATCTGTAAAATTTATTTCCCTCGATCAGCAACCCTTCCGAGGTCTTTGCCGGAAAGTTTTTGTTGTAGTCTTTGGGATGCTTTACATCTATACCAATTACCTTTCCGTTGTATAACCTGCGGATGCTGGATTGAAGCGTATGGCCAACAACGATATGGGTTGCCTTGAAGTGATTCAGTATCCGATCTATGTCTCTTTGATTTGGGTTGTCCTTGAAATAGCCCCTGTACCATGAAACTCCGGTTTTCGTAGAGGTGACTAATTGTGCATTGCTTTTGCCGGCTTGGGGATAGAAGGGAATATAGTAATGTTGGGCTGTAATTTTATTAATATCTTCCAGGCTTAGACCTCGCTGGGCGATATCCGGATGAATGCCGCCATGCGTAAATAGGATACCATTGATCATTTCGACTGCATTTTTGGAGGCCATCCATTTTCCCAGCACAGCGTTGGTGTCATACAGTGCTTGTTGTTGCTTTCCCAGGATCGCTGAAACATGGAAGTATTTAGGCGAAGTCGATTCATAATTCCCCTGCATGTTCTTTAATTCATGGTTTCCCAGGATATAATGTACCTGCCCACCCTGCTTTGCGGCTTCTTGTTCCAGCTTGTAGATCAGCCAAAGGACCTGCGTCGCCGAGAAGTCGCGATCAATGAAATCTCCTGCCAGTACGAGGTGGCCGGTGCCGAAGGTCCAGCGCAGCTCTTGGTCTATCACACCATTGTTGAGCAGGAGATCCCGAAAGGCCCTGAAGCTACTTTCTATATCGGAAAGGGCAAAGATCTTACTGGCGGCAGTATAGGTGTGTGCCGGCTTTTTCGTGCCTGGTAATATTGGGAACCCAAAACGTGTGGAGTCAAGCGGGAAATAGCAGTAAGCTGCAACGGCACTATCTGCGGAAAATAGCTGCTTGTCTGTATAAAACCCCTGGTGGTGATTTCCCCGGATATACTCCACGCTTAAAGTATTGCCTTGCTGGAATACATAGGGGCCGTCATGGTCCCAGTCCATCATCCGGGCATCTTCGCCATAACTAAAACTGGCGCCGTGATACAGTCCGAAAAGCACAGCGGATAAACCCAGGACGAAAATGGTAATAGCGAGGTGTTTCAAATACCTTAGGCATCTTTTCTTAATACTCATTGCTAAAATGTTTCGGCAAACCTAAAAAGGCGTGCAGGGGCCTTGAAATAAATGTGACAAGTTCAACGATGTGCGCCATGAATAGCCGATTGGCCCTGGAACTTTGAATTCATCCCTGGAGAAGCGTGGTTTATCCCCGCGAGGGCTTCGTTCATCAAGGGATTTGATAGGCCGGTTGTTGCATCGTATTTTGCGGAATGGCACGGAGATTAAATGCAAGGCGTTGGGTAGTGGTTGGGTTGGTGCTGGCTGGTGTCATCCCCCTGATTATAGCGAGTATCCAGGTGATTGTCACAGACCAGCCATCCGTTTCTTTTCTGGGAATCGATCACCCTGTCATCTCAAAGCTGGTCATTGGTTACTATACACTTTTATTGGGATTGGGTATTGCCTGGTTGGTGCGGCAACTGTTGTCGATCGCGCGGTTGCGCCATGAAAAGGCAATCGCGGAACTAATGCTGTTGAAGAGCCAGGTAAACCCTCATTTTTTCTTTAATATGCTCAATAACCTGTACGGCTGGGTAGCGAAAGATCCCGTAAAAGCGCGGGAATTGATTTTGCGTTTGTCTGACCTGATGCGCTATACTATTTATGATGGGGAAAAAACTGTTGTTACATTAAAAGAAGAAAGAGACCATTTGCTGAACTATATTGAGCTGCACAAAACAAGGTATCAAAAGCATATCGCCATTACCTTTCACGATGCAATTGACGAGGGTAAGACGGTGATGCCACTGTTGTTTATTATGCTGCTGGAAAATGCATTCAAGCATGGAGTAGATAGTTTACGCGAAAACGCTTTTGTCGACATTCGCCTGACCTGTAAAGAGGATGCGATCAGTTTTGTTATTACAAATAATTTTGCGCCGGGGGGACAGTCCAATAAAACCGGTATCGGGTTACAAAACCTGCAACGCAGGCTGGAATTGACCTACCCGGACAAGCATCAACTCGCTACAACAGTTGTGAATAATGTATACAAGGCCGAACTAATATTAAATGATGTATGATCAGGTATTTAATAGTTGACGACGAATTTATGGCCCATGATATTATCAAAGGGTATTGCGATCTGCTGCCTGATATGCGGTTGGTGAAGCATTGCTATGATGCCTTGTCCGCATTTGAACATCTGCAGTCGAACGAAGTGGATCTTGTTTTTTTAGATCTGCACATGCCGGTGTTGAAGGGGTTCGAATTATTGAAGTTGCTGGAGCGTATGCCGCGTGTCATCGTGACTACGGCTTACCAGGAACATGCACTGGAAGGGTATGAGTATGCTGTGGCTGACTATCTCCTGAAGCCCTTTAGTTTTGAGCGGATGTTGAAGGCGGTCAACAAGGCATTTAGCGGAACTGTTTCTCCTTTTTCAGTACCATCAACATCCAATGCCGGTCATCGTCACATTTTTCTGCAGAGTAATAAGAAATTCATTCAGGTAAAAGTGGATGCCGTTTTAGTGCTGGAAGCCACCGGTAATTATACAAAGGTGGTATTGTTGGATGAAATGATCCTGGTTCGTGAAAAGATATCCGCGCTCCTGGAGTCGCTGCCGGCAGGCGAGTTTTTGCAAGTGCACAAGTCATTCGTCGTTGCCCGTAACCATATTCGCAGCATCGAGGGAAACTGCCTTGAAATCGGCGATCGTACCATTCCAATTGGAGGCGCCTACAGGACAAATGTTCTGAAACTGCTTGGTTAGGCATTCTGGGCAGATGGTATCTTTTGCCTGGCGGTGTAAAGGAGAATATCATCTTCAAAACCCAATTGCAGCAAGCGAGAAAACTGGCTACCCCCAACCGAAAGGTGGCCGCTAAAGAGGCAAAATAGAAGATCAACGCGGGCGGATCATTTGATCCGCCCGCGTTGTAATATCATTATCCCTGCTTACGCAGGTACTTCTTTGGATTGCTCGCGCTCCCAGAAACGGTGCTGACCGATGGCGGTGATGAATTGTTCAGCCAGTTTTTTTGGATTGGCCTGTATCACTACCCCGGCATCCAGCTTGAAGTCTTCACCAGGCATGCCTTTTTGCACCTTCTTACCAAAATAGGTTTGATCCAAAACATTGGTGGCCGACGCATCGAAAGCGATGGCTTTGCAATGCCGGTACGCTTCATTCAGGAAATGGACGGCATCGGGCTCATCGGCGATGGTGGCCACACTGTTGGTACCGCCGGGCACATATACTGCATCATACAACACGGAGGCGACCGTCAGCAGACTTCTATCAACCGGAATGGCGGTTTTGTCTGCGGCCACGATCGATCCCAAACGCGGGGCAATCACTTCCGGTACCGCTCCCTTGGATAGGAGCGCATTCTTTACAGTGGTCAATGCGGCAGCGTCTACGCCATCTGCCGCGAGGATCGCCACTTTACGTGTTTGTATATTTCCTTTGATGGTATTGGCCATGCTGAGGGCACCGGATTGTTGTACCCGGCTTTCAACATGGATGGGCTGGTACTTCTTCGGATTGCCATCGGCTGGTATGCTGTGGTTGATGGGCTGCTCGGGCTTTTTGGGTACCGGTAATCCCAGGTTGTAAGCTACCTGCACGGCGAGGTCCTTATCCACCTGTGTTAAGATGCCGAGCATACGCTGGCGGATGGCTACTGTTTCTACTTTGCCGAGTTCGAAGCTGAAGGCTTTGACGATATGCGCTTTTTCGGCGTCGGACTGGCTGTTGTAAAACAACGTGGCCTGACTGAAATGATCAAAGAAACTGGGACTACGTTCCCTAACCTTTCTGGCGTCGATCCTTTCGGTATGGGAGGCAAAACCTCCTTCGGCCCATTTGGCCTGGAAGGGGCAACCGCCGCCCAGGCTATTGGGGTTGTAACTGGTACGACCCTGGTTGATGGTTTGGCGCATATGCCCATCCCGCTGGTTGTTGTGCACGGGTACTACCGGACGGTTAATAGGTATCTCCTGGAAATTGGGTCCACCGAGGCGAATCAACTGCGTATCGGTATAGGAGAAGAGGCGGCCCTGCAGTAGCGGATCGTTGGTAAAATCGATACCGGGTACTACATGTCCCACGTGAAAAGCTACCTGTTCTGTTTCTGCAAAGAAATTATCGGGGTTGCGGTTCAGCGTCATCTTACCGATGCGCTGTACCGGCACCAGTTCTTCGGGAATGATCTTGGTGGGATCGAGCAGGTCGAAATCGTATTTGAACTCATCTTTTTCCGGTACGATCTGTACGCCCAGTTCCCATTCGGGAAAGGCACCGCTTTCGATGGCTTCCCAGAGATCGCGCCGGTGAAAGTCGGGATCTTTGCCCGATATTTTCTGGGCTTCATCCCACGCTACGGAATGTACGCCGAGCAGGGGCTTCCAGTGGAACTTGACAAAGCAGGCTTTGCCCTGTTCGTTGATGAAGCGGAACGTGTGTACGCCAAAGCCTTCCATCATGCGCAGGCTGCGGGGGATGGCGCGGTCGCTCATGGCCCACATGATCATATGCGTCGACTCGGGCATGAGGGAGATAAAATCCCAGAAAGTATCGTGTGCCGAAGCGGCCTGTGGTATTTCGTTGTGGGGTTCGGGCTTTACGGCATGGATGAGGTCCGGAAATTTCACCGCATCCTGAATGAAGAATACGGGCATATTGTTACCCACGAGGTCGAAGTTCCCTTCCTGGGTATAGAATTTCACAGCAAAGCCACGTACGTCGCGGGCCAGGTCGCTGGAGCCACGGGAGCCAGCCACGGTAGAAAAGCGCACAAAGACGGGTGTTTCTGTTTTGGTGTCGTTGAGGAATGCTGCTTTGGTATACTTACCCATGGGCTCGTATAGTTTGAACACGCCGTGGGCGGCATTTCCCCGGGCATGGACGATCCTTTCCGGAATGCGTTCATGGTCAAAATGCGTAATTTTTTCCCGTAAGATGAAGTCTTCGAGCAGGGTAGGCCCACGATCGCCGGCCTTGAGGGAGTTTTGGTCGTCGTTGATGCGGACGCCGGTGTTGGTGGTCATGAATTCGTTAGCAGCGTTTTCGGTGTTGGGAGCGAGTTCATCGATCTTGGTATTGGTGGTATCGGCATTGGCCCCTGACTTCTTTTTGGATGGCATATGGTAGGTTTTGGCTTTCAAATTGGTTTGTGGGGTTGGCCGTCACAATTTGCATGCCTGTGGAGATGGGGCATTAACGCGCATGGTTACGGTTCGTGGACCTTGCTGGGGTATGGTTTTGGTGTTGGCGCTGCTAAATAAAAAACAATGGCAAAGCAAGCTACTCAACATACAGAGAATCCCGTCAGTAAGTTTCCGCAGCCCCCTTATCCCAAGCAGCAGCAAAGCGTGCCTGGTACCGATAAGGACCTGCAGCCGAAGGCAGACCATGGGGAAAAGAGTTACAAAGGGTCGGGCAAGTTGACGGGCAAGAAAGCGGTCATCACCGGTGGTGATTCCGGCATAGGCCGTGCTGTGGCCATTGCCTTTGCACGCGAGGGTGCCGATGTATTGATCTCTTACCTGAATGAAGACGACGATGCGAAAGAGACAGCGAAATGGGTGGAAGACGCGGGACGTAAAGCAGTGTTGTTACCTGGTGATATCAGCGAAGAAAAACATTGCATCCATATCATCGACCAGGCGGTGGCGGCTTTTGGAAAAATAGACATACTGGTGAACAATGCGGCCTACCAGATGTCGCACGAATCTTTGCAGGATATTACGGCAGAAGAGCTGGAATATACTTTTAAGGTCAACATTCTCTCGATGTTCCATTTGTGCAAGGCAGCCGAGCAACACCTGAAGCCAGGGAGTACGGTGATCAATACGTCTTCGGTCAATGCGTACAAGCCCAATCCAACGTTGCTGCATTATGCTACGACCAAGGGGGCGATCCAAAACTTCACGTCCGGTTTGGCACAGCTCTGGGCCGAAAAGGGCATACGTGTCAATTGCGTGGCGCCCGGGCCGGTGTGGACACCGCTGATCCCTTCTACCTTTCCGCCGGAAGCAGTGGCTGAGTTTGGCTTACAGACGCCCCTGAAGCGTGCGGGGCAACCGGCCGAGCTGGCACCGGCTTATGTGTTGTTGGCCTCGAATGATTCCAGTTATATGCTGGGCTCCACCATCCAGGTAACGGGTGGTACGCCGACGATATAAGGCGGATAGTGGTGCGTGTGCTACCAGGAGTTAAAGCAGTTAATGTCTTACCTTAGTGAAAGGCCGGAGTGGACCTGTCCGTTCCGGCCTTTAATTTTACCAAAATGCTGAAAATTGCGCTATCGTTCATCGCTCTGGGTCTGGTGGTCGTATCCTGCACGACCGGTACCACGTCTTCTCCAAAACCCGAAAAAGTAAGATTGGCCAGGGTTGTCGTGGATTCCGCGCAACTTGACAGCTACAAGGCATTTTTGAAGGAGGAGATTGAAATGTCTGTTCAAAAGGAATCGGGCGTATTAACGCTGTACGCGGTGTTTGAAAAAGAGCGACCCACTCATCTCACCATACTTGAAATGTATGCAACGGAAGCGGCTTACAAGGCACATTTACAAACACCGCATTTTATTAAATATAAAGAAGGCACCAAAGATATGGTGAAGTCGCTGGAATTGGTGGAAACTGATCCACTGATACCAACGCTGAAAATTAAATAAAGGGACCATAGGAGCTAATTAAAAGATATTCCATGGAGATTACGAGAATAGGCACTAAGCCATCTATCAAAGGCCCTGCGGACTGGTTTACCGGGGCGGTCCGCATCGACCCGCTGTTTGACCCCAACGAAGCCCGGCGGGCTGCTGCAGCTACGGTAACTTTTGAACCAGGTGCGCGCACGGCCTGGCATACCCATCCATTGGGGCAAACGATTATTGTCGTTTCGGGCATTGGCTGGGTACAGCGGGAAGGTGGAGCAGTAGAAGTAGTACATCCGGGCGATGTGGTATGGTTTGCCCCGGAAGAGCGGCATTGGCACGGGGCCACCTCGACCCATGGCATGTCCCATATTGCCATTCAGGAAAACCTCAACGGCAAGGTGGTGGACTGGATGGAGCAGGTGAGCGATGCACAGTACCAGGGGGCTACATAGATTTTGGGCAATTTATTCGCGGGCATAAGCGGAGCGCTTATTGCTCGCTTATTTTTTTCAGGTATTGTTGCTCCAGCCCCTTGAGCGCTGTGTCGTAACCTTTCCTGTCGATGAAGGCGGCTGGATTGTACTTGTTGCCGGGTTGGTGCTTGCGGTGCAGGTCAAACTGGCTGGCGTGTGAGGAGAGCCAGAGGTCAAATGTCAGGGACTTCATGGCCTTCAGCGTGTACGCATAATCTTGTGAAATGTTCGGGTAGGCTGCTATGTTGTTGAACGGTTTATTGGTCACAATGGACGGCATATTGGCGATCAATACCCGGTAGGAACGTTTGTCGTCCTTCACGTCAAAGAGGAAGCTGCAGGAGCCCTTGGTATGGCCGGGATGATGGAGCATGAGGAGGTGCATGCCGCCCAGGGTGATGGTGTCTTTGTCGTGCAAGACCCGGTCGATCTTCACGGGGGCAAAGGAACTAACGGTATCTCCAAAAGCATAATCAGACCGGCCTCCGTCGGCGGCTACGGCCGCGTCGGCCTCGTCGATCATCATATGGGCGCCGGTGGCTTGTTGAATGGCGGACATGGCACCGAGGTGATCGTAATGCGCCTGGGTGGTTAACAATATTTTGGTATCGGCCAGTTTAAAGCCCAGGGATTCGATACTGGTCTTAATGGTTTTATCGGAAGCTGCCAGTCCGGTGTTGATAAGAATATTTCCGACAGGTGTCACGATGAGGTAGCTGGCCAGGTCGTAGGTGCCTACATAATACAGGTTGCCGGCGATGCGGAAGGCCGGGTAGGACTTGCTCCAATTGGGATCGGTGTTTGTGGGTTCTTTTACTGATTGGGCGGTGGTGCACAGGGTGGCGAACAAGGTGATGATGAGCAGGCTGGACTTGGCGATTCGATTCATGATAGGATGATGCGTTATAATTGTTGAATGTCTCTGGCGACAATATTCATGCCGTTGTTGAATTGATGGCCACCTGTTTCGATTAAGCGGAAGGTTGCCTGTGGTAGGTGCTCCCGGTAGCGGTCGAATTGGGCTGGTGGCACTACGTCGTCGTCCAGGCATTGGTATATGCCTATAGGGACCTCTTTCGGAAGTTGGGTACCAAAGTCCGGTCGCAGTATGAGTCCCTGCTTCCAATCTTCCTCACCCGACCAGAAAGGGGGCGCCAGCAGGAAGAGGCCGGCGATCCTCTTTTGCGGGGTTGTCTCCGACAGGTATTTAAGGATCAGCGAGGCACCTAAGGAGTGGCCCGCCAGGATCAATCCATCGGGGTGTTGATCGATGAGCTGGCCGATCTGGCGTGGCCAACCGAAGTCCGATCGTTGGTCATCGCTTTTCAGTTCGGGGTAGACAATCTCGTAGTCGGTGCCCAGTGCAGCTTGTAGCGCGCGGACCATGGGCTGATCGGCATGAAAGCCGTCATCGCCACCTCCCTGGATGAATAGTACTTGTTGTTGCATAGCAATGATGGCGTCAAATGGTGTGCCGGGGAATACTACTCAATAGCAGGGGCCGGCGACAGCGGTTTTATGCCTGGCCTTCTGGACCTGATCTCGGAGATGATCGTTCCGGCAACAATAAGCGTACCGCCGACGGCCAGGCGCCAGGACAGGGTTTCATCGAGCAGGAAATACGCCGCCACGGCGGCGAAGACCGGTTCAAAGAGGTAAATGATCGCCACCTTCTCGGCGGCGATATAACGTTGGGAGATATTGGAAACGGTGTACATGAATGCCGTAGACAGCAGTGCGCAATAGGCAATACCAGGCCAGAAGGTGGGCTTGTCCGGTAGCCAGCTGGCCCTGGTGTCACTCAGCGCAAAACCCAGCATGATGACCGTGCAGGTCAGGAACATGGGTACTATAGTAGGTATGATATCGTTGCCGGTGGCGGAGTAACGTTCTACCTGGATGAGGTACCCCGCAAAGCCGATGGCGCCAATGATGGTAAACAGGTCGCCCAGGCCGATGGTCAGACTGCCTTTGATGGAAATCACGAATAAACCCGCCAGGGCAACCAGTCCGGCCAGCCAGATCTTCGCGGCCACAGTTTTTCTATATACAAGCCATTTGAGAATGGGTACCACCACCACCGTCATGCCGGCAATAAAAGCGCATTGGGAGGCGGAGGTATGCTGTAGGCCCCAGGTCTGGAAATAGATGGCCGCAGTCAGGGGGATGCTTAGCAGTACACCACCAATGAAGGATTTCTTCGTGGTCTTTTTAAGCTGGCGGAAAAAGACGATGGCCAGTACCAGGGTGGCGAGGCCAAACCGGTACAACAAGAAGATGGGTTGTGATACGCCGGTTACCGCCATCTTGGTAACGGGAAAGGAGATGCCCCAGCAGGCCGTGCCGATGATCAGCAGTGTCAGGAATAGATGTTTCTTGTTCATGGGATGCGTGGGGGTGTTTATGCCAGTTGCTTTTTCATCAGGAGGTCGGTCTGTTCGTCATTCCCCAGTCGGAAAATGTGTCTGTCGAATGGAACAAAGCCATTCTTTTCGTAGAACCTTAGGGCCTTGGTATTGTGTTCCCATACGCCCAGCCATACGTAATCTGACTGGCGCTCCTGGCCCATCCGGATGGCCCAGTCGTACAACTGCTGGCCTACTTGCTTACCATGGTAAGCTTTCAAGACATAGATCCGTTCGATCTCGATGGCCCGGTTGTCCTGTAGTTCCGTCTGCGATTGTCCGGTGTTGACTTTCAGGTAGCCGATCACCTCACTGTTCAGTTCTGCGAAGAAGAAGGTGGATTCGTTGTTGAGGACCTCTGTCTGCAAGCGATCGAAGGAGAGCCCCTCTTGCAGGTACTGGGTCATGTTCTCTTCCGTATTGTGGTGGGCAAACGTTTCGAGGAAGGTTTGCTGACTGATATTTTGTAAAGCCGCAATATCTGCTGTGGTAACGGGTCTGATGCTGATCTGTTCCATCGGTGTTTGATTTCGGCTACAAAACTAGCGGGTTGCTTGATGCTGAAAAATGCTAATTTTAACTGGAATGATGCTAAAATGGCATTAATGATCGTATGACTACACAGCAGATCGGGTATTTTTTGCAACTGGCAGAAGAGCTGCATTACTGGCGTACTTCGTATAAAATAAACGCGACGCAGTCGGTACTCAGCCGGCAGATCAAGGCTTTGGAAGAAGAGTTGCAGGTGCAGTTGTTCAAGCGGTCCAACCGTAAGGTAGAGTTGACACCGGCGGGCAAGTTTCTGCAGCAGCAATGGCAGCCACTGTTCGATAAGTTCCAGGAAGCGGCCCTATATGCCCGCAAGATCCACCAGGGCGAAGGCGGGCGGATCGTCATCAACCACCCGGGCTCTATCAGCTATGATATACTTCCGGATATACTGAGCCGGATTGCTGTGAGCTTTCCGGAGGTGAAAGTGGAATTGCTACAGATCAAACATACGCAGGAGATCGAGATGCTGAAGGCGTACGAGATGGATCTCTGCTATAGCCGGCATTTGCATGAAGGGGAAGACCTGGGTTCGGTACTCATCCGGCAGGACAAGTTGGCCCTGGTGGTGCCCGCCGCGCACCCGATCGTGCGGAAATCACAGATCACGGCGAAAGCCTTGCAGCACGAGCGCTTCATTATGTCGACCTTGACCGATGGCGAAAGCTATGAGCTGATCATCAACGAAGTGTTTACCCATTACAAGATTATACCCGATGTACGGTTCGAGTCGGACTTTGGCTCGGTGATCCTGAGTGCCGTGGAAAAAGGGCTCGGCGTGTCGGTGATTCCCTTTTCTTACTCTTACGCCAAGCATCCCGGCGTGCGCTTCATCGAATTGCCTTTCGAAATCCCTTTGTACCTGCACTGGCGCAAGGAAGAAGAGAATGCGGTGGTGCTGAATATTTTGAAGTTGATCCGTTAGCGGTGGGTAATGGTGCAGGGGCCATTTTTACAATAATTTACAAGGTTTACCGGTTTATTTACAATCATAATCCGCCCAGCTGAAAGGATAAGAGTA
Source organism: Paraflavitalea pollutisoli (assembly GCF_029360705.1). Taxonomy (GTDB): domain Bacteria; phylum Bacteroidota; class Bacteroidia; order Chitinophagales; family Chitinophagaceae; genus Paraflavitalea; species Paraflavitalea pollutisoli. The sequence continues at coordinate 146,290 of NZ_JARKMX010000014.1, read as the reverse complement.
GGTTTGCTGTATCAAACTTAATAGGCTATGAAAAAATATATGTATGCGCTGACGGTAACGCTGGTGGTGTTGAGCGGACTGGTATTTGCCAGTCGGGAAGTGAAAAAAGAGCCTGCTAAAACAGTAGCACCCAAACCGCTTACGGATGCTGAAAAGCGGGCAGCCAGGAAAGCCTGGGAGGCTACCCCCGCCGGTAGGCAGTTCAAAAAATGGGAAGCGTCGCCCGCGGGTCAAAAAGTGTATGCCGGTGCGGCTAAAATAAGGAAGTCAATTAATGACTATACGGATATGGAGGCGGTTGTAACCTCGCTTTCACTTCCCCCAGGCTCCTTGCTGGGTTTCGGGGTGATGGTCAACATTGATGGCGTCGAGTATATTCTTAGGTTTGACGATGATCCGCAGCAGCTGCGCAGGCTGCAGGTGAACGACAAAATAATGATAAAGAGCCATGGCGTATCGTGCGCACCCAAGTATGCCTATCCCATCATTTCGGGCGAACACGTAGAACGGGACGGGACCATCATGTATCAGCATCTTCCTCGCAAAGGCGGTTGCTAGGGATTTAGGATAATAGTTGACCTGAGTCGCTCAGGGTCCAACTCCCTTCCGCTATTTCCGCTTCCAGTCCTTCCCGGTCCCAGCCACAGTAGCCGATGAAGAGCCTGATATCTTTCTCCGTGAGGGTTTTGTTGTTGAGGAGGCGTACGGCGGTTGAGAAGTCGCCACCGATGTACAGCCCTTCGCCGGCGGGTTCGCCTCCGGGGATCAGGTCGGGCCGCCGGTGTACAAAGAACAGGTGTTCCTGGTCGACCGGACCGCCTTCGTACAGGGGGAATGCAATACTGTGCTTAAACTCTTCCAACTCATTAAAGCGGCGCGCAAACGGCCGGTTGATGATAAAGCCCATCGCGCCCTGCTCATTGCATTCGGTGAGCAGGATCACTGCCTGGGCAAAATAGTCTTCGTCGAGCAGGTACGTACTGGTAAGAAATTGTCCGGCCTTCATATTGGTAGGATTGTTCGCTAAATTACCGCTTCGCGGTTGTATTTGTTACGGTATTCCAGGGGCGACATGCCCGTGATCTTCCGGAATACTTCCCGAAATGCTTTGATGTCTGAATATCCCACCTCGTACATTACTTCGTTGATGTTCTTACGGCTGGTCTCGAAGGCCTTTTTAGCCGCTTCTATTTTCACCCGCTGCGCATATTCAACCGGTGTATTGCCCGTGGCCTTGATAAAGCGGCGGTCAAAATTGCGCCTTCCTACGGCAAAACGCGATGATAACTCTTCAATCGAGATCTTCTCCTGCAGGTTGTCTTCGATGTATACCTGTGCCTGGCGGATCACGTCATCACTATGTTCTTTTTGCCCTTTGAAGATGATAAAAGGCGATTGTGTTTGACGGTCCAGCTCGATCTGGAACATCTTGGAACAATAGATGGCCGTTTGCCGGTCGTAGAACCGCTCGATCAGGTACAGCGCCAGGTTGAGGAAGGAATAGCCGCCACCGTTGGTATAAATGCGGTGTTCATGCGTAATCAGTTGGGCTGGTTGCAGGTCGACTTTGGGAAACTGGTTTTTGAAGCTGTCGGAGAAACACCAGTGGGTGGAGCACTTCTTGCCATCGAGCAATCCGGCTGAAGCCAGCATGTAAGCACCCGAACACATACTGGCCATCTCTGCGCCTCCCTGGTATTGCGCTTCTATCCATTGTACCAGTTGTTTGTTCTTGTTCAATGCCTGCTCGTAGTTGCGTGCCAGAGAAGGGATCACGATCAGGTCGGTATGACTGATGTCATCGACATGACAATGGGTATTGACGGTGAGTAGCCCATGGTGAAAATCGGTTTTCTTCGTGACGCCTGCCAGTACAATCTGGAAACGTTCTTCAAAATGCTGTTCGTACCAATAGGCATTGGCACGCTCAAATATCTCATAGGTACCTACGATGCAGGCAATGCTGCTGAGGTTGGTTTGCCCATCCGGTACGACGATGGTAAGGTGTTTCATGGCTTGCTGTTTTTGGTAAAGTTAGGGATTGTTGCTGTCCAAATCAACCCATGGGAATGTCTAAACAGCACAGCCGTTTCCGAAAGGGGGGATAGTAGCTTTGGTGCTACAACTAATTTATAGCCATGAAAAGATTACACAACAAAGTAGCCATCGTATACAGTGATGGTGCCGTGGGAAGCGCCATGGCGCGTGCTTTTGCACGGGAGGGTGCCCATGTTTTTATAGCCGGTCGCACGGCCTCCAAATTGCAGCAGATCGCCGACGAAATCCGGTTGGATGGGGGCCAAATTGAAACAGCTATTGTCGATGCCTTGGATGAACAGGCTGTAGAAACCCACCTCAACAAAGTGATCGGGCGTACACACAGCGTCGATATATCTTTCAACGCCATTGGTATACCACAAACGGGCATTCAGGGGATCGCATTGACCGAACTGCCGGTATCAAGCTACATGCATCCCATCAGCACCTATGCACAAGCGCATTTTATTACCGGGCGAGCAGCCGCGCGGCGAATGGTGAAGCAGGGTAGGGGCGTCATCCTGATGCATATTCCCAACGCGAGCCGCGTGAGTCCTCCCTTTGTGGGCGGCATGGTGCCTGCCTGGGCAACCCTGGAAGCCTTGTGCCGTTCTATTTCTGCCGAATGTGGTGCCTACGGTGTACGATCAGTTTGCCTGCTGACGACCGGCATTCCGGAAACGCCCCTCATCGATGAGGTGTTCGCCATTCACGGCAAAGCACATGGCACCAATTACGAACAGTTTACCGAAGTGATGTCGTCGATGACCCATCGCAAGCGGCTGACGACGCTCGATGAACTGGGTAATGCCGCCCTCTTTGCCGCATCGGATGAAGGTGCTGCTATCTCCGGCACGGTATTGAACCTCACGGCCGGTATGTTGGTCAGTTAGAAACGTTTTGATTTATTCCACTTAATAAACGACATCTTATGCAACAAGGAAATGATTTTACCACGTCGATCCAGGTGTTTCAATCGCCCCTGGAAGCTTTTAAAGCCATCAACAATGTTCGGGGCTGGTGGTCGCAAAACATCAAGGGTGATACGGATAAACTACAAGCAGAATGGTTTTACCGCTACAAGGACATGCATGTATGCAGGATGAAGGTGACCGAGCTGGTACCCGGGCAGCGTGTGGTATGGCAGGTCGTCGACAATTATTTCAACTTCACCGAGGATCAACACGAATGGCAGGGTGACCGCATCATTTTTGAGATCGGTTCCAGCAACGGCAAAACCGACATCCAATTTACCCACGAGGGTCTGTCGCCCGACAATGAGTGTTACGATGCCTGCTATGCTGGCTGGACGAAATACGTGCAGGGAAGTTTGCGTAAACTGATAGAAGAAGGCAAGGGAGAACCCAATCCTCCCGAGCCTGACGTTGTTGTTGCCGACATGATCGAACAATTCGATCTGAAGGGATAGTTTCCCCCAGCGTTTTTTCACCCTTTCTGGTGGCTCTTATCGACCCGGGAATTTTAATTTACCGGGTCGCTTTTATTTGGTAATTTCTACTACTCAAGCAGCTAGCACTTTTCTCCACACATCCATCTTTCCTGAAAGCCTCTCATAGTGCTGTTTCCCTGTGCAAACAAGGCATTCATTATTTACTCCTCATTCAAACCTTAATGATGAAACGAATAATTGTTTTGCCCCCCTTGCTGTTGATACTATTCCTGGTTTCCTGTCACAAAGACGATTGGCACAGTCACAAAGAGTACTGGCAATTGAACTTCGATGGTAATGGTGCCAGCTTTCAGTACAAGTACGACGCCAACCGTCTGCTCACCAACATCACTGCACAGCCATGGGGATTTGGCCCCAATTTCAGGATGACCAACGACGCTCAGCAACGGCCCAGGACGGCCAAAGATTCTGTTGATCCAGGATTTTATAAGTACCACTATCAGGGTGGCCGCGTGGTGTATATCGATTACCACCAGGATAGCGTCACTGTGGCAAGCCGCTTTCAGTTTTCCTATGACAACAAAGGCCGATTGGCCCGTAAAGAAGGTGATTTCCGATACTACAATTTTGCCACTTATGAATATGCCGGCAATTCGCCCAATTTCAAGCGCGCCAATTTTTACAACAACTTTTCTGCTAAAGGAGCTGGAGCCGCATCCTCCCTGCCTATTGTCTACATCGACTACACGTACGACAACGAACACAGTCCTTACAGCACGTTGATCAATACGACGTTAATACCCATGTCCAACAATGTGTATTTTAGTTATATCCTATTCGAGCCCGTGTTACCCAACAATCCAACGCGGGCGACCTTTTATGGCAATTGGTGGTGGACTCTGTATTCAGTTTTGCGCCCGATGGTACGCCCAGCCTGGGTACTGCACTAAATGGATTTTATAAATACGATAAGTTAAAAAGGTGAACTTTCTGCTGCTACGGGCCTGTAACCTGATAGAGCAGTGCGGTCACGACTGAAGGCTGTCGATAGTAAATCCTGCGTTCTTCCCAGGATTTGCTGTTTATGATCTTGTCGGTTATATTGCAGGATGCGAACCTTTCTTTTTTTTGCAGCTGCCAGTACCTTGTTGTTTTCAGGATGCGCTACGCGTCGCGCTTCGATCAACAATCTGCCCGGTTATAAATTGGTGTGGAGCGACGAATTCAATAAAGACGGCCGGCCCGACAGTACCAAATGGACCTACGAAAAAGGTTTTGTACGCAACCATGAGTTGCAATGGTACCAGCCGGACAATGCACGCTGCGAAAAAGGATTGCTGATCATTGAAGCAAAGCGGGAGCAAAGGCCGAACCCGAACTACGAAGCGAATAGCCAGGACTGGCGGAAGAACCGCGCCACGATCGACTATACCTCCTCCTGCCTCATCACACGTGGCCTGCACCAGTGGCAATACGGCCGCTTCGAAATGCGGGGACGTATCGATGTAAGTCCGGGTATGTGGCCTGCCTGGTGGGCGTTGGGTGTCAACAAACGCTGGCCTGCCAATGGCGAGATCGATATGATGGAATACTATCGCGGCATGCTACTGGCCAATTTTGTGCACCTCGGCGAAAATGGCAAACAAAAGTGGTACACGGTGACGAAGAAACTGGAGGAATTAGGCGACGCTTCCTGGGCCACGAAATTCCATACCTGGCGTATGGACTGGGATGCCGATTCGCTGGCGCTCTATGTAGACGATATCCTGCTCAATAAGGTGATGCAGGCTGACCTGACCAACCGCGATGGCAGTAACTTCAAGCCCTTCCAGCAACCTCAATACATGCTGCTCAACCTCGCCCTGGGTGGCGACAATGGCGGCACACCCAATGATGCCACGTTTCCCCATCGCTTTGAAGTGGATTATGTGCGGGTGTACCAGCAACAATAGTTACTGACCGATGGTTTCGTAGGCGATCTGTTGCCACTGCCGGTTGGCATTGCCCAATTGGTAGGTGTGAATGCCGAGGCAGCAAACGCCGGCGGGCACACGCGTCACCAATTGTTGCCGCAGGGGATCGATCTTTTCGGGAAAATAAGCTACAGAATCGGTGAGATAAGTGTCTGCCACGAATTTCCGGCCCGTCGTCTGCACGAAATAATGATAAAGCGCATTGCTGGTGAAGCCCACATCGCTGATGACGGCAATATCGTCGAGGTGGTCGAAGTTGAGGTCGGCCACGATGATATCACCCTGGTAACCGTTGTAGATCTCCCGGTCGGCCTGGTGACGTGTCGTGTAGGAACGGGCATTGTCGCACCCGGCAAACACATCATCATTATAAAAAATAGAACTGAGGGTAAGACTGTCCAGTACAGCATGGCTGGTTTTGTCGCGGATCAGCAACTGCACCAGGCAGGAGTCTTCCTGCTCGATCGAGTCGGTCAGGCGTACAAAGTTTACTGCTACGTCAAACTGTTCGGACAACCGGGTCTGGTCGCATTGAAGGGTACCGGCTAACGAAAACCCGGCTGGATAAATAATGCCGGCAGCAGGATCGATGGTTGCTTCGTTGCCGGGTTCGCCAGACAGGCAGCCGGCGATGAACACAGCCAGTATGGGGAGCAGGCGTTTCATGTAACCCGAATGTAGCGCCATTTTTTGATCGTTGATGGTGCAGCTTTGTTAAAGCTGTTTATAGCTATTAACGCAGTTTTTAATATAAAGGCAGCCCGTTTTGTAAAATTATTCAGTAACAGCTGTTTAGGGCAGGCGGGAAGACAGATTGGTCAATTCCTCCCCCTTTTTTGGTAAATAATACCCGCTGGTTTACCCCCCTGCCAGGCTACATTTGTCTACATACGGTAACTTCCGTGTATCATTAACGAAACATTGCCATGCTGCCCCGCTTGTCTATCCTTGCTGCCTTACTGATCATTGCTGCTTCCCTTTGCGCCCAACGCATTCCGGTGCCTGCGCAATATCCATCCGGCCATCCCCGGCAGGCTGTACAAACCACTGACCTCCCGGTAATCAAAAAGGCGGTATCGGAAGACCCGGCAGCCCGCAGCCTTTTCGAAAAAATGAAATCGACGATCGATCCGTATGTGAGCCGTCACCGTAACGACAGCAGCTGGATCGTGTCCCGGCTGCAAATGTACTGGACCACCAAAGCATCGACGGTATATATAAAAGGGGGTGTTTATGACCACGCCGACGGAACGGCCCCGGTTCCTACGGTACGCTTTCCAGGTGCCCGCGACAATGTGACGGTATATGCCGCGCCTGCCCTGAAAGACCTGCTGCCTTATTCAGACGACCCACGCGGCGTATGGCTCATCAACCGCTCCAAACCCGGAGAACCGCTCGAATGGGCTGAGATCGGCAAGACGGGCCGCACCATCGAATCGATCAACAACAACATCATGGCATTGGCCAGCCAGGCCGCCCAGGTATATTGGGTAACGGGTGATACAACCTATGGACGTTTTGCCTTCGACCTGTTCGATACCTATATGACAGGGCTGCATTACCGGTCTACGCCCAAAGACCTAAACCACGGTCACCATGAAACCATCGCAGGCCTCATCACGTTTGAAGTGATCCAGGAAACGCCGATGATCAACCACCTCACCGCCATCTATGATTTTCTATATGCCTACCTGCAACGACGCGCGCCCGGCAAAATGGCCCTCTATGCCGACGTATTCCGCAAATGGGCGCGTGTGCAGATCGCCAACGGGGTAGGGTTCAACAACTGGGACCTCATCGAAGCGCGTAATATCCTCAGCATCGCCAGTATCCTGGAAGATGATGATCAGTATCCCGACCAACAAGGCCGTCAATACTTCATCCATTTTGTGCTCAATGAAAATGCAGAACGGCAATGGAGTATCGCCCGGTTGGCGCAACAAGGGTATGACTCGCTAACCGGTTTATGGAATGAATGCCCGGGGTATTCGCTCAATGTGTTGGGTGATTTTACGGGCCTGGTCGCACGGTTCGATCAGCAGTATAAGCACGATCTGCTGGCCGGCCTACCGATCATAAAGAAGGCCGTTGTGGCAGCTGCAGAATATTTGTTTCCGCACGGCTATTTCACGGCCTGGGGCGATTCGTATTATGGCCGGATCTCGTCCAACCCGGCGAAGCAATTGCTGGCGCATGCTCAATTGCATGGGAAGCGGGGGCTGGCGGATAGTTTAACCCGGTATATTGGTTTCCTCGAATCGCTGCAGGGTAGCGGAGGGGCGACGGGTGAGCGACGGGAAGGATTGGCAGCCTTGTTGCCTGCTGCGCGGGAACATACACCTGCGGAAAAAGCCGGAAAGATCACCGACTATGTATCGCCCGTGTTCAGTTCGCCCCATGTCAGTTACCTCGCCTTGCGCAATGGGTTTGATAGTACGCACGGATTGATGGTGTCTTTATCAGGTTCCAAAGGCAATCATATGCATGCCGGTGGTATTGCGATGGAACTGTATGGCAAAGGGCTGGTGCTGGCGCCCGAAGCTGGTATTGGTACCAGTTACTGGCAGGCCGATTACCATGAATACTATGCACAGTTTCCCGCGCACAATACGGTGGCCGTGGATGGTATCTCGATGTACCCCGTCATGAAAAGCAACCATGGATTCTCCGTGAAGGCTAATTATCCCGCCTCCGGTGTGAAGGCGGGTTATTTCCCCGGCGTAAGTTTTGGCGATCTGTATTTCATAGAGCCGGAAACACAGTCGGACCAGCGGCGCCTGATCGCCGTGGTGCGTACCAGCGAAACGAGCGGTTATTATGTAGATGTATTCCGTTCGCGCCGCCGCGATGGGAAGGACAAGATGCACGATTATTTTTACCACAATATGGGTCAGCAGTTTGTATTGCAGGCTGCCAAAGGAGGTGCACTGAACCTGCAACCTACCGAGGAGCTTTCTTTCGGCGGTGGCCACCTGCCCGGTTATGATTATTTCTGGGACAAGCGCTCGGTGACAACGGGCGCAGATGTCCAGGCCGTGTGGGATCTTGCGTTACCGGGGCGACCGGCCATACAAATGAATATGTGGATGCAGGGAGCGCCTGGCCGTACTTTGTTTACCGTGAAAGCCCCGAAGTCGAAAGCGATCAGCCGGATGGGCTTGCCTGCCGAGATCGCCGAACTGCCGCTGCCTACGATCGTTGCACGTCAAAGCGGTGAGGCGTGGCGGAGGCCCTTCGTCGCGATATTTGAGCCTTCTACTGCGGAACAACCAAAGTCCATAGCTGCCATCGATGCCTTCTATCCCGCGCAGGCGCCGGCTGATTTCAGCGGACTGGTCGTACGCGGTAAGGCGGGTGATGTGCAAACCATCTTCGCCGATGCCAGTGGCGTGCAGGCCATTCGCTACAATGATAAGTCGTGCACCGGTACGCTGGGTATTATCAGCGAGCAGGCAGGGGCTGTACAATACTTGTTTCTGGGCCAGGGTAAGTCCATCGGCAGCGGTGGCTACCGGATAGAGGCCACAATCAACACGGTCGCTGCATTGGCCCGTCAACAGGGCAACTGGCATTTCACCGCTGCGCAACCTGTTGTGCTGAGTGTTCCGGTGGCGGTGCTCAAAGGCAATAAGCACCTGCGCCTGGGCAATGGAACTGCACGCTATACCGGACAGACCGCAACATTGAATGGACAAGCTGTGTTGCGCTTTGCGCTGCCGGCTGTGTCGTATACTACCCTTGAATGGTTACCTTGAAATACTTCCATATGATCACTGCTTCTTCAGGTCGTTCCTTACTGGTAGCGGGCACCACCTTGCTGGTGGCTGCCTGTGGTGCGCAAAAGACCAACCTTGCCAATAGTCATCTCGACTACTGTGTAGCGCAGGCTGCAAAAACAGCGGCCGCTATCCCGTCTTACGACAGCATTCCACGTACGATCGCTACCGGCAAAGACCGCTGGCGTTATGTCAACTATCGTGACTGGACCTCAGGTTTCTGGCCCGGCACTTTGTGGTACTTATACGAATACACGAAGGATACTGCGTGGAAAGCCAAAGCACAAGCCTTCACCAATACCTTGCGACCGATCGCTTTCAGCAAGGCGGGTGATCACGATATTGGTTTTCAGCTCTACTGCAGTTATGGCAACGGCTATCGGTTAACGGGTGATACGGCTTATAAAAGTGTCATGCTGGCGGCCGCCGATACCTTAGCGACCTTGTTCAACCCCGTCGCCGGTACCATCCTCAGCTGGCCGCATGAGGTGCAGCACCTCGGCGGGCACAATACGATCATCGACAACATGATGAACCTGGAGCTACTGTTCTGGGCGGCGAAAAACGGGGGCGGTCAACGCCTGTATGATATGGCGGTGCAACATGCCAACACCACCATGAAAAACCATTTCCGGCCGGATTTCACTTCTTATCACGTGGTGGTATATGATACCATCACGGGAAAAGTGATCCGTCAGCAAACACACCAGGGTTATGCCGACAGTACCATGTGGGCGCGGGGACAGGCCTGGGGCATCTATGGCTATACGCTGATGTACCGCGAAACAAAGGATACTACTTACCGGCGTTTTGCACAATCGGTGGCCGATGTGTGGTTGCAACGCCTGCCGCAAGATGGCATTCCCTACTGGGATTTCCAGGCGCCCGATATACCTCGTGCTCCCAAAGACGCCTCTGCGGCCGCCATCACGGCATCGGCGCTGCTGGAACTAAGTACGATGGCAACCGATGCTGCGAAAGCAACTTACTACCGGCAGCAGGCCGAGGCATTACTCACCGCCTTGTCTTCCAACCAATACCAGGCACGTCACCAGTCGCCGGCTTTCCTGTTGCATGCTACCGGTCATAAACCCAATGGCAGCGAGATCGATGCTTCGATCAACTATGCCGATTACTATTACATTGAAGCCCTGACGCGCTTGCGTCAATTACAGGAGGGTAAACGATGAGATCATTGTTGTTCGTACTCTGTTGTTGCACGGTATTACCGGTCTGCGCCCAGTCGGTCGTCGCTGGTTCGGAAGTGACCCTGCAATCGCCCGATAAAAAGCTGACCTTACAGTGCTACCAGAAACAATTGGCTCCCAGCAACAAGAGGTTGTATTACCAGCTGCGTTTCAAAGACCAGCTGGTGATCGGTGAATCGGCATTGGATATTCAACTTGACAACCATTTGTCCGAACAGGCCATGGCCCTGAAGGTGGATAGCCACGCCCGCTGGTGCGAAAACCTGGTGGTAAAGCAGATCCGTACCAGTACACACGATAGTGACTGGACGCCGCCTTATGGAGAGCGGTCTGTGATCCGTGACCGGTACCATGCGGCTTCGATAGAACTGGTCAAGGATGACAACCCGATCTACCCGATGACCATCGAAGTACGTGTCTACAATGAAGGGGCTGCGATCCGTTACTTTTTTCCCGAGAATGTGAAGGGTACCTATTACCGCGTGATGCAGGAGCATACCGAGTTTGTATTGCCCGCCAACACGAAAGCCTGGTATACAGGGTGGGCACAAGGAGCCTATCAATTGTTGCCGCTTGCCCAATGGCCCGATGAAAGTGAAAGGCCCTTGACGCTGCAACTGTCCAATGGACTATATGCCTGTCTGGCCGAAGCACGTATGGTGGATTATGCCCGTACCAAATTCAAAGCAGGCGCCAAACCCAATACCATCGTAACGAGTATGTATACGCCAGCCGACCTCATTTCGCCTTTTGCGACGCCCTGGCGGGTGATCATGGTGGCGGAGCAACCCGGTCAGTTGATCGAAAACAACGACCTTTTGCTCAACCTGAATGAGCCTTCGCGCATACCCGATATGAGCTGGATCAAACCCGGTAAGATCATGCGGGTGATGACGCAAACCACGCGCGATGCGAAAGAGAACATCGACTTTGCCGCCCGGCATGGATTGCAGTACATCTTGTTCGACTGGAAATGGTATGGCCCCTCTTTTACCTTCGACTCCGACGCGACCAAAGTGGCCATCCCCGATTTTGACCTGCCGGGTATTATTGCCTACGGCCAAGAAAAGGGTATTGGTGTGTGGCTATATGCGAACCTGCAGGGGTTGTACGCCCAGTCGGATTCACTGTTTGCCGTGTATAATCGTTGGGGTGTAAAAGGGGTGAAGTTTGGGTTTGTGCAGGTTGGCTCTCACCGGTGGACAACCTGGCTGGAGGAGATGTTTAAAAAGGCGGCCCATAATCAACTCATGGTGAATGTACACGATGACTGGCGGCCGACCGGCGAGCAGCGCACCTGGCCCAACCTGGTAACGGCGGAAGGTATCCGGGGCAACGAAGAAATGCCGGATGCAACCCATAACACGATTCTGCCCTTTACACGCTATATTGCAGGTGCAGCCGATTACACCATCTGTTATTACGATCCGCGCATCAGGACGACACACGCGCACCAGCTGGCCCTGGCGGCGGTCTATTACAGTCCGTTGCAAACATTGTATTGGTACGACAAGCCGGCAATGAGTCAGCACGAGCCTGAACTGTCGTTCTGGGATCATATTCCCACCTCCTGGGATGAAACCAGGGTGTTGCAGGGCAGGCCAGGCGAATATGTCAGTATCGCGCGGAGGAAAGGAGAGGAGTGGTTTGTCGGCACGATCACCAGTAAGGAGGCGCGGAAGCTGCAGGTGTCCTTTGACTTTTTGCCCAAAGGGCAGTCATTCAAAGCCACGGTGTACAGTGACGACCCGGCAGTGAAGACCAACACGCAGGTGCGGGTGGAGGAGAAAGTGGTAACAGCCGCCACGGTGTGGGAAGTGCCTCTACGTGCTTCCGGCGGACAGGCGATCCGGCTGCAACCCATTGCTGTCAATCCTTAATAACGATCAATACAACCATTGCTGCATATGAATCAACACAACCAACCCGCGTTCACCGAAAAGCGTTTCATCATCATCTTCATCTTCGTGACCTCGCTGTTCCTGCTGTGGGGTGTGGCGCATTCCATGAGTGATGTACTCAATAAGCATTTTCAAAATGTGCTGAAGCTGTCGAAGTCACAATCGGGCCTTATCCAATTCTCGGTGTTTGGCGCCTATTTCATCATGAGTATCCCCGCAGGCTTGTTCATGAAACGGTTTGGCTATAAGATGGGCGTGTTACTGGGCCTGTCGTTGTTTGCACTGGGCACCTTCCTGTTTGTGCCCGCTGCCAACGCTTTTTCTTTTACCTTCTTTCGCGTAGCGCTGTTTATCCTGGGTTGCGGAATGGCCACCCTTGAAACGGTCGCTCACCCCTTTGTGGTATCGCTGGGTGACCAGCGTACCAGCGACCGGCGGATCAATTTCTCGCAATCCTTCAATGCCGTGGGTACGATGATCGGCCCCTGGTTAGGTACCTTCTTCCTGCTACGGTCGACCGGTGAAAGTGCCGGTGACCTGGAGTCGGTAAAGTCCCTGTACGTGGGTCTGGGCATCTTTCTGTTGCTGGTGGCTGTGTCTTTTGCGTTGGTGAAGGTGCCGGCTTTGAAAGATCCCCACGCTGCCACGAATGCCGATGCGGCCAATGTCGATACGGCGCCCGGCAAGAAATTGTTTCAGCACCCCCATTTTGTATGGGCAGCGATTGCACAGTTCTTCAACGTGGCAGCGCAGGCGGGTACCTGGAGTTATTTCATCAACTACGGCAATGAGGTAATGGGCTTCTCGGAGGAGAAGGCCGGCAATTATATGGTCTTGTTCATGGGCATGATGGCGGCGGGCCGTTTTGTGGGCACCTACCTGATGAAGTTCATTGCACCCAATAAACTGCTGGCAGCTTTTGCGATGGGCAGTGTAGTAGCTTGTGTGGTCGTGGCACAACGCTGGGGCTGGACGTCCTTCGTGGCCCTGCTGATGATCAATTTCTTTTTCAGCATCATGTTCCCGACGATCTTCAGCCTGGGTCTCAAGAACCTGGGAAAACATACGCAACCAGCCTCGTCCTTTATCTCGATGGGTGTAGTCGGTGGCGCTTTCTTTCCGTATATCATGGGCCTCATCGCCAATCATGATGTGGCCAGTGCCTATTACCTGCCCATTGTTTGTTATGCCGTTATTTTCCTGTTTGGAGCCCGTCTATATCGCGTTAAATAACCTAATTTTCCATGCATTGATACGTTGATCGTGCGAGAAACTGTTCCCCATATGAAACTGTTGCGGCGCCATGGCTGGCTGATCGGCCTGTTGCTGCTGTTGTGGCGCCCGGTTACGGTGCAGGCTACACCACTTCCGCCGTTGACGGCATTGGGCATCGAACAGGGACTTTCCAACAACACGGTGCGCTGCATCTTCCGTGATCATCGCGGACTGGTATGGCTGGGCACCTTCGATGGTCTCAACCGCTACGATGGGTACGACTTTAAAGTGTACCGCCACCGCACAGGCGACAGCAATTCTCTCGTGCACAATATCATCGCCAGCATTACGGAAGACAGCCTGCACAATTTATGGATCGGTACCCGCCAGGGTATCAGCAAACTCAATACGCTGTCGGGCCGCTTTACCACCATCCGCTGGCAGCGATCACCCGATCAGCCAGTACAAGCGTTGAACGCCGTCGTAAAAGATATCCGTGCCGATCGGCCCGGAAATGTTTTTGTCGCCTCAGAGGGTACCGGCCTGTTGCTCATCCCCAAAGGGGCCACCACTGCTACCGCTGTTCCCCTGGTAACCAACACGGGTACGATTACCCAGTATGCGGTTCGTGCCATCCGCGTCGATGAAGCCGGTAATGCCTGGGCACTCGTACACAAATACGGCATTGCCTTATACAACGCCCGTACGCAACAACTGCAACTCGTCAGCAGTACGATGACAGAAGCCACGGCCATGGAACTGCGTGGCGATCACCTATGGATCAGCAGTGGGTCGTCGATTTATTTATACCGGCCTTCTTCCGGTATCACCACGGTGGTGGCTGACGGTAGTTCGGCGCCCCCCACCAATGGTGCGATCAACACATTTGCCATCGATGCGGCCAATTGTTTCTGGATCGGCACCACCACCGGTAAGTTGTTTACCTGGCAACCCGGCAGAACGGGTTTTGAAGTACCGGCCAATGGTAAATACGCCGAGGAAATGACGGGCGGCACCATTTATGCCGTGTTCATCGATCAGCAATCGCGCAAATGGCTGGGCACTGCCCGCGCCGGTGTCAACATCATCGATCCGCAGAAGGGGCATTTCCTGACCGTGTCGCATGAGCCGGGCATAGCGAATAGCCTGGTAGACAATGCGGTTTCCGCACTCTATGAGGCGCCCGGCGGTAAACTCTACATCGGAACGGATGGCGGTGGCCTCAATAGCTGGGACCGGCACACCAACACCTTCCAGCATTATCGCAACGAGCCGGGCAATCCTGCCTCTTTATCGCACAATGCGGTGGTGGCGATCAAGCAAGATCATACGGGCGCCACCTGGATCACCACCTTCGGTGTAGGCGTGAACCGCTTCGAGGCTGCCACCGGCCGCTTTACCGCCTACCCATTATTGAACAGCGTTTCCGATCGATACAATAAGGTAGCGTATTCGCTGCTGGAAGACCGCAACCAATCGTTGTGGGTTTCCACCCTCCGGCAGGGCAGTGAGTATGGGGCACTCTACCGGTATAACCGCGCAGCAGATCGTTTCGATGTATTCGATGCCTCCCTGTCGGACCTGTTTGCGTTGTATGAAGACCGGCTGGGCAACCTCTGGGGTGGCAACCTGACGCAGCTGGTTAAGATCGACCGGGTCAACAAGCAACATGTCTTTTACAATATTGGTTATGCGGTAAAATGTATCTATGAAGACAGCCGTGGCGATCTGTGGATCGGTACGGAAGGCGGCGGCCTGCAACGGTTTGACCGCAATAAGAAGGCAGTTACCGCTATCTATACCACAGGAGAAGGGTTGTGCAGTGATGTGGTATTGACCATTCTGGAAGATGAAAAAGCCCAGCTGTGGCTGAGTACCTTCAATGGCCTGTCGCGCTTCAATGCCGCGCAGAAGACCTTTAAGAACTACTACCAGGCGGATGGCTTGCAAAGCAATCAATTTCATTACAACAGTGCGCTCATGTTGTCGTCGGGCGAACTGGTGTTTGGGGGCATCAAAGGTTTCAGCCTGTTCAAGCCGGATGAGATCACCGGTAGTCATGTGATGCCTCCCTTGCTATTGACCGACCTCTACATCAACAACCAACCGATAGAAAAAGCGCCGCAATTCATCACCGCTGCGGAAGGTACGCAGGTTCAAACGATCCGGGTGCCTTATGACGAAGCCATCTTCAGTTTTCATTTTACGGCTGTAGAGTACACCGTGCCGGGAAAGATCAACTATGCTTATTTCATGGAAGGGTGGGATCGTGGCTGGAACTACACGGGCAACCTGCGCTCGGCCACCTATACCCACCTCGATGAAGGCACGTATACTTTCCGTGTGAAGAGTACGAATGGCGATGGCGACTGGAACCCGCGTGAGCTGGCCATCCAGGTCATCGTGCTGCCTCCCTGGTACCGTAGTTGGTGGGCCTATAGCCTGTACGTGCTTGCTGCTGCCGGCGCTATCTACCTGTTCCTGTATTACAAGACCCGGCAAAACAGGTTGCACTACGATGTGAAGGTGGCGCAGCTGGCCGCCCGCGAATCACAGCTGACGGCACAGCAGGAGAAAGCCGTGCACGAAAAGCGATTGGCCTTCTTCACCAATGTATCGCACGAGTTCCGTACACCACTTACGCTCATCATCGACCCCGTCAAAGAAATGATGGCGGCCGAAACTGCCGGCGCGCAGCAGGAAGGCCTACACATGGTGTACCGCAATGCGCGCCGCCTGCTCAGCCTCGTCGATCAATTGTTGTTATTCCGCAAAGCAGAAACCCATAGCGACTCCCTCCACCTGACGGAGCTGGATGCTACTGAATTGTGCAAAGAAGTATTCTTCAGTTTCGACCAACAAGCCCGCATCAAGAAGATAAATTACCGCTTTGAAGCAGGGGAGGCACCCGTTATGCTAAGTGCCGACCGGGATAAACTCGAGATCATCTTATTCAACCTCTTGTCGAACGCGATGAAGTTTACCCCCGCGGGTGGCCGCATCAGTCTACAGTTGGTGGAGGCGGCAGATGAACTTTCCATTCGTGTAAGCGATACCGGACCTGGTATACCACCGGAGGTCGGCGACAAACTGTTCAATAGTTTTTACCAGGTGCGGGAGGGGCAGTCGGCCGGTAAAACCGGTTTTGGCATCGGGCTGTACCTCGCCCGGCATTTTACCGTATTACACCACGGGTCGTTGCAGTATACGAGCGAAGCGGGCAAAGGCACCTGTTTTACGCTGTCGCTGTTGAAAGGACAGGCGCATTTTGCGGGGATGGAGATCGTTCGCGACCAACCGGCTGCTCCGGCCTTCCTCGAAGAGTTACGTCCTGCAGCATTGGAAGAAACACCCAAAGAAAAAAGCCAGGAGATGGTTACCCTCGTGTCGGAAAAACCGACTATCCTGGTGGTGGACGATGACGAAGAGTTGCGGAAATACATATCGCAGGCTTTCAGTAAAGACTTTTCGATCCTGGAGGCCGCCAATGGGAGGATCGGTGTGGACCTTGCCCAACAATACCTGCCAGACCTCATCATCAGCGATATCACCATGGAGGAACTGGGCGGACTGGAACTGTGCCGGCAGGTGAAGGACAATACCTCGCTCTCGCATATCCCCGTCATCCTGCTCACGGCGAGTACGGCTTCGGAAACCCGCCTCAAAGGCATCGAGGCCGGCGCCGATGATTATATCACCAAACCTTTTGAAAAGGAATTGCTGAAGGCCCGGGTGGTCAGCCTGCTGAAAAAGCGGAATACCCTGCAGCAATATTTCTATAATGAGATCACCCTGCAGCAGAACGACCAGAAAGTGTCGGTAGAGTACCGGGAGTTCCTGGAGCGCTGTATCAAGGTGGTGGAAGACCACCTCGACGACGAGACCTTTTCGATCAAAACCCTCTCGACCGAGATGGGCATGAGCCGCTCGAGCCTGTACCGGAAGGTGAATTCTGTGTCGGGCCAATCGATCGTTGGGTTTATCCGGTTCATTCGTTTGCGGAAGGCCGCCGGGCTCATGATCAATACGGAAAACAATATCAACGAGATCGCCTCCATCACCGGATTCAACGATATCAAGTATTTCCGCACGCATTTCCAGCAGCTCTTCGGTATGAACCCTTCCGAGTATATCAAGCGGTTTCGAAAGCCTTTCCACAACAATCTCCAGCTCAACAAACATGTCATCAAACCCGATTAGGGGATTTTTCGGTGCTTGATGGGCAAATGAACAATTCCACCCCCTTTTTTGGACCTTTTTACCCGCCTCCTTTTTTACGCCCGCTATTAGTTTTGATGATCAGTATCAGCTCCTTGCAACAGTGGCTGGTCGATTATCAACCCTAATACGATTGCTATGCTATGCTACGACGTAACCGCTTGTGCCACGGCCCCCTTCCGGCACTCCCCCGATTTTTCCCCCCTATTGGCGTGTGGGCGAATACCGTCAACCAACCAGAGAGGTCCGGTACAGGGCGGGTTTGTAAGCTATCTACGGAATATCCCTCCTGGTGATCAGATACGGGCATACTAGTCAATTACTAACTCTCCAAACTTCAATAATTATTGCTTTATGAGAAATGTAACACGATTGCACCGCCAACAAGGCCGATCGCTCTGGCTGTTGTGCTGTTTTTTACTCCTGCACCAGTTTGCTGCGCTGGCACAAACGCGGAGCGTTACAGGTACTGTTGTCGATGCTGCTACCGGTCAACCCGTGACCGGCGCAACGGTAACCGTAAAAGGATCATCGGTGGCTGCTGCCACCACGACCGACGGTCAATTCTCCATTCAACTGCCGGTCAACGGCCGGCTGCTGATCTCGGGCGTTGGCTTTATAGAACAGGAGGTGCTGCCCGATGGCAACGCCGCGCTGGTGGTAAAACTGGAAAAGCTGCAGAACAACCTTGATGAAGTAGTAGTGGTCGGTTATGGCGCCAAAAAGAAGGCGACGCTGACCGGCTCTATCGTGCGGGTAGGGGAAGAGGTATTCAAGGACCGGCCGGTGGCCAATGCGGTCAATGCGCTGCAGGGATCGATGCCCGGTCTGCAGATCACACGTACTTCCGCGCGTCCGGGCAACGAGGGACTGAGCATCACCATGCGGGGTGCCTCTTCCGTCAGTAATGTCGATCCATTGATCATTGTAGACGGTGTGCCGCTGATCGGCACCTGGGAATTCAACCTGATCAATCCCAATGATATTGAAAGTGTGACGGCCCTGAAAGATGCGTCTGCTGCCATTTATGGCGCCCGTGCGCAGGGCGGTGTGTTGCTGGTGACCACCAAACGTGGCCGCGGCAACCGCACGCAGATCAGTGTCACTTCCAACTTCAACCTCAATACCATTGGCATCAAAGTACCTTGGGCCACCATGTCGGAGTGGGCGTCGCTGTATTTGCAAACGGCTACTTCTGACCGGCGTGATCTGCAGGGCAACCCGGTGGAATGGTTTCCGCAGTGGACCAAGGAAAACCTGATCAAGATGGCGGCCGATTCTTCTTTCGACTGGACCGACCCATCGGGTGTGGTGCGCCATTTTGAAAACAACAACTGGCTCGATGCGTTGTATGGCCCTTCCTGGTCCAATCAACAGAATGTGTCGCTGCGCGGTGCTACCGGTAAGTCCTCTTATATGCTGTCACTGGGTTATTCCGATAACAAGTCGCTGTTGAAGACGGCTTACGACGGCGAAAAAAAGTATACCGCCCGCTTTAATTATGATTACAATATCTCCGAGCGGGTGCGATTGGAGACCGGTGTGTCCTTTGATAACAGGCTGGTACAAAGTCCGCGTAATGGCATCGGCAATGGGTTCTTTGATGCGCCTATTTTCGCCACCTACAACAAATTGGGTCAATACTATGATGATTACGGTTACCGCAATCCCGTGGCCGCTACTACTTCCGGCGGTACCACGAAAAACCGGGAAGGTATCGTGCGGCTGAATGGTAAACTGATCGCTGAACTGATCCGTGGCCTGAAGTTGACAGGTACAGCCGCCATTGTAAAACGTGATGGCTGGAACAGTGCTTATAACCAAACCTATATGCTGTACAACTGGCTGGGCACAAAGGTCAACTCTACACAGTTTGCGCCTCCTAATAACCCGGCTATTACCGAATCGATGGGTAATACCCTGTACCAGACCTATGGTGCACAGTTGGACTACATCAAGACCATAGCGGATGATCATGATATTGCGGTGATGGTCGGCAATTCCGCTGAATTGTATGAAACAAGATCAGCGAGCGCTACCCGCAACCAGTTGCAATACGAAGGATTGTTTGACCTCAATACCGCCATTTCGCCTGCGACAGCCTCTTACGCCGGTCTCAATGGTGGCGGTTCCTCCCATTGGGGATTGATCTCTTATTTTGCCCGCGTCAACTATGGATACAAGGATAAATACCTCGTCGAGTTCCTCGGTCGTCGCGATGGATCGTCACGTTTCAATGCCGATAACCGTTGGTCTAATTTCTACGGCGTATCGGGCGGCTGGCGTATAGCGCAGGAGTCGTTCCTGGAACGGGTAAAATGGTTGGATGAACTGAAACTGAAAGGTAGCTATGGAGAGACGGGTGGACAGGCAGGGATTGGCAATTACGATTACCTCGCGCTGATCGGCGCCGGTACCGCGTTGTTTGGTGCTACACCGGCCATGCAGCCTACCGGTTACCTGAATGGCATTACCTCGAATGTACGTACCTGGGAGCGCATGGTGAACAAGAACCTGGCCCTGGAGTTTGGTGTGCTGAACAACCGGTTGACCGGTACCGTAGAGTTGTTTGAGAAAAAGAACGTCGGCATGCTTGTGCGGCTGGTGTACCCCAGCGTATTGGGTGGTGCGGCGCCTACCACCAACAGCGGTACCCTGCGTACCCGTGGCTGGGAGCTGACGCTGAACTGGAAGGATAAAGTGGGCAACGTGCAGTATAATGTCGGGTTCAATATAGCCAATGCAAAGAACACGATCATCTCTTATGCAGGAGCGAATACCTGGGGCGAAGGCAAGTGGACCAATCCACGTGAAGGATACCCGCTCAACAGCATTTATGTATACCAAAGCGAAGGGTATTTCAAAACGCAGGAAGAAGCCAATGATTACTTCAAGAAATATGGTGCTTCCGGCAGGGTGGCGACCTATAATGGTTCAGCTGCCGGTGGTTCCAATACCCTGCGTCCCGGTGACCTGAAACTGGTTGACCTGGATGGCGATGGATTGATCACGCCCACCGGCACCGGGCTGAAGGGTAGCGGTGACCTGTACTTCTACGGCGATGCCGATCCGCACTACAATTTTGGGGTGAACCTGGGTGCACAATGGAAGGGTTTCGACTTCAGCGCTTTCATACAGGGCGTATTGAAATGGAATATCCTGCGTGGTGGTAACGGTCGCGCTCCTTTCTTCCGCAATTACCTCAACGTGAATACGACGTATGTTGGTAAAACCTGGACGCCGACCAATCCTGATGCGCAGTATCCCCGCCTTTCGTTTGACAGTAATATCAACAACTGGAACTGGCAGTTCAACGATGTGAATGTGCAGAACCTGCGTTATGCCAGGCTCAAGGCGCTCGTGATCGGTTATTCATTGCCTGCCGGTATGGCCAGCAAGATCAGTGCGCAGCATATCCGCTTCTTCTTCTCCGGCAATGATCTCTTCGAGATCACGTCTGTACGCGATGGATTTGATCCGGAAAGAGGGGAGAGCTCGGATAGTAGTTATCCGTTCTTCAGAACCTGGTCTTTTGGTCTAAACCTTACTTTCTAATTCTTCAACCTGTATTACCATATGCAAAAGGTGAAAAAACTATTGGGTGCATTGGGTATCGGCAGTATGCTGTGCCTCACCGCCTGTGAGAAAACCTTCCTCGACCTCGATCCGCTGGATGCAGCTACGGAGGCGATCTATTTCAACAATCCCGATCAGTTCAAAGCGGCCGCCAATGATTTTTACAACAAGATGATCGGCTTCAGGCCGGTGAGTGGCAGCAATATCTATAACTGGATGGATTGGGGCAGCGACCTGCTGAATGCCGGGTACGGCTGGCCCGCTACGCTGAACGGTTCCGATCTTTACTGGAACAATCCGTATAGCTATATCCGCGGTAACAATATCCTGATCGGTAAAGGACGTGCCTACGCAGGCGATTACAATGGAATTAAGCAGTATGTGGCCGCCGCGCATTTCTTCCGTGCCTGGCATCATTTCTTCCTGTTGAAACGTTTTGGTGGGGTTCCCATCGACACCGTAGTGGCCGATGTGAACAGTGCATTGTTGCAGGCGCCCCGCAACAGCCGGTATGAAGTGACCCAGCAGGTATTGAGTGACCTCGATGTCGCCATCGCGGGTCTGCCACTGGAAGGAAATATTGCCGCATCGGATAAAGGACAGGTGAGCCAGCAGGCAGCGAAAGCCTTCAAAGCGCGGGTATTGTTGTACGAAGGCACTTATGAAAAATATGTGGGCAAGAACACCGATGGTGATGGTACTTCGTTCGGGGCCGGTAGCAAGGGCTATGATGCGACCAATGTGACGAAATACCTGACAGAAGCGGCCGAACTGGCTGCGCAGGTGATGGCGTACAACGACTACGCGTTGTTCAGTAGCGTGGACTCACTCAGCTATCGTTACCTGTTTATCCTGGAAGATGCACAATCCAATCCCAAGGGAGTTACCAAGACGGCCAACAAAGAGTATATCTTATCCAGTAAATATGATTTCACCTTGTTGCAGGGCAATGCCAACCTTACGCATACCGGTGGTGGCGGTGTATCCCGCAAGCTGATGGACATGTTCCTGTGCAGGGATGGTTTACCGTTCTCCGTATCGCCATTAGCGAAGGGCTATGCGAAGATGACCGACGAGTTTGACAACCGGGAGTCGCGTATGACCTGTATCACCGGCAAACCCCGGCAGAAGTATTGGGGTTTCAGTGCGGCCTTCGGCGCCAACTATACGCTGGCCAACTACCTCACCGTTTTCAACTGGCCATCTTATATCAACTTCAGCTTTCCCGACCTGACGACCGGTGGCAGTGGTTACGGCAGCCGTAAATGGAGCAGCGAACATATCGCCCGTAATGATTACCAGGAGTCGTACGATTATCCGCAGATACGCCTGGCGGAAGTATACCTTATCTACGCCGAAGCTAAATGCGAACTGAACAATGGTTCCATCTCTGATGCCGACCTCAATTTGTCGATCAATAAGATCAGGACGCGGGCCGGTGCAGCGGCCCTTACCAATGCGCTGATCGCGCCGTATGCCAGTCTGACTATGCTGGGCGAGATCCGCCGCGAGCGCACGCTGGAATTGCTGAGCGAGAATACCCGCTTTACGGACCTGATGCGGTGGGGAATTGCGGAGCAGGAGTTGAACGAGGTGCCGAAGGGGATGATCGTGCAATACAACGGGCAGCCCACGGAGATTGCCACGTTTACGAATCCTTATACCAATAAACCTGCCTATAAACCGGAATCGTATCCCTATGGCGTGGACGCGGCTACCGGTGCTTTGAAGCTCGGTTTACCGCCGGCGGTACCGATGACGAAGAAGAATTATCTGACTTCTATACCCACCGATCAGATCAACCTCAACAGGAAACTGTTGCAGAATCCCGGTTACTAGGAAGGCAACAAGGCATCGAGGCATTGAGGGGAGGTAGGCTACCAGGCCAACCTCTCCTTGTTGCCCCGCCAATGGGGCGTATTCTATTCGTAAAACTATGAGAATATTTCTTTTTTTCTATTTGCTCTGCGGTGTGCAGTCAATCGCTGCGCAGGAGCTGGTGGTGTACCCGCCACCGCAGGCTGTCGTCTATTCCATGCACAACGATGACTATACCGTGCGGGTGCGTACCCCCGGTGGTGTATGGCAGGATCTCTTTGAATACAAGGTAAAAGTAGACCTCGATAAAGTGCAGGAGGCTTCGATGGTCTACTTCGATATGAAGGGGCCGGTAGAAGTGATGGTGCGCAAGAACAATGACCAGGTACAAAGCGTGAAGATAAGACCCGAAGTGCAGGGGGTACGCCCGGTCATAGAGGGCAACACGATCCGGTTTACGCTGCCCTCTCCAAAAAAGTTATCGGTGGAATTCAACGGCGACAAACGGTGCAACCTGCATGTGTTTGCCAAGGAAATTGAATCATCCAGGCCTGCTGCGAATGACCCCAACGTGATCTATTATGGTCCTGGTTTGCACCTGCCGAAGGATACGGTGCGCAAGACCTTCCGTATTCCCTCGGGTAAAACGGTCTATATACATGGCAGCGCCGTGCTGCGTGGCATGCTGGTCTGTGACAGTGTAAAGAATGTGCGTATCCTGGGGCGGGGCATTATCGACCAGCCACAGGAAGGCGTGGTCATCACCCATTCGGACAGTGTGGAGGTGAATGGTATCAATTTTATCAACCCACGCCATTACACGATCTATGGCGGCGGTTCGCGGGGGCTGACGATCCGTAATATCACCTCGTTCAGTTGCCAGGGCTGGAGCGACGGCATCGACCTGATGAGTTGTTCGGATGTGCGCATCGACGACATCTTTATGCGCAATTCGGATGATTGTATTGCTATCTATGGTCACCGCTGGAAGTTTTTTGGCAATGCACGGAATTATGCAATAACCAATGCGACCTTATGGGCCGACGTAGCCCATCCCATCAATATCGGGATTCATGGCAATACCACGCATGCCGGTGATACGCTGGAGAATATGGTATTCCGGAACCTCTATATCCTGGAGCAGGATGAAGACGATCCCAATTACCAGGGATGTATGGCGATTACCTGTGGCGATGCCAACCTGGTGCGCAATATCAACTTTGAAAATGTGTATGTAGACGATTTCGAGGAAGGACAGTTGCTCAATATCCGGGTCGTGTACAATGAGAAATACAATACGGGACCGGGCCGTGGGGTGCGGGACATCTCTTTTAGGAATATTTTCTACCAGGGCAGTAACAGCACCATGCCAGTGATCGACGGGTTGGATGCAGGACATACCGTAGAGGGGGTGCGGTTTGAGAACCTGCGGGTAAATGGTAAGCGGGTCACCCATGCTGCCGGCATCAACCTGCGGGTGGGGCCACATGCTCACGGTGTGGTCTTTAATTAGTTTTAATGGTATTTATTGCTAGCTTCGAAGCCTCCTTAAATGATTGCACATGAAAATCTCCCGGATCTCTGTACACTTATTGCTGACCATCTGCCTGTTTTCGTCGGGCCATGTGTTGGCACAACATAAAAACGTCATCCAACCCGGTGGGGTATGGCCCGATCAACAGGGCAATCATATCCAGGCGCATGGTGGCGGTATCATCAAACTTGGTAATACTTATTATTGGTATGGCGAGCAACGGTCGCGCGGGCAGGATACCAATTACCGCTATGTAAGTTGTTATGCTTCCAAAGACCTTACCAACTGGACCTTCAAAGGCAATGCTTTGCAGTTGACCGATCCCGAGCAACTGGGCCCCCGTTGGGTACTGGAGCGTCCGAAGGTTTTCTACAATAAATCGTCGAAGACCTATGTCATGTATTTTCACCTCGATGACCGGCCCTATAAATTGGCCCGGGTAGGGGTGGCCACCAGCAAAAGACCGGAAGGACCATTTGTCTATGTAAAGAGTTTCCGTCCGCTGGGTTATGAGAGCCGTGATATTGGCCAGTTTATCGATGATGATGGTACGCCTTATCTCGTGTTTGAAAGCCGTCCCTCGAAAGGGTTTTATATCGCGGGTTTGTCGGCTGATTACCTGGATGTGGTGAAGGAAATAAGTTTCATTAAATCTCCGCTGGAAGGTGGCGCCATCGTGCATTACAAAGGGTTGTATTATGCGATCGGCTCGGCCCTGACCGGCTGGCGACCCAATCCAAATAAATATGCTACGGCTACATCGCTGGCAGGGCCGTGGTCCGAGTTTAAGGATATTGCGCCACCCGAATCGAATACCTGGGGTTCCCAATCGACCATGTTGTTCAAAGTCGCCGGATCGAAGGATACGACGATCCTCTATATGGGAGACCAATGGAGACCTGCTACTCAATGGGATTCCCGTTATTTGTGGATGCCTGTGGAGATCGGTGATGGTAAACTGTGGTTGCCCGAACCCAAGCCTTTTCAAGTGAATGTGAAGACCGGTGTGTGGAAGCCGGCAGATACGACTAAAGCGAAATAATTGTATGCGTGTTGTTCTTGTTTTTATAGCCTTGTTGTGTGTTGTAAATAGTTATGGTCAGTTGCGGGTCGCCTCGCCGGATAAACAAACGGTAGCAGAGATCGATCCCCGGCATGACGGGCAATTGGTCTACCGGGTATTGTTCCGGGGGGCTACTGTCGTGGATTGGTCTGCCCTGGGCTTGCAAACCCAGGCGGGGGTGATCGGCCGGCAGGTAACGGTCATAAAAAGCCACATGCTCAAAGTGCGCAGTCAATTTAACTGGCCGCTGGGAGAACGGGCGGTGGTTAACAATCACTACCAGCAATTGATAATGGAGTGTGACGACAGTGGCATTGGTTTCCGCCTGGTGTTCCGGGTGTTTGACGGCAATGTAGCTTTCCGGTATGAGGTCCTGACGCCGCCCGGTAGTGAATGGCGGATCGGGAAGGAGGAAACTACTTTCCAGCTACCATCGGCATTTACCTTGTACCAATACAACCATGAGTCGGTGTTTACTCCTACGGCGATCGACACTTTGGTACGTAGTTCGGACCTGCCAACGACCATCGTATCGGGAAAGCATTACCTGAGTATTGGCGAGGCTAATAATGAGGATTATACCAAGGCTGAGTTGAAGAAGGCCGGAAAACATACCCTTGGCATCGCGTTCACCAAGGACAGTGTGGTTCGGTATAATACTACCTTCCGCACACCCTGGCGTACGATCAGCGTGGCCAATTCGGCCATCGGGTTGCAGGCCAGCAGTGACCTGTATTTGAAATTGTCGGAGCCGGTTGTCTCGAACAACATGGACTGGATCAAACCTGGTAAGCTGATCCGTGCTCAATTGACCACACAGGCTGGCCTGGAATGCATCGACTTTGCGGCGACCAATAACTTTCAATACATTATGTACGATGCGGGTTGGTATGGTGCGGAGTTCCGGGGCAGTTCCGATCCTACCCAACCGATCGACGCCATCGACATGCAGCGGGTGATCGATTACGGTAAGCAAAAAGGCATTGGGGTGATCCTGTATGTGAACTATGTAGGATTGAAGGCCCAACTGGATTCGATCTTACCCTTGTATAAAAAATGGGGGGTAGCCGGGTTGAAGTTTGGTTTTGTAGATGGGGTATCACAACAAGGTATACAATGGCTGGCGCAGGCGATGAAAAAAACACAAGACCACGGCTTTGTGCTCAATATCCATGACAACTACAAACCAACAGGACTGAGCCGTATTTACCCTGCCTTGTTGACGCAGGAGGGCATACGGGGTGATGAGAACAGTCCGGATGCTTTTCACAATACTGTATTGCCGTTTAGCCGGTTCCTGGCGGGGCCGGCAGATTTTACGTTTTGTTTTCCCAATCCCACGAATAGCTTCAGTAAGAACATCAAAGTGAGCAAAGCGCAACAGCTCGCACTGACGGTGGTATATTTCAGTCCGCTGCAGTCCATCTTCTGGTATGGCAAGCCGTTGGATTATACCAATACCGACGAGATCGAATTCTTCAAATATGTACCGACGGTGTGGGACGAGTCGCATTACCTGGCCGGTGAGATCGGGCAGTATGTGGCGGTCGCGCGGCGTAGTGGTGATACCTGGTTTATGGGCAATGTGGCGGGACCGGCTGATTGGGCCGGTGAGATCCGTTGCGATTTCCTGGGGAAGGGTAAGACCTATACGGCCACCATCTATGAAGATGATGCACAGAGCGGTATCCGTAAGCGAACGCTGACCGTACGCCGTGGTGATAAGCTACCGGTGGCCATCAAAGCGAAGGGCGGCCAGGCGATCATTTTCCGGTAACGTTCCGGTGCAGCTGCCGGTGATGGCCCGATAGCTTATTTATCCCCCTTATTTGGCTGCTTTTACCCCCGTCTGGACGTTGCCTCCTGGTTATTTTTAGTGTTCTAACCAACGACTAAAAATTGCCATATGAGGTTTATCCTGTCCGCAGGCCGCTGCCTGCTGCTTGTGACGTTACTATGTCCGCTGATAGTATTCTCCCAGCGTTTTACGCATCCCGGTATACCTTTCACCCGTTCCGATCTCGACCTGTTGAAAAGCAATATCACCCGAGAGCCCTGGGCTACGGGTTATGCTGCGCTGGCCAACGATGGACGGTCAAAGTTGAACTATGCCATGCGGGGGCCATTTGCTACTGTGAGCCGTGTTCCCAACCTCAACAACGAGCAATGGAAAAGCGATATGGTCGCCATCCACAACCTGGCTTTCATGTGGATCTTTACGGGCGATACGGCCTATGCCCGTAAGGCCACGGATATGCTCGAGGCCTGGGCAGTGACCAATACCACCTGGGGTGGCGGGGAGAACATGCTCGATATCGGTGATTATGCGCCGTACTTCGTCACCGGCGCGGATATCCTGCGGGGTACTTACCCGGGGTGGACGGCCACCAATACCAATCACGTCAAGCAATATTTCGCCAATGTATTGTACCCCGCCTCGTGGGTGCCTGGTGTATTGCGGGATCATAACAAGGGGGCCATTCAATTGGAGATCGCGTTGGGCATTGCTGCTTTTCTCGATGATCCCGTGCGTTGGAAAGAGGCCCTGGAAGTGTATCGGATGGATGCGGGTGGTGGCCTCCGCAACAGTCTGCCCAATGGCGAAGTAGGTGATGCGGGGCGCGATGATCATTGGTTTGTGCAGATAGCTGCCCTGGGCTGGAGCGCCGAAGTGGCCTGGAAGCAGGGGATCGACCTGTTTGCTGAATTCGACAACCGCCTGCTGGCGATCGGGGAACTGTATCACCAGTACAGCATGGCGCCCCAAACGGTGAGCTTCATACCCTTTGGTGGCTATTCCGCGTATTATACCAACTGGGGTATCCCTCCGGGCTTCCGCCGGCAGTCACCTTTCAACAATATCATCAAGGGTGCTTATCAGCTGCGCAAAGGCATTCCCACGCCGTATACCGATTCCATGCGCACGCTGGTGGGCGAGGGCGCCTGGTCTTTCCTGTACCTCAAATCTGTTGATACATCAACTGCAGTGGCGCCGCCACCGATCGTGTACCCGGCTACGACACCGATCGACTACCTGACCAGCGTGGACATCGGCAATACAGGGA
Source organism: Paraflavitalea pollutisoli (assembly GCF_029360705.1). Taxonomy (GTDB): domain Bacteria; phylum Bacteroidota; class Bacteroidia; order Chitinophagales; family Chitinophagaceae; genus Paraflavitalea; species Paraflavitalea pollutisoli. The sequence goes on along the minus strand of NZ_JARKMX010000014.1, from coordinate 117,495 downwards.
TTGGTGGTAGTGCAGCATACAATAGTGGAAGCTGGCAATTGAATGGAGCCGGTAATGCGATCGGTACCAATATACAGTTCGCCGGTAAGCCGGTCCAGGGCGATGTAAGCATCGTGGCGCGGATAGAGGGCAATTCGCTGGGTACGGCTACTACGGGTGTTATGATCCGCGAGTCGCTGGCAGCCAATGCGAATTTCGTATCGATGAACCTGTACAACAATGGTACACTCAACTCGCGCTACAATACAGGTGCGGGCTATACGCATTATGGTCCGCGAACGTCCTGGTGGCTGAAGATCGAAAGAGTGGGGCACCGGGTCTTCACCTTTCACTCGCAGGATGGGGTCAACTGGACCAACAATTCTTTGTTCCTGACGAACCTGCCCACTGATACTTATATCGGATTGTATACGATATCCAACAATACCTCTGCACTCAATACGGCGACGTTCAGCCATGTATCCATCACCAATACGACGGTGTCTGGTGGACCTGTCATCAACAGCTCCACCCTGGTCCATGGAGTAGCAGGTACAGCTTTACAGTATACGATCACGGCAACACCGCAGCCCGTGCAATTCCGTGCTATTGGCTTGCCGGCAGGCCTGGCGCTCGATTCACTGACGGGGGTGATCAGTGGCACGCCGGCAGCGCCGGGAACGGCCACGGTCTTGCTGCAGGCGATCAATGTGATCGACACGGGGGCAGCCGTATTGGTGATAAAGACAACAGCAGCCACTGCACCGGCAGTTCCGGCGGGTGTAACGGCGGCCGTAACGAACGCAACAAGGATCACGCTCAGCTGGCCGGCGGTGGCCAATGCGAGTGGCTATGTCGTAAAGCGGGGTACAGCGGCAGCGGGACCTTTTACCGTGTTGCAATCCGGCATCACCGGTACTACCTATACCGATGCGCAACCAGTACCGGAAGTGAATAACTATTACGTGGTCACTGCGATGGCCGGTGCTTTGGAAAGCGGTGCATCCAATGTCGTGTTTGCTTCGGTGCCGCCGGCTACACCGGATAAACCTGTTGTCGTGCATGGACAGGGACAGTTGCAGCTCAGTTGGCCGGCAGCGGCGGGTGCGGTTACCTATCGCATCAAACGCAGTACGGTCAGCGGAGGGCCTTACACCGTGACCGATACTGTTGCGACTACTTGCTTCACCGACAATGATCTGGTCAATGGATCGCCCTATTATTATGTTATCTCCGCCGTGGGACAAACCAAAGAGAGCAGCAATTCCCCCGAAGCATTTGGGGTACCCGGCGCGGGCCTATATACCTGGAAGAACAATGCGGCCACCGATTCATTCCTGTTGGCGGCAAATTGGGAGGAAGGGGCCGCGCCCGCGAATCCGGCCATACTGGCTTTCAAAGCTTCGGAAGATACATTGATCACCAACGATCTTACTAACCTGCAGGCGTCGCGCATCGATTTCCTGCCCGGCGCCAATGCCTATACCATCGACGGCAATAGCTTGGTATTGAAGAACGACCTGGTCAACAGTTCGACCAGCAACCAGACCCTCAGCATGCCGATCGTGTTGACCGATCAGTTGCAGGTTAATACCATCACCAGCAACCGCATCACGCTGAGTGGGCCTATCAGTGGTGCCGGTGGTTTAACGAAGACGGGCCCTGGTTTCCTTTATATTTCTGGTAACAATACTTACGCGGGCAATACCATCATCAATGGTATCACTGGTGGATGGCCGCCGGTGAATGCTATTGCGATTGCAGGTACCGGCACCGGCGCACCATCAGCGCCCACATCCGGCCCACTGGGTACCGGCAAGATCATCCTGAATGGCGGATCGTTGTATTCGGATAATGGCGATGCTACCCTTTATAATGACATTGAAGTGGTGGATGGCAAGCGCAGCTATATGTATGAAACGGTCAATGCCATCACGTTGAAAGGTCGGTTACTGGGTAATGGTACACTGGAGCACGATGGCAATACCTATGCAGGACTTCACCTGCAGGGAGACAACAGTGAGTTTACCGGCACGTTTATTTCCAAGCTGCGGAGCGGTAACCAGCGTGTCCGTTTCGAGTCGCCCAATGCGGGCAGTGCGAAAGCCAACTGGTTGCTGGATGCCAATGGCGTCGATTGCCAGGGCATACAGTTCCCGACCGGTACGCTGCATTTCGGTTCGCTGAGTGGCCGCGGCTATATCCGCAACAATGCCGGAGGTTCGCCGGTCATCAGTATCGGTGCTCTGAACACAAACACCGTATTTGGTGGTACCATTGTCAATTTCGTACATGTGGAGAAAGTAGGTACTGGTACCTTATCCTTCTCGGGCAACCATAACTATGGTGGCAATACCACGATCAAGGGTGGAAAGTTCCTGCTGATCAATAACCCGGTCAATGGCACGTTCATCAGTCCGGTCATTGTGGAGAAGGGCAGCTTTGGTGGCAATGGCCGCAGTACGGCTGCCGTAACAGTGGGTACGGTTAATGGCATCGGTGCAGTGCTCGAACCGGGTAATGAAGGCGTCGGTAATATCCTGATCGGGGCCTTGACGATGAAAGGAGATGCGACGCTGGCGATAGAGGTCAATCCCGCCGGAGGCAGTGATACGATAAAAGCGACAAGCGTGAATTTGACGGGCGCACGCTTGCAGGTAACGGCGATCAATAGTCAGGCTATGGCTACCGGTACTTCCTTCATGATCGTGCAGAATACGGGTGTCGCTGCTGTCAATGGCGTATTTGCAGGATTGCCCGAGCTGGCGCCTGTGACGATCAATGGGTACCATTTCCGGATCAGCTATCTCGGCGGTACAGGCAATGATATCGTGTTGCTCGATGAACGTACGATGTCGACCGCCATCACCAGTGCCCGGGTAGACACAACGCTGACCGGAAAAAACTATAGCTATGCCATTACGGCCCTCAATACACCCAACCGGTTTGGGGCGACGCCTTTGCCGGTGGGTTTGACCATCGATACTATTACCGGAATTATTAGCGGGGTGCCTGCGGATGCGGGCGACTATGTGATCACGCTGACAGCAAGCAATGATACAGCTTCCGCGACGGGATCTTTGCGCCTTACGATACAATCCACTTCGATCAGCGATCTGCTGGTGGCCTCGGGTGATGCCAAAACTATTGTGGAATGGTCTCCCATCTATGGCATGCGGTACGAGGTGCGTCGTGCTTCGGCAGCTACAGGTCCATTTAGCCTGGTAACCACTACCAACGCCAGCCGGTACATCGATTCGCCGGTCGTGAATGGCAATACGTACTTCTATACTGTCAGGGCTATCGACAGTTCCGCGCAATATGCAGTAAGTGCGGCAGTGGAAGCGACCCCAGGGCTGAATCAATATGGCTACTGGGCTTTCGATGAAGCAGGTGGTGGCCGTGGTATCGATGGCTGGGGCGCGAAACATGCTACGCTGGCTGCTACGGCTACGCGTGGTAGCGGCTATCATGGAAAAGGACTGGTATTGGATGGTACTGCGAACAGCTACGCCAGTTTGCCAGCTGGTGTGGTAAGTGGTCTCAATGATTTCTCGCTGACGACCTGGATACGGATCGATGCCTTATCGAGCTGGATGCGGATCTTTGATTTTGGCAATGGCTCGGCCACCAATATGTTCCTTACCCTGCAGGCCGCCGTGGTGAACGGGCAATCGACCGTGCGGTATGCCATCAAAAACAACAACAGTGCGGAGCAGCAACTGAGCGTGAACCGTACTTTGCCACTCCATACCTGGATGCATATTGCCATTACCCAATCGGGTAATGAAGCGAAGCTATACATCGATGGGGTATTGGTGGCAACAAACAGCAATATGACCCTGCGGCCTGCTGCCATGGGCAATACACCGATCAATTATCTCGGTAAATCGCAATACAACGATCCATTGTTCAGGGGGGCGATCGATGAGTTCAAGCTCTTCAACCGGGCATTGTCAGGTGTCGAGATCAATACGGCGATGGAGCGCAAGCTGCACCTGCTGGTCGAGCACCTCGATGGTGATCACGCACAACCCGGCAACAACAGCATCCGTCCTTACCTGCGGATCGTGAACCAGGATAGTGTGGCGATTCCCTATGCAGGCCTTACCGCACGTTATTGGTTTACACCCGAGCAATATGCGGGTATCCAGACCTGGATCGACTATGCGGTGCTGGGCAGCAACGTCAAAGCGAACTATGTGCCCCTCACAGCGCCGCGCATGGGGGCATTGGGTTATGTGGAGTATCGTTTCGATGCTGCCGCCGGACAACTTGTGGCAGGAGGGTATTCCGGTGCGATCCAATCACGGTTCGCCAACAGCAACTGGGCAGTTCTCAATGAATCCGATGATCACTCCTATACACCTGCCACTGCTTACACACCCAATAACAAGGTTACCTTGTATTACAACGGCAAACTGATGTGGGGGGAAGAACCGGCATTGGTAACACCGGTTACGGCTGTAAAAGCTTACACGCAAACCGTGAACAGTGGCAGCTCCACGATCAGTACCTGGCTGCAATTGCGCAATGAGGGCAATGTGCCGGTTAACTATGGCGACCTGCGTGTGCGCTACTGGTTTACCAGCGGTGATAGTACGGCGCTCAATTACTGGACCGACTATGCCGCTCTGGGTTCAGGCGCTATCGCAGGACGTATTAAAAACATCGGTGGTGGTGTGGCCGGTGCCGACCACTACCTCGAGTTGCAGGTCAACCCTGCAAAAGGGTTACTGTATCCGCTCAGCAACACGGGCAATATCCAGTTCCGTGTAGCTAAAAGCAACTGGTCGGTATTGGATCAATCCGATGACCATTCTTTTCTTCCTGTGGTTAGTTTGACGCTCAGCGATAAAGTAACGGTTTACTATAAAGAAAGGTTGATCTGGGGTGTAGAGCCCGGGCAAACCTTGTTGACGGGTGCCCGCACTACCACCCCTGCGACCGTGCAGGAGGACATAGCAGCAACACGGATAGGACTGTATCCTAATCCTGCCACTGACCGGCTGGTGGTGAGCATGGGGCGCCTGGACCCGAAAGCTATGTTGGAGATCAGGACGATACAGGGCCAGTTGCTGAAGACGCAGTTGTTGACGCAAGCTGTACAGGTCATTTCGCTGGACGGGTTACCAGCTGGTATCTACCATGTGCAGGTTAGGAATGGCAGCGTGCTGATCACCAAGAGGCTGGTGAAGCTATAACGATTGTTTTTTCACTAAACACTTGTCATATGAAACGTTTTGCTTTTTATGGCGCCGGCAGCTTATGGCTGCTGGTGGCCCTCTTACTGGCTGGTGCTTCGCAAGCGCAGCCGTTCGTTCACCCCGGTCTATTACATACCGAAGCTGATTTTGCGCGGATGCACGCGAAGGTCAATGCGAATGCACAACCCTGGAAGGGTAGTTGGGATATCCTGGTAGCCAACAGCCGATCGCAACTTACTTACAATCCCAATCCACAGGATACCGTGATCCGCGGTGGAACGGGTCAGAATTACACGATCCTGTACAATGACATTGCCGCTGCTTATCAAACAGCCATCCGCTGGAAGGTGACGGGTGATGTAGCTTATGCCAACAAGTCGATCGCGATCATGAATGCCTGGTCGTTGACTATGAAACACCTTACGGGTAATGCCGATCGTTTTCTTGCCGCCGGTATCTATGGTTACCAGTTTGCTAATGCAGCGGAGATCATGCGCAGCTATTCCGGTTGGGCTGTGGCTGATTTTACGCGGTTCAAGGATATGATGCTGAATGAATTTTATCCGTTGAATGAAGACTTTCTCACGAACCACAATACGGCTTGCATCACTAACTATTGGGCCAACTGGGATCTCTGCAATATGGCTTCCATCCTGGCCATCGGTGTGTTGTGCGACCGGCGTGACCTGTACAACCGCGCCATCGAGTATTTCAAGAATGGGGCAGGCAATGGGGCCATCACCAAGGCGGTATGGTACCTGCATTCGGGTACGCTGGGTCAATGGCAGGAGAGTGGCCGCGATCAGGGGCATTGCACCCTGGGCATTGGCCTGATGGGCGCTTTTTGTGAAATGGCCTGGAACCAGGGCGACGACATGTATGGGTACGACAGCAACCGGTTTATGAAAGGGGCTGAATACGTGGCGCAATACAATATCGGGAATACAGTTCCTTATACCACCTACAATTGGGGCACCGGGCAAAACTGTGCAGGCATGTCGCAGACCTTGATCGCAGCTGCCGGCCGGGGCAATATCCGACCAGTATGGGAGATGGTATACCAGCACTACGCCAACAGGCGTGGACTGTCGGTACCCGGTATGGCGGCCTATGCAGCGCTGCATCGCCCGGAGGGTGGCGGCGGTAACTATGGCCCCAATAGCGGTGGTTACGATCAGCTGGGTTTTGGTACGCTAACCTTTACGCGCGATCCCCTGCCGACTACGGTGGCCAATGGCACCTACAAGATCTTTGCACGGCACAGCGGACAAGCGATGGAAGTAGCCAACAATGGTACGGCCAATGGCGCCAATGTACGGCAATGGCCGGCCAATGATTGTGTGTGCCAGCAATGGATACTTACCAATACGGGCAGCAACCAGTTCAGTGTCGTGGGTGTTGGCAGCAACAAGTTCCTCGATGTAGCCAGCAGCAATACGGCCGATGGCGCCAATGCGCAGATCTGGCAGTCGACCGGTGGCACCAATCAGCGATTTACGTTTACGAATGTGGGTGGAGGATTTTACCGCATCACGCCAGTGCACAGCAGTAAGGCAGTAGAGGTGACGAGTAACTCGCTCACCGATGGTGCCAATATCCAGCAATGGACCTACAACAGTGGCAGGAACCAGCAATGGCAACTAGTGCAGGAAAACCTGCCGGTACAGGCACGGGTGGCTACGTTACCTGCTGAACCGGTATCGGCGACTACGGTAAAGTTGGCGGTATTTCCCAACCCGGTAACCGATGAGTTGGTGGTAACAGTCCCCCTCGCGGAGGGAACGGCGCCGCTGATGACAGTGGCTGACCTGTCGGGCAGGCTCATTTACAACGGTTTGATCCGGACTAACCGGCATGCAGTGGATATGAAAAAACAGCCGGCCGGTGTATACCTGGTGCGCGTGGTACAGGGTGGGGAAGTAGTGACAGTAAAAGTGGTCAAGCAATAAATAGTACAAAATAGCTGAACGGTCGTCCTACGCATGTCGGGCGACCGTTTTCTTGTATATACTTCACCGGCATGCTGTACACGACTGTTCTGAAACCCTGCCACCGAGTGGGTGCATGGGGAGGTTTGATGACGCCTATTTGCTTTTGAATACGGCAGTAATGGTATGGGTGGCTTTGGCTGATTTGAACACATACGTGGCTACCATTTTAGTGGCCGATACTTCCTGGATGGTGACCGTTTGCGGTTTATCGGTATCGCTGTGGTGGGAAGTGAGTTGTTTGGTGGCGGCGTTGTATTCCCAGGTACCATTTTCTTCGATCGTCTCTTCGTCTTCATCACATTTTTTGGCGCCGTTGTGTTTAATGATCTTACCACCGGTCTTGTACATTTCCGCATCGTCTTTATTGCAATCTTCCAGCATGACCCGGATATCGTTGTCGGGTTTGCCGTCCATGTCGAGGTCGATGGCGGGTACTACCGTGGAAGATTCGAGCAACCAGTATTTGTCGGCAAAGGGTGCTTGCAGCTTGCCGGCAACAGTCCGGTTAAAGGCGGTGATGACGAGCACAGCTACGAGTGTAGCCATTAAGCGGAACCAGGTTGTTGTGTTCATATTGCGAAAATAATGGCGGGTGCCTGGTGCAGGGCCCTAAAAGCGATGTTGCACCCTATGGTTCGACGAAGCGACAGATAAAGGTGTTGAACTGACCGATTCACGGACCGGGAGGAGAAGAGTTTTATGGTAATCAATATTAAAAAGATACCAGGCTTCCGCAAATAGCAGGTAAGCCTCAGATCTCCGCACCAGTATAAAGCAGTCGCAGGATGGTGGCCTCACGAAGAAAAGCGGCGAGGTCTACATCGGGACTGCTTTTACTTTTCAAAGTTAGCTCAAACAGAAAAACGCCGTTCCCCAGCTTTAGTATTTCCACCGCAGACATAACGGGAAGTTGCCTGGCAGGAAAGGCTGCATGGACTTTTACGGTTACTGTTTTCTTGTAATCCTTTATCGTTTTTGGACCATGAACCAGCCTAAGCTGAAGCAATTCAATACGACGTCCGCTGATGTTACCGGTATGCACGATTGTGTCGCCCCGGTGGTCAACTAATTTGTAATTGTTGATCGCTTTTGACAGGAGTTCTGGGGTGAGGAGGCCGTTGTTGAATAATAGTGTCACGAGTCGGGTTTGCGCAGTGTCGTTCGTACTTAGGGTCATTTCTGAAGTATCGGTCAGGCAGGTAATGAGCGGTTCCTTGTCATTACGCACAATGTCCAGCCGACCGGTTTGCCGGGCAAAATAGTCTGGAGGGGTTGCCAGGATCGCAAAGGAATCTTTTGTATGCAATGGTTGCCTGGTGGTGGTGCAGCCCAGCAGGAGGGCGGCGGCAAGCAGCGCTATCGTAAAGTGTGGACGGGACATAACGAAGGTTTACGGTTATTGGACGCCGGAGAGGGTAAACTTCTTGCCAATCGCCCCCGATTTGGGCGCAAACCTTCAACAAGCGATGATCGAATGTTTGAATTATGCAATATTTACTTTGAAATCTTTAATCGGGTAAAAGTATAGGATAGCTATTTTTGCCCCTTATAAAAAGAAAAAAACCATGATTCAAGCCAAAGGTTATGCTGCACAAACACCGGAAACGGACCTTGCTCCCTGGAGTTTCGAACGCCGGGAAGTAGGGCCTCATGATATTCAGATAGAGATCCAATATTGCGGTGTCTGCCATTCGGACCTGCACCAGATAAAGAACGACTGGTTTCCCGGGGTATTTCCCATGGTACCCGGTCACGAGATCGTCGGTAAGATCGTGAAAGTGGGCGACCATGTCAAGAACTTTAAAGTGGGTGATCTGGCCGGTATTGGCTGTATGGTCGATTCCTGCCAGGTTTGTGAAAACTGCCAGGAAGGCCTGGAGCAATACTGCCTGGAGGGTAATACCCAAACCTACAACAACCTCGATCGCAGCGGTGTACCCACGTATGGTGGTTATTCCAATACGATCGTAGCGCGCGAGGAGTTTGTACTCCACATCTCCGATAAACTGTCGCTGGCTGCTACAGCACCCTTGCTGTGCGCTGGTATCACCACCTATTCTCCCCTCCGTCACTGGAAAGTGGGCAAAGGTCATAAACTGGCCGTTGTTGGTCTCGGTGGTCTGGGTCACATGGCGGTGAAGTTTGGCGTGGCTTTCGGTGCGGAAGTGACCGTGTTGAGCACGTCGGCTTCTAAAGAAGCGGCTGCCAAAGAACTGGGTGCGCACCATTTCGTGGTGACGACAGACAAGGAGCAGGTGAAAGCGGTTCGCAACAAATTCGATTTCATCCTCGATACGGTTTCTGCTGTACACGACATCGACATGTACCAGTCGATGCTGCGCGTAAATGGTGTTCAGATCGGTGTAGGGGTACCTCCTGCCAAACTGGAAGTAGCACCTTTCTCCCTGATCGGTGGTCGTCGCAGCCTGGCTGGCTCTGGTATCGGTGGCATTCAGGAAACGCAGGAAATGCTGGACTTCTGTGCCGAGCACAACATCGTTTCAGATATCGAACTGATCGATATCAAAGACATTACGGCGGCTTACGAGCGCATGCTGAAAGGCGATGTGCGTTACCGCTTCGTGATCGATATCGCAACGTTGAAATAATTGTTATTTCAGGTAACTTTTCATAGCGTGCATGGTACTGGATACCATGCACGTTTTTTTATGCACTGTCCTGCACTGTCTGTTGCCTAAATAGTTGGCGTTACGATAAATATGGCGCATATTGGGTTCCATTTCTGCTGTCATATGAAACGATCTTTTGCCAATCGCCGCCCAACTGTTTTTTTACTTCCCTTGTTGTTGCTGTGTTTCGTGTTGCCTGCCGTGGCACAAACGAAAAAGATTACCGTATCGGCCGATGGTCGTGGTGATTTCCGCACCGTGCACGAAGCGATCCGGGCTGTACCGGATAGTACTCACGCCGCTGTTACTATTTTCATCCGCAACGGTGTTTATAAAGAGAAGCTCACCATTCCTACAGGCAAGGCGCCCATCGTGCTGCTGGGGGAAGATGTGCAAAAGACAATCATTACCTATGATGACTATGCGTCGAAACCAGACAGTGCCGGAAAAAATATCGGCACCTCGGGTTCCAGCAGTGTCTTCATCAGGGGTAGCGATGTGCGCGCCGAGAACATCACCTTCGAAAATTCTTCCGGACCTGTGGGGCAGGCAGTAGCCATGTGGGTAGGGGGTGATAAGATCGTATTCAAGAACTGCCGCTTCCTTGGTTTCCAGGATACGCTGTATACCAATGGCAACTTCAACCGTCAGTATTTTCTCAACTGTTATATAGAGGGTACGGTGGATTTTATTTTCGGTTCGGCTACTGCCGTATTTGAAAACTGTACTATTTTCTGCAAACGCGGTGGGTATATTACGGCCGCCTCCACTTCGCAGGAGCAACCTTACGGTTATCTTTTTCTTCGCTGTACGATAACGGGCGATGCAGCAGCGGGTACCTTTTACCTGGGCAGGCCCTGGCGGCCTTATGCGCACGTAGCGTTCATCGAATGCACCTTACCTGCGTTCATCAGACCCGAAGGTTGGCATAACTGGGGCAAAGAAAGCAATGAACAAACTGCCCGCTATGTGGAGTACAGCAACAAGGGTGCCGGCGCTGCTACCGAAGGCCGCGTATCCTGGTCCAAACAATTGACAAAAGAGCAGGCTGGTCAGTACGTTCCCGGTGTGGTGTTCCGCGACTGGAAACCTGCGAAATAGTTACCAGCCCTTCAGCACTGATCAATACTTCCTACTGTCGCTGGTAAAACCTATGAATTGGTAGCGCCTTAAAATGCATAGCGACGCATACCGCCGTCGACCACAGCGACCGTACCGGTTATATAACGGGCGCGGGGCGATACCAGGAATACGGCCATATTGGCCATGTCTTCCGGCTCTCCAAAATCGCCCAGTGGGATCTCCTGCGTCGCAAACTGCCGGCGTTCTTCCGCATTGAAATAACGGCGGATATTGTCTGTATCGATGAGGCCGGGTTGCAGGCAATTGACCCGGATGCCGTAAGGGCCGAGTTGACCAGCCAACCCTTTGGACCAGGCAGCAATACCCGCCTTGGCGATCGCCGAGCCGTTGAGGCTGCGTAATTCGTACGTGCTGGTGAGGTTGAGGATGACGCCCTGCCGGCGTTCCATAAAATGGGGCAGCAGTGCCTGGGTCAACTGTCGTGGACGATCGAAGTCGAGCGTCATGGAGGCATCCCAATCTGCTTCGTTGCCTACCACGTCCAACGGCTGGCTGCGGCCCGCATTGTTCACGAGTATATCGACCTGGGATAAGTGGACCAGGGCATATTGAGCGATCTGTTGCGGTGCGCCGGGGGCTGTGATGTCCTGCGCGAGCAGCAAGGGAGCTACCCCGCCAGCTGCGATGATCTCCTGTTGTAAAGCCTGCAGGCTTTGTGCATTCCTGGCGGTGGCCAGTACCTGTACCCCCTCCAGGGCCAACTCTTTTACAATGGCGCGGCCGATACCTTTGCTGGCGCCTGTTACGATCGCCGTTTTTCCTGTTAAATGAAGTTCCATGGCTTTTTTAGTTATGACTGTTAGTGGGTTGCATTTTCTTCGTCAAAAGTAGCAGGATGTCTATAATTTTAGGATGGCGGAAATGATTGTATGAGACTATCAATCCTGTAAGTAATGGGCGTCAGAAAAAAAGCATCTACCTATTCTCTCAATGAGCAATTCATCACGGAATGTGATCTTACCTATGCGGTCAATATGCTGGCAGGCCGGTGGAAACTGCAGTTGCTCGCCAGGCTGAGCAAAAAGACTTATCGCTTTCATGAGCTGAGCGAAGCGTATCCACACATCACAGAGCGTATGTTGTCGATGCAGCTAAAGGCATTGGAGCAGGATGGACTTGTCATACGTACCGTATATGCGGAAGTGCCGCCCCGGGTAGAATATACACTTACCGAACGGGCGGTGGAGCTGATGCCGATTCTGGATCGATTGAGTGCATGGGGGAAGAAGCAGAGAGGCAAATGAATAATTCGGGAATGAGCTAAACTGAAAATGGAATACAGGGATTAAGGATAGCTAGACCGTCTCCCTGGTGCGTCGGGGCCTTGTTGCCTTGTTTCGCCACACCAATTGAGACGTATCGTACAAAGGTTGATACGGAAGTGCGTTGACCGGCGGGCGCTGCAAGCTTTTTTTGGACTAAGTTTACGGTCTGAATTGCTAAACTGAATAATACTTCGAACATGTACAAGAAACTAATGATTGCTGCGCTGCCTTTCCTGTTGGTTGGGGCCTCCCAAACAAGTATCGCCCAGAAAAGAACTACCCCCTGGACCAAAGAACAGGCCAATGCCTGGTATAGCAAGGTAAAGTGGACCGCAGGCGCTAATTATATCTCCAGCAATGCCATCAACCAGTTGGAAATGTGGCAGGCCGAATCGTTCGATTCTACGCTCATCGATCGCGAACTGGGTTATGCGGAAGGAATAGGTATGGGCGTTATGCGGGTATACCTGCATCACCTGGCCTGGCAGGCCGATAAAGAAGGATTCAAGCGCCGCATGAATACCTACCTCAACATTTCCGATCGTCATCATATCAAAACCATCTTCGTTTTCTTCGATGATTGCTGGAACGATACGTATAAGATCGGCAAACAACCGGCGCCCAAACCTGGTACGCACAATTCGGGTTGGGTACAGGACCCCGGTAAGCTGATCTTTATGGACCTCACGGTCGATAAGATGCTGGAAGGATATGTAAAGGATGTGCTCACCCGTTTCAAAAAAGATACACGCATCCTGCTGTGGGATGTATACAATGAGCCGGGTAACTCGGGTTATGGTAACCAAAGTATGCCGCTGTTGCAAAAGGTGTTTGCCTGGGGTCGTGAGATCAATCCCGTACAGCCATTGTCGGCCGGTGTATGGAACCTGCGCCTGAAAGAGCTGAACAAATACCAACTGGAAAATTCCGATGTGATCACTTACCACAACTACGCCAACGAAGTAGAGCATAAGCAATGGCTTGATTCCTTCCTGGTGAAAACCGGTAAGCCACTCGTTTGTACGGAGTACATGGCACGCAGCCGCGGCAGCCGTTTCGAGAACATCCTGCCTTTGTTGAAGCAGTACAAGGTCATTGCCATCAACTGGGGCCTGGTAGCGGGCAAGTCCAATACCATCTATGCCTGGGATACGCCCATTGCCGATGGCAGCGAACCTGCCATCTGGTTTCATGATGTCTTTAGAAAAGATGGTACCCCTTTCAAACTGGAAGAAGTAACCCTGATCAGAAGTCAAACTGGTAAATAATATGCGCAAGCTATTGTTGCTGGCCGGTTTTTGCTGGCTGTGCGGTGTGGTCCGCGCCCAGCAAAAACCGGCTATGTATTTTGCCGACAGCAGCCGGCTCGGCAGGCCCCTGGCCAAAGACCCCAAAGTGGTTTTCTTTAAGAACAGCTATTGGATGTATTATTCCATTCCGGCAAATGACAAGATGGGATGGGGCATCGGCATCGCCACGAGCCAGGATCTTACCAACTGGAAAAAAGTAGGGGAGATACCTCCCGGCGAAGGGTATGAACAAAAAGGCCTTTGTGCACCCGGTGCGATCGTGCGGAAGGATACGCTGCACCTGTTTTACCAAACTTATGGTAATGCGAAACTGGATGCGATCTGTCATGCGTGGTCGGTAGACGGTATTCACTTCACCCGCAATCCCACCAACCCCATTTTCCGCCCTACGGGCAACTGGACGGTGGGCCGTGCCATCGATGCGGAAGTGGTACAATTCCGCGATCAGTATTTTCTGTATTTCGCTACCCGCGATACCGCTTATAAAGTACAAATGCAGGGAGTGGCTGTTACCAGCCTGGGATCCGATTTCAGTCGTGACACCTGGAGGCAGGCGGTAGACTCGTCTATTCTGAAACCGCAGCTTGGCTGGGAAAAGAATTGCATCGAAGCGGCCAGTTGTATCGTGCGTGGTAAATACTTATACATGGTGTATGCCGGTGGGTACAACAACGAGCCGCAGCAGATCGGCGTAGCCCGCAGCCGGGATGGCCTCCGCTGGGAGCGTATGTCGAATGAGCCCCTGTTGCCCAATGGGCCTGCGGGTAGCTGGAACGCCAGTGAAAGCGGACATCCGGATATTTTTCAGGATCAACAGGGGCAGTTGTACCTGTTTTACCAGGGCAATAACGACAAAGGACGTACCTGGTTCCTGAGCCACCAACGCCTCCGGTGGAAGGGGAATAAATTGGTCGTGCTATAAGAAAGGTTATTGTATATTACCTCCATGAATTGCTCGCGCACAGGACAATTTTACGGAGATACCCATGAAACCATCCGTTTGGAAGGCGTCACCCTGACGGACACCGTCTACACACAGGGCCGGGTGCCCTGGCATTTTCATGAAAACAATTACTTCACGTTTATCCTCGAAGGGGGGATGACGGAAGGCAACAAAAAGGAGGTGTACGAGTGTAGGGCCGGAGACCTGCTTTTTCACAACTGGCAGGATGCACATTACAATATTGCTTCCGGAAGGTTTACGCGCGGTTTTCATGTGGAGGTCAGTGACCACTGGTTTCAGTCGTTCGACCGCCACAATGATCTTACAGAAGGCAGTATCCGCATTGGCGATCCGCGTATCAAGGGGTTGATGTACAATATCATCCGGGAGATGAAGCTGATGGGGGCGGGGGGACGAGCTGCGATAGATGCGCTGCTGCTGGAGTTATTTGGGTTATTGAGCGATGGGAAACCTATTGCCAAAGACCGCAGGCCACCCTGGGTAAGCAAGCTGCGCGAGTTGCTGCACGACTCCCACGAAGCATGGTCACTGCCGGCGCTGGCGCAGGCGGTGCAGGTGCATCCGGTACATCTTTCCCGCTATTTTACCCGCTATTTCGGGATGGGGTTTGGCGATTATGCCAGGACCATCAAACTGCAACGGGCGATGACCTTGTTGCCCGATCCTGCCTTGTCGCTGACCGATATCTCACTGGAATGTGGATTTGCAGATCAAAGTCATTTTATACGCTCCTTTAAATCACACTACCACATCACACCGCTGCATTATCGCAAATGCCTCTCCAGACGATGAGGGGGAAATTGCGTACTGATCTGCCTGCAACGGATTTGTCAGGCTTCCTTGCCGCCCCCGTTGGCAGATGTTAACCTCGTTCTATTTTTTAGACGCGGGCTGCTGTAGTTTTGCGCCATGCGTTTACCCCTCTTGTTATTTGTTGTATTGTTGTTGATCAGCCGCGCTTCGGCCCAGGCACCTAGTCAGGGCATTCCTTCCCCCTGGAAGCAGGCCCAGGTGGGAAAGATCCTGTTTTCAACCCGGGCGGTGACGCCCAGCGCTGCTTCGGAGCGTGATTTTATTGCCCACTATGAGCTGACCTATAAAAGCAATCTCTACTTCACCGCCTACCTGAGCAAACCACTGACCGCACAGATGCAGGCACTGGCACCCGCTTTACCAGTGGACACGCTGCACCGCCTGAGTGGCTATCGTTTTACGCTGTACCTCGATGGCAAGCCCGTTTATACCAGCGATATCCAGGGCGCGCCCCTGCCGGCCATACGCGATACGGAAACGGTGCTGCACAAGCCGCTGATCGATAATGCACGGGAAGGGGCCTGGTGGACACAGTTCTTCTGGGGCCGTTTTTTGCGCAATGGTGGAACGGATGCATTGACAGACGGGCAACACCTGATGCGGTTGGAGATACGGCCCCATGTACGGGATATCATAGGGGAGGTGATCGCTGCCGGTGATCTGGTGCTTACGGTGAACCTGCATCCCAAAATAGACCTCTCTGCCGTCACACTGCACCCACCAACGTCCTACCCGGGCTTGGCGGTATCGACGGCTGCCTTTGACCGCAACAAGATCCGTGAGCTCAAAGCGCGCATTGAACTGGCGGAATTTAAAAAGATCAACAGCATCATCGTGATCAAGGAGGGTAAACTGCTGATTGAAGAATATTTCAACGGTGCCAGTCGCACCACGTTACACAATTCCCGCTCCGTGGGCAAGTCCTTTGCCTCTACCATGACGGGAATCGCCTTGCAGGAAGGGCATATCAAGTCGATCACGCAACCACTCAAAGATTTCTATGCCCTGCAGCAGTATGCCAACTATTCGCCGTTGAAGGAACAGGTAACGATCAGAGACCTGTTGACGATGAACAGTGTGTTTGATGGCGATGACAATGATGGCGATTCACCCGGCAATGAAGAGAATATGTACCCGACGGACAATTGGGTCAAGTTTACGCTCGACCTGCCGGTGACGAAAACCATTCCCCGCGGACAGTGGCATTATTTTACGGCTGGTGTGATGGTATTGGGTGATATGCTGAACCAAAAAGTACCTGGTGGCCTGGAAGCTTATACGAAGCAGAAGCTGTTTGATCCGCTGCAGATCGGCAAATATGAATGGACTTATACGCCCCAACACGTACCCAGTACGGCGGGTGGTTTACAGCTGGCAGCACTCGACCTGGCCAAGTATGGGCAGCTATACAAGAACGGGGGAACCTGGCAGGGCAAACAGGTGGTGCCCAAAGCCTGGATCAACCAGACTTTCAGCAAACAGATCGCCCTGCCCGAGCGGGCTGGCGAATATTACGGTTTGTTGTTCTGGAACAAACAATATACGGTGAACGGCAAGGCTTATGAAACCTACTATTGCACCGGCAATGGCGGCAATAAGGTGTTTGTATTCACCGATCAGCCACTGGTGATCGTAGTGACCGCCAGTGCTTACGGTATGCCTTATGCTCATCCGCAGGTGGATCGTATCATGAACGAGTTTGTATTGCCGGCGGTGCTGGATGTGGCTGGCGCCAGCAAGTAGCCAGCGTACAGTTTCCGGAAAGCAGGGAGAGCTATTGCAGGCAGGGTTGATGCGGTAATAGGTTACCCTGTTTCATCGATGCAGTTAGCATAGCGCAACAACATAAACAAGATGCGGGTCGTCGTCAATAATCTCCTAATTTTTTGCAAAACCTCATCTGTATGTGGAGACTTATTGGCGGCATCCTGTTACTGGCCCTGATCGTGGCCATCATCGTTGTGGTCAAAACTTTTACGTATCCGTTTACACCGGTGGCCAAAACGGCTCCGGCATCTGCGGATGCGACCACGCTACGGATCGAAGATATTTCCCTGCAACGGTTTGCCGGTGGCATTCAGATCCCCACGGTCTCGAATGCCGACTATACTCACTTTAACTACCAGCCTTTTGACTCCTTTATGGTGTACCTGCGCCAGGTATATCCCTTGTTGTATGAAAAGCTGGAGTACTATACCATCAATCAACGGGGAATGGTCTTCCACTGGAAGGGCAGCAATGCGGCGCTGAAACCCGTTCTTTTCCTGTCGCATTATGATGTGGTGCCACCGGGCAATTCCGGCGATGTGGATAGTGTGCCCGGGCCGTTCAAACCGGGTGATCAGGCATTGCCGCCGATAAACGCTATTGCGCAGGCCTGGGATCATTTCCCTTTTTCCGGCGCAGTGGAGCATGGCAGGGTCTATGGACGGGGAACCCTGGATATGAAAAATATGCTGTTCGCCTTGCTGGAGGCCTGCGAGAAACTGGTGAAAGAAGGGTTCAAGCCTTCCCGCGATATCTATTTTGCTTTTGGATTTGATGAAGAAGTGGGGGGCACCCAGGGAGCTCAATTGATAGCTGATGACTTTAAACAAAAAGGGATCCGCTTCGACGCCGTGTATGATGAAGGCGGTATCGTGTCGACCAAAGGCAGTCTGACCGGTATCGATGCCACGGTAGCGCTGATCGGTTGTGCTGAAAAGGGTTTCTGGTCGGCCCGGGTGAAGGTGAAGGGGCTGGGCGGTCACTCGTCCATGCCGCCGTTGGAGACGGCGATCGGCAAAGCAGCGGTGATCATGCAACGGCTGGAAAAAGACCAGATGAAACCGATGGTGATACCGGTGATCGATCAGTTCTTTACCAATGTCGGCGGCACCATGTCGTTTACCAGCCGGATGGCCATTGCCAACCAATGGTTGTTAAAAGGGGTGCTGATGCGTTCGCTCACCAAATCGCATACGACCAACGCCCTGGTGCGTACCACTACCGCCCTGACGATGTTGAAAGGAAGCGATGCCAGCAATGTGCTGGCGCCCGAGGTAGAGTTTGTCGTTAATTTCAGGCTGCTACCCGGTAATAAAGTGGCCGACGTGCGCAAGCACCTGGAGAACGCCTGCAAGGGCTATGAAGTCACGATAGAAGATTACAGCCCGCCACGCGAAGCGTCCGGTATTTCCAGCATCGCATCGCAGGGATACACTGTCATGAAACGCACGATCGGCAAACTGTTTCCCGATGCTTTGGTAACGCCCTACCTGACCATTGGTGGTACCGATGCCTACAAATATGAGCAGGTCAGTGATCACGTATACCGGTTCAGCCCGGTAGCGATCAATAATTTCGAACAACAGACCATTCACAACAACAACGAATACATCAGTGTCACCAATTTTGCCCGGATGATCCGGTATTATGAATTGATGTTCCGGGAGTACGACCAACCTTAGTTGTTTGCCAGGAAAGAATATGGAATGCGGTCCCGGACCGCATTTTTTATTTTGTGTAAGCGGGTCATTGCGGGGAAAGAAATACTTTTATTCAAACAATAGAAGCAGCGCTATGGAACCCGCGGTTAAAAAGATCCTTCTCCTCAATGCCTCTTTGCGTGGTACGTCTGGTAATTCCTGGGCAGTGATCAGCAAAGCAGTCGACTGGCTCGGGCAGCAAAAGAACCTATTGGCGGATGTGCTGACGCTTACTGATCCCATGCCAGCTACACAACAGGTTTATGAACTACTGGCTGCAGCCGATGGCTTCCTGGTAGTAACGGGCGTGTATTGGAACAGCTGGAGCTCGTCCTTGCAGCGTTTCCTGGAAGTAGCGACGGCGTTTGAAAATACGCCAGCCTTCTTCGGCAAGCCGGTCGCCTGTGCAGTGACGATGGATTCGGTAGGCGGTACTGATGTTGCCAGCCGGTTGCAGGCTGCTTTTTCCGGACTGGGTTGCTGGAGTCCGCCCTGCTCCACGCTGGTATTATCGCGCGTGGGCCTGGAAGCGATTGCCGCCTCTGCGGGGCAACCCGATGATCCCAACGAAGATGTATGGCGTATGGATGACCTCGTGATCGTGCTGAACAACCTGGTGGCTGCTATGCAGGTTAGTACTGCCCAATGGGTGGCGTGGCCGCATGTTTCGCTACCGCGACGGGAGGGTGACTGGCCTGCCAGTGGTCCATTGGATATGGGTACGCCGCGATTCTTATAAGTATTTTAATGAGTCGATATGTGTCCGGTAATAAATCTTTAACACCCATCTGTTACATTTACAAAAACTTCACCAATGGTATCCGAACACCTGACAGTATTTCGTAATAAACCAGTCCAGGAATATTCACCCGCAACGGGGATCGCCGATCCTATCAACACCGTATACCGCATCGCTATCAGTTATGACAACGAAGATGTGACGATCGAACAACTGATCGATGCTTTCGCTGCAGACCCCAAAGCTGGGCAGGTGGAGGAACTGATCATCGGTCAGTTCAGTACAGAAATGGACAATTCGACGGATGTGGTGATGAAGCTGATCTCGCATAGGACGCTCTTTAAAGGATTGAAGGCCCTGTTTATTGGCGATATCACGTATGAAGAATGTGAAATATCCTGGATCAAGCAGGAAAATATGGAGCCATTGCTGGAGGCTTATCCCGGCCTGGTGCATTTTCAGGTAAGGGGCGGCGAAGACCTGGCCTTCGGCAACCTGCAACACGACCAGTTGCAAACGCTGATCGTGGAAACAGGCGGTATGCCACCCAATGTAATCAAAGAGATCAGTGCAGCCCGGTTGCCCAATCTGGAGCGCCTCGATCTGTGGCTGGGTTCAGAAAATTATGGTTTCGCTTCCGGGGTGGAAGATTTTGATAGCCTGCTCAGTGGTAAAACCTTCCCCAAACTGACACACCTGGGCCTGATGAATAGCGAGATCCAGGACGACCTCGCGATCGCCGTATCGACCGCTCCGGTACTGCAGCAATTGAAAGTGCTCGACCTGTCGATGGGCACCTTGAGTGATGAGGGAGCAAAAGCTTTGCTCAATAGTCCGGGTATCAGGCAACTTACTTTCCTCAACCTGCGCCGTCATTACCTGTCGGAAGACATGATGCAACAATTGCAGTCGTTGGGGGTGGGCATCAATGTAGACGACCGGCAAACAGATGATGAATACCGGTACGCAGAAGTGACTGAATAATATTCCATGTATTTTGTGGTTATTGGCAATCCGGAAAACAGGCGTGTGACAGCATTCGCCGACGCGGTACGGCACCTGGGTGCCGGCGAGCCGGTAATAGTGTCGTACGAAGGATTGCTTACGGGCAGTACGCCGCTGGCGTTGAAGGCCGATTCTATCGTGCGGATCGAATCGCCTGGAGAGAACGATCTTGTCCGTAAGCTACTGGTGAAGCAGGGCGGGGCTGAGCCCGATACAGATGAACCGTTTGGACACATCGGAAATATGCGGGCCTGGTACCGGGGGTACTGTCAATGCCTGGAACAAATAGAACAGGTGATAGATCGGGCTGGCGCGTCTGTGATGAATACACCGGCCGATATTCAACTGCTATTTGATAAGCCTGCCTGCCAGCAACTACTGGAACTGCGAGGCGTACCAGTTCCTGCCCGGTTATCGCAGATAAAGGGATATAAAGACCTGCTCCTGCACATGGAACAGCAACAGCTGCAACGTGTTTTCCTGAAACCGGCACATGGTTCATCGGCTTCAGGCGTGGTAGCTTTTCGAAAGCTGGGCACCCGCGTACAGGCTATTACTTCGGTGGAACTGGTACGCAATGGAGCGGAGGTATCACTATATAATTCACGCAGGGTGCGTACCTATACGCAGGAAGAAGATATCGCGGCGTTGGTCGACCGGCTGGTAGGGGAGCAGGTTTTTGCAGAGGCCTGGTTGCCCAAAGCGACCTTGCAGCAACGTTATTTTGATGTGCGTGTGCTGGTGATCAATGGCAGGGCCCGGCATATGGTGGTGCGCTCGAGCGCAACGATCATCACCAATCTGCACCTGGGCAACCGGCGGGCCGATCCCCGGGAATGCATCGACCTGATCGGGCAGGAGGCCTGGCACGCGATACAACGTACTGCCGAACAGGCGGCTGCCTGTTTTCCCAACTCCCTGTACCTGGGTGTTGACGTACTGCTGACAGCAGACCATCGCCGCTGTTTCGTATTGGAGGTAAATGCTTTTGGCGATCTGCTGCCCAATCTGTTGCATGAGGGCGATACCTGTTATGAAGCTGAAATAAGATCCGTATTACATCGTATAAACCGTGAACTATGTTGAAAGAGCGTTATGATACTTTAGTGTTTGATCTCGATAACACCCTCGTCGATCGCAATGGTGCCATGCGGCAAACGATCGGCCTGTGGTTGCAGGAGCAGGGCAATGACCGATACAATGATAGTGTGCTGCTCGATGCAGTGATGGAAAAAGATAGCTGGGGTTACCTGGACCGTTTTGCATTTGCCGAGTGGCTGCACGGACAATATGCGGCCAAGACCGATGTTCCGTATAATGCCGATGAATTATTAAACTGGTTGTTTCAACGTATACCTGGTTTTATGAAGCCCACGCCGGAAGTATCCGACTTTCTGCGACTGGCCGCGCAGTCATTCCGCCTGGGACTGGCTACCAACGGCAGCAGTGTTAATCAGCGGAACAAGTTGCGCCTGGCAGAACTGACAGACCTCTTTGCACCGGAAGTCGTCTTTATATCCGGAGAAGTGGGTGTGCCCAAGCCCGATCCTGTTTTCTACCAACGCATGATCGAAAAAGCGCAACTTGATCCCGATCGTACCCTTTTTATCGGTGACCATCCGGAGCATGATATTGCCGGACCCAAAACGGCGGGATTTCATGCCTGCTGGGTGTCGTATAACCGACCCTTTACCGGCAGTATTCAACCCGATCTCATCGTTGCCAAAACCACCGATCTTGCCCAATGGCTGTGAGGTACGATATGAACGAGGTTGCGCGTACCATGAACGTGGTGATGGTTACGCTCGATAGCCTGCGGTACGATGTAGCGCATGAACTCTTTCAACAGGGTCAACTGCCGCAGTTTGCGCAGTACTGCCCCGAAGGATGGACGCGCTGCCATTCGCCCGGCAGTTTTACCTATGCTGCCCACCAGGCATTTTTTGCCGGCTTTTTACCAACGCCGGCGGATCAGCCCAAAGCGGGACGTCTTTTTGCTGCCCAATTTGCCGGCAGCGAAACAACGGGTGACAGCACGTTGGTATTTGAAACGGCCGATATTGTTTCAGGTTTTGCGGGGCTGGGCTTCCGCACCATCTGTATCGGTGGAGTGGGTTTCTTTAACCAGCAAACTGCGCTGGGCAGGGTATTGCCCGGCTTGTTTGAAGAAAGTTATTGGGAACCACGTTTTGGCGTGACCGATCCGGCATCTACGCAACACCAGTTTACATTGGCTGCTGACCTGATGCACGATGGAGGAGAACGACCCTTGTTTCTTTTTATCAACGTATCGGCCATTCATCAGCCCAATTATTGTTACCTGCCTGGTGCTACCGTTGATTCGATGGCATCGCATGGAGCGGCCTTGAAATATATAGATGGCCAGTGGCCACTTTTGTTTGATGCCTGCCGGCAGTCGGGCAGGGATACTTTTTGTATCGTGTGTTCCGACCATGGTACGGCTTATGGCGAAGACGGGTACACGGGGCATCGCGTCGGTCATCCCACGGTGTGGGAAGTGCCGATGGCAACATTTATCATAAAGCATGTGTGATGGTGGACTCATTATTTGAGCGTGTTTTTGACGGCTATGCGTATTCTTATCCGCATAAGCACAGTTATCGGGCTTTGCCACCGCAGTCGCTGGCCAGCTTGTGGTCGGCAGAGCAGAAGGACAGTCTTTTCCTGTATGTGCACCTGCCTTTTTGTGAAATGCGTTGTGGGTTTTGCAATCTCTTTACCATTGCCAATCCGAAGCAGGATATGGTCGATGTATACCTCGATACGCTGGCCGCGGAAGCCGATATGGTCAACGAGGTGGTTGGGCCGGCTGGTTTTGGTCAACTGGCGATCGGTGGGGGCACGCCTACGTTTTTGACGGTGCCGCAACTGGAAAAGCTATTTGGGATCATCCGGAAACTGGGCTGTGATCCTGCCACGATACCTGCCTCTGTAGAGATGTCGCCAGCCACGATCTCGCGTGAGAAGCTGGCCCTGCTGAAGGAGCAGGGGGTAGACAGGGTGAGCATGGGCGTGCAGAGTTTTGTAGAGCGGGAGCTCAAAGCGATGGGGCGTCCGCAAAAGAATCAGGCCGTATATGCGGCACTCGAACTGATACAATCCTTCGATTTTCCGGTATTGAATATCGACCTCATTTACGGAGCATATGGTCAGACGCTCGCTTCCTGGCTGCATTCGGTGCAGGAGGTGATCAGGCTGGGCATAGGCGAGGTGTTTATGTATCCCTTGTATGTACGTCCGCTGACGGGCATCAATAAGCTGGATCAGCCTGTTGAGGACCAGCGTTGGCCTTATTACCAGGCGGCCAAGCAATTGTTGTTATCGGCCGGTTACCAGCAGGTTTCGATGCGTTTGTTTCGAAAAGCGACCAGTGGTAAAATGGGGCCGGTGCGGTCGTATGTATGCCAGGAAGATGGGATGATCGGGTTGGGAGCGGGTGCACGTTCATATACGAAGCAGGTACATTATTCGTCGGAGTATGCTGTCGGGCGGCAACATATCCGGTCTATTATTGAAAAATACATCGATCACCGCGACTTTGGTACCATCGATTACGGCATCGTACTGGAGCCCGAAGAGCAGGAGCGGCGGTATGTGATCAAATCGGTGCTGCATGGCAGCGGACTCGATCTGTCGAGGTTCAGGACCTTATACGGAAAAGCGGCGATGGCTGCTTATCCGCTGCTGCAAAAGCTGGTCGGCCACCAACTGGCAGCGCTGGAAGGTAGCGTGTTAAGGCTGACCAGTACCGGCATCGATTATTCGGATGCGATAGGGCCTGCCCTGTATTCGGAACCTATACGTGAACGGATCAATGGATTTGCCTTACAATGAACCTGTCTATACTATACCGGGGCGACTTATCGGGCTGCAATTATGATTGCCCCTACTGTCCTTTTGCCAAGCGCAAGGACTCCAGGGAGGTGCTGGCCGAAGATGCGCGACAGGTGCAACGCTTTGTGGCATTTGTCACCGCGCAACCTGCTATCCGCTTCAAGCTATTCTTTACGCCATGGGGTGAGGGATTGATCCGTAAGCATTACCAGCAGGCCATGGTGGCGCTGAGCCGGCTGCCACAGGTAGAGCGGGTAGCGATCCAAACCAACCTGTCTTGCCGGCTGGAATGGTTGCAGCAGGCCGATAAAGAAAAGATTGCCTTGTGGACCACTTACCATCCGGGGCAGGTAAGCCGGGAGCGTTTCCTGGATCAATGCCGGCAATTAGATGCTATGGGTATTACCTATAGCGTGGGCGTGGTGGGCTTCAAAGAAACCATTGCAGAGATCGAAGCGTTGCGTACGTTATTGCCCTCCCAAACCTATTTGTGGGTGAATGCCCTGAAGAAAACAGCCGATTATTATACCACGGAAGAAAAGGACCGGCTGATGGCGGTCGATCCCTTCGTGCCGTACAATATGGTGCATCATGCGAGTGCGGGAAAAGCCTGTCGTACCGGGCATACCGTTATTAGCGTGAATGGCGCCGGTGATATGTTCCGTTGTCATTTTGTGAAAGAGAAACTGGGCAACCTGTATGAAGGTGATTTCCGGACGGCCTTATTTCCCCGGCCCTGTACCAATACCACCTGTGGCTGCCATATCGGCTATGTACATCTGGAGGAGCTGGGTTTGTATGATGTATTCCGGGGTCGGGAACTGGAGCGTATCGCCCCCCGTTGAGCTATTCCATCAATCCATTGGCATCTGCTACGAGTACCTCACTCATGTAGTCGAGAAAGGGGCGCATGCTTTTATAAGTTTCGTTGGCCAGTTTGACAAACCCGTTTCCCAATATTTCTTCGTCTGTAAAAGGCCTGATCAGCAGAAACTGTTTGTAACGCAGCAGGTCGATCGCTTCATGGTCGGCTGTAAACCCTTTGGGCGCTGTTTTCACCTGCTCTCCTTTCAGCGCACCGAAGGTGTTGACAAATGATCGCTGTTTCAGGATCTTTCTCAAGGGTGTAGCATCGAAGGCGATGTCTTCCCGGATGCGTTTCATGTCCTGCGGATTGGGACCCCAGAAGCCACCAGCCAGGAAGCTGGCGCCGGGCTCGAGTTGCCAATAATAGCCGCCCCGGCGGAATTTGGTGGCACGTTTGAAGCGGCCTGCCCAATTGGTGCGGTAGGGTGTTTTATCGGTAGAGAAACGCGTGTCGCGGTAAATGCGGAACAGGCTGTCTTTGCCCGAACGCGTTTCTATCTCATCGTGTGTAGTAAGCTGTTGCAACAGGGCTTCCATGACGACGGCGATGGCCTCCTGCTGTGCCAGGAAAGCTTCTTTGTTGACATTGAACCATTCCCGGTTATTGTTTTTCTTCAACGTGCTCAGGAACTTCATGGCCGATACGGGTATAGTGGGCATGTTTCAAATATAAATTCTTTATCAATCAGCCGATTGTTTTAATTTTCAGTAGGCGAAGTGTGTGCAATGAGGGGCAGGTTTTTATAGATTGAAAAACGATGGCCATGAAAAAAGAAGTTATCATCAGGCAGGAAACGACTGCAGATATACCGGCCGTGCAGGCAATGCTTTTCCATGCCTTTGGCGGAGAAAAGGAAGCGAAACTCGTAGATGCCTTGCGTAAGAATCCCGATGTGTTTGTTCCGGAATTGTCGTTGGTTGCGGTCATGGAAGACCAGGTTGTTGGTCATATCTTCTTTTCGAAAGTGAAGATCGTAGACCAGACGGTGCATGAAGTGGTAAGTCTGGCACTGGCACCCATGGCCGTGGCGCCAGGCTTTCAAAAAAATGGCATAGGCCGGCAACTGATGGGTCACGGATTGGCGGCAGCCCGCGATATGGGTTTTCAGTCGGTGATCGTATTGGGCCATGAAAATTATTATCCTCGTTTTGGTTTTGTTCCTACCAGTCGCTGGCATATACATCCTCCCTTCCAGGTGCCGTCCAATGTATACCTGGGTCTCGAACTGGTGGAAGGTGGCCTGCAGCATGTTTCCGGCACGGTACAGTACCCGGCCGAGTTTGAAGTATAGCGGTTGCTGTCATTCATCGTATTTATCCGCATTTGATCTGCCCGCAGGGCCACCCAACGATTCAGGCGCTGGACAGGTTATACCCACCGTTAGTTTTAGGGCAAAAAAAGTATGAAAAACATGTTTAAAGCAATGGCTTTATCAGCCATGGTCAGCCTGTGCCTGGGTGTGCAATCCCTGCAGGCTGCAGGTGCTATGTCGGCTGCCCGCATGGTTGCCCAACAGGAAGGGGTTGTCTACAAGATCTTTCGCAACGGACAGCAGGTAGGGCTTTGTGTGGCCAGGAGTACCGCCGAGCTGGATGGTATTGCTGCCAACCTCGGTCTGGGTAGCTATGTCTTTGTGGGATCGGAAGGTGGCAATGCTTCGGCCGACCGCCGGATCATCGTGTATTCGACCATTTCCCACACGGGCAACAGTGCATCGGCCACCGCCGACCGGCGCATCATCGTGTACCTGTCGGGCCAGGGCGATGGCGCATCAGCTGCTACCGCCGACCGCCGGATCATCTTGTATTGACCACTTTAGCAGGAGCGAGCCAGGACTTGTCGCATTTACCCCTGCAATTCGTTACAGTAGCCCCCTGTCTTCGCTGGCAGGGGGCTTTACCTTTAGGTAAATGCTGCATATGAAAAGTTGTCCCCTCATAAAAGTCATACTCAATTATGTCTTATCAACGCTTGTATTGACGCTTAGCTTGTCAGCCTGCGGGCAGCCCACGACCCGGTGGGAGCCGGATATCATGCCGGCGGACCTGGAAACAGATTATGCGCTCAGCGCGTTGCCGCCACGCTTGCGCGCGGGTGCTTCGGTATACCTGTTCGATGCCAAAAGGGGTTACTATGAGCATAGGAAAGGGACCAACGGCTTCCTCTGTTTTGTATCACGCATCGACTGGGAGTGGGAGCAATACCCGAAAGACCTGGCAACACCGATCAGTTATGATGCAGAAGGTGCGCGAACGATCTTCCCGGTTTATAAAGATGTGGCTGCGATGGGGATTTCGGGGAAGTATACACCGGTGCAGATCAGGGATACCGTAGTGGCACGCATGAAAAGGGGTTATTACAAAGCGCCCGCCAGGCCAGGTGTTTCTTATATGTTGTCGCCTGTCATGCGGGTATATCCGGCCAATCCCGACAACAAAGAGATCGTAACGATGAGTTTTCCGCATACGATGTTCTATGCACCCTATATGACCAATGCCGATATAGGTGGCGCAGGTCCGCATGAACAGGGGCCCATATTGTTGAATGCAGGTCAGTGGATACTCGGTGAAAGAAAAGCCCCTCATGGTTATATCATCATGCCCGAAGGCGAAATGGAGCGGGCAAAGATCCTGGCCGATGGAAAAGACCTGGTGAACAGATTGATCGCCTATAAGCCCTATTTCAGGGTTGCAGCGGACGGCGGGCATCATTGACGAACCCTGTTAACCCAATCATCGACCGGTGCCGACCTTCGACGGATGAAAGGCTTGCCCCACCTTTAGCGGCGTTGTTTTAACAGTCGCCTTTCCACAACTTTACTTTATCTTCAGCGTTTTAAAAGTTAATGTACTTACAAGCTTTTAACCAGCTGCTATGGTATTGAACTATCTGTGGATCTCTTTTTTCCTGATTGCCTTTGTGGTGGCCTTGCTCAAGCTCATTTTCCTGGGCGATACGCAGGTGTTTAAAACAATGATGGATGGTGTGTTCGACTCTGCCAAGGGTGGGGTTGATCTCTCCCTGGGGTTAATTGGTGTGATGAGCCTGTTTCTTGGATTTATGCAAATCGGCGAACGGGCAGGGGCCATCAATGTGTTGTCGCGTATCGTGGGGCCTTTCTTTAACAAACTGTTTCCCGGTGTACCCCGTAATCACCCGGCGATGGGGCATATGATGATGAACTTTTCGGCCAACCTGTTGCAGCTCGACAATGCAGCCACGCCATTTGGCCTCAAAGCCATGGAGAGCCTGCAGGAGTTGAATCCTAAAAAAGATACCGCTTCCGATGCCCAGGTGATGTTTATGGTACTGCATGCTTCGGGGCTTAGTATTATTCCCGTGAGTGTGATTGCCCAGCGGGTGATTGTAGGTTCGAAAAATGCTACCGATATCTTTATTCCCTGTGTGATCTGCACGTTCGTGGCGACCATGGTGGCGATGATCATTGCCGCTTTTAAACAACGTTTCAGCTCCCGGCAATGGGTGGCTATCGCCGCGTTCAGTCTCATCGGTTCGGCTTTGCTGGCTGCCCTGGCGCTGTTTCTTCGTGGATTGACGCCTGGCAATGCTACCATCTTCTCCAATGTACTCAGCACGGGACTCATCATGCTGCTGTTTGTCACCTTTATTCTGGGTGGTATGTACAAGAAGATCGCTGTGTACGATGCGTTCATCGATGGCGCCAAGCAGGGTTTTGAAGTAGCCGTTAAGATCATCCCTTATCTCGTGGGTATGCTGGTGGCGATCTCGGTGCTGCGCAGCAGTGGGGTATTTGATTATATCTTACAAGGGGCTGCCTGGCTGTTTGCCCAGTTGGGATTCAATACTGATTTTGTACCCGCCCTGCCTACGGCACTCATGCGGCCATTTAGTGGTAGCGGTTCCCGCGCGATGATGATCGATGTGATGCGTAATCCGGCCTATGGTCCCGACTCGTTTGTGGGCCGGCTGGCCTGCATGTTCCAGGGTTCGTCGGATACCACTTTCTATGTAGTGGCCTTGTACTTTGGTTCGGTGGGCATCAAACGTACGCGTTATGCCATTCCCGCTTCTTTGCTCGCCGATCTGGCTGGCATCATTACCGCTATCATTGTTGCTTATAACTGGCCCTGGGGGTAGACGCTGAACAATATTGACATAAGAAGCCCCGGTCAACTTCACATTGACCGGGGCTTTTTTATATCTGGTAATAATTGTTGCTAGAACTGATACGTCTGGAACCTCGAAGTGTAGAATCCAAGTTTGGGTGCACGTGTACCGCCCTTGCCTGCTACACCGTACGAGAAGATGGTGTACATTCTGCCGGCTACCGGTGTGATGCTCGCTGTAGCTGTCAGGTTGGTACCCACCATGCGCGCCTGGAAAGCACGCGCACCCGTACCAACATTGACCTGGATGAACTCGGTCGATCCTTTGTAGGCGATGTTGGTAGCGATCATGGTTTGATCGGTAGTGCCATACAGGTCAATAGCTGCATTGGGCATCAGGTTGATCACCCGCACAAAGTATTTACCGGAATCGGCAAACTGTGAAAAGTTCTCTTTGATCAGAAAGATAGAACTGTTGGGCAGTGAGTCGGTAATGAAGGCCGTATAGGTTTGCTGGTCTTCGAGCACGAGTGGTCCTTCAAATACCGGGATCTCTGCGTTCTTGGCGCCTACGGGAATCACCACTTTCAGTTTGTTGTCGCCGGCTGGTACCATGGTATATTCCAGGCTGGGGAAAACCCCCGTACCATAGGTCACATTGGTGGCACCCGTGAGTTTTTCACCATTCAGGTAGAGCTGCAATCCTGCCTGCGCTGCGGTGTCGGGCAGTGGATACGCATTGACCAGCGCATGGACGAATTTTACTTTCGCTTTATTGGTCTTGTCCTCGAAAGAATAAATGGATTTGTATTCCTTTTTACAGGCTACCAGCGTAGCTGCGAGGACGATGAATATGCTGAGTTTTTTCATGTTCATTCATTTTAAGGTTTTGCAAACCACATGGTGTCTGTATGATAGTTGTCTCTGGTAGCGCCGATCTTGTTCAAAGCGTCTACATTGTACAGGTACTCGGTGTTTTGTGGACGGTACCGTTGTACGAGCTTGCCATCATTGGAACTGCTGATCTTGGAAAGTTCCGGAATGACATATCCTTTGAATACGGTCGTATCGTAATTGTACCTCCGGAGATCGGCCCAGGTTTCTTCAAAACCCCATCCCCACAGGGCGATGTATTTCTGACACATGATATCCTTGATGGTCAGGTCCGCATCGGTTTGTGCGACAGCGGCGCTTGCCAGGAAGGTGTTTTTCTTAGCGGCAGTAATGGTATTGGGTCCCAGACTGCTGACGAGGTCGATGCTTTTATCGATACCGTTCTTGTACGCGGTATAGGCTATACCCAGCTGACCGCTTTTAAAGGCAGCCTCGGCTTTGATGAACTGGATCTGCGAATAGGTCATGATCGGGAAATTGACGGTGTCGCGGAACAGGTACCTGCCGGGCCAGGGGGCTGCGAAGCCACCAATGATAGCAGGAATCCTTTTTTTGTTGGTGGCTGCGCTGTTGGGATCGCCACTGGTGGGTACTGCGCCGTTGTAGGTGCTATCCGCACTCAGTTGGATCATATTGATAATACGCGGATCTTCTACCGATACACCTCTGTGGTAGCCTTTCAGCATGTTGACGATCACCGATGATTGTACATAGGAGAGGGACGTGATGTTCGCGCGTTTGGGACCGAGTACAAAAGCATCTGAAGTGGTGGCTGAACCGCCAGTAGTGCCATTGTATTGGATGCGGGCATTATCTACGTTATCGGCCATTGATTTGTCGGCGTATTCGATCACCTTAGCGGGATTGTAAGTCGCTTTATTGGAGAGGTGGTTGGCATTGATGGCCAATACACCGTACACGAATTTTACCCAGCGGTCTTTATTGCCTTTAAAAATGTAGTCACTGGAGCCCAGGATAGTCTTGGCAGATTCCCTGTTGAAATATTCCAATGATTCATTGCAAAGCTTTTCTACTTCTTTGTAGATCTCTTCCTGTGAATCGTAGTCGAAGATGTACCGGTCGGTTTCCCAGGCCTGTTTGAGGATCATGGGACCGAAGTGATCGGTACTCAGCTGCCAGCTCCAGGCACGCAACGCTTTGGCGATGCCGGCATAATACCATTTCTCGTTGAGTACGGCGTCGTTGAGCATCTGATCGATGGCGAGGCCGAGTTTGGTATAGTGCATGGTCCACATTTCCGTACCGGTAGCAGAGCCATGTCCTTCTACGCCATCATTGGCGGCATTGCTGACCCAATATTGAACATATTTACCCGTATACCGTCCATCGAGACCCAGCGCATAACCCATGTACGATTGCATATGGGGCAGCAATGTTTCTGCAGTGGTTTGTTGTGGTGTACGGGGATCTTCGTTTACGTCCAGGTACTTCCGGCAACCTGCGACTGCCAGTAGTGTTATTGCTATATAGAGAAGGCTATGTTTTTTCATATCCGTTTTTTTTGAAAGTTAGAAAGTTACCCGAAGGCCAAAATTGATACCAACCGGAAGGGCCAGTGCACCGTAATCGTAACCCTGTCCACCGAAGCCACCCGCAGAGGCGGTAAGACCGCTTACGTTGGGGTCTACACCCGTGTAGTTGGTGATCATGAATACGTCGGTGCCTGTTACGAATACTGAACCACTTCTAAAGAAGCCTTTCTTGCCCAACAGTCCTGTAAAATTGTACGCCAGGGTCACGTCGCGCAGTCTTACCCAGCTGATGTCTCTTTCAAAATAATCTTCTACGTTATAGATATTGTTGTAGTAACCATTTTGGTAATAGGGGGTTACCGAGATGGTATTGGCAGTAGGGTGAGGGCTGTTTTCCAGACCGTCTTTCAATACGCCCTGGATCACCCGGGGTGTTTCGCGATCGGCTGTTCTTACGCCCAATCCGATATTGTTCAACACCAGTGCATTCGCGTTGAAGATATCTCCACCCTTGCGGATATCGAAGTTCATGCTCAGGGTCCAGTTCTTGTACCGGATATTGTTGATGAAACCAATCTTGAAGTCGGGGTTACGATCACCCAGCAACGATGCGGCAGTATCTCTGTATGGCAGGCCGTTGGTGGGGTTGATCAGGATAGTTCCGTTGTTGCTGCGTTGGAAGGCGGTAGCACCGCTGGCTTCCACACCCAGCGCGCTGATCGAACTGCCCGCGCGGTAGAAGGCCTTTACACCACCAAAGGGTACCATGTCGTAGTCGGAGATGTAGAAGATCGGCAGGTCGGCCGGCATCTTCGTGATCATGTTGACGTTCCTGTCGAAGTTGACTGTCACATCCCAGTTGAAATCTCTCGTTCTGATCGGGTTACCAGTCAGCATGACTTCGATACCGCGGTTGCGGATGGTACCACCATTGAGCCATTTCAGGATGGCACCAGTGGCATAGCTAAGACGGGGTGCGAGGATCTGGCTTTCAGATTCTACATGGTAATAAGCCAGGTCGATACCGAGCCTGTTCTTCAGGAACTTTAATTCTGTACCCACTTCATAGTTGTAGGTGAACTCGGGTGTCAACTGGTCGTTACCGGCGTATACACTTAAGGCAAAGCCACCGCCGGTGGTTTGCACGGGTACGTAGCGGCTGGCTGTTACATAAGGAGAGCGGGCCGTTTTACCGGTTTTACCGGCTGAAAAACGGAGTTTACCGTAGTCGAGCCAGGACATGCCTTTGAACACTTCGAGCTCAGAGAAGTTGAAAGCAAGGCTCGCAGCAGGGTAGAAGAAGAAAGCCGGGTCGGTCCGGTCTTTCAGTGTCGCTTCGGCTGTTACTGGACGTACCAGGGTAGAAGAACCATCATAGCGGGCGGAGAGGGTCGCAAAAAGGATGTCTTTGTACCCTGCCTGTGCCTGACCAAACCAGCCTACGTTACGTACCCGGTTCAGTGTACTCTTGGTACGCATGGTTTCGGGTTTGGTATTGTTGATACTGTTGTAGTCAGGGATGTAAAATTGCTCGCCGCGCATGGCGTTCACTTCATATTCTTTCTGGTCAAAAGCAAAGCCACCTACGAACTGCGTACTGAAATCGCCGAATTGCTTAATGGCAATACCGGTAAACTGGCCGGTGTACAGCAGGTTGGTTTCGGTAAAGGTTTCCAGCACACCGTTGGTGCCGATACCCAGCCTGGATTGCGGGTGTATCATGGAAAAGCCCTTGGTGACGTACTGGTCTACCCCTAGCGTTGATCTCAACGTCAGCCATTTGGTAGGCTTGTAGTTCAGGTTCACGTTACCGATCAGGCGCTGGTTGTCGTCTTCGCTTTTATTTTTGGCAACATCCCAGAACGGATTGTCGATCTCGGTGGTAGAACCTTCGCTGATCTCACGGCGGGAACCGTCTGGGTTCAGGTAGTTCTCGATGTTGTCGTCACTTGGCCAGGTCAATAAACTGATCAGGAAGCCGTATTGCCCCTTGGTAGCTTTGCGGGTCTTCGTTTGCGCATAGTTCAGGGATGACTGAATATCGAACTTGGGCGAAAGGACCACATTGCCGGTAAGGCGGGCAGAAAATCTTCTGTAACCGGTTTGCGGCACGATACCATCCTGATCAACATAGTTGGTTGCAAAACGGAAGGAGTTTTGCTCCGTACCGGATTCTACAGACAGGTTATGCTTTTGTGTAAAGCCGGTTTTGAAGAATCCTCTGATGTTATCATAAATGGGGGCTCCTTCAGCATATTTAGGGCCCAGGAAGGTGCGGACAAGCGGATCGGCTACACCGACGGTACCCCTGCCATAAATCTGTTGAATTTCGGGGAAGCGGGTGATTTTTTCCAGGCGGAAGGCATTGTCATAAGAAGTAGCTGTGCGGCCAGCCTTGGCTTTCCTGGTCGTTATGATGATAGCTCCGGAAGCGCCGGCGTTTCCATACAGCGCCGTTGCTTCGGGGCCTTTCAGTACCGTCAGGCTTTCAATATCGTTGGGGTTGATATCGGACAACCGGTTGGCGTAGTCGTTGTTGCGGTTGGGGCCGTCAGAGACGAGCGCGCCCTGCGCGAAGGTGGAGTTGTCAACCGGCATACCGTCGATCACGAACAAGGGCTGGTTACTACCGTCCATCGATACAGCGCCGCGAAGCATGATCGATACGGAAGCGCCTGGCAGACCGGTGGTGGTGGTGACCGTAACCCCGGCCACGCGACCGGCAAGGGCCGTCAACAGGTTTTCGCGTTGCGATTGGGCCAGGTCATCCCCTTTTACGGTTTGCGTACTGTAGCCCAGTGATTTTTTACTACGGGGAATGCCCAGCGCGGTTACTTCTACCGCATCCATCTGGTTTTTGGCTGCATCGAGGCGAATGGTGATCTCTGCGTTGTCACCGATCACCACCTCTTTGTTGGAGTAGCCTACATAAGAAATGGTGAGCACCTGTCCTTTTTCAGCCGCGATCGTGAAGCGGCCAGCCATGTTGGTCACTACCGATTTTTTGGTAGTCTTGTTTGTGACAGACACGGATGCCAGGGGAGCGTTATCATCCGACAAAACGGTACCTGACACGGTCCTCGTTTGTGCAAATGAAACGGAATAGCCTGGCAAAAGCCAGAGGACTGCCAGAAGCAGCCGGAGGGTGTTTCTCATAAGCCGAGTGTTTAGTTCTTTTTAGTTATAACAGTTTTCGTATAAGCCTTCGTTCAAATGGGCTCGAGGTCTGCTGGTTACAATATGGGCAGTTCAAAGGATATTCAATCAGTGTGGCAGCGGATAGGGGGCAGCTGTTGCTATAGTACTTCAATACCGGCATCGCGGTATGGTTTCAGTAAGGGATCATCGGGTGATAACTCGGTGATCAGGGTATGTATCTTATTGACTTCTGAGATATGAATGGGCTGCAGGGAATTGATCTTTTCTGCGATCGACAGACAAACCACTTTACGGGAAGATTCGATCATGGCTTTCTTCAGATGCACCACGTCCCAGTCGCTGTCGGTGATGCCATCTTTGATGCTGATGGCGTTGACACCGAGGAAACAGACATCGGCGCGGATGCGTTTGATCTGCGCAATCGCCTCACTGCCGATGGTGATCTTGGAATTCTTGGACACCTTGTCGCCAATCAGGATCACTTCAATGGTAGGGTGGTGCATGTATTCCAGCACAGCGGGAATACTGCCGGAGATAAATGTGGCGCGCAATTGGGGTGGGAGCGCCCTCGCCAGCTCGATAATCGTGGTACCACCGGTCGTGATCACAAACATGCCATCTTCTACCAGCGATGCTGCTTTTTGCGCTATTATCTTCTTATGATCGTGCGAATAAACGTTGTTGGAGGGGTAATACACCTGGTTGAAGGAGTGGGACAAAGCACCTCCGTGTACTTTGATGATCTTGCCTTCGTCGGCCAGTTCCTGTAAATCGCGACGGATGGTATCCTCCGATACGCTGATTTCCTGGCTGAGGCTGGAAGACAATACTTTATTGTGCAGGTTCACCTGGTGCAGTATGTAGGCCTGGCGTTCTTTCTTAAGCATTTGTTAGCGGTTACACGCACAAAATAGGGCAATTGCCGCATAAATGCGCATTAAATCAGGATATTATTTGCAGAAAGGGGAGGATTTGGACCGGTGAGGTGCTGTATCCTGCAAACAACAGCTTGTAAATGAAAAGAGGATGCCGGCGCATCCTCTTTTCGATATATCGGTTGGCGGGACGTGATTATTCCCAGCCGGGGTTCTGTTTCAGGTCAACACCTCTGTCCTTGTACAGTTTGATCTGATCCAACGGCAGGGGGCTCAGGTAGACTTTGTCGCCGGGAAAAGGACGCTCCAATTCAGCTTTGCTGGATGGAACGACATACCCTTCAGCGGCACCACCCTCGATGACGACGGTTAACGTGGCGGCGTAGTCCGATTTCTTCACCCAGGCGCCGCGGTTGATGGTCAGGTTGGTTTTGGTATCCGTGTAGTCCAGTTTCTTCCATCTTCTCAGGTCATTGTTGCGGAAGCCTTCCATGGCCAGTTCGATGCGGCGCTCCCGGCGGATCTCCCAGATCATGGCAGGTACCAGCGGGTCGCGTTTTGGGTCATCGTAGGCGACGCCATTAACGGCCGGAGCGCCCCCCAGGATCTGCAGATCGGGCAGGTTGATGCCGGTACGCTTGCGCAGTTTATTGACGCTCTTGTCGAGGTCTGCCTGGGTAAGGGTACCCAGTTCAACGCAGGCTTCTGCATAGTTGATCAACACTTCACCAAAACGGATCACAGGTGCATCGGTGGTATTGGTGTTGGAGTTGCCATCTGCCACATCCTTGATGTCGTCGTTGAAGAACTTCAACGTCGAATAACCAGAGGTGGAATAGTTACTCGCTATGCCATTCAGCCTGAGCGCTGGTACGATCGTGGCGTTGAGGCGGGGATCGCGGTCTGCTACTACATTGGCGATGGTCTTATCTCCTTTGTACAGGGGAGAAAGGCTGATTGGTAGACCATCCTTGGCCAGGTAGCTTTCCAGCAGGTTGCGGGAAGCGCCGGTTTGTGCTTCTTTATTCACGTAGCTGTGCAAGCTATGGGTCAGCAGGTTGGTACCAGCCTCATACCTTCTATACAGGATCATTTCATTATTGGTAGACAGATCCAGTGAATTGAAGAGTTTGCGGTAATCGGGTCCCAACGTATAAGTGAATTTGGTGATTAGCTCATTGGATGCCCATTTAGCTGCTTCCAGGTATTCATTGGCCTTTGTCGTGTTGTTCTTTTGGTATTTCTGCCAGGTACCTTCGAAGAGAAATACACGTGACATGAAAGCCAGTACAACCGCTTTGTTCACGATCAGGCCTTTGGGGCCCGTTGCTGCATCCGCTTCCCGTACATTTTCAGCGGCGAATTTGAAATCTGCCAGTACACTGTCCATCACGAGTTCACGTGGATCGCGCGGCTTATACAGGGCAGCGGTATCATTTTCGCTGGTGATTGCCTGGCCGTACCAGGGGAAATCTCCAAAGGTGCGCACCTTGCTGCTGAATTCCATAGCACGGAAAAAACGGCCAATGCCTACCCAGTTGTTGATCGCCTCCGCGCTCATGGGAACCCCTTTTACGCGTTCGATGAAAAGATTGGCTTTGCGGATATTCGTAAATGCCCAACCACCGCCCGTAGCGGGTACCGTCTTGGTAAAGGGGGTAGGTGTTGTCGGTGCAAAATCATCGTTCAGGGATTCGCCGGAGAAATAGCCACCCCAGCTGAGGTCGAATCCGGAGGCATACCCGGGGAAATAACTGGGATAGAAGCCCCAGGTAAAGGTCCTTACGTTGCTTTCACTGGTCCAGTAAGTTTGGTCAGTCAGCTGATCCAGCGGCAGTTTAGTGAGAAACTCGTCGGTCTTTTTGCAGGCCACGGTCAGCATTACCGGCGCTAATATGGTGAATATGATTTTTTTCATACAATCTTTTTTTAAGAATTATAAAGTAACCTGTAATCCGACGGCCAGGGTTTTGCGATACGGATACACGCGACCGAAACCAGCCCGGTCATTATCCAATTGAGTCTGGCTGAAGTCGATTTCCGGATCGATGGGTATATCGCCGAGCTTGTCGAAGGTGATCAGGTTTTCGCCGGTGAAATAGATACGGGCTCTTTGCATGCCGGCTTTCTTTACGATGGCGGCAGGCAAGGTATATCCAACGGTAATGTTCTTGATACGGGTATAGGCCAGGTTCAGCAGGTAGCGCGTCTGAGGCTGGAAGTTCCAGCGATCGATCGTGGCACCGTATTCAACCGGGCGGGGATAGAAGGCATTCGGAGTATTGGCATCTTTCCAATAATCGGTCTGGTGCGAGAACCACGATTCTGCAGCACGGAAACCAGGGAATACAATGGGGCCACTTGCCCAGAGGTCACGTTTGGCAACGCCCTGTACATATACACCAAGATCGAAACCTTTATAGTCGGCATCGATGCGGAAGCCGTACTGATACCGGGGCGTAGAGTTGCCGATGATGCGTTTGTCGCCGGGGTTGTCTACGGTGTTGGTGCCCTGAAAGATCTCTCCATCGCCATCGAGGTCTTTGTACTTGATATCACCAGGACCGTATACGAAGGAGCCGCTTTCCAGTTTTTTCTGACTGGGAATGCCGGGTTTGGTAGTTCCTACACCTGAGAAATCGTCTGCCGTGAAGAGACGGTCTGTTTCATAACCCCAGATCTCACCGAGTGTCATGCCTTCATAATAAGTGGTGTTGATCGCTGCAATAGCACCAGGCAAAGACTTGGTAACCGCAGAGAATTTGGTGATCTTCTCCAGGGCGTCTGACAAGGTGCCGGTGAGGCCGATGTGCAGTCCATTGTGGAAGGTGTGGTTGAAGTCGATCGACAGTTCCCAACCGGTACCCTGCAGTTCACCGAAATTACGTACCGGCGAAGAAGTACCGAAGGAAGAAGGCAGGGTAACACCAGCCGTGATCATGTCGAGCGTATTGCGGCGGAACCAGTCGAAGCTGACACCCAGTTTATTCTGGATGAAACGGGCATCCACACCGAAGTCGAGGGTGTTGATGGTTTCCCAGGTCAGGTTGGGCGACAAGGCGCCAGGTGTACTCATGGTAACGGTATTGCCGCTGGGCAGGATCCATCCGGAGTTGCTGGAGCTCATGAGTGACAGGAAGCGGTAGTTGCCCACCACCTGGTTGCCCACGGAGCCATAAGAGGCGCGAACCTTCAGGAAGGACAATACATCACGGAGGGGATCCATATAGTCTTCTTCCGTGAGAACATAACCTGCCGATACGGAGGGGAAGAAACCCCAGAGATCGCTGGGCGGGAACTTAGATGAACCGTCATAGCGGCCATTCAGCTCCAGCAGCAACTTGTTCTTATAAGCATAGTTGATACGGCCGAAGAAACCGAGGGTAGACCAATGGCTGTTGCTGTTATCGGCGGTCATAGCGCCAGTTGCCAGCGACGGCTCGCCATAAGCAGGGTCGATGAGCAGTGCGCGCTCAGACGATTGATCCGTGGCACGATACAATTCGATATCGCCACCTGCAATGAATTTCAATACATGGTCCTTGTTGATGGTCTTGTTATAGGTCGCAAACACTTTGCCCGTATTGATCTCATTCCAGTAAGAATAATAACGGGCTTTGTTGTAGCTCACGGGCTGGTAGGCAGAATAGTTCAGGCCCACAGTGGTGCTGTAATCCCACCAGTTATACGCCAGCGTATTACCACCTACCTGCTTCAGGTGTTGGTTGATGTTGGTGTACGTGTAGTCGGCGTCGAGCGTAAATCCTTTGAAGGGTTTGAGGGTGGCTCCAACGGAGATACGCGACATCGCGCGTTTGTTGTTATCCATATTGGCCTGGGCCACCTCGGTCACAGCATTCCGGAACGGCTTGCCGTCTACGGTACCATAAGGATGGTTGGCTGGCCAGCGGTAGAGATAATACAAGGGGCCGTACTGGGTGCCGCTGAATATGAAGGGTGTTTCGAGCAGCGTATTCGAATAGATGAGTTTTCCCCGTACATCCAGCCAATCTTTCACTGCCGTGGTCATGCCAAGCGTAAGATTATAACGTTTGAACTGATCGGGATTGGTTTTCAGGATACCGTCCTGGTTCATATAACCAAGGCCGAGTGTATAGGAGGTCTTTTCACTGCCGCCGCTCACGTTGATATCGTGGCGTTGTTGCAGTGTCCAGTCTTTCATGTACATTTTTTCAGGATCGAAAGAGCGATAGAAGTATAATTTACCGCCGATGGTATCCCAATCGCGTCCTTTCAACATTTCATCGCCGAGGTCCTGACCGCCATATTGCTTTTCCCATTCCCGCATTTTGCCGATGGCAAACTGGTCGATGGTAGAGCCCAGCAGTTTGAAGGAGGTAGCGCTGCTGGTGCGTTGAAGAGCAGCCAGGGTTGCTTCCGAGTTATCTGCCGCACCCATCAGCTTGGGAGTGGTGGTAGGAGCACTCCAGGCAAAGTTGTTGGAATAAGTGATCCTGGTAGGAGCGCCTTTTTTGCCTGATTTAGTAGTGATCAGGATAACGCCAAAAGCACCACGCGTACCGTAGATGGAAGCCGAGGCCGCATCTTTCAGTACGGAGATCGATTCAATATCATCGGGATTGATCATCTGAAGGCTGGGGATCTCTACGTTGTCTACGAGAACCAGGGGCTTGGCGCCTCCCGAGCCGGTATTCAATGAACCCTGGAGACCGCGTAACCTGATCTTGGGATCAGTGCCGAGGTCACCGGTAGCAGTAGTGATGGTAAGGCCGGCCACGGCGCCCTGTAACCCACGCGCAACGTCTGTCACCGGACGGGAACCAAAGGTTTTGTCAACATCTACCGTGGCAACCGCGCCGGTCAGGTTGGCTTTCTTTTGGGTGCCATAACCTACAACAACCACCTGTTGCATCGCCTGGTTGGTAGGTTCCAGTTCAATGCTGTACTCGGTAGCTGCCGTTACGTTTGACGTTGAAGGCGCATATCCGACAACAGTCACGGTAATGGTTTTGGCTCCTTTCACATCGATCGTGAATTTTCCTTGTGCATTTGTTTGAACGGACTGCGGACCCTTGCCGGCAGTCACCGTAGCCGACGCGATCGGCTCCCGGGTAGCTTTATCGACTACCCCGCCGGTGATGGTCTGCCCATAAGCAAAGCCTGTCAGGCAAAGCAGTATAAGCAGGAATAGTGGTTTTGTTCTCATAAATTGTTATTTAAAGTGTATGGAGCCTAGTTGATGAACAATAAGCCGGACCCGATAAGAATAGGATAAGAATGGCTGGAATGCACAAAGGGACGGTGAACGGGCAGTTCGCCTTATAATACCTCGATACCCATATTGACATAGGGCTGTAAGGCCGGGTCACCCGGCGGCAATTCGGTGATCAGCGTATGGATACTGCTGACCGGACAAACGTGTACAGGCTTGACGCTGTTAGTCTTTTCGGCAATACTGAGGCAAACGACCTTCTGGGAAGACTCGATCATTGCTTTCTTTAGCTGGACTACATCCCAATCGCTGTCGGAAACACCGTGCTGCACGGAGATCGCATCGATACCCAGGAAACACAGATCGGCACGGATATGCCCAATCTTGGAGATGGCTTCACCGCCAACCGTGATACGACTGTTCTTGGATATTTTATCGCCAATGACGATCACGTCAATATTGGGATGCTGGAGATATTCTACGATAGCCGGCAAGCTACCCGATACGAAAGTGGCGCGCAACTGCGGTGGCAATACACGAGCCAGTTCAAGGATGGTGCTACCCCCACTCGTGAGGATATACATACCATCTTCGATCAGGGAAGCTGCTTTTTCTGCGATCACCTTTTTGTGGTCATGCAGGTAAATACTGCTGGATGGATTGGACAGGTCATGAAAGGAGTGGGAGAGAGCGCCTCCATGTACCTTGATGATCCGGCCATCTTCTGCCAGTTCATGCAGGTCTCTGCGGATCGTATCTTCAGATACATTGATCTCGCTGCTGAGTGTGGAAGACAATACTTTGTTGTGCAGATTGACCTGCCGGAGTATATAAGCTTGCCGTTCTTTTTTAAGCATATCAGCTTGGTTGACGAGCCAAATTAGGAAAATTGTCGCATAAAAAAGCAAATATGGGATAGATAACGAGCATTTAACCTGCCAATCGTGCATGTTTCGACATATATGTGCAGGTAAAGTCGGTTTGAGGGGTAAAATGCGACTAAATTCCGCAACCGGAGGAGATAACCGGCAGCAGGGGTGATGCGGAAGGCTGAACGAAGGGGAGAGGATGCGCTAAAAATCGCGTCGCCACGGACGCAAGGAGGCTGCCCTACCCATAAAGGCAGGCAGGCGCTGAGGACAGGAAGGGGGCTATGAAAGGGGGATTTAGGGTTTGGGACCTAGCGTAAACCGCACCGATAGCGCGAAAGCGTCCGGCACAAAGTTGATCTCCGGGCTAATGTCGAGCTCCGGTTTCCAGTCGATCGATAGGCTGACGGGGACCGTGGGAAACTTGTAGTCGAGGCCCAGTACCCCCATCGGACCGGCATAGGTTCTGTTATCCTGCCAGCCGATATAAGGACCAGCTCCATAAAACCAGCGCAGTCCATCAGCTCCGGGAATGGTATTGTGGATCTCGAGCAGGGCACCCATTCCAAAGCGACTGCCGAAGGATACGAGGCCTTCTACCGCACTCTTCTCATGAATGAAATATTTGCCGCTGACGGAGGTGTTGATGGTTGGCGAGGAATTGCTGAGGCGTAAGCCAAATCCCCAGCGGTAATCCTGTGCATCGGCACGTTGATGAAGTAGCAGGCAGCAGCTGGTGAAGGCGACCAGTAGCGTTACCTGTTTTGCAATGGGGTTGTTGCTGATGTGCGGTGTAAGGCGTTTCATGGTCCGTCCGGTTTGTAGTTATGAACGAAAAATAATGCCATCATATATGGTGTGCCCGTTAAAGTTGCGTGAATGTAAACGGACACAAAAACACCGCACGGCGGGTGGCACGTGCGGTGTGATATCTTATATTATTCCCATAGGGCTAGTTGCCGAAGAGTTCAAACTTGGTCTTGGGTCTTCTGGCTTCCAGCCACCGGAAGTTGCGTAGTAGCTTGTCTTGTTCGGTGGTTTGTTTGGCGGGGAACATCGTTGCCTTGGGTTCGCTGATGACCACCACTTTGTTCAGTTCTTTGTTGAGGAACCGCAGATCGATGATATCTCCTTCGGCTTTGTTGACGCCCACCAGGGCACTGTCTTCGTCCATGACGTAGAAAACACTTTCTGCATTGCCTTTCGAGCGCATGTAATCGATATTCCCGTCGACAAAGTATCCATTCATCCGGTTACCCCGTAACTGGTTGTACATGTCTTTGCCAACCTTGTTGACCGCAAACCCATTCTCGAATACATAGAGCCGGGAAGGTTTTTTATCCTTCGTATAGAGGTACATGGTATCGCCCGTGATCTGGCTGTTATTGGCCCAGGCAATAGGGTCAGTAAACAATTGGAAAACCGAATCGGCCCCGCTGTAGAACATGCTGTCGGATACGGCCTGCAGTGAATCGGAGAAGATCCGTACATGGTGGTAGCCCTGGAAGTACCGGTCGGCACTGTCGTTTTTGGGCTTTTCCTTTACGTTCAGTGTAATAGCACCTTTGATGGTATCGAGCTTACCGGTCGATGAGTCAGTGCGGGTCAGTACTTTCAACTTGCTGAGCCGGCCAGAGTACAAGGTATCGGCCGTCACATAAATAGAGTCTTTGTCCTGCTTGATGATCATCAAAGGATTTTGGGTGGCAAAAAAGGTCTCGTCCTTTTTGTTGACCCACATATAATTGGCGAGTACCGATACCGATTGCACGCTGTCTACGTGCACAGCACGACCAGTCAGCGTAGTAATGCCGGTACTATCATTGATATCTACAAAGTCGGCGGTGGTCCTGGTCCTGGCTTTGGCATCGATCATGGTCGGGCGCTTGCCAAATTCCGCTTTTTTGTTTTTGAGGTCATAGAAACCCTCTTTGGTTTCGATCTCGCGTTGCGAGCTGTCTTTGATATAGGTCTTGGTAATAAAGGTGGTGACCTCCGTATTCGTATTATATAACAATGAATCGGACCGGAGCTGGTAGGCGGGGTCGATCAATACCACCTCCTTCTTGAAATATACATCTTTGAGATCGCCATAATAAGTGGCTTCCTTGCTGGTCAGTACCGATTTGCTGTTGACTACTTTGCCGCCATTGAAGTATTCTCCGA
Organism: Paraflavitalea pollutisoli; assembly: GCF_029360705.1. Taxonomy (GTDB): domain Bacteria; phylum Bacteroidota; class Bacteroidia; order Chitinophagales; family Chitinophagaceae; genus Paraflavitalea; species Paraflavitalea pollutisoli. The sequence continues at coordinate 73,521 of NZ_JARKMX010000014.1, read as the reverse complement.
TCTTTTCGTTGGAGTCGTAGTGCAATTCATTCGTGGTCAGTGTGGATTTGCCGTCCGTAAGCCTGGCATTGTTGGTGAGGATGGCCTTCTTGGTATCCACGTAGTACAGCAGTTTATCCGCATAGGTATGGATGCTGTCGGCATCATTGATGTGTACATGCCCAAAAGCCTCGACGATCCTGGTTTTCTTGTTGTAGATGACGCTGTCGCCAAAGAAATGGGTTTTGCCTTGCTTCAGGTGCACTTTACCCACGAGTATCTGTAAGTCGACCGTGGTGTCGACGGTTTCCAGGCGGATCTTATCGGCATAGATCAGGTCTACCACCCGGACGCTATCGGCGCCTGGTTGTGGTGTAACAGTTACCTGTGCGGAAGCCGCGGTGCTCAATAATAGTAATGCCACCAGGAGGTTAAGGAACCTTCGCATCTTATACTTCTCAGGATTACTTCTTGGAGGTAGAGTCATAGATAGGTGCCGTCAGCGGTCCTTTTTTGTCTTTTCTCCCAAATACGGAAATGCTAACATAACGTTTGGGGTGCATCCGCAAATCGTCGAGCAAGGTAGTCAAACTGCGATTCGTTTGCAGAAGCTGGTCGTACAATTTGCGATCATTTAACAGCGAACCGAGGGTGCCTTTGCTGTTGTTGATGTTGTCCACCGTAGCGTCCAGCTTTTTCAACGTGCCTTCGAGGGTATTGACTGCCTGGTCGAAATTGGCATTGGCAAGCTTTGCTGTTGCTTTTTCCATATTGGCTACTGTCGCCGATATCTTTTCATTGTTGTTGGCCAGGTTGCCGGTGATGGACTCGGTATGAGCCAGCGTTTTGGCCAGCATGCCGGTTTGGGCATCGAGCAGCCGTTCCAGCGATTTGGAAGAAGTTGTCAGGTTGGCTACAATACTTTGCAGGTTATTCTTGGTATTGGGGTCCAGGACGCTGTTGAGATTGTGGAGTACGCTATCCAGGGAACCCAGTGTTTTGTTGACGCTGGCCAGGGTGGGGTCGAGGCTGCTTTGCAGTCTGTCGGCCAGTCCGAGGCTTTTCATGGTGTTCAGGGTATCGCCATCTACGACATAAGCCGTCGAATTGCCCAATTTGATCTTTATAGCGGTCGTACCCAGCAGTTCGCTGCTAATGGTGGCCACCGAATTTCTGGGGATATTGATGTCTTTGTTGAGGCTGATGGTGACGATGATGGCGCTCAGGTTCTTGTCCTTTTCCTTCATACCGTACACTTTACCCACCTGTAAACCATTTATCATGATGGGATTGGATACCTGTAAGCCGTCTACATTGGGGAATTCTGCGTAGATCTTATCGCTACGGTCGGTAACATTTCTACCCTTCAGAAAGTTAAACCCCAAGATCAATATGACGATAGCTATAGCAGTGAGAGATCCTACCTTGGTTTCATTCGAAATTTTCATTACCGGCTATTTTGTGAGCAATGGCGCTTCTGGAATGTTGTTTATGAATTCCTTAAAAAAGCATACCAGCGACAAAAATAGGGAATTACAGGTTGTGGGAATCCAGTTTTCGGCATTTAAAAGCCCTGTTGCGGCGCTGGATTGCCTTCAGTGGCCAATTTATAGCGCTTGATGGCATTCATGACCTGGGTGGCAATTTCCTCCTGCCCTTTTGTACTGTTGAGGTAATCTTCATCCGGGCGGTGCGAAATAAACCCGGTTTCCACAAGGATACTGGGCATGGCCGTGGCCTGCAGCACCCAGATGCCTTTTTCATTGCGCTGTTTTACGCCCCGGCTTTCGCGGCCGCCGTTCACAAATTCTTCTTCCACCAGGGTCGCCAGCATCAGGCTCTTGTCAAAATACTTTTTAGTCCACAGCAAAGATTTGGCCTTGAACTCCGGATCGTTGATATCGGGTGCGTATTCGGTAGAGTCGTTCACATCTTCCGAAAGGCGCTCACCCACGTATTCCCCTTTGGCATCGGCGCGATCGGCAGCCCAGATATAGGTTTCCGTGCCCCGGGAAGGGTTGTCGGTATAATAGACGGTGTACTTTGGCACTTTGCGGGTTCGCTTTTTCCGGCTTTTGCCTTTACCGGTATAATAGGTTTCGGTACGGTAGCCGGCGAACTTGGAATGCTTGATCTTACCTCCGGCGTTTACGTGGATCGATACGAACAGATCCCCCTTGTTGGCATTGGCAAAATCAGCACGGGACTTGATCGAAGGATATTCGTCGCGGGTACGCGTATAGAGTATCTTGACATTGGGAAATTCCTGTTCCAGTTTTTTACCCAGCTTCAACGCTACCGCCAGGCAAATGTCTTTCTCGAAAGAATAATCGCCGCGGGCACCATTGTCGGAGCCGCCATGACCTGCATCGACGATGATGGTTTTTATCACAGGTTTCTGCACAGGAGCACCGGGCTCGGCGTAAAAGGAGGTCAATACCGTAAAGGCGATGGCTATCAGCAGTAAACAAGTGATCTTTTTCATCATATCGCTTAACGGGCGCTTTAAATAGTGAGTGCCTGGGATTTTATAGATGCAAAAATAACGGATGAAGATGCTTATTAATACGTTAATATTCAGGGAGGCGATATTTTTCCCGATAGCGGTTATTTTCCGTCAAGGGCGGCGTTGTATTTGCGGAGTGCTGTGATGATGCCGTTCACTACTTCCTGCTGGCCTTTGTCGCTATTGAGGTATTTTTCTTCTTCTGTATTGGAGAGAAATCCTGTTTCTACCAGAATGCTGGGCATACCCGTCGCCTGCAACACCCAGATGCCCTCCTGGTTCCGCTGCTTTACCCCATAGCTGATGCGCCCACTTTTGCGGAAAGCTTCTTCGACGAAATTGCCGAGGGTTAGGCTTTTGCCAAAGTATTTTTTCTCGTACAACTGCGCCCGGATGCGGGCTTCGGGGGTATTCATGTCAAACTCGATGGAGCTGTCGGCATGTTCTCCGCTTTCTTCCTGGCGTTGATTGATCGCTTCGCCTTTAAGTCCCACCCGGTCGGATGCCCAGATATAGGTTTCGGTACCCTTATGGGTGTTCTTGACGTAATAAGATTTATATACAGGAACTTTTTTTGTTTTCTTCTTTTTCCCTTTACCGGTGGTCACGTTCCTGTACGACACGATCTTTTTTTCGTACCAGCCACCTGGCTTTTTACCGATCGAATTGCAATGGATGCTGATAAAGAGATCGCCATTAGAGGAATTTGCAAAGTCGGACCTGTAATAATAGGACTCTTTCATCGTTTTGTTGCCCGGTAGGATGTCGGTAGAGCGTGTATACAACACCTTGGTATCGGGAAAGGCGGCTTTGATGGCTTTGCCCAGTTTGAGGGAGATGGCAAGTGCCACATGCGACTCGCGGGAGAAACTGCCCAGGGTACCGGGGTCGCGCCCTCCATGACCGGGGTCGATGATGATGATACCTATTGGAGAACCTTGTTTGGGGGGTACAGGTTTTTTAGCAGTAAACGCAATCAACAGCAATGCTCCCACAGTGAAAAAAACGACGCCTGTAATCCTTTTGAACATATTTTGTTATGATTTTATGGGCACACCAATCTTCACACATTCTTAATGCATTTATATCTATTTTTGCCCACCACTGCATATGATCTACGGACGCAAAAATAGCCTAAAACAACCAGGGTTGCCGATATTACTCGCTGCACTATTCCTTTTAACGGTGAATGTGCTGGGTAATTATTCCCGTACTACTGGTTTTGACAATACATTAACGGCCTACCAGGATACTACGAAACCGGGAACGGATACCATCCCCAGGCTGCGCGATTCCGCGGCCAGGAAAACCGTGGACACGGCCGGTAAAAAGAACGATACATCGGGTATCAAAACCGATACCTTCGGCATAAAACTTTCCAAAGACTCATTGGATGCCCCCATTCATTATTCGGCCTCGGATTCGATGGTGATGGATATACCCAATAAGCGGATCATCATGTATAGCAAAGGTCAGGTGAAGTACAAGGATATGGACCTGACGGCCGATAGTATTGAAATGGATCAATCGAAGAATGAAGTGATTGCCACTTCACGCCGCGACTCAGCCGGTAATTTTAGGGGCAGACCCAAAATGGTGCAGGCCGAAAGTATCCTGGATGCGGACTTCATGCGTTTCAATACCAAAACCATGAAAGGGCTTACCCAATCGGCCATTACTGCCCAGGGTGAAATGATCGTTCATGGCGCTACCATTAAAAAGATTTCTCCTACAGAATATTTCGCGGCAAGAGGTATCATCACGACTTGTAACCTGGATACACCGCACTTCAATTTCCGGACACCCCGCATGAAGATGGTGACCCAGAAGCTGGCGATCACGGGGCCGATACACCCCGAATTTGAAGGAGTACCCGTACCCATCTACCTGCCCTTTGGTTTCTTTCCACTCAACCAGGGGCGTCATTCGGGTATGTTGCCTCCCCAGTTTGCCGCCAGCGACCAGTTTGGTCTTGGCCTCGAAGGACTGGGTTATTATAAAGTAATCAACGATTACTTCGACGTTACTTTGCGTACCAATATTTACTCCTATGGGGGCTGGGCCGCATTCGTAACGCCGACTTACCGAAAACGGTACCGGTACAATGGATCCATGAACCTGGCTTACCAGAGTACGCGGATCCTCAGTAATGACGCCAAGCAGGAATTTACCACCGCGCAAACCTTCAACATCTCCTGGAGCCATTCGGTAGATAGCCGGGCCAGGCCGGGACAGAGCTTCTCCGCCAACGTGAATGCCGGTTCATCCAAATACAACCAGTATGTCACCAACAACCCATTGCGCAACTACCAGAACAGTTTGAGTTCTTCTATCACGTATTCCAAGACCTGGGGTACTATGTTCAACCTGACGGCCAGTGCCAACCACAACCAGAATAACACCACCACGCTTATTAATATGAACCTGCCCAATGTGGCGTTCACGGTCAATACCTTTTATCCCTTTGCCCGTAAAGAGGCCGTGGGGGCTTCGAAATGGTATGAGAAGCTGGGTATTGGTCTGAACACGAATGTGGCGAACCAGATCAGTCTGTACGAAAAGGATTTCAGCCTCAGCAAGATCCTCGATACGATGCAATGGGGTGCCCAACACAGTATTCCCATCCAGCTGTCGCTGCCTTCGCTGGGCCCCTTACAGGTATCGCCCGGTATCAGCTTCCAGGAAAAATGGTACTCGCGCAAGTTCACGCGTGAGTGGGATAAGGTCAACAACCGGATGGATACGCTTACCGAAAAAGGGTTCTACACCATGCGTGATATCTCCTTCAGCCTGGGCTTGAGTACAGCTATCTTCGGGAAGTTTGAAAAGTTTGGCCCCAATAGTCCCATAACGGCGATCCGCCACGTGATAAGGCCTACCTTATCCATCAGCTATAAGCCAGACTTGTCGAAAGGGGCATATTACAATGCACAAATCGATAGTACTGGTAAGAACTTTTACCGGTTCTCTCATTTCGACGGTACCATCTTCGGACCTTTTGGGGAAGGGCAATTTGGCGGTATCAGTTTTGGTCTCGACAACAACCTGGAAGCGAAAGTGCGGTCAAAAAAAGATACCACTGACGGCGGCATTAAAAAGATCCGCCTCATCGATGGCTTTGGTTTCAATGGAGGGTATAACTTCCTGGCCGACTCGTTCAAATTGTCGACGATCAGTCTTTACCTGCGCAGTACCTTGTTTGAAAAGATCAACATCACCGCAGGGGCCAACCTCGATCCCTATAAGGTGAATGACAGAGGATTCAGGATCGACGAGTATTCCTGGTCGGGTGGGCGGTTCTCTCCGGGCCGTATTACCAGTGGTAACGTCGCCGTATCTACCTCTTTCCAGAGTAAGCCCAAGGACGATAAAAAGGCACCCAAGGAAGAAGACTCGTTCAACAGTCAATTGCCGCCCATGACGCCGGAAGAACAGCAGGAACAGCTGATGTTTGCCCGACAGAACCCGGCGGAGTTTACCGACTTCAATATCCCCTGGTCGCTGAACTTGTCGTATTCGTTCAGTTTTTCGCGCTTGTTCAAAGCCGATTACTCGGGCTGGGAAACACAGACCAATTCAAACGTCAGCGTGAACGGTGATTTCAACCTGACACCCAAGTGGAAGGTGGGCGTTAACACCTATTACGATTTCCGTACCTCCTCGATACAGATGCTGACGATGTTCCTGTCGCGTGAAATGCACTGCTGGCAGTTGTCGATCAACGTAACACCGGTGGGCACCTATCGTTCGTTCAACATCACCATCAATCCCAAGTCGGGCCTGCTGCGTGACCTTCGGATCAACAGAACCCGTTTCTACTACCAGTAACAATAGATTACCAACAAAGCGGCCCGCTGTCTCATCGACGGCGGGCCGCTTTGTTTATAATTAGCTTATATTTTCCCTCACTGTCTCGTTGCCTCTGTGCCTCGCTGCCTTGTTGCCTCGGTGCCTGGTATCACTTATTCGACACATAATACGCCGTCATGATCTCGTGGGTCCGGTTCTTCAGCGACTCTACCGTATCGTTGGGGGCTACGGGTATCGGCGGCAGGAAGTGAAAACGTAAAGGGTGCGGCATCAGGAAGAAAGGTTTGTCGGCCGGCAGCACACCACGGGTATTGAAGATGATCCCGGGCACCACCGCTTTGCCGGTATCGATGGCCAGGCGGAAGGCGCCGTCATGGAAAGCCTTGATGGGTTGGTCACTTTTATTGCGGGTGCCTTCGGGATAAATACACATGTGCAGGCCCATCGCCAGTACTTTCTTCATTTGCCCATAACTATCTTTCCGGCTTTTCTCGCTCTTGCGGTCTACCAGTACGCTACCTGTGCGATAGATCAATCCGAAGAGGGGGATCTTTGCCATTTCTATTTTGGCGATGGTCTTATTGCCTCCAGGAATATAGGGCGAGGAGATGGGCACATCCATGAACGAATTGTGGTTGCAAACGACCACATAATTTTCGCCGGGCTTGAAGTTTTTGCGGCCGCGTACACGCAGCGGACAGCCGATGAGGGGCAGGAATACACCCATCCATACGCGCGACATGGAGATGAAGCGCAGCGTTTTTTTCGGATCGGGCAGGTATACGGTAAACAGCAGGAAGGGGATGAGGAACACGATCAGCGTAACGGTAAATACGATGATGGCCCATATGGCAAAAACTCGACCCAATATCTCTTTGATCAGTTTCATGGACGCAAGTTAATGGATTAGAGCGACCAGTCTATCGGATCGAGCCCTTCCTGAACCAGGTATTCATTGGTTTTGGAAAAATGGCGGCAGCCGAAAAAACCGCTGTCGGCCGAGTAGGGAGAAGGGTGTGCTGCTTTGAGCACCTGGTGTTTGGTTTCATCGATGAGCTCTTGTTTGGCCTGTGCAAACTTGCCCCAGAGCAGGAATACGACGCCTTTCTTTTGCTCCGATACCTTGCGGATGACGGCATCGGTAAAGTCGGCCCAGCCAATGCGGGAATGGCTCATGGGTTCGCCTGCTCTTACGGTCAGCGAAGCGTTGAGCATCAAAACGCCCTGCTCGGCCCATTTTGTCAGGTTGCCGTGTTTGGGAATGGGCAGCCCGATATCGTTGTGGATCTCTTTATAGATATTGACCAGGGAGGGCGGGGGCTTCACGCCATCCTGTACCGAAAAGGAAAGTCCATGGGCCTGCCCCTGTCCATGGTAAGGGTCCTGTCCGATCACCACTACTTTTACCGCATGGAACGGGGTGAGGTTAAAGGCATTGAAAATAAGACCACCGGGCGGATAGATGGTTTTGCCACCCGCTTTTTCCAGTTTCAGGTGACCTACGATCTGCGTGAAATAATCTCTTTTAAACTCCTCCTTCAATACCTGTTTCCAGCTATCGTCTATTTTGACTTCCATGCCTTGATTTTGCCCAAATGTATAAAAAAAATGATGGGCCTGCATCCCCTCTTGGTACAGGCCCATCGTAATCTGATCGATGATTGTCAAAATCCTCTTTTACCACTGCCTGCGCCCGCTTCGCGGGCCAGTTCGATCATAGCCGTAATTTGGTCGGTCAGGTTTTCGTCTGATCCGCCAAACCCAGCCTCCATAAAGCGAATGAGACCATTACCGTCGATAATGTATTTGGTGGGGAAACCAGGTACTTTGAAGCTGTTGACGACCGCATCATCCAGGTCAAGCAGTACACGAAACGGGTAGTTGTTCTTTTGTAGAAAACTGGCCACTTTTTTATTCACCTCCTGCGGGGTTCCTTTTTCTCTTGCATCGACAAACAGGAATACGACGTTGGGATCCTGTTTGAATTTTTCTTTGGCCATCTTCATGGCTGGAAAAGAGGCTACACAAGGCCCACACCAGGTACCCCAAAAATCGAGTACGACCACTTTCCCTTTTAGGCTGGACATTGATACTTCTTTGCCATCAAGGTCTTTGAGTGTGAAATCAGGAGCTGTTTCCTGGAGTATCTCCTGGGAGAGTTTGGTGCGCAACCTGGCCAGCAGTTCGGTTTTCAACCCATTGTAGTAGCCATCCCATTGCTGTTCGGTATGCTTGAGCAGGTATGTTTTTTTCAGGGCTGCTTTCATGGCCGGAGAGGCTTTGCCGGTTCGTACACATTGTTCCAGGAAGGGTTGCGTGGCGACCGCCCCTTTCACTTTCTCCGAATAAACAGCAAATGCCTCATAAGGAGTAGTTGTATAAGAAAAGACCGACATGGTTTTTTCCTGCCAGTCATAAGCTTGCTGGTATTGTTTGCGGTGATACAGGAGCAGCGCATAGGTTCTTGTATAGGCCAGGTACGTATTGTGCAGTTGATGCTTCCATCCCGCCTCCGTCAAATAAGCTGGTTTGCCGTTGGTATTGTTCAGCAGTGCCTGTTGCAGAGCCATAGCTTCCTGTACATATTTCTCCGACAGCGAAACGTTGATGGGCTTGCCATGAATGTTTTCACCGGCGAGTTTCTCGGCAATATCGTGGTACATAACGGCCCGTTGCCGGTTGTCACGGATACGGTGGGCATACCATTCTGCTTTGGCAATGCTGTCTTTGGCCAGCCAGGCGGCTGAGAGTCCATTGCAATAGCGGTCAAAATCAATCGAGTCGGCAGGGGTTACGGGGGGCAGGTCCTTCAGCAACTGACCATACAACACTTCCATTTTCTCCGGATTTTCTTCTTCATTCCAGAATGCCGCGACGCGGTAAAAGCGGTAGACTTTGCCTGTGGGGTAACGAGCAAGGATCACCGAGTCGACACCTGCTTTCCTTTGCGGTTGCTTGATACGGGTATAGAGGTATTTGATGTAGTCGAGGTCGCTTTCCGGGGTAACCGGATTGTCGATCAGCCTGTCGATCTCTTGTTGCAATTGTGCGCGGTCTTCCGGCTTGTCACTAAGGGTGAGGGTAAAAAGATAGTATTGTGGGTATGTTGCTTTCAGGTAGGCTTTATGAAGCGCCATATCTTCCAACGCTAATTGCTGACTCTCTGCAATCGACATTTCTTTTGCCCAGAGGTTTCCATATCGTTGGGCGGCCTGTCCCCAGGTGCGTCGCGCGCCTGGCAAAGGCCGGCTGTCATTTCCATACAGGTAGGTGTGGGGATCTGCGTCTTTTATGTAAAGCCTTGTCGGAAAACCGATCGCTACTGCCAGCGTACCTGGCTGTGTGGTAAAGTTGCCCGTGTGATAGATGCCATTACGTACCAGTTTTATTTCTTGTGCAACCGGTACCTGATCCATTTCCAACAGATAAACAACAGCGACCTGGCTGTCTTGTGGGGGCAAACCGATCGAGTCGCCGTTGACGACAACGGTGATCGGCTGGCCGGGTATTGGTTTCGCTGGCAGAAATTGAACGGACACCTGGGCCGACAACGAGCCACAACATAGTAAAGCAAGCACGTAGAGGAGCGATCTCATACGGATTCTTTTTGTGACGGTAATACAGCTTGTTTCAAACCGAAAATGTACGAAAAAAAAGAAGTAATCGGTTGTTACAATCCGGTAGCTTATTGGTATATTTAAACTATTCATAACCGTTAAAATTTTTGCATGAGAAAATTCCTGTTTTCCATGGTCGCACTCCTGGTCATGGCAGTATCGTTTGTTAGCTTTCAAGCCGTGGGCAATACATCCGCCCCGCTGGCACCTGTAACGGTGTACCGGTCTACGACCCTGTCAGATAGTACCCCGGCCTTGCTTAGTCTCACCATCGAATCGACGACCAGTACAGTCACCGACGTCCGGCTTTTTTATGCCAGCTCGTGCCTGCAGATCCCTACTGAATCGTACACGGGGTATGTGACGAAACATGGTTGGGGATACCATATCCATTCTTTCTATGTGTATCCATCTTACCTGTCGGGCGTGTATTCTCATACTGATGGGGCAGCCACCACCGGACAAAGTCCCTGCGACGGAGAAGCCTTGCATAAGTAACATGGCGTTATACGCTTCAGAGCGCGGTGGCCTGGTCGCCGCGCTTTGAAGTTGTTGATCCTGGCCATGAAAAACAAACAAAAACATCGTATGCAAACGTTTGTTTAACCGATTCAATCGGGGTCCTGCCTTTTACAGGTGCAATTTTTAACTAATTTTAGCCCGAGGCTATGGACGAGGCAACATTTACTCCATCGGAAACCAGCGAACTGCTGACTGATTACTCCTTGTTTACCGGCATTGCCGCTGGTGACGAACAGGCGTTTGCCAGTTTCTATCGCCAGATGGTGCCTCAATTACGTCCCTTCATCTTCAGCATTACCCATTCCGACGCGCAGGTAGAAGAAGTCATCCAGGAAAGCTTTTTGCGTTTTTGGCTCAACCGCGATAAGATCCCCGGGCTGACCAATCCGCGGGCCTGGCTTTTCAAGATCACCGCCAATCTTTGCTACTCCCTTTTCCAGCGTTCGGTGACCGAGCGCAAAGCCCTGCAGGCCGTCGGGCGGCAGGCAGAGGAAGCCAATTCCGAAACAGCCGACCTCATCCAGCTCAATTTTCTCAAAGCCGCTTTACAACAGGCCGTCCTTCAACTATCACCCCAGCGCAGAAAGATCTACCTCATGAACCGCGAACAGGGCCTGACCGCCGACCAGATCGCTGTACAACTGGGGTTGTCGGTACAGACCGTCCGCAATACCTTGTCGGCCTCCCTCGAGTTTCTCCGTAGTCAGCTGAACCGCCAGGGCTATACTGTCACCATCCTCGTCATTCTCCTGCTCAGGCGCTGAGCCAGTTGCTCCCCAAAAAAATATTTTTCGGTGTATTGGTATAAAAGATCGGCCTACCGGTCTTATTGACACAACCTGATCAATTTTACCGATGCAACCGGAAATATTACAAACCTTATTGAACAAACAATTGCAGGGGGCCATCGATGCCGAAGAGTTGGAGCAATTGCATCAGTTTGTGCGGGAACCGCATAACAAGGAAGCCGTTACCGAGGCACTGGCTGCGTTACTGGCACGACAAACACCAGATGTTGACTACAACAGCGAACGGTATGACCCATTGCTGCAATCCGTACTGGCGGCCGATATTCCAGCTGCCCGGGTAGTGCCGATGCGCCGCCGGTATGGTTGGTGGGCAGCAGCTGCTGTTTTGCTGGCTGCCGTCACCGCGGGTCTATTCTTCCTGCGTACACCCAAGCCATTGGTGCCGGTTCCCGCAGCGGCCGTTCTCCACCACGATGCCCTGCCTGGTCAGGATGGGGCCGTGCTGACGCTGGCCAACGGACAAAAGATCGTGCTGGATAGTCTCCATACCGGGTTACTGGAAGAGCAGGGCATGCGGGCAGTGATCAGGGAAGGCATGCTGGTGTATGAAGTGCCTGCCGTGACGGATGGTCCGGTTGCCTACAATACGATGTCTACTCCCCGTGGCAGGCAGTTCCAGGTGGTATTGCCCGATGGTACGAAAGTGTGGCTTAACGCGGCTTCCAGCATCACTTATCCCACCAGATTTGTCGAAAACAACCGCAAGGTGGTAGTGAGTGGTGAAGTCTATTTTGAAGTGGCGAAGGATGCGGCAAGACCCTTTGTGGTAGATTTTGCTGCAAAAGCCGGTGCTCCTACAGAGGGAACCATACAAGTATTGGGTACACATTTCAACATCAATACCTACGATATCTCACAAGGTACTGCGACCACCTTGCTGGAAGGTTCGGTGAAGTTATCTGCTGGCGGCAACCAGGGGATACTGCAACCCGGTGAGCAAATGGTGGTAGGGAACAGTCAGCTGAAAAAACGAACCGGGGTCGATCTTTCCGCGATCATGGCCTGGAAAGAAGGGCAGTTCTATTTCAGTGATACCAAAATGCCGCTGGTGATGGCCGAGCTGGAGCGTTGGTACGATGTGGATGTCGTCTATGAAAACGGTATACCAGGGGGGACGTTGAGTGGCGAGTTTCCCCGGAGCCTCTTGTTATCGGAGGTATTGCGCATTCTCGAGTTGAGTGGCGTCAGGTATAGGATCGAAAACAAAAAATTATTGCTATCGGCTAAATAAGAGAAAGAAAGGTAATCGCATAAAAAAGCCGGGCATGCGGCAACATGACCGGCTGGCTGGCGAATACTAACAATTTTTGACACACTGTTATTGATCACCAAAACCTAACCAAAACTATGCATTTAATTGCGTATGGCAAAGCCATGCCTGTAGCGGTTTACAGGCAGGTTTTGAGCCGCCGCTCCAAACTTGGGTTGGCTATGAGAATGACTACTTTTTTGTTACTCGGCATTTGTTTGCACGTCAGCGCCGGGACGATGTCGCAGGTTACCTTGTCCGAAAAAAATGTGCCGATCCAAACGGTCTTTAGAAAGATCCGTGAGCAGACGGGCTACACCTTCGTGTACCGCAACGACTGGCTGCAGGAAGCACATCCGGTCACGATCGATGTGAACAATGCGAGCCTGCGTACCGTACTGGACCTCTGCTTCAAAGGACAGCCTTTTACCTGGGAAACGGTGCGCAACACCGTTGTACTGCGCCGCAAGGAAGAAGCTGATCCGGAAACAGCGGCCCCGGCCACAGCGCCACCTGTCCTCAAAGGAAAGGTCGTTGACGACAAAGGCAAACCCATCGTGGGCGCCAGCGTCGTGGTGCGCGGTACCAAGATTGGTGTCGTCACCAAAGCCGACGGTTCGTTCGAGATCGACGGCGGCAGCGACAACCTCACGCTGGTCATCAGCTATGTTGGCTTTACCGCCCGCTCCGTTAAAGTAAAAGACGGTGAAGTACCAGCTATCGTACTCTCGCCTTCCGATACCAACCTCCAGGACATGGTTGTGACTGGCATCACCACCCGCCGCAAAGAAAGCTTTACCGGCGCCACCGCTTCCTTCAACAATGCTCAGATCAAGGCGATCGGCAACCAGAACGTTATACAGAGTCTGCGTTCTCTCGATCCTTCCTTTATTCTCACTGAAAACAATACCCTTGGTTCCAATCCCAATCAATTGCCCGATGTGGAGATCCGCGGTAAAACCAGTATTACGAACAATACATTGCGCAGCCAGTTTGCCGCCGATCCCAACCAACCCCTCTTCATCCTCGATGGTTTTGAAGCCAAACTACGCACCATCGTAGACCTCGACATCAACCGGATCGAATCCGTTACGCTGTTGAAGGATGCAGCCTCCACGGCCATCTATGGTGCCCGCGCGGCCAATGGGGTAGTGGTGGTGGAAACCCGCCGCCCCAAAGCCGGCAGGATGCAGGTAAGTTATACCGGTGACTTCAAACTGGAATTACCTGATCTGTCGGGCTACAACCTCATGAATGGCGAGGAGAAACTCGAGTTCGAAAGACTGTCCGGCAGGTATACCGTATATCATCCTTCGTTGATCGAACAACAGCTTTACCTGGATAGCCTCTATTCTTCCCGGCTTACCCGCGTACGCCGTGGCGTTAACACCTATTGGCTCAATGAACCTGTGCAACCAGGTTTTTCGCACGGGCACTCCATTCGCGCAGAAGGCAGCGATAACGTGATCAGTTATATTGCCGGTCTGCAATTCAAGCAAACCGATGGGGTGCTCAAGGGATCCGGCAGAAAGACCTGGCAAGGTAATGTCGATCTCTTTTATAAGAAGAACAAGGTCAGCATCACCAATCGCACCATGGTGAATGGATATACGGCTGTGGAGTCGCCATATGGTTCATTCAACATCTTTGCCGAGGCGAATCCTTACTATGAGAAATACAATGCAGGCGGCGGAGTCGATAAGTACCTGGAAGTGTCGTATAATCGAAACATCCGATCCGAAAGGATCGTCAATCCGCTGTGGAATGCGACGCTCAACAATTACAACAATACGAAAGGCATGCTGGTGCAGAACAACCTGCAGTTTGGTTACCAGTTCAACAACGACCTCAACCTGCTGGCCGGTATACAATTGTCGAAGAGTACAGAAGATGCGGTAACCTACAAAGCCCCTGAGCATACCGACTTCGACGACAAGGGCATCTTTGAAAAAGGAAGACACACCAACCAGCGCCTCAATAGTTTTATTTACCAGGCCAATGCCATGCTCACCTACAACCACCTGTTTGGGGACCGTCACCAATTAAATGGAACGGTGCGCATGGAAGCGCAGGAGAATAAAGATGAAGTATACTTCTCCGAGTCCGTCGGTTTCCCGTCAGGCTCCAACGGCAATCCCGCATTTGCCTATGGGTATGCACCTAATGGACGTCCAAATACTTTTTACAACCAGTTCAGGAGAAACAACTTCCTGGCCTCCGCCAGCTATACCTACGACAAACGTTTTGTGGTCGACTTCTCCTATCGGATGGATGGTTCCACTGCTTTTGGATCGGGTAAGATGTATTCCCCGTTCTGGTCGGTGGGTGGTGCCTGGAACCTGCACCGCGAAAAGTTCTTTGCCGACAAACCCTGGATCGAAGTGCTGCGCCTGAAAGCCAATACGGGTGCTACGGGCAACCAAAACTTCGGCCAGATAACGTCCGTGTCGGTATACTCCTACGAGCGAATGATCAACCTGTTTGGTCAGGGTACTACACTGGCCACGCTGGGTAATCCAGACCTCGAATGGCAAAAGACCCTGCAAACAAATATAGGTCTCGACTTCACCTTGCTGGCAGGCAAACTAACAGGTTTTATCAATGCTTTCGAGAAAAATACAGATCCGCTGATCGTGCAGCTTGATCTGCCTTCTTCCACCGGCATTTATGGTTTTCCCCGCAATGTGGGGCACCAGATCAACCGGGGGCTCGAAGCGAATATCCGGTATACACCGATCCGGCAGAACCGTCATGGCGTCAACTGGTCCATCGGATTGACAGGTATCATGCAGAAAGCCGTCTTCGGTGGACTGGGCAAGCAACTGGAAGGACTCAACAAAACGCAGGAAGAAAGCAAGCAATTGGACAGGTACAAAGACGGTTACAGTGCCGACGATCTGTGGGCCGTGTATTCCTACGGCATCGATCCGGCCAGTGGTCGTGAGATCTTCCGCAAGCTCGATGGTACGATGACCTACGACTACGACGCCGCAGATGTGGTGGTAGTGGGTAACCGGCGTCCGGTGGTGGAAGGCGTCATGTCGTCGGCCTTCGCGTGGAAAGGATTTTCGCTGGGTATCGTGATCAGGTATCAATACGGTGGCGATATCATGAACGACGCCTTGTTTACCAAAGTAGAGAATATCGACAACAACAACGTAATGAATAACCAGGATAAGCGGGCACTGTACGACCGGTGGAAAAAGGCAGGTGATGTGACGCAGTTCCGGGCTATTTCCATCACGGCCGATACGAAGATGTCTTCCCGCTTCATCCAGGAAGAGAATACGCTGAGTGCGGAGTCTGTACGCGTGGGATATGATTTCAGTAACCGTGGATTTATAAAAAGGGTGGGTATGAAATCGCTTTCGCTCAATGCCTACCTCAACGATGTGTTCCGCATATCGACGGTAAGAAGGGAGCGGGGAATCGAATATCCGTTTGCCCGTGTTATTTCATTCAGTATCGCGACTACTTTCTAACTGCAAACTTTTAACACTATGTCCAAAAGAAATACGGGAATATTATTGATACTCCTTACAGCCTTCGGGAGCGGTTGTACCAAATGGCTCGATGTACAGCCTAAAGACAAGTTTACCGAAGAGCAGGTATTTGCCGATATGACCAGCGCAGCCACGGCGCTCAATGGGATATACCTGCACCTGGCTTCCGCGCCACTGTATGGCAATTACCTTACGCTTTCTACGATCGAGATACTGGCACAGCGTTATAACATCGGCGCCACCCATAGCCGCACCATTTACCAGAATTACCAGTATGCGGAATCGGCGGTGATGGGCAATTTCGAAAGCTCCTGGGTGGCTGCCTATGCGCTGGTGGTAAATGCCAACGAATATGTAAAGAACCTCGATAAATACAAGGGAAACTATTCAGCCCAGGCAGATTCCATCATGCGCGGCGAGGCCATCGGCTTGCGGGCTATGATGCATTTCGATATGCTGCGGATGTTCGGTCCGATCTGCAATACAAAAGATTCGGTGGCCAAATCTATCCCATATTACCGCAAGGCACAACCGGAGATCGCTGAACTACTGCCCGCCAACCAGGTGATCGATAGCGTACTCGACGATCTGAAGCTGGCAGAAAGTTACCTGCAAAACGACCCGGTCAGGTACCAGGGTGTGGTATTGGCACAGCAAAATGATGGACTGGATTTCTGGCGCAACCGCAACCTTAGGATGAACTACTTCGCTGTAAAGGCCCTGCAAGCCAGGGTGCACCTGTACCGCAACAACAAAGCGGCAGCCTACGAATCGGCGCGTTCGGTAGTGGAGGAGGGATCGAAGTGGTTCCCCTGGATCAACCCCAGCCGCGTAATGAGTGACCGGGCGAATCCCGACCGTATTTTTTCATCAGAGCTGATCTTCGCCTTGTTCAACATCAACCTGTATGCCACCAACCGCGACCTGTTTGCGCCTGAAGTACAGGAATCCTCGATCCTGGCGCCCAACGATACCAGGTTGAAGGCACTATATGAGAGCAACGAGAACGATTACCGGTACAACCCCAGCTGGGCGCTGGCTACTACAGGGGGCAAAGCATACAAGACCTTTTTTAAGTACACGGATGTGCTGTCGCCCGATAGTCCTGCCCGGTATAAGATGCCTATGCTGCGCATGAGCGAACTCTATTACATCATGGCAGAGTGCGAAACGGATGCAGCCAAGGGACGTGCCCTCATCAATACCGTGCGTAAGAACCGGGGCCTTACTGACCTCGCCGCTACGGCCGTGGTCAATACCGAGTTGCAGAAGGAATACCAGAAAGAGTTCTATGGTGAAGGGCAGTTGTTCTTTTACTACAAGCGACGGAACGTGACCAGTATCCCTAACAGTGCGGCCACCAGTGGCAACGTTACCATGAATGCTGCCAAATATGTGATACCGCTGCCCTTGTCGGAAACCCAATACCGTTAACGCTAAACCAACTTATTGTGAAATACATGCTTTCATGCCTGTTGCTGGCCGCTCTGTCTGGCTGCAGCAAGGACCTAAAAACTTACGACGGATCACCTACCATCTATTTCATTCCGGCTGTTGAAGCGCCACCGACCAATACGCAGGCGCCCTTATTCGATTCAACGATCGTCACCTTTGCTTATGTGAAGGCCGAACAAAAAGATTCGATCCTGCGGGTGCCTGTCAAGGTAAGCGGGCCGGTATCTCCGGTAGACCGTACCTATGCCCTGAAAGTGCAGGATACCTCGAGCGGGCAGGTGGGGGTGCATTATGATTTTGTAAAGCCCTTCATCATCAAAGCTGGCAAGACGATCGATACCATTTACCTGCTGCTGCACCGTACACCGGATATGCTGTTGAAGACCTTTTCCATCAACCTCGAACTGCAGGCCAACGAGCATTTTGACCTGGGATTGCCCTGGAAGAAATATTCGACCTACCTGTTGAGTACCATTGTGCATCGTGTCAAAGTGGATGATATCCTGTCAACTCCTAAATACTGGCTGGCGGCTTACTTGGGTGATTTCTCGCGCAGGAAGCTGTACCTGATGTGCGACCTACTCGAGATACCGATCGATAAACTGAATACGTCGGTAAGCGTAGCAGAAACTGTTTTCTATGGTAAGTTCATGCAGCGTTACCTCAATGAGCAAAGGGCGCTCGGCAATACCATCAAAGAAGAAAACGGCAATGATATGGTGATGGGGGCATTGTCGCAGTAAGGGCAATGGCCGGCTACTACCAGTAATTTCAGCATCCACTGTTTTTAAAACGCATTCAGACATGAAACAACTTCATTTATTATATCTCATCGTCCTCATCAGCCTGGCTGGTTTGACCGGTTGTATGAAAGACGAGGGCAACTACACCTATGTAGAGCCCAATAACCTGGAGATCCGCAATATAGCCGACAACTATTCTGTGTTGCAGGGCAGTTACCTGCAGATCATACCCAACCTGGTTCCCAGCGATCCTGCAGCAGTCGATTCGGCCCGCTATACCTATGAGTGGATCAGCCTGATGATGGGAGCCACGTCCCTCGACATGAAAAGAGTACTGGGTTACAACCGAAGCCTGCAGATGACCATGAACCTGCCTGCCGGTAAATACACGATGTACTACCGGGTGAAAGACACGCTCTCGGGTATCCAGTTCCAGAAATCATTTATGATCGAAGTAACCAGCGCCATCTATGAAGGCTGGATGGCGATGACCGATGTGAATGGCAAAGCCAGGCTCGATATGATCAGTAAGCTCAACAACCAGTATAGGGTAATCCCTGATGTGCTGACATTTGCCGGGTCCGATCTAAAACTGCAGGGCAAACCTGTCAACATCAATTGCTTCAAGATCAGCGCACTCTCTACCGGTTATGGTATCTATATTTCTACCGATAAAACTACTGACCGGGTAGACCCGGAGACTTTTCAGTACAAGAGCACGCTCAATATCAAATACGAGATGCTGAGCAATGTGCCGGAAACCTTTGCTCCCGCGGCCTTTGCCAATGCTGGCGCTTACCGTGTGTTTATGCTGGAAGGAACGGATGTGTATTACTACTATTACGTCATGAATATCCGGTTTGGCCTGCCCATCAACCTGCTGAAGGGGGAGACCATTCCATTCCAGGTGGCGCCTTTTATCGCTACCTCCACCGCCACCACTGCAACGTGCCTGTATGACAATACCAACAAACGATTTGTACGGCATGTAGGTGACGACGGCAGTTGCGGCCTGATGCCCGAAGGCACCCTGTTCGATTGGAAAACGGGCAAGGACCTGGTGTACATGGCCTATACCACCTTCAACAATGGCAATGTGTATGCTATCCTGCGCGATCCGGTTTCCGGTAAGTATTACCTGGCGCGTTTCTTATTTGGAAATAATATACAACAGGTCTATTACGAGGAAATGACGGCCACGGATATGGCACAGGCAGCCAACTTCGCGGTCAACCCCGATTTCGGCTACATCTTCTATACCGTAGGTAGCAAGCTGTATTCCTACGACATGTCGCTCAAGACCAGTAAACTGATGATCGACAAGGGCAGCAAGTCCTTTTCTATGTTGCAGTTCCGCGGTTCCACGCTGGTGGCAGGATCTGTTGATCCGGCACAACCGGAAGGAGCCAATGGTACATTGGAAGAATATACTGTGCCACCCGTACAGGGCGACCTGGTCCTGGTCAATACCTGGAACGGCCTGGGCAAGATCGTTGCCGCTTCATACCGTACACGCTAACAACTTTTCTGCATGCAAAACCTCCTCGTCGTGGCCCTCAGGGCTGCGGCGGGCGGGGCGATGCGTCTACATTGAAAAATTATTTATCCTTTATAGCAATGAAAAAAGTATTACTGACCGTATGTGCCTTCCCTTGCGTATTGATGGCCCTGGCACAAACAAAGCCAGCCACCGTACAGGGAACAACCACGCGACGCAGCAAAGAGCCCGTGAAGCTCTTTGCCATTACCCATGGCCGCCTGGAAGAGATTGCATCGGCCAAGGCCGATTCAACCGGCAAGTTTGGGTTCCTGTTCTATCCCAAAACGGAAGATTTTTATGTGGTGGGCTATGGTGCCGAAGGCATTCCTGCGAACAAGCATAGCTTTTATTTCAAACCAGGCGATCAATTGAACGTAACGCTCAATGACACCAGCTATACGCTCAAAGGCGCGAATACGCCCGAGAACCTCGCGCTGGCTGAATGGGAAAGCCGTTCGCTGGCCGTGTCTATGCCCGGCAATTACCTCGGCCGTCGCTTCAACCTTACTTTCAAAGAGTATTTTCCGCTGCTGGAAGCATTTGTGAACAAGCAAGCCAAGGCGCCAACGCTGAAGACCACCAATAAACAATTTGAAGCTGCATTTGCACGCCGCCGCCAGGTGGATCTGCTGTTCTGGGCTACGGGGTTTACGCACAGCCCTAATTCCGTGCATCCAAAATCCGAAGATTATACAGCGTATTACAAGGGCATCGCCACCGCAGATTATACCAAAGATGCTTACCTGATGACGTATCCGTTTGGTATCCGTATTCTCTCATCACTGCCGATGACGACTGATATCGTGGCGGGCCGTCCGCTGAAGGGAGATATCGAGTCACGCATGACAGGGGTTACCAATGATACGCTGCGCGGCGAGGTAACACTGATCGTCGCGGCCGGACTGAAAACCTACCTGGGTTTCCTCGATCTGCAACAAAGCCATGGTAAATACCTGCTCACTGCCGATCAGCAACGTCGTGCTTCCGAAATATCCGTCAAGCTGGCGCAGGCATCCTCCAAACCTGGGCAGCCTGCCATCAACTTCACCTACCCGGATGTTGCCGGTAAACAAGTATCGTTGACAGATTTCAAGGGTAAGGTGGTCATCGTGGATGTATGGGCTACCTGGTGTCAGCCCTGCAAAAAGGAAATACCTGCCTTGAAGGAAATGGAAGAAGCCTACCGCGGACAGGATGTGGTGTTCATGAGCGTGTCGGTAGACGAAACGAAAGACGAGCAAAAATGGAAAGACTTCGTAGTCTCAGAACAACTGAAAGGCGTGCAACTGTATGCCGGTGGCTGGAGCGCGATTGCGAAGAATTACGATATCAAGGCCATACCCCGTTTTATGGTCTTTGACAAGAAGGGTAACATTGTTTCGACCGATGCTCCCAGACCTTCCGGAAAAGAGCTGAAACTTTTGCTGGATGCAGAACTGAAAAAATAGTGTTCCCTCTTTTTTTTCTCATGTGGCCCGAGCCCCTCTTCTGAGGGGCTTTCAGCTTTTATAGCTTAAATAATCTCCATTTTCTGCATCAGGAAGGAGGCATTGCGGTTCTTGGCCACGCCGCGCTGTAAGGTGTAATCGAAGATGAGTTCGCCATCTTTGATGATGCTTTCGAAGCAATAATTGCTCAATTGTCCCGGCAGTTCCTGTTCGAGTACACTTAATGATAGATCGTGTGTCGCAAACATGGTTAGACAATTGTATTGCAGCAGTTTTTTAATGAACTGCTCGGAGCCGTGTGTTTTGTCTTCGGAGTTCGTTCCACGCAGGATCTCATCGATGAGCACGAGCGCAGGCGTGTTGTGCTTTTGCAAATGCAGGATGATCTGCTTGAGGCGTTTCAGTTCTGCCATGAAATAGGAGGTCTGCTCTTGCAGCGAGTCGCTGACACGGATGGAGGTCAGGATATTTATGGGCGTAAAGGAAAGTTCCGCCGCACAGACGGGCGCCCCGCATTGAGCGAGTAGCAGGTTGACGCCAACGGTACGCAGGAAGGTTGTTTTGCCGCTCATATTGGATCCTGTGACGAGTGCGAGTCTTTCTTCCAGTCCGAAGGTAAAATCATTGGACACACATTTGCCCGCTGGTATCAGCGGATGGGCGAGGGCCTTACCCTGAATTGATAGTCCACTGGTGTTGACCGTTGGCCAGTGATAAGCGGGGTTGTTGTAGGCGAAGGTGGCCAGTGAGTTGAGTGTTTCGATGATCCCGACGGTGTCGATCCATTGACCAAATCGTTCTTTGTTGGCAGCCTTCCAGCTTTCGAGCTGCCACATGCATTGCAGGTCATAGAGCACGAGGCTGTTGAGAAAGAGGATTACGAGCATATTGATGCGCTGGTCAAACAAGCCGGCGAGGCGCGACAGTTTGTTGATGGCCTGGTGGGCTTCGATGGCTGTTTGCTGCTGTTGTTGCAGCAGGGTAGCGCTGCCTTTATCAGCCGTGCTGAAAAGGCGCAGGATGGTAGCATATTGCTCGAGGATGGACTGCTTTTTGCTCAGCAGCAGATGCTGTTGGTTAATGGGTTTGGCAAAGCGGCCAATGAATACCCAACCGGCGAGTACACCACCAAGTACCGGCAGGTAGTTGTCGGTAAACAGGTAAAAAATGATGGCGCCGATATTGAAGGTTGGAACCAGCAGCCTGAACACATTGACCCAGGTTTTGTCGCGCAATACCGGTGGGGCTTTGAGCCAGGAAGCTACATCGTGCAGGTTGCCTTCTTTTTCTTCGTGGATGAGGCCGTTGGCGGTGAGTAATTGGCGTAATTCTTTTTGTGGCGCCAGGGTGCGTACCGCTTTCTGCTGTGCCTCGATGGCGGCTTTGTCCAGCAGTGACTGGCTTAGGATACCCGCCAGGGCATGTGCGCCGTGATGGGTGGTGGTACGGTTGAGCAGGTGGTATACCGAGTTGGCGCCAAAGATATCGAGGTCACCACTATAGTTGTCGTTGGTGCTGAAAGCAACGCCATTGTTGAACTGGTTGGGTGCATATTGGAGTACGCCAGCTTCATTGCGGTTGAGGAACAGTAGCTTCTCAACCAGTTTCTTTTGATCGCTCAGGTTGAGCGCGATGCGGATGAATACGATGAACAGCACGAGGAAGGCAGCCGTGAGCAGTTTGTAGTTGGTACCACCGTCCTGTATCCAGCGCCACACGCTCCAGGCGAGTGCCAGGAAGGACACGAGCCGGGCGATGCCGGTGAGTACACTGCGTTTCTGCAGGCTTTGTAATTGAGCGCTGAGTTGCTGGATCCTTTCCTGGTAATAGGAGGCGGGCGATTGCATAAGATTATGGGTTGGGTTGCATCAATACCTGTACGGTTTCGGGCGATTGCTGGCGCAGGGCCACCGCGTGTCCGGCGATCAGTTTTTCCAGTAGGGCATCGTTGTAATGACGTATGGTGAGCAGAGTAAGACCTTTCTCTACCTGCACTTCGAAGAAATCGGAAGCGGCGAGGGCCAGTTTCTCGATCTTATCCGACCGGTCGTCGAGGCACACCTGGATCGATACGGCGCCGGTTTGCACCAGGTTGGGCTTTACTTTGAGGCTGGCCAGCAGTTCGTACAAGTCCGACATGGGTTGTTCGCCCACAAAAGAGAAATCTCTCGAGTGCAGGTGAATGAGTGCCTGCTGTTGCTTCAGCACGATGATGGGGGGCAGGTTTTTAACCGCCTTGTTGTTGATCACGGTGCCGGGCAGGGTTTTATCGAGAAAGCATTTTACCTGGAGGGGAATGCCTTTGTTCTGGAGCGGCTTGATGGTCTTTGGGTGAATGACCTGGGCGCCGTAGTAAGCCATTTCGATCACCTCGTTGTAGTTGAGGGTACCGATGAACTGGGCGTCGGGAAAAGCCTTGGGGTCAGCGTTCATGACACCTTCCACATCTTTCCAGATGGTCTGACTTTCGGCGTCGAGCATATTGGCGAATACGGCGGCGGTGTAGTCGCTGCCTTCACGGCCAAGGGTCGTGCTTTCGTTTTCGTCGGTAGCGCCGATAAACCCTTGTGTTACGACGATATTGGTATCCTCGAACAGGGACAGGATATCGCTGTTGATCTTTTGTTGGGTAAAGGCCCAGTCGATATTGGCATCGCGGAAATTGTTGTCGGTGCGTACGATGTCGCGCACATCGATCCATTCGTTGGCGATGCCCATTTCGTTGAAGTAGGCACTCATGATGGCGGTGGAGAGTAGTTCGCCGGCGCACACGATCTGATCGTAATAGTAATCGTAGTCACGTACGGGGTTATCGTGGAGCAGCCATTCAACTTCGGTGAAGAAGTTGGCCAGTTGTTCCAGGGCGGCATTGTAATGGGTGACGAGCAGGTATTTGGCGGTGGTGAGGTGGCTTTTTTTGACGGCTTCGAAGAGCAGCAGGGCTTCTTCCTTTTGCTGGTTGAAAAACGCGTCCGTTACTTTTTCGAGGGCGTTGGTGGTTTTGCCCATGGCGGAAATCACAACCAGGATCTTTTCGTCGGGATAGCTGCGGAGGATGTCTGCCACCAATTGAATCCGTTCTATGTTCTGTACGCTGGCGCCGCCAAATTTGAAAACCTTCATAATGCCGATAAGAAATTGATCGATTAAAAATGGGGAAGGGTGTTGATCTGCATAACCCTCCATTGGTATCCGGGAAGGGCTGATTGTTACAGAACCGGCCCGGTAAATCGCAGCAAATGTAATTGAAAGTCATGGTTTTCGTCTACGAGCGGGGCACAAGACAACTAAACGAAAGTCATGGCACAGGCAATCGGCCCTCGATTGGGGGGGAGTGATGCCCGGTGCGCATCAATCTATTGTTGGGACCGTTGACATCGATAGGACGAGGCCCCTTTTCGGCAACGTTTGCATAAATTTTATAATAAAAAATTACAGGCTAACAAGGGTGAGCTATACCGTTTTTGCTCGGAAAAGCCGCTTTGGCGCGGGTTTGCGATGCTTTGACTTTCAGGGCTTTCCCCTTAGTTTTGCCCGCATTGTCACCAAACCAACACATCTAAAACGGCTACCATGAGCACCATTAAACGGCAAGTAATGACCCTCGACGAGTTCACCATCCAGCAATTGCGGGATTTTCCGCATGCGACGGGTGAATTGAGCGGTTTGCTGCGGGATATGGGCCGGGCGGCCAAGCGGGTCAATGTGGAAGTGAACAAGGCGGGGCTGGTCGATATCTTGGGTGATGCCGGTGCGGTCAATGTCCAGGGAGAGGATGTGAAGAAACTAGACATTTTTGCCAACAACCAGTTTATGGGCGTATTACAACACGGCATGAGCTGTGCAGGTATCGCCAGTGAAGAGCTGGATAGCTTTGTCGCCTTTGAAGACCAGGTGAGCTGCAGCTCCAAATACATCTGTATGTTTGACCCGCTCGATGGCAGCGGTAATATCGACGTCAACGTGTCGATCGGAACTATTTTCAGTGTCTATCGCCGGGTGACGCCTGTAGGCAGTCCGGTAACCCTCGAAGATTTCCTGCAACCCGGCCGTAAGCAGGTGGCAGCCGGATATATGGTTTATGGGTCATCGACTATGCTGGTATATGGCACGCGCCGGGGCGTAAATGGTTTTACGCTCGATCCTTCTATCGGTGAGTTCTGCCTCAGTCATCCCAATATCAAATGCCCCGAGTTTGGGGGCATTTATTCGGTGAACCATGGTAATTTTTTCCGCTATCCATTAGGCGTTCAAAAGTATATCGACAAATGCCAGCGCAAGGATAAAACGAACGGTGGTCCATACACGCAACGTTATATCGGCAGTATGGTGGCGGATGTGCACCGCAACCTGATCAAAGGCGGCATATTTATGTATCCTGGCACCATTG
This sequence comes from Paraflavitalea pollutisoli, assembly GCF_029360705.1. Classification (GTDB taxonomy): domain Bacteria; phylum Bacteroidota; class Bacteroidia; order Chitinophagales; family Chitinophagaceae; genus Paraflavitalea; species Paraflavitalea pollutisoli. The sequence continues at coordinate 47,950 of NZ_JARKMX010000014.1, read as the reverse complement.
AAAAGCCTAAGGGTAAGCTGCGCTTGCTGTATGAATGCAATCCCTTTGCCTTCATCCTCGAAGTGGCAGGCGGTAAGGCGACCAATGGCGAGCAACGCATATTGGACATCGAGCCTACCGAACTACACCAGCGTTCCCCACTATTTATTGGCAGCAAGGGCATGATGGAAGAAATGGAGAGTTGCCTGTAAGGATGGGTAATCCATGCATGAAACCTGGGCCAAATCGGTCATAAGACGATGCTCAAAGGTGTCGGCAGGATAGCGGATCAGCGTTGCCGATGGTACCTGTTACTATTGTTGTGATGACCAACTCCACGCACCTAAAGTTTTTCTGTATAAGCAGCCAGGTTCTCCAGCGACGAATCAATTCCTTGCAGGTGATCCTCTTCACGGATGCCTGGCGGCACATTTTCGCAGGTCATGGTAACTTCAGTACCTTCCTCCGTTTCCTGTAGCGAGGTTGTGATGCGCATGGTACCGGCAAAGGCCGGGTCTTCGGAGTCGAACTCGGTTTCTTCCACCACTTTTTCGTTCGGTGCCAATTGTACAAAACGTCCTTCGAAGCTGTCGTCCTGTTCCGATGACTTGCCTTTTACACCCTGGCTGGTATCTTCATACGTTAGTGTCATCTTGTAATTGCCGCCTTCCTTCGCTTCGAAATGATCGATGCGGCCTTTCATACCCGTGGGCGCGCGCCAGGTGGCCAGGGCTTCCGGATCGAGGAGGGCCTGGTAGATTACAGCTGGGCTTGCTTTAATGAGCCTGGATCTCCGATCGGTGCGTCTGACTGGTTGTGTTTGAGACATGATTGACTGGTTGTTGGACGAATAAAGTGGTTACTGGACGTATAACGGCAAGTCTTATGCCTGGGCTTCTCCGGGGCATCTGCGATTGGCTTATATTTGTGATAGCGGGCGGTTGTAAGCCTTGCAGTGCCTGCTTTTCACATCATTATCACAAAATAGCCATGATCAACATTATTCTTTACGAAGACAGGTATGCCGATGCCTTTAAGCGGCTTAATCTCGAGTGGTTGGATAAATACCACCTCACAGAATCCCACGATCTAATGGTGCTCGACGATCCACGTGGTACGATCATTGACCGGGGCGGCATCATTTGGTTGGCGCAGACCGGCGATGAGATCGTCGGATCGGCGGCCCTCATGAAAGAGGCCGACGGGGAATATGAGTTTGCCAAAATGGCGGTCACCCGGGCCTGGCAGGGCAAGGGCATCAGCCGGTTGCTGATCGACCAATGTATGCAAACGGCGCGGGATTGGAAGGCCACAAAACTTAGCTTATTCTCCAACAGTCAGCTCCAGACAGCCATTAAGCTTTACGAGAAATATGGGTTCCGGCATGTGCCGGTGGAACATTCACCATTTGCTACCGCAGATGTGAAAATGGAGCTGTTGTTGACCTGAAATGGTGAGTAAATATTAACCGTTTGCGGGTGTTCGTTGCTAATTTGGTTTAGTTTTTGTTTTACGGACGTTGGTTTGCGAGTGGTATCTGCGCTTGGTTTTGATGCAATGTCTTGCTCTTGCGCCTGTAATTGACCTTTAAGGCGATTGTGATTTTATTGCACCTCCATTGCCGGCTGATTGCCTACGCATTGTCTCCAGTATGCCTACACATTGCCTGGACTGTCAATGACAGGAGGCAATATTTCCTTATAGTGTAGGCAATGTTCAGGCATATAGAAGCCAATCGCCCGGCCCACCCCAGCTCTACCAGTCCTCTGCCACCGTTCTGGCACAGTTCTGTCACTGCTCTAAAAAGACTGTTTTTGCCTGTGCTAAGGCAGTGCGGGTATGTTGCTGGCGCAGTATTGTGCCAGGGTAGTAAGATGGCTGTTGATGTCCTCCATCGCGTACGGATTACACACTGTGTTGGCAAATTTGAATATCTATGAGGTTCAGCTGGTGTCCTGGAATAGCTTTACGAGTGAAAAAATCCTCCTGGCTGGACTTTACAGGTGAGTAAAATAATCCTGGGTAGGCATTGCTTCGCACCTTCTTCGCGGCTCGTTCGAGACTTCTTCGGGAAATACCGGTGGATTAACAATGAAAACCCGAACAATTCCCGAAGAAAAGCCTAGGCAGACCAGAATGAATCATAGGCAGTGCGGCGTCAAAAACGTAGCGCTGATCACCAAACGGGCGACGTAGTTTGGGTACCACCGCGTGCAACTGGTTGACAATCAAATTCTCTTTTCTTTCACAATAGCTGGTACAAAATTAGTAGGGCGGTAGGGTAAATCCCGATTTACATGCACAGCCGCATTCGTTACACGATTTTCCTGTATATCAGTACGCTTATTATTGGTTTTTCATCCTGTTCGAGCAGCAAATCGACCTCAGCCGCGTCGAAGTCCAGCACGACAACAGCCAAAACCAGTAAGCCGGCGGCGCCGAAACCGACTTCAGCGACGATTGCCCCCGGTCTGGAGGATCAGATTTTGGTCCTGATCAATGAATATCGCCAGAAAAAAGGGCTGCCGGCGTTGACCGCCAACCCGGTCATAGAAACAGAAGCGCGGAGACATACCGTGTCTATGGCGTCCAAAAAGACCCCATTCGGGCATGACGGATTTTCATACCGCAGTAAAATAATTACCACTAAGGTTGCCGGCGTTTCAGCCACAGCAGAGAATGTTGCTTATGGCAGCCAATCTGCGGAAGAAGTGGTGAAAGGTTGGCTCAACAGTCCCGGTCACCGTAAGAACATTGAAGGCAAATATCGCCTCACCGGCATTGGCGTTGCGCGCGATTCTAAAAGCACGCTGTACTTCACGCAGATATTTGCGAATTGAGGATTTGCGGGATAAAGTTGGTTAGCTTAGTTTTATTGAATGCCAAACTTGTACATCATAGCTGGCTGTAATGGCGCGGGTAAGACGACGGCGAGTTATACTATTTTACCAGAGATATTGCATTGTAAGGAATTCGTCAATGCTGACAGTATTGCGGCAGGACTCTCTCCATTTAATGTAGAAAGTGTGGCCCTGGAAGCGGGTAGGATCATGTTAAATCGCATCAATCAACTGATGGAGGAGGGAGTGGATTTTGCATTCGAGACTACATTAGCTACCAGGAGTTATGTATCGTTGGTGAAGAAGGCGCAGGAGCGGGGGTATTATGTGACTTTGGTGTATTTCTGGCTAAGTTCGCCGGAGTTGGCAATCAAGCGAGTGGCAAGCAGGGTAAATGAGGGAGGGCATTTTATTCCGGATGATGTGGTTGTTCGAAGGTATTACAGAGGTCTATACAATTTATTTCACCTCTATGTGCCAGTATGCGACGTTTGGATGTTGGTCGATAATATCAGCACGATTCCGGAAACAATTGCTGAAGGCGGGGTAGGAGTTGATACTGTCATTGAAAAAGGCGATATTTGGAATGTCGTTGTGCGCCAAAGTAATAACAATGTCTAATAAGCCCGTATATAATAGAGAATATACCAAGAAAATCCTCCAGGGTATTAAAGATGCTGCGCGTGAGCTGGTTGAAAAAAGTGCAGCAAATAACAAGACCTTGGTAATAGGTGATGCTGAGGGCGGTATACAAATTGTTCCCGCAAAGGATTTATTGGAGCAAATGGATAAGAAGGTCAACTAACTCACTTATTCCGACATTCTTTTCTACCGAGGTCTAAAAGACCTCTTTTTTTATTTTCATTGATTGATCATTGGGACTTTGCAGTTACTGTTTGTCTCCCTATCTTGATCTTCTAAATGACTACTGACTGAGTTAGCGATTACTACCGTGACGGCCTGCTGTTTCAACTGGCGGAAACTTGAGCAGTAGCCAGATCTAACTAAATCATGCCGGATGCAACCCCGATTTTATTCCCGATTAGCGATAGCCCTTTGTTCGCTCGTGTTTTCCCCCTTTGTAGGAGCTGTGATGCTTTGCTTGAATCTGACGGCTATTCGCCAGAAGTCCGCCATGGCTTTTATACTGTTCATGGGAATCATCTGGCTCGTAGTGGTAGAAAGAGTGTACGAAAACCCCGCGTGGATGCCGTGGTTTATGCCTCCGCTGGTCACCAATACCATCGGCAGTTTACTATTGACCTTTATTGCCTGGCCGCCGTTGTTAGGCAATTACAAGGAATATGAAAAAAGGAACGCCTGGTGGGTGGTGCTGTTCGTCGTGCTGGCTATGCTGGCCCAGGAACTGTTGGCCCAACTGATGAATCCTGGCATGCCTGCGCGCTATTTTAAAGAATAATTCATCGTGTAGAAGCATCCAGCAATCCTTCCTCGTCTTTCAGTCCCACACCCGATATTTGTAAACGCGTTGACTCCCGGATAAACCAATACAGTTTATCAGCTGCAGCCTGGTAGGAAAGTCCGCCCGGTCGAATGTTGGAAATGCAGTTGCGTGCCTCATCCGTCAGTCCCAATACAGGGCGATAAGTAAGATAGATGCCCAGGCTATCGGGCGAACTCAACCCCGGTCTTTCGCCAATCAATACGATCACCATCGATGCCTCTTGCAACATCCCGATCTCATCGCCGATGGCCACCCGGCCCTGCTGTACGAGGTTGATGGGTGCTACAGAAAATCCGCCAGCCTGCAACTGTGGTAGCAATATTTCCAGCAGTGGTATAGCGTGGTGGTTGACTGCCGTTGCACTCAGTCCGTCGGCCAGCACGATGGAAAGCAGGGGTGATACAGGAGGCTGTTTGTTGGTGGACGATTCCGTATTACCAACTGCCTGATCTGTCCGAGAAATCGTGGTTGGTGGCGCTCCGGCATTGCGCAGTATTTGCACGGAAGCCTCGTTCAATCTTCTTCCTTTATCCGGCCGTTGCAGGTATTCGTGTCGATCGGCAGCGCGGCTGTGAAGATCCTGCACGGCATAACCCAACCCCGTCAGCCGCGCCGCCAGGGTGGTGGTGGCCAACAACGAATACACCGCATCCCGTGCATGGGCATGCGCCATCCTGAACTGTAACACTTCCTGCAAAGGGATCGCCACCCCCGTACGCCCCAACGCGATCCTTGCCGGCGTAAACGCCCGCAAGGACACCCAGGGGTCGGGTTGATGCGAGAAAGGTTGTATTGGTTGATCGCTCATGATAATCTGCTATTGGTGGATGATCCTGGCCGGGTTCGTTCATGGTTACCGGTGCGCCGTATTGGGCAGCACCAGCTGGTATCGCAAGAGCATCTATACACGATTGTCTTTATGAATAGTTGCCTGGTTGTTGATTTGATCTCAATAGCTTCCCGCGGCAATCAATGGATGTTCACGGGGCACCTGCTGCAGCTTTCCCTGCTCATTCATGATCCCCTGCCGTACCAGCCATTGTTCAAACTCCGGTGCGGGCCGTAAGCCCAACACCTGCCGCAGGTACAAGGCATCGTGAAAAGAGGTCGACTGGTAATTGAGCATAATATCATCTGCCCCTGGCACCCCCATGATATAACTACAGCCCGCCACGCCCAGCAAGGTCAACAGGTTGTCCATATCGTCCTGGTCGGCTTCAGCATGGTTGGTATAACATACATCCACCCCCATCGGTAAGCCCAGTAACTTACCGCAACAATGATCTTCCAATGCTGCGCGAATGATCTGCTTACCGTCGTACAGATATTCGGGACCGATAAACCCTACCACGGTATTGACCAGCAGGGGCGCGAATTTGCGGGCAACCGCATACGCCCGTACTTCACAGGTTTGCTGGTCTACCCCGGCATGGGCATTCGCCGAAAGGGAACTGCCCTGGCCAGTTTCAAAATACATCACGTTGTGGCCAACGGTGCCACGCTGCAACGACAAAGCGGCTGCCTGCGCTTCGGCCAGCATCGACAGGTTTACGCCAAAACTACTGTTCGTGGCTTCCGTGCCACCAATGGATTGAAATACCAGGTCGACAGGAGCCTGCGGCATGATCGACAAAGCAGTGGTCACATGGCACAACACACAACTCTGGGTGGGGATCGCATACTGCTGCCGCAGGTCATCGATCATTTGCAGTAGTTGTACTACCACGGCCGGACTGTCCGTTGCCGGGTTGATGCCAATCACTGCATCACCACTGCCGTACAGCAAACCATCTACCATGCTGGCTGCTATACCGCGCGCATCATCCGTAGCGTGGTTAGGCTGCAGGCGCACCGAAAAATGCCCTTTTAATCCCAAGGTATTTCTAAAGCTCGTGATCACTTCGCATTTGCGTGCCACGCTGATCAGGTCCTGGTTGCGCATCAGCTTGGAAACAGCGGCAACCATTTCCGGCGTCAGTCCGGTAGCGACCTGTTGCAACTGGAGGGTAGTAGCCGCATCACTCAATAACCAATCACGCAATTGCCCTACCGTAAAATGACTGATGGGGGCAAAGGCGTCAGTGGCGTGTTCATCGATGATCAACCGCGTGATTTCGTCTGTTTCGTACGGGATGATCGCTTCCTGCAGAAACTGTTTCAGCGGTACATCGGCCAATACGATCTGCGCGGCAATCCGTTCTTCGTAACTCGCAGCCGTCAGTCCGGCCAACGCATCGCCCGACCGGTAAGGTGTGGCACGGGCCAGCAAGGTCCTGAGGTCCGGGAACGCATATACAATATTGCCAATGGTTGCTTTGTAGGCCATGTACTTGCTTATGCTTCTAAAATTACATCATTCTTCACTGCCTGCCGGTGCTTACCCAAGCCGATGAAAATAATCGCCATGATGGCCAGTCCGCCAAAAAAGAACAGCGACAACCGGGCATTGTAATAGATGATGGCCGCCAGCGCGACGATCGACAGTACCAGGGCGATGGCCGGAAACCAGGGATACAGCGGTACCAGGTATGGACGCGGCAGGGAGGGCGATTTTCGACGCAATACAAACAGGCTGATCATACTCATGATATACATAACCACGGCACCCATCACGGAGAGGATCACCAGTTGATCGGTTTTGCCCATACACAAGGCAACGATGCCAAAGACGGCGCCTGCCATCAGTGCCCAGTGGGGCGTCTGCCGGTGATTCACCCGCGACAGTATTTTGGGCAGGTAACCGCTTCGCGCCTGGGCAAACAGTTGCCGGCTGTAGCCAATGATAATACTGTGAAAAGAAGCAATGAGACCAAAGAGTCCGATACCGGCGAAAAGCTTGGTAATGCTATTGTCTTTGCCGAGTACGATTCCGATGGACTCCGGCAGCGGATAATCGATCGCTGTCAATTGTTGCCAGTCGGTAATGCCACCTGTAAAAACCATCACGCCGATGGCCAGCAACATCAGCGTGAGAATGCCGGATATATATCCCTTTGGGATGGAGGTTGCCGGGTTGCTGACTTCTTCTGCTACCATGGCCACGCCTTCAATACACACATACAGCCACATGGCAAAGGGTAAGGCCGCAAAGACACCGCCCCATCCGGCCGGCATATTGTTGTGCAGAAAGTTTTCCAGCTTAAACGAAGGAGCTACGATGCCCAGGTAAATGAGCAATTCGCCAACGGCCAGTAAAGTGACGACCAGGGTGAAGAAGGCCGACTCTTTAATGCCCAGCAGGTTGATGGCCGTAAATACTAAGTAACACGCGATGGCAGTACTGAGTACAGGCAGGGAAGGGTAGAGGAAGTGCAAGTAATTGCCCAGGGCGAAAGCAATGGCCGGTGTCGCAAACAAAAATTCGATGAGGGTGGCATAACCCGCTACCAACCCGCCCAATGGGCCAAGCGCCTTGTACGAATAGGCAAAAGGACCACCGGCATGGGGAATAGCGGTGGTGAGTTCGGTAAAACTGAAGATAAAAGTGATGTAGAGTACGGTAATGATGAGGGTGGCGATGAGGAATCCGACGGTGCCGGCCACGCCCCAGCCATAGTTCCAGCCAAAGTATTCGCCGGAAATGACCAGGCCTACAGCAATCGCCCACAGGTGTATCGGTCGAATGGTTTTTTTTAAACTTGTTACGGATGCTGTGCTCATTAGCCTTGGTTTGGCTAAAAATAAGACTTGTCGCCAGTAAAAAGTGAAAATAATGTCGTTTTTGTTAGGTGTTTGCTAATAGTGAGGCTTAAAAATTTACATGTAGATAATTGCTATGTCATGACGTGGATGGTCATTCCATCGACTACAGAGAGACTCAGGCGAAAATAAAACCCAGTAAGGTAAGGGCGGTAGACACAAACATCATAGTGGCCACGCTAAACTGGGTGGATGGAAGCTCTACTTCTTCATCGACCATCTTAAAATTGGCTTTGAAAGCCATGCAAAGCTTCAGGCCGATCGTGGCATCGTAAAACCCAATGACATTGTTGACGATGAGTGCGGTGAGCAGGTCGGTTTCTCTGACCAGCAGGTAGCCCGCATACGTGTAAAAAACGGCCGACGCCACGCTGAGCCAGGTGTACTGAAAGTTGAATTTACGGGATGCAATAGCCCCTACTGTGGCGATGATCGTTACCACCAGTAATCCGCACAACAATAATGGTAGTACATTCAGGTAGTGCATGTAATTTGGCAGACGTAAAAGTAGTCATTCAATGTTGAGCCTGCAAGCATGAGACGGCATAAAATGGCTATGACTTGCAAATTTCAGATTGGTCATTGGGGAGTTTTGATCCCTTTTTTGACAATTGTCTATTGTTGGCGGCCAGCTGGCCCTCCTGTGGAATTGTTTTCCCTACTCGCTTATATGGAAAAAGCCCGGCAAGCTCCACTGTGGTTGGGTGGTATGCCGGGCAGTCTTTCAGGGCTATTATTATGTTTGGGTTAAGCCATCCTGGTGGCCTTCAACGATACCCTTACTGGGGTGTACGGTATTGTTGTAAACCTCTGGTCTGTAAAAAAGCCATCAGGGCCACCCAGGCTGCCACGCCCGAGATCAGCAGGTAGCCAATAAAACTGAGGTCGAATAACTGAGGTACTACAATGAGCAGGCTATCGGCTACCCAGATGATATCGAGTGTGATAATCAGTTTTACCCATCCTTTGGGGGGCTTTGCCTGCCGGCCCTGCATCCATACAAAACTGGCAAATGCGATCAGAAAGAGCCCGGCCGCCACAAAGGGCCATTGGAGCGCGGCGCCGAAGAGGCCGGCTGTATAGTCAGGGAATAATACGAGTAACAATCCGGCGGCACCTGAGCTGATGGCATTGATCAGTAATACATTTTTGAGCATCTTCATGGTGTTTGTTGTTTGATACAAGGCAAATGTAGCGGCGGTATCCGGCGACAAATTGATAAATTGCGACAATATGCATATTCTCGCTGTACACCTGCATCACCTGCTGCAATATGCGCGGCTACGGGGCTTGTCGCCGGAGGATATTCTCGCGCTTGTTCAGTCAACACCTTTAGACGACCTGGATGAAAAAACACTCATCAAAGCTGATGACCTTTACCGGGTGATCCATGCCATCGATACGCAGCTACCCGACAGCCACTGGGGTATCGCCTGCGGCCAATGTATATCTTTGAAATTACTGGGCGTTATTTATCAGTTATCCTTGCAGGCCACTACCGTGGATGAAGCACTGCATTACCTGCAAACCTATCTCGAGGCAGCTATACCGTTGATCAGGGCAACGACGAGGGTGTCGGCAGAGCAGGTGGAACTGTGTTTCGTGATCGATAACAACTCAATAAACGAAAACCGGGTCCTTCTCGAATATACACTGGCGATTGTAAGCCGTGAGTTGCAGATGATGACCGGACCGGAAACCGATATTCAATTGTCTTCTCCTTATTGGGAAGCCAATTATCCTGCTGCGTGGAAAAAGGGTGAGGCGTTTACGGTGACTTTTGAACCGGTCATCCTCAAAGCTGCTTTACGCAACAACAGCCATTTACAGGTAGACGTATTGGTACCCGAATACCTGCGGATGATCGAACAGCTGAAACCCGATGATAGTTTTGCCGGCAAGGTTAAGCTGGCCCTGTTGTCCATGTCCGATCCACAGTTGCCCGATATTCAAGCGGTATCAGGTGCCCTATACCTGACGCCCCGTACCTTGCAGCGCCGGCTGGCTGCGGAAGGGAGCAGCTTCCGCGAGTTGCTGGAAGAGATCAAAAAGAAGCTCTGTGGTTTGTTGTTGCGGCACGACCGGTACACGGTTGCTGGCATAGCGACGATACTCGGCTATTCCGAGCCGGCCGCTTTCATTCATTCTTTCCGCAAATGGTATGGTGATTCGCCGGATCGCCTGCGGCGTTTACTATAACCTTAGTCCTTCTTCAGTAACAGCGTCAGTATGCGGGGCAAACCTTTTCGATCATCCTCATCGAAGTATTCTTCGATATCTATCAACGATAATCCGCTTTGTTTGCCAGCTTCCACGAAATCGGAAATATGGTGGTTGAAACAAGTGACCAGCTGTGTGCCTTGTGTTGTTTCGAAGCGTGCCATACTGCCGGTATATTGTTTGAAGGGGTGTAGTTCTCCGATGTATACATAGCCACCGGGTTGCAGCGCAGCCGCGGCTTTCTCCAGTATACTATGCAGGTCTTCGATATGTTCCAGTACCAGGCTGAATCCCACCAGGTCGTAGGGTTGCTGCACGAAATCCCAGGGCTGCTGTATATCTGCCTGTACAAAAGTTACTTTGGGGGAGCTGATCTTTTCGCGGGCAAGGTCCAGCATGCCTTGCGATTGATCGACGGCGGTTACCGTGTGGGCTTTATCGATGTACCAAGTGGTGTTCTTACCGGTGCCACATCCTATTTCCAGGCAGTGGTGGATGGGAATGGCGGCGAGTGTAGTACGCAACGCGACGGCTTCCAGATCACGGGTTTTGTTGACATTCGTGTCGTATTGCCCCGCCCAGGCGTCGTAAGCTTCTTGTATATTCATGGCTATGATAATTTAACTGGCGGCCTGTTGTATGCCGCAGGGTGCAAAGATAACGGGAAATAAAAAGCCCCGACCACGCGAGGTCAGGGCGATCTTATTGGATCAAAGCGGTGTTATACTTTCTTTTCCGTAGGGCGGAAGATGAAGCGCATGGCCACGTCTTTGGTAAACCAGGCAAAAGCCCAGTTCCAGAAGGTCTTGATCTTATTGCGGTAATTGATGAGCGACCAGATGTGAATGAAACCCCAGATCAGGGCCGCTGTCAATCCTTTGAAATGTAGTTTGCCGATATCGGCTACGGCTTTGTTTTTACCAATAATGGCCATGGTGCCTTTATCGTTGTAAATAAAGACTTTTTGTTCTCTATTGTCGGCAATGGCACGCAGGTTCTTTGCCAGCAGCTGGCCTTGTTGTATCGCCACCTGTGCCAGTTGGGGATGCCCACCAGGAAAAGCCGGGTCGGTGGTCATGATGCTGCTGTCGCCCAAAGCATAGATATTATTGGTGCCTTGTACCAGGTTGTGTGCGTCGACCATCACCCGGCGGGCACGGCCAACGGAAGTGGCGGGTAGTCCGGGTAATTCAACGGCGATCACGCCGGCTGTCCAGATCAGGGTTTTGGTAGCGATCTTATCGCCGTCGGCGAAGATCACTTCGTCATTGACATAATCCTTTACCTGTTTGCCGAGCAATATCTTGATCCCAAAATGCTCCAATGCCTTATGGGTGTATTGTTGCGATTTTTCACTCATGGGCCCCAGTACTTTCGAGTTGGAATCGACGAGGTAGATAGCGCCGCCCTGCGGATCCTTCAGCTCGGGATAATCTTTACGGTAAATACCGTTGCGCATTTCGGCGAGGATACCCGAGATCTCCACCCCGCTGGGCCCCGCGCCTGCTACCACCATGGTGAGCAGTTTTCTACGCTCGTCAGGATCGGTGGTGATGGTGGCCTTTTCGATCGTTTGCAGAATATAGTTACGCAGTTCAATGGCATCGTTAATGGTCTTCATCGGCACGGCATTCTTCTTCACGTTCTCCATACCAAAGAAATTACTCTGGGTGCCGGTTCCGAACACGAGGTAATCGTAGGTCAGTTCGCCCGTAGAGAGGATGACTTTGTTTTCTTCCGGGATCACCCGCTGGAACTCGCCCATGCGGAAGGTGATGTTCTTTTTATTGTGGTAGAGTTTACGGAAAGGATAACTGATATTGGAAGGCTCCAAAAAGCCGGCGGATACCTGGTAGATCAGGGGAGGAAAGAAGTTGTAGTTGTTTCTGTCGACCAGGGTAATGATGAAGCGGTCGTCTTTGGCCAGTTGCTGTATCAGGTGTACACCGGCGAATCCTCCACCGATGACTACGACCTTTTTTTGTTGACGGTCCATAGCATAAATCCGTTTTGTTAGACAAAAGTAATACCGGTTGCAAAAAGCGGGCCCCTTGACCCGTTGTCTGAATGCGGCTATTCTTTGTCAATAACACACAGATACCCAATACGATGCGCCTCCAATAGAATGCCACCTTCGTGGTCAACAGGCTGGTAGCTTTGGTTTGCCACTGTATAACGCGTAGCGATGCTTTTTTGTTTACAGTTCGAGCACAAGATCTGTCAGTGCATACCCTACACAGGTCAGTACAAGTCCTTTTTGAAGATCCGCCTCTGTCAGCACTTCGTTCATGTACAACTTTACCTCCCCGCTCACACATTGCGCGGTACAGGCAGAGCAGCGTCCGCCTTTGCAGCTATAGGGTAGTTGGATATGTTGTTGCAGGGCAGCAGCCAGGATCGTTTGCGGGTATGCTACTTGAAATTGATGTACCCGCTCACCTTGCCTTACCTGCACCGTCCGGGGTGTGGGATCGATGTCGAGAGCAGGGGGCGGTAAGGGATCTACCGTGAAATTCTCTTTGTGGATGTCGGATGCCGGTATGCCCATCACCCGCAGGGTAAATTGTACCATGCGCATGAAGGAAGCCGGACCACAGGTATAAAAAGCGGTGGGCTGTGCACCGGGATGTTGGTGCCGGTTGATGAGCCATTCGAGCAGGCTGTTGTTGAGGCGCTGATGTGGCAACTCGTGCAGGATCGGATGGCTCAGCAAGTCAATGCGTGTGAAGCGATCTCCATACTGCCCCTGTAGTTGTTGCAACGCTTCGTGATAAATGATGTTGTCTTCGTTGTGGTTCTGGTAGATCAATACTGCCCGGCTTTGCGGCTCGTCGCGGAGCAGTTTCTTGAGCAAGGCGAAAACCGGTGTGATGCCGCTGCCGGCAGCGATGAAAAATATCTGCCGGTGGAAAGCTGAATGGGTGTCAATATGAAAACGGCCTGCAGGTGGTAGACTTTGTACGGTATTGCCTACGGTCCAATGTTGCAGGATTAAACGGGAGATGGCCCCGTTCTCTTTTTTCTTGACGGTGATGAAAGGATGTGGATCGATGCTGGGTGTGGATCCCAGCGAATAAGAGCGCCTGATCTCCTGTCCGTGGTCATCGAACAGCAGGGTGAGGAACTGGCCTGCTTCATACGTCACAGGCTGCCCACTCGTTGCCGACAGTACATAACTGATGGTATGCTTCGCTTCGGGTATTACCCGGGTCACTTTCCAGGTCAACAGATCCATCGGCAACAATTATTTATCGGCCCCTATTTTCACCACCACTCTGCCCATGATCTTGCCTTGCAGGATGGCGTCGATGTAGGTAAAGTTGAGCTCTTCGAGCGTCACTTCTTTGGCGATGGCGTTGAGCTTGTCGCGGATATTCCAGATATCCCTGAACTTATCCCAGATGAGCAGGCGGGTCGTCATCGGCGTTTCGGCCGATCCTACGCCCAGCAGGCTCACGCCGTTGAGGATAAAGGGATAAACGGTGGCGTCGAGTTTGGGCGAAGAGACCAGTCCCGTGCTCACCACAGCTCCTTCGGTCATACAACCTTTCAGCAGGGTGAGCAGGGTATTGCCGCCTACCGTATCGATGGCGCCTGCCCATTGCGGCCGCAGCAGGGCTTTGCCCGAATGATCATTGACAAACTCACGGTCTTCTACCCGCAAGGCGCCCAGGTATTGCAGGTATTCCTGTGCGTGGCTTTTGCCCGACACGGCGATGACCTCATACCCGGCCTTGGCCAGGATCGCGACGGCCAGGCTGCCTACGCCGCCGGTAGCGCCGGTAACGACGATGGGCCCCTGCGAGGGCTGCATGCCCAACATTTCCATTTTGTGCAATCCGATCGCGGCGGTTACCCCCGCCGTTCCCAGTATCATACATTCTTTTAACGTGTATCCTTCTGGTTTGCGCACGACCCAGGCGGCCGGCACACGGATAAATTCACCAAAACCACCGCAGGTATTCATGCCCAGGTCGTAGCCGGTAATGATAACCTCATCGCCGGTGGCGAACCTTTCGTTGCGGCTGATCTCTACCACGCCAGCGGCATCGATCCCGGGGGTGTGGGGAAATTTGCGGGTAATGCCCTTGTTGCCGGTGGCAGAGAGCGCGTCTTTATAATTGAGGGATGAATACTGTACCCTGATGACCACTTCTCCCGGAGGCAGGTCGTCGATGACCCGTTCGATAATATTCCTTTCAAATTTTCCGTCGGCGGTTTCGGTGATCCAGAGTGCTCTAAATGGCATATGATAGCTGCTTTTTGTATAATCCGTAATTCTCTTCGTCGAAACAAACAAAACTGATGGTGGCGATACGATCGGGATGGGCTGCTATGAACTTCCGCACGGTTTCGATGGCTACAGCGGCCGCCTCCTCTTTGGGGTACCGGTAAATACCGGTGCTGATATTGGGAAAAGCAATGGTAGTAATCCCGTGTTCGAGCGCCAAAGTTAGGGTGTTCCGGTAGCAGTTAGATAGCAAATCCCGTTCCCCCTTGTCGCCGCCCTGCCAAACGGGCCCCACGGTGTGGATGACGTAGCGGGCGGGGAGCTTGCCGCCAGTCGTGATGACGGCTTCGCCGGTGGCGCAACCACCTTGTATGTTGCGGATCTTGACACATTCTTCCAGAATGGCAGGGCCGCCGGTCCGGTGGATGGCGCCGTCTACACCGCCACCACCCAGCAGCGAGCTGTTGGCCGCATTGACGATAGCATCAACGTGCATACGGGTGATATCGCCACGAACGAGGGCGAGTTGGGTAGCCATGGTGGTACGATTGATGCGCACAAAGTAGTGGCAAAAATCGGGGCGTCCAATTCCCTGCGGGAATTTTAATCCACCACCGACTCGAGCGTCTGGAAGAAGCTTTGGCGATCGCTGAGAAGCGCAGAAGGAGCGTGGCCGGTAAAAGCTTTGAAATCTCGGATGAAGTGCGCCTGGTCGGCATAACCCGACTCGTAGCTGACATCGGCCCAATGTATCTTGTCGCTGTGCCAACTACGGGCATACCGATAAGCATTGCGGAAACGGATAATGCGTTGGTAGGTTTTGGGGCTGGCGCCAAACTCCAGTTTGAAATGACGTTCCAGTTGTCGCTTGCTGATATAGATAGCGTCACTTAATTGTTCTACTGTAAGGTGGGCGCCTGAATCGCGGATGAGGCGGCAGGCCTCCGCTACGTAGTTGCGATTGGGGGCGAGCTTGCCCAGTCGTTGCTGCAAATGCCGTTCGGCCACAGAAACAAGCCGGGGCATATCGAATACTCCTGCCATTTCATCGTACAAGTGGCCGGCGCTGATGCCAAGTACTGCTTCGGCATCGACTACGCTGTTGAGCAACAAAGCGGGAGGAATGCCAAAGAGTGGGAGCAGGCTTTCGGGTTTGAGCCGGATGCCAAACAGCAGGGTGCCCGGCTGTGCCCGCCAAAAAGCGGTATCGGTATACATACCTGCGAAATAGATGCGAAAGCTCTTTTCCCATTGCTGCCGGGTATTGTCGAATATATCGGCCATCATACCGTCTACCTGCAGGATGATCTCGATGCTGCCCAGCGGCAGACAACGTTGTATGGGCAATTGTCCGGCTGGTGCTGCCTGGCCCGAAACATAGTGCCAGTAACAATCGACATACTGCCTAAGGGGCTGGCTGGGAACATATTCACGGTAGCTCATCATTAACCTCGTTGTTGATCGGGGGTAAAGTACCGTAAAAAGGTCCCAGCCAGCCAATTATTGCTGTGCGAATTGTATTTTAGGATGACTGAACTGTAGTGGGCACCACAAAATGTACCTGGTGGGGCGCGGCCAGTTCAAAGGCTTTGCGCAGGTCCATATTGGGGTAATCGGGTGGTAGTGACAGGTCGGGGACCTCGCTCGGATCGGTTACGGGAATACCCACCGCACGATAATACTTTTCCAGTTCACCGGGCAGCAGCATGGTAATGGTGCGGCCCGCGGTAGTGCCCACATTTTTGAACGTATGAACGGCTGAGCCCGGGATGCGGATCAATTGGCCCGGTGCTACGCGAAAGGGTTTGTCGAGGTCGTGCAGAATGAACTCAAACTCGCCTTCGATGATGTAAAACAACTCTTCATCGGGATGGGTATGGGGAGGAGGACCACCGCCCGGAGGAACGAGGTCTTCATAGATCAGGTACCGACCGTTGCTATCGGCGCCGGTAGCGAGAAAATTAAAGAAATGTCCAAACACGACGAACTGGTTGCCGGGTTTCATAACCTGGAAATTAGGCTGCATAAACTTGATTGATAAAATGAATAAATGTTGGTAATGAGATGAAGGCGCACATCCTGGCCAGGGCATGCGCTGCCTGCATCGGCAGTTGGTTTGGTATATCAGCTACACGCGTGGAGTGTATCGGAGATCTGGTGCAAAATTAAGTGGCATCAGGGGGCCGGGATTGTACAAATGCGACAAGTCGCCACTGTATGCAGCAAGGTACTGCGAATGGCGTTGCTGTACAATAAGGCGCCGTCATGATTGAGGTGTACGCCATCGGTTGTCAGCTGCAGTTTCCTTTTTTTACTCAGCAGCCAGGGGCCGCCGGGCAGCGCTGAGATCAGCCGGTCGAGAAAAGTGACAGATACAAAGTCCTGGATGAAATAAGGCCTGGGCCGGCTGCTTTTCAGGTGGGCTTCAAAATCTTTGGCACAGTCGGCCAGCAGCACCGGTTCGGAGCGCGCAATATTCCGTACGCAGTGGTTGTATTGTTCCCGTTGGTAATTGAGGGAGAAAGAGAGGTTTTCATTGATACAGCCAATGGTGGTGAGGATGATCTTGCCATTACACAGGCGGCTGATGGCTTTGATGGTTTGGCGCAGGTGTTCTTCGTAGTGATGTGGGTTGGTGATGGGGATGATGCCTTTTTTGAGTTGTGACCGGTAGGCAAAACGAAACCAGGCATTCTGCAGCCCGAACCAGGGCAGCAGGATATCGTTGTAACCACCCTGCAGCACGATAAAATCATAGGTGTTGTCGGCGCTGAGGGTCCTGAGTAACCGCTGGGTAATGACCAGCAAGGTATCGCCGTTGCGGCCGATATTGTTGATCTGCCAGTGGGGAAAACGCTGCTGCAATACTTTGGTGTAGCTGGCGCCCACAGTGCCTCGTGTGATGCTATCGCCCGCGACCAGAATTTTCATATACCTCTTTCATTTGGTACAAAAGTAGAATGGCAGCCAGGGCTGCCATTGAATATTTGCGACATAATGATGTGAGGGGGGCTAGTTCAACTGACCGCCCTTCCGGAATTCCAGGGGCTTCATGCCGGTTTGTTTTTTGAACAGCCGCGTGAAATAAGAGCTGTTCTCGAAGCCAAGCATATAAGCGATCTCCGCCACGCCCTGGTCGGCCGACCGCAGCAGGTTCTTGGCTTCGGAGATCAGCGATAAGTGGATCAGTTCGAGCGCTGTTTTGCCCGTCTCCTGTTTGAGCAGGTCGGTGAGGTAACGGGGTGATAAATGCAATTGGGTAGCCATGTAGTTGACAGAAGGTAGTCCTTTGTCTTGCAGTCCGCCGTCTTTGATATACTGTTGTAAGGCGGTATTGAATTTGGTGACTGTTTTGCCCGACAGTTCGGTACGGTTGATGAACTGGCGTTTGTAAAAGCGTTGCGCGTATAGTAGTATCGAGGCGATATGCCCCAGGATGATCTCGCGGCTGTATTCGTCCTGGTTGGTATTGTATTCTGTTTCGATCTTATCGCGTAACTCCCAGATGGTCGCTTCTTCCCTGGGCGACAGGTGCAGGGCTTCATTCACTTCGTACTCAAAGAAACCATATTGCTGCATGATGGTATGCAGAGGATGACCATTGAGGTAATCTTCGTGGATATAGATCATGAAGCTGGCATCTTCAAACTCCAGTCCGCGCATTTCAATGATCTGGCGAGGCTTCATGAAGTACATCGAACCATCCGTATGGTCGTAGGGAGTGCGGCCATACATTATTACGCCTGACTTCAGTTTCTTGAAAGCGATGGCATAGGCATCTACGGTAAACTCACGGTCGCCGAGTGTACAGGAACTAAGACAGCCAATCAGGCTGATCATGGGGTTCTCTGGAGCTGCCCAGCCATTGTCTTTGTGTAGATCGGCCAGGGTTTTGTAGTGCTTCATGCTTATAAATTTATAACAATCAAGTCAATAAGAGGAGAACGGTGCCGGCAGGCGCATCGCCTGCCAGCACCGTCTCCAGTTGTAACAAACAATAGGCGCGCAGGGTTTAGCCGTGTGCGGCAATGCTCACTGCTTTCCAGTTATTGATATCTTCTAAGCGCTTGGTGTACACCTGTTGCATACCATGGTAGGCAATTTTACCGAATAGCAGTCGCTGCGGTGGATTGGGGCTATCGATGACGTCCAGCAAGGGCGCTACGGTAGCCTCGGGTTTGCCCCACATATCGGGGTGCTCGGCCGATTTGGCAAAGGCTTCCCGAACGGGATGGTAATCGTTGATGTCGGCAGTGGTTTGGGTGGCAGAGGCACCGGCCCAATCGGTGGCGTAGCCACTCGGTTCGATGAGGGTGGTTTTGATGCCCAGGTGTGCTACTTCGCTGCCTACGGTTTCGATCAGACCTTCAACGGCAAATTTGGAAGCGTTGTACAACCCCAGCATAGGAATGGTGGTGAGACCCAGGAAACTCGATACCTGTATAATGTGACCGCTTTGTTGCTGGCGCAGTACGGGTAGTACGGCCTGTGTCACCCAGAGGGAGCCAAAGAAATTGGTTTCCATTTGTGTTCTGGCCTGTTCTTCCGTGGTTTCTTCGGTGGTGCCGAACACGCCATAACCGGCATTGTTGATCAATACGTCGATACGCCCAAAATGCTTTTGCACTTTATCGACGGTGCTGAAAACCTCCGCGCGGTTGTTGACGTCGAGCGTAAGGGGGAGTATGTTGTCGCCATAGGTTTTTACGAGTCCGTCGAGTGCGTGGAGGTTGCGCGCGGTGGCGGCTACTTTATCACCGCGTTGCAACAGGGCTTCTGCCCATAATTTACCAAAGCCTTTGGAGGCGCCTGTGATGAAAACGATCTTGCTCATATACTTTTTGTTTTTCGTTTTTGATACCTCAAAAGTAGAGCGGGTGGCGCGGGCGAAATAACGCTGTTGGGGGAAAGAATAGCACAAAAAAACGACGGCAGGGGCCGTCGTCGAATATTCCTTAAAACAACGTCTGCACCCCATGGGCGACTTTGTTCTCGTGGTTGAGCAACCATTTTTTGCGGGCAAGCCCACCACCGAAGCCGACGAGATCGCCTTTGGCGCCAATCACCCGGTGGCAGGGGATGATAATGGCGATATGGTTTTTACCATTCGCGGACGCTGCTGCGCGAATTACTTTGGGATCGCCGAGGCGGCGCGAGAATTCCTGGTAGCTGATGGTTCTGCCAAATGGAATATTGGCGAGTTCATTCCAAACCTTTTGTTGAAAGTCGGTACCATCCTGGTTGAGGGGCAGTTCGAAAGTACGCCGGTCACCATGGAAGTACTGTATCAATTGTTCGATGGCCTGAATAGCAAGGGGAGGTAAGGCATCCGGATTGGTTTGAGCGGCTTTGCCATCTTCCTCTTTCATGAAATGTACTTCGCTGATGTAGTGATCAGTGCCGGAGATGCGCAGCATCCCAACGGGTGAATGATAATATGTGGTGAAGTTGGTCACTAACTCAATCGTTTGCATATTGCTATCCGATCTTCCAACCATTGTCTACTTTTCTTTCAGGTTGTATTAAAACTACATCTTTTTTATCAGTATAAACACCCATGATCAGGCATTCGCTGAAGAAATTGGCGATCTGCCGGGGCGGGAAATTGACAACGGCTACCACCTGTTTGCCGATCAGCTCGTCTTTGGAGTATAAAACGGTGATCTGTGCCGATGACCTTTTGATACCCAGTTCACCGAAATCGACGGTAATTTGGTAGGCAGGTTTTTTGGCTTTCGGAAAATCATTAACTTCCAGAATTGTTCCGACACGCAAGTCGATCTTTTCAAAGTCATCCCAGGTAATCATCTAATATCATTTATAGTATCATCAAATGTAACCATTTAGCTATTCCAAATCATCCAACCACCATTTGCAATATGAAAAGGAACCAGTCTCCGTCCCGCAGATCATTTATCCGTAACTCTTCGCTTGCCGCCGCCGGCTTTTTCATTGTACCCCGTCATGTATTGGGAAAAGGATTCATTGCGCCCAGTGACAAACTGAACATCGCCGCCATCGGTGCCGGTGGTAAAGGCATCGTGAATATTGCCAACGCGTATAACAAAGGTGCCGAGAACATCGTATCCTTATGTGATGTAGATGATCGCCAGGCGGCCGACTCCCGCAAGAAACATCCCAAGGCTTCTTATTACCGCGACTTCCGCGAAATGCTGGATAAAGAAGGCAAGGGCATCGATGCCGTTATGATCAGTACACCTGACCACATGCATGCCGTGATGACGCTGGCGTGTATGCAATTGGGCAAACACGTATATGTAGAGAAACCTCTGACGCATGATATTTATGAGGCCCGTATACTCACACAGGCCGCGGAGAAATATAAGGTCGTTACCCAAATGGGCAACCAGGGCAGCAGCAGCGACGGTACCCGTCATGTGGAAGCCTGGGTGCAGGGAGGCGTAATCGGTAATGTGCATACCGTGCATGTGTGGACCAACCGGCCTACCTGGCCACAGGGCATACCAACGCCCAAGGGCCAGTTTGCGGTACCGAACGAAGTAGATTGGGATCTCTGGTTGGGCACCGCACCTTTCCGCGAGTTTAACCCCGCCTATATCCCGGCCACCTGGCGTGGTTGGGTTGATTTTGGTACAGGTTCACTCGGTGATATGGGTTGCCACTTCATCGATGTGCCGTATCGTGCCCTGCGCCTGAAATACCCGATCTCGGTGGAGTCGAGTGTTACCCGCACCTGGACGGGCTTCTTCCAGGAAGCTTTCAATACCGATAGTTATCCGCTTTCTTCCAAAACACATATCATGTTCCCGGCCCGCGGTAAAATGGTGCCGGTGGAGATGATCTGGACCGATGGGGGCATCATGCCCCGCCGTCCGGATGAGCTGGGCGCTGATGAGCCTTTTGGCGATGACGGTGGCGGTGTGCTTTTCGAGGGTACGAAGGGTAAGATCGTGACGGGTATTTTTGGTGACAATGCCAAGCTGCTCCCAGCCAATAAATTCAATCCCGCCAAACTGCCCAAGCCCGACAGGCCTTTTGTGCCCGGTGGTCCGGAAGGTCACCAGACGCAGTGGACCAATGCCTGCAAGCAAGGGCATGGCGCGTACACCAGTTCGCCGTTTGAAATGGCAGGACCGCTGGTGGAAACCGTGCTCATGGGCAACCTGGGCGTGCGTAGCTTCTATTACAGCGAACCGGATGCAAAAGGCAATAAGAAGTTCATTGGCCGTAAAAAGCTGCTGTGGGACGGTGAAAATATGAAAGTGACCAATTTCGAGCCAGCCAACCAGTTTATCAAGCGGCAATACCGCGGCAACTGGAAGCTGGAGTTGTAGGAGGAAGGCCTAAAAAGTACCAAAACATTGTCTTATCGTACTTTTTCGCCGCCTAATTAGTGGTTTTTCAACACTTAGGGTACTTGTTTGCGAATTCATGAATAATTAATCACCAACGATAAAAAATATTTTCGGGGAATGGGCGGTTTCCTGTAATTTGGCTGCTAAATCGTTATTCCACTGCTGTTCCCTAACATATTAAATTAAAAACCAAGTTTGTCAGCATGAAAAAGAAACAAACGAATCAACCAACCCGCCGCGATTTTATCCGCAATTCCTCGCTGGCGGCTGCAGGTTTTTTCATCGTGCCACGCCACGTATTGGGTAGAGGCTTCATCGCCCCCAGTGATAAACTGCGCATTGCCGGTATTGGCGTAGGTGGTAAAGGCCAAAGCGATCTGGCTGAGTTTGCCAAGAGCCCCAATGCCGACATCGTAGCTCTTTGCGACGTTGACGACCGTTCGGCCAAGAAATCGCGTGAGCGTTTTTCCAAGGCGAACTATTACAGAGATTTCCGTGAGATGCTGGAAAAGGAGAAGAACAATATCGATGCCGTTTCCGTCTCCACACCTGATAACACACACGCGGTAGCAGCACTGGCTGCCATGCAACTGGGCAAGCACGTATACTGCCAAAAGCCCATGACCCATGATATTTACGAAGCGCGTGTGCTGACCGAAGCCGCTAAGAAATACAAAGTGATCACCCAAATGGGCAACCAGGGTGGTTCTGGCGACGGCGTTCGTAAAATGAAAGAAATGGTCGACGCTGGTATGATCGGTGATGTACATACTGTACATTGCTGGACCAACCGTCCCGTATGGCCTCAGGGCGTTCCTACCCCTACAGGTACTTTTGAAGTTCCCAAAGAACTGGATTGGGATCTGTGGCTCGGACCTGCCAAGAAGATCGATTACAACCCCGCTTACCTGCCGTTCAACTGGCGTGGTTGGTGGAACTTCGGTACCGGTTCACTCGGTGATATGGCTTGCCACATCATGGACCCCGTTTACCGTATTCTGCCCATCGACTATCCTACGAGCGTAGAATGTAGCGTAGCAACTATCTGGAAAGAAATGTGGAACGATACCACCAATCCCGATAGCTGTCCTCCGTCTACCATCGTTCACCTGGTATATCCCAAGAAGAAGGGTAAAGGCGAGATCCGCGTATCCTGGCACGATGGTGGCCTGCTGCCTGAGCGTCCGGAAGAACTGCTGCCCGACGAACCCATGGGTAACTGGGATGGCGGTACCATCTTTATCGGTACGAAAGGTAAGATCATGTGCGATTGTTATGGCGCCAACCCCCGTTTGCTGCCTACGCGCCTGATGAAAGAGAAGACCATGCCGAAAGAAACCATCAAGCGTGTACCAGAAGGTCACTACGTACAGTGGGTGAACGCCTGTATCGCTGGTTATGGTAAAGGCGAAACCAGCTCTCCGTTCGAGTTTGCTGGTCCGTTTACCGAAAGCATCCTGATCTCCAACCTGGCTATCCGTAGCTACCTGATGAAAAATCCGAATGGTAAAGGATGGGATGACAAGTACCTTGGCCGCAAGAAACTCCTGTGGGATGCCAAGAACATGAAGATTACCAACTTCGACGAAGCGAATCAGTTCGTTAAGCGTGAATACCGCGACGGCTGGAAACTGAGCCTCTAAGGCTATCGGTGACTGCAGCGCAGGCTGTCAGCACCCCATTCGTTGAGCAACGATACAAAGGGTATCTCTGTAACAAGAGATACCCTTTTTTTCTTTGGGTGGAACCGGTTGACCACATAATTCCTTGTCCGGAGGACAATTTTAGCGCTAGTATTTTGTTCGTACGAAATATTTCCTACCTTTGGTTTATGCCGGGCAAGCTACCTGTTTGAGGGTAGTAGCCAGCATTGGTCTGTTTATTTCACCATCCATTTATTCATGCAAGCGCCAGCCGGCGAACGTGCTTCTATGCCGCAGGCTGTGTATTGCCATACCTGTAACTATGCCACCAATCATTCGCCTGTTATTGATCATCGTACTACTGACGTACAGCGCCAACCTGACTACTGCACAGTCGTTGCCGGATTCAACACGAGACAAGATCGACCGCTTGTTTGCACAATGGGATCGACAACCTATACCGGGTTGTGTGGCTGGTGTGGTGATGGGTGATCAACTGGTATATGCCAAGGGATTTGGACTGGCCCAGCTCGAGCAGCGACTCGCCAGCACACCGGAAAGCATTTACTACATGTGTTCGGTATCTAAGCAGTTTGCAGGATATGCCGTGGCTTACCTGGTGAACGAAGGGAAGATCAGGTTGGAGGAAGATATTCATACCTACGTGCCATCGCTGCAGGATCTTGGCAGCAAGGTCACCGTGGAGAACCTGTTGCACCATACCAGCGGCCTGCGTGATGATATCAGGCTGATGGACCTTTTTGGCCTTGGCGGAAGTGGGTTATTGACGCAGGAACTGGGTATGCGTATCATCCGGCAACAACACTCGCTCAATTTTGAACCAGGCACCAAATACGCTTATTCGAACAGCAACTATGTATTGCTGGCCGAGATCGTCGCCCATGTAAGTGGTACCTCGTTCCGGCGGTTTACCGACTCGGTCATCTTTAAGCCATTGCAGATGACCAACAGTTTCTTTGCCGACGACCCGTATGCCCTGATGCCTGGTCTGGCACCCTCATATAGCTTTTCCAACGGTCAATGGCGCAATGCCCGGCAACAGGTATACACATTGGGTGATGGCGGTCTGTTTACGTCGCTGCAGGATATGTCGAAATGGGTACGTCATTACTGGTCGCCCGATGGGGCTACCCAACAGGTAATGCAGCTATTTACCGCCACACAGCCCCTGAAGGATGGCCGACGCAATTATTATGCAATGGGTATCAGTGTGGATACCGTCAACGGACGGCGGCGTTTGCTCCACAATGGTAGCCTGGCCGGCTACCGGACAGTCGTATTGGCCTATCCCGATCAACAACTGGGTTTTGTCGTGTTTGGTAATGGTAGTGATAATGCCGTCTACAATAAGGTCATGGAGATGTCGGACCTGTTGTTGCCACCGGTGGCCAATCAAGGGGGGAATGTTAGAACGGAGAGCCCCACTACAGGGACTGCCTTGCCCGATTCCAATAAGGTCAGAAAGCTGGCCGGAGCCTACATTGCTGCCAATGGTTACCGGGTTGATGTGAGCTGGCAACGGGGCGCTTTGTATGTTGGCAGTAATGAGCTCGCGCCTGCCAGCTTCACCGAATTCTATATCAGGAACAGGCCGGCTGTCCGATACCGCTTTGCCGGAGAAACCTTGCAGCTCATCTCTCCGGCAATGGCACTGCCGATCGAACTGCAAAGTGCCGGCGCAGCACCGACAGGCGCCGCGCTCAAAAATTATGTTGGTCGGTATCATTCCGACGAGCTGGATTGCCGGTTTACGATATCCCTGCAGGAGGGTAAACTGGTGATCGAGCATATACGCCTCGGTAAAGCCGATATGGTGTTGGTAGGCCCCGATCATGGTGTTACGCAGGCTGCCTTCATCCGGCATTTGTTGTTCACACGCGATCACCGTGGACGAATTACGGGCTTCGATTACAACGATGGTGATATCATGCACCTGCATTTCAGCAAAGAACGATAGCGCTGTCAGTCACCCAGCCTGTTTCTTTCTTCGCCACTGTTCCGGGCCGAGGGCACCTCCCAGGCAGTACCACCGGCGGATGCCATCATCGATTCTACAGGAAGGATGATGCGATCGGTACGGCGTTCGATCATTGGCTTGCGACCGGTGACGGTCACCGTCTGCAGCGTATCGTTTTTGCGGATACCCATCGTATCGGCAGACTGGCGCGATTGCGCCAGGGTATCTTCAACAGCCAGGAGTGCCAACAGGGCAGGGAGCAGGCGAATGATAGGGATTGAATGCTTCACGGGACCTGATTTTCAACAAAAGAAGTACAAGGCAGCCCCGTTTTGCCGACATCTCGTCGATCGACGTAAATGCACCGGTATACAGCGGTTGCAGACCTCCTAACATGCCGGCAGGCGCCAAATGGTTGTATCGGGAACCTGGCGGGGAGTTTGTCTAAAAAGTCAACCTGCAAAGCCACCTAATCCCTAATTTGAGGTTTTATATCACCCGGTAGGAGATCAACCTGTACGCATGCAAGGAAATGTTATCAACTTCTATCTATGCCGTTCCCGCTTATTGACCCATTGTCTGTTTTGGGTAGCCTATATCCTTTTGTATACCGGCATGCACCTGGGTGACGATGAGTTGTGGGAAAACTTCCTCTATGAACTTTTCCGGTTGCCCGGTACGCTGGTCGTCGCTTACTTCAACTTATACGTATTGTACCCGCGCTTTTTTGCGCGTGGGCGTTACGTAGGTTATGTGCTGGCAGCAATCAGTTTATTGCTGGTTTGCTCGGTACTTAATCGCTATCTCCTGGAACGGGTGCTGGAACCTGATTTCATGGCCGATACTACCCACCCCGAAGCCATCTTTGTCTGGTACATGTTGTTCAAAAGCATGATCTGGCTGCTGGGGCCGATCTTGTTGTTTACCCTTTTCGTCCGTATCCTGCAACAATGGTATGGCCAGCAGCAACAACAGCAGGCGATTGAAAAAGACCGTTTGCGGTCGGAACTGAATTACCTGCGTGCACAGGTACAGCCCCATTTTTTGTTCAATACACTCAATAATCTCTATTCGCTTACCTTGCAGCAATCGCCCGTGGCACCTGCCGTCGTGCTGAAATTGTCGGACCTGATGAGCTATATGTTGTACGATGCCCAGGCGGGGCGCACTTCGCTGGAAAAGGAACTACAGCATATCCGTAACTACATCGAACTGAAAAAACTGCGGTATGGCCAGCGATTGGAGGTTTCGCTGAATGTGTCGGGCGATACGACGCAGATCGGTGTAGCGCCCTTGTTATTGATCCCTTTCGTCGAAAACGCTTTTAAGCACGGCGTCAGCGATGAGACCGGGCAGGTGTGGATCACGATCGATATTAAATTGAAAGAAGGCCGGTTGCAGCTGAAGGTGGAGAATAGTTGTAGCGATCAACTGCCCGATGCCGGGACTATTCGCCGGGAGCAGACGGGTATTGGTTTGCAAAATGTAAGAAGACGGCTTCACCTGTTGTATAACGGTCAGCACGAACTGGTACTGCTGCAGGAAGCAGGCCGCCATACGGCCGATCTTACCATTCATTTATCTGATGCCTGATGGAACACACGATCAAATGCCTTATTGTAGACGATGAACCCCTGGCGGGCGATGTGGTGGAGCAATACATCCGCCAATTGGATACCCTGTCGTTGGAAGGCCGATGCAACAATGCGCTGGAAGCCTTTCATTTTCTGCAACAACACAAGGTGGATATCATGTTGCTCGATATTCAGATGCCCCGCCTCACAGGCATCGACCTGTTGCGTAGCCTGCCGAAGCGTCCGGCGGTGATCATTACCACCGCTTACCGCGATTATGCGGTGGAAGGCTTTGAACTGGAGGTCATCCACTACCTGGTGAAGCCGATACCTTTCAATCGTTTTCTGGCAGCCATCCACAAGTATTACCAGCTTCCCGCTATTCCTACTGGTCATGGCACGCCTACTGCACCACCGGCCTCAGGTACGTTACCGGCCTTGATTACCGGTACAGGACCTGCATTGGCGCCCGATCCATTCATCTATCTCAAGGCTGATAAAAAGATGGTGAAAGTCTTGCTCAAGGATATCCTGTATATGGAAAGTCTGCGCGACTATGTGCGGGTGAAAACGGCCGATAAAGACATCATTACCTACCAGCGTATCACTTACCTCGAAGAGAAACTACCGGATGAACTATTTCTCCGCAATCACCGGTCGTATATCATCGCGATCGATAAGATCAGGGCGTTTACCGCCGCCACCATCGAGATCGGTACCGAAGAATTGCCCATCGGTCGTCAATAACGGGAAGCCGTCATGCGGGTACTGGGCTGTTAAAAGTTGTGCCTCGGAGAATGTGTACCTTGCAGGTTCTTCATCAAATCCATTGTCTATGCCCTGGGATCCGGTCAAGTATGGTCATTTCAAAAGGGAGCGCAGTGCGCCTTTCTTCGATGCCTTGCAATTGGTACAGGATGTAAAGCCTGGTCTATCGGTCATTGATCTGGGCTGTGGTACTGGCGAGCTGACGCGGCACCTGGCAGATCGCTTGCCGGATGCCACTGTTGTAGGGGTCGATAATTCGGCGGAGATGTTGCAGGAGGCTGGTACATTTACGCGGGATGGGTTGAGCTTCGTTGTACGTAGTATTCAGGATCAGCTGGCGCTGCCGGGACAATGGGACCTGATCTTCTCCAATGCTGCTCTGCAATGGGTACCCGACCATGAATGGCTGTTTCCTGCTGTGATCGACAAGATCAAACCCGGTGGACAACTGGTGGTGCAGATGCCTGCCCAGCACCATAATATTGCCAACCGGTTGTTGTTGCAGACCGCCGCCAGTGCGCCATATGAACAGGCGCTGAAGGGTTTCAAAAGAACGTCGCCGGTATTGGATACCGATCGCTATGCGCAGTTGTTGTTTCGACATGGCGGTACAAATATTACTGCGCTGGAGAAGATCTATCCGTTGATCGTGGAGGAGACAGAAGAGGTCTTCAATTTTGTCGCTGCTACGGGCATGATCCCCTATATGGAGGCGTTGCCGGAGGAATTGAAGGCACCCTTTGTGGCGGACTTCAAGGCGCGCATTGCGGCCTATTTTCCCGACAGGCCGATCTTCTATCCTTTCAGGAGGATCTTGCTCTCAGCCCGGTTTTAAGGGGCGCGGTTTACCTGTGTAAAAAAGCGGACTGCCCGTTGCGGTCACTATCCGCCTGCGCACAATCCGCCTCGGTATATAATTCGGGAAAGATTTTCTTACTTGAGGTAAGCGCGGAGCATCCACGCCCATTTTTCGTGTTTTTGCAGGAGCCCTGTCAGGAAGTCGGTGGTGCCGGCATCCTTGAGTTTGTTGTCGACGATATCGATCTGCTCACGCAGGTACCGCGTCATGGTTTCGTGGTCATCGAGCAGGTTCTTCACCTGTTTTTGTTGATCGTTGGTGGGGGCATCCTCTTCCAGATCGGAAAGCTTCACGTATTCTTTCAGCCGGCCTTCTGCATAATGCCCGATCTTACGAATACGCTCTGCGACTTCATCGATATCCTCCGCCAGTTCTTCGTATTGTCCTTCATAGAATTTATGCATTTCCATGAAATTGTCGCCTTCGTAGTTCCAATGGTAATTGCGGGTCTTGGAGTAGATGATCATCTCATCGGCCAGTACCTTGTTTAAGATCAGGGCCACATCCTGGGCATGTTTTTCGGTCAGACCAATATTGGCTTTCATACTTTATGATTTGGTTTGTTAATGCAGTGTTATGCAATAGATACTGTCGGTAGGTTGTACAGCATTCGTGGATGGCATGGCTGCAAATCCGATGCCTGCGGGGAAGAAAGGCAACCAGGCAACAAGGCACAGAGGCAAACAAGGGAATACAGGCAACGAGGGGATACAGGCACGAGGCAATGCAGGGAGCATGGTCACACAGACCAATAGGTAATTCATGCAGCTTCTGTATAGCAAGGCTGCAACGTATGGTCAAACAAACGTTGTTGAATGGCAATAGCCATGAAGCCATCCGTTCATTACACGGGTGGACCTTCCGGGGCGGGAGGTGGTGTTGGCGGTTCTTCCACGATCAGCTCGGCCAGTCCAACGAGTTCCTGTTGTTTGTAACGGGTCTTGTCGGTGTCGAAGCATTTGGCAAATTCTTCAAGCAGGATCTGGATGACCCGCTTGTTCGACAAGGGCTTGAAATAGGAAGGTACGGGCGGCACATTGATCCGCTTGAAGTAGTTTTCTACATCTTTATGGGTAAATACCTGCCCACTCATGGGGTCGATGAAGAACTCGGCCCGGTACAGCATGTCGGTCGTATGCCGGTGGAAGTCGTAATCGGTCTTGAAGTAGGCGAGTACGAACTGGCGGGGAATGTTGATGGCCCGGATAGGCACATCGAGCAGTTCGCTTACTATGAGATAGAGGATACCATTGGCAATGGCATTACCTCTTTTGCTTTCGAGCTGTTTGTTGATCAGGAACTCTTCGGGATGCTGGTAGCCCACTTCTGCACCACGCAGGCTGTAGTAATTGTACAGGATGCTGGTGAGCACGTTGACCTGCTCCAGGGGGGTGAGGTAGTTGTTGAGCTCAAGCCAGATATTGCGGCGCAGCTTTTCTACTTCCTGAAATACCTGTGCGGTAGCCAATTCGGGATATTGAAAACGGGCGGCAAGCAGCGCGCCGGTCAGTAAGTCCTGGTGGGTATTGTTGTTCCAGAGGGAAACTTCTTCCGAAAGATCGCGCAGGTGGAGGCGGTGGATCAATTGCTCGATCCTTTCCTGTATTTCTTCGCTGATGGTGTTTTCCCAGAGGTTCTCGAGGTTGGGAATAATTCCTTTTCCAAAGTCGATGATGCGGGTAGATACCGCTTGGTATACCTCAGTGTCAGGATCGTCCAACAGGTGAAACAGCGCCGATATTTCCTTAGTTTCTTCCATGATTTGCAGTTACTTCAGTGTCCAACACATCAGATATGGCAGTCAATTTCGGGTAAACTGTAGGATTACAAATGAAAATGTTTTCCACAAATCCACAAATGGGAATGCTACAAGTCGGTCAGGGACAACTGTTTTGGAATGCAAACAGCCGTCCGGGCTGCGTTGTAGCTGTAAACGGTAGCGGCTCTACAAAGTTATTCTTCTGTTCCGAATTCTGAAGTAAGTGGCAGGTAAGTATCGAATATTCGTTCCAGTTCCTTCCTGTCGGCCGGGTTTTGTACAGCCCTCCGGGGAATAACGATGGCATGATAAGAGTTAGTATACAGGTAATAACACAATGGCGTTTCTCCTTTTCGCACGATGGCATCCCAGGCGTATTTCGATTCGGAGGATTCGTCCTTGTCGATGATGCCCGATTCCATAAAGGTTACTTCTGCTGCATTCAGGATATGCTGATTTTCTGTTTGGCGTAAGGTGTCTTTCACACGCCGGTCGATTGATTTGCGGATAAGCCAGGGCACCAGCAGAAAGTAAATGAGTGCAATGATGCCGAAAACGATGAGGTCCCACAGCCATTGCTGGTTATGACGGCTGTAAATGAAAAGGCCCGCTACTACTGCGTATAATACAAATACACGTAAGTAATAGCGGACCCTGTAGCCTTTCTTCTCCGGTGAAGCCCAGGCGGTGTAATAGTTATAATCGAAGTATTCTTCTTCGGTAAGATGGTATTTCAGTACCAGCATCCGTGTTTATTTCTTCTTCGGCGCTGCTTTTTTGGCGGCGGCTTTTTTAGCGGGTGCAGATTTCTTGGCAGCTGCTTTTTTAGCAGGGGCTGCTTTGGTTTTCTTCGCAAACGCGTTGGGCACCTGTGCTTCGATCATCTTCTTCACATCGTCGAGACTTACTTCCGCCATTTCTTCGGCAGTGTATTTGGAATCGTCGGCCTTTCTGCCCAGCTTCAGCATCTTTTTACCAAATCGGATGAAGGGACCCCAACGGCCATTCTCGAGTGCGATCTTTTCATCGGGCCAGTTTTGGATGTACCGGTTGGCTTCTTTGCTGATCTTGGTCTCGATCAGTTCTTTTATATCGGAAGCGCTCAATGCATCGAAATTGTACCGGCGTGGCACGTTGATGAACATCTCGTTCCATTTGATGAAAGGACCAAAGCGGCCTTTACCCTTGGTAACGGGTTTGTTATCGTAGGTATCGATAGGAGCGTCTGCTGTCTGCTTATCTTTGATGATCTCGATCGCGCGCTCGAGCGTTACATCCAGTGGCTCTTCACCACGGGGGATGGAGATGAACTGTTC
Organism: Paraflavitalea pollutisoli; assembly: GCF_029360705.1. Classification (GTDB taxonomy): domain Bacteria; phylum Bacteroidota; class Bacteroidia; order Chitinophagales; family Chitinophagaceae; genus Paraflavitalea; species Paraflavitalea pollutisoli. Next base: position 16,282 of record NZ_JARKMX010000014.1, on the reverse strand, counting down.
GCCAAACTTCACGTACGGACCAAAGCGGCCGATGTTGACGACCACTTCCTGCCCTTCGTATTCACCCAGGGTGCGGGGCAGTTGGAACAGGGCCAACGCTTCGTCGAGCGTGATGGTCTCGATGCTCTGGTCTTTTTTCAGCGCGGCGAAACGTGGTTTCTCTTCATCGTTCACATCGCCGATCTGCACCATGGGACCATAACGACCCATACGCGCCACGATCTTCTTACCGGTCTCTGCATCTACACCCAGCTCACGCTCGCCTTTGATGCGTTCAGCCGTTTCGATGGTGTTGTCTACATCCTTTTTGAACGGGATATAGAAATCGTCGATCATGCGGTTCCACTTCAGTTTGCCAGCAGCTACTTCGTCAAACTCTCCTTCAACGCGGGCGGTGAAGCCGTAGTCCATGATGTCATCGAAGTATTGCTTGAGGAAGTCGGTCACGACGAGACCCAGGTCGGAAGGGAATAGTTTTGATTTCTCGGCACCGGTATTCTCGGCATCGACTACTTTGGTGATCTTGTCGTTGGCGAGGCGGAACACGCGGAATTCGCGGCGTACGCCTTCTTTATCTCTTTTCTCTACATACCCTCTTTTCTGGATGGTAGAGATGGTGGGGGCATAGGTAGAAGGTCGGCCGATGCCGAGCTCTTCGAGCTTCTTTACCAGCGATGCCTCCGTGTAGCGGGGCAGGGGGCGTGTATAGCGCTCGGTAGCCTTCATATTGGTCAGCGGCAATTGCTGCTTCACGGCGAGTGGGGGCAGCATGCCTTCATTTTGCTCGTCTTCAGAGATGTCTTCATCGTCGCGGTCTTCCCGGTATACTTTCAGGAAGCCTTCAAACTTCAGCACCTCACCGCTGGCAGTGAGCTCTTCCTTATTGGTGGAGATGAGGATCTTCGCAATGGTCTTTTCCAGTTCGGCGTCGGCCATCTGGCTGGCCATGGTGCGTTTCCAGATCAGCTCATAGAGGCGTTTGGTATCCGGATCGTCTACCGTGGAGTTCTCCATGTAAGTAGGGCGGATCGCTTCGTGCGCTTCCTGGGCCGATTCATTCTTGTTCTTGTACTTGCGTGGCTGGAAGTAACGGTCGCCGTAGGCGCTGGTCACTTGGTTGCGGATGCCCTCCATAGCGGTATCGCTCAGGTTGACGCTGTCGGTACGCATATAAGATATGTAACCGCTTTCGTACAGCTTTTGTGCGAGCAACATGGTACGGCTTACTGAATAACCCAGTTTACGGGAAGCTTCCTGCTGCAGGGTGGAGGTGGTAAAGGGGGCAGAAGGTGATTTCTTGCCGGGTTTTACCTGGATATCGGTGACCGTGTAATCGGCGCCGATACAACTTTGCAGGAATTTCTCCGCGTCTTCGGCCTGGTTGTACTTCTTGCCTTCGGCACTGAAGCCGACCTGCTTGCCGGTGGTATCTTTGGCGGTAAACTGTGCGTCTATTTTAAAGGAGCTGACGGCGGTGAAGGCATTGATCTCCCTTTCGCGCTCGGCGATGAGCCGAACGGCGACACTCTGTACGCGGCCGGCGCTGAGGTTGTTCTTCATGCTCATCTTGCGCCAGAGCACGGGGCTCAGCTCGAAACCTACGATACGGTCAAGTACCCGGCGAGCCTGCTGGGCATTCACCAGGTTCATGTTGACAGTACGGGGCTTGCTCACCGCGTTGACGATGGCAGGCTTCGTAATTTCATGAAATACAATACGTTTTGTAGTTTCTGGGTCCAGTCCGAGTACCTCGCACAAATGCCAGCTGATGGCTTCCCCTTCGCGGTCCTCATCCGTTGCGAGCCACACTTCGTCAGATTTCTTGGCTAGCGTCTTTAATTCTTTTACGACCCTTTCCTTTTCGTCGGGTACTATATATCGGGGTTGATAGTTATTCTTAACGTCGATACCCATCTCGTCCTTTTCCAGATCACGAATATGTCCATAGCAGCTCTTTACCTCGAAATCTTTGCCCAGGAACTTCTCAATAGTCTTCGCTTTTGCAGGGGACTCTACGATCAATAAATTCTTCGCCATACGTTGATTGAACGGTTTTACAATTGGCCTGTTGGCGTGCAAGTTTAGTGTATAAGCACGATACCAACAAATTGCTGCCGGTGGCCAAATAGCTAAATTAAAGAAAATCAACGCGAAACAAGAAATGGGGAGGGAAGTTCCCAGCGCGGGAAAGGGGGAATAGGGCTACAAGGCATAGATCCAGCGAGGCAAGGGAAGAAGGTAGCCGGGCGACAATCCGGCGATTTGGCGTATCTCACTGGCAGTTACCTGCCAAGCTGTATATATTGTACTATTTATTGTAAGAAACCATATCTTTAGTCCATCGGACATCCTGCAGCCTGTCATTGAACCAAATGCCCGTCATATTTTCATTGGGTGATGGGGCCGTCACCATCGACCTCGGAAACCAGCTCAGCGAAGCGCTGAATGGCAAAGTACTCGCCATGAACCAATGGTTGCGACAGCATCCATTTACCGGCCAGAAAGACATCATCACCGCTTATTCTTCACTCACCCTCGTGTTTGATCCAACCCTGATCAAGGCGCATTACCGCCCTGCCCATACCATTTTCGAGTGGGTGCGGGACCAGTTGCTCGACGCTTACCACCAGTCTGGCGCGACCGTCAGCCAGGCACCGGTGAGGCACCAGATCCCGGTTTTCTACGGGGGTAATGACGGGCCCGACCTGGCAGCCCTGGCTGCGGCCAAGGGGATGCGTGCTGAAGAATTGATCCATATCCACACGGCGACCGTGTACCGCGTATACATGATCGGGTTTTTACCCGGCTTTGCTTATCTGGGCGAAGTAGACCCGCTGATCGCGCAGCCGCGCAAAGAAAAACCTGTACCCGTGGCGGCCGGCAGTATTGGTATAGCCGGCTCGCAAACAGGCATCTATCCGCTGCCCAGTCCGGGAGGCTGGAACATCATCGGGCGCACCCCGCTGCAAATGTTCAACCCTCAGTCGCAATTTCCCGTACTACTAAAGGCAGGCGACGAAGTAGTGTTCTATCCGACACAAGGGCTGTAAAACCAGTCGGTCATCCAATAACCTGCTTTATCCAAACTCAAAACCCGTAACAATACCTATGTCCTTAACGATCATCAAACCCGGCCTGTTGGATACTATACAGGACCTTGGCCGGCCCGGCTATAGCTGCTGGGGTATCAATCCGGGCGGTGTCATGGACGGTTATGCAGCCCGCATAGCCAATATGCTGGTTGGTAATGATCCGGGAGCGGCTGTGATGGAGATCCATTTCCCGGCTGCGCAAATCCTCTTCGAACAAAACGCACTGATCAGTATTACCGGGGCCGATTTTACCCCCACGCTCAACGACAATGAGCTCGTCAGTACCTGGCGGCCCATCGTAGTGAGACGCAATACCATTCTGCATTTTCCGCAATGGGTGCAGGGCAGTCGCTGCTACCTCGCTGTGCATGGCGGATTCTGCGTACCGCAATGGCTGGATAGCTATAGTACCAACCTCAAGGCGGGCGTGGGTGGCTTCCATGGCCGTAAACTCGAAAAAGGGGATGAGCTGCCTTTTAAAGAGAATTCTATTTACTTCGCCGGTTTGCTGAAGGAAACGCGGGAATACCAGCCGCTCAACTGGCGTGTCGATACAGGGCGCACTTATCAATTGCCCCATGAGATCAAGATCACGACCGGTCATGAATGGAGCCAGCTTTCGGCGGCTTCCCAACGCGATATGCTCGATAGCAACTTCATCATTCATCCCTTCTCCGACCGTATGGGGTACCAGTTGCGCGGCGTACCTTTGAAGCGGCAGGTCAATACGGAGCTGCTTTCTTCCGGCGTGAGCTTTGGTACGGTACAATTACTGCCCGACGGACAACTTATTTTATTGATGGCCGATCACCAAACCACCGGCGGATACCCACGTGTGGCGCACGTTATCTCTTCTCAGTTACCCAAACTGGCGCAATTACGGCCGAGCGACAGCATACAATTTCAACTGGTTGACACGCCTACTGCCGAGGAATTACTATTTTCACAGGAACATGAGCTCAGCATAATTCAGCGGGCATGTCATGATCACCTGAATCAACTAGTATGGTAGCGATAGACATTAATTGCGATATGGGGGAAAGTACGCACCTCTGGCCTTATGACATCGAGAAAGACATTGCCTTATTTCCTTACTTAAGTTCCATCAACATTGCCTGCGGGTTTCATGCGGGCGATCCGTTTACCATGCATGAGTTGGTGGCGGCCGCCTCGGAAGCGAATATTGCCATCGGGGCGCATGTATCGTTCATGGACCGCGAGAACTTTGGCCGCACGAATATGACCTTGTCGCCCGAGCAGGTGTACGACCTGGTGGTTTACCAGATCGGGGCGCTGCAAGCATTCCTCAAGTTGTATGATGTGTCTTTGCACCATGTAAAACCACATGGCGCGCTGTACAATATGGCAGCGGCAGATCCTGCCCTGGCCGATACGATCTGCCGGGCGGTCAAAAATACCGACAAGAACATGATCCTGTACGGCCTCTCGGGCAGTGAAATGATCAATAAAGCGAATGTCTCCAAACTCATTTCCTACAGTGAGGTATTTGCCGACCGAACTTACCGCGACGATGGCAGCTTGACCCCACGTTCGGAGCCCAATGCCCTGATCGAAGATGAAGTGGTAGCTGTGCGGCAGGTTTTACAGATGGTGAAAGAGGATATGGTCACCACGACCACGGGCAAGAAGATCAAGCTGGATGCGGAGACTGTTTGTATCCATAGTGATGGTCCGCATGCCCTCGCCTTTGCCCAACGTATTCACCAGGCATTAAAAAAACAAGGTATTGAAATCACCGCTGACTAATCCTTCCGGCAATAAGACACGGGCGATGTTTGGCGGCGGCGGTGCTGTACTGGGCGCTGCCTTTCTGATGGCCAACTCTTCGATCGGTCCTGGGTTTCTCACACAAACAACGGTTTTTACGCAGCAACTGCTGGCGGGTATGGGGTTCGTGATCCTCGTATCGGTATTGCTGGATATCGGGGCGCAACTCAATACCTGGCGGGTACTCACGGTGAGTGAACTGCGCGCGCAGGACCTGGCCAATGCGTTGTTGCCGGGACTGGGTTATTTCCTGTCGATACTGGTGATACTCGGTGGTTTTGCTTTCAACATCGGCAATATCGCCGGCTGTGGGCTGGGCATGAATGTGCTGACGGGGATGTCTTTTGAGCAGGGCGCGATGATCAGTTGTGTGGTGGCGCTGATCCTGTTCTGGATGACGGAGATCGGCAAGATGCTGGATGGTTTTACCAAGATACTCGGTGTGGTCAAGATATTGCTGACGCTTTTTATTGCTTTCAGCGCGCATCCGCCGCTCGGCGAAGCGTTGCGGCAAACGGTGATGCCGGAGAAGATCAGCATGATCGCTATCGTGGCCCTGGTGGGCGGTACGGTTGGTGGCTATATCACGTTCTCTGGTGCGCACCGCTTACTCGATGCGGGCATCAAAGGAACGGCGCATATACAACAGGTGAACCGTAGTGCGATGAGTGGCATTGTGATCTCTAGTTTCATGCGGTATGTGTTGTTCCTGGCGGCGCTGGGCGTCGTGGTACAGGGCGTGGTACTGGATGACCAGAATCCGCCGGCGAGTGTGTTTCGCCATGCGGCGGGTGAGATCGGTTTCCGGATATTCGGGGTGGTATTGTGGAGTGCGGCCATCTCATCGGTGGTGGGGGCAGCATATACTTCGGTCTCCTTCTTCAAGACCTTTCATCCGTTGTTTGCCCGCTACGAGCGGTTGTGTATCTCGGTGTTTATTATCCTCTCTACATTGATATTTGTATGGATCGGCAAGCCCAAGCAATTGCTGATTGGGGCAGGTGTCGTGAACGGGCTGATTCTGCCGATTGGACTGGGCATTATCCTGATCGGCGCCATGAACACCCGGTTGATGAAAGGTTACCGACATCCTGTGTGGATGCAGCTGGCCGGTTGGGCGGTGGTGGTCGTGATGGGCTATATGAGTGTAGTGGCGCTCGCCGATGACCTGCCGAAGTTGTGGAAGTAGCCAACAACGGTTTTACCTGCCCGTTTTGAAAACTTCGGGAAATGGGCTTATTTTGGGGCTACTCAAAGCCTCTTATGAATAATTTTGCTGCCATCAAAGCCAAATACCTGGCGCAAGGCGTCAAGGAAGACAATATCGATTATGCCATCGGTGCCGTCAAAGAAGGCGGCAAAAGAGAGCATATCCTAGACAACCTGATGGCAGACTACCGCGGCATGGACCCCATTGAAGCCAGCCAATTAATGGAAGAACTATTTGCGGCCAACGGCGGCGAGTTCAAAAAAGAAAACCGGGGCGGCTACCTGTATGGGGTGGTACTGCTGCTGCTCGGGTTGGCGGCTACATTCTACATTTACTACGTGTATACTTATGGCGGTACGCTGCGCAAAGCGTTGCTGGTATGGGCGGTGGCCATCGGTGGCGTGCTGGGCGGAATTGTCTACATCGTGATGTCGATGCGGGGCAAATACCGCGATGAGCATGATCCGTTCAATGAATAAACTCCTGCCTGCATTGTAGATATCTCCATAACGGCCATCCAAAGGCTGACACGGAAGTGCAAGCCCTTCTACATCCCCGATGATATGTCTATCGTAAAACTGCTTGCTATATTAACGCTTCATAGATTTAACCATCTGTTAAATGAATGTGAAGCATAGGCAATGCTGTGTAATGACTAACTTGCGCGCATCTTTTTAAAAACCACAAGTATGAAGAAGTTATTGACAGTAGTGGCAGTATTGTTCCTGGCAGGAAGTAGCGCCTATGCGTGCAAGTGCAAACCGGTAGACTATGAGGTCACCAAGAAAAAGCAGTTGAAGCAGTATGATTTCATTGCCCTGGTAAAGATCGTATCGGTCGATACGCTTTCGGGCGACCCCGCCAATCCCGATAACCGTGGCGGGCGCTGGCAGGTACAGGTTACCAAGCTGATCAAAGGTAAAAAGACAACCGTGGTGTTTGAACCCATGATGCTGACCAGTTGCCAGTTTTACATGAAACCCGGCGACGAATGGATCCTGTTTGGCAGCAAAGAGAAGGGCAAACTTTCGATCCATCCCTGTAAGCACGACCTGGCGTACAAGCGTGCCGATGAACCACAGCCCGCCAATGCCGATGCGCAAAAATTCCTTGACCGGCTGACTAAGCTGTACAAGGTGAGAGCATAAAAAGATCGACAGCGTTTCTCTCAAAGCTGTTTGAAGCGTTCTGAAATTGTATCATTCGGCAAAAGGATCGGTCCCGCCAGGCGGTGCCGGTCCTTTTGTCTATCTACGCCGACTAGCGCGGCAGTTTCTCTACAACCACCTGGTACCCCCTCCGGGGCAATCCCGTCTTTATTGGCCCATGACCAACCGGCTCCCCGCTTTTCTATACATTTAATCTATGGAAAAGATCACGCCGGCCGATCATCGCTATGCCGACCTCGCTGCCAAACGTTTCAATAAGCGGTATACGGGCAAGCCCGAATACATTGTGCTGCCCACTTCTACCGCAGCAGTGGTGCAAGCCTTGCAGGAGGTGGTCGATAGCCAACGGCGGCCCGTAGTGCGTAGTGGCGGCCATTGCCTCGAAGGATTTGTGGCCGATCCCACCGCTCAGGTAGTCATCGATATGCAGTTGATGACTGCTATTGAATTTGATACCACTAAAGGAGCTTTTGTGGTGGACGCAGGCGTCACCGTGGGCGAACTCTATCGCCGGCTGTTTTTGGGTTGGGGCGTATTTCTGCCGGCGGGTGAGCATCCCGGTATTGGTGTTGGTGGTCATATCCTGGGCGGAGCTTTTGGATTTCTTTGCCGGGAATATGGACTTGCTGCCGATCACCTCTATGCCGTAGAAGTGGTGAGGGTCAATGAGCAGGGCAAGGTGCAGGTGGTATTCGCTAGCCGCGAGGACGACGATCCGCACCAAGAACTCTGGTGGGCCCATACCGGCGGTGGTGGTGGTAATTTCGGGATTGTGACGCGTTACTGGTTGCGTTCGGCGAACGTTTCCGGCGACAATCCTGCTACGACATTACCCCAAGCGCCCGCTACCCTGACCACATTCCGGATCGGGTGGGAGTGGAAAGATTTCGACGAAGCCTCTTTCGCGACGCTCGTACATCGGTTTGGTGACTGGTGCTTGCGCCATGGTGGACCAAACTCTCCCTATATATCGTTATTTGGCATTCTATTTCTGAATCACCGCAACATCGGCAAAATAGAGATCAAAGGATTGGCCACAGGAGCTACCGCTGCGGACGTCATCAACGCGTTTGTAAAAGACGTCGTAGAGCCGGTGGGGCTGGCTTATACAAAACAGTTGGAGGAGAACGCCTGGCTGCAATTTGCGCTGAATCCTTTTCCCGAACTCTTTCAACCTGGCTTCGACAAGGCACAGGCAAAAATAAAAGATGCTTTCTTCCGCCGCCCATTGACGGACGATCAGATAGCTACTGCTTATCGATACCTCACGGCGCAGGTGCCGATTGGCGGTATGATAGGCCTGGCCACCTACGGCGGAGTGGTCAACGCCATTCCTCCCGACCACACCGCGTCGGCACAACGGGATGCTATCATGGATGTGGCCTGCAATACCGGTTGGATGGATCCATCCGGCGAAAAGCCCAGCCTCGATTGGGTGCGCAATTTTTACAAGGATCTCTTTGCTGCTTCGGGTGGTGTGCCGGTTCCCAATGAACAGACGGATGGCGCCATGATCAACCATCCGGATACCGACCTGGCCAGTGCCGACTGGAATACTTCCGTTACCCCCTGGTACACACTCTATTATAAGGCGGGCCACCCACGTCTGCAGGCGGTAAAGGCAGCTTACGATCCGTTGAATATTTTCCACCATGCGCTGTCGATACAGGCGGCGCTATGAGTATCCAGCCAGGCGTTGAATACTTATGCCGGCATCGGTCCGAATAGTACCGCTATCAACCTGCTGGCGCCAGTCGTCTTTGCCGGTGAATTATCGGCGAATTACCACCTGTTTTCACGTTTCATTTGCAATTATTGCCGTTATTTGCCGTTGTATTCTCGTTCCACTTCAACCGCTATCGTTCAACTTTTACAATTTATTTCCTAAAAGCATTCTTATGTCTGCCAAAGAACCTGTGCAGGGTAATGACCTGTACGCCTACGACTCCTTCAGCGGGGGGAGTGGAAAACGATCCGACTCGAATTTTTTGTGGTGGTGTGCCGGCGCACATCAGCAACTCCTCAAGCAATTTCCATCAGAACACAGCAAGTACAGTGGCCTGGGAGGCGTGATCCTCGCCACCTTTGTATTGGCTGCCGTATCCTCCGGCTATGCGATCTACAGCATCTTCAACAGCATTGGGTGGACATTTGTCTTCGCCCTGGTGTGGGGCCTTATCATCTTCAACTTCGACCGGTTTCTGGTGTCTACCATGCGTAAGTATGGGGTCAGTCCGCGCAAGCAGGCCTGGATGGCGGTGCCACGGGTGGCGCTGGCGCTGCTGATCGGGGTGACCATTGCCCGGCCCCTCGAATTGAAGATCTTCGAAAAGGAGATCGATACCAAAGTGGTAGAGAATATTCACAAGAAGATTCGGCTGAATGACAGTCTGCTGCAGGCGGAGAACAAAGCGCTGATGCAGACCACGGAAGCGGAACGCAACCGGCTGATCACCCGCAAACTGTCGATCGAAGATACGTTGCACCGCCTGCAACAGTCGTATGTGCAGGAGGCGGATGGTACAGGTGGATCGGGCAGGAGGGGCATTGAAAACCTGACCCGGCTGAAGATGAACGCCTTTGAAACGGCCCGCCAGCAGTACAGTCCGGAGTTGGCCCTGTTGCAGGTGGATATCGCCAAACAAGATAGTATCCTCGCTGGTGCCAAAGCTGGCCTGGAAGACAAACGCAAACAATACGAAGCGGCAGCGAAGGCCAATGTGGGTTTCCTGGAACGGAACAAGGCCTTATCTGACCTGGCTTCTGAAGAAAGCAGTGTGTTCTGGACGAGTTTGCTATTGTCGCTGCTGATCATCCTGATCGAGGTGGGGCCGATCGTTTCAAAACTGATCATGCCCGTAGGTCCTTATGATATTGCGCTGGCCAAGGAAGAATTGACACAAATGGCTGCAGCTGAAAATGAGATGCGCAAAGACAAAGAATTGACTTCTGAAAAGAAGAAGGCTTTCTACCGCAAGCAAAAGGAAGTGTCGGACCAGTTAACAGATAAGCTTTCCGCTTTACAGCAAAAACACATCGACGAGGAGCTCGAGAAGTGGGAGCGTGGTGAGTGGAATCCACGGGATCACCGTGCTTCGATGGATGAAGTGATGCGCAAGATCAAGGAGCGCTACCAGGTAGATGAGGGAGATGTGCTGTAATCGCTACCGCCTTATTGCATAAAGAAATACATTGCGGCCAATAATACGAGTAAGGTCACCATGGAGATCACAGTAATCCGGGTGACCTTATATTTTTTTCTGGCGGATGGTAGGATCAGAAACAGGAGTGCGAGCAGGATCAGGAAGACCACCGTTCCGCCGAGTATTTTGCTTAGGTTATCGGCCAGCGGATAGTAAGCGATCATCAACCAGGTGGCGATGGTCAGGATGAGCAGCAACAAGGGCACGGAGATTACCCAACCAGCTTTTTTACCGTTGAGCAGCAACCAGCCACCCAGTAAGGCCAATATGATGGATACAATAGAACGTACATGGTTCATCAGTTCACTGGAGCTGATGTGTATATCGCCTTCGTTGACAGAGAAGGTATCGGCCTTAGACGATAGGAAACTGCTGACCTGCACGAAGAGGTACACGAACCCGATGAACAACACGATGATACCGGCAAACTTTTCCCGCCAGCTGAGTTTAGCGTATGGTGTGCCAGTAGCTAATGGAGCCTGGGGTGCGGACGTTGTCGGTGGTGTTTGTTGCATATCCATGGTGGAAACGGGCGATTGAAGTCGCAAGTTTAGTAGAAAAATGCGAACTAACAAGCCTAATGGCCTAAGTAGCCCACTCATAGTCGATAATTAACTTATTGACAGCACGTCGCCGAAGCTGGTATTCCTGTTTGCCAAAAAGGGTTTTAAACGGCTCTTTTTTTGCGGAGCACCCCCCGAGTGAGGGTTTGCCCGGCTGCAGGATGGGTGTTTGCCGGCCGTAGGGGCGATTCAACGATACCTTTGGGTATACCTCGATAACGCCCGATTGGCCATATTGCTGGCGAAGAAAATCAATGATCTCACCCTCGGCCCACTGGTAGCGCAGCCAACACATTGCTTCCCCGGTTAGCTTTCTGTACAGGGTATGCTGTTTCTTGTCGGGGTTGACTTCTCCATATACGATCGACGCAATTTTCGACGCCCGGCTCAATAGACCGGCATACTGCATGGTTTTCCGGAAGGCAGGATCTGTTTTGACTCGCTCGCCGGTAAGATTGCTGCGCGTACGCATGAAGTAGCGTCCATGCATCTGGTAGATGCACACCGGGCCAATGGAGCCCGTAAAAGCAGGTATGCCGTCGAATCTTGCCATGGTTCATCTTAACGGTAAATATACTGCACGGGTAAAGGGTGGCATCAACCCATGTGGTGAGGTCCTAGGCAGGTAGGTACGGGATCCTAGACAGGTAGGTATGAAAGTAGGGCGCACGTTCTTGTAGCTGCCAGGGAAGGGGCAGGCGCAGCCGCCCAAGCCGGGACTATCCATGCACCATCCATCGGTGATCTATCGGAGTTAAAGCGCACTTGACCCAAGGTTGGCCGATGGATCGGGAATGTATGGTGGTGGTGTGGGCGACCAGGCAGCCCGTTTTACCCATTGTTTATCGCTTGTTGAACCGGTTGTATTGCTTCAGCACCTGTACCAGCCGGTCATGGGGCAGGGCATGCCAGGTATTGCCATTGATGCCCTGCATGGTCTCGGCGGCCAGCAGCACGTTGATAATGGCTTCTTCCGTGGCTTCGGCGGTGGCCAGGTAAATAGGGTCCATCATTTCTTTGTGTACGGTACTCCATTGCTCAAGGGAGCCTTTTAAACCTGGTTGATGGGTGCTCAAAGCGACGAAAATGTCACCCGAGCCATTGCTGGCCCAGCCGCCGGTGCGCGCTATGCCAATGACGGCCCGTTTGGCCACCTGTTTCAGTTGCAGGGGCATCAATGGCGCGTCGGTAGCGATGACCACAATGATGGAGCCGTCTTTCTTTTCTTTCATGTTCACTACGGGCCGCAGGTCGGTGATCTCTTTGCCTACGGGCACACCGGCTACGTTCAGGAATTTGCGGCCGCCAAAATTGGCCTGGACAAAAACGCCCACGGTATAGCTGGTACTATCGATCCTGATTACACGCGAGGCCGTACCGCTTCCCCCTTTAAAACCAAACAGCGACATCCCGGTACCTCCGCCTACATTGCCTTCGGCAATGGCGCCTCCATGTGCGCTGTCGAGGGCATCCCATACATCCTGGGTTTTTACATGAAATCCATTGATATCATTGAGCATACCATCGAAGGTCTCAGCCACGATGGGCATGGAAAAGGCAAAGTCGAGCGAGTTGCCCGAGGAGAACTCTTTGGTATTCCACTGGCCAATGGCGTCCCGTACGGTACCTACACTGTTGGTATTGGTAATACCAATGGCGCCGTAGCCCCTTCCGTAATCATCGATGTAAGGAATGCCGGTCATTTCGCCGTCTCCGTTGAGGGAGAACCAACCGGCAGGATACCCTTCCAGACTTTTGCCTTTGGGCAGTATGACGGTCACGCCGGTGCGAACGGGGCCTTTACCCCTGATGAGGCTATCGGCTTTCCCTTTAATGATCGTTTTATAACCGACCAGTATACCTGGTACATCGGTGATGGCATTGAGCGGGCCGGTGGTGCCATCGAAAGGTACACCCAGGGCGCGGGCGCGTTGTTTGGTTTGTGCGGTGGCAGCCAGGGTCAGGAGTGATGCGATGAGAAGTGCGCATGATCTCATACAACTAGAATTGGTGAAGGGAAAGGTAAGCGATTTTCACCTGGAGTCTGTATCCAAACTGTATGGAGTGTTGCCATTGCCGGATCAGGCAGCGGAGGATGGTTGTATGATGGCGGTTTGATCTGCTGCCCGTTTACCGGGTAGGGAGAGTTTTTTTACAGCGATGGACAATCTGGTACATGGAGTTACTCCTGACTAAGCTTTTCCAGTTGTTCGAAGACGGGGATGAGCAATTGTCCTTTGGGGGTCAGTACGTATTCTACATGCAACGGCTTTTCCTGCACGACAACCCGTTGTAATAAGGCTTCTGCTTCCATTTCGCGCAGGGCGACAGTCAATGATTGTTTGTTGGAGCCTGGTATCTGGCGCAGGAGGCTACTGAAGCGCAGCGGGGCTGATACGGCCAACCGGAATATGGCGGCTTTGTTTTTGCCAGACAGGGATTTGAGCAGGGCTTGTGCCGGACAGGTTTCTTCTTCGGGATTAGATTGTGGTGTAGTCATAAATTTCTGACTGCTTGCAGGGTAAACGAATTCGGTTCAACTTTGCGAAATTAACCAAAATAACCGACTGTATGGCTTCGAAGAAACGCCACGAGATGAGTAAGGAAGAATTACTGAAAAACGAGAAGATGCTGAAAGTGGCCTTTTATGCGCTGGGGATTGGTAATCTGATTCTCCTGGCTCTTGGCCTACTCTTAATGACCCAAAAGGGAAACAAATTTGTAGCGCTGGTTTTCATTCCCGGGGCTATGACACCGATCCTGCTGGGCCTTATCAATTCACTGAAGGCGGTTAAGAAGGAGAAAGTGGTGAGGGGCCTCAACAACTAAATTGAATAGTTTAGTGCTGTAATTGGACTTGGCTGTCATGCATGGCTGTATCTCCCCCGAAGGTCAGGCTTTAGGTTTAGGGATTGGTGGGAACTTTGTATTCTTTAAGATCTCACGCGCAAGGGCTGTTTTTTCGGGAAAGTGATTCACTCCTGCAAACGTTTGGGCTACTTGCTTCAGAAAATCCTTCGTTTCGGTATCCGACATGTTGGGTGGAATTTTCTTTACGCTTTTCATATCATAAAATTAGCTAATTGTTTCTGAATAAAGAAAATAGATTCATAGTTGTTGTTTCTTCGATATTCCTCCATAACATATTCATTATGAGTGTTTTTTACGCCTCCGCAAAATTGATATTCCTTTGATAACAAATCATAGTTCTTATTTAGAAATGATTTGTAAAGTTTTATCCTTCGATGTTGATTCCGGCAGTGAGGGGGTGCACAGTTTTTGTTACAAGTGAGCCAACATAAATCAGGATATAGTGTATTGCTATCACTTCCTTCTACCATTATCATGGCACCCGGAAAGCGTTTAAGGAAATCCAGAACGGTGTTTAAAACTGTATTAAAGACTTTATAAGCATCACCATTGGCAGAAATATCCATGTCTTGCAACGTGCCATTGTCCAGATTCAGCGTTCCAAAACCAAAATTATAGGTAGGCCGTTCACGGTTTATTCCCACATAAGTATATTGAACAACTTTCAATAATCTACGGTATCCGTTGCTAACGAAATAATAACTGGCATTTTCGTTGTCAAGTTTCTCCTGAAATAAATAACAATGCTCCGAGTTTGTCATGTGAAAGACTTACCCGCGCATATACGATATCGCTAAGCACCTGGTTTTGGCAGGACGGTGAATACTTAATTCTCCAGGTTTCCGATCCCTGTTGCCAACTTTTCGGCCCAGCGTTCATAATCTTTACCCGATGGATGGAGATTGTCGGAGGTGAGTAATGTACGATCGGTCGCTGCTTCGCGCGTACCGGGTGTAATGTCGATATAGTGTACCTTGTATTGCGCCGCTACCGCCTGGTTGATCGCATTGAATTGGTCGATCTCCAAAGCGATCTGCGCACGATCGCGCCCCTCGGCAAACGGCGTAACTCCCCAATCAGGGATCGATAACACAAATACATGGTTGTTGTTGCCACCTGCATAGGCAATCGCTTTCAGCAACAATCCTTCAAACTCGCCCTTGTACTCCTCACTGCTGCGACCACGGTACTGGTTGTTGACCCCGATCAGCAACGACACGATATTGTAAGGACCCGGCGGATTGGCCGCCGCGATGCCGGCCGTCAGTTCGTCTGTCGTCCAGCCGGTCTTGGCAATAATGGTAGGTTTGCTGAATGGATGTCCGGCCTTGTTCAATAGCTGAACAGCCTGGTGCGGAAAATTCTCCGCCTCCGGTACACCTTCGCCAATGGTATATGAGTCGCCCAGGGCGAGGTAGGTTTGGTTGGGTTGGTTCCTTTCCTTTGTCATTTTGGTGCAATGTATAGACAGACAAAGGTATAGGAACAATACTACTTTGTTCACGTCAGAAGCCTTTGTCTATATACGAAGTAAACAAGCTATTTAGCTTGTAGGCCACCAAAAATACCCGGTTACCGGTCAAAACTGTACGCTACTTGGGTCAAACTACGCGGTACGCCGGTGATCTGTTCGGGCGGATGGTGATCGAAATAATGCTCAGGGCTCGTCCTCATGACGCGGTGGCCGCACCGTCTTTAAAAAAGAACGGGTGCTTCGCTGGAAGCACCCGTTCTCTTGGTGTGCCCAGCATGATCTTAAACTTGGAGGTGGGAGTCCTCTACGGGCCTTGATAGTGGGAACCGTTAGCCAATGGCAAGGGTGTCCACCGCGAGGTGGAATCTGAAGGAAGCCTGCGGCAAAGTCCCGGTCCGACGAACAGAAACTGTATACAAGGCATCAAGAGGTGGACAAGGCTGCTAAGCAAGCTAAAGTCCTAAACTATCCGGAACCTCTATGATGTAAATACAGCGGACACATGGGATGAAAGTGTAAGGTCTTACCTGGGGATATCTGCCCAACTGCTGCCGGCGGGAGACGCGTATCCTAAAGGGGCAATGAATATCAGAGATGGTATATCAGGTTTGGCAGAAGTCAGCTCTGGAAGTAGTACCTGTGGCCTAAACAGGGAAGGCCCAGACATCAGAATGCTGCGGAGTAGTCATGGAACTGGAATCACTGTGATGAAAGCAGAAAACTCACTCTAAGGTGAGACTGAATTAAAAGGGTAAGGCCGGAAGCCTGAGCGTATTAATCAGTGCTGAGCAGTGGTTTTGAAGAAAATACGAAACAAAGCGACGAGAAAAAAAAGCAATGGCTAATGGAGTTACTAGCACGTATACTGGATAATCGCAACATACGCCGTGCCTATGAACAGGTATTGCGTAA
>NZ_JARKMX010000013.1 GCF_029360705.1 Paraflavitalea pollutisoli | reverse complement strand
AATCAATTTTGTGAATACAACATGGTTAATATCTGTTGCTGTTCATTTACAACTTCCCAATATGTAACTTATTGACTGGATAATCATGATCGCAAGATCAAATCTAATCCGGTATTACCTTCTTATGGTGGTTTTACCGAGGGTGTTCACCTCTTCCCATACCGAACAGAGTAGTTAAGCCCCTCATGGCCGATGGTACTGCACAACAATGCGGGAGAGTAGGTAGCTGCCATATTTATTACAAAACCCCTTGCATTCACTTGTAAGGGGTTTTGCTATTTATGAGAGCCTACTTTTTTCATAACCTTATTACACTGCTCTAACGCCTTTAACCAGGCTTCTAACAGTAACAACGCAGGCACACAGGCTCTAACTAATCACAACACACGAAGCCCTGCAAACAACGCCACTTCAATGTTGGCACACCCCGAATACTAGTCATCCTTAACCGGTACAGTACTCAAAACAAGAAGTTCTTCTAAATATGTTCTCAGCTGATTGTCAGAATAAAATCTGAAAAATAACTAGGAATAAATTTGGTGAAATATAAAAATCACTTACCTTTGCAACCCCAACGAAACGGGGGTCAGCGAAGAAGGGCTGAGAGGCTCTGAAGTAACTGATAAAGATCTTTGAAAGTTTGGAAAGCAATAGCACATAAATGTTGAATTTATGGTAGATTCTGA
>NZ_JARKMX010000012.1 GCF_029360705.1 Paraflavitalea pollutisoli | reverse complement strand
TGCAGTGAACCCCAAAAGTTGGACACAGTTAAAAAATTAAGTATTACAGTGATGAGCTCGATATTTTATCGGGCTCATTCCTTTTAGATTGAGTTTGATTCTGTCATTGTTATAGTATTTAATATAGTGTTTTATATCTTTTTTAAGTTCACTGATTTGCTTGTATTTATTGAGGTAGAACAGTTCTGATTTTATAATTCCAAAGAAATTTTCAATTATGGCATTATCCAGGCAGTTACCCTTCCTGGACATACTCTGATTAATACCTTCTTTCTTCAGCATTTGTTGATAATCTTTCATTTGATATTGCCATCCCTGATCAGAGTGTAAGATTAATCTTTTATTCCTATCGGCCTTTTTGAACGCATCCTTTAACATGAGAGATACCTGTTCAAAATTAGGAGACTCTGACAAATTGTAACTGATGATTTCTCCGTTAAATAGCTCTATGATTGGAGATAAATACAGCTTTTTATCCCCTACTTTGAATTCTGTAATGTCGGTTGCCCATTTCTGGCAAGGGCCTGTTGCGGTAAAATCCCTATTTAAGAGATTGGGAGCAATCTTGCCCACGTCACCCTTAAAGGAATTGTATCGTTTTCTTCTGATCAAAGATTTTAGCCCCAGTGCCCTCATCAACTTTGAGACTGTTTTATGATTGATAGCACAGCCCTTATTCTTCATTTCCAATGTAATTCTTCTATAGCCATACCTGCCCTTGTGATGGTGATATATCTTCTTTATTTGATCCTGCGCAGTATCGTACTTCCTTAA
>NZ_JARKMX010000011.1 GCF_029360705.1 Paraflavitalea pollutisoli | reverse complement strand
AACGCTGCCGGCAGCTCTGCGACCGGCTGCTGCTTCAGCAAACTGATCAGCGACTGGCCCGCCCCTACTTCCACAAATACCAGTTCTTCCCGGCTCCCTTGTTGAAGGATCGTTTGCAGCCCTTTGGAGAACTGCACCCCCTCCCGCATCTGCCGCACCCAGTAGTCCGCATGCTCCAACTCTGATGCGCCTATGAACCCACCGGTAACGTTGGAGATAAAAGGGATCGTAGCCTTCTGGATCGATACGTGCTTCCAGTAGGGCAAGAACGAGGCGCCGGCCTCCTCCATCATTGCCGAATGAAAGGCATGCGACGTATGCAACACCCGGTATACAACAGCGTCGGCCTCCAGCGCCTGCGTCAGCCGGTCAATCGCAGCCAGTTCACCCGATAGCACAACCTGCTCCGGGCCGTTCACTGCTGCCAGCGACAACCCTTCCTGCAGGTATACCTGCACGGCTGCTTCACTCAGCGAAATACTCACCATCGATCCCGGTTGCGCGGCATTCATACAAGCACCCCGCCGCACAACCAGTTCAAGGCATTGCTCAAAAGCGATAACACCGCTTACGCACGCAGCCGTATATTCTCCCAGACTATGACCCAGCATATAACGCGGTACGATCCCCAGTTGACCCAGCCACATCGACAAAGCATATTCCAGCAGAAACAGCAAGGGCTGTGTATATTTTGTCTGGTTGATCTTACCACCTTCCTCACCATACAATATCGAACGATGGTCCTCACCCGTCAGCGATTGCAACAGCGAGAACCCTTTATCCATATAAGCACGGAACACCGCATCCTGTTCATACAGGTCGCGGCCCATACCCGCATACTGCGATCCCTGGCCCGAGAACAGGAACACGACCCCCACACTACGGTCGGCACTGCGGCGCACCTGCCCCGCAAGCCGCCCACCGGACAACTGATCCAGCAGATCGGCACGGTCGCGGAAAACCGTGGTACAACGGTACCCGAAGGCTTTGCGACCGGTCTGCAACGTATAACACAGGTCACCCAGGTTGAGGTCTGGTTCTTCTCCTAAAAAACGGAGTAGCCTCTCCAGGTACCGCTTCACCGATTGTGCCGTCCGTGCCGACACCGTCAACAACTTGTTGGCTGGTCCCGCGTCACTGCTTTCCACAGCCGGCGCTTCTTCCAGTATCACGTGCGCATTGGTGCCACCGATACCAAAGGAACTCACACCAGCACGCAAAGGCCAGTCGCCCCGGCGCACCCAATCCTGTAGCGACGTATTTACATAAAAAGGACCACCCGCAAAATCGATCTCCGGATTGGCCACTTCGAAGTGAAGGCTCGGAGGCAACTGACGGTGCTGCAAGCTCAACGCCGTTTTGATCAACCCAGCAACACCAGCAGCAGTATCCAGATGACCAATATTCGTCTTTACAGAACCGATAGCGCAGGATCGCTCCATACAATGGTTAAATACGACGTTGAGGGCTTCCACCTCGATGGGGTCGCCCAGCCGGGTCGCCGTACCATGGGCTTCTACATAGCTGATGCTCTCCGCAGGAACCCTTGCTACTTTTTGCGCACGGGTGATACAATCAACCTGCCCCTCCACGCTTACCGCCGTAAAATCAACCTTGCGGTTGCCATCGTTGTTGATAGCGCTTCCTTTGATAATTGAGTATATATGATCATGGTCATCGATCGCATCCTGTAAACGTTTCAGCACCACAATGCCAGCCCCCTCCGTGGCCACCGTTCCACTTGCACCTGCATCGAAAGTACGGTTGTGCCCGTCTTTCGAAAAGATCATCCCTTCCTGGTAAAAATAGCCATACTGAATTTCACTGCGCAACGTAATGCCGCCCGCCAATGCCACCTTGGCCTCTCCAAAAAGCAGGCTTTTGCAGGCCTGATGAATCGCTACCAGGGAAGTGGAACAGGTCGTATTGATGGCCACCACCGGCCCTTTCAAATTGAGCTTATACGCAACCAGTCCGGCCAGAAAATCCTTGTTGCTGATATTATTGAGACTGAAACTATCCATGCCCTCTGTCCGGTTCTTCAATCGCGCATACAAGCGCCAATTGGAATCATCGCCTGCTCCTACATAAAAACCGATGGGACCATTTACGCGCTCCGGATAGCAGCCCGCGTCTTCGAGCGCTTCCCATACGCATTGATGCAGGGCCCGGTGAACGGGGTTCATCAGCATAGCTTCTGCCGGTGTGTAGTCGAAGAAAGCCGCATCGAAAGTATCTTTGTTCTTCAGTGCGGGCACCACCGGGATATGCGCCTCGTTCCGGATCGTCTCTTCTTCCATTTCGAGGGCCTGCATTTCCTCACGCGACATCCGGTGCGTACATTCCAGGCCATTTTGCAGGTTGTGCCAGAACTCACGTCTATCAGCCGCTCCCGGCATATTACACGAAATACCTACGATGGCAATTTCCAGGCCGCTGTACTTTTTATCATTCTTCATGGGCAGCATTTAATAAACTCATTGTTCGATCCATGACATCCACGGAATTTTCAATTTCTTTGACGAGCCCTTCACCATCCTTGTCTTCTACTTCACTCAGGTAGGCAGCCAGTACACTGATGGTTGGAAAGCGAAAGGCAGAAGCAACCGACAACCTTTTACCACCCATTTTATTGACCAGCGACACCATTTTAACGATGCGGATGGAGTTGCCCCCCAGGTCGAAGAAATTATCCGTTACGCCGATCTGATCACGTCCCAACAGTTCCTGCCATACCTGCACCAATTGTTGTTCGATGGCATTGCGTGGAGAAACGAATGCGTGCTCTGCACGCACGGTCATTTCCGGCGCCGGTAACCGCTTACGGTCTACTTTCCCATTCGCCGTCAACGGCAGCTGCGGCATTTGTATAAAATGAGCAGGTATCATAGATGCCGGCAGCCTATTGCGCAAAAAATCCCTCAGTATCGTCGCATCGATCGGTTCGCTGCCAACAAAACAGGCAATCAGCTCTTTCTCGCCATTAGACAACACCCTTACCCACGCGGCCACTTCACTAACCTGCGTATATGACAGCAATGCCGCCTCTACTTCACCGAGTTCTATGCGGTGACCATTTATCTTCACCTGGTCGTCTTTACGACCAATATATTCGATCGAACCATCGGGCAGCCACTTACCGAAATCACCCGTTCGGTAAAGCCGGTCACCGGCTACGAAGGGACTGTCCACAAAACGTTCCGCTGTCAGCTCCTCCTTGTGGAGATACCCCATCGCTACCCCTTTTCCACCAATAAAGAGTTCACCGGCAACACCCAGGGGCAACAATTGCCGGTGTTGATCCAGAATATAGATAGCGGTGTTGGCAATGGGCTTTCCAACGACGATCTTTTCCGCATCCCGACCGATCGGTGCGCAGGCCGACCAGATGGTCGTTTCCGTTGGCCCATACATATTGTACAACTGCAGGCCCGGTATCGCTTCGTGTAATTCGTTGGCAAGCGACAATGGCAATCTTTCGCCACCCAGCAACACAGTACGCAGAGAACGTAAAGGGCCTTCCGCTGTTTTCAGCAACGCAGCCATCGACGGCGTGCACTGCAGGTGCGACACCTGGTACTGCTGAAGTTGTGTATGAATGGAATGATCGGTGGCCGGTGGTGCAGCATGTGCGTTGTATTCACCCTTCAACGCCGTAAGCCGGTACAATCCTTCCATTGCATCTTTGTACCCGACGCCAAAATCGATGAGGCAGGCCACCTCATCCACACCAATATCGCTCAACCGCTCCAGCATTTTTGTACAGGACTCACGGGTCCCGATCAGGCTGGCAGTTGTAACATAACGGTCAAAGGCATGTTCCAGCAAACTCTGCATATCCTCTTCCGAAAAATTTTCCGCCTCGATGTCCATATTCAGGTCAACGGCAAACGCTTTCAACAACCCCACGGAAGTGCGCAGGTAGTCCATGAAAGGGCCGCGGGCCTTCTCATAGGTCGAGTTCATGTCTTCCCCCACATAGGTATGTAACATCAACGCCACTTTTGCTTTTGAAGGATCGTGGCCGCTTTCTGCAAATGCCGCCCGGTAGGCCTGTATCTTGACAGCCAGCCCTTCTACCGTTTCGCCGAGCAAGTGCGTGAGCACACCCGCGCCGAGCTTACCGGCCGACCTAAACGTGTCAGCACTGTTGGCAGAAGTGATCCACAAGGGTAGCTGTGCCTGTACGGGTCGCGGATAGATGTTGATACTTTTAGGATTGCCATTGCCGTCTTCAAATACGACCGGTTCTCCACGCCATAGCTGCTGGATCGTTTCAATATGACGGTACATCTCCGCTGTTTTCCGTGCATAGCTGGCGGGCGAAAAAATAAAATCGCCGACATGCCAGCCCGAGGCACAGGCGATGGCAACACGCCCATGAGAGATATTGTCTACCACCGCCCATTCTTCCGCTATGCGTACAGGGTGATGTAGTGGCAACACCACACTACCCGCACGGATCTGCACCCGCTTAGTCACCGCAGCCAGCGCCGCGCCCAGCACAGAAGGATTGGGGTACAATCCGCCAAACTCATGAAAATGCCGCTCGGGCGTCCATACCGCCGTATAGCCATTACAATCGGCGTACTGAGCGCCGTCGAACAATAGTTTATATTTATCGCCGAAAGTGCCCGCATCGGCATTGCCAAAATAAAACAAGCTGAAATCGATCGGCTTCAAGGGCTTTTTACCCGCTGCCGTCACGTCAAGCACATCTTTCTGCAGCACTACCGTGTAGCCATTCGTCAAGGTCCATACCAATTCAAGCACTGAAATGTCAAATGTATTGTTGGTAAGGGCGAGCAAAGTGCCAGGTGTGCGGGAAAAGACACCATTCATACCGATGAAAAAATTAACAACATTGGCATGGGTCAGCAGGCATCCTTTTGGATTGCCCGTGGTTCCGGAGGTATACATACAATAAGCCAGGTCGGCAGGCTGCACTTTGATCGGGGCATCGGTCGCCTCATAATCGCTCAGTCGTTCCTTGATATCCTCCAGCAATGGTTCGTCAATGACCGTCACACAGTTGCTGTCAGAAAGAATATATTCGATCCGGCCGGGCGGATAAGTTGGGTCGATAGGCACATAGGCTGCACCGCTTTTCAATATGCCCAGCAGGCAAAAAAGCATCCACTCGTTACGCTCCAGCTGCAGCCCCACGAGATCATTCCGTTTTACCTGCTTCGCTATGCGTAAATAATGACCGATCCGGTTGGCCCGCTCATTCAGCATTCTGTACGAGAATACCCGGCCTTCTACGATCAGGGCCGTTGCTTCGGGCGTTTTCCTGACCTGTTCCTCCAGCATGTGCAGGATGGTATCGGGTACCGGTACCGCAGTATGCGTATCGTTGAAAGTTGTCAGCAACCGGTGCTTTTCGGTAGCCGTTAAGTAATCAAATTGATGGAGCGGGGTAGCAGGATGCTCCAGCACCGCTTGCAGTAATTGCAGCAGGTGGTCGATCAGTTGCTGCGCAGTCTGCTCCCGGTATATATCGGTATTGAATTCGATGGTGGCCTGTAGCTCATCCGCATGTTCTACAAAGTCGAAGGTGAGGTCCAGCTTACTGACGACATGATCTTCGAACGGATAGCCACTGACACGTACATCACCAAAATGTTGTTTTACATCGCCGCCTTTCCCATAGGCGTTCTGCAGGATAACCATTACATCGAAGAGTGGGCTCCTGCTCAGGTCACGTTGAACATTCAGGTCGTCTACCAATCGTTCAAAAGGATAAGACTGGTGTTCAAAGGCGCCCAGCGTTACCTCCCGGACGCGGTGCAGCAATTCATCCATCCGATCGTCTCCCGAAAAACGTGTTCGCAAGGCGATCGTATTGAGGTAGAGACCAATCTGATCTTCCAGGTCCATGTGATCGCGGCCGGCCGTTGGGCTACCCAATACAATATCGGTTTGACCGGTATAGCGGTACAGCAACAGGTATACGACGGATAGCAGCCCCATAAACAACGAAGCATCCCGGGCCTGGCAAAACTGCCTGAAGGCCTTCATGGTCTGCTTGTCGACGCTGCGGGTCACCCTGCCGCCGCGATAGGTTTTCTCGCGGGGCCGCGGAAAATCTTCCGGCAACTGCAGCACGGGCAGTTCGCCCGCCAGTTGCTGCAACCACCACGATTTATGAACATTGGCAGCCGAATGATTCAACTGCTGATCCTGCCAATAGGCGTAATCCTTGTATTGGATCCGAAGTGGCTGCAGGGCAATCGCCGTACCATGCAGCAGGGCATGGTACAACGCCAGCAATTCTGAAAACAATACCTCCAGCGACCAACCATCGCTGACAATATGATGCATCACACACGTAAAGACGTATTTCTCCGGCGCTACCTGGTATATACAGGCACGCAACAAAGGCGCGGCGGACAACTGAAAAGAATAACGTATATCCGACCGGATTGCCTCTTGCAATAATGCGGCTGCATCATCTGACGCCTGCCAATCATTATACAGGAGTTGAAAATCCACCTCCTCTGCGGGGTGCACAAACTGCCTGATCTCCCCATACCGGTCTTCACGAAACGACGTACGAAGTATTTCATGCCGCGCCACCAGGGCGCCAAATGCATCCTCCAGCGCACTGACATCCATCTTTCCCTCCAGCACATACACGCCGGGCATATTGTAAGCACGACTAGCACCTTCGAACTGACACAGTATCCACAACCTGTTTTGTGCAGAAGACAGGGGATAACTTTCCTGCCGCCCTATCGGTTGTATACGATCGTTTTTGCCGGCTTCCAGACCTGAGAGGTATTGTACCAGTTGCTGCTTATTGTCACGAAGCTCCTGCAATAATTCGGGCGGCAACCCTTTCCCATTGAACTTTATCTTCAGGTCGTTATTCTCCAGCGAAATCACGATATTCTGCTCCCTGAGTCTCTTTAAAATACTTTCCATCTCCATAAGTGGTTTGATTGGATCAGATGACTATTTCATTTTCAAGTGGTACGCCTGCAGTGGCAACCCATGTCCGCTCATCGATCCTTGCCGACAGCAGGCGGAGCGTTGTATTCGTTAAAAAATCGGTGAGGGTAATCTCGACGCCCAACTCCCTTCGTATCCGCTTCATCAACATCATCCCTTTGAGCGAATCGCCCCCCAATTCAAAAAAGTTATCATTGGTACCAATACCCGATATGCCGAAAAACTGTTCATACAACTGTGTAAGGCGGATCTCCGTGGCGGTTTCCGGGGCCGTAAAAAGGGTAGACATCCGCGGTCTTTCCGCCCCTGGCTGGTCCTGTTGTACAGGTTCATCGTTCAGCGATCTATCCCTTTCCAGTTCATATATACGGTGAATACGTGCCGCCAGCGGCTCAATGGATTGGATCAATACCTGACTGCCCCTATCCCCCAGGCTCCAGTGAAATAGGGTGACAAGCTCTGCTGGTTTCAGTGCAAAGCGAACAGGACCTGATTCTTTTTGGATCTCCTCCCGCGAAAATGCCATTCCTCCAAGACCAACACTACGCCACGCCGGCAATTCAGCGGCTTTCGCCATCACCAAATGATCCATATAAAGGTTGGCAGCCGTGTAGCTGCTGAACCCCAAACCGCCCAGCACCGTAGCGAGACTGGAGGCAAGCCATACAAAATCGGGCTTGCGGTGGCGGAACTGGTTGTATAAGTTTTCTATACCTGCCACTTTGGGTTGCAGCATGGCCAGGGTCTTCGGCACAGAAATATCATCTACCGTTTCGAAGTAGCGTTCATCGATCAGCCCGGCCGCATGGATCACGCCATGTATGTCGCCAAACTGTTGCACGATGCCAGCAACAGCCGCACCAAAGGCATCGGCATCCGACACGTCGCAGGAGCAATAGTGTACCTCGTTACTGATGGCACACAGGGCCCTGTACCTTTCGAGGTGCGCACCACTGATATCTTCTGCACGCCGCCGGCCGGTTACGACCAGCTTCGCGCCATATTGTTGCAACAAATAACTTCCCAGTACAAAACCCAGGTTGCCAAGCCCACCTGTTACCAGGTATACCCCACCCTGCCGGATGGCCGCAGGCGGCAACTCCAGTGGCTGGTCATGCTGCTGGTAATGGGGCGACCACCAATGACCATTCCGCAAGGCAATGACCCGTGCTTCACGTCCATGATGACCAAGGACAGCAGCAGCCAATTGCGCCGCATGATCATTGATATCAGCAGGCGCCAGCAGGTCCACATTGAAGCAGTTTACGGCGTACTCCTGCGGCAACACATTGACGAGCCCCAGCAGCAGGGATTGTGCGTAGCACCTACCTTCGTGCCCTACTACACTTTGCAGTCCTGCCGTCAATACGGCAATCCGTTGATCCTGCAGCATGCCCTGGCGCAACAAGGCCTGGATTAGCCACACCAATCCAAAATAGGTACTGCACAGATCAGCATGGGCTGCGTGCAGCGCCGGCAATCCTTCGCGTACCTGTATCCCTGCGGCATAGACGACTTCCCTGATCCTTTGCCCACCAGCAGCCAGGTCGGCGACCAGCTGCTCATATTGTCGTTGATCGGTATGATCGATGCTGTAGCGACCTCCCCCCAATGACACGTAGGAAGTACCGGCCACCACTTCGATCACCAGTTGACCCTTATTATATTCAAGTATTTTATCTTTTAGTGCTGTAGCATCCATAGCTGCTGGCAACATCAACAAACAGCTACCCGGCTCCTGCGGCTCCTTCAAAGGCTGCTTCCACACCACACGCTTCCAGGAAGGGTAATATAGCCAGTGCTGTAAAGCCTGTTCAGTACGTGGTGCCAGCAAACCAAGCTCCGACAAGACGCTGCCATCCAGCGGATCCACTTCGGTGGGATACTTTACCGGTTCGAACGAATAGGTCGGCAACGATACCTTGCGGCGCTGCTGCCCGTCGTACCAGGATGTCCAGTTAACAGGCACCCCACTGCTCCACAACTGACCAATGCGGTTCGTTAGGTAGTACAGGTCATCGGCCTGCTCCCGGATACCACGTACCAGGTTGAACGCTGCCGGCAGCTCTGCGACCGGCTGCTGCTTCAGCAAACTGATCAGCGACTGGCCCGCCCCTACTTCCACAAATACCAGTTCTTCCCGGCTCCCTTGTTG
>NZ_JARKMX010000010.1 GCF_029360705.1 Paraflavitalea pollutisoli | reverse complement strand
AAAAAAATTAAAGCGTACGGGCAATTAGTACTACTCGACTTTACTGTTACCAGTTTTACATCTGTAGCCTATCAACGTCGTAGTCTCCGACGACCCTTAAAAGAATACTCATCTTGTGGAAGGTTTCACGCTTAGATGCTTTCAGCGTTTATCCTGGCCGGACGTAGCTACTCTGCACTGCACCTGGCGGCACAACAGATACACCAGCGGTCCGTACGACCCGGTCCTCTCGTACTAAGGTCATGTCCACGCAATATTCTAACGCCCATCACAGATAGGGACCGAACTGTCTTGCGACGTTCTGAACCCAGTTCACGTGCCACTTTAATCGGCGAACAGCCGAACCCTTGGGACCTTCTCCAGCCCCAGGATGTGACGAACCGACATCGAGGTGCCAAACCTTTCCGTCGATATGAGCTCTTGGGAAAGATCAGCCTGTTATCCCCGGAGTACCTTTTATCCTTTGAGCGATGGCCCTTCCATACAGAACCACCGGATCACTTTAGCCGGCTTTCGCCCCTGCTCGACTTGTCTGTCTCACAGTCAAGCTCCCTTATACTAATGCGCTCTGCGTACGATTACCAACCGTACTGAGGGAACCTTTGCAAGCCTCCGTTACTTTTTAGGAGGCGACCACCCCAGTCAAACTACCCACCATGCACTGTTTCCCAACGGGATTAGAGTCTAAGCAAACAAAGGTTGGTATTTCAACGACCGCTCCACAAATACTAGCGTACCTGCTTCATAGCGTCCCAACTATGCTACACATTGTTTGCTCAAAATCAATGCAAAGTTGTAGTGAAGGTTCACGGGGTCTTTCCGTCCCGTGACGGGTAACCGGCATCTTCACCGATACTACAATTTCGCCGGGCTCGCGGAGGAGACAGCGTTCAACTCATTAGACCATTCGTGCAGGTCGGAACTTACCCGACAAGGAATTTCGCTACCTTAGGACCGTTATAGTTACGGCCGCCGTTTACTGGGGCTTCAGTCAGAAGCTTTGGCTTGCGCCGAACATCCTTCCTTAACCTTCCAGCACCGGGCAGGTATCAGGCTCTATACGTCATCTTACGATTTTGCAGGGCCCTGTGTTTTTGTTAAACAGTTGGTTGAACCATTTTACTGAGACCACATTACTGTGGTATGCTTTATCCCGAAGTTACAGCATCAATTTGCCTAGTTCCTTCTCCGCGGCTCACCCGAGCACCTTAGGCTATTCGCCTCGACTACCTGTGTCGGTTTGCGGTACGGGCTGCTTTAGCCACACCTTAGAGGTTTTTCTTGGAGGTTTGATTAGGATCACTATCAGCTTGGCCGAAGCTTCGCTGTACTATCAGGTTCGCCATAAATCCCGGATTTACCTGAGATCTATATAACTACACCCTTTAACGGGAACATCCGTTGCCCCGCGGATCTTTCACTACCTCGTCACCCCATCGGAACTAAAGCAGGTACTGGAATATTAACCAGTTTTCCATCAGCTGCGCCTTTCGGCTTTGCCTAAGGACCCGACTAACCCTGATCCGATTAACGTTGATCAGGAACCCTTAGTCTTACGGTGAAGTAGTTTTTCACTACTTTTATCGCTACTTATGCCTACATTTTCTTTTGTCAACGCTCCAGCAAACGTCGCCGTTCACCTTCGATGCAGATGACAATGCTCCCCTACCACTCAACATTACTGCTGAATTTAGAGCTTCGGTGGTATGTTTGATGCCCGATTATTTTCCGTGCAGGATCTCTCGACCAGTGAGCTGTTACGCACTCTTTAAATGAATGGCTGCTTCCAAGCCAACATCCTGGCTGTTATAGAAATCCCACCTCGTTTGATCAACTTAACATACGCTTAGGGACCTTAGCTGCTAATCTGGGTTATTTCCCTCTCGGCCACGGATCTTAGCACCCGCAGCCTCACTCCCGGACTAATCTGACAGCATTCGGAGTTTGTCAGGGTTTGGTAGGCGGTGAAGCCCCCTAGCCCAATCAGTAGCTCTACCTCTGTCAGACGTTGTATCCGAGGCTGTTCCTAAAAACATTTCGGGGAGAACGAGCTATCTCTCAGTTTGATTGGCCTTTCACCCCTATCCACAAGTCATCCCAGAGCTTTTCAACGCTAACGGGTTCGGTCCTCCAGTGTGTGTTACCACACCTTCAACCTGCTCATGGATAGATCACAAAGTTTCGCGTCTACCCCCACTGACTAGTCGCCCTATTCGGACTCGCTTTCGCTACGGCTCCGTTACTTAAGAACTTAACCTCGCCAGTGAGGAGTAACTCGTAGGCTCATTATGCAAAAGGCACGCCGTCACCCGTTGCCAGGCTCCGACCGCTTGTAGGCGTACGGTTTCAGGTACTATTTCACTCCCTTGTTTAGGGTGCTTTTCACCTTTCCCTTACGGTACTGGTTCACTATCGGTCTCTGAGGAGTATTTAGCCTTACCAGATGGTGCTGGCAAATTCAGGCAGGATTTCTCCGGTCCCGCCGTACTCAGGATACCACTCGTCCGCAACAATTTGTGCCTACAGGACTATCACCTGCTATGGTCCAACTTTCCAGAAG
>NZ_JARKMX010000001.1 GCF_029360705.1 Paraflavitalea pollutisoli | reverse complement strand
TCAGAATCTACCATAAATTCAACATTTATGTGCTATTGCTTTCCAAACTTTCAAAGATCTTTATCAGTTACTTCAGAGCCTCTCAGCCCTTCTTCGCTGACCCCGTTTCGTTGGGGTTGCAAAGGTAAGTGATTTTTATAACAAACAAACTTTTTCGATGATTATTTCGCAAGTTTTTCTTCTCATTTTCAATCTCTCAGAACCGTTTCAAACTTGCTATCGACTTGCGTCTTTTTCGAAGAACTTTCGCTTTTTTTAGGAGCGGGCTGCAAAGATAAGAGGCTTCATTTTCACCACCAAATTTTTTCTCACTTTTTTCTTTTCCTTTTATCTTACAACTGTCTGTCAATCAAAGAGCTAAGTGATACTTTGGGTGGTTGTTCATCCGGCATTTTCGGCCGTTTTCGCTCCCTCTATTTTTCCAAAGCGGGCCGCAAAGATAGGGGGGAACGCAAGCTCATTCCAAATCTTTTTGAATGATTTATCCGGGCATATTTTGAAACCCGCTCCCACGGCTGATTTGATGGCTAAACTTTTTTCGTCCGTGATTGGAAAGCAGGTCGAATTTGGGGGAAAAGGCGAGGCAAAAAGGAGGAGTGGGAACCAGGCAAAAAAGCATTGAGGCAGCAAGACAACGGAGGCAAAGAGGCAGCAAGGCAAAGAGGCAAGACAGCAAGGCAAAGAGTTCGGAAAAAGCAACCAGGCAGCCAGGCAGTAGCGACCAGGGATTTCATGCCTTTTCTTCGGGAATTCTTCGTGTTTTCATTGGTAATACTCCGGTATTTCCCGAAGAAGTCCCAAATCAGACCCGAAGCATCTCCGAACCAATCCCGGCAATTACCGCCTTTCACCCCGGTAATGATTCCAGACGAGCCTCGCGTACGCGAGGAGCTTTCCCCCTCCCCTGGCACTTGCCTGCCAATGTTCAAACACTGCACAGGGAATTCCCCCCCTTACAGAGCAGTGCCAGAACAGTGGCAGAACTGTTCCAGAACAGTGACACTGCCGGTGACTTCCGGATACGACTTTCCAGGAGTCCGCCTCGCGTACGCGCGAGGAAAACCGCCGGGTAGCTAGCCGTCTGCCCCTTTATTGCCGCCGGTATGCCTGCATATTGCCTACACTATACCTACGTATGGCCTGTTTTCATTGAGGAGCCAGGCAATCCGTAGGCAATCCGCAGGCATAGCGTAGGGAATCCGCTGGCGCCTGGCCAGATATTGATTATCATATGTTTAGATCAGAAATGGGGAAAAAGAGGGATTCCGGACGCCCGATTGGACGCCGACTACTTCATGCCAGGCCGGGTAAAAAGGCCCCAGACGGGGCAATTGAGCAATGGGATGGGAGCTGGTCTCCCCGATTACAAAAACGGCGGACTATTCGCCTTGTTGGCGTGCAACAGGAAGCAAGATCACCTGGTAAAAGACAAAGACGGCCTACAGAGGTTTGCCCGGTTGTCGGCACCGACACTAATTATAACTCACCTGGTTAAAAGATTTGAACAGACATATTTGATCGATTGGGGGGGGCACTTGCCTCCCGATTATTCAGCAGGTGTGTTTATTCGCCTGTGTGAGTACGACATTGATCGCCCGGTAAAAAGACGAAGACGGCCGAAGGCTTATTGCTTTGCTGGACAGCGACAATTGTATAACTCGACAGGTAAGGCAACGAAAGCCGACGGCGGCTCACCTTGTTCGTCACCGGCCATAGCCAATCCCGCCTGCCCACCCAGTGACTTGCCAGCTATGTTGCCAGTTCATCCTCCAGGAATCTGCAAACGGTCACCTCCGCTGCCGGTTTGCCGACAGGGCCGCATGTTGATCGGACCTGCCATATGGCGGATCCTCTATAGATGAGTGTTGGGAAATCGTAGAAGTGTTGTGAACCAGTTTTTGTGAGCACCACATCCGCCAGGAAGGGCGCGCGTAGTTATAACGAAGCTACTGGCTGTTAAGTATTTAGCCCCGCTACTTTTTTATCGAAGTATCCATCGGGGTATTCCACCTTGCACAAAAACAACCCATGTCCCGGCACCGAGAAATCCGCCTCCGTGCAATCCTTCGCCTCGATCACTGCCTGGAATCCCTCCAGGGTCAGTTTACCCCGCCCTACCTGCAGCATGGTGCCCACCAGTCCGCGTACCATCCCCCGCAAAAAGCGATTGCCTTTTACCCGGTATACCACCAATCCTCCCTCCCGCTCTACCCACTCACTGTAGTGGATCGTGCAATTCATGGTGCGCACCTGCGAGTTGCGTTTGGAAAAACTGGTGAAATCCCGGTACTCCAGGATCATCGCGGCTGCTTCCCGCATAGCGGTGAGGTCGAGCTTATACGGAAAAAAGTAGGCGCGATCTACCAGGAAAGGCGATTTCTCCTGGTAAATGAAGTATTCATATTCCCGGGCCAGTGCATCGAACCGGCAGTGCGCGGTGGCCGGCACCGGATAGAGGTTGTTGATGGCAATATCTGCGGGCAGCATTGCATTGAAATTGTACACCGCCTTGGGGGGTATTTCGCGCTCGATGTCGAAGTGGAAGAAGTTTTGCCGGGCATGCACCCCTGTATCGGTACGCGACGAACCGGTGAGTGTGATGGGCTGGCGCAGGTAGGTAAACAATACTTTTTCGACCGCCTGTTGTATCGTCGCGGCGTTCTCCTGCACCTGGAATCCGGCATAATTGGCCCCCTTGTAACACACTTCAAGAAAATATCGGTTCATGGCGCGAAAATAAGTCATAATGTACTAGCGCCGAAGCTCCTCCACCGCGACTGGCACCGACCAGCCACACGAGCGATCCGCCCCATTCATTTGACCGGCCAACCAGGCATCCTACAAAACAGCAGCGCCCGGCATGGCCGGGCGCTGTATAATAAGATGAGATAAGACAAACATTACATTCTGACCAACGCTTTGAACCGTGCGATCCAGAGATCTTCGGTAAACAGGTCAACCAGGGTGCGGAAACGACCACTGTCAGACACATAGGGATACGCCGCGTCGAAGAATTTGAACCGAGCTTCTTCATTGGGGAAAAGCTCCGACAAGCCACGGATATACCGGGTCACGAAACATTTGGTCTTGAAGATCTTTTTCGCGGCCGTAATGCGGTCGTCGACATCGGTGGTATTGAGCATCTTCACCCGCAGTTTGTCTACATCGCTTTCGGTGGCGAAGTTGATACAATCGGAGTTCATCATCAGCAACTGCTTTTTCGTTTCCGATGCCGCCTTGAGCGAATCGTTTTTAGCCGCGTCGGCTGCTGCTGTATTGGTCGTCGATGGTTCTATTGCCTTGGCTGCCTCTTTCTTCGGCGTTTCGGTCGGCGCAGCGGCCACTTCGACCGGTTTGTTCACAGGTTCCGTAATCGCTTTTACACTATCGACTTTCGCATTGCCGGCGGCTGTGGCCTGGGCCAGTTTTGCGGAATCGAACGTAGCCTGGGACGGGGTAACCGTCACGGCCGTCTTCACGGAATCGGTAGCGGGAGGAATGGTTGCCGGAGCGGTCGTTGGTTTATCTTCTACCGGCTTGCTGATGGTTGCCGGAACGGTCTGTTGTTTTTCTTCCACCGGTTTTGATACAGACGCTGTTGCCGCCGTATCGGGCGCAGGCACTACCGGCGGTGCGATCTTTTCGGTATTACCCGCTGCCAGCGTAGCCTCCGCTTGCTTGCGTGTTGAATCGGTAGCGGCTACTACGGGCTGCTGCGTGGCCGAATCTTCTTTCCGGGCCAGCTGCGTGGAATCCGGTTTGGCCGGTCCATCCACTGCCTGGTTGGGATTGATCATCTTAGGCGGTCCATATTCTACCAGGATGGAGATGGTATCGACCCCGATCAGTGTACTATCATAATATATATAGCCTTTGCCCTTTTCATTCCACCACTCCTGCACATCGAGGATCACGGAACGCGGTACCGCGGAGGCCGTGGCGGCGCTATCGGGAGCTGCTGCTTTGACCGAATCGCCGGTAGTGGCCATGGTGACGGGTGTTGCCGGCGGCGTAGTGACAACGGCGGTGGCGTTGCCTCCATCGGTTTGCGTGGCCGTAACCGGCGTTACCGTGGCCGGAGCAGCAATGGTTTGCTCGGGGGTGGGTGCCGCAGCAACCGCGGCCGCCGGTGGTGTATTTACTTTGGCGACGGTTTTGTACATGACGGTCGAATCGTTGACGATGCCCGACATGAGCACCGCAAATCCGCCGGTCTTCT
Organism: Paraflavitalea pollutisoli; assembly: GCF_029360705.1. Classification (GTDB taxonomy): domain Bacteria; phylum Bacteroidota; class Bacteroidia; order Chitinophagales; family Chitinophagaceae; genus Paraflavitalea; species Paraflavitalea pollutisoli. The sequence goes on along the minus strand of NZ_JARKMX010000001.1, from coordinate 1,171,699 downwards.
TTTCGCCCAAACCGGTATTGGTTTTTACTACTTCCTCCTGCCTTGCCTTGATGGTCTGTGCCGTTTGCCCGTTAACGAGGTTCCATCCATCCTGTGCGTTGTGGCGGAGCTGGTAATCGAGGTCCTTTCCATTGGGGGTCACTACAAAGATCTGTTCCGGGTAGGCCTTCCTGGGAAAACCAACGGCCAGGCTGTAGGAAGAATCTTTGAGCCGGGGAATAACGAGGTGGCCTATCCCCGACGAAGGGTATGTTTTTTCGCCCAGGCGAACATAAAATGGTTGCTGGTTGTCGGCCAGTATAAACATATAATATGCCTGCTGCGCCTGTATGGCAGCGCCGGTGAACGTTAACAGACCTATAACAAAAGCGATACGCTTCATGCAGTAAGATTACTTAATTAAGACAAAACTACTTATTTGATGGTTGTCAACAGCCACTTATACCTTTTTTTACGGATATTAACGGCGACCAAACTTATCTTTACGCCTCCTAAATTTAATTCATGAAGAAGCTATTATTTGGATTGCTGGGTTTTGTGAGCTTTCAAACCCTTTGGGCCCAACCGCAGGAAGCAGCGCAGGACACTACCTGGAAAAAGCAGTACCGGGAAAGTGCTCCGATGATCAATGACCTGGTTCACACAAAAGTGGATGCCCGGTTCGATTATGCCAATGCTTATTTGAATGGCAAGGTTTGGATAACGCTGAAACCACACTTTTATGCGACCGATTCACTGGCACTCGATGCCAAGGGAATGGAGATCAAGAAAGTGGCCATCGTAAAAGGCGCTAGTTCCACGCCACTGAAATATGACTACAATGGTTGGGTACTCAACATCCACCTCGACAAATCGTACAAGGGTGGTGAGAAGTACACAGTCTATATCGAATATACTGCCAAGCCCAACGAGCTGGAAGTACAAGGCAGTGCTGCCATCACCGACGCCAAAGGTTTGTATTTTGTGAACCCCAAGGGCGAAGAAAAAGACAAGCCGACGCAGATCTGGACACAAGGTGAAACGGAAGCTACTTCGGTATGGGTGCCCACGATCGACAAGCCCAATCAAAAGACTACCCAGGAAACCATCATGACAGTGCCCGACAAATATGTGACCCTGTCTAATGGTAAACTGGTATCGCAAAAGAAAAATACCGATGGTACCCGTACCGATACCTGGAATATGGACCTGCCACACGCACCCTACCTCTTCTTCATGGGCGTAGGTGATTATTCCGTGATCAAGGATACCTGGAAAGGAAAAGATGTTACTTATTATGTAGAGAAAGAATATGCTCCCGTAGCGAAGAAGATCTTTGGTCATACACCTGAAATGATGACCTTCTTCTCGAAGATCACCGGTGTCGACTATCCCTGGGCCAAGTATGCGCAGATCGTTGGTCGCGACTATGTGAGTGGTGCCATGGAAAACACGACGGCAACCCTTCACCAGGAGAGCGCTCAGCAAGATGCCCGCGAACTGGTAGATGGCAATGGCTGGGAAAGCACGATTGCGCACGAACTGTTTCACCACTGGTTTGGTGACTATGTAACTGCAGAAAGCTGGAGCAACCTGACCCTCAACGAATCTTTCGCCAACTATAGCGAAACCCTGTGGGACGAATACAAATATGGTAAGGATGCCGGCGATGCGCAGAACTACAGCGATATGAGCGGATACCTGCAAAGCGGTAGTGAGAAGAAAGACCTTGTGCGTTTTCACTATCCCGACAAAGAAGCGATGTTTGATGCGGTGAGCTACAACAAGGGTGGCCGTATCCTGCACATGCTGCGCAACTATGTTGGCGACAGCGCTTTCTTCAAAGCCTTGAACCTGTACCTGACTACCAACAAATTCAAAGCTGCCGAAGCACATCAGCTGCGCCTGGCTTTTGAAGAAGTGACTGGTAAGGATATGAACTGGTTCTGGAACCAGTGGTATTATGGTGCTGGTCATCCCAAACTGGCGATCGACTATGTATATGATGAAGAAGCCAGGAAAGTACATGTGATCATTAAGCAAACACAAGCCGGCGACAAGGCGTATCAACTGCCGATCGCGATCGATATCTACAACGGTGCCAACAAAGTGCGCAACAAGGTATGGATGGACAGCAAGGTGGATACGTTCACTTTTACTTACACCAGCAAACCCGATCTCGTGAATGTGGATGGTGACAAAGTACTGTTGGCCGAGAAGAAAGACAACAAGACGCTGAGCAATTATGTACACCAGTACAAATATGCCGGCCTGTACATGGACCGCCGGGAGGCGATCGAGTTTGCGGCTCAGAACCAAACCGATCCCCGTGCGATTGCCCTGCTGAAAGATGCTTTGCAAGACAAATATTATGGTCTTCGTGGATTGGCCCTCAACCGCCTGAACCTGAAGAACCAGGGTAATAAAAAAGACTTCGAACCCCTGATTGCCGAGATCGCAAAGAGCGACCCCAAATCGACGGTGCGTGCCACAGCTATTATGGCGCTGGGTAGCTACGAGGGCGATACCTACAAAGCCTTGTTCCAGAAAAGCGTGGGCGACTCTTCTTATTCCGTGGCTGGTAATGCGCTGGAAGCGTTGCTGAAAGTGGACAGTGTGGCTGCTTTTGCGGAAGCGAAAAAGATTGCGGGCCAGCCTGCGAAGGGCAACCTGGTGGGTGCTGTGATGAAGATCATGATCAAGAGTGGTGATGAGAGCAGCTTCCCACAACTGGTGAAGGCTGTTGGTGAAATGCCTTTGTCGCAAGCTAAATTCAACCTGCTGCCTTCCTTCGTCGACTTCATCAGCAAGGTGAACAACACTGCTTATGTGAAGCAAGGTGTTGATGTGGTGGTTGATTTCCGCGAGCAGACCAAGAACTTTGGCCTGGAGCCGGTGGTGAATGGCTGGCTGAAAGGCTTGTTGACGAAGAAAGAAGCTGCGAAAGCGGTTGCTTCGGACAAAACGGCGCTGCAAGAGCAGGTCGATTACCTGAAGGGTAAACTGGGCGATGCCAAAGCCGGTTTCTAAGATAGTGAAGTAGGACGCAGTCCTGACTTTAACAATGGCTCACCGTAGGGTGGGCCATTGTTGTTTTAGGGGGGAAATCTTAGCCTTCAATTTGGGTTTCAAACCACGCTAAATATTTCTCAATTTGAGAAACGAGGTAATACGGCAAGTTGAGTAAGTGGACAGTTTTCCCGGCCGGTGTTGTTATCGTGGAGGTGAGTAATTGCCCTGCATATAAACGTACCGCCATATTGTGAGGCGCCAAATCCATAAACATAGACAAGGAACGCAATGTTCCTGTAGAGCCAGCTTTTACTTCAATGGGTATTAGTTTCTCTTCAAAGCGAAACAAGTAATCAACCTCAGCTGTCGCTGTTGTTTTTTCCCTTACCCAAAACGCAAGTCCATGTAACGCACTGTATTGTCGGGCTAATAATTCCTGTCCAACAATATGTTCTATTACCGTGCCCTGGTATATATTATCTAAATCGGCAGTTCCAATAATTGCTTGCTGCAGCCCCACAAAATAATTAAGCATGCCGGTATCCAATACATGAAGACGTGGCGACTTGCTGACATCGGGTAGCAGTGGGAGTACAGGACTCGTTTGTGGATAAATGAGGTGAATCAATAATGCTTTTTCGAGCGTTCTTAACGCCTCCCCCATTTCCCTTGACTTATACGACGATTTGCCGAAGTTTTGGAACTTGATCCGCTTACCTGCTTCAGCAAAACTTGCACGGATCACATGCCGGATATAATCAATCTGGTTGAGACCAGTTGCATATTTCTCAACGTCGTCCAGGTAGGAGACGAGCAAGGATTCATAAATGGGTGTAAGTGATGCCAGGTCATTGTTTGCAGCATAGTGTGCAACAATTTCGGGCATCCCACCTATGAGACAGTAAGTCCTGAATAACTTCAGCAGTGTGTCATGTGTGAATGCTGCAATTGGTATTGAGTGTAATTGCTGAAGGGCTGCAGTTTCTCCCATTGCGCCGAGAAATTCGGGAAATGAAGCGGGCTGAATTACCAGGTATTCAACCCGACCTACGGGGAAACTGATCTGAGGATCAAACAGGCTTTCCAACATGGAGCCTGCTGCTATGACCGGTATATCAGGAGCGTCTTCATAAAAATAGCGAAGCTGCTGAAGCGCTTCCGGCACTTCCTGGATCTCATCAATGAAAACCAGGGTTTCTGCCCTGTCTTCAAGCGATTTGTTCTTTAGAAAGAATAACGTTTGTAGCAGTGTATTGAAATCGGAAAATACTTCAAATGGCTTTCTATCAACGGGCAGTTCCAGGTTCAGGTATATAAAGTTGCTAAACTCCCGAGAAAACTGACGGACAACGGTTGTCTTCCCAACTTGCCTGGCACCTCTGATAATGAGCGGCTTACGCGAATCTTTGGTACGCCACTTTCTTAGCTCGGATATGATTGCCCGCTCGAACATGTCACAAAATTAGGGTAATATTTGACATTTTTTGTAATAAAATTAGGGTAAAACTTGACATTATATGTTACAAAATTAGGGCAAATAACTATTCCCTTGTCACAAAATTAGGGTTGCTTAGGGTTATGCGGCAGACATCATCATGCTTTCCCTTGCTACAAAAACGGGATCAGCTTCTCTTTAGCCGGTCAGCATGATAGCGTTTTGATTTACGAAATGGTGTTACTGTCCCTTTATCAACCTGATGGCTTTTTGCAGGAAGGTATCGCGGCCGGCCAGTATATCGGCGATGTTGCGTTGTAGTGGCTGGTCGATGCGAACGCCTTTTCGCTGGGCGACGGTGCCGTCGGGATAAAAGATTGCGTTGCCGGTGAAGGGAAACTCGTAGTTGCCGGGCAGGTTGATGAGTTTTCTATCGCCATCGCCGCCGGAGCTTTGCTCACCGATGGTGATGCTGTTGGGAAACAGTTTTTGCAGCACCATGGTATGCCATTCGCTCATACTGCGGGTATAGGGATTGACGATGATCACGACCTGTCCTTTGTAGCTGTGACCTTCCGGTACGATGCCGGGTACGAAGTAAGTATTGTTATCATCCAAATATGTGTAGGTACCTACGTTCTCTTTGTTGACCGTGTAATACCGGCCATAGCGGGCACTGTCTTTACCGAAGTAGCGGTATACCTGGTGTACGAACCCTCCCCAATCGGGATAGTCGCGCATATCGAAGATGATACCTTTTGCTTTTTCAGCGCGTGTGAAGAGTGAATCCAGGTGTGCCGTGATCTTTTCGTCGGGTATGGGCTCTATCAAGCGAAAGGTTTCATGAATATTGAAGTAGACCATACTGCTATCGGGGTATACGAGGCCGGTGCCTTGTGCACTGGGTCTGGCGCGCCTGGTAAAGTATTGGTTGAGTTGGCGGATAGCGCCGGTGTCCTTGCTTTGTACCAGTGGCAAGCTGATCTGTTTGGTAACGCCGTTATTGTTGACTGTAAGCTGGATCACTGGTTTGTTGGTAGGCAGCAGCAGGTAATTGTTGTATTGTCCGAGCCGGTATTCGAGGTGTGCACGGTTGGACGCTGAGAGCATGGTGGCCAGGGTATCTATTCTTGCAGACAGGTTAATACCGTCGACTGTGGTAATGAGATCGCCTGGGGTGATGCCGGCTTGCCGACATTGATCGGTGGCTATGAGTTCGGTCACGTACAGCTGCCCGTTGATCAGGGTATAATCGAAGGGCAGCAGGTATTGACTGCGGAATATCTTCCGGCGATGCTTCATTTGGTTGTAAAAGTCCCAGGTATGGGAGTCGTTGAAAGCTGCGCCGATCTTGAGCAGGATGGTCTCATATTGTTCTCGCGAAGTACAGGCGATCATCTGGGGGATGTATTGCGTGATGATCTTTTGCGCTGGTTGATCCATCAGGTATTTGTGGGGGAAGAGGTAGTCGAGGGTGCCTTGCAATTTGGCGAGGGCCAGCATGCGGTGTGCTATTGGCAGGTTGAGACTGTCGGCAAATTGATAAATGGGCTCGTTGGGTATTTCGGTGTCGAAATTGCGGGCGGGCAGGTAGTGGTGGTCGTCGCCCTGGTAGCGGTGGTCGTATACCTGCTGCAGCTGTTTGCGTAGGGCGGGCGACAGGTTGGCATCGCGGTATACCCAGACGGTATCGAGGTTATCGGTGAGGAGGGGTAGTGTGGTAGCTGTTGTCGTTGCGGGCGTGGTGGGCTTGCCGAGTGTGTTGACCAGTTGTTGCAGAGTCTGGTTGAGTTGTTTGCTGGTCTTAGCCTGGGTGATCTGCGGCTGGTACTCCAGGAAGACGGAATCGGCCTGGCGTTGGCCGGTGGCGAAGTCGGGGTGGTAGTATTTGAGCCAGTTCCAGGTTTTAAAGAAGGTGAGTTGCTTGGCCGTGGTGAAGGGCTGTTGGGGTTGGGTTCGCAATTTGGCCTGGGACGTGGTTAGTTGGGCTTTAAATCTTGTTTGGGCTTGGGCGGACAAGGTGACGGACAAAAGCAGTAGCCAGGTGTAACGCATCATTCTCAAGGGTGTGTTTGGTTGTGACGCGTGAAGGTAGTGCATCGGGGGCTATGGTGAGTGGGGAATATGGGGGGTGGGATGCTTCTTCAACTCTTGTTTGATGGCCTTCTCTTCGTTGCGGCCGAACACATTGGTGCGCGTGCAGATGTCGGTAAAAACCAGCTGCGTGGTATCGCCCTGTTCGTTTATCAGTTGTTTCTGCCAGTGGCCGTAGATGATGTAGGTTTTGCCGACTGTGAAATCGTAGCCACAGTCCCCGCGGCCTGTGCCTGTAAATATGTAGGCGCTGCCTTTCTTTATTTTTCCTTTGTAGACGGCTTTTAATTCGAGGGTAGCCATCCTTCTATTCGCGGTGGAAAGTCCGAGGACCGTTTGTCCATCGTCTGTCATTACCTCCCTTATCAGTACGGTATCCCGGAAGTCTTTTACCACTCCGTTCAGGATCACTTCTGTTTGTTGCACTATCCTGCTGAAGTCATCATTATACATGCAGCTGCAAAACCTTTCCTCGCGTGGGGATAGGTTCAGGAATAGCATCCAAAGTAACCAGTTCATGCTGTAGAGGTTGATGAAGAAGAACAGTAAGATAACGCAAAGCTATCACCGCAGCTAGTGGATTAGCATAGCTTTAGCAAACTGGGTGGTGTGGTCGTATTGCGAACGATAGATCGTGGGTTGCGATTTGACGTCTGTCGAGGAGAGGGAGGATAGGCCCGGATCAGGATGTGCGTAGGGTCTGGTATTGGCTAGATAGGGGCTTGGTAGGGGAGCAGGTCTCGGTAAGGTCTCTATAAGGTCCCCATAAGGTCTCTATAAGGTCTCTATAAGGCCTATTTGATTTATGTCAAACAAATGATTATATTTAATCATAGAACACGGTCTATTATTTACTATCCTATTCATAATCAATCAAATTCATGTTTTATGGCCAGGAACAGATCCCCGCTTGTCAAACTGCAAGGCACCATTGGTGACATGACTTTTGTGAAAAGCAACCGGTATGGTGAGCACGTGCGCGCCAAGCGCTATTCGAAGACTCCCTTCGTGATGACGGACGCCCTGCAGGTGAGCAAGGACCGTTTACAGGATTGCAATCGATATGTGCAACAACTCTTCCGGGGCATGCGTTCTGAAGTACACCATGGAGCTATGTGGGAACGGTTGCTGAGTATCTACTTTGCTTACCTGAAAGCCGGCAACCCATTTGGTCTGGTATGTTTCCAGGGCTTCGAATGCAATTTACAACATCCACTATCGGAAGTGTTGCCTTTTGGCTATCATTTTTCTGCAACGCGCGATCAAAATAAAGTGCAGGTACAGGTGCAGTTGGACGGCGCTCCTGCCGTAAAAGATGCCATGCCCCGCACCGGCTACCAATTGAGGGTACTAGCGCTTAGTCACAATCCTACCGGCACCGAATGCTACAAGCACCTCGCCCTTGGGCCTGTCACTACTTATGATGCACCACTAGCTCCTATCGAGCTTACCATTCCCCTACCCGATGCAGATACTCCCGTCATGCTGCTACTCGGTATCATCCCCCATACCCGCGGCGTAGGCGCCACTAAGATCATGAGTGATTCGGGGATGAAAGTGGTGTGGGTGGGGTGAGGGGTTATCAGTATCTTTTGCCTCAGTTTACCTTCAGTTACCTTTCGAACCGCATACAAACTGATACTTATAAATAGTTAAATAACTCGCTTTAAAAAGAGGAACCAACGCAACAACACATTTGCTATACCCAAACTCAATCAGTCAGAGATAGACTTAATGCACAATAGATATGTTTCTTCAGTCTAAGAATGCAACGTTAAATACAATGTCAACTTATTCCAACTTTTAAAACGAACTGACTATTGCAAGTTCGTTTCTATTTCTCTTATTCAGTAATCTCAAACGAACGATTAAATGATACAATTCAAACGACAAAATAAACAAGTACGGAGCTTTATTTATGGAATACTTATTTGAAAAATATCGTCCTCCCTAGCCACCTGTTTAACAGTACCAATTTTTCCCGACTCATTATATAATACCCATATGTAAGGATTGTCAGAATTATCACTTATTAATGTTTGAGTATTAAATTTTTTACAAATAACCATCGATAGCTCTTCAATTGAATAAACCAACTTAGTGTAAACCCATAGTTCAAATGAAAAATCGCCTTCCAACTTATTGTATTCAAATAAAATACCTTCATTTTGCGAGCCAATTTCCACATCAAAGTAGGCAATTGAATTAAGATTAACATTAAAGAAGTCAACTAGAATACTCATCATCTCTTTAACCTCTATGAAGTCTTTAATAATTACATTATGCATAATTCTATTTTTTAACTTCCTTTATTAAATTATAAACTTCCCTTGCATTTTGAAGTTGTTCAGATGTAGCCTTCATGTTTTTCAGAATTCCAGCAGACTTTTCAGTATCACCAAAAACATTTAAAACACCAAGCACTTTAAAGGTAGCTCTATCTAACCTAAAAAGACCTTTTCCACTAACTGGATATAGAGTTCCATCATGCGCCGAATACCATCTGCCATTTGTGTAAAACATGTCGCGGACCCTTGAGGCGTTTCCTGAGTTAATCGCCGCAACATCAGCTTGAAAATCGACCCCAGGCAATGCAACCGTGTTCCATTCTTTAGCCAAGGACTTTTGATTAATCTTTGTAGCAACATGTCTATCTCTAAGTGGAGACTTGAAGTTATGCGTTCCTTGATTAGCCGTAAACCAGGCCTTTCTTGTTAAGAAAGGGCCATTCATTACTGCATTATTTTGCAAATTGACAGACGCAGTAAACCATGCAACACTTTCGTCCTGATCTTCATTGTGAAAAGTCGATGTAAATTCAGCGACATTAACGCTACTCGGGTTTTTAAGTATTTCATTAAACAACCCCATCTTATCCTGATTGGTTAGTGAGCTAGCAAATCCGATTTTGTAAGTGTTACTTCCAAAAGTAACTACTGCTCTTGGTTGTATCGCGTACTTACTTTTACCTGCACCTAATGTAAAGAGTCGCATTAAAAATGGAATTTCGTTGTATTCCTTTGTCTTAGAAGGTATGTTTGTAAGGGTTGCAGTTCCATCCTTATTCAAATCAAGAGTGTAATGCTTCTCTTCCCCGCCATCTAAATCTATTGCTTGAATAGGTGTGTTTCCTGCGAATTGATAGGGCGTATACCAAGGATAATTCCTAGTCAAAGGATCCACGCTCAAAAATCTACCCAATCGCGGATCATAAATCCGCAAACCGTAATCCATTTGATTCCCGCTCCCCTTGACGTCGTTGTCATTTTCCTTACCGTTGAAACCATAGCGATAAATGCCATCCATTCCGTAAGGATCGGCGCCGGGATCGCAGACTGTAGTGGTTTGGCCGGGCAAAAAGACTACATGCGACAAGCTAAAGTTATCGATGGTGTATGGCACATTATAACCATCGTAGGTTTGACCGCTGTTTGATCGGAACATTTGGATCCTGATTCTATCCGCGCCTGCCGGGCATTTAAAGTTGAATATATTATTGCCAGATCCAACATAAAACATACCGTGCAGGTCACCTAAGTCCCAAACGCCATTGATCCGGCTGTAAATACGCATACCCATCCGCTTATCGGCCAGAGACTGCGTCATGGTAAACTTCAACAGGTATTCCTGCCCACTAACGGCGTCTATGTCTGTCATCAAATGACTCTGATCGACGTTGGTACAATTTACCGTGATCTTTTTATCGGTAGTACCTGTCAAACTGATCGTAGAATTTTCAGGAAGCAATGGCTTAAATGTCATGCCATTCGACAATACATTTACGCCATCCATTACCCCGTCATCGAAATTAGCTGATGCCACCAATGGGGTTTCAACATATTCACCTTTATATTTTCTGCAAACAAAATTATCCACCGAGAAGAAAGTTCCCACGCTGATCAGGTTTGATGATATACGCAACCTAATGTATTGCGGCATTACAGCAGGCGTCGTGAACACGAACGAGTGGTGACCTGTACCATTTTTCCTGGTCATTACCCTGTATACGTCATTCCCCGGAGTATGTGCCTGACAGTTGAAATAGGTGATATTGGTCGATTTCTCGACTATGTCAAATTCCATGACATAAGTCGTATTGGGTGCAACACCCGCCATTGGAATGAAGGCCGCCACCCCATCACTTGAGGTCCCGCCATTGTTACACCTGATGGCTCCATTCTCATAAGCAAGGGTTGCCGAATTCAAGCGCTGCCAACGAACACCATTTTGCCAGAAATCAGCGCCATTTTGCGTAACTCCCGATGTAAGGTCACTGTTTGCCACTTCCTCCGATGGCTCCTCGACCTCTTCACGGCAAGCCGCCTCAAAGGTCCGCTCCGGCATTTGCATACCAAACGGATAGTAATCATGCGCCGTTTTAACCGTTGCCGCCAGGGAATTATCTGGCTGCGTCGTTACCACATCCGAAACAACTGCCAGTACATTACCAAGGTGATTGGTTAACTCGTACGACTTTTTACCTGCAATACCCCACTCAGTCGCACCGTTTCCGGTGACCAACTCCATATTGGGCGACCACATACCTATCCGGCTGCTACCGTACAAGTGCTGCTCCTGCCATTTCTTTGGCTCGCCCTCTTTCTGTGTGTACACCCCTAACACGTTACCCTGTGCATCCCGTACATACCAGGTTGTCATTCGAACAGTAACATCCTGCCCATTTTCTTTATGCGTAAGTTTAGAAAACTTCTTTACGCGATTTCCACCAGGGTCGTAACTATACTCAATCCTATCCGGATCTGGCCCTGTCCCCTTTATGACTTTATCAATCTTTCCATACACTGTCCAAAATATATCGCTGTTGTTGTCCCTAATTAAATTGCCGATCCTGTCATATTGATAATCTTCCGTTTGTGACTCAATGTCCTCTAAATATGCCGGACTGGTGACAGCATCAGTTACCCGTTTCAGACGATTGTTCTGCAAATCGTAATCGCTACTAACAGGGTCTTGCGGCCCGTTATACAAATAGGTGAGATCATCCATCACCAATGGCCTGTCGGCCGTATTGGCTCCATTCCGCTTGTAGGTCTTTATATTACCATTGGCATCGTAGGTGATCGTCTCCAGGTATGCCTCAGTCAGCGAACTAGCTGACCAATTGATTGTTGATCCGGTCAGCGTATGCTGACGCATCTCTACCAGGCGGTTCAACTGATCGTACTGATAACTATAACCCACAGGATCTCCATTTCTAAACTTGCTGATCGCCAGTGTTGTTTTTGAAATGTTTCCATTAAACAGGTTCTTTCCTGTAAGATCTACTGCAGCACCTTGGTAATTTAAAGAGAAGGCAGTTGCCCCAGTACCAATTGGCTTGTAATCGTCCTTAAAATAGCCCAAAGAATAACCAAATACATCCTTCGCAACCGTTTGATAGCCTGACTTACCGTCCATGCCGATCTCTGTCGCTGCATTTAACTTGTCGCCATTCACCCCTTTTAACCAACCTTGCAAAGTATAAGCGTAATCTATCCCCTGCACCATTTGGGTACCGTCACCCAGTTCCGCCCGTCCCAGCGGTCCGTGGAGGTAATAATAATAGGACGCGTCTCTTTTGATATTGCTACCCAGGATGGTTCCGGAACTTGCCATCGTCAAGCGGTTCTCCGCATCGTAATCATATTTGTAAATAAACTGATCTGGCTTACCCTGTTGATAGCGTACCAGGTTCACCTTGCCACTTTGCAGATCGTACTCGTAGTCGATTCTATGCAAGTCACCACTTACATCCAAGCCATCCACCTGCTGCCATAAAGTCTTCACATTTCCGATCAGATCGTAATCATAATAGCTGGCATTGGTTACCGGCTGACCAGTTTCCGGCCTGAATAATGTGGCGCTCACCCGCTTGCGCAGGTTATTCTGCGTTAATGTGCCGTTGACACCCAATCCAGCTGCTGGACGTGCGTCGTAAACTGTTTCAGTAATTGATTTGTTGGTACCATTATTGGTGGCAAAAAATGAATTGATGGTAGACTCATCTACAAATCCCGGATTGGCTGGCATTCCGTTTGTCGCACCACTTTTCTCCCCCACCTCTGTGATTCTGCCTGTTGCCTTCTCATAGATCGTATAACTGTATTTGGGTCCACTGAACCGCTGCTCCTCATTTTGCGATGCAATAAGCCTGCTCAACTTATCGTACCAGAAATAAGAATCTCCTCCATCGGGCGATTTTTGACGTACTACCTGGCCAGTACTGTTGAATGCATAACTGGTCAGCAGTTTGTGAGCGGGATAGTAGGACCTGGTTGCATATTCAACCGGTACGATATCCTTAATCGTTGTTTGCAGGGTCGCCGTATTCCAAGTGAAGGAAGCCGGGGCAGGATTCAACACATGACCGTTACAGCTAATATCTTGGATTATAGCACCCGCCTGGGCCGTCAACGGCCAATAGGTGGCCAATTGTGTGTTGGCTGGCGAAACACCTGACTGATAGTTGTCGCGGATCTGTTGGAAAGTCCGGGCCCCGCGCCAAATCCTCACTTCATCAATACCACCCGTCATCACGCCGTAGGGACCACTACAAATATTGCTACCAGGGCATACGTATGCCATGGTCGACTGCTGCCCAGTCGCTACGAGTTGACCATTGATATACAAGAATGGAATCCTGTCTTCGTATACTACTGCAATATGTGTCCATTGGTTAATAGTTCCTTGCCATACCAGTAAAGCGGGCATATATCCACTGTCGTGCTCATATACGCTCACCCCATTGGTGCCTACCGACACCCCTACACCCGCTCCGATGCCAGCTCCGGCGTTGGTTGGGTATATTGCATATCGTTGCCCAGAAGTTCCCATTGTGGCAGTATTTATCGTACCATCATACAACTGGTCAATCTCATGTGGTTGATCAGGCTTGGCCCAGAACTCGATGCTGAAATTGTCCAGCACATTTTCAAAACGGCTATCGTTCATTGACAAATCGCCGGTTACCTGCATCGCTCCCTGATTATTTACCACCCGGGTTTCTGTGGCAGGATTACAAGCGTGTAGAATGTTGAAACGGCCCGCATGTATCAGCTGACCAGCTGAGAAGCCCTCATTCATCATACAGGAATTGGAGAAATTGGCAGTCACACCAGCCTGGGTGGCCGGCTGATTATAGAATCGGAGTAACTTAACATAGTTGTAGTTGGCCGGTGGCAAACTGCTTCCCGGTACCGCATCGAACGGATAGGCTGGCTGACCTGTAGTCATCAAGGTCAACTTTTTGCCCTCGAAGTAAACATCCCAGGTTCCATTCACGATGTTCGATGACGAAACCACCAGGTGACTCCACAGCTGCATGTTGACCGAGGTAATGTCTGCAACTGCCCGATTTACCCGTACCGGCGATGGCTGCAGGGTATATAACTCTACCCACAGCATATTATCCTTTACGGCGGCCTGCCATAAATACCGGTTATCTGGCGTGATGAATCGTACCTGACGCGTATAGTCACCAGGGTTGGCATTCAACCACAACTCAACGGATTTCGCCGTACCGGTATACATCGCATCACTCAATGCAGTTAGGCTCGCATACGGGTCTGTCACGGAAGGTAAACCCTCTCCGGTACAAGTTGCCGGATTGAAATTGCGCCATTGCTTTACAATATCCGTCTCTGCGAGCGACAACGGACGCACCCCTTCCGGCGAAATGGTACGTATCAGGTTTCCTGCCTGGTCGTAATAATATAGGGTATAGTGATACAATTGCTGATCGGTAGTAAGCTTCGCCATTCCATTGACCCAGCTGCATTTTTCAACATAGCGAACCTTGAACAGCCGCTTCTCCTCTTCTATATACGCGTCGTAAGCGATACTTCCTTTCAGTGCTGCAGCAGCTACTAAAGTCCTGAGGCAGGCATAAGGGTCCTGTTGAACGCTTGTAAATGGCGGCTCGTTACACAATATAGCAGTAGTATTGTTGACCAACGTCGCTTCATATTCCAGATACCGGCTATAAGGCATCAGGAAACCGAATCGCTGGTTCATGAAGTTGGAGAACACGTCCTCGTAATTACTATGCGCTGTAGACAATACGCCACCAAATTCGGCTGTCAATGCAGCCTTTGCAGCATCATAATCAGCCTTTTTGATGCATCCAACCATACCAGGTTCGAGGAATACAGGCAGCTGTATGCCCTGGTCAAGGATGAAACGGCAGTTATTGCAGGACTTTTCTATCATCGAAACTTCGGCTTCTGTTAGTGTCATGGCTGAGCCATAGATGTTCACCAGGTATTGGTAAAAGCTTACGCCAGGTGCTTCATTGGTGTGCTTGGTATGCAATTGCTGCAGCTGATCACACAAGGCAGCACTGGAATTGGTCAAGATCTTTGGTGTACCCTGTTGTTTAGATTCGTAGGGCAAGGGCGATTCAATCAGGTATGGATTGCAGTCCATGGTCAGGTTGGTGAGCTGCATGACCGATTTGATCACTTCTTTGAAGGAAGATGGGTTGGGATCGCCAGGGCGGGTAGTAGTAGCTCCCCAAGGATGATCAACGTCTCCACCTCTTTTGCATACGTCAATAAATCCAGCTTTTAGTGCTGCCCGCTTGGCGTCTCTTTCCAATTCCGGAAGGGCAGCCAAACAATCCTCCATTCTATCGACCCAAGCCTGGGCCTGGCTCTCACAAGATGAAATGATCTGATGCTTGATCTGGCCTAGTTGCTCGTTTTTAATATTTGCAACATCCTGTTGACCGATCGTAGTATTGTAATTAAATTGCTGGAAACGTGATTGTTTATACTTAAGTAAGTCGGGGCAAGTATTTTCTGTTGGGTTGCAAGGAGCAATCGGACCATTCACACAGGCCACCATCGGTACGCCATCGAAATTTAATACCGGAGGTACACAAAGCACCTGAGCAGAAAACATTGGTCCCATGAAAGACACCACCCCTACTTCATAAGTTGTTGTACCATTTGTAACGTATACATGTACCAAATAGGATTGATCTGGACACATCCCAATAATAGTACGCAACGTTATCACTAGCCCCTGTTCTCCGCTTTGGCAAGCTACGCCCTTCTCTACCGTAAATTGCGGGAAAGGTTCTCTGCACAAATTTGGATCATAGGGTGTTTGAGGAAACATAGATGAAGTGGTTGTGTTTTTTGCAGCAGGCGCACCTCTTCTACCCTGAAAGGTGGGTTCAGCTATTTCTCCAAAACAGTTAATCGTTTTAATTTTTAAGGCACCCAGGGGCATTCCAATCGGCACATCAACTGATTTCTCCGCCTCATTGTTATTGAAAGTAAGCGTTGACTGAATTCCGGCTGAAGCATATTCTGCGGGGTAGTACAGGCCTAATACCATTTGCCGCATGGCAGCACCCTTTGCATAAGTTATTTTCAATTGGCGCTGAACACCATTATTCGTTCCACTTTCCTGAATGGTGAAGTCAGAGATATTGGCACAAGTCGATAGTCCAAGCGGCGTACCAACCTGGCACTTGCCTAAACAGGCCCCTTCGCTACGCGCTATGTTATAATATCGTTCCTTTAGTTGAAAGTAATATTCCCGATACAACAGCCACTCCCGATCGGGAACCCGGCAGGCCCCATTAGGCCAGCAATTAGCCCACGAATCCCCAGAAGGCGCGCCATTAGAATTACCTTCAGAATCAGAACAATATAAGATAAACTCTACCAGCTCTGTCAAACTCTTGACAGGTGATAACGTCACTAGTTGCGACATCACCCGATGGCTGTACTCCTGCAGGTCTGTACTCATCTGGGAATAATAACCTGCGCCAGGTGCTCCTGGTGCAAAGAATGGATCCTGCGTCAGTAACCAAGCAGCATTGTTATTATCATAAGACAAGCCATTGGTTAATGGTATCGAAGCAATTTCCGAAACCTTGTTGATGTTGATCTTTACCTGCTCATCCCAGCCCAGGAACTGACTATTGGAAATACAGAATTCCAACTTACAATATTCAGGATGGTATTTAAGGAACCGCTGCGCCCATTCAGGACGCCAGTATTTCACCAGCTTTTCAACTGTAAACGTGGCATCGTGGGGCGAAGTCATCGTACCATCTTCCTGGTAGAATACTTCGTCTTTGTATAGTTGCGTACTTGTAGGTAATTCAGGAAATTCCTTTCTGAAATTTTGCACAAGTACATTGGAACTATTTTCCAAAGCCAGGAATGGAGTCGATTGGAATAACGCAAACTGACCGCCGGGTGACACGTCCAGCAGCATCAGCTTTTCGTACCTGGAACACATATCAGGAGCACAGGTAGCCTGCTTGCTCAGGCAATCTGCCAACAAAGCGTCGTATCGGTTATAAGCAAGCGTTTGCAATGCCTGCTGATCGGCCAGAGTAAGTTGGCTAAACTCCATTTTAAACTCCGCCAGCTTATCTTTAAATACCTGGAAGAAATCTTCCCGCGCGCCCAAGGTGGCCTTACAGGTCACACACTCGCTGAAGCAACTGCTAAAGTCGGTTGACCCCAGGTAATCCAGTACGAAATTAAACTGTGTACGGAGGTCTGTATTCTTCCTGATGTACTCTTCCGTATAATCGTTAATAACATCTCTGTCCAGCTTCAGCTCGAAGGTGATAAAGTACTTACCAGGCTCGGGAAAGCTTCGACAGACATAATCTTCCAGACGCTGATTTTTACTACAATCGGCCAGTTTTGAGCCAACAATGACATCTTCGGTCTTATACACCTCCACTTCACAATCATTGGTGATCTTTATCGACATCTTGTAATAGCAATTGCTGCAGATCTGGGCGGTATTGCCCTGGTATTGCTCGATCAATTGATTCAACCCATAGTCCAATCTGAATGCCTGATTAGCCTGGGTGGCCATCACAGTGGTATTGGCCGTGATACTCAGGTTCCGGCTATCGAATTCAAATTCGGCAGCAGATAGCAATGAAAGCACCTCAGGTTTAGGGTCTTTTTTCGACCCCAGGGCTTTAAGGTTTGCAGGATTTCCACCAGTCAGCGCCGTGGCAATCGTTTTTCCTGCGGCATTGATATAACTGATGCTGAGCTGTCCATTGGGGTCTACTACCATGTTCTTCAGGTAGTGATTGTCATACCCTACATCATTACCAAACAACCTGTCAAGCTCCCAGTCACTGGGTTTTCCGTAGTAATTGCGTGTTACAGCAGACCTGGGGTCACCAGCATCACCCGTTACACTTAAATCGACACCAGGTTGGAACTTTGGTCCCACACCTCCCTGGGTCTTAACACGACCCGTATTGTCATTCTCGTAGGTCGTTACAGAGAATGGATACCCTTCGGCATCCGGCACGTAATTGTGGAGATTCTGCTCACGCGATTCGGCGTCACCTAATATGCTACTGCCCAGGAAAGGATTAGCAGGGCTGTAATAGGCCGCAGCACCCAGCGTTGTTTTCAAGGCATCCGGCTTGAATTCACATACCGATAACGGAGATTTAACGATGTCGCTATAATTGTATCCCTTATCGTCGCTGTTTAGGTTAAAATTGCCGTAGTATTTTAGTTTATTGTCATTGTGCGGTGCCGGCAGGATATTGGCTGCAGGGCGGCCGAATTCATCATAGATCGTTTCCTGAATGATGGCGATCTTCTTATCGTTGTTGACGGTCACCGTTTGCCTGTTTCGCAGTGATCCATCAAAATAGGACACCACCTCCTTTTTCTTACCTTCTTCCGCAAAAGTGGCACTGTATTGCCAGTTCAGTTTCTCCTGATGCCAATTATCTATCTTCCAAATGGCGTACTTATTATTGTTATTCGTATAATTCCACCCATGCTCCATTCGGTATCCTCCATCCGGATATTCTATTCCCCGCATCCGCACCACGATATACTTTTCGTTGTATGCCATGGTGACATCATATTCCATAGCCGTGGTAGTGATTCGTGTTGCATTGTTCTTAAAAAGATTGTCGAGTGTTTCTTGCGTACATGTGTTACACGTACCCGCTACCATTTGACTTAGTTGGGTCTCAAATTCGGCTCCTTCATCAAATACCGCCCACTCTATATCGTATTCGTCTGCTCCATCTACAACTGTCCAGGTAAGGTGCAAAAAATCCTGTGGCTGATCCAACTGCCCACCCACATACCGTTGCATGAGTCCTTGTTCCGCTTGATCAAAAGAACCAAAGATGCGGAGGGGCTGACTGTCATTGTACCGGTATTTTCTATCGATGGTTATTTGGCTGGTCAACTCGAGTATGGCAGGAATCGTGTCGCCCAATTCAGGCGAAGTGATATTATTTACCGTCACCTTCACCCAATATCCGTTCGTAAATTTATAAATGTCTTCCCGTCTCCAGCCGGCTACTCCACCTGGCTTATAATCGACCTTCAACTTCACATTGTTGATCTCAATGGGCTCTGCCTGCTCTACATTGGCGAAGTACTCTATCTTCAGGTCCAACTCACAGGAAAACTTCTTTTTGAAAGCGGCAGACGAATCGTTGATCAACCTTAGTACCAGCTGGTTGTTGACTGATTTGTTGGTGATATCAGTCCAGACAACTGCCGGATTTCGGAACTTTTCGTCTTTCACGATCAGGGAATCTCCCTGCCTGATCTTACCTGTCAGCATATTGCGGTATGGTTCCACACCCCCGAAAGCTGTGCAGGTAATACAAATCGTGAGAACAAACAACATCAAGCCACGTTGCCAACGTGTTGGCGTAGTCAGGTAAAGCATATAAAAGCGGAGTATTGAGATAAAGGTTTAGGGAGTTATCGTGCTACTAATTCATATTCACTGTAAGCCGTTGAGCACTGCCATTGGTCTTTGTTTTTCACCACAAACTTTTGTTGGCGAAAGCAGGAGTCCGGTATCGACACATTCGAAAGCTGTGCAAATTCGATCGTCATGAGTTTATCCGCCTCCGTATTGAGGGGATCGGATAACTCGGATTGACGTAGGAATATTTTTGTTATCCTATTTACCACGCTATCGTATGTCACCGAAAACTCTTTGAAATTGATGTTGTTGGGTGAAAGCATGGAGATGGTCATTGCTGCGCCCTGCCTGTCCTTCTTCATGGTATACCCCTCAGCGGTGATTGTTTTAAACAGTTGCCGAAGATCTGGCATGCCCCCTCGCATCACGCTCCTGGGTGGAGTAACAAGGATCTTCCTCGCATTGTGGTCGACCAGCATATAGCCGTCTTTTGAAAACAGGTTTTCTGTCTGGTCGATGCGGAAGTAGCAGTTTGCACCTTTTCTCGCATATCGGAATGGTACGTTTATCATCGCGTGGGCAGAATCCATTTTATCGATGGCCGTGAGGCGTGCATCATAATAACAATTTACGTTCAACGAGTCGAAAGGCCTTAGCCATTGGGTCATTTCATCGAGCATCGCCAATTGGGCAGGATCGGGGGTTTCCGTTCTTTCGGCCTGCTTTGGTTTAGGTTCTTCTTTCTTCCAGTTCTTTATTACAATCCTATTCGCCAACAACCAGGTAGTGCCGATGACGGCCACTACCAGCAATATCATTTTAAATATCCCGCGCTTCATTGTAGTATGTTTTTAGGGATTACTTTTTCTTTTGAGAGGATCTTGATTCCTTAATGGTCAATATGCCGCGTTCGGTTTCTTTCTTCACCCGTACCAGCCCTCCTTCGTTATCATACTCATAGAATGTAGCGAAGGCGTTCTCATCCATTTCTGCCATCAGACGAAGCGTTTTGGCATCGTAGGCGTAAGTTTTCATCAGGGAGGCAAACGGATGTATGCGGATGTCATCGATCTGCTTATCGCCCCCGTTGGGTAAAATGGCTATCGATACGGCAACATTGGCTTTTTCGGTGCAGACCAGATCTGGCATTGTAAAGGTTCCTTCTATCAGGCTCCACTTCTCGACATAGGCTTTCCGTTTCAGTATGATATTAAAACCGTTTATCGATAGCGTGATAGGAAGGCTGGTATTGACGGAAGGCTGTTCTTCTTTTACCCAGGCGCTGAATACGTACTCCATTTTAGGCATCGGCTCGAAGCCCAATGGAAAGACTGTAGGTTCTGGTGTAAGTGTAAATTCACCTTTCGTATTGGTGAATAAATAGGGCCATTCCTTTGACTCTGAATAGTGTGCCCTGGTATCGAGGGTTAGCCCGGCAGCTTTCAACGTCAGTGAGTAATTGCCGCTGTGTGCAAGGTTTGCAATATCGGGCTTAAGATCGCCACTGCCATTTTTCAATGCCACCCGATAGCAGGCTGTGAGGTCTTCAGGCGTTGGGCAGAGCTTAAACTTCGTGTCTTCAAAGCTCTCGAAAAAGATCTCCCTGCTTCTGGCATTGGAGGCTACTGCATTGGGCAGTTGGCCCAGGAACGAGAAACTGGCTGCGGAGTATCGACCCAATGCATCTTTGTTTTCGAGCTCCTGTCCATATTTATCATATACCGTAACGGTGTTGGCTGTTACCCAATTTTGTACAGCCGTGTTGGGTTTCCAGGATTGCCCGTCCAAATACCAGTAAGGCTTGAACGAAGCGAATGTGCCGCTGTTCCGGATATCGGCTCCTTTCTTTTGTTCGTTGAACAAATCATTGTGGTTGCGATCAACCTGGAACACTTTGGTTTCATTGGGTCTCCAGTTCCCTTTAGCGCCTTTCACGTACGGGTTGACTACCCGATCCAGTTCGTACTTACCACATCCTTCACAGGCACTGTATCCTGCGATAGGTATGGGGCAAGAATAACGCGTCAGTCTTGTATGAGGTGGATTGGGATGATCCCGATACACCTGTACACGCTTACCTAACAGATCCCTGGCTGTAGAAAAAATAATTTCCTCTTTGGTAGTCAGGTTAAGACCGGCCTGAATCAGTTCCTCGTAAGTTTTGTTGTACACCTCAAATCCCGCTGCCTGCACTCCACTTTCACTTGCAAATTCGATCAACACCTTGTTCTTTTTGTACGGGAAGTTATAGGGACGTACATGCCAATTATTTCTGTTGGATGGGTTATCTGCCGGCATTGAATAATCATAATCGTCGGTGTTAATCGTTATCACCATTTTCTGATCGGCTCCAAATCCGATATAGTAGTCCCCGGGCTCTGGAACTTCCACACAGAATTCAACGCCTACCCAACCAACGTCATTCGCATTGCCTTTATACAACCAAATACCGGATTCATTCAATCTACCACAGAAACCCAAGTTGCAATCAGACTGGTTGGGCGTGTTATTGATTACGCAACCAGTTGATGCATTCGGCGTTACAATAGCAGTTGATTGAGCACTGGTGGATATTACCTGGTTTTGGGTACTGTCTACAAGTTTGGTCTCAGCCAAACTTTGGCTTTCGGCTGTATTACCTAGCAAATCATTTCCACTCGGGCACGCGCAACTCCCTCCCCAAAAAAAGCTTTTCCTTGTTTCAGGAGCGCTATTATTAGTTTTATAAATCAATGCTCCATCCATCCCATAATGTGTGGCCCTGCTACCTGGCACCAGGTTAAAACAAACATCATTGTTCTCAATAGGCAACCGTTCACACTCACCATCTTCATTGAGCACATAACCAGGATCGCATGTAAGACATTCTGCTCCTGTAGACCAATTCTCATCGAAATTCACTGCGGACGCCGTCAGCACCTTCCACGCAGCGAGTTCTTCATTTTTGGAAAATGAAAGACGTTTTTTGCCCGTGGCCGGATCGATCACTATTGGATCTTTCAGGCACACGATATTCGCAGCAGCAGCTCCCAATACATTTCGATAGCCAGATCGAATCACCTTGATATCCTGTCCACTCAAGTCCTCAACGAGCTTACCGTAACGATCAACCAGCTTTTTGGTCATGGCCCCGCCGGTGCTCGTAGCCGACTCTATGATCCAATAACGATCGGAACTGCCATTGACTGAGAGGCTCACCAGTTCATCCCCTGGCTGTAAGAAGTTAGCATAAGTGTTGTTTTCTATTGCCCCGGTTGCTGTGGTTTTGAAACCAGACAAAACCGTTCCGAGGTTCTGGTACGCGGCTCCCATCGACGGATGCATCCAGTAAGCCGGAAAATTAACCGTGTATACAGGATCTCCGAATTCGTTTTGAGACCTTGTCACCAGGGGTTGACCTGTAGCGGCATCGAATACCAGGTTGTCTGCATTTATGGTAGACCCATTTTCTTTCTTTATGACCTTCTCTACAATTCCATATCTATTGATCACTTTCATGGTACAAGCGGAACGGAATAGCCGGTAGTCATCATTGTGTTTGTACGGGAAGTGGGGGAAGGGTCCACCAATGAAAATAGCGTAGATCAAATCCATTCCCAGCATCACATTTTCACCAATTGTGCTCGACTCCTGCTGCCGCATATCTGTGAATAGTTCAATCTCCCGGCCAATCACCTTATTCTCTTCTATTTGCCCATTCTTATCGATCACGGTTACCTCGTTCCGCAGTTTCCATTCATCTGCACCGATCATTTCTTGCAGGTATTTAAATTCTGAAGAGGACACCTCCATATCGGCCCTATTAAATACCCGTACGGCTTTGGGTTTTCCGTGCATGTCATTTAATTCGATAACATACCCCTGGGAGAAGGTCATTTCGTGCACGGACCAACCTCCAAAGAAAGAATACCATCCAGAGGGGCCTTGCTGATTCAGCTTATTAGATAATGCGTTTGTGATAACCGGAAAATCTTTTGCCGTATAAAACTCGTTCACAACGTACCCCGTTCTTTTGGCAGGGTCGGCTACTCCATCCTTATTCAAGTCCTGGACAGTAACTTTCCCATATCCCACTGTAGGAGCGGGGAAATAATATTCACCGAAGGGCTCCTCCAGGTTGAAATAATTATTAAGGCCCTTTTTTACATATTGCATATAGGGCACAGGCATCTTGAGTGGATTTTCATCATTGCCTATGGAAGGCTCATTGGACGCTACCCCAAACTCATATTTGTATTCCTGACCATAGGTGCGGGTGAGGTTGTTATTGTTGCCGGACATGGTGGCCCAATTGTCGGAGATCATGATCTTCTTCACGCGCAATCCCCCACCCTTTTTTGGACCATCCCATTTAGCCAGCCGCACAAAGCTTTTCTCTAGTTTGAACTGGTTGGCCCATCCTTTCTTTTCAGCGGTCTCGTAGAAATTACGAGTCAGTTCTTTCAAGTTCTTAGCAGAACTGGCAATGGCACCTACAGCCGCTTCTATAGCTTTTCCCACATTGTTGACCGACACGCGATTCTTGTAGCCGTTGTACGCATACCGGGGGTATTCCGTTTTTAGTTTCTGATAGGCAGCTTGCTGGATGGGGTTCATCGTGACGCCACCGTCGGAAAGTGTCTCAAAAATCAAGTCGTAGGTATCAGCTGATACTTTTCTAAAATCTACGATCTTGGCATAACAGGGCACAAAGTCATAGAAATCGTCATTACTCGCAGGTGCTGCAGGGTCCAAACCTCCCATGTGCACAAACATCCTGGTAAATATATAGGATGATCCATTGAGGAAATTATTGCAAAACTCCTTTAACGAATTCGTCAAGGGCTTTCCTGGAGCAATCACCCTAACCCCTACAATTTCCTTTACCCCTGTTGCCTCTCCGCCTGTCGTATTTTTTATCACCTTATCGACCTTCACCAACTCCATGGCCCGCCTGTTCTGCACATAGCTGTAGCTATCCGATTCGTAAGAAACGTTTATACTACCACCGGTTGGCAGGTCTATTTGCTTCAATTGCCACACGCCAACATAATCATCGGTTGCAGTTCCCTGAATGGTATAGGGGTGTTGATCGTTTTTCAACGGTATACTATTAATAGATGTATTGGCATCTCTAGGCTTATAGGTCCCCCACCGGTCGGTTTGCATAAAGCCATATTGGACAGCGTCCGGCTGCCCTGGCATACCCAAATTGTAAGTGAACTTATAAGGGTGATTTGATCCCTTAGGACTGTTGCCATATAAAAATTCAACCATCAGAAGTGTCAACTTACCAGGGAGCGGCTTATCAACCACTGTTTCAGGAACATTAAAGTTTGGTACTTTGGGAAACAATGAATAATCGTGTTTAAGTCTCACTATTTTAATCGGCCTGTTCGGATCAGCTTTAGAGTACAAGCGAATCTCTTTAAGTCTTTTCTGTGGAGTGCCGGCGGGATGTGTTCCCACTACCCCCTCTACGCCCATCGCATCATACCGGTTTTCGGTTATGAAAAAAGCAATCTTTGTTTTGGTCTCGATGGAATGGGGGTACCAAAGTTCCTTTTCGCCGTAGATGAAACTGCCTTTGTCATCATCCGGATCGGCAAGTGAGGCCTTTGCCACGGTCGCTTTGTTGGCCTGGCCCTCGCCAAGACCAAACGGCGTACGCCATTTGTAATCACCCGCGTATGTGTAATTGAACTTGATGGCAGTGCCCAGGTCATCGTCCGTGATGCCATCTCCTGTAACATCTACATAGTCGGGTGACAAAATTCCGGACAACAAATAACTGGAGGCGTAGGCCGGTTGCGTTTCTGTACGGAGGTAATTATCGTTGTCTGCATGTTCGCTTTGTTTTACTTTAAGGTTGTCCTTCAATGCCACAGTCACCAGGTTGTTGTCATCAGACACATAGCCACCTTCGCCGTTCTTTTTTCCTATGGCATAAGAGATGTCTTTCTGCGTTTTGTTATATACTGGAATACCGTACACATTGCGTTTACCAGCTTCATCAGTCACCGTAATTTCGGAGATATGGTCTCTTCTACGTAAACCGTCAGTACGGCCTTTTGGTGGATCCACCTGTCCTTTATGACAAAGGATATCAGCATCAATGGTCTGATCTCCAATTGCTTTATACGACTGGATCTGCTTGTCCAATCCCACCTTTGATGCTTCTTCCGCTGTTAAATATGAAATGGCTGTTTTTCTACGCTCTTTTTCCACCTTCTTTATGCTGGAAACGTTGGTGGGCGTACCACTCGCTGTTCGCCACCTCGACAAGGCATTTCGACCAACAATATCTACCGCTACGGGCTCTGTCCCTTTCATCTTTTGCACCAGGGCCTCATCTTCCTGGCTCATTTCTCCGACCTGCTTAAAAAATACATGCTCTTCTTTCGGATTGTCTGAAGGCGATTGAAAGTCGCCATTGGCCATGAATTGATTATCTTTTACCCATTTGCCACCTTTATTGGACATGGTCTGGTTGAACAAGTTGACCCCTGTATGTACGCCAAAGCCAAAACCACCATCGAGCCCCAGCGTTTGGTTCAGTGACTCGTCCGTAGCTTCATTGTCGAATAAAATGCCGGAACCTCCTCTGTACAACCTAAATTGCCCCGTACCTGCCTGGCTGGTATAAGAAAACAAATCTGGGGTAGCTACCGGTACTGCGAGGTTAGGCAATTCGGGTATAATAGGATTCTCCTTTTCACGCAGCAGGTCCATCATGGCGTCTGCTCTATTCTTGCCTCTGTCGGCGTACAAGAATCCGTACGCAGGTGTACTTACATCCCGGTCTTTCACTTCATTTTTCGTTACGTACCCCGTAATACCACCACCTGCAAAAATGAACCAAGCCGTAGGCCCTGTATTGAAGGTGGCCGAGCCATGTGACGATTTCATGGCTAGTTTTATAGATGGGTTGATCGCCGGCGTGTTAAAGGAAGTGGATTTGCCATATACATCATTGGCTGCTCCTTCATTCAGGCTGAAGGTGGCTCCCAGGGTCCGCTCCTTTAATCCTCCCCGGCTGTTGTAACTACTCGTACCAGCAATGCCTGGTGAAGCCAGTGTATTGTCATTGATCAACAAATGTGTTTGCAGGGAAAATTTCTTCTGCACATCTACACCACTGGACGTTTTGGAGGTGACGCCATATCCCATTTCACCGGTCAGTACACCAAAACAGTCTGTCCACTTGAGACCAGCATTAGCCCCCAACTCTGCACCGATGCCTGTGTAGTTGTTACTAAAGATGCCCATTGCCAGCGACCCAGACGTACTGAACCCAAACGGAAAGCCTGCCGTTTCGAGTGTTCCTGTAAGTTTACCGCCCACTGTGACATTGGGTTTTGTAAATTGATCTGTCGTATATCTGTCTCCACTAAAATCATCCGGTACACCACGAACCTGCCGGTTGATCGAACCGATGTTGACATTCCACCCAAAGCCGGCCCAAGAGGCCTCGTCATCATTGCCCATGCCCGATTGATAGCTCAGGTTGATCGGGTATCCATCAATATCCAGCAATGGTAGATTATAACTGAAGTTACCGGTGAACATATCCACCATATCCGTTACTCCTGCCGGCTTGAAGGTGCTCACTTCGGGCTGCACGGGGCCGGATGTCAACGCCAACGCGGTTGCCGGCAACAAGGTTTGAGTGGCAACGATTACCAGCATAAATGCTGCAATGGGCTTCCGGTATTTGGTTCTCAGGCTCATGGGCTTAGCTGTATGTTTTTTCTAATTCGTCAATTTGGGTACGGTCGAAGACAAAGGACATTCTGGTATTGGTGAACAGGCGATCATGGTAAATGATCTCCAATTGTTTTCCAGGCACGAGGTCCTTTGCCGCAATTGTTACGAGGTATTCAAACCTGGTAGCTATGCCTGTAGTAACAGGCTCCACCGAAACGGGCATTACTGTCAGGTTTTCTGCCCCCAGGGTGAAAAGCGAATCAAGGCCATAGTAGAAGATCGTTTTGTCTTTCGAAACACCATCATTGGCCACTGGACAAATTACCTGCAGGCGAAAGTGATAGAGTCTATTTTCGCTAAGGGTGTCAGCTGGATTTCCAGACTGAGACAAGGCTCCAGATGGTATATAATCAAACTGCAGGGTAAAGCCATTTCTCTGCAAGGTCTTTGTAAAAGCGTCACGGTTCTTCGCATACTGGTCTACTGCTTTGCCACGCTTACCATCCGAACAGGCAGCGAGCACGAGCCATACAGCTGCTCCAATTATCCATTTCCTCATAGTGGTGCTTTAAAAATGAATCTTAATTTTTGTGTACGTCCATTGGGCAGGCGAACCGTGAAGATGTAATTGAACCCGTCGACCATTGATTTCATCTCCGATAGATCTATCGTGACATTATTGTCACCTGACCGCAGTTTTACTTTGGGTAATTTTTTGAATATCTGATCAGGCTTATTGATGCAGAACAAAGCATATTCTACGGCCTGTGCCTGGTAGGGGTTTTGCACTGCAAAGCACAGTTTGCCATGGGCTACATAATAATTCCCCTTGGCCAGGTCTTCAATATCCCTGAAGCCTTCGGATCTTTCCACCGCGGGCGTATCGGTACACTTGACGGTAAAGTCCCATATCTCCGACCTATTGAGGATCACGCCTGCTTTATAGACGGTTACCTGCCAGGTATACGTTTTACCCTCTACCAGCGAGTTGGCATTGGCTGGATAGATGAGCATTGGTGCTGTTATGTTGGTTTGATTGATCAGGGGCAGGTTGTATACCAGTGCTTCCTGACTAGCCTGGTGGCCTTTCTTTTCCACCATGGTCAGGCGATATTCTGCACCCGGGATGGCCGGCATGGAAGGCTGCCACGTGAATGTGGGTCGCTTGTCGCAGGTTTGCTCTTTGTGGAAAGGTTCTATCAGAAACAAAGGGGTGAGTGGCTCAACCAGGTAATCAAAGCATTGCTCGCCCAGCAGGTCCCGGTTACCACCTTTGTCGGCCCGGAAGGCCTGGAAACAATACTCGTATTCACCTTCCGGAAAGGAACTGCTCTGCTTCACGAGCCTCGCCAGGTTGTTATCCGCAAACCGGATCACCGCATTGCTGGCTGCTTTTCGCTCGATGGCATTATTACCAGGCATCACCGCAAAGGGCGCTGTCGTAACCGATATGATCCTGCCTGCTTTTTTCTCCGTTACAGAGATGTCGAGTGAAATGGTGGCTGGTTGTTGTGACAAACTCGTCAACTTCACCCACAACAAGCCGTCGGCCGTGCGTCCCTGCACTTCAGGTACAAACTGGAAAGTTATTTGTGCTGCAGCGCGTAGCTGAAGTCCGCATAACAATAAGATCAATAAATACCGCATCA
Source organism: Paraflavitalea pollutisoli (assembly GCF_029360705.1). GTDB lineage: Bacteria > Bacteroidota > Bacteroidia > Chitinophagales > Chitinophagaceae > Paraflavitalea > Paraflavitalea pollutisoli. The sequence goes on along the minus strand of NZ_JARKMX010000001.1, from coordinate 1,143,160 downwards.
TGGTCTCTTTATTTTATCTGGTATTGAACTGTTAATTCGCCCCTGAAATTTCCGTACAGGTAGGGATTGATAGGCTCTATCAGGTTTTTGCGCCAATCGATGTATGCCCCTATGGAGCAATTCCGCAGGATCATCATATTAATGGACTGCCGCGTACCCAGCTGACGGGCAGCTAGTTTATTATCGAGGTAGGTCAGCGAAGAATTCATCATGATCTTCTTGCCAATCGTATAACCTACACCGGTTTCGGCGTTCAGTTGATCGCCAATGAGCTTATTTTCTGTCAGCTCTTTGTTGTAGAAAAGGCTAACTGTAGCTTGCACCTGCTGCAAGAGTATGCTGGTAACCCATTGCGTCAGCAACAGGCTGCTGTTGCCACCTTGTTGCGTGTAAACATTGTCGAACTGCTGCAACCCTACTGAAAATACAGAGCGCTGATGGAGTCCAAAGAGGCCACTGCTGTACTGGCCTTCTGCAGCTATCTTCCGGCTTACATACATCTTTTGGTTGCCGGTGGCCGTCTTCCTGATCAGCTGGTATTGATTGATCCTGCCGCCCAAAGTCAGGTTACGATCAAAGCGGTAGCGCGCCTGCAGGTTGACCTGGAAGTTCTTCCAACGCTGATCGCCATCGGCGGAATAATTGTAATTCCTGTTGGCAACCTGTACCTGGAGGAAGCCTTTCTTCTTCTCCACGTATTTTCGCAGTTGGAGGTCATACTGCAGGGATCCCTTCGACGCGGATGGATTGCCGGGGTTATTGTAGCCAAAACCAGCATAAGCCACGTGTGCGTTGTGCGTCAACCCAATCTGCTCCCAGTCGTCCTGGTAACGCACACCGGCAGACAGGGTCTGCAGCAGGTCTTCTGCATAACTATATAAGGCGCTTTTTTGCTCCATTGCCTGGTCGGGCGATACGGAGGCCGTATTCCGGAATTGTGTGGCAGATTTGGATACCTCTGCTTCCACCGTACCGTTCTTGCGCACGCTGAATGATTTGGAGATCGTACCTACGAAAATGTTACGGGCCAGGTTATTGGCTTCATAATAAAGCGAAGCGGGCGAATAGGTGTTGGCATTCATAACTGTCACCGTGGTCCCTTTTCTTCCTGTAGTTCCTTTGCCCAGCTGCGCATACTGCATGGATACGGCCGCCGTTAAAGAACTTTGCAGTCCTGCATCTTTCAGAAAACCGGCATCTTTTATATTACCCAGACCGCCGCCCAACAGGCTGCTCTTTTTGAGCGCTTCGATCTGGAGGCCACCTGAAATCAGTGCATTGATCGACCTTTCACTCTTGTTGTTGGCAAAGGTGCCTATGTTGAGCGCCGATATATCGCCAAAGAACCGCTGAAGGCCATTTTGCGGCAACAGGTTACTGCCCGCTTCCTTAATGGTGGACGGTTGATTCCATCTATTGAATGTCTGCGTATTGGTCTGCTGTTGTTGCCGGGTGATCTGATTGACGTTGAGACCACTCGCTGCCAGCTTTTCTTTAACACCACTGACCTTCGTCACCAACTGATCCAGCGACTGCAGGTGTTCGGTCTTTTGGGTCACCAGTTTAACCAATGAATCCCGCTGTACAGCAGACAGCTCACTTGCTCTATTCTTCAACACGTCTTCATATACCCCTATTTGCTCCTTGACCCCTTTCACCATATCTGCCGGCATCAGTTTCTCTTTCACCTGGCTGATATCTAGTTTCAGCAATTCGTCGTAGGAGAATTTGCTAAACAACATGGCTTTAGGATTTTGCACCAGTGAGGACTTCAGCCCCTCTACTTGTGAGGTCAGTTCCTGCTCGAAATGCTTTTTTACAAAGGAAAGCATGTCTACTTCATTGAGCAGGTATTTCTCCAGGTCATAATACTTTGCCAGCTTTTGTTGCATCCGCCCTTTAAAGGCGTCTTTATCAAAGGACACTTTTACCAGGTTGTTGTATCGCAATGGCATATACGTGTCGGATAAATTGGCCAACTCAAAGTGAAAGGGAATATCCATGATCATCATGTCATTACTTGCACTAAGGTGATGCATCCAACCTGCTGGCGCCAGGGCTGTATTATCACGAACAAGGCTATACTGTGCGCCTTTAAATTGATTGTCCACCAAACTCTCGAACGAAGGAATTTGAAACGCTTCTTTTCCTTTGATGGCATAAAACCCTTTCAGCTTATTGCCCAGGTATTTCTGTAATCCTGCGGAATCACCGGATACCAACAGGCTTTTCGCCAATTTATTCACGCGCTCTTTACCAAAGTTGTTGCCTACATAATGCAGGAACTCGCCCATCACGGAATCTTTCATACCAGAGAAAGGCGATTGCGATTTTGACAAGTTGATCAGGTTATTCGTTCCCGGTATATTGGCAGGCAGCTGATCCAAAAAGCGTTTACGCTTATTAATAGTCTCCACGATGTTGTTGAACTTATGCATCTCCGCTTCGGAAAGCACCTCCTTCATGCCGGGCTTGGCGGACTTCAGCTGTTCTACCAGGGGCGTATTGGACCTTTTTAATGAATCCTGCACCTGCGCAACAGCGTCGGTTTCCATTAAACACAATAGTGTAACACCGGCGAGCAACCGCATAAGGGTAGCATGCCGTAAAAACATGGTTTTACGAGGCATAAGAATGCTTTCTTCTGATGATTAATCCAGCAACAATATGGTCCTTACAGGGGAATAGCCAGCTATTTCCTGCAGTAACGGATATACAGTAAGTGAATGATTACTTTATCGGGTATCTGAAAGTAAACAGGGGAATATACAAGTAACGTAGTGTTTGTAGTGGAGCCTGGGTTCCAGCACCAGGATGGACTTTAGGGTGATCATAAGCGAGGTTTGATTAGGTATGGGGGTTTTACTTGATGGCTATACGAAACTACGGGTTATGCAAATACGAAAAAACTTTTCTACACAATATTTCAACAGTAATTCGTAAGTGTGTCGATTTGGCCTATAAGTGTGCAGTATTGAGCGATAAGTGTGCAAAAACTATGTAGACTATTTATAATACATGAACTGTGGCTTTCTTTGTAAGCGGGAAATAATGTCAATAGCGCCTATGATCAGGTTCCCTCCAAATGCACATAGGATTGATAACAAACATCTGCCCGACACCGTGGTTAGTAAAAATACGGTACGAAATGAATTATATGACTTGGATACGAGAAGCTCGTGCACAAAGCGACAAGACGCGCCATGCAATTACCAACTCCCACTGGCACCGCCGCCGCTGCTGCTACCACCGCCGTAACTACTGGACGAGGAGCTGGAAGAGTTACTTGATGAAGAAGATGAGGACGAACTCCGATGGCTGTCGTTTTGGCTAGGCCAGTCGTCGAACCTGTCGGAGTAATGCCTGCGATAACCTCTGCCTGAATATAGATCGCTACCATAGTTGGCAGCTCCGTTGAAGATCTTGTACAGGAAACAGCCGATCACGAGTAGCCCAGCCAGGGTAACAGCTATACCCGTATAATTGAACGACGAATCGATGGGAACAAAGTTCGGCTCATAGGCTGCCGTTTCATAGGTACGGGATGTTTCGGTCGCAGCCGTTGTGCTGTCTTCAGCCCCCTGTACACCACCATACAGCACCTGCTTAATGGCCATTACTGCATCAGCCAGTCCCTGGTAATATTGTTGCTCCTTAAAATTATGGACCAGCTGGTTATCGATGATCTCCTGGCAGGCGTCATCGGTCAACGGGTACTCCAGTCCCGTGCCTACTTCTATCCGCAATTTGCGCTCGGAAGGGACGACCAATATCAGCACCCCATTATTCTTCGTACTGTCTCCAATACCCCAGGTATTGAAATAAGCATAAGCAGCTTCTTCTATCGTGTAGGTTTCTGCTGTTTCCGGATCGGTGAGCGTAGGCAGTGTGATGATCACTATAGCATTGGAAGATTGCTTCCGATAAGCGGTGAGGTCTTTAATCAGACGCTGCGACTCTTTGGGCGATAACAACCGGGCGAAATCTACCACGGGCTTTGCCTTGACTGGACGAGGCCGTACAAATTGATCAATCGGCTCCTGTGCTTCAGCTTGTACAGCAGACAGGATGAAGAGGATTGCTATAAATAAATTACGCATCGGTGAGGTTATTAGGGACAGCCATTACCAACTTCCACTGGCACCGCCGCCATCACTGCTGCCACTGTCGAAACTGCTGGATGTATCGGAAGAAGACGATGTTCCGGAGTCATAGGAAAAAGAACCCGAATCGTAGGACGAACCGGAGTCAAAGGAAGAAGAACTGGAATCGTGGGAAGAACCATTATCCCATGAATTGCTCGTTTGAGCGGAATTGCTATGGCTGTGTTCAACAGCCAACAAACCGGCCATTACGAGCGCTTCGCTCCAGTCATCCTTTTTGCCAGGTATACTGGTGTGGTAGCCCGTATTCGTGATCATGGCTGCGTCGCTGCGATCGCCGATCCCGCTTTTCGCCATCAATACAGCAGCAATAAACAGCACAGCAACAAAGAAGAATACACCCCACCCAAAGCCGCTCGAAGAAGTGTGAGTAGTCAGTTCTGTATTGTTGTATTCATCCTGATTTGTGTTGGTGTTACCGGTTGCGACCAACGCAGCGGTGTCGTTTTCCGACGAGGCTTTTTCCTGCCCCAGTGCTGCCTTGATCGCGGCGATCGCCGCTTTCAACCCCTTGTTATAGCCCCTTCTTTGAAATGAGGGATGATTTGCTCCTGTATGATGAGAGAACATGTCTCATTGGTCAGCACCGTCTCCAGGCCGCGGCCTACTGTTATCCGCACCTGCCGCTGGCTGGGCACCAGGAGGATCAGTACGCCCCGATTGGTTTCTTTCCGTCCGATACCCCAGGTATTGAAGTAAGCCAATGCTGTTGCTTCGATCGTGTAAGACCTCAAGGTGACTGTGTCGGTGAGCGAAGGAAGTATTAGTAATACTATGGTATTGCCGGTAAGGCTGTCGTACCGGACGAGGTCGTTGTCCAATTCAATGAAATCTTCCTGTGTCAGGAAGTCATCAAAATCAACAACGGCCCTTGCCTGGGAAGGCAAGGGCCGTACAAATTTATCAATGGGTCGCTGCGCCATTGTCAGCGCAGTGCTCATGACTGTAATTATAACGAGAGCTAAGGAACGCATGGGATAGGGTTATTATAAGGTCGTAAGTGGTGCTTCGTTTACCAGCTACCGCTGGCGCCGCCGCCACCACTGCTACCGCCGCCGAAGCCTCCAAAGCCTCCGCCACCACCGCCAGACCAGCCGCCGCCTCCACCACCGCCTCCGCGGCCTCCACCACCCAGCAAACTGCCGATGATGAATGGTGTAAATACGTCGCCCGCCCCTCTGCGGCTCATGTAGCCGCCCCCTCCACCACCGCCACGGCGGAAAATGGACAGGATGATAACAATCACCACGAATCCAATGATACCACCGATTCCGGTATTACGCTTTCCTTTCTTGTGATAGTCCTTGGGCGCTTTGTATTCGCCCTGGGCTGCCTGTATCAGCGATTGCGTGGCCTTATCGAGCCCCTCATAATAATCGCCGCTGCGAAAACCGGGTCCAATATCACTCCGTATGATCTGGTTGGCGGTAATATCCGGTATTGCCCCCTCGAGACCGTATCCTACTTCTATCCTGATCTGCCGGTCTTCGATGGCCGCCAGGATGAGTATCCCGTTGTTGGTTTTCTTGTTGCCAATGCCCCAACTACGGTAGATGTTCAGGGCAGTCTCTTCGAGGGGTTTGCCGTCGAGGGTGTTGACCAGGACAATCGCGATCTGTGTAGAGGTGCTATCGTCGTAGGCCACCAGTTTGCGCTCGAGTTGCTGCTTCTCGCTACTACTCAATACACCGGCATAATCGTTCACAAGCACCGTAGGCTTGTTTTTGATGATGCTCCCGATGTCTTGCCCCTTCACCCCTACCGTCAGCAATACCAGCACTATGGCAATGATTCTTTTCATGCAAATTTCCTGTTCAGTGATTAATTTCCGAAGATGATATCGTCGGGCAATTCATTCTTGTCCGTTTCCTTGTTGAAAGGGAAATGGTGTTGCAGTGCATGTCCCACATCACGTATCACGTGTATCACCGCATCGGCGTAATGGTTTTGCCGGAAATGCTTTTTCATCTCGCCGACTTCTTTGGCCCAGAACTGGTCGCCCACTTTCTCATGGATTCCCTGGTCGGCAAACACTGCAAACTGATGATCCCGTACAGCGACGTACACTAATACAGCATTATGGTCCTGGGTATAATCCATCTTGAGCGACCAGAACAGTTCTGCGGCCCGGTCGAGTGGATCGACAAACCGGCAACGGCTTTCTATAAACACCCTGACCTCTCCGCTGGTCGTGAGCTCCGCTTCCTGGATAGCTTTCACTATCCGTTGCTTTTCATCTTCCGAGAAAAACTCGACTTTCTTATTGAATGAAAAAAGTGCCATGTATCGGTGAGACTTGGTTTAGAATTTAACGTCTGGTGCTCTTTCTGCTCCGGGATCAGCCCTGAATCCATCCTTAACGCGGAAGCCAAACATGCCTGCAAACAGGTTGTTGGGGAACTTACGGATGGTAGAGTTGTACCCCTGTACAGCGGCGTTGAAATCATTGCGGGAAACCTTGATGCGGTTCTCTGTTCCTTCCAGTTGCTTTTGCAGGTCCTGGAAGTTTTGGTTGGCCTTCAGTTCAGGATATTTCTCAACCGTTACGAGCAACCTGCTGAGGGCACCGCTCAATTCTCCCTGTGCCTGTTGGAACTGGGCTACTTTTTCCGGTGTAAGATCGCCGGCATCGATATTGACAGAAGTTGCTTTGGCACGAGCTTCCACCACTTTGGTCAGGGTTTCCTGCTCGAAATTGGCAGCTCCTTTTACCGTGTTGACGAGGTTGGGGATCAGATCGGCCCGACGCTGGTAATCACTCTGTACATTCGCCCATTTTGCCTTTACATCTTCATCGAGATTTACCATGCTGTTATAACCACTGCATCCGCAACCGCCAAGGATGAGGATGACTGCTACTACAATAATCAGAACGAGATTACGCGACTTCATTTGTTTAAGATTTGATGACTTTCTAAAATTAACCCTTTTTATATAAGGCTACTAGAATTTTTGTTGTGAAATTCAATGGCTTATGCAGGTCAACAAACGACCATGCACACCATTTTCGTATTCATTAGTAAGGTGTGTCTCCAATTTATTACACCAACTGTGCAAATTTATGGCCTGGGTGCTCCCTTTGTTTGCTACACCATTAGACCTCTATTAGAAAGATTGAACAAAGCGGCGTCTCTGTCGGGCGGCTGGCAGGGAGCTACCCTTTTCTGAATACCGTGTCGCAGCAAGCTCCTATATCACAGGTTACGGTATCCGCCCACAAAAAGGCCGGCACTGCTGATCAGCTGCCGGCCTCGTATGAGAAATAATTGTATATTAGTCTTTGATCGCTGCGATACCTGGAAGGGTCTTTCCTTCGAAGTATTCGAGCATCGCACCACCACCAGTAGATACATAGCTCACCTTATCGGCGAAGCCAAACTGGTTGACAGCTGCCACCGAGTCACCGCCACCCACGAGGGAGAAGGCTCCTTCTTTGGTCGCTTCTACCACCGCTTCGGCTACCGTTTTGGTACCGTGCTGGAACTTTTCCATTTCAAACACGCCCATCGGACCATTCCAGAGGATGGTTTTGGAACGCTTGATCACGTTGGTAAACTGATCGCAGGCCATGGCGCCGATGTCGAGCCCCATCCAACCATCGGGGATGGCATTGCTGGGTGACGCAGCGGTTTCTGCATCCGCTGCAAACTTATCGGCAATGGTAGAGTCGGAAGGGAGGTGTAGACAAACGCCTTTTGCATCTGCTTTCTTGATCAGCTCACGGGCTGTTTCGAGACGGTCGTCTTCACAAAGTGATTTACCGATATGGCCACCCTGGGCTTTCATAAAGGTGTAGGCCATACCACCACCAATGATGATATCGGTGGCTCGCTCCAGCAAGTTCTCGATGATGAGGATCTTATCGGATACCTTGGCACCGCCGATGATGGCCGTGAAAGGCTTCTTCGACTCGTGCAACACCTTTTCTGCGCTCGCCACCTCTCCTTCCATCAACAGGCCAAACATGCGTTTGTCTTTGGCGAAGAATTCAGCAATCACAGCAGTAGAGGCATGTGCGCGGTGCGCTGTACCGAACGCATCGTTTACGTATACATCACCCAGCTTTGATAATTTCTCTGCAAAACCTTTGTCGCCTTTCTCTTCTTCTTTGTAGAAGCGAAGGTTTTCGAGCAGCAATACTTCACCGGGCTTCAGCATGCCGGCGGTTACATACGCCTGCTCGCCGATGCAATCATTGGCAAACAATACGGTGGTGCCACCGAGCAGTTCGCTGATGTGCTTGATGAGGTGTTTGAGGGAATATTTATCGGTAGGACCGTCTTTCGGGCGGCCGAGGTGGCTCATGAGGATCACGCTGCCGCCGTCGTTCAGGATCTTCTTGATGGTAGGAACGGCTGCTTTGATGCGGGTATCGTCGGTGATGTTGAACTGATCGTCGAGGGGCACGTTGAAATCAACGCGTATGAGGGCTTTCTCTCCTTTAAAGTTGTGTTGGCTAAATGTAGACATGGTGTGATTTTAAAAATTAACCGCAAAGTAGTAAGGCATTTTGTAGTTGTCCGGCAACTGCCAGGGCTTTCCTAATGCTTAGCTTTCTTTGCGGTTAAAGGTATAGAAATCTATACTGATCTTATTTGCTGATGAGGCCGGCAAAGTACTTCACCGTGCGCACCAGTTGGCTTACATAGCTCATTTCGTTGTCGTACCAGCTAACAACACGTACCAGTTGAGAGTCGCCTACTGTTTGTACACGTGTTTGGGTAGCATCGAACAGGGAGCCGAAAGAAGAACCGATGATGTCGGTGCTTACGATCTCGTCTTCTGTGTAACCGAAGCTTTCGTTGGATGCAGCTTTCATAGCGGCGTTCAATTCAGCAACGGTTGTCTTTTTAGAAATGATGGCTGTGAGCTCAGTGAGTGAACCAGTGATGGTAGGTACACGTTGTGCGGAACCATCGAGCTTTCCTTTCAGACCCGGCAGTACCAGGCCGATGGCTTTGGCAGCACCGGTGCTGTTGGGCACGATGTTCTGAGCGGCAGCACGAGCGCGGCGCAGGTCACCTTTGGGGTGAGGCGCGTCTTGTGTATTCTGGTCGTTGGTATACGCGTGGATGGTGGTCATGAGACCGTTCACGATACCGAACTGCTGGTCGAGGGTTTGGGCCATTGGCGCCAGGCAGTTGGTGGTGCAGGAAGCGCAGCTAATGATGGTTTCGCTACCGTCGAGTTCGTTGTGGTTTACGTTGAACACAATGGTCTTCAGATCACCTGTAGCAGGCGCAGAGATCACTACTCTCTTGGCACCGGCGGTGAGGTGAGCAGCAGCTTTGTCCTTATCGGTGAAGAAACCAGTACACTCGAGTACTACGTCTACTCCGTGGTCTTTCCAGCCAATTTCAGCAGGATTCTTCTGGGCGTAGATCTTTACTTCTTCACCATTTACTATAATAGAGTTTTCTGTAGATTTTACGTCGGCATCAAAACGACCTTGTGCGCTGTCGTATTTGAGCAGATGAGCCAATACCTTGGGGCTGGTAAGGTCGTTGATAGCTACTACGTCAATACCTTCCATTTTGTAGATCTGGCGATAAACCAAACGGCCGATACGACCGAACCCGTTGATGGCCACTTTAACTGTGCTCATTGTCAATTTTTTATTTAATGGTTTACAAATGCGGCGTGAAGTTACAATAATGTGTACAGAATACCGTGTACTGAATACAGAAATCGGGCTGATGGCAGACAGCAAACGGCTGGTACAGGCCTATGGCGGGCAACCGGCGGGTGGAATTGGTCGGATTGTCTCTTTAACTACAGCTTGCTACCCGAAAAAGTTCAGTGTACTGTCGGCGGAGCGTACCGCAAGGGCGGCACAGCCGGGAAGGAGTGGAATGCAGTCCACTGTTGCGCGCCAGGGTAAGAGCGTACCCCATCGGCTACCGAGCTACCAGATTACCAATCCGTTAATTCGGGGAGATGGCTCAGGCGGGTAAAATATTTCCCGAAGTTTCTGATATTTATTTGGTTGGAAATGGAGTCGCCCCTACCTTTGCACTCCCAATCCAACTTTTGGACTTCAGCAGCCGCGTTCGTCTAAGGGTTAGGACACCACCCTTTCACGGTGGTGATACGGGTTCGAATCCCGTACGCGGTACAAAAAAGAGTCGCTCAGCAATGAGCGGCTTTTTTGTTTTATGTCAATGCCGACGGTAAGCGGGGCGACTGGAGGAAGATCAGCGATCAAGCCTCATTGAGACCGGGTTGACAAGCTGGAGAACACTGAGAAATCCCATGACCTCACAAAAAAGCCGCCTCAATGCTTCATTGAGACGGCCTACCTTCTATAGTAAACTGGCTATTGCAGTATCGTCGAAGCTGTCAGGAACCCCCTCAGCGTGTAGTTCGAACTTTCTTCCAGGCCCGGTGGAACAGACTACACAGCTGGGGTCAATCAACCTGTTGCGAATCTTTCAAAATAATAAATGATCGCTGGGTCAGCAATGGTGGCTTTTCGCAAACTTCTAAGTGAGAGACAGGCTGCCTGGAAGCTCAAAGCTTTATATGCTGTTCGATCAAAGACAATAAGGCGGGATCGCTGGGCCTTGGCGCGTCGTCGGCGATTACCTTACCTGTTTTATCCAATAGCATATAGCGCGGCACACTCATGACCGTATTATTCTTCAGGATGCTTGCCCTGGCAGGTGACAGCAACAAATAGCTACTGGCTGGTAGTTGCTCTTGCTGGTTGGCCTTTAACCAGGCCTGCCTGTTTTCATCGATCGACAGGTATACAAATTGAACAGGTTTGCCAGCCAACGTCTTTTGTAATTGCTTCGAATATTTCATCTCCGCCCGGCAGGGCGCACACCAACTGGCCCAAAAGTCGAGCAACACCAGATTGCCCGCATAACTTTTTGCCATGTTGGGAAAATCTGTTTGCTTTCCCGCCGCATCGATGATCGCCTCACCGCTGCTGGCGATCATTTCCTTCGCTGTATTCATCCTCTCTGCCAGCATCGACCTGTACAGGCTATCGTTGCTGAGTTCATGAAAGCGCTTTAACCGTTGCTCCGGAATAGCCAAATAACGACTCGATGCGTCCATCAATACTTTAAAGAGTAAATATTCGCGCACCTTGCCCGTAAACTGTTCATTGATCAATTTGAATTGCTTTTCAAACTCCGGCGCCCCATAAGGTTGGTACCTGACCGCCCCAAGCGATAATACATTCAGCACGTCGCAGTATGCCTGTAGTGGAAAACGTACGGGTGTAAGTGGTATATTGTCTAGCGCTGCTTTTTTCGCCGAAAACTTTTTCACCAGCATATTCTGGCTTTCCAAAAACTGTTTGTTGAATGCGTACAACTCAACCGAATCACGCAGTGCGACGCTGTTGATACAGGTTTCGGCCAATGCTGCAAAAGCAGTACTAACCGGCTTTTGTTGCCGGTATTGCTGTAGATAACGTAATCGCTCCTGGTGAGCCTGGAAGATCTGTGTTTCATATTGCCCCAGGGCTGTTCCGTCATTCACCTTCTTCAAAAAAGGTGGCAGTCCCAATCCATACGACATATTACCTGTTTGCTGTACCAGCCCGGTAAAAAAGTTGAGCTCCCGGGTACGTTGGCTATTGCCGGGAATGGACAGGTAGGCCGCTCCGGATGCCGTAAATCCGACATGGATGGTTTCGCCGGGATGTATCAGGTAGGGATGTTGCTTTTCATCGGCCTGCAGGAGGAAGAACGGCTGATCTGCCATCACCCGGAAAGTGTCTTCTGAAAAATGAACGGGGTGGCCATGCAAGGCGATATCGTGGTAGTAGAAGTTCTTGTTGAGGATCTTTCCATTGATCGCGGTGACGGTATCGATCACGAAACAGACTTCTTTGGCAGTTTCCTGGCCATACCCAGTTAAAGCCCCGACTACCAGCGAAGCGAGGAGCAAGGTTTTGATAATTGTTGCAGAGTGCATGGCACGTTTCTTCATAAGTTATGTTTGACAGGCGGAGTGGTCACCTACGATGCAGAACATCCAGAATTCCACAATGGAATGATTTGATTTCGGAAAATTTGGTTGGTATTGTTCCCTTCCCTACTTTTGCACCCCCAATCCAACTTTTGGACTTCAGCAGCCGCGTTCGTCTAAGGGTTAGGACACCACCCTTTCACGGTGGTGATACGGGTTCGAATCCCGTACGCGGTACAACAAAAGTCGCTCTTTGAGCGGCTTTTTTTGTTTTCAGGGCGCTAAGCACTCCTCTTCGATTTGTGTAAGAAATGTTTTGAGTTGTACTACCGGGCATCTATATTGTATCAAATTAACCCTCATGCCCCAGCACTTATGGTTAAAAATGGCCAACCTGGTTTTTGAGCTCGAAAAAAAATTGGCCACTACCCCATCCTCCACCGCGATCTCCCGGAATATAGACCGCATGAAGACCGTACTGGAAGAAGCCGGACTTTTACTGCTCAATCCTCTTGGAGAAGCTTACAACGAGGCGCGCACAGACCTGGAAGCCAGTATTACAGGGGCAACAGCCGATCGTCTCTTTGTGCTGGATGTCATCAAACCCATTGTATATACTCAATCAGATGGACGCCGGTCTTTGCTGCAGAAAGGTGTTGTCATTGTAGGTAATAAATAAAACCAAGCATTCCAATGTCGTCGACTATCAATTTTGCCATAGACCTGGGTACTACCAATTCACTCATCGCCAAGGCGCATAATGGCCGGGTAGATGTTTTCAAGAATCCATCAGGCATGAAAACGACCTTACCAAGTGTCGTTGCATTCCGGAAAGACCGTATTTTAATTGGAGACAAGGCAAGAGAATATGTAGAAAAGGATCCCACCAACGTCTTTGCCTCTTTCAAGCGAAAAATGGGTACCGGTGAACGCTTTTTTGTGCCCAACAACGTGTCTTTCAAAACGCCCATCGAATTAAGCACGCTTATTCTGCAGGAACTTAAGCATTTTATATTTACGGGAGAATCTCCCAGCAGCGTGGTTATCACCATTCCGGCCAGCTTTGACACCGTGCAGAGCAATGCCACCAAGGAGGCCGGATACGCAGCCGGATTCCAGGAAGTGCTGCTGCTTCAAGAGCCTATTGCTGCGAGCCTGGCATTCGCCAACAAAACAGGCAAAGATGGTCTGGAAGGACAATGGCTGGTCTATGATCTCGGAGGTGGAACCTTTGATGTGGCCCTGGTTGTTATTGAGGATGACGAGATGAAGGTGATCGACCATGAAGGCGATAATTTCTTTGGTGGTATCGATTTTGACAACGAGATCCTGACCCGATTATTCATCCCTTACTTAGAAGCCCGGTTTGGCATACAGGACCTTTCCTCCAAGATGTTAAGCTCTAATGGTAAGTACAATAAATTGTACTACCAGTTGCTTTATAAGGCCGAAGAGGCAAAGATCGCTCTGAGCAGTTATGCCAGTACGGATATTGAATTTGACTTTACGGACGAAGCAGACGAGACGCACGAGGTTTATTTTTCCGTGAGCCGGGAAAAGTTTGAGGGCATCATCCTGGAGCGTTTACAATCTTCTATTGCTTTTATCAGGGACCTGCTGAGCAGAAATAACCTGCAGGCTTCCGATATTACTGAAGTGGTACTGGTGGGCGGAAGTACCTACATCCCCCTGGTGAGAAGTTTATTGACCCAGGAATTAGGCGTTACGATCAACACTTCCATTGACCCAACTACGGCTGTTGCCGAGGGCGCCGCCTGGTACGCGGGCAGCAAACCCTGTAGGGTCGTATCCCTATCTGCAGCCCAGGAACCGTCAGCAGCAACGTCTCCAACCAGTGGCACTCCGGCCATCGTGGTCAAAACTGCCTACCAGGCTAATAGCCGGGATGCTGAAGAATACCTGGCCGCCACGATCCAACATGCGCCCACGGGAAGCACCTACCGCATTACGCGGTCCGATGGCGGATTTGACAGTGGTCTGAAACCCGTGCAACCCAAGATCAGCGAAATGCTGTTGCTGGTGCCCAACAGTATGAACATTTTCAACCTGAAGCTATTTGATCAGCAAGGATTTCCCTTGCCGGCTTCAATCCCTGAGATCACGATCGTTCAGGGAAAGTTCTCCATTTACGGCCAGCCGCTGCCCAATGACATTTGCCTGGAAGTAGACGATACGGACAATAAAACAACTCACCTGGAATTGATCTTTGAAAGGAATGCAATTCTTCCTATCAAAAAAACCATCACGAAAACCCTCAGCAGAACAATCATCAAAGGAAGCGATGACCAGTTACTAATCAATGTACTGGAGGGTAGCCGTTATGCATCTCCCCCCTCCAATCTTCCGATCGGTATTGTCGGCATTAGCGGCCGAGATCTCCCGGCAGACCTGGTAAAAGGGTCTGACCTGGACCTTACCTTCGAGATCAGCGAAAGCAGGGATATAACAGTTACCGCCTATATCAGCCAGATCGACAAAGAGATCAGCGAAGTTTTCAATCCATCCTCCCGAACTGTCAATATAACCCGCCTTCAACAAGAAACCGACTATCTGCACCGCCTGGCTAAGCGACAGCTTGACAACCTGCTGAAAAATGAAAAATATGAAGAAAGTGCGACGCTGCAGCAAACCCTCGAAGAACTGGAAACCATTCTCCGCAAATTGCGCCAATTGACAGCCGACGATGTCACTGATACCAAGTATCAGCTGGACGATCAAAAGAGACGATTGGCACAGGCTATCGCTACGGTAGAAAAAGGAGACAAGCTCCTGGAACTAAAAGAGGAATACTACGAAAAAAGAGATATGTACCGGCTATTGCTTCTGCAGACCGACAACAAGGAACTGCAGCAACGGCTGGAAGGCCTGCATGCAGCAGAAAGCGCCTGGATCAATAACTGTAGTACACAGTTCCTTAAATTGAAGATCAATGAACTGGACCGGCTAACCTGGGAAGTCAGGAAAAAAGACATTGGTTATGTAACGAGCCTTTACATGTATTACACCACGAAGCCCAATGAGGAATACAGCAACCAGGCCGAAATAAGATCCCTGAAGAAGAGAGGAGATGAGGCCTTAACCCGACAAAACACCCATGAGTTATTGAGCATTATTTACCGCATGTACGAACTATTGATAGACAAGGATCAGGACGAAGCGATCAAAGGCACGGGGTTGCGTGGATGATCCAGCCTGCACCAGCGATCGGGCGTACCTGGCCCTACTTAAAGTGACGGGTGCGGTATTTCGCGGAGCTTGTATCCATCAATGGAACCGACTCCAATTTTTCTGTATCCCGATGGCTTTTAAGGATAGAATCAAACATGCGTGACTGCTCGGGAGATGGATGCCATTCATAAGCCGGTGTAGAGTTTCCGGAATTACAGGTAGCTATTTTAATGATGATAAACAGGGCGAATGCCAAGAACTTAAATATACCAGAGGCCGAACCGCTGTCGCTGCCGCTACTACCGCTACCGGTCGTGTCTGCGCTTACTATGTTTTCCATTTCTGCCAGCTTCTCACCCAGCGTGTTTTTTACTTCCTGGGAAGATGCCAATAATATGGCATTATCCATCCAGGTCCTCACAGAAGACCTGTAGCGTATATTCCTGTTAAATATGATAATGCAGGCGTTCTGCATTTGCAGCGCAAATTCGTCCCGCAGGTTGTCAAACCTGCTTTTGGGCAGCAAAATGATCATGCGCACATAACTGTATTCCATCAAACTACTCACCGCATGAACCGACAACGCTTCGTGTGATCTTTCGCTTCTGCTTTGGTCGACAAACTGCTCCAGCGTAGAAAGATCGTTGAATAGGATCCTGGTGACGGAATCCCAGGACGATTCAAGGTCCCTGGCAGTCATCAAGAGCTTGTTATTAAGTAAAGCGATCAGTTTGTCTTCGTCGGGATGAAGAAAGCATTCACTCATGAATGCCGTGAAGGAGCTATAAAAATAGGGGCTGATCCATTGGATAAATTGCTCCTGTTCATACAGCGGATTATGCCGGAACCGTTCCTTTCGTCCAATATGTATATTCTCCAGAAAACCGAGCAAAACCTGATCCTCGTTTACTGCACTATGATAACTTAGCGCATCTTCTTTCAACAGGCTTTCCAGGTATTGAACAATATCGTTCTTCGTAAAAGACCTGCCCTGCAATTCGATCGTACTACCACCGCTGAGTTCCAGATCAGCGAAGAGTTTCTTGCGACCCAATTGAATAGCTTTCTTATCCAGCGTACCAGACAATGATTCTCCCAGAACTGCAGCAGGCGACAGGTATTGCATTACGTTATTTCAAATTTCAATCCCTGAAAAATAATCAATCTCACGTAAAGTCGCAAATGGCGCTGTCAAGAGGGGTACAACGTTCCTGAATATCCTATCGCCAGGTAATTCGGGACCAGGATGAAATGGCTGTTGTAAACATTTGCGGAATTATTGTAGCGGTCAGCTGGCAGGAGACAGTTATGGAGAGGGCAGGATAGGTTGCAGACTATCGGTGGGGCCAGCGCCATTAGAATTGGACCGGCTACGTGGTTCGCTACATATTTTTGCGCTTTTCAATCCCCAGCTTACGCATGCGGGAACTAAGCGTAGAGGCGTTTATGTCCAGCAGTTCGGCTGCTCCACCGGGTCCGTACAATTTCCATCCACATTTTTCCAGGGCACCGATGATGTAGTCGCGCTCATTTTCCTGTATGGATTTGGTAGAGCTGGTAGCCCTGCTTCCTGTTCTGCTGTATTGGAGAGGCAGATCTACCTGCGTGATCTGGTCTCCTCTTGTCAACAGGACGCTACGGATCATTACATTTTCCAATTGCCGGACATTTCCCGGCCAGGAGTATTCCAGCAGCAGGCGCTTGACATCTTCTGATAATCCGGTGATCTGTTTGTGTTGTTGCTCGGCATACTGCTGAATAAAGTGTTGTGCCAGCAACAATACATCTTTTCCTCTTTCGCGTAAGGGAGGCATAGTAACGGGAAATACGTTCAGTCGATAAAACAGATCGATCCGGAACTGACCGTTTGCTACTTCTTCTTCCAGGTCACGGTTGGTGGCAGCCATGACGCGTACATCGATCCGCTTCTTTTTACCACCCACGGGCTCTATCTCACGCTCTTGCAGTACGCGCAGGAGTTTTGCCTGCAAATCGATCGGTAGCTCACCGATCTCATCGAGGAAGATCGTTCCTCCATCTGCCTCTTCGAATTTGCCGATACGTTTATCGGTGGCACCGGTGAAGGCACCACGCTCATGTCCAAACAATTCC
Source organism: Paraflavitalea pollutisoli (assembly GCF_029360705.1). GTDB lineage: Bacteria > Bacteroidota > Bacteroidia > Chitinophagales > Chitinophagaceae > Paraflavitalea > Paraflavitalea pollutisoli. Next base: position 1,125,770 of record NZ_JARKMX010000001.1, on the reverse strand, counting down.
GACTCGACGAGGTTGGCCGGTAGTGCCGCACAATTGACCACAACAAAGGGTTTTGCGTGCCTGAACGACAGCTGGTGAATATATTGAGCGGCCAATTCTTTTCCGGTACCGCTCTCCCCTAATATCAGCACTGAAATATCTGACGGCGCTACTGTATTGATCGCCAGCAGGCTTTCCTGCATGGCCGGACTATCGCCCAATAATTTCTTCACGTCGCGAACCTGCGCAATGGGAGGTCGCGAGTTGCTCTTTTGCGTTGTTACCGGATTTTGCCTGATCTGGTGAAGGTACCAGGCGATATCCAGCATGATGAGTACATCTTTTTTCCGGAAGGGCTTTACCAGGAAGCCATAGGGCTCGGTTATTTTTGCCGCCTCGAGCATGCGTTTGTCTGAGTTGGCTGACAGGAATACGAAGGCTACCCCTTTCTGACGCAACCTGTGTGCAAGATCAATGCCCGTCAGCTCGCCCTGCAGTATAATATCGATGAGTACCAGGTCGGGCGACTCGCTCTCGACAATTGCCAGTGCTGCGTGTACCGATGCGGCAATGGTGCAAACCCTGTATCCTGCTGTGGTCAATATCAGCTTCAGGTTGTTTGCTTCGATAAACTGGTCTTCTACAATAAGCAACTTTTGCTTCATGCCAAACAGGCCGGCATTGGTGGTGTAAGTTGCCGGCCGGGCAAAAGTCGACATTTTTCGATCATTTATCCATCTTTCATTGTTGATTGATGCAGGCCACGACATCATATCGGCACCATTTATGATTTTTGTCAATGTGACGTTTAATATTGTCCATCTATCTGCTGCTCCGGACATGTCCGATCCAAGACTCAGCTTGGCAATGCCTGCCTGCGTGTATCGGAAGGCCTGTATCCAAAGCAGGATTTAAAGATCCTGCAGAAATGCGCGTTGCTTTGAAAGCCCATGGTATAGCAAATCTCTGTTATCGTCAAATTGGTGTTCAACAGCAGGAGCTGGGCTTTCTCCAGTTTCTTTTGCCGTATCCATTTCGATGGCGCCATATTATAGATGGAAAAAAAATCCCGTCTGAAGCTGGAGAGACTGCGGCCAGCCAGGCGGGCCAGTTGCGGAACGGGTACGTCATCCATCAGCTTTTCCTCGATCATCGCCGGTATATCCCGAATATAGCGTTCACGGCAATCCATGATCAGGGAGCCGATGACAGGGCATTTGCTGGACAACTGAAACATCAATTCCAGTCCCCGGATGCTGAGCAGGGGCTCCGGTATGGTTCCCTGCGTATTGAGCTGTTCCCGGATGCCCTGGCAAAAGGCCGCCAGGGATTGATCCATGTCGCCCCAGGCGAGCGGACCTGCCGGTGTGTTGGTTTTGGCGGGTTTGTTGGTCATCGCGGCAAACTGCAGAGTCAATTCATGCTTCAACACAAACAGCAGCATTTCGGATTGCGGCATCGAAGGAGCGCATTCCAGCAAGGTTCCTTTTTTAAAGAAGACAAAGTCGTGGACATTCAACTTGCGGTTATGGTCGCCGTGGCGGGCATTGACCTGTCCGTCGAGCACGAACAGGACCGCGTCTTCTTTGAGAAAAAATGATTGCTGGTGCCTGCCATGCTGCATGCCGTTGAAGCGGAGAATGGCGACTGGTGATTGGTTTTGGCCGTTGTCAGCAGCTTGATGGTCAATGTTACTTGAATAGATCATAAAAGGCGCATTAGATGTGAAGGTGGCCCTGCCCGAAGCAGGTTGGTCACTACCTATTTTTCAAAGGCTGTGCCACAGTATCAACCTACTATTAATCAAACCATTACACAACACTCCCAATGCCCGCATCATGATATTTCGTGGACATGTCATGAAATATCATGATGAACCCGGGTGATTTTCGTGACGGCGAATTCATCATTGAGGTACCAAACGGCATGATACAGCCATTGATACCGGTAGCGGCCAAGGCTACCTTCGATACCTTGCCTGCATGAAGCCGTCTGCAGCCGTTGGGGATCGCCTTTCTTCCGATTCGTGATGTTGTATGGCAACATGCAGGTTTCTGTTTACCAATTCAATCAAACCAATTTAAGTATGCAAACAGTCACCACACCAAAGCAGCCAGGCGTACAACCCTGGCAAACCGATGTTCACCTATCTTCTGGCACCAAACAATTTCTCAAAGCGCTTAACACCGGCGGAGCACCGGTAGAATCGCTGGCACCTTTGGATGCCCGCAAAGTGCTGGAGAATGCTCAGTCTTCTGTAGCCGTTGATCTATCGGGCATCGATGTGTCGGAAAAAACCATCAGCCACAACGGGTATACGGTTACCCTGCACATCGTAAGACCCTCTGGCAATTCACAAAAGTTACCTGTCTTCATGTTCATTCACGGCGGCGGCTGGATCCTCGGAGACTTCCCGACTCACCAACGACTGGTACGCGACCTCGTGGTGACCTCGGGGTACGCGGCGGTATTTGTCAATTACACCCGTACGCCCGATGCGGCCTATCCACAGGCCATCAATGAGATCTTTGCCGCGACCCAATGGGTAGCTGACCATGGCGACGAGATCAACGTAGACGGTAAAAACCTGGCTGTAGTAGGTAATAGCGTAGGCGGCAATATGACGGCTGTCACAGCCCTCAAGGCCAAAGCGGCGGGCGGACCGCTCATTAAATTGCAGGTCATGATGTGGCCCATTGTAGACGCCGATTTCACCACGGGATCTTACCAGCAATTTGGCGAAGACCGTTTCCTAACCACTTCCCTGATGAAATGGATGTATGACATGTATATTCCCCAGCCTGAAGACCGGAAACAGATCTATGCTTCGCCGCTGAAGGCTACCCACGAACAGTTAAAAGGGTTACCCCCCGTGTTGATCCAGGTGGCAGAGAATGATATTTTGCGTGATGAAGGCGAGGCTTATGGCCGCAAGCTGGATGAGGCCGGTGTAACGGTAACTACGGTCCGGTACAATGGTGTGATCCACGACTGGGGCATGCTGAACGGCATGGCCGATCTGCCGGCCACCCACTCCCTGATCCGGCATGCAGCCGCTGAACTGAAGCACTATCTTGGATAGTTAATAAGAATCAACTGGTTAAGCAAAGAGCAGGTTCGCCTGCTCTTTTTTTTGGCGTAAACAGGCAAACAATCAGGTGCTGCTCATCAACCCGGTGCGTTGTTTATAGCTGAATATTGCAGTCAAAATCACCTATTATGTATGTATCTACTATCACCCGTCAATTGCCCAGCAGCAGGCTGCCCGGTCAGTTTGCCATTGCTCCACTCGAGTCCATCTGCCTGAATGGACAGGGCCGGTCTGGTTCGCTGGCTGCTCCCGCTATGTTTTCTATGATCGTCGTGCAGCAGCCTGGCGGCACCATCCAGATCGGCAAACGAAGCTTGCTACTGGAAAGCAATACCCTTTACTGGATCAGCCCGCATCAACAGATCGCGCTTGAGCTGGAGACCAGCACCAGGGGTTTTATGATTTCTTTCTCCAACGACTTTATCGATCTATCGGAAAAGCAGGGCGCATCGCTCTCACGTACAGCTTTCTTCAAACGTTCGCTGTTGTACCCTGCCATTCAATTGCCCGCCGAACTCAATCAACAACTGGCAGGTTTTGCCGGCAATATGCTGAAAGAGTATGCCAGTGCGGTACCTCAAAGCGAAAAGCTGATCCGCAACTACCTGAATGTATTCCTGGTTTACCTGGAACGTTTGTGCGAAGTGACCATGGATCATTCACTGCCTTCGCGGGAACAGGATATCAGCCTTCACTTCTTCTCACTGCTCGAGCAACATTTTCTGCAAAAGAAGCGGGTCAGCGACTATGCCGACATGATGGGACTGACACCCAGCTACCTGAACAAGAGAATCAAAGACAATTCAGGATTTACCGCCAGTCACCATATCCAACAGCGTATTGTATTGGAAGCTAAACGCCATGCGATCTTCGAAGGAGACAGTTTGAAGGAAGTGGCCTACGCGCTCGGCTTCTGCACGCCTGCCCATTTCAGCCGTTATTTCAAGAACAGTGCCGGTATGAATTTCACCGCTTTCAGGAAGACTGCCTGATACTGCTTTACCTACCTACCCATTGCTGCCCGTATGAACTGCTATGCCACGACCTATACCCTGCTCTCCTTCTTTCCATGAATCGCCATTCACTCAACTACCTTATGAATCTTTTTGTCGTTGGTCCCTACTACTGGCGTATGGACTAACCACTTATTCGCCATGACACGATATTAGCCAGCTATTTCACTGATGGGAGTCAATGCACTTCCACCCGCGCGAACGTATGCACCAGGAGGATCCCGGGCAGGCCCTGCCTGCCGGCAGGTTCAGATGATGGGCAGCAAGTATCCATCTTCGGTCCAGGGCAAGGGATTTACCTGTCATCCGACTGGTTCCTGTTCGGCGGGAATAATTGTACCCAGGCAGATCGATAGTCACTTCGGCACTTCCAGCAAAAGGAAGCCCATGGCAGGCGCCATGGGCTTTCTCATAGTACCATCACCTGCTATCCCTGCAGGTAATCTTTCTTGGTGATGGCCAGTTTCTTGATCTTGGAATGTAAGGTTGTAGATGGAATACTCAGGAACTGAGCGGCACCGTCTGCACCGCCGATCCTGCCATGGTATTTCCGAAGGGCCTGTATGATATAACTCCGCTCCATTTCATGCAACGATTTATCCGGCACCGGGACAAGTTGGGGTTCTTCTTTCATTGGTGACGGCTGTGGCAGGTAGATGTCATTCAACACCGGTTCCCGCGCCAGCAATACACTTCTTTCTATCAGGTGCTCCAGTTCACGGACATTACCCGGCCAGGCGTAAGCCTCCAGCGCTTGCAGCTGATGGGTTGTAACACCGGTTACTTTCTTGCCGGTGGCTTTGCTGTAGCGATCCAGAAAATAAGTAGTCAGTGGGGCAATGTCTTCTTTTCTTTCCCGGAGCGGTGGTAGTGATATGGGAAATACGTGTAGTCTGTAATACAGATCGGCCCGGAAACGTCCGGCTTTTATCTCTGCTACCAGGTCGCGGTTGGTGGCGGCTATAACGCGTACATTGGTTTTGATCGTGGTTTTACCACCGATGCGTTCAAATTCACGCTCCTGGAGCACCCGCAATAACTTCACCTGGATCTCTACCGGTATCTCACCAATTTCATCAAGGAAAATGGTGCCCTGGTTGGCCATTTCAAATTTACCTACGCGTCGATCGGTAGCACCGGTAAAGGCTCCGCGTTCATGACCAAACAATTCGCTCTCGATGAGGTTGGCCGGCAGGGCTGCACAATTGACTTTTACCATGGGTTTATCGTGCCGCATGGAGGATTGGTGAATAGCGCGTGCTATCACTTCTTTACCGGTGCCGGTTTCCCCCAGCAAGAGCACTGTTGAATCGGCCTTGGCAACCATCGATACCAGCTTGTATACCTGTTGCATCGCCGGGCCATGTCCAATGACCTGGGGAAAAACGGCGGCTGTTGTATTTGACGGACCTGGTTGTTGGTTAAGGAATGGCTGTTGGCTTGTACGTGAATCTGTCATCGCTCTTGATTTTACGATTGTACATTGAGTAAAACAAGATGATGAGGCAAGACGCTATTCAATCCCGGGCAAGGGAAGAGGTATCAAAAATACCGCTAATTATTTGTCACCTGGCGATTATGGCGCTGCGCACGTTAATAAACTGTTTCAGTATGTATTCTGAACAATCTGGTCAATAAGTATGGTACTATTTGCCAATTTCATCACACAACATTCCACTTCAGGCTACGCTGTCCTGCAGGTTGCGCCAGGTTTTGATGTAATTGAGCAACATTTGCTGGTCGGGTGCGGCATTGTACTCACCCCGTGCACTGTAATACACAATACCCAGCGCGATCACGATGTCGATATCGACACCCAGTGTAAGTCCCATGGAATAACCGTTGATAAAGTCGTTGCGGGCATGTCCATTGTTCTCGATCGCTGCAGACAGCACCCTGCGTGTCAAATTGAACTTTTGCTCTTTGGAGTAATAAGAAACGCCATTATTGGCGTATACCAACAGCCTTTGTATGTTCATGGCATTGAAGAGTGCCCGGTATTTTTCTTCATAATCGAATGGCCAAGAGTCACCACTGGTGCGGTGAACACCGTTCAATCCCTGCCACAAGCGCAACATTTCCTGCTGGTCCAAAATGAAGGTAACTTTTCCGTAGCGTGAAAACTCGCCCATGATGTCGAGCAATTCATCGACGAGGAAGAAGGGCGACCCCGATATATCGCCGAGGTAAAATATAAATTCATGGTCGCGCCGGCCAATGGGCTTGATCACCTGTGTGAGTATCGAATCCCAACATTCCGAAGCACTGGCAAACAAGGCCCAGTCGGCAAAGGCCACTGTGGTGGCGTGCCTGAACAATTGCTGCAGTGGTTTTGCAAGCTCCGGATGCTTCATCAAGGCACCTGGTGACTGCGCGATTGTTTTGGCAATGGCTGTAACTTCCCCGAGCACAGTTTCAATGGAATCGATGTCTGTGACCGTCATACTACGAATACCTGCCGCCCGGAGGAAATCGGGAAGGGGCAACTCCAGGTGCCGCAGTTTATCGACCGAATGGATGGGTGACAGCTTACTGATCGCTTCTTGTTGCCTGGCAGGTTCCAGGTACACCTGTTGCAGCATCTGACACTGGGTCACCACGGCCGACAGCTTGTCCAACACGGTGTTGATGTCTTTGTTTTCCATATGTATTTTTTACAGGAAAAGGCTACCCCTTGCATAAGGGGCAGCCTCTGCCGATGTTACTATGTGTTAGGCGGCTACGATTGCCTGACGTACTTCTACCACGGCTCCATACTGAATGATGGGACATTTCTCCGCGATCGCTACTGCTTCGTCATAACTCTTTGCCTTGATCAGGAAAAGGCCACCGATGGAATGGTTCTTTTCTGCATAGGGTCCTTCTTTCACAATACCGGGTGCGGAGATCACGCGGCCTTCGACATCCCATCTTTTAACAGGCGCTACGAGCTGGTTGGCAGCGGCGATGCCAGCTATCCAATCCTGGTAAGGCTTCATGGCTTCTTTCATTTGCTCGGGTGATGGCTTAGGATTTTTGCTGGTAAGATCCCTGTGGATGGCGATTAAGAATTCGTGCATTTTGTGTTGATTTAAACTATTAATAATTGATTTGCTATATGGCTGCCTGTATGTAGCCGAATTAAAGCTCCTGGGCTGCTCCGATAATAAATGCAGCTACTTTATCCGGCATGGACAACATGGGTACGTGACTGGACTTCAGTTCGAGCGCTTTGGCCTTGATCATCCTGGCTTCTGCCCTGGCGAGGGCAACGGGTACCATCTGGTCGTCGATACCAATGATGCACCAGGCTGGTTTAGTTTTCCAGGCTGCCTGTGAAATCTTATCGGTGGTTGCTTTAACAGACCAGGGTCCCTGGGTTACGAAAAGGAGATCTTTTTCCCCCTTGGTGAGATCCTGTGCGAAGTTGTTGTGGATACCCTTGGATGTCAGTGATAAAAAACCGGAGGCATCTGGTCTGATCTCTGCACTTCCTGGTGCTGCGGGGAATGCACCCGTTACATCCTGCACGGATTGATTGTCGTCGGGCACCAGGGCGCATACGTACAACAGGCCCGCTACCTTGGGATCGTTTCCTGCTTCGGTAACTACCATTCCACCGTATGAATGACCAACCAGTAACACGGGGCCCTCCATCAGGGCTATTGCGCGTTTTGTGGCGGCCACATCTTCTTCGATGGAACTTAGCGGGTTTTGTACGGCAATGACATTGTAGCCTTTTGCTTTGAGGGTAGGGATGATCTTTACCCAGCTGGACCCATCGGCAAATGCGCCGTGTACCAGTACAATGTTCTTTACTCCTTTAGGCGACTGTTGTGCCTGTGTGGCAGGCGTGAATAATATGGTTGTCATGGCGATTAACAAGGCTGACAGCCCTTTTTTAACGGTGGACATACTTCTTGCTTTTTATTTGATGATTGATTGTTGACATGTAGTGGAGGTGATTACAACAGGTACCGTGGGCTTCCTGCAGACACGCTTTCTTCGGTCAGTATAACCGGGAGCTCGTCCATATGAATGGCATCATCCAGGAATTCTCCTCCCTCGCTTGTATTGACTGGTGGTTCGTGAAGTTGTACCAGTGTGTGCCCAAGCTGATTGGCTGACGGGTCTGGTACCGGTGGATGTACAATTTGCAGTTTCATACGCTACCTTTTTTTGAGTGAATAATGTTGTTTTGCGAAAGGCACGTCTGCCAACGGTTGACTTGCCGTGTTGTTGACCGGTTTTCGTAAGGATCATACGCCGGCGTAGAGCTATCCTGGTGCACGAACGGGTGGAAAGTGCACGCTCATTACAACCGCCCCGGCAAGCTGACACCCGTCATCTTCGTTTCAAAGCTGGCAGACGTCGTCCTTTACACGTTGAGGGCTATTGCTGTATTTTTATTTACTTTTCGTTGTAGGTCTTCCCTTAACAGCGCCTGCATCGCTGTACCCGGCAGGGCGATGCTATGTAAGATTTCCATGACTTGTGTTTTTGTGTTGATCTGTCTTTATATAGGCCAACGACATGCCAGCCCAAAAACACATTGATTATCAAACAAATACCCATCAAACCAATTGCTTTTTATCACTTTATTCAGTGAAAGCACGTGTTGTCACACTATATGCAGTGAGCATTTGTAAAACGGTCTCCTGGAGCTGCCTTCCTATATTATCTTATCGTAAACAGGTATGTGCTTGCACCTTCTACCTATAAATTCGCGGTTTTTATTCTAACCGATGATGTAATCCGTTGCCCCGTACGGCACACTATCCTACCTCATCAACGACCATTCAATAAGCAATCATGGAAAGAAGAAACTTTTTAAAGAACATTGGATTGGGTGCTGCCGCAGTAGTGCCAGGCAGCAGCCTGCTGGCTGCAACCACTGATAACACGGTGATCGGTGCCGGTACCGTCAAAGGGAAAGTAGTCAGCAGTGGAAAAGGCATTGCTGCCGTGTCTGTCAGCGATGGTTACTCCATTGTGCAAACCGACAAGAACGGTCAGTATCAACTGCCGCTTCACTCCGATGCCAAATTTGTATTTGTGACCATTCCCAGTGGCTATCATATACCGCATGAAAAGGGATTGGCCCGTTTTTACCAGCGCCTGGACAAATCGCAGGCGGCACAAACGGCGAACTTCACGCTAACGAAAAATGAGCAAGACGATACCAAACATGCGGTGATCATCTGGGGTGATACCCAGATGGTGAAAGACGAGAATGCCGTTGAACTGATCAATGTATCTGCTCCCGACACCGCGGCGGTGGTACGGTCGCTGGGTAATATCCCGGTGCATGGTATTTCTGTAGGCGACCTGGTGCACGACCGTGCCGATCTGTATGATGAATATTCGAAGGCAGTGGAAGTAACTGGTATTCCTTTCTTCCAGGTGATCGGCAACCATGACCAAACGTATATCGCTCGTGGCGATGATAATTCACAAGCTACCTTCCAGGACCTGTTTGGCCCCGGTTATTTTTCCTTCAATCGCGGCAAGATCCACTATGTATTCCTCGACGACGTTTTCTTCCTGGGGAAGGGACATAGCTATATGGGTTACCTGACCGAGCCGCAATTGAACTGGCTGGAGAAGGACCTGCAAGCTGTACCGGTCGGCTCTACGGTGATCGTGAGCCTGCATATCCCCACCTATACCAATATTGTAGACCGGGAAAAGCTGAAAGAAGAGCCTACGGGTGGCATGGTCACCAACCACGAGCATTTGTATAAGTTGCTGAAGCCGTACCAGGTTCATATCATGTCGGGACATACGCACTGGAATGAGAACTGGGAGAAGGACAATATTTTCGAACACAACCATGGAACCGTTTGTGGCGCCTGGTGGCGTAAGCAAGCGGTATGTGTAGACGGTACTCCCAATGGCTATGCCGTGTATGAGATCGACGGCAACAACGTAAAATGGTATTACAAAGGCACTGGTAAACCGAAGGACTACCAACTGGCGGCCTATGCCCCCGGTAAAGTCAAAACGCAGCCGAATGCCGTGATTGCCAATGTGTGGAACTGGGATAAGCAATGGAAGGTGGAGTACCTGGAAGATGGTGTGCTGAAAGGCACCATGGCGCAGATCCGTTGCCAGGACCCGATCTCGATGGCTCACTACCCTGCCAATATGCATGTGTTCAGCGACCACTTCTTTGCTGCCACGCCTGGCGCTGGTGTAAAAGAAGTAACCGTAAAGGTGACCGATCGTTTTGGTGTGGTATACCAGGACAAGGTTAAACTGGGATAATACTGTCATTACGCTCTGTATGGTTTGCCCCCTGCTTGGCAGGGGGCTTTTTATTGGGCATAAAAAAATCCCGACACCATGTAGCTGCCGGGATCTCTGAGCCATTATCACAGTGAAGGAAATGACAATGACCCTTTCTGAATACGTTGAGCATTCAACTATTAATCAAATGATGTCTTTATCGGGCATCGATCAGTGATGTCCTGCTACGGTAGGGGATAGTTTCGGAAAAAATGATCTCCCGGGGGCTGTGCGGTTGGGTATGGGGCGGGTTTCCGGGTGCAATATAGGCAAATTATCAATTATATAATCTTATCGATAAGAATAGGTGCATGAAATTGAAAATCGTACGCTATCATCATTTCTTGCATTCACGGGCGCGGCCCAACGACAGGCAGGTTATTTACCCTAAAAAAAGAAAACCACCATCCGGATACGGAGGTGGTTTTCTTTTTATTACCAAGTCGTTTATACTTTATAGTATTGCTCGAATCCTTTGCGGGGCGGTAAACCAACCAGCAAATCGTTGATCTTTTTGCTGCTGGTGATCTGCTTCTTCTTCCGATCGAACTTGATCGTCTCACCGGTCCATTGAGCCAGTACACCGAGGCAGAATACCTGGCTCAGCGGGCCTGCAATGGAGAATGGTGAGCGGGTCTTTTCCTGTCCTTTACAGGCCAGCAGGAAGTTGGCAAAGTGGTTGGAAGGACTGGCTGGTACTACCGGCAGTTTGCTTTCCATCTCTTTTGCTTTTTCGGCTGGAATGATCGACAGGGTGCTACCGTGCGATCCTCCCTTGAAGGTGAGGTCCTTGCTATAGATGATCTTACCGGGATTGAGCTTGGCGGGTTCGATCTTACCGGTGCTGGGAGGCGGAATATTTGGATCGAGGCCTGATACGCCGTACCCACTTGGAATAGGCGGCAGGTTATCGAGTCCATCGTACCACTTGATCTCCAGCGGTGGCATCTTACCCCTTTTGGGGAATTTGAAGGCCAGCGTGGTGGACATGGGGTAGAAGAAATTGTTGTGGCCTTCCAGCTTGATCGGCTCTACTTCATAAGGCAGACCAAGGTCGAGGAACTGGTGAGCGGTATCGAGGATATGCGCGCCCCAGTCACCCAGTGCTCCCATGCCGAAATCGAACCAGCAGCGCCATTGTCCGTTGACAAAGTCCTTGTTGTAGGAATGCCCCTGGGTGGCCATTTGCCAGAGCTCCCAGTCGAGTGTGGAAGGAATGGGTTCGGCAGCCGGGAAGGATTTGATCTTGGGATCCCATCCATGCCAACGGCGCGGCGAATTCATGTGTGCAGTGATATTGGTCACGTCTTTGATGATCCCGGCTTCTGTCCACGCTTTGAACTGGAAGTAGTTGCCTTCGGAGTGTCCCTGGTTGCCCATTTGGGTAACGACCTTGGGGTATTTCTCGGCGGCCTTCATCATCAGTTCTACTTCCTGGAAGGTACGTGCCATGGGTTTTTCTACATACACGTGCTTGCCGAGGCTCATGGCCATCATGGTGATGGGGAAGTGGGAGAAGTCGGGTACACCGATGGATACGGCATCGATCTGGTTGCCCATTTTATCAAACATGACCCGGAAGTCCTGGAAACGTGGTACGTTGGGAAACTGTTTTACAATGGGGTCGGTATGCGGTGCGCCCATGTCTACATCACACAGGGCGACAATATTGGCAAGACCTGTTTTGGCAAGGGCTTCGATGATCTCACGGCCACGGTTTCCGATTCCGATGCAGGCAAGGTTTACCTTATCATTGGGTCCGATCTTTCGTGGATGGCTGTATTCATTGGCCAGCAGAAAACCAGGTATAGCAGCTGCAGCAGAAGCCATCATAGCCTGCTTCAGGAATTTCCTTCTTGAATAATCGTTACTGAACATTGTTTGGTAGGTTAACTTTTATTCACCCAAAATACATACTATTGTGGAATGGCTGACATTAAAGAATGATTAGGTGCCAATTGAGCTGTATGTTTTGCCAATTGAGCTTACTCGACCCCTGTTATCTCCAATTGCAGACGATTTAATTCCTTATAAATGCCATCCGGCATGCTGATCAACTCCTGGTGAGTACCAAATTCTTTCACTTCTCCTTTGTCCAGCACCACGATCTTATCGGCCGTGCGGATCGTCGAGAGTCGGTGTGCGATGATGAACGAGGTGCGGTCTTTCATCAGGTTGTCGAGGGCATCCTGTACCAGCGATTCGGAAGCTGCATCGAGAGAGCTGGTGGCCTCGTCGAGGATGAGGATCACGGGGTTCTTGAGGATGGCCCGGGCAATGGCAATCCGCTGTCTTTGTCCACCGGAAAGCTTCACACCACGCTCTCCTACTACCGTATCGTATCCTTCCGGAAAACCTTGTATGAACTCATGGGCGTTGGCGAGGCGGGCTGCCTGCTCTACTTCTTCCATGGTGGCATTGGGTTTACCATAAAGTATGTTTTCGCGGATGGTGCCGCCAAACAATAAGATATCCTGGGGCACGAGGGCCATTTGTTGTCGCAGTTGTGTAAGTGGAATGCTGTTGGCTGCCTTACCATCGAATAGCAGCTGACCGGCAGACGGTTCATAATAACGCAGCAGCAATCCGGCAATGGTCGACTTACCCGCACCACTGTGGCCTACGATGGCTACACGCTCACCTGGCTTTGCCAGCAAGGTGACTCCATTCAATACGGGCATATCCGGCCGTGAAGGATAACTGAAGGCTACGTTGTAGAGGGCAACCTGGCCCTGCAAGGTATGTTTGGGATCGGGTTGGGTTTCAACCGTTTCTACTTCCTCCGGTATTTCGCGGAGTAACTCGCGTACCCGTTGTGTGGCGCCGAGCGTCTTTTGCAGTTGCCCGTACAGGTCGGCAAAGCCGGCCATACTGCCCCCCACAAAAGCGGTATATACGACAAAAGCGGTCAGGTTGCCAAAATCGAGGTGGGAGGTGCCGTACCAGATCACCAGGGTGATGGTACCAAATAAGCTGAACAGGAGGAAGGAAACAAACAGGCCCCGGTACTGCCCGCTCTTCACGGCCATCTTCACGACCTGGTCCAGGCTACGGGAATACCGGCTGATCTCGAACCATTCGTTGGTAAAGGATTTTACATTGCTGATGCCCTGCAGGGTTTCCTGCACGATGGTGCTGGAGTCGGCCAGCTGATCCTGCGTTTGCCGGGAATAGCGGCGGATGAACTTCCCAAACACGATGGCTACTACGATGATGACCGGCAATACGGACAGCATCACCAGTGTGAGTTTCTGAGAAATAAAAAGAATGAGCCCTATGCCGATGATGAGTACCAGCAACCCGCGCAATATCTCTGCCAACACGGAGGTAACGGCATCCTGTATCTGCGACAGGTCACTACTGATGCGGCTCGATAATTCTCCCACGCGACGCTGGGCGAAGAAGTCCATGGGCATGGTGATCATCTTGCGGTAAATGCCGCGGCGCATATCGGCCACCGCATTTTCACCGACGGCGGTGAAGAGATAGACCCGCAGGAAGGAAAAGACCATCTGCACGACAAGTACGGCAAACATCCATCCTACGATGGTGCCGGGGCCTCCCCAGGAGGTATCGGGTGTAGGCCCGGCGCTATTGATCAATTGCTTGAGCAGGTAGGGAAAGGCCATGGTGGTGAGCGAAGACAATCCGATAAAGATGAGGCCCGCAATGAATTTTCCCCGGTAAGGTTTTACGTAGGAAAAGATCATGAGTGCATCCCGCAGGTTCTGCCTGTTGATCTTTGCTTTCGGTGCCTGGTCTTTGTGTGATCCACTACTATCTGCATTGCGACGCGCCATATCCGGTTTTTATTTGGGTGACGAATGAGCCCGGTCAATATTGTAAGGCTGTCAAAAAAACCTGCTGCAAGGTACGGATTCGTGCAGTAGTGCGTCAGATCAACTGCAGCTGGGCTGCTATGCGGACGAGGGAGGCGGTATTTTTTGCATTGAGCTTGCTGAGCAGGCTTTTGCGGTGTGTATCGACGGTGGTGGGGCTGATGAATAGTTTCTCCGCCACTTCGTTGTTGGTCAATCCTTCTGCGATCAGGGTCAGCACCTGCTGTTCGCGCCGGGTGAGTAACGGCACCTCCGGATCTTCTGCAGCGCGCAATGATCTCGCCACTTCGTGGCTGAGGTACAGCTTCCCTTTTACGATGGTGTTGATGGCATCCACGAGTTCTTCGCGGGTTACGTTTTTGAGTACATACCCGCTGGCGCCATTGTCCATCATCTTACGGATAAAGCTTTGCTGGTTGAAGGTACTCAGTCCTAGTATAAAGATGCCGGGGTACAACCGTTTTATTGTTGCACTGAGCTCGATACCACTTTGCTCGGCCAGGTTGATGTCCATGAGGATCACGTCGGGCTGCTGATTCCGCAAAAAGGAGAGGCAGGAATCGACCGACATGGCGTGGCCTACCAATTCTATGCTGGCCTCCTGCTGTAGCAGGGAGCGGATGCCTTCTATCACCATGTAGTGGTCGTCGACGATGAATACTTTTATAGTCATATCACACGGGTAATTCTATGAGTATGGAGGTTCCTTTGCCGGGGCCTGATTGTATATCCAGGCTGCCATCGAAGTATTCGACGCGGCTACGGATATTGCTCCAGCCGATGCCCTTGGCCTTCTGCAGGCGTTCGATATCGAATCCTTTGCCATCATCTTCTACCGTGATGGCGATGCCCGACTCGTCGCGGATCAATTGTACCAGGGCCGAAGCGGCTCCTGAATGCTTCAATACATTGCTCACCAGTTCCTGTACGATTCTGTATATGATGATGGCCGTACCTGAAGGGATCTCGCCTTTGGCTATTCCGCTTGACTGATACTGCAAGGTAAGACTGCCCGACAGGCGGATATCGTTGCAGAAGTCGCGCATAGCATCGTCGAGGCCAAATTTGACCAGCGCCTCGGGCATGAGGTTGTGGGCCACCCGCCGCATTTCACTGATGGAACTGTCGAGCATATCGATGCCGCGCTCGAAGGAACGGAGGTTGTCGTGGTCCATGATCAGGTTTCCCTTCAAGGTATTGAAGGAGGACTTGATTCCTGATAACATCCCTCCCAATCCATCGTGCAGGTCTTTGGCCAGGCGGGTACGCTCCTGTTCTTCTCCCTGCAATACGGCTTCGGTGGCGGCCAGTTGTTTTTCTGTCTGCAGCTCATTGATGCGCTTCTGTTGCAGCGCCTGTTGTTGCCGGTAGTTGCGCCAGCCCAACAAGCCTATCAATACCAAAGCCATCGCACTGCCGACCAATATTAAGTTGAGGGTATTCTTTTGCTGTAGGCTGAGTTCCTGTACTTTCTTTTCTGCCTCCAGTTGCCGGATCCGGTTTTCCTTTTTCTCCGACTCATATTTTGCCTCCAATTCAGCGGAAGGCTGTGACGATATATCGCGTATCAATACTTCGAGCCGGGCATTCATGCTGTCGTCCAGGGCAAGGCCTTCTTCGTAGTTTCTCTCGGCATAAGCAATATTGGACAGGAGGCGTAGGGTCGATACCTCTTCTACTTTGTATTGCCATTGCTGGCTCAGTGCCAGTGCCTGTTGCGCATAACGCCGGGCTTCCGCTAGCTTTCTCTGCTGCAGGCAAAAGATACCGAGGCTGCGCAAGGCGGTGGCTTGACCATCGGTGGAGCCGAGTTGCTGGTAGTTGCGTAATGTTTCTTCCGCATACTTGCGACCCAACGGATAGTTGTGGAGGCGGAGGGCTACGCTGGCCAGGTTTTGTTGTATAATCGCCGTATACCGCAATTCGTCGAGTTGCTGGCTGATCTGTAGTGCCTCTTCCAGTACCTTCATGGCCTTGTCCAGTTGGAAAACGCCCTGGTAACTCAGGGAAATATTGATCAGGAATTTGGCCAGCAGGGGTCGCTGCTTTTCTTTCCTGGTGAGGGTAATTGCTTTTTCGCCGAACCCGATAGCTTTTTGGAACTGCGCGCGGTTGTAGTACAATACTTGTAAGGCATCGTATACCTGTGCTTCGATCACCGGCGTGCCTAGTTTGTCGATGATACGTAGTCCCTGCAGGCAATAATCGATGGCTTTTTCGTAGCTGGCTCTTTCGCGGTAGTTGATACCTATGTTGAAGAGGGAAACGCCTATGCTCAGCGAATCTCCCATCTTCTGCGCAACGGTCAGCGCCTGTTGCTGATAGTACAGGGAGGAATCGAAATTGCCTTGCATTAAGAAGCTGTTGCCATAGAGCGTTAGGTATTTATACTCACCCCGGTCGTACCGCAATGCCCGGCTCAACTGCCCTGCCTGGTGCAGGTAGGCCTTGGCCATTTCGGGATCATTGTTCTCCAACGCGTCACTGATCGCGCAGAGCAGCAATACTTTGTTGGTGTCTGCCTTGGCGGTGGACAGGCGCAGCAACAGGCTGTCACTCTTCCTGGTTTGTGACCAGATGTTTGTGGCGACTGCCAGCAGCATAGCGATAACAAGAATTATTTTATTCATACAGGCGTGTACCACAGGTCGTGATACCCGCAAATAAACAACATCCTAATCGTCTGCCGGTCCCTCTTTTCCATGATTTTTTTGCTGCGGCGAAAACTCCTGTTTTTCGGGGATAGGCAACGGACAGGTCGCAGGATACTTTTACCACTTAAATATTAATTATTATGAAGTATTTGTCTTTATTTCTCCTCGCAACAAGCATCAGTATTTCTACTCAGGCTAAGATCTGGCGTGTTAATAATACGCCTGGTGTGATAGCCGATTTCAGCAATTTTGAGACAGCTGTCAATACAGCGGCCGCTAATGACACTATCTACCTGGAAAGCTCTGCTTTAAGCTATGGCGGCTCTCCCCACTTGACGAAGAAACTAACCATCATCGGACCTGGGTATCACCTCGACCCAAGCGACGGGGGAAATGCCGGCCTGCAGGTAACAACGCAAGATGCTTATCTGAGTGCCACTTTACAAGTCGACCCCAGTGGTACCGGCAGCAAAATAATGGGTTTCGTGTGCGCCAGCGTATACCTGAACGGCACCTCCAATATTACTTTCGAGCGTATGAGGGTTGGATCTGTGATCTATTTTCACACTTCCGAGTCCACCAATATTACCTTCCGTAAATGTTATTTCAACGCAAGCGGTTTCCTCAATGAATACAGCGGCGGCACCGTTAATGGTCTTACTTTTGAAAACAATATTGCTGCCGGCTACGTTTCGCTGACTGAGCTGAAGGGTTCGAGTAATATTATCCGGAACAACAATTTTACGTCTGGCAGTGGTTCGACTTTTGTCAATGCCTATTTTGTCAATAACATTATTAGCGGTAATGCGGCCACCAGCTTAACCAACTGTACGATCAAGAACAATATTTTCCGTTACGCGCAGACCCTGCCAGGTACTGCTACCGGTAATAAAGTAAGCCAAAACATGGATGATGTTTTTATCAATACTGGTAGTACGGATGGCAAATACAAATTGAAAGCCGGTTCACCAGCCAGCGGAGCGGGCCTGAGTGCCAATGGTGTCAACAATCCCGATTGCGGCGCCTTTGGTGCAACCGATCCTTATGTGCTTTCGGGCATACCAAATATCCCCACTATTTATAGCCTTACAGCACCCACATCGATCCCGTCTGGCAGTGCTACCATGAATATCACTTTCAGTACCCGCAATAACAACTAATCATGTGCTGATGGCATCAGCGTAACATACCACCCTGGTTACTGCTTGTGCTACGAAGCTTTTGATGAGGAAATGATGCTGTGAGGCATTTTTTCCGTCGTGATTCAGACTGATCAGCTTAAACATTCAGCAATGAAAAAGTATTTACTCATGCTCATAGGGTGGGCATTGGCCTTCGTGGCTTTTGCACAGGATCCTGCCTACCCGCCGTCGAGACCTTCCCCTCAAAACATCGTCGCGGCGGAGTATTTTATCGACACCGACCCTGGTTTTGGACAGGGTACACCGATGCCCATCACTCCTTCGGGCAATATCAGCAATAACAATGTTGTGATCAATGTAAACGGATTGACCAATGGCCTGCACCGCCTGTTTATCCGTTCCCGCAATGCAGAAGGAAGCTGGAGTATACCGACCGTACGGGAATTTCTCTACGATCAGGCAGTGCCCTACCCTACTGTTCCTGCTGCTCCGCAATCTATTGTGGCTGCGGAATATTATATCGACACTGACCCTGGCACTGGAAAGGCTACACCTATCCTGCTTACGCCGGGTGTCGATCTTCCTAACATTGCAGCGCCCGTCAACGTTCAAGGCCTCAGCAACGGTACCCACCGGTTGTATATCCGCACGAGAAGTGCAGAAGGCCGCTGGAGTTTGAGTTCGTTCAAGGAATTTACCATCGATTTCGACCCGCCGTATCGGCCCGCTCCGGCAGCGTTGCAGCCCATAGTGGCTGCTGAGTATTTTATCGATACCGATCCGGGCACGGGAAAGGCTACTGCTATACCGGTGACACCCGGCACGGAGCTCGCCAACATTTCAGTTGACGCGAACACGCAGGGACTATCTATGGGTATTCACCGGCTTTATCTGCGGACCCGCAACGTAACCGGTAGTTGGAGTATTACGCATTGGAAGGACTTTGCCGTCAATGCAGATCCTCCTTACCCAACAGCTCCCACTCCCGCTCAGCCGGTAGTCGCTGCCGAGTATTTTATCGATGCCGATCCGGGTACGGGTAAAGGCAAAGCGATTACCCTTGTGTCAGGTCTTGATATCGCTGACCTGTCTGTTGCTGCCCAAACCAATGGGCTCAGTATTGGCACACACCGGATCTACCTGCGCACCAAAAACCAGGAAGGCAGCTGGAGTATTACAGCCTTCCGCGAATTCATCGTCAGCGAAGAACCTCCTTATCCAGCAGTACCCGCCGCCCCACAAGCGGTGATGGCCGTTGAGTATTTTATCGATACGGATCCGGGTTTCGGCAAGGCGACAGCTATCGCCATCACCCCCGGTACGAACCTGACGAATGTATCGGCTGATGTACAGACGGCCGGATTGGCAGATGGCTATCATAGATTGTTCATCCGTTCCAGGAGCCAGGAAGGCCGCTGGAGTATGACCTATGATTCTGTATTCTTTGTCGGTGTGCCCCAGGCCAGCTGGACGATCGATCCGGCTACTGGTCATGACTTCGAAACGGTAGCCATCAATGCTACCAAAAACTTTACGTTCACAATTCGCAATACGGGTGATGTACCCATCACCGTCAGTGGAGCAACAATCGACAACCCGGTTTTCACGACATCTATTCCGGCGAATACGGTGATACCGGCACGTGCAACCCGCACCCTGTCGGTGAGCTTCAAGCCTGTTTCTGCTGGCAGCTTCACGGGTGAACTGCGTATCACCACCGCCACGGCGGGCGTCATTCCGATCACGACCATCGTACGCGGAACTGGCTTTGTGGTGGCGACACCGCCTGTATTGAAATATGTGACTGCTGCGCCTTATGGCGGCACGGCAGGCGTTGATCCGGCTGTTGGTACACCGGGCTTATATACGTATAAAGTGTTGTATCAATCGCCAGACAACAAAGCGCCTCAGGCTGGTTATCCCCGAATTGGTATCGACCTCAATGGCGACCAGGACTTTGATGATCTCGGCGAAGGCATCTTCAACATGACCCCCGAAGGCAGCAGCACCGATTATGTGGCCGGTGTGGTGTATAGCTATTCGTTCCAACAGGAAACCGTCAATAGTTCCATGGGCTATAAGTTTATCGCCAACGACGAAAACGGCAATAGCGCCAACAGTTCCTACAAACAGGGCCCTGTTGTCACCTTCAACCAACCCGACCTGCGGTTGTTTGCGAATGACATCACCTTCAGCAAGAACAACCCTGCGCCGGGCGAATCGTTTACCGTTACCGCGAAGATCACCAACAGTACCGCGCACGCCGCGTCGGATGTATCGGTGAAATTCTATCGTGAGAATACGGCCATCGACAGCCTGCGTGTACCCGTGATCAATGGCAACTCGACCGTATCGGTGACCAGCACGCTGCAATTCAATACGGATGGCTTCTATCCCATCAAGGTGTGGGTAGACAGTGCCGATCAACTGGGCGATGTCAATATGCTGAATAACTACGCGATCAGGCCGGTTACCGTGGGTACGCCTGTATTGCCGGGCGGCATCAATGTGACGTCGGATTACAAGGTGCAGACCTGTCCGCAGATCAGCACGCTGATCAGTGGCCGTGCCCTATATTATGGTACAGCTACGCCGACACCTGTGGCCGGTGCTGAAGTGACGATCAAAATTGGCACGCTCACCATCAAGACTACGACCAATGCCAATGGAGATTACAGCTACCTGCTGCCGAGTACGGTTTGCGGTACTTCGTACCAAACGTATACGGTCAGTGTGACGGACTTTACGTTTACCAGCCAGCTGTTGACAAAAGCCATCACCATACCTTGTACCTCTTCTGTGCCTTGCTATGGCGGGCAGGTGGAGATGGGTGGGGCTCGTATCATTTACGACAACAATCCTTGCGCCAATATAAGTGGCAAGAAAGCCAAATTGACCTTGAAATTGCAGTATCGTTCGAGCAATCCCAATAATATGTGGAGAGGCAATGATAAGATCATGTACGATACGATCAGAATTTACAAGAACGGCGATAAGATCTATGAATGGGGTATTGACCAATCTGGTGCAGCTCCCGGCAATGAACGGATCATTACAGAAGATGTACCGCTCAACTCCACCGATCCGGTGACGCTCCGGGCCGAATTAACCTACACCTATGTGGAGTATCTTCAGATACCTTCGCCTACCTACCATGGTCGTTGGGAGAAGATCAGGGTGGAAGACCAGGTGACCTTTACTCCGGCGCCCAGTATACCGGATCTAACGATCCAGCAGTTTCAGCAAACGGGGCATACCAGCTTCCGGTTTGCCGATGCCAATATCAGGTGTGTGGATGCGGGCATTCATACGGTGAAAGTTTATGACTCTATACCAGGTGGCAGCAAAGTGCTGATCCATACGCAAACCGTGACTGAAGTGAAGGCAGGCGCTGCCGCATTGATCGGTCTTAGCCAACCAGACATGTTGCCTGGTAAACATTACCTGACCGTCGTGACGGATGAAGACGATGCGATTGAAGAAACCGATGAGAACAATAACAGCATGCAAGCTGTCATCGATGTACCGCTGCCGGACCTGATCGTTTCGGCTGTAAAGTCGGCCACTACAGCACTGTCTAAAGGCGAGGCGATCACCTTTACCGCCACTATCGAAAACAAGGGGCGTAAAGCCGGGCCTTTCAAAGCAGGGTTCCGCGTCAATGGAGCGTTGCTCGGCTCTACGGTGTCGGTATCCGGGCTGGCAGAGAACAGCAGCCTCACGGTTACCTCACAGCCTTATATCCTGACGGGAGATGAAAACGATTGTGCCTTTACTGTAGCCGCTGTTGTGGATTTAGATGGAACGGTTACTGAATCGAATGAAGGCAACAATCAACGCTCGATCAGCATCGGCACCGATCTTGCTCCTTATCAAACCGCGAGCGAAGTGGGTTCTGTCAACCGCCCTGCCCTCGTGCGCGTCAACAAGGAAGGTCAATTCTTCCCGTCGATCCGTAATATCGGCCGGCGTGATGCAGCTGCTGTTAACGTACGGTACTTACTCAACGGCGTACGGCTCGGTGGTGAACAATTCGCACAGGTGAAAGCCGGCGAACTGTATGGGTCCGTTGGCAGCTTTACGCACACCTTCACCATACCTGGTGATTATGTAGTGCAGATAGACGCCGACACGGCCAATGCATACTGTGAAATATCAGAGAGCAATAATACCGGTTCGTTCCATATCCGCGTCGTCGATACGAAGGAAGACCTGGAAGTATTGTCTCAATACATTTCTCCGAGCAGCCTCAACCCGGCGATGGGTCAATCCATTACCCTTGTTGGCACGGTGAAGAATACGGGCGGTAAAGCATCAAAACCCAATGTGCTGCGCTTTTTGGTGGATGATATCCAGCTGGGTGTCGATGTACCTATCAACAGCCTGCAGCCGGGTAAGGATACGACCGTTGCTGCTACTGCGACCTACGCTTCACTGATCACCGGCGTGAAAGTGATGAAGATCGTAACTGATCCGAACAACACGAATGATGAAGAAAGGGAAGACAACAACGCGGCAACCCGTACCCTGATCGTGGGTGCTGCAACCGACTTCGCGGCGAATGGTGTACACCCGATCAGCTTCAATCCTACCGGGTTCCGGGCTGGCGATAGCGTCATTATTTCGTATGCGGTCATCAACAAGGGAACAGAGCAGGGAACCGCGTGGGTTCGCTTCCTGATCCTGGATGAACGTGGTGCTGTAACCGGTATCGACAGTGTGGCTATTCAACTGGCAGGTGGCGCCAGCACTGTTGCCCGCGTGAAGATGTTGTTCAATATCGAGCGTGGTAAGGTGATAGCTGAGATCGCAAACTCTACAACGCCTGAAGCCGACCTGCTCAACAATGATACCGAGCAATCCTTCAGCACCGTGGTAGCGCTCGATGGTCCGATCACCGTGAATGGCAACCTGGACATGAAGAATGGATTACCCGGTCAGCTGCCCGGCTGGATTGGTGGTAAACTATTGCTGGGCAACAACGACCTGGTGGTACGTGGCCAACTGACCAGCTACGATGCGGATCACTTCATCGTGACCAATGGTACGGGTAAACTGAAGATCATCAACACCAGCAATGACAATGTGTTTCCGGTGGGCACGACGGAAGGCAGCAGTAATTTCATCAAGATCCAGAACAGGGGTACTGCCGATCAATTCTCTGTAGGCGTGTTGCCTTATGTGCTGAGGAATGGCACCAGCGGTGATACGATCAGGCAGACATTCGTAAACCGTACCTGGCTGATCGAAGAAGAAATACCTGGCGGCAGCAATGCTACCGTCACCTTCTACTGGCAGGCAGGCCACGAACAACCACTGTTTGACCGCGACCAGGCTCGTACGGCGCATTACACCAGCAAATGGGAATTGGGCGATATTGGCATTGCCGATGTCGACTCCATTGGCCGGTATCGCAAAACCCAGACCGGGTTTACCAGCTTCTCTCCTTTTGCGGTGGCCAACAACAGTGCGATCCTACCGATCAGGCTGATCAGTTTCGAAGCGGAGGCGACCGGTAATACGGCGCAACTGACCTGGAAAGCGGAAAGGGACGATCACAGCAAGGAGTTTGTGGTGGAACATAGTACCGACGGTGTTCATTTCACGCCTATTGGTACAGTAGCTGTCGTATCAGGTACGCTGGTACATACCTATACCTTCACCCATCGCGGACTCTCCAACGGTAACCATTACTACCGCCTTCAACTGGTGGACCTGAACAGCAGTGCTACGTATTCGATGATCAGGCGGATCGAGGTGAGCCAACTGGAAGTATTGCGGGTGTATCCCAACCCTGCCCAGCGGTTCATCACGGCCAGTGGCCTTGTTGCCAATGGTACGGTGCGGGTGGTAACCATGGATGGTAAATTATTAAAGCAATGGCGTACGGAAGGATCTGTGCTGACGGCTGATATCAGTAGTCTGCCACAGGGCACTTATGTATTGCAATTCATTCACCAGGGCAAGCAGCAGCAACAACTGTTCATCAAACAGTAAGCTGGTTTCCCTTTTAAGCGAGGGGCCGCTCCGGATGGAGCGGCCTCTTTTATTTTTTGGGTCGTACCGATCTATTCTTGTGTAGACAAACTCGCGTATTGCCAGTTCTTTGGCGTGATGCCCTCCGATTTTTTGAAGGCGCGGATAAAGTAATTGACATCTGAAAACCCACATTGCTGGCTGACACTGGTCACCGTATTCCTTCGATCGGACAACAGCTGGCGGGCCAGCCTGATGCGCTCGCGGGTGATGTATTCGAGGGGGGTAATTCCAAACTGTTCTTTGAACCATTTGAAGAACATGTTGCGGCTCAGGTAGGCTTTGCGGCTCAGCTCATCGATCGCAATTTTCTCCAGCAGGTGTTCCTGTATATAGTGTAATACGTAGTGTGACCGGTTGCTGTTGGTATTGTCCATGCACTCGGCCGACACCTGCGACAATCGCTGGCTTTGCATGAGCCGGATGAACAGTTCTTTCAGGCTGAGGTCGGCGAAGATGTTCTTGGTCTTATCGTCGCTGCTGCAGATACGTATCAGCTTGTTGATGATGCCGGTTATTTCGCTGTCGTTGTCGAAGTGGTGTTCGTTGAACTTGAGTTTCCAATCGTATAGTTCCTGCTTATCGCTGTTGTAATACTCGTTGAGGTAGTGCATGATCTGGTTGATGTACTGACCATCTACTGTCAATGCTATGCACTGGGTGGGATCTGTAAACTGTGCCTCGGGAAAATCGATCGCCATGGGTTCGTTGGCGGGAATGATGGTGGTTTCGCCCGGCAGGTATTCGAAACCTGGTTCATCAAACAGGTGCATGATCTTTTTGCCACGTACCATGCTGCTGATGGTAAGGTCGTTGAACCTAAGTGGAACCCTGTAGGCGGCCTGGAAGCTTTCATACACGTTGAACTCGCAATTGTGCAGGTTGTACACGCGCCTGTTTTCTACCAGGGTATCCAGGCGATCAGGCGGGGTGAGGTCGATCGGGTCTAGGAATTTCTTTACAGGCATGGCTATAGATTTGGCATTCTGAAGGTAGTTTTCTTCACCCAATCCCGGAAACAAAGGGTACAATTATGCTACAAATAAGTACAAAAATGCAGCAGTTTGCCCCGTATATTTTGAAAATTAGCATAAATAATTAAGTATAAAAGCGCCTCTATCAATAAAATACTTCAGACCCACGGGTTGATCGTGCAGGGTTGTGGTGCTGTAGTAGATTGGATATTATGATTTTAGAGAATAGGAATTGCTTTGACCAAACACATCTTTTCAGGCAGGTTTCGAGGCGAGTTTTTGGCGACCGTAAGGTCGCCATTTTTGTTGGTGAGCCGGTCATTTATGCCGTCTGGTACCTGATGGTTGTGGCGCAAAAAAAACCGCCAGCCTGCCGGGGACACGCCAAGCCCTATCGCTTTTGGTGTAAGAGACTGATTTAGAAAAGTTGTGCTATTTTCATTACACTTCCATGGGAGCGAGTAGGGAGCGGCATGGAAGCGAGTAGGGAGCGGTACCCTACCAACACCTGACTTCTCTTTTGCCGCTGCGCTGTTATAACTACAATCGGTCACCAATTTACTATCGCTTCCAGGCCCTTTCCAAATTCCAGGCTTACCGTTAAATAAATGTCATGACATTACTAGCTGACCGGAATATTTCTCTGGCTGTAGAAGGTGGGTTGGCTGCTTCCATTGCTACGGCCCAATGTGCCATTGCGGGCAACGCTGGTTTAATATACCCCGAAGGATGATACCGGATACTGTCTCGTAGGCTTGTGGAGCACCTGCTCTCCGGTGTCCTAAAAAAAAAGAGCGCCCGGGATGGAGCGCTCTTCATGTATACCTGTCTCTTAATAAGCTTAGTACTTAGCCGGTGTGCCTGGTTTGGGCAGCGACTTGAGGATGAATGCGCGGATGTGTTCGTTGCTGGTGGCCAGGTCTTCTTTGCGCAGGTACATCATGTGTCCGCTGCGGTAGCCTTCCCAGCTGAGGCGGCTTTTCAATTTACCACCGGGATCCATTTGCCACATATCGTATTTGGCATTGAAGTAATCACAAGCTCCGTCATAATAACCGGATTGTACCAGTACATGCAGCCAGGGATTCTGGGCCATGGCCTGGCGCAGGTTTTCGCCGGTCTGGTCTCCACTGCGATCCCAGGGATTTACCGGTCCAAACATATTGTACTTGAGATCGGTCTTGTAGTTAAGATCGTTGCGCAGGTACATGTTGATGGGTGGTGTGAAGGAATGCAGCCAGGATGTCAATTCAGCATTGAAGTCGGGGCTTTCTCCCGCGTCTTCCTTATCGATGCCCTTGTAGCGGCTGTCGAGGCGGCCCACGGTATATCCCTTGTCGCGCAACAGTTCTTTCCAGAAATAATTGGTCGACACATCGAGGTTGTGCTGCAGGACCACTTTCTCGGACAGGCCGGAATAGCGGGCGTATTTGGCGGCGATCTCTTTTCGCTTGGCGTCCGCAATGAATCCTCCGCGGGTGATGGCGGGGATCAGTTCATTGACGGTAAACTCTTCCACTTCGGGCAACATGGCGGTGAGGTCTTTCTGCTGCAGGTCGGCTGGCAGTGCTTTGTGGTACCAGGCGGTGGCTGCGAAATAAGGCAGGCGCAGTGCAGCGCCTACGGGACCACTTCTGGCGATACCCAGGTCGGTGGGTGATACGAGGACCACGCCGTTGAGGTACATCCATTGGGAATTCTGCAGTTCCAGCGCCAGGCCGGATACACGTGTAGTACCATAGCTTTCACCGATCAGGTATTTGGGAGATGCCCAACGGTTTTGCCTGGTGACAAAGGTCCCGATCCACTCGGCGAGGTATTTGATGTCGGCCCGTACTCCAAAGAAACGCGAGGTCGGTACATCTTTGTTGATGGGACGGGAGAACCCTGTGTTGACGGGATCTACATACACGATATCGGCCACATCGAGGATCGAGTGTGGGTTTTCCTTGATGCCATAGGGCATGATGGGATAACCTTCGTCATCGATATTGAGCAATACCGGGCCGGTGTAGGCGATGTGCATCCATACAGACGCTGAACCGGGACCTCCGTTGAAGGAAATCACGAGTGGGCGGTTTGCACGGTCTCTTACATCGGATCTTTCGTAATAGGTATAGAATATGCCGGCAATCGCCTTTCCTTCTTCATCCCATACGGGCATGGTACCTGCTACTGCTTTGTAGGGGATACGGTTGCCTTTGATGGTCACTTCATGGGTGGTCGTCACCGACGCATCCGGATCGATCAGTGTTTTGGCGGGGGTTTTATCTTCCCGGGCAGGACTGGCGGGTGTTGCTGTAGCTGGTGCGCCGGGCCTGGGCGCGCCGGGTTGACCTTGCTGGCCTGGTTGCCCCGAGGGCCTGCCCTGACCTGGCTGCCTTTGTTGTGCAAAGGATGTTGCCACGATGGCCAACATCGCTACTGATAGCAGAGTTCTTCTCATATACTGATTTGGTTATTGTGCACTTAAAAAGCCAATTTAAAGGATTGCCTTGCGATTGCCGGTTATTTGCCGACTATTGGTTCATTCTGGTTAAGGAATGAATAATTTCTATCCATTGCTATTTAATCTCATATTTCGTTTCCTCGGTAATTCCCTTCCACGTATCTGTGCGGAAAGGTACTGCGGGAAATCCTTCTTTGTTGTACAGGTTGGCTTCGGGCATGTCATCGGCCCAGGCATAGCGCACGGCCACCGGGGCGGCTACCTGCTCGCTCCATACCAACAGTTTACCACCAACAACGAGGGCCTGGGCAAAGTGGAATTTTTTATCGGCCCCGGCGATCTCGAACCCTTTGATGTAGCCGTATTTGTCTTTTACCTGGAAACCTGTCGCTGCGTGGTCGAAGGTCAGTTCTATTTTGTTGTCCTTTACCTGCATGGACTGGTAGAGCGGTCCGGACCATTCGCCGGTTTGTTTGTATTGTTCATGGAGGGCGATGGCTGCCAGTCGCTTGCCTACATCCTGTTTGTTGCGGGGATGGATATCTTTCGATTCACCGATATCGATGGTCACTGCCATGCCGGTATTGGGGAGGGACAAGGTTTTGGTTTGTGCTTCGCGCAATTCGGCCCAGGTACTACCCTGTTGTGTGTTGCCATTGCCTGCGTTGAAGCTGGCGAGCTGCACAAAATAGAAGGGGAAATCGCCCTGGTTCCAGCGTTGGCGCCAGTCGTTGATCATCAGCGGGAATGCCTTGCGGTATTGATACGCGCGACCTGCATTGGTTTCGCCCTGGTACCAGATAGCACCCTGTATCGCGTAAGGTATGATGGGGTTGACCATGGTATTGTACAGCAAGGTGGGATAGCTGTTGGGCGCCACGGTATTGTTGGTGTGCATCGATTCTACGCGGTATTGCCAGTTGCCGGCCAACGACTGGGAAGTTTGGTCGACGGTGAGCTTCATGCCAGCCGCATCGCCATAGATGCCTCCACCACCGCCACCGTCCGTGACTTTCACTGCGATGCTGTTTTTGCCGGCTTTCAGTACGCCTGCGGGGATCGTATATTTTCTCAGGGCATCGTATTGGGCTGTGCCGCCTACCCGTACACCATTGACAAAGGTTTCATCGATATCGTCGATCTGCGCCAGCTCAAGCGTGCCCGCTTTTCCGGCCTGTGGTTCGGTGAGGTTGACTGTTTTGCGAAACCACAGTACACCGTCGACATTCTCGAGGCCACGTGTTTCCCAGAGTGCAGGCAATTGCATGGTTGCCCAGCCTGCATCATCGAGGTCGGCGTTTTTCCAGGTGCTGGTATTCATGCCTGGTTTTACCGGCCCTTGTTGTGCTTCTATTTTTTGTATGACCTTGCTGGCCTGTTGTTGCAGGTTATTCTCCAGTTGCGCAAAATTGCTGTTGCCAAAAAGGTTCTTAAATTCTTCGTTGCGTTCAAAGGCCTCGCGGCTGGCCCAGGTTTCGACCATGGTACCTCCCCAGCTGGTATTGATCAGGCCAATGGGTACATTAAGCCGCTGGAACAATTCACGGGCAAAGAAATAACCTACTGCGGTAAAGTTGCCGACGGTTTGCGGGCTGCACACTTCCCAACTGCCGCCCGGCAGGTCTTTCTGTGGTGTGGCGGAGGTGGTATTGGGAATCTTGATATGCCTGATCTGGGGAAACTGTGCGTTGGCAATCTCCTGGTCTTTGTTGTTGCTGTTGGTGACCGTCCATTCCATATTGGACTGGCCGGAGCAGATCCAAACTTCTCCTACCATCACATTGCTGATGGCCAGGGCATTTTTTCCCTTTACAGCCAGCTGCCAGGGGCCACCTGCCTGTTCGGCGTCCAGCACTACCTTCCACTGGCCTGTTTTATCGGCTTTGGTGGTCTTGGTTTGCTGGTTGAATTGTACGGTCACTTTTTCATTGGGTGCTGCCCAGCCCCATACCGGAATGGGTTTGTTGCGCTGCAGTACCATGTTGTCGTTGAATATGCGGGGCAGTGAAACATTTGCCTGGCTGATGCCGGTGCCAGCCAGCAGGGCCAGGCAGATCATAACTCTTTTCATATAGAAGTTTGGTTGGATGTGCAATCTTGGTTTGGGCATCTAAAATACGTTGCGCCCGCTATAAAGCAAGCGCCGGATGCCTTAAGAACGACCGGGAACGTTTTTATAGACACGCTTCCTGCTATTTACCGGTAGCGCCATGAAAAAGAGCCGCCATATTTATGGTCGGCCCTGGGATTTTTAGGGAAATGGGATCAGGCTCTTTGCGGGGGTGCGAGCCAGGATATTTTTGCGTGCAGTTCGCCGGGGCGAAATGGTTTGTGTATAAAGTCGGTAAATCCTTTTTGCAGCAGGTCTTCCTGCATATTGTCGTACACCGCTGCCGTGAAGGCAACTACCGGAATATCGGGCCGCAGCTTGCGGATCTCCCGCAGGGCGGAAGCGCCATCCATCTCGGGCATTTCGAGGTCTATCAGCAG
The DNA here is from genome assembly GCF_029360705.1 of Paraflavitalea pollutisoli. Lineage (GTDB taxonomy): Bacteria > Bacteroidota > Bacteroidia > Chitinophagales > Chitinophagaceae > Paraflavitalea > Paraflavitalea pollutisoli. The sequence continues at coordinate 1,095,836 of NZ_JARKMX010000001.1, read as the reverse complement.
CAGGTCGTAAGATTCGCGTTTGAACTGCTCTACCGCTTCACGGCCATTAACTGCCTCACTCACTTCGATGCCCCATTTGGTGAGGAAGCGACGTGCGATCGACATATTGACAGGATTGTCTTCGGCAATCAGTACGCGGACGCCGGGCAGCTGTTTCAACTCGCCCACATTCTCTTCGTGGATATAGCGCTGACGGCTTTCATTGATCTTGAGTTCTACCGTAAAATGAAAAGCACTGCCTTTTCCTTCTTCACTTTCGAGGAGCAGGTCGCTGTTGAACATGTTGACGATCTTCTTGGTAATCGCCAGTCCCAATCCGGTACCTCCGTATTTGCGGGTGGTGTTGACATCGGCCTGGGTAAAGGTGTCGAAGATCTCGCGGTGCTTGTTGCGGGGTATGCCGATGCCGGTGTCCATGACGATGAACTGGATCGTGGCCTTGGTACTGGAGGCAAATAGTTTGCGCACTGCCAGCGTGATCTTACCCTGGTGGGTAAACTTGATCGCGTTGGACAGCAGGTTGCTCAGCACCTGGTTTAGCCTAGTTTCATCGGTAATGAATTCGGCATCCAGCCGGTCATCGATATCTGTCTTGAACTCCAGCCCCCTGGCCCTGGCCTGGGAGGAGAACTGGGTGGATACCTGTTGTATGAAGTGCTTGATGTTGACGGGGCCCTGGGCCAGTTCGAGTTTGCCCGCCTCGATCTTATTGTAATCGAGGATATCGTTGATGAGCATCATCATGTGCTCGGACGAAAACTTAAGGATATCGAGGTGTGGTGTTTGAGAGGCCAGGTGTTCTTCCTGTACAAGCAAGTTGGAAGCGCCAATGATGCCATTGAGTGGTGTGCGCAATTCATGGCTCATGTTGGACAGGAACCTTGACTTGGCCTTGGCGGCCACTTCTGCTTTTTCTTTCGCCTTCATGAGCTCAAACTCGGTCATCTTTACATGCGACACGTCGAGGATACTGATCTTCGTGTACCGAACGTCTTTATAAAAGAAGGGAGCTACACTCACATAACCATGAAAGGTGCGGCCGGTGGTGGTGGTAAAGGCCAATTCGCCCTGCCAGCTCTGGGCGCCGTCTTCTACCGCTTTTTCGATGGAGCTGAATTGCCGTACATGGTCTTCATCGAACCAGTTTTCTACGTGTGATCCTTCGATCTCACGCTTTTCTTTTACGTCAAACAGTTCCAGAGCGCGGTTGTTGCAACTGGCGATGATACCTGACTGGCTAAACAGGATGAATACGCCATCCAGTGACGTATTGAAAATGGTATCGCCGAATTTCTTTTCCTGCAGGATAGCCACCTCATTGTCTTTGTTGACCCGCAGGATGGAATAAGAGAAAATGATGGTCATGCACAGCGATATCACGAGGTTACTGCTGTACAGCCTGGTATAGAGTGCATCGTTGATTACCTGCACGCTGTTGGTATAGGGTGATAACTTAAGACAAATGAGCGACGCTATGACGGTAATGGCATATACAATGAAGAGTTCACGTGAGTTGCGCCGGATACTTACCACAAAGGTAAGCACGAGAAAATAGGGGAAATAAAAGAGGTATTCGCCGGCCTTGAGTCCTTCGATATAACTGATCACGATCAGGTATAGGTTAAGATTGACGACGGCAATGATACGTCCCGCCTCCAGTTTTTTCCTGGACCCGAGATAAAAAGCGAGTAAGAAAAAGTAAGCGGATGTAATATTGATCAGTGCGCTGATGTATAGCTTGTGGTAGAAGTAAGAGATCACTGAGAAGAAGTTGACCAGCAATGCCAACAAGATGAACTGGTTAAAGCCAATGATCTTTTTGCGTTGATCTTTTGTGATGCCCTCCTGCAGACCTGAAAACACAATATCCCGGTAAATTGACCACCCCAGATATAATAATTTCTGCTTCATAGAGTTATTGGATTATACGTTGGTTGCTCAGCGGGCCAACCAGCTGTTACTGTAACGGAAAAAACGAAAATCTATTTCCCATGAACCCAATCACCCTATCTAAGCAGTTCATTTTCAATGAAAAAATAAACAGCGACTACCTGTTTAGCTTGTACGCCGACGATTACCCTTATATAGAAGAGGTGTTTGGCGTGACCCTGCAGCATTACGATGAGGATGTGGATGCCATTCAGGCGGCCTATGGCAATGGCAGTGTGGCAGACCTGCGGAGAGGGGTGCATAAGATCAAACCAGCCTTTGGCTTTGTGGGGCTTACCGATATTCAGCAAAGCTGTGCGGTCTTTGAAGACGCCTGCAACCGGGCCGAGGAAACGGAAACACTCAAATCCGATTACAAACAATTGCTATCGCTGCTCGAAGAAGGGAAATTGATCCTTGACAAAGAATACCGCAAGTTGAAAGATTTTAATGCCAATCCTCTATGAATTTGAAATGCGTGATCGTTGAAGACCTGCAGGTGGCCGCCGACTACCTGACAAAGTGTTGTGAAAAGAGTGGACAAATCGAGGTACTGGCTCATTTTCCCAATGTGGCCGAGGCGTTGGTGTATCTCAACCAACATTCGGTAGACCTGCTTTTTCTCGATGTGGAGATGCCGGGTGCTACCGGTTTTGAACTGCTCGATCAACTGGCCTATTTCCCGAAGGTGGTGCTCACCACTTCGAAATCGGAATATGCGTATGATGCCTTTGAATACAATGTGACTGATTTCCTGAAGAAGCCTTTTACCTACCAACGCTTCCAGGAATCGCTGCAGAAGATCACGACGGCCCCGGAGAACAATATTGCGGCTACGGCCTCGGACCATATCTTCATCAAAAGTGAGGGGAAGCTGGTGCGTCTCAACAACGACGATATCCTGTATATTGAAAGTATGGGCGATTATGTGAAGTTTGTGACGGGCGATAAAAAGTATGTGACCCACAATACGATCAAGAACCTGGAAGAAAAAGTGAACAGGATCAGCTTTATCAAGGTGCATCGCTCCTATATCATCAATATCTCCAAGATCGACGATATCCGGGAGAACGATTTGTATATCAAGGGCAACGAGATCCCTATCAGTAAAGCGCACCGCAACGAGGTGATGAAGCGCCTCAACATCATTTAACACGATAATTTTCAACAGATTAACATAGTTACGCCAGTATCACCCGATACTGGCGTTTCCATTTATCGACAAAAGGGGCGGTTTCACCGGCCTTTTGCGGTTGATACGCTAAAAAACTTCCAGTCCTCCGGTTCATTTTACACCTTTGTATCAGCGAAAAGGCAACGAGGCAGAAAGGCAGCAAGGCAACGAGGGGAAAGGCAGAGAGGCAAAGGGAAGGCGAGAAGGCTGAGAGAAGGCAACAAGAGGCAACGAGGCACCTAGAGACAGCAATGAGAAAGGGAAAAGGGGGAATGAACGGGTAAGCCTTAAACAAACTGATTTTATCAAACTGATTTATTGCGACGGTTATACTCTATACTTTTAGTTACACAGCAAAATGAAGTCCGTACAGTATGAAAACTAATGGGTAAATGCTCCAGCCTTTACTCATCTTAATCCCCCAGGATTTCATTGGTAACAGCCGAACCCTCAAGGTTCGGTTGTTGCTTTTTAGGTATGCCGGAAAACGGCGAGTGGACGGTATATTGTCGAGCGAACGGCAGGGTATTTCCGAAAAACGGCGTTCAGCCACTGTTTGGCGAAAAAAATAGGTGGCAATAAAAAGAATCTGCATCTTTGTTTACCGATGGTCCAGGAACAGCCAGTGGACTGCGTTTCAGGCCTGCTTCACGGAGTAGCCAATGTGATCCAACCATTTTATGAAAGGCTTGTTGAACAGTTGAGTAATCTCCTCGAAGGAAAACCTGCACCAATATCTATGATGGCTACCCTATTCAATATTTTATGACTTACATCTGATTCTACAGACAGATTTAAAGACGCTTGACGACCCACAGTAAAGTAATTAAAGCTGCCCCGTGAGGCAGCTTTTTTCGTTTATATATCCCATGGAGTACATTGCGTGTTAACCTAATCCGATTTCATCGTGGCGGGCGGGAATTTGTACGTCGTGGAATCCTTTCTTCACCAGGCGCTGTTTGAATTGTTGTTGTACATCGTATTCGCCATGCACCAGGAATAGCTTTTTCACTTCGCGTGGGTCCTGACTGGCCAGGAACTGGCTGAGGTCTTCATAATCGCCGTGTGCGCTCATGCTGCGAATGGATCCTATCTCTGCGTTCACTTCATGGCGTACGCCAAAGATGCCTACTTCCCGGGCTCCTGCCATCAGGCGGCCGCCCAACGAGGTGGGTTCACAATAACCGGTCAGCAGTATCGTATTACGGCTATTCTCGATGTTGTTGCTGATATGGTGTTTTACACGGCCCGCTTCTGCCATACCGCTGGCGGAGATGATCACGCAGGGTTCGTTGCGGAAGTTGAGCAGTTTAGACTGATCGACTGTTTTGACATATTTCAATCCGGTGAAGGCAAATGGGTCACTATCGGTTTGCAATATCTTTTGGATGTGCTTATTGAAGTATTGCGGATATTTCTTCAACAGTTCCGTTACTTCTATGCTCAGCGGACTGTCGACAAAGTAATCCAGCTTTGGCAGTCTGTTTTCCAGTTCGAGTTGATTGAGGGCGTACAGCAACTCCTGGGTACGGCCCACACTGAATGCCGGCATGATCAGCTTGCCTTTTTTCTGCAGGCAGGTCTTTTCGATCCACTGCAGGAGCTGGTCGGGCGTTGTGATGTGTACATCGTGCAAGCTGTTGCCATACGTCGATTCGAGCAGGATATAATCTGCCTGCGGAAACTTTGCCGGCGACTTGAGGATTACATCCCGGAACCTGCCTACATCACCGCTGAAGGTGAGGCTGGTGGTTTTGCCGTTCTCTTTGATGCGCAGGTGCACGGCTGCACTGCCAATAATATGGCCTGCATCGGTATACATCACCTCTACAAATTCATCGATGGTATGCCAGCGCTCATACTCTACGGTCACAAAAAGCCCCATGGCTTCCCAGGCATGTTCTTTTGTATATAGGGGCTCTATATAGGGCAGGCCTTCCACGGCCCTTTTCTTGTTGGCGTATTTCACATCGCTTTCCTGGATACCGGCTGAATCTTCGAGCAGCAGGCCCGCCAGTTCTTTCGTGGCGGGTGTAGAGAATATCTTCCCGTCGAAGCCATCCTTGACCAGTTTAGGAATAAGACCACTGTGGTCGATGTGCGCGTGTGACAGGATCAGGAAGTCGACTTCGCGGGGATCGAATCCCCAGGTTTTGTTCAGGGTATCGGTTTCGGTACCCATGCCTTGGAACATGCCACAATCGAGCAGGTATTTCTTACCATTGGTTAGTGTGAGCAAATGTTTTGAGCCGGTAACTGTGCGGGCGGCTCCATGGAAAGCAATTTTCATCTTGTTCTGATTTCTGTTTTTGAATGTCGTCTGTACGGATCGTTCCTTTCTTATAACCCTATCGGGCAAGCAATGTTGTGCAAAGCGCTCGTTAATGTTCGCACGGTCATCGTTTTACTTTAAATGACCAGGTGAAGAGAAACTCTGCCACCGATTCGCCCTGCTCGTTGAAGCCGGAGCTGCGTGTTACGAGTGTTTGTCCTTCACCGGTTGCGATGGCCCGTTCCACCACTTCGCGCAAGGCGTATCCATCTTCACACTGAAAAGTGGTGATATTGGTGGCCTTTTTGAGATAACTGGATTCCATTTTTACGATCAGCATGGATACCGATGGGGTACGTTTGTAGAGCTGCATCATCGCCAATGCGCCGGTCGACAATTCGGCTGCCATGGAGAGGCAGGCGAAATAGGTGGAGCGAAAGGGATTTCTCGTAAACCAGCGGTAGGGTACGGTGACCTTGCACCCTTTTTCCGATACTTCCATGATGCGTACACCGGAAAAAAAGGCGGCGGGCAATTTCATCAGGAGAAAGAACCGACTTTTCAGCGGATGCTTCATCAGCGTGATAAATTCCTGTGCGTTATTGCTCATATTATTGCTGCTTGTAGGTAGCGGGGTTGATCGCTTTGGCTGTCCAATTGTTGAAAAAGCCCAACACTTTTCTTTTGTCATATCCTTTGCCTTCTTCGAGCAGGCCCGAATCCTGGATGTGCAACAGGTTGCCTTTGCCATCGAGGATCAGGAACACTGGAAACCCAAACCTTTGCGGAAAGCCATATTTAGCCAATAGCTTTTCGTTCTTGTTTTCGGGGCTGTAGTTCAGGTGGTATACCACGTATTCTGTTTTCAGGAGCGAATCGATGGTGGCATCTTTGGTGGTGTATTCCTGAAATCGGGCACACCATACACACCAGTTGCCACCGATCTGCACCAGCACCTGTTTGTTGCCGGCACCTGCTTCCTGTATTTTTTGCTGAAGGGCTTTTTCGGCATCTTCTGTTGGGTTGTAGAGCTTGAAGTTTTTCATATCCTGGGCATACAGACTGGCTGTTGCCACGAGGAGGAATACCAGTACGGATACTTGTTTCATGTAAAGGAATTTATCAGTTTTATTTGGTTACTTCTATGATGAACGCTACCATTTGGTTGTCGGCCCCACCGGCATTAAAGTGGATATTGCCGTTACCGGTATGATCAAATTTTACGTCCCGGATAAGTTTGCGCGTTAAGGCATTGTCGAACCGCGAAGCATAATCGGAGGAGGGATTGCGGCTGATCTGCTCATTGAGGGCATGCCAGTCGATCTGTTCTTTACTCACGACGACGGCCATCACATCACGCTTTCCAATGCTGTCGGGGGTCATGCTTTTGTCTTTCGGGAACAGCCGGTAGCCGGTGATGCCACAGAAGGGCGAGTATTTGGTTTTGGTGGGATCCTCTTTGGAAGGGTACGGGAACAGCGTGTAGCTGGTGCCATCCGTTTCCTTGCCAAACACATAGATATAACATTCGGTACTGTTCTTCACTTCTATTTTGAAGCGGGTACCGGGCTGCATGGGGCTCACCGTTTCAAAAACATTCTGACTGTTGTGCCGTAAGGGTACATAACCTTTGGACACCATTCTACCGTTTTCTTCTGCTACGGGCACCAGGCCTATCTCGCATTCAAATGGCTGGTTGGCGGCTGCCCCTACCTTGTTCATGGGTTCGAGGCCGTACGCTTCCCGCACGAATATCCGGAAGTCGCGGTACCGTACCCAGGCAAATCCATTGTTGCCCCACTCTGGTCCCCAGCTATTCATCAGGAGAAAGGCGCCTCCGTGCCGACGGTCATCATAGCCCACCACACACATAGCGTGGCCACCAAAGCCCATTTGCGATTCATCGCCTTGTTCAGGCTCCCAGAGGTCACGTCCCTGCATGGGCTGCATGAAGCTGGGCCCTACCATCATGCCGATGACAACGGGGGCTCCCTGTGCGAGGTTTTCTTTGATGGCGCGCAGGTCGATGGCATCTGTACGGTCGCCCTGTGAGAGGCGGTTGAAGCCCCGCATTTTGAACTCGCCGGCTTCCTGTATGAGGTCTGAACCCGGCGGGCGTGTACAGTCCTGGTCGGTATAGGGGAATTTATCGTAGGCCACGGAGCCTTGCTTCGTCATGTATTCCATGGCCCGGATGATGTAGGAACCCTGGCAGCCTTGTAAGCCGATCTGGTTGTACAGGAAGGAGGGGCTGAAACGCAAGGCATTGCCCGATTGTCCGGTACGGGCTGACTCGAGGATGGTACGTGCGCCGTATGCACTGCTCCAGGCTACACAGCTACCCTGTTCGCCCTGGTTGCCCACAGCGGGAGCAAACTTTTGCAGGTTGGCACTTTCCGGCAGTGGATTCTTGGTATCGTCTTCGGCCAGGGGCTCGTAGATGTTGGCTTTTTCGAACTGGCGTGGGTCGAGGAATCCTCCCGTAGCCAGCTGCGCCATTTGTGCGAGGTTGCAACCGCCGCCTCCCCTGCCCAGCAGGAAATAAGCACCCACACCGATGACCAATAAAAGCAGTATTCCTTTTCCACGAAATAGTCCCAATAGCAGTGGCAACAAGGCAAACAGGCCTCCGCCTCCACCACCACCACCGGGAAAATTGGAACGGCCACCACCACCGCTGTCGTTACTATTATCCTGCTGATCCTGTGGATCGTCGGTCATACGAATAGGCATAGAAACAGTTTTTGGTTCTATACTAAAAATACCAAGATTTCGGCAACGCTACATGAAGAAAATAACAAATAGGACCGGATAACGGGTTGACCATGACAGAAGTTGACCAGGTAAGCTTTCTCCCTATCGCTTAACAAAAAAGGACCACGCAGATGGCGTAGCCCTTTTGAAAACCCAGCAGTAAAGATCATCGATAACTGTAAACAATAGTATATACGCAAAGAAGGGACTAATGGATTTGGGTAGTATATCAATCATTCTGGCAGCAGGCAGGCGTAAGCATTAAAATTGAATGGCATATCAAGGAATTTACGGCTTGATTTTTACCACATAGTGGTATTTCCTGCGACTTACTATCTAGGTAACTTGCGAACTCATTGACCTATAACCTAAAATTAGTACCATGGCGCTCAAGAAGAAAACTGCCAAGAAAGCAGCGAAGAAAGCCCCACCTAAAGCTGCTGCAGCTTCAAAAACTGCCAGGCCCACTTCCACGAAAACACTAAAACCCGTTGCCATTGTAAGAAGCAAGGGTGCACACACCGTTTACCTCGACTCGAGGGTATTTTTCCCGGCCGATAGCTCACTGGGCTATATCGATCATTTTCAGGATGGACGTCAAACGGTCATGGCCGGTACTGGATTGACTGCTGCTTTGCCATTGCCGGTGAATGCGGTGATCCGGTCTGTGACGGTGTATTATAAAAATACCGGACACGAGGATATGCAATTCTTCATCCTGAAGAAAAGCATCGATCATCGTTGTCCCAGTGGTGAGGTGGAAGTGACCATTGACTTTTTACCGCCCGCTACGCTGGCGCCCGATAACTATGCGGCGAAGCTGATCGATCATTTCGATGCTGGTGGACTGATCAAAGACAAGTACCTGTACTTTATCGAAATATACGGTACCGGCAAGCCAACAGAAGAGGATGTTCGTTTATTGCGGGGCGTGAAGATCGATTACAATTATTTGCCTTAAGGGAAAGTATAACCATGTATAAAACAAAAGCGGGTCGCATGACCCGCTTTTTATCTTGTTATAAGACTTCTATCTGGTTTCTTAGCAGATCGTTGAACTCATCCCGCTTGCGGATCAAATGTGCCTTGCCATCGATCACCAACACTTCGGCTGGTTTGTAGCGGGCGTTGAAGTTGGATGACATTTCAAAACCATAGGCGCCGGCATTGCGGAATACCAGGTAATCTCCTTCCCGTACTTCGTTCAGGGTGCGATCCCAGGCAAAAGTGTCGGTCTCGCAGATATTACCGACAACGGAATATTTCTTCTGTTCGCCCGTGGGATTGCTGATGTTTTCGATGTGGTGATAGGCATCGTAAAACATGGGGCGAATGAGGTGATTGAATCCGCTGTCTACGCTGACGAATGTTGCGGCCGCTGTTTCTTTGATCACATTGACCTGCGTTACGAAATAACCACATTCGCTGACAAGGAATTTACCGGGCTCGAACCATACCTGTAAGGGGCGACCACCCGGATTGGGGTGTGCTGCAAAGGCTTCATTGACCTTTTGGGCTAGCAGGTTGATATCCGTTTCTACGTCACCGTCTTTATAGGGCACCTTGAATCCACCACCGAGGTCGATGAACTCCAGTTCCTTGAAGTGGGGAATGATATTGAACAATACTTCGATACCTTTTACAAACACTTCTACATCTTTGATCTCACTACCTGTGTGGATGTGCAGGTCACTGATGCGCAGGTTGTGTTTTTTTACAAGCGCGAGCACCTGGTCGATCTGGTCGACGGGAATGCCAAATTTACTTTTGTCGTGGCCGGTAGAGATCTTCAGGTTACCACCTGCCATGATATTGGGCCGGAGGCGTAACCCTACCGGATAGCTATGCCCGTAAGCTTCGCCAAATTTATCGAGGTTGGAGAGGCTATCGATGTTGATGATGATGCCCAATTCTTTGGCTTCAGCGATTTCGCTGAAAGCGATACCGTTGGAGGTATACAGGATACGTTCGGGCGGAAAACCGGCATGGAGGGCCAGTTTGGCTTCGTTGATCGAGCTACAGTCTACATTGGCACCCAATGAACAAACGTATTTGAGTACATTGATATTGGTGAGGGCTTTGCAGGCGTAGAAGAAAACCGTATTGCTTTTGCTAAAGGCGGTCGTCAGTTTCTGGTATTGTTCTTTGATCTTTTCTGCATGGTATACGTAAAGGGGGGTGCCGAACTCTGCGGCCAGTTGGGCTATATATTCCTTCGTGAGTTGCTGTGACATAGTGTGCGAATATACTGTAAAAAAAATGTCACGGCCGGGCCGTGACATCTACATCTTAAAAAACTATATTTTATCATCGCTTCCGGTCCCTAGGAACGGTCGGACTTGTTTTTGTCTTCTTCCTCGTCCTGATCTCCTTCGTCGTCTTGGTCGTCGTCGTCGCTTTCCTCTTCTCCCGCTTCTTCATCGGCCAGCTCTTCATCACCGGCTTCGTCGTCGGCTTCCTCTTCTTCGTCGTCCCCGGCATCTTCCGCTTCGTCTTCGTCGTCGTTATCTTCTTCGTCGTCCTCAGCCTCTACGTCCTCCTCCGTTTCTTCTTCCTCGCTTTCTTCGTCCTCTTCTTCGGCTGCTGCCTCTTCTTCCTCGTCTTCGCTGGCGGGGTCGTAGTCTGCTTCTTCTCCTTCGTCTTCACCGGCTTCTTCATCGGCCAGTTCTTCGTCGCCCGCTAGCTCGTCGGCTGCGTTCTCGTCGTCAGTTGCCTCTTCTTCGCCGGCTTCTTCTTCCGACAAGTCATCGGTGGCGGATTGTTCTGTGCCTTCTTCCAGGACCTCTCCCGTCTCGAAGTCGATCTTCTCTCCATTGAGGTGGGGGCCTGTGCTGCCTTCGATGAGCTCACCGTTCTCGCCTACGGCGAGGTTGGCATCTTCTTCCGTTGCTGCGGCGTCGCCGGCAGTTTGTTGTGCGACGGCATCGTCGACCCTTGTGGCGTCTACCAAGTTTTCGTCGAATATTTCCTTGAGCTTGGGCAGGTCTTCGGGTGAGTTGATGCCGAAATAATCCATGAAGTTCTTGGAAGTGGCATATACCAGCGGATGGCCTGGCAGGGCTTCGTTGCGGCCAGTGATCACGATCAACTCTTTTTCGAGCAGCTTCTGGATCGCATAGTCACTGCTTACGCCGCGAATGGCCTCGATCTCCGCCTTGGTAACCGGTTGCTTGTAAGCGATGATGGACAGGGCTTCCAGGGCGGCTGAAGACAGGCGCTTGAGGAACTTCTCTCCATTGAGCTGGGCAACGGTTTTATGAAAATCTCTCTTGGTCAGGAATTGCCAGCCTCCGCCGCTTTCCTTGACCTCAAAAGGATAGAACTCTGATCTGTATTTTTCTACTACGCCCTCGATGGCTGCCTCTACCTGGTCCAGCACGATCTTATCCTCCATAAAGCCAAAGGCATTGTTGATGAGATCGGTTAGCTCCAATGCGGTCAGGGGCTTATCGCTGGCAAAAATAAGGGCCTCGATATGTGGTATAAGATGTCCGATTTCCATGCTGGCAGTTTATGGACGCAAAAAACAATAAAATGATGAATTATCCCTGCAGGGCTGCTGCACCACTTACGATCTCTGTGAGCTCGGTAGTGATGGCTGCCTGGCGTGCACGGTTGTAAGAGATCTTGAGGGTTTTCAACATTTCATTGGCGTTCTCTGTCGCCTTATCCATGGCTGTCATACGGGCGCCATGTTCAGAAGCGTGTGCATCGAGCACTGCCTTGAACAATTGCGTGTTGAGGATCTTCGGCATCAGTTCGGCGATCAGCTCCTGCTGTGAAGGTTCGAAGATGAAGTCGCTTTTCTTGGCGCCGGCTTTCTGCTCCACTTTGGGGATGGGCAGGAAACGCTCGAGAACGAAGTTTTGGGTAGCTGCGTTCTTGAATTCGCTGTACACGAGTTCTACGACGTCAAACTGACCGTTTTCAAAAGCTTTTACGGCTGCTTGTGCGCAGGCCTGTACGTTCTCGAAAGTGAGGTTGAGGAAAATATCTTTGTAGGTCTCGTCTGCATTGAACTTGTTCTTGGAGAAATGCTCGAAGCCTTTCTTACCAATGCTCCAGATCTGCACATTGCCTTTGGCAGCCTGGTCGGCATATTTTTCTTTGATCGTGGTTTTTGCCAGCTTGATCACGTTGGCGTTATAGGCGCCGCTCAAACCACGGTCGCTGGTGATCACGATCAGCAATACTTTTTCAATGGGTCTCTCTGTGGCCAGGTTGCTACCAACTTCTCCTTCCGCACTGGTTACGATGTTGCTCAATACTTCCTGCAATTTGCGGGCGTAGGGGCGCATTTGGATGATAGCGTCCTGAGCTTTACGCAATTTGGCAGCACTAACCATTTTCATCGCTTTGGTGATCTGCTGCGTATTCTGTACCGATTTGATCCTGTTACGTACTTCTTTTAATTGGCCTGCCATGTATGGAGGGTTGAAAAGTTTGCTTTACAATAAAGGCTTCCCGGAGGAACCCAATAGCCTTTTTTAATCGGCGGCAAAGGTAGCGCATAGCGTCCGGATTTCCATCCCGCTGTGGAAAATTCCGGCTTCCGTAAGCCGGTGGGTGGTTGCCAGCCTTGGGGCTGGTGGCCGGAGGGGTTGGAAACCAGCTTCAAACAGTCGAGGTGAACGTCAAGAAGACAAGCTATACAATTCATTATCAATAAATAATGAGCCAGCCCTGCAGGACTCCCGGTAGCCCTGCAGGGGCTGGCGCCATGCCGCTCCCATCGGCTGGCCTGCCTGGTTTTCCGGGTTCGGTCCGTCCGATATGGCTTTGTGAACGTCTGTAATGGTCGCGTGTGTGTTGATGGGTGGGGGCGGCGAACGTCGTCGACTGCACTGCGTTTATACGTGATAAAGGCTACTGCCTGACCGGATGCTCCGCGGCGAATCCGATGTACCAATCAACGCTTTTGCGTTGTTATTCAATCAGGAACGCTGGTTTCTTTTTGTGCCACCGAAAATATTCAGCACTTTTGTTACCTGTTCAATATCAGTTATGGCCAAAGCGAAGAAAAAAGAAGAACCTGTAATCCTGGTCGTCAACGACGATGGCATTACAGCCCCGGGCATACGCAACCTCGTAGAAGCGGTAAAAGACCTCGGTAAGATCGTAGTGGTAGCACCCGATAAGCCCCAGTCGGGCATGGGCCACGCCATTACCATCGGTCAGCCCTTGCGCTTGACGGCAGTGCCCCTTTTTGATGGCATTGAAGCCTATCAGTGTACCGGCACGCCGGTGGATTGCGTGAAGCTGGCCGTCGACAAAGTGCTGCACCGTAAACCCGATCTTTGCATCAGCGGGATCAACCATGGCGCCAACCATTCTATCAATGTTATCTATTCCGGTACCATGTCTGCCGCCGTTGAAGCGGCCATTGAAAGCATTCCTTCTATCGGCTTTTCCCTGCTCGACCACAGCATCGAGGCCAATTTCGACGCCGCGCGTAAATATGCCCGTATCATTGTAGAGCAAATGTTGAAACGCAAGGCAGACAAGCATATGGTGCTTAATGTCAACTTCCCGGCCGTCGACGAATCGCTCATCAAAGGCATTCGTATTTGCCGGCAGGCTTATGCCAAATATGAAGAAGATTTTATTGAACGCAATGACCCCAATGGCCGGAAATATTACTGGCTGACCGGTGAGTTCGTCAACTTCGACAAGGGTAAGGATACGGATGTCTGGGCCCTTGAAAATAATTATGTTAGCGTAGTACCCGTACAATTTGATCTCACGAATTACGTTCTTAGAGACAAACTGCAAAAAATGTGGAAATTCTAATGTTCAAGAAAGACAACCTCCGCTTCGGTATCCTGCTTGGCTTTATTGCACCGCTGCTCAGTCTGGTGATCTACTATTTTGCCAAATTCTCCACGTATTTTACGGTGAGTGATTTCCTGCATTTCGTCAGCACCAATAAAAGCCAGGTAACGGCTATCTCTGTTCCCTGCCTGCTGCTGAATATTGCTCTTTTCACTGTTTACATCAATACCCGCCGCGACAAGACCGCCAAAGGCATCTTTGCGATCACCCTGGTGTACGCCATAGGTGCGATGCTATTGAAATTTGCGCTTTAAAGTCTGCCATGCCCCTGTGAGAGCCCGTTATTCGTGACGGCGCTGCTGCCTGTTTTATCTCCAATCCTTTTTTGCCGGACCTTTGACCGATGCTTCTTTTACTTACTTTGCACCTGAAACCTATAGCTTAGTATGCGATATTATATGATAGCTGGTGAAGCTTCGGGCGATCTGCACGGAAGTAACCTGATCAAAGAACTGAAAAAGCTCGATTCCCAGGCAGATATCCGCTGCTGGGGAGGTGACCTGATGGAAGCCGCCGGCGGCAAGCTCGTGAAACATCATCGCGACCTGGCCTTTATGGGTTTTGTCGAGGTGGTGATGAACCTGGGAACCATTCTGCGGAACCTGAAGTTTTGCAAGGAGGATATCCTGGCCAACCGACCCGATACCCTGGTATTGATCGACTACCCGGGTTTTAACCTGCGCATTGCAGAATGGGCCAAGGAGCAGGGCATCAAAGTGATCTATTATATTTCTCCGCAGGTATGGGCCTGGAAGGAAAACCGGGTCAAGAAAATGAAGCAATGCATCGACAAGATGCTGGTGATACTGCCGTTTGAAAAAGATTATTATCGTGACAAATGGAACTGGGAAGTGGAATATGTTGGGCACCCCTTGGTGGAAGTGGTGGAAGAAAGACAGGCGAACGCCACCCAGCAGCCGACTGCACTGACGACCACCAACGGTCACCCCCTCTCCGATCTGCCTATCGTGGCTTTGTTGCCGGGCAGCCGTAAGCAGGAGATCCTGAAAAAACTGCCGATCATGCTCGAGGTGAGCAAACAATTCCGTCACCTGCAGTTTGTGGTGGCTAAGGCGCCCGGGCAGGAAGATAGTTTTTACGATGGCTTGCTGGCTGGTCACCCCAACGTATCGGCAGTGAGCGGCAAGACCTATCATTTGCTGATGCAGTCCAAAGCCGCGCTGGTGACTTCGGGTACAGCTACGTTGGAAACGGCGCTCTTTGGCGTGCCGGAGGTTGTTTGCTACAAGGGCAGCAATATTTCTTACCAGATCGCCAAGCGACTGGTCAAGGTAAAATACATTTCGCTGGTAAACCTGATCATGGACAAGCTGGTGGTGAAGGAACTGATCCAAGACGACCTGACCCCTGCCAACCTGGAGCGGGAGCTGAATGAACTTTTAAACAGCCCTCAGCGGCGTCAGCAGCTGTCGGCCGACTATGCTGCGCTGAAAGCCTTACTATCACAGGGTGGCCATGCGTCTGCCCAGGCGGCTGCCAGCATTGTGCGTTATTTGCAAGCGTCTTAAATTTTGAGCGATATAAAAGCAACGGGCTTTCAACCATGGTTGAAAGCCCGCTCCTTTTATAAGTCCTTGTATCGTTACTGCACCAACAGTTTTTTTACGAGGTGGCTACGTCCATGCACCACTTTGATGTAGTAGGTTCCCGCAGGAATACCCGTCAAAGGCAGGTCAAACGACTGGCTTCTATTGCCTGTGCGTTTGGTCAACAAGACCCTGCCATCTGTAGACAGCAATTGGATCTCTGCCTGACCAAGGGCTTGCGTGAACACCAACTGTACGCGCCGGATAGAATTTACCGGGTTGGGTACGATGGTGAAATCCAACTCAACGCTGCCCGACAATAAGCCCGACCGTATCGCCGAATAAGTAGGACGTCCATCGAGGTCATCTTCCCGAATGCGATACTGGTACAAGGTATTGGCCTTTGCCGTTGCGTCGGTGAAGCTGTATTGATTCCGCCCGGCCGCATTGATGAAGGCAATGGTCTCAAACACACCGGTGCCTACCTGCATACGCTCTACCGCATAGCCTTTCACATTTACCTCCTGGTCTACTTTCCAGATCAGTTGCAGTTTATTGTCCTGGGGCTGTACGGTGAAGTCGGTAAAGATCACCGGCAGCGCAGCATCGACTGCATACAGGGAGGTGATGGGCACTATCTGGCGGAATACGCGTGGTCCATACCACTCCAGTTCAATATCGGGGCTACCGCTGTAGTTGGCCCAGAAGTCGATCTGTACGGGGTATTTACGTCCGGCCACCAGCATCATATTCCCTTCTGTAGGTTGTACGGTGCCACCAGGCCATCTCGAGATCAGCGTATCTCCATCGATGATAAAGCGCGACTGACTCTGTTTGTTGCGCAGGTAGAAGGTATACTCGCCGCTGGTCCTTGGCTGAATATAGCCTTTCCACTGTACGGTGAAATTTGTGGGGCTTACACCTGGCGCCGGCGGTGTGGGATATGGCCAATCGAAGTCGATGGCGGTATCGATACGTGTCACAGTTGGTACGCCGGTGAACTTGTCGTTATTGGTGCGATACTCCCCGGTAAGACCTTCACCTGAGAAGACGGCTGTCTTTTCATAGTTGGCCACAATAGTGGTATCGGCATTGGGGGTGATAATATTCAAGGTCGGGTTGGTGTTGCCATTGCCCCAGCCCTGGAAGGTGAACAGGGTATCGTTGAGCAGGTAGGTTGCCTGTGCGGTCACACTTCTGGCCACGCCCTTCACACTGGGCTTATCGACATTGGGTGTCGTGATGGTGCCATCCATATTGAGCGGTATGGCTGCGAGGCGGCCGCCTGTCATCGCCCGAATGTGCAGGTCAACTTTTTGCGGATACACTTCTCTATATATGGTGGATTTAAGCCCCAGGCTGTTTTCTGCCGTCAGGTACACCCGGTACCATACGGTATCCGACACTTCGATATTGCCGGGAATGAAATAATTACCAGTGGCTACGTTTCCGGCGGTGGCATCGAGGCCCGGATGGTAGTGTGTATCGTGGTGGAAATCGATCTTCCAGGTCAGTTTATTGCTGGGTACCGTGCCATCTACCGCATCTGTCGCCGAACCGCTGTATACCATGGTTGAATTGGCGACGTAGGTGGAACCAGGTGCCGGCAGGCTGATTACCGGTGTTGGGGGCTGGCGTTGGGTAACCCGGAGTATAGCACCCTGGCTGGTGACATCACCAAAACTGTTGACCACCTTCACGGTGATCACAGCGCCGCTATCAACCAATACCAGGTTGTTCAATACCAGGGTCGAGGTATCCGAATTGGGGATGGCGACACCACCCTTGAACCATTCGTAGGTAAGTCCGAGGCCATTGGCAACGACTGTAAAGCTTGCCGATCCACCTACCGAACCGATGGTGGTAGCAGGCTGCGCGCCGATCACGGGCGCGAGCGAACCGGTGTATTCTACTTTCCACAAGATACCGTCTACCGCTTCTTCACCGGTTTGTGGTAAACCACCCCGGTCGAGGTAGTAGAAGATACCGGTCGTGGGGTTCACGGCAAAGGCTACTGGACGTTTCAGGTTGGACCCAAAGATGCCCAGCGACTGGTTGGTCTCGGGATCCATGATCCTGATCGACTGGTTACAATAGTCGCCGTAAAAGAATTTATCGAGGTATTGTACGGGGAAGGAAGGATTGTTGGGGGCATAGAACACGCCTCCTACTACTGCACAACCTACGCTGTGGTTGTACACGAACAGGGGATCGACGTATTCATCGGGAGGGGTTGTACCGGGCTGGATCTTTCCTTCCACTACCGACCAGCCATAGTTCTTGCCTGCCTTGATCTCATTGATCTCTTCCCAATCGTTCTGCCCTACGTCGCAGATAAAATACCGGCCACTAACGGGATGTACGTCGGCCGCATAGGGATTGCGAAGGCCCCGTGCGTAGATGTAACGCAGGCTATCGGCCAATACATTGTAGAAAGGATTGTCGGTTGGGATCTGCCCATCTTTGTGCATCCGGAGCACTTTACCAAGCTGGCTGTTGAAGTTTTGTGCATAGTCGGGATGGCTCGATTCGCCAGTGGCCACATAGAGCATTCCATCTGCACCAAAATTCATGGCACCTCCTGTATGGATGGGCCCCACCATGGCTTGTGTAGACATCAGTGTAAATGGATCTTTCAGTGTATCTGCTGCTGCATCGAAGGTGTAACGGTTGATCCGGTTACGCGCAGAGGGCAACGTGAAATACAGGTACACATACTGATTGGTGGCAAAGTCGGGATCGATCGCCAGGTGAGTGAGTCCCTTTTCACCATCGACGATAATGCTGGCAGAGATGTCGAGCAACGGTTTTGTCTGCAGCACATCATTTTCGACGAGGAATACCTTTCCGTTTTTGTCGGTAATGAAAAGGTACTGTCCATCGGGCGAAAATTTCATTTCAGTAGGGTTCAGGCCATCAGCTACTTTGGTAGCCTGAAAGCCTGCGGGAAAGGATTGGGCGCTTAGCTGGTTGCCTCCAACACATAGCAAGGCCCATAATACAAATAGGCATTTGTAAATAGTCTTCATGCGGAATAACAGTTTTGAACGTTAATGGTAGTTCACGAGTAAAATGACTGGTGGAGTTTCAGTTAGACTTTAGATTGTGGCAGAGGTAGTCGTTACAAAGGATATTGGGATGGGAACTACGATTCAGTGCGAGGGGTGGGGCAAAACTACATGAATTCACCTACATAACCTTCATTTCGTGTAGATTAATATGTTAGATAGCAAAACAGATGCCACCCAACATCAGGAGATTAAAATCTTATTAAGATATCGCTAGTGACGCTTGAACACAAACAGTTTGAGGAGGACAATGATCGCTGCCACGAGGAACATAAATAAGGAGATGCGGTTGATCCCATGCATGTATTTCATCCACTGTGTATGTGGCGCATTGGGATCTCTTTTCTTAATGTAGAAATACTCCGCCAACTGTCTCAGAACACCCATAGAAAATGCTGTTGAGCTACAAAGTTACTGCATTCGAGCCAGCTACCGTTCCGTGAGCTGATCATATACCCGGATCAGGCCGGTCTTTTACCTGTTTCGTTACTGGTATAGTTTTGGTTGTCACCGGCTCTTCGTCATGCAGCAGCTCTTTCTGGTAGAGGTGCTTAAGCCGGTCGTAAAACGAATGACGATCGACCAGGTAAGATACCAGGCTGGCCACCATGCCTGCCAGCATCAGGTGGAAGATCACATTGTGCCGGTCGGTCATTTCCAGTACCAGGATAAACGACGTGAAGGGGGTGCGGGTTACACCTGTGAGGAAGGCCACCATGCCTGCCAGCACGATGACATTCATGTTACCATCTGCCAGGTGAAACCAGCTGCCGATCACCGATCCTACGCCTGCCCCGGCGCCAAGTGCGGGTGCAAACACGCCACCGGCCCCACCGGTAGTAAAGGACAATACCGAACCGACCATCCTGAACAAGGGCACATACCAGGGCAATTCCTTATCGGGGGTAAACAAAGCATGTGTCATGATCTCCTTGCCCGAACCAAACATACGTTCGTCGAAGTAAATGCCTACCCCTGCAACGATCAGCGCGCAGAGTACCGTATACAAGATATGTTTGCGATGGCTGCAAAAGCTACGCACCCAGGCCAGCACCCACAAAATGATTTTTGCCATACCACTTCCACACAGTCCGGCGATAGCGGCCACGAGGATCGTAATAAAGAACAACCAGGAAGAGAGGTGTGCTACATCTGGATAACCCAGGTACAGATAAGGGCCCAACAATCCCTGGGCAGTAAGTCCGGCGATGATCACCGCTGTAAAAAGGGCTGTCTTGAAAAAACTGATGTGCGTTTTGGTTAGCTCTTCTACGGCAAAGACCAATCCGCCAAGGGGTGTATTGAAGGCTGCTGCCAGTCCCGCTGCCGCCCCCGCCTTGATCATGTTTCTGCGGGATACCCTTGGCCACCATTCGGGCAACCACTGATTCACTTTCCGGAAGATGGAGCCGGCAATCTGGATGGTAGGGCCTTCGCGCCCCACTACACCGCCCCCTACGACCATGATCACGCTGGAGATGACCTTGACGACGATGATGCGCAGACTCAACAAGCGACCTACCTTATCGTTGGTTTTAGGATTGGTGAGCTCTACCGCAGCAATGACCTGCGGAATACCACTGCCACGTGCATAGGGTGCATACCGCGCTACCAGCCACCACGCAGCTACAAAGCAGGCGGGCGTTACGATCAGCATCCACCCACCGTGGTGATGAATGATCCATGCGGCCCCTTCTTCGGCCCAACCAAACAGCAGTGCATACCCCACCGCCACCAGGCCGGTGATCAACGAACCAATCCAGAAGGGGATTGCCTGCAGCAGGTTGCGTTTAATATGATCGTTGTGGATCTTGTCGAATAATTGCTTTAACCGGGCACGGACCCGTGACACGAGTGGCATCATATAATTAATATTAGCCGGGCGACAAAGAGACATGCTGATCACCACCCGCAGTAATGGCCCGGCAGACAGGAGATGAAGCTGCAAGCTCCGGGCAACAGATTAAAACAGTATTAGAATAATCTAAAAATGGGATTAATGAACGGGCGTTAGGGAGAGGAAAAAGCACGGTCACCTGCCCATCAGGGGCAGTTTAAAGGGAGGCAAAGATCGTAGCTGAGGGTTGCCTGTATTACTCCACCGCCATGGTGTGGATCTTCCATCGCTCCAGCTTGTGCAGGTTGCGGGTAAAAAAGGAAGCGACAAACCCGGGGAAGCCGACACTTTTTAATTGGCCCCTGACCCGCGTTTTCATGTCTTCTACGGTAATGTTGCGAACAGTGAAACGCCCATCCCGATAACAATGGCTGCAGTACATCGTATTCCTGCTGCCATCGGCATTGGAACCGCCACCGTGTTCATCCCGCTTCATGGTCATTCCGCAAGACTGACAGTATTTGTACATTCGTTCCATAGCCTTATAATTTGACTATTTCTAAGTTACCGAATTCCGCTGAAAATGGCGCCAGATGCGGGTTTTGTTTTTATCCACCCTGCCATAGGCCGCACAAGATCATCCAACCTAAACCTATCTCCCTGAAACCCACCGGCAAAGAAAACGACCTCAAACCAGTACCTTAGTAGTTTTAAATAATATGGGTATGCTTTCCCCCAACGATATCAAGAAAATTACCGGCGAAGCTGCGGCCCGGATCGTGCAGTCCGGCATGACGGTTGGCATTGGAACAGGCTCTACGGCCTACTGGCTGATCATGGCTTTGGGACAGCAGGTAAAAGCTGGCCTGGATATCCGTTGTGTGCCCACCTCTACCCATACTGCCCAACTGGCGGCTGAACAATCTATCCCTCTGACTACGCTCAACGAGGTCGACAACATCGACATGACCATCGATGGCGCCGATGAGATTGACCCGGCAGGCCAACTGATCAAAGGTGGTGGCGGCGCCTTGCTGCAGGAGAAAATGGTGGCAGCTGCCTCCCGCGAACTGGTGATCATCGCCGACCACACCAAACTCGTTTCTCAACTCGGCGCCTTTCCCTTGCCCGTAGAGATCATTCCTTTTGGCTGGAAACAGGTTCAACAGCGTATTGAAACCCTGTACCGCACAAAGAGTGCTTTGCGCCTGAAAGACCAGCAGCCGCTGGTTACCGATCATGGCCATTATATTCTCGATGTTCATTTCCAGCAGATCGAAGACCCGGCCTTCCTCAATACCCTGTTAAACACCATCCCAGGCGTTGTCGACAATGGCCTGTTTATTGACATGGCCACCCAGTCTATCATCGGTTATCCGGATGGCTCGGTAAAGACCCACCATTTTAACCGACCGAACCCGTAGCGCAACACCAGCTGTTTCAAAAGCCCCCTTCCCGATCTGCCACCGACTGGATCAGATCTGAATGGTTTGAATTTTATTATATTTGACTAGATCAGATTGTCAGTATATGGGCAAAGCAGTGTTTACATCCGACGAGCATCTTTATCTCCAGGTGGCTGACGGTATCGAAAAAATGATTGCCGGCGACGTGTTACGCATCGGCGACAAGCTACCCTCGGTACGTGTATTAAGTGAAGAATATGGCATCAGCATGGGCACTGCCTTTCAGGCCTATTATCACCTGGAAGGCAAAGGCCTTATCGAGTCGAGGCCCAAATCGGGCTATTATGTTCGATTTACGCACCGGCGTTTCCCGGCCGTACCACAAATGATACGACACGAGCCGGTACCGGCGGAGGTGACCGTGCAGGAAATGATCAAACAGGTCTTGCACCGCATCACGGCGGAAGACATGACCAACTTCGCCCTGGCAGCGCCTGCCATCGAACTGCTGCCGACTGCCAAGCTGAACAAATCGGTGGTCCATGCCTTGCGCAATGGGAAAGACCACTGCATTGGCTACGAAGATACCCAAGGCAATCCGGAGCTGCGCAAGCAGATTGCCAAACTTGCCTTCAATTGGGGCGGTCGCATTGCGCCCGACGAAGTGGTGGTGACCAGCGGTTGTATGGAAGCCATCGGACTGAGCCTGCGGGCCGTCACAGTGCCTGGGGACACCGTGGCTGTCGAGTCGCCTGCTTATTTTGGCATCTACCAGATCATTGAATGCCTGGGTCTGAAAGTGGTGGAGATACCATCCGATCCGGAAACGGGTCCGGAGCTGGCCAGCCTGGAAAAAGCGATCGACAAACTGGGCATCCGGGCAGTGATCCTGGTGCCTAATTTCAACAACCCGGCTGGCAGCTGTATGCCCGACGAAAACAAGAAACGGCTGGTGGAGATCATTCAGCAACACCAGATCCCGCTGATCGAAGATGATATATATGGAGAGTTGTATTTTGGTCGCCACCGGCCCAAGACCTGTAAGTATTATGATACGCAGGGACTGCTGATCCATTGCTCTTCGCTGTCAAAATCATTGGCGCCCGGTTACCGCATCGGCTGGATATTGCCGGGCCGGTTTCTGGACAAGGTAAGCGCCCTGAAGCAAATGTATACCATCAGCAGTCCTACCCTCACACAGGTAGCAGTAGCCCATTTTCTCAGTATTGGCCGGTACGAATACCATCTCAAGAACCTGCGAAAGGCCTTGCATACACAAAGTCTGCGGTATATACAGGGCATTTTACAGCACTTCCCGGACGACACGCGGATATCCCGGCCGCAGGGTGGTTTTGTGTTGTGGGTAGAGCTGAATGCAGCCATCGACACCTATGAGTTGTGTACAGAAGCGCTGAAACACCATATCTCCATTGCACCGGGGCGCATTTTTTCGATCGGCAGTAATTACTCCAACTACCTCCGCATTGGCTATGGCAGCCCGTGGAATGAAAAGGTCGAGAGCGGCCTCAAAACGCTGGGCAGCATTATCCGTAAAATGGTGGCCCGATCGGCCATTAAATAAAGCGATAGTCCAATAATTCGCGGGGATGAACATTCAGTCCTTTGGCCAATTCTACGATGGTGGATAGCTGGATATCGAATTTACCATTTTCGATCTTGGAGATATTGCTGTTGTCGAGGTCGCATTGTTCTTCCATTTGGCGCAAGCTCAGCCCTTTTTCTTTTCGTAAGGAACGCAGGTGCTCGCCAAAATCGATATTCAGCTTACTATATGTTTTGACGGGCGTTTTCTTTTTGGTGGCCATATTAGTTATATGCTGATTAAAGATACGCTACAAACCGATGTAAATGACAATAAGACTTGCGCATACCCACCTGCATACCCGAAAGCGGTAGGCGTGGGCGTTAATTATGAGCTATAATCTGGAGTTTTGAAGAAAAGGCAGGTTTTCTTCAAAAAAGTTGCGGTAATTTGATACCGCAACATAATATTTACCGTATATTTGATCTCGTTATACTGCTTCAGGATGTTCCAATATCCGGGCAACCCAACCAATACACCATCATAAGTTTGCGACCTGATTTTCTCTTTCGGCATTGCCGTTAGTGGACCTGTTATGCAATGTCATAACACCCGGGTATATCAAACCATATTGTAGCGAGCTGTTCTTTTATCACTACTGGTTTAAGGCTCTGGGGGCTCATGACTTGAAGCAAGGGTGAGCCCTTCTTTTTAAAACCTATTATCCCGACCATGTACGACATCAATCAAAAGACCCAACTTATTCAAAGCTACCTAGCCATCGCCACGCTCAACCGTACACTATCTTAAAATTATTGTCCATGCCGAAAAAGAATCAACGTCGTAGCATACCGGCAGCCGATAAGAAGCCTGTAACCAAGTCGGGCAAAAGCCCCCTGGGCGTGATCGGCGAGTTTTGTGACAACTACCATCTGCCGGAGGCACAGGATATGTTATGGGAATGGCTGGTTACCGCACTGGGTAAAAGCCCGAGCCAGTATGATCAGGGCAAGGAACGCAGTAACCTGTTCTTTTTTTATGAAAATATCGATGGGCTGCTGGAGGCGATCTATATACTCAACGCCCAGCGTACGCCTGGCAAACCGACACCACCCAAAACATCACAGGCTGCTGAATAATATGGTGCAGCTTGGCTGGACAATGCATTGCCGCTATTGCAGTACTATCTGCATGTTCAACGGGCTACCAGGTGTACTCACTGCGCGTGGACATAGCAGGGTGATTTTTCTGGCTGCTGCATCATAGTAGTAGCTGCCTGCATCGTTACCCACCGAAGTGGTACCAGCCTTGAACGCCTGACCATTTACGGTCACCGTGCCAGGTTTACCAACGCCATTCCAGCTGACCAGGTAGGTATCGATGGATGGTTGGTAGTTACCAACAGGCGCAGCTATTGTCAACCGCAAGGTATTGCCCGCCGCGGTAGTGGTGATAGGGGTAACCGCATTATCCCCCTTTTGGTACTCCAGGCTCTTCCCATCGTCCTCATACCAATCGAACCGGCCATTGCCGGGGTATACCTGCAGCTGAAGTTGCCGGATCGTTTTCTGTCCGTCGTATTGGATCAGCTCCTGCTGCGGTAATACAGCACCGGCTTTTACAAACATCGGCATGGTATCGAGTGGCGTCACTACATGTAAGTATTGACGGCCGGTATAGTATTTACCGGTCCAGAAATCGTACCAGCCACCTTCGGGCAGGTACACGGTGCGCGTTTGCGCCCCTTTGGTGGTGACGGGACATATCATCAGGTTGTCGCCCAGCAGGTATTGATCACAGATCTCGTGTACATTTTTATCTTCCTGGTATTCGAGCACCAATGCCCGCATCAACGGCATCCCCGTTTTGTATTGCTGCCAGGCACTGCCGTACAGATAAGGCAACAAGGTATACCGCAGCGAATCGTACTTTTTAAAGTTTCTCAACCCGTCGGCCCCATAGTTCCAAGGCTCCTTATAACCCGGATGGTCCATACCGAATACCGTAGCGATCGGACTCAACATACCAAACTGGCACCAGCGTATATATAGTTCCGGATCGGCATTGTGCTCGAACCCACCCATACAGTGTGCCCAGTACCCTACGCCCGACAATCCAATATTCAGCCCCGCCTTGATGACCGCCGGGAAATACTGCCATTCACTGGGCCAGTCGCCTGCAAAGATGTAGGGGTAGCGCTGTATGCCAGCATACCCTTCCCGGGTTTGATTCAGGCCGCGGACGCCGTTGTATTGCTGGAATTTTTCGTAAGGCGCTTTGGCATAAGCGATCGGGAATACATTGTGCAGCCCCTCTATCGCTTTACCGGTAGGCCCGGTCTTGTCGCTTTCATTGGCCAGGTGACCAAAGGCACTCCCCTCATCTGTTTTAAGGAACCGGGCGCCGATCGATGCCACCCGCATTACACCGCGCTGCCACCAGAAATTCACAGCATTGCTATCGAAGTAGTTCACGAACTCTCCTGCGTAGTTTCCTTCCCGATAGGTAAAACCCAGTTGCTGGGCGGTATCGAGCAGCCGGATCTTGTTGCCATTGTCGAACCGAGGCCGCAGATGCAATCCCACCATATTGTACCCCATGGCATACAGGCTGTCGAACATGCCTTTGGGATCGGCAAACGTCTCCCGCCATTCAAAAGATGTAGCACCTTTGCCGCCATTCTTACCGAAGATGCGCCAGGTAGAATCCAGCCAAAGCAGATCGACAGGAATACCCATGGCCCGCAGCTTCCTCGCCAGTTCGATCACATAGCGATCGGAAGTAAGTTGCTCATGCCCCCAAGTACCACCCGAATACGTACCCACATGCAAACCCAACGCAAAGCGCGGCAACAACGGCGACCTTCCTGTGAGGGCTGTATACTGCTCCAACAAGGCCGGAAACCTGGGGCCGTAGATAAAGTAGTAATCCAATTCTCCGCCAGCGGCAGCGAACCGGTATTCGTCATCACGCGTAGCCCCCATATCCCAGGAGGTAGCAAAAGAGTTGTGGAAGAAGATGCCATATCCCTGCGTGCTCAGGAAGAAAGGCACGGGCGAATAATTGGCTTCAAGGATATTGTAAGCACCTACGGCATGCGGCAGGCCTTTGCCGCGGCCAACATTCAATGTTAGTTTTTTACTGCGCCGGTTGAGGAAATCCATACGCTCGCCAAATCCGAAGAACTGCTCATCGGGCTGGCATTGTTTGGTGCAACCCACTGTATCTGCGTTGCGGAATAGGCCACCTTTGGCGGTGGTTACTTTTTCGGAAGACAATAGTTTTCCGGCGGCCGTATAGATATCGATGCGCGCCGGCGATTTGTATACGCGCAACTGCAACTGCGCTGTTGTCACCAGGAAATGATCGGCCTGGATTTTTACCTGTACCGCCACCGATGGCCATGCATACTGTACTACCATCAGGGATTCGTTTGCTTCGAATGACCCCGTCCAGCTGCTGCGGATGCGCACCATCGCCGGTGTACAGAATTCCAATCTTAACTGTGCAGTAGATGTTTTGAATTGTACCGAGTTGCCATTTTTAGTATAACTGCCCTGTAGCGTGCCAATACCGGTTTGGGCGGAGAGGATTTGGTACGAAGCGAGCAGCAAGCAAACAAGCAGTATCCTGGTAAACATGCAATCGTTGATTTATAAGTAGGGCTTATTGCCGGTTTTGCAATGTACCTGAAGCGCGGGGCAAAACCATCCTGTAGCTACAGGACGGCCTTTTGCCTGGAAGTTATTTTCAACGCTGGTATAAGTTACTCTTGCAATCAATGATCTGCCACCCTTCTTCCATACACCCTATTCCGTTTTCTTCTCGCCTGGCAACAAGGGCCAGTTAACATCTGCCACATGCGCTTCACGCATGTACGCAGCAATCTGTTGAACGATATCGGGGTGAGCCGTCGCGATATTGTGTTGCTCGGCCGGATCCACTGTCAGGTCATAGAGCTCGATGGGTCCATCAGCCTCTTTCGATACATTTAACCGCACGCCTTTCCATTTACCCCAGCGTACCGCCTGCTTACCGTTCTGCTCATGAAACTCCCAATAGAAGTATGGATGCGGAGCTTGCACACCACCGGTCAGGGCAGGCACGATAGAGAGGCCATCGATCGGTTTCCATACGAGTATAAGGGCAAGCTCACTGAAAGTAGGGAAAAGATCCCACCAGGCGGCCGGTTGTTCCTGTTGCGTACCTGGCTGTACTACCCCTTTCCAGTTGGCGATAAAGGGCACCCGAATCCCCCCTTCATACAGGTCACGTTTAATACCCCGTAAACCGCCATTGCCATTGAAGAATGTCGGATCACCGCCATCTTCTTTATGGGGTCCGTTATCACTGGTGAAGATGATCAGTGTATTGTCGGCCTGGCCGCTTCGCTGTACATACTGGTATATTTCTCCCACATAACGATCGAGCCGGGTTACCATGGCTGCAAAGGCCGCATGTGGGTAAGGCTCAAACCTGCCTTTCGAAACAGTTGATGCCTTTAGTGGCGGCTCATTGAACAACTGTACATAACGCCGATAAACGCTGTCACGCGGCACATCGAGATCGCCATGTGGTAAGGTATAGGGCAGAAAGAGAAAGAAAGGTTTTTTACCCTGGGCCCGGAGCCACTTCATGGCTTCGGCATGTATCTTATCACCCGAGTACAGCGAATCGCTGGTACGGTTACCGGGAAATTCCACCCGCTGGTCATTGTCCCACAAATGATCGGGATAATAATTATGGGCTTCCGTTTGGCAGTTGTATCCAAAGAAACGGTCAACACCCTGCTTGAGCGGTGCACCACCGGAGCCAGGATAGCCCATACCCCATTTACCAAAAGCACCGGTGGTATACCCAGCCTTCTTCAATACTTTGGCGATTGTCAAGGCCGAATCAGGGAGCGGGAATTGCCCTTCCGGTTTGAAGCCGCGATTGCCGCGTATGGCCGCGTGGCCGGTATGCATGCCCGTCATCAGGCTGGCCCTGGAAGGTGCACAGACCGTAGTGCCTGCATAAAATTGGGTGAACCGCATGCCGGTTGCCGCCAACCGGTCAATATGAGGGGTAGCAATCTTTTGCTGTCCGTAGCAGCCCAGGTCTCCATAACCAAGGTCATCGGCCACGATGAGAATGATATTGACGGGGCGCCGGCTGGTCGTGGTGCGCTGCGCAGCAGCAACAACCGTTACTATAGTCAGCAATAAGATAGCAAACGTTCTTTTCATGGAGGTTGATTGTAACGATCGCAAGATAACGAAACGAAACCGACGAGCATCCTGTGCAATCATTACCTGCCAACCTCTACAGCCGCTTTCCGGACAGCAAAAAGCCCGGCAACATTGCCGGGCCTTCGTTGTATGTACTCGTCCATCTTTTAGAAACGTCTTCCGCCACCGCCGCCATTGCCCTGACCGCCACCTCTCCGCATTTCACCACCACCGCCACGTTGCTGATTGTTTCTGCCACCAAACCGGTTGAGGTTGTACATGAAGGTCACCATGAAATAACGACGCAATGCTTCTGTATAGCTGTCTTCTATATAATACTCATTGATCGTACGATCGATGTTCTTGTTCTGGTTGAGCAGATCCACCACACTGAAACGCAGTTCGCCGTTGCGCTTCTTGAACAGCACCCAGGCTACACTTGCATTCAGCAAAGGAATGGGTTGGTTGAATCCGTCGGCGCGGCCGGTGTTGACCAGGTAATCGAAATCGCCACTCACCATGAAACGCTTGAGGAAGGTATAGGTAGCATCCAGCGAATAGTTGTGGTTGAAATACCGGTTATTGGAATTAGCCTGGAAACCATACCGTGCATCGTTGTAGTTGAAGTTGGCACTGGCGCCCACATCCAGCTTGTCGGGAATATTGTAATCGAAGCGAATCCGCTCTCCCAAACCGGTCGTGGTATTGTACCCCACTACCCCTACCTGCTGGCTCACGTCGCGGTTGTAGCGGGCGCTGGTCGTCAGGTTGATATTCATGGGACTGCGTTTGCCCGTGGTCACTTTTACCAGGGGAATACCGATGGTACCCGACAAGGAGGCATTCCAGGCACCGTTGAGGTTGACCGGGCGGATCAACTGCACTGTGTTGCTCACCTTTTCCAGGCTGTTCACAATCCTGTTGTTGATGACCGATGCGTTCAGGTTCACATTGAAGAACAGGAAATTATTCAGGTTGAAGGTATTGTAGCTGAAGTTGAAGTTGTTGGTAAACTCCTGTTTCAGGTTCGGGTTACCGGTGCGGTATACCAACTGATTGCTTTGGTCTACTACATCCTGCAACTGACTGATGCTGGGCGCCCTGGTATTACCCCGGTAGCCGAAGCGGATACTCTTGCGGGTGCCCAGGTTGTAATTGAAGGAGGCATTGGGGAAAAAGTTGGTGTAACGCTGACTCATCGTGCTGTCTTTGCCCGTCATCGCCCGATGGCTCAGGTTCTTCAACGTGGCGAATTGCACGGCACCTCCCAACTGGAAATCGTACTTCTGCTTTTTCACGCGGTAGTTGGTACCCAGCCTGCTGGAAATAAAAGTATTCTCGAAATAGTTGGTCTGGTTCTTATTCACGCTATCATAGGCGCCGGTGCTAGGCAGCCAGTCAAATACCTTTCGATCGCTGGTGCTTTCATTGACGGAATAAGCATAGTTCAATTCCAGCACCTGCCCTTCTGCTAATGCCTCTGTCACGGACGTACTCACGGTATTGTTGAAGGAAGTGGTCAGCTGGTTGTTTTGCTGACGCTGATCCCGGATATAATTGAGCGTGCTATCGGGGTTGTAATAGTTATAAGGCGAAGTATTGTAGCCGTTGCCTTCGCTGTCGTTGACAGCGGTGGTCCATCCAATGGTAAAGGTGCGACCAGGTTTGCGGAACCGGTGACGGAACAAGAGGTTGTTATTAAAACTTACGCCATCGCGTTCGTTGGTGCGCAGGCTGGTACCATCGATGGCCTTGTAGCGGGTCTTGGGCGACACGGCCACCGTCATGATGGAGTCGAAGCTCTCCGACTCAGACTGTTGTATATTGAAGGTAGGCGTCAACAGGATGGAGTTCATGCTGTCGATCCGGTATTCCCAACGCAGTCCAAAACGGTGGTTGAGGTTATCGTTGCGTGTGTAAGATTGTTCGTCGCTTTCAGAAGTAGAGTCGTTGGCAAACAGGTTTTGCCGATGGCTCGTACTGCGATTGATGGTACTGGTTTTGGATACAAAATAGTTGCCGGAGAACTCCATTTTCTTGCCCCAATCATCGCGGTAATTGACGCCCAGGTTCCAGGATTTGGTATTGCCATTGCCGGCACTACCACCGCCACCTCCACCACCGCGGCCTCCACGACCACCACCTCCGCCGCCACCCGAAAACCCTCCCATACCGCCCATGCTGCTCACCAAGTCGCTGGAGCTGAAGCCGAGCCGGTTGACATTGTTGGCGCCACCAACGATCGACACCCGTTGATCTTCATTGAAGGCGTTCAACGAAATATTCGCAGTATAGCGATCGCTGGTACCCGCCCCCACCGTTGAACGGCCAAACAAGCCTTTGCGCCGGTCTTTTTTGAGTTTAATGTTAATGGTACGCTGGCGGCTGCCATCATCGATCTTGGTAAACTTGGCCTGGTCGCTCATGTCGTCGAATACCTGGATACTTTCTACCATTTCGGCCGTCAGGTTCTTGGTGGCAAGCTTGGGATCGTTGCCAAAGAACTCTTTACCATCTACATATATCTTGGGAATATTTTCACCCTGAGAAGTAACGTTACCGTCTTTATCGACCTCCACGCCCGGTAGTTTTTTCAACAGATCTTCCACGGTGGCGTTGGGTTTGGTCTTAAAAGCGCTGGCCCTGAATTCGACAGTATCTTTCTTAATGGTAATAGGAGGCACCGTTACAATCACGCTGGCCAGCATATTGGTATCGGTCTGCATCTTGATCGTATCGAGGTCGATCATTGGCTTAGTGGCCGTGATGTCTATAGAACGATTGTAAGTAGCATATCCGGTAAAGCTGATGCTGAAGAGATAACTACCACCGGGTATATTTTTGATCTCGAATGATCCGGTTTTATCTGCCACGGCGAAGCCGATGGAAGCGGAGTCTTCTTTACTCATGACGGTCACTGTAGCATCGGGCAAGGGTAGGTTGTTCAATATATCTACCACTTTACCTTTAATATTACCACTGACCTTTTGTTGGGCAACAAGGGCCGGGCTCGTCAGTAAAACCGTTAAGACAAGGACCAGTAACTTCATGCGTTGTTGTTGGGGTATGTCCTATATTGGACGACGCCCCCTGCGAAAACCCGCAAATATGACCTTATCTTTTTTTCTTTTCCCGGCGTTAAACCTATGTGCGTGGCCGCAGTCAAAGCGGTTGCTTTATGCCCCACCAGGGCTTTCTAGTTGTCATGTAGACAGGGAGTATTGATTACCAGCGACTATCGGTACCCTAACGCTCCCCCGCCACCGATCACCGTTGCAGTTTATAGACTTCTGATCCTGCCAGCAGGAAACAACCCAGTCCATAGTCCTCAAAATCAGGGATATTGGTATAGCTGACCGGCTGTCCATCTTTCGGCTCTTTACCTGTACCCTGCACATATCCCAACATACCATCCGTATGCAAACAGTCGCTAACCAGTGCATTCCAGGCTTTGGTCAATACAGGCAGGTAGGTGCCCCGGTCGATTATTTTGTTGTTGATGCCCCAGGCCATGCCGTACACGAACAGGGCAGTACCCGTTAATTCTTTTCCGCCAAAATGGGTGGAATCGTGCAAGCTGACGTTCCAGAAACCATCTGCCCGCTGTATGGGCAACAGGGCTTTGAGCATGGCCAGGTAGTCATTTTTATACTCCGTGTAATGCGGATCGTTTTTCGGCAACCACTGCATGGTGCGCACGAGCGCAGCCACTACCCAGCCATTACCACGGCTCCAATAGCAGTCTTCGCCATTGGGTTCCTTGTAAGGGGGTACAAAATCCTTATCACGCCACCAGAGCGACTCGGCAGCATTGTACAAACCGTTGGTGCCATGGTTGTACTTGGCAAAAGCATACAGGTCGTACATCTTGCGGAAGTAGGCGGTATCGCTGTAGATAACACCCAGCCGTGTATAGACGGGCATCGCCATTTGCAGGGCATCGATCCAGTTCCAGTCATCTTTCTTGTCGCTCTTCACCATCAGGTCGACGGAAGCCTTGATGTCTCGGATATGGGTAGAGTCTTTGCTTTTCAGGAACAGCTCGATATAGGTTTGTCCACAACATTGGTTATCGGCATTGCGCGTGCGGATGCCTTCCCGCAGCCCCCATTTGTGTTTATTTCCCCATTCGAAAGCATAGTCGATATAGGCTTTCTTTTTATCGAGGTGGTACAGCTCCATCAGTCCTTCATAATACACCGCACGGGTCCAGATATTGCTCGGTCTTTCGCGGTTGGTGATGATCGACTTGCCTGGATCGGGCCATTTCGCCATAAAATATTTGTTGGCCAGGGTCATGGCTTTCAACACGGCCTTCTTCTTCGGCAAGGACTGCGCATAGCCGGCTGCCGACAGCAGCAGTGCGCCCAACACAACGAACATATTCTTATGCATCATAAACGATTATTTTAGGGCTGGAACAAACCGCATCGATCAACGTAAATACTTTTTCAGGTCGCAGGCTGTCAGCTTTTTCAATTCACTGACAACGATGCCTGCATTCAACTGGGCACCCTCTTTGTTGGTATGTGTATGGTCTGCGGGAAAAAAGGCTTTCACCTGATCGGGACCCAGCTTCTCATATTCGTCAGCGATCGTATTGTTGAGGTCGATGAAGGAGGCGCCGGTGGCCGCAGCCGTTTCCCGTGCCCACTTGCCGTAGTCTTCGTTGGCCCGGTTCACTTTGCCTTCTTTGAAATTGTTGCGGGGGATGGGCGAACAAACGATGGCAATGGCGCCTTTGGCCTTCGCTTCATTAATATACTTTCGCATATACCATCCGTAGGTATATACCACTTCCTGTTTCTTCGTAATGGGATTGTAGATCTCTTTGCTTTCTTCTCCGGTACCGCGGATCGTGCCGCGGGCTCGGGCAGTATCGTCGAGCGGACCAGCATCATTGTGACCAAACTGCATCAACACATAATCGCCGGGTTGTAACACATCCAGGATGCGCTGCCAGCGGCCTTCATTGATAAACGTGCGGCTGCTACGGCCACCAATCGCATGGTTGCGTACACCAATCTGTGTGGTATCGAAGTAGGGCGCGATCAGGCTACCCCAGCCCCACTGGTTATTGCTGCCGGAACCGTCGCCATTGCGCACGGTAGAATCACCGATGATGTAGAGTGTGGGCTTCTGTTGTTGCCATACGACAAAGGACAACAAACCGATGGCGAGTACTGCCATACCGATGGGCCGTAAATAATGTTGGTTTGATCTTTTCATACAGCTTGTACAGGTAAATATAAGTTAGGTGATCATTTTGCCTTGCTGGCGGTGGTGGTTGGCTTTGGCCAAACCAGCCGGATAGGCGGTGGCGGCGGCGGTTTCATGCCTTCGCCGAGGTGAAAGCCTGTATGAGGCGGCTGGTTATACGCCACATTCTGCCAGGCGATGCTAAGCCGGTATTGCGGATCGTGCATCAGTGTATAGAAGCGGTGCGTAGTAGGGATGGTGGTCGTAAAGATGCGGAGCTCGTTGTTGTCTGAAGTGCGATAGATGACCTCCTCGCGCCAGTCGCCCCAGATATCGGCACTCAATACAGGATTGGACTTGGTGCCGTTGTTCTTTACACAGTTGTATTGTGCGGCTTCCAGCAGGGTTACGGTTTGGCTGTTCTGGTAATCCCATTTGTCGATGGTGGTACCATTGAGTATTTCACTGAGCACATCTCCATCCCAGTAGATGCCCATATTGCAGGCAGGTGTTTTGTCGGCTATCTTGTTGCCTTTGGCATCGAACATACCCAGGATACCTGCACCGGCTACCCAACATTCGTATCCGGGATAACGCGGATCAACGTCCAATGCCAAACCACGGCCAGGGCCTTCTCCATCTTCACCAGCTTTTACGGAAGCTTTTTTCCAGATCACTTCCCCGGTTTTGGCATCGCGGAAGTTGGCGCCTGCATCATCAAAGCGTTCCTGGATATCGAACACTTCCAGGCCAGGTCGTGAGGGATCGAGGTCGGTCACGTGGAGGGCATCACCATGACCAAGCCCGGTACTATACAAACCCTCTCCGTTGTCGTCGATGGTCATGGCACCGTACACGATCTCGTCATTGCCATCGCCATCTACGTCGGCCACCGTCAGGTTGTGATTGCCTTGTCCTGCATAGTTCCGCCGTCCGTTGTTGGTATCGAATACCCAACGGGAAGTGAGTTGGCCATTCTTCCAATCCCAGGCTGCCAGTACGGTACGGGTGTAATAACCGCGGCACATCACGAGGCTGGGATGCACCCCATCGAGGTAGGCGATGCAAGCCAGGAAACGGTCCATGCGGTTGCCGTAGCCATCACCCCACAAGGCTTTCAGCTCGTCGGTGGTGGGCGCCAGCGAAGCCGGATGCCGGGCGGGCAGGTAGTTGGTTGTAAACAATGCCGCGCCGGTGCGGCCATCGAAGATGGTCAGGTATTCCGGCCCGGCGAGAATATATCCTTTGTCATTGCGGTAATCTTTGGTGGAGTCGCCGATCACTTTACCCCGGCCATCGATACTGCCGTCGGCTGTCTTCATCGCCACCTCGGCCCGTCCATCGCCATCGAGGTCATAGACCATGAACTGCGTGTAGTGGGCTCCTTCACGGATATTCTTTCCAAGATTGATGGTCCACAGTAAGGTGCCATCTATTTTATAAGCCTGAAAGATGGGGGGATCGGTCATGCCAGCGTGGGAGTTGTCGTGCGCCCTGCCGGTTTGGTGCAGGATGATCTCATAGTTGCCATCTCCATCGAGGTCGCCTACCGAAGCATCGTTGGGTGAATAGCCAGCGGGCGTTTGCAAGGGCAGCGACCAATATGGCTTTGCGCCCGGTTGCAAAGAGAACAGGGCACTGGCTACTCCTTCTTTCCCTTTCAGGAGTGCTTTGACAAAATAGGTTTGTGTCCTGGACGAGTCGGTGGAAATCTGTGTATAGGAGGTACTGCTGGTAACCGGTTGCTGGTTGAGCTTGGTTGCCTTTCCGTTGGCTGCCACCTGGTACACGTTAAAACTGATGTCGGAGGGATCTGTGCCGAGTAAACGCCAGCTGATGAAAACCTGGCCATCTGGCTGGCGGGTGGCATGTACGCCACGATCGAGCCATTCCATATTTCGTTGGGCCAATAACTGCGCGCAGAACAGCATGCCGACGCAGCCAAACAAGAGGGATTTCTTTTTCATATAGCGGTTGAAAAGGTAGCCTACAACGGGTAGTTGTCCATCCTGTACTGTTCTGAAAAATTATGTATAAACTACAGACCGGTTCAACAGTATCTCCAAAAGGAGCATATACTGCTAAACCGGTCCGTATTAAAAGCACAACGCTTAACTGGTGTGCAGGCTATTGTTTCATCACCCGGGTGGAGGTAGTCTCTCCTTCACGAATGATCTTCACCATATACCAACCTGTACTCCAGGCGGCACCTACTGATAATTTATTTTGTCCTTTGCCACGTTCGATCAAACGGCCCGCTGCATCGTAGGCTTCATAACCGAAAGCACCGCGAGCGGTGAGTTGGAAATGGGTTGACGTTGGGTTGGGAAATACCGACACCTTGATACGCTCTTCCGGCGTGAGCACATCGGTCGTGGTGGTCGCTATCCGTGCAGAAGCGCATGCGACCGCGGTAGCATTGCCCGACACATTGAGGTAGTCGATGTTGGCGGGCCCGGTGGCATTGATGGCTTCCAGCCGCAGGTTGACTGTACCAGCCGGTAGCGATACATTGATGGATACGGTAGTCCAGGTAGTCCAGTCGGTGGTGGCCGGGAAACTGATGCTGGCCACGGAGGTACTACCATTTACCAGCAGCCGCGAGGGCCTGTCGGCACCACCACCATTGGCATAACGCCAGGTCAGGGTGTAAGTACCAGCGGAGGGTGTACTGATCCGCCAGTTAATGCTGGAGTTGGCCACATTGTTAGCATTGGCGAAACCAGTTCCGGTAAATCCTGCATTGTTATTGTCAACCGTACCATCTATGCTGCAGAAACCGTTGGTATTCTCCTGGACGGTCAGTCCGCCGCCAGCGGGTGGCGGAGCCCCTACCATCACGATATTGGGTGTGGGTGGCGCACTCATATCTGTGCCCAGGTAGAAGCCGGGATGTGGCGGTTGGTTGTAAGCCCCATTTTGCCAGGCAATGGCCATGCGGTATTGCGGATCGTGCATGAGGGTATAGATGCGATTGGTGGCCAGTGCGGTGGTGGTATAGATACGCAGGGCGCTGTTGTCCGATGCACGAAGTATCACTTCTTCGCGCCAGTCGCCGAGGATATCACCGCTCAAAGCCGGTGTTGCCTTGGTACTGTTGTTGGAGGCAGTACCGCTGGTAGCCAGCAGGGCACTGGTGGTAGAGCTGGTATAGTTCCATTTTGAAATAGTGGTACCATCGAGCAGTTCACGACTCAGGTCAGCATCCCACCAAACGGCGAAGTTGATGGAGGGTTTTGACGTCGTGATCTGAACACCTTTGCAGGTATAGAGACCGCCGCGGGAAGCCCAGCATTCATATCCTTTGTAGCGGGGATCGATATCGGAAGCCATGCCCCGGCCTACATCGGTGCTGGGTTCGGCAACGGTCCACAGGCGGGCGCCAGTCGCTGCATTGACAAGGGCGGCGCCAACACCGCCATTGCTACCGGGACTTTCATAAGGCTGCCATATTTCAAGGCCAGCCCGATCGGGATCCATATCACTCACATGCAGGGCATCGCCATGCCCCATGCCATTGGCCCAGGATCCGGTACCGTTGTCGTTGATGGCGCTGGACCCATTGATGGTCTCCTGTTTTCCATCGCCATCGATATCGGCTACGCTGACCTGGTGATTGCCCTGACCCGCGTAAGAGGTATTGCTGTTGCTATCGAAGGCCCAGCGTTGGGTGAGCGTGCCGTTGCGCCAGTCCCAGGCTACGCGCACCAGGCGTGTGTAGTAGCCCCGTCCAAAGACCATGCTGGGCCGTTGACCATCGAGGTAGGCAACGTTGGCTACGAAGCGATCGACCCGGTTACCATAATTATCGCCCCAGGAAGATACGGTACCCCGTGCAGGCAGGTAATTGGTGGTAGCCATCGCGGCACCTGTTTGTCCATTAAAGACGGTCAGGTATTCGGGACCGGTCAATACATAACCGCTGGTGTTGCGGTAGTCGGCAGTAGAGCTGCCGATATACGTGCCCACGCCATCGCGGGTGGCATCGGCCGTTTTACAGGCTACTTCTGCTTTGCCATCGCCATCGAAATCGTAGACGAGGAACTGGGTATAGTGAGCGCCGGCCCGGATATTACGGCCCAGATCGATGCGCCACATACGGGTGCCACTGAGTTTATAGGCATCGAGGTACACGTTGCCCGTATAACCCGATTGCGAATTGTCTTTGGCATTGGTGGGATCCCATTTCAGGATGATCTCGTATTCCCCATCGCCATCGAGGTCGCCTACCGAAGCGTCATTGGCCGTATAGGTGTAGGCTTCGCCGCTGGGGGTGGTACC
Organism: Paraflavitalea pollutisoli; assembly: GCF_029360705.1. Classification (GTDB taxonomy): domain Bacteria; phylum Bacteroidota; class Bacteroidia; order Chitinophagales; family Chitinophagaceae; genus Paraflavitalea; species Paraflavitalea pollutisoli. The sequence continues at coordinate 1,057,784 of NZ_JARKMX010000001.1, read as the reverse complement.
ACCGGCGGGGATTTGCAAGGGTACATTCAGGTAGGCCGTGGTAGTGACATTGGCACCAGCGGAGGCGGCCTGCTCTACCCCACCGATCACGGGCCGCACCGTGTACGTGTTGTTGGTCGATATGTTATCGACCAGGTTGGTAGAAGCGGTGATCGGCGATGCATTGATCAGCGTAGTGCCGCGGTATACGTTGAAGCCGATGCCTGCCGGATCGGTACCCAGCAAGCGCCAGCCTACATATACCTGGCTGGTACTGGTGCGCACGGCCACTACGCCTCTGCCGAGGTATTCCATCTGGTACTGCGCCTGTACCAGGCAAGCTGACAACAAGAAGATGACCAGCAATGCCAGCTGGTGGCGGATCATTTTGCGGAAGGTGTGGGAATGAACAGGGCGCAAGGGCGCGCGCTGCGATGAACACAGTAAAGAATTAGTCATATGGCTTTTATTTGGTTATGGAAAAACAAGGGAAGCCATGCAACAGGAGATACGCAGACGGTTGTTTTATAGGTCTGCGGCCGGGGAATGGGCAGGCGCTATCATCACAGCGATGCAAGCGCGTGGCGCCACGCACGATGCTGCGCATGGAATGATAGTGTCATACTATTCACCCGAAGGCTATTACCTGTAACATGGTTATACTAGCTGATAATACCCTGGTGGAGAGTTGCGTGCCAGGGGGCTTATCCTGCGAGTAGCGCGCAGTTGATCATTAGTCGTGTAGAAGTTGCAAGCATATAAATTTAACCTACCTGCCACGGTTGTCTATCCTGCACCGTCATGGAGAATGCAGGTTACCCTCATTACCGGTCGCATTAAACGAAGTGTATTACTAATCTAACCTTACCAGATCTTCCACCAGGGTTTGCGGACGGCGGTGTGGTCGGGTTGCTGCTGTTGCAGCGACTGAGGTGCCAGGAAATCGACGGCGGTATTGTCCGACAAATGTTTAACAATGTATCTGCCCACGTTGGCGGCATTGTCGAGGTTGATGCCCAGGTTGCGGGCCAGGCCATGGATATCGTCGTAGAAAGCGTCTGTGTTGAAATTGTAGCCAGTCTCTTCCGGAAGCGGCTTTCCAAAATTATCGACCACCTTGCCATCTTCGTTAAAGAAGCTGCGCAGCTTTTCGAGGTGATAGTAGTGAAAGCCATAACAGCCACTGGTACCGATCGTCTGGAGCGAAAAGACAGGTGTCTTAAAAGTACGCGATACGGTGGCCATGGCTTCTTCATCCATGCACAGGAGGAAGGAGTAGTCTTCGATGATCGTCCAGCCATTGTCGACCCACACAATACGTCTTTGCAGCCCATCGGCGGGGTTCATGTACTCGTCGTCGATGATATTTTCAGCAGCTTCCCAGCTGGTCAGTACTTCCTCCTTTCCGGTATCGGTCAGGTTGAAAAAACCAAAGATGGTGGTCAGTTGATCGATATGATCGCCTTTGATCGCAATTAAGCCGGATGTCATGCTCATAAGTGGCAGCGGGGGGTGAGTGTCAAAAGTACACCAGTATACGGCATTTCTTCGGCAAAAATATCAGTTTCGGGTAGCACGGCGACAATTGGTGGTCAGTAGCAGGCTTTTACCCTATCCCTACTGTATTACTACTGGTATGGAACTGGTATAGGACTGGTATGGGACTGGTACGGGACTGGTACTGGAGTACCAGTATACCTCAGGGAGTTCCATACAATACCCATAGGAGTGGGCGGGGAGTGATACAGCATCCAGATACCAGTCAGGTGGCATTGGAGAGCACTATTGCGCGACGACATCGCCCATATTGGCCGAATTGGAGACCTTTAACGGCGCTTTATCCTGGGTGGTGATGGTGACCCGGTCAAACTTCCAGCCGGCCGCATAGCTGATATCGCCGGCAGCCGCTGCCTGGATGGTCACGTTGGTGAACTGAAAATTTTGCAGGGAAGATTCCGGCAGGCCGGTGGCGCTGATCACCCGTTTTACGCCCTGTGCCCGGATGTTCGACACATAGATATTCCGGAAGGTAGGGATGCCTTTGGCCGTCGGTTCCACTTTTTGCAGCATGGTTTTCCAGTGTGCAGGAATCGAGTCGTAGTGATAGCCTTCGGGTAGTTTGGAATAACTGTAGGTCGGGTTCCAGTTCATGGTGAAATGAAAGGCATTGCCTACACTATCGAGTTGATTGTTGATGAAATAAACATCTTCCACCGTGCCACCGCGGGTAGTGGCCGATTTGATGTGAAAGCCGTTGCCCGTGCCCATGGCCACCAGGTTGGTAGCCAGTACATGCCGTATGCTACCGGACGTTTCGGACCCCAGTGTCAACAGACCACCGCCTTTACGGGCAATGCAATTGCGGATGACCACGTATTCCGTAGGGCGATTCACCCGCAAACCATCCCAGTCACGCCCGGCCTTGAGACAGAAGTCATCGTCATTACAATCGATATCGCAGTTTTCTACCAGCACCCAAGAAGAAGAATCTACATCTACCCCATCGGTACTGGGTCCTTTCCCATCTTCGTTGTTGCGGATCACAATGCCATCGACCGTGATGTATTTTGAATACAGCAGCTGCACGGTCCAGAAACCGGCATTAGAGAAAGTGACGTTCTTCAGCGTGATGTCGGTCGACTCCTGCACGAGAAAAGTGCGGACCCGCTTGGCATCGTAGTCGACGATCCAGCGCAGGCCCTTGGGTTCATACTCCTGCCGGCGCATGGTCCAGTATTTGTCCCAACAGAATTTACCGCGTGCATTGACCTTTCCTTCGCCGCTGACCATGACGTTCTGCTGACCTATGATATTGATGAGGGCTGCGGGCCATTTCATTTCGATGCCGGCGATGCGGGTATCGATCTCCGGATAGTCGTCGAAACTTTGGCTACCCAATAAGGTAACGCCTTTGCCGATCTGCAGGTGTACATTGCTTTTGAGGAAAATAGCGCCGGTCACATAGTTCCCGGGCTCAAAGTTCACGATACCGCCACCTTTGGCGGCACAGGCATCGATGGCTTTCTGAATGGCGGCTGTAGTGAGCGTTTGTCCATCTTTTACAGCCCCGTATTGGTTGACGGAGAAAACACGGGTGGCGGAAGGCTTTGTGCGCGCGCCCGTTTTATTGGCCCATTTCAATACGTCGGCCGGGATGCTGTCGCCGACATTCGCATAAACAGGTGCAACGATCCAACACATGAATACAACAACGATCCCGCGAAGAGCCAATGTACACATAGCAAGCAATTTACGGGCAGTAAAATAGAACAGGCCGGGAAGCTGTCTATCCTGCGGCATCCTGCCAGGCGCCGTGCGCGCCTAGATCTTCGTTCCGAATAGCGGGAATGCTACTGCTAGCCCGTCACCCCAATTGGCATCGATTGACTGCATTTTCTGGCTGTGCGCCTATCGCCCTATGGCTTCAGTTTATTAAATTCTTCAGCACTGATGGAGAATACCGTTCCATGGCGAAGGCCTTTGGGAAAACTGACCTTATCAGAAATATCCGTCCAGGTCTTGAAGTCGGTGGAGCTGATGGCGCCGTATTTATGTTCGGTGTATTTGTCGAAGTACACGATCCATTGGTCGCCGATCTTTATCACGGTAGGTCCTTCTGCCCAGTATTTCCCGGTTATAGGCGCTGAAGGCGCCGAATACCCCGCGGTGAGGCGTTTGCTGGTAGCGATGCGCAGGTTTTTTTGTGGGGGACGCCGCGTCTCGTCTTTGAGGAACATAACGTATTGCTTTCCCTGTTGCTGAATGGTAGCATCGATCACGTTGAACCCTTTATCGTAGAGCAGTTTCGTGGGGCTGAAGGTTTTAAAATCTTTGGTCGTGGTATAATACATCCGGTGATTGTACTTGTCATCGCCGGCCGTATCGCCCACGGCAAACCTGCCGGATATGGTAGTGGCCCAATAGATCAGGTACTCTTTTCTGCGGGCATCGTAAAATAACTCGGGTGCCCAGCAGTTTCTTGCTTCGGGCTCGTGCTCCATGACCGGAATGTATCGCTGTTCACTCCAATTTATCAGGTCTTTGGAACTGGCATAGCCAATACCTTTTTCATTCCAGCTTACCGTCCACACCATGTGAAAGGTTCCGTCGGCCCCGCGCACGATGCAGGGGTCACGCATGAGCTTGTCTTTTCCAGCAGTTGGCTTCAGGAAAGAGCTGTCGCCTTTTAAGGGCTGCCAGCTGTATCCATTCTGGCTATAGGCCAGGTGAAGCCCATCTTCGCCATTGCCTTTGAAGTAGGAGAAAAGGTAAACGGGATTGTTCGACTGCGCCGCCAGCCAGGTGGACTGCGCCAATACATAAAAAGCCAGGAAGAGTTTTTTCATATGTCATGCTATTCATTTGCGCCTATGCCGGCAATTTAATCAATTAAAAAGGGTTAATTCCGCACCAGGGTCACACTCATCAGACCAATGACCACCTCATTGGTCAGGGCATATACACTGATCGACTGCAAGTCCTTGTCACCATCCAGCGGCAGATCCAGGACCGAAGCGGCGCCACCATCGATCATTTGGTTGCTGAAGCCTTTCAGGGTCGTGTACGCTTTACTGGTGAACGGATTGATTACGGTACCCGTTTTCAGGTACACCCGCAGGGGTGGTGGCGCACCGGTTGTAAAGGCGTAACCATCCACAAAATAATCCTGCTCGACCGGCCACCAGTTTTCCGGATTCTTCAGCAACAAAGAATCCGACGAGCCATCGGCATATCGTACCACTACTACCCCATTGGCCATCCGGCTCTGCATGTGATTGGTGGTGCCTGCCATCATCAGGTATACATGCGAAGACCTGCCCGTTAAAGGGATGCTGGCACTATCCGGATAATTATCCCATGCCGAGGTCCACAAGATATCGTTGGCCGCCGTATCGCCCGGCGTGCTCAGGGGAATATGCTGCCCGGGGTTGATCTCATTGTTGACCGCCGCGGCTGCCCGCAGTCCCGAATCATTGATCACCGGCTGCACGAGTGGATAACACCAGTTGCCAATGCCTTGTACGGGCAACTGCAGCGTGGGTGATGCCGGACGTGGCGATAGGTACGCCTGCCTGAACACTTCGCGCAATTTGCCATTGAAGCGACCGGAAAATTCGAGCTTTTCAAAGGCCACACCGATGGAAGGGATGTTCCAGTTGATCATCTCCGCCTGCACTTGCTTTACGCTATCCCAAACAAACCGTATTACATTGGTACCGGTGACGAGGTAAGGTGCCGGAATATGCACGGTAGGGGATAGTTTTTTTGTTTCTATTTCCAAGGGCATGGTGATCATGCGCGAACCGGAGTTCAACACCAGCTTGCCTTTCACGGCGCCTCCATAGTTCTGCACCTGAAAATAAATGCCCGCCGAATCGCCCCGTACGGGAATGATCTTTATGACAGGCACCACTTTGATGTCTACCGGCTGCCACCAGCCCAGGCCACCCTGCGTAAGACGCACAAAAAATGTTTTGTCCCCTTCGGCCGGGTTGACCCTTGCTTCCACACGATTGTTGCGTACCGCAGCCCCCTGCAGTACTTGTTGCGGGTCGTAGATCTCCTGCACAGCCGCTACCCCTCCTGCCAGCGCGATCGAGGCGCCGGCTGCATACAGGGAATCAATTGCCAGTCGTTGCGGCACAGCGCCTTTCCAACTGATCGCGACCGTATACCGCGGTTGTTTCGGCACAACGATCTCGATGAGGGGTGCACCCAGCGCAGTGGTAACAGACTTCCAGGGAACAGGTTTGCCATTGACCAGGACACCAGCCACCCCTGCTTTGGGGGCCATCACCTGCAAACGCAAGTGCATGTTGTGCGTATATGTAGGAACAATGGTGTATTGATCTTTTACCGCATCCCGTTTAAAATCGATCTGTATATCGGGCGTCTGCAAAGCCGCGGTACTCCACGTAGCAGGCCAACCGGGCTTGATGGTTAGGGTATCATGGATCGCATCGGGTGCAATGCCAAACAACCCCTCGACGAGCGTACGTGCTGCCATACCAATCGGGTCCGCAAAGTCGCGGTATAGTTCTCCCCGCATTGCATCATAAAAAGGTAGTTGCTGAAAATTACCGGGGCTCGCCCCTGCATACATGGATTCCAGCAAGGCCGACTTCCAGAGCCGGTAGGCCTCTTCCTGCCGGTTGCCCTGCCAGTAGGCTAGTGACGTATGCAGGTTCTCGGCCAACGCTACATTGTTGATGGACCAGGTATAAGGTTGCCAGTTGGTGGTAGACAACAAATACAGGTTGTTGCCCGGCAGTCCTTTTACCTGCAGGGGAATATGCGGCAGCTTCGTATCGACATAACGCAGCGTTTGCCAGGCCTGAAAGGCATCGGGCAACCGGGCATCCAGCACATGGTACACCGTCCACAGACCGGCAGCAGGATGTACGAGTTGATTTCCTAACAGGTCTTTGTATTCGCCATACCACCCTTGCTTTGGCAACCACAACTCCCTGTTGATAGCCTGTGCAATCCTGGTAGCTTCCGCCCGGTACGGTGCCGGGTCTTTTCCAACAATGCCTGCGAGCAGGGAAGCCATTACATGAGCCCGGTAGTTATAAGCAGAAGCATGGGTAACCCCACCGCCACTGTATTGCAGGGCATCACTGGCCCAGATACAACAGTAAGCATCGTACAAGCCATCGTTGTCTGCATCGAAATTTCTTTTCTCCCAGGCCAGGTGCCGTTCGATCAGGGGCCAGCTCTCTATCATATAAGCCGTGTCACCGGTATACAAACAATGCGTGAGCAACTGATCGACAAATACGAGGTTCATATCGTAGTGGTGCGGACGCATATCACCGTTGGGGTTGCGGCAGATATAGCCACTGCTGAACATGGCCGTACCCATCTTCTCGAGGTGCCGGGCCAGGTGCAGAGCAGTATCGGCGATGACGGGCGCCGTAAGCGGACTGGTCACCTGCGAGGCTGCATAACTGGTGAAATGGCGACGCGCACGATCATGCCACCCGAGTGCATCGGCCGCATAAGCTCCCCGCCAGGCAGGTAGCCGCATACGCCAGGCAATGGCGCCATGCATATAAGTAGGATCATCCCAGATGGCATCTGCTGCAATGCTCAACGCACCACCCAGGGTATTGATGAAAGGATCGGGAGTATTGACCTTGATACGCCCCGCCAATTGCTGACGGGTAGCTTCTGCCGCTTTAAAAATAGCCGGCAGGTCGGCATACGTCATATTTGTTGCCTGGGCAGCAGGCTGGCGGATCAACCAATAAAGCGTATCCGATTTCACCAGGCCCAGCTTACCCACCATCATCGGCGCGGTACCGGCCGTAGAAGCATCTGCTGCCAGCGGCGATTGTTGCTGGTTGGCATCTGCGGTGTGCAAGCTGATGCCTGCAGGGAAAATGCCCTGCAGCTTTTTAGCGCCTGCATCCCCAAAGCTGACGGTGAACTGGTTGCCATCGATGTCGTAGCTATTCCCGACACAATACGCAGGCTGTAAATAAAAGGAAGATTCGGGATCGGCGCCGATATCGCCATCACGGGAGAACTTCTTGCCCGTTACTCCACCAAAAGCAGTCAGCAACTGCACGGGAGCAGTAATACCCCTGGGCACTACCTGCAGGATCATCGCTTCCTGGTCATAGGTTGCCAGGGCAGTTATCTGTAATACACCTGCTCCCAATAAAGGATCCCTGACCTCGTAGACCATGGAACCGGGACGATAAATAGCTTTGATGTTATTGGCGGAAATGAGCCAACTGCTTTTGTTGCCAGCGATGAGGCCCAATTTACAATTACCGCCCATGCCGGGCAGGTAGAGGGCAAACTCCGGCAGGTCGCCGGCTTCTACGCGAAAGGCCGTGTTGCCGCCATACAAAGCGCGGTTGAACCTTGCCTTACCGTTGGTAGTCACAAAGTCTTTCCCTTCCGGACGGTAATGGATAGAACGTTCCTTACCGTGCCAGGGAACAGGGGCAGACTGCTGAGCATACACAAGCTGCGTGCAGGCCAGCATGAGCAGGGCACCATAGAGTCGTATCAAGGGGAGCGATTTTATTAAGGCATTTTACGCAACCCTTCCCACTTCACAGTCCAGGTATCTTTCGGAAAACCCGGGTTTAGGGTTGTATTGGCATCGGATCCGGCACACATCAGGGCAATGGCGCTTAACAGTCCTCCATTACCCGGCAGGTATATCGTTAGTCTTTCATCCTGAAAATTATGGCCGTTGATAAGGTAAGTGTTGGTGCGAACCGGCATGAACAAGGCATCGATGGCTTTTTCCGGCAGGTGAAGCCGGGTAGCCGCCATGGCCGTGAGTGGAAAGTCCCATCCCCAGGTATCGTCCCATTTCCATGATTTCCACACCAGATCAAAGGTACTCTTCATCACGACAGTATCCAAGTGGTTGCTGGCAGGAATTGACGCATAGGCGCCCAGCACGGCCGGGTGATCGGTCAGGTACCGTTCGGTGGTGTAACAATCAGGTGTGCTCTCCGTGGCCAGGTACACCCCCTTTTGCTGCGGTAGCGGAGCAAGGTTATCCATCACCCGATCCCACTCTGCCTTGCGGGGCAAGCCCAGCCGTTGCCGCCATTGCTGCGCCACCCCCAATGCCCAATGCCAGTAGGCCAGCTCATAGGTGGGGTTGAAGGTGGTGACCGCATCGAAACATTCCTGCGCCGGAATAAGCCCTCGACCCAGGTTGTATTTTTTAGTGCTGTCATTCAAAGAAGGGAAAGAAGCCATAAAATCGGCAGTCGCAAATACCAGGTCCTTGTATTTCTCCAACACTTTATTCGATTTGTGCTCGCGGTAACTGAGCTCGGCCATGTAGATAAAATGCGGCTGCTGCCAGATCAGAAAAGAGCCAACCGACGAGGGCGATTCGTTGCCGGCATGGTCTACCATCTTTTGCCAGCGCAAGCCCTCAAACCCTTGCCGCCTGGCAACGGCTTTTGCTTCCTCCGCCACCGTCGCATACCAATCGAGGCTTTTCTCCATCAGTTCGACGCGCCCCCACAAGGCGAAATGCACGGCATGCCACCAATGCATTTCCAGGTGCGGTTTGCCGTACCAGCTGTTGTAGGTAAGGCCTGTTTCCTGTGGTGGAAAGTTGGAAGCGCATTGCAGGCGGGTGAGGTATTGGGAAAGGATAATTCGCCTTTCCAGTTCTGGAGCCCGCTTGTCCTTGCTGCCTGCCAGGTCGATGGCACCGCCACTGCTCCAGAATTTGAGCCAGCTGGCAGTCGCTCCTGCAGCTACCGAGGCATAAGCAGGTAAGGTGCTGTGCGCTGGCCGTTGTGCAAAAGCAATCGTGGCCGTGAAACGATTACCTCTTTGTGGCGTGATCACAAACTGGTGTGCTGCGGATTGCTGTATGGCAGCCGGCTGTTGCCAGATAGCCTGTACATAATAGTTGGTAGTATCGAGTGTGCGTTGAATGGTGACTGGTTTGCCATAAAAAGGGTTGGCTGCCGGCGCCGTCAGTTGCGATCGATGCTTGTCGTGTTGCCCATAGTGAACACCTGCGTCCTTGAACTGGGCATTGGGATAAGGGAAGCGCATGGTGAGGCGAAGGCGCTTTTGCTGCAGCAGGGGCGATTCGATGAGCACCGCAATGCCATCGAAGCCAACGGCAGCGCTGGTGTAAACCGTTACTGGATTTCCCTCTACGGTAAATTTACTCGTCAACAGCCCCTTCCACATATCGAGTTGCTGATCAATGTTGCTGATGTCGTCTATAGTTACAGGCTGCCCGTTAGCCTTCAGTATCTCCAGGCCAATATTCCCCAGCTGCAAACGATGCGGATTCACACGGAAATAATCGACGGCCTCGCGGTTGCGCCCCGGCTCTTTGAACTGCACGGGGTAAGGGATCGTTCTTCCCTCCAACTGATAAGGGCGCAGCGTTTCTTCAAATCGATATTGGTTGGTATTGGGAAAGCTATGCCAGCCCCATTCCGATTGCGTACCCAGCGGCACCCCTCCTTTGTAGTGTTCGGGAAAACTCTGCAGGCCGGTGATGTCGGCAGTAAAAGCAAACTGGCCGTTACCCAGCGAGAGGGATGCCAACGAATCGGCCTTGCGTACGTGTATCGTATGCCGTTGCACCAGGGCCTTGCGGTCGATGCGCGGAGACTGGGCCACTACAGCAATACCCATCAGAAGCAATACAGTCGTCAATACAGTTCTCATACATCAGGTATTTAGCGATCAAAACAGGTCATTCACAGAAGGCATGGTAAATTGCTTGCGCTGGTCTTCCGGTTTGGGTAAACCAAAATAGAACCAGAGGCGGCGCTTTACCGATGCTCCGAGCCTGGTGAATTCACCGGCGGGGCCCAGGTTGCGCGTGTTGGCGCTGATGTTCAAGGCCAGCTTAGTACCAATCGGTGGTATGGCATCGAGGAAAGAAATATCACCGGTAGGCAATGCCGGATGTGGCACCACACCCGACAGTCCATAAAAGTCGAACAGGCGTACATACAAACCTGGCTCCTGGCTGGCCACCAGGAATTTACCTTCTACCGTATTCAACTCCATCCAGGTGATGTCGGCGAAGTATCCTTTGAATTCGGGGAAGTTCCAGGGATAGCTGCCCGTTTGCGTATTGTTGTAACTATTTTCCCACACATTGTTGGTGACGCCCTGCAGGCGGTTCTTCCAAACCCGGTAGGGCCCTTTGCCCAGCCATTTGGCGCCCAGTACAAAATTCTCCGGGTAACTGAAACTGATACCAGCCAGCGCTACCGTATCGGTCAGGTTGTAGGCATAATCGAGACTAACCCATCCGCCGGGATACATGGTCCAGCGGGCATACTTAAATGCCCCGTCGTAGGCAGCTTCTATACTCCGGGTATTGCCTTCAGCAATCGTTTTAATACTATTGAAACTGGCATTACCGCCCACCAGTACGGGACCATTTCGAAACAGCAACGCATTGCTGGCAGCATTGGCTACGCCTTGGAGCAGCCCCGTTTTCTTATGGATCGCGAGGCTGATACCGGCCGAACGTAAGGTCAGGGAAGTATCCGTTTCCAGCAGGCTTACCGAATCGGTCGAATGGTTGATGAAGGAACCCAATAGCTGTTCATTGTTCTTTATGTTGTAGGTGCGTCGCAATACTTCTCTGCCTTTTGGGTCCAGCACGATCACTGTCAGGGCGTCGTGCGCAGCCCAGTTGTCAGGCAGGTTCAGCGCGAACGTTCCAGACTGTGTGGGAGCGATATCCGGTGCCGTCGCTGTTCCTTTTTGCAGGATAGTGACCCCGGCTTGTCCGCTGAATGGTTTGGTATAATTGACCAGCTGCCACTGAAAGCTGCATTGTGACAGGTTGGTAAAATGATAACGGTTCTCTACTGCCAGTGTGCCTTTGAAATCTACCGGCAATGTCAGGGCTTCGATTTTCACCGGAGAAAAGATCTCGCGGATGGCCCAGAAGCTGCCCTCCTTTTCGCGGTGCGGCCCCACGACTCCATCCGGTGCGTTTACCCCATTCACATCGATGCGGCCGCCGAAGTCGGTACGCACAATGCCTTCATCTACCAGTGCCCATAAAAATCCGCCGCCTGACTTCTTTGACTTCCAATGCAGCTCCCAAAAATCGTTGAGCGCGGCGCCACCGCCGCCATCGTCCTGGCAATGGAGGAACTCCGTCGGCATATAGATATCGGGGCCGTTGAGGATATTCTTTGAACTATAATAATCTTCATAATGATTGCAATCGATGCCATTGAAGGTATTACCCGGCCGGTGGTGTGCATGGATCACAGGCCTGTTGCTGAGGTCATACTGACCATAGTCATCATCCAGCTCTTTGTTGTGGCCTCCTTCATTGCCATTACTCCAGAAGATGATGGAAGGATGGTTCGCATCGCGGGTCACCATTTCCTTGACCAGCGGGGCACCGGCTTTGGTGCTGTAGGCTTTTTGCCAGCCTGCCAGCTCGTCAAGCACATAGAGGCCGAGGGAATCACATATTTCAAGAAAACGTCTGTCGGGCGGATAGTGGGAACAGCGCACCGCATTCATGTTCATCTCTTTGATCAGCTGCACGTCGGCCAGATCAATGGCAGGGCTTATGGTTCTACCGGTTTCGGGCCACCAAACATGCCGGTTGATGCCTTTCATCTTTATCTGCACACCATTGAGGTAAATACCATCTCCTTTGCGGATCTCGATGGTCCGGAAGCCAAAGCGATCGGTCGTTTTATAAAGAGACTGCACCCCATTGCTGAGCGCCAGGTGAACGGTATATAGGTTCGGCGTTTCGGCAGTCCACAACCGGGGATTGGACACGCTGGTGACTAGTTTTACCAATGTATCACCTGCCTTCACGGCCTGTTGCATGGTGGCCACCGATTTACCGGCCGCATCTTTGATGGTGGCGGTCAATTGGCGGGGACCTTTGATCTGTTGTAAGGCTACATTCATCGCAAAGCTGCCATCGGCTTTGGCATCGATGGCGGTGTGATCGATGTATTCTTTGGGAACCACCTCGAGGTAAACGGGCCGAAAGATGCCGCCAAATATCCAATAATCGGCCAGGCGCTCTGCATTGTTGACCGACTCGTCGGCCGACATCTTGCTGACCGTCACGTCCAGCACATTGGGCTTGCCGGCTTGTAGCTTATCGGTGATATTGTATTTGAAACGGTAAAAAGCGCCCTGGTGAATGGGCCCAGCCAAACGTCCATTGATCTTCACTTCTGCATCGGTCATAGCGCCCTCGAAAACGATGAAAACATGCTTTTGTTTCCAATCGGCCGGGATGGTGAAGCTGTGCTTGTACAATCCTTTCTCGTCGGCGAATCGAAAATTGCGGCCATAGGTCTTGTAGTCGCGACCATAATTATAGGCACCAAACCCCTGTTGCTCCCAGCAGGAGGGTACTTCTATTTTGGTCCATTGGCCGCTTTTGCGGCCTCCGGTACACAAGAAGTCCCAGGTTACGGTATGGTCTTTATCTGTGCCTGAAAGATATTGTATGATCTTCTCCTGGCCGGAAGCCACGGAGCAAAATGCCATCAACCCGATGGCTTGTATCGTGCGAAGGAGGTTCATAACGGTATCAATAAAGTGCTGTACTATGGCTTGCTGACCGGCCGCAAAGGATCAGCCACCAGCTTGTTGCGATCGCAGGTGAGTGTTCCGTTGTCGTATTTCAGTATAGCCAGTTGTATCAGGGTGCGTTTATCTTCCACCGTACCAGGTTTGGCCGGATTGTCTTTCCGCCTGCCGGGATGGGTGAAATAGTACAGGTACACTTTATCGTGGTTGACGACTACATCGGCGTGGCCGCCGATGGCCTGGTCGTCGGTGCCCGTGCCAGGCGCTTCGAGGATGCGCTGGGGCTGTTTGGTCCATTGCAACAGGTCGTCGGAGCGATAGATATCCATGCCCTTCCACACATCCACTACCATCCAGTAATGCCCTTTCCAGGCAAATACTTTAGGTCCTTCGCCACGGGCAGCGATGGCCTTGCCCTTATCTTCCCAGTGGTATAGATCTTTGCTGTCGGCATACCAAAGCGACTTCCCATCACGCTCGTTGTTGTACCACATACGCCAGTTGCCATCGGGCAACCGGAATACCGCCGCATCAATCACTTTGTCGTTGACCAGCTGCAATTGAGACTGATAGGTCCAATTGACCAGGTCTTTGCTGGTAAGGTGTACAATGTGGCGGGGATGGTTCCAGTCGCGGAAGATGCCGGGAACATACGTGAGGTACATGTGATAGGTACCGCTGTGTTCAATGATATCGGGAGCCCAGAAGGTGTATCCTGCATCGGGCCGGTAATTGATGTTTGCCGTGTCTTTGTATTGCCAGTGCAGGCCATCCTTCGATTCGGCAATACCGATGCGCGTACCATGCACCCATTCCACGCCGGTAGAATCGGGCAGGTTCGCGCGTCGGTTGGTATAGAACATCCACCATTTCTTAACGGCCGGATTCCAGATCACCACCGGGTCTGCCGCGCCATCATAGATGGGATCACGGTAAAGCGGTTTGGGGGCGGGTTGTTGTGCCATCGCCATCCAACAAATGAACTGTACCGCAAGGAGCAGGCTGAATGTTCTCATAGTCGATTATTAAACAACTTTTACTGCCTGACGTGCCAGCAGCTTCCACTCTTTTCCGGTTTTCTTCCATACCGTCATAATAGCGAGGTTTACTTTTCCGGGTTTGCCACCATCATTGGTATCTGCTGCCAGCTTATGCCGTACAATGGCCACGTCTCCACTTACCGCAATGGTTTGCTCGGTGAGGTCGATGGTCACAAAGTCAGACTTACCACTCGCAATGGCTTCTACAAAAGCGGCTTTGTCTTCCAGCTTACCACTGGAATGGCCATAGGTCAGTTGTGCAGCAGCGATGTTTTCCAGCGCCGTACGGTCGCCATCGACCATGGCTTTGCGTAAGGTTTCAACAGCAGCAGCTACTGCCGTTTCGTCTTTTGATTGGGCAAGTACCGTCATGGTGATCAGGTTTACCAGTACGAGCAGGCTCAGCAATTTGATGCGCATATAGTTACATTTTCGGGTTAAGAATGAACCCAATATTAAGGCTTATTGTATAATCCGCGACTGGTCGGGCTGTTTAATCCGCACTTTACTTAACAGGGCAATTGGCGTAATCGTAACTCCTGTTGTCAACCCCGATGCCCGCGGCTCCCAATGCTTTGCCGTGAACAGGCCATCGGCGCCACGATTGTCTGCCAACCTGGACGGGAAATTGGTATTGTAAAATTTCTTCCAGTGTTCACCTGCTTTGTCCATAGCCGCAATGCGGTTGGCCATTCCATTGGTAACGAGGATCTCCAACTGGTTGGTGGCCTTCAATGCTGAAGCCGGCACCACCACCTGGAATACCGGACCGATGAGCGTGGCCAGGCGCTTGCCATTCAGGATCACCTCGGCCGACTCCTGCACCACACCCAGGTCGAGCAGGAAATCTTCCGCCTTGTCGGCAGGTTTGGGAAAACTGATGGCATAAGAAGCCGTTCCGGAAAACTTTTTCAACTCATCGCCAGCCCATCCGGTCCAGGAGTTTAGTTGCGTAGTAGTCGTTGGCGCCGGTAATACAGGGCCTCCTTTTAGAAAGGAAACCTTCCAGGTACCTTCTATATTAATAGCGTTGCCGGATGCATAATAAAAGGGGAATCGCTCCTTTCCGCCAGCCGGTGGATTGGTTTGCAAAAGGCAGCTTTCGCCGGGATTTAATTGCACCCACACCTGCGTTTCACCCTTTTCCTGCCGAAGCGCGCCAATCCCCTGTCGCCCCTGCATCGGATCGAATACATGTACCGTATTGGCTGTCGTAGCAATCGACACCCAATCGTTGATGGGCTTATTACCGGTGTTCGTAATGAAATAATATTTCCCCCCGGGGATGACACGGCGGATACATTGCAGGCTGCTGTCGGTCATCGACTCGCGGCGCACCTGGGCTGATGACAACAGCGCTTGCCAGTCTTCTGCTATCACAAACTTGCCTTTGCCTACTGCCGCTTGTTGTACACTGTTTATGGTCGTAAAAGTCAGGGCTGACCAGATCGCTTTGGCATCTGCCTGGCGTTTAGCCAGATTGGTAAGCCCCGGCACATCCGTGGGCAGGCTTTTGTGTACCAGGATCGTGGCTCCCTGCTGCGCCAGGGCTACCAGCTTTTGCAAGGTTTCCAACGGTAAGTATTGTATGGCTGGTACCATGATGGTCTTGTAGCTATTGCCACTAGCAATCAGGTTTTGCCCGATGTATTTGACCTGCCCCAGTTGTTTATCGGAGAACAGGTCCCAGGTATATCCCTTTTGCAGCATCCAGGCAGCCGTCTCTTTGAAATCGGTGTGGTCAAATCCTTCCATGCCATCGAAGTGGTGCAGCAGATCGCGTCCGGGTTGCGCAAAGCGATCATAGATGGGGAAATACAATAACACATCGTTATCGGGCTTGCCGGCCTGCAGGAATGACTGCACCCGCGTTACGTATTGGTTGAGCGTAGGAAAATCTTTCCAGAACGGGTTATTGGGATGAAAATGCACGGCTGCATAAAACAACCAACCCGGCCAGGGATCATTGTTGGGCGAATAGTTGGTGCCGTGGTAAAAGATATGGTTGACACCCCCTATGAAGTATTTATCGAGCGCCACTTTTACGTCACCCAACGTGGATATAAAATGTTCGTTTAGCCAGGTAGCCGCTTCAGCGGATGCCAATGGTTTGCCGAGCACGTGGGCAGTAGAAGTAGCAAACTTAAAACGAAGTACATCCGTACCTTCTGTTTCAGGAATATCGATGGCGCCATACAGGTCAAGAATATTGGCCGGCGATCCGTGCGACTGATTGCGGATCAGCGCTCCTTTACCTTTGGCCCAGCTATGCCAGGGCGTGGTGAATTTCTCCAACAGCAGCTCGGAGATCGTTTGGCGATAGTCGCTCAGCACACGCGCATTCTTATCGGCGTTGTCTTTTCCGTATAGCGCAGGTAACTCTTTGCGGAGATCATACCCACGCCGTTGCTGAAACTCCTTCAGCAGATCGGGTGTCCAGTTGGCCTGCCCGCGGGCATCATCTACCTCGTAGGAATCGTTGAAGTAAGAGCGTATATTTTTTACATTCCTGTCGGCAAAGGCTTTGTCAAACCGCTGCAGGTAATGTTGCAAGGCGGGCAGGTTGAAATGGTCGATCACATCGCCCTCTCCACCGGGAGCAGCGCGCTCCACCAGTTTGCCATGCCATCCCTGAAAGAGTCCGTACAGGGTCCAGTTGCCGGTGGGCGCCGTCCAATTGAGCGTACCATCAGCAGTTACTTTGGCAGTGATATCCTGTTGATTGCCTTTGTCGTCATACGCCATCAACAGGGTGACCCGCAATTCCTTTTCAAACCGTACCTGGTCGAAGGCATATTCCTGTAAATTCTTATTCGTGGCAATGGGATAACTCAGCGTTTTAATATCGATGGGCTTGCCGCTGACCGTACGCACGAGTGGCTGTTGGGTAAAGCTGATCTTCTCGCCCAGCTGCTCACCGCCTTTGAGTGTCCAGGTTTTTAGGCTGATATTCTTGCAGGCATCGGTGGGCGTCACCCAGGGACCACCAAAGGGCCAGCCGGTACCGGTGGCCAGGTCGATGCCCATTTGTAGTTTTCCCGCTTCCTGCAACGTGTGCTCCAGCATCGATACCCATTGGGTCGACAGGAAGGGGATGAATTGCTGTTCGGCGCCACGCACTCCATAAATGGGCGTCACT
The DNA here is from genome assembly GCF_029360705.1 of Paraflavitalea pollutisoli. GTDB lineage: Bacteria > Bacteroidota > Bacteroidia > Chitinophagales > Chitinophagaceae > Paraflavitalea > Paraflavitalea pollutisoli. The sequence goes on along the minus strand of NZ_JARKMX010000001.1, from coordinate 1,040,570 downwards.
TCAAGTCCGCCGAGACCAACGCGATGATACTCCTTGATCAACGCACTCAGGTCAGTTTTATTGACAGCACTGCCCTGCCACCACCAGCGTGTCCACGGTTTCGTGGTGGCCGTTACGGCCGGCCAGGTAGGCTGTGCATAAGAAGTACCAATAGCAAAAAACAAGCAGGTAAACAGGGAAGTACGTTTCATGGAGCAGCAGGTTATTTCCGGACGAAGGGGTGTATCAATATTGGCGTGGAGGAAAGGCTAGAGAGCGGCCGCCCATCTGGCAATAAGCCCGGAAGTAATGTATTCATACAGCAATCTATTTTTTAGTACAAGCGCGTCTGTAAAATAGGATGCGCAGGCTGTTCCATCATCCTGCGCTGTCCTGTTAAAATAACTGATCTTCCTTCTTTAATGGAAATCTAATTGCCATCGGGCTTGGTGATATTCAGTCTCGGACTCAAGGGCCAGTGCCACGCCTTCACCTCATCCGGTTTGGCCGGATCGAAAGCAGGAATGTCTTTCTTCAGGAAGTACATAAGGGCCAACTTGTTCTTTTTGATGCCTTCTACGATGCAACGGGCGATCTCATAAGCGCCGTAGGTATTGAAGTGGGTATTGTCTTTTAACGCTTTCTCCTGCCCCGGAAATGTATTGGCGGGATAGATCACAAAAGCCAGTTGGCTTTTATCCGGTCCCCAGGCTTCGTACAGGGTTTTGCTCATGTTGTTGAGGTCAATCATGGCTACCCGCTCTTCGACGGCCGTTTTGCGCACAGCCGCCGGATAGTCTCCCAGCGTATTGACGATCTTACCGGTGCTATCGAAACTTCTTCGGTGCATGGAAGTGACCAGCACGGGAATACCGCCTCTTTTACGCGTTTCGCTGATATAATACTTCAGGTCGGCGGCATAAGAAGTGAAAGCACCGATGCCCTCGCCTTTCTGTTTTTGGTCATTGTGCCCAAACTCGATGAAGAGATAATCCCCCTGCTTCATCAGGGCCAGTATTTTGTCGAGCCGGTGGGCAGACCGGAAGCTGGTGAGTGCTTCACCCGATTCGGCATAGTTGGCAATAGCTATCTTACCTGGCTGAAAAAAAGCGGGGATCATTTGCCCCCAGGAGGCAAAGGGTTCGCCGGTCTGGTCCACGACGGTGGAGTTGCCGGCCAAAAACACCGTCGTCACATCCATGGCAGGGGCGATCTCGATGGCGCACACCTTCGGTGCCGCATCGTTGAATTCAATGGTCAACTTATTATCCCAATGCAGGTAGCTGCCTTCCCGGGGCTTCAACCGCACCTGCCGCTCGGTACCGTGGATCAGGGAATCGCGTACGTGCACGGTAAAGTGTACGGTGGCAAATTGTTTGCGTTTGGTTTTTACCTGTTGCACCATCATACGGCGATTCTCGACGCGGATGGCGGCCACACTGGCGCTGTCGGCATCGCCGAGGATAACCGTGACATGGTAGTTGCCTTCCGGCAACTTCACCGAGAAAAAGAAGGGCAGCTGCCCCGTGATGAAATCACTTTTCAGCGGGTCTTTGCCCCCACGGTCTACTGCCCGTAACACGGCTCCGGGCTCGAAGCCGTAACCAGTTTGATCATTGTAAAAAGTAGTAGCAGTTACCGGCTTGTATCCCTCGGTCAGTTTTCCACTGCCGAGGTCAAATCGCCAGGTATTGGTTTGAGCCTGCAACAAGGCGGGTAGGCATAGAGTCAGTAACAGGTAAAGGTGTTTCATACGATCTCAAAACTATCTTACTTCTCGTAGTACTGCAAGGCACTATCGTTGATGCGGAATTTATTGTCTTGTAATAACTCATAGATGGCAGCGCCCGCCAGCAACACCGGACCGTACCCATGCGCTGCATACACATTGACGGGTCTGTAATAATAAAACGCCGGTTCGAATCCCATGCCGGTGCCCACACAGGTACCCTCTACCTGCCCTTTGTCATTCACTTTGGTTGATACGGCATTCCAGGCCAGTAACGCCATCGGGCCATAAGCCACCGGATCGAGCCATCCCTTCCTGATGGCCCGCGCTATACAATAAGCGTAGATCGCCGTGGCAGAAGTTTCCAGGTAAGAATCGTTGCGATCGAGTAGTTGGTGCCAGAATCCCGAACCTGATTGATACCCAGCTAGCCCCTGTGCATGCAGGCGTAACAACTCCAGTATTTTGGCACGACCGGGATGGTTTTCGGGCAATACATCGAGTAACTCCACTTTGGTCAGGATAGCCCAACCGTTGGCACGTGCCCAATGAAATTGAGGGTGGTCTTTCATGCCCTGCACCCATCCATGCATATACACATTCTTTTGCTTGTTGAACATACGTTCGGAAAACTGCACGACCTGCTTCACCGCATCGTCGAAGTATTTGCGGTCGCCGGTCAGCTTACCCATCTGGGCCAAAGCCGGTACACTCATAAAAAGGTCATCGAGCCAAATCGTGTTGGGATGCGGGCGGTTGCGCGCCAGCGTACCATCCGGCAACCTGAACTCTTTGGTGGAGATGTATTGAATAAAATTATCGATCAGCGGACGAAGGTTTTTCACCTGTCCGGTTCGCTCCGACTTGATCATGGCCGCACACATGGCACCGGCATCATCGAGCGCATGGGGCTCTATGACCGACCGCAATGGGTTACCGCGGTTATGGTATTGCTGCAGCATGGGTTTAAATATAGGATAGGCATCGGCCAGCAGCTGCATGCGTTTGGTTGCATAGTCAGCATATTGCTTATCACCCGTTGCAGCCGCCACCTGCAGCATGCCTGCATAGGTTATTCCCCATTCGTAGCTCGTTAACCGGAAATCGCCGGGTTTAAAGATCACGGTAGTATCTGCTAACTTCAGGTCTGTCAAGTCTGCACCGCTCCCTTTATGGATAAAGCTGGCCGGCGTTGCTCCATCGAGGTAATGGTATATCCGGTCGAGTACCTGCTTTACAGTAGCGGTAGACGGCGGATCGTAGGGTACGGGATAATCTACCTTGAGGGCATGGAGGGGTGCCGTCACATCATTGGCCTTTTGTGCCAGGGCTGGAAAAGCTGTTGCAGACAGGGCAGCAAACAGCACGGGTTTCATCGAACGTGTCATCATATGGTCAAATAAATAGTTTCGATTGTTTACAAGATACGCGATCAGTAAAAGAAAAGGACGGTCAATAAAAATTGACACGTCCGTGCTTGCTATTCTACTAACTAAGACTGCTTGACATTATTGATAGCCAGGGTTCTGATACGCTGCCACTTCATTATCACTCAACGGCTGTCCGTTTACCCTCAGCGCTATGATCTGCGGTAAAGGAATTGGCCGCAACTTATGGTACGGCGACAGGTTGGTCGCATCGGCATTGTACAGTTTGGTTCTATCATACAGCGCCTCTACACGTACCAGGTCTTCCCAACGATATAGCTCACCACACAACTCGCGGGTCCTTTCGTTGAGCATGAAATGAATGAACCTGCTTTCGGTCGAGGCAACAGTAGGCGGATACAATTCACTGGCGGCATTCGTGGTAAACAAGGTTTCTGTGGCCAGCATAGCGGCTTCTGTACTGCTGAGGTCCGATTCTGAACCGCCATAGAATAACCAGTTGTGCGGGTTCTTGACCTCGCCAGCCTTATAGGCCGCACGCCTGCGCACAATGTTTACATACTCCAGTGCCTTGGCATAGTCGCCTTTACGGCCATAGGCCTCCGCGACGATCAGGTAAGTCTCCGCCACCCTGGCGTAGGTACCATTTCGGATACCCCGCTCCTCCTGCAGATCGGCAGTCAGGCGAACGCCATCGAGAAATTTGATCAGTGTCAGGTATTTGTTGTCCGAAAAGTCGGAAGTGATGGGATCAGTCGGGCTGGCCCTTCTATAGCGCGCATAGACCTTCGCGCGGAACTTACCAATATCTGCCGGTAACAAAGGCTTGTCGGCCCGATTCACGACAAACAATCCCGCAGTATCACCCAGGCCCACCACCTTTTTGCCCACCAGGTCAGGACTAGGCGCATTGGCCGCCGTGAATACGGGGATGGCGGAAGAGTTACTATGACTGGTCGGCGCATTGCGATAGTATGCCGTTTGAAAGCTTTTGAAGAAGCGGGAATCATTGGCCCGGTCAAAGATATCCATGGTATAGTCGGTTGGCCGCAGACGGCGGAAGGGACGACCGTTGAAAGCATCACGGATCATGCCGGGAATAGGAATACCCGCATCGTATTGCGTACCGAAATACAAGTGCACCCGGTTACCATTACCGGCCAGGGCCAGGCTGTTACTATACTGCGCAGCAAAGATGACCTCCGTGCTAGCGTTGTTGGCAGCAATCTTGGATGCATCGCCCAATGGCAAGGCACCATCGAAGCCTGGCTTGGGAGGTGTTGTATTGGCATAGCTGGCACTGAACAGGTTGGCATAGTTGGCCTCGAGCGTATGTACACCCGACTTGATCACCGAATCGCCATACACAATAGCACTATCGAGATCGGTTGCTTTCTTGCCCCTGTTTTCCGTCACGGCACTCGCCCGCGTGAGGTAGGCTTTGGCCAGGAAGTGGTAAGCTACGGATTTTGAAATACGCCCGCGCTCGGAAGGGATGGCATAGGATAATACCGGACCGGCATTACGCAGGTCACCGATGATCTGGTCATAGATCGCTGCCACCGGCGTGCGGGGAAAATCGGAACGCAGGGTATCGGACGATTTGTTGACCAATGGGATCGCACCGAACTGCTGTACCAGCTGGAAGTAATAGAATGCCCGCAGGCCCATCAATTCTGCGATGCGCTGGTTGCGCTGCGCAGCGGTGCCCAGCAGTCGGGAGTTCACATCGTTGAAAGCCCCAATCATTTCAATACCCATATTACAACGGTTGATGCCCGCATAATTGTTGGTCCAAAAACCGTTCACAAATCCATCGGAGCCATTGGGGTTAAGCAGGTTGTTGTATTTATTCCAATGCTCGTTGTTGAACTGATCGCCCAGCCGGAATTCATCGGTCCCAAAATTCCACATGGCGTATGATTGCTCATTCTCGAATTTCCAACGCAGGGCCGAATAGGCTGATTTAACCAGATCTTCCAGGCCCTGGTCGGTTTTATAGTAATCCTGGGTGAGTGTGGTCACCAATTCTTCTTTGATAAATTTCTTACAGGAGGGCAGGCCAAATACCGCGATCAGGCAAGCTGCTACTGTTAATTTATAGATTGTTTTCATTGTCGTTCTTTTTAAGGCAATCATTTGGTTTACTTACAACCCCAGGCGTACGCCCACTACAAAACTTCGGAAGCTGTAGGAGTTGGGACCCGGGTTGTTGGTAGTGGAGGCAAACTGCTCTGTGTACTGAATCATCTCAGGATCATAGTCCGACTTGTTGTGAAACAGGAAGGGGTTGACCGCATTGACATAAACAGACATCGCATTGGCCTTGATCTTCGACAGGAACGACTGCGGAAGCCGGTAAGTCAGGGATATATTTCTGACGCGCACGAAGCTGCCATCCCGATAGCCCAACGCTTCCCAATAAGTGGGCACATCGGAAGTACGGGTAGGCTGCTGGTACTCATTGGAGGGATTGGTGGGCGTCCAGTAGTTGACACTGTTCGATTGGAACCTGCCTACCAGGCCCGGCCTTGGCACCCGGTACATACCCCCTTTGCGGATATAAATGAGGCAGCTCAACTCGAAGTTTTTGTAAGCGATGGTGTTGGTGATGCTGCCCGTCCAATCGGCATTGTCGTACCCCAGCACCGTTTTATCGTTGCCATCGATCAGACTATCGCCGTTGATATCCCGCACGCGGATCTTACCAGGTCGGAACAATGCATTGGCACCATTGGTCCCCTTCGGCCACAGGTAATCTGCCAGGTAACCACCACCTTTTACCGTATCACTGTATTGGTAAATGCCATCGGAGATATAGTTGTAATACACCCGGATCGGCTGACCCACCATCCAGAGGTTGAGCAGGTTATTGTTCTTCGAACCATCAATCGTCACGATGGCTTCTTTGTTCCGGCTGAACACAACATCGGTCGTCCACATGAAACCACCGCTGTTGACATTGACAGAACTGAGGGAGATATCGAAGCCCTTGTTGCTGACCTTACCCAGGTTGATGTACATGGTACTGACGCCATTGGCAGACGGGATTCGCATTTCCTGGAGTTGATCGGTCGTTGTGCTCTTGTATACATCGATGCTACCGGTGATGCGGTTGCCCAACAGTCCGAAGTCGAGACCCGCGTTGATCGTAGCCGTTTTCTCCCAGGTAAGACCCGGTGTCTTGAACGTGGTAGGTGCCAGCCCTACGGCGGCAGCTCCATTGGTCCAGTTATAGTTGGTGAAGTCGAGCGGGCCATTGGTACGATAGGGAGGAATGGAAGAGTTACCCACCAGGCCATACCCAACGCGCAGCTTGGCAGCGCTGGCCACATTTTGTTCTACAAAGAAAGGCTCATTGTCCAGGCGCCAGGCGACTGCTGCGGAGGGAAACCATTGCCCTTTGCTGCCTTCGGCCAGTACCGACGAGTTATCGTACCGGTTACTGAGCGTGAGGTAGTACTTACTTTTGTAGTTGTAATCGACCCGGCCCATATAAGAAAGCAACTGCAAGGCGCTGTAGCTACCGCTACCGGTGGTTACCCCCAACGTGTTGCGGTTGAGTGAATACCATTTTTGCTCTTCGAAGATCAGGTTGTTGGCGGTGAGCGCCAGCACATCTGTTTTATTGGGATTCTGCATTTCGTGCAGCAGGGTCACGTTGAAAGAGTGATCCTTTTTGATCTTGAAATCGTAGTACAGCAGGTTGTCGTATACCCAGGAAATACTGTTGGTAATGGTATGGGTCGCGTTGGCCACCCCACCCTGCCGTACGGAAGACAGTGCGCCATTAAACTGTCCCTGACGCGTATTGCGCGAATCGAGGCCAAAGACGGTTTTGTACCGTAGCCCTTTGAATAAGGTGAACTCGGCATATACGTTACCAAATACCCGGCTTACTTTCATTTCATTGATCACGGTATTCTTGTCGTTCATGGGGTTTACGATATTCTGGTCACCCCCTGCATACAGGATGAACTTCCCGGCGCTATCATAGGGTTGCGCAAAGGGGAGCTGCCCCGAAGCACCACCATACATACTGGGTCCTATGTTCTGTACACTATTTGAATAGGTGATCGTATTGCCCATCGTCAGCCATTTGACCGGCTTGAACTCGGTATTGTTACCAATGGTGTAGCGGGTATAGTCCTGGCCATACTCGATGCCCTTCTGGTTGAAATACCCGGCATTGAAACTGGCCCTGATCTTATCACTACCAGCACTGATCGAGATGTTTTGTGAATTGGTGATGCCCTGCCTGATCGCAGCACCCTGCCAGTCGTACCCCTGCACTTTGGAGGGATCAAAAATATCGAGACTATCCAGAACGGGTATCTTCAGGCTGCCCATGACTGCTTTTTCTTCCGCAGTAGAAGGGCGCTTATAAGCAATATAGGTATTGGTAGCCCGGTCAAATACACGCCATTGGTAGGCAGACTTGATCACGTTGAGTGTATACTGGTCGCCATCAAACAGGTTGATATCGGCGGCAGCGTTGGGATAGTAATTGTTGGGCTGGGTGGTATTCTGCGCAAAATTGTACACCTTATCGGCGGAGAAAGCTTGTCGCCAGGCGTCCATGAGCTGAACCGCATTGAATACCGGAATATCCTTCAGCAGGTTATCGAATGATACGCTGCCACTGTATTCGATGCTGACCTTCCCTGCGCGGCCTTTTTTGGTAGTGATCTGGATGACCCCGTTGGCACCCCGCACGCCATAAATGGCGGTAGCCGAGGCGTCCTTCAGCACATCGATGTTTTCGATATCGAGCGGGTTCATATCATCGATGGTATAACTAACAGGTACACCATCTACTACGTACAAGGGTTCATTGCTGGCAGACAGCGAGCGATTACCCCTGATCCTGATCCGGCTACCACTACCGGGCCGGAAGGAACTGGCCATGGCTTCTACCCCGGCCACCCTGCCCTGCAAGGCCTGGGTGACATTGGTAACAGGTATGGATCGGATCTTTTCGGCATTGATAGAGGCCGTAGAGCCGGTTACATCTCCTTTCTTACGCGTACCATACCCCACCACCACCACATCTTCCAACGACCTCGATACCGCATACAGCGTAACCGACAGGGAAGAACGGTTGTTGAGTTTCACTTCTTGTGACAGATAACCTATGTAACTGATCTCGAGCGTTGCGGTAGCGCTGGAAACGACCAGGCTAAAAAAACCTTTTTCATTGGTAGTAGCAGAAGCAGTAAGCCCTTTTTCGGTGACGGTGGCACCTGCCAGGGGTTCATTCTTTTCATTGACGATAGTTCCTGTAATCGTCGTTTCGTACACGGGACTAAAAGGCTCATGATAGCCCGGAGTGCCGGCAATGTCATTGGAATAATTCGGAGGATCGTGTGGAGAAGCTGACAAGGAGAGTGTAAAGCAACTCGCCAGCAGTACGGGCGCAGCAACCCGAAACGCATAGCTTTGGCATTTTTTCATACAGCAAGTATTTAAAGCAAGTTTTTGGTCAATCGTTACCAATTGTAAGGTAGCTATCACCCCACGAACAATCATCCTGATCTATCCTGATAGCACCATGATACCTGGTAATAAATAAAAAAAGCAAGCTCTTGTTACAGCTTGCTCCATGTGCTTCAAAGTGGCTCCTGCATGAAACCTGCTTATGATGGGTTCTTCAATAACGCTCGGTCAGTTGTTTCAGAAAAGGCATCAGTAACGGTACCCATCGTACATACCTACGATACTGTTCGCTGACCCCTGCCAGCAGATCACGGTCACCAAACTGAACCGATACAAGTATATACAGAGTGGTAAACAGTGCCAGCAACAGATGCGCAACCGTCATAGTAGGCGTTGCCCAACTGGCGATCATAAAACCGACATATAACGGATGGCGTACCAGCTTGTAAAATACCGGCATCCGGAACGGCAAAGGGGTATACGATTTACCCTGGTACAGCAGCCATACCTGCCGCATGCCAAACAGCTCGAAGTGATTGATGAGAAAGGTACTTGTAAATACGATCGACCAGCCGCCCACATAAGCAATGCACAATATCATTTTCAACACGGTATGCTCCACCTGCCACACCACGCCCCCCATGGGCTGCCAGCGCAACATCAGCAGTAACAGGCAGCAGCTGGCTGTCAGGATATAGGTACTACGTTCCAGTGGCTGGGGTAAATAGCGGGCGATCCATTTTCGGACCGTTGTTCCCGTCAGTAGCTGGTGCAGGATCAGGCACAACAACAACAGGGAGGCATTGATCAACGCAGCACTCAACAACGGCATTTGGGGGGTACTGTCCATCGACCTGCCGGCAAACAGGTTTCCTGCAAATCCAATAGCATACAAGGTCGCTCCAAGAAATACGCTGTAACAGGTGACCCCATACAGCAAAAACAATACTTTCTTCATGGCTAATAAGTGTTTACAACACCGGGCAATAGGCCCGGTAAGGTGAAAAGGAATAAAGATTATTTTGTAGCAGGGTAGTGCAAGGTTACCACATACCTACCTGCGGCGAAAGCGTACCTTAGCAGAAGGGTAGGTATCCTGCGTACGACCAATGGTTTTTTGAGAATGGCTGTGGCGGGCGGCGACAGGAATAGTTGACGCCAGCAACTCAAGGTTCGGCGTTAACTACACAGAAAATCAGGCTGTTCAATCAGGAGCCTTTCGGGGTACCGGGAAAAAGGGGGTACTTACACACTAGATAAGCCCAAGCCATCGATCCATGAAGGTTATGCCGAATATCAGCACGCTATTGCTGGCCGTTTATTACTGCCTGCTTTCTCCTGCCCTGCAGGCCCAATACCGGTTCGACAAGGCCATCTACCTCAACAAGGAACAGGGATTGTCTGCCAACCACATACGGGCTATCCAAAAGGGAACCGACGGATTCATTTGGATCGGCACCTCCGAAGGTCTTTGCCGGTTCGACGGTCAACAGTTTAAAATATTCAAGGAGGGTAGTGATCCGCGTTACGCCTTGTACGACAATACCGTCAACGCTATTCTGGCGGGCCGGAACGAGGTCTGGGCAGCGACCAACCAGGGACTGTCTGTGCTCGATATCCGGCAAGGGCAATTCCGGCATTACCAGATCGGGAAGACCGGTAAACGCGACAGCCTGAAAAAAGACCTGAACTATGCCGTCAACGCCCTCACCCGGGATGCATCCGGCACCATCTGGATCGGAACGGTTAACCACGGCCTCTGGCGGTATGACCGGGCTAAAGACAATTTTGTCAACTTCCCCTACCCTGCCGACGCGTATCCGTATACCGCCCCCCTGCTCGGTCCCAACAGTTCCATCCTCAGCATTGAACCCAGCCGTACCAATGACTCCATCATTTGGGCCGGAACCCTGAGTGGGCTACAGCAGGTAAATAAGTATACCGGTGCCGTACGCTGGTTTGTATATCCGCAGAAAGACAAGACCTACCAGGTGTCTGTCAACGTGTTCCGGCGGCTCTATCACCACACCGATGGCTTGCTGTATGTAGGCAGCTGGTCGGGCGGCGTACAAATCTTCGACCCGGAAACAGGTTCTTTACAACCCGTGCCCGCCGATGAACGTTGGCGCCCCGCCCTTAAAGGTGCGGTAGGCGGCATCTATCCCAAAAGCGACCACGAGATCTGGATCACCACAGTAGCAGGTTTGTTATTGTATGATACGCGGCTGAAAAATGTGACCAAAGAATGGGTCAACAATCCTCAGAAAAACCTTTACTACGGTATTCATTGTATCGATGAAAAGAACCGTGTATGGTATGGTAACATCAATGGCATCCAATACTTCGACCCTACCATGCAACAGTTCTCCAGCCACTCCTTTCACGAACTGTATGGCACCGACTGGGCGTACGCACAACATATATTACCTGACCCGGAAGGACGGATGATCACCATTTGCCCAATACAGGCCAATGGCATTTATATCTTCGATAAACATACGCAGACATGGACCAAACTGCCTTTCAAAGGGCCGGCTCCCTATGCAAAACTGGATGTATTCAGCGTGACCAGGTTGCCCGACGAAAAGCTGGTCATCTCTGCCAGTAAAGGTCTTTTCACGTACGATAAACGCACCCAGCAACTAAAGTCGATACAGCCACCTCCTACCCGCTTTAAGCAATACCGCGATGTGCTGGCGGATAAACGGGGCCGGTTGTGGTTGGCTGCGGGCGCCGATGGTCTTATCCGCTGGGACCTGGCCACCCAGGAATACAAAAGCTACCGGCACCTGATCTTCCCGATGGATACCGCAGCCGTAGCCGAAAGGGTCGTTAATCTCTACGAAGACAGCAAGGGCAATATCTGGTTTACCCGCAACAGCGGCATGAGTGTGTATGTGGCCGATCGCGACAGTGTGATCAACTTTACTTATACCGATCAATCCTCCAACAGCTTCCCCTTTGTACATCGCTATGCCGAAGACGGCAGCGGCAGAATTTGGGCCACCAGTAACGCTGGCTGGTTGGGCTATGCCCAGGTGAATGCCCCAGAAAAAGGCATCCTCGCCAAGTTTTACCTGCCAGCTAAAAAAGTAGAGGGGCGGGTATACGGACTAACCGCCGACAGGAATGGTAGCGTATGGGGATACAGCGACAAACAATTGTTCCGCATCCTGCCAGGCGATACCAACGTCACGACGTATAATTTTCAATACGGTATCAAAGATGTCGACTTCTACCATTTCTCCTTTCTGCCTTCCGGTGAACTGATCCTCGGCGGTAGAAACAATATCGTGCTGGCCGATCTCACTGCCTTTAAACGCAACGAGGAAATGCCGGCACCTTATATCAGCGAACTGCAGGTGCAGAACCAGCCGCAAACCATGCCGCCGCTGTTTGGCGATACGCTGCTGGAATTATCGCACCAGCGTAACTTCTTCACCATCGGCTTCTCTGCCCAGGCCTATACCCTTCCCCAGGAGGTTCGCTTTCGCTACCGGCTCAACGGATTCGACGAGTGGCAGGAAGTGACCGGCCGCAGCAGTGTGAACTATACCAATGTACCCCCTGGCCAATATACCTTTCAGTTACAGGCTGCCAATAACGAAGGCACCTGGAACCCGAAAGTTGTCAACCTGGCCGTACACATCGCTACCCCCTGGTGGCAGACCTGGTGGTTTTATGTGCTGTCATTTGTCGTAGCAACCGGCATCATCTACTGGGTATACCGGATGCGGATCACCCAGGTAAGAAAAAAGGAGCAACTGAAAACGCAATACGAAAAGAAACTGGCCAACGTGGAAATGAGTGCGTTGCTGGCGCAGATGAATCCGCACTTCCTGTTCAACTGCCTCAACTCGATCGACTCCTATATCATCAAGAACGAATCGCGTAAAGCGTCGGAATACCTGAACAGCTTTGCCCGGCTGATGCGGTTGATCCTACAGAACTCACGGTCCAACTATATTACCCTGAAAGATGAGGTGGAAACGCTGGAGTTGTACCTGCAGATGGAGGGTCTTCGTTTCCGCGACCAATTCAAGTATGATATACGGATCAACACCCAAACAGATACCGGCTCTATCGTGATCCCTCCTATGCTGATACAGCCTTATGTAGAAAACGCCATCTGGCACGGACTCATGAATAAACACGATGGATCACCCCGCATGGTGGACATCAGCATCGAGGAACGCAACAACAACCTGTATTGCATTATCCAGGACAACGGTATCGGGCGGGTGAAGGCGCAGGTATTGCGTGCCCAGAAAATATCCGGCAAGCGCCGCTCCATGGGCATGCAGATCACCCGTGACCGCATGGAGATCATTAATAAGTTATATGATGTGAATACCAGTGTAGCCATCACCGACCTCACCGACGATACCGGCAATGCCATGGGTACCCGGGTAGAGCTCGTGATTCCGCTGTAGCGACCGCAACGGCTTTGCCCGGGACCGCAAAGCTGCCGAGACAAAGGTTCCACCCTAAATGTTGTACTATGATCAAAGCAGTAATTATCGACGACGAGCACCATAGCATTGAAACGCTGAAATGGAAGCTGGAAAACTATTGTCCCGAGGTACAGGTGGTAGCCTCCTTCGATCGGCCTGCAGAAGGCGTTGCCTGGCTCAAGTTGAATGCCCCCGACCTGCTCTTCCTCGATATTGAAATGCCCATGCTCAATGGCTTCGATGTGCTGGAAGAACTAGGTAAGGAGATTTCATTCGATGTCATCTTCACGACGGCCTACGACAATTTCGGTATCCAGGCAGTGAAGTGCAGTGCGCTGGATTACCTGCTGAAACCCGTTCAGAACAAGGAACTGAAAGAAGCCATCGAAAAACACCAGCGCAAATCGAACCGCCGTATTCCGTCGGAACAAATAGACGCGCTGATGACGAATATACAAGCCGAACGCAAGGGTAAAATGGGCCGCATAGCCCTGGCGTCCAAAGAGAGCATCGAATTTGTTGACCCCGCTGTGATCATCTGTTGCGAGGCCAGCAGCAACTATACGACCGTTTACCTGACCGATAACCGGAAGAAAGTGATATCGAGGATACTGAAGGATTTTGAAGACATGCTGACACCGTATCATTTCTTTCGCGCACACAATTCCTTTCTCGTCAACCTCAAGCAGGTCCGTGAATTCATCCGTGGTGATGGAGGCTACCTGTTGATGGAAAACAAGATGAAGATCCCGGTGTCGAAAAACAGGCGCGAGGAACTGATGAGCCTGTTGCTCTAAGTCCGGCTTGCCGGCTATTTGTAGGCAGGTATCTGCACCACGTTCCACAACACTGTCCCTCTGAAAACTGGTTTCACCGAAAAAGCAGCAACACTGTTTTACCCCCAATACAGGAAGTACCACTATGCACGAAAACGGCACGATTAGAACTAAAGACGGCTGCGCGATCGGCATGAAGATCTATGCGCATGCACCAACACAGGGAAAGGTGATCCTCGTGGGGCCTTCTGTGCTGGCCTCTCAGCAACATTATCATGAACTGGCGATCTTTCTCGAATCGCAAGGCTATCCCGTGATCACCTTCGATTACCGGGGCGTTGGATTATCGGCTCCGCAAACCCTGAAAGGTTTCAAAGCCCGCCTGCTGCAATGGGCCGTGCAGGACCTCGATGCCGTAATACGGTATGCACGCACCCGGTTTCCCAATCAGGAGATCATTTACATTGGCCATGGCATCAGTGGTGAACTGATCGGTTTGTCGCCGGCCAACCAATACATCAACAAACTGGTATTGGTGAACAGCGCCCTCACCTGCCGTAAATTATGGCCCTGGCACGACCGGCTCCGGATGTTGTTCCTCAAAACCTTTGTGCGTTTATCCAGCACGATCATGGGCTATTTTCCCGGCAGAAGCAGCGGCATTTCCGACAACCTGCCCAAAGGGGTGATGTATGAATGGATAGACTGGTGCAGCAACAACAATGGCCTCTTCGATCATTTCCCCGATATCAATTACCGAAAGCTCGACATCCCGTTACTGGCCATCAGCTTTTCGGATGACTGGCGTTCTCCCCGGGAGGCTGTACAAGCCCTCCTGCACTATTTTTCCGGGTCACAGATCACCTGGCACCATTTCAAACCGGGCGATGTAGGCATGAAAAAGATCGGCCACCTCGGTCCCTTCGAGAAACGGAACCGGGAAGGCATTTGGAATCCGATGCTGGTATGGCTCAGGAATTGACAGACGTAGCGGGGGCCGTAAACTTTTTGAGATCGATCAGCTCTTCGGGCAAGGAACGCTTGTTCCAATAGGCGTGAACGGCCATGGCAGCCCCCACGGCAGACGCCTGGGCGATCGATGCTGCATACACTTCCAACTGCGGATAGGCCCGGGCTAATAAGTGCATATAAATAGTATTACGGCCAAAGCCCCCATCAACAAAGATCTTTTTCACTTCCCGGCTCATCACGAGATTGGTAGACGCTACCTGCTGCTGCATGATGTCTGCGATCAGCTGGTGGTACGCTTCTTCATACGTGGCAAAATCATGGAGATCGCGTTGTGCGAAGACCGACTGCTGCAGGCCATGAGAACCTGTGGCTTTATCTGCAAACGCGGGGCGTTGCTGTAACGCATCGATGATGCCAGGAGAAAAGTGGACCGTCTTGTAGTAATCCGCCGATTGCTCGAAATGAGCAGCCAGTCTTTTCACCTGTTGCTCGTGTTCATATCCGGCGAAGAGCCGCGATGCCTTGACGGGGCGGGCGCGGTACTCCATATAACACAAACAATCCTGTTTCAACTCATCGGCTAGCAGGCGCGACTGGTTGAAAGGATTGAGGGTAATACACCAGGTACCGGTTGAAATAAGCAGGAAAGGCTCGGTAAAATTGGCCAGGTAAGGAATGAGCGCGGCCGAACTATCGTGCAGGCCCACCCCACTCAGCACGGGCCTTCCATCGAGCGAGGCATTGATCAATTGGTTGGAGGGAAATATCGGTGCCAGCTTATCGATCACCCCTTCGCGGAAAATCCACTCATGGTAATGGTTTTGGGAGAAGTTCCACAAGGCAGTATGACAGCCTATGCTGGTAATGTCACTATATGTTTTGCCGGTGAGCAGATAACTCATGTACTGCGGCAGGTGCAGCGAATACCGGATCTTTTCGAATACCTGCGGCTTGTGTTTTTTGAGCCAGTACAACTGCAAACCCGAATTGAGGTTACCCAGGGCCGGCGAGGCGGTATGCATCGAGAACGTGATCTCGCCACCATATTGCTGATAGAACTCTTCCTGCAATCCGGCCGGGTATGGCTTCAGGTAATTGTACAGGGGCGTAACGGGCTTGCCTTCTGCATTGAGGTGCACGAAACTGGCGCCATAGGTCGAAAAGTTGACAGCCTTGAGGGTATACTCCCGCATGGTTTGAATATCGCGCAGAGAACGTTTCACCCATTGTGTCAGGGCTTCGATGTCTTCGCACGGATCGCCGTCTTCATCGGTGATCTCGGTAAAGGGACTGGATCGCTCCAGCAACATATTGTAGTCTTCATCGAAGAGGAAGAATTTCTTGTTGGTCTTACCGATATCGAAGATGGCAATGATGGGCAGGTTCGTCACGATTCAACATTTTGAGCCTTGGCTGCGGACGAGTGGTTCGCAGCCAAGGCTGTATACTTGCTTACAATCCTGTTGCTACAGTCTTTTGTCCGCGCTCTTTGATGAGCTGTTCCCGTACTTTATGGGTACGGAACAAACCCAGCGGATCGAGTGCCCCACCCGCCTGCAGGCGTGCTTCGGCTACCAGCGGACGTACATCGGTACGATAAGCCTGCTGCAGGATCTCCTGTGCACGGGCCACGTCGCTTTGGTCTTGTGCCTGTTGCAGCGCTTTGGTATCAACCAGCAAGGCCTGTGCATAGGCGATCTTAATAGCCTCTACCGATTGCAGCAGGTCTTCCAACGGATCTTTTACATTGTGCGAGGCATCGATCATCCAGCCCAGATCGGTGGCATGGTTCATCGACCTGGCGTCCATACCTTCTACCAGCTCATTGAAGATGAGGAAGAGCTGGTAAGGATTGATGCTGCCTACCGTGAGGTCATCATCGCCATATTTTGAATCGTTGAAATGGAAACCGCCGAGTTTGCCTTCACCCAGCAACAAGGCTACGATCTGCTCGATATTCGCATTGGGCAGGTGATGACCCAGATCAACCAGGGTATAAGCCTGCGGACCGAGTTTGTTGGCATACAACAATGACTGGCCCCAATCACCGACTGTCATGGAATAGAAATTGGGCTCGAAGGCTTTGTATTCGACAAACATTTTCCAGTTGGCCGGCAGGGCCGCATAAATTTCTTTCAGGCTATCGAGCGTGCGCTGGAAGGCCTTGCGAAAATTGAGCTGACCTGGAAAACAGGATCCATCGGAAAGCCATACGGTGATGGAATCGGAACCGAGCTCCACCCCATGCCTGATCACCTCGATGTTGTGGTCGATGGCCTGTTTGCGAACGGCTTTATCGACATGCTGCAGCGAGCCAAATTTGTAGCTGAGCTCCTGGTCTTTCTGATCCTGGAAAGTATTGGAATTGACCGCATCAAAGCGCAGGCCGTGTTGAACAGCCAGGCTTTTGATGGCAGTAGGATTCTGAGGAATATCCCAGGGAATATGCAGGGAAATGGCACCGCCAGACTGGTTGAGTTTGTGCAGCAGGCCTACATCTTCGATCTTTTCTTCTAGTGTGCGGGGTTCACCGCCACCGGAGAAACGGCCAAAGCGTGTACCGCCGGTACCCAGGGCCCAGCTGGGAATCGCCACCTGGAAGTCCTTCAGTTTTTGGACGATATCCTTCACCTGGCTTATATCGGAAGCGATGAATTCGAATTTCTTTATATGCTTTGCGAGCAGGTCACTGTTGTGGTTGTCGATCGCATACTTCTCCACTTGCATACTCAATCGTTTTATGGTAAGTAAAATACTTCTTTTAAGGGAATACTGACGGGCGAATTGTCTTCATTGCTAGCCATGATGTCTTTCATATAGGCCCACCATTTTTGCATCACCGGTTGTGCGGGCAGGTTGTCCAATGCCTTCGGGTCTTCGGCCTTCAACACACCAAACAGGCTGTTGGTGGTTTCATCGAGAAAGATGGAATAGTCGCTGATGCCCGTTTCTTTCAGCAAAGCTTGCAGGTCGGGCCAGATGGTATCATGTCTTTTGCGGTATTCTTCTTCAAAACCGGGGTGCAGGGTCATTTTGAATGCAATGCGGGCCATAGGAGCAATTCGTTTATTGTTAAAAACAGGCATCGAGGCAGCAAGGCACCGAGCCGTTCAAGCAGCCCGGACATCGAGATCGCGGATGCAGGCACTTTGCCAACGACTTTTCCCTCGATGCCTTGTTGCCTTCTTGCCTTCTTTATCTTACAAAAGCCATCGCCACACCTCCATCTACATTGAGCACGTTGCCGGTTGATTTGTTGAGCAAGCCGCCTACAAATACGAAGCAGGCATTGGCAATGTCTTCCGGCAAAATGATCTCGTTGAGCAAGGTGCGTTTGGCATAATAAGCGGGTAATTCTTCCACTGTAACGCCATAAGCTTTGGCGCGGCCTTCGGCCCAGGCGCCTTCCCAGATCTTACTATCGGAGATGACGGCATCGGGATTTACGACATTTACGCGAATATTGTCTTTACCCAGTTCAGCCGCATTCAGGCGGCTGAGGTGCAGCTGGGCTGCTTTCGCACTGCCATAACCAGCATTGTTGGGACCGGAAACCAGGCCGTTCTTGCTGACGATGTTGAGCACATCGCCACCCAGGGCCTGCTTGCGCATAATCTCTACGCCAGCCTGGGTGACAAAAAACTGTCCTTTCACGAGAACATCGTACAGGATATCCCAGTCTTTTTCGGTATGATCTTCAATAGGCTTGGAGATCGAAAGCCCCGCGCAGTTCACCACGATGTCTACACCACCAAAAGCCAGGGCCGCAACAGTTGTCGCATTTTTAATATCCTGCTCGCTGGTCACATCCAGTACTGCAGTCGCAAATACGTCTTTACCATATTTCTTCTGGAAGTCTTCTTTCGCACCTTCCAGTCGTTTGGCATCATTGTCATTGATGATCACGCAAGCGCCTTCATCGGCAAACTTTTGCGCAATAGCTTTTCCGATACCGCCAGCGCTACCGGTTACCAGGGCAACCCTTCCGGACAGCGCCTTGGGCTTCGGCATTCGTTGCAACTTGGCTTCTTCCAACAACCAGTATTCGATGTTGAATGCTTCCTGGTGTGGAAGTGAGGTATAAGAAGAGATGGCCTCCGCACCACGCATCACATTGATGGCGTTGGTATAGAACTCTGCCGCTACCCGGGCTGTTTGCTTGTCCTTGGCAAACGTGAACATACCTACGCCCGGATACAGGATCACCACGGGATTGGGGTCGCGCATGGCTGGACTGTTGGGGTGCTTACAGGTATTGTAATAGTCTGCATACAGCTTGCGGTACGCTTCGAATGGTGCAGCCAGTTGTTCCTTCAGCCCTTTTGCATCCGACAGGTCTGCATCGGGAGCGATGGCCAGTACCAGCGGACTGATCTTGGTACGCAGGAAGTGGTCGGGACAACTGGTGCCCATCGGCGCCAGGCGGTCGAGGTCTTTGGAATTGATGAACTGGAGTACACGGTCATCATCCGTAAAATGGCCTACCATGCGGGTATGGCTCGAGCAGAAACCACGCAACACCGGGGCCAGCAGGGCGGCCTGGCTCAGGCGGGTTTCTTTGGGCAGGGCCTGTATCCTCGCACCACCAAAAGTGGTTTCTTTTTTCGTCTTCGACTCGATGTACTCGGCACAGGCTTCAATCACTTCCAGCGTATTCACATACGACTCATACGCCGTATCGCCCCAGGTAAACAGGCCATGCGAACCGAGCATGATGCCGCGGATACCGGGATTTTCATCGAGACACTGTTTCAGCTTCAGTCCCAGGTCAAAACCGGGGCGTTGCCATTCTACCCAACCAATGGTTCCTTTAAAAAGTTCCTGGGTGATCTTTTTACCATCTTTCGCGGCCGCGATGGCAATAGCCGCATCGGGGTGCAGGTGATCGATGTGTTTGAAGGGCAGGAAGCCGTGTAGGGGGGTATCGATAGAAGGTGCTTTGGAAGCCAGGTCAAAAATGCAATGATTGAAAAGGTCCACCATTTCATCTTCATACTGAATACCACGGTACACATTGGTGAGGCTACGAAGTCTGTCGACATAAAGGGCAGCGAGGCCACTTTTTTTCAGTGTGCCGATATCGCCACCAGACCCTTTGATCCACATCACTTCCGTTTCTTTGCCGGTCAGCGGGTCTTTCGATGTCACCTTACAGGAGGTATTGCCACCGCCATAATTGGTGAGGCGCAGGTCGGCCCCCAGGAGATTGGAGCGATAGATCAACAAAGCCACTTCATCACCAGCCATAGAGGCGGCTGTAGCTTCATTCCACAGATAACTTACATGCTTAAATGTTGATGTAGTAACAGACATTGTATCGAATTTAAATAATATGAATTGCGGTTTGCTGTGCCTTGGCTTCTTTTTCCTTTTCCTTGAGGTGGTTACCGTAACCTACCACAAGCACCGAGAGCAGAATAACAGCGATACCGGCAATGATGGTGTTCTTTGTTTTTTTAGACACTCCTTTCCATTCATTCAAGGCAAGACCCCAGGCGTTAGCTATGAGTATAATAAATGCCATGTGCAGGATCCACGAGCTGGCGCCATTGCCCAATTTGCTTTCGCCCATGCCATAGAAAAAGAACTGCAGGAACCAGGTAGTACCCGCTATCGCAGAGAAAAGATAGTTTTTACTCAGCGGGGTTTGCTTGTTTGTGTAATCTTTAAAGGTCTTATTGCGGGCATTCAGGATCATGCACCAGATGAAGTTTGTGGTCAACCCACCCCATAACAGTACTACATAGGTAACATTGTTGGCGTAGAGAAACTCACCCTGACCGGGATTAACTGCCTTCCAGGCGCCGTTGGCCACTTCTGCCATGGGCTTACCGGCCTCGATACCGAAGCTGAAGCAGGCACTCAGTACGCCCGATACAATGGCTACGAAGAGCCCCAGGCCAATCTTGAATTCCTGGTTGGCCGTACCCTGCGTATGACCGGCCAGGTCTTTATCTTTCATCGCACCTGCCTTACCGCAAATGATGATACCGATCACGCAGATGAGCAGGCCAAGCAATACGAACTGGCCCCAGCGCTCTGATAGCAGTATAGAGATGGTATCTTTTCCGGCTGCCGGAAAAAAGTCATAATAGATGGAAGGAACCAGCGACCCAAACACCGAGCATAAGCCAAGGATGATGGAGCTGCCGAGTGATACGCCCAGGTAACGAACACCCAACCCATAGGTGAGACCGCCAATACCCCATAGCACACCCATGATATAGGTCCATTTGAGGACTGCAAAATCTGCTGAATGGATGATGGTACCGAAATCGGGAATGGTAAGCCAGGCTGCGAGCGGGGGAATGATCAGCCAGGAAAAGAGACCGCCAACGATCCAGTAGCTCTCCCAGGCCCAGCCTTTTACTTTTTTGTACGGTATGTAAAAACTTCCTGATGCGAACCCACCGATAAAGTGGAATATTACACCTAAAATAGATCCCATGAGTTTAGTATTTTTTCAATATGGCCTGGCAAGTAAGTGAATATAGGTGGTTAAAAGTAGACGGATTCAGTTAGTCGGCCATCATGTACCATCATGGTGGAGAACGCCCCCTAAAAGGCTTTGCAGGAAGGTAATACGCGAGCTACCAACCTTCCGGGAACGGCCTGTTGCCACACCATTTTCTGTGAGGGTTAATGCGGCCTGCAATCGTTGCCGGAGATAGGGATATCCCGGCTGACCTTTTTTTTGTAGGTTTGATCCTTCATGTGTTAACGAATGTTGCTGTAATGAAAAAACCTCCGATCTATCAACACCTGTACATCGACTATCATTCTGCTACCCCCAAGTACCTGCAGCTGGCCAATTCCATTGTTAAAGCGATTGCCGACGGCAAGATTGCGAAAGACGAGATCCTGCCCTCCATCAATGAGTTGAGCTTCGAATTCGAAATATCCCGCGATACCGCGGAGAAAGGATACAAGCACCTGAAGAAGATTGGGGTGTTGGGCTCGGTGCCCGGCAAGGGCTTTTTCGTCAAGACCACCGAAGTCAATCACCAACTGAAGGTCTTCCTGCTGTTCAACAAACTGAGTCCGCACAAAAAGATCGTGTACGATGCCTTTGTTGCCGCCCTGGGCGAAATGGCCAGTGTCGACTTTTATATTTACAATAACGACTTTGCTTTTTTCAAGAAACTACTCGAAAGCAAGAAAGATGATTATACCCACTATGTGATCATCCCGCATTTCATGGAAGGCGGCGAGAATGCCCACGAGATCATCAACATCATCGACAAAAGCAAATTGATCCTGCTCGACAAACTGGTGGCGGGCGTAAATGGCGAATACGGAGCCGTGTACGAGAACTTCGAGAAAGACCTCTACCAGGCATTGGAGCAGGCAGTGCCCCAATTGAGCAAGTACGATACCCTCAAGATCATTTTCCCCGAATACACTTATTTCCCGCAGGAGATCCTGAAAGGGTTCTACCGTTTTTGTAACCAGTACGCTTTTAACTATAAGGTGGTACACGATATCGAAGACGAGCCGATCCAGGAAGGCGAATGCTTCATCAACCTGATGGAGAATGACCTGGTGACGCTCATCGAGCGCATCCTTGCCTCCAAGCTTAAAGTAGGTAAACAGGTGGGGGTGATCTCGTACAACGAGACGCCACTCAAAAAGATCATACTGAACGGCATCACCACCATTTCCAGCGATTTCCAGATGATGGGAGAAAAAGCTGCGCAGCTGATCCTGGAACGCTCGACGGAGCACATTGCTATTCCCTTCTACCTTACCTTAAGGGCTTCGCTGTAGCCAACCAGCAGTCTGGCGCTTATACCAGCAACAGATCGGTCTTTTTGCGGTGCATGGGCAGTTCGTCGAAATGCTCCATGATGAGGGCAGCAGCCCCCAACCGCTCGGCATTGAAGCCCAGTGGGGAGATCATCAATTCTATCTGTTCTGCGATCTTGGGAATGCAATGTTCATTGATGGCCTGTTGTACTGGCGCCAGCCACAAACGGCCGGCCAGTGATCCCCTGCCACTCAGCACTACCAGTCCGGGATTCAAAATATGAACGAGAATGGCAATACCCCGCCCAATATGATAGGCCGCATCGGAGATCAATTCGATGGCATATTTATCGCCAGTGACGGCAGCTTCCATCACGATACGGCTTGTTTCTTCCAGGTGTGCGGTATCCAGCCCTTTCATCGCACTGGTGCGGCCAGATTGTAAGCCCTGTATCGCTTTTGCGGCAATGACCTGCAAGGAGGTCTCCGTTTCCAGGCAACCGGTCTTACCGCAATTGCAGATCTTATTGTTGGTGAACAGTGGTATATGACTGAACTCGCCGGCAAAACCGTTTTGCCCCCTGAATAAACTTCCATTAAGGATCATACCCAGTCCAATCCCCCACCCGATATTGACCACCATGGCGTTTTGCCGGTTTTGCGCAATACCCAGCTTCCACTCGGCCAGGGCAATAAGGCTCGAGTCGTTGTCGATGAGCACCGGAAGGCCTGTCTCCGATTCAATATAATCGATGATGTTACCGCCATTGCCATTGAAGAAGGAATAGTTGATCCCCTTTCTGCCATCCACAAACCCAGGCATACCAATACCAATGCCCGCAAATTTTTCGCGTGGTAGGCCAGAATGGGCAATGAACTGGCTGAGTATGCGTCCCAGTTCGTGTAACGCCTGCGGATCGGTCAGCAATGACAACTCTACCCGTTGCGCTTTCCCCACCAACTGATTCGCCATATCCAATATGGAGATATGGGTAATAAATTGATCCATGGCCACCGATACTACATATAGTATGTCCGGGCGGGCCGAATATACCTGCGGCCGACGACCACCCGTAGAGTGCGCCAGTCCGGATTCTACGATCACCCCCTCCTCCAGCAAATCACTCAGCGCCCTGGCCGTGTGGGGCAGGCTCTTATCCGTCAATACGCTCAATTCGGCGCACGACAACTTACCATTAAAGTAAAGATGCTTGATCAGTGATTTTCTGTAGAGGGCCTGTTTCTCGGACACTTCTTAAAATTTTAATAGAATGATGGGGCATATTCACAATGGCGGGCAGGTTTCCTACGCAAGGTAATAACTAAGCGTTACCCCTGCATAAAGCTTAGACGGTTAAATCTTGATAATGTTTCACCAGCTCAAAGGTTTTAGCAA
This sequence comes from Paraflavitalea pollutisoli, assembly GCF_029360705.1. GTDB lineage: Bacteria > Bacteroidota > Bacteroidia > Chitinophagales > Chitinophagaceae > Paraflavitalea > Paraflavitalea pollutisoli. Next base: position 1,016,694 of record NZ_JARKMX010000001.1, on the reverse strand, counting down.
GTGAATGCTTCAAAGATTTCTAATCGCAAGGTTATTTTGACGGAACTTCTTAAACTTATCATCAATCTTCACCCACTTTTGATAAAATATTAACATTTCTTATCTAGTTCTTATGATTTTTTAAGAAGTATCATTAACTTACTGTAAATTTTACAGAAGTCTTCCTGCAAACCATTACTAAATGCCCGACAAACAAACAACCAATAGGAAGCGGCTGATCAAGCACCTCTATTTCGAGGGATCGCTGTCCTGCGCCGATCTGAGTTTGTTACTAAAGCGCAGTATCCCGATGACCTCCCGTATGCTGAATGAGCTCATCGGGGAAGGCAGCGTCGTGGAAACGGGATTGGCCACCTCCACGGGTGGCAGGCGGCCCCAGATGTATTCACTACGCGGCGACCTGCTGTATGTGGTGTCTGTGGCCATGGACCAACTGGTAACCCGGATCGCCATGATGGACATGCACAACCACTATGCGTTCGGGCCGATTGAGGTACCTCTGAAACTGTCGAATAACCCACGCGGGCTGGAAGAATTACAGTTAGCCATCGAACATTTTATTCAGGGGTCGGGCATTGTTCGGGAAAAGATAGCCGGCATCGGGATCGGCATGCCGGGATTTGTAGACGTACGCAAAGGCATCAATCACTCCTTTTTAGCAGCCCGCGAAGGCAATATTGTAGGTTTCCTCGAAGCCGGATTGGGCATACCGGTTATGATCGATAACGACTCCAGCCTGATCGCCCTGGCGGAACAGCGTTTGGGCGTGGCACGGCGGCACCAGAATGCGATGGTCATCAACATCAGTTGGGGTATCGGCCTTGGCCTGGTGCTGAAGGGGGAGCTTTTCAGGGGTAATAATGGCTTTGCCGGCGAGTTTAGCCATATCCCTGTATTCACCAACAACAAGATGTGCAGTTGCGGCAAAAGCGGCTGCCTGGAAACCGAAGCCTCCCTGTTGACACTTACTGAGAAGGCTGCGAAAGGACTACAACAGGGTAAGATCTCCATGCTGCAACAGGTAACGCTCGAAGAGCAGGGGCCGGCTGTACAGGCCATCATCGATGCGGCTATACGTGGCGATAAGTTTGCCGTGGGCCTGTTTGCCGAAGCAGGTTACAATATCGGCCGGGGCATTGCTATCCTGATCCACTTGTTGAATCCCGAGTTGGTCGTATTAAGCGGCCGCGGCGCTGCCGCCGGCAAAGTGTGGCTACCGCCTATTCAGCAAGCCATCAATGAACATTGTATTCCCAAGATCGCAGAAAACACAGAAGTCGTGCTGTCCAGCCTATGCCTGGAGGCTGGCCTCACCGGGGCGGCTGCGCTGGTCATGGAGCATTATGAACGCAGCAACCATGATCACTTATTTAAACAACAGGAAAAAGTAGCATAACAGAAAAACCGGCACACCTCATCCTATAAACACAAATCCTACCCGCAGTACCTAATTATCATTCCACAGTAACAATCATTATTAACATCCAAAACAACTACGATGAGAATGCAATTCAGCAAATCCATTGTATTGCTCTGCATGATCCTGGTGGGTACAATATTGTATGCACAGGAGAAAAAGACCGTAACCGGTGTGGTGCAGGACAACAAAGGGGTTGCGCTCGCTAACGCAGCCATTAAAGAAAAAGGAACCAACAATGTCGTTTTATCCAATGAACGCGGATCATTCAGCATCCGCATAAGTCCCAACGCCGTTCTGGAAGTCAGTTACGTAGGACATGCCCCCACCGAGATCACCACCGGCCCTGGTGACCGGTACAATATTACCCTGCAGGAAAAGCAGGGAGAAATGCAGGAAGTGGTCGTTACTTCATTGGGTATCTCACGTCAACAAAAGGCCCTGGGTTACTCGGTCAGTACCATTCAGGCTGAACAACTGACACAGGCCGGCTCCCCCAACTTCGCCTCTGCCTTATATGGTAAAGCACCCGGTGTACGCATCGGTACTACACCCGGCGGAGCTACCAGCGCCGTCAATATTTCCATTCGCGGTATCAACTCCATCACGGGTAGAAACCAGCCATTGATCGTGCTGGATGGTGTTCCCATCCGCGATGGTGAAGCCAACAATACCAATTACTGGGGCGATCAGCGCCTGCGGGGCAATGGCCTGCTGGACATCAACCCGGAAGACATTGAAAACGTTACCATCTTGAAAGGAGCTTCCGCCGCAGCCCTCTACGGATCGGAAGCCGTGAATGGCGTTTTGCTCATTACTACCAAAAGCGGTAAAGGCAAAAAAGGATTCAGTGTAGATATCTCGGCCAATTACAGCCACGATGAAGTGGCCTACCTGCCCCGCTACCAGAACGTACGCGGTCCCGGTGCCCCCAAGCACGTCAGCAACGGCGGCCAGGATGATGCAGGTTTCGTATACCAGGACCTAGATGGTGATGGCGTGAAAGAAACCAGGGGTGTGGGTGGCTTTACCATTAATTTCGGACCCCTCTTCGACGGCAAACCTACCGTTGCCTGGGATGGCATCGTACGCCCGTATGAGGCACAAAAAGACAACTACAAAGGACTCTACCGCAGCGCCAACAACAGCAACCTCAGCGTATCGATGACGCAGGCCTCCGAGAATTCAAATATCCGCTTCTCCCTCACCCGGCAGGACAACCAGGGGGTAAGCCTCGGTGCCGAGAACAGTAAGAACATCGCCAACCTCAACAGTTCATTCCGCTTGAGTAAGAAGTTCTCGACCGACGTCATGATCAACTATATCAACCAGCACACCAAAAACCGCCCCTACTCCATCGATCGCATGATCAACAACTTCACCGGTATGATGGGCAGGTTTGAGAATGCCGATATGTACCTGGCCAAATACAAGACCAGCCGTGGCTATCGATTTGTGACGGGTACCAACCAAAGTCTTACCCCGAGTGAAAACATCACCCTGCCTGGCTTCAAAGGTGATATTGCCGATTATGTATGGCGTGTGAAAGAATACAATGAAGACGAATGGAGCAACCGGGTGATCGGTAGTGTAACAGCCAACTGGCAGATACTGAACGAACTCAAACTGCGCGGACGCCTCGCCACCGACTTCACCTCCGAAAGAGGAGAAAGCAGGAACTCCACAGAAGTACCGCTGGTGTTCGGCAATTCGGGGTCCTATGCCAACCGCACCACGCAAAACACCATTCTGTATGGTGACGTGTTGCTGACCTACACCAAAAAAGTGACCCCCGATATCGAACTCAGTGCTATGGGTGGCTATACCGCTACGGAAACCAAAGCCATCTCCGTACAACGGGAAACCAACACGGGCCTCAGCGTAGAGAATTGGTTCGACATCAAGGCATCGGTCAATACACCGGGCGCCAATGATCAATGGAACTACCGCAACCGCCTGGTACGCGACGCCTTCATCGGCACCCTAAACGGTAATTATAAGAACTACCTGTTCCTGGAAGGAACCGTTCGACGTGAACGCATCTCCACCATGCACCCCGACAACAACAGCAACACCTACTATTCCGTCAATTCAGGGTTCGTCTTTTCTGAAGCGTTCAAGCTGCCTGCTTTTGTCAGCTATGGTAAACTGCGCGGCTCGTATGGCACCGTGGGCAACTATCCCGACATGTATGCCGCCAATATCGCCTACTCGCAAAACACCCTGGGTGTACTGCAATCAGGTGGAGAGGCTGTACTGTATACTACCTTACCCATCAATTTTGGTAACGACGCTATCCGTCCTGAGTTGAAACGCGAACTGGAGTTTGGCCTGGAAGCCAAGTTCCTCAACAACCGGTTGGGCATCGATGTATCCTACTACAACGGTCAGATACGCGACCAGATCCTGCCCATCACTATTCCCGGCAGTACAGGCGCCACGTCGATCCTGACCAATGTAGGTACCCTGCGCAATAAAGGTTTGGAGATCGCACTGACCGGCGCCCCCATCCGTTCGAAGACCTTTAATTGGGATGCCGGTATCAACTTCGCCTTTAACAAGAATACCGTGGAAAAGCTGGCAGATGGCTCCGACCAACTGGTACACCAGGATTATGACGGTAATGCTGCCCAGCTGATCTCCAAAGTAGGACAGCCCATGGGCGACTTCTACATCCACCCCGTGGCCACTACCGGCAAGGGCGAAATGATCGTTGAACCCAATGGCTTGTACAAGCTCGACGACAAGCTGGTAAAAGTAGGTAACGCAATGCCGAAGGTCGTAGGTGGTATTTTCAGCAATTTCTCTTACAAGAACTTCTCGCTGGATGTACTCGCCGACTTCCGTTTTGGTGGCTATGTAATGCCTACCGGTATCAACTGGATGATCAGCCGTGGTCTGCTGGAAGAGAGTCTCAAGTATATGGATAAGGAAAGCGGTGGCCTCAGCTACTATGTCAACGCAGCCGGTAAGGGTGTGCAAACCACCGCAGCCGCCGGTCCCGCCGGAGAGAAAGTGTTTAACGACGGTATGCTGATGCCTGGTGTAACAGCCAACGGCGACGCCAACAACAACGTTATCTCTCAGGCCTATTATTACTGGAATACTTATAACTGGGGCGGCCCGCAGTACAGCTATTCCCGCTACGAACTGTATGTAAAGAAGAACTCTTACATCAAGATGCGTGAAATAGCCCTGTCGTATACGCTGCCCACACGGGTATCTGGCAAGGTTGGTTTCAAACGGGTGCAGCTGTCGGTATTCGGTCGCAACCTGTTCTATATCTACCGCACGTTGAAAGACCTGGATGCTGAACAAACAGTGGCCGGTTCCCGCTGGTTCCAGTCATTGACCAACGCCGGCACCAATCCGTCTACCAGAACCTTCGGCGTCATGCTGCGGGCTGGCCTCTAATGAATCATTCCGGTAATTCAATTAAAAATCATTACATGAAAAAGATATTCCTGATTTTCATAGCGGCTGCGACCGGGCTTACGTTCACAGCCTGCACAAAATCGGACTTCGCCGATAGTTACTCCGATCCTTCCAAGGTGCAAACATCCACGGTGGATAAGCAATACGCCGGTTTCATCTATTCGTACAACCGGTACAACCTGCCCACCTACTGGAATTATTTTGTGATACTCCGTACCACGCTGCAACACTATACGCAATCGGTGGGATGGGAAAACGGCGACAACCAATACGTACCGGGCGCAGCCAGTATCAACGACCGGTGGAATGACTACTTCTACACCCTGGCGCAGTACCGGGAGCTGGAAAACATCTACAACAAGCTCACCGACATAGAAAAGAAAGAGCTACGCATTTATATGGTCACCGCTACCATATTCCTGTATGACCAGACGCAAAAGGCGGTCGACCTGCACGGTGATATTCCATTCACCGAAGCTGGCAAGATCAGCGAGAACCGCGGTAACTACAGCGCTGCTTTCGCTAAATACGATGCCGCCAGCACCATCTATACAAAAATGCTGGATGACCTGAAGGCATTTGCGGATGAGCTGAACACGCTTACGATCCGGGAGGAATTGAAAAAGAAGTTCCAAACCCAGGACATGATCAACAGTGGCGATATACCTTCGTGGAAGCGCTATTGCAACTCCCTGCGTCTGCGCATGCTGACACGCGTATCTGGTGTGGCCAGTTTTCAGTCCAGGGTCACGGCAGAAATTGCTGCCATCGCTGGTGATCCCGTTAAGTATCCCGTCGTTGCGGCCAATGCCGATAACATCAGGATCGACGTATTCAACCTCACAGGAGATATCAACGGCAAAGGGTTCCAAACAGGTCTGGAAGACTGGAACGGGAATATAGCAGGCAAGGTCATGATCGACCACATGAAAACCAATGCGGATCCGCGGCTGCGGGCTATGTTTGAGCCAGGTGCGAATGCTGCCGGGGCCTACAATGGGCTGGACCCCACGCTTAACCGTGGTGTGCAAAACACGTTGATCGCCGGCGGTACGATGTCCATTTACAACCGCTCTACCATCAGCCGCAACCATTATTTCCCCGGCATGATGATCAATGCAGCAGAGGTCAGTTTTCTATTGGCAGAGTACTACCTGAAAGCCAACAACAACACAGCCGCCAAAACGGCTTACGACCGGGGCATCAAACAGTCTATAGAGTATTACTACTGGCTGCGCTCCCTGAGCCAGGACAATACGGCAGGTGCGCTCACACCGACCAACGACACAGAGATCAATGCTTATACCAATGCTACAGCGGTCAACTGGAACAATGCCACGACCAATGCCGATAAACTGAAATTAATCGCCCGGCAGAAATGGATCCACTTCAACGTGGTGCAACCCAATGAGAACTGGGCAGAGATCAGAAGACTGGACGCACCGACCTTCAGTTTTGAAACCGACAATGCCAACGCGCAAAAGCAGCCGCCGATGCGCTGGGTATATCCCGGTACGGAGATCACGTTCAATGCGGCCAACTATAAAGCAGTTCAAGCCAACGACAACCTGGGGTATAAACTATTCTGGGATGTACAATAGGAAGTAGAAGTGCACTTAAGAGCAAAAGGGAGGCTTCGTGCCTCCCTTTTTTATGCTATTAGTTGATGCGTTGAATATGCTGTTCATGTCCTTGCCCACTCATCAGGTAATTGATCTTTTTCCCCTCACCAGTTTTGAACTCGAGGCGCGCTTTGTAAGGCTTTTGATAGTTACCCGAGCCTACGAGCATAAAACGGTCATTTGATGACAAAGCGATGGGCATTGCGCCACGGGGTTGCCATTGCACATCCCCCTCCACTTTCTCTACCGCTACCAGTTCGCCTTCCAGTCCGGTGTTCTTCAATTCAGTTTTAATGACTTCCTGCGAGAAGCTCGTAAAACCTGCCTCGTCGATGATGGGGCCATCGAGGCGCACGATGCGCTCTACCCGGTATTTACTTTTCTCGCCGGGCAGGGTAATACCGTCAAACTGCAACCGATCCGCATAGTTTTTGCAGATCAGGTGTGCCGAATCGTTCCGGCTCACCGTAACCGTCTCGAGTTTTGTATCTGGTTTCAGAAACAAGGCGGCGATATCCGAAGGCGTGGAGGCATACACGCTGTTGGTGATGTAAGAAAGCTGAATATTGTTTTTGTCGAGCCCGGTCACCTTGGCAAATTTCTCACTGTATCCATCTACCGGGTCCAGCACATAATAATCGTCAATGGAAGGTTTACTGAATTTCGCTGCATTGTCGGTATACGCGGCACTGAACTGCCTGGCCTCATATTGATCGACCCGGTAGTCTTCCACCTTCCCGTTGACATAGAAATACAAACATATAGAGGCAGCCAACAAGGGGCCGGCATAGGTATACCAGGGCGTTTTAGCAGCCAGGTCTTTTCTTTCCTGTAATACAAATTTGTAAGGCTCGGGCATTTCATACAGCTGACCATCTTTACGCAGGGCCCATTTTTTTCCGAGCGAGAAACAGGGTATCCAAAAGAGGTGAAAGTAGCGCTGGCGTATTTCAATCTGGTAGCCAGGTTGCGCTTGCTGAGACAAGCCGACGGCGAAAGGATCAATCGTTTTGATCTTAAAGTGATTCCAACCAAATATGATTCTCATAATTGATTTTAGGGTTTGGATTAGGGTGTTGCCAAATCACTAACGAAAACGACGGAGGTAAATTACCCAAAGACAAGGACAATAAAAAGCCGCTAACAGGCAATAACCCCATTAGCGGCCAAATAAGTATTAATTAGTATATCTATTCGACTTTCCTTCCTTTCATTTCGCGTTTTTCGACCTTCAGGGTGTTCAACGCATTTTTCTTGATCATCAGCCTGGCTTCACCGCCAGCAGGCAGAATATAATAGGTTTTTCCATCATACCTGATCTCTCCCAGGTTCCTGTTCCAGCTGTCGGCATACAAGGTATAAGGCGCCTGGCTGTCGCGTTTCAGTTTGCCAAAGGTCAGGTAGCGGCCATCCCCCATTTCGAAGGATATGTCCATTTTATCTTCATATACCCGGGTACAAACACCCGGTGTGTTTTTCCTCAACGTAACGATGTTGACATATTTGCCGTTCTCAAATTTGACGACACCAGCGCTCACCTGGGTAGTACCCGACGATACTTCGCGGCGTAACTCCACATCCCGGTCTACATAATATTGCAACTTGGTGACGGGTATGGTGTTCGACTCAACCTTTGTACGCACAGCCTGCGTAAAATAAGTTTTAGGCGTACTGCAGGAAGCCAGGATCAATAAAGGCAATGCCGTAAAAATGAATAACTTCATAATGATTCAATTAGCCGGGTTGTTTGTTTCTATAATGTGTTACAAATGTGCAACCTTATGACCATGCATAAAAGCCCGGGTTTAATAATAAAACGTTAATACCCTTTTTGTCATATGTGCACCATGCAATATTCCTACCGGCTTACGCCATGTTTTAACAACTCCATCCATGGTTGCTTGTCGGGAATTTAATAATATTATAGAACGACGCCAGCCGTCGTGTTGTCCCGTACCGCTATTTTATCATCAACCCTTAAACAGCTTGTATGATCTTAGCGATACTCTTGATAGTCTTCATTTGCTGTATACCCAGTGTAATCGTTTATTATGTCCTGAACAGGCATCTGGCCGCCAAAGGCAATCGCCACGGAGACCTCTTCAGTATTCTGGCCTTTATCGGCACCTTTTGCCTGGCGGTCATTTCACTCTACCTCATTGTGATTAACCTGGAGTGGGGACGTTAACCATTGCTTCTTACGACTGCGGTAGATGATGTATTCTGCCACGAGCATATTCGGAACATACCCGATCCAGGCCTGGATCATGTAGGCCAGTAGCGGATCGTAGTGTAAAGCGCCTACCAATACATTCTTCCACAAACGAAGGGTGATGGCCGAAAAGGTCAAGGCATAACTGCGTATCATGAATGCCCGGTGTAAAGTGATATCGCCCCGGATGGCAGCAGTAACACCTTTGTAAGTAAACCAGGCCCAGCAGATATCCAGGATCATAAAGGCTATCCGGGATGACCAGCCCCCATTGGCATGGATGGCCAGGATAAAACCCGCAGGTACATTGATCGCCAGAATATTCCACGCATAGATACGACCTCCCCACCGGTGCAAGGCGGGTTTCATGGTCAACAGGTCTTTTGAGAACTGGGTGAAGGCAGCCAACAGCGAGAGCACGGCGCTAAATACATGCACATAAAAAGCAATCTTCCAAACCCTGTTGTGCAGATACTCCTGTTTATAGGCCAGGAAAGCAACATCGTCCTGGAAAGAAGTATAGGAGATCACCAGTCGCAACATGAGCAAACTGGCAGCACAAAGTACTATATACACCATGAAGTTGCGGGCAATAAATGCCAGGGTATTCATAATGGCAGTTTGGCTGGTTAGGCACCTGCACACCAAAAGGCCTGCAGGATGCATACAAATATGCACCATGCAGGCCTTTGATCGGTACGGATCGATCTAATATTTGGTTAAAGTATAAGCAGGCTTTGCAGGCCTGTTATCATACTTTCTTATTGCTGCTTGATTGTACTCTTGATCTTGGAAGAGGGCAGGAAGATCTGGAAACCGATACCCAGCGTCAGGTTGCTGGAAGTAGGCTTACTACCGAAACCAACAATACCCTGGTATTTCAACAATGCTTCCAGTCCAATATTGGGAGAGATAAAGTAAGCCCAGCCTGGTCCGATGCCTAGCCCCAAACCATTGGTGTTATCGCCGGTGGCGGGATTGTCGCCTTCGATACCAACATTACCTTCAAAAAAGAACCTCGAGCGGCCAATGAGGTTATTGAGGTTTTCGTCATTGATATAGTAACGGGCCAGGCCACCCACACCATAAGAAAGATCGGAGCCGGCTCCTTTTGAAGTGCTTAACCCCACCGTCAGATAACCACCGATCGCCAGTCCATCGCGAATAAACCAGGCAGCTTTGGGATTGATCAGCATATTGAATGCACCACCGTCATCGAGGCTAAGATTGAAACGGGAAAGATCTGCACCCACCATAACATTGCCGGCCTGGATCTGGGCCCGGGCAGCCCCCATTGACGCAAGGACGATCACTAAACAGGTAAATAATTTTTTCATGACCTTCGAGTTTTGGTAACTACGCATATGAAAATTATGCCCAGTGACCGTATAGGAGTAGGCTGGGGAAAGAACTGAACTATTCGGGGAGGGGTCGCCGTTCGGGCTGTACATAAACATGCTCAAATGATCACAAGTGTAGTCTAATACCAATCAATGTTTAATGAAATAGCTATCCTACCATTCATATATCCAACAATCATTCACCAACCTAGTTAACACTTCAAAGGGCGCCCCACCCAAGCTGCATAAAAAAACGGGATACAACCACTTAGTTTGCACCAACCGGTTATATCCCGTTAGGAATTATGTTGTTGCTTATTTTTTCGCGGCTATTTCCAACGCTTTAGTAGCGGTATAATACTTCGCCAGCATACCGGGCACTTCCCAGGCAGGCAATTGACCCGCCTTGAGGTATTGCAGGTAACGCTGCATCACTTCACCGAAATGAGCTTCATGCCCTGTTTTGAACGATTGTGGTATCACAATCTTCCAACCCTTAGCAGTCTTTTCCTTCGTTACACCGGCATAGCGGCTTTGCAAGTCATCGATCGCCTGCTGTAGGCTTTTTTCGAAAGCAGTATCGTTCTTCACTGGGTTTACATACAGTGTTGGCTGGTATTTTTCTTCAGCGCCCTGGCGAATCTCCAGATTGGCGAGTGAACCGCGAAGCAACGAATAATGGGTATCGCCACCTTCAGCAGCCTTGTAATCCCAGCGGGCGATCATCTTTACATGAATGCCCTTCAGGGTGTATTTCACTTCTCCATTGGCGTGTGTTTGCAATATCGAGTCCTTTACTACGTAGCTACGCAGGAAATCCGGGAAACTATCCTTCTTCGTTACCGCTGTAAACTGCGACAAGGTGACGGATGTAGGCCAGGTACGCGCACTTTTTACGTCGATGTCTTTCTTATAATCCAACACCACTTCGGGGAAACACGCCCATTGTACCAGGTCGATCAGGTGGGTACCCACATCGGCAATCGCTTCTCCCTGTTGCGCAGGATCGAAGAACCAGGTAGGACGCGTAAGCGCTTTGCCCGAAACGAACTTGTAAAAATAGTGCACACTTTCAATCACCACACCGGGCTCTTTGTCGGTGCCGGTCTGTTGCTCACCAAAAACAGCAGGCAGATGAGCCAGTTCCTTTTGCAGCGTATTGGTGATCTCGGATCGCTCGGTCATGATATCGTACAACAATACCTTTTTCGCAGCAGCATCCGCAAAGGCCTGCTCCAGCAAACCGAAATTGGCAGCATTGATGGCCATGGGCTTATCACCCAGCACGTTCAAGCCGGCATCAACCGCCTTTTTGATATACATCGTCTTCTGTTGGTTATTACCAGCCAGTACCACTACATTTCCTTTCTTATCGGCGATCATTTTTTCGAGGTAGTCGGCGCCTGTATACACTTCTTCTTGCCAGTGGGTAGGATTTTCAGCCCGCTCATTGTATTGCTTGATCAGGGCAAGATGTGCCTCCAGCTCGGGGCCTGCGGGAGCATATACATGCACCACGGAGTCGATATCGGCGTTACTGGTCTTTTGCACAAGGGCTGCATGAAAGTGACCAGGGTCAAGGGTGATCAGCTTGACGGTTGTTGAATCGGCAGTCGCTTCACCCGAAGGAGCCGGTGATTGGCAGGCAGGCAGCATGACCGTCATCAGGGCTACAGCACCCCAGGCCATACGATGGAAGTTATTGTTTTGCATCCGCTAAAAATAAGGCGTTCATTGGGCATATCGGTAACTTTTAGCAGGATTTTAATACGCTGCCCCCATAGAACCGCTTAAACGTTTAAGCTACACTAATCACCACCAACATACCGAACAGCCCGCTCCAACAATTCATCGCGGTTATCACGCAAGGCCTGTATGCTTGTACGCACTACGATGTCCGGCTGTAGACCGACCCGTTGCGTTTCCCGGCCATCCGGATAATACACACCAAGACCTGAGATGTACGTATAAATATTTCCCGGCAGGTTGATGAGTGCCACATTGCCATCAGCACCGGCCGTGGGCGTGCCGATCAGTACAGCTCCCTGCGCTTTCCGGAACAACATGGCCTGAAACTCTGTGGAGCTTTGCGTTTCTTCATTGACGAGGATCGCGATCTTCCCGGGCACCCTGACTTCTGTACCAGCTGCGCCCATGTTCGTAGGCTTACTATACAGGAACCGGCCCGGACAATCGGGATCGGGGCTGGAGAACTTCACGAAAGGTGCTGCCGCTCTCGAAAAGATACAAGCTGCAATCAGGTCACCTGCCGACATCGCTTTGGGATATTGCCGGTTGTCGATGATCAAGCTGTGCACACTGCTTACTAATGCCCGTAGTCGCGTACTATCCTTACGTTGAAAATTACCTAGATTCACATAGCCGATGCTGTCATTGATGCGGCACAAAACAGAATCCCGTTCATACTCAAACGTGCCGGGCCTCATGTTGGGCGAAGTACGGGTGTACTGGTTATAGGTTGTCAGAGACAGCTGCGTTCCACCTCTTTCTACCACCAGCACCGATCGATCCTGCCGGCTCCTGATGAGGGAGTATCGCAATAAATTAAGATAGCTTGCGTCGTTGGATGCCGAAATCAAAGGCCGGTTCCGCGCTACCAGCTGTGTCACCGACACCCCATCGATGCTGTCAATTATATCTCCTCTGCGTATACCGGACAGGCTGGCCAACGAATCCAGTGTTCTGTCGATCACTACTGCCTTGCCCTCGATGAACTTCAGCCAAATGGGCATCACATAACTCCCCTGCTCTTCTGTGATGATCCTGGCCTGCACCACTGCATGACTATCGTGTATGGTGGCGATCAACTGACGGACCACCGCAGCATACTCGTTGGCATTCCTGGCAGCTACAAACTGCGGTATGAATTGCTTCAATACGGTATCCCAGGATTGGCCCAGGTCATACTTGTACGGGTAATAGTATTCAATAATATTCCAGTACCGAAAAAGCGCCAGCAGGCGGTAGGCCACCGATGGATAGCTCATGCTACCGTAGGCGTTTTCATGATCGAAAGCTGCTACATGTATATCGTCTTCAGTGATGAATCGTACATAGTGTTGGTTGCCCCGCACCCGTTGTTGCCGGATGGCGATCAGTTGTTGCCTCAGCGCTTTCGGAAAACCTGATCGGCCGATCCATGACACCTCCCCCTGCAAGGCTACATTGCCGGGCCTGTGATCCATGCAGGTATCGCATGCCTCTATAGGGCCCAACCTGTTGACCCAGGCCAGCAACGAATCATGACTACTGCGCTTGCCTGTTGGCCGGTAGCCGGGTAAGAAACCGATCAATTCCTTGTCCCAATCATATTTATCGCGCGTAATGGCGGGATGATGGTATTTGAGCAATCCCCAGACCTTGCCCAACAAGTATAGGCGATCGACCTCCTGGTGGTTGATCGATGTATCAGGTTGTACCTGCGCTGTACCCGCGCCAGCGCCACCAGTTTGGGCTACAACGCTGGTTATTCCCAAAACGAACAGGGTAGTGAGTAAACGAACCATAGGTGGAAGTTTGATGGTGTAAAAAGTATTGCTGGCGTAAACGTAACTCCTGCGGGGGAGTACCGGAAAAACGTTATACCAAGCTGGCTTTGCCCGTGACGAACACCATCGAATCGCCAGTCGGCCGGACATGCGGCAAGCGTCACTTGCAGCAGCTGTCACGAGCAAACCAATAAACGGGTGAAGGTTAGGTGGAGGCGGACTTGCCGAATACCCTCTCGACTACCCACTGATGACGAAGCACAACGCAACCTGGAATCTTTTGTAACATCCCTTCGCCAGCAATCGGCCGTGCAGCAATACTCGGTAGGTTCCAGCGTCAATGTAGATGACCTCACAGCCGGTACCACATTTGCCTACAGCGGCAATAAGAAGCGGGAGTTGATGTGCAATTACTTTTACATCGACAAGAACTTCGTGCCCATGCTGCACATTCCATTGGTAGAAGGACGTAATTTGTCCGACAGCCTCGTCACAGACCGGCAGTCGGGCTTCATCGTCAACGAAGCTTTTGTACGATCGATGGGGTGGAAGCAGGGCCTGGGACAAACCATTGAAGGCTTCGACCGGAAAGGTCCCATCCTGGGCGTCGTGCGCGACTTTCATTATAAATCCATGCACAATGCCGTAGAACCGTTGGTGCTGATCTATTACCGGCAACCGGTACAAACGGTGATCGTTAAAGTGAAACCAAAGGATATACCGGCTGTAGCCGGCCTCTGGAAGCAGCATTATCCCGATACTATTTTTGACTACGCGTTCCTGGATGAGAACTACCGTGAGCAATACGGCAGGGACCGGGGCACTATGCAGTTGTTCAGCTTCTTCACCCTGCTGGCGATTGCTATCTCCTGCCTGGGCTAGTACGGCCTCGTTTCCCTGATCGCCATTCAGCGTACCAAAGAGATCGGTATTCGAAAGGTGCTAGGTGCCACACTGCAGCAATTACTCTCGCTATTGACACAAGACTCTATACGGCTTATCCTGATCGCCTCCCTCATTGGGTTGCCACTGGCAGGCATCGCCATGCAAGAATGGCTGAACAATTACGCCTATCACATCAGCCTCAGCTGGTGGATATTCCTGTTGCCGGTCTTGTTTGTATTGATCACTGCGTTACTGGTGATTGCGCAACAGGTGATCCGCGCAGCATTGGCCAACCCGGTCGTTGCCTTGCGCAACGAATGAGTGCCAGCAGGCAATGCCCGAGCTCTAAACTTTCAATACGCTACGCTCCTCATTCAAGCTTCATCGCATGGATATATAAACGCCCGGCTGTTGAAAATCCGGTAACACATAAAAGCAAAACCCCATGGCGTGCCATGGGGTTTTGCTTTTATAGCGATAAATTAAACAACCTGTTATTTCACCATCCATTCATGAATGCCGGTAGCATGTTCTACGGGCAACTGCACTTCTATTTTAAGGGCAGTCGTTTTTACCGGTTCAAAACGAACGGTATTGTATTTGTCCTTGGCCGTTTCGTAATTGCCGGTTACTGTTACCGGCACCCATTCTGTGCCTTTCTTATAATACAGTTTCCAGGAAGCAGGTATGCGGCAACCACCCCAGGGACCGTCATCAAACCAATATACTTTCGACTCGGATACGGTGTATTCCTGGTCAAAATCGTACTGTACCCACTCCTGGGTATTTTTCTTGGGCCACCAATGCAGGTAAGGTGCATTGTGATCCTGCGAATCTTCCGGATCGTATTGATCGTTCAGCGCTTTGTACATGCGGGCATTGGCAATGGAAGCTGTCACCTTGCTCTTAGATGCAATCGTCGGTGCGGGCTTAGGCTTGGCAGCGGAGGCCTCGTAGGGAATCCATACCACCATATCTGACGGTCCGCGGTTGGCCCAGGTGTAATAAGGGATCGCAGTGACGGTTTGCTCGGCCTTGATCAGCTCGTCGGAATTCAGTTGCCGTTTGGTAGAAGATCCCTGCATCTGCAGCACGGTAACACCATTCAGCAGCGTAGGCTTTTCAACAGCTTGTATGGCAGCGTTCTTATCAACCACAATATTCTGTACTGCACTGTCTTTGTTGTCGGGGCCTTCGAGGCAATATAGCATGGGGCCACGTTGCAAAGCAAAACGGTTGCGGTCATCTTTCACGGAATCTTTGGCATAGATACGCTGAATATCCATCGGCAACTCAAAAGCAATAGCATCCCCTTTCTTCCAGGTACGGTTGATCACCGCATAACCTTTCACCAATTCGTATTTCAACGGCTTGCCGTTCAACGTCATCGCCAATGGCTTTGCTGCGGCCGGTGTACTGTACAGCTCCCCTGGTACGATATCTGCCTGCGACCAGCCAGGTATCCGTACCTGCAGCGCAAACGCGGCCGCTTTCTCCGGGCTTACCACCAGCTTCACTTTCCCCTCCCAGGGATACTCCGTTTGCTGCTCCAGCTTTACCCGTG
This sequence comes from Paraflavitalea pollutisoli, assembly GCF_029360705.1. Classification (GTDB taxonomy): domain Bacteria; phylum Bacteroidota; class Bacteroidia; order Chitinophagales; family Chitinophagaceae; genus Paraflavitalea; species Paraflavitalea pollutisoli. Next base: position 1,000,710 of record NZ_JARKMX010000001.1, on the reverse strand, counting down.
TGGCTGGCAACGTCACGTCTACCGTACCGCCGGCAAATAAGTTTACATACAGGTTGTTCTTGTTTTGTGCATACATATAACCGGGCATGGAAGGCAGGAAACGCGTCATGTTGGAGATACAACAGGCACAACCAAACCAGGCACTGCGCTGGTGCTGCCCCATCGAAGCCAACGGGTTGGGATAAAAGAACCGGTCGCCGCTGATCGATACGCCCGACAATACGCCATTGTACAGGATACGCTCGAGTACATCGATGTATTTGGCATCGCCGTGCAGCATGAACATCCGGTTGTTCCAATATACATTGGCAATCGCCGCACAGGTTTCCGCATAGGCCGACATATTGGGCAATTGGTAAGGAGCGCCAAACGCTTCACCAGCACCCGTTGCACCTATACCCCCGGTGATGTACAGCTTTCTTTCTACCACATCGTGCCAGATGGCATCAATAGCCCTAAGGTAAGGTTCGTTGCCGGTAAGTGCAGCAATATCTGCCATACCCGTGTACATGTAAGTAGCGCGTACGGCATGACCAACGGCCTCTTTTTGATCCACTACTTTTTTATTGGCCTGACTGTATTCGGTGCCCTTGGGTCCACGGATATCCAGGAAGAACTTGGCCAGGTCGAGGTATTCTTTTTTGCCGGTAACGCGGTACAGTTTGGCAAGGCCAATCTCAACCACCTGGTGGCCGGGTGATTTCTCTTCTTTGCCATATCCAAAATCCTTTACCAGCAGGTCGGCATTTTTGGTGGCGATATTCAGCAGGTTCTTTTTTCCGGTAGCTACGTAGTGGGCCACTGCTGCTTCGTACAGGTGACCGGCATTGTACAACTCGTGGCTAAGGTCTTCCTCTTTTTCATATCGTTTACTACCCAGCCATTCGTGCGGTTTGGCAGCCTTCATGGTGCGGAAGGTATAGAGGTAGCCATCCGGTTCCTGTGCTTCCGCAATGATCTGGATGAGGGTATCGAGGTACAATTCCATCTTAGGGTTCTTCTGCATCTGCAACCCGTAAGAGGCGCCTTCAATGACTTTATAGATATCCGTATCGTCGAAGGGATATTCGGTGTATTTATCGGCCGGCAACTTGCCCGCTGCTTTCAGGAAATTATCGATACGCCCGGTGCGCCGGCATTGCTCCAGCGTATAGGGAATCGTTACATCGGCGTTGACCTGTATCTTGGGCGCCCAGAAGTGATCGGTGAGGTGTACATGGGTAAAATCAACCGGCTGTATCGGATAGTCGGTGTGTTGTGCGGCCACTGGCAAAGCAAGTGCCAGCAGCGCTGCGGGAAGCAAGGTGCTATGGCTCGTTCTTTTCTTTATCATGTGCGTAAACTTATAAGTGGCAATTTAACAATTAATCAATAACAAAGGCTGCCGGTCACCCGACAGCCTGTATAGGTTAAAATCAGTAAATAGTGAGACATTATCAGTCAACTACGATCTTACGTGTCAACGTCTGCTGATCACCTGTCACTTTCAACACATACGTACCGGCTGGCAAATGCAGGGTACGCGCATCCAAGGTCACCAGCTTCTTATTGGCCACCTGTTGCCGGTACAATTCACGGCCCAGGGATACATCGAATATCGACAGGGTCAGCGAGCGGTCATTGTCAAACCCATCCAGCTTGACTGTAAAGGCAGTTCGTACGGGATTGGGATAAACCAGGAGAGAAGGCCGTTGCGCGGAGGCGATATCGCCGGTAATGGTAGCCGTACTGGTGCCGTCGCCTGTCAGCATCAAGGTACCAGTCACCTGCTCGAAAGTGAAGTGCTGGTTCTGCGCGCTCGTGTTGCAGGTGTACTGCTTCAACTCGGCATCATCGGACACACTGCTGCCATCTACCCCCATACACTTACCACTCGACCTGGACTGTATCTGGAAATAGCCACCGCCGACATCTACAAAACTCCATTGCTGGTTATTGGCACCCGACCAGGCATATTGAATGATATTGGCACCGTCGGCCGTCGAGTTGCTGTTGACGTCGAGCGCCTTGGTGGTCACATGCATCGGTGTAAGACGATAATAGGTACCGGAAGCCTCTACTTTAAACTGCTGGTGCGTGCCGCTCTGGTAAGTATATTGTATCAACCTTGCCGCATCTGCCGTGGAGATATTCCGGATACAGAAGCTCTTGCTACTGTGCCGTGCTATGATGCGATAGGTATTGCCGGCAATGGGTGGCGTAGACCCCGTACCACCCGAACAGGTAACAGTGCCGGTAAAGGCCATCTGTACATCCGTAAATTGAGTATAGGCGGTATTGACATCTACGTTCGAAGCGTCGCTGGCACCTTTGCCATCGCAGGCAGCCCGCCCATTGTTGCCATGTGGCACCTGCAGGTATACGCCCGCCGTACTACAGCTGCCCATCTCTACATCACCGCCCACGATCACATTGTTGCCAAAGGTGGCATTCCAGTTGAGCGCATTGCCTTTGGCTTGTGCATTGCCCGACATGCTGCAGGAATTTAATACTGCGTTATCAGTCACCTGCACGGTACCGGAGTAAGTACCGCCGAAGATGTTGGCGTTACCGCTCACCACCACACTGTTTTGCAGGGTGGCATTTTGCACCCAGGCCGTGCCTTCCACGCGGGCAGTACCCGAGATATTCGAGCTTCCCAGCACAATCGCCTGCGGACCTACATAAGCCGTGGAGGCTACTGTGGCCGTGCTGGCTACCCAGCCACCACCGTTGCTGTGCGGGGCACCGCTGGTTTTGTACTGCGACCTGAAATTGGCCTGGTATCCTTCGGGCACTGCATTGGCGATTCGCAGTTCGTAGGGATAGCGTTTAATCTTGGGCCAGCCAGGTTCCCATACGTAGGACGTATGGGTGGTGGGTGCGCCCAGCACGACGAAATACAGCTCCGTTTCATCGGTGTTCAGCTGAAAGCTGACCTGGCTTTCGTTGGCGTTACTGACCGTGCTGTAACGGGATACGGTACCGTCTGCTTTCACGGCAACGAAACCATAGCGCCATCCGGCGGTGGCATTCACTTCGGGATGTCCTTTGAACTTCACCGTCACATTGCGGGTGCTGCAGGAGGTATGCAGCGGAATGATATTGTATCCGTAATCCTGCGGCGCAAAGGCATCCGGCACCACATACCGGCCGTTGGCGGCATTGATTTGCTTCAGGATGGTGAAGCGGCGCCAGAGGTACCGGGGTTCCTGTGCTTTCACCCGGTTGTACTCGGTCCGCATGATGGCCCCTACCCCATTGCTGGTATAATCGTAGGTGACCTCCCGCTTCGCATAATCGAACATGAAATCGTTCAGCTGCGTCTGCGTCCAACCCTTGAGGCGCCTGTACGTGATCACGGGATGCTCGTTGGCCACCGATTCTTTCCAGAGGCGGGATATCATGTTGAAGCCATCGGTATCCTGGATGCGGTACAGCCATTTGAAGGTACCATAGTGGTGACGGGTAGAGCTCAGGTGGAAATGCTGGGTAGCCCACCAGCGGGGCAGGTCATCGCCTGCAAAACGGGTATACATCTGCGTACGCATGTAATTGGCATGTGCTTCCCAGAAAAAACCAGCCGGCTCCCAGCCCTGGTAGCCACCACCTACGGTGTTTTCCTGGATGCTGATCATGCCCTGCAGGGAATGGGTGAGTTCATGACTGATCACCGAACCGTCGCGGGTTGCATTGGGATGTACCCACATGGCGCCGATGGTGTTGCCATAGGAGCCGCCAAAGGCCCAGCCAGAAGGGCCGCCACTGCCCCAGGTATCGTTCATCACCACAATGAGTTTATATTGTCCCAGCTTCTTGGTGGCCGCATCGGAACAAAACTGCAGTTGGGTCACAAATTTGGTGTAGATCTTCTCCAGGGTATCGGCCACTGATTGTGGGGTGAATCGCAGGTTGGCATCGGAATAGGTAGCAGGATTGGTACCCACCACATTGCCCCAGAAAATAATGAAATTGGCCGACTGATAGGATTTGCTGTAAGACCAGGTGTTGAGCGGTGCGCTGCTGAACTCGGAGGGAATAAAAATTGCTTTCTGTGCGAGCAATACAATAGTACTCAACACACAGCAGGCTGTGAGTAAGGCTTTTCTCATACGAACAAGTATTTAAGGTTAATCGATGTGATCAGTTGCCACAGGGAGGATAGCGGGGGCGGATTACATAATTGTCAACAATACACTTAAATGTAGTACGTCAATCTTGTACAGCGTTTACCCATTTTAGCTTGTTTTAATAGCATATTGGCAAGATCGAACCAGCTTCGATTGACCGTGCACTATACCTACGGGTTATCACTTATGCAGGAACACAATAATGGCGGGAAACTGCATCAGCCAGCTACCGTGGCGGCCATTGGCCTTCAATGGACTTGTAATGGGTTACCAATTCGTCTTCACTGTCGAAGTGCAGGTCGGCCGCAATCGATGCCAGTGGTATTTTGGTGTAGCGCAGCCGGGTATCGGCCAGCCGTATCTTGTAGCGGAGTATGTATTGATCGAGCGGTACGGAATACTGTTGCCGGAAATAATCGGGAAACGCAGCGACCTCTATATTGAACTCACCTGCCAGGTGCTGCACCGACAAGCGCCAGGGTTCATAAATATGGTAGTTGATGTAGTGCAGCACATCGTGGGTGATGGCCAGCGGGTGCATGGCCTGCACATAGCTGCTTTCGAGAATATTACGTGCCGCCATGTTGAGCAGGGCCAATACGCAGAGGGTAATATTGCTGTCTGCGTAAGAACGGCGATGAGTGGCTTCGGTAAGCAGTACATTGAACAAGGCAAAGACGGACACTTTATCGCTCTGCAGGTGGATGAGTGAGGGTTGATGTTCCTGCCCGCTGTAAAGGATAAATTCCAGTTTACGGAATTGTTCCTCGGTAAAAGACAATACATGCGGATGATTGCCTGCTTCGGTCAATAACTGGCGAAACTTGATCACATGCAGCCGGCTGCCGGGCTCCGGAACGATGCAGTTGTTGGCATCTGGATGGTGCATGAACAGATCGCCGGTTTGGAAAGCAATGGTTTCATTATTCCAGGTGCGCGCTCCCTGTCCGGCCTCCACAAAGACCAGTCCGACATAATCCTTGTCAAGGTCTGCGGTACCGGGCTGGTCCGTTTCATACGTCACAATATCCAACGGTTGAAAAATAGTTCCGGCCATAGTATCCCAGGTTGTTGCCATTGATTGGTACACACTCAATGTACCATTTTTTCTACCAGGCATCCTACCGGGAAACGAAAATTCTGCACTATTTGCGGTGATTAGTGGCTTTTGTTGATTACTAGGGTAAGATAGCTTACTGCGTTTTGAGCATTCCGGGATAAACGGGACAGCCTTCGATCATTTTAAAAAATCCTCACGCAGTGGACTGAAGGCATCGATGAGCATACCAGGCTCCAGGCACACACAGCCGTGTATTACATGTGGGGGGACGTAATAGCCATCACCTTTACGGATGATCTTTTTTTCATCGCCAATGGTCATTTCAAACACGCCACTGTCCACATAAGTCACTTGTACATGGTGGTGCTCATGCAGGGAGCCAATGGCGCCTTTTTCAAATTTCGCTTTCACCAGCATGATTGAATCGTCGTACCCAAAAACCTGTCGCTGGATGCCATTGCCGAGATCTTCCCAGGGTACTTCCTGCTCAAACTGAAACTCCTTGCTTTGCGCCATAATGGTGTTGATTGAATGGATCGAAACCCAATATTGCACCAATTAACTGGTTGTGCAAAATAGAATTCCGCCTAAACTACCGGGAACAAATCAGCTTCTGCCGCTTAAACAATTGATTATCAGCCTTTCACTACTACTATGGGCTTAGGCTTTTCCTGATTGCCCGTTCTACTCCTAATGTATTGATAATGTATGTGTTTATGGGGATACAGCACAGATACAGCGTCCCTATATAGAGGTGCTGTATCCGCGCTTGTGCGTTGGTGTGTCGCCCCTGCTTACCAGGAACCTATCCAGAGCTGGCGGGAATGGACTAGCGCTCCCTGGTGCTCTTTTCTTCCGCCGGTATAGGTAGTCGATGAAACCTCCCTTCCCAGGGTCTGGTGTGGGTATTACCAGGGTGTTCTCAGGGTCATCTCAGGGTTAAGACCCAAGGAATACCCTAGGACAACCCTAGGATAACCCTAGGATGACCCTAGGATGGGAGGTGCTATAGAGGAGCTAAAGACCGCTTACAGGCATTAAAAACACGCCAGTGACTGGCCTGATTAGGGCAGAATGGCTCTTTGAAGAAGCCTTAGCCCCCAGATACGGAGTGTATTTAACCGGAAAACAGTTGGACAATGATCTGGCGATCTGGCGGGAAAAATTCATGCAGCTTGTAGGATGGCACTGGGGTATGCCTTATATTGAGTACCCGGATCATTTCCCTAAACCCACCTTGCATGACAATCATCAAGACCAGGCCCCAGCAGAGTATGTAAGCATCAATAACACCAACTGGCTGACCAATGAGCCCGAAGGCGCCTTCTGGATCGATGAGCAACCCGACCTGCTGGCCATGCTCAGCGATTCCATCCGCAATGGTTTGGTGGGATAGGAGATCACGATCGGGGGCTTGTCGATACGACTCGTAAAGGGCATATGGGGTATTACCTCGCTACTATTAAACATATCTATTACTGGAAATAATGAACACCAATAGAATACTTGTCATCCCGGAGAAAACGGATATCGAATTTGAAGAAGTGCTAGCCGTCTGGACAGCTGCCGGTGGTGCCGTGAAAAGACTGGGCAAATACTGGATCAGAGACGAGGAACTGACCGGCAGATCGATTGCCCTATATGGTAACCAGACCTTTGCGTTGGTACTGGCGCAGATCTATGATGTCGACCTCCTCTCTCCCGACGACACGTTAATTGCCCGGCTCGACCAGGAATGGACCAAAAGAAAGATCACATTAACCCAAATCGCAGAGGCTGGTAATATTTCCTTTCCGGTATTTGCCAAGCCAGTCATTCCGAAATTATTCCTGGCCGGTGTTTTCGCAGACCACGCAGCATTCGCTGCCGCCACCAATGGATTGCAGTCGACAGAAGAAGTATTGGTGTCGGAAGTAGTCGATGATATTGTTGCGGAAGCCAGGAGCTATGTGCGGGAAGGAACCATCAAGGACCTGGCATTGTATGAAGGCGAGGCCGACCTTGCTGAAGCCAGTTTATTTCTTGCGGCGTTCCTGAAAAAGAACAGCCAACAGTTACCGGCGGTGGTCGTCATCGATCTGGCCTATTGTTCAACTCGCGGCTGGTTTGTATTGGAGTTCAACGCCTGCTGGGGCGCAGGACTCAATCACTGTAAAGCATCCAATGTGATCGACTGTATTATTGAGGCAACCGTTAATAAAGAGTAGACTACATGATTGATTTAATAACATTAGATTTTTGTCTCGACCTGGAGAAGGCCATCAACGAAACATTGCGTGAACATCCTACTGAAGATACGCGCGGCTTTTGGTGCGATGGGGTTGGAAAAAATTATGACCGCAGGACGTAGAACGCGCCCTGAGCAACGAGAACGTTCGGGCGGAAAAGCTTACACATTATTATTCCTATAGTTTTTCCACGTCCCTGCGGTCATGCAATTATTTTGACACATACTTTTTCAAGGTTTTCAATTCAGCGGCTGTCGCGGGCTTCAGCTGCACCGCTGCTCCCCCACCCGGCGCCTGCTTCAATTTCAGCACCGTGCTGCTGTTCACCAGCCACCGCTCGATCCGGTACGCTTCGGGATTGTTCTTCCAATCGGCATCGGGCGCATCCCCATAGATCACCGCTACATACATTTGCCCTTTGTCGAGAAAGTCAAGCGGTGTTACCGCTGTTCTAGCGTTCTCATCCGTGATCGCTCCCAAATACCAGTCGGCTTTGCCTTTTGCTTTGCGGGCAATCGTAATATAATCTCCCGGCTCCGCTTCGATGATCTTCGTATCGTCCCAATCGACCGCCACGTCTTTGATGAACTGAAAGGCATCGGGCTTGGCCTCGTAGTTTTCCGGCAAATCTGCTGCCATCTGCACAGGGCTATAAATGGTCACGTACAGGGCCAGCTGCTTCGCCAATGTGCTGTGCATCTGCCTGTCCGGCGCATAGGAAGCATACCCTTTCATCTTAAAGATGCCGGGCGTAAAATCCATCGGCCCACCCATCATACGGGTAAACGGCAGAATGGTCTCATGCTCGGGCGGACTGCCTATACTGAATGCATTGTATTCATTGCCCCGGCCTGCCTCGCTGGCCATCCAGTTGGGCCAGGTACGGTGCTGCCCGGTAGGGCGCATCGGCTCGTGTACATCGATGGACACCTGGTGATCGGCTGCCTTGCGGGCTACCCGCTCGTAATGGTATACCATCCACTGTCCATCGTGGTGCTCGCCACGTGGGATGATCTTGCCTACATAACCGGTCTTTACCGAAGGAAATCCAAACAGGTTCATGAACCGGTAGGCCGTATCCAGTTGACGCTCGTAGTCCGTTGCCGAACCGGAGGTTTCATTGTGCATGATCATAGACACCCCTTTGGAAGCCGCGTAACGGGTAATTTCGCGCACATCGTAATCCGGATAAGGGGTTGTGAAGGAGAACACGTTTTCTTTCCAGTTACCAAACCAATCTTCCCAACCGGTATTCCATCCTTCTACCAGTACCGCATCGATACCATGGGTGGCCGCAAAGTCTATGTACTTCTTGACGTTGGCCGTATTGGCGCCATGCGTGTTATTGGGGATCAGCTTCCCTTTTGCATCCGTGCTATCGGGGTAATTGCAGTAATTCCAGGTGGCTTTCCCTGTCTGCATCTCCCACCACACACCGACAAACTTCATCGGTTTGATCCAGGATGTATTCGTAAAAGCTGGGGGCTCGTTTAAATTGAGGATCATTTTGGAAGCCAGTACCTCGGTTGCTTTGTTGCTCACGATCACGGTACGCCAGGGCGTATGAGAAGGAGCATGGAGGTAGGCCTTATTCCCGGTTGCATCAGGTACCAGGCTGGAAGAAAGCGTGAGATTGGCTCTGTCTACATGCAGCTGCATGGCGGGATAGTTACTCAATGCTGCCTCGTGAATATTGATGTACACCCCTTCCTTGCTTTTGAGCATCAAAGGCGTTTGCACCGCATATTGATCGGGCACGGTCCTGACGGCAATATCCGTAGACGTTCTCACCATGGCAGCATTATCGATCCCAGTTAGATTGGATGTTGTATAAATATACTCATTTGTATCGTAATCTCCCGGAATCCAGAAACTCTTATGATCGCCTGTCAGTCTGAATTGTGTTAATTCATTGGCTACCACGAAATATTTGAGGTTGGGCTGCCGCGGAAACTCGTACCGGAAGCCTACGCCGTCTTCAAAAACCCGGAAAACGATGTTGAGCAGTCGGCTTGGCGCTTTCCGCTGCCGGAGGGCTACCGTTAGTTCCTCGTGCCGGTCGCGAATCGTTTTCACCTCACCCCATACCGGCTGCCAGCTTTCGTCGACCGACCGGCGGCTGGTATTGACCAGCTCAAAGTCTTTGTAAAAAGTACTGTCATCCGTCAATGAAAAACCCATACGCGAAGGTGCAATAATGGGTTGCTGGTCATAGTGTACGGCATAAACGGGCGTTCCGGCTGCATCGATCGTAACCGTCAGTTTTACCTTATTGACCGTCACGTTTATCGGCTGAGTGGTCTGCGCACCGGCCCGGGGAATGAGCCCGGCGATGAGCAGCCAACAAGTGATCGTCTTGAAGCGTTTCATGTATTAGTATTGCTGTTTAATAGCTTATTCGATGGCGGCCGCAGCAGGTGCATCGCCAAGCATGGCGCGGCGGTACCGTTCCGTTTCCGTGCTCCAGGAGTAGGTGAGCCGGTCGGTCCGCAGGGGTTTGCCGGTGATGGGCTCGGGAGCGGTAAACTGCTTCACGATTTTACCATCGCGGCGGATGGCCACCTGCACGGCGCCCGCTTGTAGCGGAATACGGGTAACGGCCATTCCAGCCGGCACCTGCCTCGCGGTCTTGTTGATCGTCAGTTGAGCGGGCTGCTGCAGGATCGTGACCACTTCGATGGAGTCTTCCGCAGCCCGCGTCAGCGCATCTTCCTGAAAGCTCTCCAGTGGGATATTATAGGGTCTTGGCTTCACATCATGCCGGTACTTCTTGAAAAAGGCAATGGCCAGGTCCTGCCCTGCGAAGGGCGAAGCGGCTTTCTTCCAGGCACTTTTGTAATGCTGCAGCAAAAGGGCAAAACCATCATTGTGGTTGATCTCGGGAGCCAGGTGATGCCCTTCCGGATAATCATTCCAGGTGATGATGTTGATAATGGGTACATCCTGGCGGATGGAGAACTCGAGCATCTGCCGGAAGGTCCAGGAAAGGCCGGTGGTGATGTATTTACGTTCCACTTTCCCGATCCCTGCGGCTACGGCATCTTTGGCATAATGATACATATCCCAGGTGCCGCGCTTCAATAGTTTGGAGGTGTAAAAGTCATTGAAAGCAGAGCCCATGAAAGTACGGTTGCGCTGTTTGCAGGCCGCTGCCACCATCTCTCCCGGATAGTCTTTGAGGAAAGAGACCGTCCACATCCACACCGCCGGGAAATAATCGAGGTATTGGTCAAGCTTTTGCGCACCGGGCTTTTCGTTGATGGACAACATACAGGCAAATCGCTCGCCGGTAGCTGCTTCCAACCGCTTATAGGCGCGAGCCATATAATAAGCATCGGGCAAGCCTTGTTTATCGGCCGGTATATCGGCCAGCTGCTCTCCGTACCACATATACAAAATGAGTCGGCCATCGGGCGTACGCAGCCAGTGCGGATTGTTTCTTCCCACCGCTTCGAAAATGCCGTTGAGTCGTTGGGACAACTCCGCCAGCTTAGCGGCTTCCGTCGACCCGCCGGGATGTGAGATACACAAAGTAAGTTTGAAATTGAGTTGTTGCTGATCGGCCACGCGGAAATACGCCTTGATGATCTCGTCCCATTCGGGCAGGCCCAGTACATAATAAAACTGAAATCCATCGATGCCGCTCGCAATAGCCGTCCGCATTTCAAATGCCACCGCCTGATCGAGCGTTTTGTCCTGCAGCAAAGAGTCTGACATCGCTTTCACCTGGGTTAGTCCGCCAAGGGATGCCGTGATATTGCCGGTGGGTGCATAATACTCCGGATCGCAACTGTCTTCAAACTTGTGCCCCTTGTACCGGATGATGTTGGTCATGCAATGTGCAATGACCAGTTTCTTATCGGTGATGGGCAAACTGAGTTCGGGCAGGTTCTTCAGGTCATCCTGGGCCACCAGGTGGATGGAGGTGATCACCAGCATGCACCCAATGAATAGCCTCCGTAAATAGTGTTGTTGCTTCCTCATATGGCTGGGTAAATAAATGGGTAACCCATCAATCACTCCGGACCGTATCCATTACCTGAATACGGACGCCGGAGTGATCGTTGGTTGGTGGTATTAGTAGCCGGGATTTTGCTGACCGGCCATCTTGGGATTGGAGTTCAACTCTGTGATGGGAATGGGCCAGGAGTAAGACTTGTCGGTCCATTTGAAAGCAGCGCCATTCAGGGCCCGGGCCGTTACATAGAAGCTCGCTTCCGATGCACCGATGTGCCAACGGCACACATCAAACCACCACTGTGCTTCGTTGAAGAATTCGGCCCAGCGCTCATAATACAGGGGATTGTTGCCCAACACCGGATCACCTGCTTTCTTGGCCATGGTCTCTGCCGTCAGGCTACCATAGTCAACTGCAGACGCTGTGTTGACGGGCAGGCCATAGGCGCGTCTTTTCACCTTGTTCAGGTATTCCAGCGCGGTAGTTGGCTCGGCCGAATTGGCACAGGCTTCTGCGTACAGCAGGTATACATCGGCCAGGCGCAGGATATAAATATTGGCTGCATCGGCCGGACCGGTATTATCCATGTGGTTGAAGATGGGCGCAAACTTGCGGAAGCTCCAGCCATATTGCTGGCTGAGGTTGGCATCGCCCATGATATAGGAAGGGCGCGATACCGGCGACCAGTTGATACCATCCCGCTTTACGGAATCGAGCCAGGGCTGCAGGGTATTTACATACAGGCGTGGATCGGCTGTTTTGTTGGTACGCACGGCCAGCGCTTTCGCTTTGTAGGCCGGGTCCATGATCTGTTTGGGATTGGTAGGGCTGGGATCTTTGCTGCTGTTGAAAGCAGGGTTGTTGACCAGCGTATAGGTGCCTTCACCATACCCAAAACGCAATACGTTTTTATCGTGCAGGCCAATATTACCGCCATAGCCGAGTGGCAGTGAGGCACCCTCTGTACCATCGGTACCCAACGCGTAGGGCGGGAAGATGAGGCCGTTGATGGAAGTCGCATTGGCTGCTCCGCTGTACACGCCGTAGCCACCTTTGGAATCCTGGTCGATGTTGAGCTCGAACAGGGACTCTTCGTTGAATTCATTGGCACTGATGCCAACAAACGCATCTCGGTACTTGGCATAGGGCATCAGGCTCTTACCACTGTTGTCTATCACGTCTTTCAACGCCACCTTGGCCTTGGGCCAGTCTTTCCAGAACACATACGATTTGCCGAGCAATGCCTTGGCCGACCATTCGGTAGCACGGCCGACATCATTGCCTGTCCAGGTTTTGCCTTTCAGTAAGGTGGCTGCCTGTTGCAGATCGCTTTCGATGAGCCCCCATACGGCGTTGATATGCGCACGTGGTTGCTGGGTTGATTGGAAGTTGGCCGGCAGCCCGCTGAACAGAGGTACACCCAGTGTATCGGTAGCGCCTGGGTTTACTTTATAGTCTTGTCCGTAGAGATTTTCCAATTGGAAATAGTACCAGGCCCGCAGGAAGTAAGCCTGACCGCGGACATAATTGATACGATCTTTATCGGCGGCCTTGGCGTTGTTCTTCTCAAAGAAGTCAGCGCCTGCCAATGCTACATTCGCATTTTTTACCCCTGCATACAAGGCCTGCCATACGCCGCTCACAAAACCATTGTTGGGTTGCATATTGCTCACATCGATGAAGCCGAGCCAATCGGGATCCGAATGCGCGGAGCTGCCCGCATGGGTAGCGTTGGCCATCATCTTGGTCAGGTAATTGAAACCAAACAAATGCTGATCGCGCAGGTTGGAATAACACGGTGCCAGTACGCTCTCAAGGTCGGCAAGGCTGGCGGGATAGTTACCGGTTGAATACTGATCTTTAGGACCAACCAGTTCAGGGTCTTTCTTGCAGCCGGCCAGGATGAGGGTGGCGGCTGTTGCTATAGTGAATATCTTCTTGTACATGTTGTTAAGTTTTGGGATCATTAAAAGGTGAGGTCAAAGCCGAGTGAGAAGATCCTGTTTTGCGGATACTGTGGTACGGCATCTACGCCACGGGTAGTAACACCCACCGTAGTGCCCACAAAACCGGCAGCCGATTGAATGGAATAGCTGCTCGCGATCTCCGGGTCTTTGCCCGAATATTTAGTGATCACAAAGACGTTGTTGGCCATGCCGAATACACGGGCGCTTTGAATGCCGATCTTGCGGAGGGCATCATTGGTAAACGTATAACCAATCTGCAGGTTCTTCAACTTGAGGTAGCTGCCATTCTCTACAAAATAGCTGTTGACAGAATTGTAATTGCCATTGGGATCGAGCGTACCGTCGGGAGCCGTAATACGCGGCTGATCGGTAAGGCCATTGGCGCCGAAGAAGGATGCATTGATGATCTTCGTGGTCGTATTGCCATCGGAGAATCGGAATTGCTCATAAGCTTTTACACCGTTGAAAAGGTCAACACCGGCTACGCCGTTGAACAGCAAAGCCACATCGATGCCCTTCCAGCCGAGACGCGCATTGATGCCATATACCAGTTTGGGGTTGGGGTTACCGATCACCTGACGGTCTTCGGCATTGATATCGCCGTTCTTGTCGAGGTCCTCGAATTGGAGATCACCGGCATGGGCTGCTTTGCCGTTTACTTTTTGTCCGGCCGCTTCCTGGTCGTTCTTAAAGATGCCCAGCACCTTGTATCCATAGAAGGAACCGAAGGGCAGATTGGCCTTGGTGATCGTCAGTGGTGAAGTACCCATCAGGTTATAACCGCTCTGGTCGAGGTTATTGAAGTAGTTGCGACCATCGTACAGCGCGTCGTTCTTGATGCCGTTGAGGTCGAGCACTTTGTTTCTGTTGAAACCGGCACTCACACTGACATCGTAACTGAAATCACCTTTCTTGTCTTTGTAGCCGATCAACAGGTCAACCCCTTTACTGCTCACTTCTCCGATATTCACAAAATAAGGAGAGATGTAACCGGAGCTATTGGGCAGCGGCAGGGCATAGAGCATGTCTTTGGTGCGCTTGTTGTACCACTCCGCGGTCAAATATAGTTTGCCTTCCAGCAGTTCGGCATCGAGGCCTACGTTGGTTTCATACACCGTTTCCCAGTGCAGGTCTGGATTGGGAATGGCATTGATGGAGTTGGCAATTACGAGGGGAGCACCGGGCGCAAAGTTCTGTCCACCATTGGCAATACCACTGGTACCCTGAAACTGGGCGTAGGATGCCAGGTAATAATAAGGAGGAATATTGCTGTTGCCCAATGTTCCGTAACTACCGCGCAGTTTGAGTACATTGACCGCAGGCAGGGCCGCTTTAAAGAATTGCTCGTCGCTAACATTCCAGCCCGCAGACACGGCACCGAAGGTACCACGCTGCCTATTGGGGCCAAATACTGTGAAATTCGCATCTTCCCGCAGTGAGCCAGAGATATAATATTTACCGTCGTAGTTATAGTTGATCCGCCCAAAGAAGGATTTCACCAAACCATTGGGATCGTTCTTACCAAAAGTGCTGATGGCCGAGTTGGAGGTTTGCACAAAGGAGAAACCGGGCAGGCCTACCGCACTCATCGTGGTACTTAGGTTGTTCCATTTGGAAACGATCTGTTCGAAACCGGCAATGGCATTGATGTTATGATTGCCAAACGACTGATCGTAGGTCAGCAGGTAGTTGGTCAGCAACTGGCTGCTACGAATACTCATCTTGGTGAGTGAATTGTTGGTGGGGGTACCGGGACCAAAGTTGGGATTGTCCTGGAAGTAATCCTGCGACTCATCGTAATAGTTGTATCCGATATTGGTTCTGAAAGTAACGTGGAAAGGCAGTTTTACCTCTGCATAGACGTTAGCCTGTATATTGTTCTTGAAGTTCTGGATTTCGGCCGAGTTCACCACACCCAGCGGGTTGGGACCGCCGAAATTGATGCCATATCCCGGAGGCACGGAACCGATGCGACCATCCTTTTCGTAGAGCGGGATGATGGGCAGCGAACGGAAAGGTGCAATCTTGAGTTGCGACTCTACCTGACCCAGGGGCTGCGTTTTGCGCCTGGATACCGCCAACTGCTCGCCGATCTTCAGGTACTTGCCCAGTTTGTAATCAGTATTGATGCGGGCTCCGCCGATGTTGGAAGAGTTCCTGATATAGATACCGTCCTGCTTGTTGTAGAAACCAGAGAACAGGTAATTCATGGCCGGCGAAGAACCGGATACAGACAGGTTGTAGTTCTGCTCCGATCCATCGCGGTACAGGATGTCGGTCCAGTCATTATCTGCCAGGGTATCTGTTTGGGTGGCATTGGCAAAATAATTGGGATGCAGTACATTCTCCATCTTGATATAATCTGCCTTGTTGAGGAGTGTCACGACCTTGGGTTTGGTAACACCAAAGCGTGCATTGAAATTGATGGTAGGTTTAGCGCCACTTCCCTTTTTAGTAGTGATCACGATGACACCACCTGCAGCAGCCGATCCATAGATCGCGGTTGCACTGGCATCTTTCAGGATATCGATGGTGGCAATGTCCTGTACGTTGATGTTATCGGCCGGCACCCGTATCCCATCCACGATGTACAGCGGACCGGGCTGGTGCAACGATGACAGGCCACGAATAATGATGGTGGGTTGCGCATCGGGCTGTCCGGTATTCTTGATGACCTCTACGCCTGCCGCCCTACCCTGTAGCGCTTCGGTAACATTGGTCACGGGCAGGTTCTTGATCTGCGTGCCGGATACGGACGAAACCGATCCGGTCAGGTCTTTACGCCGTTGGGTACCATATCCCACGACTACGACGGCATCGATGGACCGGGGAGAAGGTTCGAGCGAAAGATCCACAACCGCTTTGTTGCTGATGGTAACTTCCGCGGAAAGATAGCCCACATAAGAGACGACCAGCGTGCTGGCCGATGCCGTTACCGTGATACGGAATCCACCGGAGGCATCGGTGCTGACGCCTTTCTTCGATCCTTTCACGGCAACGGAGGCACCGGATAGGGCGTTGCCTTTCTCATCGGTAATGGTTCCTGTAATGATTTTGTCCTGGGCCTGGACCACCTGGAGGGTCATCAGGCATAGCAAGCAACCCAATAGTTGCTTAAGCAATCGTTTTTTTTGCATGGCAGTAGTTTAATAGTTTGGGATGAAAAAGTGTGTGAGGCAAGAGCTGGTGCAGCATTGCTGACCACGGGTTGAGGCGGGCTGCATACCTGGCAGTAGGCGGGCAACCAACTATGTAACATTGGATCATATACAAGCGCATTATTAGATGAAATCGTTAGGTAACCGGCCAAAGTGAGGGGAGCTTTGGCCCTTCGGGATACCAAAGAAAGAGTTGTGTGCAAGGGGCGCCAACTTATATTGGGAAAGTATAAGAAATACTGGTCCTACAGGGAACTTTCGGATATCTTATGATATGGCCTACAAATAGTTACGATCTTATTAAACATTTTACTATATAATGAATTTGAGCGCGTTTTCAGCCTTATATCAGGTCGCATTCGAGGGGCGGGCGGCCATTTCTGGGCCTGTTGGCATGGGCTGTCGCCACCGTTGGGAGGCACCAACAAGGACCTGGTGCCCGCGTCGCTGCCAGCCCTTTTGGGGACCCACTGAACCGGACAGTCGAAGCGATTCGCAGGCAGTGGACAGGTGTCGATAGAAATTTTAAATGCTTCGGATCTCCATGATGCGGTGCTCAAAATCTTCGTTGGGAACGATGGATTTGTTCTTGATCCGCGTTTTGTAGGTGTTGATGGTGTTGACGGAATACTCGAGGATGCGGGCAATCTTTTCGCTGTCGTGGATACCCATGCGGATGAGGGCAAAGATGCGCAGGTCGGTATTGAGTAGCTCGTTTTCCTTCAATTGGATCTGGTCTTCGGGCGAAAACATCGTATTAAACTCCTCGATAAAGTGTGGGAAGAGTTTTAGAAAGATGCGATCGAAGTTGCCGAGCAGCTCTTCTTTTTCCTTCTTGATGTTGATGGTATTGGCCAACAGCCGTATTTCTTCCAGCTTGCGATCGGCTACCTTGGTTTCCAGGTTGCGCTTGAACTTCTCCATTTTGGCATAGAACTCCGAGTTACCATTAAAGAAATAGCCAATGTATTCATCTTTAAACTTGTTGGCCTCGGTAAGTTTATGGTTGATCTCCTGCTGTTTGATATTGGCCTCGGTAATGATCTGCTGGGCGATCTTCAGTTTGCGTAGCTGGCGGAAGATGACTACGATGAGTGCCACCAATGCCATCAGCAACAAGGTGACGATGGCGGCATAGGTGATCAGGGTACGCTTCTCACTTTCTACCCGGTTCACCTTTTCTGCTTCGATCAGGGGCAGGATGGCGCTCACCTGTATCTTCCGTTGGCGGGCGCCATAAGAAAACGCATCATTCAGTGCCTTTTCGATATAGGTAGAGGCGCTTTGCAGGTCACCCTGCCGGAACAGCAGCGATGCCAGGTTGAATATGGCGGCCGTTTCTTTGGTGGAAGACCGGATATCGGCGATGGCTGCCTGGATGAGCAACTGGATAGCCGTGTCGGTTTCGCCACTCCTTATATAGTTATCGCTTAACGTAGAGGCCGTGAGGGCCAACTCATGGTCGGTCAGCGTCGTATCGCGCATGAGGGTCTGGAAATACCTGTCCGCATCTTCGCGGTTACCGATACGAATATTGCGGAGGCCACTGTAATAGTTATAATTGAAGGAGGATGGCGGAAACAGGCGCAGGGCCGAATCGAGAAAGGCAGTACCGAGCACATTGTAGCCTGGCGTATGATACTGATCATTGTCATAATCGGCCAGGTCATAGTAATACCTGGCCATGAAACAATAATACTCGGCTTTGAGGCTATCGGGAAACCGGTCGACCCGTACCTGCTGCAGGGTATCGTACGACTCCCGGAACATGCCGGAAGAGAGCAGGATAAAACTCAGCTTCATACGTGCCACATCCGACCGCAGCGGATCGTTGAGGGAGGTAGCTGTTGCCTGCAGTTTACGGGCATAATTATAGGCTGAATCGTAGTTGAAGATCTTGTACTCTTCGTACAGCTGCTGGTATAGTGAAAATCGGGCCGTCAGGTCACCTGCCGGCAGCCGGTCGGTCAGTTGCTTCAGCTGCTGAATGGATTGAATTTTGGCCTGGTCGTAGCGGGCGGCGGTTTCTATAACATCGTTCAGTGCGGTCAGCAGGCTATCGGTCTTCTTTTGCCCAAAGGCAGCACCGTGCACGATAAGCAGTACAATACAAGCGATCCTAAACTTCATATAGGCCAAAAAGGTTACTGGTAAACTTCGGGTATTTTTCTGAAAGAATACCGTTTTGGCCAAAATATAGATGGCGGCCCTCGGGGCCGCCATCGCTCTTGTTCAGTCCGTTAGTCGATCCATACCATTTGTGTGAAGGCACCATTGGCGGCTTCGTCCCACACTTCGACCCGCACCCATTTGCTTCCGGTAAGGGTAACAGGTAGTACAAACTTCTTTTTGCCGAAAGCCTCGGTATCGGCCAGTTCGATCTTTTCCCGTTTAGTCGTGTTGCCATCGCCGGAAATAATCTCCAGGTATCGAAGGGGGAATGTCCAGTTTACGTCGAGTACGATCTCCGCCTTACCATTGGACAGGTGTACTGTTTCACCCGCACGTTTACCATTGACCGTGAAGGTGGGCAATAGAATTTCTCCCGTGGTCACAAAGAACTTTCCTTGCTGCATAGCATCCAGCACGGGTTGCCAGCCATCTTTGAAGGATGGTAATTTATCCAGTTGCAGGTAGTTGACATTCAGGTGGGCATACACTTCGAAATGTGGCTCTATCTTAAAGAGGTCAGCCTCTGCGATCACGTGTTTGCGGTGGCCCCAGTTGGCCATATCATCCATCAGGTCGAGTATGCGCCGGTTGCCCAGGTAGTGTTGCGAAAGATCTGCCGGCATCGCCTTCCAGGCAGCACCGAAAAAGCGGTCCGACTTAAAGAACGGCTCTTCTTTGTATTTATCCGGGTAACCGGTAGAACCTTTCGTACGAGCATGGGCTGTCCAGGCCAGCCCTTTTTCCTGCTGCAGCAACTGCAGCATTTCTTCTGCGTTGGCGATGCGGTATACTTTGCCGTATTTCGGGTCCTGCTCTACGTAAGGCTCTTCTGGCTTACGCGACATGATCCAGTATACCGGCCGGGGGAAGAACTGCATCCAGTGACCACCAAAGAAATTATTGGGCTCTTCACCAGGCAACAGGAGGAAACTGGAATCCGACAGGCGTTCGCATTCGTCAAACAGGGTTTTAAGCTCCGGCAGCCTATCGGTGGCTGGTCCTTTGGGATGTCCTGGTCCATGGAATTCGCCCAGGTGCACCACATCGACACCGGTTTGCTTGAATACTTTGATAAAGTTGGGGGTTTCCGGAATGGGTTTATTGCCCAATACATCCTGCACATGTTCTATGTGAAAATGGCTGCTCATGGTTTTGTACCCTGGCAACGCGGGATAGCGATCATTGTGGGTAAAGCGTTTTACCGAAGCGAGTGTATTGGTCGCGTCTTTGGTACCGATGAGACAGAAAAAGTTGAGTTGTTGCCTGGTGCCGGGTGGCGCATTTAACCAGGGCACGAAGCGGCGATCACCCTGCAAATCTTGCCGGATACCGATGCCATATCCATCTACCATATTCCGGTACTGGTTGCCATGCCAGGTGAATTTCAGGTTGAAGGCTTCATCCAACGGATAGAAATATTGGTGTGGTGCAGGAAACACGGCGAGGTTGCCCGCTTTGCCGGTACCGATGATCGTACGGTATTTTACTTCCTGGTTCTTTGCCAATGCTACGGCTGCAGGCTGAATGCTGCGCAGGTTGTTGTCAACATCCGACCAACTGACCTTTTGCCATAGGGGGCCTTTACTCACCAACCCTGCATCGTACAGAATAGCCGTAGAATCGACCGCCGTACTCATGGTGGCCGATATATTGAACAGGGGACTTCCTTTGTATAAAGTAATCTCGAGGTACCCGGTGAAGGAGGCTGCCGATACCTGATCGATCAGGATGCTCGTACGCCCTGCGTGGCTGCTGGCGCGCACCGATTGCTTGGTGAATTGTACGGGGTAAGCCTGGTAAGGCTTATTGGGTACCCGGTCGAAGAAGATGTTCCAGCCATTCTGCGATACCAGGTCGCGCTTACCCACCGTGAGCACGAAGGCCGGATCGAGTCCCGCTGCCGCTTCGCGATACACGCCCTGACTGGTTAACTGTATGCTTTGGAACAAGGGCTGCCCTGTGGTAAGATCCAGCACCAACCGGGCCTTTTCATTACCGCCGGCGGGCCAGGTTACCTGCAACTGATTGTTGCGGGTAGTAATCACCGTGGAACTGTTTTTCTCCATGCCGGAGAGGTCGACGGGCAATTGAGCGTGCAGAATGCTATGGATAAGGCACAAAGCCAGTATGCTGATTCTTTTCATATGGTTGATTGCAAGTGCGGAATGAAGATAATTCATTCGCCCTTGCTGGCACAACGAAAAAGCTTGCTTGTGGAGTACAACCCTTGCCCGATGCGGGGCAACCGGTAAAAATGATACGATTCAGCGAAAGTATGAGCAGATATTGCCTGTCCGGCTGATGGATCTTGGGCAACATCAAGAGGTGATCAGGCGCCACGGTGCATCACGCACAAAAAGGGTACGTGCGATCGAAGCACGGTCAGTTAGACAGTCAGGCGCAACAGCGGCAGCTTAAGCTTAGGCTTCTTCGTCGTAATAGATCTTGTAGTATTTCTTGCCGGTCATGTCGTCGATACCTCTTTCGATGAGGTCACGGCGGCCGTGGATATAGATGTGGAAGTTCTTGTCGAGCTTCAATACTGTCTTAAACACTTTCTGTTGTTTCTTCACCGCAGAGAGGTGGATATCAAATTCGTCTTCTATTTCGAAATTCTTAGCGCTCTCAAAATTCTTCTTGAAGTCCATGAAGGAGTCGACTACTTCCTGGTGGTGGATCACTTCTTCGGCAAATTCCTGTAAATTGAACTGCTCCTTACTTTTGAAATAATCCATGGAGCGGTTGAGCAGGTCGATCTGGTCGCTTTTGCTCACATCGAATTTCTCGGCGTATTCGTTCGTGACAAAGCTTTTACAGAGACTGAGGTATTTATCGGTGTGGTGATAGCTGTCGGCGTAGGGTGTTACCTGCAGGAAGTCGGTGACCCAGTATTGGGTATCGTTCTGCTTGTTGGTACTGTCTACCACACAAACCTTGTAGCCATCTACCGTTGCGGTATTGAAGATCAGGCAGCCTTTATCGAGTTTGTTGATGTTAACGCCTTCTTCGTGGATCACTTCCCAGCTTTTGCCGTGTTGCATCACTTTGAGGAAGGTTTCCTTGGTCTCCGATTTAAAGATGCCAATGGCGCGTGTATGCTCCTGTTCAAACATCACCCGGTCGAAGAGCACGACGTACAGTTCCCCTTCTTTTACTTTGGCGTGGGTAGACTTGCTGTATAAGAACTGGGCGAGTAGTGCAGCCTGTGGCACGAAGGTGGTGGTGTCGTCGAATATTGTCCGTACATAGTTGTATACTTCATTCAATTCCACGTCACTCAGGTGCGTGAAATGAAAGAGCTCATTTTCATTGAATGCGCCCAGGAAGTATTTTGTGAGCAGCTTTTGTACGATCTCGTCGTTGAGGGTCAGGGGGTTCTCTGATAATTTCAGTTCCTCGCCACGTGAGGGATTACCCACTTTATGCACCATCACCTTCTGAAGCACTACATCGTCAAGTCCTGTCATAAACCGTTTTTTTCAGGCGGCGAAGATAAGGGGAAGGAGGGTTTTACCCACGGTTGAGTTATACACCATTTCCTGCCCGCAGTACCTGTACCGTCACCAGCAATTGTCCGGTATGGCGCATGGTGTGCTCGGCGGCGTGAAAAAGCAGGCCTAAAACGGTAGACGGCACCTGCTTGCGACCCACGCCGCGGGGTTCGGTGAGGGTGGCGGGATCGGTATGGCTGATGCGGGCCACCGCTCGTTCAATGGCTTTATCGAATTGCGCCAATAGCTGTAGCAGCGAAATACCTTCCGCGCGCTTGCCTTCTGCTGCGAGGTATTCCAGCTGCTGTGGTGACAATAACTGGCTATCTGCATAGGTAAATAACCGGTCGAGTACCCCTGCCATATGTTGCAGATGAAAAGCTGGCGACGCCACCCCGGCGGGCTGCTCCCACAGGAGCGTCTCGGGAAACCCTTGCATCAATTGGTGAATCTCTTCCCGGGCCTGCAATAAGGCATGGGCGGCAGGTTGTAACAGTGCCGGCACTCCTTCGAGGGGGCCACGCAGCCAGACTTCCGGTAATGGATGGGAGCTTGTCATGAAAGCAAGGTACGAAATACGTGGCCCCGTGGTGCCGGCAGTATGCACCCATTTGCATATGGCGCAGCGACACAAAAAAACGCCGCCGGGCCATTTATCAATCCCCTAAAGACCACGGGTCGGTGTAAAAAATATACAGTGCAGACCGTGTTCTCGACCGTTTGTCCCAAAAGGTGTTTCTACGCTCGGCAATACGGCAAAAAGGACCGACATTTAGGGTTAGCCACCATTAAAACCGACTGTTTCGTGAAGTTGAAGAATTGCTTATCGACCCTACTTATATTGCTTTTTTCTCATATCCTGTACGCCCAGTCTTCGAGCATCCGTTTGTCGGGCAAACTAACAGACAGTACCGGGACCGCCCTTCCTGCTGCGACAGTCATTTTGCAGAAAGCCGCCGATTCCTCCACCTACAAGATGACCAGTACCGACCAGACTGGTCAGTATGCCTTCGAAGACCTTATTGCCGGCAACTACCTGTTGTCTTTTACAGCTACAGGCTATACAGCTTTACGCATCGTGCTCCCTACCATATCATCCTCCCACAGTGTGGGCACTACCCGGCTCAGCCAGTCGGCCGATGTGCTGACGGGTGTCACGGTGACTGCGCGCAAGCCACTGGTAGAGTTGAGGCCCGATAAAACCGTCGTGAATGTAGACGCCGCGGTGACCAATGTCGGTGCCACTGCGCTTGAAGTACTGGAAAAATCGCCGGGGGTAACCGTCGATCGCAATGGCAGTATCAGTCTCAAGGGTAAAGCCAATGTGCTGATCCTGATGGATGGCAAACAAACTTACCTGGGCGCCGCCGAGCTGGCCAGCTTTCTGAACGGCCTGAGTGCTTCTCAACTGGATCAGATCGAGATCATGACCAACCCATCCGCCAAATACGATGCGGCTGGCAGTACGGGCATCATCAACATCAAAACCAAAAAGAACAAGGTAAAAGGGTTCAATGGTTCCCTCACCCTGGCTTATGGACAGGGCACTTATTATAAGAACAATAATAGTCTGCTGCTCAATTACCGCAATGGCAATTACAACCTGCACTTCAGCTACAGCACCAATATCAACAAGGCTTTCACCGATATTTATGCTTACCGGTGGTATTACCAGGCCGACAACAAGACCGTTACCAATCGATTTGAACAACCCACCTCCTTGCGTAGCCCGGTGGTTGCCCACAACCTGAGAACGGGTATCGACTATTACCTGGGCAAGAAAACAACGGTGGGACTTACTGTATCCGGCCTGCGTTCCAACCGGACCACGGAGGGATACAGCTATGGCGAATGGTTTAACCAGAACAACCAAACCGATTCGCTGATCACGACTACCAGCGACAATAAAAGTGTGTGGACCAATCTTGGCGCCAATATTTATGGCCGCCATGTATTTACCGATGGCAGGGAGCTCTCGGCCGACTTCGATTACCTCAGCTACGATATCGACAACAACCAGTATTACCAGAACGTATTGACCGGTAATAATCCTTATACCGATGGTTTGCGGGGCGAGCTGCCCTCCAAGCTGCACATTTTCTCGGGCAAGGTGGACTACAACCACCAATTGGGCAAGCATACCAAGCTGGAAACAGGCTGGAAAACTTCTTACGTAAAGACCGACAACCTGGCCCGCTATGAATTGCTGCACAGTGGCAACTGGAAACCTGATTACGACAAAACGAACCATTTCCTATATGATGAAACCATCCATGCTTTGTATGCGAATGCACAACAGGAAGTAGGCAAATGGAATTTGCAGGCGGGTCTCCGGTACGAACACACAGCGTATGATGCGAACCAGCTCGGCAATGTCATGCGCAAGGATTCTTCTTTCTCCCGGCAGTATGGCAGCTTCTTCCCTACTGGTTTTGCGAGCTACCAGGCTGATAGTGCCAATACCTTTTCAGTAAGTGCCGGCAGGCGGATCGATCGCCCGGCCTTCTCGAAACTGAACCCCTTCGTGTTTGTCATCAACAAGTATACTTATCAAACCGGTAATCCTTATTACCAACCGCAGTTTACGTGGAACTTCGAGTTCAGCCATATGTTCAAGCAGGCATTGATCACCACGCTCTCGTACAGTGTGACCAATGACTACTTCTCGCAGATCTTTTTCTCCGATACCAATGGATTGATCATCTATACCGAAGGCAACCTCGGCAAAGCAGAGAACTATGGGTTATCAGTGAGCTCGCAGGTAGCGTTGGCTCCCTGGTGGTCTCTATCGGCACAGGCCAACCTCAACCACAAGAAAATAAACGGTGTGGTGGTGAAGTCCTTGTCGGCCAGCATCACCCAGCTATACCTGAACATCAATAACCAGTTTCGTTTTGGCAAAGGCTGGAATGGCGAAATTTCCGGTTATTATATGACCAGGGCGCAGAATGACCTGCAGGAAGTGCTGGACCCCACGGGGCAATTATCAGCTGGTGTATCCAAACAAATACTTAAGAACAAGGGCACCCTTAAATTCAGTGTACGCGATATCCTCTATACCCAGGTAATGGCGGGGTGGACCGATTTTCAACAATCGAGAGAATATTTCAAACTGACGCGCGACAGTCGCGTGGCAACACTATCCTTCACCTGGCGCTTCGGTAAGCCGATCAAAGGCAATAGCCGTAAAACGGGCAGCTCTTCCGACGAGATCAAGGAACGGGTGGGTGGTAACTAGTGCGGCGGCCCATGCTGTTATCAGGCAGGCTCAGTTTGGGCATGTAATGACACAGTGTTCTACTGCGCAGGTTCGGGCTGCTCACTAATCAGCCCAATCGATCGGGCATGTTCGGCGGCCTCCCCACTACCAGTAAACAGAAAGGTATGGATACCGGCCTCCTTCGCCATAGCAAGTGTTTGCCGGGCATACTTCTCCTGGCCCGGTCGCACGTTGCGAATATAAATAGCAAATATCTTTTCGGGGTTCTTGGCTGCAATGGCCGTATAGATATCGGGATCGTGTTGTGAGTTATCACCGATCAATACAAATTGTTGTTTGGGAAAAGCATCCAGGATACGGGCTATCCGCAAGAGCTTACCGGTATGTTTGGTTTTACCGGTTTGGAATAACTGGAACCATTTCTTAACCTGGTTCAGCAGAAAGATCCCTTCCGGTATTTTGTTATAGGCGAAGAACTCTGTCAGGTAGTCGTACAAATTCCATTCACTGCTCGATACATAAAAAAATGGATTGGGGGTAGCGTCATTAGTTTGGGCGTACGCCAGTTGCTGGTACCAATCAGCCACTTTCTCAAACTGCTTGCGGGTACGGGGATTTCGCGTCAGCAACTCGCGCAACCTTCTGAATTTTGTCGCCGAATAGGACACCATGACCGTATCATCGATATCAGATATGAATACATATTGTGTAGAATGGGGTACATATACTTTTCCTTCACCGTATCCTTCTTCCTGCCCTTGCTCATTGATGTAAGCTACTTGCACAGGATGCCAGCCCGCCGACAATTCGCGAACCGACTCCCACTCGAATTTAAAGAAACCGTCATCTTCCGAGATCGTTTCCAATACCTGGTCATCCCATTTCAGGCGCAGCTTTACGCGGGGGATCGGTTGCACAAAAAACAGCTTCAACAAGTGGATGATATTGACCAGCATCCGTTTGGTAAATTGTTTTTGTACGGGTGGCTGCCGCCGGAATACATGGCCGTACAACACCAGGTTATGCGTGTGACCGTAGCCATGATATACTTTAACGTTTACATGTCCCATGCGCTGATATTTGTCAAGACCATTCCTGGCTTGTGGTAACATATTTGCATGATGGTTGGTATGGAATCAAATGGCATCGTAAAACTCCTATTTATTGTGAACCATCGTTCTGGCACCGGGTCGCTCGACTGGCGCCTGACTATTGAACAATATTACCGCGAATCTGTACATGCAGCGGAAGTTTATGAGTTGCCCGAACAATGCGATATCAACGAAATAAAACAAAAAATCCATGCCAGTGGCGCGCAACGGGTGATTGCCGTTGGGGGCGATGGCACCCTGAAACTGGTCGCCTCCCTGCTGGCGGGCACGGGTATTCCGATGGGCGTGATACCAGCCGGCTCGGCCAACGGCATGGCCAAAGAGCTGGGCATACCTACGGATGCCGAAGCAGCCTTGCAGGTAGCTACGGAAGGATTGGTCACCCGCATCGACGCCATACGGGTCAATGGGGAGTTGTGCATTCATCTGTCGGATATCGGGTTTAATGCCTTTATCATTAAGACCTTTGAATCGATGAACCGGCGTGGTATGTGGGGCTATATCAAGGCCGCCTGGCATGTACTGTGGCGCAACCGGAAGATGCAGGTAAAGATCGAGACCGACAACCATTTTGTGACCCGGGAAGCCGCGATGATCGTATTGGCCAATGCGAGCCGGTATGGTACCGGTGCCGTGATCAATCCCGAGGGAAAACTGAATGATGGCTTTTTCGAGATCGTGGTGTTGAAAAAGATCGCATTGGGAGAGATCTTCAAAATGATGGTATCGCACAGACCTTATGACCCTACGAAAACGGAGGTCTTTAAAACCAGGTCGGTAACGGTGCAATCGAAGCACAAAACCCATTTCCAGGTGGATGGTGAATACCTGGGCAAGGTGCATTCATTAGAGGCGGCCATCGAACCGCATGCCTTGTCCATCATTGTACCGGTAGAAAATAATTAACGGGCGTATCAATCTACATCGAGACAACTATCCCGCAGCATTTTCATATACGTATATCCCTTATCGCGGGCAAAGTGAATATTATCGGCGGGAATGCTATCGGGATCGGGATACTTTTTCAAGGCAGCTTCTATACTGGCCTCGCGCAGCAGGTGTAACATGGGATACACGGACCGATTGGTGAAATTGGCGGCATCATCTGCCGGGGCACCGGCAAACCTGTACTGGGGGTGAAAGCTGGCGACCTGGTACACGCCTTCATATCCTTTCTTTTTCAGTAATTGTTCGGCCATGGCCACGAGATCGAGGTATTCCTCAAAATCTGCGAAGGCTATTGGAAAGATCAGGAGGGTCGTTTCCGTGTCGGGCTCCATATCGAGCCGTTTGCAAGCTTCCAGCAGGATGGACAAGGAATCGTCGGTACGGGTAGCCGTCACTACTTCGTAGCGTACACTGTTGCGCTTCACTTCGCGGGCAGCAAACGGACAAAAGTTACAGCCTATGACCACATCCTTTACCCATTTACGGGTTTGTTCAATAATCTGTTCGGTAGACAGTTCCATCGGCGCAAAGGTATCGCAAAATACCTTCCAGCGGGAGGGTGGTTTAACAACCGCCCCAACCTAAGATCCAGTAAATGAGCGCAAATACGATGATGGTACCCAGGCAACCGCCGCCCCATTTGTAGGCGGCATAACCGGCGATGAGTGTTCGCAACCAATCTCTCATGTTGTGTTGTTTGGGGCAACTGGTTAAAAAACCATGCCACCTGCTATTGGCCCATCCCGCCTCCTCGCCTCCCGCTGGGCGCAGCTTTGTCTTCCTGCATCGGACATGCCCGCAGCCTGGTCAATCGCCTACCATCGCGAGGATCGTTTCATTGGAAATAGCATAGTCTGTCAGGAGATTGGCCGGTGTGTAGAAAAGCACCTGACCAAAGGCAGGTTGATAGCCCGGCACCTGGGTAAGGTCAATGCGGGGGCGCTTAAACCGGATATAGTCGACTTCCAGTTGCAAATCGGCGGGGGTATCCACCACTCTTTCGTTGAATATTTTGGGATCGGTCTTCATCGATGGCGGAATCGCATTCCAGCAGCTGTAGGCATTGAGCCCCACCTGCAATGGCCCCATCATGACGGGACGGTAAAAACGCTCCAGTATTTGCCAGCGCTGCCCCTCATAGCGGGCCATCAGTACAAACGCTGCTTCCAGTCGCACAATGCGCAATTCGACCCAGCCTGCTTTGGCTGGCCGCAATTTAAGATTGGACAAACTGTTATTGGTCGTCTTCACTTCAAATACTGGCAGGTTTGTTTGCTCGGCTACACCTGTGGTAATGAATAACCAGTTTTCCTGCCTGGGTTGCCAACTGTTTCTATCGGTCCGCTTAGGCTGCCGCACCATGAGCCCCGCCAGTGACCAGTCGATGGTGGGCAGCTCAGTGCCCTTACCACTTACCTTCAGGCGGGCACGCACATCGAAATTGCCCGTGAGGGTTTTGAACAGGAAGGGAGCCTGGTTATCGGCATACCAGCCCGAGGCTTTGGGTTGTAGTTTCAGCTTTCCTTCTTTCACGGCGAGCAATCCTATCTTATCGGGAAATCCTTCCACGTCATGAAAGCGCTTCCACTGTACGAGGGAAGCTTCATCGGAGAACTCATCGGATAGTTGTTCGATATCAGCCTGCGCCGAAGCATGTATACTGCCCAGCAGCAAGAGGAATGACCATAGTTGTTTCATATACCCTGACGGTTTAAGTACCGGTAATTTAAAAAGAGGAGGAGGACAGGAAGGTCAGGCATCGACGAAGCGCTGTACCAGCCGACGACGGCGCGGCAGGATACGATGAATTAAGCGGCTAGTATAGGTATCATGGACAGCGACACTGATGATGGTTTCCGGAAGAATAGCCGGACGATTGTCTAACAATATGTCAAAATAATTGCTTTAACGCTTTGATAAGCCAGAGGCCGGTACTTTTAAAGAAACTATCCGTATGTGGAGAATTATACCTGTGTTAGCCATCGTGGCCATCGCCTCCTGCCGGGTGCAACAGCCGTTGTATTCAAAACCTTCCGAGAATAATGGCACCTACCGCGTGCAATACCTGTTCGAGCACGAGGGATGCAAGGTGTACCGGTTTTACGATATGGGCAATTATGTCTACTTCACCAATTGCCCCGGAGAAGCGATTGCCAAAACCGATAGTACCTCGCTGATCAACCGTACACAACTGGCATCAAAAGATCTTCATTCCCGTGTTCATCAGCAGTGAATAAGCCACCAGGAAAACGAGGAAGAAGGAAAGTGACAAGGCAAAGTATTTGAGTACTGGTCTGCCATTGCGTTTAAATGGCAACAGGAAAAGTGTGTAAAATAACAGACTGATCAGGGCTACTACAAAATTGGCGGTAACAAAAATAGCCGTGAAGACAACGGTGAAAACGGCGGGCTCGATCACAATGCCGGAGAATACACCATACAAGGCGCCCATCACCGCACCGATCAATACAAACCAGCTGGCATAGACCACGCCTTTCTTCAAGTGTATCCAGAAGTATTGTCGTACGGGAATGCTTTGCAACATGGCACCTACGGTGGCATTGGGAACCGCTGCTGGGGCCGCCGCGGACGGTTCACCCACCATAGGTTGATCACCTGCGGCGGCCTGCTGGGCTGCCCGTTGGGCTTTCTTCGAATCACTCTTCCGTTGCTTCTTGTACCGGGGCCACCAGATGATAAAACCAGTGATGAAAAGGACCAGGGGCATGAGCCCCGCGAGTAAGGCAACGATCTGCGTTGGTCGACCACCAAAGCTGCCGTAGTGTATCGGCGTTACCCAACTGAGGTAACCATTGCCAACATTGGGAAAATCGGTCCGGCTGTTCAGCAATACTTTTCCGGTATACTGATCAATGATCAGCATTTCGCGTTTGCCGGATTTGGGCAAGCCAGGCGACACCAGATCGAGCCGGTAGTTGCTGCTACTATCAGTAGGCAGGGCCAACCCACCCACCCTGTTCTCAGGCATGGCGCGCTTGCCGATGGCCACGACCGAATCCAACGACAAAGGTGTTGCCCCTGGTGTGTATTCGGATTTGGCACCCAGCACCTGGGCAACGCCCTGGGGCGACCGGCCGCTGAGCAGGAACAACAGCGGTACCACCAGTAAGGAGAAAGTAATGCAAACACCTGTCAGCGACAAGAGGGCCACGACCGGCGCGCTATAAAAACCAAGCACATTGTGCCAGTCATAATTTTGTCGCTTGAAACTGGTCTTGAAATTGACGGTCAATACCGACTTGAGCAGTTTCCACTTTTGCGGTATCCACAAGCGCAGACCAGTGATCGTCAGGATCAGCAGGATCAGGGTGGAGATGCCTACGATATACCTTCCGGCAGCTGGTATCAATAAGGTGCGGTGTATCTCCGTGACAATATGCACAAAGGAACTCTCGTGAATACGCTTTCCACTCAGTGCGCCCGTATAGGGATTGATAAAGAACTCCTCTTCTGTCTTGAAATTAAAGGCCTGATAAGCTGCATTGGCGTTGGTATCGAGCGCCATGATGTAATCTATCTGCAGGTGGGGATATTGCTGTCGTACCATGGGCACGATCTTCTCCACAGGTATTTTATGTTGCTGCTCCATCACCACAAACAACTCCTTGTTGAGGGCGCGGTCGATCTCATCCTGAAATACCAGTATGCTGCCGGTAACGCCCACAATGGCCACGATAAGGCCTGCAATAATGCCAAGGTACAAATGCCATTTGCCAAACCAGCGTTGCTGGTGCCGGGCCCATTGGAGGGATTTGCGCTTTTTCGTCATACGGGAGCATAGGTATATACAAACCAAAACACACCAGGTGGGGCTGGTGCGTTCTAGGTGCTTCTTGTCAATAACAAATTATGCTTCCACAGTAAGGAAGCTAATGATCCATACGGAGACAAAAGTATCCCCTATGATTATAATAGACTTTTGAAAGCAGGAAAACCGGGTTACGAGATTGGAAACTTAGCGAGACTGCTGGAATCTGCCAGGTAGAAGTAACGAATAGCCCTCCATTGATCAATTACCAGCAGCCGCCGGCTTTGCGATAAAATACAATATTCGGCGTACATTGGCTTACAATCTTACTTACTTTTACTGCTCTCATTCGCTACTATGCACAGGATATTATTACCATTGGTTTTATTGATCGGTTGTCAGGCGCTCACCGCCCAGCAGCGGCTACGTGACTACGGTGTACGACCAGGTGTAATGGCCACCGGAACCTGGAATGCCATTACAGATGTGCCCGGCGTGAAGGTAGGGCATACCACGATCCTGCGCGGCGATTCGGTACGTACGGGGGTAACAGCCATCCTGCCTTACGATGGTAATATCTTCCAGCAAAAGGTGCCGGCAGCCATCTACACCGGCAACGGGTTTGGCAAACTCGCCGGCAGTACCCAGGTACAGGAATTGGGCAACCTGGAAACACCCATCGTATTGACGAATACCCTCAGTGTGGCCACGGCCATGCAGGCTGTCATCAATTATACGCTACAACAAAAAGGAAACGAGAACGCACAATCCGTCAATGCGGTGGTGGGCGAAACCAACGATGGCTGGCTCAACGATATCCGTGGTCAACATGTAACGCAGGCGGATGTACTGACTGCCATCCGCCAGGCAGATACAGGAGTCGTCAAGGAAGGTTGTGTAGGTGCCGGCACAGGTACCACCTGCTTCGGTTTCAAGGGGGGCATCGGTACTGCCTCACGCAAACTGCCCGCCAGCCTGGGAGGCTTCACCGTGGGCGTGCTGGTACAAACCAATTTTGGCGGCGTGCTGGAAGTCGACGGCGTACCATTGGGGAAAGAACTCAAAAAATTCAGCTTCAGCGACCAGCTGCTCAATAATGTGGATGGTTCCTGTATGATCGTGGTAGCCACCGACGCCCCCATCGACGCACGTAACCTACAGCGGTTGGCCAAACGGGCCTTTATGGGGCTCGCGCAAACCGGCGGTATTGCCTCCAATGGCAGTGGAGACTATATCATCGCTTTCTCCACTGCAGCAGGTAACCGCATTCCGCACAATGCTGCCGGCCCCTCTCAGACATATACCCTGTTAAATAATGATGCAGTAACACCGGTCTTCCTGGCAGCTATCGAAGCAACCGAAGAGGCCATTCTCAACTCCTTGTTCACGGCTACTACTACCAGTGGTTTCCGCGGACATGCGGTGGAGGCTTTGCCCGTTAAACAGGTCGTGGAATTGCTCAAAAAAAATCATCGCATTCAACGCTAAAATATGCTATACGCGATCGTCAACCATACTTTGCTCCCGGCAGAAGAAGCCACCCTCCGGGTTCAGGACCTGTCTATACAAAGGGGCTATGGCGTCTTTGATTTCTTCAAAACGATTCAGGGCAAACCAGTGTTTCTGGAAGATCACCTCGATCGATTTTACCAATCAGCCTCCCTGTTGCAGTTGCCGGTAAGTTATTCGAGGCAGGCATTGAAGCAACTCATCTTCCAACTGATGGAGCGCAATCAATTGCCCGATTCCGGTATCCGGATCACGCTGACTGGTGGCTATGCTGCGGATGGCTTCACTATCGCCACGCCCAACCTGATCATCACCCAGCAACCCGTGTCCATCGACCGACAGCTGCAGGCCACCGGTATCCACCTGGCCACGTATCCCCACCAACGCCAGCTACCAGCGGCCAAGAGCATCGACTACCTCATGGCCATCTGGCTACAGGGTTTTGTTCAGCAACAAGAGGCACAGGATGTATTGTATCACCAGGACGGCCGGGTGACCGAATGTCCGCGTTCCAATTTCTTCATCGTAACACAAGACCCAAAAGTCGTTACACCCTCCCATCGTATTCTGCAGGGCGTGATCCGCAAACAGGTACTCCAGCTGGCCGAAGAACAATACGTGGTCGAAGAAAGGGAAGTTACCCTCGATGATATCTACAAGGCCCGGGAGGCCTTTGTTACCAGTACTACCAAAAACATACTGCCGGTGGTCAGGTTCGACGGACAGGTGATCGGCACCGGCCAACCCGGCCAGGTTACAAAAGATCTCTCTGACCGGTTAGAGCAGCTCATTAGCAATCATATCGCTTGAGTATCACGTGACTAAATGCTAATGCGCAACCTGCTGCATCCCCTGGTGTCGCTGATCTTAACAATCCCTTCAGAAAATAAGCCCCGCAATATTTGGAAACACCATATACCGATCGGTATATTTGCATCATGAAGTTCACGCCACGATCAGAAGAGACCCGTCAGTTCATCATTGAATCCACCGCTGCGGTATTCAATACGAAAGGATATGCGGGTACTTCGCTGTCTGATCTTACAGAGGCTACCCAACTCACCAAGGGTAGTATTTATGGGAATTTCGAGAACAAAGAAGAAGTGGCCTTAGCCGTATTTGATTACACCATTGCACACCGCGATAAGATCATTGCGAAGGCACAGCAAAAGTCAGTTACCAATAAAGACAAACTATTGGCCTATGTGGCCATTTTCGGAAGCGAGCACAGCGGTGATTTCATCAAGGGGGGCTGCCCACTGTTGAATGCCGGAACAGAAGCTGACGATACCTTCGAGCCACTGCGCAAAAAAGTAAATAAGGCGATCATCGACTGGAAAAAAGAGATCGAATCAATTCTCCAGGCTGGTATTGCCGCTAAGGAGTTCAATAAAAACATACTTCCCGAAAAGACGGCGCTGTCCATCATGGCCCTGATAGAAGGAGGTATTCTGCTGAGCAAGACCACCAACAAACCTGCCTACCTGAATACGGTACTGGACAGTGTAAAAGATATGATCGATGCGATCAGCCGGGAATAAGGTCCTTTTTTTTGCACATTCATATACCGATTGGTATATAACATTATATAACAAGTACAAAATTTACAATCATGAAACTTAGTAAGAACACAGTATTGATCACCGGCGGTAGTGCCGGTATAGGATTTGCCATTGCCCAAAAACTGACAGCACAGGGTAACAAAGTGATTATTACCGGCCGTAACCGCGAACGCCTGGACAAAGCCCTGGCCCAATTGCCCCAGGCAACGGGTATTGTATCCGATGTAGCGGATGAGCAGGATGTACGTAGTCTGGTAACCAGGCTGGAAAAGGAATTTCCGGACCTGAATGTAGTGATCAACAATGCCGGCCGTGCTATTTTGTATTCGCTGGCCGATAGCAAAGCCAATGCCTATAGCAATGCGGCCGATGAACTGCACACCAACTACCTGTCGGTGATCAGGCTCAACGAACTGTTGCTGCCCCTGCTGCAACGACAACCCGACGCCTCTATCGTCAACGTTTCTTCGATCGTTGCTTTTGCGCCCAATGCTTCCCTCTCTTCGTATGGCGCCAGTAAGGCGGCCCTGCACTCCTATTCCCAATCGCTACGCATCGCCTTGCAAGACACCAATATCAAGGTATTTGAATTGATGCCCCCGCTCGTCGATACTGAATTCTCGCAGGAGATCGGTGGCAGCAAAGGCATTCCTGCCGCGGCCGTGGCAGACGCCCTGTTGGATGCCTTCCGGAATAACACCTTTGAAATTCATGTAGGCGGTACCGCCGATTTCTATAAACTCTACCTTTCTTCTCCTGAGTTGGCGTTACAAACGATCAACGCGCGGGTTGGATAAGGAGATCATTGTGCAGGGGACATCGATAAGAGGGCTGTTTCCCCTTCAATAAAAACGTAGGTCAAGAAAATGCTTACATTTAAGGATGAGAACACTCATCCTTTTTTTATTGATTGCCTGTACCACACAGGTCGTGGCGCAACCCTTGAAAGTGGCTGTTGCCGGCATTGCCCATGGTCACTCGGCCTGGATATTGGGATACAAAGACAAACAGGCGATTGAACTGGCGGGTGTTTGTGAAAAGGATACCGCCCTGGCGGGCAAGTCGGCCCGACGCTACAACCTGCCTACAGATATCTTCTATACCGATCTCGGAAAAATGCTGGATGCGGTTAAGCCGGAAGCGGTGCTTGCGTTTGGCTCCATTTATAGTCACCTGGAAGTGGTGGAAGCCTGTGCGCCCCGGGGCATTCATGTCATGGTAGAGAAACCACTGGCGGTGAGTGTGGCCCATGCCCGCAAGATGGATTCACTGGCCCGTAAATACAAGATCCACCTGCTGACGAATTATGAAACCAGCTGGTACCCATCTGTGGCCAAAACTTTTCAACTGGCACTCGACAGCAGCTTTACCGGTCAGGTGCGCAAGACAGTGATCCATGATGGCCACCAGGGGCCCAAAGAGATCGGCTGCGGACCCGAATTTCTCGCCTGGCTGACAGATCCGGTATTGAATGGTGCAGGGGCGCTGGTAGATTTCGGTTGTTATGGAGCCAACCTGATGACACACCTGATGCGTGGCCAACAGCCGATTGCCGTTACGGCCGTCACCCGGCAGTACAAGCCATTATTGTATCCGAAGGTAGATGATGATGCTACGATCATTGTAGACTATCCCGACGCACAGTGTATTATCCAGGCCTCCTGGAACTGGCCGTACAACCGGAAAGACATGGAGGTATATGGTGACAAGGGATACATTTTTGCACCAGATAGCAAACGGATGGTATTAAGACAAGGCAATAAAGTCACGGAACGCGTAATTACCGCACAGGATATCCCGGTATACGAAGATCCTTTTAAATACCTGGCCGCTGTAGTACACGGCAAGATACAAGTGGCTCCTGACGGCTTGTATGCTTTACCCAACAATGTAACTGTCGTGAAAATTCTGGAGGCCGCCAAGACCTCCGCCAGGACGGGTAAAAAAGTGCTGTTGAAATAAGAATAGACTAAAACTTTCCGAATAGTCCCACCATTTCACCATTGGTAAGCACGGTTGTTTCGGTACTATTTTCTTTATGGAGGGTGCAGTTGAATTGCATCTTGACCTTCAGTCCGTAAATACCCGTTGGATCACGTATCTCTTCTATGCTGACGATCTTGAAGCTACTGCCGGAGGGCTGAACTGTTGTGGCATGGAAGGAGGACCATTTTACACCACTTTTATCGACCCAGTCAATAATCACCCCGTTGCCGTTTTGATAGGCGTTAGTCGCGGGCGGGGCATAGGGATAGGTGTTGACGGCAAAGAAATCCTTGAACTGTGCTTCGGTGGCCGTGTTGTAGTTTTTAAAAATTCCCTTGTCGATGTACATTTCAGTAGAACCTGCTGGCAATGGTGAGGTCAGGTGTTCGATGGATGCATTTAAACTGACATCATTACTCCCACTCACGCCCGAAAGGGCCACATAGTCATTAGTAACTGTTACCGTTTCCGTGTAGTTTACGCCCCCAATGGTAGCCTTGTAGTAGGTGTCGCCCTGCGGATCAGTACCGGTTGTGCTCACCTGAATGTCGAAGCTGCAATCGATACCGCCTATCTTAAGGGGAAAACTGGTTGTACCCGCTGCAGCCGGTGTACCGCTTGCCACCAGGGCAATCAGCTGATCGCCCGGTGTATCGAAGATCCCTGATCCTGCAAACGAAAATCCATTCACCGGAGCTGTCTTATACGTCCACGTGCCGGGAGTCGTCACATTCACTGTGATCATCACCAGCTCGGCAATGGTCGTCGCTTTTCCAACTATATAAGTACCTGGTGTGCTGGCATCCGAACAATCGTTACCGGATGGTACGAGCGTAAAAACCGCAGTGCCGCCTAGTTCTGCATCTTTACCGGCTTCAAACGACTGCTCTTTCTTACAGCTTACTATAAAAAAAATGGATAATATGAGCAGGTATACGCTCCAGGCTTGCCTGGGCAAAGGGGTAATACGCATGCGAATGGAATTTGCGTTAAAAATAGCGATTAAAATCAATTGTGGTTGAATGCTTAATTTTGGCCTCCCGGGAGCCAATGCTCCTTGTTACCATCATGCATTTACTATCAGTATCCGGTATTACGAGAAAAGACGAAAGAGGGTTTGAACTCAAAGACATTAGTTTTACACAGGAGAAATTTGAAAAGATCGCGATAGCCGGACAAACAGGGTCGGGCAAAAGCACCTTGCTGAAGATCATTGCCGGCCTGGCAGAATCGCAAAGTGGTATTGTCCACTTTGAACAAAAAAAGATATTGGGTCCTGCCGATAAACTGATCCCTGGCCATCCGGGCATCGTGTACCTGTCCCAGCATTTTGAATTGCCCAATAACCTGCGGGTGGAGCAGGTACTTGAATATGCCAATTTACTGAGTGACGAGGCGGGGGCCACCTTGTATGAGGTTTGCCAGATCGACCACCTGCTGAAGCGTCGAACCAATCAACTCTCGGGAGGAGAAAAGCAGCGGATTGCCCTGGCCAAATTGCTCATCACTTCTCCCCGGTTATTGTTGCTAGACGAGCCGTTCTCTAATACCGATATGGTACACAAAAAGCTGCTGAAAAGGGTGATCAGTGATATCAGCAGTAAACTGAAGATCTCCTGTATCATGGTTTCGCATGATCCGCTGGACAGTCTTTCCTGGGCCGACAAGATACTGGTGATGAAAGATGGGCAAGTGATCCAGCAAGGCACGCCGCAGGCACTTTACCGCCAACCTGCCTCAGAATACACAGCCGGCCTTTTTGGCAATTACACCCTACTGAATGCCGCCGCCGGCAAAACGCTGATCGGCGATGGGGATGCCTCAACAGGTAAATCGGGTAAGAAACTACTCATCCGCCCTGAAGACATCATCATTTCCACCACATCCAATGCGGGTGCTGAAGCCACCGTGAAGGAGATATTATATTACGGAGGGTATTACGAAGTGGAGCTTGCTATGGGCAAAAGCAGGGTAACAGCCAGAACCATCGACAATACCGTGAGTAAGGGAGATAACGTATACTTATCCCTGGCATCAGCCGATCGGTGGTATTTATAAAGAAGGAGCGCTGCCGGCCGGCAGCGCTCCGGAAGAATCAATTTCCGGTTATCTTTTTGACAATTGCTTTCACTTCTGCCAACAACAACGGGAAGGCAGGCTCTGCCATACCGCCGTGGTCATAACCCTGTAATTCGTACAAACGCGTGTCTTTATGGCCAGCCAGCTTCATCATGCGGTTGAGGTAGGCATTCTCTTCATACCTGCCCAGCAACTCTTTTTCCCGATCGCCGGTGATCAGCAACATCGGGGGCGCATCGGGCCTTACATGATACAGCGGAGCGTATTGATCGATCGTTGGCTGTAATTCTTTTATCCCCTGCTCTTTGCGCACTGTAAAATGGGTAATCACCTGACCGCTGAAGGGAATGACCCCCGCGATGGTATTGGCATCGATGCTGTACTTCGCCAGGTATTTCTTGTCCAACGTGATCATCATATTGAGGTATCCACCAGCAGAGTGACCAGATAAAAAGACCAGTTTGGTACTTCCGCCATACTGCGCAATATGCTGGTACACCCAGGCTACCGCTGCCGCAGCATCTTCGATATAAGCTGGCGCATTCACTTTGGGTGATAAACGATATCCAACGGCCACTACCGCATAGCCTTTTTCCATCAGTGCTTTGGGAATGGATTTACTTCCCCCCGTAATGCCGCCGCCGTGAAACCATACAATGGTGGCAAAATTCGTCGCCCCTTTGGGATAATACACATCCAGTTTGCATTGCGAAGCAATATAGCTGTCTTTACTACTGATAGAGGAGGCATAGTAAGGCAGGTCTTTCTCGGTTACATATTGTTGCTGGGCATTGGCTCTGGCGCAAAAGAGTACGATTAAAAAAAAGAACAGTTTCTTCATGTTTTATTATTTGTGTAGATCTCCTTTCAGGTATTTGAGACCGGAATCGACGATGATGGTCACCACTTTTTTACCAGCACCCAGTTTTCTTGCCTCCTGCAAGGCGGCCCACACATTCGCACCAGACGTAATACCGCCAAATATTCCTTCCTCCTTGGCCAGGCGCCGGGCAATGGCAAAAGCATCTTCATCCGTTACCGGAATCACGCCATCTATCAGGTCGGTACGCACATTACCGGGAATGGTACAGGTTCCTATACCTTCCAGCCTGTGCGAGCCGTTCTTCGTTCCCTCCGACAATACACGCACATTCATCGGCTCCACGGCGATGCAACGAATCGCGCTATTGGCCGCTTTGAACGCTTCAGCATTTCCCGAAAAACTGCCACCGGTACCTACTCCGGTAATGAACGCATCAATATCAGTTCCCAATACCTCCATAATCTCCCTGGCCATGGCATGATAGGCGTTGCGGTTGTCTGGATTATTGAACTGGTCGGTCCAGAAGGTATTCGGTTGCTTACGCAGTTCCTGCACTTTGGCCCGCATCCATTCAAACAGGGGAGTCGTGATCTTTCCGTTTTCACTCGGTACAATATCGAGATAAGCGCCAAATGCGCGAATGGTTTGTAGTTTCTCTTCAGAGAATGCATCCGACGACACAAAATGAGCTTTGTATCCTTTCCTGGCGCAGACCATGGCCAGCGAACTCCCGGTACTACCACCGGTAAACTCCACGACCCTGCCGCCAGGTGTCAGTTCTCCCCGCTTCTCCGCTCCTTCAATCATCGATAGGGCCATCCGGTCTTTCATGCTACCCGTTGGGTTGGCTCCTTCGTATTTAACGTAAATGTCGGCACAACCTGGTTCTACCAGGTGTTCCAGTTTGATCAGTGGGGTGTTTCCAATTGCATTCATGGCTATGAATTATTAACGGTACAAAATAAAAAAGGGTGTACCTGTGGAGATACACCCTTCAATAATAAACAATTTATTAGAAACTGAGCTTACAACCAATCTGCACCTGGTAGGGATCGCCTGAAGGAGCGATTACACCTGCTGTGTTCACTGCATAGTTGAAGCGTCTGTTGGCAGCATCGAAACCTTTGCCAGCATACAGGGTTTGCGAACCCAGTGTTTTGTATGCGCCCTCGCCTTTCTTCAGGAAGTTGGCGAAGTTGAAGATATCAGCCGACAATTCCACCGCATAAGGCTTGGTTTTGGAGAGGCTGAATTTCTTGCTCAGGCGTACATCAAATACACCGTAGAAGCCATTGACACCACCATTGCGCTCGGCGAAAGTGCCCTGGTATTTAGTGATATAATCCTTGATGCTTTGGCTGGCTGCGGGATTATCCAGGATGGCCTGCAGACCTTTTGCCACATCAGCAGAGGTTTCCCCGCCCTTGATATTATAGATATAAGCCAGGTCATTGGTGCCAACAAAATCGGCGTTGCTGTTTACACCCGAAGTCAGGGTATAACGTGTACCACCGATACCAGAGTAGCGCACACCGAGGTTAAAGCCCCAGAGCGTTGGCGAAGTTGCATAGAAAACCACCTTATGACGGAACTGGTTGTCGGAGTAAGTAACCAGGCTCAGGTCACGGGGGTCATCCTTTACAGGCAGCGACAATGTTGAGGTGTTGGCTACGTTACCGTTGAAGGAGATATTATCCTTGGTATCGTTCCAGGTATAGCTGATAGACACTTCACCATCTTTGAAATAGTTCCAGTTCGCATCAGCCACTACCGCAAACTGATTTACTTTGCCGTCGCTGTTCAGTTCGAGTACACGCCCCAGCTTGTTGCTGATACGGCCGTTTAACCAGTCACCATTGCCACTGGCAGGCATCTTATCGAGCGGAATGTACACACCACGATTGCCTTCGGCAGTCATTCTGAAATAAGGATCTTTCACCATATTACGATCTACATAGTCGTAGTTGTTACGGCCTAGTGTCACATATCCGGTAACACCTACTTTCAAACGTTCGGTGATGAAACGGGAGTAAGACAGGTTGGCTTTATACACTACCGGCACTTTTACATCGGGACCGTTCATATTGATGGTAGGAACCTGGAAAGCTGCCAAAGTAGGCGCAGATCCTGGGTTGTTGCGGTATCCTACGAAATCTGCTACAGGTAGGTTCGGGGCACGCACGTCAACGGTGCCAAAATGCTTCCCGTCGAAGGTCAGGTTATTGATCACCATGTAGTTGTTCAGATCAGAAGCAAATACGCCGGCACCAAAACGGATATAGTCCGTGTGCTTTTCATTTACATCCCAGGTAAATTGTACGCGGGGCTGTACAATGAAAGAAGCCAGCTTGTTGTCGGTGCGCAGGCCGAGCTCATCAAATACCAGCTGGTTGAAAGTTGGTGTAGGATAATGTGCATAATCCAGGCGCAGACCCAATGTCATATCCATTCCTTTGGCGAGCTTGGTTTGCATCTGACCATAAGCACCCAGGTTGAGGATGTTGGAAACCACACTTGGGTCAGCCATTAAAGGTACTTCCCGGAAATAGCGGTAAGGCTTGTTGTTGAGGAAATTCTGGATACTGTCGTAGTGGAAACGACCATTCACCTCACTACCGTAGGAGGAGCGGCCATGGGTATACATGAAGTCGACCCCGAAAGTATAACGAACTGCATTGGTATTGTAATACAGGTTATTCACTAACTGGAACACGTTGTTCTTGAACCACTCTTGTGCAAATCGGTGACCACCGATCTGGATCGTAGTAGTTCTGTTAGCACCATTGATATTGGATACTACACGCTCGATTTGCGCTCTGGGGATATTGGTTGAAGGCAATGCATCACCCGGCTCGCTGCTTTGGTAAGTATACAGGTGCTGCACTTTCAGTTCGTTTGTCAAACGAGAGTTGATGGAAGAACGCAGCGTAACGAGGAAGCTGTTGTCGAGGTTGAAATCGTTACCGGCAGATTCGTACAAGTTAATCGCACTATTGTCGATCAGCCCCAGTTTATTGACATCGTTGGTAAAATTATTACGAATAGTCAACAGGTTCCTCGGGTTGAGTTGCCAGTCGAGGCGTAGGAAGGCAGCATCTGAATTACGTTTCTTATCGAAAGCGCCGTATTGGGGCTGTGATTTGGACACACCATATTTATCACGGGCAATCTTAACGATCGAGTCGAGGATCACGCGGGTAACGTTGAAGCGGTTCTCATCCACCGGTGTTTGCACGTCGGCAATCACCAGGGAACGCAGGTCCTGCTGGTGATCCCAGGCCAGGAAGAAGTGCAGTTTATCCTTGATGATGGGGCCACCCAGGGTGAATCCATACTGATAGGTTGAGTAGTTGTTGCTTCTTTTGTTACCACGAATGTCATAAGGGCTGGCCAACCAATCGGCGCGACCGTACCCGAATACGGAACCGGTCAGCGTATTGGTTCCCGACTTCGTTACCGCACTCACGGTACCACCGCCGGCGCGTCCGTAGGTAACATCATATTGATTGGTAACTACTTTGAATTCACGAACCGCTTCGATCGAGATGCTGTAAGGAGCACCGCTACGGCTGGTGGTAGCACCAGCTGAAGTCGGGTTCTTGGCATTCATACCATCGATAGAATAGTTGGTAGAAGAGCCTAATTGGCCAGACAGGTTACCGCCGCGGCTCAGGGGCGAGAGGTCCATCAGGTTGGAGAAGTTACGACCATTGATGGGCATTCGTGTCATCAGCCGAGCAGAGATGGCTGTGGCAGCACCCAGGTTTTCCACCTTCCCCTTGGAACGATTGGCAGTCGCGCTGACCGTTACGGCCGCAATCTCCTGGGCAGCATTCTTCAGGTCGAAATTCACGGTGATCACATCACCCTGGCTCAGGTTGTAGCCGGGCTTTTTTTGCTCACCATACCCTACGAAACTTACACGTACTGTATAAGGACCGCCGAGGGGTAATTCCTTGAATACGAAATCGCCTTTTGCGTTGGTAAGAGTAGTGGCATTGAATCCTGTTGATTCGTTCTTAACGATTACGCTTGCGTTGGCCAGGGGCTTCTTGTCGGCGTCGGTCACCTTTCCGATAAAAGAAGCCTGGGTTGTTTGAGCATAACTGTAAGATAAAGAAGAGATAAGAACAAATAGAAATGTAACTAAATTGAGTAGTCGTTTCGGCATTTTCCCAGTTATTAGGCGCCGAAAGTAGATGTGCAGTATTTCCTGAATGTTAAATTCCGGCCCTGGCGAATTAACATTTTGTTGCGTTTTGTGGCCAAGTGGGGCAGTCCGATATTATCAAAAAATAGTATCTTCAAAAGCAGGTCGCGCCGAACAAAAGCGGCAGCTTGCAGTTATTTTCTGGACAAACGGACTTAAACTTATTTACACATGAAACATGGACTTTGGGTGTTGGTAATGCTCTTCTCATTACCGGTTTTTGCGCAACAAAC
This sequence comes from Paraflavitalea pollutisoli, assembly GCF_029360705.1. Taxonomy (GTDB): domain Bacteria; phylum Bacteroidota; class Bacteroidia; order Chitinophagales; family Chitinophagaceae; genus Paraflavitalea; species Paraflavitalea pollutisoli. The sequence continues at coordinate 957,116 of NZ_JARKMX010000001.1, read as the reverse complement.
GGTTTTCCAAGATTTTCAAAAGATCAATACGCAGGCAGAGGCACAAAAGTTTATCGACTCACGCCCCGAATTGAAACCTACACTTCTTAAACTATCGGCAGGAAAAGATACGTCGCTGATCGAAAAACGCTTACTGCGGCAGAATAAAGGCGATGTATTCTCAGTGGGTTATGTAACCTATAAGGTACTGGAAGCGGCGCAGTCCGTGAAATACCGAGCGCAATATGTTTTCCTGGATGGTGGTTCCCTGTCTCCCGCCCAGGTCGACAGCATAAAAAAGATTATTGTGCAGAAAGCGAATTCCGGTGTTCCTTTCGCCAAGCTGTCTGATGAGTATACCATGGATGGTAACACGACCAAAGGTGATACAGACTGGTTCTTTGGTGAACTGATGTTCCCGAAAGAATTCCAGGATGCGGTAGCTGCCCACAAAAAAGATGAGATCTTCTTTGTAGATGTGTCAGACAAAGGCTGGCACTATATCATCAAGAAAACGTACGATGATGACCTGAAGAAGGATATCGTGGTATTGAGAGCCAACGGTAGATAAAGCAGTTTTGAAAATATGTGCAGCCCGGTATCCTCAGATACCGGGCTTTTTTTGTGATTAGAGAGCTGGCTAGTCCTTACATTTTGTCCAGTCGGGTGTATATACTTCATGAATCTCCGGCATTCCCTCCAAGGCCCTGGTGACCTTGCTTCTCTCCATCTCCGTAACCAGCGTGAGTATGAACTTGGGACCAGTACTGTAAAAATACAGTTTCCCCCTGCTGGAGTCCATGCCACTGCGGTAAGCGCTTCCGGTGTTAGTCAGTTTTTCTTCAGCGGCTGATTCGCTGATGTCCTTTTTAAATACTACGATCAGCTCAATTTTATCTTTCTTCATGATTATCTGAATGGGGTTTGGCTGAAAAATACAATTCCTGATTGGGCAACTTTTCGTCATTTGCCGTACAAAGTATGCCATGAAAACAACAAATTCTCTGAACAGGCAATCAGCCCTGCCTACCTCGTTAGCCCCTAAAACACACGCAAGAACACGAAGACTATTGGCGTTTTTGCTGTCCGTTTCGCTGCTGGCTGCCCTATTCACGTCGGCTCAGTTTCAACCTGGTGAAACGATCAGTATCGATTCCAAATACTTTAACGACAAAAGGGAGATTAAAGTCTTCCTGCCCAAAGGTTATCAGCATGCGCCCAACAGGCGCTATAAGGTGGTTTACCTGTTCGATGCACAAAGCAGCATCTTTACAGACTACGTGATCTCTTCCACCAATTATCTTTCATCGCTTTCCAACACATTTATCAGTCCCTACATCCTGGTGGGAATCAAAACTAAGAACTGACAGTTTGAATTTTTACCAAAGAACAATACGGACCAACCCTACAAGGATTATTACCCAGGTGTTAAAATGGGCGGCGCCGATACCCTCGCCGCCTACCTGCAGCAGGAGGTGATGCCAGAGATCGACAAGCGGTTCCATACCAATCGGTATAATATTGCCATTGGTCATTCGCCCGGCGCCACTTTCTCTATATACACTTTGATCCATGCGCCCGAACTGTTTCAGGCCGTCATTGCAGTAAGTCGCAATATGTATTACGACAATGAGCAAATACTCGATGCATTCAGGAAACAATGGCCCTGCCAGCAAGCGGAGTGCTGGAGTGATCGTTATCTATCAGGTATTCCACTTTACAATAGAGCGGAGCGGTATTTTTCCCTACGAGGGTTTCCAGCTTCTTACTGGCAGGATAGAACTTTTTTTTCCAACTTACCTACCTGGCCGTAGGCGACGAACAGGAATTTCTTTTTCCTGAAGAAACTACAACAATACTACCGGCAGCAATCGGAAAAGACCGGTTTGAAATTGCCAACAGAAGGAGACATCAATCACATTGCCTATAACTTGTATTACTCACAACAAATCGATCGGGCGATCCAGGTGATCGAGTGGGCACTGGAAATGTATCCCGATGATGTCAACCTGTACGATAGTATGGGAGAATTTCAACAAAGCAACAAGAACAACGAGCAAGCGAAAGCCTTTTACCAAAAAGGATTAGCGGTGATAGACCGTCAGAAAAGCCAACTTGACTCTGCCGCCTATACGTCTTTAAAGAGCGGCTTCGAGAAGCGGCTTCAAAAACTGGCCGGCCAATAAGCAATCACCATCAATCAGGTCATCGTGGCACCAACACGGTGACCTTATTGCAACCGCCTGAAGTTTCAGGTAAAAAGGAAGGAAATGCTCCAGGTCTTGAATCACGCCCTACTTCCCGATACAAAACTTACTGAAGATATAGTCCAGTTGATCTTCGTTGGATATCTCCCCAGTGATCTCGCCCAGATAATGCAGGCAACGGCGTATATCGATGGCCAGTAGGTCGCCCGGAATATTGTTTTCCATCGCAGCCCGGATATCTGCAATCGACTTGAGTACCTCCTGCAGGGCATGGTAATGACGGGCATTGGTCACCACGGTATCTTCGGTCTGTAACTGGCCCTGCAGCACCATGTCGACCAGGCGTTCTTTCAGTACCTCTATGTGCAGCTGTTGCCTGGCAGCAATGAACACGATACTGGCACGGGCATCAAAATTATTTCTGATGTCATCGCTGGCCAGGTCCGACTTATTTCCCACCAACAGGTATTTCAGCTGGCGGTTGTCGAGGTCTTGCTTCACAGCCTCTAATTCGGCAATACTCGTCTGTTGTACATCGAACAGGTATACAACCACATCGGCCTGTTGCATTTTGGCCAGACTCCTTTCCACCCCAATGCTTTCTATAATATCGCTGGTATGTTCCCGAATACCGGCCGTATCCACCAGCCGGAACAGGATGCCGTCAATGTTCAATACTTCCTCGATGGTATCCCGGGTAGTACCGGCAATTTCGCTCACGATGGCCCGATTTTCATTCAGCAAAGCATTCAGTAGGGTCGACTTACCGGCATTGGGTTTACCCACGATGGCTACCTGTACGCCGTTCTTGATCACATTGCCCAGTTTGAACGAGTGCAGTAGTTTCTCTACTACCACCCGCGCCTCGGCGATCAGGTTATACAACCGCGTTCTGTCGGCGAATTCCACATCCTCCTGGGAGAAATCCAGTTCCAGTTCGATCAGGGCAGAAAAGGACAGCAATTGATCTCTCAGCTGCTTCAGCACATCACTAAACCCTCCCCGGATATTGTGCAAGGCTGCTTTACGGGATGCTTCGGTATTGCTGGCAATCAGGTCAGCTACCGCCTCCGCCTGCGTGAGATCAAGTTTGCCATTGAGAAAGGCACGTTGGGTAAACTCACCCGGCTTGGCCAGGCGTGCGCCTGCATGTACACAGGCTTGTATCACCTGTTGTTGCACATAGGGCGAACCATGGCAGGAGATCTCAATAACGTCTTCCCCGGTATACGAGCGGGGCCCTTTAAACAAAGACACTACGACTTCATCCAAGGTGACGTCACCTTCTTTCAGGAGGCCAACATGAATGGTGTGCGAAGGCTGGACGGAAAGGTCTTTGGCCGGGAAAAGCTGGTTGACGATGGCATATGCCTGTTTGCCGCTGATCCTGATCACCCCAATAGCACCAATGCCCGGTGGAGTTGCCAGGGCCACAATCGTATCATCCCATCCCAGAAGCTTTGCCATATAGTCGTCGGATTTATAGTTCCGGGGCAAAATTAACCTATCCGGGGCAACAAAAAGCCCCACGTGGAGTGCGGGGCTTGCAAATCAGCATTCAAGAAAAAACGGATTCCAAAACAAACTATTATTGCTCTTCCAACTTGATGATGACGGGCTGACGTTTATAAGATCTTACTTTTTTTCCATTCTGTATGGCGGGTTCCCATTTACCACTTTTTCTGATGACATTGATCACCGCCTCGTGCAGCTCGGGGGGGCCATTGAGCGCCTCGATATTGCTGACGTTACCAGATGTGTCCACCACAAACTGAATCTCTACCCGACCCTGAATGCCATTGTCTAATGCGTCCTGGGGCATATTCTTCATCAGGTTTCTGTTGAGAAAACGAGCCCAGGCTGCCGGACCTCCTGGATAACTGGATTCTATCTCCACTTTCCGGAAGATGCCGTCGTCGTAGGGATCCTCTTTCTTGGGAGGCAATACTACTCCTTTACCCGCCGCGTCATCGGAAGGTGGTGCTACCACCCCATCATCCTTCAAACCGTCGACATTGGCCGTACCAATCTTGACGTCTTCTAAGTCGTCCATAGTAGGGGGTACTTCTTCGGGCTTTACCTGATCATCTTTGGTCACCAGGAACTGCGTAAACTGTTTGGTCTCGATCTGCTTCATGGGCGGTGGCTCCTTCACGGGAGGAGGCTCCACGGGCTTGTCTTCCGGCTCAATGATGGTCAGCTCGAGATCTTTGGGAACCAGCACCCCGCTGATCGTTTCCTTCTTGCTCATGTTGGCAAAGATGTATCCACCGATCAGCAAGAGCAATACAGACAACATAACGGTAATAGCTATCATTAAACGGCGGCTATACGATTTACGTAATTCGTAAGCGCCATACGATTTGTTCCGCCCCTCGAAGATGATATCGAGTACGTCGGCGGAGAGGATCTTAGTAATCTCCATGGCAATTGGTTTTACTCATAAGATGCCTCGCTAAAAACGTTTCCACAGAACTATATTTTTTTGCTACCCGTGTGAAATAGTCTGCTTGTTGCATCGCAGCGTTATTAACTGGATACCCGCTAAACGCAGTCTATAACATGCACCCACAGCTGTTTATTTGCTCCCACACATTACACCTTGTATTGAAACGATCGTAAGAGCGATGGATTAGTTATTCATGCTTCTACGGCAGCGATCGAACGCCCTTCTTACAACCTGCAAACAGGCACATTTTGTTCCTTCGCCTGACCACGCCACAATACTTACTGGTGCCGTGTGCGCATGTTCCCCACACTAGATAATGCAGCTACATGGAATGCCCTGCATCGCCCCCCATCGTCGCGGCTGATTCGGGCCAGCCGGAAGGCTGTTGCCCATAAAATAGCCGGCAGGTATCCCTGCCGGCGTAAGACAAAAAGTCCTCTCCGAAATCGGAGAGGACCTTAATGATTTGCGAAGTTTGGTCTTAGCCTTCGGTTTCCAAACGGAATACGATGGGCTGTTTTTTGTAAGACTTAACCTGACGACCGTTTTGTACGGCAGGAGTCCACTTACCACTCTTCTTGATTACCCGTACCGCTTCGGCACGCAATTCTTCGGGGCCGCTGATCGCTTCAACATCACTCACCGTACCTTCTTTGTCAACGATGAACTGGATCACTACTGTACCCTGTACTTCGTTGTCGATCGCGTCCTGAGGATAGCGGAGCGTTTTGTTGAGGTAACGCTGCCATGCACCGGAACCGCCGGGATATTCAGATTCGATTTCTACCTTGGTAAAGGTCTTGTCCCAATCTTCTTCAACTTTCTTGGGAGCTTCAACCACACCCTTACCGGCGTCTTCTACAGGAGGTGCCACGATGCCTTCATCTTTGATACCTTCCTGGTTAACTGTACCGATCTTGGTGTCTTCCAGTTTCTCCACTTCGGGTGGTTTTTCGTCCTCTTTTACTTCCTCATCCTTTACGATCTTGGGAGGAGTAAATTTGGCCATTTCCACTTTGGGAGGTTCTGGTGGTTTGGGCGGAGGAGGAGGAGGTGGCTCTTCTTTTTTCTCTTCTTGTTTGATCTCCTCCAACTGCACGTCCTGCACCACCATTTCTTTCTTGACGTCTTCCTTATTCAATAAGTTTGATAGCACATAACCACCAAACGAAAGCAATATGATAGACGCAGTCACAATAAGAGCCGTCATCAGGCGCTTATTGTAGGTTTTGCGCAGTTGATAAGCACCGTATTCCTTGTTCCTTCCCTCGAAGATGATATCAAGGACGTCGGCGCTTAATATTTTATTGATTTCCATAAATGTGCTTTGTTATAAGATGCTTTACAACTAAGATTCCATATGCCTTTGGCAAGAATATTATATTTATTGCAGAGACTTCGCAGCTAATTGAAGCTCAACATCAAATATATCTACCAGGGCATAACGCTTAACCTCGTTGATGGTCATTTCATCCAAAATATCAACCGTGTTCTTATAAGTAGCATCGGGGGTGGGCTTGATCACCACTACGAAGTCGTCCGGTGCAGTGGTACGCTTCTTATTGATGATAAGGTCCCGAACTTCTTTAAAACCAGTCGATTTGAAGTTGCTGCCATCGGGTAACAGCTCACCTTCGTAATAGAAGATGGTATTGTCCTTGGCCAGGATAAGGGTCAAAGCGCCAGAGGCCTTTACCTTATTCTGATCCTCAGGCTTTTCCGTGTCTTTCGGCAGGAAAAGCTTCATAGCTGTAGGCTGGCTCATCGTCGTGGTGAAGATGAAGAACGTGATCAGAAGGAATCCGAGGTCCACCATCGGCGTCAGGTCGACGCGCGTGGACAGCTTTTTCCCCTTCTTTACACCAGGTCCTTTCTTATGTCCCCCACCCGACGAGGTATCCATTTCTGCCATATCGCAATTTTTTTAGAATTAGGAAACTTGATTACTCGTCGCTTTAATCGTCCGTTGCAGGCTTGTTAGCCGGTGCATTTTGGTTGGTCTTCCACAGGTCTGTACCTGCAGGAACACCTTCCGGATCGGTGATCATAGCAAACTTGAAGATCTCATTCTTTTTCAGGGCATCGATAATGCCTTTGAAAGAAGGATACTTCGCGTCATTATCACCTTTCACCAACAGGTTCATCTTCTTACCGGTGAATGCTGTATTGGCAGCTCCGATCCATGTAATCAGTTCATTATTTGAACTGTCTACAGGAATTCCATCGGCTTTGTAGTTCTTAACCTGGTCGGCGGTTAGAGCAAGATACGATTTTAGCTTCGAAAAAGGTACGCCGATAAAGGCTCCCCCACGTGCGAAACCAGCTTTCTCCTGGGCGGTCAGGGTAATACCCTTGGCTTGCGCTACCGCGTCCAGAATTTCTGCCTTTTCGTCAGGATTTTCGTCTGCAACCTGGAAATATACCTTGCCTTCCTTATCCATCGTGATCAACACCACATTTTTTTGTTCTGCCGCCTTGGTAGACACCGACTTAGGTGTCGTTACCGCCAGTACGTCGGGCGCCTTGAACTTAGTGGTGAGGATGAAGAAAGACAACAACAGGAACGCCACGTCGCACATCGCCGTCATGTCGATTGTTGTACTTTTCCTCGGTACTTTAACTTTTGGCATGATTTAAAATTTTGTTTTCCTCAATAAGATGCAAACATTGCCAAATTCCATATTTACCTGTCGCAACCGGCCGGATTTGCCTTTTTAGTGCTCACCAGGCAATAATGCCACCTGGTCATGACGGATAAACCGGAACTCCCCTCCACTATTTGTACAGTGAAGCGAAGCTTTGTGTTAAAGTGAAACCAGACTCGTCGATACCATAAGTGATATGGTCGATCTTGGTAGTAAAGATGTTGTAGAAGATGATCGCGAACGCTGAAGTACCGATACCAAGGGCTGTGTTATACAGGGCCTCAGAGATACCACGAGACAGTTCAGCAGCAGCACCACCACCACCTTCAGCACCGAGGGCAGAGAACGAAGAGATCATACCTAATACAGTACCCAACAGACCCAACAGGGTAGCTACTGAAGCGATAGTAGACAGGAATACCAGGTTCTTTTCGAGCATGGGCAGTTCCAGTGCAGTGGCTTCTTCTACTTCTTTCTGGATAGACAGTACTTTTTGTTCTGTGTCCAGTTCAGTGTTGGAAATCATTTCCTTGTACTTGCGCAGACCAGCTTTCATTACGTTACCTACGCTACCCTTTTGCTTGTCGCACTCAGAGATAGCCTGATCTACGTTCTTATTAGCGAGGTGATATTGTACTTTGCGGATGAACTCAGCAATGTTACCGGAACCAGAAGCCTTGCTGATGGTCAACAAACGCTCGATGATAAAAGTAACAGCAGTCAGGAAAGTAGCGATCAATAAAGGCACGATGATACCACCTTCATACATCTTAATCAATCCTCCTTTAGGACCTTCATGGTGTGGCCAGAATCCACCTTCCAAGTCGGGTTTAGTAAAATTACCTGCAGCGCCCAGACCAAACCTCCAGATCAAATAACCTGCAAGAATACATACTACTGGTGCAATCCATGAGATAGCATTGCTACTTTTCTTCGGTTGAACAGAAGTACTACTCTTCGCGGCGGGCGCAGTTGGTTTTGTTTCAGCCATGATTGTGTTTTTTTAGTGTTTGAAAAAATTAGTCTATCTGTAGTTAAAAAATTAGCTCACAATGCTAAGGAAAAATGCTTTTACACAGGCGATTTTGATCAAGAAAAATTTTCGATAAGGTTCACAAGATAAGGAATTATGAAGATGGGGCCGCTAAAAATAGGCGTTTTGGTTGAATAAAACCGGGGCGAATGTAGAATTAATTTAAAAACAAATCACTTACGCTCAACGCTTTTTAATGACCTGCTAATCTGCCTGCAAAATGCTTTTTGCTACCACCCATCCTTTACCATAAAACCTACACCATATTATCCCAAAAAGCCTTTTCAACCTACCGATCAGCCTTAACAGCCTACCGGTAGCAGATAGGTCAAAAGTCTACCAATCTACTGTTTTTCGACCATTGGTACAATCCTACCATACCCTTTGAACCCCTTTTGCTTATCTTCAGCCATTAAATAACATTTAACATGGAGAAAACCCCCAAGCTGAGAAAAAGTATTTTATTGCTTGTGGCTGCCGGCTGTTTAGCCTCGTCTGTTTCCGCACAAAGCCGGAGACAAGGAACTACACCCGCTGCTGACACAGCCAAACCCCGTCCCGTCGTTGTCCCACCTGCGCCCCCCAAGCCAGGTCCCAAACCTTTCAAAGATGTTGTTACCGATAAAGCCACTTCCCGCAAGGGTCTCTTTGGCGTTCACAAGGTAGAAGACAAATGGTATCTTGAGGTGAATGATAGCCTGCTCGGAAGAGATGTACTCGTCGTCAACCGCATTTCCAAAGCGCCCATCGATACCCGCGCCGGATTTTTCGGCTACGCAGGCGATGAGATCAACGAAAACGTGATCCGCTTCGAAAAAGGACCTAATAATAAGGTGTTCCTCCGCAACATCTCCTTCTCCGTTTATGCCAAGGACTCTACCAAGCCCATGTACAAAACGGTACAGAACTCCAACATTCAACCCATCAGCGCTGCCTTTGATATCAAGGCCTTCTCCAAAGACAGCACCGGGTCACTCATCGATATCACCGATTTTATCAGCGGTGACAACGATATCTTCTTCTTTGCTTCTTATTTCAAAACGGCCCTCCGCATCGGTGGCATGCAGCCCGATAAGTCGTATATCGTAGATATCAAGACCTATCCCATTAATACTGAGATCAAAACCGTAAAGACGTACAGTAAAATGGCGGCCCCCTCCCCCATCCCGGGAATGATGCCTTCCGGACCTACCGGCAACGCCACTTTCGAACTCAATACCTCCATCGTATTGTTGCCCAAGGTCGCCATGCGCCCTCGCTTCTATGATGACAGAGTTGCGTATTTTACCACAGAGTATACAGATTTTGATGCCGATCCACAGGGTGTGAAGGATATCAGCATGATCACCCGCTGGAAACTGGAAGTAAAACCAGGTGACATCGAAAAATTCAAACGCGGTGAACTGGTAGAGCCCGTTAAGCCCATCATCTACTACATCGATCCCGCTACACCCGCCAAATGGGTACCTTACCTGATCCAGGGCGTTAACGATTGGCAGAAAGCCTTCGAGAAAGCCGGTTTCAAAAACGCCATCATGGCAAAGACTGCACCTACCAAGGCAGAAGACAGTACCTGGAGCCTGGAAGATGCCCGCTACTCGGCCATCGTATACAAACCTTCCGATATCCCCAATGCCAGCGGACCGCACGTACACGATCCTCGCAGCGGCGAGATCATCGAATCACACATCAACTGGTACCACAACGTCATGCGCCTGCTGCGCAACTGGTACCTGATCCAGGCGTCGCCCAGCGATCCCAATGCCCGCAAGGCTGAGTTCTCCGATGAACTGATGGGACAGCTGATCCGCTTTGTATCTTCTCACGAAGTAGGACATACCCTCGGTCTGCCGCACAACATGGGTTCTTCTGCCGGCACACCCGTTGAAAAACTGCGTGACAAAACATGGGTAGAAGCCAACGGCCATACCTCCTCCATCATGGACTATGCCCGCTTCAACTACGTAGCACAGCCAGAAGACAAGATCGGCCCTGCAGGCATGTATCCCCGCATTGGTGATTATGACCTGTACTCCATCGAGTGGGGTTACCGTCCGATCCTCGATAAAGACGAAGACGGTGAAAAAGCGGTACTCAACGATTGGGTAAAAGCTAAATACAACGATCCCCGTTTCCGCTTCATCCACCAGAATGGTATCGACCCCCGTGCGCAAACGGAAGCATTGGGCGACAATATGATGAAAGCCAACGAATATGGCATCAAGAACCTGAAATGGATGTTGCCCAAGCTTGCCAGCTGGCTCAATGAGCCCGGAGAGAACTACCAAAATCTGGATGAAGTGTATTCCGAATTACTGGGTCAGTTCAACCGCTATTATGGTCACGTGGCCACTTATATCGGTGGTATCTATACCGACTACAAAACCACCGAACAAACTGGTGAAGTATATACCGTAGTTCCCAAAGCGCTTCAGAAAGAAGCCATGGCCTTCATTACGAAGAACTACCTGGAAACTCCCACCTGGCTGCTGGGCAAGAACATCCTCAACAAGATCTCTTCGCCCACAACCGATCGCATCAGCACCATGCAGGACAGCTACCTGGGTGTATTGATCAATGCAAGTCGCATGCAGCGCCTCGTTTCTTCTTCCAACCGTGATGCTTCGGCGTACCGCCTCGATGAGTACATGGAAGACCTGAAGAAAGCGGTATGGAGCGAACTCGCTACCCGAAAGCCGATCGACAACTACCGTCGCAACTTGCAAAAGTCTTATGTTGAAAGACTCGGCGCCATTGTCAATCCTCCTGCACAAGGTGGTTCACTGGGCGGTTTTGTGATCAGCTTCGGACCTGTAGCCGATCCTAAAAAATCGGATGTCATGTCAGTGGCTAAAGGCATCCTCCGTCAACTGAAAGCAGAGATCGCTGCCGCAGCTCCTGCTTATGGCGACAAGATGAGCCGTTATCACCTGCAGGATCTGAATGATCGCATCAGCAAGATCCTCGATCCAAAATAAGTTGTCAACAACAACGATAGTAAAGGGCTGCCCACAAGGCGGCCCTTTATATTTTGGAGAAACATAGCCCCAACACACATCAGCGCTCCACGCACTGTTAATGCTTCCCCTTCTTCGATTCGTAGTTCATCATTTTGTTGCTTTTCTGGTATACCTTCTTATCCGTCTCCCGCATCGATTTTACCTTAATGATCTCTTTGCCGTACGCGGCCACCGCCTGTTCCTGCTTCTTCAATTTGGAGGAGGGCAGGCTTTGCTGCCTTGACTGCAACCTGGTCACCACTGAATCAGCCAGTGTCCGGGCCTGGTCATATTGTCCCGCGTCCACCTTGGCCATCACCTCGTCAACCGACTCCGTAACCAGCCATAGAGCCGCTACGGTCAAGGACCAGTGATATATTGAGCGGTACCCGCTTTTTGTCCAACTGCTGGTCGTTGCCTTTCAGTTGCACGTATACGTACACGTCACGGTCCATCGGCCCGGAATAATAATACTTACTATCCGCCTGCGCCAACCAGCTCACTGCGCCTATGGAATCCATTGCATGATGAGGGGATGTGGTACCGGTTTGACTGGTGGCACCGCCTTGCCTGGACGACCGTCCGTCTGTATCGCGGGAAGCCGAGAAACCACAGGCATGCAGGGCCAGGCCCATCAACAGCCAGGAGTGCTGAAGGAATTGTTTCATGAAAGGTGTTTTGATGAAGGATAGGCAAAGGATGCACCTTCCTGGCTTCTGCATAAGCCGGCACGCCTAAAACTTTGTTAAGGTGAATTTACTCGTACCGCAGGGCCTCGATGGGATTGAGGCGGGAAGCTTTGATGGCGGGATAGAGACCGGCTCCCAGACCAACCAGTGAACAGATCACCACACCCAGGATCACCCAGTTCCAGGGGATCACGAAGCTGGTAGAAAGCAACAAACCAGCGATATTACCCACTCCGATCCCCAATACGATCCCAATCAGCGCACCCAGGAGGCTGATGATCACGGACTCGAGCAGGAATTGCGTTTGTATATTGCCGCGTTTGCCACCGATGGCCTTGACCAGGCCGATTTCCTTGGTACGCTCGGTAACCGCCACCAGCATGATGTTCATCAGGCCGATCGCCGCCCCTGCAAGGGTAATCACCCCGATCAGTACGGCCGCAATGGTGATAAAGCTGAGGTTACGCATCAGCATCTCCACGATGCTGTCACTTTTATCGATCACGAAGTTGTCTTCTTCTGTTATAGTCAACCGCCGGATGGGCCGGAAAATACCCGTCGCCTCACCGATCGCCCCGTCCATCAGTTTGATATCAGGCACCTTCACCTGGATGGAGAAGCTGGCATTGGCGTTGGAATTGAAATAACTACGCACATTGCTATACGTAGTGATGATGGTATTATCCAGGCTACGCCCCATGGTAGACCCTTTGGCCGCCAAGGCGCCGACTATGAGAAAAGGAATATTGTTTATCTTGATCGTTTGGCCGACGGGCGCTTCGATATTGTCACCGAAAAAGCGCTTGGCAACATCCCGGCCAATGAGGCATACATTACGGGCAGATTGAATATCCAGGGCGTTGAGGTTGCGGCCATAAGAGATGGTAAAGCCGTTCAGGTCGGCATAGTTCTCGTCGCCCCCCAATACCCATACATTGGGATTGCTCTTTTTACTGCCGGTAGACACGATGGCATTACGCGAACCGAAAATATTCATGCTCACCTGGGAGGGAAACTGAAAACTTGATTTGAAGGTTTCCGCCTGCAGTTCGGTGATCGGCTTACCCTGGTTCGATTTCTTCTCCCTTTTCTTACCCTTTTGCTCCTTCTTCAGTTGAGAACCGCCTCCAAAGAAATTGCGGGGCTCCCGGAAACGGATGGTAAATCCGGTGGCTCCCATGGAGGAAAAGCTCTCCAGGAACTTCTGCTGCATGGCGGCAATAGCGGTATTGATACCAATCAGCGCGGTGATACCCAGCGCAATAATGGCTACTGTGATGCCGGTACGCAACCTGTTGCCGCGTACAGTCCTGAAAGCTAAGGAGAAGGTATCCCGGAATGTCATATACTATCTGTCTCACTAAAGTAAGAAATATTACCCTCAACAAAAAAACTCCCTCTGGAGGAGGGAGTTTTCGTATTCAATAAGAATATATTAAATCAGGAAAAAGTAGAGCTTATCCAGCAGCCATTGCGGGAAGATCCCCAGCAATACCACGATAGCAGCCATCACCACCAGCAGGAACTTGAAGGTTCCGGACACTTCTGCCACCTGGGCCTCTCCATCTTTGAAGTACATGGCCTGTATCACCCGGAAATAGTAGTATACACTGATAGCCGCACACAGGATACCAACGATCACCAGCCACAATACATGACCGTTGCTCACAGCCGCCGTCAGCATGTAAAACTTGGCCATGAAACCAGCCGTACCGGGAATGCCTGCCAGCGACAGTAAAAACACCGCCGTGGTAGCCGCCAACACAGGCTGACGTTTGGCCAGGCCGTTGAAACCTTCAAACGTATAATCCTTCATTTTGATCAGTACGGCAAAAACACCAATGGTGGCCACGCTGTACGCAGCAGTATAGAACAACAGCCCTTGCTTCCCGGTTTCATTGAGTGCTACCAGGGCAAACATCATGAACCCTGCCTGGGCGATACTGGAGTAGGCCAGCATACGCTTTACGCTCTGCTGGAAAACCGCTGTGATATTACCAATGACCAGGGTAGCCGCTGTTACGACCGCCACGATCAGTTGCCATTTGGGATGCAGGTCGCCAAACGCGTCATCGAACAACCGGAGGAAGGCGATGAAACCAGCAGCCTTGATCACCGTAGCCATAAAAGAAGTGAACACCGTAGGTGCACCATCATATACGTCGGGCGTCCAGAAGTGGAAGGGCGCCGCAGATACTTTAAAAGACATCGACACCAGCAACAGCAGCAAACCAGCACTGATCATAGGGGTCAGCTCGGTCGTTCCGAAGCGGATCACATCCAGGCCAAAACCACCTTTCGCACCATAGATGAGGGCAATACCCATTAGCATCAAGCCCGTAGAGAAAGACCCCATCAGGAAGTACTTCAGGGAAGCTTCGTTGCTCTTCAGGTTCCGCTTATCAGTACCGGTCAGGATGTACAGCGGAATCGACATGATCTCGATACCCAGGAACAGCATCAGCAGGCTGTTGAAAGAGGAAGAGATGCTGACACCACACAGGATGAAGAAGATCAGGGCAAAATAATCGGGCGTACTACGACCTACCCGTTCCATATCGCGACCCGACAGCAGGGTGAACAGTAAGGTGCTGCCGAAAGCAATGGTGTTGAAAAGCAGGCTAAAGCTGTTGAAGTAGAGCAAGCCGTGTACGTTGACCTTGAAAAGGCTCGTACCATCCAATTCCAAACAGTTGACGACTATCAATAAAGCCAGTCCGGTAACGGCTGTACCGCGTATCACAGCATTGTTCTTGCTGAAGATGCCGCTAAACATCATCACCACACCCCAGATAGCCGATATTACAATTGCATTCATAATTAAATTCTATGCTTTCGCTTATGATGGCTGTTTAATGATCATTCTCGATAAGATCGTATCTACAGTTTCCTGTGTGAGCGCCAGGAAAGGCCTGGGGTACACACCGATCACCACGATCACGATCACCAATATACCCAACACCAACCGCTCGTTGAACCGGATGTCCTTGAAGGAAGCGGTCAGCGAAGAGGTATTGCCGTAAAACACCTTTTGGATCATATTGAGGGTATACACCGCAGACAGGATGATGGTAATACCACCTGCTGCTGCGAACCAATGACTGTTCTTGGAAACGGTCGAGTTGAACACACCCGTAAACAGGAGGAACTCTCCGATAAAGGCGTTGGTAAGCGGCAGGGCCACATTGGCCAGGGCTACAATCACCAGCATGATCGTCAGGCCGGGTGCCTTCTGTGCCAGGCCACCCAGTTCGGAGATCTTGCGGGTTCCCGTTTGACGCTCGATCAGTTCTACCACGATCCACATACCTATGATGTTGACACCGTGGTTGAACATCTGGATCATCACCCCTTGCATACCCTGTTCGGAAGTAACGAAGATCGCCATACACATCAGGCCCATGTGGGCGATGGAAGAGTAAGCGATCAGTCGCTTCAGGTCATCCTGTTGCATGGCGATCAGTGAAGCATAGATCATCCCGATCACGGAAAGCAATGCCACAGTATCACCATTCAGCCAGGTAGCCATGGGTAGTACTGGTGCCAGCCAGCGGATCACGCCAAACAGGCCCATTTTCACCATCACACCACTCAACACCATCGTCACCGCAGTAGGTGACTGCTCGTAAGCATCCGGCTGCCAGGTATGGAAAGGAAACACCGGCATCTTGATCGCAAAAGCGATGAAGAACAACCAGAAGATCCAACCCTGTTCCTTATTGGTCAGCGTTGCTTTGTAAAATGCATCGAGGGCAAAAGATTGGTCGGGCGTGTGCAGGTAGATGTAAATGATACCTACCAGCATCAGCAGCGAACCAATAAATGTATACACGAAGAATTTGAAAGTAACCGGTATTCTCTTCTCACCACCCCAGATCGAACAGAGGAAATAAGCAGGGATCAGCGCAAGCTCCCAGAAGAAGTAGAACAGCAGCGCATCATAAGCCAGGAACACCCCCATCAAACCTGCTTGTGACAGCAGCATGAAGGCGTAAAAATTATGCGCCTGCTTGTAGGTAGAATTCCAGGTAGCTACCAGGATGATCGGGAAAGCAACCGCCGTCAGCAGGCAAAGTACCTGCCCCATCCCATCCAGACCAACCGTGAACCGGCTACCCAGCAAGGGCAACCATTCAGCGTCGGCATGCAGGTTAGCAGCTTTGTTCAGTACCGTCAGGCCCAGCAGGGAAACAACGAGCGTAATCACCGTAGACAGCAATGCCCATGTCTTGACGCCTTTCTCCTGTTTGATGAAGAAAGCTGCCAAACCACTCAGCAACGGGACAACGATTAGTAAAACAGGTATCATTTCTGATTTCTAAATTTCTGATTTGAAAATTCTGATCGCCTCATTATCATTTGGGGGAGCTTCACACGAACCACACCACACACCCCGGTCGTCACATTATTTCTTCACAAAGAACTGTATCACGAAGAAGGCCAGGATACCGAGCACCATCAGCAACACATAGCTGCCTACCTGACCGCTTTGCAGCAAGCGGACCTGGCGGCTGCTGTAGCTGATCATTTTGCCAACACCGTTTACCGTCCAGTCGATCACATCTCTTTCCACGAAGTTGTTGAGGAACTTACCGAGCCAGTTGAGCGGCTTCACGATGATCGCATTGTACAGTTCGTCCACATACCATTTGTTGGCGAGTACCTTGCCGAAACCGGTAGGTTCGCCCAGTTCGGGGCGTTTGCTGAAGCGGGCCACGGCATAGAAGATCGCGATCACCGCGACACCTACCGATACACCCATCAATATATACTCGGTGGTATGATCCGGATGATCATGCGTGTGCAAATGCAGTTGTGTTGCTACCTCCGCCGATCTTTTAAAGATCGGATCGAGGAAATGCTCCAGCGAATGCGCATTCGGCATGAGCACTTCAGGAATACCGACCCAACCACCGATCACACTCAGAATAGCCAGTACAATGAGCGGAATGGTCATCGCGGCAGGGCTTTCATGGGGATGATGACCGTGCAGGTGTTCACCACCACGGAACTGGCCCAGGAAGGTCGTTGCGTAGAGGCGGAACATATAGAAGGCCGTCATACCAGCGGTGATCACACCAATAATCCAGTATATCTTGTTGGCGCCGTAAGCGGCTGCCAGAATTTCGTCTTTGGAGAAGAAGCCGGAAAAAGGAGGAATACCGGCGATCGCGATACAACCCAACAGGAAGGTGAGATGGGTGATCGGCATGTATTTCTTCAGGCCACCCATGTGGCGGATATCCTGCTCATGGTGCATACCATGGATCACGGAACCGGCACCGAGGAATAACAAAGCTTTGAAGAAGGCGTGCGTCATTACGTGGAATACAGCACCGGTATAGGCACCTACGCCAAGACCCAGGAACATATAACCCAACTGGCTCACCGTAGAGTAGGCCAGCACTTTCTTGATATCGTTTTGCTTGAGGGCGATGGTCGCTGCAAAGGCTGCAGTTGCCAGGCCGACGATTGCTACCACGGTATTGGTGGAAGGCGCCAGCGTATAAAGAATATTGCTACGCGCGATCATATAGATACCTGCCGTTACCATCGTAGCCGCGTGGATCAGGGCCGATACTGGCGTAGGACCCGCCATCGCATCCGGCAGCCAGGTGTATAAAGGGATCTGAGCACTTTTACCGGTAGCACCTACAAAAAGTAACAGGGTGATGCCGATGATCGCTGCACTACCGTGTAACGTCTTGGCATTGGCGGCCACCTGCTCAAATACATTGCTATAAGTAACAGATCCAAATTGGTTGATGATCCAGAAGATCGCCAGCAGGAAGCCCAGGTCACCGATGCGGTTCATCACAAAGGCTTTCTTGGCAGCATTGGTATAATCGACATTCTTGAACCAGTATCCAATGAGGAGGTAAGAACAAAGACCTACACCTTCCCAACCGATAAACATGATCACGTAGTTGGAGCCGAGTACCAGCAGCAACATGGAGAACACGAAGAGGTTCAGGTAAGCGAAATAACGGGCGTAGTGCTGTCCTTCTTCTTCGTGCATGTAAGCGGCCGAGTACACGTGGATCAGGAAACCTACTCCCGTGATCACCAGCAGAAAGATGGAAGAGAGCTGGTCGACCTGAAACGAGAACGGAATAGACAGCTTACCGACGCTGATAAAGTTAAAGAGATCAACGACACCGGTATGCCCTTGCTTTACCTGCAGGAAGATCAGCAGGCTCACCACAAAGGAACCCAAGATCACACCACTGCCGATGATGCTGGTCAGCGACTTCGAAAGTTGTTTGCGGAACACACCATTGATCAGGAAACCGATCAACGGCAGCAAGGGAATTAACCACACTAATTGTATAACATTCTTCATAAAGCCTAATTGGTAGTCAGAAATTGTGGTAGCTCAACCGGCGCTTCGACCTGGCCGCTTCCACCAATTGCTGATATCAGTGTTTCAACCGGTTAAGGAAATTAACGTCTACTGAATGCGTATTCCGGTACATCATTACGATGATCGCCAGGCCCACGCTCACTTCCGCTGCCGCTACCACCATGATGAAGAATACAAACAGCTGTCCTTCGATGCCTGCGTTGGGGTTGGCCGCCACACCTTTCAGGTGGTGCATCTTCGAGAATGCCACGAGCAACAGGTTCACGGCATTCAGCATCAGCTCAATGCACATAAAGATGATAATGGCATTACGACGGGTCAGCACACCGGCAATACCGATGCAGAACAGCGCAATGGACAAAACGATGTAATATTCTATATTCATATACTACTAGAAATCAAGTTGTGTACTAATCACCTTTTTTACCGATCACTACCGCACCGACCATCGCGCTCAAAAACAATACGCTGCTGATCTCGAAGGGTACTACATAGTCTGTAAACAATACAGAGCCCAGTTGCTTGATCAGGCCGATGTCACCATCCACCAACTGAACCGCCGATGTTCTTACCTCGGCATCTTTCAGGGCAGCTACCAGAACCAGCAGCAAACAGCCACCGGCCACGATACCCGCCATCCGCAGCCACTTGTTCTTCTTGGGTTCGGTTTCGGCATTCAGGTTCATCAACATGATCACGAACAGGAACAGTACCATGATGGCACCCGCATAAACGATCAGGTTCACAATACCCAGAAACTGGGCATTCATCATGATATAGTGTCCGGAAATAGCGAAGAAGGTCACGATCAGCCACAACACACTATGTACTGGATTACGACTGATGATCACCATCAAGGCACTACCAAGTGCCATTACACTAAGAAAGTAGAATAATATTTCTGAAATGCTCATTTGAAATGTGCAGTTGTTTAGTTCTCCTGTTGTTGCTTGTTAGCCCGGTTACCCAGCGCTTGTTGATACTCTTCGGGATTGTCGATCGGGTGAGGGATCAACAGGTCCGGTTTGCCATATATCAATCCTTTACGCTGGTAGTTGGCCGGCGCAAATGTTTCACTCAGGTAGATAGCATCTTTCGGACAGGCTTCTTCACACAAACCACAGAAGATACAACGCAGCATATTGATCTCGTACTTCGCAGCATACTTCTCTTCGCGGAACAGGTTCTCTTCTCCTTGTTTACGCTCGGCCGCTTCCATCGTGATGGCTTCGGCAGGGCAGGCTACGGCACAAAGACCGCAGGCCGTACAACGCTCACGTCCCTGCTCATCGCGGTTCAGCACATGCAATCCACGGAATACCGGGCTGAAGGGGCGCGTTTGTTCGGGGTAATTGATGGTCGCTTTCTTCTTAAAGAGATGCTTGAAGGTGATCATCATCCCCTTGGCAATATTCCAGAGGTACAACCGCTCCACGAAAGTCATGGGCTTACGATCAACCGGTTTCGCTCTGTTTGTTAATGCTTGCATACAAATTAATTACGTGTTTGGACCGACTGCAAAGAAATCGAATTATATCCTATTTACAGCATGGCCAATTATTCGATCATTGTTATTTCTTCAGCCACAGGATCACAGCAGCCGTGATGATCATATTGGCCAGTGCCAACGGTACCATCTTCTTCCAGCCCAGGTTCATCAGCTGGTCATAACGGAAGCGCGGGATCGTCCAGCGCACCCACATGAAGAAGAAGATAAAGCCGCCTGTCTTGATAAACAGGGTCAGTGCCTGCAATCCAGCCGTCAGGTTCACCCCGATGCTTTCCGCCAGCGCTGCATCGTTCACAAACGGTATATCATAACCACCAAAATACAGGGTAGACATGATGACACTGCTGATGAACATATTGATGTACTCTGCAAACAGATAAAATCCAAGTTTCATGGAGCTGTACTCCTGGTGATATCCAAAGTTCAGCTCATTTTCAGCCTCGGGTAAGTCGAAAGGCGTACGGTTACACTCGGCAAAAGCACATATCAGGAAGATGAGGAAGCCCAGTGGCTGATATACGACGTTCCAGACACCATCCAGCTGTTGACCAACGATCACACTCAGCTTTAAAGAGCCGGTCAGCATCAGCAGGGCGATCAGCGACAGGCCCATCGGCAACTCGTAAGAGATTGCCTGCGAAGCACCGCGCAATGCCGCCATCAGCGAGAACTTGTTGTTGGATGCCCAGCCACCGATCATGATACCGAATACCCCCATGCTCACCACGGCAAACACATACAGGATACCAATATTGATGTCAGCGATCTGCAGGCTCACTGCACGGCCAAAGAAATCGATGTTGCCACCCCAGGGAATAACCGCGGAGGTCATCATCGCTGCCAGCATCGCCAGGCAGGGGCCCAGGATAAACAGCAACCGGTTGGAGGTATTGGGAATGATCTCTTCTTTCATGAACAGTTTCAGACCGTCGGCCAATGGCTGCAACAACCCGATGGGACCCGCTCTGCTGGGACCACGACGGTCCTGCATCCAGGCTGCCACCTTACGCTCGAGCCAGGTTTCGTACATCGCTATTACCAGCGAGATGGAAACGATCCCGACGATCAGTACCAGCTTCTCGATCATGAACAACCAGTCGAATGCTAACAAGGTAAAATACATATCTTAAGCGTCTGCTTTTTTCAGTTCTTAACTTATCAAATGCGCAATCATAAAGGCTATTGAACTGCCTCCACTCCTCCTCACTATTTAAAATCATCCGAATGGGCCGGACCGGCAATCTTCGACAGATCGACCGTTGGCTTATTCACCTCACTGACATCATGGATGTCCATCAACAACCTCGGCTTTTGTCCATCCAGTACTTCTACAAGCGTTTCCTTGGGTTTGTGCAGGCCCACATAATGGCCTTGTGAGATCACAGACTGGCGGCTTACCTGCGTAGGTCCTTCGATCACCCAATCGCTGGTCGCCTTCTTTTCGAAACGACATTCATTACAGATCCAGTCATTCACCTCTCCCCACTGATCTTTGCGGGCCGTTACCCGGAACACTTCATCACCGCGGTTCCAAAGGGTTACCTTACCGGAACATTTGGGACAATCGCGGTGCGCATCAACCGGCTTCAGGAACCATACACGGTTCTTGAACCGGAAGGTCTTATCGGTAAGGGCTCCTACCGGACACACGTCGATGACGTTGCCGATAAAGTCGTTATCCAGTGATTTCTCGATATAGGTAGCGATCTCGGCATGGTCGCCGCGATCCAGTACGCCATGTACACGTTTGTTGGTGAGCTGATCGGCGGTAAACACGCAACGGTAGCAAAGAATGCAACGCGTCATGTGCAGCTGGATATAGGGACCCAGATCATGTTTCTCGAAAGTACGGCGGCCAAATTCGTACCGGGTACCTTCTTTACCGTGATCGTAGCTGAGGTCTTGCAGGTGGCACTCACCGGCCTGGTCACAGATGGGGCAATCGAGCGGGTGATTGAGCAGCAGAAATTCTACTACCCCATTGCGCGCATCGATCACACGTTCGCTGGTAATGTTCTTGACGATCATGCCGTCCATGACATTGGTACGGCAGCTGGCTACCAGCTTGGGCATCGGACGGGGGTCGGCGGTAGAGCCGGCGGCTACTTCCACCAGGCAGGTACGGCATTTACCACCACTGCCTTTCAGTTTACTATAATAACACATTGCCGGGGGGGCAACATCACCGCCAATCATACGCGCTGCATTCAGGATAGATGTTCCTGGCTCCACATCAATGGTGATGTTATCAATAGTAACCTTGAATAATTTCTTTTCTTCGGCCATAATATTATTTCTTAACCGCTATATAGTTCTGTTCTGTTATCGCTTACGCTGTAGCAGGTACGGGTCTCGGATCGGCGTAATGTGCCAGTCCGAAATTGCGCTGCTGACTTTCTACCGGGTTCAGTACATGCCATTCGAATTCGTCCCGGAAATGGCGGAGGGCAGCAGCCACGGGCCATGCAGCAGCATCACCCAGCGGACAGATGGTATTGCCTTCGATCTTGCGCTGGATATCCCAGAGCAGGTCGATATCGCTCATCTTTCCTTTGCCCGTTTCGATGTTCTTCAGGATTTTTTCCATCCAACCGGTACCTTCCCGGCAGGGCGAACACTGTCCGCAGCTTTCGTGACGGTAGAATCGGGCCAGCGTGAGGGTATGACGTACTACGCACTGGTCTTCGTCGAGCACGATGAAACCACCACTACCCATCATGGTGCCGGTCGCAAAACCACCGTCCGACAGGCTTTCGTAGTTCATGATCCGCGTGTCGCCCTTGGCTGTTTTGAACAGCAGGTTGGCAGGCAGAATGGGTACAGAAGATCCGCCGGGGATACAGGCTTTCAGCCTTTTGCCATTGGGGATACCTCCGCAGTATTCGTCACTGTAGATGAATTCTTCTACAGAAATGGTCATGTCGATCTCATACACGCCGGGCTTGTTGATGTTGCCACAGGCAGAGATCAGTTTGGTACCGGTCGATTTGCCAACGCCGATCTTCGCGTATTCTTCGCCACCCAGGTTGATGATGGGTACTACCGCAGCGAGCGTTTCTACGTTGTTCACCACCGTAGGGCAGTCCCACACCCCTTTAACCGCGGGGAATGGTGGTTTGATGCGGGGATTACCACGCTTGCCTTCCAGCGACTCGATCAGGGCTGTTTCTTCACCGCAGATATAAGCCCCGGCACCACGCTGTACATAGATCTGTAAGTCGAAACCGGAACCGAATATATTCTTGCCGAGCCAGCCGTTGGCGTTTGCTTCGGCAATGGCCGTTTCGAGTATGTCGACGATCCAGGCGTATTCACCACGGATGTAGATGTAAGTTCTGTTGGAACCGAGGGCATAAGATGCCACGATCAGCCCTTCGATCAGCAAGTGGGGGATGAACTCCATGAGGTACCGGTCTTTGAATGTACCGGGCTCCGATTCATCGGCATTGCACACGAGGTAACGGGGCACACCTTCGGGTTTGGCAAGAAAGCTCCACTTCATACCGGCTGGGAAACCGGCGCCACCACGACCCCTCAGGCCGCTCTTCTTCACTTCTTCCGTCACCTGGTCGGGGCTCATGGTCTTCAGCGCTTTTTCAACACTGGCATAACCTCCCTCACGACGGTAAACCTCGTAGGTACGTATCCCTTCAACGTGTGCTTTCTCTAATAATAATTTTCTGCCCATTGCTTGATTTGAATTAGTGTGTTTTTTTCAACACGTACTTATCTGCCAGCTTCCCGGTGATACGTTGGCCCTTTTGATCGAGCTGTATCAGGCTTTCGGGCTCTTTCACATAACGGCCGGGAGCATTTTTTATATCCAGTACCAGGGTATCGCCCTGCATCACCCATTTGCCGGTATCGGTAAACTCGTTGCTGCCGGGACCACTGGCTTTCTTACCCGCATATAAAGTTCGTTTCCGGTACGATGAATCGCTCATCAGGGTGAGGATCACCTCCTGCCCTTCACAATCTGCACAAGGCAATACGCCCGAATAGACAGCGCTGATCAATGGAGGTGCGGCCGTAGCCAGGGAATCCGGATTTTGGACTTTGGCAGCCGTATCGAATCCTTTGGCGTCCTCATTGGTCTTGCCAGCGTTTTCATCGGCACAGGAAACAGCGAGTAATGCGACAATAGATAAAGAACTAAGTATTTTCATAACGTAGAATTGAGTGCAAAGCAGGCGATCAATTCATCGACGATGCCTTGGCACGGCATTCAGCAATGATCTGATCTACTTTGTCCCTGGTCAGGTGCTCGCGATAATGTTTGCCCAATTGCATCATCGGCGCGTAGCCACAGGCTCCAAGGCATTCTACGGTTTTGAGGGTAAACAGCCCATCGGCAGTAGTTTCACCTACACCAATGTTCAGTTTTTCTTTGATATAGTCAATGATCTGGTCACTGCCATTCAACATACAGGGGCCCGTCTGGCACACTTCAAAAAGATAGCGACCGACAGGTTTCAGGTTGTACATACTATAGAAAGTAGCCACCTCATACACTTCGATCGGCTCGATCTTCAGCAACGAGGCAACATAGTCCATCGTTTCTGAGCTCAGCCAACCACCATGCTCTTCCTGCGCCAGGTGCAATACAGGTATCAACGCACTTTTCTGCTTGCCGTCGGGGTAGCGGGCAATGATCTCCTGTACTTTCTGTAGTTTGTCTGCTGTAAAAGCCATATTACAATTCGAAAATTTGATAGTTATGCGTCTAATTCTCCGGCGATCAGGTTCAGACTACTCATCACGATGATCGCATCGCTGAGCATCGCTCCTTTCGTCAGCTCTTCATAAGCCTGGTAATAGATGAAGCAGGGGCGACGGAAGTGCAGGCGGTAAGGCGTGCGGCCACCATCGCTGATCAGGTAAAAGCCCAGCTCTCCATTACCACCTTCTACCGGGAAGTATAATTCCCCTTTGGGAATATCGATCTCTCCCATCACGATCTTGAAGTGCCAGATCAGCGCTTCCATCTTCGTGTATACGTCCTTCTTCTCGGGCAAATAATATTCGGGTACATCAGCATGGAATATCTCCGATTCCTTGCCTTTGAATTCCTGTATCTTCTTGTAAGCCTGTTCGATGATGCTAAGCGATTGCCACATCTCCTGGTTACGTACCAGGAAGCGGTCATAACAGTCACCGGTAGATCCTACCGGGATCTCGAAGTTGAAATCCTCATAGCTGCTGTAGGGGCTATGAACACGTACATCGTAATCCACACCGGCGGCACGCAGGTTGGGACCTGTGAAGCCATAGTTCAGGGCTCTTTCGGCACTGATAGGACCCGCCCCAATGAGACGCTCCATGAAAATGCGGTTACGGTTGAAAAGGTTCTCAAACTCCTTCAACACGGCGGGATACTCACGCATGAATTTCTCCAGCTTCTCCCAGGCGGTAGCGGTAAAGTTTCTTTCGAAACCGCCGATACGGCCCATATTGGTAGTAAGACGTGATCCACAGATCTCTTCATAGATCTCATAGATCAGCTCACGGTATTGCATCACGTACAGGAACCCGGTGAAGGCGCCACTGTCCACACCCACGATAGAGTTACAGATCAGGTGGTCCGAAATACGGGCCAGCTCCATCACGATCACCCGCATGTAATCGACACGCTTGGGGGTCGAAACGCCCAGGAGCTTTTCGCAGGTCAGGTGCCAACCCATGTTGTTGATCGGAGAAGAGCAATAGTTCAACCGGTCGGTGAGGGTAGTGATCTGGTAGAGGGGGCGGCGCTCGGCGAGCTTTTCAAACGCGCGGTGGATATACCCCACGGTCTGCTCGGCAGAGATAATGCGTTCACCATCCAGTTCGAGAATGTTTTGAAATACACCATGCGTAGCGGGGTGTGTAGGCCCCAGGTTCAACGTGGTGGTTTGCTTCTCGATAGAGCCTTCCGGCAGTCGGATATTTGAATGTTGTATTACGTCAGACATTACTGTCCTGTTTATTTTATCGTGAACCGGCAAACGATGCCGGCAAATGCTTTATTGGATCGAACCACCTCTGCCAAACATTTCATCATCTTTGTCGATACGCGTCTGGTCTTCCAGCGGGAACTCCTTCCGCATGGGGAAGTAGTCCATTTCATCGACATTGAGTACGCGCTTCAGGTTGGGGTGACCAACGAAGTTGACCCCAAAGAAGTCGTAGGTTTCTCTTTCCATCCAGTTGGCCGATGCGTACAAGGCAGTAGCGCTGTATACATCGGGACGGGTAATGTCGGTGAATATCTTGAAACGGAGGCGGACGTTGTCGGTGAGGTTGTGCAGGTGGTAGACAACAGCCAGTTCACGGCCGGCATCATCGGGATAGTGTACAGCCTGCAGGTCGGTCAGGAAGCGGAATTGCAGTGTCGCGTCGTCGTACAGGAACTGCAGCACTTTCAGGTTCAGCTCTTTCGGCGCTTCAAAGGTCAGCATACCATAGGGTTCGTTAAAACCTGTAACCTGTTCGCCAAATTTTTCTACCAGTCTTTGCTTGATATGTTCGTAGGTCAGTGCCATGGGTGTTGCTATTCTATTGGATACCATAACTTTCCATCAACTGCTTATAACGCGGACTGTTACGTCTGCGCAGCTCTTCCTTGCCTACCAGGTCCTGCACGCGCATGAAACCATCTAGGACAGCTTCGGGGCGGGGCGGGCAACCGGGTACATATACATCGACAGGGATGATCTGGTCGATACCCTGTAAAACGCTGTAAGTGTCAAAAATACCGCCACTGGAGGCACAGGCGCCCATTGCCAGCACCCAACGGGGCTCGGCCATTTGCAGGTACACCTGTTTTACCACGGGGGCCATTTTCTTGGCAATGGTGCCCATTACCATGAGCAGGTCACACTGACGGGGGGAGAACCCTACCCTTTCAGCGCCAAACCGGGCCAGGTCATAGTGAGCAGCCATAGTAGCCATGAACTCAATACCGCAGCAGGAGGTAGCGAAAGGTAATGGCCAGAGGGAGTTCTTTCTTGCCAAACCAACGACCTGTTCGAGGCTGGTGGCAAAAAATCCTTCACCGCCATAGCCTTCAGGCCCTTCTTTGACCAACTTGACGTCGGTCTTACCGTAAATGTTATATTGAACTGGACGTGGCATACGATCTCTTTTTTGAGTGAATAACCGGGTTTTGTTCTTATCTGTTGCTAATGATTGCAGCAATAACACTGCCTGGCTTTCGCCTTCACTGTCACCCGATAATAACAAAAGTCAAAGTAACTATATTGATCCCGCCTGGCAGGATTAATATGCTTTTAATCTTCCCAGGTTAACGCTCCTTTCTTAATAATATATATGAACCCGCAAAGGAAAAATCCGATAAACATGAGTACTGCCATGAATCCATTCCAACCCAGATCCCTGAAGTTGACGGCGTACGGATAGAAGAAGATCACTTCTACATCGAACAGAACGAAGAGGATAGCTACCAGGAAGTACTTGATGGCCATTGGTTGACGTGCATCACCATGGCTCTTGATACCGCTGGCAAAGTTGGCCAGCTTGTCGGAAGTGTTACGTTTGGGACCGAGCCAGTGCGTTACGCCCATCATGGCGCCCACGAATACGACAGCGAATAGGAGTTGTAGGCCGATAGCAAAATACCAGAAAGAGTTGTCCGGATTCTGGGCAACGGCTGAAACTTGCAACAGGTACATCATCAAAAACCCGTTTTTGTTTATCGGCAAAAGTAATACAGCATCCGCAATTTCCAATTTTGAAACTTCAAATTCAATAAAATAAAAAAATCCCTGTTATCACAATAACAGGGATTTATCTATGGAAATACGTTTTATGTTACCGTTTCGTTATTTGCCGCTTGCCTTATTACCACCGCCTGAACCAGCAGCGTTACCGCCGGGTTTGGGTTTGGTAGCTGGCTGCGCAGGAGCCGATCCTTGCTTCAGCGACTTCTCCATGATGGGCTTCATTTGCAGAGCAGAAGCGTTGGCAGGGTCGATGGACAGCACATGATTTACATAATCAAGCGCTGTTTGCTTTTCCTTCTTCACGTCATGGTACCAGATAGCCAGCCAGATATCGGCATTGACGATTTGTGACTTGAACTTAACAGAATCAAGCTGGGTTGCTTTGTCCCGTAACAGTTTATAAGCGTCAACCGCCAGTCCTTGTGAATTGGTCGAATCATCCATGGCTTGCTTGGTCTTGGCGCACCAGAGGTAGCCATAGATCTGGTCGGGATACTTTGTTTGATACACACCACAAAAGAGACTGTCGGCTTTGGGATACAGCTTTGCCTGGTAGTTGGCCATGGCATAGTTGTACAGGTCGGTCTGCGAAGGATTGGGATCCAGTGCATAAGCACGGCCCAGCCAGTTGGCTTCCTGGGCACGGTCGCCTTTGGCTTTTGCCAGGGCAGCGGCCTTATTGATAAACTTGATCTTGTTCTCTACCACAGTATCCAGTGCTACAGCTTTTTCCAGGTTGGCAAACACCTCAGCTTCCTGTCCGGGGATCTTGGAGTTGATCTTGGCCAGCTCTTCGTAGTCGGTGCCGAGTACTGGAGTTTCGTCATTGGCTTTCGTGAAGAAGGTTTCCATCGCTTTTTTGGCAGCAGGTGCATCACCCAGCGTATCTGCCGCAAAAGCTATCAGGCGATACATACGGGGAGATACTTTGTCGCTATACTGAGCGATAAGGCTCTCCGCCTTGGTACGCGCTTCGGCAGTTTTACCAGAGGCATACAGGAAATCTGTCTTCAGATATTCCATTTCAGGCCCCTGATCAGCATTGGCAATATACTTGTCCAGGTAAGGCGATGCTTTGTTTACATCCCTGAAATACCAATAGTAAAACAGTTCATAGTAAGCGGGCGTATAAGCTGGATCAATAGCTACCGCTTCTTCAAAATTAGGCAGGAACACCTCTTTATTACCTTGCGTGAGGTATACTTTACCAGTTTTGTACTTGGCAGCCGCCAGCTTTGCGTCGAGGCCAAATGCCTTGTTGTAAGACTGTACCGCATTACCACCGTCGATGAGCTTGCGGTAAGCGTCACCCATCAGCAGGTAGGTTTCGGGATCTTTAAAATTCTTCACCTGCGTAGCCAGGTTCAGCTTCTCGATGGCGTAGTTGGCATCCCCGGTTCTTGCTTCCACATTGGCGCGGCCCACAGCATTCAGCGCTTCTATATCCTTTCCTTTGGTAAGGCTGATCGCCGTTTCAAAGCGCTGCCGTGCATCATTGGGTTTACCTTGCATCAGCTCGATCTGTCCGATACCAGCCAGCAGCAGGGGCGCATTGCCATTCTGTTGCAGGGCCTTCTCATACAGGTTCTTAGCACCTATGGAGTCTTTCTGCTCCAGCAGGGTTTGCCCTAACCAGTAAACAGCATCGATGTTGTTGGGATTGGCGGCAAGCACTTTTTCAAATTGTTCCTGCGCACTTTTCCACCGCTCATAATAGAAAAACTTTCTGCCCTGCTCCACGTTCTGGGCAAAAAGGATGTTGCCTCCCGTGACAACCATTGCTACTAATAAAATGAATGATCTTTTCATCTTCTCGATTGCTGATTTTAGAGTTGTTAAATGTACGGAATCCTTTAAGGTTGTTTTATTCTGAGATTTGCATTGGTCTTAGATCATACGTCACTCTCGATGGCAACAGATAAGAACGGTAAAATATCTTCTGTCCCTTATCCGGATTGACGAGAAAATTCTTAAATCCGCTGCCAAGCCCTTCATAATTTTCTTTTAAAATATAATACAGCGGGCGGATCATCGGGTAACGGTTCATTGCAATATTGGCCTGTACCGGCTTGACATACTGTCCATTACATCCTTTACATTCTATATCAGCAATTTTTACCTTTTTCAGGAAATTCTGCTGCGTAGAATCATCTTTATCGCCAATCCAGCTCACCCCGATCAAACCGATCGCATCTGTATTATTCGAAATATAGTCAATCACTCCTTCGCTGCTGTTGGCCGCTACTACATTGGCGCCCATCGGCTGCCCCCTGAGTAACGAATCGACTACAAATCGTACTGTACTGGTGGCCGTGGTACCATCGAGCAATACCTTGTATTTGTACCCGCTGATGCCTTTTACCATGCCGCGTATGTCCTGCATCGTAAAAAGGGTATCGCGTACCTGGTTGTTCACGATCACCGCGATGGCATCGTAGGCCATCATTCCCCAGGTAGGTGTATAAGACAATTTTGTTGCCAGTGTCTTTGCTTCCTCATCCGTCAACGGACGGGTCACGATCACCATCCGTGTACTATCATTGTTGAGGTCACGCAGGCACTCTGCTTCCGGTTTGTACTCGACAATGATCTTAGCATCAGGCCGCTGTGATTCAAAGACCTTGATCTGTGAATCGATCACCGGTTTAAAGGCTTCATCGGCACTGATGTGGATCGTACCACTGGTCAGTGTATCGCTGTACGTACGGGTAGCGTTGTCACCACAACCGATCATGGCCAGTACAGCCACTACGATCACTCCTGCAAAGAACTTATTGAGACTCTTAATCATCCACTTGCGTTTCATTTCCCAGATTATTTTTCTTTTCCCTTCAGGTGTGAAAGATTGCTCAACGGCCCGTTTCAAAGCCCGATTTCCAATTTGGAAAAAGATCGGCTGATAACCGGTGTAGAATCTTTCAAATACCTTACCGAAAATGGTATTTACAGAATTAAGGTGATTGGATTTAATGATTGGATCTCCGGATCAACGGAAATAGTTTTTCTTATAGCCCCTATAAATTCTGAACCCACCATACAACAAACACAATCCTCCGAATACGTAGTTGAATGGCTTGGGGGGAAACTCCAGCTCTACACCCATTTTATCCGAGAACATAAAAAATGCGCCCATCGCGGTATAAATTAATCCCATACCATAGTCTGCTACTGTTCTCCTCGAACTGATGGCTTTACGCCTGTTCTCTTCCTGTCTTCTTTCTTCTGATTCTGTTGCCATCCGATTATTTAAAATGGGTTCGGGCAAGATAAGAAATAACCGCCAATTGAAAATCGCGGGTATTATTTTACCCAAAAATTAATGTCATCACCTGATCAAAAACATATATCTAAATCCGCTATTCTTCCACCTGAAAAATGATGGGTATCGAAAAATAAACGGATACATTTTTTCCTCCCTGCCATCCCGGAATAAAGCGGGGTATTTTTGCCAGCACCCGCAATACTTCCTTTTTGAAAGCTTCATCGGCTGCTGCTAAAAACTCCACGTGCGACACCTGACCATCCCTGCCGACCACAAAGCGTACCGGAACCTTTACACGTTGGCCGATTTCCAGCTTTTCCTCCGGCACCCGCAGGTGCTTGCCCAGGAATTAGTAATCGGTTGGTTACGAGTGTTTCAGCATGACTTGCGCAAGTCTGTCTATAAGATGCTTCCCCTGGATAAAATCCATAAAACATTCCCCGGTAGAAGGACCGACTTTAACAAATCGGTAAAGCCAATCCCCCATCCGCTTGACACGGCTACGGGGTGGGTTCCGCCAGGCAGCGGCGGGAAAGCACGGTTCATACTGCCCCGTAGCCATCTCCCTGCTCGTGCCAGCCCCAGCAGCAACCCACGCAAAAACAGCCTCTTCTTGTTCTTTTCTTCGGGAATTCTTCGTGTTTTCATTGGTAATTGCCCGGTATTTCCCGAAGAAGTCCCGAACAAGGGGCGAAGAAGGCTCGAAGCAAACCCAGCCCTGGGCCGTGCCATGAACAAGCCAATCATCCCCAGCCCGCCCACCTATTCCGGCCCCCTGCCCCAAACCTGCCCCGGCCTGATTATCTTTGCCCTATGAAGATCTTAATGGTCTGCCTGGGGAATATCTGCCGAAGCCCCCTGGCAGAAGGAATTTTACAGCACAAAGCCCAGCAGGCTGGGCTCGATTGGACGGTCGACAGCGCCGGTACCAATGGGTACCACGTGGGAGAAGCACCGCATCGACTGTCGCAGAAAGTAGCCCTGCTCAATGGGGTGGACATCAGCCAGCAGCGCGCACGTCGCTTTAGCGGGGCAGATTTTGCCCAATACGACAAGATCTACGCCATGGCTGTAGACGTAGTGGATGAAATGAAAGGGCTCGCCAAACAGCATTTCCAGGCCGGCAAGGTCGACCTGCTGATGAACGAACTGCACCCCGGCCGCGACCTCGACGTACCCGATCCCTGGTACGGTACGGAACCAGGCTACCATGAGGTGTACAAGATGATCGACGAAGCCTGCGACCGTATAATCGCCCAATACACCAGCAATAACCAGTAATCATCATACCAGAGACTTTTTAAGCACAATATGAGCAAGCCATCATTGCCGCAAGGCACCAGAGACTTTGGACCGGAAGTAGTTCGCAAACGTCAGTATATCCTCAATACCATCCGCAGCACCTTCGAGCTGTACGGCTTTCAGCCCCTCGAAACACCTGCCATGGAAAACCTCGACACCCTCATGGGCAAGTATGGAGAGGAGGGAGATAAGTTGATCTTCAAGATCCTCAACAACGGTCTTAGCGACGCCAAGAATAGTGAAAAAGCGAAAGCCGCTTTCGAAAAGGTATTGTCTGGCAAAAACGACAAGGACCTTACCGAGCGCGCCCTGAAATATGACCTGACGATTCCCTTTGCCCGCTATGTAGCCATGAACCACCAAACCCTCACCTTGCCCTTCAAGCGTTACCAGATACAACCGGTATGGCGGGCAGATCGTCCGCAAAAAGGTCGCTACCGCGAGTTCTACCAGTGCGACGCCGATGTGGTCGGCAGCAATGGCCTGCTCAATGAAGTAGAGTTATCCGCCATTTACTGGCAGGTATTCAGCAAGCTGGGAGTCAATGTAGAAATCAAGATCAACAGCCGTAAGATACTCGCAGCCCTGGCCGAAGCTTGCGGCGGCAGCGATAAGATGGTCGATATTACCGTGGCCATCGACAAGCTCGACAAGATCGGACTGGAGAAAGTGAAGGAAGAGTTGCAGACACGCGGCCTCGATGAACACCAGATCGCCATCATCGCCCAATACCTCGCCATCGACGGCACCAATACCGAAAAGCTCAACAAGCTGAAGGAACTGGTAGGCAGCCTGCCCACCGGCGCCATAGGCATCGAAGAGTTGGAATTTGTCATCAGCCAGTTTGCCGAGTTGGTGCAGGGTGATCAAACGGCCCCTTCTCCCCTCGTAGTCGACTTTACCCTGGCGCGGGGTCTGAACTATTACACGGGCATCATCTTCGAAGTAAAGGCCCTCGGCGTGCAAATGGGCAGCATTGGCGGCGGCGGTCGTTATGATGACCTCACCGGCCTCTTTGGCGTTCCTAACATTCCGGGCGTAGGTATATCCTTTGGGGTAGATCGCATTTACGATGTGCTGGAAGAACTGCAACTGTTCCCACAGGAGGTGCAAACCGGCACGCAGGTATTGTTCTTCAACCTGGGGACGGCCGAAAGCAAAGCGGCCTTTAGCCTGATGCAGCAACTGCGCAACAACGGCATCTGCTGCGAGCTGTACCATGAGCAGGCCAAATTCGACAAACAGTTCAAATACGCTGATAAAAAGCACATTCCCTTTGCCGTGATCCTGGGTACCAAAGAGCTGGAAAACCGTACCTGCATGGTCAAGCACCTGGGCAAGGGCGAGCAGCAGGAAGTGAGCTGGGAAAGCCTCCAGGAAGCCGTTTCAGGACTTTAGGTAGCCTTTTACGTCAGCACCGACTATACTTTGGCGGGACGTTATCCGACGGGCAGGTAACCTGCCTGCAGATGGCGCCCCGCTCTCTTTATCCGTACGTTACAGGTTACCCGGATCGTCGAAATCCGGAAAAACTGGCCTGCCAGGGCCAAAGCCACCCGGTCACCCCTGTACGAGCTGCTAAAGCACTGAAACGGCCACCAGCGACGCCCCTGGCGCTACCCGTTACCGTCCAGGCCCCTGGCAATCCATCAGGACTTTGCCTCACCTGACTGGTTATTTTGGACCATTGGTTTATTTCCGCTGGCAAATACGGGCAATATGTTGTTTATTTGAGGTTGATAAAAAACCCTTTATGCAACGTACTTCCTTCCTTAGCCTGCTCGCAGTAGCTTTTGTGTTGATCAGCTCCTGTAGCAGCAGCGATAAATCGGCGGTCGCTATTCCTAAAGACGCCGGGTTCGTATTTCATATCAATACAGCCTCGCTGAGCTCGAAACTGAGCTGGCAGGAAATCCAGTCAACGCAATGGTTCAAGAAAGTGAGTGCCCAATCGGAAGACTCCCTGGCCAAGCAACTGCTGGACAATCCCGATAAAACAGGCATCAACATGCAGGCCGACCTGGTATTCTTTGTCAAGAAGCAGGGACGTACCATGTACACTGTATTTGAAGGCGAGATCAAGGATGTAGCTGCCTTCGAAGGCCTCAACAAACAGATCAAGCCTGAAGGTAAAAAGACTACCGTAGGTGATATCTCGGTGTTTCAAAGCGACGAAAAATCGATCACGACCTGGAAGGGCAACCGCTTCATTTCGCTGTTTGCGATCCCTATGCCAGATGCCTACAAATTTTCACCGGACGGTGAAGAGCAAGGCACTCCCAAAATTCATGTCGACACCCTCATCAACTTCGCCAAATCACTGTATGACCTGAAGTCTTCGGCCAGCCTCACCAGTGATGACCGCTTCAACAAGTTGCTGAAGGAACCAGGTGACGTGCACGTTTGGGTCAGCTCCGACAACTTCACCGGCGATCTGATGGGAGACGTACTGTCTGCCACCAAGATCAGTGACCTGATCAAAGGCAATATTTCAGCCTTCACCCTCAGCTTCGAAAATGGTAAGATCGATGCCAAATCGACCAGCTATTACAACGAAGAAATGGGCAAGCTGCTCAGCAAATACAAAATGAAAGATATCGACGCCGACATCCTTTCCCGCCTGCCTTCCGAGAACCTGGTAGGTGTTATGTCTTTCAACTATCCACCAGATGGTCTTCGCGAATTCCTGAAAGTGGCTGGCTTTGAAGGCATGGCCAATGGGGGCCTGGGCAAAGTAGGTTATAGTCTCGACGAGTTCGTAAAAGCCAATAAAGGCGATCTGCTGATAGCGGCTTCCGACTTCACATTGACAACCGAACAACGCTCCATTCCCAGCTATGAGGAAGGTGGTACACCATATACCTATACCAAGAACAACCCCAAGGTCAATGTGTTGTTTGCTACCTCGATCAATGATAAGGCAGCATTCGAAAAGCTGGTGAGTGTGGTAAAAGAACAAACAGGTGGCTGGAGCGGCGACAGCACCTTCCCCATCACTTACTCACTGAATGATAAGTGGTTTGCCCTGGGCAATTCGGTAGACCAGGTCAACAAGTTCCTCGCCGGCGACGCGAAGAACAAGCATGCCGCCATCGGCAAACTGGCAGGCCATCCTGTTGGTTTCTATGTAGACCTGAAGAAGATCCTCACCACCTGGGACAATGCCACACCGGCCACTGATAGCACCACCAAAGCTTACCTGACAGAGTCGGTAAACATGTGGGAAGATGTGATCGCTACCGGCAATGGCTATAGCGGTGGATCGGTAACCGGCCACTTCGAGATCAACCTCGTCAACAAGAGCGTGAACAGCCTGAAACAACTGAACCAATACATCGACAAGATGGCGGCGCAGGGCAATAGCGGCAGGACCTTCTCGTTCTAAGCACAACTTATACGAAAAAGGCAGGGCTAACCCCCTGCCTTTTTTTGTTGATACCTTAATGCCTGACTACCGGATTATTATCACCAATCGATTATTTTTGGTTCCTCATGACTATAACCCTACAGGAAGTATTGCCCACCTATTTCGAAGAAAGCCGCCGGCACCAATCGGAAATATGGGGCAAGCAACTCACCTTCAACAAGGGTGAGTACATCAAGATCGTGGCGCCTTCGGGTAGCGGCAAGTCATCGCTGACGCATTTCCTCTATGGACTGCGCAACGAGTACAACGGCAAGTTGTTGTACAACGGCCAGGACCTGCACGGCTATTCGGTAGAAGATTTTGCCCGTTACCGCAAAGACCATGTCAGCATCGTATTCCAGGACCTGCGCCTTTTTCCCGAGCAGAGCGTACGCGATAACCTCGAGCTCAAGCGACAACTGAATCCCTACCATGGTCCGGAGAAGATCACCGAGATGGCCGAGCGCCTGGGCATCGGTAGCAAGCTATCGGTCAAGAGCCGCATCTGTTCGTATGGAGAGCAACAACGGGTAGCCATTATTCGTGCTTTGCTGCAGCCATTCGATTTCCTGCTGCTGGATGAGCCCTTCAGCCACCTCGACGACAACAATTCGAAAAAGGCGATGGAATTGATGCTGGAAGAAGCCGCCGCACGCGGGGCAGGTATTTTATTTGCCGACCTGGAGCGGATCGACTTTTTCCCCTGGCAACGTTTGTATCATTTATAGATCATTAGAAAAACCTACACTGTGGCATTATCCTTTCAGCCCATAAAGCCGCTACTGCAAACAGGCACCAATGCTGCCTCCCGCTGGTTCTCGTATATCGGCCTGGGCATCGGCGTACTGTTGCTGCTTTGTTCGATACAGATGTACATCAACATCCAGCAATTGCTGGGTGGCGATTCACCGCGCAAAGATGGACATGATTTCATCTCGATATCGAAGACCATCACCGACGAAACGATGGGGCAACTGGAGAAAAACCTGTTTACCGAAGCGGACATCAAAGATCTGGAAGGCAAGCCCTTTGTGAGTGGGGTGTCGCCTTTGCTGGCCAACAATTTCCGGTTTCAGCTGAGTGGCGGGTCACTGGTACCCTTTGTAACGGACTTCTTTGTAGAGTCACTCGATGACACGTTTATCGATACAGTACCACCTACCTTCCATTGGCAGGAAGGCGATGAAGTGGTGCCCATCATTATCGCCTCCGACTTCCTCGAGATCTACAATGTATTTGCGCCCAGCTATGGGCTGCCACAGATCTCCGAGTCGACGGCTACCAACCTGGGTTTGCAATTGATCTGTTATTACCCCGATGGCAACCGGGCTACTTTTCGCGGGCGGGTTGTGGCCTTGAGCGATCGCATCAACTCGATCATCGTTCCCAAAACCTTCCTCAACTGGGCCAACCAGCGTTTTGCAACTACGAAGGAACTCCGCGCTTCCCGGCTATATGTAAAGACAAAGGACGCCAACAGTCCGGACTTCCTCAATTACCTCACCGAGAAGCATTATAAGGTCAATAAGGACAAGACGAAATTTGGCCGGGTGAAGCAGGTATTGCAAGGCATCTTTAGTGGGCTCGGGATATTTGGCTTGCTGGTGGTAATACTGGCGTTGATGTTATTCTCCTTTTACCTGCAATTGATGATTGCCCGGAGCAAAGACAACCTGCAGTTGTTGCTGATGCTGGGTTACTCACCCAATTGGCTAAGTACCAATGTAGCAAGGCGATTTATTCCGGTCTATATTCTGGTGGTATTGTTTGCTGTAGCCGCGACGCAGTTGATGCAGTGGGCCTTTCACCACTTTGCCATGTACGATCGCGAGGAGCTCACTACCTGGCTGCACTGGAGTGTATTTGCCACGGCCGGTTTCCTGATCGCCTTGTCGCTATTCACCAACTACCGGATGGTGAAGCGATTGTTGTACAGGATGGCGTGACGGGTTACTCCCCAAACACCTGCCGCCAATGATGTTCCATATGATCGAGGTAATCGATGACAAGCCATTCGAGGGTCTGGTGCTCACCGGCAGAGGTGATGACCTGGTAAGCGAGTTTATCGGCGGGAATGGCGCTGATCACGTATACGATCTGTTGGTTGAGTGACTTCCACACATGCAACAGGTGATCGAGCGGAAGATCCTGGTAGCGGTTGATGATCACCAGGTCGTCTTGCCGGTAAGACTGTATCGTATACGGCTGTGGTTGCGCCTGTACATCCACAAATCGCTTGAGGTTGTTGATGGCCGAATCGATCAGGTGGCCCAGGATCTCCTTTCTCGACCATTTGCCGGGAGCCGGGCGCTCCAGCAATACCTCGTGATCGATCTCGCTATAGCGAAAGGGAATGTTGTTGATGTGTGCAGTAAGTCCGATGACAACTTGTTCTACAGCCATATCTTCTAATTTTGATGAAGGTGCATTTGCTGCCGGATATAATCCCGGGAAAATGCCTCTTTCAATACAAAAGATTTGCCACTGTTTTTCCAGACATCGATAATATGGCAGATGGTCACATAACTGTGGAAATCGCGGATGAAGAACTCAACGCTCCGCGTCTTGCCCTGATGACGGAATGCCAACACGTTATCGTCTCCATTCACCGGCGTATCCTGACTACCCCGATAGTGCCGGAATCCTTTATAACCACCCAGGTAGATGGCCACCGTTTGAATATCGGTAAAGTCGAATTGCTCGGCACCGATGCGAATAAATTCGGGTGTGATCACCAGGGGCCGGTCATCCCAGTAACGGAGATTAAAAATGGATTTTCGCTTCACCGCGGCAATAAGGGGTGGTATCAGCAGGGATAAGGCCCAGATCACCATCAGCCAGGTATTGCCCAGTGCGATAAAAAAGAAGACCACGGCAAATACCATATACAACACCAGTTTACCCGCAGCATAGCGCTGGTTCTTGTAAAAAACGGTATTCAGTTGATGTTCGGCCATATGGTGTTGCGTTGGGTGCAATCCTCTAACGCCGCAGTCCCTATCCTTGGTATACGCTACAGGCCTTCGTAAACGATGGCAGCCCCCTGCCCCACCCCTACGCACATGGAAGCAAGCCCGCGCTTCACATCCCGGCGTTTCATTTCGTGCAGTAAGGTAGCCGAGATGCGTGCCCCACTGCAACCCAATGGATGACCAATGGCAATGGATCCACCATTGACATTCACCCGGGCAGGATCGAGCTCCAGGTCGCGCATACAGGCAATGGATTGTGCGGCAAACGCCTCGTTAAGCTCTACCAGGTCCAGGTCATTGACTGTGATACCGGCACGTTGCAAAGCCTTGCGCGAAGCAGGTACCGGACCAATGCCCATGATAGCTGGATCAACCCCGGCCACGGCCAACGAACGGATAAGCGCCATCGGCTGCAGGTTGTATCGTTTAACGGCTTCTTCACTGGCCAGCAGCAAGGCAGCCGCGCCATCGTTGATACCGGATGAGTTGCCAGCAGTAACAGTACCTTCTTTGATAAAAGCAGGGCGCAATGCCGCCAGTTTATCGAGCGAAGTCTTACGGGGAGCCTCATCTGTTTCGAGGTAGATCTTTTCATTCTTACCACCCAGTATCTCTACCCCGCTGATCTCTTGTTTCCAAAGCCCCTTCTCCAGCGCAGCGAAATACTTCACCTGGCTGCTGAGTGCAAACACATCCTGCTCCTCCCGGCCGATGCCCCATTGCTTCGCCACATTCTCGGCGGTTTCGCCCATGGAGTAGGGATAGTATTGATCGGTGAGTTTCTTATTAACAAAGCGCCAGCCGATGGTGCTGTCGTGTACTTCTGTTTGCCGGCTCCAGCCGCTGGCCGCCTTGGCCATCACGAAGGGGGCACGTGTCATACTTTCAACGCCACCGGCAATGTACAGGTCGCCTTCATTGCACATGATGGCGCGCGCTGCATCCATGATGGCTTGCAGGCCCGAAGCGCAAAGGCGGTTGACTGTATTACCCGCTACGGTAACGGGTAGGCCCGCCAGCAGCGCCGCCATGCGGGCTACGTTGCGGTTGTCTTCACCGGCCTGGTTGGCATCGCCGGCAATCACATCTTCGATGGCGTTGATATCGATAGCCGCATTGCGGGTAACCAAAGATCGTATCACATGGGCCAGCAGATCGTCAGGACGGATAGTGCTGAGGGTTCCACCATATTTTCCAATAGGGGTACGCACAGCATCGATCACATATACAGGTTTCATATTTTAAGCAGATAAGCCGGCAAGATAATGAAATTGGGATTGGCATTGGGCAGTCACACTATTGACCCGTTTCGGCCGGGTGAGTCACCTGTTAACGGTATAACAATTAACAAGGCTATGGCTCCACAACGGGCGAAAGAGCGGTTCCCGATGGAGTATATTTGGTTCCATTAAACCTCTTTTATGAAATTAACACTACACATTGCTTTACTGCCTTTCCTACTCATCGGCGTGGCCTGCAACAGCCTCAAAGACCAGGTAGCCGACTCCCGTCTGCATCATAAGTGGCAATTTAGTTCGGGCGAGATCTTTTATGACAGTGCGCTCAGCATGCCTACGGGTAGAGTAGCCCTGTTGCCGCTCGGCTCTACCTACGACTTCAGCAAGCATAACCTGCTGTACCGGTATATGCCGAACCAACGTGACACGGCTGCATTCAGGTTAGCTGCCGGCGATTCGATGCTGCTGACCTTCGCCTACATCAAGGGCGAATTATGGCAGGAAGCGGACACCAGTTATATACGCAGTCTCACCGATCACCAGTTAACCCTCGCTTATTGTTCCAGAACCGACTCGGTAGTACAGTGGATAGCCATGACCTTTACCAGGAAATAACGGTCATCCGTTTCGATATGCTTATCTTCAAGGACCAAACAACCGCCATGAGAATAATCACCTTATCAGCCTTCCTGTTCCTATCCCTTTTTGCCACTGCCCAGGAGAAAAGGATCGTCTTACACCAGATCAACGTCGTAGATGTAGAGAAAGGCAGCATTCAACCTGCCCAAACCGTCGTCATCAGCGGCGACCGCATCAGCACCATCAGCAAAGCCACCAGCTTCAAGCCAGCCGCCGGCGACAGCGTCGTCGACTGCAAAGGTCAATACCTCATCCCCGGCCTCTGGGATATGCATACCCATGTCTGGGCCCCGGACTACTTCTTTGCCCTCTTCATCGCCAATGGCGTAACCGGCATCCGTGGCATGTTTGAACAACCCTTTATGGCCGATAAATGGCGCACGCAGGGCCTTACCGCTGGCGAGCTGGTGCCCCGCGGTTATTATGCCGGTCCAATCGTGGACGGTCCCAAACCCATCTGGCCCGGTAGTGTTGCAGTAGGCGACGCCGCCCGCGGCCGCAAGGTGGTCGACTCCCTGAAGAACACCCTCAAGGTGGACTTCATCAAAGTCTATTCGTTACTGGAGCCAGACGTCTTTGCCGCCATTGCAGACGAGAGTAAAAAACAAGGCATCGTTTTCGCCGGCCATGTGCCCAATAAAGTGCGCCTGCTGGACGCCGCCAAAGCCGGACAGAAAAGTACTGAACACCTGTATGGTTTCCTGGAGATGGCCTCCGACAGCAGCGACTATTATTATTCGCTGGTCCTTGGCACCATCAAAGACACGGTACGTTATCCCAACAGCCTCGCCCGCCGCGCCATGCTGCAACGGACCTTCAACGAACAAAAACTGACCGATGGCATCAAGGCCCTGAAACAATATGACAGCTATGTATGCCCTACCATGACGGTCAACCGCGGTATCGCCTATATCAACGATACCGCGTTCACCAATGATCCCCGGAAGGTATACCTCGTGCCGATGATGAAGAATATGTGGGACCCTAAGAATGATTTCCGCCTCCGCACCGCCGGACCGGAATTCTTCCAGAGCCAGCAGGCTGAATACGCCCTGAAGAAGAAGGTGGTTACGGCACTGCACAAAGCTGGCATTCCCATCCTGGCGGGTACCGACACCCCCAACCCCTACTGCTTCCCCGGATTCTCCCTGCACGACGAACTGGCCATCTTTACCGAATGTGGCCTTACACCGGCCGAAGCCCTCCAGACCGCCACCCTTAATCCCGCCCGGTACTTTGGCCTCGAAAAAGAGACCGGCACCGTCGCAAAAGGCAAGGCTGCCGACCTGGTGATATTGAAAGCCAACCCTTTAGAGCAGATTTCCAACACCAAACAAATCAGTGCGGTGGTGCTGAAAGGGAAGTTTCTGGGCCCGGAAACGGTCAGCGGACTGCTCCAGAAAGCCCGGAAGATCGCCGGTAACTAATATGTGCCCGGGTTAAAGTACCTTTGCAGCGATGAAAACGGCGACGAAAAATATCCGGCACCTGACGCTGGAGGAATTGAATGGTTATTTTGAAACACTGGGGGAGAAGAAGTTCAGGGCCAAACAGGTATACGAATGGCTGTGGCTGAAGCAAGCACAATCATTCGATGCCATGACCAACCTCAGTAAAGACCTTCGCGCCAAACTCGCCGATAACTTCACTTTGCCCGCACTGACAGTAGACGCTACCCAGTATTCCGCAGATGGTACGGTCAAATCACGCTTCAGGACCCATGACGGTCACCTGGTGGAAGGCGTATTGATACCTGCCGAAGAACGTAAGACGGCTTGCGTATCGAGCCAGATCGGCTGTTCGCTGAGCTGTAAGTTTTGCGCCACCGGCTATATGGCCCGTAAGCGAAATCTTGATTACGATGAGATCTTCGACCAGGTCGTACTGATCAACCAACAGAGCGAACGCGTATACCAGAAAAAGCTTACCAATATCGTATTCATGGGTATGGGCGAACCCCTGCTCAACTACCGCAATGTGCTGAAGTCGATCGAACGCATCACTTCACCCGACGGACTGGGCATGAGTCCCCGCCGCATTACGGTATCGACGGCTGGCGTGGCCAAGCAGATCAAGCAACTGGGCGACGACGATGTACGTTTCAAACTCGCCCTGTCACTGCACGCCGCCAACGATATCAAGCGTAATGAGATCATGCCCATCAATGAAAGCAACAACCTGCAGGCATTGATCGAGTCATTGAACTATTTCTATAAGAAGACCGGGAACGAGATCACGTTTGAATACATCCTGTTCAACAATTTCAACGACAGCCTCAAAGATGCCGATGAACTGATCAGGATCTATCGCCAG
The DNA here is from genome assembly GCF_029360705.1 of Paraflavitalea pollutisoli. Taxonomy (GTDB): domain Bacteria; phylum Bacteroidota; class Bacteroidia; order Chitinophagales; family Chitinophagaceae; genus Paraflavitalea; species Paraflavitalea pollutisoli. Next base: position 914,388 of record NZ_JARKMX010000001.1, on the reverse strand, counting down.
GTGCCTGCCGACCTGGTCAATATCATCGAGTACAACCCGATCGATATGGCTACCTTCCGCAAACCGGAAGAGAACGTGGTGAACAATTTCATGGCTTACCTGGAGAAGAACCGGGTAAATGCACGCCTGAGAAGAAGCCGCGGTAAAGACATCGACGCAGCCTGTGGCCAATTGGCCAACAAGGAAGGAATTCTGTAAAGCCATCGATGCAGGAGGCGCCATAAAAGATCGCCACCAGGCAATAGTAATCATACAAGGGCATAGCCCTTTGACTAGTATCTATATTTAATCATACTGTTGTAAAACAGCAAACTACCATCATGAAGGGCAAAAAATCAGCCGCAGGATTCGGAAAATTCATCCAGCAAAAAGAAACAGGCTCCCAGAAAAAAGAAAGGATCCGCCAGGAAAAGAAAGTGGTGCGTAAAGAAACGCAGGCCTACTTCGAACAGAAGAAAGCGGAGGCGCGTGCACAACGTGCTCAATATCGTGCCCAGCAGGCCGATGATCCCCGCAACCGCAAAGGTGCTGGTAGAAAGACCGGTGGGGACGACCAGGGCGAATGGGAAAGCGGCCGCGCAGCAGCAGCCCGTACCCCCGGCAAGAAACCCGCCAACAGAGGCTACAACGTGATGAGCTATCACGAGCGCAAAAAGAAGCAGGCCGATAAGGTCGCCCAGCGCCTGGAAGACATGGAAGGAGGTCGTCCTGCACCCATTAAGAAAACCTTCAAAGGTGCTGGTACCAAACCAGCCGGCCCCAGCGGTTTAGGAGCAAAAACCACCTATAACAAGACTGGTGGCGACAGACCCGCAGCGAAAGCCGGCGACAAAAAGCCTTTTGCCAAAAGCGCTCCTGCTAAAACAGGCTATGATAAAGCAGGCAGCGATCGCAAACCTTTTGCCAAAGGACGCGAATTAAGCATCACCCCGGCCAAAAAAGGCCTTACCAAAGCAACCCCTGCCATTGCAGCCAAGGGCAGCACCATTAAGGCAGTACCAGCAGGCGGCAAGAACATCGCCAAAGCAGAACTTGCTACCGGCAAAGGCAAAGCAAAATCAGACATCATTCCACTGAATAAATTTCTGGCCCACTCGGGTATCTCCAGCCGCCGCGAATCGGCCGATATCATCAAATCGGGTCTGGTGAAGGTGAATAACGTAGTCGTTACAGAACCTGGTACCAAAGTCAGCGAAGCAGATACGGTGACGGTCAATGGCAAACCCATCGCCATCCGCCGCACGATGGTGTATATCCTGATCAACAAACCGAAAGACTTCATCACCACTACCGACGACCCGCAAGGACGTAGAACGGTGTTGGACCTCATCAAGAACGCCACTACCGAACGCGTATACCCCATCGGCCGCCTCGACCGCAACACCACCGGTGTATTGCTGTTAACGAATGACGGCGAGCTGGCGCAAAAGCTTTCGCATCCCAGCTACCAGGTGAGGAAGATCTATGAGGTGAAACTGGATAAGCCCCTGTCGAAAAAGGATTTCGACACCATCCTCGCCGGTGTTACGCTGGAAGACGGTGTCGTAGCACCCGACGTACTGGCCTATGCCGATCCCAAAGACAAAAGTGTGATCGGTATCGAGATCCACAGTGGCCGTAACCGGATCGTACGCCGCATTTTCGAGCACATGGGTTACGATGTACGCAACCTCGACCGGGTGATGTATGCCAACCTGACGAAAAAGAACGTAGAGCGTGGCCGCTGGCGTTTCCTGAGTGAAAAAGAAGTGCGCCTGCTGAAGTTCCTCAATGCTTCGTACACCAACAAAAAACCTGCTACCCGTGGTAAAGACATCTCCTGAAATATTACTGGAAACTGATCAGTTCATTGTACTCAACAAGCCATCGGGCCTGTTGAGTATTCCCGACCGTGAGGGCAAAGAGATCTCCCTGAAGCAGATGCTGCTGGAGCGGTACGAGCAGATCTTCACGGTACACCGCCTCGACCGCGATACCAGCGGTATCATCGTATTTGCCAAAGACGAAACCACCCACAAATTCCTGTCACAGGCTTTTGAGGAAAGAACGGTGGAGAAGTACTACCTCGGTATTGTGCAGGGTGTACCCCCGATCAAGCAACAAACCATCGACGCACCGATCGCCGAGAACATGGCCCGCCGCGGCCAGATGCTGATCCACCAACGCGGCAAACAGTCGATTACCGATTATGAGGTAATAGAAGAGTTTGGCAAGTTCTCGTTGGTACGTTTTCGTATCCATACCGGCCGCACCCACCAGATCAGGGTACATATGCATCACGTGGGGCACCCGATCGTGGTAGACCCGCTGTATGGTGATGGCGCACCGATCCTGGTATCGTCGTTCAAGCGCAACTACAACCTGTCGCGCAGCGAAGAAGAAGAACGCCCTATCCTGGGTCGCCTGGGCCTGCATGCGGAGAGGCTGCTCTTCAAAGATGCACAGGGCAAATCCTATACGGTAGAAGCGCCCTTGCCCAAAGACATGCGGGCATTGGTGCAGCAACTGGGAAAGAAGAAATAATCACGTCAGTTTACTGATAGTAAGGGCTATCTGCGTCGCCGCAGATAGCCCTTTCGCTGTATAGCTTTCGAAACATATCGCTATTCGCTCTTGTACACGACCCCATCCTTCATCACGAATTTCATTTTCCCCATCGCCTGTACATCTTTAACAGGATCGCCTTCAACGGCCACGATATCGGCCAGCTTGCCTTTCTCGATGCTGCCCACGAGTTCACTCATGCCCAGCAAGTCGGCAGCCGCTACTGTAGCTGATTGAATGGCTTCGATCACGGGCATGCCAGCCTCGGTCATATACACAAATTCCATCCAGTTCTTGCCATGCATAAACACACCCGCATCGGTACCAAAGGCAATCTTCACACCTGCCTTATAGGCCTTGCCAAAAGTGCCTTGTATTTTGGGACCAATGGCCAGTGCCTTGGGGGTTACCAGGTCGTGGTATTAGCCGGGCTTTTTAGCAGAGTCAGCGACCGACTTACCGGCCGTGATCGTTGGCACGTGATAGGTGCCGTGTTTTTTCATGAGTGCTATTACTTCATCATCCATATAAGTGCCATGTTCAATGCTGCTGACGCCACCACGGATGGCCCGCTTCATGGCTTCGGCGCCATGACAATGGGCAGCCACCTTAAACCCGTAGTCTTTGGCGGTTGACACGATGGCCTTGATCTCCTCTTCGGTGAATTGGGGGTTCTCACCGCTCTTGGCCATGCTCAATACGCCACCGGAGGCGGTGATCTTGATCAGGTCTGAGCCTTCTTTATAACGTTGGCGTACTGCTTTCATACAGTCATCGGCCCCGTTGACGACGCCGCCTAAAGGTCCCAGATCGAACATCAGGTCTTTGCGGTAACCGTTGGTGAAATCGGCATGTCCGCCCGTGGTAGCGATCGATCTGCCGGCCGTTACGATGCGCGGCCCTTCGATCAGTTTCTTAGCGATAGCATTGCGCAGGGAAATATTTACTCCTGTGCCGCCCAGGTCGCGAACGGTCGTAAACCCGATGGCCAGGGTCCGCTTAGCAAATACCACTGACTGGAAAGCGTAATCGGAGGGATTGAAAGTGATCTTCTGCAAGTACTGACTGGGCGTGGTTTCATCTTCGAGGTGTACGTGACAGTCGATCAAGCCTGGCATCACTGTCTTTTCTTTGAGGTCGATGACTTTATCGGTACCGGTGGCTTTGGTATAGCCAGCTTGTACATCGGCGATCTTATTACCTTCTACGATGATGGTGTATTGGGTGAGCACCTGACCTTTGGTAACATCGACCAGGCGGCCGCAATGAAGCAGGGTGCGCTGGGCGCAAAGGGCTACCGGGATGGTTAGGCCCAGCAGCAGCAGTAGTTTTCTCATACAGTTATTTCCAGTAAGATATTGGGAATTTGGGGGAAAAACAAAAACCTTCCTGCTTGCGCGGGAAGGTTTTTGAACGATGTCAGTTATTGCGACTAAAGACTATTTATCGATATTGGGCTGTGGTGTATAGCGCAGGTAAGGCTTTACCACTTGTACGCCCTTAGGGAATTTCTTGATCGCGTCTTCGGTAGAAACTGCGGGCACAACGATCACATCTTCGCCATGCTTCCAATCGGCAGGTGTTGCCACGCTGTAACCGGAAGTCAGCTGCAGTGATTCGATTACGCGCAGTACTTCGTGGAAGTTGCGGCCAGTAGAAGCGGGGTAAGTGATGGTGAGCTTCACCTTCTTATCGGGTCCGATCACGAACAGGGAGCGAACGGTGAAAGTTTCAGAAGCGTTGGGGTGGATCATGTCGTACAGGGTCGCAACATTGCGATCGGTATCGGCGATGATGGGGAAGCCAACACTACAGTTTTGTGTTTCGTTTATATCGTTAACCCAGCCAATGTGCTTGTCGAGAGAGTCGACAGACACGGCCAGTACTTTTACATTGCGTTTTTCAAATTCACCCTGGAGCAGCGCGGTTTTGCCCAGTTCGGTGGTACAAACGGGGGTATAGTCGGCGGGGTGAGAGAACAGGATACCCCAGCTATTGCCGAGATATTCGTAGAAATCGATATCGCCAGCAGTCGTTTTCGCCTGAAAGTTGGGGGCGATGTCGCCTAATCTTAAACTCATATCAAAGAAATTTATGGTTAAAAAAATCCGCGAACGGAGAACGAAGATACTAATTCCCTACTTACAGAGTAGACTGCTTTGTTAAATTATTCTTGCATTGGGGCGACTGGCGGATGGGGCTGGCTTTCACCGGATTGAATCATTTTTGGGGCTGATTGTTAAAGGACCCCGGCCACGTAGCCGGAAACGAACGTTGGGTAGTTTGGGGAGCGATCGGCAGGGTGCGATTTAGGCATGTTGGTGGAGCTCGCTGCATGTATAGACTATAACCGTTTTCATATTGGTTGACTACATGAGTGTGACATGGTGTGATCTTGCTCCCAATCCTGAATCTGTTATGATTCGATAGATTCCAGCGCAGAGGAGCAATCTTGACCCCATCCTGGCACACACAAACTCTTCGCGATTCTTTTAACAAGATGCAATTTCCCAGTTAGGCACTCGTACCCAATCAGACCTATCTTCAAATGGCTATCGCTTTATCTTACGAACACCTTTCCGCTAATTCGTATCAATATACCCGATCGGGATCCTTTTAGCAGATAACATAAAAAATACACCCGATCGGGTATACTTTTGTATATTTATACATATTTCATCCCGATCAGGTATAATTTTCAATCAATGGGAAAGTTTATAATATCTACGAAGGCAAACGGTCAGTATCAGTTTCGGCTGGCTGCAACGACTGGTGAAATAATTCTGACCAGTGGAAGTTACTCTTCAAAGAGCGGCGCTCTAAATGGCATATCCGCAGTTAGAAGCAACAGTTTTCGGGACGATCGCTACGACAAAAAGGTAGCGGCAAGCGGCAAATATTATTTTAACCTGAAAGGCGCAAACGGAGAAGTAATTGGCACCAGTGAAATGTATGAAACAGAGACTGGAATGAAAGCTGGCATTAAGAGTGTGGCAACAAATACGATAGACTCAGTTATCGATGAAGGCGATAGTGAGGCAAGTGTTGAAACACCTCATGTTACCATTTCAGAGTTTGTTAAAAATAGGCGGAAGCAATCGAACCTGAGCCAGGAAGAATTGTCGTTGAAAGCAGGTGTCGGGGTTCGGTTTGTGCGCGAGCTGGAAGCAGGCGACAAGCAAACACTTCGGATTGACAAAGTAAACCAGGTGTTGCAGTTGTTTGGATTCAGATTGGGACCGGTACCTGGCACAAAAAAATAGTAAGCCATGAGAAAGGCAGAAGTGTTTATGGGAGATATACTTGCAGGGTGGTTGGTTGAAACCACTACAGGCTATGAATATATTTATGACGAGCAATACCGTTCCGATCCAGTCAGTAGACCAATTAGTAGAACGCTGCCTCTTCAGGAAATGCCATTTAAAAGTAAGACCATGTTTGCTTTTTTTGACGGTCTAATCCCAGAAGGGTGGTTATTGGAAATTGCCGAGGCAAGCTACAAGCTTAACCCACGTGACAGGATGGGATTGTTACTTGCCTGTTGCCGGGACTGCATTGGCGCCGTTAGTGTTCACCCTGTAAACGATCCAACTGATGAGCTCTAGAAGATGTCTCTATTGCTACAATGAGCTCGCAGCATCCGAGGTTGATTTTCATACTCGGTGCAGCAAAAAGATATTCGGCTCACCCAAGCCGCCGGAACTTCCGTATACAGAGATGCAGATGCGGGAGCTAGCCGAGAAGATCATCCAGAGTCAGCATGCCGTAACAGGTGTGCAGCCCAAGTTGTCGCTAAAAGTAACAGAGGACACGGTAAAGCACAAAGAACGATTCACCATCGTAGGGGCACTGGGAGAGTACATTCTGAAGCCCCATACGAAAACCTTTCCTACCCTGCCGGAAGTAGAGGATCTGACAATGCACCTGGCTAAATTGACAGGAATAAAAACGGTGCCCCACAGCTTGATCCGTATGCGTTCCGGCACGCTGGCCTATATCACAAAAAGAATTGACCGGCATAAAGGGAAACGCATACACATGGAAGACATGTGCCAAATATCCGGGCGACTTACGGAAGACAAATACAAAGGATCGTATGAGCAGATCGGTAAACTGATTAGTGAACATACCGACAACCCGGGGCTCGATTTGGTGAATTATTTCGAGCAAGTTGTGTTTTGTTTCTTGACGGGTAATGCGGATATGCACTTAAAAAACTTCTCGTTGATTGAAACTTCGAACGGTGAATTTGAGCTTACACCGGCGTACGATATGGTGTCTACCGCACTGGTGATGCCGGAAGATAAAGAGGATCTGGGCTTGACACTGAACGCAAAAAAGAAAAAGATTAAACGTTCGGATTTTGAAGCTGCTTTTCTAACGGTAGGCTTGACGACAATACAAGGGCAAAACATTCTGGCAAAAATGCAGAAATTACTTCCCAAGTGGTTTGCCTTTATTGACAAAAGCTTTTTGAATTTAGAAGAACAGGCTCTGTACAAAGAGATTATTACCGAACGTTCTGCTCGCCTTCATAATTCTTAAAGATAACTCTGTGGAGCTACTCATTATTTGCCTCACTTCCCCCCTTGTACCTACCCGGTTGAACCACACATGAACCTCGAGTCCTCCCCGGCAACCGAGGACCTAACGAGGACCTATCGAGGACCAATCGAGGACCTATAGCTCGGCACCAGCTCGGGATGAGCTCGGCACGAGCTCGGCAGTAACCCGGCAGCCCCTCCCCCATCAGCTGACTACCACTACAATATCCCGGCAGCAATTTCCTAAGGAGTAGGTACGCCAGCCTTTCGCTTTCCCCTCCCTCCACCGCTGTACCCGCCAAAATCTGTAGCTGAAAGCGGTATTAACTAGCTATGGCAGGCATTTCGGCGAATTTGGGTGCGCGGAAAAATTTTCCCTGCCTATACGCGTAACCATCGCAATAATTTCTTATATTTGATTGTAAGGATTTCCGTATCAATAGTTTACTGGATTGTCCTTGGATTGCCTGCTTTATGCCTACACATTGCCTGCACTCTAAGGAAATATTGCCTCTGCTCATTGAGCGGCCAGGCAATACGTAGGCAAGCTGTAGGCAATATGTTGGCCATGTGGAGACAAGGCATGGGCGTACCATGGGCCAATGAGTAATCAGCCAATGATTGCTATTCCCCTTGAAGAAATAGCCAAGTTTTCCAATCTTACCATTAGGATTATTTACCGGTAGCTTTGGAGATGGCAGCTTTGCCAAACCGGTTCTTGACATCATCGATGGCCTTGTACAAACCATTCTTCTTTTCAGTATCTACAAACAGGTTCGTCTGCACCGCTTCATCAGTAAGCTCGCTCAGGCGCACACCCAACAGGCGCACCGGCTGGCCTTTACGCCACAGCTTATGGAAGAGGTCTTTTGCCTGGGGAATCAGCTCATCATCATAGAACGTATAGGGGATGGTCGTTTGCCGGGAAGTCGTCTCAAAATCCGGATAGCGGATCTTCACCGCAATGCATCCGGCGGTTTTATTATCCTGCCTTAATTCATGCGCCACCTTCTCTGTCATATGCACCAGTTCGGTCATCAGTTGCGCGGGATCTTTGATGTTCTCATCAAATGTACTCTCTGTAGAAATGGACTTCGCTTCGTGGTAAGGCGTTACCTCGCCATGATGTATACCCTGCGATTTATTCCACAAGTCAATACCATATTTGCCCAAACGCTTCTCCAGGAATTCAGGTGATTGCTCGCTCAGGTCGCGAATAGTGAAGATGCCCATCGACTTCAGCGTCTCATAGGTAGAGTCGCCAACACCGGGAATTTTGTTGACGGTCAGTGGTGCCAGGTATTCTTTTTCTTTTCCAAACGGGATATGCAGGTAACCATTGGGTTTGGCCTGATCAGTGGCGATCTTGGCGACCATTTTGTTGGAAGCCATCGCAAATGAAATAGGCAATTGCGTTTTATCAATGATCTCCTGGCGCAGGTCGATCGTCCACTGGTAAGGTTGAAAATACTTATCCATCCCAGTGAGGTCGAGGTAGAATTCATCGATGGAAGCTTTCTCAAATAGTGGCGCCTTTTCGGCGATAATATTGGTAACAATGCGCGAGTACTTGCTGTAATCGGCGCGGCTGTTATTGGTAACAATCGCCTGCGGGCAAAGCCGCAGCGCCGTCTTCATCGGCATAGCGGAATGGATGCCGAACTTGCGCGCCTCATAACTACAAGCCGCCACCACGCCGCGTTCGCGGCCACCTACCAGGATTGGTTTCCCCTTCAGGGAGGGATTATTAAGGCACTCGACCGACACGAAAAAAGCGTCGAGATCGAAGTGGGCGATTATACGTTGCGGGACGGCGGACATAGTGGCGCAAAGGTACGGAAATGAATACAAGGCACCGAGGCACCGAGGCACCAAGCCATCTAGGCAACGGGGGAAATACAAGGGCAACCAGGCAACAGAGGCAAAAAGGCAACGCAGGGATACAGGTGAACAGGCGACAGAGGCAAAAGGTAACGCAGGCAAGACCAATAGAAAGACAGAGGCATTTCCCTATTTTTACCATATGGAGCAGGAACTGGCACTATTACGGAAGCAGATCTTCGCCTTGCATCCTTTATCGGACGAAGAATGGCAGGCTTTTTCCGCTATCTGGCAACCCGTACAATACAAACGCAAAACCATTCTTACTACAGCCGGTGAAACCGAGCGGCACCTGTACTTCGTCACCGAAGGTGTACAACGGGCTTTCTACCTCGATGACAAGCATCCGGAAATTACGGTGGTTTTCACCTATGCGCCTTCTTTCTCGGGCGTGGCAGACTCCTTCCTGACGCAACAGCCTTCTCGCTTTTTCCTGGAAACCCTCACCACCAGCAAAATGCTACGCACCACACATCAGCAGGTGCAAGCCTTGATGGACAAGTACCACAACATCGAACGGTGGATCAGGTTGTCGACCTCCTGGGTGATGATGGGATTGCTGGAAAGGCAGATCGAGCTGCTAAGCTATAGTGCAGAAGAGAAGTTCCGGATCCTGCTGAAACGAAGCCCGCATGTGCTTCAATTGATACCGCATAAATACCTGGCCTCCTACCTGGGCATCGATGCGAGTACCTTCAGCAAACTGATGTCGACCGTGAGGATTTGAGAAAGGCATATAGGCATCAAGGCATATAGGCAATCCCGACATCCGTCGGGACAGGCTCCGGGGAAGGCCAGAAGAAAGGCAGCGAGGCAGATGAAAGGCTCCGAGGCATTAAGGCAACCAGGCATCGAGAGAAAGCCAGCAGAATGGCGACGAGAAACAAAGGCAACCAGAGATATAGCTCGATGCGCTCCCTTTCAACGGCGTCAGTTTGAGCGCCCCCAGCAACTGTTCATACCCTCATTCCGGCACTTCATCTGTTTTACCATTTCCCTTTGCCCTACCAGCCGTAGCATTGACCTTCACAATAATCAACCCATGACCCGAACTTTTACCTGCGCTTTATTACTGTTGATCGCTACCGGCACCCACGCCCAGGACAAGACCCTTATCGGCGTGGAGGTCGCCTACTCTGCCGATGTGTTCAAGATCGCCGATCCGGGCGCCCGTATGTCGAAACCCGATGTCAGCGCCGCACTATGGGGCGTCAATATCCGGCGGTCCATCCATAAATATGCTTTCTTTGAAACCGGTGTATATATGCGCGCCTATAAGGTGGGTCTCGCTTTCGATGGTTATTATGGTTCCCAATCCACCGACCGCACGGCTTACCTGCTCCCGCTACGTATTGGCGCCCGGTTGCCCCTGCTCAAAAGTGCCGTCGCCATTTGCCCCGTTGCCGGATTTACTTTTGGCATCACCGATGAAGGCAGTTTGATAAAGTCCGATGGAATCTTTGGCTGGGATGGCGTTGAGAAAATCCAGTACAAATACACTGTGCAGTATCCCTCGCAGGTACTTACACTCGTACAGGTTGGCCTGGGCGTCGATATCAAACTCTGGCCCAAAACCCTGTTACACCTGAACACCAATTACTACGCTGGAATTTCTCCCGCTCTCCGGCAAACGATCCAGTACCAACCACAAAACGGCCAGGTTCACTACGATGCTATCCAGACCTCCAAAGGAAGTTTCGTAGCGGCTGGTATTGGCATCAAATACGCCGTGAACTGGTTTTAGGAAATCTTGGCCTACACCAAGATTTTTCCCGCTGGCCCCGGCTAGCTTTGTAGCATCAAAAAAGTATAGCCATGAAAAAAATGTCCAGCAATCAATTACTCGAGCAACTCACCGCCGATACCAAACGCATCGTGCTGACCATTCACTACCTGCTGCAGGAAGACCCGGCGGTACTGGTAGCGCAGCCAGCGGCCGGTAAATGGAGCGTAGCCCAGGTCATCGAACACCTCAACTCTTATGGCCGCTATTACCTGCCCCTGATGGAGCAGGCACTGAAAGCCTATCGCGGCCCCGCCAGCAAAGATTTTAAACCCGGCTGGCTCGGCGACTATTTTACCAGCTCGATGGCCCCCAAAGAAGATGGCCGGATAACCCATAAGATGCAAGCTCCTAAGGATCACCGGCCATCACGTGATATCGATAGCTATACGGTATTGCAGGAATTCCTGGCGCAGGAAAAACTACTGTTGGAATTACTACAGCTGGCTGGCAAAGCCGATCTCAACCAGATCAGGATTCCCATTTCGATCGCAAAATTCATCAAGATCAAACTGGGTGACACTTTCCGCTTCCTGATCGCGCATCACCAACGTCATTTTGTACAGATCAACAACACCCTGAACGCTGTGAAAGGAAATCATGGCTATACTTATCCTTCGGGTGTCGTGGCGTAGCACAAAACTTAGTGTTTATCGTAGTAGGTCAACCATTTCAGCGGCGACCAGGTATCGCCGATCGCGGTCTCCAGTATTTGTCCGGTCGCGGGCTCAAAATTGTCGCTGTTGCTCAACAGCACGACTGAAATTCCTTTCTCAGGATAGCTGACACAGTAGTTCTGCCATCCTTCTGAGTGCCCACCATGGAAAAACGCCTTACCATGGGGCGTTTTGATCAATCCCCAGCCTAGTCCCCAGGAAAGATCGATGTTGCGAAATTCAGACTTGTTGGTCAGGCTATCGCGCAAAGGACCAAAGCCGCGTTTGCTCGTTACCCTGATCTGTGGTTTGAGGTATTGCTCCTGCAGTTTCGCAGAAAGACCTTTGCCACTGAGCACGCTGGCTACAAAACGGCTGTAGTCTGCGGCCGTCGTCACCATCGATCCTGCACCACGGGCACTGCTGCGCTTTTCAGCACCCAATACTTTGCCGGTATTGTCATGCCCCACCGCATAATCGGCTTCGTATGCCGACTGCCATACCATGGCGGTATGTTTCATACCGAGGGGATCATAAATGTATTCTTTGGCGAGTGTTTGCAGGTCGGTGCCCGTATGATCTTCCACGACAAAGCCAAGCAGGTTCATGCCTTCATTGGAGTAATACATGGCTTTGCCGGGCTTGTTGATCAGCGTGAGCGTAGTACTATCTCCATAGAAGTAACGCAGCACGGGAAGACCTGCACTATGACTCAGCAACATGCGTGCGGTGATCTTTTTGAAGTCAGGTTGCTTATCGAGGTCTTTCCATTTTTCATACTCGGCAATAGGTTTCTTCAGGTAGGTGTATACTGGTTTGTCGAGGTCGAAGAGGCCTTTGTCGACCAGCTTAAGAAATAAATAAGAGAACAAAGGTTTGGTCAGCGATGCGGCATAGGACACCGTGTTGTCGGTAAATGGCTGATTGGTGGAAGCGTTGCGTACACCAAAATAGTTGCGGTAGATGATCACGCTGTCTTTCATCACCACCATCGACAAGCCGGTAACGCGCTGTGCTTCTACAATTGCTTTTATCTTTTGGGTGAGCTGTTCGTTGGTGATGGAAGAACGACCATCGAGCATAGGTACGGTTTCTGTGCGGGGAGCAAATCCTGTTGTAGCGATTGCCATGGAACACAACAGGAGGGCGAACGATTTCATAAAGTTTGTTTTGTTAGTAAAGTTAGAAAAGCGTGCCACAAAAGTCACGCATTGATTTACTGCACGTTACAAAATTACTAGAAAAGAACTGTACGATTACGGACAGTTGTTGTTCTCTTTCGCAACAATACCTGTCGTCATGCTTTAACCGCTTCATAGCCCTACGACCCGAGCAGGGCTCAGGTCGCTCAACGAGGGCTTGTGGACATCAACAAAACCGGAAACTTTTATTGGTATCGATCAGTTGGCTGCTGTTGTTATTCGAACCTGTGCGGCTTATCGGCAATTGTTGTGTGCCGGGTTACGAAGTCTCTATTCCATCTACTGCATCCGGCGGCTTTCACTTTCGATCGCATTCTTACGATTGGTGTTTGCTTTTACATTTTTGTTGCCAAAGCGATACGTGAAAGTGGCTTTTACAAAGCGGGTTTCGGGTTTCACATTGTTATTGGCCTCTACCCCAAAAGACGACACCTTAAACCGTGCATCATACAAATTGAATGGATCTGATACTCTGAGGCTGACGGTACCACTGCCTTTCAGGACCGATTTGGAAGCGCCCAGTTCCATATTGATCCGTGACCGGGTTGTTACCACCCCCAGTGCCATGGGCGACATATAGCTGGCCGACACCTGTACCTTAAAGCTCTTTGGCAGCACGATCGTCTGGTCGGTGTTGACCATCATGGCCAGTTGTGCATTGTTGAAGTCGGGACCACCTGCATTGAATTTTGCATAAGCCAGGCTCAGGTTGACATTCGAGATCCATTTGTTGTTGAAGAAGCTTTTGGAATGGCTGACAGCCGCTTCATAATAATCGGCACTGGCGAGGTTATCGTAGGTAGTCACGACGGCCAGGGAGTTGGGGTCTTTGCGAAACACTTCGGTGACCACATCGTTGTAGCGGGTGTAGACGAGCGAGGCCATCCATTCGTAGTTATAGGAATAAGACAGTTCAAAATTGTGCTGTATGCCGGGATTCAGGTTAGGATTGCCCTGGTAATAGCTATACTGGCTCTTGTACACGATGAAGGGATTGACCACATCGTATTTGTAACGCTCGATGCTCTTGCGGTAAGACAGTCCAAACACATGGGCTTCGGAGGCCTGGTATTGCAGCGCCGCATTGGGGAAGATATTGAAATAGTTGTTCTTATTGACCTGGTCGGCCGTAATAGAATTTCCTTCGGTATAGGTTTGCTCGGCACGCACACCAGCCATTACACTCCATTTCTTTAAACGCTTGTTCATGCTGACGTATCCTGCATAGATGTTTTCGGTATAGACGAAGTGATTGGTACGGGCAGGGTCCTTGGCCCAGTTGCCATTGGCGGCCCGCTCCCACAGTGCATCATTATCAGTAGTTGCCAGTGATGCTTTGAGGCCTGCTTCAATAGCGCCGTTTTTGATCGGGTTGGTATAATCGACCGAAAAGGATTTGATGTCGTTGGAAGCAGGGGCCGCTGCGCGCAGGTAGTCGGCGGTATACTCGGCACCTTTGGGATCGCTGTAGCGGGTGATTATCTGGTCATTCCATTTCTTTTCATACCCCAGGTAGTCGGCATTAAAGCGCAATTCTTTTCCGGTAGAATCGAGGATAGCTTTGTAGTACAGGTTGACCGAAGGCATCAGGTAGCGGATACGTCCGGTTGCGGCCGCAATAGAGAATGAATCGATCGGTGCAGACTGGATGTCTGAAAGAGAACGGATGGCAGACCGACGATCGATGTTGTTGAGCGTTCCTTTCACGAGCCCACCAAAGGTGGAGCGTTTACTGAGGTCGTAATCGAGACCGAGCTTGATGTTGTGGCTGGTGCGGTGATCAAAGCTGTTGGAATGATCGGAGATTTGTTTATCGGCACTCACAAAGCGGGTAAACTGGCTTTCGGTAGACTGCTGGTTGTCGAGGTAATCGTAGCCACCGTATACATTGAGTTTTTTGCTGCGGTAGTTGAGGGTGCCGCCCGTATTCCACGAACCATATTTACCGGCCCGGCCCGAAATAAGGGCGGTACCGTTGGTGCCCAGTTTGGTGTTCTTCGCCATAACAATGTTGATGATGGCGCCGCCCTGTGCTTCGTATTTGGCAGAAGGGTTAGACATCAGCTCGATGCGTTCAATTCCATTAGCGGCCATCGCACTGAGCATATTTTTCAAGTCTTCACCGCTCAGGTTGGAGTAACGCCCGTCGATGAGCACAGTGATCCGTTTTCCTTTCAGCTTGAGGCCGCTGCCTTCTTCAACTACTCCCGGAGCACGCAACAATACTTCCCAGGCAGTGCCACCAGCAGCGATCGGGCTACCAGCGATATTGACAATCGTTTTATCTATTTTTTGTACGATATAGGGTTTGGCTGCCGAGACCGTCACCACCTGCAGGTCTTTCTGGTCGAGTACCAGTCGTACGGCCTGGTTGCTTCCCGGCTGAATTCCGGCGAGCAGGATTGTTTTGTATCCAACGTAGGCTATCTTCAGCGCATAAACGCCTGTGCTGCGGTCTTTAAAACGGAACTGGCCTTTGTTATCCGTAGTGATGGAGGCTAGGACCTGGTCTTGCTGTACCAGGGAAACGGTGGCCTGGGGCAATGCCTGTTTGCTGAGGCTGTCGGTAATGGTACCTGCGATATCCTGGGCGGTAGCAAAACTTACAAAGAACAAGGTCATTACGTAAGCGATGGTTAGTTTAGTATTCCGGTTCATGGTTGGTTGTTTTTCGTTTGTTGATGACACAAACCTACAGCGGGATACCAGGGAGGAGAAGGTGGTTTCGTTGAAGCAAAGGGGTTCTGCGACGTAAAAAGCAGGCTTTTATTTCGTCGAAGAAAGGGCTTATTACATCGAAAGCGGCTATTGGGCCAAACAGGTTATTATATTCTTGCATCTATGTTCAAAGCAATTAAACAACGGCTGGAAGGGCTCAATACCTTTCCGTTCTATTACGAGATAGCCATGTGGTTCATCTTTATCTGTATCTATAAATACAGTGTATTACTCGACCTGGCAGGACTGCCCAATCCCAACCGCGACGATTTCCCCAATCCGGAACTGATCCTTTTCGCCATTGCCCTGTCTCTGTACGTAATTCCCTTTTACCGGTGGATCGCCCCCACCCTGCTCAAAAAGAAGAAACATGGATGGCTGGCCCTGGCGATCATATTCTATTTTGGCATCGTGTGCAAGGTGAGCAACTGGGTCATGTCGAGCATCTTTTACTATATAACAGCTCCCTCGCCCCTCAAGGACTTCTACCATAAGTCAATGCTGTTTACCCGCGGCCTGCTTACCCGGCCGTTTGGCTGGTCACCCAATCCGTTACTGGCAGATATCATTGTGTTCTTATCTGTCAGTTTTATCTGGTTTGCCTATGAGAATGAACGCAAGAAGCATTTACTGGAAAAAGACAATCTCGTATTACAGCTCGAATCGCTGAAAGCGCAGTTGCATCCGCATTTCCTGTTCAATACCCTAAACAATATCTATGGGATGAGCCTGACGGGCAATAAAGAAACTCCCGCCTTCATCCTCAAACTGTCGGACATGATGCGGTTTATCCTGTACGATTGCCAGCGCAACCTGGTATCGCTGGAAAAGGATATAGAATTCCTGGAGAATTACCTGGAGATGGAAAAGCAGCGGTACCCGGCTGCCGAGATTCAATTTACCGTTAGCGGAGATGCCACCGGCAAGCAGATAGCGCCACTCCTGTTTATCCAATTCCTGGAAAACAGTTTCAAGCATGGCGCCCACCGGCTCAATGATACCGGCTTTATTCATGGCTCCCTGCGGGTGGAAGGCAATAGCCTGCATTTTGAGCTACGCAATGATGTATTTGCAGTGGCCACCCCTGCCTCGAATTCGCCCTATGGCGGTGTTGGGATCGAGAATGTGCGGAAACGGCTGGTGTTGTATTACCCCGGGCAACATGACTTGTCGATCGGGAAGACCGACGACGTTTTTGAAGTAAAATTGACCATAACCTCCTTATCTTCATAACTATGACCGCCGCCCAATTTTCTGGCCCTGTGATCCGCTGCCTGGTGGCCGACGATGAATTGATAGCCCACCAGATCCTCGAACAGTATATCCTGCAAACGCCCGGCCTGCAGCTGGTGGCCAAATGCCGCAATGCCCTCGAGGCCTTTGCCAAGCTGGAGCAACACACCATCGACCTTATTTTTCTCGATATTGAAATGCCGCTGGTGAATGGCATCACTTTTCTGAAAACCCTCACCAAACCTCCTCGGGTGATCTTTACCACGGCCTATGCCAATTATGCGCTCGACGGGTTCGAACTGAATGTGACGGATTACCTGCTGAAGCCTTTTTCGTACGACCGGTTTGCGAAGGCGGTGGAGAAGGTAAGGCAAACGCTGCCGGTAGTTGCCGAAGCTTCCGGGGAGCCCGATAGCAGCTCTTTTTTGCTGATCAAGGAGAAAGACGGGTTGATGAAGATCCCGTACGATGACATTGTATACATCGAGGCATCCCGCGATTACATGAAGGTGTTTACGGTGTCGGGGCACCACCTGGTGCACCAGACCATGAAAAAGCTGGAGGAAATGCTCCCGGCCGAAAGATTTGTGCGGACCCACAAATCGTATATCGTGGCGTTGCCACAGATCAAGCTGCTGAAACCAGATGCGGTATTGCTGATGAACAAGGTGGAAGTGCCGGTCAGCATCAACTACGCCGACGCCGTGAAAGGAAAGTTCACCCGGCAATAAACCCTACCGGACGGGCATAGTTTTTATATCACCGAATATAGCTGCCTGTTTACAGGAAATTTCTTAATTTACTGCTGCTTCCTCTTGACCCTTTACGTGGCCCTTTCGTAAAGATATTCAGAACCACCGTACATCTTAATATCGTTACTATGCGGATTATGTCGTTGTGTATTATTGGGTTATTGTCGCTCACCAGCTTCAGGCAGGATATGCCTGTTGTGATCCTGAAGGAAGCAACCGTCCATCTGAAGAATGATTCCCGCCCGGGAAAGGAGTTGAAGATCTATCCCAATCCAGTTATTGACAACCAGTTCAGGATCAACCTGGGCACGCGGTACACGGGTGCCGTGGAGATCCTGGTATTCAGCAGCACGGGCAAGGTGGCACACCAGGACCGTTTGCAGAACACCGGAGAACAGGTGGTGCAGGTAACCATGCCTGCCAAGCTGGCCGGTGGGGTATACACCGTACATGCGGTGATGGGTGATACAGTACTCAAAGGCCGGTTGATCGCCTCCAACTAGGTTCATCGTTCACCCGGTGTGTACCGGCTAAATGCTCAACGAAATACGTCCAGCAGCCCGTCGGGCAATTGTACCAGTACCTGTTTTTTACTGTTGTCTATTTTCTGCAGTGTATCCTGGTGAACAGGGATAAGGGCTTCTTTGCCGTCGAGGTCGATGCGGCAGAGTACCTGGTGGGGCTGCTCTATTACTTCCAGGATCTCTCCGATATCTTCCCCATTATCGATGATATGATAGCCCAATAGGGAGATGGGGGCCGATTTGCCGGCATATTGGTGGAAAGCTTCTTCTACGAGCCATACCTGGCGTTGTACCAGCTTTTGAGCCGCTTCCTTGGTATCGATGCCCTCGAGTTTGATGTATAGCTCCTGGTCGGCCTTGGAGCGGGCCGCTTCGATAAAATAGGGCAGCAGTTCTTCCTTTTTGTCTTCGAGGTATAAAACTTCCAGTCCCTTGAGGGCTGTTCTTTTGCCGAGTTCGTGCCGGAGGATGAGTTCACCGCCGACACCGAAGGTGGCTACGAATTTGCCGATGCTACAGTAGTTTGTCATATAATTAAAAATCCCGACGACAAAGATAGTCATCGGGATTTAATGCGTTTGGCTTTTGGCTATACCGCTTAGGAGGCTTCTCCCTCGCTTCTCCTTCTGATAGGAGCGCCAACACCACCACGGCGAATTCTTCTGTCCTTCGCGTTTGCTTCCTGGCGTTTCTTCACCTGTACCTCATGTTCTGAGTGCCAGGTTTGGAATTTCACCATCGCAGCAGCTTCGTCGAACAATCCCAGCTTCACACCACGTAACAGGTGTTTCAGATACAGCACTCCTTTGAACGACAGAATCCGGCGTACAGTATCGGTAGGCTGAGCACCTTTGTGCAGCCAATCGAGTGCCTTCTGACGGTCGAGCTGAATGGTAGCCGGAACCGTAAGAGGATTGTACGTACCTAATTTCTGGATGAATTTACCATCTCTGGGAGAGCGGGCATCTGCCACTACGATGAAGTAAAACGGTCTTTTCTTAGAGCCGTGACGTTGCAGTCTGATTTTAACTGGCATTTTAAATAGACATTTAAATGCGTGAACAAATAGGGTTACTTTCTACTTTTCAAGGAGTGCAAAGGTAGCAATCCCCTTGATTTTTCCAAATATAATAATTCGCCTGAAATCGCAGCCCGGTTACCTAAAAATTAAAATTAAAAAAATCTTAATCGGTTATTGGGGTCCTTTTTTGAATGTTCTCAAAGATTTCAGCCCTTCTTTACTTTCTGCCTAATCCCATGCGTCCCATGGGCATTTTATTCATCATCTTCATCATCTCCTTCATTTGCTCAAACTGTTTGAGGAAGGCGTTGAGCTCAGCCAGGTCCTTACCGGCCCCCTTGGCGATCCGCGCTTTGCGGCTGGGGCTGATAATATCAGGATTGGCGCGCTCCTGCGGTGTCATGGAGTTGATGAGGGCTTCGATGCCTTTGAAGGAATCGTCGCTGATATCGATGTCTTTTACAGCTTTGCCGACACCGGGTATCATACCCAGCAGATCCTTGATGTTACCCATCTTCTTGATCTGGTCGAGCTGTTGCTTAAAGTCTTCAAAATCAAACTGGTTCTTGCGGATCTTCTTTTCCAGCTTTTTCGCCTGCACTTCGTCGAACTGGGCCTGGGCCTTTTCCACGAGGGTGGTGATATCACCCATGCCGAGGATACGCTGCGCCATCCGCTCGGGATAGAAAACGTCGAGGGTGTCCATCTTTTCGCCGCTGCTGACAAACTTGATCGGCTTGTTGACGGTGTACTTGATGGAGAGGGCGGCACCACCGCGGGTATCACCATCGAGCTTGGTGAGTACCACACCGGAGAAGTCGAGGCGGTCGTTGAAGGCTTTGGCGGTATTGACGGCATCCTGACCGGTCATAGAGTCCACAACGAAAAGGATCTCTTGTGGATTGACGGCAGCCTTTACATTGGCTACTTCGGTCATCATGGCCTCATCGACGGCCAATCGGCCGGCGGTATCGATGATCACGAGGTTCTTATTCTTGCTCCTGGCCTCTTTGATGGCGTTGGTGGCGATGGATACGGCGTCCTTATTCTCCGGTTCGCTGTATACATCTACGCCGATCTGGCCACCCAACACTTTCAGCTGGTCGATGGCCGCAGGGCGGTAGATATCGGCTGCTACAAGCAGGGGGCTGAGTCCTTTCTTGGTTTTGAGGTAATTGGCCAGTTTGCCGGAGAAAGTCGTTTTACCGGAACCTTGCAGACCTGCGATGAGGATCACTGCCGGGTTACCTTTGGTATTGAAGGTACTTTCGGTGCCGCCCATGAGCTCTACGAGCTCGTCTTTCACGATCTTCACCATCAACTGACCGGGGCTTACGGCGGTGATCACTTTCTGACCAAGCGCGGTTTCCCGGATCTTATCGGTAAAATCCTTGGCGATCTTATAGTTTACGTCGGCATCCACCAATGCGCGGCGGATGTCCTTTACGGTAGCAGCAATATTGAGTTCGGTAATCCTGCCTTCGCCTTTTATCTGTTTAAAGGCGGATTCCAACTTCTCCGATAAAGACTCGAACATATTTCAGCGTATTAAAAATGAACCAATTACCGTGGTGATCCTAAAAAAATCAAAGGTGAATGTAATCATACATTCACCTTTGAACGGACTGCAAATCTACAGTAGAAATCAGTATTAAAGTGTAAAGTTTTTCTGCGGGTGGCTTTCTATTTTAAGGTTAAACGCCCAAATAACCGCGTAATTCCCTCGACCGGGAGTTGGTGCGCAGCTTGGTAATGGCTTTGTCTTTGATCTGGCGCACACGTTCGCGGGTCAGGTTGAACTTGTCGCCGATGTCTTCGAGGCTCATGGGATGATCTACGCCGATGCCGAAGAAATAACAGATCACTTCTTTCTGGCGTTCGGTGAGCATTTTCATGGACCGTTCGATCTCCTGTTTCAACGAATCGATGTGTTCGATCTGTTGGTTGGCCCTTTCGGCATTTGGATTTTCCAGCACATCTACCAGGGTATTGTCTTCCCCTTCGGAGAGTGGTGTGTCCATGCTGACGTGGCGGGCGGCAATGCCCAGGGTGGCGGATACTTCTTCGGTCTCGAGTTCGAGCAGTTCTGCCAGCTCTTCGGGCGAAGGTTCGCGTTCATACTCCTGTTCCAGTTGCGAAAAAGCCTTCTGGATCTTGTTGGTGAGGCCCACTTTGTTGAGGGGCAGGCGTACAATGCGCGATTGCTCGGCGAGGGCCTGCAAAATGCTTTGACGAATCCACCAGACTGCGTAGGAGATGAATTTGAAGCCGCGGGTTTCATCGAAGCGTTGTGCTGCTTTAATGAGGCCCAGGTTGCCTTCGTTGATGAGGTCGGGCAGTGAAAGTCCCTGGTTCTGGTATTGTTTTGCAACGGATACCACGAAACGCAGGTTTGCCTTGGTGAGTTTGTCGAGCGCTGCCTGATCACCTAGCTTGATCTTTCGTGCCAGGCGCACTTCTTCTTCGGGGCTGATCAACTCGACTTTACCAATTTCCTGCAGGTACTTTTCAAGACTCTGAGATTCACGATTCGTGATCGATTTCGTGATCTTGAGTTGACGCATACTCATAGGTAGGTCATTTAAAGGGTTTTTAAGGTTTAAAGGCTACTTACTAGGTACCCGGCTACACCTTGTGGCGTGGATCCTTGTACCCGGACTGCCAACTTATAAAAATCGGCCTTCAGCAATTTAATGGTTTCCGGCCCGGAAACCAAATAATTTGTGGGTAAATTACTGGTTGTCAGTAGCTTTAAAGTTTTTCGGGTTGTATTCGTTTTCCCCTACCTTTAACGGGGTTTGCAACAAAAAAATTTTGGGGGTTGCATTATTTTTCTATTATTGCGCATTGGTATTATAAAAAGATCAATTCAAGGAGTAGATGAGTAAGAAACAACAATTTACGTTAGAGTATCCTTTAAGATGTTCTCCTTCCATTTTATACGAATTTCTTAGTACTGCTGCCGGATTGCAGGAGTGGTTTGCTGATAAAGTGGATGAAAGGGATAATGTTTTCAGTTTTTCCTGGAATGGGACAACTGATAAAGCGGAAGTAACAGAAAGTGAGACGGACAAATTCATCCGCTTTCACTGGCTGCATGCACCAACTGAGGAATACTTTGAATTCAGCATCGAGAAATCAGAAGTGACCAACCAAACCATACTTGTCATTAAAGATTTTGCAGAGAAAGGAGAGGTCAAGGATCAAAGCCAACTGTGGGGATACCAGGTAAAAGACCTGTTTCACCGCCTGGGCAATTAATCGTGGCCCAACGCCTGCAAAAGCACCTGATATAGCTGCACCAGTTTCTCATTGGCCGTTTCCCAATGCTCCAAAGAAATTTTAGCAGACAACTTACAGAAATCGTTACCCGATAGCAGCTCATTTATCGAATGATCAGTCATTTGATGTAGCGGTAAATAGTTGCTTTCCCCGAAGTGGTGCTGCCACTCGTCATCTGCAATGCAGATATAGAATGCATGCTCTTTCAATAACGACCAGTGCTTCTGTATTGAACTTTCATACTGTCGTTTCCAGGATCCGCGCAGGTGGAGGGTAATGCTGAAAAAATGTCCCCACCAGAAAAAGGTACGGATGGCCCAGGTATCTTCCCGGCCAAAAAGACGCGGAAAATCGAGCATGACCCAGGGCAATCCTTCATATTTTTCTCCTTTGGATATTTTGGGTGACAACTGCGCCACAGGCTCTGGCAAGGGGTGCTGCAGGCGCCGGTGCAGGTCCTGCATCTGCTCCACCTGCTGCCCCATGAGCGCAACCGCTTTTTCCATGATGTTATTCTTTGTTAAAAGCCAGGCTGCGTTTCTTACCAGGGTTGATTCCTCTGCTGAAAGCTGTATTTTTGCCGCGTTCATTGAATAAAGTTAAACAACCGTTCTGGGTTTAAAGTAAGCGCCGTGTTGATGATAGTTGGTGTGTTGTAACACCAACAGGATGCGGCGACACTGCTGAGCGCCCGGAGCATGAAACGAGAAATTCAAGATAGTGATCAAAAAACTGGATATACTGGTTCTAAAGGCATTCATTGGCCCCTTTATCGCCACCTTTTTCCTGACCCTGTTTGTATTGATCTTACAGTTCTTCTGGCTGTGGATCGACGACTTTGTGGGCAAGGGCATCGATGGCGCCACCATCCTGCGGTTGATCACCTACCTTAGTGCCACGCTGATCCCTCTGGCCATGCCATTGGCTGTGTTATTGTCATCGATCATGACTTTTGGTAACCTCGGTGAGACTTTTGAACTAGTGGCCATTAAATCGGCCGGTATCGGTTTGCTGCGTTTTATGCGCCCCCTGCTCGTAACCTCCTCCTTACTGGCTGTTCTTGCCTTCTATATCAACAACAACGTTATTCCGGTGGCGAACCTCCGGATGAAAACTTTACAGTACGACCTGGTCAACAAGAAACCAGCCTTTGACCTGAAAGAAGGCACTTTCTACAATATGATCCCCGGCTATTCGATCAAAGTGGCCAAAAAAGTGAACGACTCTACACTGAATGACATTATCATCTATGAAAGCAGTCCGAATGTGCAGGACAATATGATCTCTGCCAAGCGGGGCATCATGCGTATTTCGGAAGACAAACGCTACCTGCAGTTCATTTTACAGGATGGCTGGCGGTATGAAGAAGAGGGTGACCGTACTGGTATCAACAGCCGTTTTTATCGCCTGGGCTTTAAGGAATACAAAAAAGTACTCGACCTCAGTGCTCTTCAATTCAACAAGACCTCCGACAGTGTATACAAGGACCGGGCTGAAATGCTGACCGTGAGCCAGCTCAACAAATCGATCGATTCGCTGGAGCGGATGTTAACCCAATTCGAACAAAGACACAAGCAGGAACTGAAAACCTATCTGCCGTTTGTGCAGTACATCGACAGTGGCTGGACCAACGTGACCATTCCCCCCGCCAAAGAAGATACTACCGGCGCCTATAAAAAAGTGCTGGCTGCTAAGCTGCAGCGGGAAACCGATTCTTTGCTGAAGCGGAAGGCTGACTCCACAGCGAAGAGAGATTCGATTGCTATGCGGAAGAAAGGCCTGGCAACTGCGCTGACGAAAGATTCAGCAGCTACTTTGAAGAAGGATTCAGCTGTCCCTGCTAAAGACGTGACTATGGCTGCTGTGAAGCAGGATTCACCGGTTACCAGGAAGACAGCAGCCGCTTCCACGACGAAAAAAGATGCTGACCAAAAGCCTGAACTTACTTTCATCAAGACCCTGCCCGATAGTGCGCGGAACATGGTGGTAGAGCAAAGCACTTCCTATGTCAACTCCATTAAATCCACGTTTGACAGCGCGTTGCCGGAGTATGACAACCGGCGTAAGGAGTTGCGCATACACCTGATGACCTGGCACGAGAAATTCACGATGTCGATCGCTGTACTCGTGTTGTTCCTCATCGGAGCCCCGCTGGGTTCAATTGTACGTAAAGGTGGTATCGGTACCCCTGTGGTGTTTGCCGTTATCTTTTTCGTGATCTTCTTCCTGCTGAACAACTTCGGTAAAAAGTTTGTGAAAGAAGATGTGCTGCAGCCGATTGCCGGTATGTGGCTAGCCACCATCGTATTGCTGCCCATTGGGTTTTTCCTCATCTATAAAGCGCTGCACGACTCGCAGCTATTCAACAAGGAATTCTACGCGCGTTTCTTCCGGCGTATTGGTCTGACCAGGCGCAGCAAGAAAAATGAACAGGCAGCTGCCCCTACGCTCGCCGACGACGCTACCGACTTCGACGACGAAGAGCCGGCAACAGTTTCAGATCCCGAGCGGGATGATCGTAAGGAAGCTTAACAATGGATCGGTAGTATCGTATTGGGATGCAGCGTTACCACTGCATCAGTAACGGATTTTTGCGAAAAAACCTCGCACAGCTAACATCAAGAGCCGGGCTGGAAAGGTTGTTCCACATATCCCTTAGCAGGCACTTTGAGGATGTTCTGGTCGATCTGTTTATTGCTGATGGAGGTAGCGGTGTAAGTGATCTTACCCTTTTTGTATTCGTAGATATATTTCAACACCAATCCGGGTACACAGGCAAATACCGGTTCTACGGAAGCAGGTTCCGGCCGCTGAATCTGTTTGGTATACCAGGCAGTAATTCGCCTTCCATCGGATAATTCAATCACAGCCTTATTGCAGCTATAACCAGACAACTGCACCGTATCATCCGACAGGCTGCAGATCGCATCCTGGTACTTCAAATTATAAGTCCTCCAGTCATCGGATGAGAGATACACCTTGTGCTTGTTCTTGCCGGATTCTTTGACGATGACCGCCATTCTTTCGTCATTCCCCGGGGGCAGTATGAAGATGCTTTGCATGCGCATGAGACTGACGAGGCGCAGCCGCACCAACCCGTTGCTGATAAAAAGGGTCTTGGTGCCTCCGTTATAGGTTTCGCCGATGCCTACACTCCGGTTTCTCGATTTATTCAACTCGATCGTATAGGTGACGGTAAGGTCATCCCCGGAACGTTGTGGAGCGGGTTGCTGTCGGGGTGACGGCGGTGTTTGCGGTGGCCTGGTCAATGCCAGTCCACAAAGTGCCATTAGGACAATACCTATAATCCGCACTGGTGTCATATCTGTAGTTGGCTGTAAAGCCGGTAAGATTGTTTAATAATCGAAAATGAACTCTGCCAGGTCAACCGGATCGAGCGGGTTGCCGGCCCGCTTTTTATCGAACTGCTCTTCGTCTGCTTTCTTCCATTTCTCCAACCTGGCCAGTTCGCGTTTTGCTTTCCGGGTAGGCGCTCCTTTGGCTTTGCGCTGGTACATCTTCCGGAGATTGTTCATCATGTTCTCCGAAATCGTGAAATAACTGTATTGATCGAGGCGCACTGTCAGCTCACTTTCCTCCTCTTCGTACAGGAAGGCAGGCAGATCCTCCCATTCGTAACTGGCGAAGGTCGCCATGAAATCATTGTCGACGAGCGGAAGACCACTGCCATCGGCTACAAAGACATCATTCACAAAATAGTTTTCGGTCCGCGGATTGTCATAGAGCCGGTAGCGGGCCATGGCATTGGTATTGGCCGGCTTGGTGGCGGGGGTACGTTTTGCGGGCTGCTTGGACTGCTTTGGATCCTGAAATGAGGTATGAGCAGGTGTTGTGGCCTTATTGCTGACAATATTGTAGATGGTGTAGGCGCCCATCATCAACAGGATGACGGCTGCTACCGCCCTGAACCGGGGCATGAGCGACCTTACCGGTGCAACACGAACCTGGTTTTTATCAATCGTCTGCGAAGCGATACGGTCATACAGGGTGGCCGGTGGCGTAACGACATGATCCTGCAGCGCAATAAACAACGGTTTTTCCATCGCCGCTTTTGCGACGATGCCCAGTAAGGCAGCGGGAGGTTCTATTTCAAACTCCCGTAAGCCCTGCCAGGCGCCGGGTATTGCTTCTGCACGACCGCTTGCGGCATCCTCCTGCCCCAGCCTGTTCATCAACTGGCTGAACGCAGCATCGGGCGGCGCTACCTCGTAGGCCTGTAAACGGTTCCATATGTCGGTTCTATTCGCCATGTGCCTCTCTGAATGTTTTTTGCAGGTATACCCTGGCCCGGAACAATTGTGACCTGCTTCCTTCTTCAGAGATGTCCAGCATCTCACCGATCTCTTTATGATTATATCCTTCCACCAGGTACAGATTGATCACAGTCCGATAACCATCGGGCATCGTGCTGATCATTTTCATCAACTCATCATTGGTAAGTTTATCGTACCCACTCAATACATCGGCAGCGATATCCATATCGTCTGTGATGGCTGTCAGTACGATCCGCTTCTTTTTGATAAAGTCTATACAACAGCCTACGAAGATGCGGCGCGCCCATCCTTCAAATGAGCCTTCTCCCCGAAATCCGGCGAGGTGCCTGTACAGCTTTACAAAACCTTCCTGAAAACAATCATTGGCATCTTCTGCATTGCCCGCATAACGTAGGCATAGACTGTACATCCTGCCAGATATGTGATTGTAAAGTTCCTGGAAGGCTTTTTCATCACCATTCGCAGCCTTTTGAGTTAAGACCTCAAAAAAGGGTGAGGCGTTGCGTAGAGGTTCCATGGCGCAAATATCTGATTTTTTCTATGTAAGGATTCTTACTATGGGCATTATCCGTGCCAGTAACTGGTAAAAATCCGGGACCACAGATGACGCTGTCATAGCCAATGCAAAAAATAGTTGATTTTTTTTACTGGACGCGAAACGTTTGGAATATCAGGCCGGTCTAACGAATAGACGGCGCCTTATCCATTACGTAGCTTGTTGATCAAACCCTTGCACTTCGGTGCTTACCTCCTTTTAGCAATTGGTATGTTTATGTTAAACAGCGGTCGGATGCTGCCTGTTTCCGGGATAGAACTTGTTTGGCCTACCCGGAATAGGGACGTAGACAATAATAACCCGAGTGGTGGTTTTTCAGGATGTATTAGTTCTCTGGTGAAAAGAATGCCGGTCGGCGGGTCGAGTGGTTTCCCTGCTCCGGCATCTTTTTCACGGTTGTCTTCCTATTGATCCTTCTTTAAAAAAGTAATGCTCCTTCAATAGATTACGGAATAGAATAATCTCTACTTTTACGGCAAATTGGCCGGTTTGGAACAAGGAAAGGAAAATCTTCGCTTACAGAAATGGGTGGTATCGATCGGCGTGTGCCTGTTTCTGATCAAGATCGTTGCGTACTTTCTTACCCGCTCTGTAGCCATCCTCACTGATGCTTTGGAAAGCACGGTCAATGTAATAGCCGGCCTCATCGGCCTTTTCAGTTTATTTATAGCCGCCAAGCCCCGTGATGAAAATCACCCCTACGGTCATGGCAAAGCCGAGTTTCTTTCCGCTGCTGTAGAGGGCACGCTGATTGGTGTTGCCGGGCTGTTCATTATTTACGAAGCCACCGATAACCTGATCCATCCCCGCGCCCTGCAAAAACTCGATTATGGTATCATGTTGGTGGCCTTTACAGCCATCGTAAATTTTGCCCTGGGTAGCTATAGTGTGAAACAGGGCAAGAAAAACAACTCGCTCGCCCTGATTGCCAGTGGCAGACATCTTCAATCAGATACTTACTCCACCTTTGGCATCATCATTGGCCTCGTCCTGATCTACCTTACCGGTATTCAGTGGATAGATGGCGCTGTAGCCATACTCTTTGGGTTTATCCTGATCTTTACCGGGTACCGAATCCTTCGCCATTCCATTGCCGGCATCATGGATGAAGCCGACCAGGAGCTATTGCAGAAAATGGTGGCCTTGTTGAATCAACACCGCCGCGAAAACTGGATCGACGTGCACAACCTGCGGGTGATCAAATATGGCGGTCAGCTACATGTGGATTGTCATCTTACGGTACCCTGGTATTTCAATGTACATGAGGCACACCGGGAGATCGATGCCTTGTCGGAACTGATCAGGGAGGAGTTTGGGTCAACCCTCGAATTATTCGTCCATTCCGACGGGTGCCTGGAATTTTCCTGCCCTATCTGCACGAAGGAAGATTGTACCGTACGCAAACGTCCTTTCCAACAGCAGATCGCCTGGACCCTGGACAATTTATCCCAGAACAAAAAACATCAGCTGGCTGACCAACCCTGACCCAGCCTGCGTTGTACGCCGCCGGGGTTCGGGAAAAGGACCTATATTCGCTTCCCAATCACCTAATTCAGTAAATAAAATCTGTCAATATGCAAGCCTGGAAAGAGTATCAGGAGAAAAATAAGGACAAGTTCCTTAATGAATTGCTGGAGTTGTTGCGTATTCCTTCGATCAGTTCGAACAGCGCCAACAAAGAGGATATGAGACGTTGCGCGGAGGCCGTGAAAAAGAGTTTACTGGAGGCAGGCGCCACTACTGCTACCGTTTATGAAACAGCGGGGCACCCGGTGGTATATGGTGAAAAGATCATTGATCCCAGCAAACCCACGGTGTTGGTATATGGACACTACGACGTTCAACCCCCTGATCCGCTGAATCTGTGGCATAGCGGTCCTTTCGAACCAGTTATCAAAGATGGTAAGGTATATGCCCGTGGATCGGCTGATGACAAGGGCCAGTTCTACATGCACGTGAAGGCCCTGGAAGTATTGACCCAAAGTAATTCGCAAACCACCAATATCAAATTCCTGATCGAAGGTGAAGAAGAGGTAGGATCACCCAACCTGGGCGATTTTGTAGCTTCCCATAAAGACCTCTTGAAGTGCGATGTGATCCTGATCAGTGATACGGCGATGATCAGTATGGAGAACCCATCCATCGATATCGGAGTACGTGGCCTGGCTTATATTCAGGTAGAGGTGACAGCTGCCAACCGTGATCTGCATAGCGGTGTATATGGTGGAGCAGTGGCCAATCCAATTACCATCCTGGCCCAGATGATCGCCTCCTGCCACGACGCAAACAACCACATTACCATACCCGGTTTTTATAACGATGTCATCGAGCCCGGTCAGGAAGAGCGCAACCTGATGGCGCAGGCGCCGTACAGTGAAGACGAATACAAGAAGGACCTGGGCGTAGAAGAGCTTTGGGGCGAAAAAGGATTTACGACCAATGAACGTACCGGCATTCGACCTACCCTCGAGCTGAACGGTATCTGGGGTGGCTATACCGGCGAAGGCGCCAAGACTGTGCTTCCTTCCAAGGCTTACGCCAAGATCTCAGCCAGGCTGGTACCCAACCAATCTTCCGAGAACATCACGGAGTTGCTGTTGAACTATTTCAGGAAGATCGCTCCAACTTCGGTTACCGTGCATGCTGAAAACCTGCATGGTGGCGAGCCTTATATGACCCCCATCGACTCACTGGCCTACCAGGCAGCTGCCAAGGCCATCGAAACCACTTTTGGCAAAAAACCTGTACCCGTACGGGGCGGTGGCAGCATTCCCATTTGCACCATCCTGGAGCGTGAACTGGGCGTGAAGATCGTGTTCATGGGCTTTGGCCTCGACAGCGACAACCTGCATTCGCCCAATGAAAAGTTTGACCTCGCCAACTTTTACAAGGGAATCGAGACCATCCCCTATTTCCATCAGTATTTTGCGGAATTGAATAAAGCATAGTTTATGGGCCGCCCCGGGGCGGCCCTGGGAAATAATACGCGTCCCGGAGTTTTTAAACTCCGGGATTTTTTAATTTTACGGTATGGGTAGTGAAAAAGAAAAATTACGGATAGACAAATACCTGTGGGCCATTCGCCTGTTCAAGACAAGGGCGTTGGCCGCCGCCGCCTGTGATGCCGGCAAGGTAAAGCTCAACGACATGGGGGTCAAGCCTTCCAAAACCGTCAACATTGGCGATGAATACCATGTAAGAACCGAAGCCCGGCGCTGGCGTGTAAAGGTGACAGCGCTGTTGCACAACCGGGTGGCCTACACCGAAGCGATCAAATATTATACGGACATCACCCCACCGGAAGAGTTGGAACGGATAGAGTTTCAGGCAGCCAGCTTTCATACCGGCAAGCGCCTTAGTAAGATCGGACGCCCCACCAAAAAGCAACGCCGTGAACTGGGCGGCCTATTGGACGATGGTGAGTAAATAATAAAGAAGCCCCCGTGTTATCGGGGGCTCTTACCTATACCTTTGAACTAAAAACTACTACTACTTAGTTTCTTCTGCGGCCTTTTCTTTCTTCACTTTCTTCTTGCCGGCCTTGTTCTTGTGCAACACCCCAAAGCGTACGCCGATGTGTGCATCCAGTTGTTTGGATTCATCCAACAAAGCGGTGATAGCGCTGCCCGACCCGATAAACACGGGACCGAACCGGACGGAAATACCTGCATTAAACTTTGTAAGCTCATTGTAATTCAGTGGCAGGAAAGCACTGAACAACCTCGACTCGTACCGTGGTGTAACGGTAAAGGCATTTTGATACTGGCTGTTGTAGGGTTTGTTGTCGCTGCTTACGAGCGAAAATTGTCCTGCGGCGCTTACATAGAACCCATTGTGAATATTGTAATCCACATCGAGTTGGATGGTGGTAGGCAAAGCAACTTTGTATTCATTTTCTGCACTTCCTGCTACCGGTGTAAAGAACTGCGGACGGCTATCGAAATGCTGCTTGTAATCGTCGAGGTCAACATCGTTCAGTTCGGAGAGATAATAACGCTCGGAACCGGTAACGCCCAGGTCATAGGCTGCGCTGCGCGAAAGATCACGTTTGTACCGGATCGATCCGATATCGAGGAGCGCGACGCCTACCCGTAATTTGTATTTGTTCTCATTCCTTTTCCAACCATAGTTATCACTGGTACGGTGTTTTGCATGATCGGGGCGGAACTCGTACACAAATCCCAGGTCGAATCCGAAACCTGAGCTTTCAAATTTGGTCAGGTTGCTGGCTTCGAAATCATCGAAGCTATTACCACCAAACCCTATTCCGATACGACCGGTTGTGTTGGAAAGATAGGCTCTTGAAGAGGCCTTATCTTCATTGATGGTAGCGGCAAAATTCTTGAGTTGAATATAGTTGTTGGCGACCCCTGCGAGGTATTTGAGGGTCAACCCGCCCTTCAGAAAATGTTTATCGCCATCGTACAGGACCTGACCTACGCTGGCGCCGAATTCGGCCCAGGCATTCATATTCACAAACATATTCTTGCCCGACGTAATCGAGTAGGGCAATCCGGCATCGCTGGTATATCCATCTACCACCTGCTGCAGCAAGGTGCCATCTATATCCTGTACATTGGCCATTACCCTGGCCCGGCTGGTAAGTGCTATGGATGTTTTGGGACTTACATTGAATAGGAAGGAGGGGGCCAGAAATCCTACGTTCATAGCTCCACTGGTGCCGCCTGCGTTTTTACCATACAACTGGTTCTCCAGGCTATCTGCATTGAACGAGTCGCCAATTTTGCTAAGTTTGAAAGACGCCTGGTTGTTGCCTGCCAATACACTTACAGAAAACAGATTCACATCCCAACGGTAACGGCTGTCGGCGATATTGGCCGGATTGAAAAAAACGCCGTTTACGCCGGTGTAATTGCCGGTACGGTATCCGGTAAAGTCTTGTGAAAAAACAGGCAGAGAGCTGGTCAACAGAGCGGGCACGATCATTTTACGCAAAAACGATTGACCGTTTAATTGCTTAAACATGTGGTAAGAGGGGGTTTAGGGGTTAAATGGTCAGGTGGTTGCTGACTTTCCATGGCTTAAACGCAAAAGCAGGTAGAATATTTGATAAAGCAGCCAGGTAATTTACTCCATCACATAGCTAAAAATATTAAGATCAACCATTTACGATAAGCAACTCAGGTAATCCGGCAGCGTGCTAAACGGTTACACTTAGTTATCTTTGCGCCATGCGCATCGATATTATTTCAGTTATCCCGGAATTACTGGAGAGTCCCCTGGCCCATTCCATCATGAAGCGAGCCAGAGACAAAGGTTTGCTGACAGTACATATTCACCATCTCCGCCAATGGGCCGTGAATGAATATGGCCAGGTGGACGACTATCAATATGGTGGCGGCGCAGGTATGGTGATGATGCCGGAGCCATTGGCCAATGCCATCGAGTCGCTTTCGAAAGAAACACGATACGATGAGATCATTTATATGACACCGGATGGAGAGGACTTTTCCCAGGGCACTGCCAACCAATTGTCGATGAAGGAAAACCTGCTCATCATTTGCGGCCACTACAAGGGCATCGATCAGCGTATACGCGATCATTTTGTGACCAAAGAAATATCTATCGGCAACTATGTATTGAGTGGTGGAGAACTGGCGGCGGCGGTCGTAGTGGATGCCATAGGACGCTTGCTACCCGGCGTTTTGAATAATGAGACCTCTGCCCTGTTCGATTCTTTCCAGGACAACCTACTGGCCCCTCCGGTATACACCAGGCCATCGGACTTCAGAGGCTGGAAGGTTCCCGACATTTTATTGAGCGGCGATCTGAAAAAGATTGAAGATTGGCGTTATGAACAGGCTGTTCAACGCACTACAGAACGCAAGCCTGACCTGCTAAAAGATTAAGTAGATAGTTATACAAAGCCTCCGGCATTTCCATTCGGTGCTCAGCCCTGTTGACGGAATGCCGGAAGCTCTTTCCCCAGGCACACCCAACTACCAGGCGGCTACCAGATAAACCAATGCATAAAAAACCAGTTGCATAAGCAGGTTGATCATGATTGTTTTTTTCATAGAGGTGGATTTTGGTTGCTCTTTAAATGCATGCTTCGTGCCAAAAGCTTCTTTTCCACATCGCAAAACTACCAGTGTGGGTCAGGTTATATACGCCGTGAACTCCCGCTGATTATTCCCCGTTTGGGAATAGGCAAAAAAAAGTCCGGATAGACATCCAGACAATTTTATAATCCAATATCCTATGAAAAACCGAGGAGAGTATGTCAAATGGTGTACCAAAATGATTTTCAGGCTTCACGGTGAGGAAAAACCGTTTTTAGCTGAAAGTTTTGCGTATTTAGTTCCGCATTGTCCATCCCAGGTCTATTTTATTGTTCAGATACACCCCCACATTCATATTATATTATCACACTATTTAACCAGATCGACTTTGATGGGCTTGCCGGTAAACTCGATCTCCGCTCCGATAAACTTACCAATGGTTACCGTTAGCCCTTTCACATTGGTCGCCGGAGTTGCTGGTTTCCCGTTTACCCGGATATTATTGAAACCAGCCTGGACAGGGATGAGCAAGGTGAATTTTCTGACATTTTTGCGCTTGTACATTGCCTCGTTGTTTGTTTTAATATCGATCGTCACGGTGGCTCCCTGGGGCTGCGCCGAAAAAGTGACCAATTCATAGTCAGCTTTTTCCAGGGTGCGCGTACTCATGCCATCATCATCATAAAACACATAAGAAGAAGCCACTTCACCAGGATAATACAGCAGGCCAAGTTCCTTCGCGTTGTAGGCTTCGGTAGACCTGATCGTATCGGCACGCCATATGGGAATAAAACCACCGGCCCGGGCAAATACAGGGATGCTTTTGATATCGGCCGGATGGTTGATCCATTGCTTACCGTTGGCCGGTGTATTGTCATACAGGTTGTACCATTTGCCTTCGGGTAGGTAGATCATCCGCGCTGTGGCTCCCTGACCAGTGATGGGGGCTACCAACAGGTTATCGCCCCATAAATATTCGTCATCAGCTTTCAACGCATCCTGATCGTTGAAGCTATAGTAATAGAGGGGGCGCATCAGCGGCTTGCCCAACATCGACTGTTCGTATCCCAGTGTATAGTTATAAGGAAGCAGCTGGTATCGCAGGTTTATAAAACTGCGCACGATGGACTTAGCCGGTTCGTCCCAATAAGCGGGTTCTGATGGAATGCTCTTGACTGTTTTGTCGTAATCACCCAGGGCTGTGCCATGTGGCCGGAATACCGGCGTAAAGGCGGCAAATTGTAACCAGCGCGTATATAGTTCTGCATCGGCCTGGTCTGCCGCTGCAAACCCGCCGGCATCGGAATGGACATAAGGCAAACCACTGGCACTCATCCCTAGCAATACCGGTAGCTGCGATTTTAAGCCACTCCAGCTACGGGCAACGTCGCCGGTCCAGGGAAATACACTGTACCGCTGGCTACCGGCAAAACCTGCCCGGTTGAGGTGAAATAACCTGACCGAAGAATAATCGCTCTGGTATTTCTCATACAGCATTTTGCTCCAGTAGTGGCCATACAGGTTGTGTACTTCATCGGCACCCATCAACCGGGTGATGCCCTGGTCTTTGAGGTTGTGCATGATCGCCGAAGGGTGTTTCTCTGGTTCTCCCAGATCAGACCACCAGCCTGCAGCACCATTACCTATTTGTTTTTTGTAGAATTTCCAGATCCAATCCTGTGCGGGTTTACGGAAAACGTCGAGCAAACCACCATTACCGAAATAGAGGTCAGTCAACTCAAAAGGTTTACCCGCTGCATCGGTGGCCAGAAAGGGTGCTGCTTCCGTGTAGTTCTTGGAGCTGCGCAGGATAAACGGCTCGGTAATCAACACCGACTTCAGGTTGTTGGTCGTACGCTGGGTTTCCAGCATGAGTTTGGGATTGGGCCACTTTGTCGTATTCACCCAATCGAGATTACCCAAGGTACCTTTGATATCGTCGCCAAACCAAAAGAGATCAAACACGAGGCCGTCCATCGGAAAACGTTGTTCCTTCATTTTACCTACAACTTCCTTTACCTGTTCTTCGCTGCGATAACCAAAGCGCGATACAAAATTACCCAGCGCCCAGCGTGGCGGTAAGGGTTGGCGCCCCGTGATAGCGGTATAGTTGTTCAGCATCTCGTCCATGTTCTTTCCGAATACTACATAGAAGGTGAGTTCTCCGCTTACAAAGCCGGCTTCCAATACTGACTTATCTGTGAGACCAATATCAAAATAGCCCTTAGAGGGATTATCAAAAAACAAAGCATAGCCATTCGATGAGAGCAGCACGGGTACCGAGAAATTGAGGTTATCAGCACCTAATCCATATCCATAAGCAGGAGCATTGTAGAGATTAAAACGATAACCACGACGATCCATCGGGAGCGCTCGCTCGCCACCCCCAAAGAACTTCTCCTGATCGCTCAACTGAAACCGGAATCCATTGTAATCGCCCTGGGCGAAATGATAAGCGGCTTTCACTTTTATTTCCCGCCCGGTTCTGAAATACAGTCGGTCTTTCTGAATGATCACACTGGAATTGTTCTCCCACTCTACCGTTTGTGAAGTAGCGACGGTAATTTTTGTATTAACGGCCTGCAGTTTTGCGATGGCTGCATCCGATGCCTGCTCGCCCCGGGTATAACCATTTGGCTTATACGTTACTTTGATAACCGGAAATGAATAAGATTGAAAGGTCCACTCTCCTTCTTTTGCCTTATAGATTACCTCTTCGGCTTTTCCATTAAATGGATCTTTACCAACGGTATTGACAGTCACCTTTTGGGCCAGGGAAGCGGTGGTAAACGAGAGTAAGAACAGTGCAACAGTGGTTTTCCGCATAGTTTGTGTGAATATGATGGGTCAATTTATAAAAACAAAAGGGTGCCGTCAAAAAAATTGACGGCACCCTTTTGTTAAAGAAATGATCAGCCGATTAAGGCTTGTCGAATATCTTAGGATCGATCGTGGGGTTGATCGTTACTTTCTTCACGGTTACATTCAAGGTCATGCCGGTAGGAATTTCAATAGCATAGGCAAATGGCATCACATTGCCGGCTTCAGTTTTCTTATAGTCTGTGAAATTGACGCCTTGTTCCATGGGAGTACCTCCCATATCAATCTTGGCAACGGAACGTACTATGTAGTAAGTGGCAGGATCGATATAGTGTACGAAGTTGCCCCCTTCTTTTGTGGTGACCAACAGCTTCCAGGCTTTTACGCCATTTACTTCTTCCTGGCCAGCCAGCTCTACTTTATGGCCATTCGCCGCATAGTCGAACAGGGTGCCACCTGCAGAGAGTTGGGGCAAACTGGCTTTCACCTGTGCATCGGGCATGGGTTCGGCCGAGGTGGAACCAGCCATGGGGTTGATGGCCCAACCACCTTTATCCACCGTAACACAATTGACGATCTTGGTTCCGTTGAAATTGATCTCACTCAGCTGAGCCTTGCCAAATATGATCGTGGTGGTGCTGGGAGCAGCATTACCCATGACATCGATCTCTGATTCGATGATAGCCGATTTAAGCGCATTGATCTTGTCTTTTCCGCCAATTGCTTCAACATGCTTGTTGACTATCTCGTCAACAGATTGTGCCTGTGTGGAAATGCTCAAGGTTAAGGCCGCCAATGCAGCAACAGGCATGCGTAAGAACTTCATGGTTTTTATTTTTTATTTGATAGTAATATAGAACTGACCGGATCAGGGTGGGGTATCCAGGCCCTGCAGCACAGTGGCCGGATGTATCGATCGCCTTGTTAGACGTTAAAGACAGACCAATATTACAATTCATTGACTATTTCACCTTAATAATTAGCACGGCGGGATATGAAATGATCCTATTTTTACCCACAAACCTTTTTTCATGGCTCGTTTTACAGTTACCGGTTTCCTGGCCGACGTATGGCAAAAGAAAGTATATCCTGCTTCCATTACCGTAGAGGATGGGATCATCCGGGGTATTGACCCCGTGCCAGACGGTGCCCTGGTAACAGAGCAGTTTATTTTGCCAGGATTTGTCGACAGCCATGTTCATATTGAAAGCTCCATGCTGATCCCTGCCGCCTTTGCCAGACTGGCAGTAGTTCATGGTACGGTTGCTACCGTCAGCGATCCGCACGAGATCGCCAATGTGTGCGGTATACAAGGTGTTGAATTCATGATCAGCAACGGCCGCACCACACCATTTAAATTCAATTTTGGCGCCCCCAGCTGTGTTCCTGCCACGATTTTTGAGACAGCGGGCGCTTCCATTGATGTACAGCAAGTTGAAAGTTTATTGCAACGCAGGGAGATCAAATACCTGACGGAAATGATGAACTTTCCGGGTGTCCTGCACCAGGATCCTGTCGTCATGGCCAAGATCGCTGCGGCTCAACGTGTGGGAAAGCCGATCGATGGCCACGCCCCGGGCTTACGCGGAGAGCAGGCCAAACAATATATCGATGCCGGTATTTCAACCGACCACGAATGCTTTACCAAAGCAGAGGCGCTGGACAAGCTTCATCATGGTATGAAGATCCTAATCCGCGAAGGCAGTGCTGCCAAGAATTTCGAGGCGTTGATCGACCTTTTGCACGATTATCCCACGCAGATCATGTTCTGCAGTGATGACAAACACCCTGATAGCCTGGTAGCCGGACATATCGATCAGCTATGTGCCCGAGCAGCAGCCAAGGGTGTCGACCTTTTTAAAATACTGCAGGCAGCCTGTGTAAACCCTGTATTACATTATTCACTGGAAGTAGGTCTGCTCCGGGTGGGCGACCCAGCCGACTTTATCCTGGTTCAGGATATCGAGCATTTCAGGGTCCTTGCCACCTATATCGATGGTATCGAGGTTACTGATCCTGAAATCAGCCGGCAATGGCAACTATCGTCCGGCGATGACAGCTTTCCCACACCCCGGTCCGTCAACAATTTCGATTGTAAGCCTGTAACAGCGGCCAATTTGGCCGCGCCTTACGATGGACAGGAAACCGTGCCTGTGATTGAAGCCCTGGACGGACAGCTGATCACCAACCGGCTGGAAATACCTGCGGACCTGTTGCTCAACACGCAGTCTAATACACTAACAGCCAATGTACAGGAAGATATTTTGAAGATTGTTGTGGTGAACCGGTATCAGCCGGCGAAGCCCGCCGTTGCGTTCATCCGGAACTTTGGTTTGAAAACAGGCGCCCTGGCTTCTTCAGTTGCTCATGACTCGCACAATATCGTGGCGGTGGGTACCGACGATGAAAGCCTGGTGCATGCGATCAACCAGGTGATCGAATGCCGGGGTGGCGTAAGTTGCGTAAAAGGAGGTGCCGGCGCCGAATCGCTTGTTATTCCCCTACCCGTTGCCGGGTTAATGAGCGACGAAGATGGCTATGCGGTTGCGGCGGCCTATACCGACATCGATGCCATGGCCAAGGCGCTGGGTTCACCCCTGACGGCTCCTTTCATGACCCTTTCTTTTATGGCGCTGCTGGTGATCCCCCACCTGAAATTAAGCGACCTGGGACTATTTGACGGCGATCAATTTAAGTTTGTATAGTCAAAAAAGACCCCAGGGTCTCCTTCACATGCAGAGAGGGACCGCTTCTTTGCCCCGGTGACCCTACCAGGCTGGTAGATTAATGTTGCAGCGCGGATTTGAAGGGACCGGGACTTTTTAGCCGAACCGGAATACCCCTCATTTAACTGGGTATTTTTCGACTAAAGGCCCCAGTGATTTCAATGGTTCAGCCTACAGACTACCTCTTATGCTTTCAAATTCCCCTGGCTTGACAAACATCATAATCATTCTTTTTATATCTTTAGTACAGTTACGACTATCTCTATAAAAACCCGCCATTTCCATTTACAATACCTCTGAAAATAATTGACTGGCCCGTACCCTCGTGTCAATGAATGCCTGTTTGTGAACCCCAGACTAAACCCGAACTATAGTATGTCATTTAACCATCAGCTTTCAGGTGAATCAGGTATTGTTATTAAAGACTCTCCCCTGGTCAGTTTTGCACTTGCTGTAAATACATTGAGCGAGGAGGCCAGGGAATACGCCAACAAAAAATGCTTTTCACACAGGGTCAAAAAAGGAGAATTTCTCGTTCGCTCGGGCGAGTTATGCTCTTATGTTTATTTCATTCAAAAAGGTATTCTGCGCGGCTACGTACAGGATGGTAAAAAGGAGATCACTACCTGGATCACGGCAGAGAATGAACTTGCCACTTCCATTACCAGTTTTCATACACAGCAAAAGTCTTTTGAAAATATACAGGCCATCGAAGAATCCGAGTTGACCGGACTTCATTATGATGACCTGCAATACCTCTACAACAATCACCCGGAAGTCAATATTACCGGCAGACTATTGCTGGAAAAGTACTATCGTGATGCCGAGGAACGGGCTTATATAGCACGACTCACCGAAGCTACTTCCAAATATCAGCGCTTCATTGCTACCAAGAGCTTTATGCTCAACCGGGTGCCTTTAAAATTTATTGCCTCTTACCTGGGTATGACACTTGAAACCCTAAGCAGGATCAGGAGTAAGTTGTCACACGCCAAATAACAGGACTGCTGCTACCGGCTTCCCCGACTAAAAACCCGGTTTTACCGGTAAAAAGTACGCCGTAACCCAGTCAATATTGCGGGCGGGCTTTTACCTACCTAGTTTTGTGTAAAATAAAGGTTATGCAAAACGAGGATATGGGTCAAGAAGCTGGTAAGCCAATACGTCCGCGAAAAAAGAACAATGTAGTAGCCGGTGTCTTGTTACTGATAGTCGGCTGCGTGCTGATGATGCGCCAGGTAGAACCGGCTCTCATTCCCGGTTGGCTTTTCACCTGGCCGATGATATTGATCATTGTAGGCTTCTTTGTGGGTTTACAAACTAAATTCCGCGATTTTGGCTGGTTGATCCTCATGGGCATTGGCACTTTTTTTCTGTCAGACTATATATTCCCCTATGGCGATACCAGCCGGTTTGCCATTCCGGTCGTCGTTTTCTGCGTGGGATTGGTGCTCATTTTCTCGCCTGGCCGCAGAAAAAAACGACACCGCGATCAGGATATCGTCGATTACTCGAAAGTACCTGCCTATGGAGAAACAGGACAGTCTTCACAAAGCGTACTACGGGACGATGTTATTGAAGTGGTATCTATCTTCGGTAATGTAAAAAAGGTCATCTATACCAAGTCTTTCAGGGGAGGTGAGATCGTATCGATCTTTGGTGGGGCCGAGATCAACCTGAGTCAGGCCGATTTTAAAGGACCAATTGTGGTAGAGATCGTGCAGGTATTTGGAGGTACTAAACTGGTTGTTCCGCCAGATTGGGTGATCCGCTCGGAAGCTGTGGCTATCTTTGGCGGTATAGAAGATAAACGCCCCTCCCAACCGGTGCCCAGCAGCGACAAGGTGCTGATCTTACAAGGCACAGCACTCTTTGCCGGCATCGAGATCCGTAGTTTCTAATGCAAGCTTTATTTCCCGTTCCTTTAATATTGATGCTATGAGTTGGTTTCTATCGAAGATCGTATACCAGATCATTTGCGGAGAGGGCGACCATACGCCCCAATTTGACGAACAACTTCGCCTGATCGAAGCCGATGATGAAGCCACTGCTTTTACCAAAGCACAGACCATTGGCGAACTCGAACAGGAGATCTTCTTCAACCAGCAACAGAAAATGGTACAATGGAAGTTTATCAATGTCAGCGAATTGTACAAACTGTCTGCACTGATCGATGGAGCCGAACTGTATTCGAAAGTGCAGGAAACCGACAATGCGGAACTGTACACCGAACTAGTACATAAAAAGGCGGCACATATCCGATCCAATATTTCTCACCGGTATATTGAACTGTTTTAGTTATCATTATTGATCGAAAAAACCAGCTACCATTGTCTTCTCTACCACTGGGACCCAATAAGAACAAGATGATCTTTGCCGGCTGCTGGCTGGTCTGGAGCCTGGTGCATGTAGCTATTTTGCGCAACTGGCTCCTAAGCTGGCCATCTGCTGTAAACGATGCTTTGATCAGCAATGGCTTGCTCGCAGCGGCTTGCTGGCTCGTCAGCAACAACCTGCGGTATTACCGGCCACGTAAAGGACGGTATGCCTACATGCTCATCCTTTGCGCGGCGCTGAGTGGTCTCTGGGTGTTTATCGTAAAGCTGGTCATGCAGGAGCTGTATGCGCAGGACACCACTTACCTTAACTTCTTGCACGTATCGATGCCCATCCGGTTTACGATCGCCCTGCTGGCAACAGGTTGTGTGGCATTGCTCAGTTTACTGTGGTATTCACAGGAGGAGCAAAAAGAGATTGAAACGCGAAGCGTGGCAGCTACTCAACTGGCGAAAGATGCGGAACTGTTTAAATTACGGCAGCAACTTCAACCTCATTTTTTATTCAACAGCCTGAATTCGATCAGCGCCCTGGTTACCAGTCGCCCCGATCAGGCAAGGAAAATGATTCAGCAATTGTCCGACTTCCTTCGGGGCACGCTTAAAAAGGAAGAAAACCAATGGACCTCCCTGGAAGAGGAGATAGAGCACCTGGCCTTGTACCTCGAGATCGAAAAGGTACGATTTGGTCATCGGTTGCACACAGCGGTTCATTACGACAACGAGGCAGCCAGTTTCCGCATTCCACACATGCTGCTACAGCCGGTTGTGGAAAATGCCATCAAGTTTGGATTGTATGATACGACCGGAGAGGTGACCATTGAACTCCATGCAGAGGCTACGGGGGATGGCCTGTTGGTAACCGTCCGTAATCCTTTTGACCCGGCCACCTCATCACCCAAACAGGGAACGGGTTTTGGACTCACCTCCGTACAGCGCAGATTGTACCTGCTATATGCGCGAACCGACCTGTTACAAACTATCGCCGAAGCATCCATATTTACCACAGTGATCAAAATTCCGACTGCATGATCAAAGCACTGATAATAGACGATGAACCGCTCGCCCGCTCTATCATTCTGGAGTACCTGCAACAGCATCCGGATATTGTAGTTGCGCAGGAATGTGGTGATGGTTTTGAAGGCCTCAAATCAATCCAGGTGCATCAGCCCTCACTGCTGTTTCTCGATATACAGATGCCGAAGATCAATGGATTCGAAATGTTGGAACTGATCGAACAACCTCCTGCCATCATTTTCACGACTGCCTTCGACGAATATGCGCTCAAGGCTTTTGAAAGCCATGCTATCGACTACCTGTTAAAGCCCTTTAGCCAGGAACGATTTGACAAGGCGCTTCAAAAATGGCGGGATCATCAGCAGCCCGCAACGACTATGGCTCCATTGCTGGAAAGCGCTGCTCTTTCACCGCAGCAACAAAACAGGATCGTAGTGAAGACCGGAGGCAGGATCAGGATCATACCTACCGAGGAAGTTGATTACCTGGAAGCCGCCGACGACTATGTGAAAATTCATACGGCAGGAGGCACGTACCTGAAGAATAAAACGATGGGGCATTTTGAGCAATCGCTGGATGCAGCTCAATTTGTAAGGACCCACCGGTCTTACATCGTCAACGTGCAAAGGATCACCCGGCTGGATGTACATGAAAAAGAAAGCTGGCTGGCTT
Organism: Paraflavitalea pollutisoli; assembly: GCF_029360705.1. Taxonomy (GTDB): domain Bacteria; phylum Bacteroidota; class Bacteroidia; order Chitinophagales; family Chitinophagaceae; genus Paraflavitalea; species Paraflavitalea pollutisoli. The sequence goes on along the minus strand of NZ_JARKMX010000001.1, from coordinate 871,803 downwards.
TGCTGACGACCGGTACACGCGTACCGGTCAGCAAAACCGGTTATCTGAAACTAAAGGCTGCGCTTGGCATTTAAGGATAAGGTATAATGGCCGATGGTATCAGACAATATCATATATACTGCTGGCTCCGCTATCAGCAGGCAGACTACAACCCAGCATGTTCTCTGGCAGAATAGATGGTCTACGTGGGATAGAAACAAAGGGAAGCCGGCAATAATACAACCGTTCTTTTGGAACCACCTGTGTCATCCAGTGCGGAATGATCACTTTGGGATCGTATTACTTGTACGGAGCTAACGTGGAATAAAGGGTCCTCAATTGCAAAAAGGATTTTTGTTACGCATTAACCCTCGCACCGCCGGCTACCCAGTTTGTTACAGCTACTTGCGTAGCTATGATTCGATCGACCAAGACTAATTTTTACAAACACCGGAACCAAACCGACCGATCGGGTGTCAGCCAGTCCCGTTTGCTCAGCTGCCGCCTGACGCGGCAAATAAAATACAGAGCCCAACCTCAACATTCGAAACTTTATTACGTGCATGAACTCCAGAGTTGTGTGATCCGGTTCAGCAACTCGATGATGCGTTCCGGATCTGTCGACCGGTTATCATCAACCGGTCATTGCCATCAGCGTTGAGCAAATATACCTGCATCGGATAGCCTGATGTTTTAGGCAACAGGAGTATTTTTTTTATAAATGACCTATATCATTTCTTTCTCCTGTTTGCAACACCATCAGGGCTGCTGCTGATTACATAACAAATATACTTTCGGCATCAGGTGTCTGTTTTAGCTATCAGGATTCTTTTTTCTATAATTGACCAATAAGCCAAAAAAGATCTATCTGCTCCTGAAATATTTGGGAGGATGGCCATAGTATTTTTTAAAGGCCGTAGAAAAATTGGCGAAACTTTGGTAACCAGTCAGTACAGCAATGTTTTCGATGGATGTATCTGTCTCTTGCAGCAACATACCTGCCTGCTTCATACGGATGTCGAGCAGGAAATTATAAAGCTTGGCGCCGAATAAGGTCTGGAAACGTCTTTTGAGGGTCCTGGGTGTAATTCCGTACATTTCAGAGATCACGGCCAGGTCTAACGGCTTTTCTACATTGGCGACCAGGTAGCGCTTCAGATCGTACATGCTTTCTACCTCCCGTGTAGTAAAACGGATGATCTTTTTCAAAGGACGCGCAGCGGTTTCCTGCAGCACCAGGATCAGCAACTCCCTGACCAGGGCATCGTACTGTAATTTCCGTGGGGTACCGGTATAAGGCGAATGCAGCAACTCCTGTATACAATGCATCATTCCGGTGGTGGCTACCTGGTTTACCTTGCACAGCCTTGACAGCGCTGGCCGCTCAGTAATCTGAAGCCATTCAGCCAGGTGCGCAAATCCATCTGCAAATTCACACAGGTATTCTTTGGTGAAGTGTATCTCCAGGCTGGAATAGGTACGGTCCTTAAAACTTACTCTTTCCTGATAACCAGGGGTAAAGACGAAATTGTATCCCCGCTCATGCATCGGAGAGATTGTCCCGGTGGTGTCATAATAATTAAAGCTGTTCTGCAGGGCAAATTGTAAGCGGTAAGTAGGGACATGGCTTATAATCGTCAGTCTGTCACCTCGTTTTACCTGATAGTTGTTGTACCAAACGGAATATTGGTCTCCTAAGGTTTCCTGCAGCAGCAGTTCTCCAAAGGAGCCGGTTCCTGTGATACAACTTGAGTCGGGCAGTTTAAACTCCCACAATCCGATCGGTTCAGCGTCGGTCAGCAGAATAGTACCCTCACTATCCGAAAGGATATGAACGTTCATAAAGAAAGGGTTTAATGGTCAATTGACTGTACAATTTCGGTTATCCTCCCCAATTTTGTGGGTATAAAACGTCGAAATTATTTTGACGACGGTACGATACCCACACTAATGCCTTCGGATAACCGACCTAAGAGTTTACTTGTACACCGATCTAATCATTTAAAAGTATTTCTTTAAAAAAAGATAAGTAACCGATTGAATATCTCTGAAAAAGGATCAAATTCCTTTTCGATTGTCAGCATATCGCATTAGTCGATCGGTTCTCTTGTTGATAATGACCACAACCAGGCATTCGCTTCACTATAACGAGATCACCTAACGACCGTCACCCTTTCATTTTTACATATTGGTTAAGGCTCTGGCTAACATTATTAAAATCAATTGTAATGTCCGCCAGTTTATTATTATCTACGCCGGTAGCGTTAAAAGACCTGGCAGGTCAATTTAAAGAGTCTGCCAAACCTGCTACTATGAATGTCGAGCGCAAATTGTTGTGCAAACCTGTTTCCTACGATTCGGTTCAAAACATTGCTTACAGCAAACATTTTGAGCCCGAACAGGCTATTATTTCCTTGCGGCTGCTATGCCTTTCTTCCGACCTGCCGGTCGTCTATCACTGGCTACCCTGGGAGTATACGCGGCACCTGAAGAAGGAAGCCCATGTCGATCATTTACAGGAGATCTATACCCGGATCGCCAGTTCGGGCACAGCTCAGTCGTTCATGGTGCTGAATAACAATTCCACCTTGGCGCAGGCAGATGTGTACCAGGCGTCGACTGATGATATCAGCCTTCAATACAAAGTCAGTCCGGGAGACTTCAGGTTACAGTTCCTGATCAAGCCAGAGCGGCTGTTGTCCAACAATCATTCCCTCTGTGCCATGTACACTGTACTGGAATTTCTTTTTACGTTCGTAGAGGTCAACCGCGTCGTGATGCTGTTGGATGAGCATGATTTCTTGAATAATAAAATAGAGAAAGCAGGGTTTAGCTTCCACACCCAAACAGGTAGCCGCCAGAAAACTTCGAGGCTCTATATCTGTACAAAAGAAAGTCACCAGCGCTCGGCAGGGGCGCCCAAGCCGTAATGCGGTGGTATTTTACCACCCTGTTGTATTACGTGTGAAAGCTTCCTGAACCTGGCTTTTGGCTTTATCAATGGTGCTATGGGTGCTTTTTCCGGCACCTGTAACGGGAATGTCTTTGGTAGCTTCCAGCGCAGCGAGGTACCAATTGCGCCACACTTCCAGGATATGCTTTTCCTCGCCGGCATTGCCCCCTTTTTGTATGGCCGCTTTACTAAGTTCACCTTCTATATCAAGGCGCTTTACAGCATTGGCTGCGATATCCCGGATCAATGCCCGGGCAGTTTTTTCATTGGCCTGTGTAAGCAGTAACGCCGTAACCATGGAACTTACTCCCACGTGTTTCATTTCATCAGCCGAAACCATGTCGAGCCGGTCACCGTCTGTATGATAGAACACGTCCGTGAAATGCCACATTAATAAGCCTGGAATCTTCGCCTGCAGAAACGGGGTATGGTCGCTACCCCCTTCAAATGGGTTGGTATTGACGACCCATCCGGTGGCCCTGGATTCTTCGAGGCAGCGGTTCAGGAGGAGGTCATTGAAATAGTGCGGAAACATATCAGCTTCTTTCAGTGGTGAGCCGCCCCATTCTGAATGTTTTTCTTTTCCGCGGGTCCAGATGGCTGAAGGATCTGGCATCTTTTCGATGAGGAAGGTGCCACCGGTCTTTTCGGTATTTTCTCCGACCATGTCCAGGCTGAGCCCCCATTTAATACCTTTTGCCCGCACAGAATCGTCTTTGATGTATCGTCCGGTAGAAATGATCTCATCACCCCACAGGAAGGTGATGGTTCGTCCAGGTTTTACTTTACCAGCCTTTACCAGACTGGCTGTTACGCGGGCCATTTCCGCCAGGGTACCAACTCCGGTGGCATTGTCGTTGGCACCCGGTTCCTGCACATGGGCGCTGAACACAAACCGCTCAGCAGGATGAACCGTACCCCGTACATTGGCTACGATCGTCAATTCTTCAGCAGCATATATATTGGATGCCGTAACCACCCGCAGTTTTACGGTACCCTTTGCCAGGGCATCTTTCAGCTTTTGCCGGGCTGCCGATGACAATAGTATTCCCCATTTGCGTTTGGCGCTATCTGTCTCCAGGCGAATAGACTGGAACTGTATGGAATTAATGTGTTTTTCCGGCTGCGTATAGCCAGGCAGCGAATAGGCCAAAGCCCCCAGGGCACCCGTCTTCATGGCTTTTGCATAAGCATTTCCAATGCCGCCATCCGCCAGGAGGATCTTGCCGGAATAGTCTTTCCCCTCAAGGTCTTTTTCCGTGGCTTTGCCGATATCGACCAGCTCACCCGTTATCCCTCCAGGAACCGTGGAAGCAGAATACATGGCCAGCATATTGCGATTGGTAGCAAATTCCAGTAGAGGCTTGCTTTCCCCTTCGATGAATAATTGCGCCTGAAGGGGCTCCCAGGTAGGTCTTTTGAGCGGACGTTTTTCGATCCGGTAGGTCAACACAGCATCCCCCTCACCAGTGGTTTCTTTTACAAAACCGGCCTGTTGCAAGATCTGCTCCACCTGCCATATACTTTCGTTGAACCCTTTGTTACCGGCCACCCGCCAACGCTGCTCCACAAAGGCCACTGTTTTGTACGCGTTGTCTGCGATGAACTCTTTCCGCAGCAGCTTGAATAGTTTTTTTTCTGTCGAAGAGGCATTTTGTCCGTAAGAGGATATACAGATCAGCAATAACAGCAGCATCCCTGGGAATGCAGAGGGTTGAATGGTTCTACGCATTTGATAAGCTATTGAATGGCGACTAGCACGTACAAGATACAAAACTGTAGGGAGTTGTGAGAACTGAAAGCGGGTCCGTGATGACTGACCTCATAAAATGCACCGGACGGCTGATGCGTGCTCAACACTTGCCAGCCGTCCGGAACCAATTATTATTTTATGGAGGCCACTAGGCTTCCTGACCAATCCATACCGCACCGCCGATGCTGTTGCGGCGTGCGCCAGTGACAGAGGCCAACACATTGTTCTCTTCACGCCAGCGCAGTACGCCGATCAACCCCATGATGATGGCTTCTTTAAAATCGACCAGGTCTTTATCAGGAACAGTAACCTCGATATTGTCTTCAAGCAATAATTCGGTTAGGCGCTCTACCAGAAAAGTATTGTGGGCACCCCCACCCGTTACCAGCAGCGAGCGCGTGCCGGCCTCTTCAGCTGTCGCAGCATGCGTGACCACCGGCGGCAAAGCCCTCTTTACCTGCAAAGCGATATGCTCTACATACGTACGCAAAGCATCCTGTATCCAGGTATCCTTTTTGCCAAACCGGAAACCTGCCACCAGGGGATAGATGACATCGGTTCCAAAATCATTGGCCAATGACTTGGGGCCTTTCAATTGATAGTATTCGAGCGAATCGAGGGTTTTAAGCAATTCGGGTTGTAGTGTACCCGACGCCGCCAGCTGGCCGCTTTCGTCAAATGCCTTTCCAGCCTTATTGGCGAGCATATTCAATACCCGGTTGGCAGGGCACACATCGAAAGCTGTGTAAGCATCCGTCATATTACAGGAAACATTGGCAATGCCGCCAAGATTCAGAAATAATGGATACGCTTTCAACAACTGTTTTTCTCCAATCGGTACGATGGGAGCCCCATGTCCGCCCAGGGCTACGTCCATTGCCCGCAAATCGCTCACCACGTTGATGCCCGTAATGGCGGCAATCGCGGCACCGTCACCCAATTGGGCAGTCATTTGCCGGGCGGGCACGTGAAAAGTGGTATGTCCATGGGAAGCAATTAGTTGGACCTTATACTCCAAGCCATTTTCCTCAATAAATGAATTCACCAGCTGACCGGTATAATGCCCATAGGCAGTGTGGAGCAGCTGATAGTCGAGCGCATTAAGGGAGGTCGCCTTTTTTAATTTTTCGATCCACTCTTCGCTGTAGGCATAGCAGGCGGTGGCTTTCACCTCGTAGCTCCAGGTGCCTGCCTGCTCGTGAAATTCTACAAATGCGATATCCAACCCATCCAGTGAACTCCCGCTCATGAGCCCTATTACACGATATACCATAATTTTATTATTTCTGATTTCAGAACGTAGGTTTTAGTTTTGTCCACCAAATGTCAGGCTTCGCCACCAAAATCCAAAACTTAAAGCATGGTAATCAATTTAAGTGATCAAAGTTCACTGGTAACCCAATGGATCAGCGAGTTGCGCGATGTACAGGTGCAAACGGACAGGATGCGCTTTCGTCGTAACCTGGAGCGTATTGGTGAGGTCGCGGCCTATGAGATCAGTAAAGTACTTGATTTCGAGGAGCGGGAGGTTCAGACGCCGCTGGGTATTTCAGTTTGCGATGTTCTCCAAGAACAACCGGTTTTGGCCACCATTCTCCGAGCTGGTCTGCCTCTGCACAACGGATTGTTGAATTATTTCGATAAGGCCGACAATGCCTTTATTTCCGCCTACCGGAAACACAACCGTGACGGCTCCTTTGAAATTAGCCTGGAGTATGTTTCCTGCCCGGAACTGGAAAACCGGGTGGTGATCATTTCCGACCCGATGCTGGCCACCGGCTCGTCGCTGGTCAAAACGATCCAGTACCTGCGCGAAGAGGGGCATCCCCGGGAGATCCATATCGTTGTGGCCATTGCCTGTACTGTAGGGATCGAATACGTGATCCGCAGCGAACCCAATGTGAAATTATGGTGCGGAGCCATCGACGAGGAACTTACCGCCAAAGGCTACATTGTGCCCGGTTTGGGAGACGCAGGCGACCTTTCGTTTGGAGTAAAGGTCCAAATGTAAATTTCATATTGTCTTTCCCTCTTTTTGTCGTATTTTGTAGTCACTAGTAAGTACCAACTATGCGGATGAGGATCTTCACAATTATTTCGGCTGTTTGCCTGATTTTGGCCAATGCGTCTGCAATAGCCCAGGATCCTAATTTTTCCCAATTCTTTGTGTCTCCGCTTACCCTTAATCCTGCCTTGACCGGCAAGTTCAACGGTACCTTCCGCGTTGCAGGCAATTACCGCGATCAATGGCCTGCCATCAGCAATGCATTTGTTACCTCCACCGCCTCTTTCGATATGCCCATTTTGACCGGACGTATCTCGGAACTCGATACCTGGGGGGTGGGCGTCATGGCGATGACTGATAGAACAGCAAATGGAATACTGACCACCAATACGATATCGGTAACCACCGCCTACCACAAGGGGCTGGATGAAAACGGGCTGCATCAACTGGGTATCGGCTTTCAGGGTACGTATTCCAACAAACGCCTGGACGGAACCAAGCTTCATTTCGAAAACGAGCTCGATCCTTTTGGTGGCTGGAGTTTCCCCAGTGGAGAAGCTGTCGATGACCAGGTAGTGAACGTAAAGTATTTTGACTTCAGTCTCGGCGCTTTATACAACGGTTCTACCGACGGATACAATAACTTTTATCTTGGCCTTTCGGCTTATCATATCAACAAACCCCAGGAAAGTTTTACTGGTGTGTATTATACGCTCAACCCCAGGATCACGGCCCATGCCGGTGGTGCTATTCCGTTGGGCGACCGCAGCAAAACGATCTACCTGAGCTCTCTTTTCAGCAGACAAGCCGCAGCCAACAATATCGTACTGGGCGGTGCCGCTGGGTTCAACGTCAATGGGGATGAAGAAAACCCCACCAACTTCTACGCTGGCCTCTGGACGCGTTTCAACAATGTCAACGACGCAGTGATTCCTTATATTGGTCTCGAGTTTGGCGGTTTCCGGCTGGGAGCCTCTTATGATGTCAATATCTCGAGCCTCAAAACTGCATCCCAAAGCCGTGGCGGAATAGAGATCTCCCTCATTTATATTAACCGACCACCAGAATACAAAGGAATTCCCTGTCCCCGCTTCTAAGGCAGTTTATTTTCCTGTACGCTTCTTAGCCAACCCAATCTTCTTTCCACTAACATAGGGATTGTCAGCTATAATAAACCTGTAGGGCAAAGCGGCATCATCGCCGGCATAATCCACCCCTATACGTGGGGTAGCCAGTATGCTGCTTTTCTTTACCTGGTAGCTATCATCGGCAATGTAAATTTCAGGCCCTAACAGGCTGAGTCCCGTATGCCGGGTATAAAACCCCAGCGCCTTCCCCACATTGCCTGGTCCTTTGGTTAGCGTATAGTCTACCACTTTTTTACCGGTACGTTGCATCATGGTGGCTATGCCTTCCATCGGATCCACCGCTCTTATCAGGATGGCGTGGGGAATGTCTTGCTGGTTGGTCACTACATTGAACATCTGGTGAATACCATAACAGAGGTAGACATACGCGGTGCCGCCTGCCTGATACATGACTTCTGTACGATTGGTACGACGGCCGGCCCAGGCATGCGAAGCCCGGTCGATCTCTCCAGCATAGGCTTCCGTTTCTACGATCCTGCCCGAAGTAAATAAGCCATCGAAGTTAGTCACCAGCACCTTCCCGAGCAACTCCCGGGCAATCCGTATTACATCGGCACGCTCATAAAAATCCTGCTCCAGTTTTTTCATTGCCAATTCAATAGATATATTTGTTAAGTTTGACTGCACAAGCATTTCCTTATCCTGTGAGTCATAGCCCAGGGCACCTCAAATTTATTAAACTTGCTGAAAGAAATCGTAATAGCTATCCAGTCCTATTCAAGGGCACACAAGTTCATTTCAAAGCACCGGTTATGGAAGTGGATTATCATTCCAGGTATTTTGTATACCATCCTGTTTATGGTAGGCATGTACTTTTTCTGGACTTCGTCTGGTGCCGCAGTTACTTACCTGAGCCATAGCCTGGGTATAGACCGCTGGTTACACCGCCAGAGCAGTGGTTTTCTGAGCTTCATTTTTATGATGGGCGAGATCATGGTGCGCCTGATCCTGGTACTTTTTTACTTTTCCCTGTTCAAATATCTTTTCCTGATCATCGGCTCGCCGCTGTTTGCTTATCTCAGCGAAAAAACCGAATCGATCATTGCCGGTAAGGACTATCCATTCAGTTGGTCACAGCTTTTCAAGGATATGGCACGTGGTATCAAACTCGCTTTGCGTAATACATTGTGGCAAACAGTGTATTCCGTTTCATTATTGATCCTGTCATTTTTCCCCGTGGTAGGCTGGGTAACACCGGTCATTGTGTTGTTTGTAGAGTGCTACTACTATGGGTTTTCCATGCTGGACTACAGCTGCGAACGTCACAAACTGTCTCCCACAGAAAGTATTGAATTCATTGGTAAACATAAAGGCCTTGCAATCGGAAATGGGATCATATTTTACCTGATGCACCTGGTACCCATACTGGGATGGGTGCTGGCCCCCGCCTATGCCGTGATCGCCGCGACGATCAGTTTGTATTACCAACATAAAGAAGTATAAGTCATGTCTTCAGCGAAAGTATACCTGATACCCTGTTTCCTGCACGAAACAGCCACACAGACCATTCCCGCTTATGTACTCGATGCAGTAAAAGAATGCCAGGTTTTCTTTGTGGAAAATGAGCGTAGCGCAAGGCGATACCTCAAAGTATTGTGGAAGGAAATGGTGATCGACGACTATACCTGGGTTACAATCCACAAAGCAGAAGATGCCGTACGCAACCAGTTCAGGCAACACCTGAAAGCAGGGCGTACCATTGGTATAATCAGCGAGGCTGGTTGTCCGGGAGTGGCCGATCCGGGTCAGATCCTGGCTGGCCTGGCCCATGAGGCCAATGCCGTGGTAAAGCCCCTGACAGGACCCAGTGCTTTATTACTGGCCCTGATGGGTAGCGGCATGAATGGTCAGCAGTTTCAATTTGTCGGCTACCTGCCGATCGATACCGGACACCGTTTCAAAGCGATCCGTGAGATCGAAGCAGCCTCAGCCCTCAAACAATGTACCCAGATTTTTATCGAAACACCCTACCGCAACAATCAATTGCTCGAGGCCCTACTCAAAGGCTGCCAGCCCAACACCCGTATCTGCGTTGCCACTGACCTTACCTCGACTACAGAATTCATTCAAACCAAAACGGTGGCCGAATGGAAGAAAGGCGTGCCCGATCTTCATAAGCGCCCTACTGTATTTTGCCTCCTCGCAGGTTCCAGGTAATAAAAAGCCCGGCAAGGATGCCGGGTGGTTAGTACAATTTTGTTATAAATGCAGGAACTCATGCCTGTTGTAGCACCATAAAACCTAGTTGTTCTTCGGCCGTATGATCGTTTCGCCATTGGCATTCCGGATCTGGTATATACTGTCGACAATGAACGTCTGCATACCACGCCAGGGCAGCGCTCCGAAATAACTCTTATAATGTAACTCCACCTCACGTCCCGAATTCTCCATCAATGTCTTGGCGACACGCTCATTCACTACACTAAATTCAAACTCATTGCTCTGGATATTCGCTTTGAAACCACTTTGTATGATCTTACCCTCATAGGTTTTCCAGATGTACCCTTTTCGTTGGAAGGTGTTGAGTACGCCCGCCTTGGTACCGTCGGCAAAGACCCAATAATAACGGAAGTATACGAACCCTACGATAATAAGCAGTACCGTAATAGTAATGTAGTGTTTGGCTTTCATTTTACAACCCGTATTTATCGACAAGATAAATCAATGCAGCCATATTGACTGCACCCAGCTCCAATTCCCTTTTGTTGACAGCTTCGAATACATCGCTGCGGGCATGATGAATATCAAAGTAACGCTGAGAATCGGGTTCCAGTCCGGCCAACGGCGTCTTGAAGGTTCTGTTGAGCGGACCAATATCTGCACCACCACCACCAGCATTCAATTCAAAAACGCCATACGGCCTGAACAAGGGTGCCCACTGTCGGATCTTCGCCAACTGCTCTTCTGAAGCAGTAAAACCAAAGCCACGCGGCGTGAAACCGCCTTCGTCACTTTCAAGGGCAAAATAATGTTGCTCCCCTTTCTCTTTTGCCTCCTGCGCATATTTAGTTCCACCGCGAAGACCATTCTCTTCATTGGCAAATAATACGATCCGAATAGTTCTTTTGGGTTTGTAGCCGATGGCCTTCAGGGCTCTTAATACTTCAATCGACTGCACGCAACCTGCACCATCATCGTGTGCTCCTTCCGCAGGATCCCAGGAATCCAGGTGCCCGCCAATGGTGATGATCTGGTCGGGAAATTCGGTGCCTTTCCATTCACCAATAACATTATGACCAATCGTATCTGGCAACATCTGCGCGAGGGTCTTTAAGTAGACGGTAGTATTTTTATTAGCGCTTACCAGGCTGGCCAGCTTATCAGCATCGTGTAAGCCAACCGCTGCAGCAGGAATTTTGGGAAATGAATCGTTGTAGTTAGTTCCACCAGTATGGGGATTGTTGTCGGCCGCATTGCTCATCGAGCGTACGAGTACTGCCACGGCCCCATATTTAGCAGCCCGGCTAGGTCCCTGTCCGCGATATTTACCCGCATCGCCGTAGGCCTGAAAGGTTTTGACCAGTTTGTTGTTGAACTTATAGTTGTAAAAAACGATCTTTCCTTTCACCTCTTCTTTCCGTAGCTCCAGTTCATCAAAAGAATTGATGACGATTACCAGGGCTTTGACGCCTTTGGGTCCTGTACCTGCCGAATTGCCGAGGGCCAGTATATCGAGGGGCGTATTGCGGGGCTGTCCTACGATGTATGCTTCATCTTTGCCACCACGCACCCAATGCGGTACCATACAGGCCTGCAGCCACACTTTGTCGGCGCCAGCCTGTTCGAGCGTCTTTTGCCCCCAGGCTTCTGCTTTGTACATGCCCGCCGATCCGGAGAGGCGCGCGCCTACCTGCTTGGTCAACACCCGTAGGTTTTCGTATGCCTTTCCGTTGACTAATATTTCGTCCGAAATGGACCTTATCAGGAGTGAATCGTCCTGCCTGGCCAGCGCCGGAAGGGTAACGATCAGCAAACACAAAGTGAACATTCTGTGCATCATAGGTGTTATTTGGGGCTAAAGTTATTTGCAAACTAATTCATTTACCTTCACATCCTCAAATATAAAAGCAGCGTATGCGTATTGGAATTGTATGTTATCCAACGTTCGGAGGTAGCGGTGTTCTGGCCACCGAGCTGGGTAAAGCCCTGGCCGACAAGGGTCACCAGGTTCACTTTATCACCTACCAGCAACCGGTCAGACTGAGTGAGTTTCACGCAAACATATTCTATCATGAAGTGCGGGTTCCGCATTATCCCTTATTTGACTATCCCCCCTACGAAACGGCCCTGTCGAGCACGATGGTGGACGTGATCGTCAACAGCAATATAGATCTGCTACATGTGCACTATGCCGTACCGCACGCGTCTGCCGCCTATATGGCAAAAATGATCCTGGAAAAGCAAGGCAAGAAGATACCGGTGATCACTACGCTGCACGGCACCGACATCACCCTTGTGGGTAAAGACAAGACTTTCGCCCCGGTGGTCACCTTCTCCATTAATGAAAGCGACGCTATCACCGCCGTATCCAACAACCTGCGCGACGAGACCTATAAGAATTTCCGCATCGAAAAGGAGATCGACGTGATCCAGAACTTTGTCGATGTAAAGCGTTTTAATAAAAAGCCCATTGATGCCTTCCGTCGTGTCATTGCGCCCAATGGTGAAAAGATCCTGTTGCATGCCTCCAATTTCCGCAAGGTGAAGCGTGTGCAGGACGTGGTCAAGATCTTTGCTGAAACGGTGAAAGAAGTACCGAGCAAACTGTTGTTTGTGGGTGATGGCCCTGAAAGGCCTGCCGCGGAAAGCATGTGTCGTGAACTTGGCATTTGTGACGATACCCGATTTGTGGGCAAGCAAGAGCAAATGGAAGATATCCTGGCCATCGCCGATCTGTTCCTGCTCACCTCCGATTATGAGAGTTTTGGTCTTGCTGCGCTGGAAGCCATGGCGGCCGGTGTACCGGTCATTTCAACCAATGCTGGCGGCCTGCCGGAGATCAATGTTCATGGCAAAACAGGTTATCTGGCCAATATAGGCGACATACACACGATGAGCCGCTATGCCATCAGCTTATTGTCGGATGCCGATAAATTGCAGGAGTTTAAAAACAATGCGGCCGCCCACGCACGGCTGTGGGACATCGATAATGTCGTACCACAATATGAGGCCCTGTACAACCGATTCTTATAGTTTTTCCTACATAAATATTATAAAGAACGAACCCTGCCGATGGCAGGGTTTTTTCTTTATGTCAGTTCTTTAAGTTGATTATCTTCTTCTGATCCAGGGCTCGGGATCGAGGTTGCGTGATTCCTGCATCAACAGGAATTCAATTTCGCCATTGCCATCTCCATTGGAAGAGGCTTTCCCCAGCACCTGGTTGGCCCTCACCCGTTGTCCTTTCGATACCGTAATACCGTTCAGGTTGCTATACGAAGTAAAGTATTTACCGTGGGCGATCACCACTGCGCTGGTACCTTCAATCTCGAATACGGAGATTACATCTCCATCAAAGACTGCTTTTACCGGCGCGCCTTCATCTGTTTCCAGCGTAAGTCCCGGATTGTTGCCGGAAATACCTTTCAGTGACTCTACGCGATAAGGCCCGAAGTGGATCTTGATCTGTCCTTTATCTATTGGCCAGGGCAGTTTGCCACGGTTCTTCTCAAAATTATCCGAGATCAGCTCACCCTCTGGTGTAGCAGCAAATACACTCTTGGGCTTTTCAGCAACAGGTTTTGTGGGCACTGGTTTGGCTGGACTGGTAACTGCGGCCGTATTGTTGGGATTGGTAGCAGCGGCCTTTTCAGCAGCGGCCTTCTCACTGGCGCTTCTTTCATTTGCGGCGGCCCTTTCCGCAGCAGCCCGGTCCGCAGCGGCAGCCTTTTCTGCAGCCGCTTTTTTCGCCGCCAGTGCCGCAGCTTCTTTTTCCCGGCGTAGTGCTTCCGCTCTGGCTTTTTCCGCCTCACGCCGAATAGCCGCCATGATACCATCTCTCAGTTTTTTATCAGCCCTTTGCTTGGCAGTTAATTCGCTGGTCAGTTCCTTTTCCCGTGCCTTCAGTTTGGTCACGATCTCATCTTTTTCTTTACGCTCCACAACCAACACCCCTTTTTCCTGCTCTTGTTTTTGCAACGCATCGCTTTTGCTCTTCTGGGAGGTCTCCAGTCCGGTAATTTTCCCCTGCAGTTCCAATTGCTTATTCTTGATCGAAACCGCATTTTGCTCGCGGTACTGGCGATAAGACTTGAGGTATTCAATGCGCTTCAAGGCATCGTTGAAGTTGGACGCGGAGAAAATGAAGTTCAGAAAGTCGTAGTTGCTCCGGTTCTTATAGGCATAGACTACACTTTTGGCATACTGCACCTTCAGGGTATCGAGGTCCTGCTTCAATTTGGTGATCTCATTCTTCGACTGACCAATGTTATTTTGGATCACATCGATCTGGTCATTGATGTTGTTGATCGCCTGCTCGCGCAGCTTGATCTTCCTGTTAACAAGTGATAACTGGCCCAAACCCGCTTTCTTATTCTTTTTGGTGTCGGTCAACGATTGCCTTAATTCATCTATTTCCCGCTGAATATCGGCTTGTTTCTTTTTCAGGTCATCACTGGTTTGAGCCAGCAGGGTGCCGGAAAACGCGAGCACCGCTAAGCAGGAAAATAGTGTTTTGAGCATTACTGATCCATTTTCAAGTTAAAAAAGCGTTTATCCCAAGGCGCAATCTATACAGCAACGTTCCAAATGCGTAAAAGATTGTACTCTCTAACGTTTATTGACGCTTATAATTTTTCGGAATAGGGAAAGGAAAGCTTAATTGTTCGTTAAAGTCAAATTGCTTGAACTGCAATTCAATTTCGAGCTTGGATTTTTCCGAAGCCACGATCTTACGATACTTGGCAAAATTCATCCCATTCTTCGATTCATAGTCTCCGTAGGTAATGTCGCAGGTACGTGCCCTGATCATATCCACATCATCGAGCTTGCTGTGAAGCGGGGCATAATCTCCCCGGTTTACCGTGAGAAAATGCTTGAACAAGGTTCCCACGCTCATCAGGGAAACCGCTCTTTCTTCATTTTTGTAGGATACGATATTGCTATCGAGATAGATGGGATTGCCTATCAACAGGTCTTGCAACTCTTTAAAGGAGAAGGGAATTTTAGTTACTTCCTGTATATACTCGATCGACCGCAACTGCACTGTTTTGTCCAGCTTGTACAAAACCTTCACGCTGTCCTTTGTCACCATGGCCCGGAGGGCTTCGCCCAGAATAGAGCTGATGCTGATCCAGATCGCACTGTCTTTTTGAAGCCGTACGTTGGCTGTAAAGTCGAGTTTCTTGCCATCGGCCCCTTTGTAATCCACTTTTACCTTGGCAGTCATGGTGCGGAAACCGGTAATCCGATTGGCCTGTATAGCCTGGAAAACCTGGTGTATGTATTGGGTCGAATCGGCTTTCCGGTCCACCTCAGGTACCACTACCACGATAGCCGTATCCTTCTTGGTAATGGCTGTTTGGATCTTGCGGGTAGACCGACAACTACTCATTTGTATGCCGAGAACGATAAAAGCCAAGACCCCTAACCACTTGAAATATGTCATAAATGCGAATATGTAAATCTACTATTGGAGTAACTGCTTAGGATTTGCCGGTATGTCCAAAACCACCGTCACTGCGCTGGGTGGAACCAATGGCCTCGACCGTTTCCCAGGCCACCTGCTGTACTGTTTGCACCACCATTTGAGCGATCCGGTCGCCGTGTTGGATGGTTTGTGGTTCCTGTGACAGGTTAATCAATATCACCTTCACTTCTCCCCGGTAATCGGAATCTATGGTGCCGGGTGTATTGAGGCAGGTGAGCCCTTGCTTGATCGCGAGGCCACTTCTGGGGCGCACTTGTGCTTCATATCCTTCAGGCAATTCCATAAACAGGCCGGTAGGAATCAGGGTGCGTTCCAGTGTCTGCAATACGACGGGGGTTTCCAGGTTGGCACGAAGGTCCATACCTGCTGATCCTGGGGTACCGTACTCGGGCAAAGGGTTGCTGGATTGATTAATTATTTTGACTTGAATTTTTGACATGGCGCAAAGGTAAAGTATTTAGGATTTTTGAAGCAGCACGTTGGCATACGCTACCAACCCTTCCTCGCGGCCCACAAAGCCCATTTGTTCGGTTGTGGTAGCCTTTACGGAAACATCCTCCACGGTTATCTCCAGTATCGAAGCAATCACCTGCCGCATGTCGCCGGAATACTTCTTGATCTTGGGAGCTTCCAGGCAGATGGAGGAGTCCACATTCACCACCTTATACCCTTTCGATTTTACCAGCGAATAAGAATGTTGTAAGAGAATCTTGCTATCGATGTCTTTATAAGCAGGGTCGGTATTGGGAAAATGGATACCAATGTCGCCCAATGCCAGCGCCCCCAATAAGGCATCACAAATGGCGTGCAACAGCACATCGGCATCGCTGTGGCCCAAAGCTCCTTTGTGGTGTGGAATATTGACACCACCTATCCATAACTGCCTGCCCTCTACCAACTGGTGAAAATCTATGCCAAAGCCAATCCGGAACATACGCTTGAAATGTATTTAATGGTAAATGAAAAAGCGCCCCAATTGCTTGGGGCGCCCAAATATATTTAATAAATACGTTCTTAGATTAATTGCCGCTGTCGCTGTCCAGGTCAAATATCAGGCCGAAGCGCAATGTGTTGGACAAGGGGTTCCGGTTTACACCAGAGCCTGAAGGCACCAGGTAAGAGAAATTCAAACCAAATACATTGTATTTAAGACCCAAACCTACCGTGAAGTATTTGCGGTTGCCCTTATCCTTGTTTTCGTAGAAGTAGCCGGCACGTGCAAAGAACTGGTCATTGTAGCTATATTCTGCACCTACCGAAACCTGGAACTCTTTTAATTCTTCGCTAAAGCCACCGGGAGCGTCTCCGAAAGAGCTGAACCAGCTGCTGACAACACTCTTGTCCCGATACTGTACGATTTTCAGAGAATCTTCAGAGCTACCATCTCCTTTTAAGCTGGGGGGCGTTGGTACCAGCAATTTGTGCAGGTCCAGACCAAACTGGATCTTATTGGCATCATCAATCGCTGCTGTATACGTAGTACCCAGGCTCAGATTCGCCGGGATATAATCTCTTTGTTGTGCATCGTTGGTATAACCGATCTTGCCACCGAGGTTGCTTAATACAGCACCAAAAGCCCAGCCATTACCAGACTCGAGAACACCATTATAATAGAAAGAGATGTCACCAGCTACCGTGCGACCAGGCTTGTAGGTAGTACCCGTAGAAGGGGCACCTGCTGCCAGGTTCGAATTGATAAAACGCAAGGCGATACCCAGACCCATTTTATCAGAAAGTTTACGGGAGTATCCGGCATCGATGCCGAACTCACGCGGACGACCATCTCCCCAATAATCACCGTTTCCATTGGTGAATTGGATATTACCCAGGCTGAAGTAGCGTACAGAGGCAGAAATTGCCTGCAGATCGTCTAACTTGTAATAGCCTGCCAATGCCAATAAATAAACATCGTTGAGGCCAAGGTCCTTCAACCAGGGAGTATAGGTCAAACCAGCACTAAAATTCTTTTGAGCAAAAGGCGTTTTCGCCAGATTCCAGAAAGCAGAATTTGCATCTGGGGTAGTGGCTACGCCCAAATCGCCCATGCCACCTGCCCGAGCATCGGGTGAAATACGAAGAAATGGAACTGCTGTCGTAACTACATTGATGGGCTGCGTATCCTGAGCAATCAATGAGTTGGCCCCCACCAATAGGCATAGAACGGCAGTCAGTCTTAAGGTCTTAAATTTCATACAAGAGTAATTTGTCGTGTTTTAAGGTAATTCCGCCAACAGCAAATGCAATCAAATAATAAAAAAAAGAATCAGGTTTCGGATCAGGTTAGTTTTGGCAAGATGGCCTTGCTGAGGCAAATAAAACTTTCAGAGTAGAATGTCAATTCAATAGGCGGTTGAAATATGAAGGCCAAAAATACAAATACTAATTACAAAATAAACAATTTTTCTATTTTTTGGGCGGTTTTACCGTCCACTGTTTGTACCCGTAATCGGTAAATGTATACACCACGACCAATTTTGCTTCCATATTCATCGCGCCCATCCCACTCCACCTCACTCGAACGGCTACCGGGGGAAAATATTGTACGGCGGATGTTCTTTACCAGCTTGCCGGTTACGGTATATACCTGAACATCTACCAACAGCTCTTCACCAGGCCGATTGTGCTCAAACCAAAACGTGGTGCGGGTTGTGAACGGATTCGGGTAATTCAAAACATGGTCCAAGGCCAGCTTTTCCTGATTCAATACCCTGAATTCCAGGGTAGCTTCATTGGAGTTATTGACCACATCCCACGCTTTGATCGTAAGCGTATGCGCGCCTTCTGCCATCACCGGCAATTGAAAACGCACCATGCCTGACCGGTAGTTATCCAACTCACTTTCATAAAATTCATTCAGGATATATCGCTGTTGCTGATCATGGTCGAGTATCGCTACCAGATCATGACCAATGCCCGTACCCATGATATTGATGCCTGACGAATCGTTTAGCCGTACCAGCAATATCGGTCTGGCATTGCTGATACTTCCGTTGATAAATCGTTCATCGTTCAGGTAGGCTTTAATATGCGGACCTTCCCGGTCGCGCGTACTATCGCCCGACCCGCCTACAATGATATTCGTAAACACACCATTGCCATCGACCTTCCCATCTTCCGTGTAATAGCTGATCTTTCCATGACCAAATTGATAATTAATGTCTTTGGGCACAACGAACCGGAATGAGAAACTCCCATCTTTCACCGATGCCTTTCCTTTGAAAAGCGTATTCTTCTGCAAGGGAAACGCCACCACCTGGCTACCCGGATCATTACCCAGCGTAGTCATGGTTTGCGATTTGTCGAACACTGTTGCATAAAGAGTGCCATTGAATGATGGAATGGCGGTTCCAGATGCATCTGTGACGACACCGGTGATCGTATACTCCGAAAGCGCCTTGAGCGTATCCGGCCTGGACGCTACCGGTACTCCATTCAACGCGGTGGTCGATACAGCATTGACCGGATAGGACAGGGTCATGGCCGGATCACCCAACAGGGTAAATTTCCGGTTGTTGATCACATCGCCGGATAATGTATAAGTAAGGTTCTTCGCCCGGCGTACGGCATTACCCAGGGAAAGATAGCTACCATCCGCTTGTCGCTGCAAGGCCGTTTCTATATAGTTCTTGTTCATCACCCGGTTACTGAATGCAAACACCAGTCGGGTCGTAGTCATCAAGGCTATAGCGCCGGTCTTCTCGCGCAACAGCAGGTTTTCGCCGATAGAGCTGATCAATGGATTATCATAAGGAGCCACGTCACAGGTCGCTGTGATGAACAGGGGCAATTTAGTGGGGTTATTGATGGTATTAATAATATCCTGGTCCAATACCACTTCCTCTGCCAGCCTGCGGTAGCCACCATGCCCGCTGTAGTTCCAGATCAGTGTACCATTAAATAGCCCATCACTGATGGCCTGGTTGACAGCAGGATAACGACTGCCTCCGGCTCCACTTTCCTGCCTGAAGGCATCGAGGTAGATCTTGTCTATATTAAATACCGGAGCAGTGGCAGCAGCCGATTGTGTAATGATTTCCGCATCCTGCAAGTGCAGGTTGTTGTCTTCATCATCCGCTATAAAACTGAGTTCATTGCGCCAGGGGCCCAGGGAAGAAGGCAGATGATACGCCAGGATCTTGTCTACAATGGCCCGGGCCTCCCGTTCGTTCCGGGCCGGTATGCGGCCAATTCCTATATCCAGCAAATAAGTGCCGTTACCATTAATATGGTCATTGTCATCCAGCAGGCCAAAAAAATCATCCGAGGTGTAAGTGGCCAATGGATCGAGCGAATTGGGGCTTTCCCAGGCCGGGACCAGGTTGGTATTATTGGTGATCCGGTCCTTGTAATCGAAAGAGGCGTCACCCAGCAACAACAGGTATTTCGCACGCTTTGTAGTGTCTGCGCCAGCCCTGTCATGATACATCTTCATGAAATTCCTGATCGCCGAAGGGTCGGGCGATCCCGAAGAAAATTCATTGAACACTTGTGAGGCTGAAACGACCGTAACCCTCAATTGGTTGTTTTGCCGGTGAAAGGCAGCCAACCGCTGAGCCTGTTCCCACAGCGACTCATGAGCAACTATTACATAGTCGACATCGATCCGGGCGTGAAGGTTTTGGTTGGCCACACGACCAATTGCCGTAGGCAACAATAAACCACTGGTATTGAAGGCTATATACTCGCGTAATACGTTGCAGTCATTTACAAACTGCTGACTGGAACCATTGGCCGTCAGCCGCATCCGTATGGGCTCCCGGGCGTTGGTGACCTCCCAAACCTGTGTAGCAGGAGCTGTATTATTAACTACAAAACTGCCGGTATTGCCAGTACCTACACTGAGCCAGTCGCGAAAATGTAATTGCTCATTACCTGCCATTGCCAGGGGCCGACGCGCAAACAACTCAAACCAGTCGAGCCACCCTTGCGCATTGGCACTTCCCGGGGTATAGTCAAACCGAACTGCCAGTTCAGATTGAGTCGCAACAAAGGAACCGGAAGCTTCCCCTATTCGGGCAAATTGATCGTAGGGTCCTGTAGCTACCGGAGGTATATCCATATTTAATACCGATTGGCTATTGACCGACACCTGAAAACGACCAGATGCCCCGAAGGCACGGGATAGGCAATTGGCTTTGACAGTAACGGCCTGGCCGGATATACCGGGTATTGAAATGTTGTAAACGCGGCTTTTGACCTTACCCGGACCATCGGCAAAATCATCTCCAAACCATTGGCGGCCACTGCTTAACAGGTTTACCGTATCGTGCTCGTAGTAATATCTTTCAGAAAAACTATTAATATTGATATTGGCTCCTCCTGACGGATTCGCTGTGGTAATACGCTTGCCCGTTCCGCCTACCTGCAAATAATAAAAGGCCTGGTCCGTATACACATTCTTGGTGTGCGTAAAGCTGCGATTGAGGGGATCCGGTTGCCAGGTATGGGGGCCAGGCGCATAGAATAATAAATAGTCCGGACCATTCAATACCCCATCACCGCCATCTTCGACCCAAAGGGCGTTTTCGGAAAGGTCATCCACTACAGGGGTAATATTATCCTCCGGCAACATTTTACCGCTATTACCAAACAGCCGGATGGAGGTAGAGGCCAGCGAAGCTGTATTGACACCCAGGGATGCCAGAAAAGGGAGGTCTATTTTATAGATTCCGGGGCCTTTAACAGCAATTTTGTACCAACTCCCAACCGCCAACACGGATTGTTCCGTATATGTTCTCTGGCCGGTAGCAACAAAAGTCCCTCCAAAAAGGGCAAAGACCAACAATAGGGGGAAGCAGCAGCGGGGACGCATTACCTCAAAAATAGCTCATTTTAAAGGGAATAAGTGTTCGGCGAAAAAGCTTGGTTACCTGAAAGTGACTATATTCGCCTCTGTGTCAACCCTGTGGATAAACGGCCCGAAAAACTGTACAATATTTGCTTTTAAAGCACGTTTAACTTAATTGAACCAAAGGCAAAAGTTATCAAAATGAATCTGAAAAACCTATTTATCCTGCTCTCCTGTACTGCGGCGGTGTCTTCCTGCAAAAACGGGGGCCTCTTTGGCAAAAAGCAGGAGAAATCTGACGTCACCGGTTGGAATTATAATGATAAGAACATGGGCGGCTATCAGGTATCCCGCGAAAAGGAACAACGCACCGGTCCCGGCCTCGTGTTTGTGCAGGGTGGTACCTTCCAGATGGGCGCTGTAGAAGAGGATGTAATGTCCGACTGGAACAATATCCCTAGTCGTAAAACCGTCAACTCTTTTTACATTGACCGTAGCGAAGTAGCCAATATTCACTATCGTGAATATTTGTACTGGATCAACAACGTGTTCGACGCAGACGAGTACAAAGCCGTTCGTGAAGGCGCCCTCCCCGATACGCTGGTATGGCGTAGTGAGCTGGGTTACAACGAACCTATGGTGGAGTACTACTTCCGTCACCCTTCTTATAACTACTACCCCGTGGTAGGTGTTACCTGGAGACAAGCACACGATTTCTGTCTTTGGCGTTCAGACCGGGTAAACGAAAAAGCCCTGATGGACAAAGGATTTGTCAACAAGAACAGCTTCAAGAATATTCAAGGTCAGGGCGGCGAGTCCTTCAATACGAAAGCGTATTTGCTGGGTCTTACCACACCAACACCGGGCAATCAGGTACGTTCTAAAAAGAACCCGCTGAAAAACCCCAACGGTACCCCTCGTACTACTGTAACCTTTGAAGATGGTATCCTGCTGCCTTCTTATCGTCTGCCCACAGAAGCAGAGTGGGAATATGCAGCCCTCGGCCTGGTAGGTCAAAACCCTTCACCCAGCAAAAAAGAAGGCAAACGTGGTGAAGAGTTGATCACCAACAAACAGGTATACACCTGGAGCCAGAATGTAAACGGCCTGCGTGATAACCGCCGCGGTAGCTGGCAAGGTACCTTCCTCGCCAACTTCAAACGTGGTAATGGTGATAACATGGGTGTTGCCGGTGGTCTGAACGACCGTGCGGTATACACGGCGCCTGTTAACTCTTTCTTCCCGAACGCTTTTGGTTTGTATAATATGTCTGGCAACGTAAACGAGTGGGTGGAAGACGTTTACCGCCCGCTGTCTTCTGTTGACCAGGATGACGTAGCTCCTTTCCGCGGTAACTACTTCCAGAACGATTTCAAGAACGCCGATGGCGAATTTGAAAAAGACAGCCTGGGTCGTGTGAAGAGAGTATACGCAACCGACGAAGAAAGCAAGAACCGTCGTAACTACCAAAAGGCTAATGTAATCAACTATCTGGATGGTGACTCTCTGGTAAGCGGTGTAACCTATGGTACTACCGATGTGGCAGAGAACCTGAAGAATGGTGGTCGTGGTTATGGCTTTACTACCCTCATCAGCGACAAGTCGCGTGTGATCAAAGGTGGTAGCTGGAACGATCGTCCTTACTATCTGTCGCCCGGTACACGCCGCTTCCTGGAAGAAGATCAGGGTAGCAGCACCGTTGGTTTCCGTTGCGCTATGGACCGCGTAGGAAGCCCTGAAGGTAACGGCCGCAAGACCGGTATCGACTACCCACAAAGAAGACAAAATACCAGAAAACGTTAATCAACGCGTTTTCCATCATACTGAAAAACATCCCGTCAACAGCGGGATGTTTTTTTTGCCCCTGCTATATCCTCCCGTATCCGAATCTTTCAACCGATCTCCCAACAAGACCTTCCGGTTTTATTATATTTGTCATATGACGATCGAACAACTCTATAGCATATTCAAACAATACCCCTCAGTTCAAACCGATACACGTAGCCTGAAAGCAGGCGACCTGTTTTTTGCCTTGAAAGGACCCAACTTCAATGCCAATCAATTTGCCGAAAAAGCACTCGCCGCCGGCGCAGCCTACGCTGTCGTTGACGAGGCTCCTACTACTCCCAATGACCGGATCATTCTCGTGGCTGATGTACTGGACACACTTCAGCAACTGGCCAAATACCACCGGCAACAGTTCAGGATACCTTTCATCGCTATCACCGGTAGCAATGGTAAAACGACAACCAAAGAACTGGTCAGTACGGTACTGTCGACTACCTATAAAACCTATACAACCCAGGGCAACCTGAACAACCATATTGGCGTTCCCCTGACCATTCTGCGTGTGAAGGAAGATGCAGAAATGGCGGTCATCGAAATGGGCGCCAACCACCAACAAGAGATTGCCTCATACTGTGCGTATACATTGCCGACCCATGGCATCATTACCAATGCCGGCAAAGCACACCTGGAAGGATTTGGGGGCGTAGAAGGTGTACGCAAAGGAAAAGGTGAACTCTTCGACTACCTGCGCGCACACAACGGAACCGCCTTCGTCATGTGGGACTACGACTACCTTCATAAGATGAGTGAGGGGATTTCTCATATCATTAAATATGGAACTTCCAATGCCGACGTCACTGGCGAACTATTGCAAAGCGAGCCCTTTCTGTCCGTTGCGATCACGGCGGGTACGCCTTTATCCATCCAGACGCAGTTGGTCGGCGCTTACAACCTGCCCAATGTATTGGTGGCGGCCACAGTAGGCAGACACTTTAAAGTTAGCGACACCAATATCCGGCAAGCCATCGAAAGCTACACACCGTCCAATAGCCGTTCACAGCTGATAGAAAAAGGAGACAACAAGATCATCCTGGATGCCTACAATGCCAACCCAAGCAGCATGAAAGCGGCCATTGAAAACTTTGCCGGCATCAAGGCCGACCATAAAATACTGATGCTGGGGGCCATGGCCGAACTCGGTCCCGAAAGTATCGAAGAGCATCGGCAGTTGGTGGACCTCATCAAACGTCACCAATGGGATGCGGTCATACTAGTAGGTGGAGACTTCATGAAGATCGAACACCCCTTTATCCGCAAAGAGAATGCGCAGGAAGCAGCAGACTGGTTTAAGTCACAAAACCTGCACAATAGTTTTTTACTGATCAAAGGCTCACGCAGTATGCAGATGGAGAAAGTACTGGCATAATCAGGTAATAGAGTATATCGCATAATGCAGCAGGCCCCGGAAGTTCCGGGGCCTGCTGCATTATAGTTGCCTTTCAAAATTGGCGACAAGTTGTAGTTGTGAGAGTTGTTCCCCGACCTGTTGCCTGATGACTCCTTTTTCAAAGGACAGATCTGCCCGCCAGGCACGCAACAGATCCTTCTCCACATCGGGCAGTGTATAGATCATGCTTTCGGAAAGAAATGAAAGCGCACGGCAGCGATCATTGTAGTCACCCAACAATGCAGCCACGTCGGTCAGTTTCTTTTCGCTGCGCCAGGCTGTGACGGGAAAGCTGATACCCCAGTCACTGTCAAACAACCGGATATTGAGGAGTATATCTTTTAATTGTTTTCGGATCGAATGTAGCTCCCGATCTTGTTCCAACGCCAGCAGGATCACATGCACCGAAGCGATCTTGCGATGAATGAACCGGCGGATGACCTTATCATCCAACGAGGCAGGTAGTGCCCTCGTCAGCTGTTCAACACCTTTGCCGGCATGCATGTGCTCGATCACCCTGACCAGTGACTCTTTCGCCCGAAACAATCGTTGCTGCAGGTAAGCGCTATATTCCCCCAACACGATACCGTTCAAGGCTTCCCTGTCTGCCACTTGCGGCACGAAGAGTTGCAGATCACGCACCCGGCCCGCGGCATGGTACATATTCTTGATATCGGCAGGCATGTCCAGATCCTTCCCTTTTTTGCCTTCCTGCAGCAAGCGGATAAACGCCCGAAGCTTTTTATACTCTACCCGCAGGTCGTGCACCATTTCCGGATCAAAGCTACCAGGCAGCTGTTTCCCATAGCGCCGTATTCGGCGGCCATGCTTCTTGATCACATCTGCCAGGTAGGCCTTTTTCATACTCCCCGTTTGTAATTAAGGTACACTATTTACACCGGCAATTTAGCTTTTGTCCAAGGCCTGCAGAATGTCCTGGATGATGTCTTCAGCATGTTCAAGACCGGTAGAAATACGGATCAGTCCCGGGGTAATGTTTACCGCCAGGCGCTCCTCCTCTGTAAGCTTGGCATGAGTAGTGCTGGCAGGATGCGACGCAATGCTACGGGTATCACCGAGGTTTGCAGTCAGGGAAAGCATCTGCAGGCTGTCGAGGAATTTACGGCCACTCTCCAGGCCCCCCTTCAATTCAAAACACACAATTCCACCCCCATTTTTCATCTGCTTAACAGCAATGCCATGTTGCGGATGGCTGGCAAGAAAGGGGTACTTGGTCCAGGAAACTTTTGCATGGCCTTCGATAGCCTGCGCCAGTTTGAGCGCATTGTTGGCATGACGCTCCATGCGCACATCCAACGTCTCCAGGCTCTTACTCAACAACCAGGCGTTGAATGCAGACAAGGAAGGTCCAGTACTGCGACAAAACAAGTAAATATCCTTGATCAGATCGGGACGACCTACTACCACACCGCCCAGTACCCTACCCTGGCCATCGATCCATTTGGTGGCAGAATGCACGACGATATCGGCTCCCAGATCGATCGGCCTTTGGCCGATTGGCGTGGCGAAACAGTTGTCGACATTGAGGATGATATTGTGCTTTTTTGCAATAGCCGATACCATTTGCAGATCGATGATCTCGAGGCCCGGATTGGTAGGCGTTTCGATATAGATCATTTTAGTATTGGGACGAATAGCAGCTTCCCAGGTAGCTGCGTCTGCTGCAGCACTCACGTACGATGACTCGATGCCATATTTGGGCAGGAATTTCGTTACCACGGTGTGCGTGCTTCCAAAGATGGCGTTGCAGGACAACAGGTGATCGCCCTTTTTCATCAATGCCATAAACGAAGCAAAGATGGCGCTCATGCCCGATGCAGTAGCATAGCCAGCCTCGGCACCTTCCAATGCACAGATCTTATCTGTAAACTCCTTTACATTAGGGTTGGTAAAACGACTGTATATATTGTCATCTGTCTCATCAGCAAAAGCTGCGCGCATATCTTCCGCCGTATCAAAACAGAAACTGCTTGTTAGAAATAAAGGGGTAGAATGCTCCATTTCGGGCGTTCTGTCAGTCTGCGTACGTATTGCTTTTGTAATGGGATGTTGTGACATGATGATATTTACAAATTGCTCCAAAGCAGCATTGCCTGGAAGTTAAATGGAATGATATTAAATGTAAAGGTAACTACTGAACCGTCGTTTGACCGGCGTTGACCACTACCTCCCATTTCAGGTTACCCCCCGCGCGGCGAAGCGTCTCGGCCACGGAACAGTATTTGTCCATAGACAACTGGCAGGCTTTACGGGCCTTTTCAGGGTCGATATTTCCGGCCAGCTCGAAAACGATGGTAATATCCTGCCAGATAGAAGGCTCTTTGCCGGGTTCCCGCAGTCCTTCGATCTTCATGGTAAAGCTATCGATCGTTTGTTTTTGTTTCTTCAGAATTGACACGATATCGATCCCACTGCAACTTCCCAACCCCATGAGTAACAACTGCATAGGTCTTACGCCAAAGTTGGTACCGCCCGATTCCGGGCTGCTGTCCGTATGTACAACATGGCCGTAAGCGTCTTTCGCAGCAAATCCGTAATCGCCTGCAACCCTTTCTAACTCAATTTTGATCATGGCAAAGATTTTTGCAAATGTAATTCATGCAGACATTTACTTTGCACCCTGAATTAGCTATTCGGTAGAATGAAGTATTTCCATTTTCATCAACGATTTCCGCTCGAAAGCGGCCAGTCATTACCAGGCATCACCATTGCCTATCACACCTACGGCACTTTCCAGGCCGATAGTAAGGTAATCTGGATCTGCCATGCCCTTACCGCCAATTCCGATGTAGCCGACTGGTGGAAAGGCGTTGTGGGGTCAGACTATGCCGTCAACCCGGAAAAGTATTTTATAGTTTGCGCCAATATTCTCGGGTCCTGTTACGGCTCCACAGGACCGCTCAGCGTCAATCCGGAAACAGGGCATCCCTATTACCACGATTTTCCCCTCATCACCATACGCGATATGGTGCAGGCCCATATATTGCTGCGTAAGCACCTCGGCATCGACAGCATTTACCTGCTGATGGGCGGAAGCATGGGCGGTTACCAGGCTCTGGAATGGTGCGTGGCAGAAAAAGAAGTCATCCAACGTCTCTTCCTGCTGGCTACTTCTCCTACCGAAAGTGCCTGGGGCATCGCTGTGCATGCTACCCAACGCCTGGCCATCGAAGCGGATAGCACCTGGCCCGAATCTTCTCCCCAAGCAGGTAGCAAAGGCCTGAAGGCAGCCCGTGCTGTAGGGATGCTTACCTATCGCAACTACGGCATTATGGTCAAGCAGCAAACGGATACCGACGGCGAGAAACTCGACGACTACCGTGCAGCCTCCTATATCAATTACCAGGGTGATAAACTGGTAAAAAGGTTCAATGCCTTCAGCTACTGGACACTCACCAAAGCCATGGATACACACCACCTGGGACGTGGACGCGGTGGTAATGCAGAAACAGTATTACAGAGCATACAGCAAAAGACATTACTCATCGGCATCAGCAGCGATATTCTGTGCCCGCTCGAGGAGCAGCGGCATATGCAATCACACCTGCCCCATGCCACCCTGGTAGAGATCGACTCCTCCTATGGCCACGATGGATTCATTGTAGAAGGTGCTAAAATATCCCAATGCCTGCAAAACTGGCTGAACGACTAGCTTACTAGTATTAATAAACGAAAAGTCCTTGCACCGGTATTGAACCCTGCAAGGACTTTTTTTTATTTGATCAGTAATTATTTCAACAAACCGTCTACCGTAATGGCCACATAATACAGGCCGCCGAGAGATGGACCTCCTGCATATTGCAGGTAACGATGATTCAGCAGATCGGTGCCGCCAGCTTTGATCGAGCTATGCAAAGCAGGAAGCCTGAAAGTTACCTGTGCATCGATTGTCTGATAGGCAGCCACACGACCAGTCACGAGCGGGCTTTCCCACAAGAACGCGTCCTGCCACCTCCAGGTTACATTGAAACCGATATTCGGGGTAATGGCGCGGTTGCCCAATGACAGGTTGCTGGTCCACCTGGGAGTATTAAAGCCAGTCACAAAAAGGTCAGGTGTAGCATTCCCCTTGATATCATTGTAGTTCAGGTTACCCGAAATCGTAAAGGTGCGGATGAAGTTATAGGTAATGCCGAGTGAAGAACCATATGTGGTATACTTGTTCTTGGCATTGGTATACACGCGATAGCGATCCTGACCCTTGCTACCGGCGTTGCCACTACCTGGATTCGTCGCATCACGGTTTCTGTCGATCATGGCAATCACAGCAGCGTCAGAACCGACTGTTTCACCTTTCGGCACATATACCTGCACCTGCCCCAGAAAACCATCATACACATTCGCATAGGCATCGATATCGATCAGGAGTTTATTGTTCAGCAATACGCTCTTATACCCTACTTCAAAAGAATTGATCCCTTCAGGTCGTCCGTCGGGCAGACTGGCGACTTCCAGCAAGTTGCGATTGGCAAGCGCGGCAGCGTCGGTATTACCAGCTGCTTTTACCGCCGTATTGAAAGCTGCAACAGAAGGTTGCGTATAACTGTTCTCACGGAAACCCAATCCTTCATTAATAACAGGCAGGATACCCACACGCTTTACACGACCGTTGTTAACGTAAGAGAGCGCCTCAAACAATGCAGGGAATCGATATCCTTGCTGGAAGGTAGCGCGCAGGTTATGACGTTCATTGAGCGTGTACACTGCCGCCAACCGGGGCGTGAACTTCGGATCAAATTCAGGATTGTAATCCAGGCGAAGCGAAGCAAAGATCTTCAGCTTCTCATTGAAAAAGGTCTTGGTGGCTTGTGCAAAACCGCCAAACTTCTTGTAATAGGTATTGTCACCATAGCTTCCATCCTTTTCGGGCAGGTTACGCTGATCGATCGGGCGGCTAAAATCTACAAAATTATTACCATCAGGGATCAGCTCGTACACGCGCGCATCGGCACCCACCAGCAGGTTCAGCACCTTGGTGTATTTAGTAAGGTCCCACTGACCCTCGATGTGGTAAACATTACTTTTCTGGATCAGCGCAGCACCACCTGTAGCTGGGGCATCGGGAATCAGCGTTGATTTGATATCCCAGTTGTTGATCCTGATGATGGAATCTTTTACCCGGGCAAATCTTTCTGTACCAGGCTCGGCCCGGCCAGCATCTGCCTGTTGCCGCGCATAAGCGGTAGCGGCAGCCAGGTTGGCTGAAGTGAGCTTGCCCCCATTGGCCGCGGCGTAATTGTTCAAGGCCGTTTTATACTTGGCACCCCACGCGTTACCACTACCCCCGGTATACAGATCCATATTGTCTGCCAACGGCTTTACGTTATAAGAATCGCCCGTCCGCTCCCTAATTACATAAGCTTTAATATTGTAGTTCTCGCCTTTCAGCTCCAGGTGATGGTTTTGAACCACCACATTATCCAGTTTAACTTTATTACCACGTTGAAATACACCATCCATTTTACCGATCCGGTAGGTGTACGACAGCAGGGTTTTACTGTTGAGCCGGTAATGCAATGCCAGATCGGCTTTGAGGTTGTCTACTTTCGGGTCTACCAAATCTTTCTCCCAATAGCCAGTACGAGCCACCGTGAGTGTTCGATCGGATACGTTGTCGATAGTAAGTCCGGTGACGGATACAGTATTGCTCAATTGCAAGGCATCATCGCCGTATTTGTTCCAGCCATCGAATGCTGCATTGTTCGCGCCATTCAGGGTCGGAAAGGCGGGGTTTGCAGAGTTCTTGTTGTTGGGGTTTTGATCAAGTCGGGTATCGGAGATCCAATCGATACCTTGCAGGTAACTGAAGTTTACTTTAAAGGCAAACTTGTTGTTGAACGCTTTTGCATATCGAAAGGCGCTTTCGGTCAGGATACCGGCATCGTGGTCTCTGTTGTCGACATGGTTCACTCCCGTCTTCTGATAAAAACTCAGTCCCTGGGTAGTAAACGGGTCTTTGGTGATCAGGTTGGCCATGCCATTGATGGCATTCATGCCATAGAGTGCCGATGCTGCACCCGGCGTGATCTCCACACTTTGGATATCCAGCTCAGTGGGCCCGATCGCATTGCCCAGCGGTACACCCAGTGTAGCCGCCTGCATATCTACCCCATCTACCAATTGCATAAAACGGAAGTTGTTGGGGATATTGAACCCGCGCGTATTGGGCACCTTGAATGTCAGGCTGGAGGTCGTCATTTGCACTCCTTTGATATTCTCTAGGGCATCGTAAAAACTAGGCGCGGCTGTTTGCCGGATCGCCCGAATGTCGAGTTTATCGATCGCCACCGGCGATTTGAGGATGCTTTCCGGTACACGGGAAGCCGTGACCACCACTTCGGTACCGATATAGGTTTGGGTAGCCAAAGCCACTTGCAGGTTAGAACCGAGGCTGGTCACTTCCAACTCCTGGTTCTTATACCCAACGGAAGAAAATATGAGCGTAAAGGGAAGTTTGGTCTTGGTGCGTAAAGTAAACTCACCCGATCGGTTGGTTACAGTGCCTTGAACCGTACCTTTGATCTGGATGCTGACATCGGAAAGCGGCTCATGCTTTTCCTGGTCGGTTACGCGCCCCGCTATCTCTATCAGCGTAATATTCTGGGCATTCAGGGAGCCCAGACTCAACAGGGCTGCGAAGAATAAAACAAAAGGTTTCATGTTGTCGTTGATATTTGCAGGTTAAAGTCTATTTATTTAATAGACTTATATGGTCTAATAAAACCCGGACAAGGGTGTTGATCCGGGTTACGGGATTGAGTAATTATGTTGGAATGATGAACCTGGGCGGCTGCTATTTGTTAGTACAACAATAGCACTCCAAAGCATGGATCGTAGCCACGTAGTATAGTCGTGAGGGAGTCGAATGGTATTGCATCATGGCGCTAATTTAAAGGATATTTTCGAAATACAGTCTATTATTTTAATGGACTATTAATATATAAGAAAGCCCCGGGCGCATGGCCGCGGGGCTTTTTATTTAGTGAAATATCTTCATGCCGTAAATAATCCGAACGCTCCAGAAAATAACCAGTGCACCCAACAGTACCATGGCAGTCTTTCGCGGTAGCTTACCAGCCAGCCTGGCCGCCAGCGGTGCAGCCAGTAAACCTCCAATGATCAGCGCAGCGATCACCTGCCAGTGCGACACCCCTTGGAGGGTGAAAAAAGTGAAAGCACTCGCCAGGGTTACAAAAAACTCCGTCAGGCTCACCGACCCGATTACAAACCGGGGGCTTCTACCTTTGTCGATCAGTGTGGTCGTAACAATCGGGCCCCAGCCACCGCCACCGAAAGAATCCAAAAACCCACCTGCACCCGCCAGGGTACTGTATCGCTTGAACTTCTTTTTTTGTTGCTGGCTACGGAACGCATTGTACAGTATTTTCAAACCCAGGAACATGGTATAGGCAGCCAGTATGGGGCGAACATATTCAATATGCGTCTCTCCAAACGTGGAGAGCAATACAGCCCCCAAAACGGCCCCGATGACCCCAGGAATGACCAAAGCTTTGAAAAGCTTTTTATTGACGTTGCCAAACTTGTAGTGGCTATAGCCAGAAGCGCCACTGGCAAACATCTCCGCCGTGTGGATACTCGCACTGATGGCTACCGGACTCACACCCGCTACCTGCAGCACGGTGGAACTGGTAACACCATATCCCATGCCAAGCGCTCCATCCACCATCTGGGCCAGAAATCCTGCGCCCACCATCCAATGAAAGTTCTTGTCCAGCGTCTGGTACCAGGCAATGGTATCATCGGCGATCTCCTGTAAAGGCAGGTACGAAAAGATAAAATGCCCTACCAGCATCAAGGCAAAAGCCACCAGTGAATAGGTGGCAATTTTACGCCAGCGCCGTTCCTTCTCCGCATTGTCACGCTCTACCAGTATTTTGGTCAGCTCATTGAGCTTCTTAACCTTAAATTCGAAATTTCCGTTCAACTTGTTACGAACCGTATGCAGGTTATTGATCACGTCATTCAACTCAGCAGGCAAAGCCTTGTTCAGCACCTCTTTGATGCGCTTTGCAGCTGTTGGTGACTTACCGTTAGTAGAAATGGCTATTTTCAGATTCCCTTTCTGTACGACAGAGCTCAGGTAAAAATCACACTGATCGGGCTTATCGGCGGCATTGACCAGGATCTTCCTGGCACGGGCAGCTTCACGGATGGCCTGGCTGGCAGCTTTATCATCCACCGCAATGACCACGAGATCTTTGCCGTCTAGGTCGGCTTCTTCAAACGCCCGCTCTTCAATATGAATTTGGTCAAATTGAGCAGCCAGTTCACGCAGTTCGGGCAACACGTTGATCGCCACTACCAGCACCTTCGCCTGCGGCGAATTGTTGAGGATAGCCGTCAGCTTTTCCAACCCTACTTTTCCGCCTCCCACCAACAGCAGTTCCAGGACCTCGAGCCGCAGAAATACAGGGAATAGATGGTTGCCATCCTGCCCATTGGCGGAAGTTCCCTGAACCGGCGTTTGTTGCATTTCCGTCGACATCCTTCAGCTATTGAGTTTAATGATGATCATATACTAAGCGGAAACCCATTGTTCACGTACAGCAAAATCACCAAACGTCTCGCCTTTTTTCCGCTTCTGGCTATAGGCTTCAAATAAACTATCGAGTTCACGCAAGATAGCCGATTCATCCAGGCTCTCCTTGTACTTTTTATTCAGGCGCATACCATCACGGTCACCACCCAGGTGCATATTGTATTGTCCGTAAGCCGTGCCCACAAAACCAATTTCGGCAGCATAGGGTCTGCCACAGCCGTTCGGGCAACCGGTCATGCGTATCGATATCTGGTCATCGGCAATCTTATGCTTCTCCATCAGCGGCTCGATCTTACCGATCAACGTTGGCAGGTACCGTTGGGCTTCTGCCAGTGCCAGCGGGCAGGTGTTGAACGCTACACAGGCAATAGCAGCCTTCCGTACCAACCCGGCTTTGTCTGTATGTGCAATGATACCGAATTGCTCCAAAATAGCTTCTATCGCCTTTTTGTCTTTCGGATCGATATCACTGATTATGACATTTTGATTACAAGTAAAACGGAAATTGGCCTTGCCAGTTTTGGCTACTTCCAGCAGGGCAGTTTTCATAGCTACCTGCTCATCGTCGAGGATTCGGCCGTTTTCGGAGAACACCGTATAGTACCATTTCTTCTCATGGTTCTGGTGCCAGCCATAATAGTCCGGACGATGATTGAATTCAAAGGGTTTAGCTTCTTCCAGTGCAAAACCACAACGCTTTTCCAACTCAGCTTTAAAAGCTTCTACCCCCATACGGTCAACCGTATATTTGAGGCGCGACAATTTACGGTCGCTGCGGTTACCGTGATCCCGTTGAATCGTAATCACTTCATACGCCGCCTTCAGGGTATTCTCTTCACCGCGTACAAAACCAAGGATAGAGCCCAACCGAGGATAGGTACTGGCATTTCCATGCGTAGCACCCAGACCGCCACCAACGGCAATATTGAAGCCGATCAACTTTCCTTTCTCCACAATAGCGATCAGGCCAAGGTCATTGGTAAATACGTCCACATCATTATGTGGAGGTATGGCCAGGGCGATCTTGAACTTACGGGGCAGGTAACGCTCCTGGTACAGCGGATCTTCTTCCTCTTTCTTATCGATCAGCGGCTTCTCATTCAGCCACACTTCATAATAGGCTTTTGTCTTGGGCAACGCCAGCTTACTCAGCTTGTCGGCGTAAGCAAACACTTCTTCGTGCACCGGTGATTGTTTCGGATGCGCACCGCAAACGACGTTACGATTCACATCACCACAGGCAGCAATAGAATCGAGGTGGATAGTATTGAAAGCCTGCAACGTAGGCTTGATATGCGATTTTAGGATGCCATGCAGCTGAATCGTCTGCCGGGTTGTAATTTTGAACACACCGGTAGAATGCTCTCCGGCAATATGGTGTAATCCCACCCACTGCTCCGGTGTCAGGAAACCGCCAGGCAGGCGCAATCGTACCATGTAGGAATACAACCATTCCAGTTTCTTGGCACTCCGCTCCTCGCGACGATCGCGGTCATCCTGTTGGTACATACCGTGAAACTTGATTACCGATTGATCATCTTCACGAAGTGCTCCGGTAATATCATCATGCAAGCTTTGCTTCAGCGTGCCACGCAGTGCGTCACTTTCGGCCTTGATCTTTTCTACGGGCGACAAATTCTTATTCGTACTCATATATTCTGTGATGAATGGTCGTTAGCTGATTAATAAACATCTTTCAGGTACCTGCCTTCCTCTTTCAACTGATCGAGGAATTCGAGCGCTTGTACATCCGTCTTGCTGCCGTAGCGTTGTATCACCTGCAGCAGGGCATACTCCACATCTACACTCATAGGCTCTTTGGCACCGCAGATATAGATGTAAGCACCGCCACTGATCCATTTCCACAGTTCCGCTGCCTTTTCCAGAATACGGTGCTGCACATAGATCTTGTATTGCTGGTCGCGTGAAAAAGCGAGACTGATATTCGTCAATGAACCGGTTTGTAACCAGTTCTGCAACTCCGTTTGATACAGAAAGTCAGATACAAAGTGCTGATCACCGAAGAACAACCAGTTGCGGCCTTCCGCACCGGTAGCATCGCGCTCGGCAATAAAGGAACGGAAAGGTGCAATGCCGGTACCCGGCCCCACCATGATCACATCTTTGCCTGCTTCGGGCAACCTGAACTGGCTATTCTTGTGCACATAAAACTCGATCTCCCTATCGACAGCGAGCTGCTGCGACAGGTAGTCCGAACACAAGCCAAACTTGAGCTCCTGGTTGATGTAGAAGGTATCGCGGGCTACGATAATATGTACTTCTCCCGAATGCGCATTGGGCGAAGAAGAGATCGAATACAACCGGGGCGTTATCGGCTCCAGGATCGACACCACTTCATGAAACTGCTGCAGGTCCTTGACCGGGTAGATCTTCATCAGGTCAACCAGCCCGATCTTCGTTTCAGGAATATCCTGTTTCACGATCGCAGCATACTGCTTCACAACGCGTTCCGGCAGCCAGGCAATATTGATCCGCTTCAGGAGGTGATTGTAGATCGAATCCGACTCGTTGCGGAAAGTGAAAGGGGTATTATTGTTGCTGAACCCCAGCGCAAGAATGGTATCCACCGCTGTTCTGGGATTTTCAGGAATGATTCCGATGGAATCGCCCGGCAAATAGTCTACCTCGTCATCAACACCAATCTCGATGTGATAGGTTTCTTTGGAAGAATCCCGGTCATTCAGGTTGAGGTTGGTCAGTATCTTTCCGGTGTATATTTTCTTACCAGTCGTTTTTTTAGCAACGGGTGCGCCAACAACAGCTACCGCCGCCGCAGGACTGGCCGTTGTCAGCTGGGTCAGCACGTCGGAGAACCAGCTGGTCGCTTCCGAATGATAGTCCGTATCACAACGCTGCAACGTCGCAATGCGCTGTCCACCCAATTTCAGCAACTGTGCATCCACATCTTCGCCGGCCTTACAAAATAGCGGATAAGAGGTATCACCCAATGCCAGTACGCCAAATTTGAGCTGGCTCAGCTTGAAGCCATTCTGGTGAATATGGTCATAGAACTTCTTAGCAGTGGCAGGTGGCTCACCCTCACCTTGTGTACTTATGATGGTAAAGAAGTACTCTTCCTTCGACAGGTCATTGAGCTTATATTGATCAAGGCTCACCAGCTTGGCATTGATGCCTTTCTTCTTCGCTTGTGAAGCGAAATCAGCAGCCAGCTTTTTGGAGTTACCGGTCTCCGTACCGTATGCTATCGTAATTTTCTGTACGGCCGGCTTGGCGTCTGCTGCAGCGACAACCGCGGCTGCCGGAGCCGCAATAGCAGCTTGCGCCGTTTGCGGCTGCGCCAACAAGCCTGCCAGGTACCCGTTCATCCAGATCAGTTCATCCCTGGAGGAACCGTTTACCAGGTCAAGCAACAACTTCAATTTAGGCTCTACTAACATGGTCTTTTACTTTTTCAGTATGGTCAGTAATGGTTGTAAATAATTTGGCTACGGGCTTAAAGTACTCCTCCCGGCTATTGCTGTTGGCCAGCCAGCCAAACTGCTCATGCAGTCCTACTACCCGGCCTATGATCACCAGTGAAGGAGAAATGAATTTCCTGCCTTTCAACTGTTCATTGTAATCGTAAATATTGCACACCTGTAGGTTCTGCAGCGGGGTTGTTGCCTGCTCCACCACAGCCAGTAATTTATCGCCGTTGATACCATGCCGGGTCAGGTTGGCTACCACCCCTTCGAGGGTTTCCGACGACATATAAAATACCAGGGTATCATCCGTGGTCGCCAGTTCCTTCCAGTAAGCGTCGGTAACCACATCGGATTTATAATAGGTCAACAAGCGAACCGCGGTTGAATATCCACGGGCGGTCAACGGAATACCGGCATAGGCCGCGGCGCCCAGGGCCGACGTCACTCCCGGAATGATCTCATAAGGAATTTGATGAGCAGCCAGTATTTGCAGCTCGTCCAGGATATTGGAAAAGATAGATACATCGCCCCCTTTCAGGCGCACTACCAGTTTGCCTTGTTCGGCATATTCCACCAGCAGCTCGTTGATCGTTTCCTGCGGTGTAGAAGCACCGCGGCGACACTGCTTGCCCACATAGATCAAAGTTGCATCCTGCCGTACATAGGCCTTCAGGATATCCTCACTCACCAGCCGGTCGGTCAATACTACATCCGCCTGTTGCAGGTATCGGGCCACCTTGATGGTCAGCAGTTCGGGATCACCCGGACCGGCACCTGCCAGAATCACTTTACCTGTGTGGTTTGCTTTCATTATGTCTACTTTTTTAGTAGATTAAAGGGGCATAAAAATATACTTCCTACTTATCGTATTTTTCAAAGGCCCGGGCAGCGCTGCCGCCCGGGGCAATAATTTTACTGGATCATACAGGCACCAACCGTCACATGACTGGTCTCGTCGATCAGAATAGCCCCACCATTCGCCCGCAGATCCTGGTAAGCATCGTACGGGATGGGGGAAGCCGTCTTGATCGTCGCCTTGATCACATCATTCAGTACTGCCTGCGCCGGCGCTTCGTTACGCTCGAGGGTATTGACATCGAGTTTGAATTCGATGTTCCGCACCACCGAACGCACTACGCGGCTATTGAGTTGTAATAAATACTTGTTGCCGGGCACCAATGGCTTATTGTCCATCCAACACAACAGCACTTCCAACTCCTGGGCTATTTTTACCGGTTGCGTACTGTTGACGATCACATCGCCCCGGCTGATATCGATATTGTCTTCGAGGTGCAGGATCACGCTTTGAGGAGCAAATGCCTCGGGCACTTCCTTGCCGCCCAATTCAATGGCTTTGATCCTGGTGGATATGCCGGCAGGCTGTATAGTCACCGCATCACCCACTTTGTAAATACCACTGATGATCTTACCGGCGTATCCCCGGTAATCATGCAGATCTTCTGTTTGAGGACGGATTACATATTGCACCGGGAACCGGCCATCGGTCAGGTTGATGGTATCCTGAACCTGCACTTCTTCCAGGAAATGGAGCAGCGAAGGACCTTCATACCAACTCATCTTTTCCGATTTCTCCACGATATTATCGCCTTGCAAGGCACTCAGCGGAATATAGGTTACCTGCTTCAGGCCCAGCGATTGCGCAACCTTGGCATAATCGATCACGATATTGTTGTATACATCCTGAGAGAAATCGACCAGGTCCATTTTATTGATGGCCACCACGATATGCGGAATATTCAACAGGGAGGCAATGATCGAGTGACGGCGTGTTTGTTCTGCCACCCCATTGCGCGCGTCGATGAGGATGATCGCCAGGTCGGCATTGGAAGCGCCGGTCACCATGTTGCGGGTATACTGAATATGCCCGGGCGCATCGGCAATGATGAACTTCCTTTTGGGAGTAGAGAAGTATTTATAAGCGACATCAATGGTGATGCCCTGCTCACGCTCGGCACGCAAACCATCAGTCAGCAAGGCGAGATCGATCTCCCCTTCTTCTTTGTTCTTGCTTTGCCGTTCGATCGCTTCCAGCTGATCGATCATGATGCTCTTACTATCATACAGCAGCCGGCCAATCAACGTGCTTTTGCCATCATCAACGCTACCGGCAGTTATGAAACGAAGTAAGTCCATGTTTATAATTTGTTGTGTTTTCTTAATGATTGTTCATCGATTCGCAACGGCCTTCAACGGCCAGGTGCATTAGAAATAACCGTTCTTCTTTCTGTCTTCCATGGCCGCTTCCGATACCCGGTCATCGATCCGCGTCTCACCACGCTCACTGGTCTTGGTAGCCGTGATCTCATTGATGATATCGTCGATCGTGGAAGCACCCGATTCAACAGCTGCCGTACAGGTCATATCACCCACGGTACGATACCGTACTTTACGGGTAAATACCTTATCGGTAGGCTCCAGTTGAATAAACTCCGACATGGCCACCAATTGCCCCTGGTGTTCGATCACTTCACGATCATGCGCAAAGTAAATAGAAGGCAATTCGATCTTCTCGCGACGGATATAGTTCCACACATCGAGTTCTGTCCAGTTGCTGATCGGGAATACCCGTACATTCTCTCCCTTGTGGATCTTACCATTGTAGGTATTCCACAGTTCGGGGCGCTGCAGTTTGGGATCCCATTGACCAAATTCATCCCGTACAGAAAAGATCCTCTCTTTGGCCCGGGCCTTTTCTTCATCGCGGCGTGCACCACCGATGCAGGCATCGAACTTAAATTCCTCGATGGTATCGAGCAGGGTAAACGTTTGCAAGGCATTCCGGCTGGCAAACTTGCCCTTGGGCTCAGTCAGCTGTTTGGCTTTGATGGTATCACCCACATTGCGTACTATGAGCCTTTCGCCAAGTTGAGCTGCCAGGGCATCACGGTAATCAAGCGCCTCCTGAAAATTATGGCCGGTATCGATGTGTACCAGCGGAAAAGGAAACTTACCAGGCCTGAAAGCTTTCAATGCCAGGTGAACAAGTGTAATAGAATCTTTACCTCCCGAAAACAACAAAGCGGGCCGCTCAAACTGACCTGCCACTTCCCGGAAGATATGTATCGCTTCCGCCTCCAACTGATCCAGGTAATCTAATCTGTAAGCACTCATTCGTTCAATATTTTTATTCCTTCAAAAGTATTTCAATTCATAGATGCGATCGTGCCCTTTTAGAGGGCAAACCGCGCTTCAACTGCCCCCCGTCAGGAGTGAACGTGAAGTCCACATTCCTTTTTGCTGGCATCTTCCCACCACCAGCGTCCGGCACGGAAGTCTTCGCCCGGCCTGATTGCCCTCGTACAGGGCGCACATCCGATACTCACAAAACCCTTATCATGCAATGGATTGTAAGGCACATTATTGCTATCGATGTACTGGCGTACCTGCTCGGTATTCCAGTCCAGCAAAGGATTGTATTTGATGACCTGATTGCCTTCATCCCACTCCCACACCGTCAGGTTATTCCTGTCGGGAGAATGCTCGGCACGCAAACCGGTGATCCAAACAGCATTGCCTTGCAACGCTCTTTTCAATGGCTCTACTTTCCGGATAAAGCAACATTTCTTGCGGTGATCGACCGACTCGTAAAATGAATTGGGTCCGTTTTCCTGCACAAACTCTTCCAGCAGCACATTATTGGGATAATAAGCCTTTACGTTCGACCCATATTTTGAATTGGTACTATTCCAAACAGAATAAGTCTCCGCAAACAGACGCCCGGTGTCCAGCGTGAATACTTTCACAGGCAGGCTATTGCTGAAGATCTCATGAGCTACCACCTGGTCTTCAAAGCTGAAGCTGGTAGAAAAAGTCACCTGTGCCGGAAAGGTCCTTGCCAGCAGCGCGATCGTCTCTCCAATCGATAGTCCACTCGACTGGTAGGTTAAATCAGGAATATAATTCTGGAGTGACATATGCATGTAGGTTGACAATTCAGCGGTAATCAATAAAAGTTAGCAGAGAAACAAGCAACAAAATGGAGAATAATGAATCAACAGCAACAACAATAGTTGTAACAATAGGAGGTAATATTGTATTGCATCGCGAAAGAGTGTAGCATGAAAAAATAATCGTTGACTCCAAACAAAGATAAGGTCTGAGGCGGAAACAGACAATTTTTTCTACCCATAAGGTAGACTAATCGGGATTTTAACAAATACGACCACTAATGAATGTTAGTTTGACTACTAAACACATTATCTGGATGCTACGCATCGAAATCCGGTATGCTCCAAACCCGTATCGGGCGAGGTTTTCATGCGGGAAGTAACCCGGTATCCTTTGCAATAAGAGGCATTACAAAGGAAGGATCCGCCACGCACTACCCGCTTGGGGGTAGCAGGCTCCATAGGATCATTGCTTTGCGATGGGCCTTGCGGATTGGTAGACTGTATGTTCTTTTGGGTATTGTACCAGTTGGCATCATACCAGTCGCTGCACCACTCCCATACATTACCCGCCATGTCGAAAAGGCCAAACTTATTAGCCGCAAACGATCGCACTGGTGCCAGCAGGTTGAAATGATCCCAATTGGTGTTCTTATCCGGGAAACTACCCTGCCAGGTATTGGCTTTAGGCTTACCTTTCTCTACATCCTCCGTACCCCAGGGATACAGAACCTGTTGCTGACCGCCACGCGCTGCCAGCTCCCACTCCGCTTCGGTAGGCAATCGCTTGCCTGCCCACCGCGCATACGCATTGGCATCATACCAGGAGATATGAACGACGGGATAGTTGTCTTTGCCTTTGATATCGCTGCCCTCCCCCTGTGGATGTCGCCAGCTCGCTCCTTTTTTCCAGGCCCACCACTGCGAAGCGTCTTCCAGCGGTACCGGCTGTGTAGGAGGCGTAAACACCAATGACGCAGCTACCAGCAACTCTTCCTTTGGCTTGGGGGTACCAGGAGGAAGCTGTTTTTTCATTTCCTCCCAGTCGGGTTTCTTTTCAGCCGTGGTTACATAACCAGTAGCGGCCACGAACCTGGCAAATTGGGCATTGGTCACTTCGGTGGCATCCATCCAGAAGCCACTGATAGTCACCGTATGTTGTGGATATTCATCGGCCCTACCCTCGGGGTCAGTGGCGCCCATGCCGTAAGTAGTGGCGGGTATCCATACCATGCCTTCATGCGATACACTGTCTCCCTGCGGTGCGAGCGAGTCGACGCCCACGGTGGGGAACCTTGCCGGCAAGTTGGCTTCGCACGACATCGCCGTGTCTTTGTGCTCAGCGACAGTCGCCACCTTGTCTGGATCAGTACACGCAACAGCCAACAGGAGGAGGTACAGAAAGCCCTTTTTCATCGGCACAAGTTAAGGGTTCCGGTCGTTTTTAAGAACAGGCAACTTCAATGGTCAGGAGGTTTCCATAGCCTAATTATCCGGCGGGGCGACGACAGCCAGGTTATAGACCACAAACAGGCCCGCCATCATTTACGCTTGCGTTGCCGGGCTATATCGATGGCCTGCAGCAAGCCTTGCTCCGGTTTATCGAGGGTAAGTTCCCAGAACATGATACCATTAAGCCCTTTGTCAAGCGCATACCGGGTTTTCAGGTCGAGGGAAAGACTATCGTCGAAAGTCGCGAATAACTTTTTATCGGCATTGTAGGCATAGGGAGCTTTGGCCACATCATCCCAATAGAATGTATAACCCAGCTCAGGGGTAATTGAGGTAGAGAAATGCTTATAGGGGATAAAGCTCTTGAATTTACCCGGCCTGTTTAGCCCATGACCCACACTATCCACTCCCTCAAACACACGGGCATAAAACGCAGCACCGATCACCAATTTATTGGCAGGTATACCCAAAGCAAGCAGGTAATGAACCGCGTTATCGGCCGACTCCTTTTGCACAGCTGTTGAATACAATCCCGGGTGATGACCGGTAACCGTGCTATAACCATTGATCAGGTCATAACTCATGATGTTGACCCGATCAACCACCGCCATCACCTTCTTCCACTCGATCGACTCCTCGAGGAATTTAGTAAACCCTCCTGCCGCAAAACTGATCTCCTGTTTTTTGCCGAGTGCCTTGCGCAGACTAATGACCAGCTCCGTAAAATTGGCCCGGTCTTCCACCTTGTAAGGATGACCGGGATGCCCTTCGATGGCCGGATACTCCCAGTCGAGATCGATGCCATCCGTTCCCAGCTTATCGGTCCACGCTTTTACAGATCTTGAAAATGCGTCCCTGCCAGCAGCGGTAGCAAATACATCCGAGCAGGTTTTACAGCCGCCCCACCCACCGAGCGACAACAGGATCTTCAGTGAAGGATTCTTTTGTTTGAGTGATACCAGTTTACGGATGATGGACTCTCCCTTGCCAACGAGCAGCTCATTACCATCGAGATGGCAAAAGCTGTATATGATGTGCGTGAGCTGTTGCACGTTGTAAGCATCGATCTCGGTGGCATCGCCGGAGTAATAGGCCAGCACTGCCAGCGGGCGCCTGGCAGTACTATTAGCAGATGGCTGCGCCTGGCATTGGCAGACGATCAGCAGCAAAACAAGCAGTTGGTATAGGCGTAATGGCATCATACAGGGAATTTACAAAAAATATGTGCTCTCCCGTAACGGTTTGTAATGTCATCTCCCCATAGAATCACGATAGAAAGGCGCAAATACCCTTCGTCAAAAATTACTGTGATGACTCTCACGCTCCCAAAATAACCCTCGCCCCGGTTGCGTGTTACCTGCCACCAAAAGAACATCCCCCGCCGATGGCGAGGGATGCGGTATATCATACCAGCATTTTCTTATTGGCCGGCAAACTGCTTCCGGATCACGTTCAAGGCACCACCTGCCTTGAACCATTCGATCTGCTGCTCATTGTACGTATGGTTCATCACCATCGAATCCTGGCTGCCGTCTTTGTGGTGGGCAACCAGCGTCAAAGGGGTACCGGGCGTGAAGCTGGTAACACCCAGGATATCGAAAATATCATCTTCCTGGATCTTATCATAATCTTCCTTGTTGGCAAACGTCAACGCCAGCATCCCCTGTTTCTTCAGGTTGGTTTCGTGAATACGGGCAAAGCTGCGCACGATGATGGCACGCACCCCCAGGTGACGGGGCTCCATTGCGGCATGTTCCCGGCTGCTGCCCTCGCCATAGTTCTCATCACCTACCACCACACTACCTACACCAGCTGCTTTGTAAGCACGCTGCGTGGCAGGCACAGGACCGTATTCGCCAGTCAG
Source organism: Paraflavitalea pollutisoli (assembly GCF_029360705.1). Lineage (GTDB taxonomy): Bacteria > Bacteroidota > Bacteroidia > Chitinophagales > Chitinophagaceae > Paraflavitalea > Paraflavitalea pollutisoli. The sequence goes on along the minus strand of NZ_JARKMX010000001.1, from coordinate 828,043 downwards.
TTCGTTCTTAACCGTATCGGTCTTATCGTTGAAATAATTCACGGCGCCGATCAGCATGTTGTTGCTGATGTTGTCGAGGTGACCACGGAATTTCAACCAGGGGCCAGCCATCGAGATATGATCGGTCGTACATTTTCCTTTCGCCTTGATCAGGAGCTTCAGGCCCTTGATATCGGTACCTTCCCAGGGTGTGAAGGGTTCCAGCAATTGCAGACGCTGTGAATCGGGCTTCACAATGACCTGCACACTGCTACCGTCGGCTGCAGGACCCTGGTAACCGGGATCATCTACCGAGAAGCCCTTGGGAGGCAACTCCATGCCCGTAGGCTCGTCGAGCATCACCTCTTTGCCTTCCGTATTGGTCAGCTTGTCACGCAGCGGATTAAATGTGAGGTCGCCAGCGATCGCAAAGGCAGTCACCAGTTCGGGTGATGCCACAAAAGCGTGGGTAGAAGCAAAACCATCATTGCGCTTGGCAAAGTTGCGATTGAACGAAGTGATGATCGAGTTCTTACGGTTGGGGTCGTCGATGTGACGGGCCCATTGACCGATACAGGGACCGCAGGCATTGGCGAGCACCACACCACCGATCTGGTCGAAAGTTTTCAGGAATCCATCTTTCTCGATGGTATACCGTACTACTTCGGAGCCAGGCGTGATGGTGAACTCTGCCTTGGTCTTTAATTTTTTATCGATGGCCTGTTTTGCCAGGGAGGCAGAACGGCTGATATCTTCATAAGAAGAGTTGGTACAAGATCCGATCAGGGCTACTTCCAGCCGCTCGGGCCAGTTGTTGGCTTTTACCGCCTCGGCAAATTTGCTGATGGGCCATGCCAGGTCTGGCGTAAACGGTCCGTTTACGTGCGGCTCCAGCTCGTCGAGGTTGATCTCGATCAGCTGGTCGTAGTAAGCAGCAGGATCGGCATACACTTCCGGATCGGGACGCAGGTGCTCGCGGATACCGTCGGCCAGGGAAGCTACTTCTTCGCGTCCTGTGGCCTTCAGGTATTCGGCCATTTTGGTATCATAGGCAAACAACGAGCAGGTAGCACCAATCTCTGCACCCATATTACAAATGGTTCCTTTACCGGTAGCACTCAGGCTATCGGCACCTTCGCCGAAATACTCCACAATAGCGCCGGTACCGCCCTTTACTGTCAGGATGCCGGCTACGCGCAGGATCACGTCTTTGGCAGCCGTCCAACCACTGAGCTTGCCGGTCAATTTTACACCGATCAGCTTGGGCATCTTGAGTTCCCAGGCCAGGCCAGCCATCACATCTACGGCATCCGCACCGCCTACACCGATGGCCACCATACCCAGCCCCCCAGCATTTGGAGTATGTGAATCGGTGCCGATCATCATACCACCAGGAAAGGCATAATTCTCTAAAACAACCTGGTGAATAATGCCAGCACCTGGTTTCCAGAAACCAATGCCGTATTTATTGGAAATAGAGGCCAAAAAGTCATATACTTCTTTATTTACATCCAATGCCGTCTTCAAATCTTTAGCTGCACCAGTCTTGGCTTGTATCAGGTGATCACAGTGTACGGTCGACGGAACGGCTACCTGCGAACGGCCACAGGTCATGAATTGCAACAGGGCCATTTGCGCAGTCGCATCCTGCATGGCAACACGGTCCGGTGCAAAGTCAACATAGTCTTTTCCACGGGTATAAGCAGCTTTGGCGGGCTCAAACAGGTGGGCGTATAAAATCTTCTCAGATAAGGTCAGGGGCTTTCCAGTCAACTTACGGCCTTCTGCAATGCGGGCAGGCATTGCACCATACAGCTTTTTGATTAGATCCAGATCAAAAACCATGTTAAATATTTTATATTTTAATTATACGATCTACGCTTACAACCCATTTTCCTCGAATCGCGTCATATTGTACCAGTCACATAAAATCCGATACCAAATTTACCTAAAAAATAAATCAATAGGGATAAACAGGGATTAGGACATTGCTTGAAAATGTATAAATTAGTAGTATGAATCGCTTGAGATTTTTCATAGAATGGCAGGCCTACGGTGTATGCACCGCAATCGGTGAACGCATGGGCATTGCCACCTCACGCATTCGTACCTGGTTCGTTTACATTTCTTTCCTAACCATGGGATCCCCCCTTATCGTGTATTTTGTACTGGCTTTTTGGATGAACATCAAACGGTACATCCTGTCCGTGCGCCGTAACCCATTGAAATACCAATAGCAGGTACATTTTCTCTGTATCCAACCGACCGACTTAACAGCTCATCCTGTGATTGAATTGTATTGCGCTTCATTCACTTTGTAAAGCTTGTATTTTGTTTCAATTTGATTACAACACATCGAATTATGAGCAATTGTTGCTCAAACTGTCCGGCCAATTAGGAATGCCGGTACACAACAACCAGGTGGCTTTTCCAGCAGAGGTTGGCGAAGGAAGTTTTCTATTCCTTCCCCTACCCAATGGATTACATGCCTGCATTACAGATTGTAAGTTTAACCAGGATTGGTTGATCCACCGAAAGCGAAGTAACCACGAAGAGTTTTACACGCTGCGGTTTGATGAGCTGTCGATCCCGGGTAGCCTGACGATCACCATCGACGATGAAAAGGTAAAGGAGAACAACACGAGTAAATCGATTGCCTACCTGACCAGCTCCTTGTTCGATTGGTCGTACCTCGGCACCCAGGGTGGCACTTATCACTCCATCGCTGTTATGCTCAACAAGGAATGGCTGGCCAAGTACCTCGACATTCAAACCGTCGAAGATGTCTTGTCCACCTACATCACGCTCAAGGCGGAGAACTTCAACATCGAGCCGCTCGACAGCAAGTATCGCCAGTGGATGCGCACGATCCTCGATACGGATGAAGACAATCCGCTCCGGCTGACGGTGATCCAAAACAGGATCATGCTGATGATCGAGCGTTTCTTCCTGCACCTGATCGAAAAGATGAAGAACCCCGCGTTCCGCATCCCCTTGTCGCAGGAAGACATCAACCGCGTTATGCAGATCGAAGGCATCCTGACGAAAGACATCTTTCAACCCGCCCCCTCCATCCAGCAACTGGCCAAGATGGTCTCCATCAGCGAATCGAAGCTGAAAAAAGACTTCAAGACCATGTATGGTTTTCCGATCTATGAATATTATCAGAAAGCCCGCATGCAGGCCGCGCAGGATAAACTGCTCACCCGAAAGTATTCGGTGAAAGAAGTGGCGATGGAATTAGGCTATGCCAACCTGAGCAATTTTACGATTGCTTTTAAGAAGGAATTTGGTGTATTGCCCAGTCAGTTATTGTCATAATGGAAAGGTTCCGTACTTCCCTTTAACAAACTGTTTCAAACCAGGAACAACTGCAAACGTTTTTATAAAATGTCGTGCAAACGATTGAGTAAATACTTTGTAGGGTGTGTTCTGCCTATATCAGTTAGCTAAACCCGTAATTCGGGTATAGTTTTGTATACAAGAAGGACCACCGAAAGGTTTTGAGCTGAAGTCCCGTTTTTGATCCTGGCAGAAACTATGATAAAACCACCGCTGGTCTGTTTTCATCTGACTGAAACCACGGATTTACCTTTGAAAACTCTTTGAAAGCTTCCTCTGTGGAAGCTTTTTTCGCGGCTAATTTTTAAAGTGCTATAAATGTTCACATGAGAAAAAAGCTACTCGCAACGAGTAGCTTTTTCTTTTATAGCTTGTATTCCTGCCAGCTCATCCGGGAGATGAGCGAGGCAGTCGTAAGGGAGCCCCCTCAACGATTATAGTATCCTTACTACAGTTTTAGACCACCGCTTTGCGCAACTTCACCAGCTGCTCCAGCAGGCCTTCTAACCGGTCCAGTTTCAGCATGTTCGCACCATCGCTCAGCGCCACGGCTGGGTTGGGATGCGTTTCGATAAACAAACCATCTGCACCGGAAGCGATCGCCGCCTTGGCAATGGTACCGATCAATTGGGGATTGCCGCCGGTAACACCAGACGTTTGATTGGGCGTTTGCAGGCTATGGGTACAGTCCATTACCACAGGCGCGCCGTGCTCCTGCATCCAGGGAATGTTGCGGTAGTCGACCACCATATCCTGGTATCCAAAGCTATTACCCCGCTCGGTCAGGATCACTTTATCGTTACCTGCTTTACGGATCTTTTCGGCAGCAAACTTCATCGAAGGACCGCTTACAAACTGTCCTTTCTTCACGTTGACGATCTTACCAGTCTCGGCAGCTGCGACCAACAGATCCGTTTGGCGGCAGAGAAACGCGGGAATCTGGAGAATGTCGATATATTTCGCAGCCAGGGCTGTTTCGTCATGAGCATGTACGTCTGAAGTCACGGGCAGTTTATAGGCTTCGCCGGTCTTTTTCAGCAGTTTCAGGGCTGTTTCATCGCCCAGTCCGGTAAAGGAAGAGGCACTGGTGCGATTGGCCTTGCGGTAGGAGGATTTAAACACATAGGGAATACCCAGCTTTTTGCAGATACCGCTCACTTTATCAGCCACTTCCATCAATAATTCCTCACTCTCCACTACACAGGGGCCAGCTATCAGAAAAAAGTTCTTCTCGTCGTACTGTTGATTGGCAAACAGGTCTTTAAGCATTTTTTCCATGGCGCAAAGATACGAAAGTGCCGGGTTCCGGCAGCATGTACCCCCTCCCCCCCCCGCGACGGTCAATTTGACCAATATGGGTCGCTTCTTCCTACTGGATGGAACCTTCCATCCTAGGGTCATCCTAGGGTCATCCTTGGGTCATCCTAGGGTTTTCCTTGGGTTTTAAGCCTACCATGACCCTGAGATCACCCCAGGATGCCCCTATCAAGGGAGGAGGAAGAGAGGCTCCAGCAAGGCGCTTTATTATGGCTATCCGGCTGCACTCCAACAAGCACCCTAAACCGGTCAATTGCCTACCAGGTTCGGGTAGTACAACCAACCAGACCGCTGTTCAGGATCAGTTTACGCAGGCAACTGTAAATCAATTGTAAATACGGCTCAAGCAGAGCGCTCCGTTGCGCAGTATTTTATTGTTTCCATCAAAATTTTGCGTTCTTTTGCTGCCATTAAAATGCAACCCTATTTATGATCCGCGAAAGAATTCTCGTTATTGGCGCTTCCGGGCAGATCGGTGTGGAACTGACCTTGGCCCTTCGCAAAATATATGGCAATGCCAATGTGATCGCATCTGACCTCCGTGAGGAAAATGAATTATTGAAAGGCACCGGACCTTATGTAAGCATCGATGTTATGAACAAAGAGATGTTGCACGTACAGGTGATCCGCCAGAATGTAACCCAGATCTACCTGTTGGCAGCGATTCTTTCCGCAACCGGCGAAAAGAACCCCAACCTTGCCTGGAACCTCAACATGCAAGGCTTGCTCAACGTATTGGATATTGCCCGTGAAGAGAAGATCTATAAAGTATACTGGCCCAGCAGCATTGCGGTATTCGGCCCTACTTCTCCCAAAAACAATTGTCCCCAACAAACGATCATTGAGCCTGCTACCGTATACGGTATCAGCAAATATGCCGGCGAGTTCTGGTGCAACTACTACCACCAGCGCTTTGGTGTAGACGTACGCAGCATCCGCTACCCCGGCTTGATCAGTTACAAATCTGCTCCTGGTGGCGGCACCACTGATTATGCGGTGGAGATCTTCCACGAAGCATTGGAAGAGAAGAAATATACAGCCTTCCTGAAGGAAGACACTTACCTGCCGATGATGTACATGCCGGATGCTATCCGTGGTACCATCGAGCTGATGGAAGCCCCCGCCGCCAAGATCGGCATTCGCCATTCCTACAACTTGTCGGCTATGAGCTTCTCTCCTAAAGAGATCGGTGCAGAGATCAAGAAACACATTCCTGATTTCAAGCTGGATTATCAGCCCGATTACCGCCAGGCCATCGCCGATGGTTGGCCAGCCAGTATCGATGACAGCGTTGCCAGCAAAGATTGGGGCTGGAAGCCAGAGTTCGACCTGGCGAAGATGACCAAAGACATGCTCGAAAACCTGAAGATCGAATTGGGCGGCGTAGGCATCAAATCCTAATTGACCTAATCACCTGATAAAGAGAAAGGGTTAAAGCACATGCTTTAACCCTTTCTCTTTTATAATATACGCTGTCGCTTAGAGCGGTCTGATCCAGATATTGCGGAAGCTCACGGGATTGCCGTGATCCTGCAGAATGATCGGCTCCTTATCACCATGCTTTTCATAGTTGGCGATACCGATATATTGCGTGGCACCCCAGATGCTCATATTGTTCTGCACCAACACACCGTTGTGGATGACTGTGATGCGGGCCTGTGTCTTTACATTACCATCGGGATAAAACGCGGGAGCTGTGAAGATAACATCATAAGTCTGCCACTCACCGGGTCCGCGGCTGGCATTGACCATGGGCGGCAATTGCTTGTAGATACTGCCAGCCTGGCCATTTGAATACGTTCTGTTGTTGTAAGAGTCGAGCACCTGCAGTTCGTATTTACCCATCAGGAAGATACCGCTGTTGCCCCTGCCCTGTCCGTCGCCTTTCACGACTTCAGGGGTTCTCCATTCGATATGTAACTGGCAATCGCCAAAGCCTTGTTTGGTATGAATTTCACCAGCGCCCGCTGCTACGGTCATAGCACCGTTCTCTACTTTCCATTTGATGGGGCCACCACCCTTGGCTTCCCAGCCGCTGGCGTCGGTGCCATTGAACAACACTACTGCATCTGCCGGAGCATCGGAAGCTGTTTTGCCGGGCGCCACTACTTTCACTTCGGGCTCCCAGTATTCTGATAATTTAGGATCGCCACCATTGCGGTTTACCTTCTGTGCCTGTGCAAACACTGCTGCTGATAGCAAGCAAGCCGTTAGCATTAATCGTTGGGTCATGGTACAAAATATTTTAGGAATAGGGGGTCAAGATAGGGAAATGTCGGGAATCGACAATAGTAATGCAGGAGGATGAGACACCGTTAACATAAATCGACCGGATCGGGACCCGGCAGTTGCTGTAGATGTACACAACACGCCATTAACGCAGAATGGTAAATCCAATAAAGGCCATGGGTTCGATCGTTTCGACCTGTACACTGGTCACGTCGGCGCGGGCAGGTCCCTGCCTGCACCAGGCAACCAGTTGATTCACGGCGGAGGAAGGTCCGGAAGCATAGATGAGTACGCTCCCATCTGCCTGGTTCCTGACAGTGCCGGTAAGGCCGAGTTCAAGTGCCTTGCCGTGTGTGCTCTGGCGGTAATAAACACCCTGCACCTTTCCCGATACTACAATCGTAACTGTCTGGATCATGACGCAAGATACGAAGAACGGCGCTGGCTTCTAATTGATCAGTCCATGTTGGCGCATCACCTTGTCTTCATCACCGGTGATGTACGCAAATATCTTCAGTTCACCTTCCCGCAATTGCAGGAAATAGATCACATCGAATTCAATCTCGAGGTCTGAATTGTCTTTGTTTTTATAGGTGGCCTTCCAGTGGATCTTGACCATAAAATGCAGGTTATCGAGCTGGGTGACATCCTGCGACAACACTTCCATCGAATAGGTTCCGATGGAACGATAGAAGTCCATGCCCTGTGGGATCTTTTTACGAAACTCCGAGTCGTTGCTGCCCCCATGTACGCCGGCCGGACTGGCCTCTACAAAAAAGGGCGCAAAGGCACTGGCCGTACCTTCTACATCCGTATCTCCCTTGAGGGCAGCGTTGAAACGTTGTTCATAAGCGGCAAAGAAATCGTAGATACTGCTTTCCATAGTTCTCGTTTTAAACTATGGTTAGAAGGGCAAATTCTTTGCCATCCGCAGGATCAGGCCATTAGACATCGAAACGACATATTGGGGATGAAAAGCAACAGGCAATATCAGCAGGTAATGTACACGGACGGAACGTTTCGGCCTGCCAGAAGCCGCGCCCATCACTCAGTAAACCAGCTTTTCGGACCAATGCAGCGGCGATGGCAAGGTCGCCTTACTGCATTCGATATGTATCACCCGGCGACGTGCCTCGTTGACCGTACGATTGGAGGCATGTAGTAACAGCGGCCGCATGATCATTACGCCCCCACGCCGCAGTTCACAGCTGTATTCGCGCTCTACCGCCCAGTCGATCGTTTCGGGACGATAAACACCTTTGGCATGCGAGCCAGGCACTACCCGCAGGGCACCATTGTCGCTATTGGTATCGTCGAGATGTATGCGGAGGGTGAAGTTCTGTTGCAGGATTTCTAATGGCGGCTGTACGGCGTATTGTTCCTGCTTCACCGTCCAGGGACCAAAGCCCGGCACATCTGCCTTCTCCCCCACGGAGATGGTCAGGTCCTGGTGCCAGGCCACAAACCAGTTCGACTGTGGCGGCTTGTCGAAGTAAATGGATTTCACAACAAAATAGCCCTTACCAAAGAGGTGATCGATCAGCGCCCGGAGCCGGTCATTGAAAACGTATGGGTGAACACCCGTCACCTGCTTCAGAAACTACCGGATGGCAAACAGGTCTTTGGTTTTACGAAATACAGGCCCGGAATGGTCCGCAGTTTCGATGGCATCGATGATGGCCGCCACTTCGGCTTCGGTATAGATATCGTTAACCAGGGCATAGCCATCCTGCTCAAATTGTTGCATGATCGGGTAATTGAGCTGCATCATTTCTCCTCCTTCTTTTTTGCCTTTGCTTCTTTATAATCAAGGTACATCTCAGTCAACTGATCGAAGTTCAAAATTCCATACAACACCAGTATACCCAGGCCAATAAACTGTATGGCAGGTGTATAGACACGGTGCTCCACCGGACCAATACCCAAGGAGTGGCTGGTCGTAGCAGGAGTAATAGAGAGCAGGTTGAAGGTGAGCAACAACAGGTAGATGCCTGTAAACACCACGCACCAATTACGCCGGGTAAAATAAAAATAGTGCAAAACAATCAACAGGATCAGTGCCAGGTCTTTTTGCATACTGTGTGGGTATCCCTCCAAAACGATCAACGCCCAGGTATATAGTACAAAACCGGTAATGATCAGCAAGGGTATCAGTATGCGCAGTTTGGGGCTCATGCCTTCAGGGATTTAATGGCTGTCAATATACAAAAAAAGCGCTCCGTTTTACGGGAGCGCCTTCTTATATAGCTCAAAAGCGGAATTAAATTCCTACTTTCTTCTTCAGGTTCTGGTCGATCGCGTCGAGGAACTCTTCTGTATACAGGAAGTGCTCACCGTGCTTCACCTTGTTACCATGGATACATACTGCCAGGTCCTTGGTCATCTTACCGCTTTCCACGGTCTCGATACATACAGCTTCAATCGCATTACAGAAGTCGATCAATTCCTGGTTGCCATCAAGCTTGCCACGGAAGGCCAGGCCGCGTGTCCATGCAAAGATAGACGCGATGGGGTTGGTGCTGGTGGGCTTACCGGCCTGGTGGTCGCGGTAGTGGCGGGTAACGGTACCGTGCGCTGCTTCTGCTTCGAGGGTTTTGCCGTCGGGCGTAACCAGTACGGAGGTCATCAGACCCAGTGAGCCAAATCCTTGTGCTACGGTGTCGCTTTGTACGTCGCCGTCGTAGTTCTTACAAGCCCATACGAAGTTACCGTTCCATTTGAGGGCAGAAGCCACCATGTCGTCGATCAGGCGGTGCTCATACACGATACCCGCTGCTTCGAACTGTGTCTTGAACTCAGTTTGATAGATGTCTTCGAAGATATCTTTGAAACGACCATCGTATTTCTTCAGGATGGTGTTCTTGGTGCTGAGGTACAGGGGCCATTTCTTGGCAAGGGCCATGTTGAAACAGCTGCGGGCAAAACCGATGATGCTTTCATCGGTATTGTACATGCTCATGGCAACGCCGTCGCCCTTGAAGTTGAACACCTCGAAAGTCTGTGGTTCACCACCACCTTCGGGGGTAAAGGTCATGGTTAATTTACCCTTACCTTTGATCACGGTGTCGGTAGCCCGGTATTGGTCGCCGAATGCGTGACGGCCAACGATGATGGGAGCAGTCCAGTTGGTGACCAGGCGGGGGATATTATTGATCACGATGGGTTCGCGGAAAACGGTTCCGTCCAGGATGTTCCGGATGGTACCATTCGGGCTTTTCCACATCTGTTTCAGGTTGAATTCTTTTACGCGTGCTTCGTCAGGCGTGATGGTAGCACACTTGATACCTACACCGTACTGCTTGATAGCATTGGCAGCGTCAACAGTTACCTGATCGTTGGTGGCATCACGATACTCGACACCCAGATCATAGTATTTAATATCTACATCTATGTACGGCAGGATGAGTTTATCTTTAATGAATTTCCAGATGATGCGGGTCATTTCGTCACCATCCAGCTCGACTACAGGATTTGCAACTTTGATTTTTTGTGCCATGTGCTGAATTTTTAAGCTATGTTAAGGTTTGCAAACCTAATGCAAATGAAGGTAATACACAAAGCATAGTTGGCCGGGCAGGAGGGCACAGGAAGGTGCAGGAAGGTACAGGAAGCCTGGCTGTTTGGGGGCATTACGTAAATACACGTATTTTTCCAAGGAAAAGGGTGCAAGTGGGGCCGGTTGGTGTTTATAATATCTGATAACCTTTAACTTGCAAGCATGCTGAATATGTTACAACAGTATATCGGCCGTTTCATCACCCTCACCCCGGACGAGCTGGCTGCCCTCACGAAGGCCATGGAAGTGCGTTCGTATGACAAAAAAGTACGACTGATCGAACCTGGCGAAAATGAAGAATACCTCCATTTCATCAACAAAGGATTGTTGCGCAAGTTCTTTTATAAAGGTGGCCAGGAAGTGATCACCCAACTGGGCCGCGAAGGCGAACTGATCTGCTCCTCCGTATCTTTCTTTACCGGGCTACCCTCCACGTACGCTGTTGAAACAATCGAACATTCGATTTTGCTTTCGCTCCATAAACGGGAGCTGGAAAGCCTGTATGACCGGTATCCCCGGATCGAAACCCTCGGGCGATTACTGATCACCGACCTCTTTCTCCAGAAAGAAATGTGGGAGCTGGATAGGATACGGTACGACACCAAAGAACGGTTTGTACGGTTTGTACTGGAAAATACCGACCTGTTTCGCCGTGTACCGCAAAAGTACCTGGCGTCCTATTTAAATATTAAACCCGAAACATTCAGCCGCTTAAAACATCATCTGTCCAAAAGGGTGGCAGAGACGGCTGCTTCGAACTAACCGAGAACTAACCCATTTCATGAGAGAGAGAAAGTTGGATATTAAAAGCTATCTGGAACATGTCTTTGCTTATCTCCAGCGCTTTATGGAGCTAAGCCGTCAAGACTTCGATTTGCTATGCCCCTACCTTGAATTACGCGCCTTCGACAAAAAAGTTGCCCTCCTGAAAGAGGGGGAAGTAGAAGACACCCTGAATATCGTCATGAAGGGAATGGTCAGAAAATACTTCAAGACCAAAAAAGGAGAAGCCACCCTGCAATTGGCTACAGAAGGCCATATCGTACAATCGGAAGTGTCTTTTCATACCCGCCGTCCGTCGGACCTCATCCTCGAGACCGTTGAGCCGACTGTCATGATCACCATCCGGTACGACAACCTGCAGGAAGTACTTAAACAATCCATTGCCCTGGAAAGGCTGGCCAGGACCATTGTCACGCAAATGTTCGTAAAGAAAGACATCCGCTATTTCGAGAACCTGCAGATGACCACCCGCGAGCGTTTTCTGGCCTATGTCACCAATCACCCGCACATGCTGCAGCGCGTGCCGCAAAAGATACTGGCCTCTTACCTGAACATCAAACCCGAAACTTTCAGCAGGCTTAAACACCTGCTCAGACGTAAATAAAGATCATCTACCTGCTTAATCAATGCAGCCGGCGGTAGTACCGCCGGCTGTGTCGTATATTGTATGTAAGCCGCTATAATAGCGCCCTGGCTTGTTGGTTATAATCCGGTCACGGTGACTGCCGGCGGTACTACCCAATCTTTTTCTACCCGGTCTATGGCTGTCGTGTCTGGCATTTGCTGATGGATATAGTAACGATACTGCTGGCGGTACCAGGTACCGGGATTGATCGTAAAGGCGCCATCCACCACCGGCGAATACACAAAGTACGGCATGGTGGGATGCACCCGTACGGGCTGCGGATACCGGAAGTTGACGGGGTGGTCGAATACGGTAACACCCGCTGCCTGACCGTTGATGAGCCCGGATGCATCGATCCAACGGGCATGGGTATGGTTAGCCGCCGAATCCTTTGCCCCTTCACTGGTGAGTACATGCCAATATTGCTGAAAATTCTTTTTATCGTGGTCGTTCCAATGCTTGCTACCCCGGAAACCGAATCCGCCATAGTGGTATTTCTCCAGGAACAGCGTATCGGTTGTCACATTGCGCTCTTCCGAGATCAGGTCAAACAGGTAATAGTCGCTGTACGGATACACCCGCACGATCCACATTTCGCGCAACACTTCGCCATGCAGCAGACTTTTATGGCGCAGCTTTACCCGCAATTCGGTCACGACGGGACCTTCTTTCACCCGGTCTACTTCAATATGCTCCACCGTACCTTTTTTGGAATGCTGGTTCCAGAAGTCGACAAACTCCTTACGGAAAGTTGTTTTGGTCCAGGCATTGAACAAGGCATGCTGGTGCGTATGGCCCGACGGGAAATCATCCGTCAGTACCTGCCCGCCCGGACTGTATACCGGATGAATAAACCCGCTACGCCGGTAATAGGTCGGGGTATCGCCTGGCGGCATCGCCTCGGCCGTATGGTAAAAGAACAAGGGTTTTGCTTTGACATTGACCTGCAACCCATTCTTTTCGCGGGCCACCGTCACCGTATTCTTTGGCGCTGTACCGGTCAGCCTGGTCACCGTATAGGTTTGCCAGGACCCCGGCACCATGCTATCGGGTAATATGAACACCAGGGTAACACTGTCGAGCAGCTGCCCCACGGCGGTTTTACCACTCTTGGTATTTTTCAAGGTGAAGAGGGAAGCGTCTTTGAGTGGCTTGGGCAGGTTTACCTGTACCGGTGTCTGGTAGCGGGTATATTTACCGGCTTTTACTTCAATCGTAAAGGGGTTGGTTTGGGCGGTCAACAACTGGCCCACGGCCAGGAACAGTAAGCACAATACGCCGGTGCGTTTCATCCGAATAGCTTTTTAATGATCGATTAGCTGGGTTGTGCCTACGCCCGCCACTTCGGCGGGCCCTGCACAGGGTCCGCTATAAATGTACACAAAAATGCCACAGTTACTTCTCAGCAGAAGTTAAACTGTGGCAGGTTCCAATTAAAAAGTATAAACGGCTTACAGCTTCACATTCACGGCAATGATAAAGTTGGTGCCCGCTTGTGGGAAGTAATAGTTTTCGGTGATCAACGAACCATATTGATAACTGAACGTATAACCGCTGGCGCTATACTTACGGTTGAAGAGGTTGTTGACCTGGCCGGTCAGGGTAATCTCCCGGGCAACGATATTGCGCAGTGTATAGGAAGCGCGGGCATCCTGTACAAAATAAGCGCTGATGCTGCGCTGCTTGTTGGAGGTATTATCGAGGTACTGACGACCTACATATTTTTCCAGGAAAGCGATCTCCAGATCCTTCACCGGCAGTACACTGATCGTACCGCCGCCTATCAGGTTGGGAGAAAAGGAGATATCGGTATTGCCATGGGCAAAAGCCTTCTGGCCGCCATTGTCATAGTCTTCGTAATACTCGGTGAAGTCTTTGATACGATTACCACTCACGGTTAGGTTGGCACCGATCTGCAACCACTGGGCAGGGCGAACCGATCCCTGCAACTCCAGACCAATCCGGTAGCTGTCATCTACATTTGTACGGGCATTGGCGCCCACATCGTTGATCTTACCGGTCTGCACCAATTGGTCTTTGTACAGCATATAGTAAAAATTACCACTTACCGTATACCAGTCCCCTTTTTGCGAAACGCCTGCTTCGAAATCATGGAGCTGCTCGGCTTTGGGCTGGCTTTCCATCCCCGCTTCGAAGTCATCGCGGTTAGGCTCTTTGTTGCCCTGCGCGTATGAAGCATAAGCCATGAAACCTCCGCGGGCATAGGTAAGTCCCAGTTTGGGGTTGAAGAAGTCGAAGGTGTTACGCACCTGCAAGGTGGGGTTCTTACGGAAACCACCAATATTATACAGTACCCGACGGTATTGCAGGTCAGCAAACACTTCCAGTTCGGGTGTCAGCTTCCGTTGGTATTTCGCGTAAGTGTTCACATCCGTTTTATAGGCTTTCAGGTTGTACCAGCGATAACGGTTGTCGATACCACCTGCCTGCGCCCAAATGATCTCGCCGAAATGTTTACCATCGTAGCGGTTCCAGCCACCACCTACGGTCAACTGGTCTGCTACGCCTTTATACTGCAAAGAGAATATTTGCCCATAGAAACTGTTATCGAGCCATAACTGGCGGATGATATCAGTCTTCTTAATGGCGGTGCCACCACCTGGGCTATAGTTCGGTAATCCGTAGTCGGCATACTCCTCCTGGGGTTTGTATTCTTCATAATACCCTTTCCCTTTGGTGAGCCAGAAGGCGGTATTGAAGGTTAGCCTGGTCGACAGCTCCTGGTTGAAGAAGAGCTGGTAATGATCTTGCTGGTAGTTATCGGTTTGGTTACTGTAGGTGAAATAATTGTACTTGCGCGGATCGGAATTGAACAGGTTGAGCGAATCCTGCGGAGTGAAATAAGCAGTACCAAGGTTGTTGTAATAATGCTCCAGCAGTTTAACGGGGTCATTATTGAGCTTGGCCTCTGGTACCCCATTCCACGATTGGTAGGTCTTCTCTTTACCCGAGAACACGTTCACGCGGATGGAGGTTTTGGGTGCCAGGTAAGCGCCGCTGAGGTAAAAAGACTTCAGGTCGCTGGCGCCACGGTCTACAAAGCCATCGCTCTTGATACGCGACACCCGGGCGTCGATGGTGAAGTGATCGGCAATCAATCCGCTGCCCACTTTCACGGTATTCTTCCAGGTATTGAAAGAACCATAGCTGTTGTTGATCTCTGCGTAGGCCCGGGTATTAACCTCATTGGTGCTGAGGTTGATGGTGGCGCCGAAAGCACCGGCACCATTGGAGGAGGTACCCACACCACGTTGTACCTGGATGTTGTTGACCGAGGACGTAAAATCGGGCATATTCACGAAGAAGCTGCCTTGAGATTCCACATCGTTGTAGGGGATACCGTTCAGGGTAACGTTGATCCGGGTACCATCTGTACCACGAATTCTTACGCCTGTATACCCTACCCCATTGCCGGCGTCTGAACTCACCACGGCCGATGGCAACTGATTGAGCAACATGGGCAGGTCTTGTCCGGTGTTGATCTTTTCGATCTCCTTTTTGCTGATATCGGATTTCGCAAACGGGGCTTTTTCGCCGGCACGGATAGCACGTACCTCTACCGGCTGCATGAACAAATTGAGCTTTTGCAGTTTAATGGCAATGTTTTCACTGCCGGGCGACACCTTGGTTTCTACGGCCTGGTAGCCAATGCTGGTAATACGCAAGGTGTACGTGCCCTGTCTGATGCGATTGAATGCAAACTGGCCCGATTCGTTGGTGACCAGTGTGGCAATGTTGGAAAGCTCTACGGTGGCCGATGCTACGGGGCCTCCGGTGGATGCGTCGGTTACGTGGCCCTTAATCTGCTGAGCCAGTAACCCGTGGGAAATCAATAAGTAGCAAATCCCCAAAAGCATTTTTCTCATCTTCGGAAAGATTTTGAGTGAAAAAATGATTTTAAGAGAAAATGCTGCGAAAGCGAAGTGTAGACAATAGAAGAGGACCTACCTTCCCTGCGCAGGCATTACCCTGGTCAGGTTCTACGGGTATAATCTCAGCCTTTGCCATCCTGCCGCCGGCAGTCTGGGTCAAGCACCCCGGGAATCTGAAAAAACCTCTTTGGCCAAAGAGAGTGCAAAGATAGTGTCAAAAAAACTTTTTTAAAAGATTTGTAACATTCCCGGGCCGATGGCCGTCACACTTTTACACGCACCGGCAGGCAGGAAAACGAGGCCGGATGCAACATTCAACAAAAATTACTGACCATATTTAAAATGCTAATTATGAAAAAGATCGGACTGTTAGGTGTCAGCATTCTTTTCTCCCTGGTACTGTTTGCCCAAAAGCAGATCAATGATCCGCTGGCCCAGGTACGTAAGGTATCCGGCTTCCATTCCATCAAGGTGTCTAATGGTATCAAAGTATATTTGACGCAGGGAGCGGAGGCGGTAGCCGTCAGCGCTTCCAAAGAAGAATACCGTGACAAGATCGTGACCCGTGTTGAGAATGGGGTACTGAAGATCTACTATGACCAGGAAACCCTGAAATTTTGGAAGTACAAGAACATGAAGGGAGTGAATCCGGTCGCCTATGTATCGATCGATAAGGTAGATGGCCTGGATATTGCATCTGGAGCCAGCGTGGTAACAGACGGCACGATCAAAGGCGATAAACTGGACCTCGATGTATCAAGTGGCGGCACGTTCAGAGGCGCAGTTACTTTTGACGGTGTATCAGTGGATCAGAGCAGCGGAGCTGTTGTTAATATCTCCGGTACCGCCAATTCACTGAGCGTGGATGGCAGCAGCGGCAGTGCATTTCACGGATTCGAACTCGTCGTTAATAATTGTAGTGCCGACGTAAGCAGCGGCGCAAGCATACAGATCACGATGAACAAGGAAATGTCGGCCGAAGCCAGCAGTGGTGGATCGGTTACCTACAAAGGCAATGGCGTGATCAGGAATGTAAAGACCGGCAGCGGCGGTGCAGTAAGAAAAGGATAGTCAAGCGTACAACCCACAAATACAGCAATGATGAAAAAGATAGTATTGTTCTTATTGATGACATTGCCACTGGCCTTGCTGGCACAAAAGCAGATCATCAATGATGAAAATGCAGAACCCCGCCAGATAGGAAGTTTCAGCGCCATTCGCGTCTCTCATGCTATCGACGTGTACCTCTCGCAATCGGATGAAGAAGCGTTGGCAGTGAGTGCCATTACTCCCGAATTCCGTAACCGTATCAAGACTGTGGTAGAAGACGGTGTGCTGAAGATCAGCTATGACGATGACGGCAAATGGTGGAAGGGCAATAAGAAGCTGAAAGTATATGTTGCGTTCAAAAACATCAACAAACTGACGGCTACTGGCGCCAGCGATGTGGTGATCAACGGTACACTCAAAGCGGGCGACCTGTATATCTCGATGGGTGGCGCCAGTGACTTGAAGGGAACGATTGAAGCAGAGTCGCTGGAGATTACGCTCAGCGGCGCTTCAGATGCCTCGGTAACCGGGAGAGTAAATGTGCTGCGGATCGATGCCAACGGTGCCAGCGATTTCAAAGGCTTTGAGTTGGTGGCCGACAAATGCGATGCAGACGCCAGTGGTGCATCAGACATCCGGGTAACGATCAACAAGGAGTTGAATGTGCGGGCCTCCGGCGCCAGTAGCATTCACTACAAGGGCGACGGTGTGATCCGTGACATGAAGTCGAGTGGAGCCAGCAGCGTGCGCAAGAATTAGTATGTTTTTAGGCTAGTTATACGGGCCGCCCCATCTGGGCGGCCCTTTTCATATTAAGGATGGAAGGCCCAAACCAGAAATCCGGGCAAGGCACTGCGCCAATCGGGCCAGTCATGACGCCCCCCAGGCAGGATTTTCAGCATTACCGCTCCTGGCGTGCTGATCCGTTTTTTTACCAACTCTATTACATCCTGCGTATCGTCGATGACATCGATGATACCATCTCCGTCGCGGTCGGACGTTTCTTCTGCATCGCCTGCATAGAACCAGTACCGCAGCTGGGGCTTCTTGCGGGAGGCTTTGAGTTTGGCGATCATGATCCTGTTGACGTCGTCATTGTAGCTGCTGTCGGTCGCTTCTTTATCCCGCCACCAGAAAGAACCGGAGAAGATGCCGGCCATATCGATCTTGTCGGGATGATTCCAGGCGATATCGAAGGCCGACAGGCCACCCAATGAGCAACCGGCGACGGCCACGGCCTTGAACTTCCTGACGCCCGTTTTCTTTTTGATGAAGGGATACAGCTCATTGTTCACAAAGGCATCATAATAGCCGGCACGGCTGCCGCGGCCAGCCGCATCGGGTTTGTCGGCGACACCGTATTCCTGCATGCGGTCGTCGGTATGGATCGCCACTACGATGAGCGGACCAATGGCGGATGCTTTATACAGGCTATCGAGCATGGCGGGTAGCTGCAGCCTGTCTACCTCCTGGCCATCGTTGAGCAGGAGGAGATTCAGTTGAGATTTATCATCGGGCAGTGGCGTATTGAAAATGGTGAGGGCTATATTTTTTTTCAGGTGCCTGGAATAGAGCTTATCCTGCTGCACCTTGGGGGCTCTGTTGCAGGCCAGGAGCGTGCTGAGGAGGAAAAGAGCAGTTATCTTCTTCATATCCGTGAAAGTACGATTTGTAAAAAATAGTAAATCAAATTTGGCAGGAATGAATAAAAGCGTACATTTGCACTCCACTACATCGCGAAGTAGAGCAGCGGTAGCTCGTCGGGCTCATAACCCGAAGGTCCCAGGTTCGATCCCTGGCTTCGCAACAATATGAAGAAAACCCGCTTATAGCGGGTTTTCTTCATATTAGGGATCCTCCCCCACCTTCTTCACTGATACCCAACACCACCATTTAGCGCTACATAATATATATGGATGAATTCCGCCGGTGCTTTGCGCCGTCTTCCCGATCTGTTACTGCCCTTCCACCGCGTACAAATAACTACTCCATTTCAGCAATACTGATAAAGTACGACTCATTACAATTAACTACATGTTTTCATTCTATCCATTCAAGAAGGATTTTGATCCAAAATCAGGGTCTTTTCCACACAATACTTCACATAGAATTATTTTACATAATTAAACATTACCAAACAAGCATCCATCGTCCTAATTATATTCCGCTAAACTTTCTTATCAAGTTCTTACGTTCATACGCGCTATGTAACCGCTTAGTCAACGATTTGACCGGCTTTCAGCATGGAAGGTGTAAAAATTAACCTGACATAATCAAATTTTAGCCATGCAATGGTTAAAACATGTTTTTCTTGATAATTAGATTTATATTTCAGTTCGATTTATACTAGTTATTCAACTCAAACCAAAACTCACATGAGAAAAAAACTGCTTAGTTTTTTACTGGCAATGTTGTGCTTTGTCATTGCTGGTAAGTCTCAGGTCCTGACCATCTCCGGCAGGGTAGAAGACGAAAAAGGAGCGCCCATTCCTTTTGTTTCCGTAGTTCTCAAAAACAAACAATCTTCAGGTACCACCTCAGATCAACAAGGTAACTTCAAGGTCGCTGCTTCCAAGGGCGATATTTTGGTGTTTACCGGCGTTGGTTATGCTACCAGAGAAGTAGTGGTAGGCAACAATGCTACCATCGAAGTCAGGTTAATGCCTGGCAAAACCGACCTGTCGGAAGTGGTAGTAACCGCGATGGGTATCAGAAAGACAGAACGTGCCCTGGGTTACGCTGTATCAAAAGTAGATCCTACTACTATGTTGCAGAAATCTGAGTCAAACGTGTTGAACACACTGGCTGGTAAAGTACCTGGTGTGGACATCCGGGCGGGTCAGGGAGCTCCTGGTGCCGCTTCCCGTATCCAGATCCGTGGTGTATCCTCCTTCAGTGGTGGCGATCCGTTGATTGTAGTGGATGGTGTGCCTTACAGCAACCCCATCGTCAACACCAGCAACCCCTTCAGCGGCGGTGGTACTTACGGCTCCGGTATCAACAACATCGACCCCAACGACATCGAGTCGATCAGTGTACTGAAAGGTGCAGCTGCCGCCTCACTGTATGGATCACGTGCATCCAACGGCGTGTTGCTCATCACAACCAAATCCGGCAGTCCCAAGAAAGGCGCTAAGTCATTAAACGTTACTTACCGTGCAGGTTACGCTATCGAAAAGGTGGCCAACATTCCTGAATTCCAGAACCTCTACGGTGCCGGTGCCAATTTCAGGACGCAGGGCTCTAATGGCTCCTGGGGAGCGAGGTTTGGTAAAGGCGTTATTTATGATGCAAACGGTCAGGTGATCGGTCAGTCAGCCTCTGGCGTTGACTCTATTCCCGCTGCTACCTGGTTAACCATGAGTACTGCCTACCCCGAATTGTTCCCGAACGGAAGAGCTCCTTACAAAGCTTATCCCAACAACGTGAAGGACCTGTTCACCACTGGCAACATGATGGAGCATTCAGTAGGCATTAACGGTGGAGAAGGCAAATCACTGTTCAATGTGACGATGTCACATCTTGACCAGAATGGATACATTGTTAATTCCAGCTACCGTAAAAGCAATATCAGCGTAGGCGGACAAACTGCCATCGGTAACCTGACTATCGGCGCCAACGCCACTTACACCCGGTCTAAACAGGTGGGTGGCTTTATTGGTGCGGCACAAAATTTCGTATCGCAGTGGGGCCGTACCTACACCATGGCCCGTAACTGGGATATTGTAGGCTACCCCTCCGTCAACAAAGCAGGTGCGCAAATTGGTTTCAACGATGGCCAGTACACCAACCCGGTATGGGGAGCGTATCACAACGTGATCACCTCCTTTGATGATCGCATCGTGGCCAATCTCCGCGCTTCTTATAAATTCAATAACTGGATCAGAGCCGACATGACTGCGGGTGTCAATAATTATGCCCTTTACCGTGACCAGATCATCGACAAATCATCTTACGGTGGCGCTGATAACCCCGGCGGTAACATGACAGAAGTGGTAAACAGGCAGCAGGAGATCAACGGAAAGTTCCTCGTTGCACTGAACCCAAAAGTCGCTAAAGATTTTACCCTCGACATCAACGTAGGTATAGATATCAACGAACGCAATAGCCGCAACCAACAGATGTATGGAGCGGATTTTGTAATCCCCAATCTATTTGCCGTTTCCAATACCCGTCGCCAAAGGATTGACAGCGACCGCAGGACCAAGAGAAGACTGGTAGGTATTTTCGCTGATGCATCGCTCGGATACAAGAATTTTGCCTTTATCAACTTGCTGGGCAGAACTGACCTTACTTCAACGCTTCCCTATGCAAATGCCCAGTATTTTTACCCTGGTGTTTCCGGTTCGTTGGTTTGGTCTGAGGCGTTTAACCTTAAATCCAACTGGTTCGATTACGGGAAAATACGTGTAGGCTATGCCCGTGTAGGTAATGACGCCCCTGCTCACAGTATTGATCCCATTTTCAACCTCAATGCGACCGGCTTCCTGGGACAACCAACTTCCACAAGAGGTGGTACGGCGATTGACCCAGGCCTTACGCCTGAATTCACCACAGAACTGGAGTTGGGTACAGATGTCCGTTTCTTCCACAGCCGTGTAGGCATCGAAGCAACCTGGTACGACAAGAAATCTACCGATCTTATCTACGGGATCGCCTTCCCCCAAACAACAGGTTATAGCAGTTATCTTACTAATATCGGCGAGATCCGGAATACCGGATGGGAAATTGCCCTGGACGTAACTCCTGTAAGAACAAAAAATGTGGAGTGGAATATCCGTGGTGCATTTACCAAGAACGACAACACGGTCGAGGAACTGGTGGAAGGTCTTACCCGCAGCCAATTGGGTGGTTATAACTGGATCGAAGCCGGTAAACCTTATGGTTACCTGCGCGGTAGCTATTCCGCCCGTTCCGAAGACGGCCAACTGCTGATCAGCCCAGTTTCTGGTATGCCATTGGTTGATCCAAACGACGGTATGGTGGGTAATCCCAATGCCGATTTCAAATTGGGTCTTACCAATACTGTGTCTTACAAAGGGTTTACGCTGAATGTACTCGTAGACTGGACACAGGGTGGTGATTTCTACTCCGAAACCATCAACGGTATGCTGGGGCGTGGTGTAACCAGGGATACTGAAAACCGCGAGAGAAATGCAGTGATCGACGGTATCTACGGTAACTCATCAGCCGTTGTAGGCGCAGATGGTCTTTCCCACTTTACTCCTTTACTGGTAGGTGGTAAAACCGTTCCTAACCAAACAAGGGTTACTTACAATGACTTGTTCTTCACCAGTGGTACGGGTGCGAGCTTCGCTACCAATGGTGCCTTTGAATACTCTGTATTTGATGGTACTGTTTATCGTTTGCGCGAAGTCAGCCTGGCTTACAACCTTCCCAAAACCTGGTCATCCAAGCTGAAGCTGTCCAATATCAACATCTCCCTCAGTGGCCGCAACCTGTGGTACCTGGCCCCCAATGTGCCTAAGTACACAAGGTTCGACCCGGATATGAACTCAGTGGTGGGCAGCGCTACGCAAGGTGTTGAAACCGGTGGTGCACCCAGCTCCAAAAGATATGGTGTGAACTTAAACGTAACCTTCTAATTTCAAAGCAACACGTTTATCATGAGAAGAAAATCATTTATATACGCATTTGCGGCTTCTGTAGCCCTCGCGACAGCAGGATCTGGCTGTAAGAAATTTCTGGATGTTAACAAAAACGTCAACGACCCATCACCTGCTTCGGTAAACCTGGCTTTTGTATTGAGTGCAGCTGAACGCAACATTTCACAAAACCTGGCGCTGGGCAGCGGCCTCGGCAACGTTATGTCGGTTTACACACACCAGCAAACGGGTCGTGTTGGTGCTGACAGATATGGAGCCGGCTCTGCAGGATGGGATGGTCTATATGCCGCCCTCTCCAACCTCAATGTGATCATTAAAAGAGGTATGACAGAACAGAATACCATTTACGCAGGTATAGCCAAGGTACTCAAGGCTTATACAGTTAGTATGCTGGTAGACGTTTATGGCGACGTACCTTATTCTGAATATGACCGGTTTGATGAAGGTATCAGCCAGCCAAAATTCGATAAAGGTGCCGAAATCTATCCGCAGCTTTTCAAGTTGCTCGATGAGGCTATTGTCGATCTCAACAACACAGCCGGTAACCTGACGAAACCTGGAGCCGACGACTATATCTATAAAGGATCAACCACCAACTGGATCAAAGCGGCCAACACCCTGAAACTGAAAATGTATACGCAGGTAAGATTGGTACAGGATGTAAAAGCTCAGGTGGCAGCTTTACTCGCAAATCCTGCTTCGCTGATCAATTCACAAAGCGAAAGCCTCATGATGCCTTATGGTCCGCTCGGGGTTACAGATGACAGACACCCTGCCTATGGTGACTATACAGCTACCCAGCGTGGTGGTCAACTGTTCAGCCCCTGGTTGTATGAGATCATGAAAGGACGTAATCCTAACATTCTGAATGGTCTTGCAGATCCCCGGGTGCCCTACTACGTCTACAACCAACGTTCAGCTACCGGTACTACAGAATCCTGTACCGAATACCGTGACGGTGGGTTTATTAGCATCCTCTTCGGATCATCCGGCTCCTGCCGCGATGGCTCCAACAGCTCAAGCTATTCTTTATTTGGCGTGTTCCCTGCAGGTGGCCGCTATGAAGATGGTGGAGCAAGAACCATCACTGCACTGGGCACTACCGCTGCCGCTACCGGTGCACGTCCGCATGAGTTAATTACGTACGCGGATCGCCTTTACCTGGAAGCAGAACTTATCCTGGCCGGAACAGTTACCGGTGATGCCAAAGCGACGCTCAGCAAAGCATTAGATGCCTCTTTTGGCCACGTAGACAATGTAGTAGCGAATTTTGTAAAACCAGGCACCGCTGGTGCGGCTCAGGTGGTTCCTTTGATCGCCACGCTGCCAGCCACGACTACCTATAAAAATGGTGTATTGGCGGAATATGATGCAGCGAGTGATGCGAAGAAGATGGAATTGGTGATGACGGAAAAATGGATCAACCGCATCGAGAATCCTGTTGACAATTATACCGATTACAGAAGAACCGGCTATCCCGTGCTGTTTGCTCCTGCACCACAAGGCAATGTAAGCATTGTAACTGGCCCCGATGGCAAGCAGACGCCTGTCAGCAACGATCGCAAATACCCCTTGTCCCTGCCTTTCAGCACCGGAGAGATTGGCTTGAACAAAAATGCACCACCACAAAAAGTACCTGAATCATTCAAAGTGTTCTGGATGCCTTAATCGCTCTATCACCTATCTAAACAAAAGATCATGAAACTTAGCAAAATAAACATAATAACAGCCATAGCCTTCGTAACTGCTATTACGTTCACTTCCTGTAGCAAGGACGATGGAGCGATTCCAGACAATGTTTCTTTTCAGGATATTCCGATGATCAGCATCAACCTGGAATCGAGCAGTACCGTTTTCACCGCCCTGATCCCATTTACCGATCAGGCTTCTTTCCAGGGGAAATACAAGTTCTCAATGTACTTTCCTGATAAAACGCCTCCTACCAAGATCGATGTGGTAGCGCGGAAAAGAAATGGTACCACGAGTGCCGTTAAATTGATCAAGGCAGACGTTACCAGCTTACCAGCCAGCTTTACTATTACGGCGGCTGAACTGGTGACCTTGTTTGGTGGTCCGCTGGTGTTGAAAGACTCTATCGACATTGCCCACGACTTTTATGTCGGTTCGAAGAAGTATGAGGCCTGGCCCGCTTCCGGTGTCGTTGGTTCCGGTCCTGGCGTAGTCGGCATGTCCGGCGTAGGCTTCGGAGAAAAGATCACTTACATCGTACGATAATTACAGCCCCACCCCGGATTTTTCGAGCGTGTATCAATTGATACACGCTCTTTTTTTGTCCACCAGGCTATCCTGGCATTTCGCCTGGAAGGCGCCCCAGCATCCGGACCGCCCTATCAACAATTTCCACCACCTACGCAACAATAAGAATATCAAATACTTGCAACACTCCTGAACGATTTCTTTCCAGTTCACTCCAGACAAAGCCTCCCTTCCTTCCCCGCTCGCCCAGCTTTCATTACCTTTGCACTCTTTATGAAATCAGGGTTTGTAAGCATATTCGGTCGCCCCAACGCAGGCAAGAGCACTTTACTGAACGCCATCATGGGCGAAAAACTCGCTATTGTATCACCGAAAGTGCAAACGACCCGGCACCGCATCAAGGGAATTCTTACCACCCCCGAGTACCAGATCATCTTCTCCGATACACCTGGTATCATCGAACCCAAATACAAACTCCAGGAAAAAATGATGCAGGCGGTACAACA
This sequence comes from Paraflavitalea pollutisoli, assembly GCF_029360705.1. Taxonomy (GTDB): domain Bacteria; phylum Bacteroidota; class Bacteroidia; order Chitinophagales; family Chitinophagaceae; genus Paraflavitalea; species Paraflavitalea pollutisoli. The sequence goes on along the minus strand of NZ_JARKMX010000001.1, from coordinate 802,919 downwards.
GGCCCGGGAAGACACCGACGTGGCTGTTTTTCTTGCCGACATCAACGACAACCTGGAAGAACTCAACACCCTGTTCAGCTCCATTAAACTCAAAGCCCCAGCTATCGTAGCGATCAACAAGATCGATACCGCCAAGGCCGACAAGAAAGAGGCTGCTTTCAGCTTTTTTCAAAGCCAGCCTTACTGCAAGGAAGTAGTGGGAACCTCAGCCCTCAAAGGGTTGGGCGTGGATGTTTTGCTGCAGACCATTGTAAAGTTCATGCCGGAGGGCGAACCCTTCTTTGCCGAAGACGAAATGACTGATCTGCCTACCCGCTTTTTTGTGGCAGAAATGATCCGGGAAAAGATCTTTTACCTGTTCAAAGACGAAATCCCCTATCACACCACCGTCATCGTTCGGGAATTCAAAGAAAAGAGTAGCCTGGTAAAAATCACGGCTGACATCGTCGTACAACGTGAATCACAAAAGGCCATCCTGCTGGGCGAAGGCGGGAAAATGATCAAACAACTTGGCACAGATGCACGCAAAGACATCGAACAGTTCATCAATCAAAAAGTATTTCTGGAGCTCTTTGTGAAAGTGAGGCCCAAATGGCGCGACAACGATTTCATGCTCAAAGAATACGGATATCATTAAAAATAAGAAGCAGTTATGGCTGGTTTTACGGTAGCAATAGTTGGTAGACCCAACGTAGGGAAGAGTACATTTTTTAATCGCCTGCTCGAGCAGCGCAAGGCCATCGTGGATGATGTGAGCGGTGTAACCCGCGACCGCCAGTATGGTGTAGCCGACTGGAACGGTAAATCGTTCAACGTGATCGACACCGGCGGATTTGTACCCCAGAGTGAAGATGTATTTGAACGGGAGATCCGCAAGCAGGTGATGATTGCCCTCGATGAGGCCAATGCCCTCATCTTTATGGGCGATGCCGCGACCGGCATCACCGACCTCGATGAATCGATGGCCGATGTACTGCGCCGTACCTCCAAACCTGTTTTCCTCGTGGTGAACAAAGTCGATAATCCCGAACGCATGCTTGAAGCCACCGAGTTTTACGGACTTGGGTTCGACAATGTGTTCTTTCTGTCTGCCATGAGCGGCAGCGGCACCGGTGAATTACTGGATGCGTTAACAGAATTGATTCCCGCCTCACCCGCAACCGAATCGGAAGAAGATCCAGGGGATACCGGCGAAGAGGGGGATGAAAAACCAGTCGTACCTACCATTCCCAAGTTTGCCATCATCGGTCAGCCCAATGTGGGTAAATCCTCGCTCCTGAACGCGCTGATCGGGCAGGAACGCACCATCGTCAGTGATATCGCCGGCACTACCCGCGATACTATCCATACGCATTACAACCTGTTCCAAAAGGAATTCGTTCTCATCGATACAGCGGGTATCCGTCGTAAGACCAAGGTGAGCGAAGACCTCGAATTCTATTCCGTGATCCGGGCCATCAAGGCCATGGACGAAGCGGATGTATGCCTCCTGCTGCTCGATGCCGAGAAAGGTATTACCGCGCAGGACCTCAGCATTTACAGCCTCGCCGTACGTAAGGGGAAAGGCATAGTGGTACTGGTTAATAAATGGGACCTGATGGAAAAGGTTACCAACACAGCCCGGGACTATGAAAAGGAATTGAAAAAAAGGCTGGCACCTTTCAATGACGTGCCCATTCTTTTCGTTTCTGCCAAGGATAAATTGCGCATACACAAGGCCATTGAAATGGCATTGGATGTATTTGAAAGCAAGCAACGCAGGATATCGACTTCCCAGCTCAACGAGGTGATGCTGAAAGCCATCGAGTCGTACCATCCTCCTGTAGTGCGCGGCAACTCGATCAAGATCAAGTTTGTGACACAGTTGCGCACCCATGTACCAACCTTTGCATTCTTCTGTAATTTTCCGGACGAAGTAAAACAGCCGTATAAGAATTACCTGGAGAATCAGTTGCGGGAAAACTTTAATTTCAAAGGAGTACCGGTAAGATTGTTCTTCCGTAAGAAATAACAACGGCTTATTGTAATATCAACACGTGTCATTGGTCGGTATCAAACGACCAATTGCAAAATGTTTGCATAATAACAAAAAGATATTACTTTTGCGCCCATCTCATCAAACTCAAAAAAGCAATTCCAAATGAAAAAGTTACTCGCTATTTTAGCTGTTGCTGGTTTTTTAACTGCTTGCAGCGACGGTGGTACTGCTGAAGAAGCAAAAGGTGATTCTGTTACAGCTCCTGCTACTACCGCTACTACAGACAGCCTGACTACACCTACGCCTGCTGCAGACTCTCTGATCAAAGCTGACAGCCTGAAACCCGCTGGTGATACAGCCGTTAAGCACTAATAGTAGTCTACCAAGATATTTTACTATTGCACGAATTTGGCCTTCCCCCGGGAAGGCTTTTTTTATTGAGAACCAGTTACCTGAATATGGTTTCCACTACTTATACATTTATAATAACCTGCTGAAAATCATTATTTTCCGAAACATTGCCAAGGATCATAAATTTTTGCCTATATTGTTTCGCTGAAACACAAAGGTTAACCCATAACCCCTTTAAACCTCTGGAATCCATCTTCCTGTGTGTACCATTTCTGGTTACATTATTCTTTGCCTGTAAACTACACTATGTATGAAGCAATTCTACCTGCTCTTAACGGCATGCCTGTGCTTGGCTATGTCCGTCAATGCCCAAACGAAATATTGGATCGGCCCCTCTGGCGGCACCTGGAGTAATCCAGCCAACTGGTCCTCGTCGACCGGCGGTGCTCCGGAAGCAGATGTGCCCAATGGAAACACCTACAATGTTATCCTCGACAAAAACGTCACGATCGACGTCAACATCGGCACCATCAATCTTAACTCCTTATCGGTTACTGGTTCCGTTACGGTTCGTCTGCAGACCACCACTACCGCAAGCGAAATTGTTGTGCGCAATACAGCCGGCAATGCCCTCGATATCGCTAGCACTGCCACACTGGAGCAATATGCCGCAGCGGGTTTCGATTTAGGTATTCGCTTTTTTAACAACGCCAAAGGCCTCGTGGCCGGCAACTGGAATCTCCAGGGCGTCTCTACCCCCGCCGTGGGTGCTGCCTACACTCAACTGCCAGGCACCACCGGCCTGTCTAACCTGGTGACGGTCAGCGGCAGCATTAAAATAGGGACCGAAAGTATTTTCCAATCGAGCGTTCCTGCCTACGTGGCATTTACCAACACCTCCACTTTGGAAATTGCGCGCGATGGCGGCAGTATTCCCCGCGTGACCTGGGATGCGGCTTCCACCTTGTTATTGTCCGGAACTACCACCTCGGCACCAGCCTGGAGCACCCCTGTGGTAGCCACCGGCCTGGGAAACGTCGTGATTAACTGCCCGGGGGCCATAGATGAACTCTCGCTCAACTTGCCCAACAATCTCCTGGTAAAGGGAAACTTCACGGTCGTCAACACCAATAACCAACAATTAATATTGGGTAATGGGGTTACTACAGCAAGCATGAGCTGCACCATTGAAGGCAATCTCGATTTATACGATGATACGTATGTGTCTGTCGGGGGCGATAACCTGCTGAACAGCTACACCCTTCAGATTGGGGGCAACATCCTTATGATCGGAGGTATTCTGGACCTTCAAAGTACCACCGCCGCCGCCACGCAACCGGTTACCCTGCGGGTTAAAGGAGATATTATTCAGTCAGGTAGTTCTCAATTCATCTGCTCTAATAATACCGTTAGTACCACCACCGAATTATTTGTCGTGGAGCTGAATGGAACGGCATCTGCTCAACAGGCATCTTTCGGATCGGAAATCCTCGACAATACCAATCACCAGGTGGTGCTGCGCCTGAACAACGCCCTTGGTGCTACCTTACAATCCAACCTCCAGGTAGGCAAACTCAGCTGGAACTCGGCAGCAAAAGGCATCTTAACAGTAGCTACCGGCAACTATCTCTATGTAGCCAATCCGGATCTGGCCGACCCATTGGTGGTGAACGGCCCTTCGTCCACCGGTTTTGTAGCCGGCAAAATTCGTCGTGCAGTACAAACTACAAGCTATTTCTCTTTGCCGACTGGTAGTGGAACTACCTTAAGAGCTTGTGAGCTGCAACCAGCCTCCAATGGTTTGTCTGTCTATGAAGCAGAATATGTAGCTGGCGCCTACCCCACCACTACAGTAACCGCTCCGCTGACAGCAGTCTCTAACCAGGAATACTGGAACATCTCCAAAATAGCTGGCAGCAATGCCGTCGTACGTCTCACACTTGCAGGTGCAGTGCCTGGCGCCTCAGCCACCGATACGATCGTGATTGCTCATTTTAATGGTAGCACCTGGACCGATGTACGTGGCAGCCAACTCACGCCAGGTAACAGCACCACAGGGAGCTTGACGACCGTTGAAATGTCAAGTTTCAGCCCCTTTACATTTGCCTTCACCGCCAATAGCGCATTACCGATCTTCCTGACCAGCTTTACCGGTCGCCAGGAAGGTACCGGCACCTTACTCAACTGGGCCATCACCGACAATAGCACACCCAGGGAGTTTGAGATATTGCGTTCTACCAACGGCACCAATTACACCAGCATCGGTACTGTACAAGGTGAAGAAAGAAAACTGAACTACAACTTTACGGATACCAAGCTGCCCAATGGGACCGTATATTATCGCCTGCGCATGGTCGACATCAACGGTTCTGCCGAATTGAGCCGGATCGTCACCATCATGAACGGTAGTAAAGGAGTAGTGATCACTTCCATGATGCCAACGCTGGTAACCAGCAGATCCAGATTGCAGATCACCTCTTCCGACAACAACAATATAGAGTTGGTCGTAACGGATCTATACGGGCGCTCGGTACACCGCCAGGTTCATGGAATTACGAGAGGAAATCAGGAAATTTGGCTCAATCTCGCCAACCTTCCTGTCGGCACCTACCAGGTAACCGGTTATCTCCGTGGTGGAGAGAAGACCAGCACACTCCGGTTCATCAAACAATAAATACAGACATCTACATACGAAAATCCTCCGGCTTAAATCGCCGGAGGATTTTTTTTCGTAGCTATGGCTGGCAACATAACTGCCAACCATATACTATGTCAAAATCCAAAACACTGCTCATTTTCTTAATCGCTGCCCACTTTATGGGCATTGGCCAGGTACGTTGGACAGGTCTCGGTGGCGATGGCCGTTGGAACAATGCCGCCAACTGGGTCAACAATTTACTCCCTGCTACCACCAGCGACGTAATTCTTGACAACTCGCAGCAAACGGGCAACTATTCGGTCACGCTGCCCAATGGAAGCACTACCGTCCGTTCTGTTACGATTTCTCCTGCCGGCAGCAACACCATCGAATTGATACTACCAGTCACCAACACCAGCAATCCCACACTCACGCTGAGTAGCAACAGCAATTCGCTAATACTTAACAAAGGCGCAGTTTTCAGGAATTCATCCGGCGCAACCACGGGAGATCCACTATCGCCAGCCGGCACCATCTGGATCGGCAATGGAGGTCGTTACCTGCACAATACAACCCGGTCACATACCCTGGTCGTAAGCAAACTGTCAACTGCTACCGGAACGGAAACAGGCATTTTTGAATTCGACGTGAAAGGAGGAGGCCCCATCATTTCATTTGCAGGCAGAACCTTTGGGACTTTAGTATTATCTGCGAAGGCCAATGGCACCACCAAGGCCTACAATGCTTCCGGCTCCACGGCCACCCTGATCCGCGGCGACCTGGTGATCAATGATGGGGTAAGCTTCAACCTCGATCTGAAAGCGGTCATCACCATCAAGGGAAATTATCAGCAACTGGGTGGCCGGTTCAACCTGGGTTCCAATGCCAACCACACCCTGGTCAAAATAGCCGGACACCTGGAGCAAACAAAAGGAGACATCACAACGAATACCACCGGCGACCTGCCTACCCTCGAACTGAATGGAACGGCACCGCAGCAGGTTACGACTGCCAGCAAAGGCATCGTTGGTACCGTCACCTGCAAGGTCAATAACCCATCCGGTATTGTATTACAAACCCCACTATCGTTACCCTACCGCCTGCAATTGACAGCCGGCCGGATCAGCACCAGCCACACCAACTTATTGACGTTACAGGCAACCGCTTCCATCCAGGCAGACACGCTGGCTACCGGCAATTTCATTGAAGGCCCATTGAGGAAAGAGGGACTGCTGAATACCCCTCAATTTCTGTTTCCCGTCGGTCAGGGCAAAACACAACGTTGGCTGACGTTGATGCAGGCAACGGGTAATTATACCGTAGAATTTCATAGATCCACACCCTATGCCAAAAGCAACAAATACCTGGCGCCGATCCATCACCTATCCTCCATCGAGCACTGGTCAGTCACTGCAGATCTTACCAGTGCTCCGCAGGCAGCCATCAAGCTATCCTTTAACGACCCCAACAGTGGTGGGGTCACCGATCTTTCAGCGCTGCGGATTGCGCGGCTGTTGGCCGGTAACTGGATAGATGCCGGCCTTGCCGGGTTTGCCGGTAGTGCAGGCTCCAACGGGTTTGTAGTCAGCGATCCCATCACCGGGCTGGGAGGCAGTACCCAATACTTTACGCTGGCCAGTACTTCCGGCAGTTTCAATCCGTTGCTGCAAACGCATCGCCTCGCCGCAACATACGAAAGCCACTCTATTACCGGCGCCGTACAACCTACCGTGACGAGCAGCCATACACAACTGAGGCTACACAGCAGCATGAAACTACCCTGTCAGGTACAGGTCATCAATTACATGGGGCAGGTTTGTCAACAGCTCTCCTGGCCATTGAACAAGGGAGTCAATAGTATCCCACTCGACGTATCCGGATTACCGGCCGGCATCTATACGATACGACTGGCGGGCATGAAAGAACGGATGGATCCGATACGGTTGATCAGGCAATAGATTACCCGGTCAATGGGCAGCATCGTTTGAACGCAGCAGCCAGCATACCGCGCTTCCCGGATAACACACAAAAAAACGGCCGCCTCAACGAGTAAGGCGGCCGTTTAATACTATAAAGTGTGTTTACACGAGTTTAAATGTCTCGAGGAACTTGGTATTGAAGTTACCCTTGATGAAGTCTTCGTTCTTCATCAGTTGTTGGTGGAATGGAATGGTCGTCTTCACCCCTTCAATAACGTATTCATTTAATGCACGGCTCATGGTGTTGATCGCCTCTTCCCGCGTACGGGCTACAGCAATGATCTTGGCGATCATGGAGTCGTAGTAAGGAGGGATAACATAGCCTGCATACACGTGCGAGTCGATACGGATACCGTGACCGCCGGGCTGGTTCAATACAGTGATCTTTCCGGGACTAGGACGGAAGTCATTGTAAGGATCCTCGGCATTGATACGGCACTCGATCGCGTGCATTTGTGGTTCATAGTTCAAACCACTGATGGCTTCGCCGGATGCTATTTTGATTTGTTCTTTGATCAGGTCAAAGTTGGTGACTTCTTCCGTTACGCAATGCTCTACCTGGATACGGGTATTCATTTCCATGAAGTAGAAATTGCGGTGCTTGTCGACCAGGAATTCGATGGTACCCACACTTTCATACCCGATGGCAGAAGCCGCTTTGATAGCAGCATCACCCATGCGCTGACGCAGTTCGGGCGTCATGAAAGGAGAAGGAGACTCTTCCACCAGTTTCTGGTGACGGCGCTGGATCGAACAGTCACGCTCGCTCAGGTGACATACTTTACCATAACGATCACCAGCTACCTGGATCTCGATGTGACGGGGCTCTTCCACGAACTTCTCCATGTAGATACCGTCGTTCTTGAAGGAAGCGGCAGCCTCCATCTTGGCAGTTGTATAAGCTTTTTCGATCTCTTCTTCGTTCCATACTACCCGCATCCCCTTGCCACCACCACCGGCAGTTGCTTTCAGGATGACAGGATAGCCAACTTCTTTTGCCAACACCTTGGCCTCATCGAGGCTTTGGAGCAATCCCTCGCCACCAGGTACCACAGGTACGCCGGCTTTGATCATGGTTTCTTTGGCAGTGATCTTGTCGCCCATCGACCTGATCTGGTCGGGTGTGGGTCCGATGAACTTGATATTGTGTTCGCCACAGATCTCGGCAAAACGGGCATTCTCTGCGAGGAATCCGTAGCCGGGGTGAATACCGTCGGCATTGGTGATCTCGGCAGCAGCCATGATGTGAGGAATATTGAGATAAGAATCGGTACTGGCAGCTCGACCAATACAGACGGCTTCGTCGGCAAATTTTACATGCAGACTGTCCTTATCAGCCGTAGAATAAACTGCTACAGTTTTGATACCCATCTCGCGACAGGTACGAATAACCCGTAAAGCAATCTCTCCACGATTGGCTATTAAAATCTTTTTGAACATTCTTTTGGGTTGAGAATTTGAGGACCTGAAGACCTGAAAATGGCTATTCTCCGATGATACACAGGGGCGTCATTCGCACATCAGCACACTTCCAAATATCCGATTAATTAGGTTCTACGAGGAACAGCGGTTGGTCGTACTCTACCGGTGAAGCGTCTTCAACCAGCACTTTCACGATACGGCCTTTTACTTCGCTCTCGATCTCATTGAAGAGTTTCATCGCCTCGATGATACAAACCACTTTACCAGGCAGTACTTCATCGCCGGGTTCTACAAACACAGGCTTGCCGGGTGAAGAGCTACGGTAGAATGTACCGATCATGGGGCTCTTGATGGTGATTAAATTGTCGGCAACAGCTTCAGCCGCTTTGGGCTTATCACTTGTTCCCTGCGCTGCTGGTGCTGCAATGGCCTGGGGTTGTGCAACCGCGGGCAAAGCCACAGGCGAATGAAGAGGAGCAGCAATTACGTGTTGAGCAGGTTCTTCTTTTTGTTTGATGGTCAGTTTGAATCCCTTTTCTTCTATGGTCACTTCACCGATGTTGGACTTGTTGATCATCTTGATCAACTCCTGAATTTGTTTAAAATCCATCTGTTTAATAGTTTATGTTGACGGTTGGTTCGGGCAAAACAGGCGGCTAAGATAAGGATAACACACTAAATATACCCAAAACCCCTTTTTAAATGCTAATATTCAATACAATGCAATAAAAAAATGGACAACAGATAGCTCCATTATCCATTCGAATATGCTAGTATAAGAACACAATAGTGATCATTGTTATTCCTTCACACGCTCCACATACTCACCGTTCTTGGTGTTGACGCGGATCAACTCTCCTTCGTTTACAAACAGGGGCACGTTTACGGTAGCACCGGTTTCAACAGTAGCAGGTTTCAGCGTACGGGTGGCTGTATCGCCTTTCATACCTGGCTCGGAATAAGTTACTTTCAACACGATCTTATCGGGCAATTCCACACTCATGGGCTGCTCGGTTTCTGTGTTAACCAGCATGGAAACTTCCTGTCCGTCTTTCAGAAACTGCGGAGCATCAATCAGTTCTTCGCCCAGCGCGATCTGCTCGAAGGTTTCGTTATCCATGAAGTTGTAACCACTGTCGTCTTTGTACAGGAACTGGAAGGTCTTCCTTTCCACACGCACCGGATAGATCGAGTCACCGGAGTTCCAGGTCTTTTCAATACTGCGTTTGTTGTCAACGCCTTTCAGTTTAGCCCAAACTTTGGCAGCGGCACGGGCGGTTTTATTTTCACCGAAATCAACGATGGAGTACAAGCTGCCATCCAGTTTAATGATCATACCACGGCTGATATCTGAGGTACTTGCCATAAAATAGCTGAAATTTATTAATTACTAATTTTTCGACCTCCGCTCCCAGGCCTAAACCGGGCGGTAGGGGCAGCAAAACTACGGCAAAATTGTCACCACACAAAAGGGAAGTAAAAGTTGGGAATCCGCTCAAAATGAGCCCTTCGGGATCATTGGGGAGGGTTGGAAACAGTCTGCAGAAATCGGCCAGCCATTTGTCAGCACATTTGCCCGTCACTGGAAACCAACAAACGGCAAAGCCGGCGGAATACATCCGTCCGGCCACCCGTTGACTTAATACTAACTGAAAAACTATCGGAACGATCGACCCCTGCATAGGTCAATCGATGAAGTTCAAAAGGCCTGCCTACAGATAAACTGCCCGGAAAGCTTCCATTGCATTGGGAGCCGGAAGAAACTTAACTGCATAGGTCCTGGTTTCCAGCACAACAGGCTTGCTGTTATAGCTGGTTTGCCGGGAAATGGTCAACCTGGCAGTGCCCGGACTAATAGGTTTTATCGAAACGATGCTTCCTTTCATCGATACATGGCCCTGGTCAAGCGATGCCACGAGTTGATCATCGGGTACACCTTTGTATTGAACCGGCAGGTGATTTTCAAGACCAACAAACAGGATATTCTTTTTTTGCGCATCTTCTACCAGCGATTTGATGGCAGAGATCCTGTCTTCTGTTTGGCTCTTTTCCTCCCTGGAAGGCGCTATAGTGATCTTTTCATCTTTCTTCAGGGTAATAAATATCACTCCATTTTTAGCACGGGCACCATAGATGGCTTCCGCATCTGGTCCCTTTACCACCTGCATCGACTGGATACGTTCGGGCTGCAGGTCCAACGCACGAAAACTGGTGCTGTCATATGCTTTGCCTTCTACAATGATCAAACCAGGGAATCCAGGTTGGCCGCTTTTTAACTCGTTGCCATTGATCACGATCCTGGTTTTAGAACCGGGCTCTGAAGAAACACCTCCATCTATCCGGCCATACCCTATCACTTTGAGATCAGTCGCCGGTGATGTGGTAGTCTCGGCGGGATGCCCTTCACGCGTGATCAATTTCAACTTAATGGGCTCTTTGGCTGGTACCGGAGTGGATTTTTCTTTGGCACCTCCTTTCTTGGTCGTAATCAGGATCACCCCATTACGTCCCTTTTCGCCGTATTGAGCAATGGCCGACGCATCCTTGAGAACGCTGATGCTTTCAATGTCGTTGGGATCGAGCGTCTTCAATATATCGTCGTTATGCGGCTGCTCCTCACCATCGACAAAATACAACACTTGGCCGGGGGTGCGCAACCGAACTGTATGCGGGTTAGCTGGCCCATTCCGGCTGGCATCGATAAATATCCGTGTAGAGTCTCCTCCCCTGCCAGTTAGCTGTAACACGATATTACGGGTAGTATCAACGCGTTTCAGTTGCAGGTTCACGGGAACAGTGTCACCGGGCAATGCCTGCATCAGCTTTTCCGATGCCGGATAAGCAGGTACCGGCCCGGCAATCGCTGCCACTTCGGGCGTCAGGATCGTCATCTCTCGCAAGTCCTCCTTGATCGCAGCATTCCGGAAAGCCAGCAACGAAACGGTTACCAAGGGTAACACGAAAAGGAATTTGACCAAATGCACTTTGGCACTACGCATCTTATTCATCATCGCAATACGTTTTTTAAGAGAAGAAAAATTGAACTGGCTGGTAATGGCAAAGGCAGGTACACCAACCACTTTCAGTAACAGGTATTGATATTGTTTCCGATCGAGACCAGCCTTCAGGACATGGTGGTCTGCAATGAATTCGAGGTTCTGACGAATGGCCTTCCGGATCAACCAGGCGAATGGATTGTACCAGTTGAGCAGGCAAAGCAGTTCACTCCAGAGAATATCGGCCGTATGCCGTTGCTTCACGTGGATGAATTCGTGGCGGATGATCTCTTTCAACTCCAGTTCATTGTGCTGGTGCTGGTTGATAAAAATAGAGCGGCCAAATGAAAAAGGAATGATCATCTTATTTACCTGATAGATCTTCACCTGCTCATCGGAAATCAATTCCGAACGTCGCCTGATCTTACGGAGAGAAATATATTGAATCAACAACCTCGTCAGCATCACCAGCATGCCAATGACCAGTACGCCCGATAGCAGTATCCATACATTGGGTATCGAGGTACCACCCTCACCTCCCTGGTAGTGCCCTACAATGGGGATCAACTGTACCACCATGTTCTCATTCCAGGCGCCTTTTTCCAGCAAAGGATTGATATCGACAAAAGGAATAAAGAAACTGATCAAAGAATAGCCCAGCAGGTACCATCGGTTCAACGTATAAAAGGTCAGGCGGCGCAATACGAGAGCATAGAACAAGTAAACCACCGCAAAACTGATCGCTAACTTTAGTAAGTACTGGGCTATGTATGGCATAACTGATCTTTTACTGAATCAATAATTGAGCTTTTGATGGAACGATACCCGTCCATTGGCCACTTTAATGAAATATTTTTCAGGATGTGCTTCGTAGGTATAGATGCCAATCGATGAAAAAGATTCGACTGAAAACATTTCCCGGCTATCTCCATAGCCGATCACACCATCGATGGATACCAGCAAACCATCCTTGAACACCATATTTTTCCACTCCATCGAGTAACCTTTTTTGTTGAGCGTTTGGATGATCTCATCCAGTTGCTCACGGGTGGCGGTGCTTTTGATCTCTACCAGCGGATGAGCGCTCATCGCACCAAAAGCATCCCGCGACGTAGCATCGGGTTGAATTTCCAGTACCCTGCCCGAAATGGTTACCTGCTCGAGCTTAGGGAGTACATTACGCACCTCCACCACATCCGCCACAATTGCAGTACCGGTGACCTGTGTCTTAGCAGGCTGCCCGGTAATAATGACTTCTTTTACTTCCCCGGGGCGTACGGCCTGGCTACCATCTGCCTTTCTCGCAGCCAACACTTTATTGACCAGTTGCGAAGCGCTGGCAGGCTGCTCAGTTACGCTACCCGTACCAGTCACAGCGACATCCTGTACGCTGGCCCTGGCCTGTATGCTTTCACCAGTAGCCTTCGGGAGCGCCACCCGCACATTGGTCACCTCTATTACCTGCCCCTTTCCAGTAATGGCCACATCCTGCACAACAACCGGTGGTTTAGGTGGAGGCGGTGGTGTTGCCCCGTTTTTACCAGGAGCAGGAGGAGGAGTAACGGCCTCTTTGATCAGTACAGGCGGGGCCGGTGGAGCAGGCGGATGAACACCCTTTACAGGAGCTGGTGGCTGTGGCGCTACAGCATCCCGGATGATGACGGGAGGCGTTGGTGGAAGTGGCGGAGTCGCCAGTTCACCATATTCTTTCTCGAAAGCAGCCTTCACGTCGGACTTGGTGAGATCGTATGTTTTGGTGGTACCATCGGCCAGGGTTACCCGGGCCGTTTTTCCATCTTCTTTGATGTGGATATACCTAATGCCCTTTTCTTTGAAGGCTTCTTCAATGGTTTTGCTTTTTTTAGGCAGGGTATCGTTTGTAACGATAGCAACAGGTGCGTTGTTGAAACTGACATTCCGGAAAGCCAGCAATACCACTGCCAGCAATGGAACGATAAACAGGAAGCGCACGAGGTGCACCTGGGCTGTTTTATTCTTGTTCATCATGACAATTCTTTTTTTTAAGGATGAAAAATTGAAATGTGAGGTGAAGCTGAACGGCGCAACGCCAGTTACTTTCAGTAAAAGCAGCTGATATTGTTTTCGATCCAAACCGCTTTGCAACACCTGGTGATCGGCTATGTATTCAAGATTTTGCCGGATGGCTTTCCGGATAAGCCAGGCAAAAGGATTGAACCAGTTGAGCATACACAAGACCTCCGTCCACCAAAGGTCTATCGAATGACGCTGTTTGATATGAATGAATTCATGGCGTATAATTTCCCTTAACTCATTGTCGGCATGAAGATGACGGTTGATGTAGATCGCATTCCCTGTGGAAAAAGGAATGATCTTCTTATCTATATGGAACAAACGTACTACCCCGTCGGATAACAGTACCGCAGATGATAGCAACCTCCGCAGCGAAAGATATTGCAACAGCAACCTTCCCAGCATCAGTACACTGCCAGCCATGATCAGCAGCAGGGTCAAAACACCCCAGCTAATGGCCTGCTGAACCGGTGTGGCCTCCCCACCAGTCACCACGATCACCGGTATGTAGCTGACCATTGGCGCATCCTGCAGGCCGTGTCTTTGCAGCAGATCCCCGATATTGATAAAAGGGATCAGGAAACACGCGGCTGGATACAGCAGCAGGTACCAGCGGTTCCAGTTGTAGAAGGTGAGCCTTCTCAGCAACACCCAATAAAACAAGTACACCACGGCCAACGCTATGGACAATTTCAGAATGTACTGCTGCATGATGGTTTTTAAGGCTTCTTTCCTTCAATCATACTAATGATCTCCTGCAGCTCTTCCGGGCTCAGATTTTTCTGCTCCACGAAAAAGTTGACCAGCTCTTTGTAGCTGTTGTCAAAGTAATTCTTGACAACCCCACTCAAAAAGCTCTTTTTGTATTCCTCCTCCGACCTGGCGGGTGTATACAGATAAGCGTTGCCCACCAGCCTGCTACGCACCATTCCCTTTCGTTCAAGGTTCTTGATCGTAGATGCCAGTGTCGTGTAAGGAGGCTTGGGCTCATCCATATTATCGAGAAATACCTTTACATTACCTTCTCCGGCCTTCCACACAGCCATCATCGCTTCTTCTTCCTGAGGTGTTAATTTCTCCATCTATACGACGTTTTCGTAAACCTACGACAATATCGTAGACCATCCAATTATTTTCTTTTCCATTTTGTTAAAACTGCCTTATCATTGACCAGTCAAATGGTTTACAGGTACTTTTGACGTCTCATCCTTACTGATCAAAATTTCGCCCGCATGAAGAAATGGTACTTATCCGTAGTCTCGCTGTTTGTTGTGTTAATGACTGTCGCCCAAAGCGATACCTCGTCACCTTATAAAAAATTTCCGACCGTCCCCCCCTTTACCCTGCTGCAGGCGGATAGCACCAAGTTTACCAAAGACCAATTAAAAAAAGGGCCCGTTCTTTTAATGTTCTTCAGCCCGGGCTGCGATCATTGCCAGCACCAGATGGAGGATATCATGAAGAAAATAGAGGATTTCAAGCATACTCAGCTGGTACTCGCCACCTATGAGAAATTTGAAGATATGCTGGAGTTTATCAAGTATTTCGAGCTGGAAAGGCATCCCAACATCAGGATTGGCCGCGACGAAAAATTCTTCCTGCCGCCCTTTTTTAATATCAAAAGCCTGCCCTACCTGGCTGCGTATAACAAAAAGGGCGACCTCGTGGATACCTGGCAGGGCAATGTTCCCGTGGATACCCTGATCAAAGCCCTGCAGTAATTCCGGAATTAGATTGCATCTTGTAGTTTCATGGCCTACCTTTGCCCCCGCCTGCCAGATCCGTCTGAAACGGACAGACAGGATTATACATTGATCAACTTTAAAATTGTTTTCTGATGAAAGTAACCGTTGTGGGTGCAGGTGCCGTAGGTGCTACCTGTGCCGATAATATCGCCCGCAAAGAACTCGCTACCGAACTGGTTTTATTGGACATCAAGGAAGGATTTGCTGAAGGCAAGGCCCAGGATATGATGCAGACAGCTACCCTGCTGGGTTTCGATACGCGCATCACTGGCAGCACCAATGACTATTCCAAAACTGCAGGTTCTGATGTAGTAGTGATTACTTCCGGTCTTCCCCGCAAACCTGGTATGACCCGCGAGGAACTGATCGGTACCAACGCAGGCATTGTAAAAGGCGTTTGTGAAAACATCCTGAAATACTCTCCCAACGCGATCATCATCGTGATCAGCAACCCCATGGATACCATGACCTACCTGGCACTGACTGCCACTGGTCTTCCCAAAAACCGCATCATCGGTATGGGCGGTACCCTGGATAGCTCACGTTTCAAATATCAATTGAGCCAACACCTCGGCTGCAGCCCTTCCGACCTGAATGCTGTAGTGGTAGGCGGTCATGGCGACACCACCATGATCCCCCTCATCCGTCTCGCTACCTGGAACAGCGTTCCCGTTACCAACTTCCTGAGCGCTGACCAACAAAAGCAGATCATTGCCGATACCATGGTAGGCGGTGCTACACTGACCAAGCTGATTGGTACTTCTGCCTGGTATGCACCCGGGGCTGCCGGCGCTGCCCTGGTAGAAAGCATCCTGCGCGACGAAAAGAAACTGTTCACTTGCTGCGTATCACTCGAAGGAGAATACGGTCAGAAAGATATTGCACTCGGCGTACCAGTGATCATTGGCCGCAATGGCTGGGAAAAGATCCTGGACTTTGGTCTGAATGCAGAAGAGCAGGCACTCTTCAACAAGAGCGCAGATGCCGTAAGAAGCATGAACGACGTTCTGAAGACTTTATAATACCCTGTTACGGATATCAAAAGGGCGCCATGCGGCGCCCTTTTTTGTTGGTAACCGGGCCACCAACCAGTAGTTGATCACTGTGGCAGCCCTATTCATCTGAAAACAACTTATCGCTTCAGCAGCTTCTGCTGATGTATCTCAGCGTTACCTGCCAGTACCTGCATGACGTAAGTACTCCCCACCAGGCCGGCCGGAAGTTCAATGGTCAGGGCATGCACACCCTTACCCAGCGACTCCATCTGGTGATAGACTACCCGGCCAAACATATCCAACAACCGGAACTGCACCTTTTCAGCCGTCTTCAATTGCAATTGTACAGTCACCTGCTTGTCGAAAGGGTTCGGCAATATCCGATTCACCTGCAGGGTACGCATACTTAACCGGATTACGGAGGAATACATGCTGCCGCCGTTGACACCATATACCTTGATCCGGTAATACCGTGCCACGGCTACCACATTTACTTCGTCGGCAAATTCATAGGTGCGGGTACCTACCAGGTCTCCCTGGCTATTGACCCTGCCGAGCGCCTTAAACTCCTTTCCATCCATTGAATACTCGACCTCGTAGCGATCGACACCATTTTCATCTTGTACGATCCATTGAAGTAAAGATTTATCATCGACTAAACTGGCTTTAAAAGTTAAACTGTTTTCCGGCAATACCCCGTTGGCATAGTAACAGGTGGGTTGCGCACCTGCGCCCGGTAGCGTAGGGTCGTCGGTGTTGATAAAGATGGTATTCCCATTGATATCGAAGAGCGTCACCCGCGATTGATTACACACATAATTATTGGCCGTCGTTTTAACGCGGAAGGTCATCACCACCTTGTGTTGATCGCCCGGCCTTACGATACCATTGGGCTGACCTAGCGTGTTGATCAGGCGCCCACCAGTTAACGAAAAAGGCATTTTCCCACTGACGTCAGGAACTGTGATACCGTTGAGCCTGGTCGAATTGGGAATATAATTGGTAGTGGCCGGAATAGCATCATACAACTTCACCCCGGCCGCGTTGAGGTTACCGGTATTGATCACCTCGATCACATACTCGACCGTATCACCGCCCACAACACCCAAATGACCATTGATGTTATGGTAGGTCTTGTTGGCCACGAGGACAGGCGCCAGCACAGGAAATCCACAACTCGTATAGTCGCCGTTGGTCCACACATTGTTCAAGGAATCACTAACGATCGAAACGCCGCCCATACTCGCCAGGTTCACATTGAATACATTGCGGTAAGCTCCACCTATATAAACATTACCGGCAGGGTCTACCGCCATGGAGTTGGACGTTCCGGGAAAAGGACTTACAGAACCCAGAAACGTAGCCACCTTATTATTGGGATTGATCTTATACAACTTACTGGAATTGGCAATCAGGTACAGGTTACCCGAGCCGTCGCCAAAAATATCACCACCACTTTCATTCAGGATATTGTTCGCACCGTTGTTGGCATCATTGCTCAACGAACCAAGTCGGTTGATAATGGGTGCGCCGGTAACCGGGTTAATAGAAAAACGGATAATGTCACGTCCATTTTGGGTAATGGCGTAGCCATACCCATCCGAACAGAAAGACATCCGGTTGATGTTGTAGCCATCGTTGAGGTTTGTTTCCAGTGGGTAACCTACGAATTGCCGCGCAACAGCGGGCGATACATTGAGATCGATATAACTCAGGTCCTGGTAGTTGTTGCGATAGTTGTTGACAAAATAGATACGGTTGGTATTCTTGTCATAGGCCAGCGCAGAGGCGTAGGTCAATACAGAACCGTTGGCCAGGGCGTTGCCGGTGATGGCATCGAAACAAAGGCCATTGGCGCCATCGTAGATCATCGGGCCTGCTGTACCATCTGTGGTATTGACAGTACGGATATACCGGTAAGGTTTGCTGGGACTACTTTGTGGCAACCCATTGGTAACCTCGGCGGTGGATTGATAGACGATGGTACACTGCGGATCAGGTGCCAGGTTGGTGAAAACAGTATTGGAGCTTTGCGAAAGAGTGGTACTACCACTCTTACACTCGAGCATTGCAAAATTATTGATGTTGCCACCGTTGGCCGTAACCCGTACCCGGAACTTCACGGTAGCTGCATTGTTCGGTAACAAAGTACCGAGCGATGCAGCGGGAGATTGTATCACATTACCGGTATTGGCATAAGGCATCTTGCCACTGGCATCGGCCACTGGATTGCCATTCAACGTGGTAGAGCCAGCAATGTAAGCACTACCTGCCGGAATATTGTCATACAGGATCGCATTGGTATAGTTACCGGTCGAAAGGTTTTTCGCGACAATGGTATACTCCAGGATATTGCCTTCACTGCCACTGGTACCATTACCGCTGGTGCTGATATTGGCCACCGTTTTACTGAGGTCGATGGTTTGGGCCGAGGCGCGCTCCGTCATTCCCCAGAGCAGTAGTAATAAAATAAGAACAATCAGGATAGTAGATCTGGTTTTCATGAGCATGGATTTTCGGTTATTGAATAATCCGAGCAGACTGCCCACCGGGCAGCCCGCAATGAACGTTATTGTTTGATCACCTTGAATATGGCTGTTTCACCCGTCTGGGCATTGCCGGTGTGGATCAGGTACACCTGCGGCGGCAACTGGCTTACTTCGATGCGGTGGTTCACAGTACCCTTGGGCAATTCCACCTGCTGCGCAACATACTGCCGGCCTGCCAGGTCAGTAATCCTCACCAATACCACCGACCGTACAGCATTGTTGAAACGAACAAACACAGCCTGCTGCACGGGGTTGGGATATAACCGTATGCCCGATACGCTCTGATCGACAGGAGGAGGCTGCGCGGTTCCTGTACCCGACGACAATACCAGCGACGTAGCTTTCACGAGTTCTACATTATCGATGTAAAAGCCATCCAGTACGCCCGACCCGTTTGACGTGAACCGAAACCGGAAGTTCACCGATGCATTACCCAGGTAATTGCGCAGGTTGATCACTTCACGAGTCCAGGCATCCCGCATACCTGTCAGTGCAGGCTGGCTACCCAGGGTACCAACATCTTCCGACACCGTTTGCTGCCCGCACAACGATTGATACGAACCACCGGTAGACACCTGCACCTGCAGTTTGTCAAAACTGTTCTCAGCCCGGTGCTTCACCCAAAAAGACAGGTAGGCCGAAGTCGCGTCCGACAGGTCAAACGCATGATTGTAAGTAGCCGTGGAGGTAGTGTTATTGCCATAGTTTCCCCCGGGTGATTCATTGAGCGCGCGCGTACCCTGGTAGGCTGTTGAACTACTGGTGCCCCAGGAGCCAGACAAAGTCCAGCTGGCATTCGCATTCCACTCCATATTGTCCGACAACAAGGAAACAGGTTGCAATAGCTTGGTAATCGTATCCCGCAAAGTGATGCCACCGGCACTGATCTCATACACAAACCGGATGGTAGAACCAGCCGGCAGCAAGGGCGGTAAAGTATAACCGATCCGCCTTTGCACGGTATCGAAATAATTACCCAGGCTGGCTTCGGTGACGCTGTTGGTGATCGACGCGATATTTTCGAGCGGGACGATGGAAACCGACACCGGGCCATCCGTCAGCCCGATGCGCCGCAAACTGAAATCGAAGTAACCGGTTGAGCTGGTGATCGCCACCGGTTGCATATCCTGCAACTCATAATAGGCTCCCGCCATATAGGCCATCTGCATATTGGCAAAGAACATGCTTTTCGCAATTGGAATGATATACTCCGGATCGGGCCAGAAACCAAATCCCGTATTGCCCGAGCCCACTTCTA
Source organism: Paraflavitalea pollutisoli (assembly GCF_029360705.1). Classification (GTDB taxonomy): domain Bacteria; phylum Bacteroidota; class Bacteroidia; order Chitinophagales; family Chitinophagaceae; genus Paraflavitalea; species Paraflavitalea pollutisoli. The sequence goes on along the minus strand of NZ_JARKMX010000001.1, from coordinate 782,956 downwards.
CCGTATAACCATAGGTTTTTTCCTTGGTGCCCATACCGATATCGCCGGAGATATGCCAGTCGCGTGAATTGCCTACGGCATAATAGCCTACCGTAGCCATCCCATCGCCGGTAAAATAGCCGTTGTACCGCGACATCAGGGCCGAAGCGTAAGAATAAAACGACTGGTCAGCCACAGTAAGCGGATGCAAAGCCGGACGACCGTAGGGAGTAACATAATAGTTACCGTAAGCATGGTGATCGATCGCCACCTTGAAATGACGGGTGGCAGAGAAGGCGCGGATAGCCTGCGTTTCCAATTCAGAAAACGCAGACGGACCAACGTACGCGTCATTGACGGGACTATGTGAAGTACTGATATTGGTACCCGTTACGCCCCAGTCAACATTGTAGTTTCTATTCAGGTCTACACCATATTGACTGCCACCGTTGGGCCGGCGGTTTTTACGCCACATACCACCACCACCTGGCTGGCTCACCTGGTTGTAGTAGTAGCCATCGGGGTTTACACAGGGCAGGAAGAACAGTTCCCGGTTATCCACCAGGTCCCTGACACGGTTATCGGTGGCATAGTTCTCCACCAGGTATTGCATAAAGAAAAACAGGTTCATCATGCTCATACCTTCACGGGCATGGTGCAGGCCGGTGTAAAAAGCTTCCGGCTCCGCTTCGTCGATACCCGGGTTATCGGAGATCTTCACCACGATCAGCGGCCTGCCTTCCAGCGTAGGGGTTGGCAAAATGATCTTTTGCACCAGGTGCGGATAGTGATGCACCAGGGAATCTATTCGCTGTTGCATTTCCTGCCAGGTATAATACCCGCCATACGAACCGCTGATAAAGCCTGCAGGTACAGCAATACGATCATAATGTGAACCGCAGGGATTTTCAAATTGCAACTGGCCGTTGAGCATCACGGCATCACGTTGTTTATAGAAATCCTCCTTCCTGGCCGTTTTGGCAAACCGGGCTGCTTCATCATCGATCAGCACGGAATAGGCAATGCCAGCCTTTTTGAGATTGGCCAGCGATACCTCATCGATCGTTGTAATAAAAGTCTTTTCTTCTTTATTCACTTCTCCATGATCAAATTCGACGCCTTGCGTTTCCAGCCAGCCCAAGCCTTCGGGCGGTATTTTCAACACTACACGGCTATAGACCGCTTGAGCATTGACCGACAGGGAAATCCCGGCAAACGATAAGGCAATCAGGTAATGAAAGGGTTTCATAGCTACAGCAATTAGGGTCGTTAAGGAGTTGATGGGGTTAGGTAATGACATGCAGTTGCCCTTACGGTATCAGAACCGTTTCAGCACAGGATGCTGCAATAATTACCAGGGTGTACTAAAAGCCTATAGACACCGATAAAAAGGAGGATGACAGTATTGTACGGTATGACCCTTAAGCCGGTGTCGTGTCCGGATGGAATGAATGGTGAGCAGGTAAACGTGTTTCATAGTACAGATTTTGTACGGGACTAATTGATTATAATGGTTGCCTGTTGGCAGGTCAAGCGGGGGTTATCAGGCCATAAAGATCAGCCTGCGCTCAAGTCTAACAAGCATCTATGTACCACCTCAGTGACCGGGGGAACGGTATGAGGGCTTTCTACGGAAGAGGGTTACCACAAGAGTACTCAATTAACCTGGCGCCTGCAAGGTAAAAGCCCCATCGGAAAAAAACGAAGGAGCTCACACTAGTCGTAAAACACCCTCCACACACCCTATTACGAATGTAACCAGCTGACCGCCGATAGGCTGAGTCTCCGTTTAAAAAAAATATTCCCTTATTTTCTGCGATCATTATCAACCACTTATACGCTGTTTCGTGTAAAACCAACCCCGAAAAAGGCAATTAGCTTTACAACATCATTTGGTTTATGATATAAACTACTTTAGCTTCGCTGTACAAACTACCGCTAACATGATTAAGTTGCTCCCACTCATCCTGCTGCTCCTCACCTGGCTCTGTGGTTCTGCCCAAACCACCGTTTCCGGGAAAGTAAAGGATGCCAAAGGCCGGGTTCTCGCCGGCGCCAGTATAGCCATTAAAGACACCTACGATGGAGGTACCAGCGACTCGACCGGTATCTACCGTTTCCAAACATCAGAAAAGGGCGATCAAACGATCCTGGTCACTTCCATCGGATTTAAACTCTTCGAACAAAAGATCAATATTACCGGTAATGCCATCACCGTCGATGTCTTGCTGAAAGAAGAACCCAGCGAACTGAAAGCCGTAGTGATCACCGCCGGCTCTTTCGAAGCCAGCGATACCAAAAGAACGACCGTCCTGAACCCACTCGATATAGTGACCACCGCCAGTGCCAACGCAGATATCACCGCCGCCATCAAAACCTTACCCGGCGCCCAACAGGTAGGTGAAAGCGAAGGACTTTTTGTGCGGGGTGGTACTGCCCAGGAAACAAAAGTCTTCATCGATGGTACCCTGGTCAACAACTTCTTCTTCAGCAGTGTACCAGATATTGCACAACGCGGTCGCTTTTCGCCGTTTCTGTTCAAGGGAACCGTGTTCAGTTCTGGTGGTTACTCAGCCTTGTATGGACAGGCACTTTCTTCCGCGTTAATCCTCGAATCCATCGACCTGCCAGAACAAACATCTGCCAGCCTCGGTATCTCCACCGTCGGTCTCAATGGCGGCTACCAAAAGCTGAACAAAAAGAAAACCGCCAGCTGGGGTGTCAACTACAACTATACCAACCTCATCGCCTACTTCGCGGTGATCAAACAACGGGTAGATAACTTCCACACCCCCGAGTTTCACAATGGCGAAGGCAATTTCCGGATCAAGACCTCCAAAACAGGTATGCTGAAATTTTATGGTTACTTCAACTACAACCAGCTGGGTGTTCGCCGGGCAGATATCGATTCGGCTAACCTGAAGAATGCCTTTGGCCTGACCAACTTTAATGTATACGCCAACCTCTCGTACCGGGAAAAACTGAGCCGCAACTGGCGGGTGAACCTGGGCGCCTCCTATAGCGAGAACACCGACAAGATCAATAATGAATTGCAAAACCAGGACAATGTTCCGCAGCATATCGTCGACGAGCCGTTTGGCGGCAAGAGTTTCCACGTACAATCAAACGGAAGCCTGTCGCAGGTAAAAGCAGTGTTTGAAAGAAAGTTCCCCGGCCTGAGTGTACTGCGCCTGGGTGGTGAGTACCTCTACTTCCGTGACAAGAACGACTTCACGAACCAGTTCGTTCCCAAAAGCCGCACCGGAACAGACGATCATTTCAAAGCAGCCTTTGCAGAAACCGATATCTATATTACCAATGACCTCGCAGCCAAGATCGGCGGCCGTGTAGAGCACTCCTCACAACTGGAAAAAGCCAATATAGCTCCCCGCCTGTCGCTCGCTTACAAGCTCGGTGACAAAACACAAGCATCGCTGGCTTACGGCGTCTTTTATCAAAAACCAGAAAAAGACTTCTACCTGCGCAACTACGTATACGATAACCTCGCCTATACCAAAGCAACACACTATATCCTCAACCTGCAAAAGGTAACCAAAGATTACACCCTGCGTTTCGAAGCTTTTTACAAAAAATACAATGAGCTGACTAAAACCTTTTCAACGGCCGGCACCAATATCATCGACAGCGTAGGTGGTGGTGGCTTTGGTCACGCAAAAGGCATCGAAATATTCTGGCGCGATCGCAAAACCTTTAAAAATTTCGATTACTGGATCTCTTACTCCTACCTGGATACCAAACGTGATTACCTCAACTTCCCATATGCGATTCAGCCCAACTTTGCTGCCAACCATACGGCCAGCCTGATCGTGAAGAAGTTTGTCACCAAACTCAAAACACAGTTCAACGGTTCCTACACCTTTGCATCCGGCAGACCTTACTACAATATCCGGTACAACAACAGCAGCAACAAGTTCACGATCGCAGATGAAGGAAAGACCATCCCCTACCACAGCATGAGCTTTAGTGTCAACTACCTGCCCAATATCGGCAACCAAAAAGCCAAAAGCTTTGCGGTATGGGTGTTCTCAGTCAACAACGTGATCGGCAACAACCAGATCTTCGGATACAATTACTCCGCCAACGGAATGCACAAAGAGCCTGTGGTACCTACCGCCAAAAGATTCTTCTTTCTGGGCTGCTTCCTGAGTTTCGGTATTGACAGAAGCGATGAAGTCATCAACAGCAATCTTTAAATAAACCAACATAAAACATTCTATATGCAAAACGAAAAAGATCCCCAGGTATGGGAAATTGCCAAACGCCGCGCCAGCTTTAAATACCACCTGGCAGCGTACATCGTCTTCAATGCCTTCTTTTGGATCATCTATACATTTGCCAACGGTCAGCACCGCGAACACAATGGCTTGCCCTGGCCCGTATGGCCCATGCTGGGATGGGGTATTGGATTGATCTTCCATTACCTGGGCGCCTTTGTTCTCTCGAAAGAAGATGCGGCAGAAAAAGAATACCAGAAACTCATGCAGAATAAAAACAAATAACTCATTCCATAAAAAAAGCAATATGAAAAAGATCATCACAGCCATAACCTTCACCGTACTGACCATTGCAGCAAGCGCCCAAAGCGAAAGATATACCAAGGCCATGCAGACCAATGTCGCCAGCCTCGACACCTTGCGTTCTGCAGAAGGCTGGACAACAGCCGCCAACGCCTTTCAACGGATCGCCGATGCAGAAAAAACACAATGGTTGCCCTACTACTACGCGGCCCTGGGTAACATCATGACCGGATTGATGCAGAGCAATCCATCCAGTGGCGGTGGCGGCGAAAAGCTGGATCCTCTTGCCAACAAAGCAGAAGAACTGCTGAACAAAGCAGAGGCGTTGAACAAGGAAAACTCCGATATTTACTGCCTCAAAAAGATGATCGCCACCCTCCGCCTCACCGTAGATCCCATGAACAGGTATATGACCTACGGCCCCATCGGAGCAGAAGCACTGCAAAAAGCAAAGGCACTGAACCCTGAAAACCCACGCGTGTACATGCTCGAAGGCCAGGATAAATTCTATACACCGGAGCAATTCGGCGGCAGCAAGGCAGAAGCCAAAACACTCTTCGAGCTTTCCCTGAAGAAATTCGAGACGGCCAAACCTGAATCAGACATTCACCCACACTGGGGCAAGTCGCAGGTGCAGTATTTCCTGACCCAGTTCAACTAAGTGTATATCATGTGCATTGTCCACGGCCTGCCTTGCGCAGATTTGCCGTGGACAACTTTATATTTGACCCATGGTTAAACACCATAATTAATGCCAGCATGGAACAACAACCTGAATTTACACACGCGCAAAGCCTTGAGCTCATCCAGTCCATGATCGACAAGGCGCGCAACAAGTACAGCGAAAACGGGTTTGCCTACCTGTTGTGGGGTTGGGCCGTATTTGTGTGCAGTGTTACACAGTTCATTTTACTGCGGATGCACTTCGCGCACCATTATGTTGTATGGTTTACGATGTGGATAATACTGATTTTCCAGTTGATCTATGCCCGCAAACGGAAAAAGCAAAACAAGGTACGCACCTATACCGATGAGATCGTTTCCTATGTGTGGATTACATTCGCCATACTCATGTTCCTCTTTGGATTCATGTTTGGGCAGATCATGGGCAAGGAATACTACAAGTATTTTAATACGGCCTTGCTGGCGCTTTACGGAATGCCCACCTTTTTGTCGGGCGTCATCCTCAAGACCAGGGCGCTGGTGATTGGCGGCATCGGCTGCTGGGTGCTTTCGCTGGTAGGCCCTTTTGTTCCGTACGATTACCAGTTATTGATGATCTCGCTGGCAGTAGTGATTGCCTGGATCATTCCAGGGTATATCCTGCAGTCGAAGTACAAAAAAGACAATGCATAAGTAATGGAAGAGAATAAACTATCCGGAGAAGACAGCCTTCAGTTGATACAACAGATGATCCAGTCGTCCAGAGACGAACACCAGGAAAATGGTGATGGCTGGCTGCTGTGGGGCTGGTTATTGTTTTCAGCCTCCGTCATTTCGTGCATTATGGGATATATGGGCTATGGCCGTTATGTGGGAGAAGTATGGCTGGGTATGCTGGTGGTGGGATTGATAGCGTATGCCTTCAATTGGCGCTCAAAAAAAGCCAGAACCAACCGGGTGCAAACTTATATGCAGGGACTGTTGAACAAGATCCAAAGTGCCTTTTTCATCAGTTTGTTGGCCATCCTGGCTGGCTCCTACCTGGGCAATCATTCCTTTTCGTTTGGCTATTTCTATATCCTGTATGCTTTCTGGATGTTCATCCATGGCAGCGCTATCCGATTCAAGCCGTTGATCGTGGGCGCCTGGGTCAACTGGGCTGCTGCGTTGGGTATCTTCCTGGCCACCGATTTCAGGCATGATATGATGATCTCTGCACTGGCGGTATTAATAGGCTACCTGATCCCAGGGTACATGTTGAGAAGTGAATTCAGGAAAAAGATGCAGTCAACAGACAGAATCGCAGCGTAATGGAATTTAAAGATCTAGATCCGATACTACACTCACAGCTCCGGCTGGCCGTTATGTCACTCCTCATCAGCGTGAAGGAAGCAGAATTTACCTTCATCAAAGAGAAGACCAACGCCACAGCCGGCAACCTGAGTGTGCAGATCAACAAGCTCAAAGAGGCCGGATATATAGAAGTGGCCAAACAATTCAAAGACAATTATCCGCAGACAACCTGTAAGATCACCCCCGTTGGGGTAAAGGCCTTCGAAGATTACGTCAACAACCTGCAATCCTACCTCGGTGTAAAAAAATAAACCGGCCATCGCTGGCCGGTCTGCATTTGTAAAACCACTTAGTATTCCCCGTAGTCTTTGTCCCCATTTGTCAGGCAGGCACCTCCCCCGCACTTCACATGTACACCTATTCCTGCCCTCATCCGCTTCTTGGTACTCGTAACCTTTCTTCCCCTCGTTGTCCCGACGAATGTCGCGATTGCCTCTATGCCCCGATGCATTCTTTGCCTCTACGTCATGTTGCCTTCAAAAAAAAGTCCCCCCTTATCCTAACCGTAATACTAAGCAGGACAGGGGGGATGCTTTCTTACCTCTGTTGAAACCTAACCAATTATTCTTTGATCAGCTTAACGACCATGCGTTCTTTGCTGTTGATAGTTACTTCCAGTACATACATACCAGGCTTGAGGCTGCTGCTACCGTCCATGAGGTAGCTGTTGGAACCAGCACCAGCTTTAGCCGATTTGCGCAACACTTCCGTACCAGCTGCATTCAACACTTTCATCACGATGAAAGATCCTTCATTCAGTTGCACATTGACAGCGATGTCGTTCTTCGCAGGGTTCGGGCTCACACTCACACTCTTCAGCGCCTGGGTATTGTACACCCGAACGATCAATAATTTGCTGTAAGCAGAGCGCCCATCGAGGTCAACTTGCTTCAGGCGATAGTAGATATCACGCTTAGCAGCTGTGTTGCGACCTACCTTATCGATGAACGAATAAGCTTTTCTGACGCTGGAGTTCTCACCGGTCTTCTTCGTACCAACTACTGTCCATTTTTCACCGTCGAAGCTTCTTTCAATCTCGAAACGATCACTGTTCTGCTCGAAAGTAGTTACCCAGCTCAGCTCAACCTCACCGTTGTCCTGGTACAATCCTTTGAAGTCTACCAGACTCACAGGCAGTGTGGCAGCCTGGAAGGTAAGCTCTACAGTTACTTCTTCAGAGCACTGAGGTGTGTAACCAAAATCACAGATACGGTACTTGAAGGTCGTGGAAAGGCCCAGGAAACCAGCGTTGGGGGTAAAGGTGAACTGACCATTGGTTTGCAGCTCTACAACACCATCGGGCGATTGCTCGGTCAGGTAGGCATCGAACCACTCAGATTCCGGGTCATTGTCATTGAGCGTTACGTCGCCGGAAGCCGTGCGGTTAGCAGCGCCGTTGAAGTTATCTGCAACTGCAACGGGCGCTGAGTTACAACCTGCTGGATAGTAAAGCGGGACTCCTAAATAAACCTTATCGATCGCCAGTTTGGTGTCGCCACCAGTACCTTGATAAAGCCAGTAAACACGGTATGGACCAGAACCTACCGGACCAAAGTTTTGGTCGAAGTTGATCGTTTGGCCAACCGGCGTATTTTGATCCAGTGTAATCGTAGCCAGTTCAGCACCTGCAGGGATCAGGTCAGCAGTAGCCAGGAAGATCTTGATCGTCCGGGTTTGACCTGCCTGCAGCGCGTCGCTCAGCTTGTAGCTGAATTTCACCTGGATAGAACCAGGTACATCCACTACCTGAGAAAAAATACCAACGGACTGGTCGGTAGAACCGGTAGTAACAGTAGATACCATCGCGCCATCGCCTTCGATACCAGGCGTGTATCCATCATTGATATTAAAATTGTTGAAGATCCAGCATTTGCTCTCGAGGTGTGGTTTTACCATGTACAGAGAAGTGCCTTGACGGGAGTTGAAGTTTTCAGTTACCTGAGCTGTCGCCCCAAGTGAAGTGAGCATCCATGCGGACGCAAGGAGTGTAGAAATTCCTTTCATTGATGTAAGTTTCAGAGTTTAGATAATCGAGATACAGCTGATGAAGAACATTCATCGGGGCATTCAAAGGAAGGAGAATACGAATACGTTGGTTAAAGGGGATACGATCGGGGGAATATGACTCCACTCCAAGCTCACATAGCTATTGGAAAATATACTATAAGTAATAACCTGATAACGGTTATAATTCAGTCTGTTGTCGATGTTGGAAATTGGTGCAAGATTGGAAATCGTGTGGTCTTGCAGGTAACGGAATTGTCAGAGGATGGTGGGAGATGAGGCAAAAGTATAACGACCTCCTGGATTATGCAAGTAATTGAGACATTTTTTTTGGCATGCTACATTGACAAATCGACACTTCACGCACTAATTCTTTTTTAATGCCGCTAACAATTTGGGTTGTAACTTGTAACGCAATATCATTATGTCTGCTATCATTCAGGTTACCCACCTCAGTAAAAGCTACAAAGATCTGAAAGCGGTTGATGACATTTCATTTACCGTTGAGCAAGGCGACGTTTATGGCTTTCTTGGTCAAAACGGTGCCGGTAAATCGACTACCATTCGCATGTTGCTGACACTCATACAACCTTCAGCCGGCAAAATCGAACTATTTGGAATGGATCTCTACAAACACCGGAAAGACATACTTCGACAGGTAGGCGCCGTTATTGAAAGACCCGACCTCTACAAGTACCTGACGGCTTATGAGAACCTCTCCTTGTTCGCCCGAATGAGTGGTATCAGACCTACCAGGCAGCAACTCCTGGATCAACTCGAGCTGGTTGGTTTAAAAGATCGCGTAAACAGTCCCGTTAAGACTTTTTCACAGGGCATGAAACAGCGGCTTGGCATTGCTGTGGCCCTCGTACACGATCCACAACTCATCATGCTCGACGAGCCCACCAATGGACTTGATCCCCAGGGCATCGCCGACATCCGGCAACTGATCATCAACCTTAGTCACCAGCGTAAGAAAACAGTGTTGGTCTCCTCCCACCTCTTGCACGAGATCGAGATGACCGCCAACCGGATGATCATTATCGACAAAGGCAAAAAAGTAGCGGAAGGGGGTGTACATGAACTGTTTGACCCCTCCAGGATGCTCATCCGGGTCGGTATCGATAACCTGGCGACGGTATTGCCGGCCATCCGCAAAAGCCGTTGGCAGGCATTGATCAGGGAGCAAACGGCCGACTCGATCCTGCTGCAGATGGACCAGCAGCAGGTGCCCGCACTGACTACCGAGCTGGTACAAATTGGCGCGGCCATCAATGCCCTGCAACCGCAGCACTCGCTGGAAGCCTATTTTCTTGCTTTAACAACTGCCAACCGACATGTGGACCCTCTTACAAATTGAGCTATTCAAGATATTTAAAAGGCCCCGCACCTATATAGCCTTTGCAGCGATCGCGGCGATCGTGTTATTGATCCAACTGGCCCTTTACGTCGATGCCGATTCTTATATCGATCTGCTGTTGCAATCGATCCGGTCGCATTTCTCCATCGAAGGCAAGATCGCCAACGGCTATTTCGTTTGCTATTTCATCCTGCAGACCTTATTGATACATGTGCCCCTGCTCATCGCCCTCATTGGCGGCGATATGATCGCGGGAGAAGCGAATATGGGCACGTTGCGCCTGCTGGCGACCAAACCGATCAGCAGAACTTCGCTGATGCTCTCCAAGTTCCTGGCAAGCACCATATATACGCTGTTGTTATTGGTGTGGATGGCCTTTCTCTCCTTGTTCCTATCGATGCTTGTTTTTGGTGTCGGCGACCTGGTCGTCGCCAAAAGCCAGGAGATCATATTGCACCGCCAGGCAGATGTGATGTGGCGTTACATTGCGGCATTTGGTTTTGCGGCCATCGCCATGACCACGGTTGCTGCCCTGTCGTTTTTCCTGTCGCTCTTCGCAGAAAACTCTATCGGCCCCATTGTGGCCACCATGAGTATCGTGATCGTGTTTACCATCTTGTCGACGGTCGACCTGCCCTTGTTTGGCCTGATAAAGCCCTTCTTGTTTACCTCCCACATGCTGGGCTGGAAAGGCTTTTTCGACAACCCGGTCAACTATGGCGCCGTGGCACGCTCGGCAGGTATACTGTTATTTCATATTGCTTTTTTCCTGGGCACCTCCATCTATATATTCCGCAGAAAAGATATTCTGTCCTAAGCTGCAAGCAGGCAGCCAATAAAAAAGAACCCGATAGGCAACGCACAGGTGCGTGATCTATCGGGTTCAACTATTTAACAAGCCTGCTTATTTCAGCCGGGCAGTTCAAATCAATTAAGCGGTCGCCAACTTTGCCTTCCGGCGGCGTTTTGTACCTAGCTCTTTCAGAGAAACCATACGACCCAGCTCCTGGTCCCAGGCCTTGAGGCGCAGACAGGCGATAATAGCGCTGGGGCGCAGCGAAGTGGTACGCGCTACCTGCAATTCAGGAAACTTAGCCATCACCTCCGGCAACCGGTAAAAGGGGATCTTGGCATTCAGGTGGTGGATATGGTGGTAGCCGATATTGGCGGTGAACCAATGCATCACGGGATTCATGGTCATATAGCTGGAAGATTCCAGGGCCGCTTTGTCATACGCCCAATCCGCGTTGCTGCAGAAAGTAACACCGGGAAAGTTATGCTGCGCATAGAACAGGTAAGACCCCAGCGCAAACGCAATCAGGAAAGGGACGAAGAACATAAAGAACCAGGCATCCCAACCCCAGAACATAAAAATAGCCACTGCGGCACCTATGTGCAGCAACAGGGCAATCAGCGCATCGAAATGCTTACGCGGGCTGCTGAGAAAAGAACTTACACACATGCCCAGCATAAACATGGTAAAATAGCCCAGGCCAATGGTGAGCGGATGACGGATAGCCAGGTAGCCGATCCGTTCTCCGGCCGACATGCTCAAAAACTTCTGACGCGTAGCAATCGGGAAAGAACCAATGCTGGCGCTGAATAATTTAGAGTTATGCTTGTGGTGATGGTCATGCGAACGCTTCCAGATACTGGTAGGCGCCAGCATATAAATACCAAACACGGTAAAGATCCCGTCTGCGATCACCGATTTATGCAAAATAGTATGATGCTGATGATCATGGTAGATCACAAACATCCTGACCAGCAGCAGCCCGCTGATCACACTGAGTACCACCTTGGCAAGCAACCACGGCACCAGCACCGTAGCAGCCAGCGTGGCAATCAATATCGCCAGGGTTGATAAGGTATACAACCAACTCTTACGTCTGTCCTCTTTGGCATACGGTTTCGTAGCAAGGATCAGCTCTTTTCCACACAGCATATTTGACATTTAATTACTTTAAAATTGATTGATGTTCGGGTCTCTTGTGTTTCCACCGGCGGTGCGTCCATAGCCAGGTATCCGGCTGTGCTACAATATCCGCTTCCAGTCTTTTCGTATGAGCCTTTGTAATATCTCCTTCCTGTGTGCTATTAAAGGGCGGTAACATCAACACATCTGCGCCAAACGTATAATAGCCCCTTTTTATTCTTCTGATGGTAACATAAACTATCGGATAATTCATTTTCTGCCCAATCTTCTCCGTTCCCGGAAACACGGGTGTTTCCTGGTGCAGAAAATTCATCCAGAAAGCCCTGTCCGGAGCCGGTGTCTGGTCCGCTATAAAGGCCGTGGCCGATAAATGGGACCGGTTAGCCACCATTTCCCGGAAAGTGTCCTTCATCGCGATCAGCTTAGTTCCAAATCGCGTGCGCATTTTTATGATCAGGTTGTTAAAATAAGGATGAGAGAGGGGGTGATAGATCACATACAACTGGTGTTTACACAACAGGCTGAAGGTATTACCAGCCCATTCCCAGTTGCCATAGTGCCCCATGACGATCATCAGACTCTGGTCGTTTGCGGCAAAATCTTTGAAAAGCTGTTCAGTCGCAGGCTCCATCTGGCAATGCTTCAGCATGCTGGCGGGGCTGATCGTAAGCGTCTTGAACGTTTCCAGAAACAGATCACAGAAATAACGGTAAAAACGCTTTTCGATCGCTTTGATCTCTGCTGCGGATTTATCGGGGAAAGAATTACGCAGGTTGCTGTTCACTACCTTCTTGCGGTAGCCGATAACACGGTACAATACAAAATAAAAGAAATCCGATACCAGGTATAACACAGGGAAAGGAAGTACAGAAAGCAGGTAAATAAAGGGTAGGGCTATATAATAGCTCAACTTGGCCAAGGTAGCTTGTTGTTTAGTTTTAAAGGTTTGCGCTAAAGATAGGGGAATTATACCTGTTTAACCCGCAAACAGACAACAAAAAACTGTCAGATTAACAAGATATAAGGATTTACCACTATGCGGAAGCCTATGGCAGGCATCGCTAACCGTATACGACCAATAAAAAAGACCACCGCTGAGGTGGTCCTTTTGTCACTATTCGGTAAAACGATTAGAAACCGTATTTGGTAGCACCTGGTACAGCCACTGGATACCAGCCATCTGCATTGGGTAATACGGGTGGCGCTGCCGCAAAATCGTATTGTTTGGGTTGCAGGTTCAGGCCCGAATTGATGGCCTTGTCCCACTCGATCACCTGTCCGGAATAAGTAGCCATACGACCGAGGATAGAGGTCATCGTACTCTTAGCACCGTTTTCCGCGTCGGCGAATTTGTATTGTCCGTTTGCAATCGCTGCAAACAGTTCGTCGTGCTCCGTCTGGTAAGGATTGTTCTCCTGTGCCCTGTCATACTGGTACAGTACCTTTCCTTTATAGTTCACAATATTGGCATCACCGGTGTAGATCTTGCCTTTGGTGCCGATCAGCAACTCATCGACCTTGCTCATGGTGCCGGGAATGTGGCGGCACTGGCTGTTGAGGATAGAGCCGTCGGCATAATGGAATTCTACATAGTGGTGGTCAAAGATCTCACCATTGTCTTTCCCCTTTCGTACCTCGCGACCACCCATACCCTGGGCTTTGACGGGATAGCCACCTTTGAACCAGTTGATCACATCGATATTGTGGATGTGTTGCTCGGCAATATGATCACCACAAAGCCATACGAAATAATACCAGTTGCGCATCTGGTACTCCATTTCCGTTTGGCCGGGCTGACGTTTATTCACCCATACGCCGTCATTGTTCCACCAGGCTTGTGCCGAAGTGATATCGCCGATCAGGTCTTTCCTTTTGAACAGTTCACGGTAGCTGTTCTGGTAATGCCGTTGAAGGCCTACTACCACATTGAGCTTTTTCGCCTTGGCCTGCTCGGCAGCAGCCAGTACTTTCTGCACACCGGCCGGATCGGTAGCCACCGGCTTCTCCATGAACACATGTTTATTTTGCTTGATCGCTTCTTCGAAGTGAATGGGCCTGAAACCCGGAGGGGTGGCCAGGATCACGACGTCTGCCAGGGGAATGGCTTTGAGATAACCATCGAAACCCACAAACCTTCTTTCGGCTGGTACATCGACCTTGTCTTTCACCGATTTATCGCCCGATTTGGAATCGGCCGTCAAAGACTTATAGCATTTCTCCAGGCGATCGCTGAAAGCATCGGCCATGGCTACCAGCTTTACATTTTGCTTGCTCAGCAATGCCTGCATGGCTGCACCGGTACCGCGGCCACCGCAACCCACCAGGGCTACTTTGATCACATCATCGGCGCCGGAAAAATAATTGGCTTTCGAAAACAGGGGAGCAGCGATCAGTCCGCCGGCGATGAGCGAAGACTGTTTCACAAAATCACGACGGGAGGATTGGTTGGGTGCATCTTTGTGCATGGTTGTTATTTTATGATGGAGCAATCTAGTTACCAAGGTGTTTTTTATAAAATGCTTCTGCTTCTTCCGCAGTAGGTGCTTTTGCCGGCCTTACCAGGCGGAACCCCACCTGCATGCCATCTGTCAGCCACCATTTACTTTTAGGTATCTGCGGATCACGTTTGTTCCAGGAAGGGTCGGATTTGCCACGGGCTGCACTACGTGCCGCTTCCGGCTTGTCGAGGTAGCCACCGCCACGTACCACTTTCGGATATACATCTTCTTCCGATAAGGAAGGATCTGTTGCCCCATCAGCCAGATTGTCCAACGCTTTGTCGTTGTACTGATCGAGCGTCCATTCGGCCACATTACCGATCATATCATACAGTCCCCAGGCATTAGGCTTCTTCTGCCCTACCTTCTGGTACTTGTTCTTACTGTTGACAGCCAGCCAGCCATAGTCTTTCAACTGCTTGGCATCGTTGCCATAATAATAAGCGGTATTGCTACCGGCGCGGCAGGCATACTCCCACTCCGCTTCCGTGGGCAAACGGTAAAACACGCCTGTTTTCTTATACAGCCAGCGGCAATACATCAGCGCCGTGCGCTGCGACATACTGTTGACCGGAAATCCACCTGCCTTACCCATACCCCAGCTGAGGTCGATGTACTGCGGCGTAGGCCGTGTAACACCATCCACCTCCGAATTGCGACTGGTATTCTCATCATTGAAGAATAACAGGAACTCATCATATGTCACTTCATAACGGCCCATCCAGAACGCAGATATCTTAACATTTTTTTGTGGGCCTTCATCGGCACTCCTGCCGGGCTCCTTGTCACCGCTACCCATCAGAAACTGTCCCTCCGGAATAGGTTGCATCTTGAAAGAAACCGAAGAGCCTTGGATCGTCGTCTCGTAGGGTTCGAAAGTAGAACTTTGTTGTGCCGTTGCTATGCCCGCTGTGGCAGCACCGCAAAAGAATAGGGCCAGTCTTTTCACGCAATTATGTTTAGATGCTCGAAAGATAAGAAAATAATACCGTACACCCCTGTCCTCTTACAGGAGCGCAATGTGAAAACGTTTGCATTAAAAATAAATTCTCCGCTACAGCCAATAGGTCATACATTTAACCAAACACTCAGAACATGAAACGTAGACAATTTATGCGTAATTCCTTGTTCGCCGGCGCCTCCATCGCAACCTCGACGGTAGCTTTGGGTAAGTCGAACGAACAGGCGGATACCCTAACGACTGCTGAAAAAACATTCAACCTTGACTATGCCTTTCACGATGGTATGTTCAGAAACCACGCCGGTAATGACATCATCGACCAGATCAAATTTGCCCACAGCATGGGTTTCCGCTCCATCGAAGACAATGGCATGATGAGCCGTCCGGTGGAGCAACAAAAAAAGATCGGCGAAACCCTGGCCTCATTGGGTATGCGTATGGGAGTGTTTGTGATCACTTCCGACAACTGGCACTGGAAAACATCCCTCACCACCGGCAAGCAGGAACACATCGACCGCATGATCAAAGACTGCAAAGAAGCGGTGGAAGTAGCCAAACGTTGCGGCGCCAAATGGATGACCGTAGTACCCGGTAACTACGAAAGAAGTCTTTCCTTCGAATACCAGACCGCCAATGTGATCAATGCTCTCCGTAAAGGCAGCGCCATCCTCGAGCCACATGGCCTGGTTATGGTACTGGAAGCCCTCAGCGACAATCCCGACTTGTTTCTCCGCCACTCCGATCAAACCTATATGATCTGCCAGTCGGTAGGCAGCCCCAGCTGTAAGTTCCTGTTCGATATGTACCACATGCAACGGAATGAAGGAGACATTATCAATAACCTCAATAAGTCGTGGGACGAGATCGGTTACCTCCAGATTGGTGATAACCCCGGCCGCAAAGAACCAACGACCGGTGAAATGAACTATAAGAACATCTTTAAACATATACATGCCAAAGGCTGGAAAGGCATCCTGGGCATGGAACACGGTAATGCCAAGCCCGGTAAGGAAGGTGAAGTAGCCCTGATCAAGGCTTATCGCGAATCCGACAGCTTCCTGTAGATCCGGCCAACCGGCTGCACAAACCATAAGGGATGCATTTCTTTGCTGTTTCGTTAAAGTCTTTCAAAGAGCGGCAGCAAGGAGGCGCATCCCTTAACTTTGCTCCGGCAACGGCTTCATGCCTTGCTTCAAAGTACACCCTCGATGAAAAAAATACTCCGGCCGCTCCTCCTTGTAGCCACTTGTGCCTGTATGGCTGTCGCCGGCCAGGCCCAGGAAGCTGACGCCCTCGTAAAAAAGGTAAAAGACAAACTGGCCACCGTAAAAGACTACCAGGCCAGTGGCACCATGAAAGTAGATGTATCGTTTATGAAGATCCCCGAGTCGAAAGTGGTGATCTATTACAAGAATCCCGATAAGTTTCGCATTAAAAAAGAAGACGGCATCGCCATCGTTCCCAAGGGCGGCGGCAATGTGAACCTGGGCGGCCTCTTTGCCTCCAGCAATTACACCGCCGTACCGGCCGGTAAAGGCACCGCTGGTGGGGTGGCCGTTAGCATCGTCAAACTACTGCCCCTCGACGAGAACAGTGATATCGTGGTAGCCACCCTGTACATCGATGAAAAACAATCGGTGACCCGCAAGGCTGTCATGACCACCCGCAGCAATGGTACCTACGAAATGGAAATGACCTATGGCCAGTACATCAATTGGGGGCTTCCCGATAAAGTGGTATTCAGCTTCAGCACCCGCGAATACAAATTGCCCAAAGGCCTTGCCTTCGACTATGATACCGGCGAAAAACCAGCCGCCCCCGCCGCGTCTGACAAAGAGCAGAAAGGACAATTGATCATCACCTATGCCAGCTACACCGTCAACAAAGGCGTAGCCGACAGCCAGTTCAAGCAATAACATAGGCGGTCCGCATTGACCGGTCTATCCTGCAAGGCATCCATGCCCTGTGCAGGTTGCCTTACCGGCCTGCACGCCGTAACTGAATAACAAAAGAGCCCGTATCAGTATCCGATACGGGCTCTTGTTGTATACAACAACGAATGAAAATTATTCGTCAGTTTCTTCCATTTCGATCGCCTCATCCACCGCATTCGCAAGGATCACCGAGGTCATCTTCTTCAGCGGATTACGGCGGTATTCAATATAACCCGCACGGCGGTTGATGATATCGATACACTCGAAGATGGCTGCCATAAACGAGCTGTGGTCGGCTTTGTTCTTACCGGCAATATCGAACGCGGTACCATGATCGGGAGAGGTGCGGATACCCGGCAGACCCGCCGTATAATTAACGCCATCGCCCAGCGCCAGTGATTTGAAAGGGATCAGCCCCTGGTCGTGGTACATGGCCAGTACGGCGTCGAACTTCGTATAATGGTGGCGGGCAAAGAACGCATCGGCGCTGAATGGTCCTGTCACCAGCATCTTGTGTTTGGCGTCCTTGATGGCTGGTTTAATGATATCGTTTTCCTCACTGCCGATCAGCCCTTCGTCGCCGGCATGGGGGTTGAGGCCCAGTACCGCGATCTTGGGTTTTTCGATGCCAAAGTCTTTGATCAGCGATTGGTTGAGAATATAGAGTTTGGACAGGATCCTTTCGCGGGTGATATGCTGGGCAGCTTCGCGCAGGGGTACATGTTCGGTCACCAACCCTACCCGGAAGTTCTCGGCCACCATCAGCATCAGTACATCCTGTACGTTGTAAAAGCTTTTCAGGTAAGGGGTATGCCCGGTGAAATCAAATTCGGCCGACTGGGTGTTCTTTTTGTGAATGGGAGCAGTTACCAGCCCCTGGATCTTACCTTCCTTCAGGGCCTGAACCGCCATGGTAAGCGACTTGATCGCATATTTCCCACCCGTTTCAGACAACTGCCCGGGCGTAATGCCCACCTCTTCTTCCCAGCAATTGACGATATTGACCTGCTTGGGCGTAATGCGTGTCAGGTCTTTCAGACTCTGGTAGTTGAAATTGAGATCAGCCAACCCTTTACGGTAAAAGTTGATCACTTTATTGGAAGCGAAAATGACGGGGGTGCAAATTTCAAGGATGCGATGGTCGGAAAAGGTTTTGATGATCAGCTCGGTACCAATGCCGTTAAGGTCACCAACAGTGATCCCAATAATCGGTTTTTGTTGCGGTGCATTCATATTTTCAAGATTCTGGATGGCTAAAGTACGAATAATTACGCCTTTAGCACTTGCTTTAGCGGGCCAGCTTTTGCCAGCCGGCCACATTACTCGGTCCGCCGCCGTACCTTTGCCCTATGTACACGCTCAAAAAATCACTGGGTCAGCACTTTTTGAAAGATGAGAACATCAGCCGCCGCATTGTGGAAGAACTGCAGAAACATCCGTTCAAACAGTTGCTGGAAGTAGGACCAGGTGGAGGAGCCCTGACCAAATACCTGATCGACCTGCCGGGTGTCGACTTGCAGTGCGTGGAACTGGATGATGAAAAAGTGACCTGGCTCAAGAAAACCTACCCGGTACTGGATGGAAAGATCATTCACCAAAGCATACTCGACATCGACGCTCCTTTTGAAGGACCATTTACCGTCGTGGGGAATTTCCCCTACAACATCTCCTCCCAGATCCTGTTCAAAATGCTGGACTGGAAAGATCAGCTGGAATCGATGACCGGTATGTTTCAGAAAGAGGTGGCCCAGCGGGTAGCGTCAAAAGAAGGATCGAAGGTATATGGTGTGACTAGCGTATTGATGCAGGCTTTTTTCAGTGTGGAGTACCTGTTTGAGGTGAGCGAAGAGGCTTTTAACCCGCCTCCCAAAGTAAAAAGTGCGGTGATCCGGATGGTGCCCCTGGCCGAGCCGGTACCGATGAAAAGCCAGAAAGCATTTTTTGCGCTGGTCAAAACAGCTTTCCAGCAACGTCGCAAGACGTTACGGAATGGGGTAAAATCAATGTTTTCGGCTGAAGTATTACAGGAAGATATCTTTAATAAGAGAGCCGAACAATTGTCGGTGCAGGATTTCGCGGCGCTGAGCTTTAGAATGGGGTCATAGTGGGTAGCCTACCCTACAACGATTTCTCCATAATAAAGTGGGGAATGGAAACTTCTTCAAACTCCTCACCACTAACGGCATAGCCCAGTTTTTCATAAAAACCGACGGCCGACTGCCGGGCATGCATGGTGATTTTCCGGAAACCACGGTCGCGGGCAATGTTTTCGGCAAACTGCATGAGCGCCCGGCCAATGCCTTTCCCCTGCACATTGTTCAGCACGGCCATTTGCCGCAGCCGTACGGTAGCCGGATCGAGGGTGATCAGCATACAACATCCCAGCATTTTCTCTTCTTCGAATGCCCCTATCAGTATTTCCAGTTTTTCTTTTTCCAATTCTTCGGGAGAGAAATGAAGGCCGAGTGGTTTGCGGAGAATATCAGTCCGCAACTGCACCATTTGCTGGTATTCTTTGGTACCGTGGTCAATGATTTTGAGTGCCATGCAACCAATTTTGAGAGGTGTGTCGACATCTGCAATATAAGGATTTACCCTTTACCAGCTGGCCCATATATTACAATTTAAACCAATAACAGGCCGGTCAATCTTCCACAAATGCCATTATTGACGGCCAGTTCCGGCTTCCCCAGCGACCATATATAAATAAGGACAGCTGCCAACCCATCGCCGGTGATGCCCCCGGGCATTGATTTTGACGGAATACGGGGGCGGATAGTACTACAAAACATTGAAACTAAAAAATATCTGCGCCATAATTAAAAACCAGCGATCTATTGTCATTATGCCAAAATCTATATTTTTGCAGCCGTAACTAAACTTTACAAAAATGTCAGACATTGCAACCAGAGTAAAAAAGATCATAGTTGACAAACTAGGTGTAGAAGAAGCAGAAGTTACCAATGAGGCTTCTTTCACCAATGATTTGGGTGCCGACTCTTTGGACACCGTAGAACTGATCATGGAATTTGAAAAAGAATTCAACATTTCAATTCCTGATGAGCAAGCTGAGACCATCACTACTGTAGGTCAAGCTGTTGCTTATTTAGAAGAGCATGCAAAGTAATCTGAACGATCGTTCAGGTGTAATAAATTAAATCCGCCCTTCGATAGCTATGTAACGCCCGAAGGCGGATTTGTTACTTAAAAAACTTCCGGACAAGAATCCTATGCAATTAAAACGCGTTGTTGTAACTGGTATTGGTGCTTTAACTCCCATTGGAAATAGCTTAGAAGCATATTGGAACGGCCTCCTCAATGGCGTTTCCGGTGCAGATTTTATTACTTTATTTGATGCATCGAAATTCAAAACGCGTTTCGCGTGTGAGTTAAAGGGCTTTGATCCTTTACAATACCTCGATAAGAAGGAAGCCCGGAAGCTTGACCGCTTTACACAGATCGCCATCGCCTCCAGCGATCAGGCCGTAGCCGACTCCGGCATCAACAAAGAGACCATGAATCCCGATCGTATCGGCGTGGTGTATGCCAGTGGTATCGGCGGCCTTATTACTTTCCAGGAAGAAGTGATCAACTTTGCCAAAGGAGATGGAACACCCCGTTTCAATCCTTTCTTCATCCCCAAGATGATCCTCGACATCGCAGCCGGTCATATCTCTATGCGGCACGGTTTCCGCGGACCCAACTTTGCGGTGGTGAGTGCCTGTGCGTCTTCTACCAATGCTATCATGGAAGCCTTCAACCTCATTCGCCTCGGTAAAGCCGATATCATCCTCGCCGGTGGTTCGGAAGCTGTGATCAGCGAAGCGGGTGTAGGTGGTTTCAACGCCATGAAAGCGATGAGCGAGCGCAACGACGATCCCAAAACTGCCAGCCGCCCTTACGACAAGGACCGCGACGGCTTTATCATGGGAGAAGCAGCAGGTGGTATCATGCTGGAAGAACTGGAGCATGCCCTGGCCCGCGGCGCCAAGATCTATTGCGAGATCGCCGGTGCCGGTGCTACAGCCGATGCGCATCACGTTACAGCCCCTCACCCGGAAGGACTCGGCGCCAAAAATGTCATGCTCAGCGCCCTGGACGATGCCGGAATGAAGCCCGAAGACATCGATTATATCAACACACACGGCACCTCCACCCCGCTCGGTGACGTAGCCGAAGTGAAAGCCATCGTCGACGTTTTTGGAGAACATGCCTACAATGTAAACATCAGCTCCACCAAATCCATGACCGGTCACTGCCTCGGGGCCGCCGGTGTGGTAGAAGCCATTGCCTGTATCATGGCTGTTCAACATGATATAGTTCCTCCTACGATCAACCACTTCACAGACGATCCAGAGCTGGATCCACGCCTTAATTTTACCTTTGAAAAACCCCAGAAAAGAATTGTGCGGGCTGCCCTCAGTAACACGTTTGGCTTCGGCGGTCACAACGCCTGTGTCATCGTAAAGAAGTACTAATAACAGCTAGCTGCATAATTTTTCACTAACCTTGTTCGTTGTTTGGTATCTTAGTACCAAACCATAGGCCCTATCCCGGTATTGAATTTTTGGCTTAATGAAAAAAATGTAGCTTAACTATTGTGGGAATCCTGGACCGATTTATAGGCAAGGAAAGCAATCTTGCTTTCAAAAAAAATCTCCGTAATGTACTGGGTTTTACGCCGGGCAAGTCTGCTTTGTACCAGGCCGCCCTTACGCATCGCTCGGTACGCGACACGGCAGACGAAAACAACGAGCGACTCGAATACCTCGGTGATGCCATCCTCAGTGGCATCGTAGCCGACTTCCTTTTTAAGAAATACCCTTACAAAGAAGAAGGTTTCCTCACGGAAATGCGTAGTAAAATGGTAAATCGCAACAAGCTCAACGAGATCGCCATCAAGATGGGCTTGAAAAAGATCACCTTCTACAACAAGTTCGACAATTCACTCAAGATGAGCCAGATCTTCGGCAACACCCTCGAAGCCGTAGTAGGAGCCATCTATCTCGATAAAGGATTTGTAAAGACCAAGAAATGGGTGCTGGAATGCATCATCATTCCCCACCTGTACATGGAAGACCTTGAAGCCCTCGAGATCAATCACAAGAACAAACTGTATGGCTGGGCCAACAAGAACGGCAAAAACCTCGAGTTCGAAACCCTCGACGAGCGCATCGAAGGTGGCCGCCGCCTCTTCACCATCGGAGCAGTGGTAGACGGCGCCCTGCTGGCAGAAGGCAAGGCCTACAATAAGAAAGACGCCAGTCAGATCGCTGCCGCCATCGCCATCGACAAACTCGGCCTCAACAAAACGGAAGTAGAAGAAGAATAGCCCGTCCTTTTCCGGTCCGAACCATCCCTCTCCTTTTCATTCATATCCTTGATAACTATTTATTGTAGCTGACGCGGTATACGGCGCCCTGCTTATCGTCGCTGATGAGCAAAGCACCATCTGCTGCCACGATCACATCTACCGGACGACCAAACGCTTCTTTATCGTCGGTACCAGGCAGCCAGCCCGTAGCAAACTCTTCAAACTTCGCCGCTTTATTGCCGTCCAGGCTCACGGTCATCACACGATAGCCTGAAGCAATCTTCCGGTTCCAGCTGCCATGCTGCGCTATGAAGATCTTGTTCCTGTACTCCGCCGGGAACATAGATCCGGTGTAAAAGCGCATACCCAGGGCTGCTACATGTGGCCCCAGTTTCTGAACGGGCGCTGTGTAGTCGGCACAGTTCTTTCCCTTGCCAAATTCCGGATCGAGGTCTGTACCCTGGTGGCAATACGGAAACCCAAAGTGCATATCCTTCTTAGGCGCATAATTCAGCTCATCTTCAGGAATATCCTCTCCCATATTGTCGCGCCCGTTCTCCGTAAACCAAAGCTCTTTGGTATCGGGGTGCCAGGCAAACCCCACCGAATTACGGACACCCTTCGCAAAGATCTCCATACCCGTACCATCGGGATTGAGCCGGGTGATGGTGGCAAATACCGGGTCCTTTTCTTCACATACATTACAGGGCGCGCCTACCGGTACATACAGTTTATCATCGGGACCAAAAGCAATGAACTTCCAGCCGTGATGAGCTTTGTCGGGGTATTTATCATATACCACCACTGGTGCGGGCGGACTGGCCAGGCGGCTTTCGATACTATCCAACCGGATGATCCGGCTCATCTCGGCAATGTACAGACTGCCATTGCGAAAGGCCACACCATTGGGCATGGTGAGTCCTTTGGCAATCGTATACACCGAATCTGCTTTGCCATTCTTGTCGGTATCCACCACCGCATACACATTGCTTTCATCTTTGTTGCCGACAAACAAAGTACCATTGGCGCCCCAGGCCAGGCTGCGGGCATTGGGCACGGCAGCATACACCGATATGCTGAAGCCAGGCGGTAACTTGATCTTATCGAGCTGGAATTTGGCCGCCAGTGAATCCTGCTGTGCGGGTGTTTCAGCCGGTTTGGGTGTCTCATTCGATCCGCAGGCGACCAGCATCAGGGCTGGCAGCACCCACAACAATCTTTTGCGGTTAAAGACGGGAATAAGGGCGGGCTGCTTGACAGATGGGAACAGCCATTCGATCCAGGCAGACATGATTGCATTCATATTTACGATTTAGCTGGTGTATCAATGGGGTGGCCGCTGCAATTCTGAAGCCAGCATCAATTTTATGGGTATTTCTAAATTATTTTCTCGTTTTTCTAATCCCTTGATAATGTGGTTCTCGTATGTATCGTGAAATGATCCGATCATTGTAGCCGGCAAGCAATTGCCCGGCAATGGTTATGGTCAGGAATCCTCTCCGATCTCACTCAAAAAAGACATCATGAACAAGCTGCAGGAACCGATCGCAGGTTATACCTATGGACAGGCAGGCACTTCCCCCATCTCCTTACAGGAGCTCGAATTGTTGAAAGCCACTGTATTATATACCCCGGACGATGAAAAGTATTTACGGATGGCGGGAGAGATCCTGGCAGAGCAAGCCGAGCAGGTGATCGATATCTGGTACGAGTTGGTGGGCAGCCACCCACACCTGTTACAATATTTTAGTAGGAATAATCTGGCAAATCTGGAATATCTTACAGCTGTCAGGAAGCGATTTATTCAATGGGTCAAGGATGTTTGTTACCGCCCAATTGACCAGGACTGGTTGAATTATCAATACGAGATAGGCCTTCGGCATCACCGGATCAAGAAGAACAAGACAGATGAAGTAGAAGCTTCCCCCATCGTCCACTATCGCTATATCACCGCATTCATATATCCTATTACCGCCACCATCAAGCCACTGCTGGCCAATAAAGGGCATAGTCCGGAAGAAGTAGAACGGATGCACCAGGCCTGGTTCAAAGTAGTCGTGCTGACGGCCGTGTTGATGACGTATCCTTATGTTCGTGCCGGAGAATTCTAGCGGCACGCGTTGAGCTACCCGATATACACTATCGACTATGTCATCATTCGATCCTGCACAGCAGTTAGTCAACCTGGACAGTAAGATCATTGCTTCGCTCGGGAAACTGGGAGAAGTATTTCGTGTATTGTACCAGTCCAGCGCCCAGCACCACGGGCTCAGCGCTACGCAACTTCAGTTGCTGCATTATATCCATTACCATCCCGATCCGGCGCACCGCCGCGGTGCGTTCATGTCGCGCGAATTCAACGTGACCAAAGCGACCGTCTCCGACAGCATCAAAGCCCTTGAACAAAAAGGGCTGGTACAAAAGATCACCGATGAGCGCGACACCCGCAGTTTCATACTGTCGTTGACGCCCCCGGGAGAAACCCTGGCCATCGCCACTGCCGGCATTACCCGCCCGTTCGAAACGACGGTGGGCCTTTTGCCCCTGGAGCAGAAAGAGATACTTACCCATACCTTGTTTGAACTGATACATCGCCTCAACCAGGCGGGCGTCATCACTACCCAGCGCATGTGCCTCAATTGCCGCCACTATAGTGGCGATCACCGCCAGGATCATTACTGCAACCTGGTACAACAACCCTTGCTGGCCTTCGATCTGCGGCTGGAATGCCCGGAGTTTGTGGGATGAGGGCAGGCAATGAGGCAACCAGGCATATAGGCAACGGAGGGAGAATACAGGCATGAAGACAAATGTGGATGTTCACCAAAGAAAACGGGCAAATCTGGCCAGGATCGTAAAGGGTAGTAAAGTAAAAAGGGTGATAACGCCTCACGGCATCACCACCCGGTATATATGATACTTATTAAGTCGTAGGAACGCTCAAACTATTGCTATCGGGAGATTAGACGTACACTTCTTCAACAAGGAAACATGTTCGCCTAGATCTTCCGCGACTTCATGGCATCCAGCACTTCCTGTTGCTTCGTCAGCTCTTCAGATTGCTTCTGCTGCTCCACTTTGTTGGCATCGAGCTTCAGCTGCAGGGCTTTGATCTTTTCTTCGAGTTGTTTTTGGTCATCGATCAGCTGGAGGTTTTTCTTCACCGATTTCGACATTACTTCTTCCTGGGCCTTGATCTGTACATCGAGGTGATGCGATTCTACCGAAGGCGTCAGTTGGTTGAGAAATGCCTTTGCCTCATTGATCTTGTGGCGGTCTACCTCCGAACGGGCTCCTACATTCTCGCTGGGACGGCCTACCAGCAGGTATACCAGAGTTATATTACTCTCCTTGCGGCTTTTGCGTTCCACTTTAAAGTGCAGGTCGTTGAGCTCCACTTCTTCATCGCTCACCTTCATATTACGGTAGATCTGGTATCCTTTTACCTTATCGCCTTTGCCACCTTTTTTGGAAAAATGGCTGGCGATGGCCTCCTCCACTTCTTCTACCGGGTAAGGCAGTTCAATCACCGCAGCGATCTTCTGACCTTTTGTATGTTCTACTTTCGCTTCTGTAGCCGCCACCTGGGCCTCTACACGGGCGCCGCATACTGTAATAGCCAGTACGAGCAACAAGGGTAAAGTTCTCTTCATTGTAGTTTAATTTGATATAAGAATAGACACTATAACATAAACGTATAAACCCGGCGTTATACTATCTTTTAGTCGCAAAGTGTGCCTAAAAATTACAGCCGGGGGCCAAAACCTGCACCAGGATAAGGATTAACGATCACTTTGCGACTTGAACCCTTAATTTTGGCATTCAAAATCCTTGTAGTTGAGCATTAAGAAATTAGCAGGTCAAACACTCTGGTACGGCGTACCCCGCATCGTCAGCCGGTTCTTGAACTTTGGCGTCAGCCTGCTGGGCTTCCAGTTGTTTGACCCGAATGGCTCCTACCCTTTCACACAGATCTATGCGGTCATCCCTTTTTTGACCGTCCTCTTTACTTATGGACTTGAAACGAGCTTCTTTCGTTTCGCGCAGACCACCGATAAAAAGAAATTATTTAATACCCTTAACATTTCCATCTGGATAACCACCCTGGCGATGACACTGCTGCTGTTCGCATTCAAAGGGCCGCTTACCCGGTTCATTGAAATGGAAAAATACCCGCAGTTCGTGACCTGGATGATCTGGATCGTCTTCTTCGATACCCTGTACACCATACCGATGGCCAAGCTGCGGCTGGAAGAAAGACCCCGGAAATACGCGTTCATCAACGTCTTTTCGATACTGCTTAATATTGCGATCATCCTGTTCTTCTATTATGTGGCCAAGCCAGCCCATGATGCCGGAGAGAACTCCTTCTTTGCTTTGCTGTACAACCCCGAAATTGGTATCGGCTATTTCATCATCGCCAATGTCGTCGCCAGCGCCGTGTCCCTGCTGCTATTGTACAAAGAGTTTGCTTCCTTCAAATTCGAATTCGATGGCAAGCTCTGGAAAGATGTGATCCATTATTCGTATCCCCTGATCATCGTTGGTTTTGGCGGGCAGATCAATGAAATGCTCAGCCGGGTGATCTACCGCAAGGTGTTGACCGATCCCCGGGCCGATGCCGAAGCAGAGCTGGGTATTTTCGGGGCCAACTATAAGCTGGCCGTACTGGTGACCATCTTTATCCAGATTTTCCGGATGGCGGCCGAGCCTTTTTTCTTCAACCAATCGCGCAATGAAGGGGTGCAGAAAATGTATGCACGGGTCATGAAACTGTTCGTGATCGCCTGTTGCTTTATGTTCCTGATCGTGTCGCTTTTCCTGGACTTCTGGGTGAAATTGATTGCGACCAAGCATCCTGAATATGCAGAAGGTGTACACATTGTACCGATCATTACCATGGCCAGCATCTTCCTGGGCATCTATTATAACCTCAGCATCTGGTACAAACTCACCAACCGCAATATGATGGGCGCTTATGTGACCATCGCCGGTGCCGTGATCACCATTATACTCAATATCATTTTTATTCCGCAGTGGCATTATACAGGTGCCGCCTGGGCCACTTTTATCTGCTATGCCTTTATGATGGCCATCAGCTACGCACAAGGACAGAAATACTATCCAATCCCGTATGCCAAAAAGAAACTGATCACGTATATGGTGATCGTCAGCCTGCTTTACATCATTCATGAATATGCCATCTCACCATTCCTGACCCGTGTTCAAAAACCCAAACACCTGCCAGCGCTTACAGGCGGTTCATTCCTGATCTATTATGGCAGTTCTCTCCTGCTGATTGGCTTGTTCACCTTGCTGATCGTAAAAGTGGAGAAGAAGGAAATGCAAAAACTGCCTTTTATCGGCAAATACTTTTAGTTGTCATAGAGGGTACTTTTTGTAGACCCGCAGCGAGGCGCCGCTCCCGACAAATTTCTTGCTGACCGACAGGATGGACTATAGCACACCTATTAACGCGCTACGATATCCCTACCTTAGGTTGACTTCCGTACTACTCCTATGCTACTGGTATCCCACTGGTGTAGATTCCCTATGTAGCAGTACCAGTTCAGTAGGAGTTCCCGGCCTATCGCCTGGGTATACGCCAGCATATACAGACCAGTAACCATGCACTACTGGCATAAGGCCCCCATATTGCCTGCATTATGCCTACGGATTGCCTACGCATTGCCTGGCTGCACTATGACAGGAGGCAATGTTTTCCCGGTGTGTAGGCAATATGCAGGCATACCGCAGACCATCACCGGGCCGTTTGTAAGCTACTGATCCGTAAAAGCTTACACATAAATATACGAAATTATCACAATGGATGGAAAGAAATTTTGCTAAAAACCTGATTAAACCCTCAAAAAGGGCATTTGTGCCTTTTACAGGTTGTTAATGCCGCTTTTAGCTATAAATAAAATCCGGGGTGGCCCGATCCAACGACTTCTGCGACCTGAGGGTGAGATGGGCTCCCCCTCAGCCGCGGCCGCCGACTACCGAGCACGGCCGCTAACACCACGGTGCGCACCTGGTGGTAGAAAAGAAAATGCGGAATGCTCCGACAGTCGTCGCGGGTTACTGCAAACTCACCATAATCAAATATTAATCAAGCCTTTACAAATGGATTGTGTAATTTCTCGGCGCCGATGGTGGTTTCATCGCCATGGCCGCTGTATACCACGGTTTCATTGGGCAGGGTGTACAGTTGGGTGCGGATGCTCTGGGCCAGCACCTCGAAATCGCCCCCGGGCAGGTCGGTACGACCAATACTGCCCTGGAAAAGCACATCCCCACTCAGGATAAAATGCTGGGCAGGGCAATAGAAACTGATGGAGCCGGGAGAATGGCCGGGCGTAAACAGGATATTCAGGGTATCGTTACCCAACCGAATTGTATCGCCCTCACGTAAGTAGATCAGGTCGCCCTTGTAAGGATCAAAAGGCAACCCCCATTTCAAGCCCGACGTAGGGGCATAATCCAAAACCACCTTTTCCATTTCGTGCAGGTGTAAGGTTAATCCCCAGGTATCGTGGACAAACTTATTTCCAAACACGTGGTCAAGGTGGCAATGGGTATTTAACAGGTATACCGGTTTGAGATGGTGATCTTCGATGTATTCTTTCAGCGCTATTCGTTCGTTACCGAAATAGCAACCCGGATCGATGATACAGCAATCTCCCTGTTCGTTATACACGATATAGGTATTTTCCTGAATAGGACTGAAAGTGAACTTTTCTATTGTCAACATAAAGGGTATCGTATTTTAGCCAATTGATTTTTTTTCACCCGGTAACAGGGTTTGTTTTAACTTTAAAACATTAATGACAGGCTATGCAATTTCAACAGAATAAGGCATCCACAAAAGTATTACTTGGTTTGTTAGTTTCCGTACTGCTTTTGCAAATGGATGTGCGTGCACAGGTGAACACGGTAGAGTTTGGCAAGAACCGGGTCCAGTATCGCAAATTCAAATGGCAGTATTATCAGTCCACTAATTTCAATACCTATTTTTACGAAAACGGGCAGACGATCGCGAACTATGTACTGCAGATAGCCGAAGAAGAACTCCCTGCCATCGAACAATTCGTGGAATACGGCCTCCAACGCCGCGCCAATATCGTTATCTACAACAATTTTAATGAGCTCGAACAGTCGAATATCGGCCTCAACCTCGACTGGCAGACCACGGGCGGCATCACCAAGCTGGTCAACAATAAAATGATCGTGTACTTCAACGGCGATCATTCCGACCTGCGCCGGCAGATCCGTCAGGGTATTGCCCGCATCCTGGTCGATAATATCCTCTTTGGTGACGACCTCGGCGAATTTGCCGCCAACCAGGCCTTGCTCGATCTGCCCAAATGGCTGGTAGACGGCTACGTAGATTATGTGGCCGAAGACTGGAGCACCACCCTCGACGAGCAACTGAAATCGGCCATGCTGGCCGGCACCTATAAGAATTTTTACCAGTTCGCTTTCGAAAAGCCCCTGCTGGCCGGCCACGCCTTCTGGTACTATATCGCCGACAAGTACAAAAAGGAAAATGTTACCTATTTCCTGTACCTCGCCCGCGTATACCGTAACCTCAACAGCGCCTCACAGCGCATCACCAAAAAGAAGTTCAAAGATGTACTGCGCGACTTCATGGAGCAGGTACCAGAAAAATATTACAAAGACATCACCGGCCGTCGTAATGCCCCCAAGGGCAATGTGATCCTGACAGAAGACGTGAAACCCAACCGCGACTTCATCCGCTTTACCCCCAACCCAGCCCCGCGTAGCATGACCTATGCCGTGGTGGAATATGTAAAGGGACAAAACCAGGTCGTGTTGTACGAGAATTTTGTAGAGCGCCGCGTATTGCTGAAAAATGGCATCCGCTCCGTCGACAACCAGGTGAATCCTGCCTACCCCCTGCTTTTCTGGGATGGCAAAGGCACCCGCCTCGGCTGTATCTACTGGGAAGCCGGTAAGGTAAAACTGTTTGTGTATGACGTCGTGAAGCGCTACAAGCCCATCAAAATGGAGATCACCCATTTTGAGCAGATCCAAAGCGCCAGCTTCATGCTCAACTCCAACACCATTCTCATGAGTGCGGTGCGCAAAGGCCAGCCCGATATCTTCATTTACAAAATAGAAGAAGACACCTATGAGCAGGTAACGAACGACGGCTATGCCGATCTCGACGCCTCCTTCGTGGCATTCCCCAACAAAACAGGGATCATCTTCTCCTCTAACCGTCCGGACGCTACCACCATAGGTAAGGATACCGGCGTTGCGACTACCAAATTCAATATTTTCCTGACCGATACCTACAACAAAAGCGATTTCCGGCAGATCACTCAGCTGAGTAAAATGAAGTACGGCAACGCCCGGTTCCCGGTGCAATACAATACGTCGCACTTCACCTTCATCAGTGATGAAACAGGTATCGCCAACCGCTTTGCGGGTTTCTTCACGACCCGCCGGGCAGGTCTCGACAGCGTATACATCGTAGGCGACGAAATCCTCCGCAACCCCAGCGATGGGGAGCTGGACTCGACCCTCAAGGTTTGGGGTAAGCCCGCGCCCGATTCTGTGTTTGCGTTTTCCGTAACGAAAGACTCGGCCTATGTATTCCCCATCACCAACTATCAAAGTGGACTGGTAGAGACCAAGGCAGCAGGCGACAATGGACAGGTAAGTGAAGTGCGCCAGGAAGGCGATCTGAAATTGGTGTATCGCCTTAAGGTAGACCAGGCAGCCCTGCAACGCCGCAATGTGAACCCCAAGCCGACCGAATACCGTCGCAAGACAATCACGAGTGCCAAACTCGCGGGTGGCCAGGATATGCAAACCATTATCCCCGGCGATACCAACCAGCCGGCACGTAAAAAGAACGACGCCTTCGAAACCGGCTTCGAAACGGAGAAACCGGACTCAGTAAGCGCCAATAAACCCGCCACAGTGGTAGACCCCTTCCAGGAGGTGGAACCCGAAAAGGTGTCGGTATTGCAAAAAGCCAAGCTGTTTCCCTACCGCTTGAAATTCTCTATGGATAATTTCACGGGAGGTTTCAATAACGACGTATTGATCACCAAATACCAGCCGTATACAGGGTCGCTGCCTGTTCAATTGCAGAGCGGTGGCGCTTTCAACGGTATGCTGAAAGCATCTGTATTCGATCTGTTTGAAGACATTCGCTTCACGGGCGCTATCCGTCTTCCACTGATTGGTGGTGGCGGCAGTTCTTCCATCGTGGGTGTTGGCACTGGTGGTACCAACCTCTTCATCCCTGCCAGTTCCTCCCTGTTTGATGGTGGCGGCGAATGGTTTGCCCGGGTAGATTACCTGAAAAAACGGATGGACTACTCGCTGGTATACTACCGCAAAACGGAGATCGGTGCGGTAGGCTTCGAGAATGGCAACGTAGTCACTGGCTACGAGGGTAAGTCGTACAGCAACCTGTACCAGGCTGTGATCAAGTATCCGTTCGATAAGGTGCGCAGTCTGCGTCTATCGACCGGTGTAAGGCTCGATCGGGTTACCGTACGTGGTGTTGATACATTCTCCCTCAAGCAGACGGATGTCAACAAGCAGACCTGGGCTGTCAACCGCCTCGAATACGTGCACGACAACGTGATCGAGAAAGCCATGAATATCTGGAATGGTTTGCGTTACAAGGCCTATATGGATGTCAACGCCTTGCTCAACAAGCCTACCCATGCGCAGGTGAAACCTGGCCGTATGATGTTCAACCTTGGCTTTGATGGTCGTATGTACGTACCCATCTACCGCAACTTCATCTGGGCCGGCCGTTTAGCTGCAGACTTCTCCTGGGGCAATGAAAAGATCGTTTATTACCTCGGAGGTGTTGACGGCTGGATGTTCCCCAAATACAACCAGTTCCCTACGGTTGATCCCAGCCAGGATTATTCGTATCAGTCACTCGCGGTCAATATGCGTGGCTTCCGCCAGAACCTGACCAATGGTAACAATTCCCTTGTATTTAATAGTGAGTTCCGTTTCCCGGTATTTTCTACGTTGATCAACCGCCCCATCAACAATGCGTTCATCCGTAATTTCCAGGTGATACAGTTCATCGATCTCGGCAATGCCTGGGATGGCGACCTGTTTAGTGGTGGCCTCAATAAATTCGAGCGTCCGCAACAGATCTATGTTCCTTCCGATCCCAATGGCCCCATCCCCGATCCTACAGCAGTTGTTCGTCTGAAGGCAGGCGGTATTGGTCCTTTGGCCGGCGGTTATGGTTTCGGTGTACGCAGCACCTTGCTGGGCTATTTCCTCCGCCTGGATGCAGGCTGGGAAATGAACGGCATCTTCCGCGGCAAGCCGATCCTGCACTTCGCCATGGGTGTAGATTTCTAAGCACAATCTATTTTACAATAGTGAACGGGGCTCCTGGTGGAGCCCCGTTCTTTTTTTGAGGTTGCCTGATAAGCATTAACTATGGATGGATAGCGGATATCATTGCTGCTGAAAGAGAAAAAGAGGCGTCGTAAGAATACGACGCCGTTGTCCAACTTAAACCAACCGTCATATTTGGAAGGGTATAACGGGCGTATGATTACCAGATCGTCCGACTGATCTTTTTAAGCGTGGTATAGGCGATGTACATGAGTATGGTAAAACAAATGACCATGGCCCAGGCTTCGAGGTATTGCAGTGG
Organism: Paraflavitalea pollutisoli; assembly: GCF_029360705.1. Taxonomy (GTDB): domain Bacteria; phylum Bacteroidota; class Bacteroidia; order Chitinophagales; family Chitinophagaceae; genus Paraflavitalea; species Paraflavitalea pollutisoli. Next base: position 749,741 of record NZ_JARKMX010000001.1, on the reverse strand, counting down.
ATGAATGACCAGGTTGACGATATCGATGACCAAGGCAAAGGGATTGGTCAGCACATCCCAGCTATTGAAGCGCAGGTAACGGCCGATGTATACACCCAGACCATTGAGCAACATGACGGGATACAGAAAACACCATTGCGTTTTGCCCGGTAACCAGGTCTCTACGATCTTTTCCATCTGGCGAACTGACAATACACCGAGCAGCAAGCCATTCCAGGCGAAGGACAGGATTAGCGCCATATCGAACCAGAGTGGCGCGCCATCATGACCACCCAGGTGAAAAAGATCGGTCAGGATATAGAAGGTATTGGGTACAAATAATATCCATACTGCCAACGTTGGCAGGAACCTGCGCTTGTAGGCCGCCCAGTAAGAATTATGGGTGAGGAAAGTGGTAATACCATAGGGAATATATGCCAGGAAGAGATTCCAGATCATGAAGAGAAAATCCCTTTCGCCCGAATAAAGAATACGGGTAGCGACCATGCCCACGCTGCACAGCATAGACAGGCTGAGGATCTTGTCGACCTCACTACGTAACAGGAATTGGCGGTAATGCCAGATAGGTTTCAATATACTTTTCATACAATTAATTTTTAAGTGGGCGTGGCCCGGTTAAGGCCACAGTTTGGGAATGAAAAGGAGGCAACCGGTCATCAGTGCCGCGATGGCGGCTACCAACACAGCTCCGGCAGCTACGTCTTTGATGAATTTGACTTCCGGCTTGCGCTCGGTGGTCATATAATCCATCATACGCTCGATACAGGTATTGATCATTTCAGTGATCCATACGAGGGCGATGACCAATACCAGGGCCAGCCATTCGTGTTTGGAGAGGCCAGTAACCACTGCTAGTATGACCACACCGATGGCAGCCACCGCATGAATCCAGGCGTTGTGCTCACTGCGCAGGAAGGCGCTGATACCCTGCCCGGCGAAACGAAAACTTTTGATACGTGCGCGTATGGAAAACGATTGATGTTTCATGATGCAGAGTTGGTGGGTGACGATGCGACAATCGGGGCATCCGTGCTGGCCGCGGTGTCGGTCTCTTTGTTTTCGAAACCTTTTCGGTTGAGCCATAGCGAAACGAGGAAGGCTGCGATGGTTGCTGCCGTGTAGACCCGGGCCAGATGGCTTTGCAGACCAAAATGATCGTCCGTCACGTATTCGAACAAAGCAAAGTACAACGCCACAACGATCGATTCTATCACGAATACCCATAGCAACCTGCCTATGGCGCTAAAAGGCAGCCGTCGTATAAAACTAACGAACATGAGGGTCAGCAGCAGGAAAGGCAAGCCCAGGAAAAAACCTCCAACCAGCGATGCAAATGCCACACCCAAAGCGATCGCCACGTCCCAATGAAGTTGGTATAAAGTGACCAGTCCTACCAGGAATGCAGTCAGCAGAACCGTTTCGCACCAAACCCCGACACTTGTTTGTGATGAGTCCATATAAGTTCATTTTAGTGTAAGGATTGTTATTGCAGGTGTTGGAGGGTATAGGCATCGGCATAGTTCCAGGATAGCCAGGTCAGCTTCTTTTGCTGCTCCAGGTAATGACTGGTACGCATCCGGATCCTGGCTTCATAACAGGTATCGCAGGCATCCCGGTTACCACTACTCCAGGAATCGCTCTCCGAACCTCGTGAAGAACCATCAATGGCCGCTTGCCTTTGTTGAAAGGCACTCACATTCCCCTGCAGCAAAGGCAGTGTCTTATCCGACAAGCTCAGCAGGAATTCCGCATCCAGGGGCACTTTGTCTTTGTGTTGGAGATTGTATCCGGCGATCAATTCATCCCAATGAATGGTAGAGGCAAGCACGAGTAATATGATACCAGCCCAGGCATTGACACGGAAGAGGAAATAGGTGGTACGTTGTTTCCAGATCTTGATAAAGACGGTTGACAATCCGATGAGCACCATCAGCAAAAAGAACAGTACACCAATCCTTTTATAGGCCAGGCCATAGCGGGCGATATAATAATAGTCGCGCAGCAATACCGATAGCACGAGAATGCTGTTTTGCACGATCCAGGCATAGGCGCCATAGCGCAGCCACTTATTGTTGCGGTAAAAATTAAGATTGCCTTTGAAGAAGAAGAGCAATACGAGCATCGCCAGTACAATGGATACGATCAACAACTCGGTACCATCGTGTACCATCTTCGTCAGGAAGACATCGCCCATATAATCGAAATTGAACCAGAGCAAACTGATATCGATGGCATTGATCACCAGCAACAATACATTCAGCAGCAGCAGGCTGATGACGCCGGTGGTGTTCTCATTTTTGAGTGCCAGCATACCTTTGGCAAAACGTCCCATGACGGTTTCTACCAGCGCATAAAAAGGTGTCTGGTTTCTTTTCTTCCAGCTCATCCGGGTACGCTGTAAGGTATCCTGACTTTTCTTTTCCCGGTTCACGAAATAATCGAGCCGGCTGCGCAATAAAAGGGCTCCAGTCACAAAAATGCCCAGTACCAGGAAGAGGAACCACTCGATGGAGACAGTGCCGAATAGTGCGTTCAGCAAGCGACCGATGTACAGGTCGATGCGCTGGGTCATGGCCTGAAACACGCTGTTGGAAGAAGAGTAGATGATGAAAAACACCGTCAGCAGCAAGAGCGGGAAGATGGCAAATCGAAGGATGGTCGAAAAGCGTTTCGTTTTGGGGCCACGGGTTTTGACACTCCTGAGCTGGTCGCCGAAGGAGGCAAAGCAGAAGATAAAATTCAACAGTACCGAACCGCCGGCAAACCAGGCCGACCGGTGCATGTACTCTGCAAACCCTACGATGAGCAATAGCGTGGTCGCAAAGGCGATCTTGCTCAACAAGGTGTTGTGAATAACGATCATGGCCAGGCAGATGAGATGGCCAACGAGTAGCCACCTCACCACAGCGCTTTGCCGGGCCTGGGCGTATAAGTAGAAAATGGCTGTGAGGATGAAAGCATCAAAAAATACGGTATTGACGCCGAGTTTTTCCTGCCAGAATACGAGGCTGAACAGGATGCCGCCTGCGATAACAAGCAGGCTTTGTGAGATCTTTTTGTTCATAACGGTTGATTGGTGGACAATAGTTGGTTGATCCGCCCCCAGCGTTGGCTGCGGGAGGTTATTTATTAAGTTGCCGGGATTGCTATTGACTTCTTATAAGTTGGCAGAATCGATTGTCCGCGAGGACAGCCATAATTTCCTGTTCCAGCTGCTTTTTGCTGGCAGCAGTTATATTCACCAGACTGAATCGTTTTCTATGGAGGAGTGCATCCGTGCGCCAATCCCATTGACTAATCGTACGCAAAAGGCCGTCGTCGTACCACCAGGCTGTATATAATCTATCCCGCTCCTTTTGTAAAGATGCCCGGTACACGGTTTGCGTTCCTATCACCGCCTCTTCCGTTTGCTTCAATTGATAACCACTTCCTCGCCAACAGATCATCGGATTATGGTCAGCACTGTAGAAACCGGGAATTGGCTTGATGTATACCAGCGACTGGTCATTTTCTAGTTTAACAACATCAGTCCCTATTTTTTGCTGTTTATAACCTGGTACCGGCTTTGACACTACGTCGATGGCCCCTGATTCATTACGTTGCACCAGTTGACGCACCGCTACTGCCATCAGTATAAGCAGGATTGCCTGTATCAACCAGGAAAGTGGCCAGCGCGTGGTAGCTGCCGTAGCCATTATCGTCTGATTGCTGCGGCCAGCGCGCCTGATCATCCACTTTGTGATGAACACAGCAGGCACCAGTACATATGCCGTCCAACACAACAACCCCATTATTTCGTGCATGATGTTATCAGGCAAAATGCTGAAATTCACCAGCATCACGATCCGCAATACATTAGCCACCAGATTGAAGATGAAAACCAGCATAAGCAGTATGCCCGTTTGCCACCAGGCCAGTCTTCTGTGCAGCTTTTGCTGATAAATAGCAATGAGCAATACCAGTAATACCAAGGAGGTAACCATCATATTGAGCCCCATACAGGCAGGGTCTACCGTAAATTCTTTGCCACCCTCGATCAGCATATTCCCTTGTACGGTCACGTTGCTTCCCATCTTTTGCATACCTGCTGCTGTCCAGGCGGTCAGCTTCAATCTTATAGGAAAAGTGAAAACACTGGATACGAACTGAAACAGGGGTGACATCATAGCGGTAATGATGAACGGCAACGAATTCGTTTTCCCCACAAAGGTTTCTATCACGAAAAATATTGCTAACACAGTGGCTTCAAAGAACAGGGTATTTACCGGCAACAGACAACAGACCAAGGCCAGTAGGATAGCCCAGTAACCATATCGTCTATGACCAGTGTCGCCGTAGCGGATGATGGTTACAAATGGCAGCGATAACAGCCCCAGCCAGGTATTCATCAGGGTCCACATGATATGCTGGTGAAGCACGAAATACATCATGGCAGCATAGGTAAATACACCAATCACCAGTGGCAGGCTTTTCCAGGCACCTGTATTTGCGGTGGTCAGCTCAGGAACAGGTTGCCGCCCATCAGGCACCATCGCGTTGGTTTTCTGTACCAGGTTATTTATCCAGATCGTGATCATGCCTGCCTGCTTATAGAAGGTTTATATTTGATGACCAGTATAGCCAGCACACCGATAATGATAAGCGCCCACTCGTGTGGCTCCGGTACAGCACCGTTGGAGTGCATGGATGCATTTTGAAGGCTGTTGTCAGCGCCTTCGATACCGAACCGCTCATAATCTTTTTTCGTTTCCAGCACCACCAGACTGGATACCGGGCTAACCACATAGGCCGTGCGCGCCTCGCTGATAAGCGAATCTTCCACCGGCCGGTCTACGAGCAATCCACTACCAACTTGTTGCATAATGTGATTGTAGGCAAAAAGACGCATCAGGTGGTCAGGTGCTTTCGAAGGTTCAGCACAGGGTCTTTTACTGATCAGCAATCCTGCATCATCGATCACCACCTGTTCGCTGTTTTCAATGCATTGAACAAAATGCCTTTGTTGCATCAGGGATTTCAATTGTTGGAGGTTGCCAAATTCGTAATTAAAAACCCTGTATTCCTTTAACGATTTTAGGTAAGGTGATAGCTGGGAGCCGATATTGAACAAGGCAATCCGCTCCTTATCCGGCAGGTAGGCTTTTAGCTGTTCAGCGAAACGACTATCTCCCAGGTCCTTTAGGTTGGGGGACACTGCGTCACTTTTGCTGATGAGCAGGCTCTGCGCGGGATGGCTGATCTCGAACAGCGGGAACATACTGAATTGTTGCTGCTGCAACTGCTCGAAAATCATACCCCGGTTGCCGGGTGTAACACGCACCATACCGGACAGATACACCAGTACTTCTTTGTCCTTCAGAAGGTCGATCACTGTTTCAAACTCGGGGCGGGTCCAGGAGCTGTTGATATCGAGGTAAACCTGTTTGGGATTGAAAGCCTGTCTTTGCGGTGTGTAGGGATGCACCGTATAGGAACTACCCTCAAAACAGAAGGGAGACAAGGACAGCGGTTGTTCACCGAGCGATATCTGCCAGTTGGGATCATAGGCACCAGACCGTTTCCATGATTTTTCGGTATAGCTGCTAAACACGGCAGCATCGAGGTGATGGGGTGGATGAGCAAACTGCAGTTCTGCATCTTCGGTAGCATGCTGGAAGCCGGGGCCGTCGAACCAGACGTTTTCATAGATCAGCTTGCCTTGCTGGCGGAGCAGTGGGGCTGTGATGCCCAATTTGAACTGGCGGCTCTGACCAACAGGTACGGGGAATACCCGAACGGTAACGGTATTACCTTCCTGCCAGTGTAAAAGAGACGGATCGCGTCTTTCGCGGCCAACAATGGTACGATAGGCCGTATCGGCTTTCCCTTTGGAGGTCAGGATACCTTTTTCTTCCTTCCCTTCTATCCAAAGCGAGAGCGCCGTAACAACGGCCCCTTCGGGCAAGTGAAAGGTGTACAATGCTTCTTCGTCGTTATTACGCCATCCGTCACCCAGGCTTTTATTGCGTACCAACAAGCTCTTTTCCGTATAAGAAAGACCAAACTGTGGCCATATTCGCACGATTGTATTAATATGGTCTGTAACCAGGTTTTCTCCGCTCCAAAAACGTTCCTGGGTAATATGGCGCGCGTCGTAATTCGCTTCCAGTATTTGAATGCTTTCTTCCCGGGTAAGGGCTGGTGCAGGCCGGAAGAGTGCAGCGATCATGACGAGCGGGTCATGTTGTTTTTCCATTTGATTGAAACCAGTCCACCTGAATGAGAAAAAATTGCCGGGAGAAACACTGGGCAGGTCATACAGCATGCCGGCTTTGAATACCTTTTCCGAGTAGTAATTATTGGGCACTTGCCGGGCCACTTCAATAGCTGGTGGCAGACCGCTTCCATCGGAAGCACCAGCCATTCGATAGGCCTTATTGATGGCCGACACAGATACGCTCCATTGGATCACAAATACTATACATACCGTCAGCGCGATGCCCACTCCTGATAGAAATCCAACAACCAGCCGCTTGTTTTGGCGAATGTGATAACGCATGAATTTGAGTACGATCAGGAACAATACCAGTGGTACAAAGATGTGCAGCGAAAAACCCAGGGCCCAGAATACGACCACGGCCTCCGGATAATGTGGCAACAGGTAGCAAGCCAAATACAGGTAAACGGCGGTACCAAGGCCAAGCAGGAGCATACTTACCTGCTGCAACCAATAGGGAAATAGATGAAAAAAGAACAGCAATACCAGATTGATGGATACGATTACCAGCAGTGCAGAGAACCAGGCGGTCGACTCACAAAAGACGTTCATTTCCCGGTTGAGCGCATAACAGCTGATAAGGCAGATAACCGCGAAAAGAAGGAGGGGCATCATTTTGTCAATACCTACTTCTTCCCGGCGGGCGGCAAGCATCACAAAAAAATAGATAACAGCCAGGACAAAATTGGCGATAAAGACTTTATCGGCATTCCCGGAAGACATACGGGTCAGCAACGGAAGGCAGAAAAATCCCGTTGAAAGAAGTATCATGACTACCCCGGTCAAATAATAGGGTGTTTTAAGCCTTGTAATGAATTCACTCATAGTTTATGGTTTGGAAAGCACTTTGCGTTTCAAAGTGTAGGGGCAAAAAAAATAGACCTTACCGTACCCCCTTGATCATGTTCTCCAATGCCTCGATATGCTCCTTGAAGGCCTTCTCTCCAGCCTTTGTAATAGAATACGTTGTATTGGTCTTGCGGCCAATGAACCCCTTGTGCACTTTAATGAATCCATTCTCCTCCAGGTTGACCAGGTGCGACGCCAGGTTGCCATCGGTCACCTCCATCATCGTTTTGAGGTCATTGAAGCTCACTTCCTCATTGACCATGAGAATACTCATGACCCCGAGGCGTATGCGGCTGTCGAATATTTTATTCAGATTTCCAATCGGGTTCTTCATACATCACATATAATTATGGGAAATGTACCTGCCGTTCGCATTTATCGCTCGTATTTATACCACATCACGATCCCATATACGATGTGCAATACACCAAAACCGGCAGCCCAAAAATACAACCCTTCGTTTATTATCCAGAGATTCAGAATGCCCAGCATGATCTGACCGTATCCCAGGTAGCGAATTTCACCCAGCGTATATTTGGAGGCATTGACCAGTGCCAGCCCGTAAAAGATCAGGCAACCAGGCGCCACCAACTCATAATAGCCGAATTCCAGCGCGCGCCAAATAACGATACCACCCACCGCCATCGGCAACAGGGTATTCCAGGTCAATCGCTGAACCGTACGGTCCCAAATGGGTACACCATTCTTCCTGCTGCGTATATAAGTGAATAAAAATGCAGATATAAGGGCTGCGATAAAGGTGATCACAGCAATCCAGATAAGATCGATGAACAATTCGGTAGATGCCTGCCCCGCATTGTAAAGACCACCATCATGGCGATGTTCGCGGTAATACACATTGAAACGGCCCAGGCGGCTGTAGGCGGCCCAGGCCCCAATCAGCGCGCAGACGCCCGCACAAATACCGCTCCACCCGCTTAACGAGATAAAACGCGACGAACGCTCCATCATCCGCTTTATATCCTGTAAGGTCTCCAATGGTTGGTGTTGGCTATCCATAAAAAGCACTTTGTGATACAAAGTAGCGTCAAATTTTTCACATTTGCAAACTTTTGTCCGGATACTGCCATTTTTGGCATTTTTTAACGTCTCAGGATAGGGGTCTTAATCGTATTTTTGATCATAGAACAAAACGCGCGCGTGAAGAAACTTCTACTGAGTATAGCCTGGATAAGTTGTTGTTTTCTATTGTCTCAAGCTACCCAAGCACAAACCAAGATCCTGCGGGGTATCATCAAAGATGCCCACAGCGACGAGCGCATCCCCTTTGCCTCCATGCAGTTCACCCATGCCGGAACCGGTAAACTCAGCGATTCTGCCGGCAGTTTCAGCTTCCAGTTCGACCAATGGCCACTCGATACCATCAGGATCACCTACGTCGGCTACCAGGATTTTCTGCTGGTGATCGACTCTGTGCTCATCCGTAAGGCCAAGAACCAGGTCATCGACATCAGCATTCTACTGGAACGCGGCAAGTATACCGATGAGGTGGTGGTCAAACAAAAGATCGACCGGGGCCTGCTGATGTGGCGTCGCATCGTACGCCGTAAACCCCACAACGACCGTTACCGCTTCGACAATTTCAGCTATGAATTGTACAACAAACTGGAAGTCGATATCAAGAACATCAAACGCGACAAATGGCAGAACCTGCCTTTCATCAAGAAGTTCAACTTCGTTTTCAACAACATCGATACCACCGAAGAAGGTAATCCCTACCTGCCCGTATACCTCACGGAAGCCATATCCAATTACTACTATCAGAAATCACCCAAAAAACGGCGGGAAGTATTTCAGGGTACCAAAACCATGGGCATCAACAATGAAAGTGTGTCCCGCTTTCTGGGAGGTATGGACCAGAACATTAATTTCTACGCCAACTTTATCCCCGTATTCGATAAACAGTTTGTAAGCCCCATCAGCGACAACGGCGATAACTACTACCGGTACAAAGTACTGGATACACAATACGTGAATGGACGACGCCTCATCCATATGTCCTTTACCCCCAAGCGCCGGGGTGAAAACACCTTCGAAGGCGATTGCTGGGCACACGACACCACCTGGGCCATTCAGAAGATGAACCTGCGCCTGTCGAAAGATGCGAATATCAACTACGTCGACCGCCTGAGCCTCGTGCAGGAGTTTAGCCTGCTCAATGACAGCACCTGGTTCCTCACCCGCGATAAATTTGTGGTAGACCTTTCCCTTACGGGCGAAAAATCACTCGCTGCCATCGGCCGTAAAAACACGACCTACCGCAACATTACCGTAAATGACGAATCGGTGGCACGGGAACTGGCCAAAAACCAGATCATGGAAGAGACCATCCTGCCCCCCAATGCACAGCTGGCATCCGATTCCTTTTGGGTGGAATCCAGGCACGAAGAGTTGAATAAAACCGAGCAGGCCATCTACCAAACCATCGATACCCTGCTGAAGATGCCCGCTTTTAAACGGGCCACCAAAACCCTCAATTTTCTCGCCACCGGCTACATGAATATCGGCAACTACGAGATCGGTCCGTGGTTCAACTGGGCCACCGCCAACGTACAGGAAGGCTTCCGTACCCGCTTTGACCTGGCGACCAACAAATACTTCAGCAAGAAGATCCTGCTGCACGGCTACCTGGCCTATGGTTTCAAAGACCAGGAGTTCAAATACATGGCTGATGCGATGTACCTCTTCAACAAAAATCCCAGAACCTATATTGCCGTATCGCATAAACGCGACTTCGACCGTGGCCAGCAATACTATGACGCTATCAGCCAGGATAATATCTTCGCCCTCGCCATCCGTAAGAATGGTGTACCCATCAAGTTCCTGATGGCGGAGGAAACTAAGGTCGACCTGTTTGGCTCCACCAAATCGGGTTTCTCGGTCACCCTCGGCGGTGCGCACAAAAACTTCGATCCTGTCCTCAATCTCCCCTATAAATCATTGTTTGTCGACGACAAGGGCGATTCCTCCATCCGTACCACAGAAGCCACGATCCGCTTCCGGTATGCAAAGCTGGAAAAATTCCTGGAAACGACCTTCAACCGCTATAGCCTGGGCAGCGACTACCCGATCGCAGAAGTCCGCTATACCAGGGGCATCAGTGGTGTACTGCACAGTAAGTACGACTACCATAAGCTGAGTGCCAGTGTTTCGCATTATGCCAAGATCCCGCCTTTCGGGTTATTGTATTACAATGTATTTGCCGGCCGCACCTGGGGCAAGCTGCCTTATATGTTGCTCGATGTGGCTCCGGGCAATGAGATCTATTATTACGATAAGTATGCCTTCAACCTCATGAACCGGTACGAGTACCTGCATGATCGCTATGCCGGTTTGAATATTGAACACAATATCGGCAACGGTCTTTTCCGCTACATTCCCCTTACCCGCAAATTGAAGTTCCGCCAATTCTGGACGGCGAAAGCGCTGATTGGCAGCCTGAGTAAGGAGAACCACGATTACAATATGCCGGCCGGCTCCGACTACCAATTCGAATCGCTGAATGGTAAAACCTATATTGAAGTAGGCACGGGTGTAGACAATATATTCCGACTGTTTCGCGTCGACCTCATCTGGCGGCTGGCGCCCCGTCCCCTGCCGCCAGAGAACGTTAAAAGGTTTGGCGTCTTCTTCAGCTTCCGCCTGGCTTTCTAAACAACCGGGCACCAGCGCAACGGGCCAGGCTCTTCATTCCCCATGCATTCAACGAATAAAAAATGCCTTCCGCGGGGAAGGCATTTTTAGTTTGACTATTATTTCGTTTAGTTATTTCATTGTTCATATTCTTCCCATTCTTTCAGGAGGGCCTTAAAATCGGCATTGACCGTTTTAGCATTGTATTCTTTTGTCCAGTAGATGCCGACCCGATCAGACTCCGTGAGCAGCTTGCCCGCTTTGCTGTTGTAAGGACCGGCAACGCCCAGGTGTACTGCCGTTTCATCTTCATTACTCATTTCCACCTTAAAAAGAAAATATTGCTGACTGACCCCTTTTACGATAATCGTTCGTTCGCCCAGGTAGGTCAACTTCGCATTTTCAGTTTCATCGATGGCCTGTGCATACAAGGCAGCTTCTGCCAGCGCTTTTTGGGTACGGTACTTTACCGGGAAGAGGGTGGTTTTCTTATGTTCGACCAATAAGTCGTACAATTCATTCCGCTGTCCCAGATCAGCAGCCAATTTGAGCAACGCGTCCGGAGCAACTGGCTGTTTGCCTTCCAGCAGAGCTGTTGTGGCTATAAACTTCATATCCAGGTCAGACTGTGCCAGGAATCGGTTGATCAGTTGGTAGGCAGCCGGATCTTTCAGTTTGGCCAGTACACGGATCAGGGAAGGATCGGTGATCCATTGCATTTCACCAGTTTCCCGGGATTTGCCGAGCGCCTGGTGAGCAAGCTGGTACAACTGCGGTTTCCAGGTCGTCAATAATTTCAGGTCCATCAAACTGCTATCGATCAGGTCTTCGATCACCCTTACCAGGTGAGGCCCAGCCAGCGAATCTTTGAGTAATGGCAACATGGAAGGAAGCAAAGGAGCTACCAATTGCAGGGAATCCGACAGGCTCGAAAAATAATAAGAAGCCCTGCCACGCGTAGGTGGCCTTTGCAGGAGGAGGTCGCGGGACAGGGTGACCGAAGCCTGTGTTTTGCAATCGACCAGCAGGTCCAGCAAATCGTACCGGACCGCTTCACGGTTAGCAGGAAGCTCCTGCCACGTTTTTTTCACCATGTCCAACGTACTTCCATCATGCAGTAGTACGATCTCCCGTTGTAGCTGTTTGCTTGTATTGTTGTAATCGGCAGAATCCGGATACACATACGTGAACGCTTCCTGCAACAGGGGCAGTTCTTTTTTCGTAAACGTCACCTGCCCGATGGCTTCTTTGGCCTTTTCGAAGGTCAGCGAGTCGCCCGACCGCAACGCCTTGAACAGGTCATCTGCCTTATTGTTGAAGAGCGTAGAAGCAGTTTGATGCGCCACCGAAAGGTCTGTAAATACCCGACGGCTATCCTCCTGCTCCAGCGCCTCCCGGGAGGTAATACTGTACAGGGTAAAAAGCGAATCACCTACGATGAGCAGCCGCATCTTTTTCAGGTTGTGGTTGCCGGGCAGGCCGATCATCACTTCCACGCCTTTGTAGGAACCATTGGTCACGTGCTCGTACGAGAGCAAGGTATCGGAGTACTCCAGGGTATTCCGCACCATCTGCCGGAGCAAAGCGGTATCGCTTTCATACCAGCTGTAGGGATTGTACGCCTCTTTGCGCAGGTAATAGGTGGCGGGAGCAGCTGGGTCGAATATTTCATATATCGGTACCGTTTCTTCCCCTTCTGCTGCTGTTGAGTCGACATATCGTGAAAGCGGCGTGGTAGACCAGAGGGAAAAGCTCTTATCAGGCGCTTGGTGCAACTGCCATTTTCCCGGATCGACCGGACTTAATGTAAATGATTGAAAGAAATTATTGAGCAGCTGCCGGTGTTTGATGCTGTCTGCCGTCGTGGCCACGACATAGTAGGCCCTGTTACCCCGGTGTATTCGCAGCACCTTGTTGTAATAACTTCCCTGGTTATTGCTGCGAATGAACGACGACCACATCACCGGATAGTCTCCCATATGATCATAGGTATGGGACAGCACCTTACAATCCTTACTATTGTCCAGCAATGAACGGTAACTTTCAAATAAGGCAGTGTCCTTTTCGAGAAAATAACCTTTTCCCATATCCTCCACAACGATCTGGAAATAGATATCATTGACCCCATCGAGCGAGGAATAGACGACCATCGAGGAATTGGGATTGTTTTTGGCAGGCTTTGCAGTCGGCTTGCCCGGGAACCGCACCGAGAATCCATGCTTACCGTTCCGGTATACAGACCAGGGCTCATAAGCCGGCGTGGTCTTGTGGTGCATGACCAGCGACCCCAGAAACCGACCTGCATCTTTCGATTGCAGCAGCGTATCGACGGATGAACCTACCAAGGCCATATAAATGATGGGGCTACGGTAATAACATTGTATGCGGTAATGGGCATCATCACCTTTGGCCAGTACCTCACGCCCTTCTACACTGTCTTTGCGAATGGGCTTGATCGATAACACTTTTGCTTTTTTGGCCACATTTTGTATCGCCATCGCCACCACGCTGTCTACACTCAGATTCTCCCGCCCGGTTGCGCTAACAGTAATGTAAAACAGGTTGGAGCCAATATCGGCATGGATCTTCATGTCCATATTCTCGTCGGTGGCACCCATATCCTGGGGTGCACCGGGCATCTGTACGGTATATTGCCCGTTACTAGCCTGCACAGTGATCCAGGGCAGTTCTTTTTCTTCGAAGTGGTAGGCCGTAGCATGAATCGTACTCCCAGAACGGATGGGTTCTACCGTAAACCCGCGCCTGCGCAAGTGGCTGATCACGCCCGAGTCGCCAGGCAGGTGCGCAGTGCCCACTGCGAAAAAGCTGCTGCGGACATGCGCCAGGCTATCCATCCGCCGGGCCATCTTTCGGTTGCGGCGCAACATCACACTGTCCATTAAGAACTTTTCACTGTCGTCGAAGCCGGCAATGGCCTCCAGGTCCTGGCGTTTGTAGATCGCGATCATCTTCGACAACATTTCCTTGCTCTTGCGGTTGTCGTCGAGGAAATCATCCACATAGTCACTGAGGGAAACGAAATTGTCGGCCCCATCCTGGTCATGCACATCCTCTACCCCTCCCACCCATTTTCCCTGGCGGCGCATAGCGTCGTAGAACCAGGCATCCATGATGGTATGCATCGAGTTCTTATCGATCTTATTGACCTTGTTGATGAAATAGGTCCTGAATTCCTTTACGGTGATGGTAGCGGGATCTTTCTTAAACTGCTCGCGCAACTTCTTCTGTATGCGGGCATAGTCGGCTGCTGACAATTCCTGCTTCAGCAATACCTGATCGTCGCGCAGCTCCTGGAAGGCATTGCTGATGATCGAATCCGGCGCTATTTCCATCGCATATCCCTCACAGCTTTCGAGCGCGGCGTAAACAGCGTCGCCAAAGTCAAATACCTGCTTGTCTGTGAGGTGGATGGTGCCGTATAACCAGGAAGGCTTGGAAAGGCCGTTACCAGTGATGCGCCACAACAGACAATTCTCCATTTTTTTCGGCTGCGCTGCTGCCGTTAGGGTCAGCAAGAGGGCCAGGCACAGCGCCTGGTAGTACAAAGGGGTCGATCGTTTCATTGTAAATAACTTACAACGAAGAAACGGAAACGTTATTACCCGATAAAATTATTGTGGCCTATCGCACGGGAGTGCCCGCCGGAAGCCGCCACCGCTCCCGGAACATTGGGGCATAAAAAAGACCCCGTCTGTGCTAACGGGGTCTGGAATCTGGTTCGCTCAAAATCGCTCTTACTCTTTAATTCCGGTCGTATTGGTTGGTTTTTCGTATGTCCATTCGCTGCGGTCCAGTTTGCGGACCGTGGGATATACTTCGTCGAGGGTATTTCCATTGTAAAGGCGGCCATTCTTCATCACCATCCCGATGGCGTTGGTATTCCGGATATTATCCAGTGGGTTGTTGTCGAAGATGATCAGGTCGGCGAGCTTACCGGCCTGGATGCTACCCAGGTCATTGTCGAGGCCGAGTGCTGTGGCACCCAGGATCGTGGCCGTCTTCAGGGCGTCGTGGGTACTCATGCCCCCGCTCTGCATGGACCACAGCTCCCAATGATAGCCCAGCCCCTGCAGCTGACCATGACTACCAATGCCAGCAATTGCGCCATTTTCCACCATCGCTTTCATCGACCGGGCATGCTTGGTAAATACATGCTCTTCGGGCATGAACCAGGCAGCGCGGCGGCGGGTTTTGGGCGCCAGCTCGTCATAAGGCGTAAAGTTCTGCAGCTTTTTATCGTTGTAAGGCGCTTCTGTTTCATAATAAAAATTTTCCGCCCAGGGGCCGCCGTACGACACCAGCAAGGTGGGCGTAACCGCCATATGCGACGCAGCGATCGACTTGTACACGTCTTTGTACAACGGGTAGATCGGAATGGAATGTTCATGACCGGGATACCCATCGAGCAGGTTGGTCAGGTTCAATTTGTAATTGAGCCCCCCTTCGGTAGTGGGCATCAGGCCCTGGTCTTTCGCCGCCTTGATCACCCACTGCCGTACGCGGCGCGGGCCCGTCAGGTACATTTTGATGTAATTGGTATGATAGTACTTGCTGTACTGGCGCAGGATATTGCTGGCATGTGCCGAGTCGCGCACATTGTACATCCAGAAGCCAACACCGGGCCCCGTAGAATATACGCGGGGGCCTACGATCTTACCCGCATCGACCATATCGGCATACGTGAGCACATCGGTAGTACCGGTTTGCGGATCACGGGTGGTGGTTACACCATATGCCAGGTTGGCCGCGTAGATCCATACCTGGTTTTTATGCAAGCCCCAATTGGGCCACATATGCGAATGAGTATCTATAAAACCCGGTACGATGGTCTTACCTGCTACCTCGATCACTTTGGCATTGGCGGGCACCGTCAACGTACCGGTAGCGCCCACAGCTTTAATACGGTTGTTGACGACCAGTACATCTCCTTTTTCGATGATCTCGTCGCCCTTCATCGTGACGATACGGGCACCTTTCAGCAGCACCGCTGCCTTGGGTATATCTTTCTCGAAATAGACCTTGATGGCAAACTCTTCGGGCTTGTACTTGTACTCCTCTTTCTTCTCCACTACTTTTTTAGCGAGGGTATCGATCAGCTTTTTGGTGGTGTCGGTCTTGATCTTCACCACATCGGTGATCGCTTTGGCCAGCGAATCTTCTTTGCGTTTGGCCTCCTGTTTCTTGGCCAGCTTTACGCTGTCTTCCTGCGCTATGGCTTTGTCTACATCGTACACGAAATGGGCATTGCCCAGCGACCAGTGTATCTTTTTACCATCGGCCTCCCAGGTGGGAAACTCGCCGCCGAGTTCGGTCAGCTTGCGTGCGGGGAAAGCGGCACCGGCTGCATCAGCTACGGAGATGGAGGCTGTTTTACCGGTATTGGGAAGGGTGATCACATAGATATCATTATTGACCTGCGCCAGCGCACGGCCACCCGTGGGCGATATATTGACCTGCGCAGCAGTAGAAGGCATCTGCACTTCCATCGCGGAGGCAATCTTTTCGGTGAGCAGACAGAAGTCGGAGGCGTTGAGTTCGTGCAGGTGTTCGGCATCTTTCCAGTTGCTGATACCATAGGTCGTGGCGCCGGTGATGCGGGCGTGGACCTTTTCATCTTTACCCTGCCAGTTGATGGAGACCAAAGCACCTCCCTGGTTGAGGTAAATGCGATCTTCC
This sequence comes from Paraflavitalea pollutisoli, assembly GCF_029360705.1. Taxonomy (GTDB): domain Bacteria; phylum Bacteroidota; class Bacteroidia; order Chitinophagales; family Chitinophagaceae; genus Paraflavitalea; species Paraflavitalea pollutisoli. The sequence goes on along the minus strand of NZ_JARKMX010000001.1, from coordinate 733,285 downwards.
TCCCCTTTTACAAAATGCGGGTTATCGCGAAAATCGGCCCGGTGAATGAGGGTGATGTCGCCGCCATTAGCGCTCATCCAGCACAGTTCATTTTCGGTATTGTTGGCGCTGGGTGAAATGGCTTCCTGGTAGCGCTGTAATTTACCGCGTACAAAAACGATGCGGTCGTTCTTGGGATTGAATACGGCGGAAGAATAATAACCCGGCTCCTTCGTCAGCTTTTGTACCACCGGCTTTCCGTTCACATTCACCTTGTACAGATGGCCCCCTTCCGGCGTCCAGGAAGTAAACAGGAGCTGGCTACCATCGGGCGACCAGGCAGGTTCTGCTTCGGTAAACTCGTGGGTGGTCAACCTTTTCGGCGTGCCGTTGGGATAATCCATCAGGTAGAGCCGGTTGAGCACGGTGAAGGCCAGCTTCTTGCCATCGGGAGAGGGCACGGCGCCCCGGATCTGTGTGGCCAGTAGGTGTGAGGTATCGGTAACCGGGTATTTGAAATCGAGTTGTGGGCCCAGTTCGAGGGCAATATCTGCCGAGAAGGGAATCTCTACCGGTTTACCCTGCTCGATGGGAATGCGGAAGAGTTTACCACCATACGACGCGATGAGCGACTTGCTGTCGGGCGTAAACGACATACCGGGCAATACACCCATCACAGCCATCGACTCCTGGTCATCACGCTGTACCGGCCAGGCCAGCCAACGCTCTTCCCCACTGGTGATGTTGCGGATCACGAGGCCTGTCTTGTCTTCATACCGGGAACCATAGACCAGCCATTTGCCATCTTTTGATAACACCGGCGTAAAGGCCGATCCATAGCGCGAAGTGATGGTGCTGGTTTTACCGTTCTCCCGGTCGTATACACTAACCTGGTATTGCGGCATCGGCGCATTGTAGGTCCAGGCGCCATTGCGGGATGAAAAATAAATATACCTGCCATCGGGGCTTACCGCCGGGTCGATGGTCTTGAAGCCGGGCGCATCGATGAGTTGGGTACCGCTGCCTGCATCTTTGTGCATCATCCACAACTTCACATCGAGCCTGCCGCGGGCAGCAATGATGTAGTTGCCATCGGGCGTCCACGCTGCGCCTGGAAAGTTCTGATCCTGGTCTTTGGTCACCTGTACGGTATCTTCTTTCTCCCGGTCGATGTACCAGATATTCTCGGAACCACTGCGGTCGGAAGTAAACAACAATTTCTTACCATCGGGGCTATAGCGCGGGTGGGTGTCGAAAGCCAGCCCCCTCGTGATACGGGTGGCCTTGCCGCCCGTGATGGGCACGGTATAGATATCACCCATCAGGTCGAAGGCGATGGTTTGTCCATCGGGACTTACATCCACACTGATCCAGGTGCCTTCTTCAGTCGGGAAGTTGATGGTGCGCTCGGGTTTGAGCGGCAGGTTCCTGTATTCGGTATACTTAGTGGTGTCTTTGCGAACGGTATCGACCCGTACTTTGGCAGGGGAAACCGGGTAAAAGGCGTGATGGTTTCCTGTGGCGGACCACACAGCACCTGCCAGCAGCAAGGCGGGCATGACGACCAACCCACGGTTGCGGTTTTTTAACAGCGCATTACGCATATACAGTTAGTTTTTTCAGTGATAGACGCAGGAATTTACAACAGCTCCGTCATTCGCCATTTTTATTTGTTATGAATGGCACCAATTGCTTGTTATTTTTCATGAACAGCTGCTGCAAGGCTACCCGGCAAGGATTAATTTGCTTATCTTTTGACATAAATCGATTGCATGTCGTCAAAGTATATCCTGGCCCTCGATCAGGGCACTACCAGCAGCCGGGCCATCCTCTTCGACCGCGCCGGCAGCATCATCTCCATAGCCCAAAAAGAGTTTAAACAATGGTATCCCCAACCCGGTTGGGTGGAGCATGATCCCGAAGAAATATGGGCTACCCAGTTCAGCGTCATGGCGGAAGTCATCGCGCGCAAGGGCATCACCACCGACCAGGTGGCTGCCATTGGTATTACCAACCAACGCGAAACCACCATCGTGTGGGACCGCGAAACCGGAGCGCCCATTGCCCGTGCCATCGTGTGGCAGGATCGCCGTACAGCCGAGTTTTGTGATCACCTCAAAGCCACCGGGCATGGCCCCCTCATTCAGGGCAAGACGGGCCTCATCATCGATGCCTATTTCTCGGCTACCAAGCTGAAATGGATACTGGACAATGTACCCGGTGCCCACGAAAAAGCCGACCGTGGCCAGCTCGCCTTCGGCACCGTAGATAGCTGGCTGATCTGGAAGCTGACCGGTGGTAAACTGCATATCACCGATGTGACGAATGCTTCGCGTACCATGTTGCTGAATATACATAGCTGCGAATGGGATGAAGAACTGCTGAAGCTCTTCAACATCCCCGCGAGCGTGCTGCCTGAGGTAAGACCATCCAGCAAGACCTATGGCGTTACAGAAGCCATCGTGAAGCATGCCAATATTCCCATCGCCGGTATCGCCGGCGATCAGCAAGCAGCCTTGTTTGGCCAGATGTGTACGCAGCCGGGCATGGTGAAGAACACGTATGGTACCGGTTGCTTCATGTTGATGAATACAGGCAGCAAGGCTGTCGTATCGACCAATAACTTACTGACCACCGTAGCCTGGAAGATCCACAACAAAGTGGAATATGCGCTCGAAGGCAGCATCTTTATTGCCGGCGCCGTGGTGCAGTGGCTGCGGGATGGTCTGCACATCATTCGTAATTCGGGCGATGTGGAAGCCCTGGCCGCGAGTGTACCCGACACCAATGGCGTGTACATGGTGCCTGCTTTTGCCGGCCTGGGGGCACCTCACTGGAACCAACATGCCCGAGGCTCCCTGTTTGGCGTTACACGTGGTACCACCAAAGCGCATATTGCCCGTGCGGCACTGGAAAGCATCGCCTACCAGACCAACGATGTACTGAAGGCGATGGTGTCTGATGCCGGTATCGACATCAGGGAACTGCGGGTGGATGGTGGCGCTACCATCAACAACGGGCTCATGCAATTCCAGAGCAACATCTTGCAGGTTCCGGTGTTACGGCCTAAGGTATACGAAACCACCGCGCTGGGGGCAGCCTACCTGGCCGGCCTCGCAGTAGGTTATTGGGACAGCATCGAAGAGGTGCAACAGCAATGGCAGGTAGATGCCCGCTTTACGCCCAATGCTCCTGCAGACCAGGTACAACAACTATTGAAAGGATGGCACCGGGCTGTTAAAGCATCGATCGCCTGGGCCGACGATAAATAAAGGACTCCATCAGCACCATTGTAACCCGTATAGCATGAATCGAAAAGACCTTATAGCACAACTCGAGTCGAATCCAACACCCTGGGACATCATCATCATTGGTGGCGGGGCCACTGGTCTGGGCGCGGCCGTAGATGCTGCTGCCCGCGGCTACCGTACCCTGCTCGTGGAAGGCGCCGACTTTGCCAAAGGCACCTCCTCCCGCTCTACCAAACTGGTACATGGCGGTGTACGTTACCTGCAACAAGGTAATATCAAACTGGTGATGGATGCGCTGCGGGAGCGCGGCATCATGAAGCAGAATGCGCCGCACCTGGTCAAGAACCAGTCTTTCATTGTACCCAATTACAAATGGTGGGAAGGACCTTATTATGGGCTCGGCCTGAAAGTATACGACTGGATGAGTGGAAGCCTGGGGCTGGGCACTTCCGAATGGCTGTCGACCGAAGAAGTATTGCGCCTCGCCCCTACCCTCGATGCCGAGGGGCTGCGCGGTGGCGTATTGTACCACGATGGTCAGTTTGACGATGCCCGGCTGGCCATCAACCTGGCGCAGACCGCTGTAGAGCAGGGCGCCGTCGTACTCAACTATTTCAAAGTAAGCGGCCTGCTGAAGGCTAACGACAAAATAGCCGGTGTACAGGTGAGGGATGAGATCAGTGGTAAAGCATATGAAATAACTGCGAAAGTCGTGATCAATGCTACCGGTGTATTTTCCGATTCGGTACAACAGATGGATGATCCGCAAAAGCCGGTCAGCATTGCGCCCAGCCAGGGCATTCATGTGGTACTGGATAAAGAATTTCTGCCGGGCGAAGCGGCCATCATGATACCCCACACGGATGATGGGCGTGTATTGTTTGCCGTACCCTGGCACAACAAGATCATTGTGGGCACCACCGATACGTCGGTCAACCAGATCGATGCCGAACCCATTGCCCAGGAGGAAGAGATCCGTTTCATTCTCGAACATGCGGCGCGCTACCTGACCAAGGATCCGGCACGCAGTGATGTGAAGAGCATCTTTGCCGGTCTGCGTCCGCTGGTGAAAAGCACCGCAAAGAAAACGGCCGAGATCTCCCGCGACCATTCCATCATCGTATCCGACAGTGGGCTGGTGAGCATACTGGGCGGTAAGTGGACTACCTACCGGAAGATGTCGGCCGATGTGATCAATATTGCAGCCGTACAGGGCGCGTTACCCTACCAGGAGCCGGTGACGAAAGAATTGCCGATCCATGGCGCGATGCCCACCAGCGATTACTCCACGGCCGATTATTACTACGGCACAGACAAAACGGAGTTGCTGCAACTGATCGACAACCAACCGGCGCTGGGAGTATTATTGCATCCCAAACTCCCTTATCAACAAGCTACCATCGTATGGGCGGTGCAGCAGGAGTTGTGTATGACCGTGGAAGATGCCCTGAGCCGCAGAACGCGGGCCCTGTTGCTCGATGCGCAGGCAGCCATCGAAGCGGCACCCCTGGTAGCACAGTTGATGGCAGACACGATGCAGCACGGACCGGATTGGATCGAACAGCAGCTGCGCGACTTTCACGAGGTAGCGAAACACTACCTGCCAAATGGGTAGCCCGGCAATCAGGCCTAACGAGGCGGACAGGTCTTCCGCCACCACGACCAAGCTTAAACCATTGTAGTCATCTATAAACCTTCATCAACCAACTATGGATACGATTGCGCCATACAACCATTTTGTAGGAGAATTCATCGGCACCATGCTGCTCATCATCCTGGGCAGTGGTGTCGTAGCCAATGTAGTGCTCAGCAAAACCAAGGGCAACAACGGCGGACTCATCGTCATCGCCTTTGGCTGGGCCATGGGCGTTTTTGTCGGCGTGTACAGCTCAGTCAAACTGGGCGGCAGCGGCCACCTCAACCCGGCCGTAACGCTGGCACTGGCCTACCTCGACATGTTTCCGAAAGAAGATGTATTGATCTACCTCCTTGCCCAGTTTGCTGGTGCCATGGTAGGCGCCACACTCACCTGGTTGGCCTATCGCCAGCATTTTGAGCAAACGCAGGATGGCGACTTGAAGCTGGCGGTATTCAGCACCGGGCCTGCTATCCGCAGTACGCCCAACAACCTCATCACCGAGATCATCGGCACGTTTGTATTGATGCTGGGGGCCTTGCTGTTCAGCAAACCCGTTAACGGGCTCGGCACTCTCGATGCACTACCGGTAGCGCTGCTGGTACTGGGCATCGGCGTTTCCCTGGGTGGGCCTACCGGTTATGCCATCAACCCCGCCCGCGACCTGGGGCCACGTATTATCCATTTCCTGCTTCCTATTGCACGAAAGCGGGATAGTGACTGGGGGTATGCCCTGGTACCGGTTGCAGGCCCTATTGCAGGCGCGCTGCTGGCTGCTGGTGTGTACAAATATTTTCTATCTTAACGGGATGAAACAATTCCTCCTCACTCTATTTATTTCTTCCGTAGCTATGGGTATTCAGGCACAAGACGTCGAACAAAAACTAAAAGACAAAGGCATTGTATTGACAGCTCCTTCTTCGCCGATCGCCAACTACGTGAATGCGGTGCGGGTCGGCAACCTGCTGTACCTCTCGGGCAAAGGACCTACCAAAACAGATGGCACCAATATTACCGGTAAAGTAGGCAAGGACCTGACGATCGAACAGGGCTATGAAGCAGCGCGCGTAACAGGCATCAACCACCTGTCGGTATTGAAAGCCGAACTGGGCAACCTCAATAAAGTAAAACGCATTGTGAAAGTGCTGGGCATGGTCAATTGCGAAGGCAACTTCACCGACCACCCCAAGGTGATCAATGGCTACTCGGACCTGATGGTGGAAGTCTTCGGCGATAAAGGCAAGCATGCCCGCTCCGCAGTAGGCATGGGTTCCCTACCGGGCAATATTGCCGTGGAGGTGGAAGTGATCGTAGAGGTGGAGTAAGACCCTACGCCGGCACTTTGGCCGTAATGGCTGCCAGTATAATCTTGCAGGCTTTTTTGATCTCTTTGGGTGATATGGTCAATGGTGGTACAATGCGCATACAATTGGCCGCAAAGAGAAACCAGTCGGAGAGTACACCGTTGGCAATACATGCATCGATCACTGCTTTATTGCTTTCATAGCTATCGAATTCGATGGCCATCATCAATCCGTTGGAGCGTATGGCTTTGATGGCCGGATGGTGCAGATGGTCGAGAAACAACTGTTCTTTCTTTTTTACTTCCTGGATCAGCGACTCTTTCAGCAATACTTTCAAGGCCGCGTGGCCTGCCGCGCAGCACACCGGGTGACCGCCAAAAGTGGTGATATGCCCCAGCACGGGGTTATCGGCCAGGTTCATCATCAGTTCCTTGCCGGCAATGAAAGCGCCCATCGGCATACCGCCACCCAATGCTTTACCCAGCAACAACACATCAGGCGTAATATTGAATTGCTCAAAGGCCCAGAGGGTGCCGGTACGGCCAAAGCCTGTCTGAATTTCATCGAGCACAAGCAGGGTGCCAGTCTCCGTACATTTTTTACGCAGGGCCTGCATCCAGGCTTTGGTGGGCGTATAAATACCACGCTCTGCCTGTATGGGTTCCGCGATCACACAGGCAGTTTGCTCTGTAATCGCATCGAGCGCCTCCTGGCTGCCATGATCCAGGTGCAGGATATCGGGCAGCAGAGGCCGGTAAGCCTGGCGCCAGTATTCATCGCCGATGATGCTGAGCGCCCCCTGAGTAGATCCATGATAACTATTTTTGAAGGCTATGATCTGGGTACGTCCTGTAGCGCGTTTGGCCAGTTTCATGGCCCCTTCCACCGCTTCGGCACCGGAGTTGGTGAAATAAACGGAATTCAGGGAACCAGGCAGGTGCTGGGTGATGGCGGTAGCATATTGCACTTCCGGCGACTCGATGAATTCACCGTACACCAGCAGGTGCAGGTATTGATCGGCCTGTTTCTTGATGGCCTTCACCACCCGTGGATGGCGGTGCCCCACGTTACACACGCTGATACCGGCGATCAGGTCGATATACTCCTTACCATCTGCATCCCATAACAGCGATCCTTCCGCTTTCACGATCTCCAGCGCCAGGGGGGCGGTAGAGGTTTGCGCCACATGACTATAGAACAGTTCCCGTTGATTCATGCCGCAAAGATACTGGTTGCAGCGTTGTTGGTGGCAGCCTCCCGCCCGTTGCGACGGGCGACCCGTAGCCGGCCCGCCATTTCAGCAGCAGCCTTCCTATATTTGTACAAATAATCATTTATGCCTGTCATATTACATGTAGAAGGAACCTATCCCAGTTTTGGAGAGAATAATTTTATTGCGCCCAACGCGACGATCGTAGGAGATGTAGTGACGGGCAAAGATTGCAGCATCTGGTTCAATGCCGTGGTGCGTGGTGATGTAAACAAGATCCGCATGGGCAACAAGGTGAATGTACAGGATGGCGCCGTCGTGCATTGCACTTATAAGAAAACAGAAACGAATATCGGCAACAATGTATCCATCGGCCACAATGCTATCGTACATGGTTGTACTATAGAAGACAACGTGCTCATCGGTATGGGTGCTATTGTGATGGACAATGCCGTTATCGGCCATCATAGCATCATTGCTGCCGGAGCTGTCGTACTGGAAGGTACCCAGATACCCTCGGGAACAATTTGGGCAGGTGTGCCAGCGAAAAAAGTAAAAAATATTGACGAATCTCAAATACACGGTGAAATAGACAGAATAGCAAACAATTACATGAAGTATGCAGACTGGTTTCGTGACCAGGTAACCGGGGAATAGTAAGTTCCCTATTGCAACTACCGAAGTTTCGTTATAGTTTACAACAGCGTTTAAAATCCACGGCACCAAGAATATGAAGACCCAAAAACTTGTACTTGTTTCAGCCAGCATTATGATACTCCTGTGCAGCAGTTCCTGTAGCCTGTTCAAGGCTAAATCTGGTTGTCCTTCCAATGGCAAGAATGTGGGTGCCGAACGGATTCTCAGTGGCGAGAAGGTTCCGAAAGCGAAAAAATTCAAGGCGTAATTCCCGATACGAATTCGATTTCGTACCCAATAGATAAACCTCTAAATCCATACTGTATGAGCCTAACGCTACGTACCGACTTCGGCTGCACCGAAGCGATCATAGACGACGATTGCGGTCTGAAACGCTTTTACGAAGTGGCCAACATTCTCTCCGACAACCTGGAGATCCGCTTCACCCAAAAACAGGACGATTTCGATACGCTCACCTGGAGTTTCCTGTACAAGAACCATATACTCACACTGCACTACAACATTTACACCGGCATTTCCCTCTACCCCACCAAGTTTCGTGAAGCCGTGCGCAAAGACAACGACGCGGTAGTGGAAGTCGCCAATTTCCTGGAAAGCAAATTACTGGTACACCAAACCAGGCGCTACGTATCATAGGCCTGTGCTTACCTCTGTCGCTTGCATGCCATAAAAAGTTTTACCGCCCGACAAGCTGATCCCAGGTCATGCTTTGCCTATTGCCTTTGTGGAGGCGATAGCATAGTAGGTTATTGGGCCAGCGTTGGCTTAGCATACAGTTTTTACTTCTGAAACAAAAAAGAGGTCGTTATTTCCATAACGACCTCTTGCTTTTTTTAGCCACTACCCGGCTATTGGTTAATATCCTTTATCGTCGATCGTTTCGACCAACTTAAAATAACTGAAGTATCGTTCTTCGTGAATAATACCTTCTTCCACGGCACGCTTCACGGCACATCCCGGTTCATTGACGTGCAGGCAATTGTTGAACTGGCAATCGTTGATCAGCTTGGCCATCTCCGGAAAATAATGCGATAGCTCCTGTTTGGATATATCCACCAGGCCAAACTCCCGCATACCCGGTGTATCGATGATACGGCCGCCAAAGGGCAGGTCAAACATCTCCGCAAACGTAGTGGTGTGCATCCCCTTTCCGCTCCACCCGCTCACATCCTGTGTCTTCAGGTTGAGATGCGGGAAGATCGAATTGATAAACGTCGACTTACCCACCCCCGAATGACCACTCATCAGGGTCGTTTTATCCTTCAGCATGGCTTTCACTTCCTCCACGCCCTCACCTTTCGGCACCGACATCAATATCGTCGTATAACCGATCTCCTGGTACATGGCACTGAGCTCTTCATATAGCTCCTGCTCTTTCTTTTTGTACAGATCGGCTTTGTTGAACACCAGTATGGCGGGCACATGATAGGCCTCGCAGGTCACGAGAAAACGATCGATAAAACCCGTGGATGTTTTGGGATCACGCAGGGTAGCAAACAACAACGACTGATCGAGGTTGGAAGCAACGATGTGGTGATGCTTTTTATGGGAAGGTGATTGCCGCGTCACATAATTGCGCCGGGGCAGGATATCGGTAACCATGACCGCGCCTTCGGCATCATCTGCTTTTTGGACGATCACTTCATCGCCTACAGCAATGGGATTGGTAGAAGTAATACCATCGATCTTGAAGATCCCTTTGATACGGGCATTCAAGACCTCGCCTGTTTCGGTCTTCACCACATACCAGCTACCAGTGGATTTGTACACCAATGCTTTCATAACTGGTTATTGTAGGTGGTCAATACGATCATATTATCCTGGCGCACGCTGCTCATTACGGAAACTTTTTAAATAGGGTGTACCGAAGTACAATTTCCAGCAAAAGTAAGGCAGCGGCAGCCAATGCGAACGGAAAGTATCGTTCTGTATAGCGTTTCAGGGTCGTGATCTCTATTTTGGACTTCTCCAGCTTATCGATCTCGCGGTAGATACTCTTGAGGCTCTCGTTGTCTCTGGCGCGGAAATACAGGCCCCCGGTCTCCTCTGCAATGAGGCGCATGAGCTTTTCGTCGATATTCACTTTCTGCTGGCGCATCACCGTACCGCCCATGCCATCGGGCACCGGCACCGGTGCGTAGCCATCTGTACCTACACCGATACTATAGACCCGGATCTTATGCGCCCGGGCCATGTCCTTGCCCACCAGCGGACTGATCAAGCCGCCCTGGTTCTCACCATCCGTGAGCAGGATAATGATCTTGGTTTTCGCCGTAGAGTTCTTCAACCGGTCTACACTCAAGCCCAATCCATCACCGATGGCGGTACCATCTTCCAGCAGCCCGCGCTGTATATTGAATATTTGTGCTTTTAAGATCGACTTATCCGTCGTCAGCGGCACCAGGGTAAAGCTTTCACCCGAGAAGATCACAACCCCAATACGGTCGGTGGGCCGCAGGTCCACAAACTCGGCGGCCAGTGCTTTACTGGCTTCCAGGCGGTTGGGTAGCAGGTCCTGGGCCGACATACTGCCACTTACATCCAGGCAAAGGATGATATCGAACCCCTCTCCCATTTTCAACTCCTCGTCGTTGCGCGTTTGCGGCCGGGCCAGTGCCACGATCAGGCAGCTCAGCGCCAGCAGGCGCAATACCAGCTGCAGGTGACGCAGGTTCTTCTTCCAGGAGTTGGCAGGTCGGAAGAAAGCCGTGGACGACACCATGATGGCTCCCTGTTGCTTTTGGTATCCCTTGAAATACCAATACACCAGTGCAGGTAGCAGCAGGAAGAGCGCAAATACCCAGGGATAAGCAAATTCAATATGTTGAAGCCAATTGTACAACAAAGCTTATGCGATATTATTAAGTGTTTTAATAGCCGATTCTATGATAGTATGGTTCTTGTCGTTGTCTTCTGCCGTTGGCTGGTAGCGTGCAAACTTTACGAAATCGGCTACTCGTAAAGCATTCGACAACTCCTGGTAATACTCTTCATGCATCCGTTGCTTTTTCAACTCGCGGATCAGCTCTTCATTGGTCTTCTCGGCAGTCGCGATCTGCAGTTTACGGTGCACGAAGGCGCGCAGGATATCATTGAGGCGGGTATAATATGTTTTTACCTCCCCCTTATTGGGCAGGTCTTCTTTTTTAAGATCGGCCAGCGCTTTCAGGGCTTCGTCATACGGTGTCAACCGGGCAACGGGTGCAGCCACCGGAACTGTTTTCTTCTTCTTTCGCAGGAAGATAAACAGCAGTAGGATAATAGCAAGCAATGTAACACCGCCGATCACCCAGGGGATATAATTGGTGTCGGTATTGGGTACCTCCTGTATCTCTTTGATGTCTTTGTAATCCTGCGTCAGGTCGGCATTGGCATAACCCACTTCTACGGCCACCGAATCGGAGTAGTAGGTCTTATCACCGATCCGGATGGGCAACATGGGAATCTGCCAGGAACCGGAATCATAACTGGTGAGCACTACCTGCTGTACCCATTTCTTACCATCGGCATTATCGGCCGTATCGATCTTGCCTTTGCCGATAAACTCAAAATGGGGAATGGAATCGATGGCAAACCAGGTGATCTCCTGGCCCAGAGGCGCACGCACATCGAGGGTCACGATCAGCGAATCACCTACCACGATTTTATCGCGGTCGATGGATGCCCTGACCAACACCTGGGCTTGCAGGCCCAGTGAAACGGTGAGTAAACAAATCCCAGCTATTATATTTCGTACCAACCGGCTCATGTATAAATTAGTCCATTACTTGTTTCGTCCTACAAAGAATTTCTTGAACACCTTCACATAATCTTCGTCGGTGCGGATGTGCAACAGGTCGCTGCCGGCACTCGTAAAGACACCCTTGCAATAATTGGTATGTTGAAAGAAAGCGCCCTGGTATTGCTGCCGCACACGGAAATCACTGGTATCGATCAACTGCTCTTGTCCCGTTTCCGCATCCTGTACCTGCAACATCCCGGCCGCTGGCAACTCCATGTCGAGTTTATCATACACTTTGATGCCTACCAGGTCATGTTTTTTGCCAGCCACTTTGAGGTCATCGCCAAATTTATCATCGAGAAAATCGCTCAGCAGAAAAGCAATACATTTCTGGCGGGTAGAGTTGTTGAAACGGCGCAGCGCTTCACCGATCCTGGTGCCCTTTCGGGAAGGCTCCATCGTGAGCAGGGTACGCACCATGTACAATACATGGTCTCTCCCTTTTTTGGGTGGAATGAATTTCTCGACCTCATCGCTGAAAAAGATCAACCCTACTTTATCGTTGTTGCTGATCGCCGAAAATGCCAGCACGGCGGCCATTTCGGTGATCATGTCTTTTTTGCGGGCTTTGGAAGTGCCGACCAGCGAACTGGCGCTGACGTCCACCATCAGCATCACCGTCAGTTCCCGCTCCTCTTCAAATACCTTGCTGTAAGGGTGGTTGAACCGGGCGGATACATTCCAGTCGATAAAACGGATATCGTCGCCTGCATGGTAATCACGCACCTCTTTGAACAACATACCTCGGCCTTTGAAAGCGCTGTGGTATTCGCCCGTAAAAATGTGGCGCGTGAGCTTCTTGCTTTTGATCTCGAGCTCCCGAACCTTCTTTAATATTTCGGCGGTGGTGAGACTCATGGTACAGGTATTACGCGGAGGATATCGTCGATCACAGCTTCTACATTCACATTTTCAGCTTCCGCCTCATAGGTAAGTCCGAGGCGGTGACGCAGTACGTCTTTGGAAATGCTGCGTACATCTTCGGGTATCACAAAACCGCGCTTGTTGAGGAAGGCATGGGCTTTGGCTGCCAGTGCCAGGTTGATGCTGGCGCGGGGCGAACCACCATAAGCAATGAGCGGCTTCAGTTTATCCAGCTTGTACCTTTCGGGGAAGCGGGTGGCAAATACGATATCGAGGATATAGTTCTCTACTTTTTCGTCAAGGTATACCTGGCGCACCAGGTCACGGGCCTGCAATACTTCCTCCATGGTCACTACCTGGCCAACTTCCGGTGGGCGGATGCCCATCACATTCTGCCGAATGATAATCTGTTCTTCTTCCTTGGTGGGGTAGTCGACGATCACTTTCATGATAAAGCGATCCTGTTGCGCTTCGGGCAGCGGGTAGGTACCTTCCTGCTCCAGCGGGTTCTGGGTAGCCAGTACGAGGAAAGGCTCATCCAGTTTATAGGTCGTATCGCCGATGGTCACCTGTCTTTCCTGCATGGCTTCCAGCAGGGCGCTCTGTACTTTGGCAGGAGCGCGGTTGATCTCGTCGGCGAGGATGAAATTGGCGAAGATAGGCCCCTTACGCACCATGAACTCGTTTTTGGGCTGATTGTAGATCATGGTACCGATGAGGTCGGCAGGGAGCAGGTCAGGTGTAAACTGGATGCGGCTGAACTTGGCGCGTATGGCCTGGGCCAGCGACTTGATGGCCAGGGTTTTTGCGAGGCCGGGCACACCTTCCAGTAATACGTGGCCATTGCTCAACAACCCGATCAACAATCTGTCGAGCATGGTGTGCTGGCCAATGATCACCCGGGCAGTCTCGTCGCGGAGGCGATCGATAAAGGTGCTATGGTATTGGATCTTCTCGTTGAGTTGACGAATGTCGTCGGCAGTAGCCACCATAAAATGCTTTTAGTATGAACGATTGATAATCAGGTTATGAAAATACGAACAAAGCCGATGCAAGTTACTTGCCAACTTATTAAATCCCTTTAAAAAAACCAAATAACACCGTTGATAAACAATAAAATAGCCCCTAAATCGTTCGTAACGGACCGATATTACTCATAAAACACCAATACATGAAAAAGACCTCTATCCGCCTCGGTTTGGCCGTAGCATTTTCTGCCCTGTTGTTTACTGCGTGTAAAAAGGACGATGAAGCAGCACCGGCAAGCCTGACAAAAGAAAGCATTGCGGGTAAATATAAATTGACAGATGCACAAATCGTACCGCCAGTAGGGCCAACTTACAGCGTGTATACTACCTACCTGAAAGAATGTGAGCGTGACGATATCTATACCCTGAATACTGATTTCTCGGCCAAATATGAAGATGCCGGCAAAGCCTGTGAAGGAACTAGCCCTAAAACCACGACCTGGAAACTGGAAGGCAAGAACATTACCGTACAAGGCGGCACCCTGGAATTCATTGGAGTCGTTAACTCCTGGGACGGAAGCACCTTGGTCATCGATGGTGGTTATGAACTGGGCGGCGTCACGGTAAAGATCCGCGGCACCCTCGTAAAACAATAACTTTTTTCCCTTTCTACTTTGCGAAAGGCCCCAGCTTTATGCCGGGGCCTTTTCGTTTCGTTATGCGAGCACCATCAGCTCAGGTACTTGCCGACAATGGGCAATCTTCTTCCCACTCCAAAAGCCTTGCAGCTCACGCGAATGATGGGGCAAAACTGGTTGCGCTTGTATTCATTGTTGTTGACCATCTTCAGGATACGCGCCACAAGCGCTTCATCGATACCCATCGCAATGATCTCTTTAGGCCCCTGACGCCGCTCGATGTACTGGTACAACACCTTGTCGAGCACCTCATATTCCGGCAGGCTGTCACTGTCTTTTTGATCGGGACGCAGCTCGGCAGACGGTGGCTTTACGATAATATTCTCTGGAATAATAACGCCATTGCGGTTGATGTATCGCGCCAGCGCATATACCTGCATTTTATACACATCACCCAACACACTCAGCCCACCAGCCATATCACCATACAAAGTTCCATAACCTGTCGCCAGCTCACTTTTATTGGACGTGTTAAGCAGAATGTAGCCAAACTTGTTGGCAATGGCCATCAGCAGGTTGCCGCGGCTGCGGCTTTGGATATTTTCTTCGGCCAGGCTGAAAGGCAGGTCCTTGAAGATCGGTTTCAAGGAAGACAGGAAAGCATCATACACCTCCTTTATAGGCACAATATCGTAGGGATTACCCAGTGCCTTGCTCAATTGTTCGGCATCACTCACCGAATGACCGGTAGAGTATTGCGAAGGCATCAGGATGGCGCGTACATTGTCTTTGCCCAGCGCTTCACAGGCAATGGCCAGCGTCACTGCGCTGTCGATACCACCGGAAGAACCCAGGATAGCTTTGGTAAAGCCCATCTTACGGAAGTAATCGCGGATACCCAATACCAATGCCTGGTGTATCTCGCGTATGTTTTTATCGGCTGTGAGGTAATCGATGATCTTATTGGGATCGCTGATCTTCGATACCCGCATTTCTTTGTCGAAGTCGGCATCATGAATGACAGCGGGCCGGGTAGCGCGGGCCTTTACGGCGGTGGTCGTCTTGGCACCGGCATTAGGCTCGAAGCCTGCCTGCGTGGATTTGGCCACATCGTCTTCGTCGAGGATCGCAAAATCCTCTTCAAAGTATTTCATCTCTTTCACTACAGCACCCTGCGCATTCATCACCACGCTGCCGCCATCGAATACGATCTCCGTTTGCGAACCCACCGCATTGCAATAATACAGGGGCAGGTTATACTTCAATACATTGGCGCGCATTACCTCGATTCGGTCTACGTCATGGTCATAATCGAAGGGCGAAGCAGAAATATTGATCATCAGGTCGGGTTGCTGCTTGATCAGCTCGTCCATCGGGGCGATGCGGTAAAGCGGGTTATCGCCCAGGTTCCAGATATCCTCACAGATGGTGAGGGCAATCTTGCGGCCTTTGAAGGGAATCACCGCATGCTCATAGGCCGGTTCGAAATATCGGTATTCGTCAAATACATCATAGTTGGGCAGCAAGGTCTTTTTAGCTACCCCATGCACTTTCTTTTCATACAACAACCAGGCGGCATTGAACAGGTCTTTCCCGGCTACTTCTGGGTTGCGCATCGGGCTACCCACGATCACACCAATATCTTCCGTATGCTCTTTGATGATGTCGATGGCCCGGTAACATTCATTGATGAAATCATTGAATTCGAGAAAGTCGCGTGGTGCATATCCACAAATGCTCAATTCCGAAAAAACCACCAGGTCGGCCCCACGGGATTTGGCATACTGAATGGCACCAATGATCTTCCAGGTATTGTCTTCAAAGTTGCCAATATGATAATTCTGTTGGGCTAGTGCTATCTTCATGTTGCAAATTTAATCAATGTAGCCATAGGCACAAACGCCGCCCGACTACCCGTTACAGACGCAAAGGACTGCAAATAAAGGATGTATAACGAATATTAGGTTTATGTTTACAACATAGTTGTCTCCCAAACGTTTGTCACACATGAAAAGAACCGGATTTTTGGCCCTGGTACTGTGCACCTTGCTCGCCTGCGGCGATAAAAACGCCCCCGACGTATCGCACATCAACGTCACGCTTAACGAGGAGCGTTTTGACCAGGACTTCTTCAAAATCGATACCAACCAGTTACAGCCATCCCTGCAAAAACTGGGTCAGTTATACCCGCATTTCCTGCCCGACTATAGTCAAAACATCCTGGGCCTGCCGGGCTCCCCATTCATGGATGCCCAGTCGGCCGGGTTGCTCGTGCAATTCATCCACGACTATGCACCCGTGCGGGATTCTGTCAACAAAGTATTCCGGTCTACCAAAACCTACGAAACAGAGGTCAAGAACGGCCTTCAATACGTGAAGTACTATTTCCCCGAATATAAAACGCCCGAGCGCCTTATTTTTTACATCGGCCCCATGGACGCCGTTTACCAGGCCTCCCTTGGTTCCTACGGCGATGCGATCACGTCGGCGGGGCTGGCAGTAGGCCTGCAACTGCACCTGGGCCAGAACAATGGCCTTTACACCAACGATATCGGCCGTTCGCTGTATCCGGCGTATATCTCACGCCGGTTTACGCCAGCTACCATTACGGTCAACTGCCTGAAAAATGTGATCGACGATATCTACCCGGAGAAGGTGGCGGGCAAAACCCTGATCGAACAGATGGTGGAAAAAGGCAAACGCCTCTTTGTCCTGGACAAGGTACTGCCCAACACACCCGATACGTTGAAGATCGGTTACACGAAATTACAGCTGGAGGGCTGCCAGAAGAATGAAGGCCTGATCTGGAATCACTTCCTCGCCAATAGCCTGTTGCTGAACAATGATCCCTCTTATACCAAAAATTACATCGGAGAAGCGCCCAACACGCCCGAGTTTGGAGAAGGGTCGCCCGGCAGCATCGGGTATTTTGTAGGCTGGCAACTCGTAAAGAAATATATGGAGCAACACAAAGACATGAGCCTACCTGCCTTGTTGCAGACGCCCGCCATGAACATCTACCAGCAAAGCAAATACAAACCGAAATAAGTGGTCAACCTGTATATAAAAAAAGGCGCCGGATGGCGCCTTTTTTTATAGATATCATTTGTCAGACCATTCTTACTGCCATAGCGGATCGATACGTATTACCTGTTTGGAGCAGCGACCCTTACTTTTTGGCAATCCGGGAGCGGAACATTTCCCGCACCTGCTGCAGCTCGGTAATGTCTTTGAAAGCTTCTTTCGGTACCAGGAAAAAGGAACGTGCGTCGAAATACAGGTGAAAGAAGTAGTGGCTTTCTACGAAATGACTGAAAGCATTCCAGGGCCAGCCTTTGGCACCACGCTCGGTTTCCAGCACCACGGCATCGTCTTCAAAATGCATGATGAAATGGTCTTTAAAAGTAGCGGAGCGCCGGTAAATGCTGCCAGGCAGCAAACGCCAGATGACGAGCATCAGCAGGAACCAAAGCAGCGAGAAAGCCAGGAAACTGATCGGCTGGATCTTCTTGAGGCTGAACATCACAGCCGACAGGATTGCAAACACATTCACCAATACCAGTAATATTTTGATCTCGGGACGGGATAAGAAATGATAGCGCAGCGCCTGGATCACCTCTTTTTTATCATAACCAAATTGGATACTCATTCATACTAGGTTAAGGCGGTAAAAATAAGGAATAGAGAGAAACTGCCATGGCGTAATTTTGAGCCCGCATGAAAAGCATTCACCTGTGGTGGCTATTGTTGCCACTGATATTGACGGCCTGCCAGCCCGCTGCGCAGCGTAAAACCATCACACGCGCATTCTATTACTGGAAATCGACGATGCATTTTACAGCCAGCGAAATGCAGGCCCTGGATACCCTGCATGTACAAAAAATGTACATCAAATGCTTCGATGTGGCCTGGGATCCGGTGGCGCAAAACGCGATGCCCCTCGCCAAAGTGCAGCTGACAGGCTCCGCCACCAATTGGCTGTCCGCACACCCCATCGCTATCATCCCTACGGTATTTATCACCAATGAATGTATGCAGCGCATAGCCCCAGGCCAGGTTGCCGCGCTCGCCAACAACCTGCACGCACTGATGCAGCGTCTGGCACAGCAATTGCCGGCTACTGTACAAATTCCCGAAATTCAATTGGACTGCGACTGGACGGCTACCAGCCAACAAAACTATTTCGCCCTGCTCACCGCACTGCAGCAGCTACCCTTCTTTCAACAGAAGCAGGTATCCGCTACCATTCGTCTCTATCAATGCAAATACAAGGAAAAGACCGGGGTGCCACCTGTAAACCGTGGCCTGCTGATGTGTTACAATATGGGTAACCTCAAGAACCCCGACACCCACAATTCCATCCTCGAGGCCAACGAACTCGCGAAGTACATCGGCAACCTGCAGCATTATCCGTTGCCACTCGATGTAGCCTTTCCGCTATTCGACTGGAAGGTGCTGTACCAGGACAAGACCTACAAAGGACTGATCCAGGGTCTGTCCGACACAGCACTGCAGCAACCCGGCATTGCAGTGCAACAAGGCAATCGATACACCCTGCTCGTAGATACCACTTTACAGGGGTATAGCCTGAAAAAAGGAGACATGATCCGGCAGGAAGATGCTACTTTTGCCGAAGTCATTCGGTCCGCCCGGTTACTCAGATCAAAACTGGTTACTCCTCAGATTACGGTAGCACTTTATCATCTCGATTCATTAACCCTTCATAAGTACTCGACGAATGAACTGGAAACTATGTTTAGTAGTATGTATTAATGTGGTTTGCCTCGCCCTTCCCTACAACATCATTGGTTGTGCTGGCGGCGATGCTGATCCCTATGATTATTACGTGTCTTTCTTCAGCAAGCGTAATACCGATGTGAAAGGCTATGAGCCCTTTTACTACACCAATTACCAGTTTCTCTACCAGGAAGAGGAACCGGTAAAAACGTCCGACGTCACCGCGGCCGAGTGGGTAGGTTACGGCAACAACAGCTTTACAGCCAAAGAAGCGCAGGCGTTTGTTGTGGACTATGCCCGCAAGGACCTTTCCAACCTCTATTTTCATATCGAGAAGAGCCAGCCGCTGCAGGTGCCCGATTCGGTCAGGAATAACGGCATGTCGAAGTTCTTTATGAACAATAAGGACCTCGAAGCGCTCGGCTACATCATGTATGCAAAACAGGTGGAGCCCAATGTCACCGGCAACTGGCAGGCCTGGGAACCCATCGAGCGGGATACCGCCAAAATGGGTAAGCTCATCAAGAATGGACAACAGCTGTATGCCGTGGCAAAAAACAACGCGATCAAACTGCGCTTCGCCTACCAGATCGTACGGCTGGCGCACTATAGCAAGCGTTACACAGATTGTATCCGCTGGTATGATGAACTGGTGCAAACGAACAGCACACCCAGCATATTACACGACCTGTCGCTTGGACTGAAAGCCGGTGCGCTGATGCGCCTGGGCAAAAACAACGAAGCGGCGGTGCTCTTCAGCCAACTCTTCAGTAAAAGCGAAGTAAAGCGTGTATCGAACTATATGAGCTTCGACTGGAGTGTAAAGCGCTTTGATGAACAAAACCGCAACGCCTGCCTCGCCTTGTGCAAGACCAACGAAGACAAGGCCAACCTGCTCGGCCTCTTCGCCCTCGGCAGTCCGCAACGCGAGATGGCCACCTTGAAGAAGATCGCCCAACTTTCCCCCAATGCAGCCATGCTACCCATCCTCACCATTCGCGAGGTAAACAAGGTAGAGGAGAATTATTTCACCCCGGCACTGGAGTTCAACAAGGGCAAAGCATCGGTATCGCTCAACTACAACACGATCGACAAGAACGATACTACCTACAACGCTTATCGCAACGAGGCCAAGGAACTGGCAGCCTTCTGCCAACAGACGGCGGGCAACAAAGCAGTAACCGACAAGGGAATCTACCTGTTGGCAGCAGCGCACACCTCGCTCATCAGCGGCGATTATGCAGCAGCGCGCAAACAATTGGACGAGGCCAAAAAGCAATCGCTCACCACTGCCCAGCAAGATCAGTGGGCGATGAGCAACCTGTTACTGACCATCAATGCCAAAGAAACCATCGATGCTGCTTTCGAAAAGCAAATACTGCCTTCCATACAATGGCTCGAAAAGAAATCGGCCGATGATGCGGAATATGGCCAGTTTTACCGCCGCCTATTCAGCGATATCCTCAGCACCAAATACCGCAAGACCAGCAATGCCAAAGATGTATTGTGCATCGGCGTGGCCGACTGGGCCAACAACCAGTTTGTAAAAGATGGCTGGGGTTATTACAGCAGCCCCCATGCCATCACCATGCTGCGGTACGAGATGACGGCACAGCAGGTAGAAGGATTGATCGCCCTGATCGAATCGAAGAAACTCACCGATTTCGAGCAATACCTGGTGAAGCATAATTCTTTCTCGAAAGACGATGTGAACGATGTGGCCGGTACCACCTGGCTGCGCCAGTTCGATTTCGCTACGGCAGAGAAATGGTTTACCAAAGTGAGCCCTGACTATTACAAGAAAGAAGTGTACACGACTTACCTCGCCGGCAATCCGTTTGCCGACCTGATCGACGATACCCACGCGCCCACCAAACAGGATACGGTGACCTACACCAAACTCAGCTTCAGCCGCAAAATGCGCCAGTTGGAACAGGAAGTGACCACCGGCAACAACCTGGAGAAACAGGCGAAAGCATATTATGAGATGGCCAAGGGCCTGTACCAGATGAGCTACTGGGGCAATAGCTGGATGCTCGTACATTATGACTGGAGTGGCAACGACGGCATCAAAGGCCCCGACGCCATGAAGCCTGGCGATAAAGAATATTACGGGGTGTACAAGGCCGAGGAGTTTTACCAGAACGCTTTCAATCTATCGCAGGACCGCAACTTCAAAGCACGTTGCCTGTTCATGATGGCCAAGTGCGATCAGAAGCAGATAGCCGTTCCAACCTGGGCACAGGCCAAGGACTACAACGAGTATGAGAAGCTGCAAAAGATCTATAGCCAGAACATCCAGACCAATAAGGATCACTTTCCACAGTTGGCCAAAGAATACAGCAATACAGCCTTTTACAAAGAGGCTTTCAATACCTGCAGCTACCTGAAAGACTTTGTGACAAAGAAGAAGAAATAACAGCAATGATCAGTCGGCAGTTTGGCCGGCGACACTTGCGGGTGGTGGGTGAAACGGTAAACGCAGAGGATACTGCTCCCAACAATGGCCGCCTGGTCTTAAACATCATGAACCGCCTGTTAGGCACCTGTTATAAATCAAAAGCCCCGGCTCCGACAAACATCGGGACCGGGGCTTTTTCGTATCTCACACATTTTTCCATTGATTAATCCCCCAACGAAAAGATGCTATCAAGTCGATCTATGGAACACGATGATCGGTAACCTCTATTAGCGCAGACCGCGACCACATTTAGCTTTACCATTAGCAGCCTGGAAGGGGGAGATGAAACGGCTGCAAGAGGTAGAAGTGATTAGGGTGATGACGGCGATGGCGAAGAGTAACTTTTTCATGATGTCCAGAGTTGATTTATTTTATAACAAGGTTTACGAATCCAATAAGTCCAGGTGTAGTTGTGAAAAGTAGGCTGCGTCCAATTAGCGCAGACCACGACCGCATTTAGCTTTACCGTTAGCAGCTTGGAAGGGAGAGATGAAACGGCTGCAAGAAGTAGAAGCAATCATGGTGATAACGGCGATGGCGAAGAGTAACTTTTTCATAACGTCCAGAATTGTTTTTTGTATCAGGGTTAACGAATCCAATTGTACCAGCATAGTTGTGAAAAGGGTGCCAGTTTTTCGACGCATTGCCAGCCGGTACCTAACTGCCTGAAATCGTTTTGGTTCGCCAACCCTATTTGATAAATGATAAACGTGCCAGAACCCGGTTTATTTCCCACACCGGGAATTGGATGGGAAAATGGGAAGCTGGGAATGGGTTCCAGGGCCGGGATTGGCCCCTTTTCAAAGGTACCCTGGGGTTTTTGACCGCCTCCAACCCCATCCCCGGCCGCACCCCCATAGGCCCATAAAAAAATCCGCCCATAGACATGAGCGGATGTAGTTTATGTTTTATAAACCGTCCAATATATTGAGTGGCCTGGCGGCCGGGTGACCATTTCCTTTCAGCCCCTGACAAGCCAGGTCATAGGTTCGTTGCTTAACTGCAGCCCATGCTGTTGCCGCAGTTCAAACACTTGTAGCAGGTACCACTGCGAATGGTAATATGACCACAGGTGTTACAGGCCGGTGCATCGCTCTGCATACTCTTCGCTGCCGCATTTACCGCATCCATGCTGGCCTCCGCCTTGACCGGGCGATAGGAAGACTTTACCGGATCGACATCCGCAGGTTTGTTGCTCCTGGACCCCGCCAGTATCCGCACATCGCTCAACTCCGGTTTCGCCTGATCGTACTCCAGGGAAGTAGGAATATCATCCCAGTCATCAGCACCCGTATTCATCACTTCCGGCTTATCCAGCACATGTACCAGGTCGGTACGGTTCAGGTATTCATAAGCCAATGCCCGGAATATAAAGTCGACGATCGAGGTCGTACTCTTGATATTGGGATGGTCTACCATACCGGCTGGCTCGAACCGGGTGAAAACAAATTTCTCTACAAACTCCTCCAGCGGAACACCATATTGAAGACCAATACTGATCGAAATGGCGAAGCAGTTGAGCATGCTGCGCATGGTAGCTCCTTCTTTGGCCATATCGATAAAGATCTCCCCTACCGTGCCATCGGCATATTCTCCGGTGCGCAGGAACATGGCCTGGCCGTTGATTTTTGCCTTCTGGGTAAAGCCCCGGCGCTTGGCCGGCAGCTTTCTCCTTTCCACTATACGGGCCAGTTCGCGTTTTAGTTTGGTATCGGGAGAGGCTTGTACACGTTTTTGTACTTCTTCTAACAATTCCTCGATCGTAAGCTTACTCATATCGACGATCTGCGACAGCGGCTGCTCTTCGGTCAACACGTCTGCGGCCTTCGCTTCTTCGGCGACATCCGTTTTCTTTTTCTTGTCGCTCTTATTGCTCAGCGGCTGGCTCAGCTTGGAACCATCACGGTACAGGGCACAGGCTTTGAGGCCCAGCTGCCAGCTCATCCTGTAAGAATCGGAAATCTCTTCTATCGAGGCCTCGTTGGGCAAGTTGATGGTCTTGGAAATAGCGCCGCTCAGGAAGGGTTGCGTACCCGCCATCATACGGATGTGGCCATGCGCATGGATATATCGCACCCCTTTCTGACCGCACTTATTGGCGCAATCAAATACGGGCAGGTGCTCATTCTTTAAATAAGGAGCGCCCTCTACCGTCATGGTACCGCACACATAATCATTGGCTGCTTCGATCTGCTCGTCGCTGAAGCCCAGTGCTTCCAGCAGACTCCATTCGAAGTTAAAATATTGCTCGGGCTTGAAGCCCAGGCGTTGCAGGCATTCTTCGCCCAGGTTGTATACATTGAATACAAAGCCGATCTCGAAAGCCGAACCCACCGCCGCATCGAGCTTTTTGATCTCGTCGGCGATAAAGCCTTTTTCGCTGAGGGTCTGGTGATTGATGTGCGGTGCACCGGCAAACGAGCCAGCACCTACCGCATATTTCACGATCGCATCGATCTCATTGTTGCGGTAACCCAGATTTTTCAGCGCCGTAGGCACCGACTGGTTGATGATCTTGAAATAACCGCCGCCGCTGAGCTTCTTGAACTTGACCAGGGCAAAGTCGGGCTCTACGCCGGTAGTATCGCAATCCATGACCAGGCCAATGGTGCCGGTGGGCGCAATCACCGTGGTTTGGGCATTGCGATAGCCATATTGCTCACCGAGCTGTACGGCATCGTCCCAGGCCTTGGTGGCAGCTTTCAGCAGGTATGCCGGGCAATATTGTGCTTTGATACCTACGGGTTTGATGCTCAGCTTTTCGTACTCGCTGGCATCGTAGGCAGCCAGGCGGTGGTTGCGCATAACGCGCAGCATGTCTTGCTTGTTTTCTTCATACTTCGCAAAAGGCCCCAGGATAGAAGCCAGCTCGGCCGAAGTCTTGTACGCCACCCCCGTCATGATCGCAGTGATAGCGCCGGCGATGCCGCGGGCCTCTTCGCTGTCATAAGGGATACCCATTACCATCAGCATGGAGCCCAGGTTGGCATAACCCAAACCGAGGGTGCGGTAATCGAAGCTGAGCTGCGCCACTTCCTTGGAGGGGAACTGCGCCATGAGCACCGACACTTCGAGTACCACTGTCCAAAGGCGACAGGTGTACTCGAATCCTTCTACATCGAACGTGTTGGTTGTCTCATCGTAAAACTTACGGAGATTGGCAGAGGCAAGGTTACAGGCCGTATTGTCTAAGAACATATACTCGCTGCAGGGGTTGGAAGCATTGATGCGACCACCCTGCGGACAGGTATGCCATTCATTGATAGTAGTATCGTATTGCGTACCGGGATCGGCGCAACGCCAGGCGGCGTAGGAGATCTGGTTCCAGACTTCCTTGGCGGGTATACGCTTCATCACGCGGCCATCCATGCGGGCTTTGAGCTCCCAGTCTTCCCCGGCATCCAGCTTGGCAAAGAATTCATTGGGGATACGAACCGAGTTGTTGGAATTCTGGCCACTAACGGTACGGTAGGCTTCGCCCTCATAATCGCTGGCATAACCGGCATTGATGAGCGCGCCTACTTTCTTTTCTTCTTCTACTTTCCAGTTGATGAAATCCATGATCTCGGGATGGTCGAGGTCGAGGCAGACCATCTTCGCTGCACGGCGGGTAGTGCCACCGCTTTTGATAGCACCGGCAGCACGGTCACCAATCTTCAGAAAACTCATGAGGCCGCTGGAAGTACCGCCGCCACTGAGTTTTTCGCCTTCACCACGGATCTGGGAGAAATTGGTGCCTACGCCGCTACCATATTTAAAGATGCGGGCTTCACGCACCCAGAGGTCCATGATACCGCCATCGTTGACCAGGTCGTCACTAACACTGAGGATAAAGCAAGCGTGCGGCTGGGGACGTTCATAGGCAGACGTAGACTTTTTTAATTGTCCATCTTTCTCATCAACAAAATAGTGCCCCTGTGGCTTACCGGTAATGCCGTAGCTTTCGTGCAATCCGGTATTGAACCATTGCGGACTATTGGGGGTACAGGCCTGGTTGATGATACAATACACCAGCTCTTCATAAAAAACCTGTGCATCTTGCGCAGAAGCGAAATAGCCATATCGCTCGCCCCATACCCGCCAGCAATTGGCCATGCGATGTGCCACCTGCTTGATAGAAGTTTCGCGGCCCAGCGAGCCATCGGGTTGTGGTACACCGGCTTTACGAAAATATTTTTGTGCAAGGATATCTGTTGCGATCTGGCTCCACTGCTTGGGCACCTCCACATTTGTCATTTCAAAAACAACCTCACCACTCGGATTACGGATAACCGACGAACGATAATCGTACTCAAACTGATCAAACACGCTGATATCATCCCGCGTAAAACGACGGCTGAACGGCAAGCCCTTCGGAGATTGCTTTTTGGTAGACATAAGGCTAGTAATTAATGAGTTTACATTAAAGAAAATAGTTGCTATCAGGAGGGTAGGAGGAGACGAAAGTATCTTCCTATACCCATAATCCAATCCCATAAATATGCACACTTTGTGGAAAAAGGAACCGTAGAATTCCGTAGCCCACACTGGCAGTGCGTTTCTCGCGACACGCGCTTCTGGCAAGGGTTTCAGCAAAAAATAGATTTGGCTGAGAACGATAAAAAAGTTATGTTATAAGAACCCGATCATAGTAAAATCACTGTCTGCGAAACGTAGATCTTCGACAATCAAAACAGCTCCTCTATCATATTGTTTACCATCATGCACCTTACCAGTGTCATCATCTATTGACGCATTGTATCGTTAGTCGGTGAACATAGGTTGGAGTAAGAAAACGTATGCTGCAATATTGAGGCTAGAAAAACGAAAAGGCCGGTCACCCGCCTAAAGCAGACGCCGCAATGCAGTAAATACGCAGAACCTTAACAGTATTTTAATTGATCACCCAATATTCATGTCGATGCATTAGCCGTTTTATTGTTTTTTTGCACGCATGAACTACCGGAACCTAACTACGCTTGTTTTATTGCTGGCTACCTTCCATGGCCTGCAGGCCCAAACGCCACCGCAAACCCAATTATCCGGCTGGCTGGCCGATTTCAATACCGTCAAGATCAATACCAGGTTCAGCATACATTCCGACTTCCAGTTGCGCAGTACCGACCAGCTGCAGCATGTATCTTCCCTGTTGCTCCGTGCCGGGTTGAACTACCACGCCAGCAAAAAATCGGTTTTTACCGCTGGCTACGCCTATATCCATTATCGCCGCACGGTAGGTCAGGTTACCGGGTACGCTCCTGAACACCGCATTTGGGAACAATTCTTGCTCTCACATCCTTTGACGATCGGGAAGGGTGCCCATGCCAGAAAGGGGACCCTGGCACATCGTTTTAGGGTAGAACAGCGATTCCTCCTCAAATCACAGCCTGATGGCCAGGATTTGAAACACGATGGCAATCTCTACGCTAACAGACTTCGCTATTTCATCAGAGACGTGACGCCCCTGATTCCCTGGTCTGCCTCCGGGAAAGCCCCCTTTCTCGCATTACAGAATGAACTATTTTTCAATTTTGGCGATAAATCGGCGGTAAATGGTAAGTTTTTCGATCAAAACAGGGCCTATATTGCTTTAGGATATCGGTTCCATAAGAGCTTCGATGCTGAAATGGGCTATATGAATCAGTACATAAATGGCCGTGGAGACAACTTTGTAAACAACCACATCGTTCAGCTGGCCACTTACGTACGTTTATAAAGGATTATCCACATACTTAATTAACTGCGTGAAAGCCAAAAACTTTTCGCATTTTTGTAATAGATCCAATAGCTAAGGCATGACGAATCGCATCTATCAATCTTTACTACTACAGAAAGCGAAAGGACATAAGTCGTTTGCCGTACTCATTGATCCCGATAAGGTGAACGCGACAAAAATTGACGAGCTGACCACCCTGGCGGTGGATGCAGGCGTAGATTACCTTTTCGTAGGCGGTAGTTTGGTCATTTCCAATCAGTTGGATGAAGTGGTGCAGCAAATCAAGCGCAACTGCGATATCCCTGTACTTTTATTTCCCGGCAGTCCCTCCCAGGTTACCCGGTATGCGGACGCCCTTTTATATCTCGCGGTCATTTCCGGACGCAATCCCGAATTACTGATCGGTCAACACGTTATTTCTGCCCCTTTCGTGAAGCAAAGTGGCCTGGAGATCATTTCTACGGGCTATATGGTCATCGATGGCGGGGCCCCTACCACCGTTTCTTACATCAGCAATACGGCACCCATACCCGCTGACAAGAA
Source organism: Paraflavitalea pollutisoli (assembly GCF_029360705.1). Lineage (GTDB taxonomy): Bacteria > Bacteroidota > Bacteroidia > Chitinophagales > Chitinophagaceae > Paraflavitalea > Paraflavitalea pollutisoli. The sequence goes on along the minus strand of NZ_JARKMX010000001.1, from coordinate 705,561 downwards.
CGAAATTGCCATGTGCACTGCCATGGCCGGCGAAATGCTGGGTATGAAAGTCATCTATATGGATGCCGGCAGCGGCGCCCGCCGCCCGATCACCGAAAGCATGATCGAAAAAGTATCCCAGGTGATCGAAGCTCCCCTCATTATAGGCGGCGGCATCACCAACCCCGAAAAAGCTTACCTCAATTGCAAGGCCGGCGCCGACGTTATCGTCATTGGCAATGCCATTGAAAAAGACGCTTCGCTGATCCGTGAAATGAGCGCAGCTATCCACTCGGTTCCCGTAAAGACTTCTTAATCAACGAGCATATACCTTAATAGCAGCGATCTCCCGATCGGCTGACCACTTGCTGCCTGGCCTTGGTAATCTCTCTTCCTTTTCTTACCAATTGTTGAATGGTGGGTATGCTGCAGGTATTCCTGATCCTGCTTGTGCCCACAGCACATTCGCACTGACAATCGCCCCACATTCTTTTTCTGTCAGGCTGGCATTGACCAGCCCGCTGCCTGCTGCTTACCAATAAACCTATGCTGGTATACATGCCCAGGTGCCTTTTCGGGCATCGAACGCCATAGCGGAAGCTACCAGAGTACCCGTACCGCTATCAAGGCGGCCGGTTACGGGCCTTTTTTCGACCTCTCTTCCTTCGCTGTAGGACCTTCCATCCCAGGGTCATCCCAGGGTCATCTTAGGGTCATCCTAGGGTTATCCTAGGGTTTTCCTTGGGTAGAAAGCCTGGCAAGACCCTAAGATGACCCTGGGATAGCCCTAAGAGCGTAGGACCAATCCAGGAGGAACAGGCTTCCTAGCGGGGAATTCGGCAATCCTAGGGAAATCTTATCCGCCATCCATGGCCCCTTTCAAGCATCCTTCCCATACATGCCCTCCAGCCCTTCCGGCAGGTCGCAAATAGCCCTGGCCGGGGATTGGCGAACAAATCTCGCCCGGCCGATGTTTGAATTTTGCAATAGACTGTTTGAAAAGCGTAAGCCGGTGCGCAACCCCGCATCGTAGCTTTGTAGCGCATAGCCACCTCGGAACTCCGCATTATACACCGCTAAAATGTTCGTATTATGATCATGGAGAAAGCAGAAACCTTAGAGGACTTTTACCAAAATAAATTCCAGCACCTGCCCAACAACCTGAAGCAGGATATTGGCCACTTTAATGTGTTCACCATTGAAGACAATATTTATCCCAAGGGGGTGCCGCCCAAATATAGCCGCCGTGAATTTTACAAGGTGAGTATGATGCGGGGCAACAATGTCTGTCACTATGCCGACAAAAGCATCGAGGTATCGGGCACTACCCTTATGTTTTTCAATCCCAATGTGCCTTATGCCTGGGATTGTGCTACGGAGGGCGTCACCGGCTTTTTCTGCATCTTTACCGACGGCTTCTTCAATGGTCGTATGCGGGGCGGTATCCAGGATTTCCCCATGTTTGCCCCGGGCGGAAAACCCGCTTACCCGCTAACGCCGGAACAGGACCGCCAGGTGTCGGATATCTTTCGCAAAATGCAGGAAGAGATCAATTCCGACTACGTGTACAAATACGACCTGTTGCGCAATTATGTGACGGAACTCATCCACTTCGCCCTGAAAGTACAGCCTACCGAGTCGCTGTATCAACATGCCAATGCCAAGGCACGTATAACGGCCGTGTTTACAGAATTGCTGGAAAGACAGTTTCCGATTGAATCGACCTCACAACGATTCACCCTTCGTTCGGCGAATGATTTTGCACAGCAACTGGCGGTACACGTCAATCACCTCAACAGGGCGATCAAGGAAACGACAGGCAGAACGACCTCCGAACATATATTCGAGCGACTGGTGGCAGAAGCCAAAGCCCTGCTCAAGCACACCACCTGGAATATATCCGAGATCAGTTATTGCCTGGGATTTGAAGAACCAGCCCACTTCAATAATTTCTTCAAAAAGCAAGTGGCGTTGACACCGACAGCTTACCGGAATGCCTAGTAGCGGAGTGTTTCGTAATGGGCGCGGTTGACATCCTTAGCTTATCGAAGCAACTAACACCAGAGCATCTCGCAACCGGCTTGCTGGTCAGTAGACACCTGGTCCACACCTGCCCGGAACTCAGGGATCAATCCGGATACCGACGCCCTCGTTCCACTGTTTTTCTTCGGGTGTATAGTATAGATACACATTGCTGGCTTTGCCTTTGAAGGTACCTCCTATTTCGGCCTTCAGGTCGAGACTGATCTTTTTCACTTCAGCCGGTTTGAAATCTGTCCAGTAAAATACCAGCCAATTGTCGAAGATCTCATAATACGACACCTGCTGCTTCTCCGTCATCTCCTTGAGCTGCCAGGTTTGCGCCGTCAACCCCGCCGGAATACCAATGCGGGCTACTACCATGGGCTGTGCGTTTTGCTCCAGGTTGGTTACGGCCACCTCCATGCGCACGGTCGATCCCACCCGGGCAACGGTATCACCAAGTTGTGTAGTCAATGCGACCACCGTGCGGTCGCGGGAAGGCGGCCGGTAAGTATGGTATTGCGCTTCAAACTCATAGGGTACAAAACTGCTGCCCTTGTCATACCGCACCGTCAACACGTTGTCGCCAGTCCGCAACATGAAATTGGAAAAACTGCCCACACTGGTGTAATTCTCATTGACCGAGAAATCGATCACCACATCGTCGGTAAGATCCCTGATAAAGTCCCTGTATTGGGTAACGGCCTCGAGCGTAAGAACGATCGATTGTGTAGAGCCATAAAATCCAGTCACCCGTTTCTCCAGCATTCCCCCAAAGACCTTGTACAGTACCTCCTTGTCGGTCAGCTTGTCGTGCATCAGCGCCATAGCATACAAAGCCAGCACTTCCGTCCGGAGCGATTCGCCATAACTGCCCACCATACCCGTGGAGGCTTTCAACCCGCTATCGCGGTATAGCCTGTTGGCCAGTTTGATCAGCCGCTGGTAATCACTTTCCTTCTTCTGGTAAACAGCTGCATTGGCCATCAACGTCACCAGGTAGCCGTCTTTCAAACGCAACGCCTTTTGCACGGCCGTATCGTACTGTTGGGTGATCTCCGCGCCCATACCTGCGTTGCTCAGGGCATACACAATGTAAGCGTCTGCGGCCGCCGACTGCATGTGCGCGAACCGGCCATAGGCGCCCTTTACATGCTGAAAGCCACCTATCGAATCGCGGTGACGAAACAGGAATTCCCTGGTTCGCCGCAGCATCTTATCATCTACCTCTGTAAACGCTTTCATATCGGTAAACTGCAGCACACCATAAGCCGTAAGGCCCAGGTGACCCGGTGCCCGGCCAAACCATTCAAAGCCACCACTGCTGGTTTCAAATGACAGCAGCTTCCGGTACCCCGAGCGGATATACTTCAGGGCTCTCTGTTCAATGGCCGCAGTGGCCCTGCCCCTGCTTTTCAGGTATTTCAGGATAAAGATATTGGGGTATAGCGTGGAGGAGATGCGCCTGATGACACCATTACACAAAGCCTTGCAAATAAAAATCAGCCCCCGGTTTGAATTTCGTAATGTTTGCTTTGAAAGCCGCAACAACAGCGGCGCCAGGCCATTGTAGCTTTGTATTCATAAAACAAACAACTATGGCAAATTCAAAAGTATGGCTCGTAACAGGCGCCTCCAAAGGCCTGGGTCTTGCACTGGTGCAAGAATTATTGACACAAGGTTATGCAGTAGCAGCCACCTCCCGCAACAAACAGGAACTGATCGATGCGGTCAATACCACCGATCACCATTTTCTTCCCTTACAGGTAGATTTGAACAATGAAGGCAGCATACAGAAAGCCATCGATGAAACGATCAACCTGTTTGGCCAGCTGGATGTAGTGGTCAACAACGCAGGGTACGGATTGGCCGGTAGCCTGGAGGAGCTCTCTGATACAGAAGCCCGCAAAAATTTTGATGTGAATGTATTCGGCACCCTCAACATCATTCGCAGAGTGATGCCTTACCTGAGAGCGCAACAATCCGGTCATATCTTCAACATCTCTTCCATCGGCGGCTTCACCGGCAATTTCCCCGGCTTTGGTATTTACTGCGCCACCAAGTTCGCCGTAGAAGGATTGACGGAATCGCTGTCGGCTGAGATCAGGTCCTTCGGCATACATGCCACCATCGTATCGCCTGGTTATTTCAGAACACAGTTCCTGTCGCAAGGTTCCTTCGCGGTACCCTCCAATCCCATCGAGGCGTATAAGGTAGTCCGTGAAGTACAGGCAGCACACCAGCACCAGATCAATGGCAACCAGATGGGCGATCCTGTCAAAGCAGCAAAAGCACTCATTGAAGTGGCTACCAGCAAAAATCCTCCCCTGCACTTGTTTCTCGGCAGCGATGCCTTTCAACTGGCGGTCGACAAAATCAACGCCGTACAGACCGAAATGGAAACCTGGAAAGCAGTAACCGTCTCCACCGCCTTTACAGAACAACCGGCAGAAGCATAGTCGTTACCTAAAATGTAAAAGATGTATGCAAAGCCGATCTATGTGTTCAGGCTGGAAGAGGAGGATCGGATAGTCCGGTATCCACCTGAAAGCAGCTACTACGCGATCAGTCTGATAGCAATGCCCGCACCGGGCGCTGGTGGAATATTGTGTTTCCATCCCCTGCAAACTCCACAGACAGGAGAAGCCCCGGCTATGCCGGCGACGGGCTTCTCCTGTCTGTTTAATGCGGCGAAGTTGTCACACCACCTGCAGCGCAGTCTACCACTATTGCCCATGTTTAAGAAAGATGGCATCCCCGTGTACTGGTTGCTGCCGGGCCTGCATGCCAACTTGCACGCCTTATTTGAAAAAATGCTGATGGAGCTCAACAACAATTACGCGTTCAAATATGAGCTGCTTGCCAACTACCTGTCGCAGATCATTCACCAGGCATTGAAGTTGCAACCCGAAATGCACCGGCTGCCAACTGATGGATGTCAATTTTAGCCAACCTTACTGGCGGAAACTAGCAGATGCGGCCTTCATTTTTTAGATTTGAACCCTATGGCGCGTTTTCACTATTTTATCATTTTATTACTGATCGGACTTTGTTGTACAGGCTGTTTCCGTCGCTGGGTAATGACCGATAAACAGGTGAAGAAATACTACGCCAATAAACCCGTCAAGCCCACCTATTTTACAATACAGAACGATTCGGCCTCGCTCTTCTGCGCCGCTACCGGCGCCGATACCTTGCCTCCGCTGCTGCTGATCCACGGCGCACCCGGTGCCTGGTACGGCAGCCGCATCTTTCTCGATGACCCCATCCTGCAACAGCATTTTCACATCATCGCCGTCGACCGCCCCGGCTACCACAAATCGCGCTTCAAAGGCAAGCGGAAATCGGTGACCTCCATCAGTACGCAGGCGCACATCATCCACGAAGCGCTGCGCATCAACCGGTCGCACCAACCCGGTGTGGTATTGGGCAGTTCCTATGGAGCGCCCATCGCGGCCAAAGTGGCGCTTTTGTACCCCGAAAACTTCAATCACCTCGTCATGCTGGCTGCAGCCATCGACCCGGACAAGGAAAAATTCTGGTGGTTTCATCCCTGGGTACAAAGTGGTGGCCCACCCTATATTTTCTTCCCCCGGTTTCTGAAGAGTGCTACCGACGAAAAATTTGCGCATGCCGAAGAGCTCCGCAAACTGGCTCCCGAGTGGCATAACCTCTCGATACCTGTTACGGTGGTGCAGGGAGGTAATGACGACATCATCGAACCTTCCAACCTCGACTATGCCCGCGAAGTACTAAACGGCAAGCCCGCTAAGTTCATTTTCCTGCCACGGGCGGGTCACCTGATCCGACTGCAGGCACCCGACCTGGTGCGTTCTATCCTGCTCGATCCCCTGCCCGACAGCAGTGGTACACGAAAAAGCGGCCAGGGCGCCAGGTAGTAGTGACTGTTGGCTGGGACGGTCGATTGTCAACCTGACGCAGCATGACGCCGTACCAGGATGGCCTTAGCCCATGGCCACCTTCCGGAAGCATTCCGGGCGTCGCAGGGAGTGCCTGTATGGTCAGCCGCTCCCGTCCCCTTCGGCAGCCTCTTTTTCTTGAGGACACCTGACCGTGTTTACAACCGGTCGCATCACCAAAGTATCAGTCCAAGCAACTGATTGTTACCCCATTGTGAGACCTTGAGCCTTCATTTATGGGTCGGTTCCAGCATCTGCAAAAGGCCTTTTATGCCCACAACATTGCGGGTTAGTACGGCTGTTGCACGAACGCTTGTTTACTGGTTTTTACGGAATTAGCTAAAATTTTACATTAAAAACTTCCCCACATTTAAAAAATATAGTTTTCTTTGCGGTGACAAAATTGAATCTGACTCAAATACTCATTCAGAGAAACGAAATGCAAAAAAATCTCACCATAATACTCGCTGATGTAGTAGCACAAGTTGCTGGTACTATAGTGCGTGGGGTTTTTCCTGTACAGCTCCGTACAGTTTTTGTTAGCCCCGTCCCCGTCAGGGTACGACGTTGATACTCACTTACCATAGTATCCCCTTTTTTGGAACTATGCTCCCGCCCCGCGGGATTCGTGTCTTCAGCAGTGTACGTCACTGCATTCTTTCACATTTATAGTCTTGTCAAACAATGGAAACGCAACACAAGTTCCAGATACTGATAGCCAATGAAAGCCATTTCGGTTTCGCACAGATCATTTGCGACGAAATGCTTTCTTCTGCCAAAGCACGTGGTACCGGCATCGCCAAGCGCTCACCTGATTATATCAAGGAGAAAATGCGTGAAGGCAAATCGGTGATCGCGTTTAGTGAAGATGGTATATGGGCCGGTTTTTGTTATATCGAGACCTGGAGCCACGGTGAATACGTAGCCAACTCGGGTCTGATCGTATCACCTCACTTTCGCAAAGGCGGATTGGCCAAAGCCATCAAGAAGAAGATCTTCGAGCTCAGCAGAAAGTTGTACCCCGATGCAAAGATCTTTGGCTTGACGACCGGCCTCGCCGTGATGAAGATCAACAGCGAGCTGGGTTACGAGCCCGTTACTTATTCCGAGCTCACGCAGGACGACGCCTTCTGGGCGGGCTGTAAAAGCTGTGTGAACTACGAGATCCTGATGAGCAAGGAAAGAAAGAACTGTATGTGTACGGCCATGCTGTACGATCCCAAAGATCACTATGAGCCTGAAGAGACCAAACAATATTTTGAGGAAAACAAGAGCATCCTCGAAAGACTGCTGCGCATCAAGCAGTGGAAATTCCTACAGCCCTTCCTGAAGAAAGACAAGGAAGACAACATGAAGAAAATGGTACCTGCAACAGTCCGGCGCAAGTCGATCCTGCAGTACTTTTTCAACTTGTAGTACCAGGCGCCTTATCAGTAAACTAGATTTAACACCATAATTACGATACATCAGCAATGAAAAAAGTAGTATTAGGATTCAGCGGCGGACTCGATACGTCCTTCTGCGTAAAATACCTGGGTGAAGACAAAGGTTATGAAGTACACAGCATCATCGTTAACACCGGTGGCTTCAGCGAAGAAGAACTGAAACAGATCGAAGCTCATGCTTACAAGCTGGGCGTGAAGACACACACGACTGTAGACGCCGTAAAGACCTATTACGACCGTATCATTAAGTACCTGATCTATGGCAACGTGCTGAAGAATAATACGTACCCCCTCAGCGTAAGTGCAGAAAGGCTGAGCCAGGCTGTACACATCGCCGAGCATGTACAAAAGCTGAAGGCCGATGCAGTAGCCCATGGCAGCACCGGCGCCGGCAACGACCAGGTACGTTTCGACATGATCTTCCACATCATGATCCCCGGCGTAGAGATCATCACCCCCATCCGCGACCTCAAGCTGAGCCGCGAGGCCGAGATTGAATACCTCAAGGGTAAGGGCGTCGACATGAACTTCGCCAAAGCCATGTACTCGATCAATAAAGGACTCTGGGGTACCAGCGTAGGTGGAAAGGAAACCCTTTCTTCCAAAGGCATGCTGCCCGAAGAAGCCTGGCCCACACAGGTTACCGCTACCGGTAGCCAGGAAGTGAAACTGACTTTCGAAAAAGGGGAGCTGAAAGCCGTTGATGGCAAATCATTCGGTCACCCCACAGAAGCCATACAGTACCTGCAAACCATTGCAGGCCCTTACGGTGTAGGCCGCGACATCCACGTAGGTGATACCATCATCGGTATAAAAGGCCGCGTAGGTTTCGAAGCAGCCGCCCCCATGGTGATCCTGAAAGCACACCACGCACTGGAGAAACACGTGCTTACCAAATGGCAGCTGAACTGGAAAGACCAGCTTGCCCAATTCTACGGCAACTGGCTCCATGAAGGACAGATCCAGGACCCCGTGATGCGCGACATCGAAGCCTACCTGCAGAATAGCCAGCAAAGCGTGACCGGCGACGTATTCGTACACCTGCAGCCTTACCGCTTTCAGGTGATCGGTATCGAATCGCCCTATGATCTGATGAGCAGCAAGTTTGGTAAATATGGAGAGATGAACACCGGCTTTACCGGAGAAGATGTACGTGGCTTCAGCAAGATCTTCGGCAACCAGACCTCTATCTGGACTGCCGTACAGGAAGACAACAAGAAGTAATTAGAATGCGGCCCTTGTGATGATCGATTGACAAGGAATCGCCTGCACAAGGGCCGCATGATTATATCCAGCCGGGCCAACTGGCCCATCGCTACAAACAGGAGATATATGAGCAAGCAGATTAAAGTTGGTATCGTAGGAGGAGCAGGTTATACCGGTGGTGAGCTGATCCGTTTATTGGTCCACCATCCGTATGTAGCTGTTTCTTTTATCCATAGCCGCAGCAATGCCGGCAAACCCGTATACGCCGTTCACGAAGACCTCGTGGGCGAAACCGATTGGCAATTCACCGGCGACCTCAGCCAGGATGTAGACGTGGTGTTTCTCTGCGTGGGCCACGGAGAAGCGAAGAAATTCCTGACCGAAAACCCGTTCGACGCGCGCGTGAAGATCATTGATCTCTCACAGGACTTCCGCCTCACCAGCAACGCCACCCTGGGCGACCGCCAGTTTGTATACGGATTGCCCGAACTCAACCGCGAAGCCATCCGCCAGGCCAACAACATTGCCAATCCCGGTTGCTTTGCTACGGCCATTCAGCTTGGCTTATTGCCCTTGGCGAAAGCAGGACTGCTGCAGAATGTATATACCACCGGCATCACCGGATCGACCGGTGCCGGCCAAAGCCTGAGCGCGACCTCTCACTTCAGCTGGAGAGCCAATAATATCCAGGCCTACAAAACGCTGAACCACCAGCACCTCAACGAGATTGGCGAATCTTTGCTGCAATTGCAGCCGGCCGGTCAGATCGATGTAAGTTTTGTTCCCTGGAGAGGAGATTTCACCCGCGGTATCTTTATCAGCTCACAGCTCGATCTCGATCTGCCGGCGACTGAAGTGACCAGCCTCTATAAGAACTTCTTTGATGGTCATCCCTTCACCACGGTGAGCGACCAGCCCATCTTCCTGAAACAGGCGGTGAACACTAATAAGTGTATCATTCAATTGGAGAAAGTAGGTAGCAAACTGGTGGTACACTCTATCATTGATAACCTGCTCAAGGGAGCATCCGGACAAGCCGTACAGAACATGAACCTGCTTTTTGGTCTGGACGAACGTGCAGGCCTCAAACTGAAGGCTAATTATTTCTAATAAGCTGTGAGCCTGGGGTAGCGGGCGTCGATCACACCCCACCCCTGGTAGCCATCTCGCAGCGCAAACCAGTAGACCATGAAGTTATTTGACGTTTATCCCATCAACGACATCACCATCGTAAAAGCACAGGGCTCCAACGTATGGGATGCAACCGGCGAAAAATACCTTGACCTGTATGGAGGTCATGCGGTAATATCCATTGGCCATACCCATCCGCACTACGTAAAACGCCTGACCGATCAACTTCAGCAAGTAGGATTCTACTCCAACTCCATCCGAATACCCCTGCAGGAAGAACTGGCCACCAAGCTTGGCAAAGTATCCGGCAAAGAAGACTATCAGCTGTTTCTGTGCAACTCGGGCGCCGAAGCCAACGAGAACGCGCTGAAACTCGCCTCCTTCTACAACAACCGCAAGAAGATCATCGCCTTCAAAAAAGGCTTCCACGGAAGAACTTCACTCGCTGTCGCCGCGACGGACAATCCATCGATCGTAGCCCCCGTGAACCAAACCAGCAATGTGATCTTCCTGCCTTATAATGATGAAGCCTCCCTCGAAGCCTGTTTCAAGGCGCAGGGTAGCGACATCTCTTCCGTGATTATCGAAGGCATACAGGGCGTAGGTGGCATCAATGTGGCTACCGAATCCTTCCTGCAAAAGATCCGCACCCTCTGCGACGAATACGGCGCCGTATACATTGCCGATAGCGTACAATGTGGTTATGGCAGAACGGGCAAGTTCTTCTCCCATGACTTTGCCGGCGTAAATGCTGATATCTACACCATGGCGAAGGGCATGGGCAATGGTTTCCCCGTTGCAGGTATCATCATCGCTCCTAAATTCCAGGCAAAGCACTCCATGCTCGGTACTACGTTTGGTGGCAACCACCTGGCTTGTGCAGCGGCACTGGCGGTGCTGGAAGTGATCGAACAGGAAAACCTCCTGCAGAATGCTGCTGAACTGGGCGAATACATCACGGCACAGTTGAAAGCCATCCCCGAATTAAAGAATGTACGAGGCCGTGGCCTGATGATCGGGTTCGATGTTCCTGAGGAGTTGAAAGACCTGAAAAAGAACCTGCTCTGGAAACAGAAGATCTTTACCGGCGAAGCAAAGCCCAATGTGATCCGCCTGCTTCCTTCACTGGCCCTGCAAAAGAAAGATGCAGACCAGTTTATCGCAGCAGTGAAAGAAGAAATAGCTGCACTCGTTGCCGTAGCACAATAATGAACAATAATGGCCCGGCTTCGCCGGGCCTCTTTATATTTCAATCATCATACTTAAAAGTTCTTCCGGGTAAATGAGAAACTTTATTTCAGTACATGATGTTGCCAACATCAACGAACTGGTGGCAAAAGCGTTGAGCTACAAAGCCAACCCGCTTAAAGACAAAACATTGGGATCCAACAAGCGGATCGGCCTGTTATTCCTGAACCCCAGTATGCGTACACGTCTGAGTACTCAGATCGCTGCGCAGAACCTCGGTATGGAAGCCATCGTATTCAATGTGGGCCAGGAAGGCTGGGCATTGGAGTTTGAAGAAGAAGCCATCATGAGCGGCAGTACCGTAGAGCACGTAAAAGATGCAGCACCCATCATGGGCAAGTATTTCGACGTACTCGCGATTCGCACCTTCCCATCCCTGAAGAACCGTGAAGACGACTACAGCGAATTGTTCATCAAACAATTCATCAAATATGCAGGCATACCGGTGGTGAGCCTGGAGAGTGCTACCCTGCACCCGTTGCAGAGCCTGACTGATGTGATCACCATCAACGAGCATGCTACCGCAACGGCTGGTGGCCCCCTGTGGGGCAACAAAAAGAAACCCAAGATCGTATTAACCTGGGCACCACACGTAAAGCCCCTGCCACAATGCGTGGCCAACAGCTTCTCGCAATGGATCAATGCCTGGGGACAAGCCGACTTCGTGATCACCCATCCCGAAGATTACGAACTCGATACCCAGTTCACCAATGGCGCTACCATTACCCACAACCAGGATAAAGCCCTGAAAGATGCCGACTTTGTATATGTGAAGAACTGGAGCACTTTCAACAACGAATACGGCCGTATTTATACCAATGACCCTGCCTGGATGCTCAACAACGCCAAGCTGGCGCTGACCAACAATGCCAAGGTTATGCATTGCCTGCCTGTACGGAGGAATGTAGAGCTCAGCGATGAGATCCTCGATGGCCCCAACAGCATCGTAACACAGGAAGCCTCCAACCGTATCTGGGCTGCCCAGGCGGTACTGTCCGAGATCTTACAAGCAAACTATTAAACTGGCATGTTGGAAAAGCTATTCGTAGTAAAAATAGGCGGCAATATCATCGACGATGAAGCCAAACTGGCTTCTTTCCTCGCTTCCTTCGCGGCCCTGCCCGGTAAGAAAGTGTTGATCCATGGCGGAGGCAAACTCGCCACCCGCCTGGCAGAAGAAATGAAAGTGCCCCAGCAAATGGTAGACGGCCGCCGCATCACCGATGCGGAAACCCTCAAGATCGTCACCATGGTTTACGCTGGTTATATCAACAAGAACATCGTAGCCCAATTGCAAGCCAAAGGCAGCAACGCCATCGGCCTCAGTGGTGCAGATGGCAACGTGATACAGGCGCATAAGCGGGTACATCCAACGCTCGACTATGGTTTCGTGGGTGACGTAGACAGCGTCAATGCCCCTTTGCTGAAGGCCCTGCTCGATCAGGACCTTTCTATCGTGCTGGCGCCCATCACGCACGACAAGCAAGGCTTGCTGCTCAATACCAATGCCGATACCATCGCACAGGAAACGGCCAAGGGGCTCAGCAGCCACTTCGATGTTCAACTCATCTACTCCTTTGAAAAAAGCGGCGTACTGCTCGATGCCAATGACGATAGCACCGTAATCGCTTCCATCACCCCCGACTACTATCAACAGCTGAAAGCGGAGCAGAAGATTTTCGCCGGCATGATCCCCAAGCTGGACAATGCTTTTGCGGCCCTCAATAGTGGTGTGAAGAAAGTGATCATCGGCAAAGCCGAGCAGTTAGCCCAGTTAATTACCGGCCAGGCCGGCACAACTATTCTCCATGAGCAATAATGACCGCATAACCATATTGCAGGACAAGGCCATCGCTTTGTTGAAGCAACTGATTGCTGTGCCTTCTTTCAGCAAAGAAGAAGAGCATACCGCAGAAATACTGCATCAATTTTTGCAGGAACATGACGTACCTGCAGAAAGACACCTGCACAATATCTGGGCTGTCAACCGGCACTTCGATGCCAGCAAGCCTACCCTGCTGCTCAACTCGCACCACGACACGGTAAAGCCCAACAGGGGCTATACCCTCGATCCCTTCAAGCCCATCGAGCAGGACGGAAAACTGTTTGGACTCGGCAGCAATGATGCCGGCGGTCCCCTGGTATCCCTGATCTCCACCTTCCTGTACTACTACGAGCGCACCGACCTTCAATACAACCTGATGCTGGCAGCCACAGCAGAAGAAGAGATTTCCGGGCGAAATGGTATCGAAGCCCTGCTTCCCCACCTCGGCAACATCGAGTCGGGTATCGTAGGGGAGCCTACGCAAATGCAGATGGCGGTGGCGGAAAGAGGACTGATGGTTCTCGATTGCCTCTCCCACGGCAAGGCAGGCCATGCCGCCCGCGAAGAAGGTGAAAACGCTATCTACAAGGCCCTGACCGATATAGAATGGTTCCGCAACTACAAGTTCCCTAAGGTCTCGAGCCTGCTGGGGCCGGTGAAAATGAGCGTAACCGTCATTGAAACAGACAACAAAGCCCACAACGTGGTACCTGCCCAATGCAAATTTGTGGTAGACGTGCGGGTCAATGAGCTTTATACCTTTGAAGAGGTGCTGGACGTGATCCGTGCGCATGTACAATGCGAAGTACAACCCCGTAGTACCAGGTTGCGCTCCACCTCCATTGCACTCGATCATCCGCTCACCCAGGCGGGCATTGCCCTGGGGCGATCCTATTACGGGTCTCCCACCACATCAGACAAAGCCCTGATGCCCTTCCAAACCCTCAAGATGGGTCCCGGCGATTCGGCCCGCAGCCATACCGCCGACGAATACATCCACCTCAACGAGATCAAGGAAGGCATCGAACTATATATAACGTTGTTAGATAAGGTCATTTTTTCCCACCCGGTATCCGACAACCGGTAACCGACAATTATTTTTTATGAAGCTTTGGCAAAAAGAAAATACTTCCGTTTCAGCACAGATCGAAAAGTTCACGGTAGGTCGCGATAAAGAATTCGACATACTGTTGGCCAAATACGATGTGCAGGGCTCCATCGCCCATGTCACCATGCTGGGCGAAGTAGGATTGATGAGTAAAGAAGATGCCGCTAAAGCTGTCAAAGGTCTGCAGGATATCGCACAAGAGATAGAAGCTGGCCAGTTCAGCATCGGAGAAGGCGTAGAAGATGTACACTCCCAGGTTGAATTGCTACTCACCCAGCGCATCGGCGAAGCCGGCAAGATGATCCACAGCGGCCGCAGCCGCAATGACCAGGTAGCAGTCGATATCAAACTGTACCTCCGTGCGGAAGTGCTGTCCGTAAAAGAAGAAGTAAAACAACTCTTCGACCTGCTGATCGCCCAAAGTGAAAAGTTTAAACAGCATTTACTACCGGGATATACCCACCTCCAGATCGCTATGCCCTCCTCATTTGGCCTGTGGTTAGGCGCCTATGCGGAAGGTCTGGTCGATGACCTGGAATTGCTGGCCGCGGCCTACGCCGTTGCCAACAAAAACCCCTTGGGCAGTGGCGCCGGATATGGCTCCTCTTTCCCGCTTAACCGTACCCGCACCACCGAGCTGCTGCAATTTGGGGCACTCAACGCCAACTCTGTGTACGCACAAATGAGCCGTGGTAAAACCGAACGCGTCGTGGCCACCGGCATCGGAGCCGTAGCCGCCACCTTGAGCCGCCTGGCGATGGACTGCTGCCTCTATATCAACCAGAATTTTGGCTTCATCTCCTTCCCGTCCGAGCTGACTACCGGTAGCAGCATCATGCCGCATAAAAAGAACCCGGATGTATTTGAGCTCATCAGGGCCAGGTGCAACCGCATCCAGGCAACCCCCAACGAACTCATCCTGCTCGTCAACAACCTGCCATCCGGCTACCACCGCGATCTGCAACTGACCAAAGAAATCCTCTTCCCCGCCATTGAAACCCTCAAGGATTGCCTGCAAATGACCAGGCTGATGCTGGAGAATATGTCAGTGACGGAGAATATCCTCGACCATGAGAAATACAAATACCTGTTCAGCGTAGAAGCCGTGAATGACCTGGTCAACAAAGGGATTCCCTTCCGCGATGCTTACAAACAGGTCGGTAACGATATCGAAGCAGGTACCTTCAACTTCGACTACAAGCAGCAATTGCACCACACGCACGAAGGAAGCATCGGCAACCTGTACAACGATTATATCAGTGCCGCAATGGACAAAGTGATCGCGAAGTTCTAGTCAAGTAAAGTCTGCCACAGACATAAAAGAAAAAGCCTCCCTGTTTACAGAGAGGCTTTTCTATTCAGATAAGCGCCATAGGCGCTGTTAATGATCTTATACGTCGAGCTTGGCGTATTTAGCGTGGCTCTCGATGAACTCGCGGCGGGGCGCTACTTCATCACCCATCAGCATGCTGAAGATGCGATCCGCTTCTGCAGCGCTTTCGATAGTCACCTGCTTCAGCGTACGCGTGTCCGGATTCATGGTCGTATCCCAAAGCTGGGTAGCGTTCATTTCACCAAGACCTTTGTATCGCTGGATATTGACGCTCTCTTCCTTGCCGGCGCCAAATTTGGCCACCCATCCCTTACGCTGCTCCTCATTCCAGGCATAAGCCTGGTCTTTACCCTTCTTCACGAGGTACAGCGGAGGTTGGGCAATGTATACATACCCTTGCTCTACCAGGGGCGCCATATAGCGGTAAATAAAGGTCAGGATCAGGGTAGCGATGTGGCTTCCGTCCACATCGGCATCCGTCATGATGATCAGCTTGTGATAGCGGAGTTTGACAAGGTTCAGTGCCTTGGGATCTTCAGGCGTACCTACAGTAACACCGAGGGCAGTGTACATGTTCCGGATTTCCTCGTTCTCATAGATCTTGTGTTCCATCGCTTTCTCTACGTTCAGGATCTTACCACGCAGGGGCAGGATAGCCTGGAACGAACGGTCGCGGCCCTGCTTGGCAGTACCACCGGCCGAGTCACCTTCCACCAGGAACAGCTCACAACGCTCTGGGTCACGATCCGAACAGTCGGCCAGCTTACCCGGTAATCCGCCGCCGCTCAGTACACTTTTACGTTGTACCAGCTCACGGGCCTTGCGGGCAGCCGCTCTCGCCTGGGCAGCGAGGATCACCTTGGAGATGATATTCTTAGCTTCTTTGGGATTCTCTTCCAGGAATTTTTCCAGGGCTTTGGACACGGTGCTATCTACCACACCCATCACGTCGCTGTTACCCAGCTTGGTTTTGGTCTGGCCCTCAAACTGAGGCTCTGGTACCTTTACCGAAATGATGGCACTCAGACCTTCCCGGAAGTCATCACCTTCGATCTCTACTTTCGCTTTCTCGAACAGGTTCTCGCGGTCGCCGTATGATTTGAACATACGGGTAAGCGCCCGGCGGAAACCGGATACGTGCGTACCCCCTTCGATCGTATTGATGTTGTTGACGTAGGAGTAGATATGCTCGTTATAACTGTCGTTGTACGTAAGCGCTACTTCTACCGCCACATTGGTCTTCTCATCGCGACCCTCAACATAGATAATGTTTGGGATTAGGGCAGTACGGCCGGCGTTCTTGTCGAGCATGCTGACAAACTCGGTAATACCGCCTTCGCTATAGAAGTTCTTGCTGTAGGTAGCGTCGTTTTCATCCTTCTCGCGCAGGTCATTCAGAGTAATGCTGATACCCCGGTTGAGGTAAGCCAGCTCACGAAGACGACCTTCGAGGATATCCTTTTTATAGATCCCGGTAGTGAAGATGCTGGTATCGGGCCAGAAGTGAACCTTCGTTCCTGTAAGCTCAGATACGCCGATTTCCCGAACCGGATATTGAGGTACACCGATGCGGTATTCCTGTTCGAAGATCTTGCCTTCACGTTGTACTGTTACCTGTAGTACAGTACTGAGGGCGTTTACGCAACTCACACCCACACCATGCAAACCACCCGACACCTTGTACGTATCCTTATCGAACTTACCCCCGGCGTGCAACACGGTCATTACAATTTCCAGGGCACTTTTCTTCTCTTTCGTATTGATACCGGTGGGGATGCCACGACCGTCATCTATCACAGAGATAGAGTTGTCTTCGTGGATCGTAACAATGATATTCTTACAATATCCGGCAAGAGCTTCGTCAATCGAGTTGTCGACTACCTCATATACCAGGTGGTGCAGGCCTTTTTCGCCAACATCGCCGATATACATGGCAGGACGCTTACGAACCGCTTCCAACCCTTCCAGAACCTGAATGCTATCTGCTCCATATCCATTGGTAGCGGGGGTAAGAATTTCCTTGATTTCTGTATCCATAAATGCTTGAGAAAATGCTTGTGAGAGTTAAGAATGTTGATTCCGGCAAATGTACGGAAAATAAGGCTTTTAGCCGCTTTCAGGGCCCCATTTTATACACCTTTTTCCACCATTTAACACCTTGTTTTTGAGCCCCTCAACGCCCCTTTTTTATCCCCCTCACAGATAGCCTTCCAAAGCCTTTTTAAAGTACGTAATTTTACAGCACGATATTTGTTACGGAACTACCGCTATCCCTTTAAAAAAACTATGGAATCCAAGAATCAGTCACAGATCACATTTGACTTTTCCGAAGCACAGGCGGCGGAACACGCAGCCGTAGGGGTACGGGTTAAATCCATCAAGCCCATTGAACAACCGCGGCTCGAAGAGCCTGGGGTAACCGAACCCGAAGTGGAAGAACCGGTGGCAGAAGAAACGTTCACCACACCGGTAACGCTGGAAGAACCACCTATTGCGGCGGTCATCAGCCGGTCGGAACCTGACGTTGCAGAAACCGTACAAAGCAAGCCGCAACCCGTTAAAAAATCTACCCGCGGCCGTAAATCACTCAAGACCCTTGACGCCGAAGCTGATCTTGTCCATATACCAGCCGACGAAGTACTCTTCCAACGGCAGTATTACGCAATCGGCGAGGTGGCAGAAATGTTTGGGGTAAACCAGTCGCTGCTCCGTTTCTGGGAGAATGAATTCGATATCATCCAGCCCCGCAAAAACCGCAAAGGCGACCGCCATTTCAGGCCGGTGGATATCAAGAACCTGGAGCTTATCTATGACCTGCTGCGCCGCCGCAAGTTGACCATCGAGGGCGCCAAAGACTTCCTCAAGAAGAACAAACAAAGCAAAGAAAACTTCGAAATGATCCAGTCACTCCAGAAAGTAAAGGAGTTTCTGCTGGAGATCAAGGCATCGCTTTAAAATCACCCTCTTTTACGACGATCACACCTGGCTCCTTGGCTGCCAGCTTGATGTTCATGTCCTTCATCATACCGATGATCGACAGGTTTACTTCCTGCCGTAAGGCATTGAAGTCGGCGATGGGAATGGTGGCCGTAAAGAACTCCACATTCACCAGTAAGGTATCTTTCACGATGTCCGACATAAACACCGTATAACTCTCTACTACCTGGTTGCGTTGTTGGAAAAACTGCTGAATACGCAATACCAGTTGTTTGATCGACTCTTGCGGGGTTTCACTGCCCAGCTCCAGCTGAACAAAGGCGCGGCGTTGCGTACGCAGGGTCAGGTTGTCCATGATACTGTCCACCATCTGCTTATTGGGCATCGTCACGTAGGTCTTTTGGTCGGTACGGATACGCGTACTGCGCAAACCAATCTTCTCTACCGTACCCGTGACCGATTGCACTTTCACGAGATCGCCCACCATAAAGGGCTTGTCAAAGAAGATGATAAAAGAAGCGATCAGGTTCTCCAGGCTTTCGCGGGTTGCCAGCGCGATGGCGGCACCACCGATACTCAAAGCTGTGATCAGGTTGGTGATCGGATAGTGGAAGGCCAGCTTCAGCACCATCAGCACACCCATGATCACAATGACCGCTTTAAAAAAATCCTTGAAGAAAACCACCAGCTGGTTATCCGTCTGGTCGGCAGTAAGATCAGCCTTGTGTTGCAGGATCATGGCCACAAAGTCTATAATGCGCAACAAAAGCCAGATAAACGTGATGATCAGCACGATAATCGCCACACCATCGATGAAGCTATGCAGCTTCAACTTATACAAGGAGATATCAAAAAGGGAAGGAAAATCAAGCTTGTCAAACGACACGATCACCACCAGCAACAGCAGAAAGGTTTCCAAAGGCGACACCACCAGGTTCACAAAAGATTTCTTGTCTACACCACTGGCCAACCGGCGGATCACACGGTACAAAAGACCAGCAATATATCTTGACAAATATCGCTTGAACAACAGGGCTAACAGTATAGAACCACCTACCAGTAAATAACTCCGAATCGAATTATCAAGAAAAATGATGTCCAGGATCTTCTCCATGGTGCAAATGTAATGAAACCACTAGCGGTAAGTATATATTTCCAACTGCCGGTCTCGCAAAAGATAGAGATAACCAGGCATGATCTTGATCTTACGGGCACTGCGCATCGTAGCAGGAATAGGATATTGCTGCAGGTTGAGTGTACCGGGTTCGTAGCGATACAGGATATCGGCATCACGACCGAAAATAGTATTGTTGATCACGGAGAAATCAGTCCAGCCAATGAAACGGATACGGTTCTTAAAAGCACCGTAATAATCGAACAGGTAAACTCCCTTGGCCGCATCATAGAGATACACTTGCTTGTTCTGGTCAACGATGAACCTCGGCGAGGGCATAGAGTCAAACAGCAAACGGAAATCTGCGGTCTGATCGATAATACGACCATCCTCACCTACCCGCTTCAGCTTGCTTTCCAGTTCGTCAAACACCCAGATGTTATTGTCATAGGCCTGACCAATAGCCTTCACCTGAAACAATTGTCTTCGCCGCAGATCCAGTGTAGAGCGGGTATTGAGAAACCGGTCAAGTGTTACCACCGTACCATAATCCTTGAAGTACAACAATACTTTCAGCGGGTTCGATACATCGATGAACTGGATCTTCCCATACTGACGAACATTGTTGAATACAGCGACCGAGTCACCCGCTGGTCCCATCTTTTTTAACTGACCCGATGCGTTCAACACATAGATATTGCCCAGGTTATCGATCGTAAAATCAGTAAATTCTCCGGCAATGACCTGCTGCAATACAAAGAAACTATCGATGACAGGAGCGGCTTTCTGTGCGCGCAGGGACAAGTTATTGCCCAATAGGCATAGCAGCAGCAGAAAAGATGATATCGTGAACTTGTGTAGCATTATTGAGCAACCTCGCCCCGTACGATCTTGACCTCCTGTTCCGGAAACCTCGATTTCAGTACCATATTGGAACCATCAAACTCAGCATAGGTGTAATAACGGATCCAGTCACCCAGGTTGATATACCGGCTATCCTTATTCATCCTGAAATCGATAGGCAGGTGGCGGTGACCGAAGATCAGGTATTTATAGAACTTTTGCTGCAACACTTCTTTACAGTAGATGATCAGCCACTCTCCCTTTTCGCCAAAGAATTTTTCATCCACAGCGCCCGTCATACGACGGCTGCGCCGACTCAGGTAATTGGCAAGTCCAACGCCCACATAAGGAGGCAGAATGCCAAACAACCATTGGCAAACCGGGTTCCGAAATATCTTCTTGATAAACTTGTAGCCATGATCACCGGGTCCCAGACCATCGCCATGGCCCACGAGGAAGGGCTGGCCGTTGAACTCAAATTCTTTAGGCTCGAAATAGACGGGGATATTCAGCTCCTGCTGAAAATAATCTTTCATCCACATATCATGGTTGCCCACGAAGAAGTGAACAGGAATACCAGCATCCGTAATCTCAGCCAGTTTGCCCAGCAAGCGTACATATCCTTTGGGAACCACCAACCGGTACTCGTACCAGAAATCAAACATATCACCGACGATAAAGATCACCGCCGCATCCTTCCGGATCTCTTCCAGGAACTCAACAATGAGTTTTTCCCTTTGTAAACTGGCAGCCGCATCCGGCGCACCAAGATGAAAGTCGGAAAGAAAATATACTTTTTTACCAGCGGGTATGTTCATAGCAAAACTTAAAAAAATCCGGACTGCCTTTTCTGTTGATCATCGCGGTATTGAAGCACACTACCCGACACGATCGCCGGTTTATCATTAATGTTTCTGTTGTACCAATAGATCCAGGCCAGCGTATCCCGCTCGTTGACCACTACATTCACCGGCTCCCGTCGATAGAGCGGCGTTTCGCCCGGGTCGGGCACTACACCTTCATAATCATCAAGCTGACTGAAAGCCCAGTCAAACTCATCCTTGCTGTTAAGCTGGTAAAGTTCGCCTACGATCCAGGCATCTTCATTGACGGGAATGGCGGCAGGATATTCGCCCATATCGTACAGTTTACCCTGCACCTTAGCAGGGCCGATCAGCGTAAAATAACCACTGATGTATTCGTAAGCCGGGTGATGAAAACCGCTCAGGAGCGATCCATACACAAAGAGTTGATAGATTTCGGAGGCCATAGGAAGTAAAATAGGCTGCACACACGTTGGCGCCGGCACCGCCGGTCCATAGTCGCTCAGCACGTAAAGATAATGGCAAATACAGAATTATGCGGGCAGCATCTATTTATCGACCAGGAATACATAAACTTCCTTGGGGCCATGCACCCCTACCACCAACGTCTTCTCGATATCGGCCGTACGACTGGGACCCGAAGCAAAAGTGATCAGAGTTGGAAGGTCGTTGCCGTACTTTTCCCGGGCCGCCTGCAGGCCGTCACGGATATCGTACACCAGTTGGCTGGTATAGGCAATGCAAATATGGATAGGAGCATAAACGCTGACGGTACGACCACTTTGCTGACCGGTACTCATGACGATGGTACCCGTCCGGGCCACCAACCACTCACAAGTGGTGATCGCCGCATCGCAACTCGCTACGTCACCGTGCTGATGTTGCTGAAAGCCGTTGGCCGACAGCCGCTGTTTCAACGCCTGTTCACGGCAGTAAATATTGGCCCATTGGTTGTGGGACACCACATGGTTCAATTGAACGGCCAGCTCTTGTTCGTTGAGACAGAACACAAACTTGCCCTGGAGCTTTGAAAACTGTTCGGCAAACTGCACTTCCAACTCTTGTTGACTGGGCTGGAATACCGAACTGCTTCCTTCACTTTGCGGAAAAGGAAGAGGCGTTGACTGAGTCAACGCCTTCCGTATTTTCTTGAGAATACTTTCCCTTGCAGGAGAAATCTTCATAATATCAATTAAGAGGCGGAAGTCGCCGGGTGCACATTGCTGTCGTAAGGCGGCACTCCCTGGCTGATGGAACTTTCTTCCGCACCATGACCAGGATTACCATCTACATCGAGCAACTTCTTTTCACCATAAGGACGCTTTCCGATGAGGGATTCAACGTCGCTTTGGAACAATACTTCCTTGCTCAGCAAAGCTTCTGCCAGTTTTTCAACCTGACCTTTCTTTTCAGTCAGCAAACCCTTGGTCTTTTCGTAAGCGTCATCGATCAGTTTTCTGACTTCCTCATCGATCAGCTTGGAAGTTTCTTCCGAATAAGGCTTGGTGAAAGAGTTTTCTGAAGCGGGATCGTAGAAACTTACATTACCCACCTTTTCATTCATACCGTATACGGTGATCATGGAGTAGGCAATGCGGGTCACCTGCTGCAGATCGTTCTGCGCACCGGTCGATATCTTGCCGAAGAAGATCTCTTCGCTGGCGCGACCACCAAGTGTCATGCAGATCTGATCGGTGAGTTGATCGGTATTGTACAGGTACTGCTCTTTCGGCGTGTATTGTGCATATCCCAGTGCCGCCACACCGCGTGGTACGATGGTCACTTTCAACAGCGGATAAGCATGTTCCAGGAACCAGCCGCAAACAGCATGACCGGCTTCGTGGTAAGCAATGATCCGCTTTTCATCGGGAGAAATGATCTTATTCTTCTTTTCCAGACCACCAATAACGCGATCTACAGCGTCCTGGAAGTCTTCCATCTCAACCGATTGCTTGCCTTTACGGGCAGCGATCAGGGCAGCTTCATTACAAATATTGGCGATATCGGCACCGGCAAAACCAGGTGTTTGTTCGGCCAACTTGTAAATATCAACTTTATCGGAGATCTTGATTGGCTTCAGGTGCACCTTGAAAATGTGCTCACGGCCTTTCAGATCGGGTTTGTCGATAGAGATCTGACGATCAAAACGTCCGGGACGCAGCAGGGCGGAGTCGAGTACATCGGGACGGTTGGTAGCCGCCAACACGATAATGCCACTTTCGCCGCTGAAGCCATCCATTTCTACCAGCAACTGGTTCAGCGTACTTTCTCTTTCGTCATTGCTCATCATGGCATTTTTACCACGTGCACGACCAATGGCGTCGATCTCATCGATGAAGATGATACAGGGAGCTTTTTCACGGGCCTGCTTGAACAGGTCACGTACACGGCTCGCGCCTACCCCTACAAACAATTCCACAAAATCGGAACCGCTCATCGAGAAGAAAGGCACCTGTGCTTCACCAGCCATAGCCTTGGCCAGCAAGGTTTTACCTGTACCGGGAGGGCCTACCAGCAACGCGCCCTTGGGAATTTTACCACCCAGGGAAGTATACTTTTTGGGGTTCTTCAGGAAGTCCACGATCTCCATAACTTCCACTTTCGCTTCGTCGAGACCAGCTACGTCTGAGAAGTTGATGTTGACCTTGGTTCCTTTATCGAACAGCGTAGCACGTGATTTACCAATGTTGAAGATACCACCGGGACCACTGCCGCCACCGGCGCCACCACCCATCTTACGCATCAGCATCACCCAGATCAGGATGATCACCACCAGCGGAAGCAGGAATTGGATGATACCGGTAAACCATTCGCCTTCCGTAGCAGGCTTGTTAGAAACCGGCTTTACAGTTGGGTGGTCTTTATACCAGGCTTTCAGTTCTTTGTCAAACTCGTCAGCCTTGATAACACGGAATTCGAAATGAGGTCCTTTTTCAGATACACCGGGCCATTTCTTGGAAAGCTGGTCCTTGTATTTTTGATATCCCTGAGCAGTCAGGGTTACTCTGATAAGGTTCTTATTGGTGATGGTAGTCAGCTTATCGACGTCTCCTTTTTCCAACATGGAGTAAAACTCGATGTCATCAATTTCTTTGGCATCAGGGGCAAAGGAACCGAATAATTGAAAAGCTACCAGTACAGCAAAGATGATCGCCCAAACCCAATAGATATTGAACTTTGGACCTTTACGCTGGCCATTATCATCACCTCGGGGGCGTAGGCGCGGAAAACCGCGTTCATTCTGTCTTGAATCGTCCTGTGACATATTGTACTTGCTTCAGCTTGTTTTTCTAATTAAGGATTATAGCGATGAAATTGTTCAAAAAAACCTGTTGAAATGGCAGATTCTGAACAGCTTCGGGTACACAATATCAAACATCCGGCTTTAAGAATCAAATTATTTATGCTCTTCGGCCTCTGCGTCGCTCCACATTTCTTCCAATTTGTAGAAACCGCGGGTCTCTGGCAACATGACATGAACCACGATATTAACGTAGTCTACGATCACCCATTGTGCACCGGAGTGCCCTTCCTGGTGATAAGGTGCTTCTTCAGCAGCCTCCCGTACATGTTTATCTACAAAATCGGCAATGGCCTTGACCTGGGTGGTACTGCCAGCCTCACAAACGACGATGAAATCAGCAATTGCTTCGGGAATTTTCCGGAGATCGATCGAAATGATATTACTACCTTTTTTCTCCTGGATAGCGTGGATGATAGCTTTGAAAATCTTAGAATTTCTGGTTAACCTGGCTACACTGGTTCGTTTA
Source organism: Paraflavitalea pollutisoli (assembly GCF_029360705.1). Lineage (GTDB taxonomy): Bacteria > Bacteroidota > Bacteroidia > Chitinophagales > Chitinophagaceae > Paraflavitalea > Paraflavitalea pollutisoli. Next base: position 680,856 of record NZ_JARKMX010000001.1, on the reverse strand, counting down.
CGACGGGTAGCTAACGTTGAAATTTGTTCCAATAATGAATACTTTTTTTAGATGGTCAATGATGATCCTGAAAGCCCTCAGGATGCGTTGTATCCTGCTTTTACCACCGGGCTATTCCATTATCCCAATATAACAGCACAGTAGCTTAAACGTTCAACAGATATATCTATTTTCGTGCAATCCAAAAATAGTGATCTTTTGCCACATCCTACTATTGGCCAACAGCTTATTATATTACCGGTAATTGACAGCACCAACAACTATGCCATGGCGCAGGCCGTCGCTGGCACGGCCACACATGGTACCGTCTATTTCGCCCTGCAACAAACAGCCGGCAAAGGACAACGTGGCAAAACCTGGCATACCACCGTGGGAGAAAACATCATGATGAGTGTCGTTATTCAGCCTGAAGTACTGAAAACCAGTCAACAATTCCTCCTTTCGGCTGCTATTGCACTCGGCTGTTATGATTTCTTTAAAAATTATGCCGGGGAAGAAACCAGCATCAAATGGCCCAACGACATTTATTGGCGTGACAGAAAGGCAGCGGGAATATTGATAGAATCACGCATTGGAAGGCCCACCCAGCACCTGGCTGTAAACACAGCTGATGCCATTTCCGGACAGTTAGCACCTGAATTGCCCGGCAACGATACAGCCAATCGCAACATAGATGCATCAGGCCCGGGCACCCCGCCCACCGAAGCCGGTACGGGCACTGCCCCAGGCGACACCCCCACCTGGCTATTCGCCGTCGCCGGTATGGGCATCAACATCAATCAGACTGATTTTGCCCCCGGCGCCACCCGGCCGGTATCCCTCAAACAAATTACCGGCAAAACCTATGACATACATGCCCTCGCACGGGAGTTGTGCCAGGCCCTCGAAGAACGTTACCAAAGCCTCAACGATCCCCAACAACTGTTTGCCAGCTATCACCAGGCCCTCTATAAGATCGACCAGCCGGTAAAACTCAAAAAAGACAACTACCTGTTCGAAACGACCATCACCGGCGTTACGCCCACCGGGCAACTGACCACCCGCGACGTCGTGGAACGGCAATTCGATGTAGGAGAAGTAGAGTGGGTACTATAAACAAAAAAGAACCATCTCGAATGGATGATCCTGTCCGTGAAAATTCCCCCAATATTATTTGGTTGACTTTTTCCTGATCGTGAATACCCGCGATAGATTGAAGCCAAACCTGATCTCTCCTTTCCAGAAATCGTCGGTGGTAGTAGTCAGGAATGCCCGCTCATTCATACCCGTAGCATTGGTGAAATGCAATTGAAAGACGTGACCGCCCGTTTCAATATCAAATCCCAGCGCCAGGGGATCCTTCGTTCCGGGCTGCCGCCCCGCAAGGATCGGCGTATAGTCCACCACAAAGGCAGTGCGTTTCGTTAGTTTGATACGGCCGCCAATACCCAATGCCCAGGTATTGTTGTCATCCTCTGCGCCAGGTACGAGGTTGCGGTGCAGGAAGATAGGATTCAACTGCATACTGAAGCCGTCGCTGAATTTGCGGCCTACAATGACCTCCTGAAAGAAAGCCAACCGGTGCTTGAACGCGTACAGCTCCTTGGGTTCGGGAAAATCCTGCGTCCGCAAGGTCATACCGGTGATCAACACCACGGAGAAGGGAAAGCCGTCCGGGCCCGTCGATTGCCATACCGGCCGATACTTGATAAATCCGTCCAGCTCTTTGTTTACGTTACTGCGGCCAATACCCACAGTGAGGCTTTTCCCCAAACCATAATCAAAACCAAAACGCATATTCGCTTCGTCGAGACCAAACAGATCTTTGAACCCATGATTGATGGTACCAAACCGGTGGAGAATGCGTACATCGAGCACCCCCTTACCAATAAACTCCATGGAATGGCTATGAACGATCCGTGAAGATTTAAAAGCATTTTTCACATACTCCTTGCGGACAGAATCCGTCCCCAGTTCCTTTAAAAGATCCTGGTCCTGAGCACGAGCGGCGAGGCCGGCGGTCAACAACAACACAACCGACACGATGCTATAGATTGTTCTTTTCATATTACAGTATGAAATTTGGTTAAGGCTTAAGCGGCTCCAGGGCACAATCGACTGTGATGGCTACCGTGTTCGAAATATTATCCTTCACTACAGCCGGTATCTTGATATGGTAGTCCGACAACAGGATACTGAACGATGCATTGAGTTGCGGCTTGCCGCCATTGACGACAATAGTGCCAGGCACCTCGATCTCTTTGGTCACACCATGCAACGACAAGGTTCCTTTCACCTTTGCCGGATAGCTCCCATCCTGCCCATACCTGATCTCGCTATTATTGGAGACCATGCCTTTGAAATCAGCCTTCGGATATTTGTCACTCTCTACATAATTCTCATTGAAATGCTCTTGCATAAGCGCCTTGGCAAACTCAAAGCCTTTCATAAGCACCGCATACTGTATAGCCCCCGATTTAGAATCGACTACACAGGTCACGCCTTTATGTTTTGCAGTGATCGTTTCGACGGTACCCTTGGAGACAAAAGATATTTTGCCACTCTTCGTAAAGAATTTGTCTTGCGCGTTACCCAGTACGGATAGTAATAACAAAATGGCTACGCCCATCAACCTGTTGTTCATAGTTATGATCAGTTTTAGTAAAGGATCTATTGTTTGGAATCCAGCACACAGCGGTTAAGCTCTACGTCGGACCCCAACAAACCCGTTTCATCTTTTTTAAATCCTGTAATAGCACCTTTGATGGTAATGACATCACCCCGACGGATGTTGCCAACGAACGCAGCCTGGGCACTATCGAGCAAACATCGCACGGACGAAGACATGCCTGTCGTATCTCCCATCACCACCGTACAATCGCCCTCGCTGGTCGTTACTTCTTTTACGACACCTTGTACTGCCAGAATTTTATTTTGATATTTGACATTGGCGACGCTGTCATTGGCTAAAAACTCATTCACCAACGGTACAGCCCCTACGGTTACGTCAGCCTTCACCTCCGCAAGATTTGTGTTGGTGCGGTGAAATTCACGATACGCATAGATTGCCACCACGGCCAGCACCAGTGCGATGCCCAGCAGTATACCAGTCCTTCTTCGCATGATTTAGTTATTGGGAGTTCCTGAATTGACCCAGCAGCGGATGATCCTGATCTGGGCCGACGGTAGCGGCCCACCCCCTTTGGGCATGATGCCACTTTCAACGGCCGCCTGGATACGGGCCGCAACATTGCTGATCTGGGTATAGTTGGTCAAAGGGCCCGGACCATTCGTAGACCCCGCTCCGTGACAGCCCTGGCAATTCGCCTGAATGATAGGCCACACATCGTTGACAAAACTGGCGTTTACCCCCGCACAATCGTGTCCTGAAGGATTCAGTAGTTCTTCTTTATCACTGGTACAGCCAACTAGCAAGGCCAGGCATACAGACAAAGTGATCAGCACTTTTTTCATCATAGTACAAACGTTTCCTATGATACCCTTACGGGCAACCAGCTGCACAGGTTGCCTGTAAAAAAAATCCCTGTCCTGGACAGGACAGGGAACCAAACCCTTAGAACTTTAGATAACCCATGAAGAAGCCTGCTCTCCAGGAGAAAGCTTATCGCCGGCACTCTTCACGTTTATTATTTATTATACGATAAATCTATTTACAGGGTTTCCTTCAGCGACTTATTCATACATGAATTACCATCACCCCGCCGACAAACCTCAGCCAGCTGGCAATATAGCTACGAAGAACCTGGTTAGTATTTTCGGGAAGAGGTGATTCGGATATCGGCCCATTGCCAGGCTTTTTCAAACCGCTGGCGCACAGCTTCCGCTTCCTGGTGTTTTTGCTGCCCTACAAGACTGCTGTACAACCCGCGTAATGCCCAGCCATTTTCCGGAAACGTTTTAAAATCTTCCAGGTATACCTGTTCAGCCTGCACGTACTTTTTGGCCTGCACCAATACATGCCCCAGCGAATGACGTACGGAAAAGAACCAATCCGGTGGCTCCTGGTAACTCAACCGGTCTTCGATGGCTGCTGCTTTTCGGAGCAGTTCAATGGCCGGTTCATACTGCTGCTCACGTGCGAGCAATTCAGCTTCCAGGGTAAGCGCCGCAATACTGATCAGGTCAAGCGAGCTATTGGTTTCCCAAACGAGTAAGGGTCGTAGCGTGGTGTCAGCCGCGTAACCTTGTAATGATGTCAATTCCTGTTGGGCAGCAGACTTATTCCCCTGGGCAGTATAAGCCATACCGCGTGCATAATGCCAGATGGCACGGGGGTACTGTAGCGACTCGCCTGGGGTAGGTATCGACAGGATCTGCTGCCATTCTCCCAAATGCACCAATACATAATAAGGAATAATATAATAATGCTGCACGGTAACATTGGTGGCAAGGTATCGTCGGTCTGCCAACCTGGATACGTTCCAGGCAGCTGCAATGGCTTTTTGACTATTGCCCTCGAGGAAAGCACAGGCCGCGAGGAAGTGAACGTTGTGCGGATAATATAATAAGGGATAAGTGCCCTGTGATTTGCATTGCACGATATAGCTGCTGTCGGAAGCCTGCGCTAGTTCGGTCGACAACACCCCATCATGATAATGCCCGGTACGTATATAGATGTGAGCAGGCATGTGCACCAGGTGCCCCGCCGCCGGCAACATATTGAGCAATCGCCTCGCGGCCGGTAAAGCACGGCTGGCCGTAGGTGATGCCTCTACAGCATGCAAATACATGTGAAGCGCACCGGGATGATCAGGAAAGCGGGCCATCGTTTGCTCAAGTACCTGCTCCACGCCTTTCGTCCAGGGTTGGGGTTGTCCATCCTTCAGGTAAAAATTCCAGGGATGCTCATTCATCAGGGCATCAGCATACAATACAGCTATGTCTGCATCTTCGGGAAAACGTCGGTTCACTTCGCGCATGCCATCAGCATAGGCAGCAGCAAAAGGCCCCATATCACTGACAGGTTCAGCCGGAAAGCGCTTGGCCAAAGCCGCAATCAGTGCCTGCTCTTTAGGGGTCGCTTTGGCCGCATAACGTTGTGCATTGCGCATCGTGGTATTGATCTCTGCGAGACTCGCAGGATTCAACGCTGCGTTGTAATTCGGCCCAAGCACCATGGCCATCCCCCACCATCCCATAGCAGCAGTGGAATCAATACGCAGCATTTCCTGGAACGAACGTGCCGCCTCACCATGATTGAAAGCATAAACGAGGGTGAGCCCCTGGTTGAAATAACGTTGGGCCAGCTTCGATCGGGTCGTCACGGCAAAATGCAGATTGCCCAATCCGTCGATCAAAGGCGCTTTGCCGTTTTTAAAGTTGGTGGTATCGAACGAGGGGGAGCAGTAAACGGCAACGGGGCTATTACCAGCCTGCTCAGGTCGTGCCGCCGGGGTATACCCCAACAGCACGACCACAAAGGCCAGCACCAGGAGTGCCGGGCCCAAAACATAACTACTTCTCATACAATTTTATTTTCAGGTTAAAGTCCGGTGTTGGTAGGTCGCCCAGCCATCTGCGCAGCGGATTCCAACTCCTCGATACTTTTTCCCCTTTTACCGCCTTACTACGGATACACTCTTCCCTTATTGGCCCAGTGCCCTGTTGCCTTGTTTCCGCCTCCACGGGCCTGACCACATTACCGGGCTGTAGCTTTACTGTTTCCATCTGCCCGCAATTAATGATGATACATCGCAATGAATCGGGCAGTGTGGTGCAAGCCTGCTTCCAGTATCCACGCTTGCGCAGTCAACAACTCGAGCGGCAACTTCAAAAGCTCTTCTGTATGATCTTTCTTTTCCTTTCTGCAAGCCGCGAAGGCCAGCAGGCATATCGCATAAAGCAATATCTTTTTCATGGCTAAAAAATTGACAGGTGATACAATGAGGCACAAAGTTGCTCATAGATACCTGTCCATACAATCACCGAACCGAGCCAGGGCCTCCCCGGATAGGGTGATAGCTGCACACTAAACGATCCGCTGATGAATAGCCTTGGCCACCGCCTCCGTCAATGAGGCGACATGCAGCTTCTCGTAGATTTTCTTAACATGGCTGCGTACCGTTTCATAACTGATCGTCAGCCGATCGGCAATCATTTTATAACTGAGCCCTTCCACGATACAAGCCAATACTTCCTTTTCGCGCACCGTGAGCCGGTAATCAGGCGCCTCCTCGGGTTTCACATGCTGCGGGATCTGCTGCAGCTTACCCAACACTTTACGGGCGATCGACGGCGACATGGGCGAGCCGCCATATTGTAATTCCGTGATAGACTCCACCAGCTTCGTATTAAGATGGTTTTTTAATATATACCCCGAAGCCCCAGCGCAGATCGAATCGAATACACGATCATCATCTTCAAACACCGTTTGCATCAACACCTGGATATGCGGCAGCTCCTGGCGGATGGCCCCCACCGCCTCGATACCCGTCATACCCGGCATTTCAATATCCATCAATACGATGTCCGGTTTGCAATGCCGTACATCATCCACACAATCCAGTACATGCGAAAACGCTCCCACGACCTCAAAAGAGGGCACCGTGCTCAGCAAAAGCGTAATACTTTCCCGGATATTCCTGTTGTCATCAAAAATGGCAATACGCAAGCTCATAATATGGAGTTTATCAAATTTCAGATTTATTGACAGCCGGCGCAATCCCCTTTTGTGGTTAGCCGGCATGCCCGTTTCAGACCGTCAAATCGATGCACCCATGCCGTTAGCGCCGTGGGGGCGGCCAATCCCTCGTTTGTGAATCCCTATGCGGACCAACACTCAGACCACCGGAAATCGAAGATGAACCGTAGTTCCCCGACCTGCCAGGCTATCGATATGCCAAAGCCCCTTCATTTCCTCCGCCCGCATTTCCATATTGCGCAAACCATTGCCCGACAGCGACTGGGCTGCCCGGAGCTGAGCCTGCTGCATATCGAACCCAACCCCGTCATCCACCGTCACCAGGTGTAGCTGGTGCTGCCGCAGCCCGATCTTCACCCACAGGTTCTTGCACTGCGAATATTTCAGGGCATTGTTTACCGCCTCCTTATATATAAGGTAGAAGTTCTTGCGCCGGCTCATCTCCAGGTTTACCATCTTCACCGAAGGCTCTACCTCAAAATGGAAGTGAATGCCCTGGGACGCAAGTAACGGCCGGGCAAAAGATTCCATCCTTTGCAATATGGTATCCATACTGTCATGGCGGGGATTGATGGTCCATACGATATCGTTCATTTCGGAGATCATTTCTACCGAAGTAGCACTGATTTTCTCCAGCGTTTGTTGTAATTCGGTCCGGCGAGACTGCTCATGGTAGATCTTGGCCACCTGGCTGTATACGGAAATACTACTAAGCGTAGACCCAACGTTGTCATGCAGGTCCTGCGCAATCTTATTGCGGATGGTCTGTTGCTTCAGCAACTGATCGATCCGGTAGCGGCATATAAAATAGAAGATCACCCCGATCGAACAGCCACAAATGGCGTAAAACCACCAACGTTGCCAGAAAGGAGGCACGATGGATATGGACAGGTGAGCTGCCTGATTATTCCATCGACCGGTATGGCTGGTGGCCCGCACCTTTAAAAGATAGTCCCGGGCTTCAAGATTCGAAAACTCCAACGTATTCCGGGTGCCAATATCGATCCAATCTTCATCTCGGCCCTCGAGCTGGTATTGATAACGCATCGTTCGGCCCGGTTGAAAGTCGGGCGCGGCAAACATCACCGTAAAATAGTTCTGCCCATAGCTCAAGCGGATACAGCTATCCTGCAGCAACTCATTATTCGATTCATTGAAGATCCTGAAATCCGTAAACTGCACCTGCGGGTTGGAATGTAGCTCCTGTACAGCCAGCGGGTCGAAAACAATGAAATAATTGGTACCGGCAACGTACAGCTTACCCTTCCTGTCCTGGAAAATATTGCCGCGTACCCCACCCGATTTATCGATATCTGGCAGTCCGAAAGAAACATAGGAATGCAATTGAGGGTCATACTTGTGCAAATGACCATTACTGATCATCCATACCTGACCACGACCATCGACTTGCAGGCCTTCCAGCAGGTTATTGGAGGCAGATATATGCGCAAAGTGCCGATGATCCTGGTCCAGATAATGCAGTCCGCCCCCATAGGTACTGACCCAAAGCCCGCCCGAAGCATCTTCCTGCACATCCGATACATGGTTACTGGGGAGGCCACGCGCTTCTCCCTCCTGGTTCGAGAAAAACCGAAAAGCCGGCGGATCTTTGCTGACATCCATACCGAGGCCGCCCGACACGGTAGCCAGCCAGAGACGCCCATCACGGGTTTTGAAGGCTTTCCGGATCAGGTGATTATTGCCCAGATTAAACCGGCCGGTGATATTCGCCACCGAATCGTACCGGGAAACCCATCGTTTGGTGACCAGGTCGTAGTAAGCGATATAATGGCCATAGGGAGCCGTCAGCAAAACAGGATGCCCGCCGATCGTATCGCGCACAATCGATACGATCCGGGAATCGATCAGTCGATGCATGACACGATCCTTGCGGGTATTGGGCAGTAGCGTCACTTGCCAACGGGCGATATCAAGCCGGAAAAGAGAGTAATCCGTACCCAGGTATACAGCACCATCAACATCTTCAAAAATGCAGGTGATACGAAGCGGTATACTATTATAAGAAACGGGAAGCAGGATAAAGGACGTACTCCCCGGCCGCCGGACGAAAATGCCCGCACTGGTACCGATCCAGAGCTCATCCCCCCTTTCATAAAAGTCATACAGGATGATATCGCTATTGGAATGACACTTCGATGGCGATGTTACCGGCGCTGGTACTAAAGACCTGGCATAACTATCCCCGGCCCCGGTGCCGAATACCGTAGAGGCCAGACTGGCAGACTGCCGGGAGAGAAAGGTTTGCTCAAACTGCTGTTGTGCAGGACGATGAATACTGATACCCCGGTCGGTGCCAATCCAACATACACCCTCAGGATCGGTATACAGGTAATTGATATGATTGTCCGCCAGGGAACCTTCACGGGCAGGGTCATACCGGTATTGGTAAAACCTGCGTGACCAGGGCTCATAAATATGAAGCCCTTCCTGTCTGCCGCCAATCCATATCCTGTTGCGCGAGTCTGCAGTAAAAGAAGTGATCTCGTCGTTACTGAACGAATAAGCATGGTCCTTCGACCAGGTAAAATGAACCTCTTCGTGTGACAGCAACGATCGCCGGTAAAGTAGCTTATCCCATGAACCAAACCAGAGCTGATTCTGGCGATCAGCATACATAGCCGTAACAGCAGCATGCGGCAATTTCGCATAGAGATCGTCATAACCGGGAGCGGTTGAATACTGTAGTGTACTTGTGTTGATTTTGAGGATACCGCCCCCAACACGACCTACCCACAAGGTATCATGCAGACCAAGTGCCAAAGCCAGTACAGTCCGCGTTCCCGTCAGTACAGGCTGGCTGAATTGCTCCCTACGCCGGTCAAACCGCAGCAAGCCCGCGCCGCCCGACCCGATCCAGAGTAAGCCTTGCCGGTCGAGCAACAGTGTATTCAGCGAATTGACGGGTATCGATTGCGGATTGTTGGCCTGGTGGCGATATTGCCTGAACTGGCGGCTGGGACGTTGCCGGTAGTCATAGCGGCAAAGGCCGCCGTCCGCCGTAGCGATCCACAATACCCCCCGTTCATCTTCAAGTATACTATTAATAATATTACCCGATATAGAAGAACTGTCGCCGGGTCGGTGTTGAAAAATGGTAAATTCGTGACCATCATACCGGTTCAGGCCATCGTTGGTACCAAACCACATAAACCCTCGCTGATCGCGCAGAATACAGTTTACTTTATTGTGAGAAAGGCCGCTCTGTACATTGAGTTTGTCGAAGTACAATGCGGGAGACTGAGCACGCAGCTGATCCTGGCATACCAGGAATAGAAAGCAAAAAAACGTTAGACGGCGATACATAACAGGTAAATTGGTGCGCGGCTCGGAAGAATAAAAGTATTGCAGGCAGGCAGTACGATGTCAGGTGTTTGAGCCAACAGCGCCCCTGCTTGATTGGATAGCCCTGGTAACAAAATACCGCCGGATGCTGTTGACATGCCGGCGGCTCGATAAAACCCCTACCTGAAAAAACGATTGGAATAATATAGTTAAGCTGAGATACGATACCTGTCTCGTTCAGGCGCTGCCTCCTCCTGGGTACTTATAAAATATAGTAGGTCAGCAGCACGACACAAAAGTGCTGAAAAGGCGGCCCCTTACCAATCCCCACAGCCGAGCAAAGGCATCACCATATTCGGGGAGGCGGGAACTCCTCCGATCGCAATGAATCCGGTAAAAACGGCATAGGTGACACCCCATGCTGGCGCCCCTATACCCCACAGCGAAAAGGGCAACGCAAGCTCACCACGCATGAGATAAAGCCCATGATGAGACTAACTTTCCAACGGTACGAGCGGCCGCCGGCCCCCGCCGTTGAAAGACGGGTTATCGTACAGGTTGCAGAGACTCCCAGGCAGCGACTATCTCTTCAGCATGCTGCTTGCTTTTGGGGCGTAGGAAGATTTTGCGAATAACCCCTTTTTCGTCGATAACGAAAGTGGTACGCAACAACCCCATGTATTTGCGGCCATAAAGCTGTTTCTCGCCCCATACGCCGTATTTGTCGATGATGGTATGCTTGGTATCAGCCAGGAGCGTGAAGGGAAGCTGATGTTTTGTTCCAAATCGCTTGTGCCGGGCCATTTCGTCCGGGCTAACGCCCAACACCGCAAAACCGGCCGCTTTCAGCAAAGCGTAGTTGTCGCGTAAGTTGCAGGCTTGCACCGTGCAGGTAGGGGTATCGTCTTGCGGATAGAAATAAAGCACTACTTTTTTCCCTTTCAGATCCTTGAGCGCCACAGCATTGCCATCCTGATCGGTTCCTTTGAATGCCGGCGCTTTATCGCCTTCTTGTAATGTAACCATATAGCCTTTCGAAATTGAAATGGGGTGACAGGTAAAACCTGGCGGTAAAATTGAATGAGGAGCATCACCACCGGGAGCATTGATAGCTGGCGAAACCTTCGCCGCAGGCAGCTGCAGAGTCTACCGGGTTAACCGGAAAGAACGCTCCACGTGGTTGCCCGCCTCGTCATCGGCACTGATAGTAAGAATATGATCGCCGGGAGGACATTGTTCGTCAAACTTGTAGATAAAATAGCGGCCTTTATCATTGGTAAAACGTAACCATTTCCCATCCAGAAGGGTTCGTACGTTCCGGCACTTGCCCAGATTATCAGTCACGGTAAATACGATGCGACTGGCATTCCCCAGATTGGCACCATCCACAAATCCGGAAGGTACGATCACAGGTGGCGTATCATCTGTCAACAGCCGGAAAGAACCGAAATCTCGGTAGCGGGCAGATGCCCAGCCATTCTTCCATTCGACTTTCTGCACGTCATTTTTAGTACCGGCATACCATTGCATCACCGTACGCTGCTGCTCGGCAGCAGAGAGGGAACGCCCGGGTTGAATGCGCACCAGGAAAGATTCCTGCAGGGGAATATTGGGCGCGCCGATGGAATGTACATCCGAAACACCCTGCGGGTGCGTATTCGCCGACCGGCTATGCCGGATGTGCACCGAATCGTACAAGCAACGCTCCCCAATGTAGAATTCGCACTGCTCCGTTTCGAACCCGTCCAGCATAAAAGGGTAAAACATTTTATCTGCAGTCACCAACGGCACAGGATGTTCACCGTTGTATTGAACTGAGTATTCCAGGGTGGAAGCGTTCCCGTAGGCATCCCGTACCACGATCCTGACCGGGTGAACCTGCTGATCACTGATGTCGATCGCGCCGTCGCCCTTGGCTTTCTTATAAATGGAGTTGATATAACCCGGCGGTTCCGACAGGTGTTGCAACCAGGCGCCACCATTGGCCTTGGTCCGGTAGTCGATATGGGCATTGAGGTACCGCGTGTCGTTGTAACTGATATTATCCATGCGGAAACCCACTACCTGCTCATTATCGACATACAGCAGGGCTTCATAAATGCCGTTCAGGTTGGTAGAGCCGGTATGCGTATCGAAAGATGTTATAGCGAAGCTGACTTTGGGAGAACCTACCTTCAACAAACCTGGCGTGGTCGTATAACTGCTGCCAGCTGCTTTGACCGGGATGATCTTGGGCGCCTGCTCATAAATGCTTTTGGTACGGTCGTAAACGGCCAGGCGTAAAATGGTTGGGCGGGTATTGTCAGCCAAAGGGAATCCAAACAGCATAGGGTTCAGGTTCACATCATCCGGCGTGCGCCGGATCTCAAAATGCAGGTGTGGTGCCTGCGAGCCTCCAGTATTCCCACTGTAAGCGATAAAGTCCCCTTTTTTAATAGGGAATTGGCCAGGCGCTAATTCGAGAAAAATATTCCACAATTCCTTGGCGTACTGTTGCTCTTTTACCCATTTCTCCAAAGTAGCATTGAAATCGTTGAGGTGCGCGTAAAGCGTAGTATAACCATTCGGGTGATTGATGTAGATTGCTCTGCCAAAACCAGCCGGCTCGATCTTGATCCGGGAGATATAGCCGTCCGCAGCAGCGTATACCGGCTGATTTTCCACGCGTCGGGTCTTCAGGTCAAGCCCCATATGATAGTGATTAGGGCGCAACTCTCCGAAATTGCCGCTAAGATCCATAGGCAATGCAAGCGGGTTGCGGAAATAGCCCTTTGGATAGTTCACAGAAGGGAACAATTGAGCCTGTACACTTTGAAAGCCGAACAACAGAACAAACGCCAAAACACGCATCAGGACAATACTTTTTTAGGTTAGAAGAGCAGCAAAACTACGTCGAAACTGGTTTATGCTACCGGATAGCACAATTATCCTCGAAAGGGGCAACGAATACTATGATCGGAACAACTATTCACACAGGATATATCTGTTGCCATGGGTTAAATTTGTAGCACATTAGAAGTAGATTATTACCGGCTCGTAAACTGGTCTCAGCAAACGGATTGATGTAGATTGAGTAGTCTTTTAGCCAGCCAGACCAGGAAACTATTGAACACAAGATCCAGCCTTGGTAATAGCCATCGCCAAGGTTCCGGTAAAGGGTCAGGCAAGGGTAATCGAACAGGCCGCGCAGACGTTGAAATCCTGGGATGAATTCCCACCGCTAGAAACCGCTGGGAAACCTTCCAAATACTGGAAACCTCAGTTCACTGGAAATACCATACAATTCACTCGAATTGTTTACTACGGTAACTGAAAAAGCGACTAATTGCACAACAATTCAATGCCTTACAAACCCGATCGAATGACCAGTATTAAACTAATATTAAAAGTTCAGGAATTGGGTTACCCGGCACGCCGTTTTGTATAAAGAATATAGAGATTTTTGATTCGCTATAAGTCTGTTAAGTTTTTGAAAATACCCACTTAGTTGTATAGATTTTTGTGAACCATGAGACAGCGTTTAGCGTATATAAAGTGTCTAAGTAAGTATGAAATGATAGTATAAATCTACAACCTTTGTTTTATGAGTATGATACGTAATAGGACGGTGTTACTACTGGCAGTAGCAGTAGGGTCCATAGTTGGGATGTTTAAAGGCACAGAAGCGAAGCAGAAATGGGTATTCCGTATCAAGAGTCGTTTTGAGGAAAAGCGTCAGGTGGCAGCTGAAAAGAAGTTTGTCCGCCAGGGAGGTGTACCTCTCGATGACATCGAGATCGCTGCTTTTCACAATTCTTAAATCATTAATTTCCGACCAGCAAAATATAGCCCCTGCCAGTCGGCAGGGGTTTTTTGTTGCCCGGTAGGAAAAACAGATGTACCGATCACGACAACGTTATCAAGGCCGCACAGTCGCCTCCCAGGCGACGCGGCATGCTATTGCCCTAACCAATGTCCTGCAGTTAGAGGGCAGCCTCATTTTGCGCGTAGGCTCCGAATCACGCGATATAAAGCGCAGCTACTCCGACGGGATTAACACCCGAATCATTTCACCACTTGCCTTTTTCGGGTTCTTTTCGGCCATTTCCTCCAACCGCCTGACAATCCTTACAGAGACCTTATAGAGACCTTATAGAGACTTTGCTCCCTGTCGGCTCCTTACTGGCTCCGTGTCGCCCCCCTATCGGCCCTATATCAGACCTGTATCAGACAGCATCAAACCTGCCCGGCCAGCAAGTCCACTCCACGGCCCTCATCACCTTCTCTCCGGAATCTCCTCCACCGAAACGCTCGAACTGCTGCAGATCTCCTCACACACTGATATATCATAACTATGAATATCCTATGAAACCAGTATCCTTTCATAGAAGATCCATACCTGTAGTATACAAGCAGTCTAGGTGTAGTAACAACCATGGCATACAGCTGGATAGCTCCCTTAGTACATTCGGCCTCGCCGGAGCTTGACACCTTTTCTGCCAATCGCCTGGTACAGTACGGCCGATATACTGAAACAGCACAGGCAAAAACAGGGATTTAGAGCAGTGCCAGAACTGTGACAGAACTATGCCAGAGCCGTGACAGAGGAATCAGGAACAGATCGCACACTGGTCGACACGTCCGTAGCGCCCCACACACACCACGTAACCCAGACAGCCACCCCCTCCCACTTCATCGATACAAAGCCCCCCCGATCGGAGGTCAAACTTTTCCTAACTCGCTCTAAATGACCACCTTCCTCTGTCAACTTTGCCCTGCATCAAAAAATAATCCGCAGATATCCCCTCATCACCTTACTTTTGCGCAATTTATCCCGCCAAAAAGAGACGGGAATTTTATTAAAAAAGAGAAAAAACAGCGTAAAAGAAGATGCCCAAAGACACCTCGATCAAGTCAGTACTTATCATCGGTTCAGGCCCAATTATCATCGGACAAGCATGTGAATTTGACTACTCTGGTTCCCAGGCTGCCCGCAGCCTGAGGGAAGAAGGGATCAAAGTCATCCTGATCAACAGTAATCCGGCTACCATCATGACCGATCCTATGATGGCCGACAAAGTGTACCTGTTACCCCTAACAGTAGAAAGTATTGAGCAGATCCTGGAAGAAAACCAGATCGACGCCGTGTTGCCCACCATGGGTGGACAAACGGCCCTCAACCTCGCTAAAGAAGCCGAGGAACTGGGAGTTTGGGAAAAATACCACGTACGCATGATCGGCGTGGATGTAGCAGCAATCGACACCGCAGAAGACCGTGAAAAATTCCGTCAGCTGATGGTGAAGATCGGCGTAGCCGTGGCCCCATCCAGAGTGGCCAACTCCCTCCTCGAAGGAAAGGAATTTGCCCAGACGATCGGCTTCCCCCTCGTTATCCGCCCTTCCTTTACCCTGGGTGGTACAGGTGGTGGATTTGTACACGACAAATCAGAACTGGAAGCAGCCCTCGACAAAGGCCTGAAAGCTTCTCCCATCCACGAAGTACTGGTAGAAAAAGCGGTACTTGGCTGGAAGGAATATGAACTGGAATTGCTCCGCGATAAGAACGACAACGTAGCCATCATCTGTACGGTAGAGAACGTAGACCCCATGGGTGTACATACCGGCGACTCCATCACCGTAGCACCCGCCATGACCCTGAGCGATACCGCTTTCCAGGACATGCGCGACCAGGCCATCATGATGATGCGCAGCCTCGGCAACTTCGCCGGCGGTTGTAACGTACAGTTCGCCCTCAATCCCGCCACAGAAGAGCTGATCGCTGTAGAGATCAACCCCCGCGTGAGCCGCTCTTCCGCACTGGCCTCCAAAGCCACTGGCTACCCCATCGCCAAGATCGCCGCTAAACTGGCTATCGGCTATAACCTCGACGAACTGAAGAACCAGATCACCATGACCACCTCCGCGTACTTCGAGCCTGCGCTCGACTACGTGATCGTGAAAATGCCCCGCTGGAACTTCGACAAGTTCAAAGGCGCCAACGACACCCTCGGCCTGCAAATGAAGAGCGTAGGAGAAGTAATGGCCATCGGCCGCAGCTTTACCGAAGCCATCCAGAAAGCTTGCCAGAGCCTCGAGAACAATGCAGTAGGCCTTGGCTACTACGGCCACAGCCGTATGCATGCCGAAGACCTGATCGAATACATCAAAACCCCGAAATGGGATCGCATCTTCCGTATCAAGGACGCGCTGACACTCGGCGTATCCGTAGGTACCATCTCCAAAGCAACCGGCATCGACCGCTGGTTCGTGAACGAGATCCTGAAGATCGTGAACATGGAAAAGGAGATCGCTAAATACAAGCTGACCACCCTGCCCGATGAACTGCTGAAAGAAGCCAAATTCCTCGGTTTCAGCGATCAGCAGATCTCGATCATCATGAACGACGGCAACGACGAAGCCGTCTACGAAAAAAGAAAGGCAGCCGGCATCACCCGCGTATACAAAATGGTGGATACCTGCAGTGCAGAATTCGAAGCCAAAACACCTTACTTCTACTCTACTTTCGAAAGCGGTAACAACAGCGAAAGCAAGCGGAGCGACAAGAAGAAGGTAATCGTACTTGGCTCAGGACCCAACCGTATCGGCCAGGGTATCGAATTCGACTACTGCTGTGTACACGGCCTGCTCGCCCTCAAAGAAAGCGGCTACGAAGCCATCATGATCAATTGTAACCCCGAGACCGTTTCTACCGATTTCGATATGGCCGATAAGCTGTACTTCGAACCCGTATTCTGGGAGCACCTCTGGGAAATCATCGAGCTCGAAAAACCCGAAGGCGTGATTGTACAGCTGGGTGGCCAAACAGCCCTCAAACTCGCAGAACGCCTGAACGAAAAAGGTATCAAGATCATCGGTACCTCCTTCGATAGCATGGATATCGCCGAAGACCGCGGCCGGTTCAGCGACTTGCTCAAAGAACTGAAGATCCCTTATCCTGATTACGGCACCGCTTTCGATGTTGACGAAGCCATCGAAGTAGCCAACAAAGTAGGATATCCCGTACTCGTTCGCCCCAGCTATGTATTGGGTGGCCAGAGAATGCGGATCGTGATCAACGATGAAGAAGTAGAAAAAGCAGTAGTTAGCCTGCTGAAACATATTCCCGGCAACAAGATCCTCATCGACCACTTCCTCGACCGTTGTCAGGAAGCAGAGATCGATGCGATCTGTGACGGCGAAACTGTACACATCATGGGCCTCATGGAGCATATCGAGCCCGCTGGTATCCACTCCGGCGACAGCAACGCGGTACTGCCCCAGTTCAACCTGTCTCCGCTCATCGTAGAGACCATGGAAGAATACGCCAAGAAGATCGCCTTTGCACTGAAGATCAAGGGGCTCATCAACATCCAGTTTGCCATCAAGGATGGTAAAGTGTATGTGATCGAAGCCAACCCCCGCGCATCCCGTACCACACCGTTTATCGCCAAAGCTTACCAGATCCCGTACCTCAACATCGCCACCAAAGTGATGCTCGGTACGCAAAAGCTCCGTGACCTCAAGGTGGTAAAGCGCCTGAAAGGTTATGCGATCAAGGAACCAGTGTTCAGCTTTGAGAAATTCCCCGGTGTAAACAAAGAGCTCGGGCCCGAAATGAAGTCGACTGGCGAAGCCATCCGCTTCATCAAAGACCTGCGCGATCCTTACTTCCGCCAGCTTTACAAAGACAGAAGCATGTACCTGAGCAAATAAGCCAGGCACAAACTATAGGCAAAGGGGCTGACCAGCTGGTCAGCCCCTTTGTATTTCGATACACCTCATTTAAACAGGGAGAAACGATCCCATCAGGCGTACACCCCGATTCCACGATCCCTATGGCATATAATTTTACCACACTACAGTTTATATTTACATAAACCGATGCCATGAATACAGCCATTCAACAAATCAGCAATCACCTGACCGAAATACTGGAGGGAAATCCCTGGTACGGGCGCTCCGCCTACGCGGTGCTGGAAGAAATAGATCCAACCCTGGTATACGTGAACCCCGACGAAAAAGGCCACGCAATGATCGAACTGCTGTACCATATGATCACCTGGGCACGGTTTGTACAAAGCAGGTTGGAAGGAGATCTGGAGAAAGACATGAACTACTACGAAGTATTCGATTGGCGCGAGATCGATCCCACCGTGCATACCTGGCGCAACGGTATACAGGAATTCAAGTCAGCCAACAAGCGTATTCTTGAACTGCTGCAAACAAGAAAAGACGATATCCTCGAAGAACCGGTAGCACTTCGAACCTACAACGTGGGCTTCATGCTAAAGGGGTACCTCGAACACAATATCTATCACCTGGCGCAGATCATCTATGTAAAAAAGTTACTCCAATAAGCCACCAGCCCGGTATCGATCACACAGGACCAGCACCAGGAGCCATATAGAATAGCAGGGCGTCACCAACCTTGGTTACGCCTCTACCATGCCATTGCGGATAGCATACAGTACCAGCCCTACCCGGGTCTTTACTTTAAGTTTTTCGAAGAGGGAATTCCGGTAATCATCCACCGTACGGGGGCTAACGAACATCTTAGCGGCGATATCCTTATAGGTCAACTCTGAGCAAACCCACTGCAAAAACTCCTTTTCCTTTTCGGTCAGGGAAACGGGCTCCTCGGGCTGATCTATATCCTTATGCAAACCGCTGATGATCTTTCCGGAGATGTATTCAGAGAGATAGAAATTCTTTTCCATGACGGAATCCAGGGCCATCTTCAACTCTTCCGGCTCGGTATTCTTCATGATGTAACCCTTGGCGCCAAGACGCAGCATACGAATGATCGTACTTTCATCGCTCGACATAGAAAGCGCCAGTACCTTGATATGCGGATGATTCTTGAAGATCCATTTTACCGTTTCATATCCGTCCATACCTGGCATATTCACATCCAGCAGGAGCACATCGGGAATAATATGCCGGCCGATCTTTTCCTTCACATCGGCGCCATTATCGGCTTCAAAAAGAATGGTGTAATTGTCGAATGTGCTGATCAACCGGGCCAGTGCTTTACGCATCAGCGTGTGGTCGTCGGCAACCGCTACCTGTATTTTTTTTCCAACTGTCATTGAGAGCTGCTTAACTTTCTTGAGGCAAAGATAGTTGAATGGTGACTGTAGTGCCTTTTCCGGGGATACTTTTCATGTCCAGGTCCGCACCGATCAATTTTGCCCTATTGAAGATACTCTTTAATCCAACACCGGAAGAGGAAGACACTGAATTTCTCTTGGCCTCAACATCAAACCCCACCCCATTGTCAGCCAGAATAAGGCTAAACTTGTTGTCGTCTGAGAACAACAAACGCACATCCAGCTGACTGGCCTTGGAGTGCTTTAGCGTATTATTCAGCATCTCCTGAAACATACGAAAAAGGAAGGTGGACTTTTGTCCGTCAAAATGATACTCTGACCCGACCGTTTCAAACTCAACATGCAACACCCCGCTTTTCCGCATATTCTCCACTTCATGCCTGATAGCTTCCACCAACCCAATCTGGGCAATACGGTCGTTGTGCATGCTCTTGGTAAGATCGGAAAGATCCTGGGCCGCTTTGTTCAATATCTGCCGGGAAGTAAAAATAGGCTCATACGCTTCATGGTCTTTGCGAATAGGCAACATGGACAAAGACAGCTTAACAACCGACAAAACCTGCCCGATATTATCATGAAGCTCCTGGCCGATCATTTTAAAAGTCTCTTCCTGGATCTCCAGTTGTGAACGCAGCACTTCCTGTTCATACTGATCTTTCATACGCGTCAGCTCCTTTTCGTGACGGTGCTGCCTACGCTGATATTGCAGTACAATGATGACAATGAACGTTACGACCGCAATTGCCAGTATTCCACCAGCCAGTAACATTACCAGTAATTCCTGTTCCTGATTCTTCATGCGGTTATTTGTATTGACTGAACTAGTGTTGACATGGCTGACGGCAAATTACAAAAAGTTAGGGGCTGTTTGAAGCATGATCTGTTTATGATCGGGAGAGTAACCTGGGAATCCGGACTACACAAAGAAACGCAGCCGTAAAAATAGTGTATAGGAATACATTCATCACCGTCAGGATGACCGATATATTTTCCATAATGCCGGGCGAAACTTTGTACATCAGGTTGTACAAACCAAAGAACGGCAAACTGCATATGTAAAAAAACAACAAAGCCGTACACACCCAAAACGCAGGCTCCTGCAACAAATTACCAATGCCTGGTAAATGAAACAGTTCGTAAAAATAATAGATACAGATCGTCACGATCAATATGCATCCCAGCAGGTAACTGTTGGAGGGAAAAGCGCCTGCCTGCAAATAGTAGATATTGAATACCGCCAGTACCGGGTACAAGAACACGATCCACAATACGACACGCCTGATCCTGGGGGTTTGAATAATGTTGTACAAAGTGAAGATATAGAATTCGATCTCGAAGGCCGAGGAGGGAAACATCAAGGCAGCAGATTCAGCACTTTTTTCATTCATGTTCAACTGCCAGCTCGTGATCTCAAAAGCAAGCGTCAACAACAGGTATGGGGTAAACAACTTTAGAAACAACGGCGTATCCTTCCGGAAGAACAGATTGAAGGAAGCCAGTAAGCTGATAAGTTCTACGTATAGATAGCCGGGAATGTACATCGGTACCAATATAGCATATATTTTGACGGCATGCACCAAAATGAAGAGCCCCTGTTGGGGGTCAACAGAGGCTTTTCAATATGTTCGGGTAAATTAAACGATGGTGAGACCTTTAGCACCACGATCAACGATCGTAACACCAATACCGCCCCAATCATCAGCACTTGGTTCTTCGCCGGGCTTGGTAGGAGGCTTGGTAGAACCACCAGTACCGCAGTTAGGAGGACACAGGCTGCCAAGGTTGTAGGCCAGGATCTGGCCAGGATTGGTATAAAGATCTTTATTGGTAAGACCAGCTTCACTTTCACGGCTGCGGGTAGCAACCATTACAATAGTCTGGCGATTGCTGTATTCAGGTTTTTTATCGAAATTCTCGGGGTATGCTGCGAAATACATCTTAATACCATCTCCTCCGTGTTCCTTGATCTTCGCGATGAATCCTTCCAGTTCCTCTACGCTGTACCAAACACTCAGCGAATCTTCCTTGCCAATATGCTCGGAATTGCGCACCCACCTTTCTTTCTTGTAATTGCGGATTACAGAGTCTACATGGTTCGTGTCAACGTAGCGGCCAACCTTTAAGGATTTTTTTTGAATAGTTGTCATTGCTTTGGGGGATTTAAACATGAATGATTTTGATACCGATGTAAAAGTAATCCCCAAAGGCGCTCGATTTCGGCTACAATAGAATGTTAGCCATATAATTATAAATTAGTAATATTCATAACGTGAAGCTAGTCAAGGAGTCGCGTTGAAAACACCGTCAAAAATCCGTCAAAGCTGCGCATATAAAACCGCAAAAACAACGTAATACTACCCCGTAAAAAAACGGGGGTCCAGACCCCGTGATTGAACTGATGAAAAATCCGTATTTAATAAATCGCCCATTGTATTGGCAGCTTAGAATTTTGTCTGAAATTAGATACCGGAGAGTTGCTATCATCCCGTTTTTCAAAATCCAATACTCCTGTGGAAGCCAGCCGACAGATTTCCTCAAGGCCTTTGTTCTAGAACAAAAACTTGAGGAAATTTTATTCTGATCTTCCCCAACCTGTTTAAAGCACCGCAACTACCTGTTTTTCCATTACCATTGCCTTATCCTTCTATTTCTACCGGAATCGGTGGAAGTGGTGCTTTCTTTTCCTTTCTCAAGATCATAACTATCTTCTTGCAGGCTCTGTTTTCATAACAGCGAATCGTCATTTTTATTATGCACCCAAGCACAATAATTGCCTGGAAAGAAGTACCTTTTTTACGTCTTATAATACCGTTTACAGCGGGCATTCTGGCACAATACAAACTGGCCCTATCCCCACGCCCGGCGTGGATCTTGGCCGCCTGGTGCATCTGCCTGCTGTTGCTGACGGCCCGCCTTTCCGTCAACCTGCGTTTTCGTTATCGACATGCCCCTGCTATTTTATTAAACCTATTGCTTTTTGCAAGCGGTATGCTGGTTGCGTGGTATAACAATCCGGCACATCAAAAAAATTGGTTTGGCTATCATTATCAACCGGGCGATACGATCATGGTACGGATTGCAGAACCGCTTACTGAAAAAGCTAAATCGTACAGTACGATCGCAACCATTGAAGTAGTTAAAGGAAAACAGCACCTGCATCGCGTAAAAGGCAGGCTGGTACTGTATTTCGACAAGCAGCACCTAGCTGCGGGCATAGATTATGGAACAGTCTTAACATTTGTCAAAACACCTGAGCCGATTGGCAATCCAGGCAACCCAAACGCATTCAATTACAAACAATACTGCGGATTTAAAGGAGTATTTCATCAGGTATACCTCCGTGAACACAACTACTTTGTGGCAGAAAAAAAACAAATATTCTCCGTTAAAAAACTACTGTTTGATACCCGTAAAAAAATGCTGGCCATACTCCGGGAAACAATTCCTGACAAAAAGCAAGCCGGATTGGCAGAGGCACTCCTCATCGGCTACAAAAATGACCTCGATAAACCACTGCTGCAATCGTATATAAATACCGGACTCGTCCATATCATCGCCATCTCGGGCATGCACCTGGGCCTCATATACGCCCTGTTACTCTTCTTCGGCAGTCGGCTACCCAGTTCCTGGCAACGATGGGCGGTGCCCGGTGCTATACTGGTGATCCTCTGGTGTTTCGTTTTATTGACTGGCGCCTCTCCCTCGGCACTCCGTTCAGCCATCATGTTTTCTACATTGCTGATTGGGAGCCGCTTACCCATTCACCAATCACCCACTAATGCACTCGCCGTATCAGCCTTTCTCCTCCTTTGGTACGATCCCTGGCTTTGTTTCGACGTAGGCTTTCAGTTGTCTTACGCCGCCGTATTGAGTATTCTATTGTTCTTGCGTCCCATAACCGGGCTGCTCGATCCCACCAATAAATACCTGCGGCAGGTATGGCAGCTAATTGCTTTAACCCTTGCAGCCCAGATTTTGACCCTGCCGATCAGCCTCTACCATTTTCACCAGTTTCCCAATCTCTTCCTCATCGCTAACCTCGTGGCGGTCCCGTTATCTGGGGTCATACTCGTCGGAGAGGTCATTCTTTGCTGTGTTGCCTGGCTCCCCGACCTGGCGTCCTGGCTGGGCTGGCTATTGTCTCAAATGATCGCGTGGTTGAATCGTTTTGTAGAAATGCTTGACCACATCCCGTTCAATACTACCGACAACATTCCCTTCAATCTTCCCCAATTGCTGTTTTTCTATACAATGATCGCTGGTTTCGTTTATTGGCGGTACCAGCAAACGGGCCGTCCGCTCCTGGTTAGCCTATCCGCCGTCTGGGCAATAGTAGCGATAAATTGCTTTTATGCCTGGCAAGCGAATCGTCAGCAGGAGATGATCATATATAATACCCCACGGATGCAGGCACTTGATTTTTTCGCCGGTAGACAGTACCTGTTTCAAGGCGATAGTGCACTTCGGGCCAACACCGCACTCACTTCCTTCCATTTGCAGCCCAACCGCATAGAACATCGGGTTAAGCCGGTTAGCACTTTGCCAGGCATACGACAGGAAGGAAAACTTACCCAGTTCGGCACCCACACCATCCTGCATATCGATACTTCTTTTCAGGCCACCCCCTTTCGAGGTTATACAAGATTGCCGGTCACGATGCTCATCCTCACAGGCAATCCCAGCATCTCCATCGGCCAATTGGCCAACCTTTTTGACTGTTCGCATATAATTGTTGACGGCACCAATTCTCCCTGGAAAACAAGGACTTGGCAACAGGATAGCCGGCGTTTAGGCATCCCCTGTCACGCGGTAGCCACCCAGGGCGCCTTTGTTTTCCCCCGTCATTAAGTTACCTTTGCGCCTCTCAAAGCATTTATTATTCAATTCTGTCGCAGGCCCCCATCCTGCTCCGGAATTCTTTTTAGAAAACTTAAAGATTTATGACAAAAAAGATTCAGTCTGCCCTCATTTCCGTTTTTTACAAAGACGGCCTGGAACCAGTGGTACAGCAACTGCATAAGTTGGGTATTACCATCTACTCCACCGGCGGCACACAAGCTTTCATTGAAAAGCTTGGCATCCCCGTAACCCCCGTGGAAAACCTGACCACTTACCCCTCCATCCTGGGCGGACGGGTCAAAACCCTTCACCCCTCTGTATTCGGAGGAATCCTAGGTCGCCGGGATAATGAAACCGACCTGCAGGAGATGAAACAATACAACATTCCCGAGATCGACCTGGTGATCGTAGATCTTTATCCCTTCGAAGAAACAGTGGCTACTACCAACGAAGAGAAGCTCATTATCGAAAAGATAGATATCGGCGGCCCCTCCATGATCCGTGGTGCAGCCAAAAACTTCCGCGACCTGGTAGTGATCGCCGCTAAATCCGAATACGCACACCTCGAGCAATTGCTGAGAGAGCAGGAAGGAACCACCACCATCGAACAGCGCAAGGCCTTTGCCGCTAAAGCATTCGAGATCGTTGCACACTACGATGTGGCCATCGCCAAATATTTCAACAGCACCGATGCACTCTATTTCGTCGAGTCGATCCCCCACCCCAAGACGATGCGTTATGGAGAGAATCCACACCAGACAGGTGTATTCTTTGGCAACCTGGACGAAATCTTCAACCAGCTCAACGGAAAAGAGCTGTCGTATAATAACCTCGTGGATGTTGACGCTGCCGTACAACTGATCAACGAATTTACCAGCGACACAGCCACCCCTGTATTCGCCATCATCAAACACACCAACGTGTGTGGTATCGCTTCCCGTCCAACGGTAAAGAGTGCCTGGGATGCAGCCCTTGCCGGCGACCCCGAAAGTGCCTTCGGCGGCGTACTCGTTTGCAACGGCACCATCGACAAAGCAACAGCCGAGGCCATCAATGAGATCTTTTTTGAAGTATTGATCGCTCCTGCATTCGATGAAGATGCGCTGACCATCCTGAAGTCAAAGAAGAACCGGATCCTCCTGCAACAGAAAGCAGCCTTCAAAAAAACCAAAGAATACAAATCAGTATTGAATGGTGTTTTGATACAAGGGGCAGACGAAGGCAACTTCGTTGAATGGAAAGAAGTAGGTGGCCGCGAAACGACCGCCACAGAAAAAGCAGACCTGGAATTTGCCAACCTCGTATGCAAGCACCTGAAGTCCAACGCTATCGCATTGGTGAAAGATAAACAACTCATCGGCAAAGGTTGCGGACAAACAAGCCGAATCGACTCCCTGCGCCAGGCAATTGAAAAAGCAGGTCAGTTCAAGTTCGACCTGAACGGAGCCGTGTTGGCCAGCGACGCATTCTTCCCCTTCAATGATTGTGTGCAGATGGGACACGCCGCAGGCATCACCGCTTATATACAACCGGGAGGCAGCGTACGCGATAAAGATTCTATCGAATACAGCCAACAAAATAAATTGGCCATGGTTATGACAGGCATGCGCCACTTTAAGCACTAACAAACTGAATGACGAACCCCTTAACCAAAACACCTTTCCTACATCACCGGGGTAGCCGCATTAAGGCCCTGGTAGCATTGGGAATGGTATGTTTTTTCTGGGGTACCACCTGGATCGCTTCCAGACAAGGCGTCAAATATATGCCCGCAATACAACTGGCCGGCATTCGTCAATCGATTGGCGGCCTGTTGTATGTGTGCTTCTTTCTCAGTAAAGGCCGCGCCTGGCCGCGCGGCAAAGAGTGGGGTCCCATCATCATCCTCAGCCTGCTCAACTTCTTTCTCACCAATGGTCTCTCAACCTGGGGTGTTAAGTATATCTCCGCGGGATTGGGCGCCATTATCGCTGCCACCTTTCCCTTGTGGATCGTGATCATCAACCTCTTTACAGCACGCACCAGGATACCCCTGATGGCCCTTGCCGGGCTCGTACTGGGTTTTGGAGGCGTTTGCGTCATCTTCTACGAACACCTGGCCGACTTCTTTGATCCGGAATTCCGCTTCGGTATCCTCTTATCACTGACAGCATCCTGGACATGGGCCTTCGGAACACTTTATACCAAACAACAGGCGACCGCTTTCAACCCTTATTTCAGTCTCGGATTACAAATGCTGATCTCCGGCATACTGACCAGTATCATCGCCTACAGCACTGGCAACACAGTACCGATACAGGAAATACCCTGGCAGTCCTGGACAGCTATCGCCTACCTGGCCACCTTTGGTTCCGTCATCTCTTTTCTCGCTTACCTATATGCTTTACAGAACCTGCCCACCGAACAGGTATCCATTTA
The DNA here is from genome assembly GCF_029360705.1 of Paraflavitalea pollutisoli. Lineage (GTDB taxonomy): Bacteria > Bacteroidota > Bacteroidia > Chitinophagales > Chitinophagaceae > Paraflavitalea > Paraflavitalea pollutisoli. Next base: position 654,567 of record NZ_JARKMX010000001.1, on the reverse strand, counting down.
TGCCTACATCAATCCAATGGTCGCAGTATTATTTGGGGCTTTGTTGTTTGATGAAAAGCTAACGATATTCATAGCCGTAGGAGGTGCTATTACACTGCTGGGGGTCAACCTGATCAACCGGGCTTACCGGCGATCGAAATAGCTTAAATGTGGGGAAGCGAAGTATTACCTGGCCAACTGTACCATATGCCTGCTACAACTGGTTATCCTCTAATCGGAATAAGCATCCCAATACACCGTCTCGCGCATAAATAACTCAAACATTTCACGCCAACCGGCAAAACGACGGTCTGTGCCTAATATTGAATTGTGCCAAATAGAGATCATCATGCCGTTCAGTTTTCGTATCTGCTCATGGTATAAGACCAATTCGGCGTAAGCCTGTTGCGGTGTGTCTTTCTGTTCATAGTAAGAGTTGGCGTCCATAAAACAGAAAGGATAAAGCACCAGGGAAGTGCTTTGCTCGAGGTTCAGGTCGTACCATACAAACGATGAACAAACAGATGCCCTGAAACCGTTGATACTGCCATAGCCCATGGAAAAATCTTTCTCGATACCAGCTTTTACGAGCAGCCGGTAGGTATCGGGCAATTCAAACCGTATATAGTGCTGACGGCTTCTGGTGATCGGCGTATCGGCCACAACTTCCAGCCACTCCTTTTCCTCCACCAGTAGGTCGGGATCGTCACCGCTTTGCCACGAAGGATGAATGCCCGTCTTATAGGTGTTGGAATAATACTCGATCAGTTGCCGGAAAGCTTTCACATCAGTAGGTGTATTTTTGTCATACCCTACTTGCTTACGCGCCACGAGGAAGAAATAGTAGGGCCGCAACCGGCAATACAAATGCAGCGCATCGAGCCATTCAAAACAGTCATAGGGGTCTTTCTGCAGTCCTCGTAATACATTCCAGCGGTCTTTCACCTCTGTCCATTGCCCCTTGATAACAGAACGGGCAAATCCGCCCGCCGTTCGTACAAACCCTTTATGTAGGTATGACCAGGCGATGTCGATATCGTAAGAGAGAATACATTTAAAATTCTTCTTGCTGAAAGTCAGATTCGGAAACCGTTGCAGCAAGGCCTGCTTGAACTGAAGCAACCAGTAATTGACCAGCGGCTGATCAAGAAACCCCTCCCGGAAGGCCAGGGAATTGGTATGCGCATACCGGCCGTATTCATCCTTATCATGTGGCAGGTATTCTTCGTAGCGGCTGAGCACGTAGAAGGTGGCAGCTAAAAGATCGAAGGGGAGATCTCCCTCGCTCGCAAAAAAGGCTGTCCGCCCCTGCGAGGTAAAGCAATGTATGTCCTGCGGCCGGATGCCTTTTTCAAACAAAAGTCTTACAGGCCGTACAGAGAACACCTCAGCATCGAATGGCTCGGAAGAGTAATTGATACGCGGCCCGACAGCCGTCTGGAAGTGGTGAAGATCAGTGGTGATGGTCACAGTTGTTTCAAACAACTCTTTGTTGAGAAAATCAACAACATATTGCAGTCGGGGGGTGATGGTATAACTAAAAAGCAGCATCCGTAGCACAAAATAAAAAAGTCAACCGATAAAGTTGACTTTCTATATAAAATGTTCTCATTTTTTGACCGAAGGGGGGGCGTGCTTTTCCTGCCATTGCTCATTGAAGGTTTTAGGTGCAAAATCAAGATCACCGCGGTGTGCGGTCCATCCCTTGAAGACCTTGTTAACCATCCAGTTCTTCGTCTTTTGGCTGCCCTTGTTCATCCACTTGCGGTGAAGGCTGGCCATCTTCCAGGCCTTCCAGGCCATGCGCTCCGACCAGCCAGCTGCCCCCTGCTCCACGGCTTCATGCCTGTTCTCCAGCAGCAGCTCATGCAGATTGATCTTCACGGCACATACTTCGGTACAATTACCGCAAAGGGAAGAAGCATAACTCAGGTGCTTCCAATCATCCACGCCCTTCAAATGTGGCGTGATCACAGAACCAATAGGACCACTATAAGTGGTACCATAGGCGTGACCGCCAATATTTTTGTAAACGGGACAGGCATTCAGGCAGGCCCCGCAGCGAATGCAATAAAGGCTTTCACGTGTTTTCTCGTTAGCCAGGATGTTCGTACGGCCATTGTCCAGCAATATTACATACATTTCTTCCGGCCCGTCGGTTTCGCCGGGCTGTCGTGGCCCACTAACAATAGTATTATATACCGTCACATTTTGACCCGTTCCGTAGGTGGCCAGCAAGGGCCAGAACAAGCCAAGATCGTTCATAGAAGGAATGATCTTCTCAATGCCTACAATCGCTATATGAGTCTTTGGATAGGCACAACTCAACCGCGCATTCCCTTCATTTTCTGTGACAGCAATGCCCCCGATATCGGCAATGATAAAATTAGCACCAGTTATACCGACCTCAGCTTCTACGTATTTGGTACGCAGCTTTTCGCGTGCTACCAGGGTAAGCTGGCTTGGCGAAAGATTAGGAGCCGTGTTGAGTTTGTTGTAAAATAGTTTGGCAACGTCTTCCTTACTTTTATGCATGGCAGGCGTTACAATATGGTAAGGAGGCTCTCCATCAAGCTGCTGAATATATTCTCCCAGATCCGTTTCGATACTTTCAATGCCTTTCTTTTCCAGGTAGTCATTGAGATGAATCTCTTCGGTAACCATACTTTTGCTCTTCACCACCGTCTTACAATTCTTGGCAGCGCAGATCTTACCGATTTCCTCCAGGGCTTGCTCAGTCGTCTCGGCCCAGATCACTTTTCCGCCGCGCTTGATCAGGTTGGCCTCAAATTCCTCCAGATATACGTCCAGCATTTCAATGGCCCGCCATTTCACATTCTTCGCACGCTCGCGCGCCAGGTGCACATTGGCAAACTGTTGCTTGCCAACAGGCACCGTTGCATTGTACTTGCTGATGTTGAAATTCACCTTGCGGCGATGCTCCAGATCAGCCGCTTTGACGGTGCTTTTGGCTATAAACGACGAAACGATATCATTCATGCTTCCGGTTGTGAAGTGAAAAACAAGCTTAATGTTACTTGCTGCTCTTGTAAAGCTTTGCAGCAGTATCGAGCGCTTCATAAAAGTCCTCTCCGTATTTCCGGATGATCGGCTCCTTCAGGAATTGATAAACAGGAACTTTCAGCTTTTTACCCAAACCGCATGCCGGTTTGCACAACACCTCGCGTGGCTCGTAGTTCATACGGTCGAAGTCTCCTTCGCGGCCGGTCTTTTGTATAATGGGGAAGAAATGACAACTGATCGGCTTTTTCCAGCCGATAATACCGTCGTTATAGGCCTGTTCAAAAGCACATTTGATAGTACCTTTCGAGTCACGGTAACCGTACACACAAATCTCATTATCGTTGCCCAAAGTAGGGGTAACCCAACCAAACTCGCGGTGATAAACGTATTTACCTTTGCGCTCGATCTCTGCAATCGACTCGGGGGTCAGGTAGGGAAGAACCTTATCGTACAGGTCAACGATCAGGTCCAGTTCAGCATTTTCCAACGGGGCACCAGCATCCCCTTCCTCACAACATCCGCCCTTACACTTCGAAAGGTCGCATACAAATTGCTCCTCCACCACGTCGTTACTGATCAATACATTATCAACTGCTATCAAGGGAATAAATTTTACATCGCAAATTTACGATGTTGGCAGCATCCCGGGCTCATATATTTTGCCCGCCAAAACAACGGGGAACGTCGCCTGTTCTGCACCGCAAAACAAGGAAAGGCTTGGCGGTTGTGCTCCCGCCCAACTTTTAGCCCGGCTCGTAAGTAGTTGACAGTAATAGGAATTATCAATGTTTTACCCCGGGATCGACAGGAGTAGGCTGCGGCTTGGGTGCGGCAACAGTTGGCTTGCTGCTGGTTCCACCCTTCCATTTCAGTGTGTTGATCAGGTGCTTCATATCCTCCTGCAGAAACTGGTTGACAATGCCCAGCGAGTCTTCATTCGGAGAGGCATCAAAGTACAGAGCCCCCCGCAAAAAATGTTTGACAGAATCAGTCACAAAGAACTGCTTGGCAGTAGCAGCATTGCCACCGACATGAAAAAAAAGGCCGCTGATACCATTGGGAGTAAGCATGGCCGAATCGGTGATCTCTGTAGCCTTTTGGGTGTGTTTATAGGTCATCTGAAAAGCGTCATTCACCAGCTTTGTCAGCTCATTTTTACCAATTTCTTTGTAGCTCATATAGATCTTCCCATCGAATTGGGGAAAGTCGACATTGACCCAGTAGTCGTTCTCCGGTTTACCATCAAAGAAAGAGGTGTCCTTTACAACCCTGGCATAAACCGGGTATTCAAAAGTATAGGGATAACCTGGTTGGTCAAACAGCTTGTATTCATGCTTGGGAAAATCTATCTGATAATAACCCTTTTTCCTGATCGTATAGTCGCTGTTGCAAGCAGCCAGAAAAGCTAACACAAGGAAGGGTAAAAGGAAACGCTTAACCATAATACGTATAATAAATCAGGAGTCTACAATAGAAACAGTACTGTTACAGAGGACGAATTATACTGTGCCGGGCTTGATGGTTACCTGCACCTTTTTGATCCGGTTACGGTCCACTTCAAGAATGGCAAATTCAAAGTCACCGATAGGTACCACATCACCAGCCTTGGGAATTTCACCCGCCAGCTCCAGGATCAGACCTGCCAGCGAATCACTTTCCCCCCTTACCTGGTCAAAGGTATCGGCAGGCAGGTTCATGGTATTACAGGCGTCATAGATCATCGTGCGGCCTTCAAAAACATAAGTAGCATCGTCAATCTTCTTATTGCCCGACTCTTCTTCGTCAAACTCGTCCTTGATCTCGCCAATGATCTCTTCCAGGACATCTTCCAGGGTAATGATACCACTCGTACCGCCAAATTCATCTACCACCACCGCAAAATGGATACGCTTGCTTTGGAACTCGGTAAGCAGGTCCTCAATAAACTTCTGTTCATGTACAAAATAGGGCGGTCTCAGCAAACTTTGCCAGTCGTAATTATCGGGTTCGTTTAGGTGTGGGATCAGGTCTTTGGAGTGAATAATACCCTGAATATCGTCCAGGCTGCCTTTGAAAACCGGCATGCGGGAATAATGCGTATCCTTGACAATCTGCTTCAATTCCTTGAAGGATAAATTGTGTTCTACACCATGCACATCAAGGCGGGTACACATCACTTGCTTCACCGTAATATTTGCAAACTTATAGATCCCTGCAAGGATACGCTGCTCCTCTTCTTCATGAATGGTAGAGCGGATCTGCTCTTCCAGTTGTTTTTGAGTAAGTGCCCGCGAAGCTTTACCACCAAAGATCTTTTCCACCCTGTCAGACATGCTGACCATCCACCCCGCCATCCGTTTAAAAAGATAAAAGGTAACTTCAACCAGGAAAGAGGCTTCGTAAGCAGAGCGAAGGTTATTCTGATTGGCCCGGACTTTAGGCAACACTTCGCCAAACAATACGATCACAGCGCTGATCACGATCAGTTTGATGAAAAAGATAACCAGACCTACTATCCAGCTGTCATCTTTGAAAGTAAATATGGGATCGATCAGGAAATTAGCCAGGATAATGATGGCAATATTGATCAGCGTATTGGCAATCATCAACGATGCCTGTAACTTACGCGGCTCATCGAGCAGGTTGGCAATCCGCTTCCAGCCAGAATCCTGCTTCGTCTTCAGCATGTTCACATCCCGGTAAGTAAGGGAAAAGAAAGCGACCTTGGCCCCCGAAATAAAGAAAGAAAGTAGCAACAGGAATAAAACTACTGCAGATAGAATGGTTGTGGCTTGTACATTCACAGCCAGGAAAACGGGCTGCCCTGCTTCGCCTGGTAACAAACACCTGAAAGGATTATCCAAAGCAAAATTGGTTTTTGTTAAAAATGATCGATCAACAGTTTAGGCTGAGCCGCATCAATAAAGGCAGGCCTCAGCCCGCCGGGAAAAACTTGACTTATGCAAAAATATTGTTGCGGGTCGGAATGATCAAAAATGGATTTAGGGGGACTTTATTGCCCTGACACCCCATTAAATCTTGGAAATCCGGAAAATGGGTAATCTAAAACGGAAGGTCTTGCGAAGGCTCGCCCATGGGTGGGATATCGGTATTGCTGAATCCTTCCACATTTTCACCGTGTGAATTGGTATGATTACCGTGGTGTGTACCATCAGTACGTTTATCTAGCATAATGAGGTTATCCCCCACTACTTCGGTAGCAAACTTTTTATTACCTTCTTTATCTTCCCAGCTGCGGGTACGCAGGCGTCCTTCGATATACACCAGGCTCCCTTTATGCAGGTATTTCTGGGCCAGCTCGGCCAATCCTCTCCAAAGTACCACCGTATGCCATTCGGTCTGTGAAATAAGCTTACCAGCCCTGTCTTTGAATGTTTCCGTGGTTGCCAGTGGAAACTTTGCTACTGCAATATTGCCTTCCAGGTACTGCACATCCGGATCCCTTCCCAAATTGCCAATGAGCATAACCCTGTTAACGCCTCTCATAAATGGTGAGTTTATTGTTAGAAATCGTCTACCGGTTTTATTTACTCTTAAAGTTAATTTTTTTTCAAGATATTTTCCATTTTTTTGACCCTACTAAGTGTTAATATAGGGCGCCGATCCTCATCATTGTGAATGCATTAAAATAACTGTGCCAACGACGTTTTTTCGTCCAGAAAGGTGTTAATGATACGCGGAAAGGCCAGACGTTTAAATTGCTTCTTATCGGTGAGCAAATAATCTTTTAAAGCCGTGACCGGCTTTAACGTTGTAACGGTTATAAACTGACCATGAATGAGCTGATGCGTAAGTTGCTGATGATAAACTTTACTAATATGACTGACCGAATAGGAATGTTTGCCAAACAGCTTCTTTAGATAAGGAAGGTCTTGAAACATCGTTTGTACAGGGGTAGCTGATTCAAACAACACAAACTCGTGCAGGTCTTGCCAGATATCTTTCTCGCTACGCTGCCGAACATAAACTTTGTCCTCGTACTGAATGATGAAATAATAGAACCAACGCTCTTTTTTGGCCAGGCTTTTTTCCTTGACGGGCAGCTGTTTGATCAGGTTGTGCTTAAACGCTTCACAATCGGCCTGTTGCGGACACTCGCCGCATAAAGGGTTCTGCGGTTTGCATATAACAGCACCAAAATCCATGATTGCCTGGTTGTATTTACCGGGTTCGTCATAATCCAGTAACGCGGTAGCCAGTTCCTGGTACATCTTCTTACCGGCAGTAGTATCGATCGGCGTAGAAATACCGAAGTAACGTGCAATCACACGTTGCACATTTCCATCCACAACAGCATGTGGTTCATTGAAAGCAAAGGAGGCAATAGCAGCAGCAGTGTAAGGACCGATGCCTTTCAACTTTTTAATCTCATCGTATGTATTAGGAAATATTCCCTTGTAGTCATTCACTACGATCTGTGCAGTGGCGATTAAATTTCTGCAGCGTGTATAATATCCCAGACCTTCCCACAATTTAAATACCTTTTGCTCAGGAGCTTTGGCAAGCTGTTGTATAGTAGGAAAAGCTTTGATAAATTTTTGATAATAAGCCAGCCCTTGCTCTACTCTGGTCTGTTGTAAAATAATTTCACTCAACCAGATTTTATACGGGTTTTTCTCGCCTTTCCATGGCATGGAACGGTCATTTTTGGCCTTATTCCACGCCATCAGCTTCTCAGTGAATATTGGTTTCATGGTAAATATTGAATATATAACCTTTTGATAATGAGTACAGTTAAGGGTAACCGGCACGGAAATTGATACCCCTCAATATCAATTATTTATACCTTTTCTTGCAAATGTGCGAATTAACATTTAATTTGAGTAATGAATTGATTTTGTGACAATTGCCGTTTATCGTAAACATATTTTCAAACCCGTTAAAAATTCAACGACATGAGAAAGGCAGACCTCGTTAACCAAATATCTGAAAAAACAGGTATTCCCAAGGTTGATGTTTTGGTTACGCTGGAGACCATGTTCAAGGAAGTGAAAGATACCTTATCCCAAGGAGAAAACATCTACATTCGTGGGTTTGGCAGTTTCATCACTAAAAAGAGAGCTGCTAAGATCGGCCGCAACATTAAGAAAAACATTGCGGTACACATCCCTGAACATTACATTCCAGCCTTCAAACCTGCCAAAGAATTTGTGGCAGAAGTTAAAAAGTTGCAATCAGTAAAAGAAGATCAACCAAACCCCGACGATGAAATGTAATTTTGCTGCTCATTAAATTGTTCTGATTCGTGAAAAAGCAGCAGATGATCCTCGTTGGCAGTGGAGTTGTTCTTCTTTGCCTGTTATTCTTCTTTGGCCGTACAATCCCCCCGAAAGATAAGACCGTGCCTGTAGCAAGCGCAGCCGCTACAGGTCAGTTGGACATTGAGACTATTCTGACGGCCTCCCGCCAGAAGCTAACCCCGTCCCAGCAAGCTCACGTCAGCAAGCTGGAATCGGCCGTTGTCCGTGGAGACGTTAAAGACCAGCAAATCAAGGTGTACAGACAGCTTGCCGAGTTCTGGAAAGACTCGGCTCATATGCTCCTGCCCTTTGCCTGGTATAGCGGAGAAGCTGCTAAATTGGAAAATTCTCAAAAAAACCTCACCTTTGCTGCCCAATTCTATTTAGACGGTGTTCGCCGCCAGGAAGAACCCGCTCTGAAAAGATGGATGGCCTTAGAGGCTAAAGAGTTGTTTGAGAAGGCTTTACAATTGGATCCGAATGATGATTCACTGAAGATCGGACTAGGTAGCTGCTACCTCCTGGGAGGCATCAGCGACAACCCGATGCAGGGAATTCAAATGATCAGGGAGGTCTCAGAACGCGATCCGCATAATATGTATGCACAATTTATGCTCGGAATCGGCGGTTTGGTCTCCGGTCAATTGGACAAAGCCATTGAACGTTTGAAGAAAGTAGCAGAACATGAACCCAACAACCTGGAAGCAATCCTGATGTTGGCCGATGCCTGCGAACGCAAAGGTGACAAAGCCGATGCGATCAAATGGTACACAGCAGCCAGGCTCTTACTGAAAGATCCAGGCTTTGTAAAGGACATTGATGATCGTATCGAGTCGTTGAAGAAATAAACCTTTTCCAAAGAACTGAAGGAGAGAAATTCGAAATCCCTGTACTATCCGTAGCTATCAAGCGGATTTCGGGTTTTTCACTGTAGATCAATAAAGCAACCCTTTCACTCGGATTTGTTAATCATTGAAAGAAAGCTGAAAATTATTAGTTAATTAAAAATCATTGGTGTTTTATGCCTTGTGGTAAAAAAAGAAAGCGTCATAAGATTGCGACGCACAAACGCAAAAAGAGACTGAGAAAGAACCGTCATAAGAAGAAAAATCGCTAATTTATCTTCTTGCAACGGGTCCCGCTAAAACGGGGCCCCTTTCCTTCTTTAGCTGAATTTATTATTTGTCTTTTATTTTCGGACGTGCTGCTTGCATAACTGACCGCTAGATATTTGACAAATAATGCTGCTTCAGCAAACTTCCTTGTAGTGATGATTGGTAAGACGGTAAAAGATGTAACGCTTGAATAAGGAGCTAATTATAAATGTTGCACCTCAGGGGGTGGAAATCGCCCTATTAGAGGACAAGAAGCTGGTAGAATTGCATCATGAAAAAGCAGATGCAAGTTTTGCCGTGGGAGACCTTTACCTCGGTAAAGTGAAAAAACTCATCCCCGGTCTCAATGCTGCATTTGTTGACGTTGGCTTCGAAAAAGACGCTTTCCTCCACTATACCGATCTTAGCCCCTACGCTCGCTCGTTGTTGAAATTCACCCAACAGGCCATCAACGACAATGGAAAAGACTTCGACTTTGGCACTTTCCAGGTAGAACCCGAGATCATCAAGACCGGCAAAATCAACGAAGTACTCAGCGGTAAACCCAACATTCTCGTACAAATTCTCAAAGAGCCTATCGCCGCCAAAGGCCCACGCCTTAGCTGTGAAATTTCTTTGCCAGGACGATTTGTTGTAATCACCCCCTTCAATGACATTGTAGCCGTATCCCGGAAGATCCATTCCGCCGATGAACGCAAAAGACTCCAGAAGATCGTAGAGGCCATCAAGCCTAAGAATTTCGGCGTCATCGTACGTACCGCCGCAGAAGGAAAAAACACTGCCGAACTACACGAAGACCTTTCCATGCTGGTAGAAACCTGGAAAGCCATCCAGAGTAACCTGAAAGGATCAGTCGCTCCTGCCAAGATACTTAGTGAGCAAACCAAGACCACCAGCATATTGCGCGACCTGCTTAATGAAGACTTTAACAAGATCGTCATTAACGACCGGAATATCTACAACGATACCCGTAGTTACATCCAGCGCATCGCTCCCGAGAAAGCCGATATCGTAGCATTTTACCAGAACGGATTGCCCATCTTTGATCAGTTTGGTATCACCAAGCAGGTAAAAGCAGCATTCGGAAAAACCGTCAACCTGCCCAGTGGTGCTTATCTGATTATTGAGCACACCGAGGCATTGCACGTAATCGACGTAAACAGTGGCTACAAAAGTGTTGGCAACAACCAGGAGCTGAATGCACTGGAAACAAATCTCGAAGCCGCTGCCGAAATATCACGCCAGCTCCGTCTGCGTGACCTGGGCGGCATTATCGTGGTTGACTTCATCGATATGAAGCTGCCCGATAACAAGCGCAAGCTGCTCGAGGCCATGGAGGAATTCATGAAGCCCGATCGGGCAAAACATGCCGTACTACCTATCTCCAAATTTGGTATCATGCAGATCACACGTCAACGCATGAAACCGGAGATGAACATCAATACACAGGAAGTATGCCCTACCTGTGCAGGCACCGGAAAGATCTCCTCTACCCTTCTCCTCGAAGACGAGATCGAAAAGAACCTTAGCTATCTCATCACCCATCAGCACAAAGACCTTACATTGGTGGTTCACCCCATTATGTACGCCTACCTGACAAAAGGTGGATGGCTCTTCAAATCCAAGCAGTGGAAATGGAGAATGAAATATGGGCAAAAGATAAAAATGAGCGAGAACACCAATTACCACCTCACAGAATTTCACTTTTTCGACAAACACGAAGAAGAGATCAAACTCTAACTGATCTCTCTATTCATCGTATTCTGCGTATTGCATACACAATACTGCCCTTCCTATGCCCACCAGTCAACGGTAAGAAGCATTCAGCCGCCATCCCATGGTTGGGCTGAGCCTAATGGCTCAGTAAAGTTTATGTAGAACTGCTCTGCCACTTCATATCCCGCGAAGACTTGGTTCAAAATATTGGAGAACACGCAGTGCTTCCTGGGGCATATTATCCCCTTAATTGCTGACAGGTAGGGCAAAAAAAATCGGGCACCGTAGGGAGGGCACCCGATAGACTATAGAAAGGCGAACCAGAAACGCGTTGTAATCAATCTGTGAAGTGTGAAATTATATACCGCCGCGCATTGCTCCAACAACAAACCAATAGGCGTGTCGATTTCGCCTATAAGTGTGTCGATTTGGCCTGTAACTGTGCAAAGCACTTCCCGAAAAATGACTGTTTTTTCCCCTCCGCTGCAGATTATGGAAGCTTGCCACCCTCAATCAGACAGTGCAGTCCAAAACCCATAAAAAAACTCCGGCTCGAGGGCCGGAGTTCGCGTCACAGTTAGCATTGGTTATTGATAGCCAGGTAAATAGTAGCAGTTTTAACCCGGCGCAGTTAGATATGGTTCCAATCAGGGCAAAAGTCCTAAAAGGGAAAAATTCTTAAATGATTTTGGAGGTATGCGCCCATGGCTGCAGGCGCTGCACGACCAAAAGACAAAAAAGCTGTGCAGGATGCTGCACAGCTTTTTATCATTTTGTCAAATTGTTTAAGAAAAAGTTCTTGTTAGTCCCTGCTACGGCTACCGCTGGCATAGATCAACACATATTGAACCAGGGTCGCGATAGAGGCCAAAGCCGCCACCACATAGGTCAGAGCCGCCCATTTCAGGGCGTCCTTAGCCTTGGGAAATTCTTGCTGGCTGGTCACATTCGTACGCTCCAGCCAGGCCAAAGCCCTGCGGCTTGCGTCAAATTCAACCGGAAGCGTTATCACCGAGAAAAGCGTGGTCAACGCAAAAAGAATAATACCGCCCAATAATAAGGCAGGGAAAGCATTGATCATCAACACTCCAGCCAATAATACCCATTGTACGATACCCGAACTGAATTGTACAAAAGGAACCAGTTTGCTGCGCATCGTAAGCCATTGATAAGCAGTAGCATGCTGAACAGCGTGACCACATTCGTGAGCAGCAACGGCCGCTGCAGCTATTGAAACGCCATTATATACATCCGGACTCAGGTTAACTGTTTTGTTTGCAGGATTGTAGTGATCACTCAGAAAACCATCAACAGAGACCACTTTTACGTCATAAATGCCGTTGTCCCGCAACATTTTTTCGGCCACTTCCCGACCACTCAAACCAGAATAAATAGGCACCCGGCTGTAGGTCTTAAACTTACTTTTCAGTACCCCGGAAACCAGCATACTGATGCCCAAAAAGATCAAAGAAACGATTAAAATAGATGGTGTCATTTTCTACCAGTTTAATAAGATATAACACGTGAACATCAAAACAGTTACCAGCTTTTTTTTGACAATTTTTGGCTGGTTTTATGCAAAAATAAGAGGCATTTTGTCACCATGAAATTTGATCAAAGATAAAGGCTGACATTTTATCACAAAGACTTACCCTTAAATATTAATATGTTTCTAATCTACTGTTTATCTGTTAGTTACAAGGCTTCAATACACCGCCCTCGCACACCTGAAAAGGGGGTTAAAATTTATTCACAACCTCAAAAAATAATTTTGTTATGTGGTGCTTATTTGTAATTTAGTGCAAGAATTTAATGGGTTAGTAAGTAAGGGGTCAACAGCAATGTTGGCCCTTTTACTTTGAAAAAATACTGCCCCCCAATACCCCTCCAAATACTTCATTCCACGACTCTCTTTTGATAAAATAATTGCCCCTATCAATTTCATGATTCATCTGTTTATTCAACAGCCTTTCTATTCCAAAAAGAGACACTGATTTCTACAAGCAAGACATGTCAACGCAATCAAATAAAAAGTAGAATCGGAATTGCAACAACTACAAACCATTCCCGCAACTCACGACGTCACGTTTCTTTTTATACTACTACCTTTATTGAATGAGTAAAGTGAAAACTGCGTTCTTCTGTTCCAACTGTGGTTATGAAAGTGCAAAGTGGTTAGGTAAATGTCCCTCATGCGGATCATGGAACACCTTTGTACAGGAAGTCATACACAAAGAATCTTCCCAGAAAGAGAATAATTGGAAAACATTTCAGGACGATAAAAAAGATAGCAAGACAATAGCGCTCCATGCCGTTACAACCCCCGAACAAAAAAGGATCACTACACCAGATGCTGAACTGAACAGGGTTTTAGGCGGAGGTATCGTTCCGGGTAGCATTACACTGATAGCAGGTGAACCGGGTATAGGCAAATCAACTTTATTCCTACAGGTCGGCCTGATGCTAAAAGATATAACCATCCTATACATAAGTGGAGAAGAGAGCGATCAGCAGATAAAGATGCGGGCCGACAGGTTAAAGATTCAAAACGACAACTTTTACTTGTTGACTGAAACGTCTACCCAAACCATCTTCCAGGAAATAAAAAAGCTAAGGCCGCAACTCGTAATCGTCGATTCCATTCAAACCATCCAGTCGCCCTATATCGACTCATCACCCGGTAGCATATCCCAAATACGGGAATCAGCTTCCGAATTCCAACGATTCGCCAAAGAGACCAACATACCCGTGTTCCTGATCGGCCATATTACCAAAGACGGCGCCATTGCCGGGCCCAAAATTCTTGAACACATGGTGGATACGGTATTGCAGTTCGAAGGAGACCGGCATTATACCTACAGGATCCTCCGGACGATCAAAAACCGGTTTGGCAGCACGGCGGAATTGGGTATCTATGAAATGTCGGGCGACGGCATGCGGGGCGTCAATAACCCGAGCGAGCTCCTCATCAGCCAAAAAGAAGACAGCCTCAGCGGAATTGCCATCGCAGCCTCCATCGAAGGCATGCGCCCCCTCTTGATCGAAGTACAGGCACTGGTTACCCAGTCGGTGTACGGTACACCCCAACGCACAGTTTCAGGATTCGACCTGCGTCGCATGCAGCTCCTGTTGGCCGTACTGGAAAAACGAGGCGGTTTTCATTTTGGCGTCAAAGATGTATTCCTCAATATCGCCGGAGGGCTTAAAGTAGAAGATCCCTCGATCGACCTTGCCGTCCTTTGCGCACTGCTCAGCTCCTATGAGGACATACCCCTTCCCCCACTTACCTGTTTTGCCGGCGAGGTTGGTCTCAGCGGGGAAATAAGAGCCGTGAACCGGATCGAGCAGCGTATCGCGGAAGCGGAAAAACTTGGATTTGAAAAGATCCTGGTCTCACGATACAACCAAAAAGGACTCAACCTGCAAAAGTTCAATATCGAAGTCATCAGCATGGGCCGGGTGGACGAAGTGTATCAATATCTTTTCGGATAGGAAATCTAAAAACGTCAATAACGGGTATATTATGCCATACATACTTAGAGCGGTGAAAATCCGCTCTAAGTCTTCTTACAATGATAGCCGTATGCATATATCCAATATCGCCCGATCACTGTGGCATCTATTCTTTCCCCATACCTGTGCAGGATGTGGAAATGATGCAATCTCCGACAAACAACTACTTTGCCTCTCCTGCATCACCGAACTACCCCTCACCAATTTTCACCTGTATGCCGAAAATCCCGTTCAGCATATCTTCAGGGGCCGACTGCCGGTAAGTTACGCAACCAGTTATACCTACTTCAGCAAAGGATCGCTGGTACAGCACCTGCTGCATGAATTCAAGTACAAAAACCGCAAAGACATAGGCACCTGGTTGGGGCATCGCCTGGGAGAAGCGTTGAAGGCCAGCCCGCATTTTGCACAACCAGACGCGCTGGTGCCAGTCCCCCTGTATCGGTCAAGAGAAAGAAAAAGAGGATACAATCAATCCGAGGTGCTGTGCTCCGCCATGGCCAATTACCTGAATGTTCCCGTACTGGAAAACATAGTCATGCGCAACAGCCCCACCGAATCGCAAACCCGCAAAACACGGATCCAACGCTGGCAGAACATAGAAGGGAAATTTGAGGCCCGCAACCTGAGCTCTTTTGGAGGTAAACACCTGCTTTTGGTCGATGATATCGTTACTACAGGGGCCACCCTCGAATCCTGTGGCAGGGCCTTATTAGCAGCTGGACCGGTTACCCTCAGCATAGCCACTGTGGGGTTCGCAACGAAGTAGAATGGCAATTATTCCCTTCGCCAGCCGTTATTAAAAAGAAGAACAATCATCCCGCCCTGCTCACGCATAGCCGGGATTTCGTATTTTCAAAGATCAGGTATACATTAGCAATTCATGAAGCAAGTACTGATTTTCCTGGTGATCGTAGCCATCGCAGGCACTGCCTGCAAAAAAGATTCCTTTATTACAGGAACTGTCAATCTCAGCACATCTGCAGATACCCTGCATTTTGATACTGTTTTTACGACAACAGGGTCAGTGACTCATTACTTCCGCATCTTCAACAACAACGACCAAAAGCTCCGCATCCACAATGTATCCCTGGCAGGTGGTAACAATTCCTTTTTCCGGATCAATGTCGACGGTACGCCTGGCCCCATCGTCACCAATATAGAAATTGACGCCAACGATAGTGCTTATGTATTCGTTTCTGTAAAGATCGACCCCAATGCGGCCAACCTCCCGTTCGTAGTAAGAGACAGTATACATATCCAATATAACCAGCAGGAACAATGGATACAATTGGAGGCTTGGGGACAAAATGCCCATTTCCTGCGCTCGCATGTAGTAAGCTCCGACGAAGTGTGGACCAACGACAAACCCTACGTGATACTGGGCGGCCTGCAGGTCGACACCAATGCCATACTATCGATAGCCCAGGGATCACGCATCTATTTCCATGCCGACGCGCCATTGGTGGTGGATGGCACCCTGCATGTCGAAGGCGACAGATATGACAGCACAAGGGTGATTTTCCGGGGTGACCGTCTTGACGATCCTTATCGCGACTACCCCGGCGCCTGGCCAGGTATCTATTTCCGCGGCGAAAGCAGTGACAATATACTCCGGTATACTACTATCAAAAACGCCTATCAGGGTATTACCACGATTGGACCTTCTCCCAATAGCAACCCCAAAATCGTTATGTCCGAAACGATCATCGACAATTGTTACGATGCGGGTATACAGGCCGTCCAATCTTCCGTTTGGGCACAGAATTGCCTTATTAGCAATTGCGGCAAGAACATCATCCTTGCCCTGGGTGGCGATTACAACCTGAATCATATTACAGCAGTTGCCTATACCAACAGCTACGCGCAACACAAAGACCCGGTGATACAGATCACCGATTTCATACGGGAGGGCAACACCATTGTTACGGCCCCCTTATATGCCAAAATAACCAACAGTATCTTCTGGGCCGATAACAGTATTGTCGAAAACGAAGTGATCACAAGCAAACAAGGCAGTGATGCCTTCAATGTAGACTTTCAGAACTGTTTGTGGAAAGTGAAGACCAATCCCGCCAATGCAGCCATGAAAGACATCATTGCCAACCAGTCTCCTCTCTTCGACAGCGTAGACAACCAAAAGAGATACTATAACCTTCGCTTGAAAGAAGGCTCGCCGGCACTAAACAAGGGTTTTGCCAGCTCCCTTCCCATAGATCTCGACGGCCTGCCGCGTCCGGTCGGTCTTCCTGATCTGGGTTGTTATGAAAAGCAACAATAGCCAACCAGTCATTTCAGGCAGCTGTAAAATCCTTGTAAAACCAATCAGAACCGCAGCTATTTGCGCTGGTTTGTGCCCAACCAGCCGGCCAAAGGTTAATCAATCGTTATCAGCATCGGGCCCGGTAAATTTTTCACCCTTAGCAACCATTTAACCGCCATCTTTGTATTAGATTTATTGTCATCTTAAAACTTACGTCTATGATACGCCTCTTACTAGCGTCTTTACTGCTGATTGCAGCCAACTCCATTTACGACTTCAAAGTTCCCTCGCTGGAAGGTAAGGAACCCATTAATTTCGAGAAATACAAAGGCAAGAAAATCCTGATCGTCAATACCGCCTCCAAATGCGGCCTGACGCCACAGTATACCGAACTACAACAACTGTATGATAAATACAAAGACAAACTGGTGATCGTTGGTTTCCCTGCCAATAACTTTGCCAACCAGGAGCCCGGCACAGCAGAAGATATCCAGGAAGTATGCCGCAAGAACTACGGTGTTACTTTCCCCATGGCAGAAAAAGTTTCTGTAAAAGGCGATGATATTCACCCCCTCTTCAAATACCTCACCGAAGAAGCGAAAAAGCTGGGTGTGGAAGACCCGATCAAATGGAATTTCACCAAATTCCTGATCGACGAGAAAGGTAAGCTGATCGCTGTTATTCCCAGCAGAACCAAACCCATGAGCGAAGAATTGACTAAGTACCTGAATTAATCGAACTAACACATACAAAGAAAAGCGGATACACACAGTGTCCGCTTTTTTATTGCATTCACTGACCAACCTGGCCTGATTATCCACAATCAAATCTCAGCTCAATCCTTACCGGACCATCATTCCAAAATCGAGCATAAAAGTCCAAAAATCGGACATCTGCTACCACTCGCCGAATAGATTTATTGTTCTCATGACAATTAAACAACTTTATACCAGCAAAACGATCCAACCTCCGAAAAGCCGAAGAACCCAAGATCCAACTGTCCGGAAAAGCCGCAAAGACCGCATCCTTGTGAAATGAGCATCAGTCCATGTCCACCAATTCCTTTGAAATGGCCGCAACCAGAAAAACTGCCAATCCAATGCCCGTGAATCGCTAAAGAAGGTATCCTCGATGAAAAACCACAGAAGATCCAAATACCTACTGACGAAAGCCTATCCTGGAGCGAAGACCCTCAAGAGCAGACTGTACAATCATTAGATAGTAAGTCCGGGATATCCTGTAGTAAGACCCAAGTTGACCCGTTCCGTACAGGAAGATTTTTAAACCGTTCGCGACCACTGCGAACGGTTTATTTTTTACGCCTATCTTCGCCCCATGTCTTTCAAGGATATTATCGGCCAACAGGATACCAAGGAACACCTGGTGGGAATGGTACAACAAAATCGCCTCAGCCATGCTTTGCTTTTCCTCGGCAAAGAAGGCAGTGGTGCCCTTCCCCTCGCTATCGCATTTGCCCAATATATAGTATGTGAAAAGGTGAATGGCAAAAAAGAGGCAGCCCAGGCTGGCCCCTCCCTGTTTGGCGATGCCCCCGCAGCAACCACCGACCTGAAGACTACCCTCTCCGACGCCTGCGGTGTATGTCCCAGTTGTCAGAAAGCGCAGCAGTTGGTACACCCCGATATCCATTTTTCTTATCCTGTAATCCCCCGCAAGCCCGGCGACAAACCCATCAGTACCGATTACATTACCGAATGGAGGGAGTTTATCGTAGAACAGCCGTACGGCAACGCCTACGACTGGCTTCAGTTTATCGGCGCAGAGAACAAGCAGGGGAATATCACCGCTTACGAATGCAATGAGATCATCCGCAAACTAAACCTTAAAAGCTTCGAAAGCGGCTTTAAAGTATTGGTCATGTGGATGCCCGAATACCTCGGTAACGAAGGCAATAAATTGCTGAAACTGATCGAGGAGCCCCCACCGGATACGCTTTTCGTGCTCGTAGCCGAAAACGAGTCCCAGATCCTGGCCACCATCCTGTCCAGAACGCAACTCGTTAAAATACCGGCGCTTACTACGGAAGCCATCACCGAAGCGCTCATGTCGAAGGCCAAATGCACCGAAGAGCAAGCCCGGCCCGTAGCCTCCATCGCAGCTGGCAACTACCGCGAAGCGCTACACCTCATCAAGCATTCGGGCGAAGATTGGCAGGTCATGTTGCGTGAGTGGCTGAATGCTATCCTTAAGAATGGTCCAATTGCCCAGGTCAAATGGATCGAAGACGCCAGCAAACTCGGCCGGGAAAAACAGAAACAATTCCTCCTATACTTCAATCACCTGCTGGAACAGGCCATCCGGCTGCAAGCTATGGGAGCCAATGCAGTATATATGCCTGATAATGAGCGCGATTTTGCGTTAAGGCTGAACAAGATTGCCAATTTCGAACAACAGGAGGCCATCATCGAAGAGCTCGACCGGTCGGCTTACTTCATCGAACGCAACGCCAACGCCAAAATGCTCTTTCTCGCCCTGACGATCAAATTGTACCATATTATTGCCCATAAGCAGACGACCCGCATCATGTGACGGTTTTACACTTAAAAACCTATATTTGTAAATCGGCCTGTGTAGTAGGAGTTTGTGGAAGAGGCTGTAGCAAGTGGATTTGTGTAAGAGGAGCGTTTTACGGGTTATCTTACTTCGCTATATAATTGTGTTGCATTTGCGTATTGATCTGACTATTCCTGCGGTGGATTTCAACCCCATTATCACAGGAGGCAGATTTTGATATTATTTTTAGTCGTTAAAAGGGCTGGATATAATGTATTAATAGCGCCTACGCAATACGATCCCTCCACAAGGTGTTGAACAGCAGCCGTCAACAATTTTTTTCATCGTCAATTACGGATAGAATGGGATGTAGTTCATGTGGAACCACAGGAAAAGTGGCTGGCTGTAAAAGCAATGGCGGCTGCAGCACAGGTAGTTGTAACAGGATGAATGCGTACGATTGGTTGAGAAACCTGCCAATCGCCGACCAGGATACAGCTTGCAAAGTGGTCGAAGTCAGCTTCAATAAAGGAAGCCGGAAAGATTTCTACCGCAACACATCGGTACAGCCTTTTGAAAAAGGAGACTATGTAGCAGTGGAAGGCATCAGCGGATTCGACCTGGGAGAAATATCGCTGACCGGTGAGGTGGTACGCATTCAAATGAAGAAAAGGAATGTGAGCGAATTCGATTCCGACTTCAAAAAAGTACTTCGCCGCGCCAGCGATAAAGATCTTGAGATCTGGCAACTAAATAAAGCCCGCGAAAAAGAGGCCCTCATCCAAAGCCGCGCCATCACCAAACAATTGAACCTCGACATGAAGATGAGCGAGGTAGAAATTCAGGCCGATGGGCGAAAAGCGACTTTCTTTTACATCGCTGATGACCGGGTCGATTTTCGCGAACTGATCAAAATACTCGCCCGCGAATTCAAGGTCAAGGTGGAAATGCGCCAAATCGGTGCCCGCCAGGAAGCCGCCAAGGTGGGCGGTATTGGCAGCTGCGGACGCGAACTTTGCTGTAGCACCTGGCTCACCGATTTCAAATCGGTCAACACCACCGCAGCCCGGTACCAAAACCTTTCCATCAACCAGAGCAAACTGAGTGGCCAGTGCGGTCGCCTCAAATGCTGCCTCAATTACGAACTGGATACGTACCTCGACGCCCTGCAGTCATTCCCCGACAACGCAGATATGCTCCAGGTAGGCAAAGGCAACGCCACCCTTATCAAAAAGGATATCTTCAAGAACCTGATGTGGTATGTATTGCCCGATAGCAATAAACAATACCCCGTATCCATCGAACGGGTGCGTAAGATCAAGCAGCTGAATGCACAGGGTATTACGCCCGACCAACTGGAACCCGTAGAGGTTACCAGCAGCAAACCCAAAGAGGCAGAACCAGCCTTTGTGGACCTGGTTGGTCAGATCAGTTTGCGCAGCCTGGAGAGAGCCGAGAAAAAGAAAAAACATAGCCAGAAAGAAAACCGCCAGCAACAACAACGCCCTCAACAGCCCCGCGGTCAGCAGGGAGGTCAACAAGGTGCACAACAAGGCGGCGGAGGCCAGCAAGGCAAATCACAGCAACCCAACCAACGCCCCCAAAATCAGCAAGGCGGTCAGCAACCCAAGCAACAGGGCGGTCAACAAAACCGTTCGCAGCAAGGCGGCGGCCAGCAGAAAGAAGGTGGTCAACAACAAGGGCAACAAAACCGTCCCCGCCAGGGTGGTGGTAACCAACAAGGCGGAAGTCAGCAAGGTGGCCAACAACGCTCCCAACAGGGCGGCGGCCAACAACGATCACAACAAGGCAGTGGTCGACAAGGTGGCCAGCAAGGTGGTGGTCAGCAAGAAGGTGGCCAACAAGGAAGCCAGCAAAACAGACAACAGAACCAGCCCCGCAGAGACAATCGCCAACAACAACAGCAACCTAAGAAAGATGACCAGCGGCCACCCAATCCGCCGCAGGAAAATAAGAGCTAAATAAATACTTACTACATACAAAACGGAACATCGTGATTCGATGTTCCGTTTTTCTTTTTACACACCTCCCCATTTCATGCTCCACGAATCCTCTGATTTTACCCAATCACACGATACATTATTTCAGCAGAAACACCAGCTAACTACAACCCGGATTAAATACGCATCCATTGTTGCTTTTTAATACCCGTATGAGTTCCATCTACAGTAATTCTTATATATCTTCGCTGGCCAACAGAACACCCTAACGGCGCTCAACGCTCGTACTTTCCCCATAGCCCGCCCCGTTCAGCTATCCAACTTATGAATCTCCTCTTTTAAAATTCGGATGCCGCCACGCCGGTAGCCTGTGGACTTCCATGCCTGAACATAATTCGTTTCACCCAAATCTTTTACATGAGATCTTGTTTACTCATTCTTTTATGTATTCCACTCCTCACACGATCACAGGTTACCACCTACAACGCCGGCCAATCATTTACCTGCATCACCATCGACTCCAATTACAACGTATGGGCCGGTAATGTCAGCGGTGTGTACTACCTCAACAAATCCGGCAATGCCAATGCAACCTTCGCACAAATTGGCGGCACCGACCAATTCAATATCCAGGCACTGGCCGCCGACCACTCGGGCAATGTATGGGTAGGCCATAATGGAAGAGGCGGCCTCACCTCGTCACTGGGCGGCATGGAGCGCATCAACGTCAACACGCTCGATCGCCAGCATCTATCACCCGACCGTAATGCCCAATGCTTCGACTTTCTTTTAAGAGACGGCATCGGCACGCTCAATACAGCTGGCCTGGCTGTAGACATCCAGGGGGGCATCTGGAGCGCACACAAATACCACCAGATCAATACCGGCGACCAATACATCCTCACCCCTGGCACCATCTCATTCAAAGCAGCCAGCAATAATACGTTTTGGTCCAAAGGAACCTGGGTACAATACCAGAACAACATAGACCCTGTTGAGTTTCCTTACCCTGCCGCTACCTGTAACCCTGGCCCTACAGAAACACCACAGGCACGCAATGTATATTCCGTGGCAGCCGACAGCACAGGCGTATGGGCCAATGTGGCCGCCTTCACCGCCAGGAACGGAACTTTCTTCCCGGCAAGACTGATCAAATATGACCTCTTAGGCAACTTCACCGGCCTCTCTTTCAGCTTCGCCGATATCGGCATCCCGGCAGGGGGCATTTTCAACGGATTGTATGCTGCCCCCAATGGTGATGTATGGACCACCATCAGCGCTGGAAAAGGATTTGCCGTACGAAGAGGCGTTAATTGGATATTCCTGAATAGTCAAGCCCTATCCTGCATCATTCCCGCAGGCACCACCTTTAACCCCAACGCCATCTGGGGCAACAAGCTGGGCCAGGTTTTCATAGGTACAACACAGGGGCTAATTGTATACAATGGCATCGGCCCTGTAAACAGCGTCAACTCCTACACCCTCTATACAACGGCCAACAATGCCCTGATCAGTAACAATATTCTCGGTGGAGCTGCTGAAAGAGACTCCGTTCAATGGATCGCAACCAGTGCCGGCATCATGCGCAGCACCCTCGGCAGGAATTACCCGCTGTCCATCGATTCGGTCAATTACACTTCTTGCAACCAGCCCGGCCTTAACAGGATCGAAGAAACATTAAAGCTTTACAACGCATCCTTCCAGGATTACCATGCTTATAAACTGGAAACAGAGGTCTGCTCACAGGAAGGACCCAACGGTGCCAATTGTAATGCACAGTACGTCTATAAGTTGATCAAATCGAATGTTGCACTCAACGCCCCTACACCCATCGACTTCCCCTACGACAACCTCTCACCGATCTTCCTGAATCGCACCAACCGCGAGGAAGTAACACGTGTCGTAGAAGAAAAGATAGCAGCCTGGAAACCTGAAAACTTTGAGACCAATCCGCAGGGTGGTATCAAGTACATCTCCGATATATTGACACCCGGCCTGGCCGCCCTGAACGCACTCTCACCCAACAACGCCAAGATTCCCTTCCTGAGTGAATATGTAGATGCACGTACCAGAGATCATTGGATGAACGAGCAGTTGGCCATTAATCCCAAAGGAGTCGAGGCCTGCGCCAGCTATCGCCTGTACAACAGTCCCTTTATGATCAATGATCGCGCACTGTACGATGGTACGCTCGACAACCAGCTTTGTGGCGACAAACTCCACTCATCTATTTACGATCTGGTTTGGATCTTTCCCGACGACAAGAACCTCACATTTACCAACTACACACAGCCTGGCCATTTCCTCTATCCCGGCAAAGTATTCCGCTATCTCGTGGAAGAATGTGGCAAGGTCAAGATGGTAACCCTGGGTACAGGTGCCAGCTATTGCGGTCCCACTTTCGTAGGCCGTATGAACGCCATCGGGAATGTAGTGGTAGGCTCCATCCTCTTTAAGAACATTGACCTGCGCCTGAAAAAGACCTTCGAAGCAGCAGGCAACTAATCACCACCCAACCATACAACAATGAAATTTATATATACTATACTTTGCCTGTTAGCTGCCGCTACCGTCGCGCAGGCACAGCAGCAATCACTGCTCAATAAAACCTGGAAGATAAAACAGGTCAACACCCTTTTCCATGCTACAGCAACCAACCTGTACCATAAAGACTCTACCAACAACAAAACCGACTACTCCACGCTGGAATTCAACTTCCAGCCGACGAATACTTATTCGGTAAGATCAGCTACCACCAGCAACCAGGGTTCTTATGTATTCAATGCTGCCGGCGACTCGGTTACCATCGATCAGGTCCCTTACAAGCTCATGGGGATTAATGCAGATACATTCGTGACGCGTAGCTACGCACTCCAGGTAGCCAATGAAGCCGGCGACATGGATACGGCCTACATTTTCATGAAAATGTATTCACTCGCTGCTCTGCCCGTCAACTGGCTCAGCTTTACAGGTCAATACCTCAACAGGCAAGTCGCCCTGCATTGGAGTACGGCGCAGGAACAGAACAACGAA
This sequence comes from Paraflavitalea pollutisoli, assembly GCF_029360705.1. Classification (GTDB taxonomy): domain Bacteria; phylum Bacteroidota; class Bacteroidia; order Chitinophagales; family Chitinophagaceae; genus Paraflavitalea; species Paraflavitalea pollutisoli. The sequence continues at coordinate 630,209 of NZ_JARKMX010000001.1, read as the reverse complement.
GGCTTTGAAATACAACACAGCACCACAGGCGCCGATTTTGAAACCATTGGCAAAATAGCAGGCAAAGGGAATACAACCACGGTCAGTCAGTATAGCTTCAAAACCGGTCATTACCAGGCAGGCAACAACTACTACCGTTTGAAGCAGATCGATCTCGATGGCCGCCTCGAATATAGCCGGGTCGTAACCATCGCCGTAGCAGACGCAAATACAAGCATCACCCTAGCGCCCAATCCGGCGACAGGTAAGGTCACCCTGCGCTTCGGACATCCCCACAGCAAGCCGGTCACAGTGGTGATCACCGATGCCAGTGGACGCCAGGCTAAACAGCAGGTTATCCAGCCAGGCAATACAACAAGCACAATCTACCTCAATAGCTTGAACAAAGGCATCTACTCGCTTACCGTGAAAGATCAGCAAGGCGCTCGGTTATACCAGGAAAAACTGATTGTCCAGTAGTCACGTAATCGCCCCATACCGAATACCCCACCCTGAAAACCGGAACAAGATGGAAAACAAAGTTGCATCCAATGTAATACGCAAAAGCTGGCAATCGTGCTGCATCACGCTGTTACTTTTGCTATTGGGTGCAACTGCCTTTTCCCAGACAGTTGCCAACTTCACCGTTAATAAAACCGCCGGATGCGTCCCGCTCAGCGGTGTCAACTTTACCGATGCCTCCACTGGTAGCACGGTCGTGAATCGTCGATGGGACCTCGGCAATGGCACCATTATCCCCAACGGCGGATCAGTAGCAGGCACCAATTACCTGACCGATGGCACCTACATCATTATCCTCACCACCACCTTCGCGAATGGTGACATACGAACAGCGCAGCAAACAATTACGGTACACCCCAAACCGGTAGCAAAATTCTCGGCCGTTGAAAGAGAAGGTTGCTCACCTCATGCGGTCCAATTTACAGAGGAAGCTTCCAGCAAAACGGGTACCGTTACTAATTACCTCTGGGACTTTGGAGCCGGCGGCAGCAATCAGCCCGACCCGGCCTTCACGTACAATGTGAACGGCAATTACAACGTATCGCTCATCGTCACCAATAGCTGGGGTTGCGAAAGCGAGGCAGCCATACAGCCTCAGTACATAAAAGTTTATCCCAAAGTAGCCGCCTCCTTCAACATCCCCAATAACAGTAGCTGCGAAACACCCTTTACCACCAGCTTCGTCAATACTAGCACCGGAGGGGGTAACATTACTTATCAATGGGATTTTGGCGACGGACAAACCTCCACCGATCCCAACCCCACACACACCTACACTACTACCGGTGCCTATAACGTCACACTCACCGCACGTAATGGTACCAATTGCGTCAGCACCTTTACCCGCTCGGGCAACAATGGCATCCTCGCGGGTAAACCAGTACCCTCCATCACCGCGCCCGCTACCGTATGCGCCAACAACAATACCGCATTCAGTGCTGGCATTACACCCGCGGCTTTTATCTATACCATCAAATGGTTGTTTCCCGATAACGGAGCAGTTCAGTACGGGCAAAATGTAAATCACCTCTTTACCGTCCCCGGCACCTACGATATAAAAATGGTGGCGTTTAATTATGCAGGCTGCAATGATACAGCCACCCACACGATCACCGTACGCCCAGGGCCACAACCCAACTTCACGGTCGACAGGGCCATTGGTTGCGATACCCCTTTTGTAGTCCGGTTCACCAACACCACCTTACCGGCAACGGGGCTTACCTACGAATGGAACTTCGGCGATGGCACACCACGAAGTACAGATCCAGCTCCCGTACATACGTATAAACTCCCCGGGTATTATACGGTAACGTTGGTAGCTACCGATCCCCTTACCGGCTGCCAGACCACCATGCAAAAGAGAGACACGATCCGCATCGTAAAACCGATCGTAGACTTTACCTATACGCCACCGGCAGGTTGCCGCCCGCTACCAGTTAAAGCAACTGCCCGGCTAAGCAATATCGTAATCCCCGTGGCGACCTATATCTGGAACTTCGGCGATGGAACTATCCTAACCACCACCGCCGACAATGCTACACATACCTATACAGTAGCAGGCGATTACAATATCAAACTCACCATCATCACCCAGCAGGGCTGCAGGGATAGCTCGGTAGCAAAGAAAGTGACCATCATTGACCTTTGTGATGACGACGGTTCTGGCGGGGGCGGTGGAGGAGGTGGCGGCGGAGGCTTTACCATCGGCAAGGACTGCGACGATAAATATACCATCACGTTCACCGATACGGTATCCAACTCAGAAACCCTGAGCTGGGATTTTGGCGATGGCTCTCCACTCTATGCCACCCCGCCAGCCAACCCGGTTACACATACCTTTCCCACTACGAATAAAAAATACGTAGTAACCGTATCCCGTCGCAACAAAACCACCAATGTCCCCTCAACAGGACAGGTCCGCGCCGTCATCATTGACGAAAAAGCTAACTTCGTCCCCTCCATTACGGATATATGCCGCAATAAGACGGTTAACTTTTCCACCTTGGGCATCGACTCATCCAATATTGCCCGGTTTATCTGGAACTTCGGAGATGGCACGCCCCGCTATACCATCAACAACCTGAATTACTTTCAGAATTACGGCCAATACCTCAATGGCAACACCACACATACCTATGCCGACACCGGTACCTTTTATGTGAAGCTTATTATCTGGGATAAACTCAATTGCGCAGATTCCTTCCAGTACGCCATACCCGTTCGTGTCAAAGGCCCGATTCCCGGCTTCGAGGCACTACCACGCACTACCTGCGAAAAAGACCTCCTCACTATTTTCCAGGACACTTCCGTCCAAAACGGCAGTACGCCCATTGTAGAGTGGACCTGGAACTTTGGCGATGGCACACCCGCCTATATCACCACACAGGATACAGCCATCAGCCATGCCTACTCCAACAACAGCTATTACCGCTTCTGGACGGTAACACTTAATGTGAAAGATGCCGCCGGCTGCGAAGCACAGGCGGTCTACAACAACTACATTCGCAGCTATCGGCCCAAGGCGGACTTCTTCAGCTACGATACCCTGAAATGTGGCAGCACCAATGTATACCTGTACAACCAGTCGTCGGCTTATAATGCCACCTACACCTGGTATTTTGGTGATGGCACCAGTTCCAGTAGCTACAGCGCCTCTCATACCTACAGCACCAATGGTGAGTACGATATCAAATTGGTGGTGACGGATGAGAACGGGTGTGCCGACAGCATCACCACCGCAGCTTATATCAAACTGGTAAAACCCAAAGCCAATTTTACCGTAGGTGATACCAGCAAATGTGCGCCCATCGCTATTAACTTCTTCGACAGCTCTACCTATGCCAAACAATATGTATGGGATTTTGGAGATGGCGGCACCGGTGCCACCGACAAAGATCCGGCCCCGCATATTTACGCCATGCCTGGCTATTATCCTGTTACACTGATCATAACCGGGGTTAGTGGCTGTATGGATACCGTGGTAAAGACCATTCGGGTAAAAGGCCCCATTGGGCAGCTTACAGTAGGTCCTGCCATCGGCTGCACACCTTATACGTTGCCACTGAAAGTGACAGGTAGTAACATCAGTTCTTATGCCTGGGACTATGGAGATGGTACGCCTGTACAGGCATCGCTCGACGATGTCGTCAACCACGTATACCCCTTGGCCGGCAAATACCTGCCCAATGTCGTATTGACCAGTCCCGAAGGTTGCCCTTACACCCTCAAAGCAACCGACACGGTTATTGTCGACTCTGCACGGGCAAAGTTTTCGGTAGACAGACCGCTGCGCTGTCTCACTGACCGCACCATACAATTCAACAACCTGTCCGAAACTGCTTTTGGGGCTGTGTCCTATAAATGGTTGTTTGGCGACAATCAGACATCGGCCGACGAGAACCCTACACATACCTATACCACCAATGGCGATTATGAAGTGTGGGCGATCGTACAAAGCAGGTATGGTTGTATCGATACGCTAAAATTGCCCAAGGCAGTAAGCATCCGTCAGCAACCAGAAGCCTTGTTCCAGGCAGATAGCATGTATTGCAGTCCCGGCATCAAAACTTTCAACAACCAGGTGCGCAGTGCCGATCCCATCGCACAACTGAAATGGTACGTTGATGGCGCTTTTGCGGGCAATACCGCTCAACTTACCCATCCATTGACGCCGGGTATCCATACCATCGCACTCGCAGCCACCACCATACATGGCTGTGTAGATTCCGCTGCCCATCGGGTGCAGGCAGATCTGCTGTCGGCCGACTATTCCATCAACAAACCGATTCGCTGCGGCGACGACCGCACCATCCCTTTTACCAACCTGTCGACGGCTCATTTCGGAGTGGCGGCCTGGAAATGGCAAATGGGCGATCAGAGCAATGCTACAGATCAGCATCCCGTACACACCTACACAGCTCCGGGAGAGTACCACACGTCGCTCATCCTGTACGGCAACAGCGGTTGCAATGATACCGTTAGCCTCGCGCAGCCCGTGAAGATCTACGCCAAACCACTTTTCAACATCATCGGTGAAATGGAAAAGTGCGCAGAAAACAACATGGATTTCCGGTCGGCCATCTTATCGGAAGATAAGATCACCAGCTATAGCTGGACCCTGAACCAGGTACCTATTGGCACAACAGATCAGGTTAGTCATTATTTTGATCGGGCGGGTAGGTACAACCTGTCGTTTACCGTCAACACCTTGTATGGTTGCCGGGAAACGGCCGACACGACCATCACCATTCACCGTCTGCCGGTGCCGACCGTATCTCCACGGGATACGACCGTCTGTATAGAAAGCCTGGTACCCCTGCAGGCACACGATGGTACACAATACCAATGGTCGCCGGCAATCAACCTGCAATACACAGACAGGCCCGATGCACTGGCCACCGCACTGGTCAATACCCAATATTTTGTACAGGTCACCAATCAATATGGTTGTGTGCAGAAAGATAGCGCCACTATCCGCGTCGATCATAAAGTAGCCTTGCAACACAGTGATAATGCCATCATTTGCCGTGGTCAGCGAACACGCCTCACGGCCAGCGGCAATACCAACCGTTTCGCCTGGTTGCCCGTCATTGGCCTTGACGCACCCCAATCACCAGTTACCTGGGCATCACCCCACCAAACCACCGATTACCAGGTGGTGGCTTACAGCCTCAACACCTGTCCCAATGATACAGGCCGCATCAACGTATTGGTAGGCGATATCCCTACAGTCGACCAGGGTCCCGACTTATCGGTAGATGCAGGGCGTCCTGTTGTACTCAATCCAATCACAAGTTCCGACGTGATCAGCTATCAATGGCAGCCAGCGACCGGACTGAACTGCATCACTTGCAGCACGCCACAATTCATTGCCGATAAGGATGTGGCGTACCGGGTGTCGGTTCGTACGCAATACAACTGTGAATCGTCGGATGAGATCAGGATTACCGTAACCTGCGGCAAGGGGGCCGTATACATCCCCAATGCCTTTACACCAAACGGCGATGGAACAAACGATATATTCTTCATCAAAGGATACGGCATTCAGCAGGTGAATAGCCTGCGCATCTACAATCGCTGGGGTCAAAGCGTTTTCAGCCGCGAAAATTTTCTACCCAATGACAGGAATGCTGGCTGGGATGGCAAGGTAAATGGACAGGTACCGGAATCAGGCGCCTATGTGTACATTGCAGAAGTGATCTGTGCCGAGGGTAAACCATTACCGCTGAAAGGAACAGTGATGCTGATCAAATAAGTGCCCCCTGCTGAAAAGTAGGCTAGTCATTTTTTGCTATACGAGGGAGTTTCACACGCGGAGAGGGTCACCATTACGCACCCACACTTCAAAATCATAATAATATTGTGTTAATATCCATACAGTTATGATACTGCACCTACTTGCAACATCCACCAATTCTACTAATTTTGTATCTTGATCAAACTAAACAGAACCCATATGTCCTTTTTTAAATCTGGCAATCCGACCCTAAGTGAAAAGATCTTCGATCGCACCATGGGAACACAACACGCGGAGGTAATGACTGTACGCGGAACCCTTAACAAATTTGGCATCCTCTTTATCCTGACACTTGGCACAGCAGGCCTCGCCTGGAAAATGGCGAATGACGGCGTCAACATCACTACGTATATGTGGGTGGCCGTGTTTGCGGCATTGGGGATCGCAGTATTGACGACATTTAAACCACAGCTGGCAAACTATACGGGTCCGCTGTACGCATTGGCAAAAGGATTTGCGTTGGGTGGTATATCTGCATTTTACAATTACCGGTTTGATAAAATTGCACCAGGTATCATTACCCAGGCAGTGACGATCACCTTTGGGGTAGCACTGGCCATGTTCGCCTTGTACCATTTCCGAATCATTAAAGCCACGGAGCGATTCAAGTCAATCGTCATCACCGCAACAGTAGGTATATTCTTCTTTTACCTCATAGCTTTAGTACTCGGTGCTTTTGGGGTTACCATTCCCTTTTTGCACGAAGGAAGCACGATCGGAATTATCTTCTCACTCTTTGTAGTAGGCCTGGCTGCGCTCAACCTTATCCTCGACTTCGATATGATCGAGCAGGGAGCAGCTCAGGGAGCCCCCAAATACATGGAGTGGTACGGAGCTTTTGGATTATTGGTAACCATCGCATGGCTCTACCTCGAGATCCTGCGACTGCTGGCGAAACTATCCGACAGGAAGTAACCAACGAATTCTACATAACAACAAGGGCCGTATCGAACGATACGGCCCTTTTAGGTAAAAAGTATACACAGATAAACCACTAAAAAAATGCTTCTGCCAATTCTTTGTTGATCCAGGCGCCCGCTTTATTACCACCAGCAACAGCAGCCGCCACCGAGCGCATCATACTCACAGCGTCACCCACCACAAAAACACCCGGCACATTCGTCTTACCCATATCATCAGCCTGTAAGTAACCATGATCCGTTAACACGCAGCCCAGCTCCACAGGTAAAGGACAATGCTGTTTAAAGGCCGGCCGGTGAAACAAGGCATCGACCCGCTCCGCCTGGCCATCTCCCAATTCGACCGCTTTAATAGAACCACCTTCCTGCTGCAATTCCGCAACCGGCGACTCGATCACAGGTATCCGATACTGCTGCAGTTTATCCCGATAAGCATCAGTCATGGTCGAGGGCCCATTGGTAAACAACACGATATTTTTACTCCATTGGTGAATCAACCGCACATATTCAAAAGCCATATCCCCGTTGGCCATAATGCCGAGTTTTTTACCATGCACTTCATAGCCATGGCAATACGGGCAATGCAGCACAGAAATACCCCAGCAGTCGGCGAAACCCGGTAGATCCGGTAGCTGATCATTGAGCCCGGTAGCAAACAATAGCTTCAACGCAGAAAACTGCTCCCCCGCCGCTGTACCGATCACAAACCGATCACCGTCCCGGCGAGCTTCCGTAGCTAGCCCCTGCTTCCAGGCAACAGTAGGATAAGCCAGCACCTGCTCCTTCGCCTTTCCGGCAATCACGGCGGGAACGACGCCATCCTGGGTAATAAAGTTGTGAGAATGGGGCGTTTGCCGGTTACACGGCAATCCACTGTCAATCACCAAAACCCGTCGCAGAGACCTCCCCAGGGCCATCGCCGCCGATAGACCGGCATAACTTCCTCCAATAATTACTACCTCATAATCCGGTTGTTGCGTTTGCAGTGTCGCTTCCATGGCTCAAAAATAGGGGATTTTTTTATTTGCAACAATATTGCATTTACACAATTTCCTAATACCTCCCGCCCACCCTGCCCACCCAGGCAAAAAAGCGCCAACCTTTACTCACTCAGGTCCGTCAATTATCCCGCAACAACGCAAATAGCTCATTCTGCCCGGTACAATCCTGCAGAATTAGGTAGTTTTAATGCCGGGAACTGCAAGCTTCTTCGGCGAACCCGGGAACTGAAACTTATGCTGCGACTCATATCACTAATATTTATACTATCGCTGACAGCCATCAGCCTATCGGCCCAACAGCCCGATAGACCTACCATAGACGCACTGAAAATCCAGCTCCCCACCTTAACAGATAGTGATAAAGTAACCTGCCTCAACCGCATTGCATCCCGCTATACCTATGCAGGTGTCATCCGGTCAGACTCCGCTATTGTATATGCACGACTAGCAATAGAAGAGGCGCAACGCATCGGCTTTAAACGAGGATTATGCCGCGCCTACGATCTCTACGCTAATATCTGCCTGCAGCAATCGAAACCAGACGAAGCCATTCGCTATTTCCGATTATCCACACAGGTGGGCACAGAGATCAGGAATGATACCATGGTAGCACTTGGCTACCGCGGCGTAGGACAGTCGCTTTGGTACCGCGGCGATTTTGAGGAGGCCATCCCCACCATTGGGATTGCCATCAATTATTTCAGGCAACTGGGCATGAAACGAGATATCACCGACGCCACCATGACCATCAGCAGCATCTACGGCAACCAGGGCAATTATGAGAAAGCCTTCGAAATCGCCCAGGAAGCACTGGCACTTAGCCTCGAAATACGTGACCGCTCCAACACCGTATTGTCACTGGTAGAGATAGGAAAAGCTTACCGGAACATTGGCGATCATACCAGCGCACTCGACTATTACCGGAAAGCAGCAGCCTGGCAACCGGAAAAAGTATATTGGGCCTATCGTCACCTTTCCCAATCCCTCGGCGATCTCTACTGCGACAGAAAACAATATGACTCCGCCTGGTATTATTACCAGGAAAGTTTCACCGGCAATGCCGCCAGCAAATCCACCAAACACAGACTGGCAGAGTATTACTACCAGCGCCAGCAATACGACTCTGCCCTCGTACTGTTTAGCGAACTGGCCAGTGTCCTGAAGGCAGGAGGAGAAGGTCATATCTATACATACGCCATCCTTGGATTGGGAAAAGTACACCTGGCTCAGCAACACTACCGACAGGCAAAGCAATATGCAGAACAAGCACTCGCCTGGTCGACGGAGAAGAATGCGCGACTCAACAAGCTCCATGCCTGCGAACTGCTGGCCAATATCTACGACTCGCTGCACCAGCCTACACAATCCTATTTTTACTACAAACAATACGTACAACTGAAAGAAGCCGTATTGAATGACCAGCTGAAAGGTAAGCTATACGAATTCCGGCGTATCGCAGAAGATGAAAAACGCCTCGCCCAGATACAATTGCTTAAACAGGAAAAGCAGATCAACGAACAGGAACTGAAATCGAACCAGTGGTTGAAAAACATATTATTGGCTGGCCTGGCATTGCTTGCCTTTCTGAGCATCATGGTATTGGGCAATATATCGCTGAAGCGGAAAAACGAAAAGCTGCGAACCGACAAGATCCAACGTGACCTCGAGCTCCGCACCACCGAATTGGAGATGCAGGCGCTACGCGCCCAGATGAACCCACATTTCATCTTCAATTGCCTCAGCTCCATCAACCGCTTTATATTAAAACATGAAGCCGAAAAGGCGTCCGACTACCTCACCCGCTTTTCGCGTTTGATACGGCTAGTACTTATCAACTCACAAAAACCGCTGATCGTACTCGAAGACGAGGTTGAAATGTTGCGCCTCTACCTGGAGATGGAACAATTGCGTTTTAAAAATGCATTCGACTACAGCATCACCTACAACAACGACATCGAGCCAGCCAACATCCTTCTCCCTCCTATGCTGCTGCAACCCTTTTGCGAAAATGCTATCTGGCATGGCCTCATGCACAAAGAAGGACACGGGCAGCTATCGGTCGCATTCAACATGCAGGGCAGCACCCTGCAATGTATCATTTCCGACAACGGTATCGGCAGGGCTCGTGCCGGGGAGATTAACAACAGCTCAGGAGAGAAGATCAAATCGATGGGTATCAAACTCACTGCCGATCGTCTCGCCTTATTCAACGAACACAGATCAGTGCAACATTACTATAAAATAGAAGACATTACCGATGCTCAAGGCAATATCACCGGCACCCAGGTTATTCTCGAGATCAGGTACAAAGAATATATGAACGCCACCATTTGAAAAGACAGCCATGATCAAAGCAATTATCGTAGACGACGAGCCGTACTGTTGTGAAATGCTTAGCACATTGCTGGAGAAATACTGTCCCAATGTCAGCGTCGAGGCCGTTTGCGGCTCGGCAGCAGAAGCACTCAGGGCCATCGAGGCACATCCCGTTCAACTGGTATTCCTCGATATAGAAATGCCACACATCAACGGATTCCAGTTTCTCGAGCGGGTGTCCACAATCGACTTCGACCTGATCTTCACCACCAGCTACGATCAGTATGCCCTCAAAGCTATCAAGTTCAGTGCCCTGGACTATTTGCTGAAACCCATTGACCGCACCGAACTGCAGGCGGCCGTCCGCAAAGCACATGACCGCCTTCATAAACCGCTGCCACAGCAACTGCAAATACTGTTGCAAAAGATGCATCAGCCGGCTCAACAGGTCAATCAGATTGCCTTACCAACCATGGAGGGCCTCCAACTCGTACCATTAGAGTCGATCATCAGCTGTGCTTCGAGTAGCAACTACACGATCATATCCCTTAAAGAGCAGCAGAAGATCACCGTGTCCCGTACCCTCAAGGAGGTAGAAGAGATGCTCGAAGATTATATGTTCATGCGTGTACACCATTCGTTCCTGGTAAACCTGAATGAGATTAGAAAATACATCAAAGGAGAAGGCGGCAACCTGGTCATGAGTGATGGATCATCGGTCGATGTGTCCCGGAGCAAAAAGGACCAGCTGCTCAGAAAACTCCAGCCGCATAAGAGTTGATAAGTAGGCAACCCCCATCCGACCCTGGAATCTTTTAACAATTACAATCCGGACAGTATGTTCAAGAAAGAAAGGCAAGCCTTTATACTCCGCCAGATCACCGAACACCAGAAGGTGATCTCTGCCGACATCTCCACACAAATGAATGTATCGGAAGATACCATCCGCCGCGACCTGCAGGAGCTGGCCAGCAAAGGCAAACTCATCAAAGTACATGGAGGCGCACTTTCACTCGACTATACCGAAGCCATGGTACCCGCCCCCAGGGAGGAAAGATCAGCGGCAGAAATGCCCCTCGAATTGCCTGAGCAGATCATTGCACAAAAAGTAGCCAGCCTGATACACCGCGGCATGTTTATCATGACCAGCGGAGGCAGTACAACAAGTCAACTGGCGCGTACCCTACCGGAAGACCTGAAAGCAACCATCATCTCCGGAAGTATACAGGCAATCGTAGAGTTCACCCGCCACCCCTCTATCGATGTGATCATCATTGGCGATAAAGTATCCAAGAACGGTAAGCTTACCGTGGGCAGCGAAGCTATTTCCAAGATCAGGCAGATCAAGGCAGATATTTGCCTGCTGGACATTCAGGCCATCGATGCCCAACACGGCGTCAGCGAAGTCGATTGGGAAATTGCACAGATCAAAAAAGCCATGCTGGAAAACGCTCAAAAAGTAATTGGCCTATGCAAAACAGAGCGCATCAACCAGATAAAACCAGTGCAGCTTTGTCCTGTCAGTTCCCTGCACTTGCTGATCACGGAACAAGACCCAAACGATGAGGTCTTCCGCGCCTACCGCTCGGCCGGGCTTACGATATTATAGGCAACTTACCTACCTTTACGATCCTATGCCACCCACCTCAACAGGTAAGACGCAGATCGTTTTCGTGGTACCGCCACAGGTACACCTGCTCGATATTACCGGGCCTGTCCATATCTTTTATGAAGCTGCCTGTTATGGCGCTCCGGTCAATCTCGTATATACCAACCTACAGACCAGCCAGCGACAGATAGACAGCAGCAGCCAGCTCTCCCTCGCCGGCATGATCGATTACAACACCTTATCACTCCAGGCGGGCGACATCATTTTTGTTCCGGGCCTGGCTGCCGAACTGCTGCTCGACGAACAATTCCTCACACACACTACCCTTCCATTTCAGCAATGGCTGGTTCAGCAACACCAACAGCAGGTAACGATCTGCTCAGTATGCACCGGCGCTTTCTTACTGGCAGCAGCAGGCCTGCTCGATCACCGGCCTGCCACCACGCATTGGAAATACCTCGATCGCTTTACGCAACGCTATCCACGCATTCAGGTACAGCACAATCGTTTATTTGTGCGTACAGAAGGGCTGTATACCAGCGCAGGCGTGGCCTCCGGCATCGACCTCGCACTCTTTCTGCTCGAGCAACAATTCGGATCCCGCTTTGCGGCCAACATAGCCAAAGAAGTCGTAGTGCATATACGCCGCACCAATCTTGATCCGCAGCTGAGCGTTTTCATGCAATACCGCAACCACCTCGATGACCGCATACACCAGGCACAGGACATCCTGGCTCAATCACTGGACAAGAAACTCAATATCGAACAACTCGCTGCACAGTTGCATATGAGTGGCCGCAACCTAACCCGCCTGTTCAGGAAAACCACGAATATATCCATCAGTCAGTATATCAATAAACTGCGTACCGAACGTGCTCACCAATTGAAGCAGGAAGGGCATACCATGCAATCCATCGCAACCGTCTGCGGATTAAAAAGTACCAACCAACTCAGGCAATTGCTTAAAAAGGTCAGCTAACCACAGGCGTCTGCCTGTTTTACCTCCTGCCCCTCTGCTCTGCGGCTAATCCATCCATACTCCGCCGTGCTTGTCCCAAAACTGCGCATAGATGGCCGGGACCCAACAGCGCAACCATCCTACTTTTGTGGAAAGTAAAGCCATGAAACACTTCATCAACTTACTGCTGGTCGCCTGCCTGATCGTATCCGGCCAGCCAGTAACAGCCCAAGCCGCCAAAGCGTGGTATTGCATGCCCTGCAACAGCGCCTGCGATAGTATACAATTCTCCCAGGCAGGTAAATGCGCCCATTGCGAAATGGCATTGGTTGAGCAAACAGCAGCCGAACACCAAAGAACCATGACAAACACAAAAACACGGATCGCCTTCTACCTGCAAAATGGCGTAGAGGTGCTCGACTTTGCCGGCCCTATGGAAGTATTCTCCTACGCCCAGTTTGAAGTGTTTACCGTTTCGAAGACCAAAGACCCGATCACCTCCCAGGGAATCCTGAAAATATTACCCGACTACAGCATTGATGATGCGCCACCCGCAGATATCATCGCTTTCTTCGGTGGCAATGCAGGGGTAGCCTCCAGCGACCCCAAAGTCATTGCCTGGCTAAAGCGTCAACCAGTACCCGACTACTATTTCTCTGTATGTACAGGCGCCTTTATTTTGGGAAAGGCCGGCATACTCGACAACCTGACCATCACCACTTTTCATGAAAGCATTGACAACCTGAAAAAAGCAGTACCCACAGCGAAGGTGCTGTCCAACGTCCGCTTTGTCGACAATGGAAAAGTGATCACCACGGCAGGCATCTCTGCCGGTATCGATGGAGCCCTGCACCTGGTAGCTAAAATGAGGGGAGAACAAACGGCGCGCAATGTAGCCACCTATATGGAATACGATAAATGGGTTCCTGGCCAGGGCTTGGTATTGAAACGTGCAGCCAGCACAGCGAAGCAGTAAAATAAATGCCCCAGTCATCCGACCGGGGCACCCTATACAATGAAGGTTAAGCACGCAACATAATATCCCGGATCTCGCGGATGCACTCAAAGTGTGCCGGCGTCAGGTTTTCATGCCAGGCCAGGCCCATTTTCTTCAGGTCGAAATGCCGTAGCATCGTCCCCGCCTGAATAGGTTGACCATTGTCGTCGGCTGCATATCCCAAAATATAAATGGAATCGGCCAGCTCCACGGCCAACTCTATATCATGCGTACTGAAGATGATGGTATTGAGATCATGTCGTTGACTGATCAACTCAAACGATTTCTTCACACTCATGATATTACCAATATCCAGACCGGAGAAAGGTTCATCCAGCACCATGTAAAACCCTGAACTCAGCAACTGCTCCAGGATCGCCGTTCGTTGCCGTTGACCGCCCGACAAAAAACAGGGATACTGGTCTTTATGTGGCTCCAGGCCCCACTCTTTCAGGTAATGCATGATCTCCTCCTGCTTCTCTGCAGCAGAAAACTTGCTTTTGCGCAAAGCAAACCACAAGGCCTGGTAAACTGTTTTGTGCCGGAACAAGGTGTATTTCTGGTTCACAAAACCAACATCCCCTTCTTCCACCAGTTTTGCCGGCTGCCGGCCATTACTGACTGCCTTCGCGAAATCGGGAATCAACACACGGCCATCACTGGGTTTCTCCAATCCGGTCAATGCACGAAACAACGTAGACTTACCCCGGCCCGAACGTCCCAGCACCGCAATCACCTGGCCTTGCGTTTTATCTTCACGGATCGTATCTTTTTCCAGCATGTTTACCTGATGCAGAATGAGCCGGTCTCCATACTTTACCGTGAGGTTCTCCACATGCAGGATCGTATCTTTTTGTTCGTAAGGAATCATCTTCAGCAGTTTTAGAAAGTTGAGTATTTAAAGAAAGCCTTGCGCCCCAGGTGCAATACCCGGTCCAGTAAAAGCCCCACCAGTAATATCACCAGCTGCAGGGCCACGATGCGGCCATGGTTCATAAACTTATCGCTGTTCTTGATCAATACACCCAAACCACCGGCCGCTACCAGGATCGACTCCACTGTCACCAGCATCATCCAGGTGATCGACAGGTTCTGTCGCAGTACATCGATCACATAATCCAGCCTGCCCTTGATCACCACTTCCCACAAAACCTCCCAGCGGCTGCATTTCAAACTGCGTGCATGATCGATCTCTTCTGCCGGTATGTCCTTTAGCACCGACAACAGGGAAGTAATAAAATACAAGCTCATGAAGATGAACAATACGCTGACCTGCATGGTACGCGCATCCTTCACCAGTATCGCGAGATAGAAAGTAATGCCGGTCAAAGGCAGGTACCGCAGCTTGCTGAAAGCTTGGGCCACCGGCCGAATGACCGGCAAGGGAGACAGGTATACAATGAGCAACGAAACCAGGATCGACAACAACGTAGCCTGCAAACAAAGTCCCAGTGAACTGACCACATGCACCACCAACCCTTCGTTGTACAGAGAACGGAATCCCTCCCACACTTGTCCCGGCGTGGGGAACAAATGCTTGCTCCCCGCCGACGACAAGAACCAATAGCCCATCACAAGCAACAACCAAACGCCCGCGATCAACAACTGCTGCTTACGATCAACCGACTCGAAAGGCCGCAGCCATCTTTTTATATCCATTAGTTTGAATAAAATTTAAATAAAACAATCCCTACACGTTGAAGCCTACAATCAAGGAATCACCGTCTTTCGCAGCCAACTCTTTGCCCTTGATCCGGAATCACCCCGCCGTTGGCTCCCCAAAGCCTCTCGCACAGTCATTCCTACTTCAACGATCTGGTCACTTCCTTGCTAACAGCCGTTTTGTAATCGGCAGCAGGTGCATCCACACTCTACCCTACTTCAACAAGCTGATCACTACCCGCCTGTTCTGCGCCTTGCCGGCCGCCGTATTGTTATCAGCAGCAGGCTCATCCTGACCACGGCCATCGATCTTCTGGAATCGGTCAGCAGGAATACCCTTTTGGATGAGGTAGTTCTTCACGGCTTCCGCCCTGGCGGTCGACAGTGCATAGTTACCGTCCTGCGTACCGGTATTATCCGTGTGACCTATCAATTCCAACTTCGAGTCTTCTGCCTGTATCAACAGGTTGTAGATCTGCTCCAATACATCTTTACCCTCCGGCCGGATGGTGGCACGGCCCGACTCGAAGTTGATCCGCCATTCGCCCGACGCCATCACACTCGTCGCCTTCTTCGAATAGTCGGTGACATAAGTCGCACCGGCATCGATGTCTTTTACTTCCTTCAGGAACGAAAGGTTCACCGCTTCATCATATGGCACAATGCGCTTCACGTTCTGGTTGAAACCAGCAGGATTCAACTCCTTCAGGTAACGCGACACCTGCTCATACACCGCCTTGTAACGATTGGTACCATCCGATACCCCGTAATACTGATTCGCATCGGCCAGGTTGAAGACACGTGACCCACCCATATTGTAGGAGATCCCGCCTTTTTCACCCTGCTGTCCCTTGAACATGGCATACCAGTAAGCCGCGTTCTCTACATTGAAGGCCTGCGTTGTGGTTTCAGATGCCCGCTTACGCCAGCTATCGTATTGCTTCATTTGGTTGGAAGCCGTGTACGATGCCTTCAGGATACTGCTCACCATCGCTTTGTTGCTCTCCGCCCATTGACGCAGGAAGATCAGCGAAGTAGCCATCTGGTTATTGAACTCTTTGGTAGATACCACATCGGTAAAACCAGTGAGCGCATCAAACACCATTTTATCGCCAGGCGTCCAGGTAGCACAACCATCTACCTTCTTATTGATCGACTTACCGGTCAGCTTACCATTCTTAACCTCTTTCAGCGGAACGGTCCATCCCTGTGTTTGCGACTTGATCAGTTCCTTGGCCGATTCGATATAGTCGTCATTGGCAGAAGCCAGGAAGTTCAAGGCTTCCGCGTCGTAGGTAGCAGGATCGGGGTTGACTTTGATACCATTGGCCGAAGCATAGTTCACTGCCGTCACCCAGTCTCCATCACCGATAACAGCCGACACCAGGGCTCCCTTCATCGATTGTGGATTCATCTTCCAGCTCGGTGGCCCGATCAGTTTGTCTTCACCATAGCTTAAGCCCACAGCACCGATCACCTGCAACTGGTACTTACCCGCACCATATTTATCATCGAGCGCCTGCTGGGCCGAACTGATATAGAAAGGCACTCCATCACCCATGATCATGATGCCGGCAACACCCTCTTTGGGATAGTTGACACCCTTGTCGTATTCATCCACAAACTTCATTTGCAGGTTGCGCAATTCCGACAACCAGTCCTGGCGAACGATCTCCAGATTCACACCGCTCTTTTCCATCATCGAACCCGCTGCCGTTTTGGCACCACCATTGGCTACGATGATACCCGACTGCGCATTCCAGGCATAACCCGCAATACGTACCGCAGGTTTGGAAGCTACCGTTTGCGACAACGCATCGCCTGGTAAAGGCAGCTCTGCCGAAGTGACCATATTATTCACATCCTTACCTGCTACTTCCAACTTCTCCAGTTGTTTCGACTCATCTACCCGTAAGCCGGGAGAGAGATAGTAAACAGCGCCACCAATACCACCGGCCAATGCCAGCGCGATCAGTGATTTAGAAAACAGGGTTAAACTTGACCATTTCATTGTTATAATTATTTACGTTGTTAGTTAAAAATGTCTCCAAAGCCTTTGCTCTCCAGTTTATCATCCTGCGAAAGCTTGTAGTTTGGATTGCTGTACTGCTTGGAGGCAGGTACTTCATAGTTATCGGTTCTGATTTGATCGGCCAGCTTGTCCAGCTTCGAATACAATTCATCACTGTCCAGCGAATACTGGCTCGTCAACGAGTCGAGGTCGAGCAGGTTCTCACGGGTGGTGGCCAGGTCGAGCGAGATGGTATCGGTGACCACATCCAGCGCATACTCCAGTTCCCATCCCTTGGTAAAGAGCATCGCACTCTTTGCCTGATCCGTAGCATGCCGGGCAGCCTGCGCAAAAGCGTACTCTTTCTTCAGCATATCAATGCTGACCTCAAAGTCGGCCACCTTGATCTCCATGGCAGTATCTACCATATTGAGCTTGCGGTCGAGTTTGCCGATCACATGGGCACGGCTACCGTACTTGCGTACCAGGCCGGTGCTTTGGTTCAGCATATGACTTACGCGCTGCGCTTCACTCAGCGTTTTCATCAGGTTGGTTTGCATGTCGACGTATTCGTCCGACTCTTTGGCTGCGGCCTCGCCCTTGCGTTGCTCCAACTCCTGCATCTTCTGCTTGGTGGTAGCAGCACGCGATTGCAAGGTGATCACCTTGTCCTGGTAGTCCTTAGCCTCCTTCTCGGCCTTGATCGATTCCGACTCCATACTGGACTTGATCGCCTTGATCTTAGCCTTTGCTTCTTTAAACTCAACCCGGTTCTGGATCATCTTCTGCTTTTGTACTTCCAGCTCACCAAAAGGATCATGTTTAATCAGCATTTTGTGCGTGGCACGCGCTGTCTTTTTAAGTCCTTTGATGAGTACCGGCAGCATGATGAAGAATGCAATCACCAATACCGCGGCTGAAATAGCGCCCAGGGCCTGACCTATCCAGGTAAATACAATGGGCAAGATGAACTGGTATAAGCCCCAGGCAATGGTCCCGAGTAATACAAGGGCCACTATCCACGCTATACCTTTTTCCCCCTTTCGCCAATTTTTGGGATTGAGGGTGATCTGATTTTTTTCAAAGTGTTTGAGAATAGGTAACTCAAGCACTTTGTTTGATTCTGCTGACATGTTTATGTGGGTTATTATGGTTACTGTTTAATATACCGGGCAATCCCCTCCCGTATCTGTTGCAGCTTGCCGATACTCAGCGAACGCGCCGAATCGTTGGCCTGCAGCTTTCCACGAATAGCCTGCTCCTGCGGACGAAACCCGTCATCGATCTTCCCCAGCATCCCCTGCTTTTGCTGCAGGCCCGATTCCAGTTGTTGCAACTCGGCTTTTAACTGCGTGATACGGGCCGTAGCATGATCGATCTCTCCCTGCAACTGTCCTTTCTCCTGTCGCTTCTGCTCTTCAAGCGCCTGCAGCTTCGATTGCCCCTGACCTACATATTGACCATGCACCTCGTTAATCTTACTGATGTAGAACTCGGCGTCCTGCAGCAGCTTCTGTACGGTGATGGTTTTATCCATCGAACGTGCCATCTGGAAAGCCAGTTGGTACGTATGTTCACTCGTTTGTCCGGTGCTCGAGATGGCTTTATAAAATTCATAGAAGTCATATCCAGGCATATTGATCGACTCAAGGCCCGATTCATAAACCTCGATCACTTCACTCACCACCGCGTCTGCTACTGGTGTCGCCGGCAGCGGTGTGTTGCTGCTTTTGGCCGCAGCAGGCACAAAGGTTTCATTGGCCGGGAAAGAGATAGCGTCGTTGGCTTCCTCTTTTCCAGCGGTGGGTTCATCTGTTTTCACAAACAGATGTTTCCAACTTTTAAGCATGGAATGGAATGTTTATGTAAAAATTAGCGTGTCATAGTTGCGAAGTATTCATACTGAACTTATGCATCATCAGTGTGGAGTGTTACAGAAATGTTACAAAGAAAATATCTAATTATTTATTTACAACCGCATGCAACCCACACCGTTACGTCGCAGTAAAAACAAAATATTACAGTTGCCGGGTAAAATATTTTACTACCGTGCAAGTGGCTCATCACGAGCAGATTCCACAGGCATGGACAAAAAAAGCCGCCCGACGCACATGGCGCCGGGCGGCTATCTATTTTTTCCTGCAGGAAAGAATATTCAAATGCGATCACCGTACACGTTAGTGCGGCAACCGCTCTCTAAAGCGGCCATATACCCAGGTGCCTACCACGGCACTCAGCAGCACCACCACAATGACCGTCGCACCTGTACCGATCTGGGCGAATAGCGGCCCCGGACAAGCGCCCGTTATTGCCCAACCCAGTCCGAACAACAAACCGCCATATACCTGTCCTTTATTAAACTTTTTAGGCAGGAACACCACCGGCTCTCCGTAAATAGTTTTGATGTTAAAGCGCTTGATCAACAGCACCGAGATCATACCTACTACCACGGCAGACCCGATCACACCATACATATGAAAGCTCTGAAATCGGAACATCTCCTGGATACGAAACCAGCTAATGATCTCCGCTTTTACAAACACGATCCCAAACAGGATACCTACAATAAGGTATTTGATATTGTGGTACCACTTGTGTGTCAGTTGTGATTCATTCACACATCCTGTATCCTGTGTACGTATTTCAAAATCCGTATCGATCATTGGTGTCATAGTTTATAGAGATAAGAGGAAGGGCAAGATAAAATTGGCCATTACAAGGCCGCCTACCATGAAACATATCGTCGCCACCAGGGATGGCCATTGCAACATACTGAGGCCGGTGATGGCATGGCCGCTGGTACAACCACCGGCATACCGCGTACCGAAGCCAACCAGGAAACCACCACCGATCATCATCAACAATCCACGCACAGTCAGCAATTGACCCCAGCTGAAAAGATCAGCCGGCACCAGCTGGCTGTAATTGGTGATGCCATACCCCGCCAGGTCATTGGCCAACAGCGGGTTTACCTGCACGGGTTGCGGATTGCTGAGCAAACCGGCAGCAATCACCCCGCCCAGTAAGATGCCAGCAACAAATACCAGGTTCCATACTTCCTTTCGCCAGTTGTATTGGAAGAAGGGGATTTTGGCAGGCAGACAGATCGCGCAGATATGCCGCAGATTGGCGGAGATGCCGAAGTTTTTGTTACCAAGCAACAAGAGGGCGGGTACTGTCAGCCCGATCAAGGGGCCAGCCACATACCAGGGCCAGGGTTGCCGGATCCAGTCGATAAATGAATGCATGTATTCAAGTAGGTTTTTATAACATGGTCGTAGGACAAACGTAATCGGTGATCGTAAAACGGCCGCTATCTTTCATCGCTTTAAAGCCACCTTTCACATCGATCAGTTGATCAAAGCCTCTGGCCCGCAAGATAGAATTAAAGATCATCGAGCGGTAGCCTCCGGCACAATGAATATAATAGGTTTTGTTTTTATCCAGTTTCGCCACCTGGTCATTGATATAGTCCAGCGGCAGGTTTTCCGCACCCGACACGTGTTCAGATACATATTCACTTTCTTTCCGCACATCGGCAATGGCCAGCGACGGATCTTTCGCCAGGCGCTCTGCCAGTTCGTCGGCTGAAATACTGGTGATCGAATCGATCTCTTTTCCGGCCTGTTTCCACGCGTCGATGCCACCTTGCAGGTAGCCAATCGAATGATCATATCCCACCCGCGCGAGCCGGGTCACCACTTCTTCTTCACGGCCGGCATCGGCGATGATCAATATGGGTTGGTGAATATCCGGGACCAGCGCACCCACCCAGGGAGCAAAGCTGCCATCGATACCAATGTTGACCGAGTTGGGAATAAACCCTTGCGCAAACAGCTCGGGTGCCCGCGTATCGAGCAGCAAAGCACCGGTTTCATTCGCCGCCACTTCAAATGCCTCGACACCCAACGGCTGTGTACCTTGTTTCAACACATCGGCAATATTCTCATACCCTTCTTTGTTCATCTTTACATTGAGTGGGAAATAACCTGGCGGCGGCATCAGCCCCCTGGTCACCTCGCGTATAAATTCCTCCCTGCCCATATTGGCACGCAAGGCGTAGTTGGTTAACTTCTGATGACCCAGCGAGTCCGTTGTTTCTTTCGACATGTTCTTGCCACACGCAGAACCTGCCCCATGCGCCGGGTATACGATGATGTCATCCGCCAGCGGCAGGATCTTGTTGCGCAAAGAATCGTACAAGGTACCCGCCAATTCCTCCTGCGTCATGTGTGCTGCTTTCTGGGCAAGGTCTGGCCGTCCTACGTCGCCGATGAAAAGGGTATCGCCCGAAAACAGGGCAATGTCCTTACCCGTTTTATCCGACAACAGGTAGCAGGCTGATTCCATCGTATGACCGGGGGTATGCAATACCTTGATCGAGAGATCACCCAGCTTCAACTCTTCCCCATCGGTCGCAATATGTGCCGCAAAAGCCGGAGCTGCCAGTGGGCCATACACGATCGTGGCGCCTGTTGCTTTTGCCAGGTCGATATGGCCCGACACAAAATCGGCATGAAAATGCGTCTCAAAAATATACTTGATGGTGGCGCCGTTGGCCGCCGCCTTGGTGATATAGGGTTGAATTTCCCGCAACGGATCGATAACAGCGGCCTCGGTACCCGATTGGATATAATAAGCACCTTGTGCAAGACATCCCGTATAGATCTGTTCAATTTTCATCATGACGATTTAAGTTGATAATAATTCTATGGGTAAAATTGTTCAATTCCTACCAGTCAAACCATGACCTGCGTCAGGTGGTCAGCTAAGAATCAATCAATTGAACAGAGAAATGCAGCATCTGCCCTGGAAATGGCAGACCGATCCGGATGGAAGGAAGCGTTGAGGTGGCATGGACAGCCCGTTGCCTGAAGTTACAACTAATCACGGGTTCAACCCTACGCGCCAAAAAACAGAAAAGGCCACCCGGGGGCGGCCTTTTCAACGGCGCTGATTATCATTCATTCATTCATGGCTATGAGGAGGGGGAATAAGCCGCCTTCAACTGTTGCCGGATCTTTTCCTTCGTCGCTTCATTGGTAAAGGCATGATCGATGGCTTCCAGGTTACAACGCAGGAAGCGATCCTTTTTCCAGCCAAATAGTTGTTCCAGCAAGGTATATTCCGAAGACAGCGTTACGTCCGAGATGGTACGAGCATCGGTATTGATACTCATCGATACTCCCGACGCATAGATCTTATTAACCGTATGGTTTTCGAGCCTATCGTAAATGGCTGTTTGAATATTGCTGGTCAGGCATACCTCCAGGTGAATCCCTTCCTTTTTGAGGTGGCGCATCAGCGCTTCATCTTCCGTACTGCGTACCCCGTGACCGATCCGGCTGGGCTTGAAATATTGTAAGGTTTCCCACACACTGGATGCTCCTTTGGCCTCACCGGCATGTGCCGTACAGGGAATGCCTTTTTGATGGGCATAGTCAAAAGACGCAATATGATTCGTGATCGGAAAACCTGCTTCATCGGCCGCGATATCAAAACCTACGATATGCGTTCCCTTAAACCGCTCCACCAGTTGCACCGTCTGCATACTCTGATCAGCCGAGTAGTGCCGCAGCGTACAGAGGATCACGCCTACTTCAATGCCTGTTTCACGCATGCCTTCCGTTACTGCGTCATTCACCGTTTTCACCACCTGCGCCGGCGTCAATCCTTGTTGCAGGTGCAGCAAAGGCGCAAAACGTATTTCGGCATAGATCACCTGGTCGTGCTTTAATTGGCGTATTACATCGAGGGTCACCAACCTGAGCTGCTCTTCGGTCTGCATCAGGTTTACCGCTTTGATGGCGCGGGAGATATAATCGGCCAGGTCCATACATTTGGCGGGCGCTACAAAATCACGACGCCAGGCTTCGTAGGTCACCGTAGGATCGAGCTGCTTGACGACAGCATAACTCAGGGAGCAGTCGAGGTGGTGATGCAGTTCTACTTTGGGCAGTCCTGCCACCGAGCTGTCTTTTATCTGAGCCATTGAAAAGAGGGGGAATAATAAGGATACCATGATCAGGGAAGTAATCACCGGGCACCCATGGGTTGTTTTCATTACACGCATAATTTCTCCGCAAAAATAATGGCCGCTCCAAAAAAAGATGGGACATTTGTCCCGACCACTATGATTAGGACCAACCAGGAATTCCTGCAGCTCATCAAGCAATTGCCGGATATGCAAATGCTGACGGTACCGCCGGGCAAACAACTATTCAAACAGGACGAGCGCGCCCATCATGTTTATTTCATCAGCAGGGGTATTGCCAAATGTTATATCACGGAAGACAATGGCAAAGACTATATCCTCGAATTTTTCGGAGAAGGAGAGATCATCGGCGAACTGGAGCTGTTGCGGGATGCTCCTATTTTGAGCAATGTAGATGCCCTGACCGAGCTCACTTTATACAAAGCCGATAAGTATACCTTCTGGCAACTGATCGATACCAACAAAGATTTTAACCGGGTCATGCTGAAAGAGCTGGCTACCCGCGTCAGTCAGCTGGCCATCAGGGTATCTTACCAGCAATTGTATCCCGTTGAATACTCGGTATTGAAACTATTGTCGCTCTTTTCGCACGAGGAATTACCGCTGTCCAAACAAGACCTGGCAGATTATATGGCGATCACGGTGCGCAGCCTCAATCGCTCCCTGAAACAGTTGAAGGAAAGGCAATTTACGCCTCCCGAAGAACTCGAACTCTCGATCAGCAGCCAGGAAATAGAGAAACTGTTGCGGCGGTTTGAGGAAGCGTAGATGAATTCACCCCATGACCTCCTGAAAGGCCGACAGGTACTTATCGATGTACAGCTGCTTCGATTTTGATTTATACTGCACGATAAAGCGCGGATGCTCCAGCGCTACGATCTTCCCAAAGAAGTGTTCCTTGTCATTCAACTGGCGGAGAAACTTTTCATTCTTGCCGGTGCCAAAACAAAAACACACATCGGTCTTCACGCCCAGCGCAATCTGTTTGCGGATATTATCCACTATGAAATCATACACAGCATCCGTCAGCGCCGCGCTGTCGTAATAATTGTAGTTGACCTCTTTTCCATTCGGCGCTACCGAAGTAAACCCCAAGGGGCTCATGGAGTTGATATACATCTGCCCATAGAATTTCTCTACGCCGCCAAAAGCCTCGATCATCTCATACACAAATACCGAAGAGGGTTCATGCGTTTCTTTGCCTTCATAGGGAATACCACACTCTTTTTTCAATCGCTTCGTATCGGTAAAAGGAATACCGGTTACGCCGCCACCAAACCGGCCCGGATTGATGCCCAGGATCAGGTGACGCGGTTGATGATCGTCGTAAAACTTCTTGTAAAAGATGGAAGAAAGAGGCAGGATGTTGGGATCTTCCTGAAACGGATTCATGATGCGTATCCCTTTGGGCAGCTTACCATCGAAATGAACATGCTTATTGAAATAGATCACGCGGTCGGCAAAGCTGGCACTGGCCGGCAACTTTTTTTGAGCCATTTGATTACTTTGATTCTGCGAAAATAGCGCGTTTCCCTGGAGTCGCCTGCCTGGACAGATACGTTCCGCTGCCGGTTATTGACAAGAGTACCACACAAAACATTTGCACACCGGCACCAGGCAGACGAATCCCGCAACAATCCCAAAAGTTTATTGGATTTTAAGTGCCCGTGTATACTTTCATCTGGCGCCGCGTGTATCTTTAATCCTTTACCATCAACCGCCATTATAATACAGCAACATGCTCAAGAACATTCTATCCATTTCCTGCACCCTGCTGTTGATTGCATCGATCGCAGCCTGCTCGGCCACTAAAAAGCAAGCGCAGCAACCCGCCTCTACGGCTACGCCTGCCACTGGTCCCAAAGCTGCGCGGGAATTCCGCGCCGCGTGGGTCGCCACCGTCGCCAACATCAACTGGCCCAGCAAACCAGGCATACCCGTCGATCAACAGAAAAAAGAAGCCATTGCCCTGCTTGATTACCTCAAGACCAATAACTTCAACGCCGTCATATTCCAGGTAAGGCCGCAGGCCGATGCCCTGTACCAAAGTTCACTGGAGCCCTGGTCCTATTACCTCACCGGCACCCAGGGCAAAGCACCGAGTCCCTATTACGACCCGCTTCAATTTTGGGTAGAAGAAGCCCATGACCGCGGTATCGAACTGCACGTATGGCTCAACCCCTATCGGGCACACCATACCGTTGGCGGACCGGTATCCGACAGTTCCATCGTCAAAAAGAAACCCGAACTGGTCGTCAAGCTGAAGCAAGGCAATTACTGGTGGTTTGACCCCGCCCTGAAGGGCACACAAGACCATTCAGCAGCCGTAGTCATGGATATCGTAAAACGGTATGACATCGACGGTGTCCACTTCGACGATTATTTCTACCCTTACCCGGATTATAACGAAGGCGCCGACTTTCCGGATAGCGCCAGCTACGCCGCGTACAAGGCCGGTGGTGGTAAACTCGACCGGGGCGACTATCGCCGCAACGCGGTAAATGCGTTCATCGAAAGATTGTATAAAGAGATCAAGGCAGAAAAGAAACACGTAAAATTTGGACTGAGTCCCTTCGGCATCTGGCGGCCCGGCTATCCGGAATACGTTGCCGGTTTCGATCAATACAATGTATTGTATGCGGATGCGAAGCTTTGGCTCAACAAGGGCTGGATCGATTATTTCTCACCACAACTCTATTGGCCCATTAGCCGCCTGCAACAAAGCTTCCCCATCCTGCTGGGATGGTGGGCCGGGGAAAATACCGAAAACCGCCACCTGTGGCCCGGCATGAACGTAGGCACCGATACCAGTGTGCGCAATGTCAATGAGATCATCGGACAGATACTGACCACCCGCGCCATGGTCCCCAACAGCGTCGGCGCCATTCATTGGAGCATTTCGCAGCTTACGCAAAGTCCGTCCATGACTAAAGGGATCATTACAGGTCCTTATAAGCAGCAGGCCCTGGTGCCCGCCAGCCCCTGGCTCGACAACAAGGCTCCCGAGTCGCCCAACGTCACGATCGATCAATTGGGCGCCAGCATCAAAGTCAGCTGGACACATGCCGATGACAAAGATGTGTTCCACTACGTCGTATATGCCAAATACAAAGACCGCCTGGGCAAAGAATACTGGAAATACCAGATCATGAACCGCAAAGACCGCTCGACGGTACTGGAACTACCCGCCGACAAAAACCTGCCTTCCCATATCGTGGTGACGGCGGTAGACCGTAACGGCAATGAAAGCGCTTTTAAGGAAATAGAGAATACGATCAAATTTATCAATACGTCTGCCATCATCGTGCCCCGCGCGGGATGGCAGGCGGCTGCCGCGAAACCCTTTCGCACGCACAAGCCCGTACAATTGACCATTCACCACGAAGGCACCTTTTTCGACTCCACCAAGGATGCAGCAAAACACATTAAGAATGTACAAACCTGGGGTATGGGCAAAGACAGGAACTGGACGGATATTCCTTACCACTTTCTCATCGCACCTGATGGCACCATCTATGAAGGAAGAGATGTGTACACAGTAGGAGAAACCGCTACAGAGTACGATCCCGCCGGTCACCTGCTCATTTCCTGTCTGGGCAATTTTGAGACACAGGAAGTACCTAAAAAACAGCTGGAAGCGCTGACACAACTCATCGCCTGGTGTGTGAAAAAATATGATCTGCCTTTTGAGACCATCGCTTCGCACAAAGACCATTCGACGAAAACCGATTGCCCGGGCAAAAACCTCTACCAGTATTTGCAGAACGGATACATCAAAACAAGGGTCAAACAAATATTGAATTAAAGTCACTTTAGCATAGTATATCCATGCCCAACACGTAAAACCTTCATAGCATTGTACTTTGGCGAGCTTTCCACATCATTACCGCTACAAGTCACTTTCACCATCGCCATCCAGGCCTGCCGCTCGGGCAGGTCGATGGCGAGCAGGCAATTAGTATAAGCCCCCTTACCTTCATCAAACCTGTAGGTATCAGAAGTGATACTATCTACACGCAGCTCCTTATCACTACCCGGATCACCCCACAGCAGGATCAACTCAACCCAATAGCCGGTGGGTAGTTTGCTGTGTTTCGTCACACTTTTTCCCCCAACAGTAATACTCAGGTGAAGGCGACCGTTTTCGATATGCTCCTGGAGATGTCCTTTCGCCAATTTAGAGAACGTGTAATCGTCGGGCTGAAAATCGAGCTTACGCAGATGATCGTAGTTCATTTCGCCGTACTGTAAAAGCGATTTTTTGAATGCTCCGGCCATCTTCGTGATCAGACTTCCGGTATTCAAACAGGAAGTAACTGGTAATAGCCGGGCCGCCACTCTTTTGGCAGCCTCATTGGTGACGGCTGTATGGGCGGCACTTGCCTGCATGGCTGCATTCAGCGGACGATTGGTATTGTTCTTCCGCCAATACCCTGTACCATCTTTTTTCATAACCCAATGATGTCCGGCTTGAGAAGGTGGTCGATGTCCAGGTTTTTTCTTCTTAGGATTGAACTTCATGATTTGCAGTATCAATTACCACAATGTAATCAAAATACAAATAACTTAAAAACAAAATATGACGATTTACTGCCGAGCTCGTGCCGAGGTCATGCCGAGCTGATGCCGAGGTGCTGCACCGCTTTAGGTGGCCGGTTGGTCCTTGTTAGGTTGCCGGATCATCCCCTGTGCTCCGTCAGGGACGCCTCAGTAACCAGCCTACCAATCGCCTCTTAGAAGAGGGCGTTTAGGCAATATGTAGACAAGCTGGAGAATAACTTCAGGCATTATGCAGCGCTCTTGTACACAATCGGGCTGCGTACATATCCACTGCGAAGTACAAGATTTCGATCATGAACCATGATCGCCCCGCCCTCAAACACCTTACCGCCTTCGCAACCTCAGCTGCCTGCTTACCACTTTCCCATCAAAACATAATTTCCTGATAACATACTGCAATCATTCAATCCAGAAAACTGGGAGCATCTCCTTTATTAAAGCGCTGTTTTCGGTCCGAAACTTTACTGGTTCGAATTCGCTTCCACACTTTCCGCAAGCATGAAATGCAAGCAGCGAAAGATGCCTAAAAAAACGCTGCTTGGTAAATAGGTTCATTTACGAAACCGGTTTCGCAATAAGATAAAAGATAATATTTAGTTCTCATTAACTTAACCCATTGATAATCCGGTAAACGATCCATACCCCTGTTTTTCTAACAACTTTGCACCTCATTAAAAATTTAACGCCAAATGAAATTTATCAACCCACGGGTAACCATGTGGGGTGGACTGCTATTGCTGCACCTGCTCATGTATGCTACGGCATTTACCCAACAAAACCCAGCTACAGCCACTGGTATTGTACAAAATGAAACAGGCGCACCGATGCCCGGTGTTACTGTAGTCATTGCCAGCGAAAAATCATCTTTCAAGAAATCTGCACAGACCAACAGCAAAGGAGCATTCGAGTTTACACAACTCGATCCTACCGGCACTTTTACGTTTACCTTTTCACACATTGGTTATGCAGAGAAAACAATTACCGGCAGCAAGCCCGGCACAGCCAACACGATCACACTCCAGGTGACATTGGAACCTGCGGCCTCCAATACGGCCGCAGAAGTGGTAGTAGTAGGTTATGGTAAAGCATCCAAACGCGATGTGACTGGTGCCGTTAAATCGGTAAAAGCAGCCGACTTCAACCGTGGTATCATCAACTCGCCCGAAGAACTTCTGCAAGGCAAGGTATCCGGCGTAAATGTTACGTCTTCTACCGGTGAGCCCGGCGGCATGCAAAAAGTGACCATCCGTGGCCCGGGCACGTTGCGTGCAGACGCTCAACCTTTATATGTAGTAGATGGTATGGCCCTCGACAACAGCTCTACCGGCGGCGCTACCAATCCCCTCGCTTTTATCAACCCGCAGGATATTGAATCAATGGACGTGCTGAAAGACGCTTCTGCTACCGCCATCTACGGCTCAAGAGGCGCCAATGGCGTTGTAATTGTTACCACTAAACGTGGTAAGGCTGGCGCAAGCAACACTACCTATACGTTCGGCGGCGGTATCAGCAATATATCGCGCAAACTGCCCGTGTTCAGCGCTCCCGAGTTTCTGACACAAGTTGCGGCACTCGGTGGTACCGTAACCGACTTCAAAGGCAATACCGACTGGCAGGATGAGATCACCCGCACCGCCTATACCCAAAACCATAACCTGAGCATGGCAGGCGGTACCAACCGCTTCAACTACTTTGGCTCACTGGGTATGCAACAACAACAGGGTATCCTCAAAGGCAACGAGATCAAGCGTTATACAGGCCGTATCAACCTGACGCAAAAACTGCTCGACGATAAACTGACCATCGAAGTCAACCTGAGTGCCAACAACACTGTCAACAGACGCCCTAATATCGGCGGACTGATAGGTGGTGCGCTCTCCACCAATCCTACCCTGCCTGCTTTCGATGCGAATGGCAAGCCAACTGTATTCCTGACCGGCGTAAACCCCATGGCAACGCTCGCGCTCGAAAAAGACCTCACCACCATCAATCGCGTGTTGGGTAATATCAGTGGATCGCTGACCCTCGCCAAAGGCCTGGTATACAAACTCAACTTTGGTATCGATAACGCTACAGGTACCCGCGACATCCAATCACTGCCCAGCACAGAACTGGTGCGTCCGGGCCGTCTGGAAACATACAACAACGTTAACCGCAACCACCTGATCGAAAACTACCTGACCTATTCCAACAATTTCGGTCTGCACAAAATATCGGCATTGGCCGGTCACTCTTATCAGAAGATCTTTATTCAAACAAGAGCTACCAGCATCAACAACTTCGCCGTATCCGATATCGAGCCTATATACAATCCAGGCCTCGGTCAGGAACTGACACTGGCAAGTAACAAACCTTCCGGTTCTGCCTACGCCAATGAGCTGCAGTCATTCTTTGGAAGAGCAACTTATCAATACAATGACCGCTACCTGTTGACGGCAACCGTGCGCGCAGATGGTTCGTCGAAGTTTGGTGCCAACAACAAGTACGGTATATTCCCGTCCTTCTCGGCAGCCTGGATACTCTCTAAGGAAGCGTTCCTGGAAAACTCGATCTTCTACAACCTGAAATTGCGTGCTGGCTGGGGCCAGACGGGTACCCAGGAAATTCCACCCAAGATCACACAGGCCCTGTTTACCTCTACGGTATCAGGTACCACCAGCTATCCGCTTAATGGTACTGCCACCTTTCCTGCCGGCACCACTTATAGCCGTCTCGCCAACCCCGATCTGCAATGGGAAGTGTCTACCCAAACCGACCTCGGCGTAGATTTCGAATTCCTGAAAGGCGCCCTGAGCGGTACGGTAGATTACTTCAGAAAGGTATCTGAGAATATCCTGCTGCTTGTCATTCCTTCTGATCCCATCCAACCGGCTCCCGACACCTGGACCAATGAAAAGAACATGAACATCATCAACCAGGGTGTGGAATTGGATCTGAACTATCGTGGCAGCACGCGTGGCGGCTTCACCTACAATGTAGGCGGTAACATCACCTTCATCGACAACAAGGTGAAAAACTCACCTTACACGGTGATCACTTCAGGATTTGCGCAAGGGTCCGGTCTTACCAATAGCCCGGTGAACGGCTATGTGAACGGACAGCCCATCGGCACCTACTACCTGAGAGAGTTCATTGGCTTTGACAATACCGGTAAGAGCGTATATGCAGATATCAACAAAGACGGCAACTCCAATGACTATGACCGTGTTCCTGTAGGCACTGCGCTGCCAAACCGCACTTATAACCTCTATTTCACCCTGGGTTATAAAGGCTTCGATTTCTCTGCCAACTTCAACGGCGTTTCCGGCAATAAGATCTATGACAACACGGCCAATACCAGCTTTTACAAGTTGCTGTTGTCGAAAGGCGTAAATACAACCCCTGAGGCGATCAAGTATCCGGAAGAAGCGGTTACCAACAACGCACCGATCTCTTCCCGCTTCGTGAAAGACGGTAAGTACTTCCGCTTCAACAACTGTACACTGGGTTACAACTTCAACCCAGAATCGCTGGGCCTGTCCAAATGGGTATCTTCCCTTCGCCTGTCCTTTACCGGTCAAAACCTCTTCGTGATCACTCCGTACGACGGATATGATCCGGAAGTTAATATCGATCGCCAGGACAAGGGTGTATCCTCTTATGGCATCGACTACCTCAGCTATCCCAAGGCAAGATCATTCCTTGTTGGTGTTAACGTAACATTCTAAAGCGCACGATCATGAAAAAGAATAAACTTATACTTCCCGTCATTATAGCTGCGTTGGCAGCCGGTACTGGTTGTACCAAACTGAACGAAACGATATTGGATGAAACCTCCTCATACGGTAAAACCGATAAGGAAATAGCAGAAGGCATCATCGCCCCCGTGTACGCCAACCTGCCCAGCATCTTCCAGCATACCACTTACCTGACCATGCAGGAAATATCTACCGACGAGGCGATCCTCCCTTACCGGGGCGGTACCGATTGGGGTGATAATGGTATTTACCTCTCGATGCATACGCATAACTTTACCACCACCGATCCGAATATCCGCAACACGTGGACCTTTTTAACCCAGTCAATCTCCCGGTCGCTGACAGCCATCACCACGCTGCCGACCACCAAAGATCCTTCTGCCAAAACATTCCTGGCGGAAGCGAGAGGGATGCGTGCGTACTACAATATGATGCTGCTCGATCTTTTTGGTATTGTGTTCGTAAAAGAAGACCCTACCGCCTTGTCGAAGATCGTTCGTGGTAGTGAAGCTGTAGAATACATCAAATCTGAGTTGCTTGCCGCTGAGCCTAACCTGGAAAGCAATGTTACACAAGGACGTCTGTCGAAAGAAGCCTGCTGGGGTTTACTGGCACGCTTGTACCTCAACAGTGCTGTGTATACCAATATTTACGGTGCCCAGTTTACCTTCGCTGCAGCCGATATGGACAAGGTGATCGAATACACCGACAAGATCATCGCCAGCAATAAATACCAGCTTTCTGCAGAGTATTTCTCCATCTTCGACGACAACAACGACACCAACAAGGAGATCGTTTTTGCTGTAGACCAGCGTGCCGAACTCAACGGTCACAACCGGATGGCTTATTTCTCCCTCTCCGGCGACCAATGGCCCCTGCCCGACTACATCAATGCCAACGGAACGGATGGCCCTGCCATTACCTCCGATTTCTACCGGAGCTGGGTAAATGCCTATGGCGCTGTTGATCCTGCCGTAGCCGACCCCCGCTTTTATAAAGAAAACCTCTCGATCTATAGCAATCCGGCCGACAGCTGCGTACCCGCTGCGCAGTTCAAGATCAACCGCGGCATCCTGCGCGGCCAGCAATATGGATTGATCAAGAGAAACAGCGCCTTCGTAAAATGTGCGAATGGCAATATGAAAGTAGGTCCGTTGTTCCACGATTCCCGCAACCGGGGCACATTGGCGGTGAACTTTACCGAAAAAGTTGACTACACCACCGATGGCAGTAACTATCCATCCGGCTACCGGGTATCGAAATATGAGTACAGCCGCAAATCGGTGAGTGGCCGTAACTTCGGCGAAGCCAATATCGTGATCCTGCGCCTGGCGGATGTATACCTGATGCGTGCAGAAGCCAAACTGCGTAAGAACAATGATGCAACCGGAGCGCTGGCCGATGTAAACATTGTAAGAGCTGCCCGTACCGCCCGTCAGGTACCGCCAGCATTGACCAGTATGAGCCTCGACATTCTCTTCCGCGAGCGCGGCTTCGAATTGTATTGGGAATGCCTGCGCAGAACCGATATGATCCGTTTTGGCAAATACGAAGGCACCTGGACGGAAAAGAACAACACTGATGTTAAGAAGCGCATCTTCCCCATTCCGCAAACGGCTGTTGATGCTGCTGCAAACATCCCCGGTTACATGAAGCAAAATGATAGCTATTGATACGATGGTCTGCCTGCCGCTAAGGATCAGGCAAAGCTCATTCATCATGTAGTGGTACAACATAAACAAAGGCCGCCCCGGATCCGGGGCGGCCTTTGTTTATTGAAACAGTCAGTGTCTGCCAGTTATTATTGAGCGAGATATCCCCCATCTACATTGTAGTAGGAGCCCGTTACGAAGGAAGCCTTGTCGGAAGCCAACCACAAAGCCAGCTCAGCCACTTCTTCCGATTTGCCGAGCCGGCCCATGGGGTGCAAACCAACCAGTGCTTTCATTTGTGCTTCATTCAGATTTTTGGTCAGCAACGGGGTCGTGATATAACCCGGCCCGATGGAATTGACTCTGATATTTTTGTCGGCATACTCGAGGGCTGCTGCTTCGGTAAGACCGATCACACCATGTTTCGCAGCGGCATAAGCCGCCGAGAACTTTGTACCGACCTTTCCCAGGATAGAAGCCATATTCACAACATTCCCGCCACCCGATGTCAGGATCGCAGGCAGCTGATACCGCATACCATAAAATACACCGGAGAGATTGATCCCGATCACCTTATCCCAGCCATCAATAGGATACTCACCGGTTAATGCCTGTGGACCACCAATACCAGCGTTGTTCACTGCAATATGCAAACCGCCAAAGGCCTTCACCGTCTGCTCTACCAATGCCTTGCTATCACCCGGCATTGAAGTATCCGCCTTGACGAAAATGGCTTCTCCTCCTTTGGCTTTGATCGCAGCCACTACCGATTCACCATGTGTTGCGTCAATATCAGATACTACCACCCTGGCACCCTCACTGGCAAACAATTCAGCAATAGCCTGACCAATGCCGGAGCCGGCGCCTGTAACAATCGCTACTTTCTTGTCTAATGTTTTCATCGTTGTAGATTTAAATGAAGTATTGACCAATTGACGGCGGGAAGAGTGGTTGATAGAAAAACAGGCAGGCAACTTACTGAATATTATTACTGGCACCAGATCCTGTTGCATGCTGCCGTCAATTAAATAAATAACGTATCAACAAGAAAAATGATCGTTGTTGCAGCTACTAAATGAGGCAGCCCACTGCCTGTATCCGACAAAGAAAGAAGCCGCCCTACAATGCGGACGGCTCTTTGATGCATACACACATGTGACCAAACTACTTATTGATACCCGCCGAAATACTTTACCGGACTCCAGGAAGGAATCACGGGCAGCGCAGCGGGTGCTATTGTCTTGAAGTGGCTATCCCCATACACCACCTTTCCATCTACGATCGTCAGCGAAGCGGCAATGGATTTGATCTCTTCGTCCGTCACACTGAAATAATCTTTATTGAGGATAACCAGGTCTGCGGCATTACCAGCTTTGATGCTGCCTTTTCCTTTTTCCTTGATCAGTCCCCAGCCACCTGCCGTCAGCAATTGCAAGGCGGTATGTCGGTCCAGCGTTTTGTCCTTTGCCATCACAGCAGTGCCTCCAATGGTATTACCTGATGTGATCCAGTACAAGGCTATCCAGGGATTGTAGCTCGCTACCCGTGTACCATCCGTACCCAGGCCAACTGGCAGCCCCAGTTCCAGCATCCGCTTTACGGGTGGTGCCGCCAGTGCGGCTTTCTTTCCGTAACGGTGAATAAAACTCTCACCCTGGTACGCCATTCTGTGTTGTACGGCGATACCACCGCCAAGGGCTTTGATACGTTGCAGATTGGCCTCACTGATCGTTTCCGCATGATCAATAAACCATACCAGGCCATTCAAGGGTGTTTCTTTATTAACTGCTTCTATTACATCCAGGTCGCGGCTGATGCTTTCATTGTAGGTCGCATGCAGGCGGAACGGCCAGCGTTTTTGTACCAACAGGCTAATAACATTTTTGAGGTTGCCTTCCATACTGGCCGGCAGCTCGGGGCGGGGGAATTGAAAATTCTCGAAGTCGGCGGCGTCTGCCACCAGGTTCTCTCCACCTCCACCAACATAATAATCGACTTCATTCACGCCATTATGGCCATGATGGTCGATCTCCACCATGCCTGTCCATCGCTGGTAATCGTTCAGTTCGGTTCCTTTCTTCTGGGCGAAGAGAAAATAGGGAAGTCTTACCGTGATCTTGCCCAGCTTGTTCAATGAATCGGTGATGGCGTAGTCATCCGGAAAATTCTGGAAGCCACCACCCGCATCCATAACAGCCGTCACACCCAGGCGATTCAGTTCAGTCATGTATTGGAGCGTAGAGTTAACTTTCTCTTCGGTCGTCAACTCAGGCAATTTGGCCAGCGTAGAATACAGGATAAAAGCGTTGGGCTCTGCCACCAACAAGCCGGTCGGGTTACCATCGTTGTCTTTCTCGATCAAACCACCAGGTGGGTTGGGCGTATCGCCATTGATGTTGAGTTGAGCAACACCCGCCTTGTTGAGCCAGGCTTTACCATACAGGTATAATACAAACGTGGGCACATTGCCGGTGGCGGCGTTGATCTCTTCCAGGGTCGGCAATCTTTTTTCGGCAAACTGGTATTCGTTCCAGCCACCAACCACCCGTATCCATTGACCCGGCGGCGTACGTTGCGCCTGTTCCTTCAGCATGGCCAATGCACGTTGCAAGCTGGTCACACCATCCCAACGCAACTCCGTATTGTAAAAACGTCCGCCGCGGATCACATGCAGGTGACTGTCGAACAGGCCCGGGATGACCCGCCTACCGCCGGCGTCAATAATTTTTGTTTGTTTGGTCTTCAGTTTCAGCACTTGTTGGGCGGTACCCGTCAGCAGTATTTTGTTGCCGGCAATGGCCACAGCTTCTACTTCTTCTTTTCCTTCACCCGTGGTCACCTTAGCATTGGTAACAATGATGTCTGCTTTTTGCTGTGCCAG
This sequence comes from Paraflavitalea pollutisoli, assembly GCF_029360705.1. Classification (GTDB taxonomy): domain Bacteria; phylum Bacteroidota; class Bacteroidia; order Chitinophagales; family Chitinophagaceae; genus Paraflavitalea; species Paraflavitalea pollutisoli. The sequence goes on along the minus strand of NZ_JARKMX010000001.1, from coordinate 594,113 downwards.
AGTTGGTTTAGTGCCCAACAGCATAGCAGGCAGCAAAACACCCAGGATCATTCGTATCGTATCATTCGTTTTCATTGCAGTAATATTCACTCGTCTAAAAATCCGTAATCATGCTATTGAAACATGTAGCTCTTTAAAAACAAGAGGGCAGCCGTGCTGCCCTCATTACAACATCAACTTATCATTAGTGTTTCAGCATTTCATGAGCATACTGGATGCCGATGCCATAAGCACCGCCGTATTTCTTAACAAGGGTTGTAACAGGTCCATAGGTTTCAGCTCTTGCCCAGTCACGTTGCAGTTCGAGCAGGTACTGGATCGCAGTGATGGGTTTTACACCAGCCTGGATCATCCGTTGAATAGCCATTTCATGTGCTTCCGTGCTGACGTCGCCGCTGGCATCGGTGATCACATAAACGTCATATCCTTCTGCTTTGGCCGAAAGGGCGGGGCCTACGATACAAACACTGGTCCAGAGTCCAGCCAATACGATCTTCTTTTTGCCTTTATCAACGATCGCTTTGTGTGCATTCACATCTTCCCAGCTGTTCATCGTGGTGCGATCGATGTAATTCGTTTTATTGGCGGGGTAAAACTCAGTTACTTCCGGAAACAATGGACCGCTGAATGATTTCTCTGCCACCGTTGTGACAACCGTAGGCACTTTAAAGATGGTGGAAGCGCCTGCAACCAACCCTGTATTGTTTCTCAGTTGTTCGATGGCAATGTTCTTCACCGCAAAACCCATCTGACTTTCGTGATCGATCAGTACCAATGCGTGGTTGGTGGGTGTCAGTAACTCGGGTGAAGGTTTTTGAGCGGTGGCTGTAAATCCAATAACAGTCAGTGAGAGCAAGGCGGCGATTGACTTCAAGGTCGTTTTCATGATCTTCTTATTTAAGTTTTGTTAGGTTTATTATCTGTTTCATTCAATTTGATAACACAAAATTATATCAGTGCGTAACCGGCAACAAGTGACAATTGGGGGATAGTGTTGTATAATTTATCGAAGCCAAGAAGTAGATTATCAAACTCTTAATGTAGATTAAGAAATCGCCTGCCAGAGGTCGCTTCATCACTATCAACCATAAAAGATTACCTTAACAGTATGGTGAACAGAGATACTCCGGCGATCATCAGACTCTTTAATGCGAACAGGGAGCAAGCAGTACTGCCACTGAAGTATGAGGCGATGGCCATCGATGCCTTCCGGTTCTTTCGCGGTACCTGCCACTTGTTTTACCATGACCTGCTGCAGGCATATCCGTTTTCCACTTCGCCAGGCACCTGGATCTGTGGCGATCTTCACCTGGAGAATTTCGGCAGCTATAAAGGCGGCAATAAATTGGTGTACTTCGACATGAACGATTTCGATGAAGGTATGCAGGCCCCGTTGCTATATGATCTGTCGCGTTGCCTGGTATCTTTAGAGCTCGCCACCGCCGAAATAGGTCTTACCTACAAAGAAAAAAAGAAGCTGGTACAGCAGTTACTGCAACAATACCGGTTTGCATTGATCCGCAACAAGGCTTTCAACATCGAAAAGGAAACTGCCGCAGGGCTTATCAAAAAGCTCATCAACAAAGTGAGCGAGCGTAAACGGGGCGACCTATTGCGTGAGCGAACCAACAACAAGGCCTCCGGCGCCAAATTGCTGTTGGATAAAAAATTGCTGGCAATCGACGCCCCCCTGAAAAAAGACCTGATCAAAACATTTGCAGCAACGGCTGCCACAGGCTATCACGCAGGCTATAAAATGGTAGATGCCGGCTTCCGTATTGCAGGCACCGGCAGTATTGGCCTCAAACGATATCTCTGCCTGTTGGAAAACAAGGAAGACCCACGCAAAAAAAGATTGATCGACCTGAAGCTGGCCACAGCTTCCTGCATTCCACTACCGGCAGGAGTTGTTCAACCCAGCTGGCAGCAGGAAGCGGACCGTATCATTGGCGTACAGGACATGATGCAACATGTAACCCCCGCTTACCTGACGCCCTTCGTATTCCGGGATGAATGGTATGTAGCACGTGCCATCCAGCCCACTGCCGATAAGATCGATCTCGATAGTGCCTGGCAGCAAACCAATCGTGTAGTTCAATACCTCTCGGACCTGGCCATGCTGATAGCATCTGCCCACCTGCGCAGCAGCGGCAGACAGGGAGCTGCCACCGCCGATGCATTGAAGGCATTTGCCGTCGATGCCGCCTGGGAAAATACGGTGCTCGACTGGGCTTCCGCTTATGCCAAACAAGTTGCCAAAGACTACACCATTTTCTGCGAAGCCTTGAAAGATGGTTATTTTAATTAATAGGGGCATTGATCAAAAAAGGGTGCCTCTTTTGCAGAGACACCCTGGATTGAATGGGAGATTAAACCTTAACCTAACATAAACTATTATTTTGCGGCCTTCTTCTTATTTGCCTTATAACGCATGTCTGGAGTACCATCTTTCTTGGCAGGTCCGGATGCTTTGGCCTGATTGGCTTTGTAGCGTTTATCCGGTGTACCATCTTTCTTTACAGGGCCTGCTGCCTTTTCGTCTTTGGCAGGCTTTTCGGGGATAGCCGGTGTGGTTGCTTTCGCATGTTCCTTGTTGACGGACGCTTTATCTTCTTTTTTTGCCTGTGTTGTGGCGGTCTTGGTGGCAGGTGCCGTTTGAGCTACTGACGCCGCATGGAAACCGATGATGACGAGGATGGCTAAGAGTACTTTTTTCATGTTATGTGATTTATCGTTTTGTAAAGATACTGGTACAAAATCCCGGCTTTTCAACCATTCGGTGAATCGGCAAAATCAGTCGTTTTATGATGCCATAGTTCCGCTCAGTTGCTTGACATTTCCTGTCCGCTTGAGTACACCCCAACCCTGCCCTTCTCCCTTCACAGCCTTCCGGATTGACCGGAACAGGATCACGTACATCAGCTGACGGTATACCAACCGTTGCGGTATGAGCCAAACCAGCTTCGCTGGCTTCTCTTTCTCAAAAATGAAGGCCACCACACTCACCAGTACGTCTACGGCGAAAAACACCAGGTAATAAAACAGGATCTTGTGCATACTACCCGGGTCGTGCCGGTTCCAGAACAGGCTCAGCACGAACATAACATCTGCTAACGGCGCCAATACCGGCAATATTATCTGGAACAGCAGAATATTGGGCAGCGATACCATACCCAGCGCCTTATAGCGGGGATTGAAACAAGCGTCCCTGTTCTTCCAGAATGCCTGCATCACCCCATACGACCAACGGAAACGTTGTTTCATGAACTGCTTTAATGTTTCCGGCGCCTCTGTGACCGCGATGGCTTCGGGACAATTCACCACGTGATAGCCACTACGTAAGATCCGGATGGTAAGATCGCAATCTTCCGCCAGCGTATCGGTGGTAAACCCACCGGCTTCTTCAATGGCTGCTTTACGGAAAGCTCCGATAGCTCCAGGTACTACGGTAATGCCATTAATGAGATCGAAGGCCCGGCGATCGAAATTCTGCGCAGTCGTATATTCGATGCTTTGCCAGCGGGTCAACATGTTATTTTCATTACCCACCTTCACGTTACCGGCAACGGCACCAATGAGCCGTACAGTATTGCCGGCCGTTTCGGGCACCTCAAACTTCCGCATCAACTGGCTTACTGCATCCTGCTTCAATTGTGTATCGGCATCGATACAGATGACAAACGCCCGGGTTGTTTGGGACAGGCCATAATTGAGGGCCGATGCTTTGCCGCCATTGGGCTTGGTCAACACACGTACACGTTCGTTGCCCGCAAAGGCTGCTGACACGATCTCAAAAGTCTTGTCTTTGGACCCGTCGTCTACAAACAGGATATCGAAATGGGGGTAGTCTTGCTGCAGCAGGGTTTCGATGGTCTTCACCGCATTGATCGCTTCATTATAGGCAGGCACAATAATGCTGACTGTCGGCTGAGCTGCTGCATTGGCAAATGGTATTGCAGACAACTGCCTTGCTGCCCTGCTCGATCTGATCCTCTGCAGGATGGCCATCACAGCCATCGCTCCAATACGCACAAAGCCCAGTACGATGGCCACCCAGAAGGCGGCAGTCAGGAAGTGGCCGAGCCAATAACCAACTGTAGCAATACGTCCGTTCCAGGCAACCAATGAATTGTTCACCGGCGGCATCACCTCATCCCGGGTTTTACCCAGCAGGCCAGCAATGGTAGTAAAGGCAATACCATGTTGCTTGAAATAATGAATAATACGGGGCAATGCATCCACCGTTGCCTGCCGATTGCGACCAGCATCGTGTAAGAGAATAATGCCCTTGGAAGGATTTTCCTCATACTCCCGGATGGTTCGGTTGTACACACTATCCGCATTCACACCCGGCTCCCAATCGTTGGGATCGATGCTTTCTCCGATCGTATAATAGTTTTGTTGTTTACTGAGGCTGATGGGGCGCAATTCCGCGTCGGTAGACGGCTCCGAATCGGCATTATAAGGGGCTCTGAACAGTACTGTACTCCTGCCGGTAATGGCTTCTATCAGCAATCTGGTGGCTTCCATTTCCGTTCCTGCCCGCTCTGCGCTGACGGCAGCAATGTTGGGATGGGTGAAAGTATGGTTACCGATCTCATGTCCTTCCCGGTAGATCCTTTTCAACAAAGGCAGGTTGTTCTCCGCCTGCACACCGATCACAAAAAAGGCAGCGGGTACCTGCTCCTTTTTAAGAATGTCCAGTACCTGGGGAGTATAGGTAGGATCAGGTCCATCATCGAAGGTGAGGGCAACCTGCTTGTGTACCACACCATATTTCCTGATCACATAGCGGGTAGGTAACTGCACATATTGTTGTTCACCGATCAGCCCCTCGGTAGTATCTACCGACAGATTGATCTTACCTGGTTGTGGGTCGGTAAGTACATTGAGCACTTCGCCATCTCCAATATAATCGGGCCGCTCTACCGCTGTCTTGACCAGTTTTAATTTACTGTAGTCGAAAGGATGTGCTGCCAATGCTTTATTGGTCAGGTTACGACTGTAGAAGGTCCAGATGCGGTCATCTTCGCTACCCAGCCGCCACAAAGCGGTACCGGCTGTTCCGTATTCATCAGCAAACCGCACCGTGTTGAAATTAGTAGCTGCATCATTGAAGTACACGTCATGCGGCAACCCATTTGCATCGGTATATTGATAGTGGTTGGAATAGGAAGTATTGTCGAATCCGATCATCGCGTTGTACTGCCTGGCACCCGCCAGCGCCTGCTGGTAAGTAACCGTTCCGCCTTCCATATGCCGGGGCCAGTCATATCCGTAGGCGGCTACACAAAGTATCAATTTATCGGTGGGCACACCACTGGCTGTTTCATCCAACACCTTTTCGACCCATTGCTGGCCGCTGACGCTGCCCGGCACGCTGGTCGCATAATGTTCATCATAAGCCATCAGGAACATGTAATCATTGTGGGCCTGCAATGCCTTTACATTGAAGTCGGCATCATGCGGCATTATATCCTGTGTTACCAGGTACCCTTTGGCATGCAATCGCTCATACAATGCTTTCTGGAAAGCAATAATGGGTTCATCGCTGTTTTCCTTAAAATCTTCGAAGTCGATATTGATGCCCTGAAGCTGGTACTGGTCAAGGTACTTTACGATATCGTTGATCAGTCTTTCCCGCTTTTGGGGATTGTGCAGTATGCGGTGCATCATATCACCATCGAAAGCACCTTCGCCCAGGGATTCGTTGGTGTTGTTGATCAGGGGAACGATCCTCACCTGCTTTTGCTTCATCAACTCCAAAGCCTCCTGGTCTATTTCCACCCGGAGGGTATCGGTTGCCGGGTCGATGAAGAACCATTCCGGTACCACCATATTGAGTTGATCGATGTGCTGCTGCAGAGAGTAAAAAGACTGCGGGTCCCAGTCTACATAAAAAGCGGCCCGTACCTGGTGTTTGGTCAGGTGCGGGGCCGTCGGATGCTTTGTCAATTGTTCATTCTTATCCTTCGCCCTCAAAAAAGCATCAAAGCCTTTGTATTTCTTAGTTTCTTTTTTATTGAAGCCGGCTGGCTCTACCGGATGTGGCAATTCATGTAATGCATCGGCTTTACTGGCCAACAAGGGCAAGCCGGGCTTTAATCCACGCGCAAGGGTGACGATCACCACAGGTATCATCAATACCAGGGCAAACACTACCAGGCGGCTGGTCCACTGAAAGGCCCGCCAGCGCCATTTACTAGTTGTTTGGAAGACCTGTTTTTCGCTGCTCATACTAGGTTAAGTTTTGTCCGTTCAATCCGGAGTCAAAACTATCTCTCCTTACAGGTGTGTCAAAGCCGCAATCGGTGGGCGGGCAAAAACGGTCGTCGGAAGCCTTATTCGTTCACCATGCCACTGGAAAGGTTGGCAAAGGTACCGGATGTGCAACCGGCCTTGTCGGAGGCCATAAAGGCGGCCATATATCCCACTTGCGCCAGGGTAGGATGTTTGCCGCCCACCAGGTTGCGGTGCACAAACTTCCACTCTTTCATACGCTGATCGGCTATGGGATCGTTCACAAAAGTTTGGTCGATGCTCTCCTGCGACTCAGGCGATCCGGAAGAGTGTAAGTAGACGGTCCTTACGCCGTGCGGCCCCAACTCAGCCGCCAGTGTTTTAGAAAGGGCCTCGATGGCGGCCCAGGCAGGGCCAAACCCCGTAGTATACGGGATGGGAATATGGCTGGGGATGGCAGTGATCATCATGATCACGCCGGCGCTTTGTTGTACCATGTATTTGGAAGCGGCATTGGCCGTGAGAAATTGCGACTTGGTATAATGTTCCAGCGGCAGGAAGAAATCCTCCCAGGTGATTTCATTCAAAGCCGCTCCCTGCTTGCCGCCTGTTACGTTGGTGGCACAAAAGGTAATATCGATCCGGCCAGCCTGGGCTGCCACCCCGGCTACGAAAGTAGACACAGACTGCTGATCAAGTACATCTACCACACCGGCTGTCGCTTGCCCCCCCTCCTGCTGGATAGCCGCCACCAGTTTAGCGGCTCGCCCTTCCGTGCGGGCACCGATGAATACCCGCGCACCTTCTCTGGCAAAAGCCTGGGCGATGGTACGCCCGATCGATCCGGCGCCATAGACGATGGCTACTTTGTCTTGCAGTAAACTTTCCATGGTCATGCTCCGCGTTGTTTATACGCGGTCACTAAATATAAGACAGCCGATGTGACCACACAGGGGTCAGGCACGACAATCAATAGGGGCAATTATGCCATCGAGAGGTTATACGCCATCAGACCGGTTTATGCCGGGCTTGTCCCGCAGCCGTTTGCCCGTTAGTTTCCTACACGACCTTCTTCGTCTGTTGTTCGGTTTTGCCGTGATTTGGTCTTTGCTTTACCGAAACTATAGTTCACCGACAACGCCAGCCGCTGTACGTATACACGGTGGTAAAAACGATTGTTGATGATCTCCTCTCTCCTGAACCGCAAATGTGGTATATAGGTATTGAAGAGATCATAGAAATTCAGTTTCGTATTCAAGGTGCCCTTCAGCCAGCTTTTCTGTACACCCAGGTCCAGTGCTCCTATTGGTTTGATATAATAAAGACTGTTACCTGTCCAGGATTTATACCGCCAGGAAGCATCTACTGTCCACCCTTGCGGCAAGGTAAAGACCTGGCTACCGTTGATGACGAAGTCGAACACGGGGTTGGCAAATAACTGTCCGAAATAAGGCATCAGGTCTTTGCTGTAATAGACGCCACCATTGTACATCGACTTCCACCATTTGGTAACCGCCATGGTGTAGGCCACTTCGATATTGGCAAAATCATTGTGCGGCAGGTTGGTGCCCAGGTACAACAGATCATTGGTCACCGGATCATATTCGGGATAACGCGTCATACGGTCTTTTTCCCGGCCTGCAACAGCCGATATACGCCAATCCTTATTGGTGTACGTAAAGGCCAACTGTGTCGTCACAGAGGCTTGCAGATAGGGATTGCCTACCCAGTAGTTACGTGGACTATAATAGAAACGGAAGGGATTCAGCAACTCTACCGTCGGGCGGGTGACCCGCCGGGTGAAAGCCAACCCGATGGTCTCTTTGGACCGTATGGTGTAGTTGATGCTGGCACTGGGTAGCCAGGTCAAATAATTGCGTTTCCTCATCTCGCGGGTGGTCACGGCGTTGGCATTGGTGGCCGTATGTTCGGTACGCAGACTTAGTTTGTAACTAAGCTGTTTGCCCGTCGCGCCATACGATAAATAGGCTGCACTGATGTATTCGTCATACAGGAACCGATTGGTACGCCCACCATCGGGAACAAACGTGTTGTCTTTAGTGAGTGTATCATACCGCAGGTCATTGCTGGTGGTGATATGGGCAAATTTACTGCCGGCTTCTACGGTTCCTTTGCCGAATGGCACGGCATAGTCGAATTGCACTGTTCGTAACCTGATGTCATTCTGCATCGCTGTTTTCCAGTACCCGGTAAGCGCCCCCGAGAAACCATTGAAGTGCCGGAGATCCTCGTGCTGCCCGTTGCGTATCTCGCTGAAGGCACCGAAGACATTGAGCCGATGTTTACCGAGCACTGCATCATAACTAATATTGACCGAGTTGTTGCGCTGTGTCGGATCGGCCGTGGTGAAGCTTTGGGAAGCGCTGAGCAAGGTTTCGCGCCGGGGATCGGAAAACTCCAGCGTGTTATCGCTGTACCGATCCCGTTTTGCCTGCCATGATTTGAAGGTAATGCCCAATACCTGGTCTTTATGGAGGTGGTAATCGATACTGGCCAGCAGGTTGAGGTTATCCTGTTTGGTACGGGTGTCGGTCAGGGTAGCCATCAATTGTTTACTGGCCAGGTGCTGCAGCGCTTCATAGCGATAGGCGTCGCTGCCGTTGATATAACCCAGGCGTATGCCATAGACCAGTTTGGGCGTTGCCAGTGAAATGTTAAGGCTGTTATCCGCCAGGAAGTATTTGTTTTGGCGCAAGAGCGTGCTGAGGTTACCTTTCCAGCCTAATCCCTGTTTCTTCAATCGTACATCGATGATGCCTTTGTATTGACCATCGTACCGGGCAGACGGGTTGGCAATGATCTCGATCGATTCGATCTGGTCGGGGGTGAGGGCCGATAACCAGGCCAGTTGTTCCTCTGCACCCATGGTAGATGGCTTGCCATCGACAAATAACGTAGGCGGGTTTCTGCCCTGCAGCAGCATGGTACCATCGCCGTTTACGGTAAGGCCCGGAACTTTGGACAATATATCCAGGGCATTCATGGAGGACTTGTACAATACGTTGCCGGCCACCTGCATCACCATCTTGTCGTCGCGGTACTGGATGGCCCTGCGTTCACCGCTTACTACTACCGCCTGCAGCGTGTTGTGGTCGGGCTCGAGCGACAGGAGACCGACAGCTATTTCCTCCGCCCCGGCGCTTACCTCGAGGCGATGGAATTGTCGTTTGTACCCAACGGCCGTAAACTGCAGGACATACTTGCCCGCAGGAATGTTTTTTAACAGAAAACCGCCCGTCGAATCCGAGCGGTCATTCATCACGATTACAGAATCCGGCAGTGCCCGGAGGATAATACTTACCACGGGTATGCCGGCGCGGCTGTTGCTATCAATCAATTTACCGGAAACAGTTAGCTGCGCCCCGGCCATCAGAGAAAGGAGTACACAAAGAAGGCTCCATAAAACAGGTCTGACCATACAATACATTTAGCCGTTGCCGATTGGGCAACGACCAAAAGTAGCCGGGAGGCCAACTGGTGGGGTCCGGTACTATTAATCCGGAGGTTCGGAATTATAGATCCGTACACGACATTAAATTAACCACCTACTAATAAGTCGATTATATAGTATCCATTTTCTCCAGACCTTCCTTGTACAAAGCCGGCGTAGTAGCCATGACCTTGCGGAAAGCGGTGTAAAAAGTGGACTTAGAATTGAAGCCAACCTCGTATCCGATGGCTTCCAGCGAAAAAGGATGGTTGCCGGCGATCATCGCGCAGGCTTTTTTAATACGGTATTCGTTGATGTAGAAAGTAAAGTTCTTGCCCAGGTTATCATTCAATACCTGTGAAAGCTGGTGGCTCGACACGGCAACGGATGCGGCCAGCTCGGCCAGGGTGAGATCGGTATTTTTATACAGTTCCTGTTCTACCATGAGCTGATCCAAGCGGGCTAACAGCGCCTTCGCTTCCCCCTCCTCCACCTTTTTATTGGCGTATTTGGGCGGTGGGGGTGCCTGAACGGTAACAGGTTCTTTCTTTTTATACATGACCCATAAGGCCACTGCATAGAGCACAAACGTGAAGATGAGGGAGCCGCTTAGGTAAAGCTGGCATTGCCGACCCACGAGACTAAGAAAAAAGGTCGTAAAAATGACCACATTGGCCAATACGATCGTCAGCAGCCACTTTTCCTGCTTTTGCAGGCCCAGTTTTTTCCAGACTGCCCTTTTCACCGACTTGACCATGACAGGCCAAAGCTTCACGAGGGTCGCCACGACATACACCAGCCAAACCGTATAGATGGCGCGGATAATGTACGTGCCCCAGAATTCGGGATATACAGGGTAGGGCGCAAAGCCTCCTACCAGTACGATGGCTGCCAACAACAGGCCGATCTGCCATTTCCAGGACCGGGGAATTTCCGTGATCTGCTCCATCGCAGAACGGGTGTAGAAGTACAGGGCCGGACCGATGAACAAACAGGCAGACAATCCCAGTTGTAGGTATATTTTTGCCAGGTCCGGGTTGAAGAAAACAAATACCGACTTACCGATCCGAATGCTGAGTGCCAGGAGCAGGCTTCCCAGAAACAGGTCGGACAGCTGTTTCTTGCGGGACCGGATAATCAGCCAGATCCCGAAAACAATACCATTGAATGCCCCCAGGCATCCGAAAAAGAAAAGGATATACTTGCTGTCTGTCATGCGCTTATAGAGCGTTTTAGATTCCACCCGACTGCCTTTACCGGCATAGCCCACTGGTCGTACTAAGATACCGGTGTGGCTTATGGGTAAAGGTAGGATTTTGTGGTACCTGACACCAGCCACTGGTCCATTTGTTCCGATTTTTACAATGCGCAACGCAGTGCCTCGTTTAATTTTGGGGTTGTACAGCTGGCAATGCGTAATTTTAAAGAAGCGTGGTCTGTACGCAAAAACATCAGTATATGTTCTACCAGGAGTACCAACCGGGGCCGCCACTGAGACAGTACGTAAAATGCTATTATTTGTACGAATCCGATTCGGCAGTGGCATTTGATGATACGGTATTGCCCAGTGGACATATGGAGATCATTTTTAACCTGGGCGACGGCCAATGGCAAACAGCCCCCGACAGCGATTTCCTCACGCACCCGGCGATTGAGCTATGGGGGCAGATCGTGCGGCCGTTGCCGGTACGCTCCATCGGCCGGAACAGTATGCTGGGCATCCGCCTCTTTCCACAGGCAGCTCCATTCTTCCTGAGCGACAAGGCTGACCTTTTTACCAACCAGGTGGTAGACTATAGCCAGGCAGCGGATCACGCCGTAAGACAACTCCATCAGCGATTATTGGATACAACTGTCCGGCAGCAACGCATCCAACTCGTAGAAGATTATTTGCGGGCACGGCTTACCCGGTTCGAGCGGAAGTTCAATAAATTATCGATCGTCAACGATGTCATGCGGGAGATCGGCAGCAGGGATTTCTTCGACAACCTCGATAATGTGGCTGCACGCTATGGCATTACCGCACGTTATCTCCAAAAACTCTTTCTCCAGTATACCGGGCTTACGCCAAAATTATACAGCAAGATCAACCGGTTTCAGCACAGTTTGCGGCTGGTGAACGAGCAGCGATTCTCCCTCACTTCCATCGCCTACGACTGTGGGTATTTTGACCAATCCCATTTCATTCGGGAATTCAAGTCGTTTACCGGCTACGCTCCTTCTCTATATCCCAACGGCATGTCGCCGATCACCCAGGCGCTTTCGGGGCTCAATTGATTCCCTGATGGGGAATTAATCCCATTATGGCTAACCCGGCACAATAGCTGCCCGGTTAATGTCATTATTCCAATTTTAGGAACAATATAACATTCGCGGAATCCGTTACCCAGTACTAATACTCCGTCGGCAGCAGTTGGCGGGACCATAATCCTCTATTCCATGATAAAAACTGTACCCCCGTTTTTTTTATCGTCGCTATCCGGTAGTAAAGTAAGGTCATTGGTTACCATGGCTTCACTGTTTGCAGTTTGTGCCACCAGCGCTCACTATGCTACCTTCTCCGGAAAACCTCCGGCAGATAAAAGAGCAGGAGCCGTCAGTAGTCATAATGGCACACAAAGGAATTCGACAGCCTCGGAAGACCTGGCCATCACCGAATTGGTGCCCGAATACAAAACCTTCAACAGGTTATGGTCGGGAGAGAACAAGATCTTCGTGACGGTTACCAACAACGGCTCTGGTGATAAAACGGATATCGCCGTTGCCCTGACGATTGCAGGGGCCAATGCAGAAAGTCTGACGGAAACGATCGCCTCGCTGCCGGCGGGCGAATCTACTACCCTCACTTTTCTTGGCTCAGTAACCAATTCCGGTTCGCAGCAAATCGAAGCCGCATTGCCGTTTGATGCCAATGACGAGGATCATAGCAACGACAGTAAGCAGTCGGCCCAGGAGATCAGCTGTAACAAATATGGTTTTACAGGCACCGAGCCCATCACTACCGGTTTTGGATTCGGTTCCGGCACGGGTATCGTCAGTGCCCGGTATACTGCCCCCACTATTCCTGTATATATAAAAGGCGTGACGGTACACCTGTCGGATGACCCCACCAATGTTGGCAAGTCAATTACCGGTGTGTTGCTCGACGAAGTCGGTAATATCATTGCCGACTCCGAACCTTTTTATGCAAGCAGCGGTGATCTGAACAACGAGGTTACCCTGACCTTTTACCAACCAGTACTGCCTGAAGCTGGTGCCGTATTCTTTGCCGGCGTGCGAATGGATGAAGCTGATCAATCGCCGGTAGGCGTGGCTGATCCCGCGATCACGCCTGCCAATCGTTATTTTACATTTGCTGCCGAAGGCGGTGCTGCTACGCACTATACCACCCTGGGGAGCCTGAAGATCGGTATCTTGGCAGGGCCCGGAGCCGAATTGCAGCGGTCGGAAGAAGGTGAAATAGTAGCAGGCACCCCTGTAACCTTTACCGCAACGGAAGGGTTCGAAACATATACTTTCATGATCAATGGAGTAGCGGCACAGAGTGGACCGGAAAACGTTTATACCTATCACCCGGCCAACAATGACAATGTATATGTAGAGGTGCACAACAATGGTTGTATATCCGACCCCATTGGCAATTTTGTGATGGCGGTTAAAGGTATCAACCCTGTCGGCAATATTATTTATGTAAACAAGCAAAATTTCAATTCCGGTGATGGCGGCACCTGGGCTACGTCTGTTCGGGAACTTGCCGACGCCCTGCGTTATGCCAAGCTACGGGAAGCAGATTGGACCAGCGAACATCCATTACAGATCTGGGTAGCCGGAGGCACGTACAAACCCTTGTATAGCCCCGCCGACAACCTGTTTGGTATTGCCGACGGCTCTTACAATTCTTTCTTACTGGTGAAGAACGTTCAGGTGTATGGTGGTTTTGCCGGCACGGAAAGCAGCCTTGCAGAACGCAATCGGTCTTTAACCATCAACAAGTCAATCCTGAGTGGTGATTTCAACGACAACGATGTTATCAGCGGTACCGGTGCCGATCTTACGATCAATAACACCATCGACAATGCTTGTCACATCGTGGTGGCGTCCGGAGATGTAGGTAGCGCTTTGCTGGATGGGTTTACCATTACAGGTAGCGGAGGCAACAGCGAAGTGCTCGAAGACATTATAGTAAATGGTGAATATGTTACCAGGCTGGGTGGCGGTGGTATCCACAACTATATGTCTTCTCCTGCCTATAGCAACCTCATTATTTATGGCAACCGGAGCATGTTCTACGGAGGCGGCATTTATAACGATCAGTCTTCACCGGTCTTTACCAATTTGCTGGTCTATAACAATTTTACCGACTTCCAGGGTGGAGGTATAGCCAATACCAACATGTCGCAACCTGTATTGACGAACCTCACGATCACCGGAAACTTCGCAGGAGTAGAAGCAGGTGGCTATATCAATATCAACTCCAACCCGCTGATCCGTAACACGATCGTTTCGGGCAACAGCTCCCCCATCTATGATGACAACAGCTATCCGGTAGTATTGTACAGCCTGATCGAGGGCATGCCGGAAGATGTTGACAATGGTAATATCGATGGTGCGCTCGACCCAGGGTTCACCAATCCCGCAGCTGGCAACTATACACTCAAGCCTGGCAGCATCACCATCAACACCGGCAGTTTCTTCTACTATATGTCTGGACAATCACCCGATCTTACTCATATTACCACCGACCTGGCGGGCAAGCCGCGTATCGGTGGCAGTACACCAGATCTTGGTGCCTTCGAGACCAACAGCAAAGACCAGGTTATCACAGCAGAAGATATTACACTTACTTATGGTGATGGTGATACCACCCTGACAGCCACTGCCAGCTCAGGCTTACCGATCACCTATACCCTGAACAACTATGATGTGGCAGACCTCTACCAGGACCCGATCGATGAGCACAAATGGCATATCAGGCCCAAAAAGGCCGGTGCAGTGACCATCACAGCCAGCCAGCCTGGTGACGACACCTACGATGCGGCTCCCAGTGTAGACATCCAATTGCTGATCAACCGCAAAGAACTGACGGTGACAGCAGACAACAAGACCATGGCTTTCGGAGAACCTATACCCGAGTTCACGATCAGCTACGAAGGTTTTGTATTGAATGAAAATGTATCGAGTATTACAAAACCGACTATTAAAACAACTGCAACAACTGCCAGTGTACCGGGCGACTACCCAATCATACTCCAGGGAGGCGATGCAGCAAACTACGAAATGAAGCTCGTACATGGCCTGTTGACCATTGAAGGGGCCACCATCCACATCCAGCATCAACCGGAAGAACAAACGGTTTGTGCAGGTACCGCGACCAGCTTTGTTACGGAGGCCAATACAACCATCCAAATACCGGTAGGCTACCAATGGCAGCAAAGCTCCGACAGCAGCAACTGGACCAACATCTCTGGCGCTACGCAAGCACAGTTGTCGACCACGGCAGACCATGACGTTTATTACCGATGTGCCTTGACAGCTCCCGGCCGTATTACGCACACCCAGGTTGTCAAGTTGCGGGTGAAGCCTGTAGAGAAACCAGTGATCGATCTGCCTAATATCCTGTGCCTGTCTGATGGTCGGGTTAAACTAACCGCCAATTTACCAGGCGGCGTATTCTCCGGACCCGGCGTGTATGGAAATACCTGGTTTATCGATACCCTGAAGCCTAGCCTTCAATCTGTTCAGTACACCTACGTAAATCCCAACGGTTGCTCCGTGACGACCAGTAAAGCCGTCAACCTCTCGCTTTGCGGAGAGAAGACACTTGTCACGTCAGCCAAAGCCAACCCGAACCCCACTACGGGCCGCGTAACCGTGAAGATCTTATTGACCGACAATACCAAACAGAACGTCGTGGTCACAAACAGTTTTGGCCAGGTCGTGCTTCAGCAGTCTGTTCAGTTCCGTAAAGGATGGAACCAGGTTCCTCTCGACCTCAGTCGTTTGGGTGCGGGCTTGTACTTTATCTCGATAAATGGTTACGGACAAAGCACACCATCTGTTATATCGGTCCTGAAGCAGTAACAACCACTTCATTCGACATTCCCAGCAAGCAATGATATACTCAAAGCTACCCACGAGGGTAGCTTTTTTCTTGGGTAGCTATCATGGACTTCCCGATAACGGGTTACCTTTTGGTGGATGGCAGAATCAATATTAACCGCTAACCTTTATCTCTGTATGAGGAAACTACTCAAGTACACCGGATATACCCTGCTAACATTCGTAGCCCTGGTATTGCTATACCTGGGAGCAGCCTGGGCCTTGTCGCGTATCCTGGTGAAAGGGATCGCCGCTACGGGCACAACCGTGGATATCTATTTGAAAACGAATGGTGTTCACACGGATGTAGTAGTACCGGTAAGAAGTAGTCAAAAAGACTGGAGCCTGGAGTTCCCTTATAGCAATACCCGTCAGGGAGATTCGTCATACAAATATATCGGGATTGGCTGGGGCGATAAAGGCTTTTACCTGGAGACACCTACCTGGTCGGACCTCAAAGCACGGACTGCTTTCAATGCAGCCTTCGGTCTGGGTAGCGCGGCCATACATGCTACCTATTACCAGGAACTACAGGAGAACGAACGCTGCGTAAAACTTAGCATTGGCCAGGATCAATATGAAAAACTCATCGCTTTCATAGAACAATCTCTGCAAAAGGATAGCACGGGAAAGACGATCATGATCGGTGCCGATGCCCGGTACGGTAAGCACGATGCCTTTTACGAGGCAGGTGGAAGCTATAGTCTTTTTCATACCTGCAATACCTGGACTAATAATGCGCTGAAGGCGGCGGATCAAAACGCCTGCTTGTGGACGCCATTTGATAAGGGCATCTTCTATCATTACAAGCAAAAGCCCTCCGTTAACGACCAGTTAACCACCCATTAACGATTGGATAAACATAATTACATTGCTTAAGATCAGGAAACTTCTGATTTTTGCATGCTCGTGGAATTGGTTTTCCGAAACATTCTTTCACGACCTTTATCAAGCAAGCAATGAGAACCGTGTTATTTTTGATATGCCTGTGTTCACTCCTGTTGAAGGGGTCCCAGTATGTATATACAGGCATACACCATTACTCGGTGGGTTATTATGCCGCTCAGCAAGCTGATAAAAGAAACCAGGTCAAGCAGGCTGGCCACAGCCACGATCTGGCGCAATACAGGGATATAGACCTCGTTTATGAGGAAGGCCTTGTTTGCGAGGATGCAGAAGATGAGGAAGCCGGCAATGCCTACAGCCAACTGAGCCGCACGGCCTTATGGGTGGCCCGGGGCAATCCTCCGCCCTCTCATATTTCCGGCCTTCATTACCTGAGCAGTTACGCCAACAACCTGCTGCCCTTCTGCAGCCGCCTACCCGATATTTATCTTACACAAAGAGTTTTGCGGATCTGACCGATTGCATCGGCCATTCAGTTGCTTTCAGCAACCGGACCAGGTGCCCATTCTCCATAGCCAGGCAAGGCTAACAATATCGCCAAAACCCATTTAAGTCATACAGGAGTTGAACCCTCCTTGCATTTTATCGTTTCAATTGCACAATCAGTCATGAAAAAAATAGTTGTAGCGGCGAGCCTCCTCGTCGTGTTGTATCAGACAAGCTGCACCACAAGGGCAGAAGAAAAAGAAGAAGTCAGCAAGTTTTCCGTTACCAGCCCCGTACAGGTAGACACAGCGTTTACGAAAGAATATGTGTCGCAGATACGGTCTATCAAGAACATTGAAATACGTGCGCAGGAAAAAGGCTTTCTTGAAAATATATTTGTTGACGAAGGCCAGTATGTACGGGCAGGACAGGTTTTATTCAAGATCATGCCCAAGGTATATGAAGCCGAGTTGTTGAAGGCAGAAGCAGAAGCAAGGGCTGCCGACATTGAGTTACAAAACACGACCTCTCTCGTTGAAAAGAACATTGTTTCCAAGAATGAACAGGCTGTTGCTCAGGCAAAATTAGACCAGGCCAAGGCTGAAATGGCATTGGCCAAATTACACCTGTCGTTTACCGAGATCAGAGCCCCGTTTGACGGTATCATTGACCGCATTCCTAAAAGACTGGGAAGCCTGATCGATGAAGGTGAACTGTTGACCAGCCTATCGGACAACAGCCAGATGTTTGCTTACTTCAACGTGTCTGAACCAGAATACCTCGATTACCAAACCAACACCAAGAGCCATAACAATACCAAGGTCAACCTGCTGTTGGCCAACAATACCGTATTGCCTTACGAAGGCAAGGTGGAACTTATTGAAGGTGAGTTTGACAATGAAACCGGCAACATTGCCTTCCGGGCAAAGTTTCCCAATCCCGACAAGCTGCTGAAACATGGCGAAACAGGCAAGGTATTGATGACCATCCCCATGAAGAACGCACTGATCATTCCCCAAAAAGCAACTTACGAAATACAGGATAAGAAGTATGTGTTCGTCGTGGACAAAGACAACACCGTCAAGTCACGGCTGATCACCATTGCCGGCGACCTGCCCGACCTGTATGTAGTAGCCAGTGGCATCGAGGCTACCGACAAAATACTCCTCGAAGGAGTACAGAAAGTAAAAGACAACGACAAGATCAATTTTGAATTTCACGACCCACACGAAGTGATTGCCCATTTGAGATTGAAAGCTGAATAGATAAATCCTAATAGCGTAGCAATGTTTAATAAGTTTATACAGCGACCGGTGCTGTCTATAGTGATATCCCTCATCATCGTATTCCTGGGCATATTGTCCATCACACAGTTACCCGTAACACAGTTTCCCTCTATTTCACCGCCCAAGGTAAACGTGGTGGCCGAATATCCCGGAGCGAATGGCGAGTTGATGATCAAATCGGTAGTTATTCCCCTGGAAAGAGCCATCAATGGCGTACCAGGGATGAAATACATGGCATCAGATGCCGGTAACGATGGAGAAGCTACCATCCAGGTAGTATTCAACCTCGGCACCGACCCCAACGTAGCATCTCTCAACGTACAGAACAGGGTGGCTTCCGTAGTCAACAAACTACCACCACTCGTCGTACGGGAAGGGGTAAAGATCACCCGCGAAGAGTCGAACATGTTGATGTACATCAACCTGTATAGCGACGATCCCAATACCGACCAGAAGTTCCTGTTCAACTTCGCCGACATCAATATCCTTTCCGAGTTGAAACGGGTGGATGGCGTAGGTTATGCCGATATCCTGGGTAATCGTGAGTATGCCATGCGGATCTGGCTCAAGCCCGACCGTATGCTGGCCTACAAGATCTCTGCCGAGGAAGTGATGAAGGCATTGAGTGACCAGAGCCTGGAAGCATCACCCGGCAAAACGGGCGAAAGCTCGGGTAAACGGTCACAGTCTTTCGAGTATGTATTGAAATACTCAGGACGTTTTACCACCAAAGAGCAATATGAAAATGTCGTACTTCGCTCCAATCCCAATGGCGAACTGCTTCGCCTGAAGGATGTGGCAGAGGTTGAGTTTGGCAGTTCTATGTACGATATCTACTCCAACCTGAATGGCAAACCGTCTGCGGCGATCGTATTGAAGCAATCGTACGGAAGTAATGCCAGCCAGGTAATCAAGAACGTGAAGGCCAAGATGAAAGAGATTCAGGCCAACTCGTTCCCGAAAGGTATGGAGTACGAGATCAGCTATGACGTATCGAAGTTCCTCGATGCTTCGATCGAGAAAGTGGTGCACACGTTGGTGGAGGCCTTCATCCTGGTAGGTATTGTGGTATTCCTGTTCCTTGGTGACTGGCGTTCTACCCTGATCCCGGCCATGGCTGTGCCGGTGTCATTGATCGGCACCTTCCTCTTCATGCAGTTCTTCGGCATCACGCTCAACCTCATCACCCTGTTTGCGCTGGTACTGGCCATCGGTGTGGTGGTGGATGATGCGATCGTGGTGATCGAAGCGGTGCACGCCAAGATGGAGGAAGAACACCTGTCCGCCTTCAAAGCCACGAAGAAAGCCATGCACGAGATTGCCGGTGCCATCATCGCCATCACCTTTATCATGGCAGCAGTGTTTATCCCAGTGGCTTTCATGTCGGGACCGGTGGGTATCTTCTACCGCCAATTCTCCATCACCATGGCCACTGCGATCATTCTTTCCGGTGTCGTGGCGCTGACCCTGACACCCGCGCTTTGCGCTATGATATTGAAGAACATGCATGGTAAAAAGAAAAAGAAATCACCGGTAGATAAATTCATCGACGGGTTCAACAATTCTTTCAACCGTGCTTCCAATAAGTATACGAGCATACTCGGGAAGATCGTCAACCGACGCCTGGTTACCTTCCTCATGTTGGGCGCCTTCTGTGCGGGCATCTATTTCCTGAATGGCAAAGTGCCTTCCGGTTTTATCCCGAACGAGGACCAGGGCATGTTCTACGCCATCATTCAAACGCCTCCCGGGTCTTCGCTGGAAAGGACCAACGAGATCGCAGAAAGATTACAAAAGATCTGTGAGGAAGTGGATGGCGTATCTTCTGTTTCATCACTGGCGGGATACGAGATCCTGACGGAAGGTACCGGCGCCAACTCAGGTACCTGTTTGATCAACCTAAAACCCTGGGAAGAGCGGAAACATTCCGTAACGGAGATCATCGAGGAACTGGAAAAGAAATCGAAGGATATCGCCGGTGCCAACATCGAATTCTTCCAACCACCAGCCGTACCTGGTTATGGCGCCGCGGGAGGTTTCGAATTGCGGTTGCTGGACAAAGCCGGTTCGGGCGATTACAAGAAAATGGAAACGGTGAGTAATGACTTTGTGAAAGAACTCAGCAAACGCAAGGAGCTTTCTTCCGTCTTCAGTTTCTACAGCGCCAGCTTCCCGCAATACATGCTGAAGGTCGACAATGATATAGCCCAGCAAAAAGGGGTAAGCATCGACAATGCGATGAACACCCTTTCTACGCTGTTGGGTAGTAACTATGAGATCAGCTTTATTAAGTTTGGCCGGCAGTATAAGGTGATTGTACAGGCAGCGCCCCAATACCGCGCACTGCCCGACGACATCCTGAAACTCTACGTGAAGAATGACAAAGAGGAAATGGTGCCCTTCTCAGCCTTTATGAAGATGGAGAAGGTATATGGTCTATCGGAAATTACGCGTCACAATATGTATACCGCGTCGGAAATCAGCGGTGCTGCGGCGCCGGGATACAGTAGTGGTACGGCCATCAAAGTGATCAACGAGGTAGCACAGAAAACGCTGCCACGCGGTTACGGTATCGACTGGGCTGGTATCTCCAAAGACGAAGTGGCGCAAGGCAACCAGGCGGTGTATATCTTCCTGATCTGTCTAGGGTTCGTATACCTGATCCTCGCTGCCCAATACGAAAGCTTCATTCTGCCATTGTCGGTGATCCTATCACTGCCGGCAGGCATCTTCGGCGCCTTCCTGTTATTGAAGTTAACCGGACTGGAGAACAATATCTACGCCCAGGTAGCCATGGTCATGCTGATTGGTCTGTTGGGTAAAAATGCCGTACTGATCGTCGAGTTTGCCGTGCAGAAACACCGGTCAGGGTCTACGGTACTGGAAGCAGCCATGGAAGGTGCGAAGGTGCGTTTCCGCCCCATCCTGATGACTTCCTTTGCCTTTATCGCTGGTCTGATCCCATTGGTCTTTGCCTCCGGTCCCGGTAAGATCGGCAACAGAACAATTGGTACAGCCGCCTTAGGAGGTATGTTGTTCGGTACCATTTTCGGGGTATTGATCATACCTGGTCTTTACTACATATTTGGTAAGATCGCGGCGAGAAGAAGATTCATAAAGGAAGAAGAAGAAAATCCGTTAACTGAAGAAATCGATCACAATGTTTAACAGCAGGATATACCCCGTCCTGGTTGCTGCAGGCTTTTTTCTGGCTGTTGCCAGCTGCAAGGCTCCGGCAGTAACCATACGGGAAGCGAATAAAACAGTGCCCACTGCTTTCGACAATAAGCAGGACACGACCAATACAGCGGCCATCGACTGGCGCAACTATTTCACCGACAAGAATCTTTTGAAGTTGATCGACACTGCCCTGAAAAATAACCAGGAGTTGATGATCACCTTGCAGGAGATCGAGATCGCTCGTAATGATATTCGCATGCGGCAACAGCCCCTGCTCCCCACCGTGGGAGCGCGGGCTGGCGTGGGCGTGGAAAAGGTAGGCCGCTATACCAGCCAGGGTGCCGGTGACGCCTCTACAGAGATCACTCCTGGCAAGGAAGTGCCCGACCCACTCACCGACTTTACAGCAGCGGTATTTGCCAACTGGGAAGTAGACATCTGGAAAAAGCTGCGCAATGCCAAGCAAGCAGCCATTACCCGTTATCTCTCTACAGTGGAAGGCAAAAACTTTGTATTGACCAACCTGGTAGCAGAGGTGGCCAATTCTTATTATGAGTTGCTCGCCCTCGATAACCAATTAGCGATCGTAAAGCAGAATATCGCGTTACAGCAGAATGCCCTGGGTATAGTTAAGATACAGAAAGAAGCCGCGCGGGCTACAGAATTAGCGGTACAGAAGTTTGAAGCGGAAGTGTTGAAATCACAAAGCCTCGAGTATGATATCCTGCAGAAGGTCAAGGAAACGGAAAACAGGATAAACTTTCTGCTTGGTCGCTTCCCGCAGCCCATCGAACGGGAGCAGGGCAGCTTATTGGACGTATTACCTGCAGTTGTCAATACAGGCATTCCCTCCCAGCTACTCGCCAATCGTCCCGACATCCGACAGGCTGAGCTGGAATTGGTGGCGGCCAAATTGGATGTAAAAGTTGCCCGTGCCGAGTTTTATCCATCTGTTGGTATTACAGCAGCATTGGGTTTGCAAGCCTTTAAGCCCTCCTATTTTTTCCGGCTGCCGGAATCATTGCTCTATAACCTGGCTGGCGATCTGGCAGGTCCGTTGATCAACAAGAATGCGATCAAGGCCGAATTCTATACAGCTAATGCCAAACAGGTGCAGGCGATGTACAACTACGAACGTAGTATTCTCAATGCCTACGTGGAAGTAGCTACACAGCTATCCAATATTGGCAACCTGGAAAAGAGCTATGACCTGAAGACCAAACAGGTCAATGCGCTGACACGGTCAATCGACATTTCGAACGACCTGTTCAAAAATGCGCGGGCCGATTACTTAGAAGTATTGCTGACCCAGCGGGATGCGCTCGAAGCGAAGCTTGAATTGATTGAAACAAAGAAACAACAACTGAATGCTGTAGTGAATATCTACAGGAATCTCGGTGGCGGTTGGAAATAATAAGTGTCTATCCAGTAGTAAAAGCCGGCCACTGCGTCGGCTTTTTTTATACCTGTCTACTTCAGCGGTGTATTTGTCCACCTCGCTGGTATTCACAGCTGCCGGTTGCTTGCTCCGCAGCAACTTTGTGTCATCAATCAATATTAAAACGCAATACCATGACACAAAAAACAGTTAAAGCAATTTATTGGGCAGGTGTATCTTTGACTTCACTTTGGTTCGGTTCCAGCGGCTTTTTCGAGCTCACCCGTAACCCTATCGTTTGGGATATTACCGTGCAACTCGGTTATCCTACCCACTTCATCTACCTGCTGGGTGTAGCCAAATTATCGGGCATCGCTGTGCTGCTCACTCCCAACAAGTTCCTGCGCTTGAAAGAGTGGGTGTTTGCCGGCATCTTCTTCGACATTACTTTCGCCTTTTTCTCTAAGATAAGTGTACTGGGCTTTGCTTCCACGATAGACGCCATCATCGCCTTTGCCATGGTGGCTACCACTTATGCGATGTTCAGAAAACTCTATCCCGCCACTTACCAGGGAGATGCCTCATCCGCTGCTTCCCTGGCCTTGGCATCTACCAGGAAACCAGTATAAGCGCTCAACCATTAACAAATAGATACAGCCTGAGATCAGCTCTCAGGCTTTTTTGTGTGCGGTATGCTAAGTGGCCACCCAGGCGGAAATCAACGTAGCCTTCATAGAGCGAACTACAATTGATAAATACATTACTGTTAAGAAAACAGGAAGCTGGTTAAAACTCGTACCATACATCGTACAGGCAGTTTCATTTACTGCAGAATGCCCAAAAGCAAAGCGAGCGTGCCAATCAAATTGACACGCTCGCTTTGCTATTGACGATCATCTGCTTCTTAACCGATGGCTATGCGGCTGGCGGCTGTTGCATCTCCGGCGCCTGCCTGTTGCACCAATCCGATCACTTCCCACTCTGTCGTATTGAATCCAGCAGGCAGGGATATCATGACCTGACCTGTCGCGGCCGACTTAAGATCGTAGGTTCGGAAATCCCGTACAATCTGAGCATGTGGCAAAGTACGTCCAGCGTTCTCGCCACGCTCTACTTTGCTGATGGCATGCTTCTGCACAAACGCGATCAAAAGCCGGCTGCGTTGTGTTTTACCTGTCACCTCATAACTTACTGCCAACTTACTGCCGTCCACATGTCCTGTAGCCTGCAAGTTGGCGATGGCAGGCCTGCTCAATGCTTTTGCGACTTCTGCTTTCACAGCGGATTCATCCGACCCGACCATTTCAGCATTTCCATTCACCACCAGCTGTGGGGTATATACCTGGGCACCGAGGTGTTGACCGTAAGCATATTGTCTCTCCGAATACCGGTGATCGCTGAATATGTCTTTCCAACCCTGACGATCCCAATAGTCAACATGATAGGCCAAAACATATACGGGTTTTCCGGCAGACTCCTTAGCTATCCGTTCCAGTAACGCATCCGCCGGAGGACAACTGGAACAACCTTCCGACGTAAACAATTCAAGTACCGCAAATCCGCTGTCCGACACTGCCGGTGCAGGCTCGGCTATCTCTGCGTTTCTGGCAACGACTACACCCGCTGCGAGCGTGAGCACCAAACTGGCTCCGATCGCCACTAATTTTACGTATTTCATTTCTTTTGATTTTTATTGAATCCAAAATTACCAGTGGCTGGCAGGGTAGATAAGCAAAAAGGCGCCGAAGCAGACAACTTCGACGCCCAAAGCGGAATATATAGCCGGGAAGATCAGCGCTCTTCCATCCAGCTTAAAAAGCTATGTGACTTCTCTTTATTGACGAGTAATTTATCGGCAGTTTCGATCGTCAGGCGCACATACAATTTACGCAGAAAGTAAGGCTCTACTTCTTTGATCGCCTTAAAATTAATCAGGTACTGCCTGTTGAGCCTGAAAAACTGCTTGGGAGATACGGCGTTGGTTACCTGGTCGAGGGACTGGTTGATAACATATTGCTGTTTGTCAAAACAAACGATCCAGGTTGCATCATGGCGGATGCAGAAGTAAGCAATGTCCTCTACCTGTATGGTCTTATACTTCTGGTTCATGAATACGAGAAAGCTGGTCTTACCCGTACTCGCAGGCGCACCCAGCTTCGACAAAAGATCACCCAGATCGGGCATTACCTTTTGCTGAAAGAAGTTCTTCAACTCGTCGACCTTTCGGAGTGCCTCTTGTATATCTGTCTTCGAAAACGGCTTCAGCACATAGTCCACGCCATTGTTTTTGAATGCCTCCAGAGAATATTCGTCGTAAGCGGTACAGAATACCACGGGACAGGTGATCTTCACCGCCTTGAATATTTCAAAGCTCAATCCGTCTGCCAGCTGGATATCCATAAACAACAGATCGGGTTGAGGCCCGTTCGACAAGGCTTCCACAGCACTTACAATGCTCTGGTACTGGCCAACGATCTTCGCACCAGGCCTGCTGTCAAGAATGATCTTTTCCAGCGATTTGGCGGTCTTCAACTCGTCTTCAATGATGATGATATTCATAGATCAGTGGCAGTTTTATTTGAAAAAGTTGATCATTCTGAACAATACCGATGTGTTTTTGCAGGAGATGATGATAACGCAAATCGATGTTATTAAGTCCCACACCCAATGACTCGATGTTCTCCCCCGACTTCAATTGAACCTGGTTTTCCACGACCAGGACACCCTCTTCCTCATAAATTCGAATATGCAACGGCTTCGCCAGGGATACTACATTGTGTTTGATACAGTTTTCGACCAATAGTTGCAACGTAAACGGCGGCATCAACGATTGGAGGGTCTTGTTGCTGATGGTGCTATTGAAAGTAAACCCGTCATCGAACCGGGCTTTTTGCAGGTACAGGTAAGCATTGAGTATCTCCATTTCTTCGTGCACATGGATCAGGTCGAGCTTACGACTTTCCAGGGTGAAGCGATAGAAGTTGGAAAGCTTGATGATAAAGTCGCCCGCTGCTTCATCACCACTATCGACCATGGCCTTTAAGGTGTTGAGGCTATTAAAGAGGAAATGCGGGTTGACCTGCTGTTTCAGCAATTCATACTGCGCGCTTAGGTTATCATTCTTGATCTGCTCCAGCTCTATATTTACCTGCTGGTTCTCGTAATTTTGTTGCAGCAGGTGAAGGAACATATAGAAAACCAGGTTGATCAGAATGCCACGCACTTCGACCATCAACATCGTAGGGCCAAAATTGATGTGCGACAAAATGAGTTGCTGGATATACGCTAGCGCCAGCATCACCACCAAACCAACACCCAGACTGCTGATCAGCCTGCTGTAGGAAATTCGCTGAGTACGGGGTTTATCGGTTTGGCGGTTCAGCATGTAGATGTTAAAATACCACATTACCACTGCGAAGGAAGCTGTAATGGCAGCATTGACGATCGCTTCTGCCGCATTGAATTGATGCGAAGCCAGCTGTGGCACAGACGATAACAAGCCCAGCACGAGGGAGCTGATCCAGATCGTAGCGTGTGATATCTTAAATCCAGGTTTCTTTTTCATTCGTTTGCGGAAATTTTTCACCTGCAACAGCAAGCCTTGTAGTCTCAAAATTAGCCATTATTGCTTCATAGATTAATGCTATCCTCTATCTGTATACCGCTATACGGCGACATCGATCCGGACATTGATATTGCCCCGTGTTGCCTTGGAATATGGACAGGTTTGGTGCGCGGCCTCTACCAGTTCCTTTGCCTGCTCTACCGTCAAACCCGGGAGGTGAACCTGCAGCCTGGCTTGCAGACGGAATCCCGCATCTCCTGTTGCAAGATCGACCTCCGCTTCCACATGCGTATTGCCGGGTACTACAACACCTAGTTTGGGCGCATTGAGACGCATAGCCCCAATAAAACATGCCGACCAGCCTGCGGCAAAGAGTTGCTCCGGATTGGTGCCTTTTCCAGGCCCACCGGGTGTGGAGAGACTGATATTAAGATGTCCATCTTCACTAACCGCTGCGCCTTCCCGGCCACCGGTAATGGTCACTTTGCCTGTATATAATACCTTGCTGACTGATCCCTGAGTAGCTGTGGCTGTAATTGCATTGTACGATTCCATGATTCTGATTTTTAAGTTTGCTTTTGTGCCATTTGGCAGGTCAAAAGTAGCAGGAGATCTACACGGCGGGAATGGTTATACCGGCGGATCAGACAAACTAAACCGTCAAATGGACAATGCGGGTGCCCAGTCTATTTCGCTTCCAGCAGGCGCTGTTTCATGATGCGGGCCCGATGTTGTTTACCCCAGGTAATCATTTCCAGGATGATATCACCAAAAGAACGGCAGTAATCGGTTGCCGTATACTGAACTTGTGTGGGGCTATTGGGGTCTTCCGTTCTTTTGATCAGCTGGTTGACCTCCATTTCCTTTAATTCACGCGACAGCATCCTGGTGGTAATACCGGGAATACTGCGTTCGATCTCCCGGAACCGGTGGTTACCATTACAGATCGCATTGATGATGGGCAAGCGCCATTTACCGCCAATCACATAGATCGTATCCTGTAGCGCCTGAACTTCCGTCTTCTGACTGCGCGGGTTGGATAGTGCATCCGCGACGAGTTTGAGTCTTTTGCTATTGTCCATTTGGTATCACGTGTTATACTGGTTACAAAGTTATACCAATCTACGGATACCTTTGAGCTGTTAAAAAAACAAATAGTCATGGATACATTAAAAGGTAAAGTCGCCGTAGTAACCGGCGGAAACAGCGGAATCGGATATGCAACAGCAGCCGTTCTTCAACAACAGGGAGCCACCGTTATCATAACCGGGCGGCGCAAAGAGGCGATCGATCAGGCAGCTTCCACACTTGGGGTAACCGGCCTCGTGGCAGACCAGGGTAAAGTAGCCGCCATCGAAGAACTGGCCACGAGTGTTGAAAAACAGTTTGGCAAGATAGATATTCTCTTCGTCAATGCAGGGGTACTGGGTGGGGCAGATATAGAACATGCCACCGAATCGGCGTTTGACGAAGTAATGGACATCAACTTTAAAGGCGCCTATTTTACACTTAGTCGGTTCATACCGATACTTCGTGATGGTGCGTCTGTCGTGTTTCTGTCATCAAACACAGCCAGCATGCATGCCGCGAATACCTCGATCTATTCCTCCAGTAAAGCTGCGTTGAACAGTGTGATGAAGATCGCCGCCGTGGAATTGGCGCCGCGTAAGATCAGGGTCAATGCCGTTAGTCCTGGCCCGATCGAGACCCCGATCTTGTCTAAGATCGGCATGGATGAAGCCCAATTGAAACGATTGAAGGACAATATTACCGATCGTGTCCCTCTACGGCAATTTGGTGATCCAAATGATGTAGGCAGGATGGTGGCCCATCTTTCGGGTGATCAGTCGTCCTTTATTACCGGCGCAGAGTTCATCATGGATGGCGGCATGAGCTTGCGGTACAACTAGTTACAACACAATGTATAAAAATGGGCCCCTGGCCCATTTTTATTGTTACGCTTAGCCTGACAGACGTTATATTAGTAGGGTCATTTACGACCATGGAACATTACTACGAAACGCTTTTCAGCTATATTGAACAGACCATCGAATTGCCCGAACACGACCGGGCGCAATGCCGCGATAGTTTCAAGCCATTATGGTTTGCAAAAGATACTATGTTGGAGGTAGCAGGCAAGATACCCTTGCACCACAACTTTATCGTATCGGGTCATATGCGCAAATTCTACGTCAACGACAAGGGAGAGGAGGTCACTGTAGATCTGAACAACGGGCCGCGGTTCTTTACCTCCTACTATGCTTTTGTGAAACAAACCAGTTCCGAAGAGTTTCTGCAGTGTCTGACGGATTGCGAGCTGCTGCGCATTACCAAAGACGATGCCGATAGAACCGCGAAGACTAGCTATACCCAAAAGGATTATACCATCCGGCTGTTCCATCAGATCATGGAGGAAGATAAACAGCGAATGGACGACCTGGCCAACCTTTCGGCCGATCAGCGCTACTTGAAGCTGGTGCGGAATAGTCCCAATATTATACGGCATGTACCACTCAAATACATAGCCTCCTTCCTGGGCATCAAGGCAGAAAGCCTGAGTAGGATCAGGCGGGAGATCAGTTCTTAACAAATGTTAAGTGGTTTTCATGGCGAGGTCGCTAACTTTAGCCACCCCTTTTTATTAGCCATGAAACAAGCACCTACCACAGTAACCTCCAGGCTGTTCCGCAGCATTGTCCGGTTTTGGTTTGTCGTTACCTTCCTCAGTCAGTTGGTCTTTGCCTATTACGTGCTGATGGTTTACTGGCGATCCATTGCAGCCAGAAACTGGGAACATTGGAATACCGTCAACTCCCATTTCTTCGTGCGCAGCGACCGTACTGGTAACCTGGTTTTTGCCCTGCATGTTTTCTTTGCAGCAATTGTTACGCTCCTGGGACCACTGCAATTGGTACCGCAGATCAGGAGCCGTGCCCCGCGTATACACAGATGGTGTGGCAGGGTTTACATTTCTACGGCCATACTGATGGGTTTATCGGGCCTGTACCTTACCTGGGTACGCAGCGCTATTGGCGGGCTGCAAATGTCTATCGCGATCACCTTCAATGCCCTGATTATCCTTACCACGGCTTTTTTTGCCATCCGTTATGCACGAGCCCGAAATTTCAAACTGCACCAGCAATGGGCCGTGCATCTATTTGTCGCCATGAGTGGCGTATGGATGTTCCGGGTGTTCTTCATGTTGTGGATGGTTATTCACCAGGCGCCTGTAGGATTTGACCCCGACACGTTTACCGGACCTTTCCTGACTGCACTGGCAATAGGCGTCTATATTTTTCCGCAGGCCATCGTAGCCTGGTATTTCAGTGCCAGGCAAACATACATCCGTTGGATAACATGGGGTTTTACGCTGTTCTTGCTGCTAACTACCCTTGGCATCTTCGTGGGTACAATAGGCGCCACCCTGGGCATGTGGTTACCGAGAATTTAGTAAAAGCTAATGACTGCGGGCATACTCAATCGCTTTGCCGAGCATATAATCCCTACTTTGTACCAGCGCATCCTGCGTAAGCATGATGGGAACATCGATCTTTACCCCCCTTCCCTGGACGAAGCTATTTTGCACACCTGTAACCCCTACCCCGGTATAGCTAACTTCTATACCGCCTGGAAGTGAAAACCAGGTAATATTGCCCGTAGTACCGGCAGTTTGCCGCCCCATGGTAGTGGTGTTGGGCCTTAATTGTAACAGGGAGCTAACCGACTCGGACAGACTTTGGGTATGTTCATCGACCAATAGGATCAAGGGCCATTTGTATACCTCGACCGTTTTCCCACCTGGTGTAAAATGATAAGGGCTTTTGATAAACGTACCCGGATATTGATCAGAGGCATTACGCTCTTGCGTGACCACCATTCTATCGGGGTACAGGTATTGCCCCAGTTGCGTGGTTACCTGGTAACTGGGATAGTCTCGCATATCCCAGATCACGCTCTTTGCCTGCCGGATATCCTGAAACAGCCGTTGCAACGTATCAGCCTTGCGAATAGCACAGAACCGCACATACCAAATACCTTTTTCAACCTCTTGCCACTGCGGTTTCTCATGGGTTCTTGGAATATTCTTATACACTTCCCAGCTGTTCAATGCCACCTGTCGGGTCGTGACTAGCCCGTCTCTTTTAAAGCCTACCTGCAACACGGTATCGCCGGTTTTCAACAGCGAGCCCGCAATATTCCGGTGAAGGGAAAGTTTATTGGTGCCCGTGGTCGTAGCCAGTAGCTCTTTTACCCGCTCCCCGACAGGCTTCCCGCTGACCGAGACGATCTCATCCCCTATTTGATAGCCATATTTTACAGACATGCTGTCGTCACAGTCACCGATAAGGTATTTACCCTCTATGTAATCGATGCGGAAAGGATAGAAATAATACATTTCTCCGGGCAGTTGAATAAATGAATGTGAATCGGGCAACTCATGTATCAGCTTCCGGACGGCGTGTTGATAGGCGCCAGCGCTACCTGCCTGTGAAAAATCGTCGATATAGTCAGGCAGTAGGTTGTTCCAGTAGGAGATTCTATGTGGATAGAAATAAGCGATGGTATTCCAATAACGGAAGAGGGCGAGCAAACGCATGGATCGGTCGGGGAAGGCAGGCGTAGCATGGTCATCCTCCATATGAATAATATGATCATAATTGATCCCGCGATAAGTACGGGTAATATAGCGGCTCGTATCTGGCTGGTGGTAGTCATAAAGGCGTTTAAATTCGGAGACAAGTGGAACGGGAATTTTAAAGGCATCAATATCTTTTGTTGTAAAGACCCTGTCGAGTGAGTCGGCAGCCCAGTTGACTGGCGTGGAGGCTAATTGGGCAACCGGTAGTGAACGGTACCAGCTTTCCAGGAGCATCCCGGCTTCTTTTACGGAGGCAGCTTGTTCAATCAAAGGGATCATGCGGACCAATTCTTTGTCCCAATCGGGTTGGCCTTTCGCAGCCGAAGGATGGTAGTACTTCAGGAATCCCCATACTTTGCCAAGCGTTGCCAGGTTGGCAACCTGGGTTTTGTTTTGGGCCACGGCGCCATTAGCAACTAGGGCAATCAGCATCAGCCAGACTAATTTTTTCATGTGTCAATTTGAACACAAATTTGTCTCCCCTTTTGGTCTCTTTACCCGCTTATTAGCCCAACACGGCAATCTGCGGGTCATACAAATACCATTACATTGGGCGGGCAAAACTGCAAATTGGGCGAAATAAGTCACCGGAAACATGGAATCCATGTTTAATTTGTGTCATGTTCGAGCGCTTCAATAGCTGGAGTTATAGCAGTAAGTCGAGGTTGGTGGAAATACTTTACCTGTTTATTCTGTCGGTGATCGTCCCATTCTCCATGGGTTGGCAGATATTCGACAAGCTTTCGTTCATCCTGAGTCTCGTATTGCTGAGCATACTGGAAACCCCCTCTATCATGCTATTCTACCGGTGGCTGCTTCCTCGCACCCTATTCAGTAATCGGGTGGGGTGGTTCCTCGCCAGCCTTCCTGCATACATCGTGATCTATGAACTCAATATCCGGGCAGCCTACCTGCTGGAGATCAATCTGCCCATTATCCCGGCTAAATACCAATCCAACCTAGCCTCCGTCAATCCCTGGGGATGGAGCGGCCGGTTGATCCAAAATATGGGGTATACTGTATTGATCATGTTGACGGCGGTGGGAGTAGTTTTCTTTCGGGAACTATTCAAACGTCAGCACCTGTTAGATCAGTTGCAAACCGAGAAACTACGGCTGGAGCTCGATCAGCTGAAGTCTCAAATACAACCTCACTTCTTTTTCAATACGTTGAACAACCTATACTCGCTCAGCTTACAGGGTTCCCCGAAGACATCTGTTTCCATTGCTAACCTTTCCGGCATCATGCGTTATGTACTGTATGAAGCGCGGGATGAGAAGGTATTGCTGGCAAAAGAGATCGCCTTTTTACACAGCTATCTGGAGCTGGAACGTATCCGGCACAACGACGAGAACCTGATCCTGTTTGGCGTGCAGGGTAATCCCGCCAGTATATTGATAGAACCCTTATTGTTCCTGCCGCTGATCGAAAATTGCTTTAAGCATTCCCTGCAATACAAGATACCAGGCAACCAGGTACAGGTATTCATGACCGTCGATGACGAGGAGATCACCTTTCAAACGTCGAACCTGATAGCGCCCAGGGAAGAGGTACCCGCCAGGGAAGGAGGCATAGGATTGTACAATGTGCGAAAGCGCCTGGAGTTATTATACCCCAGTCGCCACCAGCTGCTGGTGAGCGAGGAGGATTCAAGATTTATCGTTACTTTAAGCGTTCAACTAAAGCCGGCTACATGATCAGGTGCCTTATCATCGACGACGAACCGTTGGCGCGCCAGCTGATGGAATCACATATACGGCAGGTAAAAAACCTGCAGCTGGTAGGCACCTGCGAAACGGCGATCGAGGCGTTTGAGTGGTTGCACCGGGAACAAGTCGATCTGTTATTCCTGGACATTCAAATGCCGGGTATCACGGGACTTAATTTCCTGAAATCACTCAAAAGTCCGCCGAAAGTGATCTTCACAACGGCTTATATGGAGTATGCTGTAGAGGCCTTCGAGCTGGAAGCGGTAGATTATTTGCTGAAGCCGATTACTTTCGAACGGTTTATCAAAGCGATCCAAAAGATCAACCCACCCCGTGAGCAACCAACCGCAACTCCACCTTCAATGCCCGACGAAGCGATCTTCATCAAGGTCAATAAACGGCTGGTACGTATTGCCTACCCAGACATTTACTATATCGAAGGTTCTGGCGATTATATCAAAGTGGTCACTGCTGCTGTAACCCATACCTCTTACCATTCGCTGAATAAGATCGAAGAGCTGTTACCGGAACAACGCTTCCTGCGCATCCACAAATCTTATATCATCAATTTGCAGCATATTCAGTTTATTGAAGGCAACCTGTTGCGCATACTGGATAAGGAACTGCCGGTAGGTGTCACTTACAAAGATGCCCTGTTCAGGAAGCTTGGCCATGAATAGGCAACCGTAGGGACTCAAGGTTTATAACCTCGGATCCACCGGCTCACATTCCATGGCCAGCACACCAAATACGCATTGGTGTACACGCCGCAACGGTTCTTTATCAACAAAACGCTGTAATCCTTCTACCCCAAGTGCAAACTCACGCATGGCCAGGCCACGTTTTGCATGGAGTCCTCTTACCTTCAATCGCTCCAGGTTTTCCGGAGAAGTATATTCCGGCCCATAAATGATCCGAAGGTACTCCCGGCCCCTGATCTTGATAGCAGGCTGCACAATACCCTTTGCATACTTCTCTATGAAGTTATACGGCTTTACGACCATACCTTCACCGCCTGTAGCTGTGGAAGACAACCACCACTCCGTTGCTTCATGGATGCTCGCTTCGTCATTTAACGATACTACTTTGTAAGGCGTTGTTTGCATAATAGCAGGATCGGCCAGGCAAATCTTGCTGATGTTTTCCATATGCCATTCGTGGTGCTCGCTGGTCCATTGTTTCCCTTCAGTAGCGAGGATATGGAAAGGTGCCAGTTTATAGTCCTCGATGCTATTTACCGGCCAGCAGTATTGACGGTATGCGGCAATAAATTGTTCAGCTTCTTGTTCCCTCGATTGGTATTCGACTAATAATGCCTGCCCGTTCGGGTCTCTGTCAGCCAGCTGTTGTAATACGACGTTCACGTCTTTCAGGGCATTGGTGGCGGCGGTACCTACAGCAGCGTACTGCGATTGAAGCAAGGCCTGTGCTTTGGCACTCCAGGGCATTAACTCGACGTCCAAACAAACCCAATCGGAACGAAAGGTCTCATAAAAGGACGAAGCATGGAGCGCCGTATTGACTCTTTGCAGCAAGGCTTGTTCCATGGCCTTGTCGCTGAAAAAGGCCCGGCCAGTTCGTGTGTAGATCGTGCCGATGCCCTCTCCGGTAATACCAAACGCCCTACTGATGGCGTTTTCATCCTTCCCGACGATCACAACGGCCCTCGACCCCATGTGTTTTTCCTGGCAAACAACCTTACTGATACCTGCTTCTTTGTAATAATCAAAGGCCTCGGTGGGAAACTCCAGGTAATCTTTTAATGTACTGGTCTTGGCCGGACTCATGGTCGGCGGCAGGTAGATCAGCCATTGGGGGTTGATGGCAAAACGGCTCATCACTTCGAGAGCTGCCATCGAATGCTCTTCACGAATGGTAATATTTCTTCCCAGACTGGTTTCTACGATCTGTCTGCCAGTAAAATCGGCGATATCCAGCACGCGGTCGCTTTCCTGTTGCATGGTAAGTGGTACGCCAACTTCTTTCACAGGATATAAAGGTTTAGCCGGTACGCAGTAGACCTGTGCAGCCGCTACCGACACCAGTTCTCGTTCGGGGTAACGCAAGGCCGTTAACTGTCCACCAAAAACACATCCGGTATCGATATCGATGGTATTGTTGAGCCACTGCGCCTCGGGTACGGGCGTATGACCGTATACCACGGTAGCTTTGCCTTTATATTCTATAGCCCAGTTATATCGTACAGGCAGGCCAAACTCATCGATCTCGCCCGTTGTTTCTCCATACATACAAAACTCCCTCACAGCTCCTGATCCACGGCCGTGCATATTTTCTTTCAACCCGGCATGGGCCACCACCAGTTTTCCCTGATCGAAAACATAGTGGCTGACGAGGCCGTCCAGGAAATCTTTCACCCGGTCACGGAACTCCTGGGTTTGAAGGCTTAACTGATCGATCGATTCCTCCAATCCGTGCCGTGCCTGCACGTCTTTCCCCTTCAGCCACTTCAATAGTTTTGCATCGTGGTTACCCGGCACACAATAAGCACTACCGGCGGCAGTCATGTTCATCACCAACTCTAATACAGCCGGCGTCTTAGGCCCACGATCCACCAGGTCGCCTACGAAAACCGCTTTTCTACCGGCAGGATGGTTCCATAAGTTGTCATTATACTGGTATCCGAGCCTGGTTAATAAGGTAGCCAACTCATCGTAACATCCGTGCACATCGCCTATGATGTCAAAAGGACCAGATACGGCTTTCTTATCATTATACAGCGGATCGCGCACGATATCAGACAGGGCTTCCACTTCTTCTAGCGACCACAATTCAATGATTTGCCGGAAGCCTTCATATTTGAGTTTTCTGAAGCTACGCTTCAATTGGGAGATGTGTTGTGGAATAACATGCCTTCCGAAATTCCTGTCGGGCCTTGCGGCATTGCGCTGTGCGCATAACTTCTCAGGCATATTGAGGATGATCGCAATGGGCAGGCAATGGTATTCCCGGGCAAGCCTGATCCAGTCTTTTCGCCCTTCCTCCTGCACATTGGTGGCATCGACGACCGTCAATAAGCCGTTTTTTAGCCGCATGCCTACCAGGTAACGCGCCAAGGCAAAAGCATCTGCAGAGGCCGTCTGGTTGTTTTCGTCATCACTGACCAGGCCCCTGCAGGTGTCGGATGATACGATCTCTGTTGTTTTAAAATACTTGCGGGCGAAGGTCGACTTGCCCGACCCCGTGGCCCCGATGAGCACCACCAGGCAAAAAGCGGGGATATGTATATGGCTGTTTGTTGACATCTTGTTGTGGTTGATTTGATTTTACTCCAGCCCAGGTTGCGGTACTGGTTGACTGAACACCGCCATCTGGCTGATGGCACCTACTACAGGATCGGCATCACCGACTGGTTTGAAACTAACATGGTATCCATAGCGTACCGCAATAGCGGTTGCCCAGGTCTCGAACTCTTTCCGCGTCCATTCGAAGCGATGGTCGCCGTGGCGCAACTGGCCTGCAGGCAGGTTTTCAAAGCGAATATTGTATTCAGCATTGGGGGAGGTAATTACCACCAGTTGTGGTTTGGCAAATTCAAATATGGTTTGTTCCAGAGCCTTCAACCGAGGCGCATCGAGGTGCTCGATTACCTCTACCAGTGCCGCTGCATCGAACCCTTCCAGGCGCTGATCCCGATAGGTCAGCGAACCGTGGATCAGTTGTATACGCTCCCGCTGCTTATCCGTCATCCGGTCCATCTTCAATTTGTCCTTCGCTATTTCCAATGCACGATAACTCACGTCCATACCGAGTAGATAGCCAAATTGCCTTTCGGTCATCAACAATTTCAGCAACTTTCCTTCTCCACAGCCCAGGTCTACCACTCTTTTGGCTCCAGCAACCAGGAGCTCATCTCTAACCGCCTGGAGCCGACGTTCGTGAATGGGCAGAGAAGTGGGCTCCTGGTCTTCCTCCGCTATATTATCTGGTTCCTGCACATTGGTTCCTTCGTGTTGAAATAATACTTCCAGTACCTGATTGGCCAGTACGCGTTGGTTTTTGAGGTAGCGCCGTACGATCAATTCCCGGGCAGGATGCGTTTCCAGCCAATCCTTTCCCTTCTGCAGCAGCTTATCGACTTCATCTTTGGCCACCCAATAATGTTTGCTGTTATCACACACCGGGATCAACACATATAAATGAGACAACAGTTGCTGCAGCGTAAGGGTATGGGTTAGCTCGACCGTAAAATACCGGCTACTACCCCATTCCGGAAAGGCGGGATCAAGCGGATGCTGAACGGCATTGATCGTATACCCCAGCGGAGCAAACAACGACTGGAGCAATGCTTCGCCACCCCGTACCGGGAGTACCGAAACGCGCACTGTGAAGGGCATGGCAACGCCAATCAACTCAGGCTTATCCTTACAGCGGCCATTGAGCGCCGAGCTCAACCCTTTGGCTATTCCGGCACTCATCAATGAGCTGCACACATAGGGACGGTCGTTGACGTATTGTTCAAGGGCAAAGTCACTTCCTTGGGGGCCAGCATTTCTTACCAGGGCTACCGGGTCCATATCGAGCAATAGCGCTACGGTACAACGTTCCGCACTCACTTCCGGGTAGAAGATGTGCACCTGGCCAGCCGTGAGTGCTACCGATTGGATTTTGGCTGGATGTTTATGCAATAAAAAACCCAGGTCATCTGCCGGCATATGCGTGGTGGTAATGGTCAATAACACAACGAGAAAATATTAAATGATAAATAATTACCAGACTCTTTGCTAATCAGCCGCTTAACGGCGACAAGACAAAGATTGAACAATACTGCGCAGTCTTTTTGCGCAGTTAATAATTTCTACTAAAATTGGTGAAAATTTGCACGATGCCTGTAAATCGAAATGCCTTGATCCGCTACCGTACCATTGACAACTGTTTGCAAAACCGCTTGCGGAAGTGGACATTGGAAGACCTGATAGAGGCTTGTTCGGCCGCCCTGTATAACATGGAAGGCATCGATAAAGGGGTGAGCCGGCGCTCCGTGCAGGCAGATATCGAGATGATGCGCAGCAATAAGCTGGGCTATGAAGCACCGATCATCGTGATTGACCGAAAGTATTACACCTATGCAGATAAGCACTATAGCATTACCAACAGCCCCATCAACCAGCAAGATCTACAGGTCTTGAGTGAGGTATCGGGCTTGCTGCAACAGTTTAAAGCCTTCAACCATTTTACCGACCTGAGAGAGATGGTGAGCAAACTGGAGGATAAAATCTATTCGCAGAAAACGCATAGTCTGCCGGTGGTGGAGTTTGAAAAGAATGATCACCTGAAAGGGCTTGAACACATCGAAGTGATCCGGAAAGCCATTGTTGCCGAAAAGACATTGAGCATTACCTATCGGTCTTTCAAGGCCAGGGACGCGAGTAGTTTTTGCTTTAGTGGATACCTCCTGAAAGAATACCGCAACCGCTGGTTTGTGCTGGGCGTTCGGCATGGCCAAGCCGGTCAGTTGCTCACTCTTGCGCTGGACAGGATGGAAAAGATTGAAGAGCACCAGGAAGCTTATCAGGAAAACAAGGTCGTTGATCTTTCCACCTTTTTTAATGACGTCATTGGTGTTACCAAGAATACCGGGCAGCGCGATTGTGAAGTAGTATTTTGGATCGACAATGCCAATGCCCCCTACCTCATCACCAAACCCTTGCATCACACGCAGAAGATGCTGGGTGAAGAAAACGGTGGTAAGATCTTTCGCATCAAGGTGGTGCTCAACTTCGAATTGGAGCGGGAGCTGTTGGGCTTTGGCGCAAAGATCAAAGTGCTGCGGCCGCGCATCCTGGTAAAGCAGCTGAAAGGACACCTAAAAAAGGCATTGGAGAGATATGCCAACTAGCTTTTGTGCGCACCCTGAATAACGATCGCCCCAGTACCCTGTGGATAGTACGCCATATCCTTCTCGTATCCATTAAAGCGGGAGATACCCCAGCAACATTGCTAAGTAGGTACGAATTCTCATTTGTGCTATAGGTTTTGTACGTAGTAAACAGGTTGAAGATATCTAAATTTGCCCCGCTCATCTCCTGATTTTTGGCTATATTTATCTGCATAGGCAATTCTCCATCCGTA
Source organism: Paraflavitalea pollutisoli (assembly GCF_029360705.1). Classification (GTDB taxonomy): domain Bacteria; phylum Bacteroidota; class Bacteroidia; order Chitinophagales; family Chitinophagaceae; genus Paraflavitalea; species Paraflavitalea pollutisoli. The sequence goes on along the minus strand of NZ_JARKMX010000001.1, from coordinate 555,144 downwards.
AGCCAAATCAACCAGCACTCTTCCACCGTACCCCCCGAAAAGCCGGAAAACCATTAACGCTATATGAACCTACAGAAAATGCTCGCTTTGCTATGCTGCACTGCCTTTCCCGTATTGCTGTCTGCCCAGATCGACGAGCAACTAAAACGGGATATTATCAACACCGGGTATGTACACAGTCCTTTGCCACTGGATTACAGTAAATCATTTGAAACCTATGGCGTCACCAAAAAGGTATTGTCCTCGGCGATGTTGTGTGACATGGAGACTCTGGATAAATGGACACATAAAGGGTTCGGTGGCATGCGCCTGACCAACGAAAGAAGTAAATCTGGCAAAAACAGTTTGCGCCTTGTGGGTCAAACCACCAACCCAACCTTCCTCGACTGGGGTATCGGATTGGGAACATCCATGGCCAGCTATGAGGTGGGTGGTGCCAATTGGGAAAAATACAACCGGATACATTTCTTTATCTATCCCCATTGCGAAGGCGCCCGCAGCATCTACCTCAACCTGTATATTGAAAATGACGGCGCGATCAAAGTGCCCGACAAATACGAGCGTGAGGGCATTCATGAGATCAACCTGATCAACGGGCAATGGAACGAGTGTTTTGTAGAAATGCCTGATCTGCCGCGCGACAAGGTCACCAAACTATCCTTTGCCATGGAGATCTTCGGCAAAGAGCGCACCATGGGCGACTCTCTCAAATTTGACATCGACGCGGTATCCCTGCAAACGATAGAAAATCCGGAAATAGCCAGTGGATGGGTGCCGGCGCCAAACCGTATTATCCATTCGACGACTGGCTACGGCACAGAAAGTGAAAAGACAGCTATTATTCATGTTAAGAACCACAACGGCAGTTTTCAACTCATCGACAATACCCGGAAAGCAGTAGTGTACGAGGGAAAGGTCAATGCGGCCAAAACGGCCATCGGGAGTTTTGAAACGGTCAATTTCAGTGACTTCAAGAAAGAGGGCCAATATACCATTCGTGTTGGCAATGTTACCACCAAGCCATTTTACATCAGTAAAGACATCTGGGACAACTCGGCCTGGCGCATGCTCAATTATATTTTCTGCGAACGTTGTGGTTATCCCATTCCCGGTAAACATGGCGCGTGTCACAGTGACCTCAATGTAACCTTTCAAGGTAAACTATTTCCCTTCAATGGCGGTTGGCACGATGCGGCAGATATGTCGCAACAGGTATTACAGTCGGGAGAAATCATATTTGGCCTATTGGAAATGGCGAAACGTGCGAAAGAAAAGGGTAACCAACAGCTGTTCCTGCGGTTACAGGAAGAAGCGGGATGGGGCATTGATTGCATATTGAAAGCAAGGCTGGGCAATGGCTACCGTGCGCAGACCTGGGGCACCAATTTATGGACAGACGGCATTATCGGAACCAAAGATGATTCGTCGAAACGCAGGCAGGTACGTGTACACAACCGGGCGTTTGAGAATTTCCTGTTTGCGGGTATCGAGGCATTCGCATCGATGAACATGGATAACGATCCGATGCTGAAAGAGTTCCTGGGAAAAGTAGCGGTGGAAGATTTCAACTATGCCAGGCAACGATTCGACAGCCTCGGCTTTGCCGACCTAAGCAGTATTGGTGGCGGTGGTGATCATGCAGCGATGGCTTCCAATAGCCAGTACGCGGCCAATATATCCTTTGCAGCCACTCAACTGTACAAACTAACCGGAGCTAAGATCTACGCCACTGAAGCTGCCAAAGCCATTGAGTATTCACTACAGTGTCAACGTACGGAGCCGCTGAATGATAAAAACAAAACACGCGGCTTCTTCTACCGGGATCTGAACAAGCAATCAATCGTGCATTATACGCACCAGTCCCGCGACCAGGCCTATATGCAGGCGTTGACAGCACTGTGCTCAACACAACCCAATCATCCTGATTACAAAAAGTGGGAGGCATCTATCAGGCTGTACGGTGATTACCTTAAAAACATCATGCAGTATGTGCAGCCCTATGGACTGGTCCCTAGTGGCGTTTATCACGTTGATGAGGTGAAAGACTCGGTAAACTTTTACAAAGTACAGGTGGGCATTTACAAGGGGGCTGCCAATGACTACAAAGAGCAGCTGGAGAATGGTATCAAGTTGGATGAGGAGCATTCCCTGCGCGTTTTCCCTGTGTGGTTTTCTTTTAGGGGAAATGCTGCGGTACAGCTGTCCACCGGTAAGGCAGCAGCTTTGGCGGGCAAATTTTTGCGAGACAAACAGCTGCTGAACATTGCAGAACAACAGCTGTTTTGGATCGTCGGCAAAAATCCATTTGGTCAGTCCATTATATGGGGAGAAGGAAGTAATTATCCTCAGTTGTATACCGCACTACCCGGAGAAACCGTAGGCGGCATACCGGTAGGCATGCAATCGCGGTTTAATGACGATAAGCCCTATTGGCCGCAATTCAATACGGCCACATACAAAGAATTATGGATTGGGCCGGCAGCACGGTGGTTTTCGCTGATTGCGGAGTTCTAGTGAAACACTACTTTCCGGTGAAAATGATAAAGCCTGAAATGCTACAAGATCGTAGCATTTCAGGCTTATTTAATATTTACAGTGTATTTTATCTTCTTCCACCACCTATACAAACGCCCACTTTGATACCCAGGTAGCCGTTCTTGGTCTTAAGCGTAGTTTTTGCTTCTGTGTTGTAATCAATGTACTCTGTCGTAGTAGCAGGCACAATGTTATACTCCACTCCTAAACGGAAGTGGCTGATCTCTACACCACCTCTGATCAATTGACCAAACTTCGAACCTGCGCTGACAGCGGTCGTGTTTTCGTCGGCGGAAGCAGACGCCAGGGAGTAAATACCCAGACCGATACCTACGAATGGGCGAACCGTGGTTTCTGTGAAATAATAATCACCGGTTAATAAATAAGAACCGGCAGCTTTTACATCAACCTCTGAGGCATACCCTTGTGCGTCAACGGTACCACGGGCCATGACAGCCGCTTCGATGCGAAGACCCACTGAAAGATTGGGGATTACCTCATACTTAGGCTCCAGGGCAAATAGAACACCGCCTTTAGCACCTGTTCCACCAGGCATGGCGTAGCCCAAACTAAGATCTACTTTAAAAGGCTTGAAAGCTGATTCCGATTGCGCGTTAGACACAACAACAATGGCTAAAAAAAGAATACTGAGAGCAACCTTTTTCATTAATAATGGATTTAGGGGTTATTGGACAAAATAGACGGGATCACCTGTACATGCAAGCGAAGTCCGCATTAATTTTTGAATTCGAGTAAATACACAAGCTCAAAATGTGGTTTTTACTACCAAGCCAAGCCATTACTTGCATCATTCCCGCCAAAAAGCACTTATACATTCAGGTCATTGTTAGGTATAAAAATAAAATTCCGGTATCAGGTTTAGGGGTATTTTTATCAGATAAACAATAACTGTGAGAGCCACCAATTATACCGCAGCCGACATACTGCAACAACTGGACATGTGCGCAGACGAATTCCAATTTCCAATGTTTGATAACGGATATGTATATTTAGTGGATTCGAGATTATCTGCCTACAGAAATGAAAAAGAGTGGGCCTTATTGATCGAAGTGGTGGGCTATAGCTACCGCGGTGGCGGCCACGACGGCATCACTAATTGTCTGCATGTGTACGGCAATTGCCTACCGTTTGGTCCAGGAACCAGGAATGAAAATTTTCTTTACTTAACTGCGGATAGCGAGGAAGGGGAAACCTTCGACGAAGAATATGAGCAAGCACTGAATCCTACAACGAATTCAATGCAATTAAGAGAACAAAAAATAACTATACCCCACGATATCGATTATTACAAGTCGGCCGGAGTGGATTTGGAAAACCCTCCAAAAGTCAATATCTGGGAATTTTTACGTGGGATTAACCTTGGGTATAAAGAACAATTCCTGGCGACTGAAAAGGAAATAAGACAAAGAATTCCTGCTGATTTGCCTCGGGTGTTGTTATTGGACGAGTGGTTTCATCCTGATCTCGCAAGCGAAGAAAAGCCCGGTAATCACAGAACCTTTCAGATGATAGCGCAAGTATTGGAAACTGGCAACCCAAGACTATACCAACCAACAGAGCAACCTAATAACCATTGGAAGAACTGGCCGTTAGGAGGAACACTGTAAAATGAAACGCCCGCAAAAACTTTCGTTTTTACGGGCGGTGTAGTCTCACCCGGACAATTATCTAACCAATTACTGAATGATTTATTAAATTTTTAGCGAATTGCCAGACTGTTAATCTTCTACCCAACCGAACTTTCGAGGCTATGTATACCAGCAACGGCCAGTGCTTCCTAAAAGGCCAATACGTTATCAGATCCAGCCTTATGGGCCGCAAATTATTATGAAGCAGCGTGATACTACAACTTCATAAAATTAAAATAAATAGCCATCCCCTTCTTATTGCGTAAAATGGCCACATGCATCCCACGCCCCAATGTCGATAGAGGCACCGTTATCTGAGTCCGGCTGCTTATTGGTATCTTTATGGATGTTCGCCTTCCGTCTATCTGAGTAATAACTAGTTCTTGCCATTGATCCTGTAGGCGCAAACTGTCAACAACGAGAAATTCCTGTGCAGGATTGGGATAAAAGCGTATGCCTGATTGAGTCGCAGGAACTGGCCCCACACTGGTGATGGTATTTACGACAAACTGCATTGGTTGGCTATAAACCGGATTATTGGCTGCGCATTCCAGGGTAAGGAAAAGCTTAGCCCTGACTTTATCGCCTGACTTTTGGGGCCTGTATTCATAGGAAAGAGGCGATCCGGATGCGGGCAGATCCTGCCAGCCTGGTACGCCTGTACTATCCTGCCAGGTAACCCGATACCCGGTACCGGCATTGGTTGGCAACGCGTTGACCGTAGCTTTTTCCCCTGCATTTACTATAGTACCCCCTTCGATTGAAATAGTTGCATTGACTTTTTCCATCACGGTCATGTAGACCTTGTTACTGTGGGTAACAGGAACAGAAGCACATACATTGTCGTTGACAACTGACAGCGAAACGCCGTCGCCATTTTTCAGGGAGTCGGTGACATACGTGTCGGTATTGGAACCGACGTTTATGCCATTAAGTTGCCATTGGTAGGTGGGCGTCTGACCGAGAAAGTAAGACAGAGCATTGAACTGCACCGTAGCCCCCTTGCAAATAGTATTGTTGGTAGTCTGGACAGCGACAACAGGCTGATCAGCTGGTATCGTAGCTATCCTGACGGTATCATAGGCCGGGCATCCATTGGGGCCAAGGACCCTTACTGCATAGGCAGTGGACCAGGTTGGGTTCACCGTAAACTGCGCTACCCGTTTGTCGATCGGGCCAAATGTAACTTCGAACCATTGGTAACTGTTGCCTGCTATAGCAGGAGAACCGATGAGTACACTGCTTCTTGAACAAATGGTCGTATCCCTTCCCGCATCGGCTATAGGCGATTGTTTGACGGTAACATAAACGGTATCGTACGCCACCGAACCATTTTCACTGGTTACCTTTAAAAAGTAATGGGTATTGACACGGGGCCTCGGCGTAGGGTTAGGCTGTGTGGAAGTAAAGCCCACCGGATTAGACGACCAGGAATAGATATTACCACTGGCCATGGATCCGATGCTGACCGTATCGCCCGAACAGCTAATCTTGTCTGGACCGGCATCGGCGGTTACAGCCTGGTTGCAGAAGTCTGTATTCATAGACATGAAATAACCGTCGCCATTCAATACCGCATGTGGCCAGATCACTCCGAAAGAACGATTGATGATCCCGCTTAGATAGGCCCGCGCATAGCCCCCAAACACAAGCTTCTGTTTATGATTGATAAACATACTGGTTATGGAAAAGTCCTGAGCATTGTAATTATAGCCACTGGTATAAACCCGCTTGAAGCGACCTGCCGTATCATACCTGGCTACCAGGCCCTCGCTTGAAAAAATGGAAAGGTTTCTTTGGTTACCGTCCGAAGAAGTCAACACGAAGGACCCGAACGATTCACCATTATTGGATACTTTACCCGATACGAAAATCTCATTGCCATTCAGGCACAAGGCGCTGGCCTCCCCGTAGTATGGATACCGGCTACCCACTCCCCACTGGCGTTTTCCGGCATTATCAAATTTATAGAGCGCAAACGCCGCCAGGCTGTCTCTTACAACTGTGCCATCGCTGTGTTGGATATCAATTCCTACGGGCCGCCCCCAATTGAACATGCTACCGGCCAGATAAGTATTACCAGCTTCATCGGCGATGACAGCCTTTAACCCGGTTTCTCCGTATTCATAGGAAGAGAGGAAGTTATTATACCACCTGACAAATCCTGTTGCACCAAAACTGACAAAGAACGCTTTGTGCCTCGCTACCGTCCCTTTTAACTTTACCTGCTCTACCGACGCAGCATCATAAATACCCAGGTATTCTTCATAAGAACCCACGAGGTAGCAATTACCGGTTTTATCGATGGCTATATCCGACAAGCTATGCCAGTTGTTGGCCTGAAAACTCAATAATCCATTCCAAAGCAAGGTACCGTCGTCTTTGATTTTCAACACCGCATAGTTCTGGTATCCGCGGTAATAGGTACCCGGCATGTCATATAACTGCTTTGCAACTTTGTTCTGTACGTAAGAAAGCTTGGACAGAAAAGCTCCAATTACGACAATATTATCATCCTTGATCGCAATACGATGCCCACTGGCGCTTGCTATATAACCTTGATACAAGGATGTGTGATCAAATAGGATCGTATGCCACAAGTATTGACCATTGCGATCAAGTTTCATCACGAATCCATGGGTTCGTTCTCCCAAATTGGTCGTATCCGCTGCCGACACATAAATACGCATCGAATCCCCATTTCTGAAATAGAACCATTGCGTGGAAATCGCATAACCCGTGAGGTAAATATTTCCCTGTGCATCTGTTTGCCCCGCCGTGATGACGCCACCGTTGGGTTTAAAGTATTGGGCCCATTTGAGCACACCATGCTCCGTATACCTGGCCAAAAAGCTATGACTCCCTGGTTCAAACTTTTTCGACAACCCGATATTACTTCTCAGTTCGGTCGCCTGCTCTGTCGCTCCGATTACATAGGTTCCATTATCATGACTGCCCATGACCTTGACCATAGACATTCCATTTTCACTGTATGTTTCCAGGGGATTAATGGAGCAATCGACTGCCATACCAGGATCCTGGAATACAAATACCGCACTGTTGGTGGCAGTATCTGCGCAGCCATTGGCACTTACACTGATCAGGCGGAGAGTCTTTTGTCCCGGGGTACTGTATCTGATGTCAGCGATCTTTGTTCCGGATGCCGTTGTGGTACTCGCATCCTGGTAGAAGGTCCAATAATAGTTTTGTGCGTCACCATGTAAGCCGGCAAATGATACCGCCTCCCCAGGCGTAATATTAAGTTGATCTGCCACAAACCTTGCCGTAGTATGCTCAACAAGAATATTGAATCTTTTCTGAAAAATGTCGCCACTGGTGGTACCTGTGCGGGATGCTACGAGGGAGTAAATACCGCTTTCCGATACGGGATCGGTCACCAACGTCACTGTACCGCCATTGCCGGTAACGGTTCCTCCGATTACATTGATTTTCGGCCCCATTAGATAATAATAGACCCCAGGTTCTGTACGCTCTATGGAGATTTTGATCCGTTCCGATTTACACAATATAGAATCGGCAATGGAGGTTGGCAGATCTGTACGGGGGTCGCCGAGGTAGGTAAACCCGCCCAAAGTACCTACGCCACGCGGTGCAAATACTTCTATATTGCCCGATGCGCCATAACCCACTACCGCTTTTAGCTGGGTATTGGAAACCACAGTGAATGAACTGGCGGGAACGCCACCAAACCGGACCTGCGTTGTCCCGGTAAAATTGTATCCGTTGATCGTTACCGTCGCCTGCTGAGCAGCCGTCGTTGGCGTAAAAGAAGTGACCCAAACTGCGGGGAAGTACATTTCGCTGGTCATTGTATCGCTGTTCACCCCGTTGGACACGATCAGGGTGACAGTGTCGACATGCCTCAATTTATCGTGCTTATAATTGGCGTGATAGCCCGTACTGATAAGTGTATCGTTGAGATACCATTTGTATTGATAGTTGGGTTTTGAATAATTGCGAAGGCTTACCGTCCCGGTAGCTCCCACTCCGGTGGTATCTGTGCGGAAGAAGGACCTTGGCAACGCAACACCGCCCCCATTGGTACTTATTTCAACCAGTCCATGGCCTCCACCGGCCCACAACTGATCGGCATTGATCACTTGCAGGTCGTTGTGTGAATAGTTGAGGTAGGTATAGCGTTGCTCACGCTGCAATGGCTCCCATACTTTCCCCGAGTCGCTCGTTTTGAATACGTCGAATGCGCCGGATATACCATACCCGGTACTGTCGTTTACAAAGCGCATCTTGATGGCACCAAATGGCGTAATGGACGCATCGTTTTTTAAGGTCCAGGATCGGCCACCATTGGAAGTATAATATACTTCGCCGTACCGCCCGTCATTGCTCAGGTTGAGCCAGCCCTTATTGGCGGTCAAAAAGCTGGAATAAATTATACGACCAGCCGGCGTCACCACCTCGGCCCAGGAGTTACCCCCATCGGCTGTTTTAAACATTTTACTGGTGTTGTATTGCTTACTGAACGCAAACACGTTGTTGTTGTCGACAGCTTCCAGGTGGTCGTAGAATCTGCTGACATCCAATTTCACCACCGACCAGCTCACGCCCTTATTGCTCGTTCGCAATATTCTATCGGCATCAACCGCAAAACCTACGTTGCTATTTTCAGGAAAAACCATATCGGTGATCCCGGTCTTAAAGGTCATTGGATCGTACCGCGCATGATAGATCAGCTTGAATGTATTACCCTGATCGACAGAATAAAGAATAGATGGCACGAGACCATAATCACCATAGACAACCAAAGTATCTTTGTTGAAAGCACAGACACCGTTGATGCCAAATCCAAAAGTCAGATTAACCGGGTATCCGTTGAAATTCACATTACTTAAAGTGATGTTCTTCCTGATAAAGCTGCGACCGCTATCAGTCGTATAGCCAATCCATCTCGTAAAGGCTGCATAACCTTCCTTGGCCGTATAAAAGCTAAACTTCTTCAACTCATTATCCGGATTTGCTTCGTCCATGGACAGTTGGCGCATCTGGGCCTGTGGTTGGTTGGACACACTGAAAAACAAGGTGGCGAGGAGCAGTAAGTAAAAAAATTTCATGGTCGGGCGGGTAATGTAGATCGTTAAAATAGGAAAAAATAGGCCGTAAACCCAATGCCCTTGCCAGAATTTCCGCAAGACTTCAATGAAGCACTCGACTTGTATCGAAAAAATAAAAACCCGCTGTATTACAGCGGGCTTGTCATACTTGTAGTCCGGACAGGAATCGAACCTGTATCAAAAGTTTAGGAAACTTCTATTCTATCCATTGAACTACCGGACCAGGAAACAAATCAGGTTCCTGAAAGAACCTGCACTCGTTTTCCGGGCGCCAAAAATAAGAAAACAAAGCATTGCTTTCAAGGAGAAGGTGAAAAAAGGCCAAATTGCACTAAATCAATCACTAAAAGCAGGCAAAAGCAAACATTCCCCCTAGGCGAACAGGTCGGTAATCGGCGGTCGCCAGCCATACCACGATTAAAGCAGGCATCTAATGAAGCGGGTACCCGATCCAGCCTCCTACCCCATCCATTCGCATCCTGTACAATTTTACTGGACTGCACCTGAATTCCGCCTATCTTTGCTACCCCTAAAAAAAGTACGTTTTTATGAAGTTTTACACTTGGCTTATCCGTTACCGCCTTTACCTGGGCATCGCCCTGGTGGTACTGGGTATCGTGGCGAATATCTACAGCAGCTTCTGGCCTGCTTTCCCGTTGTATTTTATCGGCGCCATCCTCATCTTCGGTCACTTTTTCATCGGCCCCCTCCGCCTGATCCAGGAGCATATGGAAGCCGGCGACATGGAAGGTGCAGAAAAAGTGCTCAACTCCGTTAAGTTCCCCAGCCTGCTCTATAAACCCATCCGTTCTGCCTACTATACCATCAAAGGTCAGCTGGCTATGATGAAACAGGATTTCGACGGCGCTGAATCTGCGATGAAAAAAGGCCTCTCCCTGGGTACCCCCATGAAAGAGGTGAAAGGCGCAAACCTGCTTCAAATGGGTATGATCTCCCTGCAGAAAGGTGACCTGAAGCAAGGCGAACAATATATCCGTGGAGCCATCCGCGAAGGCTTGCCCGATAAAGAAAACGAGGCGGCAGCCTATCTGCAGATGTGCAGCATCATGATGAACAAAAGCCAGTTCAAGGCTGCCAAGGAGTTCTTCCGCAAAACGAAGGCCCTCAAGCCCACCACGCCCGAGATCGTCAAGCAGATCAAAGAGATCGAAAAATATATTTCCCGTATACCCGGCTAATCACTGGCACAAAACGGAAAAAGGTTGACAGGAGCCCTGTCAACCTTTTTTATTTTCGGTCGTCGCTGTTCAACATGGTACCCGTAGCGGAAGATTCAGTCCTGTTCAATCGCTCCATGCCGGCCACTAAAACCATTCGCTTTCCTGGGTAGCATTGCCGGCTATCCCATTACCCTTTCCAGGGTCCAAATAGCGCCTCTACCTTCTCCCGCCTGAAGTCGAATATTTTCTTAAGCTTTTTACCCACGATCAGCGAGTTCATCAGGTCGCCGACAATCCAGCCTGGAACCTTGTAGTGCACGATATCCGTCATCTCTACTCCGCCCGTCACTTCTTTAAAATGATGCTGATGGTGCCAGAGACTGTAAGGGCCATATCGCTGCTCATCAGCAAAATACTTCCCAGGCTCCACATGCGTGATCTCCGTCATCCAATACCATTCAATACCCCATAGTGGCTTGATCTTGTATTCGATGATCTGACCAGGATAGATCCTGTCGCCATGGTTAGTGGAGGTTACCCGGAAATGCACATCCGCCGGAGTAATAGCCTGTAAATTGTTTGGAGTAGAAAAGAAGTCCCACGCTTCCGTTATCGGGACAGGAAGTAACTGTATTGCCTTAATGGAGTATACGCCCATATTGTTCCAGTCTTAAACAACCACAAAGATACCCCCTTTTACAAGCGATAATCTTTTTTCACCTGCTCCGCACATTCCAGCATCACCTTTGTCACCAACTGCACATCTGCCGCTATCCCAGCCGTCTCTTCTTCCTTTTTACCGTTCTGCTCGATTTGCCGGATCACTTGCTTCAACGACACGATACCCATGGAATCCACTGTAGACTTTAGTTTATGGGCCAGCTTGCCCACCTGCTGCCAGTTTTCAACGCCGGTTTCCCGATGCATGTCCTGCAGGGTGAGGGGCATGGTGTCGAGGAACAACTGCAGCATCCGCAATACGAATGACTCATCACCACCGGCGATGCTATACACCAATGCCAGATCGTACAGCTTGTCTGTTGTAGGTACGTCTACCGGCTCGGCATGTTGTGATTCTATGGCTACCTGGGTATCAAACTGAATGGGCGACATATCGGTCAGGTTCCTGGCAATGATCTCGTACAGATCTGCCTCGTTAAAAGGTTTGGAGAGGTAATCGTTCATACCGGCTTCGAGAAACCGCTCCCGGTCTCCCTTGAGGGCATTGGCAGTCAGCGCAACAATAGGCACCGCTGCTTTGGCGGGTACTACGATTTGCCTGATTTGCCGGGTCGCTTCCAACCCGTCCATTTCCGGCATGTGGATATCCATCAACACCAGGTCATACTCCCACTGCTGCACCTTGCCAAGTGCTTCGCGGCCATTGGAGGCTATGTCTACTACAACACCCCAGGCTTCCATCATATGACGGGCCAACTGCTGGTTGAGCTCTACATCTTCTGCGATCAATATCTTTTTCTGCGCCAGGCTCCGTTTTTTGGATGTTTGCATGTGCCGGTTATTTAGTAGTTAATTCGCCGGCCTGTATCATTCGGTAGATGGTCGACTTGCCGATATCAAGTTTTTTGGCTACCAGCAATACGTCTTTGTCGTATTTATCCAGGTAATGCTGAATAATATGTATTTCAAAATCCTTCAGGGTACGTTCCTTGCTCAGGAGGTCATTCACCGTCGCAACGGTATTGATGGTAATATGCTCCGGATTGACGACATCTCCATCGGCCATTACAGCCGTCAACTCCATCACAGACTTCAGCTCACGCACATTACCCGGGAAAGAATACTGCAACAGTTTTTGCTGCGCCTCCTGCGTAAGGGTTTTCTTGGTGATGCTATTGTCCTTGCAGAAAAGGTCCATGAAGTGACGCGCCAGCATAATGATATCATTACCCCGCTCCCGAAGCGCTGGCAGGTGTATGGGTAAACCGATCAGGCGATAATAAAGGTCCTCACGGAATGTTTTACGCTGTACTTCTTCCAACAGGTTGCGATGCGTAGCCACGATGATGCGGGCATTGAGGGGCACCACTTCGTTGCCACCAATACGCGTCAATTCCCGCTCCTGCAGTACCCGCAGCAATTTTGCCTGCAGACTGATGTCCATCTCACCGATCTCATCCAGGAAAAGGGTTCCCCCATTGGCTTCTTCAAACTTACCGATACGTCGGGTAAGCGCTCCTGTAAAAGCGCCTTTTTCATGACCAAACAATTCACTTTCGATGAGGTCCTTGGGAATAGCTGCCACGTTCACGGCCACAAAGGGCTTTTTCTGCCGGTCGGAATTGTAGTGAATGGCCTTGGCCACCATTTCCTTACCGCTACCGGTTTCACCGGTGATCGACACCGTAATATTCGTTTTGCCAGCCTTTTCGATCAGGCCGTATATCTTTTCCATGACCTCGCTCTTGCCGATCAGGAATTTGGAGAAATCATATTTTTTGGCCACCTGCTCTTTCAGCTGCTCCACTTCCTGCCGCAGCCCCACGATCTCCCGCAGGTGCAACAACGTGTTCCACAACCGGTCCTTTACGTCGTCGTCCTTCACGATATAATCGAATGCCCCGTTCTTGAGCAGGTTAATGGCCGTACCTACATCTTCTTGTCCGGAAATAATGATGACCTGTACATCGGGATTGACCTCGCGGATCTTTTTCAAAACGGCGCTCCCATCCATGTCGGGCATGGAATAGTCGAGCGTCACCACGTCAGGTCGTTCGTGCAGTTGACTGAAAAAAGCACTGGAGCTATCAAAGCGCTTTACTTCGTAGTCGGGATTCAACGAAAGATAGTGTTCGATCATTGAACCGTACCAGACGTCATCCTCGAGTACGAAGATTTTAAGGGCATGCTGATTTTTCATGTGTAAAGGACTAAATAGTACTATATAAACGTATGGAAGCCAAAAAAGTATTCCCAAAATGAATATTTTTTCCGCGAATGAGAAATATCCAGGAAACTGCACTATTTAAATTCCCTTGAAACTCAATCCCTCACAGCATTTCAGGTTCATTTTTCGGGCCCAACTTTGATCATACGCAGTTTTGAAAATTATGTAGCAGGTCGACTTACGGACGCTGAATTACTGGCAGAATGACATATTCCAACGTTGGGAATAGCGTAGAATCAGGTAGGGTCTGGCTCCGGCTGAGGTAGACTTGTCCCAAAACCGGAAAACACACATCGTTCCCGATTGCCTGTCAAACTGGCTGCAGAACAAGTACCTTTGGGCATGCCCCACCAGTTTCTCCCGATAACGGCCCTGGAAAAGATCGACCTGTTCACCCGACTGATCGATGACTTCCCGGAAGGGCACCCCCTCAAACGTTACCGGGGAGATGTATACTTCGAGATCGTGAACTTTCAGCGCCTTTTTTCACTGATGATGAAAGAGGGGTGGACCTCAGAACAGGTTAACCAGGCCATCGACCAACATCTCAAAACACCAGGTCAGGAAGTGCTGCCCGATACGATCGAATGGACGGATAAGCTCAGGGCCGCCGTGCATGAATACGACAATTACCAGTCCTTGCTGGTGCAGTATCAACGGTATGATGCAAGCCCGGTTACAGCAGTAGAAGCAGGCATCCCTTCCCTGGCATCGCAGGTTGGTGTGACATCGGAGTTTTCAATAACCACCTTAGCCCCCCAGGGGGAAACAGGCTACGACGAAGAGGATCCAGCCACGCTGCTCGAGCATCCCCTCATCGAAAAGATCGTCGTAGTGCTCAACTACCTCGCCGCAGAAAAGGAAATACCTTCCAGCGGAGAGGCGCTGTTATTTGAATTGTTACACGGCCCCTGGTTCGGTATTCCTGTGCAGGAGATCAACAACCTGGTACTGGAAGTGGCCGACCGCCAATACACCGAATACATCACTTCCCTTCGCCGTTTGCTGTACGAAAAATCACATACCCCTCCCAGCAACCTTTTCGCCACCGGTCCGCATCCTGGCTTGCAGCAAGCCTGTCAGGCTATCGAGCAACTGCTTACCATCGCCGACCAAGTATCTTTATTCGATCTGTTGCAGACGCTGCTACAGGAAACGGGTATTGCCAATTATATCGACCGCAGTGCAGACAAAGACTCCCTGACCGCTGTCCTTAACAGCTTTACCTGGCTGTTGACCGTAGAGGTACAACGGAATCCATTGCTCGGCCTGTCGCGATTTGTACATCAACTCGCCCTTCTGCCCTATTCCCGGTGGGCGGTATCTTTACCGCCTATCGACAAAGACAGCGATGTGCTGGAAACCCTGGCCATTTTCTACCGCCCTGCTGTACGCGCCTATAACTCCTTCGACGGATCTCCCGACGAAGTTATCCCTGCCCACCAGGGCCCCAGCATCGCCAGACTGGAGTTGTCTATCGAAGACAAGCTGGTGCATCGCTTTGTGATGCATGCCACGGCACTCAACAGTTATTTACGTTGCCCCCTCGACTTTTACTTCCACATACTGCTGCGCACGCCCTTCCCACGTAATGAGGCCACGGAGTTTGGATCGGCCGTGCATTGGGCACTCGAGCTGTTGTTCCGCAAAATGCAATCGAACCACGAAGCCTTTCCACCCGGCGAATCGTTGGTCAAAGACTTTGAAGACTATCTGCACCGGCACCGGGCGAGCTTTACGACAGAGCAATTCAACCGCAGGCTGGCATATGGGCGCGTGGTATTAAGTAACTATTATGAGGAGTATGTTCGCCGATGGAATACGATCGTCACGGTGGAAAGGAATTTCCGCAACGTGGTGGTACAGGGGGTACCGCTGAAAGGAAAGATCGACAAACTCGAATTTGACGGCCGGTCCGTCAACCTCGTCGATTATAAGACCGGTGATCCGGAAAAGTCGATCGAGCGGCTATCACCTCCTTCGCCAACCGTTCCGTTTGGGGGCGATTACTGGCGACAGGCCGTTTTTTACAAGATCCTGGTCGATAACTACCAACAAAAGACCTGGACGGTCAACAGCGCCGAATTTGACTTCATCGAGCCGGATAAGTCGGGAGCCTACCATAAAGAAAAGTTATTCATCGAACCACAGGATGTGGAAACGGTCACCCAACAGTTCCGGGCAGCCTGGCAGCGCATCAGTGACAGGAACTTTTATACAGGCTGCGGCAGGCCTCATTGCCATTGGTGCCATTTTGTTAAATCATATGGCCTGTCAACCACCCCTCATGAATAAATCGGCCAAACAAGTTATGTTTGCAGCTTATTGAAGTTGTAAATTTCCATGAAGCAGGTTTTATCCATTCTTCTTATTATAGTTGCGATCGCTCAATTCCAGGTGCTTACGGTAGGATGTGCCAATATGGCCGCGCCCCAGGGAGGACCAAGAGATTCTTTGCCTCCTCTTCTCGTGGAAGTAAGACCAGCAGACTCTGCACGGCATTTCAACGGCAAAAGGATCGTGTTTGAATTCAATGAATACATTGCTCCGCCAGACAATATTCAGGAAAACCTGCTGGTATCGCCTGTACCCAAACTAGCGCCCAATGTGACCACCAAACTGCGCACCATGACCGTGGTGATCAGGGATACGCTGGAAGCGAACACGACATATTCTCTCAATTTTGGCAATGCCATCAAAGACATCAACGAGGGCAATGTGCTGCGAAACTTCACGTATATATTCAGTACAGGAGATGCCATCGACTCCCTGTCCGTCTCCGGAAAGGTAATCATAGCCGAAACAGGCAAGGCCGATTCCACCCTGATAGCGGTGCTTCACCCCAACCTGGCCGATACCGCAGTGATCAAAGACCGCCCCCGGTATATGGCCAAACTGGACAAAGAAGGCCAGTTTACCTTTCACAACCTACCTGCGGGGACCTATGCGCTCTATGCGTTCAAAGACGAAGGCGGTCAGCGTAAGTTCAGCAATCGCGGACAACTATTCGCTTTCTCCGATTCGCTGGTCAACACTACAGCAGGAAAATCTTATACACTGTACGCCTATCCGCAAACAGAAGAGGAAGAAGCAGATACAAGTACGGCCAAAAAACCTGCCTTGCCGCCTGTACGGCCAGCCGTCAGTAAGAACGCAACCGCCGTTCAGGACAAGCGTCTGCGGATGGAGACCAATCTTGCCGGTCAGGAACTCGACATCCTCGGTCAGCTGGAGATCAACTTCAAAGCAGCACCGCTCAAATATTTCGACTCTTCAAAAGTACAGTTCGTAGGAGAGAAGTTTGAGCCGCTCACCGGCTACCGGTTCATCAAAGATTCTTCCGACAAAAAGATCACCCTGGAATACAATTGGGTGCTCAATACACCGTACAACCTGATCTTCGATCCTGCATTTGCAGAAGACTCACTGGGGCATAAACTGGCCCGTATCGACACGCTTGAATTCCGCACGAAGAAAGAAGCCGACTATGGCATGGTCAGACTACGGTTCCTCAACCTCGACCTCACCCAACATCCCGTTCTTCAGTTTATTCAGGGCGACAAAGTGGTAAAGAGCCATGTATTCACCAACAATACCTTTTATGCCAAGCTATTTACACCCGGAGAATACGATATGCGCATTCTTTTCGATACCAATCAGAACGGTGTATGGGATGGCGGTGAGTTCTTTGGTAAGCGGCGCCAACCCGAAAGAGCCGTACCCGTACCGCGCAAATTAAACATCAAGGCCAACTGGGACAACGAAATAGATATTACCCTGTAGAGTCCACCACCAAAGCATTCACCACCGACAACTTAATATGACAAGAGGCGCCTTCATCAGGCGCCTCTTGCTGTTTATATATTTCGTTTGAACCGGTACCCGACCCGAAGGCCGTAGATAGTAGGTTTGGCGTTGATCAGCATCATATTTTCGAACGAGCCGGCGACCTTACCGACCAATCCTATTTCCAGTTTATTTCCTATGATAGCACCGATACGGGCAGAAACAGACATCCAGTTCTTTTCGAGTTTCAGGTAGTTTTCCCTTTCATTCTCTTTATCGTAGTTGATCCATTTCAACCGGTAGGTATTGTCGGAATAAGAAGAGAAATTGTAGTCGACGCCAAGCCCTGCATACAACTTAAATTTGGGCGCTCTTACGAAACTGTACAACAGAGACAGTGAGGGGGTCAGATTGTTATGCTTTAAGGTATAAGTACCGATGGCGCCTTCCGGCAGGTAGTCAGTTAATTTACCGGAGCCTTCATACTTTGTAGACGTGTAGAAAAGTTCGAATCGGATGAGCAGGTCCTGCAAATTCCGTGAAGAGGCAAAGTCAATACCCGCTCCGATCGTAAATCCGGTATTGGTCTTGAAGTCAAAGTCTGCCAGGTCGGTGGTGCCAGTTGTTTTGAGGGTGGTCATCACCGGGCCTGCCGCTGCGAAGTAATTGATCAATGATCCTTTCTTTCTTTCCACTTTTACCTTGTTGATCGCCGCTACCACCTTCATCAGGTCGCGCTCATTGTAGTTGATGGTTGCCAGGTAACCGAGTAGCCTGTTTTCGTCGGAATGACCGAAGGCAAATTTCTGCAATTGATTGCGGTAGGTGTACTTGTACTCCAGGTTGGAGGTGTTGGCATTATAGCTTACTTTATAAGTCAACTCCTGGTAGTCGCCGTCTTTTTCCCGGATATAAAAATGGGGCTTGGTATCATACAGCTCATACAATTCCACAGCATGTCCTTTTGTAAGTATCCGCAGGAATACGGTATCTGTCACGGTTTCCCCAGGACTGCCATCGATCACCTCCTGCTGCTCAACGGGGGCCATGTCTTTGGTTACCACTGCCCGCGTAAAGGAGTCTTTACCGTCTACCTTAAAGGAAGCGAGCTCGGCCACTGAGAAGGCGAGAGTTTCGCCACCGAGCGTCTTAATAAAACTAATCTTCCGGGGGTTGACCCGCCATTCGCGGTAATCGATCAAGCCGGTTTGCTCTTTCCCGTCGAGCGAGACCACAGAGCCGGGCTGGAAATTGCTCTGCGCTTGTGAAGATTGGGCTGCGCCGAATAGGGCGGTCAGCAGGAATACGGACGCATGTTTGAAGTTCATAAACCAATGTTGGTTAAAGGGTATATAATGAATAAAAAATGTAAATGACTTTTTTAAATGATAGTGGCCCACATTTGCCGTCAACATTAAAAGCGGCAAAGCGTAGATGACCGTCGAAAGCGCTCTTTAAACTACAACTTGCGCTTGAACCGGTATCCAACCCGGAGACTATAGAGGAATGGATTGGCGGCAAAATAGCTGGAACGTTCCAAGTTGTAAACGATATTTTCCGGGGATTGAGTCGCCATTCACGGTAATCGATATGGCCGGTTTGCAGTTTTCCATCGAGTGTGACAACAGTTCCAGGCAGGTAATTTCCCTGGGCCTGCGATGTGTGTACCAGCGTAAGCAGGCACGCAAGCACCAATAATTGTCTAAGTTTCATACGTTAGATTGGTTAGGGGGTGCGCAAATATGCAACAAAAACGTTGATAAACAAACGCCATTTACTATCGGAAATGGGTAAACCGGAGTTCCTGATAGGTGAAAACCGGCATTTTTTAATCGGGATCGATCAACAGCAGGCAGGTCGCTTAAACAAAAAATGCCATACATCCTGCCAGGCAGGCGAGCCTCGAAAATTGTATCTTTGCCTTATGCAATTCTCTTCTGTGTTACTGGAAAATGCTGTCAATGAATTTGCCAAACTACCGGGTATTGGTAAAAAGACGGCTTTGAGGCTGGTGTTGCACCTGATGAAGCAGGAACCTGAAAAAGTGTCACTTTTTGGGGAATCGATCATGAAGATGCGCCGGGAGATACGGTTCTGCCAGCGATGCTTTAATGTGGCCGACGGCGATATCTGCTCCATCTGCGCCAATTCGCTGCGGCGCCAGGACCTGGTATGTGTGGTAGAGAATATCCGGGACGTGATCGCTATCGAGGGCACCCAACAGTTCAGCGGTACCTACCATATCCTGGGAGGCATCATCTCCCCCCTGGACGGCATTGGACCCGACCAGCTTCATATCGAAGCGCTGGTACAAAGGGTCCAGAAAGAGAAGATCGAAGAGATCATTTTTGCCCTCAACCCTAATATTCAAGGAGATACGACGATTTATTACATACAGAAAAAGCTTCAGTCCCTGCCGGTGCGCATCACCACCATCGCGCGCGGTATCGCCTTTGGCGGCGAGCTGGAATATGCGGATGAAATGACCCTCGCCCGGTCGATCACCAACCGCTTACCGGTCGAAAGCTACGTGGCCAACCGGTAATATCCTCAGTTCCAGCCTTGTTTTGATATTAACCTTTCTTAACTTAACTTTGCGACCTGATCGCAGGCGGATTTGTTTATTGTTCGGCCTGGTGCCCACAGGGGCAGCGCTCCGGAAGAGCGAATTTTCAACAACAGAACTAATAAACGACAGGAAAACCTTCTTACCATTTTCCCTACGTTTATGATGTTCTGCCAAACGAACAGTAGCCACCCAACTGCCTGACTATCTTATGCATCACCCGTTTTGCCATTGCTGCCATTGTTGAGATGGCGGGACAATAAATTATAGCATATGGACATCAGGAATCAATTAGAAAAGCGCATTTTGATCATCGACGGGGCCATGGGCACCATGATCCAGCGTTATAAACTGGAAGAAGCCGACTACCGAGGTGAACGTTTCAAGGACTGGCACCTGGATGTAAAGGGCAATAACGATATGTTGTGCATCACGCAACCTCATATCATTGAAGAGATACACGGCCAATACCTCGAAGCTGGTGCAGATATCATCGAGACAAATACTTTTTCGAGCACGACCATCGCGATGGCCGATTACGAAATGCAGGAATACGCCTACGAGCTGAATGTGGCGGCCGCCCAATGTGCCCGTCGCGCTGCCGATAAATATACCGCTATGGACCCTTCCAAGCCACGTTATGTAGCTGGCGCGATCGGCCCATTGAACAAAACCCTCAGCCTGTCGCCGGACGTCAACAACCCCGGCTTCCGCGCCCTCACATTCGACGAGGCCATGACGGCCTATTACGAGCAGGTGAGCGGACTGGTGGAAGGTGGCGTGGACATCATACTGATCGAAACCATTTTCGATACCCTCAATGCCAAGGCGGCGATCTATGCTACCAAAAAGTTCTTCCAGGATACCCAGAAACCGGAGCTGCCCATCATGATCAGCGGTACCATTACCGATGCATCGGGCCGTACCCTGAGCGGACAAACTCTTGAGGCTTTTTACACATCGGTATCACACGCCAAGCCCCTGAGCATTGGCCTGAACTGTGCCCTGGGTGCCGCAGAAATGCGCCCGCACATCGAAGAGCTGAGCCAGATTGCTTCCTGCTTCACCTCTGCTTACCCCAACGCAGGCCTGCCCAACGCCATGGGTGAGTATGACGAGCTGCCCGAGCAGACTGCACACTTCATTGAAGAATGGGCCGAGCAGGGATTTGTGAACATCGTTGGTGGCTGCTGCGGTACCACCCCCGATCACATTAAGCATATTGCCGACCACATGAAGAAGATCAAACCAAGGCCGCTGCCCGTATTGGAAGCAACCTTGAAATAACAACTTTACTGGGGCGTTCTTCGGAATGCCCCTATTGATATAGTTTACCCGATTCCCAACAGGAAAAAAGCATATGTCCGAACAAATTGTTATCAAGCCTTACTTACGGCTCTCCGGCCTGGAACCACTCGTAGTACGCCCGGAAACGAATTTTGTGAATGTTGGTGAGCGTACCAACGTAACCGGATCGAAGAAGTTTGCCCGTCTTATCAGGGAGAACAAATACGAAGAGGCCCTGAGCGTGGCCCGCCAACAGGTGGAAAGTGGCGCCCAGGTGATCGATGTGAACATGGATGATGCCCTGCTCGACGGGGTAAAAGCCATGACCACTTACCTCAACCTGCTGCAGAGCGAACCCGATATCGCCAAGATCCCCATCATGATCGACAGCTCGAAGTTCGAGATCATCGAAGCGGGCCTCAAGTGCGTACAGGGAAAGTGTATTGTGAACTCCATTTCCATGAAGGAAGGTGTTGACAAGTTCATCCGTGAAGCACAGATCTGTAAACTCTTCGGCGCGGCCGTGGTGGTGATGGCCTTCGACGAACAAGGACAGGCTGATACTTTTCAACGCCGGGTAGATATTTGTACCAAGGCCTACCAGATTCTTACAGAAGAAGTAGGTTTCGCTGGCGAAGACATCATCTTCGACCCCAATATCTTTGCGGTGGCCACCGGTATCGAAGAACACAACAACTACGCTGTCGACTTTATTGAAGCTACCCGGGTAATTAAGCAACGGATGCCATTGGCCAAGATCAGCGGTGGTGTCAGTAACGTATCGTTCTCTTTCCGGGGTAACGACCACGTGCGGGAGGCGATACACAGCGTATTCCTCTTCCACGCCATCAAGGCAGGTATGGATATGGGTATCGTGAATGCCGGCCAGCTGGTCGTGTATGACGAGATCGAACCGCAACTGCGTGAGCTGTGTGAAGATGTGATCCAGAACCGCCGTCCTGATGCTACCGATCGCCTCATCACTTTTGCCGAAACGGTGAAAGCCAAGGGCAAGGTGGAAGTAAAAGACGAAGCCTGGCGGAATGGTACGGTGCAGCAACGCCTTACCCACTCGCTGGTAAATGGCATCACCGATTATATCGAAGCAGATACGGAAGAAGCCCGTCAGCAATACAGCCGGCCACTGGAAGTGATCGAAGGTCCCCTGATGGACGGAATGAATGTGGTGGGCGACCTGTTTGGCAGCGGTAAGATGTTCCTGCCCCAGGTGGTAAAAAGTGCCCGTGTGATGAAGAAGAGCGTGGCCGTACTGACGCCCTTTATTGAAGAAGAAAAAAGAAACAACCCGAATGCGCAGGCAGGCGGAGCTGCTAAAATACTATTGGCTACGGTGAAAGGCGATGTTCACGATATCGGTAAGAACATCGTTGGTGTTGTACTCGGCTGTAATGGTTATGACATCATCGACCTTGGGGTGATGGTGCCCGCCGACAAGATCCTGGAGGCGGCCCAGCGCGAAAAGGCGGATATCATTGGCCTCAGCGGATTGATCACCCCTTCGCTCGACGAGATGGTGCACGTTGCCAAGGAGATGAAGCGCCGCAACATGAAGCAGCCGCTCCTGATAGGTGGTGCCACGACTTCGCGTATGCACACGGCGGTAAAAATCGCTCCCGAATATGACCTGGGGGTCGTGCATGTACTGGATGCCTCCCGGAGTGTAACGGTAGCCGGTTCCCTGCTGAGTGATGAACAAAAACCCGATTTCCTGGGTAAGATCAAAAATGAATATACCAAGCTGAAAGAGGACTTTGGCAATAAGAAATCAGCCAAGCAATACCTTCCTTTTGGTGAGGCACAAAAGAATAAAGTAAAGATCGACTGGCCGGCATTTACCCCCGTAAAGCCAATGTTCACCGGCACGAAGGTATTCGATACCTACGACCTGGCCGAGATCGCCCAATACATCGACTGGGGTCCCTTCTTCATTGCCTGGGAGTTGCATGGCAAGTTTCCGCAGATCCTGGAAGATAAGGTGGTGGGACAGGAAGCAACCAGGCTGTACAACGATGCGCAGGCTTTGTTGAAACAGATCATCGACGAGAAATGGTTGACCCCGCGCGGCGTGATCGGCTTCTGGCCTGCCAACGCCGTGGCTGATGATACCGTGGATGTATATACCGATAAAGGCCGGTTCCAGCTCGACTTCCTGCGTCAGCAGATCAAGAAAGCAGCTGGTCAGCCCAACCTAAGTCTGGCCGACTTTATCAAGCCCGGCAAGGATGCAGCGGCTCCCGCCGATTATATCGGAGCGTTTACAGTTACCATGCAGGGCATCGAACCGCATATCGAGCGGTTTGTAGCGCAAATGGATGACTACAACAAGATCACGCTTCAGGTATTGGCCGATCGTCTCGTAGAAGCGTTTGCTGAACTGCTGCACGAGCGGACGCGTAAAGAGTTCTGGGGTTATGCGCAGGAAGAGCACCTGAGCAATGAGGAACTGATCAGCGAAAAGTACCTGGGTATACGTCCCGCGCCCGGCTATCCTGCCTGTCCCGACCATACGGAGAAGTACAAGCTGTTTGATATGCTGGGCGGCAAGGAAGCAACCGGCATCACCCTCACAGAGTCGCTGGCCATGTACCCGGCATCTTCTGTCAGCGGCTGGTATTTTGCTCATCCGGACAGTAAGTATTTCGGTATCGGCAAGATCGAGAAAGACCAATTTGAAGACTATGCCAAACGCAAAGGCATGGACCTCGACGAAGCGGAAAGATGGCTGCGCCCTGTATTGGAATAATAAGCAGTAAGCTTCCTCTATACGCAAAGAGCCGGATCAGTTGATCCGGCTCTTTGCGTATAGGGAGTAATCTATTACTGACGCGATTTGCGGAGCTCCATCCAGTTTTGTACCTCTTTGGCATTTTTGAGGCCACTGATGAGTAATGAAAAGGCAATGATCTTGAGGATGATGCCTTTTATGATCGTCTCAGGCTCCAGGATGGCCGACAAGAGGACCAGTGCGCCGTAGATGATCAGTCCGGTAAGAATGGCGGTATAAGGTTTCCATTTCGTCCAGAAGGCAAGGCCAGCAAACAAGACGGCAAAGAATATATATACACCCGCAGTGATGTACAGCTCGGTATCATATAGGTCACGAATGGTAAAAAGACCTACCAACTGCAAGGCCCCTATTATATACAGAATATTACGCGCTTTACGCACGGGCTTGTCATAGCCTTCCATCGAATCATCGTATACGTCATCCAGCAGGTTTTCGGGCTGGGGGGCTGCTGTTGGTTGCGGCTCTGCCGGCTTCGGGGCATCGGCTGCTTGGTTTTGGGGTTGAGGATTTGGGTCCATGGGGGGGTAGTTTATGACCTCCAATATAGTGTTTTTTTACCCAGCTCACAACGGTACCGGCTACCAGCCTGAACAGGCTGGTAGCCGGTGTGCCTTTCATCGTTCATGGCTAGGCTCTATTTGATCTTACCGGCCTTTTGCATTTGGAGGTCCAGGTCTTTCAATTCCACCACATTGAATTCGGGAGAGCTGACAAAACAATGCTTCAGGATCGGCATGTGGCCCGCACCGAAAAGGACCACGATACGGTCGTTGGAAGCCGGTCTCGTTTGAAGTATCTTGTTAAAGATGCGCAGGTTGCGGTCGTACCAGCCAATGGCCTGTCCATCGGCGCCTTTGTGGTCAGTAGTGTTAAAACCCGCCGTGAGGTAATGACCATGCATATAGCGGAGCGTGCGGGGATCAGCCATGGCGAGAAAGTTTTCGAGCATGGTCATTGTAAGCTCCATGGAATCGCCTGCTTCATACAGTTTAAAATAGCGCTCATCGAACTTCTTATCGCGTACCGTATCTACGCGGGTCTTGTTGTACCAGATGGAATCGATAAAAGTGTATTTCTTATAATTTTCCTGCGCAAAACCGAACGCATCCACGGCATAGATCTTTTTATGGCCCAATTCTTTGGCCAACCGGAATGCGATCTGGTCGATCTCATCCCGTTCGAGGCTATAGGTACCCGCCAGGTAAGCATTGTATAGCGAGTCGGCATATCGTTGGCTTTTCATCTCTATATAAAAACGAGTCGGTTTAAAAGAAACGATCACATCATTGAGCTGGCGGATCTCCTTTTGCCGTTGCGGTGACAGCACGTCGATCATCTTCAGCGAGTCTGTTTTATGGGCATCCAGCCCCGGGTAGCCAAAGTGAAAAGCGCCCAGCAACAAGGCCTGGGTAGGGGGCTCTGCCGGATCTACGAGTATTTTAGCGGGGTCCAGTTGTTCCAGCTTCTTCCAGTTCACCGGTTGACTAAATCCCTGTAGCACGCTTAATAACAGGATAGGGATTACAGGTAAGATCTTCATGTCGATTAATTTTCAGCAAAGGAATAACAGGGGCAATGGCTGCGCTTTTCTGATCTGCTAACAGGCTGATTCTGTCTTCCAGTCCGTTACCGGGCAACCTGCGCATTGGAAGACGAAAGGCAGGCGTTGGCAGACAAAGGCCCTCCGCCGTGCATATCGTACATGGCCATTCATTGCAAGTACCCTAGATTTGGGTATGCGCAGGCATCTATTAAGAATATTCCTGATCTACACGGTTTTTGAGGTTTTACGCGAACTGGGTTCCTCCATCGCTTTGTACGTACGGGGACAGTACCCCTTCAGGTGGATTGTGGGCGGCCCCCAGGATCATGCGTTGATGGTGAGCGGCTATTTTATCTTTATCCTATATCCGCTGTTCTCCTTCATCATCTTCGAGACCCAGTTCAGAAAGAGCAAGAAGCGTACGCAGTTATACTGGTTGCTGCTAAGCCTGGTGGTGGTTACCCTTCGTTTTCTTGTGGAGGAACGCCTCTACCCCGCCCTCTATGGCTTTCGGAACTACCGGGCCGATGTTTCGTTGTTCTACTATTATCTCGACAACCTGTATTTTGCTGCCCTGTATTCTGCATTTGGCATCATCTATTTCTTTTTGATCAGCGATCACCAGCACCAGCTGCATCAAAAGAACCTGATGCTGATCAACAAGCAAACGGAGCTTTCCTTTTTGCGGTCGCAGGTCAACCCGCATTTCCTGTTCAACAGCCTCAACAATATTTATTCGCTCGTTTACCATAAAAGCGATCAGTCGTTGACGGCCATCGCCAAGCTATCCGACCTGTTGCGGTATATGCTGTACGACTCCAACGAACTGGTGCCCTTGCAAAAAGAGCTGGACTATATCCATAAATACATGGAGCTGCAGCAGCTGCGGTTCGACTATACCCTGCCAGCCACGCTGGAACTCTCCGGCAATCCCGGCAAAGCCAGTATTCCGCCCCTGCTGCTAATCCCTTTCGTGGAAAACGCGTTCAAGCATGGCGATGTACGCAAAGGCAGCACGATCCGGATGCGTCTGCATGTTGATGACCAGGTGATCCGGTTTGGGATCAGCAATCACATCGGTGTACAGCAGAAGGATGCCGGCGGTGGTATCGGATTGGAAAATGTGCGCCGCCGGTTGGAATTGCTATATCCCGATCACCACAAGCTGGAGGTACGGCAAACAACCAATATTTTTGAAGTAGAATTGGAGATCAGCAGATGAGTACTGTCAAGACTATATCCTGTGTTGTCGTCGATGACGAACCGCTGGCGCTGAAGCTGCTGGCAGACTATGTCAACAAAACGCCTTTTTTGCAATTGAGAACACAGACCACCAATCCCTTTGAGGCGATAGAGCTGATACAGGCGGGTGGTGTAGACCTGCTGTTTCTCGATATCCAGATGCCAGAGCTGACGGGCCTGCAGCTGATGAAGGTGATTGGTCATAAGTGCAAGGTGATACTGACCACGGCCTATCCCGACTATGCCCTCGACGGCTATGAATTTGATGTGATCGACTACCTTTTGAAGCCCATCACCTTCGACCGCTTCCTGGTAGCGGCCCATAAAGCGCGAGAGCGGCTTGTTACCGAACCTGCGGTGGTAATACAGGCCGCGCCCCCAACAGAACCCGTAGCGGGCTATATATTCGTAAAGACCGAATACAAGATCCAGAAGATCGACCTGGCTGATATTCTTTATATGGAAGGCCTGCGGGATTATGTGGCCATTCATACGCCGGCGGGCAAGGTGCTCACCCTGCAAAGTATGAGAAGTTTCCAGGAGCAATTGCCCGAGCGCCAGTTCATGCGGGTGCACAAATCGTACCTGGTGGCGCTGGACAAGATCGAATTCATCGAACGCAACCGCATCGTGATTGCCGGCCAGTATATTCCGGTGGGCGAAACCTACCAGGAGCAATTTCAACAGCGGCTCAACATTAAGTGAGCAAACACGGGCACGATGTTCACGTTAAGCACATTCGCCAGCCAATTGGCAGGGCGCCAGCGACCGCCTAGTTCTTCTCAAACAACCACCATTTCTTTCTGGCTGGTTTTATGGTATAATTCTTCTGTATATAGGTTTGTATATGCTGCATGGCTTCGTCGACGTCGTCGGTGAGCAGTACCAGGTTCAGGTCTTCTTTGGCAATAGTGCCCTCTTCTGCCATATACATGATATAGTCCCACAGATCTTTGTGGTAATCTTTGCCAAACAATACGATGGGAAACTGGGTGATCGTTTTGGTTTGTACCAGGGTGAGTGTTTCGAAGAACTCATCGAGGGTACCAAAGCCACCCGGCATGATGATGAAGGCATACGAGTACTTCACCAGGATCACCTTGCGTACAAAGAAGTATTCGAACGTAATGGACCTATGCAGGTAGGGGTTGGGCTTCTGTTCAAAAGGCAGTTGGATATTGCAGCCGACCGATTCACCACCGGCCTCGAAGGCGCCCCGGTTGGCAGCTTCCATGATACCGGGTCCACCGCCTGTCATGGTGGAGAACCCTGTTTCGGCAATTCTTCGCCCAAATTCCCGGGCCTTTTCATAATAGATATGATCTTCCTTGAACCTGGCCGATCCAAACACGGTGATACAGGGGCGCAGGAAGTGCAGATTGCGGAACCCCTTGATAAACTGGGTGAATACTTTCCAGGCAAAGGACAATTCATAGATCCTGGGCTTGGGTCCATCAAGATAGAAATGTTCTTTGGGCGGAATGATCGGCTTATTAGCGGTCTTCTGTTGTGATGCTTCCATATCAATACTGTAAATTGCTGGCCAAATGTAAATATAAATACTCATGCGTATCCTCAGCTATAATGTCAATGGCGTACGGGCAGCCATGAACAAAGGATTCACCGATTGGTTGAAGACTGATCCCGCCGATATTGTTTGTCTTCAGGAAACCAAGGCACACCGGGATAATGTAGACCACAAGCAGTTTACAGACCTGAAGTATTATGACTACTGGTTCAGTGCGCAGAAAAAGGGGTACAGTGGTGTGGCTGTACTTACGAAAATCAAACCAGACAATGTGGTGTATGGTACGGGGCACCAGGTCAGTGATGACGAAGGTCGTGTGATACAGCTCGACTTTGGCGATCTGCGGGTGATCAATGCTTATTTCCCTTCGGGCACGAGTGGCGATGAGCGGCAGACCTACAAATACACCTGGCTGGAAGAGTTTTTTGCCTATGTGAACGACCTACGTAAAACAATTCCCAACCTGATCTTGTGCGGTGATTACAATATCGCTCACAAGGAGATTGATATTCATGATCCGAAGGGAAACAAGAACAATTCCGGCTTCCTGCCCGAAGAGCGTGTCTGGATGGACAAGTTTCTCGGCAGTGGTTGGGTGGATACGTTCCGTGAACTACACCCCGAGCCACATCGTTATAGTTGGTGGAGCCAGCGTTTTCCTTCTGTACGCTTGCAGAATAAGGGTTGGCGTATTGATTATATCAATGCTACGGAACCTTTGCGTGGTCGCATCAAGGCTTCCGATATCTATCATGATGTGAAGCACAGCGACCATTGTCCGGTGTACCTGGAGTTAAAATAAAATAATTGTGAACGTATGTATATCTATAACGTAACAACTTTCGTTCATTGGGGGATTCATGAATCGTGGGTAAAATGGATGCAGGAGAAACGTATTCCTGCAGTGATAGCGACGGGCTGTTTTGATCGTGCTCAATTTGTAAAGCTGCTGGATACTGATGAAACGGAAGGGCTGACTTATGCAGTACAGTATTTTTGCGGTGCGAAAGACGACTATTTACGATACGTCGATGTGCATGATGCTGCTTTCAAGCAGGAAGGTCATGAACGATGGGGAGAATATTGTATTGCCTTCAGTAGTTTGATGGAGCTTGTGAAATGAGTGTGGAAAAAATATTTTAACATTCTCCCAATGAAAATCAGGTCTTATTTCGCCGAAACCCACTGCTGGCCAGCCTTTCAGGGCACATCGCGTGAAACGCAGGCGTACAAAGGGTTTCAGCCGACAACAATACTTGATGCAGTTGATCAGCGAGTGGACTGATGGCTTACAAACCTTGCCCCCAGCGGGTTATAGCACATTCGTCATTTGTTAATTTTAGCGTAGATTAATTTTGTTTCAATAAAAAAGCGACTACATTTGTCGTGCTTAAATTTTAAAACATTACACTATGAACAAAGCTGAGTTAATCGCAAAGATTGCAGACGACGCTGGTATCACCAAGACGCAGGCAAACGCTACTTTGGATTCTTTTGTAGAGGCAGTTACCAAGACCCTGAAAGGTGGTGGTAAAGTAACCCTGGTTGGTTTCGGTACTTTCTCAGTTTCTAAAAGAGCTGCCCGTAACGGTCGCAACCCGCAAACTGGTGCTGTGATCAAGATCAAGGCAAAGAAAGTTGCCCGCTTCAAGGCTGGTAAAGAGCTGCAAGCTAAATTATAATTGCTGCACCAACTTTATTAAGAGCTCCGATACAACTCCCATTACAGTGGGTAAGCCGTACCGGAGCTTTTTTATGCCCGTAAACGCCGGAATGGAGGGTATAAGTGCCAGCGCTGGCAGACCTACCTATTAGAGGCAGATTAAACGGCCGGAGGGTACATTTAAGAAAGCGTTTTGTTTGACCTTCCCGAAATACTATTTTTGCACTTTATTTCATTCATTAAAATGTACCATCATGGGCAGAGGTGATAAAAAAACCAAGAAAGGCAAGACTTTCAAGGGTTCTTACGGCAAAAGCAGACCTGCTAGAATTAAGAAGGTTGCTGCTCCCAAGAAAGAGAACTAGTTGATACGTTGATAGGTTAATAAGTTAAGGCGGTATCCGTTTTGACTTATCAACCTTTCAACACCTCAACCCTTTTCTTCCACGCATACCCCGGGTTGGCGCTTCCCACCTGCGCACCCGTTTCTGATCTGATAGCTGGTATTGGCTACTCAGGCTTTCCCCTCCTATTCTTTCCTGTTTTCTTACATTGAAAAGGCAATGCCGCCCCATCAAGCGCGGTCTATCGATTGTGTGGCGGCCATAGTACGCCCACTATTACCTGTTGGGTAACTGTTGCTGGTGGTTTGCTGCACTATGGAGCGAGCCTTTTCATGCTCCAGTTGCCCTGCTGATCCAGGGCGTAGTACAACCGATCGTGCAGGCGACTGGGACGTCCCTGCCAGAACTCGATGTGTTGTGGCTGTACGCGGTAGCCTCCCCAGTGATCGGGGCGGGTGATGGGCTGTGCGCGGAATAGTTCGCGGTATTTGAGGTCTTCTTGATCGAGCCATTCCCGGTTTTCGATGGGCTGGCTTTGGGGGGACGCCCAGGCGCCGATGCGGCTGCCTTCGGGGCGGCTGTTGTAGTAGGCATCGCTTTCGGCATCGCTGACATGGGTCACGGTGCCGCTGATGCGTACCTGCCGCTCCAGCTCTTTCCAGAAGAATACGAGGGTGGCGTGGGGGTTGGCCTCGAGTTGCTGTCCTTTGGTGCTGGTATAATTGGTAAAGAATACAAAGCCCTGCTGGTCATATTCCTTCAGCAATACGATGCGTGCGTCGGGGATGCCGTCGGTGGAGGCGGTGGCGAGGGTCATGGCGTTTACCTCATCGAGCTGGGAAGCGATGGCTTCCTGCCACCAGATAGTGAATTGCCGGATGGGGTCCTTTTGTGCTTCTTCTTCAGAGAGTGCTTTCAGTTTGTAGTCCTTGCGGATGTCGGCGATGGATGACATGGCTATATAGTGTGAGATTAGAACACAAAATTAGCCCATGTGGTTGAAAACGACCAGAGAAAGGTTAGGTCGGGGGGTGATTGTCATCAGGCTGAGGGTGAAGTGGCTGGGGTAGCTACAGCGGGAAATGGATGGGCGATAGTCGATGAGAGCGGCGGAGCCGAGTGGACCTATCAGGATTTCTTGTCTGCGTTGCCTTTTTCGTCGGACAGGCGCGAGAGCAGGGTTTCTATCTCGGAGATACGTTTGAGCTGAATATCGAGCTTCTTATTGTGTTCTGCGACCTGCTGGAGGTCGGTATTGAGATCTTCGAGGTAATTGACCTTTTTGTGCAGTTGCTGGCGCTGAAAATTGGATTCGCGGAGCTTGTCTTCCGTGTCGGCGAGCAGGCGGGCGAGGCGCTGGTGTTCTTCGAGCATGTTGACCTGCTTGGTCTTCAGGTCATCGAATTCGCGGGTGATCTTGAAATAGGACTGCTGCAGCTCTTCGTAATCGTAGTTCTTGTGCTGGGGCGCGGTAGAAGACTCGATCTTCTGGAGCCTGTCTTGCAGTACACCGAATTCTTCATAGGCTTTTTCCAGGCGGCCTTTTACTTCGTTGCTCAGCAGGAGCTGCTGGCGTACCTGCTTCAGTTCGGCTTCCCGGTCCATGAGGTGGCGGCGCGATTCGCGGAGCTGGTTGCCGAGCATGTCATTTTGCTGCTGGAGTTCGGCATAGCGTTGTTCGGATTCTTTGAGCAGCTCTACCTGGCGCAGGAGGCGGCTGATATCCTGGTTGTGGGCGTGGAGGTGGTCCTGGGCATGTTTGAGCTGGGACATCAGGTTGCCGGGGCCGGTGGTATCGGGCTCCTGGTAGGCTGGGGCGGCTGGTGTGGCTGCCTGGGCGCGTGCCAGTCCGGCTTTCAGGTCTTCGATGTCGAGTTCGAGCAGTTCTGCCTGTTCTTTGGCATTGGCGAGTTGGCGTACCAGTTGTTCGCGTTGGTCTACTTCTTCGTAATATTTGAGGCGCCATTCGTCGAGGCCACCGATTGGCTCGTCGGCCAGTACGGGGGGCTCTATGGTGGCGGAGGGCAGTATCTTCTTTTGGGTAAGGTAAAAATGGATGGCAAAGCCTAATACAGCTGATACAAGCATGAAGACGATGATCTCAGCCAGTCCGGCGGTGTAGGTGGATGCCAGTAAGGTGTGTAGTAGGGTCATAGCAGTTCGGAAATCATTTCCTGTACGCACGGATTATTCGTGGATACCGCATCTTTCAAGGGACAGTTGGGGAGTGCGACTGAATACACGCCAGGGGTCAGGGCGAAAATTCCCCGGAAAATTAGGGAGCCCCGGGCAGATATACAAGTTCCCGGGGGTCTAATATTTTGTGTCGTTGGTTATCAGGATTTTACCAGCGTTCCTACCTTCTCACCACACACTACTTTGCGGAGGTTGTCTGCTTTATTCATGTCGAATACGATGATGGGCAGGTTGTTTTCCATACAAAGGGTGAAGGCTGTCATGTCCATTACCCGGAGGTTTTTGGAGATACATTCCTGGAAGGTGATGGTTTCAAACTTTTTGGCGGTGGGGTCTTTTTCGGGGTCGGCGGTATAGATACCATCGACGCGGGTGCCTTTCAGGATCACATCGGCTTCGATCTCGATAGCGCGGAGCGAGCCGGCTGTATCGGTGGTGAAGTAGGGGTTACCGGTTCCTGCACCGAAGATCACGACGCGACCTTTTTCGACGTGGCGGATGGCGCGACGGCGGATATAGGGTTCTGCGATCTGTTCCATCTTGATGGCGCTTTGGAGACGGGTGTATACGCCTACTTTTTCGAGCATTGCCTGCATCGCCATACCGTTGATGACGGTGGCCAGCATGCCCATATAGTCGCCGTGTGCGCGTTCGATGCCTGTTTCAGCTTCATTCATGCCGCGGTAGATATTACCTCCACCGATCACGATGGCAACTTGTACGCCCAGGTCTACGATCTCTTTGATATCGCGTGCATAATGTTCCAGTACAGCGGGATCCATGCCGTAGCTTTTATCCCCCATCAATGATTCACCACTCAGTTTTAACAGGATGCGTTTGTACTTGGGCAGCATGAAATTAATATAAAATTAAACGATGAAAGTTGCCTGATAGCGGCATTTGCTGTGCAAAGGAACGCTTTTTTACGAATAAAAAAAGCGGAAAAAAACGAGGTGGCCCTTGTATGTTTCATTAATAATCATAAGGAAACGAAGGATATAGGAAGCTAATGAGCGTGTACGGGGAAGTTGTTGAATGCCTTGTACGGCGGGCGCTGTGGGCTTTGTACCCGGAACCTGGCCAACCTGGGGTGGATATGCCGGCAGAGGTGTAGAGCGGTGTTACTAAGGCGACGCAGACAGGTAGGTGGTGGCGTTATAAGCTAGCGGGAGATCGCTTGCGGGCATGAAAAAAGGGCGCTGTTGCGCCCCTTTTTATATGTTGACGGTAGTATGGGATTAGCCCAGAGCTACGCGTTTGAATTCGATAACAGTGAGTGAACTGTCGATGCTCTTCAGGTACTCACCTACGCTCTTACCGCTGTCTTTTACGAAAGCTTGTGGGAGGAGGGTTTGTTCTTTGAAGAATGCATTGAGTTTGCCTTCTGCGATCTTGTTGATCATTTCGTCGGGCTTACCGGCCATCTTGGGATCGTTCTTGATCAGCTCGGTGATCACACCTCTTTCACGCTCGATGGTTGCAGCAGGTACTGAGTTAGCGTCAACAGCTACGGGGCTCATAGCAGCGATCTGCATGGCTACGTCGCGGCCGGCATCACCAGCATCTTTGTTGAAACCTACGAGTACACCGAGACGGTTGGCACCGTGGATATAAGAAGCAACATAATCGGCATCGATACGCTCGAACTTGGTGATACCGATCTTTTCGCCGATAGAAGCGAGTTTATCGTTTACCAGGTCAGCGATCTTAGCACCACCGATGGTTACGCTATTGAGGTCTTCGAGGCTTTTTACATTGGCTTCCACAGCAGCATCGATGATGGTTTGTGCGAAGGCAACAAAATCAGCGTTCTTGCTTACGAAGTCGGTTTCACAGCTAACGCAGAGTGCGATACCTGTTTTGTTGTCGGCAGTAGTTTTAGCCAGCACAACACCTTCTTTCGCTTCGCGGTCGCCACGGAGAGCAGCCACTTTAGCACCTTTCTTACGGAGCCAGTCGATGGCAGCTTCGAAGTCGCCGTTGGTTTCAGTTAAGGCCTTGCGACAGTCCATCATACCAGCGCCGGTCATTTGGCGCAATTTGTTAATATCAGCGGCTGTAATAGCAACAGATGACATAATAGTAATTTGAAGATTTGATAATTTGAAATGTTGAGAATGCGCTTGTGCAAGTTGCTTCACAGATCCAGGGTCGCACGCAGTTCTCAGTTACTAAATTATTAAGCTGGGAGAAGTATCGAATCAGAATTCAGAATCCAGAATACTGAAGGTTGTTCAGCGTTCTGGATCCGAATATTATTGAATGCTGAGTGTCAATTATCTTCCACCACCTCTGCGGGCACCACCACCGGGTACGCGACGCTTAGCAGCGTGACCACCGGGGCCGCCGGGACCACCTTGACCACGGGGAGCACCACCGCGGCCACCACGACCAGCTTCAGATTCAGCTTCCGCTTGCATGCGGGCTGCTTTCCGTTCTTGTTCGTCGTCGGTTGTTTCTTCTACTTCTTCGTCTTTAGCAGCCTGACGCTCGGCCAGACCTTCAGCGATAGCAGCAGTGATGTATTGTGTGATGATAGCGATAGACTTGGTAGCATCATCGTTGGAGGGGATCGCAAAGTCGACCTTGTTGGGATCGCAGTTGGTATCCACCATACCGAAGGTCAGGATGCCCAGGCGCTTAGCTTCAGCGAGCGCGATGTGTTCGTGACCGATGTCGATGATGAAGAGAGCAGCGGGTACGCGGCCGAGTTGTGCGATACCACCGAGAACTTTGTCCATCTTATCGCGGTCGCGACCGAGGGTCAGTTTCTCTTTTTTGGTAAGGCTTTCTGCGCCGGTTTCGCCGAGGAGTTTGTCGATGCTCTGCATCTTCTTCACGCTCTTACGAACGGTGTTGAAGTTGGTGAGCATACCACCGAGCCAACGTTCTGTAACGTAAGGCATGTTGATGCGTTTTGCGCATTCGGTAACGATTTCCTTAGCTTGTTTCTTAGTTCCTACGAACATGATCTTTTTACCGCTACGAGCGATTTGCTTGAGGGCGGCAGCAGTTTCCTGCAGGTGCTCGGTAGTTTTGTTCAGATCAATGATGTGAATACCTTTCTTCTCAGCGAAGATGTAAGGCAACATCTTTGGGTTCCACTTCTTCCGCAGGTGACCGAAGTGTACACCGGCTTCGAGGAGCTGCTGTTGCAATGAAGTGTTATTTTCCATTTTATTATTTCAGCTTTTAGCTATCAGCTTGCGGCCTTTAGCAATTTGATGATGATTTTTCTCACAATGGCATTTGCCGGAGGTGAATAACAACCGGCAAATAGCCAGGGTGTATTAACGTTTAGAGAACTGGTAGCTTCTACGCGCTTTCTTGTGACCGAATTTCTTACGTTCAACAGAGCGGGGATCGCGTTTCAGTACACCAGCAGCCTTCAGCGCGGGGCGCAGTTCGGCGTTGAGCTCAACGAGGGCGCGGGCGATACCGAGCTTAGCGGCTTCAGCCTGGCCTTTCATACCACCACCGGCAGCATTGATCTTAACATCAAATTTGTCCAGGGATTGAACTGTCTTCAGGGGCAGTTCTACCTGATTTTGCAGGTATACCAGAGCGAAATATTCTTTGTAGTCTTTGTCGTTGACTGTGATCTTACCGTTTCCTTTGCTCAGGAAGATCCTGGTCACAGCTTCTTTACGACGGCCTACTGCGTTTTTCTGCTTTTCCATGTATTTGGTACAATTAGAAAGTTAATGGTTGAGGTTTCTGTGCAGCGTGCTCGTGCTTGTCGCCGGCATACACAAACAATTTCTTGAACATTTTGCGACCGAGACGGTTCTTAGGCAACATGCCTTTTACTGCGCGCTCAACCACTAATTCGGGTCTGCGTTTCAGCAGATCTTTTGCTGCTTCGCCTTTTTGACCACCGGGATAACCTGAGAAGGTCAGGTATTCCTTGTCTTCCAGCTTGTTACCGGTAAACTTTACCTTTTCGGCGTTAATAACGATAACATAGTCTCCGCAATCAACATGTGGCGTATAATATGCTTTGTTCTTACCACGAAGAACAGCAGCAATCTTAGCGCACACGCGTCCCACGGTTTGATTGGTACCATCCACAACATACCAGTTGTGAGTAACGGTAGCCGCATTCGCATGCTTGGTAGTGAAATGTAATTTGCTCATTGTAATTTGTTCTTTTTAAATGTTTGCCTTCCTTTCGGAAGACCACCGCCAACCCGGTGAAATGAAAATGGAGCGCAAAGGTACGGTGATGTAAGTCGATAAACAAAGAATTGCGAACGTTATTTTCGCGCACACCTTTCCAACTTGCTGGTTTTCAATAAATATTTTGCATTAAAGTTTTTGAGGAGGCCCGAAAGTGGCGAAAATACTGGGTTTTGGGAGGAATTGGTCGGTCAACCATCGCTCAGCGATCGCTCTACCATTGGTAAAGTATCGGTTTTGAGCGATGGATGGCCGATGGATGAGCGGTGGATGGTGGGAGGTTCGGAGGCGGGGGAAGCCAGGTTTATAGCCTGTCGGCAGCCCGAAAATGGCCTACAGGTAGCACTCACATAGCCTAAATATGGCCTCTACCATTGAGGAGCGAGTGCGACCTGCAGGCAACCGGCAGGCAAAGCGCAGGCAGGCAGGCGGCTAATGGAGGATCGGCTGGGAGCAGAAAACCGACCAGGGTCCAGGGCTGATCGGGGCAAATCAGACTGCCATACCGTTGAACCTGTATAGAATTATCGGTACTACTCCTGGACTGCTTGTATGGAACTGGTATGCAACTGGTATGGGGCCCTATGAAGGAGTACCAGTTTCTTAGGATATCCCTACCTATTTGCAAGCAATAACCAGCCTGCTTCATCGAGGTGAGGAGGTAGCCAGGTCGTGTAATCGGGCTTAAAAAGCATGACATTTATGCCATTTTAGCATCAAATTTGCTGTATAGTAGGTACTCTACAGCATGTTTATTATGTATCCGCTCCTACTACGCTTCCCCTACTTCAGCGCCACCGCGCTGGCCTGCCACCCGCATAAAAGGACTCTCGGTTTACTCTAGGTTTACTTCCTGTTTACTCTCGCTTTACTTTAGGTTTACTTGAAACACGGGAACACTACGCGTCAGGCTCTTTATCGCTACCAGACGGAGTACCTGTTGTCGCACCAGCAAGGCCAGCGGCCCGATACACCGCGCAGCCAGTTTGTCAGCTTTTCGAATTCGCGGCTCATTTGAAAACCGACACTTGCCAAAACCCGTAGATGTGCTGGCGCCATGCTACTGCGCCGTCACCAAACTAACGATTATGGCCAAGCAAATTGGAATTGTCAAGATTACTGGCATGCTGGAAGACCTGGTCTTTTATGAGCATCCTGAAGATGGGGCGTTGGTGCGCACGAAATCGCGTAAGACCAGCGAGCAAATGAAGGCATCGCCCGACTACCAGCAAACCCTGCAAAACGCTGCCGAATTCACCAACAGCATTCACAGCGGCGAATTGCTTCGGAAGGCATTTAGACCGCTCCTGTTTCCCATCGCTGATGGCAAACTGAGCAGCCGCATGAATAAGGTAATGTTGGAGATCATTCAGCTAGACACCCTGCAAGATTTTGGGGAGCGGATGGTGCAGCCCGGCAGTGCGGCGATGCTGGAGGGTTTTGAGTTTAACTGTCATAGTCCGCTTAAGACCTCTTTTCTTGCGCCCTACACCATTACAGCCGACGCGACGGCCGGACTGATCCATATCGATATTCCCCCTTTTGCTCCTAACAAGGCAGTAGTAGCCAACGGCTATGTAAAAACCGTCAAGCTGGTAAGCGGTGCGGCCACGATCGATTTTGAACGGGAAAGCTATTCGAACGACTTCTGGAAAACCGAGCCCATCACCCTGGACAACGAGCCGGTGGAGCCCCTGCGGTTTTCATACCCCTTCCAACTCGCTCCCGGGCAGGTATTCTTCCTGACGCTCGGCCTGCAACAATGGGTGCATATGGACGAACTGCCGAAAAAAGACATCAGCAAACGCAAATACTGGCTTGTGCGAAAAATGCGGGATGCGCATAAGATGATGCCGTTTACGGGAGGGATGGTGGTTGTGCGGGTAGCCATTTTTGGAAATAGCACCCGGCTTTCTTAATATTACAGCATGTCTATTCACCAGCTCGGCAGAAGTAGTTTCGGCGATCCGGCCAACGCCGGCAAGCTCATGACCATCCAGGAAGCACATCAACTATTGGAAGCATGGGTACCCAATGAACGCCTGCGCCTGCACATGAAACAGGTGGCCGCCGTCATGAAAGCCTGGGCCATCGAACGGGAAGGCGCCGATGAACAAACAGCCCTCAAATGGGAGCTGGCCGGCCTGCTCCACGACGCCGACTGGGAAAAAAGTCCTAACGACCACTGCCGCATCATCATCGAAGAACTCGAACGCCACAACATCGACCCCGACGTGATCCATTGCATTGCCTCGCACGGTCCCCGCTACTTCGGTGTAGAGCCCGTCAACTCCATGGACAAAATGATCTATATGTTTGACGAGCTCTCCGGTTTCATCCACGCCGCGGCCCTCATACGCCCCACCCGCTACGAAGGCCTTGACCCCAAAAGCATCCTCAAAAAACTGAAGACGCTCAACTTTGCCGCCCAGGTGAACCGCGACGATATCACCGACGCCCAATCACGCATCGACACACCCCTGGAAGAGATCATTCAATTCGTGATCGATCACCAGAAAGACGTCGCCTAGATACGTACGCAGCCGCACCAGTCAATTCGCCACCCCCTTATCCGCATTTCCCGACCATCGTTTAAGCCACCGATATGAACAGACTTGTCATCGCCCTCATCATGGGTCTCATCATTTTCCTGATCGTACCCTACCTATACATCCCTTCCATCATCCGAAAATCGATGATAGCCATCGCGCCCGCAGCACCATCCGCTGCACAGGTAGCGCTCCTCGATGAATCGCACTGGAAAAACTGGTGGCCCTATTATGAAGCTGACAGCAGCAAACCCAATAACGGCACCTACTACTACAACGGGCACCCCTTCCGTGCAGGCAAGAAATTCGTATCCGGCATCGAGCTCATCTCCGACCATGCCGGAGACAGCACCAAAGGCCTCCTGCTCTTCATCCCCCATGGCAAAGACTCCGTACGCATCACCTGGGAACTGGTCGTTAACGCGGGGAAAGACCCTATCACCCGTATGTTGCGCAACAAAAGAAGCAAGCAACTACAAAAAGACATGAGCGTGATCCTGCAAAAGATTGCCACCTATGTCAGCAATCCCGAAAATATTTACGGTATCAAAGTAGAACACCGCAGACTGTCCGACAGCCTGCTGCTGATGACACGCACCAATCTCCCGCACGACCCGACGCTCACCGACGTATATAACATGGCCTCTACGCTGCAGCAATACGCCGCCAAAACCGGCGCCACCGTCGCCAACGCCCCCATGCTCCATGTACGTCAGACCGACCGCAACGAAGTGGAGGTCATGGTGGCCCTGCCCATCAATAAAGTAGTCAATGGCGCAGGCCGGGTCGAATTCAAACGCATGTATCCCGGTAATGTATTGATCACCGAAATACAAGGCGGCCCCTACACCATCAACAAAGCCTTTCAACAACTACAACAATACGCCTACGACAATCAATACACTTCTCCCGCGATCCCTTTCGAATCGCTGGTCACCGATCGCACCAAAGAAGCTGATACCACCAAGTGGATCACCCGTATCTATTACCCGGTATTTTAAAGGAAAGATGCCGCAGTGTACGCGGACTTATCGTTGTGGCGCCCATCGCAGCACCACCGTACTATCGTTGTTCTTTGCCAATACAAATGCCTCCTTACCGCCTATGCGAACAGAACTGATACGGCGCACCTGGCCATTGATCGGCTTGCCATTGACAGCCGCCGCCCGCCAGCCCGCTTTGCCGCCATTCACCAATATGGTACCCAAATCGGCATCGTACCGTCCCATCTGTATATTGTTATCGTAGAAATTGCCTCCCAACAAGATATCGGGCAATGAATCGCCGTTCGCCTGTACCACCACTGCATCTTTATAAGGTGTCAGCTGTGCTTGCCAGGGCATTGCCTGTAGCGCGAACTTCCCGCTGCCTTCATTGATCAGGATAGCATTGCTGAAATAATCAGCCAAAAATTTCTCCGACGCATTCAGCTTCTCTACCGTCAACAACTCATCCAATGTCGCCTTAGCAAAGTCGCCCGCATACAAAAAGCGCTTCTTCAACACCGGTATCTGCCGCTGCAATTCATCTTTATTGGCAAAGGGTATCTCTCGACCATCGACGTAATAGGTCATTACGGTTTCCTTGCGCCCATTGTCATCGAAATCCGCATAATACAGGCGCACCGGTTCTTTTTCTGAAGCAGTCAGCCGACTATTGAGTCCGAGGTTGCCCGCCACGAAGTCGATATCACCATCCTGATCAACATCTACCGGCAACAGGAAATTCCACCACCCCTTGCGTTGCGTGATCCACTGGCGGGTAAACTTCCCCTTGTCATTAATGTAAGCCGCAATACCATCCCACTCCATGGAAATCACGAGGTCCTGGTCACCGTCTTTATCGATATCGACCCACTTGCCCTGGGTGACGAAACCCGGCTGCTGCAGATCGGGCGCCTGCTTCGCCGTGACATCGCTGAACTTACCCGAACCGTCGTTCTGTAATAAATAGGATCGCGGCAGCTTACCAAACTCAAACGGAAACGCCCTGCCGCCCACAAAGAGATCGACAAACCCGTCGCCATTGAAATCGCAAGGTGCCACGCAGGAGGCTGTCATGAATATATCGGCAAAGGCATCGTCCTTCTTTGTCAAATGCCCCTTGCCGTCGTTGAGGTACACGCGCGGTAAGAGAAAAGCATCGTGCCCGTAATATTCATTGCCGCCACTGGCTACCACCAGGTCGGGGTATCGATCATTGTTGACGTCTACCCAGCAGGCATCTACATCTTCATAGGTGCTGTCATTTTCCAGCGCCGGTTGCAGCGATCGCTGAAAACGTCCGCCCTTGCTT
This sequence comes from Paraflavitalea pollutisoli, assembly GCF_029360705.1. Taxonomy (GTDB): domain Bacteria; phylum Bacteroidota; class Bacteroidia; order Chitinophagales; family Chitinophagaceae; genus Paraflavitalea; species Paraflavitalea pollutisoli. The sequence continues at coordinate 513,794 of NZ_JARKMX010000001.1, read as the reverse complement.
TGCAGGAACAGTACGTTCTTTTTCCATTTGGAATCTCCAATAAACACATCGTCCAATCCGTCTCCATTCATATCGCCCACCGCCAATGCCGGCCCTTCGGTGGAAACCATATGCGGAATGAGCGGCTCGCGATCAAACTCTACAAAGTTGTTTTCCTGGTGCCGGTATTGCAAACCCGTACCGGCAGTAATATCCTCCAGTGGATGTAAGTCGCTTTTTATGACTGAAAGACGTTTGTAGTCGAAGGCCGGCCACTTACCGGGCACGTACTGAAGTTCCAGTTGGTGACTAGGCTCCAGGGTCAGTGGCTGGTAAGTATTATCAGGCCATACCACGAACGCTGAATCGATCTCAGCGCTATCCAGGCCGATGTGCAAGGGCAACTCCATCGAAGACTGAAAGCCATGCACCGGGAACTTTTCATAGGTCCGGACGCCATCATGGGCATATACGATCACCTTAGTGCCAATGGCTTTTGTGTTACCAGCGGGGCCCTTTAACTGTACCGATAGATAACCATGTGGCTGCTGGTCGTTGCAGGTATTGCGGTATACCAGGGCCGGCTCGTCGATGTTGTTGACGACGATATCGAGATCTCCGTCATTATCGAGGTCGGCATAGATGGCCCCATTGGAATAGGTCTTCTGACTGTTGGCAATCCGCTTGCCCTCGTCGACAAACGACAGGTTGCCTTTGTTGTGGAAGAACCGGTTAGGCAGCTTGATCTCCGGAAACTTATTGACCAGCGACATTTCCTTATCGTCCATCTGCCCTGCGCGGATCTTTTGCTGTATCTCCTCATTGGATACATACGTCACGTAATCGATATCGTTGAGTCGTTTGGGAATACCGTTGGAGACGAACAGGTCTTTCAACCCATCATTGTCAAAGTCCATCCACAGGGGCGCCCACGACCAGTCCGTGGCATACACGCCGGCATACAATCCCACTTCACTAAATTGCCCATTGCCCCGGTTGTACTGCAAGGCATTGCGGGCATACTGGTAATTGTATCCATGTTTCACCTTGGCAAAGAACACATCGTAGGCGTCCTCTCCCAGCGATCGCTTCAGGATATACGGATCGGAAGGCAGCATGTCCATGGAGATGATCTCGGGCCAGGCATCATTGTTCACGTCGGCCACATCTACGCCCATGGAAAACTGGCTGGTGTGCATGATGCTTCCCGTCAGCGTATCACGGAATGTACCGTCATGCTGGTTGATGTACAGGTAGTCGTTTTCGTGAAAGTCGTTGCCGATGTAGAGGTCGGGCCAGCCATCGAGGTTGATATCCGACACCGCTATCCCCAGGCCATACCCGATAATGGAGCTGTTGATACCCGACTCGCGGGTTACATTGGTAAAATGCCCTTTATCGTTGCGAAATAGTCGATGCCCCGAGAGGCTGTCATAAGTACCGGCATAAGCGGTACGGGGCTGAAAAGTGCTGTTGTACCGCAGTGAATGATTGAGCAGGTACATATCGAGGTCGCCGTCGAGGTCATAGTCGAAAAAAGCCGCCTGGGTACTGAAGCCGGAGAAATCGAGCCCGTAGGCTTTTGCCTGCTCCTGGTATTGGGGAATGCCCTGCTGAATGCCCGTGCAGATAAGCAGCTGGTTGTGGCTTTGCAGGGTTTCGTAGTTGCCTACCCGGCAGATATAGATATCGAGCAAGCCGTCGCCATTGACATCGGCCACCGACACGCCGGTACTCCAGGCTGTATCCCGGGGAATGTTGGCTTCGGCAGAAATATCCCTGAAATGCAGGTTGCCTTCGTTGAGGTATAACTGATTGGGTTGCTGGTTGGCGGCAAAAAAAAGATCTATCCGTCCATCGTTGTTGAAATCGCCTGCCCCGACACCGGCGCCATTGTAGAAGTACATATACTTCAACATGTTAACGGCATTGCTGGGGGTGAGTTTGTTGGCGAAATGCAGGCCGGTGCTGTTGTGGTCGAGTACTTCGAAGAGGGGATCTTTGACCGTTTCTTCATTGCTTCTACAGCCCGTTGTCAGCAGGAGGTAATAACCGAGGCAGACTGTCAACGCGGTGCGTAATTGGGTCGGGCTCATAGCAGCAATGTTCGTTTAAACAAACATAGGAGAAATTATCGGGAATGGGAAGGGGAAAGGCGGCCGTCGAGGAAGGCGGGTGGGGAAGGAGTCGAGGCGGCGGGGAAAAGACCCGAAAGCTCAAACTTTGATAGGCATCGAACGGATGCGCCTACGGTAGTGAACCTGCACCGCGAGACCTTGCGAAGGACAAGTAGCAGCGGGCTACGCTAAAATCTACAAAAAAGCCTGTACCGAAAAGTCGATACAGGCTCAGAAACGTTATGCGGAAACGATGCATTATCCGATCAGGTGGGTCAGCAGGCCGTCGCGCAGCTTCGGCTCAAACCAGGTGCTTTTGGGCGGCATTACATTGCCGCTGTCGGCAATATCAAACAACTGCTGGATGGTAACGGGGTGCAGGCTGAAGGCCACCGCCATTTCGCCGCTGTTGACGCGCTTTTCCAGTTCGCCCAGACCGCGGATACCGCCTACGAAATCGATGCGCTTGTCGGTACGCTGGTCTTTTATGCCGAGCAATTTATCGAGCACATTATTGGAGAGGATGGAGACATCCAGCACGCCGATAGGATCGGTGGTGTAGGTACCTTCTTTGGAGGTCAGCTTGTACCACTGGCCTTTGAGGTACATACCAAACTCGTGCAGGTTGGCTGGCGCCAGGGCCGATCCGATTTTCTCCACGGCAAAATCAGCTTCGAGCTGCTTCAGCAGTTCAGCCTCTGTCAGTCCGTTGAGGTCTTTCACCACGCGGTTGTAATCCATGATGTACAACTGATCCGAGGGGAAGAGGGTCGTCAGGAAGTAGTTGGCTTCTGGTGTAGCCTGTGCACCGAGCGCTTTGCGCACCTTGGCAGCAGAGGCTGCGCGGTGGTGACCATCGGCGATATAGGTAGCCGGTACCAGGGTCGCGAAAATATCGGTGATCGCCTTGATGGCCTGGTCACTGTTCACCACCCAAACGGTATGGCTGATGTTGTCGTCGGCGGTGAAGTTGTACACCGGGTGGTGCCCTGCCTTCCAATCGTCGATGAGCTTATCGAGCTCTTTTACGTTGCGGTATGCCAGGAATACATTGCCTGTTTGTGCACCGGAGGTCTTGATATGGTTGATACGGTCCTGTTCTTTTTCAGGGCGGGTGAATTCATGCTTCTTGATGATGTCCTGCTCATAGTCATCGACGGAACTGCCGGCTACGAGACCCGTCTGGCTACGACCGTTCATGACGAGCTGGTAAATATAATAGCAAGGTTTGTCTTCACGAAACAGCACATTGCGCTGTATAAAGGCGTTGAGGTTTTGTTTAGCCTTGTCGTATACTTCCTGGGTATGGATATCGACCGACTCCGGCAGGGAGATCTCTGACTTGGTGATGTGCAGGAAGCTGTTGGCATTGCCGGCGGCTTCTTCACGGGCCTCTTTGCTGTTGAGTACATCATAAGGGCGGGAAGCTACCTGGCTGGCCAGTTCTGGTTGTGGTCTTAATGCTTTAAATGGTTGTATGGATGCCATATGGTTATCGTTGTGTTTATCCTTTACGTTGTGCGAAATCTTTCATCAATGCCGTGAGGGCCTGTACGCCTTCCAGTGGCATCGCGTTGTACAAGGAGGCACGGAAGCCACCGATGGTGCGGTATCCCTTCACGCCCACCAATCCGTTTTCTTTGCAGAGTGCCAGGAATTCTTTTTCCAGGTTGGCATCGTCCATCACAAAGGTCACGTTCATCTTACTACGGTCTTCTTTGGCGGCGGTGCCTTTGAAGATGGGCAATTGGTCGATGGTGCTGTACAGGAGGGCCGCTTTCTGGTCGTTGATCTTTTCGATGGCTGGTACTCCACCCTGCTCTTTGAGCCAGCGGAGGGTCAGCATACAAACATATACGGCGAATACCGGCGGGGTATTGAGCATGGAACCATTTTCAATGTGGTTGCGGTAGTCCATCATCACCGGCAGCTTGCGATCCACTTTACCCAGTATATTCTTGTTCACCACCACGAGGTTGACGCCGGCCGCACCCACATTCTTCTGCGCCCCTGCGTAGATGAGATCGTATTTATTGAAGTCGAGTGAACGGCTGAGGATATCGCTGCTCATATCGGCTACAATGGGTACGCCTGCGTCATAAAAAGGCTGCAGGTCCTGCCATTGGGTACCGTAGATGGTATTGTTGGTGGTGATGTGAACGTATTTCGCCGTTTTGGGAATGATCATGTTCTTGGGCAGGTAGGTGTAGTTGTCTTCTTTTGAACTACCCACTACTTCCACATGGCCATACAGGCGTGCTTCTTTGATGGCCTTGGCACCCCAGATATCGGTATCGGTGTAGGCCGCCACCTCGTTGTCGTTGAGCAGGTTCATAGGGATCTGAAAGAACTGGGTAGAGGCTCCGCCGTGGAGGAACAATACTTCATGGTCGGCATCTAGTTGCATCAGTTCCTTCACCAGTGACCTTGCTTCGTCCATGACGGCCTGGAAGGTTTCAGTACGGTGACCAATTTCGAGGATGGAGAGCCCGGAGTTGTTGAAGTTCAGGACTGCCTGTGCGGCTTGTTCGAATACTGTTTTGGGCAAGATGCTGGGGCCAGCATTGAAGTTGTAGATCGCTGATTTCACGGCACTAATGTTTCCTTGTTAAAAAAAAGAATGGCGAAGGTACTAATAGTTTCCGGCTTTCCGGTCCCCAAAAGGGGTAGTTTGGAGGCCAGCTGCAGAATATTCCATTATATATGTAGACTAATTCGCTCAAACCCATCTCAGTCGCAGGACCTGGCTGGTGAAGGCGCTTTTTTCCATTGCTGGTTGAGGGCTTCGAAGGCAGCCAGATCGGCCGCAGTAAAAGGCCGGTCGACCAGCTGTTTCAGGTCGGGTTGGCCTGCATTGACCCAGGCCGTATACCAGCAGGAGGCGACGGCGAAGATGGATTGCCTCATCCGGCGCTCCACCATCCTATTGAGCCGGTCATTGTACCGGCGGCAATAGGCGGCGGCATACTGCCGGGTAATGACTCCGTTGCGGTCTTCGAACGAAAATTTCTGATCGGCCGGAAACTCCCGGGTCAGCAGGGCTTCCGATCGAAGTACGGTATCGGCTGCCGCTGCACTTTCCAGCACCCGATCCTATATAAAATCGCCGACCTTATCGATATAGGCAGCCTTGCCGATCCATAGATCCCACTCCTTATCTGCCAGCAGTTCCGGTATACGTGACTCCCAGAAGCCGTGTATGCCGTGTTGCCCGGTATGCTGGCCGTTGTGGTTGCTGCAGGCATGCAGGGGTACATGTGCGTCGCCGATATAGTGGCCCAGGTCGGCGGAGAACTTGAGTATCTTATTCCGGTCCTTTTCGCGGAAAGCTTCGGTAAGTCGGTGCACCATCGTTTGTATCCACCAGGGCACAACGCCATATCGCATCAGGGTATCTTCGGAGTATTTAGCCACGGCTTTGTGCCACTGGCGCGGCAAGGAATCGTAGGGAAAGGTTCCATAGTGATCGATGTCGATGTAGTGCCGTGGACCTTCGACGGCGACTATATAACGTCGCTTGTCCGGGTCTACCGCATGTTCACGCAGGAAAGCACTATGCGGCTTGTACAGGACCATCATTTCGGGCGGGAGCAGGTAGATGGCCATTTCATTGATCTTGCGGTGGGCAAAGAAGCCCCAGCAATAGCTGTACAGAGCAAGGCACAGCAACAAGGCTGTGCAGGTGGTTTTCTTCATAAGCAATCGATATATTGGTATGGCCACGGGCAGGAGGTACACGTACTGCCCGTGGCTTCTCTGGTCCTATTTCTTGTTATCGTGTTCGTCGTCGATATGGGTAACGCCTCCGGATATGGCAAACTTCATGGCATCGGTGGAGCTGATATCCGTTAATAAGCGTACGCGGTCGCGTTTTACGAAATAGAGGCGGCCGGTGAAGGCGTAGGATTGGGGCACGTAGACGGCCACGTGTTCTGCCAGGCCAAACTCGCCCAGTTCCTGTTGGGTGATAAAGCCGATCTGCCATACGTCGGTCGATTCTACGCTTACCAGTACCGACTGATCGAATTTGCGTTTATCGCCGGCAAAGGCCTCAAAGAAATCTTTCAGGGTGCTGTAAATAAGCTTGATACCCGGGGTGCGCTCGAGTATTTTATCAAACAGTTCCACTAACCTGCTGACAATAAAGGACGGTGAGATATAACCTACCAGGATGACGATCAGCATGACCAGCGCGAATCCCAAACCGGGAAACCGAACGGCGTTTCCGTCCTTGTCGGTTTCGATCAGGTGCGGGAATATTTTCTGTATCAGGCTGGGCAGGATACCATCTACGAAATTAAATAATGCTGTTACTGCATATATGGTGATGGCGATGGGCGCGAGGATGATGAGACCCTGTAAAAAATACTGAAACGACTTCCTCAATAAATGCCTGGTCTTCATGTATAATGGTGATTTGCGACAAAATTACCGATGATGAGCGGTAAAAAAAAGTGACGGAAACTTTCGTAACGCAAAAAGTTTCCATAGTTTTATGCTTTCTTAATTCTATGAGCGCCGAACCAACTCCGAAGACGCGGATACGACAGAAGGCTGAAGAGCTTTTCATGAAGTATGGTATCCGTAGTGTAAGCATGGATGACATTGCTAATGCGCTGGGCATGAGCAAGAAAACGATCTATCAGTACTTTGTGGACAAGGACGAACTGGTGGCAGCGGTGGTGGAAGCGGACGTGCTGGATATGCAGCAGGACTGCACGGATATTGCTCACCATGCCAAGGATGCTGTGCACGAGATTTTCCTGACCATCGACCGGGTGATGGTTCAGTTACACCACATGAACCCCATGCTGATCTATGACCTGGAAAAATTCCACTTCCGGGCTTTCCAGAAGTTCATGGATCACAAGAACAAGTTTTTGCTCCAGACGATCAAGGCTAACCTGGACCGGGGTTTGGCAGAGGGTTTGTACCGTGAAGACCTGCCAGCTGATATGGTGGCCCGTTTCCGCCTTGAATCGTTGATGATCCCCTTCAACACCGACCTCTTCTCTCCTACCAAATATACCGTGGCTGATGTATCGAAAGAGATATTGGAGCTGTACGTTTTTGGCCTGGTATCTCCTAAAGGATATAAGCTCATCGTTAAATACAAAGAAGAACGTTTAAAACAAGCAAAACATGATACCGTATCGGGTAAGACGAAGTAAGCACTGGCTGTTCCTTTTCCTGGCCAGTCTCATCACGAACTGGAGCGTGGCTCAGCAACGGCACGAGCTTTCTGCCAAGCAAGCGGCCGACTACGCCCTCAAGAACAGCGTCCAGGTACAAAATGCCTTGACCGATATTAAGATCCAATTACAGACCAACCGGGACATTACTTCGGCCGCTTTACCGCAGGTCAACGGTTATGTGTCCGGCACGAAGTTCATCGACATCCCTACGCAATTGATTCCGGGCGAGGTTTTCGGCGGCCAGCCCGGCACCTTCATTCCGGTGCAGTTCGGTACCAATTACAATGCGACCTATGGGGCCGACCTGCAGCAACTGCTGTTCGACGGCCAGGTTTTTGTTGGCCTGCAGGCAAGGGATGCTTCGATCGAATATGCTACCAACAACGCGGGTATTACGCAGGAAGCTATTAAAGCCAATATCTACAAGATCTATTACCAGCTGGTAGTAGGCAACAAGCAGGCGCAACTCATCGACATCAATATTACCCGGACGGAAAAGTTGCTGCACGATACCCGCGAGCTGTTCAAGAACGGTTTCCAGGAACAGCTGGATGTCGACAAAGTTTCCGTCAATCTGTCGAACCTGAAAACTGAAAAAGTGCGGATCAGCAACAAGCTAAAAACCGGTAATGTAGCCCTGAAATACCTGATGGGTATGCCGGTAAAAGACGAGCTGGTGCTGACTGATACGCTCAACGAAACGACTATCAAAAGCGATCTGCTGCCGGCCGACAGTGTGGTGTTTTCCGACCGGAAGGAATACCAAACCCTGCAATCAATCGAGAAGCTGAATAAATATAATATCAAACGCTACCAGCTGGGTTACCTGCCGACGGTATCGTTTAACGCTTCCTATAGCCAGAACGCCCAACGTAATAGTTTCAACTTCTTCAAAAGCGGCCAACCCTGGTTCAAAAACACGTATATAGGGTTACGGATCGACGTTCCCATCTTCGACGGCCTTTCAAAAGATGCCAAGATCAAAACCGCCAGACTGGAATTACAGAAAACGCAAAACAACCTGGAAGGGTTGAAGAACAATATCCTGGCCGAGACCGATACGGCCCGTATCAGTCTGGCGAATGCGCTTTACACGATGGATACGCAGCGGGAAAATATGGAACTGGCCGAGCGTGTGTACAACCAGACCAAACTCAAGTACGAACAGGGTTTAGGATCGAACCTGGAAGTGACCAATGCCGAAGCCGATCTGAAAACTGCGCAGAACAACTATTTCGCTTCCCTGTACGACGCGGTGGTGGCACGTATAGATTACCTGCGTGCAGCCGGCCGACTACCGTAACAATTAACCCAATTAACAGCATTATAAAATCAGCATCATGAAAACGATATATAGCATAGGCGCAATGGTTCTATTGGCGACGCTGGCCTCCTGCGGCTCGGGCGACAATGATCTCGCCAAGAAAAAAGAAGAACTGGCCAAACTCAAAGAAGCTCAAAAGACGAACGCTGTAAAGATCGACTCACTGGAAGCGCAGATCCAGCGTATAGACCCGACAGCCGTTAAAGAAGAAAAACTGAAGCTGGTAGCCGTAGCTCCCATCAACACCCAATCATTCACTCACTATATTGATTTGAAAGGAAGGATCGAGGCACAGAATATGAGTTTTGTCACTCCGCGTGGTCAGGGTGGCCAGGTAAAGGAGATTTATGTAAAGCAAGGAGATCCCGTGCGAAAAGGACAGCTACTGATGAAGCTCGACGACCCGTTGACGCAACGGCAGATCGAACAGCAAAAAGTGAATCTCAGCCTGGCAAAAACTACTTATGATCGCCGGAAAAACCTGTGGGACCAGAAGATCGGTACTGAAATAGAGCTGCTGAATGCGAAAGCCAATGTGGAGAACATCGAAAAGCAGATCGAACTGCTGAATGAGCAGGCCAGTCTTTCCAATGTGTATGCAGAGATGAGTGGTGTGGCAGACATTGTCAACATCAAGGTGGGCATGAGTTTCTCCGCCCAAACGGCAACTCAATTTGGCATCTCTATCGTGAACTCGAGTGACCTCAAGATCGTCACCGATGTGCCCGAAGCCTACCAGGGACGGGTGGGCGTTGGCAGCAACCTGTTGGTGACCCTGCCGGAGCTCAACAATGATACCCTCCGGGCCAAGGTAAATGTGGCTGGCCGCATCATCAATCCCGATACCCGTTCTTTTCCGATAGAGGCTAAAATTGCATCCAACAGCAAACTGCGCCCCAATCAGCTGGCGCTGGTACGCATCCAGGACTACCAGGCCCCCAACGCCATCACGGTACCCATCAGCACCCTGCAGAGTGATGAACAGGGCAAATTTGTGCTCGTAGCTGTCAAAGAAAACAATAAACTGGTGGCCAGGAAGAAGACGGTGGCCGTTGGAGAACTTTATGGCAACAGGCTCGAGATCAAGAGCGGTTTGCAGCAAGGTGATCAACTGATCACCGAAGGTTTCCAGGGACTCTATGACGGACAGCTGATCACCACTGACGTAAAATAACAGGCTGGATCTGACGAAGGAGGATTCTACAATTTCTAAATCAATCTTATGAGTGTTCTGGAAAATATACAGGAGAAGTTCAAGCACTTCCGGCCAACGACCTGGAGTATCAAGAACAAGACTTCTATTTACCTGGTGATGTTGTTCGTTACGCTGGCGGGCGTGTACCAGTTTGTTACGCTGCCGAAAGAACAATATCCCGATATCGTTATCCCGACGATCTATGTACAGACGATCAATGTCGGCAACTCGCCCAAAGACATTGAAAACCTGGTGACCCAACCCATCGAAAAACAGATCAAGGGCATTACGGGCGCCAAGATCAATAAAGTCACCAGTACTTCGGTGCAGGATTACTCGGCGATCACGGTGGAGTTCGATACCGACGTAAAAACGGATGTGGCCCTGCAAAAAGTGAAAGATGCCGTTGACAAGGCCAAGCAGGACCTGCCCACCGACCTGACGGAAGAGCCTACGGTCATGGAGGTCAGCTTTTCGGACCAGCCCATCATGTATGTGAATGTGAGTGGCAATTTCGATGTGATGAAGCTGAAGGAATATGCCGACGAGTTGCAGGACCGCCTGGAGGAATTACCCCAGATCAATCGCGTTGACCTGGTGGGTGCTCCTGAAAGAGAGTTTCAGATCAACGTCGACAACTACCGCATGCAGGTTGCTGGTGTTACTTTCGACGATATCGCCAATGCGGTTTCCAGGGAGAACATGGACATCTCGGGTGGTTTGCTGGATGTAGGCGACACCAAACGTAACCTGCAACTGAAGGGGCAATTCAAGACCTCTTATGATATTGAAAAGGTGGTGGTGCGCAACTCGAAAGGAGCCCCCATCTACCTGAAAGATATTGCTACGATCAAAGATACCATCAAGGAAAAGGAAAGTTATGCGCGCCTGAATGGCAAGAATGTCATCACCCTCAACATCATCAAACGTTCTGGTGAAAACCTGATCGAAACGTCGGATGATGTGAAGAAGGCGGTAGATGAGTTGCGGAAAGAGCAGTTTCCCAAAGAGCTGGATGTGGTGATCACCGGTGATATGAGTAAGGCGACCAGAACTTCTTTCGACGAGCTGGTGAATACCATCGTTATCGGTTTCGTGCTGGTGTTGTTGATCCTCATGTTCTTCATGGGTGTTACCAATGCCTTCTTTGTGGCGTTGTCGGTACCCTTGAGTATGTTCGTGGCCTTCATCTTTTTACCGGCGGCCGACCTGATCGTGGGGGCCAATGTGACGCTCAACTTCATGGTGCTGTTTGCCCTGGTGTTTGGGCTGGGTATCATTGTGGATGACGCTATTGTGGTGATCGAGAACACGCACCGGATCTTTGTGCAATCAAAAGGCAAGCTGAATGCCGAGAAATCGGCCATGATGGCTGCCGGTGAGGTATTTATCCCGGTATTGTCTGGTACCGTCACCACGCTGGCCCCTTTCTTCCCGCTGTTGTTCTGGCCGGGTATCATTGGTAAGTTCATGATCTACCTGCCGACGATGCTGATCTTTACCCTGACGGCCTCACTGATCGTGGCCTTCATCATGAACCCGGTATTTGCCGTGGACTTCATGAACCACGACGAGCATGGTAAGAAATCCAAAACGGCGATCTTCCGCAGCCCTACTATGTGGATTGCGTTGGGGGTGGGCATCCTGCTGGACCTTGGGGGCTATACCTTCCTGGGTAATTTGCTGATCTTCTTTGTACTGGTAGCCTTGCTGAACAAGTTTGTGCTGGAAGGGCTGATCCGCCGTTTTCAACATAGTTTCCTGCCCTGGCTGATGAACCATTATGAAAGCCTGCTACGCTGGGCTTTGAAGGGCTGGCGGCCGGTATGGTTGCTGATTGCCACTTTTGGCTTGTTCCTGTTCTCGCTGTTCTTGTTTGGGGCGGCGAAGGTACCGGTGATCCTGTTCCCGACGGGTGACCCTAACCAGATCTATGTATACCTTAAGCTGCCTGTGGGCACGAATGTCAACTATACCGATTCGGTCACCAGGATGCTGGAAGGCCGTGTTTATAAAGTGCTGGGCATCGATGGCGGCAAGACCAATCCCATTGTAGAAAGCGCCATCAGTAACGTGGCGGTGGGTGCGGGAGACCCGATGAGTGGCGACCGCAGTACGCGTCCTGAACTGGGTCGTATACAGATCTCTTTTGTAGAGTATGAAAAACGTCACGGGCATTCTACGGCGCCTTATCTCGACTCTATCCGTAAAGTCGTGAAAGGCATTCCAGGCGCCGAGCTATCGGTGAACCAGGAGCAGGGCGGACCGCCTACCGACCCGCCCGTGAACATCGAGGTGGCGAGCGAGAATTTCGACGATCTGATCAAAACGGCTACCGTGTTGAAGAACTACCTCGACTCAATCCAGACGCCGGGCGTGGAAGAGTTGAAGATGGATGTGGACCTTACCAATCCTGAGATCACTTTTACCGTAGACCGGGAACGAGCATTGATCGAGGGTGTATCATCGGCACAGATCGGTATGGAACTGCGTACGGCCTTGTTTGGACGCGAAGTATCGAAGATCAAGGATGGCGAAGACGAATACAAGATACAGCTGCGCAACCTCGAGTTGCAGCGGAAGAACCTGGTGGACCTGCTGAACATGAAGATCAGTTTCCGGGATATGGCCACCGGTGGTTTCAAGAGCATCCCTATCAGTTCGCTGGTGAAGGTGGATTATACGAGTACGCTGGGTAGTGTGAAGCGTAAAAACCAGAAACGTACCATTTCGCTGGTATCGAACGTGCTGGAATCGCAAGGGTATAACACAGCGGCGGTGAATGAAGAACTCAAGGGGCATATCGACAACTTCAAAAAGAAGCCAGATAATGTGACCATCCGTCAAACCGGTCAGGGCGAGCAGATGGCAGAGACCTTCAACTTCCTGACGATGGCGCTGGTCATTGCGTTGATGCTGATCCTGTTTATCCTGGTGTTACAATTCAACTCCATCAGTAAGGCGGTGATCATTTTGATGGAGATCATCTTCAGTGTGATCGGTGTACTGATCGGCTTTGCACTAACGGGCATGGAGGTATCCATCGTTATGACGGGTATCGGTATCGTTGGGTTGGCGGGTATTGTCGTGAAGAACGGTATCCTGGTGATCGAGTTTGCCGAAGAGTTGCGTGGCCGGGGTATGAAGACGCGGGAAGCAGTTGTTGAAGCGGGTAAAACGCGGATCATCCCTGTATTGCTAACGGCGATCGCCGCTATTCTGGGATTGATCCCGCTGGCGATTGGGTTTAATATCAACTTCCTGTCGTTGTTCTCCGACCTCGATCCGAAGATCTTCTTTGGTGGCGACAATGCTGTGTTCTGGAAGCCGCTGGCCTGGACCATCATCTTTGGCCTGGCGTTCGCCTTCTTCATGACGCTGATCATTGTACCGGGTATGTACCTGATTGCGGAAAGGCTGAGAAGGCCCATGCGCAGGATCTATGGTGGGAAGTGGATCTCCTTCCTGGGTATCCCGCCGTTTACCATCCTGTTCATGTTCCTGATGCTGATCACCATGGTGGTGCACCGTTTCGACAAAGCGCGCCGTCGTCGTAAACTGGCCGGACAGCGTGTAAATGAGTCCTTTATCGGCAGTTGGTTTTAAGTCTATCATAAATGTGTTTTCTGAGAGGGTCGGCCGCGAGGCTGGCCCTCTTTTTTTGACTGGCTCCTTGTAACATTTTTTACTTTTTACTACTTATGTTGTATTAAATGCATTGGGCACTTGCCCTAACTTTGAATAAACAATTGACTTTGATATGAAAACAAACCATGAAATAGATTATCGCATTTACGGTGAAGAAATGCAATATGTGGAGGTGGAGCTCGATCCCAACGAAACGGCGATTGCAGAAAGCGGCGCCTTTATGATGATGGACGACGGCATTCAGATGCAGACCTTGTTTGGCGATGGATCGCAACCGCAGCAGGGCTTCCTTGGGAAACTGATGTCGGCGGGCAAGCGTGTACTTACGGGTGAAAGCCTGTTCATGACCGCTTTTACCAACGTGGCTCATGACAAAAAGCGGGTAAGCTTTGCTTCTCCGTATCCGGGTAAGATCATTCCGCTCGATCTTTCCCTGCTGGAAGGTAAGATCGTAGCTCAGAAGGACTCTTTCCTGTGTGCTGCCAAAGGTGTATCGATTGGCATCGAGTTTCAGCGTAAACTGGGCACCGGCCTCTTTGGTGGGGAAGGATTCATCATGCAAAAGCTGGAAGGTGATGGCATGGCCTTTGTGCACGCGGGTGGTCACGTGTTCGAAAGAACACTGCAACCCGGGGAAACGCTGAAGATAGATACGGGTTGTATCGTTGCCTACACCCGCCATATCGATTATGATATCCAATTTGTGGGGGGCATCAAGAATACCCTGTTTGGAGGTGAAGGATTGTTCTTCGCGACCTTGCGTGGTCCTGGCAAGGTATGGTTGCAGACCCTGCCCATCAGCCGCCTGGCTGGCCGTATCCTTGCTTATGGTACTTACAAGCGTAAGGAAGAAGGCAGCATCCTCGGCGGCATCGGCAATATGCTCGATGGTGACGGCTGGAAATAGTTTCCGCCACTTACTGAATAAAAAATGCCCGTGTGCTGTTGCACACGGGCATTTTCTTTATGCTCAGTTGGCGCTAGTATTTGTTGCGTACGTCGGTGAGGAAGGCCTCTACACTGCGCCGTATACCGGTGGCGGCACCATTGTGGTTGTTGACCAGTACAGAGAACAGGAGGAGCTTGCCTTTTTTCGTATACAGGTAGCCGCTCAAGGCCAATACACCGGATAAAGAGCCTGTTTTGGCGTAAATAAAACCGCTGTCTTGCTTGTAATAGTTGCCCAGGGTGCCTGTACCGCCTGTGGGGAAGATCTTTTTGAGGCGGTCCATCCCAAACTGCTCCCGCATTTTATTGAGGATGCTCACGAAATCCTGTGGCGTGAACAGGTTGTACCGGCTAAGGCCGCTACCATCGACCCAGCGTGGCGCCTGGGGCAGGTCGGCGAGGTCGGTTTTCAGGAGTGTGTCGATGATCTGTCGGTCGCTCATGATGCCCAGCCTGGTGTTGCTGACCATCAGCAGGGATTGCTCTGCATAGAAATTATCGCTGCGGTGCATCATTGGTCTCAGCAGGGAATCCGTGCGCTGGGAATGTATGGCCCTGGGTTGGCCACCCCGGATCATGGGCTGCAGGTTACGGGTATTCTTCCAGTTTTTATACACGACTTCTTTTTGCAGGGTATCGGGCAGTAGTTCCAGGGCAGACTCCAGTCCCTTGGTAGCAAATGGAACGTCTTGTTCTTTCTTCTTTTCTTTACCCTGCGAAATATGGTACACGTTATCGGCCTGGTCGCGCTCTACATAAAATGCTTTGATGCCGGTATCACCGTTGAATCGCACTTTCCAGTCGACTTCCGGCATGGAATAGATACTTGGGCTGGGCGCGAAAAGCGGATCGGGATTTTGAACTTCCTCTGCTCCTTCCTGTACCCATTTGATCGTATTGCCGAATACGGGGAGCGGGCTGCGCTCGGCCATATAGGTTTCGTTGTAATCGCTCCAGCTCCAACCGGAGCCGAGCGCTTTGTCTTTCCAGTTCACATCGGTGATGTAAACATGCTTGGGGGTCTGGCGCAGCCAGTCGATCACCGGTTGCGTTTTGAATTCCGGGTGCAGCAGGGTGGGATCGCCGGCTGGCAGCAGAAATAGGGCGGTATCATTTTCATAGTAGTTGAGGCCGGTGAGGCTATCACCGAGGTATTTCATGGCGGCGAAACAGGTAACGATCTTGGTATTGGAGGCGGGTACGAAATATTTATCGGCCTGGTGGTTGTAGAGGTATTTACCAGTCTCAACATCATACAGGCTGACGCCGATATGAGCCCGTTCGATCGACGGATCTTTGAGTATGGTTTGCTGCGCCTGCTTGTTGATGGCTTTTTGCGTGGAACAGGCTGCAAAAAACAGCACAGCACAAAGGAGAAGGAGGCTATTCGTTTTCATCCCCCAATATACACCAATGTGACTATCCTGCAGTATGGATTTGCCCCTGCAGTTGCCTATCGAACCTGATTAATACCCTTTAATCTCTTTCCTGTGCCCGCAACCAGCGTTCGGGTATTTCATTGCGGCCTGCCAGCAGGTAATCTTTGTAAGAGCAGGGGATGTATTTTTTATCGGGTAACTGCATCCACCAGCGGCCGGTCTTTTTGCTTTGCAGAAATACCGACTCGATCTCGGCGAAGGCCATGTGAAATTCGTTGAAGTATTCTTTTTCGGTCAGCTCGGCTTCTCTTTTACCCCGGGCGCGCCCATCGATGAGGTACCAGAGCATATGGCTGATCTGTTTGGCGGTCAGGTTGTCTTTATCCTTGTGGGGGAGATAACCGTAAATACCCACGGTGTTGTTAGTGGTGCTCATCCCCGCATAACGCATCAGGATACAGGCTTCTTCGCCGGTTAGTCCATTGGGGGTAATGGTATTGGAGGGTGCGTAAGCATGTGCGATGGCAGCGATATCGAAGCTGAACAGTTGGCTTTCGCGGATCACGGGCTCCATTTCTTCGATCTGGTCTTTGACCATGCCGACGCGGAAACAATCGAACCGCAGTTTATCCATGGTTTCGAGCATGTGCGGGTGCACGTAGTAGCTCTGGAAACCGATGTGGTTGTAATGCTTGATGAAATTGGGCTCACCCGTCAGCATTTCCATGAGGAAATTCTTATCCCGCTGGGGGGTATCCATGGACAGGTCGATCAGGGCGTCGACACAGACGGCGTCGATCACCCGTTGCTGATCGGCGTACATGCCGTATTGGGCCAGGGTGAGGTCGTGTGACCCGCCCAGAATGACGACCATCTTGCCGGCATCTGTCAATTCTGCCAGTACGGTTTTGAGGGCGGCGTAGGTGTCTTTGAGGGACGCGCCTTTTTTGATGTTGCCGATGTCGGCAATGGTTACGTCGGTATGCCAATAGAAAAGCTGGTAGAATTCGGCCCGGATGCGGTCGGGGGCGGGGTGCGTGGGGGGCACAGCTGCTCCCCTCATTTCGCCACAGCCTACGAGCACGATATCCACTCCGGCCAGGTCGGGCATTTCTTCTTCGTATACCAGCAGGGTTTTACCCAATTGTCCATCCTTGTACGACTCGTCCTGTGACAGCACCACCCGGTTGACGGGGTCCAGAAAGTCCTCAATATTAAACATATCCGACATGGCCGCAAGATAGAGCGAAAGTTGGAAAGTTAGAAAGCCGGTTTCCTTCATTATCTTTGCAGACATGGAACAATTGTTACAACAGATAGCGGCCTACAAGCAGGAGATCGAGCAGACCGCTCAGGATGGTGCTGAGGCGCTGGAAGCGTACCGTATTAAGTTTCTGGGTACGAAGGGTATTGTAAAAGGCCTGTTTACGGAAATGAAAAACGTAGACGCCGATAAGAAGAAGGAATTTGGTCAGATCCTGAACGAGTTCAAGCAGCTGGCTGAAAACAAATATGATACCTGGAAGCAGGGACTTGAAAGCGGTAGCACAGCTGCCGGTTCTACCCTCGACGTGACCTTACCCGGCGAACCACTGCCTTTGGGCACCCGCCACCCCATCAACCTGTTCCTCAACCATGTGATCAGCATTTTCCAACGCCTGGGCTTTTCTGTAGCCGAGGGGCCGGAGATCGAAGACGACTGGCATAACTTTACTGCCCTGAACCTGCCCGAGCACCACCCGGCCCGGGACATGCAGGACACTTTCTATATTCAGCAGAAACCCGATTACCTGTTGCGTACGCACACGAGCAATACGCAGATCAGGGCTATGGAAACGAACCCGCTGCCGATCCGGATCATCTGTCCGGGACGTGTATACCGCAACGAGACCGTGAGTGCGCGCAGCCATTGCTTCTTCCATCAGATCGAAGGCTTATATATCGACGAAAACGTATCCTTTGCCGACCTGAAGCAGACGCTTTACTTCTTCGTACAGGAGATGTACGGCAAGGATATCAAAGTGCGTTTCCGCCCCAGCTATTTCCCCTTCACCGAGCCCAGTGCCGAAATGGACATTCAATGCCAGATCTGTGGCGGCGAAGGTTGTGCGGTATGTAAGCGTACCGGCTGGCTGGAGATCCTGGGTTGTGGCATGGTACATCCGAAGGTGTTGGAAAACTGTAAGATCGATTCCAATAAATACACAGGCTTTGCCTTTGGTATGGGCATTGAAAGGCCGGCGCTGCTGAAATACGGCATCAACGATATCCGCTTGTTCAGCGAAAACGATGTGCGGTTCCTTCGACAGTTTACCAGTGCGATCTGACGACGCTATCCAATAAATCTTCATGATCCTGGCTCAGACCATCCAATCGGTATGTATATGTGGTGCCGGCACCATGGGTAGCGGTATTGCGCTGCTCACTGCCCAGCAGGGCGTACATACCATCCTGTACGATGTACAGGCGACAATGCTGTCTGGCGCCAGAATGGGTATGGAGCAATCGTTGCAGCATCTGGTAGAGAAGGGCAAGATCACGGACCAACATCGGTTGGACACGCTGGCCCGTCTGCGGTTTACGAATGATATCAATGACTGCCTCGCAGATATCGTTATCGAGGCGATTGTAGAGAAAGCTGCGGTCAAAACTTCTCTTTTCAACCAACTGGCCGAGATCAACCATAGCGAGGTGATCTTTGCGACCAATACCTCTTCCCTTTCCGTGACCGAGATTGCCCGGCAGGTGATACGCCATGAGCGGGTGGCCGGTATGCACTTCTTCAATCCTGCGCCGGTGATGAAACTGGTGGAGGTAGTAGCGACCCCCTTCAGCAATGATTTTACGTTGCAATGTATCACAGATTTTGCCCGCCAGTTGGGAAAGACACCTGTGCTTTGCCAGGATGCTCCCGGTTTTATCGTCAACCATGTGGCGCGCCCGTATTACCTGGAGGCGCTGCGGCTGGTGGAAAGCGGTATTACAGATGTAGCCGTGATCGATAGCCTGTTGGAGGCGTCTGGTTTCAAAATGGGGCCTTTCCGTTTGATGGACCTGATCGGAAACGATGTGAACTACGCAGTGAGCTGCTCCGTGTACGATCAGCTGCAACAGCCGGAGCGGTTACAGCCTTCTGCGCTACAACGTGAAAAGGTAGCAAAGAACGAGTTGGGCAGGAAGTCGGGTAAAGGATATTACCAATATTGAGTGGCCGGCGGAAATAAGTGAGAGGCTATTTAACCGGTGAACTATACAGCAATTAATTTTTCGTTTTGGCTAAAAAAGTACTTGTAACAGGCGGGACGGGTTTTCTGGGAGCTTATATCATCCAGGACTTGATCGGAAAAGGATATTCGGTGCGCGCATTGCGCCGTAGCCGTAAACTGCCTTTTTATATTCCCGCAACTATTTTGGACCGCGTGGAGTGGGTGGATGGCGATGTGCTCGACATCGTGTCGCTGGATGAAGCCATGGAAGAAGTAGATGCCGTTATACATGCTGCTGCCAAGGTATCCTTTGACCCCAAAGAGAAGCGCGATCTCTTTCACATCAATATCGACGGAACCGCCAATATGATCAATGTGGCCCTCGAAAAAGAGGTATCCCGCTTTGTACATATCAGTTCTGTTGCTGCGCTGGGCAGAACAGCCAGCGGCGACCATGTGACTGAAGAAAAGAAATGGCAACACAGTAAGCTCAACACGCAATATGCCATCAGTAAGTATCATGCAGAGCGGGAAGTGTGGCGCGGCATGGGTGAAGGACTGAATGTATTGGTACTGAACCCCAGTACCATACTGGGATATGGCGATTGGAACACATCGAGTTGCGCCATCTTCAAGAACAGCTTCAAAGAGTTTCCCTGGTATACCAATGGCATCAACGGCTTTGTGGATGTAAACGATGTAGCCCGTGCAGCGGTGTTGCTGATGGAAAGCGAAATCCGTGCAGAGCGGTTTATCGTAAACGGGGAAAACTGGTCATTCCGCCAACTGCTGGAGACCATTGCCGGCGGATTCCAGAAAAAATTGCCTGGCAAGGAAGCAACGCCCTTTCTCGGCGAGTTGGCCTGGCGTATGGAGAAATTCAAATCTTTCTTCTCTGGCCAAAAGCCCTTGCTGACACAGCAAAGTGCCCGGGTTGCCCAGAGCAGGACCTACTTTGACAACAGTAAATTGCTGAAAGCTTTGCCCGGTTTTTCATTCACGCCGTTATCACAAAGTATCCAACAGGCTTGTGAGCAATACCTGGCTCATCCCCAATCGCTATAACTGGCAAAGTTGTTGCCTCTTTTTAACTTTCGGCTCAGCGATTTTTATAGTATTTTGGTTATCTGGAACGCTGCTGTTCATGCAGGCTGCTTTTCAAGACCTTGTATATACTCAATTTATTCTCTATTCAAGCGATCAATAGTATCCGTATGAAAAATGCCTTTACTGCGCTTCTTTTAACCTGTTTTACGCTTGCTGGCTGGGCCCAACAAAAGGATTTTGCCATACTGGGCAAGGTGGTGGATTCAGCCTCCCGACAGCCATTGTTAGGCGCTTCTGCTTTTTGCCAGAATACAACACACGGTACCACGACCAATCAGGAAGGCCTGTTCTTTCTGCGACTACCTAACGGCGGATACGACCTCGTTGTATCCTATATGGGATACAACAAACAGGTGTTGCGTATCAGCAGCAATCAGTCGCTGGCAGACACCCTGTTGATCGAGTTGGTGAAGGAAGAAAAGGCAATGGCGGAGGTCGCTGTGGTGGCCAGCAACGAGGTGGCCGACGGCCTGTCCAAATATGGTTCCTTCTTTACGGAGCAGTTTATCGGCACTACGCCCAATGCGGCTCAATGCGTACTGCAGAACCCGGAAGCCCTGCGCTTTTTTTATACAAAAAAGCGCAACCGGTTGAAGGTAACCGCCAAAGAAGATCTATTGATCACGAATTATGCGCTGGGTTATACGATCCGGTACCAACTGGACTCTTTCAGCTACGATTACAATACCAATGTAAGTCAGTATACGGGTGCACCCTTGTTTCAGGAAATCGACAGTACGGAGACAATGCAGGAAACCTGGACCAAAAACAGGGCGAAGACCTACCTTGGATCCCGTCTTCATTTTATGCGTTCCCTGTATGACAGTACGGTGATCGAAGACGGTTTTATCGTTGAGAAGCTGGAAGACGATCCCCAGAGTGTCAAAGGCAGCATTATCCACAAGCTATACGATGGAGAGCAGTATATTGCCGACAGTAGTGATGTGACGGTCAATTGGGCAGGTCGCTACCGTATCAGCTATAGAACGGTGTTGCCCGACAAGCGTTTTCTCCAGGAATTCAAGTTGCCGGCCGGCATGAAGATGCAGGTAACCCTGCTCAGTTTAACCAACGGTTTTGTGATCGAAGAGAATGGCTATTTCTACGAACAGTATGACGTGATCAATACGGGATACTGGGCCTGGAAAAAGCTGGCAGAGCTGTTACCCTACAATTACGAATACGAGTAGTTGCTTTTCATCCAAAAATAAGATAGCTACTGGCCGGTAGATGTAGGTTTTTTAGCTACCTTCAGCGCACCCTGACCGTTCTAATAATTTGTGCTTTGAAGTCGACCTACATTCATGCCTTTGAAACCAGCTCATTGCCTGTACCAGTGCCCAGCCCAAGGCCTGCTACAGGGATTATACGAAGGCTGCGTTGTCTGTTGTTACTATTTTTCTATGCTCTTGTCTCCCCTACTATTACTTCCGCTCAGGAGTACAATTATATCCGTTATGATACCAAAGACGGTCTTGCAGGCTCCACCGTGTATGATATGGTGCAGGATCAGGAGGGTTTTATGTGGTTTGCTACAGAGGCAGGCCTGAGCCGCTTTGATGGTACACGGTTTAAAAATTTCACCACGGCAGATGGGCTGCCGGATGTAGAGGTCATCAAGCTATATGTAGATTATACGGGGCGCGTGTGGATCGCTCCGTTTAAAAATACCCTTTGCTACTATTACAAGGGGAAAATTCATACAGCAGCCAATGACAGTTTGCTGAAACTGGTGAAGCTTGATGCTGCCGTTGAGGTGATCACGGGAGATTATGCTGGAAATATTTTCATGAGTGGAGGTCGTTTTGCGTATATCCTGCAGACAAAGCCTGGTCAAGAAAAACTATTAAGACTGCTGCCGTTTCAACGACATTTTGTTAACGCAATTCCTAACTTCAATAGTACAAAAGGGATTTTGTTGTTTACTGAGGACTCCTCCTTTTTATGGCGGGAAGGTCAACTGTCCTATTGGGCTTCGCTTGTAAACTCAAGTCGTAAAAAAATGTTCCCTGCTCAATTATCATCGGACAAATCCGCGAAATACATCTCCTACACAAATGCCATTACCTCCTTTTATCGAAAATGGAGTATAGACAAAAAAAGCATTAATACCTTTCTTATTGGCAATTTTGACGGAGCTTATTCTATTGATTCCGTGAATTTTGGGCAGTTGGAGGAAAAGTTCTTAGCAGGCAAGAAAGTGAATGCTGTATGGATCGACTATGAGAATAACTTATGGTTTGGCACTAACGGCCAAGGCATTTATAAATTGACCTCCCGCAATTTCAAAACATACGGCTTTACCGGCAACCAAAGTCCGGAGATCTTTTCCATTGTGAAAGTTGGCAATGCTATGCTAATCGGCGGCGACTATAATAAACTCTATGAATTTAGCGCAGGAACAGTAAAATCATCTCCCTTGGTCAAGACCTTTGAAGAGGCGACACAAGGAAGCTATTCCAGCAATCGGCTATTGACGATATTGCCAACCAGTAATGGAAGCCTGGCTTTTGGTTTTGACTTATATCTTTTTCTTAAGAAAGGTGTTCATGAGAAATTCAGCATTTTGTCTCCAATTAAAGCTTTGCTGGAGGTGAACCGGGATACGCTATTGGTCGCTACCGGCCGGAATGTTGTACATGTAGACGCAACAAATCTTGCCGTGTTAGATACCATTTGGCCGTCTCGGGCTACCAGTGTGGGTTACCACAATGGCCAGGTATATATTGGAACAGTGGACGGGCTGAACTTTCTTGAAAGTGGGCACCAGGCACGCTATTTAGGAACCGACGAACCTGCCCTCCGCTATCGCATAGCAGCTATAAGCAAGGCAAATGATGGTGTTGTTTGGGTGGCAACGTTTGGCGGGGGTATCATTGGATTAAAAGGCGACCGAGTTTTTGCCCGAATCAGCTCCGGCGATGGCCTTACCAGTGACGTTTGCAGGTCCTTATTCATAGGCAAGGATCATTTGTGGGTAGGGACAGATAAAGGCGTCAATAAGGTTGACCTGAATAACCTGTCGTCTCCTCCCCGTCAGTATACCGTCTCCGATGGATTGCCGTCTAATATTATCAATGCGATCTATGTTGACAGGGGCCAGGTTCATATAGGATCGCCAGCTGGGCTGACCACATTCGATGAAAGGCAGGTGTCGAACTTTTCCCGTTGCGACCTGAAGTTGCTCGGCGTTTCGATATCGGGGCAGCCGGTTAACCCAGACTCTATTGGTCATCTGGCCTACAAAGACAATAATATTGCCATCGATTTTGTAGCCATCTCTTTCAAATCGGCAGGTGATATTTTATACCGGTACCGGTTGCAGGGATTGAAAGAGACCTGGGACTCTACCAGGCAAAACTCCCTGAGCTACCCCTCACTGCCTTCCGGGCAATATCAACTGGAACTCACGGCGGCCAACAAATTTGGGGTTGTCAGTGCCCCCATCATTATCCCATTTACCGTCGATGCTCCCTTTTGGCAAACCTGGTGGTTCCTGACTATTGTCGCCCTACTGACAATTACGCTTACTGCCCTATTGGTAGGGGCGCGGTTCAGTGTTCTGAGAAAAAGGGAGCGGGAAAAGGCCAGCCTGGAGCAGAAAGTCAGTAAGCTGGAACAATTGGCTCTGCTGGCTCAAATGAACCCGCATTTCATCTTCAACTGCCTTAATTCGATCCAGGCGTTCATCATTCAAAACGACCTGTTGGCCACCAATCAATACCTGACAGAATTTGCCCGTCTTATCCGCCAAACCATGGATAGTGCAGCTAAAGGAACCATCACCCTCGAAGACGAGATCAGCTATTTATCCCGTTACATAGAGCTGGAACGCATGCGTTTTGGTAAATCATTCGATTTTGAGATCTCGATTGACGAGCAGATCGATGTGAGCTACCTGTCCATTCCGAGCATGATGTTACAGCCCTATGTGGAGAACAGCATTCGTCATGGGATACGCTACAAAAAAGGACAAGGGGGATTGGTGGAAGTAAAGTTCAGGCAGTATGGATCACAACTCAGCTGTATCGTTGAAGACAATGGGATTGGCCGACAGGAGGCGTTGCGGCTCCGATCAAAGGTGCATGTAGAGTACCAATCGAAAGGTATGACCCTGGCAGCCAACAGGATCCAGGCATTGAACCGGCAATTTAATGAAACTATCAGCATAAACATTGTCGATAAAGTCGACGAAACAGGTAAGGCCAGCGGTACCCGTGTAGAGATCACGTTTCCGCTGTCATTACTTCCAAAACTAAGTTGATATGATCAAGACCGTACCTTTCGATGTTGACCTCATAAATATGAACGTATACCAACATTACCGATAGTTACGAATACGGGTAGTTGCTTTCAGCCAAAAATAAGATAGATACCAGTCGTATGGTGTAGCTTTTTTAGCTACCTTCAGCGCACCCTGACCGTTCTAACATTTTGTGATTTGATGTCGACCTACATTCATGCCTTTGAAACCAGCTCATTGCCTATGTCAGCGCCTTGCCTGGGGCCTGTTAGAGGGATTATTCAATGGCTGGGATGTTTGTTGTTCCTAATTTTCTGCGCTCTTTTCGCTCCTACCGCTACTTCGGGTCAGGAGTACAATTACATCCGCTATGATACCAAAGATGGACTTGCAGGTTCTACCATTTACGATATGGTGCAGGATCAGGATGGCTATATCTGGTTTGCTACTGAGGCGGGCCTTAGCCGTTTCGATGGCACGCGGTTTAAGAACTTCACCACGGCTGATGGGTTGCCAGATGCGGAGGTAATTAAATTATTTGAAGATTACCAGGGACGACTTTGGATCTCACCGTTTAAAAATACCCTTTGTTATTATTACCAGGGGAAAATGCACACTGCAGACAATGACAGCCTGTTGAGGCGGGTAAAAATAGAGGGAGTCATATCCTTTATGACAGGCGATCGTGATGGCAATTTATTGCTGCTCGATGGCGGGTTTGGATATATCCTCCATACGAAACCAGGGAATCAGCAATTAGTCAGTCTTCGACATTTCAATAGAATTTTTAAAGGTGGTATGCCCAACTTTAATAATCCAGGAGGCTTGATATTATCGACCTACGACTCTTCATTTCTTTGGCAAGACGGACGACTTAGCTTCTGGAAGGCTGGCGAAAACGCCTTGGCGGGTAAAATCGTTATGTCAAATGTTACCGCGGATGGAGTGGTCAAAACAATCAGGTACAAGAAAGGTATTACTTCAAATTTCTATGGAAGATTCAGTGCTGACAGGAAGGAACTACAATTATACCTGATTGGCAGCAACGATGGAGCGTACCTGGTAGACACCATAAGGCAAGACCGGTTCGCCGAGAAATTTCTACCGGGAAAAATGGTGAATACTGTGCTGATCGACTTTGAAAAGAATATGTGGTTTGGAACAACCGGCGAGGGGGTTTATAAGCTAACATCGCGCAACTTTAAAACTTTCACCTTTCCGGATAACAAACACCCTGAAATATTCTCGCTGGCAGCCAGCAACAATACCATCCTGGCAGGTGCTGGCTTTAATAAGCTGTATGAGATCAACGGTACTACGATCAAGCTCGCCTCATTTCTTGCACCTATTGAAAAGGCCAGCCAGGTATCTTATACCAGCAACCGACTGGTATCCATTGCTCCCCTCACCAACGGCAGTCTTATGCTGGGATATGACCTCTTTGTATATCAAAAAAGCAAATCCGCTGGACGGTTTTGCTTTATCGAGCCGGTTAAAGCAGTTCAGGAGATCAGCAGGGACAAGTTGTTGATAGCTACCGGCCGGAATGTGGTGCATGTGGACGCAACGAAGCTCGCTGTTTTAGATACCATCTGGACAACCCGGGCTACCAGTGTCGGATACTACCAACAGCAGACCTATGTGGGAACGGTTGAAGGGTTGTATTATTTGCAACAAGGCCAGAAAGAAAAATACCTGGGGGCAAAAGAGCCCAACCTGCGCTATCGCATAGCGGCAATCAGCCAAACAACAGATGGAACCATTTGGGTAGCGACGTTTGGCGGAGGTGTTATTGGGTTGAAAGGCGACCAGGTATTTGCCCGAATCACCACCCGCGAAGGGCTTACAAGTAATATCTGCAGAACCTTATTTATAGACAAAGATCATTTGTGGGTTGGGACCGACAAAGGCGTCAATAAGATCGACCAGAGAAATTTGTCGTTACGTCCGCGCCAGTATACTTTTTCTGATGGGTTGCCATCCAATATTATCAATGCCATCTATGTGGACAGCGGCCTGGTATATATCGGATCGCCGGCCGGACTTACTACTTTCAATGAAAGGCAGGTATCGGATTTTTCGCGTTGCGATCTGAAGTTGCTGGGGCTATCTGTATCGGGTCGACCTGTCGACCCCGATTCGATAGGCCATTTGGCTTACAATGACAATAATATTACTATCGATTTTGTCGCGATCTCGTTCAAATCGGCTGGTGATATAATTTACAGATACCGATTAAAGGGGTTGAAAGATTCCTGGGACTCTACCCGGCAAAACACATTGAGCTATCCCTCACTGCCTTCCGGGCAATATCAACTGGAGCTCACGGCAATCAACAAATTTGGGGTTGTGAGCGCTCCAATTATTATTCCCTTTACGGTCAAGGCTCCATTTTGGCAAACCTGGTGGTTCCTGGCAATTGTCGCCATATTGACGATTATGCTGACCGCGCTGCTGGTAGGCGCCCGGTTCAGTGTATTGAGAAAGCGGGAGCGGGAGAAGGCGAGCCTTGAGCAAAAAGTCAGTAAGCTGGAACAACTGGCCTTACTGGCCCAGATGAACCCACATTTCATCTTCAACTGCCTCAATTCTATCCAGGCATTTATCATTCAAAACGACCTGTTGGCGACCAACCAATACCTTACGGCGTTTGCCCGCCTTATCCGCCAAACCATGGATAGTGCAGCCAAAGGCACGATCACGCTTGAGGAAGAAGTAAGCTATCTGTCGCGTTATATGGAACTGGAGCGGATGCGTTTTGGTGATTCATTCGACTATAAGATCACCGTGGATGAGCAAATCGATGCCAGTCATCTCTCAATTCCCAGTATGATGTTACAACCCTATGTGGAGAACAGCATCCGCCATGGTATTCGCTACAAAAAAGGAGAAAAGGGGTTGGTGGAAGTAAAGTTCAGGCAGTATGGGGCATCCCTGGCCTGTACGGTAGAAGACAACGGCATTGGTCGCGTAGAAGCGCTGCGCCTGCGATCAAAAGTACATGTGGAGTATCAATCCAAAGGAATGACCCTGGCAGCCGAAAGGATCCAGGCATTGAACCGGCAATTTAATGGAACGGTCACGATAAACATTGTCGATAAGATCGACGAAACGGGTAAGGCAATCGGTACGCGTGTAGAGATCGCGTTTCCGCTGTCATTGCTTTCAAAACTTAGCTGAAATGATCAAGGTTGTATTAATTGACGATGAGCCCAACAACATTAATACCTTACAACAGCTGCTGTTGCGGTTTTGTCCGCAGGTACAGATCGTAGGCACTGCCGAAAGTGCCATAACAGGTGAAGAAGTCATCAGGTCCACCATGCCCGATCTCGTTTTCCTGGATATCGAGATGCCCTACGGCAATGCCTTCGATCTCTTAAATACCCTGTCTCCGGTCGGTTTTGAAATCGTATTCGTTACTGCTTTTGACAGTTATGCTATCAATGCCATCAAATATGCTGCTCTCGACTATTTGCTAAAGCCTATCAATATCAAAGAATTGCAGCGAGCTGTGATAAAAGCGGTGGAGCGACTGGAAAATAAGCATATTCATAAGCAGATCGAAACCCTGCTATTCAACCTCCAATCGCAGAAAAACAGCTATCAACGGCTGGCATTGCCCACCCTTGACGGGCTGGTTTTTATCAACACGGACGATTGTATCCGCATGGAGGCCAAAAGTAATTACACCACGATCTTCCTAAAAAGCTCAGCGCCGCTTATCGTATCCAAAACCCTGAAGGAGTTTGAGGACATTTTAAGCGCCGACGAGTTTTCGCGCATCCACCACTCGCACATCATCAACCATTTGTTTGTACGGAAATACCACCGCGGAAGGGGGGGCTATATCGAAATGGAAGACGGTACCATGATTGAGGTGTCGATCCGTAAACGGGATGAGTTCCTTGCCAAATTCAGCTAAGCACTACCCCTATTTCAGGTTTTTCAGCTTTTCCCAGATCTCAGGGATGCGTTTAATCCAGACGAACTCCCGCTTTTTCAGGGATGCATCCTCTGCCGGGTAACCGAAGTATACCTTACCGCCTTCGAGTGAGGCTGGAACACCACTCTGGGCCAATACAACGGCATTGGCGCCGATGGTCAACGTTTTGGACACACCAACCTGTCCCCACAGTACGACTCCGTCTTCGATGGTCGTAGCGCCTGCAATACCTACCTGGCTGGCAAACAGGCAGTTTTTTCCAACGACGGTATCATGGCCGATCTGTATGAGGTTGTCCATTTTAGTACCACGACCGATTCGGGTATCATGACTAACACCGCGATCGATGGTACAGCCTGCACCGATCTCTACATCGTCTTCGATGACCACACGGCCACCACTTTCCATTCGTTTATACCATACTTCACGGTCCTTTTTGGTATTGTAGTAGAACGCATCGGACCCGATAACAGTTCCGGCCTGAATAACAACGTTATCCCCGATCACACAATGGTCCATAATGGTAACATTGGGGAAGATCCGGCAGTTCTTGCCGATGGAAACGTCGCGACCGATGAAGACATTGGGCGCTATATAGGTTCCTTCGCCGATAACCGCCTGTTCACTGATTGACTGGGTGGCTGGCTGAAAGGGCCGGAAGTGCCGGACTATGGTTTGATAAGCTTCGAAAGGCTGATCGACGATGAGGAGCGCCTTGCCTTCCGGGTAGGCTGTTTCTTTATTGATGATCACAAAGGTGGCTGCAGAATGGATACACTTATCATAGTATTTAGGGTGATCGACGAAGACGAGGTCGCCAGCTTCTACCTTATGAATCTCATTGATCCCGGTTACCAACCCGTTTACATTACCAACCAATCGGGCATTGATCATTTGTGCTATTTCCTGTACAGCTATCGGAGCGGGAAACTTCATGATTTGTGATTTTCGCAAAGGTAACGTGGAATCAATGAAGTATAACAGTCTTGTTGAAATGCAGGGCTGATCAGCCTTTCAAAGGTATCTCACAACATTCGTTCTGTTCGATATCACGGAAGCCATCTCGATTGATAACGCTGGAATGTCTTTAACTGACCCCATTCAGGGCCGAGGATTTCCACAGCATTAAAAAAAATGTGAATAAAAATTGTTGCAAAATTTTTCCAGATAGAAAAAATTATTTTTAATATTGTGTAGGGAAATTTATTTCCCGGTACTTACTAACCCATCCACATAATAAATCTCCCGGTTCACCGGGAGATTTTTCTTTTAGTATGCTTCAGTATTTCATCATCTATAAGCCGTTTCAGGTATTATCCCAATTCTCACCAGAAGGTGACAAACGTACTTTAAAAGATTGCTTTGCCGTACCTGCAGATGTATATCCCGTAGGCAGGCTGGATTATGATAGTGAAGGATTGTTGATCCTTACGAATGACAAAACCCTCAATCACCGTTTGCTCGATCCACGCTTCTCCCACGAACGGGAATACTGGGTACAGGTAGAGGGCGCCATTTCCGATCAGGCCTTACATGCCCTCTC
Source organism: Paraflavitalea pollutisoli (assembly GCF_029360705.1). Classification (GTDB taxonomy): domain Bacteria; phylum Bacteroidota; class Bacteroidia; order Chitinophagales; family Chitinophagaceae; genus Paraflavitalea; species Paraflavitalea pollutisoli. The sequence continues at coordinate 483,964 of NZ_JARKMX010000001.1, read as the reverse complement.
TACCGGAGTCGACATAACGGTTGATGGCAAGGTGCATCGTACGAAACCCTGTAAAGCGAGCGCCTTTCAGGAGCCTCCGGTTGTTCCTGAACGCACCCCTCCTATCCGATATCGCAAATCGGTTCCGGATAGCTGGATGAGCCTTACGCTTACGGAAGGAAAAAACCGGCAGGTAAGAAAGATGACCGCACAGGTAGGTTTCCCAACCCTCCGGCTGATTCGCTACCGGATTGAGCGTCTTACAATCGATGGATTGCAGCCTGGCGAGATGCGAAACCTGGACCGATCCGGCATATATAGTTCCCTATTCTCTTAATTGCTCACTAACAACTATAAACTAATTCCTTACCTTGCTGTAAAATCCATAATATGCTGAAATCTATGACCGGTTTTGGGAGAGCAGAGCAAGTAGTAGGCGATAAGACCTTTCTGGTGGATATCAAATCACTCAACGGAAAGCAGTTTGAACTATCGCTTAAGATGCCTGCATTTCTGAAGCCTTTTGAATTTGATATCCGCGCACTGTTATCGAAAAAGCTGGGACGTGGTACTGTAGACTGTTCGATCAGCCTGAAAGAAAGTGGAGCAGCAAAGCCGGTCAGTATTAATACAGACCTCGCCAAGGCATATTACAAACCTATTGCAGAGCTTTCGAAGGCACTCGACCTTGACCCGGCGCATATTCTCAGCACACTTATCAAACTTCCCGAGGTGATCACACCTACCGGCGAAACCCTGACCCCCCAGGAATGGAATGGGCTGGAGGCAGTAATCGGGAACGCTATCGATAACCTGAACCATCACCGCCAGGAAGAGGGTAAAGTATTGCAGCAGGACCTCCTGTTACGCATCAGCAATATCCGCAAGCAGCAGGAGCAGGTGATCTCCCTGGAACCACTTCGTAAACAAAAGATCCGGGAAGGGCTCGTTAAGGTACTGGAAGAGAATGTAGGAAAAGAAAGCTATGACCCGAACCGCCTGGAGCAGGAGTTGATCTATTACATTGAGAAGATCGACCTGACGGAAGAACAGGTACGCCTGAAGAACCATTGCGACTATTTTGTATCGATACTACAAGAGGAGGATGAGAACAAAGGCAAGAAGCTATCCTTCATATTGCAGGAAATTGGCCGTGAGATCAATACCACCGGAGCCAAGGCCTACGACTCCAGCATCCAGAAATGTGTAGTAATGATGAAAGATGAGATGGAGAAGGCAAAAGAACAAGTATTAAACGTTCTATAATGAGATGGTAAAACAGCCGGGCTCCGCCTTTCCCGGCTGCTTAGCCCTAAGACCGTCACTTGCGGCAAAATGCCCGATGTGTATATTTGTAAAAATTATTGTCCATTGAAAAGGAACCACCTGTTTTGCATTCTGCCCCTTTCCCTCCTTGTATCCTGTTTCTTTCTCATAGCGTCCTGTGATACAGTAGATGTATTTGAAAAGAATGTGGCGATCCCCAACCATGCCTGGAGCAGCCAGTTTACCCCTGAGATCAGCTTCGACATCAACGACACTACCAGCCTTTACAACATCTACGTTGTGCTCCGGCACAGCGATGCTTACCGCTATAAAAACATCTGGATGTCGCTCTCCCTCATGCAACCCGATAGCACGGTAAAGACCCAGAAGCTGGAGTTGCAACTGGCTACCGACAGCAAGGGATGGCTTGGCACAGGAATGGACGATATCTTCGAGCACCGTATCCCTGTAACAACGCTGCAAAAGCCCCTTACATTGAAAAAAGGCACCTACCGCTTCAAGCTTTCCAATATCATGCGGGAAGATCCCCTGGAGCATGTCATGAATGTAGGCATCCGCGTAGAGAAAGCGAAATAGGTCATCATGGAAGCTGCAGCCAAAAAAAGACTTTATTTCATCAGCACCATTTACTGGTTCCTGTTGTTGTACATCATTGCAGCCATGGTATTCTGGTTTATTGCCCTGGAAACCCAGAATCGCCAGATGAACAATTATAAACTACAGGAGCTAAAGCTCGATGACCCCCGTTATCAGGCCCATTATGACCTGATCAATGACGAACGCAGGCGCAAATCAGCCCAATATATGTGGGAGGGGGCGACATCCCTCGTTCTAACGCTGGTGGGCGCTTTCCTGGTGTACCGGCTGTTCCGCCGTCAATGGAACTTCCAGCAACAACAGCAGAACTTTATGATGACGGTCACCCACGAGTTGAAGACCCCGATCGCCGTAGCCAACCTCAACCTCGAAACCCTGCTGAAGCATTCTCTGGAGGAACCCAAGCGCCAAAAGCTGTTAAACATGACGCTGACAGAGGTAAACCGGCTCAATACACTGGTGAACAATATTCTCGTATCGACCCAACTGGAAGGTGGGCGGTACCGCAAATCGGATGAAGAACTCGACTTCTCGGATCTTGTAAAAGGAAGTTTTTCTGATTTCAGCCATCGCTTTCCTGACCGTATCTGGCAATCAGCTATCGACCCTGAAATAGACATCAAAGGCGATCCCTTACTGCTGCAGATCCTGGTGAACAACCTGCTTGAAAATGCCATGAAGTATTCGCCCAAAGACAAGCCTATCCTGTGTAAGCTGCACGAAAAAGGCAGGCAGGTAGTTTTGGAAATAATAGATCAGGGTCCCGGCATTCCCGATGCCGAAAAAAACAGGGTGTTTGAAAAATTCTACCGCATCGGCAATGAAAATACCCGGACAGCCAAAGGCACCGGTCTTGGACTGTACCTGTGTCATAAAATTGCAAAAGATCACAAAGCGCATATCCGATTGACTGATAATACTCCCAGCGGCTGTAACTTTAGCGTTAGCTTTACGAAGTAAATTCTTACTATGAGTACGAGGCCGTCCATTTTGCTGGTTGAAGATGAAGAAAACCTACACGAAGCTTTAAAGCTGAACCTGGAGCTGGAAGGATATGAAGTTACTTCTGCTTACACCGGCAGTGAAGCCTTGCAGAAAGTGCAGGATGAATATTTCGACCTGCTGATCCTGGATGTTATGCTGCCCGAACTGGACGGCATTGCTGTTACAGAAACCATACGGGTCCAGAACAACGAAGTCCCAATCCTGATCCTAAGTGCGAAGAACGCCAGTTCTGACCGGGTGCTGGGATTGAAAAAAGGAGCAGATGACTACCTGACCAAGCCTTTTAACCTCGAAGAACTGTTGCTGCGGGTACACAAGCTGATCGATAAGAATAAGAAGATGCTTGACAAAGATACCGTTGGTGATACTTACAGCTTTGGTAGCAATACCGTTGACTTTAAGGCCCAGGAGGCCACGACCAAGGGCGGAGAGCGCATCCAGCTCAGTAAAAAAGAAGCAATGCTGCTAAAGTTGCTGATAGAGAACAAGAACGAAGTAGTACCCCGCGAAAAGATCCTGCAGACCGTTTGGGGCTATAACGTATATCCCACCACCCGTACCATCGACAATTTCATCCTTAACTTCCGGAAATACTTTGAAACGGATAGCCGCAATCCCGAATACTTTCACTCGGTAAGAGGGGTAGGCTACAAATACACGGAATAGCTTTATACCTGTTGCAGTTGCTGCAGGAGGTCTTTGGTTTCGTAAAAAATACGCTTCATATCGTCGACCTGCTCACCAGGCGTATACAATGCCCATTCGCATTCATTCAACACCCTGATCAATTGCTGAACAGTTTCAGCAGGCACTCCCCGCTCAGCCAACGCACCGGCAATATGCTGCTTGTTCATAGCAGATGGCGCCACCTGGCATTTTTCTCCAATAGCTTTCCACAATACCTGTTGAATTTCCTGGCAGAACAAACGTTTATCGTTGTTATGCAAAGCCTCCCTGGCGGTGGCCAGGCGTTGCTCCGGACTGACTACTGTTAAAGCCACTTCCACGGGCTTGGGTGCTGGCACCAAAGGCTTTGCCGTTTTGCGCGATCTGCGCAGCTGCCAGGACTGGTAAAATATCCAACTGGCTATTGCCAACACCACTGCCCCAAAGAAATACAGGTGTCGGGGAATTCCTCGCTCGTTGGCGCGCTCCAGCACATCATTTCGTTCCTGTTGCTCCGCCTTGCTGACCCCAGGCATGATCTGCATAGTGACTGGCTGGCTGCTGGAAAATTTATATTCTTTCAAATAGGGATCATAATAGGCCAGCTCAATGGCGGGAACCGTACAAGTACCGGTATCGGGGGCAGCAAACGAATATTCGAATTCCTTACTGCCGGTAAGCGGATATATGTACTTGTTGACATTTTCCCGCACGGCCGGATCCGCGGTATCTACACCACGTGGCCATTGTACCACCGGTGCAGTGATCAGGTTAAGGTTACCGGTTCCAGAGATCACCACCTGTATCTTCACGAGATCGCCTTGCCTGATAGGGCCGGCAGGCGCTTTTACCGCAATATCAAATTTGCCCACCGCTCCGGTATAGTGTTCGGGCTGGTTCTCGACTGGCAGTGGTCGGATGGTCATTTCTACCGGGTCGGACTTTACCGATACCGGATAATCTGCCGCAGTCCATGAACCCGATTGCAGGTCCTTTTTCCTAAAATGGACCATGCCCTCTACTTCTGCCGGATCGAGTGAAAAACTGCCCTCCTGCAGAGGAATGAGCTGCACTTTTCGGATGACGTTGACGTAATAAGCTTTGCCTTTGTAAACTTCAATTTCCTGCTTGTTATCGTATCCATCTACCATCTCGATCACACTGAAGCCATTGAGTGATGGCCGTTTGGTCACCTGCGCAGTTGTGCTAAGCCTGGAATAGGCTTTGTATACTGCCATGACCGGCTCGCCCACATAACAATCTTTCTTATTGACTTCTGTGCGCAGAAAAAAGTTACGGTGTATCTCTTCCGTAACGTCCTCTCCGGGCTGTAACTCTGTGGCCGATTCCATATCTACCTCTTCTTCCGCACGGGGAGCCCCGGCAGTAGAAAGCCCTGTGCGTTGCACCACCACCTTCACGGCAGTTGAGGTCATTTTCTTCCCATCGACGATAGCAACAGCTCCGGGAATCGTAAACTTTCCAGTACGACGGGGGGAGAGGATCACGATCTTCACATAAGACTCTAGCAATTGACGGGTTTGTGCCTGTATACTGGTTGTATTCTGGTAATCGAATGTTCCATCCACGCGAAAGTCGCTGAACTCAGGTACCCGGAAGTCCTGCACACTTTTGGCCCCTTCGATCACATATTGCACCTGGAATGTTTGTGGAAACTGTACGGTCGACTCGTTGAGCTGGGTATAGAACTTGACCTGTCCGCTGGCAAATTGCCAACCCAAAAGGCATGTCGCAAATAGAAGTATGTAAAGTTTTCTGCTGATAAATGGTTGGTTTTACGCCGGTGGCTGGCCGGTAGACAAATATAATTTTTGTTACGAAGGCTTTCGGAATTTGTACACGTTAAATGTCAGTTAAAGGATGAACGGTGGCATCCTGTTATAAATCACCCAATTGCGGACGCAGGATGATATCTTCCACGCAAGCCTGGGGCGATAACTGCGCTGCCGCATAGATCATGGTGGCGATATCTTTGGATTGCATGATACGTTGTGGATCGACACCACTGCCTGCCCAGGAATCGGTGTAAGCTGCGCCGGGGTAAACAGCCGTTACTTTAACCCCATAGGGCTTCATTTCCTCGCGCAGGTTTCGGGAAAACCCGGCTAGTGCGTATTTGCTCACGCTATAAGCGCCTCCATTGGCATAGGCCTTCAACGATGCGATGGAGCACATATTGAAAACATGGCCGCTTTTACGTTCCATCATTGTGGCAATCAAGGTGCGGGTGAGGTGATAGGCGCTCATCAGGTTTACATTCAGCATCTGCTCTAGTGTGCCATCTGGTTCATTGTGTACACTTCCCGGTTCAAAAAGCCCCGCGTTGTTGATGAGCACATCGACCGGTTTTCCGAAGCTAAGCACCCATTGTCCGAATGCGATCGCCTGTTCTTTGACGGAAAGATCGAATGCGTTTGCTTTAATTTGACTATCAGGATAATAGCGCATCAACTCCTCCACCGTCCGGTAAAGGTTGGTTTCATTGCGCGAACAGAGAAACAGGTTATGACCATGAGCAGCGAATTCTTCTGCGAGCGATTTACCAAACCCTTTGGAAGCACCGGTAATGACTACATTCATAACATGAAATTAGGGATAGGAAGGCAGAACCTGGTAATGGAGTTGTTATTTTTGCGGGATGAAATATGAGCACCTTTTCTTTGATCTTGACCATACCCTTTGGGACTTTGAAGCGAATAGCCGAAAAACCCTGACTGATATCTATGAAGAAATGGCCCTGCAGTCCCGTGGCGTGCACGATTTTGATCAATTTCACAAAAGCTACCTGGTGCACAATGACAAACTGTGGGCCCGCTATCGCAACGGATATATCAAAGTAGATGAGCTGAGGTGGAAAAGAATGTGGTTGACGTTGCTCGATTTCAAGATTGGCGATGACAAGCTCGCCCGTAAAATGGGAGAACGCTTTCTTGAATTGCTCCCTTCCCGCAATTTGCTGTTTCCCTACACAATAGAAATACTTGGGTATTTGCAGGCAAAGGGGTATCATCTCCACCTGATCACGAACGGATTTGAACACACCCAGCACAGCAAGCTGAAAAACAGTGGCATCGATAAGTATTTTAGCCAGGTCATTACTTCTGAAGGCAGCAATAGCCTGAAACCGCACAAAGAAATTTTTGATTACGCCATGCAGCGGGCGCGTGCCTTACCGGCCAACAGTATTATGCTGGGCGACAATATCGAAGTAGATATCCAGGGCGCCATCAATGCGGGCATCGACCAGGTATTTGTAAACCATATCAATGATAGCACCCCTGTAAAAGCCACCTATACGGTTTATCATTTGAAGGAATTGGAACACATATTTTAGTCGCTGACCTATTGACCGGCACCCGCAAAAAAAGATCCCGGCCTTAACAGACCGGGATCAATTATTTATACGTGACTCGCTTTTTTAAAGGGTAGCCAGTACGGTTACACCACCTTTAACGACTTCATTGAGTTGGACATTCACTTTAGTACCGATGGGCAACAACAGGTCAACGCGGCTACCAAACTTGATGAAGCCATATTCGGCATTCTGCTCTACTTTCTGACCTACGGTGAGGTAATTGATAATTCGCTTTGCCAGTGCGCCCGCGATCTGCTTTACCAGGACCTCTCCTTTTGAACTACGTATCACCACGGAGTGACGCTCGTTTTCGGTAGAGGATTTTGGGTGCCAGGCCACCAGGAACTTCCCTTTGTGGTATTGATTGTATACGATCTCCCCGGCAATAGGATTGCGATTCTGGTGTACATTGGCGGGACTCATAAACACAGATATCTGCAGTCGTTTGTCTTTAAAATACTCTTCATCGTACACTTCTTCGATCACCACCACCTTTCCATCAGCCGGACTAATGACCAATCCGTCGCCTTTGGTGAGCTGGCGATTCGGCACTCTGAAGAAAGACATTATAAAGAGCAGCAGACCCAGGGTAAGTACGAATATGACCCAACTGAGCCAGGGAAGGCTGTAACTAATGAAATAAAACGACAACAGGTTGATAACGGCAAAGATGATCGCCGTAATGAGAATGCTCTTGTATCCTTCCTTGTGAATGGTCATTTAAAATTGAGTTAAGAGTGCAAATGTAATTAATTAGTAATTATTGAGTTCCGGAGCTGTTATTTCATGAAGATCATGACATACAGCCATACAAAAGGAGTCGCGATCAACAATGAATCGAAACGGTCGAGAAAACCGCCATGTCCCGGCATCAGGGTACCGCTGTCCTTGACATTGGCCATCCGTTTCAGTTTGCTTTCCAGCAGGTCGCCGGCGGTACCCGCCACAGCAGCGATGGCGGCAATGGCGATCCAATCATAAACGGTATAAGTATTTATCAGCCAACCGATCGTAGAGATCACCACCACACAGAGTATAGCGCCCCCAACCGTTCCCTCCCAGGTCTTCTTGGGAGAGATCGCCGAGAAAGGAGTTTTACCGATCAACGACCCGACGATGTAGGCCATCGTATCATTGATCCAGATGGAGAAAATGAGTCCACATGGAATAATGGGGCCCAGGTCCATTACTGCATTGTCGCCTTGAAAGAGCATACTTACGCCGCGCAGATCGATCATAAGCCCCCAACTCAAAGAGATATAGATCAAACCCAAAGCCGAAAGCCAGATGTTCTTTAGCCGGATATTGCCGGCAAACAACAATTCGATAATGGGCAACATAAAAACACAGATGAGCCCAACCCACCATCCGACGGCATGCAGGGAAAAGTCGCCGATATTATAGGCATTGTTGGTAAAGAACAAAACGATACACCAGCCCGCAACGCGTACACCGTATTTATGCGCTGGGGTAATGTTTTTATATTCAGGATCGATTTTAGCAATTAGCTTCTGGTATTCACTCCAGCATCCAAAATGAATAATGGTGAAGAGGAAGAAAAAAGTCCAGTGGCTCCACAGCAAGCCACCCAGCATGACAACGACGAAGATGACGGCTGTCAGCGATCTTGTTTTTAATGTGGCCAGGTTTAGTGCCATGTAATGTGCTTAAGCAATGAATTGGTTTGTAGGTGTAAGATCGTCGACCTGGTACACTTTGGCATAGGTAGTAGATGATTGACGGATATAGTACCAAAGGATAGCCCAGACAGCCACGCCACTGGCTACAGCTGCCATCAATGGTATATCCGGATTGGTATTGATGAATTTGGGAGCAAAAGATACAGCAATGACCTGAACAGCGTTGTATACAAAGTGGGCCAATACACAAGTCCACAGGCTACCGCTGTACCAGTACAGAGCGCCCAATACAATACCGAGGAACATACGGGGAAAGAAACCCTGGAATTGAAGGTGCAGGGCTGAAAACAGGAATCCGGTGATAATGATACCTGCCCAGGGGTTACGGGTGATCTGTATTACGATTCGTTGCAAAGCTCCCCGAAAGAATAGCTCTTCACAAATTGCCGGTAGCAGCCCGACCAGCAACACGTTCACCAATACATCCTTGGGCTTGTTGGATTTGAAAAAGGCCTCCATTTGACCGGATGCTTTTTTTTCCATTTCCATCATGGAAGTTGGCAGGTTGATCTTTTGATTTAGCTCACCCAGCCAGGAAACAAAAGGGAATGCCAGTAACACGCAAAGGATGGCCAGTACGTACATATTCGAATGTTCGGCCGATTTGAACCCCAAAAAAAGCATTTGTTTGCCTGTAAAGGTGTAGGCGACATAAATGAAAGTGGGGATCACAAAAAGGATAACAGAAGAGAAAGCCTGCGCCCATTTCAGGCTTGTAATGACCTTAGGATCAGACAGATCGACCTGAGGTTGACCCGATGTCGGCCAAAACGCGTTCAGAACGACCAGTGCGACGGGAAATGCCAGTAACAGAACTAGCTGTGTCCAGGGTGACTTTATACGTAAATGGCCGATCATAATCTGGTATAAACGAATATTAAGATGTAAATTTGCCGCCGCTCGGGCCGCAAGTTACGGGATACGAAGATAATTGATCCCGAATCATATACGATAACCCGGGTAGTTTTATTATGCCAGCCATCGGTCAAATATCGCTTCCGGAATTCCCTTTACTCCTCGCCCCCATGGAGGATGTGAGCGATCCCCCTTTTCGCTACGTATGTAAGCAGAACGGTGCTGACCTGATGTACAGTGAGTTCATCTCAAGCGAGGGCCTGATCCGTGACGCCATCAAAAGCCGTCAAAAGCTGGATTTCTCCGAATTTGAGCGCCCCTTTGGTATTCAGATATTTGGAGGCGATGAAGAAGCCATGGCTATGAGCGCCCGCATTGTAGATACCGTGCAGCCAGACCTGGTAGATATCAACTATGGATGTCCGGTAAAAAAAGTAGTCAGCAAGGGTGCCGGTGCAGGGGTACTCAAAGACATAGACCTGATGGTACGCCTCACCAGTGCGGTGGTTAAATCGACCAGCTTACCGGTAACCGTTAAAACCCGACTGGGGTGGGACGACAATTCCAAAAACATAGAGGAGGTGGCAGAACGGCTGCAGGACGTTGGTATTAAAGCACTGACTATCCATGGCCGCACCAGGGCTCAGCTTTACAAGGGTGAAGCCGACTGGTCATTGATCGGTAAGATCAAGAACAATCCCCGCATGCAGATCCCGATCTTCGGAAACGGAGATATAGACTCCCCCCAGAAAGCCCTGGAATATAAGAACCGGTATGGCATTGATGGTATTATGATCGGCCGTGCCGCGATTGGTTATCCCTGGATCTTTCGGGAGATCAAACATTTTATGCAGACAGGGGAGATCCTCCCCCTCCCCACCATCGAGGAACGCGTAGAGGTTTGCCGTACCCACCTTCGTAAATCCATTGAATGGAAAGGAGAGATCGTGGGCATCTTTGAAATGCGTCGGCACTATACCAACTATTTAAAAGGTCTTCCCAATATCAAGGAATACCGCACCCGACTGGTGACTGTCAAATCCAAAGAAGAAATCGAGCAGATCCTGGAAGAGGTGAAGGTGGCTTATGCCGGAATGGTACCTGAGCGCCAGGTGGCAGGCTTCTCGCAGGACCAGCTTTCCTCCTGCGCTTATTAAATCGCGTTGTTACCCTAACTTTATTGAAAATCTTTTTCTATGATCACAAGTATGTTCCGGGTATCCTGTTGGGCACTTGTAGTTTCAATTAGCCTGTTGGCCTGTAAAAACAAAGCCAGCAAAAACCCCGATGGTGGCAAGAAGACCGCAACGACAACCGCATCGCTGGATAGCGCTGCATTGATCAATGACCTGGCATACCTGTCGTCGGGGGCATTGGAAGGCCGGGAAACCGGCAAGCCTGGAAATGCGCTTGCCCGCAAGTATATATCCCATCTATTCGATTCGTTGGAATTAAAGCTGCCCCCAAATGGCCGGTTGCAGCCTTTTTCTGTAGGCAAAGCTAAAGACACCGCCACCGGACAAAACGTCATCGGTATTATTACCGGATCTACCTATCCAGACCAATATTATGTCATTTCAGCCCACTATGACCACCTGGGAAAAAAGGGAGACAACCTATTCTTTGGAGCCGATGACAATGCATCAGGTTCCGCTTGCCTGTTAGCACTCGCCCGTTATTTTAGACAACATCAGCCCAAACATTCGTTGATCTTAGCCTCCTTCGATGCCGAAGAAAAAGGCCTCGTGGGATCAAGGTATTTTGTAAAGAATATGCCTGTGGAAAGCGCCCAGGTTTTGCTGAATGTGAATATGGACATGATTAGCCGCAACGACAAAAATGAGATCTATGCCAGCGGCACCTATCACAATCCATTCCTGAAAAAGTATATCGATAGTATCCGCCTCACTACACCGTTAACTGTATCATTTGGACATGATACGCCAAACAGCGGGCACGACGACTGGACCAGCCAATCGGATCATTTACCCTTTCATCAGGCAAAGATCCCCTACCTATATTTCGGCGTGGAAGACCATCCTGATTACCACAAACCGACCGATAGTTTTGAAAAAGTAAACAAGGAGTTTTATTACCGCGTATGTGAGATGATCAAAAGCACAATCGTATTGCTCGACAGTCAGGGGAAGCTTCAATAACACTCCTATAAGAGACAGAAAACGTACAGTCAACCAGCCGCCAAAGTGCATTGCTGTTATATCACGCAGTATCTATTTAATAGGTAAACTCCTTTAATTGCTCATGATAGCCCTTTGTCTGCTTTTCGGCGACAAATTCAGCCCCAAACATGAAAACTGCCTGCAAGGCCAATGCAACACCCAGACCTGGCCATATTGATTGGTCAGCGCGGGATCGATACAACAAAAAAAGTGTAATGCCCGCCAACAGTAGAAAGACTGCCCCCCATTTAAAAGTGGCAATACCGGTAAGCGCTTTTGCCACCCTCGGCAACTCCTTATCTTTCAACTCCTGAGGATTCATATCGAATGCATAGACATTTCGAACCCGGCTCTTATCACTGCTCGTGTAGTGCGAAAACCCAATAAAACACTGTATTGCGCCAATCAAAACCAGGGGAATGGCTGCTCCTTTGTAAAAAGGGGCCCGTAATACGAAATAACATACAACCGCCAGTATCAGAGCGATAATCCCGACTATAAAAATGACCAACCCGACCTGTTTCTCGGCCAGGAAGTACTTTTCTATATCTACCTTCGTCAGCATGGTGATTATTTTAAGGGATGCTATTTTTCTACGGCAGCAACAACAACGGAGCTCATCGGTGATACCGAAGGATCAAAATAATGAGTGAGCACTCCCCGCTCATTGATCAGGTATTTTGAAAAGTTCCAGGAGGGCTGCTGTTCGTTCCATCCGTTTCGGGACTTGCTGGTTAGCCAGGCAAAGACAGGATTTTGCTCCGAAGAACTGATGACAACACTTTTCTTCGCCAGGGGAAAACTTACACCGAAATTAACCTTACAGAACTGACCGATCTCATCATCTGTTCCTTTCTCCTGTTCCTGAAAGTCATTAGCTGGAAATCCCACAATGACCAGCTTGTCGTGGAATTGTTCGTAGAGCTTTTGCAGGTCGGCGTATTGGTTGGTATAACCGCAATCGCTTGCCGTATTGACCACCAGTATCTTTTTGCCCTTTAGTGAGGAAAGCGCCAATTGGTTACCATTGTTGAGCGTAACGGAAAGATCGTACACAGACTGCGGTGCGGGTGTCATAGCGCTGTTGCTCATAACTTTATTGTTTTTACCGAATAGTTTAGTAACCCCCATAAACAGGGGATATACAGCTTTCAATATTTTCTGTTTACTGGTCATATCAGGAGTGGTTCGATTAACATACGCAACATACGTCATAAATGCCAAGATCAGCAATGATAGCACGATCAGTGCCCGTTTCCATCGGCGATATCCTGGTAATCGTTTCATAATTTATCGAATGATCCATTTAAACCATTTTAGACGGCCTTTGAACGGTGGATACTTGATGTCCGGATCAAACCAGGTGGGTGTTTTCAGTACGGACTTCCGGTGACTAAAGGTTTCAAAACTATAATGGCCATGGTAGGCTCCCAGTCCACTAGGTCCTCGCCCCCCAAAGGGCAAGCGGGGGTTGGTCAGGTGCCAACTGCAGTTATTGATGCAGGCCCCTCCTGAAGGGACCCATTTGATCCAGGTTTGCTGAACGGTGTTGTTGGATGCGAAAATGTAGAAGGCCAGGGGATCGGGACGCAGATCGATGATCGCTTTCGCCTCTTCCCTTGTATCGAATGGAATAACTGGTAAAATGGGCCCAAATATCTCCTCCTGCATAACTACATCATCCAGGGCTACACCAGTCAAAATAGTAGGGGCTATATACAAAATGGCCTCATCGTGCTGCCCTCCAAATGCGACTTCTCCGTTTTCTATCAAACTGATCAATCGTTGAAACTGCCGCGCATTGATGATCTTTCCATAGTTGTAGCTATTGGCAGGATCTGGTGAAAAGAATTGCTGCACGGTTTGCTTCAATTTCAATAACAAATCGTCGTATACAGAACGATGTACCAGCACATAATCCGGCGCCACACACATTTGACCTGCATTGGAAAACTTGGCCAGGGCTATTCGCCGTGCAGCTACCTTGATATTGGCATCCCCTTCCACCACACAGGGACTTTTCCCTCCCAGCTCAAGGGTAACCGGAACAAGATTTTTCGCCGCCTGCTGATAGATGCGTTTACCGATCGCCGTACTACCAGTATAAAGAACATGATCGAACCGGAACAGCTCCATCAGCTGCGGCACAACAGTTGCCCCCTCTCCTTCAATATACAGGATATACTCACGTGGAAAGGTCGCTTCGATAAGCTGCTTCACTACTGCGGCTGTAGCGGGAGCATACTCGCTCGGCTTCAGCACTATACAATTGCCAGCAGCCATTGCACCAACCAGCGGTGCCAGCAGCAGTTGCAATGGATAATTCCACGGACTGATGATCAATACCGTGCCCAGAGGCTCCCGATAAACATAACTGGATGATGGAAGATTGACTAAATTGGTGCTGACAGACGCCGGTTGCATCCAGGCTTTGAGCTTCTTCAAAGCTGTATTGATCTCGGTTAGCAAAAAGCCCGTTTCTGTCACCCAGCTTTCTTCCGCACTCTTCTTTAGATCCGTATGAAGAGCCTCATGCAAGGGCACTTCAAATTTGAGCAAAGCTCGTTTCAGGTGCAACAGTTGCTCTTTCCGGAACTTATACGACCTAGTGACCCCACTCTCGAAGTAGTGGCGCATTCTCAGCATAGCATCTTTCAGGAGCTCATTTTGCATAGATCGTTGACCTGAAATTACTTATTATTTGACGATTAATAAAAAAGGCAGAAACGCCTGGGGCAACCGGGCTTTCAAACAGCGCATTCACCGACCTATAGTTCTGCCCATGCACCTTATCAGCCTGGCTTACCAACAAGTAGCATGACCACTGCACTCCATCGGAATCAGCACGCCTTAACCTGGCCAACTCAGCCGAAATCGGAGATGAGGGATGCAAAAAGTAAAGTATATAAAGTAGGGATCGTTACGATGCGTGAAGTCAAAAATTGGTGAAAGTGCAGGACTGCCTTCAGTGCCCTTACTTTCACCAATAGCATAAGTAGACCTATTAAGAATTAAAAATGATGCCAAAAATTGAACATGCGCCTTCACCAGGCAATGCTGCGATCGAACTTTGTAGAAATATTGCTACAGGAATGGCATCGCCATATTAGCACGCGATACAACAAAAGCATGATATTCAGCACCTAATTCTTCTCTTGACTTCTAACAAATACTGGTAGGCTAATCTTTTGCTTACCGAACATTAAAATACAGCTCATGAAATATCGACACTTACTGTTTGCAATAACCCTGTCTATCACAGCACTCTCTGTGCAGGCAACTACCAACTCCGAAGGTTTCAACAAAGAAAAGATTGCCCGAATGACGGAAGACGAGAAGAAAGCACGGGTGGAAGAAATTAAAAGCCGGGTGGAGGAGATCAGGAGCATGGATCGATCTTCCCTTACCAGGGCAGAACGCAAAGAGCTCAGGCACGAACTTAAGGACCTGAACAAAGAAGCGAAAGCTATTGGTCGCGGCGGAGTTTATATTTCACTCGGCGGCATCCTGTTAATAGTCCTTATACTCATTCTCATTCTTTAATTCATTTCATAATATAGCTACGCGGGGCGGCTACTTCGCCCCGCATGGCTATTTCATCTATTCATTGATCACTTCCAATATCGTAAAGGTGCGTTTACCAGAAGGCACCAGCCAACTTACCTGTTGACCCTGCCGGAAACCAATGAGCGCAGCACCCACGGGAGCCACTACTGATATTTTCCGCTCTTTCATATCAGCCTTATCAGGCATTACCAGTACCAGCTCCATAACATCTTTACGGCCATCGGCCATGATCTTTACCCGCGAGTTTAGTCTTACGGCATCTGCCGGAAACTCGTCCCGCTCTACCAGGCGCGCACGCTTTAGTTCCTCCTGGAGATCCAGCGCACTTTTTCTTTCTACAGGGGTATTACCATACCAATTATTGAGGAAAGCTGTCAATAGCTTATAGTCATCCAAACGGAGAATAAGCTGTGCATTTAATGGTTGCATATCGCATATATTTAAGTTATTGAATAAACAAACAGATCCGGACGTCTTGTAAAGACGCCGGTAAATCGAATAGGGCAATAAAAGCTATTTATGTTTGTTGAAAACCCTGAATCGAACGTATTCCCTGGTGTCGCGTTTCTTACGCAGCCGCCCCCGAAAAACCGGCTCGGTAGTATAACGGATTTCACGTTTCAGTTGCAAAACAGCTTTAGCGCGATGCCGTACCCGCCGTGTTTTTCTTATCGATAGGAATAATAGAGGAATAGTAAAGCACAATAGCCAGTTCCAATCGCTATTGACCGTAAAGCCATATTTAATGACAATGACATTGAGTAATACCAATGGCAAAAGGAATGGGCTATTGGACGCCACTACACGGTAATTCTTAATCATGAAAAAGAGTTGAGCCATGGATCGTCAGCTGGCATAAGCCATGTACAGCGCCGGTCCGTAATAACAACCTACAGTACATACCAGGAACCGCTCGATCCATTGAAATAATAGATTTCCGGCGTCTCCTAACGAAGACACCAGGCGTTATCGCTATGGTGACATGATTAACCCCAGCCCGGGAAATGATGGATAGGCCGGGGGCTACTTATGAAAATCCTTACAGGTGGGAAAATAGTTCGACTTTTTACCGAAATTGAATAGCAGGCAGGCACAAGAGGTTTGTGCCTCAAGCATAACCTGCTTGCAGAACAAAGCGCGTGTATGATTAATAATGCCCGACATGTTATAAAGATAGCAAAAATATTCTACCTGGACAGACACCACCGCAACATCCATCTTTCCACCTAAAAATGGCATAAAATACAGGCGTTTCGTATCTTTTGTACATGAAATGTTTTTCTGCAACCTTACTGGTGCTAACCATGGCATTTATGGCCTTCAGCCAGCAAAAAACCGACACCTGGCTCGACCAGCTGCTGCGGGAAAAAGCCAGCCCAGGTTTACTCCATGTGTTGAATAATCCTGATAGTTTTCAATACCAGCTTATCTATACCAAGATAGACCGCAATAAAAACAATCTGCCGACCTTTAAGCATTATTTACTGCATGTTGACGGTAGCCGCTATTTCAACCCGGCATCGATGGTAAAGATGCCTACAGCCTTCTGCGCACTGGAAAAGCTACATGAACTGAACAAACCCGGCGTCGACAAGTACACCGCCATGCTTACCGACAGCAGTTTTGAAAGGCAGACCAGGGTATGGACCGACACCTCGGCAATCAGTGGATTTCCATCTATCGCACAGTACATCCGGAAGATATTCCTGGTAAGCGATAACGACGCCTACAACAGACTCTACGAATTCGTAGGACAGCAATCGCTAAACGAGCGGTTGTGGCGAAAAGGGTACCCCAATAGCCGTATCACCCGTCGATTTGTGAGCATGAATGAAGAACAGAACCGGCATACAAATGTTATCAGGTTTATGCAGGATGGTAAGTTGCTATACGAGCAACCCGCGACCTATAACCCCCTCCCCTTCGACTTTACCAAAAAAATACTTATCGGTAGCGGCCATTGGGACCGCAACGACAGTCTGATAAAAGCCCCAATGGACTTTACTACCCACAACAATATGCCGCTGCAGGATCTGCAACAGATCGCGCAATCTGTTTTGTTTCCAGCGTCTGTTAAGCCAGCCCAACGATTTAATCTTACTGAGGATGACTATCAATTCCTGTATCGGTATATGTCGGAGCTCCCGTCCGAAAGTCAATATCCCAAATACGACACAAGCGAATACTTCGACAGCTATACCAAGTTTTTCTTCTTCAAAGCAGGACGCAGCCCTATACCAAGTTATATCAGAGCTTTTAATAAGACCGGATGGTCGTACGGGTTTCTTACAGATGTTACCTATATAGTAGATTTTAAACACCAGGTGGAATTTATGCTGAGCGGAGTCATCTATGTAAACAGCGACGGAATACTGAACGATAACAGATATGAATATGAGCAGGTCGGGTATCCTTTTTTCAAAGAAACAGGAGAGATCATCTATCAATATGAACTGACACGACCGCGAAAGTATAAACCCGATCTGACAAGATTCAAGTTAAATTACCAGGATCAATAAACGACGTATCATGACTTGCCGCCTATTATTGCTGCTTATCACGCTTATGCTGGCCTGTATAAAACTTACAGCACAGTTGACCAAACCCGTTGACACCAAAGCCTGGATCAGGATTAATCAACTGGGGTACCTGCCCGACGGTCCGAAAACGGCTGTATGGTGCAGCAAAAAGGATCAGATCATTACCTCATTTTATGTAATCGAGATCAATACAGGCAACACCGTACTCAAAGGCAACACAGGTCCCGCTTTTGGTGCATATGGTCCTTTTGCACAAACGTACCGGCTTAATTTTTCAAGACTGAAGAAGCCCGGCAACTATGTTATCCGGGCCGGCGATGCTGTTTCTCCGGAGTTTATTATTGAAGAAAAGGCTTATGAAGGAGTTGCAGATTTTTGTCTGCGCTATATGCGTCAGCAACGTAGCGGCTACAATCCATTTCTAAAAGACTCCTGCCACACGTACGATGGCTACACCATGTACGGGCCCATGCCCGACAGCACGCATATCGATGTTTCCGGCGGCTGGCATGACGCTTCTGATTACCTGCAATACGTAACCACCTCCGCCAATGCCACCTGGCATTTGCTGGCTGCCTACCGCGACTTTCCGGAAGTGTTTAGCGATCGACACCTCGCCAATGGCCTGGCCGGCAGCAATAACCGGCCCGATGTACTGGATGAGGCCAAATGGGGACTCGACTGGCTGCTGAAGATGCATCCCCGTGAAGACTGGATGTTTAACCAACTGGGCGACGACCGTGACCATGCTGGTATGCGCATTCCAAAAGAAGACAGCTTTTACGGGAAAGGGTACGAAAGACCAGTTTATTTTGCCACCGGCCAGCCACAGGGATTGTTTAAGTATAAAAATCGCGCGACCGGCGTTGCATCCACAGCCGGAAAATTCTCCAGCGCGTTTGCACTCGGCTTTCAATTAATGAGCGGAGAGCAAGCCGACTACAAAAACTTGCTATTCCAACGTGCACGATCGGCCTACCGATTGGGTATTGCCAATCCAGGTGTTTGTCAGACAGCGCCCGGGCGGGCGCCCTATTTTTACGAAGAAGACAACTGGACAGATGACATGCAGCTGGCAGCCGCGAGCCTTCGGCAAATGGAAATGGCCAATGGACAATCGCCGGACGATGGCCTGCTGAAGGCCGCTCTTCAATTTGCTAAAATGGAAAAGATCACTCCCTGGCTCGGTGGTGATACAGCCCGCCACTACCAATGGTATCCATTCATTAACCTGGGGCATTTCGAACTCGCGAAGCAACTAGTTGGTAAACCACAAAAGGAAACGATTGAATACTTTAAACAAGGGATTGAAAAGGTATGGCAACGATCTGCCAACAATGCATTTTACCGTGGCATCCCCTTTATCTGGTGTAGCAATAACCTAACCACTGCTTTTGCCATCCAATGCTACTGGTATCGTCAGTTATCTGGAGATGCAGACTTTCTCGAACTCGAGCAAGCCAATTTTGATTGGTTGTTCGGCTGCAATCCATGGGGAACGAGTATGGTCTACGGATTACCGGCCAATGGCGATACTCCAACTGATCCCCACTCCGCATTTACCCACCTGAAGCAATACCCCATAGATGGCGGATTGGTTGACGGGCCGGTTTACGGCAGTATTTTCAAGAACCTGATCGGCATTACACTGAATGAGCCAGATGAATACGCCGCCTTTCAAAGCGACCTGGTGGTTTATCACGATGATTATGGTGACTACAGCACCAATGAACCAACCATGGATGGCACAGCATCGCTCATCTATTTATTGGCAGCCAAAGAACAAAACCGAACACATAGCAAGCCAGCGGCCACCGGGCGCATAAAAAGGCAAGTTCCGAGGGGGTATAAAATGCCGGTAAGTAAGAATACGTCAACCCGCATATCATACAACCGCGAAAAGGGCGGAGTTGCGCGCGCTATCACGAGGGGCGATACAAGCCGAAAACAGTTGGCGATTGTCTTTACAGGCGACGAATTTGGTGACGGCGGACCTGCAATCATCAATACTTTAAAGAATAAACAGGTGAAGGCTTCCTTCTTTCTGACGGGACGTTTCTATAGAACACCGTCCTTTGGCCCGATAATCAGGCAACTCAAAGAGGGTGGTCATTATCTTGGTGCGCATAGCGACCAACACTTGCTCTATTGTGACTGGAATAAAAGAGACAGCTTGCTGGTCACCCAACAGGAATTCGAATCAGACCTACTTTCCAACTATACGGCTATGAGCCCATTTCTTATTGAGCCCGCCGCCGCCCCTTATTTTCTGCCGCCTTACGAGTGGTACAACGACTCCATCTCCAGCTGGACCAAACAGGCGGGTTTTCAATTAATTAACTACACACCCGGCACCATCAGCCACGCAGATTATACAACACCCGACATGAAGAACTACCGATCATCTGACCAGGTCCTTCAATCGATCTATGGCTACAACCGTAAATCACCTGCCGGACTGAATGGTTTTATACTGCTGCTACACATAGGAACGGCACCACAACGCACAGATAAATTGTATAACCGCCTCGACGAATTGATCAATTACCTAACACGTGAAGGGTACGAAATGGTAAGGATCGACCAGTTACTCCAAAATCATTGATCGTTTCATTGTCACCTTTTGCGGATTCCCGCCGCTAGTACCATTGCTATATGATTTTTGGCAAGTGGAGGACTGATTTTCGCCTGTAATTATCGAACAATACCCACCCACATAAGTTATGCACTGAAGAAGCTGCCTACCGGCAGCTTGCACTTTTAACCCCTCCCATCGAAAAAACCCAGATCGGAAAAGCATTAAAAGTGTATCATCATGGAAAAGGTATCCAGGCCCCAATACATGAAAAGTGGCCATGAAAAGATCTTTCACCAGTTGCGGCAGGACGTGCATTTTCTGGTAGCACAACTGGAAAAGAAACGCAAACCAGGCATTATACTCAAAGCGCTGGTATTTCCCATTTTGTATCTTGTAACATATCTATGCCTGATCGTTTGGGGTAATAACCCAGCGGTGATGTATATCTCATACAGCGGTCTTGGACTCTTGCTGGTGGTTATCTTCCTGAATATCATTCACGACGCAGTACATGGCACCATCTTCACCAGCAAAAAGCTCAATGACTGGTACGTATACCTGTTTGACCTGATGGGTGCCAACAGCTATACCTGGAAAATGCGTCATGTCCGTTTTCACCACAATTATCCCAACGTTTCGGGGTGGGATACCGATATCGAACAGAGCTTACTGGCACGGATCTTCCCGACAGACAAAGCGTTGCCCTTACACCGTTTTCAGCATATTTATCTTCCGATGCTGTATCCATTGTACCTGTTAAACTGGCTTTTGATCAGAGACTTCAGGGACTTTTTCAATAAGAAACGCACCTTGTGGAAACTCACCACCATTCCGCCTATCGAGTATATCAAATTATTCGTATTCAAATCCATCTTCCTGCTATACCTGGTCATCGTACCCGGCCTGTTGTTGAAAGTTGGCTGGACCCATGTCTTACTTGGCTTTCTACTTATGATGTTTACGGCCAGCATCTTTTCCCTGATCGTGTTATTGAGTCCGCATGCAAACACCAGTGCAGACTTTCCGCAGCCGGACGAGCACAATCAACTTCCCCATGATTGGATGATACACATGTTAAGGACAACCAATGATGTGCAATCTGACAATTGGTTCACGAGGTCCTGCATGGGTTGCTTCAACTTTCACGTGGTGCACCACCTATTTCCCAATGTCAACCACATTTATTATCCTGAGGTAACGGGGTTATTGAAGGAATATGCGGCACGTTACGACCTTCCCTACAAGGCTTATTCGTTGACAGGCTCCCTGAGGAAGCACTACCAACTCCTGAAGCGGAATGGTGCCGCTGAAGATATCTTTGAAGAAACGATGTAG
This sequence comes from Paraflavitalea pollutisoli, assembly GCF_029360705.1. Taxonomy (GTDB): domain Bacteria; phylum Bacteroidota; class Bacteroidia; order Chitinophagales; family Chitinophagaceae; genus Paraflavitalea; species Paraflavitalea pollutisoli. The sequence goes on along the minus strand of NZ_JARKMX010000001.1, from coordinate 462,299 downwards.
ATATTATGAAATCTATACTTATTTGACCAGTTCAGACTAGGAGGATACTTAACAACTAGAAAATCTTTAAATAAGTTCGGTGCACTTTATCCAGTTTGGCACCCGTTGCGGCATGAATAGCCAGCATTTTGTCATTAAAATCTCCCACCCACGCCAATTCAACCCCTTTTACTGTCCCCCTTGGAACGACTTCGAGTTGTAGGCTGCGGACGAGGGCTGATTCTATACCATGATTTTGGTACTTCTTTTTGCAGCCCATGATAATGATGCGGAGACGATCGATCGTGGTGGTCTTTTTATACCAAAGGAACTTAAGCTTCCCCCAAAGGTTAAGCTTTCCATTTACGTGTTTTAAAACCTGGTTGATATCGGGCAGGCAGAGCACACAGGCAATTGGCTCTTCATTATAATAGGCAAACCAGATGATACGCTCATCCATGATTGCCTTCATTTGTCTGAAGGATTCCTTGATAACCCCCATCTGGATAGGGGTAAAATTGTCAAATGTACTCCAGGCATCGTTGTAGATCTCCCGGAAATCCTCTGCATATTTAGTGAAGTTGTTCTTGTCGAAATGCCTGAAGGAATAGCCAGGCTTCTTCATCACCCAATCTGCAATCTTGGTGAAACGCTCGGTGAAAGGAATTGTGATATCCAGAAAGTTCGTCAGCTGATCATATTCTTTTTCAAACCCATACGACTCAAAGAATTGTTGGTAATACGGCGGATTATAGTTCATACCGAGACTTGGCGGTTTGAATCCCTCGATAAGCAATCCCCAGAATTTGTCATTCTCGCCGAAATTGATGGGACCTTCCATGGCTTCCATACCCTGTGATTGCAGCCAGTTTTTAGCCGTATCCAGCAATAAACGGGCAGCTGTCATGTCATCGATGCAATCGAAAAAGCCTACTCCGCCCGTTGGACGGGCATGTTTATAAGCTTTTTCAAAATTGACGAAGGCAGCCACACGTCCAATGATCTCTCCCTGTGCATTCTGCAGCAGCCAACGCGTACAAACGCCATGCTCAAAGAAAACATTCCGTAAGGGATCAAATACCGATTCCACATCGTTATCCAACGGACTGATCCAGTTCGGATCTGCCTTGAATAGCTGCTTGGGAAATTCGATGAATTCGCGGGCCGTACGGGGACTGTTAACCTCAATCAAGTTCATTCGGCGAACTTAGCAATTATTCACCATTTTTCGTCATCGGGGATATCCTTTGAAGACCGGTACGCGTTTCGAGTTCGGATTTTCTCCAGTTGCCGCTCAACCATCAACCGGGCAATCAATATCCCGGTATCAGTGCCAGGCTTTCCCGCCAATAAAGCCTTGAGCTTCGATTCACTCACATCCATTTGGTAAAGCAGGTTCACGAGGGCTGGAAAATCAGTCTCGATCAACCGGCTGACCCTTGTCGCGACAGTCTGCATCCATTCATTCCAATCGGCATCGGGCCGGATAGCCAAAGCCGGGGAAAGCAGGTGCTGCACTTGAATTTGGAACTCTTTTTCAATCAAAATGGAGTAATTTTAGACTGGGCCTCAATTGCAATAGACCAATCTTATCCGATAGAATTATGCGTTCTATTGCCGGCCTTATTGTGTTTACCTTAATCCTGCTTTTTCATACACAGGCGCAACGCGCCCAATATGCCAGCCTTAAAGGTACAGTTATTGACTCAACCAGTCGCCAACCTATAGAAGCCGCCACCGTTTCAGTCTTTCTCCTGTCCGACACCTCATTGATCACCTACGCGATCACTAACAAAAAGGGAGAATTTGTTTTGAAAGATATTCCCCAGGCTAAACCTTGTCGGGTATTGATTTCATATAGTGGATTAAATAGTTATGCTCAGGACTTCGTCATTTCACCCCCAACCAGGGAGTTGATCATCAATACGATTCAGCTAACTAAGGATTACACTGAAATGAATGAAGTGGTGGTATCCGCCCAACGCCCGCCGGTACTCGTAAAAAAAGACACCCTTGAATTCAACGTAGGATCCTTCAAAACACCGGTTAATGGAGTAGTCGAAGACTTGCTAAAACAGCTACCTGGTGTAGAAGTAGATAATGAAGGTAATATTACGGTAAATGGAAAACGCGTGACGAAAATAACCGTCGGGGGAAAAGACTTTTTTGGCAGCGACTTCAAGATCACCTCTAAAAACCTTCCCAAGGATATTATCGATAAGATCCAGATCGTAGACAATAAGACCAGGGAAGCCGACTTTAGAAAAACAACTACAGGCAATGAGGACAAAGCCATCAACATAACGCTCAAGAAAAACAGCAGAAACGGCCTCTTTGGGAGGGCAAGCGGTGGTTACGGATCCGAAAGAAGATACGAAGCAAACAGCAGCATTAACTACTACAAGGGATCCATGCAGTTGAATTTCATCGGTTTTGCCAACAACATCAACCGCTCTGGAGGTTCGGGAGGCGAATTCTCCATGTCAAATCCGATCAGCAGTTTCAGCGGCAGTAACAACGGTATTACCAATACCAGGTCCGCCGGCATCAACTTTGGGAATGATTTCAAACGAGGGCTTCGGATAGGAGGCAGCTATTGGTATGGAAATAGCCAAACAGTCAACCAGACAAGTGCCCGTCGTCAGAATATATTACCGGATACGAGCTTCATATACCGCGGAGTTACCAACACCTCCCGCAAAAGACAAAACCACAGGGCAAACCTTGGCATCGAATATAAACCCGACACCCTCACCAGCCTATACATCAATGCCAACATTGCCGGGGCCACCAACCATTCCATTACCAGTAATGACGCACTGTCAACCAGCATGTCGGGCATAAAGCTCAACGACGCAAACAACCGCTACAAAACGGTATCTGACGACAAAAGCGTTTCAGTAGAATCATTTTTCGGCAGGCGCTTTAATAAGCGGGGAAGCGCGTTGACGGTTAATGTCTATTACGCCAATAACACCCGGCAGGCAAACGATTCAAATAAAGGTAATTCAACCTTCTATAGTCAGGATGGAAATACAAGCCTGGATACTATTGACCAGGTTTCAAACGCCAATGACCGCAGCAAACAAATTACAACCAATACGATCTGGACCGAGCCGTTCAGCCCAAAGTTATTTTTACAGATGGGATACACGTACAGCGACAACCAAACGTTTGCCGAAAAAAAAACCAACAACCACAACCCTGCTACAGGGCAATACAGCCTGGAGGACACCATGTTTTCCAATGCCACCAATAGCAGAGTAACTTCTCACACGCCACAACTTTTATTAGGGTATAAATCAGATATTCTTTCCGCCAATATTGGCACTTCTGTTCAGTGGCTCAATCAATCGACCGGTTCGATGCGCTCAAGCAAAGTACTTGATCAGCGTTTCGAAAACCTTTTTCCAACCTTTAATATGAATTACAGGTATAGCAAAACCGGCAATATGAACATCAGTTACCACGGGAGAAGCCAGCAACCGACCGTTGGTCAGTTACAACCGGCAGCCGACAACAGCAACCCCTTGTACATAAGGATCGGCAATCCCGAACTCAAGCCTTCATTTCAGCATTCAGTTAATTATAACATACAACGATACCAAAGCAGTGATTACTGGAACGTCGGGGTAGCGTTTAATAGTGCTACCAACCAGATCGTTAATGAAACATGGTTCGATAGCGTACAATATACCAGGCCAATAAATAGCAACGGAAACTGGGGTCTCTCCACCAACTTCACCTATAGCATCAACTGGAAAAAGAAGGACTGGTCTTTACGCATATCCCTTTCCAATTACAGCGCCTTTAACAGAAATACATCTTTCAGCAATAAGATCGCCAATATCACAAAAGCATACACTATTTCGCAGCGATTTTCCCTGACGTACAATTATAAGGATCTACTTACGATACTTCCATCGTATGCGATCCAATACATGGATACTAAGTATTCCATCGGGCTTGAACAGTCCACAGAAAACATCAACCATACGATATACGTCAGCACCTTTGTCAACTGGCCCAAACGATTCATCCTGGAAAACCTGCTACAATACTCATATAACAGCAGAACGGCCCCGGGATTTCCCAAATCAGTAACGCTATGGAATATTGCTTTCAATTACCAATTGTTTAAAAAACAACAAGGATTGCTTCGCCTGACTGTTGTCGACCTCTTAAAACAAAACACCAGTATTTTCCGGTCTATCACACCAACCTATATTGAAGACACACAAGTACAGGTACTTCGGCAATATTTCATGTGTTCTTTTATATATACATTAAAACAATTTTAGGGACATTTTGGGCAAAGACCGGCTTGGGTGTCCATCCTCATAAATGGCCTTTCATCCATCCTTTATGATTTCCTTTACAAATTAATTTTGAGACATTTACGAATTGTTCGTAACATTACGGAAACTTCGTAGCCGCTTATGAGATATTCAGTTTTACTCCTCACCCTATTACTGGTTGTCAGTCAAACCTTTGCACAGGAGAAAGGATCCGTGACCGGTAAATTGGTCGACTCGGCAGGCAAACAAGCGCTCGCGCTAGCCACCGTCACTGTGTTTAAAGCTAAAGACACCTCAATCATCACTTATCGCCTTAGCGATCCACAAGGTGTATTTAAAGTTCCTGGTCTCCCGACCAACATACCATGCCGCGTGGTTATCTCCTTCTCCGGTTATGCGGTCGTTCGCCGGGAGTTTGAATTGACCGGAACCTCCCCCAACCTCGACTTGGGAACATTGAAAATGATACCCGATGGCCAATCATTGGACGAAGTACTGGTAATAGCTGAACGCCCACCAGTGATAATAAGAAAAGACACCATCGAATTCAATGCTGCAGCATTCAAAACCCTTCCTACCGCCCTGGTAGAAGACCTGCTTAAAAAGCTGCCAGGTGTTGAAGTAGATAAGGATGGCAACATCATTTTCAACGGCCGCCCCATAAACCGAATTACCATCGAGGGTAAGGACTTTTTCGGGGGTGATCCCAAATTAGCCACCCGTAATCTGCCGGCTAACATTATCGATAAGATCCAGGTCGCAGACGATAAAGACCAGTTGGATCAAAACCCGGATATTAATAAAAGCCAGTTAGGGCAAGTGCTGAATCTGAAACTGAAGAGAAGCATCAAACAGGGATTATTCGGAAAACTATACGCTGGTGCAGGCACCGACGACCGCTATGAGGCCGGTGGTATTGTCAATATGTTCCGCGATACCCTCCAGGTTAGTTTGTTGGGCTTCACCAACAACCTGAATCGCCCAGGTTTTGGAATTGGAGACGTGATGTCCATGGGAGGATTTAATCGCGCAGGGGTAAACAGTATGATGGTGTCATCAGACGGCGGTTTCGCCCTCAATGGTGTAAGTTTTGGCGGTCTGGGTGGCGGTATCAACAAAAGTACTGGCGGAGGCATCAACCTCAACAATGAATTTGGCAAAAAGGTGACGATGAATTTGCAGTACTTCTATGGCCAAAACAACACCAGGATGGATCAGCTGAACAATACACAGCAGTTCTTTAACGACACCTCGCTCACCACGCGCAACGATTCACGATCAGTCGCCAATGAATTTACACATCGTATAGGCGGAAGTATACGTTGGAAAGTAGATTCCTTTTCAACCTTTCGCTTTTCGCCATTATTGACAAAGCGAAACAACAGTTCCGATAGGCTGCTTGAATCCTTTGCTGGCAGCAATTTCGAGCCGCTGTTGAATGAAAGCCACAATACCCAACGCATCGATGGAAGCCAGCTGGGCTATAGCCACACTATTGCCTTTAACCGCTCCTTCCGAAAAAAAGACCGCTCACTCTACATAGGACAGGATTTAAACATCAGCGATGGGACGGAAGATCAATACAACAACATCGTCGACACGTTTTACAAGTCAGCCAGCAAACGCACCCTCGATCAGCTGCGCGACAGAAACAACAGGAATATTAAAGCCAGCATTACTTTCAACTACAATGAACCCATCGCCAAAAACCTGGGCATCAAACTGTCTGGGTATGGTGAATACTTTAAAGACAAAGATGCTTTGAACACCTATAACATGGACCTTGGTAACAAGCAATACACCGTCCTTAACCCAGACCTGTCCAATACGGTGAATCGTAGCGGAACCCGCACTACGCTGACCACCCAGTTGAACTGGAAAATTAAGCAATGGTCCATCCTGCCAGGAGTTTCCTACAAATCGCTGAACATCGATAATGAGTTTGCCAAAAACCCTGCCATCGACCAGCAATTCAATTATATCCTACCTGCATTGAACATCAATTACAAGGAATGGGCTTTCAGCTACAATGTCAACATCAACGAGCCACAGGCGACAGACCTGCAACCTGTAATTGACAACACCAATACCCTTTATCAGCAATTGGGCAACCCCTACCTGGTACCGACCAAATCGCACCAGCTTTATCTCCGTTACAATAAATTCAACCCGAAAAGCCTAACCAATTTTAATGGTTACTTAAATGGAACCATTAGTGATGACGCCGTGATCCGCGAGCGTTGGGTTGACGATAAAGGCGTACAAATTACCCGCCCCATCAACCTGAACGGTGTCTGGCGTTTTAGCGGTAGTATGAATGCCAGCAAACAATGGAAATTCCAGAACAAATGGCAGTTCACCCTCCGTGGCTCCTTCTTCGGAAATTACAATAGAAACCTGGTGCTGGTCAACAACAATAGCAGTGAAGTAAAGACATGGGGATTGCAACCAGGCCTGAACTGGGCATTCAACTACAATGATAAAGTTGAATTCAACCAGCGCTATTCGGTTAACTTTAACAAAAGCAGCTACGAAAACAACATCTATCCCAACCTGGAAGTGGTTACACATTACTCCAGCTCAGAGATCGTGATAAGAATGCCCAGGCATTTCGTGTGGGAAAGTTCTATTGACTACACCTACAATCCGCAAACAGCACCTGGTGTGAGAAAAAGTAATCTTCGCTGGAATGGCGGCATTAATTACCTGTTCCTGAAAGATGACAAAGGACAATTGAAATTATCGGTATATGACCTGCTTAACCAGAACATCAGCGTCTCCCGTACGACCCGTGAAAACTATATCCAGGACAATCAGACAACAGTATTACGCCGGTACTTCCTGCTCACATTTACCTATAACATTCGCAATTTTGGGGCACCACCAGCACAGAAGGTAGGAGGCAGAAATTCGTTATTTATGTTCTAACAGATGTTTTCTCATGTGCCTATCGGGGCCGGTCATTGTGCTGGCCCTTTTTTGTGCGGTAACCGGTCGGATTTAAAACTTCTCCACAACACCCAGACCAAAGAGCGCAAAATCGTACTTCGCAGGGTCCACTTTATCCAGCTTTTTGAGGTAGCTCGTTAGCTCCAAAGCAGCAAGCCAGTCTACCGGGTCACGCCGCAACAAATTGAACCGCTTGGCTACACGAGCTACATGCAAATCTATTGGGCAGATCAATTGACCGGGGCTAATGCTGTTCCAAATGCCGAAATCGACTCCCCGGTCGTCATTCCGAACCATCCAACGGAGATACATATTGAGGCGCTTACAGGACGAATTCTTTTCAGGAGACGCAATATGTTTACGGGTACGGGAAGGCACCTCTTCCAGAGAAAAAAAATAGTGGTAAAAGCCAATCAAAGCCTGCTCGATGTTTTCATCCTGTGGCGACATCCATTTGGTGAAGGCTGATTCGAGACTTTCGTTACGGGAATAGTGGTATTGCAGGAAACTGACAAAATAGAGTAGATCAGTGGCATTGAAGGTACGGTGCTTGAACCCTTCCAGTTTTCGCAAATCCTGATAGGTATGGTGCAATACAAAATCATGCGGGGCATTATTCATGAGCTGCATGAGCTCTTTAGCCTTTTTGATGATCGTAGTGCGGTTACCCCAGGCAAAGATCGCGGCAAAAAGGCCCGCAATTTCAATATCTTGTTTTTTGCTAAACAGATGCGGTATACAAACAGGGTCGTCCTTAATGAAATCAGGCTGGTTGTATTCGCTGACTTTCTTATTGAAAAATTCCGACAGGTCCTTGGGCTTTGCGCTCATGGCGCAAATATCCGAATTCGGCGCGATTACATTTTACCTTTACACAGGCTTTAGTGGCAGACAGAACCGCAGTTCAAGCCTCCCCTAAAAATAAGGGCCGGTCACCATACCAGCCCTTAAAAGACAAATTCAATATTAACCTACTTCCCAATAGCCTGCTCCAGGTCCAGTACCAGGTCTTCCAGGTCCTCGATACCGACACTCAAACGGATCAGGGAATCGCTAAGTCCATTTTTAATACGCTCTTCCCGGGGTATAGAGGCATGCGTCATGGAAGCAGGATGATTGATCAAAGATTCTACACCACCAAGGCTTTCGGCCAACGAAAAGATCTTGGTAGACGACAGTACCTTCATGGCTGTCTCTACGCTGTCGTCCTTCAAGGTAAAGCTCATCATACCACCGAAGCCACGCATTTGCTTTTTAGCCACTGCATATCCCGGCTGGTCCTCAAAACCACACCAATACACCTTACCGACGCCCGGGTGCTGGCGTAAGAACTGGGCGATCTTTTCGCCATTCTCACAATGTCGCTGCATACGCACATGCAAGGTCTTGATACCACGTAATACAAGGAAGCAATCCATCGGCCCCGGCACTGCCCCACAACTCTTTTGAATGAAATACAGCTGCTCACGCAAGGCAGGATCATTCATCACCAATGCCCCCTGGATCACATCGCTGTGGCCACCCAGGTACTTCGTGGAAGAGTGCATAACTATATCCGCGCCAAAATCCAACGGATTCTGCAAATAGGGAGAAGCGAAAGTGTTATCGACGCACACCAACACCTGGCGCTTTTGGGCCATAGCCGTTACTGCACCAATATCGGTGATGTTCATTAACGGGTTGGTAGGAGTCTCCGTCCAGATCAATTTTGTTTGATCGGTAATGGCAGCTTCGATTGCCGCATTATCAGTCATGTCCACATAACGGAATCGAATACCAAACTTCTCATAAATCTTGGTAAACAACCGGTAAGTACCGCCGTACAAATCGTTGCCGGTCAAGACCTCATCACCTGGCGACAGCAACTTCAATACGGCGTCTGTCGCCGCTACGCCACTACTAAAAGCCAGGCCATATTTTCCATTCTCGATAGCTGCCAATGCCTCCTCCAGCGCCTTACGCGTCGGGTTCTGGGACCGGGCATATTCAAACCCTTTATTCTTACCCGGAGCTTCCTGTACATACGTGGATGTTTGGTATATAGGCGTCATGATGGCTCCTGTAGAAGGATCCGGTTCAGCACCGGCATGTATAAACTTGGTCGCTGGCTTCATATATTCTTAATATTGGTGAATAACTGACACAAAGATGCAGAATAATCCCTAACTCTGCCCCGTCACGGTTGGCAACTTTTAATGGCTACAACTTATCGCCTAATGCCGTCCACAATCCCGGATTTCCAGTTTAACACAAGCTTAACCTACATTCAAAAATAAGGTGTAACATTTCTGAAACACAGTACCCCACTATGTTTCACGCCTTCAGGCACTCCCTTCAAACCCCTTCCATCTGCGAAATACTTCGTAGTACTTATCATGTGCGTTCCGCCCCTACCAATTGGCTTGTTGCGCGATAATACAGCGATTACATTTGGGGGGTAATTAACGTTACACCCAGTTCACCAATAAAAATTATAGCCATGAAAAAAGTATTAATGATCGTTTGCGCAGCATTTATAGCCGCTGCCGCTTATGCAGATCCCAACGAAAAAGTGCTCAAATCCTTCCGCGAAACATTCACACAGGCAGAAGATGTACGATGGGATGAAACAGACAACTATTTTACCGTTAGCTTCGTAAGTGCAGGTATCCGCTCCAAGGTCAACTACAACAAAGAAGGGGATATGATGAGCTCCATCAGGTATTATTCACCCCAAATGTTACCACTCAATATTTTCAATAAACTGAAAAAGGAGAATCCAAAAAAGAACCTGTTTGGCGTAACAGAACTGACCGTAGGCAATGACGTTTCCTACTTTGTAAAAGTGGAAGACGGCAAAAACTGGTATACATTCAAGGTCGATGAATCTGGTAACTATCAGATCACTGAAAAATATAAGAAAGGATAACCGGAAATGGGGAGCGTATTCAGCCACTTATTAGTCTACTGTAGTAAAATTCCGGCCACGAAATACCTCCAATCATAATTGTCAGCCGCATGTGAATCCTGCGGCTGATTTTTTTTGTTCAATACCGAAGACCTCAGGATACCTTTATCTACCAGTACGGAACGAGCGTGATGTCTATATTCCGAAACCCGTTTGTTCGCCATCCAGGATTTTTGTGGCGGCTCAAAACCAATTTTATCTTTCCGCCATACTGTTTCCGCCGGCAGTCGCTGGTCCATAGTTTTCCGCAATATCCACTTAGAATACCCATCCTGTATCTTCCATTTCGCAGGCAGAGAAAAAACAAAACTGACCAGCTCATGAAACAGAAAAGGCAGGCGCACTTCCCGGCCATGGGCCATGGAATTCCGGTCGGCATATTGCAACAACTCCTCGAGACCATTATGAAAGGTGTTATAATGCAGCACACCATTTAGGTGGGGATCGTGCGGTAGCGCATAGTGTGAGCGGCCGGAAGCGTATACAAATTCCGGGTGCAGGTCCAACTGCTCCTTTTGCGAGCGTACTCGTTGCCTGATTTGCCACGCGGCGGCCAGGCGCGGAAAGCGTGCAGCCACCTGCTGTTTCCAGCCCCATTCCCGACGCCAGGCATTATCCATAGATTGACTCAGCTCACTGCTCAACAAACGCTTATCACTACGATACAGCTCACGCCAAAACCAGGGGTAATATTTGCTATAACCAGCCAGCAATTCATCAGCTCCCTGCCCATCCAGTAAAACAGTAACGCCGTATTGCCTGGCTAGTTGAAAAACGCGGTATTGCGCTACCACACTGGCGGATTGGAAAGGCTCTTCGAGATGATAACAAATACGGTCAAAATCATCGATAAGGTCGCTCGATGACGGTTCAACCTGATAGTTCTCCGCCCCCAGGAAATTGGCCGTCTGTGCTATCGCTGCCGACTCATTACGCTCAAAACCCGGGAACACAGCAGAGAATGATTGCAGGCGGGATGGCCTGCCAGTCGAACGCGCCACATAACTAAGTATGGTCGCACTATCCAGCCCACCACTGAGGGATGTACCTACCGGTACATCGCTACGCAAACGCCGCTCCACTGAAAGGGAAAGCAGGCTATCGAGTTGCTCAGTGGCTTGCGAAGCAGAAAGCGATTGGCCCTTTTCGGCCAGCGTAATTTTCCAGTAAACATGCTCACTCAGTTTCCTGGTTGGCAGGTCGTAAAGGAGGTAGTGGCGGGCGGGCAATTTTCGGATTCCCGTGTAAAAGGTAGCCCCCTGGTCGCCCGGGTGCTGAATATAACCCAGGGTCAGGTAATTGTAAAGCATGGAACCTTCCATATGCTTATTGACACCTGCCGCCCACAGCGCTTTCATTTCACTGGCAAACAGAAAACGCTGTTCATCCTGATAATAATAGAACGGTTTTTCGCCAAACCGGTCACGCGCAGCAAAAAGACGCTGTTCTCGGTCGTCCCAGATGGCAAAAGCAAACATTCCATCGAAGTAGTCAAGGCATTGTACCCCCCAGGCAGCATAGGCAGCCAGGATCACCTCCGTATCCGAAGAGCTGTGAAAAGAATAGCCTTTTTTGATCAGGGATTGTTGAAGCTCTCGGTAATTATAGAGCTCGCCGTTATATACAATGGAGAACCGGTCGAGATAATGCATTGGCTGCCCTGCCACAACCCGCAAATCGATAATCGATAACCTGCGATGACCAAGACCCACCCGTCCGCTGGCATCAATCCAGCAACCCTCGCCATCTGGTCCGCGATGTGCAAGTACATCGGTCATACCCTTAACAGCCTGTTCCGACACCAGCCCCGGCTGGGCAGCTATAATGCCTGCAATACCACACATAGTGGCTCAATATACAACACTAAAAGGTAAACGGAAGTTTCGCCCGGACACTATCCCATTCTACGATAAGCTCAGCCCCTTTGCCTTGCTTGTCAAATTCCATCGTGAAAAACTCAAAGGGATAATTGGTCTTGTTGATCGGTATGGTAAACCGGTAGGCATCTTTAGTCGAATCAATCTTAAGGCCCCAGGTATACAGGTCGTTATTTAACACCACCGTCCATTTGTCTTCGTAAGGAATACAGTACATAACATACCGGCCCTTGGCAACTTTCTGGTTTTCGATCACTACATCCTTGAAGAACTCCAGCTCTGTGGCTTCGTTGGCCCCCAGCCGCCAGGGGTTACCATACTTCAATACGTCCCCAAAAATGGCCCGGCCGCTCTTTTGAGGCCGGCTATAGATCACCCGGGCGATTAGCGGCTCCTGGTTGTTGTGCGACATATTCAGCTTGGGGTAATCGACCGGATAATAAGCCATATCCATTGGAGATTTGTCGACACCCAGCGGCACCTGCTTATCGCTGGTGGTACCGATTGCGGGATTGATCGTCACCTGGTTACTACCCGGTGCTTTCGGCTCATGGCCACAACCAGTCACCAGACCTGAAAACATACCCATGAAAAGCAATCCGAGCAAATGATTTGTTGTACGCATATTGGGGCAAATAATCAATTATTCTGGAAGTTGAAAGGAACCAGGGCTTTTACATTATCCCACATAATGGCCAGGTTGATACCTGAACTATCCTTCTCAAACTGCATGGTAAACGCCTCTGCCGCCTCCGGCATCTTTTGTGTAGGTACATCCACCCGCAATACGTCTTTCTTCACGTCGTACTGAAATGCACCCCAGCTATCTGTATCCTTGTTGAAAATAACCGTCCATTTGTCTGCAAAAGGAATAGCATACATAGTATACCTCCCTTTTTTCAACTTCGTTTCCGAACCACACTTCGCATCTTTGTACAACTCGATCTCCGTCGCTTCGTTGGCACCAAGTCGCCAGATATTGCCATATTCCACCAGTTCTCCGAAAACCGAACGGCCATTCTTCAAAGGTCGGCTGTAGATTACCCTGGCCATCAACGGTTCCGACACCTTGTTCTGGATCTTTAAAACCGGGTAGTTGACCGGGTAGTAAACCATATCCATCGGCGACTTATCAAAAGAAGAAGCCTTGTATTGGGCCTGGCAAATGCCAAATACCAGTAACATTGGGAGGAGAATCGTCACATGCTTCATTTCCTGCGGTGTTTAATCGGCAAAAATAAAAGATTACAACGGAACCTGATGGGTTTTATAGGACAAGAGGAATTAGGGTCCATCTTCCCCGAAAATATCCCTGTCCCGCTCTCGACAACCAAACCGGAACGCCCCCATAATAGGACTCCGGGCAGCAATTTACCCCTACTGTTCAGCCATTAAAACTGGATTAAACTGCTTTATGGTCAAAGCTTTGCAGGGTTGCCAACGCGTGGGCCCTCAAGGAAGGGAAAAAATCATCATAACATGCCCGTAACTCATCATACTGATCTTCGAAAAGCTGGTAGGCAGTCCGGCTTTCCGTAAGGTAAGCCGCGCGTCGCACTACCCCTTCGAAACTTTTTTCGATCCCATGGCGCTGCCGGTAATTATACAACCAGTTATGCTGCTTCATGTAGGGAAACATCATCTTAAACGGAGTTGGAAAAAAACGCTCCTGCTGGTCCAGCGTATGGTATACCTGCTGCGAGAAGTCGAACAGATCGTTGCCGGCAAACTGCGTAGGATCATTCGCCAGGAAATGGTCATAGACTACATCCACAAAAGCACCGCTGTATAAACGGTAAAAAGGCCTGAAAACTTCCTTGGCACGGGCAGTAGCAGTATGCTCATCCGTAAAAGTATCGATGGCCCGGTGCAGCACAATACCTTTCTGTATGTCCGGCGGATAATCGAATTGCTTTTTCCCTTTCACAAAATCGCTGATCAGGTTACCAACTAAAATGCCAGGAAGGTTAAAAGAGAGATATGCATGGGCGAGATAGTTCACAACTTATATGTTTTGAGGCCTTTATATTACAATTTACAGGATTTTGACTGCCTGTATAGCCAAAATTTACAGTGAAGACCGTTAAAATTTTGTGATGAATGGTAATCCAGGTTAATCGATTGACAAAGGCAAAAATACATCACATCATCATGTGAGATGTCCTACCCGATTCTGGTGATCATGTGATCAACAACGGTACATCATTCAATTGTTAAACTAAACCAAACAACATCTAACAGCTTTTGTTCCTGCAAGCAGAAAAAGTTTAGGATCAGCCCTTTCCAAATAGGTCAATTGACCGTCAGCAATAACATTGGCCAACCATGCTTAACCTTACTTAACATTGGCCTCCACCTGTCACTATTCACTTTTCATCCACTGACCCCCATTCTATTTTTGTGCTGGCTTAATAAAAAGCCGAATATCATTAAACCAGTTACAAAAGTAAAGTCATGAAAAATTTATTTCTTTCTCTGCTGATGTTGATCAGCGTTGTTACTTATGCCAATCATCCTGAACCAGGAGACAAAGTATCTCCACGCCTGAAAGCAGCATTGGAAAAAGAGTTTACAGGAGCTCGAGGCATTGTCTGGGAGTCGATGGACGAGCACCAGTTGTACCATGCCAGGTTCATCTACAACAATGAACGGGTCAATGCTTTCTTTGCAAAAGAAGGAGAGCTCGTGGCAACGGGCCGTTATATCGATCCGGCCAACATGCCCATGAACATTGCCCGTCAGGTAGCCAACAAATACGGTAGCTATGAAATACAGGACGTCATCGAGTACAGCCGCAACGGAGAGACGAGTTACGTAATCTCCATTCACAATGACAAGCACCGTGTCGTACTCGAAGCCTATAGCAGCGGCAATATGTATGTATTCAAAAAAGAAAAAAAGAATTCTTCGGCAAAGCTGTAACATTCGCAAAAAGCCTGCGTCGTATATAGTGTAGAGGATGCGATACTGAAGATGCGGAGACAACAACTCAATTCACACAATAATATTTACGCCATGAAAAAGATGATGTTAGTATGGGCTTTAATGTTAACTGTTGGACTTAGCTCAACATTTGCCAATGTAATCGAAACAGTTAGCCAGCAAGTAGTCAACGCCTTTAAAAAAGACTTCTCCGATGCACAAAATGTTAGCTGGGAAGTTGGTAAAACCTTCGCCAAGGCTACCTTTAAAATGAACGACCAGGTATTGTACGCGTATTACAGCAAAGAGGGAGAATTGACAGCGGTAACCCGCAACATCCTGTCAGAGCAACTACCTATCAACATGCTGACCTCGCTCAAAAAAGGCTACACCGGGTATTGGATCACAGACCTGTTCGAACTCGCTGCCGGCGGTAACACCAGCTACTACGTTACACTGCAGGACGGTGAGCAACAACTGATCTTAAAATCAAGTGGTTCTGCGAGCTGGGAAGTGTTCAAGAAAGAAAAGAAGAATATTCAATAAGAATACAAGTTGGTTTTAGTTGGAAAAGAGAACGGGTGGGTCGCGAAAGTGACTCACCCTTTGTTTTTTAATAATAATAGTAAATCTCCCAATTGTGTTAACTTTGCCGCCACAAAATTCCGAAAGATCATGGCTAAAGGACCTGTTTCACAGTTTATCCAACATCACTACCGGCACTTCAATGCAGCTGCGCTGATCGATGCCGCTAAAGGTTATGAAACTCACCTACTCGAAGGTGGCAAAATGATGGTTACCCTGGCAGGAGCCATGAGTACGGCAGAGCTCGGCATTTCATTGGCCGAAATGATCCGCCAGGACAAGATCCAGATCATTTCCTGTACCGGTGCCAACCTGGAGGAAGACGTTATGAACCTCGTAGCCCACAACAGCTACAAGCGTGTTCCCAACTACCGCGACCTTACCCCCCAGGATGAGTGGGACCTGCTCGAAAACCACTATAACCGGGTTACCGATACCTGTATTCCCGAAGAAGAGGCTTTCCGTCGTTTGCAGAAACACCTGGAAAATGCCTGGAAAGACGCAGAAGCCAAAGGCGAGCGTTACTTCCCGCACGAATTCCTCTATAAAGTGGTACTCAGTGGCGTATTGAAAGAGCATTATGAGATCGACCCCAAAGACAGTTGGATTGTAGCCGCTGCAGAAAAAAATATTCCTATTGTAGTACCAGGTTGGGAAGATAGCACCACCGGTAACATTTTCGCCAGTTACGTCATCAAAGGCCAATTGAAGGCCAGCACCGTAAAGAATGGTATCGAATACATGGTATACCTCGCCGACTGGTATCGCCAAAACAGCGGCGGCAAAGGCGTGGGCTTCTTCCAGATAGGTGGTGGTATCGCCGGAGACTTCCCGATCTGCGTAGTGCCAATGATGTACCAGGATCTTGAATGGCACGATGTTCCATTCTGGAGCTATTTCTGCCAGATATCCGATTCAACGACCTCTTATGGTTCGTATTCAGGTGCAGTCCCCAACGAAAAAATCACCTGGGGCAAACTTGATATCAACACACCGAAATTTATCGTAGAAAGCGATGCCACGATCGTAGCGCCACTGATCTTCGCTTACCTCCTCGGCTGGTAATTATAGACAAGACATCAAACAACAATGCCGCAATGCGTAGTAAAATACGAATTGCGGCATTGGTATTGTAAGGCAGGCTCTGGTATCATGGCCTGCTATTCCATCATCTTAGCTGCAGGAAATCTTATTCACGCGTGTTTGGTGACGCCCTCCCTCAAACGGGGTTTCTATAAACAGGTCGACCATTTCCCGGGCCACATCCACAGACACAAAGCGGGCAGGAATACAGATCACGTTGGCGTCATTGTGTTGACGGATCAGTTTCGCTACTGCTGGCTCAAAAGACAGTCCGGCACGGATACCCTGGTGCTTATTGGCCGTGATGGCAACCCCATTCGCGCTACCACAGATCAGGATACCAAACGCCGCCTCACCTTTCTCCACGGCATCAGCCACCGGATGCGCATAATCGGGATAGTCCACCGACTTGTTTTCATGTACTCCGAGATCACTTACAGCCAGGCCTTTGTCCTTCAAATACTGAACAAGGGCAACTTTATAGTCGAAGCCGGCATGGTCGCCACCGATGGCGATAGGCTTGGAAAGATCGAATGAAGAGGCCATACTTGAAATTATTGGGTCAATTAGGGATAAACCGATGTAGCCATTAATGGCTAGCGAAACAATTACCAGTTCTTGTCTTTCTCCTGCTGCCGTTTAAATACCCGCACAGAGATAATGACACTAAACTCATACAGGAAGGCTAGTGGCAGGAACACGATCATCTGGCTCATCCAGTCGGGCGATGGCGTAATGATCGCTGCAATAACCAGAATAGCCACATAAGAGTATTTGCGATAGGTCTTTAGAAAACTGGGGGTGATCAGACCGATACGCGTTAATACATAAGAGATGACTGGCAACTGGAACGCCAGCGCAGATCCGATCATAATATCAATCAGATTTTCCATGTAGTCAGCCAATGTCGGCCGGGCTATGAGGATATGGCTGGTGCCGATCGTATAATTGGCCAAAAAGCTGAATGTGAAAGGCGCTAATAGGAAATAGCCGAAGGAGATACCCAGGAAAAAGAAGATGGAAACGAAAAAGATCGCACCACGGGTACTCTTCAACTCCTTGGGACTCAACGCCGGCTTCACAAAACGCCAGAACTCCCAGAATATATAGGGGAAGGCAAAAATAAATCCACCAACAAAAGCAATAGTGATACTTGTCATGAACTGCGAGCCAAAGGTTGTTGTCTGCAATCCACCTTCGGTTGAAGGGGGCGGCAAACACAACGAATCCCCTACACCGAGCCAGGTACTTAAGTCACACAAAGCTTTGTAAGTATAGAAATCCTTCTGCAAAGGGCCTGCAATGATCTGGTCAAAGATCCAATCGATATTTATAAATACCACAATTGCCCCAACGATCACCGCGATCAGCGACCGCATGATATGCCAACGCAACTCCTCCAAATGATCCACAAAGGTCATCTCCGGATTGTCGGTCTTTCTCCTGTTAAATAACGATATCGCCATTGATTACTAGAGGAATTAACTTATAAAACGGGGCAAATGTACGGGTTATCACGTTGGATTGGACAAGAAAGCTTGTTAATATGTGGTGATTGGCAATTACGGGATATTGCAGGTAGCTTTTATTCCCATCTTTGGTGTATAAGGCTTATTTACATGCCATTACAGGCTATTTGAGGAGCTTCAGACGCACTGTTTCAATACGGGTGTCACTGACCCCCATAACGTCAAACTCATAATCGCCGATAATAATACGTTCCCGGAGTTTGGGAATGGTTTCGTGCTGCTGGATAATGAACCCCGATAAAGTCTCCGACTCATGGTCGGGAAACTCCAGCCCATATTTTTCTTTCAGGTAGTCGAGCTCCAACCGTCCGCTGAGGATAAATTCGTCTTCGGCTACGCGCTTGTCTTCAAATTCTTCCACATCAAACTCATCTTTGATCTCGCCGAAGATCTCCTCGAGCACGTCTTCCATGGTCACAATACCCGCCGTACCGCCAAACTCGTCCACTACCCAGGCAATGCTCTTGCGCTCCTTGCTGAGCTTACTGATCAGGTCCGTGGCACTCATACTTTCCGGAATAGCCGGTATCTGCAGCATCATATCTTTGATCGTAGCAGGCTGCTTGAACAGGTCGAGTTGGTGTACATATCCCAGGATATGATCGATATCGCCATCATATACCACTAGCTTACTCAGCTTGGTATTGACAAAGGCCTTGCGCACATCCTCTACACTCATCTTAATATCAATGGCCTCGATTTCCTTACGGGGTACCAGACACTCCCGCACCCGGATCTTTGGCAAAGAGAGCGCATTCTCAAACAGCTCGGCTTTCAGGTCCTGGCTTTGGTTATGATGTTCGTTGTTTTGCGTATAGAACAGGTCGAGATCCGCCCGGGAAAAAGGCGCCTTCTTTTTGTCGATACGCATATCGAATATAATATTCAGGATAAAAATGGAAAACTTGACGAAAGCAATGCTGATCCAGTTGAAGACATAGTCACAAAGCCCCAGCAAGCCTGTCCGCGCGGAAAAAGACAAAAGGCTGTCCGATTTGGCACGGAAAATCGCTTTGGGAATAAATTCTCCCAGGACTACAATCACCACCCAGGAACAAAAGGCTTCGCAAATGAGACGTAGTGGCACCAGGTAGGCCTCCGATGGACTGATCTTTTCGTAAGGGATCAGGTAATTCCAACCAGCACTGCCCAGCAATACGGCAACAACGAGAAAGGTGTTATATCCAACGATCGTAACACCAATGAAACGTGATGGATTTTCAAACAGGTTACTCAGTAGCAAACTGCTTGTAGAGCCCTGCTTCTTCTTCAGTTCAATATTAAGCCGGTTTGCCGAGGTAAAGGCCACTTCAATACCGGAAAACCAGGCTATAAAGAAAACCGCGACGACAATGGCTATTATGACAAATAAACTCATAGTTAGAATACGAATTTATAAAAAGAACGATGGATTACATAACTTATTGGGAAAGATTGGCATTTCTCAGTCCCTGTATTACAATTACCGTGCAAAGGCTTCCTGTTTTATACACAAAAATGAAGTGCCAGCCCCAATACCAGGCTCAGCCACCAATAAAATCGCCCCCCAGTCAGCCGGGCGAACTTGTACTGGCCAAGCCAAGCGCAAATCGATAATGGATCGTGGCAATTAAATAAGGCACGGACCAAACCCTCCCTCCCGATCATTATCGTAGCACTATGATACTTGATTTCGGGTAAATTTTAGATAGCTAGAAAGTCGCGTACGATCTCCATAGCCTCAGCACGGGCCTTGTCCAACTGGGCATTGATGACAATTCGGTGAAAGTGATGTTTGAAAGAGATCTCGTAAGAAGCCTTATTAACCCTGGCCTGCAGGCTTTCGGCAGTTTCTGTACCACGCGACTCCAGGCGTCGCTTTAGCTCATCAACGGACGGAGGTTCAATGAACATCGACAAAGTAGTATTCGGATACTGCGATTGCACATGTATGGCGCCTTTAACATCGATGTCTAAAACCGGCACCTGGCCATTAGCCCAAATACGGTCAAGCTCGGATTTAAGCGTGCCATAATACTTTCCCTCATACACCATTTCCCACTCCACAAAAGCCTGATCCTGGATTTTCTGCTGAAAATCTTCTACGTCCATGAAATAATAATCTACACCGCTCTTTTCATTGCCCCGGGCTTGACGGGTAGCCGCTGAAACCGAAAAAGCCAATTGAGGAAGCTTTTCCAGCAGGTAACGGGTAATAGACGTTTTTCCCGCACCGGAAGGTGCAGTAATAATCAGGATCTTGTTGCCGGGATCGAAGGCCATAGTTTACAATAAAGCTGCAAAGAAAACCAAAAACTCCGACTTTACAGCTTCAGCCTGCTAAATACTTCCTCCCTGTAAGAAGCACCAATGGGAATATCCCTGTCCGAAATTCTTACATAGTTACCCTCAATAAAAACAATCTTGCTGCGCACAATGATAAAGCTCTTATGCACCCGTATAAATTCACCGGCAGGTAGCTGTTCCTGCATCCCTTTCATCGTATCGTGTACCAGGTAAGAGCCTTCCCCGGTCACAATCTTCACATAATCATCCAACGCTTCGATATACTCGATCGCTGAAAGATTGATCTTATAGACCTTCTTATCCGCTTTTACAAAAATGAAAGGCTCATGAAAGCCAACGTTGCTGATTGGTTGCCTTACCAGCTTTTCCAACGCTTTGTTTACTGCTTTCAGGAAACGATCTACAGAAAAAGGTTTTACCAGGTAATCAACCGCATCCAGCTCAAATCCCTCCGCAGCATATTCGGCATACGCCGTGGTAAAGATGACCAGCGGCGGGCGTGATAGGCTTTTCAGAAAACTGACCCCCGACAAAACAGGCAGGTTGATATCCAGAAATAGCAGATCAGCACGGTGCTGCACCAACCATTGCTGGGCCTCCAGCGAATCGCCACAAAGACCAGCCAGTTCCAGTAACGGATGTGAGCTGATATAATTCTTCAATACATTTTGAGCCAACGGCTCATCTTCCACCACCAGACAACGGTATAAAGTACTCATAAGTTCAGTTCAAGGGTTACAACAAAATCATCCTGCAGATCTTGAATGTCCAATTGGTAGCGATTGCTGTACAACAGGTCAAGCCGGCGCCTTACATTTCCCAACCCTACGCCATGGTGCTTGACATCACCTACAACCGCAGCCTGCCCGCGTGTATTTTTTACGCAGAAACGAAGCTGCTGTGGCATTACCTCCAGGTTCACGTCTATACGAACATGGCCGGCGCTACCTTTGGCGCCATGCTTGAAAGCATTTTCCAGAAAAGTGATCAGCAGTAAAGGAGCAATGCGCTGCTCTCTGATCTCCCCTTCCACCACGACATACAACTGCAACTGCTGACCGGAGCGAATTCTTTGTAACGAAATATAATCTTCCGCGATCTGCCACTCTTTTTCCAACAACACAAAATGATCGCCAGACTCATATAGAAAGTATTTCATCAGCTGCGACAACTGCAGGATCGTTTCAGGAAGTCGCTCATCTTTATCAAGCGTCATCGAATAAATCCCATTCAGGGTATTCAGGAAAAAATGCGGATTGACCTGTTCCCGCAAGACGTCCAGTTCCATTTGCGCTTTTTCGGACTCCACTTGTAACAACCGACGCTGCATATCCAACACTGTGAACCATGATTTCGAGAGCTTAAGCAAAGAACTGATACCAATATACACCACAAAGAAGAGGCAGACCTCCCACCAGGAGAAATAGCTGATAAAAAAATAATCAGGCAACACCAGTTGAGACCAGTCCTGAAAAAAAGAATAATTCAACCAGGAAAAGACCGTCACCAACAACACCAGCGCCACCAGGTACCACACCCATTTATTGATCCGCATAAAACGCGGCAGCAAAAAATAGAGATTGATATAAACAGCCGGAAGAATAGTAAGGTGAAAGAGGCCCGCATACAAAAAGTCTCCTTGCAACGGTGCCGCACTCGACTTGAAAAGCTGCACAAACACGACGAACGACAGCACCCAGAAGACCAGGTGCTGCGTAAACCGGATAACCGGATGAAAGATAAGGCGACGTCTGCTAAGCATACGAGATTATCCTTTGCGGTTTAATACGACAGGTTTCGCATCGAACAAGCGATTGTCATGGCCATACTTCTCCAAAAACATATACCAGTCCTTTGAGGAGGCAGTGATGAGAAAATTATCAAAAAGCGGTTCATGTTCATGCTTCAGCAACATCCTACCGGCAAGTATCTGCTCTTTCATAAAATCACCACGCAGGAACTGCAAAAAAAGCTGGCCATTTTGCCCAAACCCAACCTTGGCAATATTAAAAGTCGAAAAATAGTTGGAATTGAACTCGAAACCCAGCCCCTCATTACCCTGGGTATCCTTTTTTCCGGCAGTAACAGACAGTACGTCCATAAATAGCTGCCCCTTGATATTGGTCAGGGCACCTGCCAGGATATATTGCAGATCCCCCTGCTCAATAGTAATGATATAAGCTTTTGAGTAAAACGCGATCTCTTCTTTTGAATCACCATAAACAGAGATCTTTTTACCATCTTTTCTTTCTGCTTCAAACAACTTACTATCCTTTACCGGCAATATCGAAATAGTAGCACCACCATCCTGAAACGAACCCACGATCCGCTGATCGGTAACGATCGTCTGCCCGGTTGCAATTGGTTGAACCGAATTGATTCCTTGCGATTGAGACAGCAATTGAAATAAGCCGCCAATCAGTAAACTTAAGTTGAACATATAATAGAGTTGAATAAATTATTTAATGCTGGTATAGGTTTCACGATCGTCATAGGCCGCATCCAGTTCACCATACTTACGAACATACTGACGAAGGTCTTCCGTTGGAGCCGTGATCACGGTAGTACCATCCATCCTGGTTTCACGGCGAATCCGTATCTGCTTGTTCCTGACGAGGTCTTCGAGAAAGCTTTCTTTCAAACGCATGATAGTCATGGATTCGCCATTGTTGGCAAGTTGAACCCGGAAAAAGCTGTGCAACGGAATATAGTTCCTGGTGTAAAAGGCTGCATAGGATTTTCCATGTTGAGCTTCAGACGGGAAATAGTCCAGATAAAGATGCTTGCCGATCCTGGACATAAAAACAAAAAACCGGGAAGGATAATCGTCTGCCCCTTCCTTAATGGTGAGCAGGTAACCCCGCGAAGCAAGGTCACGTATCCCCGTCGGCAATTCGGCAAAGCTTTGGGCATTGCCTTGTTCGAAGGAATAAACAGGACCATCAGCACCTTTTTTCCAGGAACCAAGCAGCCTGGCATCGTAAACAATATCCTTTTCCGTAAACAGCGGGTTAAATGCAGACAAGCACCCGCTCAATAGAACAATGGCAGTTAAACAGAGCGCTGGTAATAATTTTTTCATGACTTTGGGGTTTGTCGTAATAGAATACCACAAAACTATCTGTCCCCCGCCGCAGCTGGAAACCAATTCGGCAAACCACTAAAAACAGACGGTAAACACAGTTACGGAAATCGCAACCAGCCACGCGAACGCGCTCTCAATAAAGACTACGCACAAAACGGTATAAATTGAATTGATTGTCCTTTAGTTGCAATAGGATATCTTGCTGTAGCAAGTCTTTGCGGATATCTTTCATACGCCTTTGCTGAACCAGGTAATAAGCACGCTCAGCCAGTAACCACGCCTTTCTTGTATCATCATGATGCAGTAGCAATTGCTGCCGGATAGCCTCGTACAAAGGCTCAACCCCTTCCTGCCGGGAAGCAACAGTTTTGATCACAGGCACTTCCTGTGTGTGGTTACGGAAAGCGGGAGCCAACATAAGGCGCAAATTCTTGACAAACTGATCGGCATCGGGCCGGTCGGCCTTGTTCACTACAAAAATATCGGCGATCTCCATCAATCCTGCTTTCATGGTTTGCACTTCATCACCTGCTTCCGGTACCACAACCACGACCGTTACATCAGCCAGGCCGGCGATCTCGATCTCGCTTTGACCTACTCCCACTGTTTCCACGATGATGAAGTCGAAAGCAGCTGCTTTCATCAGTTCGGTGATCTCGATAATGCGGGGATGCAATCCACCCAATGAACCGCGGGTGGCCAAAGATCGGATGAAGACATTAGGGTGATTGTACCAGTCGCTCATCCGGATTCGGTCGCCCAATAGAGCTCCCATATTGAAAGGAGAAGAAGGATCGACACACAGAACACAAACGCGTAGCCCCGATCCGGCAATGACGCCGATCAACGCATCTACCAGCGTGCTTTTCCCGGCCCCGGGTGGACCGGTAATGCCAATGATCTTCGTGGTCGTATTGGGAGGCAAACTCAGGAGCAGGTCTTCATAACCAACAGCTTCATTCTCGACGAGCGAGATACCACGGGCAATCTGCTTCACGACATGCGCCCGGATGTCCCGAAGTAATGCTGGCCAGGAAGCGGTTGCCCGTTGCTCCATTATTTATCGTTTCAGTAAAGTGTAGTTTTTGAATCCGCCGATCTGCCGGCCCCCCAGCCACTCCTCCACAATGGTCAGTAACCGGTATTTCAGACGATCATGTTTTTGTTCCATACCAGGTGGAGGCACAGCACCGATCTGGTCAGCCCAGTTGAACCGGCCGATAAATTCCCGCATCACAGCAGGATGACTGTCCCGGAAAACGCCCAACCTGGCCAGTGTACCATAATCGAAAACACTTTCCTGGGTCTCGAAGATCTGTCCTGCTTTCTCCTCGCCATGAATATCAGCGGCAAATGATTGCCGGCGCTTTTGCATAAGATACGGAGGTCTTACCCAACCGTAATGATAGATGGCCGCGTCGACCGAAGCCACCTTTAATTTATAGGCACCTTCCCGCTGAAAGTAGTTTTTCCCATCAAAATCGGGTATACGCCTGAAAGACTGTGCATCCTTCCAAGAATGAATGTCACGATCATTGCGTATGATGCGGATCTCCTTTGGATAAAAAGCGTGTGACACGATGTACCGTGAATAGCTACCCCAAAAATGCAGGTAGTCGAACACAAGACCTTCTATCGACCGGTCATGCAACAATTCTTCACAACGAGCCTTGATGACAGGTAGGTATTTCTCGTGAACCACTTCATCGCTTTGAAGGTAGAATAGCCAATCCCCTGTACAGGCCGCTTTGGCTACATCTGTTTGCTGAGCATAAACCGCAGCATGCGAGTAGGTCTCCCGATCCCACTCCGTATGAATGATCTTTATTTTATCAGATGCGATCTGCCGGATTTCCTCAAGCGTACGATCATCCGCATCGCCCTTTCCTACGGCAATCACAAACTCGTCGACGATCGGCAAAATCGACTCGATCGACTCCCGCACCGGATAGTAAAGCTTGGTGGCATTGCGAACAAAACTAAAACCACTGATCGTCATGAAAAATTATCATTTAATAATATATACACTTCCTGCCAGACAAAGAAAGCCGCCCCTACCGCCCCGACTGACGCCAGATCTGCCGTAGTTTGGCATATTTGGCAAAGGTCTGGTAAGATACCGACCGGGCAATCATCAGCCCATCGATACCATCCAGAAACCCCCTCCGGAATATATACCCCGATACAAATGCAGCCAGGGGACTCAGTAACAATTTAGCCAGCGACGCCTTCTTACCCTGCTGGTGCATGGCGCTTGCCTGGATAGTCGTAAACTTATTCAACTGAGCTATATGTTCGCCGTAGTTATAATAAGAATAGTGGAGAATCTCCCCTTTCAGGCGCAACAGGCTGCCACCGCCCTCCAGGGCAACATAATCATGTGGATTAACCCCCGTAAACCGTCCTTTGCGACGATGAAAAATCCGCAACTTTCTATCCGGATACCAGGTTCCGTGTCTGATCCAATGGCCACAATAATTGGTACAACGGTTCATCGTGTAGCCATCGGCAGCAGTAAAACCTTCATTTTTTATCCGTAAAATTTCGGCACGTAATGTTTCATCCAACGCCTCATCCGCATCCAGCGATAAGATCATTTCGTGTGACGCCTGGTCAATGGCGTAGTTCTTCTGCTCCACATAACCGAGAAAAGCCTGCTCGATAAAGCGTACGCCATATCCAGCACAGATATTCCTGGTATTGTCCGTACTCAGCGAGTCGACCACCACCACTTCATCGGCTACCCCCTGCACACTGGCGAGACATCTGCCTATATTCCTTTCTTCATTGAACGTGATAATGGTTACCGATAAATGCGTCATACATACCTCTTTACGAGGCCATAAAAATAGGCAATTCGGCCGTCTGTGGATTGTGCTTTTTTAGCGCGTACGATTTCGTTACTTTGTACCATGACCAATTTCATTCCCATATTTCCCCTGGGGATTGTAGTGTATCCGGGTGAAAAAGTACATCTTCACATATTTGAACCCCGGTATAAACAGCTCGTCACAGAAAGTGTCGAAAACAAAAAGCCATTCGGAATCCCCACCGTAGTAAACAACCGATTACAGGAAATGGGAACCCTTGTACAGATCACCGAGATCGTACAGACCTACGAAAATGGGGAGATGGATGTAAAAACACAAGGACTGAAAGTTTTCCGCATACTCGAGGTCATAAAAGCAGTACCAGAGAAATTATACAGCGGCGCAATCGTCAATTATCCCGAAAACGACGAAGATGTTGGCAGCCGCGAGATCATGCAGAAAGTGATCAGGGGCGTAAAAGAACTGCACCGCCTGCTTAACATCTCCAAAGATTTCAAAAAGCCGGAAGACCACCTTCAATCCTACGATGTGGCACACCATGCTGGCCTGTCTCTCGAGGAAGAATATGAGTTGCTCGGGCTGCTGCGGGAAGTACAAAGGCAGGAATATATAAAACGGCACCTCCAGAAAGTGCTCCCCATGCTGATGGAAATGGAGCAGCTGAAAGAAAAAGTGAAGCTAAACGGCCATTTTCGTAACCTATCGGCTTTTGATCTCGACATTGATCCTTAATATGACCGGAGAAGCAGCGATCGATGACCACATGCTGCCCAATAAACACTGCACCAAAAACTTGGCTGCTGAATTCTGTGAATAGCAGGTTATATTCGTGCACGCAAAATCCATAGTTTGTCAACAACAACCCTGTGCTTCGACTTTGGAAATACCCGGCTCAAATGTGCCGTATTTGAGGGAGAAACACTCCTTGACCTCATCGTGATGGACAACGATCAGGATGATACCATACAGGATCTGATTGCCCGGTACCAGCCAACAAAATCGATCCTGTCGTCGGTAATCAACCACAATCCGGCCATGGAGACCATCCTGGCAGCGAATACGCAATACCACCGACTCTCCCACGATTCCAAACTGCCTATTACAACACCTGTCGGCAAACCCCAGGATATCGGAGCCGACCGCCTTGCCCTGGTTTCGGCAGCAGTACACTATTTTCCAGGAAAAAATAACCTGGTGATCGGCCTGGGTACAGCCATCACCTATAATTTTATCAACAAATACCACGAGTTTGTAGGTGGCAGTATATCACCCGGCATGGAGATGCGGTTTAAATCGCTTCACCACTATACAGCCAAGTTACCCCTGGTCGAAAAAGACTGGAACCTGAGCCTTATTGGGTACGATACCCGGACCAATATATTAAGCGGCGTTATCCTTGGAATGGCCAAAGAGATCGATGGGATAATAGATTATTATGACGAAAAATATGACAACTTTAACGTCGTCTTAACCGGGGGTGATACACCCTTTTTTGTCTATCATTTGAAAAACAAGATATTTGCAGACCCTAATTTAATCTATAAAGGCCTTTATGCCATTAGTGAGCACAACAATGTATAAGAAAATCAATCTCTTAGGAATAGTCTGCTTATGTTGGCTCTCCTTTGCACAGGCACAAAACGAGAACTCTCCTTATTCGCGTTACGGACTGGGGGACCTGGTTCCCACCCAAAATATGTTGAACAGGGGTATGGGTGGAGTTTCCGCTGCTTACTACGATTTCAACACCATCAACTTTGTCAATCCGGCCTCCTACGGCAGGTTACAGGCTACCACCCTCGATCTGGGGGTAGAGGTGTCAAACAGGACCCTTCGCGCCAACAACCCAGCCCGTAAATATTCAAATTACAGCCCCAACATCTCCTACATTCAACTGGGCTTTCCGCTCAAGAAAGGTGGTGGCTGGGGTCTGAACCTTGGATTACGCCCGCTGACCCGCATTAACTATAAGATAGGACAGGCCAACCGCGAATACCTGGGTACACCGGGCGATACTTTCAATATTAGCACGATCTATGAAGGCAATGGTGGCGCCTACGAAGCATATGTTGGTACCGGCGTATCGATCACCCGCGATTTGTCAGTCGGTGTTAATTTCGGCTACATGTTTGGCAGCAAGGATTACAGCACCCGTAAAGCAATACCCGATTCGCTATACTACTATTATAAATCCAACCACGAGACAACCACCAGTTATGGTGGCGTATTGCTGAATGCCGGCATTCAGTATACAGCAAGGCTCGACAAAAAGCACTGGTTGCGTTTTGGTGCCTATGGCAACCTCAAACACACGATCAATGCGAGGAAGGATTATGTGGCCGAAACCTTCGAATACAACGCCAATAGCGGAGCAACCGACACCATCGACGTAGCCTACCGGGAAAACGATGTTAAAGGCAAGATCATCTACCCCGCCTCCTTTGGCGCAGGAGTGCTCTTCGACAAACTCGGCAAATGGCAGATCGGCGTAGATTATACGCAACAAAAATGGAACGAATACCGGTTCTATGGCGCCAAAGATTCGGTACAGGATGCCTGGACCATGAAGATCGGAGCACAGTTGACCCCGTCCGGTGGTAAAAGCTACTGGAATTTCGTTAGCTACCGGGCCGGCTTCTCGTTTGGTCAGGATTATATTAAGGTCAACAACGACCTGCCCACCTGGACAGTATCCTTTGGAGCAGGTTTTCCGATGCGCAAACCCGCTTACACGAACCAATTCTCGGTAATCAATACAGTGTTTGAATTCGGTCGCCGGGGTGATAACACCAGTCCCGTACGCGAGAGCTTCTTCCGTATTGGTATTGGCCTGTCTTTGAGCGATATTTGGTTCCAGAAGTACAAGTACGATTAATATATGCAAAGGCATACACCAACATATTTTATACAATGGGCAGCCCTGGTACTGGGCTGCTTTTTTGTTTTGACCGCTTGCGAAAACGATCAGAAAGAGGTAGACAGTCTCTTTACCCGTAAGGTAATGATGGAAGAAGCCAAAAATATAGAGAGCTACCTGAGCGAAAAAGGAATAGTGAAAGCGAAACTCACCGCACCGTTTATGCTTCGCCGCCCTGTCGATTCGGCCTATATGGAGTTTCCCAGATCACTGCATGTTGACTTTTACGACAGCACCTCCCGCATAGAAAGCATACTGGACGCCCGTTACGCCAAATACTATCAATTTGAGAACAAAGTGCTGCTGAAAGACAGCGTAGTAGTCATCAATATGATCAATGGGGACACTTTACGAACCTCCGAACTTTGGTGGGATCAGAACAAGCAGGAATTCTATACCACCGCCCCGGCACGGATACACCAGCGTACGCAGGCTATGTTCGCACGTAAAGGGTTGCGGGCTGCCCAAAATCTATCCTGGAAGGAATTCAACGAGGCATCAGGCACTTTCCAAACCAACGATTCCACGTTCATGCAATAGAAGCATTTTCCGGATTTATTTCTCCAATGGCGCAACTTCCCGCAGCCAGAAATGGTCTTAATACCCCCACCTACTCCGCAAGGAAATATCGCCCCTTTTAGGCTTCCCAGACCATCCACCGCCCCATTTCACACATACCCTTATCGAGACCTTATAGAGACCTTATGGGGACCTTATAGAGACCTTATAGAGACCCTGTTAGTCGTCAGGCCCCTATCAGACAGGTATCACACTCCCCTCAGACACTACTATACCCCGGCGCCCATTTGACCCATCTCTTTCCCCAACAGGTCAGGCATCCTCCAATCACGATCTTTTTACCAGGCACCACGCAGTCAAAGACATCCGCACAATACGTCTTTCCTGACCTGCATTCCCAAAAATGGACAACCCTAGCCAGACCCTAGCTGGACCCTAGCCAGGCCCTACCGGAACTGCAACGATTCCCGATTCGGGAACCATCAGCCCGGGATCCATTACGCCCACTTCCGGCCAGGCCCGCGATCACTTATACCTACCCACCTCCGGCTCCTCCGGAGAATCCGCTACCTTGTGGCCGAAAAAATAATTTCACCAGGTTTCCAACCTTTCTGCCAACCCAGCCTCTTATTATCAGCACGGCATTGGAAAACATAGCACACATACTAACGGCAATTGTGAGAAAAGCAACCCAGGGCGATGAAGAAGCCCGGAGTCTGCTGTATGAGCAATTCGCACAAAAAATGTTCAGTATCTGTGTTCGGATGACCGGCAACAGACCCGATGCAGAAGACATACTCCAGGATTCTTTCATTACGGCATTCAAAAGCCTGCACCAGCTGAAAGAGCAACACCTGTTCGAACCCTGGTTACGGCGCATTATCGTGAATGAATGCATCCGCCACGTGAAGAAGGTAATGCGCTGGCAGCCCGTAGAAGAAGAGCACCTGCCCGACGCCATGATAGATGGCGATAACTGGCTGCAGAGCATCAGTTTTGAACAAATACACGGGGAGATCAAAACCCTGCCTGGAGGATGTCGGGAAGTGTTCAACCTCTATGTGATAGAAAACTATTCACACCAGCAGATCGCCGAATCCCTGGAGATCACCATATCGACCTCAAAAAGTCAATACCACAGGGCCCGGCAATTATTGAAAGAAAGGTTATTAAAACAAATGGTTCGCCATGGATGAATTCAGGAAATACCTTTATGACCACCGCGATGAGCTGGATCTGGAAAAACCTCCACGTCCACAGGTATGGATGCATATCAAGCGGGAAACACAGGAGCCTCCACGCAAAGTAATCCCCCTGGTGTTGAAATGGACTGCTGCAGCGGCAGCAGTAGTACTGGTATCACTGTTCACCTACCAGTGGTTCACCCCCGCCGGACCCGCAACACCCAAGCCTGCACTGGCAGAAGCAACCGAACAACCGGCTACCAGCCCGGAGTTGACTGGCCAGGTGGACTCATCTGTTGGTACGGCCTCCAATCAGGAGATTGATGTGCCCGTCGTTGAATCACCTGGCGAAACCCGAAGCGCCCCAAAACCAACTGAACGAACAAATCGCAAAGCCGCTGCTCCCAAAGAACAACCGGCAACGAGTAAAGCAACATCACCGCTGAAGCTGATCGAAGACAACTATGCCACCATCATCAGCTATCAGCTCGAAAAATTAGAGAAGACACCTATCTATATAGAAAGCGCTGGTTATTTCCACGTGTTCAAAAAGCAGTGGCTCGATCTGGAGCGAGACGAAAAGAAAGTAAAACAGGACGTACGCCTGTATGGACTTAACGACAACCTCGTCAACCAGCTTATCCAACTGTACCAGCAAAAGCTATGGCTATTGAAAGAACTGCAAACAGAGATCAACAAAATGAACGTGCGGGCAAAACAATATCCCGACATTCAACGGCCCACGCCGGCTTATTTAAAATTGTAAAGACCAAAGCATGAATAACAAAAAGATCATTCCTGCCCTGTTGCTCACAGGATCACTCATCCTGACAGCGACTGCCATGCAGGCCCAAAAAACACTGACCAAAGAAGTTAGCCAGGAAGTACCCTCACAAAAAGGAGCACTCATCCGGCTCGTAACCTCTTCCCGCAAAGTCGTATTGAAACCCTGGGATCAGTCGAAAGTAAAGGTTACCATGGAAGTTAGCTATGACTCCGGCTTTGCCCGCAAAGCGAACAGTGACGCTGACTGGTTCGAGACTTTCGGGGTGAATATCAAGCCCTTCAGCAACCGGGTAGACATCCTCACAGGCACTGGTTCAGGTATCGCCAATACCCGCGTATACAACAACGCAGGAAAGCAGGTATTTGTGACTGACCTGCAAACGCTCAAAGCAAAAGCCGGCACCATAAACGGCCAGGGCAACTTCAGCAGCACAGACGGCGTAACCGTACAGGGATACAAAGCAGGCAAACCCGCAGTCGAACTCATGACCATCATGGTGCCTGCTGGTTGCAAGCTCGACCTGGAAAACAAATATGGTGATATCGTGATCGGCATGAATGTAGACGAGGCTAAACTGAAAGTCAGCAACGGCGCACTCGATGCACAGGACATCAAAGACCTGAAATTGGAAGGAACATTTTGTAATGCCAACCTCGGCAATATCGATAAAGCCGAGATCGAGTTTACCAACGGAACGTTCAGGGCCCAGAACATCAACGACCTCGATATGGATACAAAATCGTCGACGGTAGAGTATGAAAAGGGCAAATACCTCTACCTCCGCAGCCAGAATGACAACCTGACGATCGATGCCATCGATAAGATAGACGGTCGCAAAGTATATGGCAGCATCAAGATCGACCAGCTCAACAACAGCTTCGACCTGGAAGGCAATAACGTAGACATCAAGTTCCGCAACATATCACAGGATGTTACGCTGATTAAGATCAACAACAAGTACGGCGACGTGCGTCTGCCGGTGAAAGGACTTACCAACTACTATGTCGACTTTATTGGCAACTACTCCACCGTATTTGCACCATTCCAGAAAGAGGTCGTTAAAGAAGAAGAGAAGAAACCAGCGGAAGGAGAGGCGGCAGCCAAAAGTACGCTTGAGGATGTTCGCATCACTTATGCCCGGAAAGGCACCGGGACTAGTCTGGGAGAAGTAGCACCGCGCCACTTCACCAGTACGGTTGGCGATACCAAAGGAAAACACACCCGTATTGAGCTGACCTGTCATTCCTGTACCGTAGACTTTAAGTAAGCATCAATTCGCCTCTCGCCATAATTCGTCGCTTAAGGGAGCGGCCCTGCCGCTCCCATTTAAACTGCCAGATACCGCATTGTGCACCATCGTATTTTCGTCAAGGATCCATACCCATTGATCAAGTTCGATAACGATCCACAGCCTGTAGCTTTAACTTAGCATGAAGACAAAATTGATCCCGCAGCCAGGCAACATTTAGTATAGCAGGACCGACTTTCTACAAACACAACCAAAGTATAGCCATGATTTTTACAAACAAAGCTTTGTACAGGATCGCCATGTTCCTGACAGCCGCTCTGTCCTTCAGCCAGTCCTTCGCCCAACAAAAGGGCCATATAAAAGGATCAGTTCAGGACAGCACCACCAGCAAAGCTTTGCCCTATGCAACCGTCGGCCTCTACGCCGAAAGCAACCAGCAGAAGCCACTGCGCAATATATTCACCGACAGCAAGGGCCATTTTGAATTCACGAAAGTAGATACCGGCCACTACATCATCTACGTCACAAACAGTGGCTTTGGCGAAAAGGCCACCCAAACCTTCCACATTTTTCAAGAAGCTACTATTATCGAGTTACCGGTATTGCAACTGGCCCCGGCCAGTAAAACATTGACAGCAGTAACTTTCACCGCCCGCAAACCACTTATAGAGCACAACGAAGACAAGCTAACCTACAACGCGGAAGCAGATCCGGCCAATGCCGGGCAAACGGCCATCGACGTGCTGCGCAAAACACCATTCCTGTCGGTAGACGGAGAAGGTAATGTGCAGCTCAACGGTCAAAGTAACTTTAAAGTACTGCTCAATGGGAAAGAAACAGCCATGTTTACCCGCAACGTAAAAGAAGCCCTCCAATCATTTCCCGCCAACCTCATCAAAAGTGTAGAAGTAATTACTACACCATCGGCCAAGTACGACGGTGAAGGAGTTGGAGGGATCATCAACATCATCACCAAAAAGAAAGTAGTAGGCTACAATGGCAATATAGGCGTATTCCAGACCACCCTCGGCAACTTCAACCTGAACGGAAACGGTAGTGTAAAATTGGGCAAAATAGGGATCAGCGGCTATTATGGAATGAATCGGTCAAATGGTATCAAGAGCAGCAATGCAGCCATCACCGAATCTTTCAATCCGGTCGCCTTTTCAAAAAGGATATCCGCAGGCCAACGCTCCAGCGACAATTTTTACAAGTACGGCAATATGGAGCTGGGCTGGGACATCGACAGCGTGAACACATTGAGTGCCTACGCTTCTATAAACAGTGGCGGCAATAAGAACCGCAACAACCGCTACTTCGACCTGGTAAACCCTGCAGGAACAGAAGCAGTTCGGACCACTTTCGACGATAACTTCAATTTCAGGTATCCCTCTTGGAGCTGGGGCACCGACTTCATACATAAATTCAAGCGAAATCCCGAACAGGAGCTGACCTTCAAAATGCTGCACGACTACAGTCGCGACAACAACCTGCAGCACAGCAACCAGCAAAGCCCATCAGGCCTAAGATCGGTCATCAACGACAACCGATCCAACAACCAGCAAAGCACCTTTCAGATGGATTACATACAACCCCTCAAAAACAAGATGAAGCTGGAAACAGGCGTCAAGATCATCACCCGCGAAGCATCCGCCAACTACATCAGCCAGCAGCGTTTCTCGCCCAATGATAAATTCATAGTTGATAGCTCCAACTCCGACAACTTCAACTACCGTCAGTTTGTATATGGAGCATACGCAACGTTTCGTTTTACAGCCCGCAAGTTCAGCTTCCGCATTGGTGGCAGAGCAGAGAGAACCGTAATAGACGGTAACTTTGTAAAATCAAAAACACAAGTACAGCAGGATTACTTTACCGTCATGCCTTCCTTTTTCGTATCGCGAAAACTGAACCCGGCACATACACTTTCCCTCTCCTATTCCAAGCGGCTTACACGCCCCTACATCTGGGACCTCAATCCCTTTGTAAACAATACAGACTCCCTGAACCTCAACTTCGGCAACCCCAACCTCGACCCGGAGATCTACCATGCAGTAGAATTGGGCTGGACAGTCCTCAAAGGAAAGACCAATATCAATATCCGCTTGTCAGAGAATTTCAGTAATACACAGATTGCCCGTTATTCCTATTTCAACGACGAATCTGGCATCACCTACTATACAATGGATAATATTGGCAGCTACTCCTCCACAGGCGTTAGCGGCAACGTATCCTTGTCCCTTAATTCAAAGTGGCGCCTGTCCAGCAACCTCGGTCTACGGTACGACTTTGTTAAGAATCGGCTCAACCCGGTACAGCGTAACAACGGCCTGGGTGGATACGGATCCTTCAATACCAGCTATGACGTCCTCAAAAAATTAAGTGTATACATCAATGGCAACCTTAGTCGGGCCCCTGCACAGCTGCAAGGATACTATGGTTTGAATTACTGGTATTCCCTTGGAGGAAACTTGAAATGCCTGAAAGACAAATTGACCCTGACCATCAATATCAACAACATATTTCATGACCGGCTCGATTGGAAAAGCTCCATCGGAGATACCAACTTTCACACCACCTCATGGTTTTACAGACCAGGACGATCGGCTAGTCTTGGTGTAAGGTGGAATTTTGGAAAGCTCACCGAAAGTGTCTCACGCAAGCGGGGCGTAAGTAACGATGACTTGAGAGCCAACAGCAACTAATGTAAAGACAGTTTTTTTCTCATAGCCGAGATTCTGGTAGTCTTGCCGGAATGCTAAAAGGCCGGGTGTCTACCCGGCCTTTTTAAATGCCTTTGTGACAGAACAAGCATTTTTCGTCCTAACATTACTTATCAAATCGAAAAAGAAGCGCCTTGTACTAATGCATGCGCACATACATTCCCAATTGACCACCACGGTTCATATTGGTAACATTGTTGTTCTTACTGATGTCGGTAAGGCCGGCATTATAGCGGGCATAAAAACCCAATTGACGGGTAGCTGCAATACCAACACCCAGGTTAACACCGACATCTGCTTTTCGGTAGGCGTTGTCTACCTCTGCATCATTGTTTCCGCCCTTAACCTTGGCTGAAGTAAGGAAGGAGACCTGTGGACCAAATTCAAGATACAGTTGCTTTACCGGATAATATTGAACCATGACAGGCACCTGAATATAGCTCAACGCCAGTGTTCTTTCGCCTTCACCGGTTTGATACTTTTGTCCTTGTCCGGAATATAGTATCTCAGGTTGAATACACCAGCGGGAGTCCAGCGAATGGTGCAGGAATAAACCCACGTGACCGCTTACGCGATTATCTCCATTGAAATTAGATACGTCTGTCAGGTTAACACCACCTTTAATGCCTACTGCTGTTTGCGCTTGAAGTACACCTGCTGTACAGCAGGCAAGCGACGCTATAACTACAAACTTTTTCATAATGATCGTTTTTACTGACCGTACTTAAACAAAGTGCATGCCATGTCAAAAACACAGGCAATATCGCAGTGGTTTACAATAATATACAAAGCAAATAAACACAACAGCATTTTCTACAATGCAGCGATGTTAATTGTGGAGAATGCTGGGGAATTGGGCATCATCATGCACAAAAGAGGTAGCAACTCAAGAATAAGTGCAACCACAAGGCAAAACAGGCCACTTACTCAAAGTGCTACTGTAAAATGGTAAAGGCAAATTTACTTTGCACCTGCAAAGAAAATCGTGGTGGTATGAGATCAGTAATAATCAGGGGGTTGCTGTCACAGTTCTCATATGGGCTACTTGCTTACTGATGGTATCAGAAAAAAAACACGCAGGATGGTATTGCGAATAATACAGCGGTTGTAAAAGAGACGACATCACATGACCAACAGGATTTCGATACATGGATAAGTATTGAAACTACCAATTCATCGTTGCGATCCGTAGGTTTCCGGGAAAGATACACGGAAAAAGTACGTTGGTAAAATGTATACGATGCACGGCAATATGGCGTAATTCATCTTTTACCAATTACACTTTGGAAAAGAAGCGCATAAAAAACCTGGAAGATCAATTGAAACGAGAATATGGAAAAGATAACTGGGCAATGGGAGACCGCATATATCATTAGTTGTTATTTAGCCCTCATCGATTCTACAAAAACTGGATAAGAAAAGGCAACTCCAATAGAAGTCAGTTTAATTCAGGCGTTAGGTGTGTTTTTTTAAAAGCCCTGCCCCGCACCCCGGAGGCAGGGCTTTATGTTACCGGCAATCAATTTCGGCTAAAACCAGTACTGCATTCCCGGGTTCCGTACACGCCAACCTGCTATTAATTAACTCCAAATCAGGTGAAAATTTGCCGCGTTAATCCGATTTTACTTTCATTGGCACAAAAGGTAGACTCACCTCTGCGCAACCTATCTTATTGTTTTACAATAGTTAACCGCATCATTATCAGAGTGGATAACAACTCAATAACAAAGTTTATCAGTTAAACGATTGTTTAGTTTAAACGTTTGTTTAGTTTTGCCTCGTAAAGCATTGCCCAATGAGCTCAGCAGAAAAAACAGACAAAAGGGAACATATCTTAGTTACGGCAGAAGAGCTTTTCGCAGTAAAGGGATTCGATGGAACCTCGGTTCGTGACATAGCCAACCAGGCCGGTGTTAACCTGGCCATGATCTCTTACTATTTTGGATCCAAAGAGAACCTGCTGAAAGAATTGATCGAATTCAGGTTTAGGTCATCAGTGGAGGCACTCGAAGAACGGTCCAACGACCAGTTGCAGAGTCCCTGGGAAAAGATAGAATGGATCATCGACTTCTACGTAGATCGTATTGTAAATAACCGCCGCTTTCACAGCATCATGAGCCAGGAGTACAATACCGATCGTTCGCAGGATATCAAAGAGCTGATCACCAATATCAAGATGCAAAACCTGGAGAGGGTTAAGAAGATCATCGCTGATGGCCAACAATTGGGCGTATTCCGTCAGATTGATGTAGAAATGACCCTGGCAACCCTGATGGGAACCATTACTCAGGTGATCAACACCAAGAACCTGTATTGCGCCCTGCTTCGGATAGATAAAACAGACGAAGAGGGATACAGAAGTCAGATCAATCAAAGATTAAAAATACACCTGAGATCACTGTTTCATGCCCATCTTATCGGCAAATAAAGTATAAAGCACATAGTCATGGAAAATCAACCAAACACCCCCACCCCGGCAAAAAAGAAGTCTCCTTTAAAACTGATCATATTCTTGGTAATATTGGTAGTTGTCGGATACTTTGGCTACAAGAAAGCAAGCTTCGCACTCAGCCATGAAAGCACCGACAATGCACAGGTCGAAACGCAACTCATCCCTGTTTTACCCCGTGTGGCCGGCTATGTGAAAAGCATTGCAGTTAAGGATTACGACTCCGTTAAAACCGGACAACTTATCGTAGAACTGGATGATGCAGAACTGCAGACACAGCTACTGCAACTGCAGGCTGATTATCAGGCAGCACAGGCTGACCTTAGCAATGCAAAAGCTGCGCTCAATAATGCACTTATTTCACTCCGCGTTAACAAAGGTGATATCGATATCAACAAAGTGAAACTTGAGAAAGCGCAAAAAGACTACACGCGTAACAAGAACTTGTTTGCAGAATCGGCGGTCACGCAAAAGCAGCTCGATGATGCCCGCTACGACTTTGAAACACTCTCCAAAGAACTGGATAATAGCCACAATGATCTGGCCAGTGCTGAAAGCCGCATCAGTGTACTACAGGCTGCCGTGCAAAAAGCAGAAGCCAATATACTGGTAAAAAAGGCCCAGATCGATCAACAACAGCTCAAACTCTCATACACCAAAGTATATGCACCCCAGGCAGGTAAGATCGGTAAGAAAAATATCTCACTTGGCCAGTATGTACAGGCAGGCGCTCCGTTGTTCACCATTGTAAATGATACGACCTATTGGATCGTAGCCAATTTCAAAGAAAACCAGATCAATCGTTTACACCCGGGAATGGCCGTAGACATCGAGGTTGACGCATATCCCGACCTTAAACTGAAGGGATCGGTAGAAAGCCTTAGCGATGCTACGGGCGCCAGATTTGCGCTCCTGCCTCCCGACAATGCCAGCGGCAACTTCGTAAAAGTAACGCAACGTGTACCCGTTAAGATCGCCATCAATGATCTGACACAATATAAAGAAGTACTCAGAGCAGGCCTTAGCGTATTTGTAAGCGTACCCCTGCATTAAACACCCACGGCATAACGAAGTCTTCAGCATAAACCTGAAGAACACGATGCACACACAGCGCATCGGCCTGGGAACTTTTGTGTCAACAACCATTGATTTTCTTGCCAAATCAAGCATAACAAGAAACGTATGTCCAGTCCAAAAGGATTCGCCAAATTTATAATAGTCCTCACCACCGTAACGGCCGCCGTTATGGAGCTGATAGATACATCTATCGTAAACGTGGGATTGAATGACATGGCCGGCAGTCTGGGTGTCAATATTGAAGATGTCAGCTGGGTGATAACCTCCTACGCCATCGCGAATGTGATCATCATTCCAATGACCGGTTTTCTTGCCGAATACTTCGGTCGAAAAAACTACTACATAGCATCGATGATCATATTTACGATCGCCTCCTACATGTGTGGGCAAAGCACCAACCTGGTAGAGTTGATCATCTGGCGTTTTATTCAGGGCATTGGCGGCGGCGCCTTACTGTCCACTTCACAAGCCATTCTCTTCGATGCCTTTAAGCCAGAAGAAAGACCGATGGCAGCCGGCATGTTTGGGATGGGGCTCATCCTCGGCCCCACATTGGGACCCACGGTGGGTGGTTACCTGATCGAGCACTTTTCATGGCCCTGGATGTTCTTGGTAAACCTGCCCGTAGGATTTATTGCCACGATCCTGGCGATGGTATTTATAGATAAGAAGGAAGGGGAAGGGAAAAAGAAGTCTCAGTTGTCCGTCGACTATATTGGAATAGCCCTGCTGATGGTAGGTATAGCCTGCTTGCAATTCGTACTGGAGCGGGGTGAATCGGAAGACTGGTTCAGCAGTGATGCGATCAAGGTGTGTTCTGTGCTCGCAATAGTAGCCATCGCTGGCTTTATCTACTGGGAGTTGAAGACGCCTTCACCCGTAGTCAACCTGCGTATAATGGGCAAGCGCACCTATGCGTTCACCATTATATTCACTTTTGTCGCAGGCCTCGGCCTCTTCACATCAGTTTTTGTCTATCCTGTATTGGCACAACGGGTACTCGGCTTCTCCGCACTGGAAACAGGCCTATCGCTATTGCCACCGACTTTGGCAGGTGTAGTGATGATGCCCATCATAGGACGCATGATGAGTAAAGGGGTTTCCCCGATACCATTCATCGTTGTTGGCTTTATCTTGTTCGCCATCTACTGTTGGACTAGTGCCGCCATTAGTCCGGAAGTAGGACGATGGGCATTTTTTATCCCCTTGCTTATCCGCGCCATGGGTATCTCGATGTCGCAATTGCCGCTGATCAACCAGGCAGTGGCGGGTTTGGCCCCCAAAGATTATGCGGCAGGCATATCACTCAACAATATGATCCGTCAGATTGGTGGCGCCTTTGGCATCGCCATGGCCAATAATTTTATCAGTCATAGGTACGCACAACACCGCAACGACCTGGTGGTAAACACCTATGATGGTGCACCCGCCTTTACACAAGCAGTAAATGGCATCACGGGCAATATGGTAAACAGCGGCAGCGATCTGGCATCCGCAACAGCCAAAGCACACAAGTTAATCGACCTCACCGTCGACAAACAGTCCTATTACCTGGCCTACCTCGATACATTCAGACTGATCGGCCTTTTCTTCCTCATGGTACTGCCACTCGTAGTATTTCTTCGCGTGAAGAAAAAGCCGGTTGTAGATACAAAAGCGGTCAAAAAAGCGATGGAGGCCGCACATTAACCCCTCAACTGGTATTACCATGAAGAATAGAACAAACATATCAAGTAGCATGAAAAAGATAATCGGTGCACTCCTGCTGCCATTGCTGGTACAAACAGCCTTTACGCAGGAAGCCCCAATAAAAGATGAACAACTGAGAAGTCTGATACAATCGGCCGTCACCAACTACCCTCGCATACACGAGCTGGAAGAGCAACTGAAAGCCGATGATGTGAAAAAGGAAATGATCAAAGCTGGCTACCTGCCAACTGTAAATGCAGACCTGACCTACAATTTTCTGGCGCCCTCACCCAAGGTGGAGTTTGAAACACCCACCGGAAAAAACTCATTGGCCTTTCAGCCATACAATAACTATAACGCAGCTGTATCCATACGCCAGCTGATCTATGACTTCGGAAAAACCAAGCTCAAGCTGGAACGCAACGAAGCAGAGCGAACACTCAACATCAATGGTATCGACAATACCCGGAATGCCATCGCTTATCAGGTAGCACAGATCTACTACAACATACAATTCCTGCAAAAAAGCATCCATGTACAAAATGACCAGATCAGTTCGCTGAAAGAAAATGAACGACTCATTCAGGCTAAGATCAGGAATGGAGATGCCCTTGAGTACGATCTGCTGACGACTCAGGTTCGTACCGCCAATGCAACCAACCGGCAGAGTGACCTGCAAACCCAATTGGAAAAACAATATGTATTAATGGAATGGTTATCCGGGGTAGATACCAGAGGCAAAATTGCCGCCAGCTATGCCGGCACATACCGGGAAGATGAACTCAACCTCATATTGGAACCCGGAGATTGGAAGAAAACCAACTATGATGCCCAACAGATCGAAAAGCAGATCGCCGTTTATGAGCTCGATAAAAAGGAATCCACTATCGAATCCCGCCCCAATATCATGGGCACCGCCAGTGGGGGCGTCCGCAATGGCATTCAGCCCGATATTGACCAGTTCAGGCTCAATGGGGGATTTGGTGTTGGGGTATCCATCCCTATTTTGTCTGCCGACCGGCCCAAACTTCGTCAGAAGATGACGCAGGTACAAATCGAGACCGCCAAGAAATCAATGCAAACGCTGGAGGCCACTATCCGCAAAGACCTGGCAACCGTTCAAAAAGATTTCCAGGGCATACAGGAAAAGCTGGGCAATACGAATGTATTGGTAACGCAAGCGCAACGAGCTTATAAACTGGCCCAGGTACGTTTCAAAGAAGGCCTGATCACCAATGTCGAGCTGTTGGATGCACAAACAAATGTTGAAAACGCCGAGCTACAACAGGTACAGTTACAATACCAGGCACAGCTGGACAAACTTGAAAGCCATAAAGTAGTAGGTTCTAAGATATTCTAAAGCTTATTGGTCCTTACTGAGAGGGGACCATGTTTTAAAGGTGACGGCTACGTTTTACGTGGCCGTTTTTTATTGCCTGGAACAGCTTTGTGCGCCATATGGTAGACCATTCACAATAATCGGTAGAATGGGAAATACCCGTTAATAACCTCACCTCCGGTAACAGGCCAACCTAATGGACCGAGTATGGGTACTTTACAATAAATAGCATATTTTAATATACATTCATTGCAATAGGAAAACCAATTACGCAAAAAATACGTTGATTTCAATAGGTCTGCATTTCATGCAGATCATGGTTTTGAGTGAGGACGGCCGCGCAGTCTTAGCGTGGCCGTTTTGTATTGACATATGCGGGAAAATATACCCGCATATGGCCAAGCTCTTTTTAGCGATAAAGGTTTAATATCCCGGAATAACATAGCCTGTGGCTGGTATTTATTACATATCCCGCTAAGACCTGACCTGCTTATTTGTTCTGAACGGTGGGTTAAGACACTGACGGAGATAGTTATGGAAAACGACGATCGCAGCCCCCATACAGGTATATTACTTCATACACGATATGCACATGGGGTAGGTAGCAAAAAAAGGAGCAGCCCTGAGGAAAAGCAGGACTGCTCAAAAACTTTTGTACGAAACCTTACCAACAAAACTGGGTCATCAATAGGTACAAATTTTACTTCTTTCGTAGGATCTTGGACAACTTGGATTTCTGGATGCTTGGATTTTAACAGTGCTCATTGATAGATAAAAGACCCGGGATTTCTTTGGATTTTTGGATGGTCTTACCCGAAGGTTCGACTGGTTCTTTTCAAAGGAATTGGCCTGGATATTGGATTCGGTTTTCTGGATATTGGCGCCTTATCATCAATCAATCAACAGTACAAACATAGAGACTAAGCCATTAAGATGCAATAGGATATTTGCTGCGATACAAAATTTCGTTAAATACCGGCAGCTTCGTATAAATACGGACAGCCATTTTCGTATAACCACTCGAAATTTTTAATCCTACGACAAACGGATTATATTTAATACTGAAACCAAAAGACGTACAACATCAAATCATTTGTCATATGTCATTTGAAAACAAAACGGTACTCATTACCGGCGGTAGTCGGGGAATAGGTAAAGCAATTGCATTGCGGTTAGCGAAAGAAGGAGCCAATATTGCCATTGCAGGTAAAACGGCAGAACCACACCCCAAACTGGATGGGACCATCTATACTGCCGCCGCCGAAATAGCCCAAGCAGGGTCGGGAAAGGTATTGCCGCTGCAGGCAGACATCAGATCCGAAGAAAGCATTCATCATATTGTTCAATCCACCGTCGACACATTCGGAGGTATCGACATCCTGATCAACAATGCCAGCGCCATAAACCTAAGCCCAACCGAACAAACCGAGCCCAAGCGCTGGGATCTGATGCACGACATCAACGTTCGGGGTACCTTCTTCATGAGCCAGGCGGCGAT
Source organism: Paraflavitalea pollutisoli (assembly GCF_029360705.1). Taxonomy (GTDB): domain Bacteria; phylum Bacteroidota; class Bacteroidia; order Chitinophagales; family Chitinophagaceae; genus Paraflavitalea; species Paraflavitalea pollutisoli. Next base: position 418,497 of record NZ_JARKMX010000001.1, on the reverse strand, counting down.
CCCTCACCTCAAAAAGGCTCATAACCCCCATATACTCAACCTCTCTCCTCCCTTAAACATGGAACCTGGCTGGTTTGCTAAGCACCTTGCCTATACCATGAGCAAATACGGCATGAGTATGATCGTCTTGGGACTGGCGGAGGAAATGCGGGCACACAGGATCGGGGTAAATGCCTTATGGCCCAAAACGACAATCGCCACCGCAGCGGTACAGAACCTGCTGGGCGGCGATTTTCTGATGCAGCGAAGCCGCACACCGGATATCGTGGCCGATGCTGCTTACTATATCCTCAGTAAGCCATCTTTCGAATGCACCGGTAACTTCTTTATTGACGAACAAATCCTGGCCGAGCAGGGAATAACCGATCTAACGCATTATGCCGTCAATCCCGACCAGAAGCTGATGATGGACCTCTTCATCTAGCTGAATATTTCGGGACGCATCTGCGGGAACAGCAGCACATCCTGGATGCTGGACTGATTAGTCATCATCATGCACAAACGGTCGATCCCAATACCGATACCGGCAGTGGGCGGCATGCCGTATTCCAATGCACGCAGGAAGTCATAGTCGATGTACATGGCTTCATCATCGCCGCGCTCCATCAGTTTTACCTGCTCCTCAAAGCGTGTACGCTGATCGATCGGATCATTTAACTCACTGTAAGCGTTGGCGATCTCCTTACCGTTCACCATCAATTCGAAGCGCTCTACCAGACCTGGTTTGTCGCGGTGTTTCTTGGTCAGCGGACTCATTTCCACCGGGTAATCAATGATAAAGGTTGGTTGCACATATTGTCCTTCTGCTTTCTCGCCAAAGATCGCATCGATCAGTTTTCCCTTACCCATGCTAGCCTCAACGTGGATTCCCAGTGTTTTACAGGTTTCCCGTAAACCAGCCTCATCCATTTGGCTAACATCGATACCGGTATGCTCCTTGATAGCATCAAAAATGGTTACCCGTTTGAAAGGAGCTTTGAAATCGATGACCTTGTCGCCCAATGGTACTTGCGTCGTGCCATGTAGCGCAATGGCGATCTTCTCCATCAACTGCTCGGTGATCTCCATCATCCAGTAATAATCTTTATAGGCAGTATACCACTCCAGCACGGTAAATTCGGGATTGTGCGTACGGTCCATCCCTTCATTGCGGAAATTGCGGCTGAACTCATATACCCAATCGAAACCGCCTACGATAAGACGTTTCAGATATAGCTCATTGGCAATACGCAGGTAAAACGGCACATCCAACGCATTGTGGTGTGTGATGAAAGGGCGCGCAATCGCCCCACCGGGAATAGACTGCAGTACAGGTGTATCCACTTCAATGGCCCCCTGACCGTTCAGGAAATCACGAATGGTATTGATTAGCTTGGTTCTTTTCAGGAAAGTATCTTTCACATCGGGGTTCACGATCAGGTCGGCATAACGCTGACGGTAGCGGAACTCTGGATCAGTTACCTCATCGAAGGTCTCTCCTTCCTTGTTTTCCTTTACGATCGGCAATGGTTTCAGCGACTTGGTCAGCATCACAAACTCAAGCACGTGAACAGAGGTCTCACCGGTCTTCGTAGTAAACACATATCCCTTTACCCCGATGATATCGCCAATATCAACCAGGTGTTTCCACACTTTATCGAACATGGATTTATCTTCTCCCGGCGCAATTTCATCCCGTTTGATGTACAACTGGATTCTGCCCGTGGCATCCTGCAATTTGGCGAAATTAGCTTTACCCATATCCCGGCGTGTCAGTATACGACCAGCCAGGCATACATTGGCAAAATCAGCCTTGTTCTCTTCACCTTTGTAGGTAGCCAGAATATTGGCAGCAGTATTGTTTACGGGAAATGTTGGCGCTGGGAAAGGCTCGATACCCAGTTGCTGTAATTCCTTCAGTTTCTCTCTCCGGATAATCTCCTGTTCTGATAATTGCATGTAATAAATTTGAAATTAGTCTACCAATGCAGGTACGCAGCGGTAAGGCGGCTGCAAAAATAAGTATTTCGGGGAAGTTGCCGGTATTCTTGACAAGGAGCCTTCCCAAACTGCCCCGCCTAATTTACTGATATCCAATAATAAGCTTTAAGCACTATTTTTAGCTCATGGAATTCCTTAATAACCAATTACCCATCGATGAGTTGCCAAGGGTGGAAAATGTAGCCCTTTCGCCGATAGAGCGCAACTACCTCAAGGTATTACGTTGGGAATGGACCATTACCACCCTATTGCTGGCCGTAGCCATCGGCTTCCTGCTTTATTTTGTACCTGCTTTGAGACGCCCATTACCCCAGGTTTTGCTACCAGGAGCCTGGGTATTGCTGACCGGAGCCTGGTTTTTTATACAGGAGAAAGCCTTCGCGGTAAAAGCCTTTGCCATTCGGGACAGGGATATCATTTACCGCAGCGGCTGGATCATTCAGCGAACCCACACTTGTCCTTTCAACCGAATACAACATAGCGCCGTAACGATCGGCCCGCTGGAAAAGCAATTCGGGCTCGCCAGCCTCGTTTTGTACACCGCCGGCTCCAACGAAGCCGATCTCAGGGTTCGCGGCTTGACCGAATCGACTGCCTGGGAACTTAAAGAGTGGATCACCCAAAAAATTGTCGATGAACCAGCTGACTGAACATAGCTGGAGTACACCCCAGCGGCAGGCCAAAGCAGGCTTGGTCATAATCCTCTTCAAAGCCACGGTAAGCATTGTAAAAACCGTTTGGCCACTCATCCTCGTATTGCTCTTCAAGGAAAACAAGAAGGGCATGGATATATATGAGATTATCATACTCGCTTTGCCCGCCATCATATTGACCCGATCGCTAGTAGAATATTTTTACTTCCGATTCTACATTGCACAGGAAGACCTGATTATCAGAAAAGGGTTTATTCGTAAGCAAACCATTACGATCCCGCTAGGAAAAATACAGGCTGTGCACATCGAGCAAAACCTGATCCACCAATTGGCCAATGTGGCCAAACTGAAGATCGATACAGCAGGTACCGAAAAGACCGAAGCCGAGATCGACGCCATCCAGGTACCCAAGGCAGAGCTTTTAAAGGCTTACCTTCTCAAGGAAAAACCACAGCAGCCCGCAGAATCAACTGTTCAGCAACCACCGGTAGATATCCCTGCCATACGCCTGTCCTTCGGCGATTTGCTCAAGCTGGGTATTTCTGCCAATCATATCCAGGCATTTTTTATCGTATTGGCCTTTGCCATTACCTGGCTCCAAAACCTCGAAGAGATATTTGGCGACCGCGTGATCAGGATCGTAAAGGATTCTTCCTCCCAGGTGGGTATATCAATAGCCTCCATTTCATTTGCCGTTGCTTTCGTATTGCTCGTCTCGGTCGTAGTTTCCATGATCCGGATCTTCCTAACTTATTTTGATTTTCAGTTAGCACAAACGGAAAAAGGCTTCAAGATCAAGTCAGGACTGATTAACACCCGGCAAAACCTGGTCCCGTTTACCAAGGTGCAGTATATCTCATGGGAGGCAAACTGGGTCCGGCGAAAAATTGGCCTGTACAACCTCGAGTTTCACCAGGTCATGAGCGACGACGCCAGCAACAAAAAACGTCGGGTAAAGATCCCCCTTACACAACCGCAATACATCGAAAACTTATTGGCACATTATAATTCGTTGGTGGCCCCGCAATCAAAAGGAGCCTTTGGCATTCACACTTCATACATAAGCCGGCATACCCTGCTAAATGGAGTATTACCTATTGGCCTTTTCCTGACAATATTTTTACTGATCAGTTGGCAGCCATGGTGGTTGCTGCTGTTGCTACTGATACCCGCAATTGCCCTGCACGCTTATGTATACCAGCGCAATTTCCATTTCTATATAAGTTCGGAAGCCCTGCAGGTTGATAGCGGTACCTGGGGAAGAAAAACGCAGATTGTAAAATGGTGCAAGGGTCAGCAGGTAACGCTGCGGCAGTCGATTTATCAGCGTGCCCATGAATTGGCAACATTGCAGCTATCTACAGCGGGTGGCACGATTACCATCCCCTTCATCCCACTAGAATTGGCCAGGCAAATACAGAACTATGCCCTCTTTGAAGTAGAGAAAAGCGATAAACCCTGGATGTAGGCGGTTCAATTGTTGGCCAGCAATATCTGCCAGGCAGCATCCACCTTGCCATGTTCCAGGAGTTCTTTGGCATACAGGTGTAGCTCTTTTTCCATTTCGTCGGGACTCACTGAATAATACTGGATAATATTCTTCAGTCGGTCATCGTAGAACGCAGGATCGATAGTTGGCGGATCACATACATTTGCCAATTGTCCCAGGTTATTACCGGTAAGAATAGCGCTGAAGCGGATGGGGGCAGGTAATGCATCTATACCGATACCCAATTTTACATTGGGCTTCTCGACCTTGAAAAGGTTGCTCTCATCTACCCGGCAATACCAATCGCCACCAAGACGGGCAATATGATGCATTTTCTTTTGATCGATGAATCCTTGCTCATCCAACACTGCATCGTCAATATGCATGACTTGTACCTCGCACAACACAAGATTACCAGAACCGCCCTCTTCTCCCAGTACTTTTACCTCGCGAACAACACACTCCAGCTTCACCTTACTTTCTTTCACCATGGGTGGTCGAATCGAAGTAGCAGGTTCCGCGGAGAATCCGGCTTTGGCAAATTCATTTACTTCCTTAGGGAAATCGCAGCTGGACAAACTCACCTGTTGAACCATGTTATAATCAACAATATTGATAACCACCTCTGGCACTTCCAGTACGTTTTGCAAGGTATGCTTGGTGGTATTGTCACGTACCCTTCTTGAAGGGGAAAAAATCAGGATAGGGGGTTGAGTAGAAAATAGATTGAAGAAGCTAAACGGACTAAGATTTACCTGCCCTTGCAGATCGATAGTACTGGCAAAACATATAGGCCGTGGGGCAATAGCATGCTGCAGATAATTTTGTTTTTGTACAGTAGTAAGCTGGCTGAAATCAAGAGTCATATACAATCCATTGAAAGTTGCGATATGAAGGGCTGGCAACAGCTCACTGCACATCGACTGTACTTAAAATACTAAGGGTGTGCGGAGCCAGTCTTCTTTCTGGCCAATATCGAAAAATCTTCTTCTTCTTTCACGATGGTATTGGAAAGCAAGCCTAGCCCATCTATTTCCATTTCAACCACATCGCCTTCCTGCAGCCATTGTTCCGCATACTCGGGATCATTGAGTTTGCCAGTGCCATTTAGTTCGAGAAAACAGCCTGTACCAACAGTACCGCTACCAATAACGTCTCCAGGAAATAGATTGACGCCATAAGAAGCACGCTCAATGATTTCAGCAAACGTCCAGTCCATATCGCCCACATTGCCATCACTGACCTGCACACCATTGACGCGGCATTTCATACGCAGATTCCAGTTCTTGCCGGTGTGACCATTTCGGGCGGGAACCTCATAGGGTTCCAATTCATCCAAAGTCACCAGACATGGGCCAATAACGGTAGAAAAATCCTTTCCTTTTGCTGGCCCAAGGTTGAGCAGCATTTCTTCCATTTGCAGTGTCCGGGCACTCATATCATTCATGATCATCAATCCGCCAATATATTGGTCTGCGTCTTCAGCCCGGATATTACGGCCCGGCCTACATATAACGATTGCAGCCTCCAATTCAAAATCGAGCTTATGGAAGTGATCGGGCATGCAGGTAATTTGACCTGGTCCCTGAATAGCCTGATGATTGGTAAAATAGAATATCGGGTATTGATCAAACTCAGGGATCATGGGAACCTTCCTGTTACGACGGGCAGCTGCAACGTGTTGCCTGAACGCATACCCGTCTCTGCAGGAGGTAGGAAAAGGTACCGGAGCCAATAAATGCACGTTCTCAACGGCAATTCCAATTCCAACACCTGTTCTTCCTTCACGGATCAATGTGTCGTATCGCTTGGCCAGCGGAAAGGAATCATCCCAATAGTTTAAAAACATACTCATGCTGGTTGGCAATTCAGGATCAAGCCTTTCAGTATCGTATAGGGTTCCATCGACTAATATAGCAAGCTTGTCGCGACCTTCGCTGAGATAAGAAACCAGTTTCATTGCAGCAAGTTTTGAAGCTGCAATATAGCAAAAGCAGCGTGGATATCCGATCGATGGATGGAGGTCGGATATCCACACTGCTAAGTTCGGTGAGGCTACTTCCTTTTTTTCTTACGAGTCTTAAGCTTAGCCCGCTTTCCGTATTTCAGGTAGGCCGCCTCAGCCAGCTTTTCAAGATTTTCATATAAGAAGATCAGGTTGCTTCTGTCGCTTCCGCGGGAATAAGTGCCGTTGTCGGAGCTAAGCGCTGTCAGGAGCCAATCCCAAAGCAGCTCACGTAGATCTTGTAAATGATAACATTCGAAAAAATAGCGAATGACTGCAGAAGGATCAGCTTGCTGCGACTGATCAAGACGCATTAACTGATTGGTGATTTCTTTTTGAGGGTGACAGATTTCCATTGCCCATTCATTTTAATAGGATTGAAGAAATAGTTGACCACAATAACTTGGAATGAAAAGATCGCTTAGCGATCTAGAGTCTTTAAGTCCATTAAAGAGCCCCTTTTTCTATGAACAACATAGAAAAACAAATTACTTGCGCTTAAATATCCCGGCGGGTAATACGCTTAAAATGATCGATTTTAAGGTTATATCATCAATGCGGCAGCTTCAGGATTTTTTCATGGCCAGGTAGTTCGTGTGTAGGATGATAATGTATGCTCAAACCTGGATTCGTGTAAATTATTTATACTGCTGCACTCATTTTACAAATATTAAATATATTTATAAATGTAAATTTAATTAAACCCCTAAAGCCTGCCAATTTTTTTAGTACTAATTTAAAAAATTATGGAGCAGTCTTTAAACTGTTTTGGGAGAAATCTCCAGTTCCTACGAAAAGAAAAGAAGCTGAAACAGCATCAAATGCATGAAAATCTTGGCTTTTCACGGACCACATGGTCCAACTATGAGCAATGCCGTACTTCGCCTTCGCTGGACGGCTTAATCAAAATATCCAAGTTTTTTGGCGTAAGTCTGGATGAACTGATTGCCGAAGACATCGAGCAAAAGCGTGACAACAGGCGATACAAGCGGTATGGATATAATGATTCGTCATCTATTGTTGAAGAATGCCCCGATGGGTTTGAATACCTGAAAAGCCGTATTGACAGGCTCGAATCAGAGATTCAATTACTTAAAGACGCTAGGGTGGAATCGCCCTTCTAGCCAACAAACAAATCCGTATCTGATATATTGGCCCCCGAAAACACGTCTGCGCATTACCTTCGTAGTATATGACAGATGAGTTTTACATGCAACATGCGTTGCGTGAAGCACAAAAGGCATTTGGCGAGGGGGAAATACCGGTTGGGGCTGTCGTGGTTCTGAATGGTAAGATCATTGCCCGTGGGCATAACCAGGTAGAACGACTAAACGATCCAACTGCACATGCAGAGATTATTGCCCTAACTTCAGCCTTTAACTTCCTGGGAGCGAAATATCTTCCGGAAGGAACCCTATATGTCACTGTTGAACCTTGCCTCATGTGTACGGGTGCACTGTATTGGAGTAAGATCACGAAAGTAGTATGGGGCGCTGATGACGAAAAGAACGGTCATAAAAGGATTACTGGCGAAAACTGGCCATTTCATCCTAAAACAACCATTGTCAAAGGTGTACTTAAAGAAGAATGTGCTTCACTCATGAAGAGTTTTTTCCGTGATAAGCGCTAGTAACCTGTCACTCGGCTGAAAGCTGGCAGTCCTATACCTGTAGATCTATTGGCCGGGGTTTAGAACAACGTTTTAATAAGTGTGGGCTGACCGATGACCGGTCAACCCACATTAAATGAATAGGTTATAATCAGATATTATAGTGGGCGCAATTTGATGTTCTTAAACCAAACTCCACCCCCATGGTCCTGCAGGGCAATATTTCCCTTCTTTATCATACCATATAGCTTCGCGTCTTTCCACTTACTTTTTGCCTTCAGCGCTTCCCATTCTGATGTCCACAAATTGAAATCGACTACTTTTTTACCATTCAGCCAATGCTCAACATGTGCCCCGTTGACAACGATCCTGGAATGATTGTATTGGCCCTGAGGATTTGCCGCAATCACAGCAGGTGGATGCATGGCATAGTCTGACCCGCTCTTTTGCCAGTCTTCCAGTTTTTCCGGATACCCATCGTCATCGATAAGCTGGTATTCAGGGCCTGTTTCGTAAGAAGCTCTGTCCCCCTCTTCTACTCGGTAGATAACGCCACTGTTGAATCCCTTTTCGATCTTCCAGTCGAAGACCAGTTCGTAGTTGTCGTACTGACCAGCGGTTATAAGGTCACTACGGTGATCCAGTTTTCCCTCCTTGCAGCGAAGCTGACCATCCTTCACTTCCCAGCCTTCTGACGCTTGATTGCGGTATGGTCGCCAGCCCGTAGTGCTTTTACCATCAAACAGCAGTTGCCAGCCAGCTTTCTTTTCTGCAGCAGAAAGTACATTGTCCTTCGTCTGATATGGTTCAAACGCCATAAGACCGACAGCCAGCAATCCCGTGGAAATGGCCGATACCAGGAGGTTTCTTTTGAGCAGGTTCATAGACAGGTGTTGTGTGAGTATTTAAATGGACAGTAATTTACTACAAATTCTCATGCCTGAAAACAGGGCTGGTCCCTATTACAATTCCATTAATTCCATATACAAATCCTATTTGAATTGGCCAATCAATGAATGACCTGTAAATTTGTTTTCCTTTCACGATTATGGGAAAGACAATTAAACATTTTAAAACTTTATAGCTATGGCATTTACATTACCCGCGCTACCATATGCACACGAAGCTCTGGAGCCGCATATCGACACCCTGACAATGCAAATCCACCACGGAAAGCACCACCAGGCTTATGTCGACAACCTTAATAAAGCGATCGCCGGAACTCCCAACGAAAACAAGTCTCTGGAAGAACTGGTAAAGGCTGCCGGTACGATTAGCCCCGCTGTTCGTAATAACGGTGGTGGTCATTGGAACCACACGTTCTTCTGGGAAAGCCTCGCGCCCAATGCTGGTGGTGCTCCCACTGGCAAACTGGCGGAAGCGATCAATGCTACTTTCGGTTCATTCGATGAGTTCAAGGAGAAGTTCAACGCTGCCGGTACCACCCGTTTTGGTAGCGGATGGGCATGGTTACTTGTAAAGGATGGTAAACTCGAGATCTCTTCTACTCCCAACCAAGACAATCCCCTGATGGACGTGGCAGAAGTGAAAGGAACTCCGGTATTGGGTGTTGACGTTTGGGAACATGCTTATTATTTGAAATATCAAAATAAGCGCCCAGACTATCTGAAAGCATTCTGGAACGTGGTGAATTGGTCCAAAGTAGCTGAGCGTTTTGATGCTGCTTCTAAATAAGTAAATGAAAAAATTTCCGTTACTTAGTAATCCCGGTCACGGCCGGGATTACGTTTTTTATCCATTCACTCTTTCAATTGTTATCTCATGAAATTATTCTCGACTCTTGCGGTATGCTTGTCTGTAACTGTATTCATTTCCTGCTCGCAGGAGAAAAAAGAAGGAAAAACCTTGGTAGTAATGACCAGTGGTAAGATGCAGGTTGACAAAACCAAACCTGAGACCATCAGCTACGAGCCAGGCAACCAACATAACGAAGAGATCCTGACCTATATCGGCGAAGGTAAAACCACAGTTACGGTAAAGACATCTGCAGGCGACAAAACGTTCGAGCTTCCGGATAACGGCACCTACCTGCTCAATCTGAAGAAAGATACCATGATCGGTAGTATTGTCAACTTCGGTAATAGCGGAATGCCCACCAACATCAGCACAGTACAATTGGAGCACATCATTGATAGCACCCAACAACTGCTGCTCGGTACCAATGCGAGCGATGCAAACAAAACATACTTCCTGACACCCGGTTCTATAAAGAAGCTGACCGCGACAGATGGCGCGAAGATCCTCGGCCCCTACAATGCTATTCCAGGTTCAGTGGAAGTGGGTGCGGATGGAAAAGCTCCGGAATACTTCAAGTTCTCTACCAACACCCAAAAAAGAGAGTCGTTGAACGAGTTGTTACAACGTCTTCAGAAATAAGTTGATTACATACTTTTCAACTCAATGGGCGTATCGTCACTGATATGCCTATTTTTTGCCAATCACCCTAAAAATAATGCTTATGGAACGGGGTCATATCCCTTTCCACCCCAAGGGTGGCAACGACCGATTCTTTTGATGGCCAGCCAGCCTCCTTTGAAGGGACCATATTTCTTCAAAGCCTCGGCAGCATAGTGAGAACAAGTAGGCGTAAACCGGCACTTATTAGCCCCAAGGATGGGAGAAATGCCCCACTGATAGATCTTTATCAATGCCAGAAAAGGAAGGCTAAGAAGCCGAAGAAGGGATTTCATGGGCTGCCTTTATTAGTCGATTCAAAATTAAGCCGATCTTCTCAGTTACCGCACCGTAATCGGGTAACTCCCGCCCAGTATAGATAAGGAAAATGGCCATAGAGCAATCTTTTCCGAAAATCAATTCCTGCAGCTCGTTTTTTTGCTGACGGTAAGCCTCACGAGTCAGCCTTTTAATACGATTGCGGTCAACGGAATGTTTGAAGTTTCGGGTGCTGACTCCCACTCCACACTGCAGCAACCCGCTACCGCCAATAGGCCATTTGCCCGACGAAAAAAGATAGTAAACACGAAAAGGAAATGCATTGAAATTCTTTCCTTCCGCAAAGACCTGGTCGATCAGTTTGCGACTCTTAAGCCTTTCCTTGCTTCCCAATGTAAACTTCTTCACCATACAAATAAAAATAGCCCTGTACGCTGCAATGCTTGATACAGGGCTATCGGCTAATATCGTTTTATTACCGGAAGTCTGTTGATGTCAACATTTCCGGAAACAGGTTACTTCAGCTTTCTTTCGTCAGAAACAGTCAGCTTCTTACGGCCTTTCGCACGACGACTAGCTAATACTTTACGACCGTTAGCAGTTTGCATACGCTTACGGAAACCATGTACGGTCTTACGACGACGGCGATGAGGTTGGAATGTACGTTTCATAATATCTTACACTTTTTTCACTTTTTTGAAATAAGGATCGGGAGAAGCGATCCGGGTTTCAGCTTCAGACCTGCGGGTCACCACACCTACAGGTTTGTGAAAGGACGGCAAAGGTAACAAATGGACACCAGATGTGGAGAACATCTGAGTATTAATTTTTAACCCTACCCAAGAAGTTGATTTTCTTTCAGTTATGCCTGAGTAGGCGTTTACCTGATATCGAGGTGTTTAGACTCCAGGGGCTCTCCGAAAAAGATATTCGCCTGGTTATCAAAATCTTTCACGTCATCAGTCGTGTAAAAGGTACGGGTACCATGCTGGCTGCACCGTTGCTCGATTTCCGGATGGCGTTGCAAGTAATCGACCAGACTTTCGGCCACGATCCCCCCTTGAGCAACGACTTGAATGCCATCCGGCAAAAATGTCTTGATCTTGTCCAATAACAAGGGATAGTGTGTACAGGCCAGCAATAACACATCAATAGCCGGCTCCTTTGCAAGTATATTATGAAGATGCTTTTGTACAAAAAAGTCAGCCCCAGGACCGTTGTGCTCATTATTCTCAATTAACGGCACCCAAATAGGACAAGCTTCCTGGAATACCTCCACCTCAGGAGAAAACTTCTCGATCTCAATGCTGTAAGAAGCTGAGTTGACAGTGCCCTTCGTGGCGAGTATCCCAATCTTTTTGTTGGTACTGATTTTACCAATGATCTCAGAAGTCGGCCGGATCACGCCCAATACCCGGTTGTCAGGATTAAGCCTTTGAAGATCATTTTGCTGAATGGTACGCAGTGCTTTTGCAGACGCCGTATTACAGGCAAGTATTACCAGCGGGCATCCTTGTTCAAAGAACCACTCCACGCACTGCAATGTATACCGATATACAGTCTCAAAAGAACGATTGCCGTAGGGCGCCCGCGCATTATCACCCAGATACACGTAGTCGTATTGTGGCAGCTTCCTGAGGATTTCCTTCATGACGGTTAATCCGCCGTATCCGGAGTCAAATATTCCAATGGGCTGTGTTGTCGGCATATTCAAATGTAGCTATATATGCTTTAAAAAGCCTGAGGGCCTGGAAAGGCATAAGCCTAACCAAACCCTCAGAGCAAAAATAGTTTGTATCCATTACGGCTTACCACCAGTTGCAGGCTTGGCAGGCGTTGCCGCAGGCTGCGTTTGGCTGGGCAGTTTAACGCCGAGTTTTTTAGCCACCAGTGGCAGAATGTCTTCTGCAGGAGGAGCTACCAGCAGGGCTTCTTTTTCGAAAACAAATACATAGCTGTTTTCTTTAGCCACAGCCTGGATAGCTTCGTAAGCTTTTTTATTGATAGGCTGGATCAACTCTTGTTGTCTTTGTTGAAACTGTTGTTGAATACGCTCTTCTTCGCCACCCAGTTCCTGACCCATTTTAGTGAGTTCAGTCCTCTTTACGGCTTTAACTGCCTCAGACAAGGTAGCGGAATCCTTGTTAAATTTCTCTATCGCTGCGTAGAATGCGTTTTGCTTCTCTTGCGCATTTTGAACCAATGCGGTACGGAAATCGTTCAGGGCAGAATCTGCCTTGCGCGTCTCAGGCATAATGCTTACCACTTCCTGTGAGCTGATATAGCCAATCTTGGTCTGAGCGTTTACTTCACCAGCCACCATCAGGCCCAGGGCAAACAACATACCTGTAAAAAACTTTTTCATGCGTTTCAATTTTGTTGTTAAGGCCACCCAAAGCCTTATGATTTGCTGCTTCAGGTGTTCGGTTTTATTTTAAATTCAAGTTGAAAATTGCCTATATGAGGTTGTTCCCTGGCTAATGGTTTCACGTTTATTTAACACCCAATTCCTTCAAAACGTCTTCGCTCCGGTCAAGTTTGGGGTCCGCAAAGATAACTGTAATTCCCTCACTTTTGTCCAAAATAAAATCGAATGCACGGTTCACCGCGATCTTCTGAATGGCGTTGTAAACCTTGTCCTGTATGGGTTTTATCAGTTCCTGACGTCTTTTGAACAGATCACCTTCAAAACCAAAGCGTTTACGTTGCAGGTCGCGCAATTCCTTCTCCCGCACAAACAACTCATCCTCCCTTTTCTTTTTCAACTCTTCACTCAGCATGACCTGCTCAGCATCAAAATCCTTATACATTTTGTCCAGCGCTGCTTGCTTATCGTCAATCTCCTTCTGCCACTGAACACTGAACTGATCCAGCTTTTTTTGTGCCTCTTTATAATCAGGCATCTTATCGAGAATATACTTGGTATCAACGATGCCATACCGTTGTGCTACGGAAACGCCGGCAAGCAGGAACAGGGCAAAACAGGTGAGCAGTATTTTTTTCATAGTCTTTTGTTTAGCTAATAAGATAATAAAGTACAAGGGAATATGGCTATCTGTTGTAGTAGCATACAGATAACCAGGCTTATAAATATCCTTATAATCCAGTTATTCGCAAAAAAACCATGCGCCCTCAGCGGCAGAACCGCACCTATTCCGGCTCGAATCCGAGCATGAAGGTGAAGCGGGCAGCATCGCGCAGCTTGCCATTGGGTTTCAGACGATCGAATCCGACACCATAGTCGAAGCCAAGCAAACCAAACATGGGCAGGAAGAAACGCATACCCACACCGGCACTTCTACGGAGGCGGAATGGATTATAATCTTTGTAATCATACCATCCGTTGGCTGCCTCAAACCAGGCCATACCATAGATAGTACTATTAGGATTCGTCGTAAATGGATACCGCAATTCAAGAGTGTACTTGTTGAACATGGTAAAGAACTGACTCGCGTTCTGCTGATCAGGATTGATCTTGGGATCGGAGTTCTCATACACGGGATATCCGCGGTGAGCGATGATGTCGTAACCCAGGATCATATTACCATTGGCCAAACCGGCATCCCCTACCTGGAAGCGCTCGAATGGCGAATAACCCAGTTTGCTGTTGTAACGGCCCATAAAGCCGTATTTAGCAGCAGCACGCAATACGAACTGACGGCTTCTGTCGGCCCCCATGGGTTTACCGATCGGAATGAACCACTCGGCATTGAAACGCCATTTATGAAACTCAGGCAGTTTGTAACTGTCTTCTGTAGTAATACTTTTATTAAATAATGAATATGGTGGTGTCAGCTGGAGGCTGGCCAGGAAATTAGAACCACTGGTCGGGAACATCGGGTTGGGGCCCGCTGAGTTCCGGTTGAGCGCAATCTTAAAGCTCAGGTTGTTTGATGTGCCATTGGTAAAGTCTCTGCTAAACAACAGATAGTTTTCCAGTTTGTACTGGGTAAAATTGAGCGAGTACACCAGTGTGAAATAGTCATCAGGCCATTTCAACTGCTTGCCCAAAGAAATGGTAGCACCAAAGTTTTTCAACCGGTTAGAATCGCTGAAGAAATATCTACCAGTGCTATAGTCGATACCACCAGTACGGAATGTACTATTATATAATGCAACTGTAAGCGAGTTACGCTTCTTACCACCTAGCCATGGTTCGGTAAATGAGAAGTTGTATGACTGGTAAGCGCGCCCATTTGACTGCACACGCACGCTCAGCTTTTGCCCATCACCTGTTGGTAACGGATCCCACGCTTGTTTACGGAAGATATTCTTGATCGAGAAGTTGTTGAATGACACACCGAGTGTCCCTGTCAAACCAATACCACCACCCCAGCCTGCGCTAAGCTCGAGCTGATCGGAAGATTTTTCTTCCAGGGTATAGTGAATATCCACTGTACCATCTTCCTGGTTGGGTACCGGGTTGATACCAATCTTTTCCTGGTTAAAGAATCCAAGCTGGGCGATCTCACGGTTGGAACGGACGAGATCCGAACGGCTAAATTTATCGCCAGGCAGTGTACGGATCTCACGGCGGATTACGTGCTCTTTTGTCTTCTCGTTACCAGATATCGTAATATTCTTGATGGTTGCCTGAGGGCCTTCCATCATACGAATCTCGAAATCGATCGTATCATTATATACGGCTGTTTCAACCGCATCTGCTTTGAAGAACAGGTAACCGTCATCGAGGTAAAGGCTGCTAATGTCACCACCTTCTGGTGAAGCTGCCTTACCCAATTTATTATTGAGTATTTCAAGATTATAGGTATCCCCTCTCTTAATTCCCATCAGGAAGTTCAGAATGGAATCGGAGTATTTGGTATTACCCTTCCAGGCAATGTTGCCGAAATAATATTTATGACCTTCGTCAATCTTGAGGCCAACGCGCAGGTTACCTTTCTTATTATAAGTTTGAGGTTTAGCCTCAATGGTCGCATCCCGGAAACCCAGTGAATTATAATAGGACAGGATACTCTCCATATCTTCTTCGAACTTCTTTTCATTGAACTTCGCAGAACTGAATAATTTGAAGCGGAAATAAGGATCCAGGAAATCCTTGGTTTTGGTCATTGACAGGAATCCAAGGTCACCAACATACTCTTTGAAACTGGTGCGTTTTTGACCAGCCGTATCGACGGAATCAGTAGATGGGAACAAGGTCAGTTTACTCATCTCCTTGGTGCCCTTCATCTTTTTCTTCAGCTTCAGGTCATTAACACTTTCGTTGCCCTCAAACAGGATATTATCGATACGTACTTTATGACCTCTCTCGATATAAAAAGTAAGAATGACAGAATTAGGCAGCGCAGGATCGGGCGATTCGTCAATATTAACTGCAGCACTCTGGTAGCCCTTTTCCGTAAAATAACTCTGGATCAGCTGAATGGCGCTGATCTTGGTATTTTCAGTTACTACCCTACCTACAACCAGGTTCAGTTTGTTGCGTAAATCTTCTTCCTCTGATTTTCGAACACCTTTGAAGTAATACTTAGATAATGCCGGACGTTCTGTGACATTGATCTCTATATAAAGGTTCATGCCATCGAGGCGGGTGAAATATATCTGTACATTGGAGAAAAGACGCTGATTCCAGAGATTCGTGATCGCCTTACTGAACTGGTCACCGCCGGGAATCATAATATGATCGCCCACGTTGATACCAGCGATAGAGATAAGCAGTTGCTCATCGTATCTTTTAGTACCGGTTACTTTAATCCCGGCAATGGTATATTCTTTAGGTGTTTTAGCATGAGGAAGTGCTTCCAGCTCCGGATCGATAGAGGTAGGGATGGTATCGGTCTTTTCCTGGGCATATGTTGAACTCACGAAAATGGTCATCAAAGCCAGTAAAATAGCAGAAAATGTAAACGTACGCTGCATTCCGGGTTGTTTAAGCTGGGGCAAATTAAAGGGATTTAAGTAAGATTAACTTAAAAGTGTTTGTTAAAAGAAATGCGGCCTGTATGTTTTGTAGGTAGGTTATTGTCAACTTATTGGCTGATGGCATCCTGCTGTATTTGGTCCCCTGTTTTCCCAAAGCGCCTTTCCCTCGCTTGAAAGTCGAGGATAGCCTCGTAAAGGTTTTCCTTGCGGAAATCAGGCCAGCGCACATTGGTGAAATAGAGTTCGGCGTAAGCCAATTGGTAAAGTAAGAAATTACTGATCCTGTATTCACCGCTGGTGCGGATCATAAGCTCCGGATCCGGGAAATTGCTGGTAACAAGGTATTTCTGAAGCGTATCCTGTGTGATGGCAGCTGGATCGATCTTTCCGGCCTTCACATCCGTCGCGATAAGTTTAACAGCATTGACCAGTTCCCAGCGACTGCTGTAGCTGAGTGCCATAATAAGGTTGAGGCCCGTATTGCGGCTGGTGATCTCCAGCGATTCGTTCAGTTCCTTCTGCGCATATGCAGGCAGCATATTCATGTCACCGATGACATGCAGCTTGATATTGTTCTTATTAAGGGTCTCCGTTTCCTTGCGGATCGTGTCAACCAGGAGCTCCATGAGGCCACTTACCTCATATTCGGGACGGTCCCAATTTTCAGTGGAGAATGCATACAGGGTAAGGTAACCTACCCCCAACTCTGCACAACCTTCCACAATGTTGCGTACGCTCTCTACGCCATGAAAATGGCCATAGAGGCGGTCTTGCCCCTTTTCCTGCGCCCAACGTCCGTTACCATCCATGATGATGGCAATGTGCCGGGGCAACCGCTGCAAGTTAATTTGCTCCTTAAGGCTCTGCATTACCCTGTTTTTTGAAGTGCACGAAGGTACAAAAAGATTAAGAGGGAAGCTACTTTTGATAGTTTTTAATATTAGGTCAGATCCCGGTGCTATTCGCTGGAAAACAATTGCTAGCCTCGTTTACATCCCTGCCACGACAGGTTTTCTTCGACCGTTTTACCTGTCAACTTAAATCCTATTCTACAATTCTGACGGAATAAATACGTGAACTGTCGGGCAATTCATTGATACTGCCGACTTTAACAAGATTATGGGCCTCAACCCGCCAATAGTTTACCCATTCATGAACCAACAGTGGCTTAATTGGGCACAAAGCGTACTTTGGCAGACAGAATCAGCCAATCTGCACACCCGGCAATGGGGGCAAGTTTAAAAGGAACCAACTAAAGCGTTCTGAAAAAATCAATAAGCTGTAGGACAGCGATAAGAGGTCAGGTTGAAAGAAAGGGTTACCTCCGCAAAAATGTACTGGTCTTTTTGCTTGGCAAAACCACGTTGACGTCCTTCTGTACCAATTCGTTCCCCCAACTCGTAGGATCTGTCTTGCAACAGGGCTGCCTGAGAAAGCGAATTATCCGGCATCAAAGGGAATTTACCCAGGCCGACATAGGTCTTACTGACATCATCGAGGTAATCTGTATTCGTGAAGCGGTGAACGATTTCGAAGCCGATGTTCATTCGATCGGATAATGCATACTTTACCCCTACACCCAGTGGAAGACAGATTGCCATACTATTATAGGGCTTATCATATCCAACCATCCCCTGGCCCTCTGTTCCCAGCGGGCGCAAAAACACCTTCTGCCCATTGAGGTAGGCATAAGGATCATAACTAAATACACCTACACCCAACGTTACATAGGGTGTAAAGCGGTGATCCGGATCTCCGGGTACAAACTTGAAGAAGTTGAAGTCCCCTTGGAGCGCCAGTTCGAAAATATTGCTGTTGAAACTAAGGTTACGCCTGCGTTGGTACTCATTCTGATCGTTGTAAATATCAGAATAACCCAGCTGAGCAAAGTGTGCGCTTACCCTCAGACCGATATAGTTTCCAAATTGCTTGCGGAAAAAGGCCCCTACCGCCAGTTTAGGGCGATTGATCCTGCCCCGGGTGTTGAGGTCGCCGAAGTAATGAGCCGCACCGGCTGATATACCAAATTCACCTTCCTGCCGAATGGCCTCATATTGTGCGTCAGCGGTTTTCGCCAATGACACCCCCACGAGGAGCAGTAATGCAACAGCCAGTTTGTTCATACTCGCAATATAATGATTAAAGTATTTGGGTTTAACGCAATAAACGGCCTTTTTCTTTCTATACGGTTTGTTAATTCCGGGTGTCCAGTCCCCAGGACAGCTTATTACGCAGCGTTTGCAGAAAATTCCGCTCATTGAGCCTTACCAGACTGAATGTAAATGCCTCGCGTTGAACGGCAAGCTGTACTTTTTTGTCTACGATCTCCTTGCGTGAATCCAACGCACAAATAAAATGATCCGTTCGTCCTTCCACTTCAAATGAAATAATATTATCATCTCCTACCACGATCGGTCTGACATTAAGATTATGCGGAGCCACCGGGGTGATCACAAAGCTGGCAGACTCTGGAAATACTACTGGTCCGTTGCAACTCAATGAGTAACCGGTCGACCCGGTTGGGGTGGCAACAATCAGGCCATCTGCCCAGTAGGTATTTAAAAACTCACCATTGAGATAAGTGTGGATCTTGATCATTGGTGAGGTATCTGTTTTGTGGATCGCAAACTCGTTCAATCCATATGGGATATCCCCAAAAAGCGGCTTATTGGCATCCAGGTGAATCAGCGAGCGCTTGTCAATAATGACATTCCGAGTGACGAGCGACTGCACGGTAGCCGCCAATTCTGTGCGGCCAATGCTGGCAAGGAATCCCAGCCTGCCAAAATTGATCCCCAGTACGGGAATATTTTTATTCCGTACCAATGTAACCGTATCGAGCATGGTACCATCACCACCGAGACTAATCAAAAAATCAATCTCACTCGTTAGGTCATTCGAGTCCTTAAACAAAGACATCTTATCTGGAAACCGGAAAGAAGAACGAATGGTTTCAAAAAATGGTTCGTAGATCACCAGTTCCATCTTTTCCCGGCTCAGTTCATCAAACAATAGCTGAACATCTCCTTTCTGATCGTAGTCAATAACCCGACTATATATAGCTACTTTCATAATAAAAAACAAGCATTAAGAATACGGTTAACAGGAAACCCTATAACCCGCTTTCCTGTGCGGGTTCAAAGATACAGGATATGGTACACAGGAATATCAGCCCGGGAGAACGATGGTAACAGGTATCAAAAATCGTTCTTGACATGGAAGAACACGCCGCTTTGGCCCATTTGGTTAAAGCTATAGTCAAAACGTAGGATAATATCGTAAAAGGTCACCACGTCCATACCAAACCCTCCAGTATATAACATCCGGTTGGTGAGAGAATTATCAGTGAAGTTTTTATTATATGAATACCCCATGTCACCAAACGTCCGGGCATAGATGCGGAAAGGAATTTGGTCGTGTGAACGCGTTCTCAAAGGGTTATTGATATTAAAACGGAACAGTTCATACCGCAGGGTGTTGCGAACCATTCCCGCAGCGACGCCATCTACCACATATTTTTCCAATCCCCGCAGGAACATATCGCCATACCCAAACATCCGGTGATTGATGTATGGCTGATCGAACGGATAGCGTAACACGGCCGCTCCCTGCAGGGCATAGTAAGTCTTTTTAGCCACGCGCCAACCTTTATTGGCCTTACCATTGATCTGCCACATGTTCATGTGTTTGTCGATCCCACGCCTGAGAATACCCCCTTCTGCAACCCATCCGGTCAAGGGGAAATGTACATAGTCAACATTGACGTAGCGTATATTATAAGATAACTCAGGATAGGTAACGGCGCTATTGCTGGCAGTTAAATATTTTGGATTGAGGCCCAGCAGCTGGCTATCCACCACCTGACGCGCGACAGATAATCGCACGGTATGGAACGTTCGAAGGCCAGGTCGGTAATTGTATTGAAGGCTTCCCTCCCAGCGTTTGATGCCATCGGTGAGCGAATCAGTAAACATCTGCTGGTTGTTGACTGTCGCATAATTGATCTCCTTGTTGAATGAGTAGGAAAAACCAACCCCAAAGCCATGCTTCAGTTTTTTGTCAGCATAGGGTTGTTCATATTGAAACTGGATCTGTTTGGTATATCCCGTAAGCAGGTAAAAGCGGAGCTTGTCATTCCGTCCGGAAAAATTATACTGGGTGAATTTTAGACCGTAGTTGACACGATCCAGCCCATATCCCTGGCGTGCCCATTCGGATAGATTCCTGTCTACCGGCTTCAAATACGGAATCGGGAAAAAATACCAGCGTTCTTTTACCTGGATGATGATATCGACCTCGTACCCGCGGAACGACTTGAGCGCAACAATCACTTCGTTGAACAGTCCTGTATTGAACAACTGCTGCCGGGAAATCTCGAATCCCTTCACCAGTTCGGGCAGAAAGATTGAATCCCCACTTTTAAAGGGTAGCTCTCTTTCAATGATGTATGACTTGGTGCGCTTATTCCCTTCTACGTACACTTTACCAATGTAAAATGGCGTACTGCGTGGTTCCTGCAACTTGGGTACAGCAGGTTCTTGCCGGTTGGTGGTGGAAGGAAGTGGTTGTGCCTGGAGATGGTTCATTACCAGCAACAGGAGCATTACTACAGCACAATATATGGTTGTCGTCCGCATGCAGGGTGTCTGTTGCAGGTACCGGCGATTAAAGGTTGACTGAATTCTGACGAAGATAACAGAATCCTGCTATTTGCGCTAAATGCTGAGGTAATTCATTAAATGATCGTAGTTGCTGCGTAGTTCATTTTCGTAGAGCTCCTCGCCAAAATAGTATTTGACCTGATATTCATACCGTTGGAAAGTGGCGATGATGTCTGAGATTTCAAACTTATTGATTTTCAATGTCACAATAAAGGTTCCACCGTTGGCGTCCCAATAGGTATTGAGCTGTGTCACCTGCGCATCGTTGGTTTCTACCAGCTTGCTGATCTCCGAAAAAGAGAAACTCCGCTGTTCCATTTCCAGCACAATGACGCCACCTGGTTCGCTGGCCCCAGTTACCTTTCCCAGTTGCCGGAGCAGGTCACTCGTGGTAATTACCCCTACAAATAACTGCTCGGGTTCCACCACCGGAACAATGGAAAGATTATGGTCATTCATCATCTGCACAGCCTCCATAAAATGGGTGTTGGCCTTTACAGCTGCCCGTGAAAAATGAGGCTCCAAAGTCTGGAGAGCCAGGTTTTCGTCGACATTCATCAGATCGTCTTCAGAAACCATACCCAACAATTTCTCCTCGGCTACTACAGCCAGTTGCATCACATGGAACTCTGCCATCATTTCAAGGGCCTGAAATACGGTGTCTTTCAGAGTGAGTGTGGGAATGGCGGCTGATATGAGTTCTTTGTTTAGCACTTGATCAGGTTTTGAAGGAATAAATCTGTTGATGAAACGCGTGGCTATCCAAGCCAGAAACAAAACAAGTTCTGATAAAGGCAATACTAACCCCCCAGTGGTGCGAGCAGTTGTTGGTCGTTGCAGCGAGAGCAACAAATCCGGGGCACTTACTTATATAGACGATAAAAATCAGGCTACCGCTGCCGGCTCATTCAATTTTGTCAAAAATTTATGGAGGATCCGGTTAAATTCGTCCGGCACTTCCATCATTGGGGCGTGACCGCACTTGTCGATAAAGTGTAGCTCACTGTTGGGGATCAGTTTTTGAAACTCTCTGGCAACGAATGGAGGGGTTACTGCATCGTTGTTTCCCCATATTAATAACGTGGGTTGTTTGATCTGATTGAGTTCTTCACCAAGATTATTACGGATAGCACTTTTGGCCAGGGCAATCACCTTAATAGCCTTGAGACGGTTATTGACCGTTTCGTACACCTCATCAACAATCTCTTTGGTAGCCACATTTGGATCGTAGAATGTTACTTCGGCTTTCTTTTTAATATATTCATAATCGCCCCTTTTGGGATAAGTATCGCCCATCCCATTCTCAAAAAGGCCCGAACTTCCTGTCAGGATCAAAGATTTAACCCTTTCAGGATGCTTCAATATGTATAACAGGCTAACATGGCCGCCCAAAGAGTTACCAAGCAGGTGTGCATTCTTATAGTCACGGAACTCCAGGAACTTGTGCACAAACTTCTGCAAGCCTCCTACTGAGGTATGCAGCAGGTCAAGATCAAGTAAAGGGAGCATAGGCACCACTACCTTGTAATGATGCTTGAAATAGCTGATCAAATCATTGAAGTTGCCCAAAGCGCCGAACAAACCGTGTAACAATACCAACGGTTCACCCTCACCCTCTTCAATAAATTTGAACTTGTCCACTTGTTTGATCTCGTAATTCATCTCTTAAATCGGTTCAGTTCAGTCAATTATTCGCTAAAATAAACGTTTTACCTCAATTATAGCATCTTGGGCATTTTACGGTGTAATATTTACCGTAAACTACTGATTATTTTGGCTTTTCGCGGCCCTATCAAAATCGCTAAGATGCACAGATTATTGTCCGGACCGCTGTGCAATTTGAGCAAAAAATCCTTCCAATTGCGTAAACATGTCTTTAAACCAGGGGATCAGTTTACCAAAGGTATTTATTACCAAAGGAGCCAATGGCTGTATCCTGGAATAAACCACCGAACCCGCAATGGTCTCTTCGTTCAGGAGCTTGAGCTGGGTGGCATAAAAAAGAAACACACTAAAAGCCAGTGTATATACTATGATATATAACACTATCCCCCCCAACCGGTTCACCCATCCTAATAAAGTTACTTCCATCGATGCCTCGATCAGGTTAGCCCCTAATCGAATCAACAGGATGACTCCGATCAACACTATGGCAAAGGAAATAAAAGGCAGCCATTGCACCGACACATTGGTAGAGTCTTTCAACCAGTCTGCTACCAGGGTCGACAGTTTCATGGCAGCTGCAAGCCCTACAATGATCGCTACTACTGAAAATACAGCAATTACAAGACCGCGCCGGAATCCTTTGATAACGGCCAGCAACATCAGGATACCAAACAGTATATCGATGATCATTATTTAGCCAGCAATTCCTTGACAGCCGTACTGATGGACTTGCCATCAGCTTGCCCGGCCAGTTGTTTAGAGGCGACACCCATTACTTTGCCCATTTCGGCTGGAGAAGTAGCACCGACCTCCGCAATAATCTTTGCCAACAGGGGCTTCAGCTCTTCGATACTGAGTTGCTTTGGCAGGAATTGTTCGATTACTGCAATCTCTTCCTGCTCTTTCTTCGCCAGGTCTTCCCGGTTCTGCTGTTGAAAGATCTCCAGGGAATCCTTGCGCTGTTTAACCAGCTTCTGCAGCAATTTTACTTCCTCTTCCTCTTTCAACTCACCACCTGCACCTTCAGAAGTTTTTGCCAGCAAAATGGCTGCTTTGATGGCGCGAAGACTACGCAGTCCCACCTCATCTTTGGCAAGCATGGCTGTTTTCAGCGCAGTCTGTATCTGTTGTTCTAAAGCCATAATGGTATTTTTATGCCTTGTTTTCTTTTAATTGGATGTCCTGGAACTTGCGGTAGAAGTTTTGAGCAAAGTTCCTGATATCATCGACCAGCTCCTGCTGGTGGGTTGACCGTTCATAAGAGTCGGCCATGGTCATAAAGGTCTGGTAGTAGAAGTCGGCCATTTCGTCGACCATCATTTCTTTGGTCCAAAGGTCCATGCGCAGGGCCGACTTATCGGCACCATCCCAAAACGACAACATCAGCGCCTTGGCCGGGCGTGGTTCATCGGCAGTACTCGCGGTGGCACTCCAGGTAATTCGTTCCGGCACATTCTTTTCGTCCAGCTCTACGTCGACAGTGATTGTAGACTTCTTCATGCTTTATTGACTATCAGTTTTTTGTAAATAGAATCACAAAAATACGCCGAATAATGGTTTTTCCCGAACAAAACCAGCCAAAGCGCCTGTTTCCCCGTGATTCTCACCAAAATGAGGGCCAAAACGACTTTCATTTTATTAATTTAGTTTGCTACTTTTGTTGGCATGTCAAAAACTATCGGGGAAATGGAGTATAATACCGAGAGAAACCTCCTCATCTATAGGGAGTATGGCCGCCATATTCAGAAGATGATCGAATACCTGTTGAGCCTGGAAGACCGTGAAGCTCGCCAGCGTAATGCTTATGCCGTGATTGAGTTGATGGGCTTTCTGAATCCGCACTTGAAAAATGTCGAAGATTTCCGTCATAAACTATGGGATCACCTGTTCCTTATATCCGACTTTAAACTGGATGTGGACTCGCCCTATCCCATCCCTACCCGGGAAACTTTGAAGGCAAGGCCCAAGCCGCTGCCTTATCCCAAACGCTACCCCAAGTTCAGCCACCTCGGCAAGAACCTGGAATTGGTGATCAACAAAGCGCTCAAAGAAGACAACCCGGAAAAACGCCAGG
Organism: Paraflavitalea pollutisoli; assembly: GCF_029360705.1. Classification (GTDB taxonomy): domain Bacteria; phylum Bacteroidota; class Bacteroidia; order Chitinophagales; family Chitinophagaceae; genus Paraflavitalea; species Paraflavitalea pollutisoli. Next base: position 393,781 of record NZ_JARKMX010000001.1, on the reverse strand, counting down.
GCTTCGCCAACGCCGTAGCTTATTATATGAAGCTGGCTTATAACAACTGGCATAAAGAGATGGTACATGACGACGCTATCCAAAGCGAACTCACTAACCTGACCGAAGGCCAGCTGACCTTTACCAATACGCCTTACGTGCGTCAGAATCGCCCCAACGAAGGTCGTGAGCGCGACAACAACCGCGGCGGTGGTAACTATGGTGACTACCGCAACAAGCGCAACCAGAAGTTCCAACACCAGGGACGTGGTGGCAGCGGCGGCGGAAACAACAACCGGAATGATCGGAACGATCGCAATGACCGGAACGACCGTGGGGGCAACAACAAGTTCAAGAAACGCTACAAATAACCTTCAGTAAAGTAACTTATTAATAAGTTGATCAGGAGGCTGGTCAACTTTTTTTATTTTGCACTCCTTTTAATCATTCACCATTCAACTTCCAGCCAATCTATGCTTTCCTTTGAAGTAAACGGCGGTAAGAAATTGCGGGGCGATATTCAACCGCAAGGCGCAAAAAATGAAGCGCTCCAGATCATCAGTGCAGTTTTGCTAACGCCGGAAAAAGTTACGATCACCAACATTCCCGATATCCTCGACGTAAACCTGCTGATTGAGTTGTTGGGTGAAATGAATGTAAAGATCGAACGCTCACAGCGCGATACCTGCATTTTCCAGGCCGATAATGTAAACGTAGATTACCTGCGCAGCGAAGATTATAAAAGGAAAAGCGGTCGCCTCCGTGGCTCCGTCATGCTGGCCGGGCCCTTGCTGGCACGCTATCGCAAGGCATTTATTCCCCGCCCCGGCGGTGATAAGATTGGCCGCCGCAGACTCGATACCCATATTCTTGGTTTTGAAAAGCTTGGCGCTACTTTCAATTACGAGTCCGGCGACGGCTTCTTCCACCTCGAAGCATCCAACTTACGTGGCACCTACCTCCTGCTCGACGAACCTTCAGTAACCGGCACCGCCAATATCGTGATGGCAGCCGTCATGGCCAAAGGCACCACAACGATCTACAATGCCGCCTGCGAACCCTATCTGCAGCAGTTGTGTAAGATGCTCATCCGCATGGGTGCTAAAATCAGTGGCGTCGGCAGCAACCTCCTCGTGGTCGAGGGAGTAGACTACCTGGGCGGTACCGAGCACCGCATGCTTCCCGACATGATCGAGATTGGCTCATTCATCGGATTGGCAGCCATGACCCAAAGCGATATTACCATCAAGAATGTCAGCCTGGACAACCTGGGCGTCATCCCCGACAAGTTTAAGCAGCTGGGCATACAAATGGAGTTTACAGGCGACGATATTCATATTCCCGAGCAGGACATCTATGAAGTGCAGACCTTCCTCGATGGATCGGTACTGACCATCTATGATCATCCCTGGCCAGGATTTACGCCCGACCTGATCAGCATTGTGCTGGTAGTCGCCACCCAGGCAAGGGGCAGCGTGCTCATTCACCAAAAGATGTTTGAAAGCCGCCTATTCTTCGTCGATAAGCTGATCGACATGGGCGCCCGTATCATTCTTTGCGACCCACACCGCGCTGCCGTGATTGGACTGGGCCGGGAGCAAAACCTGCGGGGCATTACCATGAGCAGCCCCGATATCCGGGCAGGCGTATCCCTCCTGATCGCCGCGTTGAGTGCCGATGGTAAGAGTGTAATCCAAAATATCGAGCAGATCGACCGCGGTTACCAGCATATTGACGAACGCCTACGCAAACTGGGGGCAGACATCCAACGGGTGTCCTAAGCGAACGGTTTATACAAGGCCTTTATACAAGAAAGCCGGAAGAGGATGATCATCCACTTCCGGCTTTTTATCGTGATTACACTGTATCGATGTATTTGCCTAGGCTATCCGATTGCTCTTCCACCAGCGGTAGCCAACATACCCCATAATCGCGAGCGGGGCAAAAGCCAAATAAATAATTCCGGTATTCAGCGCTTTTGCGGGACGCTCACCCAGTTGGGAGGCTGTTTTTGTGCAAATTGAACATTGTGCCGCAGCTCCTAAGGTGCAGGCGACCAATATTAATAAAGTTGCGAATATCTTACGGCACTGTTTCATAAATCAATTGAGGACACAAAAGTACACGCATTTCAGTAACCGGACAAGTGCCAATGTGGCAAAGAAAAACCCCGCCAATTGGCGGGGCCTTATGTAGTTGCACAATTACGATGTTGTTATTTCTTGTCTTTCTTGAAGGTTTCCCAGGAACTCAGACCGGAAGACTTCAGGACGATGCTCTGGTCACCATTCTCGAGGGTAACATAATAAGAGGTCGTGTCGTCAGAAGCCATTTCAAACAGGTCGCTGATCCAGTAACCGTTGTAATTCTTCTTCAGGTCGCTCAGCAGATTGATAGGCAGCTGGGTTGAAACAATGTTCCTGATCACAGCCAGCAGGTTACCACCTTCTGCGTAATAAGCGAACATTACCTGATCATTGAGTTTGAAAGTTGCCTTAGAGATCTCTTTGGTCTTTTCCCAGCTTACATCCTGAGCAGTACCGAAATCTTTCTTAAATGCGGAGATAACTTGTTCGTTGACGTTTTCTTTGATGTTAGCGAAAGTGCTTGTAAGACCTACTGTTAACAACAGTACCCAGGTTAAAATACTCTTTTTCATTTTGAATGTTTTTTTGTTTTTATGGCTATTTATTTCTTAAGTGCTGCTTTGTTGCTCATGCATCACACTTTATAAGACGCCGTTTGTTTTCAAATGTTACAACCTGATCTCTCTTTTTTTTAGCTTACCATTTCCTTAACAATTGCATCACACTGCTGTAGAAATCGTAGCTCTTGTACCAGATTGCGCCGCAAAGTTAGCAAGGATTTTTTCCTGTGCAAGTGATCTTTGAGTGAACGGTAGTGTTCTTTGAATGAATTGAGTGATTGTTCTATTAAAATGCAATCAAGCAGTGAAAGCCAGTGGGGTTGGGCATTACAGCCGACGATAAAATTATCAATCTGATTCTCAAGCAGATAATTTATTCAACACAGATAGGCTGTATCGAAAGCGAACAGTTGTGTCACGTGGTTTTACCAACATTATGACAGTAGTTACTGCTGCTTAAAAAATAATGTTAAAATACAGGACTTGCTTTTATGGATTTTATAACACTACCACATGATATACCCGGTTAGTGGTATATCGTATCAAAACTTCGAGAACAACTCCATAAACTCCTGCCTGCGTGAGCGAGATATACTAATGATCGCGTTATCATCCATGACAACATATCCTCCTTCACCTCGTACAAACTTCTTGATGTGGTTGATGTTGATGAGGAAAGAGTTGTGAATGCGGAAGAAGTCGGGGCCCGACAGTGCTTCATCGATATCCTTCAGCACCTTTGATACCATGACCTTCTTACCACCCGACAGTACGATATTGGTGTAATTACTTTCTGCTTCACAGTATACAATATCCTGTGTCGATACGAATATCATTCCATCGTTTGTCGTCAAGGCAATACGTGGCACTGTATTCTTGCTGATGTTCTTGACATGCTGTAGCAGCAATTCTATTTGTTCGCGCGTTGGAATAGATTTCTTCTCTTCCAGTCTTCTTATAGTTTCTTTCAAGTCATCCGGATCGATGGGCTTCAGGAGATAGTTCAATGCGCTATAGCGAAAAGCCTTGATGGCAAACTTGTCGTAGGCTGTCGTGAACACCACATCAAACTCCAGCTTATCAAACTGCTCCAGCATATCAAAGCCATTCATGCGCGGCATTTCAATGTCGAGGAACACCACATCGGGCTGATGCTGGCGAATCGCCTTCAACCCTTCCTCCGCAGAAAGACACATCTCGCTAATCGTAACCTGCGGGCAGTAGGTCTTCAGTAACCACTCCAGCATCTCGATGCAGTTCTGCTCATCGTCCACAATAACACAGTTGATCATAATCGTCTATTTTGAAATTAAGCAAGTTGTTTGTTCAGGACCTATACGGGCATTTTCAATATTACTTTGGTTCCACTGGCAGTCCCCTGTTCACCGTGCAGGTCTACGATGGTAATGCTGGCGTTGGTAGCGGTATGTTTATTCAGGATCGCTATCCTGTCTTCCGTCAGCTTCATGCCCAATGACTTCTTCGTCGTAGCCGATTTGCTTTTAAACTCCATGGCCCGCTCGCGGCCTACTCCATTGTCTTCGACGACACATTGCAGCATATTGTCTGCCACCAGGCTCAGGTGTATGATCAAATGGCCAGCCGTTTCTTTGTGCAGCAAACCATGCCATATGGCATTCTCCACGTAGGGCTGAATGATCAATGGCGGTACTTCCATAATCTCTGGCACCACATCCTCATCGACCAGAATCTCGTACGTGAACTTGTTATTGAATCGAAGCGACTCCATCTCCATATAGATCCGCAATGCTTCCAGTTCGTTCGCGAGCAGCACATTCTTGCTGTTTGAATTATCCAGGATCAGCCGTATGAGTTTAGAAAACCGGGTGAGGTATAGTGATGCTGTAGCATGATCGCTTTTTACGATATACCGGTTGATGGAGTTCAGGCAGTTGAAGATGAAGTGCGGGTTCATCTGGGCACGCAGCGCCTTCATTTCTATTTCTGCAATCCGTTGGTTGTATTCAGAACGCATCATTTCCTTCTCCCGCACCTGCTTCAGTCGCCAGCGATACAAGGTATACATGATCAATGCCAATGCTATGACGGCAGCCGTGATGAACCACCAGCGTTGCCATATCGGTGGCACGATCGTAATCGATATCTCATTGTTGGCGTTGGTCCACTTTACCCGGTCTATACTGGCCCGCAGCTGGAAACTGTATTGACCAGCGGGTAATGAGGGATAACGCGCCTCCCGTATATCTGTGCCCGCATGCCATTCCCGGTCGTAGCCCTTCAACATATACTGGTACTCGATATTGCGCGAGCCATTGAGGTGAACGGCTGTGAAATGAAAGGTTATGTCATTGTGGTTGTAAGGCAATGAAAAACGAGCATTGCTGCCGAAGTATTGCAGCGAGTCGTTGGTGTCGATCGCATATACACTGACCTGCAGCAAGGAAGGGGTAATCACCAGCCGATCGGGATAAAAAGCGTTGATCCCTTTTTCGGTACCCAATAACAGTTCGCCATTGGTCGTTCTGATGGCTGCATTGCTAATAAACCCATCGATACTGAGTCCGGAATTTTGTTCAAAATGAGTGATCTGGCGCTTCACCGGATCGAATCGGACCAATGATTTGCTGTTGGTAATCCAGATACTTCCGCTGCTGTCTTTCAATAATGACTCGCATCGTTCGTAACTAAGGCCATTGCGCCGGTTGTAGATCTGCAAAGCCCCTTTTTCCGGAATGATCACAAATCCATGGGCTGTGCCAGCATATAAAGCTCCACTGTTATCCTGGGTAAACCCGTAGATAATATCTCCTGGCAAGCCTTCTTTCGTAGTCAGGTGGCTCAACTGGTTGGTGCGGCCGTCATAACTGTAGATACCATTTCCATGGGTGCCTATCCATATTCGCTGTTCGCGATCCTGGAACAATGCGATGATCATCTTACCCATCAACTCTTTCAATACAGCGTGTTGTGCAAAAGCAGTAGCCTGCCCTGTTACCGGGTTCAGTACATATGCTCCACGTGCTGTACCCACCCATATCGTCCCATCGGCCACGGTATGCAAATCGTATATATAGGGCGAACGGATAACCTGATCGGTATCGTGCGGGAAACTGATCTTTTTAAACTGTCCCTTTTGCTGGTCAAACAGGCAAAGCCCGTCGCCAGCTGCCGATAACCATAGCTTGCCAGCCCGGTCTTTGGCCATGGCCCGTATCTCCAATGGTCTTGTTCCATCGGGCGTCGTAACGTAGTAATGATAAAACTCGGAACGATTGGTACGCCTGTTCCATTTGATGAGGCGATCGTTGCCCCCTACCCAAAACACCTCTGGTGCTGCCTCTACGATCTTCGTGATATAATTGTCATACAGGTTGCCTTTTTCATCACTGAATATCCTCGTGAAGGCAGCCGGCCTGTTGTACACATTGGCCATATTGATGCCGGCAGACTTGGTACCTACGATGATCTCCCCGTTCTTACCGGCATAGGCCCTATAGATATTATTACCCGAGATAGAGCTGGGGTTGAGCGGATCGTGTATATGTGATGTTATATGCCCTTTGGCATCGATAATGGTGAGACCGGCAAAATCAGTGGCCACCAGCAAGTCGCCATTAGCGGCACGGCGCACTTCCGTCAGGTTGGCATTAATCGTTTTACCCCCCAATTGGTTCACGAGCTGATAGGTGGCGATATGCCGGCCATTACTGATGTTGACCAGCATGACCTTGCCTTTTTTCAGGCCCACGGCAATGGACGTGTCCGTTGCCCGGCAAGCACTCAGTGGGATTTCAAATACCTGTCTGAAAACCAGCTTCCTGGTCTTATAATCGAGTATACTGACTACCGAGTCGGTGATGAAGATCACCTGGTCGGCTTTGACTGGCTCTGCATCGACAAACCCACCTTTGCCGATGAGATCGGGCAACCACTCCAGTTGCTTCCATTTGCCGGCGGTGCTATCGAAGTAGTATTGCCCTTTACCGGCGTGCAGTACCACCCCATAGCTGGCTGTCTCGAAAATAGAAGGGCAGCGGAAACGGGTGACCGTATCGCGTATCGTTACCCGGTGAAAGCGCCTGTTCTCATCCACCCAGGCAGCTCCTGAATAGGTGCCCAGCCAGGTGCGGTTTTGCCGGTCATTCATCAGGTGCAATACCACATCGGAAGGCATTTCCGGATACTTGTCTTTTACAAAGTTGGTGACCGTATAGCCGTCAAATACATTGAGGCCATCGTTAGTGCCTATCCAGAGAAAGCCATTTTTGTCCAGTACGACAGACTGGCCATTGTTGCCCGTAAGACCCTGGGCCGTGCTAAGGCGGGAAAAGCTGATCTCCTGCCCGGTAACGGTGCAGGTAAACCCTAAGAGGATAAAGCTTGCTATTAGTAGCCTCGGCAGTAACATTTTCGAATTATTCTTAATAAGACAGGTCTTGGTCAAGTAAAACTAGCAAACAAAAGAGGGACGCCCAACGGCGACTGCGTATGCGGCAGGTTTTATGAGTAAACGGTGTAAAATACCAAGTCATTATACATTGACTGTCAGACGCTGGGCAATTCTTGTCGCTTTACTGGGTTAAATAGATAGACCACAAGGCAAAATCGACCAATTACTCAAATGGGCCTGTATTATCTCTTTTTGTGCGCTATTTTGGGATACGGTTTAAGGCACCTGTTAAAATCCAAGCAACTTTGACAACTAATTATCTGATAATAGCTATTCTTGTCGCCATCATATTGTACCTGGTCTGGCGACTTGTGCGGCAACACAAATCCAATCAATCCGATGATCTCGAAATTGAAAGGACCATCAACTATTTCGCCACCTCCCTTTTTGGCAAGAACACCATCGACGAGATCCTCTGGGACGTCACCAAGAACTGCATCTCTCACCTGAATTTTGAGGATTGTGTTATTTACCTGGTCGATGAAGACCGTAAAGTACTGGTGCAAAAAGCAGCTTACGGCCCTAAAAATCCCAAAGACTACGAGATCTACGAACCGATAGAGATACCGCTCGGCAAGGGTATTGTGGGTAGCGTAGCCGTCAGCGGCATTCCCGAAATGATTGGCGATACAACTACCGATCCCCGCTATATCGTAGACGATGATATGCGTTATTCCGAGATCACGGTACCGATCATCTACCAGGGTAAGGTTTTGGGCATTATCGATGCAGAGCACCATGAGCCCAATTTCTTTCAGTCCAAGCACCTCTTCATTCTCAATACCATCGCTTCCCTATGTGCCAATAAGATCGTGCGGTACCAGGTAGAGGAGGCTTACCGGGCAACTACCATTCGCCTGCACGAAAACAACCGCAAGATCGCCGAGAACCGGCTTGCTGTGTTAAGGCTTCAAATGAACCCGCATTTCGTTTTCAATAGTCTAAACTCCATCGGTAATTTCATTCTCCGCAACGAGTCGATGAAGGCATCGGGCTACCTGACCAAATTTTCCAAATTGATCCGCCTGATCTTCGACAGCGCGCAATCGGAATGGGTGTCGCTTGAGCAGGAGATCAAGTCACTGGAATTGTACATCGAGCTGGAGCAGCTCCGCTTCAACAACAGGTTCGATGTGATCATCAATGTCAGTGATGAGATCAACCGGGGCAGCCTGATGGTTCCGCCGCTGTTGTTACAACCTTTTGTAGAAAATGCTATCTGGCACGGATTGATGTCTAAAGAAGGAGAACGGGGCGAGCTGTACCTGCATTACTGGCTTAACAAGGACCGCCTTTGTATGAGCATCGAAGACAATGGCATCGGGCGGGCAGCGTCGATTCAATCGCGTACCGGTCGCATCAATACTTTGCAGAAACAGGGCATCAAATTAACCGACGAGCGTATCCAGATCATCAATGAGATCTACCACGCGCAGATACAGGCCGAGGTCAAGGATCTAACAGACGACGAGGGCGAGCCTGCCGGTACACGGGTCATTGTATCGATGGGCATCAAACAGGCCTGATCAGTGAGTGGTTTCCCCGCCACCGATCAGGCAGTATCATCAACGATTTATCAGGCAGTCAACCAATCTTCGCGGTCATGATCCGCTTCGTTAAAAGCTTTCTCCCAGCTATCGACATACACTACCGTTGTACTGGTGGTGGTATCGTGCCAGTTGCGCCCCATTAAAAAAGACAGGGGATCGAAGGGGATCCAGCGGCCAAAGCTGCGGATCAGGATCCGGCCTGCTGTGGGTTTATAACCGATGCCGGCAACACAGGAACGGGTCATCATCTTGCCCAGGGTTTGACCAAATATCCATTCAGACAAAAAGGAATACATAAAATAGCAGAGCAGGAAAACCAGCTGCATGAGTAAGAAATGCTCGGAATAAAACTGTACGATCAGGGCGTAGGTGGTCAGGAATACCGGCAGCACAAATATCGTATCGACCAGGTAGTGCACAAAACGATGCCCCGTCGAGGTATAAGAGACCAGTTCATACTCGGCCAGGTCAATCGCCGGCGGCTGGCTTTGGGGCCTGGCCATCAGGAAGAGCACTACAGCAGCCAGTGTCAGTATACGGCTTGCATAGAGCATGATCATCGTAGAAGTGGATGCCATGGCAAAAGCAGATGAATTGGCCATGAACACAAAGAACGTAATCGGCAGGTACATGATGAAGATCATTACGGTCAGGTAACGCAGTATCTTATACGCCCAGTCTTGCCTGGGACCGGTGGTGGCGAGGGCCATCACTCCCAGCACCAACTCGAACAATACCAACATCATCATCAACAGCTGCGGCAGTAAGCCTATCATATTCCTTAAAGAGAAGTAATCTGAAAAATTGCTGAAAAAGCGGGCATAAGAGCTTGCATTCATGTAGATCATCAAGCCGGTGGAGAGTAGTGACAGGATGACCGCGATGGTCTGGATCTGTTTATTCATGGGTGGATTTTAACGACAACCAATATACTACCTTCTTTTTCCAAATCAAAGTACCGCCAATAAAAAAGGGGCTATCCTGGCGGATAACCCCTTTCGGTATACACTGAGCTGATTATTAAACAGCTTCTGTTTTCATTTGCTTGGACACTTTGTTACGCTCATTTTCGTCCAGGATCACTTTACGCATTCGGATGAAGTTGGGCGTCACCTCGATACATTCGTCCTGTTGGATATACTCCATACATTCTTCCAGCGTCAGCAAGGTTTTGGGGGCGATGCGGGTGGCATCATCACTTCCGCTTGCACGGTGGTTCGTGAGCTTCTTGGCTTCCGTTACGTTTACAACCAGGTCACCGGGCTTGATGTTCTCAGCTACTACCTGACCAGCATATACTTCTTCACCTGGATCTACAAAGAAGGTTCCCCTGTCTTGCAGCTTATCGATGGAGTAAGCGGTTGTTCTTTCAGCGATCTTGGAGATCAATACACCGTTGTTACGGCCGGGAATATGACCTTTCCAGGGCTTGTAGTCGATGAAACGGTGTGCCATTACTGCTTCACCGGTTGTAGCGGTCAGCATTTGCGTACGCAGACCGATCAGACCACGTGAAGGAATTTCGAATTCCAGGTGTTGCATTTCACCTTTTGTTTCCATGATCTGCATTTCGCCTTTACGACGGGTAACGAGGTCGATTACTTTGGAGGCGAATTCCTGGGGTACATCTACTACCAGGTTTTCGTATGGCTCAGATTTCACACCATCGATCTCTTTTACGATTACCTGAGGCTGACCTACGGTGAGCTCATAGCCTTCGCGGCGCATGGTTTCGATGAGGATACCGAGGTGGAGGATACCACGACCGTATACCAGGAAGCTATCACCACCACCTTCTGCTTCTTTCACGCGGAGGGCGAGGTTCTTCTCTGTTTCTTTCATCAGGCGATCGCGGAGGTGACGGCTGGTTACGAACTTACCATCGCGGCCATAGAAAGGTGAGTTATTGATCGAGAAGAGCATGTTCATGGTTGGCTCGTCTACGCTGATAATGGGCAGTGCTTCTGGGTTTTCTGCGTCGGCGATGGTATCACCGATACCGAAATCTTCGATACCTACCACAGCGCAAAGGTCACCGGCTACTACTTCGCTTACACGTTTCTTACCCATGCCTTCGAATACGTACAGTTCCTTTACACGTGATTTCTTCACGGTACCACCGGTTTGCATCAGGGCAATCGGCTGGTTTTCCTTGATGACACCACGGCTTACTTTACCTACGGCGATACGGCCCAGGAAAGAAGAGTAGTCGAGGGATGTGATCTGCATCTGCAGTGGTCCTTCGTTCACCTTGGGTGGTGGTACGTGCTTGAGGATACCGTCGAGCAGGGGATCGATGTTGTCGATCTGTGTGAGGCTGTCGTTGAACCAACCGTTCTTGCCCGAACCGTAGAAGGTGGGGAAGTCGAGTTGTTCTTCGGTAGCATCGAGGTTGAAGAAAAGCTCAAATACAGCGTCGTGCACTTCATCGGGACGGCAGTTGGGCTTATCTACTTTATTGATGATCACAATCGGCTTCAGGTTGAGCTGAAGTGCCTTTTGGAGTACGAAACGAGTTTGAGGCATGGGACCTTCGAAGGCGTCTACCAGTAAGCATACGCCATCGGCCATTTTCAATACCCGCTCTACCTCACCGCCGAAGTCGGCGTGACCAGGGGTATCGATCACATTGATCTTAACATCCTTGTAAGTAACGGAGGCGTTCTTACTGAAGATGGTAATACCTCTTTCGCGTTCCAGGTCATTGTTATCCATGATCAGTTCTCCAGTATCCTGGTTGTCACGGAACACCTTGGTGGCGTGTAAGATCTTGTCTACCAGGGTAGTTTTACCGTGGTCAACGTGGGCGATAATCGCTATGTTTCTGATTTCCATAATTAACTTATTAATAAGTTGACTCACTGACAAGCAAGCGATTAGCTTCTATACAGGTTTTCAACGGGCAAAAGAGGCGCAAAAGTACGCCAAATCGGTGGCTGGGACAAAGATTTAACCAAACTTATTATTTTGTTAATCAGTTATACCTAGCAGGCGTTTCCGGGGGCTAGAAAAACTTCCTGATGAGGGCCAGTATCCCGCTAACAATCAGGCTTACCAGGATCATCGTTGTGATCGGGAAGTAGAACCGTACGTTTTCTTTTTCTACCCGGATATCGCCCGGAAGGCGTCCGATCCAGTGCAACTTATCGTGGAAGAAGTAGATCAGCACACCCACCACAACGACACCCAACCCGATGAGTATAATGATCTTACCTGTATCGGAATTCATATATTGATAATTTACGGGGTCCTTTGTTTTTGCCTTAATTTAACGTACAAATTTACCACATGCTTAAGAAGAAATGGTGGCTTATTACTTTGCTGGTCCTTGTGATCGTTTACCTGATGGGTCCCAAACCCGCCGACCCCTTGTACCTGGCCGCTATGCCTGCTGTTCCTTCCTCACTGGATTCTCTCCCCCAATTTGTGGCTACGGGGGAGGCTGCGCACAAGGTAAAACCCGACAATGAGGCCCGTATCATCTGGGCCAATGATTCTACCCGCGGCAAAACGCCCTATTCGCTGGTATACCTGCATGGTTTCTCCGCTTCGCAGGGAGAAGGCGATCCGGTGCATAAGGATATTGCCCGCCGGTTTGGCTGCAATCTATACCTGTCTCGGCTGGCCGAGCATGGCATCGATACGTCGGAGCCACTGGTCAACCTTACCTCCGATAAGTATTGGGAGAGTGCCAAACAGGCGCTTGCTATTGGCGAGCAATTGGGGGAGAAAGTCATCCTGGTCGGCACCTCGACCGGCGGCACCCTGGCCCTTAAGCTGGCTGCGGAGTACCCGGATATTCATGCCCTGGTGCTGCTATCGCCCAATATTGCCATCAATGATCCCAATGCGTGGCTGCTGAACAATCCCTGGGGGCTACAGATTGCCAGATTGGTTACCGGCAGCAAGTACATGGAATCGGCAGACAAACGCGCTATCTACAAACAATACTGGAGCAGTCCGTATCGGCTGGAAGCCGCGATCAATCTCGAAGAGTTGTTGGAAACGACCATGGACAAGAACACCTTTAACCGGGTGAAACAGCCTACGCTGCTGCTGTACTATTTCAAGGACAAGGTGCACCAGGACAGCGTGGTGAAGGTGGATGCAGCGCTACAGATGTTTGACGAGCTGGGAACGGCGGCCACCGCCAAAAGATCTGTGGCGATGCCCCTGACCGGTAACCACGTTATTGGTTCCTGGATCAAGTCGAAGGATGTGCCTGGTGTGGAGCGTGAGATAGCCGGTTTTATGCAGGATGTTTTGCATATTGCGGCAGTAACCCGTCCGTAGTGGGACGCTACGTGGTTGCGAAGATTTATCCGGTCCTATTGACGGAAAAGGGCCCTGCGGCAATGTATCTTTACCTGAATGTTATGTCCACATCTTCAGCTTGTTACCTGTCTTCTGCCCCGGTCTGCGACTGGCGGTCGATTCGGTAGTTTCCTTTTCAAAAAACTGACCAGGAACAGGCATTTTCCTTACTTCCTGCCGGCTTCCGCCCACTCTCGGTTTACTCTCGCTTTACTCCAGGTTTACTCTCGGTTTACTCTTGGTTTACTCTAAACACGGGATAGCTACCCTTTAGCAGCGCCGTAAATACCTGACAGCTATCACCTCTTCGCACCAGGTCGGGTACAGCACCTGTTAAATCCTGTTAATTTAGTTCAGTTTGCAACCGTTTCATTTCATCCGCAATGCCCTTTTTCATTAACTTGTTCAGCTAAAATGCCTTGCATATGACACGTTCACGGATTGCCGGCATCGGCATGTATGTACCCGAACAAGTAGTAACCAACCAGGACCTCACGAAATATATGGAAACCAGCGATGCCTGGATCCAGGAGCGGACAGGCATCAAAGAACGACGCTATGCCCACCGTACGGAGGAAACGACGACGACCATGGGCGTGGAGGCAGCCAAAATAGCCATCGAACGGGCTGGCATTACGCCACAGGATATCGACTTCATCGTATTTGCCACCCTTAGCCCGGACTACTATTTTCCCGGCTGTGGGGTATTGGTTCAAAGAGCCATGAAGATGAAAGAGATCGGTGCACTGGATGTACGCAACCAATGCAGCGGCTTTGTGTATGCCCTCAGTGTAGCTGACCAGTTCATCCGGGGCGGCATGTACAAGAACGTACTCGTGATCGGCAGCGAAAAACATTCCTTCGGGCTCGACTTCAGTACCCGCGGGCGCAATGTGAGCGTGATCTTCGGTGATGGGGCCGGCGCTGTGGTATTGCAACCTACTACCAGCGATAACCAGGGCATTCTCAGTACGCACCTGCATAGTGATGGCGAAAGCGCTGAAATACTCGCTATGTACAATCCCGGCACGCATGCCAATCACTGGATGGAGCAATCACTGGCCGCCTTCGACGAGGCCGAGATTGGACAGATGTTCATGAGCCATGAGATGATCGATAAAGCCCAGAACTTTCCGTTTATGGATGGCCCTTCGGTTTTCAAAAAGGCCGTGGTAAAATTCCCCGAGGTCATCATGGAGGCACTGGATGCGAATGGATGTACACCCGCAGATCTCAAACTACTCATTCCCCACCAGGCCAATTTACGTATCGCCCAATTCGTACAACAGAAGCTGGGTCTTTCGGAAGACCAGGTGTACAACAACATTCAAAAGTATGGCAATACCACGGCGGCATCTGTTCCGCTGGCGCTTTGTGAAGCGTGGCAGAATGGAAAGATCCAGGAAGGTGACCTGGTATGCCTGGCAGCCTTTGGCAGTGGTTTTACCTGGGCCAGCGCGCTATTGAAGTGGTAAATTAATTTTTCTTTATGCAGCAGGTTCTACCCGGCTTTCCATGCCGGCAGGACCACCCAGGGTAGCGGCGGCGTTCCGCGCAACCGTGGCATTGACTGCTGTTGCCGTATCTGCAGCGGCCATAGCAGCTATTCTTTCACCACCAGCCGTACCCACGCGCTCCAAGAAGGATACTTCGCTATTCTCGTGAATGGTTTCGGCGGGTGTATTGATGGCAGGGGCCATTTTTCGTATTTCCATGCGCTTGATCAACCCCTGCATGACGAGGTATACATGCTGCAGTTTTTCTTCGACTATCACATTGCCTTCGAGGTCGTATACCGACAGTTGAACGTCTACTACGATATTACCTTCTGCATCATTGCTGTAGCTGATGGGTTCCACATGTGGATCGATCATATGCCATTGCCGCACCCAGTAATCGTGCACGGCCTTGTGTCCATATAAGTATCCGCCTTCCAACCCATTGGGCCAGTCGACATCGGGATCCATGCAACCAAGCGCTGCTTCTACGTCGCGGTCGTTGAATGCATCGTAAGATCGCCTTACAATTTCACAGCAAAGGCTGTCTACATCAGGGGCTATGTGGGTATTGACCGACATAATTGTTCTTTTGGGGTACTATTGAAAATCTCATGCCACAAACCGCCTGGAGGGATATGCCTATTCTAACCATTTGATGAACAAGCTGCCATACAGACGAAGGGAAAGGATTGTTGGTGTGGAGTGTGGTAGACCTGTGGCATTTAATTGTTATCCGCCCAACTTATTTACAACAGAAAGGTTATCTCCAATGAAAGGAATTTTGAATATGGCAGTGTTGCTGGCTATGCTAACTGGTACTCTAAACGAATCCTTCGGACAGCAAAAAGACCGCGAATATCTATTCAGGATCTATGTAGACAATCAGGAAGGCCGTCAATATTAAGTCTTTAGTTTGTGCTTTTAGATTTGCCTTATTTATTGGACTTTTGCCCCGCATGTCAAGAAAGCTCATATATCTCATTAACCCGATATCCGGCACGAAAGGCAAAGACAGCCTCAAAAATACGATCATCAAGCGTACCATGGCTGCTGAAATTCCTTTCGAGATCATGGATACGGATATTGCCGGAAAGTACTATGCTGTCCGTAAAAAGGTGATGGCAGAAGGCATTACCGATATCGTGATCTGCGGCGGCGACGGGTCTGTTAACCAGGTGGTACATGCGCTGGCCGACCTGGATGTGCGGTTTGGCATCGTGCCGATGGGTTCGGGCAATGGACTTGCCCTGGCAGCCGGTATACCTAAATCGAGTGACAAAGCGCTGGACGTAGTGTTTACCGGTGAGGCGAGAATGACAGATGCCTTTATGGTCAATCGCCAATTTGCCTGCATGTTGTGTGGCTTGGGTTTCGACGCGCAGGTAGCGCATGAGTTTGCCCAGCAGCCCAAGCGTGGTCTGGCGACCTACGCTTCTCTTACGACCCGCAACTTCTTCTCGGCAGGATCTTATCTGTTCAAGATCGAAGCCAATAAGCTGACTTTTACTACAGAGGCTTTTTTTGTCAGCGTTGCCAACAGCAACCAGTTTGGCAACAACTTTACGATTGCGCCACAAGCCATCCTGTCTGACGGACTGCTCGATGTCGTGATCGTGAAAAAGATTGCCAAACCCTTATTGTTGTTGACGGTAATGAAGCAGGTATTGGCTGGTAAACTGAAGCGCATTGAAAATTCGCTCAACTCGCCCGTGATCTATTTTCAAACCGAAGAGCTCATCATCTCCAATGTAGGACAGGCCCCTATGCACATCGATGGTGAACCCAGAGAAACTCCCAAACAATTGCACATTAAGGTACTTCCCCAATTCTTTTCGCTGATCCACGGTACCTGAGTGTGGTTAAGTGACGGGCAGTGTACAGCTACAGCCGAGGCATTGGAAGCCAGCTTACCTACGCTTTTACCGTGCCGGCGGATTGGTACGCGGCAGCAGTAAGGTTTTGAAAAACTCAAAGCCCTGTTGATTATTGGGGGTATAGATGGCATCGCGTATATCCACCTTTTCGCTTTTGGTGAGGTGGAAATTGAGTGCTGCCCGTGCATCCTCCTGTTTGGGCAGGTATTGGAAGGACAGTTTATAGAATTGCTGACCAAAGATCTCCTGCGATAGACACATCAGTTCTGTTTGCGCGTATTCCTGCATCTTGAACCAGTTGTATTGCAACAACAGCATGGGTTTAGTGGCGATCTCCGTAATGTTTTCCTGCTCGAAGGGTTCCCAGCCTGCAATCTTTCTATCCCGTATCTGCAGCAATACCACGCCGCTGGTGTTTTCCTTGATCCATTTCTGAAATACCTGAAGGAAGCGGATGGTGGTTTCGAGGCCATAGTTATCCCTTAATCCCGCGTCCATTACATCGATAACCGGTTGGGAGGGCAACCATACATTGGGCAACACATACGGGAAGGTGGCATTCATGCGTAGGGCTGTCAACAACCGGAGGTTCATGGCTCCCTGGCCGGCAAACATCGATTGGAAGTCGACGGCATCGGGTTCTATCTCCCGCAGTTTATTCGTATCGTATACGGGCTTCATTAGAAAGCTCATAGGCTGGGTGCTGATGAGCATTTTACGGCTATCCTGTGTGATCACGGAACTGAACAACATGAGGGGCGTTCGCGCCTGGCGTTCATCTTCTTCCAGGTCCTTCAATTGCTTGTCCAGGAGGCCGTGTGTGTTGGCATTCAACTTTTGTTCGAAAGCGTACCCTCTGTCTTTGACGTACTCATAACCATTCACCTTGAACTTCTGAGCGGGTGAAGCCAGGTCGCGCGCTACAAAGGAAGTGAACAAGGCATTGAGCAGATCGCCTGAAATGTCGTCGACATAGCGGCTATCCTGTAACCTTATAGGCTTCCCCTGGTTGCGTTCACGCGTCAGCTCCCGAAAATAGGCAGCGCCCAACATGCCACCGGAAGCGCCGGTGATGAATGCGGTGCGATTCATCAACTGACCATCGCTCAGGCTATCGAGGTGCTGCAGGATGTTCATGGTAAAGGTGGCGCTCCTGTTACCACCGCCGCTGGTGTTGATCACGAACATGATCGGCTTACGCGTTTGTTGACGGGACTTCCAACGCTCTAGGATGGCGATGAGGCTGTCTTTATCGCGCTGCATCTTATCCGGGGCACACATTTCGAAGAGGCGTTCGCGGGTATAAGGCGGCCGGTCCTGCTTGTTGACATAGTTCAGCCCGTAGGCTTTGTTGCTGGGATCGATGATGCCTTTTTGGTAAAGTACATTCAACACAAAAAACAGCAGTACCAGCACGGGTATACTCCAGCTTTGCAGAAAATAGGTAAATGCGCCCGATACGGCGATCAGGATGGCAAAAAACAGGGTGATGCCCGAGGCAGCCGGCAGCTGAAATAAAGGATCGTCGAGGCAAAAGCCCAGTAGTATCAGGAATATAAAAGCTACGAAGATGGACAATACGGCGGCAAAGTGGTGGCGGTTAAACACCGTTTCTACAAACTCTCGGCTGTAGTGTGATACATCCCGCACTTTGCGCAGGGTAAACAACGAGTTGAGGTACCAGTGTACTTTTACCAGGCGGCTTTGTGTGAGCTTGTCCTCGCCCCGGCGAAACTGTGCTTTGAACAATTGCGGGTTGCTGATGACGGGGGTTAGTCTGCGTATGATGGAGCGGTCGGCCCGGAAAAAGTAAAAGAAAGAGATGGCTATGATGAGTATAAGGCCGCCCAGGAAGCCGGCCACCAGCAAGCATATATCGGTGGTGCTCATCAGTTCTTTGGCCCCGGCAAATTCAATCACCTTGGTAAGGTAAAATACCAGGAAGAGCAAAGGAATGATGCCGTTGTTGATACAGTATTTGAGAAATGGGTTGGAAGTGGTAGCGAGAAAACGAAAGTGGCGGCTGAACAGGATAAAGGTGGTAATGTTCCAGCTCATGATGAAAATGCCGATCGCCACGCCTACAAATGCACCTGCGATGGCATTCACCTTACCCAGGTATTCAGGCGCCAGGTAGAGTGAATCGGCCCCGAAACTCTTCATGAACGTTCCATTGGCAGTACTGAACAACACGTACCAGAAGATCAGCAGTACCTGGAATTTCTTAAAATGCAGCAGGAAAAGCTGTATCGGGAAGGAACAATATAATCCGCGTAAAAAAGGTTTCATGCTGCAAGGATACTTTTCGTACTCAATTTACTATCAAAAACGAAAAGTTATCGGATTCATTATACGCCGGCCGTCAATCGTTTGGGCATCAGGTACAACATCGCGACAAAACTCAATAGCAGCAGCATACCTACCACCTGGTGTAATTGTGCCATCCATTCAAAAGTACCCCAGCGTTGCGGCACAATACCAGGACTGGTCAACACCGTAACGATACCCAATACCACCTGCAGCAATACAAATACGAGCGGATACGGGCGCGCTTTACGAAATGAATCACTGGTGGTGGTTACTTTATACGCTTTCAGGGTATAGACGATCACCAATACCAATAGCAGGTACGCCAGTCCGCGGTGTACAAAATGTATGGTGATCTTATTCTCGAAGAAGTTCAACAACCAGGGTTTTTCTGCAAACAGGCTGGCGGGTACCATATCGCCATTGATATCGGGCCAGGTGGGTGCGGAAAGGGCTGCTTTATGCCCCGCCATGAGCGCACCGAAGATGAGTTGCAGAAAGAGGAGGCCGATGATCCACCAGGTCCATTTGCGCAGGGCGGGTACCACGATCCGGTTGCGTGCAGGCACCCGCAATTGCAGGGCAAACCAAAACGCATAGGAAATGAGGGCCAGGGCAAAAATAAAATGCAGGGCCAGGCGGGTCGGTTTTACGTAGACCGCATCGCCTGTGAGTCCACTGGCTACCATGATCCAGCCAATGGCACCCTGGAAGGCGCCAAAGAAGAACAGGAAGAGCAAGGGTTGCTGCATTTCCTTCTTAAGGTATTTCTTTGCAATGAGGTAGACGAATCCAACGAGGAATACCACGCCAATCATTCTTGCCCAGAAACGGTGAAACCATTCCCAGAAAAAGATGAATTTAAAATCAGCAAGTGTGAATTCCGAATTGAGCAGGCGGTATTGGGGTGTTTGCTGGTATTTACCAAACTCTGCTACCCATTGTTGCTCGCCGAGTGGCGGCAGTGCGCCGGTGACTACATTCCATTCTGTGATGGATAAGCCCGATCCCGTCAATCGGGTGATGCCACCGAGTATTACTTGTACCAGCAGCATAAACACACCGATCAGTATCCAGGTAGAAACATAACGGCGGGCTTTGTGATCATGGGCCGACAGTTCTTTTGCATCCGACGCCGGGAGTTGGGTATTGGTATCCATAGCGCCCGCAAAGGTAGTACAGGATTGTTGTTTTGGCGGATCAGGGGGCGGGTTTATTCTTTTCGCGGTAATCGACGATGGGTTGAAAGGGGCCGTATTTGTGCTGCCGGGCCGAAAAGGTATCACTGAATGGACCGAATGGATGATCGACCGGCTTGGTACTGATGCGGGGCCAGTCGCCGGGAAAAGTTTTCTCCGGCCGCGGTTGCGCATTGATATAAGCGGCTACGTGCCACGCTTCTTCATCCGTCAGTACCGGCTTATGGTGATAGGCCTCCTCGTAGGGCATATTATCGCGTACATAGCCAGCCAGCTTCGACAACCGGTAGATGCCGGCAGCGGTATTGAAACTGTGCGGGCCCCATACCGGGGGATATAAGTAGCCCGGACCGGTGCTGTCGCGCAAGCCTTGCCCATCTTTGCCATGACAACGCTGACAATACCGGCTATAGACGCCCTTACCCGCTACAGGATCAGCTGGCAGATTGGGATAAGGCAGGCTGCTGATGCCTGCGCCCACAGGCTTCCGCTTGGCCGGCACATTACTGCCTACCCACATCAGGTAAGCCACCATCGCTTTCAGCTCGCGGCTATTGCTATCGAGTGGCTGGCCATGGAGGCTGCGTTGTAAACAATCATTGACCCGTTTCTCGACCGTTTCGATCGTGCCACTGCGATCCCGGAAACGGGGATAGGTAGTGGCCACGGCACTGTAGTTATTGCCCCAGGGGCGTGTGCCTGCATCGAGGTGACAGTTCTGGCAGTTCATGCCATTGGAAATAGCCCGCACAATGCCCTGCGGCCCCAGGTAACGGGCCGTATGTACAATGAGGTTGCGGCCATATCGTACCAGGTCTCCATTGGGTGTTCGTGGTATGGTGGCCGTATCGGGCGCTTCCCAGGGCCAATCGGGCCTGGCGAGGGTGTCGGCCATTCCCGAAGGCGTACTGGTTGCGTGTATACTTAGATTGATAATGCCGGTCAAAGCGATGAGGCTGATCAACAGTATTACCCATTGTATGGTGCGTGGCATGCTGCGGCATTGATTTAGCCTGCGAAGCAATAGGTACAGCCATGTTCCTGAGCGCGGCTGACGGCCCATACACCGGAGGGCATGGGTTGGATATTGGGCAACAGGCCGGCCACCCACTCTTTCTTCACCTCTGCGGCATCTTTGTTCAATTGTGCAGCAATGGCACTGCTGTATACGGTCATGGCGGCATCGCATACGCAGAACATGACGCCACTATCCTGCAGCTCATTGATACCAATGGCTACCGGACCGAAACCTGGTATTTTGAAATCGCCGTGTTTGGGATTCCAGAATGGGTTGCGGGTGGCAGGCTGTTTCGTAGCCGGGTCGGCTGCTTTGAATACCTCGCCAAATTTATATTTAGTCCAAAGGTTGTCCTGCATGGCATACGGGATGGCATCATGTCGCAGTACGACCACGACATTGCAATCTTTTTCAGTAGTACCGGTTGCAGCGTTCGTCAGCAGAAATACACGGGGCCAGGCGAAGGGATAGATCTCGTGGGGGCGTGTGGCATCGAACACGATGCGGTGTTTGCCTTTGATCTTATTGAACCAGGCATCGGCATTCCTGAGTTCCTCCGGTGAAAAGTTGGTGGCAGCCATGCCCGCGAAGGGCGTAGCGAGGGTGGTGATACCCAGGGCTGCTGCTCCTGTTGCCAGTGTGCCCAGGAAGCCGCGGCGGGATGATACGTTGACGTCTTTGTTTTGCATAAACTTACTTTTAAAGTCTATGCAAATGTGCATTGGCGATGGCCGCTAATCAATCCCCAAAGTCATGGGGACTGTCACCAAAACCGGGGGTGGCCCAGCGATTTTTATTTGGAAGGGAAGACCAGCTCATGTACCAATACCAGGATGGCGAGCGAAAACACAAACCAGCCAAATCCTTTGCGCAGGGACGCGCCCGATATGCGGTCGGATAGTTTCATGCCGATGAAGATACCTGCTACGGCAATGGCGGTGAAGCTGACCAGGAACGGCCACTCTATGGTGTATTGTCCCATCGTACTGAAGAATCCGAAGAGGGAACTGAAGGTCATGATGGTGAGCGATGAGCCCACGGCTGTTTTCATGGGCAATCTGCCAAACAATACCAAGGCGGGAATGATCAGGAAACCGCCACCGGCACCCAATAACCCCGTGACGATACCTACACCGACGCCCTGCAAAAACAGCGGTAGCATTTTGCGTGTTTCATGGCTCTTGGGCACGATGCTCATCTGGTCTCTGCGTGCATTGCGGATCATGGACAGTGAGGTCAGCAACATCAGCACGGCAAATAACAACATGAGGAAAACAGGCTTGGTCACTTCAAAAGAACCGATGGTGAAAAAGTGATTGGGCAACAACGGCACCAGGTGGTGACGGGCGATGAACACGGAGAGCATGGAGGCGCTGCCAAACACAAATACGACGGGTACATCGACCAGGTCTTTGCGGTAAGCACGGACGGAGCCGATCATACTGCAACAACCTACCACAAACAGGGAATACATGGTGGCGAGCACCGGCTCGACCTTTAACAGGTATACGAGTACCGGCACTGTAATGATGGAACCTCCACCTCCTACCAGGCCCAGGGAAAGGCCGATCAATACCGCAATTATGTAGCCCGCAATCTCCATATTGAAAAAAGTGCGGAAAGGTACAGTTAGTTTCTGAGGTGCCGCATCACCTTTTCTGTTAAGATGTGGGTAAACTAAACTTTCCTTACCGTATTTTTGGCCAAAGTTTATCCATTGCTCAAACCATTTCACCAGGATGTATTCATCGAAGCGGGTTGTGACGAAGCTGGAAGAGGTTGTCTGGCCGGTGCTGTATTTGCGGCGGCTGTGATCCTGCCCAGGGATTTTTACCACCCGCTGCTCAACGACTCGAAACAGGTGACGGAAGAGCAACGGTATGAGCTGCGCCCCATTATCGAAAAAGAAGCGATCAGCTGTGCCGTGGGTATCGTACACCAGGAAGAGATCGATACCATCAATATCCTGAAAGCTTCCTTCAAAGCGATGCACCTGGCGATCGCCCAACTGAAAGTGGCGCCTGAGCTGTTGCTGATCGACGGCAACCGGTTTACGGTATACCCCAGCATCAAACATGAATGTATCATCAAGGGCGACGGCATCTATGCTTCGATTGCTGCCGCCAGCATCCTGGCCAAGACATACCGGGATGATTATATGATGGAACTGCACACTGCTTATCCGCAGTATAAGTGGAACTCCAATAAGGGCTATGCGACGTTACAACACCGCAACGCGATCAGCGAACACGGCATGAGTCCCTACCACCGCAAATCTTTCCAGTGCCTACCTTCCCAGCTTGAGCTGGATATGTAATCCACAGTTTTTAGTACATCATTTCCGGGAAAAAACTGGCCGCGCGTTCGGGCCATTCACCGCGTAGCAGGCTGAAGTAGATGGTGTCGCGACGTCGGTCGTGGTGCATTTGCATATGGCTGCGCAACACGCCTTCCGGTATCATCCCTACTTTGAGCAGGGCGGCCTTGGCGCGTTCGTTGAGGTTGTCGGTCTTGATCTCTACCCTTTCCATCTTCATGACACCGAAAGCGTAACTCAGCAGTGCAAATTTTGCCTGCTTGTTGACGCCCATTCCGATATAGTCGGGCCCCAGCCAGGAGGAACCTATTTCCAGTCGCTTATCGAAAAAGGAGATATTGAGGAAGCTAGTACAGCCGCAAATGGCCTTCGTGTCTTTGTCGATGATCACAAAGGGCATACGTTTTACCTGTTCGCGCTCACGCAAGAGATCCTCTATCCAGGTACGCAAGGCAGCTGGCTGGTCGAGTTCCTGTACAAAATATTGCCAGGTTTCTTTGGACTGTGCCAATGGCAGAAGGGCCTCGAAATCTTCCGGGCGCAATAGCCTTAACAGCACCCGCTGTGTTTCCAGTTCAAAAGAATCGGGAAAATAACGCTGGTATTCCTGGAGTGGGGATGACATAGGTGCGCAATATTAGGGGGGCGAATATACAGCCAATTATTCAGCCACGAATTCGCCGGCACCTTGCCTTACCACTACCGGTTCTTCGCCGGTACAGTCAATCACCGTGGAGGGAACCATTCCGCCGATGCCACCGTCGACTACGATATCGACCAATTTTTCGAAATTGCGGTACATCAATTCGGGGTCGGTATATTCTTCTACCATGTCGCCCGGCAGGGTGGTACTGAGGATCGGGTGGCCCAGCTGCCTGACGATGTCGCGGGCAATATTGTTGTCGGGCACCCGGATACCGATGGTGTCTTTTTTGCTTTTCAGGATCTTGGGTACTTCCTTACTGGCCGGCAAAATGAAGGTGTAGGGGCCGGGCAGGTAGCTCTTCAGCATCCGGTAGAGCGGGGTGGAAATGCTCTTTGTGTACTGGCTGAGGTCGCTCAGGTCGTGGCAGATAAAGGAAAAATTGGCTTTCTGGGGGTTGATCTGCTTGATGCGGCAAATACGTTCGATGGCTTTCTGCTGGAAGATATCGCACCCCAGGCCGTAGATGGTATCGGTGGGGTAAATGATCACTTCTCCCTTCGACAAACCGGATACAATTGTTTGAATATTACGGGGCTGTGGATTGTCGGGGTGAAGATGTAAGAGCATATGGGTAAAATTAACGGTAAAGTCCAGAAACAGCAAAAACCAGTCCCGGGGGTGCAGCAGAAATCCACCTCCACCTGTCACATTATCAACATATTCGGGGAGGCCATACGCCGTACCTGCTTTTAATATTAAATTTGCGCAAAATCTAGCCAATGCGTTTACAACCTGTTGATAGCGTAGACAGTATAAGTGGCGAGGAGTTTCAGCAGCGGTACTACAGACCCATGAAACCCGTTGTTATTAAGAATCTGGCCAAGGATTGGCCTGCTTACCAGAAATGGAACTGGGATTATTTTAAGCAGATCGTAGGCGACAAGCGGGTTGGTCTGTACAACAATGTGAAAAGTGACGCCTACACCCCTATCAATACGGCCGACGATTACAAAACCTTTGGTCAGTATATCGATATGATCAGCGCGGGCCCTGCGGCCTGGCGTATCTTTCTGTTCAACATCTTTGACCATGCTCCGCAGTTGACGCAGGATTTTACCTGGCCCGACCACCTGATGAAAGGTTTCGTGAAGAAGTTTCCGATGTTGTTTACCGGCGGCGCCACCAGCATCACGCACATGCACTTCGACATCGACATGTCGCATATCCTGCACACCCAGTTTTCCGGCAGGAAGCGGGTGCTGTTGTTTCCTTTTGAAGAGCAACATAAGTTGTACCGTAAGCCTTTTGAAGTGCTGAGCCTGGCCGACTTCTCCCACTACAATGTAGATGGCAAGATCGATTACGAGAACTTCCCGGCCCTGAAACTGGCGCAAGGATATGAAGTGATCCTCGGTCATGGAGATACGCTGTTCATGCCTGCCGGTTACTGGCATCATATGGAGTACCTGGACAGCGGTTTTGCGATGAGCTTGCGCGCTTTGCAATCTTCTTTCGGCGGCAAGCTGCAGGGAGCCTGGAATCTTTTCGGCATGCGCAGCATCGATACCCTGATGAAGAAGACGGCTCCCAAATGGTGGTATGATTATAAAAAAGAGAAGTTGTTAAAAGCGGCAGAAAAAGAGTTGATCGTACACTCGATCTCTTAGCATTTTTTTATTCGCCATACCCTATTAGTAGTATTTATTGATCGTTGACCCATTTGACAGGTTCTGTTGATCTATCGTAATAAATAGGTCTAAATACTCTATTCATTAAAAATTCTTTAGGAAAATATTGATTTTTAAGAAAACAGTGATTACTTTTACCCTGCTTATGTGCTGAACCACTATTCACACCCGCAAAGCACCAGAATCTCCAATCTCCTCTTTCCAACCGACCATCCAATTTCCAGGTTACATTTCCGGTACTATCGAAAAAAGAAAGAACGAGTTAGTCTCGTAACTATAGATTGTCCGCGACCCTTATAAATGCTTTTTACCTCTGTCACGTTACGTTGTTTACGACCCTGTGAGTTCTGGTAACTCATGTGTTAATGGTTGATATCGCCAGAACCAACTGCCTTTACTCCACGGTAGCGGCAGGAAAAAATCTAAGTGAAGTCGTTTAAAGTGCTCACCTGAACAAGAAGAATACACCTACAAGGTATACTGCCTGTTATGCTGAGCTACTTCTATGATCTCTTCACTGCTTGATGGAGAATCCAATTCAAGACCAATTTTGAGGTTCCTTTTAAACTGATTTATATATAGTCACTATATAATTACCTTCTTTCTTTTTGTGGTTTCAGAGGTAAGCACAGGCCGGCGATTTCCATCGCTGGCTTATTTTTTTTATCCCCTTGCAGTAATGGATTTATTGATCAGGTGATGGTCCAGGTTTCGTTGCCCCGTAGCAGTTTGTCAAGGTCACCTTTGCCTTTTGACTGGATCACTTCTTCCACCTGTAATGTCATCATCTCTTCATAACAAGGCCTCTCTGCCTGATAAAAAACGCCGAATGGCCGGGGCAGATGCCCATCTATACGTGGATCGTCAAACAGCCTCACCAATAACTGTGCCTTGTAGAAGTCTTTCTCATCGTGTACCCATAAGTCGTCTACACTGTATTGATCGCCCAGCGTAACGGCCACCGGTCGTAAGCCATCCAGACGAATTCCCTTGTCGCGTTGCGCACCAAACACCAATGGTTTGCCCTGCTCCACCAGGAGGGCATTATCCGCCTTCGTTGTTTTTTCGGTGAAGGGTTCAAAAGCAGCGTCGTTGAAGATGTTGCAGTTTTGGTAAATCTCGAGAAATGAGGCGCCCTTGTGTTGATGGCACCGAATCAATATTTCCTGCAGGTGTTTTGGATCGCGGTCCATGCTACGCGCAACAAATGTCGCATCGGCACCCATTGCAAGGGCCAATGGATTGAAAGGATGGTCGATGCTTCCATAAGGGGTTGACTTGGTTACCTTCTGTGTTTCGGAAGTAGGGGAATATTGCCCTTTGGTAAGCCCGTAGATCTGGTTGTTGAACAGCAGGATGTTGACATCGAAATTGCGGCGCAATAAGTGGATGGTATGATTGCCGCCGATGCTGAGGCCATCGCCATCACCGGTTACGATCCACACACTCAGTTCGGGCCTGGCGGCCTTCAGGCCGCTGGCCACGGCGGTAGCCCTCCCATGGATGGAATGCATACCATACGTGTTCATATAATAGGGAAAGCGACTGCTGCATCCAATGCCCGATATGATCACAATACGTTCCCTTGGAATACCCAATCCCGGCATGATCTTCTGTACCTGTGCCAGGATCGAGTAATCGCCACAGCCCGGGCACCACCGCACTTCCTGGTCGGTGGCAAAGTCTTTGGCCGTCAATACCGGAGCAGCAATCGGATCGCTCATATCCTAAATTTACGAAATCCGGGGCATCTTACCCCGCGATCAGTTCTTCCCAGTATTCGGCAGCCCGGCGCGTGTGGGGGATCACAATGGTACCACCTACGATGTTGGCCACTGCAAACAACTCATACATCTCTTTCGTATTGACACCTAGTTCGTGGCACTTGCCCAGGTGGTATTTGATGCAATCATCGCAACGCAGTACCATGCTGGCTACCAATCCCAGTAATTCTTTGGTCTTTTTATCGAGCGCGCCCTCCTCATAAGTATTGGTGTCGAGGTTCCACAGGCGCTTCATCACAAGATTATCCTTACTCAGGATCACTTCATTCATCTTTTCGCGGTAGTCGTTGAATTCCTGTACTAGCTGTCCCATAATTTCTATTTAGGGATCAAATGTAAGAAAGCTGTCCGTTCTTCATTTAACTGTCAGCCGATAGGGCATCCTGTCGTACATTCAACGCTACAAAAAATCATACATGAGAAAAATCCTGCATGCCTGTATCCTCTTCACTGCCACTACCCTGTCGGCCCTGGCGCAACCCAAAGAACCGGTGAAAGTGACCGATATGGTCAGGATTAAAACCCTGGGTGCCGTTGCCCTGAGCCGTGATGGCAGCAGGGCCGTTTTCAACGTTAACAGCATCGAACCCGATAGCGATAGCAAGACCGATTATAAATACGCGCTTCATTTATGGCTGGTGCCTACCGATGGCGCTGCGGCGCCCCGGGCACTCACCAGCAAAGAGAGCGCTTCGCAACCGTCCTGGCATCCGGATGGCCGGCAAGTGGCTTTTGTACGTGGGGTGGATGGCAAATCGCAGATCTTCCTGCTGTCGCTGGATGGTGGCGAAGCGATCCAGCTGACCAAGTTTAAATACGGCGCATCATCACCTGTTTGGAGCCCTGATGGTAAGCAGCTGTTGTTTTCCGCAAGTGTGCCCCTCAAAGAGCTCCTCAAAGACGAAGAACTCAATCCCGGCAAGCGGCTGCCCGCCTGGCCTGCCGAAAAACCTGGCTTTGATAAGAACGAGCAATTACAAACGTCTGCCGCCAAGGCAGATCCCGATGGCAACCTGGATGAAGTGCGCGCCTATCTCGACAACAATGCCAGTGACCGCAAAGCGAAAGTGCTGAACAAGCTCAATTTCCTCGATGAGATGAATATTTCGGGCGATATGAGCTTCAGCCACTATTATATCGTGCAAGCTGTACCCGGCGCTATGCCGGTAGCTATTACGAAAGGGTTTTACCGGTTCAACAGCGCTGCCTTTACCCCCGACGGTAAGCAGATCGTGATGGCAGGCGATGTCGATTCACTCGAACATCCCGACCGTTCACTGGAGAGTCAGCTGTACCTGGTCAATACCAACGGCAGCGGTTTAAAAAAGCTGCTGGGCGAACCTGGTAAAGTATATTCCAGTCCGCGCCTTTCGCCTTCGGGTAAATGGCTGGCCTTTCAATATGGCACTACCTCTTTTGTAAGCGTTCCTATGCTGGCCATCATGCCGGTTAATGGAACCAGCAAGGACATCATCGATATTCCACTCGACCGCAGTAAGGGAATCGCTACCTGGAGTGCCGATGAGCAATTCCTGTACTTCACCGCACAGAGCAATGGCGGCGCTCCGTTGTACCGCGCCAACGTCAAGACCCGTAAAGTAGAGCAGCTAACCGATTACAACAGTGGCATTGGCAGCTTTGACGTAGCAGGCAACAAGCTGGTGTATGTTAAAACGGAAGTGGCCAATCCATTCGAACTGTATGTAGCAGATGCATCGGCACAAAATGCCAAAGCGATTGGGCATTTCAATGATTGGGTGAAAGACAAGAAGCTTTCTTTTCCCGAGAAGAAGACCTTTACCAACGAAAAAGGCATGACGGTAGAGTATTGGGTGATGAAACCCACCAACTACGAAGCAGGGAAGAAATATCCTGTTGTGCTTAATATCCACGGCGGCCCCTCTGCGATGTGGGGTCCCGGCGAAACCAGTATGTGGCATGAGTTCCAATACTTCTGCAGCAAGGGGTATGGTGTCGTATACTGTAATCCCCGTGGCAGTGGCGGTTATGGGGTCGACTTCCTGCGGGGTAATATCAACGACTGGGGAACCGGCCCAACCAGTGATGTACTGACGGCCCTCGATAAAGCTGTCGCCGAGGGATGGGCAGATACCTCCAATCTGGTGGTTACCGGCGGCTCTTATGCCGGCTACCTGGTAGCCTGGATCATTTCGCACGATAAGCGTTTCAAAGCTGCCTGTTCGCAACGCGGGGTATATGACCTGGCCACCTTCTTTGGTGAGGGGAATGCCTGGCGCCTGGTACCCAATTACTTTGGCGGCTATCCCTGGGAGCCCGCCACCAAGGCCATTCTCCAGAGAGAGTCGCCCATCAGTTATGTACAAAACATTACTACGCCCTATATCATTTTCCACGGAGACAATGACCGTCGTACCGGCTTTGTGCAAAGTGAAATGTTGTACCACAGCCTGAAGGCCCTGGGCCGGCCAGTGGAGTATGTGCGCCATCCCAATGGCACACACGAACTGACGCGCAGCGGCGACAACCGCCAACGGATCGATCAGATGCTGCGCACCTGGGAGTTTTTCGAACGCTATATTCAGCATTGATTACGGCCAACGCCATCAAAGACGTCATTCATCGGATAATACGGCATTGTGCCGGATGAGGCTGGTTGTTTTACAGGGCTATCGGTAGCTTGGGTAAAACAGCCAGCTTTTTTTATGCCTACAAGGAATACTATGTTGGGGGCTAAGGGCCTGATCCTGTCCCTGCTGTTCACCTGTTGCGGCAAAAATCCGGGTGAGCCTCCTGGCAGTAAGCCGGTAACAGATCGCTACACGGTGTTGTTGAAAGCGATCAACGTGCGGCAAACAGCCAGTCCTTTTTATCATTTTACCTACGACGATTCAGGGTACGTAACCCGGATTTCCTATAACGAAGACCTACACGTTTATCATTATTACTATAAAGGTGGGCGCATCGATAGTGTGACCAGCAGCTCGACGGATGCCCGGTATTTCCTGTACCGATACAGCCGGCAGCAAGTGAGTGAGGTGCTGCAATACGATGATACGGGGCTACGGCTGAAGGTATTGGTGCGTTATGACGCCAAAGGGCGGGTTAGCAGGATGGACTGGCAACCAACCGGATCGGGACCCGACGAAAAACACTCGGTGTTCACCTACTACGACAATGGTAACCTGCAACGCGTGGAAAATACTTACCCGGCTACAGCGCAGGTAACGGTTGTTGACTTTGAAGCTTATGACAATGGAAAAGCGGTGGATGACTTCGGTATCTGCAAGGGCTTTCTCGAACATCTGGTCTTGCTGCCAGGCGTACGGTTCTATCACAACAACCCTACGCGGGTGAAGGAGACGAATGGCGTGGATGTTCGTATGATCACACTTCAATACCAGTACCAGGGATCGCTGCCGGTGGAAAAACGATCTGCGACACAGGTCACGGGAGGGCCTGCGACCGGTGATCACTATACCGGCTTAACGTCGTATACCTATTATTGATTTTACTCTATCGTGCCGTCGATCTTGATGGTCTCCAGTTGCTGGCGTTGCTCCTGCTTGTACTGGTCAAACACAGGCTTTGCCGATTGGGAGATGGGCTCGGCCGAAGGAAATTTCTGCGACAGCGGATCTACCTGTTTGTTGTTTTTCCAGAAGCGATAACAAACATGCGGACCGGTAGCTAAGCCGGTGCTGCCCACATACCCGATCACCTGCCCCTGGCGTACATGCTGCCCGCGTTTTACAGCGCGGCGGCTCATGTGCAGGTATTGTGTGGTGTAAGTATTGTTGTGCCTGATCTTGACATAATTGCCATTGAAGCGGGAGAACTCCGATTCGAGCACCACGCCATTGCCAGTGGCAATAATGGGGGTACCCGTGCTGGCCGCGTAATCCGTACCCAGGTGCGCTTTCCAGCGTTTCTGTACGGGGTGAAAGCGGCGCAGGGAGAAGCGGGATGTAATATGGCTGAACTTCAGCGGCGCTTTGAGGAAGAAGCGACGCAGGGTTTTTCCCTGTTCATCGTAGTATTCACCAGCCTGTGTACTGTCGGGCTGAAAGTAAAAGGCGTAGAAAGGTTCGCCATCATGCGAGAAAATGGCCGATTGTATGGAGCCCAGCTCTACCGGTTCGTCTTTCACATATTGCTGCTCATACACCACCTTGAACCAATCGCCTTCATGGATGGAATAGAAATCAATGGACCAGGCGTAGATATCAGCCAGCTTCATGGCCAGACTAGGGTCGGCGCCTGCTTTCCTGAACGTTTCGTACAGGGAGCTCTCGATCTTGCCCGAAGCGGTTAATATCTTAGAAGTCACTTCCCGTTTGCCGGCGTATATGCGGATGGAGTCGCGCAGGTCGTACACGATATAATCAATGGCATTGGGCTGGTAGACGAAGTATTGGGCTTTCTGCACGCTGTCTTTGGTACAGAACACAGTGTATTGGTTACCGGCCCGGATATTACGGATATCGAAAATCCCTTTCGACTTGATGGCCAGCAAACCTACGGTGGCTGCATCGACCTGGTACAGGTCGAGTATGTTGGACAGGAATTCGTTCTTTTCGATGGTCTTTTCAATCACGGCAAAGGAATCGACCGGGAGGCCAAACTTGCGGGGGGATGGAGCTGGTGGGGCGGCCACGGTGGCCGAATCTGATTTTGTGTTAGGTGCCGGCGACTGCGGGTCTTTGCAGCAGGCGAAGGCGATGGCCAGGATGGCAATAACGGAAAAGCAGATCCTGAATGGGTGGGGTCTTTGCATCTTTTGGTTGATTGAACGCGGTTAGACAATTGCTGGCTACACTTTATCAGTCGCCCCTGCCGCGTCCGTATACTTAACTGCTTTAACGATCAACAAAAGACAATAGCAAGGATTGGGAACACATCTATGGGCAATAACGCAAGGATATCGCATTTCTTATGTAAGCCGGGAAACCCGGGATTAAAATTATGTGAAAAAGCAGGCTGTTACCAGATCACGTCGCGGCTGAAGGGCATGAAGGACAACTCCATGAGCTTTACATGCTGCCGGGCAAAAGGGATGCCGATGATCGTGATAAATAGAATGGCGGCAAACACCAGGTGTACAAAAGCGGTGTACAGCCCGCCGCAGAGCAGCCAAACGATATTGGCAAACAGCGAGAGGCAACCCGTGCTGCTGGCCTTGGGTACGATCTTCTTACCAAAAGGCCATAACACAACGGCGGCCAGTTTAAAACACTGCAATCCCCAAGGCAGGCCTACAATGGTCAGGCACAATACGAACCCACCAAACAGGTAGCCCAACGCAGACCAGAAGCCGCCAAACACCAGCCAGATAAGATTGCCGATCAGATTCATGATAATAAATAGAGTTGTTGAATGACTGGTTGCAAAATAAGTGGTTCGGGGCAGGCAGCCAAAAAAGGCGACGAGGGTCGTGAGCTCTACCGGCATACGGTGACCCGCCAGAGCACAAAAAAGCCCTTCGCAAGCGAAGGGCTCAAAACAATTATATCTGACTAGAGATTAATAACGGTTGTTGTTGCCACCGCGAGAGAAAGAGCGACGATCGCCACCGCCGTTGCCAGCAGGACGCTCTTCACGGGGACGAGCTTCAGTAACCTTGATAGCACGACCTTCTACGATACCACCATCCAGCTCAGCGATTGCTTTGCGGGCAGCTTCGTCGTCAGACATTTCCACAAAACCGAAACCACGGCTCTTTTGGGTGAATTTGTCGGTGATTACTTTGGCAGAAGAAACTTCGCCGTAGTCAGCAAAAAAATCGTGGAGGTCTTCATCATTGACATTGAAGCTTAAATTCGAAACATAAATGTTCATAACTAATAAACTGATTGATTTATAAATGATCTGAGAAAAAAGCAGCGTATTAACAGACTAACTAACTCTTAGCAGAAATGCGTAGCAGACTTTATACTAAATGCTAAAACTCAAATTGACGCCGCAAATATACGACGTTTTCTTTTCCGCCTGCACCTTCGTATAATAATCATTTGTTAAGCAAGTAGCTTGTTAACCTGTCGTCAAATGTCAGAGAATTGTCAAATCTGATACCACAATTCCCTATTTTTCAGACCTTAAATGAATCATAACTATGCTGTTTAACAAGAAGATGACGGTTATTGGCGCTTTGGCCCTGCTCGTACTGGCCGGTATTGCGGCTGCCAGCCCGCCCAAAGGGATATACAAAAACCTGAAAGTGCTGCCGAAAAACATCAGCGCTGAAGACCTGGACAAAGTGATGGATTCCTGGAAGGCTTCGCTGGGTGTACGTTGCAGCTTTTGCCATGCGCCCAGCAAGACTGAAGCCCGGAAGATGGACTATGCCAGCGATGAGAAGCCAGAAAAAGATATTGCCCGTAAGATGTACCTGATGACCGGGAAGATCAACAAGAAATATTTCGACTACAACGCCAAAGACACTGCCGTTAAAGCGCCTGTTACCTGTATGACCTGCCACCATGGTAAGGAGCATCCGGAGAGCACGCTTCCTGCCAAAAAATAAACGAAAACGTTATCGGTCAGGCCCGTACTGTGTTTGCACAGACGGGCCTTGCTGTTTTTGGTACGGATCAGCAAGGGGAATATATGAAATAGCCAACAGTTCTTATTTTTTGTTACCATCCTCACTACCTAATTTTGTTACTCATCTTATAATATAGACATGGCTGCACAACAATTCGACTTTGGAATGATCGGCCTGGGTGTAATGGGCAGGAACCTGTTACTGAATATGGCAGATCACGGATTTAAAGTAATCGGATTTGATAAAGACAATCAAAAGACTACAGCGTTTGAAGAAGCTGCCAATCCAGGCACCACGGTAAAAGGTGTGGTGTCGCTCCAGGATATGGTGAGCCAGCTGGCAACTCCCCGAAAGATCATGATGCTCGTGCCTGCCGGTAAACCGGTAGACGATGTAATTGAAAGCCTATTGCCCCTGGTGCAACCCGGCGATATCATCATCGATGGTGGCAACTCGCATTATACAGATACCTTACGCCGGGTGACCTACCTGCAGGGCAAAGGCCTCCATTTCATGGGGGTAGGTGTATCGGGTGGTGAACAAGGAGCCCGTACAGGCCCCAGCATTATGCCGGGCGGTGACCAGGAAGCCTATCCACACGTTCAGCCCATGCTGGAAGCCATCGCGGCCAAGGTGAATGGCGAACCCTGTGTAGCCCACCTGGGTAAAGGCGCAGCCGGCCACTACGTAAAGATGGTGCACAATGGGATTGAATATGCGATCATGCAACTCATCAGCGAAAGCTACGACCTGCTGCACCGCGGTGCTGGCCTTTCCAACGACGAACTGCACCAAGTATTCGATACCTGGAACAAAGGCGACCTGCAATCTTTCCTCATCGAGATCACGGCAGACATCTTCCTGCAACCCGACGAGAAAGACTCCTCCAAACGCCTGGTAGACCTGATCCTGGACAAGGCCGGCGCCAAAGGCACCGGTAAATGGACCTCGCAGGATGCCATGGATATTGGCGTGCCCATCCCCACCATCGATATGGCTGTCACCATGCGCAATATCTCTTCCCTGAAAGACGAGCGCCTGAAAGCTGCCGCTGTGTTCAACACGGTGCAAGGCAAGATCGATACCGACAAGGAAACATTCATCAAACAGGTACACGATGCCCTCTATTTCGGTATCCTGATGAGCTATACACAGGGCCTGGCCATGCTGCACAGAGCATCGACCGAACTGGACATGCAGATCCCGCTGCAAAAGGTGGTAGCCGTATGGCGTGGTGGTTGTATCATCCGCTCTACCCTGCTCGATCTTTTCACCAAGATCTATACTGCCAATCCCCAGCTGGAAAACCTGCTGCTGAACGAGCAGATCGCCGGCTTGCTGCAAGACAAGCAACAGAACCTCCGTACCGTAGCTGCAGCTGCTATTCAGCACAACTACGCGGCCGGATGTTTGCTGGCTGCCATCAGCTATTTCGACGCTTACCGCAGTGGTCAGTTGCCCATCAACCTGTTGCAGGCACAACGCGACTATTTCGGTGCGCACACTTATCAACGTATTGACCAGCCAGGCACTTTTCACACGATTTGGAATAAATAGTCCGGCTCAAACTAACCTATATGCAAAATCATAAACGTCCACCAGCTTCCCTGTTGTTCATTTTTGGTGGCAGTGGTGACCTGAATCACCGCAAACTTTCTCCCGCGCTCTTCAATTTGTTCATCGATAACTGGATGCCCGATAAGTTTGGCATCGTAGGTATTGGCCGCCGCCCTTTTAAGAACGAAGATTACCGCAAGCACCTGCTGGATGGTATCACGCAGTTCTCCCGCCGTAAAGACGAGCATATCGACAAGTGGGATACTTTCTCTCAAAGCGTATCTTACTTGCAAATGGACGCTTCGAATGAAGCCGACTACCAGAAGATTGCCGATATCGTCAAGGAGAAAGAACAGGAATATGGCGAGCATCCCAATGTGATCTTCTACATGGCGGTAGCGCCCGGTCTGGTACCAGAAATTGCCAGCAAACTGGGGCCGCTCAATATCTGCTCCGATACCAAGTGCACCCGCATCGTGGTGGAGAAACCTTTTGGTCATGACCTCAAGAGTGCACACGAGCTGAATGAGCTGCTGCTGAGCATGTTTGACGAAAAGCAGATCTACCGCATCGACCACTACCTTGGTAAAGAGACGGTACAGAATATCCTGGCACTGCGCTTTGCCAACGCCTTGTTTGAGCCCATCTGGAACAGGAACTATATTGAGCACGTACAGATCACCGCTGCTGAAACCGTAGGTGTGGAAGGTCGTGGCGACTATTATGAAACCTCCGGCGCCCTGCGCGACATGGTGCAGAACCATATCCTGCAGCTGATGTGTATGATCGCGATGGAAGCACCAGTGTCATTCGAAGCCGATGAGATCCGCAATAAGAAGGTCGATGTACTGAGCGCCATCCGCAAGATCACCAACGAAGACGTACATGCCCATGCCGTGCGTGGCCAGTATTCGGAAGGTTGGATGAAAGGCAAGCAGGTGCCCGGCTATCGCCAGGAGAAGAATGTGGCCCCCAACTCACCCACCGATACCTTTGCCGCGGTGAAATTCTATATCGACAACTGGCGCTGGCAGGATGTGCCTTTCTATGTGCGTACGGGTAAACGCATGCACCAGAAGTCGACCATCATTACAGTACAGTTCCGCCCAGCGCCTTATTATGCCTTCCCGCCGGAAGCCGCTGATACCTGGAGGCCCAACCGCCTTACCATCAGCATTCAGCCGGAAATGGACATCCGCCTGCGCTTCCAGGCCAAGCGTCCTGGTCAGTCTATGACGCTGAGCCCGGTAGATATGACCTTCAGCTACAACGATGCTTACGATGAAGAGGAACCAGAAGCATACGAGACGTTGTTGCTCGATGTGATGGAAGGCAATGCCACCCTGTTCATGCGCAAAGACCAGATCGAAGCTGCGTGGAAGATCATCATGCCGATCCTGGAAACCTGGGAAGCAAGACCACCGGTAGATTTCCCCAACTATGCACCCGACAACTGGGGCCCCGAAGATGCGGAAGCATTGATCGCCCGTGACGGATACAATTGGGTTAACCTGCCTGCACAAAAACCAAAGTCGAAATCGGAAGTAGGCTCTAAATAAGCGCACATGCAACTGCATATACAGAAAGACTCCACGGCTGTCAGCCATGAGCTGGCGGAATGGATCACCAGCAATATTGAAAAGACCTTAGCGTCGAAAGACCGCTTTACCTGGGTCGTCACCGGCGGTAATTCGCCCAAGCTGTTGTACGAACTGTTGGCCAAAGCCCCTTACCGTGACCGGATCGACTGGAGCAAGCTCCATATCTTCTGGGGCGATGAGCGTGCAGTACCCTTCGATGATAGCCGTAACAATGCCCGTATGACCTACGAACAACTGCTGAGCCATGTGCCGGTGGTAAAAGAGCAGGTGCATATCATGAAAACGGACATCAGTCCCGAAGCCAGTGCCGCGGATTATGAAAAGGTCCTGCATGGCTATTTCGGCGATAGCGGAGAGACCTTTGATCTCGTACTGAATGGTATGGGAGATGACGGCCATACCTTGTCTTTGTTTCCCGGCACAGAAGTGATCCACGAAACGAAGGCCTGGGTAAAATCCTTCTGGCTGCCCGCACAGGATATGTTCCGCATTACGTTGACGGCTCCCGTCGTGAACCGCGCGCATCAGGTAGCCTTCCTCACGTTTGGCGCCAACAAGGCCCACGCTTTACAGGAAGTACTTAAAAATGCCGGTAATGTAGACCAGTATCCTTCACAGATCATTCAACCTGCCTCTGGCGAGTTGCATTGGTTTGTAGATGAAGCCGCAGCAGCGGGTATTCAATAAGCAGTACCGCTTTAATGATAAAAGACCGGTGAAGGGTATCTTTCACCGGTCTTTTTTATGCTTTATCCAAAGATGTCTGCTATTATTTGATTGGTGATCTTGCGGTCGCCCTTTGTCCAAATCGGATTGGGATCCGGAAATTCATTGACGCTATACCCACGCTGATGTTCGAAGTCGAATAGCGCGTGACATTGTGCGTTCACCACCAACGCGCATTTGAGCCAATCCCGGGACCAGATGATCTTCACCGCCAGGGGGCCATCTTCCACAACCTCCTCCACATTATAGATATGCAGGGCATCGAGTATACGTTGGCCACCTGTTTCCGGAGTCATTTCTACTGCGTAGAAATAACCGGTCGAGGTATCGTCTTCAAATACCACCGCAAAATTATTCTCACTCGAAACACTGTCGATGAAGGAGTTGTCTCCCGGCGTCACGGTCTTTTCTGCTAGTAAGTATCCTTTCATTTTGCATCTACTGAATCGTACACGGTTACCTTGCTCCACAACGATGAACACTCGTCAATGAACTTGAGGTGAATAGGATCGGTCTGGTAGCTGGCCTGGTCGGCGTCGTTGTTGAACATCAGGCACCAGGATATGGAATAGCTACTGTCGATCACTTCGCGGTGGGTATTGGCGGGCTGGCCAATGTGGAACCAACTGATGGTCTTAACGGCAGCTAATTTCTTCAGTCCGGCAATGAGCTTTGCTTTGTCTTCTTTGCTTTCGGGATTCTTGAGCCAGAAATATACGTGGTGGATGAACTTGTTGTCGGCCATATCGGTCTGGTTATTTTCTGCTAATGTAATCAATCCACCGGCAACAACCGCCTTACCGGTGCTGGCAATGAACTCACGACGGGTAGTACTCATATTAGAACTATTTATTGTTTACTTCCTGTTCGCTTTGAGCCAATCCCGGATACCACGGTAGATCTTTTTTGCAACAGCCTTGTGGAAGGCAGGGTCCATGATCTTTCGCTCGTCCTCTTCATTGCTAAGGAAAGCGATCTCTACCAGGCAGTTGGGGTATTCTGTGGGGCCGCTCAATGCGAAATTGAAGTTGCCGATATTTCCGTAATTATCCAAACCCAGTTCCAGCATGCGGTCGAGGATCGTTTCGGTAAGCGGGCGGAAACCGATATACCGGTAGTAAGTGCTGGTTCCTTTTGCTTTGGGATTACCGGCCGAGTTGAGGTGCAGGCTGATGAGCAGGGAGGGGTCCTG
The DNA here is from genome assembly GCF_029360705.1 of Paraflavitalea pollutisoli. Classification (GTDB taxonomy): domain Bacteria; phylum Bacteroidota; class Bacteroidia; order Chitinophagales; family Chitinophagaceae; genus Paraflavitalea; species Paraflavitalea pollutisoli. Next base: position 354,928 of record NZ_JARKMX010000001.1, on the reverse strand, counting down.
GGCGCGCAATGCCAGTGTGCGGTCGGGCATAGGGAGGTCGATATCCGCAGTACGTGTCATGTAGACCTGTACACCTTTGCGGCCAAGATATTGCTGCAGTGCCTGGGCAAACTGCAGGGTATACACTTTCTCTTTTCCTTTGCCCGTGATTCCGGTAGCCCCTTCGTTGCTACCACCGTGGCCTGCGTCGACAGCGATCACCAGGTTCTTTACAGACAGTTTAGCCGGTTGCCTTTTGATGCGGATCATCAACCTTTTGCCGGCGCTGTCGTAGGCGATATAATGCCCCCAATGCTGGCGATGCTTGAGCTCGATGAATACGCGTACCACATCATCCTCCACCTGTTCGTACCAGGCGTTCTTTATTTCCTTTACCGATTTCAGTTGGGTGATCCAGTTGGTATTGCTGGTTGCGCCAAAGAGGTCGATCACCAGGCGCGAAGGATTGATCTGCTGTACTGCGCGGTAGGGCAGGCGCTCTTCCATCGCCACGGCCACATAATCGTGCGTATCATTACCAAATACCCGCCAGCTATTGGTGAGGTAATAAGGCCTGACTTTTATGGTGGTGTCGGGTTTCACATTGCTCTTGGCTACATAGGCCGTGTGGTATTTCGACAACTGCACCTTGTAATCCGTGCCCACCGAATCGATCACCTTCAATACCACATTGGTATCGAGGTAGGTCATCTTGGCGCCGCCCAACCGATCATCGCCCAACCCATATTCGAGAAATGGAAGTTGGCCGGTGGTCCTTACAAAAAAATAAGTGGTGGAGTCCTGGGCTTTCACAGAAGACAAGAGACAGAAGAAGACTACAAGCGAGGCTATTTGTTTCATACGGCAAAATACTACGCATTGCAATACCAAATTCATTTGCAGCTATTTGCGGCACACGCATACAGGGTGGTCACCATGTGTGGCTGGCAGAATCCTGCAAACCCTATTTTGAATGCTTCACGAGCATCAAGTGTAACTGTGTATTCAGCAACGGGGCGGGCCTGCCCACAATAAAAAAGGCAGCAGTGAAAACTGCCGCCCTGTAAGTATAGCCATGATTCTAAACGTTGCACGTATCCTATAATGGATACTTATTGTCTTTGATCAGTTTTTCTGCAATGCGACGGCGGGCGTCTTTGGTATTGAACGGATCCACCTTGGTGAAGCGCTTGATACCCAGCAGCATCATGCGTTGCTCATCACCTTCTGCAAAGGCATTGATCGCTTCCCGGCCGTAGATGTTGATCTTATCAGCAGCTTCGTACAGGTAGGTGCGCATGATATCGAGTTCATATTGACAGGCCGCTTCTCCTTTTTTGTCGACCAGCCTGATGGTGCGCAGCAAGGCACTTTCGGCGTGGAAGGTTTCGATGGCCATATCAGCGATATTCATCAGGATCTCCTGTTCGTGCTCGATCTTCATCATCAGCTTTTGGACGGCGGCGCCTGCTGTGATGAGGATTGCTTTCTTGAAATTGGCGATGGCTTTTTTCTCTTTCGCAAAGGCTTCCTCTTCCCCGCTGCCAAAATCAGGAATACTCATCAGCTCTTTCTGCACAGCCATGGCCGGGCCCATCAGGTCGAGGCGGCCTTTCATGGCGCGTTTCAATACCATATCTACCGTCAACAGGCGGTTGATCTCATTGGTGCCTTCATAAATGCGGTTGATACGGCTGTCACGGTATCCTTTCGAAATAATGTATTCATCGCTGAAACCATTACCGCCGTGAATCTGCACGCCTTCGTCTACGACAAAGTCGAGCATTTCACTACCATATACTTTGAGGATGGCGCACTCGATCGCATATTCTTCCGCGGCCCCCAGCAATGCTTCATTGAATGGTTTGCCCGCAGCCAGCAGCTCTTCTTCTTTCTCATCGATCCATTTGGCGCTGCGGTACAAAGCACTTTCGGCCACCCACATCTTCATCGCTATTTCGGCCAGCTTGTGTTTGATGGCACCGAAAGTGGAAATAGGTGTTTTGAATTGCTCGCGGGTATTGGCATAAGTAACAGATTCGGAAGCCGCTCTTTTCGCACCTCCCAGGGCAGCAGCACACAATTTCAGACGGCCGATATTGAGGATGTTGAAGGCGATGATATGCCCTTTACCAATTTCGCCGAGTACGTTCTCCACGGGTACTTTACAGTCCTGGAAGTAGAGTTGCACGGTGGATGATCCTTTGATGCCCATCTTGTGTTCTTCCGGTCCCTGGGTAAATCCTTCAAAACCTCTCTCCACAATAAAGCCGGTAAACTTATCGCCATCGACCTTGGCAAATACCGTATACACATCGGCAAATCCGCCATTGGTGATCCAGCATTTCTGGCCGTTGAGCAGGTAGTACTTACCGTCATCGCTCAGCTTGGCCGTTGTTTTGGCCCCCAGGGCATCACTGCCACTGTTGGGTTCCGTAAGTCCATAGGCCCCTTTCCATTCGCCGGAAGCCAGCTTGGGGATGTATTTTTCTTTTTGGGCATCGGTACCAAAATAAAGGATTGGCAACGTGCCAATACCCGTATGGGCAGCCACCGCGACGGAGAAAGAATAACCACCGCCAAGTCCTTCATTGACGAGCGTAGAGGTGATAAAGTCTTTACCCAGGCCACCGTAGGCTTCCGGAATGGAAGCGCCCAGCAGTCCTTGTTCGCCGGCTTTGGCTACCAGCGACGGCATCAGACCAGCTTCCATTTTGTCGATGCGATCGATGATCGGCAAAACCTCCGCTTCCAGAAATGACGTACACATATCCTTCACCATCTGCTGCTCCTCGTTGAAGTCTTCGGGGATGTAGGTGTCGAATGCATTACCTTCTTTGATCAGCCACTCGCCGCCTTTCAGGCTCGTTTTTGTTTGTGTTGCGCTGCTCATACAAAATGTTTTTAGAATGAATAGTCAATCGTTAATAATATGTGGCGCCGCTTCCTTATCCACTTTGCACCGGCACCTGGGCCTATTTAAGATTATCGTATACAATTTGTAAAACCTCCTTACAGATCTCGATCCGCTCGGCGGGTACACCCTCCAGGGCTTCGTTGAGCGTTTCTTCGGCAATGCCCATACTCTGCTCCTGCAGCTTCTGTGCCTGCCGGGTCAGGTAGATCAGATTCATCCGACGGTCGGCATCAGACGATACCCGCTTCACCAATTGGAGTTTTTCCAGGTTATCTACCAACCGCGTAATACTTGGTTTATCACGGAAGGTCGCATTGCACAACTCCTGCTGGCTGATACCATCCTGCTTCCACAGGTGATACAGCACACTCCACTGCTCGATGGTCAGGTTTAACCCCGCTGTATTGAACTTCTTCTGCAATCGCCGGGCGATCGCAATCGAAGCTTTACCGGTGATAAAGCTGTAGAGCTCTCCTTTTCTGAATTGGTTGTTTGACATATAGTTGTTTATACAACTAACCAAACTTACGCAATTTCCAGGTCTCCTGCAAGTTTTTGTCGTTAAATGGCGGTGAACAAGATTTCTTTTATAACCCGTTGTGAATCAGATAAAGTTGTAGTTTTAGCGCAGCCAGTTATGCAGTCGGCCATCCTTTCATATAAACATTCGCAGATCCATTTCAGCGCAGGCGGCGCCGGCGAAAAGCTATTGCTTTGCCTGCATGGATACGGCGAATCGGAAAAGACCTTTCACTTTTTGGAGCGCCACCTGCCAACCGGGTACCAGCTCGTGGCTCTCGATCTTCCTTTTCACGGCGGCACACAGTGGCAGGAAGGGTTAGATTTTTCCATGGAGGATCTGTTGTCTATACTGGCTGGCATCCGGCAGCACCTGGGCATACCCGCAGCGCGTTTGTCGCTGATGGGTTTCAGCATGGGGGGTCGTGTAGCACTCAGCCTGCTGGAAACCATCCCTGACCAGATCGACCGAGTATTGTTGTTGGCGCCGGATGGATTGAAGGTTAATTTTTGGTACCGCTTTGCCACCCGTTCGGTAGTAGGCAAACAACTATTCCGGTTTACGATGCAACACCCTGGTTGGTTTCATCAGTTTCTCAAAGCGGGTAATCGGTTAAAGCTGATCAACCAGAGCATATTCAAGTTTACCAACTACTACATCAACGATCGCCGCGTACGGGATGAGTTGTACAACCGCTGGACCTGCATGCGCCATTTCCGGCCACACCTGCAGGTGATCAAATCACTGATCGTGCAATACCGGATACCCGTTCGCTTGTTATACGGTAAGTATGACCGCATTATCCGGTATGAACGCGGTGAAAAATTCAGCGCCGGTATTGAATCTTTCTGTACGTTGCAGGTGATTCCAACTGGTCATCAGGTGCTGCAGGAAAAAAATGTGCCGACGATCCTTTCCATGCTGGAATCTTAGATCCTTTCACCAATTGCCGCTACATGCCAGTATTCCTTCTTGTTTTCTTTTTACTCATGGTGGGTTATGCCTTCCTCATCAACTATTACCATCGTGCCTGGAATGAGCTGCCTGTGTACAAACTCCTTGAAACCCGGGCCACCACTGCCATTTCCGTAGTAGTGGCAGCGCGCAACGAAGAGAACCATATCGTCGCCCTGCTCGATGCGCTTAACCGGCAGCGCTACCCGCAATCATTGTATGAAGTGATCGTGGTAAACGATCATTCTACCGATAATACCTGGTCCATCCTGCAACAAAGTGCTTACCCCGAGCTGCGTTTGAAGCCGCTGAATCTTGCAGCCTATGTGGGGTCGGAAGGAGCCCTGCGTTCGTACAAGAAAAAGGCGATCGAAACCGGCATCCGGGAGGCTACCGGCAAACTGATCGTCATCACCGATGCTGATTGCCGGCCCGGCGATCAGTGGCTGCAAAGCATCGCTTCTTTTTATGAGGCGACGCAGGCCAAATTCATTGCGGCGCCGGTCAGGATCGACGCCGGCCGCAGTCTGCTCGGTATATTCCAATCGCTTGATTTCATCACCCTGCAAGGCATCACCGGTGCTTCTGTATACCGGCGATTTCACAGCATGTGCAATGGCGCCAACCTGGCGTATGAAAAAGAAGCATTCGAAGAAGTGAATGGCTTCGCCGGCATCGACAACATTCCATCGGGTGATGATATGCTGCTGATGCATAAGATCTATTCGAAGTATCCTGACCGCGTGTTTTACCTGAAGGCGCCGGAAGCCATCGTATCGACCGCACCTGCCGCCAGCTGGAAAGCATTTTTCAACCAACGCATCCGCTGGGCCAGCAAAGCCGATAGCTACGATGACAAGCGTATTTTCTGGGTGCTGCTGCTGGTGTACCTGGTCAATGTATGCTTCCTGGTGAGCGTTGTCGCGTCGTTCTGGAAAGATATCTGGTTGTTCTTCACCTTGCTCCTGCTGCTGGCCAAGGTGTTGATCGAATTCCCTTTTGTACACGCAGCTGCTATTTTCTTTGGGCAATCGTCGCTCATGAAGTATTTTCCGTTCTTACAGCCATTGCATATTTTTTATACGATCATTGCAGGCTGGCTGGGCAAGTTTGGCAAGTATGAGTGGAAGGGCAGGATCATCACCAAACAGCCGCAGGCATAACCAAACCCGATTTATTATCCATGGCAACGGCCTCCACACGCAATATTGGGCGAAGATTGAAACGCAACAAAGGTGCCATGCTGGGCATCGTCATCATTGCGCTCTCGTTGTTCATCGCCTTGTTTGCTTACCTGCTGGCACCGGATGGTACACCCAATGCCAACCGCATGATCGTGGAAATCGGTGGTCAGAAGCCCGGATTTTCACAACAATTCCTGTTGCTCCCCAAAGGCAGGCAGGTAGCCTCCACCAGCTTTATCAGCCGCCTGTTGGGCGGACGGGAAGATCGTTACCAGTATATTCCGATCCAACGTTATTCCGCATCCAAAGACAGCCTCGTCATTCAACAGTATATCGATGAAGGTATCACCGAGCGGGTGGCCTACCCCCTTGCCCTCACCAGCTGGGAGGAGGGGGCGCAAAAAGGGGACTACCGGATCGAAACCGTCACGTTTTATCTCGGCACCGATAAGTACGGTCGCGACATCCTCAGCCGCCTCCTGGTAGGCGTACGCGTAAGCCTGAGTGTAGGCCTGGTGACCGTGTTGATCTCGCTGAGTATTGGTGTGCTGCTGGGGGCATTGGCTGGTTATTTCCGGGGTTGGGTAGATGATGCGATCATGTGGTTCATCAACGTGATCTGGAGCATCCCTACCCTGCTGCTGGTCTTTGCCATAACGCTTGTATTGGGCAAGGGCTTCTGGCAGGTATTTATCGCGATCGGTCTTACCATGTGGGTAAGCGTAGCCCGTATCATCCGCGGCCAGGTATTGAGTGTGCGTGAAATGGAATATGTAGAAGCGGCCCGGGCCCTCGGCTTTGGGCATCCGCGTATCATCGTACGCCATGTATTGCCTAATGTGATGGGTCCGGTGATGGTGGTCGCTGCTTCCAATTTTGCCTCTGCCATTGTGATCGAGGCAGGCTTGAGCTTCCTCGGGGTAGGTGTGCAGCCGCCACAACCCAGCTGGGGGCTTATGATCAAGGAGAACTATAACTTCATCATCACCCACAATCCCATGCTGGCCCTGGCTCCGGGTTTTGCCATCATGCTACTCGTACTCGCTTTCAATATGCTGGGCAACGGCCTGCGCGATGCTTTGCAGGTAAAGGCATAAAAAAACCTGCTGCAAAAATGCAGCAGGCTGAATATGTGTACCGCGGTACAGCCTGGATAACCAGCCTGCGCAGTCAATCTATTTCTTCGAATACCGGTAGCTGCCCGTCCATTTATTGGTGTTGCAACCTTTGGATGTAACCGTAATATCCACCTTGCTGGCAGTGGTAGCCGGTGTATTGGTGATCGTGAATGTGCTCACGTTCGTTTTTACATCGCTGAGCGTTTGGGTATAGAACGCTGCGCCACCCGCTTCAGGGGCAGCGGTCACTTTTATTTCCACCCCAGCCGAAGGCAGGTTGGCAGTAATGTTGACCGTTAAGGTGAAATTGGGGCCTATCCCCGGGGCCTGGGTACTGCCATTCGCCGGATCGGTACTAACGATCATAGCGGTTTCCGAACAGGGCTTGGGGTCATCTTTACCTTTACCGCCGCAGGCAGGGGTAATGGCTATGATCGAAAGGGCGAGAAGTCCAAAGACTACGATCTTTTTCATGGTGCAATGGTATTGTAAGTCTGCTAAAGCTAATATTAAATCGGGTTATGAGGAAGTATAATTTTATTGTGTATTATACCTGATTTCCCGCCATCACCTGTACATTGCGGTTAAAGCTTTCTTCCAGGGATATGAAGGTTTCCGTTCGTTCAATACCCTTGATCTTTTGCAGCTCGTCGTGCAATACGTACCGTAATTGATTGATGTCGCGGCAAATGATCTCTGCAAACATGCTGTAATTGCCCGTGGTATAATTGAGGCGGGTGATCTCTGGAATTTTTTGGAGTTCTTTGGCTACGGAATCATAGAGGGAGCTTTTTTCGAGGTATATACCGATAAAAGCGATCACATCGTATCCCATTTGTTTCAGATCAACATTCAATTTGGTACCTTTAACAATACCTGCTTCCTGCAGTTTCTTGATACGTACGTGAATGGTTCCACCGGATACGAACAGTTTCTTTCCAAGATCGGCATAGGATATCTCTGCATTATCCATCATCTCATGGATGATCTGTAAGTCGAGTTTATCAAGATTCAATTTAGATCCCATTTAGCAATCGTTTTTTGTAAAACATCAAAGATTTATACAAATATTTATAGAATATCGAAACTTTCAAAATTTTTATTGAATATTTCTCAATGAATGGCAGAGTTTCTTTAATATTGCACTGTAATCGTTCTTTAAAAGTCAGTATATACTGTGGAGTGATGGAATTTTGGCAGACATGCCCCCTTGTCTCGGGGGTGGGGGTCACAGGATAAACATAGTGTAATGCCGTCCTTCGGGATGACTGGGGTTGACCACCACAGATTGCGCTATAGCTAACTGCCCCGTGGAGGTTCGAGTCCTCCCTCTACAGCCAGAGCAAGCAACACATAAACCCTGTCGGATTCTTCCGGTAGGGTTTCACTTTTTATTCCCATTTTGGTAATCTCCGCAACGCTTACTATCTTTATTGCCTACACGAACGGCGACCGCTACTGTCGCCTAGCCAATTTCCCCTTTATCCTGTTCATTCCGACCCTGTTGTTCCAATAACCTTCTTTCTTTTTACCGGCTGATCTTACAGGCCAGTACCGCCGTTACCTACTTATAACAATCTACATATTACTCATAATTAAATAATTGCGCTTAGCTGTTTGAGTTAAAATTATAATTATCTTCGGTCAAGCCCTTACCTTCAATTAATTAAACCTTTTTCATGAAATTAATGAAACCTCTCCAGCTAACGGTGCTGGCGGGTCTTCTATTCACCCTTTCGTGCAAAAAGAGAGGTGATTACGAGGTTCCCTGCAGGATCAAAACGATCACTGAAAAGTATTCCTCCAATCCCGACGACCCCTATGAAATCACCACCCTTCATTTCAATTATACGAGTTGGGGAGATCCCCAAAGCCTCCTGTTTGATCAGGTCATTACCGGCAGGCCGAACTATTACTTTTATTACGACAACCAGCGCCGCCTTATCAAATACAAGCAGGAATATTTCCCCGGCAATGTGGAGCTGGTATCGAAATACAAGTACAATAGCAACAATTTCATCGTTTCCGACTCCACCTGGTTTGCCGGTTTCGATGAGAACGATCCCTCCGGTTTTGCGGACTGGTGGACAACCCTTTATTCATACGATTCACAGGGACGCGTTTCAAAAACGGTGATGAACTACGCTAACGGACAGGTTCAAGTCGATACTTACAATTACGACGCCAGGGGCAATCTGAACGGTGACGGAAGTGGTTACGACAATAAGAAAAACTTTTTGCGTACCAACCTGATACTGGCATTTATACACCGTAATTACAGCATGAATAACGCGACGCAGGCCTTGTCGTACAATAGCAAGAACCTGCCCACTTCATTCTCGACCGACTGGCGCAATCATTGGGCTCCCTCGTTCAAGAACCTGACAGCACATGAGATAACCTATACCTGCGATAGTCCCAGCCCCGACAACTTTTGATCATACCTTTTTCATAGCCCTGTTCCATCCAAGGCAGGGTACCTCTGCGGCCGGCAATCACCCGTTGAAAGAACTTGCTTCTTCTCAGCGGGTTTTTTATTTCGCTATTTTTGCGGCTTATGGGTCATAAGAAGTTAATACGCTTTGCAGAGATGAGCACGTTTCCCAATGTGCTCCAGTATCCGGAGAACATGCCAGGACGATGGAATGAATTCTTTCACAACGATAACCCGATCGTGCTCGAGCTGGCTTGTGGTAAAGGGGAATACGCCCTTGGCCTGGGCCGTTTGTTTCCGGACAAGAACTTTCTGGGAGTAGACCTCAAGGGCAACCGCATCTGGGTAGGGGCTAAAAAAGCCCTGCAGGAAGACCTGAAGAATGTGGGTTTCCTACGCACGCAGATCGACCAGATCGCTCAGTATTTTGCCCCTGGCGAAGTGTCGGAGATCTGGATCACCTTTCCCGATCCCCAGCTACGCACCGGCAAAGCCAGAAAACGCCTTACCCACCCCAAATTCCTGCGGCTGTACCAGCAGTTCCTGCAGCCAGGCGGTTTTATCAACCTCAAAACCGACTCACCCAGTCTCTACCGCTTTACCAAATGGGTGATCGACCTGCAGGAGCTACCCGTGGCACAGGAAATGGACGATGTCTATGCCAACCCCAACATCACCGATGTTTTGAAGATCAAAACACATTACGAAGGGTTGGATATCGCGCAGAGCAACCGCATTCATTACCTGCAATTCAGTTTGCCTGCTACCCCATTACCAGATAAAGATGACGCGTTAAAAGAGTTATTGCTTGAAGAAGGAACTGATAGAAGGAGTTGATTTTTATTTCAACGAGCAGGGGTATATGGTGTTGACCGCCAAATTTCACCTCGAGCGTGGACGTTGCTGCGGCAATGGTTGTCTGCACTGCCCCTTTAAATACATCAATGTGGCAGAGCCGCGGCGCACCGAATTGCTCTCTAAAAGAAAACAAGATGGCAACCCGTAAAAAAGCAGCGAAAAAAACAGCCACATCCGCGAAACCTGCAACAGCCAGCCGGAAGGCCGCAGGTAAAAACAGGGTCGCTGCCACTGGTAAGTTCGGTGACAGGCAGGCATCGCCCGCTAAAAACGCTGCCGGGAAGAAAGGGAACGCATCAGCTGCCAAATCCAGCGGCTTCTTACCCAGCTCAACAACCGCGCGAAGCAGTAAATCAGCAAGCTCCTCCACCCCCAGGGTCAAGCCTGGAATCGCTAACAAAAAAACGCGCTCCGCCAGCACAACCCGACAACCCCCAGCAACGAAAGCACTTCGACCGGTTGCAGAAAAGCTCCACGCGCTTACGCCTGCAGGCCGCAAAGAATCCTTTTTTGAATTGGTGTTTGAAGTTGCCCGTCAGATTCCCCGTGGCCGGGTCACCTCCTATGGCGCTATAGCAGCCAGCCTGGGCGCCCGCTCCTCATCCCGGATGGTTGGCTGGGCCATGAACGGCGCCGGCAGGGTAAGGCCGGTGGTACCCGCACACCGGGTCGTCAACCGCAATGGCATGCTTAGTGGCAAACATCATTTTGCTACCCCCACCCGTATGCAGGAGTTACTGGAAAAAGAAGGCATTCAGGTGAAGAAAGATACCGTCGTCAACTTTAAGGAGCTGTTCTGGGACCCTGCCCAGGAAGGTTTCTAGCTGGGTAAAGCCGACCACTCACTACTCAAGCCGGTTAGCCCTTTCCTTCCAGCATTGCCACATCGTCACTGGTGAGCCGCAGCAGTACAATGATATTCGCCTTCCGGGGGCGGAACAGTAACAACAAAATGGCATGAAAACCGGCCAACACCAGGAAAGCATAGTTGCCGGTCAGGAAGAAACAAATAGCCGCAAACAAACCAGGCAACTCGATCATCGCCCACCAGATAATATAGGCGGTACGGAACAAACTCAATCGTACAGGCCCGGCTTCGGAGCTGTTTCGAGCTGCCAATAGTTTTCGCTTGAACAGATTGAACCCCATCCAGATCACACCCACCGATAATACGACCGACACCGCTTGCAGGGTGCGACCCATAGCAGCATCCACCACCGGACCATCCGCTACCAGTGCCAGCACCAGGATGCCTGCCACCAGACTACCTGCAATACTCAAGTGAAGTATCTTTAGCGCCTTGATTGCGTCCTGTTTCATACTGGTGAGTTATCGCTGAATTAATAATAAGGGCTGATAAGGAGATAGACCAATACACCGGTCACCGCTACATAGAACCATACCGGCCAGGTGATCCTTGCCAGTTTGCGGTGACGGGGATACTCTCCGGTCAATGCCCGGTACGCCGTAAACAGGATGAAGGGCAGCACGATCGCCGCCAGGGGAATATGGGTGATGAGAATAATTAAATAAAATGCACGCAGGCCGCCTGCAGCAGCCTTTTCGGCCTCACTGACGATTCCATCATGGTCCACATCACCAAAGCGCGTATCGCCGGCAAACAGGTGATGGCAGATATACGATACCAGGAAGAGGATGGAGAGGATCATAGCCGTCAGCATGATCTTCTTGTGTACTTCGTAGCTCTTGCGTTTGGCAGTCAGCAATCCTGCGATCAGCAGCACGCTGACGATGGAGTTGATCACTGCGTTGATCGTGGCAAACAGGTGTACATTGAAGCCCAGGTTTACGTCCAGCTTGATCTTGCTCAGCAATACAACGGCGGTAAATACCACTACCGATACCACGCCGATCAGCAACCAGGCTTTCTTATCGTTCTTCTGCAATACAGGAGCTAACATATACTCAGGATTTCTTGTTTTTGGGTTTACGGGCAATGGTCACAAAAATGGCCACGGCAGCAATCACAATGAGGTAGATGGGCCATAACGACAACAGCTCGGCCAACACGGGAGAAGATTCCTTTTTGTCTTTCTCCAGCATCAACAGGGTCAGGTCTTCTGCCAGCCTGGAGAGCGCAGCCGTATCCAGGCCATTGTAATAGCCGCGGATGATTCCCTTCCGGTCAATCAGGGCAAACTTCTCGGTGTGGATAAAAGCGGTGTCTACCGTGCCTCCATCCTGTACCGGCAACTTGATCTCGTTGATGGCAAAATCGTAGATCTTTTTCTTTGGACCTGTCAGCAACCACCACACATCATGGTTCACGCCATAGCGATCGGCATATTGTTTCAGTACAGGAACCGAATCACGCTCAGGATCCACACTGAACGAAAGAAATTGAACGAAGGTGGTATCGATCCGCTTGGTGACGTCCTTCAGCCGCAGGGCATCCTGAAGGTCCTTCATATTGCGGGTAAGGTAAGGGCAGATGGAGGGGCAGCGGGTGAAGAAGAAATCGGCAATAATGATCTTCCCACGGAGGTCATCGATCTGGATCTGCTTACCCAATTGATTGGTAAACGTATCATTAGCCAGCTCGTACCAGACGGTATCAGATACCTGTTTGCCCCTGATCACGGTATCGACTGTATACTCGGGATAGTATTTACGGGGCATCGCAATGGCATCCTTGCTGACCGTCTTTACAATAAAATAGCTGGCGACCGGCAACAGGAGCACTATACACAACCCTAACAAAGCTTTCTGACTCACGGTGTTGAATTTGCTCCGCAAAGGTACCACACGAATCGATGCAATACCGGTTTTGCCAGCAAAAGGCCGGAAATAAAAAACCATCCCGCCTGGCGGGATGGTTCAGTTATGTAGCACCCTGTACAGGGCGATTAATGTACTGCTTCAGGTTTTTCTTCAGCACCATGTTCGCTGTGCTCACCATGACCAGCTTCTGCTTTCTTGGGCAGCGGTGTAGTCGTAGCTTCTTTGTGGTAGCGATCGTAGTTGTTGCGCAGGTTCTTGTAAGAGTTGCCATCCCAGAGGAAAGCAGCAATGAACCAGATAAACAACAGCGCTGGTACCGCAATGGTCATGATCATGTTCTTGATCTCATGACCAAGGTGCATGAACTCGGCAATGATATAGAAAGCTTTTGCACCGGTAAAGATGATGTACAGAATATTGAACATCAGCTTCAGGTTATGGAAGTGAGGAGCAATGAACATACCTACGATCAACTCGATCGCCGTGATGATCAACAGGATCCAGAACGTTCTCCAGATTGGCTTGGTATCGAAATGCTTCTTCTCGCCGTGGCCATGCGCTTCAGTATGTGTAGTCTCGTGATGTGCCATAATAAGTTGTATTGCAATTAACGTTATTCCAATCGGTTTTTAGAACAGGTAGAAACAGGTGAATACGAATACCCATACCAGATCTACAAAGTGCCAGTACAAACCAGCCTTCTCGATCATCAGGTAGTGACCTCTGCGGTCGAATACCCCTCTGTAGGTCATGATGAACATGATGATATTGATCACCACACCCGACAATACGTGGAACCCGTGGAAGCCGGTGATGGTAAAGAAGAAGTTGGTAAAGTTGGTAGAAGCTTCTGTACCGTCGAAGTTATGGAAAGGGTTGCGACCCCACCAAGCCCCTTCAGCATGCAGGTGAGCCCACTCCCAGGCCTGACAGCCAAGGAAAGCAGCACCGCCCACGATGGTCCAGGCCAGCCATTTCAATACAGATTTACGATCATTCATATGACCCGCACCTACAGCCAGTACCATGGTTACGGAACTCATGATCAGGATGAAGGTCATTACACTCACAAATACCAGCGGCATGTTTGCATGGCCCATACCAGGGAATGACTTGAACACCTCGTTCGGGTCAGGCCAGCCATTGCTTGAAAAACGTACCGTGCCATAGGAGATCAGGAACGCGCCAAATGTGAAGGCATCGCTCATCAGAAAATACCACATCATCAGCTTGCCATATTCCACATTGAAGGGACTTTTTCCGCCACCCCACCATTTTTGATTCGCTGGTACTGCTTGTGCCATGTGTTGCTATTAGTTTAAACTCAATAAAATTTTAAAAGCCAGTTTTTGATGCCGCTTTAGGGCCGGCAGCCCCCGGACTTACCGGTCCGTTAGGACTTCACCAGGAAGAAAACGAACAGGTATACCCACAACAAATCTACAAAGTGCCAATAGGTACTGATTACCTCTACCGGAATAGCATTGTAATTGCGCACCCTTGCACTGAAGGCCTTCAGGAACATTACCAGGAGCGCGATAGCACCACCCAGTACGTGCAATCCATGCAGGCCAAATATGATATACAGAAACTGAGCCGCACCTGCACCACCTTCCAGCTTAACACCCGAATTAAAGAGCTGCTGGAAACCCAGGATCTGCATCACCAGAAACGCCAGGCCAAGGGTAGCGGTTACGGTAAGCAGGATCCGGTACTGCTGCATATTGCGCTCTTTGAATGATTTGAGCGCCATTTGCATGGTCAGACTGCTGATCAGGATCACTCCTGTAGAATAATAAAAGATCTTCGGCACAACCACTGTGCTCCAACCCGGTTGTTCGCCTTTTACGATATAGGCGCTGGTCAACCCGGCAAACATCATAATAATGCTACCGATCGCAAGCCACAAGGTAAACTTGTGGGGATGGATTTTTTGTGGACGCGTACTCACGACATTCATTTCTAAATCAGTTCAATATAATAATCAGTTGCACAAATCAAACTCGCTGTATTTCTTTACCGATCTGATACTTAGAGTTTATCCGCCAGGAGTGCCAGTAGCACGATGGGCAGATAAATATAGCTGCTGAACATTACCCGGCGGGCCGCTTTCAACTCCATTTCCCGGTAAAGCCTTACGCTTTGCCAGATCATGAAGACATTGGCCACGAATACGATCCATAAGCTAATCATTCCACTCATACCAACCAGGTAGGGCAATATACCCACCGGGATCAATACCAGCGAATAAATGATCGACTGGATGGCTGAATATCTTCCCGGCCCTTCTACCGAAGGCATCAGCTTGAAGCCTGCCTTGCTGTAGTCGTTGTGTGCAATCCAGGCGATAGCCCAGAAATGCGGGAACTGCCAGAAAAACTGGATACCAAACAGTACCCACCCACCCACACTCAGGTCATCCTGCCCGGCTGCCCAACCAATGAGACAAGGTAAACCACCGGGTACTGCACCCAGCAGTACGGCAATGGCACTCACCTTTTTCAAGGGTGTGTACATGAAGGCATAGATGAACCAGCTCACGATCGCTACTGCCGCAGACAGGAGATTGAAGAAGTAAGCCAGGATCACCACGCCCGCAACTACGGTAACGATGGCAAAGGCCCAACCTTCTGCAACACTCATCCGGCCGGATGCTACGGGGCGTTTGGCCGTCCGTTTCATCATCGCGTCGGTATCGCGTTCCACCACCTGGTTCACCGCGTTGGCGCTACCTGTTACCAGCATACCACCAACAAAGAGCCAGATGATCTGGGTCCAGTCGAATTCAACCACTTTTGGCGCCAGCAGGTAACTGATCACTGCAGAGAACACAACCATGAAGCTGAGGCTGAACTTAATCAGCATCATATAGTCACGCACCTTGCCGGCCATTGTAAAAGAACTTGTTTGCTTCACGGTTTCCTGCGGCGTCATGTAAATATATTTAGTCGGTGCAGGGCCAGGTTAATGGCCCTGCCAGGCAACATTAATGATGGCTCTCATTGGGGCCAATAGGCTCCGTCTGAGGAATGAAGTCACGACCGTCTTTGCTATAGTCATAAGCCCAACGGTGTACTTCAGGAATCTCACCAACCCAGTTGCCGTGTCCGGGCCTGATGGGGGTAGTCCATTCCAGGGTGGTAGCACCCCAGGGGTTCATCGTCGTTACTTTTCTACCCTTGAAGATAGAATAGAAGAAATTGAACAGGAACAGCAGCTGTACAGCGAATACGATGATCGCTACTGTTGAGATGAATTTATTCAGTTCAGCAAATTGCTTGAAGGATTCCCAGTTGGAATAGTCGAAGTAACGACGGGGCATACCAGCCAGACCTTCGTAGTGCATTGGCCAGAAGATCATGTAAGCGCCTGCCAGGGTTACCCAGAAGTGGATATACGCCAGGGTATTGTTCAGGAAGCGACCATACATCTTGGGGAACCAATGGTACACACCGGCAAACATACCGAAGAACGCAGATACACCCATTACGATGTGGAAGTGCGCAATTACGAAGTACGTATCGTGCAGGTGAATATCGAGGGTAGAGTTACCCAGGAAGATACCGGTAAGACCACCAGAGATGAACAGGCTCACAAAACCGAGGGCGAACAACATGCCCGGCGTAAACCGGATGTTCGCTTTCCAGATCGTCGTCAGCCAGTTGAATACCTTGATCGCAGAAGGTACGGCGATCAGCAGCGTCAACAGTACGAATACAGATCCCAGGAACGGATTCAGACCGGTTACGAACATGTGGTGCGCCCATACAAGGAAGGCCAGGATAGTGATGGCAAACATCGAACCCACCATCGCCATATAACCAAAGATCGGCTTGCGCGCATTCACAGAGATGATCTCAGAAGAAAGACCCATCGCAGGCAACAGGATGATGTACACCTCGGGGTGACCCAGGAACCAGAACAAGTGCTGGAAGAGGATCGCGCTACCACCTTCATTAGGCAGGGCCTGCTGGGTAGTAGCAATATAAATATCAGACAGGTAGAAGCTGGTACCACCATGACGATCGAACAACAGCAGGATGAAACCAGACAACAACACAGGGAATGACAGGATACCGAGTACGGCCGTGAAGAACAGCGCCCACATGGTCAGCGGCATTCTCGTCATCGACATACCCTTGGTACGCATATTCAATACAGTAGATACGTAGTTCAAACCACCGAGCAGTGAAGACACTACGAACAGCGCCATCGCTGTGATCCAGAGGTCCATACCGACCTTGGAACCAGGCGACGCATCACCGAGGGCACTCAAAGGAGGATAAGCCGTCCAGCCACCGCTGAAAGGACCGGTTTGTACGAACAACGAAGAAACCATCACGATGCTACCACCGAAGAAGAACCAGTACGACAGCATGTTCATCATCGGAGAGGCCATATCGCGCGCACCGATCTGCAAGGGAATAAGGAAGTTGGCAAAGGTGCCACTCAAACCACCGGTCAATACAAAGAATACCAGTACGGTACCGTGCATGGTCACGAGGGCATAATAGTTTTCGGCACTGATCTTACCACCCTTGGCCCAACGACCAAGAATGTCTTCCAGCCAGGGGAAAGCCTGGTCGGGGTAACCCAGTTGCAGACGGAACAGTACAGACATCAAACCACCCAAAACCGCCCATACCATACCCGTGATCAGGAACTGCTTAGCGATCATCTTGTGATCCTGGCTGAAAACGTATTTGGTGATGAAAGTCTCTTTATGATGGTGCACGTGATGCTCATCGTGATGCGCATCATGCGTCGTTACTACCTCAGGATGCCCGTGCAAAGCGTCGTTGCTCATGATAAATTATTTATTCGATGTTAATGCTGTTTCAATTCTTCACAAAGCCATTACTACTTGTGGCTTGCCAATGATGCACTGTCTTTTTTGGCAGTCGTGCTATCTGCTGTAGGCTGAGCTGCTGCCGGTGCAACCGCTTCAGGCGTTTCGCTTGGGAACGCATTGGCGTAGGCAGGCTTTTGCTTGGCCTTCCACAAAATGAACTCCTCGGGAGTTACCACTTTGATCATACCCTTCATCGCATAGTGGCTGTTACCACACATCTGATCGCAAGAGATCTCGTAATCAAACTTGGGATTATTGGTGATCTTCCTCATTTCTTCGGTTGTGTACTGAGGCGTGAACCACAGGGTGGTAGGCGTACCAGGTACCGCGTCCATCTTCAGGCGGAAGTGAGACAGACCTACGTCATGGATCACATCACGCGAGTTGATGATCAGTTTTACAGCCACACCTTTTACCAGGTACATAGCAGTATTGTCAACGAGATCGTCAAAACCAGCAGGGTCCGCTTTCAGTACAGCATGACCAGCTACGTTTCCGTCTCTGTCTTTCTTGGCAATAGTGGTGTCTTTCCACAGCATACCGAGCTGGTTGCCCTTGGCTTCGTTGATGTTGCGGAAATACTTCTTTCCGAATACGCCATCCTTACCTGGGTAGCGATAGATCCAACCGAATTGCTTACCGGTGATCTCTACCTGCATAGCATCGGAAGGAGCGTCGCCGGTCATCCGGAACCAATAGAACAATCCAAAACCTACCAGTACGCAAAGCGTGATGGCTGGAACCGTGGTCCAGATGATCTCCAGCTTGTTATTGTGGGGATAGAAAAATGCGGTTCTCTTCTCGCTGTGCTGGTATTTGAAAGCAAACCAGAACAGGATGATTTGTGTTACCAGGAACACGAAGCCGGTAATAGCCAGTGTGATCCACAACATGGTATCGATGTTCTTACCATGCTCAGAGGCGGCAGGATGTGGCAACAGGGTTTTGGGATAGAGGAGCGAATTGCACCACCAAACACCCACCAGTCCCAACACCAGGAACACCACCATCAAAAATGCATTGATCCTGTTGTTTTGCTCGAAAGCCTTCTTCTCTCCTTTCAGCACTGATACGTACTCACTGGCCTTGGCAATCTGAAAGGTGATCAGAAAGCCCAGGATGAGAATCGCTAACAGAAGTATTCCAGTAGTTGTCATGATCTATCAATATATTTAATTCAGACCTATCAAAGTTTATTCTATTGAACAGGGTATACAGCCCACCGATTAAGTGTGGTGTATGATACTTTCTTTAATGAACGGATGGTTCTTCGCGATCAACGGTGTTTTGCTCATCGCTTTACCCACAGAGTTCATGATGATACCTACGAAACCGGCACCAATACCCAGGCTCAGCACCATCATACCTACATTCACATGCTCGGGATCGATACTTGCAAATACCATTTGGTAGAAGTCGAGCCAATGGCCAATAATGATCACCACCGCCATGAATACGATCGAAGTATAGTTACGTTTCGCACCACGACGCATCAGCAGCAACAGCGGCGCCAGGAAGTTGATGATAAAGCTGAACCAGAAGATTCCGCTATAAGCACCAGACTTGTGACCTTGTGCAGAAATACGTGATTTGAAGTAAACAGTTTCTTCAGGAATGTTGGCATACCAGATCAGCATGTACTGAGAGAACCACAGGTATGTCCAGAAAATAGAGAAGGCGAACATGAACTTACCAAGGTCATGCAGGTGCTCCTGGTTGGTGTACTCCAGGTAACCCTGGTTCTTCATGTATACCACGAAGATGCCGATCAATGCCATACCCGAAACGAAGGTGCTCGCAAAAGTGTACCAGCTGTACATGGTAGAATACCAGTGTGCATCGATACTCATCAACCAGAACCAGGGCAGGGTAGACATGGTGGTAAGACCAAACCAGGCAATGAACAAAGAGGCCCAAACGGTGTTCTTAAAGATATACTTGCGGCCAGATTCAACATCAGGCAGCGGGTTGTTGTCGAGTTCCTGAGACAGCGCACGCATTTTGCGGCCCAGTACGATCCACAATACGATGGTGAGGACCGTAAAGGTTACATAAAAAGGCAGGTTCAAAAATCCTTTCTTGTATTGGAGGATAGCATCGTTGGGATCGGGATGCAACCAGTGGTAGATATGCGTACCGGGTACGAATACGATCGCCAGCATCACGATACCGGAGATAACACCCAATGGCACTACTGCAGTTGAAATGGCTTCAGGAACCCTCCTGAATGACATCTGCCAGCCACCCATGGCTAGGGTAGTCGCACAAATAAAGAACATGGAAGCATTTACTACCAGCAGGAAGAAAGCTGCGTTCTGCAGCAGGCCGCCCCAAAACAGTTGAGGGTGCTCTCCTCTTCCGTAAGCGAAAAACGCGATGATCACTGACAGTACACCTACTCCCATCAAAGCTGTTGACCAGGTCTTATATCGCTTGGGTATTTCGAAAAATTCTCTTGAAGCCATTATCAACTATTTATAAGTTCAGTATCTCGTATCAATTATTTCTTGGCAGCTGTGTCAACAGCAGGTTTTGTTGCTTTGGCAGAATCAGCAGGAGCAGCAGCGGCAGCTTCGCCACCATTCGCTTCAGCTTGCTTCGCCTTGATGTACTGGATCACCATCCAGCGTTGAGTGGTGCTCAGTTGTGATGCATAGCTACCCATCTGGCCTTTACCATAAGTAACAGAGTAGAACATCTGGCCGGCAGGCATAGCTACGAATGCAGCACCTTTCACCAGGTTGGCAGGAGCAGCACCGTAAGGGCCGTCGGAACCATCGCTTCTCTTATGCAGCACACCCTGACCGTCAAGTTTCGCACCGTGGCAGATACCACAGTTTACGAGGTACAGACGCTCAGCTTCTTTCGACTGGGCTGCGCTCATAGTAGGAAGCGGATTGGCAATTGTCTTGGACAGTTCATAATTGACCAGCTCGCCTTGTTTGTCCTGTGCGATAGGGAAAGGAAGCAGTTCGCCTCTTTTCACCGTTCCGGGAACAGGCTTGGCATTGTAGTTAATACTTTGAGCGCGGAACGTATCGAGGTCGGTGTACGTTTCAACTGCCCGGCTATACGCCATATCAGGCATGTACACCCTACCAGGACTTCTCCGTACATCATTGCAACTCCAGGCTACCAGGGCTACTAAAACAACTATGATTGATAATTTTTTCATCGTACTGAATATTCAGAGATTATGCTGTAACAGTTTCCGTTTTGCTTTCGTAAAGTTTTTGCTCCTTGTCGTAAGTACCGAGCCACCAGCCGGTTTCGGCAGTCTGCACGTTTACTTCGGTACCGCCTACGCCCGCCAGGAAGTTACTCACTTCAGACTCGTTGGTCTTGTCGGTGCATTCGATCACCATGACAAACTTGTCGTCGGTAGCGCGCAGGTGGAAGTGGTGTTTCTTTACGAAAGGAGCCAGCTGGCAGAGATAACAGAAGGTCAACACCATACCTACCGCAGCACACAATACAGTGAACTCGAAGGTGATGGGGATCCAGGCTGGAATCGCCAGGTGCGGTTTACCACCGATGTTGAGCGGCCAATCTTTGGTAAAGATCCAGGAAATGCTGCTCAGGGCGATGGTAGTACCGGTGATGCCGTATACGAAACCCGCAGTGTGCAGGCTGGTATCCCGTAAGCCCATCGCGGTATCCAGTCCATGGATGGGCATGGGTGTATATATATCATGCAGCTTATAACCGGCTTTACGTACTTGCTTTACTGCTTTGAACAGTACATCCTCCTCATCGAAGCAAGCCACTACAAATTTTTTAACCGCCATATAAGAATTTTATTATTTCTGTTAGGTCAATATCTGATTTCTGAATTCCGGTCCTGCCTCGTCTGCCGGCCGGGTTATAACAGCCCGCCGATTAGTGGTGGGCATGTTGGGTTTCGTGGTAATACGCGTCGGCAGTTTCGCCTTCAACAGCCACCATCTTTTGCTTGTAGTTTTCACCAGAGCGCTTCAGGATATGCTTGATCTCAGCGATCGCGATAACCGGGAAGAACTTGGAGAACAGGAAGTAACAAGTAAAGAACAGACCGAACGTACCCATGTAGAAGCCTACTTCCCAAATGGTCGGGCGGTAGTAAGTAGCCCAGCTACTGGGGATATAGTCACGGTAGATAGAGGTTACGATGATCACGAAGCGTTCGAACCACATACCGATGTTTACGATCACCGACATGAAGAAGGTAACAACGATGTTCCTTCTCATTTTGCGGAACCAGAAGATCTGCGGAGAGATCACGTTACAACCCATCATCAGCCAGTAGCTCCAGCCGTAAGGGCTCAGCAGGTTCAACCTGTTCTGGAAGAACGCCCAGTTTTCGTACTTGTTGGCACCATACCAGGAGATGAACAGCTCGGTGAGGTAGGCGATACCTACGATAGAACCGGTCAATACGATAACCTTGTTCATCACCTCGATGTGCTCCATGGTAATATAATCTTCGAGCTTCAGCACCTTACGGGTAACCAGCAGCAGCGTTTGTACCATCGCAAATCCGGAGAAGATCGCACCCGCTACGAAGTAGGGAGGGAAGATGGTCGTGTGCCAGCCGGGAATCACGGAGGTGGCGAAGTCAAATGATACGATCGTGTGTACAGACAATACCAGGGGCGTACTCAAACCAGCCAGAACCAGTGAGAGACTTTCGTGGCGTTGCCAGTGTTTGGTAGAACCAGTCCAGCCGAAAGAAAGCAGACCATACATCTTCTTTCTCCATTTCAGCTTGGCGCGGTCACGGATAGTAGCCAGATCGGGCAACAGACCAGAGTACCAGAACAACAGTGATACCGTAAAGTAAGTAGAGATCGCGAATACGTCCCACAACAGCGGCGAGTTGAAGTTAACCCAGAGCGGTCCGCGGGTATTGGGGTAAGGCAGTACGAAGAAGGCCATCCATACACGACCCATGTGCCAGATCGGGAACTGACCCGCACACATTACCGCAAAGATGGTCATCGCTTCCGCAGCACGGTTTACACCGGTACGCCAGCCCTGACGGAACAGTAAGAGGATCGCGGAGATCAGTGTACCGGCGTGACCGATACCTACCCACCATACGAAGTTGGTGATATCCCAACCCCATCCGATGGTTTTGTTAAGGTTCCACTGCCCCACACCATATGTCACCTCACGATAGATGGAGTATACACCAAACATAAGCAGGACCACAGAGATAATGAATCCTATCCACCAGCTACGCGTAGGCGGCGCTTCGATAGGACGTACTATATCTTCCGTTACCTGGTGATAAGTCTTGGAACCATCCACCAATGGGGCTCTTACTAACGATTCGTACTTTGATGCCATGTTTATTAGCTTTTAGCTATCAGCTTTTAGGCTTTCGCTGAAATTTTTTACTTGTTAAGACCTTATCTACGCTTCAGTTCAAATAATCCTTAGTGATGACCGGCAGCCTCTTTCTTTTCTTCGCCGTGTGCAGCACCGTGGGCTTCTGCCAGTACAGCTTCACCACTCAATACACCCTGGTTGCTGATCTCGTCCGAGTTCCGCACTTTCGCCAGGTAATTGATGTTGGGCAGTACGTGAATTTGCTCGAGTGCATGGAACAAGCGCAGCTTGTTTTGTGTACGAGCCTGGCTCACAGCACTGTTCGGGTTGTTGGCATTACCAAACACGATCGCATCGGCAGCGCAAGCCTGCTGACAAGCAGTCTTCACGTCTTCATCCTCCAGCGGACGGTCGGCTTTCTTGGCCTTCAACTTACCTTCCTGCAGACGCTGTACGCAGAAAGAACATTTTTCGATCACACCACGGCTACGTACGGTAACGTCTGGGTTCAGTACCATGCGGGTGAGGTCGTCATTCATCATCAGCACCACATCATCCAGTTTGCCTTCTTCTACCAGCGGACGCTGGTTGTCGGCGAAGCTGTCGGCGCCGGTGTAATCGGCCCAGTTGAAGCGGCGTACTTTGAAAGGACAGTTGTTAGCGCAATATCTTGTCCCGATACAACGGTTATAAGTCATTTGGTTCAACCCTTCACTGCTGTGGTTGGTCGCTGCCACCGGACAAACGTTTTCGCAAGGCGCGTTGTCGCAATGCTGACACAGCATGGGTTGGAATACAGTCTGGATCGACTCGGGATCATTGGGGTTACCACTGAAGTAACGGTCGATACGCAGCCAGTGCATATCATGGTAGCGCATTACTTCACGCTTACCAACCACGGGGATATTGTTCTCAGCATTACAAGCTACCACGCAGGCGCCGCAACCGTAACAGCTGTTGAGATCGATACTCATACCCCACTTGATACCCGGACGGGCATGTGTAGGATACAGGGTACCTTCTTTTTCGTAATCATCAATACCACCCCAGGGGGCCAGTTCCTTCGCTCTTTCTTTATAGATCACTTCAGGATCTTCCTGGAATTCTTTCAGGGTTACTTCCTTCAGTACCTCCACACGACCTTCATAGCTGTTGTGCGTTTGCGTCATCGCTATTTTGTAGGTCTCTTTCGTATCCGTTACTTCAGCATTGGCGGCAAACCATTCGATGGTAGCACCGTTGTAGCTGGTCAATGGATAAGCGTTTTTGCCGAGGGAAGTGCCATCCATGGTTACCACCGAACGACCAATTTCTTTGGCCCTTCCGTAACCTACTGCGATAGCGACAGTATCATTCTGCATACCAGGAATAACGATCACTGGCAGAGAGATCTCCTTGCTGCCAACTTTTACCTTGACAACAGGCTTTTCAGGAGTGATCTCGTATT
Source organism: Paraflavitalea pollutisoli (assembly GCF_029360705.1). Taxonomy (GTDB): domain Bacteria; phylum Bacteroidota; class Bacteroidia; order Chitinophagales; family Chitinophagaceae; genus Paraflavitalea; species Paraflavitalea pollutisoli. The sequence goes on along the minus strand of NZ_JARKMX010000001.1, from coordinate 330,613 downwards.
TATCAGCCTCCCAGCGATCGCCCAGGTCGATACCATATTTCTTGGCGAGTGTGGGAGAAATAATTGCATAGTTGTCCCAGCTTACGCGGGTGATCGGATCGGGCATTTCCAGCAGCCAGGGGTTGTTACCTTGCTTACCGTCGCCGATTGCTACTTTCTGGTAGATCACTACTTCTGTACCGCTGGCTTTCTTCAGGCCAACAGCGGCAGTGGTTGCCTGGGCAACACCTGCACCATTGAAGGCAGGAGCAGCGCCGGTACCAGCACCTTCTACCACACCATCCTGCAGGGCTTTCACATACAGCTCACCGCTGCCGAGGCGGGCAGTCCAGTAATTCTTGAAGAATACATCATACGCCGTTGTTGCGTTACCAGCCCATTTCAGGAGAGAATCCTGGAACGGCCTTGTCTGGAACAAGGGGTTGATGGTAGGCTGGATCATGCTGAACAGACCAGCTTTGGGTTCTGCATCACCCCAGCTTTCCAGGAAGTGAGGAGCGGGCAATACATATTTACAAGCCGCCGTGGTTTCGTCCAACCGGTCGTTGAACGATACGGTCAGTTTTGCACGTTGGAGGGCTTTTTTGAAACGTTCGCCGTCGAAGTACTCGTAAGCGGGGTTCACACCGTACAACAACAGGGCGCCTACGCGACCACCTTCAAGGTCGGTAACGAGGGTAGCCATTTCACTGTCCAGACCCTGGTGGGTAAGGATCGGTGTGCTGAAGCTGATGGTAGAACCATAAGAACCGATCGCTTCGTTGATCGCGTTCACGAGGATCTGTACGTTGGGGTTGTTGCTACCGGAAACGACCAGGCCTTTGCCGCGGTTGGCAATGAGGTCTTTCGCCGCTTTTTCGATGCCGGCTTTCAGTTTGCCTTCAACACCGGTTGCACCCTGACCTTGTACTGCACTCAGCAGGGCTGCAGCAACAGCACCTACTTCGGAAGGACGGTGGGTGAAACGCTCGTCTGCATTGGCGCCGGTCATGCTCATCATGCTTTCGAACTGATAATGCTTGCTGAGCTTGGGGTTCTTGGGGTCTACCCTTCTGCCGGCAGTATAACCGCGTTGGAACTCAACGGGGCTCAACCAGGAACCGAGGAAATCGGCACCGATGCTGATGACTACATTGGCATTTTCAAACTGGTAAGAAGGAATGGCTTTTACACCGTGTGTCGCTTCGTTGGCCAGGATGAGACCGCTATAAGAGATGGCATCGTACTGAACGTGGCGGCTACCGGGGTATTTCGCCAGGAATTCAGTGATGAGTTGTTTGGTGGTGGGGGAAGTAATAGTGCTGGTCAGCAATACTACAGGAGCGCCGCTCAGGGCATTCAGTGCATCACCGATCATTTTGTCGATCGACTCATAGCTGGCGGCAGTGCCGTTGGCCATGGGATGCTTGAGGCGGGCTGTATCGTACAGGTCGAGTACAGAAGCCTGTACACGAGCCGTGGTGGCACCTTTGGTGATGGACGAGAGGGTGTTGCCTTCGATCTTGATCGGGCGACCGTCACGTACCTTGGCTATTACCGGGATGGCTTCTCCGCCGCTGATATAGGTAGTTGCATAGTAATCAGCCACACCGGGTATCATGTCCTGGGGCCTGTTTACGTAAGGGATTGCCTTGCGTACAGGCGTTTCACAACTGGCAGCTACCATCGCAGCAGCGGTGCTGAAACCAAGATATTTCAGAAAGTCCCTGCGGGTTGCGGAAGAATCAGACAGATCACTGCCTTTTGCTTCCTGGGGTGCCTGGGGAAATTCATCATTGGCCAACTGCTGATGGGCTTCACTGTTATTGAGCTCTGTAAAACTCTGCCAGTACTTTTTTTTAGCCATTTATATTAATTTGAAAAATTAGTCAATTTGAAAATTTGAAAATGGGTCGCTGGTTGTTTTAAGAGGCGGACGTCATTTCAAACTGTGATCGTACAGACTGCAAGATCAACATCCTGCAGGGGTCAAATTTTAGTAGTGACATTTCTGACACTCGAGGCCGCCGATATCCGCTACGGTTACACTGTCTCTTGTGCCGGCTTTGATCTCGTGGTGGTACTTCTCGTAAATGCTGTAGAATTTGTTTCCTTCGCCTTTATCGTTGTTGAAGTCAACCTTGGTCTCGCGGTGACAGTTTACGCACCAGCCCATGCTCAGCTCGCTCACTTGCTTCACTTCGTGCATAGCGGTGATCTCGCCGTGACAGGTTTGACATTGTACCTTTCCAGCTCTTACGTGTTGTGCGTGGCTGAAGAATACGTGGTCGGGCAGGCTATGGATCTTAACCCACTCTACAGGTTTCGTTTTGCCGGTGTAAGATTTAGCTTTCGGATCGTAGCCAGCTGCTGCATAGATCTTCTGGATCTCGGCAGTACCGTCTACTTCTGTACCGTCTTCTTTGTGGATGGGGGCACCTGTATACTCGTTGATGGTGAGGTGACAGTTCATACACACATTCACAGAAGGAATGGTAGCGTGTTTACCTTCCCAGGCGCTGCCGTGACAATACAGACAGTTGATCTGGTTGGTACCCGCGTGCACCTTGTGCGAGTAGAAGATAGGTTGCTCGGGCTGGTATTCGATCTGACGACCAAGGCCGATCGCACCTTTTACCACGAAGAAACCACCTACTACGAAGAGCAATAAAGTGATGAGGGTGATATACGTTTTGTTACGGTAGAAAGGAACAGGCTCACCGGAAGGGATGCCTTCTTTCTCGTCGGACAGTCTCTTCAGGTTGGCATTCACCTGCAGCATCACGAAAGCAACGACTGCGAGGATGAGCGTCAATACACCGTAGAGGATCGCGTTATCGCTTTCACCCATTTTGCCGTGAGGAGCAGAGGGATCAGCACCGGGAGTGCCAGTAGGAGCAGGCGATTTGTAATCGGCGATATACTTGAGGATCGCATCGATATCCGTGTCAGACAGGTTGGGGAATACGCTCATGGGCGTTTTGTTCCACTGCTGATAAAGTTTTGTAAAGTAGGGATCTCCGGAAGCGATTACAGCCTGGTTGTTCTTGATCCACGCGTGCAACAGCTTTTTGTCTTTAACACGGTCTTCAATTCCTTTGAGTGCGGGTCCGGTCAGATCTTTGTCCACCTTGTGACAAGAGGCACAATTTTCCTGAAACAGGGTTTTTCCATCCTGCGCTGACACCTTATTCCCGAACGACAATACAACAATCAATAATGCACTGAGAAGAGTTCTTTTGACAATTGGTCTATGGTCAATCATATCAGTTGAATATGATGAGATTATGTGGAAAAATTTCCTGAATTGGCTGCAAAAATAAGTCAGGATTTCAACAAAATATCAACATGTTTAAATTTTTTTTAACGCAGGCTGGGCGCGGGTTTCAGCCGATTTTTAGTAACGTTTTACAAACTGTCATGACAATTGTGTCATGTTTTTGTCACCCGTTTTTGGGAACGGACTGCTGCAATTTTTACTCGAATAGCGTGAAGTAATAAAACCATATAAGAGATTTAGGGTGATCGTCACTTTAAAATCCCCTGTAAACGTTGGAGGCCCAACCTTTTATTGTAGGCAGGCGGAAATTATTACGAACAGCGCGTGGAAACAGCTCTTTAAGTGTAGAAATGACGCTAATCAGACATCGGAACCACCGAAATGGGTAAAAACCTGAATTTACTGTGCACGATGACCTGAACCAGGCTTTGGAGGGCCACAACATACGGATGAATAGCTTTCCGACTCCGGTTCTAGTCCCTTTATACTACCTTTCGTACTGCGGTACAACTGGTATAACACTGGTATACTACTGGTATGGATCCTCTATATAGCAGTACCAGTTGGGTAGGAGTGCCCGGCCAGTTTCGTAGAAGTAGTGAGCCAGCCCCGGGCCAGTAACATCGGTTTGCCACCAGGCTGCCAGCGAATTTTCTTCTAATTGCCTGAAGTATGCCTGCGCGCTCAATGAAAAAGACCCGGCTTTTCCTAGTATCCAGGCAATCTGCAGACATACCGTAGGCAATCCGCAGACTATCAGCAATTAATTGATAGGCAATACATTACAATTAAATATATAAATTTATTAAATACAATTGAAAAATTAATAATCGCCCGAAATCCACCCGTTCAATAAATCCATGAGGAGACCTTTAGCGATCCGATGCGGGCATTTATCCCGCTTATCTTTTGGCGACTCAAGCCTGGTGTATAGTTTCCAAAACGGCCAATCCCTCGGTCAACCATCGCTCAAAGTTCGCTCTTCCATTGGTGAGGCCCCCGTTTTGAGCGATGGATCACCGATGAATGAACGATGGTTGGCCGGTCTTTGGGAGTTTCACCAAACCGGGTCGGGCGAATGGCAGCTGTTACTTTGCCCCCTGATTGCCGGCACATGGCCAGCACCTGTTCTACACCTCTTCTTCATATCCTCTACACATCCTCTGCCCGCTCAATGAGCCAAGAGCATGTTACGAAGGGGTGTAGAGCATGTGTAAAGCAACGCCCGACCATCCAGTTAGGGGATGCCGACCGGGAGCCGGCCTCCAATTTATCTGGCTGAAACTCTTTCATCTATGGTTAATTTACTGCACTTTTGCGTGCATGTTCGAGCGGCTCCAACAGAAATGGAAGGTCAGCGGATGGCGGTTACTGCTCATCCTCGTCACTTTTGCACTGGGTGGCAGCCTTTGCGGCTACCTGGGCAGGCAGCTATTGGGTCTACTACAGATCGATTCGGCCGTGATCCGCATTCCCCTGTACATCTTATTGGTTACTATCTTATGGCCCTTCTGTGTACTGCTGATCAGCCTGTTCACCGGCCAGTTCAAGTTCTTCCGGACCTACCTCAAAAAAATGGGTGCCCGCATGGCCGGTAAAAAACGGGCAGATCACCTGGTGCCCCAAGCGCCCCCCACCAACGTGAATAACGACACTTTGATACAACCAGCCACACAGCCAGTCAACCAGTCCGGTGCGCAGGGATCTGTTACCAGGATCGCCGTATTTGCTTCCGGCGCAGGTTCCAACGCGCAGAAGATCATCGATTATTTTCGCAACAGCACCACCATACAGATCGCCCTGATCGTTTGCAACAAACCAGGAGCGGGTGTACTGGGCATCGCCGAAAGAGAGCATATTCCCACCTTATTAATAGAAAAAGAAGCTTTCTTCCGCGGCAACGGCTATGTCGATGAGCTCAAGGCTGCCCACATCGACTTCGTCGTACTGGCGGGTTTTCTCTGGAAGATCCCCGCAACGCTGACCGCTGCTTACCCCAATAAAATGGTAAATATCCACCCGGCTCTCTTGCCCCGTTATGGTGGTAAGGGCATGTACGGCATGCATGTACACGAGGCCATCATTGCTGCCGGCGAACCCGAAAGCGGCATCACCATTCACTTTGTCGATAATGTGTACGACAATGGCGCGATCATTTTTCAGGCAACCTGTGCCATCGCACCGGGTGACACTCCTGCCGACCTGGCCCAAAAAGTGCACCAACTGGAACATGCCCATTACCCACGAATCATTGAACAGGTGATCGAACAACTGCAAAATCAACGTTAATTTGGGGACTGGCGGGAAACTTGTCGCAATCTTCCCGTAATATCACAACCTTAACTTTACCTGTTTGCAACGGACGGCACTGATCATATTATCTATTTTATTTCTTTCCATCGTCGGTAGCAACGTGGTGGCACAGGTCAGGATCTCAGGCCGGGTATATGACATGTCGCAGAAGTATCCGATGCAAGCCGTGAGCGTCATGAGCAATTCAGGAGCAGGTACCATGACCGACTCGCTGGGCCGCTACTCGCTGGTAGTACCGGAAACCGACTCCCTATGGTTCTCGTACCTGGGCAAGCCCACCCCCAAATATGCTGTCGCGAACATCCGCAACATGCAGGCCTTCGAGGTTTCCTTGCACGTGAATGTGACCGAACTGAAGCAGGTCATGGTGCGCCCACCCAATTACAAACTCGATTCTATACAGAACAGGCTCGACTACGCCAGGGCCTTCGACTTCCAGAAACCAGGCATCGGCATTTCCACCGGGCCAGTCACCAGTGGCAGTGCACCGGCCGGCGTGGGACTCGACATCAACGAGTTCATTAATATGTTCCGTTTCCGGCGCAACCGCAATATGCTGGCTTTCCAGGAGCGGTTACTGCGCGAAGAGCAGGACAAATTCATCGATCACCGCTTCAGCCGGGCGCTCGTGATCAAGCTCACCAAACTGAAAGGTCCCGACCTCGATACCTTCATGATACGCTACCGCCCGCCCATGTTCCTGGTACAGCAAGCCACGGAATATGAATTCCAGCTCTACATCAAAAAATCATACGAGAAGTTTCACAAACTGCAGCTCATCATGGGCGAGTTGAAAAAAGACGACGAGCCATAGCGGTTCATGCCACCGACAGCCCCTGATCACCTCGTCGGGGTGCAAATAGATGACCACATCGCCTTAACCTGGTTACCGATCATTTTATCGCTACCAACATTCTCCGTAGCGAGGTGCAGGGAATTTTGCGCTTCATATATAAATAACATTCTTACACTCCGCTGGCAGCTCCTGCTATTCGTGCGACAGCAGAACGACCGATCAATACCCCGTCTGGTTGCATGAACTTAAATTGGTATCTTGATTCCCTATTAATTTCCCCGGCATATGAAAAAACTCACCTGGCTACTGGCCTGCCTGGTATATACCGGCATCGCCCTGGCCCAACCCAACACCAAGGCAGTACTCATTACGCCTTCCGCTACACCAGCAGCTGCCGGCTTTTCGGCCGAGCGGCTCCAGCGCATCGATCACCTGTTGCAACAATACGTAGACAGTGGCCGCATGAACGGAGCCGTAGCGCTGATCATCCGCAACGGCAAGATCGCGTATTATAAAAGTCTGGGATATGACAAAAGCCCTTCGGACCCGCTGAAGAAAGACGCGATCTTCCGCATCGCTTCTCAAACGAAGGCGATTACGAGTGTCGCCGTCATGATGCTGTATGAGGAAGGAAAATTCATGCTCGACGATCCGATCAGCCAATATATACCGGAGTTCAGGAAACCAGGTGTGCTGGATAAATTCAACAAGGCCGACTCGACCTATACCACCGTTCCTGCCAAACGTGAAATAACCATCCGCGACCTGCTTACGCATACTTCTGGTATTGGTTATGCACAGATTGGTTCGCCCGAAGCGAATGCTATTTATGCCAAAGCCGGCATCGTTGGCGGTATTGGTGTAGGGAAAATCCGACTGGCAGATAAAATGAAGGCACTCGGCAAGCTGCCCCTCTTCCACCAGCCCGGTGAACGCTGGACCTATAGCCTCAGTGTAGATGTGCTGGGCTATCTCGTAGAGGTCGTATCGGGCATGCCACTCGATGAATACTTTCGCAAACGCATCTTCGACCCGCTGGGCATGAAAGATACCTGGTTCTACCTGCCAAAGGATAAATACAACCGGCTGGTGACACTGTACACCGAAGACACCGCGACACAAAAAGTAGTCCCCATGCCCGCACGCACGGGTATCAATGGAGAGTTTGCCAGTGACTATCCAGCCATGGAAGGCACTTATTTCTCTGGTGGGGGTGGACTTTCTTCTACCATCTACGACTATGCCGTCTTTCTCCAGATGCTGCTCAATGGTGGCGAATACAATGGCAAACGATTGCTGAGCCGCAATACGGTGCGCATGATGACGATGAACCAGATTGGCGACATCAACCGCGGACCGAATAAATTCGGACTCGGTTTTGGCATCACCACCGAAAAAGGAAGTGCAGTATTACCGACCCAGGAAGGTACTTTTGAATGGGGCGGCATGTTTGCCACCACCTACTGGGTCGATCCCAAAGAAAAACTGGTAGCCCTGATCTATCGCAATGTATACCCTACGCGCTGGGGCAACCTCGCCAACCTATACAAAGTACTTGTATACCAGGCGATCAATGATTAATAGCTTTGGACCTATAAAATGTGATTATGAAAAGTAGCTGCCTCTTGTTTTGCTTTGTTTGTCTGATCGCCGTGGTAAGAGCACAGGACCAGGTGCCCAGCTTTGTAAAAGATAGCCTGGATAGTTATATAGAAAAAGCCATGCGCGATTGGCAGATACCTGGTGTGGCGGTTTGTGTGGTAAAAGACGGCAAAGTAGTGGTGATGAAAGGGTATGGAGTGAAAAAGACCGGGAGTGCCGACAAGGTGGATACCAATACCCTGTTCATGATCGGCTCCAACACCAAGGCCTTTACCGGCACGGCACTGGCCATGTTGCAGGCCGACAAAAAACTATCGCTCGACGACCATGTGCAAAAATGGTTGCCCGACTTCAAACTCTATGATCTCTGGGTAGCCAAAGAAGCGAGTATTCGTGACCTGCTTTGCCATCGACTGGGCTTCGAAACCTTTCAGGGTGATTTCATGTACTTCGATTCTGACCTGACGTTGCAGGAGGTACGGGAAAAGTTTGGCAAAGTGAAGCCCGAGTACAGTTTCCGCAGTAAATGGGGTTATACCAATGCCGCCTTCCTCACGGCTGGCGAGATCGTTCCCAAGGCCACGGGCGGAAAAACCTGGGCGCAGTTCCTGGAGGAGCGCATCTTCAAACCCTTGCAGATGACCAATACACTCGCCCTATCGAAAGATATCGCCAAGGCCAATAACAAGGCTGCCGCTCACACGGTAGACAAGGACGTGCTGAAGGAAATTCCCTACGGAAATATCGATAATATGTATGCGGCCGGCAGCATCAGCTCATCCGTGAGCGATATGAGCCACTGGGTGCTGGCACAACTGGCTGCGGGCAAATACAACGATACACAGGTAATTCCTGTCGCTGCTATCGCACAAACGAGATTGCCGCACTCCATACTGGGCAATGGCGGCCATCTGTATAATAAAGCCCATTTCTCGCTCTATGGCCTGGGCTGGTTTATCGAGGAGTATGCCGGACGCAAGTTCGTGGGGCATACCGGCGGCGTCAATGGTTTCGTCACCAGCGTGGCCATGATTCCCGAAGAGCGGCTGGGCATTATTGTGCTCACCAATACCGATGCCAACAACTTTTACGAAGCGCTGCGCTACGAGATCCAGGATGCCTATCTGGGGTTACCTTATCGCAACTACAGCCAGGTATACCTGGCCAACAGCAAAGAGAATCACCAGGAAGAGGCCGCCTGGCTGAAAGCCAAACGCGACACCATCGATACCAAGCCCGCCACGTCGTTGCCGTTGGCCTCTTTTGCCGGGGAGTATACCCACAATGTATATGGTAAATTGAGCCTGGGGCTCGAAGGCGGCAAACTGATTGCCCGGTTTGAACACCACAAAGGACGCTATGCGACGCTGGAGCCATTGGGAGGAAGTCGATTCCTGGCCACCTTCAATGAATCATTGTACGGCGTGAAAGAATGGCCCTTTGCCATCGCAGGCGGAAAGGTAAAGTCCGTGACGGTCACCGTGGCCGACTTTGTCGAGTTCACCCCTTATGAGTTCTATAAAAAATAAATAATATACCAGTCAGACAGGGAGGCCCATTGATCGTGGGGCAAACAGGCTGATAAGCTGCAAAAATTACATATATGGATCAACTTATGTTAGGAATTGGTACCCGCCTCCAGCATACGCAATACGGACCAGGCGTAATTGTTGGCGTTCGTTTCGCCACCTACCTCATTTCGTTTATCAATCATGGCATCAAAGAGGTCGACAAGAACGATACCCACCTCGATGAGATCATTCCGGAAAACGTAACAGAAGAGATTGAAACCCATTCGGACGTTGAAAAGTCGCTGCTGAAGATACTGCGTCTTTGGGGTGGCATATCGGAAGTTGTGCCGTTGGGAGATCGCTGGCAAGGCGGCGTGATGCTGTTGCAACCGGCCGATAAGACCCAAAAGCCTAAAGACATTCCCATCGAAGCGTTTTTCCACAAGATCGTCATGCTGCGCGACCGGCTCCGTGTGCTGGAACAACAGATCAATGCGCACAAGCAACTAAGCGATGCAGACAAAGTAAACCTGCAGCAATACATCACGCGTATTTATGGATCGCTGACGACCTTCAATGTTTTGTTCAGGAATAAAGAACAATGGTTTGTTGGTGAGAAGGGAGCCAAAGAAGACTAATGACTGTTAACCTTATCAGCTTCTGCCTATTGCGGCTAATTGTTTATACTTAATAGTGTAAAGAGCACCATAAAACATTTTTCATTAATCATTTTGAGCTTGTATCTTTATGCTTTCATAGGATAAGGTTTAATGGTTAATGGTATTTGATTAGTGTGACCCCAACTTTCAAGTTGGGGTTAATTTTTTCCAGGACTGCCTCCAAACTGCCGGTATCTGCCCTACCACTCCATCTTTTTAGCACCAATCTCCACCTGCAACCCGCGCAATGCCGCACAAACGCTTCGATTTTATTTACTATATATTGATTGAACGGCCATTCAGTAAGCCTTTTTTTCGCCAGACCGATGATGGGCTTACCTGATTGCAATACTTTAATAACCGATTCGGCGTGCCGATACGCCGTGATGACTCCTGATGACAACAGCCAGGAAATTGCTGCACCCAGGATTACCGGTTACCTACCCAGTGACACCGCCTGACCTATAGCATCAACAACACCAACAATGTCACCATACCGCAACCTGCCGACAGGAAGAACCGCTACGGCCAACCTGGGCCCAGCCCGCGCTGCTGCTGATTTTGGAACAAATATCCCTGCTCAAATAGGGCCTTAGTAGAAAGAATTCCACACACCAATAGTCATGCCCGGAGGTGGCAGTTGGCACGCACTTTTTATAGGGATTAGTATAAAATATACGATCATGGACAAACTTGAATTAAAAGGAAAATGGAATATCCTGAAGGGTAAAGTGAAGCAAGCTTATGCCGACCTCACCGACGATGATCTGAAATATGAAGAAGGCAAAGACGACGAGCTGCTGGGCCGCTTGCAGGAAAAAACCGGTAAAACCAAGGATGACCTGGTTAAATGGTTGAAGGACCTGGGCTAACGATATTTACTCTATATATACCAGAAAAGGGGTCTTTGTGGATCCCTTTTCTATTTTGGATAATCGTGTGCGACAGCTGCCCGCAATCCACTTCGCCGGTCACCACATTTATTACAGGCCGATTGTAAAGTGTTGTTTAAATTGAGCACAGTTATCCACCGCACATGAAAAAACTACTGCTGCCCTGCTTATTCGTCTTAGCCTTTTCTATGGTTTATGGCCAACAGGCCAGGAAACTTCACTTCAGATCAATACTCGTAGATACGCACAACGACATTCTTACCACGGCCATCGACGACAAGCTATCGTTTGACCAGGACCTGAAAGGGAAAACACATTCTGACCTGGACCGGTTCAGGGAAGGTGGTGTCGATGTGCAGATCTTTTCCGTGTGGAGCGACGGCAGCTATGGCCCTGGCAAGGGCTTTAACCATGCCAACCGGCAGATCGATACCTTGTATGCCGTCATCGACCGCAACCCTGACAAGATCGCCCTGGTGACCAATCCATCCCAACTGAAGAAAGCAGTACGCCAGCACAAGCTGGCGGCCATGATCGGCGTAGAAGGAGGGCATATGATCGAAGACAGGATCGATTACCTCGACAGCCTCTACCGCCGTGGCGTACGGTATATGACCCTCACCTGGAACAACAGCACCAGTTGGGCTACCAGCGCCATGGATGAAACGCCCGGCTCACGCCGGCAGTTTGGTGCCGACTCTGCCGCCACCGATCTGTCACAACGTAAAAAGGGATTGACGGAGGCCGGTAAGCAGATCGTACGCCGCATGAATGAACTCGGCATGATGGTAGACCTGAGTCATGTAGGCGAACAAACCTTCTGGGATGCGATCCAAACCACTTCACGCCCGGTATTGGTGTCGCACAGTTGCGTGTACAATATCTGTCCTGTGTTTCGCAACCTGAAAGATGACCAGATCAAAGCGGTGGCCAAAAACGGCGGAGTCATTCACCTCAATTTCTTCTCCGGCTTCGTCGACAGTGGTTTTGCCGCCCGCAACCGGGTCTTCAATGCCCGGCACAAAGCAGAACGTGACTCACTCCGCAAAACGGTGACCGACCCTTATTTTACCGATAACTATCTCTTTCAAAAATATGCCGATGAGGTAAAAGACCTGCGCCCCCCCCTGTCCTTGCTGATCGACCACCTCGATTATATCGTGAAGCTGGTAGGCGCCGATTATGTGGGACTGGGCTCCGATTTCGATGGTATCAACTCATCGCCCCAGCAACTGGACGATGTTACCTGCTTTCCCCTGATCACGGAGGAACTGGTGAAGCGGGGATATAGCAAAAAGGATATCCGCAAGATCCTGGGCGAAAACCTCCTGCGGGTATTTAAAGCCAATTCGGCACACTAACAATTGTTGACACCATGAGACTATTATTGATACTCTTATGCCTGTGTGTACAGGTCACTGCTCAGTCGGTTGATCCAACAGCCATCAGCCGCTGGAAAGCACAGGCAAGCCGTGTTACGATCATACGCGACAACTGGGGCATTCCGCATGTGTACGGCAAGTCGGACGCCGATGCAGTATTTGGCTTGATGTATGCCCAATGCGAAGACGATTTCAAACGCGTTGAATACAATTACATCGATATCCTGGGCCGCACGGCAGAGATCACTGGCATCGACAATATATACAGCGATCTCTATACCCGCCTGGTGATCGACTCCGCAGGTGCTATCGCTGACTATGGTACAAGTCCGGCCTGGTTGAAAAAACTATTGAATGCGTGGGCAGATGGCATGAACTATTACCTGTACAAGAATCCGCAGGTGAAACCTGCTTTGCTGTCTCATTTTGAACCCTGGTACCCGCTCATGTGGACCGATGGCAGTATCTCGGCCATCAATACAGGAGGGATCACAGCTGGTGAGCTCCGTAACTTTTACACCAATGATCCTTCTGTAGCGGCTATTGAACCCCTGCATCATGAAGATATTCATACGGGATCCAATGGGTTTGCCATCGCCCCGCAACTATCAGCATCGGGCAAACCTTTATTGTACATCAATCCGCACGTAACCTTTTATTTCAGACCCGAGGTGCATATGGTGAGCGAAGAAGGGCTGAATGCCTATGGCGCCGTTACCTGGGGCCAGTTTTTCGTATATCAGGGCTTCAACGAGCACTGTGGCTGGATGCATACCTCGGGTTATGCGGATGTGGCCGACATCTATGCTGAGAAAGTAGAACAACAGGGCAGCAACTATTTCTATCAATACGATGGGAAACAATTGCCCTTAAAAAAGAGCACCTATACACTATCGTATAAAGATGGTAGCCGCATCAGTATTAAACAGGTAACGACCTATGCCACGCACCACGGCCCCGTAATGGCCAAGCGCAATGGGCAGTGGCTGACCGTAAAAGCTGTGAACCGCGATATGAACGGACTGATACAAGCCTGGCAACGCACCCGCAGTACCGACTTCGCCAGCTTTAAAAAGAATATGTCGCTATTGGCCAACGCCTCCAACAATACGGTCTATGCCGACGACAAAGGCAATATTGCTTACTGGCATGGCAACTTTGTGCCCAGGCGCGATACCAGCTTTGACTGGTCGAAGCCCGTAGACGGGACTATCAAAGCCACTGAATGGCAGGGGCTGCATCCATTGGATGAGACCATTCATTTATTCAACCCGGCCAGCGGCTGGATACAGAACTGCAACTCTACGCCGTACACCGCTTCTGGCAGCAGCAGTCCTAAGAAAACAGATTATCCTTTTTACATGGCCACGGAGCCAGATAATTTCCGCGGCATCAATGCCGTGAAAGTATTGCGCAGCCAGCGGGACTATACGATCGATAAATTGATCGCAGCAGGATATGATACCTACCTGGCAGCTTTTGAAGACCTGGTACCGGCGCTGGTAAAAGCGTATGCGAGCCTGCCGTCGACAGACTCCTTACGAACTTCACTGGCCGGGCCTGTGAACGAGCTGAGCAAATGGGATTTGCATTGCGGGGAACAGTCCATCGCCACCTCGCTCGCCGTAGAATGGGGGCAACGATTACAGGCGGCTATCAACCGTGCTGCAGGCGGTGATTTTGTGGCACGTACAGCGTCGTTTGCGCAAACAGCATCTGCCAAAGAGCTGCTGGAGCCATTGCAGGCAACCGTACAACACTTGCAACAACGCTTCGGAAGCTGGTCAACACCCTGGGGCTCCATCAATCGTTATCAACGGCTGACCGGCGGTCTGCAGGAAGTGTATGATGACAGCAAACCCAGCATCCCGGCGGGCTTTGTAGCTTCAACCTGGGGTTGCCTGCCCTCTTATGTTAGCCGCACCATGCCGGGCGGTATAAAGCGATACGGCTATAATGGCAATAGCTTTATCTGTGCGGTTGAGTTTGGCAAAACAGTAAAGGCCAAATCGCTGCTGGCCGGTGGCAATAGCAGCAACCCACAATCACCCCACTTCGGCGACCAGGCAGCCATGTACACCAAAGGACAATTCAAGGACGTGTTGTTCTACAAACCGGATGTGTTGAAGCATGCCGAAAGGACTTACCATCCGGGCGAATAGTTGGTGCCGTGGCATATAGAGACCTGTTACCCCTGATGAATGCCGTGCCCAAAAAACAACCATTCAAAACTGCGCTTATGTACAAATACCTTTTCCTATTACTGCTGTTACCGGTTACACTCCGGGCACAACCTGTTGCCGACATCATCATCCGCAATGGCAAGGTGATCGATGGCGCGGGCAACTCCTGGTTTTATGGCGATATCGCTATCAAAGACGGACGGATACTCGCCATCGGCAAACTTGGCCAATACAAAGCAGCTCGAGAGATCGATGCGCAAAAGAAGATCGTAGCACCAGGATTTATCGATGTACATGGGCATATTGAAAGTGGTCTCTTTGACCAGCCTACTGCCGACAATTATATTTATGATGGGGTGACCACGGTGGTAACCGGCAATTGCGGAGGCTCGGCAGTCAGTCTCAAACGTTTCTTTTACCGGGTCGATAGTTTGCAGCCTTCCATCAATGTAGCCTCACTGGTGGGGCATAATACGGTGCGTGAGCAGGTCATGAAACGCGACAACCGGCTGCCCACCCCAGCTGAACAGCGTAAGATGGACAGCCTGGTAGAACTAGCGATGCAAGAAGGCGCAGTGGGCCTGTCGACAGGGCTTATTTATATTCCCGGCGCTTTTGCCAATACCGTAGAGGTGGTCAGCCTGGCGAAAGCAGCGGGCCGGTACAATGGCATTTATGCATCGCATATCCGCAACGAAGAGAACAGCGCTGTAGAGGCCATCAACGAAGCGATACAGGTAGGAAAAGAGGCCAATGTGCCGGTACAGATCTCTCACTTCAAGATCGGTGGCAGAAGCAATTGGGGCAAAAGCCCGATCACACTTGGATTGGTGGAGCAGGCGCGGAAAGAGGGATGGGATGTAACAATCGATCAATATCCTTATACGGCGAGCAGTACCAATCTCGGCGTAAGGTTACCAGAATGGTCATTGGCCGGCGGGCAAGACTCGGTAAAGGCCAGACTCCACAACCCGGTCGTACGTGCACAGATCAAACGGGAAATGCTGGAGCAACTGGCGCGGTACAAATTCAAAAACTATAGCTATGCGGTTGTCGCCAATTATAGTGCCGACAGCAGTTACAATGGCAAAAGCATCACCGAGATCAACCAACTGATGGGACGTAAAAGCAAGGCCAGCTATGAGGCCGAAACCATCATGGACATGATCGAAAAAGGTGGTGCGCAGATGGTGTACCACAGCATGAACGAGGAAGATGTAAAGTTCATCATGAAATACCCCTTCTGCATGGCGGGGGCAGATGCCGGTGTACCGGTACCCGGCAAAGGCATGCCGCATCCCCGGGGATATGGCACCAATGCCCGCATATTGGGTCGCTATGTACGGGAAGCCAAAATAATGTCACTGGAAGAAGCTATCCGCCGCATGACCTCGCTGGCCGCCCAGAAGTTTCAACTGAAAGACCGGGGCCTGTTGAAAGAAGGGATGGCTGCGGATATTGTGGTATTTGACGAGGAGGCTGTGAATGACAAAGCCACCTTCGAGCAACCGCATCAATATTCGGTGGGCTTCACGTACATCCTGGTAAATGGCCAGGTAGTCGTAGAAGCGGGAAAGCATAATAAAAGCCGGCCCGGAAAGGCGTTGTACGGACCGGCCAGGTTGTGAGGGTACGGTTATCAGATTATCGGTCTTGCTGCACATACTGATCATTGCAGCGCCGCGGAAATTATTGGATCTGTATCTTCTTCATTCCCTCCCTGCCAAAGAACACGGGGAAGTACATCATTTCTGCCTTTGCCGGGTTGAGGTGATACACGCCCGAATACCGGGGTATCAGCGACACCGAGAAGGTGTACGTTCCTTTCTGGAGACGCTTGCAAAACAGGCTGACCTTGTTCTTGAAGTACTCCCGGTGTACCTCACTGTACAGGCCCGACTGCGGTTTGCCGGCGTACGAACACCCTGCCGGAATGGGGATCTCTACCATCACATAATCAGCATCTGCTTTCACCTGTACGGTAGCCTTCAGCTCTACTGCCTGTCCGCCTTTTAGGGAAGTGACGGGCTGTCCCCCGGCCTCGAAAAGCGTGGTCACTGCAAAATCGCCGGCCAGCTTTTCCGGAACAGGATTCCAGCTTTGCTGGTAGGCCGTGAAGTACACGGGCATGCCCTGTTGCTTCTTTACCTTCACGCTCTCTCCAGGTTGGAAGCTGGCGGTATAGGGGAATGTATTGATGGTGGCGGTCTGCTGCCCTGCTATAGTAAAAGTTGTCGCCTGCGAAGACTGCTCATTGCTCAGCAGGTCAGGTAATATAGCCTCGAGTATCAACGACGACTCGTAGGTATTGCGCCATTTACCGTCTCGACGCTTTTCCAGGAAATAGTACCGGATCTTTTTCAGAATGGCCTCCTGACCGCCCTGGGCTTTCAACAACCGGTACATCGCCAACGTGGCCTGCATTGAGTTGTCGACCAGGTGATAGCTGTCTTCACCCCAATACACATTACGCATCATCGTGAAACGCTGCTTGGCTATGAATGTATCGAGCACAATAGGCATACCAGCCCGCTGCTTCAGTGCCAGTATCTGCAATTGCTGGGTGAGGCTACCCGCCCGGAAATGTTTATTGACCGAATCGATGTAGCGTGCATAATCTACTTTGGCATCCAATCGTTGCAACAAGGCAATGCTGCTGATCCTATCGGCTTGTTCAAACCGGTTGAACTCCAGCACGAGGTAATCGATCATGGAGCGCTTATCCATCGTGATACGGAATCCCTGCTCTTCCGCTTTCAGCAATGCATCGGTGACATGCAGTGATACCCACCAGATAGGGTCATTGTTGCTCCACCAGCCCCAATACCTGCCCTGCCAGCGGTTCTGACCCAACTTGACCACGAGATCGCGGATCGTGCGTTCTTCTTTAAAATCTTTGTTGAGCCTGGCGTATACGGTCTTCTTCAACAAGAGGGCTTTGAGTTTGGAGGCCAGCTGTTCATTGCAACCGTATTCATAGTTGCGCAGGTTTTCTATTTCATCGAGCAGTACCGGCATTACTGCGGATTCGGCATGAATGGTCAGTTGGCCGAGTGAAGGATCGGCCTGCACGGTAAAAGAAGTATCCTGGTCGAGCACAGCAAATAACCCTTTCGTTTGCTGCACGCCGGGCTTGAATACTGGAATGCTGCGCTCTTCTCCATCAAAATAGCCGTCGGGTTGTTGTATGGTATATTTGAAACGAACAGAGTCCTGGGCAGCTATCGTCAGGGCGAAGCTATCGATATGGGCATTGCGAATGCCCAATGTTTCTTCCTTGCGTAGAAGGCCATTGACGCTAAAGCTCCGCTTAACGGATACACTGTTGATTCCGTAGTGCATGGTTTTGCCGATCAGGTGCATGGAATCACCGGCAATGGCAAACTGGGGAATAGCGATGGAAGCACTTAGTGCTTTGAATGCATTGACACTTCCTTCTTCCATACCCGTTCTTTTGTCACTCGCCATCGCGATCACAAAAGTGCGCCAGCTGGTCATATCGTCGGGGAAAGTGGTGGTGAAACTGGCTTTGCCTTGCTGGTCGGTGCGCAGGCGAGGTTGCCAAAAGGCATAGTCCCGGAAGTTGGTACGGAATTGATTGCCTGGCACAGGCGCTTCACCCTCCACAGTGACTGGCGCAGCAGTTTTTCCTTTTTTGGTAGATACCAGTATTACTCCATTGGCTGCATTATTGCCATAGATGGCCATGGCGGCTTCTGCATTGAGCACTTCGATATTCGTTATCCCAGCAGAGTCTGGCATATTTAAGGCACTGACCGGCACACCATCAATTATATACAGGGGGCCATTGCTATTGCTGAAAGTCGCGTAGCCACGCATCATGATTGGCTTGCTCAAACCCTGAACGTGCAGCCCTGCCACGCGGCCTTCCAATAATTGTGAGCTCATTTCTAAACTCCGGTCATCTCTCATATCATCTTCGTGGCGTAAACTTCTTTTGACCTTGGTACCATATCCCGTTACCACCACATCGCTCAAACTGAATTTGTTCGCCGTCAACTCGATCTCTACCATATTTCTGTCCGTGTAATTGGTATACACCACATCGTAACCGATATTCGAGGTAACCAACATACCGCTTTCAGGCACTCGCAACTGGAAGTTGCCGAGCCGGTCCGTTAGCGTACCCACGCCTGCACCTTTCACCACAACGCTGGCACCAGGCAAGGGCAGGCGCGTTTCACGATCTATCACCCGACCGAACAATACCTGCTTAAACCTGGCGGTGTCCACATATTTACTATTGAATACTGCTTTGATGAGCTCCGCATCCTCGGCATACGCGTTACCCCGGTAGCGATCACGGTTTCTGAATAAGTCGGATAGCCGGATACTTACGCTGTCTTGGGGCAGTAGTGTTATTTTGCCTGCATCGAAATAATTGATTCCATTCTTGTGTACCAGCACACTGTCTTTTACATAATAAGCGTCCTGCTTAAACAGGTATACGATCCTGTACTGACCCGGCTTTACATATCCTAGATTGGTAGCGCCACCCCTATAGATGCGAAGAAAATCAGGGTTATCATGTCTGAACAAGAGAATGTTTTTTACAAACAGCGGCTCGCCATCCATCTGCCGGGGTGGAGCGATCCTCAGCTGACCATTGCCGGCGCTATTCAGGTATTCGTTGGTAAACAACTCTTCGTTGGCGCTGCGGTGATCCAGAAAATGGCTCCATAAACTATCGATATCGGCAGCAGACCATACAAAATCCCTAAAATTCGGAGCGTGTACGCTACGGTTAAAACCATTCGGGAATACGAAGGAGCCAGGTGGCAGCTGTTTTTGCCTGATCTGCCCTTTCATGAACTTGTACAAATAATTTCCTTCCAGCTCAAAAGGCTGGGAATACCTGTCATACACCTTTAAGACGCCATCGGAAGGCGTCAGTGGGCCAACCAGTACTACTGGCTGGTGGTTGGGGCGAATGGTGGTTTGGTGCCAGTATCGATAGGCTGTGTGTAAGCCATACCCGTTGAAAGATGTACCATACTGATATGGAGTGAGCGCAAAGTTGAGCGGGAGAGTCCGCACGCCATCGTTTAAGGTAGCGAGCCGCTCTCCAAAATTGTTTTCTACCAGGATCATGTACCTGCTCCACAACAGTTTTTCATACTTCGATAGGGTTGAAGGCATTTTCTCCTGCATGATGGCGCTATTTTCTTTGCCGGCATTGATGGAGAGGATGGTCTTCTTTCCGGCTGCTGCCTCTACACCATAAATGGTGAGCTGGCTGTTGTGGATCCTGATACGCAGCGTATGTTTACCCGGCTTTACCGCAAAACTGTATTGCTGCAGATTTCCTGCCTGGTTAAAGAACATCGGCTCTTCATCGATGTACAACAACTGCACGGGCACCAGTTGGCCGTTCAATACCACGAATGGCGCAAGCTGGGTAGTGCGATGCGGGGCAGGTTCTGTATTGGTATAGATCGTGGCAGGATGCAGGAACTTATAGTATTCGATGGTATCCAGGTGCATCTCCCGGCTCCAGCGTTCCCAGTTCATCAGGATGGCAGCTGAGTCGCCCTGCTGTTGGCGAAGGACAAAGTTCTTGCCTCTTCGCGGCCCACTGTAGGCAGCACCCCAGGAAGGAATAGCAGGCAACGACGCGTTGGTGAATTTTCGGGTAAAAGCATAAGCCGTGAGATCTGCATCGGCGACGGGTTGCCCCTCGGCATCCGTCACCTCGAAAGAGATGGAGGCCTGCTGGCCGGGATAAACCTGGGCAGGTTGCTGTACCTGAATCTTCAGCTCACGCGGATTGTACGTGATAGTGTGAAAATCTGATCCGGCCTTATTGCCATCGATGTATTGTACGGACAAGGCGTAATCACGGACCGTACGGGATCTCTCTTTAAAATACAGCGTATCGCTTTGCCCCTGCTGTATAAGCTTGCGGCCGGCATACAGGGAATACCAGAAATGCACCTTGCGCGGATTGATCACTTCCACCATTACGGAGTCTTTGCTGCGGGAAGACCGGAATTGCAGCAGTCCGGCATTGGCACTCCTGCTATACGTTTTGGAAAGACTGTCGGTGGCCACCACGTAGTCGGCAACGAAAGGGTCCAGGCGGATATTGGCCGGCAGTTGGATCGATTGGCTATAAAGGGTATCGCTTTGTGCTGCGAGTGCATAGAGTTGTGCCCGGGCCGGAACGGACTTGCCAGCTTCCAATACGGACAGCTGCAGGGAATCTTTGCGCGGGGCAATACTGAGCTCGCGCCGCTGGTCTTTATACTCCTGAGAAAGTGACACTATCTTCTCTTCATTATTGCTGTTCAGGAAACGACATCGGATCGTATACCGAAAAGACACCCGGGGAAACAGGCTGTCGGGAAGAACGATCCTGGTTTCGCCAATAGCGTCGAGCCGTTGTTCGTGTCGCCAGATGGTGTCGGCGATAAATACTTGTGGCGCCTGAAACCCATTGACACTATATGGATCGGTGACCATCGTCAATTCTACCCTGCCGTCCATGACGGACAGATCATTTTCGTCGACAGCTTTACAATAGATCGAAACCGGTGTGCCACGGGTGTGCTCTTTCTTATCACTTCTTGCTGTGAAGGTTACTTGTGCCAGCTGGTAATCTTCGTATTTGAAATTACCCCGCATGAGTACTTTACGCTTCAGGGCGTATTCATTTTCGCGTAGCTTTCCACTATAACCTACCAGATCGTATTTACGACTGCTAGGCTCTTCGAGTGTCAGGAGATATTGTTTATCGAGGGTTAGATCGGGCGAGTCGGTTAATACAAAACTCGTCTCGTATCCCCCGGGTTGATAAGGGCTAATCGTTGTGAGTATCGTATCGGTATCCAGGTTGCGGTCTACCAGGCGCAACAGCAGCGGCCTGTTGACCGGCTTACCATTGGTTGTCGACACCCAGGCCTTCAGCCGGACCGTATCGCCGGGTTTATAAATGGGTTTGTTGAATACCATAAAGCCGCGGAAACTTTGCTCATGAGAAGTTTTGCCATTAAAAAAACTACGGCTCTGGTACCGGTCGTTTCCGCCAATAAGGCGCTCTACGCCCTGGGTGAACCTGCGAACCAAAGAAGGTTTATGCCAGGAATAGGATGGGTATTCATCGGTTACCCTGGACAGGTGCAGGATACCTTCATGGCTCACAGCGATCAGTGCCGGCCTCGATGTACGGGCATGAAATGCCTGCAGATTATCATCGAACGGCAGCTTTCTGCTCCCCGCCTTTACGGTTGCCTGGGTGATGGGCTTACCGGTACGGTCGTGCAAAACGATATGCAGGTCGCGCGCATTCCGTAGTAATTTGATCTGCAGGTCACCGATTGTTTTCAGTTCACCTCGCAGGTGATTGCCAACGGCTTTTACAAAAATATAGTTGCCCGGCGTCAAAGCCGGTGGTTGGTTGCGATCGGTAACAAAGGAATCGACCCGGGTGTGCAGGTATTGTTCTGTCAGTGCCCGCATATTTGACTTGAACAGGCGAATTGCCTCCTGGGGTGAGATGCGGTAAACATAGGTATAAACACCAGACTGCCGGCTATCCGACAATAGCTGTTGCGCAACAGTCTGCATGGTCCACAATAAGACGATCGATAAGAGTAGAGCCTGTCTTCTCATGCAAGCAGGGGGTTTGGAAGAAGATGCACCCAGGCGATGGATTACACAGGCCCGCTGAAAGAAGTTTAATAGTTGATCAGTTTGCGAACGTATTCATCCAATCTCGATTTCGCCAGGAAATTATTTTCCAGTTCAATATTGAACGGTACTGGCGTATCCAGCGAAGCGCAGCGCATGACGGGCGCATCGAGCAGATCGAAGCAGTGCTCGCCGATCCAGGCACCGAGCTCGCCACCGATGCCGCCTACCAAGGTATCTTCATGCAGGATGAGCACTTTGCCGGTACGTGCTACTGCCTGCCGGATGGAAGGATAATCGAGTGGCAACAAAGTACGCAGGTCAAGTATATGGAATGAAATATAGTTGTGTGCATGGGCATATTCACTGGCCCACTGTACGCCGCTACCATAGGTAATGATCGAGATATCGACGCCTTCCTGTACCACCCGTGCTTTGCCAATCTCCACTTCATAGTAATGCGGAGGTACCTGGCCGGAAATACTCCGGTAAAGTGCCTTGTGCTCGAAGAATAACACAGGATTGGGATCATTGATGGCCGCAATCAGCAAACCTTTGGCATCCATCGGCGTGGATGGATATACCACTTTAAGGCCGGGGGTGTGGGTAAACCAGGCTTCATTGCTTTGTGAATGGAAGGGGCCTGCGCCGACACCGCCTCCTGTGGGCATCCGTATCACGACATCAGCGGCCTGCCCCCAACGGTAATGTATTTTGGCCAGGTTGTTGACGATCTGGTTGAAACCTACGGATACAAAATCGGCAAACTGCATTTCCACCATGCTTTTGTATCCTTCCAGGCTTAGCCCCAGGGCACTGCCGATAATAGCACTTTCGCAGAGCGGCGTGTTGCGTACGCGTGCCTTACCAAATATTTCTACAAACCCGTCCGTGATCTTAAAGGCACCTCCGTATTCGGCGATGTCCTGACCCATCAATACGAGATTGTCATGGTGCTCCATCGACTGCCGCAGGCCTTCGCTGATGGCATCGATCACCCGCTTCTCCGGATACCCTGCCGCCTCCTCCATCAACCGGGGGGTGGCATTATCGATCACTGCCGCGCCTGCAGTCGGTGCCGGGGCGTAGATATCATGCAGCTCTTCGTCGGTGTTGGGTATGAGGGGCGCGCTGTTGGACGCTATGGACAATTCGACTTCTATGTATTCTTTCAAATCCTGGCGGATGATCGCCAATTGCTCCTGGTCAACTACCTGCTCGGCCAACAGGAACTGTTCATAATTCCTGATGGGATCTTTCATCTCCCATACATCGAACAGGTAGGCAGGTACATATTTGGTGCCGCTGGCCTCCTCGTGCCCACGCATGCGGAAGGTGGCACACTCGATGAGGTAGGGCTTTTGCTTTTCGATGCAGTAATCCCGTATGCCCCTGATGGTATCGTACACAGACAGCAGGTTGTTGCCATCGATACGCACACCTTCAATACCATATCCTTTTGCCCGCTCTACCAGGTTCTCACAACGGTATTGCTCAGCTACCGGGGTACTTAATCCATAACCATTGTTCTCGATCAGGAAAATGACCGGCAGGTCCCAGACGGCCGCCGTATTGAGGGCTTCATGAAAATCGCCTTCACTGGTTCCGCCTTCCCCGGTAAAAGCCAGGGCCACTTTATTTTCTGCACGAAGTTTATGCGCCAGGGCCACACCATCGGCAATCGCCAGTTGCGGACCGAGGTGAGAGATCATACCACATATATGGTGCTCTTTGCTGCCAAAATGGAAGCTTCTTTCCCGTCCTTTGCTATAGCCTTCGCGACTGCCCTGCCATTGCAGGAACAGTTTACTGAGCGGCATACTGCGGGTAGTAAAGACCCCGAGATTGCGGTGAAGTGGCATGATCCATTCGTCGGCCTCCAGCGCCAGGGTGGCGCCTACTGCAATTGCTTCCTGCCCGATACCGCTGAACCACTTGGATATCTTGCCCTGTCGCAACAACACCAGCATTTTTTCCTCGATCATGCGGGGAAGCAACAGGCTTTTGTAGAAATGGACCAGTTGGTCGTTGGATAGGTCTTTACGGTTGAATTGCATACAACAAAGATATAGATCATCATGAAGCCCGGAAAGGTTCCATTTTAAGTTTAAGATAACTACAAATGGGCACAAAAAAGGGAAGTGTTTTGAAACACTTCCCCGTAGTATCGTTTTATGTAGCCCCGATTTAGTCTTCCTTTTCCCGCCGTTCCTGCCGGCTCAATACCGAGGTTATGATCGATAACAGCAAACTGAACAGCAGCGCCCACCAAAACCCATCAACCCTAAAGCCATCTACAAACTCTGCCGTCAGCAAAATCAGGGCTGCATTGATCACAAAAAGGAACAAGCCAAAGGTGACCAGCGTAATGGGTAACGTGAGCAAAATAAAGATCGGACGCAGGATGGCGTTGAGAATGGCCAGTACAACAGCAAAAATAATAGCCGCCCAGAAAGAATCGATGTGAACCCCCTTCAGGATATACGATAGCCCGAAAGCAATGATGGAGGTCACGATGATGCGCATGATAAAGTTCATAGCCTGCAAATTTATTCCGGCGTGCATGACGCTGGGATACTACTGAAGGTAATACTTATTCACTATTCTGGTTATGGCGTTCTATATAACGACCAACTCGTAGAAATCTTCGGGATTTAAATATTTCTTCGACAGCTCCTGTAACTCTTCTGCAGACACTTTCCGGATCGTTTCGAGACTGTTGTAGAAATAGCTTTCATCAAGGTTGTTAAGCACCATGGTCTTCCAACGCCCGATCACCTGGAAGGGTCCGTCCAGGTCGCCCAGGATGGTTCCGATCATATAGTTACGGGTCATCAGCAGCTCTTCTTCATCGACCGGCTCATCGCGCAGCAGCTCCATTTCATTGTACACTTCGGTGATCGTAGCCTCGCTCACATCCCTGCCAGCCTCGGTGCTGATCATCCAGCCGCCATCGTGTACGTGATTAAGGAGATAACTATAAATACCATAGGTATATCCTTTGTCTTCCCGGATATTGGCCATCAGGCGAGATCCAAAGAATCCGCCAAACAGGCTGTTCAGCACCATGACCTTGGGGAAGTCGGGGTGGTGTCTGTTGGGAAATGGCCTGGCGATACGGATGGCAGCCTGTACACCAGCGGCATCGTTGATGATATGGCTTTTCTTCTGCATGGCCGGCTGTACGGGATGTACGATCATCGAGTCCTGGCGATGCGTACGCAATGGCAGGGAGCCGAAATGCTTTTCGAGATCGGCCAACAAATTGGCCGGCAGTTTACCCGCGGCAAAGATCACACAACGGCCATTGCGGTAAAACTTATCATAGAAGGCCGATACATCTTCCCGACTTACGCCATCATAATCTTCCGCGTTATTGTATTTACCATAGGGATGCTCCTCGCCATAGAGGTAAGCGTCGATCAGGCGACCGGCTACAAACTCGCATTTCTGCAAGCTGACGGTGAGTCTCTGCTTGGCGTTTTGCTTATAGATGGCCAGTTCTTCTTCGGGAAGTACTGCATCGGTTACCAACTCGGCTACTACGGGCAGCAGCTCGTTGATATGGCGATTGAGGCAATGCAGTGTGATCTCTGATGTTTCGCTGTAGCAGGACCTGCTGAGGTAGGCGCCATGGTACTCGAAATGTTCATTGATCTCGAAGGCAGTCCTTTTGGAGGTACCGTTCTTCAACAGGAAGTTTGTAGCAGCAGCAACGGCTTTCTTATCCTCGTACCAGTTGCCGGCAACGAATACCCAATTGATCATGAGGGCCTCTTCACTGCCCATATCCACGGAATACACTTCGATGCCGTTGGAAAGGATGTTTTTTTGACAGCCCGGCAGTGCTATCGAGAAATCGACCGGTTCCTTTATTGGAGGAGCAATTGTTCTATTAACCATTGTATGGATCGGGATCACTAATTAGTAAACTTGTTTCTTGAGACGGCGCCAGCAGCTTTCGGCCTGTGACGCGGCCCGCAGGTAGCAGGTATTTCACCTGCCCACACTTAGTTATTGCTGTAATAACAGAGCGTATTCGAATTATTGACGTCGAAGATCTTCCGGCTGTATTGCAGGATATCTTCCCGCGTTACGGCAAAATACTTCTCACGATCGGTATTGAACAGGTTGGCATCACCCAGCAGTTCATAGAATGCCAGGTTATTGGTACGGGTCATCACGCTCATGTCTTCAAAAGCGATGGATGACTCCGTCTTGTTCTTGATCTTGGTGAGCTCTTTTTCCGTAATACCTTCCAGCTTCAGTTTCTCCACTTCTTCGTCAACCGCCTTTTCAGCATCTTCCATCTTCACGCCTTTTACCAGCTTGCCTTCGATGGCCAGGAGGCCTCTGCCTACAGAACCAAAATGGTAACACTCGATATGGCTGAACAGCTTTTTCTCCTTCACCAACGTTTGGAACAGGCGGGAAGATCCACCACCACCCATCACTTCGGTAATGAGGTCGGCTACATAATAGCCGTGGTCGAGCCGGTCATCCATATGCCATACCTTATACAAAGCATCGAGTGGCACATCAGCTTTCACTTCCATACGACGGGGAGCTGTTTGTGGCAGCTCTTCCGGTATATGGCGTTCGTATTTTTCACCGGCAGGAATATCGGCAAACCATTTCTCCACCAGGGTTTTTACCTCGGCAGTCTTCACATTACCACCTACTACGAGAATAGCATTGACAGGGCGGTAATGTTTGAAGAAGAATTGCTTGACGTCTTCCAGCGTGGCATTTTCGATGTGTGATAATTCTTTGCCAATCGTCATCCAGCGATAGGGGTGGTTGGGATAGGCCATTTCACGGAGCTTGAACCAAACATCGCCATAGGGCTTGTTGATGTAATGTTCTTTAAACTCTTCGCAAACCACTTTGCGTTGTACCTCGAGGCTCTTCTCATCGAAGGCCAGCGATAGCAAACGGTCACTTTCCAGCCACAGCGCCGTTTCCAGGTTCTCTGCCGGCAGCTGTACATAATAATTGGTGACGTCGTTGGAGGTATAGGCATTATTCTCTCCACCGGCCATCTGGAGGGGCGTTTCAAAATCTTCAATGTTGATGGACCCGCCGAACATCAGGTGTTCGAACAAATGGGCGAAACCGGTCTTGCCGGGATCTTCATCGCGCGCACCTACATCATACATAATATTGACAACCGCCATGGGAGTGGAGGGGTCTTCATGTACTACCACGCGCAGACCATTGGACAACGTAAATTTCTCGAATTGTATCATGGATTATTCCTTTCTTTTGCTCACAGACCGACCTGACAATCACGAAACTACCATTTCGATTATTCCGGTATATGATCGTCTGTCGCCGGCAGTAAGGGGGACAGCAAATTAACGACAAGTTGGGGTATAAAGTTTAAATCCGACCATTATTGGCGCAATTAACCCATAAGGCTCTGATTATTAATCTACTACCGACCAGTCAGGATGTTCTTCACTTTCAGCGTAAGCACCACCGGCCCGCCGTCGCGCAACACGAGGATCTTCAAGCGCTCGCCCGGCGTTTGCATCAGGTTCTTGTACGTTTGGATATTCTTGGAAAAGTTATTCTGCACCGCAATGATCAGGTCGTCTGGTTTGAACCCAGCTACTTCTGCGGGAGAACCCGGCATGACATCTACCACGAGGATCTCCCCGTCGACCACATACATGCCCAGGCCGGTATAGGCGTAGTCGAATACGTCCTTGAAATGCGAATTCGGCAGCAGGTGTATCTCGGGCCTGTCGTAATTGATGATCAGGTTGAATCGGCGCAAGAGGTCGTTGCCAATGAGGCCGCCTAAAGCCGGGTATTGTATCACATTGTATTCGTCGTCGAATATATAGGTGGGCACATTCCGGAACTTATAAGGCCCCAGCCTTACCTGCTTAACGATACCTTGCTTCATGGGCGCTTTGCCGCCCAAACCTTCAGCCTGTGTAGCATACCACTTACGGCGCTTGCCGACGACACCACTGTCGTTGACATAGTCGGAGGTCATGAGCAGGCACATACCGGCGCCGGTATCGAAATAAACCCTTGTCGACAGGTCGCGGGCATCTTTTACCCCGGCGCTCAATATCGGGATGTACTGCAATTGCGGTTTCAACATAAAGCCACCCCGTGGATACTTGATCGATCCTTTGGTAAAGACGTGGATCTTTGAGCTGTCGTAGTCGATCTTAACAATATACCGCGAAAGGAAGCTATACCCGATGATGCCATCAATTTTTTCTCCGTAGGCGCTGGTGAGGATATCGTAATCGTTGATGTGAAAGTTAAGGCTGTCTACATCGAGGCCCGGCAGGTGCAGGGTATGGTTATTCGCAAAGCGAACGATCATACTGCCGGCAATACCCCGGATGGTACGGTCGCTGGGAACGGATGGGATCTTTTTTTCTGCCACCGTGGCCGAATCGAGCGAAATACCGCCGCTGCCGGTATCCAGGATGAAAGTCAGGGAGTCGGAAAAGTTACCGAGCTTGGCCCGGAGGGTAACGATGCCACCGGTCAGCATCCTGAATCCAAAGCTGGTGATGTGCCTGGCGGGAGGGGGAACAAAGACTTCCTGCGCTGACAGGGATAGGCTGGCCAGGGTCAAACATAGCAGAGTAGTGATGGAGCGCAATCGCATAGGCTATTTTACTAATTTTCCCGGGTACGCGCTGGATTTGTCTGCCAAATGCAGTTATCGTCCGATAAACGACGATTATTGGTTATTGTCATTAAGTTACTGGTTTTGGGGCAAAAGAAGTTGCCGGCGGAATAAAAAATACCTGCGCACGGGTAAAACCGATCGTTTAGTACTTTTGTTCTTTAATGTGACGATATGAAAACAGACGATCTCTATTCGAAAGCCCTGCAGTTTGAGTTCCTGACCATTGAGGAAGGCATGCATTTATTTGAGGAAGCTCCGCTCAGCGAGCTGATGTTTGTGGCCAACGAGCTCAGAAAGAAACAGGTACCGTATAATAAGGTAACCTGGCAAATAGACCGCAACGTGAACACCACGAATGTATGCACAGCCAATTGTAAGTTCTGCAACTTCTACCGCATCCCTGGGCATGCCGACGCATATATTACCGATATAGATACCTATAAGAAAAAGATCGATCAAACCATTCTTTGGGGCGGAGATCAATTGTTGTTGCAGGGCGGTCACCATCCCAAGCTGGGGCTGCAGTTTTATGCCGATCTTTTCCGCGAACTGAAGCAGTTATATCCCAACCTGAAGTTACATACCCTCGGGCCACCCGAAATAGCGCATATCACCAAACTGGAGAAATCGACGCACCGGGAAGTGTTGGCGACCTTGAAGGAAGCTGGCATGGATAGCTTGCCCGGCGCCGGCGCAGAGATCCTGGTGGATCGTGTACGCCGGTTGATCTCTAAAGGCAAATGTGGCTCGCAGGAATGGCTGGATATTATGCACGAAGCCCACAAACTGGACATTACCACCTCTGCTACCATGATGTTTGGTCATGTGGAAACCCTACGGGAGCGCTTTGAGCACCTGGTCAAGCTCCGCGAAGTACAAAGCCGCAAGCCCGAATCAGCCAAAGGGTTCCTGGCTTTCATCCCCTGGACTTTCCAGGATGTGGACACCTTGTTGACCCGGATTCGCGGCGTGCACAACCTGACCACTGCCGACGAATACATTCGCATGATCGCCATCAGCCGTATCATGTTGCCCAATGTCAAGAATATCCAGGCGTCCTGGCTCACTGTGGGTAAGCAAACGGCCCAGATCTGCCTGCATGGCGGCGCCAATGACTTTGGTAGTATTATGCTGGAAGAAAATGTGGTAAGCGCTGCCGGGGCACCCCACCGCTTTACCTACAAGAGCATCCAACAGGCCATCCGCGAAGCCGGTTTCGAACCCCAATTGCGCAACCAGCAATACGAATTCAGAGAAATGCCACGTGTGATCGAAGAGCAGGTAATCGACTATTAACGCGCTATCGCTTTGACAGATATCAAACTTTATTGACAGAACGCCGGGTGGATACCTTCCATCCGGCGTTTTACGTTATGTGCTGGTGTTGGCCAAAAGCGCCCCTGTTAGTACCTACCCCGTCTTTTCTGGTGAATTATGGCAGTGTTTTTACGGTAAATCTCTTATTCTGCGAAAAAAAGCGGGCGGGCGTTCAATAGAAATCATTGTTTTGCAGTTATTTACTATTCGAATATCCCATCAAAAACCATGAAGAATCCGCGTAAGTTGGTGCGTATTGCCATCGTGCTCCTGGCAACCGTGTTGTTGTTCAACTTCACGGGTTACTACCTTATCTACCTCCGTAGTCAGGAAAATGAGCAATATGTACAAGTGCATCGCATTGCTAATGAGCAACGTATGCTAAGCCAGATCATCAGTAAGGACATCGTATTGCTCACCCGGCCACGCCTCACCAACGCCGATATCAAAGAATTAAGACAGGAATTACAGGCCTCCGTCGACACCTTCATCGTCAACAACGACTTTCTCCAAAGCAAGGTCAATACCCTCGTCCACCAACGGCAATTCGAGATCAGGCGACTACATGCCAACGCCCAGATCCACTTCAAAGATATCATTGCCGTAAGCCGGCAGGTGTTGGCAGCGGATAGTTCGCACCTCAATGATAACCGCCATGCCATGCGGAAGGAAATATTGCAAAAGGAGAAAAACTACAGTCCGCTGTTGGGCACCATGTCCCATCACTTCTCCAATATCATTTACGACCAGATAGGAGAGTCGAAAACCATCAATACCGGAAAATTCGTTTCGCTCATCATCGCTTTTGTCTGTCTCGTCTTCCTGGTACTGGAGCCCTTATTCCGTACCAATCAACGCAATTTTGAAGAGCTGCAGCTCGCCAAAAATGAGCTGCTGAAGGAAAAGACCTATTTCTCTTCCATCCTGAACTCCCAGACCAACTATGTGATCCGGATCGACCAGGACGGCAATTTTACCTATGCCAACCCCCAATTTCTGCAGGCATTCGGCTACCAGGAGAAATTTCTGATGGGTGACCCCTATTACAATACCATTTATCCTAAAGACCTGTACCGCTGCCAGCAAATGGCGGAGGAATGCTGGAGAAACCCCGGCAAGGTGCAAAAACTGCTGATCAGAAAACCGATCCAGCATACCAAAATGTTTCAGTGGACCGAATGGGAATTCATCGCATTGCAAAACGAGAAAGGACAACTGGAGATACAGGGTATTGGCTTGAATGTGACGGATAAGGTAATGGCTGAACAACTCAAGGAGGAAGCAATCCGAACCTCCTCCTACGCCATGACCTATGCCCGCATGGGTAGCTGGAAACTTGATTTCTTCTCGCAGGAAATGACCATGAGTAAGGAATTTGCCACCCTGCTGGAGCATGAGGACCAGGAAGAACTCACGATGACCTTCGAACAGTTCCTGCACCAATACGTACTACCCGAAGACCATAACCAGGTAATACGCGAACTGACAAACTCCATCCACAACAAATACAACCACGACTACGAGACCAATTTCAGTTGCCAGATCGTAACCCACAAGGGAAACACCCGGCACCTGTATATCCGGGGGAAGATGGTGGACGCCACCAGTGGCTTTGGGATCGCCCAGGACGTTACCACCCAAAAAGAAGCCGAACAGGCGCTGCAGGACAGTGAACAGCAGTTCAGGTTGCTCGCAGAACACTCGGAAGACATCATTACTGTCAATGGATTGGATGGCCTGCTGTTGTATGCCTCCCCTTCGATGGAAAAGACCCTTGGCTACGCACCAGAAGAGATCCTCAACCAATCTGTTCTCAACTATATTCACCCCGACGATCGCTACAAATTTGCCCCGCAGGAAGGTGGCCCTACCATGGAAGACATGGAGAACGTCACACTCCGGTACCGCATGCGCAGCAAACGGGGCGACTATATCTGGCTGGAAAGTATCATCAAACCCATGCGGGAAATGGGCGAAGTGACCCGCCTCATCTGTACCTCGCGGAACATCACCGAAAGAAAGCAATCAGAAGTAGAAAGAGAGCAACTGCTGGCAGAAGTGAAACAATCGGAAGAACTGCTGCGTACCGTGATCAACTCTACCCCCGACTGGATCTTCATCAAGGACCTTGGCCACCGGTTCCTGCTCGTGAACCAGGCTTTTGCCGACTCCATGAACCTGGCGCCACAGGATTTCATTGGCAAAAATGATCTTGAGATAGGCTTCCCGGGCGATGTGGTAACCGGGGATGCAGAAAAGGATATCCGCGGATTCTGGCAGGATGATGAGGAGGTGGCCCAAACCGGCAATGCCAAATTCATCCAGGAAGAACCTTCCTCCATTAACGGCAAAGAGCAGGTAATGACGACCGTGAAAGTGCCCCTGCGCGATTCGGATGGAGCTGTATGGGGCGTACTTGGATTTGCCCACAACATCACAGAACAGAAGAAATCGGAGGAAAGGTTGCTGCACAAAGATCTGCTGCTGCAAGCCATGGCCGAAGCAACGCACCAATTGATCAGTAATAACCACCTGGAAGAAGCGATCGGTGAAGCCATTCAGCTGCTGGGCGTGAAACTGCAGGTAAGTTCCGTTAACGTATATAAGAACGAATACAGTTACCAGAACGATAAATGGTATTCGAACCAGCTGTTGCACTGGAACAGCACCACGGGTGAACTCGTACACAAAGATCCTATCTATCAGCAACTACAGATGAGAGATACGGGAGTGGTATTCGAAACGCTTAAAAAAGAAGAGCTGTATTGTGGGCTGGTTAAAGACGTTGAACATGAAGATGAGCGGGCTTACTTCGAATACCTGGGTGTACGCAGCATTGCCATCGTACCGATCTTTACCCTGCACCAGTTTTGGGGAATGGTGGGATTTCACGACAAAGAAGAGCGTAGCTGGACCATCCCCGAATTCTCCATCCTCCAGTCTTTCGCTGCTACACTCGCTGCTGCCATCGAAAGAAAGCAAATGGAACAGGAGCTGGTACTGGCGAAAGATGCTGCAGAATCGGCCAGTCAGGCGAAGAGTGAGTTCATGGCCAATATGAGCCACGAATTGCGTACGCCGATGAATGGTATCATCGGGTTTACCGACCTGGTGCTAACTACAGATCTGCAGAAAAGCCAGCGCGACTACCTGCACAACGTAAAGAAATCGGCCAACGGCCTGCTTGATATCATCAACGACATCCTCGACTTCTCCAAGCTGGAAGCCGGCAAACTGCAAATCGATCACGTTCCGTTCCGGTTCGATGAACTCGTGGAAGAAACGGTCGACATATTGATGGTAAAAGCTTTTGAGAAGAACCTGGAATTGATCTGCCATATCGACCCGGAATTACCTGTCCAGTTTGGTGGTGACCCCGTACGAATCCGGCAAGTACTGGTCAACCTGCTGGGCAACGCCATTAAGTTCACACCACAGGGAGAGATTCTGATATCGCTGGCAAAAGCAGGTAGCATTTACCAGAAGAACGGGAAATCTTACCTCGACCTGGAGCTGTCGGTGCGCGATACCGGCATTGGTATCTCTCCCAAAAAGCTACGCAAGATCTTCGAAAGTTTCACGCAGGCGGACTCCTCCACCACCCGCAAATATGGCGGCACGGGGCTGGGACTTACGATCTCGAAAAGCCTCGCCGAACTGATGCATGGAAATCTTACGGTAAATAGTGAACTGGGCAGGGGCAGTACCTTCACCCTGCATGTTCCGCTGGAAGTAGTTAAAGAACACAGCGAAATAGCCGCCGCCAACAAGCCGCCGCTGCGCAAAGTACTGGTAGTGGACGACAACGGCACCAAC
The DNA here is from genome assembly GCF_029360705.1 of Paraflavitalea pollutisoli. Classification (GTDB taxonomy): domain Bacteria; phylum Bacteroidota; class Bacteroidia; order Chitinophagales; family Chitinophagaceae; genus Paraflavitalea; species Paraflavitalea pollutisoli. The sequence goes on along the minus strand of NZ_JARKMX010000001.1, from coordinate 296,568 downwards.
CGCTGGCTCATGCAGGAAATATTCCGCTTTTTCAGCATCCCCTGTGAAGTAGCTGGTAGTGGAAAAGAAGCCCTGATGATACTGGAGCGGGTAAAAAGCACGGGAGAACCGCTGGATCTTATCATCACCGATCACCACATGCCCGAAATGGATGGTTTACAGCTGGTGCAGGAATTGAGAAACCACGAGCGAGGCTTTGATCAACCAACCCTCCTCATGTTGTCGTCGCTTGAAAAGAATCTCTTCCAACACGAAGCCGACAGACTGGGCATTCGTCAACTGCTCTCCAAGCCGGTAAAAATGTATGAGCTATATGCCACATTGTGTGCCATGTTCATTCCCGGCCACGAGGTGGTAAAACAAGACCTCTCGGCTACACAGATCGAACATATCGCCGACGCCGCCACGATCATGGTGGTGGAAGATGACCCGATCAATATGCTATTGATCACGGAAGTATTGCGTAAAATGGGCTTTGAAACAGTCCGTGCGAACAATGGAAAGGAGGCGCTCGAAATACTGCCGCATTATGACCCGGTGCTGATCTTCATGGATGTGAACATGCCCGAAATGGATGGTTATACAACCACCCGCCACATCAGGGCAATGGGCGAGCCCTATGATCACCTGCCGATCATTGCCCTTACGGCAGACGCCATGCAAGGCGACCGGGAAAAATGCCTGGCGGCAGGTATGGATGATTATGTTTCCAAGCCGTTCCGGATTGAAGAGATCATTGGCGTATTGAAAAGCAGGACTTTACTGGTATAATTGTTCCGGGAGGCTGGCGATACAACTATTGACGGCTTTTATGCGTCTTCCTAAAAAACGCTAACAGCCGATGAACAGCAACACTGCCAGACCTTCTCTGATCTTATGTATCTTATTGGATCTCATTGGGTATGCCAGTTATGCGTTGCCGATTCTCGGAGAATTCGGCGATATTATCTGGGCTCCTATCTCCGGCCTTATTTTCTACCGCATGTTTGGTGGATGGAGAGGCGCTTTTGGAGGCTTGTTCAACTTCATAGAGGAAATATTGCCCGGCCTCGATTTCATTCCCAGTTTTACGATCATGTGGGTATGGCAACGGCGCGCTGCCTTCAGCAAGACTTCTGTAGCCAGGCCTTAACGCAGTTCATTACGCAATGATGAAGCGATAGCCAATCCCTTTAATGGTGATGATGGCGAGGCTATCGTCGTCTTTCAGGTAACCGCGCAATTTGGTGATGTACACATCCAGATTACGTGAGTTGAAGAAGGAGTCGTTGCCCCATAGCAAGGTGAGTATGTCTTTTCTATCTATGATCTTATCCCGGTTCTCGTACAGCAATTTGAGCAATTCGCTTTCCCGGAATGATAGTTTTTTTTCTTCCCGGCCGGCCATCAAAGTTTGGCGGGTGAGGTGAAACTGAAACTTCCCCAGCTTCACTTCATCCGGATTGCCTGATATAGGCCGGTCATTGCGGCGGTAACGCATGGCATTGTCGATACGCACGATCAACTCCTCCATACTGAACGGCTTTCTGATATAGTCATTAGCGCCGGTAGAAAACCCTTTGACAAGGTCATCGGTCTGCGTCTTGGCAGTCAGGAATATGATCGGCACTTTCTGATCTACTTCCCGGATCTCGCCTGCCAGGGTAAAACCATCTTTGTTGGGCAACATCACATCCAGCACACAAACCTCCGGGTTGATTCGTTTAAACGTCTGCAGCACATCTGCTCCGTCGCTTTCCATCACCACTTCAAATCCGCGGCTTTCGAGACTTTCCTTGACGATCTTTCCGAGAAACATTTCATCTTCTACGTAGAGTATTTTGGTCTTGCTCATGCGAGTTTGGGCAATTTGGTGGTGAAGCGGGTTCCGATACCGGGCTGACTTTCCACATTGATCAGGCCATTGTGCCGATCCATGATGTAAGCCACATAGCTAAGGCCCAGGCCATATCCTTTTACATTGTGCGTATCGCCAGTCGGTACGCGGAAAAACTTATCGAATATCTTACGCTGGTACTCTGCCGAGATACCGATACCATTATCAGTGACACTCATTTCCACGTACTGCTGTTGTGATACCAGGTCGATCTGTATCGTAGGGTTTGCTTTGCTGTATTTGAGTGCGTTATCCAGCAGGTTAAAGATCACGCTGGTAATGTGCATGCGGTCGCCGCGGATAACAAAATCGCTCCCCTGCATTTCCAGGCTTACCTTGGCCCTGTACTTCTCAAACTGGAGCCTCATAGAGGCGACCACTTCGTCGACCAGTTCTTTGAGATCGAAAGGCTCTTCACTCAACTCGATCTGCTGTTTCTCAAACATGGATAGTTTCAGCACTTTATCCACCAGCAAGGACAGCCTTTGCAATTCATTGGCAGAGATATCCAGGTATTCGGCGGTTCGTTGCGGATCGTGCAGCGCATTAAAGTTTTTGAGCGCCTCGATCGCTACGCTAACCGTGGCAATAGGCGTCTTCAGTTCATGGGTAATATTGCTGATGAAATCATTCTTTAGCCTGGTGAGCTTGTGTTGCCGTCGAAGGCTGCGATACATCAGTACAAATGAAAATATGGTGAGCGTGATCAGCAACAAGGAAACCAGTAGCTGCGGGGTGAGTTTGTTGATCAGATAAGGTACCGTGTTCTCCAATTGCAAAATCAACGTATAGGGGTTCGAAAAACCCATAGTGATCCGGTTGTCGTTGATGACCTCATCCGGTCCGCTGCTGACACCATTCTCCCGTAAAATGACAAATGGAATCGAGAGCTTTTCCGATTGCAGCATCTTACCATACCGCAGCGTCGCTTCTTTCACGGTGATAGAATCCTGAAGAGAATCAACACCCTGCAGAAATTGAAGAATATGATCTCCGGGTTGCCTTCTGGCAGTAATAGCCCCTACTGCTCCAGGTGGCGGTTCGATCCGGATCGAATTGATATGCCCCTTTAGCGAATCCAGGTTATTGGACCGAAAAGTCTTATTAAGTGTATAAACTATTGATGCGATACGTGGCTTCCGCTGCCGTACAGAGTCTCTGTAAGAGAATGTTTCAAAAGTGGCATTTGCATCGCGGCGACGGTCGGTGACCCGGAACTTCATGTTGGTATCCAACTTCAATTTCTCTATCTGGTACTGCTGGATCGTTTCCCTGAAAAGCAAGTTGGTACGAAGCTCGAGGTTTTGGACTTCGTCGCGGTAGTTATTGCGCAGCCAATATCCCTGAAAAATGACAATGGCCAGGATGGCCAGTACCATGAGCACAAGCGAAAAAGAAGCTGATATTTTGGAGCGGATAGCCGACATGTGTTACAAATGTAAGTTTTTGCCAATTTCAGAGATGGCAGCTTTAACCTTAATTAACATTAAACCAAGGTGTATTAACCTGCCTTGCGGATGCCCCCCTGTAGCTTTGAATTCAAAATCAAGCAACGATATGAAAAAGATATGGATAGGATGTTTCGCCCTATTGGGTGCAATGAATTCCCAGGCACAGCAAACCGAAGGCAAGATACTATACGAAAGAACCGTAGAGATGACCATCCGGTTTCAGGGCGGCGATGAACGACTGCAGCAGGCAATTCCGCGTACCAGAACGGATAAAGTGGAGATCTTGTTTACCAATGGGAAGTCTTTACGCCGGCAGTTACCGCCTGATGAATCGGACGAGCAGGCTTTTCAAAATGCAGTGGGTGGTGACGGCAGGCAATTACAGGTGCGGGTGATGGCAGCTGGTCAGGATGACGTAACCTATACCGACCATAACAACAGTACTGTTGTGGAGCAGCGGGAACTGGGCACCAAGAATTTCCTGATTGCCGACAGCATCTCCAAACTCAATTGGAAGCTGACCGGTGAAACGCGTAAGATACTGGGTTACACATGCCAGCAAGCTATCGCCCAACGCATCGCTACCAGGTTTACGATGAGTATGTCGAACGGAGAAGCCACCCGCCAGGAAGTGCAGGATACCGCGAATATCACAGCTTGGTTTACCACGGCGGTTCCGGTATCCGTGAGCCCCGATTTTGCCGGTCAGTTGCCCGGCCTGGTATTGGCCATCGATATCAACAACGGGCGTACCGTTTACAAAGCGCTCGAAGTATCTCCTAAAATAGATGTAGCCCTGGTCAAAGAGCCTTCGAAAGGAAAGAAGGTTACCCGCAAGGAGTTTGACGAAGAGAGGAACAAACTGATGAAAGAGATGCAATTGAATGCGCCCAACACAAGGGGCACCATTCGCTTCTCGAACTAGATCGCTACCAGTTAGTCTCATTTCTCATGCCAATAGAAACAGGAGCCCGCTTTGCGCAGGTTCCTGTTGTCTTTTAACGGCACTCCGATCAGTTGGTCAGTTCTTTGGGCCAGTGCCGGGTGATATTGTTTTCGAGTGTGGGCTGGCGGTACTCATCGGGCGCCAGAATGGGCAACCCGTAAATGATCGGATACTGCCGATTACAGTGGGCGCAATGCAGCATACCTTCAATAATATTTCCTGTTGTGTCGCGGGTATAAATGTTCAGCGACAGATCGCCCTTATCCATCGGGCAAGCCAGTTTATCGAGCAATGATGGTTGCATGATTATCGTTGTTTTAATTGCTGTACTAGAGTTTGTTTATAGGCAGCCGAAGCCTTGGCTGGATCTGCTGCACGCATGATGCCACTGATCACGGCGATGCCATTCATAGGTGTGGCCACCAGTCCCGGTAGATTGTCGAGCGTAATACCACCTGCCAGGAAAATAGGCAGGGCAGTAATACGGCGTGCCGCCTGTACCGTTTCAATGGTCACCAACTCACAGGTGCCTGCCGAAGTGGAAGGGAACATGGAGCAAAAGGAAATGTAATCCAGTTGGTTGCTTTCGGCCCAGGTTACTTTCTCCAGATCATTACCACAGGTAATACCGATCAGTAGGTCACGACCAACCAATGCCCTGATGGAGGCAAGATCAGCAGGCGGCTCGTCGAAGTGCACACCATCCAATTGGGTATCCTGCGCCAATGACCAATCTTCATTGATCAATACCGGAAGATCGTGTTGGTGCGCCAGGGCGCATATTTTCGATACCAATGAGCGCTTATCCTGCCCATGCAGCCAATGATCCCAGATCTGCACGATATCTACGCCACCCTCCATGGCGGACCGCAGGGCCGGCAGCAAATAGTCTTCGCCCGTAGCCGGATCGACGACCAGGTACAGTCCACCGTTGATCTTTCTTCTTTTGTTACTCATGTCCATCCGTTGTTGAGTGCGTTACAATAGGCTGCCCAGTAGGGGTCGGCACCAGGATACTTCCATAGCTCTGGTCCGCTGCCATGTCGGGTGAGGTTGACCGATTTGCTACTGGTAAAAGACCCGATGGCTGTTGCCCGGATACCTTTCCCGCTCAGCGAATGGATCAGGTTTTCCGCTTCATCCGGGGCAACTGACATGATCATCGCACCTGCCCCAACGATGTACAAAGGATCTAAGTCAAATAACCGGGCAATAGTTTGCTGTGCCACCCCCACGGGAATCCTGTCGGCATCGACGGTTGCACCGAGGCCAGCAGCTTGCGCCATCTCGTAGATAGCCCCCAGCACACCTCCTTCGGTTACATCGTGCATGGCCGAAACACCACGGTCACAGGTATTAAAAGCCGCAGCCGCCAGTCCTGCTTCCAGCGAACTGGTTTTATAAAACATGTCACAGGCATGCAGGTAATTTTCCTGGCCACATTGGTCTTGTACTATGTTGGGAAAGCTCATGGCGAGTATGGCCGTTGAAAGCATCGCCGCTTCCTGGGTAAGCACAATGGTGTCGCCTGGTTGGGCATAGCTGCTCAACAACATCGTACCTGCCGGCGCTATGGCCACCATGGTACCGCCGCCTGCCAGTGTAGAATGTTGCCCAACAGCCAGGCCGGTATGTCCACCTGTGATCGCCACGCCGATGCCGGCACAATACTGGTGAATATGCTGCCAGTAAGTTTCGAATTGCTGCATGGTCGTATGCTCGGGAAGGTTTAATACCAACTGGGCATACATGGGAGCAACGCCCGTAGTGGCCATATCATTCGCCATCAGGTGTACCGACAACCAGGCCGACTCCTGCAAACCAAGTGTGGGGATCAGCGATAGCGGGTCGCTGGTAAGCGCCATATCCAGCCCATTGGGCAGCTGAATGATGGATACATCTACGCCATATGCAGGACCTGCCACCACTTCGTTTCGCGGCGTACCACATTGCGGGTAGATGGTACGCTGAAAACTGGCGTCAACGATCTTACCGCCACTGGAAAAGAGGGCTGTCATACGTCATTGAATTGAACGTGCAGGCCAAAGAAATCTCCATACGGAACACCCCATTGTTGTACAGGAAACCAGGCAGGCAATCCAGTACAGGTCCACTCAATCGAATAGTCCCTGCCTTGCAAAGCCTCGCGGATCACTGCGCTCAAAGCAGCGGGTGTATAAAAAGTAGCTGTGATGTAGAATGGATTCTTCCCAAACAGTTGTTGCACCCTTCGTCTGACGACTTTGGTAGAGTTGCGGTTCATCATGCCGAATACGATACCGTACTTCCCTACCCGGGCTGCCTCACGGATTACTTTTACCGGATCGCGGTAATACTCGAAGGTGGTGATGAAAGCAAGCGCATCGAATGTGTGGTCTTTGAATGGCATGTGGTGTGAGTCGGCCAGCACGAGGTTTCCATCAAACAGGTGAACACCTTGCCCCAACATGAAAGGAGAGATATCGCCGCCGGTTGCCTCGATGCCGATCTGGTGCCACCATCGTGTGAAGCGGGTAGTGCCGCAACCAAACTCCAATAAGGTTTTTACGCGGTTGTCTTTTTTGATGAGGCCACCGATGACTTTCTTCTGCCATATTTCGGCCCTTTTATAGCGGCCTTCATACCATTGTTCATAAGTGTCGGTATGCTCGCGGTTGAAGAACCATTCCTTACGCCCCTGCCAGTTGGTAAGGTCGGTAGTAAAGTGTTGTATATCCATATCGCCGTATTTTGTTAAAACAAAAGCCACATTACCTGTGCAGGAAATGTGGCTTACTATATTAATAAAATATACGACGAGCCTGTTGCATTTCCTCCGCTGGTATTAACCAGATCAGGTTCCCGGGTATCATCTCAGCCTTGTTCAGGCACCCCGATGCATGTGTAGTCAAAAGTATTATTGTTTGCCCAACCGGCAAAACTTATATACTAAAAAGCACCAGGCCCGCGATGGCGGGCCTGGCTGGATGGTGTAAGGGTTGTTTTCTGGCTATACTTAACGGGTAATACGAATGCCATTACCACCTGCCCCTCCTGCAGGGCCAAGGCCCATCTTGCTGAGGCTATAAGTAAAGGACAGCAGGAAATACCTGCGCAAGGTAGTGATGCGGCTATCCTCTATGTAATTCTGATTGCTGCTCCGGCTTACGTTGACGTTTTCATTCAGGATATCGAAGGCCGACAACTTCAGCTCACCGCGATTGAACCGCAGAAACTGCTTGCTGATGGAGGCATTCCACAACGGCACACGCAGGTTGAATCCATTGGCCAGCCGGTTGTTGACAGTATAGGAGAATTCTGTGTTGAAGTAGAAGCTTTTGGGCAATTGCCAGTTGACCTCACTGCCATAGTTCTGTGAAAAATAAGTGGTGTTGAGGCTGGATTGCAGGGAATAGGAACTGCGGTTATAGTTGATGCCTGCATTCAGCGACACATCAAATTTAGTACTGGGGTTCATGTCTACCCGGATGGAGGGGCCGGCTGTTGCGGTATTGATTGTATTACCCACCCCGTTGATGAATTGCTTGCCCCGGTCATAACCAAAATTAGAAGATACATTCACCGAGCCTTTCAGGAAACGTACTGGTAATCCCACACTAATACTGCCATTCACATTGTACACACCGTCGACGTTGACTGGCCTTGTTCGCTTCACCCCCTGGGCATTGATGGTATCGTAGTTGACGATCTTATTGTTGGTTTGCCGTAGGTTGACGAAGGCAAAAAGGTTCCTGTTTTTGAACGGGTTTACCGACATAAAATTAATACTGGCCATTTGTGTATACTCCTGTTTCAAAGAAGCATTACCATCCCGGATATTGAGGGGATTGCTGATATCCGGTACCGGTGACAATTGGGTCATCGTGGGCTGGTTGGTGCTGGTGTTGTAATTGATCTGCAGGTTCTTGAACTTGGTGAAGTTGTACTGGAACCGTGCGCTGGGTAGCACATTGTTAAAGGTTTGGTTGATGAGGCTGTCTTTGGTGCCCGCAATGATACTTCCTTCCAGGTCTGCCTTTTGCCAGTTGCCACCTATTGCAAAATTCCATTTCTTAAACTGACTGCGCCAGCGGATACCTGCATTGGTGAAGCCATAGGTATTCTCGTAATGATTGGACAGGTCTTCATTGATGGCATCATGTTTTCCGCTGAGCTTGTTATAATCCCAGGTCGTCTTCTCGGAGGTGCTTTTGCTCTGGCTATTGCTGACACTGAACTCGAGCAAGGTATTCTTCATAATGGGCTCTGTATAAACCGCCCGTATATTATAACTACGCAGGTCGTTGCTGGATGCGTTGTGCTGGTTGATGGAATCGGTCCTCAAAGCAGTACCATCGGGGTTGAAGAATTTATTGACCGACAACTGCTCTCCGTCTCCATCGCTGGCATTTAAATTGGTCTGCAAGCTGAGTGATAAGGTGCGGCCCCGGGTGCGGAAGCGTTTCCGAAACAGGATATCGTTGCGGAAATTATAGCCATTGCTATTAGACAAACTGTTGTTGAATCCTTCATTGGCCAGCACACCGTTCTGGTTGCGGGTAGCATACCGGCTGGCTACGTTGTTCTCAGACGATTGGTAGCCCAGCGAAGGCGAGATCTTAATGGAATGGAAAGAATCAAGCCGGATGTCTGCGCCGAGGTTAACCCGGTGACTGTTGTTGGTATTGTTGGTAACGCTATTGGCCAGGCGGGTTAACGTGGAGCCATCTGGCAGGAAGTTTTGTTGCTGGGTTTCTTTTTCGATCATCGGGCTATACCTGTTGTAGAAATAGTTGCTCGTGAAGTCTGTATTGTTGCCGATGATATTGTTGTAGTTGAGGCCACCTCCCCAGATGGTGCGAATACTGTTGTTGTTATTGAGACCAGAAAATCCGGCCATGGCAGCCTCGCTGCCCGAAAGGGTGATGACCCCGCCATTCTGCCGTGCATTGTTTAATGCCCCGGAGAAACTTAGCATGTCACTGAATGAAAAGCCTTCCGCATTGGTATTGTTGCCCAACCCGATCACCGACAGTTGCCGCGCGCCTTTAAAGGAGTTGACGTTGAAACGGCCCTCATAGCGGTCTGCGGTACCTCCGCCCACAGATGCTTTCCCGAAAAGGCCTTTCTTCTTGTCTTTTTTAAGTTTGAGGTTGATGGTCTTTTCGCTATTGCCGTCATCGAAGCCAGTGAGCTGGGCAGCGTCGCTGGTTTTATCGTAGACCTGCACCTTATCTACGGCATCGGATGGCAGGTTTTTGGTGGCGATCTTGGGGTCTGCGCCAAAGAACTCTTTGCCATCAACCAGTACCCGCTTTACTTCCTGCCCCTGTGCTTTTACGGTTCCATCCTTTTCTACCTGGATGCCCGGCATCTTCTTCAGCAGTTGTTCTACATTGGCGTTAGGTGGGGTTTTAAAGGAGCCGGCATTGTATTGGACCGTATCGCCGATAAGTGTTACAGGCGGTGCTTCGGCAGTGACCACCACCTCGTCGAGCATTTGCGAGGCGTCACGCATGACCACGTTTCCCAGGTCATTGTTCTTATGGGCATCCGCTATCGAAAAGTATTTATTGCTGCCGTGGTAATTAACATGGGTGATCAGCAGCCGGTAGTCCCCATTGGCCAGACCGGATACTTCAAACCGGCCCTTGCTATCGGACATGGTGAATGAAATCAGGGCCGAATCCTTTTTCTGCAGGATGGTGATGGTAGCGGAGACCACCGGTTGTTTGGCCACAGTATCGTAAAGCACACCCTTTACCGATCCGTTCTTTTGCCCCATCGCAGCCAAACAGCCAAGACAGGTTATTATAAGCAGGTAGACGTTTTTCATGCCGGTTCTTTTTTCGAAGATTTAGTGCTACGAAATTATTAGTACCGGCATGGAAAGCAGGTTAACCAGCCTTGCTTTAATGTTAATGAAGGTTAATAAATAATGCGCGGGGTTACCAGTCAGGGCTGTTGCATGGCTACATCATATTGTTTCTCCTGGTCATACACAGCCAGTATGATCTTCCACTCGGTGGTGTATTGCAGCGTCAGCTCTACTTTGAGGGTCAGCACCGCTTCGGGGGCCGAAAGTAATTCGAACCGCACTGCATGGAGTTTCTTACCAGCTTCGGGCACCTGGTATTTTCCGTTCAGAATGAAAGGCTTTTCGCCCTCTATCTTGATGATGGTATTGGAGATCTGGTTGAACAGGTCCTGGAAAGTAGTCCTGGCTCTTTCAAAGCTATCTGATCGTGCCAGCTCGCAGCTCCACGCAAATTGTTCTTTGGGGGAGGTGCTGTATTGAGTAATAACGGGATTGGCGGCACCCGCAATGACGACACGTGAGTGGTAATCGACAGTCCGGGTATGCTCGGCCAGGCGATCACCTTTTATGTTCCTGAACCGGTTGGGATAATCTTCAATGACCTTTTGGAGTGCGGTGGTGGTTTTTGTGCTAAAAACGCCCTGCGCTTGACCGGAAACGCTGCAGGCAGCTAACCACAGGAGCAGGAATATCTTTTTCATGGAACGGATTTATTAACGAAAAGTACACATTCCGTCGGTCAGATGGAATAGGAAATCTACTTTTTTGCGGGGTACACAATAAAACAATTAAAGCGTCGTTGAATGTGGGTTAATCCTAAACTTTTGTTCCTAAATCCACTATTCCATGCAGAAAAATACCATGTATTATGACACCCGCCGGGCCAGGATCCATAAAGATATCTACCGCCCGTCTTCCAACATTGTCCGGATCGTCAGAAGCTTTTTAGCCGTTCTGATGGTTGGCAGGTCTCCCATATCTTCTCCCATTACTAAATACCGTTTACACCAACACTAACCAATTCAGTGCATGACAACCACCAGGCGTGCTTACTGCGGCGCATTGCCAGGTTCATATAGTTCAGCACTTACCTCTGAAACCACAATCAGTATGTGCTGGCCCCCTGTGTAAACGGGGGGCTTTTGTTTTTATCCTGGCCGGGGCATCCTATAAAACAGCAAAGCCTCCCGAAGGAGGCCTGCTACTATGTGAAGGGGGAAATTCCTTTTAGTTACGCATTCTGAACTGACGGGGCATTTCTCCACCAGGTCCGCCCTGGCCACGTTGCTGTTGCTGACCGGCCCTGTTGAGGTTGTACGTAAATGTCAGCATGAAGTAGCGCTTCAACACCAGCGAACGGGTATCCTTGATGTTCAAACCGTCTACTGTGCGGTTGATGCTCTGGTTCTGGTTGAGCAGGTCATTCACGGACAACTTGATCTCTCCGTTTTTATTCTTCAGCACCTGCATGGCAATACTGGTATTCCACAGCGGAATATTCTGATCGAATCCGCCACCGCGGCCTGTGTTGATGATATAGTCAAAGTCGGACGAGTAGACAATTCTCTTCAGGAAGGTATAGCTGAGGTCGAGACCATAGTTCTGTGTGTAGTAGGTCTGCGCAGCTGCTCCGCTGTAGTTACCGGAATAGGTAATATTGTTGTAGGTAAAGCTACCATTCACACCTACATTCAGGCCTTTGTAATCGATGTTCACACTGGCGGTCTGTGTTACTACAAAGCTGTTGGTGAAGTAGGTTTGGCCCGACTGGATACCTGCGTTGCGGTTGTACGAGGCATTGTTGTTGAAGTTCAGGTTACTTCCTTTCAGTACACCTTTCAGCGGCAGCCCCAGGGTGATGAAAGACGATGCATTGAACGACCCGTTCAGGTTCACAGGAACGATGTATTGTGCACCTGGTGTGTTGTTGAATTTCTTGAACCTTTCGGGAACTGTATCTACGTTGTTAACAATCTTATTGCTGGTGTTGCTGAAGTTCAGGTTGGCCGAAAACAGCTTGAAAGTAGAGATGTTGAACGAGCTATAGTTTACGTTCACGTTGTTGGAATACTCTTGCTTCAGGAACGGGTTACCATTGGTAACGGAGAATTGGCTCGAGAAATCAGGAGCATCCTGCAATTGGTTGATGCTGGGCTGGTTGGTGCGTCCCTGATAAGAAATACGCAGGTTCTTGGTACGCGTAAAGGTGAAGTTCAAGCGCGCAATGGGCTGGAAATTCAAAAAGCTCTGCTGCACCGTTGTATCTCTCGCCGTGAGCGGGCGAATGGTATGGTTAGTGATGTCGGAGTATTCGACTGCACCACCAATCTGGAAATTATACTTGGTCGTTTGTATCCGGAAATTGGCGCCGCCACGGTGCTTGATGTTATCGCTTTCGAAATAGTTGGTCTGTGCCAGGTTGAGGATAGTGTATCCTTTGCTGCCCAGGCTATCGTAGTTGTAGGCTACCCGGTCAGATGTGCTATGACTATTGGTATAGGCATAGTTCAACTCCAGGATCTTGTTGTGCCCAATGGGTTCGGTGTACGAGGTGCTCACTACCGTATTCATCGACTTGGTCTTGGCCGTGCTGATGAAGTCCTGGAGTGAATCCTGGATGATATTACCGGCAAAATCGTACGAGCGTATGGGTGACCAGGTCTGACCATTGGTGGTATTATTATTAATACTGTTGTTTAGGCCCAGGGTAAAGGTTCTTCCGGGCTTAACGAATTTCCGGCGGTACAACAGGTTGTTGTTGATATTATACCCCTCCCGTTCATTGCTGCTCACGGTATTGATGGTATTCGCGCGGTAGTTGCCACCGTTGGCAGGTGAATACCGATAGATGGTATCGATCTGTTCATTGAACGTTTGTGACCGTTGGATAGTAGCCGTGGGGGTATACAGGATCGAGTTCATGGAATCGATCGCTGCTTCCAAACGCAGACTAAAACGGTGGTTTTGGTTTTTGGTATCTGTAGCTGCCAGTTCGGTTTGCACGGAGGCAGAGTCGGGCACAACCTTACCACCAAGACTTTTGCTGAGATCCGTTTGTTGACGGATCGTTTGTTCAGCATGGTTGTTGGTATTGGAATAGAAATAACTTCCGGTAACGTCTATCTTGGGGGACCATTTATCGGTGTAGTTGATACCTCCCGACAAGGTTTTGGTGATACCACCGGTAGCGCCACTGGACAACAGGCCAAAGCCCATCCCACCGCGACCGCCGCCGCCACCACCGCCACGGAAGCCACCACCGCCGCCGCCACCGAAGCCGCCGAAACCTCCGCCACCAAATCCACCACCGCCAAATCCACCGCCGCCGCCGCCAGAGATGTCGTTGAAGCTGAAGCTTTGTTTATTGATGTTGTTGGCCTGGCCGAGGATCGAAATACGGCGATCGCCATTAAAACGGCTGAAGTTGAAACTTCCATCGTAGCGGAAGTCTTTGTTTTCTTCACTATAGCCACCACCCATAACGGCGCGGCCGAAATATCCTTTTCGTTTATCTTTCTTCAACCGAATGTTGATAGTTTTTGCACGGCTACCATCATCGATACGGGTAAACCTGGCCTGATCACTCATGTCGTCAAATACTTGGATCGACTCGATCATATCGGCCGTGATATTCTTGGTAGCCAATTTGGGGTCGGAGCCAAAAAACTCTTTACCATCGACGTACACCTTTTGAACATCTTCGCCCTGGGCTTTTACATTACCATCTTTATCCACCTGCATACCAGGCACTTTTTTCAGTACGTCTTCCGCGGTGGAGTTGGGCTTGGTCTTGAAGGCACTGGCTTTGAACTCTACCGTATCCTTCTTGACCTGGATCGGTGGGGCCTCCACGATCACTTCATCTAGCAGGGTCGACTTTTTATCCATGTATAGGGTAGCAAGATCGAGGATCGGTGCGTCTGTCTTGATGGTGATACGCCGGGAAATGGGTTGGTATCCCTGGTAGCTAACGGTTAACCGGAAAGAACCGGTATCAATATTATTCAGTTGGAATTCGCCTTTGGCGTTGGAAATAACAAAGGCGACTATCGAAGAGTCTTTGATATCCAATATGGTAACAGTAGCGTCGGACAGTATTTCCTTAAAGGTGGAATCGGCGAGCTTACCTTTCACAACACCCTTCTGTGCCAGGGCGGCGCTTCCCAATCCAATCAATAAAATCAAGAGGGTCAATATCTTGCTCATGCAGGTTGTATATAAAATGTTCGAATGATAAAAAGTTAGACGCCGGGGTTGTGGGAAACTTGTGTGGTACTTTAATCAGAAATTAACGAGAACATGCCCAAAACTACCTGAGTATCGACGGCCGGGACATTTGTACCGGCGAACGGGCACAAACTTTTTTTGCTCCCACCGAGTGATGGAAGGAGTGGCAGATCTGGCCTCCTGCTTAGGAGGATAACCATTCACAGTGCCAGGCAGTTGAACAGTCGACGATAAACAGAGACGTGTTGACCATTATGAACAACAGTAGCTAACACAAAAACGGCGCGGCTCTGGGGCCACGCCATGCAAATGAAATATTGTCTATGCTTAGCTGAACAGGTATTCGACATCTTCCCGCGTAAGGCTTTTGACAAAACCTTCATCGTCGGTGATCAGGTCTTTGGCTAGCAGGCGCTTCCTGTCCTGCAGCTGCAGGATCTTATCTTCAATGGTGTCTTTACAGATCATTCGATACGCAAAGATATTTTTCGTCTGGCCGATACGGTGCGTACGGTCGATGGCCTGTTGTTCCACAGCGGGGTTCCACCAGGGATCTACTATATAGACATAATCGGCCGCCGTGAGGTTAAGACCCACACCACCCGCTTTGAGCGAAATTAGGAATACGCGGCACTCTTTATCGTTCTGGAATCGCTGGATGGCTTTTTCCCGGTCGACTGCCGATGTACTTCCATCGAAGTATTCATACTCTACCCCCAACTCCTTCAGTTTTTCCCGTATCAGTCCCAGCATGCCGAGGAACTGTGAGAATACCAGGGCTTTGTGATCGCTGATGTTTTCGGTGATCTCCCGGCCTATTTCTTCCAGCTTGATGGAATGGTTGGGGAATTTCTCCGTTTCATTGAGGATTGCCGGCGAATCACAGATCTGGCGAAGTTTCATCAAGCCTTGCAGGATGGTCAGCTGTGAACGCTGTATGCCCTGCGACTCGATGGTGCCAAGGATCTTATCGCGGAAATCGTTGCGGTAAGCATCATATATATTACGTTGCTCGTCGTCCATTTCACAGTACAGGATGGTCTCTGTTTTTTCGGGCAGGTCTTTGGCCACCTGTTCTTTGGTACGGCGCAGTATGAAGGGGAACAATAGTTTACGCAAGTGATCTTTACGGTCTGCTTCACCAAACTTGTCGATCGGAATCGCAAACTCCTGCCGGAAGAACTCGATACTACCCAGCATACCCGGGTTGAGGAAGTTCATCTGTGCGAAGATGTCGAAGGTGTTGTTTTGCAGGGGCGTACCACTGAGGCAAATGCGGTTCTTCGCATTCAACAAGCAAGCCGCCCGGGTTACCTTACTGGCGGGGTTTTTAATCGCCTGCGACTCATCGAGGATTACATAGTCGAAGGGAATATCTACCAGCAGTTTAATATCGCTGCGCAATGTGCCGTAGGTCGTGATCATGATCTCGGCATGGGTAAACTGCTCTTTATTGCGTGTACGCTCTCCCCCATGGTGAATATAGCTGGTCAGGTTGGGGGTAAATTTATTGATCTCATTCTGCCAGTTGAACATCAGCGTAGTGGGACATACTACCAGGGCCCTCAACTTTCCATAATGGGCGCGGAAATAGTGCATGTACGACAATGCCTGGAGGGTTTTACCAAGACCCATGTCATCGGCCAGGATACCGCCCCATCCAATGTCGCGCAGGTAGTTGAGCCAGTGAAAGCCATGTTCCTGATAAGGGCGTAAGATCGGTGCCAGGTGTTCCGGCACGGGAATCTCTTTGATCTTATTGAAGGTTCTTAGCTGGTCGTATTTCTCTTCGAGCTTCAACACGAGTTCTTCTTCACTGCGCCCATCGTACAATTCATCGATCACACTCATATGGTACTTCGAGAGGCGGAGCTGGTTTTGCTTGCCCTCGCCTACCCTGAACAGCAATGAATATTTCTTGATCCACTCTTCGGGCAGGATACCCAGTGTACCATCATTGAGTTGTACAAACTGTTGGCGGTTGGCCAGGGCTTTTTTCACATCGGCCACCGTTACCTTTTGTTCACCAAAAACGATATCCACCCGGGCATCGAACCAATCGGTATTGCTGCTGATGTGGATCTTGGTTTGTGGCTTGGCGGTATTGAAGCGGAAATTCTTCAGGGCGTCGAAACCAAAGACAGGCACTTTCATGTCTTTCATCGCATCAACAAACAGGAAGAACCAGTTGTTCTTGAGCACATCGCTGCCTTTCAACGCCAGCTGCTGTCCGCCTTCGGGGCGGATAAAATTGGAGTGCAGCGCCTCCAGTTTCTGGATAAACTGCTGTTCCTTTTCTTTATCGCGGTGTACGATCAGCACCTTATCGCCATCGGGGATAATGAGCTCGTCTTTACCACCGGGCTTGGTCTCGAAGCCTTTATAGGAAAAATAGGGTTGAAAAACGAGGTAGTCTCCTTTCTCCTGGAGGATGATACGCTTTTCCGGATCGCCTTCTTTGATCTCGCTGATAAGAGTGCCATCGAACTCTACATGATGTTCTTTGGTCAGCGGCAGTACAAATTCACGCAGCTGTTCGGCCCATTTAGATTTGGAAACGGTGATCTTTCCTTTTCCATGAAAGCGATTTACCAGGTTCACTTCTTCCGGACTGTTCCAGAGGAAAAGGTTATCCTGATAGAAGAACAGGAGGCTGCTGTTGAGCATGTTCTCCGTCACGGGTACCTGCTGGCCATTTAGCTTTACCCAGCACTCGATATCATAGCTGCTTTTCCCCGCCACCACCTTGAACCAGGGCGAGATGGGATCGGTTACCACACCTACCGTACGCAGGTTATCGGTCTTGAAGGGTTTCTTATCGTCGAGGAAGTAAACAAAGGGGCTGGCCGCTATGTCTACAAACAGCTTTTTTAGTTTGGGATGCAGGTATTCAACCATGAGGGCCTTTGTCTCATCCGGCAGTTCGTCTTCTTCATGGTGAATGATGTTTTCCCAGATACCACTGAAGGGGGAGTTGCGGTTCAGGTACTTCGTGATCTCACCTTCCTGCATTTTGCGCAGCGGAGCGATCAGGTGTTTATCATTGTCGTTGTAGACGTCGAGGTTGATGAACTTCGACAGGTCGAGCTTTTCTACTTTCCCCACATAGGCGCTGACTTCCTCATTCGACTCGCCGGTTACGGCATCGATGGCAAAGCCGGGATAACCTTTCTGGTTGAGGTTGAAAACGATACCCAGCCGCTGGGCAGGTGTCTCGGGTTTTTCGGTAGGTACACCAATTCCGTTGGTACTGTCTTCCTGTTGGGGTTCTGCTTCGGCCACGGGTAGCGGCTTGGAAACCGGGCGGGCATTGGCCGCCTGTACGATCCGCTTGATGCTGGTATCCAGTACACGCAGAAAAGGTTTTCCGTCCTTATAGGTAAATTCAAATTTGCCTTCGAGGTTATCGCTCAGGCTGTAGCCATAGGCTTCCAGCAGCTTGTTCTTTTCTTTATCCCAGTTGCGGATGCTGTCGAAATAAAAGGGGCCGTGGTTGTTGAGCAGTTGGAGAAATACGATCACCTTGGGCAGGCCTAGTGGATGGAGGCGGTCTTCGTAATCGCAACTGGTATCGAAGTTGCGCTCCTCGTTCTTGCGGATGACCACTTTCCAGTCTTTTCCTTCCAGGTTGACGGTGGCTTTGACGACTTCGTCTTTCGCATATTCGATATCTGCACGCTGTGTACGCAGGTGCATTTCTGCGGCGGTATAGCTTTCCGGCGAGCACAGCAACCGCAGGGTCTTGAGGTCGATGGTCTTCATTTTCACCACGGTATGCCGTTGATCGTAGTCGGCGTCCTCTGCCTTCAGCATGTTCTTGTCCAGCATTTCCTGGAGCTGGATGAGGGCAGCGGCCTCGTGCCGGCAGATATCGCCCAGGTTGTAGGGGCAGGCGCATCGAACGGAGAGGGTACGTGGATCTTTGAACTTGGTAATGTTGACTTTATAATAGGTCGAGTAACTATCGTCCTTTACACGGAACACAACTGAATCTGTGAGCTCATCATAATCAACCAACTCGACGTACCCGATGGCATGTATCTTTTTGCCGCGACGGATCACTTCATCTGTTCCATTGGTGTAGACGTACTTTATGAGATGGGGTAGTGCCATGCTATGCGTTAAAATTTACGGTTGCCCGGGTCAAAAACGGTAATTGGCGTCAAGGGGCCGGAATTTCGTCCTAATCCAGGTTTTGCCCTATCCGTTGGGGAAAGGGCAATCTGCAAAAGTAAAGGAAAAAAAACGAGCTTAAAAAGAGGAAAATCAATTATTAATAGCAAAATAAGGTTTTTAATGCCTGTAGGAACGAGACATTCTGCGGCTGCCTGCCAATCAAGGATATAGACAGGCTCCCTGGTTGACCGGAAACGGGAATTTCTTCATAAAATTCTCCGAACATTTATTGGTATGGCCTTTGTCGGATATACCTTTGTCCTCGCTCTATTCTGCCGATAAAATTGTTTAGTATGTCGAAGACCCGAACCTTGCGTTTGTCTCTAGTCTTTTTCCTGTTTTCTACCCCATTACTGGCCCAAAAACTCAAGAAAGCCGATAAGGCCGGGATCGATGCATTGCGGGCACATATTGGCTACCTGGCCGACGACAAGCTGGAAGGCCGCCGGGCGGGCTCTGCAAGTGAGCAACTGGCCAGGGAATACATCAGCAAACAGTTTGAACAAGCGGGTCTTCAACCCAAAGGGAACGCCAATGGCTGGTACCAGGCTTTCGACATCAACGATGGTAAACAGCTGGGTAGCAGCACCTTCTTCTTCATCAACAACCATGAATTGAAGGTCAACGAGGAGTTCTTCCCCCTGGCTGGCAGCCCCAATGGCAGTCTGGAAGAAGCGGTATCCATCGCCCTGCCCGAGCAAGGCGTACCCTGGTTCTTCGACCTGAGGGAACTGCTCGAATCCAATAAGGACAATCCTCATTTTGACCTGATCCCGGAAATCCGCACCAGGGCGGAGAAAGTGGCCGCCAAAGGCGCCAGTGCTCTGATCATCTACAATACCTCATCGATTGTTGACGGGCTGAAATATGACGGTAAAGACCGCTCAGAAGCCACCAAAATACCGATCATCTATGTATCGGAGAAGGCGCGTAAATCCTACCTGAAGGACGAGTCGGCCACCTATGATATCAAGCTAAGGGTTACCATTGCCGATAAAAAAAGGACCGGCCACAACGTGGTTGGCTTTATCGACAACGGCGCGCCGACGACCATCGTATTGGGCGCCCACTACGATCACCTCGGGTATGGCGAAGACAACAACTCCATGTTGCGTACCGGCGAAAAGCTGATCCACAATGGTGCCGATGACAATGCCAGTGGCACGGCTGCCCTTATCGAGCTGGCCAAATTGCTGAAGGTTTCCAAAAACAAGGGCAATAATTACCTGTTCCTGGCCTTCTCGGCCGAAGAACTGGGTCTGAATGGTTCCAAATATTACACGGAACACCCCACGGTCGACCTGGGCCAGGTGAGTTTTATGATCAATATGGACATGGTTGGCAGACTCAACGATTCGAGCAAAACGGTGACCGTGGGCGGCTATGGTACATCGCCTTTCTGGGGAACCACCTTCACTAAATTGACGGGCAAAAAGCAGCCCCTGACATTGAAATACGATAGCAGCGGCACCGGTCCCAGCGATCACACCTCTTTTTACCGCAAAGACATTCCCGTGCTCTTTTTCTTCACGGGGCTTCATACCGACTACCATCGCCCTTCCGACGATGCCGACAAGATCAATTATGCCGGCGAGTGGCAGATCATCAAGCTGATCGATGAGATCGTCGCAGCTGCCAATGCGCAGGGTAAACTGGCCTTTACCAAGACCCGGGAAGTACAAACGAACACATCCACCCGTTTTAGCGTTACCATGGGTATTATGCCCGATTATACCTTTACCGGTGCCGGCGTACGTGTGGATGGGGTCAGCGATAACCGTCCTGCTCAAAAAGCCGGTATCAAGATCGGGGATGTGATCCTGCAACTGGGCGATTTCTCTACCTCCTCCATGGAAGGTTATATGCAGGCCCTTTCCAAGTTCAAAAAAGGCGATAAGGCCCGGGTGAAATACAAACGCGGCGAGGAAAGTCTCGAGACCGAGGTCGTATTCTAATACCTGGTCAGGCACCGGGATATCATCCAGTTAACCTCTGTATACGCATGAAGCTGAAGCTCGACCTGGACGAAATGACGGACGACTTTTTCGACAATACCCGGTTGATGGGTATTGTGGCGCCCGTTAAGAACTACCAGTTCTGCTGGCAGCTGAACCAGCTTTTGCGGTTTGACTTTCGCCTCAACAACGACATCGAGATCCAGCTGTTCAAGAAACAGCGGCATTATTATTTCTCCATCTTCGAGTACCGCGAACCCAACAGCTCCCTGGTACACTATTTATACAACAATCAATTCGACGGAGAATATCTTCTGCCCGAATTCAGGCACCTCGACTTTTTGTGGCTATTGAAAGGCGACCTGGTGGCAGATGAATTCCTGCAAAACCTGATGCTGGCCATCAAGGGCATCGGTCCGGTGCAACTGGTGACTGAGTTAACCAACGAGAAGATCAGGAATAAAGGGCACCTGATCTTTTAGGCGGACGGTAGCGTCGGGAGCTGATGGAAGCCACGCCCGGTTGGGCTTTCCTATTCGTGAACACTTTCAACGAAATCTATATGTGGAAAGAAGAAAACAACAAGCTGTACCGCAAATTCCAGTTCAAGGATTTTTCGGAGGCATTTGCCTTTATGACCCGCGTGGCGCTGGAAGCGGAGAAAATGAACCACCACCCTTTGTGGACCAATGTTTACAATACCGTTGAGTTTTGGCTCTCGACCCATGATGCGGGCGATACGGTGACCGACAAGGATCGTAAGCTGGCGGACAAGATCGACAAACTGGCCGCCTAAGGCCGCTCTCCGTTACTGCGCAGGCAATATCTCAAATAGCTCCACATACCACCCCAGCAGGATATGCCAGAGCAAATAGTGGCCCATCCTTACACATAGGGTGGCCAGGAAGCCGTATTTGCGGAGCAGCCAGGCCTGGATAAAATTGAAGGCAAACCCAGACAGGAAACAATAGGCCACAAACCAGGCAGGCCCCTGCGGCCATTGATCCAGGGGTTCCCAGACCGCTGTAAGCAATGCAACCACCACAAATAGCGTTTCAACATAGCGCCGGGCAATTTTTTGGATGAGGACCATGGCAAGTGTCAGCGGAATGAGCCTGTACCAGACCTCCGAGAAGATAGCGCCTGTGGTATAATGTAATACCGAGTACGGGAATGGCTGGAACCAGGGGGGCAGGCTGTTGTAAGGCCCGGGATTTCGTATGCCTTTGACCAGGATGATATCGGGGATGGCGAAGGCCATTCCGATCAGGAGTGGGTATAGGTAACGTTGACGATTGGAAATGTTGCGTTGCAACAGGCCTGGAAAACCTGCCTGTTCCTGGAAAGCGATGGCGGGTAGACCTAGTGTGATCACCAGCAGCAGTTCCCAGGAGAAGGCCCCATAGCCACTCATCACGGCAATCATCTGTGTGCACACGGCGAAGACGAGGAGTGCAGCGTAAAGGATCAGCGATCGTTCTCTGTCAATGTGCCTATAGGTTATTCTGGCCATATCGTTGCAGCAGCATTTTGGTCAGCAAAGAACGTGTTTGGTCAATCGGGAACGTATCGCATGATCATGTGATTTTTGAGCGGTCTTAACGGCGCGTTAAAGGAGCATCCCTGGCCAGTGGTTTGTAGTATCTTGAAACCAGTCAATATATCGACCATGCGTATATTCCGATTTAGTGTATTCATTGCCTTGCTGTTTATCATTGCCTGTAAGGACGAACCGAAACAGGAGCCAGAAGCCCCGGAAGACTCAACCGATTCGCTGGTGGTAGAGTCAGTCGACACGGTGTTGTCTGCCGATGCGATCCAGACTTTCAGCACTTCGGGTATAGCTGACTATGCCAGGAAAAAATCGCCCTCGTTCGACTGGGCGAGGTTCCGCATGGTGAGCACTTACGAGGAAGATTCGCTGCTGGCAAGCGCCTTTACGCCGGAGAAAGACTTTTACAAGAACTATGGTCCTTTCCTGAAATACTCGCCGGACAGTTCCCATTTTATCGACCTGGATAGCTACAACATCGATATCACCCGTGATGCACAAGGGCGGCTTACCGGTGCAGAGATTGGCCCTGATACTGAGATCGGCCTGGTGGACCTGACTGGCAAAACCCGGTCGCGGTTGCTCTTTATGGGGCCTGGTGGTAATGTGGAAGATGGCTTATGGCTCGATAACAGTACCGTGGTGCTGATGGGTACACAGGAGAATCAACAAGGTGAAAGAGTACCCACCATCTGGCGATACCATATCCCCACGAAGACCTTCTTTGTTTATGAACTGCCCGATCCTTCGATGGCAGGTTCCCTGGCCGATTACTGGAAAACGGAACGGCTGAAAGGGGTAGCGATCAAATAGGGAAGCAAGGCATCGAGGCCAGGAAATGGCACCGAGGCAATCCCGCCATTCGTCGGGACAGGCTCCGGCGAAAGGCAGAGGACTCATATTCCAGTTTCCTGCGCCCTGGAGGTATCGAAGCAACAATCTACGGCTACTATAACTAAGAAGGCCCTGCAGTCATCGCTGATTACAGGGCCTTTTTATATTGACTTCTACAGGAGAAGTGTATAATCTATCCGTTCATGCTGGCCAGGAACTCCTGGTTGTCTTTGGTTCCTCTCATGCGGCGCAGCAGTTCGTGCATGGCTTCTTCCGTGTTCATATCTGTGAGATATACACGGAGCAGGTTCATGCGCTGCAGTACTTCTCTTTCGAGGAGCAGGTCATCGCGACGTGTGGAGGAGGCAACGAGATCGATGGCGGGGAAGATCCTTCTGTTGGCCAGGCGACGATCCAGTTGCAATTCCATGTTACCGGTACCCTTGAACTCTTCGAAGATCACTTCATCCATCTTCGAACCAGTGTCGATCAGGGCCGTTGCGAGGATGGTGAGTGAACCACCGTTCTCGATCTTACGGGCTGCACCGAAGAACTGCTTGGGCTTTTGCATCGCGTTGGCTTCCACACCACCCGACAGTACTTTACCAGATGCAGGTGCCACGGTATTGTGTGCTCGGGCAAGACGGGTAATGGAATCGAGCAGGATCACTACATCGTGACCGCATTCAACCAGTCGCTTGGCCTTTTGCAGGGCGATGGTAGATACCTTCACGTGCTTTTCGGCTGGTTCGTCGAAGGTAGAGGCAATTACCTCTGCTCTTACACTACGTTCCATGTCGGTAACTTCCTCAGGGCGCTCATCTACGAGTACCACCATCAGGTAACACTCGGGGTGGTTAGCCGCAATGGCGTTGGCCACTTCTTTCAGCAATACCGTTTTACCGGTTTTGGGCTGTGCAACGATCAGGCCACGCTGTCCCTTACCGATAGGTGTGAACAGGTCCATGATACGTGTGCTATAAGCGTTGGGGGCAGTGAAAATGTTGAGCTTTTCAAAGGGGAAAAGCGGTGTGAGATAATCAAACGGAACACGGTCACGAACATCTTCGGGGGCCTTTCCATTGATATGCTCTACTTTCAGCAGGGCGAAGTACTTTTCACCTTCCTTGGGAGGGCGAACGGCACCGTAAACGGTATCACCGGTCTTGAGACCAAACAGCTTGATCTGCGAAGGGGATACATAGATATCATCGGGTGAAGAGAGATAGTTGTAATCGGAGGAACGGAGGAACCCGTATCCGTCCGGCATCATTTCCAGTACACCTTCACCGAGGATAACGCCGTCGAACTCAATGTTGAAGGCTGCTTCGCGGTGACGGGGATATGATTTATGTTGTTGATCCTGATGACCGCCATTTGTCTGTACTTCTTCTACATGTTGTTCGCCTTCCTGTTCTACACCGTTCTGCGTTTGTTGTGTAGGCTGTGTCATTTCTTCATCGTCATCATCTTCTTCGTCTTGTACAACCGGGGGAAGGTCGAGCACTTGTTGCTCATCGTCGCTTTTCTTGCGGGCGACTTTCTTTGCCACGATTACTTTTTCGGCGGCTTTCTTCTTAGGAGCTTCTTTCTTGATCTCTTTTGGCTTCTTCTCTTCGCCAGTGCTCATGACGTCTGCTTCTTCAGTTGCATTGGCGGTAGTAGCTTTTACGATGCGTTTGCGTTTGCCTTTATCTTCTGTGGCGGAACCTTTCTCATCGCTAGCCAGGACGGCTTGTTTATCGAGGATTTTGTAGATGAGACCCTGCTTGTCGAGCTTTTTTGGATTGGGGATTTTAAGCTGCTCAGCTATATCAAGCAGTTCGGGAACGAGCATGTCGTTCAGTTGGAGAATATCATACATAACAAAACTTGAAAGTTTAACACTTGATTAGAGGACCAATCTTTGTGTGTGTTGAAAAAAAATCTTTTGAAATGAGTTTATATTGTGTCGGAATGCACAAAAACTGATGAGTAGCAGAGATCGGGTATGACTTATCAGTCCTATTCCGCCACAATAATACATCAATTTTATAAAAAGCAAAAA
The DNA here is from genome assembly GCF_029360705.1 of Paraflavitalea pollutisoli. GTDB lineage: Bacteria > Bacteroidota > Bacteroidia > Chitinophagales > Chitinophagaceae > Paraflavitalea > Paraflavitalea pollutisoli. Next base: position 271,707 of record NZ_JARKMX010000001.1, on the reverse strand, counting down.
TTTTTGCCCTTTGGGATAAGGGTTTCCTGTTATGAACGGTAAAAAGGGTATAACCAACGTTCAATTTGACTAAAAGCCTGATCTGTGCTGCAATATATGCCAATTCATGGTACCCCCGGAAGGAATATTTTACCCCCCGCCAACGGTCATTTACCGCGGTGTATGTACCACCAGCTTGCCATCTTCATAAAAGGGCAATACATTGGCTACATCCGGTGTCAAGCAATACCGGATATCCTTTTCAAGCCCAAAGCCCGTAAGCCGATTGAAGTGTGAAGCATTCTTTTCCTGCATGAAACCATAGAGGTCTTTGCTTGCTGCAACATACATGGTTTCTGCCATTTGCGATGAGTCGCAATTGATGGTGAAATGCTCTTTGATACGATTGATCACCGCTCCAGCGAATAAGGTATCCTCGATGTTTACACGGTCTTTCCAGGCTGCGCAGCCCAATACCACCGGCATGTTCTGTGCAACCAGGTACTCGCAAACTGCTGACAGATTGGGAAATGAACCGGTAACGATCTGTCCCGCTCCCCTATCCAATGCCATATGTAACAATTTCGTGCCATTGGTGGTGGTCAGCACGAGGGTCTTGTTGCGAATAAAGGTTTCGGGATATTCGAAAGGAGAGTTACCATACTGAAGCCCTTCTGCAACCTGCCCATCGCGCTCACCGGCGGTGATGGAGTCGATGCTTTTGCCGAGCTCTATACACCTGGCCACACTGTCTACCGGAATAACACATTTAGCCCCATTGTACAGGGCAGTAGCGATGGTAGACGTAGCCCGAAGCACGTCGATGATCACTACAATGGTATTGTTAAGATCATACAGGTGTAATAAGGCCGGAGACAGGGTAGTGTACAGTGCTGGTTTATTGGTGCTCATGAAGGGATTAACGATTTAAAATCAGCTGCAATGTTAAGATGCAGATACCAGCTAAAAAAACAAAATATGCGAAAAGTAGTTCGGGCGGGCGTTTCCGGCGATCGTTAATGCTTTGCCAAAATGGTGCTCATTTCTGTAAAATAAATTTCCATTTGTCGCTCTCTGCATATTCGCGGATGGTTTGGTTGCGTTGATTGAGGAGTTGCTCCATGTAGTTGCGCAGGTATAGTATGTTGACCATTTTGCCCAATACTCCCCAGGGCGTTTCGAAGGAAAACAAATCGATGGCCAGCGTACCGTTTTCGATCTGCTTGAAATGATGTTCGTGCTTCATGCTTTTGAAAGACCCTTCTACCATTTCGTCGGTAAAGCTATAGGGCTTTTTCATGTCGGAAATGCGCACCTTCATGATGCGGGTCTTGAAGAGGTGTTTGGCTTTCCAGGTAACCGTCTCATCCTGACCGATCAACCCCATGGTAGTGCCGGCCACGGCTTGTTCACCAGTATGTGACATTGATTTTTTATGCAGATCGATGCTACGGCTAAGATCGAATACGCGTTCGACTGGTGCGGCAATAAAGGTCGTCAGGTGGATGATGGGCATGGGATAGCTGGTTTGCTTGAGGTGCCGAATAAATAGCAAGAAATAAGCCAGATTGTGCGCCCCGTGCGGGATTGCAGCACCTTCCTTCCCAGCTCTCCGGTATGTTGCCTATCAACGCTACGGCCCATGGCCCATTTCTCAGGCAAAAAAAAGAGCGCTGCAGCTGATCTGCAACGCTCCCATTTGTACATATCATTCAACCATTACAGGAAGGGGAACTTCACCACCTTGGCCTGCAGGAGCTTGTCTCTTACTTTGATGTAGATAGCCGAGTCGATCGGCGCATAAGCTGTTTCCACATAGCCCATACCGACGGCTTTGCCGAGGCTGGGTGCCTGTGTACCCGACGTCACTTTACCAATAGCGTTACCATTTGCGTCGGCGATCACATAATCATGACGGGGAATACCTTTATCGATCATTTCAAAGCCTACCAGCTTGCGGCTGAGACCGGCTTTCTTTTGCTCTTCCAGTATTTCTTTGGCGGTAAAGTCCTTGGTAAACTTGGTTATCCAACCCAGACCTGCTTCCAGCGGTGAAGTGGTGTCGTCGATATCATTACCATAGAGACAGAATCCCATTTCGAGGCGCAGGGTATCGCGGGCACCCAGGCCGATGGGCTTCAATCCTTGCGGACCGCCAGCGGCGAAAATGGCATCCCAGATCTTATCTGCTGCACCATCTTTGTCTTCAAAATAGATCTCGATACCACCTGCACCGGTATAGCCGGTAGCACTTACTACGACATTATCTACCCCGGCAAATTTACCCTTACCAAAAGTGTAATACTTCAGGTTGAGGATATCGATGTCGGTGAGTGGCTGCAACATCTTCGTGGCATTGGGTCCCTGTATGGCCAGCAGACAGGTTTTGTCGCTCACATTGTGCATCTCCACATTGTCTGTATTGAACTGGCTGATCCAGTTCCAATCCTTTTCGATATTGGAGGCATTCACCACCAGCATATATACCTTGTTCTCTTCGATGCAGTACACCAAAAGATCGTCTACGATACCGCCTTGCAGATTGGGCAGGCAGCTGTACTGTGCTTTTCCGGCAGTCAGTTTGGAGGCGTCGTTGGAAGTTACGCGTTGGATGAGATCAAGTGCTTTTTCTCCTTTCAGGATGAATTCACCCATGTGGCTAACGTCAAAAATACCGGCATTGTTGCGCACGGCAGCATGTTCATCATTGATTCCGGTGTAGGATATTGGCATATTATAGCCAGCAAACTCCGCCATTTTTGCCCCCAGGGCAATGTGTTTCTGTGTGAAAGGAGTATTCTTCATTTGTTGATTTTGATCGGCAAAAATAAAGGTTGCCGCCAAGGTCGCCAATAAAAAGAGGACTGGCATACGGGTAAGTTTACTTGAATGCAGGGGCCACGCAAGCCGCATGGCTCGAACCACAGATCAGGAACACACGCTCTTGCCGGGCGGCCAGCTCTTTCATGGTAGCTACGAGGTGCTGGTTGCGCAGATCGTTGGTTATGTTCATCATATCTGCCAGGTAGCCGGGCAATGCCTGCTCATCGGAAGTATTGCGCCAATCAGGTTCTAGCGGGAAATACCGCTTCCAGCTCCGGTCGACATCGTTTACTGACCGGAACTTTTGTGTCTGTTGTACATAGCTGGCCCGATGCAGGCACTGCTCTACAAACCCTTCCGGAGAGATCGGCTTGCCAAATCGTAGCTGGCTGAAATAGGGATTCAGGATCTGGGCAAGGGCGATCTGTTCGGGACTGAACTTTTCCTTCAACCGCATGGCCAGGTCTTCTTTAGACAGGTCCCAATTGTACAGGGGGATACCGTCTTTCCTTGCCAGTTGACTTACTTTGCCGCCCTCGCCCAGTGTACTGACGGGATCCATGAGGCCGGGGAAGAGAAAACCCAGGCGACCTTCTACCAGTGCCACCGTGGGCTTCAATTGCTTCCAATGCTTTTCTATTTCAGCGATCTGGGGATGTTGCGGATTGCGGGTATGTTCGGCGCCGATGATCACAAAACTTTTGCCCTCCAGGATATAGGGCCGGGGGTGGTTGGCGATGAGCGGATAATTGGCAAAAGGGGTGATGGAGTCGCGAACGGTGATGGTATGGCTAAGCTTGTAATAACGGGGCGATTTCCAGGCAATAAGGTAGATCGTTCCCAATAAGGCAACAACAATGACCAATAGCCAGATGGCTATACGAAATACTTTTTTCATGGCTATACTTTATACTATTAAGGGAAAAACGGACGAGGGGGATGTCCTAATGAGCGGGTAGCGGAAGGGTACGAGGGAGGGAAAAAAATGGGGCCGTAGTGTAACCGGCCCCGTTGTTCCAACTTCAACCAGGTCCTGGATAGAAGATCCGTGACCAAAATCTTAAAAGAGCTTTGCGAGCGAGGCGACGGGACCTGCCATATCTGCCAGCAAGGGCTTTCTGGTGTTGCTTCCGTGCTCTTCGTCAGCTGCTTTGGAGCGGTAGGTGGTGCGGGTGTCTGCTTTTTTAACAGGGCCGGCCGTATCTACTGCTTCTGTTTCTTTGTTGCGACGGTAACGATAGCCGCCGGTGGTGTCAGCCTTGGGCTGGGTCTGAGGCTGTGTGTCCTTCAACTCGCCTTCGATGTTCAGCTCATTATCGCCGTCTTTTATTTTCAGTTTGAATTTTCCGGACTTCAGTTCTTTCTCTTCGTATTTATCAACAGACTGCAATCCCTCATCCGGTGTCATGATCATATCGCGATCGCTGCTCCAACCGAAGGAATTGTCCCAGTCGAAGTCGTTGTTGCGGTATCCGCGACGACGATTGATGTTGATGCTGAACCACTCATAGTTCTCTACTTTACTATCGATGCGGATGCGTTTGCCTACAGGTACTTCAACGATCACCAGTACTTGTTGATTCCTGAACTTTTCGTTGCGGCTGATGGCAAATCCTTTGGGCAGCAGCAACACGCTATCCTGCTGTTCTACGTTGAAAGCAATCTTCCCGGCCAGCTCGCGGGCATCGGCGAGGTCGCTACCGCGGCTAAACTTCACCCGGCGTACGTGGAATTTATCGTCTTCACTTTTCTTGATGTTGACGCGAACGGTGTTGAGCATCACGGTATCCTGGTTGATGGCGTAGAAGGGCCATTCTTCCCAATCGATGCCGTACCAATCGCCACCATAGTATTTATCGAAGGTATCGGCTACATCGACGATCAGGCGGCCACCGGCAGGTTGCGTCAGTTGCACTTCTTCTTCAGGCGCATAGCCTGATGCTTTGAAATCGCGGCCGAGCGTCATCCCCAATATAAAGGCGCAGATCAGACCGGCAAACCAAAGGGTTGCGAATACATACCGGAGTGAGTGGTTCTTGGAACGTACACCCATGATGCGGCGAACCAGCCAGGTGAGTACAGCGATGAGCGGTATACCCAGGAAGAGGATCAGGGTTGCCCAGGCGAGCATGTTCTGTCCAAAACCATCGAGGATAAAATCCTTCACGGGGAACACGGTGAATCCTCCGAAGATGAACGCTGCGGCCACGGTAATCACCGAGATCAGGATGATGGCAAAGATGAACATGAAGAAGGCTTTGAAGATCACGCCAATCGCGTGGCCTACTCCGCTCCCGGCATGGCGGGCGGCAGGCCCTGCTTCTGCGGAAAAGGTCTTGGCGCGTGAGCCGGCTGTTTGTCCGAACTCTCTTGCTTTTTCCCCAAACTGCTGGGCAGATTCTTTTACTTCTTTACCCCATTTTTCTGCGCGGACCTTAAATCCTTCGAGATCTTCCTTAACGGTATCCCGGATGGAGTTAAGGTCTACCTTCTCCCCCCGCATTTCCAGTTTTTCGGCTGAAGTAACAGCGATGGGAACGGTGATCCACAGAATGATATAGGTCAGGAAAAGGGTGCTGCCGAGTGAGCTGGTGATGATCTTAGGTCCCCACCAGAAATCCCAATCGTGCCACCAGAAGTTGTTGAATACACCAGAGATGAGCCCGAAGATCAAAGGCAAAGCGAAGATCAGGCGGGGTACCCAGTTGGGGGTATTGAAGTAGGCAGCCAGACCGCCACAGACACCGGAGATCACCTTATCTTCTGCACTGCGGTACAGTCGTTTGGTGATATTGGTTTCGATGGACTGGGAAGGAATGATCACCCACAATAATATATATACCCAGAAGAGGGGTGCAAACAACACCACGAAGATGATCCGCATGATCACGGGGTCGATACCGAGGTAGTTCGCCAGTCCGCTGGCTACACCACCGAGGATCTTGTCATCGGCATTGCGGTAGAGACGTCCACGACCAGGGCGGTTGTATGTACCATAGCTTTGCGAGCTGCTGCTGGTATGGCTCTGGCTGCTTTGTTGCTGCTGCTGTTGTTGTTGCGTATTGCTTGTTTCGGTACCGGCGGTTTCTGCTTCGAAATCTTCGGGGCGGCCCATGCTGGCGATCACGGCGTTGACGTCGTCATCGGTGATGCAGGTAGCACCCTTTTTGATCCTTTCAGAAAACAGTTCGGCGATACGGCCTTCGATGTCGTTGATGATCTCATCACGACCTTCTTCCTTGGCGAAGTACCTTCGGAGGCTTTCGATGTATTGTTTCAGGAGTTCATAAGCGGTCTCCTCGATGGGGATCACTCTGCCCTGAAAGTTTATATTGATTACCTTTTTCATGATTACGCTGGTTTGTCGGTTGAAGTGTTGGTTGGTGTGCTGGCAGAATCGGGTCCGAAAGAAACGCTACCGGCCGTGGAAACGAGTGACTCTTTTTTGGTGGTTAACAGGGTGACCGCGTTGGCCAGTTCGTGCCAGGTGGCTTCCAGTTCGCCGTAGAATTCCTCGCCTTTCGGTGTAAGCGAGAAATATTTTCTGGGTGGCCCCGAGTTGCTTTCTACCCAGCGGTAGGTGAGCATATCGGCATTTTTCAGCCGGGTTAAGAGGGGGTAAAGGGTACCTTCCAGTATCTGCAGGTTGCAACCTCTCATTTCATCCACGATATCACTGGGGTAAGCTTCACCCCGGCGGATGATGGAGAGAATGCAGAACTCCAGGATCCCTTTCCGCATCTGGCTCTGTGTGTTCTCGATATTCATATGATGCGTTTGTTGTTAAAAACTGGCAGCAGGGGCTTCATGGCTATACTGTGAACGTTTTGTTTTAAGGCTATACTTGTTTTTACCCCTTGCTGCCAGTGTATTGTTTCATTGACAATACAAATGTATGGAGTTTTTTAGTACTATGCAACATATAGTACCTACCGAGGTAAGGTAATTTTGATAAGCCAATAATGAGTTTTGCCCGAAATGCAGTACCGGCGGCCTTTAGCCAGGATTGGCCGTTTAGGTGCAGCCAACAGAATCTGGATGAATGGTAAAAGGAGCGGGTTGAGTGGGGGTGATTTTATCAAACATAGGCTGCTACGGCGTTGCAATCATTTGCTTTCGCCCAATTGCGTCATTCTGGCATTTCAGGAGGTATCTTTGGGGCCTGCTTTCAATATCTTCTATAATGTGTCATTCAGTGGCTGAATCGGTCGGGCAACCCGCCCTCTACTACCGCCAAACAGCGTTGCCGCTGGGATTGAAAATCAATCCGATTGTTAGTTGCGGTTTACTCTAGGTTTACTTCAGGTTTACTGGTGCTTTAGGCGAAACACGGGAACGGTACGCCTTAGCCAGGCGGTGGGTGCCTGATGAATGCCTGCTCGTAAATCGCACCAGGACATACCTTGGCTTGTTAGAAATTTGGGTTATTCAGGTTTCACCATTCAGCAACTACGCCATTTTGACACAATAGTTACCTTAATCGTGTAGCTGGCAAACCGGCCTTGTAGCTATGGCATTCGGAAATGGGGTAATGGGCGCCTATCGGAGTGTGCAGATATTTTGCACCTGGATGCTTCCATTGCCTTCGGCGACCACATTGAATTTTTGGGAGGATTGGCCAGAAACGGTCACCTGGAGCACATTGGTGCCCCGGTTGAGCGGTACGCGCAGGTAAGAAATGGTATGGGGCAGACTTTGCCAGTTACGGGTGTCGGCTTTCTCGGAGGCGAAGTTGAAGACCTGGATGGCAAAAGCGATGGCTTCTTTGGTGTCTTTGTTTTTGTCGTCGCTTTTGGGTCGGGCGGCGATCTCTGCCAGCTTTTTGACGGCGGCCCGGCTGAGGGCGGTGGACATTTCCCGCAGGAAGCGTTCTTTTAAGGTCGCGAAAGCGATGGCATTGATGTTTTCAGCCGGCTCGAAATGATAGTCGACATTGTTCAGGGCCACGGTTGCGTTGCGATAGTACACCGGTTGTTCCTGGTAGCGTGGAAAAGCGATGCGCAGGGATCGCAGGTCGGTCAGCTTCAGGTCTTCGGCTTTGGCATTGGTGCTGGCAAAATCGAAGGGGATATTGAAGGCCCCGGCGGGGTCTACAAAGGCGAAGTTGCCAAACCCGTCTTTGGTCAGGGCAAAAAAGAAATCCTGCTGCACCTTGATGGGCGCCAGTCCATTTTCCCAGAACAATACCAGTTCGCCTGCTTCGGAGGGGGCGGTACGCTTGTAGGTCGTTTTCAGCAATTGCTCATAGCGGCGTATCTCGTCCTGAAAACCCATCCCGTCGGCGGTACGGAAAAGATCCTGCACCAGCTGTGCCGGCAGCTGGGTTCCATAGTACTGGTCGTTATTCTTCAGGTAAATATCTACGGCGTTGCGATACGAAATGAACGCGTTGTTGATATCGCGGCTTTGCTCGTAGATGATACCCTGAATGGTAAGCGAGAAGGCATCATCGCTGTATTTGCGGTCACTTTTCGTTTTATCCTGCTGGGCATAGCTACGCAGCGAAATACGACGCGCCTCCACCATGGCTTCATCCGACTCGCCCAGGTAGAGGTAGTTGAGCGCCTTGTAATAATGGATCATGAACTTTTCAAAATCCTCCCCTTTGTAGGTCTGCATCATGGGGTTGAGCAGGGTACCCAAGGCGATGTCACCGGCTGAGGTGCGCGTGTCTTCGATGAAGTTGTCGGCGAGGTTGAAATAGTAGTTGCTGCTATCGTATTTCTTTTGTAGGTGGGTGATCTTTCCTTTTTCGAAATAAAAGAGCAGCCGGTTGCGATTGGCCTTGATCAGCTTGATCTTGTCCAGGTCCGATTCAGCTTTTTCGTAGTTACCATTCATGACATTGGAATAGTAACTGCCTATACGGGTATTGTACGTAGCGCAGGAAAACAATAAGAGCATCAGCGGTACTACAGCCAATGCTCTTATCATATGATTAGATGATAAAGACATGCCGGTGGGATCTTCCGTTGAACGGAGTGAAGTCTAAATTAGTTGGTCACGTATTTGGCAATCTTCTTATCACCGATCCATACCACTTCGTTGGTTTGGATGTTGGTGAGTTCGAGATTCACCTGGTAGTACACCACTTTTTTCTTCTTCTGTGCGTCAACGATGGAGTTGATGGACCCCTGGAGAATAAAGTCGGCGCCTTGTTCAAGACCGAACTTCTTCATGCTGGAGGCTGATGCGTTGGTTTGCTGATCGGCTTTTTCTGCCCGTAGCTCTTCGCGTTTTTTGCCGCCTTGCACAAGTCTTACTTTACCCGAGCGGATAAAAGACTGTTCAACGTCTTTTACAAAAGTTTCTGCGTCGATGTGTTCTGTGCTTTTGTTGGTGACGAAACCTACAATCACAACGGGTTTTGCGCCATTTTTAGATTGCTGGTAGTCGCTTATCCACTTGTCGCCGAGTACGTCGTCGATCATCTTTTCAGCGGTAAGGCGGGAATCAGTATTGTTCCAGCGGCCGCTGAGGTCGATCTGCTCGCCCGGGTCGATGCGGGTTACTTTGCGTGAACAGGATACACTTGTAACGCTTACAGCCACGGCGGCTGTAACAATCCATAGAATTCTTTTCATAAAAGACTATTTGTAAAAGAGGTTATTGCTTAAAAATTATCTGCACCAAAATGCAAGTGAAGCTGCCAGGGGGAGGGTTGACCACAGGTAATTGCCCCAACCAGTACCGCCAAACGGGCGATAATAGGAGTTATAGGGGTAGTAGTAATCATTGCTGTACCCATTATACCATCCGTTATTACGTGCACGCTCCATACGGAGTTCGCGGCGCCAGGCTTTGCGGTTGGCGCGGAGCGCCAGTTTATCTTCGTAATAATCGATGGCTTTGTAAGTATCCTGTACGGTGGTACCATGCCAGCTGTTGATCGAATCGGCCATTTGCATATAGCGGGCCTGGCTCACCATGAAGCTGGGATTCTGGTCGGGGGCTAAGGTTTGTGCTGTAGCAGCGATGGCTGTTACCAGGACAAAAGAAGCTGTAAGTAGAAAACTTTTCATAACTATAGCTTTAAGTAAGTCCAATTGATGATGCAAAGCTAATCAGCGATGCGTTAACCGGGCGTTAAATTGGAACACCATCTGTGCAAGATAGTGTTAAACCGTAGGTTATGCAAGCTGTATACATAAATATACATCTTTATGTGATGTTAAATGTGGTAAAATGCAAAAGCCGGCAGTTGACCCACCGGCTTTGTTGTATAAATCATTGCATTAACAATGCTACTTCTTCAACCCGATCTCGCGCAAACGTTCGTCGAGGTATTCGCCGGCTGTAGCGTCGGGATAAGCTTTGGGATGATTGGCATCGATACAGCTGTCGAGGCTGGCCAGGCTCATCTGACTTTTGGGATGCAGGAAGAAGGGGATCGAGAACCGCGATGTATGCCACATTTCGCGGGGTGGATTGACCACGCGGTGTGTCGTACTCTTAAGCTTGTTGTTGGTGAGGCGTTGCAACATATCGCCCACATTCACCACGATCTGTTCGGGCAAAGAGGTCACCCCTACCCACTCGTTTTGCTTGGTCAGGATCTGCAGGCCATCGGCCGAGGCGCCCACCAGCAAAGTGATGAGGTTGATGTCTTCATGTTGCTCAGCACGGATGGCTGACTTTGGCTCCTGTGTGATCGGCGGGTAATGGATAGCCCGCAGGATGGAGTTGCCATTGTGGATGTATCCATCAAAATAGTGCTCGTCGAGCCCCAGGTAAATGGCAATTGCCTGCAGCAATGATTTGCCCGACTTTTCAAAAGCCCGGTAGGCTTTGTCGAAGGTGTCGTTGAAAGCTGTTACGTCTTTCACTTTTACGTTATCGGGGTATTCACTCTTAACGGGATCATTGTCTTCGACGATCTGCCCATATTGAAAGAACTCCTTTAAATCCGGCGCATCGCTTCCTTTGGCGTGTTCCTTTCCGAAGGAGGTATAGCCACGCTGCCCGGCCAGTCCTGGCACTTCGTATTGCTTTTTGGTATCGGAAGGTAAAGCAAAGAACTGCTGTACATATTTATACAGATCGGCAATGAGCGCATCGGATATGCCGTGATTTTTTACGGCCACAAAGCCAACATCTTCATACGCCTTGCCCAGTTGTTGTACAAAGGCCTGTTTCAATTGAGGATCGCCGGAAGTAAAGTCGGCGAGATTGACGACTGGTATAGCCATACGACAAGTTTAATTTTATCAATGTAGTTAATGGATGATAAAATTAGTTCTTTTTCATATAAAAGCGCAGACAGCACCTCGTAAAGGATGCTGCCTGCATTGCTATAGTTATACACAGTGGGGCGCTTTGTGGGGTATCGGTTTCGGGCCGTGCACGCCCGATTCCCTGTCGGTCTGGCTGTTGATCCAGGCCGGGCCCAGCTGTCATTACAAGCCACCGCTTTTTGTCGCCGCTGCCTGCTTTTCTTCGTCCGTTATATCCATCAGGGCGTAGCGGCTCAGCCCATTGATCTTGACCTCATCGATGATATCTACCACGTTCTGGTAATTCGATGCGGCATCCGGTTTGATCATCAGCGTGAGGTCTTTCCGGAAGTCCGGTTTTATCCTATCCATCGCGATCTGTTTATCGCGGATAACCTGGCCAATACCGTCTTTCATGCCATAGCCGGTGACGCCAAATGCGCCTGTTTTGAGGGCAACATCCATACTCCCGTGGTAATAAAATACCTTATTGCCCGCGATGGGAAGTACGGTCAGTGCAGATGTTTCACCCACTGTACCCGGAGGAGCCGGTTTTGTATCATCGGGCATGATCAGTTTGGTCACCACCGGATTGGACATGGTCGTCGTAAATATGAAAAAGGTAATGAGCAAAAAACCCAGGTCGACCATGGGCGTGAGGTCGACACGGGTAGATAATTTCTTACTACGGCGCACGCCGGGTTTGTCGCTTGTCGTAGCGGTATTTATTTCAGCCATACAGGTAGATTTTAGTATAAGATGTAGGCTGTAACAAATTCCATAAAGTTTTCCTGCGTGTTGTGCCAGGCATGCAAGGGAGAATCGCCTGGCCTTTGTGTGGCTGCTAAGACCTTCCCGGCCCAAACCGAAAAACAAAAAGAGCCGCCGAAGCGACTCTCTGGTAAATATGTTCAATGCACTTAAAGCGCACGAAGGTTAAAACTCTGCGTTCTTGGGTGTACGTGGGAAGGCGATCACATCGCGGATATTGGTCATACCGGTTACGAACAACACCATCCGCTCAAAGCCAAGTCCAAAGCCGGCATGGGGAACAGTACCATATCGACGCGTATCGAGGAACCACCACATTTCTTCTGTCGGAATGTGCAACTCTTCCATACGTTTGGTGAGCTTGTCCAGGCGCTCTTCGCGCTGTGACCCACCTACGATCTCACCGATACCGGGTGCCAGGATATCCATGGCGGCGACCGTTTTACCATCTTCGTTCTCGCGCATGTAGAAGGATTTGATCTCCTTGGGATAGTTGGTCACGATGACGGGTTTCTTGAAATGCTTCTCCACCAGGTAGCGCTCGTGCTCGCTCTGCATATCTACCCCCCATTTCACTTCATACTGGAATTTCTTCTTTTTGTACGCGGGTGACTGCAACAGGATATCGATCGCTTCTGTATAGGTAATGCGGGTGAAATCGTTGTTCAGTACAAACTCCAGTTTCTCGATAAGCCCCATCTCGCTGCGCTTGTCTTGCGGCAATTGCTTCTCTTCCTCTACCAGTCGCTGCGCGAGGAACTCGAGGTCTTCGCGGTTATTTTCCATGGCGAAGCGGATCAGGTGTTTGATGAATTCTTCAGCCAGGTTCATATTGTCTTCCAGGTCATAGAAGGCCATTTCGGGTTCTATCATCCAAAACTCGGCGAGGTGACGCGCGGTATTGGAGTTTTCGGCACGGAAAGTTGGTCCGAAGGTATAGATCTCGCTGAAAGCCGTAGCCGCCAGTTCGCCTTCCAGCTGACCGCTCACGGTCAGGTTGGTAGAGCGGCCAAAGAAATCTTCTTTATAGTTGATGGTGCCATCGTCGTTCTTCGGTGCATTTTCGGGAGGCAGGGTGGTTACACGGAACATTTCACCGGCACCTTCCGCATCGCTGGCGGTGATGATCGGCGTATGCATGTAGACAAATCCTTTCTGGTGAAAGAACTGGTGAACAGCAAATGCCAGGCTATGGCGTACGCGGAATATGGCGCCAAATGTATTGGTGCGGAAACGCAGGTGAGCGATCTCACGCAGGAACTCAAGGCTGGGCCTGTTCCGCAGCTGCAAAGGATATTTTTCAGGATCGCTATCCCCCAGTATTTCCACCGCTGTTGCTTTTACCTCTACTTTTTGTCCTTTGCCCTGTGAAGGGATCAGCTGGCCGGTTACTTTCATCGAAGCACTCGTCGTAATCCGTTTGATGGTGGCCTCGTCGAGTGAGCCGAGCTCTGCTACGATCTGGATATTATTATTGGTAGACCCGTCATTAAGCGCTATGAATTGGTTGTTACGGAAGGTGCGTACCCAACCCATTACTATTACTTCCTGGCCCGTTGCTTCGGTGGTCAACAAATCTTTGATCTTTGTCCGTTTGTTAAACATGATTTTTAGCTTAATACGATTACCAATAATTGCCATTTTTTGGCAGTTTGCAAAGATAAGGATTGGGCAGGCAATGTTATATAGGATAACTTTGAACGAAAGGAATAGTAGATTATCCATCAATCCCCGGTTTGTACCATGAGAATTGCTTTTTTTTCTACCCAATCATACGACCGCACGTATTTCAGTCAATTCAACAATGGCCATGAGCTGGTGTTTTTCGATGCTCAGCTCAATGAGCAAACGGTGGAGCTGGCCAGGGACTTTCAAGCCATCTGCGCCTTTGTGAACGATAAACTGACAGCGCCCGTCATCAACCAGCTGGCGGCGCAGGGCACCCGGATCATCGCGATGCGTTGCGCCGGTTACAACAATGTAGACCTGGCGGCGGCCCAGGCCAACCAGGTGGCAGTGGTGCGGGTGCCGGCCTATTCGCCCTACGCGGTAGCCGAACATGCCGTGGCCATGATCCTGACGCTTAACCGCAAAACGCATAAGGCTTATAACCGGGTGCGGGAAGGTAATTTTTCGCTGGAAAGACTGACGGGATTTGACCTGCATGGCAAAACGGTGGGCGTGATCGGCACCGGTCAGATCGGCCAGGTGTTTGCCAGGATCATGCTGGGCTTTGGCTGCCGGGTGCTGGCCTTCGATGTGATCGCCAACCGCGACCTGGAAGCAGCCGGCGTGGAATACCTGCCACTCATTAAGCTGCTACCCGAATGTGATATCATCTCTTTGCACTGCCCCCTGAACGACCAGACCAAGCACATCATCAATGACCAAACCCTGGGCATGATGAAGCCGGGGGTAATGCTGATCAATACCAGCCGTGGCGGCCTGGTCGATACGCGGGCCGGCATCGAAGCGCTGAAAAGCGGCCAGTTGGGCTATCTGGGCATCGATGTATACGAGCAGGAAGAAAAGCTGTTTTTCCACAACCGATCGGAGGAGATCATCGAAGACGAGGTGATCATGCGGCTCATGAGCTTCCCCAATGTGCTGGTCACCGCGCATCAGGGCTTTTTCACGGATGAGGCATTGACCCAAATCGCCCAAACTACCATACAGAGTATCAACGACTTCGAGGCCGGACGACCCCTAATCTATAAAATAGGTTAATTGTTGGCGGGCTGGCGCCCTTTTTACCTAAATCGTAAAGCGCCTCCATTTCATTTCGGTAATTTCGCGGCCTTGTTTCCCGCCAAAAGCGGGCAGGCTCTATATTATCATGAGGGAAACGATTCAAATTGCATTGGTAGGCAACCCCAACAGTGGAAAAACATCCCTGTTCAACGCCCTGACCGGATTGAACCAGAAAGTCGGCAATTTCCCCGGTGTTACCGTGGATAAGAAATCTGGCCAAACGACCATTTCTGAATCCATGACGGCCACCATCATCGACCTGCCTGGCACCTACAGCCTGTACCCACGCCGGGAAGATGAGTGGGTAGCTTACCGCGTATTGATGAACCAGGATGCTGAAGTGAAGCCTGAAATGGTGGTACTGATCGCCGATGCCAGCAACCTGAAACGCAACCTGCTTTTCGCCTCCCAGATCATCGACCTGAAAATGCCGGTGGTGATCGGGCTTACCATGATGGACCTGGCCAAGCAAAAAGGCATCAAGATAGATATTCCCGAGCTGGAAAGAGAACTGGGCGTACCGATCATCCCCATCAACCCCCGCAAAAACAAGGGTATTCCACAACTTAAAAAGGCCATCGAACAAACGGCCTTACATCTTTATAAGACGCCTGTACGGGACTTTATCAACAACGCGGCGCTGGCGCCCGCAGCGGTAAAGGATGTACAGGAAGTGGTAGCCGACCTGAGCGACTACGAAGCGATCCACTATCTCATCAACCATGAATCTTTTGCCCTGGCAGATGGACTGCAGGACAAGATCGAGTCGATCGAGGTGTCGCACAAATTCAATCATACCAAAACGCAGGCGGAAGAGATCCTTCAACGCTACCAGCGTATTGGCACCATCCTGAAGCAATCGGTTTCTGAGCCGTCGCCTTTGCAAAAAAGCCTGCTCACCGAAAAACTCGACGATATCCTGTTGCACCGCAGGTGGGGCTACCTGATCCTGCTGTCGGTTCTCTTCCTGCTGTTTCAAAGTGTGTTCTGGCTGGCAGAGTACCCGATGAACTTCATCGAATGGAGCTTTGCCGAGATCGGCGGTTTCTTCAATCGCGTGTTGCCCGAAGCCTGGTGGAGCGACCTGATCATCAACGGGCTTATCGCCGGTATCGGCGGTATCGTGATCTTCATTCCGCAGATCATGATCTTGTTTGGCCTCATTACTATATTGGAAGACACCGGTTATATGGCCCGGATCAGCTTTTTGACCGACAAGCTCATGCGCAAAGTGGGGCTCAACGGCAAAAGTGTGATGCCCATGATCAGCGGTTTTGCCTGCGCGGTACCCGCCATCATGAGTGCCCGCAATATTGAAAGCAAGAAAGAACGCCTGCTCACCATATTTGTGACGCCGCTGATGAGTTGTAGTGCCCGTCTGCCGGTGTACACGATCCTCATCGGCCTGGTTATTCCTAAAACCAACCTGCTTGGTTTTATTGGTGTACAGGGCCTGGTCATGATGGGACTTTACCTGCTGGGGCCTGTGATGGCGCTGGTAACTTCTTATGTAGCGCGGTTCTTCATCAATATCAAAGAGAAGAGTTATTTCATTCTTGAACTGCCGGTATACCGTGCACCCCGTTGGAAGAACGTACTGGTGACAATGGTCAGCAAGGCGAAGATTTTCGTCGTCGATGCCGGTAAGGTGATCATGGTGATCAGCCTTATTTTGTGGGTACTGAGCAGCTATGGCCCCGGCGATCGTATGGCCAATGTACATGCCAAATACGAGCAGCTGGCGCAGCAGCACCCCGAGCAAGCCGATGAACTCGACAGAGAAAAAAGCTCTGAATTGCTGGGTAATTCCTACGCCGGCATCCTGGGTAAAAGCATCGAACCGGCCATCGAACCCCTGGGTTACGACTGGAAGATCGGCATTGCCCTGATCACTTCTTTTGCGGCCCGTGAAGTATTTGTGGGTACGATGGCCACTTTGTACAGCGTGGAAGGTGGCGATGACGCCGACGAATCGACCCTGACGGAAAAGCTACATGCTGCCACCCGGGCAGATGGCAGCAAGGTCTATACCCTGGCCACCGGAGTTTCGCTCATGATATTCTATGTTTTTGCCATGCAATGTATGAGTACGCTGGCGATCGTGAAGCGCGAAACCCGGAGCTGGAAATGGCCGATCTGGCAGCTGGTCTATATGACCGGTCTTGCGTATGTCATGAGCCTACTGGCCTTTCAGTTACTCAGGTAGAAGCAGCTACACATATCCCAATTTTTACAGGGGTTTGCGCTACGTCAATAAGCGGTGGCCGAAGCCTGGTTACGCAACAATCATTTCGGTTGGTCGTTTATAGGGTTACCCAAATCCCCTCCCTATGAAAAAGATAGTCAGTATCTTTTTTGCATGCTTGTGCGCCTATGTCTCGAATGCCCAGACACCTGCCTCGTGGTATCACTACACGGAGGAGTTCTGGTTCGTGAAAGAAGTACCTGCGAGCTCCCTGCAGGGCAAGAATTTCCGGTATGAAATTGCGGTAAAAGCCGATCCGGCCGACTCGCTGTCGAGGGCGAGGATCCATGGCGTTGGTATCGATGCCGGTCAGCAGCATTTGTTGAACAGTGGCTTTACGGTAGAGACCCGCACCGAACAGGAATGGACCATTTACACAGTGGTCGGCAAGGTATTGCCCACCATGCACAAACTCAGCTTTTACGCTTCGGTCAATGGCAATGGTCAATTTTACTTCGACGATATCAGCTTTTATGTGGAAGAGCAACCCGGCCGCTGGAAACAGCAATCGCTGTTCAATGCCTCCTTTGAAGAAAAGCAGCCGGATATTTTCGCTGGTTTTGCCGTGAACAAACGCCGGTCATTCAATATTCAGACGAGGCTGACATCGGACGTTTATAAAACCGGGCAGCAGTCGTTGCTGGTGATCACCAAGGGGGCCTCTCCCATCATTGCCACGGCCCAAACTGAATAACGATCCAACAACTTTAGCATACGCCCAAACAACCAACAGGAAAGGAGCTCACGAGGAGCTCCTTTACGTTTTCTACCCATTCAAACCTTAGAAAATAAAAACCAACCGTCTTTGAATATCGTTAGCTGGCTGCCTGTTCGATCCTTCTGCGCAGATCGGGGTACATCCTTTTCATCAGGTTGTCGAGGATCTGTTCTTTGGAAGGTCCGAAATTGCTGTTCCTGTTACGGATGAGCAACCAGTCGTTGTTGTCGAGTGCACGGGAGTCGCCAGTATAAGTGGCGTAGCTATCGTCCCAGCTCAGGTTTTGCGTCAATAAGCCCTGGTCGATGCTGAGGTTATTGACAATATCATTGACCCGGTAATCGAGGCCGCCGTTTACCGTAAAGGTGCGGCGGGTGATGTGCAGGGTGGCGCGGACGGTTTTGTACACGGGTTTGCCGGTTGAGTCCTTTCCTACTTCCACGTTGCGTGATACTTCGCGGTTGAACTGGTAGGGCATGGATGCGTTGGCATCGATACTTCTCCATTTCACATCTACGACCCAGTCTACATCGATGTTTTCGCGGCTGGCATCACGGTCGGTATAGAAGCGGGCGGGTACGATGTTCGCGTTTCTGCCTCCCAGTTCGCGCACCAGTGACTCCTGGTAATCTTCGGGGCGGTACCGGAATCCGGTATTGCCCCAGGTATTGAAAAACAGGTTGTCGTTGTCGATCCGGTTTACCACGACGTCTACTACACTTTGTTCGTAAGAACGTGCCATCAATGCCCGTGTATCCTTGTAGCCATTGACATAGGCGTTGGATCTGCGGAAAGCTTCATTGGCCTGCAGGTTTTGTTCGCGTTCGTTCGCGGCCATCAGGCTGGTGCCTTTGTTGTAAAAGTAATCGGCTGCGTCTTCCCGTACATCCTGCAGTTGCTGCAGGTAGTTGTGCGGCTGCACAAAGTTCAGTAAGGCCGGTACCGTTTGGGCACTGGTGTACATCTGTTGCAGTGCTTCATATTCCCGCAGTATTTTATCCCAGCGCTTTTCATCGGTGCTGGTGCGGTATACGGCAATAGCTTGTTCGTGCCGGTCTACCGACAGGGCGTACAGGCTCTTCACATCCTGTTGGGCTTTTGCATTGTCCGGGTGTTTGATCAGCTCGTTCACGGCGGCATACAGGGGCTTGTCTTCTGTAAAAGAAGCCTGGAATTTCTGGGTGCCGCGGCAGGCAGTAAACAATACTGCGGCGAGCGACAGGGTTATCATCAGGCGTATCATAATTTGGTTCTCCTTCCCTACATTGACTGCAAAAGGGTTCAAAAGATTGTTAGCGGATTCTTAAATCATGCAGGCTTTCTGGCGCAGGGTTGATTGACAGGTAATTGTGTGTTCGGCTTGTTTTGCCGGGAGCATGTAGGTAGTGCATAGGCGCTGCCGGACAGGCATCAGGGGAAGGTGGATTTCGGTTCGGGGTTACTGCGTTGGCCTGGGCCTCAAACCCGTCAATCGGGCAGGCAAATCCGACCACTGGTACAAGTGAGCCGGATCGCCTGCCGCAAAAGGAATAGCTTGGTGGACTAAAGCAATAACCTGAATATGAAAAAGCTTCTGGTTTTCTGTGTGGCTTTTATAGCCAGCGTCGCCGTGCAGGCGCATCAGTATACCGCGGCGCCGGACAGCATCCCCGCGCAGGCAAAGGACGTTCAATCGATGGATGCCATTATCGGTGCTTTGTATGATGTGATCTCGGGCCCGGCGGGTCAAAAGCGGAACTGGGATCGTATGCGCACCTTGTTTTTACCGGAGGGCAGGTTGGTTGCTACCGGCATCCGCCCCGATGGCACTACCGGTAAGCGGGTGATGAGCGTGGAGGACTATATCAATACTTCGGGGCCTTACCTGGAGAAGAATGGCTTTTTTGAACGGGAGATTGGCCGTAAAACGGATCAGTTTGGCTGCGTGGCGCATGTGTTTAGCACCTACGACTCCAAGAAAACCCAGGCGGATGAAAAGCCGTTCATGCGCGGCATCAACAGCATTCAGCTGTATCATGACGGCAAACGTTGGTGGGTATTGTCGGTGTTCTGGCAGCCGGAAACGCCACAATTGACGATACCGGATCAATATCTGCGCTAGGCGCTGGCTGTTTTTGCCTTTAACGGCTTTCGGCCGCTTCGGCGTTGTTGGCCGTCCGCTGCTCGCGGAATGGCCTTCGGCTGTTCACCTGATCTTCTCCACATTGCCTAAATGGCTTCTCTATAGGAAGGCTGTGCAGAGGGGTGCCCGGCCGGATGCAGAGGATGTCTTGAGGATGATCAGCGAATGTATCGGCCACCTAAACCGGATCCAGACCTCGGCACCGGCTCGGCACCAGCTCGGGAGTAGCTCGGCATGAGCTCGGCAGCAAATGTTACATAGTGATTTTGTTGATTTGTAACTAGTTGATAAGGTTCGTGCTGGAAGCCGCGTCCTCCTTGTCAGGCACACCGAATTATCATTCTAATGAGCTTATCAAGGAAGCGTGACGCCGAGGGCCTCCAGGTCGGAACGAAATTGCGCGGGTGATTTGAAATGGATGGTTTGCATGCCGAGTTCTTTGGCGGGATGCAGGTTGCGCGCATTGTCATCGATGTACACTGCTCGGGTGGGATCGATGTCGAAGCGGCTGAGGAGTGTTTGATAGATGGGGAGGTAGGGTTTGCGTGTTTTTTCATCGCCGGACACGACGATGCCTTCAAACCAATGCAGGAATTCGTATCGCTGTAAGGCAATGGGAAATGTTTCGGAGCTCCAGTTGGTGAGGGCGTAAAGCCGATAATTGGTGTCGTGCTTGAGGTGACGCAGGATATCGACGGTGCCCTGGATGGGGCCACCCAGCATTTCTTCCCAACGGCCATAGAAAGCGCGGATATTGGCCTCATGATCGGGAAACTGCTTTACCAGTATGTCTGTTCCTTCGGCGAGTGAGCGACCTGCATCCTGTTCTTCGTTCCAATCGCCGGTGGTGATGTTTTGAAAGAACCAGCGCATGTCTTCTTCTTTGTCGAATATAGTCTTGTAGACATATTCAGGATTCCAATCTACCAATACGCCGCCGAGGTCAAATACGATGGTGTCGATCCTGCTCATAGTGTTGTGGGGTTGAGGCACGAAAATAAACGTTTCGAAGTAAGTGTGAAAAGCAGTGGATGAGATAACACCGTCATACACCAACAGATTGACTCCGCCGCTCGAGCATGACGGTGGTACGCCAGATTCCATCGAGTTGCGCCACGCGTTCGCGGTACCCGATATAGCGAAAGGAGCACTGCTCATGAAGATGGATGCTGGCGCGGTTCTCTTCGTGAATGACGCTGAGCAGGGACCAGATTCCGTTCCGCTCACTTTCGGCGATCAGTTCCAGCAGCAGGGCACGACCTATTCCTTTGCGCTGGTGTGCCTGGGCCACATAAACACTTACCTCTGCCACGCCGTGGTAGCAATCGCGGGAAGAAACGGGTGCGAGGGCCGCCCATCCCGTTATTTCGGGGCCCTCTTTTGACATGATCCGGGTGTGTGGGAGGAATTTGTTGTCGAATTCGGTCCAGTCGGGTACCTGGGTTTCGAAGGTAGCCATTCCGGAAAGTATGCCCTGGCGGTAGATGTCGAGTAGTATGGGGGCCTGACTGGCTTGCATGGGTTCGATCGTGATCATGCTCCTAAATTATCGATCGTAAACAATTTAAGACGGGGTAAAAGCGTTTTTGTCCGTTATTTAATGTGTCGGGTGTAAGATAATTGCGCCTGATGGAGTAGAAGGAATTGCGGAAAATACGATCTGGCCAAGCATTTTTGCTGATTTTAAAGAAAAGTTAACACTGGCTGGTATTATTCTCCTATATTCGCGGGGCCTTTTTAAAAGAAAAAAGGTCCACTGTAGAAACAGCTGACCTCTAACGATTGCTTGCCATATGAAAAAAGGTAATAAAATCTATCTCTATTTGTGTGGGTGAACGTATTTTTGCTCAATTTCACCCCGGCCTCTAACTCACTTGCCTGCGATACTCAAAGCCTCATCTTGTTCTTGTGATACAAAAATAAGATGAGGTTTTACTTAACTCAAAACATCTTATGGGGGATTTGATTATGCCTAAGGGGTGTGTTTAGCGCAGAATCCTTACTGGAACTGTGTTTCAGGAAAATTTCATGATGATGGCCAACAGATTAACAGATACCTTATTCCAATTAGTTCACTCTTTAGAGAAATCGGAGAAGCGACATTTCAAGCTCTATATAAAACGTAGTTCGGGTAATGAAGACCTGAAAATCATACAGTTATTCGACGCACTCGATAAGCTGAACGAGTACGACGAAAAGCTCCTTCTCAAAAAACTTCCCTCCATACAAAAGCCGCAGCTCAACAACCTCAAGACACACTTGTACAAACAGTTGTTAGCGAGTTTGCGTCTATTGAAAACGGCCGACAATACCGATCTTCAATTGACAGAGCAGCTGGATTATGCACGCATTCTGTATACAAAAGGTTTGAAGATCCAGGCATTGAAGATCCTCGAGCGCGTGAAGGAAATTGCCCGTCAGAACCAGAAGTTCAACTTCCTGGCGCAGGTGATTTCGCTAGAGAAGAAGATCGAAACGTTGCACATCACCCGAAGCTCGCAGGAGAAGACCGATGAGCTGGTGCAGGAGTCGCTGGAGATCGCTGGTCACATCGACCGTGTAACACGGCTGTCGAATCTTGCTTTGAAATTGTACCGTTGGTATATCAAGAACGGCCACGTGCGCGACGAAGCCGATGAAAAGGATATCCGTGAATTCTTTAACAAGAACCTTCCGCCCGATGATGAGATCACCGGGTTTTACGAAAAACTTTACCTCTACCAAAGTTATTGCTGGTACGCTTTCGTACGCCAGGACTTTCTGATGTACTATCGCTATAGCCAGAAATGGATTGACCTGTTTGATGCCGATCCGTTTATGATCACCGTAGAGACGGGTCACTTCATCAAGGGCATGCACAACCTGCTCAATGCGCATTTTGACCTCCGCAACTTCGAGAAATTCGAGATCACCCTCAAGAAGTTCGAAGAATATGCGAAGACGCCCACTGCCAATATGCACGACAATTTCAGAACGCATACTTCTATATATATCAACGGCGCCAAGCTGAACCTGAACCTGATGCGGGGCACGTTCAAAGAGGGCTTGCTGGAACTGCCCAAGATCGAGCAGGACCTTGAAACCTATCAATTGTATGTAGATGGGCACCGTATCATGGTGTTCACGTATAAGTTTGCCACCTTGCATTTTGGCAGCGGCGATTTCAACCGATCTATCGATTACCTCCAGAAGATCATTCATGGCAGTACGGAGATCCGCAATGACCTGCAATGCTACGCCCGCCTGCTGCACCTGATGGCGCATTATGAACTGGGCAATTTTGAACTGATGGAGTCTTTGACGAAATCGGTATACCGCTTTATGGCCAAGATGGGTAACCTGACCGTCGTGGAAGAAGAGATGTTCAAATTCCTCCGCCACTCCTTCGGTGTATCGCCCCGCCAGTTGAAACCAGAGCTGGAGAAGTTTCTGGAGAAGATCAAACACCTCGAAAAAGACCGCTACGAAACACGCGCTTTTGCTTACCTGGATGTGATCTCGTGGGTAGAAAGTAAGGTGTCGGGCAAGCCGATGAGTGAGATCATCTACAACAAATACCTCAAACGCCGCGTGCGGCGTTATGTGGAGCTGGACGTTCCCCAAAAGATATCAGCTTAATCAATGAATACAAGCGCCCCCTGCCGATGGCAGGGGGCGCTTTCGTTTATGGGCATCTGCTGCCTTTATTTGATCAGGGATATTTTGACCAGGATCGATTGAATCCAGTAATCGTTCGGTTGGAAAAGGCTTTGGGTTGACTTCAGCCCGAGGCGCCTTATTCCCGGTATACGCCTGCATTTCCACGCTATCAAATCTTCCGCAACCGTTCTACTGCCTGCTCGAGGGTCGACTCCTTTTTTGCAAAACAAAACCGGATGACGTGGTTGTCTTTACCGGATTGGTAGAAGGCCGATACGGGAATAGTGGCGATCCCATACTCCTTGGTGATGCGGATGGCAAAATCCTTATCGCTTTCATTACTGATCCTGTCGTACTGGTAGCATTGAAAATAGCTGCCGTAGCTGGACAGGGGCGTGAAGCGCGTGTCTTTCATCAGCGAAGCGAAATAATCCCGTTTCTGCTGCATTTCAGGAGCCAGCCGCAGGTAGGTGTGGCTGTCTTTGAGGTAGGTGGCCAATGCTACCTGTGAGGGGGTATGGCAACTGAAGCAATTGAACTGATGTACTTTCCTTAACTCTGTCGTAAAGGCGGCGGGAGCGATGCAATAGCCCAGCTTCCAGCCGGTACAATGATAGACCTTACCGAAGGAGAAGCAAACGAAGCTGCGTTGCAGCAGTTCCGGATAGCGCAGTATGCTCTGGTGGGGGATATCGTCGAAAATAAGGTGTTCGTATACCTCATCAGACAGGATGAGGATGTTGGTGTCTTTGACGATTGCCGTCAATTGCTGCATGTCTGCCTCCCGTAATACGGCACCTGTCGGGTTGTTGGGCGTATTAATCATGATCAACCGGGTGCGCGGTGTGATCCTGGCCCGGACTTCGTTCCAATCGATCCTGTAATCGGGAAACTGCAGGTCGATCAGCACCGCCTTGGCGCCATTGACCTCGATATTGGGGATATAGCTGTCGTAACCGGGTTGAAACACGATGACCTCATCACCCGGTTGCAGCACGGTGGTCAGCGCTGTATAAATCGCATAGGTGCCGCCGGGGGTAATGGTAATCTCTGTATCGGGATTCACGACCGTGTTGTAGAGCAACTGGATCTTCGCTGCCAGCGATTCGCGCAGGGGCATCCATCCCGGCATGGGCGCATACTGGTTGTATCCGTCCTGCATGGCTTTATCGACGAGGGCGGTCAGTTCTTCGGGCATTGGATAATCGGGAAACCCCTGACCGAGGTTGACGGCTTTGTGTTCTGTTGCCAGGGCACTCATAACCGTAAATATGGTGGTGCCCACATTGGGTAGCTTTGATTGGATCTGCAAGGTACCTTGGATTGAAATGAATACCAGATTGGTGATATGATTAAATGTCTGTGTTATTCGCTGATGACAGCAGTGGCTTCTATCTCGATGAGGTAGTCGGGCTCTATGAGTCCTTTTATCTCGATCATGGAAGTACAGGGCTTGATGGTGCTGAAATATTCGCCGTGTGCTTTGCCGTATTCTTCCCAGCGACTGATGTCTGTTACAAACATACGGGTGCGCACGACGTCCGCGAGGGAGGCTCCTGCCTGCTGCAGTATCCTTTCTATCTTGCCAATAATAAAATGGGTTTGGGCATAGGCATCTCCTTTGCCCACCAATTGGCTGTTTTCATCTACTGCGACAGTCCCGGTTACTTCTACCGTGTTGCCGATCTTTACGGCGCGGCTATACCCTACAATATCCTCCCATTTGGCGCCGGAGGATATATTGATGCGTGTTGACATATACAAGGTTTTATTGTGCGGAAACGGGTGGTTGTTTGATCTCGATGTTTTCGGGCAGGATGAGGCTTTCGCCATTGAAGCGGAGGTATACCTGTGCTACGGTGACCACATCTTTCTGGCAATAGTTGGCGATGCGGGCGAGGTTCTTCTCTTTCCAATACACCTCTCCTACCATACTTCCATCGATATCATCTTTGGGGGTGGGAATACCGAGTGTATGGGCCAATAAATTGAGTGAGGTAAAGTTTTTGAAGTCGCCAAACTTCCAGAGCTCCATGGTGTCGAGGTGCGCTATTTCCCAGGGCTTTTTGCCGGCGATGTTCAATACCGGTGGAATGGGCAGCGCGTTGATGATGAGGCGGCGGCAGAGGTAAGGAAAATCGAATTCCTTGCCGTTGTGGGCGCAGAGGAATTTCTGCTGGTCTACGGCCCATCGGCGAAGCATGTCGGTGAACTGTTGCAGCAGCTCTTTTTCATCCTCGCCATAGAATGACTTCAAGACTATCTTTTTATTGTCGCCATTGCCGTTGATGATGCCGACGCTGATGCATACGATCTTACCGAATTCGGCATAGATGGCTGCCCGGTTATACACCGATTCGGCGGTCTCCAGCTCCTTATTGCGCATAATGATATTGGCCTTGGTTTCCCAAAGCTGTTTCCAGTCATCCGGCACTTCGTTGAAGGAGGGATACTGAGAAACTGTTTCAATATCGAGGAAGAGAATATTATTGATGGCCGTCAGCATATAGTAATACGTTGCAAATATCGGGAAAAAGGTAAGTAACTTTTGGCAAGTTACCATTCCCAATTCTTCACATGGCTGTGCGGACGGCCTTTGAAGCTTGTATACAGGTTACAGGAACTTGTCGCCTTTGTTCCTTTTCACTTCTGCTACGTACTCTTTAATTTCCTGTTCTTTGTCTTTTTTGCAGATGAGGAGTACATCTTTGGTATCTACGACGATGAAATCTTCGAGGCCTTGTAACAGTACAAGACGGTCGCGCTGTGCGTGTACCATGTTGTTGTGGGCATCGAATACCATAACCTGGTCGCCTGCCACAGCATTGCCGAGATAATCCTTTTCCAGGTTTTCGTAGGCGCTGTTCCAGGTTCCGAGATCGCTCCATCCGAAGGAGGAGGGTATGAGGTATACGTTATCTGCTTTTTCCATGATACCCACATCGATGGAGATGTTGGTGCAAAGTGGATAGATATTGTTGAGGGCAGTAACTTCCTCGGTGGTGTTGAACTTCTCTTTTTCGGCAGCAAATACCTCGTACATCTCCGGCAAATGCTTTTCGAAGGCAGCGACGATATTCTTCACCTGCCATACGAAGATGCCGGCATTCCAGAGGAACTCGCCACTGGCGATAAAGGTCTTTGCCATTTCCAGCTTGGGCTTTTCGGTAAAGGTTTTCACCTTGTACACGTTGTCCGATACGGCGTGTTGCTCGTACTGGATATAGCCATAACCGGTATTGGGATACGTAGGCTTAATGCCCAGCGTAATGATCGCATTGTGTTTATTGACAAAACTGAGGGCC
Organism: Paraflavitalea pollutisoli; assembly: GCF_029360705.1. Classification (GTDB taxonomy): domain Bacteria; phylum Bacteroidota; class Bacteroidia; order Chitinophagales; family Chitinophagaceae; genus Paraflavitalea; species Paraflavitalea pollutisoli. The sequence goes on along the minus strand of NZ_JARKMX010000001.1, from coordinate 245,141 downwards.
TCGAGGCTGACCTTGGTAAAACCAATGGGGTCCAGGATCAGGTGATCGGAAGGCGCTACAATGAGGGAAGCCAGCGGATCGAGCTGCTGCAATTTGAAGGAGATATAGGCGATACAGGGTGCCGTATTCTTACGGGAGGGTTCACCCAGGATGTTTTGCAGGGGCAGTTCGGGCAGTTGGTGTTTTACGATATTGATGTATTCGTTGGAAGTAACAACGTATATATTCTCTTTTGGAATAAAACCTGCAAAGCGTTCGTAGGTAGACTGGATAAGGGTTTTACCCGTATTGAGGATATCGAGGAACTGCTTGGGATAATTGGTCCGGCTCATCGGCCAGAAACGGCTACCGATCCCTCCGGCCATGATGGCTACATAATGGTGCTTATTCCCTACTGCAGGTAGTTGTGTTTTTGTCATAGTTTCAAAGTCTAAATAAGGCCTTCTCTTACGAGATCGTGCAAGTGAATAAATCCGAGATAAGTGGCTCCTGCGGTTACCACCAGTTGTGTAATATCGTATTGCCGTAACATGTCGAGGGCTTCCACCGCCAATGCCTCTGCACTGATTGCTTTGGGATTCCTGGTCATTATATCGGCTGCTTTTACTTCATCCAACTGGAGGGTAATGCTTTTTTCCAGCATACGGCGTAGGTCGCCGTCCGTAATAACGCCCAATAAATGATCGTTCGTATCTACAACAGCAGTAGCACCCAATCTTTTTTTTGAGATCTCTACGATCACTTGCTTGAGAGAGGCTGTCGACAATACTTTGGGGCATTCATTGTTTACATACAGATCGGAGACATGCAGGTAAAGCTTCTTACCCAATGTGCCGCCTGGATGGAAGCGGGCAAAGTCATCGGTGCCGAAGCCTTTCATCTCCATAAGTACCACAGCCAGAGCATCTCCCATGACGAGTTGTGCGGTTGTGCTGGAAGTGGGGGCGAGATTATTGGGGCAGGCTTCCTGCGACACGGTGGTGTTGAGTATGATATCTGCCTGGCGTGCCAGGTAGGCCTCTATATTACCCACCATGGCGATGAGTGTATTGCCGAAGTTGCGCACCAGGGGTACGAGTACTTTTATTTCGGGGCTTTCGCCGCTTTTGCTGATGATCAACACGACGTCTTCCTGCTGGATCATCCCCAGGTCGCCGTGGATGGCATCGGCCGCGTGCAGGAAGATAGCGGGTGTACCGGTCGAGTTGAGGGTGGCAACAATCTTTTGAGCGATGATGGCGCTTTTGCCAATGCCGCTGATCACGAGCCGTCCTTTGGATTCATAAATAGACCGTACGGCCTTTTCAAAATCGTCGTTGATCATTGGCTTGAGGGAGGCTACAGCCTCTGCTTCCCGAGCGATCGTTCGTGTTGCAACTGATTTAATATCAAGGGTAGACACTGAAGACATAATAATTAAATGACAAACCTACTTGAAAATTGTTGGCCGGCAAAACGGTTACCAGCCTGCTAACCGGCTACAGACGGTATAAGGGTATTCACTCAGGGCAGGGGGTTAAGTATTACTTCGTTACCAGCACTAAATTTCTGCAATTTATATGATTTACAAGGGAATAGGCGTAAAAAAACAAGACTTATCGATTATATCATATTTGTTAAAGCGTACGTTATTGATTGACGATCGGCCAAAATGAGTTAAATTCGCCACCCTTTAGAACAACCCGGTCCCTGTTGATTTTTTGGGACGAATCTAACCAACGCTAACTACCGATCCGACGACCTGGCCATTCATGAGACGCTACTATACTGCCCCGTCCAAAGCGGGTGTATTTGCTATATCCTTAAGGCACCATTAACATTAAAACCTTACATCTTATGCATATTTACGTCACTTATAGTGTGAAGGAAATCATATGAGCATGGGAACAACAACCAAGAAAACGGCAACGAAAGCTGAAAAAGCTACGAAAAGCGGCGCTGTTAAAAAAAACGGGACTGCTAAGTCCACCGGAACCATTTCTAGTTCTTACCTGACAGAAGCCTTACAGGAACACTTCGGCTTCAATGCCTTTAAGGGAAACCAGGAAGCCATTATCAAAAATTTATTAAGCGGTAAAGATACATTTGTCATCAAGCCTACCGGCGGTGGCAAGAGCCTCTGTTATCAATTGCCAGCCATGATCAGCGAAGGTGTTGCGATTATCGTAAGCCCCCTGATCGCGCTGATGAAAAACCAGGTAGACCTGGTACGCAGCTACAGCAGCAAAGATGATGTGGCGCATTTTCTCAACTCGACCTTAAGCAAAAAAGAGATCCGTGAAGTGCAGGATGACCTCACCAGCGGACGTACGAAGATGCTGTATGTTGCTCCTGAAACATTGACGAAACAAGAGAACCTGGAATTCTTTTCTGAACTGAAGATCTCTTTTTTCGCTGTTGATGAGGCGCATTGTATTTCGGAGTGGGGCCATGATTTTCGTCCTGAGTACCGCCGTTTGCGCGAGATGATGACGCAGATCAACCCTGATATTCCTGTGATCGCGCTGACTGCCACCGCCACACCCAAGGTGCAGAGCGATATCATCCACAATCTCGACCTGCGCGATCCAGCCATCTATATTTCTTCTTTCAACCGCCCCAACCTCAATTACGAGGTGCTTCCCAAGATCAAAAAAGACCAAACGAACAAGAGCATTGTGCGTTTTATCGTTTCGATGAAGGGTAGAAGCGGTATTATCTATACGCTGAACCGGAAAACGACGGAAGAGCTGGCAGATATGCTGGTGGCCAATGGTATCAAGGCAGTCGCCTACCATGCTGGTCTCGACAGCAAGCTGCGCGCCGAACGTCAGGATCTTTTTCTGACAGAAGAGGTGCAGGTGATCGTAGCCACGATCGCTTTTGGGATGGGTATCGACAAACCGGACATCCGGTTTGTGATCCACTACAATATTCCCAAGAGCATCGAAAACTATTACCAGGAAACCGGCCGTGCCGGCCGGGACGGGCTGGAAGGAAAATGTATTCTGTATTATTCCCATAAGGATGTGGCCAAACTAGAGCACCTGATGCGTGACAAACCGCTTAGTGAGCGCGAGGTTGGTGCACAGCTGATCAACGAAACCGTGGCTTATGCCGAAAGCGGCGTATGTCGTCGTAAGGTGTTGATGAGCTATTTTGGAGAGGAGTACACCGAAAAGAATTGCGGAGAGTGCGATAACTGTTTACATCCGAAAGAAGAAGTAGAGGCAAAAGACAATGCCGTGAAGGTGTTGAAAGCCGTGAAAGCCCTGGACGAGCGTTTTGCGACCGATTATATTGTCAATATTATCATTGGGCGGCTTACCCCGAATATCAGCATGTTCCGTCATGAGGGTATTGCAGAATTCGGTATTGGTAAAAACGAACCTGACCATTATTGGAGCACCCTGATCCGCCAGCTATTGCTGGGCGGTTTGCTGAGCAAGGAAATCGAAGACTATGGTGTGCTGAAGATCACCAAGGCTGGTGAAGCCTTTGCCAAGAAGCCCAAATCTTTCAAGATCGTTCTCAACAATTTATACGAAGAGGCGAATGCCGACGATGATGAAGGTGCAGAAAACCCGACGGGTACGGCTGCTACCGATGAGAAACTGTTTGAAATGCTGAAAGAGCTGCGGCAGAAAGAAGCTAAAAAGAAGGCATTGCCTCCTTTTGTGATCTTCCTGGAAACTTCGCTGCAGGATATGGCAACCTTGTACCCTACTAACCTGCAGGAGCTGGAAAAATGCTCGGGCGTGAGTAAGGGCAAAGCCATCCGCTATGGCAAACCGTTTATTGAAATGGTTTCCAAGTATGTTGCCGATAACAATATCGAGCGCCCGGATGATTTTGTGATGAAGAGCGTGGTGAATAAAAGTGGTAATAAGGTATATATCATTCAGCAAACCGATAAGAAGATACCGCTGGAGACCATTGCCCGCAACAAGAGCTGGCGAATGGATGAAATGCTGGAGGAGATGGAAACCATTGCCGCGAGTGGTACAAAACTGAACCTGGATTATGCCATCGACGAAATGCTGGATGACCATGAGCAGGACGAGATACTGGAATATTTCAAGGGTTGTGAGACTTCGTCGCTGCAGGTGGCAGCTGAAGAATTGAGTGATGGCAACTATACCTGGGAGCAGTTGAAGATCATGCGTATCAAATTCCTGGCGCAGTACGGTATGTAGTGAGCCGTGGGTCTTTGATTTTGAAGAATTTATTGTCAGAAACCGGCTCTGGGCCCCGGGGCAAGAAATAAAATAAAGAAAAGTGGCAATTAATTTTTTGATTTACATAGAATTGCTATTTTTGCAACCCCAATCGAGACGATGCCTTCGGGACATTAAATCTTGAAAGGAGTTAGGAGGTGCGGTAGCTCAGTCGGTAGAGCAAAGGACTGAAAATCCTTGTGTCGGCGGTTCGATCCCGTCTCGCACCACGAAAAAGGTCTCTGATATGATCAGAGACTTTTTTTATGTCCCCAATAAAGCGACCACTACTTTCGTAGCGGTCGCTTTTTCGTTTATTACGGGATGCAGGGAGATCGGTACTTAGGTTGTTGCCAGGGGGCAGGTTGAAAACCAGGCGCATTTGAAACTCAAGAGCTGTTTGGACCCCGTTAAAAAATGAGTGCATTTTATCGCTGGGTGCAAGTTTATTCCCGGGCGAATTGAAGTGCAATCAATCAGGGATACAGCAAGTACTTTTTCCGCATCACCTTGTATTGACTCAATCCAGGTTCCCAACTGGCCCGAATCTCTTCTTCTGATTTACCATCGATGATCTGCTGACGGAAAAGACCGGAACCGATCTGTATTTCAATCCTGTTCATCTCCTTGCTGAGTTTGGTATCAAAAAACTTTTCCTTGTGCGGATGCGCTTTATACAGCTCCATGATCCATTGCAGGTTGATCTTTTTGCTTTTGCGCAGAAGGTTTACATCATAATTGCGGAGATCAATTCCATAGCATACCTGGTCCATGAACAATGGCGTTGCAGACATTCCCTTTATGCTGGTAGGTGTATAAGAGAATTCATAAACTCCTTTGAGTTCCGGGCTACCAAAAACGGTGAAGGGAAAATAAGTCCCTCTGCCGTGATTGAGATAAGTGGCTTCAAACATGCAGACTGAAGGATACAGCATGATCGATTGCTGCGTGTTCAGGTTGGGAGAGGGCTTTACCGGCAGCACATACTCCATATCGTGGTTATAATTGGCCACCGGGATTACCTTGATCTTGCATTTTGCTTTGTCAGTCAACCAACCTTCGCCGTTGGCCATCCGGGCAAACTCACCCACTGTCAACCCGTGTGACATCGGGATGGGAAACATGCCAATGCCTGATTTATACTTCATATCCAGTACCGGGCCATCTACGAGGTATCCATTGGGATTGGGTCGGTCGAGGATCAGCATTTCTTTACCGCTTTCATAACAAGCGTTCATCAATCGAACCAGTGCATTGATGTTCGTATAGAACCGGCAACCAACATCCTGCAGATCATAGATTAGGATATCCACATCGGCCAGGTCTTGTTTGCTGGGTTTGTTCTTGGGGCCGTATAAAGAAATAATCGGGATGCCGGTAGCCGCATCTGTTTCATCTTTTACTTCCACACCAGCGCCGGCATTACCCCTAAAGCCATGCTCAGGGCCAAATACCTTTACGATCTTTATGCCCAATGATTGGAGGCTGTCGACCAGGTGTTTCTTGCCAATGACGGTTGTTAAGTTGGCCATGATCGCCACCCTCTTGCCTTTCAGATAGGGCAGGTATTTATTCACCTGTTCTGCCCCGGTAAGAATGGGTTTCTTTTTGGCAAACTGGCTTTGCGAGGAAGTAACAGAAAAGACTAAAATACTAATGATGAGTAAGAGGCGCATACTGATTCGTTTTGGAAAAATAGCTGTCAGGTGTGTCTTGCCTACCTGAACATTCAATCAGTAAGGTACTTACTTAATTTTGTTAATATACCAGCAGAAAAACGCAATGTGATTTTATCGGTTTTATTTCTTCTGTGCCTGTCGGAATCTACCAGTTCAGATCAGATCGGCTAATGAGGATTGATAAGAATGCGCATATTTCCGCATAGTCAGCCAGGCGTTGATGTGATTGCCAGTTCATGAATGACGTCTGTTTACTGCTGGGCCGGCACCGCTAAGTCTTTTCAAATCCTCTATTTCCGGATAATTTGTATTAATGCCGGGTTAATCCCGGTATCGTTTCAATTGGTGATTTATCGATAAATTGCCGCATGCATTTCAAACTATTCGAACAATCGGTATATAGCAGCCGGCGCCAGGCGCTGATGCAGCAGGTAGGTACAGGTCTTATTGTGTTGATGGGCAATGACGAGACGGGCATGAACTACAAAGACAACTGGTATCCATTCAGACAGGATAGCAGCTTTCTGTATTATTTTGGACTGGATGTGGCCGGACTGGCCGCCGTGCTTGACCCTGAGAGTGGCGATGTCGTGATCTTCGGCAATGAGCTGAGCATCGACGATATTGTTTGGACGGGGCCTTTACCCTCCATTAAAGAAATGGCCGCCGCAGTAGGTGTGCAGCAAACTGCTCCTTATAACGATATGGCCGTATGGGTGCGGAAAGCTCATGGGCTGGGTCGTACCATTCACATTCTCCCACCCTATCGCGCTGAAAATAAGATCAGATTAGGTGAGTGGCTTCAAATTCCGGTACAAGATGTAGACCGGCAGGTATCGCTTAAGCTGGTGAAATCAGTGATCCGTCAGCGAATTATCAAAGAGGATATCGAAGTAGCGGAAATCGAGAAAGCAGTATCTATCAGTGCAGACATGCACCTCGCAGGCATTCAATATGCCCGACCTGGTATGAAGGAGTACGAAGTGGCAGCCAAGGTTCAGGAAATCGCCTATGCCGCTGGAGGATGTCTTTCTTATCCGATCATCTGTACGGTAAATGGTGAAACGCTTCACAACCATTACTATGGCAACACTATTCAGGAAGGCCAGATGCTGTTGTTGGACGCCGGGGCGGAGAACGAGTTGCACTATGCCGGTGATCTGACCAGAACCTTCCCGGTCGGGCGCCAATTTACCACGGAACAAAGAGAAGTATATAACACGGTGATCAACTCGTTGGACTATGCCGTTGGTTTATTAAAGCCCGGCGTCCGTTTCCGGGACGTTCATGCAGGGGCCTGTGAAAAGCTGGTAGAAGGCCTTACGGCCATGGGAATCATGAAAGGCAATGCTGCAGAAGCGGTAGCTGCCGGCGCACATACTTTATTCTTTCAGTGTGGACTTGGCCATATGATGGGGATGGATGTGCATGATATGGAAGACCTGGGTGAACAGTATGTTGGTTATTCGGACGATCTCCAAAAAAGTAAGGAGTTTGGCTGGAAATCTTTACGCCTTGGCCGGGCTGTGGAGCCAGGTTATGTGTTGACCGTGGAGCCAGGCGTGTATGTGATCCCTACATTAATTGACCAATGGGCAGCAGAAAAGAAACACACCCATTTTATAAACTACAAAGCGCTTGAGTCTTTCCGAAACTTCAGTGGTATTCGTGTGGAAGATAATTTCCTGGTGACTGCTGATGGTTGTCATAAACTGGGCAAAGATCTGCCAAAGACAGCAGATGAGATCGAAGCTTTGCGGGGATACTAAGTAAGCAAATGATCTTCTTTAGATACCTGTTTTTGTCAGGTTTAAAAAGGGAAAGGGTGTGTCAATGTCGCACACCTTTTCCTTTTTAAGTTCTGTCTATCATTGTTATTCTTTAGCGCGCAGGTACTGCGACGGCCAGGCGATCTCGGCGCCAAGTTCCTTCGCTGCGTGTAATGGAAAATAAGGATCACGCAACGACTGACGAGCCAGCAGTATCATATCTGCCTGACCATTGGCAAGGATTTCTTCTGCCTGTTGTGCGTTCGTAATGATACCCACCGCTCCAGTCAGTATTCCCGCTTCTTTTTTTACTTGTTCTGCGAACCTGACCTGGTAGCCCGGTCCCACCGGAATGGTAGCACCTGGAACAGCTCCACCCGATGAGCAATCGATCAGGTCGACGCCTTTCGTCTTCAATATACGGGCAAGTCGCACGGCATCTTGTTCATTCCAACCACCCGGCACCCAATCTGTAGTAGACACGCGAACGAACAAGGGAAGCTCTGCCGGCCACTCGGTTTGTACTGCCTCCATTACTTCCAGCAGAAAACGGACCCGGTTTTCAAAACTTCCGCCATACTCATCGGTACGCTGGTTGATCAAGGGAGACAGGAACTGGTGGATCAAATATCCATGGGCTGCGTGAATTTCCAGGGTCTGGTATCCGGCTTTTAAGGCACTTGCTGCGGCAATCCTGAAATCGACGATCACTTTTTCGATACCGGCGCTGTCTAGTGCAAGTGGAGTCTCGTCTGCCGGACGGAATGGAATGGCTGAAGGAGCCACCGTTTGCCAGCCTCCATCGGCGACTGGTATTTGCTTTCCCCCCTTCCAGGGGCTTTGTGTACTGGCTTTACGGCCTGCATGGGCCAATTGAATACCTGGTACACATCCTTGTTCCTTTATGAAGCTTGTAATGGTTTTTAGCTTCGGAAGATGTTCGGGCCTCCAGATACCTAGATCATCGGGACTGATACGGCCTTCGGGCGAAACGGCAGTAGCCTCTTGAATGATAAGGCCCGCTCCTCCCACAGCGCGGCTGCCAAGGTGCACCAGGTGCCAATCGGTTGCAAAACCATCGACACAGGAATACTGGCACATCGGAGATACAACAATGCGGTTGCGGAAAGTGATGTTTTTTATCGTAAGTGGTGTAAATAAGATCGGCATATTGGTACGTATATATGCCAAAGGTATCGATCCCTAACAAAACCAAAAAAACCTCCTCCCAAAGCGGGAAGAGGCTCCTATTGGTATATGGTACTGTTTTATTGGTATTCGTATTTCACCGTTGCCTGGCCGTCGGTAGAAGTAAGTGGATAGCCACTTGCATCGTAGGTGTAAGTATTGGTGAATCCGTATTGGCCCATACCAGGCGTTACGTAAGCAGCTGTTTTCAGATCATTTTTAGAACTGATCATTAATGAAAAGCCAGCTTCATCGAGCACATACTTGGTTAACTGGGGGAAGGGAGATTTCTTGTCGCCGAAAGTGAATGTGGCATTATAGGCATAGTCGCTTCCTGCTGTGGTCTCCACCTTGGTCAGGTTGCCATTTGTATAGGTCAGTGCAAGGTTTAAGGTGAGGTTTTCTTCCGCGTCTTCGCCTTTAATCAAACGTACGATCTTTGTAACCTGGCCATTGACAACCGTAAAGGTTAGTTCGCTATCCATGTCCAGATCTCCCACCGTTGTACCGTTCATTTCCCACGATTTCATGGTTCCGCTAACAGGAATATTGTTGGCGTAGGTGTACGTGAACACTGTCTTACTATCCTCATCGGTGATCTCGATTTTTGTAAGATTGCCGGCAGCGTCATAGGTGAAAGCCGTCTTATCTTTCCCGTCGGCGCTGGCATACGAGGTGAGTCTTTTGTTGTTGTCGTAGTTAAAGTTGAAAACCGTTGTAACGCCGTTTTCTGTCTCCGTCGTCTTTTTCAGCAGCTTGGTAGTACCAGGATTACCACCGCCACCGCCAGGGTTATCATTGCCGTTGTCTTTGTCTTTTTTACAGGAAGTAAATACGAGTGTTGCGAGCAAACTTGTAAGTAAGAATACTTTTTTCATGACTTGTTTTTTGTTTTAAATGGTTATACTTTTTATTGCCAGTAGTGAACCGGAGAGCAATATTAGCAGCGATACCTGGGCGGAAGAATAGCATAGGGAATCAGTTGCACAAAATGATTACCCAATTGTCAAAATGATTGCTTTGGGTGATGGCTTACCCGACTTATACACATGGTTGGGATTGTTAAAGGGGATTAACAGGTCGGGGTATCATATGGCCGTAAGGAGAAATGTTTCATCGAGAAATTGCGATCTGTCATAAATTATAGAATGGCTGGTTTTTTAACACGAAATCGCTTTGCATGCTGGGTACCCGGTATTATCTTGTCATCGCGAGCCTCGTTGGGGAATTGTGGTGAAGAGGCAAATGGATATTCGGCGGGAAAAAAATATGGCCCGTTTTTCCATTAACATCTCTTTTTGCTAATATTTTGTAAACGTTCCCAACTTTCATAAACCACTAACAGCTTTCATCGTCTAACGACTGTAACTTGATCTTAATAAAAAACCCAACGGGGAATTTTCAAACGAAAACTGCCTCTTTTATGAAATCCTTTTTTACTTATTTATGCGTGCTGGGCGGGGTTATTCTGTCTGGCTTTTCTGTGCAAGCCCAGGACGCATGGCCCAAAACCTTTACTACGCCTGAGGGCTCTGTAATAAAAATGTATCAATGGCAGCCAGAGTCTTATTCCGGTAACAGCCTTCAGGCCAAAGCAGCCATCTCGGTGCTCGAAAGTGGAAAAACTGATCCGGTGTTTGGAATGACCTGGATCAAAGCAACGACCAGCAACAATGGAGCCCGGGTTACTGTAACGGGTGGTGAGATTCAAAACATCAAGTTACCGGGAGAGATCGCCGAAGCACGGCTCGAAAGTTATTCAGATGTTTTAGAACAGCAGATCAACCGGGGTACGTTCAGCTTTGCCCAAAATGACCTGCAATCGTCCCTCGACCTCAATAAGCAGGAAACACAGTTATCGCAGCAGATCAGTAACAATCCCCCCAAGGTATTATACAGCAATAGTCCATCGATCCTTGTATTGATCGACGGTACTCCTCAGTTGCAACGTAATAACGAGTGGGGTTTGGACGCAGTTGTCAACACACCCTTTACTATCGTAAAAAATAGTGATGGTCGATTTTATCTCTATGGAGGTAAACACTGGTATTCGGCCACGTCGGCCACGGGTCCTTACGCGATGACCACACAGGTAAATCAGACCCTGCAGAAGATCGCTCAGCAGGTGAATGATGCAGGCAAGGACGATAATACAGAAAAAGAGACGGATGAGAATACGATGTATAAGATCATTGTGAGTACTGAGCCTGCAGAACTGATCCAATCTAATGGTGAAGCGAATTTCGCACCGGTAACCAGTACAGACCTTTTGTATGTTTCCAATTCTGATGATGACATCTTCATGGATGTTCTGTCACAACAATACTATGTTTTGATCTCCGGTCGTTGGTTTAAATCAAAGACCTTGAGTGGACAATGGCAGTTTGTAGGGTCGGATAAATTACCGGCAGACTTTGCCCGTATTGCTGAAGGATCGCCCAAAGACAATGTATTGGCGAGTGTTGCAGGGACTTCGGCTGCACAGGATGCTATTCAGGATGCTGAAATTCCACAAACTGCAAAGGTAGATCGGCAGCAAGCGAAGGCTGATGTAATGTACGACGGAGAACCGCAGTTTAATGATATTGTCGGAACGGAAATGGAATATGCGGTCAATACGTCGGCTTCAGTCATTCGATGGAGAGGTCGCTACTATTCTGTAGACAATGGTATCTGGTTCGAGTCGTATAGTGCAATGGGTCCGTGGTCTGTAGCCGTTGTTCGTCCTTCCGTTGTTTCTCTGATCCCTCCCCGCTACCCGGTGTATCATATGAAATATGTTTACATCTATGATGTTACACCCGACTATGTATGGATGGGATATACACCTGGTTATCTCAACAACTATATCTGTGGTTCTACGATCGTGTATGGTACAGGTTATTACTACAGGCCCTGGGTGGGTCACTATTATTTCCCCCGCCCTTACACCTGGGGTTTCAATATCCGGTACAACCCCTGGTTTGGTTGGGGCTTCGGCTTCAACTACAACAATGGCTGGTTTCATAGCAGTATAGGCTATGGCAACCCATGGGGTTATGGATACGGAGGGTGGTGGGGTCCCCGGGTATATCGTCCTTCGTATTGTTATTCACCCTATAGAAACTATGGCGGCTATTATACGGGCGGTTTCTATGGCAACGGGTACAGAAGCAGACCCAACGTGAATATTGTACGCATCAACAGAACCAATAACGTGTACAACTATTACGGTGGTCGTGGCGTGGTAAGTCGTGACAACCAGCGCGTCAATCCTGGCAGGGGTCGTGACTTCAACGGACGGGGTTATGCCAACAGGAACTATAATAATGGCATCGGTAGTCGCAATGGCGGTCCTGGTGGCCGATATGATAATAACAATGGTAATCGCCCTAATGATGGTGGCCGTATCAGCAGGCCGACTCCGGGAGATCGTAGCTCCTCCATTTCGCGTGACAACAATCGCTTTGGTAACAATGGAGGACGTGACTATGGTAATCAGCGACCTAACCGTGACTGGAGAGCGGGTGAAGGCAATGGAGCCAGCACAACGCCTAATAGTGGAATACCCAGTCCAAGAGAAAGAGTATACCGGGACAACAACAGCAACAGGGGAGAAAGCAGGCCAGCAAGTCCATCCACCGGTAAAAGGGAACCAAGGACTTATCAGCCGCCTGCCCGTTCCGATAATAGTGAACGCCAATGGCCTACAAGGCCGAATAGTGGTGGCAGCAGCGGCGGCGGCGTAGAACGCAGTTATCCTGGAGGACGCGCTCAACAGGCCCCCTCTCAATCATCGCGCCAACGTGAAGCGCCATCTGCACCTACGCAACGATCTTATGACCGTCCACAAAGCAGTGGTGGCCACCAGGGTGGTGGTAACCCCGGTGGAGCTGGCAGACCTAGCCGTGGTGAAGGTGGAGGCACGGAGCGACCCGGACGAAGAGGATAGTGTAACTTTTCTTACTCACTATAGCAACAGCCCCCGCCTGACAGGTGGGGGCTGTTGATTTTTACAACTTTTTGGATAACAGGCTGTCTTAACATTTCTTCAACCTTTAGCCGTTAACTGATGAATTGGTTTGGCACAGTGTTGGTAAAAGATAGATGTAGGTACCTTATTAATCACGATAAACTATATATCATGAAAGCAAAGCAGATTCTTGTAGGCATGATTGCAGCAGCAGCTGTTGGTGCATTGGTGGGCACATTATTTGCACCCGACAAAGGAACAGATACCAGGAAAAAGATCAGAGATACGGCAGACGACCTGATGAATAAAATGCGGAAAGGGCTACTGCGTAAGAATAGCTCAACCGGAGCCATGGAAGTTGGTTAATATAATGGGGTACAATAACTCAATATATATCGGTTCTTTCATTATCGTTTAGAGACTGTCTTATAAGTCAAGTTTGATACCGGAATAGTATTTCGGCGAGCGCAAGCGAAGCTGCCTGGCATGGCCAGGCTTTCATTGTGATAGACTTTTAAGACAGTTTCTTTTTTTTTATGCAGGCTAGTGGGTTGCTACCTGTGCTTAGTAGTAGCCGCGTACCAATAGTTTTTTCGATTCAACGATCCTTCCTGTTGGTGACAGGAAGCTTACCACATAGGTTCCTGGTATCGGTAAATAGAATTCTATAATATTCCTGTCGCGCACCAATTCTTCTTTGATCTTTCGGCCAACGGCATCCCATATAACAATGGTTTTAATAGAGGATGCTATTCCAATACCCACGAAGAATCGACCAGTGCTGGGGTTGGGCCATAGCAATAGTTGGTTATCCGGCGTTCTGCCAACAGCTACTATATTCGAATAAGTTAGGCGCCCACTGAAATCGACCAGCATCAGGCGATAATAGGTGATCCCCGTATAGCTGTTGGGATCCATCATATCATAATTGAGAAAGTCCTGGCTGTTGCCGTTGAGCGCCTTGGAGACAACAGTATCTATATTGCTGAAATCAGTTTGATTGCTATACCTGCGCTGAACTACAAAGTAATTGTTATTGACTTCTGGTTTGGTTGTCCAATATACTTTGACATTGTGGTAGTCGGTGCGAATGGCGCTGAGCCATACCTGGGTCAGGTTTATGCCGCGATCACCTTTGTAGACAAACTTGGTGTAATAGGCAGCGTTGGGCATTCCATTGTTGAATGGTCTGAAATTAAGTCCGCTGTTGTTCAGGATACTTCCCGAAGTCAGGATCCCAGGCACAGGTGCCATCATAGGGGCTGCTGTATCCCAAATTCCGTTCTGGTATTGCGATATATAAGTCAGCTGTCTGCCGGCCCTGAAGTTGGTGCCTTCCTGGTCCAGCAAATGTTGCAGGTATACTTCTGCGGCACCTTGATTGGGTTGCCGGAGCTTTCCTATCTCCCAAGTCTTGTTGACTGATTCTTCTCTCAAATTAGTTCCCGTGATGGCATGTGATTTTACACTATCAAACACGGAAGCATAAAAATCATCTCCCTGATCGGAAAGGCTTCGAATGGCGGCTGGCGTGTACTGGTGCAGACGACTGCCAATAGGGAACATGACGAGATTGTTGGCTGCCCGAATATTCTCCCGGATGAGCAAGCCTGCTCCCGGAGCATTTCCGGTTACAATGTAGCGGGAAGAATCAAAACCTGTGATTTGTCCGGGATTTCCGTTGCCCACCACCAATATGTTGTTATTGAGGAAAATATGGCCGGTAGATAACCTTAGTTCATTACGGATCTTGGTGGTAGAGCCGAGCAGATGAACGCCATTGTTATTTAATAGTTGCAAATTAGCAAAGCCGGGGCCTGTACGGCTGGCGGCATTATACCCACCAACAATATACTGACGGGTGGTATCTGTTGCGAGAAACCTGATCATTCCACCCACTCCGGAAGTGCCTTCTCCCCCCTCGCTTTCATCTGTCAACAACGCCTGGGTTTCATTTTCCCAAACCCTTCCTTTAAAGTTTACTATTGCGTTGCGACCAACCCCCAGCTTGCCTCCATTGGTGATGTTGGAAAAGATCGTGGCGGTATCACCCACGAAGAATATTTTTCCCTGGTTGGGGATATATAACCCCTGTTGGGCAAGCACATGCGAAGCACATGAAAGTAGCAGGAATAAGACTCCATATTTCATGCAGTTCGGCATAGGGTGCTAAAACTCGGTTATGGTGAAGTAAAGGTTGCCGGCAATGGATATTGGGGTATTTGTACTAGTATTCATAAAGCGAACTTTTATTGTACTAGTAGTTACGACCCTGGCAAAGGCAATGGACACATATGCTGGTAGGTCAAAAGCTGGAGAAACTACCACTGTTGCTTGCGTAGTAGTAGGTTGCAATGCTGCAGGAATATTGATAGTAACATCCGTCGAGGCTGAGGTGTAAGTCAGGCCTAAGAGTCCGGCTGTCCCCCCAAGAACAGTAGTACCTGCTGGAATCGCCGCCACAAAACTGATCTGATTTTTATTGACCGATCCCCTTGCACCCATTTTATAGGTGCCTCCCACATCCATCTTTGCCGTCGGCGTCGTAGTAGCCACACCAACGTTTCCAGAGGCGTCAATACGCATTCTTTCACTATTTGTGGTAAACCCTCCCGTAAATAATATCAGATTACGAGTAGCATTTCCATTTCCGATAATGAAATCATTGCCGGTACTGTAGAGGTAGCCATTATTGACGCCACCAATTATGGGAAACACAGTATTATTAAATCCACTCGAGTTTATACCAAGATCGACAAAATTGGTGGTCTCCGTTCCATTGTCGGCAGTAGCTACCAGGTCAGAACTGGCAACATCTCCGTTGGAGCGATTTTGGATATTCAGCTGCAGGTAGTTGTTGACGGTACCTTTTCCACTAATCACATTATAGGAGTTGCTCGTACCCGCATCAACCAGTAATTTCTCCCTGGCTCCGGATGTAAAGGTTTGTGATCCGATACCGACCGACAAAGAACTGTTGTTGAGGTCTCCAAGAATAATGGCATCAGATTGCGTGACCGCTGTGTTGTAACCGATGGCCGTAGAATTTGCTCCGGAAACGGTCGCATTGGCGCCAAGCGCTGTAGCATTAGCGGCAGAAACCGACGAACTGAATCCTAATGCTGTTGCGTTAGCACCGGTTATAGAAGTACTTGAACCTAGCGCCGTACCATTGTTTACGGTTCCTATGGTTACTGTTGTACCAATTCCTACTGAATTGGAGCCATTAATCACAGTTTTTCGTCCAATGCCGATAGATGGATTTGATACAAATGCCACGATAGCCGAATCACCCAGGGCAATACTTGAGGTAGCATTGGATACCGAAGACCTGCCGATCGCAATACTGCCAACCCCATTGGCCGTTGTTCTGAAGGTGTTGGCGGCATAGCTTCCGATAGCAATGCTATTCAGAGCATTTGCCGCTGCGTTGGAACCCAATGCCATGGCGTCTTGTACGCCAAATGGTACCGTGGCGCCACTGCCCAGGGCAAAAGAAGTAGGGCTATTGGCTAAAGCATTCTGTCCTATAGCGAAGGAATTCGACCCGCTAACCGTAGCGCCAGTTCCAAAAGCAAAGGCATTGGTCAGACTAAAAGCAGTTGTTGCTCCGTTGCCGAATGCGAAGGAGTGTGTGGCATTATTGACAGTGGCACTAGTGCCTATTGCCAGGGAGTTTTGATCGAAGCGGGCAATTGGAGTATTAAATGTCCTGATTACAAAAGATTGCGCATCCGATGTACCCACAAAATTCGTAGTCGGGTTAGTTCCTGCATTGCCGGTCAATAACCAGCCGCTGGTTGATCCCGTCAGCAAAGATGGATGGATCTTTTTGACGGTGCCATTCAAAATAGTCACGATACTATCGGTAGCAGCACCAGCCGGTAAGCCAACCACTGTGAGCGGGTTGCTGCTGGCAATGTGCAACGAACTGGATGGCACATTAGTGCCAATGCCCAAGCGGGTATTGGTCGCGTCCCAAAAGAAGTTTGTATTGTTTTGTGTCAGCACTCCTGAAGCACCGATAAAAGGAATCGATCCTTGCGTAAATGAAGATATCGCAGGTGCGTTGGAAAAAGTCTTAGCCCCCGCAATAGTTTGGGTGCCTGTTGTAACCAACCCTCTGGCTGTTGCTGAGGCATCTGGCAGGTTGTAGGTATGGGCTGTTCCCGATGAAACAATATTGAAGTCGGTTCCTGACGTGCCGATCGCAAATGACTGGATGGCTGCTGTAAGTCCATTCAGGCTGGTGATAGCGGGTGTAGCCAGCAAAGAAGGATGAATCTTTTTGACGGTGCCGTTCAAAATAGTCATAATACTATCGGTAGCAGCACCTGCTGGTAATCCTGATATCGTAAGCGGGCTGGCCCCTGCAATGTGTAAAGTGCTTGATGGTACATTAGTACCGATACCCAAGCGATTGTTGGTTCCATCCCAAAAGAAATTTGTATTGCTTTGCGAGAGGGCTCCGGAAGCTCCTATATATGGCACAGATCCTTGGGTAAAAGATGAAAATATGGGTGGACTTGAAAAAGTCTTACTCCCTGCAAAGATTTGCGCACCGGTTGTAACCAGCCCCCTGGCTGTAGCTGAGGCGCTGGGCAAATTAAATGTATGGACCGTTCCCGCCGATGCAATATTGAAATCTGTACCAGTCGACCCCGTCGCAAAAGTCTGGGCAGTTCCGGTAAGGCTGTTCAGGCTGGTGATGCCTGGCGAGTTTTGAATGATGCGCCAGCCACTATTCGCTCTAAGCAATAATTGCCGGAGTGGTATAAAAAATACTACCATGCCATCAGGTGGTGATAGAACATTGATCAACGCAGTATCCGCAATCCGCGGAAACAGTAGCCCCTGGTTACTGGATTGCAATTCCAACACCGCCGATTTCTCGACGGTGAAAGGATTGTTACCCAACCTTAGCTGTTGTGCGTACACCTGACCGAATAGCAATAAGAAAACCAGTCCTGCGCCAAGACTTTTTGCACGTTGCATAGGCATATGCTTTTTTCGACCCTATTTCTTGATCACATACCAGTTACTACCATCTGTCTGCAGCGTTACGTAGGTCCAGTCGTTGTAGATGATGTAAGAGGATCCACCATCAATCGTACCACCTGAAGGACTAATGGTCAATTGGTTGTCGATACCGCCGGTACCTATCTTTTTAATCGTATAGATACGTCCCTTGATGGCCCCGGGGCTGGGAAGGGTTACGGTAATTGCGCTTGTTGTGGTATTGGCGAGGATGGTATTATCTGTAGCCGATGCCGAATAGTTGGATGCTGTTGTTGTAATAGCTGTTGCAAAAGACCCTTCCACCTGCATGGTCGAATTTGCTGCACCCGTTGTACCAACTAAAACCGCTTTCGTAGCTGTGATGCTATCCTGGAAGGTCTTGGTTCCTGCAAAGGTTTGCGCCGCCGTTGTTACCACACCGCGCGCAGTTGTGCTCGCATTAGGTACATTGAGGTAAACACTGTCAGTTCCATTCGTCGATACCGTCAGGTCAGTACCAGTATTTCTAAATGCAAAAAACTGTGCCGAATCGCGGTTTCCGTTTATACTTCTGATAGCATTTCCAAATGCGGAAGCGCTCACCTGCCTTTTTTGAACAAGACCATTATTTATTACCAACACGGAGTCTGCCGTTGTATTGTTGGCAACTGTGTTCAGTCGGAGATTTCCATTCACAGTAGCATTATTATTAAATGTCTTGTCACCACCAAACGTCTGGGCTCCGGCAGTCACAATACCAGGGTTGGTTGCATCGGCCGGATGCAGAATTAATGTACGCGATGTGGAGTCAACCACAATAGAGGCGCCATTGATGTTTGATGCTGTTGCAACAGCACCTACCGCCAGTGTCTGGATACCGCTTTGTATTTTCTGCCAATCCGCATAAGTGAGAAACCCGTAGGGTTTGCTGGCACCCGCGCTCCCGTTCTGTACAGGCAGAAATAAAGCAATGGTACTATCTGCATCGCGGTTTTGTATCAATACATTGTTGGATGTATCGCTGGCGGCAGCTGTTACCGACAATGTTTGCCTTTGAATACCATTGATGGCGCGTATGGCATTCTGGAAAGCAGCAGATGAAATGGATCGCTTGGTAACGGATCCGTCTGCTGCAATCACCAAAACATCTGTTTCTGTTGTGTTGGTGGCCAGGTTCTGCAATTTAACTGTGCCATCCACATTCAATTTAGCAGTGGGATTATTCGTACCAATGCCAACATTACCTGCAGCGTCAACACGTAAGCGTTCTGCATTGTTGGTACGTACCACCAACGGCTGTCCATCGATGGTTCCAATGAAGTTGGTCGCAGGATTGGTACCGCTGTTGCCGGTAAGCGACCAATTGGAACTGGCTTCTGAAAGATCTGCTATCTTTTTCCAGCTTCCATTACTCCGCAGACGTAAACTCTTGTCTGAGTTGAGGTAGATGATCATACCATCTGGCGGAGTCAATGCATTGATGGCCGTTGTGTCTGCCAATCTGGGAAGCAGCAAACCTTGCCTGGAGCTTTCGAGCTCGAGAATAGATGATTTCTGAATGGTAGTCGGATTGTCGCCGATCTTTAACTGGGCATGAGCCGCGATGCCTGTTCCGAAAATGAGCAATAACAATGCAGCCCTGCGGAATAGAGTAAGCATAGGTTTCATAAGAAACTGTTTAACAAGGATTGAATGTTGTTTTTTGTTCCGGTGTTGGGTGGGAGGACAAACGTAACAAAAAAACATATCAGGTTTAACTATTATTTAGGGAATTATTTGAATTTCTTCGAAGCTTTCAACAATGTTGCATCACTAAAGTAAACATATACCCGAAACTGATCAAAACGCACCATGAATGCCCGTTACAGACCAGGCCACTTCTGATAAATTGAAATTTCTGCGCAGACCTCTTTCGGGCATTTTTATGCGGCAGTCTCTCTCGCAGTTTGTAAATTTGCCAGCATATCATTTGATTCAGTACGATGACTATATACTATTGTTATGATGCTTATTGTGGCTGGTGCTACGGATTCAGTCCGGTAATGAAGAAGATTGCCGATGATTACAAAGGCAAGTTTTTCTTTGAAGTACTTTCAGGGGGCATGATCATTTCGGATCAGCCAAGTCCTATCGGTGTTATGGCTGGTTATATCCGGCAAGCCTACAAGGTGGTGGAAGAAAGGACGGGTATTCGCTTCGGTTCGGATTTCCTGTGGCATATTAATAATCCAGATGACAGTGATTGGTTTCCCAACTCAGAAAAACCGGCCATTGCCCTCTGTGTTTTGAAGGACCTGTTTCCTGAGCGCCAGGTGGAGTTTGCCGCCGATCTACAATATGCGCTGAATTTTGAAGGTCGCGACCTTTGCGATGATGAGGCATATCGCCATTTGCTGGAAAAATACAGTATCCACGCGGATCAATTTTATGCTTCCCTGCACAGTGACGCTTACAAAGAAAAAGCTTACTATGAATTTGCACTTTGTAAACAATTGCAGGTGACCGGCTTTCCGGCGGTGCTGTTACAAGCTGCTGACACAAAGTTTTACCTGCTGGCAAGAGGGTTTACTGAATACGATGTTTTGAAAGAGCGGATTGAAGCGGTGACCAAGGAGCTAGGTCAATCCAAGTAAACCAATTACAAACGATGGGAAAAGGGGGACCAGTATCCTATCGGTCCCATTTCCCAAACAATTCAGTAAGGCTGCATAGTACTCGCCTGAGATCAACAATTTTATAGAGTGCCAATACTTCTGTAGTGCTGTATTTTACGCTCCAAAGGCGGGTGCAGGGCTTAAGGCGTCTACTTGCTCATCTGATTGGTCTAAACGGTTCGGGAATTTTTCGGCTGTCATTTACAGCAGGAATGTTAAGTTTGACTACTGGTGACTGTAATGAACCGGTAACTCGTATTTTCCCTAACCAAAAACCTATTCATGCGAAAGCTAGCCTTTTTCTGCTATGCCCTAATGGCTACCGTTGCCGCTGCTGGACAATCTGGCCGGGGTATGGACTTCGAAAAATACAACCCTACTTCTACACTGGTTGTACCCGAGCACCCTATTCAACGGGCAAAATTTCCTTTTATAGATGTGCATAACCACCAAAATGGATTAAGGTCGAATGATATTACCCGTCTGCTTCAGGATATGGATAAGCTCAACATGAAAGTCATGGTCAATCTAAGTGGTGGGTATGGAAACGCTTTACAAAACATGACGAGCTCGGTAAAAAACAATGCGCCTAAAAGGTTCATCGTCTTCGCCAACGTCAATTTTTCCGGGATTGGTGAGCGCGATTGGACTGAAAAAGCAGTACGGCAGCTGGAGGAGGATGTTAGGGCTGGAGCAAATGGTTTAAAGATCTTCAAGTCGCTTGGGTTTTCCGTAAAAGATGTTGATGGTAAGCGGGTGATGGTTGATGATCCGCGCCTGGACGCTATTTGGGCCAAATGCGGCGAATTAAAAATCCCCGTGCTTATCCACACGGCAGATCCCAAACCTTTCTGGGATGAGCAGGACGATCACAACGAACGATGGCTTGAGCTGGCAACACATCCGGGACGAAAGCGTAGCGATACGAACCCCGCATCCTGGGAAGCCCTGATCGAAGAACAGCACCGTATGTTCAAGAAACATCCCCGTACAACCTTTATCGCAGCTCATTTTGGCTGGTACCCCAATGACTTGACCAAACTGGGCCAGTTGTTGCAGGAAATGCCCAATGTAGTGGTTGAGTTTGGTGCCGTCATCGCAGAACTTGGACGCCAACCTAAGGCTGCACGCAAATTCTTTGAACAATTTCAGGATCGGATCCTATTTGGCAAGGATAGTTGGGTTCCTGAGGAATACACAACCTATTTCCGCGTTTTGGAAACCGAAGACGAATACTTCCCGTATCATAAAAAATATCACGCTTTTTGGCGTATGTATGGTCTTGGCCTGCCTGATAACATCCTTAAGAAGGTGTACTATAAAAATGCCTTACGCATAATACCCAATATTGATAAAACGCAGTTCCCCGATTGATGTATCAACATAGATAATTGATATGCCAGGAATAGGTCCTCCTTTTTTTGTTGAAGCTTTCATGTTACCTCCAAATACAAATACTTGATTTTGGGGTCGTCAGACATTTTGATACCTTTTCAACAAATTACCTAATTATGAAAAGGCTAACCTTTATTGTTTGTTCTTCTGTAATGCTGGCTATTTCAGCCTGCAACGATACGCCGAACACCAACAGTCCGGCCAAGAATGATTCAACGGTAACGACAGGTACTGATTCCGGCACGACTGCAGGCAACACGCCTGTTACGGCACCGGATACGGCTGCCGTGCGTATTGCCATGGAAACCTATGCCACCCCAGGCAATATGCACAAGATGCTGGCGACCCAGGACGGTAAATGGAATGCTGAAATAACAACCTGGTGGGCACCAGACGGGCCACCACAAAAAACTATCGGAGTTTCGGTCAACAAGATGGTATTGGGCGGGCGGTACCAGCAATCTTCGTTCACTGGCAAATTCGACAACATGCCATTTGAGGGTAAAGGAACATTAGCGTATGACAACACAAAGAAAGTATTTGTCAGCACCTGGATAGATAATATGGGTACTGGTGTTATGATCCTGGAAGGCCCCTGGGACGCTGCTACTAAAACAATATCGCTTAGTGGCAGTATGACAGATCCTTCCACGGGAAAAGATTGCAAGGTAAGGGAGATCATGACGTTCACAGATGATCAACATCAAAAGATGGAAATGTTTGCTGCCCCTGGCGGTCAAAAAGAGTATAAGACCATGGAAATTTTATTCTCCAGAAAATAGTTGATCATCCCCTGCGGTGTTGTAGTAAATAATAATTCAGCGGGTTTGTATTCTCTTTACCCCGAAAAATAAAAAAGCCCTGGCGTTGCGCCAGGGCTTTGACATATCGGTACGGCTAACAATTAGTTATTACCACCGCCGCCACCGCCTCTGCGTTGGGGACGTGTAGTGGGCTCAATCTCATCTTTCCATTTTTTGAATTGTGCCTCATCGAATATCTTTTTCAATTCTTCGTCACGGTCGTTAGCCAACTTCTGGCTCTTTTCGCGCATAGCGTCACGATCGCCGCCTCCACCACGCATTTCTTCGAACAGTTTGTCGCGATCTTTATAAAATTTTAGGAAAACTGCGTCGGATTTTGTCGTTTGGTCCGTGGACAGCTTCAGATCGACCAGCTTTTCTTTTACAGCTTTAACCTGCTCTTCTGGGGTGCGACGTTGAAAACCGCCTCCGCCACCTTGTGCATTGGCCGTATAGATACCGGCAACTACAACGGTTATCAATAGGAAAATCGCTTTTTTCATTGCAATAATTGTTTATGTGAGTGAATATTGACTGTAATAAATTGGAAGGCATTGGGGACAAAAACCTGCGGGCAGGGGGGGTGAAATTAACCGGCGATTAACACTATTTTAGATTCTTCGATGCTGTAAACGGATCAAAATGCCAGAAATTTCGGACAAAAAAGCCCTATAAATTGGGTAGTCCAGGCAATTTTTGGAACAAGGTTTGCCGAATTCCGTTTATCTTGCATATCCTTTAAAATTTCAGCCCGATATGGAATATGGAAAAATCATAGCGGTAACAGGATTACCCGGTTTGTTTGAGTTAGTAAGTAGTAAAAGCGATGGTGCTATTGTCCGCTCCCTGGATGATAAGACTACCCGGTTCGTATCCAGCCGCGTGCATAACTTCTCACACCTTGAAAGCATTGAGATATATACCGTACGTGACAATGTGAACCTGGCGGAGATCTTCCAGGCGATGCAGGCAAGTAGCGAAAAACGCCCTGATGGAAAAGAGAACGGAGGTTTGAAAAAGTACTTTGAGAAAGTATACCCCGATCTGGATTTTGAGCGCGTATATGCCAGTGACATGAAGAAAATGGTTAAATGGCTGAGCATTCTTGATGCTAACAACGTGGAAATCAAGCTTCGCGAGTTCTCCGAAGAGGGTGAGCCAGTTGTAGCCGAAGAAACTGTGGCAGCTGAAGCTCCTGCTGAAGAACCTGTAAAGGCTCCGGCAAAGAAGGCAGCCACCAAATCCGCCAAAAAGGAAAAGGCTGAAGCGGGTGAAGATGGAGTTGAGGAGGCTGAAAAGCCTAAAAAGAAGGCTGCTCCAAAGGCTAAAAAGGCCGAAGATGGTGCTGAAGAAGCTCCAAAAAAGAAAGCCGCCCCCAAGAAATCAAAAGAATAGTTTAGTTATATTACATAACCAAAGCTACAACCAGCCGGAAGCAGTATTTGATCCCGGGGTTGTAGCTTTATTATTTAAATAATGACCAATGAGCTATAATGCAGATATACAGAAAGTGCCCAGACACTTTTTGTCTTCGGATTTTATTGTCACCGACTGGAATTCACTGGAGCCCTACTTTAAAAATTTGTTGGATAGGACAATCGATAGTTACAGCGACCTGGAATTGTGGCTGAAAGATATGAGTGAATTGGAAGCAGTAGTGAGTGAAGACGCTTGCTGGCGCCAGATAAAAATGACCTGCGATACTGAAAACAAGTCGCTCGAAGAAGCCTTTGTATTTTTCGTAACCAACCTGCAACCACACATTCAGTTGTATGGTGATAAGCTGAACCGTAAATTGGTGGAATGTCCGTTTACCAGCCAACTTGATCAACATAAATACTTTACCTATCTACGCAGCGTAAAAAAGAATATTGAGCTCTTTCGGGAAGAGAACATTCCTATTCAAGCGGAATTAAGCGTTTTGCAACAGCAATATGGAGTTATCTCTGGTAAAATGACCATAGAGGTCAATGGCCAGGAATATACCCTGCAACAAGCTGCTAAATTGCTGGAAAACCCAGATCGCTCTCTGCGCGAAACAGTTTACAGAAAAGTAAATGACAGAAGGATCCAGGATAAAGAGGCTCTCAACGCCCTCTTCACCCAACTGATAGAAAAAAGAAACCAGGTAGCAAAAAATGCCGGTTTTGACAACTACCGGGATTATAAGTTCAAGGAACTGGGACGATTCGACTACACGAAGGAAGATTGTTACCAGTTTCACGAAGCGGTTAAACAGCATGTACTACCCCTGGTAAATAGCATATATAGCGGCAAAAAGGAACAACTTGGACTTGAGCCATTAAAGCCTTGGGACCTTGAAGCCCAGCCGGCGGGCATCAAGCCACTTACGCCATTTAAGACTGGCAATGAGCTGTTACAGAAAAGTATTAGCTGTTTTCAGGAAGTGCGGCCATTTTTTGCCGATTGCCTGCGTAAGATGGATGAAATGAAACGTTTTGACCTGGACAGTCGTAAAGGCAAGGCTCCAGGAGGCTACAATTGCCCATTGGCAGAAACAGGCGCACCGTTTATATTCATGAATGCCGCAGGACAGATGAGTGATGTTACTACCATGGTGCATGAGGGTGGTCATGCAGTACACTCCTTCCTGGCCCATCCGCTTGAACTGAGTTCATTCAAGGAATATCCCATGGAAATTGCAGAAGTGGCGAGTATGGCCATGGAGCTTTTCAGCATGGATTCGTGGAATGTTTTTTTTAATAATGAGGAAGACCTTCGGCGCGCCAAAGAACATCAACTGGAACGTGTTATTACTATATTTCCGTGGATCGCCACTATCGATAAATTCCAACATTGGGTCTATGAAAACCCCAATCATACGGAGGCAGAACGTGCCACCCGCTGGATGGAAATCCTCAATGAGTTCTCCTCAAATGTAATCGATTTCAGTGGCCTTGATAATTATCGTACCCATAGCTGGCAACGTCAACTGCACTTGTTCGAGGTACCATTGTACTATATTGAATATGGTATAGCACAACTCGGCGCCATTGGCTTGTGGATGCAATTCAGAAAGAACAAAGAGGCTGCTTTAGATAACTATATGAGAGCGTTGAGTCTTGGCGGAACAAGAACCTTACCTGACCTTTACCGGGCAGCAGGCTTGGAATTCAATTTTTCTCCACAGCGTATAAAAGTGTTGATGGAATTTGTGCAGGAAGAAATGGAAGCAATAAAACGTTAAGCAGTAGTCGGTAAAAAAATACCCAGTTAGTGGTATATGGTTTTTTCGTTGTAACAATTATCTTTGTAAGGAAACTATGTATAAGATAATAGGGTGATACGTCACCTGAACATCATAAAATAGCTACTAATCAGAGCCTTAACCAAAAGTCCCGGTGTTTCTACATCGGGGCTTTCTTTTTTATGCCCGTATTAGCTCATTGAGTTTTGTTAATCAGTTGCAAATACAATTGCTAAATCAGGCCAGGCAAGGAGTTTGGCGTAGTACTGATAGGGAAAATAAGTTCAATGGCAATCTTTACAAACACCACGCACGACCATTTGGCATTCTTCAGGTTGAAATCCTTCAGGCAGCTTCACTTCCGGAATTAGCACGGTATCAAGGCAGATCGTATTGCTACACACGCTACACACAAAGTGAACGTGGTTGTCGTGGTGGTGGCCACCTGCGCAAGTTTCCTTGCACATCGCATAACGTACTGAATTATCTACGGTGGGTATACTATGAATGATCCCTTTCTCGAGAAAGGTTTGTAATGTACGATACACTGTTACGCGATCGAATTTTTCGCCTGTCTTCTTTTCAATATCGCCATGAGCCAATGCACCTCCGGTTGATGTTAAAAAAAGTTCCAGTATCCTTTTCCTACTACCCGTAACGCTTAATTGATTTTTCTTCAGAATAGCATCTATTTGTGTGTCCATAGCAGGTGTGTTTACTCGTGATCAATTACTGATTAGTTTCCGAAAAGGTTATTACTAAATCTTTTTTGATTTACGGGTTCATCCAGCAATCCTGTGATGTCCCTCTTCAATTCGTCTAATTCTTCTTTCTTCAACCCGTCATAAATTTTACGAACCTGACCGCTTTTATCTACCAACGCGAAAAACTGTGTATGCAAAAATTGATCGTCAATATTGGCCAGGTTGTTTTTGGGATCATCCAGCAAATAGCTTGTGCGTGCGGTGTTGTACAAGCTGTCTTTCCGCCCCGTTAAAAACCACCAATGCCTGGTGTCAGCCTTAATCGAATCTGCATAGACTTTCAATCGGGCACTGCTATCAGTTTCTGGGTCGCAGGTATGCGACACAATCAGGAACCGGGGCTCGTTAATAAAAGCCTGATGGATAGGTTTAAGATTGGTGTTCATAATAGGGCAAATACTTTTGCAAGTTGTAAAAAAGTATTCTGCCACATATACCTTTCCCTCAAGATCTCGTTCCGTTACAAGTTTACCATCTTGATTAACGAACTGAAAAGGAAGAACATAGCTTAAAACAGGCAATTTCACCTTACCGTAGCCCGGAATGACCTTAGTTATCACGAAGTAGAATCCAAAAACAAGCACGAGGAAAAAACCAATATAAAATACGATCTTTTTTGACATGGCTGCAAAGTTAGGAAACAATGGGCTAGGCATAATCTTCTACAGTGGTAGGGTTGGTACCGCTAAAGTTATTTTATGATTTTGTTTGCAACTCGGTTGCATATGAAAATTTCCCTTATCTTCGCCTCATGAATTTCAGGTTCAATTGGGATGCGTTAGGAATTGCGACTTCTGTTGCGTGTGCTATTCATTGTGCCATACTCCCACTTTTACTGACAAGCCTGCCAGTGTTTGGAATCAATATCATCGAAAACTTGGCTTTGGAATACTTGATGATTTTCATCGCATTTGCCATTGGAATGTATTCCCTTTGGCACGGCTATAGAAAACATCACCATAGCCTAACCCCCGCCATTGTTTTCAGTATTGGCATTATTTTATTGATTGCCAAGCAAATATGGCACGAATACCAATTCTGGTTACTACCATTTGCCGTTCTTTTTATCGTTTGTGCTCACATTATCAACTATCGCGCTTGCAGGGTTCATAACCACGCCCATGCGGAAGACTGCGATCATTAAAAAGTCCATAGCCAAAAAAGAACAATTGCTGGCTGGGGTTTGTTATTTTTGTACTTTAAAATTCTGGAAGTTATGATTAAAACAGGCAGCCCGGTTATAAGTATCTATACAGAGATGACACCCAATCCGGAGACTATGAAATTTGTGGCCAACAAGTTATTATACCCGGGCAAAAGCATCGATTTTCCAGATGTTGAAAGTGCAAAACCATCTCCCCTCGCGACTGAGCTTTTTGGTTTTCCTTTCATCAGGGCAGTTTTTATCGCCAGTAATTTTGTAACGCTTACCAAGACCTCCGACACAGAGTGGACCGATGTGATCCCGACTATCCGCCAGTTTCTCAAAGAATACCTGGAAGAAGGAAAGGCTGTGATCAATGAAGAAGAAGTAGCGGTAATTGTTCCTCAGAGCAGCAATGCTGTATCTGCCGATGATGACGACGTTGTAAAGCGAATTAAAGAATTGCTAGAAAACTATGTTAAACCAGCTGTTGAAATGGATGGTGGCGCTATACAGTTTAAAAGCTATGACGAAGGTGTGGTAAATCTTATGTTACAGGGTTCCTGCAGTGGTTGTCCTTCGTCGATGATCACCCTCAAGGCAGGCATTGAAAGCATGATGAAACGCATGATCCCTGAAGTGAAAGAAGTGGTTGCCGAAGCAGAATAGTCATATTTAGAACCATATTGAAGACCTTTCGCCTGCTGCGGAAGGTCTTCGCTTTTAGTCAGATCCAATCTAATATATAGTTTGAAAGTCCCCTTTGGTTTCGCAAAAAACTTGTGCCGGTAGCAGCCATCCGACTTAATTACTTTTCTAACTACCTTCCCAGTCACTTTTACTTTCGCCTCATTGGGCCTGCATTAGACTAATTCTTTCATCCGCTTGACTTTATTACTTGCTTGCAGTAAATTACACCAACAACTTCCGTCAATGCTGGCACTATACATAATATTTGGGTTTGTAGCCATCATTATTGCAATGCTGGTATTCGCCTTGTTTTTGCCATCGAGGTATCATATCGAGCGATCGCTGGTGATCCTTAAGCCGGTAGAAGAGGTTATGTTACGGGTATCAAATCTCCATTATTACTCCCAATGGAATCCCTGGCAGCAAAAAGAAGCGGGCAGCAAAATGGAGATCAAAGGTTCGCCGCAAACTCCAGGGCATGAGTACTGGTGGAGCGGAAAGAAAATTGGTGAAGGTCGATTAATTCTGCAAAGTATAGACTCCAAACACGTGCATTTCAATCTCCAGTTCATTAAGCCGTGGAAAAGCTCAGCCAACGACAACTGGCTATTTGAAGCATGGGGTAACGGCGAAACCAAAGTGACCTGGCAAAATTATGGGTTACTCCCCTATCCAATGGCTCGTCTTATGGGACCACTGATCAGCAAAAACCTAAACAAGCAGTTTGAAGAAGGATTGCGCAATCTAAAAAAGCTTTGTGAGGAGCAATCACCAGCATGAGTATTTCAGAGATCTATGAAAAGTTTATTGATGGCATGCTTCGTACTACGCTCCTTGAATACGTTGCCGTATTCACAGGCATAGCCAGCGTTTGGTTTTCCCGCATCGAAAACATTTGGGTATATCCGGTTGGATTAGTAAGTACCATTATCTACACTTATTTAAGTCTGACTGTTCATTTACCGGGTGAGGCAACCGTAAACATTTACTACTCGGCCATGAGTGTTTATGGCTGGATTTTATGGGCCAAAAAAGATCGATCCAACCATCATGTGGTAGTAATACAGCATGCAACTGGTAAGGAATGGCTTCATCACCTGCTTTTCTTCAGCAGTTTTTATCTTGGGCTTTTCAGCGCACTCACCTGGCTGCACTCCTTTTTCTCCACTGAGATCATTCCTTGGGCCGATGCGTTGGCGTCTGCCACTGCTTTTACCGGCATGTGGCTTATGGCGAAGAAAAAGGTGGAAAGCTGGTTTTGGTGGATTGCTACCAATATCTCTTCTATCCCCTTGTACTTTGTCAAAGGATACGTCTTTACCAGCGTATTTTATTTTATACTATTGTTGATGGCTGGTTTTGGATGGGCAGAATGGAATAAAAGAGCGTATCAGGCACGGCAAGGACGCGCCTGATAAATCCTCAGTATATTTGGGTTTTAGTAGTATGGTCAAAAGAGTGGTAGTATTAGGACCCGAATCAACGGGAAAAAGTACGTTGTGTGAGCAACTGGCTAGCCATTTTAATACCAGCTGGGTACCGGAGTTTGCCCGTGATTATCTTTTGCAACGTGGCGCCCGGTATAATTATGACGATCTATTGTATATCGCTCAACAACAAATTAAGCTGGAGGATCAATATGCCGAAAAACTTGCGGAATGTAACCCCCCGACTTTGCTTTTCATCGATACGGACCTATATGTGATGAAGGTTTGGTGTGAATATGTTTTTGGAAAATGCCACAGCTGGATTCTCGATCAGATAGCGATCCGGTCTTACGACTTATACCTGCTTTGCGATACCGACCTACCATGGATGAAAGACGAATTGCGGGAGTATCCCGATCTGAAAAGCAGAAGAGAATTGTATTACATATACAAAGACATTATGCTGAACCAGCCAATACCCTGGATCAATATCTCGGGCAGTTATGAACATCGATTGGCAAAAGCTGTTAAAGTTGTTGACGATTTATTGATAAACTGAGTGCGTTCCATTGAAATGCTCCTTTGCCTTCCGCTATGCTTAATTTCATTAAGAAAAACCACCAGCTATTATTTTATGCGACATGGTGCTCGCTAAACCTGATCCAGGCTAGCTGCACGGAGCTTTTCGATGATGAAGCATATTATTGGGTTTATACCCGATTTCCAGATTGGGGCTATTTCGATCATCCCCCATTGGTAGCTTTCCTTATTAAGGCGGGATATAGTTTGTTTCCCAATGAACTCGGAGTGCGATTCATGATGGTTTTGTTGAATACTGCGACCATTTTCATTACCCAGCAGTTACTTGATAAAAAAAATCCCTGGTTATTTTATGCTATTGCCAGCTCCATAGCCATTGTACAAATTGGTGGGTTTATGGCTGTTCCGGATATTCCCCTATTGTTTTTTGTTGCCTTGTTCTTTTGGGTTTACAAACGATTTGTCGGAAATATGGATTTGCGATGGTCTGTTCTCCTCGGCATAAACATAGCCTTTCTATTGTATAGCAAATACCATGGCTTGTTAGTTGTGCTTGCGACGCTTGCCTCCAACCCCAGGTTGTTCCGTCGTTACCAGACCTATATTGTCGCAATCGTTGCGTTGATCGCCTTTAGCCCTCACCTTTATTGGCAGTATACGCATGATTTCCCCTCAGTTCAATATCACTTGTTTGAACGAAATGCTTCAAGCTACGATGTCCGGTATACTATTGAATACCTTGTGGGGCAAGTGGCGCTTGCTGGCCCCTTAATGGGTTGGCTTTTACTAAAAGCGGCTTTTGATTATAAACCCCAGGATGTGCTGGAAAGAGCTCTTAAATACACTTTGGTCGGATTTTACTCCTTCTTTTTGATAAGTAGTTTCCGGGGCAGAATTGAGGCTAATTGGACTGTTCCCGCATTCATCGCACTGATTGTATTAAGCCACCAATTTTTAGTGGCGCATTCTTCCTGGCGTAGCTGGCTTTTTAAAAGCCTGCCAATTTCATTGATCTTCATTTTTTTTGTCCGGGCTTATATGCTGCCGATCATTCCCAAAGCCAATTGGTTTCCCAAAGATGAGTTTCATGGTAATAAGACCTGGGCATCATTCATAAAGAGCAGCGCAGGGGAGCTACCGGTAGCATTTATTGGAACCTATCAAAAAGCGTCCAAATATTGGTTTTATGCGCAAAGGCCTTGTCTCTCGATGAATAACATAGAGTATCGCCGAAATAATTACAACTATTGGCCTGTGGAAGACTCACTAATTGGCAAGCGTGTATTGGTAGTTGGTAATTTCGACAGTTCGAGCCATATTGATGGTAATCTAAATTGGGATCCTATGGCTATGCATATTTGTATGCCGTATTACTCCTTTTCAAAGATTAATATTAAAGCTGCAGGTAGACCTACTTATAACAATCAAAGATTTAAAATAGCAGCAACAATCAATACGCCGGCAAACTATTTGGCCTGGTTCCGGCAGACTCCCTATGATACAGTATCGATTATGCTGGCTTTCGAAAATGAAAAAGAGAAAGTGATAACTTATCCATCCGGACTGTCGCTCCGCGATATACAATCGGTTGACCAGGAATTCAGGATCAATACGTCAGTTGATCTTCCAAAAGGGAACTATACCTTCAAATTTGCCATCAATTCCTGTACACACCAGGTACCATCAATGAATAGTACTGGCCAAAAAATCATCGTCGAATAAGGGTGAAAATCATCCCATTTACTGCAACAAAGGCTGAATTTCTTCGTCCTCCTGGAGATTGTTCATTTGACGAAGAACCCATGGATATTTATTGGCCACAAAAGCAGATAGTGGTTTTACTGTATAGACCTTGGGATTCGGAAGACAGGCTGCGATCATGGCTGCTTCCTGACGGGTAAGTTTTTTTGCAGGCTTTTTAAAGTAAGCTTGAGCGGCAGCTTCTATCCCAAATACGCCTTTCCCCATCTCAGCAACATTCAGGTACACCTCCAGAATTCGCTTTTTGCCCCAGATCAACTCGATCATGAAGGTAAAATACATCTCAAGCCCTTTTCTGAACCAGGAACGCCCCTGCCAAAGGAACACATTTTTGGCAACCTGCTGACTAATGGTAGAAGCACCTTTTATCCGATTGGGCCTTTTTTCGTTATTCTTCATCGCCTTCTCGATGTTCTTCCAATCGAATCCATTATGATCCGGAAAAAGTTGGTCCTCCGAGCAAATTACCGCCAATCGTGCATATGGCGACATTTCCTTAAAGCTTACATAGTCTCTCTTAAGACCATTTCCAGTTACCCAGCTACCTAGTTGGGTAATAGTGACAGGCGGGTCAACCCACTTTAATAAGAGGATATAAAAGAGTTGAAAAATGAAAAGAAATAAAATGATTCTTTTCAGAATTCTCCAGACACGTAGACCCAATCCTTTGGTTTTGATGGCCATTCCGGGTTAAATTACTTGGCCTGCAAGATAGTCCGAAACTGGATAAACAGAAAGTTCGCATATGATTTTGCTGAAAGAGGTTGATGGCAAATCAGTAGCGTGTAGTGATTTAGCTAGCTGGCGCTTGTGATCCGTAAAAGATTGTCATCTTGAAAGTGAAAAATTAGCGGATTGATGCCTCCTGATTGTAGCTCATTGTGTAGGCCTGGATCTTAGAAACCCTTTTTGAGATCAGCTGCTTTAACATATACCACTTTGTACTTTTTACCAGCATCTTTATTTTTGTCCTGTATATGCTGAATAAAGTAACCGCCTAGCGCCACACCAGCTGCAATGCCCAGGCTGAGTAGTTTCCCGCTATCGTTAAATGATTCTTTCCGGTAAATTGTATTTACAGTTTCCAGGATAATAAAACCGGCACCAGCGATCATCATGATCTTAGGCAAAGCAACCTGCACGAACCCTTTCTTCCCACCCCAGACATAATTGCTGGTATAGTTAAAGCGTTTGATTTCCCGGTAATCGATTCCTATTTGGAACTTAATGGTATCCATAGTCGATCCAAATTCAGTACCAACCAACTGTGTTTGCTCCTGTCTGATAAATACAGAGTCATTCCGGATATCTGTAATGAACCCGTTAATTCGAAAACTGTTGTGCGTTTCGCCCGAAATAAAAGCGCCGGAATAATATGTCTTTATTGTCCGGTTGTTTCGCTTTTTCAACACGAGAAAATCGGATTGCTGAGAGTATGTAAATATTGAGCAGGAAAGAATGGTTATAAGAAGTATAATTGTTTTCATGAGAGGCCAAGTTACTGCGATGAGCTAATTAATTCAACTAAGGATTTGTTAAGACTATCCCTATCGTCCTCATTATGAACTGCATCAAGATCCCAGAGCACCCTCTTGCTAAGGTATTTCTTTTACCAGAAATATGGTTCCGTACAAAAGTACCAGGCCAAAGCCTACAAGGATCAATCCTGAAACCTTATTAATCACAGAGATATTGTGTAACGTAAGTTTTGTCCTCAATCGACCTGCCAGAAGAACTTTAAAACTGTCGGCAGCAATATTGAAGGCGATACAAACGGCAAATATGATGATGCGCTGTTGAAAGTTAAACTTAGCAGCCATTGCTGTAGCTGTAGCCAGCCAAAATACAAAAACACTGGGGTTGAGCGTATTGATGAAAAATCCGCTGGAGAATATCTTAAGCATATCCCGTTTGCGAAAACGGGCAATAGCACTATCACCTTCCGGCCGCAGAATAACCTTCTTAAAAAACAGATAATAAATTCCCATTATAACGAGGAAGGCGCTGCCGATATACCCTATTATGCTTTTGTATTCCAGTAGCTCTGTTACCAAAGCAGAAAAAGCATTACTGATGATCACCAGCAATATATCGCTGACCCAGACCCCTGCCACAAAACTTAGTCCGCCAACATGCCCGTTGTTAAGACTTTGTTTTATAACTGTAAAGATTACAGGGCCTACCGACAAGGCAAGGATACACCCAAGCATTAATCCGTTGATGATAGCTTGCCACATGCTTTATCTTAAGTCGTAGTTTAATAAAGCGACAATTTACAAATAATCAGACTTCTGGAAAAGAACAGGTTATGTAAGAATTGTTTTGTGTATAAGAAAGGCCTACAGGCAGGTCGGTGGAAGCTATAGTTTACCTGTTTCGAGGAATTTTACCCAATCTTCATACATTTTACCTTTCATCACCCGGGGGAACTTGTGCTGACCACCAATTTTTCCTTTTAGCCGCATAAACTCCATAAAGCTGGATTCGGGTAGTATTTTAAGGTAAACGTCTTTCAGAGCACTGTTTCTTTCCACAGCGTAGTCGTCATTTAACTCCTTGAGCTTTTCATCGATCTTTTTTCCGACTACCTCGGCATCTACCTTGTCATCACAGGCAATCCACCACTGGTGTGCAAAGAAAAGGCCGTGGGGCACGCCTGCAACCGTAAATTCTGGAATGCAGATATTCATTTCGTCCGCCACCAATTGCACAGCTTTATTCATGTTGTCTACGCTCAGGTGCTCACCTACCAGGCTAAGGAAATGTTTGGTACGACCCGTGATGATAATTTCACAACGCTCCTTGTCTACAAACCGAACGGTGTCGCCGATCAGGTAACGCCAGGCTCCGGCCGTCGTGCTAATTAGAATGGCATAATCTTTCCCTTCTTCTACTTCATGGATCATTAAGGCTTCGGCGTTTTCCACAATATTTCCGTCGCTATCAAAGTTTTTGTCGTTGAACAGTACAAATTCAAAAAAGATATGATCATTCAGCGATAGGTGCATTCCTTTTGCATACTGCCGGTCCTGGTAGGCAATAAAGCCCTCTGAAGCCAGATAGGTTTCGATGTAGGTAAGCGGCTTGGCAACCAGTTTTTCAAAACCTTTCTTGTATGGTTCGAACGATACGCCACCATGTACAAAAAATGCCAGGTTCGGCCACATGTCATGGATTGACTTGAGGTTGTACCGTTCTATGATCTTTTCCATACACATTTGGATCCAAGCGGGAACACCCACCACAAAACCAATATCCCAATTAGGTGCTTCTTCGACAATCGCCTCGATCTTGCTATTCCAGTCCTTCGTTCGGGCAATTTTTTTCCCGGGCTTATAGAAAGGTGAAAACCAAAAAGGCACCTTTTTAGCAGTGATGCCACTAAGATCGCCAGCGTAGTACCCTGGGCCTTTTTGAAGGTCGGTACTACCGCCCAACATCAGCCAACCTTTTCCGATGCTTTTTACAGAAATATCATGATAGGTCCGCAGGCTTAACAACTGTTTGATCATCACGATCTTGTTTCCCCGCATCAGATCGTTGGTGATAGGCAAATATTTACTTGCTGATTCTGAAGTACCAGAACTCAGGGCAAAAAATTTAATCTTTCCAGGCCAGCAGATGTCCGGCCTGCCTTCAAGTGTCTTATGCCACCAGGCGTCGTATATTTTGTTATAGTCGTAAGTAGGAACTAATTGCTGAAACTTCTTCCCGGCATGCTTACTCAGCAGAATCTCATCAAAACGATAGGTTTGCCCAAATTCAGTAAATCGGGCTTTTTTGAGCAATTTCCTCAATACCCTTATCTGCTGCCTCCTGGGAGAGCGGGCAGGCAATCGCAATGCTTTAGCTAATGTTGAGGGTAAGGAAATATCTATTAATGCCATTAGGTTCTTAGCCGGTTTGGTCAGGCAAATTCAAAATTAAGGGATTACGGGGAATTGTAATGCCTAAATGGCCGCTAGTAAAGGTTATTCCCGAGAAAGTCGGCTATACTTTAGGTTTTCACCGGACACACAGCGTCGTTTAAGCGTAAAACCTGTCAAATACCGGGTTCATATCTCAATTCCAGTAAGATAGCTTTTCTCCATGAGGTTCAAAGGTCCTAAGCCGGGACCTTTCAGCTGATAATTGTTCCCTGCCAATTTTTCGAATCACTACCTACTGCACTTCCAGTATCCGATCCATGAACCAGGATCAGTCGCTCCGCTCCCCTTGAAGCCACCTCATTTATGACTTTCCGATAGCTAAACGATGAGCCCTCGCATATAATCAGGGGTACCCGGTTTCCTTCAACTATTCCAAATCCGTTGGGTACAATAGTCTTCATCTGTTCCTTGGAATCACTATCGCCGAAAAGTTCCGCGGAAGTCGGCTTATACTTATGTGCCTGGGTCAACGATCTCTTTTTACCGGTTGCCATCAGTTTTATACCGATGATAAACTTCAACAATCCCTTGTAGATAAACGCACCTAAACCCTTATAATGTTTTTCCACAAAAAGGATCATGGCAGTATAAAACAACCTTACGTAACGTGCGTCACGGCTAGTACTTTCACCTTTAAAATGGATAATCCGTGGTTCGGGCAGGTAGTAATTAATATAGCCGGCCAACTGGATGCAGTAGCTTAGGTCAATATCTTCCGCATACATGAAAAACCGTTCATCAAAACCTCCAATTTGATTCAACACTTCCTTACGAACCCACATAAAGGCACCAGACAACACATCCACTGCATGTTCATTGTCATTGGGTAAATGCCCGAGATAATAAGTTCCAAACAAACGGGAGCCAGGAAACAACTTCGTCAATCCAATCATTTTACAAAAAGATACCCAGGGAGAAGGAAACCCTCGTTTGGACTCCGGTAGAAACTTGCCCGATCCGTCGATCATTTGTAAACCAAGCGCTCCAGCCTGGTCGTGTTTTTCCATAAAACTGGCACATTCCTGAAAACAGTTCTCCGGGAGGATGGTATCTGGATTCAAAAATAATATGTACTTGCCCTGGCATTTAGATAACGCTTGATTGTTGGCTCGGGAAAACCCAACGTTTTCGTCATTGGCCAGGAAGTTTACAGCAGGAAACCTGGACCGTAAAAACTCCAGGCTACCATCGGTGGAGTTATTGTCCACGATCCAAACCTCCACCTGGTCAGTTAAAGTATGACCTTCAGACGCCCTTCCATAGGCAATTGCTTTGTAGACCGAACAAAGGCACTGTTCCAGAAAGTACTTTACATTATAATTAACTATAATTACTGATAGCAGCATTACCTGACGAAAATACGGCTGAACATCCATTTTCTCAGTACCCGAAAAGGGAGAAATCTGGTCCTGGACTTTTATTACCTCCCCTAGTCGGCCTTATTTGACGCAAATACCACGCATCAATCCCTTCTTAGGTCTTCAAATAGACGTAATTGTGACTATTTGTTTAAAAATATACGGCGGAGCGTATTGTTCATAATTCTATATTTGCTCAAATCTTTAACCAGCTTATGAAGTTCATCGTTTCTTCTTCGGCTTTATTGAAACAGTTACAACAGATTAGTGGCGTTATTAACGCCAACACGGTTCTGCCTATTTTGGAGGATTTTCTATTTGAGATCGATAAGAATAAACTTACGGTGGTTGCTACTGACCTTGAAACAGTGATGAAGGTGCAGATGGACGTTGAAGCCAAGGACACCGGCCGTGTGTGTATTCCAGCCAAAATCCTGATGGATTCGCTGAAAAACATTCCCGATCAGCCCCTTACATTCAATATTGATAAGAATTACAGTGTTGAAATAACCAGCGATAATGGTAAGTATAAGGTTATGGGGGAAAATCCAGACAATTTTCCAAAGGAACCTGTAGCAGATGACACCTCAACCTTTACCGTCAGCTCGAACGCCCTCGTTACAGCGATCAATAAAACACTTTTTGCCGTAAGCAGTGACGACCTCCGTCCTGCCATGACAGGTGTATTCTTTGAGATGGATAAGAAAGGCCTGCAGTTCGTTGCAACCGACGCACACCGTCTCGTACGCTACAAACGCAAGGATGTAAGTTGCCCTAAGAACGATTCTTTGATCGTTCCCAAAAAGCCGCTGAACCTCCTGAAGGGGGCATTGCCTTCCAACGACGACGAACTTACTGTAAGCTACAACAGCAATCACCTGTTTGTTAAACATGGTACTACCCAAATGAGCTGTCGTCTGATCGATGCTCGTTTCCCAGACTATAAAGTAGTAATCCCTTCTGACAATCCTTATAAACTGACCATCACCAAGAGCGACTTCCAAAGCGCTCTTCGCCGGGTTAGCGTGTTCAGTAACAAAAGCACCAACCAGGTCGTACTGAATATTAGCGGTAGCGAACTTCAATTGGCTGCACAGGATGTCGACTTTTCTTTTGAAGGTACAGAAAGAATGAAATGTCAATATGATGGTGAAGACCTGGCAATTGCTTTTAATGCCAAGTTTCTGATTGAAATGTTGAATGCTGCAGAGAGCGATGAAGTTGTTGTTGAACTTTCTACGCCCACAAAGGCCGGAATTATCAAACCAACCGAACAGGACGAAAATGAGGAAATGTTAATGCTTGTAATGCCGCTCATGTTAAACAGCTAAGTTTATGATTCAAGGCGCCTTTTTCAAATGTGAAGGCACCATTAAAACGATACAAGCCGGATTAGTAATCCGGCTTTTTCTTTTAACTTACAGGGTGTTCATTATACATGTTAAATAGGATACCTGTGTTTGTAATTCTCCGCACTTACGATAATTATATCCCGGCCAACTTGATGTTGCAGCGATTGGAAGAAGTGCATATTCGTGCTTATTTGCAGAATGAACTTACCGATCCCATTTTTGCAAATTCGGTAGGTGGCATCAAACTAATGGTTCATGAAGGTCAATTAAATCGGGCAACAGAGCTTGTTGAGGGTTTTGAAAATCTTTACCGGGAAGCAATCAGCTGTAGACAATGTGGATCGCACGAAGTGCAGATCGTTGACCGCGGTGCCAGACCGGTAAACTGGATTGTCGGGCTTTTGGCAAGACTTAAGGGACGATGGACTACAGCACCGGCCACCTATTATAAGTGTTCTACTTGCGGTCTAGAATTTGACGAACAATTCGCACAACAGGATAGTATATATCGTCCCTTTAAAGCAGACCTCCGGGAAAATCAGCAGAATTAATCCCCCTTTCATTAAAACTTCGTCGAACGCAGCACCTGATTCTGACATTCAGGCTATTATCAGTAAATCCAGGCTGGTCGGGCATTTCAGTAATTTAATGTAAATTACCTGAAGAAACGATGCTGGTGCCTATGGAGTCCTTCATGCATTTCTGGGAAAATATTGAAAGTTGGCAGCGAATGGCAATCCTTCTGGGTGGAATGGCCTTCTTTTGGATACTCGAAGGCTATTATCCCTTGTTTAGGTTTTCATTCAGGCGATACAAACATGCCGGGGTAAACTTGCTTTTCCTGTTCACCACTGTTGTGTTGAATATATTATTGGGTAGCATTACTATTGCAATTTGCAGCTGGGTCTCGAAACATCAGATAGGTTTGTTGAATTGGCTTTCGCTCCCCATTTGGGCCAATATTCTGGTGGCTCTCTTCTTCATGGATTTTTTCGGTCAATACCTGCCGCATTTTGCTATGCACAAAGTCAAATTCATGTGGAAATTCCATATGATCCACCATAGCGATACTAAAGTTGACGTTACTACAGGTACCCGCCACCATCCCGGAGAATGGATTTTCAGAGAGGCAACTACAATTATCGGTACACTAATCCTTGGACTACCTATCGGTATGTATTTCCTATACCGCAGCGTGTCTGCAGTTTTCACCCATTTTAATCATGCCAACATCAGGGTTCCTCTTTGGCTCGATAAACCAATTAGTTGGGTACTCGTTTCTCCCAATATGCATAAAGTACATCACCATTATAAGAGGCCCTACACAGATACAAATTATGCTAATATTTTTTCTCTTTGGGATCGTATCTTTGGCACCTTCGCATATGAAGATCCAAAGAACCTGCAGTACGGGCTCGATGTACTGGACGGTAAAACCGATGAGAACCTGAAATACCAACTCCGACTTCCTTTTGACAATACCATTAAGACAGATTATTGATTCCTTTATCTGAACGAGGGCCCTATTCTTAGAAAAGGTTACCATGAAAAAATTGTGCTGCATCATTTTATGGATGATATGCTGTGTCCCTGCATTCTCACAGGCATTTTCACTCATTGCCGACTCAATACGTAAATACCGGGGGGTTCCGGGTTTGGTATATGCAGTTTTCGATGCCGATAATATTCTGGATGTAGGCGTTTCCGGTGTTCGCGAATTTCGTACCAGGGACAGCCTGCGTATTACTGACCGATTTTATGCAGGCTCGAATTCAACCGTTTTTACAGCTTATCTGGCTGCCAAGCTGGTGGAAGCCGGCAAATTATCCTGGAATACCTCAATTGTTAAGGCGCTTCCCGAAATAAACGGGAGAACAATGAAAATCTATCATGCTATGACGATGCGCCAGCTATTAGCGCAAAAAGCTGGTGTGCGTCCTTACACCCAGCCCGAAGACTTAAAGCAATTACCAATCTTCTCAGGATCCCGGACAGAACAACGAAGAGCCTTTGCCACCCTGGCGTTAAAACAATCCCCAATCTTGATCATCGACAGTAGTCAGCCTATATATTCGCTGGCGGGCACCGTGATAGCAGCTTCCATGATGGAGAAAATTACAGGTAAAGCCTGGGAAGAGTTGATCGGATCGTATATTAACAAACCCCTTCATATCGCAGCTCGATTTGGCCAACCCAGGTTGACTGATTCGCTGCAACCGTCCGGACATATTGAAAAATATGGTAGCCTGCAAGCTTTGCCCGTTGCCGCAACAATGCCAGTCATTGCGCCTGCGACTGATATCAACATATCGCTAAATGATTTTGTGGTTTTCATGCAGGACATGCTTAAAGCTTTGCAGCATAAAAAATCAAATATCAGCCAGGTTTCAGCCGAATTGCTCCTCAATCCTACGCCAGGAAATGCTATGGGCTGGGAAACCGATTACTGGAAAAAGATGCGAATTCATTATTTCCTTGGCAAAAGTGACCTATTTAGCAACTATACTACGATCGTAAGAGAAAAAAACATAGGAATAATAGTGTTGTGCAATAGCGGAACCGTTAGCGGAAAATCAGCAGTACTCAATTTTGGGCGCCTGTTAAGAGAATACTATTGCCAATAATGTTCCATTAACCAAAGCCTTGAACCCCTCTTTTCTGTAAAGAAGCCAACAATCACAATACTACCAGTGACTGCCGTTCCGATATTCAACGCTTCTGTTATCTTTACAGCCAGAAATATTTATTATGGCGAAAGTGATTGCAATGATCCCGGCACGATATGCTGCAACAAGGTTTCCTGCAAAGCTAATGCAGCAGCTAAAAGGTAAAACTGTCATCCGGCATACTTATGATAATACAGTGGCGACCGGCCTTTTCGATGAAGTGTGGGTTGTTACCGATAGCGATATCATTTATCAGGAGATCGTCTCTAATGGAGGAAAGGCCCGCATGAGTGTGAAGGAACATGAAAGTGGAAGCGATCGGATTGCTGAAGCTATTGCCGATATGGATGTGGACATCGTACTTAATGTACAGGGTGATACGCCATTTGTCAAACAAAAACCACTACAAGAATTATTAAAGTGTTTTCAGGACCCTGGCGTTCATGTCGCATCCATGATGCAGGTTTTGCTGGAAAAGGAACAAATCGAGGACCCCAACTACGTGAAAGTAGCTGTAGATCGAAATATGAACTCACTGATGTTCAGTCGCAGCGTAATTCCTTATCCCAGAAATAAAGAAGTCCCCGTTACCTATTATGAACATATCGGCGTTTACGCATTCCGAAAAGAAGCCCTGTTGAATTTTACAAGTTGGCCCATGACACCGTTGGAAACAGCAGAAAAGGTGGAATGTCTTCGCTACCTGGAGTATGGTGTTCCTTTGCGTATGATCATTGTAGACTATATGGGTGTAGAAATCGATACACCGGAAGATCTGCAGCGAGCCGAAAAATTGCTTTGATCTTGTCAACCGTTTATTAAATAAATCCTTGCTATGAGCAATCCTTTATGGGGTATTGACCTCGGTGGAACCAAAATCGAAGGTGTCATATTACCATCGGCTAACGATGCACGGCCGATATTGCGAACGCGAATCGACACGGAAGCAGAAAAAGGCTATGGCCACATCGTTCACCAGATCAAAAAACTGGTTGACATCATGCACGAACAGTCCGGACTCGTCGCAACTCGAATTGGTTTTGGAACACCTGGCGAACTCGATCCAAGCTTGCAGACGATGAAAAACTGCAACAGTACCGCCTTGAATGGACAACCGCTTAAAAAGGACCTGGAAGAAGCGCTGAAGGTTCCGGCAATTCTTGCCAACGATGCAAATTGCTTTGCGTTGGCAGAAACACATTGGGGGGTCGTAAAGCAAGAGGTTCCAGATGCCCATATCGTTTTTGGAATCATCATGGGCACTGGTGTTGGGGGAGGTATTGTAATCGATGGACAAGTCTGGAACGGACGGCATGGCATTGCCGGAGAATGGGGACATAACTTCCTTGATGAGTCCGGCGGACCTTGCTATTGTGGCAAGGTTGGATGTGTTGAAAAAGTACTTTCTGGTCCGGCATTGCAGCAGTATTACACTAGCATAACAGGTAAGCACTATACCTTAAAAGAGATCGTAGCTGCTTTTTCCGCTGGAAATGATCCGGCAGCAAAGCAGACTATTGATCGTCTAAATCATTTCTTCGGCAAGGCAGTTTCCGTTATAACCAACCTCCTTGACCCAGACGCTATAATTATTGGTGGGGGAGTAGGAAATATAGAAACCATCTACTCAACGGGGGTTGAATCGCTTAAAAAACACATATTTAACAATGGCTTGGATGTCCCGGTCCTCAAGCCAACGCTCGGTGATAGTGCCGGGGTATTTGGCGCCGCAGCACTGGCGTCATCCCTATAAGTATTCCGCATAAATATTCAGGTTAATAATAATGCATGATTGTTGCAGCTTTTTGCTCCTACTATGACAAACACAATGGTTTGCACTTGTCAAATCCTGCAGTTTCCGACAGTTTTTCGCCCTATTTTCCCCGATTTCAAAAAAATATCAATTGTTACAAGATTGTATGCGCTAAAAAGAATTACTTTTATTCTATTCCGTTAGTCTACTGAAAACTTGCTAAATCGTTTGTCTACCGGCTCATTTAGCAATCCACTTAGAACCTTATCTGCCTTTTACAATCCAATAAGTCATTTAGAATCGATATAAGATGCTTTTCCGATTGCCTTCGCAACGGAATGAATGCGGTTATCATTCACTCGAAACTCAGCATTTTGGTTTAGGCTCTCCAAAAACGCAGCAGTTGGCTGCGTTTTACTTTCCCTGCCTCCATCACCTCCCAAAGGCTTTCTCTACGCACACGTTTTGTTACTTTGTTTTCTACACTTACCTTCATCCTGCCAATCGCAGTAGTTTGGCAGTGATTGACATCACTCAACGAAATAATAAAAGTTTACATAACAAACGAAGCGGCTATTACAATGGT
Organism: Paraflavitalea pollutisoli; assembly: GCF_029360705.1. GTDB lineage: Bacteria > Bacteroidota > Bacteroidia > Chitinophagales > Chitinophagaceae > Paraflavitalea > Paraflavitalea pollutisoli. The sequence continues at coordinate 201,329 of NZ_JARKMX010000001.1, read as the reverse complement.
TTATTGACCCGCATTGTTTACAGCAAACTGACAACAATAACTCTAATATCATAGGGATGAAATTCAGAAATTTTAAAATGGTAGACTACGTGGTATATGGCCGCGGAAGTTTTGATCAGCTCGATGAAATTTTAGCGCCGCGGCGCCAGGGAGATGCGCCCATTATCTTTTTCGTGGATCATTTTTTTGAAGGAGCCCCACTGGTAAACCGCATTCCATTAAGGGGAAAAGACAAGATTGTATTTATTGATGTAACATATGAACCCAAAACAACTTATGTCGATAAACTGGCCGCAGATCTTAAGGCTGAGTTTGGAACTGTCAGTGGTATCATAGCCATTGGTGGCGGATCAACCATGGACATGGGGAAAGCTGTATCCCTGATGATGACCAATCCAGGTTCCTCTGCCGACTACCAGGGATGGGACCTCGTTAAGTTGCCTGGCGTATACAAAGCAGGTATCCCCACGCTAAGTGGTACAGGTGCAGAAGTTTCACGTACCACCGTGTTGACCGGTCCCACCCGTAAACTGGGCATGAACTCTGACTTTACGCCGTTTGATCAAATCGTATTGGACCCGGAACTGACGACCAATGCACCAGTCAATCAGCGCTTCTATACAGGCATGGATTGTTACATCCATTGTATTGAAAGTCTGGAAGGCACATATCTCAATGAATTCAGTAAATCGTATGGGGAAAAAGCATTGGAGCTTTGCCAATATGTATTTCTCGAGAAGGATCAGTGGGATGAAGAGTGTGATGATAAACTGATGATGGCTTCCTATGCGGGCGGCATGAGTATCGCCTATTCTCAGGTTGGCGTAGCCCACGCGGTAAGTTATGGCCTTAGCTACTTGCTGGGAACAAAGCATGGAATCGGGAATTGCATAGTCATGAATCACCTTGAAGAATACTACCCTGCTGGTGTAGAAGAATTTAAGAGGATGGTAGACAAAAACAAAATTGACATTCCTGTAGGCATTTGCAAGGGGCTTACCGACGAACAATTCGACACAATGATCAATGTTTCTCTTGGTATGAAACCCTTATGGGAAAACGCGCTTGGAAAAGATTGGGAAAAGGTGATGACCCGTGAAAAGCTGCGGAAACTATATGAAAGGTTGTAAAAACCTGATCACCAGTAAGGCTGCCGGCCACAGATAGGGCTGCACGTCTTACCTTTTTGTTATTTGACGTGAAAAAGGATGCAGCCTGTACGGTCAGTCATGGTTGTATTTTATGTTTAAGGTATATTCGCTAACACAACAACCAAAACCACCATGAAAAAAATGCTGTTGGCTTTTTGCGTTTTAAGTTCTGCATGTCTCTTTGCACAGGACAAAGTAAATCCTGTGATTAAAAAGGGAGCACGCTTGAGTTATACATTGCTAACCAGTGGACAGAACATTCCTTTCACCGCTGTTATTGACTCCTTGAGCAGCGAATATGTTAGGATTGGATGGACGATCGAGGGGATGGGTACTGGTGGATGGGTAATGAAGAAAAAGTCACTTGAAAGCGCCAAAAATGGGTATTGGACACAACCAACTGCAGGTACCGATGAAGAATTAGGTGAAGAAACAGCCGTTTTATTGATATCAAAACAGCAATGGAATATGCTTCAACAGGATAAAAAGTTTTTCTATAATGACGCCACGTTTACAGTTAAGGCAGATCAGCCTGGTTTGAAGGTAGGTGGCAAAAATATAGATGCTATCCTGGTAGAAGGCCCCGGCGGTTCCACTCGACTCTGGATATTGAACAATCCTGCATTTCCGGCACTTGTAAAAGTGGAAGGTAATCCTCATGGTGTAGACCTGGAATTGAATACAATAGACTAGTAATAATATAACTACGTAAAAAAATGCCCCATTAATATCTGGGGCATTTTTTTTGGGTTATGGTTATTATGCTTAATTTTTCATTGATATACCAATTATGAGCCCGCAGAAATATCTACGTTATCTTGGATTGCCTTCGCTATTTGGAACCCACCGGACCAAAGAGATATTTAATATCAATCCAACCGCTGCCCCGGAACGTGAAGAGGCAAAACAAATCTTCATCACCGTATTTAACTACAATGCAGAAAAGGTTGAGGAAAGAAAGCTTGATAAGATCGAAGAATGCTTTGCTTACCGGGATAGTAATCAAATTAGTTGGATCAATATAGATGGCATCCGTAAAAAAGATGTTGAAGCCGTCTCGACCCAATTTGGTATACATGCCTTGTTGATTGAGGATATTTTAAGCATGCACCAGCGCCCTAAAATGGACGAAGTCGAGGGTGTTTTGTATTGCCTGTTAAACATGCTGTATTTCAATAGCACGACAAGAACGGTCGAAACGGAACAGATAAGTATTGTGCTGGGTAGGCACTTTGTGGTTTCCTTCCAGGAAGATGCGGACCGGGATGTATTCGATCCGATTCGGTTCAAGCTGCGTATGGCTAATAGCAAGATCCGACAACGAACAGCTGATTATTTGTTGTACGCCATGCTGGACATCATTGTCGACAACTATTTTATAGTGATGGAGAAACTGGGAGAACAGGTCGAATTGTTGGAAGAAGAAGTGATCAGGCGAAGCAATACGAAATCGTTGGCTCGCATCAATCAATTGCGCAAGGAATTGATCGTACTTAAAAGAAATATAGCACCAGTTCGAGACCTCCTCAATGGCATTATACGAAGCGAAAGCGACCTGCTCGACGATCGAACTACTAAATACTTCAAAGACGTATACGATCATATTATCCAGGCGTATGACCTAAGTGAGAACTACCGGGATATGATGACCAGTATGCAGGACCTATACATCAACAACGTCAACCTCAAACTCAATGAGGTCATGAAGGTAATGGCTATAGTTACCTGTCTGTTAGCTCCGGCTACCGTAATTGGTGGAATCTTTGGTATGAACTTCGATTTTATACCATCCATTCATAATAAATGGGGATTCTTTAGCGCCGTAGGATTTATGTTGCTAATTCCCATCTGGATGTTATGGGCTTTCAGGAAACGAGGTTGGTTTTAAACGTTGCTTTGTGCACAACAGACCAGACAGGGTATAAGAGGTTAATCTTTGGCGATATTGTTGTATTTTCAGTTTACTGAGATCTGATTTTTTGCTATCTGAAAAAACTTATTATGTCAACCAATCGTCGTCAATTTCTGCTACAGCTGGGTGGTCTTACTGCTGGCTTAGGAACTGTTGCTGCCGGCGTGGCCGGTTGTAATGATGGCTCCGAACCATCAAAAACCGCCACTCAAGATTCCGTTTCTGGCACCAGCACTGCCTCTGCCCAAAAGTTATTCTTTGAAATTTCACTGGCCCAATGGTCGCTCCACAAATCTTTTTTTGATAAAAAACTGGACAACCTGGATTTTCCAATTGTCGCGAAACGTGATTACGGGATAAGGATCGTTGAATATGTTAATCAATTTTTCAAAGACAAAGCCAAAGATGAAAAATACCTGGCCGAACTGCTAAAACGATGCAATGACAATGGTATTAAAAATCACCTGATCATGTGTGACGGCGAAGGTTCACTGGGATCCACCAATGACAAAGAACGCATAACTGCGGTTGAAAACCACTATAAGTGGGTAGATGCTGCTAAATTCCTCGGTTGTGCTACCATTCGTGTAAATGCACATGGCGAAGGTAGTCGCGAAGATGTGCAAAAAGCCGCCATCGATGGCCTCGGTCGTTTGGGTGAATATGGCGCCAAGGCAGGTATCAACATCATTGTGGAAAATCACGGTGGTTACACATCCGATGGGAGCTGGTTGGCAGCAGTGATGAGAGGTGTGAATAAACCTAATATTGGCACCCTCCCTGATTTTGGGAATTTCTGCGTAAAGCGGGATGGAAAAGATATGTATGCTGGTAACTGTGTCGAAGAATATGATCGTTACAAAGGTACCCAGGAACTGATGCCTTTTGCAAAGGGTGTCAGCGCGAAAACTTTTGATTTTGATGCAGCAGGTAATTGCATAGAAACTGACTATTATAAAATGTTCAAAATTGTGAAGGATGCAGGCTTTACCGGTTATGTCGGTATAGAGTTCGAAGGAGACAAATTAAGCCCGGAAGAAGGTATCAAAAAAACCAAGGCCCTGCTGGAGAAAGTAGGGTCAAGTATATAAAAATAAGGGCGGCCATGTGGGCCGCCTTTATTCCTTAATAACTCATTTCGTCCAGTTTTACTTTTCCCTTGAAGGTCCAGAAAACAAAAGAGGTATAAATAGCAACCAACGGTGTCCCGATCACCGCGATCGTAAGTAATATTTTCATTGTTTTGTAAGAAGAAGCGGCGTTTTCAATGGTGATACTATTGGCAGGGTTCTCTGTAGAGTACAGTAGATAAGGATATACTTCCATAGCAACCATGATTAATAGCAGCGCAATTGTCAGCGCAGAACTGATAAAAGCATATCTATATTTTCCTTTCTTGATCTGCCGTGGAATATTTGCAATGCTTAAAACCATAAATATTGGAATGATGAACGCCACAGGGTTTGCCCGGAAAAAATCGCTGAGGTGTGGTACATATAGAAGTGTATACAGTGTCGTGATGACGAAGCTAAGTACGAAAAAAATGATGAAATTCCGCGAAAGGATACGTAGTCTGGCATATAATCGTTTCTCAGTTTTCATGGTGAGGTAGATCGCACCGTGCACCATGAACAGTGCCAGCGTCGTAATGGAAACCATGATCGAAAAAGGATTAAAAAACGAAAGCCAGTTTCCGGAAAACTCACGTTGTTCATTGAGGGGAATTCCAAGGGCTACATTGCCCAGCATCAGTCCCAACGATAACGCTATGGTAATCGATGCAGCGCAGTAAACAACATCCCAGGTTTTACGCCACCACAACATGGGTTCTTTACTCCTGAATTCAATAGCAACTGCTCTAAAAATAATTCCCATCAGAAAAACCATGAAAGGCACGTAGAAGGCAGAAAAAATGGCGGCATAAGCAACCGGAAAACCAGCAAACAATGCACCGCCAGCAATGACGAGCCATACTTCATTGCCATCCCAAACCGGACCTATCGCATTCAATGCAATGCGACGGCTCTGTTCCTTTCTCAACAAAAGATGAAGTGCCCCGGCTCCCAGGTCAAAGCCATCGAGAATAGCATAGCCGCTGATCACCCCACCAAAGACAAGAAACCACCATACGTTGAAATCTAGTCCAAGAAATGTTTCCATACTGTAAAACTGTTAATGAGCTAATAATGGGTTATCACGTTTGGTTCCTTCCTCGATGGATTCTTTTGTACCATAGTCTACAGGGCCATGTTGTATTTTCTTGTTGAGTAGGTAAAGAAATAATACCAACAGCAATAGGTAAACAACCGTAAACATGATCAATGAGAAAAGAACCTGGTTCGCCGTTACAGCTTTTGAAAGGGCATCAGAAGTTTTTAACAACCCATACACGACCCATGGTTGCCGTCCCATTTCTGCGGCAAACCACCCGGATTGATTGGCAATTTGTGGTAGCAGTACAGCCCATACGAATACCCACATCAGCCATCGCTTGTCAAACAATTTGTTTCTGAAATAAAGCCAGGTAGCAAATACAGTCAGGCCAATGAGCGTCATACCAATGCCCACCATGATATGGTAAAACTGAAAGACGGCGTTTACCTGTGTTGGTCGTTCGTCGGCTGGAAATGCATTCAGGCCTTTGATCGGTGTGTTGAAATTCCCATGTAAAAGGAAAGACAATCCGCCGGGAATCCGGATGCCAGCTGTTTCCTGTGTTTTATTATTCACGTAACCCATCAAATACATATCACCGGTCGCCAGGGAATCATAATGACCCTCGAGCGCCGCCAGTTTTGCAGGTTGGTTCTTGGCCACCCCATCTGCGCTTTTGTGTCCAACTGCCAGTTGCAACAAAGAACATACGGTAGCAGTAAATAAAGCCAGTTTAAAGGATGGTTTCGCTATTTCAAGATACTTGTTCTTTAATATATACCAGGCGTTGACGCTCAATACCAAAAAAGCACCGGCAAGGAATGCACCGATCCACACGTGCGTCAACCTTTCCACACTGGAAGGGTTAAATACCATTGCCCAAAAATCTGTGATTTCAGCACGCGCGTTCAAGCCTTCGCCGACAATCCGAAATCCTGCAGGCGTTTGTTGCCAGGAATTCGCTACGACAATCCATACAGCAGAAAACATAGAGCCTAGAAATACCATTACCGCAGAAAAAAAATGCACTTTAGGACCTACCCTGTTCCAGCCAAAAATGAGAATGCCGAGAAAACCAGATTCCAGGGCAAAAGCAAAGATGCCCTCAGCTGCCAGGGCACTGCCAAATATATCACCCACGTATTTAGAATAAGTAGCCCAGTTGGTGCCGAACTCAAACTCCATGATAATGCCTGTGGCAACTCCAATTCCAAAAATGAGGGCGAAGATCTTGATCCAGAACCGGGTTATCTGTTCATACCGTTTATCGCCGGTTTTTAAATACATCCCCTCGAAAATGACAAGTAACAATCCTAGTCCAATACTGAGTGGCGGATAGATGTAATGAAAGGCAATAGTAAAGGCAAACTGAATTCGGGATAAAATTTCTACATCCATGGGAAGAAATGTTTCTGTTACAATGCATTTTTCCTATAAAAAAAAGTCCCACCAAATATGGCAGGACGTTTATGCAATCATTTCTTTTTATAAATGGGAACCGTGCTACAAGGTTCTCCGTACATGATACTTTTCGCTACAGGTCTCAATTTCCTGGTTATCTCCAGGTAGGCAAACTCTCCGATGGGTATATCACCGCATCCTTTTACGACTATCCGTTGATCCATAAAAGCATCGGTAGGTATCGCCGATATATTCCTGAGGAATATTTGTTGCCTGGCCGTTTTTTCGTCTCCAAAAACAATGTCTTTTGATACAGGCTGCAGATAAGTGGCTACCAGCATATATGCCCACATGGGAATAATGGCATCAGCCGAGCAGGTTACTGCCACTATTTTATCCTGATAAACAGACCAGTCGTATTGTTGCAAGGTGGCTCTAAAATCCTTTTCCTTGAGAATCATTCCCATGAAAAGATGAGGTTGCAGGTCAAATACTGAAATCTCTTCTTTTGGGTAGTATTCCTCCAGATCCAAGGTGATGAGCCCACTGGCCGCTATTTTATTGACGATTTCTTCACTCATGCAATACGCTGTTTCGGAATAATAACAAAGTTACAGCGTAATTGGTTGATAAGAAAGCAAAACGACGGATTATAGTCAAAATGAAAATCCCGTTCTCCAGCTTTACGCTTCGGAACGGGATTCCCATAATATTATAGACTAGAATTGTTTAGTAGAACTTATACCGATTATCAGTAATGTCTGCTGCGCGCTTAAGCGTTTCGATTACCAGGTATCCCATGCGCTGAGCTTGCTGGGCTGCCATCTGTTGCTGGGTCTTGACATCCAGACCAACACCAGGAAGAGCACTGATACTATTTACCTTGATATAGTAAACCCCAATCTCTCCAAAAATAGGATCAGATACCTTGCCCTGGTAGTTCTTGTTGAAAGCGGCGCCCATAAGCCTGCTTTCATTGCCGAGGTTTGGAATATAAGGCGAAGAAAACTGAATGCTATCCAGCTGTTGCACAGGCTGGTTCATGGCTGTAGTAATTGCCTCCAGTGATGCAGGTGTACCTACTTTCTGAACAATTTGTTCCGCTTTCTTTTGATTACGGATACGTGCTTCCAGCATAGGTCTTGCTCTTTCTACAGATATTGTTCCTTTTTCGTAGCTGTTAACAAGAATCGGAACAATGTATTTGTCGCCGATGAAGAATGGCTGATTGGCGACATCGCCGAGTTTGGCGTCGTTATATACCCAACGAACCAGTTCACGGCTGGTACCGATACCAGGAATATTTGCCTCGAGCGGAGCAATGTCATAAGCATTGAACTTATTAAGACCCTGCTTTTTGATGTTATCTTCAAATTGTTGTTTGTTACGGCTCTCAGCAGCAAAAGTTGATGCTAACTGGTGAGCAGTATTAGTGGTCAGTTCACTGGGATAAACCGGTTGAGTGAAATAGGCAATATTGTAGGCAGGAGAAGATCCTTTCTGAGAGAGGATTTCCACATAATGGTATCCGAACTGGGTTTTCACTACGCCTTTGGTTCCCGTAGGATTACCAAAAATGAAATTGTTGAATTCAGCCACCATACGACCGGTAACTACATTTTCATACACACCACCGGTTTCTTTGTTACCGTCGTCAGAATATTTGCGACAAAGAGTGTCGAAACTAGCACCGCCACGGATAGCCAATTCAACACTGTCAGCAATACGCTGTGCTGTAGAGTCTAATCTGATAGGAACAAATTCGCCGGTACGTGGGTCTTGTGTGCTGGTGCCAATCAGGATGTGACGGATCTTTACACTATCGGGCCACTGTGTCGCGCTGATTACACGTGCCAGCGTATAAGAACCGCCATCCAGGTAAGGTCCATACACACCACCTACGGGTGTTTTTACAATGGAGTCGATTTTTTCAATCTTGATTTCTTTACGGGAAATGTTTCCATCATAATAAGCTGTTTGGCTGTTCTCACGAACGAGGAAGCTTTTCACGTCGCTGGTCGTTGCGAAAGAATCTCTCAGTTTCTCCACACGGGCAAGCACTTCCGCAGAATCCGCAGCACTGGGGGCAGCGTTGACCATGACATATTCGATACCACGTGATTTTTCTTGTTTGAAAGCCTCTTTGCGCTCATCGATATACTTTTGAATATCAGCGTCGGTTACTTTAATGGTAGAGTCCGAGATGGTGATGTAAGGTATATTAACATACGAAATGCTGGAGACCTGGCTGTTGTCTGCATTTCTTTTTTCAATGAGCCATTTTGGAACATAGTAGCTCTTGGCGATCATACCCACGAATTTCTCACGGATACGTTGTTTAGCCAACGCGGGTACGAACTGGCCCCAAAAGCTGTTATATTCATTTGATCCTTTCTTCAGTGATTTAATTGCATTATAGGCAGCATTAACATCGTACACACCTTGCTCATTGGTAAACTGCTGACGCAATTGCTGAGGAGGATTAGCTCCATATATTATATCAGACTTTTCCTTATCGCTTAACTCAAAGCCAAGCTTGTCCATTTCTTTGTCAAGTACCGCGTTTTCCACATACTCATTCCAAAGGCTCTCACGGATCTGCTGACGTGTGTTTTCATCTACAGGTTGTCCACTGGCTGTATAGTTGGCTTCTGCCTGCGCAAGCTTTTTCTCAAACTCGATGTAATCAACCTTGGTTCCGTCTATCTTTCCGAGCGTAGTTGATTGGCCACTGAACAATCCTCCACCTCTTCCACTAAATGCATCCTGAACGATGAAGGCGATCAATGCTAAAGCAATCGCTGCGATAATGATCCATGCGGCTTTGTCACGAATGGTCTGAATAATAGCCATATAATATTATGTTACTCCCATTGTTTTAAGGGGATGGCAAAAATAGGGTAAAAATTATTATGAACAAATTGTGGAAAACAGGGTCAAATATGCACCAACACAGCGTTTTATGATGTTGAGGTAATGACAATTATTATTATCCGTCAATCACTATTTTACAGCCTGTTGGCAGCTCCTGCAGGAGCTTTGACCTTATACGGTGGTCAGGTGCGCTTTTTTTAGAGAACATCTCCGCCAGTACCAGGCACTATTGTTTATTTCCTATTGTGATTTTCCTGGGATTTTAGACAAACCAGTGTCCCATTTTCCGCAGGTATGATTATTTCGGCTAGTTAGAGGAGAGAATTGCTTTTGAACAGTTGGTTGATGCTACCTGCAACAAGGTGTTATTAACATCGATGGGCTATAACCAGTTTTTTTGTGGTTTTTACTGTCTGTGGGGGTGGATTTTTACGTGAAACGTCCATGTGGAAACAGTTTCCCCGGACTTTCGTTAATAACTCCCGATTACAGTGGAAAACCCCGGATTTGATACCTTGGATTTCGTGGATAGTTGGGTAAGAAGTTACGGAGAGCGCGGACAGGTTCCAAGCCCTGTATAAAAACCGATAGTTATTCTATCTCCATTAACACTAAAATTGCGTTGTGAATAGGATGTTTTTATACCGTACTTTTTTAATCCACCAAGGTGGAAAACCGCCTGAGAACCGCAACCAGCGGGATATTCTGATTGTTAATGAATTGTGGAAAACAGTGGATAAACGGGTTGTTGTAACTTTACCAAAAATTGGACGCGACGTTTTATCCACGAATCCACAGCCGTAATAGTAATAGGTTATTTTAAAAATAATAGAAGTAATAATAAATACTATGGGAGATATACACATAGGAGAAGCAAAAGAGAATATCAGCAACAGAGGATTTTTAGATGTTGAAGTTGATCCGACAATTGATTTGTTTGGTGAGATCGAGCGATTGAAAAAAGAGAAAAATGCGATCGTGCTGGCGCACTATTACCAGGAGCCTGATATTCAGGATGTTGCCGATTATATCGGGGATAGCCTTGGATTAGCGCAAAAGGCCGAGAAGACCGACGCTGATATCATCGTATTTGCGGGTGTGCACTTTATGGCTGAGACGGCGAAAATTTTGAATCCGAACAAAAAAGTGTTGTTGCCGGATCTTAAGGCAGGTTGTTCCCTGGCAGATAGTGCTCCGCCTGATCTCTTTAGGCAATTTAAGGCCCAACACCCGGATCATCTGGTTATATCCTACATCAATTGCACGGCGGATATTAAGGCCCTTAGTGACATCATATGCACGTCTAGCAACGCCGAGAAGATTGTGGAGAGCATTCCTGTCGATCAACCCATCATTTTTGCGCCTGATAAAAATCTGGGATCTTACCTGATCAAGAAAACCGGTAGGAACATGGTCCTTTGGAATGGCGCTTGCATGGTGCACGAGATATTTAGTCTGGAGAAGATCACCAGACTCAAAATAAGGCACCCTCAGGCGAAGATCATAGCCCACCCTGAGTGTGAGGAGCCAATTCTTAGGATCGCCGATTTTATAGGCTCTACGACTGGATTATTGAAGTACAGTCAGGAAGATGACGCAAAGGAGTATATCGTCGCTACAGAAACAGGGATTTTGCACCAAATGCAGAAGGCGAGGCCGGATAAGACGTTTATTCCTGCGCCTCCGGATAATAGTTGCGCCTGCAATGATTGTCCACACATGAAGTTGAATACACTCGAAAAGCTTTACTTGTGCATGGAGTATGAGCTGCCTGAAATAACTATGAACGAACAATTGCGTTTGGCTGCCCGTAAACCAATAGAGCGAATGTTGGAGATCAGCGCAAAGTATGGGTTGTAAGCATTGTGGATAGTGGAAAGGAAAAAGTGGATATGGTAGAGGAAATGTGGATATAGCCTAATTATATTATATTTAATACTAATGTAAGTTAATAAGTTTATTATGGCAGAAGATTTGGTTTTGGCGGAGGGAAGTAAGGAAGAGCAATATGAAGTTCTTATACCACAGATAAAAGGTTTACTGGACGGCGAACCGGATTTGGTAGCCAACCTCGCAAATGTTGTGGCCGCGCTGAAGGAACAGTTCGGTTGGTTTTGGGTCGGGTTCTACCTGGTGAAAAATGACGAGCTGGTGCTGGGACCATTTCAGGGACCAGTTGCCTGTACGCGTATTCGTTTTGGAAAAGGTGTTTGCGGTAGCAGTTGGGAGCAGCAAAAAACATTGATTGTTCCTGATGTCGAAAAGTTTCCTGGTCACATTGCTTGCAGTAGTTTATCCAGGTCAGAGATTGTAGTTCCGGTAATGCGTGATGGAAAGGTCGTGGCGGTATTGGATGTGGACAGTAGTGCGTTGAACGAGTTTGATGTTGTGGATGCAAAGTTCCTGGAGGAGATCGTAGAGGAGATTGCTTTTTAATTTTTGTGTGCAATAAAAAAAGTCACCAGGGCACAGATGCGCTGGTGACTTTTTTTATTGCTCTTAGGCTAACGTCCCATATAGACCATTAGAATTTGAACATCGCTTGGATTAACACCACTGATGCGGCTTGCCTGTCCAAGTGTTCGTGGACGTATGCGTTTGAATTTTTGCAAAGCTTCATTGGAGAGTGCAGCCACCCGTGCATAGTCAAAGCTATCTGGTATTACCAGGTCTTCGAGCTGGCTCATTCTTTTTACGATCTCTTTTTCTTTCTCGATATAGACGTCGTACTTGATCTGTATTTCTGCCTGCTCGATAGCATCGCGGTCAAAACCTACCAGAGCGTTTTTTATTGTGGGCAGCTGTTGCTGCATGTCGACCAGTGATATATTGGGACGAAGCAAGACCTGGAGACTTTTTTGTTTGTGGGGCATCGGAGCTGAGTTTTTCGACTGGAGAAATTCATCAGCCTCCAAAGGATCCAGCGATAGGTCTTTTAGTATGGATTTTATCTTTTCGGTGCCTTCCCTTTTTTCGATGACTTTATCCATTCGCTGCTGATCGGCCAGGCCCAGCTTGTAGCTGAGTTCTGTCAAACGTAAATCCGCATTGTCTTGTCTTAACAAGGTCCTGTATTCCGCACGTGAGGTAAACATGCGGTAGGGTTCTTCGGTACCCTTGCTTATCAGATCATCTATCAGTACACCAATGTAGGCATCACTCCTTTTCAGAATAACTGGTTCCAAGGCTCTTGCTTTTTGGTGGGCGTTGATACCTGCCATCAATCCCTGGCATGCGGCTTCTTCATATCCGGTCGTTCCGTTAATCTGTCCTGCGAAGAATAGGTTGCTGATGATCTTGGTTTCAAGTGCATGAGTAAGTTGAGTAGGTGGAAAGTAGTCATACTCGATGGCATAGCCAGGACGAAACATTCTTACAGTCTCAAAACCCGGTACAGTCTGCAGCGCCTTGTATTGTACATCTTCTGGTAGGGAGGTAGAGAAGCCGTTGACATATATTTCAACAGTGTTCCAGCCTTCCGGTTCTATGAATAACTGGTGTCTGTCTCTTTCGGCGAAGCGATTGATCTTGTCTTCAATGCTTGGGCAATACCTTGGCCCTACACCTTCAATTCGGCCGGTGTACATAGGACTGCGATCGAACCCGGTTTTGAGGATGTCATGCACATCCTGATTTGTATAGGTGATCCAGCAACTTCTTTGTTCGGTAGGTTTTGCTACATGTTTGTAAGAGAACCCGACAATTTCCTCGTCCCCTTTTTGCTCCTCCATTTTAGCGTAGTTCAAACTACGACCATCAACACGGGGAGGAGTTCCGGTCTTTAACCGATCACTTTCGAAGCCCAGTTCAACCAGTTGTTCTGTGATACCAGTGGCGGCTGTCTCTGCTACTCTACCCCCGCCGAAACGTTTTTCTCCAATGTGGATGACCCCATTGAGAAAAGTTCCGCTGGTGATCACTACCGACTTGGCTTTTATTTCATGTCCTAACCCGGTGATAACACCACAAGCTCTTTTGTCTTTTATCAGGAGAGACTTGACCATATCCTGGTAGAAGTCAACGTTGGGAGTTAGTTCGAGCATTTCCCGCCAGGTAGCAGCGAAGAGCATGCGGTCATTTTGGGTTCTTGGACTCCACATCGCTGGTCCTTTGCTCTTGTTGAGCATGCGGAATTGGATCATACTTTTATCAGACACTATACCGGAGTATCCTCCTATAGCATCGATTTCTCTCACTATTTGACCTTTTGCGATTCCGCCCATGGCAGGATTGCAGCTCATCTGTGCGATGGTCTGCATGTTCATGGTTATCAAAAGGACCTTTGAGCCAAGGTTGGCTGCAGCTGCTGCTGCCTCGCAACCCGCGTGTCCGGCACCTGCTACTATTACATCGTATTCTGGAAACATAGGGTGCAAAATTACACTAATAGCTGGGTTTCTCTATTTCACTGTTCCACGTGGAACTGATTTATTGTGGCTGTAAGAGTAAGGTATTAGCTGAAACGAATTCTGCCTCTGTTAGCTTTTTGGTTGGCGCTGGACTGGAATGATGATGTTAGATAATCTGTAGATACTTTCTAGTTGATATGGTTATAACCCGTAGATAAGCCGTATCTATATAAGGACGGCTTATCTACGGCTTATCTACAGCTTATCTACGGGTTATGTACGGCTTATCCTCTCTTTCGTAGACAAGTAAAAGATGGTCTTGTGTGAAATTTTTGGGGCCTGGGCCATCAGTTTTATAACCAGTCGAATGATATGGAGGTGAATAATCGTAGCGTGATGTATGTTCTAATATCTGTTTGAATGGCTTATCTGATAGCCGTAGTAGGGTCATGTAGATATACCGGATAGTTTTTTATAGGTACCTGTTACCCTATGGTATTAATTTGGAAAGGTGGACACATATACGTCTTTCATGTGAGTGGAGTGAATCTTCGTTTTAAGAATGTGATGAACCACTGTGCTATAACCCTGGTGTTGGGCTGTTCTTTTGTGTGTCTTGGAGGTGTTGTTTGTCTTAATTACCTCTGGTATGTACGGACTCCTGGGATTTGGACGATCGATTGCAGGACCTTCTATAGGTTTCTTTGATCTTTATTGTTGGGAGAATTGCTAGTGGGCCTTTTAACGACCACAGAGAGGACCTTGCTTATAGATATTGGAATTGGTAGGGTTTTACTAGAGTTGAAAGTTGTCCGATTGTGATTTTTACCAGGGATAATGTTATATAGAGGGATTGTCTGTTTTTTGAATACCACGGGTTTATAGTGGGGACGATGGGATCGTTCCACGTGGAACGAATACAATTTCACAGTGTTACGGGAGTAGTTCCAAAGCTTTCTTATTATCCTAGTCTTCAGGTTTAGCAGCCGACGCCAGTAGTAGATACTTCTATGCCTGGGCGAAGTCTTTAAGTAAAGTATAAGCCTTCCCTATGAGGTAATTGGTGCGCTTGTAAGAATCCCGTGAGCGTCTGGGCTAACATCTTCTCCCATTACCTTGAATTGAAATAGAGCCTTTAATCCCTCCGCTACCTAGTACTTATTCATCACGGAGAATCTACCCAACTCATAGTATATATTGATGGGTTTATATTCCATTCAGGAAGTTAGTGGTAGAAAGGTTCTTCGCCTTCTGTAGATATTTCCAACTCCTTAAAAGGTCATTGGAAAGCAAGTTAGCCAGGTAGATATAGCATTCGATAAGGTTGGCTTTACCTAAATCGGTTCCCATTTCTTTAGATTCACTCTGCAGGATGGCTTTTTCGAGGTATTTAATGGCTAAATCCTTGAGACCAATCCTATTGTAATGCATGCTAAATTGAAGATTATACCAACTCTTTCCACGCCCATCGTCGTAATAGTTCAGTAAGCTTTTAAGCTTGTGGTATCGTTATGCTCAATGGCTAGGGGTAAAAACCTATTGTAATAGGTTGGGGTTTTAAGTGGCGACATGTGATATATCCTAACCACTTCATCAAGGACTACTTCAAATACCTTTCCTGCATGATCGGTCGGCCCTACCTCCTGGTAAGGGGTGTAAAATTGATACAAATGATTAATAGCCCTTTGAAGTGACAGGGTAATAATGTTGGTGTGGTCGCCACCCTCGATAGTGTCAAACCGGAAGGCGAAATGCGTGGAGTCCGGGGCCTTTACTTTATCCGCTATTTCCTTTCCATAGTTCAGCCTTCGTTCCATATCACTCTTCCCTACGCCCAGATAATAGAATGTGTGGCGCTTTTGAACCCAGTTTTTCATGGCTGGGGTTAATTCAAACGCAGGAGATTGCGGGCCTATTCTTTCCGCTCCCATCAAAAGGTAACCACTAAACAGGGAAGGCTCATATTGAAACAGATAATTGCCATAACTGGCCGCATAGGAATGGCCCAGATAGGATCTAAAGGGGATAGTATGGTACTTGCTTTCTACAAAGGGAATAATCTCATCCCGAATGCAATCCACCATTCTTTTCCGGTAGGAGTCAACCGTCCATCATCGTATACAAATCCTATACGATCCATATTAGCCAGGATGTTTACGACGATAGTGGGCGGAAATGGATAGTTGGCGCTTTGAAAATAATTGAGCTGGGCTGCTATGTAATCTCCACTTACCATTCCATAGCCGAATGAATACAGTGCAGGTAAGGTTTGAAGGGTATCTCTATCCGCTGGTACGTATACTGTAAACCTGACCGGGGCCTTCAAGGCCGTTGAATAGAGCTGTTCTTCAACCTTTTGCTGAGCATTGACAGCTAAACCCGTAGCGATAAAAAAGAAGATTGACAGGTATCTCATGATTGCAAATAAGGCATCAGCAACCGGCCAAATTGTACTAATCAGACAGTAGAGAAAACAGATTACTGGTTCCTTTCCTATTAAACGATGGTATCAAATTGCCTTGTAATCACCCACCTCTGTAGTGTGAGGGCTTCAAGATCTTAAACGAACACAAAGAGGGACCGCAACAATGCTAATCTTTTTAGATTGATATTTGACGATAGCATAGCCAATTAAGTCCAGGCCAAAGATGTGGGATTTTGTAGGAAGATGGTGTATAAAGACAAGCCATCACTATTTAGCCAGATACTTTTTATATGCCGTTAAACAGCTACTTTCCTTAGACCGCATTAACTCCTCTTCCTTCTTCGTTTTGTCTTTATAACCACAGAGGTGAAGTACGCCGTGAAATATCACCCTGTGTAGTTCATCTGTAAGGGTAGTTTCAAACTGCCGGGCATTCTCTTTAACCCTGTCAATACTGATATAGATCTCGCCTGCTACTGCATGCTTAGGTTCGGCGAGGTTAAAGGTGATGATATCCGTATAATAATCATGCTGCAGGTACTGACGATTGATGTCAAGCAGATAATCATCGGAACAAAAGATATAGCGCAGCGATTCCATCGGAATACCTTCTTTCTTAAACAGTTTACGCAAGAAACTCTTCAATGTCAATCTGTTCTTCAGGGTAACCGATTCAAGGAAATGAAAATCTACAGGTTCAGTATTAGCCATAAGTTTTCGAAAATCGTAAGCATTATTAAAGTATACAAAGCTACATTTGTTGTTGGATCAACCAGCAGATTATAAGCATTGCGTAACGATCAATTTCCTTACACAGATGTTATTAGATATGTTGTTTGACTATAAATAAGGGAAAATGAAAAGATTATCGGAGTTAAGGTCGGGTGCCAGGGCAAAGATTATGTCTTTTGAAGATAATGACCTGTTCTTAAAGCTAATGGAAATGGGCTGTGTGCCGGGGGAGATGGTAAAAGTAGAGCAGATCGCACCGCTTGGTGATCCGATCTCTATCAGTGTTGCGGGCTACAACCTGAGTCTTCGCCTCAACGAAGCCGATAATATCTTTATTGAGGAACTCGCATCATAGTTGCCCTATCAGGCAGGTATGACTTGCCCGAAATGATTATGTACGATGTTATTATTCCAGCTTCCAATTTTTAGCAGCCTCTTATTCATCTGCCAGTTATGAAAGTCGGATTGTATTTCGGTTCATTTAATCCTATTCATCACGGTCACCTCATCATTGCACAACATGTAGTGCAAAACACCGATCTTGAACAGGTATGGTTTGTTGTATCCCCACAAAATCCATTGAAACCTTCTGCAGGTCTGTTGAATGAATTTCACCGCTTATACCTGATTCAATTATCAATAGAAGATACACAACATTTAAAAGTCACTGATATTGAGTTCCGCTTGCCCCGCCCCTCTTATACAGTAGATACCCTCACCTATCTCCGCGAAAAATATCCGCAGCATGAATTTGCAGTGATCATGGGGAGTGATAGTTTCGAAAACCTCCCGCGATGGAAAAACTACCATCATATTTTAGACAACTATCCCCTGTACATTTATAAACGGCCTGGCCATGAGGTAGAAGATCACTATGAAGGCAGCCGGGTATCAGTGCTACAAGCTCCTTTGTTGGAGATATCCGCAACACATATCCGGAATACCATCAAAGCTGGTAAATCGATCCGGTATCTGGTACCAGATAAAGTAGCGGAAGAGATCGAAAGAAACGGGTATTACAAGTCTTAGCCCGGGTATCTATTACAATACCTGGTACAGCGCTTTTCATGCTGTAACACCACCATAAATAAATTCGTTTATTACTAACGGTAATATATTACCTATTGGATGCTATAGTGCCTATGGTAGCGGGATAGTGGAACACTTCGTTTATACTACGGAGAGTAATGACCGATTTTTCGAAAGCCAATTCATTACTTTATTGACTTACTCAACATTTGCATCTAACCACTTATATTAGCTACAACTTCCCAAAAAATGCCATTTACTATGCAAAAGTGCAAGAGTCTACTCCTATGCCTGCTTTCCGGAATACTAATAAGCAACCTGTCGGCACAAACACGCACCGACAATCGACTCCAGCAAAAAATAGTCCATTTGGTACAACAGCAGCAAGTAAAGGGTACTGTAGGCATCTATGTAAAAAACCTACGCACGGGAAAGACTGCTGCTTATCAAGCCGACTCCATTTTTCCAACGGCTAGTATTGTAAAAGTTCCTATCCTCATTGGGATTATGGATAAGCTTGAAAAGGGTGAGCTAGCCTATAACCAGGAGCTCGAGTACAAAGACTCCTTATTGTACGAGGGCGAGGATATACTTGGCTCTTTTAAAAACGGGGAAAAGATTACCTTGGGTAAGGTGATCATGCTGATGTTGACCATGAGTGACAATACAGCCAGCCTTTGGCTGCAAAGCCTGGCCGGAACCGGTAACAGCATTAACCAATTGATGGATTCATTAGGATTGGCCAACACACGCGTCAATTCACGGACCGTGGGAAGGGAGCAAAACAGAAAACTTTTTGGATGGGGACAAACAACGCCCCGCGAAATGACCAGCCTGATGGAAATGATCTTTCGCGGTGAAGTAGTCAGCAAAAAGGCCAGTGAACGCATGCTACGCGTACTGGGTAGAAATTTTCATGATGGTAATGGGATTTCCCAGGTACCACCCTATGTATTCGTCGCATCAAAAACAGGAGAGGTAAATCAGTCCAGGAATGAAACAATCCTGGTCATGGCGCCCAGCGGCCCTTATGTATATACGATCCTCACTAAAAATCTGGAAGACCAAAGCTGGAAAGCATCTAACGAAGGTTGGGTTTTGTGTCGAAAACTGGCCGCCCTCCTGTGGACTTATTATGAACCGCACTCAAAGTGGAAACCTGAATGATCAAAGGCTTAGATAAGTTTAGTACCTTTCCTCCTTTGCCCGGATCATTTTAATGGTACTGTTACGACATATTTCCTTTTTAAAAGCTGTCTTTCTACACAGCATTTCGGCTTTCGGTGGCCCCCAAGGGCATTTCGGTATGGTAATGAAAACCTTTGTTCACCAGCGCCGGGATGTAACAGAAAAAGAAGTACTTGACTACAATTCATTTTGCCAGTTATTACCCGGCGCATCCTCTACACAGGTTTTAACGCTGATAGGGTATAAAAGAGGGGGCGTGCCATTGGCAGTGCTGACCCTGGCCATCTGGATCTTTCCTGCTTGCTTTCTCATGGGTGCTTTTTCATTCTTACTTCAGTATTTCGACACCAGGGCCCAGGGCGCCAGCATTTTTAAGTTTATACAACCTATGGCGGTGGGCTTCCTCGCATTCGCTGCCTCAAAGTCATTCAAACTAGCCATTCACAATACGATCACCATTGTGATCCTGATCGTAAGCGCGATCGTCACCTTCTTTCTGTTTAAAAGTCCATGGGTATTTCCGATTCTGATCGTTGCAGGTGGTTTTGTGACCAACCTTAGCGATAAGCGCATTCCACAAAAAGGGATTCCACCGAAACAGATCAAATGGGGAAATATCTGGTTGTTTGCAATATTGTTCATGGCTGCAGGTCTTGTGAGTGAGCTCGCCCGGACACAGGATTGGCCAAATCGGCGTCCGCTCAACTTATTTGAAAATACCTACCGCTTCGGAAGCCTTGTTTTTGGAGGGGGACAGGTACTAATCCCCATGATGTATGAACAGTATGTAGAAAGGCCCAAATCTGAAATGGTAATCAGAAAAAACCAGGATAAGAAGGAAAATGTAATTAGCATCGAGCGCGATGACTTTTACACCGGGGCAGGTATTGTTCGTGCCATCCCCGGGCCCGTGTTTTCCATTTCTTCCTTCATGGGTGGAATGGCTATGAACGACAAGGGACCAGCCTGGCAAATGCTGGGCTGTCTGATAGGCTCGATAGCGATCTTTTTGCCAAGTGCTTTATTAGTATTATTCTTTTTCCCCATATGGCATAACCTCCAACGCTATGCCGTTGTATTTCGTGCACTGGAAGGAATCAATGCAGTAGTAGTGGGAATCATGGTAGCTTCTACCTGCTACATGATGAAAGACATTTCCATCACGGAATTCAAAAGTATCAGTATACTAAATATCGGAGTCATCATTGGAACCTGGCTCTTACTTTCCTTTACCAGGTTGCCTTCACCGCTTATTGTATTCACCTGCCTCTTGCTAGGCTGGCTATCTGGCTTCTGGGCATAAAAAATCCCGCCTTACGGGACGGGATAGTAAACCACCCTTTGAGAAAAAACTGTCTGATTAATA
The DNA here is from genome assembly GCF_029360705.1 of Paraflavitalea pollutisoli. Lineage (GTDB taxonomy): Bacteria > Bacteroidota > Bacteroidia > Chitinophagales > Chitinophagaceae > Paraflavitalea > Paraflavitalea pollutisoli. The sequence continues at coordinate 180,748 of NZ_JARKMX010000001.1, read as the reverse complement.
TTGTTGTTATATGATTCTATGGAAAAATCGGGCGTGAAAAACCAATTCATCAGCTCCATCGGCCCATCGACTCGCCACTTCGTTCATAACCCGTTCTGTATTGTTTTCGGTATCTCCGGGAGCTTCTGTTTTGTGCCATTCTTCTCCACATCCTTCCTGCGCTTTAGCCTTTTCGCTGCCGGCAGCAATGGCCAATAGAGCAAAGCAGCCAAGGAATGCTGCCATCGCAATTACCTGCATCGATTTTTTCATGGTGTGTTGTTGAGATACAAAATTACCTTTCAACCCCACAGCCGACAATAGCATAAAGATGTGAATTAAGGATAGGCTCCGAGGGGCAAATTCTTATGGCGGAGAATTGACGAAAATGATTCGGGAGCTCAAATTGGCCACTGCTGTAGGCAATGAGGGAAATACTGCCAGATATTGATAACGCTAACGGACACCTTTTACCGAAGAGTACCGGCAACCAAGTAAATTGTACTTGTTGGCTACCGGTTTAAACGATCTTATCCTTGAAGGCCTTGGCTACAGCTTCGCTTTTTGAATTGACGTGCAGCTTTTCATAGATCTTCTTAATATGGGAGCGGACTGTATCAATGGAGATAAACATTTCCGAAGCAATCATCTTATAGCTATACCCATTCACCAGCCATTGCAGCACCTGCTTTTCACGATCCGAAAGATGGTAATCGCTGCCAGTCTGGTTATGCACCTGGGAAAACATTTTCAATACCTGGGTGGCAATGGAAGAACTCATCGGAGCACCACCGGTATGCGCTTCCTGAATATACTCCAGAAGCTTGGCGGGAGGGGTCTTTTTGAGTAAATAGCCGTTGGCCCCAAACCTGATAGCGTCAAAGACATTTTTATTATCATCAAACACCGTGAGCATCAATATCTTAACATCCTGATTGCCCTGGCGGATCAATTGGAGACCCTCGATGCCATTGGTGCCGGGCATGTCAATGTCCATCAGGATCACATCAGGCTTCAAGGCCTCTACTTCGCTCACTACATTATTGCAGTTTTTGAAGGTTCCAATCACCTCAAATCCCTCAGAACCATTGAGCAGCATAGCCAGGCCTTCTCTCAATTGGGGATTGTCTTCGTATAAAATGATGTTGATCATCCCAGGTGTTATTTATCGCAAAACTACTTATTTATTGACCGGTCGGCAATCACATAATTATGTCACCGGCACATCCAGCAAAACCTTGGTACCCTTACCCGGCGCAGATTCAATCGTCAACGTTCCGCCCAGTGACTGGGCTCTTTTTTTCATATTGAATAAGCCATTTCCACCATCAGCCGACTGTACGTCAAAACCAATTCCGTCGTCTACTATTTTCATTACAAGACGTTCTTTCTGAATGGTTATGTCAATGCTGGCATTTTTACACCGGGAATATTTAGCCAGGTTATTCACGGCCTCTTTGAATAACAGGAAGAAGTCCCGGCGTGCCTCCATATCAAGTTTCAAGTGCTGCACTTCCTCATCCACGCGGAAGGTAAAGTCTATATTCCGTGCTTCCAGTACACCCGTAGCAAATTCCCGCATACGGGCAGCTATTCGTTGCATACTATCATTCATAGGGTTGATGCTCCACACGATGTCATCCATGGCTTCCATCATGCGACTACTGTTATCGCTGATCTTACCGAGATACTCGCTGGTCTTGGCGGTATCTTTATCCACCTTCATCTTCGCCATTTCACTTAGAATATTAATGGTGCTCAATGTCGAGCCCATATCGTCATGCAGGTCGCGCGCAATCCTTGTGCGTACCCGCTCCATGCCCAGCAATTGGTCAACCCGCAGCCTGTGAATAAAATAGATTAAAGCAGCGATGGCAATAACTACCAAAGAAAGAAACCACCAGGTTTGCCAGAAGGGGGGGCGAATATGGATCTTTAGATTCGTAATACTTTGCGATTGCACGCCATCGGCATTTTCACACATTACCCTGAATGTGTAGCGTCCTGGCGGCAAAGAGGTATAGTTCGCAAAAAGCCCTTTGTCGGGCCTGATCCATTGCTCGTCGATACCTTCCAATTGATAAGAGTAGACTATCTTGTCCCGCTGCAAAAAGCTGAGTGCTGCAAATTCAATCGTAATTGAATTTTGTGTATGGTCCAGTTCCACGCTTTCAAGCTTCATGATGGAATCGGGCGGAAGGTAATTATTGAACAACTTGAAATCCGTAATCGTGACATCCAGGGGTGGCGAAGAACTATAAGCCTTTTGTGGCTGGAAGAATACAAAGTTATGGGGATTACCAAAGACAAGTTTTCCATTGTGTAACCTGGTACTGGCATTGTGCCCGAAATTGCCATAGATAATGCCATCTTTCTGGTTGAAAAGCGTGAAGACTTTTCGTCTATGGTTATAGCGGCATATACCATCCGAAAGGCCCAACCATAAATTATTGTCGGCATCTTTCTCCATACTGGTAACACTCATACTGGGTAGGCCATCATCCGTAGTAATGTGCTGTATTTTACCGCTCCGTTGATTGAGTAGGTCCAATGCGCCCGAGCTGATAAAGAAAAGGCTGTCGTCATATTGGATGATATCGCCGGCAATGTCGGAATACAGCGATTGACCTTTACCACCTTGGGTATCGAAATGCGCCAGAATTTTTCCCGTACCCGGCTCCAATTTGTATACCCCTTTCATATGGGTACACAACCAAATAAAACCTTCGCTGTCGACCAGCATCTTGTAAACGATGGTATTTACATTTTGCATCAGGCGGAAGCCCTGTAGAAATGTTTTGCCATAACCTTTTTCGGGATTCCACTTAATGATATTTCCATATTGGGTAGCCAACCAAATATTTCCCATTTTATCCGCTGCCATTTGACGGATGGTTCGTCTATCTGTTTCCGGAACCTGGTAAAAATCGGAGTGTTGGGTCTTAGGGTCGTGAACGATCAAACGGCCATCCTGACATCCAACCCAGATACGGCCTGTCTTCTTCTCTTCCAATAAATCCCATTGCAGCGTAAAACCAGTCTCTCCAACCGGCATACCCTGCAGTATATTGTTTTTCACCGGCAGTAAATTACTGTCGCAGGAAAGTGTGCCCAGCCCCCAGGAAGCAATAAGTAACCCACTGTTGCTGGTTTGCAGAAAGGCATTGGGTTGCAGGTTTTGCCGGGAACTGGCAGTGGAGGTACCATCCATAACGATGCTGTGAAACAGTTGGCGGGCAGGATTAAATACATATACTCCTTCATTGGTACCGATCCAGGTGTTTTGTTCCCGGTCTTCATACATGCAATACACAACATCATACTTGATATCATAGTCATCAAAATAATCACTGCGCAGGTATTGAAAACGTTTGGAAAGCGTGTCTTGCACCATGAGCAATCTTTCACCATAAGTCCACAAAGCGCCGTCGGTCTGTTGTTTGAAACCATGCATTTCTTTGTATACACCTGTAAAAACAAACAAACCTGCCGTATCCCGGCTTAGGATATTGGAGCGGAGGTCATAGCTATAAAATTTTTCGTTGCCTCCGGGTTGCCAGGTGGTTAACCAAAAAAGCTGCCTGTTATCGATGTACATGACCGTAACCGGATCCCGGAACTTCGGATTTTCCAATATCGCCAGGCCCTCCTGGTTATGACCATAGTAACTCAGGTTTTTGGTGCGGGGGTTGAATAAGGCCAATCCAGAATCGGCTGCCAACCAGTAGCTACCGGTTTGTGGGTCTTCCAGGATACTGCGTACGCTCCATCCACGCGGAGTACGTATACGTGCTTCGTCCTTCCTAAAAGAATTTGTCTTCCAGTCGTAAGCAAGCACTCCGAGTTTTGTGATGATCAGGAAAATATTGCCTTTGCTATCCAGCCACAGAAAATACTCCGATCGCGGGGCCACCTCCCCACCCGTCTCGATGACGGCTTTTTTATACCGGAAGTTGACCGGATCAAAAATACCGACCTCTCTTTCCGTACGCACCCAAAAATGCTGGTTGATATCGCGGGCAATTTGACGGATAGGGGCCGCCGGGAGATAGTTCTGATCTCCAGCCGGTGGGCGAAACATCACCGCCTTTCGGCCATCGTATCGCTGAAGGCCATTTCCCGTGGCAAGCCAAATAAATCCTTTTTGATCCTGCAGAATGCTATAAACATGGTTGGAAGCAAGGCCATCTTTAGTCGAGAGCCTGGTAAAAACGTACTTCCGGTGCTGGGCCTGTAGCAGGCTGGGCAAAAAAGCCAGCAATACGCTATATGCTGTTAGTCTCAACAATGGGGGTGTATGTATAACCAAAAATAACTATCCCTGTATTCATTTTTGAATTTGTTTGACCAAACCACACAGATATGTGATACCACATAGTTGTATAATAGTACCAAATCCGGGGATAAATGGAGCTTTCTGGATATCAGGTGTAAGCGGAAGGCAAACAGTACAAAAAGCGAACACCTGTTTGTGACGATTCTCACATCTTCATGCTATTGTTACAAGCTGATCTAAAGCGCATTTTTGCTATGTCAAATGATTGAGACAAGCAGTATAGTTTACAGGACAGTAGTTTGAAAAGTGCCGTGAAAACGTAAAGCAATCACCAGCTACCAACGGGTGAAGGATGAAGTTGGTGATTGCTTTTAACCTTAGCCATTAGACTTTTCCTATAAAATAGCTATAACACAGGCAAGCAAGGTGTGCGTTAGATTTTGTGCGTCTGTTAAGGTGTCGGTAGAGGGTGGCCGGCACCTTATTTTTTATACAGCGTCCTAAACCACCAGCAAATCCAATTGAAGAAGTAGTATAAGCAATAGTTACAGGCAGGCCTTTTCCGGCGGGAAGAGGCCTTTTTTGTTTTTTAAACCTCGGTAAAGCCGTAAATTCACAATCATAAAACCTTATTCTTCAACGATGTTTGCCTGATTTGGCGATTGGCCCTATTTTACATTGTGGATTGTAGACTGAAAACATCATCATGATTACTGCAGAACATCAACGATTATCCGTCAACTCGACTAAAAAAATACCCCTCGAACAATGGGGACCCTACCTGAGTGAGCGCCAGTGGGGCACCGTGCGCGAAGACTATAGTATGAATAGCGATGCCTGGAATTATTTTCCCTTCGATCACGCACATTGTCGTGCCTATCGGTGGGGAGAAGATGGACTGGCAGGCATTTCAGACTTTTTCCAAAACCTGTGCTTCGGTCTCTCCCTTTGGAACGGTAAAGACCATATCTTGAAAGAGCGCCTGTTTGGTTTGGGCAACTATGAGGGAAATCATGGGGAAGACGTGAAGGAACTGTATTACCACCTGGACAACCTGCCCACGCATTATTACATGCAGTATTTGTACAAGTACCCGCAGCAGGCATTTCCGTATAATAAGTTGAAGGAAGAAAGCCGGCATCGGTCACGGCAGGAGCCGGAATATGAATTATTGGATACCGGCGTGTTCGACAACGATGAATATTTCGATGTACTCGTGACCTATGCCAAAGAGAATTCGAAAGACATATTTATAAAAATAGACATAACCAACCGATACAGCAAGGCAGCTGATGTGACCCTCGCCCCCAATCTGTGGTTTTACAATCGGTGGGCCTATGACCAATCTGAGAAGAAACCACTGATAACACGCCGTGATAAAACATCGGTTAAAGCTACCCATGGCCGGCTGGGCTCCTATTATCTATATTATATGCCGGCATCGGATAGCCTGATGACGGAAAATGAGACCAACCTGGAAATCGTATCTGGCCAACCCAATATCACCCCTTTCACCAAAGATGCTTTTCACCGGGCTATTATCAAGGGTGAAGACCTGGGTCCGCTTCGTCAGAAAAAGTCAGGAACCAAATTCGCCCCGGTGTACAAATACACCATCGAAGCCGGAGCCACCAAATCCACTTACCTGCGGTTAAGTGCCAAGATCTTCGAAAACCCCTTCCCAACGGGATTTACCAATATTTTCAACTCCCGTAAGGAAGAGGCAGATGCTTTCTATAATGCCGTATTGCATACGACGAAAGATGCCGAATGGAAACGCATCCAGCGTCAGGCACTGTCGGGTATCTTATGGAGCAAGCAATACTATCATTACGATGTGGAACGCTGGCTTACCACCAGTGATGGGATTACCGACGTCAATCCGGGTAAACTTCACGGACGCAATGCAGACTGGAAGCACCTCAAGAACCAGGATATTATTTCAATGCCCGATAAATGGGAGTATCCCTGGTATGCCGCTTGGGACCTGGCATTTCAGTGTATCCCCCTGGCGATGGTCGATCCCACGTTTGCCAAACACCAGCTCGTTCTTATCATGCGGGAGTGGTACATGAAACCAGATGGTCAGCTACCTGCCTACGAATGGAACTTTGGGGATGTCAATCCACCAGTTCAGGCATGGGCAGCACTGCAGGTATACCATATCGAAAAGAATCGTACCGGCAAGGGCGACATTGCCTTCCTGAAAAGGATCTTTCAGAAGCTTATCATCAACTTCACCTGGTGGATCAACCGCAAGGACTCCAACGGTAATAACATGTTTGAAGGGGGCTTCCTCGGGCTCGATAATATAGGCGTTTTCAACCGAAGCAGCGTATTGCCCGGTACCATGCAGCTGGAACAGGCGGATGGTACCAGCTGGATGGGGATGTACGCCCTCAACATGATGGACATGGCCCTTGAAATTGCCATGAAAGATGAGGCCTTCGAAGATACAGCCACAAAATTTTTCGAGCACTTTGTACTGATCGCAGAGGCGCTCAATGAAGCGGGGATGTGGAATGCTGAGGACAAGTTCTTTTATGATACCTTGTCGATTGCTGGATCCGCCCCACTCCACCTACGCGTTTATTCGATCGTCGGTCTCACCTCTTTGTTTGCCGTATCGATCATCGAAAAGAAAATACTGGATAAACTCGGCGACTTTAAGAAGCGGATCACCTGGTTTGAAACCTACCGGTTGAAAAATGGCCGCTTCTGGCCCAACGAAGAAAGAGCAGGTGGCGAACAGGTCTTGTTGTCGCTGGTACCCAGGGAAAAGCTGGTACAACTGCTCGAACGTTTACTGGATGAAGCGCAATTCCTGTCAGACTACGGTATACGGGCTTTGTCCAAGTACCATGAGCAAAATCCTTATGAGGTAACCATCAACGGGGTAGACTATAAAGTGCAATACGATCCGGGTGATTCTACCTCCGATTTTTTCGGTGGCAATTCCAATTGGCGTGGCCCCGTGTGGATGCCCATCAATTACATCATCATTGAGTCTATCAGACGCTTTGGAGAGTTTTATGGCGATGACCTGCTGGTAGAATGCCCGGTAGGATCTGGCAACAAAATGAACCTGGTACAGGTAGCAAATGAGCTTACTGTACGCCTTATAAAAATATTCGAAAAGAACGGGGAGGGCAAACGGCCTACCAACGGAGCCGAAGGCTGGTTTTACGAAAAGCCGGCTAACGAGCACCTTGTTCTTTTTTATGAATATTTCCATGGAGACACCGGCAGTGGTCTGGGAGCCAGTCACCAAACAGGCTGGACGGCCCTTGTAGCCAAACTGGCTCATATTCTTGGTGATGAAGAAGGTGAACGGGCCCGCAAAGCACGGGCGGCGATGGAAGATGCAGCCACTGATGCATCCGGCACCGATGTAATACATTAATGACTAGTCGAAGTACTGGGGATAAACGGATTTGTATCCCGCTATTTTGGCAAAAGGTGTTAGCAAAGTGAAAATGATCCGCTGAAGCAGATAGGGAGGCTTTGCCAGGCGGAAAACCGATGCATACCGATTGCCGATCAATGCAATCTGTAACAATGCCGGCTTTCCTTCAGCGGAGGTTTTACCATCAGCTGCCAGGCCGGTAGATGTTTCCAACAGGTATTCGGTTTGCAAAGCGGGTCTTACCTGCCAGTTCATGGCGGTAATACCCTCCGAAGCATTCCACATGCTGTGGATCGTTCCTCTGGGTATATGAAAGCTTTCGCCCGCCCGATAGATCCTGGTCCGGTTGTTCATGCACACAGTGAGCTCACCTTCAAGAACCAGAAAGTCTTCTTCCTGGTACGGATGGTAATGGGATATTGGTTCTTTCGACCGGTTGTTATAAACAGACTTCATCTCCAGCAAACTACCGCCGGTATCTTTGGAAATTTGCAGGAAAATAATATCCTGGCCGGTCACCTGGTTGCGGAGTATTTTTCCCTTATAAGCCATTGTGATCTGAATAGAGGATGAAATTAAAGCCCGAAATCAGGCAACGCGTCGGCTTACGGCTGGAATGTTATTTTTACATACCGAATTGCAAATAAAGATGTCTACACTTACCATTACCACCATACAAACCTCCCTTCACTGGGAGGATAAGGCAGCGAATCTGCAAAAGCTGCAAGAGAAGATCGACCAGATCGGCCAGAAAACTGAAGTCGTAGTGTTGCCCGAAATGTTCAGCACCGGGTTTAGTATGAAGCCGGAATTACTGGCAGAGACAATGGAGGGTGACTCCGTGGCGTGGATGAAACGGGTGGCGCAGCAGAAAAAGATCATCCTTACCGGCAGCCTGATCATTGAAGACAACGGTCAGTATTATAACAGACTTATATGGATGTTGCCAAATGGTCAATTCGGCTACTACGACAAAAGGCACCTCTTTGCCTATGCCGGCGAAGATGAACACTATACACCTGGTCGTAAAAGGTTGATTGCTTCGGTAAAAGGTTGGCGGATCAATTTGCTGGTGTGCTATGATCTGCGCTTTCCCGTATGGGCCCGCCAGGCAACACCATTGACAGAAGAAGAAGCATTGAAGACGGAACCGGAATATGATCTCATGATCTATGTGGCCAATTGGCCAGAGCGGAGAAACCACGCATGGAAAACACTGTTGCAGGCAAGGGCTATCGAGAACCAAAGTTATGTAGTGGGAGTAAATCGAATCGGCAAGGACGGCAACGATATTTACCATAGCGGCGATAGTATGATCATAGATCCGATGGGTGAAGTGCTGTACACGAAGGCCCATGAAGAAGACATACACACGCTGACCTTGCAAAAAGAAAAGCTCAACGAGATCAGGACGAAATTGCCTTTTCTCGAAGATGCCGATAACTTTATCATTCAATCCTAGCCCCACACAAGAACTACCATGTCTATTGCCTATACCAACGCACGCATCTATACCGGTCAATCTGTAGAAACAGGGAAAGCTGTTCTCGTCAACGATGGTATCATCGAAGACCTGGTTCCCGACCAGGCAATACCTGCACACTATTCGATAAAAGATCTGCAGGGACAGCAACTGGCACCAGCCTTCATGGACCTGCAGATTTATGGGGGCAATGGAAAATTATTCTCTCAGGAGATCACCTTCGAAGCGATAAAGGCAACTTATGAATATTGCCTGTCTGGCGGTTGCAGCCATTTCATGCTCACCATGGCAACCAATACCATCGACAAATTTCTCAAAGGCATGGAAGTTGCGTGGGCGTACCAGCAACAAGGGGGAAAAGGATTATTGGGCGTACACCTGGAAGGTCCTTATATGAACCCCAAAAAACGCGGAGCCCACCTGCTGGAGTGCATTAAGGTGCCTACGGTAGAAGAAGTACAACTCCTGATCGACCGGGGCAATGGTATTTTTAAGATGATCACCCTCGCCCCCGAGCAATGCGATCCGGCAGTCATTCAAATGTTGATCGATAATGGGATCATTGTATCTGCGGGTCACTCAAACGCCACTTACCAACAGGCATCCGCAGGATTTGCCCAGGGTATTCCTGCTGCTACACACTTATTCAATGCCATGTCGCCTTTTCAGCATCGTGAACCCGGTATGGTAGGTGCTGTTTTCAACCACCCAAAGGCTATGAGCAGCATTGTGTGTGATGGAATCCATGTGGATTATGCAGCAGTAAAGATTGCGCATACGATCATGCAGGAAAGATTGTTCTTTATCACAGATGCGGTGGCAGAGACGAGATCCGGCGAATACCAGCATATATTTAAGGGCGATCATTATGCCCTGCCCGACGGTACGCTTTCAGGGTCTGCGCTGTCGATGATCCAATGTGTGAAGAATGGGGTGGAGCACGTTGGCATTCCATTGGACACCGCCCTGCGAATGGGATCGACATTTCCGGCCCGGTTACTGGACGGTAAAAAAATGGGCCTGATTGCCAAAGGCTACCAGGCCAATATGGTGGTGTTTAACGAGGTCTTGGAGGTGCAAAATGTAATTACCCACTAAGGAGAATAGGCAGTTCTACCCACTAATATCTATAGGAATACTGAATTCCGCACACGCTATTGATGTGCTAAACCTGCTTTCTGCATGATGATCTTTCGAACTGTATCAATCTTGGGATCGACACCCTGGCGAATGGTCTCGATCGTAGGAGCAGCTTCAATGTCAGGCATAATACCACGGCCTTCTTTTACCAGGTCTTTATTCATCACCAACCTGAATCTGGGCAGGCGAAAACGTACACCAGAATTAGGAAGGGTTACGTCGGGGATCATCCAGGCAGAATTACCATAAGCACCTCCCCCGGTTTCTTCACCAACAACTTTTACGTTATCCTGTCCTTGCACGGCAGCAGCAAACATCGTGGTGGCAGAGAAGGAGTTTCCGCCCGTGATGATGTACACTTCTCCGTCAAAATGGTTCTTTTTTTTCGGTTTGAACACATGTCGCTCAAAATAACCGAAATGATAAAGGCCATCTTTATGCTTACTCGTCACAAACTGCATCATGAGCCAGTAGGCCGGTTGCCATTGGATATATTTAGTGTAGTGGCTTTTTCTGCTGGGTGTGTACAGGGAGTCTGCAAGCTTAAAGGACTTTTTGGCAATATACCGGGTCAGTTTTGTTGAAATTCCGGCATCTCCACCACCATTTGAACGAACATCGATCACCAGGTAACGGATATTCCGTTCTTTCATCTCCCGGAACGACCGTCGGAAGAATCCGCGCAACCTGTTACCGCGGGAAAAGGTATTGATCGTCATATAAGCGGAATTCAACGTGGTATCGATCTGGATATTTCTCACCGCATTCAGCATGGGTGGTTGTGGGGCAGATCTTGGTTGCCTGCCAGCGGGCTTTGCCGGCGTGGGAGGACGGTTTAGCGTATCAGCACGGGGATCGTAGACGGGGATGACGGTTTCCCGTTCATTGCCATCAGTGTCGCGGTAGGTAATGGAAAACTGATCAGTAAGACCCAGCACATTGCGGTACAAGCTGCCGAAACTACCCCGGTTGCTCAGCACCTGGTATTTACCAGACAAGATATGTCCATCACCAGAGATATAGTTGAAAAGCGTATCAGTAAGCTGAGCCGCCGTCCTGCCATTGACACCCGTAACAACAGTGCCCCGTTTCAATACTACATCCTTGCGGTTGAGGTTGGTGATCACCGACATGCTATCGGGCCACACTTTGAGGTGCAGTGGAAATACTGGTAACCGGGCAGTATCCAGGTAATCACTATATTTTTTGGAAAAACGCACCGTGGTATGGCCGCAGTGAATTTTCTCCGTAATATAGGAAAGCAGGTTCCTGAACTGCGGTTCGGTCAAAGAATCGGTGATCGAAGCCAGGCCGGCGTCGAAATATCGATCCATACTGTCCTTTGTGGTAAACCAGTACAGGCTGGGGTGCGATTCTTCCAGAATGTTGCGGAAATAGTGATAGTCCTGCCGCAATTGATCGGCTGCCATCTTTCTATCAGGATTGAATGGCTTCCGGGAAGAAGCACATCCTACGGAAAATATAGCTGAAAGGACCACCACAATGCCGGTAAGCCGTTGCCTCATGCAATAACCGTTTAGACTCAGGTATTCTTAAATGCGTTCCAGCCCTGGGCAGTTATATCGTGCAGTCCGCCTCCTTTAGTAATGATCTTGGTTCCTTCCGAAGCCTCTGTCATATAACCGATCACGCTGATCTGTTCATTAAGAACGAGTTTTTCGTAATCAGATTGTGACAGGGTAAACAGCAGTTCGTAGTCTTCTCCACCACTCAGCGCACAAGCCGTTGGGTCGATCTCAAATTTAAAGGCGGCCCGCTTCATTTCCTCCGCAATGGGTATTTTTTCTTCGTATAACCGGCAACCGAGGTTGCTGTCCTGGCAAATGTGCAGGATCTCGGAGCTCAGCCCATCACTGATATCCATCATAGCGGTGGGTCTGATATTGTTTTCGGCCAGAAATTCAATGGTCTCTTTTCTGGCTTCCGGTTTCAGCAAACGGCCGATCACATAAGATTCTCCCTCCAGATCGGGCTGTATTTTGGGATTTTCAAGGTAAATGCCCTTTTCGCGTTCCAGGAAAAGCAGGCCCACATAGGCAGCACCCAGGTCCCCGCTGCAGCATATCAGGTCGCCCTTTTGCGCAGTACTCCTTTTTACATAGGTATCGGGTGTTACCTCGCCAATGGCTGTAACGGAGATGATAAATCCTTTCTGGGAGGTACAGGTATCCCCGCCGATAAGGTCCACGCCGTATTTCTCGCAAGCAGCATACACGCCCTCATAAAACTCTTCCAGGGCTTCGATGGGAAAGCGATTGCTGAAAGCGATACTCATGGTGATCTGCGTAGGCGTTGCATTCATCGCATAGATATCGCTCAGGTTCACGATGACGCTCTTATAACCCAGGTGTTTCAACGGCGTATAGGCCAGGTCAAAATGTACCCCTTCTACCAGCATATCGGTAGAAACCACTGTCTGTTTGCCAAAATGATCTATTACAGCAGCATCATCGCCCACACCCAATAAGGACGATACATTTTGAAGCTCGATATTTTTAGTAAGGTGATCGATCAATCCGAACTCACCCAGGTCATTGATTTCAGTTCTTTCGCTCATATACGATTGGCTTTATGTGAAGGCCTTCAAAACCAGTAAGTTATTACAATTTGTCGTTGATCCAAAGCAGGATCTCGTCATGGATCTTTCCATTGGTCGCCACCAAATGCGGTTGATAGGGCGAATAATGGTCACCTTTAAAATCAGTCACTTTACCGCCAGCTTCTTCCACCATCAAAAAGCCCGCGGCACTATCCCAGGCCTGTAACTTATGCTCATAGAATCCATCAAACCGGCCAGCCGCCACCCAGCAAAGATCGATCGCGGCAGATCCGAGACGGCGCACAGGAATACCCTGGCGAATAAACCGGCTGAATACTTCTACCGGTCCGTTGGGTTGATTGATATAAGTATAAGGGAAACCGGTTACCAGGCAGGCTTTGCTGACCGACGTCTCGTTACTCACCTGTATAGGTTGACCATTCAGGGTAGCGCCCTGGCCACGTTCCGCAAAGAAAAACTCTTTCAGGAAAGGGTTGTATACGACTCCCATGATCATATTACCTGCTTTTTCCAGTCCAATGGAAATACAGCAGAGCGGGATACCATGCGCGTAATTCACCGTACCATCGATCGGGTCGATGATCCATTTGTATTCGCTGTCCATAACAATCTCACCAACTTCCTCACTGACGATGAAATGATCAGGAAAGGCCAGTTTAATGATCTCGATAATAGCCTTTTCCGATGCATGGTCGGCCTCGGTAACCAGGTTGTTGACACCTTCTTTATTGCTGATTTGCAGGTTTTTATTGTTGAAGTAGTGCTGGATCACCTGGGCGCCGGCCTCAGTGGCGTTGATGAGTGTTTCTTTTAGCATCCCGCAAAGATAAGGGGGTTAAGACAACCAAATTTCTCCTCTGGAGGCACAATAAACTAATTATCCTCAGCGAATTGCAAATATGCCACGAAATTAAATACCTTCATTTCCGTAAGCCTGCCCACTAAAATGGGAAGGTTCAAATACTAATTTATGTTCGATAAACTTTTTGGCTGGGGTAAAAAGAAAGCAGATGACCCTGTTATTCCATTAGGCCGGTATTCTGACAACAACAAAACGGTAGAAAAAGTAGATCGGTGGACGGTAGCAGATGACCTGTTCAAAAAACAACAATATCCGGAAAGCATTGACGCATTTTTCGATTACCTGCGTGATGAAGCAGAGCAGAATGTCGTATTGGAGCGAAATGGCTCAGAAGGACGCTTCCATCTGTACCAGGGCTCTAAAATCGTGCGCGGAACATTCAACCAGGACCGCGTAGTCGCTGAAGTCACACTCGCTAAAATGGCGCAGCCCAGCGTGCCTGTGATGCGCAGGCTCCTTGAAATGAACTTCAATCTGTACTACAGCCGCTATGCACTCGATGGCGACCGCTTGTGTATGCGCTTCGATAGCAATATCCGCTCGGCCAATCCCAATAAACTGTATTATGGGCTGAAGGAACTGGCGATCAAGGCAGATAAACTCGATGACCTGCTGGTACAGGAGTTTACTTCCCTGCAAACCATCGATACCGATCACGTAAAAGAGATGTCCGATCAGGAGAAGGAGGTTAGGTACACCTACCTGATTAAATGGATTACAAATACCCTCGATTATATAGCAAGCCTCGATGCAGATAAATTTGCCGGTGGTATCTCTTATTATCTGCTCACCCTCGCTTTTCGCATCGACTACCTGCTAAGCCCGGAGGGGAAACTGCAGCTGGAATTGGAAAAGATCATCGATATCTATTTCCGGAAAGATGACAAGCAAACGACAGAGAAAAATCAGACGATGATAGAGGCTTACCGGAAAGTCGCCGCCAAAGCCAGAGAAGATGTATTCCCTTATTTCTTTCGCTCAAAGCATACTTTCTCGATTGTTGCGCCCCAGAACCATAAGGCGGTGATCGACTCCATCAACGCGGCCGCAGGCAATATGCTGTGGTACCGCGACAACCAATATCCCATGATCGCCAACACGATCCTGGAATACGGGTTCTCCTACTGCCAGAATTCCTATAGTCTGCCTAAGCCATTAAGCGACCTTTTCAGGCTGTTTATGCAGGTGAATCACGGCGACTATTTTGCGGCGCTTGGCTTTACAGCCCGATATTATGATGCGGCATCCAATGAGTTTGATGATGACGCGATCCGCCAGCGAATAGAAGATATTGTCACCGTTTGGAAGCACAAGTTCAATAAACTCGATTTCAAAGTGAATAACCTGCGTTTCGACTCGCTGGTAAATTTCAATACCACATTCACTTCCGAGATTACATCACTCAATTTCGACTAATCCAGCAACTCAATACACATGCCTACACAGGAAGTAATAGAAAAGTTTCATCCTGCCATAATACAAATAGCCACACAGGGTGGTACCGGTACGGGCTTTTACTTGCACGAGTATGACCTGATCGTCACCAACGACCACGTAGTAGCCGATAACCCCGAAGTAACCATCGCCGGAAAAACCTTCGAAAAGGCGCTGTCGCGCGTATGGTATACCGACCGTAAACATGACCTGGCTTTTCTGCAGCCGCCTGCGGGTGTAGAGTTGCCCACACTACCGTTGGGTCGGTACGAGGCGCTGAAGGATGGAGATGAAGTGATAGCCATTGGCCACCCCTTCGGGTTGAATTATACGGCCACACAGGGCGTGATCTCCAAAGTAGATCGTATCCGCGATGGCCTCAAGTTTATTCAGATCGATGCCGCCATCAATCCGGGTAATAGCGGTGGGCCCCTGGTCAATGAACAGGGCGAAGTGATTGGTGTCAACTCATTCATCATACGTGGAGGCGATAACCTGGGTTTTGCCCTGCCAGTAGTATACCTGCAGGCTGCGCTCAATCTTTATGTGCCGCATAAAGGAACACCTTCCACGCGCTGCCCGAGCTGCGATTCGCTCGTGTTGCCCGATACCATCGAGTCTGCCAAGTACTGCCCGGCCTGTGGTACCGAAGTGAAGCTGCCCGAGATGCCGGAAAAAGAAGTAGAACCAGTAGGAGTGGCAAAGACCATCGAAGATATTCTGAAAGAACTGGGAAAAGATGTAAAACTGGCCCGCTCCGGAGCCAACCGCTGGGAAGTAAAAGAAGGGAGCGCCAAGATCAAGATCAGCTACAATCCTGAAAATTACTTTATAGCCGGCGATGCTTATCTGTGTCAGTTGCCCCCGGATGGTACCCGCATCAAACCACTCTATCAGTTCCTGCTGCAGGAAAATTACCGCATGAATGGAATGGTACTTAGTTGCGCCAGCCAGAATGTGATCCTTTCCTGTATCATCTATGACCTGGATATCTCCAAAGAGATTGGTGCCGATATGTTCAACACCTTATTTAAGAACGCCGACCACTATGATGATCTGCTCAAAACAGATTATGGCTGCGTAGACCGCCTGGAAGAAGTTTAACCAGACTGTCCGTAACTTTGGCTTCCATGTTTCAACGAAAACAACTATCCAAAGAGCAGGCACTGCAAAAAGCCCGGCATTATTGCGGGTATGCAGAACGCAGCCACCAGGATACGAAGGAAAAATTATACTCCTTTGGCCTGCATAAGCAGGATGTGGAAGAATTGTTGTCGCAACTCATTGAAGAGAATTACCTCAACGAGGAACGATTTGCGGTCCAGTTTGCCGGAGGCCACTTTCGCATGAAGCAGTGGGGCCGCGTCAAGATCCGGTACGAACTGAAGCAAAAACGCATCAGCGAATACTGTATTAAAAAGGGGATGAGCGAAATAAATGAGGAAGATTACCTCAAGACCCTTCAACAACTGGCATCAAAAAAGTGGAGTTCTGTCCGCGGTGAGGGCGTCAACCATTACGTGAAACAAAGTAAAACCACTGATTATCTACTCCAGAAAGGCTATGAGCCCGAACTGATCAGGCAAACCATAGCCACCCTTCGGAAAAAAGAAGGATAAACCGTCCAGCTTTCTGTAAATCAGCTGGCTTGGCCGGGAGACAAATGCTCCTGCCTGGCTTATCAGATGGTCTTCCACGCCAATCTCCTGAACCATATCTCCTAGGCTCAAATCCTGCAACTAATCAAAATCAGTCGTCCCTGGCACCATTCTTTTATCCCTATCGAAAAAAGGGGATTATGAAATTACTAACCTCACTGGCGGGCGGACTGGCTGGCGCATTGGCCGTAACGCTGTTGCATGAACTGACGAGGAAAATGGGGACGTCAAACGCTCCCCGTCTGGATACCCTCGGCGAGCAGGCTACCGCAAAGCTGATCGAAAAGACAGGCCACGATGCGCCTACTGGATCAAAACTGCACAATACGGCGTTAGCAGGTGATATCCTTGCAAATACCCTGTACTATAGCCTGGCCGGAGCCAGAATGAACAAAGCGATGTCGACAGGTGGAATATTAGGCCTAAGTGCAGGAATTGGCGCACTCAAATTGCCGGGTGTACTGGGCCTCAGTGAGGATAAGACAAATTCCTCGCCAAAGCAGCGTTGGCTCACAATTGGCCTGTATGTTGCAGGAGGATTGATAGCTGCTGGTGTTACCAGGTGGCTCGAAAAGAAAGCAAAGAGGAATAATACCGGTGGGCCTGCTTATTCGCCCGAAAAATCTTACAAGCCGGTGCTGGATATCACCGCGTAATGCATCCCCCGAGACCGTAGCAACTTATTGAATCCATATCTGTCACACCTGTAAAATCCAAACGCTATGGACCTCGGAGAACAATTACTAAAGATCCTCAACAAAAAGTACGCACCTACCTCACTCATCGAAACAAGATGCCAGCAATATGACCTGGCCTTTAAAACCGATCGCGAGGGATTGCCGATGGTCGCCTTTGTAGGTCATAAAGACGAAAAAGGGCGGCTATTCGGCGAACGCTTTGCACGGCGTTTATGCCAGCTGGTCAACGGAACCATCATCAAAAAGAACTGGGAGAACAAAGGTGAGGTACAAATGGAATGCAACATGGGTACGGGGTAGCGCTACCCTCTCTTACTGAAAACAAAATACCCGGCACAAATGGTACCGGGTATTTTTTTTATGGTGTAGACGTAATTATCTTTTCGCCTTGAATTCCGAGCCTTCTTTCCAGGAAGGTATCTTATCTCCCAAAGCAATCCTGCGTCCTACTTCAAAGAGAAGTTTGAGATCATCGAGGCCGCCAGCCATTGTCCACGTAGCAGCATCGAATTCGTCGGATGGGCGGTGGTAATGATTCTTCGTGTATTCTTCGTGGATCTTCTCTCCATACTCCTTGCCTTTGCCAACTACGTCGGATCCTCTTTCGGTGTACAAAGCCGGAATGCCTACTTTGGC
Source organism: Paraflavitalea pollutisoli (assembly GCF_029360705.1). GTDB lineage: Bacteria > Bacteroidota > Bacteroidia > Chitinophagales > Chitinophagaceae > Paraflavitalea > Paraflavitalea pollutisoli. The sequence goes on along the minus strand of NZ_JARKMX010000001.1, from coordinate 162,595 downwards.
AAAATTGAAATGGTCCGAGCGGTAGTAGTAACCAGCTTCAGGATGGTTTTCAAAAGCGATATACCGACCCGCTTTTTCCGCCGCTTCTTTAAGGTAATCTTCCAGTTCCGACTGGCCCTGTCCTACCACGATAATATCCTTGGTCGACTCAAACGGACTGAGTCCATCCATATTGATGTTGGCAATCGTCCTGGCAGCAGGATAAACCGGGTTCTGTGCATACCACGCAGAACCCCACAGGCCTTGCTCTTCGGCTGTTACGGAAAGGAATACGATGGTACGTTCAGGTTTTTCCGGCAAACTCTTGAAGGCACGTGCCAGTTCGATCAGCCCGGCTGTGGCACTGGCATTGTCGAAGGCGCCATTGTATATGGAATCACCTTTTTCATCTGGCTTGCCAATGCCCAGGTGATCCCAGTGTGCCGTGTAAATGATATACTCGTCGGGGCGTTTACTGCCGGTAATTTTTCCAATCACGTTGTTGGACTTGTTATACACTGATTTCACCTGCATGGTGGTGGATAGCTGAACGTTTAAAGGTGTTCCTGTAAAGCCACGAACATCGGCCTTGGCAAGTAAAGAGCTGTCATACCCGGCCGCACCAAGCAGCTTGTTGGCAGCAAGCCCCGAAACCCAGCCAATAACGTCGCAAAGCTGCTCGCTTTTGCCACGGTTGTCCAGGCGCAGGCGAGATCCGTTCCAATTGTTCTGCACTACAGAGAAGGGATAGCTGGCAGCCTGTGTATTGTGAACGATCAGGCAGCCTTTGGCGCCTTGCCGGGCCGCTTCTTCAAACTTATAGGTCCAGCGACCATAATAAGTCATCGTTTTGCCCTTGAACAGCGTACTGTCACCACTATTATAGCCAGGATCATTTACCAATACCAACACCACTTTGCCCTTCACATCGAGCCCTGCATAGTCATTCCAATTGTATTCCGGAGCTACCACTCCGTAACCGGCAAATACAAGATCACTTTTATTGAGGGCGATCGACGAATCCGTCTTATCCGTCCAGATCACGTAATCATCAAAGCCCTTCAACGTAAAGTTGCCCTTGCTGCTTTGCACTTGCATGGACGGTGCTGCAGCAGTGGTGATGTTCACCATCGGCACCTCTTGAAAATAGCTCTCACCATTACCTGGCTCCAGGCCAGCCAGACTAAATTGTTCTTTCAGGTAATTGATGGTCTTGGTTTCACCTTCCGTAAAAGGTTTACGGCCCTGGTATTCGTCAGATGCCAGTATGGCGATATGTTTTTTAAGGCTATCGGCACTCATGACCGATGCCCCGTTACCGCTTCCGGTAGATGATTTGTTTTCACCACAGGCAGCGATCAACAACAGCCCGGCCAGGGAAAAAGGAATGGTGTAGGAACGCATAAGTAAGTATTTTTTAGAAGAGTAAAAGGTAAGACAAAACGTCAAGAAACGATCGGGATCTATGTTCTTCGGGTCTATGCATTTACAAATGGGGTATAATCAGACCGAATTGAAATACAGGAAGATGGCCAATTCGGGCAACCCGACACCTTTTAAAGGCAGTGTGAGTGCTGAAATTAAATGACCATTAAAAGCACCGTTAAAGTCCATAAATCTGGCATACTACGGCACGCTTATTGACTTACTATGTTTGTAATTCATCACATAAAAACGGAGGTGTTATGAAAACTAGAACTGAAATATTCGAATTAACGGTAGATGGAAAACCTCTTGTAGTAAGAGCAACCCCTTTCCAAACACTTGCAACAGAAACACGTTTCAGGGTGAGTGTAAATGATAGTCCTGTTCATATATTCGGATGGGATAAAGACCTCAATCGCCTCACAGCGATCGATAGCAGCCAAGCTGCAAACAATATAAATGATAAGATAGACGAAGCCATTGGCCGGCAGCTGTATCAGCGCATAGCCGCCTAAAAGAATATAATCCATATTTCAGAAAAACACACGCAGGACATACGTCCTGCGTTTTTATGTTTAGCTGATACACGCGTCATAAATTATCTGGCCGAAATAAACAAAGCAGGCACCTCATCGGCCAGCCACACGCCATTCGCAGAAAGGTAAAATAAATGCCCAGCTGCCTGCATAGCCTTCGCGTCAATTTGCAATAACACCGGTTTACCATGCCTGCCACCAACGGCTACTGCAGTCGACGGATCGGCCGAGAGATGCACGTGATGTCGCTGTTGCCGCTTCAGGCCGGCAGCCAATACTCTCTTTACCGTTTGAACCGCAGTACCATGGTACAAAACATCGGGCGCCACAGCAACAGGTAGTTGTAGGTCTACGTCAACGGAATGCCCCTGGCTGGCCCTGATCATGGAGTTGTCTTCGTTGAAAGCAAAACGTTTTTTATCATTGGTGTCGACGATCTCCTGCAATAGGGCAAAGTCGATGGTTTGTCCCTGTTCGTTCATGTTGCGCAGCAACTCCGCAACGTCCACCCATCCCCCTTCTTCCAGGGTAAGGCCGAGCAGTTCGGGCCGGTGACGCAATACCAGGCTCAGGAATTTGCTGACCCTGGCCAGTTCTTTATGCATGTTGAAATGATTAATAGTTTAAAAAATGATGCTGCAGGATTTCCCGCGTACGTACAAAACGCTCCTCCCAATTGCCGCCCACTGTCACATAACTAATACCAACCTCCTGCAGCTGTCGCTCATGATAGCCACTGAGCCTGTTCCGCTCCGCCTCCCCCAGTCGGGTACCATCCTGCACATACGTGCAGTCTGTATTTAGGAAAATGTGCAGGTCAAACCGGTTGGCTTCATCGATCCAGTCAGGTACGACCAACTCACGGTCAAATAAAAAACGCGCATACGACTTGGTTATATGTACATCCGTATCGCAGATCAAAAGCTTATTGGCCTGCAGTACACGCTCATTGATCGTTTTGGCGTGCAGGGTAGCTATCCTGAGCAAGTCGTCAAATACGACCTCCTCGGTAGTTTCGATTACCTCCCTGGCCATTTCCGGTACGATAGCGGTATTGAACCACGCTCCCAATCGCTCCGTCAGGGTAGATTTGCCGGTAGATTCAGAACCGCTGATGCAGATTTTTTTCACGAACCAGGGCCTGGCGGCAGGGGCGATCAGCTCCCAATGCTTAAAAGGGTTGGAGAGGATCGCGCTGGCGCATACCGGCACCAACTTACGCTCACGGTCAAAACACCGGTGCTCTATACCCAGGTATTCGGCCACATAATCGCCATAAGGTTCAGAACTGATGAAAACAGCTACTCCCGGAAAATGATCCTTGATATAGTCAGCCCACAGGCGCGAAATCTCCCGCGACGAAACAGAGCTATTCGGCAACACTGCTTCATCATAGGCTACCAGCCTGACTAGCACCCGGGGATCACCGGCGAAACTCTGCTCCATCCAGGCCATACGTATCGGGGCGCCAATGGTCTCTTTGTCAGATACGCATACCATGACCACCACTTCTTCGCAAAACTGTAGCGCATATTCGATCATCGCCCGATGCCCGGCATGCGGAGGCATAAACTTGCCCAATACCAATCCTCTGTGCTTCATACCATACAACTTACCATTTTACACGCACCCCCGCATAGAAATTTACCGGTGCCTGAATAAAATATCCCGGAGCACCCGAAGCAGTGATCAGGCCATTCGTGAAATATACCCGGTTGGTGATATTATTCGCTACCCCAAACAGAGTCAGTTTGCCCAATTGCCAGCTGGCATCTGCATTAACAATAAAGAAGTCCGATAGGCGCATGGTATTGGCGAAGTCGATATAAGACTTGCCCTGGTAGCGGCAACCAATACCTGCCTGCCAGCGGGGTTGTACCATCCTGCACTCCTGGTTGATGATCAGACTGGGTGTCAGCACAGGCTGCAGATCGACGCCGGCTTCGTTGATACGATTGTACGACACCGACGATTGATTGCGCCACTCGATACCATTTTCCCAGCGCCACCAGGCATCTATTTCCAGTCCGCTGCGATGACTTTTCGCAGCGCTGCTATGCAAGGGAACACCCGTAGGGCCGATCTGGCCGTTCAATGTGATCTCATTGCGGAAACGCATGTAGAACAAATTGGCATTGATAAAGGCCCTCCGCGCAGCATATTTGATGCCCAGCTCCTGGTCGATCACCCGTTCGGGTTTTACCGGGTTGAACAACAGGTTTTCATCCACATCGCGGGTCAGGTCGTCATTACCCAAGAATAGGTCATTGCGGGTAGGCTCGCGATGGGTTTGCCCCAGGGAGTAGTACAACCGTAAGCCCTCCTTCAGTCGATAAGCTACGCCCAACGTACTGTTCAAGAAGTTCCAGTATTGACCCGGCATTGACTCGCCCCCCTTGTAGGTGAAACTGCTGTAGCGGAATTGTACATCACCCATCAGCTCCCAGGCACCTGCCGTGTAGGCGGCTTTCGTAAACAAACTGGCCTCGTTGCGGTAACCGGTATTGGTATACAGTTCGCCCAGCGATCTTTCACTACCTACGTGCCGCCGTTGATACCACTGCGATTGTACGCCGCTGTACCAACGTAAGTTCCTGGCGGAGTAAGTATGGTAGGAGAAAGCCCCCACAAAATTCGACCGGAAAGCATAATTGTACAGTTCGGCCGTAGCAGGCATTCCGAGAAAATGATTGAGGTCAAAATCATAGTTGCCGTCCAGGTAATTGTAAAAAACGCCCGAATGCAATTGGTGACGACTGTTCAATTGCCATTCGTGGTGCAACTGAGCATGCGCTTGTAAAAAGCGGTCGTACTCCTGCGGGCTATTGGCATTAAAACGCTTGTTCCTGACAATACTGTCCATGGGGGCGCCTATCCAGGCCAATTCGTTTTTCTGCTCACCAAGAAAAGCAACCAGGTATACCTTGTGCCGATCGCTCCAATAACCAGGGTTGATGAACACCGAACTGGAGGTATTGGCCGAATGATCGCGGTAACCATCCGAATGCAGTTGAGAGCCCCGGGCATACAGTCCCCACCCTTGCTTCAAGCCGGTATTCACACTGCCGTTGAGGCGGTAAAAATTAAAGGACCCAAAGCCTGCCGAAGCCTGCCCGCCCGCACTGTCCCGAAAACGCAGCGACTCAAAATACAAGCTGCCACCATAGCTCGCCACGCCTTGCTTGGAGTACCCGGCACCACGCTGTATTTGTACGCCCGACACCGACTCCAGGAAGTCAGGGTAGTTGGAAAAATATACGCCCTGATCTTCCGGCTCATTCAACGGAACGCCGTTCAAGCTCATATTGATCCGGGTTTGATCGATACCGCGCACGCGGAAATAGGAATACCCGGAGGCACTACCGGCATCGGTATAGAAAGTCACAGAGGGTGTTTGGGAGAGGATCGCAGACGGTTCCTGTCCATAATTCTTGCGCTCCAGTTCCTTGCGGCCGATATGGCTCAAAGTAACGGGCGATTTGGCCGGAACCGTAAAAGCAGAGCTGACGACTACTTCCTGCAACAACTGTGAAGAATCGGATTTATCCTGACTATAAAGGAAGGAGGTGCTCAGGAGCAGCACACCCAGTAAGGTTTTCTTTTTCATGTAAAGAGAATTTGAGAAAGGGCTTAGGAAAAGGAAACAAACATCAACTCACACAGATCGGTAATATCACCGGCCCGGCGAATGTCTGTTCGCCATTTTTCGGGAATAGCAGCATGTCCGTAATGCAAACCCGCGAGGCCACCGGCTACTGCGGCAGTGGTATCGGCATCATCACCGAGGTTTACTGCCTTCAATACCGCATCCTGGTAGTTATCGGTGGTCAGAAAGCAATGCATCGACGCCTTCAGCGTATTCATCACATAGCCCGACGAGCCGATGTTTTCGATGGGAGTGGCGGCGATATTGCCATCTGTCAACGGGGCAAACAGATCTATTTCGGGCTGAACAATCTGCTGGTCGTTCATGATTTGACGCAGTAATTGTCCGGCCTGCAAATAAGCAGACTGCTTGCTTTGTCCCTGTAATAAGGCAAGAGCACACTCCAGGTAGAAGAAACAAGCGAGCACAGAACGGATATGACCATGGGTGATGGAAGAAACGGCCTTCACATGCTCAAATCGTTGTTCTATGGGCATCTCTTTGATATGGAACAATAAAGGAAGGATACGCATCAGCGAACCATTTCCGTTGGAGTCCTCGTCAAAGTCGCCGGCAAATGAAGTCTCTGTTCCTTTGCGCAACCTGGCGATGGCATTGCTGGTCGTCATCCCGATGTCAAAGACATTACCGCCTGCCGTCCAATAGCCTTTGTGGTACCAGTCTACAAAGCGGTTACCGATATCGTATAAGTTGTACCCATTACAAAGAGAGGCAGCCAGACAAAAGGTGAGAGAGGTATCGTCCGAAAACGTACCGGGAGGCTGGTTATGACTTCCATAGCCAATGAACCCTTTAATAGGTTTGCTCCGCAGTATCGTACGGCTTTTAAATTCGGCCGGTACGCCGAGCGCGTCACCGATGGCTACGCCAAACATAGCGCCATATACCTGATCTCTGGTCATAAAAAGTACTTCATGAAGGGTTCAATAATGCTGTCTTTATTGGTCTTTACGGCGAAAACGACCTTGCGGAACTGGCCGGCAAATGGACCGGTCAATGCCTCATGAAACAAGGCCGCGATCTCCTCCGGGTTATTGCGGAATACGCCGCATCCCCAGGCACCCAGTACCAACGTGTCATGGCCATGAGTTGCGCAGAGTGCTAGTAGCTTGGCAGTCCTGACACGCATCACGGGAATGATCTGTTCTTTGTTTTCTTTTTCACGCTCCACCACGACCCCCGCATTGACGGCGGGTGAAGTAACGATGGCAGTCAGAACGATCTCGTCCAGCAGCACGCCCAATTCATCTTTGAGGATGGGAACTGCAGGCGAATAGATCATATGGTCCGAGTAGAGACAGCTCCATTGTTTGCGATGAAAGGCGTAGTAGGCAGGCGCCTTTAAAAGGCAGGGGTAAAGCCCGGAGGCCCTGGCAATACATTCTTCCTGCGCGATGGCGCCGCCGAGAAAGCCGCCACCGGCGTTCTTGGCAGAGGCGAAATTGAGGCATAGGATATTACCGGCACCAGCTGCAGCCAGTCTTCTAACGGCATCCAGCGTTGTTTCATTGGTCACTTCGTAAGTGGTGGTAAAAGACCCACCGACGTCAGGTCGTTGGTCCAGCATGGTTTGTAACGCTTCCGGCGTATAGAGCGTTGTATGCGCAGTGGCATGCTCCATGGCTTGTTGCAGGTCGACCCTGGCCCCCGTAGTATTGACATAATATTCCTGTTCGAGTAGCTTCAGCGTGTCTTCCGCGATAGCTACCCGTGCTTTCTGATTCATGATCTGATCTTAATTGTTAATACTTATTGTCTCAATTGGTCTCTGGCTTCCATGAGGGCAAAGCCAAGTAAGTTCTTACCCCGCCAGGTATTTTGCGATAGGCCGATGCCCCAGATACGGTCCGTCGGACTAGCTTCCACGATGACCCGACTGCCAGTCCGCAACAATAATTCCCGCATAGCCGAATGTTGCGAAAACTTATGATAAGAGCCCTGTACAACGACCTCATATCGCTTGGCATGCCACAGCTCATCATCGAAATTCCGTACTTTCCTGCCGATGGCCTTGGCCGTGCCTGGCTTATCTGCTTTCAGTATGTCATGGAAAGCGTCGTCATCACCAAACAACAAGGCCTTTTGTGCCATCATCCAATGCTCTGCGGTAGAGTAGGTCACGCCATCAACTACAAAAGGCGCAGGAAACCATTGGCTCAGGCACGAATTGTCAACAACATCCGTGCGTTTGGGCGTATGACCCCAAAAAAAGAGGTACTCGATTTGGTCACCGCGCTCTATCTGCTGCTTTAGTATGTCGAGTGAATATTTCATAAATCATATACCGTTACAGGTATGCCCTGTCTGCTCAACGTCTCTTCAACAATGTCTTCAATCACATCCCAGGTTCCGCCTGCGAGGCCGAAGCCCTTTTATTTATTCGCCTCGGCAAATGCAACTTCTGTAAAGACTGCTCTTTCGCGGATATCCTCGTATTTCAGGTCGCAGGTGATCTCGCCATTCTCAAAAACAGTGATTAGTTGATCCTCTGCTTCAGGCTCCAGTTCTTTGCGTACAGTCTGATAAACACCGTCCGTCAGGATCAGCTTCAGTTGGCCCGCTTTCGATTTCTTGAAAGAACTTACCAGTCGTCCATGAGAGTCGATCTCGATAGGATTCTTTTGAACGTCTACAGCCTCTCCGTTCACCTCGGCGTAAGAACATTTGAAAGCAAACTTTTGCGTATCACGGTCAACTTTTTGCAACAGCGCACCACCCATGCCCAGTACGAGGTTCTCGGCACTGATACCGTTTATCTTAAGCGCATTGTAGATATGCCGGATAGAGTCCACATTGATACCGTCGCCCTGGATCACCCGCACCTGGGAAGGCAATACCCGGAAGCCTTTTTCATTGATGGTGAAACCAAACTTCTCAAACAAGATATCAAACACCTTCAGCAGGGTGAAAACAGGGTCGCCACTATCGGGACGGATCACCAGCACGCCATCACGGCTCAGCACCAGTTCCTTCAGGTCGGCACCCCAGTATTTGCTGCATGCCCGGAAGATATCGTAAGAGTCAGAAACACAAGCCACCGTGCCAGTAGGGAACGTGCGGAGAATATGTTTGAACACTTCCAGTTCACCTTCTTCACCCAGCAGCGTACAGATACTGTGCTCCGTAGCAGGAATGGATAAACCATACACCTGGTCTGCACCGTAGTACCTTTTGGCCAGCACACTGCCCATGATATTGTCACTCCCGCGGAAGTTCAGCAAGTGGGCAGCACCGCCAATGCCCGCACTCTCTACCGAGCTCACACCCCGGAAACCAAAATCGTTCAGCATGAAATCCATCCCGGCATTGGCAGCAGCCGAAGCGGTCTCCTGGAAATATTCAGTTGTGATCTTCCTGATCTCGCGCGATACAGAAGCTACGGTGCAGGGATACCACACTTGCATCAGCAACGTTTCCAGGAAATTGGTAAGCCAGAAACATTCGGGATCGGTATTCTCGATGGTGACCAGCACATTGTTGACAGGAACAACCGCGCCTTCACGTACGGCTTTGATCCGCACAGGCAATTTACCGCCGTGTTTTTGAACGATATGGTCGAATTTACTGCGGTCAAAAACATCGTTGCGTCCAAACACATCCACCAGAAACTTTTCAGCAGCATCGATTTTTTCAGTCGTAATCACTTCTCCCTCCAGGTAATACTTTAGAAAATACTGCAGTCCGAAAAATACCGTTTCGTCAAATTGACCACCACGGCTTTCGAGGTACGAATAGATCTTGGTGGTTCCTGGGTAGTATAATTTATGGTGTGAGTATTTATAAGCGTCGGCGAGCAGTAAAAGGTTCTCTTGCGTTTTCATTGTATCCGTTTTAAGAATAAAAAGTATAAAGGTTTAAGTTATTGCTTGGTCAGATGGGTCGTTATCGACAATTGGTCGTGCAGCATCCGGGCCAGCACACTGTGTTCTGGAGTGATAGCTCCTTCTTCGATCATGGCGGTAAGTTTATCTACCGTAAACCAGGCCAGTTCGGCCAGGTCATCATTGGCAACCGCTTCCCCACTGATCAACGACGTTTTAAAGAACAGGGTCATAATTTTATCCGCCTCTTTGCGGTAACGCCAGTCATCGATCCTCGCCGATCCGATGTATTGCAGGGGGCCCGTCACCAGTTCACCACATTCTTCCTGTAATTCACGGGCAGCCGAATCCTCATACGATCCGTCGGTAGGATCAGCAAAGCCACCGGGAAACCGCCAGCCCGCTGCACCAGGCTTCTTGCCCAACAGCACCTCCGTTCCGCCATTCCGAAGTACGGCAATGTCCACGGTTGGATGAACAGCGTCATATTTATTGTGGTACGCATAATTGATGCCCATTCTGAAATCTACACTGTCCAGCACCTTATCGGCATTTTCATCACGAATGGTGGTCGCCGAATGATTACCCAACTCTGGCAAAGCCACCACCGCCAGCGAACCACTGTAATAGGGAATAAAACAGTCCCGGCTGCCATACAACACAAACGACTCCTGGGGAAAGGTGTTTCTCAGCAAATTGTCGAGCCGCTCACTCCAAATCCGGTCATCCGGGTGGTCGCCCAGTGGCAACACGATCAGCTCAGGGGCAAATTGTTTCAGCATGCGTTCCCGGGTGTAAAAGTCAAACGGATTGCGGCCGCTGCCCTTAACCGGGGTAACACCCAGCACAATGATGATCTTATTATGCTTGGACCTGATCTCATTCAAAAGGTATTTATGCCCTTCGTGGAGATAAGGTGTTTGAAAGCGTGCGATGATAACTCCTGTATGTTTCATTTTGCGTCAATTCTACACAAATATAAAAAGCCCTAATGGTATCTGCAAATTATTTGCGTAAAAAAAACGCAAAATGGGATAAAATTTTTGCCGATAGCCATAATCCCAGATTTTCTAAACCCGCTATTGAATACCTCTACCTTAGCTGATCCATCAACGCTTCAGCTCGCCCGGCAGTCTGTCCACATCGTATTCGATACCGGGAATGGGAGTCTGGCAAGACTACGCTTATGGTCTAAGTTCCAGCTTCCTACATCAAATTACCATTCTTTATCAGGTCTGGTACCTGTAAAATAGGTAAAGGGTAGCGAACCCCACTGTCAAGTAAACCAAAAGTAAAGCTGGAGTAAACCGGAAGTAAACCTAGAGTAAACCGCAAGTAGGGAAAAATAGAGTCAAATGAGCCGTAGCCACGCAATGTTGGAGTGTAGTGGCCGATCGATCAGCCGGAAACGAAAAATGGTAGGTGAAGCTCATAGAAGAAGTACAATTTACCACAAAGCAGTAGCCAAAACCAAAAATAAAACTGGAAATAAGGCAACTGTTTAGATCTCGAAGTGCATTCCTTCTTTCTCCAGTTGCTGGTAGCGTTGCTCGTTGAACCGGTACATTTTGCTCGGCCGGCCTTTGCCCTCAGGCTTGGCAAATTCTTTGGTCTCGTCCAGTATGCCCAGCGCCAACACCTTACGGCTGAAATTGCGCCGGTCGATGTCACGACCAAGTAAAGAGGTATATAGGTGTTCAAAATCAGCAAATGGAAAGACCTTGTCCAATAACTCAAACCCAATTGGTTGGTACCGGATCTTGGCCTGCACACGCTCCACAGCCATTTTCAGAATGTCCTGGTGGTCAAAAGCCAGATCGGGCAATTCTTTGATGCTAAACCATTGCGCATGCTCCGCATCCGTACTCGCCTTCAGTTGCTGAAACTGGGCCGATTTCACCAGCGCGAAATAAGCAATGGAAATAATACGCTGGCGCGGATCACGACCAGGTTTGCCAAAGGTGTATAGTTGTTCCAGGTAGTTCACACTGATGCCCGTTTCTTCCTGCAGCTCCCGGCGCACGGCTTCCTCCAATGACTCGTGTTCCAGCACGAAGCCACCAGGTATAGCCCAGCTATTCTGAAAAGGAGGATACTTCCGCTGTATCAATAATACAGATACCCCTTCCTGTTTGGAATACCCAAATACGACCGCGTCTACGGCCACTTTCATATGCTGTTCGAAACTGCTCATTCAACCTGCAAGATAAAAATTGCCGCGAGTATTTGCATACCACTTTATAAAACAAGCCTCAATCCAAGAAACCTGGCGTACCGCCTGGCAGCAGCTTGTACAGCCGCAATCACAGTTTGCGCAGGCGGCTCGAAGTATTCCAGCTCCACTACTACCTCCTTGCCTTTAATAGTTCTTTTCCAGATGCCCACCACCTGGCCACCCACTACGATGGTGGCGCTGTATTGACCATTGGCCGTCATGGCCAACCGATGCTGGTATTGCTCATTGACCACGGCGCTCCGATCGGTATAGCCTAAAAGAAATTCATCGAAACCTGGAAGGAGATATACCGCACTTTTCTTGGCCGCCGCTACCACCTCAGCTCCTTGCCAGTAGGTCTCTCCGACTACATTGTCTGCCATCAGCTCCTGTTGCACCAGCTCGATACCCTTTCGGGCTTCTGTCAGCGTGATGCCCGCCCACCACATAAAGTCTTTGGCGGTAGCAGGGCCATGGCTGATAAAATAACGCCGGGCCAGCTCTGCCAGCGGCTCATCGGGGGTAAACCGCTGCGCTGTCGGAGCCCATTCGTCCAACAATACGTGGGTGAATTGTTTACCCTTGCGCGGGCCCATGCAGATCAGTCGCTCCTGACTGGCATGCAGCAGCAAATAGCCCACACCGTAATTGGAGGTTTTGATGCCCTTTTTTACAAATAGTTCAGCCAGTTCATCCCTGGTCAGGGCAGCTCCTCCCTCCAGCGATTTATTTAATACCGAATGGCTCTTTCTGATCATCGCCTTATCGATCCCCTCATCCCGCAAGTGTTTGGCATATTTCTGATGCACCCTGGGTGCCACAAATGACAGCATCCAATGCACATCAACAGGCGATACCCAATGCCAGGTGCCGCGTAAAGCCCAGGTGCGAATGATCTTACCGCTATCGATAGCCTGTTCAATAGCCCCGTCCGTAATGCCTGGCAGGCGCGTTCCAATACTCCACTTGGCACCGGCAAAATCCTGCGCCTGCATGGCACCCAGCCAATGCACCACCTCTGCAGGTTCGGTAAAACTGGAAGAAAACAGGCGTTGGTTTACCAACCGGCGTTGAGCAATAGCAGTTACAGTCATAGGTCAGCTCTTATGATGGGTAAGATAGTAAAGAACAGAATGGTAATTTACCTGTTGAAGAAGTTGATGGCCAAAAAAGGCCTGCGGCTGGTATCGTCTGTCACCCTGCTCCCACCACGCTCCTGCTCCCGTGTCTGTAGGTCCGGCTTTTTCACTTTCAGACAGTAAAACAGGTAGTCGGTCAGGGGGGCATCCTTTAAACCAAGCTGGTGTCCGATGGTTACCACCTGTCCGCGATGGTAAACACTATGGTTGATACAATGTTGAAGAATGTCTTTGCGGGCAAGGTTCATCTCTCCGGCAAGTAGCAGTTGCCAGCTGCATTCGGTTTCCAGAGCGTCCGTGCTCAGCTTGCCAACATAGTCCTGCAATAACCTGCCCTGCTCCAGCAAACTGTCCAGTATTGCCTCCAGCTCATCTTCCAATCCCTCCTGCAACAGGCTGTGCGATACACCCAGGTGACCCATCCATTCCCGCTCCACCTCGACCATATGCAGCAAAGTAGCCTTGATACCCGGAAAACTCGAACTGGCCCTGTTTTCCAGCAACAAACCGGGTTTGGTCCGCAACCAGTCGGCAATACGGGTAAGCGCCCAAACATGATAGGCGGTTAGTTCTTGAAAATGAGATAATAAGGCGTCATTATGGGTGGTAGCGTGAAGCATAGGTTGTCTATTTACCCTACAAAGCAACAACCAGGTACTGACAGCAGTATGTCAGCAGCAAAAAGCTTTTTCGAATAATATATTATCTCCATGGTATAGCTGCTAACAATTCATGCAACTAAAACCCCAATTCATACAAAAACTTATGGGGCTGCGGTGAGCGTGGGTTTTCTTTGCAAATTGGTAAAACGCCTCACCCGGGCTGTAAATCCTTGCTGCATTGATAAAGGTTCGTGATAAGTGGTTCCGCATACTCGTCATAGTGCTTCCCTTCATCCTGGTGCTCTATACCAATGACGTGTGTTTTCGCGCCGACGGCGCAAAACTTTTGCGTACACTCATTTCCCTTATTTCCATCATCGCCATTTGTGAAGGCGGCCGCTGGCTGATCTACAACAGCCGTAAATGGAAGATCCGGTGGTTCCGCAGCTGGAACCGCACTGCAGTTGTGATTATTGGTGGCGTAGCTTTCACGACCCTGATGTTAGCCCTCAGCAGCTGGCTCCGGCTGATCATTATGGGCGGAAAAGCCCCCAGCTCTCTTTTTACGGGAACTGTGCGCTTCAACAACAGCGAGCTGGCAACCGGCCTTTGGGGGTACTCGTTTTTCAACGCTATTTTCGTCTACCTTTTTCTTTTCGCAGGCTTTGAAACCATCTATCATTTCGCCAAACTGAAGTATACCGAAAAACAAAAGGAGCAACTGGAGAAAGAAAAGCTCCGGGCCGAGCTCAACCAGCTCAAGGGTATCGTCAACCCCCACTTTTTGTTCAATAACCTCAATTCCCTGTCATCGTTGATCAGCGAAAACCCGGCCCGCGCCGAATATTTCCTCGACGAACTCACCAAAGTATTCCGGTACCTGCTCCGCAACAACCAGGCAGAGCTCACCACCCTCGGACAGGAGTTGCTCTTCATCCAGTCTTACTACCACTTGTTACAAACCCGCTATGGCACAGGTGTTCGCCTCGATATGCGCATCGACCGGAAATACGAAGAATGGTTGGTGCCGCCGATGACGCTGCAACTGCTCGTTGAAAATGCGGTAAAACACAACCGGCTGCAAAAAGAACATCCGCTCGAGATCGAATTGGTGTCCGCACCCAACCATACACTCGTCGTTCGAAATACCCTGTTCAAGCGCGAAGGCGTGGTGGAGTCGACCGGCCTCGGACTGCAAAACATTAATGCCAGGTATAAAATGTTGCAGTTACCGGAAGTGAGGATAGAAAAAGACGAAAAATACTTCACCGTTACGGTACCCCTGATCCAACCGCCGACAGATGACAAAAACTTCCCTACTTTCGCGCCATCAATAACAAGTTATGGCAACTACAAAAGTGACAGTTAACAGCAATGGGTCCCTCAAGCTGGAAGGGGATTTCGAAATTGTGGACAAGCACGGCAATAAATATGACCTCGGTGGGCGAGAGATCATTTCTATTTGTCGTTGCGGCCTCTCGCAAAACAAACCATTTTGCGATGGTGCCCACAAGGGACATTTTGAACACGAAGCCGTGGCATTCAACCTGCCTCCCAAAAAGCAGTAGTCGATGATTGCCCCCAACAGGGCAGATTGAATAGACCCGGAATGCGGCCACTAGCCCTTCCGGGTTTTTTTTGTTGCGCAAATCAGCTGCCCCGATGCCTGGTTGACTATGATAGCCCTGCAACCGGTTCCAGTACCCCCTCCTTGGCACAGGATTTACAGAAGAATTCGAAAAACGGTCATGACAGAGAAACTTACCATCAACGGAAAAGAAGTATGGGTCGTCATAGAACCACACGTAGTGCCCAGGGAAAATCCCCATGTTATTCCTACCGAATACTTTACAGCCACCTACTATTACCAGGAGCCGGGAGAAGGTATCTCCGGGGAGGTATTTATCGACGGAACCGAACCACGCCTCTTCGAATCGCCCGTCGCTGCGCTCGAATATGCCCGCGAAACGCTGGAAGAACTGATCTGATCGCTAAATTGCGGCATGACCCGTGAAGAAAAGATCCTTTACAAGCAACAACTTAAGCAGGCAGGCCTCGACCTGATCGGGCAGCGTATTGCCAACACCCGCCAGCAAATGGAAGAAGCCCAGGAGGCCGCCAACCAGGAAGGAAAAAGCTCGGCGGGCGACAAATATGAAACGGCCCGTGCCATGAGCCACCTCCAGAAAGATATGTTCGCACGGCAACTGGCCGAGCAGACCAGGGAGCAGGCCGCCCTGCATGCAGTAGAGACAGACAGGCTCTATGACACCGCCAGGGCCGGCGCCGTACTGCAGAACGAAAAGCTGACATTCTTTATCGCCGCCGGTCTCGGAAAACAAACCATAGGGGGTAAAACCATCCTGTTTCTCGCTCCACAGGCGCCCCTCGCCCAGCAACTACAGCACAAAAAGCAAGGCGATCATTTTGTTTTTAATGGCATACAGACTATAATTGCCGATCTGTTCTGATTGCTGCCCCACCCAGTAAATACCTTTTATGCTACTAGTTTTAAGGATTATCACCATCATCATAGCGATAGCATGTCTCGTCGGCGGTGTTTGGCTTATTGTAGCAGGCGTGTTGGAAACACCTGCTGATTCAGAGGCGATATTAATTGGGGTTGGTATTTGCCTGTATTACCTGGCCGATCTGTATTTGTTGAAGCGGAGTTATGAGAAGAAACATACACCAGCGCATTGGGCAGCCTTCCTGTTGGGGCTGCTGCCGGTACTGATTGTGTTGCTTATGATTGTGATCGCGAGTTTGGTAGATCAAATCTAGTTGGAAGGCTCATAGATCTTTCTAAAGGATACATTACGGGCCCGTGACACCGATATCTTCAATTCCATGATGCCTCGTTTCAGGTCACGTACAAAGACTTCATGGAGCCGGTTGTTCGTACCGGTATCTTTCAGGTGGATTACCTGGTCCTGTCTGCTGATACCGATCACACGGATACCCTTGGACCTGAGCTGCAGCGAATCGGAGTTCCTGCTTAATAATTTGTACCTTTCAAACTCTTGCTGGGTGATGCCCAGCTTCTCGTGGTAAGGAAGGTTTTCCCCAAACTCGCCGTGTTTTTTCGTGTATTCCTTATACCATTTCAGGTCCTTGTTGATAGCTGCTTGTAACCTACCGGCGATCTCGGTATAATCGGACGGAAAGTAGAGATCACGCTCCTCAAATGTCAACGAATGGCCCGTAAAAAAAGAATCGACAAACGCAAAGCCAGGACTGAGCCGTATCTGGGCTGCAGGTTCCTGGCAACTCAATAACGACAAAAAGACCAGCAAAAGTAGGTACAGGTAGCTTTTCATAATAGGATGCAGTAGTGGTAAGAAAAGTAAGGAAAAATCCGAATACCTGCCATTTCCGCTGGCCTGCAAATGGTAATCACTGAACCGGATGCCATACCAATCGTTTATATAAACAATTATGCACATTCTTTGGAAGTATCTCCGCCCGCAACGCTGGCTGGTATTGTTCTCGCTGCTGCTGGCGGCCGTCGCCCAGGTCCTCTCCCTCATCGATCCGATCATCTTCGGTAAGATCATCGATGACTATGCAGGGCAGATCAACTTGCGGCCCCGCGAAGAACTGATCAGGGGAGTGTTGTGGTGGCTGGGGGTAGCAATCGTCATTGCACTGCTCGCCCGCGTGGCCAAAGCCTTCCAGGATTACACCACGCGCCTGGCCGTACAGAAATTCGGCATGCAGATCTTCAACGACGGTCTGCGCCAGACCCTGCGGCTTTCCTTCAATGAGTTCGAGGAACAGCGTAGCGGCGAAACCATGGCCGTACTCCAAAAAGTACGCACCGATACCGAGCGATTTATCAACTCGTTTATTAATATCCTGTTTTCATCGCTGGTCGGGGTAGGGTTTCTGATCTGGTATGCCATCACCAAACATTGGGCGCTCATACCGGTTTTTGTGATCGGGGTGCTCGTACTGGGCTCACTGACCGGCATGCTGAGCCGCAAAATGAAAGCTACCCAGCGCTCCATCAACCGCGAAACCAATCGTATGGCGGGCATTATTACCGAGTCGTTGAGGAATATCGAACTGGTACGTAGCCTGGGCCTCACTTTTCCGGAAATACGCCGCCTTCGGGAATACACCTACCGCATCTTCCAGCTCGAAATGGAAAAGACCAGGCAGGTCCGCACACTCAGTTTTTTCCAGGGCACCGTTCTGAATGTGCTCAAGCAATCCATTTTGTTTATCCTGCTCTGGCTGATCTTCGGTCACGTGCTCAGTACCGGCGAGCTCATCACTATGCAGTTTATTTCCAATGCCATCTTTGGTCCCCTGCAGGATGTGGGCAACATCATCATCTTTTACCGCGAAGCAGAGGCTTCCCTCCAAACCTTCGATACGCTGATGAACAAGCCAATCGAGCAGCGTCCGCCCGAACCGGTAGCCCTCAACCAGCTCAACAGCCTGCGTTTTGAAGACGTGGTGTTCCGTCACAATACGGCCCACCAGAATGCCATGGACGGCATATCCTTTTCTGTGAAGACGGGCGATACCATAGCATTTGTGGGTCCTTCAGGGTCCGGAAAGTCTACCCTGGTCAAATTGCTCGTAGGTCTCTACCGCCCGATCGAAGGCATGATCTATTTCAACGACATCCCGGCAACAGAGATCCGCTACAACGAGCTGCGCCGGCAGATAGGGTTTGTCACCCAGGATACGCAACTCTTTGCCGGTACCATTCGCGAAAACCTGCTCTTCGTAAAGCCTGATGCCACAGACGAAGACATGTTGGAGGCCATGGAAAAAGCGTCTGCCAGCCGGCTCGTCACCCGCACCGGGCAGGGGCTAAATACCATCCTCGGCGAAGGGGGACTAAAACTATCAGGGGGCGAAAAGCAACGGCTGTCCATTGCCCGTGCTTTGTTACGGCATCCGCGGCTGCTTATTTTCGATGAAGCCACCTCCGCCCTCGATTCACTCACCGAAGAAGCTATCACTGAAACGGTGCGCAGCATTTCTGCCGAGCGCCAGCAGATCACCATACTGATCGCACACCGCCTTAGCACGATCATGCACGCAGATACCATCTATGTGTTGGAAAAAGGGAGGATCACCGAGTCGGGCTCGCATGATCAGTTACTGGAACAAAAGGGCCTGTATTACGCCATGTGGCGCCAGCAGATCGGAGAAAGAAGAATGGAAGTGTCGGAGGGATAAATAAGGCGCCCGGTGCAGGAATATCATTCATTGAATATCCCCAACCGGGCGCCGGTAGAAAATATCTTATTTAGCTACATCGATCTTTATTTTCTTGCCTTTGATCTTTTCGTTCTTGATGAGGTTTACCGTGTGAGTTGCTTTCGACTTCCGTATAGCCACGAAAGAAAAGAAATCCTTCACTTCGATCAGGCCAATGTCTTCTTTCTTCAATTCTCCCTTATTGGTAAGGAACCCAACGATGTCCACTTTATTCACCTTGTCCTTTTTACCGGCAGCGATGAACAACGTTGTCCATACAGGCTTTTGTGGTAGCTCAAGGTCATCGGGCAGTGTGATCAGTTCCGGTTCAGGCGTGATGTATTTGGGAACATATTCCTTAGGTCCCACCAGCAGTACCACAGTTCCACTGGCTTCCTGACGGGCCGTGCGGCCGTTGCGGTGGGTATAGGAATCTTCGGTGTTGGGTAGTTGGAAGTGAACGATATACCGGATATTCGGAATATCCAGGCCCCGGGCAGCAAGGTCGGTCGTTACAAGCACATTCGAAGTGCCATTGCGGAACTTACACAGGGCAGCGTCACGCTCCTGCTGTTCCATGGCGCCGTGGTAAAATACACTGACAATGCCCTTCTCTTTAATAAACGTATTAACCTGTTCTACAAATTCGCGCTGGTTACAAAAAATAATCGTAGAACGGTTGTTGATCCGGCAAAGTAACCGGAAAAGAGCTTCTTTCTTATCATCCTCCGTACTCCTCACCTGCTGAATAGCCAGCATTTCCTTTTTCTCGCCAGTCAGGAAATTAACCCTGACAGGATCTTTCAGTCCTACGAAGCCAGGAACTTTTACAACCTCCGTGGCGGAGGTCAGAATCCTTTTATTTAAAGCAGGCAGCGAGCCTACGATAAAAGACATTTCTTCTTCAAACCCCTCTTCCAGCGACTTGTCAAACTCGTCCAGTACAAGGGTCTCGATATCGGCCGTCGTAATATTACCACGACGGATATGATCGGCCAGCCTGCCCGGCGTGCCAATGATCAGCGCGGGGGCCTGCAGCAGGTTGTTCTCTTCAATTTCCCGTTTATGACCGCCATAACAGCAGGTGACCTTGAAGCCCGTACCCATCTTTTTGAAGACCTGGTCGATCTGTAACGCCAGCTCTCGTGAAGGTGTAATGATCATTGCCTGCGTAACCTTGGAGCCCTTCTTTAAAAGCTGCAATACGGGCAACAAAAACGCGATCGTTTTTCCCGATCCTGTATCTGACAATAAAATAACCGCATTGGATTGTTGATTGGCCTCCAGGGAAGCCACTTGCATCTCGTTCAGTGCCTCGATATTGAGGTTACGGAGCGATTGTTCGATCTGTTCTGAAAATTCCATCCCCCAAAAGTACGGTATCGGGTACAAACGGTACCATATGCCTTCCCTCCTAGTAAATGTCACCCTGTACGCCTATCTTCCGTACAACCAGTTTTACCGGTTTGTTATTTTGGAAACGACCTTCATTTCCATGCCCTAATAAAATAAGCTGACCGTCTGACAGGGACCGCGCACTGACGGGATAGGCGAACGACTGCTGCCATTTTCGTTCGCTGGCTGTTGCCAGTTTCACAACAGAGCCTGAAGTTTGGGAAGATTTGTTCGACAGTAGCAACAGCGAGAGGTTGTCGGAAGTGGCTACCTGGTAGCCTGGGCCATAACTGTCTGTGTACAATTGCTGCCTGTCCAGGAACTGTCCATCTCCCGTAAAATTGAATAGGACGCTTTCGTAACGCGTGCTTACCTGGTATGTTGCCCCTGTTCGCACAATTCGTGTATTTCCCAAGGCCCGACTATTATACCACTGCATGGCCCTTGACCACAACGGCAAGCCACTGGTGATCAGGATCTTGGTGATGAAGACAGAATCACATTTTCCGCCACATTGAACCCCGGGTTTATTGCCGGCAAACACCACCGCATCATTTTCCACCAAAAAGTTCTCAGCACCCCACAACGGACCGATATCATCAAACCCTTTTTCTGAAAGCAAACTACCATCTGCCGTCGTCGTAATAATGGTATTGCGCAACCCGACAGTATCGGCTCCCTGCAGGATCGGCTTTTGGCCGATGGCGATGATATTGCCGTCGGCTGTACCGGCTGCATACGAAATAAGTCCCCTGCCCAGGTCATAAGCCTTGCTCCAAAGCACAGTCCCCTGCTCATTGATACAGGTTAGGCCATATTGCTCGGAAATGCCATCTGAATGGCCGGTTAAGATATACCTGTCTGCCGTAATGGGTTGGATGGAAGACAGGTTTACCATACCCGAAGGCAGTTCCCTGACCCACTGTTGCTGCAAGGCAGCATCCAGCTTGAGTACAAAATAGCGACGACGCACGTCATTCGCGGAAGTTGGGCGGTATCCTATTATAAGTATACCCTTGTCGGAAGTTTCCACAAGATCGACACCAAAGGCGGGGAGCGCCGCGTCAGGAGCAAAATATTGATCGCCTGCATACACCTGCAGAGTTTGCCGGATGGTATCGATGGAATGCTCCCCTTTTTTAACAAAGAGCGATACGGTATAGCTACCTCTTTTCGTATAAGTATGTTGGGGATAGGGTTCTGCTGACGTTGTACCATCCCCCAGATCCCAGGAATAGATGTATGGGAAATTGGCGGGTTGACACAAGTTGAACTCAACAGGTAATCCTGCTTTCGCGGAGTTTTTTTTCATCCCCGTATAGACAAATTCATCGAAGTTGGGTTTGATCTCGAAGCAAAAGCGTGGTTCCGCGACGTAGACCGTCTCAGTTTTGGTGCAACTGCTATGTAACCCCAGCACGACGACAGCACCAACTAAATTTCTCATTAGATGCATGACTAAAAATTGATTTTTTGTATGTAGTAGTTGGAGTGGATCGTTTCACTTGTTCTGCCAGTTTGGTCGGATAGAATGGAGTATAGCTGTTTGCCATCGGTGAAAAGCTTGGCAGGATAGAGCGACGTGGTCAATACACCAGTTTGTGCACCGGAACCAAAATCATAGGTTTCAATGGTGGTCTGATACTCCCTGGAGCAATACACAACGCTGCCCGATTGATTGAATACCATGTCTTTATGGGATCTTGGGAGCTGATTGGGACGGTTAACATACAGGTTGTAGCGGTAGATTAGTGAGGTATCATAAACCATCCCATTACCCCCACTCACGAAATGTTTGCCATTTGGCGCCACCTGAAAAATATCCACCTGAGCATTTCCGGCACTGATATATTTACTACGTTCGGGAAGCAGTTTTCCGGTTTGATCGAATGAGTTTCGTACAAAGGCCCGGTTGGGATAATCGTTCACTACGCCAACAAGCTCGGTACGTTGACCGCTGCCTGGTATTAATAGAAAGCGCGTATTGATGTATCCGCTTACCCGTTCCACCAACGCTTTGGTATCGCGTCGGAATACTTTGGTGGGAAGCTGCGACCCCCCAACGAGTGCGCTATCCGAAGTGGAAACAAACAGCAAATTGTTGTGGTAGATTACGGAGGTGACTTTTTGCCCTCCCACATAGAGTCTATCTTCAAGCTCAAGTGATACGCCATGGTAGATATCAACCCAGCCATCATGGCGTGGCACATACAATTCAGGCTGGCCATTTACATCTGCTATGGAACAATACCCAATGTTGCCGGGAATTGTCAACTCTTTGACACGTAGGTTTTCCTGGTATTTATATTGCGCGATCGTCCCCGTCCAGTGTCCAATCACATAAGCATATTTTCGGACGGTATCAACCACAACATCCTGAACCAGCCCATAAAACGATCCCTGCTTGCGCTCGTGGATCACCTCATTCGACCTAAATAACCCCGACTTGGTCTCTACCTCCAACTGATAGGTAAACTTGTTACCAAGGGGCACGGACTCCTGGATTCGCAAACCTTCATGATAATGCAGGATAGGGATCGTGTCGGTTCGATAGGCCGATTGCCACCAGCTTATATGCCGGCCGGAGCGTAAAAGTCGATACGCTTTAACGTCTTTGTCGGGTAGTGCTTTCCATTGAAACCTGATCGTCGAGTCGTTCACCACCTCCGAGATGCGGAGATCCAGGGCAACAGCCTCATACCGGGTTTCTTTTTTACAGCTTAGGGAGAATAATACCAATGTAGAGGCTACGAGTAGTGTTCTAACCATAACGGATGGATATGAACGCCAAGATAATAGCGGCTCGCCAATATTAAAAGGCCAGGGAGGGTTGTTTAACAACTTCTTCTGACAGAAACCTGTTAAATAGCGACTACTTCAGCAGGCGGTGGAATTTCTCAAGTTCGGTCACCTCGCCGGGTGCCAGGGTTTCGTTGTTGTTGTATTTATTGAGAAAGAACAGTACCCGTTTGTGTTGGGGATATTTGGCCAGGATGGCATCGATCATCTGTCCCACCCGCTCATCTTTCTGGTAAAACGGCTTTGGGGGCGGTGGTGCCGATTTATATTTGGTTGGCTTTTTACGAATGACAGCCTCGAGGGTCGCTAGTTTGTTTTCGGGAATGCCCTCCACTTTCAACGCTTTCTGATAAAGACCCTCCAGTTGCTTTTTACTCAATCCGCCCCGCTCCTCGTATTGGAAGGCCAGGCTTTTGACAAAGGTAGAATCGGGCCGGGCCACGAGCATAGCATCCAGCACATCCTTGATCACATCTACGTCTACTTTCTTTTTCTGTATCATATTTCCACCGCCGAAAATAAGCAAATCATCTTGAAAACAGGCTCCACAACAGGATGGCCAACCCCTGACCCAGTACACTGCCAATGGCAGAAAACACCGCATCCATGAAATCATAGATGCCCCAACCCGTCACTTTGGAGAATAGTTCAAATCCATAGCTGATGAAGATCCCCAACAAGAATACCGATACGATCACGATGCCCGGTTGGCCTGGCCACAACCAGTACCCCATGGCCTGCAATACAAAGCCCATGAGGATACCAACATAAAAATGACGTTTCTTATCAGGAGCAAAAAAGCCAGACAATGTTGACGATTTAGGTAATGTATGCCGGTAGACCTGTAATATCCCTACAGAACAGGCTGTGGCAGCGCTCCTGTAAGGTAAGTCAAAATTAATTGTGGAAAAGCTAATCTGTGTTGTTCGTGGCAACCACAAAGGCTATACGCCTTGTGGATACCAAACTACTCAATCTCCTCAAAAATCCCTGTCTGGCGGTTCTTGCGAACATTGTCCCAGTTGAAAAAGCGGCCATTCATAGCTACATATACGCCGGGAGGCAGCGACTGCACGAAAGCCATGGCGCAGCCCATATTAAACAGTCCGTCAGAGCTACCAAACTTAATGGGGATCATCGCGCCGGTGAGGACCACCGTCTTGTTCTTAATGTGCTCAGCGAGCACCTTGGCCGTAATAGCCATGGTATCGGTTCCGTGGGTGATGATGATCTTGTCTTCTTCACACTGTACACACTGGTGTTTGATCAGATCACGGTCTTCAGCCGTCATATCCAGGCTATCGATCATCATCAGGGTCCTGATCACCACCGGCACCTTGTTTCGGCCCATTTCCAGCAGATCATGCATTTGTGTGTCTTTAAAGAATAACTGGCCGTTCAATTCATTATACTCCTTGTCGAATGTTCCTCCGGTGATAAAAATACGGATCGGCTTAATAGGCATAGCTGGCAATTTAGACCGGTGAAATTAAATCAATATATAATGGACGATACCAGATTTCGAAAATCTGCACCATCCTTTCCAATTGGTTCGTCGCCGTTCAAGAAGCTGACAAATATGTTAAATGCTTTAAAGTGTTCCCCGTAAAAAATCCCCACATCCTCCCATCTTTTTATAGATTAGCGTCAGCAAAAAATCAACAGATGAAAAACCGCTTTCGCCACCTGGTGGCAGGTGTTATCCTTTTAGTACTCACCCTGACCACCCATGCACAAGATTCAGCCAGATTCAGACAGGAAAAACCATCCGGCCACGCCGACTCCACCCGCAACCCCTCAGATACCAGCAGGCCACGGCGTGGTGGTATGGGAGCCTTATTTGCCGATTCGGCCAAACTAACCTCAAGCGATTACCAGCTGCAGATCGAGAAAACCTACGTGGTGCTGGATAATATCGACAACAAGAGTGAACTGGGGCTGGCTGTCGGGCAGGTGAAAGACCAGCTTGCCAATGCCGATACCGTGCTCACAGTACTCAAAGACAATATCGTCAACAATAGCCGTGCGCTCAACCTGCGCAACCTGCAGGTCTTTCGGAGCTTGCTGCTGAATATGCAGCGCGAGCTCAAAGACCATCGCGAATTGCTCGACAGTACGGAAAAAAGGCTCGAAAGCCTTCGGGGCTCCATGCGGACGCTCATTACCGACACAGTTCTCCGTCAGTTGATGCGGGATTCGGTATTGAGACAGGAGTTTAGTACACAATTGAAGGATATGCGGGAGAACTGGCGCAAGAGCACCCGACACCTGCGGGAGAGCATCGCTGAGATCAACCTGTTGCAGACACGCAACTCTTCCAATGCAATTACCACGGCACAATTGCTCGAGAAGGTAAATACACTATTAAACACCTCAGCCTCCCGGATCTTTGGCAAGGAATACAATTACCTGTGGGAAAAAGATGAACATGACCTCAGTGCCAGTGCCCGCTCTTCATTTGGCAAAGCTTACGAAGGAGAAAGAAAAGCCCTGCGGTATTACTTCGAAGACAGCGGCAACAAAAGGCTGTTTCTTCTGCTGATAGGCCTGTTGTTCTTTTTCTGGATCTACCGCAATATCCGCACACTAAAGAAGTACAAGGCACTTCCGGCTATCCACGACCTCGATTTCGAATACCTGCCCAGTGGATACATCGTTTCCAGCTTTGTGATCATGTTTTCCATTGCACCCTTGTTCGATCTGCACGCCCCGGCAGCCTATATCGAATCCATGCAGTTCCTGCTGCTCGTTATTCTCACGATCATCTGCTGGAAAAAATGGCCACGTAATCTTTTTTGGGCCTGGGTAGGCATCGCCTTGTTGTACATCTGTTTCTCTTTTACACACCATATCGTAGATCCGGGATTCTGGCAACGGGCTTGGCTCATACTCCTGAATGTGCTATCGGTGGTATTTGGTATGCGCTTCCTTTCCCGGATGAAAGACCATTTGAGCCTGCGGGGTTTCCTGCGGTTCATAATAATCCTGCACAATGTGATGAACGTACTGTCGATCCTCTGTAACCTTTTTGGCCGCTTTTCGCTGGCACAGATCCTGGGCAACGCAGCGATCTTCTCCTTCACCCAAGCGGTGGGCCTCGCGGTGTTCAGCAAAATATTCATGGAAGCGATTATCCTGCAGATCGTAACCGGCCGTATTAAGCGCGGCATTCAGACACGCATGGATTTTCAGCCTGTCCTCAACGGTTTCCGTAAACCCCTGCTTTTCCTGGTAGTCGTGTTGTGGATGATCGTTTTTACCACCAACCTCAATGTGTATACCACTGTGCTGACGGGGCTCTCTGAATTCCTGACCAGTTCCAGGGCTATCGGCAATGCCACCTTTACCGTAGGAGGGGTATTGCTATTTTTCCTGATCATCTGGATCGCCCATCTACTGCAACGATACGTAGGGTATTTCTTTGGAGATACCGGCAATGACGATGAAGTACACGACAAGAGCCAGCGGTCCCGCCTGCTGATTGCGCGCTTGGTACTTCTTTGCCTGGGATACTTCCTGGCAGTGGCAGCTTCAGGGGTGCCGGTAGATAAGATTACCATCGTGTTAGGTGCCTTGGGTGTAGGTATCGGTCTGGGCTTGCAGAATATCGTGAATAACTTTGTATCGGGTATCATCCTCATTTTCGATCGTCCGCTACAGATCGGTGACTCGGTAGAAGTAGGAGATAAGACGGGCCGCGTTCGGGAGATAGGCTTGCGCTCCAGTACTTTGCTGACGGCCGATGGCGCCGAAGTGATCATTCCCAATGGCGATATACTGTCGCAACAGATCGTCAACTGGACACACACCAATACACAGATGAGGCTGGATATGGAGCTTTCAGTAAGTGGCAGTCGTGATATGGAAGTGGTGTCCACCGCAGTAAAAAAGGCCATCCAGGAGTCGAAATATGTATCGGATTACCGCGAACCCCAGGTGCTGTTCACCAAAGTGAACGACGATGGTTTCGACCTGAAGGCCTATTTCTGGTGCGCCGATGTTTTCAAGGCCGAAGAAGCAAAAAGCCAGGTTTTACTCCTGCTTCATGAAAAGCTGGAGGCCGTCAACCTGAAGATAGGTTGATCGGTACAACCGTGTTTTATCAGCAAGTTAATGGACCATATTTACCGTGCATACAACGGCTGCCGATGTAAAAATCCGGCAGCCGTTTTTTATTGGTAATGGTTCCGCCATCGCCTTTTCAACATTTACTGTGCCGGCAGTTTCACGGTAGCAAGCCCTCGCCTGTAAATCGACTATTGATATATCTTCCTCGCACCTACGGAAGGCGTTAGATGGAGGCTTGTCTTGCTGCATTGAGGGTGCGCGTTACGGCCAATGGGCTAAAAATGTAGAACTGCTCGAAGATCCGGATGTCAGAGAGTATCGACGCAATGGTGAGATTATCCTGTCTGGCTGCCAGTCAATAAGCAAGATAATGCGCCCGGTACTGCACGCTGTTGCACTGCCATGGCCCCCAACGTTGGGGCCGGTTACGGGTATGTGCTTCAAAGGCGTGTCTACACGAAGCGTTGGGTTGATGGATAGGAAATGTGGAAAACGGGTATTCTTAACTGTGGCATAGCTTTCGCATGATAAATAATCGTATCTTTTAAATTGTTATTGGTATTTATTAATTACGATTGCTTAACATGGAACCGGTATCGATAATTTTGTTGGTCGCAGTGGTGGTAGGATATTTTGCCTTTTACAGACCAGTATTTCTGCTAAAGCCCGCCAGGCAACGTAAGGAGCTGATTGCCAAGTTTGAGAAAGTAGCGGCCTTAAACCGCCACTTGATTCCCGAGATCCGGCAGTTTGCGGAGCAATACAACCTCCTCGATCAACCTTTTATGAATCAGGCAACCTTTCGTAAAAAGATCGTGGAGCTGGAGGATGCACGCGAAGAAGTGTTAGCCGAGGAAAATCTGTTCCTTGTCCGTGCACGAAATCCGCGCAATTTTGATCTTCAGTTACTCAATTCAAGTCTCGACGATCAGTTGATCTATCATAAAAAGATACAGAAAGCGCTGGAACAATATAAAGCCACCAACGGACTTCAGTAATAATCAACCCATTTGCTCCAAAAGAAAAAGGAGCCAGAAGCTCCTTATATAATAATTGCGTTTGTTTATGAAGTGGGCCTGAGAGGGCTTGCCTGCTGCAAACCCCACTAATAGCCATGTGCACAAGCGATCAATGCGCCACTAACCAGTTCTCCCCACTACCAATTTCGGCCTCTACGGGCACCTCATTGGGTAGGGGCAAGGCAGATCGCATACACTCCACGATAATCGGTTTGATGATCTCTGCTTCCTCACGGGTAGCGTCGAAGATCAATTCATCATGCACCTGGAGGATCATCTTCGACTTGAACTTATGCTCCTTGAAGGTGTGGTGGATCTTCGTCATAGCCAGTTTGATCATATCGGCAGCAGTACCCTGGATAGGCGAATTGATGGCGTTTCGCTCAGCAAATCCTCTTACCGTAAAGTTGGAGGAGTTGATGTCACGCAGCCAACGTTTACGTCCCATCAGTGTTTGAACGTATCCTGTCTCCCGGGCAAAATTGATCGTGTCATCCATGTACTTCTGGATATTGGCAAATTGCTTCTTGTAATTATCGATGATCTCTTTCGCTTCGGTTCTGCTGATGCCAAGATTATCGGCAAGTCCAAAAGCTCCTTGGCCATAGATAATCCCGAAATTTACGCTCTTGGCTTTATAGCGCATTTCCTTGGTCACATCCTTCTCGTCTACACCATATACCTTGGCCGCTGTGGCTGTGTGGATATCCCGGGCGTTTTTGAACGCATCACACATGGCGGGGTCGCCGGATATGGCGGCCACGATCCGCAACTCGATCTGCGAATAGTCGGCGGAAAGCAATACGTGGTTACTGTCTCGCGGAATAAAGGCCTTGCGGATCTCCTTACCCCTTTCCGTACGTACAGGAATGTTTTGCAGGTTGGGATTATTGCTGGATAAACGGCCGGTAACTGCCACTGCCTGGGCGTAGGAGGTATGGACCCTTCCGGTTTTACGGTTGATCATTTCCGGCAAGGCATCTACATAGGTCGATTTCAGCTTGGTCAGCTCGCGGAAGGCAAGGATGTCTTCCACGATTTTGTTCTCCCCGGCCAGCTTCAGCAAAACATCCTCACCGGTAGCATACTGACCTGTTTTGGTTTTCTTTGCTTTAGGGTCCAGCTTTAGCTTTTCAAACAACACTTCCCCCAATTGCTTGGGCGACGCCAGATTGAATTTAAGTCCGGCCTGTTGGTACACGTTCTCTTCCGCCTGGCGGGCTTCCTTGTCGAGTTGCAGTGAATAATCCTTCAGAAAATCCACATCGATCCGGACGCCTTCAAACTCCATATCTGTCAGCACCTTGACCAGCGGATTCTCTACCTCGGCGAATACCTTCTCTACCTCTTTGCTTTTAAGTTGGGGGGCAAAGATCTGCTTCAGCTGTAGTGTGATGTCGGCATCTTCGGCGGCATAGTCGGTTATCTTATCGAGGGGCACGTCACGCATATTGCCCTGGTTCTTACCTTTCTTTCCGATCAGTTCATCGATATGAACGGGTTCGTATCCCAGATACTGTGCACTCATGATATCCATGCTGCGTTTACCATCCGGCTCGATGACATAATGGGCAAGCATGGTATCGAAGGTTTCCCCTTTCAGTTCATAGCCATACCATTTCAACACGAGCATATCGTACTTAAGGTTTTGGCCAACCCATACAATGTCTTTCTTATCAAACAAGGGTGCGAAGTTTTGCAGAATGGCCTTGGTTCCAGCTTCGTCACCAGCCAGTACCGGTACATAATATGCTTCGCCGGTCGTATAGGAGAAACTCATGCCAACCATTTCGGCATCGTTGGCATCCAGGTTGGTCGTTTCCGTATCAAAGCAAACTTCCTTTTGCTCCAGCAGTTCTTTAACCAGGGTCTGGATGGCTGCTTCGCCCTGTATCGCGATGTATTTGTGCGGGGTATTGTGTATGGTCTTGCCCGCTACAATCGCTTCTCCGCTTTCTACCCGATCTTCGTCATTGGCTACTTCTGCTTTTGGAGCTGTTTTTTTCGCTTCCACGACATTGCCGAAAAGATCTGTTTGCACGCCTTCCGGTGCGGTTGCTTTGCCCGCAACAATAGCAATGTCTTCATTTAATATGCGCTTAGCTACTGTTTTAAATTCCAGATCGGTGAATACTTCACGCAACAGTTCTTTATTCAATTCCTTGATACGGAAGTCCTCGGCGTGAAAAGAAACGGGGACGTCGGTAATGATCGTTGCAAGCTTTTTGGAAAGGATGGCTGCATTTTTTCCATTACGTACCTTTTCGCCCAGCGCTCCTTTTATGTTGTCGGCATTATTCAGCACGTTCTCGAGCGTACCGTATTCATTCAACAGCTTGGCAGCCGTTTTTTCACCTACACCGGCAATACCTGGGATATTGTCCACAGCGTCACCCATCAGTCCGAGAATGTCGATAACCTGGTGAACTTCTTTGATATTCCATTTTGCGCAGACCTCTTCTGCACCCAGGATCTCCGCGTCGCCTCCCTGGTAACCGGGTTTGTAGATCTTGATATTGGTTTCCACCAATTGACCATAGTCCTTATCGGGCGTTACCATGTATACTTCAAAACCCTCTTTGGCCGCTTGTTTGCTAAGGGTGCCGATCACATCATCCGCTTCGTAGCCGTCCAGTTCCACAATGGGAATATTAAAGCCGCGTATGATCTTTTTGATATCGGGAATAGAGGCCGTGAGGTCTTCGGGGGCTTCCTGGCGGTTTGCTTTATAGTCAGCAAACTCAGTATGGCGTTCCGTCGGCGCATGGGTATCGAAGGCCACGGCCATATGGGAAGGTTTTTGATTATTGAGCAGGTCGAGCAACGTGTTGGTAAAACCGAACTGCGCATTCGTATTCTTTCCTTTTGAAGTGATACGTGGATTGCGGATCAGCGCGTAATAGGCGCGAAATACCAGTGCGTAGGCGTCGAGAAGAAATACTTTTTGACTCATGCTGCTAAGTTAACAACAATGGGTATATCTGGGCAGGGAGTTTGTCTGTTTTCTACGGGTGTTTTGCGACATATAAATGGGCTAACAGCCACAGATGCTGTAGCAAGTGTCCCTAATGCCAAAAAAAGAGGCTGCTCACGGGAGACAGCCTCTTTGAATTAGGTTGAAACTATTTGGTGGCTTTCATATTCTCCAGCTTTTTCTGCATCTCAAACATGGAGTCGCGAAGTTTAGCTGCCTCCATAAAGTCCAGGTCACGTGCCGCTTTTTCCATGTCCTTTTTCGTCTTGGCGATGGCTTTCTCCATCTGTGGGATGGTCTGGTATTCTGCTGCACTTTCAGCGGCAATATGCGTTACGAGGCCCTCGTCGGGCTGTATGGCATAAGGACTATTGGTATCGTATCCCTTTATATCCAACACGGAAGTCTGGGCAAATACCTGTTCCTTCGATTTCGTTACGGTCCTGGGAGTGATATTGTGTTCGACATTATAGGCTACCTGCTTTTCACGGCGTCGGGTGGTTTCATCGATAGTCCGCTGCATACTCTCGGTCATCGTGTCGGCGTAAAAGATGACCAGCCCATTGACGTTACGGGCTGCTCGGCCGGCAGTTTGGGTCAGGGATTTTTCGTTACGTAAGAAACCTTCTTTGTCGGCATCCAATATGGCCACCAGCGATACTTCGGGCAGGTCAAGGCCCTCCCGGAGGAGATTCACGCCTACCAGCACATCGAACTCGCCAAGGCGCAATTGGCGAAGGATCTCTACTCTTTCAAGGGTATCGACTTCGCTGTGTATATACTTTGATTTGATATTGATCCGCGCCAGGTATTTGTCCATTTCCTCCGCCATTCGTTTGGTGAGGGTGGTAACCAGCACGCGATCACCCATATTGACACGTTTATCGATCTCGTCCAGCAGGTCATCGATCTGGTTCACACTGGGCCTGATCTCGATGGGAGGGTCGAGCAAGCCCGTGGGCCTTACCACCTGCTCCACAACAACACCCTCGCTTTTTTCCAGTTCATATTCACCAGGCGTTGCAGACACATACACTGCCTGATCGATTATCTGCTCAAATTCGTGGAAGTTGAGCGGACGGTTGTCCAGTGCCGAAGGGAGGCGGAATCCATAATCTACCAGGATCAACTTGCGGCTGCGGTCGCCTCCGTACATACCACTGATCTGCGGAATGGTCTGGTGACTTTCATCGATAACAGTCAGGAAATCCTTTGGGAAATAGTCGAGGAGGCAGAACGGACGTGTGCCGGGGTACCGGCGATCGAAAAAGCGGGAATAGTTTTCAACGCCATTACAATAGCCCAACTCGCGGATCATTTCCACATCATAATTGACACGCTCACTCAACCTTTGTGCTTCAATATATTTTCCTTGCCTTTTGAAGTATTCCACCTGGGCATTACTCTCATCCTGTATTTCTGCCAGTATCTCCTGGATCATGTCTTTGGGGGCCAAATAGAGGTTAGCCGGGAATATGGCCGCGTTGTCTACGGTGCCGATTCGCTTTCCTGTTGTGATCTCGAGGGTCTCAATGCTCTCGATCTCGTCGCCAAAGAAGGTAACGCGATAGCCCCAATCCATATAGGGAAGGTTGATATCAACCGTGTCTCCTTTCACCCGAAACGAGCCACGCGTGAAATCCAGTTGGCTCCTGGTATAGAGAGCGTTGACCAGGCCATGAAGAAACCCCTGGCGGGAAATAATCTGTCCCTGGTGGATGCGGATGATCCCGTTCTCAAACTCAGCCGGGTTACCGATACCATAGATGCAGCTCACACTGGCTACCACGATAATGTCGCGGCGGCCACTGAGGAGCTCCGTGGTGGCGTGTAATCTAAGCTTATCAAGCTCTTCATTGATGCTAAGGTCTTTTTCTATATAGGTGTCACTTACTGGGAGGTAGGCCTCTGGTTGATAATAGTCGTAGTAGCTCACGAAATAGCCAACCGCGTTCTCAGGAAAGAACTGCTTGAACTCTCCGTAAAGCTGCGCTACCAGGGTTTTGTTGTGGGTTAGCACCAGCGTAGGTCGTTGAACCTGCTGGATGACGTTGGCCATCGTAAAGGTCTTACCGCTACCGGTCACCCCCAGTAAGGTTTGATGCTGTTCACCATTTAGAATTCCCTCCGTCAGTTGACGGATAGCTTCCGGCTGATCTCCTGCCGGCGGAAAAGGCGCATGTAGTTTGAAAGGCATAATGATATTATGGTTGCTGGCGCTCGTCAGACGCACAGCGGCGGGTAAGTTAAGATTTAGCTGTGTGTTGACAAGAAATCAGTCTTTTAATAACAAAAATCATACGAGGAAGTTGGCGGTATTATGGGGAATGTATTGTTGCCGGGCCGTTGCTTTTGGCAAGCAATGGATGGACTGCCAATGGCTGGTTGTCTGGCGATACCCACGGGTTGTAGGGTACGACTTCAGGTCGCTTTATTGTAAACATTAGTCCGTGGTTGGGTTAAGCTGGAAGATCAATTCGGCGCCGCGGATTCCTGCAAGAGCCTGAACTGCTATGTGGCGGTGTAGATGGTTGGATGGTTTTCGTCACCAAGGTTTTAACATGCAGCGGTTATGAGGGACTTAGGCTGTTTATGGACATTGTTTCCGGGAAGAGCCGGGGAGGCGCTTCTTTCAAACCCAACGTCCATCACGGTTTAGGGAGTAAGCCATGCGGAAAGGGGGCTCAGCCAAAAACCTCCGGAGATGTTGTTTAATTAATTGACGGTTAGTGAGTTACGGCTGCTGATGAATCTCCGGAGATTGAATTTAAGTTTATGTGTATTATTTGGTTTCACCCTCAATTGGCCGTTTTAGATAGCCGGTATAGTCGGGAAGGTTGATGGTATAGCTGGAATGCATCAGCGGGGATGTGAGTACAAAATCGGCCGTGGCCCGATCGTTGGCTACTACACAGTTCCAGGCGATGGCTACGCGGAGGAGGGCTTTTACATCACTGTCGTGGGGTTGGGCTTCCATTGGATCCCAGAAGAAGATCAGGATATCGATTTCTCCCTGGGCGATGAGCGCACCTATCTGTTGGTCGCCTCCCAGGGGGCCACTCAGCAGTTTTTTTACAGGGCGATCCAATTGTTCTTCGAGGAGCTTGCCCGTAGTACCGGTTGCCAGGAGCTCATGTTTGGCTAAAACAACTTTGTTGAATTCTGCCCAATCTATCAGGTCTTTCTTTTTGTTATCGTGCGCTACTAAAGCAATACGTTTACGGGCCTCTATTCTCCGTGTTGTCACCATGTCGATTGAATTATTGGTTTTGGGT
Source organism: Paraflavitalea pollutisoli (assembly GCF_029360705.1). Classification (GTDB taxonomy): domain Bacteria; phylum Bacteroidota; class Bacteroidia; order Chitinophagales; family Chitinophagaceae; genus Paraflavitalea; species Paraflavitalea pollutisoli. The sequence continues at coordinate 128,461 of NZ_JARKMX010000001.1, read as the reverse complement.
TGAAAAGGTAGTTGGATTTTGAAGAAACTTTAACGTAAGGCGGATAATTTTCAGCAAGATATCACGTTTTCCACATTCGGGCACAGAAATTGTTAATAACTATTTCCCATTTACATTCCCGTTAAATTCTATGTACAAAGGTTTGCTGACAATACTGGTAAGCCTGTGGGCACAATTTTGTGTTGCACAGGATACTTCGGCCGGATCTGCCTCGGCGGAATTTGAAGTCAGCGTTCCAGACTCTGCCATTTTTTTAACAGACCTTAGTGCGGCTATCCGAGACAATTCCAAAGTAATATTGAACTGGCGTATGATCAATACGTCCTCGGCCGATTTCATTGCCGTAGAGCGTAGCAGCAATAACCGGGACTTCGAGACAGTAGCGGTTATCAAGCAAACCGCCACCGGTCTTTGGTATGAATGGGTCGATGATGCGCCGGCAAAGGGGCGTAACGTCTATCGGGTAAGATTTGCAGGCAAGCAGGGGGCAATCCAGTTCTCCCGGACCATTCCTGCCGTCATTGCCGGTGATATTTCTTTCCGCTTTTATCCCAATCCGGTCGACAATGTTCTGATCATTCGCTCAGAATTTATGCTCGATGTTCAGATTGTAGATGGAAACGGAAAGGTCCGCGTGACGCAAAACAAGCTGCAGGGGCTGCAAACTGTGAATGTCTCCTCGCTTGAAAAAGGACTGTATGTTTTACGCATAAATAACCTCACCACCGGGCTGATCAGTCAGGAGCGACTATTAAAAAATTAAGATCCGTTAGCAAATAAAGGCCATCATAGCCTGTTGGGGCCTGAGGTGTTCGCGGGAGTGCACCTACCTAATGACCATTTTCTTTAAGTGGGTAACTATTTTTTGTGGGATGCTTTAGTGTTATCCGTGGTACGGTCTCTTTCCAATCATCCTGCCGTTGCTCGCATTGTAGGCGTATCGGTGGCCGTACCCCTAGCCAAGTACTGAATGTACGGTGAAGGATTTCACTCGCCTGTCATCTATTAGGCAGGGAATAGGCTATTTTTCACTTTGTGGCTTGTAAGTCCGTCAATAACCTATTTCCCCATTTTCTGTCTGGTACATTTTGCTGCTTTGGTCCAGGACTTATTACTCATTTGTACTATGGGTTTGTGGCCCATGGATTGATTCGTATGAGGAGTTTGCAGGTAAACTTCGAAAGGTATCGTCTACTGTTCTTCTTCATCAAGAATCAATTCCTTTCTCGCACACGCCCCTGTTTTCCTGGAAATACCCATCGCAAGTGGCACGTTTTGCCCCGGTAAGGCCCTTTTAGCCTGATTTGGGCGGCCGGCGCACCAATGCGCTGGATTGTGGGCGGTACCGATTTAGGTTGCCAAGTATAACGAAAATGCTGAAAGTGTCGGGAAATAACTGGATAATGACCCACTTTGGAGACCCGTAAACTACGTTTGACTGAGTATTTTTACTATAACCACAAAATGGTATTGCGCATGTCAAAAATCACCCTTATTTTTACCTCGGTTTTTCATAGGATATTGGATTTTAAAGCGGGGTTGAATGTCTATTCAGACCCCTTTTTTATTTCTTCAAGTTCTACATCCTATAGTTGACGCTCTCTCCTTCCCCTTTTCGGTTTTGCGCTATAAATACATTCCAAAGCTGGTTAGGCTATGCTGCATGCAGATAAGCAATAGTCAATTTGCTACTTTTGTAGACGAGGTTTTGGGTATCCCGCTGTAATCCCTTCTGCTTAGTATTCTATTTTTTTGCTTCCGTTGAATCGTTTCTTGCGCCAGTTGCTTCTGTTATAAGGCAACTACAGGCTAGTCGATCAGCTGTGTCAGACGAGTTTTGGAGACCGCCGTGTGTTCAGCTTCTCACAGTAGTCTATTTTAGCTTTCGTTAAAAGGATTCTATCTGCATTTGGACCAGCAATCAGCTTATTTGAGGCTAGTCAATCGGCTGTGTCAGATCAAGTTTTGAGGGCTGTGCTGTATTCGCCTTTCCCCCAGTACCCATCTTTATAGCTTTCGTTGATAAGGCTTCTTTCGCCGGTTGGCTCAGCTACCGGGTTATTATGGGATAACTCTTGGCTATGTTAGATGAGATTTTTGAGGCCTGTGGTGCCTTTTTCTTTCCCAATATCCTATTCTTTTTAGGCTTCGTCGATATCATTTGTTGGTCTTTTAGGCCAGTAATCAGACAATTACAAGCTAGTGGAGCCGGTTGCCGATGAAAATGAGGTAGCTCCACCACTACTTCCAGGGCGATGAATTGGGTCCAGCCGTATTGGTATCTATTGTGAACTGCTGCTAAATGGTAGCTTCCGGTTGTATGACCGCCTCAGGTTGATCATCCAGTAACGGATAATTCTTTTGTGTTTACGATCACCTGCCCCATGGTTTTCTGGGGCCAGGACAAAAAGAAGAGGTCCTGAAGAATCAGGACCTCTCATTTACTAACCCCTTAGTATTCACTTACTATAACATTCTTTATGCTGAAGGCGCATTTTGCATTTCTTTGATCTTTTCTCGGATCTTTACTTCGATCTCGTTAGAAAGCTCGGGATTGTCCATGAGCAGTTTCTTAACCGCATCACGTCCCTGACCCAGTTTGTCTCCATTGTAGCTAAACCAGCTACCGCTTTTTTGTACAACACTCAATTCCACACCCATGTCCAGGATCTCACCGGTTTTGGAGATACCTTCTCCGAACACAATATCAAACTCTGCGGCGCGGAAGGGAGGAGCTACTTTATTCTTTACCACTTTTACCTTCACACGGTTACCAATTGCTTCATCACCATCCTTGATCTGTGCCATCCGGCGGATGTCCAGACGGATCGTTGCATAGAACTTCAGGGCGTTACCACCAGTGGTTGTTTCAGGATTACCGAACATGACACCGATCTTTTCACGCAGCTGGTTGATGAATATACAGATGGTATTGGTCTTATTAATAGTAGCGGTGAGTTTACGCAGCGCCTGTGACATCAGTCTTGCCTGCAGGCCCATTTTGCTGTCACCCATTTCTCCTTCCAGCTCTCCTTTTGGTACCAGTGCAGCTACTGAGTCGATCACCACAACGTCGAGGGCTCCGGAGAGGATAAGACGGTCGGCAATTTCGAGGGCTTGTTCGCCATAATCAGGCTGGGAAATCAGCAGATTGTCTACATCAACCCCAAGCTTTTGAGCATAACCGCTGTCGAAAGCGTGCTCCGCATCGATAATGGCACACATACCACCCTTTTTCTGGGCTTCTGCGATAGCGTGGATTGCGATCGTAGTTTTACCAGAAGATTCAGGTCCATAGATTTCTACAATACGGCCTTTGGGAAAACCGCCGACGCCCAGCGCAGAATCCAGTCCGATAGAACCGCTCGATACTACTTCCGTAGGCTCGGTCGACTTTTCGTTCATCATCATCACACTTCCTTTTCCAAAGTCCTTTTCAATCTTATCGATCGTCAGTTTTAGCGCCTTGAGCTTTTCGTTATTTGCAGACATAATGGGTTTGTTTTTGTTGTATTCAAAATTACCGAATGTCAAATGTAGGGGAAATTATCTTATCAACACTAATTTTATTAGCATTTATTGGCTAATTATTTTGGGCGCCCGGGAATTCAATGAATTAGATCGGTTGAGAAAATCAATCCAACTTATGGAGAAGACCGAAAGGGACCCCGCGGCTCGTTGGGATGCGGGGGCCCAGAAGGAGCGAAGCCCCGCCTTCGCTCCCGGAACATTGTTGAGCCAGGAATAGGGTCACCCCCTGGAATTCCGTCTCCGGATGTAGGTGTTGCAGAAGGGGAGTAAACCTGGTAGCTTGCCTAATGACCTTTGTACCTGAGAGGAGCCTGCCAGCCTGCCCGTCCGGGATGCTGGGGCCCACACGGAGTGTAGACCTGAACATCGGCGCTCCGAGCGGACGATAAACCTGGTGGCTTGCCTAATGACCTTTGTACCTGAGAGGAGCCTGCCAGCCTGCCCGTCCGGGATGCTGGGGCCCAGAAGGAGCATCGCCACGCTGCCACTCCAGGAACATCGTAGCACCGGGAGGAGGCCAAAGACTGCAGCCCCGTCCCCAAAAGATCTCGGTCGCAGGATGGGACATAATCCTGGTAGCCTGCCTCGGATAATCTCTGTCGTCGAATGGGGCATACCCTTGATAGCCCCCGAATAGTATTTGCTCCTGGAGTGGTGCAACCCTGCTGCCCGACCAAAAAGGTCGCTGCAGCATTGGGATCGCAACGTGACGGTAGTGCCCAACGATTGTTGGCTCAAGAGGGGCGTAGCCCTGGCGCCGCTCCCAGGATGATCGTTCCTGCGAGGGAGGCCCAACCGATGACGATCATCCTCCGGATTCAATGTTGTTCCGTAGCGCGCCCCAATAATGCGCAATCTGGTAGTCCACGGAGTAGCAAATTGGCCATAACATTGCCCGAATATCCTCTGCACATGACACTCTACCGGCCTAAAACTGGCACTTTTCCCTTTTACAGAGTGTCAGGTGTAGAACAGTGGAGTGTGGTGCGACGAGGATGTACAGGCAATGGCAAGCACATATGCACGGAAGGAGGAAATACCACTAAATCCATAATTCCCAAATAATTGCACTAGGGGCGACCCTGAATTTCCCGCGGGTTTAACGATGTATTGGCTACTTGGGGTGATCAAGCCCATTGCGACGGATACATAATGCGTGGAACGAATAGCCTGATTGGGTGAGTCTATGCCAATGAAATCGGGCTGTTTGCGGCCAATGACTAGCAACACGTGTTTGTTGCTGGCGAAGCGCCGTGGAGATGAGGCCGGAAAAACTGATCTAAAAAGAATGGGTGTCAAAACATCCGCCGCTCTCCGAAAATAAAAACCCCGCCACTGATAATGCTCGTAGCGGGGAGACTACAGTAGGAAACTACCGTAGGTAATGTTTTAGAACTAATTCAGGAAAAGGCGATGGCTGAAAACCATGTGCAAAAAGACTACAAATCTCTAAATACAGCAATACCACTTTGTGGTAGTTTCACGCTTTCAAGCCCTTGGGGTTTACTCTTATTCATAGATAACACGCTTGAGGTAAAAGCCCCGGTCGTCGATCAGTAACGATGTTCCCGACCCAATCTCAACCCCTTTCTTATCGATGTTTTTTCGTTCTACCCCCCGGCTGGTGGTGACTTCCAGGGGTAAGGCTCCATCATAGTTCAGTAATTTAACCAGGTAGGTCGTGTCACCGGTACGGACAACCCCTACCTCCAGTTTATTGATCGTTCTCAAATAGAAATCAAACAAAGGTTTCAGATTGGTACCAGATTCCCGGCTGAAAAGTTGTTCCACATCATCCGTGGTTACCAGGTTGTCGTAAGTATATTGAGGCGAAGTGGCCAGTTTCTTTAAGGTTGGAAAAAAGAGATCATCGCCCAGGATAAACCGCAACGTGTGCATAAAGAATGCCCCTTTGCCATAAATATCTCCATGATAGGCTTCGTCTGAATCGATATTCGTACCAAGCACCACAGGCTTTTTATTGGCCACTCCCCGTGCGACCCGTTGCATGTGTTTCAGGTGTGACTGCTCGCCCTCCAGCTCTCGTACGATCAAGGCATCTCCATACGTACATATTCCTTCCTGCACCCACATATCGCCCCAGTCTTTACCCGTTACTTTATTGCCCCACCATTCATGGCCAAATTCATGGTGCATGAGGCCGTCGAAATCCAGTCCGCCCAATTGCGCATATCTGAACTTATTACCATAGGCATTTAAAGTCTGGTGCTCCATACCCAGGTGAGGCGTTTCGCAGATCCCAATCTTTTCTTTTATCCATGGATATTCACCAAAGTATTTTTCCTGCGTTCTGATGGTACGCTCAAAGATCTCCAAATGATGAGCTGCCTTTTGAACATGTTCTTCCAGCACATAAAATACAATGGGCACCTGGTTACCGCTAACGGTCGTATAGGGCTTACTAACGATCTTGTATTTGCCGATGTTGAAAAGAATGCTGTAATTGTTGATGGTATAATTCGTCTTCCAATGATAGGTCGAGCTGGCTTTTTTATAGGTGGTCTTTTGCAATAAACCAGGGCCCGCCACCACCAGTCCTTTGGGTACCGTTATAATGAGATCGGCTCCTTCATTGGGCTCATCGGACGGATGATCTTTGCAGGGGAAAAATATCTTGGCTCCTTCCATCTGACAACTGATAGCAATCCAGTCATTACCGGTTGAATCCTTCGCCCATTGAAATCCCCCATCCCACGGCGGACGAACAGCCACACGGGGCTTTCCTGCGTATTGGATCTTAACTAGGGCCTTACCGCTGATCGCAGCAGGCAGATTGATATGAATGAGGTCCTTTTCATGCGTGAAAGGTTTTGCTTTATTATTCACCCATACCCCGCTCACTTTAAAAGTATTTAACAAGTCAAACAATAAAGTCGTTGAAGGTTGAGCCAATACAACCTCTATCTGGGTAAATCCGTCAATAGCTTGTTGAGCTGGATCAACAGACAACGACACTGTATAATGCCGAACATCCATATTGGCTTGTTCCGGTTTCAGTAGTCCTCCCGATAAAATACTTTGTGCAAACGTTTGCAGGGTTGTCAATAGAAGAAAGGCGTAAAGCAACGGCGTGCGCATATCATGGTTTTGCAGTAAGGTAATCAATTTGTGTTGCGCAAGGCCTGTATTTGATTGCAAACAACTGCATCATGAGTGTGGACATATTATAGAAAAGACGATAGAGTATTCAAAAAATCTTAAAAGCATCTTAAAATGAAAGTAGATTTTATTCGTTCTTACGTATTTTATCATGATGCTATACCTTTGGACGCCTTTATAGGCACACAAGTTGTAATAAGAGGTGCCGAACAAAAGGAGAAATAGATCAGCATTTAACAACATCTAACAAAAACCAATTAATATGAAGTTCAGACACGTTCTGTTAGTAGCATTAACCCCCGTAGCACTTTTCTCGTGCGTTAGCACCAAAAAATTCAAAGCAGAACAGGAAAAGTACAACACACTCAACGATTCTTACGCCAAGCTGCAAGGCGATTTGAAGGCGTGTGAGGATGCAAAGGCTGAAGAAGCACGTAAGAAGGCGGCATTGCAATCAGAGATCGATGCCCTCAACAAACAAATTGCCTACCTGAAAGAAAACAATACGCAAGCCTTGAAGCAACTCCAGGACCTGTCTGTTATCTCCAGCTCTCAGGCAGAAAGCATCAAGAAGTCTATGGAGAACATGGGCGCAAAAGACAACTATATCCAGACCCTGCAACAACAAATTGCTCGTAAGGACTCTTTAAACATGGCCCTGGTGATGAACCTGAAAGGCGCTATCGGTAACCTCGACGACAAAGACATCAACATTAAAGTTGACAAAGGCGTGGTGTATATCGACATCTCCGACAAACTGTTGTTCAAGAGCGGTAAGTTTGATGTAACCGAAGAAGCCAAAGTTGTGCTCGGAAAAGTTGCGACTGTGTTGAAGAACCAACCCGATATCGAGTTCATGGTAGAAGGTCATACCGACAATGTAGCTTACAAAGGCAATGCACAATTGCTCGACAACTGGGATCTCTCAGTTAAGCGTGCAACCTCTGTAGTACGCATTCTGCAAAACCAATATGGTCTCGATCCTATGAAGATGTCTGCTGCCGGCCGTGGTGAATACCTGCCTGTAGTGCCTAACGATACTCCAGAGAACAAAGCGGTTAACCGTCGCACTCGTATCGTTATCCTGCCTCAGCTGGATCAATTCTTCAAATTGCTCGAAAGAAAATAATCTTTCATCCTCTTATACAAACAAAAGGGGCTGACCATTTGGTCAGCCCCTTTTGTTGTGACATATGTCGGCTAGTGTATTACGATCCAATAAACTTTTTGATCATGGCTCCCAACGCCACCATGTCTACCTGCTCCAATGCATGTGGTGTGGCCGGCAATACGCCCAATTGGGCTACCGGTAATTGTTTGTATACCTGTGTGGTCTCATCAAGTGAAACCATTTTATCCCGGTCTCCCAACAGCAGCAGGCAGGGAGCGCTGATAGCCGGATAATCGGCCGCTTGTAAAGGATTGCCTTTTCCCATCTCCAACAGCATGCCCGCGGTCCTTTCCAACACATCCTTCCATTTATGGCTGCCATGTCGTTTTTCCAGCTCTTCGGCAAAGGCGGGTACTTTTTGCCGAATAGTCTCCGCATGCAGCATCCTGACTTCGCGTGTAGCCACTTCCTCATCCCAATTAAACTTGGTGGCCAGTGTAATGGCCCGACTAATCCGTCCCGGATAATGTCGACAGATGTACATGCCCACATATCCCCCCATACTATATCCGAATAGATGGACCGGTTCTCCTGCCGGAACATAGATATCCATATAAGTAACCACATCCTGTGCAAAGGAAGCTATTGACCAGGCATCTGCAAGAAGCGGCTCTCCACCATGCCCGGTAAAATTGAGGCGATGTACATAGTACTCATCAGCAAGCTGGTCTCCCAATGGCACCAGTTGATCCCGGTCGCCGAGAGCGCCGTGCAAAAGCAATAAATGTTGCATACGTTTGAAGATACAAAGGGAAGGCAGGGCTACAAAGAGAAAGCAAAGGGTACGGATCGAAAGTGAGATGAACAGGCAGATCAAGGTTATGGACCTGCCATCAATACTATTTCAACAGGCTTAGTGCACTCAGCCAGGCCGGACGCTGGGAAGACCAGGCGCTCGTGAAAGCCTCGGGCTTCAGTCCACCTTCGAGGTTCTTGAGCAAGCCGGCTGCACTGGATACGGTTTTTACGGTGTTGGCCGTTTTTACCAGGTTGGCCACATTGAACCCACTTTTAAACAGGTTGGGCTTCAGGAAACCCGCCAACGAGGCGATGCTGCCGCCCAAACCCGAGCCGGTTGTCACTTTCGCGGCTGTACTTAACCAGTCGGTCTTGCCGCCGCTGGCCCAGCTGTCGAGGAATGAGGTTGGCTTGAGGCCATCGGTGAACTGGCTCAGGACGCTGCCGATATTAGCTCCAGCAGATCCGGTTTTGGGTAATTTCAATTGAGCCTCTGTGCTGATAACCCCCATGATTGTTACGACCAGTAACAAAAGAAAACTCCTTTTCATAATGATTCTGTTTTGCCCGGACTGTGGTGACCTTTGCCCGGGATTGATTGAATGTTGGTAGGAAATAAATAGTAAGCCATATTAATATATAGCCATTGACCAGCCAAACTCTGTTTAATCTTTGATTGGCAATACCAGCAAATCCTACGACTGATTGTGGGGCGAGGTAAAACGCCTCCTGCTTTAGCGACCCTCACCTTCTGGAGTATGTAAAAATGCGACACCCTTTTTCAATAGGTGGGCCATTGGACTTTCACCCGCTACTGCCCGTATAGAATCACTACGAAGCGGTTCGTTTTATAGGAATATTTGCTGCTTAAATAGCTGTATGCGCAAATTGATTTTGATAGGGTGTGGCTTATTGGCTTGGGTTTTTACACAGGCTCAGGTTCAGCGGGGTAAGATCTCGACGACCCTGGCTTCCGGTGATCAGGCGATTGAAAATGCTACAGTAGAATTGCTGAAGGCGAAGGATTCCAGCCTGGTTAAGGCGGCCATCAGCGACAAAGGTGGCGCTGTGTCGTTTGAAGAAGTTGTTTTAGGTAATTACCTGCTCAGGGTGTCTGTAATCAACTACCGTCCTTACCTGTCACAGGTATTTTCGTTGGATGCGTTTCAGCCTACGCTATCATTACCAGCCATTCAGCTTTCGGCTGCCAGCACGGCAAATATGAAAGAAGTAACCGTCACGGCCCGCAAACCCTTTATCCAAAAGCTCAGTGACCGGATCGTGGTGAATGTCGATAATAGTATTGTCAATGTGGGCGCCTCGGCGCTCGATGTACTGGAGCGTTCACCGGGTGTATTGATCGATCCCAATGATGTGATCAGCCTGCGTGGCCGCCAGGGCGTGGTCATCATGATCGATGGGAAGATAACGCCCATGTCGGGTGCCGACCTGGTGAATATGTTAAGAAGCCTTCCTTCCAATAGTATCGAGCGAATCGATATCATCACGAACCCTTCGGCGCGTTATGATGCTGCGGGCAACTCGGGCATTATCGATATCCGTTTAAAAAAGGACCAGCGACTGGGTGCCAACGGAACGCTCACGGCTGGTTATGGCCAGGGTGTATTTCCCAAAGCCAATACAGGCGCCAACTTTAATTACAGAAGCAAGAAAGTAAACCTGTTTGGCAGTTATAATTATTCATACCGCAAGCTGTTGAATCACCTCTTCCTCAAAAGGGAGTTCTTTAAAGAGGGCAAATATGATGGCGCCTATGACCAGGACAACTACATGAAATTCCCCATCAGTTCCAACACGCTTCGCCTCGGGGCAGACTTCTCCCCCAATAAGCGATCCATCATCGGCTTCGTTGTAAACGGTACCCTGACCAATATCCGACGCAACAACAACAATGCGTCGCTGGTACTGGACGAGGGAAAAGTGCCTGCCTCGAAATTCCTGACCACCAACCATGAAAAAGCAAGGCCACGGAATTTGCTGGCGAATATCAACTATAAATACAGTTTCGACAGTACAGGACGTGAGGTAACGGCAGACCTGGATTACGGCATTGTCCGCAACCAGACATTATCACAATTCAATACCGGATTCTTTGACCTTGATGGAACAGTAGCGCAGCCGGCCTATAAACTCAACGGTGACCAACAGGGAAAAATTACCATTGCCACGGCCAAAGCAGACTACATACACCCCATCAACAAAACCACGCGCTTTGAAGCGGGTTTCAAAACCAGTTTCGTGGAGACTGATAACGATGTTGTTTTCTTTGATGTCAGTAACCAGACCCCTGTTTACGACTCTGCCAAAAGCAATCGATTCAACTACAAGGAAAACAACAACGCGCTTTACGTAAACCTCAATAGTGAGTTCAAAAAGTTCTCCCTGATGGCAGGATTGCGGGCTGAGCAAACCAATATGGAAGGGCACCAGGCGGTGAACAATATCCGGTTCGATTCTTCTTATCTCCAACTGTTTCCCAGCCTGTTCCTGAATTATAAACTGGGGGCTGAGCAAGCCCTGGGCGTTTCATTGAGCCGCCGTATCGACAGGCCCAATTATTCAGAGCTCAATCCTTTCCGCTTTTTCCTTGATCCAAGCACCTATAGTTCCGGGAACCCCTACCTGAAACCTCAACTTACCTGGTCGTATGAATTGAGCTATACTGTCAAACAGCTCAGTTTCACCCTCGGGTATAGCCACACAAAACAAAACACCACTGTGGTCATCAGGCCCAGTGAAACGGAAGAAAAAGTAACGGTGCAGATGCCGGTAAACCTTCACACCTACGATTACTTTGGGTTGACGGTAGCTGCGCCGTTCCGTTTTACCAAATGGTGGAACGCCATCAACAACGCCAATATTTACTATGGTCACTATAATGGCAATCTGGCCGGAACTACCCTGGATAATGGTACGCCAGCTGCCAATGTCAGTACGAATCATACGTTCACCCTTGCTCATGGCTGGACGCTCGAGTTGAATGCCAGTGTCAATACCGGTGGGCAATACGGATTCATGAAACTGGACCCGCAATGGCAGCTGTCGCCCGGTGTGCAGAAGACGGTTTTACAAAAAAAAGGAACGATCCGCTTTAATGTCACGGATATCTTTTGGACCAACTTACCGCGTGCGGTGGTTGCATTCAATAATTATGTGGAGCATTGGCATGCCCAGCGCGAAACGCGGGTGGCCAACCTTTCATTCACCTACCGTTTTGGAAAGAACACGGTAGCGGCAGCTCGCCGGCGTGCTACGGCTTCTGAGGAAGAAAGAAGAAGGGCGGGCAGTTAATGTGCAATTGGGCTGGAGGTGTGATCTATGCAGGCACTGGAAATCTGTAGATCATCAAAACACCGAGGTGCATGGTCAACTGCCTCCATTGGTATTCGCTGCCTGTCTGATGCGGATGGGGAGTTCCATCGGCTCTGTCTGGCGCAAATAGTACCGTGAAAGCGAAAACATTAGTGCTTTTTAAAGTACTGTATCTCACGTTCATGCTTTTTAGCGGCCTCCAGGGAGTCGAATGTACCTAAGTTGCGACGCCTGTTGGTTTTAGCGTCTTTTTTCCGGGAATAGATCCGGTATTCGCCCGATTTTAACTTGCGTATCATATAATATAGTTTACTGGGAAAGGCACAATTTATATGCCATCGACCCGCTGCTTTTTGTGCAGGGCCTGCAGTAGTTTTAAATGGGGCTGCAGGTTCTGCAGGGTATTTCTGGTCAGAAATTGACGGAGGTGCTTGTAGAAGTGGCTATGGTCGTAATAGCCATATAGTGAGTGATGGAAGCTGTGGGGCGATTGCGCAATATGGGCCGCTGCTTTGCGGATGCGCATGATCTGTAAAGCGTTTTTGCTGCTGATGCTGGTTGCCCGCTCAAAATAGCGCTGGAGTGTTCGGGTTGAGATGCCGTATTGCTCCGCCAGCGTTTCGATGGTCGTTTTAAAATCATTTTCCCGGAAACACCGATCAAGGATCTCGGTAACGATCTGTATCTCCTGCAGGGAGCCTGCATGTTCTCTCACGATGGGGTGATAGTAGTTGCTGATGATCCTTACTCTTTCTTCAAAAGAGGACGCTGTCTTGATGGCATCGATCAATGACTGATCGACGAGATAGCTGAGTGGAAAAATATACTCTCTATACTCTGCAAAGTTTACCTTCTTTAGAAAGAGTACTGGCGATATCTTGAATTTAATACCAAAAAGCTGGTTACCCGGCCGGTGGAAGCATTCAATACTACGATGCCGCGGAAGAAACCCATCCGACCGCATATCGAATCGCTGGTCGGCTACCTGCATAACGAATGGCGTGCCCAGGTTGATCAGGTAAGTGTAGCCAATATTGGGGAAAAGGGCGTCGGAAAACCCTTGTGGATGAATATCCCAGAGATGGGCAAAATCTGTTTCCCAGACAAAATCAATGAAGTGGTTAAGACCAGCCGACGGTGGCGTTCGGTGGTAGTTGTTTTCAAAGTGGTCTTTATGGAAGAATTCTACATGCTGCACAGTACATCTTATGGGATAAAGCTACGCTGGGCCTGCAATCCGGGAGGAAGGAATGCGATGATCCGCAATAGGATGGGAGGAAAGGTAATGGGGCAAAAGACCTTAGCACCGGTGCTGCCAGGGGTAGGGGCACTGGGGGCCCTATCGCTTTTGGTGTAAGTGATTGATTTAGAAAAGTTGTGCTATTTTCATTACACTTCCATGGGAGCGAGTAGGGAGCGGCATGGAAGCGAGTAGGGAGCGCCTCCCTTGGGATATCCGCGCAACGATGCTTCTTTACTCTTGGTGGTCGACACTGCCACCTCCCCAAGGCAACCCGGCAACTCCCTGTTGGTTTACCTGCCAGTATCCGAGGCTCAAGGTGCTGTACTTCTGACACATCAGTCCCTTCCGTTTTTGGTGAAAATGGCGTTGTTTTGAAAGTTGAGCTATTTATACGGGATCGATACGCGAACCGTACGGGATGGGTACGGGAACGGTACGGGTAAGGTTGGCGACAATTGTCCCTTCAGTACGGATGAACTACTTGTTATAAATGTGTTCCGGTGGGTTAAGTGACCTGCACAACAAGGTCAAAACGGGGCAAATGTACAAACCCAAGGAGGGCTGTTCCAAATTCTGGGTAAAATGTCATGACATGCTGCAACGGATGATGCCCAATTTATTAACAGCATCGGAGATGGCTGGGAAAATCTTGAAATGCCAACGGTAGAAGAAGCCCAATGTATGACTGTCACCGTAGATGCCTTGGAACCACTAGCCAGTGCCTACAGCACACAGGTCTCAATTGGAAGATACTCATTCCGGGTAAGTGACCATTGACAAGGTGGATAAGAGGGTTAAACCCAAGGGCAGGCATGTTAATGAAAAGGGCCGCACGGTACGGCCCCTGTTCATTTTATTTTCTCAATCTGGCCTCTTCCAGGTCAAGTTCTGTTTCGCGTTTGCGGATCAGTTCATCGGGGAATTCGCGGGAACGGCTCATCTTAGTAAGCTCTGCCCTGCGAACATGTACGGCGTCCAGTAGCATCTGCCGGTATTTAGGTACAAAATGCCCTTCGGCATGTACCCCGTCTTCCTGGTTGAGTTTACTGGTGGCAATATCTGCCATGCGTTGGTAGCGCTCTCTGAGGCGGACAAAGGCGTCAATGGAGGTGGCCTCGTCGGCGTATGACTTTTCCAGCATATTTAAGACGGCCGTTGCAAGCCGCAGTCGGATGGCGTGTTCATGAGCTACTTCGGGTTCTGGTGCTTCTATTTTCAATATACGGATCAGCCAGGGCAGGCTGAGGCCCTGAATGACAAGGGTAAAAAGAATGACGATGAAGGTGATGAAGAGGATAAGGTTGCGCTGCGGAAAGGCCTGTCCATTGCTCATGGTGATTGGGACGGCCAGGGCAGAAGCCAGTGACACCACCCCACGCATGCCGCTCCAGCCAACTATAAAAACAGAGGCGGAACTGGGCCGTGGTTCCCGTTTCCGGATCTTCTCACTCACCAGCCTGGGCAGGTAAGCACCAGGATATACCCATAGTATCCGGATAATGATGGTGACCAGGCTGATCACTACTGCATATTTTATCGCATCCAGGATAGAACTTTGACCGAGCTCTTTGATGATATAAGGCAACTCCAGTCCGATCATGATGAACACCACGCCATTGAGCAGGAACACGAGTGTTTCCCAAACACTCACGGCCTGCAGGCGGGTGCTGTAGGAAAAAACTTCATGTGACCGAAAGGAGAGAAACAAGCCGCCACTCACCACCGCTAATACGCCGGAAAAATGGAAATGCTCGGCCGCGATATACATCAGGTAGGGAGAGATCAACGTGATGGCCGTATCGATACTGGGTGTGGTGGGGAGGAACCGGTGAATCAGATACACCACATGCGCGATGGCCAGGCCAATCACCACGCCCATCACCGAAACCAATACAAAGTCTCCGCCCGCTTCCCAGATGGAGAACTGACCGGTAAAGATCGCTGCCAGGGCAAACCGGAACACGATCAAGCTCGATGCATCGTTGATCAGGCTTTCTCCTTCCAGTATCGTGGTGATCCGCTTGGGTACTTTGAGGTGTTCCAATACGCTGGTTGCTGCAATGGCATCGGGTGGTGATATGATGGCTCCTAGCAGAAAGCCAAGCGGCAGGCTAAAGCCGGGGATCAAAGCATGGGAAATAAACGCGACCGCCGTTGCTGTAAAGATCACCAGTCCAAAGGCCAGCATAAACACCGGGCGTCGATAACGCCAGAAATCATTCCAGGACGTGTACCAGGCAGCCGCGTAGAGCAGCGGCGGCAAAAAGATAATAAAGACCAATTCCGGTTGTAAGGTGATCGACGGGACCCCGGGGATAAACCCAATTCCCAAGCCGGCAAGTACCAGTAATATGGGATAAGAAATGCGCAGTTTGTTGCTCAACATGGTGAGCATCGATACAACTAGCAGCAAAGAAATGATCAGCAATAAATTGTCCTGGAGCATGTAGCCTGGGTTGATAATAATTGATTGTGTGACAATTTAGAATATTTTCTCAAAATGCTCCGAAGCGTGGCCTCCCTTACCCACGCCGCTTGTAGAATAAGACCTACAAAAGGGCACTGGGGCTATTTACAGCACAATTAAAAACGACTGAAGCTAATTGCTTAAGCATAAGTGATTTTTGAGTCATATCACTATATGTTTGAAACAGGGTGGCAAAGTAATTGAAACAGGTGTTCGTAGAAAACATCATTGAGTAACACCAAGCTTTTATTTTATGAAAAAGATCCTTTGCATTGTGGCCGTCGCGGCCTTGTTCAGCACATTTGCCTGCGAAACACCAGAGCCTGCAGCGGGTAATCCGGATAACGATTCAACCGTAAATAATACAACTACACAGCCTGATTCCTCGGTCAACAGACCGGATAGTTCGCGCTAATATCCAGCCTATAAATAACAGATAATGAAAAAAATAATGATCCTGTTGTTGATTACAGGAGCTTTCGCTGCCTGTGGAGATGGCAGTAATAATGCTGAGCGTATCAATAGTGGGTCATCGGGCAGTACCAACAACCTGCCTGTGCCCGATACCTCGCACCAGCATACCGATTCAGCTGGCGGTCGCAATAATCCAAACAGTAACCAGGATTCTTTACGTTATAATTAAGAGGTCAATACTGGTTATTGATGTTTAGCTCAGGATGGCATACTTATTATGCCATCCTTTTGGGGGTTTATACCTCAGCAAATAAAAGCCTTAGTAGTATGGAAAACTTTATTGCTTCTATCGCAGCCTGTGCATTACTTGCAGGTACCTTATTGACGGCAAGGCCAATTTCGGGCCCCCTTGTTGCCGACCAGAAAAGAGACACCATGCTGAATGGTGAATGGTTTCTGCAGCCCGTACTGGCTTCCGATACGGCAGCAGGAAAATATCCCTCTATCAAGTTTGATGTTGCCAAAGGACATTTTACCGGACATACCGGTTGTAACCGAATGAGTGGCGCGTTCAAGCGCACCGATTCTACCCTGATATTTGATGAGCGGATACAAGTTACTGAGATGGCTTGCCCGGGATACAATGAGACGGCGTTTCTAAAAACCTTACTCAATACCAACCGTATTAAACGGGATGGTTCCGTGCTGATACTGATGTTTGATCAGACTGAACTGTCGCGGTGGACGCGCAAACCATACAAGGCGCCTCTAAGCAAGGGAACTTAAAGGCCTTTGTTGCTACTGGTTATTTGACCAAACAGTATTGACCTGGTGGACGCCAAAGCCATACAAGGCGCCTTTAAGTAAGGGGCTAAATGGAGGGTGACGGAAAGAATATTTGATCAAACCGAAGTGTGTCGATTTGTGGTCGGATAAGTAAAGAGCATTTCGGGAAAGTGCATGTCCAAAGGATGGTGGCGTGTGCTTCAGGCTACAATTCCGGGAAGCTGATCAATTGCAATAGACTTATACAGAACTAATTTATGTGCCCTGCTGCTGCAGGCGGCTCTTGTACTGCATGACAGCTTTAATCTCTCCGTAAGAATAGTCATCTCCCAGTTTTTCCTTTACAGGCGTGCTGCTATGTCCGCCTGTTTCTTTCAGGGCTAAGAGGATGGGACCGATCTTGTGCTCGGGAACCAGTTGAGATACTTCCAGCTCGCCACTGGCGATGAACTGGATCAGATGGCCCTCGATGGTGCTAATAGCCATGCCGCGCTGGGCAGCGATGGTATCGATACTATTACCTTCTTTGAACAACCGTAAACTGATGAAGCGGGTCTCGCCTTTGGCTGGTTTGCCATTGACGTCTGCCGCCTCCTGTACCAGTTGGTTGACAGCTTTCTTTTTTTCCTCGAGCATTTGCAGTACTTCGTCAGCGTCTACGCCGTCTGCCAGTGCACTGGCGGTGGCGCCGGCTTGTTCCAACAGCTGTTGCTGCCGGTCAAACAATAGCTTCAGGGCCTGCAATTCTTTTACGTATTTCTTTACTTTGGGCTTCACCTTGATCTCTTCGAGGTGTTGCACCAAAGCGCTTGTCACTTCTTCCAGCTGTAGCTTGAAGTAGGCGGCGGCGGCCTGTAATCGCTGCTGTACAGCTGCGTATCCGTCTTTACTGCTGCCTGCCAGCAAGTGGTCCAGTTGTCGCATGAACTTTTGAGCAACCTCCTGTTGCTCGGACAACCGGATTACCTGTCCACGAGCCCATAATACGGCTGCGTTTTGATCGGGCAATTGCCGGTCTTCGTATCCGTCATAGTGGGCTTCCCAGGCGGCGGTGAGTTTTGTCCAATCGAAACACTGCACGATCGTACGGCCGATATAATTTTTACGATCTTCCTGCAAGGCCTGTTTTAACTGGTCGGCCGCCAGCTCGGCGCTGGTAAAGGCAATCACCCGCTCGTCGGTGGTGATGCACTGTGGCTCGATGCGGGAATACAATACCAGACCCTCCATGGAAGTAAGCCGGCTCAGGGCCACATAGACCTGACCGGGGGCAAAGGACTGGCCTGCATCAACAATGGCCCTGCGGAAGGTAAGTCCCTGGCTTTTGTGGATGGTAATGGCCCAGGCCAGGCGAATGGGATATTGTTTGTAACTGCCCAACTCCTCCTCGTCAATGCTGTCTTTATCTTTATTATAGGCGTACCGGATGTTTTTCCAGGTTTCCTGTTCTAGCTCCAGTTCGATATCTTCTCCGGGAAAGGCTACCGTGATCTTGTTGTCTTTGCTAATCGATTGAATAATGGCGAGCTTGCCATTGTAAAACCGCCTGAATTCGCCCTTGTCGTTTTTGATGAACATGATCTGGGCTCCCACCCGCAGGTTGAGTACCATATCAGCCGGGAGCGCTTTTTCATTGAATTCGCCCGTGATCTCGCCGCGAAACTCATGCAGGTCGCCTGGAAGCCGCGCCAGCTGGTATTGATTGATCTTGTCGGCCTTGTAGTTGTGGGAGGTCAGGGTGATGAAATGCTCGTCTTCATCGGGCACAAACCCGGGGATATACCGCATGTGCAATTGACGAAGGTCTTCTTCGGTGGTCGCATTCGTGCGGAGATTGTTAAGTATCTCAATAAAGTTGGCCTCGTTCTGGCGGTAGATCTTTTTCAGCTCCAGGTAGAGGGGCGGCGCCGCTTTTACTGCCTGGGCGTCGAAAAAGAAAGGGCTGGCGTAATGGTATTTCAGGATGCCGTCCCATTCTTCATTGGTGACCACCGGGGGCAACTGGAAAAGATCGCCAATAAATAATACCTGCACGCCGCCAAAAGGCGTGTGCGGCTGTCGCCGAAAATGGCGCAGGATGAGGTCGACGGCATCGAGCATGTCGGCGCGTACCATACTGACCTCATCGATCACCAGCAGCTCCAACTCGCGCAGTAGTTCGCGCTTGGCACTGTTAAACCGGAGGTTTTTGATGAGGGTGTGCTGATCGGTAGCGGCGATGTTCGGGTCTTGCCAGCCACCAGACTGCCGGGAAGGCAAAAAGGGGCCAAAAGGCAATTGGAAAAAAGAATGCATGGTCACTCCACCCGCATTGATCGCCGCCACGCCCGTGGGGGCTACGATCGCCATTTTTTTGCTGCTGTGCGCCTGGATATATTTAAGAAATGTCGTTTTGCCGGTACCGGCGCGGCCCGTCAGGAAAATATGCCGGTTGGTCTGGTTCACAAACCGGGTGGCGAGCTGAAAATATTCATTGGATATATCCGGGGATGACATCAGCCCGCAAGTTAGCCAATGCGGCGGGGCGCCAGATGATTATTTTTTCCTCCATGTTGTGAACAATTTCGCTGCGGCGAATACTAACTGCCGGCCGCCCAATAAGTTTTCAACGCCTCCCTGCTAATCGGGCACGATAACGTAAATTGCAGGCTTGATTATTCCGTTCGGAATGATTACTAATCTATTATGCAAGACTACTTACAAGGATTGAATGACCGCCAGCGCGAAGCGGTGCTGCACATCAACGGTCCGTTGATGATCGTGGCCGGCGCCGGCAGTGGAAAGACAAAAGTATTGACCACCCGTATTGCCCACCTGATGCGTACCGGCGTGGATGCCTTCAATATCCTGGCACTCACCTTTACCAATAAGGCGGCCAAGGAAATGAAAGAACGTATCGAGAAGATCCTCGGGGGCTCGGAAGCCCGTAACCTGTACGTGGGGACCTTCCACAGTGTGTTTGCCCGCATTCTGCGCAGCGACGCACCCCTGCTGGGCTACCCCGCCAACTTTACCATTTACGATTCGGACGATTCCAAGAGTGTGGTAAAGACTGTCATCAATGAAATGAACCTTGATGACAAGACCTACAAGCCTTCTGTAGTTTATAACCGGATCTCTTCTGCCAAGAACGCCCTGGTAAGTCCGGCGGAATATGCCAACGATTACGCCCTGCAACAGGAAGACCTTCGTGGCAACCGTCCGGCCATTGCACAGATCTATGATGCCTACGTAAAACGTTGCTTCAAGAATGGCGCGATGGATTTCGATGACCTGTTGTTGAAGTTTTACGAGCTGCTGAAGAATTTTCCGGAATCACTGAGCAAATACCAGCGCAAGTTCAAGTACATCCTAGTGGATGAGTACCAGGATACCAACCCTGCCCAGTACGAGGTGATCAAGCTGCTGGGTGCCATGAATGAGAATGTGTGCGTGGTGGGTGACGATGCGCAGAGTATCTATAGCTTTCGTGGCGCCACCATCCAGAACATTTTGCAGTTCCAGAAGGATTATGATGATGCCAAGGTGGTGATGCTGGAGCAGAATTACCGCAGCTCCAAAGCGATCATCGCTGTTGCCAATGAAGTAATCGCCAATAACAAAGGACAAATACCCAAGGCCCTCTGGAC
Source organism: Paraflavitalea pollutisoli (assembly GCF_029360705.1). Classification (GTDB taxonomy): domain Bacteria; phylum Bacteroidota; class Bacteroidia; order Chitinophagales; family Chitinophagaceae; genus Paraflavitalea; species Paraflavitalea pollutisoli. Next base: position 108,029 of record NZ_JARKMX010000001.1, on the reverse strand, counting down.
CGACAACAACGAAGGCGAGAAAATCAGGCTGGTACGTACCATGACCGATAACGACGAGGGTAAATATGTGGCGGATACGATCCAGGAGCAGAAGCTGCGCAATCATTACAACAATAAAGATTTCGCGATCTTGTACCGCACCAATGCCCAGAGCCGTGCATTTGAAGAGGCGCTCCGCCGCATGAACATTCCGTATACGATGTTTGGTGGTACGAGCTTCTATACCCGCAAAGAGATCAAGGACTTTGTAGCCTACCTGCGGATCATCGTGAACCCGCGTGATGAGGAAGCGCTGAAGCGCATCATCAACTACCCTACGAGAGGGATTGGTAAAACGACGATCGACAAAGCTGTATTGGTGGCCAATACTAACGACGTATCGATGTGGGAGGTGCTGGAAAGAGCGCGTGAGGCAGGATTTAAAGGGGGAACAGCTGAGGCGATCGAAGAGTTTGTGACCATGATCAAGAGTTTCAACAGCATGCTGAAAACCAAGAATGCTTATGAAGTAGCAGTGCATGTGGGCAAGCAGACCAACCTGGTAAAAGAACTGTTCAACGATAAAAGTACCGAAGGCGTTGCCCGTTACGAGAATATCCAGGAGTTACTGAACTCGATCAAGGAGTGGGTGGACACACAAACCACGCTGTCGCAGATCGATGAAGAGGGAACCATGCTGGAGTCTACAGAAAATGAAGCCGCCGGTACCGGAGAGATCACGCTGGGTGCTTATCTGCAACAGATCACCCTGCTTACCGATGCGGATGACAAAGACCCCAATGCCGATACGGTAAAGCTCATGACCATTCACGCCGCCAAGGGGCTGGAGTTCGGGTGTGTATTTGCGGCCGGTTTGGAAGAAATGCTTTTCCCCAACGGTATGGCAGTGAATACCCGCGAAGAGCTGGAGGAAGAACGCCGGTTGTTCTACGTGGTGATCACCCGTGCCCGTCAGCGCTTGTGGATCACCTATGCCAATACCCGCTATCGTTTTGGTCAGTTGGTGCAAAATGAACCCAGCCGTTTTATTGAAGAACTGCCCCAGGATTACCTGGACCGTAGTTACGCCGGTGGCGGTTTCCGCAACCAGAGCCAGGCTACCCGTTCCAATACAGGTGGCTTCGACCGAGCCAATGGGAATGGCGGCGGCTGGGGAGCAGGCGGCAGACAGTCTGCAGCCGATGCGGAAAAGAGATATGGTGCTCCGCCTTCCAAGAAACCAGCGGTGCCTTCGTATGTAACTCCCAAACCACAACAAGCCAAAGCCGTTGAGCATGTGCCTAGCCCGGACTTTGTGGCCAGCGATACTTCGGCCTTGCAGGAAGGTCAGCGGGTCGAGCACCAGAAGTTTGGTTTCGGAACTGTATTGAAAGTAGAAGGTTCTGCGCACAACCCGGTGGCTACGGTGAAGTTTGAGCAGAATGGAGAAAAGAAGATCATGCTCAACTATGCTAAGTTGCGCATCATTCAATAAGATCATACAGGCGGGTTCAAAATTGCTATCGACCTTAATACACTGGCCGGATCATAACGATCCGGCCTTTTTTTGTCTGGTAACATGGTGGAGGGAGTGGTCGTAACACGACCACGTTTTCCGCAAACGACATGTTAAAGTGTAGCAGGAATGGGGCTTCTCACATATTCATGCGATTGCCTTCGGTTTGCCCGCAGTCTATTTTCGTGTTATAAAAATACACGCATATGATCAGGTCGATGATGGTCGCAGCATTTGGGTCGATGGTTTTGATGACTGCTTGCGCACCAGTTAAAATAGGTGTGAGCGATTCGCTCAGGCAAGCCCATGATGAATACAAGGTAGCGGGCAGGCAAGGAGTGCTCATCAGGCAAAAGCTAAGCTTTGGCGAGTTCAACACTACTGTTGTGAGCCGGTCCTGGACCAAAGGCGGCGGCTCTAAGTTTGGCATCGGCCAGATGGGTGCTACTGCCGAGGATTTCCAGAACCTGATTTCCCTGGAGTACATCAAGCGGAAACAAACAGTTCAGTTTGACCTGGGCGATGGCCGTCAATCAGCCTCTACATATTGCGTAACGCAATTCAATGCAAAAGATCTTGAACTGGGGCGCCATACCAACAGCGTGTTGAATATCGGTATGGACCTGCTCAAGCTGGGTGGCTGGTCAAAGCATACTTATTATGTACAGATCTATACACCTACTGCCGCCAGGCCCTGGGAAATGCTGATCGATAACCAGGCCGTAGATGCACGTAGCAAAACCTACACCGGGTTGTTATCGCTCAGCAAGGACCAATATTACTCCATCGTACCCGTGACGACTGTGGAAAAGAAGAATGGTAATACGGGCAGTGCCTGGGCCGTACTTGGTTTTGAGTTTCGAGACTCTGCAGGCAAGGCGGTAGCCGCGGTATCGCTTGTGGACAATGGGATGGTGATCATGGGAAAAGTAGGCGCTGAAGAGCGTTTGTTGCTGGCGAATGCCTGTGCGGCCTTGTTGCTACAGCAGGATATCAGCGAAAAGGTGTAGTGTTAAGATAATATTTTCAGGACGCCATTGCGATACAGTTTACCAATTGGGATCTCTGCGGCGTCTATTTCTATCAGCTCATTCGTATAAGAGCGGATCTTATCGATGGCCACGATGAATGAGCGGTGTGTGCGTACAAATTGTTTCTCCGACAACATCGACTCCACCGAGGTAATGGATTGCTTGGTAATGATCGTGCCCAGCGTTGTATTGATCTTCACATAATCTTTCATGCTTTCGATGTACAGGATATCGTGTAACATCACTTTCTGCATTTTTCGATCGGCCCGGAAATAAACAAAAGAGTCACTCCGTTTTTCATCGGCTTGCGAGAGTGTCTCCGCGGGCGCTGCTGTAACCGCAGCAAAGGACGGTTGGGAGGCGGCCGGTGCACAGGCTTTGTTGACTGCTTTCAGAAACCGGTCAAAACGGACGGGTTTGAGCAGGTAGTCGATGATATCCAGTTCGTATCCTTCCAGGGCGTATTCAGCGTAGGCTGTGGTGAAAATCACTTTGGGAGGGTTCTTGAGTGTTTTCAGAAAAGTGGTGCCGTCCAACTGTGGCATACGGATGTCGAGAAAGAGGAGGTCTATGGGCTGTTGTTGTAAAACGGTCAGGGCCTGTACGGCGTTGGCACACTCTCCTACCAAATGAAGTGTGGGCACTTCCTGCACATAACGCCTGATCACTTCCCGGGCGGGCGGCTCATCGTCTACGATCAGGCAGCGTATGGGTTTCAGTTCAAGCATAATTGTCCTGCAATTTAATATCTATTGCGCGACGCAGACCCCTCACCTGTTCCAACTGCACAGAAAGGACTACCACAAATACTTCTTCTTCATCCGCAATCTTCAAGGTATGCTTACCGGGATAGAGCAGCTCTAACCGTTTACGTACATTATGAATGCCGATGCCAAATCCTGCGGTGTGCGTAGGTGAGGCGGGCTTTCCGTTCATGAGCCGCATTTCCATCGTTTCGTCCTTGAGTTGTATCTGCAGGTTGAGCCACGGCTGCTCCAGCATATTGCTGGCGCCGTGCTTGAAGCAGTTTTCTACCAGGGGTAACAGCAGCAGTGGTGCGATATGCAGGTTGCCCGTGTCGGCCGGCGTATCGATGTGGATATCGAACCGGTCATCATAGCGTATCTTTTCGAGCGAAATATAATCCCTGATCATGGCCAGTTCTTTCGACAGCGGTACCAGTGGCTGGTTGCATTCATGCAGGATAAAGCGGAGCATGTCTGACAGGCCCATTACCAATTGTGAGGCTATCGGTGCTACGTTCTGCGTGTGCGAGTAGATGTTGTTGAGGGTATTGAAGAGGAAATGGGGATGGATCTGTGCTTTGAGCAATTGCAGTTGCGCTTCCGCATTTTCTTTTTGCAGTTGCAGGTTGCGCTGTTCTTTGACATACCAGTGCTTCATCAGTTTGATGGAGGCGGCCATACCGCCAATGGTAATACCGCCGCGAAGACCTGCCAGTAGCCCCTGAAAGAAAGTAACAGCACGTGGGCGTGTAATGGGTTGCAGGTAAGCGGGCAATACGAAGTTCCTGACCGGGTCGACGATGACCAGGGACAACACCGAAGAAAGTGCTCCCGTTGCAATGAATAGAATAAACACCCAAATGCCTGTTGCGAGGTACCTGTTCTTCAGCAGCAACCTGGGCAGCACAAAGTACATCAGTGAATAAGCGAGAAACATATGGGCTATCAGGTAAATGGCCGACTCTACCAGCGAATACGGCAATCGCTCCCATACGGCAAAGGCCGGACCCAGACTGGCTGGCAGGGGTGTAAATGAATAAAGCACTGCCTGAAAGATCCACCAGAACGCCCAGAAGTACAGGTGCCGCTGTATGCGGTACTGTGGCTGATCGGAGAATATAAAGGGATATTTATTCATGGCTTACTATAAAGATAACACCTCTTGTTGCGCGGGTTATGCCCACTCCTCCCATTGTAGCCAGAAAGGTTTTTTTCGTCGACAAAAGGAGTTTGGGCCGCTCTCCATATTACGGAAACCTTTTGGCGCCCTACTTGTTATTTACCTACTATGTCATTGCAACTAAGTGTATTAGATCAAACTCCCATACGTCGGGGCAGCAATGCTTCGGAATCTTTGCAGGAATCCATCCAGCTAGCCCGCCTGGCCGACAGACTTGGATTTACCCGCTACTGGCTGTCGGAGCACCACAACTCCACCACGCTCGCCATGGCGGCGCCCGAGATCATGATTGCCCGGCTGGCCAGCGAAACCAATTATATACGGTTTGGGTCTGGCGGCATTATGCTGCCCAATCACAGTGCCTTTAAGGTAGCCGAGAACTTTCGCTTGCTCGAAGCACTGTATCCCAACAGGATAGATCTGGGCATCGGACGGGCGCCGGGTGGTGACCGCATATCGGCCCGCCTGCTCAACCCCTCCAATAACTTCGATCCACAGGAGTATATTCAGCAGATCAAAGACCTCAATGTATTTCTACACGATATTCCTGATGAGACGAATATTGACGGAAAGATCAAGGCGATCCCCGTAATCCCTACCGCTCCCGAAATGTGGATGCTGACTTCCAGCGGGGAAAGCGGATTCCTGGCTGCGCATGCCGGTATGGCCCTATCGTATGCCCAGTTCATCAACCCGAGAGGAGGTGTAGAAGCAGTTGCCAACTACCGTCGCCGTTTTCAGCCTTCCAAAGGACTTGCGGCGCCCAAAGCCAATGTGGGCATTTTTGCCTTCACGTCAGACAGTGAGCGGAGGGTAGCAGAAGTGCAGGCGGTCATGGACTACCGGCTCCTGAGTTTCGAAAAAGGCCAGTACAATGAAATGCCTACTTATGAGGTTGCGAAAGCGTACAATTATACGCCTGGCGAATGGCAGCGGGTGCTGTACAACCGTGACCGGATGGTGATTGCCACGCCCGATGTAGCGAAAGAAAGGATTGGCGCGCTGGCGGCTGAATTTGATGTGGAAGAAGTGGTACTCGCCACCTTTGCAGAGTCGGCGGAGGATCGGTTCAGGAGTTACGAGCTCTTCTCCGAAGTGTTTGAACTGGCGGAGCGGCATACCCGGCAATTTGCCTAATAGTCAATACAAGCCATAAAAAAAACCGGGAAGCAATTCCCGGTTTTTCTTTTTATTATCCTGCCTTTCTTGGCGTAGTGTTGACTGTAGCGCCTTTTTTGCCGGAAGTTGCTGTTTTGCCAGGTATCATTGATGATCCTTTAGATTGACTACCGGATGATGTACTTTTGACCACCATTCCCGAAAGCGGCTGTGCCTTTTTCGTGGTGGCTTTGCCTTTTTTGGATTTAGACTTGCTCATACTATAACTTGTTGTTATTGTAAACTAATAAATTATACATAAACAACGAGTATTTGGCGCCAATATTTTTGATGCCGGCAGTATCATTAACAATTTTTAATGCCCTTTTTGATGTCCGACGAATCGCTACAACCCAATCCGGAACTCCTGCTCGACCTGGTCAATATGAAAATGCCTTTTGGCAAATACAAGGACACCCGTCTTTGTGACCTGCCGGTTTCGTACCTGGAATGGTTTCAGCGTAAAGGATTTCCGAAGGGCAAGTTGGGCATGTTGCTGCAAACGATGTACGAGATCCAACTCAACGGTCTCGGCTTTCTCCTTGATCCCCTGAAGAAAAGGGCTTATTGAGGAGTAACCCAGAATGTGGGGTGCCGCAGGTTCGTGAGGAAGCAATTGTTTGCTAATCTTTTAAAGCACTGGTGGCCCCGTCGTAGCGAGGCAATAAACATCCTGCTCCCATCAGCATCGATGCTGTGGGCTGAGGTCGCACCTGTAACATCCTGGTCAGGAAGCGACATCCCTGTTGTACGAAACGCTTTCCACGAATTGTCTGACTTCTTCGTGCGTTCTGTTCATCTTTCTGGCCAGCCGTTCCAGCAATTCGGCTTCATGGCCTGGGGAATATGCCAGGTCCTCATCGGTAAGGCCGATATTTCTTTCTTTGATGCGTTCCTTTACCTCCTCCCAGGGGGCATGTAATATCAGTTTGTTAGTGTCCATAATGGATGCTATGCAATCGACAGGCCAACCAGGGCCTTGTTGCTCAGGGTATGGCACCGTGTTGCGGCCGGTAAAAGGGGGGAGGAAACCTTCTGGCGGCATGTGCATAAACGAGCCTTGTCTCAACGCGCATTTTTTATCAAATTGCGGCGGATATGGAGAATCAAAAACCGGCGCAGAAGACGATCATTATTACTGAACAGTACAAGAAGCCCCTGGAGATATCCGGATTGCTGCTCAACCTCGACCCGCGCAAAATGGCGGGTTTTTATGTTGAAGCAGTTGTTTTGAAAGATCCTAAACAACCCCAAAGCATTTCCAAACAGCCACTGCTCGAAAAAGTGTCTGTAAAAGGACTGAAGCCGACTCCTTACCTGCTGCAGGGTATCCTGAAGCAGCTAACCGGTATTTCAGCAAAAAATGAGTACGATCGTCTTCAACTACGCTATAAAGAAGAAAATATTACGACACCCGACACCGATACCTGGGTACGGCATAAAATGTTCCTGTATTTCTATAATGCCATGCAGGCGGTGAAGCCATTTGCCTCGGTGATCAAATGGTATTTTGAAACCACCGACGAGCAGCTGAGCACGACCCGGGTGGTAAAACCTGCCAGCATGAGCAATTATAGTCCGGTAGTGAGCATTCAGCTACTGCGTACACCCGGCGACGTGCTGCGGATGTTGCTGCATGTGAACATCAACCAGCACCTTTTTCCGCTGACCGATTTCAAACGGCACGGATTTCTGCTCCGGAATAAGAATGAGTTCTTCCTGCTGAAACCGGAAGACGCCGTTCTTTGTGAGCGCTTTCCTGAAGGATATTATGATGTTCCGACGGCACGGGAAAACGAGTTCCTGCAACAGGATGTACCGAAGCTGGAACAGTATTATGGGGTAGATCGTACTTTGTTGCAACAGTTGGAAACCGTGAGCGTAACACCGCAATGCCGCATTCACCTGAGCGAGCTCAACGGCAGTTTCCTGATGATCCGCACGCGGTGGCAATACGGTGATTTTGAGCTGGACAATGCCACGACTGCCGACGAAGAGATCAATACGCCCAACGGCCGCTATAAGATCGTCAAGGATTTTACCACAGAAAAGGAAACGCTGGACTTTATCCAAACGCAGCACAAGAAGTTTAGCCAGCAAAACAATGGCTACTTCTACCTGCCCTTTGCAGATGCAGAGAAAAGCCAGTGGTTCGTCAAGTTCTACCGCAAACTGAACGACCGCAATATTCCGGTATACGGCATGGAGTCCATGCAGCATTTCCGGTATAACTCCAACCCGCCCAAAATCGAGTTCATTCAAAAAGGAAAAAGCATCGACTGGTTCGATCTGACGGTGCACATTTCTTACGGCGATCAAACGATCACGCTGCTGGAACTGCAAAAGGCCATTCAGAATAAACAGCATTTCCTGTTGTTGAAAGACGGTACGCTGGGTGAGATCCCGGAAGAATGGCAACAACAGTTTGGGTTGTTGCTGCAAATGGGGGAGATCGACAAGGATAAGCTGCGGTTGTCGAAACTGCACTGGACCCTCACGGAAGACCTGGCAAAAAATGGCCAGCTGACCGTTACTGGTAATGTGGAAACCAGTCGCCAGAAATGGGAGCGAATGCAGCAAGCGCCAGAAGCTTTTGCGGTACCTGCTGCTATCCGGGCTACCCTGCGTGATTATCAGCAGGCTGGGTTTTCCTGGTTGTGTATGCTCGATGAAATGCAATGGGGCGGTTGCCTGGCGGATGATATGGGTCTGGGTAAAACCCTGCAAACCATCTCCTTTCTCCAATACGTGCACGACAAATATCCGGGCGAAACGCACCTGGTCATTACGCCGACCTCACTCATGTACAACTGGGAAAATGAACTGAAGAAATTTGCCCCCGACCTGCGGTACCTCATTTATCACGGCAGCGTACGAAAAACGGCCGACTGGAAAAACTATGACCTTATCATCAGCAGCTATGGTAGTGTACGCAATGACATCGATACCATGAAGGGGTTCACCTTTGGCTATATCGTACTCGATGAAAGCCAGGTGATCAAGAATCCATCTTCGCAGGTGACGATCGCGATGAACCAGCTGCAAAGCCGCAACCGGGTCATTTTGAGTGGTACACCCATCCAGAACAATACGTTTGACCTGTATGCCCAGATGCAATTCGCTAATCCAGGATTGCTGGGTAGCCATAACTTTTTCAAGACGACTTTCGCCCTGCCGATCGATAAATACGGCGAAGCTGAAAAAACAAAGCAGCTCCGCAAGCTCATTTACCCCTTCTTGCTGAGGCGTACCAAAGAGCAGGTAGCCAAAGACTTGCCGCCTAAAACGGAGATCACATTGTTTTGCGAAATGGGCGAAGAGCAACGGAAGGTGTATGATGAACTGAAAAACTACTACCGGGAAAATCTGCTGGAAAAGATACAGCAGCAAGGTATGGGTAACAGTACGATCCTGGTACTGGAGGGCCTTACCCGACTTCGGCAGGTATGTAATTCTCCCAAGTTGCTCAACGGCGGGGAGAACAACCATACCGACGAATCGGTGAAGCTGGAAGAGCTGTTGCGGGAGATCGAGAACAATACGGGTCAGCACAAAGCGCTCGTGTTCTCTCAATTCACCGGCATGCTGCAGCTGATCGCCAACGCCATGAAGGAGCGCAATATTCCGTTCCTCTACCTCGATGGCAGTACGAAGGCAGAGGACCGTCAGCACCTGGTGCAGCGATTCCAGACAGAAGAAAATCTGCCTGTGTTCCTGATCAGTCTGAAGGCAGGTGGGGTTGGTCTTACGCTTACAGCAGCCGACTATGTGTACCTCGTGGATCCCTGGTGGAATCCGGCTGCCGAACAACAAGCCATCGACCGGGCTCACCGGATCGGGCAGCAAAGCAAGGTGTTTGCCTACAAAATGATCTGTAAAGACACGGTGGAGGAAAAGATCCTGGCCCTGCAGCAACGCAAAAAAGCTTTGGCGGAAGAACTGATCACCGAGGATACCGGTTTTGTGAAGAATATGACGGCGGATGATGTGGACTTCCTGTTTAGCTAGAAACTGGTGGCCGACGGAATCCAGGGTAGTTGATGTGGAAATGCTGGTTGGAAATGGAGTAGCCTTACGTCAGCAGACCTGGCTTAGAGGATGACAAATAAGACTTGTTTTCCCAGACAGAGACAAGCCTAGCTGGACCCTAGCTAGACCCTAGCTGAAAACCACCCATTCCCTATTTGGGAAGACCTGAAATGGTGCCTCGACCTGTCGCCACTGACACCCTGCTACATTCAGTTGTTTTATACAGCCTATCATAGTAAGAGCGGACCCGATCAGGTCCGCTCTTACTATGATAGCAGGTTTTTCGAATTATGTTATTCTTTACTTCAGCGTCACATCTGCCATTACGGGGAAGTGGTCGGAAGGGAACTTACCATAGTAACTATCGGTCAAAATGCCCCAGCGTTTTACCGAAAACTGTTTTGTAGCAAAGATGTGATCAATGATCGACGGACTGCTGGGTGTTTTAAAGCTGTTGAAGGAGCCATTGTTGGCATAGGGTTTTTTCACGGAGCGATAAGTATCGATGAGTACATTGGAGTTAGCGATCAGTTGGTACCATTCATCGTTGTGGTTGCCGTTGAAATCGCCGGTAAGCAGCACCGGATTGCTGCCGGCAATGGTCCTGATCTTTTCCAGGATCAACTTGCTACTTTCTTGTCTGGCCTTTACTCCCTGGTGGTCATAGTGTACGTTGAATACGTAGAATTTCTTCTTGCTCTTCACGTCCTGGAGCTGTACCCAGGAGCAGATGCGGTTGAGGCGGGCATCCCATCCAGGGCCTGGCTTCTCCGGCGTTTCAGACAGCCAGAAGTCTCCTTTGTTCAGCAATTTGTATTTGGCGGTCTTGAAGAAAATTGCGGAGTGCTCTCCTTTCGCCTGGCCGTCGTCGCGGCCCAAACCGTACCAGGTAAAGCCGGGCAGGTTGGCGGCCAGGGTGTCGATCTGGTGGCGCAGGCCTTCCTGAGTACCGAAAATGTCGAAGTCATGAAACTCGATAAGGGCACTTACGATGGGATAGCGGCTTGTCCAGAGATTGCCCGAATCTCCTTTGCTATCATAGCGAAGGTTATAGCTGGCGATACGAATGTCCTGCGCGACGGCCTGACCGGCAATCAGCAGTAAGGCGAAAATGGTGGCTTTGATTTGTTTCATAGTCTTTATTATAGTGTGTATCCAATGCGCAACTTAGCAACAACTGCGGTGGAAATAACAATTTTCTTCACCTGCTGGCACGGGGGCGGCAAGTTAAGGAAGAAGGATAGTCTGCGTGATTAACTGATTGTTAATCCTTTAGGGAATAGCAGGGGTTAATAGGTTGGTGAATTGGTCAATGCCGCTTGGCATGTGTGGCCGGGGTGGAAGCTGACGGGCCATTGTCAGGCTGTTGGTTAAACGACATTTCCGGAGAATAAGGTCGGCAGGAGTGAAAGCCGCTCTGTTGAATGCACAAAACCCCATTTTAATTTGCTTAAAAGGACCGATCGGTCTATTTTTGGCCTCTAATGGCGACCAAGGCAGAACGAACCAGGGAATTCATCATCGAGAAAGCGGCCCCGCTTTTCAATAAGAAGGGCTACGCCAATACCTCCATGCAGGATATTATGGAAGCGACTGGTCTTGCCAAAGGCGGGCTCTACGGTAATTTCAAAAACAAGGATGAGATTGCGACTGCCGCCTTCGAATACTCCTACCAACGGCTCAAAGAAGACCTGGGTGCCCGGGTAGGCCCGAAGAAAACTGCCCTGGAAAAGCTCCAGGCGATATTACAGTACTACCGCAATTATACCGTCAATCCGCCTATTGAAGGTGGCTGCCCCCTGATCAATACCGGGGTAGATGCGGACGACAATTACCCTTTCCTGAAAAAGAAGACCAAGGAAGCTTTGCTTGAAATGCTCCATACCCTGCAACGCATCTTTAAAAAAGGGGTAGATAATGGGGAGTTTGCCCCGGACCTCGATCAGCGCCGGGAAGCCGAGATCTTCTACGCCCAGATCGAAGGGGCCATCATGATGGCGAAAGTTTCAGACGATGTTTCGCTGCTTAATCGCATGCTCGACAACCTGAAAGACCGCCTGAAGGACATTTACGCCAGGTGATTTTTTTTGCTCAATTAAAGACCGATTGGTCTATTTTATAAACACTCAAAAGTATCAGCCATGGAACTGAAAAGTAGTTATAAGGTTCGTTTCAATGATTGTGACCCGCTGGGTCACCTCAACAACAGCAGTTATATCGATTATATGCTGAATGCCCGCGAGGATCACCTGTCGCAATATTACCAGCTTAGCCTGCCTGCTTTTCACCGTCAGGGCTTAGCGTGGGTTGTGCGCAGTCATGAGATCCAGTACATCCGCCCCGCTTTTTACAACGAGACCGTATCCATCGTGTCGCGCTTGCTGGAATTGACGGAAGGGCATTTGCTGGTAGAAATGCTGATGTATGATGAGCAATTGCAGTCGCCCAAGGCGGTGTTATGGACCAATTTTACCTGCGTGGACCCTCAAACAGGCAAAAGGAAGGCGCATACCCCTGCATTCATGGAATTGGCTGGCACTATGGACGTGCATCCGGAAGATCACCAGGCCGGGTTGGCCGAGCGTGTCAAACAACTGCAAGCGCAGGCCCGGGCGCATGCCGCCTAAAGCCAACGCTGCGTTATCAAATCTTAAAAGAGACCGCTAACCGGCAACCGTTGCCAGGTGAAGATTGCAAGTTTATCTGTCCGTTAAAGATCTCTACCCGGTGGTAAATATTGGTAAGGCCAATGCCTTTGCGTGGCTGCCGGAGGTCAAATCCCCGACCATCATCGGTGACGTTGAGGGTCAACTCCTGCTCAGACTGGACGAGGGCGATGCAGACCTGTGTTGCCTGGGCGTGCACCTGAATATTGGTCATATGCTCCTGAAGGATGCGGAAGATCGTCATCTTGAGTTTGTCGCTGATCAGTTGCTCGTTAGCCAGGTCAAAATTGGCCACTATCGCAAAGGGCTTGCCCAACCGGATGCTATCGAGCAGGTTTTCGATCGATAACTGCAGGCCGATCTCCTGGCGGAAAACCTGGATCAGCGATCTGGATAATTCCCGCAACTCGTTGATAGCCTGACTGATGATGGTCTCGGCGCGGCCGATCATATCGAGTTGTTCCGCAGGCTTTTCCCGTCCATATTCCAGATAGGCTTTAGCAGTGCTGAGCACCTGTTTCACATTGTCGTGCAGTTCCCGGCCAATATAGGCCCTTTCCTGTTCCTGGGCATCCATGGCGGCTTGCATGATCTCCGTTTGCCGCAGCAGTTTTTCTTCCATCAGCTCCCGGCGTAATTCCTCCGACTCCAGCAGCAGGCGATCCGATTTCTGGCGTTCTCCGATGTCCCGGAAGTTGGCGACGAGTGCCTGGATGCCTGGCGTTTCTAGCAAGTTGGTGGCAATGCCCTCTACCCACACTTCGTGTCCGTTTTTGTGCAGCAGCTTCAGGTAGATGGTGAAGGGTTTTCCGGGGTTCAGCGACAAGGCGCCCAACAATTTTTGCGAATCGGCAATGCTATCCGGGTGGATGAACGTGAAAACGCTCTTATACAGATACTCCTCGTCACTATAGCCCAGGTATCTTTTGACAGAGGGCGAGCCATAAATGAATTCGCCTACTCCGTTCGCCATCATGATGAAATCGGCGCAGTTTTCGATCAGCGACCGAAAGCGTAGTTCGCTTTCCTGCAGCATGCGGCTATTGTGCAGCGATTCGGTCACGTTTCGCGCAAAACAGGAAATACCTTTTACGATACCCTCTTCCCGCATGGGATTGATGGCCACTTCAAAATAGGCTGGCTTTCCTTCGATTTCGAATTGAGACACGAAGCGTTGGCCATTTCCCTGAAAAGCCTGCAGGTAGAAGGCATTCCATTCATTCTTTTTAGCGGGATTGAGAATCTCGAGGATGTCGAGCATCCGGTCGCCGGGGCGGGCTTCGACACCTATCACGTCTTTGATGAGCTTGACGAGGGTGCTGTTGAGTACGATGTACCGCATTTCGGTATCGACACTCCATACATAGCCGTCGAGGTTTTCGACCAGTGCATCGAGGTTGGCAGCTTTCTTGTGTATCTGTTGGACGCGTTGCCGTACGCCCGGGTGGTGTTGGTGTTCCGTCGGGATGACGGTGGAGCCAGGAGCAATCATAAAAACACAGGTATTAATGTGTGTGCAATGGTTAATTAAAACTACCTGAATCAGAAAGTCTTAACCTATAAATACCTTATGTGTACCGGTGGTTGGGTAAATGGAGCAGTTGCTAAAATTAAAAAACTATACAGAAAAATGCTAATATTCTTTTAAGGGAAACCCTGTAGCGTTGATTTGACCTAGGCTGCTTTTTTGCGCTGAACGAGATAAAGGCCTCCTATAACCAACAGCATGCCCATAACTGCATATAAGCCAATGGGTTCTTTCATCAGTAAACTGGCAATGATATAACCTGACACCGGGCATAGAAAGAGCCAGAAGGCAGCTTTCACCGGATTGTCGCGCAGGAGAAACAGCCAAAGCTGCACGGCCATGATCGATACGGGTATGGCCAGCCACAACACCGAACCGAAGAAATGACCATCCCAAACATTCTTTGATGGCTGAAAAGTGAAGATGGCCACTGGTAGCAGAAAAACACCGCCGAGCAAGGTTTGCCAGCCATTGATGGTGAGTATGTGCAGATCGCTCCAGGACTGGCGGGAAAAATACAGGGTGCCGATAGAGTACACCAACATGCTACTCATCAGCAAGCCAATACCCAACGGCGTAGCCATGCTGTTTTGTAACAGTGGCCAGGCGGCCAGCGTAACACCCGCACTGCACAGCAGTAAACTGATGATGATAGCGGGGCGAAGTTTTTGACCGAAGAAAAGAGAGGAGATGACGCTGATGAACACCGGATTGGTGGCGATGGCCAGCGAGCCCAACCCCGGAGAAACCTGCTGCATGGCTACGATGTATACCCCGAGGTAAATAGACACATTCAGTAGGCCATAGATCGATAACTGTTTCCATTCTTTGCCCGTTGGCAGTCGCTTACCCATGGCGACATGGGCAATCAACAACATGACTGTACCTGCCAGAAAAAAACGGGCAATACAGATGGTAAATGGCTGGGCAGATTGCAGGCCAATTTTGGTGGCTACGGCTGCCGAAGACCACAGGATCGCAAAGAAAAGTCCGGCTATAAATAATATCAGGCCTTTCGATCTGGTCGATGTGATGGTCGCTGCTTTTTCTGCCACTCCTGTTGTTTTGATCCCTGACTGGTGCAGGAAGTTTAATGATCCTGTTTTACGAATAAGGCGCAAAAATAACGCGGGAATCATTAATAATAAGTATACAATAAGAAGGGTCAGCGTTGGCTGCATTATCCTGGCTGGACAGTGGCCGCTTCGGTAGATCATGATAAGCCTTAAGGTCATATGCGGTCATGATTAAACCGAATTGGGTGAATCATGTCGCTTTATGTGGTTTCTATGTGGTCGGCTGGTGTATTACCACGCAGAAGTATAATTTTGCGGACCATTACTCCGTTCATACGCTGCTTACGATTGCGCTATGTTAATATTTTCTAAATGGTATGCCCTTCGTAGGGGTAAGTAGATCTTACGTTGTCATACTCCAAACAAACTTCTTGTATGTTACGTTCCTCCTTTCGAATTTTATCCATGATCCTAACCCTGTTGACCTGTCACGCATTGGTGCATGCGCAGGTCGCAAAAGCACTGACCATCAGCGGTTATGTACGCGATGCCGCTAATGGAGAGGTGCTGATCAATGCCACTGTTACCGTAAACCCGGCGGGCGCCACTGTGCAGACAAATGCCTATGGGTATTTTTCAGTAAGCCTGCCAGCCGGAAAATATACCGTCAACGTCAGTTATGCCGGCTATGGCATCAATAAAACAGAAGTCGATCTTACAGCCAATAAAACACTCGAAGTATCGTTGTCGACCGCTGCCGTAGAAATGGACCAGGTTGTGGTGACCGGTGAAAAAAGATTGCGCAGAACCAATACCGTGGCCCTGGGTATTCAACAACTCAGCATGGGGCAGATCAAAAAGATCCCTGCCTTCATGGGTGAGCCGGATGTCGTAAAAGCATTGCTGACACTTCCTGGTATCACCTCGGTAGGGGAAGGTGCTTCGGGATTCAACGTTCGGGGTGGTAATGTAGATGAAAACCTCATCGTGATGGACGAAGCTCCTGTCTACAACAGCTCGCACCTGCTGGGTTTTTTCTCGGTATTCAATCCGGACGCTGTCAAGAATGTTACCTTATACAAAAGTGCTTTCCCGGCTGAGTATGGTGGCCGCACCTCTTCGGTACTGGACATCCGCATGAAGGAGGGCAATAACCAAAAGCTCGCCGTAAATGGCGGTATCAGCACTATTTTCAGTCGCCTGTCGATCGAGGGGCCGCTGCAAAAAGACAAATCCTCCTTTATCATCGCCGGCCGTCGCTCCTACATCGACGTATTGTCTAGGCCGTTCCTGAAAAAAGACGACCGCGACAACAAACTATACTTCTACGATCTTACCGCCAAAGCCAATCTCGCGATCAATGATAAAAATACCATCTACCTCAGTGGTTATTTTGGCCGTGACGTTTTCGGATTCGGTAGTGAAGCGGGTTTCGAATGGGGCAACACTACGGGAACCTTCCGGTGGAACCACCTTTTCAGCCCCAAGCTGTTCCTGAATACGAGCGTGTATTACTCCAAATACGATTACAAGCTCTTCTTCAGTTCTGCCACCAATGCCGATGTAAGCGAGCAATATGACTGGAACTCCAATATTCAGACCTACGGTGTCAAGCCGGCCCTGACCTGGTTTGTAAATAACAAGCATACCGTGAAGACTGGTTTGAATGTAACGTACTACGACTTCTATCCCGGTAAAGGGGTTGCTACCAGCGAAGGGGAGAAGAACGACATTACACTGAAGAAAAGGTTCGGTTCGGAAATGGCTGCTTATCTCGAAGATACCTGGAAGGTTAATCGGAAGTGGCAGATCCAGGGTGGCGTTCGCCTGAACCAATACGCCTACCTGGGCAATACGACGGTGTATTATTTCCGCGACACCACCGCCAACGTGCGCAAACCACTCGATCGTGAAGAAGAGGTGACCAGCAAAAAGAAAGTGGTGGACTGGACTTTCTTCGAACCACGCCTGTCTTTGCGGTATGAGCTGAAGAAGAATACCTTTATCAAAGCTGGCTACGCCCGCAGCACCCAATACCTGCACCTGCTGTCGAACACCGCTTCGCCCACGCCGGTCGATCTATATTTCCCTAGCACCAATAACATCAAACCTTCTCTGACCGATCAGGTATCTGCCGGTGTGGTCACCATTCCCGAAGGATTACCGTTGGAGTTCTCCGCTGAAGTGTTTTACAAGAAAATGGATGATGTACTCGATTATATCGACAATGCGAACCTCGAACTGAACCAATTGGTAGAAGCCGACCTGGTCACCGGAAAGGGACGCGCCTGGGGTCTCGAACTGGAAGTGCGTAAGGAAACCGGTAAATGGCAGGGCTGGGTGAACTATACCCTTAGCCGCTCCGAGCGTCAAACGCCCGGCATCAGCAAAAGTGAATGGTACCTGAGCCGTTATGATAGAACCCATGTAATTAATGCGGCGCTAACCTATTCGCACAACAAGAAATGGGACTTCTCGGCCAACTTCAACCTGGGTTCCGGTACACCGGCTACCTTCCCCGATGTGCGCCTCGATATCCAGGGTATTCCCGTTCCGTACAACAGCACTGAAAAGAGAAACAATTACCGCTTGCCGGCCTACCATCGCCTAGATCTCTCGGCTACCATGAAAGGCCGTCAGGACAAAAAGTTCAAACAGGAGTGGGTGTTTGGTATCTATAATGTGTATGCCCGTCAAAACGCTTACACCATCTTCTTCCGCCAAAATGAAGATCAGCCACAACAGAAAGAAGCGGTGCGCTTGTCGATCCTTGGCTCTATCATCCCTTCTATTACCTGGAACTTTAAATTTTAATGAACCATGAAGAACTTCAAACTATATATCGTTGCGCTGATCGCTTTATACACCTTCTCGTCTTGTGAAAAAGTGGTGGATGTGAACCTGCCTGATGGGCAAGCGTTGCCTTACCTCGATGCCTGGATCACCAACCAGCCCGGTAAGCAGACGATCAAGTTTCTGCGCGCCGTGAATTACCTGGACAGCAAAGCTCCAGAAGTGGTAAGTGGTGCACAGATCGTGCTCACCGATATGACGGACAACAAAACGTACGACTTTACCTTCCAGAATGGCGCCTATGTATACGATGCAGGTGCGGCGTCCATCGGTATAATTGGACATACTTACAAACTGTCTATCAACTGGGATGGCCAGCAATTCGAAGCGACGGATGTGCTGAACCGGGTAACCAAGATCGACTCGATTGCCGTTGAATTCAGGGGGAAAGACGATATCGAAGGCGACGAGAAAGAAGGATACTATGCCGAAATGCATGCCCGTGACCTGGCAGGTGGCACAGACTACACCTGGATCCGCACGTACCGCAACGGCAGCCTCAATTACCATGTGACGGAAATGGTGGCCATCGATGCTTCTTTCTATGAGAATGTTTCAGACGGCTATACATTTATCGAACCTTTCCGCGAAGGCATCACCAATGGCGAGCACCCCTACCTGAAAGGAGATGTGGTAACGGTAAAGTTGCGGTCATTGAGCAAACCTTCTTACGATTTCCTCGATCAGCTGATCGATCAATTGTACAGCGGTGGCCTGTTTGCCAAAGTATTGCAAAACGTACCCTCCAACATATTCAATAAACAATCCAACAGCACTAAAAAAATATACGGCTGGTTTGGCACCGTGGCAGAGTCTGAACTGTCCAGGGCCATCAACTAACAGACCTGGCAGGTCAGCGGGGCATGAACAGTAAACACCCTCGCCGCGCATTCTTCGCTGACCTGCCTGTATGATCATGTCAAATAAAACAAACAATAAAAGCCATGAAAAAGAGCATGCTCATGCTGGGCGTTCTGTCAATGTTCGTGTTGACAATGTCCTGCAAAAAGAAAATTACCGGCGAGGGGCCAACCGTAACACAGACAAGAACCTTCAGTGGTTTCAACAAAGTAGCCCTAAACGTACCAGCGAACCTGCTGGTTACTCAGGAACCAGGCTACAAACTCCAGATCGACGCGCAACAAAACATCCTCGACATCCTCCATACGTCGATCAAAGGTGATGAGCTAACCATTTATTTCGATTGGGACAAGCGCATCGGCTCACACGATAAAATCGTTATGCGGGTCAGTGCACCGTTGTACCATGGATTAAGCATCAGCGGCACCGGTGATATCAGCGCCAACAGCCAGATACAAACAACCGGTTTAAAACTCAGCCTCAGCGGTTCAGGATCGATCATGCTCGCAGATGCGGTGGTCGATGGTACCCTGGAATCTGTCATATCCGGATCGGGCAATATTCAAGTCAATACCGGTACAGCGAACAAAGGCAATTTCACGATCAGCGGAAGCGGTAATATTAATATGCTTGGTTTTACAGTTAAAAATGCAGATGCGCGCATCAGCGGATCGGGAAATGTTAAAGTTGGCGTAACAGATGCGCTGGAAGCTCATATATCGGGCAGCGGTTCTGTGTATTACAATGGTAATCCGGCCGTTAATGCACAGGTTTCCGGCTCTGGCAAAGTAAGGAAGGCATCCTAGCCACTCACCACCCAATGCAACGGCAGAGAATGGTTTCTTGTCAAGAGGGGTAGACAAAAACCATGAGGCATGAGATCCATGAAGTATTGGGTGGTGATCGCTTTATTAGCGACGGTATCCTGTAAAAAAGACCAAGCAACCACATTACGTTATTTTGAAGTGGGGCTTCACCAGATGCCCCAGGACTGGCGCGACAGTTCTTTTGTCGTAGCCACTTCCAATCCCTCTTTATTGTACCAGGTAGACGAGCAACTGAAGCTTCCTGTCGATAAAAGAAGCAATGTGAGCGGGAAATTGCTGGAGGGCAACGCCGGCTACAACAAGAATGGCGAACACTGGTTTACCTGGCATTTTGATGAAAATGACTGGCAACTGGTCAGCCTGAGCGTGGAAATTTACGACGGAAGTCCACACTCCGACCTCGACAAGAACCAGGGCTATTGGTTCAGCAACCTGAAGCGATTTGCTCCCTGGGGTTCTTACATCAAACGTGAAATCGCCCCGCGCTGATCAATACGTGTAGTACATCCCTGGTCAGATAGTTATCTGTGTAGGCCGTTTGGGATGTGCTACACATAATAAAAAACCCTATATCGTAAGGCATAACCAGCACGAGTATCGTACTTTTGAAGCGCACAAGCTCCTGTGCCACCTAAATGCCTTGTTATGTCATCATCCTTTAAGAGGATAACCGTTAAATTTCTCAAGCTCGCCGGTATTTCTTTTGGTATTGCCGTTTTTCTGATGTTTGTACTACCCTATGTTTTCCCGGGTCTCGTCTCTAACAAGATCAAGCAATGGGCCAGGAGCAGCATCAACTCCGAATTGGATTTTTCCCGGGCGCGACTCTCTTTCTTTCGCCACTTTCCCGCACTCACCCTCACTTTGTATGACCTGTCGGTAAAAGGTTCCGTCCCTTTTCAGCAGGAAACCCTGGTGCAGTCAGAAGAAATCTCCCTGGGGGTAAATGTGCTGAGTCTCTTCAGCAACCAAACGAGCGTAGACAAGATCTTTCTGACCAATGCCAACATCAACATCCTGGTAGACAGTGCCGGGCAGGCCAACTACAATATTTACAAATCCAACAGCACCGATACCTCAGCTGCTTCCGACTCTTCTTCCGTAGCACTTCGCATAGAACAGATCCTGATCGAAAAAAGCCATCTGGTGTACAACGACCAGTCGTTGCCCATGGTGATCAATATGAATGGACTCAATTACAAGGGTACGGGCGACCTTAGTAAGGCGATCTTCGACCTGCACACCCATATGCAGGTGGATTCCTTCGATTTTTACTACGCCGGGCAACCGTACGTGCAATCAAAAAAGATCGATGCGAAGCTGATCACCAAGATAAATACCAACTCGCTGGCCCTGCTGTTTGAGCAAAATGAGCTGATGATCAACAAGCTGCCCATTCGCTTCAAAGGTGCCTTTGAAATATTGAGCAGTGGCTACAAGATGGACTTCTCCCTGCAGTCGGCAGAAACCGATCTCCATGATATCTTTACCGGTTTGCCGCCGGAAGTAACCCAGTGGCTGGATAAGACTGATGTGCGCGGCCATGGAGACATCGACGCCACGCTGAAAGGTAAATACAATGCCGACAGTAGCCACATGCCCGATCTGACTTTCAATATGAAGGTGCGCAACGGCTTCGTACAACATCAGGGGGCACCCGACGCCATCTCCAACCTGTTCCTCAATTTCCAATCAAAGTTGCCCCAGCTCAACACCGATAGCCTGCAGGTAACTGTTGATTCGATCTTCTTCAACATCAACAAAGATTATTTCAGTTCGGTGATCCGCCTGAAAGGATTGACGGAACCGGTCGTCTATGCTAAGATCAACAGCGAGATCGACCTGGAGCAGTGGGATAAAGCGATTGGTTTTGCGCCGCTGGATCTGAAAGGAAAATACAAGCTGCACTTGCTGGCCGATGGTAAAATTGCCCGGTCGGTAGTGCCCAAAGGACTGCGCGGCACCGATACGGTATTGAGCAGTATACCGGTTTTCACGCTGCGGTCATCCCTCTCCAACGGATACATCAAATCGGCCGAGCTTCCGCAGGCGGTGGAAAATATCAGCTTTGACCTGAATGCGGCTTGTCCCGATCACGATTATAAACATACCAGCCTGGCTATCGAGAACCTCAACGCCCAGGTGCTCAGCAACTACATCAAAGGCTTTTTCAGGATGGGCAACAGCAAAGACTTCCCCATCAATGCGCAGCTAAAGACCATTTTCAACCTGGCGGATATTAAGTCGTTTTATCCGCTCGACAGTATGAGCCTTGCCGGAAACCTCGATATCGATATACAGACCAACGGCAAGTACATTCCTGCTAAGAAAATATTCCCCGTAACGGAGGCTAAGTTCAACCTGCAGAACGGCGCGATCAGCACCAAATATTATCCGGCTCCACTGGAGAAGATCCAGGTCAGTGCGCTGGTGTCCAGCAAAAAAGGGTCGATGAAAGACCTGGCCGTACAGATCACACCGGTATCGTTCACGTTCGAAGGGCAGCCTTTCTTTGTAAAGGCCGACCTGCAAAACTTCTCCGACCTCAGGTACAATATCGCCTCGAAAGGAACGCTGGATATTGGTAAGATCTACCAGGTGTTTGCGCTGAAGGGATACAACGTCACCGGACTGGTGTACACCAACCTCGCGCTGCGTGGCCTTCAAAGTGATGCTAGCGCGGGCCGCTATGATCGGCTGTTCAACAGTGGTACCATGAAGGTGAATAACCTGGAAGTACGCGCCGACATGTTTCCCAATCCCTTTTACATACATACCGGCAATTTCCGGTTCGAGCAGGATAAAATGTGGTTCGATGCCTTTAAAGTCAACTATGGCAAAAGCGAGCTGACGATGAACGGCTATCTCAACAATGTCATCAATTACATGCTGGTGCCCGGATCGCCGCTCAGGGGGAACTTTGACCTGCAAACCAATTATTTCCTGGTCGATGAATTCATGGCATTTGCCGATACGAAGAATCCGCCGGTAGCAGCACCCGCGGGATCGCCAGCTGCCGCCGATGGCGTGGTACTCGTGCCCACCGATCTGGCAGTCACATTCAAGGCCAACGCCAAAAAAGTTCACTACAACGGTACCGACCTCAACAACTTCAAAGGGCAGGTAACCATCGATAGTGGCGCTGTCAGGTTACAGGAAACAGGCTTCGAACTGGTAGGGGCACCGGTGGTGATGAATGGCAGTTATAAAAGCCTGACACCCCGCAAAGCCGTTTTTGATTACCAACTGGATGCTAAAGAATTCGATGTAAAGAGAGCGTATGAAGAGATCAAGCTGTTTCACGACCTCGTGCCCGCTGCTGAAAAAGCGGAAGGTATTATCTCGCTCAATTACCAATTGGCTGGCCGGCTCGACGAGCACATGAGTCCGGTATATCCATCGCTGAAAGGCGGCGGAGTGCTGTCGGTGAAGAAAGTGAAAATGAAGGGCTGGAAGCTGATGAACGTGGTAGGTAAAGAAACTGAGAAAGAAATAGCCGATCCGGACCTTTCAAAAGTAGATATCAAATCAACGATCGAAAACAACCTCATCACCATCGATCGTACGCGGGTACGCGTTTCCCCCTTCCGCCTCCGCTTTGAAGGGCAAACCAGTTTTGATGGCAAGCTCAATCTCAAAATGAGGATAGGATTACCGCCCTTTGGCATATTCGGTATTCCGGTTAGTATTACCGGCACACAGGACAATCCGATGATCAAGTTGAAGCGCAACAAGGATGGTAAGCTGGAAGAAACAGAAGACCTGGGAGAAACAGAAACGGAAGGCCAATAACATCCATCATCCTACTGCTCAAACAGGATCGTAAATTCCGTGTTGCCTGGTGCGGTGGTTTGCAACGAAAACTCAAACCCATGGTTCAGTAAGATCTCCCGGGTAAGGGTAAGGCCAATACCCTGCCCATCTTTGCGCGTGCTGAAGAATGGGGAGAATATTTGATCGGCTACCTCCGGTGCAATGCCCTTGCCCGAATCGCGGATCACCAGCTGCCTGGGCCAGGCCTGGGTGATAAACTGAATAGATCCTTTGCCCGGGATTGCTTCGATAGCGTTTTTCACAATATTGATCAATGCCTGCTCCAGTTGCAGGTTGTCGGCCTGGATCATGATAGGGCCATTGGCCAGCTCATAGCGGAAGCTAATCTCTTTCTCTCCGGCACTCAGCGCCATCAGTTGTCCCGTTTGCTCCACCAGCTTGTTAAGGTCGATGGTTTTTACCTGGGGAGCCGGAAGCCGCACGATATCGGCAAAATTGCGCATGAACTGGTTGAGGTGCAGGTTGCGGTCGATGGCCACCTGCAACGCATTGTTGATAACCGGGCTGTTCTGCTGACTTTGCAAGGTGGATTGCAGAATGGAGTTGACAGGACCTATCGTATTGTTGACTTCGTGCGCCATCATCCGGATCACTTTTCCGTAGGCTTTCTTTTCTGCTGCGAGGATCTCTATGGTCAACTCTTCCAGCATGATGAAGTAACGCGCAAAACCCCGGTCGATGAAGTGCGATTTCTGCAACTTGTAGGTTTCAATCCCATTCACATGCACGGTTTTGCTTTCTCCCGAATGCAGCCGGCTGATCTCTTGTAGCAAGGGGTGGAAAATGCTGTGTACAGGTTTGCCGAGCAAAACCTTTTCCTCCAGTCCCAGCAGCTTCAAGGCCAGTGGGTTTACCTGGTGAATGCTTTCATCGAAGTCAAGGATAATAATACCTGTAGGTGAGGTATTGATGAGCTTTTCCAGGAAAAAATGTTGCTGCTCCTGTTTGGTCCTTTCTTCCCGCAGCTCGTCGATCATGGCATTGTATACCTTTATCAATTGGTCCATTTCATACTTGCCGGTGGTGACGAACTTGACATTGAAGTCGCGATCGCGGATGGCATCGATACCCTGCATCAACGTTTTCAGCGGACTGATTAATTGCCGGTATAGCTGCCAGAATATGACCAGTGAAACGATCACCACCACTTCGGAGGCTATAAAGAGAATCCTGTTCTCCTGGAAGATGATAAAGGTCAAAACCAGCGCGACCAGGTGTATGAGGCCGACAAAAAGAATGTATTTAGTCCGTAGCTTCATCAAAAGGAATATTGTATTTCTCCAAACGCCTGTACAGGGCACTGCGCGTAATGCCCAGTGCTTTGGCCACCCGGGTGATGCGTCCTTTGTGAAAATCCATCGCTTTGCGGATCATTTTAACTTCCAGCTCTTCAAGGGTTATGCTGCCCACTTCGGGCAGGTCGATATTACCTTTCTGGCGTGGCGAGGTTTCGAGTTGTGACTGGAGGTCGGCTACATCGAGCAGGTCTTTTTTGCTCACCAATACCGAGCGTTCTACCAGGTTCTTCAACTGCCGGATATTACCGGGCAGGGGTAATTGTTGCAGCCACTTCATGGCTTCGCGGCTGATGCTGAGTGCAGGCCGGTTGTAGATCTCCCGCAGGTTGTTGACAAAGAAATCTACCAGCAGGGGGATATCTGACGGGCGTTCGCGCAGTGGTGGCAGGCGGATGGTGATGAGGTTGATGCGGTACAGGAGGTCTTCGCGGAAACCACCCTTGGCCACCATCTCCTCCAACGGGCGGTTGGTGGCACAGACCACCCGTACATCCACAGTTTTGGTGCGGCTGCTGCCCAGTATTTCATACGTACGGTCCTGCAATACCCGAAGCAGTTTTACCTGGCTACCGGGATCCAGATCTCCGATCTCATCCAGAAAGATGGTGCCTTTATTGGCCATCTCAAAACGGCCGGTACGGTCAAAGCGGGCGTCTGTAAAAGCGCCGCGTACGTGGCCAAACATCTCACTGTCGAATAAAGAGGTGGATATACCGCCCAGGTTTACTTTTACGAAGGGCTTATTGCTGCGGAGGCTATTCTGGTGTACGCTTTCGGCGATCAGCTCCTTGCCGGTACCACTCTCGCCCATGATCAATACGCTGGCATCGGTCGAGGCTACCCGCCCGATGGTTTCGAGAATATCGAGCATGGCAGCATCTTCGCCGATAATATGTTGAAAATTGTACAGGTTGTCCAGCTTTTTACGGCTCAGCTTCTCCGTTTTCTTCTCCTGCAGGTTGAGCAGGGTACGTACGGATTGCAATAAATGATCGTTGGTCCAGGGCTTGTTGATAAAGTCATTCGCGCCCAGCTTCATCCCTTTTACGGCCAGTTCGATAGTGGCCCAGCCGGTAATGAGGATCACGGGCACTGTCGGGTGCAGCTGTCTGATCTGTTGCAATAAGGCCATGCCTTCATTGCCCGAGGTGTCGATAGAAAAATTGAGGTCGAGTATGATCAGTTCCGGTCGTACTTTTTCCACTACAGTCATCGCCTGCCCCGGGCCATCGGCAGTATCCGTGACAAAACCCTGCTGCTCCAGCAACAGCTGGAGCGAGGTACGTACTGCGATATCGTCGTCAATAATGAAGATCATAATCCCTTAAAGGTGGTCAAGTTAGGCATTTTTTGTTCAGTCGCTAATCTTCGTGCAAGGCCACTGCCGGATAAATGGCTGCTGCCTGTTTGCCGGGATACAGGGAACAGATGATCACCAGCAGGTATACAAATAACACCGCGAGTACGATGGCATAGATATAGACGGAGGCAGGCAGGTCGAATACATTCAACAGGGGAAACTGCACAGCAAAAAAGCAACCGACGATCAATGCCAGTGTTGCCAGCACCATCGCTTCGCTGACCAGCTGCCTGGAGATAGAGCCAGCAGGAGCGCCGATGGCGCGGCGTAACCCGATCTCGGCTTTGCGGCGGTTGATATTGTACCAAAGTACCCCAAACAAACCTAGCGCCACATTGATCACCAGGAACCCAGCTACCACCATCATGATGATGATGGGTACGAGTGTCATGCTGTTCTTAGCCTGGCGCTTATTGGTCAGGTGCTCTATTTCAATGGTGGCATTGGTCAGGTGACTGGCCAGGGCTTTGTACAGCCTGCCCTCGAAGGCAACGCCGGTTCCTGGTTTTACGCGAATAAGCGCCTGCTCCATCCAACGCAACGCATTGGTGTCGGCCCGGCGAAACATGGCCGACTCAATAGCCTGGTAATCGCCATGATCCTTTATATCCTTTACGACCCCTACAATACGGCGCGGGTGATCCGATTCTTTATCCAGCACCTGACCAACAGCTTCCCCGGTCCCAAACAGTTTATCCTTTAAAAACTCGCTGATCACGATCGGTTGGTAGCGGCTGGCGTCATCTTCCTTCGAAAACCAGCGGCCGCTGACCAGCGATAGCTTCAACACCTTGGCATGGTCATCACTTACGGTATAGTCGTGAATGCTACGTACATGACGGCCTTCATAGTCGAGGGAGTTCTGCGAAGTGCTCATCGAAAAAGGAATGTTGTGACCGGAAAAACTCAGCTGCTCCACCTCGGGCATCGACTTCACCTGGTTCTTCAGCGCTTCAAAGAAAACATAGAGCGAATCATTGCTTTGCGGCCTGTCCTGCATCTTGAAGCCAATGGACCATACCTGATCATACTCGAAGTTCATCGGTTTGCGGTAATTCTTATAGTAGTATACCAGCATCGTAAACACCGCGAAGATCACCAGGAACGACACTAAGATCTCCAGCATCAGCATGAAGTTTTGCTTCTTTTTGTTCCAGATCAGTTTGAATAAATGCGTGAACATATTGACGATTAAAAAGATGATTAATTATTGAGCTTTCAGGGCAGTTACTACCTGCAGTTTCGACATACGCCAGGCCGGATAGACGCCCGAGAAAAAGCCAAATACGAGGCACACGATAAATGCCCAGGCGAGTACGGTGAAATTGATGGCCAGGTACATATGCGGGATCAGCTGGCTGCTGTTGAGTACCAGGATGACGATGGCAGACAGCGCAAGTCCCAGCAGGCCGCCGATCAGTGTAAGAATGATATTCTCAATGATGAACTGGTACACCAGCGTTTTCGAAGAAGCTCCAAATGCTTTGCGAACACCAATCTCGGAGGAACGCTCCATGATCCGGCTGATGTTGATATTGATCAGGTTCAGGGTGGGCAGCAGCATAAAGAACAAGGCAAACAAACCAATACTCAGTACAAATTTGCCTACGCCCGAACTGTCGTCCTTGCCCAATAATATGCGGGTAAAACTGGCCAGGTACGTGTCGGCATAACTATGAAGCTCATTAAACTCTTCTCCCTTCAGGGGAATACGGGCAATCGTTTGCTGGTACTCGTCCTGAATGGCCGGCAGGTCGGCCTTCGAGCGGGCCAGTATAATGGCTGTGTACATGCCTTCGAAGCGGGTATCGTTACGACCGGTCTTGGAGAGAGTGTAAGGCAGGTAAACATTGGCATACGAGAAGATCAGGGTAATGGGCACATCCTTCACTACTCCACAGACGCGGTACTTCACATTGTCGGTCTCAAAGTATTTTCCGACGGCAGTGGTCTCGCCAAAATAATCCCGCCTGGTTTGTTCGGAGATCACCACCACATGGTCGCCGTTCGTGATCTCCTGGGCAGTATAGGGCCGGCCTTCGAGGAATTCGAATTCCTGGACCTCCCAGAAATCGGCATTGGTGTACTTCATGTCAATTTCCAGTTTCTTATTGTTGATATACGTGTTGGTCGTGATGAAGATCGATCCGATGCCTACGCGCTCCGGCGTTTTCATGGAGGAAACATATTTATTCAGGAAATGGTAGCTCAGTGGCCCATTACTTTGAAAGCCTTTTCCGGAATGCGTGCGGGTAGCCGTGTTGATGTACAGACTGCGGGCACGTTTGGTGTCGGGATACTGGGGGCTGATCAGGTGGTCCAGAAAAGCAGTCAGCACGATAAGGATGGTGAGGGTAAAGGCGATGCCAAACAAGCTGATGAACGTGAAGAACTTCCTGCGCTTTAGCACCGCGATGGCTATTTTGAAATAATTCTTTAACATAAAGCAATTGATTGTCCTTGATTGATGTTGAATACGTCGACCCGGGCTTACTGGTCATGGTGGTGGTGCCAGGTCGGGATACACGGGAGAGACTTCGGCATACGCGTGGCCTTCGTCGGGGGTATCCGCTTAACTCACCTGCGATCCGTCGAACAAGCGAACCAGCCGGTGCGTTCTGCGCGCCATGTGTTCGTCGTGCGTGACCATCACGATAGTGGTCTTGTCGATATTGTTCAGCTCCAGCAGGATGTCCATGATCTCATTACCCATCGCGCTGTCGAGGTTGCCGGTCGGCTCATCTGCCAGGATGATCTCCGGTTCACCAACGATCGCGCGGGCAATAGCGACCCGCTGTTTTTGACCACCGGAGAGCTGGTTGGGGAAGTGTTTCATCCGGTTGCTGAGACCTACTTTTTCCAGTGCAGCCTTGGCCAACCGGGTGCGCTCTTTGGCGTTGCTGTTGCGATAGAGCAGCGGCAGCTCCACATTGTCGAGCACCCGCAGGTCATTGATAAGGTGATAGCTTTGGAATATAAAGCCGAGCTTCTTGTTCCTGAAATGCGCCATCTGTTTATCAGACAGGCTGGTCGTCGCCTCGTTGTCGATCCTCACCTCCCCTTTTGAAGGAGCATCGAGCAGACCCATGATGTTGAGCAGCGTACTCTTGCCGCAGCCCGAAGGACCCATGATCGAGAGAAATTCGCCCTTGTTGACGTTGAGGTTGACATTGTTGAGTGCCAGGGTTTCTACAGCGCTGGTGCGATATACTTTTTCAATGTTTTGTAATTGTATCATGATGATATGCTTTGAAGGTTTTATTGATAGATGATCTTTTCGTTTTTCTCAAAATCGTATAAGGAAAGGTAACGTAACTGGTAATAAGCTCCCCAGAGATCGCGCAGCGCAAATACATAGTCGCGTTTGGCCTGGTCTTTTTCCTGAAAGGCAATGCTCAGGTCGGTAATACTCAGTTTGCCGAGCACATAGCGCTCCCGAGCGATCTGGTATTTCTCCGAAGCGATGCTGTCTGCCTGCTCGGTCAGGGATACCTGTTCCTGCATCATATCAAACAGCGTTACCTGGGTAAAGATCTCCTGACGAAAGACCTGCTGATCCTGCTCTACTGCATATTCTACGAACTTCTGATTGGCCTGCGCTGTCTTCATCCGGCTGCGCGAACGGCCCCAGTCGAGGATGGGGATATCGAACTCCAGCTGAAACAACTGCTGGTTATTGGGTGATTTATATACCCCCGGCAAATTAAGCGAGCTATTGGAAAATCCCAATCGGGCCGTCAACCGCGCATTCAAACTGTTATCGCCCCGTGCCTTCGCCACATCCCGTTTCGCTTCGGTGATCTTGCGCCGAAAAGCGATCGCATCCGACCGGTTGGCATACGCTTCGGTCAATACCTTATCGGCCGATACTTCGATCGCAATGGCGCCTTCCGGCAGATTGAGGGCCACTTTTTCCTCTCCCTTGAGCCCAACATAGGCTCGCAGGTTCAACACGGCAATTTCCATTTCCCGTTTGGCGCTGGCCACCGATTTTTTCGACTTCAGCAACTCGAGTTGTAGTTGCAGGATCTCATTGCGGGATACACGGCCCAGTTCAAACTTCTCGTTGGCAATGCGCAGGATGTTGGTGGTATTGTTGAAATTGGTCTCGGCGATCTGCAGGTTGACCTGTGCCAGCAACAGATCGAAGAAATAACCAGAAGCGCGTATGGCGATCTGCTCCATCGATTCAATGTATTCCTGCCGGCTTTCATTGTACTTTAAGGGCTCGATGCGCTTGTCCCATTTCAGGTTGTTGAACATGAACAGGGGTTGTGTATACCCTACTGCGTAAGGCACCCCATTGTACAGGGTTGTCTTCCGGTCAAAATCATCGAAGCGCTGTAACAGGGTGGTGCCGAAAATGGTGCCGCCCGTTTGTGCGATGCTTTGTTCCAAAGAGAGGTTGAGCGACGAGTTGTTGTTTTTGACCGGCTGAAAGGAGATCGTTCCGTTGGGCTGCAGGATCTCCTGGTAGGTCTTGCTATAAGCAGGCAGCCGACCATCGAGCACCAGTTGTGGCTTGTAATTGGATTGATAGGTGCGCCATAACCAGTACTTGTTCTCCTTCAGGGTGACTGCTTGCCTGGCCGCAATAGATTGCTCTTTGGCCATGGCCACCACTTGCGATAAAGATAGCCGTAGCGTGTCGTCGTAATGGGTAGTGGCAGGCTTCGTTAAATTGGTACGTACATGCTGGCCCATTGTCCAGGGGCGTCCAAATCTGGCAGGCGGGGGCGCTCCCGGCACGAGTACTGCCATCGGTGTGGTTTCCGTCAATTGGGCTTTCAGGCTTTGTCCCCCACAGCTTATCAAAAGGGCTATGCCCGGTAAATAGATCCTTGCTTTCATGGGGTTTAGTCTTTGATGGTTAATTCCTGCAGGTGCTTGTACTGGCTCATGTCACTGGTAATGATCACGTCTCCGGGCTGTACATTGTTTTTGAGTTCCACGAAATCGAAATTCGACAGGCCGATGGGCACACTCCTGCGTATCGCCTTACCGTTTTGTACCACAAACAGGTCCTGTATGGTCACTCCTTTAAAGGCCGGACCATTGGCCACCCGCAGCACGTCACTGCTGGTAGCCGTCACCAGGTAGATGTCGAGCTTCATATTGGGCCGCAGCAGCTTGCTGTTGCGGTTATCGAGCTGCACATCAAATGACAGGATGTTGTTTTGAATGGCGGGGTGAATGTTGATGACCATGCCCTTGATCAGCGAGTCATTGATCTTTGCCACCACGGGCATTCCGGTATGAACCTGGTCGGTAAAAGCATCGGAGATGCTGCCCACGATCTTATAGCTGCCGAGGTCGGCTACTTTCACCAGCGATGCTCCCTCTCCGATCTGCGAACCGATATTCTTATTGACCCAGGTAATGACCCCATCGCGGGAGGCTACTATATTGGCTTGTTCCAGTTTGCGTTCCAGTTCGTCCAGGTCCTTGCGTTGTATCTTGGCGGCTATCTGCGATTCGCGCATATCCGTACGCATGGTCATTTGCTTGTTGTGGATCTCATTTTCAAGTTGACGTTTTTCCAACTGGGCAATCTTCAGGTCCAGCTCGGCCTGCTCTACTTCTTCGCGGGTGCCGCCGCCAGCTTTAAACAGTCGCTTGGCGTCCTGCACAGCTGCTTGCAGGCTGTTGATGCGAAGCTGTTTGATCGAGTCGTTGGCTTTGAGGTCATAAAAGCTTTTGTCGAGCTGCAGGGTCAGGCGGGCGATGCTGTTTTCTTTCAGCTCCAGTTGAAACCGCAGTTTTTCGAGTTCGATCTGCGTGAAAGCTTTGTCCAGTTCCAGAACCGACTGGCCCGATTTCACCGGGGTACCGGCTTCGAGCAATACATTTTTGATGACGGCATTGATGGGGCTGGTGATCACTTCTTCAAATTCAGGCTGTATCTCTCCCGTGGCGGTAAGTGTGTTGTCGACATCTCCTTTCTCTACTACGGCCGTGATGATCGCCGATCTACGGATCGAAGAGGAGAGGGAAAGCCGCAGCACCCAGGTGGCAGCGACCAGCGCGATCAGGATAACTACGATCGAAATGATCCTTTTTCTTTTGCGTTGTTGTATAATCTGGGGGGCGATTGCGCTATCCATGGCTTACTTCGGTTTGCTATAGGGTTCCAAGCTAAGTGCCAATCGTACAAGACACATTATCAACGAGTTGTCAAAAGATCAGGAAGAGAAAATGTCCGGTTTCGGACATTTTGTTCGCCGTGTTTCTCCAAAAGCCAACAAAAATGCTTGGCGCGGCGATGCCAAAAGAGTAGATTTGAAATCTCAATTCCATTGTAATATGATGCTCATCACATTCGCCGGAAACAAGGGCAAGTAGCGCGGGCTCCCGGCGACATTTACGGTTCACCCCCTTTGTCCGCTGCTGAAGCGGTCTTCACTGATCTATTATCATAATTCACTCAACTCCCAAAAGAGTAACGTATGCCATTGAATGCAACAAACAGCAAAACGTCTGTCTGGTCATTTATTAAACAATCACTGACAAGCGAACACCAGGATTTTACCCAGGGCAGCATCCGAAGAGGGGTGCTGATGCTGGCCATCCCCATGATCCTCGAAATGATGATGGAGAGCGTGTTTGCCGTAGTCGATATATACTTTGTAGGCAGGATCGAGCATGCCCGGCAGGCGGTATCCACCGTGGTACTGACAGAGTCGGTATTGACGATCCTGTATTCCGTAGCCATGGCGCTCAGTATGGGTGCTACGGCCGTAGTAGCGCGCCGGGTGGGCGAAAAGAACATCGACCTGGCGGCCAAATCGGCTGCACAGGCCATCAACCTGGCGCTGATCATTACCGTCGTTATCAGCCTGGCCGGTGGCTTTGGAGCACCCTGGGTACTCAAGCTGATGGGCGGATCGCCCGAAGTGGTGGAGATGGGTACGCCCTACACCCGCATCATGTTTGGCGGCTCAGCCGTGATCATGCTGTTGTTCCTCATTAACGGGATCTTCCGCGGCGCAGGCAATGCCGCCATTGCCATGTGGTCCTTGTGGCTGGCCAACGGCTGTAATATTATACTGTGTCCGATACTCATTCACTACTACGGGCTTACCGGTGCCGCCATAGCTACCACCATTGGCCGGGGTGTGGGTGTGTTGTATCAGCTCTACCACCTGTTCAAGGGGAAAAGTCTGTTGCGCATCAGGCGCCCGCATTTCGATCTCGACCTGGGTATCTTCAAAACCCTCTTCGATCTGTCGTGGGTGGTGTTCTTTCAGTTCTTCATAGCGTCGGCCAGCTGGATGTTCCTGGCCAGGCTGATCACCCGCTTTGGCGATGAAGCGGTGGCAGGCTATGGTGTCGCCATACGGATCCTGATGTTTTTCTTATTGCCCGCCTGGGGTATGAGTAATGCGGCGGCGACCCTGGTGGGTCAAAACCTGGGCGCACAACAGCCCGAACGGGCGGAGCAATCGGTCTGGAAGACAGCCAAATACAACGCCATTTTTATGGCGGGCGTTATCCTGCTCTTCCTGCTAGGCGGTGATCTCATCACATCCTTTATGAATAAAGATGCGGGTGTGGTAAAGGTGGCGTCGCAGGCATTGCACATCGTGAGCCTGGGTTATATATTTTATGGGGTAGGTATGGTAGTAACTAGTGCCTTTAATGGGGCTGGTGATACCAAAACACCCACTTATATCAACTTTGTTGGTTTCTGGTTGTTCCAGATTCCCCTGGCTTATTTCCTGTCGGTTTATTTGGGCTGGGGACCTACCGGTGTGTTTACCGCTATCCTGACGGCTGAGGCAGGCATCAGTATTGCTGGTGTGATCATCTTCCGGCGGGGCGCCTGGAAAAATGTAAAGATTTAAAACAACCCGCTGGTTGCCGGATTCTGACAGTTTATGTGTAGCTTGTTGGTTCAAAATCAGCACGCAATACATTAACCAGATTCGGCAACCAGCAACCAGTAAACGCGTATGAATTCCATTCCAAACAATGCCATCCGGCAGCTACTGTTACTGATCCTTATCCTGCTCATCGGTTACGTGCTCTTCATTTACCTCAAAACCTTTTTGCCCGCCTTTCTCGGAGCCTATACCCTGTACGTGCTCATGCGCAAGTACATGTTCATCCTGCAGGGAAAGCATAAATGGAACAAGAACCTGGCAGCTGCGCTCTTGATGTTACTATCTTTTCTGATCATCATGGTGCCCATCCTGGTATTTGCCAATATGATGACCTCGAGGGTTGCCTGGGCCATCAATCATTCTTCAGAAATCCTCACTTCCATCAAGAACTTTATCGCTCAGTATGAGCGGAAGTATGAGATACAGATACTGACCGATGAGAACATCAAACGCATTTCGACGATGGCGGCAGAAACCCTGCCCAAAATACTCGGCGCCACCTTCGAAACGCTGACCACCATACTGATCATGTATTTCATCCTGTACTTTATGTTGGTGGATGGTCGCAAAATGGAATCGCATTTCTACGAATGGGTGCCCCTGAAAGATGAGAATATCCTGTTGCTCCGCCGGGAATTGAACATGCTGGTCAACTCCAATGCCATCGGTATTCCCCTGATCGCTCTCATTCAGGGCCTGGTAGCGCTGATTGGCTATGTCATATTGGGCGTGGATAAACCCATTTTCTGGTTCGTCATTACCTGTATCGCTGCCATGTTGCCCGTTGTAGGGGCTGCTGCTGCCTATATTCCCATCAGCGTGGTGTTCTTCGCAAACGGTGCCACCGGCAAGGGCATCATCATGATGATCTATGGCCTGGGCGTGATCGGTGTTTCCGACAACGTATTCCGTTTCTGGCTGCAGAAAAAGCTCGGCGATGTACATCCGCTGATCACCGTGTTTGGGGTCATAATAGGCGTCAGCATGTTTGGATTCATCGGCCTCATATTCGGCCCCATCCTCATTAGCCTCTTCTTGCTCATGATCAAGATTTACGCAAACGAGTTCAGCCCCAACAAGCCACATCAGTAGGGAGCATTCCGGTAACCTGTTGATTGTTATTGTGTTCTAACCTGACTATACGTCTGTGCGCGTCGTTTCCCAGCAGCCCGGCCAAGCGCCTGTCACTATTCGCAGCACAATAAAATATTGGGGTGTATCGGCTACACCGTGCTATACTAATTCGTTCCTGAGCACCGTTTAATATCCGTCAGCGACCGGCGCCAGTCAAAGGTTTGACGCAGATCAAACCACTGCCGCAAAAAGTTGAACCGTGCAGCAGGAATCCGAAGAGAGACAGGTTGGATATTGATGTTAACAAGAGGCTGTTGCCCCTGTGAAAACCCGAGCACCATGTATCGCCCATTACAATCTATAGTGACTGTAATACTGATATTGATTTTAGCCAGCTGGCCCGTATTTATGTCGGGCAGCAGCAGAGAGTTGAAGATCGCCACCGCAGTGCCCAAGCCGTTCGTATTGTACGATTCACCGTCCAATACGGTCACCAAAAGTGCAGAAGAGCGGCTGCAGGATGATATTGCTTATTTGTTCGACAGCCTGCGACTGGAAAAGATCGGCCTTACCCGCGAAGCCCTGGAGTATGGGTTGAAAGGGTATCGCAAACTGATGGCAGAAGAAGGATTAACCAACGATAGCGTACTCTCGATCGTCGACTTCAGTCAATCGTCCCGTAAGAAGAGACTGTATGTGATCGACCTGGCACGCACCAAACTACTGATCAATACGTATGTGGCACACGGAAAGCGCTCGGGCAAAGAATACGCCCAATCATTTTCCAATGTTCCCGAATCATTCAAAAGCAGCCTGGGATTTTACATAACCCGTAATACCTACCAGGGCGCCAACGGACTTTCACTCAATATTGATGGACTCGAACAAGGGATCAACGATAAAGCCTTCGAGCGGCGGATAGTGGTGCACAGCTCGCGGTATGTAGGAAACAATTGGTTGAAGGAAAACAAGATATCGGGTACCAGCCTTGGCTGTCCCGCAGTGCCGGTGAAAGTCCTGAATAAGATAATCGAAACAATTAAAGGTGGTTCATGCCTGTTCATTTACCACCCTACAAAATACTATCTGACAAGGTCCAACATATTGAACGGCTAGATTGGACATGAACTTCAGATGGTTTGAAGGCGGGAAAGCTCAATATAGGTTCGTACCCTATGTTCGGGCTTTTCTTTTTTTTATATCCACCACGCTACCAGCTGGCAAGCCATACCGGTAAACAGGCCAAGATAGATCTCCACTTTACTATGGTCACTCACAATCAGGCGGGAGGTACAGACAACACCGGTCACCAGAAAAGCCATGGCCAGGTATTGGGCAGTAGTATCGTTACCGGAAAGCGCCTGTATCAGGAAGAACATCATCAGGCCGCCAACGCCAGTAGCATGCATACTGATCTTTAACTTGATATTCCACATCCAGGCGCTGCAAACTCCCAGAAAACTACCCAACAAAAACTGAACAAAGGGAATAGGCGTACGCTGCTGATTGCGAAATACATACCAGATCCAGAAGTAGAATATAATGGCCGCAGCATAGGGAATGATGCGTTCACGTTGTGTACGGAGAAAGAAAGAAGAGACAAAACCCAATCGCTCCATCAGGAAAACGGAAAACGCCGGCAGAAAGCCGCTGCTGAAAAACACCGCGACCATGATGAAGAACTTTTCCCGGTCGCCATAACCGGCAAATGCCATTGGGTGCAGGTACAACAGAAAGGCGGCAACATAGGTAGGGATCAGGATCGGGTGCAACAAAAATGAGAAAAGATGCGCGAAAAAGCGGATCACCGCCGGATGCCGGTCATGACCGTTGCCATTCGCAGAAGGAGCCGGAATACTGATATTGTCCATTATAATTCTTTACGCAGCCGCGCTACCGGAATATTGAGTTGTTCGCGGTATTTGGCCACTGTTCGACGTGCAATATTATATCCTTTTTCCTGGAGCATGTCGGTTAATTTTTCGTCGCTCAGGGGCTTTTTCTTGCTTTCGCCTTCGATCATATCGCTGAGAATCTTTTTCACCTCACGGGTACTTACTTCCTCACCGCTATCGGTGCTCAACGATTCACTGAAGAAGAACTTCAGCCGGTAGGTGCCGAATTCCGTTTGCACGAACTTACTGTTGGCCACCCGGCTTACTGTAGAGATATCGAGTCCGGTACGCTCTGCAATGTCTTTGAGGATCATGGGGCGCAGCGAGGTTTCGTCGCCCGACAGGAAGAATTCCAGCTGGTATTCCATAATGGTTTCCATCACACTCGACAGCGTATGTTGTCGCTGTTTGATGGCATCGATGAACCATTTGGCCGCGTCGATCTTTTGCTTGATGAACAAAACGGCTTCTTTCTGCCGTTTGTCCTTTTTGCTGCCTTTGTCGTATTCCTTCAGCATGTCCCGGTAGCCTTCGCTGATGCGCAGGTCGGGGGCGTTCTTGGAGTTGAGGGTCAGTTCCAGTTTGCCGCCGTTGTTGTAAATGAAGAAGTCGGGCACCACATAGCTTTCTGCTTTGTTGATGTCGCCGTGATTGCCACCTGGTTTGGGCGTTAGCCGGATGATATGGCCGATCACGTCTTTCAGCCCTTCGTCGGTTAGGTTCAGGCCGCGCTGGATCTTATCGTAGTGTTTTTTGGTAAACTCGTCGAAATAGTTGGAAAGCACTTCAATGGCCATGTCCACCTTTTTGCCGGCAAACTGCTGTCTTTTCAGCTGCAGCAACAGACACTCCTGCAGGTTGCGGGCGCATACACCAGCAGGGTCAAATTGCTGGATCAGGCGGATCACGTTTTCCACTTCCTGCTCGTTGCTGTCGATATTTTGCCGGAAAGCCAGGTCATCGACGATCGCTGAGGCCTCGCGGCGCAGGTAACCATCGTCATCGATGCTGCCCACGATCTGTTCTGCAATTCTTCGTTGCCGATCGTCGAGCTTTAGCATACCCAGCTGTTCCAGTAAGTGCTCGTGAAAGGAGGTCTCGATCCGGTAAGGAACGGTTTTATTGTCGTCCGCCTCCGGATAGTTGTCGTCCTTCATCTTATATTCCGCAATCTCTCCGTCGTCATCACCCACATATTCGCTGATATCGATATTGTCGTATTCTTCCTCGCTGCCATCCGGCTCAAAATCGTCATCTTTGCTCTCAAATTCGTCCTTGATCTCGCCTTCAAACTGATCCTCGTGATTTTCGTCTGAAAGCTCAAGGGCCGGATTTTCTTCCAGTTCTTCTTTTAATCGCTCCTCCAGATTGGCAGTAGGCACCTGCAGCAACTTCATCAACTGAATTTGCTGGGGAGATAACTTTTGAAGTAGTTTTTGTTGTAAACTTTGACTCAGTGCCATTATTCGTCAGGGGTTTTTTTAACCAGCCGTTTGCCAAAAAACTTGGAAAATCGGCCGGAACCACAAAAATCAGGCCGTAAATTTACGGACAAAAGTAAGAAACGTGGACCAACGATTTTATAAAATTATTGTTGCCCTGCTGATTTCTTTTAAAGTGTTAATGTCAGCAGCTTGGACTCAACAACCGCAGCCTACATCAATTGCAGTGCCAGGGCCGCTTTCGATGAAACTGTCTAAAACCTGGTACGCCCCAGCCGCCAGATATTTTAACATTTCACAGCACTTGCCCGATACCTCGTACCCGGTGACCCTGCCCTTGTTGAGGGTAGCACTACCTGTGCAAAACTTTACCAGTTCCCCCTCCTCCATCACGCGCGATTACTATACAAAACACTTCGGCTT
This sequence comes from Paraflavitalea pollutisoli, assembly GCF_029360705.1. Classification (GTDB taxonomy): domain Bacteria; phylum Bacteroidota; class Bacteroidia; order Chitinophagales; family Chitinophagaceae; genus Paraflavitalea; species Paraflavitalea pollutisoli. The sequence goes on along the minus strand of NZ_JARKMX010000001.1, from coordinate 69,430 downwards.
TTTCTGCCGGCAAGAGCTGCAGTTCGAGAAAGCTTCCGGCCTGCCGCTCCGCTTCCGCATGGGCTCGCTGCAAGATTGTGATTACCTGGAAGGGAAGTAAGTTCCCGGGAAATCCATGTAGTAGCCACAAAGCTTCATATTTCTGTAAACCAGGAGTTATCGACCCTACGGTTGCTGCAGAATAGATGCAGCCATCCAGATGGTGTTTACTGGCCTTGATATGGCCAAAAGGTCGCACTGCATAGTACGTAAGGTCGCACTCCACTGGCCTAAACAGTGCTACAAGCCCTGTATAGCGATGCTGGGCAAAGGCCGGTTGTAGGCTTATTATCAGCCGGTTAGATGCAATTAAGTCCTTGTCGCCAACATTTATCAGTGCGACTTGCACGATTTTTAGCCATATCTAATGTACTTAAGCGCGCCCAACAAAAAAGGGGTGACCATTTCGGTCAACCCTTGAATATATTGAGTACGAACTACACTTTTAGCCAGTTGAAAACTGCCTGAAGTCAGACCTGGCAATAAAGCCCGGTAAGTTTCTCCAAACCAGTCTCGGATTAAGCAGTAGCCGTCTGCGCAGCTAACACCTTTTTCACCGCGGCTACGATCTTCTCACCACGCTCCTTGATCTGTTCCTCTGTCCACAACAAGCTGATGGCAGAAGAGATGACCCGGCTCATGATCGCATCGCTCGCCGAAAAGTCCTTGGTAGCATGATGGATCACCGCAGCTTTCAGGTCAGGATGCAGCGCATTGAGGGTGATCGACTGTTTCAGGTGATCCCACTTGCGGATATAGTGCCAGTTGTTGTTGTACCAGTAGAAATTACCTGCCAGGATGTTCTGGGCTTTCAGTTCTGCTACTACTGCTTCTGTAATTTCAGCCGTTGGCAGAAACCAGCTCAGGAACGTGCAGCTGTCACCAGCCGGATCGGGAATGCGGCGAAAGCTGATTTCCGGCACCTGCGACAAGATCGCTTTCAGCGCGCTGTGGTTTTTGTGCTGGATGGCCAGAAACTCGGGCAACCTTTGCACTTGCGCAAGGCCCACAGCAGCATGCAGCTCGGAAATACGGTAGTTATAACCAATAAAAGGGTGCAGGTCTGCACCACGGTCTACACCGAGGTGGTCGTGACCATGGTCACTGTACCCGTCACTCGTCGTATACACGTCTTTATGGTTGGTCAACACCACGCCGCCTTCGGCACAGGTGATCGTCTTGACGAAGTCGAAGGAGAAAGTGCCGGCATCACCAATCGTGCCCAGGTATTTTCCGTTGAATTTGGCGCCGATGCTCTGGCAGGCATCTTCCAGCAACAACAGCTTGTGCTCTTTGCAAATAGACTGGAGAGCCTCCAGGTCGGCCATACTGCCACACATATGCACGGGCATGATGCACTTCGTTTGCGGAGTGATCGCTGCACGAACAGCTACCGGATCGAGGGTCAGGGTGTCATCTACATCCACCAGTACAGGAACTGCGCCTACGCTCAACACGGCTTCAAAGCTGGCAACAAACGTAAACGATGGCATAATCACCTCATCGCCATACCCAACGCCCAAAGCACTCAGGGCCGTGGTCAGCGCAGCGGTACCACTGGAAACCAGTTGGGCGTATTGAGCGCCAAACGTATCGCAAATAGCAGCTTCCAGCTCTTTCGCTTTCCAGATACCCTTGCGCGGACCATCGAAGCCATAGCGCATCAGGATCCCCGTTTCAATCACATCGTTCACATGTTTGCGCTCGGAAGCGCCAAATAATTCAAAACCAGGCATATAACTAATTTTTTAAGAACGTAATAAGAGCCCAAAGGTAAACCGAAATCATTACCGTACAATCCAGGCTTCCTCCTCCAGTTTCACAAAGTCGAGCCGGATCGGCCAATTACTGTTGGGAAGGCTTTCATTGCCATCGGCATCGAGCGTTGTTACATAGATCCGCGCATATCTTTTGTTATCGGGCAACTGCACCCGGAAAATGCAGGAATCACCACCCGGTTCGGTACCGATCGGCTTAGCGCTGTAGAAGTTCACAAACTTTTCGGTGGTATCCGCACTCACATACAGCTTGAACTGCTTGATGGGTGCCTTCGCCAGGGCCGATTTGGCTACAGTGATATCGAAGGTTGAGCTGTCTACCACATCAAAAGATTTTACCACGGGTGATGCCGGCCGCAGCGAGTCGATCCAGGGCATGCCGGGAATCATCGCTGGTTCTTTATAATAGTTCAGGCGCAGACTGTCGCCCCATCCGTTGGGATTGCGGTTGAAAGAGGTACTACTGAAATAGATGGCGCCCTGAATCTCTTCGGGATACTTGCGGAGCTCCGCGATCTGCCTGGGCAGCAAGGTTTTATCGCGCCAGGTGGCGTTGCTGTTGGCACGGAAAGGAGCCAGTCCGATATAGCAATGACGGCCATACGTATGTTTGGCCCACCAATCAAGTAGTACTTCGTACGCAGCGGCGCGGAAACCGAATTCCCAATACAACTGCGGCGCCACATAATCGATCCATCCTTCTTCCAGCCAGAGCAAAATATCGGCATACAGGTCGTCGTAGTTCGTAACACCAGCGGTGGTGGCACTGCCCTCCGGATCGTCGCGCTCATTGCGCCACACACCAAAGGGAGAAATACCAAAACGGCAGTACTTCTTTTCTTCCTTGATGGCCTTGCTCAACGCCACGATGATCGAGTCCACATTGCTTCTGCGCCAGTCATCGCGGCTCATGCCTTTGCCGTACTGCGCGTAGGTCTTGTTATCAGGAAAGTCTTTGCCTGGTACTTTGTAGGGATAGAAGTAGTCGTCGAAATGGATCGCGTCGATATTGTAGCGCTTTACGACATCTCGGATCACCTTCACCACAAACTGCTGTGCATCTTTATTGCCTGGGTCGAAATAGCGTTTGCCGCCGTAAGCGAGGAACCATTCGGGATGCAGTTTGGTAATATGATTGGCTGCGATAGAAGATTTGCCGATCTGGAATTCGGCGCGGTAGGGATTACACCAGGCGTGAAATTCCATACCCCTCTTGTGCGTCTCTTCGATCATGAATTGCAGCGGATCGTAATAAGGAGAAGGAGCCTTGCCTTGTTTACCAGTAAGCCATTCGCTCCAGGGTTCGTGGGGCGAGGGGTAGAATGCGTCTGTGGCGGGTCTGATCTGAACGATCATCGCATTGAGCCCATTGCGTTTGTGCATGTCCAGCTGGGCAATGAACTCGGCCCGCTGGCGGGCAGGATCAAAATTACCTTTGCTGGGCCAGTCGATGTTGTCGACAGTTGCGATCCACGCGCCCCTGAATTCATAATTGGGTTGGGAAAAAGCGGTCATCGATGCCCAGATACAGGCAGCAAAAGTCAAAAAATGTCTTTTCATAATTCGGATAAACTAACCTCGCATTTTATCGAGTAGTTGATTCAGGGTAGTAGCTTCTTCTTCAGTAAGATGGCCTGCAGACGCATCCATTTCTTCATTGCTGTTGTCGAGGCTGTCCAGTAAACTTAATCCTTTATCGGATATAGTAACGTCAACAAGGCGCCGATCTGTCTTACAGATTACTTTTTTAACAAGTTCTTTCTTGACGAGCCGGTCAACGATCCGGCTGGTATCGCTCATTTTGTCGAGCATGCGCTGCCTGATCTGCAGGGTCGACAAGGGATCCCCTGCTCCGCGCAGGATGCGCAGGATATTGTACTGCTGTGGAGTGATGTCGGCATTGTCAAAAAACTTCTTATGCTGCTCCATCATCCAGTTGCAAGTAAAAATGAGATTCACCGATACCTTATGGTATTCGTTCCGGAACTTCGTTTGTTGGATGTCATTTTCAAGACTCATATTGCATCAGTAGTTGGGGTGTAAAAGTAGCAAATTTGCCGGTGTGGCAGTCTACGCGAAAGCCATACCAGGTGTCAAAAAAATCCACTGAGCATAGGGTAGGGAGCAGGATCAGGTTTATTCACTCCACACTTTGGTGCCTTCACTGCAATTGGCGCAGATGTCGATATTCTTCCTGCTTTGGAGAATCTGCCGGCGAAAGCTGACGTATTCATCGCTGTGCCATACCTCTTTGAAAGGTTTGCCTTTAAGGTCGCCCAGTTTGTGCTGGGCATCTTTATCGAAACAACAGGGCACCACCAGGCCGTCCCAGCTGATCACCGTGGCATGCCACAGGCGCCAGCAATGATTTTCAAGGTTGTTCTTGACTTTAATTTCGCCCTGGCTATTCCGGCGATACCGGCTGAATTTATCGATGGTAGGTATCAGGTTATTGGGGTCCTGTTCATAATCGTATACCTGGGCGGTCTTGAAGCGTACATCATCCACCCCTATCTCTGCCGCCAGCTTTTTCACATCTTCTATCTGGTGCTCATTGGGCTTTACCACCAGGAACTGGAAGAAAACGAAGGGCGTTGTGCTGTTCAGTTCCTTTTTCCACTTCATGATGTTTCGGGCTCCCTCCAGTACCTTTTCGAGCTTACCGCCTACTCGGTACTGCTGGTACACATCCTGCGTAGTGCCATCGATCGAAATGATGAGCCGGTCCAGCCCACTCTCCACCGTGCGCTTCGCATTGGCATCATTCAGGTAATGGGCATTGGTCGATGTGGCGGTATAAATACCCTTATCCGACGCATACTTCACCATGTCCAGAAAGCTGGGGTTCAGATAAGGTTCGCCCTGAAAATAGAAGATCAGGTACATCAGGTCGCGGGAAAGCTGGTCGATCGTATCCCGGAAAAAATCCTTCTGCAACATACCCGTAGGCCGGGTAAACGCCCTCAAACCACTCGGGCATTCCGGGCAGCGCAGGTTGCAGGAGGTCGTGGGCTCAAAGGAGATGGAAACCGGAAAGCCCCACTGTACGGGCCGCTTGGTCCACTTGCTTAAATAGTAGCTACTCAGCACCTTACCGGCGTTCCACGCGCGGCGAAAGGTAAGCTTGGATACTAAATTGACGCTATCGTGCCAGTTAAATGAGGGCATTTGTATTATAAAAATAATGACACTTACTTAATGTACAATGTTTTATAATCACTAACGTTTAAATAATAGGATTGTTGGGGCATCTGGATAACGCAAACCTCGTATATAGTATAATGCTAATCCACCCGGACAATGCGAATGGTGCTATGAAAAAAATATACCTACTACTATTACTGGCCACGGCCGGCAGTACCCAGGCCCAGCAATATGAAACCCGGCAAATAGCCGCCGCGGAAGAGCGATCCTTTCAGCGCCGGCTCGACGGGCAGGGCACAGACGGTACCAGCAGCACGGTAGCCTCCCCCAACTTCAACGTCACCTATTACCGCTGCGCCTGGAAAGTCGACCCCGGCGTAAAGTTTATTGCAGGCGATGTAACATCTCATTTCCGGGTTACCCAGGCCACCAACACCATTACCTGGGACCTGAGGCAATCACTTACAGTCGATAGTATCGTCTATCACCATACCAAACTATCTTTCCAGCAAACGGAAAGCCACGGCCTGATCGTCAACTTTCCGGCTGCGATCAGCGCTGGTACCCTCGACTCCATGTGCATTTACTACCAGGGTGTACCCGATCCAGCCAACAGCGGGGCCTTCGTGCAAAGACTGCACAGCGGGGTGCCGGTTATCTGGACACTTTCCGAGCCATTCGGTTCCAAAGAGTGGTGGCCCTGTAAAAATGGGCTCGACGACAAAGCCGATTCCATCGATATCAGCATCACCTGTCCACAACAATACACCGCCTCCTCCAACGGCCTGGTCATAGCCGAAGAAACACAGGGCGCCAACAAGACCTTTTATTTTCGCCACCGGTATCCCATCGCGTCCTACCTCGTAGCCCTGGCCGTAACCAACTATCAGGTCTGGAATGGCTCGGTAACCCTGGGGAATAAAACCCTGCCTTTGAAGAGCTATTTCTATCCGGAGGGCTATTATTTGTCGGGTAATGAGGTGAATACGATCAATGCCATGAAGATCTTTCATGAGAAATTTGGCGAATACCCTTTCATCAACGAAAAATATGGACATACCCAATGCGGTATTAATGGGGGGATGGAACACCAGACCAATAGTTTCATGGGCAGTATGGGCCATTCACTGATAGCGCATGAGCTCGGCCACCAGTGGTTTGGCGATCGCATCACCTGCGCCAGTTGGAGCGATATCTGGCTCAATGAAGGATTTGCCACCTATGCGCAACACTTGTTTACCGAGGTTAACTTTCCCAACTATGTACCCACCGGCTTGCGCGATATGATCAGCAGCATCACATCTGCGCCCGACGGTGCTGTATATGTGGCGGATACAACCAATTCATCCCGCATCTTCAGCAACCGCCTCAGCTACAACAAAGGGTTCTATGTAGTGTACATGCTGCGCTATCTATTGGGCGACTCCACCTTTTACCGGGGCGTACGCCGCTACCTCAGCGATCCTGCCCTGCAATATGGGTTTGCCCGTACAGCCGATCTGCGCAGGAATCTCGAAGCGGAGTCTGGCAAAGACCTGCTAACTTTTTTTAAACAATGGGTATATGGAGAAGGATATCCGAATTACCAGCTCAACTGGTCGCAGAATATGAACCAGTGGGTCACCTTAAAACTAAACCAAACCACGAGTCACCCCTCAGTTCCTTTTTATAACATGCCGGTGATGCTTACGTTGCGAGGCGCCGGCAAAGATTCAACCATTACGGTCGATCACCAGTTCAGCGGGCAGGAATTTTGGTTCAACCCGGGTTTTGCAGTTGATACGGTGATCATCGACCCTAAGTTGTGGATACTGTCAAAAACAAAGACATCGCAAAAAATAGGCGGTCCCACAGCCGTCAACGACCTTAAGATATACCCCAACCCTGCCCCTTCGTTATTGACGATCGAGTTGAGCAACCCGCGCCTGGAGCGGCTCACCATCACCCTGCACAACATGCTGGGGCAACAGGTGCTGCACAAAGAAGTGACGATTTCCGGACGCGACGAGCGCATACAGATACCCACGTACGGATTGGCGCGGGGTATGTACCACCTGCGGATACGCAGCGGCAATACGATAAATATTAACCGCCAAATCATGCGATAAAAGACATGCAGACGACTATATTTGCAACCGCGGGTATGGCAGATAAGAAAAAAGGAAATATAGGTTGGAAGATACTGATATCCCTCATCCTCACCGGCATTCTGGTCATGTTGGGATTTCAGATCTATGAATGGTGGTCGGCCCGCCGGGCACACTTCATCAAATACGAAGCCTTCGGCATCGAAATTCCCACCAATTACGGCATCCATGGCATCGACGTTTCCAAATACCAGGAAACCATCGACTGGCAAAGCGTCAAAGAAATGCAGGTGGAAGATGTCCAGATCGGTTTTGCCTTCATGAAAGCGACCGAGGGCAATGGCAACGAGGACCGCCAGTTCAAACGAAACTGGAAAAGGTCGAAAGAAGCCGGATTACCGCGCGGCGCTTATCACTTCTTCATAGCCTCCAAGAACGGAAAAACGCAGGCCGAGAACTTTATTTCTACCGTACAATTGGAGCCAGGCGACCTTCCCCCGGTATTGGATGTAGAGCAAACCAACGGCGTCAAAGGTGAAAAGCTGCGGGAGCGTGTGAAAGAATGGTTGACGACGGTCGAAAACTACTATGGCGTAAAACCAATCATCTATACCAACGTCGACTTTTACAAACAAATACTGAAAGACGAGTTTGACCACTATCCGCTCTGGGTGGCCCATTACCTGCAAAAAGAGAAACCCCGTATCTACCGCGACTGGCATTTCTGGCAACACAGCGAACAGGGGCATGTGAACGGGATTCTGTACAAAGTGGATTTCAATGTATTCAATGGCGACTCCACCGAGTTTAAAAACCTCCTGATTCATTAGTCACTGCGCAGCCCGCTGAAGACCCCAATAATAGGAATTCTCCGTAATTTTAGGTATGCCGTACGAACAAGACGATCCCCGTGATTTTCTGAAAAGAATAGGCTGGACGATATCCCTCGGCTTCTTGTGGCTGATGTCGACCTTTGCCATCGGCATGTACAATGACCTGATGGTGCCGGTAAAAGGAATACACCTCGCTAACATCATTTTTTACTGTTGGATGATCGGCAGTCTCATTGCACTGGTATGGGTGAATATCAGGATCTGGAAAAAGAAATTCCCCCACGGATAGCTGCCCGGGATAGAATGTCTGCTTACTTCGACAGGCGCCCCTGCCATCAATTGTACTTCCGGAGAATATACAAAGCCTTTTGATTGACCGTAACACCATCGTCTACAGCCCGGCCGCTGAACAGGTAGTCGTATTCCTTTTCCCAGATGCCGGCATCATGCCGTTGCTTCATGAAATCCCTGTCATACGACAGGCGGGAGTAATAGGCCATGACAAACACGCCCATGAGTACATAGCCGGTTAGATAAACAGCCGCCAGTCGGCGCTGGAAGATGCTGGATTGACCCAGGTGCTGCAGGTAAACCGCCAGCATGAACGGAAGGATGGGGAAAAAGAACCGGGCTTCGAAAAAGGGCCAGTTAAAGATCAAAAGGAGGTAGAGCACCAGGTAAAAAGAAATGAAAAGCGGAATTCGGGTGCGATGCTTTATCAGGCACCAGATGAGTATGCCAAGAAACAACAGTCCGGTCACCAAATAGACCGCACCCGCCACGGAGGGAGCAATCAGCCAAGCCACCTTGCTATACGGAGTATTGATGAACAGTTCCGCAAGGTCCATAGCGTGCAGGCGCAGGTTGCCGGCGAAAAAACTACCACCATCTGTTGCCAATGGGCGCCAGAAATAACCGAGGTAGGTAATGAACTTGGGTCGGGTGACCAGCAAGGCCAATCCGGCCAGCAAAGTGATCAGGACCAGCCCACTCATTAAAGGGCGTTGTCGCAACCCGCCAGTAAGGGCTTGCCGGTGTGATACCAGGAAAGACAATAGCAGCGCGGCGATCAGTACAATGCCGGCCGTACGGGTAACAAAGGCGATCAGACAAAGCACCACGGTCAGTACCAGTTGAGCCGGTCTTTTGTTGTGCAGGAACCGGTGATAGGAATAAAGGGCTGCACTGGTGAAGAACAGGAACTGAAGCTCCGACAGGGGCGTCATTACCAGCTTGATCGTCGTCCAGTTGAGGAGGGTTAGACAGGCAAAAAGCCAGGTGTTGATGGAGGTACCAAAGAGTTTTTTAATAAAATACAGGCTGCCGCCCAGGTATAGCAACTGGCATAAAGCTATGGTGAAAGGGGTCAGGATATGCAGCCGGGCTAATCCTTCCAGAAAGAAAACATAGCCATAAGGCAGAAAATCGTTGGAAGAGCCAAAGGAAGCAGGCCAGGTCCCCAAACGTTGTTCCAGCAAAGCAAAATACCGGACGGTATCATTCGTGAGCCGAAAGGGCGTAAAGAAATCAAGGAGGTATACAACGACTACAACGCCCGTTGCGGCCATCCATACCTGCCTGTTCAAACGAGGAAACGCAAAATCGACCTTTAACTGCATAAGGCGGTGAAGATACTAACTGCTGTGATCGGAAATGATCACCCACTGCCCTTTGATCTTGCGGAAAATGAGGTCGTAGTGTCCGCCAACATCACCGGCGTTGCGTTTCAAGTGCCATTTGCCCACTACAAAGAAATAATCGGCGCTCAGTCGCTGTACTTTAACGAGGTTGAAAGTCAGGGTTCCCATCTGGTCGGGGCCGTTGTAGCCTTTCTTGTAATTATTGAGTGTGTTCTGATAACCATACGTAACGCCGCTCTTGCCGATGAACATCAGGGAGTCATTGTTCCAATATCCTTTCATGAAGTCTTCGAGATCGCCCCGGTTCCAGGCTTCCGTCTGGTTGTGCAGGATCTGGCGGATCGCCTTTTCGTCGGCCGATTGAGCATACGTCGTGATGGCGCAGATGAAGAGGATGCAGGCGGAAAGGAGTAGTTGTCTCATAAGCATGATTATTCCCGTAAGTTACTACACAATCAAACAGATCGGCCGGCCGGCAAAAACCGGTCATAAAAAAGCGAAAATGCGCCAATACTACCGAAAAAAAGAGGGCATACCAATTAAGGTACACCCTCCGACCAATGAAGTCTATTAAGATCAGATACTGAGCTTCTTCATGTAAGCAGCATCCACTTCCGCAGCTTTCAGCGGCGTGGTGCCCGCATAGCGCTCCTGCTCTACGATGAAATACTCCATGTTGAGCTTTTTGGCTTCTTTCAGGATCTTCGCAAAATCCAGTGAGCCGGTGCCCAGGTCTACAGAGGCGTCATGCTCTTTGGGGTCTGCGCCTTTCTGACGATCCTTTACATGGCACAGGCGCCAGCGTTTGGGATACTTTTTCAACCAGGCGATCGGATCTTCACCGGGCGTTGCTACCCAGTATATATCCATTTCAAAATCGACGGTGTCGGCATTGGTATTTTGCATCAGGGTGTCCTGGGGCATTACACCATCCAGCTTGGTAAACGTGTAACCGTGGTTGTGGTAGGCAAAGCGCAGGCCGTTCTTTTTACAGATATCACCACAGGCATTGAACTTGTCGGCATACCGCTTGTAGTCGTCCAGTGTCTTTTGAGGGCCGATATAAGGGCAGATCAGGTACTTCATCCCGATCTCTCCGGCTTCAGCCGCTTTCTTTTCAAAGTCTTTGTTGATATCGCAGTGGGTGGAGACCATGGTGATACCCAGGTCGTCGCCAAACTTCTTGAATTCCTTATTGCTCATGCCCCAATAGATACCCTGGCCGCCTTCATACCCTTCGATCTGTTTGTAACCGAAAGCCGCAACTTGCTTCAATATTCCCTTGGGATCTTTGGGAAGATCGTCCCGCAGCGTATACAACTGCAGTCCAAATTGCTTGAGTGGTTTGTAAGCAGCAAAAAGGTCTGTAGTGCCGCCCAATGCCAGGGCAGACGCAAAAACACCACCGGTCTTTATAAATTGTCGACGATTGTAGCTCATAGTGAAAAGGCAATTGAATTAGTTAGAGAAAAAGCAAAGCATAAAAAACGGCAACAATCCCCGGTGGGGATTGCTGCCTATAACATTTCAGGAGAAAACATGTTTTAGGTGGCCCAGGCACGGTCGCCTTTTTTGTAAGGCATACATCCGTCGTAACGGCCGGGAACAGCTTCGTAACGCAAAGCTTCGGTAGCACCGATCTTCGAGGTAAAGTAACCCAGCAGCGTCAATTGCTTCATCAGCGAGAAGTAATGCGACGGGTCTTCCTTTTTCTTATTCTTATTGTATTCCTTCTGCTCAGTGTCGAGTGTGATCAGCAAGGCTTTCCGCTGCTCGGGGGTCACGCTCATGAACGACTTGTCATGTGCTTTGTGACAGGCTTCGTCCAGCTTGCTCATGCCTTCCAGGAAGATCTTCTGATTCTTCTCATCATAGCAATCCTTCACCATCACCGTCATGAACGTACCAACACCAGCAGCCTTGGCCCCGGGCGTATTGGTAGTAGGGATGATGGTTTCGGCAATCTCGTCCAGGTAGGCAACATCAGACGGCTTAAAGTCCAATGTAGTTGTGATCTTGTCATCACTGGCCTTACAGCCCGACAGAAAAAACTCAGCTCCGATCACCGCGGTGCCCAGCAACAGGGCAACCCTCGATACGGCTTCTCTTCTGTTCATATACTTTGTTTTAAAAGTGCTTGATAATAATAAAACAATTACAGATTCCCTTTCTTCAACTCACTTACGGCAAAATCGGCCGCGCGGGCTGTCAATGCCATATAAGTCAGGGAAGGGTTCTGGCAGGCTGATGAGGCCATGGCCGAGCCATCTGTGATAAACACGTTCTGCACTTCGTGCATTTGATTCCACTTGTTCAGTACAGAGGTCTTCGGGTCTTTACCCATCCGGGCCGTTCCCATTTCATGGATACAGAAGCCGGGAGGTGGCGCATTGTCAAAAGACTTGATGTTCTTGGCGCCTGCTACTTCCAGCATTTCGATGGCACTATTCTTCATATCCTCACGCATCTTCATCTCGTTCTCCTTGAACTCACAGTCGATATCCAGCGTGGGCAATCCCCATTTATCTTTCTTGTCTTTATTGAGCGTAACCTTGTTCTCGTAGTAAGGGAGGTGCTCACCCCACGAGCCCATGCCCATCGTCCACACACCAGGTTCCACCATGCTTTCCTTCAGTTCCACACCAATGCCATCGCCCGAACGACCACGGCCGCGGTTGGCGCCGCCCTGGTAGCCAAAGCCACGCACATAGTCTTTGCGCATAGAGTCGTGACTGATATTGCGGAAACGGGGCACATAGATACCATTGGGGCGACGACCAAAGAAATACTTGTCATCAAATCCTTCCATCTCCCCGTTGGCGCCCACGCCATAGTGGTGGTCCATCAGGTTATGCCCTACCTGGCCGCTGGAGTTACCCAGGCCTTGTGGAAAGGCATCCGAAGTGGAGTTGAGCAATATAGAAGCAGTACCCAGCGTGGAAGCGTTGATGAACACGATCTTCGCATAATACTCTTCAGTCTTCATGGTTTCCGCATCCATGATGCGTACACCTTTCGCTTTCTTCGTATCCTTGTCGTATATGACTTCCAATACGATCGAGTAGGGACGCAGTGTCAGGTTGCCGGTTTTCACAGCAGCTGGCAGTGTGGCCGAATTGCTGCTGAAATAGCCCCCGAAAGGACAGCCTTCATGACAGCGGTTGCGGTATTGGCAGGGACCACGGTCGCCTACTTTCGCGGTATGGTTGGCAGAACGGCCCATGATCATGGCGCGTCCGTTGAGTTTTTCTTTGAGCCGCGCTGCTACGTGTTTCTCCACGCAGTTCATTTCCATCGCAGGCAGAAACTCGCCGTCGGGCAACTGGATCAGTCCGTCTTTGTTACCATTGATGCCGGCAAACTTTTCGACATAGCTGTACCAGGGCTCCAGGTCCTTATAGCGAATAGGCCAGTCTACGCCGTGCCCATCCTTCGCATTTTCCGAAAAGTCGATCTCACTCCAGCGATAGCTTTGGCGGCCCCACATCAGCGAGCGGCCACCAACATGATATCCCCGGATCCAGTAAAAAGGCTTGGTTTGGTTATAAGGATGTTCGTTATCGTCTACAAAGAACTTCTTGGACACTTCATTAAAAGCATAACACTTACTCTGGATGGGACTTTTTTCACGGTCTTCCTGCGTAAGGTTATTGTGATGCGGCAGCTCCCATGGATCTTTATTGGTGTCGGTATAATCGGTGATATGCCGCACATCACGTCCACGTTCCAGCAAAATGGTTTTGAGGCCTTTTTCACAGAGCTCCTTGGCGGCCCAGCCGCCACTGATGCCGCTGCCCACTACGATCGCGTCATAGGTGTTTTGGGCAGCCGCCTTGTTGTTAATGTTTACATTCGATGAATCCCCGGGCATAGATTAAATTTATAGATAATTATAGATTACCTTTTTTCAGTTCACTGACAGCAAAGTCAACTGCCCGCGCTGTCAGCGCCATATAGGTAAGGGAAGGATTCACGCAGGAAGCCGAAGTCATACAGGCCCCGTCCGTCACGAATACATTCTTACAATCCCACACCTGATTATGACCATTTAAAACAGAAGTCTTAGCATCTCTGCCCATGCGGGCGGTACCCATTTCATGAATGCCCATGCCCAGCGCATAATCGCCCCGGAAGCCATGTACATTCTTCACGCCGGCAGCTTCCAGCATTTCAACACCGTCATTGACCATATCGTCCTGCATCTTCTTTTCATTGTCACCGATCTCGGCGTCGATATCCAATACAGCAAGTCCCCATTTATCCTTTACCTGCTTGTTGAGGGTGATCTTGTTGTTGTGGTAGGGCAGGGTTTCGCCAAAGGCCGTCATCCCAATGGTCCAGTTGCCTGGTTCAGTCAGAGCGTTCTTAAGGTCGGCACCAATGCCCAGTTCGGCTACGTTACGGCCCCAGCCTTCGCGGCTGGCAGCGCCCTGGTAACCAAAACCACGCACGTAATTCCGCTTTTCACCAAACAGGTTGCGGAATCGGGGGATATAGAACCCGGTTGGCCGGCGTCCGAAATAATACTTGTCTTCATAGCCTTCCACCGTACCGGATGCACCCACACGGAAGTGGTGGTCCATCAGGTTATGGCCGAGCTCGCCGCTGCTGCTGCCCAGGCCACCTTCCCACACATCGGTGGCGGAATTGAGCAATACCCAGGTACTGTTCATGGCCGAAGCGCATAAAAACACGACCTTGGCGGTATATTCTACGGTCTTGTTGGTCTCGGCGTCCATCACTTCCACGCCCTTGGCTTTCTTAGAGTCTTTATCGTACAGGATCTTGTGAACAATAGAGAAAGGACGAAGCGTAAGATTGCCCGTAGCCCGCGCCGCAGGCAAGGTAGAAGACTGTGTGCTGAAATAAGCGCCAAACGGGCAGCCCAACCAGCACTTGTTGCGGTACTGGCAATTGGTACGGCCGGGTAAGGGCTTGGTAATATTGGCCACACGGCCGATAGTCAGCAGGCGCTGACCTTTATAATGTTCTTTCAGGCGGGCTGCTACATCCTTCTCCACACAGTTCAGGTCCATGGGCGGCATGAACTGACCGTCGGGTAGTTGCGGGATACCATCGCGATTACCGCTGATGCCGGCAAATTTCTCGACGTAATCGTACCAGGGAGCAATATCATTGTAGCGGATGGGCCAGTCGACGGCGATGCCTTCTTTACCATTGGCTTCAAAGTCGAAATCGCTCCAGCGGTAGCTTTGACGCCCCCACATCAGCGAACGGCCACCTACATGGTAACCCCTGAACCAGTCGAAGCGCTTGGTTTCGGTATAGGGACAATCTTTTTCGTTGGCCCAGTAGTCGAGGTTCGTTTCGTTCAAGGGATAGTCCCGGTTGAGGACGGGATAGTTCTTGATCATTTCCTGGGTTTTGCCGCCACGGTGCGGGAAATCCCAGGGATCTTTATTAGCATTTACATACCCTTTTACGTGCTCGATATCGTTTCCGCGTTCCAGCAGCAAAACCTTCAATCCTTTTTCACAAAGTTCTTTCGCTGCCCAGCCTCCGCTGATGCCGCTTCCCACCACGATAGCGTCATAAGCATTATCTGCCATAGTTTACCGTTTTAATTGATTATCTCATATGGTTTCTTCGTTATTGACAAGCCCAGCGCTACCTTACGGTAACGCTGGGTCTATTAAAAGCTATCTTACGAAGCATCGATAGATGGCATGCCTTCTTCCTACTCGTTGCCTTGCTGCCTCTGTGCCTTGTTGCCTCTCTGCCTTTCCTACACGTCGCAAATCTTGATCGCTTTCTCCAGTGAAACCAACCGCTCTTCATTGGTCTTACGGGCGGGAATGAACTCCTGCGCCACATACCCTTTAAAGCCGGTAGCCAGGATCGCCTTCATGATAGCAGGGTAATAAAGCTCTTGCGTTTCATCGATCTCTGCACGGCCCGGTACACCACCGGTATGGTAATGCGAGATATACTGGTGATTGGCTTTGATCGTAGCGATCACATCCCCTTCATCGATCTGCATATGATAGATATCGTACAATAATTTGAAGTTCTCCGATCCTACACGCTTACACAGCTCCGCACCCCAGTTGGTCTTATCACACTGGTAGTCTTTGTGGTTGACCTTGCTGTTCAGCAATTCCATCACCAGCGTCACTTTATGCTTCTCTGCCAGAGGCATCAGTTGCTTCAGGCCTTCGGCACAATTTTTCCAACCCGTTTCATCATCGATACCCCGGCGGTTACCGCTGAAGCAGATCAGCTGCTTGTAACCCGCCTGGGCCACCAGGGGAATCATTTCTGTATAGTTCTTGATCAGCTGCGCATGAAACTTCTTGTCGTTGAAACCGTCGACGAGATTGATCTCGGCGCCATTGCACATCGAAGAGTATAAGCCATACTGCTTCAGTACCGGCCAGTCTTTGGGACCCACTAGGTCAATAGCTACAATACCCATCTTCTTGGCGGCGGCACAAAATTCTTCCAGGGGGATGCTGCCATAACACCAGCGGCATACCGAGTGATTGATATTTCCTTTCAATTTGGTTGATTTAGTCTCGTCGTCAGGTGCAGAAAAAGAGGACAGCATTCCAGCTGTACCGAGGGCTGCGGTGCCCGCCACAAGATTCTTCAGGGCATGCCGGCGTGATTGATTGTTGGACATGAGGATCGAAAAAATTGAATGTACAAAAAATGTTACTACACGAATATGAAAAACGAATCATTAACAAATTACTAAGCACCTGCAACAGCCAATTGCTGTGGCTTCTTACGACCGCGCATATAGAATACCAGGCCTGCAAACGCCACGACCAGGATGATTGGGATCACCAGGGTAGCATTCAATACACCAGGACCAGCCGCTTTTTTAGCTTCACCCAAAGCAATGGCCATTTCGGACCCACCAGGTGCTGCAGTATAAGCAGCGAGGTCGGCGCCAGCAGGCAGCTTCTCCGCTACCAGCTTATCATAGTATCCGCCCATGAACATCATATAGATAGATACCGCAAACATGCCGGCCCCACCCATCAGGTTCAGTCCTACGGCACCGGTCTTCGGCATATTCTCCGCCACAAAACCCAACATCGTTGGCCAGAAATAACAAACACCCATACCAAATACCAGCGCGCCAACAAAAACCATATTGCCCGTGGTATGTCCGAGCAAATAGATACCCGCGGCTGCCAGTACGGAAGAGATCAGCAATACACCTTGTGGCGAAAAGCGATGCACCACCGGTTCAGCAAGTCCACGGCCTACCACCATCACACCGGTAGACACGGCGAGTATTAAAATGGCGTTATCGGTTACGTTCTTCAGTAACACATCGATCCACTGGCCAGTAAATAATTCCGTGATAGCCGTTCCGAACATACAGATGATCATGAAAATGAACAGCGGCTGCCCCAGTGATTTGTACATCTCGGCAGTAGACACACCAGCTGCCACCCGCTCGGTAACAGGAAACTTAAGGCGGAAAGCCATAAGACCGTAAAGGATAGCGGGAACCAACATGGTTCCTACCATGATCTGCCAACTGATGCCGGCTTTTTCGAAGAAGAACGTGATAAGGGTACCAATAACAATACCTCCGGGAAACCAGAGGTGGAAGTGATTGAGCTTGGTCGTTTTATTTTCAGGATATAACGAGGTAACCAGGGGGTTACAGGCAGCTTCAACAGTTCCGTTCGCAATACCAACAAGAAGTGTTGAAAGAAAGAGCGTCCAGTAGCCGCTGGCAAAAATGGTGAGTAAGATACCTGCCAGGTGAAAGACAAATGCAAGGATCAGCAGGCGTTTCATGCCAATGGCATCTACAACGAGACCGCCGATGATCACAGCCAATGGGAAGCCCCAGAACGCGGTAGCGGCGATTACGCCAAGTTCGGAAGCATTTAATTGAAACTCGACACCGAGTTTATTGAGAATACCCGCACGAATACCAAAAGACAAAGACGTTACTAAAAGGGCAAGGCAACTGGCCCAGAATAATTGACCACGTTGGATGGTTGATTGCATGGCAAGGAGTTTTTATGGTGAAAATCGTTAGGAAACAATTGATACTGCAACACTCAAAACCTTATCCACCCGTCGTCGGATCATACGCACGTCTCCCACGATTCACAGCCCGTCTGCACAAAAGCCCAACTCACAACATCCTTAGTCGGAATAACAGCGTACATCCCTAAACCAGCGTAAGCATTATTCCATTCTTATTAATATTCCTTTAATTTGCAAAACTCATCCTAACCTGCTTACCTTTAGCGCTGTGACGACTTTATTGAATAAATTTCAATATACGGTCGTAAATGTAAATTTTTTATTTTTAAATCACATTGTTCTTTTAACAATTTATAATACTTTCTAATCATTCTTACATGAACCGAAAACTTCGAATGGGAATGGTGGGTGGAGGAAAAGACGCCTTCATCGGAGCCGTTCACCGCATTGCAGCCAATATGGACGGGTTGATAGAACTCGCAGCAGGAGCACTCAGCATCAATCCAGAAATAGCGAAAGAGTCAGGTAAAATGTTGTTCCTTCCCGAAGACAGAACATACCTTACCTACGAGGAGATGATTAAAAAAGAAAGCGAACTACCCGCTGATAAACGCATAGATTTTGTTACCATCGTAACGCCCAACTTCGCCCACTTCGCACCAGCCATGATGGCCCTCGATCACGGTTTTCACGTGGTCATCGAAAAGCCCATCACCTTCACACTCGAGGAAGCAAAGCAGCTGAAGCAAAAAGTAGAAGAAACAGGATTGATACTGGCGCTTACCCACACCTACTCCGGTTACCCGATGGTGAAGCAGGCCCGTGCCATGGTACAGGGCGGCGAATTAGGAAAGATCAGAAAAGTTTGGGTAGAGTATCCCCAGGGATGGCTCAGCAAATTGAGCGAGCGCGAAGGCAATGCACAGGCAGCCTGGCGCACCGACCCCAAAAAGTCGGGCAAGAGCGGCTGCATGGGCGATATCGGCACCCACGCCGCACACCTCGCAGAATACATCACCGGCAATAAGATTACCCATCTCTGCGCAGACCTCAACGTCATGGTAGCAGGTCGTGCACTTGATGACGACGGCAACGTACTGCTGAAGTTCGACAACGGCGCCTCCGGCGTACTGATGGCTTCGCAGGTAGCAGCCGGCGAAGAAAACGCCCTTAAGATCCGCGTATACGGTGAAAAAGGTGGTCTCGAATGGCAACAGCACGAGCCCAATACCCTCCTGGTAAAATGGCTCGAGGCGCCCACACAGATCCTCCGTGCCGGTGCCGGATATACCGATCGCCTTTCCAGCTATGCTACACACAACTGCCGCACACCAGGAGGTCACCCCGAGGGATACCTGGAAGCATTCGGCAACATCTACCGCAACTTCGCCCTCACCCTCGGTGCCCGCATCGATGGTACACAGCCCACCAAAGAAATGCTCGACTTCCCCACCGTGGAAGATGGCATCCGCGGTATGGCCTTCATCGACAATGTGGTGGCCAGCAGCACCTCCGATGTAAAGTGGACAGCCTACCAGGCATAAAACTATACAAGCCTTTGGCCGGCCGTTAGCCGGCCAAAGGCCTTTTTAGCCAAACAGGCTACAGAGAAGCCTTCTACATTAACACAGAAACAAGCGCTATATGAAGACAATCAAAGGACCCGGCATCTTCCTCGCCCAGTTCCTCGGCGATAAAGCCCCCTTCAATGACCTTATTTCCATCTGCAAATGGGCCAAAGACCAGGGTTTTGTAGGCGTACAGATCCCCACCTGGGATAGCCGTGTGATCGACTTGCAGAAAGTGGCGGAAAGCAAAACCTTCGCTGATGAATACAAAGGAAAAATAGCAGAAACAGGCGTACAGATCACCGAACTGTCTACCCACTTGCAGGGGCAGCTCGTAGCCGTACACCCTGCTTATGATACATTGTTTGACGGGTTTGCGCCAGCAGCCGTCCACGGCAACGCCAAAGCCCGCACAGAATGGGCAGTCCAACAACTGAAATGGGCCGCCAAAGCATCCCAAAACCTGGGTCTCAACGCGCACGCCACCTTTAGCGGCGCCCTGCTATGGCCCACCGTATATCCATGGCCACAACGTCCTGCCGGATTGGTAGAGACCGGTTTCAAAGAATTGGCCAACCGCTGGTTGCCCATCCTCAACGAGTTCGACGCCAACGGCGTAGACCTCTGTTACGAGATTCACCCCGGCGAAGACCTGCACGATGGTATCTCCTACGAAATGTTCCTCGAGCATACCGGTAATCACCCCAGGGCCTGCCTGCTGTACGATCCATCCCATTTCGTATTGCAGTGTCTCGATTACCTGGAGTATATTGACAACTACCACGAGCGCATCCGTATGTTCCACGTAAAAGATGCCGAGTTCAACCCCACCGGCAAACAAGGCGTATACGGCGGCTATCAATCCTGGATCAACCGCGCTGGCCGCTTCCGCTCCCTGGGTGACGGACAGGTCGATTTCAAGTCGATATTCAGCAAGCTCACTGCTTACGACTATGCCGGTTGGGCAGTCATGGAGTGGGAGTGCTGCATCAAGCACCCCGAAGATGGAGCCCGCGAAGGCGCCCCCTTCATCAAGGACCACATCATCCGCGTGACCGAAAAAGCCTTCGATGATTTCGCAGGTACCGGAAGCGATGAAAAATTTAATCGCTCGGTGTTGGGTTTGTAGATTAAATTGCGCCCGCTTGCGTCATCCATTTGTCATTTTAATAAACAAGTTGCACATGAAAAAGCTGATGATCGCTTTTTTGATCTCCGGTGGCCTGATCGCCTGCGGCGGAGGTACAGAAAAGCCCGCTGATGAAAAAAAAGAAGAAAAGAAAGCCGATCCCATGGCGGTCGATAACCAAAAAGGGCTCGAGCTGATTGGTTCCAACGACTGTACCACCTGCCACAAGATCTCCGAAAAGAACATCGGACCTGCTTATACCGATGTGGCCGCCAAATACGAGAACACACAAGCCAACATCGATATGCTGGTCGACAAAGTGATCAAGGGCGGACAAGGTAACTGGGGCGCTGTTCCCATGACACCTCACCCCACTTTGAGCAAAGAAGACGCTACTGAGATGGTTAAGTACATCCTCGGACTGAAGAAGTAACTGATACCAGGTAATATATTTCAACAGGTTTTGCTGTTCTTTGGGTACCCCCTCACAGCAAAACCTGTTTTTTTATGCCCCTACTCGCCGCAGGGATGATTTTTTTCCCGCATCCGGCCCAACTTGTCACTGGTATCACATTTTTCCCGTACTTTGAACCAAATTTTTACCAATGCTAAAACGGTTTTGCCTTCTGTTTGCCATCACAGGCGCCATCGCCTGCTCTTCCTCCAAGAATACCACCAGCACCCCGTCCCTCAATACGCTCTCCAAAGCGGAGAAAAAAGACGGCTGGCAGCTCCTTTTTGATGGCACCACCAAAAATGGTTGGCATGTGTTCAATAACCGTACAGACGGCTCCGCCTGGAAAGTAGCCGACGGAACACTCTATTTCGATCCCAAAGCCAGAGGCCCCAAGGGCGAAGGGGCCGGTGAATTCATCACCACCGACTCTTTTGAAAATTTTCACCTCAAGCTCGAATGGAAACTCTCTGAAGGCGGCAATAGCGGAATCATCTTCCTGTCGCGCGAAGACCTCAAATACCGTTGGGCATTCCAATCGGGTCCAGAAATGCAGATCATCGACAACGATAAACACGCCGACGCCAAGAACATCAAGCACCGTGCAGGTGACCTGTACGACCTGGTATCCGCTAAACCCGAAAATGCCAAGCCCATCGGCGAATGGAATACCGTGGAGATCATCCTGAACAAAGGCAAGCTCGACCTCTTCCAGAACGGCGTAAACGTAGTATCCACCACCATGTGGGACGATAACTGGAAAGAACTCGTTTCCAAAAGCAAATTCAGGAACTCCTCCGAATTCGCTGCTTTCCGCAAAGGACATATCGTACTCCAGGACCATGGCGACCTGGTATGGTTCCGCAACATCAAGATCAAAAACCTCTAACCCGAGGTTCCCAACACATTAAAAAAAGAGGCTGTTCACGAGTGTGAACAGCCTCTTTTGTTTTATCGGGTTTTTCTGAAATTATGTCAGTAGTATTGCTTCTCGCGATTGATTGCTGCGTCCGCCAACCATCCTTCACTCTTTGCTCGATTGGGTATCGTTCCCGTACCGTTCCCGTGTTTTGCGTAAAGCAAGAGTAAACCTAAAGTAAACCTGGAGTAAACCGCAACTGATTTTTAGCCGCTTCAGGATCCGCATCCTGCTGTAAAGTAGACCATGTCATCCTAAAAGAATAGCGAAAGACTGCTAACATCCATCAAATTTCTTCATCTCAATTTACTGATAAAATGGCAGCGATTCCAAATACTGTGTGAAATATTTCCGGGCAAACCTGTAACTTGAAGACACAAAATAAATCTACACTTATGCGATTCCTGCTTGCTGCATTTTCGTTGGCATCAGCCTTTTCCGCATGCCAGTCCAATCAACAACCCGCCACAACCGACGACACTAAAAAAGACTCTATGGCGGCCACCACACCCATTCCACCAGCAAACAACACGCTCACCGCAGCCGAACAGGCCGACGGATGGCAACTTCTCTTTGATGGCAGCACCACCAAGGGGTGGCATGTTTTCAAACAACAAAGCGACGGCGCTGCCTGGAAAGCAGTCGACGGAACCCTGCACCTCGATCCCGCACAAAAGAAAGACGGCAAAACCGTAGGTGGTGGTGACATGGTCTCCGATGAAGAGTACAGCAACTTCCACCTCAAAGTAGACTGGAAAGTCGATTCCGCCGGCAACAGCGGTATCATGTTCTATGTAAAAGAGGATCCCAAGATCGAAAAGAGCTACCATACCGGACCCGAAATGCAGGTACTCGACAATGCGGCCCACCCCGATGCCAAGATCATTAAGCACCGAGCTGGAGACCTCTACGACCTCATCACCAGCTCGCCCGAAACGGTGAAGCCCGCCGGCGAATGGAACCAGGCCGAGATCATCGCCAAAGACAGCACCCTGGAGTTCTTCCTCAACGGCAGCAAAGTCGTCAGCACCAAAATGTGGGACGATAACTGGCGCAAGATGATCGCCGGCAGCAAATTCAAAGACATGCCACTGTTCGGTACACTCACCTCAGGAAGGCTTTGCCTACAGGATCATGGCGACCCTGTTTGGTACCGCAATATCAGGATCAAAAAATTATAACCACGGTCACCGGTCAGCCGGTCCGTCGATAAAACAAAACCGGGTGCGCTGTTCAGTAACAACGCACCCGGTTTTTTATATTCAGGTAGAGGCAAATGGCGCCCGCCGCCAACTACCTTACACTTTAGATCTTCGGCAACTTATACCCGTTCTGGTATTCCTTCAGCAGGTATTGCTTGTTCACCTTGCTGTCCGTAAACTCGCCCTTGGCGCTGTCCCACGTCAGCTTCTGGCCTGTTTTGAAAGCGATATTGCCCATCTGCGCCACCGTCGCCACATGCGCACCGGCCTGAATGGAACAATGCAGGTCATCCAGCTTCCTCGACTTCACTACAGAAACAAAGTTTTCCCAGTGCTTATTGAGCCCATTGTCAGATGCTTTCACCAGTGGCTTGGAAACCTTGCTCTTACTTTGCTTCTCCTCGATCACTTCCCAGCCACCACGGTCCAGCACCAGCGTACCATTATTACCGATGAAGGCAATGCCATGGTTGCGGCCGTAGGAGCCGTTATCGATACCCATCGCAGAATCCCACACCATGTTGAAACCGTCAAACTCGTACAGGGTGGTCAGCGTATCAGGCGTCTCTTCATACAGGTCGGGGTAAGCAAAACGGCCACCCAGCGCTGCGATCGTTTTAGGCGTAGGCGCCTTCATACCGATCAGCGCATAGTCGATCAGGTGCACACCCCAATCAGTCATCAGGCCACCGGCATAATCCCAGAACCAACGGAAATGGAAGTGGAAGCGGCTCGCATTGAACGGACGTGTAGGCGCAGGACCCAGCCAGGCCTTGTAATCCACGCCTGCAGGTGGTGCACTATCGGCACGTACCGGCTCGGGCCGCATCCAACCCTGGTAGCACCATACCTTCACGGTACGGATATTACCCAGCTGACCGCTGTGTACAAAGTCTACCGCATCACGGAAATGCTGCTGGCTTCGCTGCCATTGACCGGCCTGCACCACTTTATTGTAGCGCTGCTGAGCCGCTACCATGGTACGGCATTCGATGATCGAGTTGCCGACAGGCTTCTCCACATACACATCTTTACCGGCTTCACATGCATGGATCATTTGCAGGGCATGCCAATGGTCGGGCGTACCTATGATCACCACATCGATATCCTTTTGCTCCAGCAGCTTCCGGTAATCGGTATATTCTTTCACCTTCGAGGCGTCGATATTCAGTTTGGCAAATTCACCCTTACGCTTGTCCAGTACATTCTGGTCGACATCACAGATCGCTACCAGGTTTACTCCCGGCACTTTCAGGGCGGCTACCACATTGCTCCAGCCCATGCCATTGATGCCAATGGCGCCAACGTTTAGCTGGTCGGAGGGCGCAATACGACTGCCGAATATCGAAAAAGGATGATCGTCGAAAGAGGAGAAGACAGTAGCTCCCGCCACCAGGGCGGCAGACTGCTGCAGGAATTTTCTGCGATGGCTCATGATCGTTGAATTGGTTTGAAAGGATGGTTTACAATACAGGCGCTTCATAACAACAAAGCCCCGGAATCAATGATATACATAAATTCCGGGGCTTCCTGCTGATTGGCCTACAAAATATTATTATTGAGATAATTGATACTCTTTTCAATACTGACGAAGGGCGAACCTGGACACACGTCCTGCTCTACAAAGAAATACTTCATGCCGCTCGTCTTGGCATTGGCAAAGATGGTCTTGAAGTCGATGGAGCCATTGCCCACCTCGGTAAAGAACTTCTTATCGGTTTTGTCCATATCCTTCACATGCCACATCACAATACGGCCGGAATGTTCCCTGAACAGTTTTACCGGATCGAGACCCGCCTTAACGGCCCAATACAGATCCAGCTCGAATTGAACCAGCTTTTTATCGGTATTCTTCGTGAGAATGTCAAAGCCTGTTTGTCCATCTACTGTAGCAAACTCGAAGTCGTGGTTGTGATAGGCCAGCTTGATGCCACCCTGGTGGGCCATCTCTCCGGCTTTGTTCAGCCCCTCGGCAATCTTCTTGTAGTTGTCGGCGCTGTTGCGGTAAGCTTCTTCCAGCCAGGGAATGGTGATATAGTCCTGACCCAGGGCTTTAGAATCCTCCACAGCTACCTTCCATTGGTCTTGCCAGCCATCTTTCAGGAAGAAGCTGCCAGGAAAAGTGTGACCGCTGGGAGAAGTCAGGCCATTGTCTTTTAATACAGATTTAAGTTCAGCTGCGGTAAGACCAAACCATTTCCGGTTGCCGTAACCGAAGGTTTCCACCTGCTTGTAACCCAGTTGAGCTACCTTGGCAAGCGTGCCTTTAGGGTCCTTACCAATATCATTACGCAGCGTGTACAGTTGTACGCCTACAGGCTTCTTCTTGAAAAAATCATCTATGGGCAGAAAGAAACCAGCGGCAAGCAGAGAGGATTGTTTGATAAAATCCCGACGGGTAGCAGGCATCGTAAATATTTTATTTGGTACAGGACCAAATTACTAAAAAATACCACGTCGGGGAGAATGCAATACTATTTTAACCTATTCAACATCTTCCATCTGGTTCAGCAGGCTTTTCAACTTATTGATATGGCGTCCGTACAACCGGTTTACAAACCAGATGTTCAGGAAATAACCGCCTATAGCCAGCGCCACACCCGAAATGGTGAACAATACAAAATAATCCTGTCCCGTGATATGCGCCATGACTGCCGGCATACGATCGGGCGTCTTGGAGGGCGATTTGAAGAATAAGATCAACCCGGCTACAAAATAGGTTACAGGGGTAAGCACTGTACCAGAAACAAAATAGATACGAACGTACTTCTCCAGTGTATGCAACCGCAGTTCCAGGTTCTCTTTCACACCATTCTCCACCAATTGCATCTCTTTCAGCAAACGGCTCTTTCGGAAATAATACACGACGAAAGAGGCGCCAACGATACCCAGCAGTACGGCGATCTCCCAGTACTTGCCGTGCCAGGCCGTGATATAATAATAGATCGTTACCGTGTACAAAACAATGATGATGGCCAACTCCCAGCCCAGATTCCTCTTGATCTTGGCAATCGGATTTTGAGAACGTTTCCTGAGAATCGCGGCAATCTCCTCGTTGTGACTGGTCACAGCTGGCCCTGGCCCTCTCTTGACAGCCGGCTGGAGATCGGTCTCATCCAGCTCCTTCCACAGCTCTTTGAGGTTATCCAAATCCATGTTCAACTACTTTAGTAAGTTTACGTAATTTTTCCTTGATCCGGTTCATCTTTACCCGCAGGTTGTTCTGATTAATACCCAAAATCTCCTCCATCTCATCATAACTCTTGTCCTCCAGGTACAACATAACAATACCCCTTTCAATTTCAGGAAGCTGGTGAATAGCCCGGTATAACTGTTGAATTCTTTCTTCTTTCTCTTTATTGTACTGAATATCCTGTATCTCCGTTGGCAGTTGGTCTGGCTCTACGCTTTGAATATGCTTCTTTTGCTTACGCAGGTCCGAAATAGCAGTGTTAAGAGCAATTCTATACAACCACGTGCCAAACTTGGAGTCGCCGCGGAATCGTGGATAAGCTTTCCACAATTGGATCACGATCTCCTGGAAAAGATCCTGTTTATCGTACTCCGATGAACAATACAGGTTACATACTTTGTACAACATACCCCTGTGCTGGTTTACCAGCACAATAAATTCATTTTGGTCAGGCCTGGACTGCAAACTTGGGTGGTTTTAGCGAAAAGATACTAATTGGTCGGCGAATGTCGGAAAATATTACAGTTCCAACATCCGATGACTCCATCCAGACGCATAACTATTACCATTCAATGAATTAACTTGCGCCTTATGAAGAAATTCTATCATTTAGGAACCTGCACTACCTGCCAGGCCATCATCCAGGAAGCCGGGGTCGATAAAGCAGGCTTCGAGATGCAGGACATTAAAACCGAGAAGATTACACCGGCGCAACTGGCAGAAATGAAGAAAATGACCGGCAGCTACGAGTCCCTCTTCAGTCGCCGTGCCCTCAAATACAAGGAATTCGGGCTGAAAGACAAAAAGCTAACCGAAGACGACTACAAAAACTATATCCTCCAAGAATATACCTTTCTGAAACGTCCGGTGGCCATTCTCAACGACAGGATATTTGTCGGCAACGATAAAAAGACAGTCGCAGCCCTCAAAGCCGCCATCCAATAAAAAAGGGCCCACAAAGGCCCATATCAGTAAATACGGCAAATTGATCGGCGGCAACACTATCCGGCCCCGCCATTCCTGATCAATCCCCGGATCAGCGCTTCCATGTCGATGACCTTGACATTCACCAGGCCCCGTCGCCCCTGGTAATCACCGGCCGAGCTGAATACGTAATCCTCCGGCATCCGCACGATCCGGTCCCGCACCGGGTTATCATGCAGATAATTAAGGTGCTCCCGCAATTTCATGGGCTCCCGGAAATCAACGAACTCCGGATTGCTGCAGCTCTGCCACACCTGGTATTTCTCTAATTTCTTCAGGCTTTGGCTCGAGTGTTCAAAACGCTCCAGCATCCACTGCCGGCGTAGATCAGTCTCCAGCTCGATCGCCTCCAATATATGGGTAGAAGTAATACGTTTAAAATCGCGCTCGATCATCGCAAGCCCCGTTCCGTCCTTGGCTTGTAGTAGAAGATGAAGGTGATTGGTCATGAGGCACCAGGCGTTCACCGTCAGGCCCCGCCTGCCGATGAATTCATTCAGGGCATCCACGATCACATATTTGTACACGGGTTTGATGAAGATGTCAACCCAGTCTACCGTGTTGAACGTGATATAGTGGCATGCATGCTGGCTGGTTTCACTGTTTGTTTCCTGCTTCATAATTGGCTCGGTTTTAACAATGTGTATCCTTGATAACCAGTTAGAATTGCACCAGTAAAATTACAAATACCATTCCGTTCCACACCTGTCCCCACATTAAAAACCAAAGAAGGCTCCCCCGTCTGCGTGAGGCGGGTAAGCTACAATTTCACATGTTTGTGGGATTGTCCGGCATCGCGTTTCCCGATAGGTTTGCAGTGAATATCATTAACCAACCCAGGAAAAAAAGGGAAACAACATTTAGCCATGAAAAAAATTAGCATCCTCGCACTGGCCGTCCTATTGATGGCCGCCACCGTCAAAACAGTCTTTGAGGACCTCGAAATGTCGGAAGACAAAGCCAAAGAATACATTGTGTCTTCTCTTGGCGGCGGATTTTTAAGCTCCTCTTATGAAGTGCTCAAATTGGCCAAAGCGATGCCCACCGATGTAAAAGTCGCCAGCACGCGCCAACTCATTCAATTCGCCAAAGAATACACCAAAAGCCCCGAATTCCAGAAAAAATACACCAAGTGGCGCAACGAACGCCTGGGCTATAAATCCAAAAAGTTTGGCATACCCAATCTATCCAAAGCACTCGACAATGCCGTCGACAAGCAACTCAACAAAGCTGATGACGAAAAGAAATACCCGGCCGATGCAAAAGACCTGATCAAAAAGCGCCTGGAGAAATTCCTGGCCCTGTCTGCAACTGTCGACTTCGACGCCCAGCTCAATGGCAGCATGTTCGCCAATCCCGAATACGAATCGAAGTCAGGAGAATGGAAAGCCATCTTCCGCGCCGGCAAACCCGTAGTCACCGCCGCCCGCGAAGAAGCGCAGGCCTGGCTCAAGGAACTTGAATAGCCTTACAACAACCTATAAAAGATTCCCGCGCAAAGGAAGAGGTGATGCCCCCAGGCATCACCTCTTCTCGTTGGTACCCACAATACCTCTTCAACTTATCTAAGCCCCACAGTAACAGTCGACAAACGGCCTTCGTCGACACAATGAACTTTAGCAGTATACTTAAGGCAGTCTGTCGCAACAAAAGTCGTCTCCATCCACTTTGTATTTTCTCTGCAGGGGTTAATGATAATTTTAGATCAGTTACTAAAAACAAAAGTATAAGCCATGAAGAAGTATTTCAAGATACTCGCGGTCCTCGCCCTCATGATGATGGGCCAGGCCAAAGCATTCGCACAGGACGAAGAAACCACCAGTTCAACAGCCGCTCCCACAACACCACGGTGGGTGTCTGAAAAGGGATACTGGATCATCGAATCGAATATCCATGTGCCGAAGCAGTATACAGTTCGTTTCTACAACAACGACCAGGTCATGATCTACAAAGAAGAAGTGAAAGGAGTAGCCCTGAAAGTGGAGCGCCGTAAAGTGAAAATGCACCTCAAGCGTGTATTGGAAACAGCACTGATAGCCTGGAACAAACAACAGCAGGCGAAAGAGAATGAAGGATGGGTAGCCAACGCGATCCGCTAAATACCATCCATCTTAGAAGCATTGTTAAGCTTATATCTTGCGACTAGATGAACGATAAAAAATGATGACAAGATCTCATATATGCGTGTTATCATTACCTCTTCCTGTTCCCACGAAGAGGTCTTTTTTTATGGCTGTTTCACGGAGAAGAACTTGAGCTGGCGCTTTAGTTTCGCCCCCGGCACAAACCGGTAACCTATAATTGCCCGCACGTTGCCCGTGCTGATAGAATAATCCCCCTTCTCCGCCCTTGTCTGTACCGAACTGTTCACCCAAAGCACACTCACGTGAAAGCGGTCACTGTTGTAGCCCGCACCCACACGCCATAAGAGATCCGGGCTGATGGATACCTTGTGTTCCTTCTCGCCATTACGAACCTGCGAATGAAAACTCAGCGGAAAACTGGCTGTAGCGCCTGCCATAGCATAGAAATGAGAGTTGATCACCAGGGTATACGCGTACCCAATACCTGGCCCGATATCGTAATAATGCATCTTCGTCACACCAGCCTGTTCATAATCTGCGGCTAATGACGAAGGCACCAGCGAACTATCTCCCTTATTCTGGCCAAAATACATTTCCGCACCAATGAGTAAACTGCCCGCTGATCTTTTCTGCCATTCATTTTGTAACATCGCCGCCCGCATCGAAAATCGTTTCCAGTTTAAAATATAGTAGCCCGCCCCACCAAAATGCCGCACCTTCAGATCGGGCCGTACGTACCAGTCTCCATTTTCTTGCGGCAACAATGATTTGGGGTATCCATAAAACCCCTTATAAAATTGACCAAAAAGATCGATACTCATTTTCCGTGTATATACATGCGATTGAAGGTCGAGATACCTGGTCTTTCCCTTGGCCTCATCTACCCGGTTCAGGAAATCAAAACCATAAGCCAGGTTCAGGGTAAACCAGCCATAGGTAGCACCCACACCCATATTCAGCGTGGTATTGGGGCGGTATTGGAGGTCATGGTCCTTATCGGCACCTCGCAGCCATAAAGAGGTATACTTCTGGGAAAAATAAAACCTTGAGGTAAGCTGGTCGGTATACGACTCGTAATAGGCCCTATTGAATCGTTGGCTGGTGTCTGACTGCGCCAAAACGTACACCGGCATTAACAGCCAGCACAATACAACCGACATCGTCCATAAAACGCCCCGTGGGCAAATAACTACGCTTTCACTCTGCCTAAAGTGCATATTGCTGCAATATCATGGTTTTGCGTGATACAGATTATGTATATGCAATATTGTTGCCTATCCTTTGACGAGGTATTCAAAGAATAACGGTCGCCTGGTGCCATCTTCAGTAGTGATCATGATATCGGATTCGCTGTAGCAGCTGTTGAAATCGTCGAGTTGCTGTTTGGTAGGCCGTACGCCGGTAGGTAGATACTTGGTATCTCCTACCAGTACGCTTCCCTGGTCGAGCCGAATGATGCGGCTTCTTGTTTTTTCCTGCAAACGCTGGTAGAGGTCTTCAGCCGGCATCTTCCAGCCTTTCTTCCCCTGTCGCTTTGCCACTGCCTCGTCAACCGGGATCATCGCCACCAGCTCGTCGCTCGTCATCAACTCCAGGCCATGTTTGCGGGCCGTAGCATTGTGACTGGCATGATGCCCTACCTTGTAGAATACGGTTCTACGCAACAGGTCTTCGGCGGTGACGGTAACGGGTTTACCGGCTTTCTCGATCTGCCAGCGCAATTTGGGCGTAGTCCCATCTGCCTGGGTTTCGGTCCAGCTCAGCCAGTTGCCGATCTGCGCATCAGCCGGAAACAGCAACACCTTGTCACTACCTTCCAGTTCGATGGCGATCACCAGGCTCGTGTTATTGGTATAGGAGTCCAGGTTAAGGGCAAGGGCTCCGGCATTGTGGAGCCAGTCTGTATCGATGCCCCGCCAGTCATGTTCTTTTTGATGGTAGAGATTCCACGGGTTTTTGGGGTCGGTAAGCTGATCACGTGTCAGATCATCCTTTTTCCATTGGTAACGCCGATGAAAAGGAGATAGCGCTTCGCTGTTTTCTGCTTCCTCATTAGTCAGGGCCATAAAGAAATTGTCCGACATTCCCATTTCCGTCAGGTACATCTCGATATGATCCGTGTCTTCCATCACCCGTAGCTGGTTGTAATCCTTCGGTGGCCCCAGGAAATAGAAGTTGATGCCCGGCAGGCCAGTCATTTTCGCATCGGCCAGTTCGCCAGGATTCCAGAAATTGATATCCGTGTTGCCCTTGTTCACGCTGCGCTGAATAAAATAATTCATCGCATCCTTCATCGTAAGGCCCAGCTCTGCGCCATCGGCGCCCAGTGCGGCAATATCCTGCTCACTGATATCGAAGAAGCCGAGGATCTGCTGTAACGCGGTAGCATACCGCTGTTGGGCGGCCCAGTAATCGGAGCCTTGGTATTCCTTGTTCAGCATCTTGCGATGGTCGTCCTGGTGGATGGCGGTGTTATACAGTTGCAGCGCCTTCGCCAGCGCTTTTTTCTTTTGCTCTTGCTTTTGCATCAATTGGATCGCCAACTCATCGCCATTGTCACCCGTATTCTCTGTCCAGGCCAGCCACACGCGGCCCACCTCGATACCATCCCACAACAGCTGTTTCTGATTGTCCCGCAGATTGAAGCCCGAAATATGATCCTTATGCTGGTGCGTTTGAACCACCAGGTCAAGCCGGCCGTCGCAAGATGCTTTGATATGGGCGATCACCTGCCGCAGCCTGTCCGTATCACCAGTCAGCATGCCGCAGTCGATCAGCATCCGGTATACAGGTGCACCGCCGCTCAGGAAGGTGAGTAAAAAGCAATCACCAAACCCGTGTGCATACATGCGTACCGATACGCTGTCCGCTTTGGGCAAGGTGGCGGTCGTCCCCTGGTTTGCAGAAAGGGTAGGTGCTGTGGCAGGGTTTACGTCAGCCGCCAGGCGCTGCTTCCCCTGGCCTGTGCCAGCTTCATGCGCGCTAGCCATAGGAGCAGGAGTGCTCGTTTTTTTGTCGGCAGACTTTTTCGCTCCAGACTTCCCGGCGACGGTTGTCCCGCGCCGGGCAGCCACCACCTTTGTTGATCTGGTCGCCTTCTGCACGGACGCCTTACCAGCACCGCTCTTTGCAGAAGTTGTGCGGTTTGTGGTCACGCTCTTTTTCATCCCGGTTGTATCCTTACTCGCCTTCGGGTTGGCGCTTGATCGATTGGCCACCACCTTTGTTGATCCGGTCGCCTTCTGCGCCGAGGGCTTGCCCGCCCCGTTCTTAGCAGAAGTTGCACGGGCAGTGGTTGTTTTTTTTCCAACCTTGCCAGGCAATCCCTTGGCAGCAGCTTTCTTGACGGTAGCCATATTAACTATAGGATTTTATGAATAATGGCAAAGGGCTCGGCTTCGAGATTGCCATAGGCAGTTCCAAAATAGGTAGCGTTGAGTGAAAAGTCTTTGTTGTTGAATAGCATCTTGAATTGACGCTTCATGCGCTCCCGGTCGTTGATATCCTTCTTGATAATGTATTTCAACTTCACATTGTCTTTGCTCAAGGCATAGTCCAGGTCGAAGATCAGGGTACAGCCGCCCCGGAATACAAACCAGCCCTTGGGCAACACCTTCTCGCTTCCCTCTCCCGTTAGCCCTTCCTTTTTTTCAGGATAGGGTCGGTGTTCAACCGGCATCCCCTCTTTTCCCGGCAGGGTATAATAACCTTTTTCAGGGTTATCGGGCACAAAGAATCCTTTGATGATCGCATTGCCATAGCGATCCAAATCACATACTACGCCCCTGCGCTGTGTCAAGGTGACCAGTATCTGATTCACCACATTGCCATTAGGGCCCACGCGGCTGGCCAGTTTTAAATTGTGTACTTCCAGTTTGGGAGCGCCCAGGGTATTCGTTCCTTCAGAGCGGCCGATGCCCTGCTGGTCGATCAGTTCATCATCCAGCAACAAACCGGTCAGCTTAATGAATAGTTGCGTCTTTTCCGCCCCCAGGAATTTAATATTCAACCGTTGGTGCAGGCCCATCACCCGTTGCTCGGGTTTGGTGCGTTGCTTCCGCTTTTCCGCCGCAGAGCGCTGGGCTGCGCCCGTTAACGGTTTACGGTAGTTGCTGCCATCGTTCGCCGCATGCTCGTTGTCATCTTCATCATTGCAGGCATTGTTGATGTCGCCCCCTTTTATAAAGACCCGCGTCAGGTTGTAGAGGTCCCGGCGCTTATTGATATAACTTACCTTTTCTTTAAACAATTTGAAGAACTCGATCAGGTCCTTGAACTGCTCCTCAAACAGGTCTGCTTCGTCATCCACCTTACACAACAGACTTTCCACACTCATGTTTTTCACATTGTCGGGGAATATGCCCCGGCGTTGAAAAGCCTCGATGATCGCAATCCGGTAATCCAGGTTATCCTCCTCCACCAGGTCAAAGTCGGCCGTGATCATTGCCCGCAGATAGTCTCCAAAGTTGATGTCCATCGGTGGACAATAGTCCAATGCCCGGATACAGATCTTCAGGATCTGCCCGGCCGATTTGCTCGCTTCCGTCGCCATCCTATTGACCAGATCCGGATGTAAAGCCCCCGGCGACAACATGCCTGTACCGCCTGTCGCTATCCGCAGCAGGTCTGCCACGCGACGGCGGTAAATATTGCTGAACACATCGAAGATAGTAGCTACCAGTATTGAACCCCGCTCATGGGGTTCCACCACCTTTTGATAGGTGATGGGGTTCGGTACCAGGGGCTCCCATTTGCCCGTGGCCTCATTGACCTTACCCAGCGCATCGCGGAGGCTACCGTAATGACCAATCGCTTTTCCGAACTCCTGCGCCAGTTGGCCCAGTAGGTTCTGGCTGGCCAGGTCGCCGCGGGTACGGGCAATCTGGTCTTTCAACACTTCAGGAAAAGTAAAATGCTGGAACAGCGCCACGATGTCTGCAAACGCCTCATGGAAGGCCAGCGAATCGGGGTGGGTGGCTTCAACATATCGTCGGTGCATGCCGTCCAGCAAGGCATGGGTGATCTCGTGCGCGATGATATCGTGACTCAGGCAGGTGTATACCGTTCCGCCCGGCATCAGCATGCTCGGCGTATCAGGGGCTGCATTGAAATACCCGAAGAGCAACGCTTTTTTCTGGGGACTGTAATACGCATTGGCCTCGCGGAGTGCGTGCGGATAGATGCGCAGCCGTTGTACATAACCTTCCTTATAGCCGGCCTTGTCCCGGCTGGGGCTCCACAGGATCTTCCGGCCCAGCGCCCGCTCAAAGTTTTTGATCGTCACCATCGACACTGCGTACACCATTTGCTGGTGAAACTGTGGATTGCTTTCTGCGGGCTCCAGGCCATCCTGGGCCAGCGTATAGGCATCATCCAGGTTCACGGGCTTGTAGAAGCATCCACTCGAAGGGTCATAGTCCACCACCTCGATATACTCTCCAACAGGCCCTGGCCGCAACGATTCCCAGGGAACCTTGTAGACGAGGTTGTTGATAACACTGGTGTCGAGCTTTAAAGACAGCGAGGGATCAAAAGTAAAAGCCCGCAACTTTCGGAAGGCAGGCTTTAAACTGGTAATGTTGGCACAGTCTTTCATGACGGTTGCGTTAGTGTAGGGCAGTATAGCCTCACCTGCAGTTCCGTGAGGTTGGCCGCCTGTATAGCAAGGTAAGTAAGTTCTTCCTTAGATAGCGGCGTTAAATTGGTGCCTACATTACGGGCAATGGTCAATTGTGGCGGCTTCAGGTTACGTTGAAAGATCTCGCGATAATTGACCTCGTTTTCTAGATAGGTCGTCAGTTCCTGCCGGTACCTGGCCGGATCGGCCACCCATTCGGGCTTGAACTGATGGGCATCGATCACTTCATCGGTGATCTTCCCTTTGGCCAGGTTATCGATGAAGCCTGGAATACACTGTTCCAGATTCCACCCCAGCGACAAATAGGCGATCTCACGGTTTCCCTGCGCGGCATTATCATATACATCTTGTATCAATTGAAAGTTCTTGATCCGTGCCATGAAAACATCCATGGTCCTGATCAACAGGATCAACAGGTTATTATAGGATCCCTGAAAGGGCAGTTTATTCCCGGCATCACTGGTAATAACGATATCGCAATTGTACATACTGCCCTTCTGTGTGATCTTGTGGATACCCTGGTTGTCATAGACGCCGCCATCCACCAGCTGCGGCTGTACCCGCAGTATATCGGCCTCGTCTGCATAAAAAGCCTTGTCGATATGCACCGGGGTAAAGGCGAAAGGAACGCAGGAAGAAGCCATAACAGCCCGCGCCACCGGAAAATCATCCTGCTTGAAACGAACCGGAGGCGCCATGAAAGCATAAGAGGAATCTTCCATTTTTAGGCGGGAGAAAGTAAATGGTCGGGCACTCTGTAAATTGGTGGAGCCTATAGCCAGCAAGGGCTTGTTGCATAGCTGTGAGAGCGTAGCTTGTTGGTAGAAAAACTTGTTGTAGGCACGTTCCACTTCTTTGCTTACCGGAAAAATGGCAAACTGAAAGCGAACAAACAGGTAAAGCATCAAGCCGATCAACACCAGGGATAACCAGGCATGTGGTGTAAACAACACATAAACAGCTGGCACCAGGAAAAGCAACAGGAATAAAACAGTTCTGATAAAAGTAAAGGAAAGAAAGACCTGCCTGATCACATTTTTAGACCCCAGCGCCTCGGTTATATAGCGATCAAAGGCATCAAAGTTTTTATTGTTCAGGCAATAATAAGCGCCAGTAATAGACCCTCCGGAAATAGTACTCATTACATCTACCTTTTCCAAAACTCCCATCTCGTGCAATTTGCGCAATGTACCCAGATGGAAAGCAGCAGCACGATAGCCCCCTCCCGACAAGGAAAGACCTAGTTTTTTTTCAGCAGCCATACAGTTTTTATCAGTTAAGTTATTAGACATTGGACATATAGGACAAGGCGCTTGGTCAAGGCTGCTAAACTGACGCTTTTTTAAACGACGGGCAATAGTATAAGTACTGAATCTTGGGGAGAAAGCCGTTGTAATTGTATGATTAACAGGCAGAAAGCGAAAAGTGCGCTCCGTAGGGAACACACTTTTCATGAACGCTTATTCCATTTTGTTAATCGCCTATCTTTTATTTGATAGTTGACATCGTTTCCTGGAAATCATCGTTCGTTGTACTATTTATAGCATAAATTCCGTGCCAAATTCATCGAAGAGCCTACCTTCTTTGAAATTCAACGCCTTAAGGCAAAAGGTACCTGGTGGCTCTATATCATTGTGCCGATATACCCCATGTAGGCACATTGTGTAGAAAACCTGGTCCAAAACCCAACGCTTATTGCCCACATACGACGCTCCGTCCGCCAAATAAGCCACACGCTAGTGCAAATCACTTAGCCTCAATAAGGCCATCTTGTTAAAATTATTATAACGCATGGGAACGTCGAACCAATCAGGGCTATCAGGCGTCTTTGACTTTGGTTACTTATTCGAATCATTTTAAAATACAATAATCTATGCAGCGGAAGCTTAAACCAATTGTGATTTCATGTGTATTGATCGCCTGCGTAACTGCAGTATTAGGAATGACGGTTTTAGCCGATACCTCTACAAAATCCCCTGCCACCACAGTAGCAACAATAGACCCCAAACCAGAAAGTAAGATTGCCTTATATGAAAGCCTTCGGCTCGACACTTTATCCCTCTCCAAAGAAGCATTTCTCTATGCGATGCAAGGATACAAAAGCTTGCAGGAGAAAGGAGAGCTGGGCAATGACAAGATCCTGACCATCGCTGATTTTTCCCTTCCTTCATCGAAGAAAAGATTGTTCATCATCGATATGGAAACCGGGAAATTACTCTACAACACCTTCGTGTCACACGGCCGTAATTCAGGTACCGACATGGCCACCAACTTCAGCAACAGAATGGAGAGCCACCAAAGCAGCCTCGGGTTTTATGTTACCCGTACTACTTATAGCGGCAGAAATGGTTACTCCCTTAAGCTCGATGGCATGGAAGCCGGTATTAACGACAACGCCTTAGCTCGTGCCATTGTGGTGCATGGCTCCAATTACGTCAATGAAAAAATGATCAACGCCAAAGGATACATCGGCCGCAGTTATGGTTGCCCCGCTGTGCCGTCCAAGCTGGCTAAGGTGATCATCAACACCATCCGCAACGGCAGCTGCCTCTTTATCTATGGCAACGATACACATTACCTAGGCATGTCGAAGATGCTATCACAACCCCAGCCGACGTTGATGGACACCATGTTAGCCGATACCATGGGCTAATCCCCTTTTTTGTCCCAATAATTTCCCTGTTACCGTGAAGCCAGTGGTGTTGATGATTGAGCTGGGACAAACATTTTTTTCGCCAGCCTTTCATCATGACCATAAATATCTTCCCTGAATTGAAGATGCTTGCCATTGTCGGCCCAGGCCGTGTAATAATAGATCAGCACCGGTACAGGGTCTTTTACCTTCACATATTTTTCCTTACCGCTGTTCATGGCGCTATCCATTTTTTCAGGCGTCCATTCAGGCTGGTTGACCAATAGGTACTCTGCCAACTTCTTTGGCTCGCGCAAGCGGATGCAGCCATGGCTGTAGGCACGCTTATCCTTATTGAATAATTCTTTGTAAGGGGTATCGTGAAAATAGATGTTGAAGCGGTTCGGGAACAAAAACTTAATCTTACCCAATTGATTCTTATTGCCGGGTAGTTGTCGTACAACCGGCAGTCCGCCTTCCTCGCCCGTCACCTCCATATTATGGTCTGCCAAATAACCGCGGTTCTTTTCAATGCCAGGAACGATTTCGTTGCGCACAATACTGGGAGGAATGTTCCAGTACGGACTGAAAACAACCTGGTTGAGGTTGCCGGAGAACATAACTGTACTATGCCCCTCCTTGCCTACCACGACATCCATATTGAACAGCTCTTTCGTGCCATCCTGGACATATAGTTTAAAGGCAGGAATATTTACCAGGATGAGATTGCCGGAAGGTTCACTTGGCATCCAGCGCATGCGCTCGAGGTTCACCACCAATTGTTCGATGCGGCGCTGTACCGGTATATTCAGCTCTTTGATCAGTGCAGGCGTAACAACACCGTCTGCGGTAAAGCCATACATCGTCTGCGCTGACTTGACAGCCGCCTCCAACTGGTCGTTGAATACGGAACTGGAGTCTGCAGCCGGCAACTCTCCGGTTACATGCAGCCGGCGCTTCAGGAATACCACCGCCGTATCGATCACGCCTTTCTTCAATTTCTTCTTGCTATCCGGGATGAAACCCCAGCCGCCTTTGTCTTCGATAGCCAGATAGGTGGCTAATTGTTGTTGCAGGCCCTTGAAGTTCTGGTTGGCAGATTCTTTATCCTCCTGCATCAGCTTCGCCCATGCGCGATGGGGAAGTTTTTGTGAAGGCACCAACTCCTCCAGGGCCACGCGCCTGGCTTTCTTGCCCTCATATTGGTCCCAGACATAATTTACATAGCGCCAGGTCAGGAGCAATTCTGTTTTGCGCAAATCAGCATCATCTTCACTAACAAGGAAGCTATCCTTGGCCATCAGGTTTTCCAGGCGGCCATCCAGCGACTTCCGTGTAGTTGCACTGTCTTTGGTATAATCGTACAGGTTGCGAAAGGCCAGCGCCTGTTCAGTGAGGCCATCGCTGGCAAACCAGGCATACTGGTAATTGCGGGCATTGTAGAAATTGCGCATGCCGGTACTGATCGTGTCGTTGAGTTTTTGTTCGGCGATAAAAGCCTCCATCGCTGTGCTGTCGAGGAATACATCGGTGTAGGAATTGGCTTTTGTGATCGCGAAGTTGCGGGGAGTTAATTCTTGGGCATGTGCTCCCTTGTGTTCCTTTGCCTTGTCGCCATCGCTACAGGCATAAAGGCAAACCAGGGTGGCGGATATAAATAAAGATAGTTTCTGCATACCGCTCACCATTCAAAAGCCTTGCCTGGCATGCTATTGCTTGAAAATCAATTGCCTGTTGTAGATCAGATTGTGGCGACGCCGCTACAAAAGCAGAACTTCCTTAATTTACAGCCTGCAAAACAAGCACCATGACATACCGATCGATCCTGCTATTCGCTACATTACTGGCCACAGCCTGCTCGTCCAACAAATACAAGAATCCGCATATTGAGATTGAAACAGCCTTGGGCGATATCGAGATCGAGCTCTACCCCGACCAGGCACCCAAATCGGTAGCAGCGATTCTTTCTTATATAGATTCAGGCTTTTACAAGAATGGAAGTTTTTACCGTGTTCTAAATACCGATAACCAGCCATCTAATGCGCCCAAGGCTGAATTGATCCAAGGCGGCCTCTACGGCCACAAAAGGCCCGAATTGCCAGGTATTCCCCACGAAACGACCGAACAAACCAAGATCCTGCACAAAGACGGCACCATATCCCTGGCCCGCCTGGAACCAGGTTCGGCCAACACCGAGTTCTTTATTTGTATCGGCGATCAACCCGGCTTCGATTTTGGCGGTGAGAACAACCCCGACAAGCAAGGGTATGCTGCTTTTGGAAAAGTAATAAAAGGAATGGAGGTGGTCAGGAAGATATACAGGGCTCCGGAAGATGATCAGCGCTTCGATCCCCCCGTTTCTATTTATGATATAAAAAAACTATAAGTTAATTTCTTTCACTTTTTGATAAATGATGTTTAAGTGTAATGGGTTTCAATTTCCCGTTAAACTATCACCTTTATCTGCGTTATATTATTGATAGACAATTTTTTAAAATAATTCAGGCTATCCTGTACCGTACTGTATTATCTCATTTGGCGCATGTAATTTCTAGTGGTTCCACAAATAGCAATCAAATGATATTTGAGGTTAAAAATACGTTGGACATAGGGGTTAAACTGCACTTATTTATTTGTTAATCAGCATCTTGAAAAGATGAAAAATAGCTTTGACATCATTAAATCGGCAAAAACTTGATTTACTCAGCATGAAAAAGCGCATTACTTTTACATCAGAAACAGAGACGATAGATAAGCAGAGCAGAAAAAGAGAAGTGACGAAAGAAGAAGCTTAAGCAAGGCGGTAAAAGAGGCCGCAACAAAATAGATTTTTACCTTTTTTCATATGGCAAGCAATCGTTAGAGGTCAGCTGTTTCTACAGCAGACCCTTTTTTTTTCTACCCCTTGGGTATTTTGCCAAACACTTCAAACACATATGCTGCCAAACGCATAGCTGAACGTCCGCTCCGCCATTGTACGATTGCCCGATACACTACAGATTGCTTGTTTCCCCGATTGCACTCGATTGAACCATTACGGTATACTCGCTTATGACCTGTTGTCTGGCTTCGGCCTGGGCATCAGCTGGTAAATCCATGTATTATATAATCAAGAAAATAA
Source organism: Paraflavitalea pollutisoli (assembly GCF_029360705.1). GTDB lineage: Bacteria > Bacteroidota > Bacteroidia > Chitinophagales > Chitinophagaceae > Paraflavitalea > Paraflavitalea pollutisoli. The sequence continues at coordinate 29,005 of NZ_JARKMX010000001.1, read as the reverse complement.
GAAACCATGAAATCGATCATCAAACAACTGTTCTTCGACAAAGAACTGGTCAGCAACATCAAAAAGACAAAGACCAATAAGGCCGTTTTGTATAATGCGCTGCTCGAAGGTCGTATTACGCTGTCTGAATATATCGCTGCCACTAACGAATAAGTGATTCACTGTCTGTAGGCTCCGGTCGTCGGGCGTTTCGCCCGACCCGGCACGATACAGATGCTGTCAAAGTCTTCCCGGGCGCTTATTGACTGGCGCAAAATAATGACGTATATTAGGGATATCGTACACCCCTTAAAAAACCTATATGTCATTCCTTACTCGATTGTCCAACGGTTGGCAGATCACCATGAATAGCTTCAAGGTGCTCAAAGAGAACAAGCAGCTTATCATTTTTCCCATATTGTCTGGCGCATCGATGTTGCTCGTAATGGGCTCATTTTTCGTCGCCATGCTCGGCACCTCCAGCTGGCAGATCGAATTGATAGAGACCCACGGCGATGCGTATTATTGGGGCTTCACCCTGCTGTTTTACCTGGTAAACTATTTTGTTGTCATATTTTTCAATGTGGCCCTCACGCATTGTACCCGCCTGTATTTTCATGGAGAAGAGGTGACCATCCGTAAAGGCATAGAGTTTAGCCTTACGCGCATAGGCGCTATATTTTCCTGGGCCTTGTTCGCAGCTACCGTAGGCACCTTGCTCAGGTACCTGCAGGAAAACACAGGTTGGCTCGGTAGGATTATTATTGGGTTATTGGGTCTTGCCTGGAGCGTTACCACCTTTTTTGTAGTACCAGTTATTGCTTATGAAGACCTTGGCCCAATCGGCGCATTCAAAAGGTCGGCAAGCATTATGAAAGATAAATGGGGTGAGAGTGCTGCTTCTACGTTTAGCATCGGCCTGATACAGTTTTTCGCCATTCTCCTCATATCGGTACCACTCCTGATGGTAGGTGCAGCAGTGCACATCATCCTGGGTGTGGCATTGGGAGTTTTGAGTGCTTTGTTGATTATGGCCATTATCAGCGCCACCCAAACGATATTCATCAGCGCGGTCTACCACAATGTGAATGGTGATCCGGTCGAGCATTTCAACGACGCCTTTGTGGACAATCTCTTCGAGAAGAAATAAGGTCTTTTTGTATTAATAAGAACGGGCGCATCGGCAACGATGCGCCCGTTCTTATTTAGGGTCTTAACAATCCACAACTATTATTTGCCCCGCTCCAAATGGGCTATGCCCGCGGCCACGGTTTGCACGGCCCGGTCGTATAGCTGGGGATTTCCCATGGTCATCTTTTTCAACAACGCCCGACACTCCCGCAGAAAAACTTCGGCAAAGTCCGTGTCCAGGTAAGCCAGCTCTTTGCTGTTATCGATAATGTCCGCGTATTTAACCGTCTGTGCATCTCCGCTGATCGCCTTCAGGCGCTCTATTTCATGGGCCTTTCTTTTTTTGCGGTTCCATTCTGGGAACTGATGATGCGTATAAGTGTCGGTCAGGTCAATTACCAGCTGCAAAGTGCGTTTAGCGGCCTCTTCGGGCAGCACATGGCGCAAAAAAGCAAGCAGTTCGTCAGCCTCAACAGGTGTGTCCTCCAGCACATCGTGCAAGAGGGCAGCAGCCAGCAGGGTCTGGTCTTGTGTCACCGATCGGCAGATCTCCATCACCCGGATAGGGTGGGTAATATACCGTTCCGGTACAAATTTGCGCATCTGCTCACCATGCGCCCAATCCGCATAGTCCTGTATTTGAAGTAACACATCACGCATGAAGGGTTCCTTGATATTTGTCATGTTTGACCGGAGTTAATACTTCGGTAATTTTAATTTAATACTGCGGTAACGATGATCATATAGGTTGCAGCCCATTTAATATAATGAAATATGACCATTAGAAACCTACTACTGCTCACGGCCGCTGTTTGTTTATTTAGCTGTAAAAGAGACCATGACGATGACTATGTTCCCGAAGATCCAGCCTCTTTTGCTGAAGTTGGCTCCATAGACATCGGCGATGTCGGTGCTGCTGAGATCACTGCCTACGATCCTGCCACCAAAAGGCTGTTTGTGGTGAACAACGACGCCAAAGAGAACAGGATCGATATCTTGGACTTCCAGGATCCTACCCAACCCAAAGTGATCGGTAAGATAGCTACTGCCCCTTACGGTGGATATGTAAACAGTGTATCGGTGAAGGATGGCCTGCTGGCTGCCGCCATCGAGTCTACTGTAAAACACCAAAATGGGAAAGTAGTTGTATTCAATACCAGCACCTATGCTGAAGTGAAAAGTGTTACCGTAGGCGCCCTGCCCGATATGGTAACTTTCAGCCCCGATGGTCGTTACATCCTGTCGGCCAACGAAGGGGAGCCTTCTACTGACTATAAGAATGACCCCGTAGGTTCGATCTCGATCATTGCTGTAAAAGAGAACTATGCCGTAACAACGGTCGACTTCAGCGCATTTGCCAGCCAGCAGGCTGCGTTGCAGGCAAAAGGCTTCCGGGTGTTTGGTCCCAGCGCCGCATTTGCCACGAACGTAGAGCCGGAATACATTACTGTTGCATCCGACTCCAAAACAGCCTGGGTAACACTGCAGGAAAATAACGCCATTGCAAAGCTGGACATTGCGTCCAAGACCATCACAGCGATCTATCCCCTCGGCTTTAAGAACTACAACGAAGATGCCAACGCGATCGATCCCAGCGACAAAGACAATGTGATCGCCTTCAAAAAATGGCCGGTGAAAGGTATGTACCAGCCCGACGCTATCGCGGTACTGGAAACCGGTGGTATCCCCTACCTGTTTACTGCCAACGAAGGCGATGTACGTGAGTGGGACGCTTATGTAGAATCAAAGCGCGTGGCTTCCCTCAAGCTCAACACCAAAGTATTCCCGGATGCAGCAACTCTCCAGCTCCCCGAGAACCTTGGCCGTCTCAATGTAACCACTACCCTTGGTGACGCAGACAATGATGGAGTCTACGACGAACTGTATTCTTTTGGTGCCCGTTCTTTCTCTGTATGGAATGGCAACAATGGTAGTCTGGTATTCGACAGCAAAAACGACCTGGATAGCCGCGCTAAGGCGGGCAATTTTTACGATGATAACCGCAGCGATGACAAAGGCGCAGAGCCAGAAGGCATCGCAATTGGTGAGGTGGGCAAAAAGAAACTGGCATTCGTTGGCCTGGAGCGTGCAGATGCCGTAGCCATTTACGATGTTACCAACCCTTCCAGCCCGGTGTTCCTGCAAATGCTCGCTTGCGGCGATGCGCCCGAAGGCGTACTGTTCATTGCTGCAAAAGATAGCCCAATCCAGCAGTCCTTACTCGTGGTAAGCTCAGAAAATGATGGAGTTATAAAAGTGTATAAACCAAAAAAGATATAACGCCCCATTTCCTTACATTTGCCCAAAATCGTATATGGACATCAGCGGAAAGATCTTAACAATGCTGCCACTGCAAACGGGACAGGGCAAAAACGGACAATGGAAAAAACAAGACTTCATCCTGGAAACAGGCGACCAGTACCCCAAGAAGGTATGTATCGCCGTATGGGGTGATAAAATTGATATGAGAAGCGTAGTGCCTGGTGCACAGGTGACCGTTTCTTTCGATGTGGAAAGCCGCGAATTCAATGGCCGCTGGTATACTGATATCAGAGCCTGGAAGATCGTAACAGGCGGACAGGCCGGAGCTCCAGCTTCCGAACCAGCCCCCACCTTCCACAACGCCCCCGGCGGAGCAGATGATGACCTGCCCTTCTAAGTAGCATTCTTTCTGCAAAAAAATTATATGCCGGCTGTAACGAATAGTTGCGGCCGGCTTTTTATTAGATTCGCTCCACGATGAAAGCAGCCACCGTACACGAGCTAAAAGACGAACTACAACAACTTTCTCCCAAGCAACTGGTCGAATTGTGTCTTCGGCTGTCCAAGTTCAAAAAGGAGAACAAGGAACTGCTCACCTATCTCTTGTTTGAGGCGCATGACCTGCCGGCCTACATTCATAATGTAAAAGAGCAGATGGATGAAGCCTTTACAGCCCTGAATAAAACACAGGTCTTTCTGGCGAAGAAAACCATCCGCAAGGCGCTGCGCATTGCCAACAAACATATCCGGTTTACGGGAAGTAAGATCGCCGAAGTAGAGCTGCTCATCCATTTTTGCACGCTGCTGAAGGACTGTGGTATCAACCTGTCCAGAACGCCGGTGATGTTGAACCTCTACCAGGGACAACTGAAGAAAGTGCAGGCCGCATTGAAAGGACTACATGAAGAAGAGGCGTACGATTATAAACGGATCGTGGATAAACTGAAAATGTAAAAAGGGCAGCGTTACCTGAACGCCGCCCCATATATCGCCGCTTTCCTATAGCATTGGCTTAAGGGCCAAAGATAAGGGGAAACCGTAAAAACAGTGTGCTTATTGGTAGGCTTCCCGGGCTTTTTCCAGCCTTTTTTGAATATTCGTTTGAAGCGCACGGGGAGCCACCACCCGCATATGCTCGCCAAACCCAAGAATTTCGCGTTCCAGTTCAAAATTGACAATTACGTCGATGCTCACCAGCATCCCATTTTCATCATTTTTTAATATATGTTGCGAATGATGCAATGGCTTCGTCTGTACATAAGGCGTATGGTATTGGTCGATCCACAACAAGACTTTCTGCGGTTTGTCCTTTTCTGTGCGCGTAACACCCAACACTTCGTCGTAGTAAATGTCCAGGTCAATCCCGTCATAATCTACAAACGGTTCTTTGGGTAATTCCTGGAAGCTTACGATGCGGTCAAGCGCCATGGTCAATAAGAGCTTTCCTTTTTTTGCACGGGTGATTACGAACCAGCGGTTGCGGTACTCCTTTAGCAGATAAGGATAATATACCTGCTCCTGCGCGGCAGTCGCCTTGAACGATTTGTATTCGATCAGCAGCGGCCGTTTGTGGAGGATAGCCTGGTACAGCGGAGTTATGTGCTCTAGCCCCTTGAGCTGTCGGTTATTTTCCAGTTGAATATAGTTTCTTCCCTGCGGAATATTTTTATATAGGTTGTTTTCCAGCCGGGCGATCATATCGCTCATTTCCTCGAAATAGCGGAATCCGTTAAACTGCTTCAGTACAAAGACCACCTCTTTCATCTTCTCCACATCAGAGGGGTTCAAGGGTGCTCTGAAAATACTGTATTCACTATCGGAGTAGGCATAGTAACATTTATCTACAACTATGATGGGTGCATTGTATCCCAGTTTATCGCTTCGCATCACCTGGATATCCATTTGAACGGTTCGTTTGCTGACTCCTGAAGTAATGCCTTCCATTTCATATAGAACCGACGAGACCTTCTCGATCAATGCATCCAGCGTCCATTTGCGATAACGGTTACGCAGGCATTCGTCGATGGTCTTATAACGGATTAGCGCGAGTTTATTGATAGCCATGGTCTGTGGTTTGGGTTGATAAAGATAAAGTTCTCCGGCATCTGCGCAATAGAGCTGCGTAGATTGTAGCAAGGGGTAGGTATTTTTAATGTATTTCATCTTTAAAGTATTAAAAACCAATCGGTCTGACTTTATTTAAAAAAATGTTTTCGCTACGCAATTCCTTTGCGTAGGTGGGTGGCCATATTTGTGAAGCAAGCAGGTCAAGAAGGAGTTACTTCAAAACTATCATCTCCAATGACTACCACTTCTTCCAATTACCGCTTGTTTTTTTAAAAACAACAACAATGAACCAGCTTCTTACCGTCAGCCTGCGACAGAAAGCCATTTACATCCCGGCACACGGGACCTCCATACAGGAGGCCTTTCCAAATCATGAAGCCATGAGATCAAACATACTAGAACGAATAGATGCCATAGCCCATGAGCAAAGCATAAACATACTGTTTGCCTGTGAGTCTGGCAGCCGGGGATGGCAATTTCCTTCGCCGGATAGTGACTACGATGTAAGGTTCATATATCTAAGATCAGGTAACGACTATTTGTCGGTAGCCGGAAAGACGGACGACATGAGCTTCCCGATCAACGATGAATTGGATATCCATGGGTGGGATCTGCGCAAGTTGCTGAGGCTGATGCTGAAGTCCAACACCACACCTTTCGAATGGATACAGTCGCCGATAATTTACAGGCAGAAGGCCGAATTCCCGGAAGCACTGTGGAGCCTGAGCCAACATTATTACAGCCGCCGGTCCAACATACATCATTATCTTGGCATTGCTTCAGGAGCAAGGGCATCGTTCGGCGCGGATGGCAGAATAGGCATAAAAAAACTGTTTTATGTATTGCGTCCTCTGCTGGCAGCTAAATGGTGCCTGGAAAGAAACTCCATAGCACCGATGACTATCGGGCCACTGATGGAGTTGTTGCCCCGGGGCCTGCGGGAGGAACTGTCGGACCTGATTGCGCTGAAAGCAGATCGGCCGGAGGCTTTCCTCATCAATGTTAGCGCGCTCTTGAAGGCATTCATAGATGCTGAGATGAAATCGATCGATGAGGCCTCCAAACAACTATCCAGGGATTTTTTTGATCCTGGTAGGCTGGATGATTTTTTTAGGCAAATGCTGAAACAACATGACAATTGAAGCAATAAAAGACAAAGGCTTGCTGCTGCTGGAATGTATCAGTGGTAGCAAAGCTTATGGTCTCGATACAGAAAGATCGGACACGGATATCAAAGGTGTTTTCTACCTGCCGCGCGATCAGTATTACGGGTTGGAGTACATACCGCAGGTAAGTAATGCGAGTAATGACATCGTTTATTTTGAGCTAGGACGATTCGTTGAATTGTTGCTGCGCAACAATCCCAATATGCTCGAACTGGTGGCTACGCCTCCAGACAGTATTTTGTACCGACATCCATTGATGGAAGAGCTGCCCATAGGCCTTTTCCTGTCGAAGCTGTGCAAAGATACCTTTGCTGGATATGCACTAACTCAGGTACGCAAGGCGAGAGGTTACAAGAAGAAGTTTGTGAACCCGGTGGAGAAGGAACGGAAGTCCATATTGGATTTTTGTTTCATGGTCAGTGGCATAGCATCGGTCCAGGTGCAGGAGTGGCTGCATGCAAACGGACTACAGCAGGAACGCTGTGGGTTAACTAGCTTGCCTCATGCAAAGGGACTGTATGCCCTGTTCTATGATGTGGATGGCGCTAAGGGCTACCGCGGCATCGCCAGCAGCGATGTCGCCAATGAGGTATCGTTGACGTCCATACCCAAAGGCGAAAACCCGATAGCCCACCTGTTCTTTAACCAGGAAGGGTATTCTGCCTACTGTCGCGAATACCGCGAGTATTGGGACTGGGTAGATAGGCGCAATGAAGACCGCTACCTCGGCAATGTAGAACATGGTAAAGGATACGATGCCAAGAATATGATGCACACAATACGCCTGTTGCAGGTGGCGGAAGACATCCTGGCAAGCGGCAAGTTGACGGTTCGGCGGTCAAACAGGGCAGAGTTGCTGAGCATCAAGAGCGGTCAATATCAATATGAAGACCTGCTTTCGATGGCCGACAGCCTGATGGAGCGTATAGAGGCAGCTGCTTTGATCAGCCAACTACCCGAACAGCCAGACAGTCTGCTGGTCGAAGCAGCCTTGGTCAACATCCGCACAATATTATATCAGTAAATAGGTCGCCTTTCCTTCGCCGGCTGTTTCCTGTCGCCCCAGTAATGGCCGACCAGGAGCAGCCGGTTTTTTATTGTTGTGGATGAAGGTAAAAAGGATTTATGCTTGACTCCTGTTGAGTTTCATACTTAAGTATTCGTAGAGCCTTTTAAGGATGAGCAACACCACCCAGCCGCAGGAAAGTCCGCCCAATATGCCGGCGGGGATTCCCCAGGTTAGCAGTTTCTTCAACGGATAGCCGGTGTTCCCATAGCTGTGGGTCATAATGGCCATCAGCGATACGCCAGCTGCGCCAACTACGCAAAAACAGAGGTATACGAACGCTTTGAAGCCTGCATAAACAGACTTCCTGTATAAGCCGGTGATAACGGATACGGATAGAATACCGGCAAAGGTAAGACCAGCGAGGATGGCGGCTACGGCTCCCGTGGCCAGCAAGCCAAGGATTAAGGCGGTAGCAAATCCAAGAATCAGGACCATACCCATATAAATCAGCCAGGTATCGTCCTCAATAGGCTGAGCGGCTACAGTCCCTGGATGTGCGCCAGATGTGTCGACTTGAGCCAATAGCAGCAAGGCTGGTGACATCAATAATAGCAGGGCGATGAGCTTTTTCATGATCGTGTTTGTGAAGCGGTTAGACTTCATGCACAACTAAAATAATAAAATGGAAGTAACGGGGGCGTTATTTTCTGTTGTTATCACCTATCGACTAAACTTCTTCGCGTCATCCATGCCCATCTTGAACCCACCGGCACAATGGTACAGCAGGTACAAGGCTGCCGCAGCAGCTATAACCAGTACGATAACTCTGATAATAGGATTTTTGATCATACGGGGCATATTTAAATAGCTTCGTCACCGTGAGGAAAAGTCAGTAGCTACAATTTACCACAAAATTCCGCCCATTGCAATGGCTGGAAACGATATTTCTACCCCTGGGGCACTAAAAATCAATCGATAATAGATTACGCCTAATAACCCCAATGACCGCAATTTTATACCCGTTTACAGGCAAAATCTGCCTATCCGGCGAAAAGATTATACCCCTGTAAACGGTAAAACCTTGTATTGTGCGCACTTACGAATATTTATTTCTCCTGTACTATTCGTTTTTCACCGTATTTATACGCACCTTTGTAGTAGCTGCACTTTATCTTTGAAAATTCGCCCGACACAGCCGTACCAAAACGCCTGCCTGCCGATAGCATACAAACAAGTAAAATTAAGTAATAGATGTACACAACAGTTTGGGCTAAGTACCTGCCAATCGTCAAGATCCTGATGAAGAAGTCTCTCCAGGCTGATCAGGAATTACCTTTGAATCGCATTGACTTTGAAAAACTCGGACTTGCCCGCAAAGCAACCACCAAATTCGCAATTGGTTTCGAAAACGGTAAGCCTACCAATACCATTGGTACTACCCAGATCGCCCGCGACCTGGTAACCGTACTTTCGGAAAACAATGATACCAAGTTCCTCTTCAAACACAACGACTACGATTTGACCCTCACTTCGAAGTTTGTGTTGCAGATCGTCAACAAGACCAAGAACCCGGTTCCCCTGCCCAGCGCAGAGCCTGAAACAAACGAGCCGGTAGAAGAATAAGCTACGTCAACTTTTTACGGGGGCGGCACACGGAACGTCATTCATTTGACAGCCGTCTGCCGCCCCCGTTGCGTTAACTGACCCCTATCGGGTATTACCCTCTGATTTATTCTTCATAGCCCCCATCCAGCGTGGATCTTGCCTCACTCGCCCCCTTACACCACACCCTCGTACGCCCATCGCCGCAACTCATGTTGTTATTTTGCCAAACCATCACCCCCGTGCAACGAAGGCCTTCCTTTCCGTTGTTAATTGCATAAAATATAGCCATGAAACAAGTGATCGTGTTGGCCCTGGTTGCCGGCCTGGCAGCCTCGTGCAAGAAAGATGGAGCGCCCATCCCTCCCAAGTTCCCGGATAGCAAAGACCCGGAAATGATCTATACGGACCTGCAAAACCGTGAACTCAAATTCCAGCAATCCCAACTCATCGACCTCAACCAGGACCAGCACCCCGATATCGGCTTCTCCACCTGGTACATCGGTGATCCCATTGAAAAAGAAGATGAAGTCCTGTTCTTTGCCGGATCTTACCTCCACAGCCAGCTGCTCGTAGGCGAAAGCAACAACTCCCCCATTTTCCAGCAAGGGGACGCCATCCCGGTTAAAAACTACCCCGGTATGGAGTGGTATCATAGTGCCCAGGTTGAAATGGTGTATAAGAACACGCCAGAAACTGGTATGCCCTACTGGGAAGGTGCGTGGAAGAATGTCAGCCATAAATACCTCGCCATACAGGTTACACGCGAAGGCAAACGCTACAACGGTTGGATAGAAGTATCCTTCGATACCGCAGGGGAAAGACTCATCCTGCACAAGTCGGCCATCAGCAAAGTGCCCGAAAAAGCCATCATTGCCGGCAGATAAGGTACATACAAGAAAAACCCATAGCGCTAACCCATAAATGAAATACCTGTCATCGCGAATAAAGAAGCGAGACAGGTATTCTCATTATACAGTAACTGATAGTGATCAGCCAGATTTGTCCGTGGCTTTCAGTTTAATCGCCTGTACGGCACTCATTACTTCCGAATAAAAGGTGTCGGCCACTGTACCCAGGGCCACGAGGCGTTCATCCTGCTCGTCCTTCGGTCCCGAATACCATCCCTTGCTGCTGCCAGCGTGGATGAACAACAAACGTCGTAAGGACGGTTCCATATCTGTGTCGAAGCCTGTTGCAAAAACTCCCTGTACCTCCAGCACGGCTTCTACCTTGCGGTCGTAATCCATAAAGTAAAACACCGGGATCATGCCTCCATCCTCGGCCTGGCCTTTGCGCCACCCATAACGCTCTAGCGTCCCGCGGATAGAACCCGGCTCCGTGAGCTTTCCATCGAAATCGGCTATGATCTTTTTGGTCCGATCGGCCTCTTCGAGGCGGTAAACAGGTCGGTCCAATTGCGGGAAGATCGCCTCGATCGATCCATCGAAGAACTTGCGTTGCCAGGCCTGTAATAGATCTGCCGTAAGATGCAGCGGATGAACGATCCGGATAACAGCTCCTTCCGGAATATCGATCTCTTCGTCTTCGATATTCACCAGGGTGGTATCTTCCTGACACACAAAACAATCCTTTAACTCACCATCGATGTAAATACCCCATAGCAGCCTGGTCGCATAAATGAACATCACCGGGTTGTTCAGGAAGAACGATTGCCAGGCCTCAGGCGCCCAGGATCGTTGTACTACCAGGTAATGCTCCAATCGCAATGATTGCGATTTCACCACATCCCGTATCTCCTTTGCCAGATCTTTAAACTCTTCCTTCAGTGTGGCGGAAGCGCCGGAAGGCAGGGCCTTCAACGATTTATTGTCTTCGTCGAAGAAACAGATCTTAAACTTGCTATCGACAAAAGCGCGGTATTCATCTTCGCCTATCTTGAAGTGCCGGAACAATCCATCAAAACCAAAGTCAGGCACCACGCGATCACCCAATTCCTGGGTCGTAATGCCGAGTTCTTCAGCCGCATCCTCCAGCGCCTGCAAGGCTGTGGCTCCAATCACCGCCTTCTTATTGCGGTATTTCCGGCTGTACCATTCCACCCACCGCAAAGCTTTGTTGCTGCCCTGCAGCGCCAATGCGCCGACTCCATACTCCGCCATCTTTGACCGGTTTTCATCCAGCCAGTTATTGGTAGTCGTGCGGAGTTTGTCGACCGTATCATCGTCACCCAATAAGGCGGATAAAGCAATCAGGTATTTGTGCTCGGCCTTGGCGCCATTGTCCAGCAATAACTGAAACAAATGCCTGGCCCACTCACCAGCTCGCTCGCGGTCTATCTGTGCCAGCAGCATCCGTGCCTCGATATCCGAACGCATCGTCTTCACACGGCTCATCCGGTACACGAGAAAGCGAATCGCCTCCACGCCCAACCTACTACCATCTTTATAATGGAGTGCAGGCATGCCTGATTCCTCGAGCCACGGTTCCTGCGGCGTATCGAGTTTGCCCCTCGACTGTGCCCCGGCGATCATCTCCTGCACAAATGCTGCGTCTGCGTTGGCTTCCAGATCGGCACCCACGGTCTGCAGCAGCATATCGCGGGCATTGTCGTTGGCTTCTTTTTGCAGTGCCCTTTTTACCGCCTCCATCGCTGTCGGCGAGGCCGTGCGTTGTAAGATCGTCGCAGCTGTCAAACGGGTTTCAGCCTGTTTATTGTCAAGCAGGGCGATGGCTTTCGATTCTACCTCCGGGTCTTTGTCCACGAGCAGACTGATTATATAACCTTTGATCGTCTTCGATTTGCTACTCACCACCTTCCACACGAAAGGAATGTAGTCGGTAGGTTCAAATGAATGCTTCATCAGGTCCAGCATCCCGGCATAGTGCGGAGGTCCATCCACCGGCGTGTCATTTTGCAAGTCGGCTTGCAGCAAGGGCAGCGCCTCCGGACCCAACACCTGGTGCAAGGCTGCCATAGCAGAAAAAGGCAGGTATCTTTTCTTTGCGAGCCATCCCTGTATCTGCGAAAGGATTTCGGTCCGGTCATATTGCAACAGGTAATACACCGCGCAGCCGCTAAGCCCCAGACGTTCCTTTTCAAATCCCGGCTCTTTGATCCAGTAAGTGGTCTCCCAGCTCCTGAAGAGCTTTTGGTTCACCATAAACAGGATATACTGTTTGGCCAGGCTCGACAGCAACGGAGCAAATTGCGTCCTGTCGAGACGGTAAAGCGCCATGACCAGCATAAACCGTTGCTGTATATCCGATTCGCTGTATATACCTAGTTGCTCCAGGTGGGCAACGATCGCCGGTATATACTTTCCGCCACGGTAGGTATGGAGAAAACGCAGTACGGTATGGTCATACGTTACCATCTGAATCAGGTGGTCCTGCGCTTTTTGGTCCTGTTGGTTTTCCTCCATCAGCAATAAATAGAGGTAATTCCAGGTGTATTTAAAATGGTGGCGGATCGATGTATAGCTCAACTTGTGTTGCACCATGTATTCCGACAGGAATTGCTTCAACTCCGTGCCTTCCAATTGTTCCTTCACAAAAGGCTCTTCCTTACCCTCAAAATAAGCCATGAGGTCTTGCCATACCCGGTCGGTAGTAAATCCCAATTGCTGGTAGTATTGTGTCATCGCATTCACTGCCGACAGACTGCGGTCCATAGCTGTGAGGGCAGCAAACCGATTGATCAATCCAACTTGTACATATTGCACCATGGTAGCATCCATGCAGAGGTCGATCACCAACTGGTCTGTAACCGACGGGTGCACAATGTTCTCGACCAGCAAACCAAACACCTGGTAGTCATAAAGGGCCCATTCACCTTCGATGGTACCCAGCGAAGGTGTTTTACCCGTCAGAAAATCAGTAACCGTTCTATAATTCTTTTGTGTCCGGAGGTCGGCCAGTTGAATGTATCGCCTGCTGTCGACTAGTTTCTCTGTCAATGCCTTTTCTAATGCTTCAATCGTAAAAGCCATACCAATCAGTTATTTTTTGAGGACGAGATCTTCTTTAGCAGCCCACATCCCTACATCCTGTTTGCTCAGCGCGGCGGCCATCAGGTCGGGAAATTTGTCGGGCGTACAGGCAAATACCGGTATGCCCAGGTTCGAAAGAAACTGCGCATTGCCATGGTCATAAGAGGGCGCTCCATCGTCATTCAGTGCCAGCAATACGACCACCTGTACGCCGGCCGCAACGAGCTCGGTGGCCCGTTTGCGCATATCGTTTTCATTGCCCCCTTCGTAGAGGTCGGTGATCAATACCAGTACGGTATCGAGCGGCTTGGTGATGATCTGCTTGCAATAGGTCAGCGCGGCGTTGATATCCGTGCCCCCACCCAACTGTACACCAAACAAAAGCTCTACGGGGTCTGTCAGGTCCTCCGACAAATCCGCTACCGCCGTATCGAATACCACCATGCGCGTTTTGATGGCGGGTATAGAAGCCATCACCGATCCGAAGATGCCAGAATAAACCACGGAAGTGCCCATGGAACCACTCTGGTCCAGGCACAATACCACGTCTTTTAGCGAGGAGCGCTTGCGGCCGTAGCCGATCCTGGTTTCGGGAATAATCGTTTTGTATTCTGGCTGATAATGCTTCAGGTTCTTTTGAATGGTTGCATGCCAGTTGATCTCGTTGTGGCGGGGACGTCGATTGCGCGCGCTCTTGTTCAGGCTACCCACGATAGCTTGCTGCGTAGGCTGCGCCAGCTTTTGCATCAGTTGATCCACTACTTTGCGAACTACCTGTCGTGCCGTATCCTTGGTCTTGTCCGGAATGACATGGCTCAAGGTCATCAAGGTAGCTACAAGATGCACATCCGGTTCTACGTTCTCCAGCATTTCCTTTTCAAACAACATTTGCGTCAGGTTCAGCCGCTTCATGGCATCCTGTTGCATCACCTGCACTACACTCGATGGAAAGAACGTGCGGATATCCCCCAGCCACCGGGCCACATTGGGCGATGAAGCGCCCAACGATCCTTTGCGGTCATTGTCGTACAAGGCCTCCAGCGTTTTATCTATTTGCACGTCTTCGGGCTGCAGGCTAAAACCGGTGCCGTCGTTTTGCTGGCCGCCCAGTATTAATCGCCATTTGCGCAGTTGCTCATCGTTCATCATACCGTAGTATTTTGCGTGATACCCAATAATTGTAGCACCACAGGAATGCCCTGCAGTGCTCTTTCCGAATCGATATCGCCACTGGTCGCGATAGGGGATACTTGCTCTACGCCACCAGCCCGCACTTTTTCTCCCAGCTTTCTTCTTTCAGGCTGCGAGAAATTAGCAAAGGTGCGGCGCAGCAGCGGCAGCACCTGGGTAAAAGTTTCTTTGGGTACAGACGCCACCCAGTTGTTGACCAGGTTCCAGAGCGCCTGGTCGAGCAGTAGCAGGGTGCCGCTCCCTTTCAGAAAACCTTCCAGCCAGGCAGCAGCGACCTCTGGCGGCGTTGCCACCGACATCGCATAACTGAACGCATTGATCAGCGCATCCCCTTCCAATAATTTATGGTCTGTTAATAGGCGGGTAGCATAACCCCGGATGACCGGGGCGCTATGGGCAGACGCGGAAATCGCTTTCAGGGTATCCTGCCACTGGCGCGTGATCTCATCTTGTTGTAATAAACTGACAGCGTCGTTGAGTTTGAAGAACAGGTCCAGTAACTGGTAGGCTGCTTCTTCATTGACCGCAGTGGTAGCCGCAGGAAGGTTCACACAGATGCGGGTAATCATGCTGTCAACGATGCCCAGCACCAGTTCGGTATCCGTTTTACGCACGTTGCCATACCGCGTCACACTCACCAGGGAGGGGATCACGCCCATCAGCTGGATCACATCTCCACTGGCTGCTGCCATATTGCTGATCTGGTTGATGAGACCGGCAGTAGCGCCATGCACCTCAGCCGGTATCGCCATATCAAGCAACTCGCAAACGGTGCCTAATGAATCGGCTGCCGCAGCTCTATCCAGCGTATATTTTTCGGCAGCTTCCGCCACCGTATTCCCCCAATTCCCTTTCTCGATCACCTGGATGGATAATTCCGGATCCCATTGCAGCCGCCAGGCTTCTTTAAATGTTCCCTTGCCCGACGCTCCCTGCGGATGTCCCCATTCGATGCCGAGCAATTGAAGCCGGTGCAGCAGGATACTGCGCTCCAGGTCGGTGTCTTTTCGCAGGTCGAGTGTATAGTCTTTCCAGTCGGCCGTCGCCGGGAGGCGTAGCCGCTTTTGGTGTTTTTCAATATCGAGTTGTAAAGGCGGTTTGGGGATCGCCTCGGGCACTTCGCCCATCCGGTTGCTGACGATCAGCTCCCGCTGAATGAGTTGCATTTGCATTTTCTCTCCGCCACACAATACACTCAAGGTGGCTTCATTCAGTTCTTCCAGGCCCGCCTTCGACAGATTACGCAAGGCAGCCAGCGACTCGGCCAGCCGGATAGCTTCGATCACATGCGCGACGGAAGTGTCCATGCCTTGTTTGCGAAACAGCTGGGCCACTTTGGCCATCCATCGCGTACCATCATCCGCCGGGTATTTCCATACATGATCGTACCAACCGGGTGATTGAATACCGGCACCATAGCCGCTGAAATAACCCAGGCGGTCATAGGTCCAGGGAATCCAGGTACAGTCGATCTTTACTTTGGGCAACCCCTTCAGCAGGTCGTTGTCATCTTTTTGCTTGGGCATCTGCTGTAAGGCTGGCGCATGCCAGGCGCCACAGATCACCGCTATGTTTTGAAACATTTCTTTTTCTGCCTGCCGGATGCATTTGCGCATCCAGGCTTCCCGGCAAGCCTCCAGCTGGTCATCGGGCTGTGGTACCAGCTCACGCAATACCTGCATCGCCTCAGATACGGCATCGAATACCTGCTCGGAACCCAGGCGGTGTTCAAACATATGCTCCCACCACTTCTCTCCGTCTTCAAAGCCAGCCACCTCGGCGAGGTAACTGATCGGGTCACGACGGATAGCCCGGGCTGTAGCCGGTGAGGCGTCAACCAGGGCTTCTTCGTCAATGGGTATGTCCGGGGTATTGGTGGCAGCTGTTGGTGCATGACCAGTTGCCGCTTCTTTAAGGAATTCACCGTTGCCCGTTTTCGGTTCATATAAGTCTTCGCTTTCTCCAGGTGCCAATTCGTCGGATGCTGCTGCTGCACGCCCGGCATTCGCTGCCGCCATCGCTGCCGCCATCGCTTCCGCTTTTTTCCGCAGTGCTTCCCGCTTCTCCTGCTCCAGGGCAAACTGGTGTCCGGCTGGCAGATCCATAAAGCGTACGTGGATCTTGTTGTTCCGCGCATATTGGATCGCCTGCCACTCGGGCGAGAATTCCGCAAAAGGATAGAACGCTCCCTGCTGCGCATTGTCGGGCTGATACACCAATATAGCTACTGGTGGCTTCAGTCCCGGGTCGTTGGCCCATTCCAACAGTCCGTCGGCTTCCGGTGGACCTTCCACGAGCACGATATCCGGCTTCGTCGCTTCGAGAAATGCCTTCACATTCCGCGCCGATCCCGGTCCATGGTGCCTGATTCCAAGAATATGAATTGCCATAATGAATACTCAATAATTTATGTCTCCAAACAAACCCCTCTTCAGCTTAAGTCGGCATCGCTTCCGCTAAAGCTCCCTGCACGCACGATAAATATCTTTCCAATCTTCCCGTGGTTTCACCACCGTTTCGAGATATTCCTGCCATACCAGTTTGTCCTGCACCGGGTCTTTTACCACCGAACCAAGTATGCCCGCTGCGAGATCGGTAGCTTTCAACTGACCGTCGCCGAAATAAGCCGCCATCGCCAATCCGCTATTCACAACTGATATGGCTTCCGCGGTACTCAGGGTGCCACTAGGCACCTTGATCTTCGTTTTGCCATCCAAGGTTACACCATTGCGCAACTCGCGGAAAATGGTGACGATACGCCTGATCTCCTGCAGGGCTGGCGGCTCTGCGGGTAGTTCCATCACCTTCTCGAAACTGGTTACCCGGCGTTTCACGATGTCGATTTCCTCCTCGATGGAATCGGGCACGGGTAAGATCACGGTATTGAAGCGTCGCTTCAGGGCGCTCGACAATTCATTCACGCCTTTATCACGGTTGTTGGCCGTAGCGATCACGTTAAAGCCTTTTACTGCCTGCACGGCGATATTGAGTTCGGGTACCGGTAAGGTCTTTTCCGATAGAATGGTGATTAGGGTATCCTGTACATCGGCCCCGATACGGGTCAGCTCTTCGATCCGTACGATCTTGCCGTCCTTCATCCCCCGCATCATCGGTGTTTCTACCAAAGCTCTTTCCGAAGGCCCTTCCGCCAGCAGCTTTGCATAGTTCCAGCCGTAACGGATGGCTTCTTCACCAGTGCCTGCTGTGCCCTGAATGATCATAGCCGAGTCGCCGCTGATGCCCGCCGCGAGGTGTTCACTCACCCAACTCTTGGCCGTGCCGGGTAATCCATACAGCAGCAGTGCGCGGTCGGTCGTCAAGGTGGCCACAGCGATCTCCATCAGGCGTTTGTTGCCGATGTATTTGGGCGTCACTTCAAAACCGTTCTTCAATTTACCGCCTACGAGATACGTGACGACAGCAGCAGGTGTCAGTTTCCAATTGGCAGGACGCTTTCCGCTATCCTGTTTTTGCAGTTCTTCCAGTTCCTGGGCAAACAGCTCTTCGGCGTTCTGGCGTAAAATGGCAGACATGTGTATAGTTTAATGCGTTAAAAAGATTGGTGTAGTTGATTTTTTAATCCGGCCAGTTTAATGATATGGGTACTGATATTCGTCCACATCGTCTTGAAATGCTCTTCTGCCGGCTGCAGGCCTGGTAGATCGGCGGTTATAGCAAGTGGTAGTTGTTCAATGACCTGGCTGTAAAAAGTCCGGTTGTACTGATACGGATGCCTGGCGGTATACCGGAAAATTGCCTGCGTGAGTTCCAGGCTCCAGGTACCACTGCGTGAAGCGCACCAGGCAATGGCTTCATCGGCATGTCCCTTGCCCAGGGCTTTCAGTATATAATCGTCTTGGTCGCGTACCGGCAACAGCGGTAACAAGTCGACGTGTACCGTGTCGACTGTTTGTACCAAAGCCTGCGCCCAGTCGCGATGGCCAAAGGTGACGGTAGCACTGGCGATCTCCCCGAGCAGGTGTTTCCCTTTGGAATCTTTTTTCAAAAGCGTCAATACTTCGGAGGGAGTCATGCCCAATTGCTGTTCCCAAAATGTGGGGGGCACGGAGCGCACCAGCTGATACAGAATATGGTCTTCGTCAGAAACCCCTTTCGTAGAGCTCAGTTTTTCAATACCCGATTTGAAGATGTTTTCATCAACATTGGCTGGTAATTGGATCTCCAGCACCTGTTTGCTCGATAGCCCCAGCAAGGCTTTCTCTTTTTTCAGCACCACAGCGTTGCGCAACACCTCCAGGTATTGCTGCACGATGGAAGAGGCTGGTATTCTTTTCAGCAGCACAATGGCGAGCTCTTTAACTTTCTTACTCTTTTCGGTGGCCAGGCTTTCCAGGAATGGCATATCTGCTTCGCCAATGCCATCAACCAGTATCCCCAGCAGTTCGGTTTTGGTATTCGCGTCTTCCTGCGGCCAGGTAGCCTGTACCCATTGCCTGGCAAGGTCGGGCGTAGCGGTTCTTACGGATTGCAATACCGCCTTGCGTTGTTCGGGGGCACCTGTTTGCCATATCTCTTCATCGGTAGCATCGATGGAGAAGTTCCATTCGGGGTTGAGGCGGCTTAGCCAGGCGCCCCGCTTTCCGCAGCTATTGGTCAGTAAGGGCTGTAGCTTTTTATACTGTCGACCTAACGACAACAGCGCGGGCAACAGATCGGGCTGTACCAACTGTCCTTTCTCCGCACACAGTTGCAGCCACCTGGACAGCAGCGGAAAATTATCTTCTTCCATGATGTCTTTCAGCACTTGCATAGCCCGGGTGGAACAGTAAGGTTTTTCCTCTGCTTCAGCGACATCCGCCAAAGGGGCTACTGCCTGCTGCAAAGCGGATACGCCGCATTGCCGGTAGTTGAAAACCAGGGAGGCGATCCGCAAAAACTGCTCTTCTCGGTCGATGGGTTGCTGCATCACCAGGGTCGCGGCTTCCTTCAGCGGAGCTGGCAGCGTGTCTACTGCTGCCGTTTTTTTATCCGTACCCAGCATGGCGTTATTTACAAAGTCTTGCCACAGTTGCATAACGATTACAATAGTTTATAAAGCTGATCATGCCACACGCCAATGGGCATAAAGGATTTTTCTTTTCCGATCACCGCTACATTGAGCGGAGCGCCACCACTCAAAGCCAACAGCTTCCAGATATTGCGGAAGTCGGCGCTGATGGGCATCAATGCGTGACTACTGTCTTGTAACCACCATTGTTGTTGGTGCTGCACCGGCCGCAATTGCTCGATGATATAGGGGCGATCGCTGCGAAAGGGAACCAGGCTGCTGTAGCTTGTTTCTGCGTTGGTCACTTCCTGCCAATTAGCAAAGCCTTTGTATTTGGCTACACCGTTGGAGTTGATCTGCTTTTTAATGATAGCACGCAAAGGGATGGCCGACGGGTAAAAGACGAGTTCGGCTTCGATGAAGATGCCCGGTGTAAGCGGTACGGCAACGGCTCCCTGTCCGCGTACGGTAAACTGCAGGATCAGCGCATACGAATTGCTGTTGACGCCATAGAGCCAGCTACGGTCGATGGTGAGGTTGTCTTCCTCGGTCGTTTGCTTGCCCATTACCAACCAGGTGTCGAGTACCCCGGCCTGTTCTTTAAGGGCTTCCTGGTTTTGGGTAAAGCCAATAAAATTGCGCAGGTCTTGCTGCAACCCTTCTGGCAATTGCTCACTGTGCGTGTAGCCGGTAGTGACGAGGTAAATGCGGAGCAGCTGGTCAAGGAACTCGGATTGCCAGCCTTCGCGGTAGAAGTTGAGCTCGCCAAGGGACCGTACCATATTGGCGAGGCCGGGAGCCTGGGCATCCACCATGCGCCGGGCGATATTCTCGAAAAAGGCCGCGTCTTTATCGGGCATATTCAGCAGGCCATTGCGTATGATGTCTTTGACCCAGAGGAGTAACTCACTGATACCATCAGCCACTTTTTGTTGCCGCGCTTGTTGGCGTTTGGCCTGGGCGGCTTCGTCGACGGGTTTTTCTTTTTTCTCGGTCTGTTTCTCCTGTTTTTCGGTACGCTTGTTGATCCACTCCGATACCCAGGCCGGAGCCTCCGTATCGGTAAAGCTGGCTGCCTGGCGGGCATGCAGGAGCAGCAAACCGATGCCGTGTTTACAGGGAAATTTCCTGCTGGGGCAGGAACATTTAAAAGCGATGTTGGCACGGTCGACCTGCGTTTGGTAGGGTTTGCTGCCGCTACCCTGGCATTCGCCCCAGAGCGCTGCCTCGTTGGCACCTTTGCTCACCCATTTGGACGGGTTAGAAAGGTCCTTGCCGGATTTCTTCGACGATTCATCCGGCGCCAGCGCGAGTACCTGTTCTTCGGATAAGTGCAAGAGGATGTGTTTGAATTGAAAGAAATAAAAACAGCAGTAAGATAAATAAACCTGCCAATCAGAAAAATTAATACCATTGCTTTACCAAAACACAATATTTAATGGCTGCTTCGCTGAAGATCGACTTCAATAACCTGTATGAAATAGATAATATATCCGAGGATCTGCGGGTAAGTACTTTTCAAACCAAGCTCAACAACGGGCAGGCCATGCCGTTAATCGTGCGGATCAGCAACCAGTCACATGCCTTGCTGCCCAATGTGTACAACCTAGCCTTCGGACCGCTGAATGCAAAAGGGAAGATCGACGATCGGGCCGAGCTGACGCATGAAGATTACTCCAAGGTGTTTTCCACGATCCTGTTCTCCGCACTAGCCTACCTGAAGACCAATCCCGACCATTACCTGGGCATCGACGGGTCCGACAATGCGCGGGCTTACTTCTATTACCGGGCCCTGCAGCGAAATTTTAACTATTTGAACAAGCATTTCCGGATGTTTGGCGTTAAATACTTCGTGCGCATCACGCGGTTTGGGAAAACGCAATACGACAATCCCTTTGATTTTGAGGATATTATGCCGTATCCGTTCCGGATCGAAAAGGGAGCCCTGGTATCGCAGGATGTCATGTACAATTATTTCATTTTCAACCTCAAGCAGGATTAGCAGCTGGGGTGTATAATTCAGAAATTCTACCTAAATTTGATGTCATGGAAAAGACCATTGAACGCAAAGTAGCGGCGCTCACCAAAAAGGCAAAAGGCTCGGGCAAAAAGGCGGAGGCCAAGTTGGCTGTCAGTTCGTCCCTGCACCAGGTGATCAAGACCAAAGAGCAGGCTGCTATGTTCATGAAGTTGTTAAGAGAAGCATAGACAATAACAATCTTCCACATATTGACCCGCCGCCGGCGGGTTTTTTATTGAATGCTTACGACGGGTGCTTACAACACTTAAAAGGATACCCATGATACAATCAAGGATAGTAACGGATATACTGGAACTCGCGCTGGACGGCGACGAAGCAGATCGCCTGCTATATGCGCAACTGCCGTTTCTGCAAGAGGATGATTACGAGTACACCGGGTATGGCCTTTTTATTTCATTTACGCACACAGCGGGCATAATGCAGCATAAATATGTAAAATCGCAAGCACGGCTTAACGGCGTTGAACTTGTTTCCAAAAAAGTGGAAGGGGTGGCACAGGTTGATGTGGTGATCGCCGACTATCTGATCAAATACATAGAAATATCGATGGTTGAGCACTATCCTAACCACGAATTGCAGGAATACACCTTGACGCAAACATGGATCGGCTCTCCTGGAAGGCAGATCACGCGGTAGTCGTTTTTCGCGCTACATACACAAGTTTCCATTTCTTATCTCCGCAATTGTTAGTCGGAAGAACATAATGTTCTATATTTGTAGCGATCATTACAATATTGTATGAAAGGAAGACCCAACATTCACCAGGACAAAGAATTGATACTAAAAGCCCAGGAAGTATTCTGGAAGCGGGGGTATAATGCAACCTCACTATCGGATCTGACAAGCGCCACAGGCGCAGGTGCTGGTAGCCTGTATAATACATTCAAAGGGGGCAAAAAAGAGCTGTTCCAAAAGGCTCTGCAACAACGGCGGCAAGAGCTAGAAGCATTCAAACAAACTCTTGAGAACAGCGACACCCCAGTCTCCGTGATCAAAAAATTCTTTTTGGAGATTGCTAATGCTGACGGCGAAGCGCACCAGAAAGGTTGTATTGTGGCAAATACGATCGTTGAAATGACCTTTGTGGATGCAGAGCTGCAGTCGGAGGCTGCGCAGATACTACAGGACACAGAACGAATGTACACAATGGCCATTGCCAAAGCGCAGAAGAAGGGAGTAATGACGGCAAAGGTGCCGGCCAATACATTGGGTAAGGCCTTGGTAACGATTTGGTGTGGTATCAATTCGATACGCCGCATATATCCTGACAAAAAGCTGCTGCGGGAACAAATACAATTGCAGCTACGAATACTCGACTAAATTTTTTACTCATTAATTGAGTGATCATTACAAAAGTGCTTAATCATGGATTTACAATTACAGGGAAAGAAAGCATTCATCAGCGGTTCAACGCAGGGCATTGGCTTTTCAATCGCCCGCCAATTATTGCAGGAAGGTGCAGCCGTGACGATCAATGGGAGGAATCCGGAAAAGATAGATCAGGCCATAGAACGTCTCAAAAAAGAATACCCCGGGGCTGTACTTTCAGCGATCACCGCCGATTTTTTTAATAAAGAAGACGTGAACAGGTTACTCGCCGAATTGACTGATGTTGATATTCTGATCAATAATGTAGGCGTATTTGGACTAGACAATTTCTACGAGACGGAGGATGCTGATTGGTACCGGTATTTCGAGATCAACGTCATGAGCGGAATGCGGCTGTGCCGCAAGTTGCTTCCTGCCATGATCGATAAAAATTGGGGTAGGGTTGTTTTTATCAGCAGCGAGTCTGGGATTAATGTGCCAGGGAACATGATCAACTATGGTGTTACTAAAGCGGCCATGATTGCAATGAGCAACGGATTATCCAAACTCACCAGGGGGACCAATGTTACCGTTAATACGATTATTGGTGGGCCAACTTATTCCGATGGAGTTGCTGGTGCGGTTGAGCCAATCGCCCAGGCCCAAGGCATAGATGTTGAGCACATGAAGCAAGCTATCATTCAGCAAACCAACCCGCATATACTACTTCAGCGGTTTATCGATCCAGAGGAAATAGCCAGCCTGGCCGTTTATCTTGCCGGCGGGCTCTCCACAGCAACAAATGGGTCAATGTTACGGGCAGATAGCGGCGTGTTGAGGGTATAATACTTGTAGACCGGGGTCAGAGGGCCGCCGGCCACCCCCTATTTCAACAACGCATCAATCCGCTTGACGTACTCCACCGGGTTGATTTTCATCGCTTCCAGGTGGGCACCATTATAATCCCAGATCGACTTGGCGGCAGGTGCTGCTTCGTACACCACTTCACTTTGGTAAAAAGGCACTTCCTTGTCGCCCTTGCTGGCCACCACCAGTACAGGGATATTGCCAATCTGTGTGATATCGGTTTTGGCCGAATACGGACTGACCAGGCCCATTTTGATCATCGCATGCTGCTCCTTGGGGGCATAGTGGATGGCAATATCGGTGAAGGACGACATGGGGCCGTCGAGTACCAGGGCCGACACCCGGGCGGCATTGTCGTGCGTCAGTTTCGTGGCGATCTGGGTGCCGATGGACGCGCCGAACACGATCAGGCGAGTGTCTTTCACCTCCGGTCTTTTAAGCAGGTAATCGAAAAAGAGCTGACCATCCTTGGCAATGTTGAGGTGGGTGGGCGTGCCGGTGCTATGGCCATATCCCCGGAAATCTGTCATTAGTACTTGGTAGCCTGCCTGCACCAGTGGACGTGTCATAAATATATAGGTACTGATATTGCCGCCTGCCCCGTGGCAGAATAGGATGGTGGCTTTGGGCTTGCCGGCAGGTTTCAGGAACAGACCGGAAAGGCTGACCGTATCGGTACGCAGGGTGATCCATTCGGCGTTCAGGCTGCTGTCGATTGGGCGAACGGTTTTGGAAGGGAAATAGAATTTGTCATCAAACTGGGCAACACTGATCAGGGTCATGGTCAGGAGAAAGAAGCAGAGAGTGGTGAACTTTTTCATTCTTTTGAGGGTAGTTTTTTTAATGTGAATTGGCTGATTGGCCGATACAAAATTACCCCTGAAAACAGCCGGCTGCAAATTGATGGGGCCAGTTGCACGCGCTTTGGGGCGAATGGAACGGTTCAGTATCAATTGTTTGTGCTGCTGGGGCGAATGGCAACCGGTGGATAGGTTGTAGGGCCAGCCGGGAGCTTTCCGAAGTTAACGTGGGTCAGCCAGCAGGTAAAACGGAAAGTTGGAATGAACCGCCGACAGTGACCTTGCAGGGCGTCAGGTATTAAATGTACTTAGAAGTTGACCCTCCCTTTTGCCTTGGTCAAGCTCATTTTGTCGAAAATAAATTTCAGGGGCTATGTGGGCATCTACGTCGGTCTGGCCAAGTTTGATATCATAATAATGTACTCAAACGGCCGCCTTAGCTCCCGCCCCCAGCTTTTCCCGCAGCTGGGCGTTCAGGCTTCTCGATACCGGGATCGTTTCTTCCATGCCCACAATTTCCAGGCGGTAGCCCTGGGCTGTGCCGCCAACCCCACGGATGGCTTCCAGGTTGACGATGGCCGTCCGGTGGCAACGCCAGAAACGAACATGTGCCACCAGCATTCCCTCCAATCTTTTTAATGGACTCCGTAAGATGACCGCTTTCACCCGGCCGTCTTCCCGCAGGTACACCTTACAATAATTGTCCGCCGAGGTGATGGCCAGCAAGTCGGCTGGTGCAACCGCTACCTGTTCCTTGCCAATCTCTGCAGACAAAACGATGGGTGCGTTGGATGCTATTTCTTGCTCGATTTTCTGTTGTGATATATGGTGCGACTCCCCAGTCAAATGGTCAACAACCGCTTGCGCCTGTTCTTTTGGGTCCGATGCCGCAGCGCCATCTATTGGTTCAACTACCTGATTGAGTGAGGCAGGCGCTGAACTTGTGCCAACTTGTTCTGTCGGCTTCGCTATCGGCTCCCCTACATTGGGTTGCTGCTCCACATCCACTCCCGGCCGGTGCATCACCTGGTTCAGTGCCAGCGCCTGCCGACGGTACCGGCGCAGCAGTCTCGCCTGGTTGATGAGTATGCTGACAGTGGCTGGCGCAATACCGATGATCGCCGTATCGATGATCACGAGCCAGAGATTTTTCCAGGTAACCGGAAAGCCACCCCAAATCGCAATCACCGCCATATTGCTTATGGCAATGCTGATGATGACGATCATCGTCCAGATCAATTCCCGCGCAATCGTCCAACGTTCCTCCCGGAAGAACCGCGGAAACAAGGGAAACAAAACCAGAAAATGAAAGTAGATCGTCACCAATACCGTAGCTCCACCGATCAATGCTGTTGACAATGCTTGCGTCGTATTTTCATGTTGGTTAAAGGGACGAAACACGAAGAGAAACAGCGATACCACCAGGCTCAGGAGCACGGCCATCTTAAACTGACTGCCCCTCGATTCGGGCAAAGGGTATGGTTTTTGAAGCCAGGAGAAAAAGTAGTTCATGCGCTACAATGTTAAAGGTTAACACTGCTGCCACAAAAAATAATTCGCTCCCGAAAAATAGCTGTAATATCGTAGGACCCATTCTTAAATTACTAACCCATGACTATACTCTATGTGCTGCTGGCAGTAGTGATACTGCTGCTGATCGTCGCGGTCGTGCTGTTGATGAAGATGGCTGGTAAAGGTGATAGTAGTCAGCTATCGGATATCAGGTATAAGATCAGCGCCTTCTCGGGGGATATCAACCGCATTGAAGCGGCCGTCAGGTCGGAGATCAGCATCAATCGTACGGAAGCTAATGCGACCAACAAAGATACCCGCCAGGAACTCACCCGCTCGCTGCACCTTTTTGGCGAGCAGCTGAGCAGTGCCATGAAAGAAAATGCCACCCGACAGAAAGAACAACTGGAAGTATTTACCCGATCGCTCACGGATTTCAATACCACACAAAAGGATAACTTCTTTGCATTGCTCAACAAACAAGCCGAGCAAAATACCGCTACTTCGCAACGGCTCGATCAACTGCGGGAGACGGTAGAAAAGAAGTTGTGGGAGTTGCAGACAGGCAACGAAAAAAAGCTCGAAGAGATGCGCGCCACAGTCGATGAGAAGTTGCAGAAAACGCTGGAAAGCCGCCTGGGCGAATCTTTTAAGCTGGTCAGCGAAAGACTCGAAGCGGTACACAAAGGCCTGGGAGATATGCAACAGCTGGCTACCGGTGTCGGCGACCTGAAGCGCGTATTGACGAATGTAAAAACACGCGGCATACTCGGCGAATACCAGCTCGAAAGTATACTCGATCAGCTACTAACACCCGAACAGTATGCGAAAAACGTGAAGACTAAAATAGGTTCAAATGCGTTGGTGGAATTTGCGGTGAAATTACCGGGTAAAGAGAATAAGGATAAAGTACTCTGGCTACCCATCGATTCCAAATTTCCCAAAGAAGATTTCGAGTTGTTGTCGGATGCTTATGACCTCGCCGACCCGGAGTTGGTAGAAGAGCGTCGGGCCAACTTCGTTAGAAGCATCAAGAAATGTGCTGTCGATATTTCTTCCAAATACATCGACCCACCCAATACGACCGATTTCGCCATCCTCTTCCTGCCTTTCGAAAGCTTGTTTGCAGAAGTGTTACGGGTATCCGGACTCTTTGAATTGTTGCAGCGCGAGCACAAGGTCATCATCACCGGTCCTACAACGCTGTCTGCTATTTTGAACAGCTTCCAGATGGGCTTCCGTACGCTGGCCATCGAACGGCGTTCCAGCGAAGTATGGCAATTGTTGGGGGCTGTGAAGACCGAGTTTGGCAACTTCGGTGGCATTCTCGATAAAACACAGAAGAAGCTGCAGGAAGCGAGCAATGTGATTGAACAGGCAGGGGTACGTACCCGGGCCATCGAAAAAAAGCTGCGCAATGTGCAGGAGTTGCCCAAAGAAGAGGCCGCCGGCTTGCTCGATGATATCGTCGATACTTCCTACTCGGATGAGTCCGTGATCAGATAAATGCGCTGTCTTACATACGCGGCCCTGTTTTGTGGTGCAGTGATGGCTTCTCAAACGACCAGGTAATCAGGTAAAATCTCCATTTCCATGTTGACGCCACGCGCCCGATCTTGTGGCGACCCGACCAACTTAGATCGCAGGCATTGCTGCGTTGTCACTGACTGTACGTGGGGCAGGTGTCGATCTTTAACTGTTTGAATTTCAGATATATACTTCGCTCGAAAGTTGCACCCCAGCGATTACTTCCTGCTGCCGTCACCTTGGCCAGTATTGCCCACTTTTTGTACGTCAGCTATCTACTACATGGGTAGGTGCTGTCCAACTTGTTGATCGTTGTCAGCTTCCATTTTTGTCCCTTTTTCGGTCGGCAAACCATCGCTCACCCTTCGGTGATCCATCGCTCAAAAGCGGTGCTTCGCCAATGGAAGAGGCCAGTTTGACCGATGGTTGACCGAAGGATTGATCCGTTTTTGATGGATGAGATGCGGATAGATTCCCGTAACGGCGGGGCAGCGTTCGATGGGCCAGCCATCAGTTAGGGTTGGCGTTTTATCGACTGAGCACGCTGGTTGGATGCCAAGGTTTTTGTAGATCAGGCCTCAGGTCTGAACCCTGTTTCGTGCAAAAGAGTAGCTATCTACGGGGCTTAAGCACGGCGAATGTATGCGGACTGTATGTGAACTACTCCGGGATAGTTCTGGAATAGCGGCGGTACTGTACTGGGAATATACAGGGGTTTAGAGCACTGCCAGAGCTGTGCCAGTGCTATGCCAGTGCACTACCAGAATACCCTTTACCCATTCCGCGTCCACCATCCCTACAGCATTTTCGCCACCCCAGTGCCTGTGTATTGCCTACACATTGCCCCCGGATTGCCTACGCATTGCCTGGCCCCTCTATGACAACAGGCAATAATTCCCTGGTGCGTAGGCAATCCGGGACTTTTCCGCCGGCAATAAGGCGCCCCCATAAACCTGCTCATCGCTAAACCCTTACGTAGTAAATCGGGAATGACCGCCTTAAACCGGGTCTAAAAACAGGACCGATGCCCGGATCGGGTCGTTGCTGGCTTCCTACGCGCGAGCTGTTGCCGGAACCTAAAGTTGTCTTGGGCGGGTAAGGGGATGGTCGGTTCCGGGATCTTCGGATTCGTTTTTTGGGGAGTTGGGCAGTTTTTTTCGGGTCCCGGTCGGTGTGCAAACATCCAGGAAACATTTTGCCGGCCCTTTTTTTGAAAAAATGTTCGATTTGGGGCAATTCGCTGAAACCCTGTCTGGGATTGATTTTCAAACGATTTGGAGATCGTGATCGGGAGATCTTTTCAAAAAAACTTTCAAAAAAAGCAAAATAGATTTGGTGGGGTTCGAAATATTTCTACCTTTGCAACCCCAACGACGAAAAGCGGGAAGCGAAAAAAGAGCCGAAAGGCGCCGAAGTCACTGAAAGCTAACGAAAACGAGGGCAGCGAAAAAGAAGCCGAAGGGCAAATGAAGTAACTGAAAGATCTTTGAAAGTTTGGAAAGCAATAGCACATAAATGTTGAATTTATGGTAGATTCTGAAGCGTAACTCATTATTAGATCAAACGTTAATTTTCCAAGAGA